>NZ_CP183837.1:5332500-5580000 GCF_048572725.1 Streptomyces boninensis
CGGGTGAACTATGGTTAAGGAACTCGGCAAAATGCCCCCGTAACTTCGGGAGAAGGGGGGCCACACCCGGTGAGAGGACTTGCTCCTCGTAGCTGGGGGTGGCCGCAGAGACCAGCGAGAAGCGACTGTTTACTAAAAACACAGGTCCGTGCGAAGCCGTAAGGCGATGTATACGGACTGACGCCTGCCCGGTGCTGGAACGTTAAGGGGACCGGTTAGCGTGGTTTCGATCATGCGAAGCTGAGAACTTAAGCGCCAGTAAACGGCGGTGGTAACTATAACCATCCTAAGGTAGCGAAATTCCTTGTCGGGTAAGTTCCGACCTGCACGAATGGCGTAACGACTTCTCGACTGTCTCAACCATAGGCCCGGTGAAATTGCACTACGAGTAAAGATGCTCGTTTCGCGCAGCAGGACGGAAAGACCCCGGGACCTTTACTATAGCTTGATATTGGTGTTCGGTTCGGCTTGTGTAGGATAGGTGGGAGACTTTGAAACTCATACGCCAGTATGGGTGGAGTCGTCGTTGAAATACCACTCTGGTCGTGCTGGATGTCTAACCTCGGTCCGTGATCCGGATCAGGGACAGTGTCTGGTGGGTAGTTTAACTGGGGCGGTTGCCTCCCAAAGAGTAACGGAGGCGCCCAAAGGTTCCCTCAGCCTGGTTGGTAATCAGGTGGTGAGTGTAAGTGCACAAGGGAGCTTGACTGTGAGACTGACGGGTCGAGCAGGGACGAAAGTCGGGACTAGTGATCCGGCGGTGGCTTGTGGAAGCGCCGTCGCTCAACGGATAAAAGGTACCCCGGGGATAACAGGCTGATCTTCCCCAAGAGTCCATATCGACGGGATGGTTTGGCACCTCGATGTCGGCTCGTCGCATCCTGGGGCTGGAGTCGGTCCCAAGGGTTGGGCTGTTCGCCCATTAAAGCGGCACGCGAGCTGGGTTTAGAACGTCGTGAGACAGTTCGGTCCCTATCCGCTGTGCGCGTAGGAGTCTTGAGAAGGGCTGTCCCTAGTACGAGAGGACCGGGACGGACGGACCTCTGGTGTGCCAGTTGTTCTGCCAAGGGCATGGCTGGTTGGCTACGTTCGGAAAGGATAACCGCTGAAAGCATCTAAGCGGGAAGCCTGCTTCGAGATGAGGACTCCCACCCCCTTTGAGGGGTTAAGGCTCCCAGTAGACGACTGGGTTGATAGGCCAGATATGGAAGCCCTGTAAGGGGTGGAGTTGACTGGTACTAATAGGCCGAGGACTTGTCCATAGCTGCTCGCGTCCACTGTCTGGTTTCTGAGACAACAACCGTCTCGCAGCACCCCAGGTCGGGTGCTCCGGTTTGTGTGTTTCATAGTGTTTCGGTGGTCATAGCGTTAGGGAAACGCCCGGTTACATTCCGAACCCGGAAGCTAAGCCTTTCCGCGCCGATGGTACTGCACAGGGGACTGTGTGGGAGAGTAGGTCGCCGCCGAACAATCTTTGTAAGAAGGCCCCCGCCAACAGGCGGGGGCCTTCTTGCGTTTCACCCGCCCCTAGCGATCTTCAATGGCTGCCGGGCACACTGTGCCGGTGGAATACGTCGGCCGGGTGCCCTGTCCGCCCCTCGACCGGTTCATCGACGACATCTACTGCCTGACCGGAGTGCCGCACCACCGCCGGATGAACATCCCGCCGATGCCGTCGGCGCACCTCTTCCTCAACCTCGGCGAGCCCGTCCGCCTGTGGGACTCCCAGCCTGGCGTTGCGCCGGCCGTGTTGGCCGATGGGTGGTTCATGGGCGTGTGGACCAGGCGTTTCCTCGTCGAGTACCCCGCACGAGTCCGGCTCGTAGGTGTGCACTTCAAGCCGTGGGGGATGTCGCCGTTCGTCGATATGCCGGCCAGCGAGCTGCGGGACCGGTGGGTGCCGGTCGATGTCGTCTGGCAGCGGTCGGTGGACCGTATCCGTAACCAGGTCGGCGGCGTCGCCTCGGCGGGCGAGACACTGCGGGTGCTGGAGGCGGAGCTGCTGTCGCGGCTGGCCGAGGCGCCTGCGCGCGGGCTTGGCCTGGTCCTGCACGCGGGCGGGCGGTTGGCGACGTCCAGCGGCACCGTCCCGATCGGTGTGCTCACTGCGGGTGCCGGGGTGAGCGGGAACCACCTGGCCGCGCAGTTCAAGGCTCATGTCGGGGTCACGCCGAAGCGGGTGGCGCGGATCTACCGGTTCGCGCGGCTGATCCTGTCCGTGGATGCTCTGCGGCCGGTCGACTGGTCGGAGCTCGCGCACGAGGCGGGCTACTTCGACCGGGCGCATTTCAGCAGGGAGTTCAAGGACTTCACCGGGCATACTCCGACGGAGTACCTGGCCCTGCGGCGCCGATTCCCCGCCGCGCCGGGGTTCCCGCCGGACGCCGGTCCGATGCCCGCCGATTGATTTCCGCCGATTGATTTCTTACATGCCCGGCTCCGCCCCGGCGCGACATGATCGGGGTGCACGCGTAGACGCGGGCGAGCGGCCGAGGCGGACCCGAGGAGGACTCATGGGCACAGTGATCATGCACAACGTGGTGTCGGCGGACGGCTTCATCGCCGACGCCAACGACGACGTCGGGCCGCTCCACGATTGGTACTTCAGCGGGGACACCCCCATCACCAGTGCCGCCAGCGGCTTCAAAGTCTCCCCGGCGTCGGCGGCGTACGTCCGGCCGATGTGGGAGTCGATCGGCACGATCGTGATGGGCCGCCACTTCTTCGACCTGATGAATGGCTGGGAAGGCAAGCAGCCCGCCGGCGAGCACGTGGTCGTCGTGTCCCACCGCCCCAAGCCGGAGGGCTGGCACCCCGAGGCGTCGTTCCACTTCGTCGACGGTGTGCAGGCTGCCATCGACAGGGCCCAGGAGCTCGCCGGGGAGCGAGTCGTTGCGGTGAGCGCCGGCGAGGTGGGCGGTCAGATCCTCGCGGCCGGACTTGTGGACGAGGTGGCCATGGACGTCGTACCGGTGGTCTTCGGGTCCGGCGGCAAACGCTACTTCGGCAGCATCGACCACCAGCAGCTGCTGGAGGACCCCCACGTGGTCATCCAAGGCGACCGGGTGCTCCACCTCAGGTTCAAGGTACGCCGCAAGCGCTAGGCGCCGCATGCGCTAGGCGCCGGTGTGCGCCTTGAGGAAGGGCAGCAGGGCCGCGGCGACCTCCTCCGGGAACTGGGCGTGCGGATAGTGGCCCGCGCCTTCGATCATCACGACGGTCGCGTCGGACAGTTGCGCGGCGATCGACTCCGCCTCGGCCCGCGGGTCGGCCCAGTCGGGGTCGCGTGTGCCCATGAGGATGAGCGCCGGGCGGTGCAGGTTGGGCAGTTGGGCGCCCGCGTCCGATGGCTTCGACATGCCCATCTTGCTGACCACATCGAAGCGGCCCGCTCTGCGCAGGTCCGCGTCCAGCGCCTCCACGTACGCCTTGTAGTCGGTCGGGCGGGCGCCCGCGTACGACACGTCCAAGTATCTACGCCACAGCCGCGGGCTCTTGAAGAGCGCCGCGCCCATCAGGCGGACGATGCCTCTGCGGTGGTGTGCGTTGCGCAGCAGGCCGCCGACGTCGATCTTCTGGTCCTTCGTGAACGGGCCGATCTCCACCACCGCCGTGATCAGCTCCGGCGCCTCGGCGCCCGCGATGGTGGCCGCGCCGCCGGCGAAGGAGTGGCCCACTACCACCGCTGGGCCGCTGTCCAGGTGGCGGATGAGGGCCAGGATGTCGGTTGCCACGTCAGTGCGGGTGTAGCTCGGCCAGCCCGTGCTCGACTCGCCGTGTCCGCGGATGTCCAGCGTGGCCACCCGGTAGCCGGTCAGGTGGGGGAGCAGGTGGCGGTACGCCTTGCGGCCGTCGCCCATGCCGTGCGCCAGCACCACGAGCGGGCCTTCGCCGGTCACCTCGTACGCCAGCTCGCCGCCCGCTGCCTTCAGGAACTCTGTCAACGTCCTCCGCCTGCCTTCCCGCCCCCGCCGTAGCCTGTGTAGCCGTGCTGCCTGTCCTGACAGCGACAGCCACAGCCACATACTTGGGGAAAGGGCCCCAGTTGTCAGCCCTCCGTGAGCTTCGGCCAGTGGGCCGTGGCCTGTTCCGGGGAGCGGAGGAGGGCCAGGACCGGGATGCCGGTGCGTTCTGCCGTGGCCGGGGCCAGGAGGTCCGGGAGCGTGGGGATCGGGGCGACGGCGGCCACGTCGTCCAGGACGAGGGTGAGTGGTGGGTCGAGCCGGCCGGTGGATGACCGTGCGGCCATGCGGCGGCCGTGCTCGACCACGTCTGCTGCCAATGCCGTCAGGAGCGGCATGGCTCCGGGGCTGCGGCGCGGGTCTTCGATCGCCTCGCCCACCGCGTAGAGCGTTCCCCCCTCGTCGATAAATGACTCCAGCGTGAGCGAATCTGTCCGATTTGGGTTGGTCGCGTTCCGGATGTGGAGCGTGGAGAGGACGCCGAGAGCACGTTTTACCAAGTCCTGGGCCTCGTCGCGGCGTTCGGGGTGGGCGGTGAGGATGGATTCCAGTTCGCCCGCGCTGCCGGAGGCCGCCTTCGTCGATGTACGCAGGATGCGGACCGGCTCGTGGGCGGCGCCCTTGGCGGCTGCCCAGCGGTGTACGTGGCTGAAGTTGCGGTCGTCGACGGCTGCGGCGTGCAGCCAGCAGGCCAGGAGGGTTTGCGCGGCGTCGGCGACCGGGTCGGCGCGGTGCGGGGAGCGGAGCGGGGTGAGGAGGGCCGCGGCGCGGGTGGTGGCTTCCGTACGGTCGGCGCAGCCGCGGACGGGGGACCAGCGCAAGCGGTCGGGGGTGTCGCAGAGTTGGGCGGGGTCGTAGAGGAGCGTGGGGCCCAGCTTGGCGCGGGAGTCCTTGGTGTCGGACCAGAGGGTGGGGTTGGACGTCACGACGACGGCGGGGCCTTCGGCGGCCAGGAGGGTGTCGCGGGCGATGGCCTCCGGCTCGCCGGGGGTGAGGGTGCGGCGGTAGAGGAGGCCGGTGCGCTGGGCCCTGCCGGGCGGGTCGGGCGGTGTGGTCGGAGTCGGGTCGGCGAGGTGTGCGGCTGTCGGGTGGGGGGTTGGGTCGCCTGCATGGTCGGCGGGTTCGTGGCGCCGGTCCGGTTCGTCTTGCGGGAAGTTGTCCCACGACGGGGCTGATGGCTGCGGCTCACGCTGCCGCGGAGGGGCGGACGGCTCCGTGTCCTGCGGCGGGGCGGGCCGCTGCCGCTCCCCCTTCCGCGGCGAAGCGGGCCGCTGATCCTCCCGCGACCGGGGCGCGGGCTCTTCCTCCGCGGACAGCGAGGCCCGTAGCGCCTCATCGCCCGCCCACTCCTTCGCGCGCGCGTCGTGCGCAGCACGCGCCCCGCGCACCGCTCGCCACCGCGTCACCGTCGTCGCTGCGAAGAGGACCAGCGTCAGCAGCACCAGCACCTGCCCGATGAGCAGGCCCCAGAAGAGCCCCCATCCCGACAGCGCCGCCGCCGGCGTCTCCGGCCACGCGCCCGTCAAGTCGTGCGGCTGCTTGATCAATTCGCGCATCGCGACCGGCGTACGGGAGAACGTCACGCCCTTCGGCCACGCCCCGTGCGCCAGCACCCCCGCCAGACCCGTCGACGACCACACCAGCGCCGTCAGCGACAGCAGGAAGGCCAGCGAGCCGACCAGCAGCGCATCCGGGATGCCCCGCTCGCGCCGCCCGTCGGCCCCAGCCCCGGCTCCAATGCCGCCGCCCGCCATCCGCTACGCCACCGTCGAGCGCTTCGTGAGCGACGGCGACCCCGTCAGCTCGCCGTCGCCCGCCTCCAGCTCCGGCCGGTGGTCCAGATCCGTCGAGGACTCGGTCATCGCCCGGTCCGTGAAGACCAGGGGGCGTTCCGCCTCCGTGACCAGGTGCTTGACCACCTGCACATTGCCGTTGACGTCCCAGACCGCGATGCCCGGCGTCAGCGTCGGGATGATCTCCTGGGCCCAGCGTGGCAGGCCGAGCACCTTGCCCGTCGCTCTCGCCTCATCGGCCTTCTGGGCGTAGATCGTCCGCGTCGAGGCCATCTTCAGGATCGCGGCCGCCTCTCGCGCCGCCGCGCCGTCGACGACGTCCGACAGGTGGTGGACCACCGCCACGAAGGAGAGGCCGAGCCGGCGGCCGAACTTCAGCAGGCGCTGGAAGAGCTGGGCGACGAAGGGGGAGTTGATGATGTGCCAGGCCTCTTCCACCAGGAAGATGCGCTTGACCCGGTCGGGGCGAATCCAGGTGTGCTCCAGCCACACCCCGACGATCGCCATCAGGATCGGCATGGCGATCGAATTGCGGTCGATGTGCGAGAGGTCGAAGACGATCAGCGGCGAGTCGAGGTCGATGCCGATGGTGGTCGGGCCGTCGAACATGCCGCGCAGGTCGCCGTCCACCAGCCGGTCCAGCACCAGCGCCACGTCAAGGCCCCAGGCCCGTACGTCCTCCACCTCCACGTTCATCGCCTCGGCGGCGGTCGGCTCGGGGTGGCGGAGCTGCTCGACGATGTCGGTGAGGACTGGCTGGCGGGCCTGCGCGCCCTCCTTGGCGGTGGCCTGCTCCGCCCAGTCGTTGACCGAGGCGTGGGCCACCTTCAGCGCGAAGCCGGAGCGCTCGTCCAGGGGGTTGCCGGTGGCGACCTCGATGATCGTACGGAGCAGGGCCAGTTGGCCGGTCTGGGTGATCGCCGGGTCGAGGGGGTTGAGGCGGATGCCGTCGTTGAGGGCGGCCATCGGGTCCAGGCGGATCGGGGTGATGCCGAGCTGCTGGGCGATCAGCGCCCACTCGCCGACGCCGTCCTCGCCCTGCGCGTCGAGCACCACCACCTGGCGGTCGCGGAAGCGGAGCTGGCGCAGCACGTAGGTCTTCTCCAGCGCCGACTTGCCGTTGCCCGACTCGCCGAGCACCAGCCAGTGCGGGGCGGGGAGCTGCTGTCCGTAGAGCTGGAAGGGGTCGTAGATGTAGCCCTTGCCGCTGTAGACCTCGCGGCCGATGATCACGCCCGAGTCGCCGAGCCCTGGCGCGGCCGTCGGGAGATAGACGGCCTGGGCCTGGTTCGTGGAGGTCCGGACCGGGATCCGCTGGGTCTCCACCTTGCCGAAGACCAGGCCGGTGAAGGCCTCCGTGACCTGCGAGAGGATATCGCCGCTCGAATACCGCGAGTTCGAAGGCATGGCCGCATCACCGCCGGATTCCGGTGGCGAAGGGGAGGGTGTTGACGAAGGCGCGGTGGTGCTCGCGGTCGCACCATTCCAGCTTCAGATACGACTTGCCGGCCGAGGCGCGGATCGTCCGCTTGTCGCGGTGCAGCGCTTCTGGCGTACGGGCGGAGACGGTGATGTAGCCGACGAGGTTGACGCCCGCGGCGCCCGAGGCCAGGTCGTCGCCGCGCTGGTCGATGCGGGAGTGGTGGGCGATGTCACGCGGGTCCACGACGCGGTTCATCTTGGCCGCGCGGGATGCCTCCGCGTCGTCGTTGGTCTTCTCCGTCAGCATCCGCTCGATCGCGAGCTCGGTGGGCTCCAGGTCCATGGTGACCGCGACCGTACGGATCACATCCGGGGTGTGGACGAGCAGCGGCGCCAGGAAGTTGACGCCGACGGGCGTCATCGGCCACTCCTTCACCCAGGCCGTGGCATGGCACCACGGCTCCCGGGTCGCCGACTCGCGGGTCTTCGCGGTCACGTACGTGGGCTCCATGGCGTCCAGTTCGGCCGGCCAGGCGTTGCGCTCCGACATCGCCTGGATGTGATCTATCGCGTGGTCGGGGTCGTACATCGCATGGACCAGCGACGAAAGCCGCGCCTTGCCGAGCGGCTGCCGTACGCGGATGTCGGCCTCCGCGAGCCGCGCGCAGATGTCGCCGAGCTCGCGGGCCATCACGATCGCCAGGCCGTCGTCGCGGCTGAGCCGCTGCCGCTTGCCGCCGGGGGCCGCGCGGCCCGACTTCGCCACGGCCGTCGCCTCCTGGCCGAGTTCGCGGGTGTACGGCATGCAGGCGACCAGGTAGGCGCGGTGCTGCTCCGAGGAGGTGGAGACCATGGACTGCAGCTGGTCGTACGAGTCCTGGATCCACGGCGGCGCCTGGACGTCGCCGCGCTGCGCGACGTCCTTGGCGTGCGCGTCCGGGTCGGCGGGCAGCGTACGGGCGAGCATCTGCAGCCGGGAAACGTAACCGTCGCCGTTCGCCACATGCTTCAGGAGGGTGCCGAAGCGGTCGACGAGGGCCTCCTGGTCCTCGCTGTCACGCAGGCCCACGCCCGGGCCCTCGATCTCGATGGCGGCGGTCACGGTGCGGCGGTCGGCGTGCAGGAGGACCGCCACCTCGTCTGGGCCGAAGGGGGCGGCCAGCCAGTTGATGCGGCCGATGCCGGGCGGCGGGGCGACCTCGGCCTCGCTGCCGTCGAGGCGGATGCCTGCCTCGGGGGCGGCGGAGCGGTAGGTGGTGCCCTGGCGGAGGGTGCGCTTATGGGTGCGTTTGATCTCGAACCACCGGTAGAAGGTGCGCCCTTGGTACGGCACATAGACCGCGGCGAGCGCGACGAGGGGGAAGCCGAGCAGGGTGACGATGCGGAGCGAGAGGACGGGGACGAGGAGGCCGCACATCATGCCGATGGCGGCGCCCGCGATGATCAGCGCGATCTCGCCGGACTCGCGGTTGCGGCCGACGATGGCGTTGGGTCTCGACTTGCCGATGAGGTACGTGCGTCGGGGGGTGAGGGGCGCTCCGTGCGCTTCCGTCGTCACCGCTGGTCACCTCCTCGGTTGGGGCCGCTCCTGCGGGATGGGCGCGGCTGGTGCGGTTGGGCCTGCGGCGGGGGCTGGGCGGCGCGGGGGCGGTTCTGCGGGGCGCCGTTGGCTCCGCCGCCTTGTCCGCCGCCTCCTCCTCCGCCGCTGGTGCGGGTGCTGTGGGCGGCTACGCCGCCGGAGGCCGGGTTCGTGGGACGGCCCTGGCCGCCGCCGTTCGGCGACTCGCTCTTGGAGGACGAGCGGGAGCTGTGCGTCTTGATGCCCTGCGAGACCAGCGCGGCCGGGGACGCCATGACCGCGGCGGCCGGGTTGGACGAGCTCGCCCTGCGGCCCGCCTTCGCCGACATGATCTCGTCGCCGAAGCCCGGCACGAAGCGGTAGATCATCGCGCTGGCGAAGATGGCCAGCAGGATGATCGCGAGGCCGGAGACGACGGCGGAGAAGGAATCCGGCCCGTCGTCGGCCGACAGCGCGCCGGCGAGGCTGAGCACGATGACGACCACTGGTTTGACCAGGATGACGGCGATCATGATGCCCGCCCAGCGGCGGACGTGGTGCCACATGTTCTTGTCGACCAGCCCGGCGTACACGGCGGTGCCGAGCATCGCGCCTACGTACAGCAGCGCTGCTCTGATGACGAGCTCAAGCCACAGGACTCCTGCGGCGAGTACGGAGACGAGTGACACGACGATCAGCATGATCGGGCCGCCGCCGATGTCATTCCCCTTCTTGAGCGCCTCGGAGAAGCCACCGAAGAAGGTGTCGGTGTCCTGCGCCGTACCGCTGCCGATGGCTTCGGTGACGCCGTCGGTGGCGGCGACCACGGTGTAGAGGACCAGCGGCGTGAAGGCGGAGGCCAGCACGGTGAGCCACAGGAACCCGATGGCTTCGGTGAGCGCCTCGGTGAGCGGGACGCCGCGGATGGCGCGCTTGGCGACCGCCAGCAGCCAGAGGGTGAGGGTGAGGATGGTGGAGGCGGCGAAGACGACGGCGTACTGCCGGAGGAAGGTCGTATTGGTGAAGTCGACCGTGGTGGTCTCTTTGACCGCCTCGCCGAGCTTGTCGATCGTCCAGGACGCGGCTTTGGCGCAGCCTTTGGCGAGGGAGGAGAGGGGGTCTACGGAGTCGCCTACGTCGGAGGGGGAGGGGGTGTTGCCTTTGCCGCCGGAGTCCTCGTTCTTGCAGTAGTCGGCGGCGGGGCCCACGATGAGATCGCAGCGATCGTCCGTCGGATCGGGTGACGGCGCCGCGGCGACCCGCGCCGCGAATACGACCGCGGTGGCCTGCACCGACGCCAGCACGGCGGCGGTGGATAGCGCTCGGCGTCGGTTAGCGGGCATACGTGAACCCTCCGAACTCGTCGACCGCCTTGGCCATCTCATCCGCGGCCGAGGCGCGCTCGTCGCCGTTGACGGGGGTGGGGCCTGCCTTCTGGGAGAACGACTCGACCTTCCAGTCGCCGTTGTCCCAGCGGAGCTTGAGGTTCAGCGTGAACCAGTCGCTGGTCACGGGGTTGGTCGAGCGCTCGCCCGCGGTTCCGTAGACGCCCGTGCACCAGACCTCCAGCGTGGCCGCCTTGTCGCTGAAGTCGGTCAGCTTGGTGCCCATGGGGGAGGTCCGGGAGATGTACGTCATGCCCTTGGGCGCTTCACCGTTCTCGTTGAGGCCGAGCTTGTCCAGCAGGTCCTTCGAGTACGTCTTGTCGAACCGGCTCTGCAGGGCGTCGACTTTGGCGGGCACGAAGAGGCGGTCGACGATCTCGTGCCGCTTGTCCGGCTTGAGGATGTCGTCGGACACCAGCACCACCGCATAATTGGCCGCCGCCGACTGGGCCCCCTGCTCCGTCTTGGCGAATCCCGCCGGGATCCCCCCGTTCTTCCCCTCAACCGGCCGCTCTCCACTAGGAGCAGTCGGCTCCGTCCCCGAGCCGCCTTTGCTCTCCCCATCGCCGGAGCCGCCCCCGCCCCCGCCGCGCGTGGCGAAGGCGATCGCCGCGATGAGGACCACCACGATTCCGACGACCGCCATCATGCTGCGCGATGCCCCGGCCCTCGACCCGCCCCGGCCGCCGCGGCCTCCGCGGGGGCCGCCCGTGCCGGACTCGAAGGAGTCGTCCTCGCCCCCGGGCAACCGGAATCGCGTCTGGCGGCGCTCGCCGGCGCCGCCCGCTCCGTAGGCGAAGCCGTAGTCGTAATCGCCGTCGTTGCGCCCGCCGACGTCGTCGAACCGCTCGTCGCCGTGGCTCATCGGATAGCTCCTTGCTCAGCGGACGCCGCCAACTCCCTTGCGACATAGGACCGTAGCGCCCGCACAACCCAACCGGAGGACCGCACCCCGCTTTGGCAGGGCGCGGGTACGGGACGCGTCGGCACACGGTGTGCGCCACCACTCAGCGTGACATCCGGCACTGACATCGTGACGTCAGTCGCGGAGGCCGCGGAGGTCGCGGACGTCGTATGGATCGTCGCCGTGGTCGCCATCACCGTCCGCACCCCCCTTCTGGGCCGTCGGAAAGCGAGAGGGCCGCGCTGCCCCCGTTGGGTACGGGGCCGGTCGCGGCTCGGAGTTGAGAGGCAAG
Organism: Streptomyces boninensis; assembly: GCF_048572725.1. Classification (NCBI taxonomy): domain Bacteria; kingdom Bacillati; phylum Actinomycetota; class Actinomycetes; order Kitasatosporales; family Streptomycetaceae; genus Streptomyces; species Streptomyces boninensis. The sequence goes on from NZ_CP183837.1 coordinate 5,343,817, forward strand.
GGTGAGGGCCGGGGTGAGGGCCGGGCGGAGCCGAATCGACAGGTCCGGCGCGGGCAGGCGGGCTACACAGCACCGTGCGAGCCTGCTGCCGCCACCACCGGCCGACCGGTCGGCGCAACCCGCCGACCCTCGCGGGCCGTCGGGCTACACCGCCATTCCGTAGACGATGGTGAAGACCGTGCCGAGCGATCCGATGATGAATACGCCCGTCAGCCCGGCGACGATCAACCCCTTGCCCTGCTCCGCGCTGAAGGTGTCGCGCAGCGCCGTGGCGCCGATGCGCTGCTTCGCCGCGCCCCAGATCGCGATGGCCAGACACAGCAGAATGGCGAAGGCCATCACGACCTCCACCATGACCCGGGCCTCCTGGCCCAAGCTGCCGAATGGGCCCCAGTCAGGGGCGATGCCATCGATAATGGTGTTGATGTCACCCTTCTCGGCCGCCATGAACATCTCGTAACTCACCGCCCCTAGTGGTGCGTTGCCGTACGCCCGCCGGTCGGCGGGTCTCTCCCATCCTCCCCGATGAACTCCGATGCGGATGTCGATTTGGCGTCATCCGTACGGGCGTTGTGTGCAGATACGAACTTCCTGCAAAGCCGGACCGCTGGGGCGGGGCCGGGGTCGCAGACCTCCCCTGAGTTGCTTACTCTGTGTATCACGATGGGTGACTCTGGGCAACGCCGTTGACGAGTCCCGCACGCAGCGTGACGACCGCGGTGCCGTGGCCACCCAGGATCAAGAAGCCGCTTGAACGGCCTTTCCTCGCATGCCAGAGTCCCAGCGTGGCTCCCGAACACCTGCGCCCCCAAGACCCTGCCCAATTAGGCCCGCACATCCTCCTCGGCCGGCTCGGCGCCGGCGGGATGGGGCAGGTGTACCTCGGGCGTTCACCGGGCGGCCGCCAACTCGCCATCAAAGTCATCCGCGATGACTTCGCCGATGCCGCTCCGGACGCGCTGGAGCGTTTCCGGCGCGAGGTGGAGACGGTGCGCGCAGTGCACGGCGCGTATACGGCGAACCTCGTCGACGCCTCCCTGGATGCCCCGCCGTACTGGCTGGCCACCGAGTACGTGCCGGGCCCCACGCTGCTCCAGGCGGTCCGCCGGCACGGCCCGCTGCCGCCCGACACCTGCCTGCGGCTCTTCGCCGCGCTCGCCGAGGCGCTGGCGAGCGTGCATGCGTACGGCGTGCTGCACCGCGACCTCAAGCCGCACAACGTCATCCTGTCGCCGGTCGGTCCGAAGCTGATCGACTTCGGCATCGCGCGCGGGCTGGAGCAAAGCGCTCTGACGCATACGGGGATGGTGCCGGGGACGCCGGGCTTCCTCGCGCCCGAGGTGCTCATACGGAACGAGGCGGGCGAGGCGGCGGACGTCTTCGCGCTGGGCGCCACGATGGCGTACGCGGCGACGGGGCGGGCGCCTTATGGGGAGGGGCAGGCGCATGGCGTCTCGTACCGGGTGGTGCACGAGGACATCGACCTCGCCGGGGCGGCGTCGGGGCCCGCGGAGCTGATCCGAGCCTGCGTGGCCAAGGAGCCGGGCGAGCGGCCCGGGTTGGCGGAGGTCATCCGGCGGTGTGCGGTGACGACGGCGCTGGTGGAGGATCCGCAGTACGGGGCGCTGGCGGCGCCGGCGGGCCCGGACGAAGCGGTGCCTGCTGGATTCGGGCCGCCGGTGAGTAGGACGGTGAGTGGCGCGCCGCAGGCGCATCCGGCCACATATGTGCCCACTGTTGCCGCGCAACAGGGGGCGTCGACCGCGCAGGTGCCGGCCGGCGGCCGTCGTCGTAGGGGCTGGATCGGTGCGGCGGCGGGCGCGGCTGTGGCCGTGGCGGTCCTGGCGGGGCTGGGCATCTGGCTGCTGCCTCTTGATGACGAGAGCGGCGGAAAGGACCAGGCCGGGAAGGACCCGACCGGGAAGGGGGAGAAGTCGGCTGCGCCGAAGTCGCCCGCCGGTGACAAGCCGTCGGCGGATCCGGGTGGGGCTCCGGCCAACATCCGCGAACTCAACCCCCATCAGGAGTGGTGGCAGCCGCCGGGGCCGGGGGAATCGGACGGGCGCTGCTTTACCGACGGATTCGCCGAGCAGGCCAAGGGCTTCCTCCATGAGGCGCCGAGGCAGCCCGTACAGGCCACCGCAGCCTCCGTGAAGGTGGGATGGGCGGCCAACTACCGGGCGGTGGAGATGGAGAAGGACAAGCCCTACTACGTCGTGGCCGCGGTCCGGCCGCCGCACGACATCGATCCTTCGACGGGCCGCCCCAACGAGCTCGAGAGCCAGAACCGGTCGCTCAGTTACGTCTCCAAGCCCATGGATCTCTTCGACAGCGCGGAGAAGGCGGACGAGGTCACGTACCCCGAGGACTTCCGCAACCCGCTGCCGCACGCGGACGCGAAGATCAAGGAGCTGCCGGGCGGCCCGATCCCGCTGCGCAACGACCCGGGCGCGTGGTCCGTGCTCTTCTTCCACGTGAAGTCGCCCACGGACTACCGCCTCATCGCCTGCGACGGCTTCGAGGTCAAGTAGCACCCTGCGTGACGAGTTATCCACAGGTGGGTGCGCAACGGGTCGTGGATGGGGGATGGTTGGGGGCATGGCGAGCGTGGGAGGCGGCCGCAGGCGCGGCCTGGGCAAGGTGTGGCTGATCGGGTCGGTCAGCTCTGCCCTGCTGTTCGGCTTCCTCGGATTCCTCATTCTCGGTACGTACATGGCGGCCGGGGGCGCGGCGGGCGGACGCGCGGGAGGGCTCGCGAAGGGGGCCGTGCCGGCTGCGTATCAGCCGCTGGTGCAGAAGTGGGGGAATCTGTGCTCCGCGATCAGTCCGGCGCTGCTCGCCGCGCAGTTGTATCAGGAGAGCGGCTGGGATCCGAATGCGGTCAGCCCGGCCGATGCCGAGGGCATAGCCCAGTTCATCCCGGGCACGTGGGCGACGCACGGCATCGACGGAAATGGCGACGGCAAGCGGGATGTGCGCGACCCCGAGGACGCCATCCCCTCGGCGGCCAGCTATGACTGCGAGCTGGCCGCAGACGTCAAGAACGTCCCGGGCGATCAGACGGACAACATGCTGGCGGCGTACAACGCGGGCCCGTACCGCGTCCTCAAGGCGGGCGGGGTGCCGGCGATCCGGGAGACGCAGAATTACGTCAAGATTATCCGCGCCCTGGAGAAGAGCTTCGCCGCCCCCAGCTCCCGCCTCTCGCCCTCCAAGGCCGCTGCCGGGGCGATCCACTATGCGCAGGACAAGCTCGGGACGCCGTATCTGTGGGGTGGGAACGGGACGCCGGAGCAGGGTGGGCGGTTCGACTGCTCGGGGCTGACCAAGGCGGCGTATCACTCGGTCGGGATCGAGCTGCCGCGGGTGGCCAATGATCAGTGGAACGCCGGGCCGCATCCGAAGCGGAGTGAGCTTCTGCCGGGGGATCTGGTGTTCTTCGCGTACGACCTGAACGATCCGCGGTCGATCCATCACGTGGGGTTGTACGTGGGCGGCGGGTACATGATCAATGCGCCGTACACCGGGGCCAAGATCCGGTTCGACAAGATCGACTCGCCGGATTACATCGGGGCGACCCGGGTGACGGAGGACGGGGCGAAGGCGCTGCCGAAGAGGTGAGCCGGTGACGCCGGGTGCCTCGGCTCACTTCGGTCACCGGTGGATAACCGGCAGGTGATCTTTCGGTAAGGCCCGGAACCGGCGTTACTCCTGTCGCGTTCTCATGGTGCGAAACGGAACACCAGCAGGTACAACTGCCGGGAAGACCACGGGAAGACCAAGCGACCAGCAAGCGCCAGTAGCCGCCACTGACCACGGAGGCCACCCGCAACGCACACAGCCACCCCCCACAGCGAAGGACGGGCACCAGCACATGCCATGGCCGTACGACGACGACACCCCCACCTCTGTCGCCGGAGCACCGCCGAGCGGCTCCAACCCGGACGTGTCCGTACTGCAGGACATCAACGGCATCGCCGGCTCCACGCCGCACTGGCTGGACCGGGGCATTGCCTTCGCGGGTGAGTACGGTCTGGTGCTGCTGCTCGGGCTGATCCTCGTCGCCTGCTGGTGGCGGGTGCGGCGGGCGGCGGCGCCGCAGGGCGCGACCGCCTCCGTGGCCGCGCTGCTGTGGGCGCCCTGCGCCGCGGCGATCGCGATTCTGGTCAATGTGCCGCTGCGCAATTTCGTGGAGCGGCCGCGGCCCTTCGTCGACCACCACGACGGGATCACGCTGCTGCTGTCCGGCAAGGGCGGCTATTCGTTCGTCAGCGATCACGCGACGGTCGCTGCCGCGCTCGCCGTCGGTATCTATATGGCCAACCGGCGGTTCGGGGTGGTGGCGCTCGTCATCGCCCTCGCCGAAGGGCTCAGCCGCGTCTATCTCGGCGTGCACTACCCATCGGACGTCGTCGGCGGCTTCGCGCTCGGGACGGCGGTGGCGCTGCTGCTGGCGCCGCTCGGGACGGCGTGGCTGGGGCGGCTGCTCCGCCATGTGCCGTGGCTGGCGCCCGGCGCCCGGCCCGTGACAGAGGCCGATGCGGGGGCCGCGATTCCCGCGCCGGGGCGCAGCAGCGATCAACAGCTGTGGGAGGACCCGGGCCGCGCCGCCTGAGCCGGCCCCTCACACTCCCTGCCCGTACGAGAACAGCCGCTCGGCGTCGTACCGGTCCTTCACCCGCTCCAGGCGCTTGACCGCGCCGCCGTAGTACGCCTTGCGCCACCCCTTCAGCCGCGGGTCCGCATAGTTCTGGTACGCCGCCCCAGAGGCGTCGCGGCGCAGCGCCGCATGGGTGCGATCCAGCCAGGCTTCGGCGGGCTTCGGGGAGCTCCGCCCGTCCGATGCGTCCTCGCCCGCCCATTTCGCGTAGTACTGCGCGAGCACCCGCGTGCCGCGGTGGACGAAGGACGTCTCGTCCTCGCCGACCCGGTTCACGGCGCCGCCCATCGCCGTAAGAAGGATCATTCCGTCGACGCCGCGCCCGGCCCGGCTCGCCCGCTCGGCGTGCTCGACCAGGGCGCGTACGCCGCCCTCGCCGATGCCGCCGTCGAAGAAGTCCGAGCGCGCCGACGAGGCCTCGCGCTTCATCACGCCGCTGCGATTGCGGCCCGGCACCGACCCGGGCAGGTGGCACTGCTCGGCGCCGACCGCGGTGCAGCCGGCGTAGACGTTCATCGCGTGCTGGTACGTGACCGTGCTGACGTTCACCGCCTTCGCCGGGCCCGGCCCGCCGGCCGCGTCCGCGAGGCGGTCGACGGCGTTCTTCAGCTCGGCCTCGGAGCCCAGGGAGAGGGCGCTGACGGAGACGGTCGGGTCGGCGCCCGCGTTGGCGCCCAGGTGGCAGGCCGACCAGATCTCGTCCGGCTGGTCGGGGCCCCAGCGCTGCCAGGAGCGCACCACCGCCTCGGCCTTCGACCACGGCCAGGACATCTGCGCCATCGCCACATCGTCCGCCTTGTGCGTACGGAAGCGGAGCTCGGTGACGACGCCGAAGTTGCCGTTCCCGGCGCCGCGCAGCGCCCAGAAGAGGTCCTTGTCGCGGTCCGCGGAGACCTCCAGGACCTTGCCGTCGGCCGTGACGATCGTGGCGCCCGTAAGGCTGTCGCAGGTCAGGCCGTACGCCCGCGATACGACGCCGTGGCCGCCGCCGAGGGTGAGGCCGGCGATGCCGACGGTCGCGCAGGAGCCGGCGGGGACGGTGCGGCCCGAGGTGGACAGGCCGGAGTAGACGTCGATGAGGCGGGCGCCCGCGCCGATGGTGGCCTTCTTGCCCTTGTCGGAGGTCTCGACGGAGTCGAGGGCGGAGACGTCGACGATGAGGCGGCCGTTGCCGCTGGAGTAGCCGCCGTAGGAGTGGCCGCCGCTGCGGATCGCGACCGGGACGTGGGCGCGGCGGGCGAAGTCGAGGCATTCGCGGGCGTCGGCGGCCGAGGATATGTAGGCGATGGCGGCGGGTTCGAGGGTGTCGTAGCGGGAGTTGTAGAGCTGCCGGGCGGTTTTGTACGCGGCGTCGTCGGGCCGTACCAGCTTGCCTTCGAGGGAGGCCGCGAGGGCCGGCCAGTCGGCGCCCTTGCCGCTGCCGCGGGGGCGCTTGCGATCCTCCTTGCCGCCGTCGTCACCGCTCGTGCACCCGGTCGCCAGCGCCGCACTCGCGCCGCCCACCACCCCTGCGGCGAGCCCTGCCTTGATGACCTTCCGCCTGTCCATCGGGACAGTGCACCGCAGCCGGGCCGGAACCGCCAGACCCTGTGCGTACCCGGCGGTAATCGGCGGCACCAGACGCCACTCGCCCAGCGCGCGGGGGCGCACGGATGCATGAGGGCCGGACCCCGGCGGTGGGCCGCGATCGCGGCCGGTACGGTGAAGGTGTGCTCAACCACGGCCCCGGAAATCGCCCCGGACCCGCCCGTCGCCTGCCGCCCCACCATGCGGACGGCGACGCGCATGTGACATCCACGGAAGAGCAGGGGTCATTCGCGCTGGCGCGCTGCAGCTGCGGCTGGACCGGGCCTGCCCGGCGGGCGCGGGTGCGGGCCCGCGAGGACGCGGCGGGACATTCCCCGGGGCACCAGACTTCCTGATCTCGGCCGAGAATCAGCGCTCACACCCTGCCCGGCCGTGACGCAGCCTGCCCCTCTTCGTTATTCGAATCGAAACCATTCTGGGGCCATTCTGGGGCCGGGGCAGGCAGGTCATCCGTGGGCAGGTCAAAGGCGACAAGGTCAGGCGCGATCCGGTCGAGCGCGGCGTCCGCCGCGGCCTTCACGGTGCTGGCCTGTCTCGCGGCCGGCGGCTGCTCGGAGCACGGCGCGATCGCCGACGGCCGCCCCTCCGGCGACCCCGCGCGGCTCGCGCGGGCGGTGCGCGGCGCCGCCGACGGCCTGGTGCAGTCCGGGAGTTCGGCGGCTCGTACGGCCATGGAGATGAACAGCGGCGGCACCCGCGTCACCGTCCGCGGCACCGGCGGCTTCGACTACGGCGCCCGCCGCGGCCGGCTCGACATCGTGCTGCCGCAGAGCGGCCCCGGCGGCGGCCGCGAGCGGCCCGCGCCGATCCGGGAGTTGTACGCGGCCGGGGCGCTGTACATGAAGAACCGCGGCGCCGGCGTCCCCGCCGGCAAGTGGCTCCGCCTGGACACCACCGACCTCGCCGACGGCAATCTCGTCACCAACGGCGCCACCGACCCGCTCACCGCCGCCGAACTGCTGCGCGGCGCGGGCAAGGTGACCTGCGCGGGGGAGGATCGTTTGCGCGGCGCCGAGGTGCGCCGCTGCCGCGGCACCACCGACATCGCGCGGGCGGCGAAGGCCGCTTCGCCTTACGCGCGCGGCTCGCTGAAGGCGGCCGCGAAGGGCTTCGCCAAGGACACGGTGCCCTTCGACGCGTATCTGGACGACGAGGGGCGGCTGCGGAAGGTGCGGTACGAGTTCGCCTTCGCGCAGCAGAAGGAGGTCGAGGTCGTCTCCACGACCGAGATCTACGGCTTCGGGGAGCGGGTGAAGGTGGCGCTGCCGCCGGAGCGGGACATCTACTCGGGGAAGGTGCAGCCGTAAACAGCCGCAGACTGCCGTGCCCAGCCGTGAGCGGCGGGTCGCGAGCGACGGCTGCGGGGCATTAGCCGGAAACCACCGGTTGCGCAAGGGGGTACGGCGTGAAAATGGTCCAGACGTGTCATGCGCGGACTGTGTCGCCCTCCCTACGCTGTGCGGTGGTGGCCCCGGCAGGTGCCGGGAAGGGAGAAAGCGAGGTGATTGCGTGGCTCCCGGAACGACTGTCCAGGACCATGTGGCACTCGCCGAGATCGAGCTGTGCGGGGAATTGATCATCGCGGCCAGCAGCACGCCCGAGGAGCGGCTGAGCCACGACCGGATCGATGAAGTGCTGAAGGTGGCGTCTCACCCCGTCGGCTCGTCGGCGGATGACCGGGAGGCTTGAGCCCTCCGGCCGTACGAACGGAAGCCGTACGAACCGTCCGATCGCCCGACGCCCGGCTGCACGGGAGTGGCCGTACGACCGGCCCTACGACCGCAGCAGCCGGGCGATAGCCGCCGTCGCCTCCTCCACCTTCGCGTCCACATCGCCGCCGCCGGTCGACGCCGCGTCCGCGACGCAGTGCCGCAGGTGCTCCTGGAGCAGCTGGACGGCGAAGGACTGCAGCGCCTTCGTGCTCGCGGAGACCTGGGTGAGTATGTCGATGCAGTAGACGTCCTCCTCGACCATGCGCTGCAGGCCGCGGATCTGGCCCTCGATCCGGCGCAGCCGCTTGAGGTGGAGGTCCTTTTCCTTGGTGTAGCCGTGCGGGCCGGTGTGCGTGGGCGCCGCCTCTACGGTCTCGGTCTCCGCTGCCGCGGTCTCCGCGTTCATTGTCCGCTCCTCCCGTTTGCCGGGCTACGCGCCCATTGCATACCCGCCAGGGGTATATTCTACCGGTTTCCCGTGGCGACACCGGGTTACCCAAGGTACGGGTGCCGGTTCGCCGTGCTCGCGTGATGCGCCTAGCATCATCGAGACGCATCCGCTTATCCGCGGCGCCAGCCGCCAATGTCACTTTCCTTGAGGACCACACCGTGCGATTTCGTCTTACCCCCAGGGAGACGAGCTTCTACGACATGTTCGCGGCTTCCGCGGACAACATCGTGACCGGCTCGAAGCTCCTCATGGAACTGCTCGGTGCGGATTCCTCCGCGCGCGCCGAGATCGCGGAGCGCATGCGCGCCGCCGAGCATGCGGGCGACGACGCCACGCACGCCATCCTCCACCAGCTGAACGCCTCCTTCATCACGCCGTTCGACCGCGAGGACATCTATCGTCTCGCGTCGTCGCTGGACGACTGCATGGACTTCATGGAGGAGGCCGTCGACCTGGTTGTGCTGTACCAGGTCGAGGAGCTCCCCAAGGGCGTCGAGCAGCAGGTCGAGGTGCTCGCCAGGGCCGCCGAGCTGACCGCCGAGGCGATGCCCCACCTGCGCACCCTCGACAACCTTCCGGAGTACTGGATCGAGGTGAACCGCCTCGAGAACCAGGCGGACCAGATCCACCGCAAGCTGCTCGCCACCCTCTTCAACGGCAAGTACGACGCGATCGAGGTGCTGAAGCTCAAGCAGGTCGTGGACGTACTCGAAGAGGCGGCGGACGCCTTCGAGCACGTGGCGAACACGATTGAGACCATCGCGGTCAAGGAGTCCTGAACCCCTTGGATACGTTCGCCCTCGTCCTCACCATCGGCGTCGCGCTGTTCTTCACCTATACGAACGGCTTCCACGACTCGGCCAACGCGATCGCGACCTCGGTCTCGACGCGGGCGCTGACGCCGCGGGCGGCGCTGCTGATGGCGGCGGTCATGAACCTCGCCGGTGCCTTTCTGGGCTCCGGCGTCGCCAAGACCGTCAGCAAGGGGATCATCGAGACGCCGCACGGCGATCACGGGATGTGGATCCTGTTCTCCGCGCTGGTCGGCGCGATCGTCTGGAACCTGATCACCTGGTACTTCGGCCTGCCGTCGTCGTCCTCGCACGCCCTCTTCGGCGGCATGGTGGGCGCGGCGCTCGCGGGTGGCATCGATGTCATCTGGAGCGGTGTCGTCGAGAAGGTCGTGATCCCGATGTTCGTCTCGCCGATCGTCGGCCTCGGGGCCGGCTATCTGGTGATGACGGCGATCCTCTGGATGTTCCGCAACTCCAACCCGCACAAGGCGCAGCGCGGCTTCCGTATCGCGCAGACGATCTCCGCGGCGGCGATGGCGCTCGGGCATGGTCTGCAGGACGCGGCGAAGACGATGGGCATCGTGGTGATGGCCCTGATCATCGCGGACAAGACGGACGGTCATGACATCCCGCTGTGGGTGAAGTTCGCGTGTGCGCTGATGCTGTCGCTGGGGACGTACGCCGGTGGGTGGCGGATCATGCGGACGCTGGGGCGGCGGATCATTGAGCTGCAGCCGGCGCAAGGCTTCGCCGCGGAGACCACGGCGGCTGGGATCATGTACAGCGCGTCGTACGTGTTCTCGGCGCCGATCTCGACCACGCACGTGATCACCTCGGCGATCATGGGTGCGGGGGCCACTAAGCGCGTGAAGGCGGTGCGGTGGGGCGTCGCGAAGAACATTGTGGCGGGGTGGTTCATCACGATGCCTGCTGCCGCGGTGGTCGCCGCCTTCTGCTATCTGATCGTGCACTTGATTTTTGAGTAGATGGAAATAAGGCCCGCCCCCGCACAGGGGGCGGGCCTTCGTCCTGCGGCGGCACCGCCATGCAGCGTCGCAGGACGGGCTTAGCCGAAGCGGCCGGAGATGTAGTCCTCCGTCGCCTGCTCGGTCGGGTTGGAGAAGATCTTCTCCGTGTCGTCCACCTCGATGAGGCGGCCGGGCTGGCCCACGCCCGCCAGGTTGAAGAAGGCCGTGCGGGTGGAGACGCGGGCGGCCTGCTGCATGTTGTGGGTGACGATGACGATCGTGAACTGGTCCTTCAGCTTCACCATCAGGTCCTCGATCGCGAGCGTCGAGATCGGGTCCAGGGCCGAGCACGGCTCGTCCATGAGCAGGACCTGCGGCTGTACGGCGATGGCGCGCGCGATGCACAGGCGCTGCTGCTGGCCGCCGGAGAGGCCGGAGCCGGGCTTGTTCAGGCGGTCCTTGACCTCGTTCCAGAGGTTGGCGCCCTTCAGCGACTCCTCGACGATGCCGTCCAGCTCCGACTTCTTCACGTTGCCGTTGAGCTTCAGGCCCGCCGCCACGTTGTCGTAGATCGACATCGTGGGGAACGGGTTCGGGCGCTGGAAGACCATGCCGACCACGCGGCGCACCGCGACCGGGTCGACCCCGGGGCCGTACAGATTCTCGCCGTCCAGCAGCACCTCGCCCTCGACGCGGCCGCCGGGGGCGACCTCGTGCATGCGGTTGAGGGTGCGGAGGAAGGTGGACTTGCCGCAGCCGGAGGGGCCGATGAAGGCCGTGACCGACTTGGGCTCCACCGTCATCGAGATGTCCTCGATTGCCTTGAAGTCGCCGTAATAGGCGTTCAGGCCGTTGATATCGATTCGCTTGGCCATGTCTAAATCACTTCTTTCGCGTGGCCGTCAGCGGCCGGTCTTCGGGGACTTCCAGCGGGCGATGCCGCGAGCCACCAGGTTGAGGATCATGACGAAGGCGATCAGCACCAGAGCGGCCGCCCATGCGCGGTCGTAGCTGGCCTCGTTGCCGTTGGCCCACTGCTCGTAGATGTAGAGCGGGAGGGAGGCCTGGGCGCCTTCGAAGGGGTTGTTGTTGATCATCGGGTTGCCGAAGACCAGCAGCAGGAGGGGGGCCGTCTCGCCCGTGATGCGGGCGATCGAGAGCATCACGCCGGTCGTGATGCCGCCGATGGAGGTCGGGAGGACGACCTTCAGGATGGTCTTCCACTTCGGTACGCCCAGCGCGTACGAGGCCTCCCGCAGCTCGTTCGGGACCAGCTTGAGCATCTCCTCGGTCGACCTGACGACGGTCGGCATCATCAGGATCGCCAGCGCCAGGGAGCCGGCGAAGCCGGAGTAGCCGAAGCCCAGCATCATGATCCAGACGCTGAGGATGAAGAGGCCGGCGACGATCGACGGGATGCCGGTCATGACGTCGACGAAGAAGGTGACCGCCTTCGCGAGCTTCCCCTTGCCGTACTCGACCAGATAGATCGCCGTCAGCAGGCCGATGGGGGCCGCGATCAGCGTCGCGATCGCCACCTGCTCGATGGTGCCGATCAGGGCGGCGTAGACGCCGCCGCCGGGCTGGATGGTCACCACGCCGTTCATGGAGTGGGTGAGGAAGTACGGGTCGAGGACCTTCACGCCGCGGGCGATGGTCTCGTAGATCAGCGAGGCCAGCGGGATGACGGCCAGGAGGAAGGCGACCCAGACGAGGGCCGTCGCGAGGCGGTCCTTGGCCTGGCGGCTGCCCTCGACCCGGGCGGCGATGGCGTACTGGCCGATGACGAACAGCACCGCGGCGATCAGGCCCCACTGGATCTTGCTCTGCAGCCCGGCCGCCAGGCCGATGGCGACCGCGACGGCGAGGGAGCCGGCGGCTATGAGCGCCGGGCCCCACTTGGGCAGCCGGGGCTGGTGGATGCCGAGGTGGTCGGCGCGGTCGGTGGGGGTCACGGTCGTGGTGGTCATGCGTTGGCCCCCGAGTACTCCTTGCGGCGGGCGATGATCAGGCGCGCAGCGCCGTTCACCAGCAGCGTGATGACGAAGAGCACCAGGCCGGAGGCGATGAGGGCGTCACGGCCGAACTCGCCCGCCTCCTTGAAGGCGGAGGCGATGTTCTGCGCGAAGGTGCCGCCGCCGGGCTCCAGGATCTTCGCCGAGAGGATCGCGGAGGGGGACAGGACCGTCGCGACGGCCATCGTCTCGCCGAGCGCGCGGCCGAGGCCCAGCATGGACGCGCTGATGACGCCGGAGCGGCCGAAGGGCAGCACCGACATGCGGATGACCTCCCAGCGGGTGGCGCCGAGCGCGAGGGCGGCCTCCTCGTGCATCTTGGGGGCCTGCGCGAAGACCTCGCGGGAGACGTTGGTGATGATCGGCAGGATCATGATCGCCAGGAGGATGCCGACGGTCCCCAGCGACCTGGCCGCGCCGCCGTCGTACGAGAAGACGACGGTCCAGCCGAGCCAGGAGTCCAGCCACTTGAAGAGCCCCGTCAGGTGCGGGACCAGGAAGAGGGCGCCCCACAGGCCGTAGACGATCGAGGGGATCGCGGCCAGGAGGTCGATGACGTACGCGATCGGGGTGGCGAGCCTGCGCGGCGCGTAGTGCGTGATGAAGAGCGCGATGGCGACGGCGATCGGGACGGCGATGAGCATCGCGATGACCGACGAGACGATCGTGCCGAAGGCCAGGACCGCGATGCCGAAGACCGGCGGGGTGGAGTTGGCGTTCCACTCGAAGGTCGTGAGGAAGTTGCCCTCGTTCTGGGAGAGGGCCATGACGGCGCGGATGGTCAGGAAGACCGCGATCGCGCCCATGAGGACCAGGAGCGTGATGCCGGCGCCGCGGGAGAGGCCGAGGAAGACCTTGTCGCCGCGGCGGCCGGTGCCCTTGGCGGAGTTCAGGGGTCCCGGCTGCGCGGCCTGTGGCGGCGGCGGAGCCGGGGTGCGTATGTCGGTGGTCATGGGGTGGTTCTCCGGTCTGGTGTGGGGCGGGCCCGTGAGGTCGTCACGGGGCCGCCCCGGCGGCGGTGCACCGGATGGTGATGCGGGGGTGGTGCGTCAGGGGGTGGGCCGGGGTCAGGAGAGAGTCGAGACGACGTCCTGGACCTTCTTCTGGACCTCGGCCGGCAGCGGGGCGTAGCCGAGGTCGTCGAGGACGTCCTGGCCCTTGTCGCTGGCGGTGTAGGTCAGGAAGGACTTGACGGCGTCGAGGGTGTCCTTCTTGTTGCCCGTGTCGCAGGCGATCTCGTAGGTGAGGAGGGTGATCGGGTACGCGCCCGGCTCCTTGGTCGTGTAGTCGAGCTCCATGGCGAGGTCCTTGCCCTTGCCGGTGACCTTGGCCGCGGCGATGGCCTTGGAGGCGTTCGCGGTGGTGGCCTCGACCGGGTCGCCGGAGCCGGTGTCGATGTCCACGGTCTTGATGCTGTTGGCGTGGGCGTACGACAGCTCGAAGTAGGAGATGGCGCCGGAGGTCTGCTTCACCTGCGAGGAGACGCCGGCGGAGCCGTCCGCGGACTGGCCGCCCTTGACCGGCCACTTCTTGCCGGGCTCGTGCGGCCAGGCCTTGGGGGCGGCCTCGGCGAGGTAGGAGGTGAAGTTGTCGGTGGTGCCGGACTCGTCGGAGCGGCTGACCGGCTGGATCTTGGTGTCCGGGAGGTCGGCGTCCGGGTTGAGCTTCTTGATGGCGGCGTCGTCCCAGGTCTTGATCTTCCCGTTGAAGATCTGGGCGAGGGTCTGGGCGTCGAGGGTGAGCTTGTCGACGCCGTCGACGTTGAAGCCGACCGCGATCGGGCCGCCGACCATCGGGAGGTTGATGCCCTGGCCGGACTTGCAGACCTTCTTGGACTGGGTGACCTCGTCCGGCTTCAGCGCGGAGTCGGAGCCGGCGAAGCCGGTCTTGCCCTGCAGGAACTCCTGGATGCCGGCCCCGGAGCCGGTGGCCTTGTAGTTGACGGTGACGCCGGAGCAGGCGGCGGTGTAGTCCTTCACCCACTGGTCGACGGCGTTCTTCTGGGCGGAGGAGCCGGAGGCCAGCAGCTGGCCCTTGGCATTGCCGCACTCGATGTCGGAGGCGCCGGAGGTGGGGGCGGCGCCGCCACCGTTGCCGGTGTTGTCGTCGGAGCCGCAGGCGCTGAGCACCAGGGCGCCGGACAGGGCGACGGCGCCGAGGGCGGCGGCGCGCGTGCGGTTTGTGCGGAGGAGCTTCACGGCGGTGATTCCTTCGGTTCTGGTGCGAGACCTTCTTCTCAGTCACGCGCGTTCGCGTGCGTCTCGCCTGGTGGGACTCGGTGACGTAACCGAAATTAGGCAGACCAGGTGAAGCGATCAGCTTTCGAAAGTGAACTCAAAGTGAAGTGAATAGGTCAGCCTGGTGACCGTGTGTGACCTATGCCGCAAAGGTCTGGCCCGCTCATCTCCGCTGAACCTCCCGCGCCGTCCGCGCGGCACGTACGGTGAGAGGCATGACGAGCATCGGTGGTGCGGAGATGGTCGACTGGAATCTCGCGGTGGCGACCGCGACCCGGCTCGTACGGCCCGGGCCAGAGGTGAGCCGCGACGACGCCCGCGCGATCGTCGCCGAGCTGCGCAAGCACGCGAAGGTGTCCGAGGCGCATGTCCGGGAATTCACCCGGATGTTCCCCGAGGGCGCCCCCGAGGAGCACGACACCCCGGTGCTGGTCGTCGACCGGCCGGGCTGGGTGCGCGCCAATGTCGCCGGCTTCAAGGCCGTCCTCACGCCGCTGCTGGAGAAGATGCAGGAGCGCCGGGCGAGCATGCCGGGCGGCGCCGTGCTGGGCGCCGTCGGCGGCAAGGTCACCGGCGTCGAGCTCGGGATGCTGCTGTCCTTCCTCGCCTCCCGGGTGCTCGGCCAGTACGAGACCTTCGCCCCGGCCACCCGCGATCTCCCGGCCGGTACGGGGCACGGCGCGGGCCGGCTGCTGCTCGTAGCGCCGAACATCGTGCATGTGGAGCGCGAGCTGGAGGTGGCCCCGCACGACTTCCGGCTGTGGGTGTGCCTCCATGAGGAGACGCACCGCACGCAGTTCACCGCGGTGCCGTGGCTGCGCGACCACCTGGAGAGCGAGATCCAGGCCTTCCTCGCCGAGACCGAGGTCGACCCGTCCACCCTGCTGGAGCGCTTCCGCGAGGCCGCGCAGGCGCTGTCGGGCAACAAGGCCGAGGAGGAGGACGAGGGCGGCCGCAGCCTCGTCGAGATCGTCCAGACCCCGGCCCAGCGCGAGATCCTCTCCCGGCTGACCGCCGTCATGTCGCTGCTGGAGGGGCATGCGGACTACGTCATGGACGGCGTCGGGCCGCAGGTGGTGCCTTCCGTGGCGGAGATCCGCGAGAAGTTCCAGCAGCGCCGGGCCAAGGGCGCGGGCCGGCTCGACCAGGCGCTGCGCAAGCTGCTCGGCCTGGACGCGAAGCTGCGGCAGTACAAGGACGGCGAGAAGTTCGTACGAGCCGTGAACGACGCCGTGGGCATGGACGGCTTCAACCGCGTATGGACGTCTCCGAACACGCTGCCGACCAAGGCGGAGATCGCTAAACCGGCGGACTGGATCGCGCGGGTGCACAGTAAGACGGAGAGCTGACGCGCACGTCCCCCGGCGGACGCGGTATTCACCCTTCCGAGGGAGCGTAACGGCCACCACCGACGTGCAATGCTCGGATGTCAGCTCTCCTCTGTCACCATTGCGATACGCACAGTGACAGTGCTGGCTTTTCGACAGAGGCCCTCCGCCGAAAGAAGTGAAAGCCATGGGTCCCCATCCCGCGGTCGCCGCGATACGTCTCGCAGTCCGCCGCGTCCTGCACGACGTAGCGGCAGAACACGCGACACTCCACCCCCTCCGCAGGCCCGACAAGCCGCTCGTCCTGGTCGCCTGCTCCGGCGGCGCCGATTCGATGGCGCTCGCCTCCGCCCTCGCCTTCGAGGCCCCCAAGCTGCAGATCCGCGCCGGCGGCATCACCGTCGACCACGGCCTGCAGGACGGCTCCGACCGCCGCGCCACCGAGGTCGCCGACCGTCTCGCCTCGATGGGCCTGAAGCCGGTCGAATCCATCCGCGTCGACGTCGGCCGCACCGGCGGCCCCGAAGCCGCCGCCCGTGACGCCCGCTATGCCGCCCTCGACCGCGTCGCCGAGCGCCTCGGCGCGCATGCCGTGCTGCTCGGCCACACCCGCGACGACCAGGCCGAGACCGTGCTCCTCGGCCTCGCCCGCGGCTCCGGCACCCGCTCCCTGTCCGGCATGGCCGCCGCCACCGGCCCCTCCTCCTCCGGCCGCCGCTACCGCCGCCCCTTCCTCGAGATCGACCGCCAGGTCGCCCGCAAGGCCTGCATGGTCCAGTCCCTCCCGGTCTGGGACGACCCGCATAACGTGGACCCCGCGTACACCCGCTCCCGCGTCCGCCACGAGGCCCTGCCCGTACTGGAAAAAGCGCTCGGCAAGGGCGTCGTCTCCGCCCTCGCCCGCACCGCCCAGCTCTCCCGCGACGACGCCGACGCCCTCGACGCCTGGGCCGCCTCCGCCGGCGCCGAGGTCCGGCTCGCCGACGGCGGCTATGACACCACCCGGCTGTACGCGCTGCCGCCCGCCGTCCGCCGCCGCGTGCTGCGCCGCGCCGTGATCGAGGCGGGCGCGCCCGCCGGCTCGCTCTTCTCCCGGCACATCGAAGAGGTCGACCGGCTGCTGACCAGCTGGCGCGGCCAGAAGGCCATTAGCCTCCCCGGGCGTGTCGAGGCCTGGCGTGCGGATGGCAGACTGGTGATCCGGCGCCGCGATGAGGCGGCCGCGGAGAACTGACCGTTAGCTACCGAGCGAGAGACGGCGCGGGTGGACGATAAGGACATGGGGGCCGACCTCAAGTCGGTCCTCATCAGCAAGGAAGAGATCGACGCGAAGCTCGCCGAGCTGGCCGCGAAGATCGATGCGGAGTACGCCGGGAAGGACCTGCTCCTCGTGGGCGTCCTCAAGGGCGCCGTCATGGTGATGGCGGACCTCGCCCGGGCCCTGTCCACCCCGGCCACGATGGACTGGATGGCGGTGTCCTCGTACGGCGCGGGCACCCAGTCCTCGGGCGTGGTGCGGATCCTCAAGGACCTGGACACCGACATCAAGGGCAAGCACGTCCTGATCGTCGAGGACATCATCGACTCGGGCCTGACCCTGTCGTGGCTGCTGTCGAACCTCGGCTCGCGCGAGCCCGAGTCCCTCAAGGTGTGCACGCTGCTGCGCAAGCCGGACGCGGCGAAGGTCGCGATCGACGTGGAGTGGGTCGGCTTCGACATCCCCAACGAGTTCGTCATCGGGTACGGGCTGGACTACGCGGAGAAGTACCGGAATCTTCCGTTCGTCGGCACCCTCGCCCCGCACGTGTACGGGGGCTGACGCTCTGACAGGCCCATTTGGCGGCGGGAACGGATGGCTCGTTCCCGCCGTTGGAGCATGCGAAGGTGCCTGACTTCGCTGCCCCCGCCGCGACGGGTGACAATGCTGGGGTACCGTCGAAAGCTAGTCGCCGTTTTTTGCAAGTGGCGCCAGGACCGGTTAATACACGTACGCGCGGCACAGGCCCCCCAGGGTCCGCCGCGCCTCACTGTGGCAGGAGGTACGGGGTGCAACTCGCCCCGTGTGGATGGACGTGAAGCGCTACTTCCGTGGGCCAGTCATGTGGATCGTGCTGGCCGTCCTCGCCGTGGTCCTGCTCATTGAGCTCGTCGGTTCTTCCGAGGGCTACAAATCGGTGGACACCGGCAAGGTCGTTCAGGCGATCTCCCAGAACAAAGTCAAGTCGGCAGAGCTGACGACCGGCAATGATCAGACGGTCAAGATTCAGCTCAAGGGCGACGACAAGATCGACGGCAGCAACAAGGTCAAGGCGAACTACATCGACGAGCAGGGTGTCGAGATCGCCAAGCAGCTGCAGTCCTCCTTCAACGACGGCAACATCTCCGACGGCTACTCGGTGAAGCCGACGAAGGACAACCCCTTCGTCAGCATCCTGCTGTCGCTGCTGCCGTTCGTCCTCATCGTGCTGGTCTTCCTGTTCCTGATGAACCAGATGCAGGGCGGCGGCTCCCGGGTGATGAACTTCGGGAAGTCGAAGGCCAAGCTGATCACCAAGGACACCCCGAAGACCACGTTCTCGGACGTGGCGGGTGCCGAGGAGGCCGTCGAGGAGCTCCACGAGATCAAGGAGTTCCTGCAGGAGCCGGCGAAGTTCCAGGCCGTCGGCGCCAAGATCCCGAAGGGCGTGCTCCTGTACGGGCCGCCCGGTACGGGCAAGACGCTGCTCGCCCGTGCGGTCGCCGGTGAGGCCGGGGTGCCGTTCTACTCGATCTCCGGCTCCGACTTCGTCGAGATGTTCGTCGGTGTCGGTGCGTCGCGGGTGCGCGACCTGTTCGAGCAGGCCAAGCAGAACGCTCCCGCGATCGTCTTCGTGGACGAGATCGACGCCGTCGGCCGGCACCGCGGCGCCGGCATGGGCGGCGGCCACGACGAGCGCGAGCAGACGCTGAACCAGCTGCTGGTCGAGATGGACGGCTTCGACGTCAAGGGCGGCGTCATCCTCATCGCGGCCACCAACCGGCCCGACATCCTCGACCCGGCGCTGCTGCGCCCGGGCCGCTTCGACCGGCAGATCGCGGTCGAGTCGCCGGACCTGAACGGCCGCCTGGAGATCCTCAAGGTGCACCAGAAGGGCAAGCCGATCGCGCCGGACGTCGACCTGTCGGCCGTCGCCAAGCGGACCCCCGGCTTCACCGGTGCGGACCTGAGCAACGTCCTCAACGAGGCCGCCCTGCTCACGGCCCGTAGCGACAAGAAGCTGATCGACAACAAGGTCCTCGACGAGGCCATCGACCGCGTGGTCGCGGGACCGCAGAAGCGGTCCCGGATCATGTCGGAGAAGGAGAAGAAGATCACCGCGTACCACGAGGGCGGACACGCCCTGGTCGCGGCGGCCTCTCCCTCCGGCGACCCGGTGCACAAGGTGACGATCCTGTCCAGAGGCCGGGCGCTGGGCTACACGATGGTGCTGCCCGAGGAGGACAAGTACTCCACGACGCGCAATCAGATGCTCGACCAGCTGTCGTACATGATGGGCGGGCGCGCGGCGGAGGAGCTGGTCTTCCACGACCCGACCACGGGCGCGGCCAACGACATCGAGAAGGCCACGAAGACCGCCCGGGCCATGGTCACGCAGTACGGCATGACCGAGCGGCTCGGCGCGATCAAGTTCGGCTCGGATGGCAGCGAGCCGTTCCTCGGCAAGGAGATGGCGCACCAGCGCGACTACTCGGAAGAGATCGCCGCGCTGGTCGATGAGGAAGTCAAGAAGCTCATCGAGACCGCGCACAACGAGGCCTGGGAGATCTTGGTCGAGAACCGCGACGTCCTCGACAACCTGGTCCTCGAGCTCCTGGAGAAGGAGACGCTGAACAAGGAGCAGCTCGCCGAGATCTTCAAGGACCTCGTCAAGCGCCCCGAGCGTCCGGCGTGGACCGGGTCGTCCCGGCGTACGCCCTCGACGCGCCCGCCGGTGCTCTCGCCGAAGGAGCTGTCGGCGACCAACGGCGTCCAGCCGTCGATCCTGGCCAAGCCGGACGGTCAGCCGTCGCCGGAGACCGTGGAGCTGCCGGGCCACAGCGGGTCCGCAGGGCCCGAGGACACCCCGCCGGCGGCGTCGGGCAACAGCGAGGCGTAGCTCGGGTCACTCCAGTCCCGGAATGCAGGCCGCGTCCCCAAGGTTCTAGCCTTGAGGGGCGCGGCTTTCTGCATATGCCGCTGCGGATGCCGCCGTACGGACCAGGAGCGAGGCCTAGGCACATGATCGATCCCGTAACGCTTGCCGGCGACGGAGCCATCGGCGAGTTCGACGAGAAGCGCGCGGAGAGTGCCGTGCGCGAGCTGCTCATCGCCGTGGGCGAGGACCCGGACCGGGAGGGGCTGCGGGAGACGCCTGCGCGGGTGGCGCGGGCGTACAAGGAGATATTCGCGGGGCTGCGGCAGACGCCGGAGGAGGTCCTGACGACGACCTTCGACCTGGGCCACGACGAGATGGTGCTGGTGAAGGACATCGAGGTGATGTCGTCCTGTGAGCATCACCTGGTGCCGTTCGTCGGCTCCGCCCACATCGGCTACATCCCGTCGCACGACGGCAAGATCACTGGGCTGTCGAAGCTGGCCCGGCTGGTCGACGTCTTCGCCCGCCGCCCGCAGGTGCAGGAACGATTGACCACGCAGATCGCGGACTCGCTGATGGAGATCCTGGAGCCGCGCGGAGTGATCGTGGTCATCGAGTGCGAGCACATGTGCATGACCATGCGCGGGGTGCGCAAGCCGGGCGCCAAGACGCTGACGTCGGCCGTGCGCGGGCAGCTGCGGGATCCGGCGACGCGGTCCGAGGCGATGAGCCTGATCATGGCGCGCTGAGCGCGCTGGGCGCGCCGAGCCGCTTGCGGGCGGCGGTGGCTACGCTGGCCGCATGAGCTCCAATGACGTACGCGGGCGGGTCGCGGGACTGCCGGACTTCGACCGCTGCGCGGTGATGGGCGTGGTCAACGTGACGCCCGACTCCTTCTCGGACGGCGGGCTGTGGTTCGACACCACGGCCGCGGTCAAGCACGGCCTCGACCTGGTCGGGGTCGGCGCCGACCTGGTGGACGTCGGCGGCGAGTCCACGCGGCCCGGCGCCACGCGGGTCGACGAGGACGAGGAGCTGCGCCGGGTGCTGCCCGTGGTGCGCGGGCTGGCGTCCGAGGGCGTGGTGGTGTCGGTGGACACGATGCGCTCGCGGGTGGCGGCGGAGGCGGTTGCCGCCGGGGCGCGGCTGGTGAACGACGTGAGCGGGGGGCTCGCAGACCCCGAGATGGTGCCGGTGGTGGCGGACTCCGGGGCGCCGTTCGTGGTGATGCACTGGCGCGGGCAGTCGATCGACATGAACAACCGGGCGGTGTACGCGGACGTCGTCGCCGAGGTGATCGAGGAGACGCGGCGGAGCGTCGAGCGGGCCGTGGACGGCGGCATCGCCCTGGAGCGGATCGTGGTCGACCCGGGCCTGGGTTTCGCGAAGGAGGCGCCGCACGATCTCGCCCTGCTGGCGAGTCTGGGCCGGCTGCGGAGTGAGCTCGGGCGGCCGCTGCTGGTGGCCGCGTCCCGGAAGCGGTTCCTCGGGCGGGTGCTGGCGGGGGAGGGCGCGTCTCCGCCTCCCGCGCGGGAGCGGGATGCCGCTACGGCGGCGGTGTCGGCGATCGCTGCGCGGGAGGGGGCGTGGGCTGTGCGGGTGCATGAGGTGCGGGCGACCGCTGACGCGGTCAGGGTGGCGCGGTCGCTGGAGGGCGCGTAGGTCCGGTCTCGGTGCGGGTTGGGTGGGGCGGCTGCGCGAAACGTCCCGGGCCAGCCCGTCCCGCCTTGCGGGACGCCCTCCCCCGGAGTTGCGTCAGCGCCTCCCCGGAGGTGCCTCTAGTTCCCCGGGACCGAGTCCACCACCGCGTCTGCGCGGTCCACATCGCGCGCGTCAGCGTCGATCGACCGTCGCAGGGCCTCGTGCAGGCCCGCGGGGGTCAGGACGCCCGTGAAGCGCTCGCCGTCCACCACCGCGATCCAGCCCGCGTCGTGCTGCAGCATCACCGCGAAGGCCTGCTTCAGCGTGGAGCCGACCGGGAGCCAGGCCTCCATGCGGCGGGCGTGTTCGCGTACGGACCCTGACGTCAGGTCCGTCGCCGCCACCCAGCCGTGCAGGGTGTCCGCGTCGTCCAGGACCACCGCCCAAGGGGCGTCCTTGGCGCGCAGGCGGGACGCCGCCTCCTCCGCCGCGTCATCCAAGTGGACCACTGGGGGCTGTTCGAGATCGCCGGTCTCGATCTCGGTCACCGACAGCCGCTTCAGGCCGCGGTCGGCGCCGACGAAGTCGGCCACGTACGGGGTCGCGGGTGCGCCCAGTACCTCCGCGGGGGGCGCCAGCTGCTCGATCGTGCCCTGGCCGAAGACCGCGATGCGGTCGCCGAGGCGGACCGCCTCCTCGATGTCGTGGGTGACGAAGAGGACCGTCTTGTGCATCTGGGCCTGGAGGCGGAGGAACTCGTTCTGCAGGTGCTCGCGGACCACCGGGTCCACCGCGCCGAACGGCTCGTCCATCAGCAGCACCGGCGGATCCGCCGCCAGCGCGCGGGCGACGCCGACGCGCTGCCGCTGGCCGCCGGAGAGCTGGTCGGGGTAGCGGTTGCCGTACGTGGACGGGTCGAGGCCCACCAGGTCGAGCAACTCGGCCGCGCGCTCCCGGCGCTTGGCCTTCGGCCAGCCGAGGAGGTACGGAACGGTGGCGGTGTTCTCCAGCACCGTCTTGTGCGGGAAGAGGCCGACCTGCTGGATGACGTACCCGATGCGGCGGCGCAGCTCGACCGGGTCGATGCCGGCGACGTCCTGGCCCTCGACGAGGATCCGGCCGGAGGTCGGCTCGATGAGGCGGTTGACCATCTTCATCGTGGTGGTCTTGCCGCAGCCGGAGGGGCCGACGAGCGTGACCAGCTCGCCCTCGGCCACCTCGAACGACAGGTCGTGGACGGCCGCGGTACCACCAGGGCCGTGGGCGTAGCGCTTGGTGACGTTCTCGAACCGGATCATGCTTCACCATTCTGCCCCGGTTGCGGGCGCCGTGCGTGAAGGTTGCGTTGCGGATCCCGCAGGCCGGGGGGCGGCTGTCAGTGGTCGTGCTTAGGGTGGTGGCACGAACTGGGAGGTGGGAGCGTGGCGACGAAGCAGAGCTGTCTGGCGGACAACGAATGGATCTGCGGCGAGTATGTCCGCTCCCGCAGCCAGGAGCTGGTGGATGCCACCGTGCAGCATGTGTGGATCACCGTTGTCTCGGTGGCGATCGGGCTGCTCGTCGCCTTCCCGCTGGCGCTCCTCGCGCGGCGGTACAAGGCGGTGGCGGCGCCCGTGCTGGGCCTGACCACGCTGCTGTATTCGATCCCGTCGCTGGCGATGTTCTCGCTGCTGGTGCCCTGGATGGGGCTCTCGGCCTCGGTGGTGATCACCGGCCTGGTGCTCTATTCGCTGACCGTGCTGGTGCGCAATCTCCTCGCCGGGCTCGAGGCCGTCCCCGAGGAGGCCAGGGAGGCGGCGCGCGGGATGGGTTACGGGCCCGCCAGGCTGCTGTTCGGGGTCGAGCTGCCGCTGGCGGTGCCGGCGATGATGGCGGGCATCCGGATCGCCACCGTCTCGACGATCGCGATGACGACCGTCGGCGGGATCGTCGGCTATGGCGGGCTCGGCAATCTGATCCTCGAGGGCATGGACACACTGTTCAAGGCGCAGGTGCTGACCGCCTCGGTGCTGTGCGTCGCGCTGGCGGTGCTGGCGGATGTGCTGCTGCTGGGGCTGCAGCGGCTGCTGACGCCGTGGGAGCGGGCGCAGCGGCGGGCGAAGTCGCGCCGCTGGGGCGGCACGGGCCTGGGCCGCAGGGCCGCGAAGGCGGGTGCGTAAAGCCATGGGAGCCATCGCGGACGCCTGGTCCTGGCTGACGGACGGGTCGAACTGGTCGGGGGCCACGGGCATCGGGGCGCGGCTCGGGGAGCATCTGTGGCTGAGCGCGGTCGCCCTGGTGATCACGGCGCTGATCGCCCTCCCGGTGGCGCTCTGGCTCGGCCATATCGGCAAGGGCGGCGCCCTCGCCATCAACATCTCCAATGTCGGCCGCGCCGTGCCCACCCTCGCCGTGCTGGGCCTGCTGGCCCTCACGCCGCTGCGGCAGCACGGCAACTGGCCGACGATCATCGCCCTGGTCCTCTTCGCCATCCCGCCCCTGCTGACCAACGCCTATGTCGGCGTCCGCGAGGCGGACAAGGATGTGGTGGAGGCGGCCCGCGGCATGGGGATGTCGCCGGCGCAGCTGCTGGGCCGGGTCGAGGTGCCGCTGGCCTCGCCGCTGATCATGACCGGCATCCGGTCCGCGGCGGTGCAGATCATCGCCACGGCCACGCTCGCCGCCTTCGCCGGCGGCGGCGGCCTGGGCCGGATCATCACCCACGGCTTCGCCACCAACCGCACCTACGAGGTGGTCGCCGGCGCCCTGCTGGTGGCGGCTCTGGCACTGCTGGTCGAGGTGCTGCTGGTGCTGGGCCAGCGGCTGGTCGACCCGCTCCGCAAACGCCGCCCCGACCCGGCGGAGCCGCGGGACGCGGCCGTGGTGAAGGTGGCCGCATGAGCGGCGGGCCGGGGCATCCGGCATCATCTCCAAAGCTTTCTGTTAACCATGGATGGAGCAGTCCCTTGAAGACCAAGCGCACAGCTCAGCGCAGTGTCAGTGGCATACGGGCGACCGGCGCGGTCGCGGCCGTGGTGGTGCTGTCCGGGGCCCTGGCCGCCTGCGGCGGGGACAGCCTGGAGGAGAAGGGCGGCTCGGGCGGCGGGGGCGGCGGCAAGTCGATCGTCATCGGCTCCGCCGACTTCACGTCGCACCGCCTGCTCTCGGAGTCGTACAAGGCGCTGCTCGACGACGCCGGATACAACGCATCCATCAAGACGGTGAAGAACCGCGAGCTGTACGAGCCCGCGCTGGAGAAGGGGCAGATCGACGTCGTCCCGGAGTTCGCGGCGACCTTCGCCGAGTGGCTGAACACGAAGGAGAACGGCGAGACGGCCACCATCGACAAGCCGGTCGCCTCCAGCGACCCCGACAAGACGGTGGCCGCGCTGCAGAAGCTCGCGAAGCCGCGCGGCATCGAGGCCCTGGCGGTCGGCAAGGCCGTCGACCAGAACACCTTCGCCACCACCAAGGCGCTCGCCAAGAAGCACAACCTCAAGACCCTTTCCGACCTGGGCAAGTCCGGCCTGACGGTGAATATCGCGGCCGGCGTCGAATGCGAGGAGCGGCCCTTCTGCGCGCCCGGGCTGAAGGACAAGTACGGCATCAAGGTCGGCAAGATCGACCCGAAGGGCGTCTCCACCCCGCAGTCCAAGCAGGCGGTGCAGGACGGCACCGACCAACTGGTGCTCACCAACTCCACCGACACCTCGCTCGACAAGTTCGACCTGGTGGCGCTGGAGGACGACAAGAAGCTGCAGAACGCGGACAACGTGCTGCCCGTCGTCAACACCAAGGAGGCCGGCGACAAGAAGATCGCCAATGCCCTCGATAAGCTCAACCGCACCCTGACGACCGACGACCTGATCGCCATGTCGAAGAAGGTCGACCTTGAGCGCGCCAAGCCCGCCGATGTGGTGGCGGACTATCTCAAGGAGAAGGGCCTGGTGAAGTAGCCAGCTCACAGGGGGTGGCGCCCAAAGAGAATTAAGTAACCACCGGGAAACGATCGTTGGGCGCCATTCCCCGTTAGCACACCCAGGCGGTAAGTTTCCAGCCATGCCACCTCGTGGACGCCACCGTTTCTCGTCGCCGGTCCGCAGGCTGCTTCCCCCACTGGCGGTAGCAGCAGCCGCTGTCGGCTGCGCCGCCGCGGCCTGGGCCGTGGCCGGCAGCGATGCCCAGGTGCTCAGGTGGCTGGTCGCGGGAGCGGCGGCCGCCGCCACGGCCGGTGCAGTCCTGCTGCGCAAGTGGGACCGCACCGCGAGCCTGCGCCTCGCCGAGGCGGCCGGCTCCCGCGCACGAGCAGAGATACGTCACGAGGAGAAGGTCTCCGAGCTGGAGGACGACCTCGAGGACTCCCGCAAGGTGCGCGCCGAGCTCGAGGGCCGGCTCCGCACCCGCCTGGCCGAGCTGGGCCATCTCCGCGGCGAGCACGCCACCCTGCTGCGTCGCTACGCCACCGCCGAGACCGACCGCGCCGACGCCCTGGAGGGCCGCCGCCAGCTCGCCATCGAGGCCGCCGAGCCGGTCCGGGCGCTGCCCCCGGCCAACGCGGACCGCAATGCCACCGGCGCCCCCACCCCCGCCACATACCTCCGCGCCTCCGTCGCGCTGCGCCACCTCGCCGACAACGCCTCCCGGCAGGGCCGCGGCCAGGGCCAGGGCCACGAGTCGGCGGACGCGGGCGGCACCGGCGCCCGCGGCGGCAGCCACTTCGACTACTTCGGCCGCAAGACCGGCGGCGGCCCGCCCGCCCCGCGGCAGCCCGAGGACAGCGCCGACCGCGAGGAGGACGACGGAGTCGGCGCGGACACGGACCTCGCGGACGTCGTCGGCCCCGAGATCCTCGCCGAGGTCCGCGCGGAGGCGGAAGAGGCCGAGGCGGAGCCCGAGGAAGAGCCCGAGAAGCCCGCCAGGGACGACAAGATCTCCAAAGTCATCGACCTGCAGGCGGCCAAGTAGCCCCGCGCCGATGTCTACTTGTCGATGTCGCCGACCACGAAGAACATCGACCCCAGTATCGCCACCATGTCCGCGACCAGCGCATTCGGCAGTATCTGCGTCAGCGCCTGGATGTTGTTGTACGAGGCGGAGCGCAGCTTCATCCGGTACGGGGTCTTCTCGCCCTTCGAGACCAGGTAGTAGCCGTTGAGGCCGAGCGGGTTCTCCGTCCAGGCGTACGTGTGGCCCTCGGGGGCCTTCAGTACCTTCGGCAGCCGCTGGTTCACCGGCCCCTGCGGCAGCTCGGCGAGCCGGTCGAGGCAGGCGTCGGCGAGGTCGAGGGAGTTGTGCGCCTGGTCGAGCAGCACCTCGAAGCGGGCCAGGCAGTCGCCCTCCTGCCGCGTGGCCACCTTGAGCGTGCCCGCCAGCTCCCCGTACGCCAGATAGGGCTCGTCCCGCCGCAGGTCGAAGTCGACGCCGGAGCCGCGCGCGATCGGCCCGCTCACCCCGAACGCGTGCACCACCTCGGGCGTCAGCACGCCGACGCCGCGGGTGCGGCCGCGGAAGATCTCATTGCCGAGGACGAGGTTGTCGAAGACGTCCATCCGGGACCGCGCCGCCTTCACCGCGGCCCGCGCCCGCTCGGTCCACCCGTACGGGAGGTCCTCCTTCAGCCCGCCGACCCGGTTGAACATGTAGTGCATCCGCCCGCCGGAGACCTCTTCGAGGACCGCCTGCAGGTCCTCGCGCTCGCGGAAGGCGTAGAAGATCGGGGTGATGCCGCCGAGTTCGAGCGGGTAAGAGCCGAGGAACATCAGGTGGTTGAGGACCCGGTTCAGCTCGGCGAGCAGGGTGCGCAGCCAGACCGCGCGCTCGGGGACCTCCATGCCGAGCATCCGCTCGACGGCCAGCACCACGCCCAGCTCGTTGGAGAAGGCGCTCAGCCAGTCGTGCCGGTTGGCGAGCATGATGATCTGGCGGTAGTCGCGGGCCTCGAAGAGCTTCTCGGCGCCGCGGTGCATATAGCCGATGACGGGGTCGGCGGAGACGATGCGCTCGCCGTCGAGGACCAGCTTCAGCCGCAGCACGCCGTGGGTGGAGGGATGCTGCGGGCCGATGTTGAGCACCATGTCGGTGGCCTCGCCGGCCCCGCCGATGCCGACGGTCGTCTCCGTAGTCATGGGGGAGAGTCTGCCACTCGGCGCCGCTACAGGGCCGGGCTGTGCGGGTCTTCTTCGTCGTCGGGGAGTTTGAGGACCCGTTCCAGGAAGACCGCGGCCGCGATCACCAGCCCCGCCGCCAGCACCGCCAGCAGCGCATAGACCGACTGCCGCTGGCGGGCGCCGAAGTCGAGGCCGTCCACCACCAGGAACAGGCCGAAGCCGCCGTACATGCCGCCGACCAGCGCCGCCACATACGCGCTCGCCTGCCCCAGGATCACCGCCCTGGCCGCCTGCATCGGGTCGACGCCCTTCGCGCCCTGCTCCCGGTCGCGCTGCGCGCGCAGCCGGGCGCGCATGGACAGCGCCGTGGCGAGCAGGATCGTGGCGATCACGGCCAGCACGATGGGGGCGGCGACGGGGACGCTGGGGAGGGTGCCCATGGAGTTCCACAGCCGGGCCCCCGCCCACGCCAGCACCCCGGCCACGATGAACGAGCCGGCCAGCACTCCGATCCGCAGTGGCTTCACAGCGCTCTCTTCTCCCGATTCCGTGTAAGTCGCCTACTCCGGCAGCCGCAGCTCCAGATCCTGGCGCTGCACCACGCCGTCGCGGTCCACCGCGGACACCAGGTCGACGACCCGGCCGCGGCCCTGCAGCTCCGCGCCGGGGTCCACGTCGTACCACGGTACGAGCACGAAGGCGCGCTCGTGCGCACGAGGGTGGGGGAGTGTCAGCTGCGGGTCGTCGGAGACGACGCCGTTGTACGACACGATGTCGACGTCGAGGGTGCGCGGCCCCCAGCGCTCGTCGCGGACCCGCTCGAAGGCCTCCTCGATGGCGAGGCCGCGCTCCAGCAGGGACGACGGCGGGAGGGTGGTCTTGATGACCACGACCGCGTTGAAATACGTGGGCTGGGTGCCGGGTTCGACGCCCCACGGCTCGGTCTCGTACACCGGCGAGACGGCCTTGACCCGCAGGCCCGGCGTGTCCTCCAGGGCGTCGACGGCGCCCTGCAGGGTCTCGAGACGGTTGCCGAGGTTGGAGCCGAGGGCGAGCACGGCGCGTTTGGGATTGTGCAGGGTGGTGTCGGCCGCGTCGACCTGCCGGACGATGTCGACCGGCACGGGCTGCACGGTGGGGTCGCTGCGATTCATACACGTCCTCGGGTACGGGTGATGGTCACGGTCACGTCGTCGAACGGGACGGTGATCGGGGCGTCCGGCTTATGCACGGTCACCTCGATCTGCTGCACGGGGTCGTGCTTCAGGCACTGAGCGGCGATCCGCTCGGCCAGCGTCTCGATGAGGTCGACGGGCTCGCCGCTCACGATCGCGGCGACCTCCTCGGCGACGATGCCGTAGTGCACCGTCTTGCCCAGGTCGTCGCCGGCCGCGGCCGCGCTCGTGTCCAGGTGGAGCACGAGGTCGACCACGAAGGTCTGCCCCTCGGCGCGTTCGTGGTCGAACACGCCGTGGTGGCCTCGGGCCCGCAGGCCGTGCAGCGCGACACGATCCACTTGCGTGGCTCCCTTCGATTAGCTGTGCCCCTCATCGAATCTACCTGCGAGCGCCGACAGGCTTCTCCCCAGGTTCGGGCCGCGCTTACCCCCGGGAAGGCACCCGCACGCCGCTCCGGACCGGATCCGCCCCTAATGGACGCGCTGCGGCGGCGCCGAGTTGACCGTGTCCGGTCTCACACGTCACAGCTGCAACCGCACGCCACCCACGTCGTGCACCAGCCACCCGAAATCCCCCAATCCGCCCGCCGCGGTCAGCTCCGCCGCCTCGCCCGCCCCCGCGAGCGCCCGCACATACGCCGCCGGGTCCGACGAGGCGAGCGCCAGCGGCGGCCGGGCGCCGCGCACGCCGAGCGCGTGCAGCGCCGCGCGCTGGGTCAGCAGCCGGTACGGACCCCCGCCCGCGGCCGCGCACGCGTCCAGCGCGACATGGGCGGTGAGGTCGCAGCTGCCGTCCGGCACCGGCCGTACCTCGCGCCCGTCCCGGAAGCCGGTCAGCGTGCCGTGCGGGGGCCGGGCGCCGGCGGCATGCGCGTAATCGACGGCCACCGCCGCTCCGCGGGCGAGGCTGCCGACCGCCGCCGCCCAGGCAGCGTCCCGCGGCGCCCCGAGCTCGGCCCGCTCGCCGGGCGCGGACAGCGGCCACCAGCGCCGCAGCCAGGCCGCGTCGGCGTCCGATACGGGCTCGCCGAGCCGCTCGGTGCCGTCGGGGGCGACGAGGACGTACCGCGGTACCCCGGTGGCGTCGGCCTCGGCGACGTCAAGGGGAACGTTGTCGAGCCACTCGTTCGCGAAGAGCAGTCCTTCGACGCCCGCCGGGGGCTCGGCGACCCACCGGATCCGGGCGTCGAGCCCCTCGGGGCGCGCGGCCTTCTCCACGGCGTACACCGTGAGGGCCTCGCCCTCGTACGCCTCGAGCACCCCCGCCGCCAGCTCGCCCCGCCCCGCGCCGACGTCCACGAAGGCGAGCTCCGCCGGATGCCCGAGCGCCTCGGCGACCTGGTGCAGCAGCCGGGCCACGGCGGCCGCGTAGAGGTGGGAGGCGTGCACCGAGGTGCGGAAGTGGGCGGCGGGGCCGCCGCCCCCGGGACGCACATAAAAGCCGCGCTCTCCGTACAGGGCGGTACGCATCGCGGCGCCCCACTTCTCCTCAGCCGAAATCACAGGTCAACGCTACGCAACTCCAACTTGCGGAGTAGCCCGCCGTTTCCGGATCGCCCCCGGGGCTGACTCCCGGGGCTTGGCGGGATGCCTACGCTGGGTAACGTGCAACGCGTCTACGACTTCCTCCGCAGGCATCCGACCTTGGTCGACAGCTTCTGGGCTGTTGTCCTGGTCATGATGAGCCTGCTCTGGGTCGTCACGATCGACGAGACGCCGTCGCGCCCCGACCACTCCCCGCACACGGACATCGAGAAGGCCACCGCCCTCGGCTTCGCCGTCGCCTTCGCCGTCTGCGTCGCGCTGCGCCGCCGCTATCCGGAGCGGGTGCTCCTCGCCACCATCGGGCTGGGCGTGCTGCAGCTGGGCACCGACGTCGGCGTCGGCCCCGCCCACTTCGCCCTCGTCGTCATCGTCTTCACCGCGGCCTCCCGCGGCGCCCGCTGGGCCTCCCGGCTGGCCCTCGCCGCCTCCGCGGCGGCCCCCACGATCTCGTCGGTGCGCTGGCCGGACTCGAACCAGCCGATTTCGAGCGCCATCGCGGGCACCATCTTCATGACGATCACCTTCGTCCTCGCCTGGGTGCTCGGCGACTCCATCCGCACCCGCCGGGCGTACTACGCCGAGCTGGAGGAGCGCGCCCGCCGCCTGGAGAAGGAGCGCGAGGCCCAGTCGCGGGTCGCGGTCGCCGCCGAGCGGGCCCGTATCGCCCGCGAGCTGCACGACGTCGTCGCGCACAACGTCTCCGTCATGGTGGTGCAGGCCGATGGCGCCGCGTACGTCCTCGACCAGGCCCCCGAGCAGGCAAAGCAGGCCCTGGGCACGATCTCCTCGACCGGCCGCCAGGCGCTGACGGAGATGCGCAGGCTGCTCGGCGTGCTGCGCACCGGCGACGGCAGCGAGCAGGTCGGCGAGTACGTACCGCAGCCCGGCGTCGACCAGCTCACCGACCTGGTCGAGCAGGTCCGCGGCACCGGCCTCACCGTCGACTTCAAGGTCGACGGCAGCCCGCGGGAGCTGCCCAGCAGCATCGAGCTGACGGCGTACCGCATCGTCCAGGAAGCGCTGACCAACACCCGCAAGCACGGCGGCCCGAATGCCGGCGCCACCGTCCGCCTCACCTACGGCGACAGCGGCGTCGAGCTCCTCGTCGAGGACGACGGCCGCGGCGCGGAGCGCGAGCTGTACGAGGAAGGCGGCGCCGACGGCCTCGGCCACGGCCTCATCGGCATGCGCGAGCGCGTCGGCATGGTCGGCGGCCGCCTGGAGACGGGCCCGCGACCAGGCGGCGGCTTCCGTATTACGGCGACGCTGCCGCTGAAACCGGTGACTTGAGCACCCCACCACCGATACTGATCTCACCGCTACGAGAGAAGGTCCGAATCCCATGCCGATCCGCGTCATGCTCGTCGACGACCAGGTGCTGCTGCGCACCGGCTTCCGCATGGTGCTCGCCGCCCAGGAGGACATGGAGGTCGTCGCCGAGGCCGGGGACGGGCAGGAGGCGGTGGACAAGCTGAAGACGACGCCGGTGGACGTGGTCCTGATGGACGTACGCATGCCGCGCCTGGACGGGGTCGAGGCGACCCGGGTGATCTGCGCGGGCGAGCCTTCCGTGACCCCGAAGGTCCTCATCCTCACCACCTTCGACCTCGACGAGTACGCCTTCTCCGCGCTCCAGGCCGGGGCCAGCGGCTTCATGCTCAAGGACGTACCGCCGGGCGAGCTGCTCACCGCGATCCGCGCCGTCCACAACGGCGACGCGGTCGTCGCCCCCTCCACCACCCGCCGCCTGATCGACCGCTTCGCCGACGTCATGCCGGTCTCCGGCGGCGACCGCGCCCACCCCGAGCTCGACCGCCTCACCGACCGCGAGCGCGAGGTGCTGCTGCTGGTCGCGCAGGGCCTGTCCAACGGCGAGATCGCGGCGCGCCTGGTCCTCTCGGAGGCGACCGTGAAGACCCACGTCGGCCGCATCCTGACCAAGCTGGAGCTGCGCGACCGGGTGCAGGCCGTGGTCCTCGCGTACGAGACGGGCCTCGTCCGGGCGGGCTCCAGCGGCTAGCGCAGCACCGTCTCCAGGAAGTCGGAGCCCAGCCGCGCGACCGTCTGGAGCTCCAGCTGGTGGAGGACGTAGCGGCCGCGGCGGCGGGTGGAGATCAGGCCGGCCTTCTTCAGCACGGCCAGGTGCCGGGAGACCTCGGGCGCGGTGATGCCGAACGCCGTCGCCAGCTCGCCCGTGGAGTGCGAGCTGCGGGCCAGCATCCGGGTCAGGCGCATGCGCATCGGGTGGGCGAGGGCTTCGAGGCGCGCCTGCACCATCTCCAGGGCCTCGGGGCGGGGCAGCTCGGGCGTCGCGACCGGATAGAGGATCACCGGCCGCCAGCCGGGGGCGTGCCCCGCGAACAGGTGCGGCCAGCCGAAGGCGGTGGGCAGGAAGGTCAGCCCGCCCTCGACGGTGGCGCTGGTGAAGCCGGTGGACAGCTTGTCCAGGACGAGCCGGGACCCGCCGGTGCCGTACTCCTCGAGCCGGATGGCCTCGGATACGGCGGACACCGTCTCCGCGAGTCCCTTGCGCTGCAGCAGCTCCGTCTTGTGCCGGGCGTCGGCGGCCAGCTGGACCCGCACCCGCTGCCACGTATCGCCGAAGAACGCCTGCTCGCAGTCCTCGAAGAGGCGCCGCAGCCAGATCCGCAGCCCGTCCGGGTCGTCCAGCATCCGCTCGGTGAACTGCGCCTGCCGCGGCCCGCGCGCCGCCGCCAGGTCCAGGACCTTGGCGCGTTCGGCGGCGTCGTCGAGCGGGGAGACGGTCGACTCGTACGACGAATTGCAGCTGATCTCGAAGGCCGCCTTCACGAACCGGCGGTTGTCGAGGCTGTCGATCCAGTCCAGGTCCTCGGCGAGGGTGGCGCCGGGGTGCGGCGGCGCGAGGAGGTCGGAGCGGGCGGACCGCCACATGAAGTCCGCCTCGGTGAGGCGGTCGGCGAGCACCGGCTTCAGTGCGGCGGCGGTGGCCGTGGCCCAGCCGTGCAGCCCCGGGTGGTGCGCGGGCTCGGAGAGCGCGTGCAGCATCGCGCCCAGCTCGGCGAGCGGGGAGGGCGCGAAGGTGATGCGCTCGGGCGGCAGCCCGGTGACGTCGATTTTGATGCTCACGTACCCCATGGTGCCCCGGCCCCCGGGCGCGGCCCGAGTCGTTTGACGGCCTCGGTCAAGTGACGTGACCGCTGGTCGGCGGCGGGCGCACGGTCGATGGCATGACTCTTCACCAGCAGTACGCACTCGACGCGGCCCGCGCCGCCAGGCACGGCGTCCCGGCCCCGCCCGCTCCCGAGCTCAACGTGTGGCGGGTCGTCCGCCAGGCCCTCGCCGACCGCCGCCGCGCCCGCTTCACCCGGGCGGCGTGAGCAGCCGCAGGAACGCGGCGGCGGCCTCCCGTACGTCCGCCGCCGACCACCGCAGGCCGGGCGCGGCAACCGTCACCTCGGTCACCGCGACGCCCGGCGGCCCGCCCGCCGGCTCCCGCCAGCGCCGGAACAGCATGGTCCGCTCCTCCTCGGCGAGCCGAACCGACGCCTCGGTCAGCTCCCCGGCCCCGTACGGCAGCCAGACCTGGAACTGGTGCGTGTGCGGCTCCCCGGGATGCACCCGGAACCAGCCCGTGCCCGCGAACGCCTCCCGCAGCGCCCCCGCGACCACCCGCGCCTGCGCCACGTACTCCGGCAGCCGCGGCAGCTCCTCATCCAGTCCCACCAGCGCCGCCAGCGCGGTCGGCCACTGCTGGAAGACCTGCCCGCCGTACCGGTGCCGCCACGCCCGCGCCTCCTCGACGAGCGTCGCGGGCCCGGCGAGCGCGGCGCCGCCGAGGCCGCCGAGGGACTTGTAGTACGACACGTACACGCTGTCCGCCAGGCCCGCGATCTCCGGCAGCGTCCGCCCGAAGTGCGTGGTGGTCTCCCACAGCCGGGCGCCGTCGAAGTGCACGACGGCGTCGCGCTCGCGGGCCGCGGCGACGGTGGCGGTGAGCCCGGAGAAGTCCGGGAGCATGAAACCGGCGTCGCGCAGCGGCAGTTCCAGCAGCAGCGTCCCGAAGGGCTCGTCCAGGTCCGCCACCTCCGCGGCGGTCGGCAGCCGCGGCTCTGCGGTCGGATGTACGGTCCGCAGGCCGCTCACCACCGCATAGGCGTCCCGCTCGTGGAGCTCCAGGTGGCCGAGCGGGTGGGTGGCCACGGTGGCGTTGCCGGTGCGGGCGGCCCAGCAGCGCAGAGCGACCTGCTGCGCCATCGTCCCGGTGGGGAAGAAAGCGGCGGTCTCG
This sequence comes from Streptomyces boninensis, assembly GCF_048572725.1. Lineage (NCBI taxonomy): Bacteria > Bacillati > Actinomycetota > Actinomycetes > Kitasatosporales > Streptomycetaceae > Streptomyces > Streptomyces boninensis. The sequence continues at coordinate 5,378,400 of NZ_CP183837.1, forward strand.
TGGCCGAGCAGCTCCGCGGTGCGCCGCTCCAGCCCGGCGACGATCCCGTTGCCGTACATGTCGACGGGCTGCTCCAGGTCGTACGCGTCCGGGGCGGCGGCCAGCAGCCGCCGCATCCGCTCCCCGACGCCCTCGGTGAACGTATCCGCCAGCACCCGCTCCGCGCCCCGCCACGCGGCCTGCTGCCGCGCCTTCACCCGCTCTTCGTCGTCGCTCATGGCACAGCAGCCTGCCACCAGCCCGGGCCCGTACCGTGACCAACCCCACCGCCGTCGCCGTGGCCCCCCGCAGGGGATCGCGTAAGATTGACGACAAGTCCGGTACCCCCTAGAGGACCGGAACTGCCGAAGGGCCGAAGGGGCAGCCGTGAACGGACCCGAGCCGCAGGAAAAGCCTGCGCGCCTGACCATCGGCGTCGTGGGCGCAGGCCGCGTGGGCCCCGCCCTCGCCGCCGCCCTCGCGCTCTCCGGACACCGCCCCGTCGCGGTCAACGCCGTCTCCGAGGCCGCCCGCACCCGCGCCGCCGACCTGCTCCCCGGCGTCCCCGTCGTCAGCGACCCGGCCGAGGTGCTGGCGCACGCCGACCTCGTCCTGCTCACCGTCCCCGACGACGTCCTCCCCGGCCTCGTCGAGGGCCTCGCCGACACCGGCGCCGTACGACCGGGGCAGCTCCTCGTACACACCTCTGGCCGCTACGGCGCCACCGTCCTGGACCCCGCCACGCGCGCCGGCGCGCTGCCGCTCGCGCTGCACCCGGTGATGACCTTCACCGGCACGCAGGTAGACGTGCAGCGCCTGGCCGGCTGCTCCTTCGGCGTCACGGCCCCGGAGGAGCTGCGGCTCGCGGCGGAGGCGCTGGTCGTGGAGATGGGCGGCGAGCCCGAGTACGTCGAGGAGGCGGCCCGCCCGCTCTACCACGCCGCCCTCGCGATCGGCGCGAACCACCTGGTCACGCTGGTCTCCCAGTCCATGGAGCTGCTCGGCAGGGCCGGCGTCCAGGCCCCCGAGCGGATGCTCGGCCCGCTCCTCGGCGCCGCCCTCGACAATGCGCTGCGCAGCGGCGACGCCGCGCTCACCGGCCCGGTCGCGCGCGGCGACGCGGGCACCGTGGCCGCCCACATCGAGCAGCTGCGCGCGCATGCGCCGCAGGCGGTGTCGTCGTACGTGGCGATGGCCCGCGCCACGGCGGATCGGGCGCTGGCGCACGGGGTGCTGAAGCCGGAGCTGGCCGAGGATCTGCTGGGGGTCCTGGCGGAGAGGCGGGGGCCGCAGTGACCCCGACTGTTGTCCATACGGCCGCCGAGCTCGCGGCGCAGCCGCGCGCGGGCGCGCGCGCCGTCGTCATGACGATGGGCGCGCTGCACGCCGGGCACGCCACGCTCGTACGGGCCGCCCGCGACCGGGTCGGCCCGGCAGGCCAGGTGGTCGTCACGGTCTTCGTCAACCCGCTCCAGTTCGGCCCGAACGAGGACCTCGACCGCTACCCGCGCACTCTCGACGCCGACGTCGCCATCGCGGGCGAGGAGGGCGCGGACGTCGTCTTCGCCCCGGCTATCGACGAGGTGTATCCGGGCGGCGAGCCGGAGGTACGGATCAGCGCGGGCCCGATGGGGACGCGGCTCGAAGGGGCGTACCGGCCGGGGCACTTCGACGGGGTACTCACGGTCGTGGCGAAGCTGCTCCACCTGACCGCGCCCGACATCGCCTTCTACGGGCAGAAGGACGCGCAGCAGCTGGCGCTGATCACGCGGATGGTGCGGGATCTGAACTTCCCGGTGGAGGTGGTCGGCGCCCCCACGGTCCGCGAGGAGGACGGCCTGGCGCTGTCGTCCCGTAACCGCTACTTGTCCGCCGCCGACCGGGAGACCGGACTCGCGCTGTCCCGGGCGCTGTTCGCGGGCGCCGGGCAGCGCACCCCGGCCGCGGTGCGCGAGGCCGCGCGGGCCGTACTGGACGAGGCCGGGAAGGCGGACCCGCCGCTCGGCCTCGACTATCTCGCGCTGGTCGACCCGTCCGACTTCACTGACGTACCGGACGACTATGCGGGCGAGGCCGTCCTGGCAGTGGCAGCGAAGGTAGGCACCACCCGCCTCATCGACAACGTCCGCCTGACCTTCGGAGCCCTCCGATGAATCGTCTCCCCGCCCCAGCCCCCGGCTGGTACACCGACGCCGACGTGGCCGTAGTCGGCTCCGGCGTCGCCGGGCTGACCGCCGCGCTCCGCTGCGCCGCGGCCGGGCTGCGCACGATCGTGATCACCAAGGCGCTGCTCGACGACGGCTCCACGCGCTGGGCACAGGGCGGCATCGCGGCGGCGCTGGGCGAGGGCGACACTCCTGAGCAGCACCTCGCGGACACGCTGGTAGCGGGCGTGGGCCTGTGCGACGAGGCGGCGGTGCGGACGCTGGTCACGGAGGGGCCCGGGGCGGTGCGGCGGTTGATCGCCGCGGGGGCGGAGTTCGACGCGGACGAGGCGACGGGCGATCTGCAGCTGACGCGCGAGGGCGGCCACCACCGGCGGCGGATCACGCATGCGGGTGGCGACGCGACAGGCGCGGAGGTCTCGCGGGCGCTGGTGGCCGCGGTCCGGAGTGCGGGGATCGAGACGATCGAACACGCCCTGGTCCTGGACCTGTTGAAGGACGAGGCGGGCCGCACGGCGGGCCTGACCTTGCACGTGATGGGCGAGGGCGCGCGGGACGGCGTAGGCGCGGTCCGGGCGCAGTACGTCGTCCTGGCCACGGGCGGCATGGGCCAGGTCTTCTCGGCGACGACGAATCCGCCGGTGTCGACCGGCGACGGCGTCGCGCTTGCGCTACGGGCCGGGGCGGAGGTCTCGGACCTGGAGTTCGTGCAGTTCCACCCGACGGTGATGTACCTGGGCCCGGACGCCGAGGGCCAGCAGCCGCTGGTGTCGGAGGCGGTGCGGGGCGAGGGTGCGCACCTGGTGGACGCGGAGGGCGTGCGCTTCATGGTGGGCCAGCACGAGCTGGCGGAGCTGGCGCCGCGCGATGTGGTGGCGAAGGGCATCCTGCGGCGGATGACGGAGCAGGGCACGGACCATGTGTACCTGGACGGCCGCCACTTCGGCCGGGAGATGTGGGAGACCCGCTTCCCGACGATCCTGGCGGCATGCGAGGCGCACGGCATCGACCCGGCGACGGAGGGAATCCCGGTGGCCCCGGCCGCCCACTACGCCTCCGGCGGGGTGAGGACGGACCGGGAGGGCCGCACGACGGTGCCGGGCTTGTACGCGTGCGGCGAGGTGGCGTGCACGGGCGTCCACGGCGCGAACCGCCTGGCGTCGAACTCGCTGCTGGAGGGCCTGGTCTTCGCGGAGCGGATCGCGGCCTCGATCGCGGCGACCGCGCCTGCGGCGCGGGACGCTTCCCACCCGGCCCGCCCGTTGAACTCGCTCGAGGACGTGGCGGCCGCGCCGCCCGAGACGGCCATAGCTCCTGCCCGAGACAGCAACGGGCGGTCTGTGGGCGGGCAAGAGCCAGGCGCCGCAGGCGTCCTGCTCCCGCCCGAGGCGCGCTACGCGATCCAGCGCACCATGACCACCGGCGCCGGCGTCCTCCGCTCCGCGGAAAGCCTCGCCGAAGCCTCAGCGCAGCTGCAGCGCATACGCGACGAAGCCAAACCCGACGCCGAGCTCCCCTGCGTCGAGACCTGGGAGGCGACCAACCTCCACCTCGTCGCCACCGTCCTCACCCACGCCGCCGCCCTCCGCGAGGAGACCCGCGGGTGCCACTGGCGCGAGGACCACCCCGACCGCGACGACGCCAACTGGCACCATCACCTCGTAGCCACCCTCCAAGACAACACCGCCCTCACCGTCCGCCGGACGCAGGGCACGGCTTTCCCGCCCACCCAGGAGCAGAAGTGACCACCCCGACCCCCAAGTCCGACCCCAACCGCCCGCGGCCCGTGGAGCTCACCCTGCTCCCCATCGGCGGCGCCCCCGCCGAAGGCGCCGGCGCCTGCGGCGACTCCTGCGGATGCGGCGGCGGCGACGCCGAAGCGTACGAGCACGACGACCTCGCCTGCGGCCTCGACCCCGACCTGGCCCAGCTCCTCGCCGACGCCGGCCTCGACCCCGTGCAGGTCGAGGACATCGCCCACCTCGCCATCGAGGAGGACCTCGACAACGGCGTGGACGTCACCACCGTCGCCACCGTCCCGGAAGACGCCACGGCCACCGGCGACTTCACCGCCCGCGAGGACGGCGTCGTCGCGGGGCTGCACATCGCCGAGGCGATCCTCTCCGTCGTCTGCACCGATGAGTTCGAGGTCGAGCGGCACGCCGAGGACGGCGACCGGGTCGCCAAGGGCCAGAAGCTCCTGTCCGTGAAGACCCGCACCCGCGACCTCCTCACGGCAGAGCGCAGCGCGCTCAACGTCCTGTGCCGCCTCTCCGGCATCGCCACCGCCACCCGCGCCTGGGCGGACGCCCTCGCAGACACCAGCGCCAAGGTCCGCGACACCCGCAAGACGACCCCCGGCCTCCGCGCCCTGGAAAAGTTCGCGGTACGTGCCGGCGGCGGCGTCAACCACCGCATGTCACTCTCGGACGCCGCCCTGGTCAAGGACAACCACGTCGTCGCGGCAGGCGGCGTGGCAGCAGCCTTCAAGCTCGTACGACAGGAATTCCCCGACCTCGACATCGAGATCGAGGTCGACACCCTCCACCAGTTCCGCGAGGCCCTCGACGCCGGCGCCGACGTGATCCTCCTCGACAACTTCACCCCGTCGGAGACCGAGGAAGCAGTCGCGATCAACAACGGCCGCGCCACCCTCGAATCCTCCGGCCGCCTCACCCTCGAGAACGCCGCCGCCTACGCCGCCACCGGCGTGGACTACCTGGCTGTCGGCGCGCTCACCCACTCCTCCCGCATTCTCGACATCGGCCTGGACCTGAGGGAGGACTGAGCACCCGATGCTGCTCACCATCGACGTCGGCAATACGCATACCGTCCTCGGCCTCTTCGACGGCGAGGAGATCGTCGAGCACTGGCGCGTCTCGACCGACTCCCGCCGCACCGCGGACGAGCTGGCCGTCCTCCTCCAGGGCCTGATGGGCATGCACCCGCTGCTCGGCGAGGAGCTGGGCGACGGCATCGACGGCATCGCGATCTGCTCCACCGTCCCGAGCGTCCTGCACGAGCTGCGCGAGGTGACCAGGCGCTATTACGGGGACGTGCCCGCCGTCCTCGTCGAGCCCGGCGTCAAGACCGGCGTCCCCGTCCTCATGGACAACCCCAAGGAAGTCGGCGCCGACCGCATCATCAACGCCCTCGCCGCCGCCGAGCTCTACGGCGGCCCGTGCATCGTCGTCGACTTCGGCACGGCCACCACCTTCGACGCGATCAGCGCCAAGGGCGAATACGTGGGCGGCGTCATCGCCCCCGGCATCGAAATCTCCACCGAAGCCCTCGGCGTCCGCGGCGCCCAGCTCCGTAAAATCGAAATCGCCCGCCCGCGCAGCGTCATCGGCAAAAACACGGTCGAAGCCATGCAGTCCGGCATCCTTTACGGCTTCGCGGGCCAGGTGGACGGCGTAGTCGGCCGCATGGCGGTGGAGCTCGCGGACGACCCCGACGACGTCACCGTCATCGCCACCGGCGGCATCGCCCCGCTGATGCTCGCCGACTCCTCCGTCATCGACGAACACGAGCCCTGGCTCACCCTCATCGGCCTCCGCCTCGTCTACGAGCGGAATATCGCCCGCACCTAACGCAGGCCCGATTACAACCTTTCCACCCTCCCGGCAGTCTCACCGGCCGACCAAAGATGTCCATGACAGGTGAGTGGAGCCAATGAAGGGCAAGTTGGCGGCGGCAGCCGCCGTCGTGGCGGGGCTGCTGAGCGCGGCGCTCGGGGGCACCGCCGCGGCCGCGGCGCCGGTGCTCGAGATTCAGGCGCAGGAGACGTATTACGTCTACGAGCACGGCCAGGGCCCGCCGGGCGGCGACCTCTACCGCCTCGACCTCAACCTGGCCCCCGACGCGGATGAGGACCCCCTCGCCAAGGACGTCAAGCTCACCATCGACGCCTCGGAGCTGAAGGGGAAGGCCGCCATCACCGGCGACTCCCCGGTCTGCAAGAAGGACGCCGGCGGCTACGTCTTCACCTGCGACTTCAGCTCCATCGACGGCAAGACCAGCGTCCAGCCCTTCTACATCAGCGGCGCCAAGGGCGCGAAGCCCGGCGACGGCGGCACCATCAAGTACACGGCGACCGCCTCCAACGCGGCCACCGCGACCGCCGAGACCAAGGCCGTCATCGGCGGCCCGAAGCTGGAAGCGCGCACCCACGCCCCGCTCAAGGGCGTCGAGCCCGGCTCCACCATCGACCTCACCCCGGCCGTCGCCAACCGCGGCACCCTCGCCGCCCCCAAGGGCATCGGCGTCAAGCTGAGCTCGGTCGAGGGCCTGCGCGTCGCTCGCCAGCACAGCAACTGCCACTACATGCCGTCCTTCGACACCGCCGCGTACTGCACCTTCGACACCCCGGTCGAGGCGGGCAAGGCCTACGAGTTCAGCGCCCCCTTCCGCTTCAAGGTCGCCGGCGACCAGATGTACGGCAGCGCCAACTACCACTTCTGGGCGCTCGGCAGCGGCAACCCCTGGGAGTACGAGAAGCCCGAGGACTACTCGGAGCAGGGCAGCGGCCCGCCGCTCACGCTGAAGGAGACCGCCGCCTTTGCCGGCAACGGTGGCCACCTCGACCTCGCCACCACCCAGCGCGCCGACTACCAGGCGATCGGCGGCACCATCGAGGGCAAGAAGGGTGCTACGGCCAAGGTCGAGCTCGGCGTCCGCAATGCCGGGCCCGGCACGATGGACCTCCAGTACCGCGAGGGCCACGGCTCCGGCACGTACGAGGTGACGCCGCCCGAGGGCACCACGATCACCAAGATCCCGTTCCCGGGCGAGGACGACGACTGGGCCTGCTCGAAGAAGTCGAAGAAGTCCCGCACCTACGTCTGCACCCTCCCGGAGACCTTCGCCGCGGGCGCGAAGGACACCCTGGTCTTCTACGTCCACATCGACAAGAAGGTGAAGGGCGCCGAGGGCAAGGTCCAGGCGATCGCCCGCACGGACTACCCGACCCGCGACAACAAGCCGGACAACGACGCCGCGCCGATCGAGCTGAAGGCGACCGGGTCCGGTGGCGGCTCGGGCGGCGGCGGCTCGGGCGGGAGCTCAGGCGACACCTCGGGCTCCTCGGGCTCGGCGGGCGCCGATGCCGGTACGTCCGGCGACGCCGGCTCCTCTGACGACGCCTCCGGCTCCATGGCCGGGACCGGCAGCAACGGGATCCTGTGGATCCTCGCGGCCGCCGCCGCGGCGCTCGGCCTCGGCGCGGTCGCGGTGGCCGTCACCCGCCGCAGGTCGTCCCGCGGGCAGTGAACCCGCGCCGGTCCGCGGACGCCGGGGACCTCTCCCGGCGCCCGCGGATCGCCGGTGTCGCTACCCGGGAACCGGGCATTAAGGGCCTAAAGTCGGATTATGCCCACGCCATACGGTTCCCGAGGCGGCATGGCGTTCAGCGCCGACGAGCTTCGCGTCGTGCGCGGCGCCCTTGCCGCAAGTAATGGTGTACGCGACTGCCTCCGGCTCGCCGCGGCGGTGGACGAAACGGCCCGCGAGGCCGAACGGATGCGGGACTTCCTCATCGCGGACCTCGCCCGCTACCGGGCCGCGCTGCCCGCCGCCGCGCCCGGCTATGCCGAGCTGCTGCGGGAAGCCCTCGCCGCCGGCTACGCCCCCCAGGCCGCCGACCTGACGGCGCTGCGCACCCTGGCCGCGCTCCCGGCGAGCCCCGCGGAGACCGGCCGTCGCACGGCGCTGCTGCGCCGCTGCGAGGCGGCCGCGGCCGCGCGCCGGCTCCCGTACGTATCCGAGCAGCGGTCGGCATCCCCCGACGTCCCCCGTCCGGCCCCGCGGCTGCTCGCCCTCCCCGGCGGGCGCTGCGCGGACGAGGACAAGCCCGCCCCCGACCGCCAGCAGGACCCGGCCCCGGCCCGCCCGGCCCGCCCCGCACCCCCGTCCCCCGGCCGCCCGGTGCCCACCCCCGCCGAGGTCTTCCCACCCCGCCGCAAGCAGCCACCCGCTCCCCAGGACCTAGGGCCTGCCAGGAGTTTCCCGTCTGCGCCCCGACGCCCGGCACGCACTCTCGACGCGCACCGCGACCGGACCGGTGGCTCCGCCACAGGACCGGCCGCGGCGCACGCCGAGAGCACGCACCGGACGCCGCTGCGCCGCGCTGCGCGCGACGACGGGAAACTCCAGGCAGGCCCTATGCCTCAGGCGCGAACCGCCTGAGCGTAGGCTGAATGCCATGGACTACGTCTCTGCGCTCGTGCCCCCGACGGTCATGGCGATCTTCTTCACCGTCCTGATCGTGAAGATCGTGAAGAACCAGGGCGGCCCGAACAAGGCCAAGGAAGACGCCGCGGTGGATGCCTCGCTGTCCCAGGCGGAAGCGGCCCGCCAGAAGTCGGCGGGTTAAGCCGGAAGCATGTCCGAAACGCCCTTCTAAGGGCGGGAACACCGCATTCCGGCTAGGGTTCTACTCGTGGTACGGCCATTGGGAGAGCTCGAAGACGTCGTCATGACCCGGGTGTGGGAGTGGAACCGGCCCGTCACCGTGCGGGAAGTCCTGGAGGATCTCCAGCAGAACCGTTCCATCGCGTACACGACGGTCATGACCGTAATGGACAACCTCCATCAGAAGGGCTGGCTCCGCCGCTCTTCAGAAGGCCGCGCCTATAGATATGAGGCGGTCTCCACCCGCGCCGCCTACTCCGCCGCCCTGATGAACGAGGCCTGGGCCGCCAGCGACAACCCCGCGGCCGCTCTTGTCGCCTTCTTCGGGATGATGTCCCCGGAACAGATCGAGGCCTTGCGGGATGCGTTACGCGTTGTGCAACTCGACCAACCCGGTGACACACCGGATGTGTCCGAGCGATAACGTCCCGTCATGTCCACGGTTTCTAATCAGCTGACCGTCCGCCGGGCCCGCACCAGTGACGTACGGGCGATCCGCAGGCTGCTGGATCCGTACGTGACCGAGGGGATCCTGCTCGGCAAAGAGACGGTCACCCTTTACGAGGACATCCAGGAGTTCTGGGTGGCCGAACGCGACGAAGACGCCGAGGTCATCGGCTGTGGTGCGCTGCATGTGATGTGGGAGGACCTCGCCGAGGTGCGCACCCTCGCGGTCGATCCGGGGGCGAAGCGGACCGGTGCCGGGCATCTGCTTCTCGACAAGTTGTTGCAGACCGCGAGGTGGCTCGGTGTGCGCCGGATTTTCTGCCTGACCTTCGAAGTCGACTTCTTCGCCAAGCACGGGTTCACGGAGATCGGGGAGACTCCCGTGGACGGTGATGTCTACAGCGAGCTGCTGCGCTCCTATGACGAGGGAGTGGCGGAGTTCCTGGGGCTGGAGCGGGTGAAGCCGAACACCCTGGGGAACAGTCGGATGCTGCTTCAGCTCTAACCCGATATGTCCGAATTCGCGCGTTTATTGTGCGGTCACTTGCGGTCGATTCTTGTCCAGGGTTTGTGTTTTCTCCGAAAAGGGGGTTTGCTTTCGCCCAGTACTCGTTGTTTTCGATGAAAGGGATGCCCGGTGGCACAGAAGGTTCAGGTCCTTCTAGTGGATGACCTCGACGGCGGCGAGGCGGACGAGACCGTAACGTTCGCGCTTGATGGCAAGCAGTACGAGATCGACCTCAGCACCAAGAACGCCGACAAGCTTCGTGGCGCGCTTGAGCAGTTTGTGGACAAGGGCCGCCGTACCGGCGGTCGCGGCACCCGCGGCAAGGGTCGTGCGGCGGCTTCCGGCGGCAGCCAGGACACCGCGAAGATCCGTGCCTGGGCCAAGGAGAACGGCTACGAGGTCAATGACCGCGGCCGCGTTCCTGCGTCGGTCCGTGAGGCGTACGAGAAGGCCAACGGCTGAGTCCGCCGCGTAAGCGACGGCAATATTTGAGCGGGGGCGCCCATAGGCGCCCCCGTCATCTTTTTCCGGCTTCTTGGCGGGGAAGTGCCGCCGGGCCCAGCAGCGCCATCCGGTGACAGGCTGTGGCCGCCGCCGCCACCAGGCGCACCAGATCCGGCGCCCCGGGCGCGGGCCCGCCCTCGCCGCCGAGGCGCATCGCCGGCAGCCGCGGCGCCAGGTCCGGCGCCGGCGCCCGCAGCCACACCGCCCCCTCCCAGGTGGCCTCCGCCCCGGGAAATGCCCGCAGATCCAGCGGGATCCCGCCCCACTCCAGCCAGTCCAGCAGCTCTGGCACCAGCGCCGCGCTCCCAGGCGCCACCAGGAACCGCAGCCGCCGCCCCTTCCGGGCCACCGGACCGGTCCGCAGCCGGCGGCCCAGCACCGCATAGCCGGCGGCCGCCGGGACCTCGAGCACGTCCCCGTACGTCATGCCCGGAGCAACGCCCGGCGGGCACGGAGAGTTACGGTCCGGCGGCATGTGGTCGCGGTCCGTATCGGGCGGTATCCGGATGGAACGTAAGTCTGTTCGCCCTTAGCGCAGGGAAGCGCGGCCGAAATCGCATGAGGCCGCACCCCCAGCGGGTAAGACTTGGCTAGTGAGAGCGATGCATCCGGTGGTCGCGGATGGACGGCGTTCGCCATGGGCGTAGCGGCAATGAGCGTATATGCCTGGCCTGGGGGAACATCGTTCCGCACCATCGGGTTGGAGCTGTTGTCGGCTGTTCGGGCAGGAGGCCATGGACGGGTTGTCGGCAGTTGGAATGAGCGGTCCCCGCTTGCGGGACTAAGCTGCGGAAGGACAGGGAGGGGACCGACCCCTTTACTGCCTGACCGCTCTGAGGAGCGATAACGATGTTCGAGAGGTTCACCGACCGCGCGCGGCGGGTTGTCGTCCTGGCCCAAGAAGAGGCCCGGATGCTCAACCACAACTACATCGGCACCGAGCACATCCTCTTGGGTCTGATCCATGAGGGTGAGGGTGTCGCCGCTAAGGCCCTGGAGAGCCTCGGGATTTCGCTCGAGGCGGTCCGCCAGCAGGTTGAGGAGATCATTGGCCAGGGCCAGCAGGCCCCGTCCGGCCACATCCCCTTCACCCCCCGGGCCAAGAAGGTGCTGGAGCTGTCGCTCCGCGAAGCCCTTCAGCTGGGGCACAACTACATCGGCACCGAGCACATCCTGCTCGGCCTGATCCGCGAGGGCGAGGGCGTCGCCGCCCAGGTCCTCGTGAAGCTGGGCGCCGACTTGAACCGCGTCCGCCAGCAGGTCATCCAGCTGCTGTCGGGCTACCAGGGCAAGGAGGCCGCCACCGCCGGCGGCCCGGCAGAGGGCACCCCCTCCACCTCCCTGGTCCTTGATCAGTTCGGCCGCAACCTCACCCAGGCGGCGCGCGAATCCAAGCTCGACCCGGTCATCGGGCGCGAGAAGGAGATCGAGCGCGTCATGCAGGTGCTGTCGCGTCGTACGAAGAACAACCCGGTGCTCATCGGCGAGCCCGGCGTCGGCAAGACCGCGGTCGTCGAGGGCCTGGCCCAGGCGATCGTGAAGGGCGAGGTGCCCGAGACCCTCAAGGACAAGCACCTCTACACCCTGGACCTGGGCGCCCTGGTCGCCGGCTCCCGTTACCGCGGTGACTTCGAGGAGCGCCTGAAGAAGGTGCTCAAGGAGATCCGCACCCGCGGCGACATCATCCTTTTCATCGACGAGCTGCACACCCTGGTCGGCGCGGGCGCCGCCGAGGGCGCGATCGACGCGGCCTCGATCCTCAAGCCCATGCTGGCGCGAGGCGAGCTGCAGACCATCGGTGCCACGACCCTCGACGAGTACCGCAAGCACCTGGAGAAGGACGCGGCCCTCGAGCGCCGCTTCCAGCCGATCCAGGTCGCCGAGCCCTCGCTGCAGCACACCATCGAGATCCTCAAGGGCCTCCGCGACCGTTACGAGGCCCACCACCGGGTCTCGATCACGGACGCCGCCCTGGTCGCCGCCGCCACCCTGGCCGACCGGTACATCTCGGACCGCTTCCTGCCGGACAAGGCGATCGACCTGATCGACGAGGCCGGCTCCCGGATGCGGATCCGCCGGATGACCGCGCCGCCGGACCTCCGCGAGTTCGACGAGAAGATCGCGGACGTCCGCCGCGAGAAGGAGTCGGCGATCGACTCCCAGGACTTCGAGCTGGCAGCCGGTCTCCGCGACAAGGAGAAGCAGCTGCTGGCCGCGAAGGCCAAGCGGGAGAAGGAGTGGAAGGCCGGCGACATGGACGTCGTGGCCGAGGTCGACGAGGAGCTGATCGCCGAGGTCCTGGCCACGGCGACGGGCATCCCGGTCTTCAAGCTGACCGAGGAGGAGTCGTCCAGGCTGCTGCGCATGGAGGACGAGCTCCACAAGCGCGTCATCGGGCAGGAGGACGCCATCAAGGCGCTCTCCCAGGCCATCCGACGCACTCGTGCAGGCCTGAAGGACCCGAAGCGCCCCGGTGGCTCGTTCATCTTCGCGGGCCCGTCCGGCGTCGGTAAGACCGAGCTGTCGAAGACGCTCGCCGAGTTCCTGTTCGGGGACGAGGACGCGCTGATTCAGCTCGACATGTCCGAGTTCTCCGAGAAGCACACGGTCTCGCGTCTCTTCGGTTCGCCCCCCGGTTACGTGGGCTACGAAGAGGGCGGTCAGCTGACGGAGAAGGTCCGCCGCAAGCCGTTCTCGGTCGTCCTCTTCGACGAGGTCGAGAAGGCCCACCCGGACATCTTCAACAGCCTGCTGCAGGTGCTGGAGGACGGTCGCCTGACCGACTCCCAGGGCCGGGTCGTGGACTTCAAGAACACGATCATCATCATGACCACCAACCTCGGCACCCGGGACATCTCCAAGGGCTTCAACCTGGGCTTCGCCGCCCAGGGCGACGTCAAGACCGGGTACGAGCGGATGAAGGCCAAGGTCAACGAGGAGCTGAAGCAGCACTTCCGCCCCGAGTTCCTGAACCGTGTCGACGACACGGTGGTCTTCCACCAGCTCACGCCGGACAACATCATCGAGATCGTCGACCTCAGGATCGACGAGCTGGATGAGCGCCTCAAGGACCGCGACATGGGCCTGGAGCTCTCGACGGCGGCCAAGGAGCTGCTGGCGAAGAAGGGCTTCGACCCGGTGCTGGGCGCGCGGCCGCTGCGCCGTGCCGTACAGCGCGAGATCGAGGACACGCTCTCGGAGAAGATCCTCTTCAACGAGCTGCGCCCCGGTCAGATCGTGGTCGTGGACACCGAGGGTGAGGGCGAGGAAGCCGGCTTCACCTTCCGCGGCGAGGAGAAGTCCGCGCTGCCGGACGCGCCGCCGGTGGACGCGGCGGCCGGCGGGACCGCCGGGCCGAACCTGAGCAAGGAGGCGTAACGCCTCTGCGGTGCTACGCATGAGAGCCGCCCCGGACCGTACGGTCCGGGGCGGCTCTCTTTGCGTCTCAGGCGCGTCGCCGCTATGCGTGGTGCGCGGCGCTCACCAGCTCCTGGGCGACCTCCAGGACGGCCATGCGCTTGTCCTCTGGGTCGCCCTCGACGTCCCGCATGGCGAACATCCCGGCGTGCATGCTGAAGAGCGCCGTGACGCAGCGGGCCTGGTCCTTCAGGCTCGCTTCCTTGTCCCGCAGCAGGCCCATCATCTGGAGCATGCGGTTCTTGAAGATCTCGCCGACGTTGAGGTCGCGCACCGTGCCCTGGTTCTCCTGCATGAAGCGGAAGAGCTCCGCGCAGTCCTGCAGCGCGTCGCTGTAGCGGGACAGCAGCTCCTTCTTCGTCGCCAGGGTGCGCGGCTGCTTCTCGCCCCAGGCGATCAGCTCGTCAAGGGGGCGGGTCAGATCCTCGAAGAGGCTCTTGAGGATGTCTTCCTTGGTCTTGAAGTGGTAGTACAGCGCCGCCTTCGTGACCTCGAGCCGCTCGGCGATCTCGCGGAGCGACGTCTTCTCGTACCCCCGCTCGGCGAAGAGCTCCAGTGCTACGTCCTGGATCCGCTGGCGGGTGTCACTCCTGCTGCCCATCCCTCGCTCCTCCCTCGTCCCCTGGGGTTTACCGAGCCTTGACGAAACTAACTTGACGACCGGCTAGTGAAAGCCTACCTTCTTCAGTGTAGCGAACTAGCCGGGCGACAAGTAAGTAGGAGAGTGACCATGTCTCAGCCAGCCACCCCACCCGACGAGGCGGTGCCTGAAGCACCGCCGCAGAAGAACCTCTGGTTCGTCATGTTCGGCCTCATGATCACCATGATGCTGGCCATGCTCGACAACCTGATCGTCGGCACCGCTATGCCCACGATCGTCGGCGAGCTCGGCGGCCTGAACCACCTCTCCTGGGTGGTCACCGCCTACACCCTCGCCATCGCGGTCTCCACCCCGCTGTGGGGCAAGTTCGGCGACATGTACGGCCGCAAGGGCATCTTCATGTCCTCGATCGTGCTGTTCCTGATAGGCAGCGTGCTCTCCGGCATGGCGCAGGACATGGGGCAGCTCATCGCCTTCCGCGCCGTGCAGGGCCTCGGCGGCGGTGGTCTGATCGTCGGCGTCATGGCGATCATCGGCGACCTGGTGCCGCCCCGTGAGCGCGGCAAGTACCAGGGCATGATGGCGGCGGTCATGGGCATCGCCACCATCGGCGGCCCGCTGGTCGGCGGCACCATCACCGACCACCTCGGCTGGCGCTGGGCCTTCTACATCAACATCCCGCTCGGCATCGTCGCCCTCTTCGTGATCTCCTCCGTGCTGCACCTGCCGAAGAAGCGGGTCAAGGCGAAGATCGACTACCTGGGCGCAGCGCTGCTCTCCATCGGCCTCACCGCCCTGGTGCTGGTCACCTCCTGGGGCGGCACCGAGTACGACTGGGCCTCGGTGCAGATCATCGGCCTCGCCGTCCTGGGCGTCGTGTCGCTGACCGCCTTCGGCTTCGCCGAGACCAGGGCCGCCGAGCCGATCATCCCGCTGCGGATCTTCAAGAACAGCAACTTCACGCTGATGAACATCGTCGGCTTCATCGTCGGCTTCGTGATGTTCGGCGGTACGACCTTCCTGCCGCTGTATCAGCAGAGCGTCCAGGGCGCGAACGCCACGAACTCCGGCCTGCTGCTCCTCCCGATGATGCTGCCGGTCATGATCGTGTCGCTGTTCGTCGGCCGGGTCATCACCAGCACCGGCAAGTACAAGGTCTTCCCGATCATCGGTGGCGCGCTGATGGTCCTCGGCATGTACCTGCTGTCCACCATGGACACCGGCACCACCCGGCTCACCTCCGGCATCTTCATGGCCGCGCTCGGCGCCGGCATGGGCTTCCTGATGCAGACCACGATGCTGGTCGGCCAGAACAGCCTGGAGATGCGCGACATGGGCTCCGGCTCGTCCACGATCACCCTGACCCGGACGATCGGCGGCTCCTTCGGCGTCGCACTGATGGGCTCGATCTTCAGCAGCCGGGTCGCGGACACGCTCAAGGAGCGGGTCGGCGACGCGGGCAACAAGATCCCCGCCCAGCTGCCGCCGGAGAAGATCCCGTCGCTGCCGGCGCCCGTGAAGGACGCGTACCTGCACGCCGTCTCCGCCGGCACCCACCAGGTGTTCCTGTGGGGCGCGGGCGTCGCGCTCCTCGCCTTCCTGGCCACCTGGTTCGTCAAGGAGGTGCCGCTGAAGGGCGCCGCCCCCAAGAAGAAGGGCGACGACGACGCCGCACCGCAGGCCGCCGTCGAGGACGCCGTAAAGGCCTGACGGCCACCAGAACCGGCCGCGTCCCCTCCGCAGTAGCGGGCGGAGGGGGCGCGGCCCTTTTTGTGCCCTGCGGCAGGCCGCCTGCCTCACAAGGGACGGGGTGGAGCGACGCCGCCGAAAAACCCCAGAGCTCGGCGCAGGCCTACCACAGCGGTTTTTCGGTGGTGTCGCGGAACCCCGGCCCGGCCCACGCCGAATGCCCCGCGGCCCCGGAGCCCCGCGAGCCATAGGCTCGCATCGTGCATCCGAACGACCTGCGCCGCCTCCGCCTGGCCAAGGACGCCATGGACCGCGAGTTCGCCGACCCGGAGCTCGACCTGGACGCCGCCGCGGCCGCCGCCGGCTACTCGCGCTTCCATTTCGTGCGCGCCTTCAAGGCGGCGTACGGGGAGACGCCCGGCCAGTATCTGTCCCGCCGCCGCATCGACCGCGCCCAGGACATGCTGCGCACCTGCGACCTGTCGGTGACGGAGATCTGCGCCCTGGTCGGCTTCGCGAGCCTGGGCAGCTTCTCCACGGCCTTCAAGAAGCAGACCGGGCAGACGCCGGGGGAGTACCGGCGTACGCACGTCGGGAAGGGCGCCGCGCTGATCCCCGGCTGCTTCGCGCTGCTGTGGACGGGGGGCTTCAAGCCGCGGATAGAGCCGGGGGAGCAGCCGCGCAATTCTGGAGAAGCGCAGTGAGGCGGGCCCGGCCTACCGTAAAAGCATGATTACGAACCTGTCCCTGACCACCGTCTGGACCACCGACCAGCCGCGGACCCTGAAGTTCTTCACCGAGAAGCTCGGCTTCGAGGTCCGCGACGACGTCGAGATGGGTCCCGGCATGCGCTGGATCACCGTCGGCGTGCCCGGGCAGCCGGACCTGTCCATGGCGCTGATGCGCCCGGACGGCCCCGGCCTCGACCCCGAGTCCGCCGAGGCGCTGACCAAGCTGGTCAGCAAGGGCGTGCTGGGCGCGGGCGCCTTCCACACCACCGACTGCCGCGCCAGCTACGAGGAGCTGAAGGGCAAGGGCGTCGAGTTCCTGCAGGAGCCGCAGGAGCGGCCGTACGGGACCGAGGCGATCTTCCGGGACGACAACGGCAACTGGTACTCGCTCACCCAGAAGCGCGAGGGCGGCCTGGACTTCGACAAGTCCTGGTAGCCCGCCGCGCGCTTACGTCCCCGGCAGCCGGTACACCCCGTCGGCGAGCGGCTCCACAAGACCGTCCGATACGAGCCCGTCCAGCGCCCGCGCCCGCTGCACGGGCTCGTCCCACACCGCGTCCAGCGCCGCCTGCGGCACCGGCCCGTCCGCGTCCCGCAGCACCGCCAGCAGCCGGCCACGGACCTGCCGGTCGGTGCCCGCGTACGTCTGCCCGCGCCGCGGCGCCCCCGCGTAAGCAGGCGACCCCGCCTGCTTCCAGGCGCACTGCTGCGCGATGGGGCAGGCGTGGCACGACGGGGCGCGCGAGGTGCACACCAGCGCGCCCAGCTCCATCGAGGCGGCGGCCCAGCGCGCGGCGGTCGCCTCGTCGTCGGGCAGCAGCTCGCGCGCGATGCGCCGCTCGGCGGCCGTGGTGGCCCCTGGCGGGAACTCGGTGCCGCTGATCGCGCGGGCGTAGACCCGGCGGACGTTGGTGTCGAGGACGGCATGGCGCTGCCCGTACGCGAAGGACGCCACCGCCGCCGCGGTGTACTCGCCGATGCCGGGCAGCGCGAGCAGCTGGGCGTGCCGGCGCGGCACATCGCCGTTGTGGCGCTCCTGTATGGCGACGGCGGCGGAGTGCAGGCGCAGGGCGCGGCGCGGATAGCCGAGCCGGCCCCAGGCGCGGACGGCCTCGCCGGGGGCCTCGTCGGCCAGGTTGGCGGGGCGGGGCCAGCGGGACATCCACTGCTCGTATACGGGCAGCACCCGGTTCACGGGCGTCTGCTGGAGCATGAACTCGCTGACCATCACGCCCCAGGCCCCGGCCTCGGGCCGGCGCCAGGGCAGGTCGCGGGCGCAGCCGTCGAACCAGTCGATGACGGGTGCGTGCAGGCTCGCGGGAGTCGCTGTCGTGGTCTCGGTCGTCGCAGTCATGGCAAGACGATCCTGGCACACAAACGCCTCAGGCCCCGGTCACCATGACCGAGGCCTGCTGCATCTGCCGCATCGCGGCTGCTTGGAGCGGACGACCGGGTTCGAACCGGCGACCTCAACCTTGGCAAGGTTGCGCTCTACCAGCTGAGCTACGTCCGCACTGCCGTCAACTATAACCGACGTATTTCGCGCTCCGGACGCCCGCGCAGGCCCGTGCGAGCAGGCTCACAGCCAGGTTCACAGCCACCCGCGCTCGCGCGCCAGCCGCGCCGCCACATGCCGGTTCTCGGCGCCGAGCTTCGCCGCGGCGGCGGACAGATAGTTGCGTACGGTCCCGGGGGAGAGGGCGGCACGGGCGGCGATGTCCGCCACCGGCGCCCCGTCCTCGGCGAGCGCCAGCAGCTCGGCCTCGCGCGCGGTCAGCGGCGACTCGCCCGCGGCGATGGCGTCGGCGGCCAGCTCCGGGTCGATGTAGCGGCCGCCGCCGTGCACCGTACGGATGATCTCCGCGAGCCGCTGCGCCGAGACGGTCTTGGGCACGAAGCCGCGCACCCCCGCGGCGAGCGCCTGCTTCAGCGCGCCGGCCGCCGCATGGCTGGTGACGATCATCGAGGTGCACTCGGGCAGCTCCTCGCGCAGCCGGGCCGCGACCGCGAGCCCGTCCCTGCCGGGCATCTGCAGGTCGAGCACCGCCACGTCGGGGCGGTGGGCGCGGGCCATCGCCAGGGCCTCGTCGCCCGAGCCGGCCTCGGCGACGACCGTGATGTCGTCCTCCAGGGCGAGCAGCGCCGCGAGCGCGCCGCGGATGAGGTGCTCGTCGTCGGCGAGCAGAACCTTGATCATGCCGGGGTCTCCACGTGCTCCTGCTCCTCCTCGTAGGGGATCTCGGCGGTGAGGCGGAAAAGCCCGCCAGGGCGGCGCTCGGTGGTCAGGGTGCCGCCCAGCTCCGCGAGGCGCTCACGCAGCCCCGGCAGCCCGGAGCCGGTGCCTTCACCGGCCTGGGTGGCGCCGTCGTTCTCCATGGTGAGTACGGCGATGGCTCCCGGCGTGCGCACGGTGAACTCGCAGCGCGAGGCGTCCGCTGCGTGCCGCAGCACATTGGTCGTACCCTCGCGGACCACCCAGCCCAGCGCCGCCTGCACCTCCTTCGGCAGCTCGGCAGCGGGCCCGTCCTGGATGCGGCAGCCGATGCCCGCGGCCTCCAGTACGGACCTGGCGCCGGCCAGCTCCGTGTGCAGGTCGGCCTCGCGATAGCCGCGCACCACCGCGCGGATCTCACGCTGCGACTCGCGCGCGATGCGCTGCACCTCCACCATGTGGTCCACCGCCTGGTTCATGCCGCGGCGGGCCATCTGCATCGCCAGCTCGCTCTTCAGGGCGATGACGGACAGATTGCTGCCCAGCACGTCGTGCAGGTCCCGGCTGAAGCGCAGCCGCTCCTCGGCGACCGCGAGCCGGGCCTGGGTCTCGCGGGCCCCGGCCAGCTCTTCGACGAGGCGCACGCTCCACCCGGAGAGCCGGATCGCCACCGCCATGAACGGCACGACGAGCGCGCTGACGAGGATCACCATGGCTAGCGGCTCGCCCGAGAGACCGCACGCGGCGGCCGCCCCGATCGACCCCACCGTCACGACCGCGATCAGCACGGCGCCGGTGCGCACCGGCAGCGCGAGGGCCACCGGACCCGAGTAGAACATCAGCAGCCACAGCAGCAGGGGCCCCACGTCCTTGTCGCTGAGCTGTCCGTCGGCCAGCAGCCAGGAGCCCACGGCGGCCATGGCGAGCGTCAGGGCGGTGTACAGCGCGATCAGCCCGTCCGGGCGGGGCGCGACGCCGAGATAGCCGCGCAGGGCCGCGCGTAGCAGCAGCACCTGGACGACGACATGCGCCGCACCCAGCGCCGCGATCAGGGCGAGCCAGCCCGTGCCGGCGTCCCGGCCCGGGAGCCAGAAGGCCCACAGCCCGGCCTCGAAGAGCGCGAAGAAGCCGACGCTGGAGAGGCTGTACCGGCGGAACCGCTCGACGCCGCTCGCGCCGCCGAGCCGATCCACCCACGCGGCGACGCTCATCGAACCCGGCTCCTTGCTGCTCAACTCCGCGGCTCCCACCGGAACCACCGCTGCACAGCAAACACCGCAAGCCCCGTCCACACCAAGGCGACCACGACCGCCCGCACCTGCTCGGACCCGTCCAGCGCCCCGGTCCAGCCGCCCCGCAGCAGGTCCATCACCGGCGAGAACGGCAGCAGCGCCGCCACATCCGCCAGCGCGTCCGGCAGCACCTCACGCGGCGCGAAGACCCCGGAGCCGACCATCGTCAGCAGCAGGAACGGCAGGAAGGTCAGCTGCGCGCTCTCCGCGGTACGGGTGAACCCCGCCGTCACCGCGGCCGCGGCCACCAGCAACGCCAGGCCGATCAGCAGCCCCGCCGCGATCAGATGCGGCGCCTCCGGCGCGGGTGCGTCCAGCACGGCGGCCACCCCGACCGCCAGCAGCGCACACTGCAGCAGCGCCAGCAGCACCGCGGGCAGCGCCCCGCCGGCCAGGATCTCCCAGTCGCGCACCTCCCCGGTGCGCAACCGCTTCAGCACCAGCCCCTCGCGGCGTACGACATACACGCCCACCAGGTTCGTATAGACGGCGAAGAACAGCGCCATCGCCAGCGCGCCGGGCACCAGGACGGTGGCGACGCTCAGCCCGGTGCCGCCGAGGTCGAGGCCCTTCACCATGGAGCGGCCCGAGATGACGGTGATGCCGGGCACCAGCATCGCGGTGAAGAGCGCCGCCCGGCTGCGCAGCAGCAGCGTCAGCTCGGCGCGGCCGAGGGCCGCGAGGCGGCCCGCGGCGGTCGTACGGGCCGGGGCGCTCGCGGTCGACGCGGCCGCGGGGGTCGTGGTCGTCGTGGTCATCGGACTGCCTCGCTCTCGTGCTCCAGGCCCTTCGCGATCTCCATGAAGGCCTCCTCCAGCGTCGCCGTCCTGGCGTCGAGCCCGGCCAGCCGCACGCCCTTGTCCGCGGCCCACACCAGCAGCGCGGTCGCGGTGTGCTGCAGATCCCCGGTCTCCAGCCGTACGGTCCGGCCCGCCGTCTCGTGCCGGGTCACACCCAGCGGGGCCAGCGGCGGCAGATCCCCCAGGAAGAGGTGCTCGGGCAGCTCGAAGCTGATCCGGGCGGGCCGCTCGGCGACCACGTCGGCTACCCGGCCGGTGGTCGCGATCCGCCCCTCGTGCATGATCGCGAGGCGGTCGGCGAGCTGCTCCGCCTCCTCCAGATAGTGGGTGGTGAGCAGCACGGTGGTGCCCTGCTCCTTCAGCTGCCGCACCAGCTCCCAGGTCTCGTGGCGGGCCTCGGCGTCGAGCCCGGTCGTCGGCTCGTCCAGGAAGAGCACCTCGGGGCAGCCGAGCAGCGCCAGCGACAGATCCAGCTTCCGCCGCTCGCCGCCGGACAGATTCTTGACCCGTACGGACTCGCGCTTGGTCAACCCGGTGAGCTCCAGCGCCTCCCCGACGGGCCGCGCGCCGCTGGTGCAGCCCGCCCACATCCGTACGGTCTCGGCGACGGTCAGCTCGGTCGGAAAGCCGCCCTCCTGCAGCATCACGCCGATCCGGGGGCGCACGGCATCCCGCTCGCGATACGGATCGCGCCCGAGCACCCGGATGGTGCCGTCGGCGGGGGTGGCCTGGCCCTCCAGGAGCTCCAGGGTGGAGGTCTTCCCCGCGCCATTGGTGCCGAGCAGCGCGAACAGCTCGCCCCTGGCCACGGTCAGGTCGATGCCGCGCACGGCCGCGAAGCCGCGATAGCGCCGCCAGATTCCGGCGGCCTGGATAACGGTGTCTGTGCCTTCAACATCCATGCCCTCAAGGCTTCCGGGGGAGCGGGCCCGTCGGCAGTGCGGCCTGTCATGACCCCGGATGACAGATGTCATCTGCCCGGATACGGCGAAGGCCCTGGTCGCAATGACCAGGGCCTTCGTCTCAAGAGCGGACGACCGGGTTCGAACCGGCGACCTCAACCTTGGCAAGGTTGCGCTCTACCAGCTGAGCTACGTCCGCGCACTGCCGGAATACTACCAGCAGTCGAGCGGGTGACAGGAATCGCACACTGCGCCTCCCTCTTGGAAAGAGGGCGCTCTACTACTGAGCTACACCCGCGCGGCCGGGGCTGGGCTGTTCACCCGCCCTGCGGCGCTGCGCAGACTCTAGCCCACGGCCGGGGGTGCGGCGCAAGTCGGTACCCGCACAAGGTCAGTGCGCGGCCTCGAACTCCTCGTAGATCCGCTTCGGGATCCGCCCGCGGGCCGGGACCTCCTTGCCGTGCGAGTTCGCCCAGGCGCGTACCGTCGCCGGGTCCGGGGCGATGGAGGTGCGCTTGAAGGCCTTGCCCGAGGTCGAGCGCTTGCGGCCGGCCTCGAGATAGGGCGCGAGGGCACCGCGCAGTTTCGTGGCATTGGTCTTGTTGAGGTCGATCTCGTACGACTTCCCGTCAAGACCGAAGATGACCGTCTCGGAAGCGTCTCCGCCGTCGATGTCGTCGGACAGGGTCACCACTACGCGCTGCGCCACGAAATCGGTCCTTTCGTCGGATCACGCCGCGCTGACGTGCGGCGTCTGGACTTTTCTTTTCTAACAGCGGCAGTGATTGATTGCGAAGCAGATTGATTTAACCCTGCGTGTCATGCCGCAATCTGGACCATACGATTTCTGCGGCTGCCTTCCAAGAGGGTATCGGTGCTGATGCTGTAACGTAACCGAGGATATCTACTCGCGTAGATTTTCGAACCCGGTACGCTGAGCGGACCGCCTCATCACACCACCGGGAGTACCAGTGGCACGCGTCGTAGTCGACGTCATGCTCAAGCCCGAGATCCTCGACCCCCAGGGCCAGGCGGTGCAGCGCGCACTGCCCAGGCTGGGTTTCGAAGGGATCGCGGACGTCCGACAGGGCAAGCGCTTCGAGCTCGAGACCGACGGGCCGGCCGATGAAGCCGCCCTCGCCGAGATCCGCAAGATGGCCGAGACATTCCTGGCCAACACCGTCATCGAGGACTTCACCGTTCGGGTGGAGGGCCAGCAGTGACCACCCGTATTGGCGTCGTCACCTTTCCCGGCAGCCTCGACGACCGGGACGCGCTGCGCGCGGTGAAGCTGGCCGGCGCCGAGCCGGTTTCGCTGTGGCACCGCGACAAGGACCTGCACCAGGTCGACGCGGTCGTGCTGCCGGGCGGGTTCTCGTACGGCGACTATCTGCGGGCCGGCGCCATCTCGCGCTTTTCGCCCGTCATGGAAACGGTCATCGAGCGGGCGAAGGCGGGCATGCCGGTGCTCGGCATCTGCAACGGCTTCCAGGTGCTGACGGAAACGCATCTGCTGCCGGGCGCCATGCTCCGTAACAACCACCTGCACTTCATCTGCAAGGACCAGAAGCTGCGGGTGGAGAACGACGGCACCGCCTGGACCGCGGATTACGAGTCCGGGCAGGAGATCTACATCCCGCTCAAGAACATCGACGGCCGCTACACCGCAGACGAGCGGACGCTGGATGAGCTGGAGGCGGAGGGGCGGGTCGTCTTCCGTTACGTGGACGGCAACCCCAATGGCTCGCTCCGCGACATCGCCGGCATCACCAACGCCGCCGGCAATGTCGTCGGCCTCATGCCGCACCCCGAGCACGCCGTCGAGCCGCTCATCGGCACCGGCCGCACCGACGGCCTCGGCTTCTTCACCTCGATCCTCAAGAGGCTGGTCAACGCATGACTTTGGACTCTGTCAAGCACGCCGGACAGACCCCCGAGACCGAGCTCCCCTGGGCCGAGCTCGGCCTCAAGGAGAACGAGTACCAGCAGATCCGCGAGATCCTCGGCCGCCGCCCGACCGGCGCCGAACTCGCCATGTACTCGGTGATGTGGTCGGAGCACTGCTCGTACAAGAGCTCCAAGGTGCACCTGAAGCAGTTCGGCGACAAGGCCCCGGCCTCCGACGCGATGCTCGTCGGCATCGGCGAGCAGGCGGGTGTGGTCGACGTCGGCCAGGGCTACGCGGTCACCTTCAAGGTGGAATCCCACAACCACCCGTCGTACGTGGAGCCTTACCAGGGCGCCGCCACCGGCATCGGCGGCATCGTCCGCGACATCATCGCCATGGGCGCCCGCCCGGTCGCGGTGATGGACCCGCTGCGCTTCGGCGCCGCCGACCACCCCGACACCAAGCGCGTCCTGCCGGGCGTGGTCGCGGGCATCGGCGGCTACGGCAACTGCCTCGGCCTCCCGAACATCGGCGGCGAGGTCGTCTTCGACGAGTGCTACCAGGGGAACCCTCTCGTCAACGCCCTGTGCGTAGGCGTGATGAAGCACGAGGACATCCACCTGGCGAAGGCCGCGGGCGTCGGCAACAAGGTCATCCTGTACGGCGCCAGGACGGGCGGCGACGGCATCGGCGGCGCCTCGATCCTCGCCTCGGAGACCTTCGATTCGACCAAGCCGTCGAAGCGTCCGGCGGTCCAGGTCGGCGACCCGTTCCAGGAGAAGCTGCTCATCGAGTGCACCCTGGAGGCCTTCGCGGCCGATCTGGTCGTCGGCATCCAGGACTTGGGCGCGGCGGGTCTTTCCTGTGCGACGAGCGAGCTGGCCTCGAACGGCACCGGCGGCATGCGCGTCGAACTCGACGACGTGCCGCTGCGCGACTCCACGCTCTCGCCCGAGGAGATCCTCATGAGCGAGTCGCAGGAGCGGATGTGCGCGGTGGTGGAGCCGGGCAAGGTCGACGCGTTCCTCGCGATCTGCGAGAAGTGGGACGTCATCGCCACCGTCATCGGCGAGGTGACGGACGGCGACCGGCTGGAGATCTTCTGGCATGGCGAGCAGATCGTGGACGTGCCGCCGCGCACGGTGGCGCACGACGGCCCCGTGTACGAGCGGCCGATGGCGCGGCCGGAGTGGCTGGACGCGCTGCAGGCGGAGGACGCGTCGAAGCTGCCGCGGGCGGCTGACGGCGCCGGGCTCCGGGACCAGGTCCTGAAGCTGGTCTCGTCCCCGAACCAGGCGGACAAGTCCTGGATCACCTCGCAGTACGACCGCTTCGTCCTCGGCAACACGGTCCTGTCCCAGCCGGAGGACTCCGGCATGATCCGTATCGACGACGAGACGGGCCTGGGCGTCGCCATCTCCACGGACGGCAATGGCCGCTACGCGAAGCTCGACCCGTACAAGGGCGCGCAGCTGGCGCTGGCGGAGTCGTACCGGAATGTGGCGGCGACGGGCGCGAAGCCGCTGGCGATCACCGACTGCCTGAACTTCCCGTCGCCGGAGGACCCGGCGGGGATGTGGCAGTTCGCGGAGGCCTGCAAGGGTCTGGCGGACGGCTGCCTGGAGCTGGGCACGCCGGTGACGGGCGGCAATGTCTCGCTCTACAACCAGACGGGTGACGCGGCGATCCACCCGACGCCGGTGGTCGGCGTCCTGGGCGTGATCGACGATGTCGCCCGCCGTACGCCGATGGCCTTCGCGGAGGAGGGCCAGCTGCTGTACCTGCTGGGCGACACTCGCGACGAACTGGGCGGCTCGGCCTGGTCGGACGTGGTGCACGGCCACCTGGGCGGCCAGCCGCCGGCGGTGGACCTGGAGCGGGAACGCCTGCTCGGCGAGATCCTGATCTCGGCCTCCCGGGACGGCATGATCGACGCCGCCCACGACCTGAGCGACGGCGGCCTGATCCAGGCTGTAGCCGAGTCCTGCCTGAAGGGCGGCCACGGCGCGCGCCTGGTCCTCCCGGACGGCCTGGACGCGACGACGTTCCTGTTCTCGGAGTCCCAGGGCCGCGCGGTCGTCGCGGTGCCGCGCAGCGAAGAGCTCCGCTTCACGGACATGTGCGGCGCCCGCGGCCTGCCGGCGACCCGCATCGGCGTGGTGGACGGCGACGCGGTCGAGCTCCAGGGCGAGTTCACCCTGCCGCTGAGCGAGCTCCGCGAGGCCTGGGAAGCGACGATCCCGGCGCTCTTCGGCTGAGCAACGGCACGGGAGGCAGGCCGCGCTAATCTCGCGGCATGCCTCCCGCTCCGAAGCGCAAGCCGCGCACGTACGACCCGAAGAAGACCTGGGACGCGCTGAACGCGCAGGTGGACGCCGTGCGTTCGGCTGCTGCCGGGCTGAAGCCGGAGCAGCTCGCGTTGCCCTCCGGGCTGCCCGGGTGGGATGTGCGCACCCTGCTCGCGCACATCGTGGGGCAGATCGATGCCGTGCCGCGGCTGCTCGGCGAGCCGGCGGCGCCGCGCGGGGCCTCGATTACGGATCTGAGCACCTGGGCTGTGTCCACCGCGGGGATCGCCGACCGGCTGGATGCCCAGACGCGGGAGACGGCCGCGCGCATCGGCGATCCGGCCGCGGAGCTCGACGCCGCCGCGGAGCGGCTTGCGCCCTGCCGCGAGGAGGCACTGCGTGCGGACCGCCTGTTGCCGCATCGATTCGGCGCCATGCGGTCGCTGGACTTCACCGTGACGCGGCTGGTGGAGCTCGTCGTGCACAGCGACGATCTCGCGCGGGCGACCGGCGTGGACGTGCCGCTCCATCGGCAGGCCGTCGCCGCCGTCTCCCGCCTTCTCGCCGACGCGCTCGCCGTGAAGGCGCCGGGCGGGGCCGTGGAGGTGCGGATCCCGCCGTATGCCGTCGTGCAGTGCGTCGAGGGGCCGCGCCATACCCGCGGGACGCCGCCGAATGTCGTCGAGACCGATCCGCTGACCTGGATCCGGCTCGCCACCGGCCGTACGAGGTGGGCGGACGAGGTCGAGGCGGCGCGGGTGAGCGCGAGTGGGGAGCGGGCCGATCTCAGCGCGGAGCTGCCGGTCCTGGGGTGAGCGTCCGCGGGTCGCCCGCTTGCCAACTATTCCGTAATTCCGTAACTTCGTAGTTATGGAGCTGAGCGAGCGCGTCGCCGAGCTGGAGCGCCGCGTCGCCGCCCTCGAAGGCGCGCGGTCCGAAGGGCTGCCGCCTGCCGCGGACGGCGTCTTCTGGGCCCTGGAGGGGCTGAAGGCGCAGCTCGCCGAGGCCGGGGAAGCCGGCGAAGGCGGGGGTGTGCTCTTCACCGGTGCTGTCGCGCTGCCGTCCGAGCTGCAATACGAGTGGCAGTACGGCCTCGGCACCGGCGAGCTGCTCGAGGACGGTTACGACGAAGGCGCCGCCGAGGCGCTCTCCGCCCTCGGCCACCCCGTCCGGCTCCGCCTGCTCCGCGAGATCCTCTCCGGCCGCCAGACCACGGCCGAACTCACCGATCTCGCCGGCACCGGCAGCACGGGCCAGCTCTACCACCACCTCCGCCAGCTCAGCGCGGCCGGCTGGCTCCAGTCCGCGGGGCGGGGGCGCTATGCCGTCCCGGGCGCGCGGGTGGTGCCGCTGCTGGTGGTGCTGGCGGCGGCGCGGGGATGACCACGAACTGGGGGTTCATGACATGAAAATGCGAGACATAGTCCGCTGGGTCCGGCCGCTGCAGGTGCCAGGAATGCTGGTGTTCATCGCCATGGGCTGGAATCTGCTGCCGTACGTGCGGTGGGTGTTCGTCATCGCCATGGTGCTGTGGCTCTCGCTGTGCGCCGAGGTGCTCGTACGCATCGGCGCCGGGCTCGTTCGCCGGGCCCGTAACGGCGGCAGCGAACCCGCCACCAGAGACGACGCCGTCACCGTCGCCACCCCCGTCCGCGGCCGCTGGAAAGCGCACAACAGCCCCGCCGACAAGGTACCCAGCCACGGCACCCACTTCCTCGCGCAGACCTACGCGATCGACATCGTCCGGGTCCCGGAGGACACCGGCTCGCCCGCCTTCGGCTTCTGGCCCGTATTCCGCCGGAATGAAGACTTCCCGGCGTACGGAAGCCCGATCCTCGCGCCTGCCGCCGGCACCGTCGTCACGGCCGTCGACTGGCGCCGCGACCACCGGGCGCGCAACAGCTGGCTCGCGCTGCTGTACTTCTTCCTCGTGGAGGGGATCGCCCGCGGCGTCGGGCCGAAGAGCAACATCGTCGGCAACCACGTCACCGTAAAGCTGGATGGCGACCGCCCCGTCTATGCCCTCTTCGCCCACCTCAAGCGCGGCTCCGTCTCCGTACGCCCCGGCGACCGGGTCGCCGCGGGCCAGCAGCTCGCCGAGTGCGGCAATACGGGAAACAGCACCGAGCCGCACCTGCACTTCCAGCTCATGGACGCCGCCGACCCCAACGCCGCCAAGGGCGTGCCCTTCGCCTGGGAGGGCATCGGCGTGCCCGCGAACGGGGAGTACTTCGCCGCGGCGGAGCGGTCCGCCGCCGCGTGATTCCCGTCACCCGCCGCCCGCCGGAGCCCGCTCCACAGGGGGGAGCGGGCTCCGGCGCCGGGCAGCGCGTCCCAGCGCGCCCCGCGACTGTCCTACACTCGAAGCGTGCGACGTGGCGACGGACGACTCAACCACGATCTACTCCCCGGCGAGAAAGGCCCCCAGGACGCTTGCGGCGTCTTCGGTGTCTGGGCCCCGGGTGAAGAGGTCGCCAAGCTCACCTATTTCGGGCTGTACGCGCTGCAGCACCGGGGACAGGAGTCCGCGGGCATCGCGGTGAGCAACGGCTCCCAGATTCTGGTCTTCAAGGACATGGGCCTGGTCTCGCAGGTTTTCGACGAGACCTCCCTCGGCTCCCTGCAGGGGCACATCGCGGTCGGGCACGCCCGCTACTCCACCACCGGCGCATCGGTGTGGGAGAACGCGCAGCCGACCTTCCGCGCCACCGCCCACGGCTCCATCGCGCTGGGCCACAACGGCAACCTCGTCAACACCGCCGAGCTCGCCACCCTGGTCGACAAGCTCCCGAGCGACAACGGCCGCGCGACGAAGGTCGCCGCCACCAATGACACGGACCTGGTCACCGCCCTCCTCGCCGGTCAGGTCGACGACGACGGCAAGCCGCTCACCGTCGAGGAAGCCGCCCCCCTCGTCCTCCCGCAGGTCCAGGGCGCCTTCAGCCTCGTCTTCATGGACGAGAACACCCTCTACGCCGCCCGCGACCCCCAGGGCATCCGCCCGCTCGTCCTGGGCCGCCTGGAGCGCGGCTGGGTGGTCTGCTCCGAGACCGCCGCCCTCGACATCGTCGGCGCCTCCTTCGTACGCGAGGTGGAGCCCGGCGAGATGGTCGCCATCGACGAGAACGGCCTGCGCGCCCAGCGCTTCACCGAGGCAAAGCCGAAGGGCTGCGTCTTCGAGTACGTGTACCTCGCCCGCCCCGACAGCGACATCGCCGGGCGGAACGTCTACCTCTCCCGCGTCGAGATGGGTCGCAAGCTCGCCGCCGAGGCCCCGGCCGAGGCCGATCTGGTGATACCGACTCCGGAGTCCGGCACCCCGGCCGCCGTCGGCTTCGCCGAGGCCAGCGGCATTCCGTACGGCGCGGGGCTGGTGAAGAACAGCTATGTGGGCCGGACCTTCATCCAGCCCTCCCAGACCATCCGGCAGCTCGGCATCCGCCTCAAGCTCAACCCGCTCAAGGAAGTCATCAGGGGCAAGCGCCTGGTGGTCGTCGACGACTCGATCGTCCGCGGCAACACCCAGCGCGCGCTCGTGAAGATGCTCCGCGAGGCCGGCGCCGCCGAGGTGCACATCCGGATCTCGTCGCCACCGATCAAGTGGCCGTGCTTCTTCGGCATCGACTTCGCCACCCGCGCGGAGCTGATCGCCAATGGCATGACGGTCGAGGAGATCGGCACGTCGCTGGGCGCGGACTCGCTTGCCTACATCTCCACCGACGGGATGATCGACGCCACCGCGATCCCCAAGGACAACCTCTGCCGGGCCTGCTTCGACGGCGAGTACCCGATGGACCTGCCCGACCCCGAGCTCCTCGGCAAGCACCTGCTGGAGACCGAGGTCGCCGGGGGCCGGGACGCCGCAGACGCGCTGCGCCGCCCGTAATCACCACGCATGTCGCGCAAGACCGAGAAGGATCAATCGTTCATGTCTGAGCACAGTGGTGCGAGCTATGCGGCCGCCGGAGTCGATATCGAGGCCGGCGACCGCGCCGTAGAGCTCATGAAGGAGTGGGTGAAGAAGGCCCAGCGCCCCGAGGTCGTCGGCGGCCTCGGCGGCTTCGCCGGGCTCTTCGACGCCTCCGCCCTCAAGCGCTACGAGCGGCCGCTGCTGGCCTCCGCGACCGACGGCGTGGGCACCAAGGTGGCCATCGCGCAGCAGATGGACGTGCACGACACCATCGGGCACGACCTGGTCGGCATGGTCGTCGACGACCTCGTGGTCACCGGCGCCGAGCCGCTCTTCATGACGGACTACATTTGCGTTGGCAAGGTCGTCCCCGAGCGGGTCGCCGCCATCGTCAAGGGCATCGCCGAGGGCTGCGCGCTGGCCGGCTGCGCCCTCGTCGGCGGCGAGACCGCCGAGCACCCGGGTCTGCTGGGCCCGGACGAATACGACGTGGCAGGCGCCGGTACGGGCGTGGTCGAGGCCGACATGGTGCTCGGCGCGGATCGCATCCGTAAGGGTGACGCCGTCATCGCGATGGCCTCCTCGGGCCTTCACTCCAACGGGTACTCGCTGGTCCGGCACGTCTTCCTCGACCGGGCCGGCTGGGCGCTGGACCGCGAGGTGCCGGAGTTCGGCCGCACCCTCGGCGAGGAGCTGCTGGTCCCGACGCGGATCTATTCGCTGGACTGCCTGGCTCTGATCCGTACGGCCGAGGTGCACGGCTTCTCGCATGTGACCGGCGGCGGCCTGGCGGCGAACCTCGCCCGGGTCATCCCGGACCATCTGCACGCCGTCGTGGACCGCTCCACCTGGACGCCCGACCCGGTGTTCCCGCTGGTCGGCGAGGTCGGCAAGGTGGCCCGCGAGGAGCTGGAGAAGACGCTGAACATGGGCGTCGGCATGATCGCCGTGGTGCCGCCGGAGTCCGTGGACGTGGCGCTGACCGCGCTGGCCGACCGGGGCGTGGACGCGTGGGTGGCCGGGGAGGTCACGGAGCGGGGCGAGCAGGCCGAAGGCGCCGCGCTGACCGGGGACTATGCGGGCTAGGACAGCAAAAAGGGCCTGCCCGGGTGCGCCCCGGAGTCAGGCTCCAATTTGCTACGACTTCAGCGACTCTTGCCAGAGGAGCCGGACGACTCGTCGTCCTCGTCCTCTTCCTCGTCGTCTACGTCGTCATACAGATCCGCGTAGCGCGAGTAAAGGTCATCGTCCTGCTCATCGTCTTCTTCGCGCGGCTCACCGTTCGTCGGCTGCTGCGGCTGTGAAGGCGATGCACCCAGCTCATCGGCCAGGCGGGAAAGGTCCGTCCCACCGCTGTTGTACTTCAGCTGGCGGGCGACCTTCGTCTGCTTGGCCTTGGCCCGGCCGCGCCCCATGGCTCGACCCCCTTATACGGCGGGGCTCTCCGGCCCCAGAGTCTTGACACGCGTTCATGATTCAGAACGGACTCTCGTTGGGAGAGACCGGTCCGTAGGGGTTCAACCGTACCTTCTTCTGCCGCCATCCGGTACGCCGCTCACAGCACGTGCCCCGTCAGCGGACCCCTTGGAACCCGTGTCCTTGCTGGTCAGAAGCCAATTCTATCGTCTGACGAGGCGCGACCCGCCGGGGGCTATGACATGCGCTACTTTCCGTACCGGGGGATTGCCAGCGCAAAGCCGCACAGTGTCGATGTGCGGCTCTGCCGCGTGGCCCGCGACGGTGGTGCCGGCGGATCAGCGGCGGGCGTCCGCCATCCGCTGCTCGGCGATGCGGTCGGCCGCGACGGCCGGCGGGATGCCGTCGGCGTCGGCCTTGGCGAAGATCTCCAGCGTGGTGTCGTAGATCTTCGTCGCCTTGGCCTTGGCCCGGTCGAAGTCGAAGCCGTGCAGCTCGTCCGCGACCTGGATGACGCCACCGGCGTTCACCACGTAGTCCGGCGCGTAGAGGATGCCGCGGTCGGCCAGGTCCTTCTCCACGCCCGGGTGGTCGAGCTGGTTGTTCGCGGCGCCGCAGACGACCTTGGCGGTGAGCGCCGGGACGGTCTCGTCATTGAGCGCGCCGCCGAGGGCGCAGGGGGCGTAGATGTCGAGCGGCTCGCGGATGAGCGCGTCGGTGTCGAGGGCGACGGCGACCTTCGGGTGCGCCTTCTGCACGCGCGCGACCGACTCCTGGCGGACGTCGGTGATCACGACCTCGGCGCCGTCCTCGATGAGGTGGTCCACCAGGTAGTGCCCGACCTTGCCGACGCCGGCGACGCCGACCCGGCGGCCGGCCAGCGAGGGGCTGCCCCACAGGTGCTGCGCGGCGGCGCGCATGCCCTGGAAGACGCCGAAGGAGGTGAGGACGGAGGAGTCCCCTGCACCGCCGTTCTCGGGGGAGCGGCCGGTGGTCCACTTGTTCTCGCGGGCGATGACGTCCATGTCGTGGACGTACGTGCCGACGTCGCAGGCGGTGACGTAGCGCCCGCCGAGCGAGGCGACGAAGCGGCCGTACGCGAGAAGCAGCTCCTCGGTCTTGACCTGGTCGGGGTCGCCGATGATCACGGCCTTGCCGCCGCCGTGGTCGAGCCCGGCGAGGGCGTTCTTGTACGACATGCCGCGGGACAGATTCAGGGCGTCGCGTACGGCGGCGGCCTCGGGGTCCGTCTCATTGGCGTAGGCGTGGAAGCGGGTGCCGCCGAGCGCCGGGCCCAGCGCGGTGGAGTGGATGGCGATGACGGCCTTCAGGCCGCTGGCGCGGTCCTGGCACAGCACGACCTGCTCGTGGCCCCCCTGCTCGGAGCGGAACAGGGTGTGCAGGACATCCGACGAGCTGCCGTCGGCGGCTGCGGAGTGACGTACGTCGGTCACGGTGGTGACTCCGGTTTGTGTCGCGGTGACGCCCTCCTGTGGGTGGGGAGAGCCTGTCGATCCATAAGCGTAGGGCCGTGCGGCGCTCACCGGGCCCCAGGTGGGCTGGATCTCACAAGTGTGGGGGAGACTCGACATCGGAGCATCGGAAGGGGAGAGCGCGCGTGGCTTCGGATTCGTCGTCGTTGGTGGTCCCGTACGCGTCGTACCTGCGGGTGTACGAACCGCTGGCGGCGTTTCCAGAGCCGGAGCGGGGCCACTGGCGCCGCTACGCCGCCACGGAGCGGCGTCCCGGCGCGCAGGACGAACTCCGCCGCTCGCTGCGCGACTTGCTCAGCGTGCCGCCGGTCGCCGTACGGCCGCACGAGTCGGCGGAGGCCTTCATCGCCGAGGTCGACGGCGTCACCTGCGTCTGCCCCTGGCGGACCCGGCTGCGCGGCTGGCTGGCGCTGCAGGAGCTGGAGCGCGAGCTGCCGGCCCCGGTGCTGGAGCTGGCGCTGCCCAAGGTCGTACGGGAACAGGCCCGCGGCGACTACGAGCGCTGGCGCGAGGAGAACCCCGACGCCCGGCCCTGGATCCGCGGCGCGGTGTGGACGGTGCCGGTGCGCTGGTTCGTCCTCTTCGGTGACGAGGAGCGTGAGTACGAGCCGGGGGCGCCGCAGCCCTTCCTGCGCTACCGGACGCCGATGGCGCAGGCCCGCCGCCGGGTGGCGCGGGCGCTGCGCGCGCTGCGGGAGGCGCCCGCGGCCGCGGGGGAGGACGACGACGTGGACGAGTCGCCGCACCTGCCCCTGATCGAGGGGCTTACGGACGTGGGCCGGTGGCTGGAGGAGTTCCACCCGCGCTCCCTGGTCGAGCTGGACTACGGCGGCCTCGCGCATGTGCTGTCGAAGGAGTGGCTGGCGGAGGACAGGTCGGCCGCGGATGTCGCCGAGGGCATGCAGGCGCTGCGCGACGGGGACGCCGAGCGGGCGGGTCTTGCGTACGAGCGGCTGACGGAGCGTTGGACCTCGGTGCGGGACCGGCAGTTCGCGAGCTGATCGCGAGCTGATCGCGAGGGCTGATTACGAGTCGGTTTCGGTAACTAGTGCGATTCCTTCATCTGGACTATGGTCCTCCGGATGTGTCCGTAAGGCTGGGACGTAGGTCCCGATCCGGTCATTGCGCGCAAGCGTGATGGACGGCACGTTTAAGGGCCTTGCGGTCATGCCCCGCTCTCGTGTCAAAATAGGACAAGGAGCCCGGGAGGGTTGTCCGGCATCCAACTTCGGGCGGATTGCCGGATATTGATCTTTCTGGGGGGCCTTGTGGCCACTGATGGCGCTGTGACTGATCGTCACGATGACGTGACTGTCCGTTATGGCACGGTCCATCGGCTTCCGCTGGGGTTGAACACCTCAGAGGGCAATTCCGTCGGTTTGAGCCACGGCGCTGGACAGATGGTGTAGTTGTAGTGCCGAGGACAAGCCGTTCGTCCTATAACCGACTCGTCCCGCGTCCCGCCATTTCGGGCAACGCGGGTCAAGGTGCAGAATTTAGAGGAAAGAACCGAGAACGTCGGTTCTCCCGAGGAGGCCGCTCATGACCGCTCGCACCCCTGATGCCGAGCCGCTGCTGACCCCAGCTGAGGTTGCCACGATGTTCCGCGTCGACCCGAAGACGGTCACGCGCTGGGCAAAGGCCGGCAAGCTCACGTCGATCCGCACGCTCGGCGGGCACCGCCGCTACCGCGAGGCCGAGGTCCGCGCGCTGCTGGCGGGCATTCCGCAGCAGCGTACCGAGGCCTGAAAGGCGCATATATCGGCATTTCCGGGACCCCCATCCCGGTAGCCGCACAAGCACCACGGCGACGCGCAGCGTCGCGGATCGCGCTGGACTCCGCCGGGTCCAGCGCGATTCTCTTTTGCCCGCGTACGGGGCCGGCGGCGCCGGTGCCGCGGGGTGAGGGCGGGGCCGGGGCTGCCGCGGGCTCGCCCTCGGCTCGGTAACCCATGGGTCTGGTGGGGCTGATGGGGCACCTCGTCGCTGAGGTGCAATTGCACATATCAAATTGACCGGGTCTAAGCGGGGGCTAAAGTTCCCCAATTCAGAACCGCTTTGGTGACTCCCGTCACGCTGCAGCGCTGTTGCCGCTCAGCACAGCGCTGCGGTAGAGGAGACCGGCTCTTCCTGCTGATCACAGCCTTCCACCGCTGGTGCGGTGTCAGGCCTGGCTTTGGTCACTGGGTGGGGGGACCTTGGTCCCTTCCTGCGCCATGGCGAGGCGCAGCAGCTGATGGCATATCGGGCAGTGCCGCGTCAGATGCCGGTAGGAGCTCGCCGCGGCCAGATGGGCACGCAGCAGCGCCCGCGTCTCATGCCGCTTCCGCACCGCCGTCATATGCCCTACGTAGCTGCCGCATTGCGGGGAGTCAAGATGGGCGACGAGAGGTCTGGACCGGGCGGAGGCGGGTCCAGGACATGCAGAAGGGCCCGTCCCCGGGTGGGGGACGGGCCCTTCACTTGCTGCGGTCCTGACGGGATTTGAACCCGCGGCCTCCACCTTGACAGGGTGGCGAGCACTCCAAACTGCTCCACAGGACCTGGGAGCCGCGCCGCAGAACGCGGCGTGCGAGAACTGACTGTACCCCAGGTCAAGGGGTGCGGTCGAACTGGATCCCCTAGCCCTTTAGCGGGCCGGGGGGACCTGGGCGTCGATTGCCTTCACGATGCGCTTGTCCGAGATCGGGTAGGCCGTGCCCAGGGCGTGCGCGAAGTAGCTGACGCGCAGCTCCTCCAGCATCCAGCGGATGTCGCGGACCGCGGCCGGCACCGGCCGGCCCGGCGGCAGCTGCTCCAGCAGCCAGGCGTACTCGTCCTGCATCTCGTGCACCTTCGCCATCCGCGCGGCGTCCCGCTGAGCGTTCGTGGGGAGCTGCGTCAGGCGGCGGTCGGCGGCGACGAGATAGCGCATCAGGTCCGGCAGCCTACGGACGCCGTGCTCCGTCACGAAGCCGGGCTTGATGAGCGCCGCCAGCTGATTGCGTACGTCCGTCAGCGACGGGAGGAGCACCGGGCTCTTGATGGACTTCAGCCGCCCCTCGCAGGAGTGCCAGGCCGCCAGGACCTCCTGCGTCTGCCGGATCGTCGCCATCGTCGCGTCGACGATGTCGGCCCGTACCGCGTCGAAGAGCTTCTTGAAGCTCTCCTCGTCCCACGCGGGCCCGCCGTTCGCCGCGATCAGCCGGTCCGCCGCCGCCGTCGTGCAGTCCTCGAAGAGCGCCTGGACGCTGCCGTGCGGGGAGCGGGAGAGGGCGAGCTTCTGCTGGTTGCTCAACGTGTCGTTGGCGAACTTG
Organism: Streptomyces boninensis; assembly: GCF_048572725.1. Taxonomy (NCBI): domain Bacteria; kingdom Bacillati; phylum Actinomycetota; class Actinomycetes; order Kitasatosporales; family Streptomycetaceae; genus Streptomyces; species Streptomyces boninensis. Next base: position 5,414,349 of record NZ_CP183837.1, read on the forward strand.
GCGGGGTTGGAGGGCAGGTTCAGGAGGATGAGGCGGCGGGTGCCGCGCCACATGGCCTCGGCCTGCTCGGGCTCGGTGTCGTAGAGGCGCACGGCCACCGTCTCGCCCTCGTCCACGAGCGCCGGGTACGCCTTGACCGGCTGGCCGCCGCGGCGGGTCTCGAAGGTGCGGGGGAGGGCGCCGATGGTCCAGGAGGTCAGGCCTGTGCGCTGCATGGGGGCGGCGGGGGCGCCCTCCGCGTCGCGGGTCGTCGAGGCCTGCTCGAAGGCCTTGTTGATGGCGGCGCGGGTCTTCGGCTTGAGCTTGATCCGGAGGGTCTCCAGGTCCTTTGCCTCCGCGATTTTGCGACGCCGCTCATCCGAGACCCGGAAGGTGATCTTGAGGTGGTCCGGGACCTTGTCCCAGTCGAAGTCCTCGGGCGAGATCCGGACCCCGACCATGCGCTGGAGGTCGCGCGCCATCGCCGTGGTCAGCGGCTCCTGCAGCGGCACCGCCTGGTCCAGGAAACGTTTCGCGAAGTTCGGCGCCGGCACGTAATTCCGCCGGATCGGCTTCGGGAGGGAGCGGATCAGCTCCGTCACCACGTCCTCGCGCAGGCCCGGGATCTGCCACTCGAAGCCGTCCGACGACAGCTGGTTCAGCACCTGCAGCGGTACGTGGACGGTGACGCCGTCGGCGTCCGTGCCCGGCTCGAATTGGTACGTGACGCGCAGCTTCAGCTTTCCCTGGCGCCAGCTGTCCGGATAGTCGTCCTTCGTGACGCCCTCGGCCCGCTCGTTGATCAGCATCGATTTCTCGAAGCCCAGCAGGTCGGGCTCGTCGCGCTGCTTCTTCTTCCACCAGGAGTCGAAGTGGGCGCCGGAGACGATGTCGGCCGGGATGCGCTGGTCGTAGAAGTCGAAGAGGGCCTCGTCGTCGACCAGGATGTCGCGGCGGCGGGCGCGGTGCTCCAGCTCCTCGACCTCGGTGAGCAGCTTGCGGTTGTCGGCGAAGAACTTGTGGTGGGTGCGCCAGTCGCCCTCCACCAGCGCGTTACGGATGAAGAGGTCGCGGGAGGTCTCCGGGTCGATGCTCCCGTAATTGACCTTGCGCTCGGTCACGATCGGGACGCCGTAGAGCGTGACCCGCTCCAGCGCCACGACCGCCGCGCGGTCCTTCTCCCAGTGCGGCTCGCTGTGGTTGCGCTTGACCAGGTGGCCGGCGAGCGGCTCGATCCAGTCGGGCTCGATCTTGGCGTTGACCCGGGCCCAGAGGCGCGAGGTCTCCACCAGCTCGGCGGACATCAGCCAGCGCGGCGTCTTCTTGAAGAGCGCGGAGCCGGGGAAGACCGCGAACTTCGCGCTGCGGGCGCCCAAGTACTCGTTCTTCTCGGTGTCCTTCAGGCCGATGTGCGAGAGCAGCCCGGCCAGCAGCGACTGGTGGATGCGGTCGCCGTCGACCTCGTCGCGCGCCTCATTGAGGGTGATGCCCATGGTCTTCGCGACCGTGCGCAGCTGGTGGAAGATGTCCTGCCACTCGCGGATCCGCAGGTAGTTCAGGAACTCGCGCTTGCACATGCGCCGGAACGCCGACGACGACAGCGCCTTCTGCTGGTCGCGGACGTACCGCCAGAGGTTCAGGTACGTCAGGAAGTCCGACGTCTCGTCCCGGAAGCGGGCGTGCTGCTGGTCGGCCTGCTGCTGCTTCTCGGCGGGGCGCTCGCGCGGGTCCTGGATGGACAGGGCGGCGGCGATGACCATGACCTCGCGGATGACGCCGTTACGTTCCGCCTCCAGCACCATGCGGGCCAGGCGGGGGTCGACCGGGAGCTGGGAGAGCTTGCGGCCGGTTGGCGTCAGACGCTTCTTCGGGTCTTTCTGGGCCGTGTCGAGGGCGTGCAGCTCCTCCAGGAGCTGGACGCCGTCCTTGATGTTGCGCCGGTCCGGCGGGTCGATGAAGGGGAACTTCTCGATGTCGCCGAGCCCGGCCGCGGTCATCTGCAGGATGACGGAGGCCAGGTTCGTACGGAGGATCTCGGCGTCGGTGAACTCGGGCCGGGTGACGAAGTCGTCCTCGCTGTACAGCCGGATGCAGATGCCGTCCGCCGTACGGCCGCAGCGGCCCTTGCGCTGATTGGCGCTGGCCTGCGAGATCGGCTCGATGGGGAGGCGCTGCACCTTGGTGCGGTGGCTGTAGCGGGAGATGCGGGCGAAGCCCGGGTCGATGACGTAGCGGATGCCCGGGACGGTCAGTGAGGTCTCGGCGACATTCGTGGCCAGGACAATGCGGCGGCCCGAGTGGCGCTGGAAGACGCGGTGCTGCTCGGCGTGGGAGAGGCGGGCGTACAGCGGGAGGATCTCGGTGTTCCGGAGTCTCTTCTTCTCCAGCGCGTCCGCCGTATCGCGGATCTCGCGCTCGCCGGAGAGGAAGACCAGGATGTCGCCGTCGCCCTCGCGCTGCAGCTCGGCGGCCGCGTCACAGATGGCGGTGACCTGGTCGCGGTCGTCGGCGTCCGAGTCCTCCTCCAGGAGCGGCCGGTAGCGCACCTCCACCGGGTACGTACGGCCGCTGACCTCGACGATCGGAGCGTCGCCGAAGTGCCGGCTGAAGCGCTCCGGGTCGATGGTCGCGGAGGTGATGATGACCTTGAGGTCGGGCCTGCGCGGGAGGAGTTGGGCGAGGTAGCCGAGCAGGAAGTCGATGTTGAGGCTGCGCTCGTGGGCCTCGTCGATGATGATCGTGTCGTACTGGCGCAGCTCGCGGTCCGTCTGGATCTCGGCGAGCAGGATGCCGTCCGTCATCAGCTTGACGAGGGTGTCGCTGCCGACCTGGTCGGTGAACCGGACCTTCCAGCCGACGGCCTCGCCGAGCTGCGTCTTCAGCTCCTCGGCGACGCGCTCGGCCACCGTACGGGCGGCGATGCGGCGGGGCTGCGTATGCCCGATCTGGCCGCGGACGCCGCGGCCGAGCTCCAGGCAGATCTTGGGGATCTGGGTGGTCTTGCCGGAGCCGGTCTCGCCCGCGACGATCACGACCTGGTGGTCGCGGATCGCCTCGAGAATGTCGTCCTTCTTCTGGCTGACCGGGAGCTGCTGCGGATACGTGATCGCCGGGACGGCGGCCCGGCGGCTCTCGGCGCGGAGCTCGGCGGCGCCTATGTCGTCCGCGATCTCTTTGAGCACGGCGGCGCGCGCCTCGGGTTTGCGGATGCGGCGGGCGCCTTCGAGGCGGCGGCCGATGCGCTGCTCGTCGCGGAGGGTGAGGGCGGCGAGGCGGGGGCCGAGGGCGGCGAAGGTCGGTTCGGCGGATGCGGCAGGCGGAGTGGACATACGTAGGTCAAGGATCTCACCTGCGGGTCGGGACAGGCGAATCATTTCAGCGGCCCGGCCGGAGGGGGTGCTTGGTGGACATCTATCCTGATTTATGGTCATAGCGTGACTGAGCACCGCCGCGAACCCACCCTCGGCTCCCGCTGGGAGCACTTCCGCCACTCGCCCTTCTTCGCCGCCGCGGTGCTGGTGCTGCTGCTCGCCGCCGGTGCCGGGCTCTTCGCGGGCTCGTACACGGCGGCGATGGCGAACCCGACCCCGCACCGGATCCCGGCGGCGGTCGTCGGCGAGCCCGACTCGGAGCCGAAGGCGCAGGCCTTCACCCAGGGCCTGGAGAAGGCGCTCAATGCCTCGCTCGACCTGCGCCGCTACGACTCGTACGCGGCCGCCGAGGACGCCGTCGAGCAGCAGCAGGTCTTCGCGATCATGGAGGTGAAGCCGGGGGGCTCGGTCCGCTTCGACCTCGCGAGCGCGACCGGCGCGTCCGTGGCGCGGGTGCTGACGGCGACGGTGCCGAAGGTCGGCAAGGCGGTGGACGTGCCGGTGCAGGTACGGGACATCAAGCCGATGCAGTCGGGGGATCCGCAGGGCCTGGCGCTCTTCTACATCTCCCTGGCCGCGGTGATCATCGGCTTCATGGGGGCGATCCAGCTGAGCGTGCACGCGCGGACGCTGCAGCCGCTGGAGCGGATCGCCTTCACGGCGGCGTATGCGCTGCTGGGCGGCTTCGCGATCTACGCGGTGGTGGATCTGCTGCTGGGGGTGATCGAGCTGCCGTTCCCGCAGTCGTGGCTGATCCTGGCGCTGACGATGTTCACGTCCGGGATGGTCTTCACGATGTTCAACACCCTCTTCGGGCGCTGGGCGATCATCCCGACCTGGGTGCTGATGGTGCTGGTCGGCAACCCGTCCTCGGGCGGCGCTGTCTCCTGGCCGCTGCTGCCCTCCCCGCTCGGCGAGATCGGCCGCTTCCTGCCGCCGGGCGCCTCGGTGAACGCGCAGCACACGGCCGTGTACTTCGCGGGCCACCAGCACGTCTTCCCGTACGTGGTGCTGGCGGCGTGGGCGATCGTGGCGACGGCGGTCTTCTGGATCTGGCGCCACCGCCACCCGGGCGGGCGCGAGGCCGGGGCGCCCGCGCATGCCGCGGCCTCGGGGGCGGCGGCGGGCTAGGCGAGGGGGCTAAGCGACGAGAGGGCTAAGCGAAGCTTTCCGTGTGGATACGGCGCGCCGGGACGCCCGCGCGCCGCAGGGACTCCGTCGCCGCCGTGGTCATGCCGGGCGGGCCGCAGACGTACACGTCGTGCGCGGTCAGGCCGGGCACCAGGCCGGTGAGGGCGGCGGGAGCCAGGGGGTTGTACGGGCCGTCCGACGGGCCGAGCAGATAGTGCAGCCGGGCGCCGCGCGCCGCGGCCAGCGCCTCCAGCTCGCCGGTGAGCACCAGGTCCTGCGCCGCGGTCGCGCGATAGAGCAGGGTGAGCTCGCCGGGCCGGGCGGGCAGCGTCTCGTACAGCGTCCGCAGCGGCGTGATCCCGGTGCCGCCGGCGACCAGCAGCACCCGCCGCCTGGTGCGCCGGTGTGCGGTGAGGGCGCCGAACGGGCCGGTGGCCAGCACCCGCACGCCGGGCCGCAGCCGCCGGATCCGCCGGGTGTGGTCGCCGGCCGCCTTGACGGTGATGCGCAGGGTGTCGCCGCCCGGCGGCGCCGACAGCGAGAACGGCAGCGCGGTGCGCCACAGCCGCCGGGTGAGGAAGCGCCAGCGGAAGAACTGCCCGGACTCGGCGCCCAGTTCCGCCAGCCGCTCGCCGGCCATGGTGATGCTGACGACGCCCGGGCCCTCGACCCGTACCTCCGTCACCCGCAGCTCGTGCCGGAGCGCCTGCCGTGCGGGGGCCACGAGCCGGTAGTGGATCAGCAGTGCGGCGACGGTGGCGTGCAGCAGCGACCACAGCCATACGGTGACGGGGCTGCCGGAGAGGTCGGGCCCGGCCGGCTGGTGGAGGAAGCCGAGCGCGCCGCCCGCGTACGCCAGCAGGTGCACCGCCCGCCACGTCTCGTGCCGCACCCGGCTCCGTATCCCGCGGGCGGAGGCGGCGGCGACGGCGATCAGCAGGGCCGTGCCGGCGGTGGCGGCGGCGATCGCGGGGTCGCCGAGCAGCTCGGCGGTCGCGGCGACGAGGTCGGTCTCGCGGTGGACTGCGTGCGCGGCGAGCGCGAGGACGGCGTGGGCGAGCAGCGAGGTGAGCACCCAGCGGCCGAGGCGCGCGTGCCAGCGGGCGAGGCGGTCGGCGCCGACGCCGTGCTCGATCGCCGGCACCCGCGCCGTGAGCAGCAGCATGACCAGCACCCCGTACCCCGCGAGCAGCCCGCAGCCGTGCGCGGCGGTGGCGAAGAGCGCGTCGGGGCGGGCGGAGGGCCGCAGCTGTACGAGCCAGAGCAGCAGCACGGCCGCCCCGCCCGTCCCGAGCCCGCGTGCGAGGGTGCGGGCGGGGACGCGGTGGGGGGTCGGCGGGGCGGCCTGTGTGGGGGGTGCTGCGGTGCTCACGGGGGCACACGCTACGAGTGGGGCGGGAGGGCGAATCCGGCGGAAAGGGGCGCGGGCGCGATCCTTAGGGCGCGGTTAAGGGCGGGCTCGGGGTCGGTTAACCGGAACCGCAACGAAAAAGCCCCCTCCGGCTATCCGGAAGGGGCTTCGCTGTGGCTGGGGCCGGGATCGAACCGGCGACCTACCGCTTTTCAGGCGGTCGCTCGTACCAACTGAGCTACCCAGCCGCGCGGTCCTGACGGGATTTGAACCCGCGGCCTCCACCTTGACAGGGTGGCGAGCACTCCAAACTGCTCCACAGGACCTTGCTGCGCGACGTACGTTCACTTGCGCGAGAGACAGTCTCGCACAGTCCGAGGCGTGCTCCAAACCGGATTCGTCCGCCGCTCAGTCCCCGCTCAGTCCCCGTGCACCGCGTGATCGGCGGCCGCCAGCAGCGCCGCGTACTGGACCCCGGCGAGCGCGGCGATCGGGATGGGGGAGCCGTGCAGCGGCTCGGCGTCCTTCTCCCAGTCCTGGTAGCGCTCCGCCAGCCGCCGGTGCAGCCGGCGGACGGCGGGCGGGGCCGTACCGGCGGCGAGCTCGGCGGCCAGGGCGCGCAGCAGCATGCCGCCGAAGCGGATCCGGCAGCTGTGTACCGAGGCACGGCAGGAGTAGCGCTCGGAGACGGTGGCCGGCCGGTCCTCGGCGGCCGCGGCGCGGGCCGCCTCCACGTCGGCGTCGGCGATCAGGCCGGGGGCGAAGGATTTCGTCGCGCGCAGGAACGGGGAGTCGATCGTCAGGTACGGCTCCGCGGCGTCGAGGACGTCCTTCAGGAAGGCGCCGGCCTCGCGCAGCGCCGTGGCGCGCTCGCGGAGGATCTCCGGGTAGCGCTCCGGCGTGGGGGTGGGGTCGTCGGCGTCCGGGTGCGACCAGTGCGGTACCTCGGTGACGAAGTAGAAGGTGCCGTACGGCTCCGCGTACGAGGCGCTGGAGGCGCCGGCGATGCGGGCGGCGGGGTCGTCGCCGTGGGCTTCGAGGTAGTCGTACGCGGCGCGCATGTCGATGGAGCCGTAGACGGCCGGGGCGTACACCGGGACGTGCGGCGCCTCCGGCTCGCCGGTGGCCAGCGGGAGGCCGGCGGCGGTGGGGATCTCGGCGAGGGTGGCGTAGAGGGCGGGGGCGGGGCGGTTCAGGTAGTAGTAGACGCCGCCCTCCTCGCAGTTGTGCAGGGTGGAGAGGAAGCGCGGCCGGGTGGCGTCGATCAGCCGCATCAGGGCGAAGGTCTCGGGCAGCGCGGCGTCGAAGTAGGCGTCGCGGTAGCTGAACGGGAAGGTCCACTCGACCTGTTCGTGGCCCGGCGGGCGGTAGAAGGAGCGGCCGTAGCGGATGCGGTCGGCCGGGGCCTGGAACCAGTCCTCGTTGAGGCGGGCGCCGTCCGGGTCGATGCACGGCACGATGTGCCAGGTGGCGCCGTAGCGGCCGCGGAGGGCGTCGTCGGCGCACAGCGAGCTCGCCAGGTGGAGGGCGGTGACCGCGCCGACGGGCTCGTTGGGGTGAACTCCGCCCACCACGACCAGGTCGCTCGCGCCCGCGCCCACCGTGAAGCAGTACAGCGGCTCGCCCAGCCGCGATGTGCCGATCCGCCGCTCGGTGATCAGTGCCGGATATCTGGCGGCGAGCTCGCGGAAGGAGTCGAGGAGCTCGTCCACGCCCGGGTAGTGATCGGTCGCTGGTACGGAGGTCACGTGCCGCGTCCAGTGGGCGGGGTCGTGCGATATGGGGGCGGGCTCGTGGCTCATCCGCTCTCTTCCTGCAGTTTGTGTGCCGTCACCGAGGTACCGCACCTGGAGCGGATACGCAATGTGCCCTGCCACAGACGCGCAGTGCGCGACCGTGTCCGAAATGCGCGTAATGCTGGATTGCGGACTACTGTGGCCCGCAGACGTACGGGCGGCGACCGAGGAGGCTCGGTGTTTCCAGCGCAGGACATCCGGCAGTGGGTCGGACAGGGGGTCAGAGGGGCCGACGGCGGCAAGATCGGCGAGCTGGAGGCGATCTACGTCGACACCCGCACCGACAGGCCCTTCTTCGCCACGGTCAAGACCGGGATGCTCGGCAGCCAGCGGCTGGTCTTCGTGCCGCTCCTCGACGCCACCGTCAGCCCCGGCCATCTCAATGTCGCCTTCGAGAAGCGGCAGGTCAAGGACGCCCCGGCGATCGCCACGGACGGCGAGCTGCCGGCCGACGCGGAGCCGGACGTGTTCGGGCACTACGGGATGGCGTACGAGGCCGGGGGCGCGGGCGAGCGGCGGCTGGCGCGCCGCTGAGCTCCCGCGGGAATGGAGTAGGTTCGACAGCGTTCGACAGGCGCGAACAGGCGCCACGGGGCGGGGAGGAGAGCGCATGGCGGGCAGGACGATGCGCGGCGGGGGCCGGCCCACGCTGGAACAGGTGGCCGCGCTCGCAGGGGTGGGGCGGGGCACGGTCTCGCGGGTCATCAACGGCTCCGCCAAGGTCAGCGAGCAGACCAGGGCCGCCGTCCAGCGCGCGATAGCCGACCTCGGTTACGTCCCCAACCGCACCGCCCGCGCCCTCGCCGCGGGCAGCGCCGACGCGGTCGCGCTGGTGATACCCGAGCCGGAGACCCGCCTCTTCGCCGAGCCGTACTTCTCCGGCGTGATCCGCGGCGTCAGCGCCGCCCTCTCCGCCGCCGACAAGCAGCTGCTCCTCGCCCTCATCGGCACCCCGCAGGAGCGCGAGCGCCTCTCGCACTACCTCAGCCGCGACCGCGTCGACGGCGTCCTGCTGGTCTCCGTACACCAGGACGACCCGCTCCCCGCCCGTCTTGAGCAGCTCGGCCTGCCGGTGGTCCTCAACGGCCGCCGCCACGCGGAGGAGCCGCTCCCGTACGTCGACTCGGACAACACGGGCGGCGCCCGCGCGGCCGTCGAACACCTCCTCACCCGCGGCCGCCGCGCGATCGCGACCATCACCGGACCGCTGGACATGTACGTCGCCCAGTGCCGCCTCGACGGCTGGCGCCAGGCGCTCACCGCGGCGGGTCTCGCGGAAGGCCCGGTGGCCCACGGCGACTTCACCGAGGACGGCGGCCGCCGCGCGATGCGGGAGCTGCTCGACCAGGGGCGGGAGTCGGGGGCGGCGCCGGACGCGGTCTTCGTGGCCTCGGACCTGATGGCGGCGGGCGCGCTGCAGGTGCTGCGCGCGGCGGGGCTGCGGGTGCCTGGCGACGTGGCTGTGGTGGGCTTCGAGGACTCTCCGGTGGCCCGGCACATGGACCCGCCGCTGACGTCCGTACGACAGCCGACCGAGGAGATGGGGCAGGCGATGGTGCGAATGCTCCTCGACCGGCTCGGCGAGCACCCCGCCGGGGCCGGAGCCGGCGGCACAGGGCGGGGCACTCCGAGCCTCGTGCTGCCGACCGACGTCGTCATACGCGCCTCCGGCTGAAACGCGTCCCGCGTATGCTGTCCCGGCGATCGCGGCCAAAGCGCCGCCCGAGCATGGATTCACCCCGGGGGTGCCGATATGGGCGACAGTGACCTGATAGTCGACTACAGCGAGCTGGAATCGCTGAAGAAGAACTTCGCCACCCTCAGCCGGGAATTCAACAACTGCGGGTCGAATCAGGACTCGATGGGTGATGCATACGGAAGCTACGCCATCCGGAATGCAATGGAAGATTTCGCGGACAACTGGGACGACCACCGCAAAGAGCTTACTGACCAGCTGAAGAAGACCGAAGAGCACGTCAAGAAGATCATCAAGGGCTTCAACAAGGTCGACAACGGGGAGGGGTGACGCACCGTGGGAAACCGACCCGTTGACTGGTCCCCGATCGCCGACGCGGACCCGACCCCCGGCGACCCGTACGAGGTCCGGCAGGAAGCCAAACGGCTCGAGGACATCGCCGCCACCATCCGGGACCAGGTGAAGCTGCTCCGCGAGGCGGGGAAGGCCAAGAACCTCAAGGGCCAGTACGCCGACAAGCTCAAAGAGGGCGCCGAGGACCTCGCCGACAAGCTCAGCAAGGCCGAGGGCAGGTACGACAAGGTCGGCGACCACCTCAGGGAATGGGCGAAGGAGCTCGAACACGCCCAGGAGCTGACCCGCAAGGCCCTCAGCCACGCCAAGGTGGACCCGAAGGACGAGGACCGGGTCAAGGATGCCAAGGGCAAGATGGGCGAGGGCATCCGCCACTACGTGAGCCTCGGCGGCAAGATCGCCAACAAGATCGACGATGCCATCGACGACGCGGTCGAGGACGGCTTCTTCGACGACGTGGTCGGCTGGGTGAAGGACCACGCCGAGGGGTTCAAGCTCTTCCTCGACGTGCTCAGCTGGATCGGCACGGCCCTGGCCATCGTCTCGATGTTCATTCCGGGCGTGAATCTGCTGGTCATCATCGGCATCGGCATCGGCCTGGCGGTGGTCGCCGGGAGGGCGCTGCTGGTGGCGGCGGGCGAGGCCACCTGGATGGATGTCGCGATCGACTCCATCGGCCTGCTCAGCTTCGGCGCCGGGAAGATCGCGATGGCCGGTCTCAAGGGCGCAGGCGCGACCGCGAAGGCTGCCGCCTCGACGAGCCGCGTGGCCAAACTGAAGGACGGCCTGGCGGCCACCAAGTTCATGCGCAACCGCCTCGCCACCGCGCTGGCGGGCGCCTCGGACGACGCCTCGAAGGCCGCCATCAGGTCCGAGATGAATACCCTGCGGAAGCTGATCTCCAGGGACGCCGGAAAGGTCGCGGACGGTGCGCCCCCGGTCGGGAAGTTCGCCAAGGCCGCCAACCTCGGCGACGATGAGGCGTACGGCGTCTACAAGAACGTGATGACGAACGCCAGCCGCTTCCCGGACGCCGTTCCCGGCGGCGCCGTCACCGGGGCGAAGGTGGCCTACGGAGCCGCCGCGACCGCAGCCTGGGCCGGGATCGGCTCGGACGTGGGCGACAAGGTCCTGGGCGACAACGACACGCTCAACTGGGTCGGCGAGCACACCGGCGGCTGGAAAAAGGACAGCTGGGACGCGTACAACGACTTCAAGGGCAACACCTGGCAGGCCCCGGCCCGCTCGGCCTGGTAGCGGCGACCACGAGACGCGACGACGAGACGCAGGGATTCAGCACGTGCAGATTCCGAAGATGGCGGTGGACGGCTACTCCGTCCTCATGCCCCCCGGGTGGGACCGTATCCCGCTGACGTCGAAGCCGGAGACCCAGGACGCGATCAAGACGATCGTGGACAAGGCCATCGCCGGGAACGTGGATCCCGCGGCCCCCAAGGACCGGGTGACGGATGCCCGGCTGGAACTGCACAAGCGGCTGAACCGGACCGCGACGGAAGCCAGGCGCAAGAACGGCATCGACATCTACATCCCCGTGGAGCCGATCCGTGGCTTCCTCGCCCCCGCCTCGTTCCTGGTCTCCAAGATCACCCCGGGGGTCGCCGCGCAGGTCTCCCCGGCCGAGACCATGCGTCATCTGACCAAGGACTTCGGGCCCTCGGAGGACGTCACGCTGGACGGTGTGGCGGGCGTCCGCTGTGAGCGCCTCGTCCCCGCAAAGCCCGGCGACGAGGATTCGGCGCCCAGCCGGCAGGTGACCTATGTGGTGCCGGTGCCGGACCCCGAAGAGGTGAGCGAATGGCTCGTCATCTCGTTCACGCTGCTCACCCCCGAGGGTCTTCCGAGAGAGTTCGCCGAGCTGCTGAGCGAACTCTTCGACGCCTCAATGACCACCTTCCGCTGGAGCCCAGCATGAGCATTCCGTACGCACTCGATTTCACCGAAGACCCCGCGCCGGAAGCCTGGCTCGCTATTCCGGTCATCGACGGGAAGGGCGCGGACCGGCAGCGGCGCAAGTGGGCGAAAAAGACTGCCGAGTTGCGGTGGGCACTGGCGGAGGAAGGCCCGCGCGACAAGAATGACGTGAAGTGGCTGGCGAGCGTGCTCGAAGGATTCTCCGAGCAATTTCCGGCGAAGATCCCGATGCAGTATCTGTTCGCCTACGCCCCTGATCTGCGTCGGCCGATTCTGCCGTTCTTCGTCTACGCGGTAGAGTCCGGCGGCCCCGTGGACGACGTCCTGGACGAGATCGTGCAGCGCAACGAGCCCGGGGCGGCGCAGGACCCGGAGATCGTCGAATTCAGCACGGACAACCTCGGCAAGGGCCGCCGCTCGATCCGCTACTTCGTCCCGAAGGGGGGCGAGGCCCTCCTCATGTCCGTCAACTACGGCTGGCGCGTGGACTCGCACGGCCTCGACCTGTCCCTGCGCACCGTCGCCGACGACCTCGGCTGGGTGACCGCGAACGTAGACGCGTTCGACGAGTTCGCCCGCCGTCTGAAGGTGGTCCACCCCAACGAGATCGCGGTGGACTGACCGATCGTGTACATCCCCCGCAACGCCCTCAGCGGCAGCCGCCGCAGCCGCCTGGTCAACAGCGCGCTGCTCACCGTGCCGGCGACCCTGCTCGGCGTGGTGCTGGCCGCCGTGGCCCTGAACTCGACCGACCGGCCCATGGCGCTGGCCGCCTTCGCCGCGACCTCGGCTTCGGCGTTTCTGATCACCTGGTGGTGCGTCCGCTTCTGGTACGTGAACTACCGCGCGGACGGGACCTCGGAACCCCCGGAGGACCCCGCCGCCTGGCCGTGGCTGCCGGCTCCCGCGGTGCTCGCCGCGATCTTCCTCGTCACCGGCGTCCGGGCGCTGCGGGACGGCGACGCCGGCTCGGCGGTCGGCAGCTTCGCCTTCGGCGGCTTTCTGCTGCTGATGACGTGCCTGCTGCTCTTCCTGCAGCTGATCGGCGTGCGGGAGCGGCGCTCACAGGCACGGCAGGCTACTGCCGCCGCCCGGAACGCCGCCCAGCCGCCAGGCCCGCAGCACCCTCAGCGGGCCTGGGGATCGATCGACAGGCGCTAGCCGGCCGCGGGGAAGAGTTCCGCGTAGACGGCGAAGGCGATCGCGATGCCCGCCTGGGCCCAGAAGCGGTGGTACGTGAACTCCGGTGCCGCGCCGCCGTCGAGGAAGGCCTGCACCTTCGGCCAGTCGGCGTCGTCCTGGTACCAGGAGCGCAGGCCCGCGAAGGTCACGCCCGGCTTGATCTCATCGCCGTTCGGCATCGTCCCCGACCAGCCCGCCGGCACGTACACCTCGTCGCCGAAGCGCTTGTAGTCGGCGCGGGTCTCCGGGACCGCGATGCCCTTGGCGTCGGCCTTCGCCGCCATCGCGTCGAGCAGGCCCTTCGCCAGCGCGGCGACGTCCGCGTCCTGCGCCTTGGCGGCGTAATACGTGAGCGTCTTGGCGAGCGCGGCCGCGACGCCGACGTCCTGGGACTTCTCCGCGACGGAGACCTTCAGGCCCGCATTGCCGCCGGGGCTCGCCGGGTCCCATGTATCGGGCGCCCCGCTCCAGCTCAGCGTGGCCGGGATGGCGTAACTCTCCCCGCTCACCTCCGTGTTCTTCGCCGCCCACGGCACCCACTTGTCCAGCACCGCCTTCGCGTCGGCGTCCCCGGTGACGTAATACAGCTCCGCCACCCGCTCCATCGCCCACACCTGCATGCCGAACCAGTTGTTGCTCGGCGGGTCGTGGTAGACCGGCTGCCAGTCGTACGCCATCCCGTAGAAGGTCGGCGTCCCGGCCGGCGGCGCCCCGTACTGCCCCTCCCAGCTATTGGTGCAGCCGCCCGCGATGGCCCCGTCCGGGGACTGCAGCCAGCGGTAGAACTCCAGCTGCCGCTTCAGGCTCTTCGCCCAGTCCTCCTTCGCCGTCGGGGACTTGGGGGTGAGTGCCGGGTCGTTGGCCAGGGCCCAGGCGGCGAGGGGGTTCTGGTAGCCCTGGTGGGCCGCCGAGTCGCCGATCCGCCAGGCCCAGCCGCCGCCCGGCTCGGCGCCGCCCCAGGCGTAGTACCAGGACAGCAGGTAGTGCTGGGAGTCGCGTCCGGACCCCGGCGTGCAGCCCGTCGGGCTGGTGCAGTCGCCGATTTTCTTGAAGTACTTGTCGAAGGTCGCGTAGCGCAGGTAGTCGCCCATCTTGGCGGCCTTGGCCACCGAGGCGGAGATCTGCGCCTGATTGCCCTGGTCGGTGGCCCATTGGTTGGCCCAGTACGCGGCCTGCACCGCCCGCGCGTCGGCGTCCGGGGCGTTGGTGTACTTCCACTGCTTTGCGTACGCGGAGTCCTTGACGAAGAGGTCGAGGTAGCCGTTGGTCCCGCCGTGCTTGAACAGGTCCGTGGTCGGCTGCGGTATCGTCTCCCACACCGACTCCTGTGCGCCGCGCTGGTAGCTGTTGATGTACGAGGGGCCGGCGCCGGGGCCGTTCTGGCCGCCGCTGCCCGGGGTGTTGCCGTAGCCGTACGTGTTGTCGACGTCCAGCAGCCAGTGCATGCCGTAGACATCCGCGGTGCCGTACGCGGAGTTCAGCTCGGCGGCGATCGGGTCGGCGCCCGATTTGGCGGCGGGGTCGAGGGCGGACGGGTATTTGGTGACGTCCGGCCACTCCGGGATGTAGGTGGCGGGGGCCGACGGGTTGTACGAGCCGTTGGTGGGCTGGTCGGCGGCGGTCGGGATGATGTACTTCTCCGTCACCGCCCAGGCCTCGTTGAACGGCCCCCAGCTGCCGGTGACCCGCCCGTACGCCGCCTCCAGCCACATCCAGTAACTGAAGGCTTCCGAGGTGGTCTGGTGCCCGTGGTCGGGCGCCTCGACGATCAGCGTCTCCACGCAGTGGTACGGGATGCCGTCCGGGCTGAAGTAGCCGTTGGCCGGGTCCTTGATCTTCTCGTACTGGGTCAGGAACAGCTCGTCGTACGGGCCCGCGGCGGCGGCTCGCGCGCTGCCGCGCAGCCCGTCGTTGGTCTGTGCGCGCGCGGTGAGCGGGGCCGCGGCGGCGAGCAGTGCGGCGCTGCCGAGCGCGGCGCCGAACTCTCTTCGTGACAGAGGCATGACAGATCTCCTGTGAGGGGGGTAGCTGGGGGGATTGCTTGCGCGGGCGGGTCAGTTGGTGGCGAGTGCGTACGCGAGCGCGGGGTCGAACTGCCCCGCCTGCGCCGCGCAGCCGTCCGCCTCGCCGGGCGGCTTGACCCACAGATACGCGTCGACGGCGGCGTCGCCCGGCGCGAGTGCGGGGTTCTGGCCGAGCGCCCGGCCCTGCGGGTCGCACCACTCGCCGTTGGAGCCGTTGCCGTTGCGGCTGGTGTCCACGACGAGGCCCAGGTCCTGGTCGCCGATCGCGGCCAGGATCTGCTTGCCGTACGCGACCTCGGCGTCGGTCGGGTTGAAGTTGGAGACGTTGGTGTAGACGCCGTCGGCATCGGTCACCCCGGCCGCCTTGAGCCGTGCGGCCTGGTCGGCGGCGCTGTTCCAGCCCGAGTGGCCGCCGTCGAGGTAGACGCGGGCGGCGGGGTCGGCGGACTTGAGCGTGGTGACGGCCTTGTGCAGGGCCGCGTTGCGGGCGGCGAGCTCGTCCGGGTTCAGGCAGGTCTGCAGGGCCAGGGAGTCGGTCTCCAGGATGATCAGGACCGGGTGGTCGCCGAGCCCGGCGGCGATCTTCTCGATCC
Organism: Streptomyces boninensis; assembly: GCF_048572725.1. Classification (NCBI taxonomy): domain Bacteria; kingdom Bacillati; phylum Actinomycetota; class Actinomycetes; order Kitasatosporales; family Streptomycetaceae; genus Streptomyces; species Streptomyces boninensis. The sequence continues at coordinate 5,429,758 of NZ_CP183837.1, forward strand.
AGCCCTGGTACGCGGTGAGGTCAGGGGCACCGCCCGAACTCGGGCCGCCGCAGTCCCGGTTGGTGATGCCGTATACGGACATCACGGGGATCTTGTCGCCGGCGGCGGTGACGTAATCCGACACCTCCTGCTGGACGGTGTCCGGGCGGAAGTTGGCGAACCAGCGGGCCTGGGGCTGGGAGGCGATGCGGTCGGCTATGACCGGCTGCCGGGAGTCGCCGGGGTTGGCGGCGACCCAGCGCTTGACCTGGGAGTTGGGGTCGACGTAGAGGCCGTCCGCTTCGGGGGCCGCCGCAGGGGCCGCTTCGGCCAGGGCCGATGGCGCGAACGGGATCAGCGCGGCGACGCACGCCAGCCCGGCGAGGGCCAGGCCGACGCGGCGCCGTGGGGGGTTGGGAGGCATGGAGGTGTGCTCCTTGAAGGCTGCTCGGCTGCGGTGAACCACCGCCCGGCGACACCGGCACGCCCGGCATCACAAACCGAACGATTGGAGCGCTCCCACACGCCAAGGACCGTAGCGGCAACGGGAGTTGCGTACAACCCTTGACGTCAAGTTCCGCCGAGACCTCTTCCGGTTGTGTTACGGCGCTGATACGGTCATGTCAATGGGAGCGCTCCCACGCACAGTTCCTGAGAACAGCGTGTCCGCACAGCCGCACGTCCCGGGGTGACCTGTCCCGCGTTCAATCCCACACGTGCCACTGCCCCGCGAGCCAGGTGCCCCGGTCCCCACGACGAGTAGCAGAAAGGGACCTCGCTCCATGACCCCCATAACCCCCAGACGCGGCCGCCGTGCTTTGCCGGCCGCGGCTGCCCTGGCCCTGGCGCTAGGGCTCACCGTGACCACCCAGTCCTCAGGTGCCGTACCCCCCGAGGACACCGCCGCGGCCGCCGCCGCGCAGGCCGACAACCCCTACGAGGGCGCCAAGCCCTACGTCAACCCCGACTGGTCGGCGAAGGCCGCCGCGGAGCCGGGCGGCGGCGCCGTCGCCGACCAGCCCACCTTCGTGTGGATGGACCGGATCGCCGCGATCGAGGGCACCGGGGGCGCCCGCGGCCTGCGCGCGCATCTCGACACCGCGCTCGAGCAGGGCGCCGACCTGGTGCAGATCGTCATCTACGACCTGCCGGGCCGCGACTGCGCCGCGCTGGCCTCCAACGGCGAGCTCGGCCCGACCGAGATCGACCGGTACCAGAGCGAGTACATCGACCCGATCGCCGAGATCTACAAGGACCCCAAGTACGCGGACCTGAAGATCGTCAACATCATCGAGCCCGACTCGCTGCCCAACCTGGTCACCAACGCCGACCAGCAGCCGGGCGCGACCGAGGCCTGCCGGGTGATGAAGGCGAACGGCAACTACGAGAAGGGCGTCGGCTACGCGCTGCACACCCTGGGCGCGGTCCCGAACGTCTACAACTACGTCGACGCCGGCCACCACGGCTGGCTCGGCTGGGACACCAACCTCGGCCCGGCGGTCGATGTCTTCAAGAAGGCCGCGACGATCTCCGGCGCGACCGTGGCCGACGTCGACGGCTTCATAGTCAACACCGCGAACTACACCGCGACCACCGAGCCGTACTTCAAGGTCACCGACACGGTGAACGGCACCACCGTGCGGCAGTCGAAGTGGGTGGACTGGAACCAGTACGTGGACGCGCAGTCCTTCGCCCAGGCCCTGCGCGAGATGGCCGTCAGCAAGGGCTTCGCGTCCGACATCGGCATGCTGATCGACACCGGCCGCAACGGCTGGGGCGGCGCGGACCGGCCCTCGGGTCCGGGCCCGATGACCTCCGTGGACGACTACGTGAACGGCGGCCGCATCGACCGCCGCATCCACCTCGGCAACTGGTGCAACCAGACCGGCGCGGGCATCGGCGAGCGGCCGACGGCGGCGCCCGCGGCCGGCATCGACGCGTACGTCTGGGCCAAGCCGCCGGGGGAGTCGGACGGCTCCAGCAAGGAGATCCCGAACGACGAGGGCAAGGGCTTCGACCGTATGTGTGACCCCACGTACGAGGGCAATCCGCGCAACGGCAACAACCCCCCGGGCGCGCTGCCGGACTCGCCGCTGGCCGGGCACTGGTTCTCCGCCCAGTTCCAGCAGCTGGTGCAGAACGCCAATCCTCCGCTGTCCTAGCCGGCGTTCCGCCGCGGGCAGTCGTAGCCGGACGGGACCGCGTACAGCCGGGCCTCGAACCGGTCGCCGACCTTGGCGCCCGGTGACGGGCTCTGGAAGCACACCCGCCAGTCGTCGATGTCCGTCTTCGGCATCCGCCGCACCTTCGCGTCATTGACGGCGCTGGTGGTGCTGATGATCGTGGCCCCGGCGCGCTTCAGCTGTTTCACCGCGGCACCGTGGGCGCCCTTCCGTACGTCCGGCATCTCGCCGGGCTTCGGGCGGGCGCCCTCTCCGGCGTCCTGTCCGGCGACCGTGGCGGGCTTGTTGGCGGCGGGCTGCCCGCTGTCGTCGGGCTCGACGACGAGGGCGGCCACCGCGGCGAGCACGACCACCGCGGCGCCGAGCGCGGCCGGGTGGGGGAGAGGCAGGGAGCCGCCCTGCACGCGGTGTGGCATGCGACCACTCCCTGATGGGGCAGTAGCGGGACCGCCCTGGTCGGGGGCGGGGGCCCGCAGCCTACCGCGCGTCCGCCGCGAGCCGAAGACCCAGCGCGATCAGCACCGTCCCGCACACCTGCTCAAGCCGCTTGCGCACCCCGGCCCGCGCCAGCACGCTCTTCAGCCGCTGCACGCCCCACACGTATACGGCGTAGTAGGCGACCTCGTACGCGGCCCAGATCGCGGCCAGCGCGACCGTCGTCGCCAGGTGCGGGGCGCCGTGCGGCACGAACTGCGGGAGGAAGGACATCGCGAAGACGCCGACCTTGGGGTTGGCGAGGTTCACCAGCAGCGCCGTGCGGTACGCGCGCCGCGGCGACGGCTCCGTCGCCCCCTCCTCGGCGAAGCCCTCCGCGCCCCCGCGCCGGGCCGACCGCAGCGCCTGTACGCCGAACCACAGCAGCACCGCGGCGCCGACATAGCGCATCACGTCGTACGCCACCTCGGACGCGGCCAGCAGCGCGGTCAGCCCGCAGGCCGCGATCACGCCCCACAGGAAGACGCCGGTCTCATTGCCGAGCACCGCCGCCATCCCGGCGCGCCTGCTCTGCAGCGACTGCCGGATGATCAGCACCGTGGAGGGGCCGGGAGTCGCGGCAATCAGTGTGCAGGCACCGAGGAAAGCGAGCAGTGAAGTCACCATCGCGCCATCCTGGCGAGGACCGGCGGTGCGGCGCCAGCGATTTCCGCGGCGTCAGCGGAGCCGGGCCGCGAGACCGTCCAGCACGCGCTCCAGGCCGTACGCGAAGCTCTCGTCCCGGATCCGCTGCGGTGGCAGGTCCGCGCGGGCGGAGCGGCCGGCGCGCAGCCGCGGGTGTTCCTGGGAGGCCTCGTCGAAGGCGGGGCGCAGGCCCGCGACCCACTCCTGCTCGGTCTTGCCGCTGCGGGCGATCAGCGAGAGATAGGCGGCCTCGGGGGTCGCGGTGCCGATGACGTACGCCATCAGCGTCCCCATCGCCTGATCCATCTCGTCCGCGGGAAAGCCCGCCGCCTCGAACTGCGCGAGCAGCCCGGACGCCATCCGTGTGGCGTTCGGGCCGATGTGGATGAGGCCGACCTGGCCCAGCTCGGGGGCGATCCACGGGTGCCGCAGGACCATGGCCCGCAGCTGGCCCGCGGTGCGGGTGGTGGCTTGGCGCCAGGAGGTCCTGTCGGTGACGGCCGGGACCTCCGGCTCGCCGTGCACGTCGTCCACGGCGAGCTCGATCAGCTCCTGCTTGTTGGCCACATGCCGGTACAGGGAGGTGGCCCCCGCGTCCAGGCGCGCGCCGAGCCGGCGCATGCTGAGCGCCGCGATGCCCTCCGCGTCCAGCAGTTGGACGGCCTCGGCGACGATCAGCTCGCGGGTCAGATGCTCGCGCTGCCGGGGGCGCGGCCGGGTCCACACCGAGGCGATCGGGTTCTCGTCGTCCGACATGACCTCTATGGTGCACGTCGTGCGGGCCTTGCGCACATCATTCGCCTGTGCGCACACTGTGCGCATCAAGCGAACGGTGCACGCACCAGGGGGAGTTGGCATGTCAACGAGCACAATCAAGGTGGATCTCGCCCACTGGCAGTCCCGCCTCGACCAGCTGCGCGCCGAGCATCACGTGCCGGGCGCCGCCCTCGCCGTCCTCGTCGACGGCGAGGTGCACGAGCTGGCGAGCGGGGTGCTGCACCGCGGCACCGGCGTGGAGGCGACGACCGACTCGGTCTTCCAGATGGGCTCCATAGCGAAGATCTACACCTCCACCCTCGTCATGCAGCTCGCCGAATCGGGCCAACTCGACCTGGACGCCCCGGTCGTGGACGTGCTGCCGGAGTTCTCGGTCGCCGACCCGGAGGCCACCAGAACGATCACCACCCGCCGGCTGCTCAGCCACACCGGCGGCCTCACCTGCGACTTCACCCACGACAGCGGCCGCGGCGACGACTGCCTCGCCAAGTACGTGGAGGCCGCGAAGGGCGTCGCGCTCGACTGCCCGCCGGGCACCGTCATCTCGTACAGCAGCGTCGGCTACAACGTCCTCGGCCGGATCATCGAGGTGGTGACCGGCAAGGTCTGGGACCAGGCGCTGAAGGACCTGCTCCTCACCCCGCTCGGCCTCACCCACACCATGACGCTCCCCGAGGAGGCGCTGCGCTTCCGCGCCGCGATGGGGCACCTGGGCGAGCCCGGCGAGGAGCCGGACCCGGCGCCCGAGTGGGACCTGATGCCGCGCTCGGCGGGCCCGTACGGCCGGGTCATCGCCAGCGCCGGGGACCTCGCGAGGATCGCGCGCATGCATCTCGCGGGCGGGGTGGGCGAGAACGGGACCCGGGTGCTGTCCGAGGAGACCGTCGCGCAGATGCAGCGCCGGGTGGTGGACTGCCCCGACAAGTGGACGGTCAGCTCGGACGGCTGGGGCCTGGGCTGGACGCTGTACGACTGGAACGGCGTCGGCGGCTACGGCCACGACGGCGCCTCCATCGGCCAGTACGGCTACCTGCGCGTGGTGCCGTCCGCAGGCGTGGCGGTCGCGCTGCTCACCAACGGCGGCGGTGCGCGCGAGGTGTACACGGAGCTCTACCGCGAGCTGCTGGCCGAGCTGGCCGGGGTGACGATGCCGGCGCCCTTCGCCCCGCCGGCCACCCCGCCCGCGGTCGACTGGGCGCCGCTGGTGGGCACGTACAGGCGCGAGGGCGTGGTCATCACGGTGACGGAGAAGGACGGCGCCGGGCACGCGCGCTACGAGTTCGTCGACGGCATGAAGGACATGTCCCCGCCGCTGAACATCGACCTGCTGCCGGTGACGGACACGGTCTTCGCCGGTACGGGCGTGGGCGCGGCCTTCAGCACGGACTACACGCCGGTGGTCTTCGCCACGCTCCCGGACGGCACCGGCTGCTGCTACATCGGCATGCGCTGCGGCCCGAAGGTCGCCTAGTCACGTCAAGGTGTGAATTAAGAATCTCAAACCCTGTGAGTTGACTCCTTAAAAATCTCAAGGTAGACCTGAAGCATGCAAAGGTCGCCGAGAGTGAGGAGCCGAGGGTGGACTGGCAGGACCTGACGGACCTGACGCGCGGCCGGCCGTTCGAGGTCGAGCGAGTCCGCCTGGCCGACAGCGGCGTCGCGATCGAGGGGCGGTTCGAGCCGCCGCAGCTGGCGCAGCTCAGCATGGACGACCAGGTATTTGTGGCCGCGTTCGTCCGGGCGCACGGCTCCATCAAGGAGATGGAGCGGATCTTCGGCGTGAGCTATCCGACGGTCAAGTCCCGGCTGAAGCGGATCGGCGAGCACCTCGACTTCGTCGACGTCGACCCGGCGCCCAACGACGCCGCCGATGTCGTCGACCGCCTGCGCCGCGGCGAGATCAGCACCGAGGACGCGCTGGCCGCCTTGGAGCGGCCGCAATGATGCCGCAGCTGGTGACGGTGCGGGTGCGGCGCACCAACGGCCGCCGGGTGCGGCTGTTCGTCCCGGTCGTGCCGGTGGTGCTGGTGCTGTCGCCGCTGCTGCTGCTCGCCGTGCTGGGCGGCTGCATCGCGTGCCGCATCTACGGGATCCCGCCAGGGGCGGCGCTGCGCGGTTACGGGCGGGTGGTGTGGGCGCTGCCCGGCACCCGCTTCGAGATGGCGGAGGGCCGGACGGCCGTGCTGGTCAGCGTCAGATGACGTCACACCCAAGTCCAAGCAGGAGCAGGAGCACACCCATGAATGAGCAGCGACGCCAGATCCTGGAGATGCTGGCCGAAGGAAAGATCACCGCCGACGAGGCCGAGCGGCTGATCGAGGCGCTGCAGCGCGACGAGCCCGCCGCGCCGACCGGGCCGGCCGCGGGCAAGAAGGCCAAGTACCTGCGTGTCGTCATCGACGCCGCCGACGAATCCGGCGCCGACGGCGCGAGCCGGATCAACATCCGCGTACCGCTGCAGCTGCTCCGCGCCGGCGTCCGGCTCACCAGCCTGCTCCCGCCGGTGGCCATCACCAAGGCCAACGCGGAGCTGAAGAAGGCCGGCGTCCCCATCGACCTCGCCGAACTCAAGCCGCAGCACTTGGAGGACCTGGTCGACCACCTCGACGACGTCATCATCGACGTCGACGACCCCGGCTCCAAGGTGCGCATCTTCTGCGAGTGACGTTCCCTCGCAGCCCCATCTGATTCAAGCCTTCATAAGGGAGGGCGCCATGCCTTCATCTGTCATGCCCATGCCCAAAAACACTACGCCTGCCATCTCGGCCATCGACCTGCGCAAGTCGTACGGCGACAAGACCGTCCTCGACGGCATCGACCTCAACATCCCGGCGGGCTCGGTCTTCGCACTCCTCGGACCCAACGGCGCCGGCAAGACCACCGCCGTAAAAATCCTCTCCACCCTCATCGCCGCCGACGGCGGCCAGGCCCAGGTCGCGGGCCACGACATCGCCACCGCACCCGACGGCGTACGGGCCGCGATCGGCGTCACCGGCCAGTTCTCCGCCGTCGACGGCCTGATCACCGGCGCCGAGAACATGCGCCTGATGGCCGACCTCAACCACCTCCCCAAGACCGAGGGCCGCCGCCGCGCCGCCGAGCTGCTGGAGCGCTTCGACCTCACCGAGGCCGCCGCCAAGCCCGTGCTGAGCTACTCCGGCGGCATGAAGCGCCGCCTCGACATCGCCATGACCCTGATGGGCAGCCCCCGGATCATCTTCCTCGACGAGCCGACCACCGGCCTCGACCCGCGCTCCCGCCACAACACCTGGGGCATCATCCGCGGCCTCGTCGCCGACGGCGTCACCGTCTTCCTCACCACCCAGTACCTGGACGAGGCCGACGAACTCGCCGACCGCATCGCCGTACTCAACGACGGCAGGATCGCCGCCGAAGGCACCGCCGCCGAGCTCAAGCGGATGATCCCCGGCGGCCACATCCGGCTCCGCTTCCACGACCCGGCCGCGTACCAGAACGCCGCCACCGCACTGCGCGAGGTGCAGCGCGACGACGAGGCGCTCGCCCTGCAACTCCCCAGCGACGGCAGCCAGCGCGAGCTCCGCTCCATCCTCGACTGGCTGGACTCCGCCGGCATCGAGGCCGACGAGCTCACCGTCCACACCCCCGACCTCGACGACGTCTTCTTCGCCCTCACCGGCAGCGGCGTCACCGCCCAGGCCGAGGAGGCCGTCCGATGAGTTCGCTGTCCCTGGCCGTACGCGACTCCAGCACCATGCTGCGCCGCAATCTGCTGCACGCCCGCCGCTATCCGTCCGCGACGCTGAATCTGCTGCTGACCCCGGTCATGCTGCTGCTCCTCTTCGTCTACATCTTCGGCGACGCGATGAGCGCGGGCCTCGGCGGCGGCGGCGCGGACCGCTCCGACTACGTCGCGTATATCGTCCCGGGCATCCTGCTGATGACCGTCGGCAGCACCACGATCGGCGCCGCGGTCTACATGGCGATGGACATGACCGAGGGCATCGTCGCCCGCTTCCGTACGATGTCGATCCACCGCGGATCCGTGCTCATCGGGCATGTCGCGGGCAGCGTGCTGCAGTCGGTGCTGAGCGTGGTGCTCGTCGGGGCCGTCGGGGTGGCCATCGGCTTCCGCTCGACCGACGCCGGGGTGCTGGAGTGGCTGGCGGCCTTCGGTCTGGTGGCGCTCTTCTCGCTGGCGCTGACGTGGATCGCGGTGGGCCTCGGCCTGGCCAGCCCGAATGTGGAGGCGGCGAGCAACAGCGCCATGCCGCTGATCCTGCTGCCGCTGATCTCCACCGCGTTCATCCCGGCGGAGACGATGCCGGGCTGGATCCAGCCGGTCGCCGAGTACCAGCCCTTCACCCCGGCCATCGAGACGCTGCGCGGCCTGCTCCTCGGCACGGAGATCGGGCCCAACGGCTGGCTGGCCGTCGCCTGGTGCGTGGGCCTGACGGTCCTCGGCTACTACTGGTCCAGGTCCCTCTTCACCAGGCGACCGGAAGTGCCTTCGGGCCGCGGATGAGGGCGCGGGTGTGCCACTCGATCTCCTCGGCCGGCACGGCCAGCCGCAGGTCGGGGAACCGGCCGAGCAGCGCGGCGATCAGCACCTCCGACTCCATCCGGGCCAGCGCCGCGGCCAGGCAGTGGTGCGGGCCGTGCCCGAAGGACAGGTGGGACAGGGCGGGGCGGGTGATGTCGAGGGCGTGCGGGTCGGGGAAGGCCGCGGGGTCGCGGTTGGCGGCCACGTAGGAGTTGTAGACCACCTCGCCCGCCTTGATGGTCCGGCCCCCGACCTCGACGTCCTCGGTGGCGATACGGGGGATGCCGACGCCGTTGCGGTGCGGGATGTAGCGCAGCAGCTCGTCCACCGCCTGCGGCAGCAGCTCCGGCTCCGCCCGCAGCCGGGCCAGCTGCTCGGGGTGGGTGAGCAGTGCGTAGATCATGTTGGCGGTGTTGTTCCGTACGGCATGGCCGCCGCTGATCTGGATGGCGGTGGCCAGCGATACGGCCTCGTCCTCGCTGATCTCGCCCGCGTCGGTGGCCTGCGCCAGCACCCCCGCGAGGTCTTCCTCAGGATCGGTGCGGCGGCTGGCCAGCAGGTCGACGATCACCTTGCGGGCGGCGGCCCTGGCCTGCCGGCGGCGCTCGTGGTCGTCGTCGGCGCTCAGGATCTGGTCCCCCAGGGCGCCGAGCACCTCGCGGCCCTCCTCGGGCACGCCCAGCAGGTCGTTCACCACGGCCTGCGGGAACGGGTCGTTGAGGTGCTCGACGGCATCCGCCGGCGCCCCCTGTCCCGCCATGTTCTCCAGCAGCTCGGCCGCCTTGGCCTCGGCCATCGGCCGCAGCCGCTTCATCGACCGAGCGGTGAAGGCCCGGGCCACCACCTTGCGCAGGCGGGTGTGGTCCGGCGGGTCGAGGTACTGCAGGCTGGCCCGCTGCGCCGCCACCGGCGCCGGGATGGAGCGGGTGACGTCCCGGTCGACGACCAGGTCCCGCTTGAAGCGCGGGTCGGAGGTCACCAGCTTCACGTCGTCGTACCGCGTGACCAGCCAGGCATGCCCCTCGCCGAAGGGCAGCTTGATACGGGTCACCGGATCCTCGGCGAGCACCTGGAGCAGCAGCGGGTCGTAGTCGAGCCCCGGGAGATCCTCGACCGGCCAGGTGCGGATCGCCGGGTCCTGCTCCGCGGCCGGAGCCTTCTCTGCAGACATACCGCCACTATTGCCGCGGCGGCGGATGTCGGCGACCGCGGTGGCCCGAGTGAACTACCCGTTCGCCGGGTCCAGGCCTTGGGGGAGAATGTTGCGCCGTGGCGATTCGCGGCAGTGTCGCGGCAGTGAGGAGAGGGTGCGCAGATGTCCCGTACGGGGTCCGGCGTCCGCAAGCCGACCATCGCCGATGTCGCCAGGGCCGCCGGGGTGTCCCGTACCACCGTCTCCCACGCGCTCAACGACCGCGGCAAGGTCAACGCCGAAACCCGCGCCCGCGTCCGGCGGATCGCCGACGAGCTCGGCTATCTGCCGAGCCTGCGGGCGCAGCGGCTGCGTCTGGGCGAGGCGCAGACGATCGCGCTGGTGTCCTCGATGCCGCTGGCGGTGGCCGGCGGGCCGTCGCGGCTCGGCTTCTCCATGGAGGTGGCGGCGGCCGCCGCCGAGCACGCCTTCCGGCACGGCTTCGCGCTGATCCTGCTGCCGCCGGGGGAGTCGGGCGCCGCGCTGGGCAGCGTGGATGTGGACGGCGCCATCGTCGTCGAGCCGGCCGAGTCCGACGCGGTGGTGGCGGCGCTGCGCGAGCGCGGGCTGCCGTACGTATGCCTCGGCCGGCCGGTGGGGGAGAGCGACGCCCCGTACGTCGATCTGCGCGGGGAGGCGGTCGCCGAGCTGCTGCTGGGGCATCTGCGGGAGCAGGGCGTACGGCATCCGGCGCTGATCACCGGCGCCGACGCCCGGTACGCCGACCTTGACGCCCGCGCCGCCTTCCGGCGGCTCGGCGCCGAGCACGGCTGGGCGCAGCTCACGGCGGTGGCTCCGGAGGCCGACGGCGAGCGGGGCGGCTACGAGGCGACCGCCGCGCTGCTGGCGGAGCACCCCGGGATCGACGCGCTGTGCGTGCTGGTGGACGCCTTCGCCGTCGGCGCGGTGCAGGCCGTCCGGGACAGCGGGCGGTCGGTGCCGGAGGACGTGCTGGTGGTCACCCGGTACGACGGGGTGCGGGCCCGGATCTGCGAGCCGCCGCTGACCGCGGTCGACCTGCATCTGGAACAGGCCGCGTCCGAGGCGGTCGAGCTGCTGCTGGGGCGGCTGCGGGGCGAGGAGACCGCCGCGGTGCTGCGCACGCCCGAGCCGCTGCTGGTACGGCGCGCGTCGTCGGTCCGCCACGTCGTTTAGACCCCCAGCATCAGCACCGCCCCCGACACGAGCGCGAAGACCAGCACCAGCAGCCGCATCCGGCGGCCGTCGATCCGCTCGTGCACCAGTCGGCTCAGCGCCGCCCCCGCGGCCAGCGCGGGCAGCGTCAGCAGTGCGGGCCACAGCTGGTCCGCATCGCCCTTGCCGGTCCCGAAGACCAGGGCCAGCGAGGCGACTTCGCCGACCAGGAAGCAGACGGAGACGGTGGCGCGCAGCTCGGCGGGCGGCCGGTGCTGGTAGACCAGCGCCAGCGGCGGGCCCCCGACCCCCGTGGCGGTCTCGGTGACGCCGGTGATCAGCCCGGCGCCCACGTACGCCCCGCGGCCGGGCGCGAACGACGGCGCGGCCAGGCTCGCCAGCGCGGCGAGCATCGTCGCCGCGCCCACGTACAGGCCGAGGTCCCCGGCCGGGATCACCCACAGCACCAGCAGCCCGCCCGGGGTGGCGGCCAGCCGCGCGCCGGTGACCCAGCCGGCGCCGCGCAGGTCGAGGCTGGAGCGCTCGCGCCAGGCGATGTAGCCGTTCAGCGGAATCATCGACGCGAGCAGGAACACCGGGATCATCTGCGGATCCAGCATCCCGGCGACGGGCGCGACGATCAGCGCGTACCCGAGGCCGCTGGCGCCCTGCACGAAGGCGGCCACGGCCACGGTCAGCGCGAGCAGGGCGATGGTCTCGGGGCTCATCGGGCGCCGCCGGCACCCGTGGTGCGGTGCTCGGCGGAGGTCGGGTGGGCGCGCACGATCGGCGCCCGCTCCACCGCCTTCCGGCCGAGCTCGGCGGCCCGGGAGCGCAGCGCGTCGCCGTCGAAACCGGTCGGCCGGCCCTGCCACATGCGCAGCTCCCCGGCGACGTAAACGGCCGTGATCTGATCGCGGTTGCCGAGCCGTACGAGCTCCCACGGCAGGTCCCAGGACGGGGTCAGCTCCGGCGCGTCCAGGTCGACGAGCAGGAAGTCGGCCGCCAGTCCGGCGGCGATCCGGCCGGTGTGCCCGCCGAGCCCGACGGCGTCGGCGCCGAGCCGGGTCGCGTGGTCCAGCCAGGTCCAGCCGGCGCCGCACGACGAGTCGCCGGTGGCCAGCCCGTACGTGAGCCGCTGCGCGAACTCGGCCGCGTCCAGCAGCCGGAAGGCGTCCCCGCGGGTGCCGTCGGTGCCGAGCCCGAAGCGGATGCCGCGCTCGGCCCAAGTGGTTGCCGGGGCGACGGCGTTGCCCTTCCAGGCGCTGGCCACCGGGTTGTAGCTGAGGGCGGCGCCGCTGTCGCGCAGCATGCTCAGCTCCGCCGGGGTGAGCAGGGTGGCGTGGGCGCCGAGCAGCTGCGGGCCGAGGGCGCCGACCTGGCGGAGGTATTCGAGAGGGCGCAGGCCGTGCCGTATCAGAGAGCGCTCGACGCCGGCGAGGTGCTCGTTGACGTGGATCTGCACCACCGTCCCGGCGTCGGCGGCCAGTTGCGCGGTCGCCGCGAGGGTGGCGGCGGTAGCGGACTCGGGGATCGAGATGGCCAGGGACGGGTGGATGAGGGGGTCGGTGGCGTAGCGGGTGAGGTGTTTGTCGGCGGCGGCCAGGGCGTCGGTCGCGTCGGCGGCCTGGCGCGGCTCGTCGGCGTCGTTGCAGACCAGGCCGAGTACGCAGCGGAGGCCGGCGTCGCGGGCCGCGGCGGCCACCGCCTCCACGTCGACCGGTGCACGGGTGCCCGCGTCGGCCACGGTGGTGAAGCCGCCGCGCAGCGCCTCCCACGCGGCCATCTTCGCGGCCACGTACGCCGACTCCTCGTCGAGGGAGCCCTCCAGCGGTAGCCATACCCGGCGGAAGATCTCCGAGGGTTCGCCGAAGGCGAGGGCGGAGCCGAAGCTCTGGGTGAGGTGGTGGTGGGCGTCTATGAAGCCCGGGAGCAGGGCGGTTCCCGGCAGGTGCTGCGGGGTGTGCTGCGGATGTTCGCGGGTCAGCTGCTCGGTCGGGCCGACGGCCTGGAAGATTCCGCCGGTTACGAGGACGGCGTGGTCGCGGACCGGTCCGTCGGGCAGCAGCACCACGTCGGGCACCAGGAGGAGCCGGTCGCTGGTGAGGTGGCCGGGTTCAGCTGGGTGACGCATTCGTTTCCTTTTCCTTGTGTGAGTCGTCCGGAGAAGCCGACCTGCTGAACAGGGCGTGCAGCACCGCGGCGGTGAACGCCCCCACGGCCACGCCGCTCTCCAGCAGGATCGCCGCATTGGCCGGCAGCGCGTCGTACACCCCGGGAATCAGGATGGGCAGCAGCCCGAGCGCCAGGGCCACGCCGACGATGAAGACATTCGTGTGGTCGTCGAGGCGGCTGCGGGCGAGCATCTGGATGCCCAGCACCGTGATCACGCCGAAGACGATCATTGCGGTGCCGCCGACGACCGCCTCCGGGATGGCGCTGACCGCCTGCGTGATGGGGGCGAGGAAGCCGATGGCGATGAGGATGAGCCCGGCGGCGACGGTGACGTACCGGCTGCGGACGCCGGTGAGGCGCACGATGCCGATGTTCTCGCCGCTCGTGACCATCAGCGGCAGCCCGAAGAAGCCGCCCGCGAGGGAGGCGACGGCGTCGCCGCGGATCGTCTTCGGGGCGTCGCGCCGGGCGTCGATCTCCTTGCCCACCGCCTCGCCGTTGATGACGGTCTGCCCGGTGGCCTCGGCCATCGAGGCGAGGCTGTAGATGAGTAGCGGGATCGACGCGACCAGGCTGAACTCCGGTGCGCCGAAGGGCAGCACCTCGGGCGCGTGGAAGATGCCGCCGTGGCCGCCCGTGCCCGTGTCCAGGCCGCCGTAGAAGACGGCGAGCACCGTGCCGGCGATCAGCCCGATCATGACGGCGAGTTGGCGCAGCACGCCGCGCAGCAGCCAGTACGCGGCGACGGTGAAGCCGATGGTGGCCAGGCCGAGGACGAGATTCCGCGGCTCGCCGAACCCCGGCTTGCCCGGCTGCCCGGTGACCAGGAGGCCGCCGACCTTCACCAGGTTGACGCCGACGATCACGATCATCGTGCCGATGACCAGCGGCGGGAAGAACCGCAGCAGCCGGGAGAAGACCGGCAGCACGACGAAGTAGAAGGCGGCGGTGATGATCACGGCCCCGCTGGCGGTACGCACCCCGTGCTCCTGGGCGATCGCCAGGAACAGGATCAGCGGCGCACCCCCGGGCAGCATCACGAACGGCAGCCGCACGCCGACCTTCCACGGCCCGAAGGACTGCAGCAGCGACCCCAGCCCGGAGAGGACGAAGGCCGCCGCGAGCAGGTTGACCGTGAGTTCGGCCGAGAGGTCGAGGGTGGCGCTGACCAGGAAGACGCTGGAGATCGGCGTCGCGGCCATCACGAGCACGTGCTGGACGCCGAAGAGCAGCATCCGGTGCAGCGGCCGGTATTCGTCGACCGGGTGCACGGCGGCTGCGGGGTCCTGACTGGGTGGTGCGAGATGTGGAGCGGTGTGCGTCGACACGGTGGACACTCCGTTCGCTGGGTAAACGGCCAAATCGATTTGGCCAAATCGATTTGGCCGTTACCGTAAGGCGGCCGTGGCGGGACGTCAACCAGTTGCCGGGCATCCATCGGTGACCCGCTGGAGGCACAGCGTGTGCGCCCCGCCACATACCGCCACACACTTAGCGAATATGGAAGAAACCCGGCAGCAGCCAGCCACCGCCAAGCTGAACCTCCTGACCCTGACGGCGATGGTCGTCGGCTCCATGGTCGGCGCCGGCGTCTTCTCCCTGCCGCGGCGCTTCGCCGAGGAGACCGGCGTCGCCGGCGCCCTGATCGCCTGGCTGATCGCCGGCCTGGGCATGCTGATGCTGGCGCTGGTCTTCCAGATGCTCGCCGTCCGCCGCCCCGACCTGGACGCCGGTGTGTACGCGTACGCCAAGGCCGGGTTCGGCGAGTATCTCGGCTTCTTCTCGGCCTTCGGCTACTGGGCGAGCGCCTGCGTCGGCAATGTGACGTACTGGGTGCTGATCATGTCGACCGTCGGCGCCATCGCCCCGGCGCTCGGCGACGGCGACACGATCCTGGCCGCGGTGCTGTCCTCGGTCGGGCTGTGGGCGTTCTTCCTGCTGATCCGCCGCGGAGTGAAGGAAGCCGCCGCGATCAACAAGATCGTCACCGTAGCGAAGATCGTCCCGATCCTGGTCTTCATCCTGCTGGCGCTCTTCTACTTCAAGTGGGACGTGTTCGTCGACAACTGGGGCGGCGCCGACTACGCCGGCTCGCTCTTCAACCAGGTCCGCGGCACCATGCTCGCCACCGTCTTCGTCTTCCTCGGCGTCGAGGGCGCCAGCGTCTACTCCCGGCACGCCAAGCGCCGCGAGGACGTCGGCCGGGCCACGCTGCTGGGCTTCCTGTGCGTCTTCGCCGTCTTCGCCTCGGTGACGATCGTGTCGTACGGGATCATGCCGATGAGCGAGATCGCCGAGCTGCGGCAGCCGTCGATGTCCGCGGTGCTGGAGGAGGCGGTGGGCACCTGGGGCAAGGTGTTCGTCAGCATCGGGCTGATCGTGTCGGTGCTCGGCGCCTATCTCGCCTGGACGCTGATGGCGGCCGAGGTGCTGTTCGTGGCCGCCAAGGACAAGGACATGCCGCGGTTCCTGGGCCGGGCCACGGCCGCGGACGTGCCCGCCCCCGCGCTGCTGATGACCACGCTCCTGAGCCAGGTCGTGCTGATCGTCACCCTCTTCTCCGACGATGCCTTCAACTTCGCGCTCGACCTGACCAGCTCGCTGTCGCTGATCCCGTTCCTGCTGGCGGCGGGCTTCGCGGTGAAGGTGGCGGGCGGCGGCGGTACGGGCGCCTCCGGCCGCGGCCGCGACCTGGTCATCGCCGTGCTGGCGACCCTCTACACCGCCTTTCTCATCTACGCGGCCGGGATGAAGTTCGTGCTGATGTCCTTCATCGTCTACGCCCCCGCCACCGTGCTCTTCGTGATGGCCCGCCGGGAGCAGGGCCGCCGGCTCTTCTCCCCGCGGGAGCTGGTGATCCTGGCCGTCTCGGTGGCCGGCGGCGTCCTGGGCGTGATCGCTCTCGTGGCCGGCTGGATCAGCCTGTGACCTCCGTACTCCAGAAAGGCGCACCGTGACCCCCCACGACACCGCATCGAAGCCGACCGCGCACGGCGTATTCTCCGAGGTCGGACGGCTGCACAAGGTCCTGGTCTGCTCCCCGGGCCTGGCCCACCGGCGGCTCACCCCCACCAACTCCGACGACCTCCTCTTCGACGACGTGATGTGGGTGGAGAACGCCCAGCGCGACCACGCCGACTTCGTCAACAAGCTCACCCAGCGCGGCGTGGAGGTGGTCGAGCTGCACGACCTGCTCGCGCAGACGATGGCCGACGACAAGGCCAAGTCGTGGCTCCTGGACCGGAAGATCACCGCCAACCAGGTCGGCCTCGGCCTCATCGACGACACCCGCGCCTTCCTGGAGACCCTTGAGCCCCGGCAGCTCGCCGAGTATCTGATCGGCGGCCTGGCCACCACCGACCTCCCCGACGACTTCCGCTCCCCGTACGTGGCCCTGGCCCGGGAGTCCGCCGGCGTCCGCGAGTACCTGATGCCCCCGCTGCCGAACACCCTCTACACCCGCGACACCACCTGCTGGCTGTACGGCGGCGTCACCCTCAACCCGCTGTTCTGGCCGGCCCGGCACGACGAGACGCTGCTGATGAAGGCGATCTACGGCTTCCACCCCGACTTCACCGGCGACACGGTGTGGTGGGGCGACCCGGAGCTCGACTGGGGCCAGGCGGCCTTCGAGGGCGGCGACATCATGCCGGTCGGCAACGGCGTCGTCCTGATGGGCATGAGCGAACGCACCACCCGGCAGGCGATCACCCAGGTCGCCGCGGCCCTGTTCGAGGCCGGCGCCGCCGAGCGCGTCATCGTCGCCGGCATGCCGAAGCTGCGGGCGGCGATGCACCTCGACACCGTCTTCACCTTCGCCGACCGCGACATGGTCACCCTCTACCCGACGATCATGGACAGCGTGCACACCTTCACGCTGCGCCCGGGCGACACCGCGGGCAGCGTGGACCTCACCGACGAGGGCTCACGCGCCTTCGTGGACGTGGTCGCGGAGGCCCTCGGCCTGCCGGAGCTCCGGGTGATCGAGACGGGCGGCGACGTCTACGCCTCGGAGCGCCAGCAGTGGGACAGCGGCAACAACGCCGTAGCGCTGGAGCCGGGCGTGGTCTTCACGTACGACCGCAACACCACCACCAACACGCTGCTGCGCAAGGCCGGGGTCGAGGTCATCGAAATCGTGGGCGCCGAGCTCGGCCGCGGCCGTGGCGGCGGTCACTGCATGACGTGCCCGCTGATCCGGGAGCCGATCGACTTCTGACCTCTCCGGTACGCGTACGGGAACGCCCATCCGGCGGATCGTGGGCCTCGCCGGCGCGCGTCGCCCGGCCCGGCATGATCATGATGAGGCATGGCGAATACCAAGTCCGGACCCTTCGGCGTGCAGCTGACGTCGGGCAGGATCGTCACGGCCGCGCTCGCCGTGCTGAGCCTCGTCTTCATCTTCAGCAACACCCGGCAGACGAAGATCCGCTTCCTGTTCGCCGAGGTCTCCATGCCGCTGTGGCTGGCGCTGATGGGCGTCGGCCTGATCGGCGTCGCCGTCGGCTGGATGCTGGGCAAACGCGGCGGCTCCGCGCGCGGCTGAAGGCCAGCCGTCAGCGTCGCCGCTTGGCGTGTGCCCCTCTGCGCTGCTCGCGCTGGAAGAACCAGGCCATCTTGGGCTCCAGGATCGGGCGCAGGGCGCGCTGCACCGGCGGGGTGCACAGCAGGGTCATCAGCACCATGGCGATGACGGAGATGGCCGCGTGGCCGACCGGGCCGCGGATCCAGCCCGCGTCGTACCAGCCGAACTGGCGCGACATCTGAACCGGGAAGATGTGCAGCAGGTACGCGTACAGGGTCCCGGCTCCCAGCGCCGTCATCCACAGCTGCCGGCGCGGCACCCAGGCCAGGAAGCAGGCGGTCATGACCACGCCGCAGCCGAAGATCGCCAGGCTCATCGGCGCTCCTGCCCACGCGGGCGCGCCCAGGGTCTGTGAGGCGTAGTTGTGCAGGAACCAGCCGGGGCTCATCCGCGGCACCGCCAAGTACGACACGAGCAGGGCTATGCACATGACGGGCGCGGCTATGAGCCGGGCCGAACGCCGCTTGAGCAGCTCGAAGTGCTCCGGTTTCAGCTGCAGCCCGAGCACGAAGAACGGCAGGAACTGGGCGACCCGCATCAGGTTCAGGCTGCTGTAGCTCATCGTGGGCGTCACGCTCGCCGCGACGGCGATCGCCAGCGCCACCGGCACCGGGTAGCGCAGCCGGTTCCACAGCGGGGTGCTCAGCCGCCACAGGAAGAGCGCGATCAGGAACCAGAGGGCGAACGCCGGCTCCTGGTAGCGGAACTCCCGGTCCGGGTTGTCGATCACCCGCATGAAGAGGGTGAAGGCGGTCTGCAGCACCACATACGGCACCAGCACGCCCGTGACCAGCCGCTGCAGCTGCCGCGGACTGCCCACGAAGGTCCGCGAGAGATAGCCGGAGACGATGATGAACGCCGGCATGTGGAACGAGTACAGCAGCATGTACGCGGCGGCGGTGGTCCGGCTGCCGTGCACCATGGGCGCCCAGGTGTGTCCCAGGACGACGAGGATGATCGTCAGGTACTTGGCGTTGTCCAGGAACGGGTCCCGGCTCTGCGCCTTGCCGGTGCTCTCCGGCGCGCCCTTGCCCGGGCGCGGCGGCGCCTGGCTCCCGGAAGCATGGGGGTATGCGTTCGGGACGTCGGGGTAGTAGAGCGGCGGCCGCTCGGCAACGACATGGGACACCCGCCGCACCTTAACCGCACCGAACGCCTTCTGACACCTCCTGACATCTTCTGACGGCGGTGAGCGTAGGCCCGGCTCTCAGCGCAGGAGCTCGAGCTCCCGGTTCATTTCGGCCAGGAATCTGGCGACGACTCCGAGCTCATCCGAGGTGAAGCGGCTCATGGCGGCGTCGGTGCCGCGGGCCAGTGGCCGGAAGTAGGCCCTGGCTCGCACGGACAAGGCGTAACCCCGGACATGCAAAAGCCCGCCCCCACACATGGGGGCGGGCAAACGCACGGTTCTGGTTGGTGCCCCCAACGCGGAGCGCGGAGCATGGGCAGCTGGGAATTCCCGGGTGGGCGGGGGTGGCATCGAGATTGTCGAGACATTCGGGTCAAGCGGTGAGCTGTACCGGCAGGATGATGGGTTCAGGCTGCGGCTGGGCGGTCGTGGAAGGAGACGCCGGGGCGGGCCCGGGTGAACCTCTGCGGCGAGGGCGTCGGCGAGGGCTTCGAGGAGTTCCACGGTGGGGTCGATGCCGCCGACCTCGAGAGCCTCGATTTCCTCCGCGCTCATGCCGAGGCGGTGTCCCAGTTCCTCTTCGTTCAGCCCGAGGGCGGTGCGCCGGTCGTAGACCGCTTTCCCGAGTGCCGAGGCGCGGCGGGCCCCGGCTTGGCTCCGGGGCCCGGGCAGAAGCTCGCCCTTGGGCGATGCGGTGCGTGCCGGTGAGCCACCGGCTGTGGCCGGTCATATCGGGCCCCTTTTCGCTGGGTGCGCGGTGGCTAGGTGGCTCGCCGGTGGTGCGGGTGGGCCAGAAGCGGCGGAAGACCACTGCTGGAGCGGGCCTTCCGCGAGGACGCCCGGCACCGAGAGACATTCCAGCGGCCGATCTCTGCGGAGACGCTGCGCAAGGACCTGCATAACGGTGCCGTGCGTGCCCGGGAGCTGGTGGCTGCGGTGCGAGCCTCGTCGAACGGTGGCTTGGCTGCTGGTTGACTCAGTCGTGCGGGACTTCCTCCACCACCGTCTCACCGAAGCGCCACGATCCCCGATTGCCGGCCGCTTCCGCACGCAGCCCCAGCTCCCAGGCGATCCGGGCCGCGCGTTGATGCGTCAGGCCCGGGTAATCCTCGGGAAACACCTTGATGTAGCCGCGGCGGTCGGTGGGATACGTGCGCAGCGCCTCGCGCAGGGTCTCCTCCTGCGCTTCGTTCGAGGGTGCGTCGTCGCTGGCTGCCTTGTGGACGTTGCGTGCGGCCATCGACCCACGCCAGGTCGCCCAGCCGATGCCGCCCAACGCGACCAGAGCGAAGGCTCCGGCACCGGCTGTTTCGCGGGTCACGTCCGCGCTGCCCGGCGTCTTCGGGGCGAGCTTCCCCTCGGGGTCCTCGAGGACCGTCAGGATCTGGCCGACGTCGTATTGATCGGATGACGTCTGCATCTCCGGCCCACGAACCTGCTTGCCGTCGGAGCGCTCCAGGACGTAGTGGGTGTATCGCTTCGCGCGCCCGCGAGTCGGGTCCGTCCATTCCTTGACGACCTCGGCACGGACTCTTTCACCGCGCTGCTGGAGGGTGAGGTCGTCGCGGGCCAGGTCTGCGACGTAGACGGCAGCCGCGGAGGCGAGCACGATGCCGAAGACCACCACGAAGCTCGAACCCCTGGAGCCCAACTTCCGGACCAGTGCGATCAGCAGCAGGCCGTGCGCAACCCACAGCAGGACCCTGACGACCAGCCCGATCCGGTCCTGCAGCAGGTACATCCCCCAGATCCCACCGAGCGCATAGCACCCGATGCCAACCGCCAGCAGCACCGGGAACCGCGCCCGCCGCTTCCCCGCCCGCTCCTCTGCTTCTCGGACACTGCTCACTCGACCCGCTCCGCATCTTTCATGGCCGGGGCACCTGCCGCCGCGCTGTCATCCCCCAGCGGTTCCTCCGCGGAGACCGACTTCATGATCCCGGCCAATACCTCAAGGTAGTCGTCCCAGTGTTCCGTGTCCTCCGTCGTGAAGACGAAGAGCGCCGAGCCGGGGCCGGTCTTGAGCGGCAGACAGAACTGCGCCTGCCGCACCGTGGTGGACCTGGGCTCGTCCAGGCCGAAGAGCGCGCCGGGGATCTGCAGGGCCTGCTCGTACATGCACAGGGCGGAGATCCCGTACGGCAGCATGACCAGCCCGACGTCGGCCTCCGGATACAGCTCACGCCACTGCCGGGCGGTACGTTCCGCCGCATCCTGCCGATTCTGGCGCAGCGGGCCGGTGTCCGGCCGCTCGATGAGCACGCAGAGGGTGCCCTGGGACAGCTTGTCACCCGGCATACGCAGCAGACAGCTGGAAACGTGCTCTGCCCCAGCGGCGATCATGGTCTGGAGGATGTACTCGCCCGACACCACGAGACTGAGGTGCTGGTCGGGGGTTGCCGAGGGGTAGATCGAGGAGGCCACGTCCGCCATCCGCAGCATCCGCGCCTCAGCGTCCTCTTCGAGGTCGAACTGCAGGAAGCCCGGGGGCAGGTTGAACCAGAGGTCCGGTATGCCGGCATAGGTCATCAGTCCGTCAGCTCCCAGGCGCCCAGTCCGATGGCGCTGCCGACGGCGGTGATGCCGCCGAACTTGCCGCCGCCGGCTCCGGTGGCGATGTTCCCCACGCCGGTGCCCCAGTTCGCGGCATCGACTCGCCCCGGAGTCGTGTTGTACGCATTGATCGCGGTCGGCGCCGTCCAGGCGGTCTGGGCCGCTGCCTGCGTAACCTCGGTGGCTGTCAGGGCCGCGCCGCGCGAGGCGCCCAGTTTGGTGGCGACCGCCATCACGGGTTTGTCGATCACCTTCGCGACCGGGTCGGCGGCCTTCATGACGTTCTTCGCCGTCGTGCCGGCGGTCTTGATGCCGACCTTGGTGCCCGCGGCCACGCCGCCGGCTCCGCGGGCTGCCTTGAACCCGGCCATGGCGCCGGCCTTTGCGGCGCCGACACCGGGCACCATGCCGAGCATGTCGCCGCCCAGCGTGAGCCAGTTGCCGATGCTCGCGTTCTTCCCGAAGAGCCCGTCGACGCCGTAGGCCGCGGCGTGCGAGAAAAGCGCCACCGCGCTCAGTCCGATGGCCAGCGGTGCCAGCACCGGGCAGAAGATGGCGATGACACCGACCACCGATGCCGCCACCGTGATCCAGTCGGCGTGTTCCTTCATCCACGTACCGATGGCACTCGCGGCATCCTTGACCGCCGAGGCCACTTCGCCGGGCAGATCGGCCAGAAAATCTCCGGCATCGGAGAAGAAGTCACCCAGCTTGTCCCACGGGCTGGGTTCGTCGGGCGCGATGTTCATCGCGGAGTCCAGCCGATTAGCGATTTCCTTGCGGGCCTCCTGGTATCGCGTTCGCAGCCTGCGGCCCGCACGCCGCATGTTCTCGAGTTCGATTTCGTCAGCGTTTATTTTTCTGCTGACGTTCGTGGCGGCCTCTTCGTGTTTTGCTGACTCCTTCTCCTTCTCCGGAGCCTTGCCGAGCTTCTCCTTCTTTTCGTACGCCTTGCCTAGGCGTTCGTTGATCACATGGGCATCTTCCTCCAGCTTGTCCGCCCGGTGCTGCTTCCTCTCCATGTAGTCAGCCCAGTCCTCCAGGGCCTTCGCTGCCTTCTTGAAGGAGTCACGGGCCTCATGCATCTTCGGGCGGAAGTCATCGTGAAACTTCGCTCGGAAGGCTTCCGCGGCCTTACCTTTCCAGTCGGCCAAGCCGGTGCCGTCAAGAACTCGGCATATCTCGGCCAGCGCATCGGCGGTGTGCCGCGCCGTGCTGGACACGGAGTTCGCTACGTTCTGGCTTCCAGGGCACGGCACGAAGCCGAGCGCAGGATACTCGTCAATGGTCGGCTCCCGGCGCTCCTTCATTTCTTACCCCCCTTCTTGTCGGAGTCCTTCCCGAGTTCGTGATCCAGCTTCTCGAACTCCCGCTTGACCTTGTCGAGCTCTTTACTCGCGGACTCGGAGAACTTGGTGAGCTGCTTGATCCCGTACGACCATTCATCGCCGAAGTCATCCATGCGCTTGGCCAGTTCGAGAACCCCCATGGATTGCCCGCTCACCTCCTCCATTTCCCGTCCAGGCTTCTTCATGAGGCCCGCGATGTCGTTGAGGTTCTTCTTCACACGCATGAGAATCTCATAGTCAACGGACAAATCCGTCAAAATGCCCCCTTGGCTTCTCGCGTGGATGGTTTCCGGTCGCGTTTGCGTCGAATCCGGGTCGCAGCTGCCGCATTGGCCTCTCAACTGCCCTGGTTCGTCACGGACCGGATGCCGGTGCCGGGTGGCGCAGCCCGCGCGCCAACTGTCGATGAGGGCTGCGGCCTCCCGTGCGAGCGCGACTCGGGCGAACTGGCCGAAGGTATGGCGGATCAGGGGGAGGCCGCCGGTGATCAGATGGGCGTCGATGGCGTCGGCCGCGGGCAGCCCGGTCATCTGCATGACGTCCCAGGGGGTCAGCGGTCGCAGCACCATCTCTACGCCGCGCTGGTGGAAGGGGCGTTCGTAGGCCGATAGCCGCTCCATCATGGCCAGGTCGCTACCGATGATGATCAGGAGTACCGGTTTGCGGCTCAGCTCGCGGTCCCACACGGTTTGCAGCACGCCTTCGACGGAGGCGTCCTGCTCGAGCAACCAGGGGAACTCGTCGAGGACTACGATGCTGGGCTGATCGTCGGGGAGGGTTGTGGCCAGCAGGCGCAGGCACCTTCCCAGGAGTCGGGGTGCACGGCGTCGAACAGGGCCCTGCCGGGGAGGGGCGAGCGCCGCACGGCTTCGGTGAAACGCTCGCGCTCGGTGGCCGGACTCTGTCCCTTGCTGGCCTGGTGGACGGCATAGGGGACGCCTGCGTCCCGACAGAAGACGTCGATCAGCCGGGACTCTCCGACCCGCCGGCGACCACGCAGCAGCCGATTAACTTGGATTCATCCAAGTTTTGTCAACCCAAGTCTTTGGAGTGTTGATGTCCGGCTTCGTCAGCCGCGAACGCGAGTGCGACTCTTGGAACGCCATCTGGACTGGGTGCGCGAGGGGCGTTCCGACCAGCGTGGACGCGCCCTAATTGGAGTGACAGGCCAAATGCGCAGAGTGATGTTGGTCCGGGTCGCCGATGTCCCAGACGGGGGCGATACGGCGCAGATGCAGTTTGGCCGGGCCGCGGGAGGCGGCCCCGCTTCTGCGATGAGGGCAGTGTCGTCGGAGCGGATGCAGTAGGCGGAGCGTGCGACCTTGAGGCGGCCGTGGCTGCGTGCGGTGTCCTTGATGGTATGGGCGAGCGCCTGGGGCAGGGCAGTGCCGGGTTCGCGGACGGCGGTGAGCTTGTCGGTGACCTCCTCGGAGTCCCAGCCGGCGTCGTAGGGTCGGCGCAGTGAGGTGGGGGTGATGAGCCAGACGCCGACGTGGCCTTCGGATTCGATGTCGCCGACGGCGGAGAGGGGCTCGGCCAGGGCGGGGCGCCGGTGGCGGTGAGGTCGGCCTGGAAGAGGGCGGTGATGATGGGCGCTGGCAGCATCGCGTGCAGTGCTTCGCGCAGGGCGGCGAGCGCTGCGGCCAGCGCGGGACGGTCGCCGAGGCCGCTGCCCAGCCAGCTGCTCCCGAACGCGGTGGGGTCCGGCGTCCGCGCCGGGGAAGGCGCGGAAATGCCAGCGGCGCCGGCCCGCAGGAGGGCATCGACGGCGCGGTCGACGTCGGTGAGCGCGCCGTGGGCGAGCAGGCCGAGCCGTCGCGCGGGACGGCCCATACCATCACGGAGAAACTCCGGAGTGCGATCAGCGCTACCTGCCACTCTGACGGAATGAGACAACGGCCACTAAAGAAGGTCATCATCGAGTACGAGGTCGTGACCGGGCCCGAGGCCCGACACATAGAGGCGCAGCAGGCCGAAGCGATCCGGGAAGTGCTCCTGCTGCTTCAGCAGCGTCGCCGACGCGAGCGCGACGAAACGGATACGGATCCCGCGGCCGACGAAGCGTGAGAAGTTCCCATGTTCCGCGCACCCCCTGGGGCGTGCACCCGTGCGCGCACCGATCAAGATGATCAAGTGCTGACCAGGGGGAACGCGGCCCAGGAAGGGCAGCACTCCCGCAAACTGACTTCGCGTCAGGTTCCGCGAAGGTCCACATACGCTCCGACCTGCGGCTATGCCGCACGGGTTGGTGCCCCCAACGGGATTCGAACCCGTGCTACCGCCTTGAAAGGGCGGCGTCCTGGGCCACTAGACGATGAGGGCTGATGGCCGCCGTGGTGTCGGGCAGCTTGGAGGCTGGGGCCGACACGTCGGGGACCTGAGAAGCATATGTGATGCGGGGGCGGCCTGCCAAAACGATTCCGGAGGCCGCCCCGGCGGGGGGTTGAGCGGGGGTCAGGCGGTGGTGGTCGCGGCGGTGTCCGGGGTCCAGTAGCCGTCCTCCTGCTGCGCCTGCTCCGGTACGGGTGCCTGCTCCGGTACGGGCGCCGCCTCCGATACGGGCTCCGCCACCGGCGCCGCCCCCCGCAGCTCCTCGATGCACGCCGTGATCGCCGCCCGCAGCGTCTCCAGCTGCTCCAGCATCTCCTCCTCGTACACCTCCGCCGCGTCGTCCAGCGTCAGCTCCTCGAAGGCCTTCGCCGCCTTCGCGACCTTCGACTGGAAGCGGGCGCGGCGTTCGTGGGCGCGGAGCTGCGGGTCGTTCTCGACCGTCTCGGCCACCAGGGCCTGGAGGGCCTTGTGGGCGTCGTCCGCGTACTCGCCGGCTTCCGCGTCGTCGACGTCCTCGATCAGGGTCAGGTGCTGCCGGGCCTCCGCCACGACCGCCTCCGGCGCCGGGATCTTCTGGCCGCCCGCCGTCTTGACCTCGCCCGAGTCGATGACGCCGCGGACGTACTCCACCTGCCCGGCCGTCTTCGACTCCGCGCCGACCGCCTTCTTCAGCTCGTCGGCGTGCGCGATGTCGCGGGCCAGCTCCTGGCGGAGGTTCGGGTCGTCCTCCAGGCGGTCCATCAGGGCGTGCCGGGCGGCCTGGGCGGTGCCCGGGTCGGCGAGGATCGCGGCGCGCAGGGCGGTCGGGTTCTCCGCGACCTCCAGGGCCTTTGTCGGGCGGATGCCCTCCGCCTCGGCGACGGCGGCGATCGCGTGGCCGCGCGGGGAGTCGCCGGAGGAGCGCGAGGTGTAGTACGAGAGCCAGACGTCCGCGTCCGGCAGCTCCACCTCGCCGCCCGGCGTCAGCTGCTCGAAGACCGGCACCAGGCCGTCGTCCGCCGCCCGGTCCCAGGCCCGCCAGTACCGCAGCACCCGCTCCGGCGAGCACCCGGCGATCCGCGCGAACTCCTTCGCCGACACCTTCCGCGACCCGTCCTCCGCGACGGCCCCGCCGCCCGGCAGCACACTCCGCGCCACCTTCAGCCCGAACGCCCAGCCGCCGGTCTTCGCGTACGCGCCGAAGTCCTCGGCGTCCCGTACGACCGCGTCGTCCACGGATACCTCGGATACCTCGGCTACCCCGGGTACCTCGTTCTCCGGCTCAGCGGCAGCGATTGTCACGAAACCTCCCGTGCAGGTGACTTGCGAGGTTCGAGGATATCCGCCGTCAGCTTGCCGGAGGCGATCAGGCCGCCCGCGTCGTGGTCGACATGCAGCACCGCGTCCGCGTCCTCCGCGAGGCCGTCGCCGTACGGCGGGCCCGCGTCGCCGAGGCGGATGTGGAAGGCGCCCTGCAGGTGCGGGAATTCGACATTCACCGTGACCGGGCCGTCCGCCCCACCGCCCGCCCCCGCCAGCGCCGCCCGCAGCTGCTCGCGCAGCGGGAACGCCAGCCAGTGCGCCCGTACCGCATCCGTCGGCCGCTGCTCCGCCAGCGCGGGCGCGCCCCAGGCCGCCAGCGCGTCCAGTACGGGCAGCAGCTCGCGGCCGCGGTCGGTGAGGTCGTACACGGAGGTGCCCGCCGGCGGCGGCAGCTTGCGGCGGGTGACCACGCCCTCCTGCTCCAGGCCCTTCAGGCGTGCGGCGAGCATGTCGGTGCTGACGCCCGGGAGCTCGGTGTGCAGGTCCGTATAGCGGCGCGGTCCCGCCAGCAGCTCGCGGACGATCAGCAGCGACCAGCGGTCGCCGACGGCGTCGAGGGCGCGGGCGATGCCGCAGTACTGGTCGTAGCTTCGGCGGCGTTCTCGTGACGGCATGTGGATCAGTCTAGGCATTAAGTTTGATTTTCCAAGTGTGGACTTGGTAGAACCAAGGTCCACGCACTTGGAGGGCAACGCCATGGAGTTCCGCCAGTCGAGCAAGCTGAGCGAGGTCTGCTACGAGATCCGCGGCCCGGTCATCGAGCACGCGGACGCGCTCGAGGCGGCGGGCCACAGCGTGCTGCGCCTGAACACCGGCAGCCCCGCGCTCTTCGGCTTCGAGGCGCCCGAGGAGATCCTCCAGGACATGATCCGGATGCTGCCGCAGGCGCACGGCTACACCGAGTCCCGCGGCATCCTCCCGGCCCGCCGCGCCGTCGCCGCGCACTACCAGGACCGCGGCATGGCGGACGTCCGCCCGGACGACATCTTCCTCGGCAACGGCGTCTCCGAGCTCGTCTCCATGGCCGTCCAGGCCCTGGTCGAGGACGGCGACGAGATCCTCGTACCGGCCCCGGACTTCCCGCTCTGGACGGCCGTCACCACGCTCGCCGGCGGCAAGGCCGTGCACTACATGTGCGACGAGAACGCCGACTGGTACCCCGACCTCGACGACATCGCCTCGAAGATCACCGACCGGACGAAGGCCCTGGTGATCATCAACCCCAACAACCCCACCGGCGCCGTCTATCCGCGCGAGCTCCTCGAGGGCATGCTCGACCTCGCCCGCCGCCACCAGCTGCTGGTCTTCGCCGACGAGGTCTACGACAAGATCACGTACGACGACGCCGTCCACCACATCGCCGCCGCCCTCGCCCCGGACCTCGTCTGCCTCACCTTCTCCGGCCTCTCAAAGGCCTACCGGGTGGCCGGCTTCCGCAGCGGCTGGCTGGTCGTTACGGGCCCCAAGCAGCACGCCCGCAACTACCTCGAGGGCCTCACCATGCTCGCCTCGATGCGGCTGTGCCCCAACGCCCCCGCCCAGTACGCCATCCAGGCGGCGCTCGGCGGCCGCCAGTCCATCAAGGACCTCATCCTCCCCGGCGGCCGGCTGCACGAGCAGCGCGACGTGGCCTGGCAGAAGCTCAACGAGATCCCCGGCATCTCCTGCGTCAAGCCCAAGGGCGCGCTCTACGCCTTCCCGAAGATCGACCTCGATGTGCACGGCATCCACGACGACGAGAAGTTCGTCCTCGACCTGCTGCTGCGCGAGAAGATCCAGGTCGTGCAGGGCACGGGCTTCAACTGGCCGCGCCCCGACCACTTCCGCATCCTGACGCTGCCGCGCGCGGACGACCTGGAGTCGGCGATCGGGCGGATCGGGCGGTTCCTCAGCAGCTACAAGCAGTGAGGTCCTACGGCCCCGACGGCGTCGACAGCGACGGGCTGGGCGTCGCCCCCGGCCGGTTCTCCTTCGGCAGATGGCGGCTGACCTCCGCCTTCGTCTGCCCGAGGCCGCCCAGCGTGATCTCGTCCCAGGCCTGCAGCAGCTTCGACTGCTTGTCGAGATAGAGGATCGACGCCGTCACCTTCTCGGGCACCCCCTGCTCCAGCGCCCGCAGGCCGCCGCCGCCCGCCGAGCCCTCCAGCATCAGCCGGGTACCGCCGGGCAGCTCGTACTGGCGGCGGTTGTGCTTGTGCCCGGCCAGCGCGAGCGGCACCAGGCCGTCGGCCTGCTGCGCGGCGACCGGGTTGTGCGCGATCGCGAGATGCACGTCCCGGCCCGCGTCCTTCTCGGCCCTGATGCCCGCGGCCAGCCGCTTCCCGGCCGCCTCCTCCGACGGGTCCCCCGCCTGCTTGACCGAGCGGTCGGGCGTGAACTGCGGGTCCCCGACGCCCGCGATCCGCAGCCCTTTTACGGAGACGGCGTCGCCGTTGTCGACCACGACCGCGTTCTTCTGCTTCGCGACGCCCGCCTGGGTGGTGAGCGAGTCGTGGTTGCCGCGCACCCAGACGTACGGGACGCCGAGGTCCGCGATCGGTTCGAGGTAGCGGTTCTCGGCGGCGGTGCCGTGGTCCATCGTGTCGCCGGTGTCGACCACCATCGCCACGTCGTACTGCTTGATCAGCGAGCGGATGATGCCCCAGGAGGCCGGATTCAGGTGCAGGTCGGAGACCCACAGCACCCGGGTCATGGTCGGGTCCGGCTGGAAGGCGGGGAGGCTGGAGGTGGCGTCGTAGAGCGTGGTGACGTTGGTGACGAGGCGGGCCAGCTCCTGGCCGTACACATCGAAGTCATTGACGATCGACCGGGCGTCGCCGACCAGGCTGGGCGCGCTGGCCAGCAGGCCCGAATACTTCGGCTCCAGCACCGACTTGGGATTCCAGGTGGCCCACGCGGTCGCCCCCGACGCGACCAGCAGCGCGAGCGCCAGGCTGCCGGCGGCGAGGGCGCGGCGCGGGGTGCGGTAGACGGCGAGGCCGAGCGCGGAGGCGCCGGCGAGGACGGCGACGGCGGAGCGGGCGCCGAGGTCGAGGGTGGAGCGCTGGATGTCGTGGGTGACCTCGTCCTCCAGGCCGGAGATCCGCTCCGGGTGCTTGACCAGGTCCTGGGAGCGGGCCGGGTCGAGCTGATCGACGTCCACGTCCAGGCGGATCGGGGCGTGGTGGCTGGACAGCTCCAGGGCGCCGAGCGGCGACACATTGATCTTCGTGCCGCCGGTGAGGGAGGGCCGCAGCGTCATCCGGGTGTCCATCGGCCCGACGGACGTGTTCACGCTGCCCACCACCAGCAGCCCCAGCCAGGCGCCGAGCAGCGTCACCGCGAAGAGGCCGACGGCACGGGCGTACGGATGCGGACGGTGCGTGAGCCATACCTGCGGGCTCGGGTGGTGCGATCCGTACGCCCGGCGCACGGCCGCGGCCGCCGCGGTCCACGCGGCGGCCGGCACGGCTGCGAGGCGGCGCATGGGGCCCGTATGCCCATGCCGGAAGGGCGGCATGCGGCGACTGTCGTAGCGGTGTCGGACAATGGGGGTGTGCTGGAGATGACGGTTGAGGACTTCGAGGAGCTGGTGGCGGTCGCGCTCGACCGGATCCCGGCGGAACTGACACGCCTGATGGACAATGTCGCGGTTTTTGTGGAGGACGAGCCGCCCGCGGACGACCCCGAGCTGCTCGGGCTGTACGAGGGCACGCCGCTGACCGAGCGCGGGGAGTGGTATGCGGGCGTGCTGCCCGACCGGATCACCATCTACCGCGGCCCGACGCTGCGGATGTGCGCCACCCGCGACGAGGTCGTGGCGGAAACCGAGGTGACGGTGGTGCACGAGATCGCCCACCACTTCGGCATCGACGACGAGCGGTTGCACGCGCTCGGATACGGCTGAGATACGGGTGACTTTCTGCCCCGCAAGGGAGTTGAGCCCCGCGTAACCCGCTCGGCTCGCCCGGAAGGGGCCCGTCATGCACACCTCGAAGAGGCTCCGCCGCTGGTGCGGTGGACCCGTCGTAGCCGTCCTCGCCGCCTCCGCGCTCGGCGGCTGCATGTCTGTGTCAGGCCCTGACGAACAGCAGCGCACGGTGGCGCCGGACAGCGACGGCAAGCGCAGCGCGGCGGAGCCTGATGGACACAGCGGCGGCGCGGCGACGGTGCCGGAGCGCCGGTCGGCGTCGGCGTCCGCGTCGCGGCGCGCGACCTCCGGCACGCCCCATAAGGACCCCGAGGCCTCGGCGACCTCCTCCCGCGCGCGGCCGTCGCAGAGCAGGCCCGCGCCGCCGTCGGCCGCCTCGCCGACGCCCAGTAAGCCGCGCCCGACGAAGAGCTCGCCGAAGCCGACCCCGACCCGTACGCAGACGCCGACTCCCACGCCGACCCCAACCCGCACGGCTTCCCCTGCGGCACCGCAGGGCACCTGAATATCCTGAGCCGGTGGACATAGACGCAGCGTTGGTACGGCGGCTGCTGGCCGCACAGTTCCCGCAGTGGGCAGGGCTGCCGGTCGAGCGCTTCCCCTCCCAGGGCACGGTGAACGCCATCTTCCGCCTCGGCGACGACCTCGCCGTGCGGATGCCGCTGCAGGAGGAGGACGTGGCCGCCGAGGCCCGGCTGCTGGCCGGGCTGGCGGCGCTGCCGGTGGAGATCCCCGTACCGCTGGCGGTGGGGGAGCCCGGGGAGGGCTATCCGTGGGCATGGTCGGTACAGCGCTGGCTGCCCGGCGCCCCGATCGGCCTGGACAGCCCGGTCGACCGCGAGCTGCTCGCCGACGACCTGGCCGCCTTCATCACCGCGCTGCGACGCACCGACATCGCGGGGGCGCCGCCCGCGTACCGCGGCGGCCCGCTCGCCGACCTGGACGAGGGCGTGCGCAAGGCGCTCGCGGATCTCGACGGCGTCATCGACACGGACGCCGCCACCGCCCTCTGGGAGACCGCCCTCGCCGCGCCGCGCTACGAAGGCCCCGGCGTCTGGGCGCACGCCGACCTGCAGCCGGGGAACCTCCTCGCGGCCGACGGGCGGCTGTCGGCCGTGATCGACTTCGGTGCGGCCGGGGTCGCCGACCCCGCCTCGGACATGACGGTCGCGTGGAGCCTGCTCACCGGCCCGGCGCGCGACCGCTTCCGCCGCGCGCTGGACGCCGACGACGCCACCTGGACCCGCTCCCGCGGCCTCGCCCTGGCGATCGCGCTGCCGGAGCTGTCGTACTACCGGGGCGGCCGCAACGACTGGATGGCGACGATCGCCGAGCACGTGATCGGGCAGACGCTCGCGTCTTGACCCTCACACCCTGACGCCACCGCCCTCCAACTCCAGCTGCGCCCCCTCGAACCGCGCCCGCAGCGCCCGGTCGTGCGTCACCAGCACCACCGCGCCCGGGTAGCCGGCGAGCGCCTCCTCCAGCTCCTCCACCAGCGCGGGGGAGAGGTGGTTGGTCGGCTCGTCGAGGAGCAGCAGGTCGGCGGGGTCGGTGACCAGCCGGGCCACGTCGATGCGGCGGAGCTGCCCGTACGACAGCTCCCGGATGCGCAGCCGCAGCTCCGCCGGGCGGAAGAGGCCGAGCGCGAGCAGCGCGTCCGCGTGCTCCTCGCGCGTGCCCGTACGGCCGAGGGCGAAGGCCTCCAGCACCGTCAGCCCGGGCGGCCACGGCGTCTCCTGCTGCCGCAGATGGCCCACCCGCCCCGCGACCCGGACCTCGCCCGCGTCCGGCCGCAGCTCGCCGGACAGGACGTGCAGCAGGGTGGTCTTGCCTGCCCCGTTGGGCCCGGTGACCAGCAGCCGGCCGGCGGGGGCGAGGGTGAGGGCGTCCAGGCGGAGCCGGTCTCCTACGCGGACGTCCGCCAGCGCCACGGCAGGCTCGCCGCCGGTCGTCGCGTCCCCCGCCGTCCCGATGTCCGCGGCGAAGGCGAGCGGCTCCGGCGGTGGCGCGACCGGGTTGGCGGTCAGCCGCTCGACGCGTTCGCGGGCGTTGCGGATACGGGACATGGCGCCGTGCGCGCGGCCGCGGGCGCGGAAGCCGCCGTGGCCGAAGTTGGCCAGCGGCGCCTTGCGCGGGATGGCGCTGAGGCTGACGGCGTTGGTGGCGGCCAGCCGCTCGTTGCGGTCCAGCTCCGCCCGCCAGTCCGCGTACTCCTGCAGCCGCCGGGCGCGCTCGGCGGCCTTGGCGGTGCGGTAGCCGGCGTAGCCGTCCCCGTAACGCGTGATCTTCCCCGCCTCGGCCTCCAGGACGGTGTCGGTCAGGCGCTCCAGGAAGACCCGGTCGTGGGTGACGGCGAGGACCGTGCCGCGGTGCGCCCGCAACTGGTCTTCGAGCCACTCGACGGCCTGGTCGTCCAGGTCGTTCGTCGGCTCGTCGAGGAGCAGCAGCTCAGGGCGCCCCGCGAGCACGGCGGCCAGCGCCAATCGGGACCGCTCGCCGCCCGAGAGGGTGCCGAGCGTGCGGTCCCGGGCCAGGCCGGGCAGGCCGAGGTGGTGCAGGGCGACGTCGACGCGGTGGTCCGCCTCGTAGCCGCCGCGCGCCTCATAGCGCTCGACGAGCCGGGCGTACGCGTCGAGCGCCGCCGGATCGTCATCAAGAGCCGCCTCGGCTTGCCGCAGCTCGGCCTCCAGGGCGCGCAGGTCGGCCAGCGCGTGGTCGATGGCGTCCTGGACGGTGGCGGTCGGGGGCAGCGGGAGGGTCTGCGGCAGATAGCCGAGGCCGCCGGGGGCGGTGACGGTGACCTCGCCGCTGTCCGGGCGCTCCTGCCCGGCGAGGATCCGCAGCAGCGTGGACTTGCCGGAGCCGTTGTCGCCGATGAGACCGGCCTTCTCGCCCGGCTTGAGGGTGAGGGAGACCTGGTCGAGGACGGCGCGGCCCGGGTAGCGCTTGGTGACGGCGTGAAGGGTGAGCTGGGTGGTGGGTGATGGGTACATGTATGGGCCCCCTGTCGGGTGGAGGTGAGAAGGGCGCGACAGGACGCGGGCCCGCGGAGCGAGGCTCTACGCGGGCGGCGTCGGCGATCTCAGAGGGAACCCATGGAGATGAAGGTACGACAGCTCGCGGCGTTCCGCAAGACGGTCCGTCTCGTTCCGTCTGAGGCGGAGGTCACAGCGGGAGGATTTGCCACCGATGGTCCGACCTGCGTATCGTGGTAGATCGTTTGATTCCCCCTTGCCCGGCGCCTGATGAGACGCGCCGTGTGGCGCGTTCCTTTGTCCAGCCGTGGCTGACCGCATTGAGGCGGTCGTGTGTGAAATCTGCCGCGGAGTCGTGGGCACGTGCCGATGACTCCGGAAGGTTTGCATTTCGCATGTCTGAAAACACCCTCAATACGCCCATGCCCGCTGCCGACGAGGCCGTAGAGGCTGAGGCGTCTGCCGAGCCGACCATCACCTTCGCCGACCTGGGCCTTCCCGCCCAGATCGTGAAGAAGCTCGCCGCCAACGGCGTCACCACCCCCTTCCCGATCCAGGCCGCGACCATCCCGGACGCCCTGGCCGGCAAGGACATCCTCGGCCGCGGCCGCACCGGCTCCGGCAAGACCCTCTCCTTCGGCCTGCCGCTGCTGACCCAGCTCGCCGGCGGCCACACCGAGAAGAAGCGCCCGCGCGGCCTGATCCTCACCCCGACCCGCGAGCTCGCGATGCAGGTAGCCGACGCCCTGCAGCCGTACGGCGACGTCATGGGCCTGAAGATGAAGGTCGTCTGCGGCGGTACGTCCATGGGCAACCAGATCTACGCCCTCGAGCGCGGCGTCGACATCCTCGTCGCCACCCCGGGCCGCCTGAAGGACATCATCAACCGCGGCGCCTGCTCCCTCGACAAGACCGAGATCGCGATCCTCGACGAGGCCGACCAGATGGCCGACCTGGGCTTCCTGCCCGAGGTCACCGAGCTGCTCGACCTGATCCCGGCGGGCGGCCAGCGGATGCTGTTCTCCGCCACGCTGGAGAAGGAGATCGACACCCTCGTCAAGCGCTACCTGAAGGACCCGGTCAGCCACGAGGTGGACCCGTCCCAGGGCGCCGTCACGACCATGACGCACCACGTCTTCGTCGTGAAGCCGAAGGACAAGCAGCCGGTCACGGCCGCGATCGCCGCCCGCAAGGGCCGCACCATCATCTTCGTACGGACCCAGCTGGGCGCCGACCGCGTGGCCGAGCAGCTGCGCGAGGCCGGCGTCACGGCGGACGCGCTGCACGGCGGCATGACCCAGGGCGCCCGCACCCGTACCCTCGCCGACTTCAAGGACGGCTACGTCAACACCCTCGTCGCCACCGACGTCGCCGCCCGCGGCATCCACGTCGACGGCATCGACCTGGTGCTGAACGTCGACCCGGCCGGCGACCACAAGGACTACCTGCACCGCTCGGGCCGTACGGCGCGTGCGGGCCAGTCCGGCACGGTCGTCTCCCTCGCGCTGCCGCACCAGCGCCGCACGATCTTCCGGCTGATGGAGGACGCGGGCGTGGACGCCTCGCGGCACATCGTCAGCGGCCGGGAGTTCGACGAGGACGTCGCCCGGATCACCGGTGCCCGCTCCATCTTCGAGGTGCAGGCCGAGTCCGCGATGCAGGCCGCCGTGATGGCGGACCGCGACGTGGCGGACCTGACGAAGCGCCTGGAGAAGGCCCAGCGCCGCGCCACCGAGCTGCACGAGGAGGCGCAGCGGCTGCAGGAGCGGGCCGGCGTGAAGCCGGCGGACGAGGCGGCGGGCGTCGCCGAGGCCGCCGCTGAGCAGCCGGTCGCCGAGGCGGCGCCGGTCGCGGTCGAGGAGACCGTCGAGGCCCCGGCCCGCCCGGCCGCCACCGATGACCACCACCGCCGTGAGCGTCACGACCGCCGCGAGGAGCGCTTCCGCTCCATGCCGCGGCAGGAGCGTCGGGACAACGAGCGTCGGGACAACGACCGGGGTGGGCGTTCCTTCGACCGCCGCGACGACCGGCGCGATGACCGGGGTGGCCGGTCCTTCGAGCGCCGTGACGACCGTGGCTCGTACCGTCGTGACGACCGGCGCGATGACCGCCGTGACGACCGCGGTGGCCGTTCCTTCGACCGCCGTGACGACCGCGGTGGCCGCTCCTTCGACCGTCGCGATGACCGCGGTGGCCGTTCCTTCGAGCGCCGTGACGACCGCGGTGGCCGCTCCTTCGACCGCCGCGACGACCGTGGCTCGTACCGCCGTGACGACCGTGGCGGCCGTTCCTTCGACCGTCGCGATGACCGCGGTGGCCGCTCCTTCGAGCGTCGTGACGGCGGCTTCCGGAATGGCGACCGCCCGTACAACCGCGATGACCGCGGTGGCCGCTCCTTCGACCGCCGCGACGGCGGCCACCGGAACGGCGACCGCCCGTACAACCGCGACGACCGCCGCTCCGGCGGCCACCGCTCCGGCACCGGCTCGTTCAACGGCGGCGGCTTCAACCGCAACGACCGCCGCACCGACAAGCCGCGCTGGAAGCGCAACGGCTGACGGCTGACGCACGCAAGGCGCCCCCGGCGAGATTCGTTCTCGCCGGGGGCGCCTTCGTGTGTACGGGGCACCGGGGCCAACTCCTGCTGACACGCGGTCTATTGACTATTATTCAAAACGGCACCACTCTCGGCCCCATGACCGATGAGCCAACTGCCGCACTAGCCACCGCAATCGGCACATCCCCACCCGCCTCCTTCGCGGCCCTCGACCCGGCCCAGCTGCGCACCCTCACCGATGCCTTCACCGCCGAACGCGAGGCCCAGAACGGCGGGCTGGAGCAGGCCGCGGAGGAGGCGCTCAAGCTCGTACCCGCCGTGGCCCGCGGGCCCGTACGCCGCATTCTTTTCAAGTGACGGGAGCGGAATCAGTGGACGCACTAAGCCTCACCGCCCGCGCCGAGACCGAGAAGATCGCCCGGCTGCTCGGCACCGAGCCGCAGCAACTCGCCTTCCTGCAGCCACTGCCCGACGCCGACCTCCGCGCCTTCCGCGAGCAGACCGCCGCCGCGCTCTTCGACTCCGCGCCCGACATGCTCGACCGCATCGCCAAGGCCACCAAGCTGGTCCCGGCGGCCGTCGCCGCCGTCATCTCCCAGAAGGCGCTCGGCCCGCGGCTCTCCGCGGCCGTTGCCGGGCGCCTGGAGCCCGCCCGCGCGGGCGACATCATCAGCAAGCTGCCGGTGTCCTTCACCGCCGCCTCCTGCGGCTATCTCGACCCGCGCCGGATCCGCGGCATCGTGGACCGGCTGGAGGAGGACCTGGTGGTGCGGGTCGCCGTGGCGCTCGCGGAGAACGGCGACTACCTGACCATGGGCCGTTTCGTCGGCCACCTGCGCCCGACCGCGCTGAAGCGCGCCATCGAGCTGATCGA
Organism: Streptomyces boninensis; assembly: GCF_048572725.1. Lineage (NCBI taxonomy): Bacteria > Bacillati > Actinomycetota > Actinomycetes > Kitasatosporales > Streptomycetaceae > Streptomyces > Streptomyces boninensis. The sequence continues at coordinate 5,466,407 of NZ_CP183837.1, forward strand.
CGACATCTCGATCCTGCGCACCGGTTACGTCATCGACCACCCGGAGCGGATCGACGACATCCTCCAGCTGCTGTCCGCCGAGCGGCTCGCCTCGGTGATCCGTACCGCCGCGGACCAGGACCGGTGGCCGGAGGCGCTGGCCGTCGCCACGATGGCGGGGGAGGGCTGGCGCAAGGAGATCGCCCGGCTCCCGGTGCTGCGGGAGGGCGCCGTGTTGCGCGGCGCGGTCACCGCCGTCGTGGCCGCCGGGCTGTGGGCGCCCTTCCTGCCGCTGGTTACGGAGATTCCCGAGGACGGGCGCAAGGTCGTCGCGGACGCGGCCGGGGAGCTGCCGGACGACGAGCTGGAGGCGATGGCCCGCGAGGTCGAGAAGCAGGACCTGTGGGATCCGGTGATGGAGCTGGTCGAGCTGATGGAGGACGGGCCGAAGGAGCGGATCTTCGCGCTGCCGTTCTTCCAGCAGGGCGACTAGCTAGACGGACTCGGTGGTGGCCTCCCACGTACCTCCCGGGAGGCCCACCAGCCCGTACAGCAGCCGCACCGGCGTCCGGCGCGGCAGCAGCGCCAGATACGCGATCACCGCGAACAGCACCAGCCCCACCGGCCAGTTGGTGAGGTGCACCAGCACGCTCGCCGTAACCGCGCCGAGGAACGGCAGCCCGTACGTCCCCGCCGCCGCGATCCCGACCGCGACCAGCCGCGGCACCTTGCGGTCGGCGTCCGCGCCCGGCGCCTCCCAGCCCTCCATCAGCCAGCCGACCTCGGCGAGCAGCAGTGTGAGGAGCACGCCCGCGCCGAAGACGAGGAGGGCGAGGAAGGTCCCGGACGTCATGAAGTCGACGACATTGTCGGCGACCGGATCGCCCGACCAGCCCGCGAAGTCCCGCTGATTGGTGGTCAGCAGGCGCCGGTAGCCGGTCCCGTCCCAGCCGTGCAGCAGCGCCCCGAAGAAGAGGAAGTGCGCGGATACGGACAGCAGGAAGGCCCAGTACGCGGCCCCGTAAAGGATCAGCAGCTGCGCGGCGAGGAAGCCGAGCGCCGCGCCGACCGTGACCCCGCCCGCGTACAGCAGCGCGAAGCCCGCCCAGACGCCGTCGTGGTCCGAGGCCACCTGCATGGTGCCCCAACTCGGGTTGTACCAGAGCAGGAAGAGCCCGGCGGGCGCGAGCAGCACGGCGGCGAAGAGGACCGTATGCAGGAGATACGGGGACGCCGCCGCTGAGCGCGGCCGGCGGGCCAGCTGACCGGAGGCGCGGGCCTTCGTCGTATAGCCGCGCCAGTGCTGGAGCTGGCGGGCGGCGGAGAGGGCAAAGGTGGCGCCGGTGGCGAAGGCCCAGAAGAGGGCGGCTTGTACGGGGACCATCAGCTGACCCCTCCCTTGATGCCGAGTTTGTCCACGATCAGCTCATCAGTGGTCACGAGCGCCTGCTCGGCCGAGACATCCGTCATGTAGACGAAGGGCGGCACGACCGGGGGCACCGGCAGCTTGTCCGGGGTGAAGGTCAGGCAGACGAGGTCTTGCAGGCAGCCGCTGAACTTCGTGAGGTAGAGCGTCACATTGCCGCGCAGCTGGAGGGCGGCGGAGGTGAGGTTCACCTGGGCCGGGCTGCCGGCGTCGCGGGTGGTGAGGTCGTAGTCCGTCAGGGAGGCGGCGTCCATGCGCAGGACCATGACCTTCAGCGGGCCGTCGCGGGTCGGCAGCTCCTCCACCCCGGCGAAGGTGAAGCCCTCCGGCGCGAAGAGGGTGGTGGTGATGGCGGGTGGCGTGGCCGCCGCCATGGGAGGTTCGGCGGCGTGGGCCGGGGCCGGGCGCCACAGGGATGCCGTGAGCAGCGCGGCGATCGCGAGCAGCGCGGCGCCGGAGCCGATGGGCTTCCACCCGAAGGCCAGCGCGCTGCCCGCGATCCCCAGCAGGCTCCCGACCACGAAGCCGCCCAGGTTCGTCGCCGCGAAGGACAGCACCGACAGCAGCAGCGCGTTGAGGCTCACGTACGGGCTGGTGTGCGGCGCCACCCACAGGAACACGCCCGCCAGGATCAGCGCCAGGCCGATCCCGAGCGCCGCCAGGCCGCCGAGGCCCAGGCTGACGAGGACCTCGACCGGCGAGAGCGGGACGATGAGCAGTTCGAGCCCGGAGGCCATCAGCAGCAGGCCGCCCCAGAAGGGCCGCCGGCGCCGCCAGTCCCGGAAGGCGGCGCGTAACTCCGGCTGCCACTGGCTCAATAGCATCCTTTGCCGCCCAGCTTGACGTCGAGCTTCAGGCCGCGCAGGTGGAAGTTGCCGCCGACGGCCGACCAGGCGTGGGACTTCACGCCCGAGACCGAGACGCCGTCCGCCTGCAGCCCGAAGCCGCCGGGCTTGCCCTTCACCCCTGGTACCTCGGTGAGCTGGGAGGCGTCGCGGCCGATCTGTGCGGTACCGAAGCGGGCGTCGCCGGCCAGGTCCTCGGCGTCGATGACCAGGTTGTCGGCGGTGACGTTCCCGGCCGCGCCGCCGGCCCGCAGCTTGAAGGTGACCTTTCCGACCGGGGTGTTGACCTTCGCGGACTGGCAGATGGTGTTGAGCTCGGCCTTGTCGAGGGCGAGCAGCGATACGGGATGCCCGTCGCCGTCGACCGCCCGGTCAACCTCGACGTAGCTTGCCAAGCCGTCGCTGTTCAGCCTTCCGGAGCTGACCTGAAATGCCGTGCCGGAGACGGCGAATGACGATGCGAGCGCGCCCTGCGCCATCATCGAGGCCATCGCGCCGACGGCGAGCACGGCGGGCACCGCGACGGCGGCGGACTTCTTCAAGGACGTCTTGCCCAGCGGTTTTTCGCGCACGTTTCCTCCTAAGCGGCGCCTTCGCAGAAGACGCAGGGTCACTGGGGGTGCAAGGAGGTGCAGTGGTGCGGTGCGGATCTACCGGTCTGCAAGCTCTGCCATACTGCGGTCAAACAGCAGCGAGTTTGCCGGTACCAGGAGACTAGGGCCGACTTTGAATAATAGTCAACAACGTGTGCAGCGCTCCGCCACCGGCGCCACGGGCCGCTCCCGCGCCCGCCGCGCCGAGCTGATCGCCCTCGGCCGCACCCTTTTCGCCGACACCTCGTACGACGCCCTGTCCATGGACGACATCGCCCGCAGGGCCGGCGTCGCCAAGGGGCTCGTCTACTACTACTTCACCAACAAGCGCGGCTATTACCTCGCGGTGATCGAGGACGCGGTCGGCGACCTGCTCTCCCGCGCCACCGGCGGCGAGGACGTCCCCCGCGCCGAGCGGGTGCTGCGCACGCTCGACGGCTATCTGCGCTACGCGCAGCAGAACCAGGCCGCCTACCGCACCATGATCACGGGCGGCGTCGGCCACGACACCGAAGTGATAGCGATCCGCGACCGCGTCCGCGGCCAGATCCTCGACGCGCTGGCGATAGGAGCCTGGGGGCGTACGTCCGGGGAGATCCCGCCGACCGCGCGCCTCGCGCTCACCGGCTGGCTGTACGCGGTCGAGGGCGTGACGCTCGACTGGCTGCCGCTGGGGGACGAGGTGCCCCGGGAGCGGGTGCGGCAGCTGCTCGTACGCAATCTGCATGACGCCTTCCACGCCATCGAGGAGCTGGAGCCGGAGTGCCCGGCGCCCAGGCCGGGCCCGGAATAAGAGGGGAAGGCATGCCTGGCGGTGCTGCTGGGCATCGCTGGGTGCATGACAACCGATGAAGTTCGGCCATCTCAGGTCTCTGACGAAGAACGACTCCGCCAGCTCGGCTACACCCAGACGCTGGCCCGCCGCATGTCCGCCTTCGGCAACTACGCGGTCTCGTTCACGATCATCTCGGTCCTGTCCGGCTGCATGACCATGTACCTCTTCGGCATGAATACGGGCGGCCCCGCGTTGATCACCTGGGGCTGGGTCGGGGTGGGGCTGATGACGCTGTTCGTCGGCCTGGCGATGGCGGAGGTCTGCTCCGCGTACCCCACCTCGGCCGGGCTGTACTTCTGGGCGCGCAAGCTGGCGCCGCCGAAGACGGCCGCGGCGTGGGCATGGTTCACGGGGTGGTTCAACGTCCTCGGCCAGGTGGCGGTGACGGCGGGCATCGACTTCGGCGCGGCGTCGTTCCTGGGCGCGTATCTGAACCTGCAGTGGGACTTCAAGGTCACCGAGGAGCGGGTGATCCTGCTCTTCGCCGCGATCCTGATCCTGCACGGCGCGCTGAACACCTTCGGCGTACGCATCATCGGGCTGCTGAACAGCATCAGCGTGTGGTGGCACGTCGTCGGCGTCCTGGTGATCGTCGGCGCGCTGACCTTCGCGCCGGACAGCCACCAGTCGACATCCTTCGTCTTCACGGAGTTCGTGAACAACACGGGCTTCAGCTCCAGCATGTACGTGGTGCTGATCGGCCTGCTGATGGCGCAGTACACCTTCACGGGCTACGACGCATCGGCGCACATGACGGAGGAGACGGCCGACGCCTCGGTGGCGGGTCCGCGCGGGATCGTGCGCTCGATCTGGACGTCCTGGATCGCGGGCTTCGTCCTGCTGCTGGGCTTCACGTACGCGATCCAGTCGTACGACAAGGCGGTCGGCTCGGCGACGGGCGCCCCGCCGGCGCAGATCCTGCTCGACGCCCTGGGGGCGACGGCCGGCAAGGCCATGCTCCTGGTCATCATCGGCGCCCAGCTCTTCTGCGGCATGGCCTCGGTGACGGCGAACAGCCGGATGATCTACGCGTTCTCGCGGGACGGCGCGCTGCCGTTCTCGGGCGTCTGGCACCGGGTGAACCCGCGGACTCGTACCCCCACGAACGCGGTGTGGCTGGCGGCGCTGGGCGCGCTGGTGCTGGGCCTCCCGTACCTGATCAACGTCACGGCCTACGCCGCCGTGACCTCGATCGCGGTGATCGGCCTGTACATCGCGTACGTGATCCCGACCTTCCTCCGCCTCCGCCAGGGCGACGCCTTCGAGCGCGGCCCCTGGCACCTGGGCCGCTGGAGCCGCCCGATCGGCGTGATCGCGGTGACCTGGGTGGCATTGATCACGGTCCTCTTCATGCTCCCGCAGGTCTCCCCGGTCACGGTCAGAGACTTCAACTACGCCCCGGTCGCGGTCCTCGTCGTCCTCGGCTTCGCCGGCACCTGGTGGCTCGCCTCGGCCCGCCACTGGTTCCTGAACCCGGACCACGCCCGCACCCGCGCCCGCATGGCCGCGGCGTCCGCCCAGCCGGAGGTGTCCGACTGACCCGCCAGGCGAAACCGGCTCGGGCCCCGGCCCGCGCGCGGGCTATGCTGGCCGGGCGCGGGCCGTTAGCTCAATTGGCAGAGCAGCGGACTTTTAATCCGTTGGTTGTGGGTTCGAGTCCCACACGGCCTACCGCGAGCGGGAGAGGGGCACCCCCTCTGACCTGCTAGGCAGCGTCTCGGTCCGGATCTTCCGGCTGGGGCGCTGCTTCGTTTTCGGCCCTCTGCGTGAGCGATGCGTGAGCGGACGTCCCGGCATCAGGTGTGCCGGGGGAGGCGGAACGAGCACGAGGCACCAACTTTGCGGCGCCTTCGGCGGCGGCTTTGTCGACCTCGGGGAGCAGGCTCGTGTACGTATCCGAGGTCAGCGTGATCGTGGAGTGCCGCAGGGTCTCCTTGATCGTGTGGAGGTCGCCGCCGGCGCCGTGCGTGAGCGTCGCGGCGACGTGACGGAGGTCGCGCAGGGTGATGGGCGGCAGGTCGGTCGTGGCGAGGATCCGGCGGAAGGCGTCGGAGACGGCCGAGGGGTGCAGCGGGCTCCCGTCTTCGCGGGTGAACACCTTGCCGGAGTCGACCCATGCGGTGCCCCAGGCGAGCCGCTCCTCTTCCTGGCGGGCACGGTGCTCGCGGAGCACGGCGACGTTGAGGCTGTCGAGGGCGATGGTGCTGGCGCTGCCGTCGGTCTTGGGCTCGGACTCGTACGGATCCCAGCCGTCGGTCACGATCTCCTTGGCCGGCGTGATGAGCCCGGCGTCCAGATCTGTGTCGACCCACTCTTGGCCGACACCCTCGCCGCGGCGAAGGCCGCGGGTGCCGACGAGGTGGAAGTAGGGGTAGAGGCGATCCCCCTCGGCGGCGTCCAGGAAGACGCCGAACTGCTGCGGCGTCCACACCATGACGGGGGAGGGCATCTCGCCGGTGGCCCGCCAGCGCTTGACTCGCTCGTCGGTCCACAGCAACGGCTTCGGCCGCTTGCCGGAGGCGAGCTCGACATGGGCAGCTGGGTTGAAGGTGATGTGCTGCTGGGCGATGGCGGCATTGAGCGCGGCGCGTAGGGTGCGGCGGATGCTCTGGCGGGTGGCGGCACCGGTGAACTTCCGGAGCGGCGGCATCTCCGCGAGCTTGGCCCGCTCAGCGTTCAGGCGTGCGCGCTCATTGTCGGTGGGGCGGCCCGGCTTGCCGGGCTTGCAGCGGGAGACCTGCAGACGTCGAGCTTCGTTTTCGGCGGCGATGGCCTCGTTCTCGTCGGCTATCGCGTCGAACATCTCCACGAGGTGGCCCACGTTGAGGCGGTCGAGCCGGATGTGGCCGATGCGAGGCTTCAGGTGGACGCGTATGTGCGAGGCGTACCCCCTGGTAGTCGTCCGCCGCGTCTTCTTCGAGGCGAGCCATTGGTCGAGCCACTCACCGACGGTGATTCGACCGGTGAGGTCGACGCCTGTCCGCAGCCGCCGTCGGGTCTCCTCGACGTCGGGCAGCGGCGACTTCTCGTCGGCGATGCGCTCCAGGAGGTCCGCGACGCGGGCGGCGTCCTCGGTGTCATCGTCATCCACGATGCCGAGGAGCGCGCGGACTTGGTCGAGATCGGCCTGCGCCTCCTTCAGGGAGCTGTAGCCGGCGCGGTTGAAAGCGCGGCGAGTGCCGTCCTCGCGGAGCGGCAGCTCCTGGCGGACGGAGTACGAGCCGTGCTTGCGGCTGGACAGCTTCGGGCACAGCTTGCCGAGCGGCTTGCCGGTATCGGCGTCGCGGCAGTAGCACCGGCGATAGGTGGAACCCTTCAAAAATCAGTCTCCTCTGCGGGGTAGTTGACTGCTTGGTCCGGGGCGATCTCGGAGGCGAGGTCGGGCCACAGGAAGGGCAGCGTGCCGCCTTCGCTTTGGATGAAGGCTCGGGCGCTGCGCAGGTCGCGCTTGGCTGCCTTGATGCGCCGTGTGGCGCGGGCCTGAGTGGCGAGGGCTTCGGCTTTGCGCTCGGCGTTGTTCGCCATCTTGGCTTGCCAGCGCGCGTAGTCCTCGTCTTGCCGTGCTTCACGGATTGCCGTCTCGGCGTGCTCGTGGGCGCGGTAGTAGCGCAGCATGTCGTCTTCCGCGCCGAGGTCGTCGTCTTCGCCGGTGAACCAGTTCAGGGCGTTCAGCGCCGAGGTGGTGTCCTCGAACGGCAGGCGCTGGACGTCCTCGACGTAGCCGACTGGGTAGATCAGGCAGATAGGGGGCGTGTTCAGGGCCTTGGCCAGGACCATGACGTCGACCAGGGGCAGGTTGGCGCGTCGGCCGGATTCCATGTTGGCGATGACGTTGCGGGGGATCGGGTGCCCGATCTCCTCGCACTTGTCGGCCAGCTCCTGCGCGCTCAAGCGCTTCTCCTTCCTGCGTCTGCGGACCTCGGCGGCCAGGGTGAGCATCACCTGGTCTGCCCACTCCGGGACGTCGTCCTCGTCTTCGTATCCAGCATCACGATCGTGTTGTGTCATAGCGACACAATAACTTCTCCACAATTGTTTGCAGCTCGCCTGGAGACGGACGCGGCCGCGCGTTCGCCGAGGGCTGTAGACATGGATGGAGCGTGCATGCGCGATAAGCGCGACAGCGAGCCCGATGGCCGGGTGAAGGGCATGAGCCGCGAGGAGCTGCTTGCCCTGCCGGTGTCCATTGACCTGGAGACCTGTAACCGGGCATTGGGGATGGGGCGGAGTAAGGGGTATGAGCTGGCCAAGCGCGGCCAGTACCCGTGCAAGGTGCTGCGGCTCGGCAACGCCTACCGGGTGGTGACCGCCGACCTGCTCGACCTGCTCGGCCTGGCCGCATGACGGCAGTGACTCTAGCGGCAGATTTCTGCGCGGAGCTGACACAGAATCGCTGGACTGTGCCCCGACGTGGTCGTACTGTCCGTGTTCCCTCGCCGCGGCCCGCTCGCGGCGAGACGCAAACGAGCCCCCGGCGCTGCAACGCCGGAGGCCCTGGCAACGCCCGTCAATCGCCTCATGTAACCGATCCCGGCGGCCACGGCCTGCAAGCCGATGGCCGACAGCGAAGGAGCTGCCCAGTGCATAGTGCAACACCCGAGCCCGAACGCGCACCTGCGCAGGTGAACTGGCCGCCGGTCGCCATCCCCGGCCAGCTCGGCTTCCGTAAACCCGGCGCGGAAACTGAGACCGAGCCCCAGCCCGAGGAGGCCCGGCATGCGGCCAAGGCGGGCGTCGAAGATGTCGGGGAGCCGACGCCCAAGCCCGATCCGGAACCCGAGCCCGAGCCGGATCCTGAGCCGACGGAGGGCTCGCGGCTGCTGGACGAACTGCGGGAGGCCATCTCCCGGTTCGTGATCCTGCCCTCGCCCGAGGCGCTGGACGCGGTGACGCTGTGGGCGGTGGCCACCCATCTGCAGCCGGCGTGGCAGCACGCGCCCCGGCTGGCGGTGGTGGGGCCGGCGAAGCGGTGCGGGAAGTCGCGGCTGCTGGACGTGCTGATCGAGACGGTGCACGACCCGATGCTGACGATCAACACCACGCCTGCGGCGCTGTTCCGCTCCATCGACGGGGACAGCCCGCCGACGCTGATCGTGGACGAGGTCGACACGATCTTCGGGACGGTCAAGCAGGCCGAGCGCAACGAGGAGGTGCGCGGCCTGCTCAACGCCGGTCATCAGCGCAACCGGTACGTGACGCGAGTGGTGGGCAATGACCACACGCCGCGTAAGTTCGCCACCTTCGCCATGGCCGCCCTGGCCGGGATCGGTGACCTGCCGGACACGATCATGGACCGGGCGGTCGTGATCCGTATGCGCCGCCGGGCGGAGGGTGAGAAGGTCAAGCCCTTCCGCTACCGCCGCGACGCCCCCGCGCTGCAGGAACTGCGCGACCGCATCGCGGCCTGGGTGCTACCGCTGATCGATGAGGCGGCGAACGCGGAACCGGCCATGCCGGTCGAGGACCGCGCGGCGGATACCTGGGAGCCCTTGGTGATCGTCGCCGACCTCGCGGGAGGCGCCTGGCCACGCCTGACCCGTACGGCGTGTGCCCGCATGGTGGCGGCAGAGGCAGCCGCCGAGGACGACCACGTAAGCGGCGCACGGATCCTGGCCGACATCCGCCGTGTCTTCGTCGCCCAGCGCGAGATCGACAGTCTCAGCACCGAGGACCTCCTGCACCACCTGCGCCAGGACCCGGAAAGCCCGTGGGCGGAGTGGGGACGCGGCGGGCTGTCTGCCCGTGACCTCGGAGCGATGCTGCGCGAGTTCGGCATCAAGTCGAGCAACGTGCGTATGGCGGATGGGACTCAGCGCAAGGGCTACACGAGAGCCAAGTTCCTCGACGCCTGGCGCCGCTACTGCCCCACCGTCCAATCAGTGGACGGAGCGCCCGCCACCGGCACTGGCTGAGCTCGCTTGCCCCATCCCCGGTTGCCGTCCCTGCCGTCCCTGCCGTGATCCTGCAGGTCAGAGGACAGACGGCCGAGACGGCAACCACGCCCAAGACGGCAGCGCGATCGCCTCAGACGTGTAGCCGACCTCAAGACGCCGCCCAGATCCGTCTTGTGACGTCCCATGCGTCCTTGCCGTATCGCCGCAGCTCACCGGGCTCCGGAGTGGGACGGAATGCCCCACCGCATCCGTCCCACCCGGCGCTCGGGGCCAGCCAGCGGCACGCACCTCCATGCACCGAGACGGGAGTGTGCGCCCACTGCCGTGACCAGCCTGACCTGCGCTTGCAACGGCCAAGACGCCCAAGACGGCATTCACGCCATCAACCTCAAGGGAGAGACCCAGCTTGACCGCCGCCCCACCCCAGTCGGCATCCGGCCCGAGCGAACGCGGCAACCTTGCGCTGCGGATCAGCGTCGCGACCCTGGCCGCCATCGGCTTCGTGCTGTCCTACGACGCCCTGCGCCAGATGGCCGTCGCCGTCCACATCCGCGGGCTGTTGTCCTACCTGTTCCCCCTGGTGATCGACGGCTTCATCGGCATCGGCGTCGCCGCCCTGATCATCCTGCGCACCGGGCCCAAAGGCTCCCGCGCCTACGTCTGGGCCCTGGTCTTCATCGCTACCGGCACCAGCATCTGGGCCAACGCCCTGCATGCCGTACGCCTGAACCACCTGCCTGCCCGGAACGGCAGCCTGCAGCTCGGCGACCTCCCGGTCGCCCTGCTCTCCACCGTCGCCCCGCTCGCCCTGGCCGGAGCCGTCCACCTGTACATCCTCATCGGCCGCCACAGCCACACCAACACCCCATCCGCACAGGGGAGCGCTGACCCGACCGGAACCACCGTCCCCGCCGCGAAGCCTTCCGGTGAGCCCACCGCCATCGCGCGCCCAAACCCACCAGTTCTCATCAGCCGCACGACTTCCCTGAACGAGCCGATCGGAACTGCAGAAGCCCCGACGCCAGCCGACGTCGACCACCCGGCCCAGCCTCACCAACCGGCCTCTGGTCAGGCACGACAGCGCCGCACAGGCCGCCCACCCGGCGCCGACCTCGAACAGCTCCTGGACATCGCCCGCACCGCCGTCGAAGAAGCGGGCAAGCTCTCCCGATCGGTCGTCGAAACCGCCATCCGAGCCCACGACCTTCCGCTCGGCGGTGAACGCCTCACCGAGATCATGAAGATCCTCCGCGCCGAGGCTGACACCCCTTCCGCCCACCCCGTCAGCTGACTTCCGCACACCTCCGGCTGACCTCACCGAAACGCGTGGGCTGGCGGTGCGGACGCCCCGGCCCGCGCTCAGAAACTGAGCAGTCGGCCTGCTCAGAATCTGAGCGCCCGGATCCTCAGAATCTGAGCGCGCTGGCCGGCGGAGGCTCGGTGCTCCTTTTCGGGACACGCGAGGCGTCACCCTCTCGGGATACCACCAGGCCCAACGAAGCCTCCGTCACGACGTCAGCACACCGGCCCCCAGCGCCAGCAGCATCAGGAGCCACCTATGCCTCAGCCCGAAACCGCCCGTGACAACATCGACGTGAACGCGTCCAACGCCCCCTCCTCACCACCAGCCCGCCAGACTCCGTCAGCCCCTGGTGACCCAGGCGGAGCAAGCTGTACCGTTCGACCTCCTTTCGGAGGTTCGACCGGGCTTGCCCCCGCCCCGGGAGTGGCGGGGGAGGCCGACTCGCTGGGGGCGACCGGCCTGCAGGATGCAGCCGAGGACGGCCACATCCCGGGGGACAAGCTCACACCACCGCGCCGCGACGCGAGCGACGATGCCGCCGCCAGTGAGCGCGCCGAGCAGTCCGACCCGACCCCTGCCTTCCGCGACCCTGAGCTGCCGCCGTTGCCCGCCCGGCTGAACCGGCACCGTACCGGCCAGGTCCGTGACATGCGGATCACCGCCCGGTTCGCCGCCGACGAGCACGTGGACGTCGAGGCCGCCGCCGGGCGGCACAGCCTGACCCCTGCCGGGTTCGTCGGGTACTCCGCCGTGGCCTACGCCCGCGCCGGCCTCAACCCCATCGCCGTGCTCTTCCCGCAGCAGGCCACCCTCGACCGGCTCGAGGGACTGACCGAGCAGCTGCGCCGCATCGGCAACAACCTCAACCAGCTCACCATCGCCGCCCACACCGGCGAGATACCCGAGCGGGCCGCCGACGTCCTCACCACGATCAGCGCCCTACGGCACCGGGCGTACCAGGTGATGGACGAGGTCGGCGCTACGCAGCCCGGCGGCGCGGTGGGTGGTGAGCGGCGTGGTGCCTGATATCTCCACCGGCGGCCACACCCGTGGTCTGCTCGCCTACCTCTACGGACCCGGCCGCCGCGACGAGCACACCGATCCGCACATCGTGGCCGCCTGGGACACCGCCGGCGCCCCCGACCCCGGTCGTGACGACGACGCTACCCTCACCCAGCTTGCCCAGCGCCTGGATATGCATGTGCTGCAGCGCGCCCGCCGGATGGGCGGGAAGATGCCTGCGCAGCATGTGTGGCACTGCCCGGTCCGTACCGCGCCGGAGGACCGCTACCTCACCGACGACGAATGGGCCGAGGTCGCCCGCCGCGTGGTCCAGGCCACCGGCATCGACCCCAAGGGCGATGGCACCGGCTGCCGGTGGATCGCGGTTCGCCACGACGACAACCACATCCACATCGTCGCCACCACCGTCCTGCCCGACGGCCGCCGTGCCCGTCGGCACGGCGATGGCAAACGGGCTCAGGCCGAATGCCGAAAGATCGAATACGACTTCGGGCTGCGGAGGCTGAAGTCCGGCGATGACACCGCCGCCCCGACACCGAAGTCGGCGGAGCGGGCGAAGGCCGAACGCCGCGGAGCGGAGCAGGTGGCGCGCGAGGAACTGCGCGAGTACGTCCGCACCGTGGTGGCCGTCGCCCGGGACGAGGCCGAGTTCTTCTCCGTCCTTGGCTCGCTGGGCATCCAGGTCAAGCTCAAGACCGCACCGGAGACCGGCGACGTCATGGGCTACGCCGTCGCCCTCAAACCCGAGGCCGACGACACAAACGCCGCAGGCGAACCCATCTTCTACGGCGGCTCCCGCCTCGCCCCCGACCTGTCCCTGCCCAAGATCCGTAAAGCCCTCGCCGCCAAGCCCGCCCCCGACGAGCAGCCCGCATTCAATCTCGGGACACCCAGCCCGCTGCGCCAGGCCGAAACCGCACTGCGCCAGGCGCACGCCGACCTCACCGACAACACCAACACCAGTGGCGGGCCGGAGGCGGAGGCCGCGCAGGGGCAGATCGCAGCGCTCGGCGCGGTCCTCGACATCGCGCACGGGTGGGTGCCCGACGAGCACCGCGCGCAGATGCGGGCCGCGGCGAAGGCGTTCGAGCGCGCCACCCGCTCCCGCATCCACGCCGACCACCAGCACGCCGCGGCGCTTCGCGACTCCGCCCGCCAGCTGCTGCACGCGGCTACCTACGACACCGACGGCGTCATCGGGCTTCTCGGCAGCCTGATCCAGGTCACCATCGCCGCCCGCCACTGGTACACCGCACGGCGCCACGAGCAACAAGCCGCAGCCGCCGAGGCTGCTTTGGCCCACCTTCAACCGGCCTACCGGCAGCTCGCCCAGCCCCGTCTTCGGGAGCTGGCCCGGCGCGCCCCCAGCACGACCGTCCAGCAGCGGCTCGCCGACGCTGTCCGGGCCGCGGTACCCGAGCACGCCGAGCGCATCCTGACCGATCCGGCCTGGCCCGCATTGGCCACCGTCCTGGCAAAGGCGCAGACCGCCGGCCATCAGCCGTACGTGGTCATCACCGAAGTCGCTGGCCAGCGCGAACTCGACACCGCTAGCTGGCCCGCCGAAACGCTGCTCTGGCGCATCCACCACACCCCCAGCAAACGCACCCAAGCCGCCACCCGCACCACCACAACCACCCCCAGGAGGCCCGCCACGACGCACCCAACCGCGGCCGCCACGCCGCTGAACGCCCCGACCGTCCCTGAGCCGAGGCGCCACCGCTGAACCCCGCCCAAGGAGAGACCTTCTTGAAGATCCACCCCCTTGCCGCCCAGCTCTCGATGCTCCCCGAGGACGAGCTCCACGACCTGGCCGAGTCCATCAAGGCCGAGGGCCTGGACAAGCCGATCGTCCTCGACCGCGACGGCGTCCTGATCGACGGCCGCAACCGCCTCACCGCGTGCGAGATGGCCGGCGTCGAGCCGACCTTCACTACCTATAAGGGAGATGACCCCGCCGGCCTCATCGGCAGCCTCAACGTTCACCGCCGCCAGCTCAGCACAGGCCAGCGCGCGATGATCCACGCCATGATCCGTCAGTGGGAGAAGCGTTCAGGATCGGGACACTCGCTCCGTGCTGATGCCAAGCTCCACAAGCTCAGCCGCAGCCGCCTATCCGTCGCCAATGTCGTCCTCACCCACGCCCCCGACCTCGCCGAACGAGCCCGCCTCGGCACCCTGGGCCTGGACCCCGCTTACGAAGAAGCCCGCCAACGCAAGGCCCACGCCGAAGCCCTCCTCGCCCAATTCGAACGCCTCCGCCGGCACGCCCCCGACCTCGCCGCGGCGGTTCAGGAGGAACGCCTCACCCTGAGCGAGGCCACCACCCAGTACGAACAGCGCCAGGAGGCCGTCAAGCGCACTCGCCAGGCGCTGGAACAGATCGCCGCCAACTGGGCCGCCATCGACGACCTCGCCACCGGCCCCGACAGCGACTACACCCGCGAAGTCCTCGACGGCCTCACACCAGAAGCCCGAGACCTGACCACCCGCCTCATCAACCGCGCATGACCTCACCACCCCCGGGCCAACACATGTGCGCGTCGGCCGCGGGGGTGGCTACCCAGATGCGGGCCAGCAGTGTGGTCGCCGCCCCGCTTACCGGCTGCATTCCGGTGAGCGGGGCGGCGTGTGTTGAACCGAGGGTTGTCCACAGGGTGAGGTCCGGGCGCTCACGGCTATTAGCTCGTCGGTCCTGTGGATCGCAAGAGGGCGTTGTGCACAGGTACGCGGCCTGTCAGGTCTGCTGGTCCTCGATGGCGTCGAAGATGTCGGAGTCGGTCTCCTGCTGCCACGGCGGCAGCTTGTCCCAGTCGGCGACGTAGGCCGGCTTGGGACCCGGGATGTGCTTGTAGATCTGGGCAATCCAGCAGATCGCGACGAACCGGCCGCGCTGCTCCCTTGTCAGCTTGGCAGTAGTGCCGCCGGAAATCTTGATGAAGTCGGAGACCTGGGTACAGACGGCAGCAGCCGCAGCGCGCTCCCAATCGGGGGTGTCTTCCCACGGGGTGATGTAGCTGGGCTTGGGCTCGCCCGGGTAGTGCTTGGTGACGCCGGCGATCCAGGCTTCGCGGAAGATGCGGCCGTGCTCGTCGCTGCTCAAGTCGGTGTCCTCCCGGTCGATGCTGCTGTGAGCTCCGTGATCTGGTCGTTGATCTCGCGGATGCGGTGATCGGCCAGGAACGGAGCGAGTTTCGGTTGCAGGCTATGCAGCCTACGGGCCACGTAGCCCGAGGCGCTGCGCACGGTGATCTCGATGGCCTGGCGGGCGTGGGTGGTGATCTGGTCGATGTCGCGGCGTTGGGTGCCCAGCAGGGCGAGGTCGGTGTGGATGGAGCCGTGACGCCGCGGTGAGCGTGCAGTGTCGAGGGCATGGTTGAGCGCGGTCTCGGCGAGATCTGGGCGGCCAAGTTGCGCGTAGCAGGTGCCTCGTTCCTCGTCCAGGCGTGAGCCGTCGAAGCGCAGCCATCCACCGTTGTGGACAGCTCCGTTAAGGGCGTGGACTTCCTCGGCCTCATCGAGGGCACGGCGGCAGTTGTCGAGATCACCTATGCCCGCGTATGCCTCGGCCTTTACCGCGGAAACCCAATATCGGGTAGAGAGCTGGGTGTCGCCGCGGCGGGCGACCTGTTCGGCGAGGCTGAGCAGGGGCACCGTCTCGGCGTGCCGTTGGTCGCCGTACAGGCCGATGTAGGCGTGACGCGTCAGTGCGCAGGCCCACAAGTCCGGGCTCTTGGCTTCCCTCGCTGCGGTGGCAGCGAGTGTGTAGCAGTGGGCCGCATCGGTATAGCGGGTGCTGTCGAAGAGGATTTCCCCGGCGAGCTGGTAGAGGTTGCCGGCCTGCCCACACAGCTGGACGCGTTGCTTCTCGGTGGTAGCGGTGCGCAAGGCCGTCGCCAGCTGTACGGCCTGGTCGTGGACGAGGGGATAAACGGATCGTTTCGATGCGGCCAGGTCGTGGATCTTCCACAGCTCGTCGTTCATCGGCCGGTAGCCGTCTGCGTCCCCAGCGGGCAATGCATGGGCGGCCGGGGTAGCTGGTAAAGCGGCGGCCGTCGCAGTGACAGCCATCACCTGAAGGAAATTGCGTCGTATCACGTCGTCTGAGTCACCCCCCTGAACTCCCTGGGGCTGCTTGGTTCGGGGCGGATCGGGTTGGAGGAGTTGTTCCAGCTCACCGGGGGTGACCTTGAGCTTTGAGGCCAGCTTGGGCCACAGGAAAGCCTGCGGGGCGGCAATGCCGCGTACCCATCGGCTGACGGAGGCGCGGTCGACGTGGAGTAAGTCGGCCAAGTCTTCATGACTGTATCCGCACGCCTTGATGCGGCGCGCGAGCCGGTCGCGTCTGTCGGGCATCGACCGCCCCCCGGAAGGTGTGGCGTTGATGCAGGCCACAGTAGCGGGTGACGCGTACGTGCCGCATAACTGCCGCATAGGAGACGTAGCCTGCCGGGCCGCTTGGCCCTTTCCATGGGTGTACCCGCTGGGGCGACGGCGCCCCGGAATGCTGAACGGGAGTTGCCCCCATGGTCGTGGCCCAGGATGAGCAGCCAAAACCGGCCCCCATCAATGTCCCCGACCTGTTCGCCCAGCACGACGAGCTCGGCGCGGCCATCGTCCAACACCTCGCCCAACTCCACAGGGAGGGTGAGGCATGAGCCGCACTGCCTATCGCTACCGCGGGACCATCACCCGCCCGTGCTGGGCCGTACCCGGGAGGTGGCGGTGAACGCAGCGGACAACGCACCCGCCCTCACTCCGGCGCGCATCACGACATGCACGCGAGCACGGCGTTTCCCCAACGCCGCAGCCGCGGTCCAGCAGGCCCGAACGTTCACCGACCGCGTCTTAGCGAAGTGGACGCCGGCCGTCGACCTCGACCTCGTGCGCCTGTGCGTCTCTGAGCTCTGCACCAACGCCCTCGCCCCGGACGAGCCGGCCCATCGCAGCATCGTCGTCCGGCTGGCCGTAGACGCGGACGCGTTACGGATCGAGGTTCACGACACGAAACCCGGGGTCCCTGCTCCTCGCGATCCCGAACCAGACGACATCTCCGGCCGCGGCCTCCTGATCGTCGACACCGTCGCCGATCGATGGGACGTACAGACCCGCAGCGGCCCCGGCAAGGTCGTGTGGGCCGAATTCGACCTCACGCACCGCCCCGCGACCACCCCCGGCACGCAGTCCAGCATCAACGGCACCACGTCACCCAACGGAAGCGCACGATGCCGCCTTGTACGGAAGGGGTCGGCGGGATGAGCTCACACCCGGTAGCTAAGTGGCTCGCCCTAGCGGTCCCCGTCGCCGCGCTGCTGCTGCCCGGCCTGCGTGAACGCATCGCCGCGGCCTGCTGGACCGTCGAGCAGTGGTGGGGCCGCCATGTCACCCAGCGCGAGCTCATTCGCCAGCTCGACCGCGCCCGGCTCGCGACAGCACCCGACCCCACACCAAACGAGATCGACGCGGGCCTGCGTCGCATCGCTGCCTCTGTGGCGCGTCAGCAGCCCTCGAACCCTCCGCAGGAGCCCTAGATGGCCGAGCCAACTCCCCAGCGTCTCGAGATCGCCGACGAGCTGCAACGCCGCATGGCCGCCGACCAGGCTGCCCGCGGCCTGCGCACCGACGGCACCAACGTCGCGCCCGATCTGGAGGCGATGCGCACAGTCGACCGCGCCAACACCGCGGCGCTGGAGCGCATTATCACTGCGCACGGCTGGCCCGGTCGCAGCCTGGTCGGCGAGCAGGGAGCGCACGCTGCCTGGTGTCTTGCCCAGCACGCGGACGACAACCCCGGCTTCCAGCGGCGCGCCCGCGACCTCCTCGCCGGGGCCGTCCAGTGCGGTGAAGCGCCGCGGCGCCACTGGGCCTACCTCGTCGACCGCTGCCGCGTCGCCGACCACCGGACCCAGCTGTACGGCACCCAATACGGCGCCGACGGCACCCCACACCCCATCTCCGACCCCACCAACCTCGATGCCCGCCGCGCCGAGGTCGGCCTCGGGCCACACGCTGAGTACGACGCCCAAATCCGCGCGATGCGCCAGACCACCCCGGAGCGCCGCCGCCCCAACGCGAGCAGCCGCAGCGCCCTGCAGCAGGGGGCCGTGCTTCCGCCACGGCAGGACTACCACCGATGAGCTCCCGTACGGCCGTCGCGTGAGCACGGCAGGCGGTCGGATGGGTTTCACTTCGCGGCGCCCGTCGCGAGGCATCGCACCACAACGAAGAGGAGTCCCCCCATGAGCATTGATGAACTGTTCGACGGCGACCTGATCACCGGCGTGCCCAGCCTCGAAGCCGGGCTGCTGGACAAGATGCCCGGCGGCGGCGACAACAACGGCGACCACTGCCAGACGACCGCCTGAGGGTCACCACCGATGACCAGCGGCGGGGTGGGCCGAGCCAGGCTCACCCCGCCTCATCATGAAGAAGGACAACCAAGTGATCTCCATGCGCCTCCACTTACCGGACCTCCGCAATCCACGGTGGACCGCCTTCGGCGGCACGTGGACGACAGGGTCCAGCTGGATCAAACCGGCCGCGATGCCGGCTCTCGTCACTGAGTTCAACGACGCCGGAGCGCCGTACGTGCATGTGCTGGTGCGCGAGAACAAGGAGCACAAGCCCGATCATGTGTCGCTCACGCTGGCCCCGGACGGTGTGCAGATCACGGCGGGGACCTTCGGGACCGCCCCGGTCTACCTCGTGGCGGCCGGTGAGGTTCTGTACGGGGCATGGGACCTGGCCGACCTGCACCCGTACCTCCGCACCGATCGCCTCGTTCCCCGTGTGGTTGCGCGGACCCTGACCCGGCAGCACAGATACACCGCCGACACTCTCTTCGAAGGCGTATACCGGCTGACCGAACGCGCGACAGCCTCCTTCGACCACGCCGGGCTCGCCGTCCACTACCCCGAACCGGCCGAGCACGTACTGCAGCCGCGCGCCCTACGCTCCGGCGTCGATCCGCTGGACGCCTTCGACGCCCTGCTGACCGACGTCGTTCGGGACGTGCCCACCGTCAGAGGACGTGTCGGCGTGGAGTTGTCCGGCGGCGCCGACTCGGCGAACGTCGCCCTGGCGGTCAAAGCCGCCGGCTTCCCGCGCGTGCACAGCTTCGGCCTGCTCGTGGGCGGGAACCTCGGTGCGGCACAGCGCGAGCGGCGCATCGCGATCGCGGAGCACTGCGGCTTCGCGGACACGGCCATCCCGGCCCTGCAGCAGCCGCCGTTCGTCCCCGGCGGCGTCCGTGCCGCAAGACGTCCGCACGACCCGGCCGGAGCGTTCTACCAGGAGGCGTTCGACGTCCTGCGCGACCAGGCCGCCGCACGGGAGTGCACAGTCGTGTTCACCGGCAACGGTGGCGACGAGATCAACAGCTGCCACTCCCGCACCCACGCCCGGCTACCAGAGCCGCCGGAGGTGCCGTGGCTCGGCCGCCGCGCAGTGGACGTCCTGCCCGACGTCGACGCAGCGCTGGCACCGATGCCCGTACTCCCGGTACCCACCCTGATGGGCTTCGCCATGCACAACCCCGGATACCTCCGCGTCGGCATCTGGCCCGTCAGCCCGCTCGTGAACCCCCGGATCGTGCGATTCATGGAGCAGCTGCCGCACGAGCACAAGCGCGGAAAGGCGATGTTCCGCCAGCGGCTGCGCCGAGCCGGGCTGCCGGAATCGGTCGCTGCTCCGGCCGAGCCGGAGAACTTCCTCATGGTTATGGAGGCCGGCCTGCGCATGTTCGGGCTGCCCGTGCTCGACGACATGCTGCGTGAGTCGCTCCTGGTGGATCTCGGCTACGTTGATCCGAAGGCGCTCGCCCAGGCCAAAGAGGACGCAATGGCGGCACCGGTGGTCCCGGATCTGCTGTGCGACGTGCTCGCACTTGAGGTCGGACTGCGGACGCTCACCTGACCAGACATGACACGGAAGTCACGCGCATGGAAGCGACGAACCTCTTCTACCGCAACCCCGCGCTCTACGATGCAGTGCAGGCGGACACCGGCAGCGCAGCGGCGTGCCAGGCTCTGATCGAACGCCACCACCCGGACGCGACCACGCTCGTGGACTTCGGCTGCGGCACCGCGCGCGACATCGAAGCCCTCGCCAAGCGATACGACACCACGGGGGTGGACCTGCAGCCGCAGATGGTCGAATACGCCCACCGCGTGCGCCCTGGCCTGGACATCCGCGAAGGAGACATGCGTACCGTCCGCCTCGGAGAGCGCATGGATGCCATCACCTGCCTCGGCAATTCCCTGGCGTACGTGCACGACAACGACGACATCAGCCGCGTGTTTGAGACGTTCGCGTCACACGCGAATACCGGTGCGGTCCTCGTGCTCTGCTCCCCGGTATGGCCCATCACGCAAACCGTGACCTCCCAAAGCACCGTTCGGACCGCGGACGGCCCCGCACAGGTCACCATCCGCCACGAATGGGATCTACGCACGCAGATCAACACCATGCACCGGGACTGGACCCTCCCCTCCGGCGAACGGGCACACGACACCATCCGGCGCCGCGTCCTGTTCCCCCGCGAACTGGAGCATTACGTCACAACAGCCGGATTCCAGCTCCTGGACATGGCCGACGACCCCGGACGGGAACTCGCCGGCCCCGTGGCATACACCGTGGCCAAGCACACACGCTGACTGCGCTGCTGTTCGGCAGCTGTACGAAGAGGCCACGCTTGTCGCGAAGTCCGAGGCAGTTCTCGGCGCAACGCGGGAATCCGCTGCCTTGCTGGCCACCTGCAGGACGCCCTCCCGGCCGCGGTGTGCACGAGCCATGACTTTTGCTCATGGGATGCGCGGTTCACGGCACGCGAACGCCCCAGTCGCGGCAGCGGTGGACATCGTTCGCCTAGCTGTTGTCCCCGGGCGCGGGGTGTCCGGCGTCGTGGTGGGCCTGCCACTGGGACCGGGTCCCAGTAGTGCGAGATGCGCGCGGCATGGAATGACCACTCGCCGGGACTGGACCGTTCTGTCTCCAACTGCTCCCGTGCGCACCGCACTCCGATGTGAGCGCGCAAGTCAGACGGTGCCTTCCGACCACTTCAAGAGGACACAGGTGGTGGCCGACACCATCGCCCCACCAGACGGACTCGCGACGATTTGGTCAACAGTTCCGTCCAAGAGTTCCGTCCAACAGGTCATGTGAGCTGCACCCCGTTTCGTAGCGTCCCTGAAGCCAGGTCTATGATCTTGGCGTAAGGAGACACACGAGCAAGTGCCAGCACCACGGAAGTACCCCGACGAGCTCCGCGAGCGTGCCGTCCGCGAGGTCCGCACCAGCGGACGCCCGGTCGCCCATGTCGCCAAAGACCTCGGCATCCACAAGGAAGCCCTGCGGCAGTGGGTCCGCCAGGCCGAGGCGGACAGCGGCGACCGCGATGACCGGCTTACCAGCGCCGAACGCGACGAGCTGAAACAACTCCGCAAGGACAACGCCGAGTTGAAGCGGGCCAATGAGATCCTGAAGGCCGCTTCGGTGTTTTTTGCCCAGGAGATCGACCGTCCCCGGACGAGGCCGAGCAGGTGATCGACCACCTGAAGGAACGCGGCCTCGGGGTCGATCCCGTCTGCCGGGTGCTGGACCTGTCGGTCTCGACCTATTTCGCCCGCAAGCGGCGCCCGAAATCGGCCCGCCGGCTGCGCGACGAACAGCTCATGCCCATGATCGAGGAGATCCACGCCGAGTCCGGCGGCACCTATGGGGCCCGCCGGATCACCCGCGCGCTGCGGCGCAAGGGCGTCGAAGCTGCCCGCTGCACCGTCGAGCGGCTGATGCGCGAGCTGGGCCTGGAAGGCGTCATCCGCGGCCAGCGGCGCCGCACCACGATCCCCGAGCCGACCGCGCCGCGGCCGCCGGACCTGGTCGACCGCGACTTCACCGCGGACCGGCCGGATCAGCTGTGGGTGGCGGACATGACCTACGTGCGGACCTGGTCCGGCTGGGCGTATGTCGCGTTCGTCCTCGACGTGTACTCGCGGATGATCGTCGGCTGGCAGATCGCCGGTCACATGCGGACCGAACTGCCGCTGGACGCCTTGGAAATGGCGCTGTGGCGCCGGAGGATCAAGACGGGTTCCGGTCTCATACATCACAGCGACCGCGGGTCGCAATACGTATCAATTCGATACACAGACCGGCTCACCGACATCGGCGCCTCGGCATCCGTCGGGTCCGTCGCGGACAGTTACGACAACGCCATGGCGGAGGCGCTGAACGGCACCTTCAAGGCCGAGCTGATCGAGATGCAGGGCCCCTGGCACGAC
Organism: Streptomyces boninensis; assembly: GCF_048572725.1. Classification (NCBI taxonomy): domain Bacteria; kingdom Bacillati; phylum Actinomycetota; class Actinomycetes; order Kitasatosporales; family Streptomycetaceae; genus Streptomyces; species Streptomyces boninensis. The sequence continues at coordinate 5,488,585 of NZ_CP183837.1, forward strand.
GTCCACCAGGTCGAGCGGGCGATCTTTCGCTGGGTGACGTGGTACAACGAGGAACGGCTCCACTCCGCCCTCGACTACGTGCCACCCGCCGAGTACGAGGACGCCTTCTGGCGAAGTCAGGAAGCCACCCAGCAGTCCGCCTGACCAATCAAGTCCGGACGCTATGAAACTCGGGGCAGCTCAATGTCACAAGTCCATGGCGGTTCGCGCGCATCTTGTAGATGATCGTCTGGCGGTTCACGCCCGCGCCGCACCGGCGGTGATTCATGTCCAGACCACTCGACGGCTACCACTAGCGACCAGTTCCAGCGCGCCCCCGTTAATAGAGGGGGTCTGCTGCACGGTCGGGTGACATCCGAGGTGGCTTGCCTTCGGGCGGGCTGGGAAGGATGTTGCTGTGCCGAAGCCGTACCCCAAGGAGTTCCGTGACGATGTCGTCCGGGTCGCGCGTGAGCGTGGTCCGGGGGTTTCCGTCGAGCAGGTCGCGAGAGATTTCGGGATCCATGCCGCCACGCTGAACACGTGGCTGCGGACCGCGGAGAAGGACGAGGGAAGGCGTCCTTCGGTCTTGGGTGACGAGCGTGAGGAGCTGAAGGAGTTGCGCCGGCGGAACAAGTTGCTGGAGCAGGAGAACGAGGTGCTGCGGCGGGCTGCGGCGTATTTGTCGCAGGCGCAGATTCCGGGAAAAGGCTCTACCCGCTCGTGAGCGAGCTGGCCGCTGACGGGATTCCCGTGGCGGTCTCGTGCGGGGTCCTCAAGCTCGCCAGGCAGCCGTATTACCGGTGGGTGGAAAACCCAGTCACGCGCTCTGAGTTGGAATAGGCGTATTTGGCGAACGCGTTGTTCGACGCGCACATCGATGACCCGGAGTTCGGGTACCGGTTCCTCGCCGATGCCGCCCGTGCTGCCGGGTACCGGGCGGCGGAGCGGACGGTGTGGCGGGTGTGCCGGGACAACGGCTGGTGGAGCGTGTTCGGCAAGAAGAAGCAGGCCAAGTCCGGCAGGCCCGGTCCGCCGGCGCACGATGACCTGGTGCGGCGGGACTTCAGCGCCGTACGGGCGAATGCGCTGTGGCTGGCCGACATCACCGAGCACCGCACCGGGGAGGGAGTTCTTTACCTCTGCGCGGTCAAGGACGTCTGGTCACGCAGGATGTCGGTTACTCGATCTCGCATCGCAGGAGATCCGCGCTGGCCGTGGATGCCCTGCGACAGGCCGTGGCCCGCCGGTCCGGATCCGTCGCCGGATGCGTCCTGCATTCCGACCGCGGCGGCCAGTTCCGTTCCAAGAAGCTGAAGGAGGAACTCGACAGGCACGGAATGAAAGGATCGATGGGGAAAGCCGGTGGAGCCGGGGACAATGCCGCGATGGAAAGCTTCTTCTCGCTCCTGCAGAAGAACGTCCTCAACCGGCGTAGCTGGGATTCCCGCGAGGAACTCCGCATCGCGATCGTCACCTGGATCGAACGCACCTATCACCGTCGGCGGCGCCAGATCGCGCTGGGCCGGTTGACGCCCATCGAGTACGAACTGATCATGAAGGAACGCGTCGCGATGGCGGCGTGATCATCTGTCACCTACTCGTGCAGCAGACCCGGCCAGCCTGGGATACGCATGCATCCAAGTGAACTACCGCGGCTCCACCGGACGCGGCAAGGCATTCCTCAATGCCGGCAACCGCCAATGGGCAGGCCGCATGAACGACGACCTCGTCGACACCCTCCACCAGTGCTCTGACGCGGGCTGGCTGCACCCATCACGGGTCTGCGTAATGGGATCCTCCTACGGTGGCTATGCCGCTCTCATGTTGGCGGCGCAGTGTCCCGAACTGGTCAGCTGCGTGGTGGCCTCAAGCGTCATCAGCGACCTCCCAGCCTTCTTGGAAGTTCATGCAGCCAGCGCCAACGCGGTCGAGTACCGCACCCGTATCGGCAACCTCCACACCGAGCGGGACCGGCTCCGGCAGACCTCTCCGCTGTATCGAGCAGCAGACATCACCGCTCCGGTACTGCTCGCCCACGGGGCCATGGATTCTCGTGTGCCGGTGGCTCACGTGGGCTTGATTCGCTTTGACGGACATCCGAGATCAGGGGTCACGGCCCCGGAAGGATGTCCACCATGGAGAGCATGGGGAAGAAGAAGCCGCGTCCCAGGCGCTCGTTCACGCCGGAGTTCAAGGCCGAGATCGTCGAGCTGTGCCGGCGAGGCGACCGCTCGGTCGGCCAGGTGGCCAAGGACTTCGATCTGACCGAGACCGCGGTGCGTTTGTGGGTCAGCCAGGCCAAGGTCGATGGCGGTGAGGAGCCGGGGCTGACCAGCGATGAACGGGTGGAGCTGGCCCGGTTGCGGCAGGAGAATCGTCGGTTGCGGCAGGACGTGGATGTCCTCAAGCGGGCGACGGCTTTCTTCGCGAACGAGACCCGGTGACGGTGCATCCGTTCATCGAGGCGGAGAAGCAGGCAGGTCACAGCGTCAAGCGGGCGTGTGAACTGCTGAAGGTCTCGCGTGCCGCCTTCTACGCCCGCCGCGCGGGCAGTCGTTGCCCGCGCCGGCAGCAGGACGACGAGCTGGCCGACCAGATCGCCGCGGTGCATGCCCATTCCCGCGGCGCCTACGGCTCCCCGCGCGTCCACGCCGCGCTGCGGCGAGAGGGCGTGCGGTGCGGCCGGCGTCGCGTGGCACGGCTGATGCGTCAGGCCGGGCTCTTGGGCCGGTGCCGCGGACGCCGTGTCCGCACCACGGTCCAGGACCCGCACGCGAGAAGGCGACCGGACCTGGTTCAGCGCGACTTCGCCACCGCGACTCGGCTCGATGCCCGCTGGTGCGGCGACATCACCTACATCCCCACCGATCAGGGCTGGCTCTACCTGGCCACCGTGATCGACATCGCCTCGCGGAAGGTCGTCGGCTGGGCAACGGCCGACCATTTGCGCACCTCGTTGGTCACCGACGCGCTGCTGGCGGCCTGCCGCGGCCGTCGCCCGGGGCGAGGGCTGATCTTTCATGCGGATCGCGGCTGCCAGTACACCAGTCGTGAATTCGCCGAGGTGGCAGAGGGTTTCGGGATCCGGCTGTCAACCGGGCGGACCGGGGTGTGCTGGGACAATGCCCTGGCCGAGTCGTTCTTCGCTACCCTCAAGCGCGAGCTGGGCGCCGGCGGCCCGCAGATCTGGCCCAGCCGCGCCGTCGCCCACTCAGCGATCTTCGACTTCATCGAGGGCTGGTACAACCCGCGCCGTCTGCACAGCAGCCTCGGCTACCGCAGCCCCGCCGAATACGAAGCCGCCCTCGCGGCCTGACCGACACAGCCACCGTGTCCGTCAAACCGGAGCAAGCTCACACGCGGACGCGCTGGCCGACGCACTACGCGACACAGGCGTTCTGACCGACTACCTCCGGTTCCCCCACGACGGACACCAACTGCACCGCATGACGAGCCGCCGAACCCATCGGAGCGAGGTCGCTGACTTCCTGCGAACCCATCTACACGCAAGCCACGATCGGGAAGAGGTACCCACCGGTGACCGCAGAGGACCAGCAGCTCTCCAGCCAGAACCCAGATAAGTCCGACGCTAGCTGGCGCGCGGTGTTCACCGGACAGCGCGGCCGATTGATCATCGGTTTGCTGTTCCTCGAGTTGGCTGCCGCCATGCACAGCCTCACCGTCGCCACGCTGCTTCCGAGCATTACGGAGGACCTCGGCGGCGAGCACTACTTCGGCTGGGCTGTAGGTGCCGGCACGCTGTCGGTCCTGGTCATGATCCCCCTGAGCGCCGCGGTGGCCGAGCGCATCGGCCGGCGCAGGATGCTCGCACTCGCATTGGTCATCTACTGCGTGGGTGCCCTGGCGACACTCACGGCTCCCACACTGCCGATGTTTGTGGTCGGACGCCTGTTGCAGGGGGCGGCGTCCGGGGCGCTCGCGGTGTTCAGTCTCGGCGCCGTGGCTAGCACGGTCCCCAGTCATCTGCGTAGCCGCGTCTACGGATTGATCGCATCCATGTGGGTCGTGCCCGCATTCATCGGCCCGCCGTACGCGGTCGCAGTGAACGCGCTCCTTGGTTGGCGGTGGACCCTGTTCATGTTCATCCCGATCCTGCTCCTGGGGCGCCTGCTGATTGCCGGGCAGACAGCTGCCATGACCTCGCGACCAGTGAAGCGTTCCCCGATCCCGGCCAAGGCGATCAGCATGCTCGTGATCGGCACGCTCGCAGTCCTGACGGGAACGAGCTTCACGTCCCTCGCAGCCCTGGCAGCGGCCGGGCTCGGCCTCGTCATAATCGGGTTCGCCATCGTTCGTTTGCTGCCCGCGGACACTACGGCCGCGTCCCGAGCCTCCATCGTGGCGATGCTCTTCCTGGCATTCACCTATTTCAGCATCGAAGGCACCCTGTCCCTCCTGGTCACCCGCGCCATCGGTTCCGGGCTCGCCCAGGCCGGGCTAGCCCTATCGGTGGGAACCCTCTGCTGGGCGCTTGCCAGCATGACCCAGCCGAAGCTCACTGAACGATGGAAGAAACCCGACGCATTCGTCGCAGCCGTCGGCGCGGCCATGCTCACCGTGGCTACCGGCGGCCTGATTGCTGTCCTTGCAGCACGGGGGTCGGGAACGCTCGGCGTCACTGTCGTTGTTGTGAGTTGCGCAGTGGCCGGGCTGGGCATGGGGGCCGCCTACCCGACGGTCATGACAACCGCGATGGAGCCAGCCACCGACAGCAGCGCCGAACGCCTGTCCGCCAATCTGGTGTTGGCAGAAACAGTTGGCGGCAGTCTGGGGCCGATCATCGGCGGAAGCCTCTATTCACTCGGGCTGAAACGCTCGATGCAAGCTGATTCTTCACTGACAATATCGTACGGCGCAAGCGCCCTGGCAGCAGTTCTCCTGCTATGCACCATCATCGCTGTCAACAGAAGGCTAAATCGCCCTCTTCCGGAACCGGCCACTACCCACTAGAAGGTGATTATGTCCGACGCGACTGTGAGCCTTGTCGTACCGTCTCGAAATGAAGGCGAACGACTCGCCGATACTATAGAGAGGTTTCTCGAAACCTCTCCTGGGAAAGACGTTTCCCTTGCTGAAATCATCGTCGTAGACGATCAGTCGAGCGATGGCAGCGCGAACAACCTCCCCCAGGATAGGGTCACTGTGCTCCGGCCGCCCAGCCATCTTGGGGTGGCGAAGGCCAAGAACTTCGGTACCACCGCGGCATCGGGAGACATCGTCGTGTGGAGTGACGCCCACGTAGTCGTCCCGCCAGGTTGGGCTGCAGAGATGTCGCGAATACTGGCCGCCCCGGATGTAGGTGTGGTGAGTCCGGGGATAGCGGGACTCGAAGACGAATTCCACGGCGGCTATGGAGGAACCTGGAAGTCCAAGGATGCGTCGCTTAGGTGGGAGTGGCTGCCAAAGCGAATCGATGGAAAACCCTACGAGGTTCCGCTGCTGCCAGGTGGCTTCATGGCGATGCGCCGGACATCCTTCATGGATATCGGAGGATTTGATTCAGGCTTGGGAACCTGGGGAGATGAAGACGCAGAGATTTCACTTCGCACCTGGGCGTTTGGTCTACGATGCATGGTGATTCCAGGCGTGACCGTACGCCATAACTTCACATCCAGCGGGATCACAACCCATGTGCCTGCGCTTATATATAATAAGCTGCGCATGGCGGTTCTTCACCTTCCGGACGATGAAGTCGAAGCCGTGATAGACAAATTTAGGCGTGTTCGCGGATTCGCCGAGTCAATGTCACGCATCATCACAGGTGACACACTGCACCGGCGAGCTGACCTTGACCGCCGGAGGAAGGTGCCTAGAAGTTGGCTCATCGAGAAGTTTAACTTGCATGAGGTGTTCTCCTCGGAAGACTGACAGTCCGCGCTACTCGCCAAGCGCCGACACCGTGCCGCATCAGGGCCGGCCCTGCAGCCAGCAGCGGAGTGCGGCTCAGCGCCACGCTCGGCCAGTCAACCGGCGCTGACCTCTATCCGGATCCCGGCTGAAACATGCATCAAACGCAACGCAGTCTGCCGCTATGTGGTGACGGCCAGACCGCATGCCTGCGCGCAGGTCGTGCGTGAGCGATGCGTGAGCGGACGTGCTGGGACGAGGCATCTCGACGCGGACTTCACGTCATCGAGTAGCGCGCTGACCTGGACAGACAGGACTCCCTGGTACCACGGATCCCCACTGATGACGATCCGGCGGGGACTTTTAATCCGTTGGTTGTGGGTTCGAGTCCCACACGGCCTACCGCTGACATCACGTCAGAACGCCCTGACCTGCGAATATTCGGGTCAGGGCGTCGCTTTTTCGCCAGCGAGGCGACAGTGAACCGAATCCATTGGTCGCTGGTTCGGTCAGGCTCCACCGTCTGGCCGTCGAAACCGCTCTGAACTGGTCAAATGTTCTCGGGAGGGGGATGGCGGGTCCCTCGTCAGGGCGCCAGGGAGGCGCAGGGGAGGCCAAGGGGAGGCCATCGGGACTGACGAATGTTCAGATACGCATTCCAGGCCGAGTCTCCGGAAGGTACGAGCTTGTAGGAGCCGCACAGGTCATAGCCGTCGGCCCCTGGCGGACCGCTGCCCAGACCGGCGCAAACCATCCCAGGGTCTCTCTCCGCCCGTGAGGCATTTCAGCGTGGCGGCTGACACCCCACATCCCTGCACGGGCAGCTGCCAGGGAGCGGACGTGATCCATGCACCTGGCCCGGCTCTTTAGCCTTCGGTGGGCGAACTGCAGCACCTGGCTGCGGCTCCGCGGTCGTCCAGCCGGGCCCGAGCCTGCCGGGCGGGCGGCGCCGCGTGGTCCGATTCCCGTCAGCCGCTGCACGTCATCGCTGATCTGTACCCGGCGCAGGCGGTGGTGCCGCCGTTGGCGTATTCCTTGACGCCGTCGCCGACGTTCCAGAGGTTCGGAATCGCGGTGATGTTGGGCAGGTCGAAGCAGGCGACGTCGCGCTGGAGCGGCCAGCCGCCTCTTTGCCCAGGCCCTTGCCCGGATGCTATAACGAAGTTATATTCGCTGCGTGAAGCAGGGCTTGAAGGACCGGACCGTGGTAGTCACCGGCGCCGCTCGCGGCATAGGCGCCCAGGTTGTCCGCCTGGCTGCCGCCCGGGGTGCCCGCCTGGGGATCGTGGGACTGGAGCCTGAACGGCTGCGCTTACTGGCCGAGGAGGTTGAGTCGGTCGCCGTGTGGCGCGAGGCGGACGTGCGCGATGCCGACGCTCTACGGTCGGCGATCGATGAGTGCGCCGCGTCCCTGGGCGGCATTGACTTCCTGGTCGCGAATGCCGGAGTTGCTTCATACGGGACGGTCCGCACCATCGATGAGGCCGCGTTCGAGCGGGTGCTGGACATCAACGTCAACGGGGTGTTCCGGACGCTCAAGTACGCCACTCGGCATGTGGCCGAGAGCCGGGGGCACATCCTGGTCGTCGCTTCGGCCCTTTCCTTCATGCCGCTGGCGGCTCTGGCGTCATACGGCGCGAGCAAGGCGGGCGTGGAGATGCTCGCCCTCGCCTATCGGCAGGAAGTGGCCCATCTGGGCGTGACCGTCGGGCTGGTGCATCCATCGTGGGTCGACACCGATCTGGTGCGGGGCGCGGAGGCGGATCTGCCGTCCTTCCGCGCGCTGCGCAAAAGGTTGCCGTACCCCGGCAATGTCACGACCAGCGTTGACGACGCGGCCGCCGCGATCGTCGACGGACTCGCCCGTCGGCGTGCCCGCGCCTACATCCCCCGAGCGGTCGGCGTTGCGAACTGGACGCGTGGATTGCTGAACTCCCCGGCCGCGTGGCCATGGATGCGTCGCTTTGCGGCCCGTTCCGTTCCCACGCTGGAGGCGGAGGTCGAGGCGCTGGGGCGTCACGACCAACTGCTCCCGCCGGCCGAAGAGCCCTACGACGGCTCCCGCAGCAGCTCGCCGTAGCGGCTTACCGCCTCCTCGTGCGAGGCGCGGGCTCGCTCGGGCGAGTCACCGAGGCCCACGCAGAACGTCACGCCCATCGGCAGCAGCACCTCGGCCAGCGGGTCGGCGAACTCGGCGAAGTGGTCGGCCAGTTCGAGGCTGATGAAGCCGTGCACGAAGCTCCACAGCTGCGCGGCAACGACCTCGGGTTCGGCGGGCGAGGTCCTTCCTGACGACACGAGTCGCGTGCACGCCTCGGCGACGTGTGCGTACGCGTCGCGGAAGGCCGGGGAGTGCCCACTCAGCCGGCCGCCCGCGTCGCGGTCGGGGCGGTACGTTGCGCGCGTCGACAGCCCGAACATCAGGTCGTACAGGTGCGGATTCTCCCGCGCGAGCCGACGGCACGCCGCCGCCATGGCGAACAGGTCCATGACCGGGTCGTCGGTCACCGGGATACGGGCGAAGGCGCGCCCGAGTTCCGTGAAGCCGCGATCGGCCACAGCCCGGGTCAGCTCCGGCACCCCTCCGAAGTGGCTGTAGACCACCATCGTCGAGAGTCCGCAGGCGGACGCCACCGCCCGCACCTTGATCGCCGACGGCCCCTGTTCGGCCAGCAGCTTGATCGCGGCGTCCACCAGCCGCTCGGGCACGCCGCCCGGTGTCGCCTTCACTGCCATGCCTCCCATGTTTCCACCAGCTCCGATCGCGCTGGGTCAGGCCCCTGGCCCAGACGGGGCAGGACAGCCTTGCCGACGCAATATAACTTCGTTATTGTAGATGGCAGGGCAGGATGGGCGCGATTCGACACCCCCGTCGTCGCACACCCCTCTCAGGCCCGAGGCGCCGAGGAAGGGAAGCGTCATGGCGCAGAAGGAAAGTGGCCACCTGGCGGTCGATGAACGCGGGCCGGTCGTCGTCGCCCGCATCGAGGGCGGCCCCCGCCAGGTCTTCGGACCCGACATCGCCGAGCAGCTGGATGCGCTGGTCGACCGCGTCGATCGCGATCCCGCCGTCCGGGCGGTGGTCTTCACGGGAACGCACCCGGATCGGTTCGTGAGTCACGCGGAGGTGCGCTGGCTGCAGGAGGGCGGCGCCGCGGTGCCCCCGGTCGGCCGGCGCGGCGCCTCCGCGCTGGCGCGGACGGCGAAAGCCGCGAACAAGGCGAGCGCCGTCGTGGCACCGGCCGTGCGCGGCACACCGCTGTGGCCGGCGGTCGAGCTCGAGCGCTTGCACCAGACGTTCCTCAGGATGAACCGCAGCGGCGTCGTCTTCGTGGCCGCGCTCAACGGCTCCGCCCTGGGGCTGGGCGCGGAGTTCGCGTGGGCCAATGACCTGAGAGTCATGGCTGACGGCGACTATGTCATCGGCCAGCCGGAGGTCCTGCTCGGAATCATGCCAGGTGGTGGCGGCAGCCAGCGGCTCCCCCGACTGATCGGCACGCACCGCGCGCTCGTCGCCATCTTGGAGGGTCGGCCGTTCTCGCCCGCCGAGGCCCTCGCCCTCGGCGCGGTCGACGAGGTGGTACCGCAGGACCAGGTCCTCAGCCGCGCGATCGCGCTGGCCGAACACTTCGGTGCACGGACGAAGGGATCTGTCGCTGCGATCAAGCGGGCGGTGTACTTCGGCGGCTCGATGCCGCTGGAGGACGGGCTGCATGTCGAACGCGCGGAGTTCCTCACCACGGCGCTGTCGAGCGAGGGCCAGAGGTTGATGCGCGCGTACATGGCCGACACCGAGGCCACCGGTGAACTGCCCCTCTACGACGGGGACACCTACGAAAGGGCGATCGCCGCGGGCGTCGCGCCCAGCGCCGCCGAGGGCGGCGAGTCAGCATGACGGAGCACACCGCCACCCGGTACGACGTCACCTTCCCGTCCGATGGCGCTGCCTGCGCCGCCTGGCTCTACCGTCCGGACGGCGTAACCGCACCCCCCGTGGTCGTCCTCGGCCACGGTCTGGGCGCCACGCGCGAGATGCGGCTGGACGCATTCGCCGAACGCTTCGCCCGGGCGGGGATCGCCGCGCTCGCCTTCACGTACCGCCACTTCGGCGACAGCGAGGGCGTACCGCGTCAGCTTCTGTCGATCAAACGCCAGCTCGCCGACTGGGACGCCGCACTCGCGTACATCCAGTCCCGCTCCGATCTCGACCGTAGCCGCGTCGCGGTCTGGGGCAGCTCCTTTGGAGGTGGCCACGCCATCACCGTCGCCTCCCGCCACCCGGAGCTCCGTGCCGCGGTCGCACAGTGCCCGTTCACCGACGGCCTGGCATCCGCACGGGCGCTCGGCGCCACCGGGTCCTTGAAGCTCCTCCCCCTGGTGGCCCGCGACCTGACCGCCTGCGCTCGGGGCAGAGCTCCGGTCACGATCCCGCTCGCCGCGGCGCCGGGGTCCCTGGCCCTGATGAACGCGCCCGATGCCCTGCCCGGCTATCAGGCGCTCATCCCGCCCGGCAGCAGCTTCGTCAACCAGGCCGCCGCTCGTGTCGTCCCCACCATCGCGGCCTACCGGCCCGGTCGCGCGGCCAAGCGCGTGACCATACCGATCCTGTTCTGCATCACCGACCACGACACGGTCACCCCTGCCTCGCAGACGCTGGCATACGCACGAACCGCACCGGCCGCCGAGATCAAGCAGTACCAGGCAGGCCACTTCGACATCTACACGGGTGAAGTATTCGAGGCCGTGGTCACCGACCAGGTCGAATTCCTGACCCGCAACCTGAAGGCGTGATCCTCGTGCATGTCGCTTCCCTCCCGGACGACCGTGCCCAGCAAGACCCGAACGGCCGATCCGTCTGCGACCCGGCGCAGTCGCTCACCAACACTCAGTTCCTGCACCGGGTGCGTGCCGCTGCCGAACACCTCCACGACCTGGGCATCGGGACCGGCGATGTGGTGGCGCTCAGACTGACCAACCGCGTCGAGTTCGTGGTCCTGCTCTTCGCCGCCTGGCGGATCGGCGCGACGATCACCCCGGTCAACCCGAGCCTGACGCAAGGCGAGGTCGCACGCCAGCTCGCCGACGCGCGTGCGCGCCTGTGCGTAGTGGAGGACGGGACGGCGGCGGAGGGCCAGATCGCCGCTCTCGCTGTCGGCGACCTGCGCCGTACTCCGCTGGGCCCGGCGGCCGAGCCCGTCGTGGACGCCGCCGCGCTGGCGCTGCTCATCTACACCAGCGGAACCACCGGCGTACCCAAGGGGGTCATGCTCGACCACGCCAACCTGGACGCAATGGTGGAGATGGGCCGTCAGGCCCTGGACGTCGGCCCGAGCGACCGGTGCCTGCTGATCCTTCCGCTGTTCCACGTCAACGGCATCGTGGTCAGCGTCTTGATCCCGCTGGCCGCCGGTGCGAGCGTGGCCATCGCCGAACGTTTCCATCCACACACGTTCTTCGACCTCGTCGAGGCCGAACGGCCCACGTACTTCAGCGCCGTTCCCACGATCTACGCGATGCTGGCGGCGCTCCCGGCCCAGGTCGTCCCCGACACCTCGTCGATACGGTACGCCGTCTGTGGTGCCGCTCCGGCCCCGGCGGAGCTGCTGGCCCGCTTCGAGGACCGGTTCGGCTTCCCGATGGTCGAGGGCTACGGCCTGTCAGAGGCCACGTGCGGGTCGACGATCAACCCCGTGGCGGGTCCGCGGCGTGCGGGCACCGTCGGGCTGCCCTTCCCCGGCCAAGAGGTGCGAGTTCTGACCGCCGACGGCACCGAGGCCCCGACCGGGACCGACGGTGAGGTCGTCGTGCGCGGAGCCAACGTCATGCGCGGCTACCTCGGCCGCGCCGAGGCGACGGCCGCGGTGCTCATCGACGGCTGGCTGCACACCGGCGACGTGGGCCACTTCGACTCCGACGGCTATCTGACCCTGGTGGGCCGCTCCAAGGACATGATCATCCGCGGTGGGGAGAACATCTATCCCAAGGAGATCGAGGACGTCCTGGCGGCCGACCCCGGGGTGCTCGAGGCCGCCGTCATCGGAGTCCCGGACCCGGTCTGGGGGGAAGTGGTCGTCGCCTACGTCCAAGCGGCTCCCGGCCGCATCATCGACACCGACCGGCTCCAGAAGCACTGCGTCGCCAGTCTGAGCGGCTACAAACGCCCCGTCGCGATACACGTCCTCGACACACTGCCGCGCAACGCCGTCGGCAAGATCGCCAAGGCTGCTCTGCGCCATGCGCATACCAGCAGCACCCCGCCGGCCCTCACGAAGCCCCCTGAGACCACCGCACAGAAGGCCGACTGACATGAAGGCATTCGTCGTCGAGAAGTACGGCAAGGACGGCCTGCACGCCGCCCACCTGCCGGAGCCCACCCCTGGACCCCATGACGTCGTGGTGCGGGTGAGCGCTGCCGGCATCAACCCACTGGACAAGATGGTCCGCAACGGCGAGTTCAGGCAACTCCTGAAGTACAGGACCCCGTTCGTACTCGGACACGACGTCGCGGGTGTCGTGACGCGGGTCGGCGCGGAGGTCAGCGACTTCAAAGCCGGCGATGAGGTCTACGCCCGTCCCCGTGACCTGCGTATCGGTACCTTCGCCGAGCGCATCGCCATCGACCGGGCCGACGTCGCCCTCAAACCGGCCAGACTCACCATGGAGGAGGCGGCCGCGGTCCCGCTGGTGGCTCTCGCCGCATGGCAGGCGCTGGTGGACCTCGCACAGGTCAAGCCCGGCCAGAAGGTCCTCGTCCACGCCGGCGCGGGCGGACTCGGGTCGACCGTGGTCCAGCTCGCCAGTCATCTCGGTGCGTACGTAGCGACCACGGCGCGCGGCGAGGACGAGAAGAAGGTCCGCAGCCTCGGCGCGGACGAAGTCATCGACTACACGACGACGGACTTCACCGAGTCGCTCTCCGGCTACGACGTCGTACTCGACTCCGTCGGCGGCGACAACCTCGCGAAGTCGCTGACCGTTCTCAGGCCCGGAGGCCTGGCGATCAGCCTCGTCGGACCGCCGGACGCCGCGTTCGCCGAGCAGCTGGGCCGGCGAGTGATGAAACCCGTCATGGCGTTGCTGAGCCGCAAGGTCCGGGCGCAGGCCAAGAAGCTCGGGGTGCGATACTCGTTCTTCTTCATGCGAGCCGACGGCAGGCAGCTGAAGACACTGGCCGCCCTCTACGACTCGGGCGCGCTGCTCCCGGTGCTCGACCGCGCGTTCCCGTTCGACCAGACCCCGGAGGCGATGGCGTACGTGGAGAAAGGCCGCGCGAACGGCAAGATCGTCGTGACCATGGATACCTCGGCCACCTGAACAACCTGGGCCGCGGTCAGCAGCGGCCGGCGGCCGGCCCGCGCCGCCGCCATATCGCTCGGTCCGTGCCGCCGCCCCGGACTGCCGGAACAACGGAAGCACCAGCGGCGACCCCGGAGCCAGGGGCGCAGCCATCCAGGCTTGAGGACCGTGGAGCACCTGTCAGCGGACGACTGTACGAGGTGAGCTCCCTGGCCATCCGCCGCGCATTGGCCGTACTCCCGCTTCACCTCTTCGTGATGCGGGATGCCAGGCTGGATCGCGGTGCGGCAGACTTGAGCGTATGAGCAGCAGGTACGCCGAAGCGAGGCATCACGCTGTGCCGACGTCGTTGTCCGAGCTGACCGGCCCGACGAGCGGTGTGGTCATGCTGCCCGTTCGCCTGCACTGGGGTCCGGACAACCGCTACGACCTCGGCGATGACGGCGATGCGGCGGTGATGTACGAGCGGGTGATCCGAGAGGCCCATCGTGTCGAGGACCTCACCGCATACCTCGACGCTGACAGGCTGCGCCGGCTGTGGTCACGACTGGTGCTCCCACCTGCGGTCCGGTCGCTGTGGCAGTCGCGCTTCCCTGAACTCCACGACTCTTCGTCGGCTGCCGCGTAGTGGACGAGTTCCACGAGCGTTTGATCCGGATCGGACTCGACGCACTCGGCGAACGCTTCGGATATGCGCTGGCCGGGGGATATGCGATCAGGGCGCACCGGATCGTGGACCGGCTCTCCGAGGACGTGGATCTCTTTGCCCCGATGGACCGCCGGGGCGAGATGCCGGCGGCCATGGTATGCGTCACGGCGGCATACGCGGCGGCGGGTCTTCAGGTGGAGCTCGATCATCAGGCGGAGACCTATACGCGGCTGATGGTGAGCGATGCGGAGTCCGGGGCGCAGAGCAAGGTGGAGCTTGTCGCCGAGTTCCTTGGACACCCGCCGGTCGAATCCGAGTACGGTCCGATGCTGCATCGCGATGATGTGGCGGCCGGGAAGATGTCGGCACTGTTCAGCCGCGCTGAGCTGCGGGACGCGATCGATGTGGACGGGCTGCTGCGCGCGGGCTACTCCAAGGAACGGCTGCTGGGGCTCGCAGCCGAGCGAGATGCTGGCTTTGACCTGCGAATGTTCGCCGATTCGCTGGGCGCGATCCGGCGCTTTGGCGACGAACGGTACGCGGCTTACGGCATCGATGCGGGCGGAGCGGCGGCGATTCGGCAGCGGTGCGAGGAATGGCGGTGTGAGCTCCTGGCGGATTCAGGCTCGTGAGCCTGCGGCAGGCAGGGCTTTGTTGGGAATCTACAACACCGCCGGTGCGGTGGGGGTACCGGTCGGCCCGGGGCCGGGGGAGGCCACGGGGAGGCCGGACGCCTTCGGACCGGACGACATGGGACGACACCCGGCGGCACGGCTTGGGTGGTCTGATCAGCAGGAACGGCACGAGGCGGCAGGGCTCGGCATGGACCGGCACGATCTCTGCTGTGCTTTTAATCCGTTGGTTGTGGGTTCGAGTCCCACACGGCCTACTTTGACCCGCCGCCAGGTCGCTTTGACCTGCGAAAACGTCGATCGGTGGCGGGTGTCTGGTGACGAGCGTTCCATCCGGTGCCGTGGCGACCTTCGTACAAAGGCGCGTATGCTACGCCTGATCCGCCTGGGGGCGGATGTACAACTGAATGCGTACGCAACTGGGGAAAGCCGGTGTAAGTCCGGCACTGACCTGCAACCGTGAGTGGCCTTGTGCCGCGAGTCGGACCGCCCACTGCGTCACGTGCACTGCTTCTACTGTCACGGTCTGCAGCATGGAGCCCCGGTCTTCCGTTCCGCGGCCCCTTGCCGTGTTCGCCCAGCGAACGCGCGCCAGGGGTTTTTTCGTGGGATCGCTTCGGGTGCGGGCCTTCCTGGAGGGGGAACCCGCATGGTCGGGGTCAGACCCGGCGCGCGTTCGGCAGCCGGCATAGCCGGTGCGGCGGCGTTGCTGTTCTCGCTGCTGCTGCCGACCGCCTGGGCTGCGCCCGCCCTCGACCCCGACTCCAGCAATGCCGCTGCCGCCTCCTCCGCTTCTGGATGGCTCGCGAAGCAGCTCGATGACGACGGGACCCTGCAGAATCCGCTGGGCGGGGCTCTTCCCGACCATGGGCTGATGATCGATGTGCTGTTTGCCCTGCACGCGTCCGGCGACGGCGCGGCGGCCGAGCCCATCGCCGACTATCTCGACCAGGGCAAGCACGCCTCCGACTACTTCACCTGGGACGGCCTCGTCCCTGATCAGGGGTACGACGCCATCATCACCGGCGGTGCGGCGGCCAAGACGCTGGTCGCGGCCGAGGTCGCCGGGCGGGATCCGCGGCGTTTCGGCGGGTACGACATGGTCGCCGAGACCAAGAGCGCCATCATGCGCTCCGGGCCCGACAAGGGCCGGGTCAGCGACTACTCCAAGAACCCCGACTTCGCGGACTTCGTCAGTAACAACGCCAACATGTTCGGGCAGGCGCTTGCCGTCATCGGGCTGGCGGGAGTCCGCGAGAACGACCGGCCGGCGATTGACACGCTGCTGTCCCAGCAGTGTTCCGAGGGATATTTCCGGGTCTTCTTCGGCTACATACCGACGGACGAGACCGGCGACCACGTCACCCCAAACGGGCAGAAGGTCTCCACCTGCGACGAGGGCAAGGAGTACGGGCAGTCCGCGCCCGACGGGGATACGACCGGGCTGGCGCTGTCGGCCCTGCTGGCCGCGCGGAAGGCGGGGGCGGGCGGGCTCGATGGTGCCATTGACCGTACGGTCGACTGGCTGAAGCAGCACCAGACGTCGGGGGGCGGCTGGGGCGGTGGGGTCAGCACCGAGGCGCCGAACACCAACAGCACCGGGCTGATCGTGCAGGCGCTCGCCGAGGCAGGCGGTGCCGGTCAGGCCGTCGAGAAGGGCGCCGACTACCTTGCCTCCGCCCAGGTCACCGCGGCCGCCGACGGCGGCAACTCGCTCGCGGGGGAGATCGGCGCCATCGCCTATACCCCCGCCGACTACCAGGCCGCGCGGTCGGGCGGCATCGTCGGCCTCGACACCTGGATACGGGCCGGCGCCCAGGCGTCGCTCGGGCTCGCGCAGACCGGGTTCTACGACCTGACGCAGGGCGAGACACCCCCGGGCGGCGGCGAGGAGCCCCCGCCCGGCGGCGGAGGCCAGGAACCGCCCCCGGGCGGCTCAGGAGGGCCGAAGGACCCGCCGCGGCACGGCGGTTCGGGCGGTATAGCCGGCGGGTCACCAGGTAGCGCCACGGCTCCAGGCTCCGTGCCCGACACGGACGGTGACCCGGACACCGGGCGTCCCGCCCCGCCGCCGGGGTCCACCGGCGGTGCCGTGGTGCAGCCCGCCACCGCGAACGCCGAGCCCGCTCCCGACACCCCGGCCGGGCGGCTGGGCCGCTACCTGGCCGGCCGGCTCGTCGACGGCGACCACGTGGAAGTCACCCAGGACGGGCACAAGTTCGTCGACTACGACCAGACCGCGGACCTGGTGCTGGCGCTGCACGTCCTCGACGCCCAGCCGCAGGCGGTGGCCCGCGCCACGCGCTTCCTGCTGGCGCAGGACTCGGTGCGGGCGTACGCCCACGGCGTGCCGTACGAGAAGGGGCCGGCGGCCTACGCCGAGCCGCTGGGGAAGCTGCGCGTCATCGCGGGCTTCCGTACGGCCGCGGCAGGCGCGCCGGCGGGAGTCGCCGCCGAGCGGCTCGACGCCGAGCTGGCCGCGCTGCGTACGGGCGGCGGGTGGTTCACGGACAAGGGCGAGCACGGCGACGGCTCCGGCTCGGCCACGCGGCATGTGTGGGCGACCGTGGCCACCATCGCCGACCCCAAGGACGGGCGGGCGGCCAAGGCGGCGCTCAGTACGCTGATCAAGCACCAGTGCAAGGACGGCACGTTCCCCAAGGCGCTGCTGCCCGGCGCAGACGACTGCCGTACCGGCGACCTGGCGGCTACCGCCGCCGCCGCCGTTGCGCTCAACGCACAGCCGGCGGTGCCCGCCAAGGGAGACGCCAAGCCCAAAGGCGCCGTCCCGGACGGCTGGGCGCCCGGCCGGATCGACGCCCTGAACGCGGCGGCCACGGCGCTGCAGCGCAAGGTCGGCGCGGACGGTCTGGTCCGTAGCCGCGGCGATGCCCCGGATGCCGTCCTCAGCGCGCTCGTCGCGGGCGGACGGCAGGCGGCCGGGCTGGACGCCACCGTCACCGCACGTGCGCTGGGGAAGCTGCTCCGGGCCGACGGCGGCATGGCAGCCCCAAGCGGCAGCGCTCCACCCGGCAGCAAGGGCAGCGACCCCAAGACCAGTAGCGACCCCAGAACCAGCATCGCCGTCGCGCCCGGCGTCGCCGGCGCCTCGTGGATGAGCGCGCCCGGCTCCCCGGTGGCTCCCGCCGTATCGCTGCCCGCCGCCGGCCTCGGCCCGGGCGCCGCAGGCAAGGCGCACGACGGCGCGGACGGCGGCCTGCCCGTCTGGGCGGTGGCCGCGCTCTCCGGCGGCGGGGTTCTGCTCGCCCTCGCCGCCTTCCTCGCGCTCCGGCGCTTCGTCCGTAAGACCAACGGCCGTAAGGCGGTGACCGCATGATGATCTCCCGTACGCACCCGGGCTCCGGCGGCGCACGATGGCGCCGCACCCCCTCCCGCTTCTGGCAGCGGCGGCGCCTGCGCGGCGTGCGGCTGCTGGCCGCCACCCTGCTCGCGGGCGCCACCCTCGGGCCCGGCGCCACCGGAGCGCACGCGATCGACCAGAGCAGGGGCACCCCGGGCTTCTGCAAGACCTCCACCGGCGTCACGGTGGTGGTGGACTTCCAGAAGCTGGGCGGCACCACCATCGTGCGCTGCTACCCGGGCAAGGCGCCGGGGACGGGGCTGGACGCGCTCAAGGGCGCGGGCTTCCAGATCGAGGGTGTGCAGCGGTGGGGTGAGGCGTTCATCTGCCGTATCGAGAACCGGCCTTCGGCCGCCCAGTCCGTCCCCGTCAAGGGCAACTCCGGCTACAAGGAGCGCTGCATCGACACCCCGCCGGCGGCGGCCTACTGGTCGTACTGGCACGCGGGCAACAACTGCGCGTGGGAGTACAGCCAGTGGGGGGTCAAGAACCGCAAGTTCATCCGCGGCGGTTTCGAGGGCTGGTCGTTCTCCCTGAATGCCACCGCTGATACGAATCCGAAGCCGCGGATCGCGGCGGTGCGCCCGGGGACCGGCGGGCGGGCCTGCAATGCGCCGGACGAGCCGCCGCCGACGTCGGACAACCCCATGGAGCAGCAGCCGGGTGTGGGTGGCGGCGGCTCGGGCGGCAGTGATGGGGGCGCCGCGTCCGGTGGCTCCGCCGGCTCCGGCTCCGGTTCCGGCGCTGACTCAGGTGCGCCCGGGTCCGCCGGCGACGGGGGCGACGAGGGCGACGATGGCAAGGGCGGCAAGAAGGACAAGGACGGGAAGCTGCCGCCGCCGAAGCCCCGCGACGGCTCTTCTGCCGATCCGGAGGCAGCCGCCGACCCGAAGGACAACGCGAAGTTCACCGGCGGTGAGGACAGGAAGAACGTGAACGACGCCATCAAGGAGCAGTCCGGCGCCAGCGACATCGCCCCCTGGGCGGCGGGCGGCGCGGTGGTGCTGCTCGCTGCGGGTACGTATGTCATGGCCCGGCGCCGGAAGCAGGCGCGCGAAGGGTGATCGGCAAGGGCGCCTTCAGCACCTACTTTCTGCCCCGCGACCTGCACCCCGCCGCCTGGTGGATCTGGGCGCTGGGCCTCGCGGTCGCGGCCAGCCGCACCACCAATCCGTGGCTGCTGCTCACCGTCATCGCCGTGGCCTGCTTCGTCGTGGTCTCCCGGCGCTCGGAGGCGCCTTGGGCGCTGGCCTTCCGGATGTATCTCTGGCTCGGGGCGCTGATCGTGGCGATCCGGCTGTTCTTCCGGTTTGTCTTCGGCGGCGGCGAGGGCGAGACGATCGTGGT
This sequence comes from Streptomyces boninensis, assembly GCF_048572725.1. Taxonomy (NCBI): domain Bacteria; kingdom Bacillati; phylum Actinomycetota; class Actinomycetes; order Kitasatosporales; family Streptomycetaceae; genus Streptomyces; species Streptomyces boninensis. The sequence continues at coordinate 5,507,720 of NZ_CP183837.1, forward strand.
GCGGCTGCCGGAGGTGCCGCTGCCGGAGTGGGCGGCGGGCATCCGGCTGTTCGGGGACGTGTCGGCCGAGTCGCTGCTGGGCGGGTTCTACGACGGGCTGCGGCTGGCCACCATGGTGATCTGCATCGGCGCCGCCAATGCCCTCGCCAACCCCAAGCGGCTGCTGAAGTCGATGCCTTCGGCGCTGTACGAGGTCGGCACCGCCGTCGTCATCGCCCTGTCCGTCTTCCCGCAGCTGGCGGAGAGCGTGCAGCGGGTGCGGCGGGCGCGCAAGCTGCGCGGCGGGGCCGCGGACGGGCGGCTGCATGCGCTGCGGGCCGTGATCATTCCCGTACTGGCGGATGCCCTGGACCGGTCGCTGCGGCTGGCGTCGTCCATGGATTCGCGCGGTTACGGCAGGGCGGGCAAGGCATCCCGCCGCACCCGTCTGATCACGGGGCTGTTGATGATCGTCGGCCTGCTGGGGATGTGCGTCGGCGTCTACGCCACCCTCGACGGCTTCACGCCCCGCTATCTGGCCGGGCCGCTGCTCGTGCCCAGCCTGCTGATCGCGCTGGTCGGCTTCCGGACCGCCGGGGCGCGGGTGCAGCGCACCCGCTACCGCCCCGACCGGTGGCGGCTGCCGGAGCTCGCGGTCGTCGCCAGCGGCGTCGCCGTGGCCGCGGTGCTCTACACCACCTCCAGCGTCAACCCGGTCAACCTCAACCCGTCGCTGACCAACCTGTCCTGGCCGCTGCTGTCCTGGGTGCCGCTGGTCGGGGTGCTGATCGGCGTGCTGCCCGCATTCCTGACCCCGCCGCCCGAGCCGCCGGACGAGTCGGCTCACGTCACGCCCGAGTCCGACGACGACGACCGGGAACACCGCCCCGAGGAAGTGCCCGCGTGATCGAACTCAACGAGGTCTCCTTCTGGTACCACGGCCGCTCCGAGGCCGTCCTCGCGGACGTGGAACTGTCCATCGGCGAGGGCGAACTCGTGCTGGTCGCCGGCCGTACGGGCGCGGGCAAGTCCACCCTGCTCGGCACCTTCAACGGCCTGGTCCCGCACTTCACCGGCGGCCATCTGGAGGGCACTGTCTCGGTCGCCGGTACCTCCACCCGCTCCCGCCCGCCGCGCGAGTTCGCCCACCTCGTCGGCGTCGTCGGCCAGGACCCGCTCGCCGGTTTCGTCACCGACACCGTGGAGGAGGAGCTCGCGTACGGGATGGAGCAACTCGGCCTCGCCCCGCAGGTGATGCGCCGTCGGGTGGAGGAGACCCTCGACCTGCTCGGCATCGCCGAACTGCGCCGACGCACCCTGCGCACCCTCTCCGGCGGGCAGCAGCAGCGCGTCGCCATCGGCTCGGTACTCACCACCCACCCGCAGGTGCTGGTGCTGGACGAACCCACCTCCGCCCTGGACCCGACCGCCGCCGAGGACGTCCTGGCCACCCTCGCCCGCCTCGTCCAGGACCTCGGCACCACCGTGATCATGGCCGAGCACCGGATGGAGCGGGTCATCCCGTTCGCCGACCGGATGCTCTACGTCCCCGGCGACGGCGGCGTCCGCGACGGCAGCCCCGCCGAGGTGCTGCGGCAAATGCCGATCGCCCCGCCGATCGTCGGCCTCGGGCGGCTGGCCGGCTGGGAGCCGCTGCCGCTGTCGGTACGCGACGCCCGCAGGGCCGCCGCCCCGCTTCGGTCCGAGCTGACCGCGGCGCCCCAGCCCGAGCGGGGCGCGCCGCCCAGCGGCGAGAAGCCACTGCTGACCGGCTCCGGCATCGTCGTCCGCTACGGCCGTCACGTCGCCGTCCGCGGCGTCGAACTCGACCTGCACGCCGGTCGCGTCGTCGGCATGATGGGCCGCAACGGCTCCGGCAAGTCCTCGCTGCTGTGGGCGCTGCAGGGCTCGGGCCCGCGCCAGGGCGGCAGCGTCCGCGTCGACGGCGCCGACCCGCACGACCTGCCCGCCGCAAAGGCGAGGAAGACGGTCGGGCTGGTGCCGCAGACCGCGAGCGACCTGCTGTTCCTGGAGGCCGTCGGGGCGGAGTGCGACGCCGCGGACGCCGAGTCCGACGCGGCGGCGGGCACCTGCCGGGCGCTGCTGGAGCGGATCGCCCCCGGCATCGACGCCGCCGCCCACCCCCGCGACCTCTCCGAAGGCCAGCGGCTCGCGCTCGTGCTGGCCGTGCAACTGTCGGCGGCACCACGCGTCATGCTGCTGGACGAGCCGACCCGCGGCCTGGACTACGAGGCCAAGGCGGCGCTGGGCCGCACCGTCGCCGCGCTCGCCGCCGAGGGCCGCTCCGTCGTCGTCGCCACCCACGACGTCGAGTTCGTCGCCACCGTCGCCGACCGGGTGGTGGTCATGGCCGAGGGCGAGATCGTCTCCGACGGGTCGACGACCGAAGTGCTGGGCGGCTCCCCGGCCTTCGCACCCCAGGTCGCGAAGATCCTCGGGGCGGACTGGCTCACGGTCGCCGATGTCCGTACCGCACTGGCCGGGGAGCTGCGATGACGCCGCGCACGGCGGCGGAGGAAACGCCGAAGAAGCTGCGCCGGTGGGACCGCGCCGACCAGGTCATCCGCGTCGGCCCCCGGTCCGCCGTCGTGCTCACGCTCGCCTCCCTCGCCGGGCTGATGATGTTCGTCTGGCCGCTGCTGGTACGGGTGAAGCCGCAGAGCATGCAGCACGGCCCGGACGCCCCGTTCGTCTTCATGGGCATCCTGCCGATCCTGATCATCGTGGTGCTCGCCGAACTCTCCGAGAACGGCATGGACTCCAAGGCCCTGGCCATGCTCGGGGTGCTCTCCGCCATCAACGCCGCGCTGCGGCCGCTCGGCGCCGGGACCGCGGGCATCGAGACAGTGTTCTTCATGCTGGTCCTGGCCGGCCGGGTCTTCGGGCCCGGCTTCGGCTTCGTGCTCGGATGTACGTCGCTGTTCGCCTCCGCGCTGCTGACCGCCGGGGTCGGGCCGTGGCTGCCGTTTCAGATGCTGTGCTCGGCGTGGATCGGCATGGGGGCGGGGCTGCTGCCGCGCAGGGTCAGCGGCAAGGCGGAGATCGCGATGCTGGTCGGGTACGGGATCGCCGTCTCGTACGTCTTCGGCTTCCTGATGAACCTGTGGTTCTGGCCCTTCATCACCCACGCCGAAGTCCCGTACCACGACGGCCACATCTCCTACGTCCCCGGCGATCCGGTGCTGGAGAACCTGCACCGCTTCGCCGTCTTCACCCTGCTCACCTCCACCGCGGGCTGGGACACGGGTCGGGCCATCACCAACACTGCCGCGATCCTGACCCTGGGCCCGGCGGTCCTGGCGATCCTGCGCCGGGCCACCCGACGGGCGTCCTACGGGCGCCAGGACGACCTGGAGTTGAAGCCGCTGTGACAGCGCTTTCGGGCACTGTGGCGGTCTTCGCACAAAGGCGCGTATGCTACGCCTGATCCGCCTGCGGGCGGACTTACAACTGAATGCGTACGCGAACAGGGGAAGCCGGTGGAAATCCGGCACTGACCTGCAACCGTGAGCGGCACCGCACCACTTGCCGCGAGTCGGAATGCCTGCCGCGGCACGTGCACCGCTTCTTACTGTCACGGTCTGCAGCATGGAGCCCCGGTCCCCCGCACCGCGGCCCCTTGCCGTCATTCGCCCGGCGAATGCGCGCGCAGGGGCCTTTTTGCGGGACCGGCCCTTCTCCGGCTGCGGATCCTTCCTGGGAGGGGAACCCGCATGGTCGGGGTCAGACCCGGCGTGCGCACGGCCGCCGGCACAGCAGGCGCGGCGGCACTCGCGCTGTCGCTGCCACTGCTCGGCGCGCACGACGCACAGGCCGACGCGAACGCCGACGCGGCCGTGGCCGCCGCCCGCTGGCAGGCGGGCGAGGTGGGGGAGGACGGCGGCATACCCGGCTTCGCCGGCGCCGATTGGGGCCTGACCGTCGACACGCTGATGGCGCTGAAGGCCACCGGCGCCGAGCCGGACACGGCCACGAGGATCACGGACGCGCTCAAGGTTCACGTACGCGACTACAACAGCCTCGACGCCTGGGGCGAGAAGGGCCAGCGCGTCGCCGGCGCCACCGCCAAGCTGCTGTACGCCGCCGTGATCACCAAGTCCGACCCGGAGAAGTTCGGCGCGTACAACCTCCGCCAGGAGACCCTCGACCTGATCGCCGGTTCCGACAAGGGCCTGGAGGACGGCCGGGTCAAGGACAAGGTCAACGCCCCGTCGGTGGACAACTCCAACACCTTCGGCCAGTCCCTGGCCGTCCTCGGCCTCGCCCGCAGCGGCGGCGTGCCGCAGAACGCGGTCGACTTCCTCATCGACCAGCAGTGCTCGGCGGGCGGCTTCCGCCTCTACCCGTACGCCTTCGGCGGCTCGGCCGTCACCGGCGACTGCGACGCCGAGAACGGCAAGGCGGTCATCGACCCCGACTCGACGGGGATGGCCGTGCATGCACTGATCGCAGCCGCCGATGCCGGAGTGCCGGGGGCGCAGGCGGCCGCCGACAAGGGCGCCAAGTGGCTGCGGCAGAAGCAGGCCGCGAACGGCTCCTTCGGCGGCTCGGGACCGACCGCCGCGGCCAACACCAACAGCACCGGCCTGGCCGGCCAGGCCCTCGCCGCCGCCGGCCACCAGGCCGAGGCGGACAAGGCCGCGGACTGGGTCGCGGGCCACCAGCTCACCGAGGCCAACGGCGGCAAGGCGAAGGCGGAGGCGGGCGCCATCGCGTACAACAACGACTCGCTGACCTCCGCGCAGAGCGACGGCATCGAAGACTTCCAGCGCGACCAGTGGCGCCGGGCCACCCCGCAGGCGCTGCTCGCGCTCGCCCAGGTGCCGCTCGGGAAGATCGGCGAGACCGACCCCGACCCCGGCCCTGGCCCCGGCGACAACGGGGGTACGGGCGACAACGGCGGCGCGGGCGACGGCGGTTCCGGCGACAACGGCGGCTCCGGCGGCGGCCCGGACCCGTCCGACTCGGCCACCCCGGGCGACGCAGGCGGCGCGAACCCCAGCGGCCTGCCCCCGTCCGGCCACCCCTCCCCGGCCTCCGTCGGCGGCGGAACGGGCGGCTCGACCGGCGGCTCCGGCTCCGGCGGCGGCCTCGCCGCCACGGGCGCCGCGGTCCTGCCGTGGGCGGCGGGCTCCGCGCTGCTGATCGGCGGCGGCTATGTGACCTATCGGACGGCGAACCGGCGCAAGGCCGGAACGGAAGGAACTCAGGCGTGAAGTTCACCAAGCTGAAGCGAAAGCAAAGACCCGCCCCCCGTACGGCACGAGCCCTGCGCGCGGCGGCGCTCGCCCTGGCGCTGGTCGGCACCTCGGCGGCCGTCGGCGTCGCCACCGACGTCGCCGCGCCGGCCAAGGCGTACGCCATCGACCCCAGCAAGGGCACGCCCGGCTACTGCCCGGACGCGGACGGCGTCACCGTCATCATCGACTTCCAGGAGCTCGGCGGGGACACCATCATCCGCTGCGCCCCAGGCGACCAGGCCACCGGCCTCACCGCGCTGAAGAACGCGGGCATCCAGATCCAGGGCACCGACCGCTGGGGCGAGGCCTTCATCTGCCGCATCGAAGGCAAGCCCGGCGCGGACACCGAGCCCTGCCGCGACACCCCGCCGGCCTCCGCGTACTGGTCGTACTGGCACGCGCCGAACGCCGGCACCTGGACGTACAGCCAGTACGGCGTGATGAACCGTAAGCCGCCGCTGGGCTCCTTCGAGGGCTGGTCCTTCTCCAAGGACAAGACCGCGGAGACCAACCCGCCGCCGCGCATCGAGCCGACGCGTCCATAAGGCAATCGCGAACACCCGGGCCTCCCTTGGGCACCCGCCCCGTAGACTGGCCTATGCAGCTGGTTCTATCCCGTCTGCCAGGCGGGGTGTCGTAAGAGGGAACCCGGTGGGAATCCGGGACTGCCCCGCAGCGGTGAGCGGGAACGACCGCCGTCATTGAGCACTGGCCCCGCAGCTCGGGGGCCGGGAAGCGACGGCCAGTAGGAGACCTGCACGTATGTGCAGGTCACGCCCGCGAGTCCGAAGACCTGCCCGTTGCCCGTGCGTGCAGCCACGCGCGGCTTTCCCGGTGACCCCGAGGGCGGGTCGGCGCGATCTTCCGGGCTGGCGGGGCACCGTCGGCCCGTCGTTCTGCCTGCATTTCTTCAGGTCACACGGTCAAGTACGGCCTAACCAATGGCCGGATCAACGGCATAGCACCCTATGCCGCAGCGACGACCTGAGGAGCCTCCCCATGGCCACGGACATCACCTTCTGGGAGCACGCCGACCGCCATCTGGTGCGGTACGGCCCGGACTTCACGCCCCGCATCATCGAGAGCGCCCGCGGCGCCTACGTCCACGACAGCGACGGCGCCGCCATCCTCGACTTCACCTCCGGCCAGATGAGCGCGGTGCTGGGGCATGCGCACCCGGACATTGTGCGCGCGGTCTCGCAGTCGGTGGCCACGCTCGACCACCTCTACAGCGGGATGCTGAGCCGCCCGGTCGTGGACCTCGCCACACGGCTGGCGGGTACGCTGCCCGCGCCCTTGACCAAGACGCTGCTGCTGACCACCGGCGCGGAGGCCAACGAGGCGGCCCTGAAGATGGCGAAGCTGGCCACCGGCAAGTACGAGGTCGTCTCCTTCGATCGCTCCTGGCACGGCATGACCGCCGCCGCCTCCGCGGCCACCTTCTCCGCCGGCCGCCGCGGTTACGGCCCGCCCGTCCCCGGGAACCTCACCCTCCCGACCCCCAACGCCTACCGCTCGCCCTTCCGCCGCCCCGACGGCTCGTACGACTGGGAGGCCGAGCTGGACTACGGCATGGCGCTGGTGGACCAGCAGTCGACGGGTGCGCTCGCGGCCTGCCTGATCGAGCCGATCCTGTCGTCGGGCGGCATCATCGACCTGCCGCCCGGCTATCTCGCCCGCCTGAAGGAGTTGTGCGCGGCCCGCGGCATGCTGCTCATCCTCGATGAGGCCCAGACCGGGCTCGGCCGCACCGGGCACATGTACGCCTTCGAGCGCGACGGCATCACGCCCGACATCCTCACCCTCTCCAAGACCCTCGGCGCCGGGCTCCCGGCCGCCGCGGTGATCACCAGCGACGAGATCGAGCAGACCTGCCGGGACCGCGGCTACCTGTTCTTCACCACCCACGCCTCCGACCCGCTGGCGGCGACGGTCGCGCTGACGGTCCTAGACGTGATCGAGCGGGACGACCTCGTGAACCGGTCGGCGCACCTGGGCAAGCAGCTCACCGAGCGGCTCGGCGGCCTGCGGGACGCGTACGACGTCGTGGGCGATGTCCGCGGCCGTGGCCTCCTGCAGGGCCTGGAGCTGGTGCAGGACAAGGTGACCAAGGCGCCGGCCGACGCGCTCGGCCAGGCGGTCACGGCGGCCTGCCTGGAGCGGGGACTGCACCTCAACATCGTTCAACTGCAGGGCATGGGCGGCATCTTCCGTATCGCCCCGCCGCTGACCACGACCGACGACGAGCTGCACGCCGGCATCGACATCCTGGAGGCGTCGATCGAGGCGGTGCTCGCCGGCAGGACCTAGCCCGGTGGCCGCGGCCCGCCGCCGAATGCTTCGAGGATGCGTTCGGCGGCCTGGGTCGCCGTCATCTCGCCGTCCCGCACCTGGCGTTCCAGCCCGGGCGCCAGGGACCGGACCGACGAGTCCGCGTGCAGCCGGCCGAGCAGCTCGTCCCGCACCATCGTCCACGTCCAGTCCACCTGCTGGTCGCGGCGGCGGGTGGCGAGGCGGCCGGTGGAGTCCAGCAGTGTGCGGTGCTGTTCGAGGCGTTCCCACACCGCGTCCAGGCCGGTGGACTCGCGGGCGCTGCAGCTCAGGACCGGTGGGGTCCAGAAGGCGTCCTTGCCGTACATCAGCCGCAGCGCGCCCGCGAGTTCACGGGCGGCCCCACGCGCGTCGCGCTCGTGCGGGCCGTCCGCCTTGTTCACGGCGATCACGTCCGCGAGCTCCAGCACGCCCTTCTTGATGCCCTGCAGCTGGTCGCCGGTGCGGGCGAGGGTGAGCAGCAGGAAGGAGTCCACCATGTTCGCCACGGCCGTCTCCGACTGGCCGACGCCGACGGTCTCCACCAGCACCACGTCGTAGCCCGCGGCCTCCATCACCACGATCGACTCGCGGGTGGCCTTTGCGACGCCGCCGAGCGTGCCGGAGGTGGGGGAGGGGCGGACGAACGCGGCCGGGTCGACGGCCAGACGCTCCATGCGGGTCTTGTCGCCGAGGATGGAGCCGCCGGTGCGGCTGGACGACGGGTCCACGGCGAGCACCGCCACCCGGTGCCCGGCCCCGGTCAGCTGCGTACCGAAGGCGTCGATGAACGTCGACTTGCCGACGCCGGGCACCCCGCTGATCCCAAGTCGCCGGGAGCGGCCGCTGTGCGGCAGCAGCTCGGTCAGCAACTGCTGCGCGAGCGCCCGGTGCTGCGGGCGGGTGGACTCCACCAGCGTGATGGCGCGGGCGATGACCGACCGTTTGCCGTCCAGGACGCCCTTGACGTACGCGTCGAGATCCATGGCCACCGGCGCTACCCGCTCACCGGGCGTGGCCGAGCGCGGCCGCGAGCCGGGCGACCAGGTCGCCGGCGGCGTCCGGGATCACCGTGCCGGGCGGGAACACAGCCGCCGCGCCCATCTCCAGCAGCGTCGGCACGTCCTGCGGCGGAATCACCCCACCCACGACGATCATGATGTCCTCGCGCTCCTCCTCGGCCAGCGCCTCCCGCAGCGCCGGCACCAGCGTCAGATGCCCGGCGGCGAGCGAGGACACCCCGACGATGTGCGCGTCCGCCTCGACGGCCTGCCGCGCCACCTCGGCCGGGGTCTGGAACAGCGGGCCGACGTCGACGTCGAAGCCCAGGTCGGCGAAGGCCGTCGCGATCACCTTCTGGCCGCGGTCGTGGCCGTCCTGGCCCATCTTCGCGACCAGGATGCGCGGACGGCGCCCCTCGGCCTCGGCGAAGGCGTCCACCGTGGCGCGGGTGCGCGTCACGCCCGCGGACTCGCCGGCCTCGTTTCGGTACACACCGGAGATCGTACGGATCTGCCCGGCGTGCCGTCCGTACACCTTCTCCAGCGCGTCACTGATCTCGCCGACCGTGGCCTTCGCGCGGGCCGCATTGACCGCGAGCTCCAGCAGGTTGCCCTCGCCACTGGCCGCCCGGGTCAGGGCGTCGAGCGCGTCCTGGCAGGCCTGCTCGTCGCGCTCCTCGCGCAGCCGGCGCAGCTTGGCGATCTGCTGGGCGCGCACCGAGGAGTTGTCGACCTTCAGGACCTCGATCTGCTCGTCGCTGTCCACCCGGTACTTGTTCACCCCGATCACCGGCTGCCGGCCGGAGTCGATCCGCGCCTGGGTGCGGGCCGCGGCCTCCTCCACCCGCAGCTTGGGGATGCCCGCGTCGATGGCCTGCGCCATGCCGCCGGCCTGCTCGACCTCCTGGATGTGCTGCCAGGCGCGCCGCGCCAGGTCGTACGTCAGCCGCTCCACGTACGCGCTGCCGCCCCACGGGTCGATCACCCGCGTGGTGCCCGATTCCTGCTGGATCAGCAGCTGGGTGTTGCGGGCGATGCGGGCCGAGAAGTCGGTGGGCAGGGCGAGCGCCTCGTCCAGGGCGTTGGTGTGCAGCGACTGGGTGTGGCCCTGGGTGGCCGCCATCGCCTCCACGCACGTCCGGGTCACGTTGTTGAACACGTCCTGCGCGGTCAGCGACCACCCCGAGGTCTGCGAATGGGTGCGCAGCGACAGCGACTTGGTGTTCTGCGGCTCGAACTGCTTCACCAGCTTCGCCCACAGCAGCCGGGCCGCGCGCAGCTTGGCGACCTCCATGAAGAAGTTCATGCCGATCGCCCAGAAGAAGCTCAGCCGCGGCGCGAACGCGTCCACGTCCAGGCCGGCTTCCCTGCCCGCCCGGATATACTCGACACCGTCCGCGAGGGTGTACGCCAGCTCCAGATCGGCCGTCGCCCCGGCCTCCTGGATGTGATAGCCGGAGATGGAGATCGAGTTGTAGCGCGGCATCTTCTGCGAGGTGAAGGCGAAGATGTCGGAGATGATCCGCATCGACGGCTTCGGCGGATAGATGTAGGTGTTACGGACCATGAACTCCTTGAGGATGTCGTTCTGGATGGTCCCTGCCAGCTTCTCCGCCGGCACCCCCTGCTCCTCCGCCGCCACGATGTACAGCGCCAGCACCGGCAACACGGCGCCGTTCATCGTCATCGAGACCGTCATCCTGTCCAGCGGGATGCCGTCGAAGAGCTGCCGCATGTCGTAGATCGAGTCGATCGCGACGCCCGCCATGCCGACGTCGCCGGTCACCCGCGGGTGGTCGCTGTCGTAGCCGCGGTGCGTGGGCAGGTCGAAGGCGACCGACAGGCCCTTCTGGCCGGCGGCCAGGTTGCGCCGGTAGAAGGCGTTGGACTCCTCGGCGGTGGAGAAACCCGCGTACTGCCGGATCGTCCAGGGCTGGTTGACGTACATCGTCGGATACGGGCCGCGCAGATACGGCGCGATGCCCGGATAGGTCTCCAGGAAGTCCAGGCCCTCCAGGTCCTGCCCGGTGTACAGCGGCCTGACCGTGATCCCCTCCGGCGTCTCCCAGAGCAGGTCGGCGCCGTCGGCGGCCTTCTTGAACGCGCCGCGCCACTCGTCGGGCCCACCGGCCGCGGCGGGCGCCCCCAGCTCGACCGAGGAGAAGTCGGGGATGGTCATCGGGACACTCCCATACGGTCCAGCGCGGCCGAGAGCACCGCGACGGCGTCACAACCGGAGAAGACATAGCTATCGATACCCGCGTACGAACCGGGGCGACCGGCGAGGAAGACGTGCCGGGCCCCGGCCTCCCGCAGCGTCTGCGCGGCAGCCTCCGCCTCCTCCTCGTACACGCCGTCGCTGGAGCACAGGCACGCCTCGACCGCCCCGCTCTCCGCGAAGGTGCCGTCGGTGACGGTCTCGATGCCGCCGGCCTGGAAGAGGTTGGCGGCGAAGGTGAGCCGGGCGGTGTGGGCGGCGGCCGGGCCGAGCGCGGCCAGGTGGATACGGGGCCGGCTGCCGGTGGCCGCCAGGTGGGCGTCGGAGCGGGCCCGCAGCGCCTCGTACGCCTCGTCCCGGCGCACCCGCGGCAGCCCGCCGCCGGGCGCCTGGGGTGCGGGGGCGCGGACGACCGGCTGCTCCGCGAGGTTCGGGAACTCGCTGACCCCGGTGACCGGTTCACGCCGGGTGGCGAGCTTGCTGCTGCGCGCTGCCCAGGTCTCGGCCAGCCGCTCGCGGATCATGCCGGAGCGCAGCGCCGCCGCCTGCCCGCCGGCCCGCTCGATCTCCTGGAAGAAGCCCCAGGCGGCGTGGGCGAGCTCGTCGGTCAGCCGCTCCACGTACCAGGAACCCCCGGCCGGATCGATCACCCGGGCCAGATGCGACTCCTCGATGAGGATGGTCGAGGTGTTACGGGCGATCCGGCGGGCGAACCCGTCCGGCAGCCCCAGCGCGTGGTCGAACGGCAGCACGGTGACGGCCTCCGCCCCGCCCACCCCGGCGGCGAGCGCGGCGACGGTGGTACGCAGCATGTTCACCCAAGGGTCGCGGCCGCTCATCATCACCGGCGAGGTCACCGCGTGCTGCCGCTGGGCGCCCGCCTGCGGCGCGCCGCACACGTCGGCCACCCGGGCGAACAGCCTGCGGGCCGCGCGCAGCTTCGCGATGGTCAGGAACTGGTCGGCGGTGGCGGCGTAGCGGAACTCCAGCTGGGCACACGCCTGTTCGACGCCGAGTCCGGCCGCCGTCAGCTCGCGCAGATAGCCGACCGCAGTCGCCAGCGAGCAGGCCAGCTCCTGCGCCGCCGAGCCGCCCGCCTCGTGATAGGCGAGGGCGTCCACGGTCAATGCCCGCATCCCCGGATAGCGCCCGGCGCACCGCTCGGCCAGCTCCGCGGCAGGTGCGATGTCGTGCGCCGCGCCGGTACGCGCCTCCCAACCGAGGGGATCGGCGCCCAGGTTGCCCCGTACCGCGGTGTCGGCCACGCCCTGCGCGGCGTACAGCGCGAACAGCGCCCGGGCGGCGGCCTCCGTCTCGGCGCCCGCGTCGAGAACGACGGGTGCCAGGTCCAGGTAGACGCCGTCGAGGGCGTCGGTCAGCGACGCCACGGGGATCGCGTCGGCGCCGACCGTGCACCACAGGGAGGTGACGCCGTTCTCCAGGTCGGCGAGCACGGAACCGCCGTCGGCGACCGCGTGCTGCTGGCGCACATCCCAGCCGCCGGTCGTGTTTCCCTCGGCGCGGCCGCCGCGGACAAAGGGCGCGAAGCCGGGCAGACCCGGGTCCGGTGCGCCCTCGCCCGCCGCGTACAGCGGGAGAACCCGCAGCCCGTCCTCCACACCGGTGGACAACGCCGCCTCGACCTCGGCGTCCGGGACTTCCTTCCCGGATTTACGCAGCACGCCGGAGACGAGGTGCTGCCATTGAGCATGCGTCGCACCGGGGAACTCGGCCGCCAGGGAGAGCCCGTCGTCGGGCAGGACCGTCATGTTCGGATGCTAGGACAGTTGACAAGTGAGCAGGAGTGGGCACAGCTGTGACGTTGTTCTCCTTGATTGCCTCAGTGTGCCGTTACGGAGTGCCGGCCCCGTACGCTGGCAGGCGCAGCTGGTTCGCCCCGTCCGCCAGGCGGGGTGCCGTAAGAGGGAACCCGGTGGGAATCCGGGACTGCCCCGCAGCGGTGAGCGGGAACGACCGCCGTCAATGAAGCACTGGGTCCGATTGCATCGGGCCCGGGAAGCGACGGCCAGTAGGTGTCCGCGTCGTAGTCGTAAGACGCGACGAGGACGTGCCCGCGAGTCCGAAGACCTGCCCGCTGTCCGCGTACGGGCCGTCCCGCGCGCGGATATCCCGGTGACCTCGAGGGCGGGTCGGCGTACATACCAGGCAGGACTCGGCTCGCCTTTGCCGCGCGGTCGTCCGCTGGTTTCGCTGCTCCTTCGCGTCCTTCCGGTCCACGGGATCGACAGGGATACGTCTCTCGAAGGAGAACTCCGTGACCACCAAGACCGCAGCCGCGGCAGCACGGGCCACCGTGTACGGCTACCCCCGCCAGGGCCAGAACCGGGAACTCAAGAAGGCGATCGAGGGCTACTGGAAGGGCCGCGGCACCGCCGACGCCCTTCGCGCCACCGCCGCCAGCCTGCGCCGCCAGAACTGGCAGGAGCTGGCCGACGCCGGCATCGACGAGGTCCCCACCGGCGACTTCTCGTACTACGACCACGTCCTGGACACCACCGTCATGGTCGGCGCCATCCCCGAGCGGCACCGGGACGCGGTCGCCGCCGACGCGCTCGACGGCTACTTCGCGATGGCCCGCGGCACCCAGGAGGTGGCGCCGCTGGAGATGACCAAGTGGTTCGACACCAACTACCACTACCTGGTGCCCGAGCTGGGCCCGGACACGGTCTTCACCGCCGACTCCGGCAAGCAGGTCGCGGAGTTCAAGGAGGCCCTCGCCCAGGGCCTGACCGCCCGCCCGGTCCTGGTCGGCCCGGTCACGTATCTGCTGCTGTCGAAGCCGGCGCCCGGCGTGGCCGCGGACTTCGACCCGCTCACCCTCCTGGACCGGCTGCTGCCCGTCTACGCCGAGGTGCTCGCGGATCTGCGGGCCGCCGGTGCCGAGTGGGTGCAGCTCGACGAGCCCGCCCTGGTGCAGGACCGCACCCCGGCCGAGCTGAACGCCGCCGCGCGCGCCTACCGAGACCTCGGCGCCCTCACCGACCGCCCGAAGCTGCTGGTCGCCTCGTACTTCGACCGGCTCGGCGATGCCCTGCCGGTGCTGGCCAAGGCGCCGATCGACGGCCTGGCGCTGGACTTCACCGAGGCCGCGGCGGGCAACCTGGACGCGCTCGCCGCCGCCGGCGGACTGCCCGGCAAGCGGCTGGTCGCCGGCGTCGTCAACGGCCGCAACATCTGGGTGGGCGATCTGGAGAAGTCACTGACCACCCTCGGCACCCTGCTCGGCCTTGCGGACCGTGTCGACGTCGCGGCCTCCTGCTCGCTCCTCCACGTACCGCTGGACGCGGCTCTGGAGCGCGACATCGACCCGCAGATCCTGCGCTGGCTCTCCTTCGCCCGGCAGAAGACCGCAGAGATCGCGACGCTGGCCAAGGGCCTCGCGCGCGGCACGGACGCGATCACGGCAGAGCTCGCCGCAAACCGCGCCGCGCTGTCCTCCCGCGCCACCTCTCCCATCACCCGCGACCCGGCGGTACGGGCCCGCGTCGACGCCGTCACCGACGCCGACGGCCGCCGCACGCAGCCGTACGCCGACCGCACCGCCGCCCAGCGCGCCCACCTGAACCTGCCGCTGCTGCCGACCACGACCATCGGCTCGTTCCCGCAGACCACGGAGCTGCGCACGGCCCGCGCCGACTTGCGCGCCGGCCGGATCGACACGGCCGCGTACGAGGACCGCATCAAGAACGAGATCCGCGACGTCATCTCTTTCCAGGAGAAGACCGGCGTCGACGTCCTCGTGCACGGCGAGCCCGAACGCAACGACATGGTGCAGTACTTCGCCGAGCAGCTCACCGGCTATCTGGCCACCCAGCACGGCTGGGTGCAGTCCTACGGCACCCGCTACGTCCGCCCGCCGGTGCTGGCCGGCGACATCTCCCGGCCCGAGCCGATGACGGTGCGCTGGACGTCGTACGCCCAGTCCCTCACCGACCGCCCCGTCAAGGGCATGCTCACCGGCCCGGTGACGATGCTCGCCTGGTCCTTTGTACGCGACGACCAGCCGCTCGGCGACACCGCCCGCCAGGTCGCGCTCGCCCTGCGCGACGAGGTGACCGACCTGGAGGCGAACGGCACGTCGGTGATCCAGGTCGACGAGCCCGCGCTGCGCGAGACGCTGCCGCTGCGCGCCGCGGACCACGCCGCCTACCTGGACTGGGCGACGGAGTCCTTCCGCCTGACGACCGCCGGAGTGCGCCCGGAGACGCAGATCCACACGCACATGTGCTACGCCGAGTTCGGCGACATCGTGCAGGCGATCGACGACCTCGACGCGGACGTGATCAGCCTGGAGGCGGCCCGCTCCCACATGCAGGTCGCCTACGAACTGGCGGAGCACGGCTACCCGCGCGAGGCCGGACCGGGCGTCTACGACATCCACTCACCCCGTATCCCGGGCGCGGACGAGGCCGCGGAGCTGCTGCGCACCGGCCTCAAGGCAATCCCCGCCGCGAGGCTGTGGGTCAACCCCGACTGCGGCCTGAAGACCCGCGGTTGGCCCGAGACCCGCACCTCACTGGAAAACCTGGTCAGCGCGGCCCGCACCGTCCGCACGGAGCTGGGAACCGCCACCTCCTGACCTGCGGGACGCATCGATCCTGGCCGGGGCGGCTGCCTTGCCGCTCCGGCCGTCGGGAGCGGAGCCCGTTCCGGGCGGTGCGGTGTCACAGGGGCCGCGGGGCGAGAGCCTGGGCCGGATGCCGCGGTCCAAGGAGCGCGACGTAGCCCTTGCCGGTGGGAGCGGGGTGGGTCACCTGCAGCCAGCCGGCCCGCTCGTAGAAGGCGACGGTCTGTCCGGCCTGGACGGAGGTGATCAACCAGCAGCGGCCGTCGGTCCGGCCGGAGGTGACCGCTCTCAGCAGCCGGCCTCCCAGACCGGTGCGTCGGGCCGACGCGGCTACGGCCAGCTCGTCGATCTCGCGGGCGTCGCACAGCCACGCCTGCGTGCGTCGCTGTCCGAGGGCGGCCGCTATCTGCGGATAGCTGCGCTCGTCAGGGAAGGGAGCCGGGGTTGTCCAGGCTGTTGCCCAGCCCAGGACCGTGTCCCCGTCCAGGGCCAGGGCGGCCGTGAATCCGTCGCGGTCGACATCGGAGACCAGCCGCTGCAGATAGATGTCCGCCTGCCCGGCATCCTCGTTCCAGGGCGGGGCGCAGAAGGCATCGGTGTAGACGGCGCGCACGCCGTCGAGGTGGGAAAGCAGCCGCTGTCCGGAGACGAGCTGGACGGCCGGTGCCATCAGGCGGCCTGCGGGACAGAGCGGGCTGCGCTCGGAGTGAGAGCCGCGTAGTCAAGCGGGGCGGAGGGATCGATCGAGACGTCCAGTGGGGCGGGTTCGGCGCCGGCGCGGACCAGCAGGTCGCCGACGGCGGCGATCATCGCCCCGTTGTCGGTGCACAGCGTCATGGACGGGACTCGCAGTTCGATCCCGGCGGCGGTGCAGCGCTGCTCGGCCAGCGCGCGCACCCGGGAGTTGGCGGCCACGCCGCCGACCACGACCAGGGTGTTCACGTCGTAGGCGGCGCAGGCCGCGAGCGCCTTGCGGGTCAGCACGTCGGCGATGGCCTCCTGCAGGGCGGCGGCGCCGTCGGCGACCGGCGGCTCGATGCCGCGGAGGCGATGCCGTTCGGCCCAGCGGGCGGCGGCCGTCTTCAGGCCGGAGAAGGAGAAGGCGTACGGGTCGTCGCCGGGGCGGGTGAGCGGGCGCGGAAAATCCACGGCGCGCGCGTCGCCCGCGCGGGCGGCGCGGTCGATTGCGGGACCGCCCGGATACGGCAGGCCGAGGACGCGCGCGACCTTGTCGAAGCACTCCCCGGCCGCGTCGTCGAGGGTGTCGCCCAGGTGCAGGATCGGCTCCCGCACCAGATCCCGGACCAGCAGCAGTGAGGTGTGACCGCCGGAGACGATCAGGACCACGCAGGGTTCGGGCAGCGGCCCGTGCTCCAGGGTGTCGGCGGCGACGTGTCCGGCCAGGTGGTGGACCCCGTACAGCGGAACTCCGGCCGCGTAGGCGAGGGACTTGGCGCCGGCCAGGCCGACCTGCAGGGCTCCCGCCAGGCCGGGCCCGGTGGTGACGGCGACGGCGTCGATCTGCTGCAGCCGGAGTCCGGCATCGGCGAGGGCGCGTCGCACGACCGGTGTGAAGGCGTGCAGATGGGCGCGGGCGGCGATCTCGGGCACCACGCCGCCGTACCGGGCGTGTTCGTCCATGCTCGACGCCACCACGTGGGCCAGGAGTTTCCCGTCCCGCACGATGCCCGCGCCGGTCTCGTCGCACGACGACTCGATGCCCAGCACCACGGGTCCGCCCACCGCTGCCTCCTCCTGCGCATTGCCTGTAGTTGCAATATATGTGCAATAAGAGGTGGGCAGCTACTCGTCAATCCCGCCGTAGATGTGGAAGCCCTGCCCCGCCTTCCGCCCGAGAAGCCCTGCCTCCACCATCCGCTGGAGCAGCGGGGGCGGCGCGTATACCGGCTCGCGGAACTCCTCGTACAGGGACTCGGCGATCGCGGCCACGGTGTCGAGCCCGATCAGGTCCGCGAGTTTCAGCGGTCCCATGGGGTGGGCGCAGCCCTGCTCCATCCCGGCGTCGATGTCGGCAGGGGTGGCGAAGCCCGACTCGGCCATCCTGATCGCGGACAGGAGGTAGGGGATGAGGAGGGCGTTGACGACGAACCCGGCGCGGTCCTTGGAGCGGATGGCGGTCTTGCCCAGGGTCTGGGTGGCGAAGCCTTGCACGGCGGCGACGGTCTCGGGCGCGGTGTGCAGGGAGGTGACGATCTCGACGAGCGGCAGCACCGGTACCGGGTTGAAGAAGTGCAGTCCGACGACGCGGTCGGCGCGGGTGGTTGCCATGCCGAGGCGCATGACGGGGAGGGAGGAGGTGTTGGTGGCCAGCACGGCGTCCGGGTCCTCGACGATCTTGTCGAGGGTGGCGAACACTTCGGTCTTGACGTCGGGGTGTTCCACCACCGCCTCGATGACGAGGTGCCGGTCGGCGAGGTCGGCGAGCTCGCCGGTGACGGTTGTACGGGCGAGGGCCGCCTCGGCCGCCTCCCGGGTCAGCTTGCCGCGTGCGGCCGCCTTCTCCAGTGAGGCGGCGATGCGCTCGCGGGCGGCCCGTGCCGCCACCGCGTCCACCTCACACACCAGCGTGTCGAGCCCGGCGCGGGCGCATACCTCCGCGATCCCCGCGCCCATCTGCCCGCCGCCGACCACGCCGATCCTCTGGCAGCTCGTGCTCATGACCGCGCCTCCGCCCGGCGCACCAGGTGACGCGAGTACGCCTCGGGCGTGAAGAACGCCGGCAGCTCCGCGCGCAGCGCCGTACTTTCGAAGAGCGCGCGGACGTCCGCCACCAGCACCTCCGGATGCTCGGCCGCCAGCGCCGCCACCTCCTCGTCGAGCAGCCGCTCCACCGTCTCCCGGTCGACGACCCGGTGCCGCAGCCACTGCCAGACCTGCACCCGGGCGATCTCGGCGGTCGCCGCGTCCTCCATCAGCCCGTACAGCGCGACCGCGCCCTGGCCGCTCAGCCAGGCGGCGAAGTAGCGCAGCGCGACCGCGATGTTGGTACGGAGTCCCTCCGGCGTCGGCGGACCCGAGGTGCGGCGCACGTCGACCAGGTCGGCCGCGGTCACCTCCACCTCGTCGCGGGTGCGCTCCAGCTGGTGCGGCCGGCCGCCGAGGACGCCGTCGAAGACGTCGCGGCAGACCTCGACCAGCCCGGGGTGGGCCACCCAGGAACCGTCGAAGCCGTCCTCTGCCTCGCGCTCCTTGTCCAGGCGCACCTTGGCGAGTGCGGCCTCGCGGGCCTGCGGGTCGCCGCCGGGGACCTGCGCGGCCATGCCGCCGATGGCGTGGGCGCCGCGCTTGTGGCAGGTGCGTACCAGCAGCTCGGTGTAGGCGCGCATGAACGGGGCGGTCATGGTGACC
The DNA here is from genome assembly GCF_048572725.1 of Streptomyces boninensis. NCBI lineage: Bacteria > Bacillati > Actinomycetota > Actinomycetes > Kitasatosporales > Streptomycetaceae > Streptomyces > Streptomyces boninensis. The sequence continues at coordinate 5,526,446 of NZ_CP183837.1, forward strand.
TTGGCCCGGTCGGGCAGCAGGCAGTCGGTGCGGTGGCCGAAGGTCTTGATGAGGCTGAAGAGGTAGTCCCAGCGGCCGGCGTTGAGGCCGGAGCTGTGCTCGCGCAGCTCGTAGAGGATCTCGTCCATCTGGACGGCGGCGGTGATGGTCTCGATGAGGACGGTGGCCCTGATGGTGCCGCGCGGGATGCCGAGGAGTTCCTGGGCGAGGAGGAAGACGTCGTTCCAGAGGCGGGCCTCGCCGCGGTGTTCCAGCTTGGGGAGGTAGAAGTACGGGCCGTGGCCGGCGTCGAGCTGGCGCTGGGCGCAGTGGAAGAAGTACAGGCCGAAGTCGACCAGTGCGGCCGGGACCGGGCGGCCGTCGTACTCCAGGTGCTCCTCGTCGAGGTGCCAGCCGCGGGGGCGGACGACGATGGTGGCGAGCTGCTCGCGCGGGGCCAGTCGGTACTCCTTGCCGTCGGCGGTGGTGAAGTCGATGCGGCGCTCGATGGCGTCGAGCAGGTTCAGCTGGCCGCCGATGATGTTCTCCCAGGTGGGGGCGGTGGCGTCCTCGAAGTCGGCCATCCATACCCGGGCGCCGGAGTTGAGGGCGTTGACGGTCATCCGGCGGTCCGGCGGGCCGGTGATCTCCACGCGGCGGTCGGTGAGGCCGGGGGCGGGTGGGGCCACCCTCCAGGTGTCGTCGGCGCGGATGGCGGCGGCGGTCAGCGGGAAGTCGTAGCGGGAGCCGTCGGCCAGGCGCAGGGCTATCCGGCGGCGCTCCTTGAAGACGTCGAGGCGGCGCTCGTGGAAGGCGGCGGTCAGCCGGCCGAGGAAGGCGAGGGCGGCGGGTGTGAGGATTTCGTCGTGGCGTTCGGCGGGCGGGGCGAGCACGCGGACCGCGCGGGGCGGGGCGACAGTGGACACGGGTCTCTCCTGATCGGGTCAGTGGCGGAGGGCGGCCGGCGTGCGGCTCAGTGGAACTGCTCCTCCTCCGTCGACCCGCTCAGCGCGGTCGTGGAGGAAGCCGGGTTGACGGCGGTGGAGACCAGGTCGAAGTAGCCGGTGCCGACCTCGCGCTGGTGCTTGACCGCGGTGAAGCCGTCCGCCTGCGCCGCGAACTCCTTCTCCTGCAGGTCCACATACGCGGTCATGCCGTGCTCGGCGTAGCCGCGGGCCAGGTCGAACATGCCGTGGTTGAGCGAGTGGAAGCCGGCCAGCGTAATGAACTGGAACTTGTAGCCCATCGCCCCCAGCTCCCGCTGGAATTTCGCGATCTGGTCGTCGTCCAGCGCCGCCTTCCAGTTGAAGGACGGCGAGCAGTTGTACGCCAGCATCTTCCCCGGGTGCCGGGCGTGGATGGCCTCGGCGAACTCCCGCGCCTGCGCCAGGTCCGGGGTGCCGGTCTCGACCCAGATCAGGTCCGCGTACGGGGCATAGGCCAGGCCGCGCGCGATCACCGGCGCCATCCCGTTACGGACCCGGTAGAAGCCCTCCGCGGTCCGCTCACCGGTCACGAACTCGGCGTCCCGCTCGTCGACATCGCTGGTCAGCAGCGTCGCGGCCAGGGCGTCCGTCCGGGCGACGATCAGTGTCGGCACATCCGCGATGTCGGCGGCCAGCCGGGCCGCGCCCAGCGTACGGACGTGCTGCGAGGTCGGCACCAGGACCTTCCCGCCCAGGTGGCCGCACTTCTTCTCGGAGGCCAGCTGGTCCTCGTAATGGATGCCCGCCGCCCCGGCCGCGATCATCGCCTTGGTGAGTTCGAAGGCGTTCAGCGGGCCGCCGAAGCCGGCCTCCGCGTCGGCGACGATCGGCGCCAGCCAGTCGGTGGTGTCGCCCGCGTCCTCGGCGGTGGCGATCTGGTCGGCGCGCAGCAGCGCGTTGTTGATCCTGCGGACCACCTGCGGCACCGAGTTGACCGGGTACAGGCTCTGGTCCGGGTAGGTGTGCCCGGCCTGGTTGGCGTCGGCGGCGACCTGCCAGCCCGAGAGGTAGATGGCCTGCAGCCCGGCCCGCACCTGCTGCACCGCCTGGCCGCCGGTGAGCGCGCCCAGGGCGTGCACGTAATCGAGGTCGTGCAGCTGGCGCCACAGCCGCTCGGCGCCCCGCCGGGCCAGGGTGTGCTCCTCGCGGACGCTGCCGGAGAGCCGGATGACGTCCTCGGCGGTGTGGGTGCGCTCGATGCCCTGCCACCGCGGGTCGTCGGCCCAGCGTCGGGCGAGCTCCTGTGCTGCTGCCTGCGTACGTGCCTCGGTCATGGCTGTCACCGTCTCCTCGGATTTCTCTCGCCGGCTGCCAACGCTTGCGCGCACCCGGCATTCTCATGGCACTCTGTGTCACGTTGTCTGGCGCGGCCCGCCCGGTCAGGGTCTGTCCAGCGGGCCGCACAGGTGACTCTGGCAGTGGCACGCAGTGCCATCAATGCTGGATCCATGCCAAGATCTGCAAATCTTCCGGTCCCGGATTGCCAAGCTTGCGAAGGACAGGGGTGGGCGCACCATGTCGAAGATCTACGCGGGGGCGCGGCTGCGGCGGCTGCGGGAGGAGCACCCGATGAGCCAGGCGGCGCTGGCCCGCCGGCTCGGTATCTCGGCGAGCTACCTCAATCAGATGGAGCACGACTCACGGCCGCTGACCGTCCCGGTGCTGCTGCGTCTGACCGAGGAGTTCGGGATCGAGCCCGGCTTCTTCTCGGAACGCGACACCTCCCGCCTGGTCGCGGAGCTGCGCGAGACCCTCGCCGCCGGCCTGACCGAGACACCTGTCTCCGCCGGTGAGCTGACCGAGCTGGCCACCCGCATGCCCGCCGTCGCCCAGGCGCTCGTCGACCTGGGGCACCGCAATCAGCAGCTCGCCGAGCGCCTCGCCGACGCCGCGGACGGGCGCGCCGGCGCGCCCGTCGTACCCGACCGGCCCCGCTCTCCGCACGAGGAGGTCCGCGAGTTCTTCTACCGCCACCGCAACTATCTGCACGACCTCGACCTGGCCGCAGAGCACCTGGCCGCGGACTGCGGCATCCGCCCGGGCGAGGTGCTGCCCGCGCTCAGCGCCCGGCTGAGCGAAGGGCACGGCGTCCGGCTCGACACCCAGCCGGGCACCGAACTCCACCGCTACGACGCCACCAGCCGCACCCTGCACCTGACGTCCCGACTGCGCCCCGGCCAGCGGGCCTTCCGCATGGCCACCCAGCTCGCCCTGCTCGAATACGGCACGGAGATCGACCGCCAGGCCGCGGCGGACTTCCCGCCCGGCACACCGGCGCACGCCCTGGCCCGGATCGGCATCGCCAACTACGTCGCCGCCGCGACAATCCTGCCGTACACCGCCTTCTACGCCGCCGCGGAGGAAGCGCGCTACGACATCGAGCGCCTCACCGACCACTTCGGCCTGGGCTACGAGACCGTCTGCCACCGCCTGAGCACCCTCCAGCGCCCCAGGCTGCGCGGCGTCCCCTTCTCCTTCGTCCGCGTCGACCGGGCCGGCAACATGTCCAAACGGCAGTCCGCGACCGGCTTCCCCTTCTCCCGCGCCGGCGGCACCTGCCCGCTGTGGAACATCTACGAGGCATTCACGACCCCCGGCCGGATCCAGGTGCAGATCGCCGAAATGCCCGACGGGCAGCGCTATTTGTGGACCGCCCGCGCGGTCACCCGGCACCGCGGCGGCTGGGGTGAGCCGGGCAAGACCTTCGCCATCGGCCTCGGCTGCGAGATCCGCCACGCCCACCGCCTCGTCTACGCCGACGGCCTCGACCTCGACAGCCCCGCCGCCGCCACCCCCATCGGCCTCGGCTGCCGCGTCTGCGAACGCCTGGAATGCCCCCAACGCTCCGCCCCACCCCTCGGGCATGCGCTGGCCATCGATCAGAACGCCAGCACCTTCGTCCCGTATCCGGTGGCGCGGGAGTAGGGCGCGGACGGCCGCCGCCGACGCCGGGAGGGCCGCCCTACGCTCGAAGATCTCCGAGGCGGTCGGCGGCGCCAGGCACCGCGGCTCATCGTTGTACACCCTGGACACCGAACGCCTCGCCGCCCTCGCGCCGGATGTGCTGCTCACCCAGGACCTGTGCGACGTCTGCGCGGTGTCGTACGAGACGGTCTCCCGCGCCGTGCGCCTGCTGGACGGCGGCGGCCCACGGGCCCGTCGGGTGCGCCGCCCCATGCGCTGACTGCAAGGCGGACGCGACAAGGCACAAACGCCCACCGTCGGGCTCAGCCGTTCCAGGTCATTGTGGGGACTCAACAACGTCCGGCGCCTCGTCCACGCCGGTGCGGCGGAAGGTGCGGGGAGGCCCTTCGTGCGCCACGGCCGGGCCCGGGGCGGCCGTCGGCGGTGTCGGGGCGGCTTCGCTCAGGCCGTAGCGGCTGTGGAAGCTGCGCAGGAAGGCCGGGGCGTACCAGGCGCCGCGGCCCAGGACGCGCATCGCGGCCGGCACCAGGACGCCCCGTACCGCCACCGCGTCGATCAGGATGGCCAGGCCGCTGCCGAGGCCGAAGAGCTGCATGAAGCTCAGTTGTGCTGTGCCGAAGGCGAAGAAGCTCACCGCCAGCAGGCAGGCGGCCGCGCTGACGATGCGGCCGGTGTGGCCGAGGCCGTCGGTGACGGCGGTTTCGTTGTCGGCGCCCGCGTCGTGGAGTTCCTTGATGCGGCTGGTGACGAACACCTCGTAGTCCATCGACAGGCCGAAGGCGATGCAGAACATCAGCACCGTCATCGAGACCTCCATGGGCTGGGCGGTGAAGCCGAGCAGCCCGGAGAGGTGGCCGTCCTGGAAGATCCAGGTCATGACGCCGAGGGTGGCGCCGAGGCTGATCAGGTTGAGGGCCAGGGCGCGCAGCGGCTGCACCACGCTGCCGGTGAAGAGGAAGAGCAGGAGGAAGGTGGTGAGGGCGACCAGCGCCACCGCGAGCGGGAGGCGGCTGCCGATGGAGTCCTTGGAGTCGACCAGTACGGCGTCGACGCCGCCCACCTGGGGGTGTGATCCGGGAGGCGGGTCTAGCGCCCGGATCTCCTTGACCAGGCTCTGCGCCTCCTCCGACTTCGGCGGCAGGGTCGACACCACATTGAGCCGCTGGGCGTCCGGGCGACCCAGGGCGGTCTGCGCTGCCCCTCCAGCTGCCCCTGCCCCTTCCCCCGCCGCGGACCGGCCGTCGGCGTACGTCCCCGTGCTCGCCTCGACGCGGACCACGCCGTCGAGCTCGGACAGCGCGGTCGCGTACGAGCCCAGCCGGGCCTTCGCCACCGGCCCGTCGATGACGACGTGGACCGCCGCGTCGTCGCTGCCGGTGAAGTTCTCCCGCAGCGCCGCCGCGACCTGGCGGCTCTCCGCGCCCTCGGGCAGCACACGCTCGTCCGGGGTGCCGAAGGTGATGCCCAGCAGCGGGCTCGCCGCCGCGAGCAGCACGGCGAGCACGGGCAGGGCGGTGAGCGCGGGCCGGCGCATGACCGTACGGGCCAACCGGCCCCACAGCGGCGCCCGGTTGGCGGCGCGGCCCGGCTTCGCCCACGGCATCCGGCCGCTGTTGACGCGCGGGCCAAGGACGGCGAGCAGGGCCGGCATGACGAACAGGGTGCTGATCGCCGCGATGGCGACGACCCCGACCCCGGCATAGCCGAACGAGCGCAGGAAGTACTGCGGGAACACCAGCAGCGCCGCGAGCGCGGCCGCCACCGTGGCGGCGGAGAAGGCGATGGTGCGGCCCGCGGTGTGCACCGTGCGCCGGACCGCGTCGTCGACGCTCGCCCCGGCCGCGAGCTGCTCCCGGAACCGGCTGACCATCAGCAGCGCATAGTCGATGCCGAGGCCGAGGCCCAGCGCCGTGGTCAGATTGATCGCGAAGATGGAGACATCGGTGACGCTGCCGAGGACGTACAGCTCCGCGAACGTCCCCAGGATGGCGATGAAGCCGATCGCCAGCGGCAGCAGGGCCGCGACCAGGCTGCCGAAGACCACCAGGAGCAGCAGGAGGGTGAGCGGCACCGCGATGGCCTCGGCCAGGACCAGGTCGGCTTCCGACTGCTTGCCCATCTCGCTGGTCACGGCGGCGCCGCCGCCCGCTTTGACGGTGAGATCGCCCTCGTACGAACCGGTGTAGCCGTCGATGATCTCCTTGGCGTTCTCGTCGCGCTCGACGTCCTTGCCCTGCACATGGACCAGGACCATCGCTTCGCGGCCGTCCTTGGAGCGGAGGCTGGGGCTGTTCGTGTCCCAGTAGCCGACCACGTTCTCCAGGTGCCGCTCCTTCTTGAGGCCGGCCACCAGCTTCCGGCCGCTCCGCTCGGCGGCCGGGGCGTCGATACGGCCTTCGGCGGCGCTGACCAGCAGGACCAGGTTGGTCTCGCCGCCGAACTTCTCCTCGATGACCTCGGCGGCGCGGGTGGACTGGGAGGCCGGGTCGTCGTAGCCGCCGCCCAGTAACTTGCCGAAGGCGCCGGCGCCTGCGACGCCCATGAGGGCCACCGCCACGGCGGCCACGACGAGTACCAGCCGGGACCGGCGGATGGCCAGGTCGGCTATGCGTTCAAACACGCCCGTTCTCCTTTGCGTCCTGCGGGCAACCTCCGGGAAATTTAACGGGGGTAGGGAATCTTTGGCAGTGTTAGATTTTTCGAGCGGCAGGCAACAGGGTGGTGACCGATCCGAGTTGGCGTCGTACGGTCGCTGCATGTCCGCCGATGAACGCGCAGCCGTCCTGCCCTCCCTGCGCGAGCGGCGCCGGGCCGCCGCCACCCAGGAGATCGTGGAAGCCGCCGAGCGGCAGATAGCCGAGCACGGCCCCGCGGCGCTGTCGCTGCGCGCGGTCGCCCGGAGCCTCGGCATGACGGTGCAGGCGCTCTATCACTACTTCCCGAGCCGGGACGACCTGGTGACGGTGCTGATCACCAAGGCGTACGACGGCCTGGCGGATGCGGTGCAGGCGGCGGTCGACGCGGCGCCGGAGCATGCGGAACTCTCGCGGGTGGTCGTCGCCGCCGAGGGATACCGCCGCTGGGCCATCGACCATCCCGAGCTCTTCCAGCTGCTCTACGGAACGCCTTTGCGCTACTACGCGGCCCCTGTCGGCGGGCCCACCACTCAGGCGCTGAACCGGATGAGCGCCGTCTTCCGGCGCGAGATGTTCGGCGGCTTCACCGAGGAGCAGCTCGCCGCGGCCGACATCCCGGAGCTCTCACCCGAACTCCAGGCGCACCTGGACGAGCTGCGCCGGCACGGCACAGGCGACGGCCTCCCGCCCGCCGCGGCCGCGCTGCTGCTGGTCGCGTGGGGCCATATGCACGGCCTCGTCGTCCTGGAGGTCTTCGGCCATCTGTCCTTCGTCGGCGACCACCGGGCCGAGATCTACCGGATCTCGATGCGGAACCTGGTCCAGGACCTCAACCGCCGCATCGCCGGGGCAGGGTGACACACTTCATGGCTCGATGAGTCCGGTGCGGATGGCGTAACGGGTGAGCTCCAGCCGGTCGCGCAGGCCGAGCTTCTGGAGCAGGTTCGCGCGATGGCGTTCGACGGTTTTGATGCTGATGAAGAGCATGTCGGCGATCTCTTGCGAGGAGTTGCCCTCGGCGACGAGTTTGAGGATCTCCTCTTCGCGGTGGGTGACGGCTCGTACGGGGATGTCCTCGCCATCTCTGGCGCGCTCGAGGTAGTTGCGCAGGAGGGTGTTGATGGCGCCGGGGTAGAGGAAGGGCTCGTTGCGCATGGCGGCGCGGCAGGCTTCGACGAGGTCGCGGTCGGCGACGGATTTCAGGACGTAGCCGGCCGCCCCCGCCTTGAGGGCTTCGAAGAAGTACTGCTCGTTGTCGTACATCGTCAGGATGAGGATGCGCAGGTCCGGGCGGACACGGCTGAGTTCGCGGGCGGCCTGCAGGCCGGTCAGCCGGGGCATGGCGATGTCCAGGATGGCCAGGTCCGGGCGCTCGGCGCGGGCCTTGTCGATGGCTTCCGCGCCGTCGCCGGCCTCGGCGACGACGGTGAGGTCGGGCTCGCTGTCGAGGATGAGGCGCACGCCGCGGCGGACGAGCGCGTGGTCGTCGGCGAGCAGGATGCGGGTGGGTGCCGGTGGGCTCATGCCGGACCTCTCGACTTCCTCTCGCGCCGCGTCGGCTGCGGGCGCCCCCTCAACCTGACCTGCGCGGGGAGCCCGCGTCCATGGGTTATGGCACCTATTCCACGTACGAAATGGGTGTCAGCACCGATGCCGATGAACCCGAGTCAAGGGACGGTAAAGGCCACCTCGCGCCACAGGAGAAGCGCTCACAGATGACGCTGCAGCAGCTCTACTTCAGCCTGCTGATCGGCGGCGTGGTCCTGCTGGCCAGCATCGCCGCCGCCCGTATGGCCAACCGGCTCGGCCTGCCCAGCCTGCTGCTCTTCCTCGGCATCGGCATCGTGACCGGCGAGGACGTCCTCGGCCTGGACTTCGACAACGCCCAACTCGCCCAGTCCCTGGGCACCGCGGCCCTGGCCGTCATCCTTGTGGACGGCGGCCTGACCACCCCGTGGAAGGACGTCAGGAAGCTCCTGGCACCCGCCGGGGTGCTGGCCACCTGCGGCGTGGCGATCTCCGTGGCCGTCACCGCCACGGGCGCTCACCTGCTGCTGGGCATGGACTGGCACCTGTCCCTGCTGCTGGGCGCCATCGTCTCCTCCACCGACGCGGCCGCGGTCTTCGCCGTACTGCGCGCACTGCCGCTGCCGCAGAAGGTCTCCGGCCTGCTGGAAGCCGAATCGGGCTTCAACGACGCCCCCACCATCATCCTCGTCCTGGTCTTCAGCACCGCCGCCGACGGCTTCCCCGACCCGGCCGCCATCGCCGGCAACGTGCTCTACCAGCTCGCCATCGGCGGCACCCTCGGCCTGCTCATCGGCCGCCTCGGCGTCGCCGCGCTACGCCACATCGCGCTGCCCGCCACCGGCCTGTACCCCCTGGCCACGGTCGGCTTCGGCATCATCGCCTTCGCCGCCGGCGGCGCCGCGGGCGCCAGCGGCATCATCGCCGCCTACCTGGCGGGCCTGGTCCTGGGCAACTCCAAACTGCCCCACCGCGCCGCCACCCTGTCCTTCGCCGAGGGCGCCGGCTGGCTGGCGCAGATCGGCCTGTTCGTCATGCTCGGCCTGCTCGTCACGCCCAGCACCCTGCCCTCGGCCATCCTGCCCGCGCTCGGCGCCGGACTGATCCTGCTGCTGCTCGCCCGGCCGCTGTCCGTACTGGCCTGCCTGCTGCCCTTCCGCGTCCCCTGGCGCGAACAGGCCTTCATCTCCTGGGCCGGTCTGCGCGGCGCCGTGCCCATCGTGCTGGCCACGTTCCCGATCGTCGCCGAGGTCGACGGCGCCGGGCACCTGCTCAACATCGTCTTCGTGCTCGTCGTCATCTTCACCCTGGTCCAGGGCCCCGCCCTGCCGTACGTCGCCCGCACCCTCGGCCTGACCAGACCCGGCGCGTTGCGGGACGTACACATCGAAACCGCCCCGCTCGACGTCCTCGACGCCGACCTGCTCACCATCACCATCCCGGCCGGCTCCCGGCTGCACGGCGTCGCCATCTTCGAACTCCGCCTGCCCCCGCCCACCGTCATCACCCTCATCGTCCGAGGCGGCACCAGCCTGGTCCCCGACCGCGACACCGTCCTGCGCGCCGGCGACGAACTCCTCCTCGTCACCACCCCACAGACCCGCAACGCCACCGAACGCCGCCTCCTGGCCATCGGCCGCCGCGGCAAGCTGGCCCGCTGGCTCGGCGAACACGGCAACCCGGAGCCGCAGGAAGAACCCATCCGCCGGTCCTAGGACCTATGCCTTATCGGCGCCCGCCACCTGTTGCTGTTAGCGTGCAACTGCACATCAGTGGCAATAATGTCGGAGGATGTTGAACATGGCGGTCTACTCGCTCCCGGAGCTCCCCTACGACTACGCGGCGCTCGAACCGGTCATCAACCCGCTGATCGTTGAGCTGCATCACGACAAGCACCACGCGGCCTACGTGAAGGGCGCGAACGACACCCTTGAGCAGCTCGCGGAGGCGCGGGACAAGGAGCAGTGGGGCTCGATCAACGGCCTGGAGAAGAATCTGGCCTTCCACCTTTCCGGCCACATCCTGCACTCCATCTACTGGCACAACATGACCGGCGACGGCGGCGGCGAGCCGCTGGCGCAGGACGGCGTGGGCGACCTGGCGGATGCGATCACCGAGTCCTTCGGCTCGTTCGCCGGCTTCAAGGGGCAGCTCACCAAGGCCGCCGCCACCACCCAGGGCTCCGGCTGGGGCGTGCTCGCGTACGAGCCGGTGAGCGGCCGCCTGATCGTCGAGCAGGTCTACGACCACCAGGGCAATGTCGGTCAGGGATCCACCCCGATCCTGGTCTTCGACGCCTGGGAGCACGCCTTCTACCTGCAGTACAAGAACCAGAAGGTCGACTTCATCGACGCCATGTGGGCCGTTGTCAACTGGCAGGACGTGGCCAGGCGTTACGCGGCCGCCAAGGAGCGTGGCGACAGCCTGCTGCTCGCCCCGTGACGAGGGCCGCGTAGCGGGCGGGGGGACACGCCGGATCCCGGGCTAAAGAGGATGAAAAGCGGCATATCTGGCATACAACTACTCCGGTAGGACCCCCGAGAGGAGTTGTGATGCCCGGAGCATCCCACGTGTCCCCCGCCCTCACCGGCCTGCTGCTGGCCGGCCTGCTGTTCTCAGGCGCCGCCGCCCCGGCCGCCCACGCCCAGCAGCAGCCGCCCGGCGGCGGCAGCAGCGACCGGTTCGCGTACGCGGACACCCCGGACCAGGGCACGATCGCCCCGGAGATCCCCCGCGGCCGCGCCCGCCTGGAGAGCGCCCAGCGGGCCCCCGAGCCGCTGCCGGTGCTGCCGGACATCGAGGCGGAGCCGCCGGGGGAGGCGGGCAAGCACGCGCCGTTCTGCACGCGGCAGTCCGGCCCGTACCAGAAGCAGGTCGAGCGCTATCTGGGGCTGGCCGTGGACGGCAAGCAGTCGAAGGCGGACTGCAAGGCGATCCAGGCCTTCCAGAAGAAGGCGGACATCTGGCCGGACGCCGGCTACGCGGGCCCCGTCACCCATGGCGAGCTCTTCCTGCCGACGATCCGCAAGAACCCCAACAAGGACGGCAGGTGCCGGACGGGTGCCGCCCGCGTCGTCTGCGTAGATATGACCCGGCAGGTGCTGTGGGTGCAGAAGGGCAAGAAGGTGCTGTTCGGGCCGGTCCCGATCCGCACCGGCAGGCCGGGTTACGAGACCAGGACCGGGCTGCACCGCATCTACTGGCGGCACAAGGACCACCAGTCGTCGCTGTACGACGCCCCGATGCCGTACAGCCAGTTCTTCGACGGCGGCCAGGCGCTGCACGGCACGTACTCGAGCGTCTACAAGCCGCCCGGCTCGCACGGCTGCGTCAACCTCCGCTTCGCCGAGTCCAAGGCGCTGTGGAAGGTGCTGAAGAAGGGCGACCGGGTGCACGTCTACGGGCGGCGCCCGGTGGGCTGAGTCGCGGGCTGCGACTCCAGCCGCGGCTGGCCCGGCACCGTCACGGGGGGCGGTGCCGGGCGCGAGCCTTCCGGGCTGCGCAGCAGCCGCACATAGCGCGCGGCACCGCGCCAGAAGCTGTCCGGCAGGAACACCAGATCCCCGATGATCATGATGACGGAGAACTGGAAGACCCCCATCGTCACGATGATCCCGAGGTGCGTGCCCAGCATCACCAGCAGCCAGCAGTACTTCACCGTGCGGTTCAGCACCGCCAGCGGGAAGAGCAGCTGCGAGAAGACGGTGACGTACGCGAGGAGCGCCAGCGGGACGAGGTGTCCCGGGCCCGCCAGCCATTCGTTCAGCGCCGGGAACGGCTGCAGCCAGCTGACGTGCAGGATGTAGTAGAGGGCGGTGCCCTCCTGCCACTTCAGGCCCATCACCTTCACGAGCGCGGCGGCGCAGTAGATCATCATGACCTGCGCGGCGAAGACGCCGAGGGCGCCGTTGTGGAGGAGGGTGACGAGGCGGCGGCGGAGCTCCTCGTTCTCGGACCACTGCTTGGGTACGTCCCGCTTCCGCGCCCGCCGCGCGTCCAGCGACCAGCGGCGGCCCGACGCCATGAAGGCCGCGTAGAACGTCAGCAGCATGATGGCCATGTCGCCGCCGTCGGTGACCTGCCAGGAGCGGGTGTACACCGCCATCACGCAGCAGGTCTGCGCGACCGCCAGCGCCCGGGTGTGCCAGCCCGCCATGAACAGCAGCGAGACGACGATCGCGAGCAGGTAGAACGCCTGGAACCAGACCTCGCTGTCCGTGATGATCACCGAGTACAGGGCGTCGACCCACCCGGGCCACCCGTAATTCTGCAGCCACTGCTCGGCGAGCTCCGGCGACCAGGGCGAACCCGGCCCCCACAGCAGGTCGTTGTACGGGTACTCGCGCAGCAGATACAGCGCGTACAGGCCGCCGAGCCCGATCCGGATGGCCGCCGCCGAGTACAGCGCGAGCGGCTCCAGCGTCATCCGGCGGAGGAAGTCGACCGGCCGGTCGAGGAGGGCGAGCAGGTCGCCGCCGCCGGTCTTCGCGAGGTCGCGGATGGTCATACGCCCCACCACGGCAGCCGCGTCGTCTCCCAGGGCTGGGTCTTGTTCATGGCGTTGTGCGGCGGGACGTGCTGCTGCCGCACCCTGATCTGGATCTTGCTGAAGTCCTGGTAGCCGAGGTCCGTCATCCGCTGCACGGCGACATTGCGGGCGTACGCGAACCGGATCGCCTCGGCCTCATTGCGCGGGCCCTTCGCCGGCTTCAGGCCCTGCAGGCCGTCCCAGGTGCGGCGGAGCACGTTGGTGTGCTGGCGGCTGGTGACCGGATTGCCGCGGATGTGCGCGTCGTCGGCGGCGGTGAGGTTGTGCCAGCGGCTGGTGCGCGCACCGTCGCGTACGCGCACCTCGAAGGCCCGATTGGTGGCCACCGGCTCCGGCGCGAACATCTTCCAGCCCTGCTCGAACCACGGATAGATCCACCAGTTGACCTGGCGCATCGCATGGTCCTTGAGGATGTTCGGCGGCGAGATCGCCAGGAAGACCATGGCCAGGTGGTACGCGGCGAGCACGCACACCGCGGCCACGCCGGAGGCGAGCACCTTCGACCGCCACGGCCGCAGGGGCGTGCCGCGCGGCGCCAGGGGAGCGGTGTCCTTGACGGTGGCTGACATGGGGCAAAAGCTGCCAGATAGCGTCAGGGTGGGCACGCGTGACGCGCGCCAGAGTGCCTCAGTGCACCGAAAGGCCGCCGTCCACAAAGAGCGCATGCCCGGTCACGTACGCCGAAGCCGCGCTCGCGAGGAAGACCGCGGCGCCCGCGAAGTCGTCCGCGAGGCCGTTGCGGCCGATGAGCGTACGGGCGGCGAGCGCCGCCACCTTCTCCGGGTCGGACGACAGCCGCTGGTTCAGCGGGGTCATGACGAAGCCGGGGACGAGGGTGTTGACGGTGACGCCGTGCGGCGACCAGGCCTCAGCCTGCGAGCGGGCGAGGGATTCGAGAGCGCCCTTGGACACCCCGTACGCGCCGCTCTGCACAAAGGCCCGGTGGGCCTGCTGCGAGGTGATGTGGATGATCCGCCCGTAGCCGCGCTCGGCCATCCCCGGGCCGAAGCGCTCGCCGAGGAGGAAGGGGGCCTCCAGATTCACCGCCATCGTGGCGTCCCAGACGTCGTCGCTCAGCTCGCCCATCGGCGGCCGGAGGTTGATGCCGGCCGAGTTGACCACGATGTCCGGCTCGCCGAACGGCTCGACCGCCGCCTCCGCCGCCGCCCGTACGCCCGCGCGCGTGCTCAGATCCCCGCTGACCCAGGCCGCCCTGCAGCCCCCCTTGTCTCCGGGCGCCGTCAGCTCGTCCACGGTCGCCGCGAGCTCGGCCTCCTTGCGCGCCACGACCACCACGGCCGCGCCCGCGCGGGCCAGCGCGCCGGTGATGGCCCGGCCGATGCCGGAGCTGCCGCCGGTCACTAGGGCTACGCGGCCTTCCAGGGAGAAGAGGTCCGAGAGGTAGTTCTGCGGCGTCGTAGAGGGCGTCCCACCGGTTGTCATACGGCGCACTCTACGCCCAGTTATTCTGCGGTATCCGACCAGGTCAGGGAGGCCTCCCAGTCATGAGTAACGGCACCGCGTCACCGTTCCCCGAGCAGCTGCGGCTCACCGGCGAGGGCCTCGTGCTCCGCGACTGGACCGAGGCGGACCTGGCCCCGATGATCGACCTCTTCGACCACCCCGACATCGCGTACTGGACCCCGATCGTCTCCCCCTTCGACGCCGCCGCGGCCCAGGTCCGCCTCGACCGCGCCCGGCAGCTGCGCGCCGAGGGCTCGTCGATCCTGCTCGCCATCACCACCGACGGCGGCGCCGCGCTCGGCGAGGGGATGCTACGGCGCGCCCCCGAGGGCTGGGAGATCGGTTACGCGGTCGGCCCCGCGCACCGCGGTCAGGGCCTTGCGGTACGGACGGTGCGGGTGCTCGCGGAGTACGCCTTCACGCAGCTCGGCGCGGACCAGGTGATCCTGGAGCTGGAGGCGGAGAACGCCGCGAGTGTCGCGGTCGCGACCAAGGCCGGCTTCCGGCTGCTGGACGTGCCGCTGATCGACGGCGAGGAGAAGGGGCGCGCCATCCGGCTGCAGACGTGGGGCCTTGACCGCCCCTGAACGGCTTATTGCGAAGCACTTGCAACAACAACACCGATGCATCAGTATCGGAGACAGCGGTGTCGGGCACGTCCAGAGGCTCCGGGCCACTTCTCGTGATCGCAACCCAGTGCCACCCGCCCGGCACCGCACTCAGCCCGGGCGCTCCACCGCCAGCTGGTAGACGTAGCTACGGCGGTACGAGCGGAAGCCCAGCTGCTCGTTGACCGCGAGCATGTGGTCGTTGGCGCCCGCGTTGTCCGTCTCGATCTCGGCCACCCCCGGATGCTCGTCGTGGACCCGGCGCAACATCTCCGCCTTCACCCACACCCCGAGCCCGTGGCCGCGATGCGCGGGCACGACCGCGGTGTCGTACTGCTGCGCCCGGCGGCCGCCGTCGCCCGGGACGGCCAGCTCCGTATAGCCCGCGACATCGCGGTCGTGCACCGCCGCCACGGTGAGCAGCCGGTCCCCGCGGGCGGCGACGGCGTCGGCCATGGCGCGCAGGCGGTCGGGGGTCCAGGTGATACGGGTGTCATCGCTACCCGGCATGTCATTCATCGCGTCCTTGGCCGCCGCGAACGACTCCGCCAGCGCATCCGGCACCGGCCCGTCCCAGCCGGTGAGCTCGTAACCGGGCCGCGTATTCGTCACCAACTCGTCGAGCCAGGCGCGATGCACATCGCTCAGCGGCAGCAGCAGATGATGCAGCACCAGCTCCCGGGCGAACCCGCGGCGCAGGCAGAAGACATCGCCGGCGGACTGCTCGGGCACGGTGCCGACCAGGCTGCCGCGCCCCTCGGCCACCACCGCGGCGGTGACCTCGCGCAGCAGCGCCGTGCCGATGCCGCGGCGGCGGTGGTCGGGGTGGACGTGCAGCTCGATCTCGGCCAGGTGGTCGCGTCCCTGCTGGTCGATCAGCCTTGCGGAGGCGACAGCCGCAGCCTCTTCACCCGTATCCGCGAGCCACGTCAGCATGCGGGCCCCGGCGCCCGGCTCGGCCAGCCGCGCCAGCAGCCGCTGCCGGGACGGCACCGGCTCCTCGGGCAGGTCGGCGGCGAGTGAGGCCTGTACCACCGCACACCACGCGTCTTGATCATCACGAGTGCGTACGGACGTGATCGACACCGGGGTGCTGGCGGGACTCATGGGACCACGATCGGCGCGGCCCGGGGCCGTCGGCAATGCCCAATTCGGCAACGCGCCATTAGCGCCCGGTTATCGATCCCAACTCGGTCATTAGCCAGCGGTTATGGCCCGTTGCCGAATCCGTCGTTGTTCGCGGTGGGCGGCCCGGCGGAGGCTCAAGTCACGCCTTGACCCGTCGACGAGAGGCAGCCGCAGATGACCGTCATATCCATGCCGGAACGCCCCTACGCCACCTCCGGCATCACCGTCCGCCGCGTGCCGGACGTCGTGTCCGCCACCGTGCAGGCCGTACGCGCCGCGCTCCACCACCACCGCCCGGTCGCCGTGATCGCGGCCGACGCCGAGGTGGAGCAGCTCAGCTGCGCGCTCTGGAACGCCGAGATCGCCCTCAGCGGCGTGACCGTGCTGTCCGCCACCCCCGCGCCCGGCAAGAGCACCCGCTACGACCACGTGGTGCTCGTCGAGCCGGCCGCCATCGCCGAATCGGGCCCGCGCGGCCTGCACTGCCTGCAGGCGGTGGCGACCTGCGCGGTCTCCCGGCTCGACGTGCTGCATGCGCGGCCGCTGCCGTCCGGGGCGGACTTCATCTGCTGAGGGGCTCCTTGTGACGCAGCGCCGACAGCACCAGCGTGAGCACCGCCCCGGCCACCGCCCACGCGCCCAGGACCAGCAGCGGACCCGTCATCGCCCGGCCGCCGAAGTACGCGATCGACCGCGCCGCCCACGTACCCGCCCCGGGGATCAGCGCCGGCCCGATGTCCCGCCAGAACGGCGGCAGCAGCGGATACGGATACGCGCCGCCCGCACTCGGATTGCCCGCGATCACGATCACCAGCACGGTCAGCCCGATGCCGATCACCCCGAAGGCGCCCTGGAACGCGAACGTCGTCGCACCCGCCGCGAACACCACCAACGCGCCCAGCCCCCACAGCCCGACCACGCTGCCGGGCAGCGCCCCCAGCACCGGACCGATCACCACCGCGCCGAGCAGCCCGAGAGTCAGCGCGTACACCGCCAGCACCAGCAGCCGGATCACGGCCCGCCGCGGATACGCGGGCCGCGACCCGAAGCTCACCGCCAGGATCGCCGCGCACAGATACCCGCCCACGCACCAGCCGACGACCAGGTAGAAGGCGGACAGGCCGCGGGCGTCGCGGTTCTCGACCGGGACGACGTCGACGACCTTCAGCTCGCGCTTCTCGGCCTTCTCCACCTCGCCGACGACCACATGCAGCGCGTCCGCGAGCGACGAGCCGCCGCCGCTCGCGACCAGCAGCTCATCCGTCTTGCCGCCGAGCGGGTTGACCACCAGCGCCCCGTCGATCTTGCGGTCCTTCAGCTGCCGCTCCGCCTCGTCGACCGAGCCGACCGGGCGCGGGCTCAGCGGATGCCCGGGCAGCCGGGCCAGCTTGCCCACCAGTTCGCCCCTGGCCTCCTTCGGCGCCACCACCCCGAACGTGACGTCCTTCGGCTTCGGATCGTGGAAGGCACCCGCGTACGAGGCGATGAACAGCACCCCGAGCGCCAGCACCCCGAGCACCAGCAGCGCGGACCGCGGCCCCACCGCGTCCTTGACCTCGGCGAGGAAGCTGGGCTGGGTGGGGCTCCCGTTACTCATGGGTCCAGGGTCGGGCGGCGGCCCGTGGACCGCAGGGCGGGAGCCGCGCGGTGTGCTCCAGTCGGGTGGGGAGGTGCGCGGCGCTGTCCCGAGTGCGGCCCGGGATCGGGTGGAGTGGCCGTATGGCTGACTTCTTGACTGACGTGCAGACCCTCCGCGACAAGGCCCGCGACGACATCATGAAGGGCCCGGTGACCGCCTCGTACGGCACCGATGTGGACAAGGTCATCGAGCTGCTGAACACCGCCCTCGCCACCGAGCTGGTCTGCGTGCTGCGCTACCGGCAGCACCACTTCGCGGCCAAGGGCCTGGACGCGGAGCCGGTGGCCACGGAGTTCATGGAGCACTCCCAGGAGGAGCAGGCGCACGCCGACCAGCTCGCCGCCCGCATCACCCAGCTCGGCGGCACCCCGGAGATGGATCCGGCGAAGGTGGCCGGGCGGGCGCACTCGGAGTACGTCGCCTCCGACGACCTCACGGAGATGATCCGCGAGAACCTGGTCGCCGAGCGGATCGCCATCGAGTCGTACACCGAGATGATCAACTGGATCGGCACCGCGGACCCCACCACCCGGCGGGTGCTGGAGGAGGTCCTGGCGAAGGAAGAGGAGCACGCGGACGACCTGCTGAGCTTCCTGGAGTAGGCACACCGCTGCTCATACGGCATTCCGCCGCTGCAGCCACGTCGTCGCCACCCACCCCGGCAGGATCGGCAGCCAGAACGTGAGCAGCCGGAAGAGCATCACCGCCGAGAACGCCGTCGCCCCCGACACCCCGGTCGCCGCCGCCAGACCCCCGGACAGCACCGCCTCAACGGCCCCGAGCCCCCCGGGCGTCGGCACCACCGAGCCCGCCGACTTCCCGATCAGATAGACCACCGCCACCGTCGCGAACGACACCGGCCGGTCGTGCTCGAAGGCCCGTACCGACGCCCACAGAGCCAGGCTCCCGGCCAGCGGCAGCAGAAACGCCCCACCGACCCCGACCGCCAGCCGCCACGGCTTGCGCAGCAGCTCCAGCATCGCCGGCACCACCCCGGCGAACCACGGCCGCACCTTCTCCGTAACGAACCGCCGCAGCCGCGGCACCGCCGCCACCACCACCGCGATCACGGCCACCACCAGCAGCACCGTGATGATCACCGACGACGGCGGCAGCCCGGTCCCGTGCGACGACCCGGAGATCGACCCCAGCAGCATCAGCAGCAGCACGAACGCCAGCAGCGCCACCACCTGCGACACCGCCATGCTCGTCACCGCGACGCCGGCGGGCACCCCGGCCCGCTGCAGAAACCGGGTGTTGATCGCGATGCTGCCGACCGCCCCCGGCGTCACCAGGCTGATGAACGAGGCGGCGAGCTGCGTCAGCAGCACCCGTACCGCCGGCAGCCGCTGCGCCACGAACCCGGCGATCCCCATCGCCGCGGCCACATACGTCACCGCCGTCGCCGCCAGCGCCAGCAGCGCCCACTGCCACGACATCCCGGTGAACATCGACGCCAGCGACCGCCCGGCGAACTGCCCGATCAGGAAGTACACCGCGATCGCCCCGCCGAGCCCGGACAGGATCGTCCGCGGCCGCAGCCGCTCAATCGCAGCCCCCTTCAACGCCGCCCTGGGCTCGGGCGCGGCCGGCGCCAGCTCGTCGACCTGCTTGCCGATCTCGTCGAGCAGGCCCTTGTGCTTTCTCAGCTCGGTACGGGTCTCATGGCTGAACACCGCCGGCCGCAGCAGCGGCTTCAGCGCGGCCAGCCGCTCGTCCCCGATGGCGGCCCGGGCGGCGGCCACGGCGCGTACCGGATCGGTCAGCATCGCGGAGGTGAGCAGCAGCTCGGCGTCGTCCAGCAGCAGCTGCAGGTCGGCGGCGGCGACGCTGCCGGCTTCGAGGCGGGTCACCCAGACCGCGCCGTCCTCGCCTACGAGGAATGCCCCGGCCGACAGCCGCCGGTGGCTGATGTGGTGCCGGTGCAGCTCGGCGACGGTCTCCCAGATCTTGTGGAGCAGTTCGTCGGTGGGCGCCTCCCCCTCCCCCTCCTCCTCCGTGAGCGGCCGCGCGTCCGGATGCTCGTACCCGAGCAGCACAGCATCCGGGCTCAGCTTGCGCACCAGCAGCAATCGCGGCGTGCGGATGCCCGAGTCGCGCACCGCCAGCGACAGCAGCGTCCGCTGCTCCACCGCGGCCTGCAGCGAGCCGAGAAAGCCCTCGCTGCGCGCCGCCCTGCGCACCCGCAGCCACTGGTACAGCCGGTAGCCGAGCCCGGCCGTCGCCCGGTCCCGGTCGAGTACGACGACATCCAGGTCGCCGGGCCCGTAACCCTCCTCGGCGAGCGCCCCCTCGATATCGGCGTCCGTCGGCCTGAGCTCCACGCTGCCGCGTAGCCACCGCACCCCGAACGCCACCGCCCGGCCCAGCGCGAACGACGCCACCACCCCGATCAGCGTCGCGTCATGCCCGGCCAGCGCGGCGGCCGCGGTCACGACGAGGCCGGTCCAGGCGGCGTTGCGCAGCCAGAGCCGGTCGCCGAAGCCGACGAGGGTGATGAAGGCGACGACACAGGCGATGTAGAGGTGCAGCGGCGCGACCTCGCGGCCGGTCCCCGGCACCTCGGCGACCGCCTCCCGCAGCGCCTCCGGGCCGGGCCCCAGCACCAGCAGATTGATCCCGAAGGCGGCCAGATACGTGATCAGCGCCGCCAGCACCCCGTCGGTGACCAGCCGCCCCTCGCGCCGCAGCAGCCGCTCGGTGGCGGCCGCGATGGGCGCGAGAGCCATCACCACCCCGGACGCGAAGACGATCGGCCCGATCAGCAGCCCGGGCGCGGCCCGTACCAGCACGGCCCCGCCGAGCAGCGCGGCGACCACCGCGACGTCGAACAGGAACCGGGCCCGGTCGACCGGCCGGCGCACGACGCGGGGTGTCGAGGAGGGTGCAGTGGCCACACTCCACGCTCGCCCTTGCCGGGGTGCGCGGCCAGCCGGGACGCGGATACGGGTGACCCGGCTGGCGGTCATCCACTCGCCGCACCCCCGAGCCCGGGCGAGGGTAAAGGGGTGCGGAAGAGAGGAGGTGACGGACCCACTGGCGATGCCGGCGATCTGACGCCGCTCCGCCTGATCCTGCAGGTGCTGCCGCCGATCCTCATCGTCGCCGGCGCGATCTTCTACCGGATAACCCCGCCCGGCCTCACCGCCTCCCCCTTCTTCGCCGCCGCACCGCTCATCGCCGCGCCCCTCTACACGCTGCGCGGCACCATCGCCGTGGTCGTCGCCACCCTCGCCACCGACATCGGTCTCGACGTGTGGAACGGCACCGCCGTCCAGCCCGACGCGATCACCGAGATGTCGACGACCTCCGTCATCGGCCTCATCGCCATCATCGTCAACCGCCTCTCCACCCGCGCCGACCGCCGCCTCGCCTCCGCCCGCTACGTCTCCGAGACCGCCCAGCGCGCCGTCCTCCCCACCCCCGAGGACCGCATCGGCGGCCTGAACGTCGCCGCCCGCTACATCGCCGCCGACGCCGACGCCCGCATCGGCGGCGACCTGTACGCCGTCCAGGACACCCCGTACGGCGTCCGTGCCATCGTCGGCGACGTACGCGGCAAGGGGCTCGGCGCGGTGGAGGCGGTGGCCGTGGTGATCGGCGCGTTCCGGGAGGCGGCGGAGCAGGAGCCGGACCAGGCCGGCCTCGCCGCCCGGCTGGACGCGGCGCTGCTGCGGGAGGGCGTGCGGCGGGAGGGACTTGACCGCTTCGAGGGTTTTACGACGGCGGTGCTGGCGGAGTTCACCAAGGGCAGCTCCGTTCTCCGGGTGGTGAACCGCGGCCACCCCGCCCCCCTCGTCCTCCACGCCGACGGCTCCGTACACAAGGTGGAGCCCGAGGAGGCCTCCCTGCCCCTCGGCGTCACCGAACTCGGCCACTGGCCGGACGAAACGGTCGAGGTGGACTTCCCGCCCGGCGCCACCCTCGTGCTGTTCACCGACGGCGTCACCGAGGCGCGGGACCGGCGCGGGTGCTTCTACGACCCGTACGAGCGGCTGGGCGGTCGGATCTTCCGCGGGCCCGAGGAGTTGCTCGACGGCCTCATAGAGGATGTGGCCCGGCACACCGGCGGGCTCACCGCGGACGACACGGCGCTGCTCGCGATATCACGCACCGTGACGGATCACCCGCCCTCCGCATAACAAGTACCGCACGATCGTTTAACGGCCGTGACCTACTTCTAGCCATCGGTGGCGGCAACTTGTCCGCTTCTGCCGCCTGATATCCGTAACGTCATTGTCAGATGGCTGAGTCAATCCCCTGAACGACTTGGAATCAGACCCCTCTCTCTACTAGCGTTCGATAACGCAGCGCGGTCGTCACTGCCGCCGCAAGAGGCGGCACCGTGCGCCGTCGCCGAATCCCGTAAGTGAAACAACTGCAGAAGCTGCGAACGCCAGATCAACAACAGCAAGACCAGCACCATGCATTGCGACACCGAGGGAACCGGGGAACCAACTTCCTTGGGGTGAATCGGACAGCCTCCCGCCAGAGGCCGCCCGTAGGAGACCTTCCTGCTCCGAACCCGTCAGCTAACCCGGTAGGCGAGAAGGAAGGAAAGGAGTACGCCCGCGTGGCGTCCTATAGGCGTGGCCCCGGTCCCGAGGCTCAGTACGACCCTTACGAGCCGGGCCCGTACGGCTATGACGAGGGATACAGCGACGGTCCCTACGAAGACTGGGACCCCGGTTACGACGACGGCTTCCGCCCGTCGTCCCGCCGCCGTCGTCCTGCCAAGCAGCGCGGCTCGATGGCGCGCAGCGGTGCGGTCCTCGGCGTCGGTGTCATAGCGGCGGTCGGCGCGGGATCCTCCATATCCCAGGCGCAGTCCAAGCCCCCGGTCGCGATATCCATGCCGGACATGGGCCCGGTCTCCGACGTCGCGGGCAAGGTCAACGACAGCCTCCCGGACGCCGAATCCCTCCCGGGCGTCGGCGACCTGATGCCGTCGCAGGAGGACGAGGGTCCGGCCCCCGGCACCAAGACCACCACCCCCTTCACCCAGGCCGGCCTCAGCAGCGAAGAGGTCGCCTCCGGCGAGGCCAACTCCGGCGAGGCGCTGCGCGCCCGCATCATGGAGCAGGCCGAGGCGCAGCAGGCGCAGGCCGACGAGAAGGAACGCGTCGCCATGCAGGCCTCGGCGGCGCAGAAGGCCACCGAAGAGGCCGAGGCGGCCAAGAAGAAGGAACTCGCGGAGAAGAAGAAGGCCGCGATCGAGGCCAAGCGCAAGGCCGAGGAAGAGGCCCGCCGCAAGGCGGAGGCGGAGCGCCTGCGCAAGCTGGCGGCGTCGTACATCGTCCCGGTCTCGAACTACACGTTGACCGCCACCTTCGGCGAGACCAGCTCCCACTGGGCCACCACCCACACCGGCCAGGACTTCGCCGCCCCCACCGGCACCCCGATCAAGGCCCTGCACTCCGGCACCATCACGGAGTCCGGCTGGGCGGGTTCGTACGGCTACCGCACCATCCTGACGCTCGACGACGGTACGGAGATCTGGTACTGCCACCAGTCCTCCATCATCAAGACCAGCGGCAAGGTCACGACCGGCGACGTCATCGGCCGCGTAGGCGCGACCGGCAACGTCACCGGCCCCCACCTCCACCTCGAAGTCCGCCCGGGCGGCGGCGACCCGGTCGACCCGATGCCGTGGCTGCGCAAGAACGGCGTGGGGATCTGACGACCGGGCCGCACACCCGTCCGTCCCACTGAGGAACGGCGCGACACCGGAGCAACTTCCCCCGCTTGGCTCCGGTGGGCGGCAGCTCAACGCTGCCTGAACGGCGGCAGGCGGGACGGGCTTCACCCCTGTCCCGCCCGCCGACCACCCCCGCAACACCCCCGTCCCCCGCTGGCGCTTCCCCGCGCCCCCAGAAACCGCCGGCGGCCCTGGTGGCCTACCCCCCGACACCAGGGCCGTCGGCTTCTGCATACGTCTTTGGACGCTCTCCCCGAACGCTCCCCGCCCCAGAATGCAAGTAGGGGTGAGGCCGCCGTGGTGGCGGCTGTTGGAGGGGAGTGGCATGGATGACAGCACCGACGACCACCTGTTGGCCCGCTCCGTAAGCGACCCATCGGCCTTCGAGCCCCTGGTGGACCGGCATTCCACCGCGCTGCACGGCTATCTCGCGCGCCGGGCTCCCGCGGCGGCCGACGATCTGCTATCGGAGGTGTGGTTACGGGCCTTCGCAGGCCGTCGCGCGTACGTGGCCGCCCGCGGCTCGACGAGAGCCTGGCTCTTCGGCATAGCGCGGAACGTACTGGTGCAACACTGGCAACAGACGGCTCGCGGCGCGCACCGTCTCACAGGCGGGTCTTCGCCGGGCGACCCGTGGGAGGCGGTGGACGCCCGCCTGGACGCGGCGGCGATGGCCCCACGGCTCCGCCGCAGCCTCGCCGAATTGCCTGCGGTGGAACGCGAACTACTCCTGCTGGTGGCCTGGGAACAACTCACGCCAACGGAAGCAGCCGCCGTAGTCGGCATCCCCGCCGGCACCGCCCGCTCCCGGCTGCACCGGGCCCGCACACGGCTCCGCGCGGAGCTGTCCGGCATCGCAATTCTCACTCCGCTGACGGGAGAACTCTCATGACGACGACGAGTAAGGACGTACTCGACTTTCCGGGCGCAGCGGAACTGGTGACGGCGGGGGAGGTGGCGCCGCCGCGAGGGGAGGTGGTCGAGGCGGCACGGATGGCGGTGCGTGAGGAGGCGGTTGGGGAGGAACCCAGGCAGCGCTTGGGCAGCCGAGGCCGATTGATCGCTGCTGCGATCACGGTGGCGGCGGTGGCCGCGGGAGCGGCAGCGATCCCGGTGATCAGCCTGGACGGGTCCAACACTCCGGCGAACAGCGCAGCAGCGGCAGACTTCCTCAACTCCGCAGCCGACAACGCGGCATCACAGCCGCCGGGCACGGGCCCGTACTGGAAGATCACCACAAAGGAACGAACCGCGGACGGCACATACCGCACAGAAACCCACATCCTGAGCCCAACGGCGATAGGGAAGAAGCGAGCCCCAAACGGCAAGGAACTGCTCTGGAAGGTAGGCGACAAGCAGCTCAACTGGTCCGCCCTGAAGCAGCTCCCCACAACCCCGAAGGCCCTACGCAGGGAGCTCGCAGCAGGAGCTACAGGCAAAGCAGCAGACCGCCAAGTAATCCAGCAGGCAACGCACTTACTGGAGTTCTCCCCGGCAAGCCCCAGGACCCGCGCCACCCTGTACCGCGTCATCGCCCGCACCCCAGGCCTGGACCTGGTAGGCAAGACCCGCGACACCGAGGGCAGACCGGGCATCGAGGTGACCTGGAAACAACGCCCCTTGAGAGGCGAGGGCCTCCACACGGACCCCCACTGGATCATCAACCAGCGGACGGGCCAACTCCTGGAGACCCGCCACACCGCAGCGGCCTCCTTCGACGCCTCGACCTGCAAACCCTCGAAGGGCGTAGACGAGGAATGCCCCCCGTCGGTGAAGCGGGGCGCCCTGACCGACAGCGCGACGTACCTCTTCAACGGCCCGGTGACGAAGGCGCCTTAACAGAAACGGGGGAGGTGAGCCTG
Source organism: Streptomyces boninensis (assembly GCF_048572725.1). Lineage (NCBI taxonomy): Bacteria > Bacillati > Actinomycetota > Actinomycetes > Kitasatosporales > Streptomycetaceae > Streptomyces > Streptomyces boninensis. Next base: position 5,551,447 of record NZ_CP183837.1, read on the forward strand.
CGGGACGCCGAGCAACAAGCCGGCGTCCCGCAGCCACGCCCAGACGTCCGCCGCCTCTGTAGCCGCCACGCAGCCCGCCCTCAAAGTCACCCGTGCTGGACCCCGGCCGCCGAGGAGGAATTGCCCTACAAGTTGCGACGGGAGTTGCTCCGAGGCCCAGCACAGATCACGGAGACTACTGACAGCGGGCGAGCCCCCCGTCACCCAATCCCCACCCAGCGGAAACGTCCCCCCGCATGCGGCCTGCACCTATACACGCAAACACCCCTACCCACGCCACCCGATCCAGCGACGACGAGTACGAACGTGGACGATCGAGTCGAGTCGAGTGGGTGTGTCAAGTAAACGGCTGATCTTGGTTGTTGAGTTATCGCTGGTCGGTGGGGGTGAGGCGGCCGTCGAAGGCGATCTGGAACGCGTTCAGCGGCGCCTTCCAGCGCATCGTCCAGCGGCGTCGCCCCTTGCCGGTCGGGTCCAGGCTCATCAGCGCCATGTAGACGCACTTCAACGCGGCGGCCTCGGACGGGAAGTGCCCGCGGGCCCGGACCGCCTTGCGGATGCGGGCGTTCACGCTCTCGATCGCGTTCGTGCTGCAGATGACCTTGCGGATCTCGACGTCGAAGGACAAGAAGGGCACCATTTCTGCCCAGGCGTCGGACCACAGCTTGATCACGGCCGGATACTTGCCGCCCCACTTCCCGGAGAATTCCAGGAACCGCTCGGTTGCGGCGGCCTCGCTCGGCGCGGTGTAAACGGGCTTGAGATCCTTGGCGACCTTGTCCCAGTCCTGGCGAGCGCAGTAACGGATGCTGTTGCGAATCAAGTGAACGATGCACGTCTGCACCACAGTGCAGGGCCAGACGGTCTCGACCGCGTCGGGCAGGCCCTTCAGGCCGTCGCAGACAAGCATCAGGACGTCTTCGACTCCGCGATTCTTCAGCTCGGTGAAGACCTGGAGCCAGTGCTTGGCGCCCTCACCGCCGTCGCCGGCCCAGATCCCGAGAATGTCCCGGGTGCCCTCGACGGTCACGGCCATCGCCACGTAGATGGGCCGATTAGCGACCTTACCATCGCGAATCTTCACGTTGATGGCGTCCACGAACACGACCGGATAGACACGATCGAGCGGGCGGGCCTGCCATTCCGCCATGCCCTCCATCACCGCGTCGGTGATCGTGGAGATCGTCTGCTTGGACACCTCCGCCCCGTACACCTCGGCCAGATGAGCCGATATCTCCCCGTGCGTGAGGCCCTTCGCAGACAGCGACAGCACCATCTCGTCCACGCCGGTCAGCCGCCGCTGCCGCTTCCTGACGATCTGCGGCTCGAACGTGCCGGCGGTGTCACGGGGCACCTTCACCTCGACCGGTCCGACGTCGGTCAGCACCGTCTTCGACCGAGTGCCATTGCGGGAGTTGCCGCTGTTGCGGCCGGCCGCGTCGTGCTTGTCATAGCCGACGTGATCGGTGATCTCGCCCTCCAGGGCGGACTCCAACACGCGCTTGGTCAACTGCTGCAGCAGCCCGCCCTCCCCGGTCAGCTGCAGCCCGTCGGAGCGGGCACGATCGACCAGCATCGCGACCAACTGCTCGTCCGACACCGCCCCCGCGGCCGACTCAACGACCGGCTCCTCCACGGACTCGTGCTCGGTGATGGTCTCGCTCATCAGGCGTCTCCTTGATCATCGGATCCGCCGTCTATTGGACACTCCCGAACCCCAGTCATTCGCCGTCCTCGACGCCTACACCTCCGCTGGCGGCAACTTCATCGACACCGCCGACGCCTACTCAGCCTGGGTCCCAGGCAACTCCGGCGGCGAGTCAGAAACCCTGATCGGCAACTGGATAGCATCCCGCGGTACCCGCACCCGCGACTCAGTGATCGTGGCAACAAAGGTAGGGGCCCACCCCTCCCACAAGGGCCTAGCCGCCTCCACCATTAAGTCAGCCGCAGAAGAATCTCTCCGCCGCCTGCAAACGGACTACATTGACCTCTATTACACCCACTTCGACGATGAGTCAGTCGAGGTAGAAGAGATCATGGCCGCCCTGGACGACCTGGTGAAGGCAGGCAAGGTCCGCGAACTTGGCGCATCAAACATCTCGCCGTCCCGCCTGGAGGCCTCCCTCCAGGCAAGCAAATCCGCCAACTTGGCCCGCTATACAGCCCTCCAGCCGCACTACAACTTGGTCTCCCGAGACACATACGAGGGCGACCTAGAGTCGGTAGCAGCGAAGTGGGACCTGGGCGCAGTTCCGTATTATGCCCTGGCCTCGGGCTTCTTGACGGGCAAGTACCGCCCGGGCGGTGGCCAGGTCGAGAGTGCCCGAGCCGGCAAGGCGGTGGAGTACCTCAAAACCGAACGAGGCAGGCGCGTTCTGACAGCCTTGGACGAGGTAGCCGCGGCTCACGGTGCGGAACCGGCAACGGTTGCCCTTGCATGGCTGGCAGCGCAGCCGACCGTGGTGTCCCCCATTGCATCGGCACGAACGGTGAAGCAGCTGCCAGCATTGCTCCAGGTCGCGGATCTGGAGTTGACGGCTAGCGAACTGGTGAACCTGCAGCAAGCCTCGAGTTGATCGACTTTGCGACGTCTCACTCGGGTGCGCGAAGGGCAGGGCAGTATGTGCAGAAGTCGGTGCTGCCGTCGGAGCGGCGGATCCGTCCGCCGCTCTGCAACTCTGTGAATGATCCGTCCTCATTGCGGAAGGTGAGGCCTATCTGGTGGTCTGCCAGCAACTGCTGCACACTAGGGCTAGGAATTCCAGGTGAGAGCACCATGAGGCGGACCGGTTCGTCGCGCCCTGGGAGTACCACTTGACGGCTGATATCGAGCAATTGGCCCAGTGCGCCTTGTATCGCGTGACGGGCGGTACTGCTAACTGGTTCGTAGATGTCGTTCTGGTCGGCATCGTAGAAGAGATCCGTTGTCATTGAATCGATGGTGTGCTGCAGGCGGCCTACCTCGTGGTTTCGATTGTAGAGATCTGCTTCCAGTTCGTTGGTTAGGTCTGCGCGGAGTTGAGCTGCGATAACCGCAGGATCGGTAGAGCTTTCGCGCTGGGCGTAGAAATCTACTGGCGCTACTGGACGGCTCTCTGGCGCATAGCGGACGAACCTCGTTTGGGGTTCGTGTACCAACGGAATGGCATCCGCCGGGGAGGGGTCGTAGGTGCCGATGGGGCGTAGTCGAAACACGATGACATTTCGCAATTGACGATCGTCGTCTAACGCTTCACGAATGTCGTAGGGGATTGCGGCATCAAGCTTAAACGATCCGATGTAGCGATGCGTCTTGGCGGCAGAACCCGGTGCCCGACCCTCTGCGGTGAAGAGGAACAATCTATGTCCATTCCGGGCGTGATTGAGGACGGCGGCGTTTCCGCTGCCATACGTTCCAAGGAAACTCTGATGCCCTCGCCGGCCTTGCCCGGTGTACTCGAAGATGGGTCCCAACTCATCCTCCTCGCTCAACCACCCGTCGCGGTAGCCGTATCGCTCGCCGGAGCTCCTATCTGAGTAAAGCAGTACAGCTTCCTTCGACGGCGATGGGCAGATGCCACCCTGAGGGCTGCCCCCTAGCTCGCCTCGGATCTCTGTGCGCGTGCGTACCTCGCCTGGCTGGAACGTGGGGATGGGCATGCTCATGCTGGATAGGATAGTGCTCGACAGTAGATCTCGGGGCAACTTTCCTGCCTTCGAGTAACCTTGACGTGGGTCCGAAGAGGAGCTGAGTAATGGATCAGGGGATTGCCGCCGCGCTTGCTGGAATTGCTGGTCTCCTCGGGTCCATTGGCGGGTCATTCGTGGGTGGTCTTCTTGGCGGGCAGAAGACCGTGGAAGCGGCCGACTTGCAGGTGAAGGGGCAAGCCACGTTGAGCGAGGAGCAGTGGCTGCGGGAGCAACGTAGGCAAAACTATGTGGCCTTGCTGAGTGCCCACTCTGACGTCAAGGATCCATTGCTGAAGTTGGCAAACCGAGTGCGACGCGGCGGACAGGTCCAGGAGAGCGAGTTCGAGGATCTTGTTCAACGGACAACGGCGCTGAACGCTGCTATCTGGAACCTGAGGCTACTCGGGCCAAGGCGTGTAACGGTGGCAGGGCAGTTGTTGCTGAAAGAGCTGGTGACAGTGGTTGATGGACTGAAGAAGCTGCAGGCCGGCGCTGTGGGCTGGTCTGCTTGGGATGGTGGCAGGATGAGGATGGTCGAGGCGGCGAATGTATTTGCGGACATCGCCGGTGATGTGATTCGCAACCCTCGTGATCACGCTGATCCGGCTGCCTCAGGTGAGCTACCCGGCGTTAGCGGTGATTGAGGAGTAGCTCCAGACGTCTGCCGGAAGTTGATGTTGCAGGCGCCACGTGATTGCCATCGGGCGACTCCCCTTGTGCTCGACGTACGATGCGGGCCCCAGGAAGATCCATGGATGTGGCCCGCCGATGTCATTCGTCTTGTACCGACGGACGAACAACAGGACATGGGTGTTCATCTCGGCGTGCATTCGATACCGCCGGCCCGTGGGGGAGTCTTCTGACGTTTGATTCTGCGACTCCCAGTGGAACAGGTAGTCGCTCATAGCGTAGTCCCGATACCGGGTCTGCGGGGAGAAGTCCCGCTCATCCTTCTCGAGGGTCACGAAGAGGGCATCCGCCTGGATCCCCTCGCACCAGCGGACTCCCTCGCGGAAGTGCCCGGGCCTCAGCCCTCCGATCACGGCCTCCCCGAGTGCTGCGAGGGCCTCCTCGCGGGTGTACGAAGCGTGCACCGTCAGGGGGAGCTGAGTCAGCGGCCCGACGAGGGATACCGGCACGTGGTCGGTGTGCTCAAGGCCGTATGCCAACACCTGCCGCAGCTCGCTGCGTACCGCCTCCTGAGGTCGCAAGGTGTTCAGTCCGGCCTGGTAGTCCGGGTAGCTGGCCAGCGGCCACAGCGTGTAGAAGAGCATGCGGGCGAAGGCCTGGTCGCGCGGTGAGAGCTCGGCGTACGCGGGTGGCGTGTCAGTCAGCAGGCGGGTGTAGGCCTCGACGCGGGCGGGATCGGCTGCATGGAGGAAGGCGGCGGCGCGCTTGAGGAGCTCAGCCTCGCCGTCCGGTGCGGGATCGGTGAGCATGCCGGCGCGGCGGAGAAGACCGGTCCACGAGTTGCCACTCCGATAGATCTCTTTCAGCTCTCGCCCGCTCTCGCGCAGGTAGTCGGCCAGGCGAGGCTGGTTGTAGTCGGCAACTTCTCGGGCAAGCTGGTTCACATTCACCGCGAGTTGGTTGCGGATGTTCTCGTAGACGATCTCCTTGGCCTTGGGCTCCAAGACGATTTGACAGCCAGAGGGCAGCTGCGGGAAGTCGTTTCTGACGCTATCTTGCAGCCTGCGTCGGGTGAGGTTGGTGAGCGCCCGGAACTGGTTCTCGAACCGAAACTCCTTACGGTGCATGCCGATCAGGTCGAGCACCGTGAGCACCGGCTTTTCAGCAGTCCGGCGCAGACCGCGGCCCAGCTGCTGAAGGAAGACCGTGGCGCTTGAGGTCGGCCGGAGCAGGAGCAGGGTGTCCACGTCAGGGATATCGACGCCTTCGTTGAAGAGGTCAACGGAGAAGATGATTTGGATCTCGCCGGCGCGCAGCGCTTCCAGCGCAGCCTCACGTTCGGGCCGGGGAGTGGTACCCGAGATTGCCTCCGCCGCGAGGCCGGCCCGGCGGAAATAGTCGGCCATGAACTCCGCATGCTGCACGGACACACAGAAGCCGAGCGCACGCATGTTGCCGGGATCGGAGACCTTGTCCCGCACGGCCCGCACGATCAGGCGGGCACGGGCGTCGTTGCCGGTCACCAGATTGCTCAGTGCGGCGTTGTCATAGGCCCCCCGCTTCCAGAGGAGGGAACTGAAGTCAGTGTTGTCGCTGATGCCGAAATAGTGGAAGGGGCTCAGTAGATCGTTCTCCAACGCCTCCCAGAGACGCATCTCCGCGGCGATGTGGCCGTCGAAGAACTCATCCTGAACGTTCCGCCCATCCATGCGCTCCGGCGTGGCCGTCAGACCAAGTAGTTCCTTAGGGGCGAAGTGGTCGAGGACGCGGCGGTAGGTGGGGGATACCCCGTGGTGAAACTCATCAATGACGATGATGTCGAAGTGATCCGGCGGCAACTGCTCAAGGGCCTTGACGTTGAGCGACTGGACGCTGGCAAACACGTGGTCCCACCTGCGGGGGTTCTCGCCAGCGAAGCAGAGTTCCCCGAAGTTGGGGTCCACCAAGACATCCTGGTAGGTGCGGAGTGACTGCTGCAGAATCTCTTTGCGGTGGGCTACGAATAGCAGTCGCGGGGAGCGGCCGAACTTCGCCCGCAAGTGCTTGTAGTCGAGTGCGGCCATGACGGTCTTGCCGGTGCCTGTGGCCGCAACAAGTAGGTTCTCGTGCCGGTCATGGACGGTGCGCTCGACCTCCAGCCGCTCCAGCATGTCGCGCTGGTGTGGATACGGTCGCACCTCGAGTCCGGACAGGGTGATGCGCCGCCGCCCGGCGGTGGAAGTGGTCGTGCCTGCCTCACGCAGCGCATCCTCAAGCCGCCCAGCATCGTGCTCAGGCTGGTAGGGCTCGAAGGCGTCGTCGCTCCAGTACGAGTCGAAGGTGGCCTCGAACTTTTCCAAGACTCGCGGGGTGGCTATGGACGATAGGCGGACGTTCCACTCCAGACCGTCCAGGAGTGCGCTCTTGGAGAGATTGGAGCTGCCCACGTACGCGGTGTCGAAGCCACTCTCCCGACGGAAGAGCCAGGCTTTGGCGTGTAGCCGGGTGGAGCGGACCTCGTAGTTGACCTTGACTTCGGCGTTGAAGTCGCTCACCAGGCGATCAAGGGCGCGTTGCTCCGTGACCCCCATGTATGTGGTCGTGATCACCCGCAGGGGAACTCTGCGGTCGCGGGCTGCAATGAGTGCCTGCTCGAGAACTCGAAGTCCGTGCCATTTGACGAATGCGCAGAGCAGGTCGATGCGGTCAGCTGTTGCCAGCTCCGCGCGCAACTCGTGCCCGAGGCTGGGGTCATCGGGCGTGTTGGTGATGAGTGCCGTCTCGGACAGCGGAGTCCGAGGACGGATCGCGTAAACACCTGGTGCCTCCTGCTCGACGATCGCGAGCAGTTGCCTAGGGCCGTCGGCTACAGAGGTCACCCACTGTTTGGCGCCTTCGAGCGTTTCCATGGAGGCTAGGAGGTGATTGGCAGCCTCGACCTGTTCGTCCAGCGGAAGGTCGCGAAGGATGCGGAGGGCAGTGACGCCGATGTGGCGTGCCAAGACGTGTGGAGCCGATTCCTTGCCAACCAACTCGTCAACGGCATGCCAGCCAGCGGCCTGAAGCTTCTCGATCTGTTCCTGCAACCGAGCGGTGATGAGTTTCTCGTAGATCCCCGTCACCGGGTGCACGTCGTCGAGCGGTGCGGTCACAGTCCCCCCTCATTGCGGCCCGAATCATGTTCTATCACCGCCTACTGACAGAGCGCAGCAATGTCAGGGGAGGGTGGGATGCGGAACGTCGGGCCGGGGTGGGGCCGGGATGTAGTCCGACGGGTCGTCCTGGTCACGGTCCTCGTACGGGAGCTCCACAAGGGAGAAGGCCTCTGCCAAAGCCGGCTGGGCTTCTGGGCTCAGGGTCCACATGGTTTCAAGGAGTTCTTGTTCCCTGGACTCGTGGTCGCGTCGGGGTGTGCCCTGTTCTGCGTGTGCTCGCAGGAAGGCCAGGGTTGTTGCGTACGACTCGTACCTGCGGACCGCCCTGGCGCCGCCCGGGCCGTGGTCGCGGGCCGCCAGGGCTCGGGCCTTGCGGCGGGTGCGCATCGATGACAGGGCCTCGGGTTCTTCCGCCGTGAGCCAGCCCTCTGCCACGTATGCCGGCAGGTAGTCCCTGACCACCTGGAGTTCGTGTTGGCGGACTCGTACGCCCAGGGTCACTGCCAGCGCGAACAGCGGGAACATCACCAGTGCGTACACCAGGAAGAAGCCCAGGCCGCTCATTGAGGCTGCGCTGTTCCAGATGCCGTGGAGGGTCATGGCCAGGAGTAGGCCCAGCAGGGGGAACATCGCGCGGCGGAATTTGTGGTGGCGGGAGGTTGAGGCGGCCAGGCCCACTCCGATGCCCGTCAGGATCGTGAAGAGTGGGTGGGCGAAGGGGGACATCACTCCTCGGACGAAGAACGTTGCTGCTGTTGAGGAGAACAGGCCGGACAGGCCCAAGTTTTGGTCCGAGTCGAACGCCGTGCCCAGGTACAGGATGTTCTCCGTGAAGGCGAAGCCTGTTGCCGTGATGCCGGCTATTACTACGCCGTCCGCCAGGCTGCCGTACGTTCGGCGGCGGTAGAGGAAGAGCAGGCAGATTGCGCCTGCTTTTGCTGATTCCTCCACCACCGGGGCCACCAGTGTCGTGCCCCAGAAGTCGGCGTTCTGAGCCGAGCCGGGGGGCAGGCCTGCCTCCAGCCATCGCGCCGCCGAGCGGTTTGCCAGCATCGACACCATCGTGGCCGCGCAGGCGCCCCAGGCGAAGGCGAAGCCCAGGTTGGGCCAGGGTTTGGGTTCTACGCGGTCCAGCCAGCAGAAGGCTCCGAGGAGGAGGGGGACCGGGAGGACGGCCAGGCACATGCCTACCAGGAGGCCGTGGGTGCCCGTTTCGGAGCGGAGCATCGCCAGCATGGCGAGGGCTGAGATGAGGAAGGTGGATATGAGGGCTCGGCGGCGGATCTTGCTTCGGCGCCAGAAGGGCGGGGTGGGGGCGGACGACGCCTCAGCGGCGACTTCGGTGCCAGCTACTTCGGTGCCAGCGGCTTCGGCAGCAGCAGCATCAGCACCCTCGACCGCGGCAGCCTCCACCGCCGGCCCGGCTCCCTCCGGCGGCTGTGGCTGCGGTGCGTCGCTATGTGGCTGCACCCGTAGACCTTAGCCATCGCATACCTCTGTACGCGATGGTGCATTGACATCAATCAGACTTAAATGCGGCGGAAGAGAAGATCGTTCACAACGTGGCCCTTGCGGACGCCCTGTCCCTCGAAGCGCGTACGGGGGCGGAAGGACGGGCGGGGTGCGTAGCCGCCGGTGGGAGAGGTGTTCTTGAAGTGGGGGCTTGCTGACAGGACTTCCAGCATGTGTTCCGCGTACGGCTCCCAGTCCGTCGCGCAGTGCAGCAGCGCGCCCTCCGCCATTCGCGACGCCGCCAGCTCCAGGAACTCCGGCTGGATGATGCGGCGCTTGTGGTGGCGCGCCTTCGGCCACGGGTCCGGGAAGTAGACGCGCAGGCCCGACAGGGACTCCGGCGGAAGCATGTCGCGGAGCAGGATGATCGCGTCGCCGTTCGCCACGTGGACGTTCGTCAGGGCGTGCTTCTCGATCTGGCGGAGGAGATTGCCCTGGCCGGGGGTGTGGACGTCGACCGCCAGGATGCCGGTCTGCGGGTCCGCGGCTGCCATCTCGGCCGTCGCCTCGCCCATGCCGAAGCCGATCTCCAGGACTACCGGGAGGTCGCCGAAGAGGGTGGGCAGGTCCAGGGTGCTCTGGCCGTCGACCTCGATGCCCCACTTCGGCCAGAGCCGTTCCAGCGCCGCGCCCTGGGCTGCCGTGACGCGGCTGCGGCGCGGGGTGAACGTGCGGATGCGGCGCTCGGCGCCGCTGCTGCCTGCCGATGGATCCGGGGCGGGGCCGGTCGGGTACTTGCGATTCTCGGACACAATGGTGCGATTCTACGGGGCCGGGCTGAAGGCCAGGAATCAGTCTCGCATCGCCTCACCGCATCGCCTCCAGGGCCCTGCGCGCCACCTCCCGCCCGATCGGCAGCGACGCCGTCGCCGCCGGGGACGGGGCGTTCAGGACATGGATCGTGCGCGGGCCCGAGGCGAAGAGGAAGTCGTCCACCAGCGTGCCGTCCCTGAGCACCGCCTGCGCCCGCACCCCGGCCTCCGCCGGGACCAGGTCCGCCTCCGTCACCGCGGGCAGCAGCCGCCGGACCGCCGACACGAACGACGGCTTCGACAGCGAGTGGCGGATCTCCATCGCGCCATAGCGCCAATGGCGGCGGGCTATCCGCCACGAGCCCGGGTACGCCAGCGTCCCCGCCAGGTCGCGGGCCCGTACGCGCCGCCATCCGTACCCCTCCCGGGCCAGCGCCGGCACCGCATTCGGCCCGATGTGGACCCCGCCGTCGATGCCCCGCGTCAGATGCACGCCGAGGAAGGGGAAGGCAGGATCCGGCACCGGATACACCAGACCGCGCACCAGGTCGCGGCGGCCCTCCGCCAGCTCGTAGTACTCGCCCCGGAAGGGCACGATCCGCATCCCGGGCGCGTCCCCCGCCAGCCGCGCCACCCGGTCGCAGTGCAGGCCCGCGCAGTTGACCAGAGCCTTCGCCCTGATCACGCCGCCATCAGCGGTACGGACCGCGACCCCCTCCGCCGCCCGCCGCGCGATCATGCGCACCTCGCCGGCCGCGCCCAGCCGCACCTCGGCGCCCGCGTCCGCCGCCAGCTCCGCCAGCCGCCGCGCCACCGCCGGGAAGTCGCAGACGCCCGTCGTCGCCACATGGATCGCCGCCAGGCCCGTGACCTGCGGCTCCTGCTCCGAGATCTGGGCGGGGCCGAGCTCGTGGACCGGGATGCCGTTCTCGCGGCCGCGCTGGGCCAGGGCGTGCAGGCGGGGGAGTTCGGCGCGGTCGGTGGCGACGATGAGCTTGCCGGTGACCTCGTGGGGGAGGTCGTGCTCGGCGCAGAACTTCACCATCTCCGTCGCGCCCTGCACCGCATAGCGGGCCTTCAGTGAGCCCGGGCGGTAGTAGATGCCGCTGTGGATCACGCCGCTGTTGTGCCCCGTCTGGTGCGCGCCGATCTCCGGTTCCTTGTCCAGCACCAGCACGCGGGTGCCCGGCGCCGCCCGCGTCAGGGCATACGCGGTGGACAGCCCCACGATCCCGGCGCCGATGATCAGCACCTCGCAGTCGTACGCCATCAGCACCTCCCGGTCCGCCGCACGCGTCACCCGACACGCACGATGATGCCTTGGCCCACTGACAACCCGCCCAAACCTAAGCCGGCGTCACCAGCAACGGCCGCGCCCGCTCCCGCAGCTCCGCGACCTTCGGCTCGTTCCCGTACGGCTCCATCCGGTGCAGCAGATCGCGCACATACTCCGTCGTCCGCGCCGACGAGATCCGCCCGGCGACCTCCACCGCCCGCACCCCGGCCGCGCAGGCCGCGTCCAGATTGCCCGACTCCAGCTCCGCCACCGCCGACACCACGAGCCGCAGCCCGTGTGAGCGGACAAAGGCCTCCGTCGGCCGCGACAGCGCCTGCTCCGTGAAGCGACGCACCTGCCGCGGGGCCTTCAGATCGCGATAGCACTCAGCCGCATCCGCCGCCAGCCGGTCGTACGTGAAGAAGTCCAGCCAGTCCGGGTCCTGGTCGCCGTCCCGCGCCCGCTCCAGCCACCCCTCCGCCGCCGACAGCGCCGCCCCGCACGCGGCCGCGTCGCCCGCGCGCGCCTGCGCGCGTGCCTCCACCAGGTGGAAGAACGACATCGTGCGCGCCGTCGCCAGCCCCCGGTTCCGCTCCAGCGCGGCCTGGGCGAGGTCGACGCCCTCGTCGCCATAGCCGCGATACGTGGCCTGGAGCGACATCGACGCCAGTACGTACCCGCCAAGGGGCACGTCCGCAGCCGCGCGCGCCAGCCGCAGCGCCTGGATGTAATAGCGCTGCGCGGCCTCCTGCTGTCCCGTGTCGAAGGCCATCCACCCGGCCAGGCGGGTCAGTTCAGCAGTCGCGCCGAAGAGCGACCGCCCCACGTCGTCGCTGTACGACCCCAGCAGCAGCGGCGCCGCATCGACCCGCAGGCACTCGGGCACCATGGAGGCGCGCCAGTCGCCGCCGCCGTACTTGGAGTCCCAGCGGCGCGCCTCCACCGCGGCCTCGCGGAGCTTGACGACGTCGCTGTGGCCGACGTGCATGCGGGCGCCGTCGGGTGACTCCTTTGCACCGGCGTCCCGGGCCACCGAGCTGTCGGCGGGCGTTATCAGCCATCGGGAGGCCGGAGTTGCATATGCGCTCACGGCGAAGGATCCGGCCAGTGACTGCCAGATGCCGCCGCTGCCCGCGCGCCGCCCGGCGAGGTCCAGCCGGTACAGCTCCGTAGCCGACTTCACTGCTGCGCCGATGTCGCGCGGGAAGGCGAGGCCGACCTCCGGCGCGGGGTCGGAGTCGGCGAGGCCGATCTCGTGGAGCGGGACCGGGCGGCCCAGCTTGCTGCCGATCGCGGCGGCGATCAGATGTGGCGCCGCGCCCTGTGGGATCATCCCCTTCGTGACCCAGCGCGCGACCGACGTTTTGTCGTAGCGCAAGGTCAGGCCGCGTTGCGCGCCTAAGTCGTTGACACGGCGGGCCAAGCCGGCGTTGCTGATGCCGGCGAGGGCGAGAAGGGCGCCGAGCTTCTCATTTGGTCCGCGCGGCTCTCTGGCGGGAACGTTCGTACCCATGCGCACCCCTCGACCGCTGACGACGGGCCCTGCCCACTTCTTCTCACGGTTGTCGAAGAAGCCCCAAGAGGTGTCATTCCCCCTATGGAATGTTCCTCTGGCAGGGCACACGTACACACAGCGTAGTTCGGTACATCCCGACCGTTAAGAGGAGTCGTTCCGGATGGCGGAATCGAGGCGGCATCGAGCCGGGTGGGACGGGGGTTCGCGGGTGCGCCGCACACGCACACCTGTACGTGCCCCGGCGGCGTGTGGCCGTGCGCCCGACGTGCGCTCTGCACGGAGTTGACGGGCCGCGGTTGCATGGCGGTGCGTGGGTCGGTCCACTGCCATGTGGCTCCCCTCCTGCTCCAGCGGAGGCTCAGTCGCGACGACAGAGCCCGTGGCGAGCCCGACGGAGGGTCCGGTGGGCCGGGGGATACCGCTGGCCTGTTCCCCGCGGGTGGCGGAACGGTCCGGGAGGCGCGCGACGCTTCCCGGGCCGCAGCATGTCCGGCGCAGGGCGTACGGGCATGCGCGGAGTTGGCTGAATCCTGTCGTTGTGCCGCGGGCCTGCCGACGTCTTTCCGCCGCGATCCCGCCGCGCGAACTCCAGCGGAACTCTCCGCCTAAGAGCGTCACAGTCGCTCAAATGCGCCCCCTTCGTGGCAGCATGGTCCCTGCGAGGCGGCAGTTGTCCATCACTGCGCGCCAGTTGGCTGGTGCAAAGAGGCTCGGCGAGCGCCACGGTTGTGCGCCGGGGGGCGCGCCGAGGTGCTGGGCCAGCAACTGGTCGGGAGTTGGCCGGGAGCTGGTCGGGATGGAGCGCCGCCGCCCCTTTGTCCACAGGCTGTGGAGGCGCGGATGCGGTGGTTGGTCGGGTGGAGCGCCTCTTTTGACAAGAGCGCCGCCTCGAGTCCGTCGTTCCTCGACGGTCCGGAGCGGTACGACCTCCAGCCCGTCGGAGCCATGCAGCTGTGGGAGGGGCCCGACCCGCTGTGGGCCGTCGGCGACTGGCGGCCCGACGAGGTGCGGGTGATCCAGGTCGAACCCGGCACCCGGCTCGCCGTCTTCGGCGCCTGCGGGGCCAGCGACGACGAGCTGCGCGTCGGCCTCTTCGCCGCCCGCGGCGGCGCCGTCCGCCACCTGACCGCCTGGCCCGGCAGCTACACCGCCGTCGCCCAGACAGGGCGCCGCATCACCGTCCTCGGCGACCTCGCCGGCGCCCGCCCCGTCTTCCACACCCCGTGGGCCGACGGCACCGCGTACGCCACCGCCGCCCTCCCGCTCGCCGACCTCGTGGAGGCCCAGCTCGACGTCGGCCACCTCGCCGCCCACCTCGCCTGCCCCGACTCGCCGGAGGCGCTCGGCGACCGCACCCCGTACGCGGGCGTCCACCGCCTCCCGCCCGGCCACGCGCTCACCCTCCGCGAGGGCACCAAGCAGATCACCGGCTACGAGCCCCGCGCCTCCCTCGCCGTCGCCACCCCCGCCGTCGACGCCGAGGCGGCGGTCGGGCATGTACGGGAGGCGCTGGTGGCGGCCGTACGCGCCCGGCTCGCCGCACCGCGGCACGCACCCGAGGCGGAGCCCGGGCTCGACCCGGGGCCGATCCCGGGCATGGGGCCCTTCGAGCGGCGGGCGCTGCGCGGGCCCGCGCCCGGGCTCGGCGCGGACCTGTCGGGCGGCAGCGCCTCCGGCACCCTTGCGCTGCTCGCGGCCGGGCTGCCCGGGGTGCCGGGGACGCCGACCGGGTTCGGGCGGGGCGGGGAGCGGCTGCTCGCCGTTACGTTCAACGACCTTGCCGTCGCCGGTACGAGCGCGGGCCCGGCGCGCGAGGCGGAGCTGGAGCGGGCCCGCGACCTGGCGTCCAATCCGCGGCTGCGGCATGTGGTCGTGGCGGCGGGGGAGGACGCGCTGCCGTTCGCCGACCTGGAGGCCGGGCCGCTGACCGACGAGCCGGGGCCCTCGCTCGCGCTGGCCGCGCGGCACCGGCGGCGGCTCACCTCAGGAAGCGCGGACCACCTCGTCGGGCACGGCGCCCGGGAGGTGCTCGACGCGCATCCGGCGCGCCTCGCCGACCTGCTGATGGACCGCAGACGGCGGCATCTGCTGCGCCCGGTGACCGCCCTCGCCCGCTCGCAGGGCAGCTCGCCGCGGTCCGTGCTGATCCCGTTCACCGTCTACCGGGCGGCGCGGCGGCTGGCCCGCACCCCGTACCGGGAAGGCCTCGCGGCCGCCGCCGACCAGCTGCTCGACGACCCGGCCGAGCTGCTCGGCGCCGGCCCCGACGCGGTGCAGGCCTCCCTTGCAGCGCTGGCGTGGTGCCGGCCCGGGCCCGCGGCGCGGTGGCTGACGGGGGAGGCGCTCGCTGAAGTATCGGTTCGCCTGCGGGCCGCCGCCGAATCCGGCGGGGGCGCGCTGGGCGGCGACGGCGGGCGGCCGGGCGAGCGGCGGGCCGCGGCGGCGCTGGCCCGGCAGGCCGCGGACATGAGGGTGCTGGAGCAGGCGGCGGAGGTGCGCAGCCAGCGGCTGCACGCGCCGTTCCTCGACAACCAGGTCGTACGCGCCTGCCGGGAGCTCCCGGAGGCGCTTCGGGTACGGCCAGGAGCCCGGGCCGCGGTGCTGCGGTCGGTGCTGGAGGGCAGCGGGATCCGGGAGCTGCCGGACGGCTGGGGCGCGAGCGGCGCGGCCGCGCACGGGTCGGCGCTGCGGATCGGGCTGCGCAGCTCGGTGGACGAACTCGTCGGGCTCTTCGAGCGGCCGCTGCTGGGGGATGCGGGGCTGGTCGAGGCCGGGGTCGTACGGAAGGCGATCGTCGCGGCGGCAAAGGCGGGCGCCGACGTGACGGAGGAGGGGGCCGGTGGCCGGGACGCCGAGACCGACCTCGCCGGGCTCGCGGAGATCGTCGGCGCCGAGGTGTGGCTGCGGAAGCTGCTCGCCCGGCGCGGCTCCTGCTGGACGGGCGCGGACGCGCCGCGGGAGCGGCGGGCGGTCGCGGAGGGCGTGCCGCGGAGGCTGACGTCGCTGCCCTAGGACCTGGCCGGAGCCCTAGCCGTGGAATGTCACAGCGACCGGCGACAATGACCTGCGTGCGGTACAGAATCCTCGGCGCCACCGAAGCCCGCGACCCCGACGGCGCACCCGTCGCCCTCGGGCCGCGGCTGCGCGCGCTGCTCGCCGCGCTCGCGCTGCGCGCGGACGGCAGGCACCCGGTGTCCGTGGACATGCTCATCGGCGAGATCTGGCCCGAGGGCGATGACCCCGCCGACGCCCCCGCCGCCCTCCAGGCGCTGGTCGGACGCCTGCGCCGGGCCATCGGCCGGGACGCCGTCGAATCGTCTCCCGGCGGCTATCGGCTGGTCGCAGACCCCGACGACATCGACCTGCACCGCTTCGAACGGCTCGCCGCCGAGGGCGCGCAGGCCCTCGACCGCGGCGACGCCGCCCGCGCCGCCGGGCTGCTGCGCGAGGCGCTCGCGCTGTGGCGCGGCGAGGCGGTCGCCGACCTGCCCGACCGGGAGGGCCTCGCCGCGCGGCCCGACGCCACCCGGCAGGCCGCGGTGCACGGCCGCATCGACGCCGACCTGGCGCTGGGGCGCGGGCCCGGGCTCGTACCGGAGCTGCGCGAGGCGGTGGCGGAGCAGCCGCTCGACGAGCGGTTCCACGCCCAGCTGATCCGCGCGCTGCGCGCCGCCGGACGGCCGGCCGACGCCCTCGCCGCGTACGAGGAAGCCCGCCGCACGCTCGCCGCGCGGCTGGGCGCGGATCCGGGGCCCGAACTCCGTAGGCTGCACGGGGAATTGCTCGCGGGAGAGGCGGGAGAGTCGGGAGCGGAGGAGCCCGCGCGGCCCGCCCCCGCCCCCGCCACCGGCAACCTCCGCACCCGCCTGACCAGCTTCGTCGGCCGCGAAGCCGACCTCGCCGCGCTCCGCGCGGACCTCGCCGCCCACCGCCTCGTGACGCTCACCGGCCCCGGCGGCTCCGGCAAGACCCGGCTCTCCGAGGAGGCCGCCGCGGCCATGGGCGCTGAGGACGGTGCCGGATACGCCGACGGCGTCTGGCTCGCCGAACTCGCCCCCCTCGACCAGGCCGCCGCCGTCCCCGGCGCCGTCCTCAGCGCCCTCGGCCGCCGCGAGACGACCGTCCTGGCCACCGGGCTCGAGGCGCGCGCCGGGCTGCGCGACGATGCGGCGCCCGACGACCTCGCCCGGCTCGTGGAGTACTGCGCACACCGCAAGCTGCTGCTCGTACTCGACAATTGCGAGCACGTCATCGACGCCGCCGCCACCCTCGCCGAGGCGCTCCTCGCCCGCTGCCCCGACGTCACCGTCCTCGCCACCAGCCGCGAGCCGCTCGGCGTGCCGGGGGAGAGCGTGCGGCCCGTGGAGCCGCTGCGGCCCGCCTATGCGCACCGGCTGTTCGCCGAGCGGGCGGCGGCGGTACGGCCGGGGTTCGACCCGCACGCCGACCCGGAGGCCATCGCCGAGATCTGCCGCCGGCTCGACGGCCTGCCGCTCGCCATCGAACTCGCCGCCGCCCGGCTGCGGCTGCTCACCCCGCGCGAGATCGCCGACCGGCTGGACGACCGCTTCCGGCTGCTGACCAGCGGCAGCCGCACCGTACTGCCGCGGCAGCAGACGCTCCGCGCCGTGGTCGACTGGTCGTGGGACCTGCTGGAGGAGGCCGAGCGGGGGGTGCTCGCGGACGCGGGCGTCTTCGCCGGCGGCTGGACGCTGGAGGCGGCGGAGGCGGTGTGCGGCAGCGGCTCCGTAGAAGATGAGCAGACCCTCGACCTCCTCGCCGCTCTCGTCGACAAGTCCCTCGTCGTCGCCGACGTGACCGCCGCGGGCGGCACCCGCTATCGCCTCCTGGAGACCATCCACGAGTACGCCGACGAGCGCGCCGCCGAAGACCCCGCGCGCCGCGCCGCCACCCGCGCCCGCCACACCGCGCACTACCGCGCCTTCGCCCAGGACGCCGAGCCGCGGCTGCGCGGGCCCGAGCAGCTGGAGTGGTTCACGCTGATGGAGGCCGAGGCGGACAACTTCCGTGCGGTGCTGCAGCGTTCCCTGGACGCGGACGACGAGGGGACGCTCGTCGCGCTCATCGCCTCCCTCGGCTGGTTCTGGTGGCTGCGTGACTACCGGGAGGAGGGCGTCCAGTGGATCACGCAGGTCACCGACCGCTGGGAGCTCCCCGACGACGATGACGACCCCCGCTTCTGGGACCGCCTCGAGCCGCGCATGCTCGCCTTCTACCTCCGCGCCGAGCGCGTCTCCGCCGCCGAGCTGCGGCGCCCCGAGGTGACGGCGCTCGCCCGCCGCTGCCGCGAGGCGTACGCGCGCCCGGGCCCGCGCGGCGCCCGCTTTCCCGGCGTGCTGTGGCCCTTCACCGGCTACTACACCGACGGGCCGCCGGTGGTTCTGCAGCACATGGACGCGGCAGTCGACAATTGCCGCACGTACGGGGACGACTGGGCGCTGGCCGCCCTGCTGATGTACCGCCTGCACATCCTCATCGACACCCCGGGCGGCATGCCCCGCGCCCTCGCCGAGCAGGACGAGCTCGACGTGGCCGCGCGCCGCGCCGGCGACCGGTGGATCCTCGCCCAGCTCGCGGGCGCCCGCGGCGAGCTCGCCACGAACAGCGGCCGGTATGCCGACGCCCTCGCCGCGTACGAGGAGGCGCTCGCGCTCTGCCAGGAGCTCGGCGCCCGTACCGAACTGCCCTTCCTGCGCGTCCGCCTGGCCGAGGTGATCTACCGCACGGGCGACCTCGACGCGGCCGAGCGGCTGATCGGCGAGGCCCGCGAGGAGGCGGCGCGCTACAGCGTCCCGGACGCCGCCGTGGTCTCGGGGGCGATGCAGGCGCTCATCGAGCTGGAGCGCGGGCTGCCGGACCGGGCGCGCACATTGGTCGAAACCGCCCGGCAGGACGCGCTCCTGGGGACCCCGCCGCCCTTCCTGGAGGTCACCCTCGACAGCATCACCGCCCGCATCGCCGCCATGGAGGGCGATCCGGGCACGGGCCTGCGCGGGCAGACCGCGGCGCTGCGATCGGCGTACGAGCAGCACTGCACGGAGTGGCTGCAGGCCGTGCTGGCTGACGCGGCGGTGCCGATGCTGGTCGCCCTCGGCGAACACGCCGCCGCGGCGCGGGTGTCGGCGGCGGCCGAGGCCTGGCATGCGGAGGTGCCCCGGGCGGCCGGCGACCAGCGCGCCGCCGAGGCCGCGGAGCGCGCCTGCCGCGCCGCGCTCGGGGACGCGGGCTATGCGCGCGAGCGGGCGGCGGGGGCGCAGCTCGGGCAGGAGGACGCCATGGCTCTGCTGGAGAAGCTCGGCGGCAGCCTCAGCGGCAGCTGAACCGCGCCTCCGCCCAGTCCGCGACCACGCCGTGCGGGACGCCGTGCTCCGGCTCCACCACCAGCCGCAGCTGCTTCACCTGGCCGGACAGCGGCACGTTCACCGGCACCGCCGGATCGCCCGCCTTGACCACGCCGGAGCGCCACAGCCGGCGGCCGTCGCCGTACACGCTGAAGCGGGCCTTTCCGACGCCCGTCATCATGTCGTCGATGCCCGCCTTGGCGGAGAAGGCCGTGCAGGAGCGGTTGAGTTGCACGGTGACCTGCGAGGGGGCGTGGACGGTGAGGCCGTCGCTGTAGTGCCGGCCGCCGATGTTGAGGCCCTGGCGCTGCCACCAGAAGGTGCTCTTGCGGATGACGATCTCCGGCCCCTTGCCGTCGCCGAAGAGGTCCGAGTCCAGCTCGCTCAGCCGGTAGCCGTCCGGGGCGGGCGGCGGCTTGGGCGCGGGCGTCGGCTTCTCCGGTGGGGGCGCCGGCTTCTCGGGCGGCGGCTTCGGGGCGGGCGCGGGCGGCTTGGGCTTCGGCGAGCTCGGCTTGGGCTTCGGCGGCGCCGGCTCGGCCTTCGCCGGGGGCGGCTTGGGCTTCGGCTCGGGCTCGGGCTTCGGCGGTGGATCCGGCTGCGCGGGCGCCGAGGACGGCGGGTCCTTCGGCTTCGCCTTGGGCTCCGGCTTCTCGTCATTGGACAGTACGAGCGCCAGCGCCGTCGCAGCCGTCGCGACCACCACGCCCGCGGCGATCGCCGCCTTCGCGGGCGCGCCGAGCCCCTCGGAGGCGGCCGCACCACCCGCGGCGCCACCCGCGGAGGACCCGCCCGCGGCCCCGCTCGCCGCCGCGGCACCACCCGCGGCCGCACCCGCTCCGGCCACCCCCGCGCCCACCGAGAAGCCGGCGGCCTTGACGGCCGTACCGGCGGCGAACCAGCCGATGACCGCGACCGGCAGCAGCGCGCGCAGCCGGGCATTGACATCCGCCACCTCGGCCGCGGCGACCTGGCACTTGGCGCAGTCCTCCAGGTGCTTGCGCAGCCCGCGCTCGGCACGCAATCGCAGGCCGCCGCGGGCGTACGCGCCGAGCCGGTCGGCATAGCGGGCACAGTCGCCGCCGCGGGTGAGGGAGGTGGACACATGCGCCTGCAGATAGGCCTGCTTGAGGCCCTCGCGGGCGCGGTGGGCGAGCACGGCGGTGGCATTGGCGGTCAGGCCCAGCAGGGGCGCGACATCGCTGGGCGACTCGTCCTCGACCGTCGTATGCCACAGCACGGTCTGCCAGCGCTCCGGCAGCGAGCGGAAGGCCTGCACGGCCATGGTCTGCTCGGCCTCGTGCATGGCGCGGACATCGGCGCCGAGGTCGAGGGTGTCCTGGTCCGCGGTGGGGGAGACGGTGGGCCGGGAGGCCTGGGTGGCGAAGACGGCGAAGTCGTCGACGAGGTGCTCGCGCTTGGCGGAGTTGGTCCAGGCGGCGGCGACCCGGCGGACGGTGGTCAGCAGATAGGCCCGTACGGCCGTCTCCGGGCCCGCGCCGCCGCGCACCGCCTGCAGGGTGCGGGCGAAGACCTCGGCGGTGAGGTCGTCGGCGGTGTCGTTGTCGCGGCAGCAGGTGCGGGCATAGCGGCGCACGGCCTCGGCGTGCCGGCGGTAGAGCTCCTCGTACGCCTCGTGCTGGGAGTCGGAGCCCTCCGCGGCGCCGGCCCGCATCTGCGCGACGAGGTCGGTGTCGGACGGCTCGGCCGCGGTGACGCCCTTGACATGCCGGCCGCGCTGCCGGGGGACGGACGGCGGCTCGGAAGGGGGCGCGGACGACGCCTCGTCGGCCGCACCGGCCGCACCGGCCGGCCGACGGTCGTCCTGATCCTCAACTGCCATTACCCGCGGCCCCCGTTGACACTCTCTCTACCGGCACCCCTTGAACAAGCACCGGCAGAGCGTGTCACATCAGGAGAGAGCCGCAAGCCGCGCGGCGAGTCAACCACTCGTCCGGGGAATCTTCTGAACATCCCGTACTAGCGGTCACCCTTTCGGGGTAGCTTTGTCGAATTGTCATACGGATCGGTGTGGCGCGAATCGGTGCCGTACGGATCTGGGCCGTATTGATCGGATCCGTACGACTCAGGGCCGCAGCCCGTCCAAAAGGATGTCCAGCAGCCGCGAGGACGCCGCCGCCTGCTGTGCCGCGTCCGGCAGCGCGGGCGCCGCGGTGGCTATCACCAGCAGCACATCCCCGACCGTCACCTCCGGCTTCAGCCCGCCGGCCTTCCGCGCCCGGTCGACCAGCTCGCTGACGACCCCGAGCAGCTCCGCGGCGCCGGTGTGCTCCAGCGAGTCGGCGTCGCCAAGATCGTCCGCCGCCGGGCCGCCCTGCTGCGGCACCCGGACCGCGTGATCCAAAGACGGCTCGCCGTCAAAGCCGATCCGCTGCTGCGGCACCCGCGCCGCATCCCGGCTCGCCTGCGCGGCCTGCACCGAATCCACGCCGACCCGCAGCACCTGCGGCGGCAGCAGCCGCCCCGCGCCGGAGGCCACCGAGCCGCGCAGGAACCGCTCCAGCGCCGACCACGGCCCGTCCTCCTGCGCCAGCGCCGCCCGGGCCTGCTCGGTCAGCCTGGCCGTCTCCTCCTCGGCGATCCGCCGCACCAGCACCTCTTTGCTGGGGAAGCGGCGGTAGACCGTGCCCACGCCGACGCGCGCGCGGCGCGCCACGTCCTCCATGGGCGCGCCATAGCCGAGCTCGCCGAACACTTCGCGGGCGGCCCGGAGCACATGCTCCAGATTCCGCTGCGCGTCGACGCGCAGTGATGGACGCCCGTTCCCCTCTGCCGTCCCGCCGGCCGATGCCGCGGCGCCCGCGGCGGGCTCTGTCGCGCTCGCGAGCAGAGGGTTGCCTTGAATACGCATACGCATTCCCCCGGTTATCTGCGTCTCCCCCCGGAGACTCCCCACCCTTTGGACAGGAGGGGACAACTTTCGGCCCTGTTGATTTTCAACCCGAGCCGGCCCGCCCCTGACACTTTGCAGCCATACGAACATAGTTCAGTGACGGTCAAGAGAGAAGGGGGCCTGGGGTTGAGTTCGCCACTGCCGTCCACAAACAA
Organism: Streptomyces boninensis; assembly: GCF_048572725.1. Classification (NCBI taxonomy): domain Bacteria; kingdom Bacillati; phylum Actinomycetota; class Actinomycetes; order Kitasatosporales; family Streptomycetaceae; genus Streptomyces; species Streptomyces boninensis. Next base: position 5,573,367 of record NZ_CP183837.1, read on the forward strand.
CCTCCCCGCCTGTGGACAAGTCGGGGGGTGACGGTGGTTGATGGGAGGCTGAGCCCGTCCGTCGACGAGGAGGTCCACGGTGCATGATCCCGCGCACGATCAAGGGCGGGCGCCGGCGCGCATTCTGATCATCGGCGGCGGCTATGTGGGGATGTATACGGCGCTGCGGCTCCAGCGCCGCCTCAAGCCGTCCGAGGCCGAGATCACCATCGTCGGCCCCGATCCGTACATGACCTACCAGCCCTTTCTGCCCGAGGCCGCCGCCGGCTCCATCTCGCCGCGCCATGTGGTGGTGCCGCTGCGCCGGGTGCTGCCGCGCTGCCGGGTCGTGGTCGGCGAGGCGAAGAGCGTCAGCCATGCCAAGCGCACCGCCGAGGTGGCCACGCTGGCCACGGAAGAGGCGGGCGCCCCGCCGATCGAGATCGGTTACGACCATCTGGTGCTGGCGCCCGGTTCGATATCCCGGGTGCTGCCGATCCCGGGCCTCGCGGAGAACGGCATCGGCTTCAAGTCCGTAGAAGAGGCCATCGGCCTGCGCAATCACGTCCTTGAGCAGCTCGACATAGCCGCCTCCACCCGCGACGCGGCCGTCCGCGAGGCGGCGCTCACCTTCGTCTTCGTCGGCGGCGGGTACGCGGGGGTGGAAGCCCTCGCGGAGCTGGAGGACATGGCCCGCTATGCCACGCGGTATTACCACAACGTCAGCCCCGAGGAGATGAAGTGGATCCTGGTCGAGGCCAGCGGCCGCATCCTCCCGGAAGTCGGCCCGGAGCTCGGCGAATACACGGTGCGTGAGCTGCGCGGCCGCGGCATCGACGTACGCCTGGAGACCCGCCTCGACAGCTGCGCGGACCGCATGGTCGCGCTCAGCGACGGCAGCCGCCTCCCGTCCCGCACCGTCGTCTGGACGGCCGGCGTCCGCCCGAATCCGGTGCTCGCCGCCACCGACCTGCCCATCGACGACCGCTCCCGGCTGACCTGCACGGCCGCGCTGTGCATCGAGGGGGAGGAGGCGGCCTGGTCGGCGGGCGACGCGGCGGCCGTCCCGGATGTCACCAGCAAGGAGCCCGGCGCGCTCTGCGCTCCCAACGCGCAGCATGCCGTGCGCCAGGCCCGCGTCCTCGCCGACAATCTCGCGGCCACGCTGCGCGGCGAGCCCGTCAAGGACTACGCCCACTCGTACGCGGGATCGGTCGCGTCCCTCGGCCTGCACAAGGGTGTCGCGCACGTGTACGGCCGCAAGCTCAAGGGCTATCCTGCCTGGCTCATGCACCGCGCGTACCACCTGAGCCGCGTGCCCACCTTCAACCGCAAGGCCCGGGTGCTGGCGGAGTGGATCCTGTCGGGCCTGTTCAAGCGCGAGATCGTCTCGCTCGGCTCGCTCGAAAACCCGCGGGCCGAATTCGAACTCGCCACACACGCCGACCGGCGACCCGGCAAGGAGTGAGGCCCGGCATGTGACCATGGTGTGCGCAGACGTCGCATAAGAATGGGCGTCTCCGACCGACACCTCCGACCGACGCCGCCGACCGGCACCCTCTATTTGCAGACCTGGGACTGGCACGCTTGAACTTCACGCGCTGGAGCGCCCGGCTCCCCGGCACGCCGCGCCGCGGCGGCTCCAACAGGGGTGCCGCGCGGCCGGACCGCGGCGGCGTGCCCCCTGCCCGCGGCGGCGCCCCCGCCCCGGGCGCGTCAGGTGGAGCCGAGGCCACGGAGGCCGCCGAAAGTGCCGCACCCCCGCTCCCGGCCCCCGAGGGCCTGTCGATCCACGACACCCTCGAAGGCCTCCCGGCCCTCGTCGCCATCGTCCGCGGCCAGGACCACGAGGTGGCGTACGTCAACGAGGCCTATGCCGCGGTCTTCGGCCCCCGCACCCCGGGCGGCCTGGCCCGCGACGACCTGCCCGAGCTCGGCGAACTCGGCCTGCTGCCGCTGATGGACCAGGTGCTGCGCAGCGGCCGGCCGCGCACGGTGAAGTCGCGTCGAGTGGCCGCGCCCGACAGCAGAGCGGCGTACTACACCTTCACCTGCAGCCCGCTGCAGGTCGCCGACACCCCCGGCGTCATGATCTTCGCCGCCGACGTCACCGACCAGGCCGAGACGGCGGAACGTCTCCGCGAGGGCGAGCGCCAGCAGCGCGAGGCCGCCGTCACCCTGCAGCGCAGCCTCCTCCCACAGCGCCTGGAGCAGCCCGACGACCTCCGGGTCGCGGCCACGTACCAGCCGGGCGGCCTGGACGCGGCGGTCGGCGGCGACTGGTACGACGTCATCACCCTCGGCGCGGGCCGCACCGCCCTGGTCATCGGCGACGTGATGGGCCGCGGCGTACGGGCGGCCGCGGTCATGGGCCAGCTGCGCACGGCGGTCCGCGCGTACGCCCGCCTCGACCTGCCCCCGCACGAGGTCCTGCAACTCCTCGACGGCCTGGCGTCCGAGATCGACTCGAACCAGATCGCCACCTGCCTCTACGCCGTCCACGACCCCAACGAGGGCAAGCTCGTCCACGCCTCCGCGGGCCACCTCCCGATCCTGATCCGCGACCCGGACGGCACCGTCCACCGCACCGAAGAACCCACGGGCCCGCCGCTCGGCACCGGCGGCTGGGTGCACACCTCGGGCACCCTCCCGCTCGCCCCCGGCTCGACCGCCGTCCTCTATACGGACGGCCTCATCGAGCGCCGCGGCGAGGACATCGGCGACGGCGTCGCCACCCTCGAGCAGGCCTTCGCCGGCGCCACCGGCAGCCCGCAGGTGATCTGCGACCGCCTCATCCGCGCCCTCGGCGTGACCGCCGAACACGACGACGACGTCGCCATCCTGGTCTTCCAGCACCCCGACCGATCCGGCGGCCCGGACGCCGAGCTCTTCCACAACGCCGCCCTCGACCTCCTCGGCGGCATCGAAGCGGCCCCCAGGGCCCGCGCCTTCGCCGACGGCGTCCTCACCAGCTGGCGCTTCCCGGCCGAGCTCCGCGAGCTGGGCGTCCTGGCCGCCAGCGAACTGGTCGCGAATTCCCTGCAGCACGGCACCCCGCCGATGCGCCTGCGCCTCCGCCGTACGGACCGCCGTCTGATCATCGAGGTCACCGACGGCGACGACCATCTCCCGCGCCGCAAGCGCGCCGAGCCCGGCGACGAGGCAGGCCGCGGCATCTCCATCATCGCCACCATCGCCTCCGCCTGGGGCTCCCGCCGCACGCCGGGCGGCGGCAAAGCGGTGTGGTGCGAGTTCGCGCTGCCGGTATAGATCTCCGGGCCTACGATGACGACGATCATCGACGGCTTACGGAAAGCGAACCTCCCCCATGAACCTCGGCGTCCGCTGGAAGCTGCACGGCGACGGCGGCACCCCCGCCCCCGGCGCCGTGGTTCGCCCCGACGAACGCCTCTCCTGGCCCCGCACCGCCGGCCTGGGCGCCCAGCACGTGGTGGCGATGTTCGGCGCGAGCTTCGTGGCCCCCGTCCTGATGGGCCTCGACCCCAACCTCGCGATCATGATGTCCGGCGTCGCGACGATGATCTTCCTGCTCGCCACCCGCGGCCAGGTACCCAGCTACCTGGGCTGCTCCCTCTCCTTCGTCGGCGTCGCAGCGGTGATCCGCGCCCAGGGCGGCTCCAGCGCCACCGTCACCGGCGCCGTCTTCGCGGTCGCGGTGGCGCTCTTCCTCGCGGGCCTGGCCGTACGCACCTTCGGCGCCCGCATCATCCACGCCGCCATGCCGCCGATCGTGACCGGCGCGGTCGTGATGCTGATCGGCTTCAACCTCGCCCCGGTGACCGCCTCCACCTACTGGCCGCAGGACCAGTGGACGGCCCTGCTGGTCATGCTCTTCACCGGATTGGCCGTGGTGTGCCTGCGCGGCTTCCTCTCCCGTATCGCGATCTTCCTCGGCCTGCTCTTCGGGTACGGCATCTCCTGGCTCTTCGACCGCGCCTTCGGCAAGATCCACTCGGCCGGCGGCGACGGCAAGGTCGCCGACCACTGGCGCCTGGACCTCTCCGCCGTGGGCAAGGCGGACTGGGTGGGCCTGCCGTCCTTCCACGGCCCCAGCTTCGAGTGGTCCGCGATCCTGGTCGCGCTCCCGGTGGTCATCGCCCTGATCGCGGAGAACGCCGGCCACGTAAAAGCGGTCGGCGAAATGGTCGAACGCGACCTCGACGGCAAACTCGGCACCGCCATCTCCGCGGACGGCGCGGCCTCGATGCTCTCGACGGCCCTCGGCGGCCCGCCGAACACCACCTACTCCGAGAACATCGGCGTCATGGCGGCAACGCGCGTCTACTCAACGGCGGCGTACTGGGCCGCGGCCTGCTTCGCGCTCCTCTTCGGCCTCTGCCCGAAATTCGGCGCGATCGTGGCGGCCATCCCCGGCGGCGTGCTGGGCGGCATCACCGTCATCCTCTACGGCATGATCGGCCTGCTCGGCGCCCAGATCTGGATCAACGCGGGCGTCGACCTGCGCAACCCGCTCAACCTGGTCCCCGCCGCCGCGGGCATCATCATCGGCGTAGGCAACGTATCCCTGAAGATCAGCGACAACTTCGAGCTCAGCGGCATCGCCCTCGGCACGCTGGTGGTGATCACGGGCTACCACGCCCTGCGACTCCTGGCCCCTCCCCACCTCAAAGACCAGGAGCCGCTGCTGGACGAGGGCACGTCGAGCTACGACGAGCCCCGCTGATCAGACGGCCGGCTGCGGCACCGGTTCCGCGACCGGCTGCTCGGACCCGGCCACGACCCGCGAAGCCGCCACCCGCGGACAGTCCTGCACAGCCGTCAGCCTCCGCCCGAGCCGGATCCCCATGACGGTGATCCCCAGCGAGCAGACGACCAGCATCGAGATGTACGCCCCGTACGCCCCGGCCCCCGCCATGACCCCGCCGACGGCCGGTCCGATCGCCAGCGCCATCTGCTTGACCAGCGCAAACGCCGCGTTGTACTGCCCGACGAGCCCACCGGGCGCCAGATCCGCGACCAGCGGCGCCACGGTCGGCGACAGCATCGCCTCGCCGAGCCCGAAGAGCGCGTACGTCGAGATCAGCGCCGCGGTCGCCATCGCCTGGCTCCCAGCGATCCACCCGGAAGCCGCGGCGAACAGCCACGCCACGGTCCACACGACACCCACGGCCGCGATCACCCGGCTCCGCCGCCGCCGCTCGACGACCTTCAGCACCACGAACTGCGCGATGACGATCACGGCGGTGTTGGCGGCCAGCGCCATGCCCAGCGTGGCGGGCTGAATCCGCGCCACCTCAATGGCAAAGGCGGAAAGCCCCGACTCGAACTGCCCGTAGCAGGCGAAGAACATCACGAACCCGAGCGCCGACAGCTGCACCATGGCCCGGTCGGCGAACAGCGTCTTCCACCGCTGCCCACTGCCGGCCGCCCCCGGCACGGCATCCTCGACCTTGGGCGCACGCGGCAGCCGCGCGGTGGCGACGACGGCCCCGAGCGTCACGAACATGACCGCCTCGATGCCGAAGAGCAGCACGAACGACGCCGGCTGCTCCTCATGCACCAGCAGCCCGCCGAGCAGCCCGCCGATGCCCATCCCCAGGTTGTTGAGGAAGAACTGGGTGGCGAAGGCCCGCGACCGGGTCGCGGTGGTGGAACACCAGACGATCATCGTCGCGAGCGCCGGCTGAATGACGGCCATACCGGCGCCGAGAAGAGCGGTGGAGGCGAGCACGAGCGGCGCACTGCTGGAAAGCCCGAGCGACAGCGACCCGAAGCCGGCGACCACGGCACCGGTGATGGCCACGGGCATCGGCCCCCGCTGGTCGATCACCCGCCCGGTGAAGGGCAGTACTAGCAAGGCGGCCAGGGCGAACCCGGCCAGCGCGATGCCCGCCGTAGTCGATCCGAGGTCCCGCACCTGCGACACGTACAAGAACGTGTACGGGACCGTGAAGCCGTTGCCGAACGCGCTCAGCGCGTTGCCCATCTGCACGCGACGCAGTGCCGCGCCCATCGCCGTGGTCACACTCACCTCTTAAGACTTCGAAGGTAAATTTCGAAGCTTAAGAGTACACAGGGAAGGTCTTCGAGGCGAACGCGTTCCAGGGCAGCCGTGCCATACTGCGCCCCATGGCAGAGCCCACCCTCGAAGAGCAGATCGCGATCTACCAGCGAGAGTTCGAAGACCTCGACCCGCAGGTGGAGAAGGTCATCTCCGCGATCATCCGGCTCAGCCGCCGCCTCCACGTCGCGTACGACCGTCACCTCGCCGACCTGGGCATCAGCACCTCGGAGTGGCAGGTCCTGAAGGCCCTGGTCGTCTCGGGCAAGCCGTACCGCCTGAGCCCGGGCGAGCTCGCCAAGGAGCTCGGCCTGACGCCGGCCGCCATGACCCACCGCATCGACCGCATGGTCGCGGCCGACCTGGTCACCCGCGAGCGCGACGAGTCCAACCGCGTCCGCGTCATCGTCGGCCTTACGGATCTGGGCCGCGAGAAGTGGGTCGGCGGCATGCGGATGGGCACGAGCTTCGAGGAGGAACTCCTCGACGAGCTCTCCGCGAAGCAGGTGGCCTCGCTCGGGGACATGCTGACGCTGCTGCTGCAGCGGGTCGAAGCCGTGGCTTGACATCGGCCTCACGGATCCGTAATGTTCTTCGGGTTGCCACGGAGCC
>NZ_CP183837.1:5582500-7240000 GCF_048572725.1 Streptomyces boninensis
GAAAACAACCGTGATTCCGGGAGTAGTGGCGAGCGAAACTGGATGAGGCCAAACCGTATGCGTGTGATACCCGGCAGGGGTTGCGTGTGCGGGGTTGTGGGATCTCTTGTTCATGGTCTGCCGGCCATGAGGCGAGTCAGAAACCGTTGATGTAGGCGAAGGGCATGCGAAAGGCCCGGCGTAGAGGGTAAGACCCCCGTAGCTGAAACGTCAGCGGCTCGTTTGAGAGACACCCAAGTAGCACGGGGCCCGAGAAATCCCGTGTGAATCTGGCGGGACCACCCGCTAAGCCTAAATATTCCCTGGTGACCGATAGCGGATAGTACCGTGAGGGAATGGTGAAAAGTACCGCGGGAGCGGAGTGAAAGAGTACCTGAAACCGTGTGCCTACAAGCCGTGGGAGCGTCGCTGCAGTCCTTCGGGACTGTAGTCGTGACTGCGTGCCTTTTGAAGAATGAGCCTGCGAGTTTGCGGTGTGTTGCGAGGTTAACCCGGGTGGGGTAGCCGTAGCGAAAGCGAGTCCGATAAGGGCGATGGAGTAGCACGCTCAAGACCCGAAGCGTAGTGATCTAGCCATGGGCAGGCTGAAGCGGAGGTAAGACTTCGTGGAGGGCCGAACCCACCAGGGTTGAAAACCTGGGGGATGACCTGTGGTTAGGGGTGAAAGGCCAATCAAACTACGTGATAGCTGGTTCTCCCCGAAATGCATTTAGGTGCAGCGTCACATGTTTCTTGCCGGAGGTAGAGCACTGGATAGGCGATGGGCCTTACCGGGTTACTGACCTTAGCCAAACTCCGAATGCCGGTAAGTGAAGTGTGGCAGTGAGACTGCGGGGGATAAGCTCCGTGGTCGAGAGGGAAACAGCCCAGAGCATCGACTAAGGCCCCTAAGCGTACGCTAAGTGGGAAAGGATGTGGAGTCGCAGAGACAACCAGGAGGTTGGCTTAGAAGCAGCCATCCTTGAAAGAGTGCGTAATAGCTCACTGGTCAAGTGATTCCGCGCCGACAATGTAGCGGGGCTCAAGCGTACCGCCGAAGTCGTGTCAATGCAGCAAGAGCCCTAACGGGTGCTGTGTTGGGTAGGGGAGCGTCGTGTGCCGGGTGAAGCCGCCGTGTAAACGAGTGGTGGATGGTTCACGAGTGAGAATGCAGGCATGAGTAGCGATTCACACGTGAGAAACGTGTGCGCCGATTGACTAAGGGTTCCTGGGTCAAGCTGATCTGCCCAGGGTAAGTCGGGACCTAAGGCGAGGCCGACAGGCGTAGTCGATGGATAACCGGTTGATATTCCGGTACCCGCTGTGTGGCGACAAACATCGAGCCCATTAATGCTAAGGCCGTGAAGCCGCCGTTGATCCCTTCGGGGTGATTCGGAGTGGTGGAGCCGCTGAACCAAGGTGGTAGTAGGTGAGTGATGGGGTGACGCAGGAAGGTAGTCCAGCCCGGGCGGTGGTTGTCCCGGGGTAAGGGTGTAGCCCGAGCAATAGGTAAATCCGTTGCTTGTGGGGTGAGACCTGATGCCGAGCCGATTGTGGTGAAGTGGATGATCCTATGCTGTCGAGAAAAGCCTCTAGCGATGTTGCATGGCGGCCCGTACCCTAAACCGACTCAGGTGGTCAGGTAGAGTATACCGAGGCGTTCGGGTGAACTATGGTTAAGGAACTCGGCAAAATGCCCCCGTAACTTCGGGAGAAGGGGGGCCACACCTGGTGACGACATTTACTGTCCGAGCTGGGGGTGGCCGCAGAGACCAGCGAGAAGCGACTGTTTACTAAAAACACAGGTCCGTGCGAAGCCGTAAGGCGATGTATACGGACTGACGCCTGCCCGGTGCTGGAACGTTAAGGGGACCGGTTAGCGTGGTTTCGATCATGCGAAGCTGAGAACTTAAGCGCCAGTAAACGGCGGTGGTAACTATAACCATCCTAAGGTAGCGAAATTCCTTGTCGGGTAAGTTCCGACCTGCACGAATGGCGTAACGACTTCTCGACTGTCTCAACCATAGGCCCGGTGAAATTGCACTACGAGTAAAGATGCTCGTTTCGCGCAGCAGGACGGAAAGACCCCGGGACCTTTACTATAGCTTGATATTGGTGTTCGGTTCGGCTTGTGTAGGATAGGTGGGAGACTTTGAAACTCATACGCCAGTATGGGTGGAGTCGTCGTTGAAATACCACTCTGGTCGTGCTGGATGTCTAACCTCGGTCCGTGATCCGGATCAGGGACAGTGTCTGGTGGGTAGTTTAACTGGGGCGGTTGCCTCCCAAAGAGTAACGGAGGCGCCCAAAGGTTCCCTCAGCCTGGTTGGTAATCAGGTGGTGAGTGTAAGTGCACAAGGGAGCTTGACTGTGAGACTGACGGGTCGAGCAGGGACGAAAGTCGGGACTAGTGATCCGGCGGTGGCTTGTGGAAGCGCCGTCGCTCAACGGATAAAAGGTACCCCGGGGATAACAGGCTGATCTTCCCCAAGAGTCCATATCGACGGGATGGTTTGGCACCTCGATGTCGGCTCGTCGCATCCTGGGGCTGGAGTCGGTCCCAAGGGTTGGGCTGTTCGCCCATTAAAGCGGCACGCGAGCTGGGTTTAGAACGTCGTGAGACAGTTCGGTCCCTATCCGCTGTGCGCGTAGGAGTCTTGAGAAGGGCTGTCCCTAGTACGAGAGGACCGGGACGGACGGACCTCTGGTGTGCCAGTTGTTCTGCCAAGGGCATGGCTGGTTGGCTACGTTCGGAAAGGATAACCGCTGAAAGCATCTAAGCGGGAAGCCTGCTTCGAGATGAGGACTCCCACCCCCATGAGGGGTTAAGGCTCCCAGTAGACGACTGGGTTGATAGGCCAGATATGGAAGCCCTGTAAGGGGTGGAGTTGACTGGTACTAATAGGCCGAGGACTTGTCCATAGCTGCTCGCGTCCACTGTCTGGTTTCTGAGACAACAACCGTCTCGCAGCACCCCAGGTCGGGTGCTCCGGTTTGTGTGTTTCATAGTGTTTCGGTGGTCATAGCGTTAGGGAAACGCCCGGTTACATTCCGAACCCGGAAGCTAAGCCTTTCCGCGCCGATGGTACTGCACAGGGGACTGTGTGGGAGAGTAGGTCGCCGCCGAACAATCTTTGTAAGAAGGCCCCCGCCAACTGGCGGGGGCCTTCTTGCGTTTCAGGACGCCGCAGGGCTACTCACAGGTAGGCATTGGCCCTAAGCTCCCGCCATGATCGATGCTCAGCTGCGGCAGGCGCGGGGTGCGCTCGGGCTCAGCTTCTTTGTGCAGGGGGCCGTGTTCGCCCTGCTGGTGACCCGTATCCCCGCGATCCAGGACCGCTACGGCATCAGCGACGGCGCGCTGCCCATCTTCCTTGCTGCTGTGCCGATTCTGGCCGGCGTAGGCAGCGTCGCGGCCGAGCACCTCGTCAAGCGGGTCCGGCCGTCCGTCGTGCTGCGCTGGGTGCAGCCGGTGGTGTGCCTGACGCTGGCCGGGGTCGGCCTGGGGGACCAGGTGTGGCAGGCCGCCGTTGCCCTCGCTGCCTTCGGGCTCGCGGTCGGGGCGCTGGACGCGTCCATGAACATGCTTGGCGTCAGCCTGCAGCGGGCGTATGGGCGCAGCATCATGCTCGGGTTCCATGCGGCGTACAGTCTCGGCGGCATCACCGGGGCGTCGCTGGCTTGGGTGGGAGCGCACTGGGACATATCCCTGGCCCTGCTGTACGGCTGCGTTGTGGTGGTGCTGGCGCCGGCGGCGTTCTACGGGAGCCGCTACTACCGGGACGCGCAGTCGGAGCGTGCGGAGGAGGCCGCCCCGGAAGGCGGCTCCCGCGCCTATCGCGCGCTGCTGCCCCTCTGCATGGTGATGGCCTTCGCGTACATCGGCGACGCCACCGTCTCCAACTGGAGCGCCAAGTACCTCGACGACGTCCTGCACTCCTCCGAGGAGCTCGCCACCGTCCCGTACAACGTCTACATGGTCACCACCCTCCTCGGCCGCGCCCTCGGCGACCGCGGTGTCGCGCGCTGGGGTGGGGCCGCCGTGGTGCGGGCCGGGACGGTGCTGGCCGGTGTGGGCTTCGCCGTCGTCGCGGTGGCGCCCGGGGCGTGGACGGGGATGGCGGGGTTCACGCTGCTCGGGTTCGGGCTGTGCGTGATCGTGCCGCAGACGTTCGCTGCCGCCGGGCGGCTCTTCCCCGGGTCGGACACCGCTATCGCGCGGCTCAATATCTTCAATTACGTGGGCTTCCTCGTCGGGGCGCCGCTGGTCGGCGGGATCGGGGAGGCGTGGTCGTACCGCGGGGCGATGCTCATCCCCATGGCGATGGTGCTGGCGACGCTGTTCTATGCCAGGTCGTACGGGACCGCTCCCGCTCGATACGGTGGCGGGCATGACCGTGCGCGCGCAGCTGATGTGGGATGAGGCCGTCACCGCTTACGACTTCGGGCCCGAGCATCCGATGGATCCGGTGCGGCTGGCGCTGACGATGCGGCTGGTCGAGGCCTTCGGGGTGGACAAGGCGCCGGGGGTGGATGTGGTCGCGGCGCCGCCGGCGGGGGATTCGACGCTGCGGCTGGTGCACCGGCAGGACTACATCGATGCGGTACGGGCCGCCTCGGCCGATCCGTCCGCCGCTGATGTGTCGTACGGGATCGGGACCATCGATGATCCCGCCTTTGCCGGGATGCATGAGGCTTCGGCGCTGATCGCCGGGCAGTCGGTGGCGGCGGCGGAGGCGCTGTGGCGTGGGGATGCCGAGCATGCGGTGAACTTCGCGGGCGGGCTGCATCATGCGATGCCTGGGGGTGCGTCCGGGTTCTGTATCTACAACGATGCGGCGCTGGCGATTGCGCGGCTGCTTGAGCTGGGTGCGGAGCGGGTGGCGTATGTGGATGTCGATGTGCATCACGGGGATGGGGTGCAGGCGGCGTTCTGGGATGACCCGCGGGTGCTGACGATCTCGCTGCATGAGCATCCGCGGACGCTGTTTCCGCAGACCGGGTGGGCGGAGGAGACGGGGGCCGCGGCCGCGGAGGGCAGCGCGGTCAATGTGGCGCTGCCGGCGGGGACCGGGGATGCGGGGTGGCTGCGGGCGTTCCATGCGGTGGTGCCGCCGCTGGTGGGCGCCTTCCGGCCGCAGGTGCTGGTGACGCAGCACGGGGCGGATACGCATGTGGAGGATCCGCTGGCGCATCTGGCGCTGTCGGTGGACGCGCAGCGGGCTGCTGCGCAGGGCCTGCATGATCTGGCGCAGGAGCATGCCGGTGGGCGGTGGCTGGCGCTGGGGGGTGGCGGCTACGCGGTGGTGGATGTGGTGCCGCGGGCGTGGACGCATCTGTCGGCGATCGCTGCCGGGGTGCCGATTCCGGCGGAGGCTGAGGTGCCTGAGGAGTGGCGGGCCGAGGTTTATCGCCGTACGGGGGTGGCTGGGCCGCGGCGGATGACGGATGGGTGCGATGCGTCCTTCCCGGACTGGGAGGACGGGTACGACCCGGGGTCGGCGGTGGATCAGGCGATTCGGGCGGTGCGGCGTGGGGTGTTCCCGGCGCACGGTTTGCTGCCCTGAGGGGCTGTTCCCGCCCGTTGCTGTGTGCCGTAGGTCCAACGGGCGGGCGGGTGGGTGAAAAAGAGTGAAACGTGCCGCACCGCGCTGCCCAAGCCGCCACCATTGCCCCCGTGTTGACCACCACAACGGCTGCCGCCGACGAGCTCCGGGTCCACCTGCTCGCGCACAGCATCGCCGGGACCGTAGCCACCACCCGCGAGGGTGCATTGCGGCGGTATCACCTCTTCGCCGCCCGCGATCCGCGCGCGCTCCTCGGGCTTGAGCCCGAACGGGACTGGACCGTGCGGGACTTGCTGCTCCTCATGGCGCACCGCACCGGGACCAGCCCGGACCCCGGGCACATCTCCGGACCCGTCGAGATCGACCCGGATCTGACCATCGCGGCCCTGGACGCCTTCGCAGATCGGCTCAAACTGGCCGCCGAGCGCGGTGAAAGCGTGCTCATCGGCACCGGGCATCCCGCAGGACTCCTTGGTTTCTACGCCGCCTTGGCTGCCGGGCTCTCGGCGGCGGGGTGCGATGTCCTCACCCCAGGGGATGGCAGAGATGTCGACATAACGACCCGGTTCGGCGTACGCACATACAACCTTCGCTACGCCAGCGGCGTCGCGCAGGTGCACGAAAACGGCGTGCATGGGGATGGGTGTCGTACCGGCGTGCATACGCACTCCCCCCTTCCTGTCCGGGCCGCGCTGGCCGCCGCGGCCGGCGGGGCAACTGCCCTGCCGGAGCTGGTGGTCGGGGATCACGGGTGGGTCTGTGGTGCAGGTCAGCTGGGTTTTGAGGCCATTGGCCTGGCAGATGCCGACGATCCCGCGCCGTTCGTCGGGCAGGCAGAGGGGCGGGTGTCCGTAGTCGTTCCGCTTGATGACGCTGTGCGGTCCGACTGCTACAGGGCGTTGACGCGCTATGTACTCAATCGAGCGTGTCTGTCACAGTAGCCATCCGATCGCAACTCCTCTTCCCCACTTGCACCACCCGCACCTACTCTGGGAAAGAGCGCGCATGCGAACAGGAGTCACCGGAGGGGAAGCCGGTGTCCGTCATGTGCGGAAGGTTCAGGTGTGTCATGGCTGCAAATGCAGAGAGGCCTCTGTCCGAGGTCCAGTTCCTCACGGTGGCGGAAGTAGCCGCTGTGATGCGAGTGTCCAAGATGACCGTCTACCGGCTGGTGCACAGCGGGCATCTGCCGGCGATCCGGGTGGGCAGGTCCTTCCGGGTGCCGGAGAACGCGGTGCACGAGTACCTTCGCGAGTCATATGTGGGGGTGGAGTCGGCCTGACGGCCAGGAGTCGTTCAAGATCGACCGTAAAATCAGCACAGCGATCAAGATCGACAGAGCCCGGTGGCCCTCCCTCGATTACGGGCTAGGCCGCATGGCGGGTAGGCTGGGCCGACGTAGGTCGTGTGGGCCCTGCCCCGCGCCATGAAGCAAATCAAGTGAGCGAGGGTAGTAGTGGGCTCTGTCATCAAGAAGCGCCGCAAGCGGATGGCTAAGAAGAAGCACCGCAAGCTGCTGAAGCGCACGCGCGTGCAGCGCCGCAACAAGAAGTAACCGGCCGCAAGGCCGCGCGCACAACCGCCGCCCCAGCACCTTCAGGGTGCCCTGGGGCGGCGGTGTGCGTTCAGGTACGGACACCTCCGGGCAACATCGCACCGCTAACCTGGGAGGCCCCGGCGCAGGAAGGCAGGCGGATCCAGTGGGCAAGGTGGTGCTCGTCACAGGCGTGGCCCGCCGGCTGGGCGGCCGCCTGGTCCGCCGCATCCAGCGTGAGCCGGGCGTCGAGCGGGTGCTTGCCGTCGACACCCTGGAGCCGGATCATGATCTCGGCGACGCCGAGTTCGTACGGGCCGACATCCGCCACCCCACCGTCGGCCGGGTGCTGATCGAGAACGCCGTCGACACCGTCGTGCACATGGACGTCACCGGCACCCCGCTGGGCCCGCGCGCCAGCCGCGCCGCCCTGAAGGAAACGAACGTCATAGGCACGATGCAGCTCCTCGGCGCCTGCCAGAAGGCGCCCACCGTGCAGCGGCTCGTGGTGAAGTCCTCCACCAATGTCTACGGCTCCGCGCCCCGCGACCCCGCCGTCTTCACCGAGCAGACCGTGCCGCGGCGGCTGCCCTCCGGCGGCTTCGCGAAGGACACCGTCGAGGTCGAGGGGTATGTGCGCGGCTTCGCCCGGCGCCGCCCCGATGTCGCGGTCGCGGTGCTGCGGTTCGCGAACATCCTCGGTCCCGGCGCCGACACCCCGCTCGCCGAGTACTTCGCGCTTCCCGTGCTGCCGACCGTCCTCGGGTACGACCCGCGGCTGCAGTTCGTGCACGAGCAGGACGTGATCGACGTGCTGCTGGTGGCTGCCGGAGAGGCCCGTAAGGGACATCTCAACAGCGGCACCTTCAACATCGCCGGGGACGGCGTCCTGCTGCTCTCGCAGTGCGCCCGCCGCCTCGGCCGCCCCACCGCGCCCACCCTGCTGCCCGCGGTCACCTGGATTGGCTCGGCGCTGCGCTCGGTGGGCATGACGGACTTCGCGCCGGAGCAGATCCGGCTGCTCACCCACGGGCGGGTGGTGGACACCCGGCAGATGCGCGAGGTGCTGGGCTTCGCGCCCCGGTACACGACCACCGAGGCCTTCTGCGACTTCGCCGGCAGCCTCGGCCCCGGCCTGCTGCCGCCGGAGGCGGTGGGGCGGGCCGTGGACGCGGTGGCCGCCCGTATAGGTATCAGCAAGGAGCGCACCCATGGCTGACGCGAAGGTCATACCCTTCGACGACGACCGCGCCAGGACGTCCTCAAGCGGGGGACAGCGCCGCCGCAGCCCCCGCAAGCGGCCCGGCGGGCCCGGTGCCGCGCAGACGGCCGCGGAGAGCCCGCTGAGTGCCGTACGGGAGCCGTCCGACGTGCAGGATGCCGAGGAGGCCGAGATGCCCCAGGAGGCCGCTCAGGACGGGCCGGGCGAGACTATGGGCCCCGGCCTGCTCGACCGGCTCCTCGGCGGCGACTGGGACCGCAAGGCGGCGCACGGGCTGAGCTTTCTGCGGCGGCGGCTGACCGGTGACTATGAGGTGGATGAGTTCGGGTACGACGGTGAGCTCACCGATCAGGTGCTGATGCCGCTGTTCCGGCCGCTGTACGAGAAGTACTTCCGGGTCGAGGTCAAGGGCATCGAGAACATCCCGGACACCGGCGGCGCCCTGGTGGTGTGCAATCACTCCGGCACCCTGCCGTGGGACGGGCTGATGCTGCAGGTCGCCGTGCACGACCATCACCCGGCGGACCGCACGCTGCGGCTGCTCGGCGCCGACCTGGTCTTCAAGCTGCCGGTGATCAATGAGCTGGCCCGCAAGGGCGGCCACACCCTGGCCTGCGCCGAGGACGCCCAGCGGCTGCTGTCGCGCGGCGAGGTGACGGGCGTGATGCCGGAGGGCTTCAAGGGGCTCGGGAAGCCCTTCTCCGAGCGCTACAAGCTGCAGCGCTTCGGCCGCGGCGGCTTTGTCTCGACCGCGCTGAAGGCGAAGGCGCCGATCGTGCCCTGCTCGATCGTGGGCGCCGAGGAGATATACCCGATGATCGGGAACGCCAAGACGGTGGCGCGGCTGCTGGGCTTCCCGTACTTCCCGGTGACCCCGACCTTCCCCTGGCTGGGGCCGCTCGGGGCCGTGCCGCTGCCGACGAAGTGGACGATCCAGTTCGGCGAGCCGATTCCTACGGACGGCTATCCGCCGGAGGCGGCCGAGGACCCGATGCTGATGTTCAACCTGACCGATCAGGTGCGGGAGACCATCCAGCACACGCTGTACAAGCTGCTGGTGCAGCGCAGGTCCGTCTTCTTCTGAGCAGCCGCCTCCGCCGACTTACTCCTCGTCGTCCTCGGCGTCCAGCCCCAGGCCCGGCAGGCCGGGGAGCAGCGGCGGGATGGTGACGTCCGCGTCGGGTGACTTGCCACTGTCCGGCGGGGGCGTGCTGGAGCCGCTGCTCTTGCCGCCCTCGCTCGGCTTGGTGTCGATGAGGCCGCCGTCGCCGATGAGGCCGCCGTCCTTGCCGTCGCTCGCGTCGTCCGAGGGCTGCTTCTTGTCGTCCTTGCCGGCCTCGCCGTCGGACGAGGAGCTGGACGACGGGGACGGGTCAGGGCTGCCGGAGTCGCGGCCCGGGTCGGTGCCGGTGGAGCGGCCGCGGTCGGCGGAGTCCTCGTCCGGGGGGAGCAGGGAGCTCAGCGGGCCCAGCTCATCGTCTATGGCGTCGAAGACGTCGTCGACCTCCTGGCCGACATCGTCGAGCTGCACGGGCAGCTGCTGGCGCAGCTGGTCCCAGCCGGCGCGATGCGACTTGGAGAAGGCGGAGAGGGACTGGATGGGGCCGGCGCTGCGGTCCTTCTCGTACGCATCATGGAGCAGCCGGTGGCCCTCGCCGGCGTCATGGCGGACGCCCTGCAGGGTCTTGCGGACCTCGGAGACCGACTCCTCGTCGAGGTCGCCGGCGCGCTGCCGCTCCATGAGGCGGCGGGCCTCATTCAGGCGGGTGGCGGCATTGTCGAGATAGAGGCGGCCGCGCTCGCCGTCGCCGTCGGCGAGGGTGAGCTTGACGTCCTCCATGCCGCGCTTGAGGCCATAGAGCGTGTCGCCGGGGAGGGCGTCGGAGCTGGCCGCGGCGACGCCGCTGAACGATCCTGCGGCCACCCCGACGCCGAGGCCGCCGATGGCGACCCCGCGGGACCACTTCGACTGCGGCCTGAGCTTGGAGAGCGGGCTGGTGTCCGCGCGGTGCGCGCCGCGGCGGCGCTGCTCGGGGACGGCCTGGCCGCCCGAGCCGCCGCCCGCGAACTGCTGCTCCATGGCGGCGATCAGCTGCGCCCGCTGGACGGCCTTGACCTCGGGGTCCATCGACGGCGCGGGCAGCGCCGCGATGCCGCCGGCGACGGCCAGCAGCCGCGCCTGCTCGGGGTCGTCGATCTCGACGTCCTCCGGGACGCCTTCGAGAACGGCGGTATCCAGGGCCTGGGCGAAGGCGTTGGCCCGCTTCGCCGATACGGATCCGATCACGGACTGCACCTCCTCTCGACTCGGGGTCTCAGGCGTTGGACTCCCTTGACCCGCCCAGAGGTTGTGCGCAAATCAGAGGTCGGGTGGAAGTCCTGCACTCCACTCAACGACAGCTCGGGCAATAGGGTTACGCACTGCCGATAATCGCACCGTAGGGGCGGTGCGATCAGGTCGGCGGCTATCGGTGCGGCTGGCAAGACGGGTGTGCCTCTCAGCGGGCGTCGTCAGGGAGGAGCCGGGCCAGGGTACGCACGGCGCGGTACTGCAGGGTCTTGATCGCTCCCTCGTTCTTCCCCATCACACGGGCCGTCTCGGCTACGGAGAGGCCCTGGAGGAATCGGAGCGTAACGCACTCCTGCTGCTGTGGGTTGAGCTTTCTGACCGTCTCCAGCAGGGCGGTGTTGGAGAGCGACTCGAGGACGGAGTCCTCGGGGGAGCGCTCCGTCTCGCTGGAGTCGAGCATCTCGCCGGTGGTGACCTCCAGCCGGAAGCGGGAGGACTTGAAGTGGTCGGCGACGAGATTGCGGGCGATCGTCACCAGCCAGGCGCCGAAGTCGCGGCCCTGCCAGGTGAAGGTGCCGATGCGGCGCAGGGCGCGCAGGAAGGTCTCGGAGGTGAGGTCCTCGGCGGTGGCGCGGCCGCCGACGCGGTAATAGATGTACCGGTAGACCGTGTCCGAGTACTGGTCGTAGAGCGAGCCGAAGGCCTCGGCCTCGCCCGACTGGGCGCGCTCGACCAGGTCCATCATGCGGCGGCTGTCGCTGTCCGCGGGGCGGGCGCCCCTGGCGGAGCCGCGGCGGCTGCCGACGGCGGCGCCGCTGTCGGCGAGGGCGTAGGCGGTGGCGGCTGAGGGGCCGGTGGCCGGGTGGCCGGCCAGGACCAGCGCGGGGCCGGCCGGCCAGGGTGTGGCGCCGGTGCCGCTCCTGTTCTCAAACATGCGCAGCTGCTCGCGCACTTGTGCGCGCAGCGTAGCCAGGCCTGAGGCGTCAACCCCGACGTGTGAGGACACGGGACTCCCAGAGGCAGAGCTTCCATCACGTTCAGTGCGGGACCGTTCACCCGTCGTTGTGACGTGTGGGACCGGTTACGCGTCTGAGGAGAATAACGCTTCGTACAGGCCGCGCTACACCCAGTTGCTCAATTCACCGGTTCCGTTCGGTCCGTAACCTATTGACGACCCATCAAGTATCCGGGTGATGGGTGATTCTGATCGGTAAGTGACACGAACTGCCTGGTTCCCGGGCGTGTTGTGGCTGACCGCTGCCGGTGTGACTGGCGAGCGCCCTGTGTGGGTAAGAGGGAGAGATTGCCTGCGATCAGGTGGGGTTAGCGCCGGCGGCGGTGCAGCGCCGCCGCGGCGGCCGCGCCGCCCGCGACGGCGCCGACGCCCGCGGCGGCCGGGATGCCGACCTTCGCCGCCTTACGGCCCGTGCGGTAGTCGCGCAGCCGCCAGCCGTGTTCCCGGGCGTGCTTCTTCAGCCGGGCGTCCGGGTTGATCGCGTACGGGTGGCCGACCAGGGACAGCATCGGGATGTCGTTGGCCGAGTCGCTGTACGCCGCGCAGCGCGCCAGATCCAGGCCCTCGGCGGTGGCCAGGGCCCGTACCGCCTCCGCCTTCGCCGGGCCGTGCAGCGGCTCGCCGGTGAGGCGGCCCGTATAGACGCCGCCGACGGACTCGGCGACGGTGCCGAGGGCGCCGGTCAGGCCGAGGCGGCGGGCGATGATGGTGGCGGTCTCCACGGGGGCCGCGGTGACCAGCCAGACCTTCTGGCCCGCGTCCAGGTGCGCCTGGGCGAGGGCCTGGGTGCCGGGCCAGATGCGGTCGGCCATGTACTCGTCGTAGATCTCCTCGCCCATCTCCATGAGGTCGGAGACGCGGTGGCCCTGGATGATCGACAGCGCGGAGGACTGGACGTCCTGCATGTGCTCGGGGTTCTCCGAGCCGGCGAGGCGGAAGTACGCCTGCTGCCAGGCGAAGCGGGCGAGGTCGCGGGAGGTGAAGAACTTCCGCTTATAGAGGCCGCGGCCGAAGTGGTAGAGCGCGGCGCCCTGCATGATCGTGTTGTCGAGGTCGAAGAAGGCGGCGGCGCGGGTGTCGCCCGGGACCGGGAACTCCGGCTCCTGCTCCTCTTCGCCGGCTTCCTCGGCCTGTTCCGCACCCTTTTCCTGGAGAGCCTCGTCAGGCGCTTCCTCGAGCTTGCGGGCGGCCTCCGCGGCAGCCTCGCCCGCCAGCACGCTGCGCGCGGTCGCGTAGCGCCTGCGGAACCTCGGGATGGTGAGCCATCGGATAGCGGCCATGGCGCGAGCATAACGGTGCGAGGCGGACAAGCTGGTGTCGGGCAGGTTAAGGGGGTTGTGCCCGGACGCCGCACAATGGGGACATGAGTCCCCTTCCATGGCGTAGGTCCTCCCGCCGGTCTCCGGCCGAGCGCACGGTGACCCTGGTCGGCAAGCCGGGGTGTCATCTCTGCGACGAGGCCCGCGAGGTGATCAAGAAGGTGTGTGCCGAGACCGGTGCCTCTTGGGATGAGAGGGACATCACTGCGGATGAGCAGTTGTACAGCGCCTACTGGGAGCAGATCCCCGTGGTGCTCATCGATGGTGAGCAGCACACCTTCTGGCGGGTCGATCCGGATCGGCTGCGCCGGGCGCTGTAGAGCGGCGCTGTAGAAATCTGGTTTACGATCGGGGGCGTTTTGTGTCGGAACGCGGGGTGCGAGCAGGTGAGGTGAGGGTGAGTGCTGCGACGCGTGACCCCCGTCACTTTGCTCGGACAAAACAGACACCGTCTTTGTGCACGCGTTCACAAAGGCATAGCCTGCTTTCAATCGAGCAGCGTCGCGCGATTCCAAGGAACGCGAGCCTGCTCACCCGCTCGCGCTGACCGCAGGAGCACCGTGGCAACTGGCCGAACTCACCGACCGGCGACCCGAAGCCGAGGGATTCCCGAGGCCACCGTCGCCCGTCTTCCGCTGTACCTGCGCGCGCTGACCGCGCTGTCCGAGCGATCGGTCCCCACGGTCTCCTCGGAGGAGCTCGCGGCCGCCGCGGGCGTCAACTCCGCGAAGCTGCGCAAGGACTTCTCCTACCTGGGCTCGTACGGGACCCGGGGCGTCGGCTATGACGTGGAGTACCTCGTCTACCAGATCTCCCGCGAGCTGGGCCTGACCCAGGACTGGCCCGTGGTGATCGTCGGTATCGGTAACCTCGGCGCCGCGCTCGCCAACTACGGCGGCTTTGCGTCCCGTGGGTTCCGTATCGCCGCGCTCATCGACGCCGACCCGGCGATGACCGGGAAGATGGTCGCCGGGCTGCCGCTGCGGCACACCGACGAACTCGAGTCGATCATCAGCGACAACGGCGTCTCCATCGGTGTCATCGCCACTCCGGCGGGTGCTGCGCAGCAGGTCTGCAACCGGCTCGTGGAGGCCGGTGTGACGTCGATCCTGAACTTTGCCCCGACCGTGCTGACCGTCCCGGAAGGTGTGGACGTACGCAAGGTCGATCTGTCGATAGAGCTACAGATCCTCGCCTTCCACGAGCAGCGGAAGGCCGGGGAGGACGGCGCCGGTGCCGACGAGGCCGGGGCGGACGAGGGCGCGCCGCAGCCCGACACCGAGGCGCCCGCGGCGCCGCCCGCCGCGACGGCGCGCAAGCGGCACGAGCCGGGATCTGACGGGGACATCCCCGCCGTGATGCCGGCATGAGTCTGCTCGTCGTTGGCCTGAGCCACCGCAGTGCGCCGGTCAGCTTGCTGGAGCGGGTCGCGCTCGACGCGTCCGCGCAGGCGAAGCTGCTTGCCGACGCGGTGGCGGCGGAGCCGGTCGGAGAGGCGGCGGTGCTCGCCACCTGCAACCGGGTCGAGCTGTATGCCGACGTGGAGAAGTTCCACGCGGGTGTCGCCGAGCTGTCCACGCTGCTCACCCAGCACACGGGGGTGGGGCTTGAGGAGCTCACCCCGTATCTGTACGTCCATTACGAGGACCGGGCGGTCCACCATCTCTTCTCGGTGGCGTGCGGGCTCGACTCGATGGTCGTGGGGGAGGGGCAGGTCCTCGCGCAGATCAAGGAGGCGCTGGCCCGGGGGCAGGAGCTGCATACGGCGGGGCGGACGCTGAATGATCTGTTCCAGTCGTCGCTGCGGGTGGGCAAGCGTGCCCATTCGGAGACCGGGATCGACCGGGCTGGGCAGTCGCTCGTGACGTTTGGGCTTGAGCAGCTGGCTGCCGGACGGCCGGTCGCCGACTGGGCCGTCGGCAAGCGGGCGCTGGTCATTGGCGCCGGGTCGATGTCGTCGCTGGCTGCCACCACGCTGGCGCGGGCCGGGGTGGCGGAGCTGGTGATCGCGAATCGGACGGTGGAGCGGGCTGAGCGGCTCGCCGCGAGCCTTGGCGCCTCCGGCGCCGGTGCCGCTGCGCCGCTACGCGGCGCTGACAGCGGGATTCCGGCGCAGGGGAGTGCCCCCGACGGGGCCGGCGTCTCCGACGGGGCCGGCGTCTCCGACGGGGCCGGCGTCTCCGACGGGGCCGGGCAGCAGCTGACCGCCCGGGCGGTCGCCATGGACGCCGTGAGCGCCGAGCTCGCCCTCGCCGATGTCGTCGTCTCCTGCACCGGTGCCACCGGGCTCGTGCTCACCGCTGCCGACGTGACCGGGGCCGTCGAGATCCTCGACCTCGCCATGCCGCGGGACACCGATCCCGCATTGCACGACCTCGACCACGTCACCCTCGTCGACATCGAGTCGCTCGCCGCCGCGTCCGCCGACGCGCCCATGGCCGCCGACGTGGACCAGGTCCGCAAAATCGTCTCCGCTGAAGTCGCCGCCTTCGGCGCCGCCCAGCGGGCCGCCACCATCACGCCCACCGTCGTCGCGCTGCGCACCATGGCCGCCGATGTCGTGGCCGCCGAGATCGCGCGGCTCGACGGGCGGCTGCCCGATCTCGGGGAGCGGGAGCGGGCCGAGATCACGCAGGCCGTTAACCGCGTCGTCGACAAGCTGCTGCATGCGCCGACCGTGCGGGTGAAGCAGCTTGCCGCGACCCCGGACGGGGCCGGGTATGCGGATGCGCTGCGCAAGCTGTTCGACCTTGATCAGGAAGCGGTGGCGGCCGTCAGCCGGGCTGATACGAATCCAGCCGCCGAGAGGGGCCAGGCATGACCACTCCGCTCAGGCTCGGCACCCGCCGCAGCAAGCTCGCCATGGCCCAGTCGGGCCAGGTCGCCGAGGCGATCACCGAGCTCACCGGCCGTCCGGTCGAGCTCGTCGAGATCACCACCCGCGGCGATACGGACCGTTCGCCGCTGGCGCAGATCGGCGGCACCGGTGTGTTCGTCGCCGCGCTGCGCGAGGCGCTGCAGCGGGGTGAGATCGATCTCGCCGTGCACTCGCTGAAGGACCTGCCGACCACGCAGCCGGACAGCCTCGTCGTCGCGGCCATCCCGCCGCGGCAGGACGCCCGCGACGTGCTGGTGGCCCGCGACGGGCTGACCTTCGAGGAGCTGCCCGAGGGCGCCCGCGTCGGCACCGGCTCGCCGCGCCGTGCCGCGCAGCTCAACGCCTGGGCCCGCGCGCTCGGGCGTGGTGTCGAGACGGTCGCGATCCGGGGTAACGTCGA
The DNA here is from genome assembly GCF_048572725.1 of Streptomyces boninensis. Taxonomy (NCBI): domain Bacteria; kingdom Bacillati; phylum Actinomycetota; class Actinomycetes; order Kitasatosporales; family Streptomycetaceae; genus Streptomyces; species Streptomyces boninensis. Next base: position 5,598,705 of record NZ_CP183837.1, read on the forward strand.
CACCCGCATCGGTTACGTACGGAAGGGCGAACTGGACGCCGTCGTCCTGGCAGCCGCGGGCCTGGCCCGTATCGGCCGCCTCGAGGAGGCCACCCAGCTGATCCCGACCGACGCAGTCTTGCCCGCCCCTGGCCAGGGGGCACTCGCGGTCGAGTGTGCTGCCGCAAGCACGCACCTCGTCGCACAGCTCGCCGAGCTCGACGACCCGTACACGCGGGCCGCCGTGACCGCCGAGCGAACCCTGCTCGCCGTTCTGGAGGCCGGCTGCAGCGCGCCCGTGGGTGCGCTCGCCGACCTGCTGACGGAGGGGCAGGTTGTCACCGAGATGCGCCTGCGCGGCGTCGTCGGCACGACCGACGGCTCCACACTGGTGCAGCTGTCCACCACCGGCCCCGTCCCGGCGTCCAGCGAGGACGCCGTTGCGCTCGGGCGCGAGCTCGCGGAAGCGATGCTCGCCAAGGGAGCGGCCGGTCTGATGGGGGAGCGAGCAGATTGAGCCCCACCGCCTCTACTACTGACCAGAACGAGACGAAGGCGCCCCGCACCGCCGGGCACGTCACGTTCCTGGGCGCCGGACCCGGCGACCCGGGACTGCTGACACTGCGCGCCGTGGAGGCGCTAGCCGCCGCCGATGTGCTCGTCGCCGACCGCGACATCCTCGATGTCGTGCGCGCGCACGCTCGCGCAGGGGCAAGCGTGCCCCAGGAGGCGGCCGAATCCTCGGCGGAGGGCTCAACGCCGCCCAGCGCGAGCCATCTTGTCATGCGGGCCGCCCGCTCCGGCAAGAGGGTCGTGCATGCGATCGCCGGTGACCCGGGCCTGGACGGCGGCGCCGTGCAGGAGATGCAGGACTGCGCCGCGGAGGCCATCGCCTTCGAGGTGGTGCCGGGTGTCGCGGCCGCCGTTGGCGTGCCCGCGTATGCCGGGGTGCCGCTGCGGGACGCGGACGGCGGGACCGTGCGGTTCGTCGACGCCCGTACCGCTTCGGCCGCTTGCTGGGGCGAGGTCGGCACCAGCGACGGCACCGCGGTCGTCTCCACCACGCTGGAGGATGTCGCGGCGGCCGCGCGTGAACTGGTGTCCGCCGGGCGCAAGCCCGATACGCCGATGACGGTCACGGTCGCCGGGACCACGACTCGGCAGCGGACCTGGAATGCGACGCTGTCCACCGTCGCGCAGGTGCTCAAGGCCGCGAAGGCGCTGCCGTCCCCGGATGCCGGGCAGCCCGTCATAGCCGTGGTCGGCGAGCAGAGCGCGCCGGCGCGGCGGGAGAGCCTGTCGTGGTTCGAGTCGAAGCCCCTCTTCGGGTGGCAGGTGCTCGTGCCGCGCACGAAGGAGCAGGCGGCGTCGCTGAGCGAGCAGCTGCGGTCTTACGGGGCCGTGCCCCATGAGGTGCCGACCATCGCCGTGGAGCCGCCGCGGACGCCCCAGCAGATGGAGCGGGCCGTCAAGGGGCTGGTGACCGGGCGTTACGAGTGGATCGCCTTCACCTCGGTCAATGCCGTGAAGGCCGTGCGGGAGAAGTTCGAGGAGTACGGGCTCGATGCGCGCGCCTTCGCCGGGATCAAGGTCGCGGCGGTGGGTGAGTCGACGGCGAAGGCGCTGGTCGACTTCGGGGTGAAGCCGGATCTCACGCCGAGCGGCGAGCAGTCGTCGCACGGGCTGCTCGAGGACTGGCCGCCGTACGACCCGGTCTTCGACCCGATCGACCGGGTGTTCCTGCCGCGCGCCGACATCGCCACCGAGGCGCTGGTGGCCGGGCTGAAGGAGCTGGGCTGGGAGGTCGACGACGTCACGGCGTACCGCACTGTGCGCGCCTCGCCGCCGCCGGCGCCGACGCGTGAAGCCATCAAGGGCGGTGGCTTCGACGCCGTGTTGTTCACGTCGTCCTCGACTGTGCGGAATCTCGTCGGGATCGCCGGCAAGCCGCATAACGTAACCGTCATCGCCTGCATCGGCCCCGCCACCGCCAAGACCGCCGAGGAGCACGGCCTCCGGGTCGACGTCATGGCGCCGGAGCCGTCGGTCGCCAAGCTGGCGGAGGCGCTTGCCGCCTTCGGCGGGGAGCGACGCCTGGCGGCGCTGGAGGCCGGGGAGTCGGTGTTGCGGCCGTCGGAGCGGCGGCCGCGTCGAAAGTCGCGCTCGGTGTGAGACCTGGGGGCTCCGCCCCCAGACCCCCGTATCGCGCCTGGCGGCGCTCGTCCTCAAGCGCCGGACGGGCTTGAATTGGCGCACGTCGCGCTGATCCAGGAAGGAAGCGAAGTGAGCGGCATCAGCGAAGGCCCGGTCGTACGGCCGCGGCGGCTGCGGACGACCCCTGCGATGCGGCGGATGGTCGCCGAGAATCGGCTGCATCCGGCCGAGTTCATCCTGCCCGCCTTTGTGCGGGAGGGGATCAGCGAGCCGGCGCCGATCGGGTCGATGCCCGGTGTCGTGCAGCACACCCGGGACACGCTGCGTAAGGCCGCCGCGGAGGCCGTCGCCGCCGGCATTGGCGGGATCATGCTCTTCGGGGTGCCCGAGGAGGACAAGAAGGACGCCGTCGGGACCGCCGGCACCGACCCGGACGGCATCCTCCAGGTCGCGCTGCGGGATGTGCGGGCAGAGGTGGGCGACGACCTCGTCGTCATGTCCGACCTGTGCCTCGACGAGACCACCGACCACGGCCACTGCGGTGTGCTCGACGCCGAGGGGCGGGTCGACAACGACGCCACCCTTGAGCGGTACGCCGAGATGGCGCAGGTGCAGGCCGACGCCGGCGCCCATGTCGTGGGGCCCAGCGGGATGATGGACGGGCAGATCGCCGTCACCCGCGAGGCGCTCGACCAGATCGGGCGGGAGGACGTGGCGATCCTCGCGTACACCGCGAAGTACGCGTCCGCCTTCTACGGCCCGTTCCGGGAGGCCGTCGGGTCGTCGCTGAAGGGCGACCGGAAGACCTACCAGCAGGACCCGGCGAACTTCCGTGAGTCGCTGCGCGAGCTGGAGCTCGACCTCGCCGAGGGCGCGGACATGGTCATGGTGAAGCCGGGCCTGCCGTATCTCGACATCCTCAAGTCCTTCGCCGACGAGGTGACGGTGCCGCTCGCGGCGTACCAGATCTCCGGTGAGTACGCGATGGTCGAGGCCGCCGCGGAGAAGGGCTGGATCGAGCGGGAGCGCGCGATCCTGGAGACGCTGACCTCCTTCAAGCGGGCGGGCGCGAACATGGTGCTCACCTACTGGGCGGTCGAGGCCGCGCAGTTGCTGCGCGAGCAGTGACGAGCACCGCTGCGGAGCGCGACGACCCCGACGAACCCGCGATAGACCCCGCCGTCTCGGACCGGCCGAGCGGCTGGCGGCGCTTCCTCATGGATACGCGGCCGCTGAAGCGGCCCGCGTACCGGCGGCTTTGGGCGTCGACTGCGGTGACCGCGGTCGGCAGCCAGCTCACCGCCGTGGCCGTGCCCAAGCAGATCTACGACATCACCGGCTCTTCGGCCTGGATCGGGTACGCGTCGATCGCCGGGCTCGTGCCGCTGGTCATCTTCGGGCTGTGGGGCGGCGCCGTCGCCGACAGCGTGGACCGGCGCAAGCTGATGCTGGTCACCAACACCGGCATCGCCGTCACCGCCGTGGCGTTCTGGGTGCAGGCGCTCGCCGGGATCGGCTCGGTGTGGGTGCTGATGGTGCTGCTCGCGCTGCAGCAGACCTTCTTCGGCATGAACTCCCCGGCCCGTAATGCCGCCATCGCCCGGCTGGTGCCGGCCGGTGAGCTGACCGCGGCGCAGGCGCTCGGCGCCACCGTCTTCTCGACCGGCGCCATCGCCGGGCCGCTGCTCGCCGGGGTGCTGATCCCGGTGATCGGGCTCGCCGAGCTCTATCTGATCGACGCGATCGCGCTGGTCGTCACGATCTGGGCGGTGTGGCGGCTGCCGCCGCTGCCGCCGCTGTCGGACGCGGCACCGAAGCGGGCCGGGCTGCGCGAGACCCTGGCCGGGTTCAAGTACGCGGCCGCCAACGCCGTGCTGCTGATGTCCTTCGTCGCCGACATCATCGCAATGGTCTTCGGGATGCCCCGGGCGCTGTTCCCGCAGCTGGCCGCGACGACGTACGCGGGGCACGGCGAAGGCTTCGCGCTCGGGCTGCTCTTCGCCGCCATTCCGCTGGGGGCGCTGCTGGGCGGGCTGCTGTCGGGCACCTTCAGCAGGGCGAAGCGGCACGGGCTGATGGTGATCGTGTCGATCGCGGCCTTCGGCGTCGCGGTCGCCGGTTTCGGGATGAGCCCCAACCTGTGGTGGGCGGCGGCGTTCCTGGCGCTGTCCGGGGTGGCGGACATGGTGTCGGCCGTCTTCCGCGGGGCGATCCTGCAGGAGGCCGCCACGGACGAGATGCGCGGCCGCATGCAGGGCGTCTTCGTGGTGGTCGTCGTCGGCGGCCCGCGCCTGGCCGACCTGGTCCACGGCGTCGCGGGCTCGGCCTTCGGACCGCGGGTGGCGGTGGCCGGGGGCGGGGTGCTCGTGGTGGTGGCGATCGGGGTGCTGGCGCTGGCGGCGCCGACGTTCCGGAAGTACCGGAGCGCCGGCGCCTAGCCGTACGCGACAGGCGGCTTACGCCCCCAGCAGCTTGCGCACCCGGTCGGCGCCGATCGCGAGCAGCAGGGTCGGCAGCCGCGGCCCTGCGTCGGCGCCGACGAGCAGCCGGTACAGCAGCGCGAAGAACGGCCGCTGCGCGGCCTTGACCTCTGCCGGCAGATCCTTCGGACCGGCCTCCGCAGGGAAGCCCGCCTGCACCTTCGGCACGCCGTACACGTGGTGCGTCAGGCCGTCCAGCGACCAGTGCTTGTCGAGGCCGTCGAGCAGCAGGCGGAGGCTTTCCCGCTCCTCGTCGCTCAGCGCCGCCAGCCGCTCGGTGTCCGGCTCGTCGCGCACATGCGTGCGCGCTTCCGGCTTCGCGTACTTCTGGATCCAGCACGTCGCCTTGTCCAGCCGCGGCCGGACCTCGTCGAGCGACGACACCGGGTTCTCCGGGTCGACCTCGGTCAGGATCCGGAGCGTCTGCTCGTCGTTGCCCGCCGTGATGTCGGCCACCGACGCGAGCATCTGGTACGGCATCGGGCGCGGCGTCGCCGGCAGCAGCCCGGCCGCGGTGCCTGCTGCCCGCTCGTACGCCGCCACGTCGCCCGGCAGCGCGGATCCGTCGCCGATCTTGGCAACAAGCTTGTCCCACTCGGTGTAGGTCCGCCCGACCTGGTCATCGAAGGCGATCTTGAACGACTGGTTCGGCCGCCGCCGCGCATACAGCCACCGCAGCAGCGCCGGCTCCATGATCTGCAGCGCATCGGCCGCGGTCGGCACGCCACCCCGCGACGACGACATCTTCGCCATGCCGCTGATCCCGACGAACGCGTACATCGGCCCGATCGGCTGCTTCCCGCCGAAGATCCCGACGAGCTGCCCGCCGACCTGGAACGACGACCCGGGCGACGAGTGATCGACACCCGACGGCTCAAAGACCACGCCCTCGTACGCCCACCGCATCGGCCAGTCGACCTTCCACACCAGCTTGCCGCGGTCGAACTCGGCCAGCCGCACCGTCTCCTCATGCCCGCAGACGCAGGTGTAGTGCAGCTCGGTGGAGTCATCGTCGTACGAGGTCACCGTCGTCAGGTCGCGCTCGCAGACGGCGCAGTAGGGCTTGTACGGGAAGTACTCGCCGCCGGCCGTCGTGCCGTCGTCCTCGTCCGCCGCACCCGAGCCCTCGGCCGCCGCGACCTCCGCCTCGTCGAGGGGCTTCTGCGACTGCTTCTTCGGGGCCTTCTTGGTCCGGTACTGGTCCAGCACGGCGTCGATCTCGCCGCGGTGCTTCATCGCGTGCAGCACCTGCTCGCGGTACGCGCCCGACGTGTACATCTCGGTCTGGCTGATCCCGCGGTACTCGACACCCATCTCGGCAAGCGCGCCGATCATGGCGGCCTTGAAGTGCTCGGCCCAGTTCGCGTACGAGCTGCCGCGCGGTGCCGGCACCGAGGTCAGCGGCTTGCCGATGTGCTCGGCCCACGACTCGTCGATGCCCTCGACACCGGCCGGCACCTTACGGAACCGGTCGAAGTCGTCCCACGAGATGATGTGCTCGCACGCGATCCCGCGCCGCCGGATCTCGTCGGCGACCAGGTGCGGGGTCATGACCTCGCGGAGATTCCCCAGGTGAATGGGGCCGGAGGGGGAGAGCCCGGACGCGCAGACCACAGGTTTCCCCGGCGCCCGACGCTCCGCCTCTTCGATGACCTCGTCGGCGAAACGGGAGACCCAGTCGGCGGCCTCGGCGGCGGTACCCACAGTCCGTACTTCCTCTCTCGGGAACAATGCGCGGCCCATTCTCCCAAAGAAAAACCAGTGGTGTCGCATGGGATACTGGGGCATAGATCTGATCTCCCACACGGAACGGTGGTTCTTACCCATGGCCTCGGTCCCTGCCCTTTCCACCAAGGTCGAGCAGCAGCTCGCGGACGCCCTCTCGGCAGCCCTGCCGGAGGCCGGCGCCGCGGACCCGCTGCTGCGCCGAAGTGACCGGGCTGACTTCCAGGCCAACGGGATGCTGGCGCTCGCGAAGAAGCTGAAGGGCAACCCGCGGGAGCTGGCGGCGCAGGTCGTGGAGTCCCTGGGCTCTCACGCCGAGATCGCCGAGATCGAGGTCTCAGGACCCGGCTTCCTCAACATCACCGTCTCCGACAAGGCGATCACCGACACGCTCGCCGCCCGGGCGGCGGACGACCGGCTCGGCGTCCCGTACGCGGAGAACCCCGGCACCACGGTGATCGACTACGCGCAGCCGAACGTGGCCAAGGAGATGCACGTCGGCCACCTGCGGTCCGCGGTGATCGGCGACGCGCTCCGGGCCATGCTCGACTTCACCGGTGAGAAGACCATCGGCCGGCATCACATCGGCGACTGGGGCACCCAGTTCGGCATGCTCATCCAGTACCTGTTCGAGAACCCGGGTCAGCTGGCTCCGGCGGCCGAGGTCGACGGCGAGCAGGCGATGTCGAACCTGAACCGGGTGTACAAGGCCTCGCGGGCGGTCTTCGACGCGGACGAGGAGTTCCAGGAGCGGGCCCGGAACCGGGTCGTCGCCCTGCAGTCCGGCGATCCGGAGACGCTCGCGCTCTGGCAGCAGTTCGTGGACGAGTCGAAGGTCTACTTCAACTCGGTCTTCGGCAAGCTCGACATGAAGGTCCAGGACGACGAGATCGTCGGCGAGTCCGCGTACAACGACATGATGGCCGAGACGGCCCGGCTGCTGGAGGAGGCGGGCGTCGCCGTCCGCTCCGAGGGCGCGCTCGTCGTCTTCTTCGACGACATCAAGGGCCAGGACGGGCAGCCGGTCCCGCTGATCGTCCGGAAGGGCGACGGCGGCTTCGGCTATGCGGCCAGCGACCTCTCCGCGATCCGCAACCGGGTCTTCGACCTGAAGGCCAGCACGCTGCTGTACGTGGTGGACGTCCGGCAGGCCCTGCACTTCAAGATGGTCTTCGAGACGGCCCGGCGGATGGGCTGGCTGACCGACGAGGTCACCGCGCACAACATGGCGTACGGCACGGTCCTGGGCGCGGACGGCAAGCCGTTCAAGACCCGGGAGGGCGTGTCCGTACGGCTGGAGGACCTGCTCGACGAGGCGGTGCAGCGGGCCGCCGAGGTCGTACGGGAAAAGGCGCGGGACCTCAGCGAGGACGAGATCCAGGAGCGGGCCGCGCAGGTCGGCATCGGTGCGGTGAAGTACGCGGACCTGTCGACGTCGCCGAACCGGGACTACAAGTTCGACCTGGACCAGATGGTCTCGCTCAACGGCGATACGTCGGTGTATCTGCAGTACGCGTACGCCCGGATCCAGTCGATCCTGCGCAAGGCGGGCGACGCGCGCCCGGCGCCGCACCCGGAGCTCGAACTGGCCCCCGCGGAGCGGGCGCTGGGCCTGCACCTGGACGCGTTCGGCGACACGGTCTTCGAGGCGGCGGCGGAGTACGCCCCGCACAAGCTGACCGCGTATCTGTACCAGCTGGCCTCGCTGTACACGACCTTCTACGACCAGTGCCCGGTCCTGAAGGCGGAGTCCCCGGCCCAGGTCGAGAACCGCCTCTTCCTGTGCGACCTCACGGCCCGCACTCTCCACCAGGGCATGGCCCTGCTGGGCATCCGCACCCCTGAGCGGCTCTGACCTTCTTCAGAAGGTCTCGACCTGGCAGCGCGTGCTGCCGCTTTTGGCGATGCGGGCGTCGCTGGTCACCAGCGGCGCCCCCAGCCCTTCGGCCAGCGCCACATAGTGCGCGTCGTAGACGGACAGCCCTGCGGACAGCTCACTGACCCGCTCCCACAGCGGGTTCAACTCATGCCGGCGCAGCGGCATCAGCCGGTAGTCGGCCATTGCCTGATCCACCTGCCCGCGGTTGAGCTTGCCGCGCCTGGCCATGCCCAGCAGGGCCGACGCCAGTTCAGCATCAAGCAGGTGCGGAACTGCCAGCACGCGCTCGCGGGCGATCCGCTCGGCGATCCGCTCTCCTTGCAGCGTTCGGCCGGTCAGGCAGTGAACGAGTGCCGAGCAATCGAGGACGATCATGTGCGCCGCTCCCGACCTGCCTCGATGGCGTCGAGCACATCGTCGTTGGTGAACTCCGCCGTGGCATGCGCGCGGATCCGCTCGATGGCTTCGGCCATGGTCGGTGTCGCCGCCTCGCGCTCGATGAGCTCACGCAGGAACCGGGACAGGGACACGCCCTCCTGTGCGGCGCGTTCCTTCAGTATGTCGAGCGCGTCGGTCGGCACATCTCGGATGGTGACATGGGTTGCTTCCACAGTGTCAGTCTACCCCGGATGCATTCAAAGTGAATGCGGAGCGTTACGACGACTGTTCCTCGTTGTAGCGCTGGCGGAATTCGCGTACGTAGCCGCGGAGGTAGCCCTCCGTCAGAGGGCCGCCGGTGCGGCCGCCGACGCCGTAGTGGTCCAGGAGGTAGAGGGCGAACTGGCGGGCGTTCGGGAAGTCGGCCTTTTCCTGGACGAAGCGGAGGAAGGCGCCGTAGTACGCGTCCTCGCGTGGGATGTCGTCGGGGAGGGAGCCGCGGACGTCCGCGTCGTCGTCGGCCGGGTCTTCCTGGGCGAACTGGTCGAAGAGTGGCTCCGGCTCGGGCTCCGGGACGGGCTGCGTGGGCGGCTCCATGAAGAGCTGCGGCGGGGCCGGGCGGTGGCCGTTGCCGTTGACCGGGGCCTGGCCGAGGGTGCGAAGGCCGGTGCCGGTGCCGGTCGGGACCATGATGGAGGGCTGCTGCGGTACCTGCTGGGCCGGTTCGTACTCGGCGTAGGTGGCGGGGGGCGCCGGTGCGGGTTCAGGGGCGGGCTCCGGCGCGGGTGCCGCCGCCGGCGCAGGAGCGGGCTCCGCATCGGCCCGCGGCCCCGCGCTTGCCGCGAGCGCCTGCTGTTCCCGCGACCGGCGCTGCGCCGGGATCGCGCCGACGGCGCTCACGTCCGGGCCCGCCGGGGCGATGCCCGCCGCCGACAGCCCGGCCGGAGCGGTCTCCGACAGGGGCACCCCATACTTCGCCAGCTTCAGCGGCATCGTCGACTCGATCGGCGCCTTCCGGCGCCATGCGCGGCCGTACTTGGCGCGCAGCCGGGCGCGGTAGACGAGCCGGTCCTGTTCGAGGCGGATCACCTCGTCGTACGAGCGCAGCTCCCAGAGCTTCATCCGGCGCCACAGCAGGAAGGTGGAGGGGAAGGCGAGCAGCCAGCGGCTGAGGCGGACGCCTTCCATGTGCTTGTCGGCCGTGATGTCGGCGATCCGGCCGATGGCGTGCCGGGCGGCCTCGACGGAGATGACGAAGAGCACCGGGATGATCGCGTGCATCGCGACGCCCAGCGGGTCCGGCCAGGCCGCCGCGCCGTTGAAGGCGATCGTGGCCGCCGTCAGCAGCCAGGCGGTCTGCCGCAGCAGCGGGAACGGGATGCGGATCCAGGTCAGCAGCAGGTCGAGCGCCAGCAGCACCATGATCCCGGCGTCGATGCCGATCGGGAAGAAGACGGCGAAGCGGCCGAAGCCCTTGTCCTCGGCGAGCTCGCGCACGGCCGCGTACGAACCCGCGAAGCCGATCGTCGCGATGACGACGGCGCCGAGGATGACGATGCCGATCAGTATCCGGTGCGTCCGGTTCAGTTTGAGCGCGGCCACCGCTTGGTCCCTCCAGGTCGCTGATGCAGCGCTTAGCCTCGCACAGTTGTGCGGCGGCGCGCAGCCGCTCCCCGGGTTACTTGACGGCGCTCACCGCGGCCGCGAGCGCCTGCTGGGCGTCCTTCAGCATGTCGTTGGACTTCGGGTCCTTGGCGCCCTGCAGGCCGGAGCCGTTGTAGTTGACCGTCACCACGACGTTCGCCGTGCGGGCGATGACCGTCTGGTTGACGTACTGCTCCTTGTCCTTGGTGGTCTCGTACGAGACGGTCGCGGCCTCGTCGCCGACGCCTTCGGCGCGGCCGGTGGAGACCTCCTTGCCGCCCTCCGGCTTCGACAGCGCGGCCTGCTGCTTCTTGAAGTACGCCTCCGCGCGCTTCTCGCCGGTGCCGAGCGAGGGGTCGGACTCGTAGCGCTGGAAGGAGACGTCGAGCCAGCGGAAGTCGGAGCCCTTGAGGCCGTTGTCGTCGAGGCCCGACCAGGTGCAGCCGCCGCGGGCGGCGGAGTCGGAGGACTTCACGGCGGTGCCGGAGGGGGACTTCACCTTCGGGACCAGCTTCTTGACCGTCTTCTCGGGGATCGAGGAGCAGGCCTCCGGCAGCTTGCTGAACTTCGCCGCCTTCACGGTCGGCGTCGCCTCCGGCTTCTGCGAGGGCGTCGACTCGGAGTCGCCGCCGTCGTCCCCGCCGGACAGCATGGAGCAGCCGGTCGCGAGGAGTATCGCGGGCACGGCCGCGGAGGCGGCCAGGATGCGGGTCAGTCGGTGGGCTGAGCGGTGCATGGGTCCTTCGCTAACTATCCGGGGACGTGACGGTCAGGCTAGGGGGATTCTGGGGACGTACGGGGCCTAAAGGCCAATCCGCGAGCCTAGCCGACGGGTGGGCACCCGTGTCACTCAGTGAGGTCCTCAGCCAGCTGCTCGGCCACGTCTTCCGCCTTCTCCTGCAGGTCAGCGGGCGCCGGAATGCGATTCGGGGTGGTCAGTGACTGGCCGTACCCGACGGTCACGACGACGTTGGAGGTGCGGAATACCACAGTGACGTCGCGGCGGGCGCTGGTGTCCGCCGCGGAGGCTTCGTCGTCGAGGAAGGCCTCGTCGCCCAGGTCCTCGAGCGCGCGCGGGGCCGCCACGGACGGGTCGGCGGCAGCGCCGGAGGTGGACGGCGACGGGTCGCCGCTCTCGCTGTCCGCCGTGGACGCGTCGTCGGTGGGGGAGGCGGCGGTGGCCGGGTCGAAGCTGTGCTCGTCGGCCTTGGAGAGGTAGACGGCGGCGGCCCGGTCGTCGTCGCTGACGTCGTTGTCGTAGCTGACCACCCGCTCGAAGGTGACCTTCAGCTGGTGCTGCCCCTGCGGGGTGTCGGTCTGCCACTCGCAGCCGGCCCGGCGCTGGCTGTCGTACGTCAGCGTGGGCTTGCCGGCGAGCGCCTCCGACGGGGCCTTGCCCTCGGCGTCGGCGCCGGGGGAGGCGTCGCCATTGCCGTCGTCGGTGGCGGCCGCGGACTCCGCGCCGGGCAGCAGGTCGCTGAGCAGCTTGGCGTCCACGGAGGTGCAGGCCTCGGGGAGGGAACGGTACTTCCCGGAGGTGGCGGGGCTGGGCGACGAGGCGGAGCCGCCGTCCTCGCCGTCGTCCACCAGGCCGTTGCCGCCGGAGCCGGTGCAGCCGGCGAGCGCCAGCACGAGCGTCGAGAAGGCGGCCGCGGTCGCGGCGACGCCGCCGCGGCGGCCCGTCCGGCGCTGCACATTCGGCACGAGTCGCTCCCTTCGCTCGCCTGACTGAGTCATGTTTATCGCACGTGTTGCTGGTCGTGCCGGTCGTGTGACCGACGCGACGGGGTTGCACCGGATATTTCCGGTTTATGATCCCCTGTTACGCGCCGCGGCGAATGCGGCCCGCGTATCGCGCCTCAAGTTCCTTGTTGTGCGCGTCGCCCGCCGGGATGTTCGCCGACAGGTAGACGGGCGGTGTGACATCCGCCTCCAGCAGCAGCCTTATCGCCTCCGCGACGATCTGCTGGACCAGGAAGGCGCCCGTGATCGACGAGATCGCGCAGGCCGTGCCGCCGCCCGGCAGGTCGAGGAGGGAGTCGCCGAAGGGCGCCCCGTTGTCCAGCACCACATCCGCGTAGTCGGGCAGCCGCTTGCCCGACGGGTGCCGGGAGACCGCCTGCTCGCCGTGCGCCGCCGAGGTGATGGCGATCAGCGGGTGGCCGTGCTCCTTCACTACCGCGGCCATCTCCACGATGGCGCCGTTGATGCCGGAGTTGGAGGCGATCACCCACAGGTCCTGCGGGCGCGGGGCGGTCAGCTCGTACAGCCGGCGGGCGGTCGCCGGGTCGCGCTCCAGGTGCGGGTCGGTGAGGAAGGACGGCGGCTCGCCGCCGCGCAGCACGAAGTCGCGCAGGGCCACCTTGTTCGTCGGTACGAAGCCGCCCGCCCGGCCGGAGATCTCGGTGGCGAGGCCCTCCGAGTGGCCGGTGCCGAAGGCCTGGATGACGCCGTCCTTCTGGAGCGCGCCGGCGAAGAGCGCGGCCGCGGCGAGCACGGACGCGCGCTGCTCGCCGTCCACCCGGCGCAGGGCGGCCAGAGCCGCAGCGGCGTAACTGTCCGCTCCGATACCGTCGTTCCGCTCTGTCATGTCTCCCCCAACTCCTTGGTTGGAGCAACATTCTCCATGAGCCTCGTCATCGGCATAGACGCAGGCGGCACCCGGCTGCGCGCCGCCCTCGCCACGCCCCGGGAGGTCCTGGCCACCGCCGCCGCGGGCGCGGGCAACCCCCGCTCGGTCCCCGAAGCCGTCCTGACCGACCGGCTGGCCGAGGCGATCGCCGCCGTCTGCCCGCCGGAACGGGCCGCTGCGGTACGGGCGGTGACGGCCGGCTTCGCGGGCGCCCGCAGCCCGTCCCCCGGCGACCCCGTACCCGACGACCCGGGCAGCCGCCGCGCCCGCGCCGCCCTCGCCGCCGCGCTCCACCGCTGCGGCGTGACCGGCGCCGCGGTGCGGGTGACAGGGGACCTGGAGGTCGCCCTCGCCGCCGGCCCCGGCGGCCCGCGCGACGGCCTCGTGGTCGTCGCCGGTACGGGCGCGGCCGCCGCCCGGATCCGCGCCGGGATGCAGGCCGCCACCATCGACGGCCACGGCTGGCTGCTCGGCGACGAGGGCAGCGGCTTCTGGATCGCCCGCCGCGGCCTGCGCGCCGCCGTCCGCGCCCTCGACGGCCGCGACCCGCACACCGCCCTCGTACGGGCCCTGGTCACGGCAACCGGCGGTCAACCGGACGCGGAGCCGCTGGACTTGCGCATCCACCTCATCGACACCGCCGCCGCCCGCACCCCGCCCCCGCGCCTCGCCGAGCTGTGCCCCGTCGTCGTACGTACTGCGGAGGATGGCGACGACATCGCCGCCGCCATCCTCGACGAGGCCGCGGACCGCCTGCTGGTCTCCCTCGCCGCCCTCCGCCCCGTAGGGGGAGAACCCTTGGTCACCACGGGCGGCCTGCTCGGCCCTGAAGGCCCGCTGCTGCCCCGCTTCACCGCCCGCACGGCCCCCCTCGGCCTCCACCCGAGCCCGGTCCCCGACGGGTTGGCGGGCGCTCTCGTACTGGCCAGGTCGGACGCCGGACACGGCGCCCTGCTCCCGCCGATGTAGCCGTACTGCCTCCCGCTACCCGACGCGCCACACCCCCGCCTACCAGCAGCATCGATCCCGTCACCGCAACACAACTCCCGTAGGAGGACGGATCGATGACCACGACGCTGACTGCCCCGGAGACCACCCCCGCGCCCCCCGCAGGCGCCCCGCCCAAGCTCTCCGCCGACGACCTCCGCCTCGCCCAGCTGGAGACCCTCAACGCCCCTCGGCTGCGCTACGGACTCCTGGCCCGCGCGCTCTTCAAACAGATGGACCTCGTGTACGGAAAGCAGCGCACGCTGGTGAAGTTCACGATGCTCGAGTTCATCGCCCGGGTCCCGTACCAGGCCTGGGAGCGCATGGGCTACCACGCGCTCTCCCGCGTCCGCCGCCGCTCCGGACTCGCCAAGCGGGTCCACGAGCGGATCGCCGAGACCCGCGAGGAGCAGGACAACGAGCAGTGGCACCTGCTGATCCTGCAGGACCTGGTGCAGCGCGCCGGGCACAAGCAGAGCTTCCTGCTGCACCGGCTGGCACCCTGGCTGGTGGCGTTCGTCTACTACCACGTGTCGTGGCTGCTGTTCCTGGTGAAGCCGGAGCTGAGCTACCGCCTCAACGCCGACTTCGAGGACCACGCCGAGCACGAGTACATGGCGTACGTCGCCGAGCACCCCGAGCTGGAGCGCACCCCGGCCCCGACGACGTACGCCGCCGAATACGGCCACTACGCGACGGTGGCCGACCTGCTGCGGCAGATCGGGCACGACGAGCGCACGCACAAGGAGGACAGCCTGGTGCACATGAAGGCGCCGCGCTTCGTCGACTCCGGCTACGCCTCGCGGTGAACCTTGTGATTGGCGGCCTGGGCGCGCGGGCGGACGACGAGCAGGTCGACGTTCACATGCGGTGGCCGGGTCACCGCCCAGGTGATGGTGTCCGCGACGTCGTCGGAGGTGAGCGGCGCGCGGACACCGGCGTACACGGCGGCGGCCTTCTCGGCGTCGCCGCGCATCCGGTTCACGGCGAAGCCCTCGGTCTGCACCATCCCGGGCGCGATCTCGATCACCCGCACCGGCTCCCCGTTCAGCTCCAGCCGCAGGGTGCCGGCGAGGGAGTGCTCGGCGTGCTTCGCGGCGACATAGCCGCCGCCGCCCTCGTACGGGGTGAGGCCCGCGGTCGAGGAGACGATCACGATGGTGCCGTCGCCGGAGGCGCGCAGCTTGGGCAGCAGGGCCTGGGTGACGCTGAGCACGCCGAGGACGTTCACCTCGTACATCGCCCGCCAGTCGGCGAGGTCGCCGTCGGCGACGAACTCGGTGCCGATGGCGCCGCCGGCGTTGTTGACCAGCACGTCACAGCGGTCGAGCCAGGCGGCGAACTCCTCGACGCCGGTGCGGTCGGTGACGTCCAGGGCGTATACGTCGGCGTTGGCGCCGAGCTCCTTGGACAGCTCCTCCAGCCGGTCGAGGCGCCGGGCGGTGAGGATCACCCGATACCCGGCGGCGGCGAGCTGCCGCGCGGTGGCGGCGCCGATGCCGCTGCTGGCTCCGGTGACGACGGCGGTGCGCATGAGTGACTCCTGGGGGTGCTGCTACGGGCTCGAACCCCAGGATACGTACGCTGCGGTGCATGACCGTCGCCCGCTCCATCGCCCTCTTCCTCGCCGCCGCCCTCTTCGAGATCGGCGGCGCCTGGCTGGTCTGGCAGGGCGTCCGCGAGCACCGCGGCTGGGCGTGGATCGGCGCGGGGGTGCTGGCGCTGGGGGTGTACGGCTTCGTCGCCACGCTGCAACCGGACGCGAACTTCGGGCGGATCCTGGCCGCGTACGGGGGCGTCTTCGTCGCCGGGTCGCTGGCGTGGGGGATGGCGCTGGACGGCTACCGGCCGGACCGGTGGGATGTGATCGGGGCGCTGGTGTGCCTGGCCGGGGTGGCGGTGATCATGTACGCGCCCAGGCGGTGAGCTCTAGGCGGTGAACTCCACCGGCCCGTACAGCGCCGCCTCAGCCCCCGTCCGCAG
The DNA here is from genome assembly GCF_048572725.1 of Streptomyces boninensis. NCBI lineage: Bacteria > Bacillati > Actinomycetota > Actinomycetes > Kitasatosporales > Streptomycetaceae > Streptomyces > Streptomyces boninensis. The sequence continues at coordinate 5,614,546 of NZ_CP183837.1, forward strand.
TGCCCAGTAGCGATCCCCGTACGACCAGTGCCACCACTCGGTGCCGTAGTTGACCAGCCCCGCCCCGCCCAGCGCCGCGCCCAGCAGCTCCCGGTTGGCCCGCGCCCCGGCGCTGATGTTCGACGCCGCCGTGTAGCAAGCCCCCTCGCTCTCCTCGGGGTTGGCGTTCACCCGCGTCCCCATGTCGAGCGGGGTGCCGTCCACGCCCGTCAGCGTCAGGTCCACCGCCGCGCCCGCCGAGTGCGGGGCGATCTCCGGCGGGGATACGTACCGGCTGGCGGCCGTGTGCAGTCGCTCGTCCGTCCAGTCCGGGTTGGCGGCGCGCAGCCCGGCCGCGTAACGGTCGAAGTAGCGCCGCTGCAGCATCGGTGGCCGGTAGCCCTCGATGAACAGCAGCCGCAGCCCGTCCGGCAGCTTCCGCTCGGCCTCGACGAGCCGCTCGACCACCCCCGCGCGCAGCTGCGCGAAGGCGCCGTCCGCATCCGCCCGGTAGTCGCTCACCGCAAGACCCGCGCCGCGGACATCCGCGAGCGGCTCCCCGCACTCCGCCACCGGGATCGCCGTGACCTGCGGGTCGGACATGAGAATGACGTCAGCGCTCATCCACCGAGGAGATCACGCCGCCCCCGGTGACACCAGCCCCGACTCGTACGCCACCACCACCGCCTGCGCCCGGCTGTCCAGGTCCAGCTTGGCCATGGTGCGGTTGAGGTGGGTCTTGACGGTGGCCTCGCTGATGAAGAGGCGGTCGGCGATCTCCAGGTTGGACATGCCGCGGGCCGTCAGCCGGAGCACCTCCGTCTCGCGGGCGGTGAGCCCGTCGAGCTGTGCGCCGTCCGGCTGCCGCGCCGGCTCCCGCGCCACGAACGCCTCGACCAGGCGGCGGGTGACGCTCGGCGCGAAGAGCGTGTCGCCGCCCGCCACCGCGGCCACCGCCGCCAGCAGCCGCTCGGGACCGGTGTCCTTGAGCAGGAAGCCCGACGCCCCGGCGCGCAGCGCGTGGTACACGTACTCGTCCAGGTCGAAGGTGGTGAGCACCAGCACCCGGGGCGGCGGATCCTCGGCCCGGGCCAGGATCCGCTCGATCGCGGTGATGCCGTCCATGCCGGGCATCCGGATGTCCATCAGGATCACATCGGGCCGGGTGCTCCCGGCCGCCGCGATGGCCTCCTCGCCGTCCCCGGCCTCGGCGACCACCTCGATGTCCGCGGCCGTACGGAGCAGGCCCACGATCCCGGCGCGGATCAGGAACTGGTCGTCGACCACGAGCACCCGTATCGTCATCCGCCGCGAACAGCCCTCTCATTGCGCCTCGTTCGCCGCCACCGCCGAGGTGGGCAGCGTGAGCCGGACGCCGAACCCCCCTTCGGGGCGCGGACCGACCGCCACGGTTCCGCCGTAGAGCTTCGCGCGCTCGCGCATACCTATCAAGCCATGTCCGGTGCCTGTGACGCGTTCGTCGACAGGTGTGGCCGATTCCGTACCGGTGCCGTCGTCCTGGATGCTCACTTTCAGCTGACTGGGGAGGTAGGTGACGCTCACCTGGGCGGTGGCGGGGCGGGCGTGCTTCAGCACATTGGTCAGCGCCTCCTGCACGATCCGGTACGCGCAGAGCTCGATGCCCGGCGGCAGCGGCCGCACGTCGCCGTCGACCGTCAGCTCCACCGGCACGCCGCCCGCCCGCACCCGCTCGACCACCTCGCCGAGGCGGTCGAGGGCGGGCATGGGGGTGTACGCCTCGCCGTCCCCGGCCCGCACGGCGCCGTCGCGCAGCAGCGTCAGCATCCTCCGCATCTCCTCCAGCGCCTCACTGGAGGTGTCCTCGATGACGGCGAGGGAGTCGGCGGCGGTGGCCGGGTCCGTGGCGAAGACATAGCGGGCCAGGCCCGACTGCACCGAGATCACCGACATGTGGTGGGCGATGACGTCGTGCAGCTCGCGGGCGATCCGGGCCTGCTCGTCGGCGACCGCGCGGCGGGCCTTCTCGTCCTGCTCGCGGCGGAGTTGGGCGGTGAGTTCGGTGAGCCGCTCGCCGCGCTCGGCGGACTGGCGGGCGTGGGCGCCGAAGCGGACCAGCACGGCGGGGAAGACGAGGGCCTGCGCCACGACGGCGGGCATCGAGCCGTGCGGGCTGACGACGCCGCCGTACACCCACACGCCCGCGACGAGCGCGGCGCAGCCGAAGGCGGTGCGGGGTGGGCGCATGGAGGCGACGGTGTAGATGGCCATGAGTGGCGCCAGGCTGTTGACCGCGGGCCAGAAGCCGGCGCCCACGTACACCGCCCAGAGCAGGCAGATGACGGCGCAGACGGCGACCGGCCATCGCCGCCGCACCGCGATCGGCAGATTGACCAGGCAGGTCAGGGCGTAACCCCAGCCGCTCAGCGGCGGATAGCCCTCGCTGGGCCGCTGCTCACCCAGCAGCAGGGCGCAGATGAGGAAGCCGAGGGCGAGCAGCGCGTCCACGGCCTGCGGATGCCGGGACAGCCTGGCTGTCTGCGTGTGCGGCCGCATCGTCGCAGCGTATCGACGGTGTGCGGGGTGCGGCGTCAAACGACCGGCGTACCACGGAAGTTGTACGCGATCCCCAACCAGGATGGGACGACCCGGACGGGCGCCTTCCGTACCTTGGAATCAAGGCGCCGCGGGCCGGTCGGGGGAGTGTTCGGGGGAGCACCTGGCCCGCGGGCCGCTGGGGCGCGGGGCGGCGGGCCGCGCGTTACCGTACGGCCCGCAGCAGCCCGGCGATCTCGTCGAAGCCGCGCCGCTCGGCGTGCCGCAGCGGCGTGACGCCGTCGCCGTCCGCGAGGCCGGGGGAGGCGCCCGCGACGATCAGCAGCTCCACGATCTCCTGGTGGGCGCGGCCGCCGTCGCCGAGGATGACGGCCTCCAGCAGCGCGGTCCAGCCGAGCCGGTTGACGTGGTCGACGTCGATGTCGGTCTCGCGGAGCACGGCGCGGACGTAGTCCACGTGGCCGCGCTCGGACGCCGGGATGAGGGAGATGCCGCCGAAGCGGTTGGTGACCTTCAGATCCGGGCCCGCCGGGAGCAGGGCGCGCATCATGGCGACGCTGCCGGTGACGCCGGTGACCAGCCACGCGCTGTCGTCGCGGTCGTCCTGCGCGTTGACGTCGGCGCCGGCGGCGACCAGCGCCTCGGCGGCGGCCAGGTGATCGCCGAGCGCGGCGAGCAGCAGCGGGGTGCGGCGGTGCGCGTCGCGCGCCTCCACGGCGGCGCCCGCGGCGAGGGCGGTGCGTACGGCATCGGCGTCGCCGAAGTCCGCGGCTTCGAGGAGGGCGCGGTCGTGGGCCTTCATGGTCGGCTCCTTCTCCGGCGGTGAGCGGGGAGGGTTACGGGACCGGCGGCGCCCGCGCGGGGGGAGCGCGGGCGCCGCCGGGGCTGGGGTGGTGCGGGTGTTACGGCGTTACTTGCTCAGCGCGTCGACGCCGGCCTGGGCGAACTTCTCGTCCTGGTCGCCGGACGGGGCGCCGGCCACGCCGATGCCCGCGATCGGCGCGTCCTTGGCGGTGACGGGGGCGCCACCGGCCAGGAACAGGGTGCCCGGGATGTCCTTCAGCGTCGGAGCCTTCTCCAGGCGCTTGGTGAGCTCGGAGGTCGGGGCGTTCCAGGAGACGGCGGTGTACGCCTTCTTCTCGGCCGACTCGTACGACTGCGGGCCCGCACCGTCGCCGCGGAGGGTCAGGATGGTGTTGCCGTTGCGGTCCACGACGGCGACGGAGACGCGCTGGTTGTCCTTCTTCGCGGCGTCGAGGGCGGCGTTCGCGGCCTTGGTGGCGGCGGCGATGGACAGGTGCGTCGAGGTGGTGGTGTCGCTCTTCTGGACGCCCGCGGCCTTGGCGGCCGGCGCGGCCGGTGCGGCGGCGTTCGCGGTCACGGCGCCGGCACCGCCGACGGCGATGGCGGCGACGAGGGCGCTGCCGGTGACGATGCGGGCGCGCTTCGAGATCTGCTTCTTCATGAGGGATCGACTCCAGGTGCTCAGAGGGAGGAGGGGGACGGGTCGGAGGCCGTTCCTGCCGTCCCGCTCTGATATCCATCCTGGGGCCGCGAACAGGGCGAACCCGTCGTCGTAGTGGGCAAACCCGGCGTGCGGGATGGCTGAGGGCGGGGTCGGCCGATCGGATGACCCGGGGCGGGGCTTAGGTCCCGGCACGCGGGTGTTTGCGCAGGTCAGCGTGCGCAGAGGGGCAGTCCGCCCGGCTTGCCCAGCTCGCGGGGGAGGATGCGGATGCCCGGCAGCCAGAGCCGCTTTCCGTCGTGCTCGACGCCGTACCAGATGCTGCTGTGCCGCCCCTTCTCGTCCGTCACCACCACGCCGTCGCTGATCCGGCAGCTGGCGTCGAGCCGGTCGCCGTCCCAGACCCGGGCGCCGCGGTTGTCGGCGCTGTAGGGGAGGTACGGGTCCTTGGCGAGGCCGAGGGAGCAGCCGGCGGGGCGGGAGTCCTTGCCCTGACAGGCGGCGACGACGTTGTGGACGGTGACGGTGCGGGAGTCCTCGGCGGGGTCGGACCCGGCCGCCCAGAAGCCGATCGCGACGGCGGCGGCGAGGACGACGCCTGCGGCGACGAGCACGACGGTGAGGCGCTGCCGCTTCCCGGCGTGGGGCCCGCCCTTTCGCGGCTCCGGTACGGCGGCGGGCGCCGGCGCATCGGTCGCCGGCGAGGTCGCGGGTGAGGGCGAGGCCGCCCGGGCCAGCAGCGCCGTCAGCTCCGCCAGCACCTCGTCCCCCCGCTCCCGCCCCGCCGGATGCAGCTCGCACCACAGCCGCAGCAGGGCGACGTCCGGCAGCCCCTCCCCGCGCAGATAGCGGGAGAGGGTGGACCGGCTGACCGGCAGCCGGGCCTCCAGCTCGGAGAGGCTGAGGCCCGTCTCCCCGTACAGCGAACGCAGCCCGGTCGCGAAGTCCCGCTGCCCCGCCGGCAGGTGCCCGGGCAGCTCGGCCAGCGCCTTGCGGCGGCCCGGTGGCGGGGTCGCGGGCTCCGGCTGGTTCCTCACGGGTCTGAGAGGCACGCGCGCTATTGCAGCACAGGTGTACGGCCCGCGTCAGGGGTACGCAGGGCCGCACTCCTGCCCCAGCAGCCCCAGCGCCGCTGCCACGGGCAGCGGCCCGATCCGCTCCCCGTCCCGCCGCCGGAGCGACACTTCGTCGGCGGCCGCCTCGCGCGCTCCGAGGACGGCCTGGTACGGAACCAGCCGCCCCGCCCGGATCCGGGCCCCGAGACTGCCCCGGTCGGGCGCGACCAGCTCGGCCCGCAGCCCGGCCTCGACACAGCGCCGTACGAGCTTCACCCCGGCCTCGACCTGCTCATCCCCGAGCGGCAGCACCGCCACCTGCACGGGCGCCAGCCACGCCGGAAACCGCCCCTGATGCACCTCGATGAGATGCGCCACGGCCCGCTCGACGCTGCCGATGATCGCGCGGTGCACCATGACGGGCCGGTGCCGCGCACCGTCGGGCCCGACGTACTCGAGCCCGAAGACCTCCGGCTGGTGGAAATCGAGCTGCACGGTCGACAGGGTCGACTCCCGCCCGGCGGCATCGACGACCTGGACATCGATCTTCGGCCCGTAGAAGGCGGCCTCATCGGGCTCTTCCTCGTATGCCACCCCGGCGTCCTCCAGCACTTGGCGCAGCAGCGGCACGGCCCGCTCCCACAGCTCCGGCTTGTCGACGTACTTGCCGCCGGGCCCCGGCAGCGACAGCCGGATCCGGGCGGGCTCGATGCCCATCGCCGCGTATGCCTGCCGGATCAGCCCGAGCGCCGCCGCGGCCTCCTTGGCGACCTGGTCGAGGGCGCAGAAGACGTGCGCGTCGTTGAGCTGGATCGCGCGCACCCGGGTCAGGCCGCCGAGGACGCCTGACAGCTCCGAGCGGTACATGCCGCCGAGCTCCGACATCCGCAGCGGCAGCTCGCGGTAGCTGTGCTCGCGCGAGCGGTAAATGAGCGCATGATGCGGACAGAGGCTGGGCCGCAGCACCATCTCCTCGCCGTCGCCCACCGCCATCGGCGGATACATGTCCTCGCGATAGTGCTGCCAGTGCCCGGACAACTCGTACAACTCCCGCTTCGCCAGCACCGGCGAATACACCCGCTGATACCCGCCCCGCCGCTCGGCCTCCGCGATGTAATCCTCCAGCGCCTGCCGCACGGCGGCCCCGGCAGGCAGCCAGTACGGCAGCCCGGCCCCGATCAGCGGATCGCTGCCGAAAAGCCCGAGCTCCCGCCCGAGCCGGCGATGGTCCTTGATCTCTTGCATGGTGATGCTCCTCGCTCCGGTCAAGCCGTACGGGACGAAGCACCCACGAGCACGACAAAGCCCCGGGGCACTCGCCCCGGGGCCTCATCAAGACATTGCTTCAGCGCACCGGGACTGGCTCCGGCGTCGTCGTGTTCATCCATGCGCGCTGCATGCCTCGACGGTAACGCGGTGCGGGCGCCCGTGCGACGGCATTTCGGCCCGGCAGCGGTCACACCGCCCCCGGATCCCGCCCCGACAGCCCCAGCGCCCGCTCCATCGCCGGCGCATCCTCCGGTACGGGAACAGGCTCGGCGAAGCCGTCGTACTGCCGGTACAGCTCGGCATACTCGCTCACCACCCCCAGCACGAACGCCCCCGTGCTCTCCGGCAGCCGCTGCCGCTGCCCGGTGGCGCGGGCCACGTCCCAGCCGTGGACGGCCAGCTCCTTGATGACCATGGACGCGATCTCCGTGGCATCCGACTCCACGTAACCGGTGTCGATCTTGCCCTTCCACACCGCCGGATCCGCCCACGCGGCCACCGCCCGCTCGAGCTGGTTCGCGTACGCCTCCGCCCACCCGGGGTCGGCGGCGAAGTCGCGCTTGGTCAGCTCTTCCGGGAGCTGCTTGCGCAGGGCGCGGTGCTCCAGGCCGTGGGAGCTGTAGAGCACCCAGTGGTTGATCAGGGCGCCCAGGTCCCACTCCCCGCAGTGCGTGGGGGTGGTCATCGCCAGCGCCGGGTCGACGCCCCGGGCGATACGGGCCGCTTCCGCGGCGGCTGCCTGCATGTGCGGATACATGTCGTTCTGCTTGCCGTTCGTCATGCCATCAACGCTATGACCTGGGGTGATCCCGGGTCTTGAACAAACGCGACAGCTATCGTGGCCGGGTGGACGACAAGGGCGAGCGGGGGCGCGGGGTGCTGCACCCCGAGGAGCAGGAGATGTACGCGACGCTGCACCGGCACGAGCCGGGCGCCGCCGCCGCGCGGTTCACCGAGTACTACTGGCACGTCGCCTGGCGCGTCCCGGGCACCGGCCCGTACGAGGCGAAGGTGCTCTCGCACCCGAACGTCCACCTGGTCTTCGAGGAGCAGGGCCCCCTCGTCTACGGCGTCGACCGCGGGCTCTTCGTGCGGCGGCTGTACGGGAGCGGGCAGGTGCTCGGGGTCCGGTTCCGGCCGGGCGGCTTCCGGGGCTTCATGGACGGGCCGGTCGCGGAGCTGGCGGACCGGCGGGTGCCGGCGGCGGAGTTCTTCGGGCCCGAGGTCGAGGACGTGTCGCGGGCGGTGCTCGGGGCCGGCAGCGGGGCCGAGATGGCGGCTCTCGCGGAGGAGTTCCTGGTGCCGCGGCTGCCGGCGGGCGCCGATCCGCAGGCGGTGCGGATCGGGGCGGCCGTGGAGCGGGTGGCGGCGCAGCCGCAGCTGTTCCGGGTGGACCAGCTGGCCGCGGAGCTGGGGGTGACGGTGCGTACGCTGCAGCGGCTCTTCGCCGAATACGTCGGCGCAAGCCCGAAGTGGGTGCTGCGCCGCGCCCGGCTGCACGAGGCCGCCACCCGGGCGGACGAGGGCGGCACGGTCGACTGGGCGGGGCTGGCCGCCGACCTCGGCTATGCGGACCAGGCGCATTTCGTACGGGACTTCACCGGCGCGGTGGGGTCGTCGCCGGGCCGGTACGCGGGGGCGGGCGGCGCCGCGGGCTGACGGAGAGGTTTCCTCCGGGTGAAACGGGTGACACGGTGCACCTATGGCGAAGACCGCCGATGCACGCGACAGATCCCGGCTGCTGTACAAGGCGGCCTACGCCCTGCGCAGACCCGGCAGGGTGCCGCGCTTTGCCCGCCGCAGCCTGCGCGACGCCGTGCTGCGGGCGCGCTATGGCCGCGACCACGTGGCGTACTACCGGGCCGTGATGGCCTCCGACTCGGAGCGCAGCGCGGAGTCCGCGGTGGGCGGGCCGACGTCGTCGCGCGAGGCCTGGCTGCGGATCGGGAAGTGGCAGTACGACTACCTGCTGACGCACGGGCTGCGGCCCGCCGACCGGCTGCTGGAGATCGGCTGCGGCAATCTGCGGGCCGGCTGGCGCTTCATCCGGCACCTGGAGCCCGGCCACTACTACGGCATCGACATCTCCCCGCACATCCTGCTCGCCGCGAAGGACACGGTCGTCCGCTACGGGCTGCAGGACCGGCTGCCGCACCTGACCCTCACCGACGACCTGACCTTCGACTTCCTGCCCGACCGCCACTTCACGGTGATCCACGCGCACAGCGTCTTCTCGCACACCCCGCTGCCGGTCATCGAGGAGTGCTTCGAGCACGTGGGCCGGATCCTGGCCCCCGGCGGGTTCTTCGATCTCACCTTCGACCGCACCGAGGGCCGCGAACATCACGTGCTGCGCGAGGACTTCTACTACCGCACCGAGACGCTGACCGCGCTCGCCGCCCAATACGGCCTGACGGCCGAGCTGATGGCGGACTGGGAGGAGCTGCCGCACGGGCAGTCCAAGCTCCGGGTCAGAAGCGGCCGGTGACCTTGTCCGGCGTGACGCGCACGATCACGCGCGGGCCGTCGTTGGACGAGGCGGGGTTGAAGTCGGCGTAGTCCTTGCCGGTGTACTTCTGCGAGATCCGGTTCACGATGACGTGGTCCTGGTCGGGGGTGACCTTGGCCGTGCCGCGGACTTCGGCGTAGGCGTACGGGTTGTCGTCCGGCTGGATGAGCACGGTGACGCGCGCGTCGCGGGTGGCGTTCCTGCCCTGCTGGCGGGTGGACGTGGTCGAGAACAGCAGGTCGTCGCCCTCGCGGATGATCCAGACGACCGTCAGGTGCGGCCGGCCGTCGGGCTGCAGCGTCGCCACGGTGGCGAACGCCTTGCTGTCGTCGAGGTACTGCTTCAGCGCGTCGGAGAGCACGATGTGTCCTTCGGACTCGGTGGATGCTTTCCGGGCGTCAACACCGTGCACAGCAAGGGCATTCCGCATCATGCCCTACGGCCACCCGTACGGATCCCGCCCCACGAACGCCAGCAGCCGCTCCCCGGGCCCCGCCTCCGCCCGCACCTCGCACGGCGGCGCGAACCGCACCGGCCGGTCCGCCGCCGACACGAACAGCGGCGCCAGCTCCAGCAGCTCCTCCGCCAGCGCCTCCGGCAGCGGCCGGTCCGCGCCGCAGGAGCGGGCGATGTCCCAGCCGTGCACCGCCGTCTCGATCGCGCCGGTGCTGGTGACGATCGCGGAGGTGAGCGGCGTGCCGCCGACGGAGATCAGCTCCCGGTCCGCCGCGCCCGTGCCGCTCCACAGCTCCAGCAGCAGGCGTGCCCTGGCCCGTACTGCCGCTATCGGATCTGCGGGGGCGCCGGGGACGACCGGCGGGCGCTGCTGCCCGACGGCGATCCGGCCTGCGGCCCCGGCCTCGCACAGCGCGCCGAGCGAGTCGTCGAGATGCAGCAGCAGGCCGTGCAGGTCCCAGTCGGCGCAGGGTGTCGGGTTGGCCAGGGTGGCCGGGGTGACCAGGCCGAGGCTGCCCAGGGCGTACCCCAGGCCGCGCTCCAGGAGGCTGACTCCGGCGGTCAGCAGCGCCACCGCGGATGCCTCATCGCAATCCTCCCCGCCGCTCATTGCACCGGCTCATCCGCGGGCAGCGTGGCGGGCAGGCCCGCGTCGGTGAAGAGGCGCGCGTCGAAGAAGGCGGCGCAGTGCGTGACCAGGCCGGCCTCGTCGAGCTCCAGCACCTGGTACTGCCAGGGGCGGAACTCGCCGGTCTCGCCCTTGTTGCGCAGGTACAGGCCGAAGGCCAGCTGGCCGTTCGCGGAGCTGACCCGCAGCCGCATGTCGCCGGGGCCTGCCGGGCACTGGTACTCGATGAGGGTGCCGATCGCCTCCGGGCCCTGATACCAACCCGGGAACGGGGGCATCTCCCAGACCGCGTCCTCGGTGAAGAGCTGGGTGAGCAGCTTGACGTCCTTGCGCTCGAAGGCGTCCACCCATTTGTTGAGCACCTCGCGCTGCGCGGCGTCCGTCGGCTCGTTGACCGCGTCCTCCTGCGGCGCCATCTTCGCGATCTGGGCGTGGGCGCGCTGCAGGGCGCTGTTGACCGACGCGGTGCTGGTGTCGAGCAGCTCGGCGACCTCGGCGGCCTTCCACTTCAGCACATCGCGCAGGATCAGCACGGCGCGCTGCTTCGGCGGCAGATACTGCAGCGCCGCGATGAAGGCGAGCCGGATCGACTCCCTGGAGCCGACGATCGACGCCGGGTCGGTCGAGTCCCCGCCGCCGGCGCCGCCCATCATCGAGTCGGGCATCGGCTCCAGCCACGGCACCTCGCCGTCCGCCACGACCTGCTCCGACGGGTTGGCGGCGGGCGCGCCGAGCCCGGTGGGCAGCGGGCGCTTGCCGCGCGACTCCAGCGCGGTCAGACAGGCGCGGGTGGCGATGGTGTGCAGCCAGGTGCGCAGGCTGGATCTGCCCTCGAAGCGGTCATACGCCTTCCAGGCCCGCAGATACGTCTCCTGCACCAGGTCCTCGGCGTCGTGCACCGACCCGAGCATGCGATAGCAGTGCGCCAGCAGCTCCCGCCGGAACGGGTCCGCGGCCTGCGGAAAGTCCTCGATCGCTACCTTCTCCGCCATGGCGACGGCCCCTTCCCCTTCAGCGCTCATATACGTATGGACTGCCGGGGCCGGCGAAACTCATCGCTCCCCTGGAAAGAAAGTTAGCCCGCCGCACTGACAATGGCTCGGGACCGGGCAAAGTCCTCCGCCGGGACTAGGCGAAATCCTCCGCATGCGCCCGCGCCCACCGCGCGAAGGTGCGCGGATCGCGGCCGGTCACCTCCCGTACGGTCGCCAGCACCGGCGACTCATCCAGGTCTCCGTCCACGTAAAACCGGAAGAAGGCATCCACATACTCCTGCGGCATCGCCGCCGACATCTCCGCCCGCGCCTCGTCGTCCGGCTGCGCCTCGAAGCGCAGCTCGCGGCCGAGCGCCTCGCCCAGGATGCGCACCTGGTCGGCGGGGAGGAGCGACTCGGGCCCGGACAGCTCGTACACCTTCCCGTCGTGCCCGTCCTCCAGCAGCGCCACGGCCGCGACCTCGCCGATGTCGTACGGATCGATGCCGGCCAGCCGCACCCCCGCGAACGGCAGCCGGACGGTGTCGCCCGCCCGCAGCTGCGGCAGCCAGCGCAGCGCGTTGGCGTGGAAGGCGCTCGGCCGGATGACCGTCCACGGCAGCCCCGCGGCCCTGACCGCCTCTTCGGTACGGACCATGTACGCCGTCACGGCATTGGTCATGTCCCCGCTCGCCGCCGACCGCCCGGACAACTGCGCCACCCGCTCCACGCCCGCGCGCTTCGCCTCGGCGAGCAGCCCCGGCATATCGGCGTACCCGGGCAGGAAGAAGGCGCCGCGGACGCCGGACAGGGCCGGGGCGAGCGACGCCGGGTCGTTGAGGTCGCCGGCGACGGCCTCGGCGCCCTTGGGCAGCCCGGCCGCGTCGCCGCCGCGGGTCAGGGCGCGCACCGGCGCCCCGCGATCGAGGAGTGCGCGGACGACCTCGCGGCCGACGTTGCCGGTAGCACCGGTCACCAAGTACATGTGAAAACCCCCGGGTCTCTACGGATCAGTAGCCGCGCCGCCTCCGCTATCTTCCCGGGGCATCGGCCATCGGTACGGGCAGGGGAGGCACGCGTGAACGATAGCGGCGGCGTCGTGGTCACAGGGGCCGGTCCCACCGGGTTACTGCTCGCCGGCGACCTGGCCGAGGCGGGTGTCGAGGTCACCCTGCTGGAAAAGCGCCCACGCGAGATCAGCAACCTCTCCCGCGCCTTCGTCCTCCACGCCCGCTCCCTGGAGCAGCTGGACGCCCGCGGCCTGGCCGACGAACTGGTCACCAAGGGCAAGCAACTCCCGGGCCTGCAGGCCTTCAAGCGCCTCTACCTGGACCTGTCGAAACTGCCGACGCGCTTCAACTACGTGCTGGTGCTGCCTCAGTACGAGGTGGAGAAGGTGCTGCTGCGGCGGGCGGAGAAGCTGGGTGTGCGGCTTGCGTACGACACGGAGGCCACGGGGCTGTCGCAGGACGCGGAGGGTGTGACCGTCGAGACCGCGGGCGGTCCGTACCGGGGCGCGTACGCCGTGGGCACCGACGGCCTCCACAGCCGCATCCGGGAGGCGATCGGCCTGCCCTTCCCCGGAAAGTCGGTGATCCGCTCGGTGGTCCTCGCCGACGTACAACTGCGGGAACAACCAGACCAGTTGGTGACGATCGGCGCCCGGGGCAACGCCTTCTGCTTCATCGCCCCCTTCGACGACGGCTACCACCGCGTGATCGGCTGGGACCGCCGCCGCAATGTCCCGGACACCGAGCCCCTGGAGCTGCCGGAGGTCCGGGAGGTCGCCCGCACAGCCCTCGGCCGCGACTTCGGCATGCACGACGCCCGCTGGATGTCCCGCTTCCACAGCGACGAACGCCAGGCCCCGTCGTACCGCGTCGGCCGCACCTTCCTGGCGGGCGACGCGGCGCACGTCCACACGCCGGCGGGCGGCCAGGGCATGAACACGGGCCTGCAGGACGCGGCGAACCTGAGCTGGAAACTGTCGACGGCGCTGGCGGGCGGCCCGGACCTGCTGCACTCGTACGAGGCGGAACGCCACCCGGTGGGCAAGGCCGTCCTCCGCAGCAGCGGCGGCATGGTCCGCCTGGCGATGGCCTCCCGCCCGTGGACCATCGCGGCGCGCGCGGCAGTGGCCACCTTCCTGAACACCGCCAAGCCGGCCGCTCGCAGCATCATCGGCCAGGTCTCGGGCATCGGCTACGTCTACCCGGCACCGTCAGGCGCCCACCGCCTGGCGGGTCGGCGGGCGCCGGACCTGTCCCTGAAGGAGGGGCGGCTGTACGAGGCGCTGCGAGCACGGAAGTTCGTCCTGGTGGACGCGGATCCGGGCGCTTGGTCGGATCGCGTAGTCGCCGCTGCGCGTGCGACGGCCGGCGCGGGCAGCCCGGCGCTCCTGATCCGCCCGGACGGATACGTGGCGTGGGCGGGTGACGCGGGAGATGCACGCGGGGTCGAGGCGGCACTGGAGGACTGGACGGGGGCGGCTCGCTGAGCCATCTGCCTGCATCAGTAACGCGGCATGTTCGGGATGGCCTTCTCGGCCAGCTCGATGAGGGACTGCACCTTCGGGATGTCCGCGGACACTTCCTCCCCAGTCACCGTAGGTGCCTCGGTGGATCGGTACTCCACCTCGTTGCGGCGAGCCCGCATTCGATTGAAAGGGCGCAGAAGTGCCCCGAGCGGCGGATCGAGCTGAGCCCGCACGGCCTCGTAGACCGCAGTGTGTCCGCCCCGGCTTGTGGCTCGCAGCCCCTGGTTCTGGAGAACGGCGGCCAGCGCACGGCGTGCTGCGTCGTATGCGAGGGTGTAGGCGCCCTCCGGATCGAAGGACAGCAACTGCTGTGCGGAAGCGACGTGGGTATGGGCGCGCTGCAGCTCAAGTTCGGCAGCTTGTTGTGACGCAGGGACGCGCTCGATGTCCCCGTTCGTGATCAACGCGTCGATTGTCGCCCGGCCTTGGTCCCAGCGGTTCATGCGTTCTCCCGGTCCAGGGGCAGCTCAACCAGGGGTCGTTCCCGGACGCTTGTCAGAAAGGGGTCGGTCGTTGGGCTGTCCCAGGTGGCTTGCGTGACCCGGTGGACATTCACTTCCCGGCGCAACTGCCGGGACGCCTCCTCGGCGGCGTCGAACAGCTCGTCGGCATCGGGGGCGCCCACCACGATGACGTCCACGTCCTTGGGCGGCGGACCCTTCTCGCCTTGGTGGCGCGCGGCCCACGAGCCGTACACGTAGGCCCGCTCCACACCACGGATACCGCTGAGGGCCGCGGTCAATACGGGTAGCGGGCCGAAGGTTACGGCGATGAGGTCGGTCAGGGGACCCGACAGGGGGGTATCGCTTCGTGCGCTGACGAGCCTGGTACGCCCAGCCCGGCGGTCGCTGAGGATTCCGCCTTCGACCAGTCGGTCCACTTCGCGGAGCACGGCGGTGTGGGAAGCGCCCAGCTGTGCTGCGAGCTCGGCGAGGCTGTATTCGCGCTCCGGGTGCAGCAGCACCTCTGCCAGCAGCTCTCCCTGCAGGCGCGAGCGCAGGATCGGTAGCAGTGGCGGGGAAATCTTCATTGGACGCAGAATATCGTGCGCCCAGTGAAGATAACAATCCGGGGCCGCTGATGAACGCTGCGTCATGAGTGTCGAATGGAGGGTGGGTGCTGAGAAGCGGTGTAGCGGGGCTGAGCAAGCGCTCAGTACGATCGCTGGACAGATGGTTGGCGGGAGGGAGCTCGGAGTGGTGGCGCAGGCGCGAGTGGAGGCGTTTTACGAGCGAGTGGCTGAGGACCGGTTTCTCTCCAGCCCGTACACCACCGGCCCCTGGGACCCGGGCGCCCAGCACGCCGGGCCGCCTGCCGCGCTGCTCGCGCTTGCCGCCGAGGAGCGGGCGGGGCGGGTTGGGGAGATGCGGGTCGCTCGCGCCACGTACGAGATCCAGCGGCCCGTCCCCGTAGCCCCGCTGACCGTCACCACCCGCATCCTGCGCGAAGGCCGCAGCGTCCAGCTTGTCGAGGCCACGCTGAGCCCTGACGACGGGCGGGAGGTGATGCGGGTGACGATGCTGCGCGTACGGGACTCGCCCGACTCCGCGCCGGCCGTGCAGCCCGGGCCCGAGGTGCCCGGCCCGGAGGGCGCGAAGGACGACGGCTTCTTCCCCGTGCCGTGGGAGCAGGGCTACCACACGGCGATGGAGGTCCGCTTCACCAGCGGCTCCTTCCGCGAACTCGGCCCCGCGACCGCCTGGTTCCGCACCCGCGTCCCGCTCATCGCAGGCGAGGAGACCACCCCCCTCACCCGAGTCCTCCTCGCCGCCGACTCCGGCAACGGCATCAGCGGCACGGTCGACTTCACCCGCTACGTCTTCGTCAACGCCGACCTGACAGTCAACCTCCACCGCCACCCCCAGGGCGACTGGGTCTGCCTCAACGCCCGCACCAGCGTGGACAGCTCAGGCATCGGCCTTGCAGAATCATCCCTGCACGACGAAAAGGGCCCCCTGGGCCGCGGCTCCCAGACCCTGTACGTGGCTCCACGCCCCGCGGGCTGAGAGCCGGCGGGCGAGGTCATCGGCCCACTCTTCGGAGAGAGGGAGGGCCTCATGGCCGGCGAGGGGCCAGGACTGTACGAGATGCTCGACGACCGGTTCCGTACCGGACGGTGCATGGGCGGTGACGCCGGCCTCGAGGTCCTGTACACCGGCTGCCGCTGGGCCGAGGGGCCCATCTATGTGCCCGCTTGGCGGCAGCTGGTCTGGAGCGACATCCCCAACGACCGCATGCTGCGCTGGGACGAGGAGACCGGCGCGGTCAGCGTCTTCCGCCGCTCCGCCGGGCACACCAACGGCAACACCCTCGACCGCGAGGGCCGCCTGATCACCTGCGAGCAGGGCAACCGCCGCGTCACCCGCACCGAGCACGACGGCACCGTCACGGTGCTCGCCGACCAGTGGCAGGGCAAGCGGCTGAACAGCCCGAACGACGCGGCCGTGAAGTCCGATGGCTCGATCTGGTTCTCCGACCCGGACTTCGGTATCACCAGCGACTACGAGGGCTATCGCGCCGAGAGCGAGATCGGCGCCAACAACGTCTACCGGATCGACCCCGACAGCGGCGAAGTCCGGCTGGCCGCCGACGGTTTCGGCGCCCCGAACGGCCTGGTCTTCTCGGCCGACGAGCGGCAGCTGTTCGTCTCCGACACCCGGGCGGGCTTCATCCGCGTCTTCGACGTCACCGAGAACGGCACGCTGTCCGACGGCAAGGTCTTCGCGGAAGCCGCACGCCGCGAAGGCGCCCGCTTCGACAACATCCGCTTCGACGACGACGGCCGGCTCTGGGCGGCGGCGATGGCCGACGGCGTGCACTGCTACGACCCCGACGGCACCCTCATCGGCCGCCTCAACGTGCCCGAGACCGTCGCCAACATCTCCTGGGGCGGCCCCAAGCGCAACCGCCTGTTCCTCACCGCCGAGACCAGCCTCTACTCGGTGGTCATGGGCGTCACCGGCACCCACCCGACCGGCCCCCGTGTGCTGCTCCGCTAGTACTCAACGATTCGTCGGACCTCGACGTGTCCGTAGCGAGCCGTCGGTACCCGCTCGGCCCAGGCCAGCGCCGCTGCCTCGTCCGTCACCTCGACCTCGATGTAGCCGGCGACTGTCGTCCCGGCGCCGATCACCGCACCGGCCCGTACCTGGGCCTGTCCGTCCCGAACCGTGAGGGTCCGTGCCTCGCTTGCCGGGTGGAATCCGGACTCGTGGACGAGGTTCCCAGCCGACTTCAGCGCGGCATCCAGTTCCAGCCATTCGTCGATCTCGCCGTGCCCAGGGCCCGCCTGCACGGGGTCGTAGGCGTACACCAAAGCGAACTTCATCTGCCGTGTTCCTTTCACGAGCCGTGCCGGAGCGCGTCAGCGAACGACGTCGAAGACGTTGAGCTGCATGCCGTTGGGGTACGCCTCGTGCTCGACCAGCTTCAGCCGCTGTGTGTCCTTATCCGTGGTGGGGAACATGCGCTTGCCGGCACCCAGCAGTACCGGGAAGACGAGCAGGTGGTAGCGGTCGATCAGGCCGGCGTCGGCCAGGTGCCGGTTCAGCTGGGCGCTGCCGTGCATGATGATCGGGCCGCCGTCGGTCTGCTTCAGCGCGGAGACTTCCTCCAGGGACCGCAGGATCGTCGTCTGGCCCCAGTTGTCCACCAGGTCGTCCTCGGTGAGCGTGGTGGAGATGACGTACTTCGGCTTCTCCTTGTATTCGGCGAACTCTGCCATGTCCGGCCAGACAGGGCCGAACGCCTCGTAGCTGACCCGGCCGAACAGCATGGCGGCTGCTTCCTGCTGCTCCCGGCCCTTGATCTCGTACGCCTCCGGTACGAACTCGACGTCCTTGAAGGTCCAGCCGGCGTTGCGGTAGCCGGGCTCGCCTCCCGGTGCCTCCACGACCCCGTCGAGCGAGATGAAGGCGGAACTGATCAGCGTGCGCATCGCACATCTCCTGTTGGTTGTGGGTTGGTGCGTGTGGTTGCAGGTCAGGCTCGGTCTCGCCGGTAGCGCAGGAGGGCGACCTGGGAGTCGAAGACCTTCGCCTCGGCCAGCGTCAGCCCGGTGCGGCGCTTGAGGTCCTTGAAGACCGGCTTGCCGCCTCCCAGCAGGGCCGGGTGGACGGTGATCCGGTACTCGTCGATCAGGTCGTGTTCGGCCAGGGACGCGGCGAGGTCGGCGCCGCCGAACAGCACCAGGCTGGTACCGGACCGCTTCAGTGCTGCGACCTGCTCGGCGAAGTCGGCGCCCAGCACCTGTGTGTTCCAGTCCGCCTTCTCCAGGCTCCGGGAGACCACGAACTTGGGCTTTTCCCGCCATAGCGGTGCGAACTGCAGATCGTGCGGGTGGGTGGAGATCTCCTCGGCGCGCGGCCAGTAGCCGGACATCATCTCCCACACCACTCGCCCGTACAGAAAAGCGTCGGCTTCGTCGCTGACCGTATGCGAGTACGCGGACAGCTCCTCGTCCATCACCGTCCAGTCGAACTCGCCGGCGGGGCCCTCGATGAAGCCGTCGACCGATTGGGCCACGAAGTGGATGAGTGTGCCGGGTGCTGTTGTGGTCATCTGTGCCCTCCAGCAGAGCGGTGCCGCTGTGTTGCGGCGCGACGGGTGGGGTTGGGTGCTGTCTCAGGCTGCACCGGCATGTGAGGGGTGATCAACGCTTGACTGGGACAGCAGCGTTTACCTGGCACGCAACGATCCCGTGCGGCGGCCTGCGCGACGAGGTAGCGTGTCGCCTTCGCAGGCAGGCCAGGTCACGGGGGTGGTCGTCATGGAGTTGCGGGACATCGAGATACTGCTCGTGCTCGCCGACGAGCTGCACTTCGGCAGGACCGCCGAGCGGCTGCACGTCACCCCGTCCCGGGTCAGTCAGTGCGTCAAGGCACAGGAGCGCCGCATCGGCACGGCGCTGTTCGAGCGGACCAGCCGCAAGGTGGCGCTCACTCCCATCGGGCGCCAACTGATCGATGATCTGGCGCCGGTCCACCGGCAGCTGAGGGAGAGCCTGCAGCGCGCCGAGCAGGCCGCCCGGGGAACGACCGGGGTGCTGCGGCTGGGCATGATCTCGTCCAATGTGGACGACCTGCGGCCCTACTTCGACGCCTTCGCCGCCGAGCGGCCCGGCATCGAGGTGCAGATCCGCACCATCGGCTACACCGACCCCTTCGCCGGGCTGCGCACCGGAGACCTCGACGCCGCCCTGGTGTGGCTGCCCGTCCGGGAGCCCGATCTGACCGTGGGGCCCGTAATCCACATCGAGCCGCTGATGCTCGCCGTCTCCTCCGCCCACCCGCTGGCGCGCCAGACCACCGTCAGCCGCGAGGACCTCGCCGGCCAGACCGTCATCAACCTCGACGCACCCGCGTACTGGCGCGAGGCCATGGTGCCCACCCACACCCCCAGCGGCCGTCCCATCCACGCCGGGCCCACCGCCCCCGACTTCATGGAGGTACTGCTGATCATCTCCAGCGGTGAGGCCGTGTCACAGGTGCACCTCCAGGCCGCCCGCTACTTCGCCCGCCCCGGCATCGCCTACCTCCCCATCCACGACGCCGCGCCGATCCAGTGGGGACTGATCTGGCGCACCAGCGCCGAA
Source organism: Streptomyces boninensis (assembly GCF_048572725.1). Lineage (NCBI taxonomy): Bacteria > Bacillati > Actinomycetota > Actinomycetes > Kitasatosporales > Streptomycetaceae > Streptomyces > Streptomyces boninensis. The sequence goes on from NZ_CP183837.1 coordinate 5,633,545, forward strand.
ACCGACGCGATCCTGACCCTCGCGAAGATCGTCGAGCAGCTCGGACCGCTGACGCAGCAGCCGCGGAAGCGGCCGAGGAACAAGGAGCACCGTAAGTGATTCGAAAGCTGCAGGCGGTCGCGCTGGACTGCGCCGATCCGGTACGGCTCGCGGAGTTCTACGCGGAGCTGCTCGGCGGCCGGGTGGTGGCCGACGAGGGGGACCTCGACTGGATCGAGGTCCACGGCTTCGAGGGCACTCCGCTCGCCTGTCAGCGGGTGGACGGCTACCGGCCCCCCGTATGGCCCGGCCAGGAGATCCCGCAGCAGCTCCACCTGGACTTCGACGTCGACGACCTCGACGGCGAGGAGCAGCGGGCACTCGCCCTCGGCGCCACCGTGCTGGAGCGGACCGATGAGATCCAGCCCGGGGCCAACTGGCGGATCTACGCGGACCCGGCCGGCCATCCCTTCTGCCTCTGCCTGCACTGACGGCCGCTTCGCAACGATCCCGCTGAGGCGCCCAAAAACAAGGCACCTTAAGTGAATAGATCGCAGGTCAGGGCCACACCAAGCAATAAAGCTGATGCCCCGCCTCATGCAGCCGATCAGCGAAGTCCTGCCACTCGTGGAGCCAGTGATCACCACGGGCCTCTGACCTGCGAGGATGCATCGAACCTGCCGGTGACCAGCCGAAACTACCTTCAGTAGTTGACGCTGATCACCGGCGCTTTCGGCTCTCGTGTGCCCTGCTTGTGCCCTCCGCGCACAGTGCCGGGACGGCGGAGGGCACCCCGCTCAAGCACGCCATGATGTGCTGGCGAAGCCGTACGGGCTGTGTGAGCACGGCCACCTGCGGTACGGGCCATATCGGCTTCCCCGGCTCAGTTCCGAACCGTGGAAGCCTGACCCGGTCCAGCCCCATGGGTATGTACCGGAACCGAGCTGGTCAGCGAGTTTCCTGTTCTCGTCGAATAACACCTCGGAGGACGCGATCGCCGACGAATTCCTGGAGGCGGCCGCTCTCCAGGTATCGGCCTGATCGTCCTTTTGGCCCTGCCAGCGCCTTGGTGGCGCTGGTGCACTGGGGAGAGGCGTTTCTCGTGTCGCCCCGAGTGCCGACCCCAAACGGGTCCGTGCCGAAACCAGTTGTCGACTGAGCGGCACACGCATGATTCTACCGGCGTTAGTCTGCTCTGTTCGTCGCCGCAGATCCGCCGGGCCTCCGCCTGGTCGGACAGGTCGACGCGACCAACCAGACCGTGCTCATGGCCCACCTGTTCGCGGTTGACGGCAAACCGGCCGATGTCACTGTGGACCTGCGGGAGGTGACGTTCGTGAACTTCCTCTCCCTGCATGCACTGGTGTCCTTTTCCGAGTTACTCGAACCGGGCCGACGCTTGATAGTGCACACCCGCTCCCCGGCGATCGCGCAGGTGCTGGCCGCCTGCGGATGGGATCGTCCCGAGCTCCCTCTGACCCTGCTGGAAGAGATCACCGATGAGTAAGCCAGACCGCCCGGCGCAGGGGCTTGCGCCGCACGCGCACCATCTGCTGCTCTACGGCGGCGATCGGCAATTTCTCGATGCTGCACTGCCATTCGCCCGCGATGGCCTGGATGCCGGCGAGCCGGTGTTCATCGCGACCTCCCCCCACAACACCGCGCTGCTGCGCGAGCATCTCGGACGACGAGCCAGCCAGGTCACCTTCGCCGCCGCGCACTGGTATCGCACGCCCGCGCAGGCCCTGCTGGCCTACCACGACCAGGCCCGGGCCCAGACCGGTCCCTCCCGCGTGCTGGGCGAGACCCCTTGGGCTGGACTGAGCGAGGAACAGGCCCGCGAGTGGACCCGATATGAGGCCCTGCTCAACCTGGCCCTGGCCTCCACCGGCGCCTGGCACCTGTGCCCCTACAACACCGCCACCCTGCCTTCCGGTCTGCTGCACGCGGCCCAGCTCACCCACCCCACGTTCACCGCCGGCATCTCCCACCGGCCCAACCCCGCCCACATCCCACCGGAGGATTTCAGCGCGGCTTGCGACAGCGTCCCGCTGCCCGACCCGCCCGCCGACAGTGCCGAACTGCGCTTCGACGGCCGCGAGCAGCTCGCCGAACTCCGAGCCTTCACCGCCCGCCTCGCTGCCGCTGCCGGACTCTCCACCGACCGCGTGGAGACGCTGCTCATCTGCGTCGACGAGGCGGCCGCCAACGCGATACAGCACGGAGGCGGCAGTGGGCGCTGCCGAATCTGGACCACCACCACCGAAGTGTTCTGCGAGATCACCGACCCCAACGGCTCCCTGAACGCCGCCCTGGCCGGCTACCTGCCCCCCGTCACCAGCCAGCTTGACGGCCGCGGCCTATGGATCATCCGCCAGCTCAGCGATGCTGCCGACATGCGCAGCGCCAACACCGGCACCACCATCCGCATCCGCATGTCCCGTCGCCACACCCCAACGCCACGCTCATAGCGGATTTCGACCAGGGTGCTCGGTGCGCCGGGTCGCAGGGTAGACCCACCGGTCGCAGATCGCCGCTACCTCCAACCGTCGACTGACACCTGCGTGCTCCCTGTCAGGTATGAGGGGTGTGTCAAGTAAACGGCTGATCTTGGTTGTTGAGTTATCGCTGGTCGGTGGGGGTGAGGCGGCCGTCGAAGGCGATCTGGAACGCGTTCAGCGGCGCCTTCCAGCGCATCGTCCAGCGGCGTCGCCCCTTGCCGGTCGGGTCCAGGCTCATCAGCGCCATGTAGACGCACTTCAACGCGGCGGCCTCGGACGGGAAGTGCCCGCGGGCCCGGACCGCCTTGCGGATGCGGGCGTTCACGCTCTCGATCGCGTTCGTGCTGCAGATGACCTTGCGGATCTCGACGTCGAAGGACAAGAAGGGCACCATTTCTGCCCAGGCGTCGGACCACAGCTTGATCACGGCCGGATACTTGCCGCCCCACTTCCCGGAGAATTCCAGGAACCGCTCGGTTGCGGCGGCCTCGCTCGGCGCGGTGTAAACGGGCTTGAGATCCTTGGCGACCTTGTCCCAGTCCTGGCGAGCGCAGTAACGGATGCTGTTGCGAATCAAGTGAACGATGCACGTCTGCACCACAGTGCAGGGCCAGACGGTCTCGACCGCGTCGGGCAGGCCCTTCAGGCCGTCGCAGACAAGCATCAGGACGTCTTCGACTCCGCGATTCTTCAGCTCGGTGAAGACCTGGAGCCAGTGCTTGGCGCCCTCACCGCCGTCGCCGGCCCAGATCCCGAGAATGTCCCGGGTGCCCTCGACGGTCACGGCCATCGCCACGTAGATGGGCCGATTAGCGACCTTACCATCGCGAATCTTCACGTTGATGGCGTCCACGAACACGACCGGATAGACACGATCGAGCGGGCGGGCCTGCCATTCCGCCATGCCCTCCATCACCGCGTCGGTGATCGTGGAGATCGTCTGCTTGGACACCTCCGCCCCGTACACCTCGGCCAGATGAGCCGATATCTCCCCGTGCGTGAGGCCCTTCGCAGACAGCGACAGCACCATCTCGTCCACGCCGGTCAGCCGCCGCTGCCGCTTCCTGACGATCTGCGGCTCGAACGTGCCGGCGGTGTCACGGGGCACCTTCACCTCGACCGGTCCGACGTCGGTCAGCACCGTCTTCGACCGAGTGCCATTGCGGGAGTTGCCGCTGTTGCGGCCGGCCGCGTCGTGCTTGTCATAGCCGACGTGATCGGTGATCTCGCCCTCCAGGGCGGACTCCAACACGCGCTTGGTCAACTGCTGCAGCAGCCCGCCCTCCCCGGTCAGCTGCAGCCCGTCGGAGCGGGCACGATCGACCAGCATCGCGACCAACTGCTCGTCCGACACCGCCCCCGCGGCCGACTCAACGACCGGCTCCTCCACGGACTCGTGCTCGGTGATGGTCTCGCTCATCAGGCGTCTCCTTGATCATCGGATCCGCCGTCTATTGGACACTCCCGGTATGAGTGGAGGGCGTTGGCAGTGGTGTCCACGAACTCCTTGGGAATGGCATCCGTACTCACCCAGCTCACCTCCGCATGCTTGAGAGGTTCGCGGTTTTCCGGCTTCCCCGTCCATTTGTGGGCTACGAAGACGACGGTGAGGAAGCCGTTGGGGGCTTCGACGCCCCAGGCGCCGTGGATGATGTGGGCGACGCGGAGGTGCTCGGGCTTGACCGTGACGCCGGTCTCTTCGTACAACTCGCGAACTGCCGTCTCGGTGATCGGCTCGCCGGGGTCGGACTTGCCGACCGGCAGGTCCCACTGGTCCTGGGCGAATTTGGCGTTGGGGCCGCGCTGCAGGAGCAGGACGCGGTCGGTGGTCTTGTCGTGGAGGATGACGGCGGCGACCAGCAGCGTCATGGATTCGGTGGCGGGCTTGAGGGCTCGGGGATGAGCGTCGGTGTCGGGCTGGGCCACGGCGATCCCTTCATCGGCAGGGGTGTTCGGCATGTTAGGTCAGTGCCTCGCGGGCGCGGCGGGCGAGTTCGGTGGCGCCGGGAACCTTGCGGCGTTGGTAGATCGCGAGGGTGGGGCGGATCGAGTCGATGGCCTTGCGGGTGCGGTCTGAAGTCATGCCGTCCATGAGGCCCAGGGCCGTGCTCCAAGCGGCGATGGCTTCGTCGGCACGAGCCTGGGCGGCGAGGCTGTCGCCGAGGTCGGCGTGGGTGAGGGCATGGACCCGCTTGTACTTGACCGGGTCCCAGCGGATCAGGGCGTCGCGATGTTGTTGCTCCGTGCCGAGGTGGTCGGCGAGGTCGGTGAGGGTGCGGGCGGTGTGGCTGGCCACGGTGCCGGCGGCCGGGCCGGAGACGAGGGAGTAGCTGGGCTGCGGCCCGTCGTCGCGTAGCAGGGCGTCTTCGGCGGACAGGAGGGCGCGGGCGGCGGCGGGCTTGTTTTTGGTGGCGGCGTAGGCGCGGGCGTGGGTGACGTGGAGCAGGGCTTCGGTCTGGCCGTCGATGTGGCCCAGGCCGGCGGCGAGGGCGGCTTCGGCGAGGTCGATGCAGTGGTGGGGTTGTTTGAGGCTGAGGGCCTGGTGGGCCAGGGCGCGCATCATCCAGGCGGCGTGGGCGTGCGGGTCGGCTTCGCAGGCCAGCCGGTAGCCGGCTTGGTAGTAGCGCTGGGCGGCGCCTTCCTGGCCGAGGTCGTGGTGTTTCCAGCCCGCGAGGTAGGCGAGTTCTGCGACGGCGCCGAAGGCGGCCCGGCGTAACGCCTCCGAAGGGAAGCGGCCTCGGAGCATGGGGGAGGCGGTGTCGGCGAGGTAGGCGGTGACGGTGGTCAGGCCGTGGCCGCCGCCCAGGCGTTCGTCGGCGGCGGAGAAGGCGGCGGTGATCTGCCGAACGACGGCGATGTCCTCGGCGCCGATGAGGGTCTGGCCGGTGCGGGCGCGCAGCATGCGGGAGGCGGCCTCGTGGTCGTACGCCAGGGGCATGGCGACGCCGGCGGTGGTGAAGGCGGCGACGGCGAGATAGCGGTGGCGTTCGACATCCGCGCGGCCGAGGTCGGTGACGGCGATGACCGGATCGCTGTCGTCGTTCGGGGCCTCGTCCCGATCGCCGTGGAAGCCGAGTTCGGCCGGGGTCACGATGCGCGCCAGGCGGCGGGAGAGGGCTTCGGCGAGGTAGCGGTCTGTCTGGCCCGTGGGGCGGCGGGTGCCGTTGACCCAGTGCGAGATCGCGGACTTGTTGGTCTGGATGATCTCGCCGTTCTGCGCGGCGATACGGCGTACATCGCGGGCGACGGCGTCCAGGGTGCAGCCGGCCTCGGCGATGGCCGCCTTCAGGCGCGTGTTGGGCTGCTTCGGCGCGTGCACGACCCTCCCCGATCGTGAGGCTGTAAACCGCGTATACCGCCTTGCCTGCCCTTCACCGTACCCACTGTGCGTAGCGGCCGGTTCACTAACTGGCAGGCCGCCCGGCGCATGCCAGGTCATCCATGGCTCCCCCGGGCCGGGCGGCTAGTCCCATTCCGTACACAGCCCGATGCGCTGGTGCATTGCACTGTCACTGTCGGGCGCGACGAGGACGGAGAACCACCATGACGACCATCGACACCACAGTGATCTCGGTCGACTTACCGCAGGCATTCGATCCGCGCTGGAGCCGCCTGCCCGGCATCCAGGTCGACGGCACCCGGCTGACCGTCGACCCCGCTGAGTACTTCTTCCGCTTCGAGTCCCACACCTGGCTCGTCGCCGACTGGCAGCTGGTCACCAACCAGTTGCTCGGGGTGCAGGAGACTACGGAGAGCACGGTCGAGCAGCTCGCGTTGCAGTTCATCAAGGAGCACGCCGCCTCGACGTCCGACGCCGCGCTGGTGCTGCGGACGGCGTTCGAGGTGTACGTGTACCTGTTCCGCGACGAGCACCTGGCGAGCCTCGGACTGCCGCAGATCACCACCGCCCATCTGCGGATGCTGCGCGAGGCTGCCACGCTGATGGCGCTGAACAAGGTCGAGCTGGACGGGCACATCTCCAACGTCGGCCCGTGCTGGTTCTTCCCCGCCGCCACCTCCGTCGTCTTCGACCTGGACGAGGAAATGGGTGGCCTGCTGGACGAGGTCTACCACGGCGGCTGGTTCAACGAATACCGCCGGATCGAGTCCATCAAGGCTCATGCCGCGCTCGGCGGCCGCCTGGTGCACGGCTGCCAGTCGGTGCCCGACCAGACCGGCGGCGTCGTCGCCCCGTACGGCGCTTCCATGAGCGTCTTCCGCGACGACCTGGCCGCCTTCAAGGCCGGCTGGATCGAGCAGGTCTACGCCCACCGCATTGCCCCGGCCGCGTAGGAGCGCGCCCCCTGTCCGGGCTCCGGGGCGGGCCGGCGTTTCTCGTCTGCCCCGGAGCCCTTCCACCGAACGGAGACCTCCCCATGCACGAGCAATTGATCAACAACCTTTTCACTGACCTGTGCGTCGCTGTCGGTCAGCCCGCCGGCAAGCGGGAGGAGGTTCGCGTGTGGTCGATGTCCGGCGTGGAACGGCTGACCTTCCCCGACGGCACCACCGCCATCTTCAAGTACGCCAAGCGCCCCTTCGAGCGCGAGGACCGGGCACTGCGGCTGGCCCGCGCCCGCGACATTCCGGTGCCGCAAGTCTTCGCCTCCGCCGCCCGCGAGGAGTGCCTGGGCATGTTCCTCGAAGACCTCGGCCCGGCCAGCCGGGAAGCGGACGACCTCGACGGCGCCGCAGCAGCGGCGGCCCTGCACGTCGCGCCCCGCGCCGGCGTCCTACCGGTCCTCGACGAGGTCGGCCTGCGTAAGCTGCCCGCCCGAGCCTCCGATCACCTGCGGCGGCTGCGCGAGGCGGGCCGCTGGGGGAGCACGGACGACCTCGCTGACGCCCTCACTTTGCTCACCGCTGCCGCCGAATCACGCGCCGCCGGGGCGATGCTGGAGCCGTTCGGCTGGGTGCACTCGGAATTCCACCCCACCAGCCTGCACATCGGCGCGACCGGCTGGCGGCTGCTGGACTTCGCCCGCGCCTTCACCGGCCCCGGCCTGCTGGACCTGGCCAGCTGGCATGGCACCCTCGACGCACCCGACCTCGTACGCACCCGCGTCTTCCTGGAGACCTACGCAGCCGAGGGCGGACATAGCGAGGCGGTGGCCGATCGCGGCGGCCTGACTGCGGAGGCGTGGGCACTGGGCTGGCATCGCGTCTGGGTCATCGAGTGGTTCATGGAGCAAGCCGTGCACTGGGTCAACGACCCGGCCAGCGACCCTGCCTACATCAAGGTCGTCCGCCGGCATCTGAATGACGCCGTACGGCTGTTGGAGCCGTGACGTGCTCGCCCAAGCCTCGCCCTGGTACGCGCACGCCGTCCAGCGCACCGCCGCAGGCCCGGCCCAGTCGCTACCGGTGCCGGCCCGCATGGAGTGGACCACCCGCCCCGGCCAAGGGCCCGGCGCCGAAATCCTCGGCCCGGACCTCTACCGGCGCCAGATACTGGAACTCGGCTGCGGCCCCGGCCACAACGTCGCCCATCTCGCCGCGCGCCACGGCGCCCTCGCCACCGGCGTCGACCTGGTCGGCCTGCAGGTCCGCCGGGCCCGCTCGCACTACGGCCGCCTCTCCGGCGCCAACTTCGTCGCCGGCCATGCCCTGCACTTCCTGCTTGCATCCCCGCAGCAATACGACGCGATCTACTCGGTGTTCGGCGCCGTCGGCCTAGTAATGCCGAAGCTCCTGCTCCCCGCTATCGCCGCACACCTCAAACCAGGCCGAAAGCTCGCCTTCTCAGTACCGCACCCCGTGCGCCGAGGCCACCGACCTGCCGCCGATGACCGCCCCCGGCAGGACTTCGTCACCCTTCCCGACCACACCCGCCTGCCCCTGGCTCGCTGGGAGTTCGACGCCGAACGCTGGGCAACCCACCTCGCCGCCGCCGGCCTCGCGATGACTGCCGCGCAGGAATTCAACGACTCCCGCCTTGGTCGCTGGCCTACGACCCTTCTGGTCACCGCACGTAAGCAGTGAACCCCACCCCCACACAAACCCTGGCGATGGCCATGCCCCCGCCATACCTGCTGCTCGATATCGACGGCGTCCTCATACCTTTCCCCGCCGCCGACGGCAGCACCCCGCGCACGCACCGCCGCCACGACGTCCTCCCTGCCGGACGGTCTGCCGACGACCCCGTCACGGTCTGGCTCAACCCGGCACACGGGCCACTGATCCGCGATCTATTGGAGACCGGCCTCGTCGCCCCGGCCTGGTGCACAAGCTGGCGCCAGGACGCCCACCGTCTCATCGCGCCGCTCCTCGACCTGCCCACCGTCCCCCATCTGGACCTGCCCCGGCTGCCGATCACCACCAGCCACCCCGACGGATACCTGTGGAAACGCGACTACGTCGACCAGTGGCTCGGCGCAGCTCCGGCCGCCTGGATTGACGACGACTTCACCCCGCTGGACATCGAGTGGGCAGCCCGGCGCACAGCAGCGGGATGCCCCACCCTGCTCATCCAGCCCGACCCGTACGAGGGCCTCACCCAGGCGCACCTGCAGGCTGTCGCCGACTGGGCAGACGACACGCAGGCGGCCACCCGGCGTGCGGCCTGAAAGCTGGCGACGACAGCGCCTGCAGCGAGGGCTAGTGACGGGGAAGCCTGATTCCGGTCCTGAGACGTGCTGCCTGGCCGACATCTCTTGCACAGTCGATATCCCGCTCGGGGCCAACGCGACGCTGGCGTTGGCCCCGAGGCGGCTGGCTTCCCCTGCAGCCGTTTAGCCAGTGGTCGGTCAGTCCTCGTCGGGCGGGAGTAGGAGGTGGGCTCCTTCCTGGGCGATGGCGTAGAGGCGGAGGTATTCGAGGAGGTCGTCGTCGGTCATGAGAGGGACGACGCCCTGCGGGTTGAAAACGAGGTATCGGATCTGGCACGCGATGACCGCGGAGATGGCCTGGTTGGCTTCGGCTCCGGCTGCGGGGTCGAAGATGGAGACTCCGGCGGCCTCGCAGGCTTCACGGTGCTTGTCAGCGATGGCGTGTAGCCGGTCGTATTCGGCCCGCTCCTCGCTGCTTGTGGAGGGGACGGCGGCTGCAGGGGCAAGGCGGTAGTACCGGTACATGAGCTTCATCAGCGTCTTCATGGCTTCCTCGGCTGCGGCTCCGGCCTCGGGGTCGAGGACATCGGCACCAGCGGCTTTGGGCTCTTCGACCGTCGCGCACGCTGTAATCGCAGGTCTCCCTGGCCGGTTTCGTGCCGGCGGCGCCCTCGGCTTCGGATGCGGCCTGCGCCAGGGAGAGATATTCGGCATCGCGCTGGATGACATCGACTTCACCCGCAAGCTCGTCCATGTCCGGCGCCAGGTCCGCCTCGTACGCAATCAGAAGGTGTTCGCGCTGTCCAAGGGTGACAAGATGCGATCCGTGCCCCTGCCCGACCAATTGGCGAAGGCACTGGCCCAGCACATCACGCAGTTCCCGGCGACGTCCGTGTCCCTCCCATGGGCGACGCCGGAGGGAGAGCCGCGTGAATTCCAGCTGCTCTTCACCGACGCCAAGGGCAACGCCTACAACCGCAGCGTCTTCAACCAGGGCGACTGGAAGCGCGCGCTCGTAGCGGCCGAGGTCATCCCGCCCCGCGTGCGAGGCGCGAAGTACATGGCGGCAGCACCCGAGGACGGCATGCACGCCCTCCGCCACACCTACGCCTCGGTGCTGCTCGACGCGGGGGAGAGCATCAAGGCCCTCTCGGAGTACCTCGGGCATTCGGATCCAGGGTTCACGCTCCGGACCTACACGCACCTCATGCCGCAGAGCGAGGCGCGTACCCGGTCGGCCATCGACGTCGCCATGGGAGGCGGGGGAGCGGGCACGACGGAGGGCACAACCTCCGGAGATCATTGCCGGCGTGTGCCCTCAATGTGCCCTGGCGGCCTGACGGCCGCTTCGCAAAGATTCCGCTGAGGCGCCCAAAACAAGGCACCTCAAGTGAATAAATCGCAGGTCAGGGCCACACCAGGCAATAAAGCTGATGCCCCGCCTCATGCAGCCGATCAGCGAAGTCCTGCCACTCGTGGAGCATCTGGTACACCGCGAACGCGTCCCGCGGGCCCCCGCGGTCCGGGACCGTCGACCAGATGAAAGCCGCCGCGCCGACCGCCTCCTCGCCGATGCCGCGCAGCGGGTCGACCACCGTCATCGGCAGCCGCACCACCGCATAGTCCGGGTGCAGGACCACCAGCTCCAGCGGCGGGACCTTATGGAGGGGTATGCCCTCGATGCCGGTGAGGACCATGGCCGCCATCGTCTCCGGCTTGATCTTGGAGAACATGCCCTGGCCCAGCTCGTCGCCGCCGAGTTCCTCGGGGCGCATGGAGATCGGGACGCGGGCGGCGGTGGCGCCGTCGGGGGCGCCGAAGTATCGGTACGTCACACCCATGCGGCCGCTCCGGCCGGAGGAAGAGGTCTCGGAGGGTCGTCGGTGGCGGCCAGACTTGGCTCGCCGAGGGCCTGGCCCTCGGTCATCCGTCCCCTCGCCAATGTCGCCACCGCGATGCATATCTCCACCCGACCACTCGCAGCCCCCGCCGCGCAACCCGATCATCGTCTCAGAGTCCTCCCCAGAGGAACGGCCGCGAAACGCCCCTGAAGCGCCTTACTCCACGGCTCTGAGAACATGGCTTGCGTGACTTACTCGTACCAGGCTCCAGTCTCGCAGACGCTCTTCGACCGCGCGGCCGTCGTGACACCCGGCGGCGTGAACTCTCCGGTGCGCGCCTTCCGCGCCGTGGGAGGTACGCCCCGATTCATGGTGTCGGGTACGGGTCCGTACCTGACGGACGCGGACGGGCGCGAATACGTCGATCTTGTGTGCTCGTGGGGGCCGATGATCCTCGGCCACTCGCACCCCGAGGTCATCGCCGCCGTGCAGGCCGCCGTCGCGCGCGGCACCTCCTTCGGTACGCCCGGCGAAGGCGAGGTCGAGCTCGCCGAGGCGATCGTCGAGCGCATTCAGCCCGTTGAGCAGGTACGACTCGTGTCCTCCGGGACCGAGGCGACCATGAGCGCGATCCGGCTCGCCCGCGGGTTCACCGGGCGGGCGAAGGTGATCAAGTTCGCCGGGTGCTACCACGGGCATGTCGACGCGCTGCTCGCCGCGGCCGGCTCCGGGGTGGCGACCTTCGGTCTCCCGGACACCCCGGGCGTCACCGGGGCGCAGGCCGGCGAGACGGTCGTCCTTCCGTATAACGATTTGGCAGCCGTGCGCGCCGCCTTCGAGGCGCATCCGGAAGAGGTCGCCTGTGTGATCACGGAGGCGGCCCCGGGGAACATGGGCATGGTGCCGCCCGGCGAGGGCTTCAATCAGGGGCTGAAGGACCTGTGCCAGGAGTTCGGTGCGCTCTTCATCTCCGACGAGGTGATGACCGGGTTCCGGACCAGCAAGGCCGGCTGGTTCGGGGTCGACGGGGTCGTGCCCGACCTGATGACCTTCGGGAAGGTCATGGGCGGCGGCTTCCCGGCGGCCGCCTTCGGCGGTCGTAAGGACGTCATGGCGCACCTCGCCCCCGCCGGGCCCGTCTACCAGGCCGGCACCCTCTCCGGTAACCCCGTCGCCACCGCCGCCGGCGTCACCCAGCTGCGGCTGCTGGACGATGCCGCGTACGAGAAGATCGACGCGGTCTCGGCGCAGATCCAGGGCATGGTGACCGAGGCGCTCAGCAAGGAGGGCGTGGCCCACCAGGTGCAGAGCGGATCCAATATGTTCTCGGTCTTCTTCTCCGAGAACCCGGTCACCGACTACGCCTCCGCCAAGGCGCAGGACGCCGACCGCTTCACCCCCTTCTTCCACTCGATGCTGTCGCAGGGCGTCTACCTGCCGCCCTCCGCCTTCGAGTGCTGGTTTGTCTCCACCGCCCACGACGACCGCGCCGTCCAGCGGATCGCCGACGCGCTGCCCGCCGCGGCGCGGGCCGCTGCGGAGGCGGGCGCATGATGGCTTCCATGGACAAAGACATCACCGTCGTGCACGTCATGCGGCACGGCGAGGTGCATAACCCGGACGGCGTGCTGTACGGCCGGGCGCCCGGCTATCACCTGTCCGACCTCGGCCGGAAGATGGCCGAGCGGGTCGCGGAGTCCCTCGCCGACCGCGACATCCAGTACGTCGTCGCCTCGCCGCTGGAACGGGCGCAGGAGACCGCGGCGCCGATCGGCGAGGCGCACGGCCTGGAGACCGCCACCGACGCCCGGCTGATCGAGGCGGCGAACGTCTTCGAGGGCAAGACCTTCGGCGTCGGCGACGGCGCCCTGCGCAAGCCGGGCAACTGGAAGCACTTCTCCAATCCCTTCAAGCCCTCCTGGGGCGAGGCGTACGTCCAGCAGGTCGTACGGATGATGGGCGCGCTCGACGCCGCCAAGGACGCGGCCCGCGGGCACGAGGCCGTCGCGGTCAGCCACCAGCTGCCGATCTGGACCGTGCGGTCGTACGTCGAGGGGCGCAAGCTCTGGCACGACCCGCGGCGCCGGCAGTGCACGCTCGCCTCGCTGACCTCTTTTACGTACGAGGGCGACACGATCGTCTCCGTCGGCTACAGCGAACCGGCCCGCGACCTGGTGCCCTCGCATCTGCTGGCGGGTGCGCAGCGGCGGCTCGGGCGGGGTGCGATCCGCGGCGCGGCCGCGAACGCGTCCGGGAACGTGTCCGGCAAAAAGTAGGAACTAGGGGGGTGCCCAAGATCCCCCAAGTCGGCATGGGAAACTTTTCACATGATTTTTTCGAGGGCGCGCAAGGGCGCGGCGCTCGCCGCCGCCACCGCGGCCGGAGCGCTGCTCCTCGCGGGCTGCGGCTCCGGTGACAACAAGGCGTCCGGCGGCAACAACACCCAGTTCGTCGCCGGCACCGGCAAGATCAGCACGGTCAAGGCCGCCGACCGCATCGCGGCCCCCGACATCTCCGGCAAGACGACCCACGACAAGCAGCTGAAGCTCTCCGACTACAAGGGCAAGGTCGTCGTCGTCAACGTCTGGGGCTCCTGGTGCGCGCCCTGCCGCGCCGAGGCGCCGAACCTCAAGAAGGTCTCCGACGACACCAAGGACAAGGGTGTGCAGTTCGTCGGCATCAACACCCGCGACCTCGAGGTCAACCAGGCCAAGGCCTTCGACCGCAACTTCGGGATCACCTACCCGAGCCTGTACGACCCGGCCGGCAAGCTCATCCTGAAGTTCCCCAAGGGCACGCTGTCGCCGCAGGCGATCCCGTCCACCCTGATCCTCGACCGCGACGGCAAGATCGCGGCCCGCGCCCTGAAGCCGCTCACCGAGAAGGAGCTGCGCAAGGCGCTCGACCCGGTGATCGCCGAGAAGAAGTCCGCGGAGTAGTGACGTACACGTGCTGACGACGCTCGCGGCCGTCACCGGCGAGAACCAGACCGTACTGAGCGGGGCCCTGCTGCTGGCCCTGCCCATCGCCGTGGCCGGCGGCCTCGTCTCCTTCTTCTCGCCGTGCGTGCTGCCGCTGGTGCCCGGCTATCTGTCGTACGTCACCGGCGTCAGCGGTACGGACCTGGCCGAGGCGCGGCGCGGGCGGATGGCCGCCGGGGCCGCGCTCTTCGTGCTCGGCTTCACCGCCGTCTTCGTCTCTTTCGGCACCTTCTTCGGCAGCGTCGGATACGAGCTCAAGGAGCACCAGGAGACCATCTCCAAGGTGCTCGGCTCGCTGACGATCGTGCTCGGCCTCGCCTTCATGGGGATCCTGGGCGGGCTGACGCAGCGCGAGTTCCGTATCCACAAGAAGCCCGCGCTCGGGCTTGCGGGCGCGCCCATGCTCGGGGTGCTCTTCGGCGTCGGCTGGACGCCCTGCATCGGGCCGACGCTGGCCGCGGTGCTCACGCTCTCCACCAACGAGGCCAGCGCGGGGCGCGGCGCGCTGCTCACGGTGGCGTACTGCATCGGACTCGGCGTGCCCTTCGTGCTCGCCGCCATCGCCTTCCGGCGGGCGCTCGGCGCCTTCAGCTGGGTCAAGCAGCATTACGTGTGGGTCATGCGGATCGGTGGCGGCATGCTCGTCGCGGTCGGCATCCTGCTCGTCACGGGGGTCTGGGACCGCATCGTCTACGACATGCAGGTCTGGTCGTCGAACTTCACCGTAGGGATCTGAGCCAATGTCCGTAGAAGGAGGGGCCACGACCGACGAGCGGGGCCCCGACGCCGATCTCGACGCCGCCACCTCACAGCTCTCGACCGCCCCCGTGGACGAGGACGCCACCGTCCCCGCGCAGGGCGGCCAGGCCGTCCCGGGATCGTTCGGCGGCGTACGGAAGCCGGGCGCGGCCGGCGCCCTCGCCTTCGCCGGGCGGGAGGCCTTCGGCTGGGTGCGGTGGATCTGGCGGCAGCTGACCTCGATGCGGGTCGCGCTGATCCTGCTCTTCCTGCTCTCGCTCGGCGCGATCCCCGGCTCGCTCATCCCGCAGACGTCCGTCGACCAGATCAAGGTCGACCGCTTCCGTGAGCAGCACGAGACGCTCGCGCCGCTCTACGACAAGCTGCAGCTCTTCCACGTCTACAGCTCGGTGTGGTTCTCGGCGATCTACATCCTGCTGTTCATCTCCCTCGCCGGCTGCATCGTGCCGCGCTCCTGGCAGTTCGTCGGCCAGCTGCGCGCCAAGCCGCCGAAGGCGCCGCGGCGGCTGAACCGGCTCCCGGCGTACACCACCTGGGAGACCGAGAAGCCGGCCGACGAGGTCCTGGAGGCCGCCGAGCGGATGCTGAAGAAGCGCCGCTTCCGCTCGTACACGACGGGCGGCGCGGTGGCCGCGGAGAAGGGCTATCTGCGCGAGGCGGGCAACCTCCTCTTCCACATCGCGCTCTTCGTGCTGCTCATCGCCTTCGCGGTGGGGCAGCTGTGGAAGGCCGACGGCGGCAAGCTGGTGCTGGAGCACACCGAGTTCTCCAACACGCTCACCCAGTACGACGACTTCCGGCCCGGCACCTTCTCCGGCTCCGAGGACCTCGACCCCTTCGGCTTCAGGCTCAACGACTTCACCGCGAAGTTCTCCCGCAGCGGCCCGCAGAAGGGCTCGGCGCGCGTCTTCAACGCCGACATCACGTGGTGGAAGGGCGCCGACGGCAAGAAGCAGCGCGACTCGATCTCCTCGAACCACCCGCTGAGCATCGACGACACCAAGGTGTATCTGATGGCTCACGGCTACGCGCCCGTGGTCACGGTCAAGGACGGCAAGGGCCAGACCGCGTACAAGGGCCCGACCCCCTTCCTGCCGCAGGACAACAACCTGACCTCGTCCGGCGCCATCAAGGTCACCGACGCCAAGGACAAGAACGGCAAGAAGGACCAGCTGGCCTTCCAGGGCTTCTTCGTCCCGACGTACGGCGGCAAGGGCTCCGGCTCGATGTTCTCCCAGTTCCCCGAGCCCGACTATCCGGTGCTCTTCCTCACCGCCTACCACGGCGACCTCGGCCTGGACGCGGGCATCCCGCAGAACGTCTACCAGCTCGAGACCAAGAGCATGAAGCAGTTCAAGCGCAAGGGCGGCGGGCCGCTCGCGCAGATGATGCTGCCCGGCGAGACGATGAAGCTGCCGAACGGCGCGGGCTCGCTGAAGTTCGAGGGCTTCGAGCAGTGGGCCAGCTTCCAGATCTCCCAGCAGAAGGGCAACGGCTGGGCGCTCGGCGGCGCCATGGCCGCGATCTTCGGCCTGGCCGGGTCGCTGTTCATCCAGCGGCGCCGGGTGTGGGTGCGGGCGGCCGAGGGTGCTGATGGCCGTACGACCGTGGAGATCGCCGGGCTCGGCCGCAGCGAGAGCGCCAAGCTGCCCGAGGAACTCGCAGACCTTGCGGTGGCGCTGCATCCGGCGGCGCCGCCCGTAACCGAAGAAGACCAGAAAGAAGGAGCGCGAGCGTGAACATCGCTGCCGCGACCAACGAGAATCTGGCGAACATCAGCAACTACCTGGTCTATTCGGCCATGGCGGTGTACGTCCTCGCTTTCTTCGCGCATATCGCCGAGTGGCTCTTCGGCAGCCGCAGCAAGGTCGCGAAGACCGCGGCGGCGCTGACCGCCGAGGGCGCGGCGGCTGCCCCCGCCGACTCGGTGAAGGTCGAGGTCAAGCAGGCCGGCGGCACCACCGTGCTGGAGCGCCCGAAGGTCGTCACCCGCTCCGCCGCGGGCACCCGCGATGTCGCCGACGGCCCCGGCGCGGCGGCGGGGGACGAGCAGGGCGACCTGTACGGGCGCTTCGCGATCGCGCTGACCACGCTGGCGTTCGTGCTGCACGCGGCCGGGGTGTTCACCCGCGGCTGGTCGGTGCAGCGCGCCCCGTGGGGCAACATGTACGAGTTCTCCACCACCTTCTCGATGGTGGCCGTGGGCGCGTACCTGGTCTTCCTGGCGGCGAAGAAGAACGTCCGCTGGATGGGCCTGCCGCTGATCACCACGGTGCTGCTGGACCTGGGCCTGGCCGTCACGGTCCTGTACACCGACTCCGACCAGTTGGTCCCGGCCCTCGACTCGTACTGGCTGTGGATCCACGTCTCCCTGGCGATTACCTGCGGCGCCCTCTTCTACCTGGGCGCGGTCGCGACGATCCTCTACCTCTTCCGCGACCGCTACGAGGCCAAGCTCGCCGACCCGAAGGGCCCGCAGCCCGGCTCCTTCGCCAAGTCGGTGCTGTCCCGGACGCCGGCGGCGGCATCCCTGGACAAGTTCGCGTACCGGGTGAACGCGGCCGTCTTCCCCTTCTGGACCTTCACCATCGTGGCGGGCGCGATCTGGGCGGAGAGCGCCTGGGGCCGCTACTGGGGCTGGGACCCCAAGGAGGTCTGGTCCTTCATCACCTGGGTCGTCTACGCCTGCTACCTGCACGCCCGCGCCACCGCCGGCTGGAAGGGCCGCAAGGCCGCGTATCTCGCGATCGTCGCGTTCCTGTGCTTCCTCTTCAACTACTACGGCGTGAACATGTTCGTCGACGGACTGCACTCGTACTCGGGGGTCTGACGGACCGGGAACCGGACTCGGCCCCACGGACAGTATGTAACCGTGGGGTCGAATTCTTTGCGGGAGCGGATCAGGGCCGGGGACGCGGACGCGTTCGGGGAGCTCTTCGACGCGTACGCGCGCGCCGTCTACAACCACGCCTATCGCCTGACCGGCGACTGGGCCACGGCCGAGGACGTCGTCTCGCTGACGTTCCTGGAGGCGTGGCGGCTGCGCGAGCGGGTGGAGGCGGAGGGCGGTTCGCTACGGCCCTGGCTGCTCGGCATCGCGACCAACACCGCCCGTAATACGCGCCGCGGCCTGCGCCGGCATGCCGCGGCGATGGACCGGCTGCCGCGCGACCGCGCCGCCGAGCCGGACTTCGCGGACGACGTGGCCGGGCGGCTCGACGACCTCGCGCGGGTTGCGGCCGTACGCGAGGCGGTGCTGGGACTGCGGCGGCAGGAGCGCGAGGTGTTCGCGCTGTGCGCGTGGGCGGAGCTCTCCTACGAGGACGCGGCGGACGCGCTCGGGATCCCGGTGGGCACGGTGCGCTCCCGGCTGTCCCGGGCCCGTACGAAGCTCGCCGCCGAGCTGGGCGTGGAACCGCCGGGCGGTGGCGGACAGCTGAGAGGTGGCCGCAAACCTGCGGCGAGGCCCACCCCGGAGGGACAGCGATGAACGACTTCCCGAAGCACTCGGAAAGGGACCTTCCGCCGGGCCGTCACCTCCTGCTGAAGGAGCACCTGATGCGCGAGATCCGGCAGTCCGAAGCCCCTGTTGAGAAGCGCCGCCCGTGGCTGCGCCCCGTGATCGCCGCCGGGGCGGTCGCCGCCGTCGCGGCCGGCCTGATCGTCGGTCTTGAGCCCGGCGGCTCCGGTTCCGGCGACGACGTCCCCCCGCAGGGCAAGTCGGCCACCCAGCTGCTGAACCGCATCGCCGCGGTGGCGGCGAAGGAACCGGCGCCGCGCGAGGTGCGCGACGACCAGTTCATGTACATCCGGAGCAAGTCCTCGTACGACTCGGTCAAGGGCGAGCCCTGCAAGCTGAAGCCCGCCACCCAGCGCGAGATCTGGGAGTCGGTGGACGGCAAGCACGACGGCCTGCTGCGCGACCGGCGGGTCGACCGCAAGGACATGAAGCTGCCCTGGCAGGACTCATATGGCGGCAAGGACGCCGAGAACTACCGCGAGTACGAGCAGTTGCCCACTACGACCGAGGGCATGCTCGGCTGGCTGTACGAGAAGCGGGACGAGGAGAAGACCACGGACGCGGCCGCCTTCACGCTGGTCGGCGACACGATCCGGGAGTCCGTGCTGCCCCCGAAGGTGAGCGCCGCCATGTACCGGGCGACCGCGAAGATCCCGGGCGTGACCGTGGTGAACGACGCCGTCGACTTCCTTGGCCGCCCCGGGGTGGCGATCACCCGCCAGGAGAACCACGGCGTCGAGACCCGGGTGGAGCTGATCTTCGACAAGGAGACCCTGGAGTACCTCGGCGAACGCGAGGTCCTGCTTGAGGGCCGCACCGACGGCGACCCCGAACTCGCCTGCGAGCCGGGCACGGTGCTGGGCACCAGCGCCACGCTGCAGCGCGCCATCGTCGACAAGCCCGGGCAGCGGCCGTAAACAAATCGGTGGAGGCGGCCGGGGTGCCCGGCTAGGTTCGGCGGCGTGGATTCTGCCGAGGTTCTTGCCGTCCGGTTCGAGGAACACCGTCCGCATCTGAAGGCCGTCGCCTATCGCATGCTCGGCTCGCTGGCCGAGGCGGAGGACGCGGTGCAGGAGGCCTGGTTCCGGCTGAGCCGGTCCGCGGACGAGAGGATCGAGAATCTCGGCGGGTGGCTGACCACCGTCGTGGGCCGGGTCTGCCTGGATCTGCTGCGCGGCCGGAAGCGGCGCGGCGAGGAGTCCCTGGAGGCCCGGCTGCCCGACCCGGTGATCACCCCGGAGGGGGTGCCGGCGGGACCCGAGCAGCAGGCGCTGCTGACCGACTCGGTCGGGCTTGCGCTGCTCGTGGTGCTGGACGAGCTGAGCCCGGCCGAGCGGCTGGCGTTCGTGCTGCACGACCTGTTCGCGGTGCCGTTCGAGGACATCGCGCCGATCGTCGACCGTACGCCCGCGACCACACGGAAGCTGGCCAGCCGGGCCCGGCAGCGGGTCAGCGGCGCCACCCCGCCGCCGGACCCGGATCCGGCCGATCAGCGCCGGGTGGTGGACGCCTTTCTGGCCGCCGCGCGCGGCGGCGACTTCGAGCGCCTCGTCACGCTGCTCGACCCGGATGTGGTGCTACGGGCGGACGGCGGCGCGGGCGCCGGTGGGCTCAAGGTGCTCAGCGGTGTGGCGGCCGTGGGCGGCCAGGCGGCCACCTTCCAGCGGATGGCGACCGCCACGATCACGCACCCCGCGCTGGTCAACGGCGTCGCCGGCGTGGTGAGCAGCGTGGAGGGGAAGCCGTTCTCGGTCGTCAGCTTCACCGTCTCCGGCGGGCGGATCGTCGCCATCGACATCCTGTCCGACCCGGAGCGGGTGGCCGGACTGGTCCCGTAGGAAAAAACTCCCGAAGAAAATCCGGCGCGGCGGTCACCTTCCCGCGACCGGGGTCGTCAGTGCAGTGAACCAGCCGATCAGGCGGGCGCAACCGGCGCCCGCCGCCCTGGAAGGGACACTCGCCATGAACGCGACCGCCACCCACACCCCCCGCTTCTCCGACCCGACCCAGCTGGTCCCCGAGCTCGGCGACATCAGCGTCGCGCTGTTCAAGCTCGCCGCCAACGGCGAAGTGCCGCGCGGCACCGTCGCGCTGATGCACCTGCGCGCCGGGCAGCTCGTCGGGAACACCTACCTGACGGTGCTGCACACCGGGAACGCGCAGCGGGCGCACGTCCCGGAGGAGAAGATCACCGCCGTGGCCTCTTGGCAGGACGCCCCGTACTTCACCGACGCCGAGCGGGTCGCGCTGGAGCTGGTGGAGGCCGTGCTCACGCTCGGCAGGGGCGGCGAGCGGGTGCCCGACGAGCTGTACGCGCGGGCGGCCGAGCACTACAACGAGGCCGAGCTGGCCACGCTCGCCATGGTGATCGGTCAGGTCACCTTCTTCATCCCGCTCGCCGTGATCGGCAAGCCGCTCCCCGGCGTCCGGCCGTCCCAGCAGTGGCGCGCGGACTCGGCCGAGTGAGGCCCGGCCGGTGCGATCACGGTCACCCGACCGTGATCGCGTCCAGCTTCCCGCGCAGGTAGGCGTGCGAGTCCACGGGCTCGTACGCCACCCGCCCGGTCGGCGCCGGGACCGGCGCGACCACGGTGCCGGGATCGCACTCGTAGAAGTACACGAGCGACATCAGCTCCTCCGCCGGCGCGTCCGCCGGCGGCGGCAGTACGCGATGCCGCCCCGACCGCCAGCGGTCGCCGGTCCAGCGGGCCATCAGGTCGCCGATGTTGATGGTGAAGCCGTCGGGATCGTACGGGGCGTCCTCCCAGCCGCCCGCGTCCGTGTGCACCTGCAGCCCGCCCTTGCCCTGCTGCCGGTCCAGGACCGTCACCGTCCCGAAGTCCGTGTGCGGCCCGATCCGGAACTGGCCGGGCGCCGGGGCGCCCACCACCTCCGTACCCGGGTACCAGTTGACGTTGAAGCCCCAGGTGGGGTGCCCGGTGTGGCGGGTGAAGAAGTCGGCGTCCTGGCCCAGCGCCGCTGCCAGCAGCTCCAGCAGCTCGTCCGACAGCGCCCGCATCTGCTCCAGATACGCCGTCACCAGCGCCCGCAGCCGCGGCGCCTCCGCGGGCCAGGCGTTCGGCAGGAACCACTCCGCGTCCACCGCAGCGTCGCCCGTCGGCTCGTCCGCCGCCATCGACCAGGACTCCTTCAGGTCGGGCGGCGTCTCCGTGCCCTCCGCGTAGCCGTTCGCCTCCGCGCCCGGGCCCAGCCAGCCGCGGCCGCCGACCTTCACCGCGTACGGCTCCTTCACCGCCGCCGGCAGCCCGAAGAACTCCCGCGCCGCGGCCCGGATTCCGGTCCGTAGCGCCGGATCCACGCCATGGCCCGTGACCAGCAGAAAGCCCGCCGTCTGCAGGGCCTCGTCCACCGTCGCCGCGATCCGGGCCCGCGCCGCCGGGTCGCCGGAGCGCCAGGGGGTGAGGTCGATGGTGGGGATGCTGCTCGAAGGCTTCATGCGCCGATGTCCTCGTTCCACAGATCCGGATGCTTGTCGATGAAGTCGGCCATCATGGCCGCGCATTCGGGGTCGTCCAGCAGGACCACCTCCACGCCGTGCTCCGCCAGCCAGTCATGGCCGCCGTGGAAGGTCCGCGCCTCGCCGATCACCACCCGCGAGATGCCGAACTGCCGCACCAGGCCGCTGCAGTACCAGCACGGCGACAGCGTCGTCACCATGGTTGTGCCGCGATACGTCCGCTGCCGCCCGGCCGCGCGGAAGGCCGCCGTCTCGGCGTGCACCGACGGATCGCCGTCCTGGACCCGGCGGTTGTGGCCGCGGCCGAGCGGCTTGCCGTCGGGGCCGTAGAGTGCCGCCCCGATGGGTATGCCGCCCTCGGCGAGTCCGGCCCGCGCCTCGTCGACCGCGGTCGCCAGCATGCCGTGTACGTCCATGCCCACCACTCTCCGTTCCGGGAAACACCACGGCAACGTGCGACACGTACTCTCCCGACGTCCCCGCCCCCGACGAAGTGTCCGCCCCGCCCGTATGGGAGGCCCCGTCATGGCCGCACTCACCCTCCGCGAAATCCTCACCCTCGACACGGTCAGGGAGGCGGCGCCCGAAGTCCTGGCGGGTGCGGCGGCTTTGGACCATCCGGTGCGATGGGTGCACTCCAGCGAGGTGTACGAGGCGGTGTCCTTCCTGGACGGCGGGGAGCTGCTGCTGACCAATGGCTTCGGCATCCGCACCGCCGACGCTCCGACCCGTCGCTCGTACGTGCGCGAGCTCGCCGCCCGCGGCGTGGCCGGGGTGGCCGTCGAGGTGGGGCGGGGGCTGGCCGCGATGCCCGCGGAGGTGACGGAGGAGTGCCGGCGGCTCGGGCTGCCGCTGATCGCGCTGCGCCGGGTGGTGCCTTTCGTACGGATCACGGAGGCCGCCAACACCGTCATCGTGACCCGGCTGCTCACCGCCGCCGCCACCCGGCACCACTCGCCGGGCGGCGACGCGGCGGCCGCGCTGCTCGCCGACCTGGCGGAGGGGCGGGCGCTCAACCAGCCCGAGGTGACGGCCCGTTCCGCCCTGGCGGGCTTCCGGCCGCCGGCGGGGCATCGGCTGGTGGGAGTGTGTTTGTACGGGCCTGCGGCGGCGGCGCGGGGTGCGCTGGACGGGGCGGTGCGGGTGCTGGGATTTGGCGGGGTGCTGCGGGCGGCGTTCCCCGGGGACACGTTGGCGTTGGTGGCGGTGCCGTCGGCGGGGGTGGGCACAGGTGCGGTACGGGCCGTACAGGAGGCGCTGGAGCAGTCGACGCGGCGGGAGGACGCCCGTATCACCGCCGCGCTCGGCCACGCTGTGCCCGCCGACGGCTGGCTGGGCTGGAGCGAGACGCTGCGGGCGGCCCGGGAGACCCTTGAGCTGGCCCTCACCGTCCCGGACCCCGAGCCGGCGCCCGCGCCCAGGCCCGCCGGCGACGGCGACCGCGCGGCCCCGCGCATCGTCTCCGCCGCCGCCCTCTCCCTCGAGCGGGAGCTCACCCGCGGCGGGCTGACCGAGAACCGCCCCCGCCTCGCCTGCCTCGCCGAGGACACCCTCGGCCCGCTGCTCGCATGGGACGCGGCGCACCCGAGCGACCTCGTACGCACCCTGGAGGTGCACCTGCGGCACGGCTGCAGTCCGACCCGTACCGCCGCGCTGCTGCACATCGGACGGCAGTCGCTCTATCAGCGGCTGGAGCGCATCGAGACGCTGCTGGGGGTCCCGGTCACGGACCCGGAGCAGCACACCGCCTTTCTGGTGGCGGCGTGCGCTCACCGCATTCTGGTGGGAGCGTCGGCGGCCACGGCATCGGCCTCCGCGGCCGCCGAAGTCGCGCCCCGGCCCAGCAGCGGCCTGAGCGCCGCGTAGACCACGGCACCGACGGCGAAGCCGACGACGCAGGTCAGGTCGCCGATGCCCGGCCAGCGTTCGGCGGCCCAGCCGACGTACTTCTCCTGGTTGGAGAAGAGCGGCACCGATACGGCGATCCCGGCGAGCATGGCGATGGGGCCCGCCCAGTTGCGGTGTGCCGGATCCGCGATACGGGCGGCGAGCACGCCGTCGTCCGTACGCCGGGAGAGCCGGCGCTCGGTGAGCGTGACCGCCAGCCAGGGCGCCACCCAATACGCGATGATCAGCAGAAACGCCTCGTACGCATGCCCCGCGTCCGCCAGCGAAGCCCACGCCGCGGCTGTCCCGCCCGCGCCCGCGACGACGCACAGCGTGGCGCGGTTCAGCCACGGCGGGAGCTTCAGGCCGAGGGCGGTGATGGAGATGGCGGAGGAGTAGATGTTCAGGGCGTTGGCGGAGAGCGCGCCCAGGACGATGCCGACGAGGACGAGATTGCCGAGCCAGCCGGGCAGCTGGCCGGTGAACGCGTCGGTGGGGGAGGCCCCTTCGGGCGCGGCGACGGTCGCCGAGGCCGCGCCGGTGACGGCGACGACGGAGATGGCGAGGAACATGCCGACGGCCGGGAAGAGCGCCGTGGTCTTGGACTTGGCGAAGGCGCGCGGCAGATAGCGGGCGTAGTCGGCGGCGTACGGATTCCAGCCCGCCGCGTACCCGAAGGCGGCGCTGAAGGTCAGCAGCAGGCCGGCGGTGGTGCCGGGGCCGCTCGCGGCGGCCGGTGCGCCGAGGTCGGCGCCGCTGATGATCCACCCCGCCGCCAGCACGAAGACGATGCCGAGCAGCGGGAAGGCGTAGCGCTCAAAGGTGTGCACGAAGTTGTGCCCGACGAAGCCGATCGCGATCTCGGCGGCGACGACCAGGAGCAGGCTGGGCAGCGGCCGCAGCCCGGTGAGGGTATTGAGCGCGAAGGCGGCGCTGACGGAGTTCACGGCGAACCAGCCGACCCCGGCGACGGCGGCATTGAGGGCGGCCGGGAAGGCATTCCCTTTCCGCCCGAAAGCGATCCGCCCGGCGACCATCTGCGGCACCCCGAACCGCGGCCCGTCGAGGCTGAGCACCCCGTGCGCGGCGGCCCCGCAGGCCGTCCCGAGTACGAGCGCGGCGGCGGCCTGCCAGAAGCTCAGCCCGAAGAAGAGCACGGAGATGACGCCGATATAGACGGTCGCGAACTCCAGCTGCGGCGACGCCCACGTCCACAGCAGCTGCAGCGGCCGCCCGTGCCGCTCGGCGTCGGGGATCGGCTCGGCGCCTGCGGTCTCGACGACGGCGACCTTGCCGCCGTAGCCGGTGGCGGTGTCGGCGGAGCCGGGCGATGCGGCGCTCGCCGAGGAGGCGTCAGAGGCGGCGGTCATGCCACGAGTCTGGTGGCGGCGCCGGACCCCGCCAACGGTCAGCGTGTCCGCACCGGGAGCCCGCCCGGCTTACGGACCGTACGGCGCGCGGCGGAATTCCCGGCGATTACCGGGCGCTGTCCTCCGGGCCGCCGCCCGTGCCGTCCTCGTTGCGCTTCTTCTTGTCGTCATCGAGGGAGCGGAGAAAGTCCGGGTTGTCGTCCGGGGCCACCCAGCCGCCGCGGCGCGGGCCGCGCCCGCGGGAGGTGCCGCCGCCCGCCGCCGCCGGGCGCGGGCCGCGGGGGCGGCCGGCGAAGAGCCAGGCGAGCGGGCCGAAGAGGACCGAGCCGAAGAGGACGATGATCGCCACCCACACCAGCTTCGGGAGATTGCGGACTTCCTTCTCCGGCGTGTTCAGGCAGTCGATGAACGCATAGATCCACACCGCCAGGACCAGCAGGAACGGCAGATACCTGAGCATGAGCGGACCCCTCGACGGTGCGGCGGTGCGGTGTGCTCCATCCAGGGTACGGGCCGCGGCGCGGTTACTGTCCGGCGCCGGTCCGGTCAGCTGCCCGGCAGCTCGAAGCGGGGCGCGGCCGGAGTCAGCAGCCCCGTCCGCGGCTCCGCCCCCCACAGCGACCGCAGCTCGTCCCCCAGCGCCGCGATCAGCTTCGGTACGTCCTGCGCCGCCGTGTCGTGCAGCGCCTCGGCGACGATCAGCACCTCCGTCGTGCCGGGACCGACGGCCGAATACCCGGACTGCCGGTTCGTCCAGCGCCGGGCGTGCGACCGCCCCCCGGCGTCCGCGAAGGTGACCTCCCCGGGCTGCGGGTGCTCGACGGTCCCGCCGAAGGTCTCGTACGTCTCGTCCCCCTCCGCATGCCGCACCTGAAGCGGCCACGCCACCCGGCTCGCGTCGATCGCCGCCACCGGGATGGCGTACGCGACCGACACCGCATTGCACAGATCCACCAGCGGATGAATCCGCGGCAGCTCCCCCTCCTTGCGCAGCCGCCGCAGCAGCGACTCGGACGCACACCGGTACTGCGTCGGCTTCAGCCCCATCGCGGCAAAGGCCCGCCGCCACGCCTGAATCTCGCCGAGCTCGCTCTCCGTACCGACACCGGCCAGCCGCTCCCTTGCGATGCCGGTGTACGCGGCGACCCGCGGCCCGCTGTCCGTAACGGCATCGAGACCGTCGGCGTGCAGGACCCCGGCGACGAGGTCGGGGTGGTCGGCCCACAGGGCGGCGGAGTGGTGGAAGGTGCGTGTCATGCGCCCCAGCCTGGCCTGCCTCGGGCCCGCGCTGAAGGGCCAAAGAGATCGCGCGTTACGGGACCAATTACGCGGGGCCGCGGCGCGGGCGGGTGAGGGCGGCCGTACGGGGAGCAGCTCGGCCGGAGCGCATTCCCGGAGGAGGAATTCCGCCACCACGCGCACGTGTGAACGAAACCTCCCCGTTGACGCCACCCGGCTACGGGTGCGCACGTCGCCCTGACGGATACTGGTCCGCATGGCTTACGACGATCTCCGCTCGCTGCTGCGGGCGCTGGAGCGCGACGGTGACCTTGCGCGGATCAAGGCTGAAGTGGATCCGTACCTCGAGGTCGGTGAGATCACCGACCGGGTGAACAAGGCGGGCGGGCCCGCGCTGCTCTTCGAGAACGTCAAGGGCTCGGCGATGCCGCTGGCCATGAATGTCTTCGGGACCGACCGGCGGCTGCTGAAGGCCCTCGGCCTGAGCTCGTACGAGGACATCAGCGACAAGATCGGCGGGCTGCTGAAGCCCGAGCTGCCGCAGGGCTTCACCGGCTTCCGCGAGGCTTTCGGGAAGCTCGCCGGGATGGCGCACGTACCGCCGAAGAAGGTGAAGGACGCGCCCGTACAGGAGGTGGTCCTCGAAGGCGATGACGTCGACCTTGACCAGCTGCCCGCCCTTTTCACCTGGCCGGAAGACGGCGGGTCCTTCTTCAATCTCGGGCTGACCCACACCAAGGACCCCGAGAGCGGCGTACGGAACCTCGGGCTTTACCGGCTGCAGCGGCACGACCGCAACACCATCGGCATGCACTGGCAGATCCACAAGGACAGCCGGAACCACTACCAGGTCGCGGCCCGCAAGGGCGAGAAGCTGCCCGTCGCCATCGCCTTCGGCTGCCCGCCCGCCGTCACCTACGCCTCCACCGCGCCGCTGCCCGGCGACATCGACGAATATCTCTTCGCCGGCTTCCTCCAGGGCAAGCGCATCGAGATGGTCGACTGCAAGACCGTCCCGCTGCAGGTCCCGGCCAATGCGGAGGTCGTGATCGAGGGCTGGCTGGAGCCCGGCAAGATGCTGCCGGAAGGGCCCTTCGGCGACCACACCGGCTTCTACACCCCGCAGGAGCCCTTCCCCGCCCTCACCATCGACTGCGTCACCATGCGCAAGCGGCCGCTGCTGCAGTCCATCGTGGTCGGCCGTCCGCCCACCGAGGACGGGCCCCTCGGCCGCGCCACCGAGCGGTTCTTCCTCCCGCTCCTCAAGATCATCATCCCGGACATCGTGGACTACCACCTCCCCGAGGCCGGCGGCTTCCACAACTGCGCGATCGTCTCGATCGACAAGAAGTACCCGAAGCACGCCCAGAAGGTGATGCACGCCGTCTGGGGCGCGCACATGATGTCGCTGACGAAGCTGATCATCGTGGTCGACGCCGACTGTGACGTCCACGACCTGCATGAGGTGGCGTGGCGGGCGCTCGGGAACACGGACTACGCCCGCGACCTCTCCCTCGTCGAGGGACCCGTCGATCACCTCGACCATGCGTCGTACCAGCAATTCTGGGGCGGCAAGGCGGGCATCGACGCGACCACCAAGTGGCCCGAGGAGGGCTACACCCGGGACGGGGGCTGGCCGGAGATGGTCGTGTCCGACCCGGAGACGGCGGCGAAGGTCGACCGCCGCTGGAAGGAGTACGGAATCTCGTGAGCGCCGCTTCTGCCGCGATTCCGGCGCAGCCGGGTCGGACGAAGGCGTTTTTGCGCCTGGTCATGATCGAGCACTCGGTCTTCGCGCTGCCCTTCGCCTACATCGCCGCGCTGACCGCGATGTTCCAGTGGGACGAGAACATCCACTGGGGCCGGCTGCTCCTGGTCACCATCGCCATGGTCGGGCTGCGCACCTTCGCCATGGCGGCGAACCGGATCATCGACCGCGAGATCGACGCGAAGAACCCGCGCACGGCCGGGCGGGAGATCCCCTCGGGCACCGTCTCCGTACGGCAGGCGTGGACCGGCGCCGCGGTGGCGCTGGCCGTCTTCCTCGGCGCGGCCGCGCTGCTCAACCCGCTCTGCCTCGCGCTCGCGCCGCTCGCGATCGTGCCGATGGTGGTCTATCCGTACGGGAAGCGCTTCACGAACTTTCCGCACGCGATCCTCGGCCTGGCCCAGGCGATGGGCCCGGTCGGGGCGTGGATCGCGATCAGCGGCAGCTGGTCGTGGGACGCGGTGATCCTCGGCCTCGCCGTCGGCATCTGGATCGGCGGCTTCGACCTGATCTTCGGCTGCCAGGACGTGGCGGCGGACCGGGCGCACGGCGTGAAGTCGGTGCCGGCCCGCTTCGGCATCGCGGCCGCGCTGTACGGGGCGCGGGCCTGCCATGTGATCACGGTGCTGCTCTTCGTCTGGTACGCGCTGGCCACCGACGCCGGCGGGTTCTTCTGGTTCGGCCTGGTGATCGTGGCGGCGGCCTTCGTCTACGAGCACAGCCTGGTGCGCCCGGACGATCTGAGCCGCCTGAACCGGGCGTTCTTCACGGTGAACGGATTCATCGGGATCGCCCTGTTCATGTGCGCTTTGCTGGACCTCCTGGTCCGCGGCCTGACAGTTTGAACGGCGACGGCAGCCGCCGCTCGCTGAAGAAGAACGCCGCCGCCACGCCGCCGAGCAGCCCGAAGAAGTGGCCCTGCCAGGAGATCTCCTCGTTGCCCTCGACCGGCAGCGCGCCCAGCAGGATCGAGCCGTAGATGACCGCCACCACCACGCCGATCAGCACGTCCGAGATCCGCTTGTCCACGAAGCCGCGGACCACCAGATAGCCGAACAGGCCGAAGATGACGCCGGACACGCCCGCCGTGTTCGTGCCGGCCGGGGCGATGAACCACACCCCGAGCCCACTGATGATCATGATCGTGAGCACTACGCCGATGAAGCGCCCGATCCCGCGCAGCGCCGCCAGGAAGCCGAGCACCAGCAGCGGCACCGTATTGGCCGCCAGGTGCGCGAAGCCGAAGTGCATGAAGGACGCCGGGATCACATCGCGCAGCTCGCTGAACTGCCGCGCCTGGATCCCGAAGGTGTCCAGCGCATGCCCGGAGATGCTGTCGATGGCTTCGAGCAGCCACAGCAGCGCCACCCACCCCGCCATGATGACGATCGCCTGCTTGGCCCGCTGACCGCTGACGCCCTTGCGGGCAGAGAAGCGGGAGCCTTTACCACCCTGAGGTTCGTAAGCCACCGAATGCCCCCTTCAAGCCACTCATCCCACCATAGGGAACGCTTGACGACCCCGCCCCAGTTCCGCACTAGCCCCGGCCCGATAGGCTCGGGGGTGTGGCACCTCCCCCGACGAACCCGCCCCTTCCGACCCCCGGTGACAGCGCCGCGGGCAGCGGGCGCCGACCCTGGATCGTCGGGGTGTCCGGCGCCTCCGGCACGCCCTACGCGGCGTCCGTGCTGCGCGCGCTGCTGCATGCCGGGGAGGCCGTCGACCTGGTGGTCAGCAGGGCCGCCCGGCTGACCGTCCTCGACGAGACCGGCGGGCCCTTCCGGGACGCGCACTGGCGCGAGGACCTGCGGCGCTGGCTCGCGACCGGGGCCGATGGCCGTACGGACGCCTTCGACGTGCACCTTCCGGAGGACGGCGTACGGCACTGGGCCGCGGGCGACCTCGCCGCGGGCCCGTCCTCGGGCTCGTATCCCGCGAAGGGCATGCTGATCGTCCCCGCCTCCACCGCCTGCGTCGCCGGCGTGGCGCTCGGGCTCTCCAAGGACTTGCTGCAGCGGGCCGCGAGCGTGACGCTCAAGGAGCGGCGGCCGCTGGTCGTCGCGGTGCGCGAGACCCCGCTCCCCGGTACGACGCTCAAGCACCTGGTCGCCCTCGACGAGGCGGGCGCCGTGGTGCTCCCGGCCGCGCCCGCCTTTTACGCGGGCGCGACCGGAATCCAGGACCTCGTCGACTTCGTCGCGGGCCGGGTGCTTGACTCGGCCGGCGTTCCGCACAAGCTCTATCGCAGGTGGGAAGGGGAGCTGGGGGCGCAGCACCAGGCGCGGCACCCCGGGAGAAAGCCGTGAGTGACGGAAGGCGCTACACCAACATGGACGAGGTCGACAGGCAGCTCATCACGGCCCTGCGCGAAAACGGCAGGGCCTCGTATGCCGAGCTGGGCCGGCTGGTGGGGCTCTCGGGCCCCAGCGTCACGGACCGGATCAACCGTCTTGAGACGGCCGGCGTGATTACGGGCTACCGCGCCACCGTGGACGCGGCGAGACTCGGCCTCGGCGTGACCGCGCTGATCGGCGTGCAGCTGTCGGACGCGGTGGACCACGAGGATGTGGCGCACCGGCTGCGGGATGTGACCGAGATCGAGGACTGCTGGTTCATCGCGGGCGACGACTCGTACATGCTGAAGGTGCGCGCGGGCGATGTGGACGGCCTGGAGCGGACGATCCGGCGGCTGTCCGGGATCAAGGGCGTGTCCCGTACCCGGTCGACGATTGTGCTGTCGACCAAGTGGGAGCACCGGGTGGGGGAGCTGGCGGAGGACGTCGAGTAGGGCGCCGCGGCGCCTACCCGTACAGGAGCCGCTCGATGGGCTCCGCGAAGTCCCGCAGGATCCTTTTGCGCTTGAGCTTCAGCGAGGGCGTCAGATGGCCGTTGAGCTCGGTGAAGTCCTCGGCCAGGACGGCGAAGCGGCGGATGGACTCGGCGCGGGAGACCAGCAGATTCGCCTCGTCCACGGCGCGCTGCAGGTCCTTCAGCAGCAGCTCGTCGCGGATCAGCTCGTCCACGGGCACGTACTCGCGCTTGTGGATCGTGCGCCAGTGGGCGAGGCCGTCCTCGTCGAGGGTGAGGAGGGCGGAGACGTACGGGCGGTTGTCGCCGATCACCATGCACTGGCTGACCAGCGGGTGGGCGCGGAGGCGGTCCTCCAGCGGGGCGGGGGCGAGGTTCTTGCCCGACGCGGTGACGATCAGGTCCTTCTTGCGGCCGGTGATCGTCAGATAGCCCTCCTCGTCCAGCTCGCCGATGTCCCCGGTGGGGAACCAGCCGTCCATCGTCGCGGGCTCCACCGTCTGCGTCGCCGCGTCCCAGTAGCCGGAGAACAGCTGGCCGCCGCGCACCAGCACCTCCCCGTCGTGGGCGATGCGGACGGCGGTGCCGGGCATCGGCCAGCCGACCGTGCCGAGCTTGGGGCGCAGCGGCGGGGTGACCGTGGTGGCGGCGGTGGTCTCGGTGAGGCCGTAGCCCTCGAAGACCATGACGTCGGCGCCCGCGTAGAAGGCGGCCATCCGGCGGCCGAGCGGGGAGCCGCCGCAGATGGCGTACCGGACCTTGCCGCCGAGGGCGGCGCGGATGCGGCGGTAGACGAGGGCGTCGTAGAGCTTGCGCAGCGCCCGCAGGCCGAGGCTCGGGCCAGGCCCGGTGCCGTGCAGCTCGGCCTCGATCTCCTCGCCGTACCGCACCGCGACATGCGCGGCGCGGTCGAAGGACGCGGCGCGGCCCATGGCCTCCGCGGTGGCGCGGCCGGTGTTGTAGACCTTCTCCAGGACGTACGGGATGGCCACCAGGAAGGTCGGGGCGAAGCCGGCCAGGTCGTCGAGGAGTTCCTCGGTGGCGATGCTCGGCGCGTGCCCGAGCTTCACCCGCGCCCGCAGGCAGCCGATGGCGACCATGCGGCCGAGGACGTGGGAGAGCGGGAGGAAGAGGAGGGTGGACGCCGGGTCCTTGCTGACCGCCTGGAAGACCGGGTAGAGCAGCTCGATGGCGTTGTCGACCTCGGCGAAGAAATTGCCGTGGGTGAGCACGCAGCCCTTGGGGCGTCCGGTGGTGCCCGACGTGTACATCACCGTCGCGACCGAGTCGGGGGTGAGCGCGGCGCGGCGCTCGTCGACCGCGGCGTTCGGCAGGTGCCGGCCCTCGGCGGCGAGGCGGCTGAGGGCGCCGGTGTCGAGCTGCCACAGATGCCGCATGTACGGCAGCTCGCGGCGCTCGGCGCTGAGCATCCTGGCCTGCTCGACGTTCTCCACGGCGCAGGCGGAGGCGCCGCAGTCCTCCAGGATCCAGGCGGCCTGGAAGGCGGAGGAGGTGGGGTAGATCGGGACGGTGATCAGCCCGGCGGCCCAGGCGGCGAAGTCCAGCAGCGTCCACTCGTAGGTCGTACGGGACATGATCGCGATCCGCTCGCCGGGCTGGAAACCCTGCGCGAGTAACCCCTTGGCGAGCGCCCGCACTTGTAAGGCGAACTCGGCGGCGGAGACGTCATTCCACTGCCCGTGCTCGTCCTTCTGGGCGAGGACGGCGGTTTTCGGCTCCGCGGCGGCGTTGTCGAAGGGGATGTCGGCGAGCGAGCCGTGGACGACGGTGGGGGCGATGAGCGGGACGGCCGCCTCCCTGGCCCCGCCGTCCATGGTGTGTAAGTCCAGGGCAGGGGGCGTCAGTTCCGG
The DNA here is from genome assembly GCF_048572725.1 of Streptomyces boninensis. Lineage (NCBI taxonomy): Bacteria > Bacillati > Actinomycetota > Actinomycetes > Kitasatosporales > Streptomycetaceae > Streptomyces > Streptomyces boninensis. Next base: position 5,666,095 of record NZ_CP183837.1, read on the forward strand.
CACGGCCGCGCCCGGCGTCAGGCGATCGGAAACGAGTTTGTGAACAGGCGCGGTCTGCTGCGACATGGCGGCCCCCGAGGGATTGCACGGCGTCGGTGTAACCCTCCAGTAACCGTACTGACGCTTCGTCTACGGGGGAATGGCGCGTCAAGCGCTTGCTGTGAGGGTTTGGAGGCGGGTGAACCCTTCTCGCAAATGATCTGTGAATCCCCGCGCATCCGAGCCGTCGAGCCACTGCTCGTACGCGACTTTGAAGACCGCCACACCCACCTCGGCGGCGAGGCTCGCCGCCGGCTCCGCGGCGCCGCGCTCGCGCAGCGCGCCGGCGAGGGCGGCCCCGATCGCGGCGAGCTTGATCAACTCCCGCTCCTGGAGCTCCGCATGCGCGGCGATGATGGCCTGCCGCCGCTTGACCAGCTCGCGGCGCTCATCGAAGACCTCGCCGGCGGCTTCCAGCGCCGCCGCCACCGCGTCGAGCGGCTCCGCGTCTTTACGGACCTCCGCGAGGGCGGCGACCAGGCCGTCCTGCAGCGCGGTCCCGCCGAACAGCACCTCGCGCTTGTCGGCGAAGTGGCGGAAGAAGGTCCGCTCCGTCAGCCCGGCCCGCTGGGCGATCTCCTTCACGGTGGTCGCGTCGTACCCGCGCTCGCTGTACAGCTCCAGCGCCGCCTGCTCCAGGCGCCCGCGCGCGTTGGGCTCCCATCTGGCCATGTGCTCATCGTACGTGATGTCAGTGGCTGTCATGGCGTGCTATTCTGATGTCAGTGACTGTCATAGCGAGGAGGTTTTTGAGATGCGGGTATTTGTGACCGGTGCATCCGGCTGGATCGGCTCCGCCGTCGTCCCCGACCTGATCGAGGGGGGCCACGAGGTCGTCGGCCTGGCACGCTCGGACCGCTCGGCCGACGCTCTCGTACGGGCGGGGGTCGAGGTGGTCCGCGGCTCGCTGGACGACCTCGACACCCTGCGCGCCGCCGCGGCCGCCGCGGACGGCGTCATCCACCTGGCGTTCAACCACGAAGTCGCCTTCGCCCAGGGCGACTTCAAGTCGGCGGCCGACGCCGACCGGGCGGCCGTGGAGGCGATGGCGGAGGCCTTGGCGGGCACGGACAAGCCGTTCGTCCTCACCTCGGGCACGCCCGTAGAGGCGGGAAAGGTGGCGACCGAGCGCGACGGGCACGACCTGCCGCCACTCGACGCCGTCCCGCCGGAGGCCGCCGGCGCGGTGGCCCGGATGGCGACCGCGGAGTACGTGCTCGGCCTCGCCGACCGCGGCGTCCGCGCCTCGGTCGTACGGCTGCCGCGCACCAACCACGGCGAGGGCGACCACGGCTTCGTGGCGACGATAGTGCAGACGGCGCGCGACAAGGGCGTCTCCGGGTATTACGGCGACGGCGCCAACCGCTGGCCGGCCGTGCACCGCCTCGACTCGGCGCACATGTTCCGGGTCGCCCTGGAGACCGCCCCCGCGGGCTCGACGCTGCACGCCGTAGCCGACGAGGGCGTGACGCTGCGTGACATGGCCGAGGTCATCGGGCGTCACCTGGACCTGCCGGTGGCCTCCGTACCGCCGGAGCAGGCGCAGGACCACTTCGGCTGGCTGACCATGGTGCTCACCGCCGACCAGCCCGCCTCCGCCACCCTCACCCGCGACCTCATCGACTGGCAGCCGACCCAGCCGGGCCTGCTCGCCGACCTGGACGCGGGGCACTACTTCCGCGGGGCCTGAACGAACCGCCTGCGTTTTACCTGCGCATGGGATGCTGGTGGGTCAACTTGGTTGTCAGCACGCCTGGTTAAGCTCGACAGCGACTGCGGGCCGGAGGTCTTCGTGGGCGATTCGTTCAAGGCTGAGTGGGACGCGCTGGTGGCCAATGCGCGCACGCGGGTGAACTCCGTACCGGCAGAGGACGGGGGCGCCGGGCCCGGGAGTGCCGACCGGCTGACCACCGATTCGGCGGCGAAGAGGGCGGCGGCGGGGTATCTCGAGGAGACGCTGCTGCCGGACACCCGGGCTGCGGGGAAGCTCGGCGGCGAGGGGGGCGGCGGTTCGCAGCCCGGGATGCTGGGGAGTGAGCGGGCGCAGCCCGGTGGCACCATGCAGACCTGGGATGCCTGGCAGGGCGTCGAGCATGTGCTGGGCGAGTGGGCCAAGCACGTGCGCAACCTCGAGAACCGGCTGCAGGGTGAGCGGGACGCCCTTCGTGGCGCGCGCGTGCTCTATCAGACCCAGGACGGCCTGGTGCACGGGATGTTCTCCGATCCGCTGCAGCTGCCCGCCCTCCCGGGCAATCAGCCCACCGGCCTGCGCCCGGCCGGCTGAAAGGCGGTCCGGCGATGGCGCTGACGTACCGCGAGATCATGGCGGCGGACCTCACCCCGCTGTCGGACACGGCCGCCGACTGGCGGCGGATGAGCAAACGCTTCGGTGAGCTGCGAAGGAATTACGACTCGCAGGTGTACGGCGCGGTGGCCGGCAGCCAGTGGTCGGGACTGGGGCGGATCAGTTACGAGCGGGTGGCCAAGGTCTCCTCCGCCGAGTTCGACCATGCCAAGACGCAGGCACAGGGCATTGCGCAGCTCATGACGGACGCGTATGAGGATCTGATGGCCCGGCAGAAGGCCCTGCGCAAGCAGACGGCCGCCGCCGAGGAAGCGCTGATGAAGGTCGACGGCGATGGCCGCGTCTCGCTCGACTCCGCGGCGCTGTCCGACTCCCAGGCGCTGGCCCTACGCAATGACCCCGGCTATGCCTCGGCGGTCTCCGCGCGGGTGACGGAGTGGCAGGAGGCGATCGACAAGGCCGTCGAATCCGTCAATGAGGCGGACCGCGCCATCAAGGCGGCCCTCGTGAAGGCCGTGGCGCCGCCAGGCACGCGGGTGGCCGGTGCGGACGGCTTCAATGCGGACAAGGTTGAGTACATACCCCCGCATTCGAAGAAGGACCTGGACCGGATCATGCGGGAGTACCAGGTCTCGCCGGATCCCGATGGCATGGTGCAGTTCCCCCGGGACTGGCTGATGCGCAAGCTCGTCGGCGGACAGGAAGTCACGGCCACTGAGGTGGAGATGCTCGAAGACGCGGGCAGCTGGACGCGGGGACGTGAGATAGCCGAGATCCGGGAGACAGCGCACAAGGAAGCCGATGCCCGTTTCTACAGCGCCGACAAGAACGACGACCACAACGACGCCTTCCGGCATGCCTATGGGAACGCCCTGATGGCAAGCAAGTACGGCGAGGACTGGACCACGGACTTCGCCACCGCACACGAACGCCTGCCGGGAAACTTTCAGGAACGAGAGGCGATGGACCTGCATAACAACGAGGTCGGACGGCGGATCGCGGTGGAGAACCCGGATGCGAGCCCGGAGGAGCTGGCCGACCTGGTGGAGCAGGCCGTGCGGGACGGCGAGATGGTGGTGGTGCGGGAAGGCGGTGGTGGACTGTCGTTCAGCGATGTCGGCCACGGAGAGACGGGTGAGCCTCGCCTTCGGGCCCCGGAGGACCCGCATGAGCCGGGCACCGGAGACTCCGACGGTACGGAGAGTTCGGGGGACGCGAGTTGAAACGCTTTCTGATGGCGGCGATCGCCGTGTTCGCACTGCTCTGCGGTGGCTGTTCGCAATTCGGCGGCGGCGTCGACATCGAGCACGACCAGGAGCTTGTCGATAAGTTGAAGGATCTCGTGGACGAGGAAGGCACAGCCAAGCTCGCCGATCTCACCGACTTTTCCTGGGACCGGGTCCACATTTTCGAGGAGTACGCGGATGCGAAGAGGATCGAGAAGATCGTGGGCGAGCCAGTGATCGACGATGAGTACTACAGCGCACAGAACACCAACCTCCTGATCTTCGTGAACGACGGTGACGTTACGCGCGCGATCGAAATGCCGTACATGCTCAACTACGACAACAGGTTCACCTGGGATGCCGACGTCGTCGTGAAGCCGGCTGCCCCCGACCGACGGTCGATCCTCAAGCTCAGCGACCCGTGAGCCGGCCGCTCCCCAGCCGTCACAGCAACCGCAGCGCGTCCGCCGAGGCGGGGTCGCTCGGGGTGTAGACCTCCAGGCGGTGGTCGGGGCTGTCGGGCTGGAGCCAGACCTGGTAGTCGACGTCGACCGGGCCGACCGTCGGGTGCCGCAGCAGCATCGGGCCCGTGGTGCAGTCGGCGACGTCGCCGTCCGCCCAGAGGCGGGAGAAGTCGCGGCTGCCCATGGCCAGTTCGCCGATCAGCTCGGCCAGGCGGGCGTCGGTCGGGTAGCGGCCCGCGGTCAGGCGGAGATAGCCGACGTGGATGCGGGCCAGCTCGTCCCAGTTGCGCAGCGAGTCGCGGGTGAGCGGGTCGAGGAAGAACATCCGCGGTATCGAGGGGCGCCGGTCGGGGTCGCCCGGCGCGTCGAAGTCGACGTGGCCCGCGTGCAGGGCGTGACCGGTGTGGTTCCAGGCCAGCACGTCGCCGCGGCGGCCCAGGACCAGCGCCGGCATCGACTCGCCCAGGGAGGACAGCAGCGCGAGCACCCGCGGGTGCAGCTGCTCCGGCTCGGGGCGTACGAGACGCGACGGCGTCGTCCGGCGGGCCAGGTTGTGCAGGTGGGCGGACTCGGCCGGGTCGAGGCGGAGCACGCCCGCGAGCGCGTCGAGGACCTGGTTCGAGGCGAGGCCCGCCTGGTCCTGCTCCAGCCGCGTGTAGTAGCCGACGCTCACCCCCGCGAGCTGCGCCAGCTCCTCGCGGCGCAGGCCAGGCACCCGACGGGTGGCGCCGTACGTGCGCAGCCCGATGGCGTCCGGCGTGACGCGGTCGCGGCGGGTCTTGAGGTAGGCACCGAGGCTCTCCAGCTGCATGTTTACGAGCCTAAGCGGCAGGACCACCGCGGCGGGAGGGCGGAAGGTATCCCTGCGAGGTGTACCCACGGGAGGTGGCTGGCTGGTCGGTGCGCCCCGCCGCAGGGTCGTAGCCATGAAGACACAAACCCCCGGCCTGCGGGCCTGGCTCGGCCTGCTGGTGATCCTCGGCCCCGTGCTCCTGGTCGCGATGGACGGCTCGGTCCTCTTCCTCGCCATGCCGCAGATCTCCGCGGCCCTGTCGCCCACCGCCGACCAGTCCCTGTGGATCCTCGACGTGTACGGCTTCGCCGTCGGCTCGCTCCTCATCGCCTTCGGCAACCTCGGCGACCGCTACGGCCGGCTGAAGCTCCTGATGATCGGCACCGCGGCCTTCGGCGCCGCCTCGCTGGGCGCGGCCTTCGCCCCGACCCCCGAGCTGCTGATCGCCTTCCGCGCGCTGATGGGCATCGCGGGGGCCACGCTGCTGCCGTCCGCCCTGGCCGTACTCAGCGAACTCTTCACCGACCGTCGGCAGCGGGCCCGGGCGATCGGGATCTTCGCGGCCGCCTTCGCCGCGGGCTTCGCGATCGGCCCGGTGACCGGCGGGCAGCTGCTCAGCCACTTCTGGTGGGGCTCGGTCTTCCTGATCAACCTGCCGGTGGTGGCCCTCTTCCTCGGCCTGGCCCCGGTCCTGCTGAAGGAGGTCCGCTCCGGCGGTACGGGCCGCGTCGACGCCGCGAGCGTGGTGCTGTCGGCGGCGGGCATCCTGCTCGGCGTCTACGCGATCAAGCACCTGGCCGCGGCGGGCCCGACCGTGTCCGCGCTGGTCAGCGGCGCGGCGGGCGCCGCGATGCTGACCGCCTTCGTACGCCGCCAGCTGCGCCTCGACCAGCCGCTGATCGACTTCCGGCTCTTCCGCGACCGCGTCTTCGCGATCGCCGTCATCACCGGGCTGCTGCCGCTCGCGGCCTGGTCGGCGGTGGCGTATCTCGGCGGCATCTATCTGCAGTCGGTGCTCGGCCTGAGCGCGCTGGAGGCGGCGCTCGTCGCGCTGCCGGGCGCCGTCGTCCTCACGGCCACCTCGATCGTCACACCGCTGGCGGTCGCCCGCGTCGGCACCCGCGCCGCGCTGATCGCCACCCACTTCCTGATCGCGGCCGGGCTGCTCCTGCTGCTGCCGGTGGGCAGCGGCAGCGGGGTCGGCTGGTACGTCGCCGCCACCGTGGTCTCGGGCCTCGGCTACGGCATCTCCTTCGCCGTCGTCGCCGACACCGCTGTCGCCGCCGCACCCCCCGAGCGGGCCGGGGCCGCAGGCGCGATCGCCGAGACCAGCAACGAGATCGGCAACGCCCTCGGCATCGCGCTCCTCGGCTCCCTCGCCACCGTGCTCTTCCGGGTCACGGGCCCCGACCTGGCGGCCACCCTCCCGGAGACGCTCGAACTCCCCGGCCTCACGGGGGCGGCCATCGCCGACGCAAAGTCCGCCTTCACCACAGGCCTGCACGTCGTCGGCCTGGTCGCCGCCGCGCTGCACGTGGCCCTGGGCGCGTACACGATGCGCCGCGTCCCGCCGCAGAAAGCAGCTCACGCCGCGAGCCAGGGACTCGCGGCGTGAGCTGGGGGACGGTTTTCCCGCTACGCGGTGGCGGCAGCAGGCACAGCCGGCTTCTGCTCGGCCGCGTCCTGCACCGGGGTGGCGTCGGCGTCGTTGTCCAGGTCGGACACGTCGAAGCTGGTGGCCGAGTCGAACGCGTCGCGGTCCAGGATGTTCTCCCGGGCCGCCACGATGACCGGGACGACTGCTTGGCCGGCGACGTTCGTGGCCGTCCGCATCATGTCCAGGATCGGGTCGATGGCCAGCAGCAGGCCCACGCCCTCCAGCGGGAGGCCGAGCGTCGACAGGGTCAGGGTCAGCATGATCGTGGCGCCGGTGAGGCCCGCGGTCGCCGCCGAGCCGATGACCGAGACGAAGGCGATCAGGATGTAGTCCTGCAGGCCCAGGCTGACGTCGAAGATCTCGGCGACGAAGATCGCGGCGATGGCCGGGTAGATCGCGGCGCAGCCGTCCATCTTGGTCGTGGAGCCGAAGGGGACGGCGAACGAGGTGTAGTTCTTCGGCACGCCGAGCCGCTCGGTGACCTTCTGGGTGACCGGCATGGTGCCGACCGACGAGCGGGAGACGAAGCCCAGCTGGATCGCGGGCCAGGCGCCGCGGAAGAACTGCAGCGGGTTGACCTTGGCGACGGTCGCCAGCAGCAGCGGGTAGACGCCGAAGAGGACGATCGCGCAGCCGATATAGACGTCGGCGGTGAAGGTCGCGTACTTCGAGATCAGGTTCCAGCCGTAGTCGGCGATCGCGAAGCCGATGAGGCCGACGCTGCCGATCGGGGCGAGCTTGATGACCCACCACAGGGCCTTCTGCAGCAGCTCCAGCACGGTCTCGCTGAGCGTGATGACCGGCTTGGCGCGCTCGCCGAGCTTCAGCGCCGCGATGCCCATGACCGCGCCCATGAAGACGATCTGCAGGACCTGCAGCTCGGTGAACGGCGTGATGATGTCCGTCGGGACGATCCCGGTCAGGAAGTCGATCCAGGAGCCGGCCTGGTCGGGCTTGGCGCCGTCCTTCGGGGTCAGGCCCGTACCGGCGCCGGGGTTGGTCAGCAGGCCGATCGCCAGGCCGAGCGCCACCGCGATCAGGGAGGTGATGAGGAACCACAGCAGCGTGCGGGAGGCCAGCCGGGCGGCGTTGTTGACCTTACGCAGATTGGTGATCGACACCAGGATGGCGAAGAACACCAGCGGGGCGACGACCAGCTTCAGCAGCTGGACGAAGATGTTGCCGATCTGCTCAAGGGTGTCCTTGAGCCAGCCGACGTCGCCGCTGCGGGCGACCCAGCCGAGCAGGACACCGACGACGAGACCGGCAAGGATCTGCGCCCAGAAGGGCACCTTGGGTATTCGTATGCCGCCGGTGGGCTTTGCCTCAGGCGCGGCAGGGGTGTGCGTGGACACGCGGGCACTCCGTGGGGATGAAGAGACGGGGACAGCCGGGGACCTTTGCGGCGCGGAAAGCGCGCAGGTCAGCGGCCCGTACAGGCCGCGGCCACGCGGCGGCAGAGGTCGACGTGCAGGCGCCCGACGAGCAGGGGGCTCGTGGGCTGCGGCAGCACGAAAGCGGAAGACCTCATGTCGATTACGTTAACACCGGCACTTTGGGATACCCAAAGCCAGGCTTTGATATAGGGGCCCACTGTGACCAGGCGCACAGGCCTGGTGTGCGTGTCGCTACTGGACGTTACTGCTGCGACTCGTTCCGTCGCTCAGCGGCGTCGGCGGTCTCGTCCTCGGCCTCGTCCACGGCCTCGTCCTCCATGCCGCGGTTCGCGTCGAGGCGCTCCTTCGCGCGATCCATGCGGCCCACGATCTGCGCGGACATCTCGTCGCGCTGGCGCCGCAGCAGCACGAGGCTCAGCGGCATGGAGACGACGAGCGCGAGCAGCAGCACCCACAGGTAATTGGAGTCGCCCAGGCCCGAGGGCAGCACGCGCAGCCGGACCAGGCCCGCGAGGACGACGAAGCAGAGGATGAAGATGCCCAGACGCATCGTGGTGTAGCGGAGGGCGGCGCTCGGCTTGGGGGTCACGGCGGACAACTTCTCTCTCCTGCAATACGGGCTATGCGAGGCTTTCGCCCACTAAGTATGCAGGGGCAGCCACATCGTGATGTCGTCGCGGTCCCCGTCATCGGTACGGATCGCCCCCGGCACCCGCCCGACCTCCTTGTATCCGCACGCGGCGTAGAAGTGCTCGGCCCCGGTCCCGCCCCGGCAGGTGAGCCGGATCCCCTCAATGCCGCCGAACCCGCGCCCGGCCTCCGCGACGGCTTCCATGAGCGCGCGCCCGCTGCCGCCGCCCTGCTGTTCCGGTTGCACCATGACGGTGTAGACCCAGATCCAGTGCTTCATCAGCCGGTGCCCGTTGAAGTACACGAACGCGGTGGCCACCACCCGCCCGTCCTCCTCATCCCGCCCGACCAGCAACCGCGCTCGCCCCTCGGCGATGGCGACAAGGTGCCGTACGAGCTCGGGCCGTATCACCTCAGGGTCAGTCCCGGGCAGAAACCCGACGGCCCCGCCGGCGTCGGTGACGTCCGACCAGAGGGCCAGCATCTGGTCGCGGAGGAGGCGGTCGATCGGGGGGTCGAGCTGGAAGCGCATGGGGGCGAGGCTAATCGGGAGGTGGGTGCGTCAGCGATGGAGTATCGGTGTGTGGACGACGTCGCTGCGGTACCTACGTTGCACAGTGCATTACACCGCAATACGCTGAACTACATGAAGACCATTACTCAGCGCGAACTCGCTGCTCGCTCCAAGGCTGTGCTGGACGACGTCGCGACCGGCGAGGTCTACCGCATTACGCGCAACGGGACGGAGATTGCCGAGGTCCGCCCCATAAGCTCCCGGCGTACCTTCGTCCCCGTGGCCGAGCTTCAGCGGAAGTGGAGGCGGGCTCCGAAGGTGGACTACGCGGAGATGCGGGCTGAGGTGGACGAGTTCTTCGGCGACGAAGGCCGCGTCGATGAGGGCGACGACCCGTGGGAGCGCGCGTGACGAAGTCGCAACGGCAGCACGGACTCCTGGACACCTGCGTGCTCATCGACCTGGAGGAGATCGACCCCGGTTCGCTCCCGGTGGTGGCGGCCGTGCCCGCGGTGGCGCTCGCAGAGCTGGCTCAAGGCGTAGCCATGGCCCGTGACCCAGTGAAGATACTGGCCAGGTCGCAGCGGCTCGCGGACATCGAGGCCGAGTTCGAGACGAAACCGTTCGACCGGGCAGCGGCCCGCAGGTATGGCACGCTGGTCGCGCTCATCATCCAGGCTGGCCGGGAGCCGCGTGCCCGACATCTCGATCTCATGATCGCAGCGACCGCGGCCGCGAATGACCTGCCGCTCTACACCCGTAACGTTGACGATTTCAAAGGTCTGGAGCAGGGGGTCGAGGTCATTGGAGTGTGACCCAGTCCCGCCGTCGCTGGACGAATTGCTTGAGCGCCTTCGCTCTCAGGTAACGGCGGAGTTCAGCACTGATGATGTGCTCAGCGATATCGAAACGGCGCGGCGGCGCGCGTCCGATGCGGCCGACGGCTAAAGGCGCATCGCCTGCGGCGTCTCGCGGATCGACGCGTCCGGGCCCGGGTGCTCCGCGACCACCGTGTAGTGCGCCCCCCGCTGCACCGGGCGGAAGCCCGCCTCGCGGATGAGGATGACCAGGTCGTCGTCGGGCAGCTCTGCGGACGCCAGCTCGTCCGCCCCGTGCTGCAGCGCCAGCTTGGCGCCCTGCTCCCCGTCGGCGTCGGCCGATGTGCGCAGGTGCGGGATGTTGTCCACCAGCAGGCGGGCGAGCGCGTAGGTCTTGAGGGTCTGGGCGCCGGTGACCGCGTCCGTCGCGCGCGTGGGGACCAGGACCTCGGCGTTCTCCTCGCGGTCGCGCAGCCGAAGCAGCTCGTCGACCAGCTCGCCGGCGTCAGCCCCGTAAGAGAGGGGCAGCTCCGCTGCCTCACCCGTGCCGAAATACCCCGCGTCACCATGCCGCGCCACCCGCGCCGCATGCGCCAGCCCGCCCAGCCACGCCAGATCCCCGGACTCGTAGAGCGCGATGCCGTCCGCGCGGTCGAGGCGCGCCCCGCTCGCGATCTTCTGTTCCAGCTGGCGCTTGCGCTCCGCGTCCATGATCCGTTACGCCCCATCCCTGGTCGGTGCCGTCAGGCATGAGCGTACGTGGTTGTCACTGCGGTGACAGAACGGCCCGGGGCGACTGTCAGTCCCGAGTCTTTCCGCAGCGCCCACGACCACCGACCCTTGCGTCGTGTCCGGAACCCGCCGCCTCAGGCGCCCCCGCCGCAAGCTCGCCGCCGTACTGCTGGCCGCCGCTCTCGCGCTGACCGGCGGCGCCCTCGGGACCGCCGCCGACGCGGGCACTGCCCCACTCGCGGCCGATGACGGCGCGCGGATCACCGCCACCAAGGCGGCCGGCGCGCAGGCCGTCGACATCACCGTCCAGTCCCCGGCGCTGGGCGGCAAGTCCGCGCCGGTACGGATCCTGCTGCCGAAGTCGTACGAGACCGCGCCCGAGCGCACCTATCCCGTGCTTTATCTCCAGCACGGCGCGGGCGGGAAGTTCTCGGACTGGACCGAGCAGACCGACGTCGAAGAATTCATGGCGGACAAGGACGTCATCACCGTCATCCCCGACGCCGGGCCGACCGGCATCGTCAGCAAGTGGTGGAACTTCGGCAGCAACAGCCCCGACTACGACACCTTCCAGAACACCGAGGTCTGGCAGCTGCTGCAGAAGAACTACCGCGCCAACGGCACCCGCGCCGTCGCCGGCATCTCCACCGGCGGCTACAGCGCGATGGCCGCCGCGGTCCGGCACCCGGGTGCGTACACCGCCGTCGCCTCGTACAGCGGGATCCTCGACACCCTCAACACCGGGATGCCGACGACGGTCTCCGCGATCGTCGGCCGCGAGTTCCAGTTCCCCACCAGCCTGTGGGGCGGGCCGATTCTCAATCGCGGGACGTGGAAGGCGAACAACCCGTACACCCAGATGGAGAAGCTCAAGGGCACCTCCCTCTACATCTCCCAGGGCACCGGCTTCGGCCCCAACAAGGACTTCGCCAACCTCATCGTCGGCGGCGTGCTCGAAGGCGCCCTGTGGGTGCAGGCGCACTCCTTCACCGACCGGCTCGAAGACCTCGGCATCCCGGCGACCGTGCATTATTACCAGGGCGGCTCGCATGAATGGCCGCACTGGCAGACCGAGTTCAAGGCGAGCTGGCCGGTGCTGGCGAAGGGGCTCGGGGTGTAGCAGGCCGAGCCCCCCGCACAGGCTCAGGTGCAGTTGCCCGCCGCCGGCTTCCCCGCGAAGCGGTCGCCGAGCCAGCTCAGCGCCGCCGGGGTCTCCGCGATCACGCCGCTGATGTGCTCCAGCACCGGGATCGTCTTGTACGAGACCTGCGCCCCCTTCGCGCACCAGCCCGCCCGCAGGCCCTCGCCCAGGGTGCGCGGGATCAGCTCGTCGTTCTGCGCGTGGTAGAGGTACACCGGCGCGTCAGGGGCCGTCCCGCCGAGCTTCGATTCGGCCAGGCGGGCCTGCCAGTCGGGCTGTTCCAGGGGGTTCTTCGTCGTGACGTCGGTGATCTTCGTGAACGAGCCGGCCACCGCGTCGACGGCGACGCAGTTCTTCTTCATGATGCTCACCAGCGAGCGGCCCCGGTCGTTGAGATACGAGTCGAGCTTCAGCTCGGGGAAGGCCGCGTTCTGCCCGATCGCGGCCATCAGGATCAGCCCCGAGCCGAGCCCGCCGTCGTTGAACTCCGCGGCCTTGATCAGGTCGGCCGGCACCCCGCCGGTCGCGGTGCCCTTCACCTTCAGCTCGGGCGCGTACGACTGGTGCAGCTGCGCCGCCCAGCTCGAGGCCTGGCCACCCTGCGAATAGCCCATGATGCCGACGGGCGAGTTCTCGTTGACGCCGGCCTCGCGGGCGCCCGGCACCTTCATGGCCGCGCGGGCCGCGTCGAGCATCGCCGTGCCGGCGGCGCGGCCGACCGTGTACGTGTGGTCGCCGGGGGTGCCGAGGCCCTCGTAGTCGGTGACGGCGACGGCGTAGCCGCGCCAGATGGCCTGGGCGATGAGGTTGCCCTCGAGCGTGGTGGCCGTCGGGAAGCCCGCGGACGGGGCGCAGTTGTCGGCGAGGCCGACGGTGCCCACGGCGTACGTGATCAGCGGGCGGGTGCCGGTGCGGCCGTCGCGCGGGACGATGATGGTGCCGGAGACGGTGTTCGGCTTGTTGGTGCCCGAGGTCGAGGCGTATTCCATGTGCCAGGCCTTGGACAGCTGCGGGTTGATGGTGCGGAAGTCCGTTTTCGAGCTGCTGACCAGGTCGCCGGGGGCGGCGTTCGGGGCGGCGTCCGCGCTGCCGGTGGTGGCCGGGAGCGCGAAGGCCAGGCCGAGCGCGGCCGCGAGGGCGGCGATTCTGCGGCGCATGTTGGCTCCGTTCGTCTGCTGTGAGGGAGCAGGTCGGATGGGCAACGTAGTGACGCATCAGTAACGAGCGGGCTGTCCTTACGGCTCAGCTTTGCTGACCCGATGTCTCACAGCGGCCGCGGTACGCCCCCGGCGTCGTCCCCGTCCACCGCCGGAACGCCCGGTGGAAGGACGCGTCCTCCGCGAACCCGAGCCGCGCCGCCAGCTCGGCGATCGGCTCCTGTCCCTGCGCGAGCGAGGTGATCGCCGCGTCCCGCCGCACCGCGTCCTTCAGCCCCGTGAACGACGTCCCCTCCGCCTCAAGCCGCCGCCGCAGCGTCGCCGGGCTCACCGCCAGCCGGCCCGCGACCTCGCGCAGCTCCGGCAGCCGCGGCCGCCGCCGGCCACCGTCCCGCAGCGCTGCCGCGAGCGCGTGCCGCACCTGCTCGCTGACCGTCGTGCCGTACTCGCGGCGGGACAGCAGGTCGGCGGGGGCGTGCCGGAGCAGCAGTTCCAGCTCGCTCTCGTCCCGGATGACCGGCGCGGCGAGCCAGTGGGCGGCGAAGCGCGCCTCGGTACGGGCGGCGCGGAAGCGGGCCGGGCAGCCGAAGAGCGCCGGGTAGTCGGCGGCGTACACCGGTGGGGCGAAGGCGAAGTCGGCGCCCGACAGGGGTATGCGGCGGCCGATCAGCCAGCTGGAGAGGCGATGCCAGATGATCATCAGGCATTCGGCGAGAAAGGGGTCGGCGAACTCGGCCTCGTTCCGTATGGCGAGGACGGCGTCTTCATCCTGCACCTCAAGCGTCAGCTCGGGGCCGCCCGGGAAGAGCGCGTAGAACCGGGCCGCCCGGCGCAGCGCCGACCGCAGATCGCGGCAGCCGATCGCCGCGTAACACATCATCGCGAAGGTGCCGCGCTTGCTGCGCGTCGGGCCCAGCCCGAGGAACTCGTCGTCCGTCGCCACATGCAGCGCCTGGATCAGCCGCGTGAACTGCTCCGGCGTCACCCGCGCCCGGTCGTCGGCGAGCAGCAGCGGCGCGATCCGCGCGTACTGCAGCAGCGGCAGCGTGTCGAGCCCGCCGCGCTCGGCGCCGCGCAGGGCGGCGCGGACGTGATGGACGGTGACGGTCTTGCCGCCGTACGGCTCTGCCATGTGCTGCACGGTAATTGTTGATGAGCCGTCAGGTCAGTGGAGGTGACACTTCCGGCCATGACCCGCTGGATCAGCGCTGCCTAGCTTCTTTTACGGAGGTGGAGCCGACATGAACGAGCCGCAGTCCGAGCCACAACGCCCCCGTACCCTCGCCCTTTTCACCGAATGGACCGCCGATGAATTCGGCGGCCTGCCCGCGCTCCGCGGCGGGCCCGAGGCGATCCCCGACGTCTCGTACGAAGAACTGCGCCACCGCGTCCGCGCCATCGCCCGCGGCCTGCTGGGGCTGGGGGTGGCGAAGGGCGACCGGGTCGCGATCCTCGCCGAGACCCGGCCGGAGTGGACGTACGCGCACTTCGCGGTGCTGGCCACGGGGGCCGTGCTGGTGCCGGTCTATCCGACGGCGGGTGATGAGGAGGTCACCTGGGTGTTGTCCGACTCGGCGGCGACGGTGGTGCTCGTAGAGGACGCCGCGCAGGCGGAGAAGGTGGCGCGGCTGCGGCCGCAGCTCCCGGGGCTGCGGCACGTGGTGCACATGACCGGGGACGACGCGCCGTTGCACATGGACCGCCTCGGGGACTCCGTACCGGAGGCCGAGCAGCTCGCCCGCGCCGAGTCCGTCACGGACGACGACCTGTCGACGATCATCTACACCTCCGGCACCACCGGCCTGCCCAAGGGCTGCCGCCTCACTCACGGCAACTCCGCCGCCATCCGCGACGCCACCGAGGGCTTCCAGCAGCAGAATCCGGGCGACTGCACGTACATCTACCTCCCGCTCGCCCACCTCCTCGCCCAGCTCACCGAGATGGCGACGCTGCTCGGCGGCTCGACGCTGCACTACTTCGGCGGCCGGATAGAGAACATCGTCGCCGAGCTCGGCCAGGCCCAGCCCACCCATCTGCCGTCCGTCCCGCGCCTCTTCGAGAAGGTGCACGCCCAGGTCCAGGCGCTCGCGGAGGCGCAGGGCGCGGACGGGCGCGACCGCTTCGAGGCGGCGATACGTACCGGCGTCGAGGTTGACGAGCTGCGGGCGGCAGGGCAGGAGCCGACCGGGGAGCTGCTGCAGCGCTACGAGGAGGCCGACGCCAAGCTCTTCAGCCTCGTCCGCGCCGCCTTCGGCGGCCGGCTGCGGCACGCCAACTCCGGCGGCGCCCCGATCGCCCCGCAGACCCTGGACTTCCTGCGGGCGTGCGGCATCCCGCTCTACGAGGGCTACGGGATGACGGAGTCGGCGGGTGTCATCTCGCTCAACCACCCGGGCGCCTTCCGGCACGGCACGGTGGGCAAGCCGATCCCGGGCTGCGAGGTCCGGATCGCCGGGGACGGGGAAATCCTGGCCCGCGGCCCGATGATCTTCTCCGGCTATCACGCGAATGCGGCCGCCACCGCGGAGGCGCTGGATGCGGACGGGTGGCTGCACACCGGCGATCTGGGGTCGTTGGACGACGACGGCTATCTGCGGGTGACGGGCCGGAAGAAGGACATTGTGATTACGTCGGCGGGCAAGAACCTCACGCCTTCGCAGGTGGAATTCGCGATTCAGCAGTCGCGGTGGGTCTCGCGGGCGATCATGATCGGCGACCGGCGGCCGCATCCCGTAGCGCTGATCACGCTGGACGAGGAGGAGGTCGGGCGGCTGGACCTCACCGGGCCGCCGGCCCGGGAGCCGCGGGTCCGGGAGCTGGTGCAGGAGGCGGTCGACGCGGCGAACGAGCAGGTCGCGCGGCCGGCGCGAGTGCGGGCCTTCGCGATTCTGGACGAGGATCTGTCGATCGACTCGGGGGCGCTGACGCCGACGCTGAAGGTGCGGCGGGCGCAGGTGGCGCGGCTGTACGCGAAGGAGATCGACGCGCTGTACGAGTAGCGGGGGCTGCGGGAACGCAAAACGGCCCGGGACCTTCCGGTCCCGGGCCGTCCTACGTGAGAAACGAGCTCAGCTTCAGCTGGGCTGCACGTTCTCCGCCTGCGGGCCCTTCGGGCCCTGCGTGACGTCGAACGTCACGATCTGGTTCTCCTCAAGCGAGCGGAAGCCAGTCGCGTTGATCGCGGAGTAGTGGACGAAGACGTCGGGACCGCCGCCGTCCTGGGCGATGAAGCCGAAGCCCTTCTCGGCGTTGAACCACTTCACGGTTCCGGTAGCCATAAGCCCTCCTTGGGCCTAAAAAGGGTTGCCCTCTGCTCCAGAACCTGCAACTGCGAAGTCTGAAAACTACAAAAGCCTGCGGCGTCAGTAGCTCCGCAGGCTCTGTACTGCAAGGGAAACCTAACTGCAACTTGCGGCGAGCCTAGCACGCACCCGGCAGGCGCGGAAGAGCCCAAGATCACGTTTCAGTGAACCCCCGCACCCCCGTGCGGATCGCATCAGGCGTAGCCTGCGGCTTGTGACTCCTACCCGGCCACGAGTCGGCCACATCCAGTTTCTGAACTGCCTGCCGCTGTACTGGGGCCTCGCCCGCACCGGCACGCTGCTCGACCTCGAGCTGACGAAGGACACCCCGGAAAAGCTCAGCGAGCGCCTCATCGACGGAGATCTCGATATCGGTCCCGTGACCCTAGTCGAATTCCTCCGGCATGCCGATGATCTCATTGCGCTGCCGGATATCGCGGTGGGCTGCGACGGCCCGGTGATGTCCTGCGTGATCGTTTCCCAGGTGCCGCTCGACCAGCTGCACGGGGAGCGGGTCGCGCTCGGCTCGACGTCCCGCACATCGGTCCGCCTGGCCCAGCTCCTGCTGGCCGAGCGCTACGACATCGCGCCCGACTACTTCACCTGCCCCCCGGACCTCCGCCTGATGATGCAGGAGGCCCAGGCGGCGGTCCTGATCGGCGACGCCGCGCTGCGCGCCTCGCTGCACGACGCCCCGGAGCTGGGCCTGCACGTCCACGACCTGGGCCAGATGTGGAAGGACTGGACCGGGCTCCCCTTCGTCTTCGCGGTATGGGCGGCCCGCCGCGACTACGCCGAGCGCCGGCCGGAGCTCGTACGAGAGGTGCACCGCGCCTTCCTCGAGTCGGTGGAGCTCTCCGGCGAGGAGGTCACGAAGGTGGCCGAGCAGGCGGCCCGCTGGGAGGCCTTCGACGCCCCGCTGCTCGAGCGCTACTTCACAACGCTGAAGTTCACCCTGGGCGAGCGGCAGCTGGCGGGCATCACCGAGTTCGCGCGCCGCACCGGGCCGAACACGGGCTTTCCGGCGGACGTGAAGGTGGAGCTGCTGCCTACGGGGTGATCTGCGCCGCTACGGGGTGACCATCCGGTCCGCGTCCGGCAGCAGCGCCGTGATCCGCTTCCAGACCTCCGCCGCGCTCGTACGCACCACCTTCAGGTCGCTCGCGGGTGATCTCCACCTGGATCTGCAGCGCCGGCTCGGCCAGCACCTTCAGCAGCGGCTTCGGCGGCTTCTTCTCCTTGCACCAGGAAGGCGAGCGCGGTGAGGTGGTCGTCCGCCAGGCGAGGCGGGCCCGGGCGCTGTCGTATGAAGGCGTGGAAGGGACTCTCGTCAGTGGTTCGGCACGGGGTCGACGCCGCCGAGGCGGAGGGCGGCGCCCGGACGGCAGCGCAGCAGCCGCCCGGCCGTCAGGCGCAGGCCGCGGAGGGCGCCGTGCCGGTGCAGGGCCTGCACGGCGTAGGTCGAGCAGCTGGGGGTGTACGGGCAGCGGGCGGCGCGGGTGGGGCTGACCTCGGTGCGGTAGTAGCGGACGACGCCGTAGAGGCGGGCGGCGAGGCGGCCCTTCGGGGCGGGGGCGGCCGGGTCGTCGCCGAGGAGGAGGGGGCCGCGGGTGGTGAGGAGGCGGAGGGCTGCCGGGAGCATGATGGAGATCAGGGCCAGGTCAGGGCAGGTGCATGGGTGCCTCAGCATGTCCATGCAGCTCATGCACGGGCCGTCCTCCTTCTCCTGTTCCCACTTCCGCTGCTCGTGCCTCGCTCGGCGAGGCGAGTCGTTGGCCACGATGGGTTACTCCCTTGCGCTCTTGCAGTGAGATCAGTCGAACGGATTCAGTGCGCTGCCGAGCTTCTTCGCCCCGTCGACGGCGGCGCCACCGATCTTCTTGGCACCGTCGCCGATGGCCTTTCCGGCCTTCTGGATGCCTTCGCCGATGGCCTTCCTGTTGTTCCAGACCAGTAGCCCGCCATAGACACGTAGCCGGTGGGTTCTCCTGGGCGACCAGGTCGGCGATGCCCAGCCCGGTCCCCGCGACGCTGCCGGCGATACCGGCGCCGCGCATCCAGCCGACCGCCTTGCCCACCGCGGCTGCCACCGCCTCGATCCGCAAATATTACGCATCGCCAGGGCCCTGAACCACGGCCTGTGGAAAGGGTGGGTGCGGATCCCTGAGCGGGCGCTTGGGGCGGGCCTCTAAGCTGGCTGTGCCACTGGTGACTTGGGGCTAGGGGGAGGGGCAGTGCAGCCACTTGCGGGGTCGGATCCGCGGGGCATCGGGCCGTACCGGCTGCTCGGGCGGCTCGGGGCCGGCGGGATGGGCCGGGTGTTTCTCGGGCGGAGCGCCGGGGGGCGGACCGTCGCCGTGAAGGTGGTGCATCCGCATTTCGCTACCGATGACCAGTTCCGGGCGCGGTTCAGGCGGGAGGTCGAGGCGGCGCGGCGGGTTGGCGGGGCGTGGACGGCGCCGGTGCTGGATGCCGGGCCTGACGACGAGGTGCCTTGGGTGGCCACCGGCTATGTGGCCGGGCCCGCGCTGAGCCAGGCGGTGGCGGAGCACGGGGCGCTGCCGGCCGCGAGTGTGCGGGCGCTGGGGGCGGGGCTTGCGGAAGCGCTGGAGGCGGTGCACGGGCTGGGGCTCGTACACCGGGATGTGAAGCCGTCCAATGTGCTGCTGACCCTGGACGGGCCGCGTCTGATCGACTTCGGGATAGCCCGGGCGACGGACGGCACCGCCTCGCTGACCGCGACGGGGGTGTCGGTCGGGTCGCCCGGATATATGGCGCCCGAGCAGATTCTCGGGCGGGGGGCGGCCGCCGAGAGCGACGTCTTCTCACTGGGGGCCGTGCTCGTCTTTGCCGCCACCGGCCGGGCGCCGTTCCCGGGCGAGAGCGCGCATGCGCTGCTCTATCAGGTCGTGAATGAGGACCCCTATCTCTACGACCTCGACGAGATCGACGGTGAGCTGCGCGAGCTGGCCGAGCGGTGCCTGTCCAAGGACGCCGCCGACCGCCCGCAGCCGCGCGAGCTCGCCCGGCGGCTGGCTCCGGACGGGAATGCGGCCGGTCTGGTACGGGAGGGGTGGCTGCCGCGGCCGCTGGTCGAGGAGATCAGCCGGGCGGCGGTCCAGCTGCTGGATCTGGAGGCGGCGCAGGAGGCGGAGTCGGGGCTGGTGGACGTGCCGCCGGCCGAGCATCCGTCGGAGCCGGTGGTGCCGCCGCCGGGCTTCGGGCCGGCGGCGGGTGCCGCGGGTGCGGCGGGTGCGGCGGGTGCCGCGGGTGCGGCGGGTGCGGCGGGTGCGGCGGGTGCGGCGGGTGCGGCCGCGGCCGCCGGGTCCGCTGCTGCCATGCCCGCGCACGCGTCTCCCGCGGAGGCCGCCGACGGCACCGCCCCCGGCCGCGAGGTCCGTGCGGCCTGGCGGTCGCGGCGGCTCGGCTGCTCGGTGGTGCTGTCGGTGGCCGCGGCCATGGCGGTGGCGATGCTCGGGCTCTACCTGGGCGGCGTGCTTCCCGGCGACGGCGGCGGTGGCGGCGGCGATCAGGCGGGCAAGCAGCCGCCGGTGTCGACGGCCCCCGGCGACTCGGGCGGCAGTACGGGTGGCGGCGGCAGTACGGGCGGCGGCTCCGAGGAGCCGCTCCCCTCGGCGACCACCCGCCCCGACGGCGGCGGCAGGGGCGAGGTCCCGAAGACCTTCGCCGGCACCTGGCGCGGCGACGTCATCCAGGACGACGGCACGCCGAACGGGCAGGTGACGGTGGTCGTGAAGGAGGGCGCCAAGGGCGATGACGTGGCGGTGCTGACGTACAACGTCTTCGGCCTGGAGTGCCACAGCCAGGGCGAGCTGGCCGCGGCCACGGACCAGAGGCTGACGCTCTCGGAGACGGTGAACCCGAACAAGCAGAGCGCGCCGCTGTGCACGGGCGGAAAGTCGACGGTCACCCTGACGAACAAGGGCGGCGACGTCCTGGAGTACCGCTCGGACGACGACGCGGGCGGCAACCCGAGGGCGACACTGAGGCGGTCGCAGTAGCCGCGCCTGACAGGGCGGGGCAGCCCCCACCCGCCCCGGCGGAGTCCTCACCCCGCCAAGGCGGGCCCCCGGCCAAGGCGGGCCCCCGGCCAAGGCGGGCCCCCGGCCAAGGCGGGCCCCCGGCCAAGGCGGAGCCCCCGCCAAGGCCGAGCGCCCCCTGCCCCGGCGGAGTGCCCACCCCACCCCGAGCGACAGCAACGGGTGGGTGGGTGGGAAACAACCCTCCACCGCAGACCGCCGCAGCGCGGAGCGTACGCTGATGCAATGGCCGATCTGACCGCCGCACTGGACCGCGCCGCCGCAGGCGATCGCATCACGCCCGAGGAAGCCCTCGAGCTCTACCGCAGCGCGCCCCTGCACGCCCTCGGGTCAGCGGCGGACGCCGCAAGGCGCCGTCGCTACGCCGGCACCGAGGACATCGCGACGTACATCATCGAGCGCAACATCAACTACACGAACTCATGCGTCACCGCATGCAAGTTCTGCGCCTTCTTCGCCGCCCCGAAGAGCGACAAGGTCTGGACCCGCGACCTCGACGACATCCTGCGCCGCTGCGCGGAGACGGTCGAGCTCGGCGGCACGCAGATCATGTTCCAGGGCGGGCACCACCCGGACTTCGGCGTGGAGTACTACGAAGAGCACTTCTCCGCGATCAAGAAGGCCTACCCGCAGCTCGTCATCCACTCCCTCGGCGCCTCCGAGGTCGAGCACATGTCGAAGATCTCCGGCGTCTCCGCCGAGGACGCCATCCGCCGCATCCACGCCGCCGGCCTCGACTCCTTCGCCGGCGCCGGCGCCGAGCTGCTCCCGGCCCGCCCGCGCAAGGCCATCGCCCCGCTGAAGGAGTCCGGCGAGCGCTGGCTGGAGATCATGGAGATCGCGCACGGCATCGGCGTCGAGTCCACCTCCACGATGCTCATGGGTACGGGTGAGACCAACGCCGAGCGGATCGAGCACCTGCGCATGATCCGCGACGTCCAGGACCGTACGGGCGGCTTCCGCGCCTTCATCCCGTACACCTACCAGCCGCAGAACAACGCCCTGAAGGGCCGCACCCAGGCCACCGACCTGGAGTACCTGCGGCTGATCGCCATCGCCCGGCTCTTCCTCGACAATGTCGCGCACATCCAGGGCTCCTGGCTGACGACCGGCAAGGAGATCGGCCAGCTCACCCTCCACTACGGTGCCGACGACCTCGGCTCCGTCATGCTGGAGGAGAACGTCGTCTCCTCCGCCGGCGCCCGGCACCGCTCCAACCTCCGCGAGATCATCGACATGATCCGCGGCGCGGACCGGATCCCGGCGCAGCGCGCGACGACGTACGAGCACCTGGTGGTGCACGACGACCCGGCGAACGACCCGGTGGACGAGCGCGTCGTCTCGCACTTCTCCTCGACGGCGATCGAGGGCGGCACGGCGCATCCCGAGCTGAAGCTCGTCGACGCGAACTGACGCCGGAAGACGCCGGAAGATGCGCACACTGCACGTCCCGGACACGGTGCTGTCCGTGCCCGGGAAGCCGCCGGAGGCCGGGCAGGCCGTCCTCGTCGACGGGCGCCAGATCGTGGCCGTAGGCCCGTACGAGGAGCTGGCCGAGGCCAACCCCGACGCCCGGATGCGCCGCTGGCCGGGCGGTCTGCTGACCCCTGGGCTGGTCAACCGGCACGCCGCCGAGCTGCTGGAGCGGCTCTACCACCCGGATCCGCGCGAGGCGGACACCCTGGGTACCGAGCCGCTAGACCCGGCCGCGGCCGGGCTCGAGATGGACGACACGCGCTGGGGCGCGAGCGCCCGGCGCGGGCTGCAGCGGATGCTGGCGAACGGCACGACGGCGGTGGCGGGGGAGTTCCGGCGCGCGGCCGTACGGGAGGCGGTGGAGCGGTCGCCGCTGCGGCACCTCACGCGGGCCGGCGGGCTGCCGCCGCGGGCCGCGGACTTCGCGGTCTTCGCCGTACGGGACGAGGCCGCCCTCGCCGAGCAGGGCGCGTCCACCTGCATCGCCACCGTCATCGACGGCCGGCTGGTGTACCGGCGCCGCTGATGTCAGAGCGCCCTGCTTGAATGGGTTCCGTGACCCGCGCAACGCTCGACAAGCAGCCGCACGAAGTCGCCGCGATGTTCGACGACGTCGCCGCGAAGTACGACCTCACCAACGATGTGCTGTCGCTCGGCCAGGCCCGGCTGTGGCGGCGTGCCGTCGCGCAGGCCGTCGACGCCAAGCCGGGGGACCGGGTGCTGGACCTCGCCGCCGGTACGGGCACGTCGTCGCTGCCGTTCGCCGCCGCGGGCGCGTATGTGGTGCCGTGCGACTTCTCGCTCGGGATGCTGCGCGAGGGCAAGCGGCGGCAGCCGCAGCTGCCGCTGACGGCTGGGGATGCCACGAAGCTGCCGTTCGCGGACGGGGTCTTCGACGCCGTCACGATCTCCTTCGGGCTGCGCAATGTGCAGGACACGGATGCCGGGCTGCGGGAGATGCTGCGGGTGACGCGGCCCGGGGGGCGTGTGGTGGTGTGCGAGTTCAGCCACCCGACGTGGGCGCCCTTCAGGACCGTCTACACCGAGTACCTGATGCGCGCGCTGCCCCCGGTCGCCACGGCGGTCAGCAGCAACCCCGACGCGTACGTCTATCTCGCCGACTCCATCCGCACCTGGCCGGACCAGCCGGCCCTCGCCAGCCGGCTGGAGCAGGCGGGCTGGAGCCGGGTCGCCTGGCGCAATCTGACCGGCGGGATCGTGGCGCTGCACCGAGGGTACGCACCGGCGTAACGGCCGCGGCGGCTCAAAGGCGACCCGGCGCGGGACTGTCAGCGGGCGACCGTAGACTTTGGCCATGTCAGCCGAGACCGTGACCGACACCTCGCAGAGCGCCGACGTCATCGTCGTCGGCGCCGGGCCCGCCGGATCGACGACCGCCTACTACCTGGCCAAAGCCGGACTCGACGTCCTGCTGCTGGAGAAGACCGCGTTCCCACGCGAGAAGGTCTGCGGTGACGGGCTGACGCCACGCGCCACCAAGCAGCTCGTCGCCATGGGGATCGACATCTCCGAGGAAGCCGGCTGGCTGCGCAACAAAGGCCTGCGCATCATCGGCGGCGGCCACCGCCTCCAGCTCGACTGGCCCGACCTCGCCTCCTTCCCCGACTACGGCCTCGTCCGCAAGCGCGACGACTTCGACGAGCAGCTCGCCCGGCAGGCGCAGAAGGCGGGCGCGCGGCTGCACGAGCGGTGCAATGTCAGCGGGCCGATCCGCGATGAGCGTACGGGCCGGATCATCGGCGTCACCGCCAAGATGGGCGAGGAGAAGACCCCGGCCTCCTTCCACGCCCCGCTCGTCATCGCCGCCGACGGCAACTCCTCGCGGCTCTCCCTCGCGATGAACCGGCACCGGGACGAGAGCCGCCCGATGGGCGTCGCGGTGCGCACGTACTTCCACTCGCCGCGGCACGAGGACGACTATCTGGAGTCCTGGCTGGAGCTGTGGGACAAGCGCGGTGCGCAGGACCGGCTGCTGCCCGGCTACGGCTGGATCTTCGGCATGGGCGACGGCACCTCCAACGTCGGCCTCGGCATCCTGAATTCGTCGTCCGCCTTCAAGGAGCTGGACTGGCGCGATGTGCTGAAGGCCTGGTGCGCCTCGATGCCCGAGGACTGGGGCTACACCCCGGAGAACATGACCGGCCCCATCCGCGGCGCCGCCCTCCCGATGGCCTTCAACCGCAAGCCGCATTACGACCACGGCCTGATGCTGGTCGGCGACGCGGGCGGGCTGGTGAACCCGTTCAACGGCGAGGGCATCGCGTACGCGATGGAGAGCGGCCAGATCGCCGCTGACGTCGTCGTGCAGGCGCAGGCGCGCGCCACGGCCGCGCAGCGCGAGCGGGCGCTGCACGCGTACCCGAAGGTGCTCAAGGAGACGTACGGCGGCTATTACTCGATGGGCCGCGCCTTCGTGAAGCTGATCGGCAACCCGAAGGTGATGCAGCTGGCCGCGCAGCGCGGGCTGTCGCACCCGATGCTGATGCGCTTCACGCTCAAGATGCTCGCCAACCTGACGGACCCGCGTGGCGGCGACTCGATGGACCGGATCATCAACGGGCTGGCGAAGGTGGCCCCTAAGGCCTGAGAGGCGCCTGAGAGGCCGCACAGCCGCCCGTACGACAGCCGCCCGTATACGGACATGAGTGAGGGCCCCCGCCGCCAGGCCGGGGGCCCTCACTCATGTGTGGCCGTAAAGGAGCCTCAGAGGACGCGGACCGCGCCGCTCGCCGGGTAGCCCGACAGGTCCTGGATAACGACGCCCTTGCTCGGGTTCGCGGCGTCCAGGTACTGGCCGCCGCCGATGTAGACGCCGGTGTGGTACGCGGAGCCCTTGCCGCCCCAGTACAGGATGTCGCCGACCTGGAGGTTGGACGTGCCGACCTCGGTGCCGACCGTCGACTGGTCCTGCGAGACGCGCGGCAGGGAGATGCCGGCCTGCTTGAAGGCGGCCTGGACAAGGCTGGAGCAGTCCCAGGAGTTGGGGCCCGAGGCGCCCATGACGTACGCGTCGCCGAGCTGGGCCTTCATGAAGGCGACGACGGTCGCGGCGCTGCCGGAGCCGCTGCTCGTCGCGGGGGCGGAGAGGGTGGTGCGCTCGGAGGAGCGGCTGGCGGCCTGCTGGGCCTCCGCGGCGCGCTTGGCCTTGGCCTTCTTCGCGGCCTCCGCCTTGCGCTGCTCGGCCTCTTCCTTGGCCTTGGCGGCGGCCTTGCGGGCGTCCTTGGCGGCGTCCGACTGCTCGGCCTGCAGCGCGTACTTGAGCGCGGCCTGCTCGGTGGCCTCCGCGGTCCGCTGGGCCGGCGCGGTGACCGCGTCGGCGACGGGAACGGCGGGGAGCTGAGCGGTGGTCTCGGCGGCTCCGGCCGGTGCCTTGTCGCCCAGAGCGGGGGCGGCGGCGCCGGTCGTCACCATCGTCGTGAGTGCGCCACCGGTGATCCCGGCGCGGACAACCCACTTGGTGGCGGGGTTGCTGCTCCGGGGTTTCCGGTGGCTGCGTATCTGAGCATTCGGGGACATGGGGCTCATGGCTACCAGTCCCCTAAGGGGCGGTTCAAGCAAGTGGGGTGCGTCACATTTGACGTGTACGCGCCTTCAAATCTCCGGCTCGAACGGGCAATTCGGACACGGGCTTTGGCGGTGGGCCACCAGTGATCATGTGCGTACGCACGAGGTTTCGGGCGCATAAGGGTCCGTTATCACCTCGCTGGGGCTCCGGCCAAGCGGTTCGGCTGGATTGATGGTTGAGCCGTAATGCAACGTGGCATACGTCACTTCCCTTGTGGTGCTTGGGTGTTGACCGGGCCGGGTACATGCGTCGCTCAGATTCGTACATCGCGCTCCCATGCGAGAGGCGCTCGGCCCTAACGGCGCCGGGCTGTAGCTTCCTCACCTTCCGGCGGCGGGACGCGTAACGCTGCGCGGGCGGCACACCTCTTATACGGGCCCCATGGTGCCCGTCCTCTTCCTTACGGCCCGGGACGCCGCCACGGCCCGTACCGAACTCGGCCGCCTGTCCGCCGCGCTCAACGGCATGCTCGACCGCATCGAAGCGAGCGACGCCGAACGGGCCGCCGCCGCCGACCGGATGCGCCGCTTCATCGCGGACACCAGCTACGAGCTGCGCACGCCGATCTTCGGCATCAACGGCTTCACCGAGTTGTACCGAATAGGCGGAATGCCGGAACGGGGCAGGGTGGTCCGTCCGTATCGGAGTCGGGCGGGCGGGCGATGCCCGCGGCCGGGCCGGGCAGGGGAGGGCGGATGGGGCGACGGTGACAGCGACGGCGGCGGTACGGGACTCGGCCTCGCCATTGTCCGCACCGCCCCCGGCGAGGGCGCGGTCTTCCGGCTGCTGCTGCCGCGGAGCGCGGGTGCGGGCGAGGACGAGGGCGACGGCCCGGCCCGCCCGCGGTAGTTGTAGACGGCCGCTATCAGCCGCCCGTGTCCACCGCGAATTTGGCAAGTAAGGCTTGCCTTTGATAGCGGAGGCGCCGCGCTGACCTGGCCTGACCTGCATAAATGTCACGCCTAGTGATCATCGTGCCACTTCGCGCATGATGATCATCGATCATCCACTCTCATGATCATTCGTCAGGTGGCAGAGATCACAAAGGCGTTGAGCTACCCCGTGTCGCAGATCACAGAGGGGGAGGCATAAGATGCGCCTACGCGGGCTTGTGAACTGCCTCACATATGCGCGATCTTCGTTGAGGCGGGCCGCAGGCCCATCGCAGTCAGTGTCGACTGAGAGGAGCGAGGCAGCGGTGAACGCTTATGTACCCATCCTCGTGCTAGGGGCCATCGCAACGGCTTTCGCGGTCTTCTCCGTGGTCATGGCCGCGATCATCGGCCCAAAGCGCTACAACCGGGCAAAGCTCGAGGCCTATGAATGCGGCGTCGAGGCCACCCCGCAGCCGGCCGGCGGCGGGCGTTTTCCGATCAAGTACTACCTGACGGCGATGCTCTTCATCGTCTTCGATATCGAGATCGTCTTCCTGTATCCCTGGGCCGTCTCCTTTGACGCCCTGGGGCTGTTCGGGCTCGTGGAGATGCTGCTCTTCGTGCTCACCGTCTTCGTCGCCTACGCATATGTGTGGCGGCGCGGCGGGCTGGAATGGGACTAGGGGCACATTATGGGGATCGAAGAAAAACTTCCCAGCGGCTTCCTGCTGACCACCGTCGAGCAGGCCGCGGGGTGGACCCGCAAGGCATCAGTCTTCCCGGCCACCTTCGGGCTCGCCTGCTGCGCCATCGAGATGATGACCACCGGCGCCGGACGCTATGACCTCGCGCGTTTCGGCATGGAGGTCTTCCGCGGCTCGCCGCGGCAGGCGGATCTGATGATCGTCGCGGGCCGGGTCAGCCAGAAGATGGCGCCGGTCGTGCGGCAGGTCTACGACCAGATGCCGAACCCCAAGTGGGTGATTTCCATGGGCGTGTGCGCCTCGTCCGGCGGCATGTTCAACAACTACGCGATCGTGCAGGGCGTCGACCACATCCTTCCCGTCGACATCTACCTGCCCGGCTGCCCGCCGCGCCCCGAGATGCTCATGGACGCCATTCTCAAGCTGCACGAGAAGATCCAGACCTCGAAGCTCGGCGTGAACCGCGAGGAGGCCGCCCGCGAGGCCGAGGAGGCCGCTCGCAAGGCGCTGCCCACGATCGAGATGAAGGGGCTGCTCCGGTGAGCGACGAGAACAACGGGGTCAATCCCGAAAAGGACCTCAGCGCCCAGAACCTTCCCGGCCAGCGCGGCGACACCGGCGAGGAGATCCGGGTCCAGCAGGGGATGTTCGGCGCCAACAACGGCGGCGACACCTCCGGTTACGGCGGCCTCGTCCGCTCGATCCGGCTGCCCGGCGAGAGCTCCCGCCCGTACGGCGGCTACTTCGACGAAGTCGCCGACGAGCTCGAAGGCGCGCTGGAGGAGCAGGGCCTCGTACCCGAGAACGTGATCGAGAAGACGGTCGTCGACCGCGGCGAGATGACGCTGCACATCGACCGCCAGTACCTGCCGGCCGTCGCCAAGACCCTCCGCGACGACCCCGCCCTGCGCTTCGAGTTGTGTACGGGCGTCAGCGGCGTGCACTACCCTGGCGACAAGGGCCGCGAGCTGCACGCCGTCTACCACCTGCGGTCGCTCACCCACGGCCGGCTCATCAGGCTGGAGGTCTCGGCGCCCGACGCCGACCCGCACATCCCGTCCGTCGTCTCCGTCTACCCGACCAACGACTGGCACGAGCGCGAGACGTACGACTTCTTCGGCCTCATCTTCGACGGCCACCCGGCGCTGACCCGGATCATGATGCCCGACGACTGGCAGGGCTTCCCGCAGCGCAAGGACTACCCGCTCGGCGGCATCCCCGTCGAGTACAAGGGCGCCCAGATCCCGGCTCCCGACCAGCGGAGGTCGTACAGCTGATGAGCACGTCTGAAGCAAGCGCAGCCCACGCCGGCACCCGCGAGACCACCGAGGGCAAGGTCTACACCGTCACCGGCGGCGACTGGGACGAGGTCGTCGACGCCGCGTCCCGCGCCGACGACGAGCGCATCGTCGTCAACATGGGCCCGCAGCACCCGTCCACCCACGGCGTGCTGCGGCTGATCCTGGAGATCGACGGCGAGACGGTGACCGAGGCCCGCTGCGGCATCGGCTATCTGCACACCGGCATCGAGAAGAACCTCGAGTACCGGACCTGGACGCAGGGCACCACCTTCGTCACGCGCATGGACTACCTGACCTCGTTCTTCAACGAGACCGGGTACTGCCTCGCGGTCGAGAAGCTGCTCGGCATCGAGGACGACGTCCCGGACCGGGCCACGATCATCCGCGTGCTCCTGATGGAGCTGAACCGGCTCTCCTCCCACCTGGTGGCGATCGCCACCGGCGGCATGGAGCTCGGCGCCACCACCGTGATGATCTACGGCTTCCGGGATCGTGAGCTGATTCTCGATCTCTACGAGCTGATCACCGGCCTGCGGATGAACCACGCGTACATCCGCCCGGGCGGGCTCTCCCAGGACCTCCCGCCGGGCGCCGTGGACGCCGTCCGCGAGACGGTGAAGAAGCTCCGCAAGAACCTCGTCGAGTACGACCAGCTGGCCACCGGCAACCCGGTCTTCAAGGCCCGGATGCAGGACATCGGCTATCTGGACCTGACCGGCTGCATGGCGCTCGGCGCGACGGGGCCGATCCTGCGCTCCGCCGGGCTGCCGCACGACCTGCGCAAGTCGGACCCGTACTGCGGCTATGAGACGTACGACTTCGAGGTGCCGACCACCGACACCTGCGATTCGTACGGCCGCTTCCTCATCCGCCTCGAAGAGATGCGGCAGTCGCTCAACATCGTCGAGCAGTGCCTGGACCGCCTTGAGCCGGGCCCGGTCATGGTCGGCGACAAGAAGATCGCCTGGCCCGCGCAGCTGGCGCTCGGGCCTGATGGGCTCGGCAACTCGCTGGACCACATCAAGAACATCATGGGCACCTCGATGGAGGCCCTGATCCACCACTTCAAGCTGGTGACCGAGGGCTTCCGGGTCCCGCCGGGGCAGGCCTACACGGCCGTCGAGTCCGCCAAGGGCGAGCTCGGCGTGCACGCCGTCAGCGACGGCGGCACCCGCCCGTACCGGGTCCACTACCGCGACCCCTCCTTCACCAACCTGCAGGCCATGGCGGCGATGTGCGAGGGCGGCCAGGTCGCCGACGTGATCGTCGCGGTGGCGTCCATCGACCCCGTGATGGGAGGCGTCGACCGGTGACCGCTGAGGTAAGCCTGGGAATGCCGCAGCTGCCGGCCCCCGCCTATCCGGACGAGGTGCGGCAGCGGCTCGCGGCGGACGCGAAGGAGATCGTCGCCCGCTATCCCGACAGCCGCTCCGCTCTTCTCCCGATGCTGCACCTGGTGCAGTCCGAGGAGGGCCATGTCACCCGCACCGGCATGCAGTTCTGCGCGGACCAGCTCGACCTGACCACGGCGGAGGTGACCGCGGTGGCCACCTTCTACTCGATGTACCGCCGCAAGCCGTCGGGCGACTACCAGGTCGGCGTCTGCACGAACACGCTCTGCGCGGTGATGGGCGGCGACGCCATCTTCGAGGAGCTGCAGGAGCACCTCGGCATCGGCAACAACGAAACCACCGACGACGGCAAGGTCACGGTGGAGCACATCGAGTGCAATGCCGCTTGTGATTACGCGCCCGTTGTGATGGTCAACTGGGAGTTCTTCGACAACCAGACCGTCGAGTCGGCGAAGCAGCTGGTCGACGACCTGCGCGCGGGCCGCGAGGTGGCCCCCACCCGCGGCGCCAAGCTGTGCACCTTCAAGGAGACCGCCCGTATCCTCGCCGGCTTCCCCGACCAGCGCGAAGGCGCGGTCGAGGAGTCCGGCGCCGCGGGCCCCGCCTCGCTCGCCGGGCTGCAGCTCGCGAAGGGCGAGGTGGCGCCGGGCCGGGTCGTCTCGCCACGTGACGCCGAGGAGGGGGAGTGATGACCGTGACCACCGAACTCAACGAATCCAGCCCGGAGAAGGTGCTCACCCCGGTCCTCTCCGCCTTCTGGGACGAGGACCGCCCCTGGAGCCTGGAGGCGTACCGCCGCCACGACGGCTACGAGGGCCTCCGCAAGGCCCTCGCCATGCCCCCGGACGACGTCATCGCGTACGTGAAGGACTCCGGTCTCCGCGGCCGCGGCGGCGCAGGCTTCCCGACCGGCATGAAGTGGCAGTTCATCCCGCAGGGCGACGGCAAGCCGCACTACCTCGTGGTGAACGCGGACGAGTCCGAGCCCGGCACCTGCAAGGACATCCCGCTCCTCTTCGCCAACCCGCACTCGCTGATCGAGGGCATGGCCATCGCCTGCCACGCGATCCGCTCCACCCACGCCTTCATCTACCTGCGCGGCGAGGTCGTCCCCGTGCTGCGCCGGCTGCACGAGGCGGTCCGGGAGGCGTACGCGGCCGGGCTGCTCGGCAAGGACGCGCTCGGGCCCGGCATCGACCTGGACATCACGGTGCACGCGGGCGCGGGCGCGTACATCTGCGGTGAGGAGACCGCGCTGCTCGACTCGCTGGAGGGGCGGCGCGGGCAGCCGCGGCTGCGGCCGCCGTTCCCGGCGGTCGAGGGGCTCTACGCCTGCCCGACCGTCGTGAACAACGTCGAGTCCATCGCCTCCGTGCCCGCGATCATGCACAAGGGCAAGGAGTGGTTCCGCAGCATGGGCAGCGAGAAGTCCCCGGGCTTCACGCTGTACTCGCTCAGCGGCCATGTCGCCCGCCCGGGCCAGTACGAGGGGCCGCTCGGCATCACGCTGCGGCAGCTGCTCGACATGGGCGGCGGGATGCGGCCAGGGCACCGGCTGAAGTTCTGGACGCCGGGCGGGTCTTCGACCCCGATGTTCACCGAGGAGCACCTCGACGTCGCGCTCGACTACGAGGGCGTCGGCGCCGCCGGCTCCATGCTCGGCACCAAGGCGCTGCAGTGCTTCGACGAGACCACCTGCGTCGTACGGGCGGTGACGCGCTGGACCGAGTTCTACGCGCATGAGTCCTGCGGCAAGTGCACCCCCTGCCGCGAAGGCACGTACTGGCTGGTCCAGCTGCTGCGTGACATCGAGGCGGGCAAGGGCGAGATGGACGACCTCGACAAGATCGCGGACATCGCCGACAACATCAACGGCAAGTCCTTCTGCGCCCTCGGCGACGGCGCCGCGGCCCCGATCGCCTCGTCCTTCAAGTACTTCCGCGAGGAGTACGAGCAGCACATCACCGGGAAGGGCTGCCCCTTCGACCCGGCGAGGTCGACCCTGTGGGCCGACGAGAGCGCTGCTCAGGGGGTGACGGCGTGACCGTCAGCTCATCCGCTGCGGGCGTCCTCGCCCGCTCCCTCACTTCACCCCAGGAGGTGGACGCATGACCGTCACCACGTCCGCCCCCGCCGGAGGCGGGGAGGCGGCGATCCCGCCCGAGGATCTTGTGACCCTGACCATCGACGGAGTCGAGATCTCCGTCCCCAAGGGGACATTGGTGATCCGCGCCGCCGAACAGCTCGGGATCGAGATCCCCAGGTTCTGCGACCACCCCCTGCTCGACCCCGCCGGCGCCTGCCGGCAGTGCATCGTGGAGGTGGAGGGCCAGCGCAAGCCGATGGCCTCCTGCACCATCACCTGCACCGACGGCATGGTCGTCAAGACCCAGCTCAGCTCGCCGGTCGCGGAGAAGGCGCAGAAGGGCGTGATGGAGCTGCTGCTCATCAATCACCCCCTCGACTGCCCGGTCTGCGACAAGGGCGGCGAATGCCCGCTGCAGAACCAGGCGATGTCGCACGGCCAGGCCGACAGCCGCTTCGAGGGCAAGAAGCGGACCTTCGAGAAGCCGGTGCCGATCAGCGAGCAGGTGCTGCTGGACCGCGAGCGCTGCGTGCTCTGCGCCCGCTGCACCCGCTTCTCGAACCAGATCGCCGGCGACCCGATGATCGAGCTGCTGGAGCGCGGCGCGCTGCAGCAGGTCGGCACCGGTGAGGGCGACCCCTTCGAGTCGTACTTCTCGGGCAACACCATCCAGATCTGCCCGGTCGGCGCGCTCACCTCGAAGGCGTATCGCTTCCGCTCGCGGCCCTTCGACCTGACGTCGTCGCCGAGCGTCTGCGAGCACTGCGCGGGCGGCTGCGCGACCCGCACCGACCACCGGCGCGGCAAGGTGCTGCGGCGCCTCGCGCAGAACGACCCCGAGGTCAACGAAGAGTGGATGTGCGACAAGGGCCGCTTCGGCTTCCGCTACGCACAGCTGCCCACCCGGCTGACCACGCCGCTGGTACGGGACGCCGAGACCGGCGACCTGCGCGAGGCGAGCTGGCCGGAGGCCCTGGCCGTGGCGGCCGAAGGCCTGGCGTCCGCCAAGGGCCGCGCCGGCGTCCTCACCGGCGGCCGGCTGACCGCTGAGGACTCCTACGCGTACGCGAAGTTCGCCCGCGTCGCTCTCGCCACCAACGACATCGACTTCCGCGCGCGGGTGCACTCCGCCGAGGAGGCCGAGTTCCTGGCGGCGAAGGTCGCCGGGCGCGGCCGCGACCTCGACGGCGGCGGTCTTACGTACAAGAAGCTCGAAGCCGCCCCGGCCGTGCTGCTGGTTGGCTTTGAGGCCGAGGAGGAGGCGCCCGGCGTCTTCCTGAAGCTGCGCAAGGCCTGGAAGAAGCACGGCCAGAAGGTCTACGCCCTCGCCACCCACGCCACCCGCGGCCTGGAGAAGGCGGGCGGCACCCTGCTCCCCGCCGGACCCGGCACCGAGCCGGGCTGGCTGGACGCGCTGGTCACCGGCGCCGGACTCGGCGACGACGGCAAGGCGGCGTCGGAGGCGATCCGTACCGAAGGCGCGGTCATCGTCGTCGGCGAGCGGCTTGCGGCCGTGCCCGGCGGGCTCACCGCCGCCGCCCGCGCCGCCGAGGCCACCGGGGCCACGCTCGCGTGGATCCCGCGCCGGGCCGGCGAGCGCGGCGCGATCGAGGCGGGCGCGCTGCCCGGGCTGCTGCCCGGCGGCCGCCCGGCGACCGACCCGCAGGCGCGCGCGCAGACCGCCGCGGCCTGGGGCCTCGGCGAACTCCCCTCGCGCGCGGGCCGCGACACCGAGCAGATCCTGGCCGCCGCCGAGAGCGGCGAGCTGGGCGCGCTGGTCGTCGCCGGCGTCGAGGTCGCCGACCTGCCGGACCCGGCGCAGGCGCGCAGGGCGCTGGACGCGGCCGGCTTCCTGGTCAGCATCGAGCAGCGGCCGAGCGAGGTCACCGAGCGGGCCGACGTGGTCTTCCCGGTCGCGGCGGTCGCCGAGAAGTCGGGCACCTTCCTCAACTGGGAGGGCCGGGCCCGGCCGTTCGAGGCCGCGCTCAAGGTGGACCAGATGACCCGGCGGACGGCGCCCGTGGACGCGCGGGTGCTGAACATGCTCGCCGACGAGATGGACATCCACCTCGGCCTGCCCGACGTCCGTACGATCCGCGCCGAATACGGCCGCCTCGGCACCTGGACCGGCGGCCACTCCGCCGTGCCGGCCGAGATCCCGCGCCCGCTCCCCGAGCCGGGCAGCGGCGAGGCCGTGCTGGCGGGCCACCGGCTGCTGCTCGACCAGGGGCGGCTGCAGGACGGCGACGAGGCCCTGGCCGGCACCCGGCACGCGGCGCTGGCGCGGCTGTCCCCGGCCACGGCGGAACGGTCGGGAGTCACGGACGGGGACACGCTGACAGTGTCGGGTCCGGCCGGACGGGTGCAGTTCCCCGTCCAGGTGACCCCTGAGATGCCCGACCAGGTCGTCTGGCTGCCGCTGCAGTCGGCGGGCGGCGGCGTCGCCTCCGACACGGGCGCCGTACCCGGCGATGTGGTCAAGATCGCGGCTGCGGCCGCACCCCTCAGCACCACGGAGGTGCAGCCGTGACGACACTGGCGACACTCGCCGCGACATCGACGTCGAATGGCGTCATCGCCGCCGAGGACCTCTCCATGTTCGGGCGCGACCCGTGGTGGCTGATCGCCCTCAAGGCGGTCTTCTGCTTCGCCCTGCTCATGGTGACCGTCCTCGTCTGCATCGTGGCCGAGCGCAAGGTGCTCGGCTGGATGCAGCTGCGCATCGGCCCCAACCGGCACGGCCCCTGGGGGCTGCTGCAGTCCCTCGCCGACGGCATCAAGCTGATGCTGAAGGAGGACATCGTCGTCAAGGGCGCGCACAAGTTCGTCTATGTGCTCGCGCCCATCGTCGCCGCCGTCCCCGCCTTCATGGCCATCGCCGTCATCCCCTTCGGCCCGGCCGACAACCAGGTCTCGATCTTCGGCGAGCGCACCACGATGCAGCTCACCGACCTGCCGGTGTCGATGCTGTACGTGCTCGCCACCGCGTCCATCGCCGCGTACGGCGTGGTGCTCGCCGGCTGGGCGTCCGGGTCCACGTACCCGCTGCTCGGCGGCGTCCGCGCCACCGCGCAGGTGATCTCGTACGAGATCGCGATGGGGCTGAGCTTCGCCGCCGTGTTCATGTACAGCGGCTCGCTCTCCACCTCCACCATCGTCGAGGGCCAGGAGGACCGCTGGTACGCGGTGCTGCTCCCGGTCTCCTTCCTGATCTACCTGATCGCGATGGTCGGCGAGTCGCACCGGCCGCCGTTCGACATGCCGGAGTCCGAGGGCGACCTGGTCGGCGGCTTCAACACCGAGTACTCGTCGATCAAGTTCGCGCTCTTCATGCTCTCCGAGTACGTCCACCTGGTCACCGTCTCGATGATCGCGGTGACGATGTTCCTCGGCGGCTGGCGGGCGCCCGCGCCCCTCTCCACCGTGTGGGCGGGCGCCAACGAGGGCTGGTGGCCGCTGCTGTGGTTCCTCGCCAAGACGGTGGTGCTGATCTTCGGATTCGTCTGGATCAGGGCCGCGCTGCCCCGGGTGCGCTACGACCAGTTCATGAAGCTGGGGTGGAAGGTCCTCATCCCGATCTCGATGGTGTGGCTGATGCTCGTCGCCACGGTCCGGGCGCTGCGCAACGAGAACTACGACTTCGCCGACATCGTGATGTACGTCGCCGGGGCGGTCATCGCGCTGCTGCTCATCTCCTTCGTCATCGACTTCTTCCGCCGCGGCGAGAAGGAGGAGGAGAAGCCGGAGCCCGCCTTCGACCCGGTCGCCGGCGGCTTCCCCGTACCGCCGCTGCCGGGGCAGGCGCTGCCGCCCGTACCGCGTCGTCCGTCGCGCCATAAGCAGGAGCGCGAGCTGGTCGGCTCCGGCGCTGAGAACACCGATGGAAAGGAGGCCGAGGGTGTCTGACGACAAGCCCAAGAGGCTCAACCCCGTCGCCGGCTTCGGCGTGACCTTCAAGGCCATGTTCAAGAAGCGGCTGACCGAGCAGTACCCGGAGTACAAGAAGCCGACGGCGCCCCGCTTCCACGGCCGGCATCAGCTCAACCGGCACCCGGACGGCCTGGAGAAGTGCATCGGCTGCGAGCTGTGCGCCTGGGCGTGTCCCGCCGACGCGATCTATGTCGAAGGCGCGGACAACACCGAGGAGGAGCGCTACTCGCCCGGTGAGCGCTACGGCCGTACGTACCAGATCAACTACCTGCGCTGCATCCTGTGCGGGCTGTGCGTCGAGGCATGCCCTACCCGGGCGCTGACCATGACGAACGAGTACGAACTGGCCGACCGCAGCCGCGAGTCGCTCATCTACACCAAGGACGAGCTGCTCGTCGGCCTCACCGAAGGCATGGTCGACTCGCCGCACGCGATCTTCCCCGGGATGACCGAGAAGGACTACTACAGCGGGCTTGTCACCGAGGCCGCGCCGGGAACCGAGCAGCAGGTGGCGGTCAGCAAGGGCGAGCCGGCGGCTGAGGAGACCGAGGAGGCCTCGGCATGAGCGCGACACTCGCCGCCTACCAGACCTCCTCCGGCGAAGCCGCCCAGTTCTGGGTGCTGGCGATCTTCGCGGTCGCGGGCGCGCTCGGCACCGTCATGATGCGCCGCTCCGTGCACTCCGCGCTCTGCCTCGCCGGCACGATGGTGATCCTCGCCGTCTTCTACCTGGCGAACGGGGCGTACTTCCTGGGCGTCGTCCAGATCGTCGTCTACACCGGCGCGGTCATGATGCTCTTCCTCTTCGTACTGATGCTGGTGGGCATCACCGCCACCGACTCGCTGACGGAGACCATCAAGGGCCAGCGCTGGTGGGCCGCCGCCTGCGGGATCGGCTTCGGCATCCTGCTGATGGCCGGCATCGGCAATGCGGGTCTGAAGGACTTCAACGGCCTGGGCGCCGCCAACAAGGGCGGCAATGTCCACGGCCTGGCCGAGCTCATCTTCACCAAGTACGTCTTCGCCTTCGAGCTCACCGGCGCGCTGCTGATCACCGCGGCCGTCGCCGGGATGGTGCTCACCCACAAGGAGAAGACCGAGAAGCCGCTCAGCCAGCGCGAGCAGGCCGCCAAGCGGGTCAGCGAGGGCAAGCACCTGCCGCCGCTGCCCGCCCCCGGCGTCTATGCCCGGCACAACGCGGTCGACATCGCGGGCCTGCTGCCCGACGGCAACACCTCGGACCTCACCGTCATCAAGACGCTGCGGGACCGCGGCCAGATCCGCGACGTCTCCCAGGACGCGGTCAACGACCTTGCCGCGCTGGAGAACCGCACCGCCACGTACCAGGGGCGCAAGACGCTCCCGGGGCAGGCGCAGCAGGACCACCAGCGGGCCGCGGCCGATGACAAGAAGGCCGAGACGGCCGAGCAGGAGCAGAAGGAGGTGACCAAGTAGATGAACCCGGTCAACTACCTCTTCCTCTCCGCGCTGCTCTTCACCATCGGCGCGGCAGGGGTGCTGATCCGGCGGAACGCGATCGTGGTCTTCATGTGCGTCGAGCTGATGCTGAACGCCTGCAACCTGGCGTTCGTCACCTTCTCGCGGATGCACGGCAACCTCGACGGCCAGATCATCGCCTTCTTCACGATGGTCGTCGCCGCCGCCGAGGTGGTCGTGGGACTCGCGATCATCGTGACGGTCTACCGCTCCCGCCACTCGGCCTCGGTCGACGACGCCAGCCTGATGAAGCTGTAAGGGGACGCACCAGTGGAGTCACTCATCGGATTGCTCGTCGCGGCGCCGCTGCTGGGCGCGGCGGTGCTGCTCTGCGGCGGGCGCCGGCTTGACCGTACGGGCCACTGGCTCGGCACCGGTCTCGCCTTCCTCTCATTCGCCCTCGGGCTCGTGCTCTTCGCCGACATGCTCGGCAAGGAGGGCGAGCACCGGGCGCTGCACAGCCACCTGTTCAGCTGGGTGCCGGTCGAAGGCTTCCAGGCGGACGTCGCCTTCCAGCTCGATCAGCTGTCGATGACGTTTGTGCTGCTGATCACCGGCGTCGGCTCGCTCATCCACCTGTACTCGGTCGGGTACATGGAGCACGACGAGCGCCGCCGCCGCTTCTTCGGCTATCTGAACCTGTTCCTCGCGGCCATGCTGCTGCTGGTCCTCGCCGACAACTACCTGCTGCTGTACGTCGGCTGGGAGGGCGTCGGCCTCGCCTCGTACCTGCTGATCGGCTTCTGGCAGCACAAGCCGAGCGCGGCGACGGCGGCGAAGAAGGCGTTCATCGTCAACCGCGTCGGCGACTTCGGCCTGTCGATCGCGATCATGCTGATGTTCACCACCTTCGGCACCTTCGCCTTCGGCCCGGTGCTGGACAGCGCCGCAGAGACCGGCGAGGGCAAGCTGACGGCCATCGGCCTGATGCTGCTGCTCGCGGCCTGCGGCAAGTCCGCCCAGGTGCCGCTGCAGTCGTGGCTCGGCGACGCGATGGAGGGCCCGACCCCGGTCTCGGCCCTGATCCACGCGGCGACGATGGTGACGGCGGGTGTCTACCTGATCGTCCGGTCCGGCGCGATCTTCAACGGGGCACCGGACGCGCAGACCGCGGTGATCGTGGTCGGCGCCGTCACGCTCCTCTTCGGTGCGATCGTCGGTTGCGCGAAGGACGACATCAAGAAGGGCCTCGCCGGCTCGACGATGTCGCAGATCGGCTACATGGTGCTGGCCGCCGGGCTCGGCCCCATCGGCTACGTCTTCGCGATCATGCACCTGGTCACCCACGGCTTCTTCAAGGCCGGGCTGTTCCTCGGCGCCGGATCGGTCATGCACGGCATGAACGACGAGGTCGACATGCGGCGTTACGGCGGTCTCCGCAAGTACATGCCGATCACCTTCGTGACCTTCGGGCTCGGCTATCTGGCCATCATCGGCTTCCCGTTCCTGTCCGGCTTCTACTCGAAGGACCACATCATCGAGGCCGCCTTCGCCAAGGGCGGCACGGAAGGCTGGATCATCGGCGGAGCCACGCTGCTGGGCGCGGCGCTCACGGCCTTCTACATGACGCGCATGATGCTGATGACCTTCTTCGGCGAGAAGCGCTGGGAGCCGGACCCCGAGTCGGGTGAGATGCCACATCCGCACGAGTCCCCCAAGTCCATGACGATCCCGATGATCCTGCTGGCCTTCGGGTCCGTAGGCGCCGGCTTCATCTTCAACCTGGGCGACCGCTTCGTCGGCTGGCTGGAGCCGGTCACCGGCCATGAGCACGGGCATCTGCCGGACGGCCTGAGCGTCGGGCTGATCACCGGCTTCACGGTCGCCGCGATGGTCATCGGCGTCGGCATCGCGTACGTCAAGTACGGCCGCCGCCCGGTCCCCGCCGTCGCCCCGCGCGGCAATGTGCTCACCTGGGCCGCCCGCCGCGACCTGCTCCAGGACGACGTCAACCACGTCGTCCTCGTCCGCGGCGGCGAGCACCTCACCCGCAGCCTGGTCTACCTCGACCACAAGGTGGTGGACGGCGTGGTCAACGGCACCGCCGCCACCGTCGGAGGCCTCTCCGGGCGGATGCGGAAGGTGCAGAACGGCTTCGTCCGCTCCTATGCGGTCTCGATGTTCGGCGGTGTCGCGGTATTGATCGCCGCCACCTTGTTCATGAGGGCGGTCTGAAATGTCCTTTCCACTCCTGACGGCCACCGCCGCGCTGCCCGCCCTCGGCGCGGTGGCCACGGCGGCCGTACCCGCCGAGAAGCGGACGGTCGCCAAGTGGCTGGCGCTGCTGGTGTCCGCGGGCACGCTGGTCCTCGCGGCCATCGTCGTCCTCCGCTTCGACCCGGACGGCGCCCGCTATCAGCTCACCGAATCGCACGCCTGGATCAAGGACTTCGGGGTCCGGTACGAGCTCGGGGTCGACGGCATCGCTGTGGCCCTGGTCGGCCTGACCGCGCTGCTGATCCCGTTCATCATCGCGGCGGGCTGGCACGACGCCGACCCTCTCGCCGCGAAGACCACGTCCCGGTGGCGGCCGACACAGGGCTTCTTCGCCCTGATCCTGCTGGTCGAAGCGATGGTGATCATCAGCTTCCTGGCCACCGACGTCTTCCTCTTCTACATCTTCTTCGAAGCCATGCTCATCCCGATGTACTTCCTCATCGGCGGCTTCGGCGACCGGGCCCACGAGCACGGCGAAGAGGAGGCAGGCCGGCAGCGCTCGTACGCGGCCGTGAAGTTCCTGCTCTACAACCTCGCCGGCGGCCTCATCATGCTGGCCGCGGTCATCGGCCTGTACGCGGTCACCAGCGACCAGCTCGGCTCGGGCACCTTCTCCCTCCAGGAGATCCTCCAGGCCCGCGCCAACGGCGACCTGGAGATGGGCACCGCCACCGAGCGCTGGCTCTTCCTCGGCTTCTTCTTTGCATTTGCCGTGAAGGCGCCGCTGTGGCCGCTGCACACCTGGCTGCCCAACGCCATGGGCGAGTCCACCGCCCCGATCGCGGTGCTCATCACCGCCGTGGTCGACAAGGTCGGCACCTTCGCGATGCTCCGCTTCTGCCTCGGCCTCTTCCCGGAGGCCAGCGCCTGGGCGACCCCGACCATCATGGTGCTGGCGCTGATCAGCATCGTGTACGGGGCGCTGCTCGCCGTCGGCCAGCGGGACATCAAGCGGCTGATCGCCTTCGCGTCGATCTCCCACTTCGGCTTCATCGTCATGGGCATCTTCGCGATGACCTCGCAGGGCCAGTCGGGCGCCACGCTCTACATGGTCAACCACGGCATCTCCACCGCCGCGCTGATGCTGGTGATCGGCTTCCTCATCTCCCGCCGCGGCTCGCGCCTGATCGCGGATTACGGGGGCGTGCAGAAGGTCGCGCCGGTGCTGGCAGGGACCTTCCTGATCGGCGGTCTGGCCACCCTGTCGCTGCCGGGTCTTGCCCCGTTCGTCAGCGAATTCCTGGTCCTGGTGGGCACGTTCAGCCGCTATCCGGTGGTCGGCATCATCGCCACGACCGGCATCGTGCTGGCCGCCCTGTACGTACTCGTCCTGTACCAGCGGACGATGACCGGACCGGTCAAGGCGGGCCTCGACAAGCTGCCGGACCTCCGGCTGCGCGAGGTTCTGGTGGTCGCACCCCTCATTGCCCTGCTCATCGGTCTCGGCGTCTATCCGAAGCCGCTCACGGAGATCGTCAACCCGGCGGTCGGCCACACCCTCTCCGATGTGGGCAAGAAGGATCCGAAGCCTGAGCACGACGCAATCGGAGGCGACAAGTGAGCACCGTGTCCACTGTCCACAGCCTGTGGACGACGGCGGCCGAACCGGCGGGGAAGATCGACGCCCCGCACATCGAGTACGCCCAGCTCGCCCCGACGCTCATCGTGATCGGCGCGGCCATCATCGGCGTGCTGGCCGAGGCCTTCGTGCCGCGCAAGTCCCGCTATGCCGTGCAGATCGGCATCGCCCTCCTCGGCTT
The DNA here is from genome assembly GCF_048572725.1 of Streptomyces boninensis. Taxonomy (NCBI): domain Bacteria; kingdom Bacillati; phylum Actinomycetota; class Actinomycetes; order Kitasatosporales; family Streptomycetaceae; genus Streptomyces; species Streptomyces boninensis. Next base: position 5,707,115 of record NZ_CP183837.1, read on the forward strand.
CGCCGCCGCCTTCGCCGCGGTGATCGCCCTGGCGTCGAGCGGGCACGCGAAGGAGGAGGCGCAGGTCGCCGCGATGGGCGCCATCGCGGTCGACGGCCCGGCGCTGTTCCTGCAGGGCACCATCCTGCTGGTCGGGATCGTCGCCGTCTTCACCTTCGCCGAGCGCCGGCTCGACCCGCAGGAGCACGGCAAGCACGTCGACTCCTTCTCCGCGCAGGGCTCGGCGGTCCCCGGCGGCCCGGCCGAACAGGCCGCGGTCAAGGCGGGCTTCACCACCACGGAGGTCTTCCCCCTCCTCGCCTTCGCCGTCGGCGGCATGCTGATCTTCCCCGCGGCGAACGACCTGCTGACCCTCTTCATCGCCCTGGAGGTCTTCTCCCTCCCGCTGTACGTCCTCTGCGCCCTGGCCCGCCGCAAGCGGCTCATGTCGCAGGAAGCGGCCGTGAAGTACTTCCTCCTGGGAGCCTTCTCCTCGGCCTTCTTCCTCTTCGGCGTCGCGCTCCTGTACGGCTACGCGGGCACCGTCTCGTACGCCGGGATCGCCGAGGTCGTCGAGGGCACCCGGCAGGCGTCCGACCCGGCGCTCGCCCAGACCATGGGCAATGACGCGCTGCTGCTCATCGGCGGCGCGATGCTCCTGATGGGCCTGCTGTTCAAGGTCGGCGCCGTCCCGTTCCACATGTGGACCCCGGACGTCTACCAGGGCGCCCCGACCCCGGTCACGGGCTTCATGGCGGCGGCCACGAAGGTCGCGGCCTTCGGCGCGCTGCTCCGCCTGCTGTACGTGGTCCTGCCGGGCCTGCGCTGGGACTGGCGGCCGGTGATGTGGGGCGTGGCGATCGCCACGATGGTGATCGGCGCGATCCTGGCCGTGACCCAGACAGACGTGAAGCGGCTCCTCGCCTACTCGTCCGTCGCGCACGCGGGCTTCATCCTCGCGGGTGTGACGGCCGCGACGCCGGACGGCATCTCGTCGGTGCTCTTCTACCTGGCGGCGTACTCCTTCGTCACCCTGGGCGCCTTCGCGGTGGTCACGCTCGTCCGCGACGCGGGCGGCGAGGCCACGCACCTGTCCAAGTGGGCGGGGCTCGGCCGGCGTTCGCCGCTGGTCGCGGCGGTCTTCGCGGTGTTCCTGCTGGCCTTCGCCGGCATTCCGCTGACCTCCGGCTTCGCCGGCAAGTTCGCCGTCTTCAAGGCGGCGGCGGAGGGCGGGGCGACGCCGCTGGTCGTCATCGGCGTGATCTCGTCGGCCATCGCGGCGTTCTTCTACGTCCGCGTGATCGTCCTGATGTTCTTCAGCGACCCGAAGCCGGAGGGCCCGTCGGTGGCCGTCCCCAGCGCGCTGACGACGACGGCGATCGCGGTGGGCGTGGCGGTGACGCTGGTGCTGGGGCTTGCGCCGCAGTACTTCCTCGATCTGGCGGGGGACGCGGGCGTCTTCGTGCGCTGACCGGAAAGGACGGCGCCCGCACCCGGCTCGGCCGGGTGCGGGCGCCGTCGCGTTTCTACGGGTTGGTCACCCCCAGCGTGTAGGCGCCGGAGCCGTCGTAGGACTCGACGATGTAGCGGTAGTAGCCGGCGGTGCCGCTGTAGTCGGTGTCCTCGTTCTCGTCAGGGCTCGTCGACTGCTTCACCGTCGCCCAGCCGAATCCGTTCCACTTCTGCAGATACAGGTCGAAGTCGGTGCCGGCAGGCCCGCGCAGGCAGCCGATGTGCCGTCCCGAGGTGCCGGAGTAGTAGTACGAGCCGTTGGGCTGCACCTCGGACTGGCCGTCGGCGAGGGTGCCCTGGTACGTAGTCTCGGAGCTGCTGCAGCCGGTCGGTCCGCCGGTGCCCACCGTCAGGTTGTACGTGACGGTGTGCGAGGCCGTCGTGCCGGTGCCCTTGACCGTGATCGGATACGTGCCGTTGGCCGCACTCGCGGCGACCGCCACCGTCATGGTGGACGAGGCCCCCGACGTCACCGACGCCGGTGAGAACGACACCGTCACGCCGCTCGGCTGCCCGGTCGCGGACAGCGCCACCGTCTGCGCGGCGCCGTGCGTCGTCGTGGTGCCGACCGTCGACGTCGCCGAGTTGCCGGGCTGGACGGTGCCCGAGGTCGGGTTCAGCGACATCGAGAAGTCGGGCTGGGTGGTGCCGCCGCAGTCGACCTCGCCGGACTGGGCGGGGAGGCCGATGGCGCTCCAGGCGGCCTTGACCGTGTTGCACTCGGCGGCGCCGTACGTGTTCTTCGCCACCGACACGGTGGCCCTGCGCGCGGCCGCGTGGTTCCAGGACGAGGTCTTCATCATCAGCCCGCCCATGAAGATCTTCCCGGCCTTCTGGATGCCGATGCCGGTCACCGACGAGGGGCCGCCGCTGCAGATCGGGCTGTTGGGCTTGCCGCCGCCGGGGTTCGAGCCCTCGGCCAGCAGATAGAACCAGTGGTTCTGCGGGCCTGCGGCGGCGTGCACCTCGGTGCCGGAGCCCAGCTGCGGGTAGCAGTTGGGGTCGCCGAGCGCCGAGGGGTTGTACATGTTGCGGATCGGGCCCTGGCCGACCAGGTTGACCATCTCGCCGACGAGGTAGTCGGGGACGTCGTTGGGGTTGTTGGCGAACGCCTCGGTGAGGGCGCCGAAGATGTCGCCGGTGGACTCGTTGAGCCCGCCGTTCTCCCAGCCGGAGCCGGCGCTGCCCGGGGTGCGGTCGAAGATGTTGTGGCCGTACTCGTGCGCCACCACGTCGATCGGCGTGGCCAGCTTCGTATTCGCCTGGTTGCGGCCGTAGTTGGTCTTGGTGCCGTCGTAGTAGGCGTTGACGTCGTTCAGCCCGACCCGGGCCGGGACCATGCCGCCCTGCCCGTCCTGGCCGTTGCGCCCCAGCCACTGGTTCAGCATGTCGAACTCGCGCTGGGCCGCGTACATCACGTCCACGCAGCCGGTCACGAGGTCGGTGCCGGCGCCGTTGCCCCACACGTTGTCGGCGTCGGTGTAGGCGGAGCCGTTCTGGCCGCCGCACCGCAGTCCGGTGCGGGTCGGGTCGGTCATGCTGTACGAGGAGCCGGAGCCGCTGGTGTCGATGGAGACGTTGCCGTTGTGGTGGCCGTGGCCGGTGGCTTCCTTGACCTTCTGGCGCGCCTCGGCGACCTTGCCGGTCCTGGCGTCGACGTAGGTCTCCAGCACGCTCGGGTTCCCGGCCTTGGTGCTGCCGGTGACGGTCGTACGCCAGGTCAGCAGGTCGGTCTTGCCATCTTTGACGAGGACGGTGAGCTTGGGCGTGGTGGCCTTCTCCACCTTGTCCAGCTGCCCGCGGGCGGTGCGCTCCGCGGCCGCCGCGGCGATCTTCGCCTTCGTGGAGACGTCGATGAACGGGGCCTTGGCCGCGGCGACATCCCGGACCCGGCCCTTGCCGTCCGCGACCACGACCGCGTCGGCGCCCTCGACCGGCAGGCCGCGGTAGGTCGTCTCGTACGAGCTGAAGTACAGGCCGTTGGCCCAGGGCAGCGACGACGTGCGGACGAGGTCCTCGTCCGGTCCGTGCCGCAGTCCGTCGAGCCCGCTGAAGGCGGCCCGGTCGGACGCCGCCACGGCGGCCGCCTTGCCCGTGGGTGGCCCGGGCGGCGGTTCCTTGGCATCCGCGGTGGCGGTGCCCAGCGCGCCGGCGAGGCCTGCCGCCAGGGTGAATGCGCCCAGGCTCGCCATGAATCTGTTTGGTTTCACCGTCTGCTCCGATCGCGGTGTTCCGGTGGGGAAGTCGGGCAGGTGCGAATCGGAGTATGGATGTGGACATGACGGTTTCGGCCATCTCAGATGCCATAAGACCCGAGTTATGGCGACCATCGAGGCACCTTCGTACTCTGCTGCAATGCAGCTGGAGTTGAGGCACCTGCAAGCGGTCTGCCGGATCGCGGAGGCGGGAAGTCTGATGCGCGCTGCGGCCCTCCTGGGGGTGTCGCAGCCCGCGCTGTCGGCGCAGTTGCGCCGCATCGAACGGGTCGCGGGCGGCGAGCTGTTCGTCCGCGGCAGGCGCGGCGTGGAGCCCACGCCGCTGGGCCAGTTCGTACTCGACAAGGCGCGCCGGGTGCTGGGCGAGATGGACGCCCTCGCCGCGGGGGCGCGGGCCACGGTGGGGGACCGGCCGCTGCGGCTCGGCAGCATCTTCCTGTGCCTGCTCGACCACCTCTTCGACCAGCTCGACCTCGCTCTGGACGGGCGGGAGTTCGCGGTGGACCTGGAGGACTCGGTGACGGCCCTGACCCGGATGCTGGGCGCGGGCCACTACGACGCGATCGTCTACGGCGAGGTCAACGACTACGAGGCCCCGCTCCCCGCGGGCACCGCCGCCCGCACCCTCGTCGCCCGCGAGCCCTTCTGCGTACGGCTGGCGGCGGACCACCCGCTGGCCGGGCGGCCCGCCGTCGAGCTGGCGGACCTGGCGGGCGAGCAGTGGATGACGATGGTCGAGGACGACGACGGCGGCCGCGAGGCCTTCGCCGACGCCTGCCGGGAGGCGGGCTTCACGCCCTCACTGCGCTACCGGATCGGGGACCGCACCCTCTACCTGGGCCTGGTCGCCGCGGGCCGCGCGGTCGCCCTCACCCAGCCGACGGCCCCGCCCGCCCCCGGCACCGTGGTCAGGCCGCTGGCCGGGGCCCCGGTCACCGGCCGGATAAGGCTGGCGTGGCGCCGCTCGGCGGTGTCGGCGCAGCTGGCGCGGCAGTTGTACGGGGCGGCGGCGCGGGCGTATCTCAAGGGTGTCGACAACAACCCGCACCACCGCGCCTGGTGGGACGCGCACCGGGAGGCGCATCCGGTGCTGGACTAGCGCCTTCGGGTCAGCCCGTGGGCAGGTCACCCGGGTCGTCGGGGAGGTCGCCCATGTCCGTCGGCATCTCGTTCGGCGTCTTGGTGAAGGTGTCCTCCTTGCCGGAGGCCCACTTGATCACCAGGGTCTTGCCCTCCAGCGACTGCACCTGCCCGGTGGTGAAGTCCTTGTTGCCGTCGTTGCACTTCAGGGCGAGGCCGGCGTCCGACACCTTGCCGGTGCAGGTGGACTTGCCGGTGAGCATCGCTGTGCCCTTGTCGACCGCGAGGATCCGCAGGCCGTCGTCGGCATGGTTGGCGTCGGTGGTCCAGCCTCCCTCCAGCTGGTCCGCGCCGACCTTCTCGGCGCCGCCGCCGTCGGGCGCCTTGGTCTCCTCGGCCTTCGGCGTGTCCTTGGCCTTGTCGTCGCCGCCGTCGTCGCTGCCGCTGCTGCAGCCGCCGAGCAGCAGTGCCGCGACCGCGGCCGCCGCGACCCCGGCAATCCGTGCTGACGTACGCACGTACTTTCCCCCTCAGTAGGTTGCTTGAGCCTGGCGACCCTAGCAGTCAGTCTGCGTCCCCCGACACCGGCTGCGAGCCCCAACCGCCCCCGGAATACGACCGTTTGTCCTGCTTCACGGCGCGGACGACCGCGTCCGCGTACCACGTCTCGCGGGCCAGCCGGCCCATGTCGCGGCGCTCGCGGCTGAGCGGGCCGCCCGGGCGCAGGTAGGCGTCGAGCCCCGCGGCGGCGGCGATGGCGGTGAGGGCGATGTCGCGCGGGTCGGACAGGCCGTCGTCGAGCGCGGCGCGGAAGCGGGCGCGCGCCGGGGTGGCCAGGTCGGTGGTGCCGGGGCGGTGCCGGGTGATGGGGAAGATGCCGAGGGCGCGGCTCATGTCGCGCCGTACGGCGCCACGCCGCTGCAGCAGCGTGAAGCTCATGTCCTCCACGTCCAGGCCCGCCTGGCGCACCCAGCGCGGCGCCGGGGTGCCGTCGGCGGTGAGGGAGGACAGCGCGGCGTCAAGCAGCTGGTTGCCGAGCGGCCGGGAGTCCACGACGGCGGCCAGGCTGCCGCTGAGCATGCTGCGCCGCTCGGCGACCCGCCCCGCCAGCTCCAGCTCGGCGAGCGCGGCGGCGGCCAGCCCGTAACGCAGCTGCCGCCGCGGGCCGACGGTGGTGCCGCGGCTCGGCTCCAGCGCGAGCAGCAGCAATTCCTCGGGGAGGGTGAGGCCTTCGGGGCGGGCGGCGGTCATGCGGCGGGGGAGGGGGCAGGGGCGGGGGTGATCCGGCCGCTGACCTCGCCGAGGCCGATCCGGGTGCCGTCGGGCCCCGGGGCCCAGGCGCTGATCGCGACCTCGTCGCCGTCCTGGAGATACGGGCCCTTGCCCGCCGTCTGCTCCAGCAGGCAGCCGAGCTGGTCCGGCTCGGGGCCGCTGACGGTGCCGGAGGCGAAGAGGTCGCCGGTGCGCAGCGAGGCGCCGTTGACGGTCATGTGGGCGAGCTGCTGGGCGGCGGTCCAGTACATCGCGGAGAACGGCGGCCGGGAGACCACCTCTCCGTTGATACGGACCTCCAGCCGCAGGTCGAGCCCGTCCGCGCGGCCCGCGTCCGACAGATAGTCCTGCAGCTCGTGGGTGCGCTCGGGGGCCGGTGTCCAGGCAGCTTCCAGCGCGGCAAGGGGCGTCACCCAGGGGGACACGGAGGTCGCGAAGGACTTGCCGAGGAACGGGCCCAGCGGCACGTACTCCCACGCCTGGAGGTCCCGCGCCGACCAGTCGTTGAGGAGGGTCAGGCCGAAGACGTGCTCCCGGAAGTCGGACAGGGGCACCGGCGAGCCCATCGGCGCCGGGACGCCGGCGACGAAGGCGACCTCCGCCTCGAAGTCGAGGCGCACCGAGGGGCCGAAGACCGGCGCCGGGTCGGCGGGCGCCTTGCGCTGGCCCCGGGGCCGTACGACATCGGTGCCGGAGACGACGACCGTGCCTGAGCGGCCGTGGTAGCCGATCGGCAGGTGCTTCCAGTTGGGCGTGAGCGGCTCGGGGGCGTCCGGGCGGAAGATGCGGCCGACGTTGCTCGCGTGGTGCTCGCTCGCGTAGAAGTCGACATAGTCGGCGACCTCGAAGGGCAGGTGCAGCCGAACCTCGGATACGGGCGTGAGCAGCGGCGCGACGGCCTCGCGGTGCGCCGGCTCGGTCAGCCAGGCGGTGAGCTCGGCCCGCACCGCGTCCCAGGCCGGGCGGCCCGCGGCCATCAGCGGGTTGAGGACCGGCTGTGCCAGCAGGCCGGCGTGCGGCGAGCCGAGGGCGGCGGCGGCCGCGCCCGCGTCAAGTACGTGGTCGCCGTACCGGACGCCGACCCGCCGGGTGGCGTCGGCGGCGGTGGAGAAGACGCCGTACGGGAGGTTGCTCGGGCCGAAGGGGTGATCGGCCGGCGGCTCGAATGCGCTCTGGTCAGGCATGGCCATACCTTAGGCGCGCGACTGCCCGCTGGGTAAAGGGGCTAATCCCGGTATCCGGACGCTGGCCTGGACCCTCCCCTGCACGATGTGATCGTTACGTTACCGGCTACGCTTCGAGCGTGGTGCAAGGTTGTCAGGTGCTGCACCTGCCGACACATCGACAATCCACCGCGTACAGCGATCGCAGACGGGAGGAGCCCTCGTGACCGTGGTCGCGCCCTTCGGGCTCAGCGTGCGGGATCAGGGCCTGGAGACCGATGTCCAGGCCGGGTTGGCGGCTGTCGAGGAGGGCCTGCTCGAGGCCACGAAGAGCGACGTGCCGTTCATCACCGAGGCCGCGCAGCACCTGGTCAGGGCCGGTGGGAAAAGGTTCCGCCCGCTGCTGGTGATGCTGTCGTCGCAGTTCGGCGACCCGCATGCGCCGGGTGTCGTCCCGGCGGCGGTGGTCGTCGAGCTCACGCACCTTGCGACGCTGTACCACGATGACGTCATGGACGAGGCCGTGGTGCGGCGCGGTGTGGCGAGTGCCAACACCCGCTGGGACAACTCGGTGGCCGTGCTGACGGGCGACTTCCTCTTCTCGCGGGCGTCGAATCTGCTCGCCGATCTCGGGCCCGAGATGGTCCGGATCCAGGCGCAGGCGTTCGAGCGGCTGGTGACGGGGCAGATCCTGGAGACCGCGGGGCCGCTCGGCGGGCGGGATCCGATCGATCACTATCTCGAGGTGCTGGCGGGCAAGACGGGGTCGCTGATCGCCGTGTCCGGGCGCTTCGGGGCGCTGATGTCGGGGGCGGACGAGCGTACGGTCGATGTGCTGACGCAGTACGGGGAGCGGATCGGCATCGCTTTCCAGCTCGCCGACGACATCCTGGATATCGCCAGCGATGAGCACGAGTCGGGGAAGACCCCGGGGACTGATCTGCGGGAGGGTATCCCGACGCTGCCGGTTCTGCATGTCAGGGCGGCGGCGGAGCGCGGGGGCGCGCGTGAGGACCGCGAGCTGTGCGAGCTGCTCGACGGCGACCTCACGGACGACGTCCGGCACGCGGAGGCGCTGGCGCGCCTGCGGGTCCACCCGGCGCTGGAACAGTCCCGCCGCGACACGGTCCGCTACGCGGAGGAGGCCCGGGCCATGCTGAGCGGCCTCCCTTCGTGCTCCGCACGAGCCGCGCTCGAGGAGCTGTGCGACGCCGTGGTGCACCGCGCCGGGTAGCGCTCCGACCCTGATACGCCCTCCCCGCAGAGGCCCCCTGGAGTCGTAGCGCGGTCATCCCCCGGGCGTAGCTCGGATTGCTTCCGTGGGGTGACGTCTTCCGCTGTCCCATTTGGTGGGATGGATGACAAGCCCCGGGAGGCGGAACGGGTGACAATGTCACCCATGGGGCGGAATGAGCGCGACGTGACGTGCACGTGAAGACCCGGAGGTAGATCACATGGCACAGATCCAACCGGAGCCCGAGCAGCCGGGGGGTATACGCCGCCGCAGAGCGGCGCGGTACGTGGTGCCGCTCGGCGTCGCCGGTATCGCCGCCGCGACCATCGGCCTCGTACCGGCCCTCGCGCAGTCCGAGGACGGCCCGGATCTGGACAAGATCTCCGCGGAGGACCTCGTCACCAAGGTGCTCGAGTCCAAGACGCAGACCGTCTCCGGCACCGTGAAGATCAAGACCGACCTCGGCCTCCCGTCGCTGCCCGGCGGCATGGGCGGCGGCACCGAGGGCGGCCAGGCCCTGGAGATGCTCACCGGCGATACGACGCTGCAGGTCGCGGCGGACGGCCCGAACCGGCAGCGGGTCACCATGGACCGCGACCAGGGCGACTACACGGCGGTGCACAACGGCAAGGACGTCTGGGCGTACGACAGCCAGAAGAACACGGCCTTCCACGGCACCAACTACTCCGAGAAGAAGGGTGGGGACGAGCACGCGCTGCCGAAGGACCTGCAGGACCTGACGCCCCGCGAGTTCGCCCAGGAGGCGCTGAAGAAGGCCGACAAGACCACCTCGGTCACCACCGACGGCACCGCGAATGTGGCGGGCCAGGAGGCGTACGTCCTCAAGGTCGCGCCCAAGCAGTCCGAGTCCACGGTCAAGGACATCCGGATCGCGGTGGACGCCGACAACGGCGCCCCGCTGAAGGTCACGCTGACCTCGGACAGCGGCAAGAAGGCGATCGACGCCGGGTTCACGCAGGTGGACTTCGACAAGCCCGACGCCAAGCAGTTCGACTTCACCCCGCCCAAGGACGCCAAGGTCACCGAGAAGGACCTGAGCAAGCAGGACGAGGGCGGCGCCGGCGAGAAGGACCGCAAGGACTTCGACCGGATGATGAAGAACGTCGAGGTCGAGGGCAGCGGCTGGACCTCGATCGCCAAGATCGACGCCGGGGACAAGTTCTCCGGGTCGGCCGAGGGCGAGGGCCAGAGCCTCCTCGACAGCTTCACCGAGAAGGTCGACGGCGGCCGGGTCTTCTCCACCGACCTGATCAATGTCCTGATCGGCGACGACGGCAAGATCTACGTCGGCGCCGTGACCAAGGACGCGCTGGTCGACGCGGCCAACAACTGACGGCAGCAGCCGCTGACGCGCAGGCGCCGCCCACCCGCACCGCGGGTGGGCGGCGCCGCCGTTTCAGGCCGCCGCGACCGCGGCGCCCGCGAAGAAGCTCCTCGCCGCCTCCTGCGCCGCGCGGTCCCTGGCGATGTCCCCGGGCCGGGACCCGTTCCCCAGCAGCACCCCGCCCCAGTCCATCCGCAGGTAGTCCGCGATCTCGCGCAGCGTCCCCACCAGCGGATCCGCATGCGCCGGCTCGTCGTCGGCGAGGGCCGTCACGCCCCATAGCCGCTTCCCCGCCATCCGCGCCCTGAAGTCGGCCCCCGGCACCCGCATCCACCCCGACCAGTGGTCCAGGTAGGTCTTGGTGTCGGCCGAGACGGAGTACCAGTACAGCGGCGAGGCGATCACCAGGTCGGTCGCGGCGAGAGTGGCGTCCAGGAGCGTACGCAGGTCACCCGTCGGCTCCGGGTAGACGCCATCGCCCTCGTGCCGGATGTCGTCGAAGCGGGGCAGCGACAGCTCTGCGAGGCGCAGCCAGCGCTGCTCTGCCGTCGGCGGAAGGTGCTCGGCGGCTGCGCGGGCCAAGGCCTCGGTGTTGCCGCCGGGGCGGCTGCTGCCGAGGACGAAGAGGAAGTTCTGGTGCTGCACGGCGACCCCTGGGAGCGTGCGGACAGTGTCCTTGCGTACGCAATTAAAGCGCGTGTGCAAGGAAGTCGCAAGCGGGCCTCGTCAGGCCGGGCCCGAGGTCCGCTCCGCCTGGGGAGCGGCAGGTGTGCCGCCGGAGCTGACGGACTCCGCGTGCCGGAGGGCCGTACGGCCCTTTCGCGCGGTGCGCAGCGCGTCGTAACTCAGCAGGCACAGCGCCAGCCACACCAGCGCGAAGCCCGCCCACCGCTCCGGCGGCATCTGCTCGTGGAAGTACGCGACGCCCAGGAGGAACTGCAGCGTCGGCGTCAGGTACTGCATCAGCCCGATCGTCGACAGCGGCAGCCGCACCGCCGCCGCGCCAAAGCAGACCAGCGGCACCGCGGTCACCACGCCCGCGCTCATCAGCAGCAGCGCATGCCCCACGCCCTCGGTGGTGAAGGTCGACTCGCCCCGGCCGGCGAGATAGAGCAGGAAGCCCAGCGCCGGCAGGAACTGGATCGTCGTCTCCGCCGCGAACGACTCCGGCCCCTGCAGCTCGACCCGCTTCTTCACCAGCCCGTACGTCCCGAAGGAGAAGGCGAGGGTGAGCGAGATCCAGGGCAGCTGCCCGTAACCGATGGTCAGCACCACCACGGATGCGGCGCCGACGCCGACGGCCGTCCACTGCAGCGGGCGCATCCGCTCGCGCAGCAGGAGGACGCCGAAGGCTATGGAGACCAGGGGGTTGATGAAGTAGCCGAGGGACGCCTCGACGACGTGACCGGAGTTGACCGCCCAGATGTAGACGCCCCAGTTGGTGCAGATCGTCGCCGCGGCGACGAGGGTGAGGGCGAGGCGCTTGGGCTGCCGCAGCAGCGGGCGGATCCAGGACCAGCGGCGCAGCACCAGCAGCAGGAGGATGCAGGCGGGCATCGACCACACCATGCGGTTGGCGAGGATCTCGGTGGCGCCGGCGGGCTTCAGCAGTGGCCAGTAGAGCGGGACCAGGCCCCAGATTCCGTACGCCGCAAAGCCGTAGAGGAGGCCGGTGCGGCTCTCCTGCGGCGTCGACTGCATTGGCGACCGCCTCCCGTCCGCTACCACCGTGCCCAAACGTCACGACCGTAGCGGGACCGGGAGGCCGCTGTCATATCCGTTCCAACCCGTGGCTCCTTACAGGGCCGCGGCGATGGCGTCGGCGATCGTGCCGGTCGGGCGGCCGGTCAGGCGGGAGAGGTCGCCGGGGGTGGCGGCCAGCTCGCCGCGGGCGATGCCGGTGTCGACCTCGGCCAGGATGGCGGCGAAGGGGGCGGGGAGGCCGGCGCCCAGCAGCGCCGCCTCGTAGTCGGCGGGGGAGAGGCGCGTGTACGCGATGTCCTTGCCGGTCTGGCGGGAGATCTCGGCCGCGTACTCGGCGAGGGACCAGGCGGTGTCGCCGCTCAGCTCGTACGTGGAGTTCTCGTGGCCCTCGCCGCTCATGACCGCGGCCGCCGCGGCGGCGAAGTCGGCGCGCGAGGCGCTGGCGATGCGGCCGTCGCCGGCGGCGGAGAAGACGGCGCCCGCGGTGAGGACCTGGCCGAGGTTGGCGGTGTAGTTCTCGTGGTACCAGCCGTTGCGCAGCAGGCTGTACGGCAGCCCGGAGCCGGTCACCAGCTTCTCGGTCGCGAGGTGCTCCTCGGCGAGCGAGAAGGTCGCGGCGGGCCCGCCGAGGATCGAGGTGTACGCGAGGAAGGCGACCCCGGCCGCCTTCGCCGCGTCGATGACCGCGGTGTGCTGCGGGACGCGCTTGCCCACCTCGCTGCCCGAGATCAGCAGCACCCGGTCGCCGGCCCGGAAGGCGTCCTTGAGGGAGGCCGGGTCGTCGTAGTCGGCGGTACGGACCTCGACGCCGCGGGCGGCGAGGTCGGCCGCCTTGGCCGGGTCGCGGACGACGGCGGCGAGGTCGGCGGCGGGGGTGGTGGCCAGCAGCTCGTCGATGACGAGGCGGCCCAGCTGTCCGGTTGCTCCGGTGATCACGATGCTCATGCCTTCAACGTAACCCGTGCACTAACCATCCGTAAGTACCCACTTTGAAGTAAGGTACAAGCATGAGCGTAAGTGCTGAAGACCTGCGGCTGCCGTCCTTCCCCGACGTGATCAGCGCGGACTGCCCCGCGCGGAACATCCTGGAGCACGTCGTCAGCCGCTGGGGCGTGCTGGTGCTGCTGGCGCTGCGGGCGGGCACGATGCGGTTCAGTGCGCTGCGGCGGCGGATCGGCGGGGTGAGCGAGAAGATGCTCGCCCAGACGCTGCAGACCCTGGAGCGCGACGGCATGGTGCTCCGCGAGGCGAAGCCCGTCATCCCGCCGCATGTGGAGTATTCGCTGACCCCGCTGGGCGAGAAGGCCGCGCGGCTGGTGCAGCCGCTGGCGGAGTGGACGAATGACGCCGTGGCGGACGTGGAAAAGGCCCGGGCAGCGTATGACGCTGCCCGGGCCCGTAAGGACTGAGGTGTCGGCTCAGCCGACGACCGTCCAGGTGTCGCCCCCGGCGAGGAGCGCGGCGAGGTCGCCCTTGCCCTTCTGTTCGACGGCGGCTTCGAGCTGGTCGGCCATGTCGGTGTCGTAGACGGGGCGGTCGACCGAGCGCAGGACGCCGATCGGGGTGTGGTGCAGGGTGTCCGGGTCGGCGAGCCGTGACAGCGCGAAGGCGGTGGTGGGGGACGCGGAGTGGGCGTCGTGGACGAGGATCTGGGACTGGTTGTCCTCGGTCACGTCGACGATCTTCAGGTCGCCTGTCTGCGCATCCCTGACGACGCCCTTGGCCCGGTCGGTGCCGAAGCGGATCTGCTCGCCGTGCTCCAGGCGGATCACGGCCTCTTCCGCCTGCTGCTTGTCCTTGAGGACCTCGAAGGCGCCGTCGTTGAAGATGTTGCAGTTCTGGTAGATCTCCACCAGTGCGGTGCCGGGGTGGGCGGCGGCCTGGCGCAGCACCTCGGTCAGGTGCTTGCGGTCGGAGTCGACCGTACGGGCCACGAAGGAGGCCTCGGCGCCGATGGCCAGGGACACCGGGTTGAAGGGGGCGTCGAGGGAGCCCATCGGCGTCGACTTGGTGATCTTGCCGACCTCGGAGGTGGGGGAGTACTGGCCCTTGGTGAGCCCGTAGATCCGGTTGTTGAACAGCAGGATCTTCAGGTTCACATTGCGGCGCAGCGCGTGGATCAGATGGTTGCCGCCGATGGACAGCGCGTCGCCGTCACCCGTCACGACCCAGACGGACAGGTCGCGGCGGGAAGCGGCGAGGCCGGTGGCGATGGCCGGGGCGCGGCCGTGGATGGAGTGCATCCCGTAGGTGTTCATGTAGTACGGGAAGCGGGAGGAGCAGCCGATGCCCGAGACGAAGACGACGTTCTCCTTCGCAAGACCGAGCGAAGGCATGAAGCCCTGGACGGCGGCGAGGACGGCATAGTCGCCACAGCCGGGGCACCAGCGGACTTCCTGATCCGTCTTGAAGTCCTTCATCTTCTGCGGGGTGTCGGACTTCGGCACCAGGGAAAGCGCGTCGATCACCGGCGCCTCCGTAGCAGTGTCAGCCATTTCCGATGGCCTCCTTCAGAGCGGTGGCGAGCTGCTCTGCCTTGAAGGGCAGTCCGCGGACCTGTGTGTAGGACTGGGCGTCTACGAGGTACTTGGCGCGGATGAGCATGGCGAGCTGCCCCAGGTTCATCTCGGGGATGACGACCTTGTCGTAGCGGGACAGGACCTCGCCGAGGTTGGCGGGGAAGGGGTTGATGTTGCGCAGATGGGCCTGCGCGACCTTCTCGCCGGCGCCGCGGACGCGGCGGACCGCGGCGGTGATCGGCCCGTACGTGGAGCCCCAGCCCAGGACGAGGAGGCTCGCGTCGCCGTCCGGGTCGTCGACCTCGACGTCCGGGACCTCGATGCCGTCGATCTTGGCCTGCCGGGTGCGGACCATGAATTCGTGGTTGGCCGGGTCGTACGAGATATTGCCGGACCCGTCGGCCTTCTCGATGCCGCCGATGCGGTGCTCAAGGCCCGGGGTGCCTGGGACCGCCCACGGCCGCGCGAGAGTCTCGGAGTCCCGCTTGTACGGCCAGAAGGTCTCGCTGCCGTCATCGAGAGTGTGGTTGGGCTGGGTGGCGAACTGCACGCGTAGATCCGGCAGTTCATCGGTCTCCGGCACCCGCCACGGCTCCGAGCCATTGGCGAGATAGCCGTCGGAGAGCAGCAGCACCGGCGTGCGGTAGGTCAGCGCGATCCGGGCCGCGTCCAGGGCGGCGGTGAAGCAGTCCGCGGGTGTCGCCGGGGCGATCACCGGGACCGGCGCCTCGCCGTTCCGGCCGAACATCGCCTGCAGCAGGTCTGCCTGCTCGGTCTTGGTCGGCAGCCCGGTGGAGGGCCCGCCGCGCTGGATGTCGATGACCAGCAGCGGCAGCTCCAGCGAGACCGCGAGGCCGACGGTCTCGGCCTTCAGCGCGATGCCGGGACCTGACGTGGTGGTGACACCCAGCGAGCCGCCGAAGGCCGCGCCCAGCGCCGCCCCGATGCCGGCGATCTCGTCCTCGGCCTGGAAGGTGCGTACGCCGAAGTTCTTGTGCTTGGACAGCTCGTGCAGGATGTCCGACGCCGGCGTGATCGGATACGAGCCGAGGAACAGCGGCAGATCGGCCTGCCGGCCCGCGGCGATCAGCCCGTACGACAGGGCCAGGTTCCCGGAGATCGAGCGGTACGTGCCCGGCGGGAAGGCCTTCGCGGCCGGGGCCACCTCGTACGAGACGGCGAAGTCCTCGGTGGTCTCGCCGAAGTTCCAGCCCGCGCGGTAGGCGGCGATGTTCGCCTCGGCGATGTCCGGCTTCTTCGCGAACTTCGTCCGCAGGAAGTTCTCCGTGCCCTCGGTGGGCCGGTGATACATCCACGACAGCAGGCCCAGCGCGAACATGTTCTTCGACCGGTCCGCGTCCTTACGGGACAGGCCGAACTCCTTGAGCGCCTCCACCGTCAGCGTCCCCAGCGGCACCGGATGCACGCTGTAGCCGTCCAGCGAGCCGTCCTCCAGCGGGGAGGCCTCGTACCCGACCTTGGACAGCGCGCGCTTGGTGAACTCGTCCGTGTTGACGATGATCTCCGCGCCGCGCGGCACATCCGGCAGATTCGCCTTCAGGGCCGCCGGGTTCATCGCGACCAGCACGTTCGGCGCATCGCCGGGCGTGAGGATGTCGTGGTCCGCGAAATGCAGCTGGAAGGACGAGACACCCGGCAAGGTGCCTGCGGGCGCCCGGATCTCGGCGGGGAAGTTCGGCAGTGTCGACAGGTCGTTTCCGAAAGACGCCGTCTCAGAAGTGAAGCGGTCTCCCGTCAGCTGCATGCCGTCACCGGAGTCACCCGCGAACCGGATGATCACCCGGTCCAGGCGCTTCACCTCTTTGCCGGCGCCGCGCTGCTCCCCGATGGCCGATGTGGTCACTGTTCCGGACCTCCCTCAATTGAGCCCGCACACCATCGTACGTGGGTAAGGGTGGCCTTCCTTGACTGTCCCGGGATACGGACACGGCTGAGACGTCCGGTTGTGCCCGCGTTCATCACCTTTTCTTAACCCCCCGGTGTGCTACGCAATTGGTTCTAGGACCAGCTACGAGTTGAGGTACGTGAGGACCGCCAGCACCCTGCGGTGATCCCCGTCACTCTGCGCCAGGCCGAGCTTGAGGAAGATGTTGCTGACATGCTTCTCCACCGCGCCGTCGCTGACCACCAGCTGGCGGGCGATGGCCGAATTCGTACGCCCCTCCGCCATGAGGCCGAGCACCTCGCGCTCGCGCGGGGTGAGGTTCGCGAGCACGTCCTGCTTGCGGCTGCGGCCGAGCAGCTGCGCGACCACCTCGGGGTCGAGGGCGGTGCCGCCCTCCGCGACCCGCTGCACGGCGTCGACGAACTCACGTACTTCGGCTACCCGGTCTTTGAGGAGGTAGCCGACGCCGCGGCTGGAGCCGGCGATGAGTTCGGTGGCGTACTGCTCCTCCACGTACTGGGAGAGCACCAGCACCCCGACGCCGGGATGGTCGCGGCGGATGGAGATGGCGGCGCGGACCCCCTCGTCGGTGTGCGACGGGGGCATCCGGACGTCGGCGACGACGACGTCGGGCGCCTGCTTCTCCTGCGCCAGGTCACCGACGGTCTTGACCAGCGCGTCCCCGTCCCCGACGCCGGCCACGACCTCGTACCCCTTGTCGGTGAGGAGACGGGTCAGACCCTCTCTCAGCAGCACGCTGTCCTCGGCAATGACTACGCGCACCTTCTGCGCCTCCATGGTGGCTTGGCCCCCCGCCCCGCGGTGTTCTGTTTACGGGTGCCAGCATCCCATGGTTCGTGCCTGCCGGGTGGGTTTCCTAGTCGCGCCAGGGCAGCTCCGCCGTGACGGTTGTGGGCCCGCCCACCGGCGAGTCGATGACCAGCAGCCCGTCCACCGAGCCGAGCCGCTCCGCCAGGCCGGAGAGGCCCGAGCCGGAGGCGAGGTTGGCGCCGCCGCGGCCGTCGTCGCGGATCTGCAGCAGCAGCCGGTCGGGGGTGCGCCACACGTCCACCCACGCCGCGGTCGCACCGCTGTGCTTCGAGACGTTCTGCAGCAGCTCGGAGACGGTGAAGTACGCGATGCCCTCGATCGCCGCCGCGGGCCGCTCCGCCAGGTCCACCGTCACCTGCACCGGCACCCGCGACCGCGCCGCCACCGCGCTCAGCGCCGGGCCGAGGCCGCGGTCGGTCAGGATCGCCGGGTGGATGCCCCGGGCCAGGTCGCGCAGCTCCTGCAGCGCCAGCTTCACCTCGCCGTGCGCCTCGTCCACCATCCGCGCCGCCGTCTCGGGGTCCTCGGTGAGCTTCTCCTTCGCCAGGCCCAGATCCATCGCCAGGGACACCAGCCGCGCCTGCGCGCCGTCGTGCAGATCCCGCTCGATCTTGCGCAGGTCCTCGGCCGCCGTGTCCACGACCACGCCGCGGTCCGACTCCAGCTCCCACACCCGAGTGGCCAGCTTCGACGGGCCGAGCAGGCCGACGACCAGGGCCCGGTCCACGTACGCGAGGCCGCGCACCACCCACGGCATCGCCAGCATGAACAGCGCGCCCACCACAAAGGCCAGCGCCAGGTCGAGCGGGGTGTGCAGATACCAGCCGCTGCCCTCGCCGTCGCCGTAGATCTGCAGGCCGTCCTGGTTGAGGTAGGTCGGGAAGACCCACTGCCACAGCGGGTACGTGATCAGCTGCCACGACCAGACCATCACGGCCAGCGCGACGCTGAAGGAGAAGGCCGCCCAGGGAAAGTGCACAAACGCGTACAGCAGATGCCGCCAGCTGGTGCCCGACTTGAACAGCGCCCCGGTCCAGGCCATCAGCCCGCCCCGGCCGCCGGCCGCCCGCACCGGCTCCGGCTCGGCGACGTCCACTCGCAGCAGCGCCCGCGCCCGGCCGCGCTCCAGCGCGCCGAAGCCGCGGCAGCCGGCCAGCATGGCGGCGAGTACCGGGATGCCGAGGAAGGTGATCAGCAGGCCCACGCCCAGCGCCAGCATGGTGACCGCGTAGACGAAGAAGAGGACCGCCATCGGCAGGTTGAGCATCAGGTAGAGGAACTCGCGGTAGGTCCGCGCCTCGAACGGGGCGCGCAGCCCGGCGGGCAGCCGGGGGCGGCGGTACTCCGTCTCGTATCCGGTCGTCATCGTCATTTCCCTCACCCCGGCAGGCGGTCTGCTGGTCACTTCACTTCAAGGGTCCTGCGGACCGCGGTCCCTGCCCATGGAGCACGTCGGCGTTTCCGTACGGGGGAAAACCCCACCTCGCACGGCTGCCGCTAGCGCGGGAGCTGGTGCTGCTGCTCGCGCGGCAGCTGGTCCTGCTCCTGCCGGTCGCGCCAGGGCAGCTCGGCGGTGATGACCGTCGGGCCGCCGGGCGGCGAGTCGATGACGAAGAGGCCGTCGACCGAGCCGAGGCGCTCCGCCAGGCCCGCCATGCCGGTGCCGCCGTCGAGCCGGGCGCCGCCCTGGCCGTCGTCGGTCACCTGCATCAGCAGCCGGTTTTCGGTACGCCACACATCCACCGCCGCGAACTTCGCGCCGCTGTGCTTGGACACGTTCTGCAGCAGCTCGGAGACCGTGAAGTAGGCGATGCCCTCGATGGCGGGTGCCGGGCGGGCGGGCAGGTCCACGTTCACCTTCACCGGGACCGTGCAGCGCGACGACACCGACGACAGCGCGGCGTCCAGGCCGCGGTCGGTGAGCACCGCCGGGTGGATGCCGCGGGCCAGGTCGCGCAGCTCCTGCAGCGCCAGCTTCACCTCGCCGTGCGCCTCGTCGACCATCAGCGCCGCCGTCTCGGGGTCCTCCAGCAGCTTCTCCTTTGCCAGGCCAAGGCCCATGGCCAGCGCCACGAGCCGGGCCTGGGCGCCGTCGTGCAGATCCCGCTCGATCTTGCGCAGGTCGGCGGCGGCGGTGTCGACGACGACCCCGCGGTCCGACTCCAGCTGCAGGATCCGCGCCTCCAGGTCGTCGGAGGGCGGCAGCAGGCCGCGGACCATGGCGCGGTCGACATTCGTCAGCGCGCGGGTGGTCCACGGCAGCACCGGCCAGAGGATGAACAGGGAGATCAGCGTGAAGGTGAACGTGAAGACGCCCCAGGGCAGCCGGATGCCGT
Organism: Streptomyces boninensis; assembly: GCF_048572725.1. Classification (NCBI taxonomy): domain Bacteria; kingdom Bacillati; phylum Actinomycetota; class Actinomycetes; order Kitasatosporales; family Streptomycetaceae; genus Streptomyces; species Streptomyces boninensis. The sequence continues at coordinate 5,726,212 of NZ_CP183837.1, forward strand.
GAAAGAGCGTCGCCCGCCAGGCCACCGGATCCTTCAGCGCCCCCCACAGCCACGTGAAGAAGCCGGGCCCGCGCAGATGCGCCCGCAGCGGCGACGGCTCATCGATCCGTACGCCCAGCAGCGCCCGCGCCCGCTTGCGCTCCCAGCTGCCCAGCACCCGGCTCCCCGCCAGCCCGGCGGCGAGCAGGGGCAGGCCGATCACGGTGATCGCGAGGCCGGCACCCAGGAAGAGCCAGGAGACGACATAAGTGAAGGCGAAGATCGCCATCGGCAGATTGCCGAGGAGATAAGCGATCTCCTGCCACGTACGCCGGTCGAGGGGTGCCCGGGGCGCGGAAAGCTGGTCGGCGGCGGGGCTGCTGTCGGTCATGGTCCTAAGAGTGCCCGGGGACGGTGGCGCGGCGCCATGGGGTGGATGGGTGGGGCGAAGTAGGGATATCCCTACCATCGCGGCGACGGTCGCGCGGACGATCGCGCAGAACGGCCCGCCCCGCGACGCTCACACTTGCCGGGCCAGGGCCTACACTCCTGCCCGTACAGAAGAGCGGTCAGACCCCTATTTCACAAGAGAGCGAGGCGGAGCGTGCCGGTCGCGGCGGATTACTTTCACGGCTATTCGGTCGTGGGACTCGTCGCCCTGCTCGGCCTGCTCTTTGTCGGGGTCGCCTTCGGGGCGGGGCGGTTGCTGCGGCCGTATGTGCCGACGCCGGAGAAGCTGCTGACGTACGAGTGCGGGGTGGACCCGGTCGGCGAGGGCTGGGCGCACACGCAGGTGCGGTATTACGTCTACGCCTTCCTGTACGTGATCTTCGCGGTCGACGCGATCTTCCTCTTCCCGTGGGCGACGGTGTACGCCAAGGCCGGGTACGGGGGCGTGACGCTGGTCGAGATGTTCATTTTCCTCGGCTTCCTCGCGGTCGGGATCCTCTACGCGTGGAAGAAGGGCGTCCTGGAATGGACGTAGTGCCGGTGACCCCGATGACGCCTGTGACGTCGAAGCCGCCCCTCGGCGGCCTGGCCCGGCTGGCGCCGGAGCCGATGAAGGTCGTCCTCAACTGGGGCCGCCGCTACAGCCTGTGGGTCTTCAACTTCGGCCTCGCGTGCTGCGCGATCGAGTTCATCGCGGCGTCGATGGCGCGGCATGACTTCATCCGGCTCGGGGTGATTCCCTTCGCGCCCGGGCCGCGGCAGGCGGACCTGATGGTCGTGTCCGGGACGGTCACGGACAAGATGGCGCCTGCGGTGAAGCGGCTGTACGAGCAGATGCCGGAGCCGAAGTACGTGATTTCCTTCGGCGCGTGCTCCAACTGCGGCGGGCCGTACTGGGACTCGTATTCCGTGACCAAGGGCGTGGACCAGATCATCCCGGTGGATGTGTACGTGCCGGGGTGCCCGCCGCGGCCTGAGGCGCTGCTGCAGGGGATTCTGAAGCTGCAGGAGAAGATCGCCCGGGAGTCGCTGGGGGAGCGGTACGCCTCCGGCGCGGGGCGGGCTTCGGCGGCGGCGCTGACGAGCGGGCTGGTGGCGCCGCCCGAGCCGGGTGCGGAGGGCGGGCGATGAGCGAGTCGCTCCCTGAGGAGGGTACGGACGAGGCGGCTCCGGCCGCGCCTGCGGTGCCGGTCGGTTGGCTGCCGCGGGCGGCGGGGGAGCTGTTCGGGGACGGGGCCGTGGCGGCCGAGGCGTACGAGCTGCTGACCGTCGACGTGCCGGCGGCATCGTGGGTGGAGGCGCTGCGGGTGGCTCGGGATGAGCTCGGGTGCAGCTTCTTCGACTGGCTGAGCGCGGTGGACGAGCCGGGCGAGGGCTTCCGGGTGTCGGCGCATGTGGTCGCCGTCGGGACGCCGCCGCGGCGGCTGATGGTGCGTACGAGCGTGCCGCATGACGCGGCGGTGCTGCCGTCGGCGACGGGTGTGTACGCGGGGGCGGCGTGGCATGAGCGCGAGACGCACGAGATGTTCGGCGTCGACTTCACGGACCACCCGCAACTGGACCCGCTCCTCCTCCCGGACGGCTTCGAGGGCCACCCGCTGAGGAAGGACTTCGTCCTGGCCGCCCGCGTAGCCAAGGCCTGGCCAGGCGCCAAGGAACCAGGCGAGTCGGACCACGGCGGTCCAAAGCGCCGCCAGATGCTCCCGCCGGGCGTACCGGACCCGAACGAATGGGGCCCCCTGAAGGGCACCCTCCCAGACGCCCCGTCCCGCCCGGCGCGCGCGAGGAGAACAGCAGACGGCCCCCGCGGCCCGCGCCGCACGCGCACGGCATCGGCGGGCTCAGCGAGCCAGACGCCGGCGGCGGGCGAGGCAGCGGCGACGGGCGAGGCGCCGGCGGCGGGCAAGCCGTCTGCGACGGGCGGAGAGGCGAAGGGGACGCCCCGGCCCCGCAGGTCACGCTCGGCGGGCGAGGGCAGCACGTCGCAGCGCGCATCCGCGGCGGGTGCGGAGGAGACACCGACACCGGAGCCCGCGCAGGGCGCGGAGAAGGCGTCGCCGCCCGCGCGCCCTTCCGGCCCCCGCCGCTCTCGCTCGGCGGGCGACGGCAGCGCCTCGCAGCGCCGCCCCGCCGCAGGCCGCAGCGCGGACGCCCCCTGGCACCGGCCCGCGCCGGAGACGCCCGCGGGGGAGGGCGAGGCCGAGGCGTCCGCCGCTCCGCAGAGCTCCGCGCCTCCGGCGCGGGAGAGTGCGGCGGACGAGAAACGAGCGGCGACCGCCAGCGGCGCAGATGCCGCCACCGGCGTCGCCGAGCCGACTACCGACCCCGCCCCCGCCCAGGACGGCGATCCCGACCGCGCCGCGGGCGACGCCGCTTCCGAGCCGGACACCGCGCCCGAGCCGGACACCGCGCCCGCGCCCGAGACCAGCCCTGGCCCGGGCACCAACCCCGACCCGGACACCCCACCCCGAGGAGGCAGCAATGGCTGACGTCCTCGATGTCGTCCTGCGGCTGGTCCTGCTCCTCGCTGCCTTTCTCATCCTGCCGCTCGTCGTCGGCCAGACAGAGCACAAGGTCATGGCGCACATGCAGGGCCGCGTCGGCCCCATGTACGCGGGTGGTTTCCACGGGTGGGCGCAGCTCGTCGCGGACGGGGTGAAGTTTGCGCAGAAGGAAGATGTGGTGCCGGCGGCCGCCGATCGGCGGATCTTTCAGCTGGCGCCTGCCATCGCGCTGCTTCCGTACTTCATCGTCCTCGTCGCCATCCCCGTCCACCGCGACGGCGGCGTCGGACAGGACCTCGAAGCGGGCATCTTCTTCGTGCTCGCCGTCATGGGCGCCGGCGTCCTCGGCACCCTCATGGGCGGGTGGGCCTCGGCCAATAAGTTTTCGCTGCTCGGCGGGTTGCGGACCGCCGCGCAGCTGCTCGCGTACGAGCTGCCGATGCTGCTCGCCGCGGCGTCCGTCGCGATGGCCGCCGGGACCGTGTCTCTGGTCGGGATCGTCGATGGATTCCACTGGTGGTGGATTCCGTGGCAGATCATCGGCGGGCTCGTCTTCTTCACCGCCGGGCTCGCCGAGCTGCAGCGGCCGCCCTTCGACGCGCCCGTCGCCGACTCGGAGATCATCTTCGGCGCGTACACCGAATACAGCGGGCTGCGGTTCGCGCTCTTCCTGCTCGCCGAGTACGCGGGGATCGTCGTCCTCTGCGCCCTGACCACCGTGTTGTTCCTCGGCGGCTGGCACGGCCCGTTCGCGGATCAGCTCGGCTGGCTGTGGACGCTGCTCAAGACCGGGATCCTCGCCTTCGGCGTGATCTGGCTGCGCGTCACGTATCCGCGGCTGCGCGAGGACCAGCTGCAGCGCTTCGCCTGGACCGTGCTCATCCCCCTCGCTCTCGCGCAGATCGCGCTCACCGGCATCGTGAAGGTGGCGATCAACTGATGGCTGTGAACGTGCCCGGGCGCGGGCTCGCCAAGGGCCTCGCCGTCACTCTTCGTACGATGACGAAGCGGTCCCACACCGCCCACTACCCCGACGCGCAGCCGCACCTCCCGCCCCGCAGCCGCGGCGTGATCGCGCTCTTCGAGGAGAACTGCACCGTCTGCATGCTCTGCGCGCGCGAGTGCCCGGACTGGTGCATCTACATCGACTCGCACAAGGAGACCGTGCCGCCGGCCGTCCCCGGCGGGCGGGAGCGGTCGCGCAATGTGCTGGATCGCTTCGCCATCGACTTCGCGCTGTGCATGTACTGCGGGATCTGCATCGAGGTGTGCCCCTTCGACGCGCTCTTCTGGTCGCCGGAGTTCGAGTACGCGGAGACCGACATCCTCGAACTGACCCACGAGCGGGACAAGCTGCGGGACTGGATGTGGACGGTGCCCGCGCCGCCCGCGCTGGACGAGGCGGCGGAGGAGCCGAAGGAGCTGGGCGCGGCCCGTAAAGCCGCGGAGAAGGCGGCCGAGAAGGCCGCCGACGACGCTGAGCAGCAGCAACCGGGAGGCGACGCGTGACCCGCGACTTCCTCTCGCCCACCGGCGTCGAGATCGCCTTCGTGCTCGTCGGGATCGTGGTGCTCGGCGCCGCCCTGCTCACCGTCTCCAGCAAGCAGCTGGTGCATGCCGCGCTCTGGCTGGTCGTCGCGCTCGGCGGGCTTGCCGTCGAATATCTGCTGCTCACCGCCGAGTTCATCGCGTGGGTGCAGGTGCTGATCTATGTCGGGTCCGTGGTCGTGCTGCTGCTCTTCGGGCTGATGCTGACGCGGGCGCCGATCGGGCGGTCGCCGGATGCCGACTCCGGCAATCGCTGGGTCGCGGTGGCGGTGGCGGGCGCCTCGGCGGTGACGCTGGTGTGGGTGGTCGTGGACGCCTTCCGGGCGCAGTACATCGACCTGGACACGTCGCGGGGCAGCACCGCCGTCATGGGCGAGGCGCTCTTCCGGTACTGGGTGCTGCCCTTCGAGGCGCTGTCGGTGCTGCTGCTCGCGGCGCTGGTGGGCGCGATCGTGCTGTCGCGCCGTAAGGGCGAGGCCGACGCGGGCAACGGGGCCGACGCAGGCGACGAAGGGACCAAGAGCTGATGCACCTCGCCTACCCGGCCGTCCTCGCGGTCCTGCTCTTCTGTACCGGCCTGTACGGGGTGCTGGCCCGGCGCAACGTGATCCTGGTGCTGATGTCGGTCGAGCTGATGCTCGCCGCCGTCAACCTCAACCTCGTCGCCTTCGACGTCTGGCTGCGCGACACCCTGCACGCCGGGCAGTCCCTCGCCCTGTTCGTCATCGCCGTCGCGGCGGCGGAGATCGGCATCGGGCTCGCCATCGTGCTGCTCGTCTACCGGACCCGGGGCTCATCGGCCGTCGACAAGCTGCGCGATACGGCGGAGAGAGCCGAGTCCGACCCCGATTCCGTACCGAACGACCAGCCCGCAGGCGAGGAACAGGAGGCGGCCGCCGCGTGAACACCACCACCCTCGCCGTCCTCGTCCCGCTGCTGCCCTTCCTCGCCGCGGTCGCGGCGCTGCTCCTCGGGCGTACGGTCCCGGAGTTGGCCCGGCCGCTCGCCGTGCTGCCGACGGCGGTGGCCGCGGTGCTCGCGGTGGTCGTCGCCGTGCGGCAGGGCGGGGGCGCGCCGGTCGACGCGGCTACGGAGCTGACCCCCACCGGGTCCGTGCCGATCTCGCTCGCGCTGCACCTCGACGGCATGGCCGTGCTGACCGGGGTGCTGGTCGGGGTGGTGGCGCTGTGCGTGCAGCTGTACTCCACCGGCTATCTGCGCGACGACCCGCGTTACGCCTCCTACTCCGCCCTGGTCTCGCTCTTCACCGCCGCGATGTTCCTGGTCGTCTACTCCGGCGACCTCATCGTGCTGCTGGTCGGCTGGGAGATCATGGGCATCTGCTCGTACTTCCTCGTCGGCCACTACTGGGAGACGCCGGAGGCGCGGGCCGCCTCCATCAAGGCCTTCCTGGTGACGAAGCTGGGCGATGTCCCCTTCCTCTTCGGCATCTTCATGCTGGCCGACCAGGCGGGGACGTTCCGTATCAACGGCGTCCTCACCGCGGCCGCGTCGGGCGAGGGGCTCGCGCATCCGACGCTGATCGCGCTGCTGCTGCTCGCCGGTGTCGCGGGGAAGTCGGCGCAGTTCCCGCTGCATACGTGGCTGCCGGATGCGATGGCCGGTCCCACGCCGGTGTCCGCGCTGATCCACGCCGCGACGATGGTCGCCGCGGGGGTGTATCTGGTCGCGCGGCTGCTGCCCGTCTTCGCCGCCTCCACGGCGGCGCTGGTCGTGCTTGCGGTGATGGCCGCCGTCACCATGGTCGGGTCGGCGCTTGCCGCGCTGGCGCAGGATGACATCAAGCGGGTGCTGGCGTACTCGACGGTCGGGCAACTCGGCTATATGACGGGCGCGCTGGCCGTCGGGTCGCGGGATGCCGCGATCTTCCACCTCCTCTCGCATGGGGCCTTCAAGGCGCTGCTCTTCCTGTGTGCGGGCGTGATCATCCATGCCGCCGGCACGAATTCGCTCGCCGCGATGGCGCGCATGGACGGGCTGCGGCGGCGGGCGCCCGATGCGTACTGGACCCTCGCCGTGGCGCTGCTCGCCCTGGCCGCCATTCCGCCGTTCAGCGGGTTCTGGAGCAAGGAGGCGGTGCTGGGCGCGGCCGAGCACGCCGCCACCGGCGACGCGATGGCCGGTGTCCCGGCCGTCGCGGGCTGGATCGTGCTGGTCGCGGGCCTGCTGACCGCGCTGCTCACGGCCGCGTACGCGACGAGGCTGTGGCTCCTCGCCGGCGGCCACCCGTTGCCGGCCGCCGCGGCGAAGCTCGCCCCGGGGCCCAAGGCGCCGGCACTCGCAACAGCAGCGGTCGAGCCACCCCCACCTGGCCACCACCCCGCCAAAACCCCCGCCGTCATGAACGCCGTCCTCTGGGTCCTCTTCATCCCCACCGCCGCCTTCGGCCTCACCGTCGGCAAGCTCCCCGACTGGCTCGACGGGCACTCGCTCGCCCCGACGCTCGCCACCACCGTCCTCGGCACCGGGCTCGCCCTCGTCGGCGTGCTCGTCATGTACGCCGCCTGGCGGCAGACCAGCGCGCTCGCCGCCGCGACCCCGCTCGGCGCCGTCGCCGCGCACCCCGGGGCCGAGCCCGCGCTGTCCGAGGAAGAGGCCATCGCCAGCCACGCCCCCGCGTACGGAGACGTCGCCGCGGCACCCGGCACCACCCCGGCAGGCCGCCCGATGGACCCGGGCCGGATACTGCTCGGCCCCGCCCTCTACCGCGCCGCCGGCCAGGGCTTCCACCTCGACGCCGTCTATTCCGCCCTGTTCGTACGCCCCATGGCCGCCGCCGCGCGGCTCGTACGCTTCCTCGACCGCGAGGTCGTCGACACGTACGTGCGCGCGGCCGGCACCACCCCCCGGCTGCTCGGCGCCGCCGTCCGCCGCCTGCAGACCGGGAATGTGCAGACCTACTTGAGTGCGCTGCTCGCCGGCTCCCTCGTCCTAGCCGTCGCCGCGGTCCTGCTCGCGACGACCGGAACCTCGGGAGGCTGAGCCGGATATGAGCCACACCGCCATGCAGTGGACCCTCGCCGCCATCGTCGTGCTCCCCCTTCTCGGCGCGGCCGCCGCCCTGCTGCCCGCGCCGCCCGGCCTCAAGGGCTCCGAAAAAGGGGGACCCGACCAGGCGGTGCTGCGGCACGGCGTGACCGTCACCGGTGTCGTCTTCGTGCTGTCCGTCGTCCTCGCGATCGGCTTCGACCGCGACGACGCTTCGACCATGCAGGGCACCACCGACCTCAGCTGGATCCCGGCCCTCGGTATCCGGATCCACCTGGGCATCGACGGCGTCTCGCTCCCCCTTCTCGTGCTGACCGCGCTGCTGACCTTCCTCTGCGCGATCTACAGCTACTTCAACATGCCGTCCGGGCCGTCACCCCGGGCGTTCGTCGCGCTGCTGCTCGTCCTCGAGGGCGGCATGCTCGCCACCTTCGCCGTCCTGGATCTGCTCCTCTTCTTCCTCGCCTTCGAGATGGTCCTCATCCCGATGTACTTCCTCATCGCCCGCTGGGGCGGTGACCAACGCGGCCCTGCCGCCTGGAAGTTCATCCTCTACACGCTGCTCGGCTCCGTCGTGATGCTGCTCGGCCTCCTCCTCATCGGCATCAAGGGCGGCACGTTCGACATGGTGGCACTCGCCACTGACAACGGCGCTAAACTCACCCACACCACCCAGCTCATCGCCGTCCTCGCCATCGGCATCGGCCTCGCCGTAAAGACCCCGATGTGGCCGCTCCACAGCTGGCTCCCCGACGCCCACACCGCCGCCCCGACCGTCGGCTCGGTCCTCCTCGCGGGCGTGCTCCTCAAGATGGGCACCTACGGGTTCGTACGGATCCTGCTCCCCGCCGCCCCCGACGGCTTCCGCACCTTCGCCCCGTATCTCGCCGCCTTCGCCGCCGCCGGCATCGTCTACGGATCCCTCGCCTGCCTCGCTCTCGCCCGCGACGGCGCGAAGGGCGACCTGAAGCGCCTCATCGCGTACTCCTCCGTCGGCCACATGGGCTTTGTCCTCCTCGGCATCGCCTCGATGACCCCCACCGGCGTCAACGGCGCCCTCTTCGCCAACATCGCCCACGGCCTCATCACCGGCCTGCTCTTCTTCCTGGTCGGCGCACTGAAGGACCGCACCGGCACCGTCGACCTCGACACCCTGGCGGCGCAGGGCAAGGGCGCCGCCCTCTACGGCCGCGCCCCCCGCCTCGGCACCCTCCTCGCCTTCGGCGCCGTCGCCTCCCTCGGCCTTCCCGGACTCGCGGGCTTCTGGGGCGAGATGCTGGCGATGTTCGGCGCCTTCCGCCCCGCGGAGGGGCTGAGCCGCCCCGCCTTCCTCGTCTGCATGGCGATCGCGGGCTTCGGGACGCTGCTCACGGCCGCGTATCTCCTCGTCGTCGTACGGCGCGTGTGCATGGGGGAGCGCCCCCAAGCCGAGCAAGCCGAGCCCCAGCCCCCGCACCTCCCCGACGTCCGCGGCTACGAATACGCCGCCTGGTCCCCCCTCGTAGCCCTCACCCTCATCGGCGGCCTCTGGCCCGCCGCGCTGCTCGGCCTGACCAACCCCGCCGTACAGAAGCTGCTGACCGGAGGCCGGGCATGACCTCGCTCGTCCAGTCCGTCGACTGGGTGGCCATCGCGCCGCCCACCATCGCCGCCCTCGCCGCCCTCGCGGTCCTGGTCGGCGACCTGTTCACCACGCGCAAGGACCTCCTCGGCTGGGCCGCCACCGCAGGCCTCGCCCTCGCCGCGGCGGCCCTCATCCCCCTCCTCGACGGCGACCGCACCACCTTCTGCCTCAACGAGGGCGCGAAGGCCTGCAGTTACACCGCCGACCGCTTCACCCTCGTCGTCCAGTTCCTCGTCCTCGGCGGCGCCCTCCTCACCGCGCTGCTCTCCCTCTCCGTCGTACGGGACACCAAGCTGCCCGCCGGCGAGTACTGGTTCCTGCTGCTCTCCTCCGCCGCCGGCGCCGCCCTCCTCCCCGCCGCCCGCGACCTGGCCACCCTGGTCATCGCCCTCGAGGTGGCGTCGCTGCCCGCCTTCGCGCTGGTCGGGCTGCGCCGCGACGACCGGCTGTCGGCCGAGGCCGCGCTCAAGTTCTTCCTCTCCTCGGTCACCGCCACCGCCGTGATGCTCCTGGGCGTCGGCTTCGTCTACGCCGCCTCCGGCTCGCTGCACTTCTCCCGCATCGCGGACGGCCTGGACAAGGCGCCCGCCCAGCTCGACACCCTCGCCACGGCAGGCGTCGCACTCACCCTGGTCGGCTTCGCCTTCAAGACCGCGGCCGTGCCCTTCCACTTCTGGGTCCCGGACACGTATGTCGGCGCCCCGGTGCCGATCGCCGCGTACCTCTCCGTCATCGGAAAGGCCGTCGGCTTTACGGGCCTGATCCTGGTCACGGTCCTCGCCTTCCCCGGCTATACGGAGGTGTGGGGCCCGGCGGTGGCGGTCCTCGCCGCGCTCACCATGACGGCGGGCAATGTGGCCGCGCTGCGGCAGCGGGCGGATGCCGAGCACAGCGCCGTACGACTGCTGGCCTGGTCGTCGGTGGCGCAGGCCGGCTATCTGCTGGTGCCCATCGCGGCCGCGGGATACGTGGCGGAGCCCGGCCGCGCGGTCGGCTCCACGCTCGCGTACGCGCTCATGTACGCGGTGGTGAACCTCGGCGCCTTCGCCGTCGTCGCCGCCACGCACGGCACCCGCATCGAGGACCAGCGCGGGCTGACCCGCTCCCGCCCCGCGGCCGCGCTCGCGATGGCCTTCTTCCTGGTCAACCTCGCCGGACTGCCGCCCGGCATCATCGGCCTCTTCGCCAAGGTCACCGTCTTCCGCTCGGCCGTCGACGCCGGGCTCGGCTGGCTGGCGGTGGTGATGGCGCTCAACGTCGTCATCGGCCTCGTCTACTACCTGCGCTGGACGGCCCTGCTGTTCACCGCGCCCGGCGAGGAAGCCAAGACCCCCGTCCGCTTCCCTGCCTCGCTCGCAAGCGTCGTCGGCCTGGCCGCCGCCCTCGCCGTCGCCCTCTCCGGCGCCCCGCAACTGGTGCTGCGCTGGGCGGGCGAGGTGCTCCTCTAGCGCCGGGGCAGGGCGAGCGCGAACAGAGCGAACACAATGGCGCACGCCGCCTGGACGAGCATGCAGACCGCCAGCGCGCTCGTGTAGTCCCCACCGGTCGGGGAACCGGACAGGGCCGCACCGAGCAGGCCTCCGGCGACGGCGACGCCGAGGCCCATGGCGGCCTGCTGCGTGGTCTGCAGCACGCCTGATGCCGCGCCCGCGGATGCCGGCGGGACGTCGGCGACCATCGCTCCTACGAGCGGCCCGAACATGAAGGCCTGCCCGACGCCGACGCCGATGAGGAGGGCGGCGAGCGACCACGGGTTCAGCCCGGAACCCTGGAGGAACACCGAGCCGGCCGTGCCGCCCAGCAGCGCGGCCTGGATCAGTCCGCCGATGACGAGGAGCCTGCGGAACCCGAAGCGGGGCGCGAGCTTCCCCGACCAGACCGACACGGCGAGGAAGCACAGGGAGAACGGCACCAGCACGACGGCCGCGCGCATCGGCGACCAGCCAAGACCGGTCTGCGTGGAGAGCGCGTAGAGGAACGTGAACCCGCCGAACGCGGACTGGAGCAGCAGCGCCATCACCAGACCGATCCGGTACGAGCGGAGCCGGAACAGGGGCGGCGGCACGAGCGGCACCCGGTCGCCGCGGTGCAGCACCACCTGCCGCCGCCAGAACGCCGCGAAGAACACCGGCGCCGCCCCCAGCAGCACCCAGCACCACACCGGCCAGCCCAGCGCCTCGCCCTGGGAGACCGGAAGCATCAGCGCCAGCAGCGCGAGCCCGAGCAGCGCCGTCCCGCTCAGGTCGAGCGACCGGTGGCCGGGCGCACTGGTGTCGGGCAGCCAGCGCAGCGCGGCGCCGAACGCGAGCACCCCCATGGCCACGCTCATCGCGAACACCGTGCGCCAGGGCGCTCCGAACAGGGAGACGGACAGCAGTACGCCGCCGAGCACCTGGCCGATCGCCGTGGCCCCGCCCGCGGTCGCACCGAACAGCGCGACGGCGCGGGCCCGCTCGGGCCCCTGAGTGGTCGCCGTGATCGTCGCCAGCACCTGGGGCACCATGGCCGCCGCGGAGATCCCGGTGAGGGCGCGCGCGGCAATCAGCACATCGATGCCCGGGGCCAGCGTCGCCATCAGGGAGAACAGGGTGAACCCGGCCATGCCGAGCAGGAAGAGCCGGCGGCGCCCGTACAGATCCCCGAGCCTGCCGCCCAGGACCATCGGCACCGCGAATCCCAGTGCGTATACGGACACCACCAGCGACTGCTGGGAGGCGGAGGCGCCCAGAGAGGCGCCGATCTCGGGTACGGCGATGCCCGCGGCCGCGAAGCTGACCACCGACAGCAGCAGCGCCGACAGTGCCGTCAGGAGTCGGCCGGTTCCCAGTCCTGGCGCACTGGATTCCGTCGCCAGGCCCGGTGCAGAAGTTGTTGTCATGTCGTCGACCCTGAGCGGCCGCCTATCCTGGCACCAGGAGCCCATTTATGGGGGTACTGACCACCACCTGGATGCCGGGATCCCCGTGCGGGAGGGTGGATGACATGACAGAGGCCAGGCCGGCCGCGGTCCGGCGCGAGCTCGGGGACTTCCTCCGCAGCAGGCGCGAGCGCGTCACCCCGAAGCAGGCCGGCCTCCCGGCCACCGGACGGCGGCGTACCCCTGGGCTGCGGCGCGAAGAGGTCGCCGTCCTCGCCGGGGTCGGCGTCACCTGGTACACCTGGCTCGAACAGGGCCGGCCGATCAACGTCAGCAACCAGGTCCTGAAGGCGGTCGCCCGCGCCCTGCAACTCGACGACATCGAGAAGCAGCACCTGCTCCGCCTTGCCGGCGCAAGCCCACCTCAGACCGCGCCCGCAGCAGGCGATCCGGGACTCGTCGCGGCCTTTCAGCCCGTCCTGGATCAGCTCGATCCGTTCCCCGCCTGCCTGCAGACGCCGCTGTTCGACCTGGTGGCGTACAACCGCGCCTACCGCTTCCTCTTCACCGACCTGGACCTCGTCCCGCCCGCCGAGCGCAATTGCGCGGTGCAGTTCTTCACCGACCCCGACTGGCGCAGCCGCTACGTCGACGGCGACCTGGTCGCCGCCCGGATGGTCGCAAGAATGCGCGCCGAGGTCGGTACCGACGTCGGCGCCGCCGCCGCGGCCGGAAAGGTCGATGACCTCAGGGAGCGCTCGGCGGAGTTCGCCCGCCTGTGGGCCCGGCACGACGTGCTGCCTCAGCAGTACGAAACCAAGCGCCTCGACAGCCCCCTGGTCGGCCACCTCCAGCTGAACTTCGTCTCCACCCACGTCCCGGAGACGGGCCACCGGCTGACCGTGATGACCCCGGCCGACGAGACCACCTCCCGGCGCCTGACCCGGATGGCAGACCTCTGAAGGACGTCCCAGCGAGCACCTCGCCGCCGTTCCTCCTACGGTGAAAAGCGTGAACGATCACGAGGGACGGCACGGGCGGATCATGGCCGTTCTTCTTGTCGTCATTGGTGTCCTTGCCACCAGTGGCTGGCTGATACGTCCGAACGAGCGGCCCGCCGACCCGCGCACCGCGGAGACCGCCGCCTGGGACCGGCTCGTGCACGGCCCGGCCGCCGCGGCAAGCACCCCGCCGACCGCCGTGACCAGGTATTTCGCGGGTCTCACCGCCGCCTCTCAGCGGCATCTTGCCGACCGCTATCCGCTGGTGGTCGGCAACCTCAACGGGGCCCCCGCCGAGATCCGCTACCGCGCCAACCGCGTCGCGCTGCGCCAGGCCATGGCCGCCGAGCGGCGGTGGCTCAAGACCGCCGACGCCAGCGCCTGGGGTGCCCGTAACGGCCGCCGCAAGGTGCACCGCTACGAGTCGCTGCTGAACGAGCGCCGCCACATCCTCGGCTTCGACCCCTCCGGCGACGGCCGCGCCATCGAGGTCATCGGCGACCTGGACACGGCGGACCGGATCGAGATCGTCGTCCCCGGCGCCGACAACGGCCTGCTCAACTTCGAGCGCACCGTCGGCGCCGTCACCGCCCCCGCCGGCATGGCCCGCAATCTCTACGACGCCATCCGCGGGCAGGACCCGCGCGCCAAGGTCGCCGTCATCGCCTGGGCGGACTACCAGACCCCGGCCCGGATCGGCATCGGCGCACTCACCGGCGCCCTCGCCGAGCGCGGCGCCGAGCGGCTGCGGGCGTTCATCACCTCGCTGCCGGAGCGGCCGCGCGTATCCGTCTTCTGCCATTCGTACGGCACGATCGTCTGCGGTCTCGCCGCCCAGGACCTGCCCGCCGACCGGCGGCTTTCGAACCTCACCGCGCTCGGCAGCCCCGGCATGCGTACGCCCACCGCCGCAGACCTCGACGCGGACCGGGTGTGGGCGGCGCGGGGCGGCGACGACTGGGTGGGGGAGCTGCCGTTCGTCGAGTTCGCGGGCTTCGGGCACGGCCCGGACCCGGCCGGGCGCGGCTTCGGCGCGCGAGTCTTCGGCGCGGATGGTGCCCGGGGACACACCGGGTATTTCGCCGGGGACACCGCCAGCCTGCGCAACATGGCCCACATCGCGCTCGGCGACTACACCCGCGTGACCTGCTCGAACGCAAGGACGTGAGCAAGAGATGGTCACCCGTACGGCCTAATTCCGGACGTTACCGACAAGGGAACTAGTGCCCCCCGCGTGGCGTTGCTCAGACAGGGAGGGTCCACTGGGAGGTGGAAACAGTTCCTCGGATGTGTCGCTTGGAGGACGGACCGTGCACCGCTCGCACAACGGACTGAAAACCGCCGCGCTGCTCGGCGGAATGTCGGCCCTCATCCTCCTCATCGGCAGCGCCTTCGGACGTACGGGCCTGATCATCGCGCTCTTCATCGCGATCGGCACGAACGCCTACGCGTACTGGAACAGCGACAAGCTCGCCCTGCGCGCCATGCGGGCCCGCCCGGTGAGCGAGATCGAGGCCCCGCAGCTGTACCGGATCGTCCGCGAGCTCTCCACCGAGGCGCGGCAGCCGATGCCGCGGCTGTACATCTCGCCGACCGCGGCGCCGAACGCCTTCGCGACCGGCCGCGACCCGCGCAATGCGGCCGTGTGCTGCACGGAGGGCATTCTGCAGATCCTCGACGAGCGGGAGCTGCGCGGCGTGCTCGGCCATGAGCTGATGCACGTCTACAACCGCGACATCCTGATCTCGTCGGTGGCGGGCGCGCTCGCGTCCGTGGTGATGTTCCTGGCGAACTTCGCCTGGCTGGTCCCGATGGGCGGCGGCAACGACCGCGAGGGCCCCGGGCCGCTCGGGATGATCATGATCATGCTGCTCGGCCCGATCGCCGCCTCCATCATCAAGCTGGCGATCAGCCGCTCCCGCGAGTATTCCGCCGACGAGACCGGCGCCCGCCTCACCGGCGACCCGCAGGCCCTGGCCAACGCCCTGCGCAAGCTCGAAGCCGGCACCAAGCAGCTGCCGCTGCCGCCGGAGCCGCGACTGGAGACGGCGAGCCACATGTTCATCGCGAACCCGTTCCGCGGCGGCGCGGGCGCCAAGCTCTTCTCGACCCACCCGCCGATGGCGGAGCGGATCGCCCGGCTGGAGCGGATGGCCGGGCAGGGGCAGACGCAGCAGGGCGGCTGGAGCGCGTAAGGGAAGCTTGGTGTTATGAAGACGCTGCTGAATCTCATCTGGCTCGTGTTCGCCGGCCTGTGGATGGCCATCGGGTACGTGTTCGCCGGGCTGATCCTCTGCATCACCATCATCGGGATCCCCTTCGGCATAGCCGCCTTCCGGATCGCCGGATACGCCCTGTGGCCCTTCGGCCGCACGACGGTCGAGAAGCCGGGCGCCGGTGCGCCCTCCGTCATCGGCAACGTCCTGTGGATCATCCTCGCCGGCTGGTGGCTGGCGCTCGGGCACATCGCCACCGGCATCGCCATGTGCGTGACGATCATCGGCATCCCGCTCGGCATCGCCAGCTTCAAGCTCATCCCGGTCTCCCTGATGCCCCTGGGCCGCGAAATCGTGCCAACGGACCGCCCGTTCGCACAGGCGGCCCGCTGGTAGGGGAGGGGATCAGGACTTTCCGGTGTGCCGGCCGTACTGCAGCAGCGCCCAGGTGAGGCTGCTGAAGGAGGCGACGGACACGACCGAGCGGACGTTGTTCCAGCGGACCCACTTCGCCTCGAAGTGCTCGCGGACCGCGGCGAGGTCGGCGATCTTGTCGACCGCGCCGGCCTTGTCGATGTCGTCGTTGAGCGGCACGTTGACGCCGAAGGTGATGCCCATCTGGACGATGTACAGCACCAGGGCGGCGATCACCCACGGCAGCACCGCCGAGCGAATACCGCTGTCCGCGCCGAGGAGCAGCGCGCCTGCCAGCAGCATGAAGACCACCGCGCCCCCGAAGGTGAGCGCGAACCAGCCGTTCAGCATCGCCTTGTTGGTGTGCTGCAGGAACTCGACGAAGGTCCGGTCCGAGGACCGCTTCAGGCCCGGCATCACCGAGTACGACCAGACGAAGAAGAGTCCGGCGCTCAGCGCGGTGGTGATCAGCGCCAGCACCAGGGACGTCGTGCGCAGACCGGTCATTACTTCCACGCTCCCTCGGACGCCGCGTCGCGGGCGTAGTCGGTGAAGTCCCGCGGCGCGCGGCCGAGGGCCTGCTGGACGCCGTCGACCAGGTGCGCGTTGCGCCCGTCGAGGATGCGCGCGAACAGGTCGGTGAACAGCTCCACGATCTCCGGCGGCAGATGCTCGCCCGCCACCTTCGCGAACTGCTCCGGCGTCACCGGAACGTACCGCACGTCCCGCCCGCTCACCGCGGCGATCTCCGCCGCCGCGTCGTGCAGCGTCAGCAGCCGCGGCCCGCTCAGCTCGTACGTCCGCCCGGCATGCCCGTCCTCGGCCAGCGCCGCGACGGCCACGTCGGCGACGTCCTCCAGATCCACGAACGGCTCCGGCACCTCACCGGCCGGCAGCACCAGCTCGCCGCCGAGCACCGGCTCCAGCAGGAAGTCCTCGCTGAAGTTCTGCATGAACCAGCTGCATCTGATGACCGTCCATTCCGCGCCCGAGGCCTGCACTGCCTCCTCGCTGGGGTGTGTCTCCTCCTCGCCGCGCCCGGACAGCAGCACCAGCCGCTCGACTCCGGCGGCGACCGCGGCCTTGCTGAAGGCCCGTATCGCCGGGGCCGCGGCCGGATCGGCGAGATCGGGTGCGTAGGTGAGATACGCGGCCCGCACGCCCTCCAGGGCCGGGCCCCAGGTCTCCTGGCGGTGCCAGTCGAAGGGGATTTCGCTGTTACGGGAGACCGCGCGCACCGGCATGCCGCGCCGGGCGAGCCGCTCCGCCACTCGGCGGCCGGTCTTGCCGGTGCCGCCGATGACCAGGGTGACGTTCTTGGTGGTGGTGTGCTCGTTGTTTGTCATGCCTTAAGTGAAGCGGCGCGCGCCGAGACGAACCATCGTTCAAAGACTCATCTGCATACGTCAGCGTCTCAGCGAGTTACGCTCGGCCCATGGACTCGCTCGCCGGCCTCCTCAACTCCCCGCGCGCCCAGGGCGCCTTCATGATGCGCGCTGTCCTCGACCCGCCCTGGTCGATCCGGATCCAGGACCGGGCGCCGCTGAGCGTCGTCGCCCAGGCGCGCGGCGAATCCTGGGTGGTGTACGAGGGGCAGGAGCCGGTGCGGGTCGGCGAAGGGGAGGTCGCGGTCATGCGCGGCCCCGACCCGTACGTCTTCGCCTCCGCCCCGGACGTCGAGGCGCAGGCCGTCATCCACCCCGGCGGCCACTGCGAGACCCCGGACGGCGGGCATCTCGAGGAGGAGATGAGCCTGGGCGTGCGCACCTGGGGCACCAACCCGGACGGCGCGGCGATGATGCTCGTCGGCTCGTACGAGCACACCGGCGAGGTCGGCGCGCGGCTGCTCAAGGCGCTGCCCAGGCTGCTGGTGCTGCGCGCGGACGACTGGCGGTGCCCGCTGCTGCCGTATCTGTCCGAGGAGATGGCCAAGGACGACCCGGGCCAGGAGCTGATCCTCGACCGGCTGCTCGACCTGCTGACGGTGGCGGCGCTGCGGGCCTGGTTCGGGCGCCCGGAGGCCGAGGCGCCCGCCTGGTACCGCGCCCAGTCCGACCCGGTCGTCGGCCGCGCGCTGAAGCTGCTGCACCACAACCCGGCGCACTCCTGGACGGTCGCCGACCTGGCCGCCCAGACCGGCGTCTCCCGCGCCGCCCTCGCCCGCCGCTTCGCCGAACTCGTCGGCGAGCCGCCCATGTCGTACCTGACGGGCTGGCGCCTCGCCCTCGCGGCCGACCTGCTGCGCGAGCCGGAGGCGACGGTGGGCTCGGTGGCCAGGAAGGTCGGGTACGGCACGCCGTTCGCGCTGAGCACGGCCTTCAAGCGGGCGCATGGCGTAAGCCCGAAGGACCATCAACTGGCGGCCGTGGGCTAGCCCTTCACGGGGTGACGATCGCGAAGTCGGGGTCGGGTTCGTCGAGGACGGATGTCAGGGTTTGTACGACACCGGCGTCGCCGGTGAGCTCGGCGCCCTCCAGGCCCTTGCCCGCCAGGAGATCGAGCAGCTGCGGCTTGGTGAGGGTGAGGGAGACGTCCGCGGGACGGTCCGCGGGCTGTCCGTCGAGGCGGGCGTGGGTCAGCGCGCCATTGCGCAAGGTCATCCGGTAGCGCTCGCCCAGGTCGGTGAAGTGCCAGTCCAGGGTGAGGTGGTGGTCCCATGCCTTCGGCCCGTCGACCCGGATCGCGACCGAGTCGAAGAGCTGCTCCACGGTGAGGGCGGCGAGCATCGCGCCGGCGCCGAGCTCGGTGTGCTGGACGCCGCCGCGGAGCTCCTGGGCGCCGACGAGATAGCAGTTGCGCCAGGTCGCGCACTCCGCGCCGTACGCGAGCCGCTCGAAGACCTGCGCCTGCAGCTCCTTCGCGTCGGTGCTGCCGGGGTCGGCGAAGACGGCGTGCCGGAGCAGCTGGGCGGCGAAGCGCAGGTCGCCGGCGTCGGCGTAGTCGCGGGCCTTGGCCACCATGGCGTCGACGCCGCCCATGCAGTCGGCGTAGCGCTTGGCGGTCTCGGTGGGCGGGTGCTCCCAGAGCGAGGCCGGGTGGCCGTCGTACCAGCCGAGATAACGCTGGTAGACCGCCTTGACGTTGTGGCTGACGGAGCCGTAATAGCCGTGCGTGTGCCAGACCTTGTCGAGGCCGGGCGGGAGCTCGACGATCTCGGCGATCTCGGGTCCGGTGCAGCCCTGGTTGGCGAGCCGCAGCGTCTGGTCGTGGAGGTACGCGTAGAGGTCGCGCTGCTCGGCGAGGAAGGTGCGCCACCGCTCGGCGCCCCAGGTGGGCCAGTGGTGCGAGGCGAAGACCACGTCGGCCTTGCCGTCGGCGAGCTGGATGGACTCGTTGAGGTAGCGCGACCAGACCCGGGCGTCGCGGACCAGGGCGCCGCGGAGGGTCAGGATGTTGTGCAGGTTGTGGCAGGCGTTCTCGGCCATGCACAGCGCCCGCCGGCCGGGGATGAGGAAGTTCATCTCCGACGGGGCCTCGGTGCCGGGCGTCAGCTGGAAGACGAGGCGGACGCCGTCCACGGTCTCCTCCTGCCCGGTGTGCGTGATGTCCAGGGTGGCGGGGAGGAGGCCTGGGGTGCCGGTGGAGGCGGTGAAGCCGAGGCCCATGCCGACGAGGCCGGTCGGGCCGCGGTCGAGGTTCATGCCGCCGTAATAGAAGCCGCGGCGGAGCATGGCGGTGCCGGCGTAGACGTTCTCGGCGACGGACTCCTGGAGGTAGTGCTCGGGGGCGAGGATGGGGACTTCGCCCTCATCGTCGGAGAGCACGCCGCGGATGCCGCCGAAGTGGTCGATGTGCGAGTGCGTGATGATCACGCCCGTGACCGGCTTGTCGCCGCGCTGTGAGCGGTAGAGGGCCAGCGCGGCGGCCGCGTTCTCCTGCGAGATCAGCGGGTCCACGACGATGACGCCGCGGTCGCCCTCGATCAGCGACATGTTGGACAGGTCGTAGCCGCGGACCTGGTAGACGCCCTCGGTGACCTCGTAGAGCCCGGCGCGGGCCACCAGCTGGGACTGCCGCCACAGGCTGGGGTTGACCGTGTCGGGGCAGTCGCCGTCGAGGAAGGCGGTGTCGTCGAAGTCCCAGGCGACGCGGCCGTCCTCGGTGGTGATCTGCCGTTCCAGCGGCCCGGCGAGGAAGCCGCGGTCGGCGTCCTCGAAGTCCGTACGGTCCGTCAGGTCGGCAGCCGTCACGAGCACTTGAGGTCGGAGGCGGCGTCCCGGAGCTCCTGGCCGAGGCGCTGCGCCTCGGGCCGCAGGGCGCTGATTATCTCGCGGACGGAGGCGCCGTCGGGGAGGTCGTCGTAGGCCTTCCGGAGGTCGTCGGCGGCCTTCTCCAGGCTCTCGCGCGCGTTGCCGTCAAGCTCGCCGAGGTCGTCCCTGACGTCCTCCCAGTCGTCCTGCACGTCGTCGTAGGCGTCCCTGGCGTCCGACTTGCTGGAGTACGTGTCGAGGTCCGACAGCGCGGTGCTGTCCTTGCGGAGCTCGGACATGCTGTCGCACAGGTCGTCCTTGGCGTCGGCGTAGGTCCAGCCGGACAGCAGCAGGGTCGTGGCGAGGCAGACGGCACCGGTGGTGAGGGGACGCTTCATGAGGGTTTCCTCTCCGAAGCGGCCGGCGTATCCGGCCGCTTGCACCAGGGTCGGATCGGCGGGTGATGGCGGCCATTTAGGTAGGCCATGCGGGTGATGGTGACGTCCCCGGTGCGGCCGCCCCTTTCCGTTACTGTTCGGGGCGAATCGCATCAGAAGGGACCAGCCCGCCATGCCCCAGCCACCGCCCCTTCCGCTGCCCCCGGGAGCCCGCTCGGCGGCCGCGTGGAGCGCGGTCGTGCTGCTGGTCGGCGGCGTGGCGGCGCTGGTCATCGCGCTGGGCGTGGTGCTGCACGCCGTCGTCGTGCCGGTGCTGCTCGCCCTGCTGGTCACGGCGCTGCTCGAACCGTTCGACCGGCTGCTGCTCAGGTTCGGCCTGCCGGCCGCGGCCGCCGCCGGGCTGACCTCGGCGGTGCTGGTCGTCGTCGTGGGCGGCGCGGTGTGGGTGCTGGTGACGCTGCTGTCCGACGCCTCCGGGGACATCGCCGACGCGCTCGGGCAGGCGGCGGCGCGGGTCAAGGGCGACGGGCCCGTGGCCACGGTGGTGCACGGCGCCGCGGACGGCCTCAGCGACCTGGGCAAGCACGCGAAGGGCGCGGTCGCCAAGGGGGTGCTGTCAGGCCTCGGCCTCGCCGCGCAGCTCGTGGCCGGCGCGGTGCTCACCCTCACCCTCGCCTTCTTCATGCTCCGCGACCGCGGCCGCGGGGTGGCCGCGGTGCGGACCCTCGCGCCCGACCGGCACGGCGACCTCGTCGTACGGATGGCCCGGCAGGCGTACGGGGCGATCGGCGCCTTCATGCGCGGCACCACGGTCATCGCCGCCATCGACGCGGCCTTCATCGCCGTGGGGCTCCTGTTGCTGGGGGTGCCGAATGCGCTGGCGCTGGGCGCCTTGGTGTTCATCGGGGCGTACGTGCCGTACGTCGGCGCCTTCCTGACGGGCACGGTCGCCGTGCTGGTCGCCTTCGCCGACGGCGGGCTCGGCAAGGCCCTTGCCGCCCTCGGCGTGGTGCTCGCCGTGCAGGTCATCGAGGGCAGCGTGCTCCAGCCGACGGTCCAGAGCCGCGCCGTCGCGATGCATCCCGCCCTTGTCATGCTGGCGATCACGGCAGGCGCCACCCTCGGCGGCCTGCTCGGCACGCTGCTGTCGGTGCCGCTCGCCGCGGCCGCGTTCGCCGTACTCGCGGAGCTGCGCGCGGCCGGCGGGGTCAGATCTCCACGGGGAACGACGCCAGGAGGATCACCGCGACCAGCAGCGCCACCACCGTGAGCCCGTAGAGCACCAGGCGGCTGGTCCCCTTGCGGGCCCGGCCGGTGAGCGCGGCGAAGAAAAGCACCAGCGCCAGCAGCACGGCGGTGAGGACGTAGTTGTCGGAGCGCTGGTTCGCCTGCCGCGCGGTCGCCGACTTCTGCTCGGCCTCCTTCAGGAGCCGGTCCGCCTCGGTCCCGGCGGCGAGCTTGTACTCGGGCATGGCGAACGGGGTGGGCGGGGCGTTCTTGGTGAGCAGCGGCTTGGTGTCCAGCCAGGCCCGTACCGCCGGCTTGAACTCGTCGCGGAACCGGTTGAAGAGGATCCCGGACAGCACCTTGGTATCGGGCCGGTAGTTGCCCTTCGGCATCTTCGACGGGTCGGCGCGGACATCGTCCTGCACCGCGGCCAGCCAGTCGGTGAAGGTGACGACGTCCACCGTGGTCTGCTGGCCCGCCTGCGTGGACTTGCGGGTGGATTCGGTACGGGCCGCCCCGGCCTCGGCGTACGAATTCGCCTGCACGCCGCTCCACTTGGCGCTCTGGAACCCCGCCCAGGCCGTGCCGACCGCCGCCAGCGCGATGATCGCCGTCAGCAGCAGCTCCGGCCAGCCCTCAAGAGGGCTGCCACTCTCCTTGGCGCCCTCTTCGGCAGGTTCACTCATCTCCCCAGGCTCCGACCCCGGGGGCGGGTCGGCCATCGGCATGGGCCATTCGGGTGACGCGGCGAGACGCGGCGATTACGCGCCGGATTGAGCAAGCGGTTACCCCTGCCGGTAAGCGGAATATTCGCCTCAACTACCCAATCAACACAAGACTTTTCGCCAGGCGCCCTTGTGTGCCATTTGCTTGACGGCAATACTCGGTGCCTTGTCAGGGACACGGCGTTGCCCCCCATAGGCGCGGCGTTTCCCGAGCGTCAAAGAGCCTGAGGAGGCCCTGAGTTGAGGCTCAAGCAAGTAACCCCCCACATTGCCATCGCATCCGCTTTGGCGGCAGCCGCCATCTTCGTGCTGCCGAACGCACAGGCAGCACCCAGCGTTGCCCAAAAGGCAGCTGAGGCCGGGTCTGCGGTCAAGGCCGCGGACATAGGCGGTACCGCCTGGGGCAAGACCAAGCAAGGCAAGCTTCTGGTCACCGTCGACAAGTCGGTGACGGGCAAGGAGCTCGCAAAGATCAAGAAGGCCACCGCCGACTTCGGCGAGGCCGTCGAGATCAACCGCACCGAAGGCACCTTCCGCAAGTACGTCGCGGCCGGCGACGCCATCTACGGCGGCGGGTCGCGCTGCTCCCTCGGCTTCAACGCCGAGAAGGACGGCAAGAAGTACTTCATCACCGCAGGTCACTGCGGTGAGCCGGGGACGGAGTGGACCGCCGACCAGGGCGGCTCGCAGAAGCTCGGCCCCACCACCGACTCCAGCTTCCCGGACAATGACTACTCCCTCGTCGAGGTCACCGGCGACGTCGAGCAGACCGGCGGCTTCACCCCGGCCGACGCCACGGTCGGCCAGAAGGTGACCCGCACCGGCTCGACCACGGGCACCCACGACGGCACGGTCAAGGCCCTCGACGCCACGGTCAACTACGGCAACGGCGACGTCGTCAACGGTCTGATCCAGACCGACGTGTGCGCCGAGCCCGGCGACTCCGGCGGCCCGCTCTACGAAGGCGACAAGGCCCTCGGCCTGACGTCCGGCGGCAGCGGCGACTGCACCTCCGGCGGCGAAACCTTCTTCCAGCCGGTTCCGGAGGCGGTCGAGGCGTACGGCGTGAAGCTGCTCTGACCGCGGCACCCTGAACGACTCCGCGAGCCCCCGGCCGATCGCGACGGCCGGGGGTTTCGCATCTGCGACGTATTACGCGCGGGTACGGACCACTTACCCGCGGGCACGGACCACGGTCACCGGCACCCCCAGATCCCGGATCCGCCGCAGCGTCGCCGGCGGCACCCCGTCATCCACGAGCACCGCGTCGAAGTCCGTCAGCGGCGCCAGGGCGTAGATCCCGCGCCGCTCGAACTTCGTGTGGTCCACCAAAAGCACCCGCCGCGCCGCCCGCCCCATCAGCGCCCGCTTGACCTGCACCGTCTCCGGCGACTGATGGAAGCAGGTGTCCCCGGTGACCGCCGTGGTCGACATGAAGAGCACATCCGCGCCGAAGGAGCTCACCGACTCCGCGGTGTGCGGCCCGAGGAAGGCGTCGTACGCCGGGTAGTACGTGCCGCCCAGCGCCAGCAGCGTGATGCCGGGCTCGCCCGCCAGCAGCTTGATCACCGGAAGGAAGTTGGTGATCACGGTCAGCGGGCTGCGCTCGGTGAGCTGCTGGGCGAGCGCCAGGCCGGTCGTGGATTCGTCGAGCATCACCGTCTGCCCCGGGGTGAGCTGCCGCAGCGCGGCCCGGGCCAGCCGGTGCTTGACCGGGCCCATCGCCGCCATGCGCTCGCCGATGTCCCCGTGGAAGAGCAGCGAGGGCAGCGAGGAGGCGCCGCCGCGGACCTTGCGCAGCCAGCCCTGCGCCTGGAGCACGTCCAGGTCGCGGTGCACGGTCATGACGCTGACGCCGTGCTCCTCGGCGAGGTCGGCCGTACGGACGAAGCCCTCGGCCGCGACCCGCTCGCGGATGCGGAGCTGCCGGTCCGGCGGGTTATTGGCGTCCCGGCTGTTTCTCTTGGCCACGGGAGCCATTCTTACGGCCCCGCGTGAAAACGCACTGGTAGTGCCAGGTCACGAACCGCGGCTCCGCCATCAGCTCGGTGAGGCGCGCCAGCTCCTCCGCCGACGTCCCGGCCTCGCGCAGCAGCGGCCCGATCTGGGCGATGTAGTTGGCGTACAGCAGGCAGCCCGTGGTGCCGCCCCTGCTGGTCTCGGAGTGCTCGACCGCATGCAGCTCGGTCAGCCCCGCGGCGGCCATCTGCCCGTACGCCTCATGCGCCCACGTCGTGCTGAGCCCGGCCTTCGGCGCCGCGACGTGGTGCGCGCTGTGGAAGAACCGGTGCCACAGGTCGCGGTCGGCCTCGGACGGCGCCTCCAGTGCGGTGAACTCCCGCCCGCTGAAGTCCCCGAGCACCAGCCAGCCACCGGGCGCCAGCGCCCCGACCAGCATCTTCAGGATCTCCTCGCGCCGCGGCAGATGCAGCAGCACGAGCCGGGCGTGGATCAGGTCGTACGGACCGTCGCCCGCATCCGGCAGCCCGTCGTTGATGTCGTGCCGGTACGCCTCGACCCCGGGAATCGCGGCCAGGTGATCCGTGGCGAGATCCACCGCCACCGTCCGCCCCTCGGACCCCACCCGCTCGGCCAGCCACCGGGTGATGGACCCGAACCCCGCCCCCACATCCAGGCAGCGCCACCCGGGCCCCACCCCGGTCTCCTCCAGGAAGCGGGTCGTCGGCCCGTCCAGCAGGTCGGCGAGGTAGTTGACCTGCTGGGTGCCCAGCTCGCTGCCGGTGTCGTAGATGTACTCCTGCGTCATGTGTGCATCCCCCGTGCTGGTCTCAGGCCGGCTTGCGGCCGGATGTGCAGACGTACTGGTAGAACCACGCTTCGAAGCCCGGCTCCGTCATCAGCTCGCGGTAGCGGCGGAGTTCGGCGTCGGTGGCGCCGGCCTGCTTCAGCGGCGCCTCGGCCTGGAGATTGAGGTTGAGGCTGAGCAGGCAGCCGGGGGTGCCGCCGGACATGGTCTGCGAGTACTCCCGCGCCCGTACGTCGGCCAGGCCCGCGGCGGCCATCTGGCCGTATGCCTCATGCGCCCAGGCGAAGCGCATGTTGCCGAGCGGGGCGACGACCTCGTGCGAGAGGTACTGCATCCGCTCGAACAGCTCCCGGTCGGCATGGCTGGGCGCGGCGAGTACCGCGTTCTTGCGTGCGGACACGTCGCCCGTCACCAGCCAGCCGCCGGGCGCCAGTGCGGCGACGAGCTCCTTGAGGACCTCTTCCCGCCGCGGCAGATGGATCAGCAGATGCCGGGCGTGGATCAGGTCGTACGGGCCTTCGTCGGGCAGCCCGTCGTTGATGTCGTGCCGGTGCACCTCGACGCCCGGCAGTCCGTCGAGGAACTCGGTCACCAGGTCCACCGCCACCACCCGGCCCCGCGGGCCCACCCGCTCGGCCAGCCAGCGGGTGATGGACCCGCCGCCGGCCCCGAGGTCGAGGCAGCGCCACCCTGCCTCGACGCCGGTCTCCTGCAGGCACTGCACTGTGGGCGGGTCGCAGATCGCCGACATGTGGTCCATGTGGCCGGCGCCGTGCTCGGAAGCTGTGTCGAAGAGGTATTCCTTGGCCATGCGTGATCCCCCCGGCCGCGGTCGTGGCAATTCCCGCATGGTTACGAGCCGTTTGCCGGGTGCGCAATGGTTTGCTCGGCGGTGCAAACGGAACCCGTGCTTCAGCCTTTCGGCACGTCCCGTACCGCCCCACCCGGCGGCGGCTCCGCCGCGTCCTGTCCGCGGCACTGCAGCGGCGGCGCGCCGACCGCGCAGTGGTGCTTGGCCGGCGGGGTGGGGGCGGGCTCCGCCGACGGGGTGCGGAGCACGTCATCGCTGATGGTGAACCAGGACAGCAGGGCGCCCGCGCCGAGCAGCACCGCGCAGATCACCACCGCGACCCGGAAACCGTCGCCGAAGGCCGCCGGGTTGCGGTAGTCCTCCCCGGACAGCCCCGCCGCCAGCGGCAGCGCCGCCACCGCGAGCAGGCCGGCCGCCCGCGCCACCGCGTTGTTGACGCCCGAGGCCAGGCCCGCGTGCCGGTCGTCCGCGGCACCCAGGACCGTAGCCGTGAGCGGCGCCACGGCCGTAGCAAGGCCCAGCCCGAAGACGCTGACCGCGGGCAGCACATCGAGCGGATACGAGGCGTCCTCCCCGATCCGCAGCATCAGCAGCAGCCCGCACGCCGAGATCGCCGGGCCGAGCGTCATCGGCAGCCGCGGCCCGATGCGCTCGGCCAGCTTCCCGGACCGCTCCGACAGCAGCAGCATGATGATGGTGACGGGCAGCAGCGCAGACCCCGCGGCCAGCGGCGAGAAGCCCGCCGTCACCTGCAGATGCAGCACCAGCAGGAAGAACACGCCGCCGATCGCCGCGTACACGGCGAAGGTCACGATGTTGGCCGCGGTGAACTGCCGGGACGCGAAGATCGAGGGCGGCAGCATCGGATGCGTACTACGCCGCTCCACGATCACAAACGCCGCCAGCGCAGCCGCCCCCACCACCGCGCTCACCGCCACCACCGCCGGGCCCGTACCGGATTCGGACGCCGCGATCAGGGAGTATGTGAGGCCGGCGAGGGCGAGCGCGCCGAGCAGCGCGCCGGCCAGGTCGAAGCGCCCGTCCTGGCCGTCGCCCCGGCTCTCGGGCACATGCCGGGCCGCGATCAGCAGCACCGCCGCCGCCATCGGCACATTGATGAAGAACACCCACCGCCAGCTCACCGCCTCCACCAGCCAGCCGCCGAGCAGCGGCCCGAGCGCCCCGGCGATGCCGCCGAGCCCGGACCAGACGCCGATGGCGCGGGCCCGGTCCTCGGGCGCGAAGGACGCCTGGATGAGGGCGAGCGAGCCGGGCGTGAGCAGCGCGCCGCCGATGCCCTGCAGGGCGCGGGCGGCGATCAGCGCGCCGGTGTTCGGCGCCAGACCGCACAGCAGCGACGCCGCCGCGAACCACACCGTGCCGATGACGAACAACCGCCGCCGCCCGTACCGGTCGCCGAGCGAGCCGCCGAGCAGGATGAGCGCGGCGAGGGTGAGGGTGTAGCCGTTCACCGTCCACTGCAGGGCGCCGAGCGAGGCGTCGAAATCGTCGCCGATCGCGGGCAGCGCCACATTGACGACGGTGGAGTCCAGGAAGGTCATCCCGGAGCCGATGACCACGGCCGCGAGCACCCACCGGCCGGGCGCCTCGGAGAGCCGCAGGCTGCCGGGGGCTGCGGCTGCGGCGTCGGCGGGAGTCGCCATGACGGCCTCCGTTCGGAGTTGTCCACGGACGCTCGAAGACTAGCGCCGCCGGCGGCCCTGACCGGGATTGACCGGATTGACCGCGCTTGACGCGTAGGAAATTTCCTACGTATCGTACGGGCCATGGCCCAGGACACCGACCGCGTCTTCGCCGCCCTCGCCAGCCCCGTGCGCCGCGAGGTGCTGCGGCTGCTGCGCGACGGCGGGCCGCAGCCCGTGCAGCGGCTCGCCGACCGCTTCGACATGCGCAGGCCCAGCTTCTCCGAGCAGCTCAGGGTGCTCCGCGAGGCCGGTCTGGTGAGCGAGGAGCGGTCCGGCAGGCAGCGCATATACCAGCTGCGCGCCGAGCCGTTGCAGGACATCCAGGACTGGCTCGGCCCGTACGAGCGCTTCTGGCGCGGCAAGCTGCGCGCGCTGGGCGACGTCCTGGACACCCTCCCCGATGACGTACCAGAAGAGGAACGATGACCACCGACACCACCGAGCTGCACGTAGACCAGTTCTTCCCGCACCCGCCCGCCAAGGTCTGGCGCGCCCTCACCGAACCCGAGCTGATCGCCCGCTGGATGATGCCCGGCGACTTCCGCCTGGAGATCGGCCACCGCTATCGCATGCAGGCGATGCCGATGCCGGGCACGGGCTTCTCCGGCACGATCGACGCCGAAGTCCTCGGCTACGAGCCGGAGAAGAGCATCACGGTCCGCTGGCAGGACGCCGCCCCCGAGGGCAGCCCGGCGGACTTCACGATCAGCTGGCGGCTGGAGCCGGAGGGCCACGGCACGCGGCTCTTCCTCTCCCAGAGCGGCTTCGACCCGGACGACGAGATGGCGCAGCGGGCGCGGCAGATCATGGGCGGCGGCTGGACGTCGCGGGTGTTCCCGGCGCTGGAGGCGGCGCTGGCGGAGCTGCCGTAATACGCGGTGTGAAGTTAACGTCCACTTCACACGTTTGGCTTCCTGCTCTCCCCAGGTCAGGGGCGAATGCGGAGTTCAGGGCGCAGGATGGACAGCCAGGGTGAGATGTCTTCACATCGCACCCCACCCGCCGCGCGAGAGATGCCGCGGGATCGTTGACCGGACCCTCCCGCCCGGAGTTCGATCGCCCCATGTCCGTACTCTCCATCGACGTCGGCACCTCGATGATCAAGTCCGTGGTCTACGACGACCAGGGCCGCGAGATCGCCGTGGCCCGTGTCGCCACCCAGGTCCACCGGCCGCACCCGGGCTGGGCCGAGCAGGACATGGACGACGTGTGGGACGCGGTCGCGCGCACCGTCCGCGAGGCGGTGGCCGAGCTCCGTACGAAGGGCGCGGCGCCGGTGTGGCTGATCACCTTCACCGCGCAGGGCGACGGCTGCTGGCTCGTCGACTCCGCGGGCCGCCCGACGGGCCCGGCCGTGCTGTGGTCCGACGGCCGGGCAGCCGATGTCGTGGGGGAGTGGGAGCGGGGCGGCCTGCTGCAGGACGCCTTCCGCCGCAATGGCTCGCTGACCTTCGCCGGGCTGCCGAACGCGATCCTGACCTGGTTCGCCCGCCACGACCCGCAGCGCCTGGCCCGCTCCAGCGCGGCGCTGACCGCCGCGGGCTGGCTCTTCCTGCGCCTGACCGGCCAGGCGGTGATAGACGAGTCGGACGCCTCCGCCCCCTTCATCGACCACGCCACGGGCGACTACGACGAGGGCATCATCGCCCTCTTCGGCCTGGAGCCGGCCCGCCGCCTGCTGCCCCGCGTGGTCGGCGACGCACAGCGCACGGCCGAGATCACGGCTGAGGCGGCCGAGCGGCTGGGCGTCCCGGCCGGGCTCCCGGTGGTCATGGCCCCGTACGACATCGCCGCCACCGCCCGCGGCATCGGCGTGGTCAACCCCGGCCAGGCCTGCGCCATCCTGGGCACCACCCTGTGCGTCGAGGTGGTCCGCACGGCGGTCGACACGAGCGGCGAGCCGAGCGGCATCAACATCGCCTACCGGGGCCGGGAGCGCGTCCTGCGCGCCTTTCCCACCCTGTCCGGTACGGAGGTGCTGGGCTGGACCGCGGACACCCTGGGCCTGCGAGGCGCGCAGGAGTTGGTCGCGCTGGCGATGGAGGCGGAGCCGGGGGCCCGCGGCCTCGCCTTCCTGCCGTACCTCTCGCCCGCGGGGGAGCGCGCACCCTTCCTCGACCCGCGCGCCCGCGGCACCTTCTGGGGCCTGTCGCTGGAACACACCAGAGCCGACATCGCCCGCTCCGTACTGGAGGGCCTCTCCCTCGCCCTGCGCGACTCACTGACCGCCGCCCGCACCGAGATCGACGAACTCCGGCTCTGCGGCGGCGGCGCCAACAGCGACGCATGGTGCCGGCTGATCGCGGACGCCACCGGCATCCCGACGTCCCGCTCGACGGACACCGAACTGGGCGTGAAGGGCGCGTACCTGACGGGCCTGGTCCTCACCGGCGCCGAGTCGAGCATGCACCGGGCGGCGGACAGGTATGTGCGGATGGGCGGCCGCTGGGACCCGGATCCGGCCCGGACGGCGCTGTACTCCGAGCGCTATGACTCCTTCCTGACCTGGCGCGAGCTGGCCCGCGGGGCCGGCTGGCAGCCGTACCCGACCACGCACGAGAAGGACCGATGACCCCCGTAACCCTCGGCCTCGACCTGGGCACCCAGAGCGCCCGCGCCGTCGCCGTCGACGCCCAAGGCGCCGTCCTCGCGGCCGCATCCAGGCCGCTGCACAGCCGCCGCGACGGCCGCCGGCACGAGCAGGACCCGGACCAGTGGTGGACCGCCCTGGCCGAGGCCTGCCGCGAGGCGCTCACCGTCCTGGGCCCGAGGGAGGTGACCGCGCTCGCCCTGGACGGCACGTCGGGCACGATCCTGCTGGCGGACGCGCGGGGCACCCCGCTCACTCCGGGCCTGATGTACGACGACGGCCGCGCCGCCACCGAGGCCACCCGCGCCAACGAAGCGGCGGCCGAGGTCTTCGAACGGCTCGGCTACCGCAGCATGCAGCCATCCTGGGCCCTGCCCAAGCTGCTGTGGCTGCTGGAGCACGCCTCGGCCGCCCGCACACAGGGCGCGAGGCTGCTGCATCAGGTCGATCTGATCACCTGGCGGCTGGCGGGCCACCAGCTGCCGACGGACGCCAGCCATGCGCTCAAGACGGGCTACGACCTGATCGAGGAGCGCTGGCCGGAGAAGGAGTTCGAGGCGCTGGACGTCCCCGGGACGCTGCTGCCGGAGGTGGTACGCCCCGGCACGGTGCTCGGGACGGTGGGCGCCGAGGCGGCCCGTATCACCGGCGTCCCCGAGGGCGTGGCGATCGTCGCGGGCATGACGGACGGCTGCGCCGCGCAGATCGGCGCGGGCGCGCTGACCCCCGGCGCCTGGAACTCGGTCCTCGGCACGACGCTGGTGCTGAAGGGCGCGAGCCCGCATCTCGTACGGGACCCGGCAGGCGTCGTGTACTGCCACCGCGGCCCGGGCGGCAGGTGGCTGCCGGGGGGCGCGTCGAGCAGCGGGGCGGGGGTGATCAGCAGGGAGTTCCCGGACGCGGACCTGGTGGCGCTGACGGAGGCGGCGGCGCGCGTCCGTACGAACCACGACGCCCTCGCCTACCCCCTCGTCGGCACGGGCGGCGAGCGCTTCCCTTTCCGCGCCCCGACGGCCGAGCCCTTCATGCTCGGCGATCCCGCCGGAGAGGCGGAGCGCTTCCACGCCCACCTCCTGGGCGTCGCCTGCCTGGAACGCCTCTGCTTCGACTACCTGGACCACCTGGGCGCCCCGGTGAACGGCCCCCTCACCCTCACGGGCGGCGGCGCCCGCAACGCGTACTGGAACCAGCTCCGCGCCGACGTCCTGGGCCGCCCGGTGCGGCTCCCGGCCTCGGCGGAGGCGGCCGTAGGCATGGCGGTCCTGGCCGCGACGCATGACGGCACCCAGTTGGAGGAGGCGGCCGCCGCGCGCGTACGCATCCGCCAGGAGCTGACCCCCGATCCCACCCGCACCACCCGCTTCGTCCCCGCGTACCTGGCGCTCGTGGACGAGCTGAACCACCGGGGCTGGCTGGCCACAGACGTGGCCGGCCACGCCCGGCGAAAGGCCCAGCAGTGACCGACTTCATCCTGGTCCGCCACGGCGAAACCATCTGGCACGCGGAGAACCGCTACGCCGGCCGCACCGACGTCGCCCTCACCGACCGCGGCCACGCCCAGGCAGCAGACCTCGCCCACTGGGCGGGCACCGAGGCGATCGACGCGGTGGTGAGCTCACCGCTGTCCCGCGCCCGGCTCACCGCGGAGCCGGCGGCCCGCGCCCTCGGACTGCGGCCGCGTATCGAGGAGCGCCTGCTGGAGGTGGACTTCGGCCGCGGCGACGGCCTCACCCGCGCGGAGATGAGCAAGACCTTCCCCGAGCAGCTGACCGCCTTCCTCGACGACCCGGTGGCGAACCACCTCCCCGGCGGCGAAGACCCGGCCACAGCCGCCACCCGGGGCGCCGCCGCACTGACCGACCTCGCGAGGGAGCTGCCCGACGGCCGGATCCTGGTGGTCGCCCACTCCACGCTGATCAGGCTGGTCCTCTGCCGCCTGCTGGCCATCCCCCTGGACTCGTACCGCCGCGTCTTCCCCGAACTCCACAACGGCGCCCGCACGGAGCTGCGCCTCCGCGCAGACCGCACGGACCGCAGCGGCCGGGCAGCCGCCCTGCTCACCCTGAACGCCCCCTGCACGCCACCCGTCCTCACCCCGCGATGACCGCCACGCCGCCCGCCCCCGCCACCCCGAAGGACCCCGCCATGCCCACCCGCATCCTCGCCGCCGGCGACCACTTCGTCCTCCCGCGCCTGTTCACGGAGGAGGTGGTCCGAGCCACCGGCGACGAAGTCGACGTCCGCGAACTGCAGCTCCCCTGGCCCCACACCCCCTTCGGCCCGGTCGCCGAGGTCAACGAGGCGTCCGGCACCGAGGATCAGATGATCGAAGCCCTCCAGGGCGCCCGCATCGGCGTCACCCACCTCGCCCCGCTCACCGAGCGCATCCTCGAGAACTGCCCCGACCTCGAGCTCTTCTGCATCAGCCGCGGCGGCCCGGTCAACGCCAACCTCGAAGCCGCCACCCGCCACGGCGTAGCCGTCACCTACGCCCCCGGCCGCAACGCCACCGCCACCGCCGAACACACCCTCGCGCTGATCCTCGCCGCCGCCCGCGGCGTGGCCGACGTCCACACCGACCTCAAGCGCGGCATCTGGCGCGGCGACTACTTCGACTACGACCGCTGCGGCATCGAGATCGAGGGCTCGACCGTCGGCCTCGTCGGATACGGAGCCGTGGGCAGCCGCGTGGCAAAGGTCCTGGCGGCCATGGGCGCGACGATCCTCGTCCACGACCCGTACGCCGACCCGGCCGCCCTCGCCTCAGCAGGTGCTGAGCAGGTGTCGCTGGACGAGCTGCTGTCCCGCTCCCGGATCGTCTCCCTCCACGCCCGCGTCACCGATGAAACCCGCGGCATGATCGGCCGCAAGGAGCTGGCGCTCATGCCGAAGGGCTCCGTCCTCGTCAACTGCGCCCGCGGCTCCCTCATGGATTACGCCGCCGCGCAGGAGGCCCTCGCCACCGGCCACCTCCGTGCCGCCGGCTTCGACGTCTTCGACGAGGAGCCCCCCGCCGCGGACTCCCCCCTCCTCGCCACCCCCGGCGTGGTCCTCACCCCGCACATCGCCGGCGGCAGCCGCGAGGTGGCCCACAAGGCGGCGCGCATCGTCGCAGGTGAGGTGGGCCGTTTCCTGCGCGGCGAGCCGCTGGCGCACTGCGCGAACCCGGAGGCTCTCGTTTCGTAGTTCAACAAAATGTGTGGTCCAGAACACCATGGTCAGCGCTGACGCAACGCGCGTAGAGTTTTTGCCATGACCAAAGCAGCCGCCCCCGCGAACGAGGCTCCCGCGGAGGAGACCGTAGAAAGCCGCGGGATCGAACCCGTCCCGGATCGCGAGCGCCGCGGCCGCGTCCGCGAGCTCTTCCCGACCTGGGTCGCCGCCAACATCAGCGTCCTGCTGCTGACCATGGGCGCCTCCCTGGTGATCGCGAACGGGCTGAACTTCTGGCAGGTCCTGGCCGTCGCCGCGATCGCGTCCGTCGTCTCGTACGGGATGGTCGGCGTGCTGTCGGTCTCCGGCAAGTGGGGCGGCGCGCCCGGCGCGATGCTCTCCAGGGCGGCCTTCGGCGTCCGCGGCAACTACTTCCCCGGCATGATCCTGTGGGTCGCCCGCTTCGGCTGGGAGACGATCAACGCGGTCAGCGGCGCCTACGCCGTACTGACCGTGCTGAAGCTGCTCTTCGACATCGAGTCCAACAACGTGCTGATCGTGATCACGCTGCTGGCCTTCGTCGCCGCCACGTACCTGCTCTCCGGCCTCGGCCGGAAGTGGCTGAACATCTGCAACAAGTACGCCACCTACGTCTTCAGCGCCTTCAGCCTCCTCGTCCTCGCCTACCTCATCGCCGAGATGGACTGGAGCAAGATCTTCTCGCAGAGCCCGGGCAGCGCGGCCCTCATGGTCGCCGGCATCGGCACCATCGCCGCCGGCGGCATCAGCTGGGTCCCCACCGGCCCGGACTTCGCCCGCTACCTGCCGCACTCCGCCCGCGGCGGCCGCATCGTGGGCACGACCATCGGCGGCGCCGCCCTGGTCCTCGTCCCCATGGTGGTCATGGGCGGCGTCATGGCCGTCTCGCACCCCGAGCTGGCCAACCAGAACACCGACCCGATGTCCTTCCTCGGCGACACCCTGCCGATGTGGCTGGCGATCCCGTACCTCCTCACCGCCCTGCTCGGCATGGTGATGATCAACAGCCTGTCGATGTACTCGGCCGGCTTCACCGCGCAGACCATGGGCGTGAAGCTGCCGCGCGCGCTGGCGGTGAGCATCAATGCTGCGATCAGCCTGGTCGGCGGCCTGTTCATGATGCTGGTGGCGAAGGACTTCGTCGGGCAGTTCATCACCTTCCTGACCCTCCTCGCGGTCTCGTTCTCGGCCTGGATCGGCGTGTACGGGATCGACATGCTGCGCCGCCGCAAGAAGCCCGTCCGCTACGACGGCGACAGTCTGCTGAACATCAGCCCGAGCAGCCGGTACTGGTACAAGGGCGGCTTCTGCTGGCAGGCGCTCACGGCGTGGGCCGTGGCGCTCGCGGTGGGCCTCGCGCTGACGAAGGTCAGCTGGTTCACGGGCCCGCTCGCGACCACCTGGCTGGGCGAGCACGGGCTCGGCTGGGCCTGCACGATCGTGGTCGCCGCGGTGGTCTTCGCCGTACTGCCGACGCCGCGCGAGAACGAGCCGGAGGCGCCCGCAGGCGCCCTCGCGGACCGGGAGCCCGCCCAGGTCTGAGGCGAGCAAGCCCTCACGCCCCACCGGCGCCCGCCGGTGGGGCGTTTCCGTATCCCACGCCACACCCCTTTGGGATACCAAAACTATTGACCCCCACCCATGTAAGCCCGTAGCGTCCCCGTCACCCCTCCTCGGAAGACAGATTTCGGATACCGGAATCACATCAGGAAGGTGGTCGACGATGACCACAGCGCAGGATTCGGCGCGTACGACGGCCGACGGGGCGCCGCAGCCGCAGCCCAGCCCCCGCCTCTACAGCCCCGACCTCGCCCCGACCAAGAAGGCCGGCCGTAACTGGAGCGGCTACAACGTCTTCACGCTGTGGGCCAACGACGTGCACAGCCTCGGCAACTACGCCTTCGCCATCGGCCTCTTCGCCCTCGGCATGGGCGTCTGGGACATCCTGGCGGCCTTCGTCCTCGCCTCCGTCTTCCTCTTCGCGCTGCTCAGCCTCTCCGGCTACATGGGCTCGAAGACCGGCGTGCCCTTCCCGGTGATGAGCCGCATCGCCTTCGGCGTCCGCGGCGCCCAGATACCCGCGGTCATCCGCGGCGGCGTCGCGATCGCCTGGTTCGGCATCCAGACCTACCTGGCCGCGCAGGTCCTCTCCGCGCTGCTGGTGGACCTCGCGCCGTCCCTCGCCTCCTGGCAGGACACCTCCATCCTCGGCCTCAACGGCCTCGGCTGGGTGTCCTTCATCGCGCTGTGGATCGTGCAGGTGCTGATCGTTTCGTACGGCATGGACGTGATCCGCAAGTACGTCGCCATCGCCGCGCCCGCCGTCCTGATCACCTTCGTGGCCCTCGCCGTCTGGATGCTCTCCCGCGCCGACTGGTCGATCGCGATGGACGCGGGCGACCCGTACACCGGCGGCGCCCGCATCGTGCACATCCTCGAGGCCGCCGCGCTGTGGGTCGTCATCTACGGCACCTTCGTGCTGAACTTCTGCGACTTCACCCGGTCCGCGAAGAGCAACCGGTCGATCCTGATGGGCAACCTCATCGGCATCCCGGTGAACATGCTCTTCTTCGCGGTCATCGTGGTCGCGCTCTCCGGCGCCCAGTTCAAGCTCGACGGCAAGGTGATCACCGACCCGGCCGACATCGTGCAGCAGATCCCGAACACGCCGCTGCTGGCCCTGGCTTCCTTCGCCCTCATCCTCCTGACCATCGCGGTCAACCTGATGGCGAACTTCGTGGCGCCGGTCTACTCGCTGGTCAACCTCTTCCCGAAGAAGCTGGACTTCAGGAAGGCCGCGGTCGTCAGCGCCGTCATCGGCCTGATCATCCTCCCCTGGAACCTCTACAACAGCCCGGTCGTCGTCGACTACTTCCTCGGCGGCCTCGGCGCCCTCCTCGGCCCGGCCTTCGGCATCGTGATGGCCGACTACTGGCTGCTGCGCAAGACCAAGGTGCACGTCCCCGACCTGTACAGCGAGGACGCGTCGGCGTCGTACGCGTACAAGAAGGGCGTGAACCCGCGCGCGGTCGGCGCGCTCGCGCCCGCCGCGTCCATCGCCGTCGTCATCGCCCTCGTCCCGTACTTCAAGGACATGGCGGGCTTCTCCTGGTTCATCGGCGCCATCCTCGCCGGGGTGCTCTACCTGGTCCTGCCGGGCCGGAGCACGACCGCCGCCGAGGACGTGGACGGCGAGCACATCGCCGTGCCGAGCGTGAAGTCCGCCCACTGACTACGAACAACAACGAAACAGGTACTCCTGCAATGCGCATCCTCGTCGTCAACGTCAACACCACCGAGTCGATGACGAAGACCATCGGCGAACAGGCGCGGGCCACCGCCTCGCCCGGCACCGAGATCATCCCGCTCACCCCGGCCTTCGGCGCCGACTCGGTCGAGGGCAACTACGAGAGCCACCTGGCCGCGATCGCGGTGATGGAGACGGTGCGGGCGTACCCGGGCCCGTACGACGCGGTGATCCAGGCGGGCTACGGCGAACACGGCCGCGAGGGCCTGCAGGAGCTCCTCGACGTCCCAGTCGTCGACATCACCGAGGCGGCCGCCTCCACAGCACAATTCCTCGGCCGCAGCTACTCGGTGGTGACGACCCTCGATCGGGCCGTCCCCCTGATCGAGGACCGCCTGGCGCTGGCGGGGCTGGCCGACCGGTGCGCGTCCGTACGGGCGAGCGGGCTGCCCGTCCTGGAGCTCGAACGCGACCCAGCCGCCGCGGTCGAGGCCATCGCCGAGGAGGCGGCGCGCGCCGTGCAGCAGGACCGCGCCGAGGTCATCTGCCTCGGCTGCGGCGGCATGTCAGGCCTCACCGAGACGGTCGTCGACCGCACCGGCGTCCCCGTCGTGGACGGGGTCGCCGCCGCGGTCACGATCGCGGAGTCCCTGGTCAGGATGGGCCTGACGACCTCGAAGGTACGGACGTACGCCCCGCCGCGGCCGAAGCACTTCGCGGCCTGGCCGCCGGCAGGGCTGGCCCTCTAAAATTTTCGAATAATTTCCGGATGCTTTGACGCCACAAGCTAGGAATCCCGGGCTAGTTGGTCAAGGCTTGTTGCCGATCTGTCCGTAAACAGGTCTTCTAACCCGTCGAGTTCCGAAAATTTTCAGGCGTAGCTCCGAAAATTCTTCTGCGGAGACTCTTGACGAGGCATCGTCAAAGCCCCAATCATCCGTGCCTGAG
Source organism: Streptomyces boninensis (assembly GCF_048572725.1). Classification (NCBI taxonomy): domain Bacteria; kingdom Bacillati; phylum Actinomycetota; class Actinomycetes; order Kitasatosporales; family Streptomycetaceae; genus Streptomyces; species Streptomyces boninensis. The sequence goes on from NZ_CP183837.1 coordinate 5,763,615, forward strand.
AAACCGCCATAGTTCGACATATCGAACCGGAGGCTCAGCCATGCGCTCGTATGCCCTTCACAGACCCCTGCTGTTATCGCTCGTCGTCGGCGTCCTCGCCGCGGTCTCCGCACTGGTCGCGCCGCCCCCCGCACACGCCGCCGAGAGCACGCTCGGCGCCGCGGCGGCGCAGAGCGGGCGCTACTTCGGTACCGCCATCGCCTCGGGCAAGCTGGGTGACTCGGCGTACACGTCGATCGCGAATCGCGAGTTCAACTCGGTGACCGCCGAGAACGAGATGAAGATCGACGCCACCGAGCCCCAGCGGGGGCAGTTCAACTTCACGGCCGGCGACCGCGTCTACAACTGGGCGGTGCAGAACGGCAAGAAGGTGCGCGGCCACACCCTGGCCTGGCACTCCCAGCAGCCGGGCTGGATGCAGAGCCTCAGCGGCAGCGACCTGCGGCAGGCGATGATCGGGCACATCAACGGCGTGATGGGCCACTACAAGGGCAAGATCGACCAATGGGACGTCGTGAACGAGGCGTTCGCCGACGGCAGTTCGGGAGCCCGCCGCGACTCCAACCTGCAGCGCACCGGCAACGACTGGATCGAGGTCGCCTTCCGCACCGCCCGCGCCGCCGACCCGGCCGCCAAGCTCTGCTACAACGACTACAACGTCGAGAACTGGAACTGGGCAAAGACCCAGGCCATGTACAACATGGTCAAGGACTTCAAGCAGCGCGGCGTGCCGATCGACTGCGTCGGCTTCCAGGCGCACTTCAACGACGGCAGCCCGTACGACAGCAACTTCCGCACCACCCTGCAGAACTTCGCCGCCCTCGGCGTCGACGTGGCCATCACCGAACTCGACATCCAGCGGGCCCCGGCCTCGACGTACGCCGCCGTGACCAACGACTGCCTGGCCGTCGCGCGCTGCCTCGGCATCACCGTCTGGGGGGTGCGCGACTCCGACTCCTGGCGGGCCGAGCAGACGCCGCTGCTGTTCAACGGCGACGGCAGCAAGAAGGCCGCCTACACCGCCGTCCTCAACGCGCTCAACGGCGGCTCCACCACGCCGCCCGGGGACTCCGGACAGATCAAGGGCGTCGCTTCAGGACGCTGTCTGGACGTGCCCAACGCCAGTACCACCGACGGCACCCAGCTCCAGCTGTGGGACTGCCACAGCGGCACCAACCAGCAGTGGTCGCCCACCGCCGCCGGCGAGCTCAGGGTCTACGGCAACAAGTGCCTTGACGCCGCCGGTACGGGCAACGGCGTCAAGGTCCAGATCTACAGCTGCTGGGGCGGCGACAACCAGAAATGGCGCCTCAACTCGGACGGATCCATCGTCGGCGTCCAGTCCGGCCGCTGCCTGGACGCCACCGGCACCGCCAACGGCGCCAAACTCCAGATCTACGCCTGCTCGAACAGCAGCAACCAGCGCTGGACCCGCACCTGACTCACACGGGCCGCCGGGGTTGTAGTCAATTAGTGGGATTGACGCGGTGATACGCGGTGCGCTCTCCTCTCTGAAAGCCCTCAGCGGGGGCTGGGGGAGTTACGCAACGGGGGGAAGAACCGTGTTCAGAACCATGCGAGGGGCGTCCGTCGGCATGCTCGCGGCCGCGCTGGCCGTGACGCTGTCCGTGACCGAGGCGTCGGCGGCGCCGCTGCCGCAGACCGAGCGGATCACGCTGTCGTCGACGGGCGCCCAGCTCCATCAGTCGACCAGCGTCGACGAGCTCAGCGCCGGCGGCCGCTATGCCGTCTTCAGCTCGGAGGACGCCCAGGTGGTCCCGGGCGACACGAACGGCACGTCCGATGTGTTCGTACGGGACCTGCGCCGTGGCACCGTCGAGCGCGTGAGCGTGGCCTCGGACGGGGCGCAGGTGAACGGCGAGAGCCGCTACGCGCAGATCAGCGCCGACGGCCGGTACGTCGCCTTCATGTCGGCAGCCACGAACCTCACCGACTGGCCGGCCCCGCCCGAGCACGCCCGGGACGTCTACGTCCATGACCGGAAGACCGGCCGCACCGAGCGGGTCAGCGCCGCCCCTGACGGCGGCTCAGCGGGGGTCCTCGAGAACGTGGAGATGTCCGCCGACGGCCGGTACATCGCGTACGACGGCAAGGGTCTGGCCTACGTCGCCGACCGCCGCACCGGCGAGGTCAAGAAGATCAGCGACCACATCCCCGCGGACTGGTACGTCTCAGGGATCACACTCAGCGCCGACGGCAGCCACCTCGCCTACGTGCAGCGGCACCCGCGCGGCGGCCGCCACGAGCTGTGGCTCGCGGATCTCCGCACCGGCGAGCAGAAGCTGGTGAACGCCACACCTTCCGGGGAGCCCACCAACGGCAGCCCGGCGGGCGTCTCGCTCTCCGCGGACGGCAGCCTCGTCTCGTACTCCTCCTTCGACGAGCAGACCGTCCCGGAGGCGCCCACGTACACCTGGGAGCTCTACCTCTTCGACAGCCGCACGGGGAAGACCCGTTGGGTCACCCACGAGGGCAAGGGCGGTCTCGGGGGCGGCGTCCTCAGCGCCGACGGCGGCCGGCTGGCGTACCAGACCGAGACCGAGGCGGGGAACAACGTGCACGTCCGCGACCTGGCGACGGGCCGTACCCAGCTCGTCACCCGCACCCTCGCGGGCGGACCGCAGGCCGAGGGCTATGCGGCCCCCGTCGCGTTCACCCGCGACGGGAGCCGGGTCGCCTTCTTCTCGACCGCGCCGGACCTGGTAACCGGGGACACCAACGGCGTCGGGGACGGCTTCCTGCTCAGGCTCGGTTAGTGAATGCCCCCAAGAAGCTCGGCCAGAAGAAGCCGAGCTTCTTGGGGGAGTAGCTGACCAGCAGGTTCTTCGTCGGCGCCCTCCTCGCGGCCGATGGCGCGCCGATCATTGTGGCGGGGGCGAGGGGGTGGCCTTGGACGATCTTTTCGGTGCGATTCACGGCCGCGTCTGTCGTAGAAGTCGTCGTCGGCTCTCGACACGTCGTCGAAGAAGATGTTCGGGCTCTTGCCGCCGAGTTCGAGGGTGACGGGCTTCAGGTGCTCGGTGGCGTACTCCATGATCAGCCGGCCGGCTAGGGCGGGGGAGGTTGCGCGGGGGTTGCGGGAGGGTCAGCCCGCGTCTCGCTCGACGGGCAGCCACAGCTCGGCGTCGGCAGTACTGCCGTCCGCCGACATCCGCGTACGCAGGATCTCGGGGCCCGGCCGGCTGCGGTACGGGTTCGACGGGAACCACTCGGTGAAGACGTCGCGCCACAGGTGCTGGATCGTCTCCGGTACCGGGCCCGAGGTGGTGAAGACCGCCCAGCTGCCTGCGGGTACGGGGAGCTCGGCCAGGCCCTCCGGGGCCGGGGCGGAGGTGATGACGCCGTAGTAATAGTCGAAGTCGGTGCCCTCGGCGCGGCTCGGGTCGAGGTCGTCGCAGACGGCGAGGATGCCGTGCGGCTCGCCGTCCGACAGCTGCTCCAGCCGCTGCTTGGTGTCGTCCTCGATGCCCCGGATGAACTCGATCATCTTCTGGTTCGGTCCCAGATGGACGAGCGGCAGCCGGGCCTTCCGCCCGACGACCGTGAAATCCGGCTTCTCCGCGACGCGGTACCGCATGCTGCTGCTCCCTTCGACGACCAGGCGGAAGGTCATCCGCGGCTGCGAGCTGAGCGCCGCGCCCGTACGCCGCGCCTCGCCGGGCCCCACGCCGTGCACCGCCCGGAACGCCCGCGCGAACGCCTCGCCGGACCCGTATCCGTACCGCACCGCGACATCCAGCAGCGTCCCGTCCCAGCCGATCACCTCCGCCCCCGCGACGGTCAGCCGCCGCCGGCGGATGTACTCCGACAGCGGCATCCCGGCGAGCGCCGAGAACATCCGCCGCAGGTGGTACTCCGAGGTGGCCGCGATCCGGGCCAGCTCGCCGACGTCGACGGAGCCGTCGAGGTGCCGCTCGATGTGCTCCATGGCCTCGTTGAGCCGCTCCAGCACGCCGGTCTCCTTCCTTGCTTACGATCACCACGCTAAGGGGGGCGTATCACGCCGGACCCGACATCCTGTGCCCGTTTCGGTCGGGTGCGGTGGTGGGCCTTCGCGTGCAGCGTTCGTGTGAGCTTCCGTGTGCCGCGGTGGGTGTGCGGGTCGGACGATCTAGCGTCCGGTCAGTGGCCTTCCGTTCCCTGAGTTCAGTCAGCTCCGTAAAAGAGTCGATCGCGTGCCGCGGCGCCGCCGCGCTCATCGCCGCGCTCGCCGTGTCGTCCGCCGCCCTCGCCGTGCTGCCCGCCGCCCAGGCGGCCCATGCCGTGCCCGCGCCCCCCGTGGGCGTGGCCGGCCAGGACGTGCCGGGCGACGACCGGGCGTACGACCCGCGGCCGAAGTCGCCCTGGGCGAAGCCGGTGCTGCGCGGCGAGATCAGCGCCCGCTACGGGCAGCCGGGCAACCTGTGGATCGCCGGGCATCACACCGGCGTCGACCTGGCGGTCCCGACGGGGACTCCGGTCCAGTCCGTCGGTCCCGGCCGGGTGTCCGAGGTGTCGACCTGGGGCTCGTACGGCCATCACATCAAGGTCCTGATGGACGACGGCAAGTACGTGCTGTACGCCCACCTGTCGCGGATCGACGTCTCCACCGGCGACCGCGTCGGCCCCGGCACCAGCCTCGGCCTCTCCGGCGCCACCGGCAACGCCACCGGCCCGCACCTGCACTTCGAGGTCCGCGACGCCCCGGGCTACGGCACCGACATCGACCCCGTGGCCTACCTCGTAGGCCACGGGGTCTTCCTGGGCACGAACACCCGGGCGCCGGGCGTACCGATGCACTGGCTCTAGAGTCTGCGCCTCCCCTCGTATGCCGCAGCCGCGGGTTACTTCGGGTCGCGGTTGAAGGTGGCCTTCGACCAGTAGTAGCCCAGCACGGTCAGGGCCAGCGCCCAGCCGACCGCCAGCCAGCCGTTGTGCCCGATCTCCGTACCGAGAAGCAGCCCGCGGAGGGTCTCGATGGCCGGGGTGAAGGGCTGGTATTCGGCGATCGGCTGGAACCAGCCCGGCATGGAAGCGGCCGGCACGAAGGCGGACGAGACCATCGGCAGCAGGATCAGCGGCATCGCGTTGTTGCTGGCCGCCTCGGCGTTGGGGCTGACCATGCCCATGCCTACGGAGATCCAGGTCAGGGCGAGCGCCACCAGCGCGATCAGCCCGAACGCGGCCAGCCACTCCAGCGCGGTCGCGTCCGTGGACCGGAAGCCGATCGCCACCCCGACGGCGCCGACGAGCACGACGCTGGCGATGGACTGCACGACGCTGCCGATGACATGACCGATCAGAATCGAGCCGCGGTGGATCGACATCGTACGGAAGCGGGCGACGATGCCCTCGGACATGTCGTTGGCGATCGACACGGCGGTGCCGACGACGGTGCCGCCGATGGTCATCATGAGGATGCCGGGGACGATGTAGGCGATGTAGTCGGCGCGGTCGGCGCTGCCGCCCAGGCCGCCGCTCATCGCGTCGCCGAAGATGTAGACGAAGAGGAGCAGCAGCATGACCGGGGTCAGCAGCAGGTTGAGGGTGAGCGACGGGTAGCGCCGGGCGTGCAGGAGATTGCGGCGCAGCATGGTGCCGGAGTCGCGGGCGGCGAGGGTGAGGGAGCTCATCGGACGGTCTCCTTGGGCTGGTTGGGGACGCCGGGCCCGGTAAGTGGCCCGGTAAGGGCGAAGAAGACGTCATCGAGGTCCGGGGTGTGGACGGTGAGCTCGTCGGCCTCGATGCCGGCCGAGTCGAGCCAGTCGAGGATGGAGCGGAGCTCGCGCTGGCTGCCGTCGCTGGGGAGCTGCAGGGTGAGGGCCTCGTCGTCGCGGGTGACCTCGCGGAGGGTCGTGGAGGCGGAGGCGTACGCCGCCGGATCGGTGAACCGCAGCCGGATGTGACCGCCGGGGATCAGCCGCTTGAGCTCTTCCGCCGTACCCTCGGCGGCGATCTTCCCGTCGTTGAGCACGGCGATACGGTCCGCGAGCTCGTCCGCCTCCTCCAGGTACTGGGTGGTCAGGAAGACGGTCACCCCGTCGGAGACCAGCTCGCGGATGATGCGCCACATGTTGTTCCGGGAGCGCGGGTCGAGGCCGGTGGTCGGCTCGTCCAGGAAGATGATCCGCGGGTTGCCCACCAGCGTCATGGCGATGTCGAGGCGCCGCTTCATGCCGCCGGAGTAGGACTGCGCGGGCTTCTTGGCGGCCTCGACCAGGTCGAAGCGCTCCAGCAGCTCGGCGGCGGTGCGCCTGCCCTCCCGCTTGGGGAGGTGGTGCAGGTCGGCCATGAGGAGCATGTTCTCCTCGCCGGTGATCAGGCCGTCGACGGCGGAGAACTGGCCGGTGACGCCGATCGCGGCCCGTACGCCGTCGGGTGCGGTGGCGATGTCGTGGCCGGCGACCTGGGCCTGGCCGCCGTCGGCGGCGATGAGGGTGGAGAGGATTTTTACGGCGGTGGTCTTGCCGGCGCCGTTGGGCCCGAGGAGGGCGAAGACGGAACCGGCCGGGATGTTGAGGTCGATGCCGTCGAGGACGGTCTTGTCGCCGTACGACTTGCGCAGGTCGATGGCCGAGATGGCGGGCGTACGGGACGTGGGCGTATTGGATGTGGGCATGACAGATGAAGGCATGGGGCCCTCCAAGTCGAAGGCTGAAGTGGGGTGGGGGAGCGGGCAGTTCGGGGGCAGTTCGATGGCAGTGAGCTCAGACCCGGGCGCGCCGGATGTCGATGTTGCCGTGCTTGGTGCGGGCGCGGACGGCGACCGAGTCCTCGGACTTCTCCGGGGCCTCGGAGGCGGTGAGCGCGTTGCGCACCTGCCCGTGGCCGGCGTTGACGTCGAGCCAGGCGGCCGTGCCCGCGCGGACGCCGAGGTCGATGGCGCCGTAGCTGGTCTCCAGCTGGATGGTGCCGCGGACGACGTCGTTCACGCGCAGGGTGCCGTGGGCGGTGACGGCGCTGACCGAGTCCTCGGCGCGGCGGATCTCGATGTCGCCGTTGGCGCCGTTGACCTGGAGCTCGCCGGTGACGGCGTCGACGGTGGTGGAGCCGTGCGAGTTCTTGAGGACGGCGGGGCCGTCGATGAGGCCGACGCGCATGCTGCCGGAGCTGGTGGTGATCTCGGCCCGGCCCTCGACCCGGTCCACGGTGATCGAGCCGTGCGCGGCCTTGAGCTGCAGCGGCCCGGTGGTGTCGAGGCGGACGTCGCCGGACGAGACCTTCACCTTGGCCTCGCCGAGCCGGCCCTCGCCGAGGACCTGGATCCAGGCGCCGCTGACGTCGACGCCGGAGCCCGCGGGCAGTTCGACGGTCACGTCGACGGTGCCGACGCGGCCGACGATGCCGATCTTGGGCTTGGGCGTCCGGATGGTCAGCACGCCGCTCGCGTACGTGACCTCGGTCTGGTCGGCCGTCCGCACGTCGAGGTCCTTCTTCGGATTACGCGCCCGTACCTCGACGACGGCGTCGCGCCGCTCGCTCGCGGCGAACTGGATGGAGCCGGCCTCGACGTGGGCCGTGACGGAGATGGGTTCCGGGGTCTCGAAAGCAGGCATGGCTGTCCCGTCCTTCTGGGTCTGTGAGACGTCCCCGCTGGTGGGACGTGGTGTGGTGGGTGAATGAAGTGGTGGTCGCGGGGTGTTAGTGCGCTCGGGCGCCGGCTTAGCGCACCCACCCCGTAAAGCTCTGTCCGATGGCCTGGCTCATCTCCGGCGTACGGGGCTGCCGCGCGCCACCGTCGACGGCGCCGGACACGGCCCGTACCAGCCAGGCATTGACCGACAGCCCCTCGCGGGCGGCGGCCTCCTCGGCACGCGCCTTGAGGTGCGCCGGCAGCCGAAGATTGACCCGGGCGGTGCCCCCCTCGTCGGCCTCGGCAGGCGCCTTGACCGGCTCGACGGGCGCGGCCGCCTCTTCGTACGCGCCGCCCCCCTCCGCCGGCGTCACAACAAACTCGGGATCGAGCCCACGCAGCCGCACATCGACCGACCCGGGCGCCAGCTCGCGAGTGATCTCGGCCATCGCGGCGGAGAGCACGTTGAGCATGGTCAGCCGCGTAGCCGACTCCAAGGGAGCAGTCAGCCGCCCGGCCAGCTCGCGAGCATCTTCCCCGCCGGCTTCGGCGGCCACCGCGAGCTCGCGGTGCAGGTTGTCGACATAGGGCGTGAGGTCCATGACGCCATGATGGCACCACAATGGCGCCATGCGCAAGTGCGGATGGCGTCACCGGTGACGCCACGTCGCCCGAAACGTCTCTGAGCTGCGAAGATTCACTCGGGAGACCTGCTGGGGCAGAGTGGCGCCACGTGGCACCACGGTGACATCGGAGTGCCCTCGCGTGTGACTGTCAGCTCGTACGGCGACATCAGAGGTCACGCGCGCGCCCGACGATGGGAGACACTTCGCCACCCTCCCCAAGTCCCTGGTGGCATGGAGGTAAAAACCAGAAACCCCCTCCGCACTGCGTTTCCGCAGTTCAGAGGGGGTTCCTCATGGCGTGGCGGCGCTAGGATTCGAACCTAGGAAGGCGAAGCCGGCAGATTTACAGTCTGCTCCCTTTGGCCACTCGGGCACACCGCCAAGGGTTTGTCGCTGTCGTGGCGACGACGTAAACCATACCTGATGGCGGGGGGTGGTCCGCCACTCGGTTGTGGCCGTCGTGATCACCGACACCTTGACTAGGCTGGCCCCTGGCCCCGCCAGGGGCCATCGCAGCCGGATCTACGTGTGAGGAGCCCGAAAACCATGGCCGACTCCAGTTTCGACATCGTCTCGAAGGTCGAGCGGCAGGAGGTCGACAACGCCCTCAATCAGGCCGCCAAGGAGATCTCGCAGCGCTACGACTTCAAGGGCGTCGACGCATCGATCCGCTGGTCCGGGGAGGACGGGATCGAGATGCGGGCCAATGCCGAGGAGCGGGTCAAGGCCGTGCTGGACATCTTTCAGTCCAAGCTGGTCAAGCGCGGCATCTCGCTGAAGGCCGTCGAGGCGGGGGAGCCGCAGGCCTCCGGCAAGGAGTACAAGCTCGGCGCGTCGATCAAGGAAGGCATCTCTCAGGAGGACGCCAAGAAGCTCGCGAAGATCATCCGGGATGAGGGGCCGAAGGGCGTGAAGGCTCAGGTCCAGGGTGACGAGCTGCGCGTCAGCTCCAAGAAGCGGGATGATCTGCAGGCCGTCATCGCGCTGATCAAGGGGAAGGATCTGGATTTCGCGGTCCAGTTCGTCAACTATCGGTGACCGAAGGCTAACTGGACCGCCGCCGCCGCACGGGCGTACGGTCGTAGCGCAGCACAATCCCGGCCCCGGACCCCGGCCAGGTGGTTGAGCGCGGGAGGCGCGGAGGTACGGGAAGAGCCCTCCTCCCGCGTGCTGTTTCGGTGCGCCGTTCGTCGGCGCTCGGTGCCGGGGATAAGGGTTTGGCGATGGAGCACGCGCGGCTCAGGGGACTGCCTCGCCGGATCAACGAGCACAGCATGACGCCGCGCTGGTCGTCGCCGCTCCTGTCGGTGGCCGTCGAGCTGCGGCGGGAGGCGGGGAGCCACCACCTGGCCTCGCAGATCACCAGCGCCGTGCTCGGCAGCACCCCCGCATCCGCGGTGCTGGTCAAGGCCCTCAGCGACACCGCCAGGATCGCCGCCCAGTACGTCGCGGGCCGCAGCGCGGCTCCCCGGTACTGGCTGCTGATCAGCGCGGACGACGGCGGCGTGACCGTGGCGGCGAGCGACTATGCCGTACCGGAGCTGGCCGGACCGCCCGCCTGGCTCCCCGTCTCCGGCGACAGCGCCACCGGCGGCGAGCGGGAATGGCAGCTCTCCGACGCCGAGCCCGGCGCCGGCGATCCGCTCGGCAACGGCGCCGCCAGCACCCTGACGCTCAACCGCACCCCCGACGGCCACGTCCGCCTGGGCTCCCGCATGCCCTGGTAGTGCCCGTCCCAGTTACCGAGTGTGCCCTGCCGTGCCGCCCACCGCAGGGCACACTCACTCGCTCACAGGGGCCGTAGGCCGAGGCTCCGCCCCCTCCGCCCGCGGCAGCTCCGCCCCGCCCACCACCTCGCGCGCCACATCCGCCATCCGCCGCCGAGCGGACCGCGCATGTGTACGGAGCTGCGCGAACGCCTCCTCGACCGTGATCGACAGGCGCGCCGCCAGGATCCCCTTCGCCTGCTCGATGACGACCCGGCTGCTGAGTGCGTGCTGCAGCTGCCCCGCCAGCACCCGCCCCTCCGCCACCGTCCGCTCGCGCAGCAGCGCGATCGCCGCGGCCTCCGCCAGCGACTCCCCGACCTCCGCCGCCCCCGCGGACAGCGGCCGCCGGGCCCCGGCCAGCAGCACCAGCGCGCCGAGCACCTGGTCGCGCCCCTCGCCGGACCGCAGCGGCAGCGCGGTGAAATCGCCATAGCCCAGCTCCTGCGCCCGCGCGGCATACCGCGGCCAGCGCATCCGGGCGGCCGGCGAGGTCGCCGTGTGCATGCCGGTGGCGCGTCCCGTAAGGCAGCACTCCCGGCCCGGCCCGGCCCGGCGGGCGGCTCGGGGATCAGCCCGGAGAGATCCGCCGGGCCGGGAGGCGGTACGGCCACGGGCTCGGAGTCCCGGTTCCCGATCACGACGTACGCCGCGGCAGCGCCGAGGTTCTCCACGGCGACCCTGGCGAGTGCGTCCAGGAGGCGGGTGGCGTCGTAGTCGGCCGCATCCGGGGTGAGGAATTCCGCCGACTGCGCGGCACGCGCCAGCTCCACGAAGGCCCGGGCCAGCCGCTGGTGGTCGGGCGTGGTCATGCGTACTCCTCAGCCGAGTCTCATTTTGCCGTGCACGATCCGCTCGGCGACGAGCCGGACGCTCTCCCCGTCCGCGAAGGCCCGCGCCTTGATTATCGAGAGTGCGTCATTGACCGTGCAGCCCTGCTGCTCGGCCACCATGCCGGTGGCCTGGTGCACCACGTCCTGGTGATCCAGCCCGCCGTACAGCTCCGGATCGGCATCCGCGCCCAGCAGCAGATTGGTGAGCGCCGCGGCCACCTCGTCATAGCGCCCGGCGGGCGTCAGCGGGTCGTACACGGACAGCGCCCCCAGGCAGTGGCCCGCGGACCGCAGCGGTACGGCAACCACCTCGTGGACGCCCAGCGCGGCCAGCCCCGCGCCGTATCCCGGCCAGCGGACCTCCAGCTCGGAGCCGGCGGCCGACGTCGTGGTGCCGCTGCCGGTGACGGCCTTGACGGGGCCGTCGCCGAGGATGTACTCGAGGTCCTGGGCGGCTCTGGCCCGGGGGTCCGAGGCGGCGAACGACAGCTGGCTGAGGTCGGTGCCGATCAGCGTCAGCGCCGCGCTCGAGGTGCCGAACAGGTCGGCCACCTCGGCCATGAAGTGCGGCCGCACCGCAGCGCCGCCCGAGCTGTCCAGCAGCTTGCCCGCGAAGGACAGATGCAGCCGGGCGGCCGCCAAGTGGCAGGCGGCGCTGCGCCGGTGGGCCGCCGCCGTCTCCGCGTACACGCTGGTGTCGAGCCGGCCGTCGTCGATGCGTTCGTTGCGCTCGGCGGCGCGCAGGTCGCGGGCCGCGCGGGCGCGCGCCGCGGAAGCGCGCCGCATCGCGGTCAGCGCCGCGTCCTCATGCCTTCCGGGCCCACTCACGGGCCCTGCCCTACGCCGGTCCGGACCCGTCAGGACTGGGCCGATCGGCCTCTTCCATCAGAAGGACCACGCCGCCGTTGTGCCCGTTGAACGGGGAGCACAGCACCCCGGCGCTGATGCTGCGGCCGATCCGGTTGACCGCGGGGATGGAGACCGGACCCGAGCGCTTGCCGGTGTCCAGGCACTGCTGGACGACGGACTGCAGCTGGGCCACCGGGAGCCCGAAGTCCAGCCCGTAGAAAGGCTGGTCGAGGACCTCGTCGGCGCGCAGGCCCCACAGCTCGACGGCGCCGCGGTTCCAGCTCTTGACCCGCAGCTCGGCGTCCAGCACCACCACGCCGGCCGCGATGGAGGACATCACGCCCTCCAGGAACGCCTTGGCCTCGTCGAGTTCGTCTGTACGGGTGCGCATTTCATCGTTCATCGTCTCCAGTTCCTCGTTGCCGGACTGGAGTTCTTCGTTCGTGGTCTCCAGCTCCTCGTTGGTGGACTGGAGTTCCTCGTTCGTGGTCTCCAGCTCCTCGATGGAGGACTGGAGTTCCTCGTTGGTGGTCTCCAGCTCCTCGTTGGTCGACTGGAGTTCTTCGTACGCCGTCTCCAGGTCCTCGCGCACGCGCTTGACCTCGGACTTCAGCTTGGTGGTTACGGTGACATCGCTGAAGGTGATGTTAGTGGCCTCGGGCTGCCCGCTGGGGCCGATCAGCGGCTGCACCACGATGTCGTAGTACTGCACGTCCTCGCCGACGCGCCGCTCGGCCCCGTTCACCCGCAGCGTGCGGCGCTCGTGCATCGCCTGCTCCATGAGCGAGCGCAGCTCGACCGGGCGGTACGAGATCTCCAGGTCCTGGAAGGGGCGGCCGATGTCGTTCGCGGTGAGCCCGAACTCCACCCGGGCGTGGTTGTTGATCAGCACCACCTGCCCGGCGCCGTCGATGCCGAGGGTGGCACCCGGCGCCGCGTCGAGGATCAGATCGCGCAGCTGCCTGGTGCGGGTCGCAGTGTGGATCTCGGGCCCCATGCCGGCCTGATCTTCAGCGGCGCGGAGTGGTACGGCGGCCCTGCGCTGCCCGCGCGGCGCCGGAAAATCCGCTGCCGCATGCTCACCACGTCGAACCGGTCGGCGTCGTTGAGCAGCATCTCGGCCTTGCCGAGGAACAGGTGGCCGCTCTCCCGCAGCGCGAAGTGGAAGCGGTCGACGATTTGCGTCTGCGCCTCGACGTTGAAATACATCAGCGTGTTACGGCACACCAGCAGGTTCAGCCGCGAGATCGGGGCGTCCCGGGTGATGTCGTGGCGGCCGAAGATGACCCGGCGGCGCAGGTCGGACCGGAAGCTGAACCGGGTGCCGTTCTGCTCGAAGTACTTGTCCCGCAGCTCTCCGGGCAGCGTCTCCAGGTCCTTGGCGGTGTACAGGCCGCTGCGGGCGTCGCGCAGCGCCTCCTCGTCGACGTCCGTCCCATAGATCTTCACCCGGTTCAGGCACTCGTCGATGCCCAGCGACTCGGCGAAGATGATGGCCAGCGAGTACGCCTCCTCGCCGCTGGAGCAGCCCGCGCTCCATACCCGGATCTCGTCCTCCCCGCCCGCGTCCGAGATCAGCTCGGGCAGCACCTCGCGCTGCAGGAGGGTCCAGGCCTCGGAGTCGCGGAAGAACGAGGTGACATTGATCAGGATGGTGTTGAACAGGGCGTTGAATTCATCCGCGTTGGTCTCCAGCAGGTCGCGGTAGTCCGCGTACGAATCAACCCGCGCGTCGCCCATCCGCTTGCGGATGCGTCGCCCCAGGGAGGAGCGCTTGTAGCCGGTGAAGTCGAACCCGCGTGCGTCGCGGATGAACGTCAGCAGCTCCTCCAGCGCCTCGTCGCTCTCCACGTCCTGCTGCTGTTCCGCCATCACTGCCTCTTGGTCTCAACGAGCCCGCTGATCACACGGGCGATCTCCTCCAGCGGGAGTACGAAGTCCGCTGACCCCGTACCCACAGCCGCCTCCGGCATGCCCTTGAATTCTGCCGTCTCCGGATCCTGCACGATCACCGTGCCCCCGCGGGATTTGACGGCGTCCACCCCCATTGCCCCGTCCCTGCCGGTCCCGGTCAGCACGCAGGCGATGGCCCGGGCCCCGTACGCGCCTGCCACGGACTCGAAGAGCAGGTCGGCGGAGGGGCGCAGAAAGTGGACGAGCTCGCTGTTGGAGAGCGCCAGGTCGCCGTCGGGGCCGACGAGCAGATGCCGGTCGGGCGGCGCCACGTACACCTGCCCTGGCCGGACGCTCTCGCCCGCCTCGGCGAGCTTGACGTGCAGGCCGGTGCGGCGGTCGAGGATGTCCGCGAGGACGGTGCGGTGGCGTGGGTCGAGGTGCTGGACGACCAGGACGGGTACGGGGAGCTCCGCGTGGAGGCCGCCGAGCAGCATGCCGAGGCCGTGGATGCCGCCGGCGGAGGAGGCGACGGCGACTACGGCGTACTCGTCTGGGTGCGGTGCTGCCGACACAGGGCGAGGGTAGCGGACCGCGCCTGGCCAGTAGCGCAGCGTAGGAGCTCTGGCTCAAACGATCTTCTCTTGTAGGACTCTACAAATCCCCGGTCCCGGCCCCCGGGCCATTTCATGTCTTCCACCCCGTGCTGACACCCGCCGTTTGCCTGTGTACTCCTCGTACCACTGCAACGAAGCAAGGGGCGAATGCGCGCTGGCCTTCTTCCCTGTTAACTGGAGTAACCATGACTGTGCACGCCCAGGAGACCGGCATCCAGGACCTTGAGCGCACCTGGATGAACCAGGCCATCGCGCTCGCCACCGAGAGCGTTGCCAACGGCGGCGGGCCCTTCGGCGCCCTGGTGGCCAAGGACGGCGAGGTTGTCGCGACCGGCAACAACCTGGTCACTGCGAGCCTGGACCCCACGGCGCACGCCGAGGTGAGCGCGATGCGCGCCGCCTGCCAGAAGCTGAACACCTTCTCGCTCGAGGGCTGCGTCCTGATCACCTCGTGTGAGCCCTGTCCGATGTGTCTGTCCTCCGCCCTGTGGGCGCGGGTGGACCGGATCGTCTTCTCCGCCGACCGGCACGATGCCGCGGTGGCCGGTTTCGACGACCGCAAGTTCTACGACCTCTTCGAGAAGAAGCCGAAGGAGCTGTGGCCGGCGGACGTCGAGCAGCTCGACCTGCCGAACCGCACCGCCCCGTTCGACGCGTGGCTGGCGAAGTCGGACCGTATCGACTACTGATCGCCGCTCTGCTGAAGGGCCGGCTGCTTCGGGCAGCCGGCCCTTCAGTGGTTTTACGGGCGTGATTCAGAAGCCGATCCCGTACTTCTCGCACTTCGGCTGGAAGCCAGGCACGTCCGCGCCCAGCTCATTGACCACGTTCTGCACGGTCGGCCCGTCGAAGGCCAGGCCTACGTGCCCGACCGGGTTCTCCGGGCACTGGTCCTGGAGCAGGATGTTCTCCGCATTGCCGCCCTTGAGGAAGGCATTCGTGTACGGGGTGACGACCTTGTCGTTCTTGGTCTGGATCACCGCGTAGCGCACCCCGGGGGCCGTGTCGCCGTCCGCCCAGAGCGCCTTCTGGAAGTCGGAGCCGGCCTCCTGGTCCTTGAGCCCCTGCAGCCCCATGAGGTCGAAGAAGCCGTTGACCAGGCCCAGGACGTGGATCGCCTCGCCCAGGTTGACCAGGCCGTTCAGCGTCGTGCCGTGGTTGCTCGGCGCCATCGCCACGAACTTGTCGACCTTCGCGGCGCCGCCCAGTCGCTTGATGTAGTAGTTCGGCATCATGCCGCCCTGCGAGTGGCCGACGAGGTCGACCTTCTTGGCGCCCGTCTTCGCCAGCACCTTGTCGACGAAGGCGCTCATCGTACGGGCCGAGCCCGCCACGCCCGTCATGCCGCCGATGCGGCCGAGGGAGAGGACGGGGTTCATGCCGTAGTTGAAGGCGAAGACGCAGTGGCCCTCGTTGGCGAGGGTCGGGGCGATCTGGGCCCAGTTGGCGCCCTGGTTGACGAAGGTGGCGTGCACCAGGACGACCGGGTCCGGGTGGGTGGCGGAGGGCTTGCAGTTCCAGTCGTTGGCGCCGGCGACGGCGTTGGGGCTGGCGAAGAAGTTGCTGACGGCGGTGCCCAGGTCGCCGACCGGGTACTGGCGCGGGGCGGCGGCCGTCTCGCCGGCTTGCGCGCTGCCGGTGGCGGCGGTGAGCACGCCCGCGGTGGCGAGGAGGGCGGCGACGGTGACGACGAGCCGGCGGCGGAGGCCGCGGCGGCGGGTTAAAGCGGCTGGTGGCGTCATGCGTACCTCCGTCGGAGAATGTGAAAACGGTCGTGTTCAGAAATGCGTTACCCGACGGTAACGACGGGGGAGGTGCGCCGCAATACCCCGCGCAGGTGAGAATCGGCCGTAGCGCAGCGGCAGTTGACGAAGGAGGGGCTCTTGCCAGGACCCGGGAAGCGGCCCACCCGCGGATACGCCGGCCGGCCCGCGGCCGACCGCCGGGCGGAGCGGCGGCAGCGGCTGCTCGCGGCAGGTCTGGAGCTGTTCGGCGGCGGGCCCGGCTATCGCGGCACCAGCGTGGCCGCGCTGTGCGCGAAGGCGGATCTCTCCACCCGGCAGTTCTACGAGGAGTTCGGCAATCTCGAAGAGGTGCTGGCGGTCCTCCACCGCGAGGGCAACGCCCGCGCCGAGGC
Organism: Streptomyces boninensis; assembly: GCF_048572725.1. Classification (NCBI taxonomy): domain Bacteria; kingdom Bacillati; phylum Actinomycetota; class Actinomycetes; order Kitasatosporales; family Streptomycetaceae; genus Streptomyces; species Streptomyces boninensis. Next base: position 5,779,909 of record NZ_CP183837.1, read on the forward strand.
CGCGGTCCTCGCCGCGCTCGGCACCGCGCCCGAGGGCGATGTACGGGCCCGCGCGGCGGTGGCCTTCCGCGCGTACGCCGAGTCGGCCGCCACCGACCCGCGCCGAATACGGGTGCTGTTCGCCGAGGTCGTCGGCGCGGGCCCGGCGCTGGAGCGGCAGCGGATCGAGACCCGTACGCGATGGGTGGAGCTCATCCGGGCGGAGGCCGCGGCGGCGGTCGCGCGGGGGGAGGTGCCGGATCGGGACTACCGGATCGCGGGGTATGCCTTTATTGCCGCGGTCAACGGGCTGCTCTACGACTGGTCGGCCGGCTATGTGGAGGCGACGGCGGGGGAGATCACGGCGGAGCTGGTGCACTTGCTGGTGGGCCTGCTGCGGCCGGTCGAGGGGAGTGCAACCCTGCCGCAACCCTCGGGCGGGGAGGGTGAGAAGCCTTAGGGTGCGGGGACCCTTCCGCCTGATCCAGGCAGCAGCGGACGCCCTCCCTCCGGGCTCCCCACGCGAACTGATGCTCCGGGCGCGCTTGGAGCGCCTGCTGTGGTGAGCCGGACCCGCCGCCCGCCGTGGTGAAGCGGCTCCGGGGTCCAGGTTCCGGGCCCGGGTCAGGAGGCGGAGAGGCCCGCGTCACGAGGCGGAGAGTCCCGCGCCGTTGGCCCTCGCCCCTCGCAGTCGCCGTAGGCGCAGCAGCGCCAGCACGCCCGTGACCGCAGCCACCGTCGCCACCCCGACGGCGAAGTGCACCGCCCAGGCGCCGGCCATGGTGGGCCCGCCCCAGGAGTCGCTGACGTCATTGCCCGCCTCGGCGAGCGGGTAACAGAGCCCGCGCACCACCGCCAGTCCCACCGCCGGAGCCGCCAGCACAAAGGCAACCGCGGCCCCCGGCAGCGCCCGCACGGCCCGCCCGGCGACAGCGGTCGCCCGCGTCGATGGTGCGGGGCCCGATGGCGTTGCCGGACCCGATGGCGAACCGGGAAGCAGCCCTTCCACCCGTTCCTGGAGCCGAGCCCCGGCGCGCGCGCCGCCCAGGCTGGCGAGCGCGAGCGCGGTGAGCTGGGCGGGGAAGGCGAGTACGCCGTGGACGGGCAGCATGGCGACGGTACGTACGGACATGAGGTCTCCTCAAGGCAGTGCGATCCCGGTTTCCGGACGCCCGAAAGCTAGGACCCGAACCGCCTCACCCGCGTCACACCAGGGAGCCAACCCGCCCGTCAAACCCCAGTAGGGGTAAGGGACTTCAGCCCTCACCCATCGCGGCCCGCTCATAGGCCGCAAGCGTGCTCACCACAAGCTCCCGCTCCGCCGCCGTCAGCGGCTCAAGCACCGCCCGCCAGGCGGCCGCCCCCCGCCCCAGCCACCCGTCGATCGCCGGGCGATGCACCTCCGCGATGCTGACGATCTTCCGGCGCCGGTCCGCGGGGTCCTCCTCCCGCTCCAGCATCCCCTTCCCGTGCAGGTCGCTGACCATGAGGCTCACCGTGGTCGGCGCGACCTCAAGGCGCGCGGCGAGCTCGTTCACCGGCAGCGGCCCGTCGAAGAGGAGGTAGGCGAGCAGCGATAGATGCCGCGGCGCGAGCGCGAAGGAGCGCAGCTCCTCCGGCGGCGGCGTGCGCTTGGCCCGGCCGACCAGGCGCGGCATGAGCAGCAGCAGCGTACGGACGGCGTCGTCGACGCTGGAACCGCTTGACACCCGGACCCTCCCTCCATAGCTTTGCCATCAAAGCTATTTTGCTTGCAAAGCAAAGTCATGCATGGACGCAGCGATGCTACCGAGAGGCCCCCGCATGCCCACGGAAAGCGGTCCCACCCACCGCCTGGCAGCCATGGCGGACATCCTCGAGCAGGCGCACGCCTCCCTCCGCGCCGACCTGACGGCTCTGCGCGCCGGGGAAGCGCGCCCCGCGACGGCCCCCGGCGCGGAACTCGCTCGCCACTGCCTCTCCTTCTGCACGGCCCTGGGCGAACACCACGCCAAGGAAGACGGCGCCTTCGCCGAACTCGACACCCGCTTCCCCCACCTCACCCAGGTCCTGACCCGCCTCCGCACCGAACACCGCACCATCGCCGCCAACCTCTCCCGCCTCCGCACCCTCGCGGATCACCCGGCGGCCCCCCAGCCCTCACCCGCCCACCTCCAGCAGGAACTGGCCACGCTGGAGGCGGACTTGGAGGCCCATTTCGCGTACGAGGAACAGGAACTACTCCCCGCACTACGAGCAGCCTGAACGGCCCTCCGCGCCTGACGGCAGCCGCCCGCGCTTAGTCGCCGGCGACCGCCCGCACCGCCGCCACCACCTCCGTATCCCCGCCGATCAGATCCAGCGTCTTCCCCGCCGTCCCCGGCTCGGCCAGCAACTCCGCCAGCACCGCCGCCACATCGTCCCGAGTCACCAGCCCCCTCCCGGTGTGCTCGGCGAGCGTGACCAGACCCGTCCCCGCGTCATTCGTCAGCCGCCCGGGCCGCAGGATCGTCCAGTCCAGGTCCTTGCGGGCCCGTACGTCGTCATCCGCGGCGCCCTTCGCGCGCAGATACGACGCGAACACCGGGTCGGTGCCCTCCGGCGGCTCGCCATCCGTGTCCATCGCGGAGACCACGATGAACCGCCGCACCCCGGCCTGCTCCGCCGCGTCGGCGAAGAGCACGGCCGCCGCCCGGTCCACGGTCTCCTTGCGCGCCTCCCCGCTGCCGGGGCCCGCGCCGGCCGCGAAGACGGCCGCGTCCGCCGACTCCAGGTGCCGGGCGACGTCGTCGACCGAGGCCGACTCCAGGTCGCACACCACCGGCTCGGCCCCGGCCGCCAGCAGGTCGCCGGCCTGCTCCGGGCGCCGGATCATGCCGGCGATCTCGTCCCCGCGCGCGGCCAGCAGCCGGCTCAGCCGCAGCGCAATCTGTCCGTGTCCTCCTGCAATGACAATCCGCATGATCCCGACCGTACGCCCCACCAGCCCCGACCCGCCGCAGCCTGTGGATAACCCCGCGACGCGGTCACCCCCGCTGCCCCTGCCGCGGCAGTTCCAGCTCGCTCGCGCCCGCCGTGTCGCAGTACTCGCGCACCGCGCTCGTCCGCGCCACCACCCGCCCCTGGTGCACCACGATGCGGCTGTACGCCAGCGACAGCACCCCGGCGACGTCCTCGCCCCGCACCGCCACCAGCTCCCCGGGGAAACCCGCCTCCACCCGCACCGCCGGCAGCCCCACCGCCGCCCGCGCTTGCCCGCTCACCGCGTCGTACGCCTCCTCCGGCGCCGCCTCACCCAGCGTGGCCAGGAGATACGCGGCCTCGAAGGGATCCCCGCGCCCCACCGGATTCGCCGCGTCCCGCAGCGCCCCGCTGCCCGCGGCCACCCGCACACCTGCCGCCCGCAGCAGCCGCACCGGCGCGCACCGCCCGGCCCGCGACCGCGCCTGCTCCAGCGCTCCGCACCCGCCCTGCGGCAGGCAGACGACCGCGACCCCGGCCGCCGCCAGCTGCTCGCCGACCAGCCCCGCCACCCGCTCCGGCAACCGCCCCAGCCCGCCGCACGGCCCGACGGTGACCCCGGCGCCGCCCGCCCCGCGCAGCCCGCCGGCCATCGCCGCCAGCCGCCCGAGCCGCGCCGGCTCCGCCCCGTCCGTATGCAGATCAACGGCGCACCCGTGCTCACCCGCCAGCTCCAGCACGGCCTCCACATAGCCCGCGGGATCCGGATCCAGATCAGGGCAGCCGCCGATCGCCTCAGCGCCCATCTTCACCGCCTCCCGTAGCGCCGCCAGCCCGTCCGCTCCGCCAATACCAGTGAGCAGCCGGGGGAGGGCGACGGCCGTCACGTCCGTCAGCCCCCGCAGTGACTCGCGCGCCCGCAGCACGCCTTCGAGCGCCCGCAGACCGGTCACACCCCCGACCCGCACATGCGTGCGCAGGGCCGTGGCCCCGTGCCCGAGCTGCAGCAACGCCGCCTCGGTGCACCGCCGCTGCACCTCCGTCGCGGTGTCCCCCGCGGGCCCCGCCGCGCTCGCCGCGCCCGCCGTGAGCGCGGTGTCGCCATGGGCGTGCGGCTCCGCGGGCGCGGGCAGCAGCAGATAACCGGTCAGATCCACCCGCGCCCCGCCCGAGGCGACCGGAGCCCCCAGGCTCCCGGCGGTGCCCACGGCCTGGATCCGCCCACCCCCGAGGCGTACGTCCACCATCCGCCCATCGGCCAGCCGCGCCCCGGTGAGCACCAGCGTCCCGGACTCGGCGGGACCGGCACCGGGACCGGCACCAGGACCGGGGGAGGGGGACGCCCCCGACGACCCGGACGAGGACGGCTGCTGCGGCTGGCTGTCGGCCATGGGGCTCCCGGTGCTGGGGCGGCATGAGAGATCGCTCACTCAGACGTTGAGACGACCGAGCCTAGAGTGCCGTAATGTCCGCTTCGCGGAAGATGCGCGGCGCCGGTGAATAGTCGTACCGGAGCTTCCACCGGGGCATCCAGCGGGACCGGGCGAGGCTCCCGCGACCCCTACCCGCGACCCCCCAAGGCGGCCCGTCGCCCCATCGATACGGATTTCACCTTCCGCCGCTGAGCGTGTAATGTCTTCATCGCTCGCCCCAATAGCTCAGTCGGTAGAGCGTCTCCATGGTAAGGAGAAGGTCTGCGGTTCGATTCCGCATTGGGGCTCTGATGTGCGCGTACCGCCAGGTACTCTGGAGGACGCGAGCATCTGCAGCGGTGTAGCTCAGTCGGTAGAGCAAGCGGCTCATAATCGCTGTGTCACCGGTTCAAGTCCGGTCACCGCTACTCACTCTCGGTAGCCGATTGCAGGCCCGGTCCTCCGATCGGCTACTCTTTATGCGTTTGTCCCATCCGTTCGTCAAGGAGCACTCAACGTGGCTGCCACAGACGTCCGCCCGAAGATCACGCTGGCCTGCGTGGAGTGCAAGGAGCGGAACTACATCACCAAGAAGAACCGGCGTAACAACCCGGACCGTCTTGAGATGAAGAAGTACTGCCCTCGCTGCAACGACCACACGGCGCACCGCGAGACCCGCTGACGCGGGGATTCGGCGTACGAAAAAAGCAACGGTGAGGGGCCGCACCCAGTGGGTGCGGCCCCTCACCCTTTGTGCACACTGGGTGGCGACAGCCACCACACCGCAGGAGGTGCCGAGCCGATGCCGCTCGACCAGTCCTTCGTGGGGCGGACCTACCCGCCCATCGCCCCGTACGAGGTCGGCCGGGAGAAGATCCGCGAGTTCGCCGAGGCCGTCGGCGACGCCAACCCCGCGTACACCGACCCGGACGCGGCGAAGGCCCTCGGCCACCCCGACGTCATCGCCCCGCCCACCTTCGTCTTCGCCATCGCCTTCCGCGCCGCGGGCCAGGTGATCGAGGATCCGCAGCTCGGCCTGGACTACAGCCGGGTGGTGCACGGCGACCAGAAGTTCGCGTACACCCGCCCGGTCCGCGCCGGCGACCGCCTCGCGGTCACCTCCACCATCGAGTCGATCAAGTCCCTGGCGGGCAATGACATCCTCGATGTCCGCGGCGAGGTCCACGACGAGTCCGGCGAGCACGTGGTCACGACCATGATCAAGCTGGTGGCGCGCGCCGCCGAGGGGGCCTGAGGCAGCGATGACCGCGAAGATCTCTTACGACGCCGTCGAGACCGGCACCGAACTCCCGGCCCAGTCCTTCCCGGTCACCCGCGCCACCCTCGTCCAGTACGCGGGCGCCTCCGGCGACTTCAACCCGATCCACTGGAACGAGAAGTTCGCCAAGGAGGTGGGCCTGCCGGACGTGATCGCGCACGGCATGTTCACCATGGCCGAGGCGATCCGGGTCGTGACCGACTGGGTCGGCGACCCGGGCGCGGTGATCGACTACGGCGTCCGCTTCACCAAGCCCGTCGTCGTGCCGAATGACGACACCGGCGCCCTCATCGAGGTCTCCGGCAAGGTGGCCGTCCGCGATGACGAGGCCCGTACGGTCCGCGTCGACCTCACCGCCATGAGCGCGGGGCAGAAGGTGCTCGGCATGGCCCGGGCGACCGTAAAGCTGGCCTGACCTGCACCGACTCCCGGCCGAAAACCGGGAGTCGGCCGACGGGTTGACAAGTTAGTGAGTGGCCAATAACTTAGTCCACATGGCAAGGATGAGTGCAGAAGAGCGACGCGAGAGCGTCATCCGCGCGGCGGTCACCGAGTTCTCCCGGGGTGGGTACCACGGCACCTCGACCGAGGCGATCGCCAAGCGGGTCGGCGTCTCCCAGCCGTATCTCTTCCGCCTCTTCCCCGGAAAGCAGGCGATCTTCCTGGAGGCCGCCCGGCGTTGCTGCCAGGACGTCACCGGGGTGTTCCGCAAGGCCTCCGAAGGGCTCCACGGCGAGGAGGCCACCAAGTCGATGGGCGAGGCGTACCAGGCGCTCATCGCGGACGACCCCGAGATGCTGCTCATGCAGATGCAGATGTACGTCGCGGTCGCGGACGCGGAGAGCGCCGGCGACCACGAGTTCGGCGAGGCCCTGCGGGCCGAGTGGATGGAGATGTACGACGTCGCCCACCTGGCCATGGGGGCGGATGTCGAGGAGACGACCCAGTTCCTCGCGTACGGGATGCTCGTCAACGTCCTGGTGTCGATGGGCTTCCAGCCCGAGCACCGGGTGTGGACCGGCTTCTACGAGCAGGTGCAGCCGAAGTAAGCCAAGCGTCGGTCAGTTGGGGTGCGCACACGTGTGCCCGCGAAAGTTAGTAATCAATAACTAAGCAATCCGAGCAAGGGGGACACCATGTCAAAGGAAACAGCCACACCACCCCGCCGCGCAGCGGCCTGGGCCCTCATCATCACCAGCCTCGCCAGCTTCATGGGCGCCCTGGACAACCTCGTCGTCACCACGGCCCTGCCCGCCATCCGCAAGGACTTCGGCGGCGGCCTCGAGGACCTGGAGTGGACGGTCAGCGCGTACACGCTCACCTTCGCCGTCCTCCTCATGACCGGCGCCGCGCTCGGCGACCGCTTCGGCCGCCGCCGCATGTTCGGCATCGGCATCGCCATCTTCACCGCGGCCTCCGCCGGGGCCGCGCTGTCCGACGGCATCGACGCCCTCGTCGCGGCCCGCGCCGCCCAAGGCGTCGGCGCCGCCCTGCTGATGCCGCTCAGCCTCACCCTCCTCACCGCCGCCGTGCCCGCGGCCCGCCGCGGCGCCGCGCTCGGCATCTGGGGCGCGGTGCAGGGCATCGCCGTGGCGACAGGCCCGCTGGTGGGCGGCGCGCTCACCGAGCACATCGCCTGGGAGTGGATCTTCTGGCTGAACGTCCCGATCGGCCTCGCCCTCCTGCCCCTGATCCACTTCCGCCTGCCGGAGTCCCGCGGCAGCAACAACCGCCTCGACCTCCCCGGCACCGCCCTGATCAGCGCGTCCCTCTTCGGCATCGTCTATGGCCTGGTCCGCGGCAACCCCGACGGCTGGACCGCGGGCCCCGTCCTCACCGGCCTGATCGCCGGCCCGGTGCTGCTGCTCGCCTTCATCGCGTACGAGCTGCGCGCCAAGGCCCCGATGCTGCCGATGCGGCTCTTCCGCAGCCGTGCCTTCTCCTCGATCAACGCGGCCAGCCTCCTGATGTTCGTCGGCATGTTCGGCTCGATCTTCCTGCTGAGCCAGTTCCTGCAGGGCGTCGGCGGCTACTCCCCGACCGAGGCGGGCGTCCGGATGCTCCCCTGGACCGGCATGGCGCTGATCGTCGCTCCGATCGCGGGCGCCCTGTCCGACCGCATCGGCGGCCGCCCGGTCGTCGCCATCGGCCTGGCGCTGCAGGCCATCGGGCTTGCCTGGATCGCCACCCAGATCTCGGCGGACTTCTCGTACGGCGCGTACCTCGTGCCCTTCATCGTCAGCGGCGTCGGCATGGCGATGTACTTCGCCCCCGCGGCCAACGTCGTCATGTCCAGCGTCCGCCCCGCGGAACAGGGCATCGCCTCCGGCGCCAACAACGCGTTCCGCGAGCTGGGCGGCGCCCTCGGCGTGGCCATCCTGGCCGCGGTCTTCGCCTCCCGCGGCGGCTACGAGACGGGCCAGACCTTCGTGGACGGCCTGCAGCCGGCCCTGTGGGCGGGCGTCGCGGCCCTGACGATCGGCACGGCTGCCGCCCTGCTGATCCCGGGGCGCGGACGGGTCGCCAAGGAGTCGGAGCTGGTGGCCTCCTCCGCCGAGGTGAAGGAGACCGAGCTGGTGTGAGCGCCGGTACGACACGGCGGGGCGGGTGTGGCTGCGGCCACACCCGCCCCGCCGTTGTGCGGCCCCGTAGGGTGTCAGGGTGCAGGTACAGAACGATGCCCCCCTGGCCCCCCTCACCACCTTCCGGCTCGGCGGCCCCGCCGCCCGGCTGGTCACGGCGACGACCGATGACGAGGTCATCGACATCGTCCGCAAGGCCGACGCCGACGGCGAGCCGCTGCTGATCATCGGCGGCGGCTCCAACCTCGTCATCTCCGACAAGGGCTTCGAGGGCACCGCCCTGCGCATCGCCACCAGCGGCTTCGAGCTCGACGGCACCGACCTGGAGCTCGCCGCCGGCGAGAACTGGTCCGACGCCGTCGCCCGTACCGTGGACGCGGGCCTCGCGGGCATCGAGTGCCTCGCCGGGATCCCCGGCTCCGCGGGCGCGACGCCGATCCAGAACGTCGGCGCGTACGGCCAGGAGGTCTCCTCGACCATCACCGAGGTGATCGCGTACGACCGCGAGACCGGCGAGCGGGTCGCCGTCCCGAACGCCGACTGCGGCTTCTCGTACCGCCACAGCCGCTTCAAGGCCGACCCCGGCCGCTATGTCGTCCTGCGCGTCCGCTTCCGCCTGGAGGACGCGGGCGGCCGCTCGGCGCCCATCGCGTACGCCGAGACCGCCAGGACGCTCGGCGTCCAGCAGGGCGAGCGGGCGGGCCTCGCCGAGGCCCGTAGGACGGTGCTCGGGCTGCGCGCGGGGAAGGGCATGGTCCTGGACCCGGACGACCATGACACCTGGTCGGCGGGCTCCTTCTTCACCAACCCGATCCTGGAGCAGGCGCAGTACGAGGCCTTCCTCGCCCGCGTCCACGACCGCCTCGGCCCGGAGGTGGCGCCGCCCGCCTTCCCCGCCCCCGACGGCCGCGTGAAGACCTCCGCGGCCTGGCTGATCGACAAGGCCGGCTTCACCAAGGGCTACGGAACGGGCCCGGCCCGCATCTCCACGAAGCACACCCTGGCCCTCACCAACCGCGGCTCCGCCACGACGGAAGACCTCCTCGCCCTCGCCCGCGAGGTGCGGGACGGGGTGCGGGAGGCCTTCGGGGTGACGCTGGTGAACGAGCCGGTGACGGTGGGCGTGAGCCTGTGAGGCCGCGGGCCCGCTTCAGGGCCTGACCGCCTCCCACGTCGTCGCCGCCACCGCCGCCGCGAAGTCATCGACCGGCTGCACCGTCTCCTCCCCGGAGAAGTGCAGGAAGAACGCCCGCTGGAAGCACGCCCCCAGCAGCAGCGCCGCGGCCGCGCGGGCGTCCGCGTCGGGCCGGACCCGGCCGCGGGCGCGCTCGTTCTCGAAGTAGCGGGCGAGCACCTCCAGGACCATGTGCGGGCCGATGCCCAGCTCGCGCAGCCCCGCGCGGTGGCGGGCGAGCAGCGCCGGCTCGGCGAAGAGGGAGCCGGCCATCGGCATCGCGTCCGCGTAGAAGCGCGCCGCCTGGTCGGCGAGCTCGGTCAGGCACTCGAGGACCGTCCGGTCGCCCGGGTCCTCGGCGAGCTCGTTCAGCAGCGGCCCGACCTTGGTGGGCAGCCGCTCGGTCAGCACCCGTACGAACAGCTCTTCCTTATTGGCGAAGTGCTTGTAGAGCGCGGCCTCCGAGCAGCCCGCCTCCCGCGCGATCGCCTTGGTCGTCGCGCTGCCCAGACCGGTGGTGCGCATGAGCTTCTCGGCGGCGTCGAGCAGGCGCTCGGAGGCGGGGCGCGGCTTCACGGACGGTTACTCCTCGGGGTGTAGCTGCGGATCCTACTCGTGGGTGAGTACTTACTCACCCTAGCCGGTACTGTGGTGAGTGAGCACTCACCCACCCCCGTATCCATCCCACCGTATGGCAGGAGAGACCCATGAAGCTGACCGTCTTCGGTGCCACCGGCCGCACGGGCGGACTCGTCGTCCAGCAGGCGCTGGACGTCGGCCACCAGGTCACCGCCGTGGTCCGCAACCCGGACAAGCTCACCGCCCACGGCAGCGGCCTGACGGTGGCCGTCGTCCCGGATCTGGCCGACACCGAGGCCCTGGTCCCGCTGATTCAGGGCGCCACCGCCGTGCTCTCCGGGCTGGGCCCGACCTCGCCCCGCAACACCGGCATCGCCGAGTCCGGCACCCGCGCCATCGTGCGGGCCATGGAGCTCACCGACGTACGCCGCCTGATCACCATCAGCGCCCTCCCGGTGGGCCCCACCCCGGAGGGCGAGTCCTTCGTGGGGCGCCGCATCGCCTATCCGCTGATCCGGCGGCTGTTCGCCAAGGTGTACGCGGATGTAGGCGCCATGGAGCAGGTGATGGCGGCCAGCGCACTGGACTGGACGGCGGTCCGGCCCGGCAATCTCGGGAACCAGCCCTTCACCGGCCGCTACCGGCACCTCGTGGCCGCCAACGTGCCGAACGCGGGCACCCTCGGGCGGGCCGATCTGGCCTGCGCGATGCTGGCGTTCATCGACGACCCGGCGACGGTGAAGCAGGTGGTGGGGCTGGGCGCCGCGCGCTGAGCCGGTACGGGCGGCGGCCGGTACGGGCTGAGGCTGGTCAGGCGTCCGCCGCCAGCCACTCCTCGATCCCCGCCAGCAGCCGTCCCCGTACGTCCTCCGGCGCCACCGACCCCCGCACCGACTGCCGCGCCAGCTCCGCCAGCTCCGCGTCGGTGAAGGCGTGGTGCTCGCGGGCGATGTCGTACTGGGCGGCCAGGCGGGCGCCGAAGAGCAGCGGGTCGTCGGCGCTCAGGGCCATGGGGACGCCCGCGTCCCACAGGGTGCGCAGCGGGACGTCCTCCGGCTTGTCGTACACGCCCAGGGCCACATTCGACGCCGGGCAGACCTCGCAGGTCACCCCCTCGTCCGCGAGCCGGCGCAGCAGCGCGGGGGACTCCGCGGAGCGGATGCCGTGGCCGATACGGGCCGCGTCCAGGTCGTCCAGGCAGTCGCGCACGCTCGCCGGGCCGGTGAGCTCGCCGCCGTGCGGAGCCGAGATCAGGCCGCCCTCGCGGGCGATGTGAAAGGCCCGGTCGAAGTCGCGGGCGAAGCCGCGGCGCTCGTCATTGGAGAGGCCGAAGCCCACCACGCCGCGCTCGGCATAGCGCACCGCGAGCCGCGCCAGGGTGCGGGCGTCCAGCGGGTGCTTGGTGCGGTTGGCGGCGACCAGGACGCGGATGCCGACGCCGGTGGCGCGGGCGGCGTCGTCGGCGGAGTCGAGGATCGTCTCCAGGGCCGGGATGAGGCCGCCGAGCCGGGGCGCGTACGAGGTCGGGTCGACCTGGATCTCCAGCCAGCCGGAGCCGTCGGCGGCGTCCTCCTGCGCGGTCTCCAGCAGCAGCCGGTGGATGTCCTCGGGGGAGCGGAGGCAGGAGCGGGCGATGTCGTACAGCCGCTGGAAGCGGAACCAGCCGCGCTCGTCGGTGGCCCGCAGCCTGGGCGGCTCGCCGCCCTTGAGGGCCTCGGGGAGGTGGACGCCGTATCTGTCGGCGAGCTCCAGCAGGGTGCTGGGCCGCATGGAGCCGGTGAAGTGGAGGTGGAGATGGGCTTTCGGGAGCAGATGGACATCGCGAGCCATCTACTGATCCTGCCGCAACAGCCGCGCACGGTGGTAGCGGTTACCTGAACGGGGGCTTGCCCGAATGAAGATCCGGAGCAAGCCCCCGTCACAGGTGGCGGCAGTGCGAGGTCAGTCCTTCGCCTCCGCCAGCAGCTTCTGGATCCGGCTGACGCCCTCGACCAGGTCCTCGTCGCCCAGCGCGTACGAAAGCCGCAGGTAGCCAGGCGTGCCGAAGGCCTCGCCCGGGACGACCGCGACCTCGGCCTCCTCAAGGATGATCTCGGCGAGCTCCACGGAGCTGGCCGGACGCCGGCCGCGGATCTCCTTGCCGAGCACGCCCTTGACCGACGGGTACGCGTAGAACGCGCCCTCCGGCACCGGGCACACAAAGCCGTCGATCTCGTTCAGCATCCGCACGATCGTCTTGCGCCGCCGGTCGAAGGCCGCCCGCATCTCCGCCACCGCCGACAGGTCGCCGGACACGGCGGCGATCGCCGCGGCCTGCGCCACGTTGGAGACGTTCGAGGTGGCGTGCGACTGCAGGTTCGTGGCCGCCTTGATGACGTCCTTCGGCCCGATCACCCAGCCGACCCGCCAGCCGGTCATCGCGTACGTCTTGGCCACGCCGTTCACCACGATGCACTTGTCGCGCAGCTCGGGCACGACCACCGGCAGCGACGCGAACTCGGCGTCCCCGTACACGAGGTGCTCATAGATCTCGTCCGTCAGCACCCACAGCCCGTGCTCGGCCGCCCAGCGGCCGATCTCCTCGACCTGGGCGCGGGAGTAGACGGCGCCGGTCGGGTTCGAGGGGGAGACGAAGAGCAGGACCTTCGTGTTGGGCGTACGGGCCGCCTCGAGCTGCTCGACCGTGACCCGGTAGCCGGTGGTCTCGTCCGCGACGACATCGACCGGCACGCCGCCCGCCAGCCGGATCGACTCCGGGTAGGTGGTCCAGTACGGCGTCGGGACGATGACCTCGTCGCCCGGGTCGAGGATCGCGGCGAAGGCCTGGTAGATCGCCTGCTTGCCGCCGTTGGTGACGAGGACGTTCGCGGCCTCGACCTCATACCCGGAGTCGCGCTTCGTCTTCGCCACGAGCGCGGCCTTGAGCTCGGGCAGGCCGCCGGCGGGCGTGTAGCGGTGGAACTTCGGGTTGCGGCAGGCCTCGATCGCGGCGTCGACGATGTAGTCGGGCGTCGGGAAGTCGGGCTCGCCGGCGCCGAAGCCGATCACCGGGCGGCCGGCCGCCTTGAGCGCCTTCGCCTTGGCGTCGACGGCCAGCGTCGCGGACTCGGAGATGGAACCGACGCGGGCCGACACCCTGCGCTCGGTCGGGGACTGTGCGGGTGGAGTTGCAGCGGTCATGGGGTCCATCGTTTCAGACCCCCGTATGGAGTGGCACACCAGTTACCGGGGATCCCGTTCGACGCGGGCCCGTGCAACACGTACACTCTTCCCTCGTGCCCTCATCGCCAGGGCTCGCTTGCGTGCTCAACTGCACGTACGGCGGGATGCGGTAGGTTGGGGAGCTCAAAGGGTCGTAGCTCAATTGGTAGAGCACTGGTCTCCAAAACCAGCGGTTGGGGGTTCAAGTCCCTCCGGCCCTGCTACACACGTAGATGCAGATGATGAAGCGATGCGCCGTGCGGCTCGTACCGGGCGCGGCACGGCCACGACCCGGGATTTCAGGTGAGGACGAGTGACGGAAGCCATCGGCTCCACCGCAACGCCTGAGCGCCCTGACGGCGACAAGCAGGCCCGCCGTGGCAAGCGCGGCAAGAAGGGCCCGCTCGGCCGCCTCGGGCTCTTCTACCGCCAGATCATCGCGGAGCTGCGGAAGGTCGTCTGGCCGACCAGGCACCAGCTGAGCACCTACACCACCGTGGTGATCATCTTCGTTGTCATCGTCATCGGCATCGTGACCGTGATTGACTGGGGTTTCACCGAAGTCATGAAGTACGTCTTCGGCTGAGCCGGTTCCGACCGGTTTGCCCCGTACGTACGAACCCCATATTTGAGAAGCGCAGGAAGAAGCAGCCACCGTGTCTGACGCGAACCTGAACGAGGCGATCGAGCCGGCCGAAGCGGTCGAGTCCCCCGAGGACGAGCTCGACATCGTCGAGGCGGCGGACGCCGAGGAGCCGGACCAGGCCGAGGCTGCCGACCTCGAGGCCGGCGAGCCTGCCGAGGAGGCCGCGCTCGAGGTCGAGGCCGACGGCGGCAATGACGTCGACGATGCCGAGGACGAGGCGGTCGAGGCCGAGATCGAGGCCGAGGAGGCCGTCCAGGAGCAGGTCGACCCGATCGCGGCGCTCCGCGACGAGCTGCGCGGCCTGCCCGGCGACTGGTACGTGATCCACACCTACGCGGGCTACGAGAAGCGCGTGAAGGCCAACCTCGAGCAGCGGGCCGTCTCGCTCAACGTCGAGGACTTCATCTACCAGGCCGAGGTCCCCGAGGAAGAGATCGCCGTCATCAAGAACGGCGAGCGCAAGAACGTCCGGCAGAACAAGCTCCCGGGTTACGTCCTCGTCCGCATGGACCTCACCAACGAGTCGTGGGGCGTCGTCCGTAACACCCCGGGCGTCACCGGCTTCGTCGGCAATGCCTACGACCCGTACCCGCTGACCCTGGACGAGATCGTCAAGATGCTCGCGCCGGAGGCCGAGGAGAAGGCCGCCCGCGAGCAGGCCGAGGCCGAGGGCAAGCCGGCGCCCGCCCGCAAGGTCGAGGTCCAGGTGCTGGACTTCGAGGTCGGCGACTCGGTCACGGTCACGGACGGCCCGTTCGCCACCCTGCAGGCCACGATCAACGAGATCAACGCCGACTCGAAGAAGGTCAAGGGCCTCGTCGAGATCTTCGGCCGCGAGACTCCGGTCGAGCTGAGCTTCGACCAGATCCAGAAGAACTGATCGAATACGTACTTCCGACCAGGTCAGGCGGGCTGCTGAAGCCCTCCTGACCTGCGCGGTTTCAGGACTCGCGCCATGAACAGCTATCGTGGTGCGGTATGCCTCCATCCGGATGACGGATCGAGGCCGAAACCCTCTCTATTCAAGGACCCGGAGAGAGCATGCCTCCCAAGAAGAAGAAGGTCACGGGGCTTATCAAGCTCCAGATCCAGGCCGGTGCGGCCAACCCGGCGCCGCCGGTCGGCCCCGCGCTGGGTCAGCACGGCGTCAACATCATGGAGTTCTGCAAGGCCTACAACGCCGCGACCGAGTCGCAGCGTGGCTGGGTGATCCCGGTGGAGATCACGGTCTACGAGGACCGTTCCTTCACCTTCATCACCAAGACTCCGCCGGCCTCGAAGATGATCCTCAAGGCCGCTGGTGTGGACAAGGGCTCCGGCGAGCCGCACAAGACCAAGGTCGCCAAGATCACGGCTGCCCAGGTCAAGGAGATCGCCGAGACCAAGATGCCCGACCTGAACGCCAACGACATCGACGCCGCGTCGAAGATCATCGCTGGCACCGCCCGCTCCATGGGCATCACGGTCGAGAGCTGACCCCCTAGCCACACCCCCGTGGGAGGGCCACGCGCTGGCCCGCAACCACGACTCCATACGACACAGGAGACTGCAGTGAAGCGCAGCAAGAGCCTCCGCGCCGGCGACGCAAAGATCGACCGGGAGCGGCAGTACGGCCCCCTCGAGGCCATCCGCCTCGCCAAGGAAACCTCCACCTCGAAGTTCGACGGCACCGTCGAGGTCGCCTTCCGCCTGGGCATCGACCCGCGCAAGGCCGACCAGATGGTCCGCGGCACCGTGAACCTCCCGCACGGCACCGGCAAGACCGCCCGGGTCCTGGTCTTCGCGACCGGCGACCGTGCAGCGGCCGCGGAGGCCGCGGGCGCCGACATCGTCGGCGCCGACGAGCTCATCGACGAGGTTGGAAAGGGCCGCCTGGACTTCGACGCCGTCGTCGCCACGCCGGACCTCATGGGCAAGGTCGGCCGCCTCGGCCGCGTGCTCGGTCCGCGTGGTCTGATGCCGAACCCGAAGACCGGCACCGTGACCCCGGACGTGGCCAAGGCCGTGACCGAGATCAAGGGCGGCAAGATCGAGTTCCGCACCGACAAGCACTCCAACCTGCACTTCATCATCGGCAAGGTCTCCTTCGACGAGACCAAGCTGGTGGAGAACTACGCGGCAGCGCTGGAGGAGATCAACCGTCTGAAGCCGTCCGCGGCGAAGGGCCGGTACATCAAGAAGGCCACCATCACCACCACGATGGGCCCCGGCATTCCGGTGGACGCCAACCGCACCCGCAACCTCCTCACCGAGGACGCGGCGGTCTGACGACCAGCTTTCGAACGGCCGGGCCCGGCAACCTCCGCTACGGAGGCTGCCGGGCCCGGCCGTTCGTCGTACCGGCCGCGTGCACTACGGTGGGCCGTTCCGTTCCGTAACCGAGCGGGGGAAAGGGACATCATGCAGAAGAAGCTCATACGCGGCGGTGCGGCGCTCGGCGCGGCAGCGCTCACCCTGGCCGCCGTCGCCGGTTGCGGTGGCGACGACAAGAGCGACGAGGGCAAGGCCGCGGGCGACAAGGCGGAGGCGCCCAAGATGGCCCCCGCTGCCGCGATCAAGGCCGCCACGGAGAAGACGAGCGAGGCGAAGTCGGCCAAGTTCGAGATGACCATGAAGATGCCCGCCGGCGCCGGTACGGGCGGCGGCGCGGTGAAGTCCTCCGGCGCGATGAGCTGGGATCCGCTCGAGATGGACATGACGCTCGACGGCTCCGCCATGGGCGGGGGCCCGGACGCTCCCAAGCAGGTCCGGATGGTGATGGCCGACGACGTCATGTACGTCAACGGTGGCGCCGCCGCGGCCAAGCAGATGGACGGCAAGCACTGGATCAAGATCGACCCGAAGGCGGTCGCCGAGCAGTCCGGCGACAAGTCGATCTCCGACGCGATCACCGGCGGCCTCGACGAGCAGGGCAAGAACCAGGACCCGGCCAAGCAGATGGCCATGTTCCTGGACTCGCCCAACATCAAGAAGGTCGGCACCGGCAAGGTCGCCGGCGTCGAGGCCACCCACTACACCGGCACGGTGTCGGTGAAGGAGGCCACGGCGAAGAACGGCAGCGCCGAATACCTCAGCAAGGCCGAGCGCAAGCAGCTCGTCGAGGCGATGGCGAAGCAGGGCGTCGACAAGTACAACGTCGACGTCTGGGTGGACGGCGACAACTACCCGGTCCAGCTCAAGCAGTCGTACAAGACCAACCAGGGCCCGACCGCGATCCAGATGCGCTTCTCCGACTGGGGCGCGAAGGTGGACGCCCAGGCCCCGGCCGCGAGCGACACCGTCGACCTGATGGAGATGCTGAAGAAGGCCCAGCAGCAGGGCTGAGCCGCCTCCTTACGTGACGTGAGGCCCAGGGGCGTGTGCGGCGGCGTGGGATACTGTCTCGCTCATTCGCTCACGCGTTCCCTGGGGGGATCATGCGTCACACCATGCGCGCCCGTACATCCGCGGTGCTGCTCTCCGCCGCGCTGCTCGGCGGAGGCGCCGTCGCCTGCGGCTCCGACGACGACGGCAAGAAGGACGGCGCCGCCGGCTCCGAGTCCAAAGGCGGAGGCGGAGGCGGCGGCAAGCCCGCCGAGGTGACGCCGGCCGTCGCCATCAAGAAGGCGGTCCAGAAGCAGCAGAAGATCGACTCGCTCACCTTCACCATGCGCGGCACCGCGCCCGGCGAGGGCAAGTTCACCGGCACCGCCGCGATGACCCGCAAGCCCGAGGCCATGCGGATGAAGATGCAGCTCACCGGCGGGCCGCAGTCCGGCACCTTCGAGATGCGGCTGGTCGGCCGCGCCATGTACATGAACGGCGGCGAGGAGGCCGCCGAGGGCATGGACGGCAAGAGCTGGCTGAAGGTCGACATGTCGAAGGCGGGCGGGAAGGGCGGCTCGCTCATGTCCGGCTCGCCCGCCGGCGCGAACCCGACCGAGGACGTCGAGGACATGCTCGAGGCCGAGGGCCTGAAGAAGGTCGGTGAGGAAAAGATCGACGGGGTGCCCACCACGCACTACTCCGGCACCATCGACCTCGCCCGCCTCAAGGCCGGCATGAAGGACGCGGACGCGCAGACGCGGGAGCGGCGCGAGGAGAAGCTCAAGGAGTACCGCGAGCTCGGCGTCGACAAGCTCACCATGGACATGTGGATCGACGAGAACGACCACACCAAGCAGTTCCGCACCACCAGCAAGACCGACAAGGGCCCGATGGACGTCACGGTCACCATGGGCGAGCTCAACAAGCCGGTGACCGTGACGGCCCCGCCCGCCTCCGAGGTCATGGACCTCAGCCAGGAGATGGGCAACGAGGGCTGAGCCGGTGCGGACAGGGAAGACAACGGGGAAGGGGACGGGGATGACAGTGGGGCGGACCGTAAGACGTGCAGGTGTCGCGCTGGCCGTGGCCGCGGTGCTCACCGGGGCGGCGGCCTGCAGCGACGACGGCGGCGGCGCGGGCAAGAAGGACCGGGGCAGCGGCGGCGGCAGCGGCAAGGGCATCGGCGAGAGCACCCAGAAGCTCAGCCCGATCGCCGCGCTGAAGACGGTGGACGAGAAGACCGCGGGCGCGAACTCCTCCAGGTTCACGTCAACGATGACCATGGGCAGCGCCCTCTCGACCAAGAACGCCGGCGCCCTGGACTGGTCGGACGGCACCACGGGCACTGCCACGGTGACGTACACCGGCGGCAGCATGGCGCAGGCGACCAAGATGATCGACACGGACGGCGTGCTGCCGGCCCGCTATCTCCCGGACGCCTATTACGCGAACGTCCAGGGCCCCTTCCAGACCCAGTTCCCCGGCAAGAAGTGGATCCGCTACGGATACGACGACCTGTCGAAGTTCATGGGCCCCTCCGGGGACTACATGAAGGACCAGATGCAGAACTCCACCCCCGGCCAGGCGGTGAAGCTGCTGCTGACGTCCAAGGACGTCAAGAAGGTCGGCACCGAGACGGTCAGGGGCGTGAAGACGACGCATTACGCGGGCACCGTCGACGTCGCCGACATGACCCGCAAGTCCTCCAAGGAGCTCACCGAGGAGCAGCTGAAGGCCATCGAGCAGCAGCTGAAGACCGCAGGCGTGACCACGCAGAAGGTCGACATCTGGGTGGACGGCAAGGATCTGATGATCAAGCGCCTGGAGTCCGGCGACACCAAGAACGGCCCGTACCGGATGGAGGCGTACTACTCGGATTACGGCACCAAGGTGTCGGCCGAGGAGCCGCCGGCCGGGCAGACCGTGGACTTCACGGAGCTGCAGCAGCAGTAGCTCGCGGCAGCCGTAAGTGACGGATTTGCCCGTACGCCAGGACGTCACGTACTCTTCCACAGAAGCCAAAGACCGCTGGTTGCTGCCCCTGCCCTCCCGGGTGAGGCAGCCGAAGGATCCGCTTGATTGCGGACGGCCCGCGCAGGTGACTGTGGAAGAGACTTCCGGCATTTATGTCGGCTCAGCCCCGTGCGCCTGCGCCCGGGGCGTTTCGTTTGTCCGGCCCCTTCCGAGCGGTCCTCATCACCGGAAGGAGGCCGAGGCTCATGGCGACGCCCGACAAGGTCGACGCAGTCGAGGAGATGACGGAGAAGTTCCGTAACTCCAACGCGGCTGTTGTGACCGCTTACACCGGGCTCACCGTTGCGCAGCTCAAGGATCTGCGCCGTTCGCTCGGTGAGAACGCTCAGTACCGTGTGGTGAAGAACACGCTGACCAAGATCGCGGCCAAGGAGGCCGGGGTCAACGAGCTGGAAGAGCACCTCGTGGGCTCGACGGCTGTCGCCTTTGTGACCGGTGACCCGGTCACGGCGGCCAAGGGTCTTCGTGACTTCGCCAAGGACAACCCCGCGCTCGTCATCAAGGGCGGTGTCCTTGACGGCAAGGCGCTGTCCGCCGACGAGATCAAGAAGCTTGCGGACCTCGAGTCCCGCGAGGTGCTGCTGGCCAAGCTGGCAGGTGGCATGAAGGCGTCCATGGCCAAGGCCGCGGCGACCTTCCAGGCCCCGCTCACGAAGATGGTCCGCACCGCGGACGCGCTTCGCAGCAAGGTCGAGCAGGGCGGTGCCGGGGAGTAATCCCCTCTACTCCGCGCTCAACCCAGCGGGCCTGTAAGCCATGCCCGCCGAACCACACATCCGGCACCCCAGCCGACTTAATGGAAGGACGCCCATCATGGCGAAGCTCAGCCAGGAAGACCTGCTCGCGCAGTTCGAGGAGATGACCCTCATCGAGCTCTCCGAGTTCGTGAAGGCCTTCGAGGACAAGTTCGACGTCGAGGCCGCCGCCCCGGCCGCCGTCGCCGTTGCCGGCCCGGCCGGTGGCGCCCCCGCCGAGGCCGCCGAGGAGCAGGACGAGTTCGACGTCATCCTCACCGGCGCCGGCGACAAGAAGATCCAGGTCATTAAGGTCGTGCGTGAGCTGACCTCCCTGGGTCTGAAGGAGGCCAAGGACCTCGTCGACGGCACCCCGAAGCCGGTCCTCGAGAAGGTTGCCAAGGACGCCGCGGAGAAGGCCAAGGAGTCCCTCGAGGGCGCCGGCGCCTCCGTCGAGGTCAAGTGACCTCAGCTCTCCTGAGCACTTTCTGAGCCCTCTTATGAGGGCACAGCGTCACAGGGCGATCACCCAGCCGGGTGGTCGCCCTTCGGCGTTCCTGCAACGCGGCCGAGCAGGGCTCCTTGCCCCGTGTGGCCTGACAGGTATGGTGATCTTCGCCGTTCCGGGAGACCCTGGTCGGAGTGGGGGGCCTTGACGAACCGCACGCAGCGCGCAATTCTCAGGTCGTCACATCGGTCCGGATCCGAGGCATGGATCGGTGGATGAGTGGGAAGGCCTTGTACCAACAGGCCGCCCCGGCGGCGACGAGCAGTGGCCGCAGAGGGGCCCGTAAGAGCAGAAGAGGGGAGAGGTTGGCTCTGCTGAAGCCGATCTCGAGAATCCGCTCTGGACATCAGTGTGGCGAGTGGCTACACTGACCCTTTGCGCTGCCTGTTAGCTGCCTCCTGCCCGTCACCAGGGGCATACCCAAGGTCATGCATTGCCGTCGCGTCCGCCCTGACCAGGGCTGATGTCCGGTGTGCACGGCCCGGGGGACCGGTACGCGCGTAGTGAGTCCGAGCCCTCGGAAGGACCCCCTCTTGGCCGCCTCGCGCACCGCCTCGACTGGAAACACGAACAACGGCGCCAGCACCGCCCCGCTGCGTATCTCTTTTGCGAAGATCAAGGAGCCCCTCGAGGTTCCGAACCTCCTTGCCCTGCAGACCGAGAGCTTTGACTGGCTCCTCGGTAACGAGGACTGGAAGGCTCGCGTCGAGGCGGCCCTGGACAGTGGACAGGACGTCCCCAGGAAGTCCGGTCTGGAGGAGATCTTTGAGGAGATCTCCCCGATCGAGGACTTCTCCGGGTCGATGTCGCTGACCTTCCGCGATCACCGTTTCGAGCCCCCGAAGAACTCCATCGACGAGTGCAAGGAGCGCGACTTCACGTACGCGGCTCCGCTCTTCGTCACGGCCGAGTTCACCAACAACGAGACCGGCGAGATCAAGTCCCAGACGGTCTTCATGGGCGACTTCCCGCTCATGACCAACAAGGGCACCTTCGTGATCAACGGCACCGAGCGTGTCGTGGTCTCGCAGCTGGTCCGCTCGCCGGGTGTTTACTTCGACTCCTCCATCGACAAGACGTCCGACAAGGACATCTTCTCGGTCAAGGTCATCCCGTCCCGGGGTGCCTGGCTGGAGATGGAGATCGACAAGCGCGACATGGTCGGTGTCCGCATCGACCGCAAGCGCAAGCAGTCCGTCACCGTCCTGCTCAAGGCGCTCGGCTGGACCACCGAGCAGATCCTCGAGGAGTTCGGCGAGTACGAGTCCATGCGCGCCACCCTGGAGAAGGACCACACCCAGGGCCAGGACGATGCGCTGCTCGACATCTACCGCAAGCTGCGTCCGGGCGAGCCGCCGACCCGTGAGGCCGCGCAGACGCTGCTCGAGAACCTTTACTTCAACCCCAAGCGCTACGACCTCGCGAAGGTCGGCCGCTACAAGGTCAACAAGAAGCTGGGTTCCACCGCCGGCCTGGACGCCGGGGTGCTGACGGTCGAGGACATCATCGCCTCGATCAAGTACCTGGTGAAGCTGCACGCCGGTGAGACCGAGACCGTCGGTGAGAACGGCCAGTCCGTGGTCGTCGAGACCGACGACATCGACCACTTCGGCAACCGCCGTATCCGCAATGTCGGCGAGCTGATCCAGAACCAGGTCCGTACGGGTCTCGCCCGTATGGAGCGCGTCGTGCGTGAGCGCATGACCACCCAGGACGTCGAGGCGATCACGCCGCAGACCCTGATCAACATCCGCCCCGTGGTGGCGTCGATCAAGGAGTTCTTCGGTACGTCCCAGCTGTCCCAGTTCATGGACCAGACGAACCCGCTGTCGGGGCTGACGCACAAGCGTCGTCTGAACGCCCTCGGCCCGGGTGGTCTGAGCCGTGAGCGGGCGGGCTTCGAGGTGCGAGACGTGCACCCGTCGCACTACGGCCGCATGTGCCCGATTGAGACGCCCGAAGGCCCGAACATTGGTCTGATCGGTTCGCTCGCCTCGTACGGCCGGGTCAACGCCTTCGGCTTCATCGAGACGCCGTACCGCAAGGTCGACTCCGACGGTGTCGTCAGCGACGACGTGGACTACCTCACCGCTGACGAGGAGGACCGCTTCGTCATCGCGCAGGCGAACGCCCCTCTCACCGAGGACCAGCACTTCGCCGAGGCCCGCGTCCTCGTCCGCCGCCGCGGCGGCGAGGTCGACTACGTGCCCGGCACCGAGGTCGACTACATGGACGTCTCGCCGCGCCAGATGGTGTCGGTCGCGACCGCCATGATCCCGTTCCTGGAGCACGACGACGCCAACCGCGCGCTGATGGGCTCCAACATGATGCGGCAGGCCGTGCCGCTCATTAAGAGCGAGTCGCCGCTGGTCGGCACCGGCATGGAGTACCGCTGCGCGGTCGACGCCGGCGACGTCATCAAGGCCGAGAAGGACGGTGTCGTCCAGGAGGTCTCCGCCGACTACGTCACGGTGGCCAACGACGACGGCACCTACACCACCTACCGGGTAGCCAAGTTCTCCCGCTCCAACCAGGGCACCTCCTTCAACCAGAAGGTGCTCGTGGACGAGGGTGCGCGCGTCATCAAGGACCAGGTCCTCGCCGACGGCCCCTCGACCGAAGAGGGCGAGATGGCGCTGGGCAAGAACCTGCTCGTGGCGTTCATGCCGTGGGAGGGTCACAACTACGAGGACGCGATCATCCTGTCGCAGCGCCTCGTACAGGACGACGTCCTCTCCTCGATCCACATCGAGGAGCACGAGGTCGACGCCCGTGACACCAAGCTCGGCCCGGAGGAGATCACCCGGGACATCCCGAACGTCTCCGAGGAGGTCCTCTCGGACCTCGACGAGCGCGGCATCATCCGGATCGGTGCCGAGGTCGAGGCCGGCGACATCCTCGTCGGCAAGGTCACGCCCAAGGGTGAGACCGAGCTGACCCCGGAGGAGCGCCTGCTCCGCGCGATCTTCGGTGAGAAGGCCCGCGAGGTCCGCGACACCTCCCTGAAGGTGCCGCACGGCGAGACCGGCAAGGTCATCGGCGTCCGCGTCTTCGACCGCGAAGAGGGCGACGAGCTGCCGCCGGGCGTGAACCAGCTGGTCCGCGTCTACGTGGCCCAGAAGCGCAAGATCACCGACGGTGACAAGCTCGCAGGCCGCCACGGCAACAAGGGCGTCATCTCCAAGATCCTGCCGGTCGAGGACATGCCGTTCCTGGAGGACGGCACCCCGGTCGACATCATCCTGAACCCGCTGGGTGTGCCTTCCCGAATGAACCCGGGACAGGTGCTGGAGATCCACCTCGGCTGGCTGGCCTCCCAGGGCTGGAAGGTCGAGGGCAGCGAGGACTGGATGCGCCGGCTGCAGGCCATCGGCGCCGACGAGGTCGCCGCGGGCACCAATGTCGCGACCCCGGTCTTCGACGGCGCCCGCGAGGACGAGATCTCCGGACTCTTCGAGTCGACGATCCCGAACCGGGACGGCGAGCGGATGGTCAAGGAGACCGGCAAGGCGAGCCTGTTCGACGGCCGCTCCGGCGAGCCGTTCCCGGAGCCGATCTCGATCGGCTACATGTACATCCTCAAGCTGCACCACCTGGTGGACGACAAGCTGCACGCCCGTTCCACGGGTCCGTACTCCATGATCACCCAGCAGCCGCTGGGTGGTAAGGCTCAGTTCGGTGGCCAGCGGTTCGGCGAGATGGAGGTGTGGGCGCTGGAGGCATACGGCGCCGCGTACGCCCTCCAGGAGCTGCTGACGATCAAGTCCGACGACGTGACCGGCCGCGTGAAGGTCTACGAGGCCATCGTCAAGGGCGAGAACATCCCCGAGCCCGGCATCCCGGAGTCCTTCAAGGTGCTCATCAAGGAGATGCAGTCCCTGTGCCTCAACGTGGAGGTGCTGTCCTCGGACGGCATGTCCATCGAGATGCGCGACACCGACGAGGACGTCTTCCGCGCGGCGGAGGAGCTCGGCATCGACCTGTCCCGGCGCGAGCCGAGCAGCGTCGAAGAGGTCTGACGTGGTTCGGGGGTCGGCCAATGACGCCGACCCCCGTCCCCCGGACCCCGTTCAGACCATCTAGACACAACCCTGAGAGGGATTGACGACACAGTGCTCGACGTCAACTTCTTCGACGAGCTGCGGATCGGCCTTGCCACCGCGGACGACATCCGAACCTGGTCTCACGGCGAGGTAAAGAAGCCGGAGACGATCAACTACCGCACCCTCAAGCCGGAAAAGGACGGGCTCTTCTGCGAGAAGATCTTCGGTCCGACCCGGGACTGGGAGTGCTACTGCGGCAAGTACAAGCGTGTCCGCTTCAAGGGCATCATCTGTGAGCGGTGTGGCGTCGAGGTCACCCGCGCCAAGGTGCGCCGTGAGCGGATGGGCCACATTGAGCTGGCCGCGCCCGTCACGCACATCTGGTACTTCAAGGGCGTTCCGTCGCGCCTGGGCTACCTGCTCGACCTCGCCCCGAAGGACCTCGAGAAGGTCATCTACTTCGCCGCCTACATGATCACGTGGGTGGACGAGGAGCGCCGTACCCGCGATCTGCCG
Organism: Streptomyces boninensis; assembly: GCF_048572725.1. NCBI lineage: Bacteria > Bacillati > Actinomycetota > Actinomycetes > Kitasatosporales > Streptomycetaceae > Streptomyces > Streptomyces boninensis. Next base: position 5,804,842 of record NZ_CP183837.1, read on the forward strand.
TCGCTGGAGGCCCAGGTCTCCGTCGAGCGCCAGCAGGTCGAGCAGCGCCGCGACGCTGACCTCGAGGCCCGCGCCAAGAAGGCCGAGACCGACCTGGCCGAGCTCGAGGCCGAGGGCGCCAAGGCCGACGTGCGCCGCAAGGTGCGCGAGGGCGGCGAGCGCGAGATGAAGCAGATCCGCGACCGCGCGCAGCGCGAGATCGACCGCCTCGACGAGGTGTGGGCCCGCTTCAAGAACCTCAAGGTCCAGGACCTCGAGGGCGACGAGCTGCTCTACCGCGAGTTGCGCGACCGCTTCGGCACCTACTTCTCCGGCGGCATGGGCGCCGCGGCGCTGCAGAAGCGCCTCGAGTCCTTCGACCTGGAGGAGGAGGCCGAGAAGCTCCGCGAGATCATCCGTACGGGCAAGGGCCAGAAGAAGACCCGCGCCCTGAAGCGGCTGAAGGTCGTCTCGGCCTTCCAGGCCACCACCAACAGCCCCATGGGCATGGTGCTGGACTGCGTGCCGGTCATCCCGCCGGACCTGCGTCCGATGGTGCAGCTGGACGGTGGCCGCTTCGCGACCTCCGACCTGAACGACCTGTACCGCCGCGTCATCAACCGCAACAACCGCCTGAAGCGGCTTCTCGACCTCGGCGCGCCCGAGATCATCGTGAACAACGAGAAGCGCATGCTCCAGGAGGCCGTGGACGCCCTCTTCGACAACGGTCGTCGCGGTCGCCCGGTCACCGGTCCCGGCAACCGGCCCCTGAAGTCCCTCAGCGACATGCTGAAGGGCAAGCAGGGTCGTTTCCGCCAGAACCTGCTCGGCAAGCGCGTCGACTACTCGGCCCGTTCCGTCATCGTCGTCGGCCCGCAGCTGAAGCTGCACCAGTGCGGTCTCCCGAAGGCCATGGCGCTGGAGCTCTTCAAGCCGTTCGTGATGAAGCGCCTGGTGGACCTGAACCACGCGCAGAACATCAAGAGCGCCAAGCGCATGGTCGAGCGCGGCCGCACGGTCGTGTACGACGTCCTGGAAGAGGTCATCGCGGAGCACCCGGTTCTGCTGAACCGTGCGCCCACGCTGCACCGCCTCGGCATCCAGGCCTTCGAGCCGCAGCTGGTCGAGGGCAAGGCCATTCAGATTCACCCGCTCGTCTGCACCGCGTTCAACGCGGACTTCGACGGTGACCAGATGGCCGTCCACCTGCCGCTCTCCGCGGAGGCGCAGGCCGAGGCGCGCATCCTGATGCTCTCCTCGAACAACATCCTCAAGCCCGCCGACGGCCGTCCGGTGACGATGCCGACGCAGGACATGGTCCTGGGTCTGTTCTTCCTCACCACGGACGAGGACGAGCGCGAGGTCAAGGGCGAGGGCCGGGCCTTCGGTTCGGTCGCCGAGGCGATCATGTCCTTCGACGCCGGCGAGCTGTCGCTCCAGGCGAAGATCGACATCCGCTTCCCGGTCGGCACCGTCCCGCCGCGCGGCTGGACCCCGCCGGTCGCCGAGGAGGGTGACGGCGAGTGGCAGCAGGGGGACCCGTTCCGCCTGACCACCACCCTCGGCCGGGCGCTGTTCAACGAACTGCTCCCCGAGGACTACCCGTTCGTCGACTACTCGGTCGGCAAGAAGCAGCTCTCCGAGATCGTCAACGACCTCGCCGAGCGCTACCCGAAGGTCATCGTGGCGGCGACGCTCGACAACCTGAAGGCGGCCGGCTTCTTCTGGGCCACCCGCTCCGGCGTCACCGTCGCCATCTCGGACGTCGTCGTCCCGGAGGCGAAGAAGGAGATCATCGCCGGGTACGAGGCCCAGGACGAGAAGATCCAGAAGCAGTACGAGCGCGGTCTGATCACGAAGGACGAGCGTTCGCAGGAGCTCATCGCCCTGTGGACCAAGGCGACCAACGAGGTCGCCGAGGCCATGAACGCCAACTTCCCGAAGACCAACCCGATCTTCATGATGGTGAACTCGGGTGCTCGCGGAAACATGATGCAGATGCGTCAGATCGCGGGTATGCGTGGTCTGGTGTCCAACGCCAAGAACGAGACCATCCCGCGGCCGATTAAGGCGTCGTTCCGCGAGGGCCTCTCCGTGCTGGAGTACTTCATCTCCACGCACGGCGCCCGTAAGGGCCTGGCGGACACCGCGCTGCGTACCGCCGACTCGGGTTACCTGACCCGTCGTCTGGTGGACGTCTCGCAGGACGTGATCATCCGCGAGGAGGACTGCGGCACCGAGCGCGGCCTCAAGCTGGAGTTCGCGTCCAAGGGCGAGGACGGCGTGCTGCGCAAGGCCGAGGACGCCGAGACCAGCGTGTACGCGCGCTGCCTCGCCGAGGACATCGTCGTGGACGGGAAGGTGCTGGCCCCGGCCGGTACGGACCTGGGCGACGTGCTCATCGACGAGCTGGTCAAGCACGGCGTCTCCACGGTCAAGACCCGCTCGGTCCTGACCTGCGAGTCCGCCGTCGGCACCTGCGCGATGTGCTACGGCCGTTCGCTGGCCACCGGCAAGCTGGTCGACATCGGTGAGGCGGTCGGCATTATCGCCGCCCAGTCCATCGGTGAGCCCGGCACCCAGCTGACGATGCGTACCTTCCACACCGGTGGTGTGGCGGGCGACGACATCACCCAGGGTCTGCCGCGTGTCGTCGAGCTCTTCGAGGCCCGTACCCCGAAGGGTGTGGCGCCGATCTCGGAGGCCGCAGGCCGGGTCCGTATCGAGGAGACGGAGAAGACGAAGAAGCTCGTCGTCACTCCGGACGACGGCTCCGACGAGACCGCCTTCCCCATCTCCAAGCGCTCCAAGGTGCTGGTGAAGGAGGGCGACCACGTCGAGGTCGGCGAGGCGCTCACCGCCGGTGCGATCAACCCGCACGACGTCCTGCGCATCCAGGGCCAGCGGGCCGTCCAGGTCCACCTGGTCGGCGAGGTGCAGAAGGTCTACAACTCGCAGGGTGTGTCGATCCACGACAAGCACATCGAGATCATCATCCGGCAGATGCTGCGCCGCGTGACGATCATCGAGTCCGGCGACGCGGAGCTGCTGCCGGGCGAGCTCGTCGAGCGCACCAAGTTCGAGGGCGAGAACCGTCGCGTGGTGGCGGACGGCGGCCACCCGGCCTCCGGCCGTCCGCAGCTGATGGGTATCACCAAGGCCTCGCTGGCCACGGAGTCCTGGCTGTCGGCCGCCTCCTTCCAGGAGACGACCCGAGTCCTGACGGACGCGGCGATCAACGCCAAGTCCGACAGCCTCATCGGCCTCAAGGAGAACGTGATCATCGGTAAGCTCATCCCGGCCGGTACGGGCCTGTCCCGCTACCGCAACATCCGGGTGGAGCCCACCGAGGAGGCGAAGGCCGCGATGTACTCGACCGTCGGCTACGACGAGATCGACTACTCGCCCTTCGGCACCGGCTCCGGCCAGGCGGTCCCGCTGGAGGACTACGACTACGGTCCGTACAACCAGTAGGACGCGTCCGATACGCCTCGCAGGGCGGTCTTCCCGTACGGGAGGGCCGCCCTGCGGTGTATTGGTGCGGGAACTCGGCGTGAGCGCCGTGCGTCAAGCACAATGGGGTACGTAGGTGTGGGGAGGTGCTTGCTTTGTCCATGCAGCCGTGGGATCAGGGGCGTCCGCCCACCATGCGCGTGTCTCATGCGGACCGCGAGCGGGCGGTTGACGTGCTGAAGGCCGGCTTCGCGGAAGGGCGGCTCACCCAGCCGGAGTATGAGTCGCGGATGTCGCGGGCGTACAAATCACAGACTTACGGCGAGCTGCACCTGCTCGTAGGAGATCTGCCACAGGGCATTCACCATCCGCAGACGCCGCGGGTCGGCTTCGGCCCGCCCATGCCGCCTGCCGTCCCGCAGACCTTCCTGCCCACCCCGGCGCCGCCGACGAACAGCTCGGCGGTGGCCTCGCTGGTGTGCGGGGCGCTGGTGCCGATGGTGGGCATCACCTGCATTCCCGCGGTGATCCTCGGCCATAAGGCGCGGGCCGAGATCAAGCGCACGGGGGAGGGCGGCGACGGGATGGCCGTGGCCGGCATGGTGATCGGCTATCTGGCGATCGGCACGGTCGCCTTCATCCTGATGATCGTCGCGATGGTGGCGTCTTCGGGGGCGTAAGGCCTTGTTTTGACCGGAGCGAATGCTATAGGTAGGCTCTGACCTTGTGCCTGGGGTGTCCCCGGGTTCCCGTGTGCGCGGAAGTCTCTGCCACACAGGAGCACATTCCCCTGCTGCGAAGCAAAGCGCGCGGGAGATTTCCAGGGCTTGCGACACACCCGACCGCGTGGGTCGGGGACGGTCGCAGGAACCCCAGGTTAGAAGTATCGAGATCGGCACACAGAAACCGGAGAAGTAGTGCCTACGATCCAGCAGCTGGTCCGTAAGGGCCGGCAGGACAAGGTCGAGAAGAACAAGACGCCCGCGCTCGAGGGTTCGCCCCAGCGCCGCGGCGTCTGCACGCGTGTCTTCACCACCACCCCGAAGAAGCCGAACTCGGCGCTGCGGAAGGTCGCGCGTGTGCGTCTGACCTCCGGCATCGAGGTCACCGCTTACATCCCGGGTGAGGGCCACAACCTGCAGGAGCACTCCATCGTGCTCGTGCGCGGTGGCCGTGTGAAGGACCTGCCGGGTGTTCGCTACAAGATCATCCGCGGTTCCCTGGACACGCAGGGCGTCAAGAACCGTAAGCAGGCTCGCAGCCGCTACGGCGCCAAGAAGGAGAAGTAAGAATGCCTCGTAAGGGCCCCGCCCCGAAGCGCCCGGTCATCATCGACCCGGTCTACAACTCCCCCCTGGTGACGTCCCTCATCAACAAGGTGCTGCTGCACGGCAAGCGCTCCACCGCCGAGCGCATCGTGTACGGCGCCATGGAGGGCCTGCGCGAGAAGACCGGCAATGACCCGGTCATCACGCTCAAGCGCGCCCTGGAGAACGTCAAGCCGGCCATCGAGGTCAAGTCCCGCCGTGTCGGTGGCGCGACCTACCAGGTCCCGGTCGAGGTCAAGCCCGGCCGTTCCTCGACGCTGGCGCTGCGCTGGCTCGTGGGCTACTCGCGCGCCCGTCGCGAGAAGACCATGACCGAGCGCCTCATGAACGAGCTGCTGGACGCCTCGAACGGCCTGGGCGCCTCCGTCAAGCGACGCGAGGACACCCACAAGATGGCCGAGGCGAACAAGGCGTTCGCGCACTACCGCTGGTAGTCGACCCCCGTTAACGAGAGAGAAGACTGAGCCAAATGGCCACCACTTCTGTTGACCTGGCCAAGGTCCGCAACATCGGGATCATGGCCCACATCGACGCGGGCAAGACGACGACCACCGAGCGGATCCTGTACTACACCGGTGTGTCGTACAAGATCGGTGAGGTCCACGATGGCGCTGCCACCATGGACTGGATGGCGCAGGAGCAGGAGCGCGGCATCACGATCACGTCTGCCGCGACGACCTGCCACTGGCCCCTGAACGACATCGATCACACCATCAACATCATCGACACCCCCGGGCACGTCGACTTCACGGTCGAGGTGGAGCGCTCGCTGCGCGTCCTGGACGGTGCCGTGACGGTGTTCGACGGTGTCGCCGGTGTGGAGCCGCAGTCCGAGACGGTGTGGCGTCAGGCGGACCGCTACGGCGTTCCGCGTATCTGCTTCGTCAACAAGCTCGACCGTACCGGCGCGGAGTTCCACCGCTGCGTCGACATGATCGAGGACCGTCTGGGCGCGCAGCCGCTGGTCATGCAGCTGCCGATCGGCACCGAGATGGACTTCAAGGGTGTCGTCGACCTCGTCACCATGAAGGCCTTCGTCTGGTCCGCCGACACCAAGCTCGGTGAGGCGTACGACATCGTCGAGATCCCGGACACGCACCTCGAGGCCGCCGCCGAGTACCGCGGCAAGCTCCTCGAGGCCGTGGCCGAGAACGACGAGGAGATGATGGAGCTGTACCTCGAGGGCCAGGAGCCCACCGAGGACCAGCTGTACGCGGCCATCCGCCGCGTGACCATCGCCTCCGGCCGTACCACCGAGGGCACCACGGTGACCCCGGTGTTCTGCGGCACCGCGTTCAAGAACAAGGGCGTGCAGCCCCTGCTCGACGCGGTCGTGCGCTACCTGCCGTCGCCGCTGGACGTCGACGCGATCGAGGGCCACGCGGTCAATGACCCGGAAGAGGTCATCGTCCGCAAGCCGTCCGAGGAAGAGCCGATGTCGGCTCTCGCCTTCAAGATCGCTGCCGACCCGCACCTGGGCAAGCTCACCTTCATCCGCGTGTACTCGGGCCGCCTCACCGCGGGCACCCAGGTGCAGAACTCGGTGAAGGGCAAGAAGGAGCGCATCGGCAAGATCTACCGCATGCACGCGAACAAGCGTGAGGAGATCGAGTCGGTGGGTGCCGGCGACATCGTCGCCGTCATGGGCCTGAAGCAGACCACCACCGGTGAGACGCTCTGCGACCCGTCGAACCCCGTCATCCTGGAGTCCATGGACTTCCCGGCCCCGGTGATCCAGGTCGCCATCGAGCCGAAGTCCAAGGGCGACCAGGAGAAGCTGGGCACGGCGATCCAGCGCCTCGCCGAGGAGGACCCGTCCTTCAAGGTGCACACCGACGAGGAGACCGGCCAGACGATCATCGCCGGCATGGGCGAGCTTCACCTGGACGTCCTCGTCGACCGCATGAAGCGCGAGTTCAAGGTGGAGGCGAACGTCGGTAAGCCGCAGGTGGCCTACCGCGAGACCCTCCGCAAGCCGGTCGAGAAGCACGAGTACACGCACAAGAAGCAGACCGGTGGTTCCGGTCAGTTCGCGCGCGTGATCATCGCCCTTGAGCCGCTTGAGGGCGACGGCTACGAGTTCGTGAACAAGGTCACCGGTGGCCGCATCCCCCGGGAGTACATCCCCTCGGTGGACGCGGGCTCGCAGGAGGCCATGGAGTTCGGCGTGCTCGCCGGCTACCCGCTCACGGGTGTCCGCGTCACGCTGCTCGACGGCGCGTACCACGAGGTCGACTCGTCCGAGATGGCCTTCAAGATCGCCGGTTCGATGGCCTTCAAGGAGGCCGCCCGCAAGGCCTCCCCGGCCCTGCTCGAGCCGATGATGAAGGTCGAGGTCACCACGCCCGAGGACTACATGGGCGATGTGATCGGCGACATCAACTCGCGGCGCGGTCAGATCCAGTCCATGGAGGACCGCGGTGGCGCCAAGCTGGTCACCGGCCTGGTTCCGCTGTCCGAGATGTTTGGCTACGTGGGCGACCTGCGCAGCAAGACCTCCGGTCGCGCGAGCTACTCCATGCAGTTCGACTCCTACGCCGAGGTCCCCAAGGCCGTGGCAGAGGAGATCATCGCGAAGGCCAAGGGCGAGTAACCCGTAGGCTGTAGCACAAAGGGCTTACGGGTCATCCCGTCGCATATCAGCCGGTATCCTCCGGAGGTGTGCGGCGGGGCCCCGGGGGCCGCCCCCCAAGCAAAAGTTCACCTGGCGCCGATGAGTAAAGGCGTACAGAACCACTCCACAGGAGGATCCCGTGGCGAAGGCGAAGTTCGAGCGGACTAAGCCGCACGTCAACATCGGCACCATCGGTCACATCGACCACGGTAAGACCACTCTTACCGCTGCGATCACCAAGGTGCTGCACGACGCGTACCCCGACCTGAACGAGGCCTCGGCCTTCGACATGATCGACAAGGCGCCGGAAGAGCGCCAGCGTGGTATCACCATTTCCATCGCGCACGTCGAGTACCAGACCGAGTCGCGTCACTACGCGCACGTCGACTGCCCCGGTCACGCGGACTACATCAAGAACATGATCACCGGTGCCGCCCAGATGGACGGCGCGATCCTGGTGGTCGCCGCGACCGACGGCCCGATGCCGCAGACCAAGGAGCACGTGCTCCTGGCCCGCCAGGTCGGCGTGCCGTACATCGTTGTCGCCCTGAACAAGGCCGACATGGTGGACGACGAGGAGATCCTGGAGCTCGTCGAGCTCGAGGTCCGCGAGCTGCTCTCCGAGTACGAGTTCCCCGGCGACGACGTTCCGGTCGTCAAGGTCTCCGCGCTGAAGGCCCTCGAGGGCGACAAGGAGTGGGGTGAGTCCGTCCTCAACCTGATGAAGGCCGTCGACGAGTCCATCCCGCAGCCCGAGCGCGACGTCGACAAGCCGTTCCTGATGCCGATCGAGGACGTCTTCACGATCACCGGTCGTGGCACCGTCGTCACCGGTCGTATCGAGCGCGGCATCCTCAAGGTGAACGAGACCGTGGACATCATCGGCATCAAGCCGGAGAAGACCACCACCACGGTCACGGGCATCGAGATGTTCCGCAAGCTGCTCGACGAGGGCCAGGCCGGTGAGAACGTCGGTCTGCTGCTCCGCGGCATCAAGCGCGAGGACGTCGAGCGCGGCCAGGTCATCATCAAGCCCGGTTCGGTCACCCCGCACACCGAGTTCGAGGCCCAGGCCTACATCCTGTCGAAGGACGAGGGTGGCCGTCACACCCCGTTCTTCAACAACTACCGTCCGCAGTTCTACTTCCGCACCACCGACGTGACCGGCGTCGTGACCCTCCCCGAGGGCACCGAGATGGTCATGCCGGGCGACAACACTGAGATGACCGTTGAGCTCATCCAGCCCGTCGCGATGGAAGAGGGCCTGAAGTTCGCCATCCGTGAGGGTGGCCGGACCGTGGGCGCCGGCCAGGTCACCAAGATCACCAAGTGACCTGAGCAATCGCTCTGCCGAGCGGCCCTGTCCCGGTTTCCGGGGCGGGGCCGCTCGCGTTTTATGTGACCTCTCGCACACGGTGCGAGCTGGACAAACCCCTCGATTGGCGCCCGCCGCGTGGCGTATGGCAGACTGTCCTGGTTGCTCGGTTGTGTAGCCGATGCTGCGCGCCTCCCGCCGGGAGGACTGGAAGCGAGTCCCAGGTATTCGTCGCCTCTCATCAGGGGCGGAAGTACGGGAATCTTCCGGGAAGCGTATGCGGGGCGCCAACCACGGCACTCCCTCCAGCAGGAAAACTCCGCAGCTTATTGCGGGAAGCGTTACGACACGCCCGACCGCGTGGGTCGGAGGGAAGCCAGAGCGTATGAGAGAACAGGACTGCTGAGAAGCCATGGCGGGACAGAAGATCCGCATCCGGCTCAAGGCCTACGACCACGAGGTCATCGACTCCTCGGCGAAGAAGATCGTCGAGACGGTGACCCGTACTGGTGCGTCGGTCGCGGGCCCGGTGCCGCTGCCCACTGAGAAGAACGTGTACTGCGTCATCAAGTCGCCGCACAAGTACAAGGACGCGCGCGAGCACTTCGAGATGCGCACCCACAAGCGCCTCATCGACATCCTCGACCCGACCCCCAAGACCGTTGACTCTCTGATGCGACTCGACCTCCCGGCCGGTGTCGACATCGAGATCAAGCTCTGAAGGCCGGTGATCTGAGAATGGCTAAGCAGATCAAGGGCCTCCTGGGCGAGAAGCTCGGCATGACGCAGGTCTGGGACGACAACAACCGCATCGTGCCGGTGACCGTCGTCAAGGCCGGCCCGTGTGTCGTCACCCAGGTGCGCACCAACGACCAGGACGGTTACGACTCCGTCCAGATCGCGTTCGGCGAGATCGACCCGCGCAAGGTGAACAAGCCCCTCAAGGGCCACTTCGCCAAGGCCGACGTCACCCCCCGCCGCCACCTCGTCGAGGTCCGCACCCCGGACTCCTCCGAGTACACCCTCGGCCAGGAGCTCACCGCGGAGACCTTCGAGTCCGGCGTCAAGGTCGACGTCACCGGCAAGAGCAAGGGCAAGGGCTTCGCCGGCGTCATGAAGCGCCACGGCTTCCACGGCGGCAAGGCGTCCCACGGTGCCCACCGCGTGCACCGCAAGCCCGGTTCGATCGGTGGCTGCGCCACCCCGGGCCGCGTCTTCAAGGGCATGCGCATGGCCGGCCGGATGGGCAACGAGCGCGTGACCACCCAGAACCTGACCGTTCACGCCGTTGACGCGGAGAAGGGCCTGCTGCTCATCAAGGGCGCGGTTCCTGGTCCGAACGGCGGCCTCGTCCTGGTCCGTACCGCGGCCAAGGGGGCCTGAGGTAACGATGAGCACCATTGACATCCTTTCGCCGGCAGGCGACAAGGCCGGTAGCGTCGAGCTCCCCGCGGAGATCTTCGACGCCAAGGTCAGCATTCCGCTGATCCACCAGGTCGTCGTCGCACAGCTGGCCGCTGCCCGCCAGGGCACGCACAAGACCAAGACCCGCGGCGAGGTCCGAGGCGGCGGCAAGAAGCCGTACCGCCAGAAGGGCACCGGCCGCGCCCGTCAGGGTTCGGTCCGCGCTCCGCAGTTCGCCGGTGGTGGCGTCGTGCACGGTCCCGTGCCGCGCGACTACTCGCAGCGGACGCCCAAGAAGATGAAGGCCGCCGCCCTGCGCGCCGCCCTCACCGACCGGGCCCGCAACAACCGGATTCACGTCGTCACCGGCGTGATCGAGGGTGAGACGCCGTCCACCAAGGCCGCCAAGGCCCTGCTGGCCAAGGTCAGCGAGCGCAAGAACGTGCTCCTGGTCGTGGACCGGGCCGACGAGGCCGCGGTGTTCTCCGCCCGCAACCTGCCCCAGGTGCACATCCTGGAGCCGGGTCAGCTGAACACCTACGACGTGCTCGTCTCCGATGACGTGGTCTTCACCCAGGCCGCCTTCGAAGCCTTCGTGGCCGGTCCGGCCAAGGCCGGCAAGGCCGTCGCGAGCGAGAGCGAGCTCGAAGGGAGCGAGGCCTGATGGCTACGCGTCACCCGAGCATCGCCTCGAAGGCCGCCAAGGCCGCCAAGGCTGCTCGTAAGGCCAAGGCCGCGCGGCACGCCGCCGAGGGCAAGGCCACTGTCGAGACCCCGGTCAGCAAGTCCTTCACGGACCTCCGTGACGTGCTGCTGAAGCCGGTCGTCTCCGAGAAGAGCTACGCGCTGCTCGACGACAACAAGTACACCTTCATCGTCGACCCGCGTGCCAACAAGACCCAGATCAAGCAGGCCGTCGAGACGGTCTTCACGGTCAAGGTCACCGGGGTCAACACGATCAACCGGCAGGGCAAGCGCAAGCGCACCCGCACCGGTTTCGGCAAGCGCGCGGACACCAAGCGCGCCATCGTGACCCTCGCTGAAGGCGACCGCATCGACATCTTCGGCGGTCCGGTCTCCTAACGGAGACGGGATCGTCCGGATACGGACGAGGACTGAGAAATGGGAATCCGCAAGTACAAGCCGACGACCCCGGGCCGTCGTGGCTCTTCGGTCGCCGACTTCGTCGAGGTCACGCGGTCCACGCCGGAGAAGTCGCTGGTTCGCCCGCTGCACAGCAAGGGCGGCCGTAACAACGCCGGTCGTGTGACTGCCCGCCACCAGGGCGGTGGCCACAAGCGCGCCTTCCGCGTGATCGACTTCCGTCGTCACGACAAGGACGGCGTGCCGGCCAAGGTCGCGCACATCGAGTACGACCCGAACCGCACCGCTCGTATCGCCCTGCTGCACTACGCGGACGGCGAGAAGCGCTACATCCTGGCTCCGGCCGGGCTGGCGCAGGGCGCCCGCGTCGAGAACGGCCCCACGGCCGACATCAAGCCGGGCAACAACCTGCAGCTGCGCAACATCCCGGTGGGTACGACCATCCACGCCATCGAGCTGCGGCCCGGCGGCGGCGCGAAGTTCGCCCGCTCCGCGGGTGCCTCCGTGCAGCTGCTGGCGAAGGAGGGCCAGATGGCCCACCTGCGTATGCCGTCCGGCGAGATCCGGCTGGTCGACGTGCGCTGCCGCGCCACCGTCGGCGAGGTCGGCAACGCCGAGCAGTCGAACATCAACTGGGGTAAGGCCGGCCGCATGCGCTGGAAGGGCGTCCGCCCGACCGTGCGTGGTGTCGTGATGAACCCCGTCGACCACCCCCACGGTGGTGGTGAGGGTCGTACCTCGGGTGGTCGCCACCCGGTGTCGCCCTGGGGTCAGAAGGAGGGTCGTACTCGGTCGCCGAAGAAGGCGTCCAACAAGTACATCGTCCGCCGCCGCAAGACGAACAAGAAGCGCTAGGAGCGGGTTTAGATGCCGCGCAGTCTCAAGAAGGGGCCCTTCGTCGACGACCACCTTTCCAAGAAGGTGGACGTGCAGAACGAAGCAGGCACCAAGAACGTCATCAAGACCTGGTCCCGCCGCTCGATGATCGTCCCGGCGATGCTGGGTCACACCATCGCGGTGCACGACGGCCGTAAGCACGTCCCGGTGTTCGTCACTGAGTCGATGGTCGGCCACAAGCTCGGCGAGTTTGCGCCGACCCGCACCTTCCGCGGCCACGTCAAGGACGACCGCAAGTCGAAGCGTCGCTGACGAGCGGGGTGCGAAGACTATGACTAATTCCGAAGGGACAACCATGGAAGCCATGGCACGGGCGCGGTACATCCGCGTCACGCCCATGAAGGCCCGCCGGGTGGTGGACCTTATCCGTGGCATGGACGCCACGGAGGCTCAGGCGGTCCTGCGTTTCGCCCCGCAGGCCGCGAGCGTGCCGGTCGGCAAGGTGCTGGACAGCGCCATTGCCAACGCCGCCCACAACTACGAGATGACCGACGTCGACGACCTCTTCATCAAGGAGGCGTACGTCGACGAGGGTCCGACCCTGAAGCGGTTCCGGCCGCGTGCCCAGGGCCGGGCCTACCGGATCCGCAAGCGGACCAGCCACATCACCGTGGTTCTCGGCAGCAAGGAAGGAACCCGGTAATGGGCCAGAAGGTAAACCCGCACGGGTTCCGGCTCGGTGTCACCACCGACTTCAAGTCGCGTTGGTACGCCGACAAGCTGTACAAGGACTACGTCAAGGAAGACGTCGCCATCCGTCGCATGATGACGAAGGGCATGGAGCGCGCCGGCATCTCGAAGGTGGAGATCGAGCGCACCCGTGACCGCGTCCGCGTGGACATCCACACTGCCCGGCCGGGCATCGTCATCGGCCGTCGCGGTGCGGAGGCCGACCGTATCCGTGGCGAGCTGGAGAAGCTCACCGGCAAGCAGGTGCAGCTGAACATCCTCGAGGTCAAGAACCCCGAGACCGATGCTCAGCTGGTCGCGCAGGCCGTCGCCGAGCAGCTCTCCTCCCGCGTCTCCTTCCGTCGGGCCATGCGCAAGAGCATGCAGTCCGCCATGAAGGCCGGCGCGAAGGGCATCAAGATCCAGTGCGGCGGGCGTCTCGGCGGTGCCGAGATGTCGCGCTCGGAGTTCTACCGCGAGGGCCGCGTGCCCCTGCACACGCTCCGCGCGAACGTCGACTACGGCTTCTTCGAGGCCCGTACGACCTTCGGCCGCATCGGCGTGAAGGTCTGGATCTACAAGGGCGACGTCAAGAACATCGCCGAGGTCCGCGCCGAGAACGCTGCCGCCCGTGCGGGTAACCGCCCGGCCCGCGGTGGCAACGACCGTCCGGGCGGCCGTGGTGGCGGCCGGGGCGGCGAGCGCGGTGGCCGCGGCGGCCGTCGTCCGCAGCAGCAGCAGTCGGCTCCGGCTGCCGAGGCCCCCAAGGCCGAGGCTCCCGCCGCCGCCCCCGCTGCTGAGAGCACCGGAACGGAGGCCTGACCGACATGCTGATCCCTAGGCGGGTCAAGCACCGCAAGCAGCACCACCCGGGACGCTCGGGCATGGCCAAGGGTGGCACCGAGCTCGCTTTCGGCGAGTACGGCATCCAGGCGCTGACCCCGGCGTACGTGACGAACCGGCAGATCGAGGCAGCTCGTATCGCCATGACGCGTCACATCAAGCGTGGCGGCAAGGTCTGGATCAACATCTACCCGGACCGCCCGCTCACGAAGAAGCCTGCCGAGACCCGCATGGGTTCCGGTAAGGGTTCGCCGGAGTGGTGGGTTGCGAACGTGAAGCCCGGACGCGTGATGTTCGAGCTGTCCTACCCGAATGAGAAGACTGCGCGTGAGGCGCTCACCCGCGCCGCTCACAAGCTTCCGATGAAGTGCCGCATTGTCCGGCGCGAAGGCGGTGACGTCTGATGGCTGCCGGTACGAAGCCGAGTGAGCTGCGCCAGCTGAACGACGAGGACCTCGTCGGCAAGCTGCGTGAGTCCAAGGAAGAGCTGTTCAACCTCCGCTTCCAGGCGGCGACCGGGCAGCTGGAAAACCACGGCCGGCTGAAGGCCGTCCGCAAGGACATCGCCCGGATCTACACCCTCATGCGCGAGCGCGAGCTGGGCATCGAGACGGTGGAGAGCGAGAGCGCCTCATGAGCGAGAACACTGTGACTGAAGAGAAGACCGAGGCCCGTGGCTTCCGCAAGACCCGTGAGGGTCTGGTCGTCAGCGACAAGATGGACAAGACCGTCGTCGTCGCCGTCGAGGACCGCGTGAAGCACGCTCTGTACGGCAAGGTCATCCGCCGTACGAACAAGCTCAAGGCGCACGACGAGCAGAACGCCGCGGGTGTCGGCGACCGTGTCCTCATCATGGAGACCCGGCCGCTGTCCGCGACGAAGCGCTGGCGCGTCGTCGAGATCCTCGAGAAGGCCAAGTAATTCCCGAAGGGAATTCAGAGAAACAGCATTCCTGAGGGCATTCCCTCAGGTTCGTTCCGCCAGGCTCGGCAGGGTTCCGGTAACGGAACCCTGCCGGGAACCGGCAGACAATCCAGGAGATAGACGTGATCCAGCAGGAGTCGCGGCTCAAGGTCGCCGACAACACCGGTGCGAAGGAAATCCTTTGCATCCGTGTTCTCGGTGGCTCCGGCCGTCGCTACGCGGGCATCGGTGACGTCATCGTCGCCACCGTCAAGGATGCGATCCCCGGTGGCAACGTGAAGAAGGGCGACATCGTCAAGGCCGTCATCGTGCGCGCCGTGAAGGAGCGCCGGCGTCCCGACGGTTCGTACATCCGCTTCGACGAGAACGCCGCCGTCATTCTGAAGACTGACGGCGACCCCCGTGGCACCCGTATCTTCGGCCCGGTCGGCCGTGAGCTGCGCGAGAAGAAGTTCATGAAGATCATCTCGCTCGCGCCGGAGGTGCTGTAAGCATGAAGATCAAGAAGGGCGACCTGGTTCAGGTCATCACCGGCAAGGACCGCGGCAAGCAGGGCAAGGTCATTCAGGCCTACCCCCGCGACGAGCGCGTCCTGGTCGAGGGTGTCAACCGGGTCAAGAAGCACACCAAGGCCGGCCAGACCGCCCGCGGTTCGAAGACCGGCGGCATCATCACCACCGAGGCCCCGATCCACGTCTCCAACGTCCAGCTGGTCGTGGAGAAGGACGGGAACAAGGTCGTGACCCGTGTCGGCTACCGCTTCGACGACGAGGGCAACAAGGTTCGCGTTGCCAAGCGGACGGGTGAGGACATCTGATGACTGCCACCACCAACGCGCCGCGCCTCAAGCAGCGCTACCGCGACGACATCGCCGGCAAGCTGAAGGACGAGTTCTCGTACGAGAACGTCATGCAGATCCCCGGCCTGACCAAGATCGTGGTCAACATGGGTGTGGGCGACGCCGCCCGCGACTCCAAGCTGATCGACGGTGCCATCAAGGACCTCGCCACGATCACCGGCCAGAAGCCGTCCGTCACCAAGGCCCGGAAGTCCATCGCGCAGTTCAAGCTGCGTGAGGGTCAGCCGATCGGTGCCCACGTCACCCTCCGCGGTGACCGCATGTGGGAGTTCCTGGACCGGCTGCTGTCGCTGGCGCTGCCGCGCATCCGCGACTTCCGCGGCCTGTCGCCGAAGCAGTTCGACGGCCGTGGCAACTACACCTTCGGTCTCACGGAGCAGGTCATGTTCCACGAGATCGACCAGGACAAGATCGACCGTACGCGGGGCATGGACATCACCGTGGTTACTACGGCGACCAATGACGACGAGGGTCGTGCTCTGCTTCGTCACCTCGGCTTCCCGTTCAAGGAGAACTGACCGTGGCGAAGAAGGCTCTGATCGCTAAGGCCAACCGCAAGCCCAAGTTTGGTGTGCGTGGCTACACGCGCTGCCAGCGCTGCGGCCGGCCGCACTCCGTGTACCGCAAGTTCGGCCTGTGCCGTGTCTGCCTTCGTGAGATGGCGCACCGCGGCGAGCTGCCGGGCGTGACCAAGAGCTCCTGGTAAGCACTTTCGCTTACTAGTAGTTCTCGGCAAAGACCGAACTACTACGCCGTAGGTCCCCCGCACCACACCCGCCCCTGATTGAAGGGGAGAGGGACGGAGCACCGGGAAACCGCGGCGAGAGAGGCCGAAGGCCATCACATGACCATGACCGATCCGATCGCAGACATGCTGACCCGTCTGCGGAACGCTAACTCGGCGTACCACGACACCGTCGCCATGCCGCACAGCAAGATCAAGTCGCACATCGCGGAAATCCTCCAGCAGGAGGGTTACATCACCGGCTACCGCACCGAGGACGCCGAGGTCGGCAAGAACCTCATCCTCGAGCTGAAGTTCGGCCCGAACCGTGAGCGCTCGATCGCCGGCATCAAGCGGATTTCGAAGCCGGGTCTGCGGGTCTACGCAAAGTCCACCAACCTGCCCCGCGTGCTGGGCGGCCTGGGCGTGGCGATCATCTCCACGTCCCACGGTCTCCTCACCGGTCAGCAGGCGCAGAAGAAGGGCGTGGGTGGGGAAGTCCTCGCCTACGTCTGGTAACCAGGGAACGGAGGAAATAGCAATGTCGCGTATTGGCAAGCTGCCCGTTCAGGTTCCCGCCGGTGTGGACGTCACCATCGATGGCCGTACGGTCGCGGTGAAGGGCCCCAAGGGCTCCCTCTCGCACACCGTCGCAGCGCCCATCGACGTCGCCAAGGGTGAGAACGGCGAGATCGTCGTCTCCCGCCCGAACGACGAGCGCAAGAACAAGGCCCTCCACGGCCTGTCCCGCACGCTGGTGGCGAACATGGTCACCGGCGTGACCCAGGGCTACGTCAAGAAGCTCGAGATCAGCGGCGTCGGCTACCGCGTGCTGGCGAAGGGCTCCAACCTGGAGTTCTCGCTGGGGTACAGCCACCCGATCCTCATCGAGGCCCCCGAGGGCATCACCTTCAAGGTCGAGAACCCGACGCACTTCAGCGTCGAGGGCATCGACAAGCAGAAGGTCGGCGAGGTCGCCGCGAACATCCGCAAGCTGCGCAAGCCCGACCCGTACAAGGCCAAGGGCGTCAAGTACGAGGGCGAAGTCATCCGCCGCAAGGTCGGAAAGGCTGGTAAGTAAGCCATGACATACGGTGTGAAGATCGCCAAGGGTGACGCGTACAAGCGTGCCGCCACGAAGCGCCGTCACATCCGGGTCCGTAAGAAGGTCTCGGGTACGGCGGAGCGTCCGCGCCTCGTCGTGACGCGCTCGAACCGCCACATGGTGGCGCAGGTCATCGACGACATCAAGGGCCACACGCTGGCCTCGGCGTCGTCGCTGGACACGTCCATCCGTGGCGCCGAGGGCGACAAGAGCGCTCAGGCCAAGGCCGTCGGCGCGCTGGTCGCCGAGCGGGCGAAGACGGCGGGCGTTGAGGCCGTCGTGTTCGACCGCGGTGGCAACAAGTACGCCGGGCGCATCGCTGCTCTGGCCGACGCGGCCCGCGAAGCCGGGCTCAAGTTCTGAGAGAGGGTAGACCAATGGCTGGACCCCAGCGCCGCGGTGGCGGCGCCGGCGGCGGCGAGCGGCGGGACCGGAAGGGCCGTGACGGTGGCAACGCTGCTGCCGACAAGACCGCATACGTTGAGCGCGTTGTCGCGATCAACCGTGTCGCCAAGGTTGTGAAGGGTGGTCGTCGCTTCAGCTTCACTGCGCTGGTCGTAGTGGGCGATGGTGACGGCACCGTGGGTGTCGGATACGGCAAGGCCAAGGAGGTGCCGGCCGCCATCGCCAAGGGCGTTGAGCAGGCCAAGCGCAACTTCTTCAAGGTCCCCCGCATCCAGGGCACCATTCCGCACCCGATCCAGGGTGAGGAGGCCGCGGGTGTCGTGCTGCTCAAGCCGGCTTCTCCGGGTACCGGTGTTATCGCCGGTGGTCCGGTGCGCGCCGTGCTGGAGTGCGCGGGCATCCACGACGTTCTGTCGAAGTCGCTCGGCTCCTCGAACCCGATCAACATCGTGCACGCCACGGTGGCCGCTCTGAAGGGCCTGCAGCGCCCCGAGGAGATCGCCGCCCGCCGTGGCCTGCCGCTGGAGGACGTTGCTCCCGCCGCTCTGCTGCGGGCGCGGGCTGGGGTGAACGCGTAATGGCGCAGCTCAAGATCACCCAGACCAAGTCCTACATCGGGAGCAAGCAGAACCACCGGGAGACGCTCCGTACGCTCGGCCTGCGCCGGCTGCACGACAGCGTCGTCCGTGAGGACTCTCCCGTGGTGCGCGGACAGGTCAAGTCCGTCCGCCACCTCGTGAGCGTCGAGGAGGTCGACTGAGATGGCTGACTCCAACGAGAGCAAGCCGCTGAAGGTCCACAACCTCCGTCCGGCCCCGGGCGCCAAGACCGCCAAGACCCGTGTGGGTCGTGGTGAGGCGTCGAAGGGTAAGACGGCCGGTCGTGGTACCAAGGGCACCAAGGCCCGCTACCAGGTTCCGGAGCGCTTCGAGGGCGGGCAGATGCCCCTCCACATGCGTCTCCCGAAGCTGAAGGGCTTCACCAACCCGTTCCGCACCGAGTACCAGGTCGTGAACCTGGACAAGCTCGTCTCCCTCTACCCCGAGGGTGGCGAGGTCACCGTGGCCGACCTGGTCGCCAAGGGTGCCGTGCGCAAGAACAGCCTCGTCAAGGTCCTGGGCCAGGGCGAGGTCACCGTGGCGCTGACCGTGACCGTCGACAAGGTCTCGGGCTCCGCCAAGGAGAAGATCGCTGCCGCCGGCGGCTCCGTCACGGAGCTTGTCTGACGCGCAGTTCGCATCATGTGATGGCCCGGTGCCGCGCTCGTCCTGAGCGTGGCACCGGGCCATCGGCGTGTCATGGCACGGGCGCTATTGCTTCAGTGCCGTGGCGGAGTTACGTACCCAACGGGTCTTGAGCTCCCGCAGTCGGTCCATCTTGGCGGGGTGCTGCTTGATGTACCGCTGCTCGTAGGCGGATTGAACGCCTGCCGATACACCGAGATAGTTCACGGCTCGCTTGCACCGCATGTCGGCGCGGGCGACAGAGCGCTCGATTCTGCTGGCCGTCGCGCCCTGCCAGCGCGGATCATTTACGGCTTCGGCCGGTGTCCCGTACTTCTTGATCCCCTTGCGTGACATGCATTTCGACCACTTGTCCATGACCTTCACGATCCTGGAATCGTGCTGCATTTGCATGGCCAGGGCCTGGCGGATCACGCTGATATAGGATTCGAGAAGTCCGCGCGGCGGAACGTTGGACGTGCGCTTGATCTCAATGCCGGATTCCGAGAATTTCTTCGGCGGCTGGGCGCCTTCGGAAATGACCGTGCCGGCTTCACCCAGGCAGCCGTCTTTCGGCACCGTGGACCCGTGGAAGGAATCGACCCTTCCTTCGAGCAGATCCTTTTGGGTTCTGGATGCCCGTCGATCCCAGTCCGCGTCGGAGTCGCGCTGCTCTTCCTCCGACGGGTGGTAACCGCGCTTCTTGGCGGCGGAATCCGAGAAGATAAGAAACTCGGGCAGATTTGACGGCGGGGCGGTCTCCGCCGCTGCCTTCATGGGATTCTTTACGAAGCCCAGTCGGCGCAGGCATCGGTTGACGAGCTCCACCTCGGCGTGCTGCAGCTTCAGGTCTTCCGCGGTGCTGGGGCCGTAGGCGTCCAGCGGGCGTGGTACGGATCCGTCGACCAGGCGCGGAGCCTCGACGGATGCGACCGCGGGTTCGGGGGAGCGCTGGGCTTCGCCCTGGGGGCCGGGTGGCTCGCCCCCCGAGCATCCCAGCAGGCCGGCGCACGCCGCCGCGGCGAGGACTGCTCGGGGGGCACGCATGCCCGCTCAGCACTCCCGCTTGCGGTAGGAAGAGGCCACGTCGTCCCAATAGGCCAGGGCCGGCCCGCTCAGGTTCCCTTCGGTGCCGCGGGAAATCTTGAGGGGTTCGCCCCGGAAACCCACATTGACGTAGAAGGCGAAGTACTTGCAGGACGTGCCCCGCCCGGCCTTCCAGGACGAGATGCGGTCGCTGAGATTGTCCCCGGTGTTGATGAACTCCTGGCCATGGAAGTTCCCCTCGGGCTCGCCGAGGTCGTAGTAGCCCTTGCTCTTGTGGCGCCCCCACTGCTGGTACACGCAGATCTCACTGGTGGCGCAGTGGCCGTTTCCCTTTTGGGCTGCGTTCGCTGAAGGGGCGACGCCGATGCCGATTCCGGCAACTGTCGCAAATGCGGCTGCCACGACGGTGAACTGGCGTGTTTTGCGCATAGCTGAACCTTCCGTTGAGAGCACATGGCGGTGGAACTCAGGGAAGGAAGTCCATAGATTGCGCACCATGGAATCCCCCGTTGCGCGAGCTGCGTCGGGCCGGGTCGGATGTGGTCGGCGTCCGACTTGGGTTTTCGGTCTGGTCCTGACCGAATGCCTGTTCACGCAACTTCGCCATATCGAACACGAGCGATCACTGAGCGTCAAGTAAATGTTACGCAAAGTGGAATTGGTTGATCCAGTTGTATGGCGAGCGAAGTGCGGCGAATGTTGATTTCGGTCCATATGACTGGGCGTAAGTGGTCGCGTCGCGGGTCCCGCGCGGCCCGGCCGGCGCCCCGTGCCGTCGGAGGCCGGGAGCGGTGAGGAGTTGGAGTCGCGGCATACCTTGATCGTGATTCCGGCAGCTTGCCAAGCCAGGTAAGGTAGCGTGCGCCGCCGCCACCGTCTGCGCTCGAGCGTGCCCTACGCTCGGTCCGTACAGGTGGCCTACAAACCTTCGAGACCCGTATCCCCTCGCGCAGCCGCCGAGGGGCGCAGGAGGCACCGTGCTCACCGCGTTCGCCCGGGCGTTTCAGACTCCCGACCTGCGCAAGAAGCTGCTCTTCGTGCTGGGCATCATCGTCGTCTACCGGCTCGGTGCGCATGTGCCGCTCCCAGGCGTCAGCTACGAGGCCGTCAACACGTGCATGAAGGAGGCCAGCAGCCAGCAGGGGCTGTTCGGGCTCGTCAACATGTTCAGCGGTGGCGCGCTGCTGCAGCTCACCATCTTCGCGCTCGGGATCATGCCGTACATCACGGCGAGCATCATCCTGCAGCTGCTGACCGTCGTCATTCCCCGGCTGGAACAGCTGAAGAAGGAAGGGCAGTCAGGCACCGCGAAGATCACGCAGTACACCCGCTACCTGACGGTCGCGCTCGCGATCCTCCAGGGCACCGGCCTGGTGGCCACCGCGCGCAGCGGCTCGCTCTTCCCGCGGTGCACCGTCAACAGCGAAATCATCCCGAACGACTCCATCTTCGTCGTGATCACGATGGTCATCACGATGACCGCCGGCTGTGCCGTGATCATGTGGTTCGGTGAGCTCATCACCGACCGCGGCATCGGCAACGGCATGTCGATGATGATGTTCGTGTCGATCGCCGCCGGCTTCCCGGGCTCGCTGTGGGCCATCAAGAAGGGCGGCGAGATCATGGACGGCTGGGGCGAGTTCGCGATCGTCATCGCGCTCGGCCTGGCGATGGTCGGCCTTGTCGTCTTCGTGGAGCAGGCGCAGCGGCGCATTCCCGTGCAGTACGCGAAGCGCCAGATCGGCCGGCGTTCGTACGGCGGTACGTCCACCTACATCCCGCTGAAGGTGAATCAGGCGGGTGTGATTCCCGTCATCTTCGCGTCGTCCTTGCTCTACATCCCGGCGCTCATCGTTCAGTTCACGAACTCGCAGGCCGGCTGGGCCCAGTGGATTTCGCGGAACTTCGTCAAGGGCGACCACCCGTACTACATCATCACGTACTTCCTCCTCATCGTGTTCTTCGCGTTCTTCTACGTGGCCATCACGTTCAACCCCGAGGAAGTCGCGGACAACATGAAGAAGTATGGTGGCTTCATCCCGGGCATCCGGGCTGGGCGACCGACGGCGGAGTACCTCAGCTATGTGCTCAACCGGATCACGTGGCCGGGAGCGATGTATCTGGGGCTCATTGCGCTGGTGCCAACGGTGGCGCTAGTGATGTTCAACGCCAACCAGAACTTCCCGTTCGGTGGCACGAGCATCCTGATCATCGTGGGTGTCGGTCTTGAGACTGTGAAGCAGATTGAGAGTCAGCTTCAGCAGCGCAATTACGAAGGGTTCCTCCGCTGATGCGAATCGTCCTCGTCGGGCCGCCCGGTGCGGGCAAGGGCACGCAGGCCGCGTACCTTGCCAAGAACCTGTCGATCCCGCACATCTCCACCGGCGATCTGTTCCGCGCGAACATCAGCCAGGAGACGGAGCTCGGGCTCGAGGCCAAGTCGTACATGGACGCGGGCCAGCTCGTACCCGACGAGATCACGATCGGCATGGCGAAGGACCGCATGGAGCAGCCGGACGCCGAGAACGGCTTCCTGCTGGACGGCTTCCCGCGGAATGTCTCGCAGGCGGTGGCGCTGGACGAGATGCTGCAGACCGAGTCGATGAACTTGGATGCGGTGCTGGACCTGGAGGTCCCCGAGGAAGAGGTCGTCAAGCGGATCGCCGGCCGGCGGATCTGCCGTAACGACTCTTCCCACGTCTTCCACGTCGAGTACAGCGCGCCCAAGACCGAGGGCGTCTGCGACACGTGCGGCGGCGAGCTCTACCAGCGCGACGACGACTCCGAGGACACCGTCCGGCGCCGGCTCGAGGTCTATCACCAGCAGACCGAGCCGATCATCGATTACTACAAGGCGCAGGGCCTGGTCACCACCATCTCCGCGATGGGCCCGGTGGCCGAGGTCACACAGCGGGCCATGGACGCGCTGCCGCAGCGCTAGCGCCCTGCGGGCAAGCTCCGCCGACTCGTCCCTCCGGTTCGGTCCGGGGCCTTCCGCCCCGTATCGTGGAGGGGCGAGTTTCATTTAGTGGCAGTTTTGTACGCAGGAGGCGGCGGACGGCATGGTCGAGATCAAGACCCCGGAGCAGATCGCGAAGATGCGCGAGGCCGGGCTCGTCGTGGCTGCCATGCACAAGGCCTGCGCCGAAGCGGCGGTGCCGGGTGCCTCGACCAAGGACCTCGACGAGATCGCGGCAAAGGTGCTCGCCGAGCACAATGCCAAGCCGAATTTCCTCGGGTACGGCGGCTTTCCCGGCAATATCTGCACCTCCGTGAACGACGTCGTCGTGCACGGCATCCCGGACCGGGAGACCGTGCTGAAGTCCGGCGACATCATCTCCATCGACGCCGGCGCGATCATCGACGGCTGGCATGGTGACGCGGCTCTCACCGTCTTTGTCGGTACGGGCCATGCGCCCGAGCTGATCGAGCTCAGCCGGGTCACGGAGGAATCCATGTGGGCCGGTCTTGCCGCGGTCCGTAAAGGTGCCCGGCTGGTGGACGTGTCCAAGGCCATCGAGGGCTATATCCGGCGGCAGC
This sequence comes from Streptomyces boninensis, assembly GCF_048572725.1. NCBI lineage: Bacteria > Bacillati > Actinomycetota > Actinomycetes > Kitasatosporales > Streptomycetaceae > Streptomyces > Streptomyces boninensis. The sequence continues at coordinate 5,828,275 of NZ_CP183837.1, forward strand.
CGCGGCCGGCCTCCGGCAAATACGGGATCATCGAGGACTACGGCGGCCATGGCATCGGCTCGCAGATGCACATGGAGCCGCATCTGCTGAACTACGTCGAGCGGCGCCGCGGCAAGGGCCCGAAGCTGATCCCCGGCTTCTGCCTCGCGATCGAGCCGATGGTGAGCCTCGGCACACCGAAGACCCACGTCCTCGAGGACGAGTGGACGGTGAAGACCAACGACGGCACGTGGTCGTCCCACTGGGAGCACTCCGTCGCCCTGACCGAGGACGGACCGCTGGTCCTGACCGCCCCGGACGGCGGCAAGGCGAAGCTCGCGGAGCTGGGCATCACGGCCGCTCCGGACCCGCTGGCGTAACTCCCGCATAATGATCTTGATCCTCGGGCAGAATCTCGATTTCGCCTTTTCATGCGGCGTGGCTTAGACTGGCTCGTCGGTCCATGTGTGTGCTCAGGCGCCCGCACGGACCACCCCAGGTAGCCAATCCGGAAGGTGTAGCACTCAGGTATGGCCAAAAAACAAGGGGCCATCGAGATCGAGGGCACCGTCGTCGAGTCTCTGCCGAACGCCATGTTCAAGGTGGAGCTCCAGAACGGGCACCAGGTCCTCGCGCACATCAGCGGCAAGATGCGGATGCACTACATCCGTATCCTTCCCGACGACCGGGTCGTGGTGGAGCTCTCTCCGTACGACCTGACGCGCGGACGGATCGTCTACCGCTACAAGTAGATCTTGCTCCACCCCGCTCCCGTGGGGTGGGCACTGACCCGGAGGACCTCCGAACCAATGAAGGTCAAGCCGAGCGTCAAGAAGATCTGCGACAAGTGCAAGGTGATCCGCCGTCACGGCCGGGTCATGGTCATCTGCGACAACCTGCGCCACAAGCAGCGCCAGGGCTGACGCACGCCGACCTGCATCTCATCGCAGACTCTTCGCGCGACGCATAAGCGAATACGACAGATACGCAGACACCCGACCCCCACAGATCGCTTGTGTGGGACGACACCCCCGGCTCGGAGGCTGGGGACCCGACTCGTAAGGCTCCAGCTCAAGGATTTTTACGGGAATGGTGCTGCGTCAGACCTCCGACATAGCAATCAGGAGCCACATCCCATGGCACGCGTTGCAGGTGTCGACATCCCGCGCGAAAAGCGCGTGGAGGTCGCCCTCACCTACGTCTTCGGCATTGGGCGCACCCTCTCCCAGAAGACCCTCGCCGCCACCGGCGTGAACCCGGACACCCGGGTCCGCGACCTGGCGGAGGAGGACCTCGTCAAGATCCGCGATTACGTGGACAACCAGCTGCAGGTCGAGGGTGACCTTCGCCGCGAGATCCAGGCCGACATCCGCCGCAAGGTCGAGATCGGCTGCTACCAGGGTCTCCGCCACCGTCGCGGCCTGCCGGTCCACGGCCAGCGCACCTCGACGAACGCTCGCACCCGCAAGGGCCCGCGTCGCGCGATCGCCGGCAAGAAGAAGCCGGGCAAGAAGTAGTCCACAGCAGCGGTCCCACTTTGCTGTTGTAGGACCGACCACCTCCACGGGAGTTAATACCGAATGCCTCCGAAGAGCCGTACGGCCGGCGCCAAGAAGGTGCGCCGCAAGGAGAAGAAGAACGTCGCTCACGGGCACGCCCACATCAAGAGCACGTTCAACAACACGATCATCTCGATCACCGACCCGACCGGGAACGTGATCAGCTGGGCCTCGGCCGGGCACGTGGGCTTCAAGGGCTCGCGTAAGTCCACGCCGTTCGCCGCGCAGATGGCCGCCGAGTCTGCCGCCCGCCGGGCGCAGGAGCACGGCATGCGCAAGGTCGACGTCTTCGTCAAGGGTCCCGGCTCCGGCCGCGAGACCGCGATCCGCTCCCTCCAGGCCACCGGCCTCGAGGTGGGTTCGATCCAGGACGTCACGCCCACCCCGCACAACGGATGCCGCCCGCCCAAGCGCCGCCGCGTCTGACGACCCAGCTGAAGTAGGAGAGTAAAGACAATGGCGCGTTACACCGGGGCCGACTGCAAGCGTTGCCGTCGGGAGAAGCAGAAGCTCTTCCTCAAGGGGAGCAAGTGCGAGAGCGCAAAGTGCCCGATCGAGATCCGTCCTTACCCCCCGGGTGAGCACGGTCGCGGGCGCACCAAGGACTCCGAGTACCTGCTGCAGAAGCGCGAGAAGCAGAAGTGCGCGCGCATCTACGGCATTCTCGAGAAGCAGTTCCGCGGGTACTACAACGAGGCCAACCGGCAGTCCGGCAAGACCGGTGAGAACCTGCTGCGCATCCTCGAGTCCCGTCTCGACAACGTGGTTTACCGGGCCGGCTTCGCCAAGTCCCGCGACCACGCCCGTCAGCTGGTCCGGCACGGCCACATCCAGGTGAACGGTCGCAAGACCGACATCCCCTCGGCCCGTGTCGTACCGAGCGACATCATCGAGGTCCGCGACGGCTCGAAGAACCTGACCCCCTTCCAGGTGGCGCAGGGCGAGGCCGGCGACAAGACCGTTCCGGCGTGGCTCGAGGCCATCCCCGGTTCGCTCCGGATCCTCGTGCACTCCCTGCCCGAGCGCCAGGTGATCGACACCCAGGTGCAGGAGCAGCTGATCGTTGAGCTCTACTCGAAGTAGTAGTACTAGGTAGAGCCTGCGGGTATTAGGGATACGGGCGGGGGCGTGCGATCAGCACGGCCTCGCCCGTATCCTTGCAGTGTCTAGGGCGTCAAATAGCGGTCGCCCAAAACTGGAGGCAACACCTCATGCTGATTGCTCAGCGCCCCTCATTGACCGAAGAGGTCGTCGAGGAATACCGGTCGCGGTTCGTCATCGAGCCGCTGGAGCCGGGCTTCGGCTACACCCTCGGCAACTCTCTCCGTCGGACCCTTCTCTCCTCGATCCCGGGCGCCGCTGTGACGTCGATCCGGATCGATGGCGTGCTGCACGAGTTCACCACCGTGCCGGGCGTCAAGGAGGACGTCACCGACCTCATCCTGAACATCAAGCAGCTGGTCGTCTCCTCGGAGCACGACGAGCCCGTCGTGATGTACCTGCGCAAGCAGGGCCCCGGCGTGGTCACCGCTGCTGACATCGCCCCGCCGGCCGGCGTCGAGGTCCACAACCCGGACCTGGTCCTGGCGACCCTGAACGGCAAGGGCAAGCTGGAGATGGAGCTGACCGTCGAGCGCGGTCGCGGCTACGTCTCCGCCGTGCAGAACAAGCAGGTGGGCCAGGAGATCGGCCGGATCCCGGTCGACTCGATCTACAGCCCTGTGCTCAAGGTCACGTACAAGGTCGAGGCCACCCGTGTCGAGCAGCGCACCGACTTCGACAAGCTGATCGTCGACGTCGAGACCAAGGAGGCCATGCGTCCGCGTGACGCCATGGCGTCCGCCGGCAAGACGCTGGTCGAGCTCTTCGGTCTCGCGCGTGAGCTGAACATCGACGCCGAGGGCATCGACATGGGCCCGTCCCCGACGGATGCCGCCCTGGCCGCCGATCTGGCGCTGCCGATCGAGGAGCTGGAGCTCACCGTTCGGTCGTACAACTGCCTCAAGCGTGAGGGCATCCACTCCGTGGGTGAGCTCGTGGCGCGGTCTGAGGCGGACCTGCTCGACATCCGTAACTTCGGTGCGAAGTCGATCGACGAGGTCAAGGCGAAGCTGGCCGGCATGGGCCTGGCGCTGAAGGACTCGCCTCCCGGCTTCGACCCGACCGCCGCCGCCGACGCCTTCGGCGCCGACGACGACGCGGACGCCGGTTTCGTGGAGACCGAGCAGTACTGAGTTAGCACTTCCGGGGCTTTACGCCTCGGGTTCCCCGGGAAGCGACCGCTTCCCGGGGTCCGCGACGGGGATCGACCCTGATCCCCGCAGGACCCGTACCGGTACCTGATACGGCCGGTGCGGAGACAGAGGAGAAAGATCATGCCGAAGCCCGCCAAGGGCCCCCGCATGGGCGGCGGCGCAGCACACGAGCGTCTCATGCTGCGCAATCTGGCCACCGCGCTCTTCGAGCACGGCCGCATCACGACGACCGAGGCCAAGGCCCGCCGTCTGCGTCCGTACGCGGAGAAGCTGGTGACCAAGGCGAAGAAGGGCGACCTTCACAACCGCCGTCAGGTGATGCAGCTGATCTCGGACAAGGGCGTCGTGCACACCCTGTTCACCGAGATCGGCCCGCGGTACGAGAACCGCCCGGGTGGCTACACCCGGATCACCAAGATCGGTCCGCGTCGTGGCGACAACGCCCCGATGGCCGTGATCGAGCTGGTCGAGGCGATGACCGCCAAGTCGGAGACCGTGGCCGAGGCCACCGCCGCGACGAAGCGCTCTGCCAAGGACGCCGAGGAGGCCCCCAAGGCCGACCTCACCAAGGACGAGACCCCGGCCGCGGATGACGCTGCCGAGGCCCCGGCCGAGGAGTCCAAGGACGCCTGAGCTCGCGCGCGTCTTTGACGTACGAGCATGAGACGGGCCCGCTCTTCCCCCGGGGAGAGCGGGCCCGTCGGTTTTGGTGGCGGTGCTTTTACGGGAGGTACTTGTTGCAGGCGCCCGCCCACTCGCCCCAGCCGTACTTCTTGGCGTCGGCGCGCATCTTCTTGGCGGTGACCGGGCCGACGATGCCGTCCCGGGAGATGTGCTTGATGCCCTGGTAGTAGCGGACGGAGGCGGCGGTCTTCTTGCCGTAGATGCCGTCGACGGTGGTCGGCTTCCAGGAGTCCATGAACTCCTGCACACAGCGGACGCGGTAGCCGCGGGCGCCCGGGCCGATGTTGCCGCCGGCCTGCGTGGTGACGTCGTCCATGGCGCCGTCGCCGTCGACCTGCTTCACGGCGGCGGGCTTGCCGAGCGGCTTGCCCGCGTCGGTCTTCGTACCGCCATCGCCGCTGTCGCCGCCGCAGGCGGTGAGCGAAACGGCGAGAATGCCGGTGGCGAGGGCGGCGGCGCCGCGCTTGGTCCAGATGTTCATCGTTTCCCCCGTGAATCGATGTGCTGTGCCGGACGGGATAGGAGACACCGGTGCGGGCAATGGTGGTTGCGGTGGACACGTCACAGGGTTCTGTTCAAAATTTGACGGCTTGGCAACGAGGGGCATATGCAGCGCGTGACTGATGAGGTGGCTCCCGGGTTCGTGCGAGTCCGGCTCGACCTCTCGTACGACGGCCGGGATTTCCACGGCTGGGCAAAGCAGACGGGCGCGCAGCTCGGCAAGCGGACCGTGCAGGGCGAGCTGGAGAGCGCGCTGCAGGTGGTCACGCGGCAGCCGGAGCCCTTCGAGCTGACGGTCGCGGGGCGGACGGACGCCGGGGTGCATGCGCGGGGGCAGGTGGCGCATGTGGATCTGCCGGAGTCGCTGTGGGCGGAGCACGGTGCCGCGGGGCTGCGGCGGCGGCTTGCCGGGCGGCTGCCGATGGATGTGCGGGTGTGGGGGGTGGCGGAGGCACCGGCGCACTTCAACGCGCGGTTCTCGGCCGTGTGGCGGCGGTACGTGTACCGGGTGTCGGATCATCCGGGGGGCGTCGATCCGCTGCTGCGGGGGCATGTGCTGTGGCACAACTGGCCGCTGGACGTGGAGGTGATGAACGCGGCGGCGGAGAAGCTGCTCGGGGAGCACGACTTCGCGGCGTACTGCAAGCGGCGGGAAGGCGCGACGACGATCCGGCGGCTGCTGGAGCTGCGGTGGGAGCGTACGGGGGAGGGTGTGCTGGAGGCGACCGTGAAGGCGGATGCCTTCTGCCACAACATGGTGCGGGCGCTGGTGGGGGCGATGCTCTTCACCGGGGACGGGCATCGGGGGGTCTCGTGGCCGGGTGAGGTGCTGGCGGCGCGGGTGCGGGATTCTTCGGTGCAGGTGGTGCGGCCGCATGGGCTGACGCTGGAGGAGGTCGGATATCCGGCGGACGGGGAGCTGGCGGCGCGGAATCTTGAGGCGCGGCAGGTGCGATCGCTCGGCTAGCTGTTGGGCGTGGGCCGGGGACGGAGTTCCGCGACACCACCGAAAAAACGTGGTGGTCAGCCGCCGCTGGGGACGCTGGGTTTTTTCGGCGGCGTCGCTCCACTCCGTCCCCTCCTTGCGCTGCCGGGTGCGGTCGCGCTCATCGCGGCGCGGCGTGCCGGGATTGTCCGGCTTCGAGCGGTTCCATTGTGCGTATGCGTGGTCGCTCTGTGCTCGGTGCCGTTCTGCTCGCCCTGCTTGCCGCTTGCTCCGCGCCTGGTGACGCGCCCGAGGCCGAGCGGTCCGAAGGGGCGCGGGCCCGATGCTCCGGTGCTGACGGCTGCCTGGAGCAGATGACGCTCGGCGAGAAGGCCGGGCAGATGATTCAGCTGCAGAATGCCTTCCTGGCGGACCGGCGGGATCTTGGGCGGCTCGGCATTGGGGCCATGCTGAGCGGGGGCGATGACGGCGGGCCCAAGGGGAAGGCGGGGACCGCCGCCGAGTGGGCCGGGATGGTCGAGGGGTATCAGCGGGCGGCCGGGCGGAGCCGGCTGGGGATTCCGCTGCTGTACGGGGCCGATGCCGTGCATGGCATGAGCGCGGTGCGGGGGGCCGTGATCTTTCCGCATCACATCGGGATGGGGGCCGCGCGCGACCCGCGGCTGGTCGCGCGGGCCGAGCGGGTTACGAGGGACGAGGCCCTGGGGTCCGGCGTGAACTGGAACTTCACGCCCTGCCTGTGCGTGCCGCGCGATGCGCGGTGGGGGCGGACGTACGAGGGCTACGCCCAGGACCCGGCCCTGGTCGGGAAGCTGGGCGCGGCTTCGGTGAGAGCCACGCAGGGCAAGGCGCTCGGGCGCGGCTCCGTGCTCGCCACCGCCAAGCACTTCGTCGGGGACGGCGGGACGGCGTACGGGACGGCCGACGGGGACCGGATCCTCGACCAGGGCGACGTACGCGTCGGCGACGCCGAACTCCGCGAGGTCCACCTCGCCCCGTACCGCGAGGCGATCCGCGCCGGCGTCGGGTCGGTGATGGCCAGCTACTCCAGCGTCGACGGCGTGAAGACGCACGGGGACAAGAAGCTCCTCACCGGCGTCCTCAAGGGCGAGCTCGGCTTCAAGGGCTTCGTGGTCAGCGATTACGACGGGGTGCAGCAGCTGCCGGGGAAGGGCCTGCCCGAGCAGGTGGCGCGGGCCGTGAATGCCGGTGTCGACATGGTGATGGTGTCCAAGGACTACCGCGGGGTGCGGGACGCCATCGTGGGCGGGGTGAAGGACGGAAGCATCCCGCGCGGGCGGGTCGATGATGCCGTGCGGCGGATTCTGACCGTAAAAGAGCGGATGGGGCTCTTCGACGCACCCGCCGCCGGCCGGCGGGAGCTGACCCGCCAGGTGGGTTCGGCCGCGCACCGGAAGGTGGCGCGGGAGGCGGTGCGGCGGTCGCAGGTGCTGCTGGAGAACGACGGCGTGCTGCCGCTGCGGAAGAAGGGCCGCTACCGGATCGTGGTCGGCGGCAATGGCGCCGATGACCTCGGGCGGCAGCTGGGCGGCTGGTCGATGGGGTGGCAGGGCGGCAAGGGGCGTACGACGACGGGCACGACCTTCCTGCATGCGCTGCGGAAGGCCACGGCCGGGACCGGCATCGAGGTCGTCACCAAGGGGCGCGGGGACGTCGGGATCTGGGTCGGCGGGGAGAAGCCGTACGCGGAGTGGTTCGGGGACGCGAAGGATCTGGCGCTGGGGGAGCGGAATGCGCGGGAGCTCGGGGATGTCTGCTCGCGGGCGAAGAAGTGCGTGGGGGTGCTGTACTCCGGGCGGCCGCTGGCCATCGGCGGGCAGCTGAAGGAGACAAATGCCTTTGTCGCCTCATGGCTGCCCGGGACCGAGGGGGAGGGCATCACGGATGCGCTCTTCGGGGGCGGGTTCAGCGGGCGGCTGCCGGTGGCCTGGCCGCGTACGGCCGCGGGTCCTGTCGCGCAGGCCGGGACCGGCGGGGGAGAGCCGCTGTTCCGGTACGGGCACGGGCGGCGGCCGTACTGACCTGGGCTACTGCCCCCAGGCGCTGACCGGGCTACTGGTCCTCGGCCTCCGCCGCCGCCGATGCCTGGCTGCGGCCGCGGGCCATCAGGCGCTCGTGGGTCAGCTCGGCGGCGTCCTTCACGGCCGCCTTCGACTTGCTCTCGCCGACGGCCACGTCCTTGCCGTTCGTGTAGCCGGCGATCGTGAAGTAGGCGTACCGGCCGAGGTAGTTGGCGGTCAGCCGGCAGGCCGTGCCGCGGCAGAACTGCGGGACGCCCGAGCCGGGGAGCGGGGTGACATTGCCCTTCGCCTGCTTCGCGGCGGCGCCGGCCTTGTCCGTGTTCTCGAAGACCGCGACGCCGATGGTGACGGCGACGCCGGAGCGGGTGTAGGTGGCGCGGTAGACGGTGTCGCAGCCGTTCTTCTTGAGTACGGCGCCGAGGCCCTCCTGGGTCGCCTTCGTGCAGCCCTTGGTGGTGCTGGTGGCGCCGCGGTTGTAGTTGCGCCCGGCGATGCTCGCCTTCTTGTCCGGGAAGAGGGTGCCGACGGAGAGCGGCGCCTTGTCGTTCTTCGCCGTGGAGATGAAGTCCATCGGGTCCGGCGGCGGCTTGACGTCGGAGAACGTCGGGTCGGCGTCCTTGTCGTCCAGCTTCTGCGGCGAGGGCAGGCTGCTGTCGTCGGCGGAGGGGCTGCCGTCGCCCGAGGTGATCACGGCCGCGGCGACGACGCCGGCGACCACCAGGGTGGCGACGACGGCGGAGACGATGAGGAGGACGGCGCGCTTGCGCTTGCGCGCGGCCTCGGCCTGCGAGGCCAGCTGCTGCCAGTCGGGGGCCGGGCCCCCGCCGTACCCAAAACTCATGGGCGGAACTGTAGCGGCTGCGCCGAGCCGCCCGGAATTCGGTGGCCGGGATCCTCCGCCCCCTGGAGAATCGCGCCCATGGGTCACCTCGAAGCCGCGCACCTGGAGTACTACCTGCCCGACGGGCGGCCGCTGCTCGCCGACGCCTCGTTCCGGGTCGGGGAGGGGGCCGCGTATGCCCTGGTGGGGGCCAATGGGGCGGGGAAGACGACGCTGCTGCGGCTGCTGAGCGGGGAGCTGGAGCCGCACGGGGGGACCGTCACGGCCAGCGGTGGGCTCGGGGTGATGCCGCAGTTCGTGGGGTCGGTCCGCGATGAGCGTACGGTGCGTGACCTGCTGGTTTCCGTATCGCAGCCGCGGATACGGAAGGCTGCCGCGGCCGTGGACGAGGCCGAGCACGCGATCATGACCCGGGACAGCGAGGCCGATCAGATGCGGTACGCGCAGGCGCTCGCGGACTGGGCGGAGGTCGGCGGGTACGAGGCCGAGACGCTCTGGGACAAGTGCACGATGGCCGCGCTCGGCACCCCGTACGAGCGGGCGCAGTGGCGTGAGGTGCGGACGCTGTCCGGGGGCGAGCAGAAGCGGCTCGTACTGGAGGCGCTGCTGCGGGGGACGGACGAGACGCTGCTGCTCGACGAGCCGGACAACTATCTGGATGTGCCCGGGAAGCGCTGGCTGGAGGGGCGGCTGCGGGAGACGGCGAAGACCGTGCTCTTCGTGTCCCACGACCGGGAGCTGCTGGCGCGGTCGGCGGAGAAGATCGTGAGTGTGGAGCCGGGGCCCGCGGGGAGTGACGTGTGGGTGCATGGCGGGGGCTTCGACACGTATCACGAGGCGCGCAAGGAGCGCTTCGAGCGCTTCGAGGAGCTGCGGAAGCGGTGGGACGAGGAGCATGCGAAGCTCAAGCGGCTCGTGATCATGTACAAGCAGAAGGCCGCCTTCAACTCGGACATGGCCTCGCGGCTGCAGGCCGCCCGTACCCGGCTGCGAAAATTCGAGGAGGCCGGGCCGCCGCAGCAGCCGCCGCGGGAGCAGGACATCAAGATGCGGCTGCGCGGAGGGCGGACCGGCGTACGGGCTGTGACCTGCGAGAACCTTGAGCTGAGCGGGCTGATGAAGCCCTTCTCGCTGGAGGTCTTCTACGGGGAGCGGGTCGCAGTCCTCGGCAGCAATGGCTCCGGGAAGTCGCACTTCCTGCGGCTGCTGGCGGGCGACGACGTCGCCCACACCGGGGCCTGGAAGCTCGGCGCGCGGGTGGTGCCGGGCCACTTCGCCCAGACCCACGCCCATCCCGAGCTGGAGGGCCGCACGCTCCTCGACATCCTGTGGAAGGAGCATGCGAAGGACCGCGGCGCGGCAATGAGCGCCTTGCGGCGCTACGAGCTGACGAAGCAGGCGGAGCAGCCCTTCGACAAGCTGTCGGGCGGGCAGCAGGCGCGCTTCCAGATCCTGCTGCTGGAGCTGCGGGGGACGACTGCGCTGCTCCTGGACGAGCCGACGGACAACCTCGACCTGGAGTCGGCGGAGGCGCTGCAGGAGGGGCTGGAGGCGTACGAGGGGACTGTGCTGGCTGTCACGCACGATCGCTGGTTCGCGAAGAGCTTCGACCGCTTCCTGGTCTTTGGCGCGGACGGGAGGGTCCGGGAGACCCCGGAGGCCGTGTGGGACGAGGGCAGGGTGGTGAGGTCCCGCTAACCCTGTTTTGACCTGCCTGGCGGGGAGCCGGTACCCTTCTAGTTCGTTATGTGTATTGGCTTGCTCATTCTCACGTGAGAGGGCCCTTACACCGGCTCACCAGCTGATCCCAGCCTCGTGCACCCGGGTTGCGTCACCCGCGCGTGCCGCCAGGGCTGCGGTGATCGCCTGGTGGCCTTGTCAGGACCCACTCATTGAAGAAGTGAAGGCTACGACCGTGCGTACGTACAGCCCCAAGCCCGGCGACGTCGAGCGCCAGTGGCACGTCATCGATGCCGAGGACGTCGTCCTCGGCCGCCTGGCCACCCAGGCCGCCACGCTTCTCCGCGGGAAGCACAAGCCGGTGTACGCGCCCCACATCGACGCTGGTGACTTTGTCATCATCATCAACGCCGACAAGGTGCACCTCTCCGGCAACAAGCGGACCCAGAAGCTCGCCTACCGCCACTCCGGCTACCCGGGTGGTCTGCGCTCCATGCGCTACGAGGAGCTCCTGGAGAAGTCCCCGGAGAAGGCCATCGAGAAGGCCGTCAAGGGCATGCTCCCGAAGAACACCCTGGGCCGTCAGATGCTCTCGAAGCTGAAGGTCTACCGCGGCACCGAGCACCCGCACGGTGCTCAGAAGCCGGTTCCGTTCGAGATCACCCAGGTCGCGCAGTAAGTCCGGCCACACCCCTAGACGAAAAGAATCTGAGGAGCATTCGTGGCTGAGACCACTGCAGAGGAGACCATCGAGGAGGCCGTCGAGGCCCCCGAGGAGTACACGACCGAGACCCCGGCCGAGGCCGCCTCGGAGTACAGCTCCGAGTCGCTCGCCGGCCGCTTCGGCGACCCGCAGCCGGCCGCCGGCACCGGCCGCCGCAAGAACGCCATCGCCCGCGTCCGGATCATCCCGGGCACCGGCAAGTGGAAGGTCAACGGCCGTACGCTGGACGGCTACTTCCCGAACAAGGTGCACCAGCAGGAAGTCAACGAGCCCTTCAAGGTGCTCGAGCTCGACGGCCGTTACGACGTCGTCGCCCGCATCTCCGGCGGCGGCATCTCCGGCCAGGCCGGCGCGCTGCGCCTGGGCGTCGCCCGTGCGCTGAACGAGGCGGACGTCGACAACAACCGCGGCCCGCTCAAGAAGGCCGGCTTCCTCACCCGTGACGCCCGTGCGGTGGAGCGGAAGAAGGCCGGTCTCAAGAAGGCCCGTAAGGGTACGCAGTACTCCAAGCGCTGACCTCGCGCCTGGTTGTACCCATCGCGTCCCAAACGCGTACCGCCCCGGTGGCACTTCACAGTGCCGCCGGGGCGTTCGCGTATGGTCTTCAAAGGCGTATATCTGTCAGAAGGTAATCAAAACCTGCCGTGAGCTGATCTCGGAGGAACACCAGTGGCTCGACTCTTCGGAACCGATGGCGTGCGTGGGGTGGCCAACGCGGACCTGACCGCCGAGATGGCGCTCGGCCTGTCGGTCGCCGCGGCGCATGTGCTGGCCAAGGCGGGCGCGCAGGACGATCACCGCCCGAAGGCGGTGGTCGGTCGCGATCCCCGGGCGTCCGGAGAGTTCCTGGAGTCGGCGGTGGTGGCGGGGCTCGCCAGCGCCGGTGTCGACGTGCTGCGGGTCGGCGTGCTGCCGACGCCCGCGGTGGCGTATCTGACCGGCGCGCTGGGCGCGGACCTGGGCGTGATGCTGTCCGCCTCGCACAATCCGATGCCCGACAACGGCATCAAGTTCATCGCCCGCGGCGGCCACAAGCTCTCCGACGAGCTCGAGGACGCCATCGAGGAGATGTACCACAAGCACGAGCACGGCGAGCCGTGGGCGCGGCCGACGGGCGCGGGCGTGGGGCGCGTGCGCCGCTACGAGGAGGGCTTCGACCGGTACGTGGCCCACCTTCTCGGGGTCATGCCGAACCGGCTCGACGGCCTCAAGATCGTCATCGACGGCGCGCACGGCGCGGCCGCGCGCGTGTCGCCCGAGGCGTTCCAGCGCGCCGGCGCCGAGGTCATCACGATCGGCACCGACCCCACCGGGCTCAACATCAACGACGGCTACGGCTCCACCCACCTGGACAAGCTCAAGGCCGCCGTCCTCGAACACGGCGCCGACCTGGGCATCGCCCACGACGGCGACGCCGACCGCTGCCTGGCCGTGGACGCCGCCGGCGAGGAGATCGACGGCGACCAGATCATGGCCGTACTGGCGCTGGCGCTCCGCGACGCGGGCGCGCTGCGGCACAACACCGTCGTCGCGACCGTGATGTCGAACCTCGGCTTCAAGCTGGCGCTGGAGCGCGAGGGCGTCGAGATCCTCCAGACCGCGGTCGGCGACCGCTACGTCCTGGAGGAGATGAAGCGCGGCGGCTACGCTCTCGGCGGCGAACAGTCCGGCCACGTCATCGTCCTCGACCACGCCACCACCGGCGACGGCACCCTGACCGGCCTGCTCCTGGCGGCCCGGGTGGCGGCGACGGGCCGCCCCCTGTCCGAGCTGGCCGCGGTCATGGAGCGCCTGCCGCAGGTCCTGGTCAACGTCCCGGACGTCGACAAGTCCCGGGTGTCCTCCTCCCCCGAGGTAGGCGCCGCGGTGGCGGAAGCCGAGCGCGAGCTCGGCGAGACCGGCCGCGTCCTGCTGCGCTCGTCGGGCACGGAGCCGCTGGTACGGGTCATGGTCGAGGCCGCGGACATCGACCAGGCCCGCTCGGTCGCCGGCCGCCTCGCCGACGTGGTGAAGTCCGCGCTCGGCTAGCGCTCCGGCCGCTCCGCCCGCTGCAGCCGCTCGGCCAGGAACTCCTCCCACGTCCGCTTGCCGGTGTCGGCGCCGCGGAGGGTGAGATTCTCGCCGGCCCGGTACGCGCGGCCGACCTTGCCCGGCATCCGCACCGGCAGGGCCGGCCGGCGCTTGCCGCGCAGCCGCAGGTGGCCGCGCGCCAGCTCGGCGAACTCGTACACCTCAGGGCCCGCCAGGTCGGGCACCCGCCCCGCCGGTGCGCCGAGCGTCAGCTCCACCAGCCGGGCCGCCACGTCGCGCGAGTCGACCGGCTGCCACCGCATCCCGCCCGGGGCGGGGAGCACCGGCAGCTTCGCCATCTTCTCCGCCACGGTCAGGGCCAGGTCGTGGAACTGGGCGGCGCGCAGGATCGTCCACGGGATCCCGCTGCCGGTCACGGCCTGCTCGGCGCCCAGCTTGGCCCGGAAGTAGCCCAGCGGGATGGCGTCGGCGCCGATGACCGAGATGTACACCAGGTGCCGTACGCCCGCGGCCTGCGCGGCGGCCACCAGGTGCCGGGTCGCCTCGTCGTCGCCCTTGGGCCCGCCCGCCAGGTGCAGGACGACATCGGCGCCGGCCACGGCCGCCTCGACGCCCTCGCCCTTGAGCAGGTCGCCGGTCACGTACGCGATGCCCTCGCCGGGCTCGCGGTGGTGCCGGCTGAGCACGCGCACCTGGCGACCGGCGGCGGTCAGCAGCGGGGTGACGTGGCGGCCGAGGGTGCCGGTGCCGCCGGTGACCAGTACGAGTGTCATGATGCCTCCGAAGCTTGCGCGGTGCCCGGTTTCCGGGTTCTGCCGCTCTGACACCGGGCGGGGGAGGGGTGTGACACGGTGCGCGAAAAGAATCTGCCGATCGACCGCTTCGAGGCTGACCGGCCCCATCTGCAGGCGGTGGCCTACCGGATGCTCGGCTCGCTCAGCGAGGCCGACGACGCCCTGCAGGAGGCCTGGCTGCGGGCCGCCCGCGCGGACATCAGCGGAGTGGAGAACCTCACCGGCTGGCTGACCACGGTGGTGGGCCGGGTGTGCCTGAACATGCTGCGCACCCGTGCCCGCCGCCGCGAGGAGCCCATCGACGGGCACGGCCGCGACCCGCTGCTCCCCGCGGACGGCGCCGACCCCGAGCAGGAAGCGGAGCTGGCCGACTCGCTCGGGGTGGCCATGCTGGTGGTGCTCGACCGGCTGTCGCCCGCCGAGCGGCTCGCCTTTGTGCTGCACGACATGTTCGCTGTGCCCTTCGAGGAGATCGCTCTGATGCTGGAGCGCTCCCCGGCCGCGACCCGGCAGCTCGCCAGCCGCGCCCGCCGCCGCGTCAAGGGCGGTTCCCCAGCGCCCGCAGCTGATACGGCCCGCCACCGCGAGGTCGTCGACGCCTTCCTGGCCGCCACCCGCGGCGGGCACTTCCAGGCGCTGGTCGCCCTGCTCCACCCGGACGTGGTGCTGCACGCCGACCAGGCGGCCACCCTCACCTCCGAGCCCATCGTGGTCCGCGGCGCCCAGGCCGTGGCCAAGGGGGCGATGGCGGCCACGGGACGGGCCCGGTTCACCGGCCCCGCGCTCATCGACGGGACGCTCGGTCTGGCAATGGCCCCGCACGGCCGCCTGTCCGTGGTCCTGGCCTTCACCATCGCGCATGGCAAGATCACCGGGATCGACGTGATCGGCGACCCCGACCGCCTCGCCGGCCTCGACCTGGCCGTCCTCGACGGCTAACGGGCCCGGATCACGTCCAGCTCGGCCACCGACGCAAAGCTCCCCGACTCCCCGTGCTCGCTCAGCACGCGCAGCGCCACATGCCGGGCCGTGACCGGCGCGAACGGCACCTGGTGCTCCGTACGCTCCTCCGGGAAGGCGCCCGCGGCGACCTTGCGCCACCGCTTGCCGTCGTCCGAGACGAGGACCTCGTAGTCGCGCACCCGGCCGTTGATGCCGCCGTCCTGGCGCGGCATCTGGCGGATGCCCGCGATGCGCTGGCGGCTCCCCAGGTCGATGGTCAGCTGCTGCGGCAGCTGCGCGTCGTAGGCGCTGTGCCAGTGCGTGTACGGGTCGTTGTCCACGGCCCGCGCCGCCTGTCCCGCCTCGCCGGCCGTCTCCGCGCTCGTCGCGCTCGCCCGCCAGCCGTCCTGGGAGAGCATGCCCGGGTTGATGGCGCCGGTCGCCGCGTGTACGTCCACCGGGCCCGCGTCGCCGACCTGGTCGTAGCGGTCGAGGAAGGGCCGTACGTCCGAGCCCGCCGGGGTCGCCCACGTGCGGTCGGCGACGACGGCGAGCGGGCGGCGGGCGAAGTAGTCGACCCAGGTCAGCGGCAGCGTCTGGGTGCGGTCGGACCAGCGCGAGACGCGGTAGCCGAGTATGCCGGGGGCGGCCGTGAAGGCGTAGTCGCGGTAGGTGGTGCGGATGTCGAAGAAGCCGTAGTCGCCGGGCTTGGCGCCGAAGCCGGGGGACACGTACAGCTTGCCGTCCTGGGTACCGATCGTCGGATAGCCCTGCTTGGCGCGCTCTTCCGGCGGGGCCAGCCATTCGTTGACGACGATGCGCTTGTCGGGGTCGATGCTGGTGTCCTGCTGGTAGTCCCACCACTGCCAGATCTGGGTGGTCTTGCCCTTGGCGCGGACGGCGGCGTCGAGGTCGTCGATGAACTCGACGAGGACGTCCCCGGGGTGCGGATAGCCCTGCTTCTTCTGGTACGCGACCAGCTCCGGGCACTTGTTCTGCTCGCCGGCCAGCGGGATCTCATCGGTGCCGACATGGACGTACGGGCTGCGGGTGAAGATGTCCGCCACCTCGCCGACCAGGTCGCGGGCGAAGGCGCGGGTGGCCGGCTTGGTGTAGTCGAGGGTCCAGTGGCCGCGGTCGGAGCCCTCCCAGCTGTTGTTGGGCCGGGACATCGACTCGCAGCTGAAGGCCAGGTCGGGGCGGGCGTCGCCGATGGACACGGCATGCCCCGGGAGGTCGATCTCCGGGACGATGGTGATGCCATAGCGGGCGGCGTAGCGTTCCAGCTCGCGCAGCTCCGCCACGCTGTAGTGCTCGTCGGCGACGATCTCCGGGTGCTTGGCGCTCTCGACGCGGTAGCCGTTCCAGTCGCTCAGGTGCAGGTGGAAGGTGTTGAGCTTGTACCAGGCCAGCTGCCGGATCTGCTGCTTGAGATAGTCCACCGTGAAGTAGCGGCGGCCCACGTCGAGCATCTGGCCGCGGGAGCCCTGGGTGGGCCAGTCGCGGATGGTGCCGCGGGCGACGGCGCGCGGGTCCTTGGCCGTACGCAGCGCCTGGAGCAGGGTGCGCGTGCCGTACAGGGCGCCGCGCCGGTCGGCGGCGGTTACGCGGGCCGCGGCGCCGAGCTTGAGCTCGTACCCCTCGGGGCTGTCCCCGGGCGCCTTGCCGCCGAGGGCCAGCGCGATGTCGTGTGACCGGGGAGCGCCAGTGGCGATACGGGGCCGTACGCCCTCCTGCTCGGCCAGCTCGCCCGACAGCATCTCGGCCACGCCGGCGAGGGCCCGGTCGTCGATGACGATCCGGCTGCCGCGGGTCAACTCCCAGGTGCCGGGGGCGGCTTCCCAGTGCCGTACGGCGGGGACCGTGACCGGCGGCGGCGCTGCGGCCGCCTCGGCCTGCGCGGGCGGCGCGGTCATGGCGGTGGCCAGCAGGGCCCCGGCGACCAGGGCGATGCGGACGACGGGCATGGGCTGCTCCCGGAGTCGGGGACACGGCGACTGCCAGGCCTATCAGGCGAGTTGACGGAGGGTCCATGCACCCGAGCGGGACGTGGTTGGACTTTCCTGGCTTCCCGGCTAGAGGTGCCCGTGTGTCTTCTGGGTACGGGCGGCACGCCGCAGATGCTGGATGACCGTCTCGTGCTGGATGGACCAGTACAGCTTCTGGATCAGCAGCGTCAGCGTGCCCGCCACCACAATGCCCAGCAGATTGAGCAGCAGCTGCTCGGTGGAGCCCCGGGCCTGGCTGAAGTTGCTGTAGCTCAGGGCGATGGCGGCGTTGGCGGCGGCGGGGACCGTGGTCACCGAGATCGCGACGCCGACCAGGGCGCCGGACTTCGACGAGGTAAGCGAGAGGGTGCCGGCGGCGCCGGCGAGGAGTGCCACGATGAACGAGAACGCGTCGGGGTTCGTGATGAATGCTGTCTGCGGCCGGTCGCCGCTCTGCAGATGCCCCACGGTGAAGTATCCGAGGGCGTCCATCAGCTGGCTGAAGCCGAGGGTGAACAGCATCGCCGCCGCAAAGCCCGCGAGCAGCGCGATCAGCGACCGCGCCACCAGCCGCGGCCGCCGCTGCACCAGCGCCACACACATCCCGGCCAGCGGCCCGAACTCCGGGCCCACCGCCATCGCCCCCACGATCAGGATCGCGCTGTCGATCATCACGCCGCACGCGGCCAGCAGCGTCGCCAGGGTCAGCATCGCGACGAACGTGACCGACAGCGTCGACTCCTCGTGCGTCTCCTCGACCAGCGACTCCCACACCACCGCGTCGGCGCCCTCACCAGGCGCATCCCGCTCGGCCTGATCGGCGCGCTTGGAGAGGCTGAGGTCGACGTGGTCCACCGCCACCGCGCCCTCGTCGCACAGCCCCCGCTCCCGCAGCTGCTGCAGCAGCCCGTCCGCGGCCTCCCGGGCCACATCGCACATCACGATGTCGCCCTCGGGTTCGAGGGAGGCGCCCGGCAGAAGGGCCACATGGGTGGTACCCACCGTCTTGTGGATGAGGCCGAGGACTTCCTCGGTCCGCGCGGACGGCGTCTGGATGCGGAGGTGCAGCATGCGCCAGAGCGTAGCCGTAGCCGTACGGGCTACAGCTTCCGGAGCGAGAGCCGCTGCACCTTGTGGTCGGGCCCCTTGCGCAGCACGAGCGTGGCCCGCCCGCGCGTGGGGGCGACGTTCTGGCGCAGATTCGGCTCGTTGATCGTGCGCCAGGTGTTACGGGCGTACGCCAGCGCCTCCTCCTCCGAGACCTGCGTGTACTTGCGGAAGTACGAGAACGGATTCTGGAAGGCGGTCTCCCGCAGCTTCTTGAAGCGCTGCAGATACCACCGCTCGATGTCCTCGGGCCGCGCGTCGACGTACACCGAGAAATCAAAATAGTCGGCAAGCCCCACCCGGGTCCGCCCGTCCTTCCCCGGCAGGGCGGGCTGCAGCACGTTCAGCCCCTCGACGATCAGGATGTCGGGCCGGTGCACGGTCAGCCGCTCCCCGGGCACGATGTCGTAGATCAGGTGGGAGTAGACAGGCGCCGTGACCTCCGCCTTGCCCGCCTTCACATCGGCCACGAACCGCGTGAGGGCCCGCCGGTCGTACGACTCGGGGAAACCTTTCCGCGACATCAATCCACGCCGCTGCAGCTCGGCATTCGGATGCAGAAACCCATCGGTCGTCACCAGCTCCACCCGCGGATGCTCCGGCCACCGCGCAAGCAGCGCCTTCAGCAGCCGCGCCGTCGTGGACTTCCCCACGGCCACGCTCCCCGCGATGCCGATCACAAAAGGAGTGCCTGCCTGTGCCCGCCCATTGCCGGTGTCGCCGAGGAAGGTGTTCACCGCGTGCCGCAGCCCATGGGTCGCGCCCACGTACAGATTGAGCAGCCGGGACAGCGGCAGATAGACGTCTCTGACGTCATCCAGGTCGATGACGTCCCCGAGGCCGCGCAGCCGCTCGACCTCATCGGCGGTCAGCGGCAGCGGCGTCTTCTCGCGCAGCGCGCTCCACTCCGCACGCGAGAGGTCGACATACGGCGTGGTGGACGCGGCGGTAGGGGGCGAGGTCACGGCCTCCAGTCTGCCCGAGCCGATCACCGGCCTCATGTCGGGTCCCCCGGAGGTCTATACCTGCCGGGTCCACTCCGTATACGTTCCCCTCACCGAAAAATCGCCAGGGGGGCGTTTATGTCCGGTCACAATGACGTGCTGGAAGATCTCTCCGACGAGCTGCCCGACGAGGACCTGGAGGAGAACCTCGTCGAGTCGCTCGACCTCTACCGCATGGGCAGCAAGCCGCGCTGCGAGGAGGTGGAATACCTCGAGCTGGTCGAGGACGCGATAGAGCGCCTGGCGTGGGGCCGCTGACTTGGGGGGCGCGCATCGTACTCTCACTTTATGTGCGGAATTGTGGGGTATGTCGGAAATCAGGACGCCCTTGAAGTAGTCCTGAGCGGCCTGCGCAGGCTGGAGTACCGCGGCTACGACTCGGCGGGCGTCGCCGTCCTCGCGGACGGCGGCCTGTCGGCGGCGAAGAAGGCCGGCAAGCTGGCCAACCTGGAGAAGGAGCTCGCCGAGCACCCCCTCCCGGCCGCCACCAGCGGCCTCGGCCACACCCGCTGGGCCACGCACGGCCCGCCCACGGACAGCAACGCCCACCCGCACCTGGACAACGCCACCAACGTCGCCGTCGTCCACAACGGCATCATCGAAAACTTCGCCAAGCTGCGCGCGGAGCTCACCGACCGCGGCCACGAGCTGCTGTCGCAGACCGACACCGAGGTGGTCGCGCACCTGCTGGCGGAGGAGTACGCCGGCCTCGGCGACCTGGCGGCGGCGATGCGCCACGTATGCGGCCGCCTGGAGGGCGCGTTCACGCTGGTGGCGGCCCATGCGGACGATCCGGACGTGGTCGTGGGAGCACGCCGCAACTCACCGCTCGTGGTCGGCATCGGCGAGGACGAGGCCTTCCTCGCCTCCGACGTCGCCGCCTTCATCGCCCACACCCGCGAGGCCATCGAGCTGGGCCAGGACCAGGTGGTCGAGCTCCGCCGCGGAGGCCATGTCGCGGTCACCGACTTCGACGGCGAGCCGGCGGCGGTACGCACGTACCACATCGACTGGGACGCCTCGGCGGCCGAAAAAGACGGCTACGACTACTTCATGCTCAAGGAGATCGCCGAGCAGCCGAAGGCGGTCGCCGACACCCTCCTCGGCCGCATCGACGGCGAGGGCCGGCTGGCCCTGGACGAGCTGCGGATCGGCGACGCCGAGCTGCGCGAGGTCGACAAGATCGTGATCGTGGCCTGCGGGACCGCGCATCACGCGGGAATGATCGCCAAGTACGCCATCGAGCACTGGACCCGGATCCCGTGCGAGACGGAGCTGGCCAGCGAGTTCCGCTACCGCGACCCGATCCTGGACCACCGCACGCTCGTCGTCGCCATCAGCCAGTCGGGCGAGACGATGGACACCCTGATGGCGCTCCGGCACGCGCGCGAGCAGGGGGCGAAGGTGCTGGCGATCTGCAACACCAACGGCTCGACAATCCCGCGGGAGTCGGATGCGGTGCTGTACACGCATGCCGGACCCGAGGTGGCGGTCGCCTCGACGAAGGCCTTCCTGACGCAGCTGGTGGCCTGCTACCTAGTGGCGCTCTACCTCGGCCAGGTGCGCGGCACCAAGTGGGGTGACGAGGTAGGCGAGGTCGTCGGCGAGCTGGCGCGGATCGGCGAGCAGGTGGACGAGGTGCTGGCCACGATGGAGCCCGTACGGGCCCTGGCACGCGGCCTGGCCGCGAAGAACACGGTGCTCTTCCTGGGCCGGCATGTGGGCTACCCGGTCGCGCTTGAAGGGGCGCTGAAGCTCAAGGAGCTGGCGTATATGCACGCCGAGGGGTTCGCCGCGGGCGAGCTGAAGCACGGGCCGATCGCGCTGATCGAGGACGGGGTGCCGGTAGTAGTCGTCGTACCGTCCCCCCGCGGCCGCTCCGTCCTGCACGACAAGATCGTCAGCAACATCCAGGAGATCCGCGCGCGGGGGGCGATGACGATCGTCATCGCGGAGGAGGGGGACGAGACGGTGGTGCCGTACGCCGACCATCTCGTACGGGTGCCGCGCACCCCCACGCTCCTGCAGCCGATGGTGGCGGCGGTGCCGCTCCAGGTCTTCGCCTGCGAACTGGCCACGGCCCGCGGGAACGAGGTCGATCAGCCGCGTAATCTGGCGAAGTCCGTGACGGTGGAGTGAGGCTGGAGTGCCGTGATCATCGGGGTGGGGATCGACGTAGCCGAGGTCGACCGTTTCGGGGAGGCCCTGGAGCGCACGCCCGACCTCCTCGACCGCCTGTTCCTGCCCTCCGAGCAGGTACTGCCCAGCGGCGACCGCCGCGGCGTCGCCTCGCTGGCGGTCCGCTTCGCGGCGAAGGAGGCACTGGCGAAGGCGCTGGGCGCGCCCGCCGGGCTGCACTGGCACGACGCCGAGGTGTGCACGGAGGCCGGGGGCCGGCCGTATCTGCGGGTCCGCGGCACGGTGGCCCTGCGGGCGGCGGAGCTCGGCGTACGGGCCTGGCATGTGTCGCTCAGCCATGACGCGGGGGTCGCTTCCGCGGTGGTCATCGCCGAAGGGTGATGCCGGTGGAACCCGAAGCCCCGGGCGTACGTCACAGCGGCATGCGGAAGATGACATGTGCAGTTCTCGCGGCGGTAGGCGCGGTGACCCTGACGCTGGCCGGGTGCGGAGACGAGAAGGCAGACGGCGGCGGCTCAGGCGCCAAGGACAAAGGCCAGGTAGGCGCGGCCAGCGAGAAACCGGCGCGCCCCGTGGCCGGGACGGTCTGGGAGGTCCAGAGCGTAACGATGTCCGGCAAACGCCTCGCGGCGGAGCCAGTCCGGGGCAAGGCGGCGACGCTGG
The DNA here is from genome assembly GCF_048572725.1 of Streptomyces boninensis. Classification (NCBI taxonomy): domain Bacteria; kingdom Bacillati; phylum Actinomycetota; class Actinomycetes; order Kitasatosporales; family Streptomycetaceae; genus Streptomyces; species Streptomyces boninensis. The sequence continues at coordinate 5,850,154 of NZ_CP183837.1, forward strand.
AGATCAAGGGCAGCCGGGCGAACCTCCGCGTCTGCAACGGTGGCAGCTCGGCCGCGAAGGTAGGCCCCGAGGCGGTCGACTTCGACGGCAAGTGGACCTCGACGATGATGGCCTGCGGCGGCAGCGCGGACCGCCTGGAAAGCACGCTGCACAAGGTCCTGAAGGGCAAGCTCTCCATCGCCGGCGACGGCAACGACCTGACCCTCAAGTCCGGCAAGGGCGACCAGGTCCAGCTGACCGCTGCGCGGTGAACCCCGAGCTCAGCCTGACCCTCCCTCCGGGAGGAGGGCCGAGTGGAGCGACGCAGCCGAAAAAGTCTTAGCGAAGCGGGCTTTTTCGGCTGTGTCGCGGAACTCGGACCGGCCCACCCACCCACAAGCCCGTCCGGCGATTGAGGACTCCGTGGCGAAGCCACAGGATGTCCACATGAGGACAGCACATCGCGTTGAGACCGTAAGGACCGCGGAAGCCGCGCTGATGGCGACCCTGCCGGAAGGCGCGCTGATGCAGCGCGCCGCCGCCGGCCTCGCCGCCGCCTGCGCAGACCTGCTCTCCGGCGTCTACGGAGCCCGCGTCACCCTCCTCGTCGGCTCCGGCGACAACGGCGGCGACGCCCTCTACGCCGGCGCCCGCCTCGCCCGCCGAGGAGCCGCGGTGACCGCGGTCCTGCTGCGCCCCGATCGCACCCACCCGGACGGCCTCACCGCGCTGCGCCGGGCCGGCGGCCGCATCGCCGAGACCAGCCCAGCCCAAGCCGTCGCCGAAGCCGACCTCATCCTCGACGGCATCGTCGGCATCGGCGGCAAGGGCGGCCTCCGCGACGACGCCGCCGCCCTCCTCACCCACGCCACCGCCCCCATCGTCGCCGTCGACCTCCCCAGCGGCATCGACCCCGACACCGGCGAACTCACCGGCGAGGCGGTCACCGCCGCCGCGACCGTGACCTTCGGTACGTACAAACCGGGCCTCCTCATCGACCCGGCAGCCGAACGCGCCGGCGCCCTCAGGCTGATCGACATCGGCCTGAGCCCGTACCTCCCCGAAAAACCCGACCTGGAGGCCCTCCAGCACGCCGACGTAGCAGCCCTCCTGCCCCAGCCCACCCCCGAGAGCGACAAATACCGCCGCGGCGTCGTCGGCATCGTCGCCGGCTCCGAGCGCTACCCGGGAGCCGCGGTCCTCGCCGTCGGCGGCGCTCTCCATGGCGGTGCGGGCGCCGTCCGCTACGTAGGCCCGGCGGCGGACGCCGTCATCGCGCGCTACCCCGAGGCGCTCGTGCACGCGGGACCACCGCACAAGGCCGGTCGCGTGCAGGCCTGGGTGGTCGGCCCGGGTCTCGGCGACGGTCCCGTCGCGCAGCAGGCGCTCGACGACGTGCTCGACTCGGACGTCCCGGTGCTCGTCGACGCCGACGGCCTGCGGCTGCTCGACCGCGAGCGGGTACGGGCCCGCAGCGCCCCGACCCTGCTCACCCCACACGCGGGCGAGGCCGCCGCGCTGCTCGGCGTGGAGCGCACAGAGGTCGAGGCGGGACGCCTCACGGCAGTGCGGGAGCTCGCCGCCGCGTACGGCGCGACAGCCCTGCTCAAGGGCTCGACCACACTGGTCGCCGGCAAGGAGGCTCCCGTACGGGTCAACCCGACCGGCACCGGCTGGCTCGCCACCGCCGGCAGCGGCGACGTCCTCTCCGGCGTCACCGGCTCACTCCTCGCAGCGGGCCTCAAGGCCCGCGACGCCGCGAGCGCAGGCGCGTACCTCCACGGCCTGGCCGGCCGTGAGGCCGCGAATGGCGCACCCCTCGGCGCCCACGAGCTGGCAGCCGCGCTCCCGGCCGTCTGGCGGGACATCCGCGGCAGCGGCAGCCGCAGCGGCCCCGGCGGCCCCAGCGAAGGCGGCTCCCGCCACCCGTGATGGGACACTGTCACCGATGAGCGAAACACCAGCCCAGCCGCACGCCCGCATCGACCTGGCCGCCTACCGGGCGAACCTCGCCGCGCTGCGGGAACGGGCCCCCGGCCGCGCCCTCATGGCGGTCGTCAAGGCCGATGCGTACGGACACGGCGCCGTCCCCATCGCCCGCGAGGCGCGCGCGGCCGGCGCGGAGTGGGTCGGCGTGGCCACTCCGTACGAAGCGCTCCGGCTGCGCGCCGCAGGCGATCGCGGGCGGCTGCTGTGCTGGCTGTGGACGCCGGGCGGGCCGTGGCGGGACGCCATCGAGGCCGACGTCGACGTCACCATCAGCGCAACGTGGGCTCTCAAGGAGGTCACCGCCGCCGCGCGCACAGCGGGCCGTACGGCCCGCGTCCAGCTCAAGGCCGACACCGGCCTCGGCCGCAACGGCTGCCAGCCCGCCGACTGGCCGGAGCTGACCGCCGCCGCGCGCGCCGCCGAGGCCGAGGGCGTCATCCAGGTCACCGGCGTGTGGTCGCACATGGCCTGCGCCGACGAGCCCGGCCACCCCTCCATCGCGCCGCAGATCGCCGCCTTCCGCGAGGCCCTCGACAGAGCCGAGGCCGCCGGCCTGCGCCCCGAAGTACGCCACCTCGCCAACTCCCCGGCCACGCTGAGCCTCCCCGAGACGCACTTCGACCTCGTCAGGCCAGGCATCGCGAGCTACGGCCTCTCGCCCAGCCCCGAGCTGGGCGTCCCCGCCGACTTCGGCCTCAAGCCCGTCATGACGCTCACCGCGCCCCTCGCCCTGGTGAAGCACGTTCCGTCAGGACACGGCATCTCGTACGGGCATCACTACATCACCCCGGGCGACACCACCCTCGGCCTCATCCCGCTCGGTTACGGCGACGGCATCCCGCGGCACGCCTCCGGCTCCGGCCCGGTGCTGGTGGCCGGGAAGTGGCGGACGGCGGCCGGGCGGATCGCCATGGATCAGTTCGTCATCGACCTCGGCGGGGACGCCGCCAGCGCGGGCGACGAGGCGGTTCTCTTCGGCCCCGGCGACCACGGCGAGCCGACCGCCGAAGACTGGGCGCGGGCCGCCGGCACCATCGGGTACGAGATCGTCACGCGCATCAGCACCCGCGTACCGCGCGTCTACGTGGGAGGCTCGGAAGCATGAGTGAGGCGACACCGCCGGGAGGGTGGGCGAAGGCCGGGCGTACCGCGGGCGTCGCGGGTGCCGCGATCGGCGTCGTGGCCGCGGGGGCCGCGGCCGGCGTGGCGCTGGAGCGGCTGACCGTCGGGCGCGGCATGCGGCGCCGGGCGCGGCTGGCGCTGGACGCGGCCAGCCCGTACGGGATTCTGCGCGGGCGCAAGGGCACCGCGGTCGCCGACGACGGCACCGAGCTGCACTACGAGGTCGAGGAGGTCGAGGACTTCCCCCTCGAAGGCGCGGTGCGGCCCAAGAAGCGCCGCTTCAGCCGCCGCTCGCCGGCGCCGCTGACCGTCGTCTTCTCGCACGGCTACTGCCTCAGCCAGGACTCCTGGCACTTTCAGCGGGCGGCGCTGCGCGGCATCGTCCGTACGGTCTACTGGGACCAGCGCAGCCACGGCCGGTCCGCGCGGGGCGCGGGGCAGCTGGAGGGCGAGCCCGTCACCATCGAGCAGCTGGGGCGGGATCTGAAGGCGGTGCTGGACGCGGCGGCGCCGGAGGGGCCGCTGCTGCTCGTCGGGCACTCGATGGGCGGCATGACGCAGATGGCGCTCGCCGATCAGTATCCGGAGGTGGTGGCGGAGCGGGTCGCGGGCGCCGCCTTCGTGGGCACGTCGACCGGCGGGCTCGGGCAGGTCAACTTCGGGCTGCCGGTGGCCGGGGCGCGCGCCTTCCAGCGGCTGGCGCCCGGCGTGCTGAAGCTGCTCGGCGGGCATGTGGGGCTGGTCGAGAAGGGGCGGCACGCCACCTCCGATCTCTTCGCCGGGATCATCAAGCGGTATTCGTTCTCCGCCCACGACATCGACCCGGCCATCTCGCGCTTCGCCGAGCGGATGATCGAGGCCACGCCGATCGACGTGGTCGCGGAGTTCTACCCGGCCTTCGGCGACCACGACAAGGCGGACGCGCTGGCGGCCGCGTACGCCGACCGTCCCGCGCTGGTGCTGTGCGGCGACAAGGACCTGGTCACCCCGCCCGAGCACAGCGACACGATCGCCGAGCTGCTCCCGGACACGGAGTACATCGTCGTCGAGGACGCCGGCCACCTGGTCATGCTGGAACATCCGGAGGGCGTCAACGACGCCCTGGTCGCCCTGCTGGCACGGGCCAGCGCGTACGGGGCAGCGGAGCTGGGCCGCGGCCGCCGCTCCGCGCGGGGGCGGGAGGACGGGGCCTCGCAGCAGAGCCTCTAACATCGGCGGCATGGACCAGCAGCTTTCTTCGTCCGCTTCCGTTACGGCCCGTATCACCGTCAAGTCCGCCGATCGCATGCAGGAGTTGGGCCGGGCGCTGGCCGGGCTGCTGCGGGCCGGGGATCTCGTTTTGCTCACCGGGGAGCTGGGGGCGGGGAAGACGACGCTGACCAGAGGGCTGGGGGAGGGGCTGCAGGTGCGGGGGGCCGTGACCTCGCCGACCTTTGTCATTGCCCGGGTGCATCCGTCGCTGGCCGGCGGGCCGCCGCTGGTGCATGTCGATGCCTACCGGCTGCCGGGCGGGCTCGACCAGATGGAGGACCTGGACCTGGATCTCGCGCTGCCGGAGTCGGTCGTGGTCGTGGAGTGGGGCGAGGGGAAGGTCGAGGAGCTGTCCGACGACCGGCTGCACGTCGTCATCGAGCGGGGTGGCGAGGGCGATGACGTACGCGAGGTGGCGCTGATCGGGACGGGGAAGCGCTGGGCGGGGGCGGATCTTCAGGCGCTGGGCGGCTGATCTCCGCGGTCCTGTACGTTCCGCCGAATTTACCGACAGGCCGTCGGGAACTCATTGCATGCCCCGCCACCTCCGTGTTCCGATGGACGGGAAGCGCAAGGAGGCACCCATGCCGCAGGATCCCGTGCAGCGAGCGCCGTCGATGAGTGAGCTGCTCGCCGCGACTGCCGCGGCGGAGGCGGTCTCGACCCCGCCGCAGGACGACGCAGAAGACCGCGAGCAGCCCGAGCCCGTCGCTGAGGAGAGGGACGCCGCGTAGCTCGTTCGGGCGAATCGCTATTTGACGACGACGACCGGCACGCCGACCGTCGCGAACTTCCACATCGCGTCGCCGTCCGCCCGCTCCGACCGGATGCCGCCGGTCTTCATGCCCGGCGCCTGCTTCTTCGGCATCGAGCCGTCCACGGCCGCGCTGAAGCCGATGACCACGGCGCCGACGTTCGCGAAGCGGACCACGTGCTCGATGGGGACGCCGTCGGAGCCGGTCACCTTCTGGGAGCGGGTCTGCACCTTGTACGTGCCCGGCTCGGGGCTCACATTGCTGGGCGCCACGCTGAAGCTGCGGACGATTTTCTCGTTGCCGCCGACCAGCCAGACGCGCTTGCCGCTGAGCGAGTAGACGACGCGTTCGCCCTTGCCGGAGGCGGCGGGCACGCGCTTGGCGGCGCCCGTGTCCGTACCACCCGTCTCCCCGCTGCCGCTGGGCGAGGGGCTGCCGGAGGAGCTTCCGCCGGCCTTGGCGGGTACGGGATCGGGGGCAGCGGCCGCCTGGTAGGCGAGGATGCCGACGACGGCCAGCGCGGACGCCGTCAGCGCGGCGACAACCTTCCCCGAACTGGACACGCTTCCCTCTTCTCCTCAAGCAGGCCCGGCTTAAGCCGACCGTAACACCAGCTGCCTGCCAGGACCCGGCACCGCACCCTGCCCCGCACCAGCCCCACCCCGCCCTCCCGCTCCGGCCGTCACCCCGTCCCCCGGTCCAGCCGCTAGGCTGATCGTGTGTTGCTGCTCGCCCTGGACACCGCCACGCCCGCCACCACCGTCGCTCTGCACGACGGTGAGTCCGTCATCGCCCAGTCCCACCAAGTCGACGCGAGAAGGCACGGCGAGCTGCTGCTCCCCGCCGTCGACCGCGTCCTCGCGGAGGCCGGCCGGAAGCTGGGGCAGGTGACGGACATCGTCGCCGGCATGGGCCCGGGCCCGTACACGGGGCTGCGCGTCGGCCTCGTCACCGCCGCCTCCTTCAGCGCCGCCACAGGCGCGCGGGTGCACGGCCTGTGCACGCTCGACGGCCTCGCCTACGCCTCCGGGCTGACGGAGCCGTTCGTCGTCGCCACCGACGCCCGCCGCAAGGAGGTCTACTGGGCGCGTTACGACAACGCCGGCACCCGCAGCGGCGAACCGGCCGTCGACCGCCCCGCCGACATCGCCGACGAGGTCGCGGACCTGCCGGCCGTGGGCGCCGGCGCCGAGCTCTACCCGGACGTCTTCACCGACGCCCGCCCCCCGGCCCACCAGAGCGCCGCCGCGCTGGCCTCCCTCGCCGCCGAGAAGATCGCCGCCGGCGAGGAGCTGCCCGCCCCCCGGCCGCTCTACCTGCGCCGCCCCGACGCCCAGGTCCCGCAGAACTACAAGCGGGTCACCCCGCAATGACCACCGCGCCCTCCCTCGCCCTGCGCGAGATGCGGTGGTGGGACATCGAGCCGGTGCTCGAGCTGGAGCGCAAGGCCTTCCCGGAGGACGCCTGGTCCCCGGCGATGTTCTGGTCCGACCTCGCGCACGCCCGCGGCCCGGAGGCCGACCGGCGTTACGTGGTCGCCGAGGAGCCGTCGGCGGAGCCGGGCGGCACCGCCCGTATCGTCGGCTATGCGGGTCTCGCCTGGGTCCCGGGCCTCGACGCGGGCACCGCCGACATCCTCACCATCGCGGCCGCCGCCGACCGCCTCGGCGCGGGCGTCGGCCCCGCCCTGCTGGAGGACCTGCTGGCCGCGGCCGCCGCGGCGGGCTGCGCCGAGGTGCTTTTGGACGTACGCGTCGACAACCACCGGGCCCAGCGGTTCTACGAGCGCTACGGCTTCACGACGATCGGCGTCCGCCGCGGCTACTACCAGCCGGGCAACGTGGACGCCTATGTCATGCGCCGCACGGAAGCCCGTACCGAGAAGGATTGATCGAATACCCCATGGCTGACGAACCCCTGGTCCTCGGGATCGAGACCTCCTGCGACGAGACCGGCGTCGGCATCGTCCGCGGGCACACCCTCCTCGCCGACGCGGTCGCCTCCAGCGTGGACGAGCACGCCCGCTTCGGCGGCGTCGTCCCCGAGGTGGCCTCGCGGGCGCACCTGGAGGCGATGGTGCCCACCATCGACCGCGCGCTGAAGGACGCCGGGGTCGCGGCGAGCGACCTCGACGGCATCGCGGTGACGGCGGGTCCTGGCCTCGCGGGCGCGCTGCTCGTCGGCGTCTCGGCGGCGAAGGCGTATGCGTACGCGCTGGGCAAGCCGATGTACGGCGTGAACCACCTGGCGTCCCATATCTGCGTCTCCCAGCTGGAGTTCGGCGCGATGCCGGAGCCGACGATGGCGCTGCTGGTGTCGGGCGGGCACTCGTCGCTGCTGCTGTCCCCCGACATCACGAGCGACGTGCGGCCGCTGGGCGCCACGATCGACGACGCGGCGGGCGAGGCCTTCGACAAGATCGCGCGGGTGCTGGGCCTCGGCTTCCCCGGCGGCCCCTTCATCGACAAGGCGGCCCGCGAAGGCGACCCGTCCGCGATCCGCTTCCCGCGCGGCCTTACGGGCCCGCGCGACGCCCCCTTCGACTTCTCCTTCTCCGGGCTGAAGACCTCGGTGGCCCGCTGGGTCGAGGCCCGGCGTGCGGCGGGGGAGCCGGTGCCGGTGGCCGACGTGGCGGCGTCCTTCCAGGAGGCGGTCGCCGACGTACTGACGATGAAGGCCGTCCGCGCGTGCAAGGCGGAGGGCGTCGACCACCTGATGATCGGCGGCGGCGTGGCGGCGAACTCGCGCCTGCGCGCGATGGCGGAGCGCCGCTGCGAGGACGCGGGCATCGAGCTGCGGGTGCCGCGGCCGAAGCTGTGTACGGACAATGGCGCGATGGTCGCGGCGCTGGGGGCGGAGATGGTGGCGCGGGGGCGCTCGTCCTCGGACTGGGACCTGTCGGCGGACTCGTCGCTGCCGGTGACGGAGACGCATGTGCCGGGGCACGATCACTCGCATCACCATGACCACGTGCACGAGTTGAGCCAGGACAACCTCTACTGATGAGCGCAGCACTGATGTGGGAGGCCAAGGCGGCCCCGGGCCGAAGCGGCGAACTCCTCGGCTGGGCCCGGGCTCAGACGCTGACCCCGGCCCCAGCCCGCCGCGAGACCTTCACCGCGGCCGGCGACCGCGTGCTCGTCATCACCTGGTGGGACGCACCGCTCGACGACCACTCCATCCCGGAACTCCCGGACCCGCCGGCCGACATCCTCGCCCGTCCCGTACACCGGTGGCGCTTCGAGCCCGTGGAGAGCTGACGCACCTGGCTTATCCTTGCGGTAGCGCGCGAGGGGAGGCCGGACCGTGGAATGGTTCTGGTGGATACTCATCTTCTTCTGGCTGGGTGGCTTTGCGAAGCTCGCCGAGATGGGCCGGGCCGCCCTCAAGACGCGGCATGAACGCAAGCTGGAGCGCATAGAGGCGCAGGGCAGCAAGCAACTCGCCCTCGAAGAGTCGCAGAAGCCGCCCGAGGCGATCTGCGGCTGCGGCCACCATCTCGCAAAGCATGACAAACAGGGCAAGTGTCACGAGCTGGTGGAGGTGGCCACCGCCTGGGACGCCGACCACAAGCCCGTGAAGTTCGAGCGCGAGCAGTGCCACTGCCAGCAGTACGTCGGCCCCCAGCCGCTGTCCCAGGTCTATGCGGAGGACCTCACGGACCTGTGAGCCCTCTGACCGGCCCGCCGATGAGCATGTACGGCGCCCCCGCGACCCGCGTCAGGAAGACCGTCGCCGCGTTGGGGCCGCTCGGCTTCACCTTCCGCCGCAGTTCCTCCGGCTCGATCGCCGAGCCGCGCTTCTTGACCGTCAGGACGCCGACCTCGCGCTCGCGCAGCAGTGCCCGCAGGCGCTTGAGGTTGAAGGGCAGGGCGTCGGTGATCTCGTAGGCGGTGGCGTACGGGGTGGGGCGCGGGTCGTCCGCCGTGACGTACGCGATCGTCTCGTCGAGCAGCCGCCCGCCGGTCTGAGCCGCGACCTCCGCCACGAGGTGCGCGCGGATCACCGCCCCGTCGGGCTCGTACAGATACCGGCCCACCGGCCCCGGCCCGGGATCGGGCAGGCCGCCGCCGACCAGCGACACCCCGCCCGGCAGCAGCGTCGCCCGCCGGGCCCCCGGCTCCGTCCCGAACCACAGCACGGCCTCCTTCACATCCCCGCCGTCCGAGATCCACTCGGCCTCCACGGCGGCGGGAAGCGCCTCGTGCGGGATCCCCGGCGCGACCTTCAGCGCCGCGTGCGACACCCGCCCCGCCACCTCCACCGCCCACGACAGCGGCGGTGAATACGCCTCCGGATCGAAGATCCGCCCGCGGCCGCCGCGTCGTGCCGGGTCCACGAAGACGGCGTCGTACGCCGAGATGTCCACGTCACCCACATCCGCGCACACCACCTCGATCAGCCCGTCAAGACCCAGCTCCGCCGCATTCGCCCGCGCCACCGCCGCCGTCAGCGGGTCCCGGTCCACCGCCAGCACCCGGATCCCCGCGCGCGCCAGCGCGATCGCGTCGCCGCCGATGCCGCAGCACAGGTCCGCGAGCCGGTCCACGCCGAGTGCGGCGAAGCGCGCCGCCCGCCAGTCGGCGACCGCGGTACGGGTCGCCTGCTCGACGCCGTTCGCCGTGAAGTACATCCGCGCCGCGTCCGCCCCGAACTTCGCCGCCGCCCGCTGCCGCAGCCGCGCCTGGCCGAGGGCCGCGGACACCAGCTCCGCGGGGTGGTCCCTGCGTAGTCGGGTGGCCAGGGCGAGTTCCTGGGCGGGGTCGTGGTCGCGGAGTTCGGCGAGGAGGGCCTGGCCCTCGGAGGTGAGGAGGGCGGCGAGGGAGTCGGGCACGGGTTCATTGTGGGCCAAGCGAGGGATCATCCGCGGTCAGCGGCGTTGTCGCCCGGGTGTCGCGCTTGCGTGGTGGCAGGATCCGGCCCCATGGAGCAATTTGTACGACAAAAGGAAGATAGGCCTAATTCGTCCAGAGACTGGATCCGTGCGACCCGCGGCGCGGCCATCCTGCTGGTGCTCGCCGTCGCCGGCGCGGCCTGCGCCACCGACTCCGACACCGGCCCGCTGACCACCCACGACGATGGCGCCAAGCCGGGCAAGCCGGATGCCGTGGACGCCCGTAACCCCGAGGCCCGCACCGCCATCGGCGCCTTCCGCTCCGCGAATGCGCAGGCCGTGGCGCTGGCCGCGTACCAGCAGGGGCAGCTGCAGGCCGGGCGGGTGCTGGCCGCGCAGAAGTGGGGGCTGAACCGCGCCCCGCTGCTGCCCCCAGCGCCGCCGGCCAAGAAGCCGAAGCTGACGACCGAGAAGGGCTGGGAGACCGAGACCGGCGGGCCGGGGCTGCCGCCGGTGATCACCCGCGTCCCGACCAAGGACAAGGTCATCTTCCTGACCATGGACGACGGTTCGAACAAGGACCCCCGGCTGATCAAGATGATGAAGGAGCTGAACATCCCGTACAGCGCCTTCCTCACCGACCGGGAGGCGGGCGAGGACGGCTACGACTACTTCCGCCGCATGCACAAGGCGGGCGTCCCCATGCACAACCACACCCTCACCCACCCCGAGCTGCGCAAGATGACCTACGCGCAGCAGTACAAGGAGATCTGCGGCCAGCAGGAGAACCTGAAGAAGGCCTTCGGCAAGCGCCCGCCCCTCTTCCGCCCGCCGTACGGCGACTACAACGGCGACTCCCTGCTGGCCGCCAAGCGCTGCGGCGTGCGGGCCGTGCCGCTGTGGCAGCAGGAGGTCTTCCCGACGAAGTGGGACTACCGGCGCGCGGACCGGAGATTCCACCCCGGCGACATCGTCCTGACCCACTTCAGGGGCAGCGACGAGTGGGACGGCACCATGCCGGACGTGGTCAGGCAGGTCCTGAAGAAGGCGGACCGGGAGGGGTACGCGATCGCGCGGCTGGAGGACTACGTGTGAGGTGGTGGCGGCCGGTCGGCTGGGCCCTGGCGGGGCTCCTGCTCGCCTCGTGCGCGCAGGAGCCCCGGTCCACCGATGAGTGGTTCCATACGCGGCGCGGGGAGCCCGTGTACGGGACGCCGCGGGCGTTGCCCGAGCGGCATGGGCGGGCGCCTGCGGAGCGTGGGGACGATGCCGTGCCGCCGCGGGAGGGGGCGCCGGGGGCGGTGCCGGGGGCGTATCTGAAGTGGGGGCTTGCCTATCCCGTTTCGGTGGCGGGGGAGGGGCCGGCGCGGAAGCCCGTACAGCAGGAGGGCGAGCTGCCCGCCGTCGTCAGCCGGGTGCCGGTCGAGGACAAGACCGTCTTTCTGACCTTTGACGACGGGATCGAGAAGGATCCGGAGTTCGTGCGGATGGCGCGGGAGCTCGGGGTGCCGTTCAGCATGTTTCTCACCGAGGAGGACGCCGCCGACGACTACGGGTACTTCAAGCGGCTGCAGCGGCTCGGCAACCCCGTACACGGCCACACCCTCACCCACCCCGACCTGACCCGCCTCGACTACGCCGGGCAGCGCCGCCAGATCTGCACCCAGCAGCAGCGGATCGAGCGCCGCTTCGGCGCCCGCAGCACGGTCTTCCGGCCGCCGTACGGGAAGTACGACGCGGCCACGCTGCGCGCCGCGGGGTCGTGCGGGGTGAAGACGGTCGCCATGTGGGAGGCGGACATGAAGATCGACGACTTCGAGTACCGGGACGGGGCGCGGCTCAGGCCCGGCGACATCGTGCTCGCGCACTTCCGCGGGCCGAAGATGCAGAAGGGCCGGTCCATGACCGAGATGGTGGCCGCCATGCTGCGGTCCATCCAGCGGCAGGGGTACGCGATCGGGCGGCTGGAGGATTACGTCCCGTAGGCCCAGGAGTGTCCTTCTGGCACTCGGCTTGACCGAGTGCTAATGACCGGCATAACCTCGGCTCTGGCACTCCCCACTGGAGAGTGCCAACCAGCGACGAGGCAGGTCCGGCACCCGCGACGACGGGCCTACCAGGTCGCCACCCCAGACATTCAACCCCGTGAGATCTGAGAAGGGGGAGGTCGGAAAGTGACGACCGCCAGCACCAAGGTTGCCATCAAGCCGCTCGAGGACCGCATTGTGGTCCAGCCGCTCGACGCCGAGCAGACCACGGCCTCGGGCCTGGTCATTCCGGACACCGCCAAGGAGAAGCCCCAGGAGGGCGTCGTCCTGGCCGTGGGCCCGGGCCGCTACGAGGACGGTCAGCGGCTGCCGCTCGACGTCAAGGTCGGCGACGTCGTGCTCTACAGCAAGTACGGCGGCACCGAGGTGAAGTACAACGGCGAGGACTACCTCGTGCTTTCGGCTCGCGACGCGCTCGCGATCATCGAGAAGTAAGCGACTTCACCTTCGCCAGCTTCGCCAGAAGCGAAAAGCATTTCCGCTCGCGCCCCGGTACCCGTGTCTGACCACCAGACCAGGGGCCGGGGCGCGGCACTTTGAGAGGACATTCGCAGCCCTATGGCCAAGATCCTGAAGTTCGACGACGACGCCCGGAAGGCCCTCGAGCGCGGCGTCAACAAGCTTGCCGACACGGTCAAGGTGACGATCGGCCCCAAGGGCCGCAATGTCGTCATCGACAAGAAGTTCGGCGCCCCGACGATCACCAACGACGGCGTCACCATCGCCCGTGAGGTCGAGGTCGAGGACCCGTACGAGAACCTCGGCGCGCAGCTGGTGAAGGAGGTGGCGACCAAGACCAACGACATCGCGGGTGACGGCACCACCACCGCCACCGTGCTGGCGCAGGCGCTGGTCCGCGAGGGCCTGCGCAATGTCGCCGCCGGCGCCTCCCCGGCCTCCCTGAAGCGCGGCATCGACGCCGCCGTGAAGGCCATCTCGGACGACCTGCTCGCCACCGCGCGGCCGATCGACGAGAAGTCCGACATCGCCGCCGTGGCCGCGCTCTCCGCGCAGGACCAGCAGGTCGGCGACCTCATCGCCGAGGCGATGGACAAGGTCGGCAAGGACGGTGTGATCACCGTCGAGGAGTCCAACACCTTCGGCGTGGAGCTCGACTTCACCGAGGGCATGGCCTTCGACAAGGGCTACCTGTCGCACTACATGGTCTCCGACCAGGAGCGCATGGAGGCCGTGCTGGAGGACCCGTACATCCTCATCACCCAGGGCAAGATCGGCTCGATCCAGGAGCTGCTGCCGCTGCTGGAGAAGGTCATGCAGGCGGGCTCCTCCAAGCCGCTGCTGATCATCGCCGAGGACGTCGAGGGCGAGGCCCTGTCGACCCTGGTCGTGAACAAGATCCGCGGCACCTTCAACTCGGTGGCCGTCAAGGCCCCGGGCTTCGGCGACCGCCGCAAGGCGATGCTCGGCGACATGGCGACCCTCACCGGCGCCACCGTCGTGTCCGAGGAGGTCGGCCTCAAGCTCGACCAGGCCGGGCTCGAGGTGCTGGGCACCGCGCGCCGCGTGGTCGTCACCAAGGACGACACCACGATCGTCGACGGTGCCGGCAAGTCCGAGGACGTGCAGGGCCGGGTCGCGCAGATCAAGGCCGAGATCGAGGCCACCGACTCCGACTGGGACCGCGAGAAGCTGCAGGAGCGCCTCGCCAAGCTGGCCGGCGGCGTCTGCGTCATCTCCGTCGGCGCGGCCACCGAGGTCGAGCTGAAGGAGCGCAAGCACCGTCTGGAGGACGCCATCTCCGCGACCCGCGCCGCGGTCGAGGAGGGCATCGTCTCCGGTGGCGGCTCCGCGCTGGTGCACGCCGGCAAGGTGCTCGAGGGCTCGCTGGGCCTGGAGGGCGACGAGGCGACCGGTGTCGCGATCGTCCGCCGCGCCGTCGTCGAGCCGCTGCGCTGGATCGCCGAGAACGCCGGCGTCGAGGGCTACGTCGTCACCACCAAGGTGTCGGAGCTCGACAAGGGCCAGGGCTACAACGCCGCCACCGGCGAGTACGGCGACCTGGTGAAGGCCGGCGTCCTCGACCCGGTCAAGGTCACCCGCTCCGCGCTGGAGAACGCCGCCTCGATCGCCTCGCTGCTCCTCACCACCGAGTCCCTCGTGGTGGAGAAGCCCGAGGAGGAGGAGCCGGAGGCCGCGGGCCACGGCCACGGGCACTCCCACTGAGGTAGCTACGCACCAGGGCCCGGCGGCCCCGCTTTCGAGCGGGGGCGCCGGGCCCCGGCGTTTCCTACTGCGGGCCGTACTTCCTGCCCGTCGTCGAGGACACCTTGCCCAGCAGATTCCTGGGCACCAGCTTCGACGCGCCCAGCAGCGCCTTGTAGCGCGGGTCCGGGATGGACACCGCCTTCCCCTTCGCCAGGTCGGTCATCGCCGCCGCCACGACGCGGTCCGCGTCCAGCCACATCCACGACGGGATGCTGTCCGTCCCCATCCCCGCCCGGGAGTGGAATTCCGTCCGTACGAAGCCGGGGCACAGGGCCATCAGCCGGACGCCCGACCCGGTCAGGTCCTTGGCGATGCCCTGCGTGAACTGGACGACCCAGGCCTTGCTCGCCCCGTACGTCCCGCGCGGGACGAAGGCCGCGACCGAGGCGACATTGATCACCCCGCCGCGCCCCCGCTCCCGCATCGGCGCGACCGCCGCCGACGTCAGCCGCAGCACCGCCTCGCAGTGCACCTTGAGCATCCGCAGCTCGTCGGCCATCGGGACCTCCAGGTAGCGGCCCTTGTGGCCGAACCCGGCGTTGTTGACCAGCAGCCCCACCGGGCGGTCGGTGGCCGCCAGCCGCGCCTCCACGGCCGCGATGCCCGCCTCCGTCGCCAGATCGGCGGGCAGCACCTCCGCCTCGACCCGGTGCCGGTCGGTGAGCTCGGCGGCCTGTTTGCGCAGGCGGGCGGCGTCCCGGGCGACCAGCACCAGGTCGTGTCCGTCCGCGGCGAGCCGGCGTGCGAAGGCGGCGCCGAGGCCGGCCGTCGATCCCGTGATGAGCGCAGTCGTCATGGGCCCAAAACTAATGGTGGTCCCCGTGTCCCGGCACCTTGCCCGCGCCCTGACCCGGCTCGACGACCACGAACTGGCCCATCATGCCGCCGTCCTCATGAGAGAGCAGGTGGCAGTGGTACATGTACGGCGTATCGGGGTCCGCGGGGCCCGTGAAGCGCAGCGCCAGCCGCATCTTCGTGCCCGGCGGTACGAAGACCGTGTCCTTCGGGCCGCGCAGGTGCGGCGGCGGCTTGGCGCCGTTCACCTCCAGGACGCGGAACTGCACGTCGTGGACGTGGAAGTTGTGCTGGGTGCCGTCGCCGTTGCGGACGTTCCAGATCTCCGTGGTGCCGCGGGTGACGGTCGCGTCGATGCGGTCCATCGCCATCGCTTTGCCGTTGATCCCGCTGGTGATCAGGTCGAAGGAGCGCTCGCTGGCTATCTCGCCCTTGCCGTCGGGCACCTCCAGCGCGTCGGCGAGCCGGTCGGGCAGCGCGGGCGCCGGGCGCAGCTGCTTCGCCGCGCGCAGCTCCATGACGTCGAAGGAGTCGTCCCCGCCGCCGAAGCGGTTGCCCAGGAAGTCGCCGACCTCGTACGGATATGAGCGCAGCACCGTCCGCTCGCCCGGCTTCATCCGCACCACGACCTCGGCGCGCTCGCCGGGGGAGAGCTTGAGGCGCTTCATCGCGGCCGGCTTCTCCAGCAGGCCGCCGTCGGTGCCGATGAGCGCGAAGCGGCGGTCGTCGTCGAAGCCGAAGTTGTAGACCCGGGCGGTGGAGGCGTTGAGCAGCCGCAGCCGGATCGTCTCGTCCTTGACCTGGTGGTACGGGGCCAGGGTGCCGTTCACCATGGTGCGGTCGCCCAGGAAGCCGGTGGACTGCATCATGCCGTGGCCGTGGTCGAACTTCGCGCCGTCGAAGCGGACGTCCTGCACCATCACCGGGACGTCATTAACCCCGTACTTGTCGGGCAGCGGCAGCTTGGCCGCCTTCTTGTCGTCCAGGATGAACATCCCGGCGAGGCCCTTCTGGACGTGCTGCTCGGTCTTGCCGTGCGGGTGCGGGTGGTACCAGAGGGTGGAGGCCGGCTGGTCGATCTTCCAGTGCGGCGACCAGGAGGCGCCGGGCTCGACCATCTGGTGCGGGCCGCCGTCCATCGCTGCGGGGAGGTGCATGCCGTGCCAGTGGACGGTGGAGGCTTCCTTGAGGCCGTTGTCGACGTTCACCCGGACCTTCTCGCCGCGCTCGGCGCGCAGCGTCGGGCCGAGGTACGACCCGTTGAAGCCCCAGGTCGGAGTCTTCTGCCCGGGCCGGAACTCGGTCTCGCCGGCCTGCATGTCCAGGTCGAAGACCCGGGTGCCGTCCTTGGCGACCCGCGACTTCGCCTGCTCCGGTATGGCGAGCCGCTGCGCGAAGTCCACCTCGCCGACGGTGGAGACCTCGGCCTTCGCGTACAGCCACGCCACCGTGCCGGCCAGGCCGCCGGCGAGCACGGCGATCACCACGCCGAGGATGATCAGTATCCGCTTGAGCCTGAGCCGTCCACGCTTCTTCGTCATGTGTCAGAGTCTGCTGACAGGTGGGGCGCGGCAGCATCGGGCCTTACCCGGAGCCGGCCCCCGTACGACCCTGAGCCGGCTCTCGGGGTGGTCCCTCAGTCCAGCAGCTCGGCCTTGCGCAGGATGTCGATCGTCTCGTGGTGCAGCACGTCCACCGCGGGCAGCAGCCGCGGCAGCAGCTCCCGCTGCGTGGTCGAGGCGCGGAACCACAGCTCGACGGTGACGTCGTGGTCCGGGCGGTGCACGACCTCGATAGCGTCGCCCGCGGCCACCTCGCCCGGCTCCAGCACCCGCAGATACACCCCCGGAATCGCCGCCTCCGTGAATCGCTTCACCCAGCCCTGCTCGTCCAGGAACCCGGCGAACGTACGGCACGGAATGCGGCCGCCGGCGATCTCCAGCAGCGGGCCGCGGTCGCCCCCGACCCGCCAGCGCTCGCCGACGAGGGCGGCGCCGAGGTCGTGTCCGGCGACGGTGAGGTTCTCGCCGAAGGCGCCGTTCTGCAGCTCGCGGCCGAGCTCGCGGGCCCAGGTGTCCAAGTCCTCGCGGGCGTACGCGTAAACGGCCTGGTCATTGCCGCCGTGGACGCGCTGGTCGCCGATGGTGTCGCCGGCCAGGCCGCTGCGGCCCTTGCGCTCCTGCTGGGGCGAGGCGACATCGACCGGGCCGTCGACCGGGCGCTTGTCGATGCCGGTGATGTTTTCGGGGGCGCCGGTGTAGTCGACGTGCTTGGGAGAACCGATATTCACGGTGAGCAGCTGCATCCCCGCACCGTAACCCGCGCCTGAGACGCGCCTCAAAGCGAAATCGGCCGCGTACGCAATAGCCCTAAGGCTCCCTTATGGTGGAGTCATGTTCGAAGCCCGTCACCTCCGCGTGCTGCGCGCCGTCGCGGCCACCGGTTCGTACTCCGCCGCCGCCCGCGAGCTGGGCTGCACCCAGCCCGCCGTATCGCAGCAGATGAAGGCCCTGGAGCAGGCCGCGGGCACGCCGCTGCTGGTCCGCACCGGTCGGGAGACGCGGCTGACGCAGGCGGGCGAGGCGCTGGTGCGGCACGCGGCCGGGATCCTCGCCGGGCTGACCGCCGCCGAGGAGGAGGTCGCCGCGATCGCCGGGCTGCGGGCCGGGCGGGTGCGCCTCGTCTCGTTCCCGAGCGGCAGCTCGATGCTGGTGCCGGCGGCGCTGGCGGCGATGCGGAAGGAGCACCCGGGGACGCGGGTGCAGCTCGTGGACGCGGAGCCGCCGCGCTCCGTGGAGATGCTGCGCGAGGGGGACTGCGAGATCGCGCTCGCCTTCCGGTACGAGTCGCCGCGCGATCCCGCGGCCGCGGGGGAGTGGGACGACCTTGTCGTACGCCCCCTGCGCTCCGATCCGCTGCTCGGGCTCGTACCGGAGGGGCATCCGGCGGCCGCCGCCGGAAAGATCGCGATCGAGGACCTCGCGGACGACGCCTGGATCGCGGGGTGCCCGCGGTGCCGTACGCACCTGGTGGAGGTCTGCGAGCGGGCCGGCTTCGCGCCGCGGATCGACTTCGCGACGGACGACCTGCCGGCGGTGGTCGGCCTGGTCGGCGCGGGGCTCGGGGTGGCGGCGCTGCCGGAGCTGGCGGTGTCGGCGGTGCGGCCGCCGGAGGGGGTGGCGGTGGTGCGGATCGCTCCCGCGGTGGAGCGGGAGGTGGTCGCGCTTACGTTGCCGGACTTGGCGCCGGTGCCGGCGGTGGCGGCGATGCTGGAGAAGCTGGCCGCCGCAAGCTGAATGACAAGCCCGCCCGATAACAAGCCCGCCCGGCGTTTGAGGGCGAGCGGCGCAGCCGCCGTCAGTTAACGGGCTGATGCGTGGGCGCACGATGCCGGGCCCTGCCCATCAGCTCCTCGCGCTCGTCCTCCGTCAGGCCGCCCCATACGCCGTACGGCTCGCGGACCGCCAGCGCGTGCGCCGCGCACTCGGCGCGTACCGGACAGCGCATGCATACCTCCTTGGCGGATGCCTCCCGTGCGCTGCGTGCGGCGCCGCGCTCGCCCTCCGGGTGGAAGAAGAGCGAGCTGTCGACCCCGCGGCATGCGGCGAGGAGCTGCCAGTCCCAGAGGTCTGCGTTGGGACCGGGAAGCCGGGAGAAATCTGCCATTGGGTATCCCCTTGAAAGCGGTGCATGAGGGACTCGGACGAACTGTACGTAAATAGTACTCTTCGCTTTATTCCCCATGACCAGGCATGAAAGCCTCCAAAATGGACCAAACGGGTCACCCTTAAGACGGCCTCAAGGGCCGCATTCGGCTCTATGGCGTGTTCGCGCAAACACGTAGAGTGCGGAATCAGTGGGATCTCCGGTCGGGAGCCCGTAACTCTTTCGAGTGACCGTCGTTGAGAGTGCGGAAACGCTTCAAAACAAGTTCGCATCAGCCCTGGAGGCTCAAGGTGACGCGCATCAGCTCCGGAGGACGGCCATGACATCGGTCCTCGTCTGCGACGACTCCCCGCTTGCCCGAGAGGCGCTCCGCCGCGCGGTCGCGACCGTGCCCGGCGTCGAGCGTGTGACGACGGCGGCCAACGGCGAGGAAGTCCTCCGCCGCTGGGGTGCCGACCGTTCGGACCTGATTCTGATGGACGTACGCATGCCCGGTCTGGGCGGCGTCGAGACGGTGCGGCGGCTGCTTTCGGCCGACCCAGGCGCGCGGATCATCATGCTGACGGTCGCCGAGGACCTCGACGGCGTCGCGCTCGCGGTCGCCGCCGGCGCCCGCGGCTATCTGCACAAGGACGCGTCCCGCGCCGAGCTGCGCGCGACCGTCACGCAGGCGCTCGCCGATCCGACCTGGCGGCTCGCCCCGCGGCGGCTGCGCTCGGCCGAGATGGGCGCCGCGCCCACGCTCACCGCGCGCGAGATCCAGGTGCTCGAAGGCATGAGCCACGGCCGGTCCAATGCCGAGATCGGACGTGAGCTTTTTCTCTCCGAGGACACCGTCAAGACGCATGCACGGCGGCTGTTCAAGAAGCTGGGCGCCTCCGACCGGGCGCATGCCGTGGCCCTCGGTTTCCGCTGGGGCCTGGTCCGCTGAGCTGCTCCGCTGCGTCTCCGCCCGCACCGCGCGGGCGGGGCGGCGGGCCCGACCACAACGGGGGATTCGGAGCCCGCAACCTTCGGGGGACACCGCTTCGCCGCGCGATGGCGCATGCTTGAAGGATGACGGGCCTCGGGGACGGCATCAGCCGGGAAGGTGTTGAGGTGAACGCCGCGCCATCTCATAACGCTTCGGTCTACAACGACAGCCCGGGTGCCGCGAAAGATTCGGCGGCGAGGCACCATGGACAGATGCGCGCCGACGAACCCCCGTCCATCGGTGCCCTCGTGCACCGAGCGGCCGAGGGGGACGAACAGGCCACACACGACCTGCTCGCCCATGTGCACCCACTCGCGCTGCGCTATGTGCGCACGCGGCTGCAGCGGTTGCCGGGCGATGCCCGGCACTTCACCGACGACCTCGCCCAGGAGGTCTGCCTCGCGGTGCTCTGCGCGCTGCCGCGCTACCGGGACACCGGGCGCCCCTTCGAAGCGTTTGTCTTCGCCATCGCCGCGCACAAGGTCGCGGATCTGCAGCGGGCCGCGATGCGCGGGCCCGGGTCCACTGCGGTGCCGTCGGACGAGATGCCCGAGCGGCCCGACGATTCGCTCGGTCCCGAGGAGCGGGCACTGCTCTCCAGCGATGCGGAGTGGGCCAAGAAGCTGCTGAGCCGGCTGCCGGTGGCGCAGCGTGAGCTGCTGCTGCTTCGGGTCGCGGTCGGGCTGACGGCCGAGGAGACCGGGCGGCGGCTGGGAATGTCCCCTGGGGCCGTACGGGTCGCGCAGCATCGCGCGCTCAGCCGGCTGCGGGAGCTTGCGGCCGGCCGGGCGGCGGCTGGGTAGCCAGTCGGTCAGGCGTTTTGTAGGGACCTACGACTGTGTCAAGCACCCTTCAGCGGTCGTTACCATGGACGTTCCCCGCCGGGCAAGACCCACTGGAAGGACGTCATGACTGACAGCGCCGTCGACGGAGTTCCCGCCAAATTCGCCACTCTCGGGCTGACCTACGACGACGTGCTGCTGCTGCCGGGCGCCGCCGACATGGCCCCGCAGGACATCGACACCTCCTCGCACGTATCCAAGAACGTCAAGGTGAACGTCCCGCTGCTCTCCGCGGCCATGGACAAGGTCACCGAGTCCCGGATGGCCATCGCCATGGCCCGCCAGGGCGGCGCGGGCGTGCTGCACCGGAATCTGTCCATCGAGGACCAGGCCAGCAAGGTCGACCAGGTCAAGCGGTCCGAGTCCGGCATGGTCACCGACCCGATCACCATCCGTCCCGAGGCGACGCTGCGGGAGGCGGACGAGCTGTGCCGGCGCTTCCGGATCAGCGGCGTGCCGGTCACCGACGCCGCCGGCAAGCTGCTCGGCATCGTGACCAACCGCGACATGGCCTTCGAGTCCGACCGCGACCAGCAGGTGCGCGAGGTCATGACGCCGATGCCGCTGGTCACCGGCAAGGTCGGGACCACCGGCCCGGAGGCCATGGAGCTGCTGCGCAAGCACAAGATCGAGAAGCTGCCGCTGGTGGACGAGGGCGGCGTTCTCAAGGGTCTGATCACGGTCAAGGACTTCGTGAAGGCCGAGAAGTACCCGAACGCCTCCAAGGACAGCGAAGGCCGGCTCGTCGTCGGCGCCGCGGTCGGCGTCGCCGGGGACGCTTACGAGCGGGCCTCCGCGCTCGCCGAGGCGGGGGCGGACTTCATCGTCGTCGACACCGCCCACGGCCACTCCCGGCTGGTCGCCGACATGGCCGCGAAGATCAAGTCGAACCACGCGGTGGATGTCGTCGCCGGCAATATCGCCACCCGCGACGGCGCCCAGGCGCTCGTCGACGCCGGCGTGGACGGCATCAAGGTCGGCGTCGGCCCCGGCTCCATCTGCACCACCCGCGTCGTCGCCGGCATCGGCGTCCCGCAGGTCACCGCGATCTACGAGGCCGCGCTCGCCGCCAAGGAGGCCGGCGTGCCGGTCATCGGCGACGGCGGCCTGCAGTACTCCGGCGACATCGGCAAGGCGATCGTCGCCGGCGCCGACACCGTCATGCTCGGCTCGCTGCTGGCGGGCTGCGAGGAGTCGCCGGGCGAGCTGCTCTTCATCAACGGCAAGCAGTTCAAGTCGTACCGCGGCATGGGCTCCATCGGCGCCATGCAGACCCGCGGCGGCTCGAAGTCGTACTCGAAGGACCGCTACTTCCAGGAAGAGGTCAAGAGCGACGACCAGCTGATCGCCGAGGGCATCGAGGGGCAGGTGCCGTACCGCGGCCCGCTCTCCTCCGTCGTGCACCAGCTGACCGGCGGTCTGCGCCAGTCGATGTTCTACGTCGGCGGCCGCACCATCCCGGAGATGCAGGCCCGCGGCCGCTTCGTGCGGATCACCTCGGCGGGCCTGAAGGAGTCGCACCCGCACGACATCCAGATGACCACCGAGGCGCCGAACTACAGCCCCCGCGGCTGATCGCGATCGCTGATGGATACTGGTTCCGGTATCCGTATGGGAAAGGCACACAGTGACTGAGATCGAGATCGGGCGGGGCAAGCGCGGGCGGAAGGCGTACGCGTTCGACGACATCGCCATCGTGCCGAGCAGGCGCACCCGCGACCCGAAGGAGGTCTCGATCGCCTGGCAGATCGATGCCTACCGCTTCGAGCTGCCCTTCCTCGCCGCGCCGATGGACTCGGTGGTCTCTCCGGCCACCGCCATCCGGATCGGCGAGCTGGGCGGCCTCGGGGTGCTGAACCTCGAGGGCCTGTGGACGCGGTACGAGGACCCGGAGCCGCTGCTCGCCGAGATCGCCGAGCTGGACGGCAATACGGCGACGAAGCGGATGCAGGAGATCTACGCCGAGCCGATCAAGGAAGAGCTGATCGGCCAGCGGATCAAGGAGGTGCGGGACTCCGGCGTCACCACCGCCGCGGCGCTCTCGCCGCAGCGGACGGCGCAGTTCTCCAAGGCCGTCGTGGACGCCGGCGTCGACCTCTTCGTCATCCGCGGCACGACCGTTTCCGCGGAGCACGTGTCCGGCGCCGCCGAGCCGCTCAACCTGAAGCAGTTCATCTACGAGCTCGACGTCCCGGTCGTCGTCGGCGGCTGCGCCACGTACACCGCGGCGCTGCACCTGATGCGTACCGGCGCGGCCGGCGTGCTGGTCGGCTTCGGCGGCGGGGCCGCGCACACCACCCGTAACGTGCTGGGCATTCAGGTGCCGATGGCCACCGCGGTCGCCGACGTGGCCGCGGCCCGGCGGGACTACATGGACGAGTCCGGCGGCCGGTACGTGCACGTGATCGCCGACGGCGGCGTGGGCTGGTCCGGCGACCTGCCGAAGGCCGTCGCGTGCGGCGCCGACGCCGTCATGATGGGCTCGCCGCTGGCGCGCGCCGAGGACGCGCCTGGGCGCGGGCACCACTGGGGCATGGAGGCCGTGCACGAGGACGTGCCGCGCGGCAAGGTCATGGACCTCGGCGCGGTGGGGACGACCGAGGAGATCCTGCTCGGCCCGGCGCACACCCCGGACGGCTCGATGAACTTCTTCGGCGCGCTGCGGCGGTCGATGGCCACGACCGGGTACTCCGAGCTGAAGGAGTTCCAGCGGGTGGAGGTCACGGTCGCCCGGTCGCGCTAGCGAGCGCGCAGACCAAAGCCCCGCGCCCCGGACGGAGAGATCCGTCCGGGGCGCGGGGCTTTGCGGTGCTGCGGGCTGCTTACTTGCCCGTACGGGTCGCGACGCTCACCGCGGCGGCCGGGGCCAGCAGGAAGAAGATGTAGTTCAGCGCGTCCGCGTCTTCCTTCCAGCCGTCGAAGAGGTCGCCGAAGTGCTCGAAGAAGATCTCCGTGGTGGCCGGGGCGCCCGGCACGTACTCGTTCATGATGAGCGCGTAGCCGTACAGCTCGCCGAGGAAGACGGACGCCAGCGCGAGCACCGCGCCGATGACCCAGACGGCGATGTTGCGGCCGGCCAGCTTGCCGGCCGCGGCGCCTATGAGCGCGCCGACGATGATGGCCACGTAGCCGATCTGCGTGACCTCGCCCTTGTCCTCGTTGAAGGTCGCCTTCAGCACGTACGCGTACGCGATGCCGAGGACGGCCGCGGCGACGACCGCGACGATGATGCCGAGCGCGGCGTTGCCGCTGCGCTGCGGGACCTGCGGTGCGAACTGGCCGGCCGGGGCCGGACCGCCGAAGGCGCCGGGCTGCTGATTCTGGTCTTGAGGCTGCTGCCAGGGCTGGCTCATGGGTGTTGGATCCCCCGGGGACGTTAGATGTTGGCGGTCCGGGCCTCCAAGTTGAGCGGCAAGGCACGAACCGTGAGCAGGTGCGCACGCTAGCAGTTGTGGTGTGCGCGCCAACAAGCCCCCTCTGGGTCTCGTGACACTACTGGGACAACTACAGGCGGTGTGCGGCGCCCGCCGGCGCCGCACCCCTGGTGTCCAGCATCAGCTGCGCCTTCACCGCGAGCCCCTGGAGGTCGTACGTCCTGTGGTGCTGCAGCAGCACAGTCAGGTCGGCGGCGGAGACGGCGTCGTAGAGCGAGTCGGCGCGCTCGACCGTACGGCCCTGGATCTGCCAGTCCGTCACATACGGGTCGTGGAAGCTCAGTTCCGCGCCCAGCTCGCGCAGCCGGGAGCCGATCTCCCGGGCCGGGGAGTTCTCGGTGTCGGCGAGGTCGGGCTTGTACGTGACGCCGAGGAGGAGGATGCGGGCGCCGCGGGCGGACTTGCCGTGCTCGTTGAGGAGTTGCGCGCAGCGCTGGGTGACGTAGCGCGGCATCCGGGAGTTGACCTCCTGGGCCAGCTCGACCATGCGGAGGGGATAGCCGAGGCTGCGCGACTCGTACGGGAGATAGGTGGGGTCGACCGCGACGCCGTGGCCGCCGACGCCGGGGCCCGGGCGGAAGGCCTGGAAGCCGAAGGGCTTGGACTCGGCGCAGCGGATCACGTCCCACAGGTCGACGCCGAGGTCGTGGCAGAACCACGACATCTCGTTGACCAGGGCGATGTTGACGTGCCGGTAGTTGTTCTCCAGGACCTTGACCGCCTCGGCCTCGCGCGGGCCGCGGGCGCGTACGACACGGTCGGTGAGCCGCCCGTAGAAGGCGGCGGCGGCCTCGGTGCAGGCCGGGGTGAGGCCGCCGATCACCTTCGGGGTGTTGCCGTAGCCGTGGCTGCGGCTGCCCGGGTCGAGGCGGCCGGGGGAGTAGGCGAGGTGGAAGTCGCGGCCGGCGC
The DNA here is from genome assembly GCF_048572725.1 of Streptomyces boninensis. Taxonomy (NCBI): domain Bacteria; kingdom Bacillati; phylum Actinomycetota; class Actinomycetes; order Kitasatosporales; family Streptomycetaceae; genus Streptomyces; species Streptomyces boninensis. The sequence goes on from NZ_CP183837.1 coordinate 5,874,977, forward strand.
GCAGCCCTGAGCCGTCTTCGAGGAGGGTGCGGAGGAGGCCCTGGGTGGTGCCCGGGTAGACCGTCGACTCCAGGAGGACGGTCGTACGGGGGCGCAGCCGGGCGGCGAGGGTGCGGGCGGCCGTCTCCAGGGCGCTCAGGTCGAGGGCGCGGTGTTCGCCGAGCGGGGTGGGGACGCAGAGCGCGGCGGTACGGACCCGGCCGAGCGCCGCCGGGTCGGCGGTGGCGGTGAAGCCGTGGGCGAGCATCCGGCGCAGCTCGGCGGCGGAGAGCGAGCCGTCGGCGGGCGGTCTGCCCGCCATCAGCTCGGCGACCGTGCGCGGGTCGGGGTCGTAGGCGAGCGTGGTGATCCCGGCGGCGGTGGCGGCCTGGGCGAGCGGGAGGCCGTGGTGGCCGAGGCCGACGACGGCGAGGTCTGCGGGCATGGGGGCCGTCCTTCCTGGCTCGCGGGCGCGGGGCGCGCGGGTGCGCGCTCGTGGGTCAGTTGTCAGGCTAAGGGCATATATGACAGGAATTCCGTATTGAGGTGATCTTGGCGGTCACGGTGTTGCGGACCGGAGCGCAGGGCACCCGGTGCCATTGCGTTCGCACGGTGGCTGTAAGTCCGGGATGCGGACAGAATCGAGAGACGGCGCACATCTTTTGAACGGCACAGCCGTCCAGCGGGAGGCAGCGGTGAGGACAGTCAAACTGGGGCCTGAGGAGCGGGGCACGGCCCTCGCTCAGATGGCGGAGCGCGAGCTGGACGTACTCGTGGTGGGCGGCGGCGTCGTCGGCGCCGGCACGGTGCTCGACGCGGCCACGCGCGGGCTCGCCACGGGTCTCGTCGAGGCCCGGGACTACGCCTCCGGCACGTCGAGCCGGTCGAGCAAGCTGATCCACGGCGGGCTCCGGTATCTGGAGATGCTGGACTTCACGCTGGTCAGAGAGGCGCTGAAGGAGCGTGGGCTGCTGACGCAGAAGATCGCGCCGCATCTGGTGAAGCCGGTGCCGTTCCTGTATCCGCTGCAGCACAAGGGCTGGGAGCGGCTCTACGCGGGCACGGGCGTCGCGCTGTACGACGTCATGGCGATGGCCAAGGGCCACGGGCGAGGGATGCCGGGCCACCGGCACCTGAGCAAGCGGCACGCCCTGCGGGAGGCGCCGTGCCTGAAGAAGGACGCGCTGGTGGGGGCGCTGCAGTACTACGACGCGCAGATGGATGACGCGCGCTATGTGGCCACCCTCATCCGAACGGCCGCATCGTACGGCGCGAAGGTCGCGAACCGGGCCCGGGTCATCGGCTTCCTGCGCGAGGGCGAGCGGGTCGTGGGCGTGCGGGTGCTCGATCTCGAGCAGGGCGGCGAGTTCGAGGTGCGGGCGCGGCAGGTCGTGAACGCGACCGGGGTGTGGACCGATGAGACGCAGGCGATGGTCGGGGAGCGAGGGCAGTTCCACGTACGGGCGTCGAAGGGCATCCATCTGGTGGTGCCGCGGGACCGGATCCACTCGTCGACCGGGCTGATTCTGCGGACCGAGAAGTCTGTTTTGTTCGTGATTCCGTGGGGGCGGCACTGGATCGTGGGCACGACGGATACGGACTGGGATCTGGACAAGGCGCATCCGGCTGCGTCTTCGGCGGATATCGACTACCTGCTTGAGCATGTGAATTCCGTGCTCGCGGTGCCGCTGACCAGGGATGACGTGGAAGGTGTGTACGCCGGCCTGCGGCCGCTGCTGGCGGGTGAGTCGGAGGCGACGAGCAAGCTGTCGCGGGAGCACACGGTGGCGCATCCGGTGCCGGGTCTTGTGGTGGTGGCGGGCGGGAAGTACACGACGTACCGCGTGATGGCCAAGGACGCGGTGGATGCGGCTGTGCACGGGCTGGATCAGCGGGTGGCGGAGTGTGTGACGGAGGATGTGCGGCTGCTTGGGGCCGAGGGCTATACGGCGCTGTGGAACGGGCGGGCCAGGACGGCCCAGCAGACCGGGCTGCATGTGGTGCGGATCGAGCATCTGCTCAATCGGTTCGGGTCGTTGGCGCAGGAGTTGTACGACTTGATCGCGGCCGACTCGTCGCTGGCGGAGCCGCTTACTGGGGCTGAGGACTATCTGCGGGCCGAGGTTGTGTACGCGGCGTCGCATGAGGGGGCGCGGCATCTGGATGATGTGCTGACGCGGCGGACGCGGATTTCGATCGAGACCTTTGACCGGGGTACGCGATGCGCACGGGAGTGCGCGGAGTTGATGGCGTCGGTGCTGGGGTGGGACAAGGATCAGATCGAGCGGGAGGTCGAGCATTACGCGGCTCGGGTGGCCGCGGAGCGGGAGTCGCAGCAGCAGCCGGATGACCAGACTGCCGATGCGGCGCGGCTCGGGGCGCCGGACATCGTGCCGCTTTAGAACCCTGTGGCTTCGCCACGGGGTCCTCAAGCGCCGGACGGGCTTGATGGTGGGTGGGCCGGGCCGAGTTCCGCGACACTGCCGAAAAAGCCCGCTTCGCTAAGACTTTTTCGGCAGCGTCGCTCCACTCGGCCCTCCTCCCGTGGGGATGGATCAAGCCGGCCGCTTACGCCTATTGCGCCGATCACCTGACCCTGGTCGGCTGACCCACCCGGAGCATCCGTCACAGCTCTGTCCCAGGCTCTGGGCGGGGTGGACCCGGGGCTTCCGCTGTCGGTCCCATGGGACACAATGGAGGCTCTGCCGGGGGGCGGTTGACAGAGGGGTTTCATGGGCGGCGAAGGGGACAACGGAAAGCTGCTGGCCGGGAGATATCGGCTGGGCGAAATGCTGGGTCGCGGCGGCATGGGCACGGTCTGGCGCGCCCGGGACGAGGTGCTGGGGCGCACCGTCGCGGTCAAGGAGCTGCGCTTTCCGTCGGCTGTGGATGATGACGAGAAGCGGCGGCTCATCACGCGTACGTTGCGCGAGGCCAAGGCGATCGCCCGGATCCGGTCCACGGGGGCGGTGACGGTCTATGACGTCGTCGACGAGGACGACCGGCCGTGGATCGTGATGGAGCTCATCGAGGGCCGCTCGCTCGCCGAAGTCACCCGGGAGGACGGGCCGCTGACGCCGCGGCGGGCGGCCGAGGTCGGCATCGCCGTCCTCGATGTGCTGCGGGCCGCGCATGACCAGGGGATTCTGCACCGGGACGTGAAGCCGTCCAATGTCCTGATCTCGGAGGACGGCCGGGTCGTCCTGACGGACTTCGGCATCGCCCAGGTTGAGGGCGACCCTTCGATCACCTCCACCGGGATGCTGGTGGGCGCGCCCTCGTACATCTCACCGGAGCGGGCGCGCGGGCACCGGCCGGGTCCCGCGTCGGACCTGTGGTCGCTGGGCGGGCTGCTGTATGCCGCGGTGGAGGGCCATCCGCCGTACGACCATGGCTCGGCCATAGCGACGCTGACGGCCGTCATGACCAAGGCCTTCGATCCGCCGAAGAACGCCGGGCCGCTGAGCGAGGTCATCTACGGCCTGCTGATCAAGGACCCGGACCAGCGGCTGGACGACCGCGGCGCGCGCGCCCTGCTCGAGTACGCGGTGAACGCGCCCGAGGAGGCCGAGCCGGAGACGGCGATGGACGCCACGAAGGTGGTGCCGCTGCCGCCCGCACCGGCCGCGGAGCCGGCGGCCAAGGCCCCGGCAACGGCCCCGGCTTCGACTGAGGCCGATGCGGCTTCGGCGGCCGAGACCGCGGCGCGGCCCGCTGCCCCGGCGCGGCCCGCCGGGCCGGGGGTCGGAGAGAAGGCGGCGGCGCTGGGCGCCGAGGCCGTGCGGCGGGTCGCGGCGATGCCGCGGCGGACGCTGATGGTGATCGCGGGGGCGCTGGCGCTGGTCGTGCTCGGCACGGTCCTGGCGGTGGCGCTGAGTGGTGGCGACGACGGCAAGGACGACGGCGCCAAGGGCGGCGGCAAGCCCGCCGCCGGCGCGGGGGAGAAGAAGGAGGAAGAGCGGCAGTCCGGTTCCGGTGCCGAGGCCGACAAGAAGAAGCCCGAGGAGTCCGCCAAGCCGAGCCCGAAGCCGACCCCTTCGGCGAGCAAGGGCGGCGTGCCCGCCGGGTACAAGTCGGTGAACGTGCCGAAGTTCCACTTCTCCATCGCCATCCCCAAGGGCTGGAAGCGTACGGGGACGACCTCGGGCGGCGGCGGCGCGATCTTCAGCGAGCGCGGCGGATACCCCCGTATCCAGGTCGACTTCGGGGCCAGCCCGAAGGACGACGCGCTGGCCGCGTGGAAGGCCGCCGAGCCGAGCGTCCGCAGCTCCAGCAACGACTACCGGCGCATCAGCCTCGCGAAGACCGACTGGCGCGGCTATCCGACGGTCGCCGACTGGCAGTTCAGCCGTACGTCCAACGGGCAGAAGACGCGGGTCCTCAACCGCGGCATGAAGGTCGACGACACGCATGGTTACGCCATCATGATCACGTGTCCGGAGGGTGGCTGGGACGGATCGGAGTGCCGCACAGTGCGTGACGCCGCCTTCGCGTCGTTCAAGGTGGTGGACTGAGTCGCGGAGTGCGCCGGGGGCGGTGCTGCGGCGCGCTTCAGGCCAGTTCCCGGGAGTCCTGGCGTACGGGACTCATGGACCCGGGTGAGCACGTATGGTGATAGTCCGCGGACGGTACGCATCCGCAACGCGCGCCAATCTGACCGTATTTGACGTGCTTCCATCCAGAATAATCTTGACCACCTTCTGAAATCCGGCACACTCTGCATGCCCTGTGGGGAGGCGCTGTGGACGACTACGCGGGTCGGGTGCTCGCCGGCCGCTACCGCCTGCCGTTGCCCGCGTCCGACGAGGAGGAGCTCGTCGAGACCCGCGCGCTGGACACCGCGAGCGGCCAGGAGGTCCTGGTGCGGCAGGTGCCGCTGCCAGAGGTGGTGGACGCGGAGCTGGTCGAGGACGCGAGGTCTGTCGTGGCTGGGCGCGCCGACGACGGGGCGGACGCGGTCGTCCAGCGCGCGCTGGAGGCGGCCCGCGCGGCGGCGGCGATACCCGACCATCCGCGGCTCGACCAGGTCTTCGACGTCTTCGCGGAAGACGGCAGCCTGTGGGTGGTCAGCGAACTGGTCCCGGCCCGCCCCCTGGCCGCGCTGCTGCGCGAGCGCCCGCTGACCCCGTACCGCGGCGCGGAGGTCGCGGCCGACATCCTCACGGCGCTGCGCGCGCTGCACGCGCATGGCTGGTCGCACCGGAACATCACCCCGCGGACCGTGCTGGTCTGCGAGGACGGCCGGATCGTGCTGACCGGCCTCGCCTCGGGCGCGGCGGAGGAGGCGCTGTGCGGCTTCGACCCGCTGCCCCCTCCGCCGGGGTGGGGGGAGGCGCCGCGGCCGACCGGGAGTCCGGGGCCGCCGCCGGGGGCGGAGGGGCCTGGTGAGGGCTTGGCGGGTGGTGGCCCGGCGCTGCGCGGTGGTCCGGGTGGCGGTGGCGGTGGCGGTACGGCGCGTGACCGCGGATTGGCGCGGGGCGGTGGCCCGGCGCGTGGTGGTGGAGCCGGTGGTCCCGGAGCTGGAGGGCGCGCGCGGCGGCCGGTGGGCGCCGGTTCGGAGCAGGGCGGGGACTTAGGGCAGACGCAGGGCGGCGGGCTGCCGCGGCTGCCGGGGCTGGTGCCGGGCACGGGATTCGTAGCGGCGGCGCCGGAGGATGCGGCGGCGCGCCATGGGGCGCAGGGCGCGGGTGCTGCCGCGGGGCACGTACCGGCGCAGGAGGGCCAGGCCATGCCGCCGGGCGGCGCTGGGGCCGGGGGCGCGTACGGGAACGGCCCCGGTGGCGGGGCGCCTGGGCGGCGCCCCGGGTGGCCGGAGTCCGCGATGGGCGGCGAGGCGCAGGAGGAGCGGTCGGGGTACGTCCGCGGGCAGCCCGGCTCGGTGGCCGCCGCGATGCAGCGCTCCCGCGCCCGTGCGCGCGAGGCGGCGCGGATCGTGGCAGGGCCCACGTACGCGGACCAGGTCGAGATGACGGGGCGCCCGGCCGACGTGGGCGAGGGCGGGTCCGGTGATGACCCGGCGGGCAGATATCCGCCCGGCACGGCCGGCGGCGAGTCTGGCAGCCCGTACGACACGGGCACACATGGCGACCCCCACGACACGGGCGGTTGGAGCGCCGGTGTGCCCGGCAGTTCGCCCTACGGGACCGGTGACCACCGCGAAGCCGGGCAGGAGGCCCGCGAGCGGGGTGGGGCCGGGCCGGGGTCGGCCACGTATGGCGGCGGCCTGCCCGGGGTGCGGCCCGGGGCGTCGATAGCGGTGCCGCTGCCGGGAGGCGCGCAGGGTTCCTCCGGGCTGACGAAGGCGCCGCAGCGGGCCGCAGGCGAGGGCGGCCCGCACGCCGACATCGACCCGTACGCCGACCCGGACGGAGTCGCCGACGCGGACAGCGCCGCCGGAGGCGACGGCACCCAGCCGCACGCCTACCGCGGCCCCACCACCCGCCTCGCGGCGGATCGCGCCCGCCACGCCCGCATGACCATGATCGGCCCGGTCACCGAGCGCTGGGCGCCCGAGCAGGCCGGACCCGTCTACGAGCACTGGCAGCTCGCACCCCCCGTCGGCCCCGCCGCCGACCTGTGGGCGCTCGGCGCGCTGCTCTTCCGTGCCGTGCAGGGGCACTCCGCGTATCCCGAGGAGAACGTCAACGAGCTGGTCATGCTCGTCTGCTCCGAGCCCCCCGCCGTCGCCGAGGAGTGCGGCGCGCTGCGCCCCGTCGTCGAGTCGCTGCTGCGTCAGGACCCCACCGAGCGGCCGGACTTCGAAGAGCTCCGCGGCTGGCTGCGGTCGCTCATCCGCACCGCCCCCGAGCCGGACATCGGCTCCCGCACGGTCACCGTCCCCACCGTCGGCCCGGGCCGCCGCCCCGGCTCCGCCCTCGGCCCCGGCCGCTCCGACCCCCGCCGCCTCCCGGTCCTGCGCCGCCGCGGCGAACTGGTGCGCCGCCGCCGTACCGAAGCCCCCGTGCCGCTGCACGGCAAGCACCGGCGCGGCGGCCGCGAGCGCGAGAAGAAGCGCACCCGCGGCCCGCGCAGCCTCGGCCGTACGCTCATCGGCCTCGTCTTCCTGGCGATGGCGGCGCTGATCACGTACGCCGTGGTGTTCATGCCGAAGTCCGGCGAGAACGGCTCCGCCGGCGAGCAGCGCCGCGGCGCGCTCGGCGGGGCGCGCGAGTCCGCGTCCGCGCAGGAGCCGGCGGCCCCGGCGCCCGACGAGGACAAGCGCGAGCAGGGCGAAGGCGGCGGCAAGAGCGTCCAGTCACCCGCCCGCCCCGACCCCGCCGACCTCCCCAAGGGCTTCGAGCTGCGCAAGGACCGCGCCGGCTTCGAGCTCGCCGTCGACAAGGACTGGCGCCGCCTCGGGCAGAACGACCGCGGCCAGGTCAGGTATATCGGCGGCGACTACGAGCTGGTGGTGGTCCCCGGCCGGGACACGGTCAAGAAGTACGGCAAGGACCCGATGGCGTACCAGCAGGACCGGGAGCCGGAGCTGGCGGCGTACCGGGAATCCTCCGACTGGTCCACCGCATCCGGCCTGCGCCGCATCGACGTGGGCGAACGGGCCCTCGCGGTCGGCGAGTTCACCTGGAAGGACAGCAGCGGCCGGGCCGTATACGCGCGCAACGCGGCGATGATCCTCGACGGCCGCTACCACGTCGTCCAGGTCCTCGGCCCCGAGTCCGAACGCAAGGAAATTTCCGTGCTGTTCGAGCAGGCGACGAATACGTATCGCAAGATCGGGTGATGCGCCCGCACATTGACGTCGCCCTCGTGCGACGACTCGTCGACACCCAGTTCCCGCAGTGGGCCGAGCTCCCGCTGCGGCGCGTCGAGCCGGCCGGCTCCGACCACGTCATCCACCGGCTGGGCGAGGACCTTTCCGTACGGCTGCCGCGGCACGCCGGGGCCATCGGGCAGGCCAGGAAGGAGTACGAGTGGCTGCCGCGGCTCGCGCCGCACCTGCCGCTCGACATCCCGGTGCCGGTGGCGGTCGGGGAGCCGGACCTCGGGTATCCCTGGCCGTGGGCCGTCACGCGCTGGCTGGACGGCGAGGTGGCGACCGTCGAGGCCCTCGAAGGGTCGGCGGAGACGGCCGTGGAGCTGGCGGAATTCCTGGTCGCGCTGCAGCAGTTCGCCCCCGAGCGGGTGCGCGAGCTCGTCGGCCGTACGGATCTCGGCTACGGCTCACTCGCCGGGCGGGACGCCTCGACGCGCGTCGCGATCGAGCAGGTCAGCGGCGCCTTCGACGCGGGTGCGCTGCGGGAGTTGTGGGAGGCGGCGCTGGGCGCGGAGGGGTGGGGGCGGGCGCCGGTGTGGTTCCACGGCGACTTCCACACCGGGAATCTGCTGACCAAGGGCCCGCGCCTCAGCGCCGTCATCGACTTCGGCGGTCTTGGCGTCGGGGATCCGGCGTGCGATCTGATGATGGCGTACACGCTGATGTCGGGTCCGAGCCGGGCGGCCTTCCGGGCGGTGCTCGATGTGGATGACGCGACGTGGCTGCGGGGCCGTGGGTGGGCGCTGACGACGGGGCTGAGCGCGTATACGGCGTACGCCGCCGGCAGCCCGCGCATTGCCGCGGCGACGACGCGGCAGATCACCGAGGCGCTGGTGGGCTGACCGGCTGCGGCTCCGTAGGATCCAGCCAGGGAAGACCCCCGCGCACGGGAAGGAGGCGCCCGAGGTGAGCTCACCGCCCGCACCATCCCTCGCCCGCCGCCTCGACCTCGGCGACGCCGTCGTCATCGGGCTCGGCTCCATGATCGGCGCGGGCATCTTCGCCGCCCTCGCCCCCGCCGCCCGCGCGGCCGCCTCCGGCGCCGGACTGCTCGCCGGCCTCGCCGTCGCCGCCGTCGTGGCGTACTGCAACGCCACCTCCTCGGCCCGCCTCGCCGCCCGCTACCCCGCCTCCGGCGGCACGTACGTCTACGGCCGCGAGCGCCTCGGCGACTTCTGGGGCTACCTCGCGGGCTGGGCCTTCGTCGTCGGCAAGACCGCCTCCTGCGCGGCGATGGCACTCACGGTCGGCGCGTACGCCTGGCCGGACCAGCGTCAAGCAGTCGCCGTGGGCGCCGTCGTCGCGCTCACCGCGGTCAACTACCGCGGCGTGCAGAAGTCCGCGTGGCTCACACGCGCGATCGTCGCGGCGGTCCTCGCCGTCCTCGCAGCGGTCGTCGTCACCGCACTCACTGGCGGCGCGGCCGACGCCGACCGCCTCACCGCGGGCGGCGGCGCGAGTGTGCACGGCGTGCTGCAGGCCGCCGCCCTCCTCTTCTTCGCCTTCGCCGGGTACGCCCGCATCGCCACCTTGGGCGAGGAGGTACGCGACCCCGCCCGCACCATCCCCCGCGCAATCCCGCTGGCGCTCGGCCTCACCCTGATCACGTACGCCCTGGTCGCGGTCGCCGTCCTGGCCGTCCTCGGGTCCGGCCGGCTCGCCGACGCCACCGCCCCGCTGGCGGAAGCGGCCCGCGCCTCGGGCGCGGACTGGCTGGCGCCGGTGGTACGGATCGGCGCCACGGTCGCCGCACTCGGCTCGCTGCTCGGCCTGATCCTCGGCATCTCCCGTACGACGCTGGCGATGGCCCGCGACCGGCACCTGCCGCCCGCACTGGCCGCGGTGCATCCGCGCTTCGCGGTGCCGCACCGTGCGGAGCTGGTGGTCGGCGGGGTGGTCGCGGCGGTGGCGGCGACGGTGGATGTGCGCGGGGCGATCGGCTTCAGCTCCTTCGGGGTGCTGGTCTATTACGCGATCGCGAATGCCTCGGCCTGGACGCTGGGTCCCGACGAGGGGCGCCCGCCGAGGGCGGTGCCGGTGACCGGGCTGCTGGGCTGCCTGGTGCTGGCTTTTGCGCTGCCGGTGACGTCGATTGCGGCGGGGGCGGGTGTGCTGGCAGTGGGAGTGGCGGCGTACTTGGTACGCCGGGCCTGGCGGCAGGGGAGGACGGGGTGAGGAAGGCCGCCGGGGGCGACGCGGAGCGCGGCCGCGCCCAGCCCGCGGACACCAGCCGCCGCGCTCCCACCCAGCCCGCCGACGCCGTCCGTCTCCGGGCCCGCGCGCAGCTCGTCGGCGAGGACGCCCGCGCGGCCTCACCGGCCGCCGTCCTCGACCAGGTCTTCGCGATCCAGGCCCAGGACGCCGACGCCGCGGCGCTGGGGCTGCGGGCTCGTGGCGTACGGGAGCGGGCGCAGGTCGCCGTGGCCCTGGAGGGGGAGCGGTCGGCCTTCCGCGGGTGGTTCATGCGCGGCACGCTGCACCTCGTCCCGGCCGCCGACGCCCGCTGGCTGCTCGCCCTCTACGGGCCGCGCAACATCGCCGCGAACGCCCGCCGTTACCGCGAACTCGGCCTCGACGACGCCCTCTGCGCCCGCGCCGAGCGCCTGCTCCTGAGGGCGGTCACCGACCACGGCCCCCTCACCCGCGCCGAGCTCACCGCCCGCCTCGTCAGCGGCGTCGGCATCCCGCCGAAGGGCCAGGCCGCCTTCCACCTCATCAGCCGCGCCTGCCTGTCCGGCCTGATCTGCCACGGCCCGTCGAAGGACGGCGAGCAGGCGTACGCGGCCCTCGCCGACTGGCTGCCGAAGGCCCCGGCCCCACCCGCCGACCCGGCGGCCGAGCTGGCCCGGCGCTACCAGCGCGCCTACGTCCCCGCCGACGCGGACGACTTCGCGATGTGGGCCGGGCTGCCGAAGCCGGCCGCGCGGGCCGCCTGGCGCGCCGCAGGAGCGGCCGAGCCGTCCGCTGCCTCGCCCCCGTCCGGGCCACCGCTCGCCGACGACCGGCGGCCGGGCCCTGACATCCGCCTCCTCCCCATGTACGACGGCCACTGGCTGGGCCACCGCGATCACAACCACGCCCCCAAGGCGATCCGCCCCGGCGGCGGCCTGATCCGCGCCGCCGTCATCGCGGACGGCACCGCGATCGGCACCTGGACCAGACCCGCTGGTACGGTCCAGATCGATCTCTTCGCCCAACCCCAAGCGGACACACCCGCGGCAGCGGAAATCGCCGCCGAGCAAGACGCCGTCACCCGCTTCCTCCGCCCGTAACCGAACAAACCTGCCAGCAATTGCTGGCAGATTCCGTGAAGAGTGGTTACCGGCGGGTACCCAAGCCGTCACCGGACGCCTACCCTCGGCCGTATGACGGACATGCAGGTCGAAGGCAACCCCACCGCAGCCGCCCCCACGGGCGGCACCCGCACCGCCGAGGACGTCGTCTCCCCCGACGTCGTCGCCCGGCTCACCCGCGGTGTCACCGGCTCCGGCGCCACCGCCAATCACTCGCCGTTCACCGGGGCGAAGCTCGCCGACCTCCCGGAGTCGACGCCGGAAGACGTCGCCGCCGCCTTCGAGCGCGCCCGCGAGGCGCAGCGCGCCTGGGCCGCCACTCCGGTCAGGCGTCGGGCCGCTATCGTCCTCCGCTTCCATGACCTCCTGCTGCGGCGGCAGGCCGAGGTGCTCGACCTGATCCAGTTGGAGACGGGCAAGGCCCGGCTGCACGCGCACGAGGAGGTGCAGGCCGTCGCCGTCGCCGCCCGGCACTACGGCCGCAAGGCCGCCTCATACCTCGGGCCGAAGCGGCACACCGGCGCCATCCCGACCCTCACCAAGGTCACCGAGCTGCGCCACCCGCGCGGCGTCGTCGGCCAGATCGCCCCCTGGAACTACCCCCTAGAGCTCTCCATCGGCGACGCGCTCCCCGCCCTTGTCGCGGGCAACGCCCTCGTCATGAAGCCCGACACCGAGACCGCCCTGACCGCCCTCTGGGCGCGCGAGCAGCTCATCGAGGCCGGGCTGCCGGAGGCCGTCTGGCAGGTCGTGCTCGGGGACGGCCCGGTCGTCGGCCCCGAGGTCGTACGGCACGCCGACTACGTCTCCTTCACCGGCTCCACCCGTACGGGCCGCGAGGTCGCCCAGGGCGCCGCCGCCCGCCTCGTCGGCGTCTCCCTCGAACTCGGCGGCAAGAACGCCATGCTCGTCCTCAAGGACGCCGACCTCGACAAGGCCGCCGAGGGCGCCACCCGCGCCTGCTTCTCCTCCGCGGGCCAGCTGTGCATCTCCATCGAGCGGCTGTACGTCCACGACTCGGTCGCCGACGAATTCCTGCGCCGCTTCGCCGAGAAGACGAAGGCGATGAAGCTCGGCAATCACCTCGGTTACGGGGCCGACATGGGCTCACTCGTCGGCGAGCGGCAGCTGGAGACCGTCAAGCGGCATGTACAGGAGGCCGTCGACAAGGGCGCCAAGGTGCTGGCCGGCGGGCGCGAGCGCCCGGACCTCGGCCCGTACTTCTACGAGCCCACCATCCTCGACGGCGTGCACGCGCCCATGTCCGTATGCGAGGAGGAGACCTTCGGGCCGGTCGTCTCCATCTACCGCTTCCACGACGAGGATGACGCCGTCGACCGCGCCAACGCCACCCCGTACGGCCTCAACTCCAGCGTCTGGACCAAGGACGGCCGCCGCGGGCGGGCCGTCGCGGCCCGGCTGCGCAGCGGCACGGTCAACGTCAACGAGGGCTACGCCTCCGCCTACGGCAGCGTCCAGTCTCCGATGGGCGGCATGGGCGACTCCGGGCTCGGGCGGCGGCACGGGTCCGAGGGCATCCTCAAGTACACCGAGGCGCAGACCGTCGCGCACCAGCGGCTGCTGCCGATGGCGCCGTCGATGGGCTTCACCGACGAGAAGTACGCGGCCTTCATGAGCCGCAGCCTGCGCCTGCTGAAGGCAGCCCGCTTCCGCTGAGAGGGCCATCTTTTCTCCGAGAGGACAGCATGACCGCGTACGACTACGACGTGATCGTCATCGGATCGGGCTTCGGCGGCTCGGTGTCCGCGCTGCGGCTGACGGAGAAGGGGTACAAGGTGGCCGTCCTGGAGGCCGGCCGCCGCTACACCCCGGACACGCTGCCCAAGAACTCCTGGGATCTGCGCAGTTATCTGTGGGCGCCGAAGCTCGGGTTCTACGGGATCCAGCGGATCCACCTGATGTCGAATGTCATGATCCTGGCGGGTGCCGGGGTGGGCGGCGGCTCGCTCAACTACGCCAACACCCTGTACGTGCCCCCGGAGCCGTTCTTCCGCGACCGCCAGTGGGGGCACATAACCGACTGGCAGGACGAGCTCGCCCCGTACTACGCCCAGGCCCAGCGCATGCTCGGCGCCCGCCTCACCCCGGCCATGACCCCGTCCGACGTCGAGCTGAAGGCGGCGGCGGAGCGGATGGGGTGCGGGGACACCTTCCATATGGCGCCGGTGGGCATCTTCTACGGCGACGGCAACGACGTCGAGGGCGTGAAGGCGGCGCCGGGGGAGGAGGTCCCGGACCCGTTCTTCGGCGGCGCGGGCCCGTCCCGCAAGGCCTGCACGGAGTGCGGCGAGTGCATGACGGGGTGCCGGCACGGCGCGAAGAACACCCTCACCGAGAACTACCTCTACCTCGCCGAGAAGGCGGGCGCCGTCATCAAGCCGATGACGACGGTGACGGAGCTGGCCGAGCACCCCGACGGCGGCTACGCCGTCACCACCGCCCCGACCGACAAGCGGGGGCGCGGCAAGCGCACCACGCTCCGGGCGGAGAAGGTGGTCGTCGCGGCCGGCACGTACGGCACGCAGACCCTGCTGCACACCATGCGCGACACCGGCCGGCTGCCGCGCCTGTCGGCGAAGCTCGGCGAGCTGACCCGCACCAACTCCGAGGCGCTGACCGGCGCCTTCACCTTCCCCCGCGGCTGGCGCAAGCTGCGCGGCAAGGACGAGAAGCTCGACTTCACCAGGGGCGCGGCGATCACCTCATCGATCCACCCGAATGCCTATACGCACATCGAGCCGGTCCGCTACGGCAAGGGCTCCAACCTGATGGCCCTGATGTGCATCCCGGGCTACCACAAGCGCAAGACCGCCGCCGGCCGCGCGCTCTCCGGCATCTTCCGCGGCTACCTGCGCCACCCCCTGGCCGTGCTGCGCATCCTCGGCAGCAACAAGTGGTCGGAGCGCACGATCATCGCGCTGGTCATGCAGACCAAGGACAACTCCCTCAACACCAGCCGCAAGAAGCGCGGCCTCGGCAAGGGCCTGCTCACCGCCGAACAGGGCCACGGCGAGCCCAACCCGGTGCACATCCCGGAGGGCGCGGCGGCCGCACAGGAACTGGCCGACGCGATCGGCGGCGTCGCCGGCACCAACATCGGCGAGATCATGAACTCCCCCCTCACCGCCCACTTCCTCGGCGGCTGCCCGATCAGCGACGCGGCGGACGGCGGCGTCATCGACCCGTACCAGCGCGTGTGGGGCCACCCGGGCATCTCGGTGGTGGACGGCTCGGCGGTCTCGGCGAACCTGGGCGTGAACCCGTCCCTGACGATCACGGCACAGGCGGAGCGGGTGATGTCGCTGTGGCCGAACAAGGGCGAGACGGACGGGCGGCCGGAGCAGGGGGCGGCGTACGAGCGGCTGGCGCCGGTGGCCCCGGTGAATCCGGCGGTGCCGAAGGAGGCGCATGGGGCGCTGCGGCTGCCGGTGCTTCCGATCCCGGCGGTGCCGGCGAAGGCGGATGCAAAGCTGGGCGGCGCGGAGAAGGCCGATGCAAAGCTGGGCGGCTCGGCGCAGACCGAGCCCAAATCAAGCCCGTCCGGCGCTTGAGGACGAGCGCCGCAGGCGCGATATCCGCGCGAAGCGCGGTCGCTCTTCGGGCGTCCCCGAAGCGCGACCGCGCTATTGCGATGACCGGGCTGCTGTCCCCTGCTGACCGGTCACCTGGGGGGCGAGGTCCCACGACGCGCACCGCCGGGATGAGCTCAGCCGACGCGCCTCATCGCCCCTCGGGCCCGCCCGCCCTCGCACTGGGCAGGGCCGGCACGGACATCGGGTCCAACGAAGCCACCCCCACCCGGTAACGGGCTCCGGCCCAGCGCAACCGTCACGCCCCACGGCGCGCGCCGCCGTCATACGCGCCCGCGGCACAGCTCCAGCAGCGTCATGGCCAGCGAGGTCCCGGGCCGCCCGAGCTCATCGCGGTACGCGCTGAGGATCTCCATCTCGCGGGAGAGGTTCACCCGGCGGCCGCCGGAGGTGATGCGGGCCTGCTGGATGGCGGCCGAGACCTCCATGCGTTCCTGTACGAGCGCGATGATCCGCCGGTCGAGATCATCGATCCGCTCCCGTGCGCCGGTGATCGCTTCCGCCGCCTCCCCGGTACGGGCGCCGGTCTTCTCGGTCTCGGTCCTGGTCTTCCCGGTCCCGGACTTCTCCGCTGCGGTGATGCTCATCTCGTATCTCCTGGGTCTCGTAAGCCCTGGAGCCGGTGGCCCGGTGCGGGAAACGCGAGGCGCCCCGGGCCTTTGCCGGCCCGGGGCGCCTTCGGAAGTCGCGTTAAGTGGATCTACGCAGCACGACCATGGCAGCCGGACGGGCCGGTGCCATAGGTAAACAGGAAGCTGCGCTTGATCACGTGCCAAGTATGCCACGGCGAATCGCACTGCCGCGCCCCGATAGAATCGGAGGCACCTCCAATCCACACCCGCCGGAAGGCTGCCGCCGTGGCTTCAGCGTCCCCCGAGACCCCCGACACCGTTCTCGTCGTCGACTTCGGCGCCCAGTACGCGCAGCTCATCGCCCGCCGCGTGCGCGAGGCGCGGATCTACAGCGAGATCGTCCCGTCCACCATGCCGGTGCCCGAGATCCTCGCGAAGAACCCCGCGGCGATCATCCTCTCCGGCGGCCCCTCCTCCGTGTACGCGGAAGGCGCCCCGGCCATGGACCGCGCGCTCTTCGAGGCCGGCATTCCGGTCTTCGGCATGTGCTACGGCTTCCAGCTGATGGCGCAGACCCTCGGCGGCACGGTCGACAACGACGGCAGCCGTGAGTACGGCCGTACCGAGCTGACCGTCTCCCGCCCCGACTCCACCCTCTTCGAGGGCACGCCGGGGAAGCAGGACGTGTGGATGTCGCACGGCGACGCCTGCTCGGCCGCCCCCGAGGGCTTCACCGTCACCGCCACCACCGCGGGCGTCCCGGTCGCCGCCTTCGAGAACGACGCCAAGCAGCTCTACGGCGTCCAGCACCACCCGGAGGTCATGCACTCCACCCACGGCCAGCAGCTCCTGGAGCACTTCCTCTACCGCGGCGCGGGCCTGAAGCCGACCTGGACCACGGCCAATGTGGTCGAGGAGTCGGTGGCCGCCATCCGCGAGCAGGTGGGGAACAAGCGCGCCATCTGCGGCCTGTCCGGCGGCGTGGACTCCGCGGTCGCCGCGGCCCTCGTCCAGAAGGCCATCGGGTCGCAGCTGACCTGCGTGTACGTCGACCACGGGCTGATGCGCCAGGGCGAGTCCGAGCAGGTCGAGAAGGACTTTGTCGCGGCCACCGGCGTGCAGCTGAAGGTCGTCGACGCCGAGGAGCGGTTCCTGGCCGCACTCGCCGGGGTCTCAGACCCCGAGGAAAAGCGGAAGATCATCGGCCGGGAATTCATCCGGGTCTTCGAGCAGGCGCAGGCGGAGATCATCGCCGAGGCGCCCGGCGACCAGCCGGTGGAATTCCTGGTGCAGGGCACCCTCTACCCGGACGTCGTCGAATCCGGCGGCGGTACGGGCACGGCCAACATCAAGTCGCACCACAATGTCGGCGGCCTGCCGGAGGACCTCGAATTCCAGCTGGTCGAGCCGCTGCGGCGGCTCTTCAAGGACGAGGTCCGGATGGCCGGCAAGGAGCTCGGCCTGCCGGACGAGATCGTCCAGCGGCAGCCGTTCCCCGGCCCGGGCCTCGGCATCCGGATCATCGGCGAGGTCACTAAGGAGCGGCTCGACCTGCTCCGCGAGGCCGACGCCATCGCCCGCGCCGAGCTGACCGCGGCAGGCCTCGACACCGAGATCTGGCAGTGCCCGGTGGTGCTGCTCGCGGACGTCCGCAGCGTCGGCGTGCAGGGCGACGGGCGTACGTACGGCCACCCGATCGTGCTGCGGCCGGTGTCGAGCGAGGACGCGATGACCGCGGACTGGACCCGGATGCCGTACGACGTGCTGGCGAAGATCTCGACCCGGATCACCAATGAGGTGGCCGATGTAAACCGCGTCGTCCTGGACGTCACCTCGAAGCCGCCGGGCACCATCGAGTGGGAGTGACTTCCCTTCCGTAACGTCAACCATGCGCCGCCGCCCGACCATTTCGGGTGGCGGCGTTTGCGTGGCCAGCGACTATGAACCTCTAAGTCAATAAATCACCGTCCAACCCGCGGACCCGCCGGACGCGATCCCGGCCGGGTGCGGCACAATTCCGTTTCATCGCATGGACAGTTCGGTATTGGCGTGGACGAGCGGGTGGGGTGGCGGGGCGACGTGGCGGTGGAGGCGATGCCCGAGGAGCAGGGAGAGCCGGGCAAGGGCGGTTCTGGCAAGGACGCCGGGCCTGCTGAGGCGTTCGCCCGGCAGCGGGACGGCTTCGCCGTGGGCGAGGGCGTGCCCGCCGGGGTCGCGCACTCCGCCGGGGCCTCCCGGCAGTGGATCTCCGACGAGCTGACCCGCTCCGCCGACGAGCTCGCCGCGAACGCGCGCGCGGCGGGCGAGGCCTGGCTGCGCGGGCTGTGGCCGCGCACCGCGATCGTCATCGGCGCCGGATACGTACTCCTCGTCCTGGTCGCGGGCCTCACCGCGATCGGCGCCGGCTGGACCGCCGCCCGCACCGCGGCCGTCGTCGCCGGGGCCGTCACTGGCGGGCTGCTCGCCGGCGCCGCCTGGCTGCACCGGGAGCGCGGCGGGGTGATCGCCCCGCTGGTCGGCGAGGACGGCCGGCTGTCCACGTCGCGGGCGGTGGCCGGAGGCTGGGTGGTCTTCGCCGCCTTCGCCGTGCTGCAGGCGGGCTTCGCGCGCGCCTTCGGGGTGTCGGACGCCGGGGGCGGCGCCCTCGGCGGGCTCGTCCTCGTCCTCGCCGTGACCTGCGGCGTCGCCGTGCTGGCGCGTGGCGTGGTGGCCGTACGGCTGCGGGAGCACCACCTGCAGAAGGTGGCCGCCGACCGCCCCCGCGCCGCCGACCTGCTCACCGACGACTCCGGGCGCGGCAGCTTCGCTGACACCCAGTACGCGCTCGTCTCCTTCGCCGTCCTCGTCTACGCCGCCGTCGCCCTCGGCCGCACCCCCGCCGAGCCGCCGCATGTGCCGTGGGGGCTCGCGGGCCTGGTGTGCGTCGGCGCGATCGCGTACCTGGTCGGGAAGGCCATGGAGGGCGGGCGGCCCAAGGTGCTCTCGGTGGTGCGCGCCCGGGAGGCCGGCGATCTGCACGCGCCGGTCCGTAACGGCGACGACATCGAGGTCCGCGGCACCGCCTTCGTCCCGCCCGGCTCAGACGCGCCCGAGCAGCTGGCGCGCACGGTCGTACGGATCGGCGGGGTGGACGTCCACGTGCCGCTGATCCCCGTCGCGGGCGGCTTCGCGAACCCGTCGGACACCCGGCTGACCGTCCCGGTCCCGGCGGAGGTGGAGCCGGGCCGGGTGAAGGTCATGGTGATCACGGCCGCCGGGGCCCGGTCCAATGCGGTGGAACTGGACATCGTCGACTGACCCGCCGCTGAACGCTCCCGCGCCGGTCTTACGT
The DNA here is from genome assembly GCF_048572725.1 of Streptomyces boninensis. Classification (NCBI taxonomy): domain Bacteria; kingdom Bacillati; phylum Actinomycetota; class Actinomycetes; order Kitasatosporales; family Streptomycetaceae; genus Streptomyces; species Streptomyces boninensis. The sequence continues at coordinate 5,893,537 of NZ_CP183837.1, forward strand.
ACCCCTCCTTGCAGACGAAACAATGTTCCTAGCGGGACGGCGGCGACGGGAGGCGGGACGAGCATGACCCATGCGGATCGGACCATTGGCTCCGGACCTATCGGGGGCGACCAGCTCCCCGGGACCGGCCGCGGCGGCGGGCTGCGCGGCACCGCCGGGCAATACGCGCTGCTGCCGCTGCGCCTCTTCCTCGGCATCACCTTCATCTACGCCGGGCTCGACAAGCTCACCGACAAGGCGTTCCTCGACGAGCGCGGCCCCGGCTCGCTCGCCGAGCAGCTCAACAACATCGAGAAGACCGCCGCCATCCAGGGCATGATCGACCTCGCCCAGAAGAACCCGCAGGCGGTCGGCTGGATGATCCTCCTCGGCGAGCTGGCGGTGGGCCTCGGCACCCTCTTCGGGCTGCTCGCCCGGGTGGCCGCGACCGGCGGCGCGCTGATCTCGCTGTCGCTTTGGCTGACGGTGAGCTGGGCGGTGGAGCCGTACTACTACGGCAATGACCTCATCTATCTGATGGCCTGGCTGCCGCTGATTCTGGCGGGGGCGCCTTATCTGTCACTCGATGCGCTGCTACGGGGGCGGCGACGGCGATACGGACAGCAGCTCTTCGGTTAACGGGATCGTCAGCGGGACCCCCTTGCCGCTCGTCCGTACGCCATAACTAGACTCCGGCGAGCGCGACGAAAGATGCAAGGCAAGTGAGGAACCGCAGCTTGATGGCAAAGTACGTATACCGAGTGGCGGCTGCGGCGGCCCTTGCGGCCGTGTCTCTTACGGCTTGCGGGGGCGGGTCGGACAGTGGGAGCGGGAAGATCGAGGGCGCCAAGGACACGCCCGATAAGCCGAAGGCTTCGGCCTCTGCCGTGCCGCAGGGCGATCTCATCGACCTCCCCGATGACGCCAAGGTCGAGGTCGCGGCGGACAAGACCGGCGACAAGAAGAAGGACGCGGTGCTGGCCGCCCAGGCGGACATTCTGACGGCCCAGTACCAGCTCTTCACCGACCTTGACCCGAAATCGCCGTTGATCCCCCGGTACATCGCGCCGAGCCTGCAGCAGAACATGATGACGCAGGTCAGCGACGCCAAGCGGGAAAACTGGACCGTGACGGGCAAGGTCAGGTACTACGACCGGAAGGTGAAGTACCTCACTGCCAACGCAGCCGAGATCAGCTACTGCGAGGACCAGTCGAAGTCCTTTTCCAAGAGCACCAAGACGCACAAGGTGAAGCGCACGCCGACGACTGCCAAGAGCTTTGTCGCGTTCTACTCGGTGTTGGAGAAGAACAAGAACGGACAGTGGCAGGTCAGCATGTACGAGGGAAAGCCGGCCGCGAAATGCCGGTAAATTCCTTCTGCCGCGGGCTTCTTGTGCTGTCGGCGGCCGCAATACCCGTGCTCGGATCGGCGCAGAGCGCATGGGCCGACGACCCCCGGTCGAAAGGCGGAGCGTCGCAGGAAGATGCCGAAGGCAACAGCCATGGCAACACCATTGCTGCGCAGGTGCAGTTGGACACGTCGCACAACGGCCGCGCCGGAGCGGCGCCCGCCGAATCGGTGTCGGCTGACTGGCCGCCGCCGCTGTGCTGGATGCAGCCCAAGTACTCCGGAAAGCAATACAAGCAGGAGCAGTTGGGTAAGGGCGGCGACCACCCCAACAACCCTGATCTGGTCTCGGAACGGACCAAGAAGCGCGACTTTCACGAGGGTGAAAAGGGCGCCTGGTGGTTCCTGACCTTCGACGTCGATCGCATGCGCTCGGGGACGCTCAAGCCGGGGGCGGCGGCGGACTGCAGGGCCGAGCACACGGAGACCGAGGAATGGGTGCCGTACCAGGCCCCCAAGCCCCAGGACGCCATCTCCCCCCTCGTCCTCTCCGGCCAGGCCTTCAAGGCCCTGAAGCTCCCGGCCCCGCCGGTGAAGCTCAACCCCTCCCCGGGCCGGCAGAAGGTCAACCTGCCGGTGCAGGTGAAGTTCGACGCCCCCCTGACCCGGCACTGGGTGACCGCCAGCTTCCAGTCACAGGGTGTGGATATCGCCGCGACCACGGTGGCCACCCCGACGGCGCTGCGGATCGACGCCGGCACCTCGGACGCCGACCCGCAGTCCTGCACGTACAAGCTGGCCAAGAGCGGCGACGGCTACCAGGTCGACTCGTCGAAGTCGGACTGCAACATCGCCTACCAGCGGGCCTCGGGCGACGGCACGTACCCGCTCCAGGCCCAGGTCCAGTGGAAGGTGAAGTGGACGGCCACGGACGACCCTGCCGGCCCGGAGCAGAACCCGGCGCTGCCCGACGCGCTGTCGACGCAGGAAGTCCCGGTCACGGTGAAGGAAATCCAGACGGTGACGCGCTAGCTGTCGCGGGGCCGTTCCCCGCCCCGCGGCGGCGCGTCTTCGCCGAGATGCTCGTACGCCCCGCGCAGCGTGTCCATCGGCATCCCCGGCAGCGCCTCGGGCCCGGGCCCGAGATCGCGGGCCGCCGCCGCGTCCGCCGCCCGCCGCCGCGTGCGGCCCGTGGCGTACGAGATCGCGGCCACCAGGCCCGCGAGGCCGAGGCCCATGACCACGCACAGGGGGAGCAGCCACCAGTACGGGAGGGACAGCCCGCCCTCGGCGCTGGACACGTACAGGATGGCCGCGGTGATCAGGACGAGGCCCGCCAAGAGCTTGGCGGGCTCGAACTCATGGCGTCGCACGGTCCACCTCCAGCTGTCCCACGCCGACTTCCAGGTCGAGGGTCAGCGTGCCACGCGGCTTGCCGCCGTCGCGCGGGTGGATCGTGAGTTTTTCGTTCTGGTCCGGCCTGACCTCGATGTTCTTATCGGGGTCCAGCGGCAGTTGGAGGTCGCCGACGCCGACGTCGGCGCGCATCGCGACCTCCATGTCGTCGGGCACGATCACGTGCAGGCGCCCGGCGCCGACCTCGGCCCTGATGTCGGGCACGGACTCGCCCTTCTTCAGCTTCAGCCCGGACAGGTCGAGCCGCGCCTCGCCGGTGCCGACCTCGTACTGCTCGTGCACCTCCGCAGCCGTGGTCGGGCTCCAGGTCCGCTGCAGCCACTCCGCCTGCACGCCGTTCGGCAGCGCCAGCGCGCCGGCCAGCAGGGCTGTGGTGATCAGCGACCAGACGACGGTGCCGCCGCCGGTGCGCCCGTACCAGGCGCTGACGACGAAGCCGAGGCCGAAGACGCCGAGCGCGGCGGCGAGGCCGATGGCGACCGCGGTGGTCTGCGGCTCCGACTCCCAGGCGATCGCGCCGGAGCCGAAGCCGACCAGCAGCGCCGCGAGGAAGGTCCAGCCGCCGATGCCTGCCGGTCCGCGGTCGGCGCTGCGCGCCTGGCGGAGCTTGGCGAAGGACGGCCACTTGGACGCGGTGCTGCCCGGGGCGTCGTCGTCCGGGCCCCACAGATAGCCGGTGGTGCCGTCCTTGGTCAGGGGGTCGCGCCACCACGACGGCGACTTCGGTACGGGCGGCGGCGCGGTCTCGGGGGGCGCGTCGGCGACCGCGTGGGCGGTGGCCTCGTCGGTGGGGATCTCGCCGGTCTCGGTCTCGCGGCGGTGCCGCGACCAATAGGCGGCGCCCGCGGTGACCAGCGCCAGCATGGCGGCGAAGGTGAGCACGCCGCCGCGGTGCAGCATCGACAGGAAGAGCCCGCAGCCGACCACCATGAACAGCAGCGCGGTCAGCGCCTGCCCCTCCACCCGGCCGGACAGCAGCCTGCGCACCTCGTTCTCCGGCTGGCTCTCCAGCGGCAGCGCCAGCCAGAGGATCCCGTACGCGACGAGCCCAAGACCGCCGGTGATCGCGAGGACACCGAAGACCACCCGGAAGATCACCGGGTCCAGGTCGTAGTAGCGGCCGAGGCCGCCGCAGACGCCGCCGATGGTCCGGTTCGGGGCGCGCCGCCGCTCAAGCCTGGCGGGTGCCTCCCCGGCCGGGCTTGCGGCTTCGGTCGCGTCCTCGGCGGGCGCCGACGGCGGAGTGCTGCTCATGCCCTCTATGGTGAGGCAGCGGACGGGCGGACGGTATCGGCCATGACCCGGACGCGTCCCTGACTTTGCCCCGGGTGTCTCAGGGGCGCTTAAGGGCTCAGCCCTGATGCCCGGACACCCCCACCCGTGTGACTATCGGTGTCATGACCGCCCCAGCCCCCGCTGCCTCCGCCGAGACCGCCCCGCGGAAGCTGTACCGCAGCGCCGACGGCCGCATGCTCGGCGGCGTGGCGCGCGGGCTCGCCGGGCACCTCGGGGTGCCGGTGTCGTGGGTGCGGATCGTCTTCATCGTGCTGTGCATGACCAATGGGCTCGGGGTGCTGCTGTACGCGGTGTTCTGGTTCGTGGTGCCGCTCGGCCTCGGCGGCGTCGAGGCGGCGGCGCCCACGGTCGCGGGCCGCAAGCGGCTGCGGCGGCCCGACCGCGGACAGGTGCTCGCGATGATCGCGATGATCATCGGGGCCGGGATCTTCCTCGGCAGCCTCGACCTCGGCCGTACGAACGCGGTCGTCTGGCCGCTGCTGCTGGTCGCCGCCGGCGTCGCGCTCGTCTGGCGGCAGGCCGACAACGCCCGCCGCGCCCACTGGGCCGAGGTCTCCCGCCGCCGCCGGCTGATCCCGTTGGCCCGCGGTGCGGCCGGAGTCGCGCTGACGCTGGCGGGCGTCTCGGCCATCTTCATCGTCCAGGGCTCCACCCGGCACCTCGCCTCGGTGCTGCAGGCGTCCCTGGCCGTGCTGGTCGGCGCGGCGCTGCTCGCCGGGCCCTGGCTCGTACGCATGGTGCAGGACCTCTCGGAGGAGCGCACGATGCGCATCCGCGCCCAGGAGCGCGCGGAGGTCGCCGCCCACGTCCACGACTCGGTGCTGCACACCCTGACCCTGATCCAGCGCAACGCGGACGACGCCGGCGAGGTGCGCAAGCTGGCCCGCGCCCAGGAGCGGGAGCTGCGGGCGTGGCTCTACAAGCCCGAGGGCACCGGCAAGGACGAGGCGGAGGAGCCGGACACCCTGGCCGCGGGCGTCCGCAAGACCGCCGCCGAGGTGGAGGACTACCACGGCGTCCCCGTCGAGGTCGTCTGCGTCGGCGACTGCGAGCTGGACGAGCGGCTCGGCGCCCAGCTCCAGGCCGCGCGCGAGGCGATGGTCAACGCCGCCAAGTACGGTGGCCAGGGCGGCCCGGTGTCGGTCTTCGCGGAGGTCGAGGGGACGACGGTCTTCATCTCCGTACGGGACCGGGGTCCTGGCTTCGACCTGGATGCGGTGCCGGGGGACAGAATGGGCGTACGCGAGTCCATCATCGGCAGGATGGAACGCAACGGCGGCACCGCCCGCCTGCGGGCCGTGCCGGACGGCGGCACGGAAGTGGAGCTCGAGATGGAGAGGGTCGGGACATGAGCGACGAGGCTGCGGCGGCTGCACCCCAGGACGAGGGACAGCGCCAGGTACGGGTCGTGCTCGTGGACGACCACCGGATGTTCAGGGCCGGGGTGCAGGCGGAGATCGGCGTCACGGAGACCACGGGCGTGGACGTGGTCGGCGAGGCCGGGGACGTGGACCAGGCCGTCAATGTCATCACGGCGACGCGGCCGGAGGTCGTGCTGCTCGACGTCCATCTGCCGGGCGGGGGCGGCGTGGAGGTGCTGCGCAGGTGTGCGGCGCTGATGGCGGACGCGGAGCGCCCGGTGCGATTCCTGGCGCTGTCGGTGTCGGATGCGGCGGAGGACGTCATCGGAGTGATCCGGGGCGGCGCGCGCGGATACGTCACCAAGACGATCACCGGCACCGACCTGGTCGGCGCGATCTTCCGGGTGTCCGACGGCGACGCGGTCTTCTCCCCGCGGCTCGCGGGCTTCGTCCTCGACGCCTTCGCGTCCACGGACGCGCCGCCGGTCGACGAGGACCTGGACCGCCTCACGCAGCGGGAGCGGGAGGTGCTGCGGCTGATCGCGCGCGGATACGCGTACAAGGAGGTCGCGAAGCAGCTGTACATCTCGGTGAAGACGGTGGAGTCGCATGTGTCGGCGGTGCTGCGGAAGCTGCAGCTGTCGAACCGGCATGAGCTGACCCGGTGGGCTACGGCGCGCAGGCTGGTCTGAGGGGGCCGGCTGGGCGGGCGGCTGCCGGTCGCGCTCGGGGGACTTGTTTCCCACCCGCCGCCTAAGCGGGCCGCACCGCCGCGGCAAACGGCATCGAGTCCACCGGCGCGAAACGCACCGGCGCCCCCGGCCGCGGGGCATGGATCATCTGCCCGCCGCCCACGTACATGCCCACGTGGCTCAGCCCGCCGTAGAAGAACACCAGATCGCCGGGCGCCAGGCCGCTGCGCGGGACCCGCGTCCCGGCATTGACCTGCGTATACGTCGTACGAGGCAGGCTCACGCCGGCATTGCGCCAGGCCGCCTGCGTCAGCCCCGAGCAGTCGAAGGCGTTGGGGCCCGTCGCGCCCCACACATACGGCTTCCCCAGCGCCCCGTACGCGAACGCCACCGCCCGCGCCGCCCGCGCATTCGGCGCCTCGACGGAACCCCGCGACACGGCTCGGCTCACGGTGCCACCGCCGTGCCCGCCATGCCCGCCGTCCCGCAGGAAGGCATCCCGCTGGTCTGCCGGAAGGGCATCGAGCAGCCGCCGCGCCTTCGCGAGCTTGCCCTCGATGGTCTTCTTGTCGCCGCGCAGCTGCGCCTGCGCGGCGGTCAGCTCGCGCACCTTCGCGGACGCCGCGCCCCGCACCCGCTCCACGGCTCGTACCCGCTCCGTCAGACCCGCCACCGCGGCGGCCTGGCGGCTGCCCGCCCGCTCGGCGAGCTCGGCCTTCTCCAGATACGAGTCGGGGTCGGAGGAGAGCGCCAGCTGCAGGGACGGGTCGACGGCGCCGCTGCGGTACTGGCGGGTGGCGAGGGAACCCAGGCGATTGCGCTCGGAGTTGAGCGCCGCGGTCTTACGGGCCGCCTCGTCGCGCAGCTGTCCCAGCGTTTTCTCGGCCTGGCCCGCCTTCTCCTTCGCGCCGTTGTACTTCTCGGTGACCTGCTCCGCCTCGTGGTAGAGCTTCTCGACCTTCGCCTTGGTCTGGGCGGGGGTCATCGGCGGCTCTGCCTGGGCAGGGCCGCCGAGGGCGGTCGCGGAGGCGGCGCCGGCCAGCGCCAGAAGGCCGGCTCCGGCCGCGCGCCGCTTGGGGCGGGGCTGCGACTTGCTGTGCGACGCCACGCGGGCGGTCACTTCCTTCCGTCCAGTCGCCGCGTCCGGCGGCGACCCGACAGGGGGGAGCGGGCCGCCGCCGGTTCCTCGGCGGGGCGACCGACTGCCGTCCTTCTGCAGCGACGGCGGTGGGGAGTCGGCCACCTGACCCGGGACGCTAAACCTGGAGGTGGGGAGGAAGGTGCCCGTTGGCGGAGACTGGTCGCCTTCCGGCCCGGCAGTGACGGATTGTGATCGCACGATCACGGCCAGCTGAGGCTTTTCCTTATTTCTGTGACCGATGCGGCGGTTGATGCGACCCCCTAGCGGGACGCCTGCTATGTGCTGGCTACGCTCCGCCCATGGACGTACTCATCAACATCTTCGTCGCCCTGCACATCATCGGCATCGCCTCGCTGCTCGGCGGCTTCCTGGTGCAGGTGAAGGCCATGCGCGCGGGGACGGGGCGGATGACCCCGCCGATGCTGCACGGCGCCCTCACCATGCTCGTCACCGGCGTCGCCCTGGTCGGCCTCAACCAGGCCGACGACCAGGAGGTCAATAACGTCAAGATCGGCGTGAAGCTGGCGCTGCTCGTGGTGATCCTGGGCCTCGTCTACGTCAAGCGCGACGACGAGAAGGTGGACGCCAAACTGCTGGGCACCGTGGGCCTGCTGACGGTGGCGAACATCTTCATCGCCACCGTCTGGACGTGACAGACCGGCTCTACAGCACCCGGGCGCCCGAGTGGAACGGCATGTAGTCGACCGACTCGTACCGCACATTGGCGCCCGGCTTCGGCGCGTGCAGCATCTGGCCGTTGCCCACGTAGATGCCGACGTGGCTGACGTCGTCGTAGAAGAAGACCATGTCGCCCGGCTTCAGATCGGCCTTGTTGGTGATCTTCGTGCCGGAGTTCACCTGGTCGTAGGTGGTGCGCGGCAGTGAGATGCCGGCCGCCTTGTACGCCTGCAGCGTGAGGCCCGAGCAGTCCCAGGAGTCCGGGCCGGTGGCGCCCCAGACGTACGGCTCGCCGAGCTGAGCCTTGGCGAAGGCCATCATCTTGTCGTAGCCGGTGGCGCCCGAGGAGCCCGACCCCGAGTCGGAGCCGCCGCCGGAGGAGCCGGAGTCCTGCTGCTGCTCCTCCTCCTTCTTCTTGCGCGCCGCCTCGGCCTTACGGGCCTCCTCCGCCTTGCGCGCCGCCTCCTCGGCCTTGCGCTTGGCCTCGGCCTCCTTCTTGCGCTCGATCGCCGCCAGCCGCGCCTTCTCCTCGGCGGTGAGCTTCGACAGCAGCTTGCGGGCCTCGGAGAGCTTGCTCTGCACCGTCGCCTTGGAGGTGCGCAGCTGCTCCTGCGACTTGGTGAGCGTCGCCAGGCTCTTCGTCGCCTCGGCGCGCTTCTTGTTGGCCGCGGTCTGCTGGGTGCGGAAGTCCTTGACGGCCTGCTGCTGGCGGCCGGTGAGCCGGTCCATCAGGTGGTTCTGCTCGAAGTACGACTGCGGGTCGTCCGCCAGCATCAGCGTCGCCTCGGGGCCGACGCCGCCATTGCGGTACTGGGCGGCGGCGTACGTGCCGAGGGTGCGGCGGGCGTCGTTGAGCTTCTGGGTGCGCTCGGCGACCTCGTCCAGCTGGTCGTTGACCGTGGTGCGCTGGGAAGCGGTGCGCTCCTTGGCGGCGTTGTACTTCTGGGTGGCGGTGCCGGCCTGGTGGTACAGCTCGTCGACCTGCTTCTTCACCTCGGTGAGGGAAGGCTTGTCGTCGGCGACGGCGTTCTGCGACAGCAGGGACACCGAGGCCAGCGCGGCCGTCGTCATGCCGACGGCGGTGCGACGACCGGAGGTGTTGGTCGACGCGAGTATTCGGGTCCGCGGCTTACGGTGCGCAGCCAAGGCTCGCCACTCCTTCCGTGAGCCGCCGGCGAGGTGGGGGTTCCGGCGGGGCGGTCCGCGGCCGGCGGGTGCCGGCGGGGGGACGAGCGGACAGCCATTGGCGATGAAATGTAGCCACTCCATGGTGTTGCTGTGAAGCCTGATGTTCGATATGTCCGCAACCAATTCGTGATCTGCGCAACCCGTGCCCGGCTATGTCCGGCATAGCTCATTCCGTACGCGGCGGGCGGGCTGTCAGCGGGTCCGCCTAGACTCGGTGAACGATGAGCAGCCTCTTCGACGACAGCCAGCTGTCCATGCCCCAGCCGGAACGCAGCGTCCCCGCCCCCGCGGGCTATCGCCGCGACGGCACCCCCCGGCCCGTAACGGATCCCGACGCGCTTCTCGAAGGGCTGAACGAGCAGCAGCGCGCCGCGGTCGTGCACGCCGGCTCGCCGCTGCTCATCGTCGCGGGCGCCGGCTCCGGCAAGACCCGGGTGCTCACCCACCGCATCGCGCATCTGCTGGCCGAGCGCCGCGTGCACCCCGGCGAGATCCTCGCGATCACCTTCACGAACAAGGCCGCGGGCGAGATGAAGGAGCGCGTCGAGTCGCTGGTCGGCCCGCGGGCCAATGCCATGTGGGTGTCCACCTTCCACAGCGCCTGCGTGCGCATCCTGCGCCGCGAGTCGAAGCGGCTCGGCTTCACCTCGTCCTTCTCGATCTACGATGCCGCCGACTCCAAGCGCCTGATGGCGCTGTGCTGCCGCGACCTCGACCTGGACCCGAAGCGCTATCCGCCGAAGCAGCTCAGCGCCAAGGTCTCCAATCTGAAGAACGAGCTCATCGACGCCGAGGACTGGGCGGGCCAGGCCGCGGACGGCTTCGAGAAGACCCTCGCCGAGGCCTACACGATGTATCAGCAGCGGCTCCGCGAGGCCAATGCGCTGGACTTCGACGACCTCATCATGACCACGGTGCATCTGCTGCAGGCGTTCCCGGATGTCGCCGAGCACTACCACCGCCGCTTCCGGCATGTCCTGGTGGACGAGTATCAGGACACCAATCACGCGCAGTACATGCTGGTGAAGGAGCTGGTGGGGGTCACCACCCCGTCCCAGGAGGCCGCCGAGCTGTGCGTCGTGGGCGATGCCGACCAGTCGATTTACGCCTTCCGCGGGGCCACCATCCGCAACATCCTCCAGTTCGAGGAGGACTATCCGGACGCGCGGACGATCCTGCTGGAGCAGAACTACCGCTCGACGCAGACGATTCTGTCGGCGGCCAACGCGGTCATCGAGCGCAACTCCGACCGCCGCCCGAAGAACCTGTGGACCCAGGCCGGCGCCGGCGCCACCATCACCGGCTATGTCGCCGATACGGAGCACGACGAGGCCCAGTTCGTCGCCGACGAGATCGACCGGCTGTCGGACGCGGGCGAGGCGAAGGCGGGCGATGTCGCGGTCTTCTACCGGACGAACGCCCAGTCCCGCGTCTTTGAAGAGATCTTCATCCGCGTCGGCCTGCCGTACAAGGTCGTCGGCGGCGTCCGCTTCTACGAGCGCAAGGAGGTCCGCGATGTGCTGGCCTACCTGCGGGTGCTCGCCAACCCCGAGGACGCCGTCCCGCTGCGGCGGATCCTGAACGTACCCAAGCGCGGCATCGGCGACCGCGCCGAGGCGATGATCGAGGCGCTGTCGCTGCGCGAGAAGATCTCGTTCCCGCAGGCGCTGGTGCGGGTCGACGAGGCGTACGGGATGGCGGCCAGGTCCGCCAATGCCATCAAGCGGTTCAACACGATGATGGAGCAGCTGCACACGATCGTGGAGTCCGGTGCCGGGCCCGCCACCGTCCTGGAGGCCGTGCTGGAGCAGACGGGCTATCTGGCCGAGCTGCAGGCGTCCACGGACCCGCAGGACGAGACCCGGATCGAGAACCTCCAGGAACTGGCGGCGGTGGCGCTGGAATTCGAGCAGGACCGCGGCGAGGAGGAGGGGCCCGGCACGCTCTCCGACTTCCTGGAGCGGGTGGCCCTGGTGGCCGACACCGACGACATCCCCGATGAGGATGACGACGGGTCGGGCGTCATAACGCTGATGACGCTGCACACCGCCAAGGGTCTGGAGTTCCCCGTCGTCTTCCTCACCGGCATGGAGGACGGCGTCTTCCCGCACATGCGGGCGCTCGGCGACGTAAAGGAGCTGGAGGAGGAGCGGCGGCTGGCGTATGTGGGCATCACACGCGCGCAGGAGCGGCTCTATCTCACCCGGTCGGTGATGCGGTCGAACTGGGGGCAGCCCTCGTACAACCCGCAGTCCCGCTTCCTGGAGGAGATCCCGGACACGTATCTGACCTGGAAGCGCACGGGCGGCTCGGCGGGCGGTGGAGGCCGGTCGGTGTCCTCGTCCTCGGGCGGCGGCGGGCGGTCGCCGCTGGAGGCGGCCGCGGCGGCGCTGTCCTCGGTCCGGTCGCGGTCGGGACCCTCGGGCTTCGCGACCGGGCGGGCCACGGACCGTCCGGTGGTGGCGCTGGCGGTGGGGGACCGGGTGACGCACGACCAGTTCGGCATGGGCACGGTCGTGGAGGTCGCCGGCAGCGGGGACAAGGCGCAGGCGACGGTGGACTTTGGGGGCGGGGAGCGGCCGAAGAAGCTGCTGCTGCGGTATGCGCCGGTAGAGAAGCTGTAGGCGGCGGGGGCCTCAGCCTTACTGGGGGTTGAGGCCCTTGGCCTGGAGCCAGCCGAGCGGGTCTATGGCGTCGCCGCCGCCTGGGTGCACCTCGAAGTGCAGGTGCGGGCCGGTGGAGTTGCCCGAGTTGCCGGAGTACGCGATCGTGTCGCCGGCCTTCACCTCGCCGGACTGGATCCGGGCGCTGCTCAGGTGGCAGTACCAGGTCTCGGTGCCGTCCTTGGCGGTCACGATGACCATGTTGCCGAAGGAGCCGCCCCACTTGGTGGAGACGGTGCCGTCGGTCGCGGCCTTCACCGGCGTGCCGTAACTGACCGGGAAGTCGATGCCGGAGTGGACGGACATCCAGTTGACGCCCGCCTGGCCGTAAAGCGCGGACAGGCCGTGCTCGGCGACCGGGAGCGCGAACTTCGGGCGCAGCGCTTCCTTGCGCTTCGCCTCCTCGATCTTCTTCTTGCGCTCGGCCTCCTGGCGCTCCTTGAGGTCGATGCGCTCCTGCGTACGGCTCGCGCGGCCCGCGAAGTCGCCGGCGTCCTCGGAAAGTCCGCTGAGCTGGGTGTCCAGCTTGTTGTTCGCGGCGGAGGGCTGCACCTCGGACGGGTCCGGGGCGGCCTGCGGCTGCTTGTTCTTGCCGTCGTCGCCCACGCCGCCGCTGACGGTGGCGGCCGCGATGCCGGCCACGCCGACGACGGCGATGGAGGGCACGGCCACGGTGAGCAGCGCGGAACGCTTCGGGGTGCGGCGGCGGCTGCGGGAGCGGGACTCGAGGGCGCTGAAGGAGAGGGCGGCGGCTTCGGTGTCCGGCTCGGGGGCGCTGCCGGGCTTGTCGAGCGGGTCGGGCTCGGGACGCTCGTGGTGCTCGGGGTCGGCCAGGTCGACGATGTCCGCGGGTGCCGTGGTGGCGGCGTCCTCCGCGGTCAGCTCCGCGAAGTCCCAGGCGGCCGTGGTGTCGAGGCCGGACGCGTCTACGCCCGCGGTGTCGTACGAGAAGTCCGGGGCGACCGGGGCGCCCGGGTACTCCGACGGGGCCGCGTACGCCTCGGCGTCGAAGCGGGCCGGGTCGAAGGCGTCGGCGAGCTGCTCGCCGGTGTCCCAGGCGGGGGCGGCGGAGTCGTAGCCGGTGGTGTCGTAGGCGCCGGTGCCGTACGTGCTGAAGGCCGTGGCGTCGTAGGCGGCGCTGTCGAAGCTGCCCGTGTGGTCGTACTCGAGGCCGGGCGTGGTGGACCAGCCGGAGGCGTCCCACTCGCCGGTGGCGGTGGGGCTCGCGGCCGGGTATCCGTAGTCGGCGTCCTCGGGGCCCGGCTGGCGGGGGATGCCGGCGGCCCGGGTGTCCCAGGCGGCGGAGACGTCGTAGCCGCCGGTGTCGTAGCCGACGCCGGTGCTGAAGGTGCCCGTGGTGAAGCTGTCCGTATGGAAGGTGCCGGTGCCGGGGTCGTACGAGCCGTCGTAGCCGTCGTATCCGTCCCACTGCGCCGTGGTGGTGGTCGCGGTCGCGTAGTAGGAGGTGTCGTACTGGCCGGTGTCGTACTGACCCGTCCCGTACTGGCCGATGGCGGTGTCAAAACCCGTTGCGGCGTACGTGCCCGTGTCGTAACCCTGGGTATTCCAGGAGTCCGCTGTCGGGACGTCCGGGGAGTCGGTCCCCGACGGGTGATGGTCGTTCACCACGTCCCTTTCGCCTCGGCAGCAGAAGAACGAGCGCGACTGTACCCGGCAGATAACGGCCGCGACAATCTTCTGGAGGTTTCGACGAGGCGAGTTCAGGGCATTTGCTCGAATTTTGCACGACTCAGAGCGAGGTTCAGGCCACGGACGCACCTCCCGATTCCCGCGTCCCGGCAGTCGGTTGAGCCCCCTCGGCATCCGTGAGCGCCTGCCGTATACCAGCAGCTACCGCCCCGTGTACGGGCAGTGCGAGATGGCCCACGCCCTTGAGCGGCACGTTCTGGGCGTTCAGGTCCTGATGTTCGATGCGCGCCGTATCCACCGGAACCATCAGCTCGTCGAGGTCGCTCCAGAATGCGAAGAATCGGGTACGGCATCCGGGTGCCGGCAGCGTCAACTCCTTGATCACATCGGAGTCCGGGCGCATCTGCCGGACGATCGGGTGCGCGGAGAGCGCCGGGGCGATGCGGGTGCCGGAGTGCGGTGTACCGAGGGTGACGACCGTACGGACCCGGGCGGCGCCGCCCATGCGCTGAACGTAATAGCGGGCGGTGAGGCCGCCGAGGCTGTGGCCCACGATGTCGACCTCGCGGTGGCCGGTGCGCGTACACACCTCTTCTATATGTCGGCCGAGCTGCTCGGCCGCTCTGCGGAGGTCGCAGGTCAGCGGCGAGTAGTTGAGGGCGGTGACATGCCGCCAGCCGTGCCGGAGCAGGGAGCGGCGGAGCAGGACGAAGGCGGAACGATTGTCGATGAAGCCGTGCAGCAGGAGCACGGGCGGGTGGCTGCGGCCTTCGGTGGGCAGCTGCTTGGTGTCGGCCTGCTCGGTGTCGGGTGGCTTCGCTTCGGCGAGGACACCGGAGGGATAGAGCATGAGATGGCCGGCGAGTACCAGGAGCTCGAGCAGGCGGACTCGGACGAGTGTGGTGAGTGCGTTGATCTTGATGGCTTCCCCCGTGTGCGTGTGCTGATCGCGCGTGCGTGTTGCGTGTGCGCGTGCGTATGGCGGGAAGCCGCGTGCTGGCGCGGCGGACGGGGTGCGTGCTGCCGGTGGTGCTGCGGCGCGGGGTCCGGCGGCCTCGCTGCGGCTTCCCCGGCGTGGGCGTCATCCTCGGCCGACGCCGGTGAATGTGTTGTCCTGCGTGTGATTTCCCCCTCGCTCCGAGCCATGAAACGGCTGGGTGGGGGATGCTGGGGATAACGTTCGTTCACACACGTACCGGCGAGTCCGTGAGGTTTTCGGGCGACGGCGATGGAGGCGTTGATGGGTGTCACAGGTCCGATCCGGGTGGTGGTGGCCAAGCCTGGTCTCGACGGCCACGACCGCGGGGCCAAGGTCATCGCGCGGGCGCTGCGCGATGCCGGCATGGAGGTCATCTACACCGGCCTGCACCAGACGCCGGAGCAGGTCGTCGACACCGCGATCCAGGAGGACGCGGAGGTCATCGGCATGTCCATCCTCTCCGGCGCGCACATGACGCTCTTCGCCAAGGTGCTGGAGCTCCTGAAGGAGCGCGACGCCCTGGACATCAAGGTCTTCGGCGGCGGCATCATCCCGGACGACGACATCCCGCAGCTGAAGCAGCTGGGGGTTGCTGAGATCTTCACGCCGGGTGCTACGACGGCGTCGGTGGTCGAGTGGGTTAACGCCAATGTGCGGCAGGAGCGGGCGGCTAGCTAGGCGCGCCGGTGAGCTCTGTGTGCAGGGCCGCGCGTATGCGCAGCGTGCTGACCAGGCGCTGGAATGCCTCCGACCAGTAGCCGGCGGCGCCCGGTGAGCCGTCCTCCGGCTCGTCGCGTATCGCGGTGAGCAGCTCCAGGCGGTCCGCGTGGGCCGGGTCCAGGGAACGCTCCGCCAGCCCCATCACTCCGCTGAAGCTCCACGGATAGCTGCCGCTGTCCCGGGCGATCTCCAGCGCGTCCACGACGGCCTGGCCGAGCACCTCGGGCCACGGGACCGTACACACACCGAGCAGGCGGAACGCCTCGGTGAGCCCATGCATTTCGATGAACCCCGCGACCCACGCGGCCCGTTCGGCCGGGGGGAGCGCGGTGAGCAGCTTGGCGGGGTCGCGGCCGGGGGCGGGCTCGGTGGTGAGGGGGGCGGTGTGCTGGGGAGCGGTGTGCTGAGGGCCGCTGGTCTGGGGGCCTGGGCCTGGGCCTGGGCCGGGGCGGTGGTCGGTCGTGGGGGCCGAGTCAGGGCCCGGGGTGCCGAGGAGGGCGCGGGCCCAGTCGGGGTCGCGCTGGCGGGAGGCGGCGCGGGACCAGGCGGCGTGCAGGTCGGCGCGCCAGCCGTCGGCCACGGGTAGCGCCACGATCTCCGCGGGGCTGCGGCCGCCGAAGACCTCGCTCCAGATGTGGAGCGGCGCCGCTTCCACGGTCCGGCCCAGCCACCAGGAGCGTTCGCCCTGGCCGGAGGGGGGTTTGGGGGCGATTCCGTCGCGCTGCATCGGGACGTCGCACTCGTGCGGAGCCTCGACGGCGATCAGCGGACGCTCGGGCGGGTGAGTGGGGTCGAGCGAGACATGGGCCCTCGCGCGCGCTCCCATACGGACCGCCAGCCCCGAGGCGGGGAGGGCGGAGAGCAGCTCGGCGGCGGTGGCACGGACATTGCGGCTGCGGTCGTCGAGCGACTCCTCGAGAAACGCCTCGTCCGCCATCGACAGCCCATCGCGAAGCGAGTCCAGGAAGGCCAGCCGGTCCTCGGCCTTCTCGCTGCGCCAGGTGCTGCCGAGCAGCCGGATCGCCGCGGGCGGATGGTGACGGCGAAGCGCGACGAGGAGAGCGACCCGCTCGGCGAAGAGGCCTTCGTCCCATCGCGTACGGATGGCCCTGGCGGGCGGCGTGTCCGCGGTGGGGTCGAGTGGGGGCATGGTCGGGCTGGGCGGGGCTGGTGGGTCGGCCGGGGCGGTCGGGGCAGCTGGGTCGGTTGCTCCGAAGAGGGCGGCCAGGTCGTCGGTGGGGTCGGTTCCCTCGCGGAGGGCGTAGGACCAGGTGGGGTTGAGGGTGGCGAGCCAGCGGGCGCGGGGGCCGGCGAGGCGGAGGGTGGGGCGGCGGAGGTCGGTGCGGGCGCGGGCGGCGTCGAGGAGGGCGGGGAGGAGGGCGGGGAGGAGGGCGGGGGGTGCCTGGTAGCCGAGGGTGTTGGCTGCCTGGAGCCACTCCGGGAGGAGTTCCGTCAGGTCGGGGGCGGAGCCGCGGCGGCCGCCGGCGGCGCCGGCGGAGGAGCGGTCGGCCAGGAGCGTGGCGAGTCGGCGGCGGGCGGCGTCCGGCACGTGCGGGCGGGCGTCCGGCGGGGCCGGGGTGGGGAGGTCGCGGGCGGGCGCGGCTGTCACGCCGGCGCGGCGCTGCACGGTGCGCTGTGCTGCCGCGTCGAGGAGCGAGGGCACGGGTGGCTTGCGCCTTGCTGTGCCGAGTAGTGCGGCGGAGACCAGGTCTTGCCATGTTGCTGTCACCGGAGCCTCCTTGGGGGTGTGGGCCGGGGCCGGGGTTCCGCGACACCACCGAAAAACCGCTGTGGTGCGGCTAGGCGCGTGGCCAGGGGTTTTTCGGCGGCGTCGCTCCACCCCGGCCCCTCCTTGGGCTGTCGGGTGGCGGCTTCTTCCTCCGGGAGCGCCTGCACGGCGTCGGTCGTGGACGTGGTGTTCACAGGGGGATCGTCTCCCCTCTGTGCCAGGTGCTCAGGGGTCTGAAGCCCGTGTGGCCCAGTTCGCCGAAGACCGTGAGCGGGTGGCCGCCGGAGAGTGCCAGGAGGCGCCATAGGTCCGTGTCGCGGGGGCTCACCGGGAGGGCCTTGTCGCCCTTGGCGTCGGCTACTTGCCACTCGTCTCCCGGGATGGGGATGACGTCCGCGAGGACGGTCGGCACCGACTCCACCCAGGGGTCGGCGGTCAGCGCCGTGGCGTACGCCGCCAGGGCCGTGTCGATGGATTCGCCCGGGGGTTCGGCGCCGGGGACCGGCGCATCGTGGCGGGTGCCGAGGACGGCGCGCATGGGGTGGGCGCCTGGGTAGTACGCCAGCTCGGCGTCCAGGGCCAGGCCTGTTGGGAGGGCGAGCTCCGGGGCGCGGCCGGCGGCGCCGTAAGAGAGGAGCAGGGCAGGGCGGCCAGACTTCGTGCCGCGCAGCCAGATGCGGCGGGTGGTCAGGCGGGGGTCCTGTTGGTCGTGTTGGGAGAGGATCAGCCAGGTGTCGCGGATGGTGCCCGAGTCCAGGAGTTGGGCGGCGTCCGTGGTGAGGCCCACGCGGGTGCGGACCGTGGCCGCCAGCGGGGGTGGGAGGCGGTCGATGGTGCTGAAGCCGCGGCTGAGGAGGTGCAGCAGGGCGCATTCCTCCAGCAGGCGGGCGGGGCGGTCGGGGCCCGATGCGGGGAGGGCGGCCAACTCCCGTACGCGCGCGGCCAGGCCGGGGGCCTGCGCGTCGACCATGCGGGCCGCCGTCTCCTCCCACGTGGCGGCGGAGGGGGCGTCGGCCAGGCCGTCGCGGAGCAGGTCGGCGAGGCGCTGCTCCAGCTCGGCGGCGCCGGCCGCGATGCGCTGGAGGCGCAGGTCGGCGCGGCGGCGGGCGGCCGTGGGGTCGGTCGCCGCGGGGGCGGGCGCGGTCGCCTTGCGTGCCGCGCGCTCGCGGCGGGAGTCCAGCCACTCGGCCGCCCACGGCGGGGCCGGGGCGGCGGCGTCCAGTCCGCTCTCGGCCCAGAGCAGGAGCAGGCCGAGCGCATGCTTGCACGGGAACTTGCGGCTCGGGCAACTGCACTTGTACGCCGGGCCACTGAGGTCGACCACGACCTGATACGGCCTGCTGCCGCTGCCTTTGCACTGGCCCCAGACATGACTGCCCGCGGCGCCGGCCTCCGCCCACGACGCGGGAGCGGACAGCTTGCTTCCCGCGCGCTGCGAGGCGGCGTCCGGCGCCAGGGCAAGGACCTGGTCGGCCGTCCAGCGCTCCGGTGACTGATTCATGCGGACGACGTTACGCTGCGCCACTGACAACTGCCCTGACCTGCAATGATTCTGACGGTGGGTCGATTGTCAGTGGGGTGGGGCATGGTGGATTCCGCGTGAGCAGACGAGGAGGGGTCATGACGACGGAAATCCGTGCAGAGGCTGCCCTGCGGCCGCATGCGGAGCATGCCTTCGCGGCCGAGCTGGCCGCGCTGGCGGCGGCCGACGACCGGCCGCGGCCGGAGCGCTGGCGGCTGTCGCCGTGGGCGGTTGCCATGTATCTGCTGGGCGGCGTGCTCGATGACGGCACGGTCATCTCGCCGAAGTATGTCGGCCCGCGCCGGATAGTAGAGGTCGCCGTCTCCACGCTGGCCACGGACCGGGCGCTGCTGCTGCTCGGCGTGCCCGGCACGGCCAAGACCTGGGTGTCCGAGCACCTCGCGGCGGCGGTGAGCGGCGATTCCACACTGCTGGTGCAGGGCACGGCCGGCACGCCGGAGGAGGCGATCCGGTACGGGTGGAACTACGCGGAGCTGCTCGCCCACGGCCCCAGCCGGGACGCGCTGGTGGCCAGCCCGGTGATGCGCGCGATGGCCGAGGGCATGACGGCCCGGGTCGAGGAGCTCACGCGGATACCGGCCGATGTGCAGGACACTCTGATCACGATCCTGTCGGAGAAGACCCTGCCGATCCCGGAGTTGGGAGGGGAGGTGCAGGCGGTCAGGGGCTTCAATCTCATCGCCACGGCCAACGACCGCGACCGCGGCGTCAATGACCTGTCCAGCGCGCTGCGCCGCCGTTTCAACACCGTGGTGCTGCCCCTGCCCGTCACCGCCGAGGCGGAGGTCGAGATCGTCTCCCGCCGGGTCGAGCAGATCGGCCGCTCGCTGCAGCTGCCCGAGCTGCCCGACGGCGTCGAGGAGATCCGCCGGGTGGTCCAGGTCTTCCGCGAGCTGCGCGAAGGCGTCACGGGCGACGGCCGTACGAAGCTCAAGTCCCCGTCCGGGACGCTGTCCACGGCCGAGGCCATATCCGTGGTCACCGGTGGCCTCGCGCTCGCGGCGCACTTCGGAGACGGCGTGCTGCGGTCGGGCGACGTCGCGGCGGGCATCCTCGGCGCGGTGGTCCGCGACCCTGCCGCGGACCGCGTCGTCTGGCAGGAGTATCTGGAGACGGTGGTCCGTGAGCGGGACGGCTGGAAGGACTTCTACCGGGCCTGTCGCGAGGTGAGCGAGTGACCGCTATCGCCGCCGGCGGGGTGACGGGGCGTCGTCGGCGGGTGGGGCAACGGGCCCTCGCCGGGGCCGAGTACGCCGGGTCGGCAGGCGGTGCCGCCGGTGGTATCGCGGGTGGGCCGGCGGCCGGGGTGGATCTCGGCGCGGGCGGTGCGGGCGGCCCCGCGCCCGGGGAGCCGCTGCTGCTCGGGGTGCGGCACCACGGGCCCGGCTCCGCGCGGGCGGTGCGACGGGCACTTGATGCGTACGAGCCGAGCGTCGTGCTGATCGAGGGCCCGCCGGAGGCGGACGCGATCGTCGAACTCGCCGGAGAGGAGGGCATGCGGCCGCCGGTGGCCCTGCTCGCGCACGTCGTCGGTGACCCGGCACGGGCCGCGTTCTGGCCGCTTGCCGGCTTCTCGCCGGAGTGGGTGGCGATTCGGTGGGCGCTCGAGCGGGGGATACCCGTGCGCTTCATCGACCTGCCGGCGGCGCAGTCGCTGGCGCTGAGCCAGGAGGAGGAGAGGGAGGGGGCGCAAGATCCGGGCAAGGTTGGTCCGTTGGTGCCGGACAGCGATGCCGTACGCATCGATCCGCTCGCAGTCCTCGCCGAGACCGCTGGGTACGACGACCCCGAGCGCTGGTGGGAGGACGCCGTCGAGCATCGCGGCAGCGGCAGCCAAGGCGCCGATGCTCTCGCCGCGTTCGCCGCGCTCGGGGATGCCATGGCCGCCCTGCGTGAGCGGTACGGCGACGGTGGGTACGACCGTGATCCCGTTCGCGAGGCGCACATGCGGCTGCGGCTGCGGGAGGCGCAGCGGGTGCATGGGGAGCGGGCTGCGGTGGTGTGTGGGGCGTGGCATGTGCCGGCGCTGCGGGCCAGGACCACCGTCGCGGCCGACCGGGCGTTGCTGAAGGGGCTGCCCAAGGTCAAGGCCGAGTTGGCGTGGGTGCCGTGGACGCATCACCGGCTGGCGCGGCGCAGTGGTTACGGGGCGGGGATCGACTCGCCGGGTTGGTATGCGCATCTCTTTGAGGCGCCGGACCGGCCGTTGGAGCGCTGGCTGACCAAGGTCGCCCGGCTGCTCCGCGACGAGGGGATTCTGGTGTCCTCGGCGCATGTCATCGAGGCGGTGCGGCTCGCGGAGGCGCTCGCGGCGATGCGCGGGCGGCCGCTGGCCGGGCTGGCCGAGACGCTCGATGCCGTGCGTTCGGTGATGTGCGAGGGCTCGGATGTGCCGCTCGCGCTCGTCGAGGACCGGCTTGTCGTCGGGGATGTGCTCGGCGAGGTGCCCGAGTCGGCGCCTGCCGTGCCGTTGCAGCGGGATCTGGAGCGGCAGCGGCGTTCGCTGCGGCTGAAGCCGGAGGCGATGGAGCGGGAGCTCCAGCTCGACCTGCGCAAGGACACCGACGCGGGGCGCAGCAAGCTGCTGCACCGGCTGCGGCTGCTCGACATTCCGTGGGGTGAGCCGGCCGCGTCACGGGGCGCGACCGGCACCTTCCGGGAGACCTGGCGGCTGCGCTGGGAGCCGGAGCTCGCGGTACGGGTCGCCGAGGCGGCGGTGTGGGGCACCACGGTCCACGCCGCCGCCACGGCGAAGGCGGAGTCCACGGCGGTGAGCACGACCGCGCTGGCCGACCTCACCGCGCTGGCCGAGCGCTGCCTCCTGGCCGGCCTCGACGAGGCGCTCCCGGTGGTCATGCAGGCCCTCGCCGACCGCGCCGCCCTCGACGCGGACGTCGGCCACCTCGCCCAGGCGCTGCCGGCGCTGGCGCGCGCGGTGCGCTATGGCGACGTCCGCGGCACGGAGGGCGCTGCGCTGGCGGAGGTCGCGGTGGGGCTGGCGGAGCGGATCTTCGTCGGCCTGCCTGGCGCCTGCGCCGGGCTGGACGCCGACGGCGCGGCCGAGCTGCGCGGGCATGTCGACGGGGTACACCGGGCGGTGGGCCTGCTCGACCCGGCGGCGGAGGCTGCGGAAGACGCGTCGGGCGGAGGCGCGGAAGAAGCGTCCGGCCAGGGCTCGGAAGGCGTGTCCGGCGAGGCAGAGGAGAGCCCGTCCGACGCAGGCACGGAAGGCGCGCCCGGCGAGCGCACGGAAGGCACGTCCGGCGCGGGCACGGAAGGCGCTGCGGGCCACGGCATGCAAGCCCCCGCGAGCGGCAGCGCTCCGCCCCGTACCCCCGGCTTCCTCCGCACCCGCTGGGCCGAAACCCTCTCCCGCATAGCGCACCGCGACGACCTCCCCGGGCTCATCCGGGGCCGGGCCGCCCGTCTCCTCCTCGACGACGGCGTGCTCGGGGACGACGACGCCGCCCGGGTCATGGGCCTTGCGCTCTCGCCCGCCGTCGCCCCGGCCGAGGCGGCCGCCTGGATCGAGGGTTTCCTCGGCGGTGAGGCGGGGGGCGGCACGCTTCTCGTGCACGACGAGCGGCTGCTCGCTCTCGTCGACGGCTGGCTCACCGCCATACCGGACGCCGCCTTCACCGACGTGCTGCCGCTGCTGCGTCGCACCTTCGGCGCGTACGAGCCCGGCGCCCGCCGCGCCATCGGCGAGCTCGTCGCCCGGGGCGGCACAGCCGGCGCGCGGCCCGCGCACGCCACCGAAGCGCTGCCCGGCTTCGGCCCCGACGTGGACGAGGCCCGCGCCGCCGCCGTGCTGCCCACCCTCGGCCTGCTGCTCGGCCAGAACCCGGAGGAGCAAAAGCCATGACCAACAGCACCGACGACCGCCACGACCACCTCCGCCGCTGGCGACTCGTCCTCGGCGGCGACCAAGGCGCCGACGGCACCGGCCACGCCCTCTCCGGCCAGGACGCCGCCATGGACCAGACGCTCACCGCGCTCTACCAGACCCCGGCCCAAGGCGCCCCCGGCAAACCCCGCGGCGCCGGCCTGGGCGGCTCCGCCCCCCAGGTCGCCCGCTGGCTCGGCGACATCCGCACGTACTTCCCGGCCTCCGTCGTCCAGGTCATGCAGCGCGACGCCATCGACCGCCTCGGCCTCGCCTCCCTCCTCCTGGAGCCGGAGATGCTGCAGGCCGTCGAGCCCGACGTGCACCTCGTCGGCACCCTCCTCTCCCTCAGCCAGGCGCTCCCCGACGAGAGCCGCGAGACCGCCCGCGCCGTCGTCCGCAAGGTCACCGACGACCTCGAGAAGCGCCTGTCCCAGCGCACCCGCGCCACCCTCACCGGCGCCCTCGACCGCTCGGCCCGCGTCCAGCGCCCCCGCCACCGCGACATCGACTGGGACCGTACGATCCGCGCCAACCTCAAGCACTATCTGCCCGAGCACCGCACGATCGTCCCCGAGCGGCTGGTCGGGTACGGCCGGGCGGCCAGGTCCGTAAAGAAAGAGGTCGTCCTCGCCATCGACCAGTCGGGATCGATGGCCGCCTCCGTCGTCTACGCCTCCGTCTTCGGCGCCGTCCTCGCCTCCATGCGCGCGATCGAGACCCGGCTCGTCGCCTTCGACACCGCCGTCGTCGACCTCACCGACCAGCTCACCGACCCGGTCGACGTCCTCTTCGGCACCCAGCTCGGCGGCGGTACGGACATCAACCGCGCGCTCGCGTACTGCCAGACCCGGATCAGCCGCCCGGCCGAGACGATCGTCGTGCTGATCAGCGATCTCTACGAGGGCGGGATACGCGACGAGATGCTGAAGCGGGTCGCGGCGATGAAGGCGGCGGGGGTGCAGTTCGTGGCGCTCCTCGCGCTCTCCGACGAAGGGGCCCCTGCGTACGACCGTGAGCACGCGGCGGCGCTCGCCGCGCTGGGGGCGCCCGCTTTCGCGTGCACGCCGGATCAGTTCCCGGAGGTGATGGCGGCGGCCATCGAGAAACGTCCACTCCCCACTCCGACAGGCGTCTGAGTTGTGACGGGTCTCACCGCGTCAGTGTGATCCGCGATTTAGGCGAGCCTTGGCGGCAGGGATAGTCTGCAAGACGGCCCTGCCATTAACCGCGACACGACTGAATTACAAGGGACGGACGCGCGTGGATCTGTTCGAGTACCAGGCGAGGGACCTCTTCGCCAAGCATGGCGTACCGGTGCTGGCCGGTGAAGTCATCGAGACGCCGGAAGAGGCGCGCGGCGCCACCGAGCGCGTTGGCGGCCGTTCGGTCGTCAAGGCGCAGGTCAAGACCGGTGGCCGAGGCAAGGCCGGCGGCGTGAAGCTCGCCGATGACCCCGCCGACGCCGTTGCCAAGGCCGAGGGCATCCTCGGCATGGACATCAAGGGCCACACGGTCCACAAGGTCATGATCGCGGAGATGGCTCCGGGCATCGCGTCCGAGTACTACGTCTCCTTCCTCCTCGACCGCGCCAACCGGACCTTCCTGGCCATGGCGTCCGTCGAGGGCGGCGTGGAGATCGAAGAGGTCGCCGCGAACAACCCCGAGGCGCTGGCGAAGATCGCCGTGGATGCCAACGAGGGCGTGACCGAGGCCAAGGCCCGCGAGATCGTCGCGGCCGCCAAGTTCCCGGCCGAGATCGCCGACCAGGTGGTCGACGTCCTGCAGACGCTGTGGACCGTCTTCGTCAAGGAGGACGCCCTCCTGGTCGAGGTGAACCCGCTGGTCAAGACCGAGGACGGCAAGATCCTCGCCCTCGACGGCAAGGTCTCCCTCGACGAGAACGCCGACTTCCGCCAGCCGGACCACGAGGCGCTCGAGGACAAGGCCGCGGCCAACCCCCTCGAGGCCGCGGCGAAGGCCAAGAACCTCAACTACGTGAAGCTCGAGGGCGAGGTCGGCATCATCGGCAACGGCGCCGGGCTGGTCATGTCGACCCTCGACGTCGTCGCGTACGCCGGTGAGAAGCACGCGGGCGTCAAGCCGGCGAACTTCCTCGACATCGGCGGCGGCGCCTCCGCCGAGGTGATGGCCAACGGCCTCGAGATCATCCTCGGCGACCCGGACGTCAAGTCCGTCTTCGTCAACGTCTTCGGCGGCATCACCGCCTGCGACGAGGTCGCCAACGGCATCGTCCAGGCCCTTGAGCTGCTCACCTCCCGCGGCGAGGACGTCACCAAGCCGCTGGTCGTCCGCCTCGACGGCAACAACGCGGAGCTGGGTCGCAAGATCCTGTCCGACGCCAACCACCCGCTGGTGCAGCGCGTGGACACCATGGACGGCGCGGCCGACAAGGCCGCCGAGCTCGCGGCCGCGAAGTAAGGAACCGGGCAACCACAAATGGCTATCTTCCTCACCAAGGACAGCAAGGTCATCGTCCAGGGGATGACCGGTGCCACCGGCATGAAGCACACCAAGCTGATGCTTGGTGACGGCACCAACATCGTCGGCGGCGTGAATCCGCGCAAGGCCGGCACCAGCGTCGACTTCGACGGCACCGAGGTCCCCGTCTTCGGCTCCGTCAAGGAGGCCATGGAGAAGACCGGCGCCGACGTGTCGGTCCTCTTCGTCCCGCCGGCCTTCTCCAAGGCCGCCGTGGTCGAGGCGATCGACGCCGAGATCCCGCTCGCCGTGGTGATCACCGAGGGCATCGCCGTGCACGACTCGGCCGCGTTCTACGCGTACGCCGTGTCCAAGGGCAACAAGACCCGCATCATCGGCCCGAACTGCCCCGGCCTGATCACCCCCGGCCAGTCCAACGCCGGCATCATCCCGGGCGACATCACCAAGCCGGGCCGCATCGGCCTGGTGTCGAAGTCCGGCACGCTGACGTACCAGATGATGTACGAGCTGCGCGACATCGGCTTCTCGTCGGCGGTCGGCATCGGCGGCGACCCGGTCATCGGCACGACGCACATCGACGCGCTCGAGGCCTTCCAGAACGACGCCGACACCGACCTGATCGTCATGATCGGCGAGATCGGCGGCGACGCGGAGGAGCGCGCGGCCGACTACATCAAGGCCAACGTCACCAAGCCGGTCGTCGGCTACGTCGCGGGCTTCACCGCCCCCGAGGGCAAGACGATGGGCCACGCCGGCGCGATCGTGTCCGGCTCGTCCGGCACGGCGCAGGCGAAGAAGGAGGCCCTCGAGGCCGCGGGCGTGAAGGTCGGCAAGACGCCGTCCGAGACCGCTCGGCTGGCCCGCGAGGTGCTTGGCGGCTGACGCCTGGCGTTAAGCGCAGCACGTGCGGGTGCCCTGCTCCGGAGGCGGCTCCGGTGCGGGGCACCTCGCGTTGTGCGGGCGGCTGGTGCGGGCGGCCCGCTGCTCACGCCCTCAGCGCGCCTCCGGCCGCTCCGCCTCCGGTGTCGCCTCCCGGGACTTCGGGGACTCGTCGTCGAGGGACCAGTTGGTGACGCTGACCGGCGACACCTTGTCGATCGAGTAGTCGTCCGCCGTGAACGTCGTGACGACGACGCCCAGCGCGATCGCGGCGGCCAGCCCGACGGTGCGCTTGGTCCACAGTTCCGTACGGCGCTCGCTGCGGTGGCGCACGGCGCCGAGGGGCAGGGTGCGTACGGGCTGCGCGGCGGCGAAGTGGCGCAGCCGCTCGTGCACGTACTTCCCCTGCTCAGCGTGGTCCATCGCGGCCAGCCGCGGGACCGCGGCGGCGAGCGCCTCGCGGGCGTGGGTGAGCCGCCCGGCGGCGGCGGGCGTCGATGCCTCGATCTCGGCGGCGGTCTCGGGCAGGTCGAGCCCGACGCCGTCGTAAAGCAGAAGCGCGCGCCGGTACGACGGCGGCAGCGCCAGCACCGCCTCCCACAACTCCCGGTCCTCCGCCTCCCCGAACGGCTCCAGCCCATCCCGCCGATGCTGCCCCCGCGGCCACACCCGCCGCCACGGCGACAGCGCGTGGTCGTACGCCCGTGCCCGCAGCCACCCTTGCGGATCGCGATCGCGGGCGACCTCTGGCCAGTGCTCCCAGGCGGTGTGGAAGGCGTACTCGACGGCGTTGCGGGCGGTGGCCTGGTTTCCGGTGAGGAGGTAGACCTGCCGGAGGAGCCCGGGCGCGGCCCGCTGATAGAGCCGGTCGAAGGCCTCGAAGGCCGCTTTGGCGGTGGCATCGCGGGCGGCTTCGTCCTCGGGGGAGAGCGGCTTTGCCTGGCGGCGGAGGAGGCGGAGGCGGGAGAGGCGGTGGGTGGGGGTGTTGGCGGTGTCGGTGTCGGTGATCTCGGCGTTGTCGGGGGTGGTGGCAGGGGTGTCGTCGGGAGTGGCATCCGCGGGCGTGTCCGCATCGGCGCACGTGGGGGTTGCTGCAGCGATCTCGGCCGCCTCGCGCCGCCGCCGTCGCCAGCGGCGCTTCTTGGGCTGGGACGAGGGAGCGAGCGGCGCCGCGTCTTCCGAACGGACCTCGCCAGGGTCGCCGAGCGCCTCGGCCGCGGACCGCCCGCGCCGCCGCTTACGTCGTCGCGTGGGTGGCGCCGGTTCGGCTGCGGGCGCCCTCTCAGGCGGGTTTTCCGGTGCCGGTGCGGGGCCTTCGGCCGGGGTGCCGCCTGCGGGGGTGGACGCTTCGGGGGCGGGTTCCGAGGTCACCACGCGTACGACGTCTCCAACGGGGCGCACGGTGGGTGTGGCGTCGTTGGGTTTGGGGGTGGGGTCTCCGGCGGATATCGCTGCCGGGCGATGGTCCAGTGCGACGCGCACGGTCCTGGCGGCATCTCCGGGGGAGGCGGTCGCGACGAGGGCAGGGGAAACCGATACGGATGCGACTGTGGCCGCCACGCGTACGAGCTCCTCCGCAGGAGGCGCCGTCTCGTCCGCCGCCTCCTCGGCGTCGACGTCGGCAGCCACGGGCTCGGTCCGTGCCGCGCCGACCTTGGGCTTCTGCGCTGCGGGTGGGGACGTCTCGGAGGTGACGGCTTCCGGTGTCGTACCCGCGACGACCCGGCGGGGCCTCTCCGCGAGAATCTTGGGCGTCACTCTGACGGCCTTGGGCGCCTCCGCCACAGCCGACTCGGGCACGGCTTCCGCCGCCTTCGGAGCCTCCGCCGCGGCCTCCGCCTTCGGCTTCCGCGATGCCGCGGCCTTCTTCTTCGCCGGTGCTCGCTTGGCCGTCGTCTTCTTGGCGGCGGGCTGCGTGCCGGAGGCCTTCTTCGCCGGTGTGGTCTTCTTTGCCGTGGTCGACTTTGTCGCCGGCTTCGATGCCGATTTCGATACGGACTTCGAAGCCGCTTTCGACGCCGGTTTCGTCGTCTTCTTCGCCGGAGCCCGCTTCCGCGCCGGCGCCGACTTGGCTACCGGCGCCGACTCGGCCACCACCGCCGACTCCGTCGCCTCCGCCCCCTCCGCGCCCGAACCGCCCCCCTCGCCCACTCCCGCCGCCCTCATACGCGCCCCCCACCCATGACCCGGACGCGCGGAAGCAGACTGGTGGCCCCGCCAGGAGGCTGCGATATGAAAAGGCGCATATAGCCATCTTCCGCAACACCCCCGGCATCCGCCCGCTGCCAGGGCGAAACGGGTGCATTTGGCAGCATGGGGCGGCGTGAGTCAAATGACCGATCGCGGGCCATGGTTGTCCGCGGGGCGTGCCCACGCCCTGGAAGGGCCGCGCGCCGAGGCCGCCGCGGGGCTCGCCGCAGGCGCACTCGCGGCGGGGCTGGGGCTGGGGTTCCTCGCCGTTCTCGTGCTGCTTTTCTGGGTTACGTCGCCGTTCCCCGACAGCGGGCCGGGGGGCGCATTGCACGTCGTCGCCGACCTGTGGCTGCTCGCGCACGGCGCTGACCTGGTACGTTCCGGCGCCGACACCCGCAGCGGGCTCGCCGCCCCCATCGGCGTCACGCCGATCCTGCTGACCGCGATGCCCGTCTGGCTGCTCTTCCGGGCCGCCCGCGACGCCCTCACCCCGCAGGACCACCGCCCGCACCCCTCGCCGCGGGCCACCGCGGGCTGGCTCGGCGCCGGATACCTGGCCGTCGCCGCGGCCGTCACCGCCTACGCCGCCACCGGCGGCACCCTCCGCGCCGACCCCCTCAGCGCCGCCGCCCACGTCCCCCTCGTCGCGGCGGCCGCCATCGCCGCCGGCGTCGTCGCCGCCCGCCTCAAGCGCGGGGCCCGGCGGCGCGGGCTCGCGGTCAGGTTTCCGTGGCTGCATGCCGTCGTACGGGCCGTGGCCGGTGCCCTCGCCGTGCTGCTCGGCGGTGGATTCCTGCTCTTCGGGCTCGCGCTCGCGTGGCACGGGGCGGCCGCGGAGGCGTCGTTCCTGCAGCTCACCGCCCCTGTGATGGGGCGGATCGCGGTGCTGCTGCTCGCCGTCGCGCTGCTGCCGAACGCCGCCGTGTGGGCCGCCGCGTACGCCCTCGGCCCCGGCTTCACCGTCGGCGGTGGCGCACTGATCGGGCCGCTCGGCTCCGCCGGGCACCCGGAGCTGCCGTTCTTCCCGCTGCTCGCCGCCGTACCGGATGAAGGCGGCGGTACGCCCCTGACCTGGGCGGTCGCCGTCGTCCCCGCCGCCGCGGGCCTCGGCCTCGGGTGGCTGACC
This sequence comes from Streptomyces boninensis, assembly GCF_048572725.1. Lineage (NCBI taxonomy): Bacteria > Bacillati > Actinomycetota > Actinomycetes > Kitasatosporales > Streptomycetaceae > Streptomyces > Streptomyces boninensis. The sequence continues at coordinate 5,922,467 of NZ_CP183837.1, forward strand.
GCGCGCTCGGCCGTCCCCGTACGGGCGGTGCGCGAGCCGGAATGGACCTGGCGCGCCACCCTCGGCGCCGCCGCCGCGGCCGCGCTGGGCTGCACGGTCGTACTCACCCTCCTCGCCTGGCTGGCCGGCGGCCCGCTCGGCCGCGCGGAGCTGGCGTCCTTCGGCCCCTCCTGGTGGCAGACCGGCGCCGCCGCGGCGGCCTGGACGCTCGCCCTCGGCCTGCCCACCGCCCTGGCCGTGCGCGGCTGGCGGCTGTACGGGGCGGCGCCGGTGCCGGGCGGCTGGACCTGGTCGGTCGAGCGCTGGCCGGGGTGGGAATCGCGGGCTGAGCTGCTGCGGGAGCTGGACGGGGACGACGCCGGCGACGGGCGGGGGGCCGCCGTTTGAGTTACGGTGAGGCTCCGGAGTTATCCGTACAGACAGGGGTAAATCCCTCATGAGGTCTCCCCGTCGACGTCGCCGCCGCGCCATAGCCCTCGCCGCCTCGGCGGCCCTGGCGCTCGCCGCCGCACCCGCCGCGGCCTCCGCCACTCCCACGATGGCCGCCGCCTCGATGGCCGCCCCCGCCGAGCTGGCCGCCCCCGACATCTGCGTCTGCGACCCCGGCGAGAGCGGCACCTGGGACGGCCGCGCCAAACTTCCAGACGGCTCCACCGCCCGCTTCGGCGCCGACCTGCAGCACCCGCGCGTACAGATCGTCATCGGGCCCCGGGACACCGAGACCCTCACCGAGCGCGATCGCAGCGCCCTGCATGACGACTGGACGTACGAGCTGGCCGGCGGCGCCCACCTGAAGGTCACCGACCGCGACACCGGCCGGGTCTGGTGGTACGACTTCGACGGGCAGCTGATGGACGACGGCGGCTCCGAGCGCGAACTGGTCAGCCAGCACCGCCTCAAGGGCGGCGTCACCGCGAAGGTCTACGAGGTCGACGACGGCTACGAGGCCGACCTCTACGCCGCCGTCCCGGGCACGGGCGAGGTGCGCCTCTGGGACACCCTGAAGACCAGGGGCGGGCACTCCAGTTACGGCAAGGACGGCGGGGTGTACTTCCAGCTCGAGCCGGACGGCGGGATGCGTTCCTGGACGGAGTGACGTCCTACTGCGAGTCCTGCCCGAAGATCTTCCGCAGCGGCTCCGGGAGCTTGGTCTCGCAGTTCTTCTCCGCGACCTTCGTCAGCGCATCGCTCTCGCAGGTGAAGTAGTCGCGGTACACGAACTGCACCCCGTACATCCCCGCCGCGAACAGCAGCGCCAGCGACGCGGCCACGATGCCGGTCATCGCCGCGCTCCGCTGCGGCCGCTGCATCCCGCCGGAGGCCTGCCCGCCGCCTCGGGTGCCGGAGCCGTCCGAGGAGCCGGAAGCGGCCCCCGCGACATCGGCCGCGCTGGCCCCGCCCCCGCTCCCGGTCGTGAGGGCGGCCGCCGCCTCCGGGTCCCGGATCTTGTTACGCAGCGCGCTGATGCCCCAGTACAGCGCGAGCACGCCGAGCAGCAGCGCCATCCACTCCACGCTGAACAGCGCGAAGAAGAACGCCCACATCCCCGACAGCAGCGAATACCGAGCCCGCCGCTGCACCGGATCCGTCGGATCCCAGCGCAGCCCGCCGGGCCCTGACCCGTTCTTGCCGCCGCCGAGCCCAGGCCGGTCGCGGCCGTCGCGGCCACCGGACTCGCCGGAGTCCCCTGACCCTGAACCGCCGCCCGAGCCGCCCGTACCGTCCGAGCCACCGGAGCCGCCAAAGCTGCCGGACCCGCCCGATCCACCGCCCCACCCGGACCCGCCGGAGGAGTCCCCGCTCCCGCCATCGCCCTGGCCACCCCAGCCGCCCTGCCGGCGCGGCGGCTGCCTGCTGCTCCACTGGCTGCCCCACGCGGGCGGCTGATCCTGCTGCCCGCCGCCCGGCTCGCCCTGCCCACCGGCCGGTGCGTCCGGCGGGGGCGGCTGGTTCTCCGGCGCGGAGGACGGAGACGGCGGCGGGGGAGGGGGCGAGGAGGCAGAAGGAGACGAAGAAGAGGGTGAGGGAGAAGCCGGCGAAGAGGAGCCGGACGGCGACTGCGTCTCACGCAGGCTCACGCCAACCGCACCGGTCACGACTGCCCCACCCCCCGACCCGATGAGGGCAGTCATGGGCTCAGGGAGTCGGAAGGCCGCGCTGCGGCGTCGGTCCGGCTGCATGTGGAGGCCGTCTTCTCCTCGGATCGTTTTGGGTACCCGCCTACCCCGACGCTACCCCGCCGCGCACGCTCAGTCCCGTGAGGGGGCACCGCATTCCGCGCCAGGCGCCCGGCGCCCGCGCCCGGTTCGCGCTCCCGGCGCCGGTCAGAGGGGTCCGCGACACCGGGTATCGTTTCGTACGTCTGAACAATCCCCCGTCTTACGGAGCGCGCCATCGTGGCCCCGCCGAAGCCGCCCTCTCGCCTGGTTGTCCTGGTGTCGGGCTCTGGTACGAATCTCCAAGCCCTGCTCGACAGCCTCACCGGCACCGAGGCCCCCGCCTACGAGATCGTCGCCGTGGGCGCCGACCGCCCCGGCATCGCCGGCCTGGAGCGGGCCGAGCGAGCCGGGGTCCCGACCTTCATCCGCAGCGTCAAGGACCACGACGACCGCGAGGACTGGGACCGGGCGCTGGCCGAGGCCGTCGCCGCGTACGAACCCGATCTCGTCGTCTCCGCAGGCTTCATGAAGATCGTGGGCAAGCACTTCCTGGCCCGCTTCGGCGGCCGGTTCGTCAACACCCACCCCGCGCTGCTCCCCAGCTTTCCCGGTGCGCACGGCGTCCGCGACGCGCTCGCGTACGGCGTGAAGGTCACCGGGTGCACCGTCCACTTCGTCGACGACGGCGTCGACACCGGCCCGATCATCGCCCAGGGCGTGGTCGAGGTCCGGGACGCGGACACCGAAGAGACGCTCCACGAGCGCATCAAGGACGTCGAGCGACGGCTGCTCGTCGAGGTCGTGGGCAGGCTGGCCCGCGACGGCTATCGCATCGAAGGACGAAAGGTATATGTCGGTGACTAACCCGGAGCGGCGCCCCATTCGCCGGGCCCTGATCAGCGTCTACGACAAGACCGGCCTGGAGGAGCTGGCCCGCGGGCTCAACGAGGCGGGCGTCGCCATCGTCTCCACCGGCTCCACCGCCGGAAGGATCGCCGCGGCCGGGGTGCCGGTCACCAAGGTCGAGGAGCTCACCGGCTTCCCCGAGTGCCTGGACGGCCGGGTGAAGACCCTGCACCCGAAGGTGCACGCGGGCATCCTCGCCGACCTGCGCCTGGACTCGCACCGCGAGCAGCTGGCCGAGCTGGGTGTGGAGCCCTTCGACCTGGTGGTGTCGAACCTCTACCCCTTCACCGAGACCGTCGCCTCCGGCGCGGCCCCCGACGAGTGCGTCGAGCAGATCGACATCGGCGGCCCGTCGATGGTCCGCGCCGCCGCCAAGAACCACCCGTCGGTCGCGATCGTCACCGACCCGGCCCGTTACGACGACGTGCTCAAGGCGGTCGCCGACGGCGGCTTCGAGTTCGCCGAGCGCAAGCGCCTCGCCGCGGAAGCGTTCCAGCACACGGCGGCGTACGACGTGGCGGTGGCGAACTGGTTCAACGCGGGCTACGCCACCGACGACGAGTTCCCGCCCTTCCTCGGCGCCACGTACGAGCGCAAGAACGTCCTCCGCTACGGCGAGAACCCGCACCAGCCCGCCGCGCTCTACACGTCCGGCACCAGCGGCCTCGCCAATGCCGAGCAGCTGCACGGCAAGGAGATGTCGTACAACAACTACACCGACACCGACGCCGCCCGGCGCGCCGCGTACGACCACGAGCAGCCCTGCGTGGCGATCATCAAGCACGCGAATCCCTGCGGCATCGCGGTCGGTACGGACGTGGCCGAGGCGCACCGCAAGGCGCACGCCTGCGACCCGCTGTCCGCCTTCGGCGGTGTGATCGCCGTCAACCGCCCGGTCTCGAAGGAGATGGCCGAGCAGGTCGCCGAGATCTTCACCGAGGTCATCGTGGCGCCCGGCTACGAGGACGGTGCCGTCGAGGCGCTGCAGCGCAAGAAGAACATCCGCGTGCTGCGCTGTCCCGAAGCCCCGCAGGCCGAGGCCGAGTTCAAGCCGATCGACGGCGGCGGGCTCGCCCAGGCCAAGGACGCCTTCCAGGCCGAGGGCGACGCCCCCGCGAACTGGACCCTGGCCGCGGGCGAGGCGCTGTCCGCCGATGATCTCGCCGAGCTCTCCTTCGCCTGGCGCGCCTGCCGCGCCGTGAAGTCCAACGCCATCCTGCTCGCCAAGGACGGCGCCACGGTCGGCGTCGGCATGGGCCAGGTCAACCGCGTCGACTCCGCGAAGCTGGCGGTCCAGCGGGCGGGCGAGGAGCGGGCGCGCGGCTCGTACGCCGCCTCCGATGCCTTCTTCCCGTTCCCCGACGGCTTCGAGGTGCTGGCCGAGGCCGGGGTCAAGGCCGTGGTGCAGCCGGGCGGTTCGATCCGCGACGAGCAGGTCGTCGAGGCGGCGCAGAAGGCGGGCGTCACGATGTACTTCACCGGGGCGCGGCACTTCTTCCACTGAGCGTCCGGCATGCGAAAGGGGCCGGGGGCTGAAGCCCCCGGCCCCTTCGCACGTCCTCGTACGGCTAGTACTTCGGCCGCTTGAACCACGCGGCGGACTTGCCCTGGGCCGCGAAGATGATCAGGAGGATCGACAGCACCGTCGTGATGAGGCCGAGGGCCGCCGTGATCAGGCCGCCCATGATGCCGAAGGCGCCGTAGACGATCGTGCAGATCCGCACCGCGTTGCCGCCCTTGGCGTACTGCAGGGCCAGCACGATGCCCAGGATGATGCAGATCGCGGTGATGCCGACCAGCGTGTACATCAAGCCCGTGCCGATGTCGGACGCGAGCTCGATGTCGTCACTGTCGGCACCGGTGCCGCGGTTCTTGACCTCGTCCTCGATGTCCGGGATCAGCACGGTGACGGCTATCACGCACCAGATCGTCTGCACGAGTCCGATGACGAAGAGAAAGACCTGGTTGGCCCGCACGGTCCCCGGCATGGTCAAGGGCCCCATCGGCGGGCCGCCGTAAGGCGCACCGGCGGCCGGTGGGCCCGGGTAGCCGTAGCTGGGCTGGGCGTACCCGCCGGGCTGCTGCGGCTGCTGCGGCGGCTGACCGTAAGGGTTGTTCGGATCCGGGTAACTCATGATGGGCCTTCCGCGATCAGTTGGGGCGCAGGATGCGGCCCTGACCGTCGGTCTTGTCGTTGCTGGAGAGGATCATGATCCCGTCGATCAGACCCCACAGGCCGCCGGCGCCGCAGGTGACGACCGAGACCACGAGCTGCCAGACACCGGTCTTGGTGTCGCCCATGTAGAAGCGGCCGGCGCCGAAGCCGCCGAGGAAGATGCCGAGCAGGCCCGCGGCCATCTTCGACTTGTCGGAGTACGGGCGGCCGTACGGGTCCACGCCGTAGGGCGCGTTCGGGTCGCCGGCGTACTGGCCCGGCATGGCGCCCGGCATCGGCTGGCCCGGCTGCTGCTGGGGGTAGCCGTAACCGGGCTGCTGGGGCTGCTGCTGCGGGTAGCCGTAGCCGGGCTGCGGCTGCTGCGGCTGGCCGGGCTGCTGAGCGTAGGGGTTGTTCGGGTCGGGGTAGCTCACGCGCGATTCCTCCGAGCGGTTGGAGTGGGGACATGTGTTGCGCTCGCACCGGGAATCACCGACTGGTCCCCCCCGTGCCGCGACTGTCGAGCGGCCCATGCTGCCGTTCGGGCAGGTGGCCCGTCCAGTGCAGTTCCGGAATTAGGGACTTTCGTCCGGCCTGGTTGTGCCCGGATTGGTATGTGGGGCGGCCGATCGGCGAAGATGGGCGCATGAGCGCCCAGATCCTCGACGGCAAGGCCACCGCGGCCGCGATCAAGTCCGAGCTCGCCACCCGCGTCCAGGCGCTGAAGGGCCGGGGCGTCACGCCTGGGCTCGGCACGGTCCTGGTCGGTGACGATGTCGCCAGTCACAAGTACGTCGCCGGCAAGCACCGGGACTGCGCGGAGATCGGCATCGCCTCGATCCAGCGCGAGCTGCCCGCCACGGCCACGCAGGAGCAGATCGAGGAGGTCGTCCGGGAGCTGAACGACGATCCGGCCTGCACGGGCTACATCGTTCAGCTGCCCCTTCCTAAGGGCATCGACGAGAACCGCATCCTGCAGCTGATGGACCCGGCCAAGGACGCCGACGGCCTGCACCCGGTGAATCTCGGCAAGCTCGTGCTGAACGAGCCGGCCCCGCTGCCCTGCACCCCCTTCGGCGTGATCCGCCTGCTCCGCCAGTACGGCGTCGAGCTGAACGGCGCGGAGGTCGTGGTCGTCGGCCGCGGCGTGACCATCGGGCGCTCCATCCCGCTGCTGCTGACCCGCCGCTCCGAGAACGCCACCGTCACCCAGTGCCACACCGGCACCCGCGACCTCGCCGCGCACCTGCGCCGGGCCGACATCATCGTGGCCGCGGCCGGGGTGCCGCACCTGATCAAGCCGGAGGACGTGAAGCCGGGCGCCGCGGTGCTCGACGTCGGCGTCAGCCGGGACGAGCAGGGCAAGATCGTCGGCGATGTGCATCCGGGCGTACGGGACGTCGCCGCCTGGATCTCGCCGAATCCCGGCGGGGTCGGGCCGATGACCCGGGCGATGCTGGTCGCCAATGTCGTGGATGCCGCGGAGGCGGCGGCGGGGACGGCCGTCTGATGTCCGAGGCGGCTTCGGATCCCATCGGCGACAAGGTCGGCCGCGGTACCCGCAGGCCCGAGGGCGGCGGCCGTACGGCGGGCGGGGACGCGCCCGCGCCGGTGCGGCAGTGGCCGCTGCTGGCGGTGCTGGGCGCGGTCGGGGTGGGGCTGCTGATCACCGCCCTGGATCGCTTCCGGCCCGGCTGCATCATCATCGGGGCGGCGCTGATCGGCGCGGGCGTGCTGCGCTGGATGCTGCCGAATGTCGGGATGCTCGCGGTGCGGTCGCGGTTCACGGACGTGGCGACGTACTGGCTGCTGGGCGCGGCCATCATCTTCCTGACGCTGCTGGCGCTGCCGGCGTTGATCTCGGTGCCGTTCCTGGACGACGTGCTGCATTTCACGCTCTGACCACGCTCTGAACACAGCTGTGCACGTGGGGGCAGATGTGACCAGGGGGGCGCACATCAGTAACCGTGTTGTAGCAAGCGCACCTGTGCGCCCCCAGCGCGGGAACTGACATCCTGGTTACCAGCATCCCGACGGGTAGCGAGACCAAGGACGGTCACGGGCAGGGTGATCGTCCCTGCGCCGTCGTGGGGGGCGTAGAACAAACGGGGATAAGGGAGGACAAGTGGCGCGGTGGAGAGAGCTGCCGGAGGAACTCGATCCGCAGGTGCGCGAGTTCGCCAGCCAGCTGCGCAGGCTGGTGGACCGGAGCCGGCTGAGCGTCTCCGCGGTCGCTGACCGTACGGGCTACAGCAGGTCGTCGTGGGAGCGTTATCTCAACGGACGGCTGCTGCCACCGCAGGGGGCGGTGGAGGCGCTCGCCGAGGTCACGGGGGCCAACGCCAGGCATCTGCACACCATGTGGGAGCTGGCGGAGCGGGCCTGGAGCCGCGCGGAGATGCGGCACGACCACACGCTCGAGGCGATACAGGTGGCCGAGGCGCGGGCCGCCCTGGGCGAGTTCGGCCCGGCGCCTGCGGTGGGGGACAAGCAGCGTGGCGGTGGCGCGCCGCCGAAGCCGGCGAAGAAGGCGGCCAAGAAGGCGGCGCAGTCGCCGGCTCAGCCGCCCGGCCAGCCAGGGCAGCCCGCGGGTCCGTATCCCGCGCAGACGCCGCCCCCGCAGCGGCCGAAGCGCCGCAATTTCGCGGGCATCGCCGCCGTGGCCGGGGCCGCCGCCCTGATCATCCTGGGCTCCGTCGTCGCGGTCACCCAGCTCGGCGGCGACGACAAGGACAAGGCGGACGATCCGAAGAAGAGCCCGACCTCTTCGCAGCAGAAGCTGCCCGCGGGCGTGAAGTGCGTCGGCGACGACTGCACCGGCAAGGACCCGGAGGAGATGGGCTGCGGCGGCGAGAAGGCCACCAGCCCCGAGAACGCCGTGGTCCAGGGCGCCGAGGTCGAGGTGCGCTACAGCAAGGTCTGCAAGGCCGCCTGGGCGCGGATCTCCGGCGCGGTCGCGGGCGACAGCGTACGGATCACGGCGCAGCCGGCCGGCGGCAAGGCGGTCAGCAGGACCGCGGTGGCGGAGACCGACGGCGAGACGTACACCAAGATGGTCGGCGTCACGGACGTCGCCGACGCCAAGGCGTGCGGCGACCGCACGAAGAGCGGCATGGGCAAGGGCTGCACGGGCGAGTGACGGGCGGATGACCTGCGGGTGATCCGTCCCACAGGGAAGCGGGGCATGGGGAAACCGGGTGTCGGATAGATTGGCACCGGGTGCCCCATGACCAGAGGAGCGGCGCCCGACTTCACACAGCTTCGCCTGGAGATGACAGCCTCATGACCCGCACCCCTGTCAACGTAACTGTCACCGGCGCCGCCGGACAGATCGGCTACGCGCTGCTGTTCCGCATCGCCTCCGGTCAGCTGCTCGGCGCGGATGTGCCGGTCAAGCTGCGCCTGCTGGAGATTCCGCCGGCCGTGAAGGCCGCCGAGGGCACCGCCATGGAGCTCGACGACTGCGCCTTCCCGCTGCTGCAGGGCATCGACATCACCGACGACGCCGACAAGGCCTTCGCCGGTACGAACGTCGCCCTGCTGGTCGGCGCCCGTCCCCGTACCAAGGGCATGGAGCGCGGCGACCTGCTGGAGGCCAACGGCGGCATCTTCAAGCCGCAGGGCAAGGCCATCAACGACCACGCCGCGGACGACGTGAAGGTCTTGGTCGTCGGCAACCCGGCCAACACCAACGCCCTCATCGCCCAGGCCGCCGCGCCCGACGTGCCGGCCGAGCGCTTCACCGCGATGACCCGCCTCGACCACAACCGCGCCATCGCCCAGCTGGCGAAGAAGACCGGCGCCTCGGTCGCGGACATCAAGAAGCTGACGATCTGGGGCAACCACTCGGCGACCCAGTACCCGGACATCTTCCACGCGGAGATCGCCGGCAAGAACGCCGCCGAGACCGTGAACGACGAGAAGTGGCTGGCGGACGAGTTCATCCCGACCGTCGCCAAGCGCGGCGCGGCGATCATCGAGGCCCGCGGCGCGTCCTCGGCCGCCTCCGCCGCCAACGCCGCCATCGACCACGTGCACACGTGGGTGAACGGCACCGCCGACGGCGACTGGACCTCCATGGGCATCCCGTCCGACGGCTCGTACGGCGTGCCGGAGGGCCTCATCTCCTCCTTCCCGGTCACGACGAAGGACGGCAAGTACGAGATCGTCCAGGGCCTGGAGATCTCCGACTTCTCCCGCACCCGCATCGACGCCTCGGTGAAGGAGCTCGCGGAGGAGCGCGAGGCCGTGCGCGGTCTCGGCCTGCTCTGAGACGCAGACCACACTCCGTAAACGCGGCGGCCCGTCCCACTCCGGGGCGGGCCGCCGCGTTTTGGCATATGTCCGAAATGCCCTCGCTAAAAGATCACGGAATGGTCGCGAGATGGCCAAATTGCATACTCAGCGTGCATGCCCAGGGGATGGGTCGGGCAGGGTTACCGGTTGCCGCCGGGTGGCTTGGCGGCGAAAACCATGCAAGAAGGGCAGTTCGGACGTGCAGCAAGTCAATTCCCTGTTGGTGGACGGCGCTTGGCGCCCCGCGGCCGGCGGAGGCACCAGAGAAGTCCTCGACCCGGCTGACGCTGCCGTCATCGCCGTCGTCTCCGAGGCGGGCGCCGAGGACGCCGACGCCGCCGTCGCCGCGGCCCGCCGCGCCTTCGATACGGGCCCGTGGCCGCACACCCCGGTCGCCGAGCGGGCCGCGCTGCTGCGCCGGGTCGCCGACCTGCTGCAGCGGGACCGCGAGGAGATCGGCCTGATCGAGTCCCGGGACACCGGGAAGACCCTGGAGGAGGGCCGGATCGACGTCGACGACGTCACCGCCGCCTTCCGCTATTTCGCCGACCTCGTCATGAACGAGTCGGGCGGCCGGGTCGTGGACGCCGGGAACGCGGACGTGCACAGCACCGTCGTGCACGAGCCGCTCGGCGTCTGCGCCCTGATCGCCCCCTGGAACTATCCGCTGCTGCAGGCCAGCTGGAAGGTCGCCCCGGCGCTCGCCGCGGGCGACACCTTTGTGCTGAAGCCCAGCGAGGTCACCCCGCTCTCCACCATCCACATGATGAAGCTGCTCGCCGAGGCCGGGCTCCCGGACGGCGTCGGCAACCTCATCACCGGCGCGGGCGACCCGGGCGGCGCGCGGCTGGCCGAACACCCCGACGTCGACCTGGTCTCCTTCACCGGCGGCCTGGTCAGCGGCACCAAGGTGATGAAGGCCGCCGCGGACACCGTGAAGAAGGTGGCCCTGGAGCTCGGCGGCAAGAACCCCAACGTGGTCTTCGCCGACGCCTGCGCCACCGACGAGGGCTTCGACACCGCCGTCGACCAGGCCCTCAACGCCGCCTTCGCGCACAGCGGCCAGGTCTGCTCGGCCGGCTCCCGCCTCATCATCGAGGAGTCGGTACGGGACCGCTTCGTCACCGAGCTCGCCCGCCGCGCCGATCTGATCAAGCTCGGCCGCGGTACGGACAAGGGCGTCGAGTGCGGTCCTCTCGTATCGGCGCAGCAGCTGGCCAAGACCGAGGGTTACGTGGCGTCCGCCCTCACGGAGGGCGCCGAGCTGCGCGCGGGTGGCAAGCGTCCGGAAGGGCTCGGCGAGGGCTACTTCTACCGGCCGACCGTCCTCGACGGCTGCCACCGCGGCATGAAGGTCATCCGTGAGGAGATCTTCGGCCCGGTGCTGACCGTGGAGACGTTCCGCAGTGAGGACGAGGCCGTCGAGCTGGCCAACGACACCGAATACGGCCTCGCCGGCGCGGTCTTCACCACCGACCCGGGCCGGGCCCGGCGGGTGGCGGGGCGGCTGCGGCACGGCACCGTATGGATCAACGACTACCACCCCTACCTCCCGCAGGCGGAGTGGGGCGGCTTCGGCAAGTCCGGCATCGGCCGCGAACTCGGCCCCGCGGGCCTCGCGGAGTATCGCGAGACCAAGCACGTGTACACCAACCTGCGGCCGCAGCCGGTCCGCTGGTTCGGCGGCGAGGCCTGACGGCCGCGGTCCGCGGCGTCGGGAGCAGGAACAAGGAGCAAGAGACTATGGATACGTCTGTCCAGACGTACGACTACGTGGTGGTCGGAGGCGGCACCGCGGGCTCGGTGATCGCCTCCCGGCTGACCGAGGACCCGTCGGTGACGGTCGCGGTGATCGAGGGCGGGCCGAGCGATATCGACCGCGAGGACGTCCTCACCCTCCGCCGCTGGATGGGGCTGCTGGGCGGCGACCTCGACTACGACTACCCGACCACCGAGCAGCCGCGCGGCAACTCGTACATCCGGCACAGCCGCGCCAAGGTGCTCGGCGGCTGCTCGTCGCACAACACCCTCATTTCCTTCAAGCCGCTGCCCGGCGACTGGGACGAGTGGGCGGAGCTCGGCGCCGACGGCTGGCACGCGGCCGCCATGGATCCGTACTTCGGCAGGCTGCGCAACAACGTGGTCCCCGTCGACGAGAAGGACCGCAACCCCATCGCCCGCGACTTCGTCGACGCCGCCCAGGCGGCCACCGGCGTGCCGCGCGTCGAGGGCTTCAACAAGCAGGCCTTCGAGGACGGCGTCGGCTTCTTCGACCTCGCCTACCATCCGGAGAACAACAAGCGCTCCTCGGCATCGGTTGCATATCTTCACCCCCATATCGAGGCCGGGGACAGGCCGAATCTCACGCTTCTGCTGGAGACTTGGGCGTACCGGCTGGAATTCGACGGGACCCGGGCGCGCGGCGTCCAGGTCCGTACGAAGGATGGCGCGGAGATCTTGCTTCAGGCGGCGAAGGAGGTGGTGGTGTGCGCTGGTGCGGTTGACACTCCGCGGCTGCTGATGCACTCCGGCATCGGGCCGAAAGCGGATCTGGAGAAGCTCGGCATGCCGGTGTCCCACGACCTGCCCGGGGTCGGCGAGAACCTGCTCGACCACCCCGAGTCGGTGATCGTCTGGGAGACCGACGGGCCGATACCCGACAACTCCGCCATGGACTCGGACGCGGGCCTGTTCATCAAGCGGGACGAGAGTCACCGCGGCCCCGACCTGATGTTCCACTTCTACCAAATACCGTTCACGGACAACCCGGAACGGCTCGGCTACGAACGCCCTCCGCACGGCGTGTCGATGACGCCGAACATCCCCAAGCCGAAGAGCCGCGGCCGCGTCTACCTCACCAGCGCCGACCCCGAGGTCAAGCCGGCCCTCGACTTCCGCTACTTCACCGACGCGGACGACTACGACGGCAAGACCCTCGTCGACGGCATCCGTATCGCCCGCGAGATAGCCAAGACGGAGCCGCTGGCCCACTGGCTGAAGCGCGAGGTCGCCCCGGGACCCGAGGTCACCGGCGACGAGGAGCTCAGCGAATACGCGCGCAAGGTCGCGCACACCGTGTACCACCCGGCGGGCACCTGCCGGATGGGCGCGGCGGACGACGGACTGGCCGTCGTCGACCCCGAGCTGAAGATCCGTGGACTCGACGGCATCCGCATCGCGGACGCCTCGGTCTTCCCGTCCATGCCCGCCGTGAACCCGATGATCTGCGTGCTGATGGTGGGGGAGAAGTGCGCGGAAATGCTTGCAGCCGATCACCGAGAGAAAGGCACCAAATGAACACCGGAAGCGAAGCGCCCGAGGACGCCGCACCGGTGTTCTCGGTGCGTAATCTCTGGAAGGTCTTCGGCCCGAAGGCCCACCGCATACCCGGCGGCCCGCACGCCGACCTGCCCCCCGCCGAGCTGCGCAAGGCCACCGGCACCACCGCGGCCGTCCGCGACGTCTCCTTCGACGTCAAGAAGGGCGAGGTCTTCGTGGTCATGGGCCTGTCCGGCTCCGGCAAGTCCACGCTCGTACGGTGCCTGACCCGGCTCATCGAGCCGACCTCCGGCTCGATCCACATCGACGGCGAGGACGTCCTCGCCATGGACAAGAACCGGCTGCGCGAGCTGCGCCGGCACCGCACCGCGATGGTCTTCCAGAACTTCGGCCTGCTGCCGCACCGCACGGTCATCGACAACATCGCGTACGGCCTGGAGATCCAGGGCATGGGCAAGGCCGAACGCCGCGCCAAGGCCCAGGAGATGGCCGAGAAGGTCGGCCTCACCGGCCTCGGCGAGCGCCGCCCGCGGCAGCTCTCCGGCGGCCAGCAGCAGCGCGTCGGCCTCGCCCGGGCGCTCGCCGTGGACCCCGAGGTGCTGCTCTTCGACGAGCCGTTCAGCGCGCTCGACCCGCTGATCCGGCGGGACATGCAGGAGGAGGTCTGCCGGCTGCACGACGAAGAAGGCCGGACGATGATCTTCATCACCCACGACCTGAGCGAGGCGCTGCGGGTCGGCGACCGCATCGTGCTGATGCGCGACGGCGGCATCGTGCAGGTCGGCACCCCGGAGGAGATCGTCGGCTCGCCGGCCGACGACTATGTCCGCGACTTCGTGCGCGATGTGCCGCGCGAGCAGGTCATGACCGTACGGACCGCCATGCGGCCCGCGGATGGCGATGAGGCGGGCACGGGCGTCTCGCTGCCGCCGGAGACGCTGGTCAGCGAGGCCATCGAGGCGGTCGCGCGCAGCGGTGAGCACGCGCGCGTCATGGACGGCGGCAAGGTGCTCGGCGTGGTCGACCACGAACGGCTGCTCGGCGTCGTGGCCGGGCTGCCGGCGGAGGCCGCGGCAGCATGAGTGCCGTTACCTCGCTCCGAAAATCTCCGGCGCCCGCCGAGCCCGACGCCAAGCCGGGGCTGCTGAGCCGCCAGGGTGGCCGCAAGGGCCTCGCCCTCGTCGTGCTGGCCGCCGTGTTCATCCCTCTGGCCATCGCGCTGGGCGGCAGCGGCAGCTGGCCGCACGATCTGACGGTGGACGTCAGGACGCCGCTGGACGACGCGTACCAGTGGGTCGCCGACAACCGCGACGTGAACCCGGTGTTCACGTACTTCCTGCTGCACCTGGCCAACAACTCCTCCTCGGCCGTCGACGGCGTGCTGAGCTTCCTGGAGCTGATCGGCTGGCCCGGCGCGATCGCGCTCTTCACCGGGGTCGCGTACTTCGCCGCCGGGAGCGCCCGCAAGGGCGCCAAGGTGGCGGGCGTCGCGCTCGTCGCGTTCGGCGTGTGCGGGCTGCTCGACATGTGGGAGCCCGCCATGGAGACCATGGCGCTGATGACCGTGGCGGTTGCCGTATCGGCCGTGGTCGGGCTGCTGCTAGGACTCGCCTCCGGGCTCTCCGACCGCTGGGAGACGATCCTGCGGCCGGTCTTCGACACGATGCAGATCATGCCGGCGTACGCGTATCTGCTGCCGTGCGTGCTGATCTTCGACGTCGGCAGCCCGTCGGTGCTCCTCGCCACGGTGATCTACGCGGCGCCGCCGATGGCCCGGCTCACCGCGCTCGGCCTGCGCGCCGCCGACCCCGCCGCCATGGAAGCCTCCGCCTCGCTCGGCGCGAGCCGGCTGCAGCGGCTGCTGACCGCGCGGCTGCCGCTGGCCCGCAAGGAGATGATGCTCGGGCTCAACCAAACGATCATGATGGCGCTTTCGATGGTGGTCATCGGCTCCGTCGTCGGTGCCGAGGGCCTCGGCGACGAGGTGTTCAAGGGCCTGGCCCGGGTCGACGTCGGACAGGCGGCGGTGCCCGGCATCTGCATCGTGCTGATCGCCATCTGGCTGGACCGTACGACCGCGGCCGCCGGCGAGCGCCTGGACGAGGCGACCGGGAGCGGCGGCCGTGCCTGGCTGCCGCCTGCCGTGATCGCCGCGGCCACCGCGGTCGGCGCCGTCCTGGCGGGCGTGCTCGGCAGGACGGAGTGGCCGGAAGGCTGGACCGTCGACCTGACGGGGCCGATCCGGGATGCGGTCGAGTGGTTCACCAACCACCTCGGCTCCGGTGTCCCGGTCCTCGGCGGCACCCAGACCTGGTCGGAAGGCTTCACCGACTGGGTGCTCAACCCGCTCCGCGACGGCCTTCAGTCCGCCCCCTGGTGGCTGCTGGTGCTGCTCGTCGCCGCCATCGGCCTGCTCGTCGGTACGTGGCACAGCGCCCTGGTCGCCGCCCTCGCCATGTCCGGCATCGGCGTGCTCGGCCTGTGGTCCAAGACCCTCGACACCCTGTCGCAGGTCCTCGGCGGCATCGCGCTGACGCTCGTGCTCGGCTTCGCCATCGGCATCCTCGTCGCCCGCTCCGAACGGGTGGAGCGGCTGGTCAGGCCGGTGCTCGACGCGCTGCAGACGCTGCCGCAGTTCATCTATCTCATCCCGGTGGCGGCGCTGTTCGGCGCGGTCCGTACCGCCGCCATCTTCGCCGCGGTGGCCTACGCGCTGCCCGCGGTCATCCGCATCACCGCTCAGGGCATCAAGCAGGTCGACCCGGCCGCGGTCGAGGCGTCCCGCTCGCTCGGCGCCAGCACCTTCCAGCAGCTCCGCCAGGTGCAGCTGCCGCTGGCCCGCTCCGCGCTGCTGCTCGCCGTCAACCAGGGCATCGTCCTGGTGCTCGCCGTGGTCGTCATCGGCGGCCTCATCGGCGGCGGCGCGCTCGGCTACGACGTCGTCTACGGGCTGCAGAAGTCCGAGTTCGGCGTCGGCCTCGGCGCCGGCGTGGCGATCGTCCTGCTCGGCCTCGTACTCGACCGGGTCACTCAGCCCACCGTTCTCAAGCAGAGGAAGAATTCCTGATGATCACCTACAAGCGAACTACTACGGCCCTCGCCATATCGGCCGCCTCCCTGCTGGCGCTGAGTGCCTGCGGCAAGGCTGAAACCGGCGGTGGCGGCAGCGCCGACTCCGTCACCATCACCGTGCCGTCGTGGGTGGGTGCCGAGGCGAACGCCGAGGTCGCCAAGTACCTCCTCGAGAACGAGCTCGACGTCAAGAACGTCAAGACGCAGCAGATGACCGAGACCGTCGCCTTCGACGCGCTCAACACCGGCAAGGCGGACGCCATTCTGGAGGACTGGGGCGGCGTTCCCAAGAAGGTGAAGCAGTACGTCGACAAGAAGAAGACCGTCGTCCGCGGCGGCGACCTCGGCGTCACCGGCCACATCGGCTGGTTCGTGCCGAAGTACTTCGCCGAGAAGCACCCGGACGTCCTGGACTACAAGAACCTCGACAAGTACGCCAAGCAGCTCGCCACCTCCGAGACCGGCGACAAGGGCCAGATCCTCGAGGGCGACCCGTCGTACACCACCTACGACGACGCGATCATCAAGAACCTCGGCCTGAACTTCAAGACGCACTACGTCGGCTCCGAGGCCGGGCAGATCACCGAGATCGCGAAGAACGTCAAGGCCAAGAAGCCGTTCCTCACCTACTGGTGGGAGCCGCAGTGGATGAACGAGGAGTGGGGCCTCAAGGAGGTCAAGCTGCCCCCGTTCAAGGAGGGCTGCCAGGACGACGAGAAGGCCGTGAAGTGCGGCTACCCGGACACCCCGCTGCAGAAGTACCTGAACGCCGACTTCGCGAAGGACGGCGGCAAGGCGGCCGAGTTCCTCAAGAACTTCAAGTGGACGAATGAGCAGCAGAACGAGGTTGCTGTCATGATCGCCAAGGACAAGATGAAGCCCGAGGACGCCGCCGAGAAGTGGGTGAAGGCGAACAAGTCCGTCTGGGAGAAGTGGATTCCCAAGGACTGACGTTCACTTCGGGGTTCACGTTCTCGTTCACCCAATAGTGCAAGGCGGGGCACGGAGCGTCGCGGCTCGGCTAATTTGCTGCCCGTGCCGACGCCGACGCAACTTCCCGCACAGCGGCCGCCGGACGACGCTCCGGCGGCCGCTCGTGCGTTGTCGCATTCCGAAGCCACCCGGCTGCTGTGCGCCGGAGTCCATCTCGACCAGCGCTTCCGCCGCCGCGTCATCGAGGAACTCGTCGAACACGAGGAGCGGCATGTCGCCCCGTCGTTGGGCCTCGATGTCGAGCCGGTGCTGGCCCACGCGCTGCTGGGGCGGCGGCGGGAGGCGGCCACGGCGGGATGGCTGCTGGCGGTGTGGGCGCTGTTTCTCGTGCTTGCCTTCGCGGCGGGCGGCTCCGGCTCCGCGCCGCTGGCCGTGCCCGCGTACGCCGCCGTCTGCGTCTGGCTGTGGCTGGCGCGGGTGCTCAGCGGGCAGAGCGCGGCGGTGTACGCGGCCGAGGGGCGGCCGGCCGGGCTGATCGCGCGCTGGCGGTACCGCGCCGCGTGGGGCATGCGCTTCGGCGCTCGGTGCGCCATGGCGGCGTATCTGCTCGGCGGGGTCTTCGTCTTCGGGCCGCTGGCGCTCGCGCTGCCCGCTGTGCTGGTGCTGCCCGTGTGGGCGCATCGGGCGTGGTTCGACCGGGTGCTGCGGGACGAGCTGTCGCGGGAGTCCTTCCGGCGGCGGGAGCCGCTGCGGCTGCCGCCGTCGTACGCGCGGGTGCGCGAGGCGATCGCGCGCGAGCAGCATGCGACGCTGGCGATTTACGACTCCTTCCAGCCGTTCGTCGGGTACGGGCGGCCGTACGAGCCGTGGTCCTTCGCGATCGAGCTGCGGCCGGTGGGCGGCACGCAGAAGAGCACGCCGCTCACGGCGCGGCGGGTCGTGGAGCTCGTCGCCGAGCGGGTGTGGGCGCTGCGTACCCCCGCGGTAGCGCACAGCGCGGACCGGCTGCGCGGGCTGACCGTCGAGCACCTCGCGTATCTCCCGCCGGCCCCGCGGCGGGGGCGGGTTTCGTACGAGCCCGGCGCGGTCGGCGAGCAGGTCGCCGTCGCAATCGACGAAGGCGGGGAGGGACGGCGGTACTTCATGCGGGTGCGGGTCGGCGCCTGGAACGAGCAGATCGTGGTGAGCGTGCTGGTGCGCGTGCACACCCAGGGCGGGATGCTGGTGCTCGAGGTGGTGCCGCATGTGCTCACGCCCGTACGACCGGAGTTCCGCGCGGCGGATGCGCTCGCCGCGCGGGCGGGGGGTGGCGGCGTGCGGAATGTGGTGCGGGCCGTGACGTCCAGCCCGACCGCGGTCTTCGCGTCGGCGCTGTCCGGGGCGCGGACGCTGCTGTCGGTGTACCGGCACTGGCTCGCGGATCCGGCGCGGCTGCCGGCGGAGGGGCCGGCGGCTTCGGTGCGGGAACTGGGCAGTGCGGGGGAGGTGTCCCTCTTCCAGGAGATGGATATCAGCCGGTACGTGAAGACGGTGCAGGACCGGATCGCGAGCGGTGTTACGGAGGCGCTGCGCGAGACGGGGTATGAGACGGATGAGTTCAAGCAGCAGGTCGTGCACGTGAGTCGGGGCGGGGTCTTCATCGGCGAGATGAGCGGCGGCGCGGTGGCCTCCGGCGAGGGGGCGACGGCGCATGCGGAGGGCGGGGCGTGACGTGACGTGCCCACCCACCCGCCCGTTGCTCTCGCGCCGTGGGGCGCGCTGGGTTTGGCTGGGGAAGCGGTAGGGGGTTCGCATGAGTGATGAGCAGCAGCGAAGGTCTGAGGCCGAGGGGCCTGAGCCGGGCGTGGACGCGGAGTCGGGAGCTGCGGGGGCGCCGGGCTCCGGGGCTGGGGAGCGTGCGGCGCGGGCCGGCGGGCGTGCGGCGGTGCCGGGGGCTGGGGCCGGGGAGCCGGAGGAGCGGGGCGGTGAGCCTGCGGGGGGCGGGGGGATTCGGATCGGTTCGCTTAGCGGCGGGGCTGTGGCTGCGGGGGAGCGGTCTCGGGCTGAGGATCGTAGTCAAGGGCGGGCGATGGCGCGGGAGTCCGGTGGGGGTGTGCTCGGTGGGGGTGTGCTCGGCGGGGGCCCACCCGTCGAGGGCGCGCTCGGCGGCGGCGCGCCCGGTGCGGCCGCGCCTGCCGTGCGCGAGGCGTCTGCGCCCGGAGGGGCCGTGCCCGGTTCGCCCGTGCCTGCCGTACCCGATGTGCCTCCTCCCGTCGCCGGCGGGATCAGTGTCGGGCGGATGAGTGGTGGGGCCGTGGCGTACGGGCGGGAGGCTCAAGCCGTCGATGCCTCCGTGCACTTCGCCGATCCGGCCGATGCGCAGCGGCTCGCCGATGCTGCCCGGCAGTTGCGGGTGGCGCTGCTGGCGCAGCCTCGTACGGCCGAACTCGCCGAGATCGAGCGGGAGCTGGCGGCCGTCGAGGATGAGGCTGTTGGCGGGCAGGCCGCCGATCGGTCACGGCTCGTCCGGCTGCGGGAGCGGGTGCAGCTCTTCGCTACCGCTTCCGCGGGTGGGGCCGCCGCGGCGGCCTTTGTGCAGACCGTGAGTGGGTTACTCGCATGAGCGGCGGCGGGAACGACAAGCTGGAGTGGTGGGACGAGGCTGCGGGCGAGTGGCGTACGCGGCATGGAGGCGACGCCGGCGAGCAGGCGCGCGCACAGCAGCCGACGCAGGCGGACTTTCCGGTGGCGCCGGGGGCGGAGACGGAGACCGGGCCGCATGCATCGCGGCCGCACACACCGCCGTCGTACACGCCTCCGCCGCACGCGGCGCCATCCCCTACACCCCCGCCGTACCACTACCACCACGGCCCCGGCTACGACGAACCCCGCCCCGAACCCCCACGCCGCGGCGACCGCAAAGCCGCCATCGGTATCGCCGCCGCGCTCATCCTCGGCGCGGGGCTCGCGGCGGCCGGGTTCTGGCTGTTCGGCGGGGATGATGAGACTCCGGCGAAGCCGCGCGGCGACTCGCCCAGCGCCTCTACGCCCGCCGGGCAGAAGGACGAGAAGACGCCCCCGAAGGAGAAGGACAAGGACCAGGACAAGCCCGCCGACCCCGGATACGTCACCGCCTCCGGCGACGGCTTCACCTTCCTCGCCCCGAAGGGCTGGTCGCGGCGGACCGACGACATCTCCGTCTTCTACGAGGAGCGCGGCCGGTCCGGGCAGTACATCCAGGTCTACGAGGTGACCGACACCGACGACCCGTACGAAGCCGCGCGCATCATCGAGCGGGACAAGAAGGACGCCAGCGGCTACCAGCGCAACGGGCTGCAGAACTACGGCGATTACGCCGAATACGACTACACCTACACCGACTCCACGTACGGCCGCCGCCGCGCCGTGCTGCACGACGTGCGCACCCCCGACGGCAAGCTGTACGCGCTCGTCGCGGTCGGCCCGGCGGACGGCTGGCCCGAGCAGCGGGAGCGGATGGACAAGCTCGCCGACTCCTTCTGCTCGGGCTCGGACTGCCCGGCGCAATGAACAGGGAGCTCAGCCCCCTACGACCTCCCGCGCAATCTCCCGCACCCGCTCCATCGCCCGCGCATGCAGCCCACCCCCGAAGGTGACCCGCGTCGCGCCGAGCTTCCCCAGCTCCGCCGGGGACGGCCCGCCGGGGACGACGATCGCGTTGAGGGGGAGGCCGATCTCCGTCGCCAGCAGCTTCAGGTGCTGGGGCGGGGCCGCGATCGGGTAGACCGCGTCCACGCCCGCCGCGGCGTAGGCGCGACCGCGCTCGATCGCCGCCGCCGGGTCGGCCTCGCCGCGGACGAAGGTGTCGATACGGGCGTTGAGGAACAGCCGGTCGCCGGCCGCCTCCCGCACCGCCGCCAGGAAGTCCGCCTGCTCGGCCGCATCCCTGAGGGTCTTCTCGGGCAGCACCGAGTCCTCCAGGTTGCAGCCGACCACCCCCGCCTCCAGCAGCCGCTCGACCAGCTCCGTCGGCGGCAGCCCGTACCCGGTCTCGATATCCGCGGTTACGGGAATGTCCACCACCCGCACCATCCGCCGCACCGCCGCGAACATCTCGTCCGGCGGCGTCAGCCCGCCGTCCCCGTAACCGAGCGCCTCCGCCACCCCGTGGCTCGGGGTGGCCAGCGCCGGCGCCCCGGCCTCGGCGAAGGCGCGGGCGCTGGCTCCGTCCCACGGGCCCGGGAGGACCAGGGGGTCGCCCGGGGCGCGGTTGTGGTGCAGGGCGCGGAAGGTCTCGACGCCCTGGGCCGGGCCGCCGGTCATGCGTACTGGCCGGGCTTGTAGTGGCCGCCGGGGGTGCGGGCGGAGACGTTGATGCGGTTCCAGGCGTTGATCACCGTGATGATGCCGATGAGCTGGGCGATCTCCGGCTCGGTCCAGTGCTTCGCCACCCGCTCGTACACCTCGTCCGGCACATGGCCATCGGTCAGCACGGTCACCGCCTCGGTGAGGGCAAGCGCCGCCCGCTCCTTCTCGCTGAAGAACTCATCGGCCTCATCAAAGGCCGCGACCAGCGAGATCCGCTCCTCGGTCTCGCCGTGGTGCCGCGCGTCCTTGGTGTGCATGTCGATGCAGAAGGCGCACTTGTTGATCTGCGAGGCCCGCAGCTCCATCAGATACTTCAGCCCCGGGTCGATGCCCTCGCCGACCGCCTGGCTGAGGGCCAGGGTGGCCTTGTAGAGCTTGGGGGCTGCCTTGTAGACGTTCAGTCGCTGTGTCATGTCTTCACCGTAGGCGCCCGGCAGCCCAGGTGTATGGTGCAATTCCATGGTGTCTTCCTGGGCCAATTCGCTGGACCTTCATCTGGACGTACGGGGCCGTGGGCGGGGCTCCGGTGCCGCGCTGACCAGGGCTTTGCGGGAGGCGGTGCGGGGTGGGCGGCTGGCGCCGGGGGTGCGGCTGCCGTCGTCGCGGGCGCTCGCGGCGGACCTGGGCGTTGCCCGTAATACCGTCGCCGATGCCTACGCCGAGCTGGTCGCCGAGGGGTGGCTGACCGCGCGGCAGGGGTCGGGGACGCGGGTGGCGCAGCGGGCGGAGCCGCGGCGGGCGCGGGCCGGGCGGCCGGCGCCGCCGACGCGGCATCCGCTGAATCCGCCGGTCACGTACAACCTGATGCCGGGGCAGCCCGACGTCTCCTCCTTTCCGCGCACCGCCTGGGCCACCGCCACCCGCCGGGCGCTGGCCGCCGCGCCCAGCGAGGCCTTCGGCTATCAGGGGCCGGCCGGGCGGCCCGAGCTGCGGGCGGCGCTCGCGGACTATCTGGCGCGGGTGCGCGGGGTGGCTGCTGACCCGGAGCGGATCGTGGTGTGCGCGGGTTTCGCGCACGGGCTGCGGGTGCTGGCGCAGGTGCTGCACGGGTCCGGGGCGCGGCGGGTGGCCGTCGAGTCGTACGGGCTGCCGCCGCACCACGACATCCTGACCCGCGCCGGGCTGCGGCTCGCCGCGCTGCCGTACGACGACGGCGGTACGCAGACCGCAGGCCTGGGTGAACTCGGCGCGGATGCCGTGCTGATGACGCCCGCGCATCAGTTCCCGACCGGGGTGCCGCTGCCGCCCGAGCGGCGGGCCACGGCGGTGGACTGGGCGCGGGCGGCGGGCGGGCTGATCGTCGAGGACGACTACGACGGCGAGTTCCGCTACGACCGGCAGCCGGTGGGCGCGCTGCAGGGCCTCGACCCGGAGCGGGTGGTGTACTGCGGCACCGCCAGCAAGTCGGTGTCGCCGGCGCTGCGGCTGGGGTGGATGGTGCTGCCGCGGCGGCTGGTCGGGGAGGTCCAGGAGGTGCTGGGCGGGGAGACGGGCGTGGTCGGCTCCGTGGACCAGCTGACGCTGGCCGAGTTCATCACCTCGGGCGCGTACGACCGGCATGTGCGCGCGATGCGCATGCGCTACCGGCGCCGCCGCGACCGGCTGGTCGCCGAACTGGCCCGCAAGGCCCCGCAGGTCCGGGTCTCCGGCATCTCGGCCGGGCTGCACGCGCTGCTGGAGCTGCCGGCGGGCACGGACGAGAAGGCGGTGGTGGCGTCGGCCGCCCGCGAGGGGCTGGCGGTGAGCCACCTGGGGCTGCTGACGTACGCGCCGCCGCACACGCCGCGCAGCGCCGTCATCGTCGGCTACGCGACGCCGCCCGATCATCTCTTCCCGGGGGCGCTGGCGGCGCTGTGCCGGGCGTTGAACGCCTAGGCCGTCAGGCCAGCACCTCCCGCAGCTGGTCGAGGCCCCAGTCCAGGTCCTCCTTCGAGATCACCAGCGGCGGGGCGATGCGGATGGTGGAGCCGTGGGTGTCCTTCACCAGGACGCCGCGCGCCATCAGCTTCTCCGAGAGCTCGCGCCCGGTCCCGTACGACGGGTCGATGTCGACGCCCGCCCACAGGCCGCGGCCGCGGACCTCGCGCACCGCGCCGCTGCCGGTGAGCAGGCCGAGCTCGGCGTGCAGATGATCGCCGAGCTCGGTCGCCCGCTGCTGGAACTCGCCGCTGCGCAGCATCGCGATGACTTCCAGGCCGACCGCGCAGGCGAGCGGGTTGCCGCCGAAGGTGGAGCCGTGTTCGCCGGGGTGGAAGACGCCGAGCACGTCGCGGTCGGCGACCACCGCCGAGACCGGGACGACGCCGCCGCCGAGAGCCTTGCCGAGGATGTAGACGTCCGGGACCACGCCCTCGTGCTCGCACGCGAAGGTCCGTCCCGTACGGCCGAGGCCTGACTGGATCTCGTCCGCCATGAAGAGGACGCCGCGCGCGGCGGTCAGCTCGCGCACGCCTGCCAGATAGCCCGGCGGCGGCACCAGCACGCCCGCCTCGCCCTGGATCGGCTCCAGCAGGACGGCCACCGTGTTGTCGTCGACGGCCGCTTCCAGGGCCGCCAGATCTCCGTACGGGACGATCTCGAAGCCCGGCGTGTACGGGCCGTAGTCCGCGCGCGCCTCCGGGTCGGTGGAGAAGGAGACGATCGTGGTCGTGCGGCCGTGGAAGTTGTTGTCGGCGACCACGATATTCGCCCGGCCGTCGGGCACGCCCTTGACCCGATAGCCCCACTTTCGGGCGGTCTTGACGGCGGTCTCCACCGCCTCCGCGCCGGTGTTCATCGGCAGCACCATGTCCTTGCCGCACATGGCCGCGAGCTGCTCGCAGAATTCCGCGAAGCGGTCGTGGTGGAAGGCGCGGGAGGTGAGGGTGACGCGGTCCAGCTGGGCGCGGGCGGTGTCCAGCAGCCGCCGGTTACCGTGGCCGAAGTTCAGCGCCGAATAGCCGGCCAGCATGTCGAGGTAGCGCTTGCCCTCGACGTCCGTGACCCAGGCGCCCTCCGCCGAGGCGATGACGACGGGCAGCGGGTGGTAGTTGTGCGCGCTGTGGGCTTCCGCGGAGCGGATCTGGTCCTGCGTGGTCGTCGTCATGCTCTTCGGCTCCGTTCGGGATACGGCGGGAGTTGGAGGGGGTCCTTGTGGGACCCACTTCTATCGTGCGCTTCCGCGGCGCGGAGCAATCCTCGCGTGTGCGGCGCGGCATCCTGTGGCTTCGCCACGGAGTCCCCCGCTAGGCTGAGGGGGCGCGGTGACTGGCGTACGTGGAATCGACCACGGGGGAGCCGTGCGCGTCAGCGCGCAAGGTGCCGCCCGCCTGGGCACCCGGGGACCACAGCGATGCGACCCGGAGGTTTGATCCCATGCCCCTTGACCACCCCGCCCTCAGCGCCGCCGACCCGGAGCTCGCGGCGCTCGTAGCCGCGGAAGAGCAGCTGCAGGCCGACACCCTGCGGATGATCGCCAGCGAGAATTACGTATCGACCGCTGTGCTGGAAGCGACCGGCACCGTCCTCACCAACAAGTACAGCGAGGGCTACCCCGGCCGCCGCTACTACGAGGGCCAGCAGAACGTCGACCCGATCGAGTCCCTCGCCGCCGGCCGCGCCGCCGCGCTCTTCGGCGCCGACCACGCCAACGTGCAGCCGTACTCCGGCTCGCCGGCCAACCTCGCCTGCTATCTCGCCTTCGCCGAGCCCGGCGACACGGTGATGGGGATGGCGCTGCCGATGGGCGGCCACCTCACCCACGGGTGGGGCGTCTCGGCGACCGGGAAGTGGTTCAACGGCGTGCAGTACGGGGTCCGGGAAGACACCGGTCTGATCGACTTCGATCAGGTGCGGGACCTCGCCCGCGAGCACCGCCCGAAGCTGATCTTCTGCGGCGGTACGGCGATTCCGCGGACCATCGACTTCGCCGCCTTCGCGGAGATCGCCCGCGAGATCGACGCGGTGCTCGTCGCCGACATCGCGCACATCGCGGGTCTGGTGGCGGGCGGGGCGCACCCGTCGCCCTTCCCGCACGCCGACGTCGTCTCGACGACCACCCACAAGACCCTCCGCGGGCCGCGCGGCGCGATGCTGCTGACCAAGGAGGCGTACGCGAAGCCCGTCGACAAGGCCGTCTTCCCCGGCCTCCAGGGCGGCCCGCACAACCACACCACGGCCGCCATCGCCGTCGCCCTGCACGAGGCGGCGCAGCCGTCGTTCCGGGATTACGCGCAGGCCGTCGTCGCCAACGCGAAGGCCCTGGCCGGCGCGCTGGCCGAGCGCGGCTTCGACCTGGTCTCGGGCGGCACGGACAACCACCTGATCCTGATGGACCTGACCCCGAAGGACGTCCCCGGCAAGACCGCGGCGCGGGCCCTCGACCGGGCGGGCATCGTCACGAACTACAACACCGTCCCGTACGACCCGAGGAAGCCCTTCGACCCGTCAGGGCTGCGCATCGGGACGCCGTCCCTGACCTCCCGCGGCCTGACCACCGACCACATGGCGCAGGTGGCCGCGTGGATCGACCGCGGGGTCGCTGCCGCGAAGGCGGAGGACGAGGTGGCGCTCAAGGGGATCCGCGGTGAGGTGGCGGAGCTGATGGGGGCCTATCCGGCGCCGGGGCTGCCGGTCGCCTGACGGCGGGCGGGGGTGCTCAGCCGGGCGTCCGGCCCGTCCGGCGCCTGCTCGTCCTGCTCCGATACGTCGAGCAGCTCCCACCGCGAGTCGTCCCTGCCGGCCGTACGCGGGCGGCGCCGCAACGCGCCCCACACCAGCAGCGCGCCGGTCGCCGCGCCGGGCACTGCCCACCACCAGCCGGTGGCGGGGTCGGTGTCCGGGGCGGCGGCGCGCTTGACCGGGGCGGCGGCCGGTGTCCCACCGGTGCCCGAACCGGAGTGCAGCGCCGGGAAGTCCGGTGCCGTGCGGCCCTCGTCCGTCGACTTGCCGTCCACCTTCAGGCGGGCCAGCACCCGGAGGAGGCCCTCCGAGTCCGCGGCCGCCCGCCAGGTCACCTCGGGGCTGGCGTCGGTGGGCTCGCCGACGGTGCGCTGGATCAGGGGGCGGCCGTCGCGGGTGTCCAGGTAGATGCGGTCGACGCGCCAGACCTGGACGTCGTGGATCAGCCAGGTCGCGGTGATCTGGCGCCCTTCCTGACCGCCGAGTGCGGAGCGGGGCGGGGTCTTGGCCAGCTGGTGGGTGTCGTTGGCCGACTCGCCGATGTAGCGGGAGAGTTCGGCGTACGCGCGCGAGGACGCGTAGAGGGCGGTGGCCTGCGTGCTGCCGCCGTTGATGAGCGCGACGCTCGTCGGGCCGCCCGCGAGGGCGGGGACGGCGAGGGCGAAACCGATCAGCGGGGCCATGAGCAGCACCAGGGCGATACGGAAGAAACGGCGCATGGGGCACCTCCTTGCGGTGCTTACACCGCGCTTGGCGGGAAGGTTCCGCCCTTGGGGCGCCCGCCGCCCTCAGCGCGCCGAAGCCGCCACCCGCAGTGCTGTCCGCCGGTCCGCGATGCCCTCCAGCCGGAGCGTCGTCCTGCCGCGCTGCCAGAGGAGGGTCGGGCCGGCGGTGCGCACGGTGTGCGTGTACGCCTCGCCGCCCGGCTCGCGGAGCGGGACATCGAGGCGGTGGGCCCTCGCGAACCACAGTGCGGTCGTGCCGCGCACCGTCACCCACTCCGGCGGGATCGGCGAGGTCTTGCCCATCATCGGGTCGAGGCCCGCCCGGAACTCGTCCAGCCGTACGAGCGACCCGTCCTCCAGCCGCCAGCACACGGTCAGCACCCGCCGGTCCGCGGACACCGACGCGCCGGCCGGGCGCCCCAGCTCGGCGGGCAGCACGGGGCGGAAGCCGGCCCGGTCCGTCGCCGCGGCGGGCGTCAGGCTCGCGTCGCAGGCCGGCTCGCGCCCGTCCCCGCCGCTCGCCGCCGGGCCCGGCGATTGCGCCGACCCGTCCGGCGGCGCCGTCACCCTCACCTGCACCCCGCCGAAGCCGAACCAGTCCGCGACCTCCGCCCGCACCGGCGGCGTCAGCGCAAGGCCGAGAAGCACGGCGCACAGCAGCGCCACCAGCGCCCGCCACCGCGCCCGTGCCCAGCGGCGCATCCGTACGCCCCGGGTCGCCGCCGGCGCCGGCTCGTCCGCGATCGCGGCCAGCACCATCGCCGCGGTGGCGTCGGCCCGCTCGGCCCCGTACGACGGCAGGCTCGCGCCCAGCGCCCGCAGCTCGTCAGGCAGCCGGGAGGTCATGGCGCACCACCTCCGCCCTCGCCCAACTCCCGCCGCAGCTCCCGCAGCGCCCGGCTCAGCCGGGACTTCACCGTGCCGCGCGGGACGCCCAGCGCCGCCGCCGTCTCCGCCTCGTCGAGGTCCAGCAGGTAGCGGTGCACCACCACCATCCGGTGCGACTCGCGCAGCCCGCGCAGCGCCCGTACCAGCTCGTCCCGCCGCTCCGCGGACAGCGCGGCCGCCGCCGGATCCGCGTCCACGGCCGGCAGCTCGGGGCCCGTCGAACCGGACCCCGCCGGCAGGCCCTCGGCCACCGCCGCCCGCTCCCGCGCGGCGCGGTAGCGCGCGGAGGCGCGCATTGTGTTCTTGGTCTCATTCGCCACGATGCGCAGCAGCCACGGGCGGAAGGACGCGCCGTCCCGGAAGGAGCCGAGCGCGCGGTACGCCTTGATGAACGCCGTCTGCACCACGTCCTCCGCCTCGGCGCCCGCACCCAGCAGGACCGCGAGCCGATGTGCCAGCGGCGCGTGGGCGCGCACGAGCTCCGCGTACGCCTCGGCCTCCCCGCCGCGCACCCGGGCGACTATCCGCTCCTCGCCCCCGCTGATCGCACCCTCCTCGTCACCGCCTACGAGGGTCATACACCGGCGGCCCGGGTTCCGTTCCACACCTGAGAGAATGAGCGCATGGCCAACCGACGTCCCCGCACGCTGTCCGGCATCCAGCCGACCGCCGGCTCCTTCCACCTGGGCAACTACCTCGGCGCAGTCCGCCAGTGGGTGGCGCTGCAGGAGTCCCACGATGCCTTCTACATGGTCGTGGACCTGCATGCGATCACCGTGCCGCAGGACCCGAAGGAGCTCCGCGCCAACACCCGGCTCGCCGCCGCCCAGCTGCTCGCCGCCGGTCTTGACCCGGAGCGGTGCACGCTGTTCGTGCAGAGCCATGTGCCGGAGCACGCGCAGCTCGCCTGGGTGGTCAATTGCCTGACCGGCTTCGGCGAGGCGAGCCGGATGACGCAGTTCAAGGACAAGTCGGCCAAGCAGGGCGCGGCCGGGACGACCGTCGGGCTCTTCACCTACCCGATGCTGCAGATCGCGGACATCATCCTCTACCAGGCGAATCAGGTCCCCGTCGGTGAGGACCAGCGCCAGCATGTCGAGATCACCCGGGATGTCGCCGAGCGGTTCAACGCCCGCTTCGGCGAGACCTTCACCATCCCGGAGCCGTACATCCTCAAGGAGACGGCGAAGATCTACGATCTGCAGGACCCGACGATCAAGATGAGCAAGTCGGCGTCCACGCCCAAGGGCATCATCAATCTCCTCGACGAGCCCAAGACCTCCGCCAAGAAGATCAAGAGCGCGGTCACCGACACGGACACCGAGATCCGCTACGACGTCGAGCAGAAGCCCGGCGTCAGCAACCTGCTCGTCATCTACTCCACCCTCACCGGCACCAGCATCCCGGATCTGGAGCAGAAGTACGCCGGGAAGGGCTACGGTGCGCTGAAGACCGACCTCGCCGAGGTCGTCACCGAGTGGGTAACGCCGTTCCGCTCCCGTACGCAGGAATACCTGGACGACCCGGAGACGCTGGACTCCATCCTCGCCAAGGGTGCGGAGAAGGCGCGGGCGGTGGCGGCCGAGACGCTCGCCGCCGCGTACGACAAGGTGGGCTTTCTGCCCGCCAAGCATTGACCGGCAATGAGATCAGCAAGAGCTGGACAGTTGAGGAGACGCGCGTGGGGACCGTGACGCTGGGCGTTTCGATCGTGGTCCCGGAGCCCTGGGGCGCCATGCTGCAGGAGCGGCGGGCCGGCTTCGGCGACGCCGCCGCACATGGCATCCCCACCCACGTCACGCTGCTGCCGCCGACCGCCGTGGCGGTCGGCGAGCTGCCCCGCGTCGAGGAGCACCTGGCGCGGATCGCCGCGCTGGGGGTGCCCTTCCCGATGCGGCTGTGCGGCACGGACACCTTCCGGCCGCTGACCCCCGTCGTCTTCGTGAAGGTCGTCGAGGGCGCCGCCTCCTGCTCCTGGCTGCAGCGCCAGGTGCGGGACCCCGGCGGCCCGCTCGCCCGCGAGCTGGAGTTCCCGTACCACCCGCACGTCACGGTCGCCCACGGCATCTCGGAGGAGGCGATGGACTCGGCCTACACCTCCCTCGCCGACTTCGAGGCGGCCTGGGCGGTCGGCGGCTTCGCGCTGTACGAGCAGGGCGCGGACGCGGTCTGGCGGCTGCAGCGCGAGTTCCGCTTCGGCGGCGGCCGCCCGGCGCGGCAGGGCGCTGGCGTGCCGTCGCAGGCAAAGCCGGAGACGGCGGCTTCAGCGGGTTAGTGTCGGCCGCATGGAGTGGCTGAAGCGGGTGCCCGGGATCGGGCCCGTCTTCGGGTGGCTGCTTCGGAGCCGGGTCTGGCGGGTTTACGAATACCTGGAGGCGCGGCACTGGAACCGGCTGACCGCCACCATCACCTTCTCCAGCTTTATCGCGCTCTTTCCGCTGCTCACCCTTGCCGCCGCCATCGCCGCCACCTTCCTCGGCGACCGCGACCGGGCCCAGCTGCAGGACTGGGTCACCGATCAGGTGCCCGGCATCGCGTCCTCGCTCGACCTCGACTCGCTCTTCGGCAACGCGAGCACGGTCGGCGTCGTCGCCCTCGCCCTGCTGCTGGTCACCGGACTGAACTGGATCGGCAACCTGCGCGACTGCCTGCGCGCCGTCTGGGACCGCGACGATACGGACGAGAATCTCTTCTTCAGCAAGGCCAAGGACGCCCGGCTGCTGGCCGGCCTCGGCGGCGCCGCGCTCGGCTCCCTCGTGCTGTCCATCGTCACCACCACCGCCTCCGAGAAGATCCTCAAGGAGCTCGGCCTGGCCTCCGGCGGCATCGGCGCCTGGCTGCTGAAGATCGCCGCCTTCGCCGCCGCGGTCGGCGCCGGGGTGCTGATCCTCTGCTACGCCCTGACCAGGCTGCCGGGGGTCAGCCCGCCGCGCCGCGAGGTGGTCACGGCGGCGCTGGCGGGTGCGGTCGGCTTCGAGCTACTCAAGCTTCTTCTCAGCGGCTACCTCTCCTCGGTCGCCACCAAGAGCATCTACGGAGCCTTCGGCGTGCCCGTCGCCCTTGTCCTCTGGCTCTCCTTCATGGCCCGCCTGCTGCTCTATTGCGCCGGCTGGACGGCCGCGCCGCGCGATGTCGGGGAGCGGCCAGCGGCGCTTGACGAGGAGCGCGATGAGGGCGAGGAGCGCGAGTGAGCCCGCGGTGATCGACAGCGCCGTGGTGATGCCGCCGCCGTCCCGGCCCGACTTCCCCGACTCGTCGGAGCCGGACGCGGAGCCCTTCGCGCCGCCGGCCTGATTGCCCTCGGCCGAACCCTTCGCGTCCTGCCGCTCGCTCTTCGGCGGCACCAGCTTGCCGACGGGCTGCACCGTGCCGGCCGCCTTGAAGCCCCAGTCGAAGAGCTTCGCCGTCTCCTGGTAGACCTGGTTGTGGCCGCCCTTGGGGTGCATCATCGTGACCAGCAGCACCTTGCCGTCGCGCTCGGCGACGCCGGTGAAGGTGGCGCCGGCCTCGGTGGTGTTGCCGTTCTTGATGCCGGCGATGCCCTTGTAGACATCGAGGTCGTAGTCGCCGGTGAGCAGCCGGTTGGTGTTCTGTATCTCGAAGGTCTTCCGCTTGCCCTTCTTCTTCTCCCCCGGGAACTTCGCCGACGGCGTCGACGCGTACTCGCGGAAGTCCGGGTTCTTCATCCCCTGCCGGGCGAAGAGCGTCAGGTCGTACGCGGAGGAGCTCTGGCCCTTGGCGTCGTAGCCGTCCGGCTCCTTCACGACCGTGTCGGCCGCGCCCAGGTCGTCGGCCTTGGCCTGCATGTCGTCTACGGTGCGCTGCTTGCCGCCGTTCATCTCCGTGAGTACGTGCACGGCGTCGTTGCCGGAGCGCAGGAAGACGCCGAGCCACAGGTCGTGGACCGTATAGCTGAGGCCTTCCTTGATCCCGACGAGGCTGCTGCCGGGCTGCACCTCGGCCAGCTCCGACCGGGTCACCTTGTGCTCCTGCGTCTTGCCGAACTTCGGCAGCAGGGTGTCGGCGAAGAGCATCTTCAGCGTGGATGCCGGGGCCAGCTTCCAGTGCGCGTTGTGCGCGGCCAGGATCTCGCCGGACTCGGCGTCGGAGACTATCCACGAGCGTGCCGTCAGCTTCCCTGGCACCTCGGGCGCGCCCGCCCCGGGGTTGACCTGGGTGCCTGGCCGGGCGAGCTGCTTGCCGCCGACGTCGGACATGACCGCGGGCGGCTTCGGCTCCTTCTCGTCGCCCGGGGCGGCGGACGCCGGGATCGCCGTGGCGGGGCCGAGGAGCAGGCCGGCAGCGGCCGCGAGGCCCAGGGCTTTCTTCGTATTAATTGACGGCACTCAGTGAACTTACCTGGCGCCGCCGAGCATGTGGAATCCCTCCGGGGCGCGGGGAAGGCGAGGGGGAGGGCTCACGGAGGCCCTACGTGGAGGTGGGCCATACTCAGGAGCATGATTGTCGGCCGCCGTGTCTCCTGGTTTCTCCTCGCCTTCGGGGTGTGGTCCTGGTTCATCTGGATCACCTTCGTCAAGAACCTCTGGCAGGACGGCAGCGGCCTGGCCTTTGACGATGCCGGCGATCCGACCGGCTATTTCTGGGTGCATCTGCTGCTGGCCGTCACGTCGTTCGTGCTCGGCACGGCGATCGGGGTGCTCGGCCTGCGCGGGGTACGGGCCACGCGGACGGCCCCGGCCGGGGCCGAGGGGGCCGGCGGATGAACTGGCTTGTGATTCCTGTCGCACTGGTCGTCGTCGCGCTGATCGTCGTCGCCCACTGGTACATCTGGCGGCGGATGGTGCGGGACACCACCGTGCGCGGCGGGTGGCCGCGGCGGGTGGGGACGGTGCTCGTTCCGCTGCTGCCGGTGCTGACCGCCGCGGGTCTGACGGCCGAGCGGGCCGGGGCGCCGTTCAAGGTGCAGCAGGTGCTGACGTGGCCCGGGTTCATGTGGCTGCCGGTGCTGCTGTATCTGCTGCTGGCGCTGCTGGTGGGGGAGCTCGTACGGCCGCTGCTGCTCAAGGCGCTGACGCGCCGGGCCGGGGCGGCGGCCCCGGAGGAGACCGAGCGGGAGGCGTCGGTGGCCGCGCTGGCGCAGCAGGTCGCCGCGGCCGAGCAGGGCGGCGGCGTCGCGGTGGCGGCGCCCGAGCAGACCGAGGCGGCGCCCGAGTCCGGTTCCGGTGGTGGCGGGGAGCCGGGGCCCGATGTGTCGCGGCGGCTGTTCGTCGCCCGTACGGTCGCGATCGGCGCCGGGGCGGTGGCCGCGGGCACCGTCGGTTACGGGGCGTACGGGGTGCTCGGCAAGGCGCCGCAGGTGAAGCGCGTCACCGTGCCGCTGGCGAAGCTGCCGCGGGCGGCGCACCGGTACCGCATCGCCGTGGTCAGTGACATTCACCTCTCGCCGACGCTCGGGCGGGCGCATGCGCAGCGGATCGTGGACACGATCAACCGGACCAGTCCGGATCTGGTGACGATCGTCGGCGACCTGGTGGACGGGAATGTGCAGGACCTCGGCCCGGCCGCGCTGCCGCTGCGCGAGCTGCGGGCGAAGGACGGGTCGTTCTTCGTGACCGGGAACCACGAGTACTTCTCGGGCGCCGGGCAGTGGGTCGATTTCGTACGGGAGCTGGGCGTGCACCCGCTGGAGAACGCGCGGGTCGAGATGGCCGGCTTCGACCTGGCGGGCGTGAATGACATCGGCGGCGATAGCGAGGGGCAGGGGCCGGACTTCAAGAAGGCGCTCGGGGGGCGGGATCCGAAGCGGGCGTCGGTGCTGATGGCGCATCAGCCGGTGGTGATCCACGATGCCGTGAAGCACGGCGTGGACCTGCAGCTGTCCGGGCACACGCATGGCGGGCAGCTGTGGCCCGGCAACTACGTGGCGGAGCTGGCGAATCCGACGGTGGCGGGTCTGGAGCGGTACGGGGACACGCAGCTGTATGTGACCAAGGGGGCCGGGGCCTGGGGGCCGCCGGTGCGGGTCGGGGTGCCGTCGGACATCACGGTCGTGGAGCTGGCGTCGCGGCAGGCCTAGGCGCTTGGGCCGGGGCCGGAGTTCCGCGACACCACCGAAAAAACGTGGTGGTCAGCCGCCGCCCGGTGCTGGGTTTTTTCGGCGGCGTCGCTCCACTCCGGCCCCTCCTTGCGTCGGCACGTGCGGTGGGAGCCGCAAGTCGCAGGCCTGCACCGCGCCTCCCTGGAGGAGGACGCTCGCGGTCTGCGGGCTGTGGCCCGCTGCCAGGGCCACGACCACGTAGGCGCCGTCCTCCAGTTCGCGGAAGGTGTACGAGCCGTAGTCGTCCGGTGCCGTACGGCCCGCCTGGGTGCCGTTTGCGGCCAGGAGAGTCACGCGGGCCTGGGCGACCGGGTTGCCGCACGTAGTGCGGATTGTGCCGCGGATGAACTGGCGTGGGGGCGGCGGCAGGGAGGCGGGCTCCCGGGTTGCTGCCGTACGGGACGGCCACCAGTTGGCCCTGCCCAGCAGGTGCATCAGGCCCGGGACCAGGGCCGTGCGGAGGATGAAGGCGTCCAGGGCGACCGCGCCGGCGAGGCCGATGCCGAACATCGCCATGATGCGTTCGCCGCTCAGGACGAAGGCGGCGAAGACGCAGATCATGATGACGGCGGCGGAGTTGATGACGCGGCTGGACTCGGCGAGGCCGATGCGGACGGCCTGGGCGTTGTCGCGGGTGCGCAGCCATTCCTCGTGCATGCGGCTGACCAGGAAGACCTGGTAGTCCATCGAGAGGCCGAAGAGCAGCGACAGCATGATGACCGGGAGGAAGGCCTCGATCGGGCCGCGTTCGGCCAGGCCGCCCCAGCCCCACTGGAAGACCGCCACCAGCACGCCGAAGGACGCGGCCGCCGCGAGGACGTTCATCACCGCCGCGGTCAGCGGGATCAGCACCGAACGGAAGGCCAGCATCAGGAGGATGAAGCCGAGGGCGATGATCACGCCGATGAAGAGCGGGAGCTTGTCGGTGATGACCGCGGCGAAGTCCTTCATCATCGCGGTCTGGCCGCCGACGTAGGCCCGCATCGATGTGCCGCTCTCGGCGGCCGGGATGACGTCGTCGCGGATCCGGTCGACGAGGTCGTCGGTCGCCTCGGACTGCGGGGAGGCCGACGGGATCACCTGCACCGTGGCCGGGTCCGCGGGCGGGCCCGCCTGCACCGCGGCCACGCCCTTGGTGTCTTCGAGGCGGGTCACCAGGCGGTCGAGGGCCGCCCGGTCCTCGGTGGAGGGGAGTTCGGCGAGGATGGTGAGCGGGCCGTTGAAGCCGGGGCCGAAGCCGTCGGCCAGGAGGTCGTATGCCTGTCGTGTGGTGGATGAGGACGGGTTGTTGCCCTGGTCGGAGGCGCCCAGGCGGAGGGAGAGGGCGGGTACGGCGAGGGCCGCCATCGCGGCGACGGCCGCCAGGGCGATCAGCAGGGGGTGGCGGCCGACGGTTTGCGACCAGCGGGCGGCCGGGCCGTGTGTCTCGTCCGGCCGCGGTCCCTCCTCGGCGAGGCGGCGGCGTCGGCGGCGGGAGAGCACGCGGTGGCCGAGGATGCCCAGCAGCGCCGGGAGCAGGGTGATTGCGGCGGCCACGGTGATGACGACCGTCAAGGCGGCGGCGACCGCGACCCCGTTGAGGAACTTCAGCTCCAGCGCGAACATCCCCAGCAGCGCGATGCACACCGTCCCGCCCGCGAACAGCACCGCCCGGCCCGAGGTCCGTACCGCCGTCGCGCAGGCGTCGCCCGGCTTGGCGCCGGCGAGGAGGCCCTTGCGGTAGCGGGTGACGATGAAGAGCGCGTAGTCGATGCCGACGCCGAGGCCGATCAGGGTGGCCAGCATCGGGGACACCTCGGCCACGTCCATGACATGGCTGAGCAGCACGATCCCGGACATGCCGGTGCCGACCGCGAACAGCGCGGTGGCGATCGGCAGCAGCATCCCGAAGAGCGAGCCGAAGGCGAGGAAGAGGACGACCGCGGCCGCCGCGACGCCGACGATCTCGGAGAGGTGGGCGGGCGGCTCCTCGGTCAGCTGCACGGCGGTGCCGCCGACTTCGACCCGTACCCGATCGGATTCGGCGCCCTGGGCCGTATCGACAAAGCGCTCCATCTGCGCCTTGGTGAGCCGGTCCGCGCGCTCGGTGAAGGTGACGGAGGCGTACGCGATCCCGCCGTCCCGGCTGATCTGCGGCCCGCCTTCTTTCCCGTACGGGTCCGACACCGCGCCCACGCCCGGCAGCTTCGCCACGTCCGCGAGCATCGGCTCGATCCGGTCGCGTACGGGCGCCGCGCGCACGTCGGCGGCCTGCCAGACGATGGTGTCGGTCTCGCCGGCCCGGTCCGGGAAGGCCTCCTCCATCAGCTCCAGGACGGTGGCCGATTCGGTGCCCGGCATCTCGAAGACATCCGCATAGCGGTCGCCCAGGTGGCGGCCCGCGGCGGTGGTGCCGACGAGCAGCACCAGCCACAGGAGGACGACCACCCACCGGTGGCGAAAGCACCAGCGCGCCAATCCGGCCACGGCTCAGCTCCTCTGCGTATCGGCTGCCGCCCGGTGAACGGAATTGATCAGCTGTGCGTCACGGGCAGCGCTGGTCTTACGGGGCGGTGCGCATACTGGGGCTCATGACGACTGCGGCGCCGGCCACCGTTCTGGTGGTGGAGGACGAGGACGGCATAGCCGACATCCTCGAGATCACCCTGCGATTTCACGGGTTCACGGTGCATACGGCCGGCACCGTCGCGCGGGCGCTCGAGCTGGCGCGGGAGCTGCAGCCCGATCTTGTGCTGCTCGATGTGATGCTGCCGGACGGCACCGGGTGGCAGCTGTGCCGTGAGCTGCGGGCGGCGCGGGAGGAGCTCGCGGTGATCTTCCTGACCGCGCGGGACGCGCCGTCGGATCTGCTGAGCGGGCTGGCGATGGGCGGCGACGACTACATCACCAAGCCGTTCAATGTCGACGAGGTGGTGGCGCGGGTGCGTACGGTGCTGCGCCGCACCCGCCCCGCGCCGCGCGACGGCTCCGGCGTGCTGCGGCACGGCGAAGTGGAGCTGGACGAGGCCACCTTCACCGTCCGGCGGTCCGGCGAGGCGGTGGAGCTGACGCCGACCGAGTACAACCTGCTGCGGCATCTGATGCGCAACTCCGGGCGGATCCTCACCAAGGAGCAGCTGCTGCAGAGCGTCTGGCAGTACGACTCCAGCGTCGAGTCCACCGTCGTGGAGACGTACATCAGCTATCTGCGCCGCAAGCTGGGCGCCTCGCTGATCGAGACCAGACGGGGGGTCGGTTACGGCCTGCGGCAGGTGGCGACGTGAAGCGCGGGACGCTCAGCGGGCGGCTGACGCTGACCAATGTGCTGATCCTGGCGGTCGGGCTCATCCTGGCCGCGGGCGCGAGCGTCGTCGGCACGTACATGCTGCTGCTCAACGAGGTGGACAGCTCGGTGAAGCGGGAGCGCGGCGGCTTCGCCGACTCGCAGGTCACCTCCGAGATGCTCAAGACCGTCTGCGGCTTCGCCGAGGAAGCCACCAGCGCGCACGACCGGAAGCTGGAGAAGTCGCTGAGCCGCGACACGTTCATGCTGCTCGGCACGGACGGGAAACCCCTCGCCGCCTGCGAGCAGTTCGCGCAGGGCGA
The DNA here is from genome assembly GCF_048572725.1 of Streptomyces boninensis. Lineage (NCBI taxonomy): Bacteria > Bacillati > Actinomycetota > Actinomycetes > Kitasatosporales > Streptomycetaceae > Streptomyces > Streptomyces boninensis. The sequence continues at coordinate 5,959,508 of NZ_CP183837.1, forward strand.
CCCCGGCCAGCGGGACGCCTTCCTCGCCGACCTGGGCGACCCGAAGCGGCTCGCGGAATCCGGCGCGGTCGTCACCGTGTCCGCCAACGGCAAGCACTACCGCACGGCCGTGACCAAGCTCGGCGACGACGCGATGGTCGTCTTCGCCACCCCGTACGACGGCGTCCTCACCGCCGTCCGCAAGCTGCTCTGGATCGAGACCGCCCTCGCGATCGTGCTGCTGACGCTGCTCGCCACCGTCTCCTGGCGGGCCGCCCGCTGGCGGCTCAAACCCCTGGAGGACATGGTCGAGACCGCCTCCGCCATCTCCGAGGGCGACCTCTCCCGCCGGGTGGGCGCGAGCTCGCCGCGCGCCGCCGAGGTCGAGCAGCTGCGCGAGGCGCTCAACGCGATGCTGCACCAGATCGAGAGCGCCATGCGCACCCGCGAGCACGCCGGCGCCCGGCTGCGGCAGTTCCTCGCCGACGCCTCCCATGAGCTGCGGACGCCGCTGGCGACCGTACGGGGATATCTGCAGCTGTACGAGAAGGGCATGCTCGACCACGGCGAGCAGGAGGAGCGGGCGCTGAAGCGGGTCGGTGAGGAGGCCGACCGGATGGGCCGGCTCGTCGACGAACTCCTCTCCCTGGCCCGCCTCGACGCCCACCCCTCCCGCGAACGCCGCCCCGTCGACCTCGCCGAGCTGGCCCGCGACGGCGCCGCCGACCTGCGGGCGCAGCAGCCGCAGCGGCCGGTCGAGGTGGCGACGAACGGGCCCGCCGAGGTGGTCGGCGACGAGGCGCAGCTGCGCCAGGTCATCGGGAACCTGCTGGCCAACGTCCGTACCCACACCCCCGACGACGCCGCCTGCACGGTCTCGGTGGCGGCCGACGGCGGCGGCGAGCTGGTGCTGCGGATCGCGGACACCGGGCCCGGGATGCGGGAGGCGGACGCCGCCCGGATCTTCGACCGGTTCTTCCGCGCCGACCCCGACCGGGCGCGGGTCGCGGGCGGCAGCGGGCTCGGCATGTCGATCGTGCAGGCCGTGGTGGCGGCGCACGACGGCAAGGTGGCGCTGCGGACCGCGCCGGGGGAGGGGCTCGCGGTCACGGTGCGGCTGCCGGCGCCGCGTACTTGAGAGTTCTCTGTGAAGCCCCTTGGGGGTCGCTGAACCATCTGTCGGCGGCCCGCCCCCGCCGGTGAGTCTGGCCTGAGCAAACCTGACTCACCGACAGGAGGTAACCGTGGCAGGCATCGCGCGCTTCTGCTTTCGCCACCGGTACGTGGTGCTCGTGCTGTGGGTGTGCGCGCTGCTCGGCGCCGTGCTCGCCAGCCAGGCCGCGGGCAGCAAGTACGCCAACGACTTCGAGCTGCCGGGCACGGAGTCCAGCCACGCGGTGGAGGTGCTGGAGCGGGAGTTCCCGTCCGCCTCCGGCGACACCGACACGGTGGTGTGGCAGGCTCCAAAAGGCACGTCCGTCCGCGCCCCGGAGGTCCGCGAGCGGATGACCGAGGCGCTCGCCGAGGTCGCGAAGGTCGACCAGGTCGGCGAGGTGGCGAGCCCGTACACGAAGGCGGGCGCCGCGCAGATCAGCAAGAACGGCGAGATCGCCTACGCCCAGGTCACCTTCACCAAGCACGCCTTCGAAATCGAAAAGCCCAACATCGAGAAGGTCATCGACACCGCACAGGCCGCGGCCGACGACGTCGACGGGCTGAAGGTCGAGCTCGGCGGCCAGGCCATCCAGCAGACCCAGGAGCCCCCGGGCGGCCTCGCGGAGGGCGTCGGCATCGCCGCCGCCGCGGTGATCCTCTCCATCGCCTTCGGCTCGCTCTTCGCGATGCTGCTGCCGATCGTCTGCGCGGTCTTCGGCATCGGTACGGGCCTGATGTCGGTGTCGCTGCTCAGCCATGTCATCGACATCGCGGATGTGGCGCCGCTGCTCGGCTCGCTGATCGGTCTTGGTGTCTCCATCGACTACGCACTGTTCATCGTCACCCGGCACCGCACCGGCATCAAGCGCGGCATGGGCGTGGAGGAGTCGGCGGTACGGGCCCTGAACACCGCGGGCCGGGCGGTGCTGTTCGCGGGCGGCACGGTGTGTATCGCGCTGCTCGGGATGATGACGGTCGGGATGTCCTTCCTGAACGGCGTGGCCATCGCCGCCTCCCTGACGGTGCTGCTCGGGGTGCTCGCGTCCATGACGCTGCTGCCCGCGCTGCTGGGGATCCTCGGGATGCGGGTGCTGTCGCGCAAGCAGCGCCGCAAGCTGCGCGAAGACGGCCCCGAGCCGGAGGTGTCGACGGGCCGGGCCGCGCGCTGGGCCGCGCTGGTGCAGCGCCGCCCGAAGGCGATCGCGGCGGCCGCGGCGGCGGTCATGCTGCTGCTGTCCGTACCACTGCTGTCGCTCCGCCTCGGCACCACCGACCAGGGCAACCAGCAGGAGTCCACGACCGTACGGCAGGCGTACGACATGCTCGCGGACGGCTTCGGCAAGGGCTTCAACGGCCCGCTGGCGCTGGTCGCCGAGACCCCGTCCGGCGCGGACCGGCAGGCGCTCGGCTCGCTGGTCGAGGCCGTACGGGACACCGAGGGCGTCGCGGCCGTGTCGCCGCCGCGGGTAGCCGAGGGCGGGCAGTACGCGGTGGTGCAGGTGGTGCCCGACTACGCGCCGCAGGACGTGAAGACGGACGAGCTCATCGACCGGCTGCGGGACGAGGTCGTACCGGCGGCGGAGAAGGGCACGTCGATGGACGTGTCGGTGGGCGGCATCACCGCGATCAACAAGGACTTCGCGTCCGTGGTGATGGACAAGCTGCCGCTGTTCATCGGCGTGATCATCGCGCTCGGGTTCGTGCTGCTGCTGGTCGCCTTCCGGTCGTTGGTGGTGCCGCTGACGGCGGCGCTGATGAACCTGCTGGCCGCGACCGCCTCCTTCGGGATGCTGGTCGCCGTCTTCCAGTGGGGCTGGGGCTCGGAGCTGCTCGGGATGGGCGGCTCGGTGCCGATCACGTCCTTCCTGCCGATCATCATGCTGGCGATGCTCTTCGGCCTCTCGATGGACTACCAGGTCTTCCTGGTCAGCCGGATGCACGAGGAGTGGGTGCACACCAAGGACAACAGCCGGGCGGTCCGGGTCGGCCTCGCCGAATCCAGCCGGGTGATCAACTCGGCGGCGCTCATCATGGTCTGCGTCTTCAGCGCCTTCGTGCTGAGCGGCGATATCGAAGGGATCATGGCGGGTCTTGGTCTTGCCGGTGCGGTGGCGCTGGACGCGTTCATTCTGCGGACGATGCTGGTGCCGGCGATGATGCATCTCTTCGGGCGGTCCAACTGGTGGCTGCCGGGGTGGCTGGAGAAGCGGCTGCCGCATCTGGCGGTGGAGCCGGCGGAGGACGAGGTGATGGCCGCGGAGCCTTCGGCGCCGGGCGACCCCGGCCCGGTGCCGGCGCCGGCGCTGGCGACGGTGGGGGCGGATGCCGGCGGCTCGGGCCTGCTCCAGAAGCAGGAAGCCGTGAACGGGGCCCCGGTGCTGCCGGGCACCGGTCCGGCCATTCACGGCACGGTCCGTGACGCCTACGGAGTCCCGCTCCCGCGCTGCGCGCTCACGCTCCTCTCGGCCTCGGGCCGCCGCCTGGCCAAGGCCCGTTCCGGGGACGACGGCAGCTTCGAGATCCCGTCCCCGGGCACCGGCTCGTACACGCTGGTGGCCACCTCCCAGTCCCTGGGCGCGGCGAGCGCGAGTGTGCTGGTGGGGACGCGGACGGTGGAGGTGGAGCTGCGGATCAGCCCGGAGGGCTGAGGGCGCGGGCCGGAGGGCTGAGGGCACGGATTGGCCGGGCCTTATCGGGCCATCCCCGATTCGTCGTTGATCCCGGTGTCCCGACGGACGATCGTGGTGGCGGGGCCGCTTCCCGGCGGTCTCGCCACCACGATCTCCTGTTTCCGGAGGACCGACCGTTGCAGACCACCACCATCCCCGCCACGCCGGAGCAGTCCGCCGCCTCCCGCGACCGCACCGGCGGCCTCTTCACCGCGGACCTTCCGGCCGACGCCCTCGTCGACGGCGACTGGATCACCGCCCCCGGCGCCGGGGAGGGCGCCGTCGTCTACGTACACGGCGGCGGCTTCGCGCACACCAACCCCGAGCGGGAGCGGGTGCTCGCGTACCACTTCAGCGCGGCCGCCCGCCGCCCGGCGCTGCGGGTGGAATACCGGCTGGCCCCGGCCCACCCGTATCCGGCGGCGCTGGAGGACGCGCTTGCCGCGTACGAGGCGGTGCTGGCCCGGGGCATCGCGGCCGAACAGGTCGTCTTCATCGGCGAGTCGGCGGGCGCCACCCTGATCCTCTCCATGCTGCTGGAGCTGAAGCGCACCGGCCGGCCGCTGCCCGGCGGCGCGGTGGCGATCTCCCCGTCGACCGATATGACGCTCTCCAGCGACTCGCTGACGGCGAACGACGGCAAGGACGTCATCACCCACGAGGTCCTGAAGACCATCGCCGCGGACTACCTCGCCGGAGCGGACCCCGCGGGCGCACCGCAGTCACCGATCCACGGCGAGCCGGCCGGACTGCCGCCCCTGCTCCTCGCCGTGGGCGCCGATGAGCTGCTGCTGGACGACGCGCGCCGCTTCGCCGCGGCCGCGGACGCGGCGGGGGTGAGTACGCAGCTCGATGTGTACGAGGGCATGCCGCACGCCTTCCACCTGTCGACGGAGGCGGGGACGCTGCTCGGGCGGATCGGGGACTGGCTGGCGGCGCCGGTGCGGGAGTTCACCGTGAGCGACCCGAAGGCGGGTCCGTACGCGCTGACCGAAGGGCCTGACGGGGCGCTGTGGTTCACGCTGGTGCACGAGGGAGCGATCGGGCGCCGGTCGGCCTCGGGCGAGCTGAGCGTGTACCGGGTCGGTGCGGGGCCGACGGTGATCGCGCCGGGGCCTGACGGGGCGCTGTGGTTCAGCGAGTTCAAGTCCCATCGCATCGGCCGGATCGCGGCGGACGGCACCGCCACCTCCTTCGCCCCCGCCTCGCCGGAGGGCGGGCCCTTCGGCATCGCGGCCGGTCCCGATGGCGCACTGTGGTTCACCCTGATCACCGCCGGGAAGGTCGGCCGGATCACCGCCGAGGGCGCGGTGACGGAGTATGACGCACCGGGCGCGACTCCGTCCGCCATCGTGGCGGGTCCTGACGGCGCCATGTGGTTCACCCTGAACCAGGGCAATGCGATCGGGCGGATCACGATGGACGGGGAGACGGTGTCGTATCCGCTGCCCACCGAGGGCGCGGCGCCGGTGGGGATCGCGGTGGGTCCCGACGGGGCGCTGTGGTTCACGGAGATCGGGGCCGGGCGGATCGGGCGGATCACGGTGGCGGGGGAGATCACGGAGTTCGAGCTGCCGAATGCGGCGGCGCGGCCGCACGCCGTGGTGGCGGGACCCGACGGGGCGCTGTGGTTCACCGAGTGGGGAAGCGGGCGGATCGGCCGGATCACGCCGGCCGGGGAGGTCAGTTCGTACGCGCTGTCCGACCCGGACTCCGAGCCGCATGGGATTGCGGTGCATCAGGGCGCGGTGTGGTGCGCGCTGGAGACGGGGGCACTGGCGCGCATCGCGCCGTAGCGGCGTAGTGGGGCAAATCGGCGTATGGCGGCCCCCTCCGGCCAATGGGACGCTGAGCTCCCCAGGCGACCCTGGCCTGGTGTTTCCCATGGGGGGTGAACGGCCATGACGACGGAGCCTCATGAGGTCCTCACGCTGGAGGAGCTGAACGAGGAGGAGGCGGCGGAGAGCGCCGACTTCGGTACGGAAGAGCCGGCGGAGGTCCCGGACCCGGAAGGCGAGGAGGACGCGGAGGGCGTCGAGCTCGCGGATGCGGACGAGCTTGAGCTCATGGCGGCCGCCGCCGACCCGGCCGGGTCGGCCGACGCACGAGAGGGTGGGGACGATGGTGTTTAGCACCTCCGCCCCGCGGGAGCGGGTCAGGTTCGGCTCCGTAACCCTCAACCGGCGCAGCGTGTGCATGCTGCGGGAGGCGGAGCGGATCGGCGGGTTCAAGCTCCGGATCGTGCAGGGCTCCTTCAACCGCGGCATCGTGGCGTCCGCCGGCACCCACGACGGCGGCGGCGCCATGGACATCAGCGTCCGCGGGCTGACCCGGGAGCAGATCAGGCACCGCGTGGTGTCGCTGCGGAAGGCAGGGTGGGCCGCGTGGCGGCGGACCGCGCCGCCGTTCACCGCGCCTCATATCCATGCGATCGCCATCGGCGACCGGGACCTGGCGCCGGCCGCCGCGCGTCAGGTCGCCGCGTACAAGAACAAGAAGAACGGGCTGGCCAACAATGGTCCGGACCCGGATCCCCGGGTGGATCCGAAGTTCTTCTCCGCGGCCTTCCTCGCGCGTTACGTGACGCGGGCGGACCGGAAGGTGTTCGCGGATCACTCCATCCTCGCCTTCGTCTCCAAGAAGTTCGAGGAGACGAAGAAGCAGGTCACGTCCGCGAGTTCGCGGCGGCACATCGAGCTCGTACAAGGGGCGCTCAAGGAGGTCGGGCTGTATCCGTTCCGGGTCGACGGGGAGTGGGGGCCGAAGACCCACAAGGGCTACCGCGATTGGCGGACCCGGCTCGGCGTGAAGAACGCGACCGGTGTGGTGGGGCGGCCGGGTCTTGAGGCGCTGGGCCGCAAGACCGACAACTTCAGGGTGAAGGCCTGACCGCCTCCCAGCGCAGTCCCCGCAACCCCCGGCGGCGGGGCGGCCGCTGCCGGGGGTTGCGGGGAGCGTGGCGTTCAGACCCCGGCGAGCTCGCGCTCGGCCTCAGCCGGCGCGGCCTCGGTGTGCTGAGGCGCGGCCACGCGCTTGGGCAGCGCGGCCATCAGCACCGCCACCACAACCAGGATCCCGCCGACCCACCACATCGACGTCTGGAAGGCATCCGCAAAGGCCGCCCCCGGCCGGCCACCGGCCGCCATCCGGTCATCCACGACCCCGAAGAACGCCACCGACGTAAGCCCGAGCCCGAACGCGAACCCCAGCTGATTAGTGGTGTTGATCAGCCCCGACGCCGACCCCGCATACCGCGCCGGCGCCCCCGACAGAATCGTGTCGGTCAGCACGGAGAAGACCATCCCCATCCCGCCCCCCATCAGCGCCAGCGGCACCGCCATCTGCAGCGACGAGATCTCCAGCCCGTACCGCCCGGAAACCACCAGGTAGAGCAGCACACCCGCGATCATCGTGACCGCACCACCCTGCAGCACCGTCCGCGCACCGAACCGAGGCACCAGCTTCTGCACGCTCATCCCCGCCGCCACCGAGCACACGATGGTGAACGGCAGCCCGGTCAGCCCCGCATGCAGCGCGCTCCACCCGAGCCCCAGCTGCATGTACAGCGTCCACACCAGGAAGAAGATCCCCAGCGTCGTGGAGAAGGCGAGCTGCACCCCGATCCCGGCCGCAAAGCGCTTGTCCTTGAACAGCCCCAGCTCCACCAGCGGCGACCCGTCCTTGGCCTTCTTGCGCCGCTCGTACGCCACGAAGCCGGCCAGCACCGCAAGGCTCGCGCCCATGGAGACGAAGCCCCAGATGGGCCAGCCGTGCTCGCGCCCGTTGATCAGCGGGTAGAGCAGCATCATCAGCCCGGTGGTCGCGAGGATTACGCCGACGAGGTCGAGCCGCAGCGCATCGGGCGCCTTCGACTCATCGATGAAGCGCGCACCGAGCAGCAGCCCCGCGATCCCAACCGGCAGGTTAATGAGGAAGATCGGCCGCCAGCCGAGCCCCAGAATGTCCGCCTCGGTGAGCAACGCGCCGAGCAGCGGCCCCGCCACGGCGCCCAGCCCGACGACCGCGCCGAACATCCCGAAGACCTTGCCGCGCTCCTCCGCCGGGAACGTCACGTGCATGATGCTCAGCACCTGCGGCACCATCAGCGCCGCGGTCGCACCCTGCAGCACCCGCGCGCCGACCAGCATCCCCGGGTCGGCGGCGATACCGCACAGCAGCGACGCGATGGTGAAGCCGGCCATCCCGAGCAGGAACACCTTCCGGCGGCCGTAGATGTCGCCGAGCCGCCCGCCGGTGATGAGACCGATGGCGAAGGCGAGCGCGTATCCGGCGGTCACCCACTGCAGGGTGCTGGGGGAGGCGCCGAGGTCCCGCTGCACGGCGGGAAGGGCGATGTTCACGATCGTCGCGTCCACGAGGTCCATGAAGGACGCGGTCAGCACGACGGCGAGCGCGATCCAGCGCCGCCGATCCTTCTTCGCCTCAAGGGCGTTCTGAAAGGTCATGCCTATAAGCTAGGAGCCATATAGGACAGGTCATGTCCTAGATCGGAGGGATGCTGAGAAGCATGACGACAGACACCCCGAAACGCCTGCTGAACCTCCTCTCCCTCCTCCAGACCCCCCGCGAATGGCCGGGCAGCGAACTCGCCGACCGCCTGAGCGTCTCCACCCGTACGATCCGCCGCGACATCGACCGCCTCCGCGACTTGGGCTACCCGGTCGAGGCCACCCAGGGCGCCATCGGCGGCTACCGCCTGGTGGCGGGCGCGGCACTGCCACCGCTCCTCCTGGAGGACGACGAGGCGGTGGCCATCGCGGTAGGCCTGCGCGCAGCCGCCGGCCAGTCGGTGGAGGGTGTGGAGGAGTCATCGGTACGCGCCCTGGCCAAACTGGAGCAGGTCCTCCCGTCCCGCCTCCGCCGCCGGGTGAAGTCTCTGGGTACGGCGACCACGACGCTGACCCGCTGGCGCGGCGGCGCCTCCATCGACCCGGCAGTCCTGACCACCCTGGCAACGGCCGCCGCGGCCCGCGAAAAACTCCGCTTCGGCTACCGGGCAGCAGACGGCACGGAATCGAAGCGCCTGGTCGAGCCGGAGGGCCTGGTCTCCGCAGGCCGCCGCTGGTACTTCCTCGCCTTCGACCTGGACCGCGCCGACTGGCGCATCTTCCGCGTCGACCGCATCACCAAGCCCTTCCTGACGGCGGTCCGCTTCACTCCCCGCGCCCTCCCGGCCAAGGACGCCGCCACCTACATCGGCGACCGCATGTCGAGCCAGGCGCCGCCGACGATCAACGCGGACGTCACCCTCCACGCCCCGTACCGCGAACTGGCCCCCCGCCTGGGCGACGCCGCGGCCAACCTGGAACCCGTCACCGACACCAGCTGCCGCCTCCGCACAGAGTCCGACTCCCTGGACTGGCTGGCGGCCCGCCTGGCCATCCTCGGCTGCGACTTCGAGATCCACGACCCGCCGGAGCTGGCGGACTACCTGCGCGAACTCTCCGCGCGGGTCACGAGAGCGGTGGGCGCCGGAGGGTAGCGCCCCGAGGTCGTTTGACCTCTGAGTGGACGAAGTGCGTTGACCTCGGGCCAATCTCGGCCTATTTTGTCAGGGCCCCGTCAGTAAGCGCTTGCTGCAACGACGGAAGGACCCCACCCATGTCCAGGCACCTCAGAACGCGCAGGCTGCTCGCCCTCGCCGCCGCGGCGGTCGCGGTCTGCGCCCTCTCCGCCGCCGCACCGGCGGCAGCACCCTCGTCGCACCGGCTGGTGCTCTTCGACGGCACGAGCACCGATGGCTGGAGCCAGGCCGGGCCCGGTGGCTTCACCGTCGCCGACGGCGCGATGACCTCCCACGGCGGGCTCGGGCTGATCTACTACTCCGCCCGGGAGTTCAGCGACTACCGCCTCACCCTCGACTGGCGCATGGCCGGGGACGACAACTCCGGTGTGCATCTCGGGTTTCCCGCCGGAGACGATCCCGCCATCCGCAATCAGGGCTTCGAGGTGCAGATCGACGCCACCGACGCACCCGAGAAGACCACCGGATCCGTCTACGGATTCCAGCCCCCCGACCTCGCCGCCCGGGACGCGGCGCTGAACCCGCCGGGGGAGTGGAACACGTACGACCTCGTCGTCACCGGCGGCGACCGGCTGCGGGTCTACCTCAACGGCGTCAAGATCAACGACTTCACCGACACCGTCGCGGAGCGCCGGCTCAGCCCAGGGCACATCGGGCTGCAGAACCACGGCGACGGCGACGAGGTGTCGTTCCGCGACATCGTCCTCACGCAACTCCCCTCGCACGACCCCAAGTGACCAGGGAGAGACATGAGCCGCAGCCCTCTGCACAGAACGGCCCTCACACCCGTCACCGTCCTCATCGCGCTCTTAGCCCTGCTCCTCGGCATGGGCACCGCCGCCACCGCCACCGCCGCCGACTTCCCCGAGGCCGCCAAGGAGCCGGACTTCCGCGTCCTCGTCTTCTCCAAGGTCACCAACGAGAAGCACGACTCCATCCCCGCCGGCGTCGAAGCCATCAAGAAGCTCGGCGCCGAGCACAACTTCGAGGTCGAGGCCACCGACGACGCGGCCGCCTTCAGTGATGCGAACCTCGCCAAGTTCCAGACGATCGTCTTCAACAACACCAACTCCACACCGGAGAGCGGCGATCTGCTCAATGCAGAGCAGCGTGCCGCCTTCCAGAAGTTCATCCGGGGCGGCGGCGGCTGGACGGGCCTGCACTCGGCCGCGGCCAGCGAGCGCGACTGGGAGTGGTACGAGGGCCTGGTCGGCGCGATCTTCGACAAGCACCCCGAGCCGCAGACCGGCCGGGTGAAGGTGCTGGACCGGGTCCACCCCTCCACGAAGGGGCTGCCGGAGCTCTGGGAGCGTACGGAGGAGTGGTACAACTTCCGCACCAACCCGACCGGCAAGGTGCACACCCTCGCGCAGATCAAGGTCCGGGATGGCATCAGCGGCCTCGACGAGGGCGTCGATCACCCGTACTCCTGGTGCCAGAAGTACGACGGCGGCCGCTCCTGGTACACCGCCGGCGGCCACGCCGCCGCCTCCTTCGAGGAGCCGGCCTTCCTGCAGCACCTGCTCGGCGGCATCGAGTGGTCGGCCGGCGCGGCGAGCGGCGACTGCTCCGCCACCCAGACCGGCAACTTCCAGCGCACCCCCCTCGTGGACGAGGACCTCGCCGACCCGTTCGAGCTGGCCGTCGCCCCCGACCGGCGAGTCTTCTACGCCCAGCGCACCGGCGAGCTCAAGGTCGTCGACCAGCAGACCCTCAATGTCACCACCGCCCTGGACTTCGACTACACCCCGGAGATGACCAGCCAGTCGGACGGCCTCCTCGGGCTCGCCCTCGACCCGGACTTCGCCAAGAACAACCGGCTCTATCTGCTCCACTCCGACAAGGAGAAACCGCAGATCAACCTCTCCCGCTTCACCATGGGCGACGACGGCAAGGCCGACCCCGCCTCGCAGAAGGTGCTGCTCACCATCCCCACCTGGCGCGGCGAGGGCCGGGCGAACGTGCACATGGCCGGCTCGCTCACCTTCGACAACAAGGGCAACCTCCTCGTCGCCACCGGCGACAACACCGACCCCTTCGAGTCGGACGGCTTCGCCCCGATCGACGAGCGGGAGGGCCGCCGCGCCTGGGACGCGCAGGGCACCGCCGGGAACACCAACGACCTCCGCGGCAAGATCCTGCGGATCACGCCCAAGGACGACGGCGGCTACTCCGTCCCCAAGGGCAATCTCTTCGCGCCCGGCGAGGCCAAGACCCGGCCCGAGGTGTACGCGATGGGCTTCCGCAACCCGTTCCGTATCACGGCTGACCCGCACTCCGGCGCCGTCCTGGTCGCTGACTACGGGCCCGACGCCCGCGCCGCCAACCCCGACCGCGGCCCGGAGGGCACGGTCGAGTACACCCGGCTCACCGAGCCGGGCAACCACGGCTGGCCGTACTGCGTGGGCAACAACACCCCCTTCAACGACTACGACTTCGCCACCAAGACCTCAAAGGCGAAGTTCGACTGCGGCGCGCTGAAGAACGACTCCCCGAACAACACTGGCAAGACCGACCTCCCGGCCGCCAAGCCCGCCACCGTCTGGTACGCCTACTCGGCCTCCGAGGAGTTCCCCGAGCTCGGCACCGGCGGCGGGGGCCCGATGAGCGGTCCGGTGTACGACTACGACCCGAAGCTCGACAGCAAGACCAAGTTCCCGCAGTACTTCGAGAACAAGTGGCTGACCTTTGAGCTGACCAGAAAGTGGTTCAAGACCTTCTCGATCCAGCAGAAGGGCCAGAAGTTCGACGACCCGCGCTTCCCGGACGCCAAGGCCGGCGACCTGCAGTCCATCAACGGCGTCTTCGAGGACATGGACTGGATCCAGCCCTTCGAGGCGCACTTCGGCCCGGACGGCTCGCTGTACGTCATCGACTTCGGCGAGGGCAGCGGCACCGGGCGCGGCGGCAGCAACGAGGGCGCCGGGATCTACCGGATCGATTACGTGGCCGAGGGGCGCCCGCCCGTAGCGAAGATGTCGGCGTCCCCCGACTCCGGGCCCGGGCCGCTGACCGTGAAGTTCTCCAGCGAGGGCTCCGGCGCGCCGGGCGGCGAGCCGGTCACGTACGCCTGGGACTTCGACGGCGACGGCACGACCGACTCCACCGAGGCCAATCCCACCCACACGTACGAGACGAAGGGGCAGTTCAACGCCAGTCTGACGGTCGAGGGGCCGCCCGAGCTGACCGGCATCGCCAGCCAGAAGATCACGGTCGGCAATACCCGCCCCGAGGTGACGATCACCGGGCCGCCGGACGGCGGATTGTTCGACTTCGGCGATACGGTCCCGTTCAAGGTCGAGGTCAAGGACGCGGAGGACGGCGCGCCCATCGACTGCTCAAGGGTCGTCGTCCAGTCGCAGCTCGGCCATGACAGCCACCTCCACCCGCTGGACAACTACACGGGGTGCGAAGGGGAGATCAAGACCGATCCCGGTGACAGCCACGGGCCCGGCCAGAATCTCTATTACGGGATCAGCGCCCAGTACGAGGACAAGGGCGCGGATGGCGTGCCCTCGCTCGTGGGCTCGTCGGCGCTCACGCTGCGGCAGAAGTTCCGCGAGGCCGAGCACCGTAATGCCACCGGCGGCGCGCACGGCGGCGCCGAGACGGTGAGCCGCGACGACGCCTCCGGCGGCAAGCGGCTCGGCGAGATCGAGCACGGTGACTGGATCGTTCTCGACCCGGGGAATCTCACCGGCATCGACTCGGTGACGGTCGGCGCGGCGTCCGGCGGCATCGGCGGCGACGTGGAGTTCCGCGCTGACGCCCCCGACGGCGCGCTGCTCGGCAAGGCCGCGATCCCGCCGACCGGCGGCTACGGAAACGTCATCTCGCCGACGGCGGATCTGACCGACCCGGGCGGGGTGAAGAAGATCTACGCGGTCTTCACCAACCCGGACTGGACGGAGACGGGCCCCGACCTCCTCGCCCTCGACTGGCTGCACTTCAACGGGCCGGGCGCGGAGAAGGAGTCCGAAGCCAAGGTCTCGGTCGCGGCGACCCCGGCCGACGGCGCGGCGCCGCTGGAGGTGTCCCTGGCGGGCACGGTGACGCTGCCACCGGGCCGTACGGCCGCCAAGCACCACTGGAACTTCGGCGACAACTCGGCCGCGGACGGCGAGGCGTCGGCGAAGCACACGTACTCGAGGAAGGGGACGTACACCGCGCATCTCACGGTCACGGACGACACCGGCGATACGACGACCGGGGCCGTACGGGTCACTGTGAGCTGACTGGGGCCGGCTCCTGCCGGGGTGCGGCGCTTCCAGGCGTGACAGCGGTGAAGCGGCGCACCCCCGGCACGAGCGCGGTGCCCAGGCAGGCGGCGGCCACGAGCGCCGCGGACACCGTGAGCGGTGCGCCGCGGCCCCAGGCGTCCGCGGCGAGGGGCGCGAGCGCGTAGCCGAGCGGCATGGCGGCGAGGGAAAGCAGCCAGTCGTAACTTGTCACGCGGGCGAGGACGTTGGCGGGAATGGCGTCTTGGACCGTGGTCTGCCACACCGGGTTCAGGAAGCCGAGGCCCGCCTGCGCGATCCCGTATCCGGCCACGACCACCGGCGCCGGGGCGGGCAGCGCCAGCAGCGCGAGCGGGATTGCGTACGCGGCCAGGCCCAGGTTCCCCGTCAGCACCGGGCGGCGGGGGCGGGCGCGGCCGGCCAGCAGGGAGCCGAGCAGCAGGCCGATGCCGCCGGCCGTGGTGATGGCGACCCAGGCGGCCTTGCCGCCCAGGTCCTCCATGGCGACGGCGGGGCCGAGGGTGGCGAAGACGGCGGCGGCGCCGTTCCACACGGAGTGGGCGATCAGGCTGGACCAGTACCAGTCGCGGGACCGCACCTCCGACCACCCCTGCCGCAGGTCGGCGAGGAACGGCCGCCGGTCCTGGACCACATGCGGCACCGTGATGGCCGCCATCAGCACCGCGCTCACCGCAAACCCGAGCCCGACCGCGATGAACGCCTCGCCCGCCCCGGCGAACAGCAGCAGCCCCGCCAGCGGCGGCCCGCCGAGCCGGGCGGCGCTGGTGGCGGCGCCGATGGCCGCGTTGGCCTGCTGCCGCTGCTCCGCCGCCACCGTCCCGGTGACCAGCGGCGCGAACGCCGGCATCGCGAACGCCGTCGCCACCCCGCCGACCCCCTCCGCCACCGCCAGCTGCCACAGCTGCGGATCCCCGCCGAGCAGCTGCACGCCGACGAAGAGCTGCGCGGCGGCCCGTACGACGGCGGTGGCGGCGGCGATGGTACGGGCATTGAGCCGGTCGCCGACCACCCCGCCGACCGGCAGGAGCAGCAGCCGCGGCGCCATCGCGCAGACGAGGAGCAGCGCGAGCGCGGCGCTGGAGCGGGTGGCCTCCCAGACGGCGATGGCGAGTGCGACGGGGACGACGGCGTCGCCGAGGAGGGAGAGGGAGCGGGCGGCGAAGAGGAGTTGGAAGCGGCGGGAGCGGAGGGGGTGCGGCGTCATGGCAGGCAAATGTATTTCGGTGGCGAACTATTCGTCAACGAATTATCTGATGCCGAAGGAGGCGTCGTACGATGCACGCATGAAGGAGGAGCCGGCACAGCCACCCCTGGCCACCCGCGACTGGACCGACGGCCACGTCGAACGCTGGCTGCCGGTGCTGCCCGACCTCGACCCGGACATCGAGGCGGCCGTGATCCGCATGAAGCGGCTGCGCGCGCACCTGACCCGGGTGCGGCAGCAGGCGCTCGTCGACTACGGCCTGGAGCGGCACGAGTTCGACACCCTGCACCACCTCGCGGGGCGTGGCGGCAGCGCGGCTCCCTCGGAGCTCGCGGCGGACCTCGATCTCGCGCCCGCTTCGGTCACGGGTCGGCTGGACGCGCTGGAGCGGCGCGGCTTCGTTCGCCGTACGCCCTCGGCCACCGACCGCCGCCGGGTCGATGTGGAGCTGACCGAGTCGGGGCGGTCGACGTGGCTGGGGGCGATGGACGCGAGCTTCGATGAGGAGACGCGGCTGCTGGGGGTGCTGTCGAAGGACGAGCGGCGGCAGCTGGCGGAGCTGCTGCGGCGGGTGATGGTGGTGGCGGAGGCGAAGGACGCCTGAGCTCAGGCGGCCATCACCAGCTCCGGCTTCGCGACCGGTGCGGCAGGTGCGGCCGGCGCCGCCGCCGGCTGCGTCCGGCGGTCCGCGAAGACCACCGCGCGCAGCACCGCGAAGCGGCCGAGCCCGGCCAGCGCCGACGAACCCAGGTACACGGCCTGCTCGACCAGCGCCGAGGGCGCGGACTGCACTGCGTGCAGGGCGAGCAGTGCGCCGGTCGTAAAGGCGTAGCTCACCGCGACGGTGAGCGCCGACTGAAGGTGTACGCCCCAGCCGCCCCGCTCGCTGCGGAACGAGACGCGGCCGTGCAGCTCGGTGGCGAGCAACGTGGACACCACGGTGACCAGGGCGTTGGCGACGACCAGCGACATCCGCCCGTCGAGCAGCAGCAGCGCCCCACTCGACGCCAGCCCGACCCCGCCCCCACAGACGACGAAACGGACGAACGCGGCGACGGCCGCGCGGCGGGGCGACTGCTGCTGCGAGCGCTGCTTCGTGGTCACGAGGGCCTCCGGGGTGGCGTAGGAACCGCTGTCCGCGATCCCACCCATGAACCTAGAGATCCAGCGCCGTTGGAACGATCCGGGTGGCCCCCGAGTCGGGTAGGGGAAACCCCCCATACGCCCCTGGGGCTCAACCCTCCTTGCGCCGTCGCGTCTTCCGCCTCGCGGCCGGCTTCGCGCCGGTGACGACCCCCGCCGCCGGGAGAATGAAGTCGTGCAGGATCTCCGCCACTTCCCGCACCAGCGGCCGCAGCAGACGGTAGCGCGAGAGATCAATGGCCCGCGCCACCATGGGCGAGGACCGCTGCACCAGCCGCCGCGTACGCTCGCAGTCCTCGGTCCGGTCAAAGACCCAATACAGGACAATGCCCATCTGATGCAGCCACATCAACTGCGGCATCAGGTCGCGCAGCTCAGGCACGAGCGCGGCCTTGGACCCGGCCAGCACCTGCCGGTGCAGCTCGATCGTCGCCTCGCGCGGCTCCTCGGACTCGGGCGAGAAGGGGCTGAGCGGGCTGTTCGGATCGGCGGCGTTCTTGAAGAATTGCGCGGCGAACTCGTGATACGGCGCCGCGATGTCCAGCCACGCGAGCAGCACGCCTTCGAGCCGGGCGGCGAGGTCGGTCTCGCGGGCGAGCACGTCCTGGACCGCTGCGGCGTGGGCTTCGCCGATACGGTCGTAGAAACCCTGGATCAGGTGCTCTTTGCTCTTGAAGTAGTAGTACGCATTGCCGACCGAGACCCCCGCCTCGCTCGCGATGGCCCGCATCGTCGTCTTGTCGTAACCCCGCTCCTGGAAGAGCCGCAGCGCGGTCTCCAGGATCAGGGTGCGGGTCTGCTCGCCCTTGGGGAGCGGGCCAGGGGTCTTCTCGGTCGGCACTGCGTCGTCCACGGGGTCGAGCCTAGTCGGCGGGCGCGCAGGACCCGTCGGGGCAGGCGCGGGACCAGCCGCTGGCCGGGTCGTAGCGCCAGCCGTCGCCGTACGCGCCCCCGCCCCACCGCGCCGCCGCGCCCGGCCACCGCGCCGCCACCAGCACCGCCGCCCGTGTGGCCTGCGCGCCGGCGCCGGAGCTGAGCCGGTGGGCGAGCGGGCGGTACTTCGCCAGCGCCCACAGGCAGACGACCCAGGCGGACGCGCCCTTGTACACCTGCCCGCGGTCCCCGACGACGGTGATCTCCTCGCGGGTGGCGGCGTGGTCGAGGCCGGGGAAGCGGCGGCGGGCGGCGGGCGACCCGCAGGGGACGAAGGTGAGGCGCACGAGCTGGGCCTGGCCCGACAGCCAGTTCCGTACGAAGGTGCACAGCTTGCAGTCGGCGTCGTACAGGACGGTCAGCCCGTGAACGGTGGCCCTGGCGGCGGGCGTGGTCACGTCGTCACGCCCGCGCCGCGTCGGTCCAGGCGTCCGGCTCGACCGGAGGCACCTGCTCGCGCTCCAGCAGGCCGCGGCGGCGGATGCGGCTGAGGACGTAGACATTGCCGAGGTGCATGGCGCCGAGCACGAGCAGCACGACGCCGAGCTTCATCGAGAGCGCCTCGACGAGGCTGCGGCTGTCGTCGACGGCGTCGGCGGTCTTCAGGTAGAGGGCGACGAAGCCGAGGTTGACGAGGTAGAAGCCGACCACCAGCAGGTGGTTGACGGCGTCGGCGAGCTTTTCGTTCCCGCGGAGCACGTCGGCGAGGAAGACCTGGCCGTTGCGGCTGAGGGTGCGGGCGACCCAGACGGTCAGGCCGATGCTGATGCCGGTGTAGGCGACATAGGTGGTGACGGTGAGGTCCATGCCTTGCCACGCCCTTTCTTGAACGTGTTCAAAAGAGGCTACGAGTAGGACTGTAGCCCTCTTCTTGAACGTGTTCAACTTGGCGACGCATGGACTCTGTCCCTGGGGCAGGGCGTACGGTCCCGGGCATGGACAGCAGCCAACGCGCCTTCTGCACCGCTCAGTCCGCCGCCTCCGACCCCGGCGACTTCGACGACTCCGGGCTGCCGGCGGAGCCCGCGGCGCTGGCGCGGCTCGTGCGGGGCCTGGTCATCCACCGTGAGGAAGCCGCCGACCGCTACGGCGTCGAGCTCGCCGCGGACCGCAAGGCGGCGGCGGCCGAGACGCGGTATGCCGACGAGATCCTGGCGCTGGACCGGGAGCGCAGCGGCGGCGAGCCGCTCGCGAAGGCCCCGCGCCCGCCCGCCGACCGCTTCGCGGGGACCTGCCGCGATTTCGCGCTGCTGCACTGTGCGCTGCTGCGGCATACGGGCACGCCGGCGCGGATCCGCTGCGGCTTCGGCACGTACTTCATGCCCGGCTTCCACGACGACCACTGGGTGACGGAATGGTGGGACGAGGCGCGCGGCTGGACCCTGACGGACCCGCAGGTGCTGCCGGACGAGGCCGCCGCCTGGCAGTGGGAGCTGGACTTCGATCCGTACGACGTGCCGCGCGACCGCTTCCTCGTCGGCGGCGACGCCTGGCGGCGCTGCCGTACGGGCCGGGCGGACCCGGCCACCTTCGGCGTGAGCGTCGTGAACCTCACCGGCCTGCCGGAGGTCCAGTGCAATGTGGTCAAGGACCTCGCCGCGCTCAACGGCGTCGAGGTGCTGCCGTGGGACGGGTGGGGGCTGGCCGACGCGGATCTGGAGCTGGTCGGGCCCGCGGACTACGCGCTGCTCGACGCGGCCGCGGCGGCGGGCGCGGAGGGGGACTTCGTGGCGGCGCGTCGGCTGTACGCGGAGAACGAGGGGCTGCGGGTGCCGCGGACAATCACGTCGCACACGACGTACACGGGGGAGCGCCTCGTCACCCTGCGCCCCTGATCAGCGCAGGTACGACGCCCCGTTGACGTCCAGCACGGTGCCCGAGGACCAGGTCGCCTCCGGCGAGGCGAGGTGGCGCACCGCCGCCGCGATCTCCTCCGGCCGCGCCACCCGCCCGAACGGGCTCTGTCGCAGCGTCTCCTCGGTCACCCGGTCCGCGACCCGCTCGGTCGCCACAAACCCCGGCGCCACCGACGCCACCGCGATCCCGTGCGGCGCCAGCGCCACCGCGAGCGACTGCCCGAGCGCGTGCACGCCCGCCTTCGTGGCCCCGTACGCCGGATGGTCGGGCTCGCCGCGATACGCCCCGCGCGAGCCGATGTTGACGATCCGGCCGTCCGGCACCCCCGCCTCGATCATGTGGCGGGCGGCGCGATACGACACATTCGCCGTACCCAGCAGATTCACCGCCACCGTCCGCTCCCACGCCGCCTGCCAGTCCTCGTACGAGGTCTCGGCGATGGGATGCGGCAGATTCACCGCGGCGTTGTTGACCAGCACGTGCAGCACACCGCCGAGCCCGGCCACGGCCTCATCGACGATACGGGCGGCGTCCGCCGGATCCGACACATCGCCGCCGACGAGTACGTGACCCTCCCCGTCCAGCCCCGCCAGCGTGGCCTCGGCGTCCGCCCGCCGGGATGCGTAGTGCACCGCGACCCGGTCGCCCGCGGCGGCGAAGGCGGTGGCGACGGCGCGGCCGATGCCGCGGGAGGCGCCGGTGACGAGAACGCCACGACGGGTGGTCTGAGCTGCGATTTCAGGCATCCGGGCACCGTATCAACCGCGGCGCCTCACCAGATGTGCACGCGCTCCGCCGGCGCCAGCCACAGCCCGTCGCCCTCCGCCGTGCCGAATGCCTCGTGGAACTCGTCGAGGTTGCGCACGATGTTGGCGCGGAATTCCGGCGGCGAGTGCGGGTCGATGGTGAGGAACTGCTGCTCCTGCTCCTTGCGGCGCTTTGCGCGCCAGCAGTACGCCCAGTTCATGAAGAGCCGCTGAGCCCCTGTCAGCCCGCCCCGCTCCGGTGCCGGATCGCCGGCCAGGGCGATGAGGTAGGCGGTGTGCCCGATCGTCAGGCCGCCCAGGTCGCCGATGTTCTCCCCGACGGTGAGCGCGCCGTTGACAAACTCGCCCGGAAGATTGCGCGGCGAGAAGCCGTCGTACTGCTTCACCAGGGCCTTGGACTTTTCCTCAAAGGCGGTTTTGTCCGCGGCCGTCCACCAGTCGTTGAGGTTGCCCGCGCCGTCGTACTGCGCGCCCTGGTCGTCGAAGCCATGGCCGATCTCGTGGCCGATGACCGAGCCGATGCCGCCGTAGTTCTCCGCCGGGTCGGCATCCGGGGCGAAGAACGGCTTCTGCAGGATGCCCGCGGGGAAGCAGATCTCGTTGGTGCCCGGGTTGTAATAGGCGTTGACGGTCTGCGGGGTCATGAACCACTCGTCCCGGTCGACCGGCGCGCCGATCTTGGCGAGCTGCCGGTCGGTCTCGAAGGCGGCGGCCGCATGCGCGTTGCCGAGGAGGTCGCCCGGGTCGGCCTCCAGGGCGGAGTAGTCGCGGAAGGTGTCCGGATAGCCGATCTTCGGGCGGAAGGTGTCGAGCTTCTCGTAGGCCCGCTGCTTGGTCTCCTCCGTCATCCAGTCGAGCGCGGCGATCGAGCGCCGGTACGCCTCCAGGAGGTTGGCGACGAGCTCGTCCATCATCGCCTTGGAGGCGGGCGGGAAGTGCCGGGCGACGTACTCCTTGCCCACGGCCTCGCCGATGGACTGCTCCACGAAGGCGACCGCCCGCTTCCAGCGCGGCCGCAGCTCGGGCGTCCCGTTGAGGGTGCGGCCGTAGAAGCCGAAGTCGTTGCGGACGGACGCGTCGTCGAGATACGGCGCACAGGCGCGCAGCACCCGGGCGACGGCCCAGTCGCGCCACTGCTCGATGGGGGTCTCGGCCAGCACCGCGGAGAGATGTCCGAGATACGAGGGCTGGCGGACGCAGGTCTCGGCAATGGTGGCGGCGCTGCCCCCGAGGGCCGTCACATACCCGAGGAAGTCGAATTCCGGCGCGAGCGCGGTCAGCTCGTCCAGGCTGGTGAGGTTGTACGTCTTCTGCACGTCCCGGGTCTCGGCGCGCTCCCAGTGCCCGGCGGCCAGGCGGGTCTCCAGGGCCAGGATGGACCGCGCCGCGGTGGCGGGGCCGGCGTGGCCGCCGAGGGTGAGCAGCTCGGTGAGGTAGCCGACGTAGGCGTCGCGGACCTCGGCGAACTTCTCGTCGCGGTAGTACGACTCGTCGGGCAGGCCGAGTCCGCCCTGCCGGATGTTGAAGAGATAGCGGTCGGAGTTCCGGTCATCGGTGTCGATGTGCACGCCGAACAGCCCGGAGCCGCCCACCCGGTCCAGCCGCCCGAGGAACGCGGCGAGCTCCCGGGTGTCCGCCAGCCCGCCCGCGGCGTCGAGCAGCGGCCGCGCGGGGGCGATCCCGCGGGCATTGACGGCCGCCTCGTCCATGAACGAGGCGTACAGGGCCGCGATCTTCCGGGCGTCGCCGGACACCGCTCCCGCGGCGGCCGGGTCGCCGGCCTGTTCCGCCAGCTCCTGGATGATCTCCCTGACCTGCTCCTCGGCCGTATCGGCAAGCTGCACGAACGGACCCCACGAGGACCGGTCGCCGGGAATCTCCGCGGTCTGCAACCAGTGGCCGTTCACATGGCCGAAGAGGTCGTCCTGCGGCCGGATACCGCGGTCCATGCCCGCCCGTGCGTCGTCCAGAATGCTCATCCGTGCACTCTAAGCGACGCGGTCACCCGCGGCGCTTGCCCGTCAGGTGGGCCATACCCCAGGTGCCGATGGCCGCCAGGAAGATGCCGGGCAGGGCGATGGCGGCCTTGAGACCCTTCCACCAAGCTTCGGCGGGGAAGAAGGGCTTCTCCTCCAGCATGTCCCCGAGGAGATCAAAGTCCGCGGCATCGATCAGAATGGCCACATAGCCATTGGTGAAGCCGAAGAAGGCGCCGAGCGCGGCCAGTACCGCGGCACAGATATGCGCGCCGGTGCTAGGGCCGCCCACCTTGCCCGCCACGGCGCCGACCGCCAGCGCGAGGACAAGTCCGAAGATCACATACGAGGTCTTCAGCCCGACCTTGGACAGGTCCTCGTAACTCGCGAGCAGAATCATGGAGTAGATGCCGGAGAGCACGACCGAGACCAGCAGCGCGAGAAAGAACGCCCCCACCGGATTGCCGCGGCGGGGCGGGGGCGGCGGGAAGCCCGGCTGGTACGCAAGGCCGGGCTGCACCGGCGGCGCGGCCTGCGGATATCCGTACGCCGGCTGCTGAGGATGGCCGCCGTACGGATTCGGTTGCTGTGGCTGCTGCGGCCAGGCCTGGCTCATGAGTCCCGTCCCCCGTGTCAAACGTATGCACGCTGAAGTCCGGTAGCATACCGGGACTTTGAAGCTTCAATATCGGGGGACAATCTTCATGCGCACCAGCCGTGCGATCGGTGCTGCCGGTCTGGCCCTGGCCGCGGTGGCCGTCCTGGCGGGCTGCACCGACCAGGTCGAGGACAAGGCCTTCGGAGGACTCGGCGACATGGGGGACGGTCCGGGTGACGTCCCCACCTTGCCGTCGGGCGGGCCGTCTCTGTCCACCCCCGGTGGGCTGAGTTCCGGAGGGAGCACCTCCGGCGGCAGCACTTCCGGCGGGGGCGCAGGCTCCCCGTCTGCCGTCCCGAGCACGCCACCCACGTACAACTCGGATGCGCTGAGCGAGGTCATCGGGCAGAACTGCCGCTACAGCCGCGAGCGCGGCATCATGAGCTTCGACGTGAACATCCAGAACGCGTCCGCGGACGTCAGCTTCACGTACAGCTACACCGTGACGTTCAAGGTCGGCCAGAATGCCAACTCGACCGTCGCCAGCCGGACCATAGGCTCCAAGTTGCAGAGCGCGACGGTCACCCCGGGCGGCGACCGGAAGCTCACCGTCGAGCAGTCGCACACCACCAACGACCGGCTCGTCTACTCCTGCCAGGTCACCTCGGCCCGCAAGAATCCGGCGTAGGGCGGCGGCCCCGGAAGCAGTCGACCCGGGAATCCGCGGTGTCGCGGATTCCCGGGTCCAGGCCGGGCGTGAGGTCAGAAGCGGCGCCTGATCAGGGCCTGCTTGACCTCGGCGATCGCCTTCGTCACCTCGATGCCGCGCGGGCACGCGTCCGTGCAGTTGAAGGTCGTGCGGCAGCGCCACACGCCGTCGCGGTCGTTCAGGATCTCCAGGCGCTGCTCGCCCGCCTCGTCGCGCGAGTCGAAGATGAAGCGGTGGGCGTTGACGATCGCCGCCGGGCCGAAGTACTGGCCGTCGTTCCAGAAGACCGGGCAGGAGGAGGTGCACGCCGCGCACAGGATGCACTTCGTCGTGTCGTCGAAGCGCTCGCGGTCCTCCGCCGACTGCAGGCGCTCGCGCGTCGGCTCGTTCCCGGACGTGATCAGGAAGGGCATGACATCGCGGTACGCCTGGAAGAACGGCTCCATGTCCACGACCAGGTCCTTCAGGACCGTCAGACCCTTGATCGGCTCCACCGAGATCGGCTTCTCCGGGCTCAGGTCCTTGATCAGCGTCTTGCACGCCAGCCGGTTGCGGCCGTTGATACGCATCGCGTCCGAGCCGCAGATCCCGTGGGCGCAGGAGCGGCGGAAGGTCAGCGTGCCGTCGACATCCCACTTGATCTTGTGGAGGGCGTCGAGGACGCGCTCCTTCGGATCGATCTCGATCGTGAAGTCTTCCCAGACCGCCTCGGCCGCGACCTCCGGGTTGAAGCGGCGGATCCGGAAGGTGGCCGTGATCGTGTGGGCCGAAGCCGCGGCCTCCGCCTCCACCTTGTCCATCGTCGGAGTGCTCATCAGTACTTACGCTCCATCGGCTGGTAGCGGGTCGTGACGACCGGCTTGTAGTCGAGCCGGATGGACTCGCTGCCGTCCGCCTCCGTCTCGCGGTACGCCATCGTGTGGCGCATGAAGTTGACGTCGTCGCGGTTCGGGAAGTCCTCGCGGTAGTGGCCGCCGCGCGACTCCTTGCGGGCCAGCGCGGAGACCGCCATGACCTCGGCCAGGTCGAGCAGGTTGCCCAGCTCGATGGCCTCCAGCAGGTCGGTGTTGAAGCGCTTGCCCTTGTCCTGCACCGAGACGTTCTTGTAGCGGGCGCGCAGCTCGCCGATCTTCTCGACGGCGGTCTTGATGGTCTGTTCCGTACGGAAGACCATCACGTTCGCGTCCATGCACTCCTGCAGCTCGCGCCGGATGTCCGACACCCGCTCGTCGCCGGTGGCGTCGCGCAGCCGCTCCACCTCGTCGGCGACGAAGCGGGCCGGGTCCTCCGGCAGCTCGACGAAGTCGGCCGTGGCCGAGTACTCCGCCGCCGCGATGCCGGCCCGGCGGCCGAAGACGTTGATGTCGAGCAGCGAGTTGGTGCCGAGGCGGTTCGCACCGTGCACCGACACGCACGCGACCTCGCCGGCCGCGTACAGGCCCGGGACCACCGTCGTGTTGTCCGCCAGCACCTCACCCGCGACGTTCGTCGGGATGCCGCCCATCGCGTAGTGCGCGGTCGGCTGGATCGGGATCGGGTCCGTGTACGGCTCGATGCCGAGGTACGTACGCGCGAACTCGGTGATGTCCGGCAGCTTCGCGTCCAGCTGCTCCGGCGGCAGGTGCGTCAGGTCCAGGTAGACGTGGTCGCCCTCGGGGCCGCAGCCGCGCCCCTCCCGGATCTCCGTGTAGATGGACCTCGACACGACGTCACGCGACGCCAGGTCCTTCATCACCGGCGCGTACTTCTCCATGAAGCGCTCGCCGTCCTTGTTACGGAGGATGCCGCCCTCACCGCGGGCGCCCTCCGTCAGCAGGATGCCCATCCGCCAGATGCCGGTCGGGTGGAACTGGAAGAACTCCATGTCCTCCAGCGGAATCCCGCGCCGGTAGCAGGCCGCCTGGCCGTCGCCGGTCAGGGTGTGCGCGTTCGACGTCACCTTGAAGAACTTGCCGGTGCCGCCGGACGCGTAGATGACCGCCTTCGCCTGGAAGACGTGGATCTCGCCGGTGGCCAGCTCGTAGGCCACCACACCCGCCGACCGCTTGACCCCGTCGAACTCGGTGATCAGCTGGTCGAGGACGTAGAACTCGTTGAAGAACTCCACGCCCTCCTTCACGCAGTTCTGGTAGAGGGTCTGGAGGATCATGTGGCCCGTACGGTCCGCGGCGTAGCAGGACCGGCGCACCGGGGCCTCGCCGTGGTTACGGGAGTGGCCGCCGAAGCGGCGCTGGTCGATCCGGCCCTCGGGGGTGCGGTTGAAGGGCAGGCCCATCTTCTCGAGGTCCAGGACCGAGTCGATGGCCTCCTTCGCCAGGATCTCGGCGGCGTCCTGGTCGACCAGGTAGTCGCCGCCCTTGATCGTGTCGAAGGTGTGCCACTCCCAGTTGTCCTCCTCGACGTTCGCGAGGGCGGCGGCCATGCCGCCCTGGGCGGCGCCGGTGTGGGAGCGGGTCGGGTAGAGCTTGGTGAGCACCGCGGTGCGGCTGCGCTTCGTCGACTCGATGGCCGCGCGCATGCCCGCGCCGCCGGCGCCGACGATCACGGTGTCGTACTTGTGGATCTGCATGGGAGTTCTCGAACCTCGGTCCCGGGTCAGCGAATGTTCGGGTCGAAGGTGAAGATCACCAGCGTGCCCAGGAGAACGGTGAAGACGGTGGCCGCGTAGAGCAGCATCTTCAGCCAGAAGCGGGTCTGGTCCCGCTCGGCGTAGTCGTTGATGACCGTGCGCAGGCCGTTCGCGCCGTGCAGCATCGCGAGCCACAGCATGATCAGGTCCCAGGCCTGCCAGAACGGCGAGGCCCAGCGGCCGGCGACGAAGGCGAAGGACACCTTCGAGACGCCGCCGTCCAGGACCAGCTGGATCAGCAGGTGGCCCAGCACCAGGACGACCAGGACGATGCCGGACAGGCGCATGAAGAGCCAGCCGTACATCTCGAAGTTTCCGCGGGTGGCCTTCGGCGTCTTCGCGGTACGGGCCCGGGGGGCCTCGATGACCGGGGCCGGGTCCTCCGGGGAGATCTCCGAGGAGGAGCCCGTCAGCTTGATGTCAGAGGTGGTCATGGTGGCGCTCAGCTCCCGAACAGCTCGCGGAAGGCGTGCCCGAGGACGGGGTAGAGGGCCCCCGCCATCAGCACGACCCAGATGCCGACGACGGTCCACAGCAGCTGCTTCTGCAGCCGCGGACCCTTCGACCAGAAGTCGACGGCGATGACACGCAGGCCGTTGAGCGCGTGGAAGAGCACGGCGGCTACGAGGCCGTACTCCAGCAGCGCCACGATCGGCGTCTTGTACGTGGCCACGACATCGTCGTACGCCTCCGGGGAGACGCGGACGAGAGCGGTGTCCAGGACGTGGACGAACAAGAAGAAGAAGATGAGGACGCCGGTGACGCGATGCGCCACCCAGGACCACATGCCTTCGCGGCCGCGATACAGCGTTCCAGCCGGCACGGATTTCCTCCGGATACGGGACAGGGGCCTTGCCGGCACATCTTTTAAGAGGCACAGAAGGGTCGGTCTTCAGCCCGGCCGGGTACGGTCCACCGGCCACGGGCCATCGTATCGACGGGTTGTCGGCTCCCCGGTCAGGGGGTGCCGAGTGTGACTGATCAGGCACGTCTGGCCTAGGGAAATGCCTAGCTTGAGGGGATCAGGCGCCCCGAATCGGTCGTGACCAGCCGCCCCAACCGGGCCCGCGCCAGCCGCCGCAGCTCCTCCGCGGCGACCGCCCGCTCCTCGTCCGGCTCGTTGGCCAGCCGGGTGCGGATGCCCGCGAGCACCTGGTCGAGCCGCTCGGCCACCGGGATGCCGTCGAGGCACAGCACGAAGGCGTGGCCGAAGCGGCTCTCGTACGCGGCGTGGGCCGCGCGCAGCGCCGTACGCGACGACGGCCGTCCGGCCGCGGGCACCGGCGCCGCCTCGCCGATGAGCGCCTCGGCGAGGTCGCCGGGCGTGAGGTCGTAGCTCGCCTCGTCCGCGGCCGCGAGCAGCGCGGGCACGTCGGGGTACGGGCGGTGCTCGATGATCCGCCGCGCCCAGCGGTGGCTGGCGCAGCAGGCGGCGAGCGCGGCCTCCGCGGCGGGCGGCGGGGCCGTGTTGAGGGTGGCGAGGCCGTCCAGGGTCGGCTCCTTCTAGGGATGCGCACAAGGGGTTACGGACGTGGGCAGCGGTGCGCCACCGTAGTGCCGGAATCGGACCTTCCGGCCGTCCGGCCGGAGAACTTCACCCGGATGTGGAGGTTTAAAGGCGCGAGGTGGACGGGCGCTCAGCCTCCAGGGGCCCTACCCTCGCCCCCGGAGGTGTGGACTGCATGCGGCAGCCGTGGACGAAACTGCAGACGAAGCTGGGACGGGTGCTCCCCGGCCCCGCACTGCTGCGCGATCACCGGCCGTACGTGACCTGGCTGGCCGTCGCGCTCTTCCTCACCGTCGCCGCCGTGGCCTACGCGGTCGAGGCCGGCGATCCGGGGAAGAAAACCCCGGCCCAGACCGTGCCATCGGCCCCGGACCCCGTCGGGACGGGCGAGTCGGAGGACCGGGCGGGGAGCGCCGCGCCGGTCCCCGGGGTGTCGACGGTGCCGGCGCAGCAGCCGGTGAAGGCGCCGCGGACCGTCCCCGCGGTGCGCAACTTCGACGCCGGCGACGGTCCGGCCTGGCGCCCCAGCCCCGGTACCAAGGTGGTCGCTCCGGGCGCCGGGTCCCTCGCGGACGAGTCCCGCCGGCTGGCCGGCGAGCTGAAGGTGCACCGCTCGGATGGCCCAGCGCGCACCGGCGACGTCGAGCTGAAGCTGCGGCCCGCGCAGGGCGGCGGCCCGGAGGCGTACCGGATCGAGAACAAGGACGGCCGCGTCACCATCACCGCTCCCGACGATGCGGGCGTCTTCTACGGCACCCGCACCCTGCTCCAGGCGCTGCGCGGCGGCGCGCTGCCGCCCGGCACCATCGACGACGCCCCGGACCGCGCCCAGCGCGGCCTGAACCTCGACATCGCGCGCAAGCACTTCACCGCCGACTGGATCGAGGCGCGGCTGCACGAGATGGCCGAGCTGAAGCTCAACCAGCTCGGGCTGCACTTCTCCGACGACCAGGCGTTCCGGGTGGAGAGCGACGAGCACCCGGAGATCGTGTCGAAGGAGCACCTCACCAAGGACGAGGTGCGGCATCTGGTGAAGACGGCGGCCTCGCTGCACATCACCGTGGTGCCCGAGATCGACTCGCCCGGGCACCTCGGCGCGGTCCTCGACGCCCACCCCGACCTGCAGCTGAAGAGCGCGAGCGGGGCGCCGGTGCGGGGCGCGATCGACATCGCGAACCCGAGGTCGGCGAAGCTGGTCGATGAGCTGCTGAAGGAGTTCGAGCCGCTGTTCCCGGGCAAGTACTGGCACCTCGGGGGCGACGAGTATCTGGCGCTGGCGGCGTCGAATCCGGAGCTGACGTATCCGCGGCTGGCGGCGAAGGCGAAGTCCGAATACGGCCCGGACGCGAAGATCGCCGACCTGGCGGCCGGCTGGCTGAACGACCGCGCCGCGCCGCTGAAGAAGGCCGGCAAGACGCTGAAGGCCTGGAACGACGGCTTCACCGAGGGCGGCAAGGTGGCCACTCCGAAGGACCGCGAGGTCGAGTACTGGACCGGCAAGGAGATCAACGCCCGGGAGCCGCTGCCGTACCTGGAGGAGGGCCGCAAGGTGGTCAACCTCAACGACGAGTACCTCTACTACGTCCTCGGCGAGCCGAACGACTTCACGTACCCGACCGGCAAGCGCATCTACGAGGAATGGACCCCGGCGGTCCTCCGCGGCAGCAAGCCGGTCCCGGGCCGCTACGCGGGCCCCGACCAGATCCTCGGCGCCCGCTTCGCGGTCTGGGGCGACCTCGCGAACGCCCAGACCACGAAGCAGGTGGCCGACGGCATCCAGATGCCGCTGGCCGCCATGTCCCAGAAGGTCTGGGACCCGCGGAAGCCGTCCGCCTCGTGGGCGGACTTCAAGGAGCTGGCGGAGCGGGTGCGGCCCTGAGGCCGTACCCCGCCCGCCGCTGCTTCGGGGAGCCGGCTACGGCGCCAGCACCGCCCCCACCCGTGCTCCGGCGGCCGTGCCCAGTTCCGTACGGCCGTAGTACACGCCCGCCGTCGAGACGCCGCCGCTGCCGCTGTCGAGCTGCAGCACCGTGCCGTTGTACGCGTCCTCGCCCTCGGCGCCGATCGCGAGGTCGGTGCGGGCCCAGCCGGAGAAGTCGGTCAGGGTGGCCGCGGAGCCGACCCGGTCGTCGGTCTCGGTGACGCCGGGGATGCCCGACGTGTCCTGGCTGAAGGCCTGCGAGCCGGAGCCGGTCAGACCGGCCGAAGCACCGCGGAGCAGGATCGCGGCGCCCGCGTTGGAGCGGTTGCCGGAGCGGGTGATGTCCTCGCCGGGGGTGCCCGTGAGGACGTCCGCGTAGCCGTCGAGGTTCACGTCGCCGACCGCGACCGAGGCGCCCATGGCGTCGCCGGCCTCGGCGGTGCCGGGGACGCTCGTGCTGGCCTGGTGCAGCTTGGTGACCTTGCTGCCGAGGCCCGCGGACGAGCCGTAGACCACGGTGACCTGGCCGCCCGCGTGGGCGCCGGACTCGGCCGTGTACGGCTGGCCGATGACCAGGTCGCCGTAGCCGTCGCCGTTGAGGTCGCCGGACGCGAGCGAGCGGCCGCCCGGGGTGGCGAGCGCCACCGGCGAACCGAGGCCCGCCGCCGAGCCCTTGAACCAGGCGGCCTTGCCCTTGCCGGCCTGGTCGCGGTAGTTCACCGCCACGTCCGCGTAGCCGTCGCGGTTGAAGTCGCCGCTGGTGGCGGCCGCGTACGACAGCGCGCCCGCGGCGCCGGTGAGCTTCCCGGACTTCACCGCGCCGGCGGCGGAGTCGCGCGTCCACCACAGGCCGCCTTGGCCGGTGCCCGCGGTGAAGAGGTCGGCCTTGCCGTCGGCGTTGAAGTCGCCCGCGGCGACGGCGGAGCCCGCCTTCGCGCCGCCCGGGTGGTCGCCGTACCCCGCGCCGGAGGTCAGCCCCGGCCCGTAAAGGACGGTGACCGCACCCGTGTCGGCGGTCTCCGCGGTCGCGCCGTCCTCGCCCGGCGCACCCGTGATCAGGTCGGCCTTGCCGTCGCCGTTGACGTCGGCCCAGACCGGCGAGGTGCCCCAGGCGTCGCCCGCCTCGGAGGCGCCGGGGACGCCGGCCGAGGCCTGCGTGATCGTCTTACGGGACCCGGCGACCGGGCCGCTGTCGCCGCCCGGCACGACCGCCACCGCGCCCGCACCGGACCCGGCCCGCGGCACACCGGCGAGCAGGTCGCCGCGGCCGTCGCCGCTCACGTCGCTGGTGGCCAGGGCGTGCCCGGCCCCCGGCGCGCCCGCCAGCGACCGGATCAGCCCGATCTGCGGCGCGAGCTTCGCGCCCGGGCACTCGGTCTTGAAGGTGTCCTGGTGCCGGAAGATCCGCGGCAGGGTGACCGACTGGCCCTCCTGGTACTTCGAGCCGGGGTCGGAGGCGCCGGACGTCAGCTTCACCGAGGACTCCGGGTCGTACCCGAACTGCCCGAGCCGCCACGCCGCGATCCGCGCGATCGCGTCGTGCACCGCCCGCGACGGCTTCGCCGTCGTCGTGTCGCCGATGTACGCGATGCCGACCGTGTCCGTGTTGAAGCCGACGTCGTGGGCGCCGACCACCGGCTGGGTGGTGCCGCCGCCGCGGCCCTCGAAGATCCGGCCGCACTTGTCGACCAGGAAGTTGTAGCCGATGTCGTTCCAGCCGTTGGCGAAGTGCGCCTGCTGGATGGCGCGCACCTGCGCCGCGCTGCCCGCGCAGGAGTAGCTGTTGGTGGTCGCGGTGTGGTGCACCACGACGGCCTTGACCTCGGTGCCGTACGACGGCGGGCACTCGAGGTTGTTGTTCGCGCCCCAGGCGGCGCGCGAGATGACGTTCGGCGCTGCCACGGGGGAGTCGGGCGCCGGGTCGAGCGGCGACGTCGGCGGGTTGCAGTCCGGGGCGGCCTGCGCCTCGGTGGCCGCCTTCGTACCCGGGTCGATGAGCTCCAGGGTCAGACCGGCGGGCAGCTGCTCGGCGGTGCTGCCGTCGGCACCGACGATCCGGGCCTCGACGCCGTCGGCCGCGCCGGTCCAGGTCAGCTCGGTGCTGCCGCGCAGCCTCGCCTCGGCCGCCTCCCGGCCCTCCGCGCCGGCTTCGGTCTTGTCGCCGAGGCTGCGCCAGCCCGACCAGTCGCCGGAGGCGGCGCTGCGGGTACGGATCTGGGCGGTGCCGTGCAGGTCGGCGTCCGAGCGCTGCCAGGTGAGGCTGACGGAGCTGAACGGCGCGGTGTCCCGCTTGGCCACGATGCCCGCGTCGCTCAGCGGCACGCTGTGGGTGTCCGCGGGGCGCTCCGCCTTTGCCGCCGCACCGGTGTCATCGGCATCACCCGCGGCGTACGCCGTGACGCCGGCGCCGCTCGCCAGGGCGGCCGCCAGGGCGAGCCACACCAGTCTTCGGGACGCCGGTTTTCTGCGCCTGGTCCTGCTCAACACGTGCTCCTCGCTGAGGGAATCGCGCGCAGGGGCGGGGGGTCGCGCACGGATCCAGACAGCTCAGAAGCCCGCATGGTTGTACGGACTCGGTCAGAAATTCAGGCAACCGCGCACGTCACGGCGCCAGCACATCCCCGAGCCGCGCCCCGGCGGGCGTGCCGAGCTCGGTCACGCCGTAATAGCCGGCCCCCGGCAGCGACACCCCGGCCGTCGTCGCGTCGACCTGCAGCACGGTCCCGTTGCCCGCGTCCTCGCCGCCGACGCCGATCGCCAGGTCCGCGCGGCCGTCCGCCGCGAAGTCCGCGAGCGTCGCGCCGGAGCCGAGCTGGTCGGCGGCCTCCGCGGCACCCGATACGCCTTCCGCGTCCTGGTGTACGGACAGCGCGCCGGAGCCGGTGAGCCCGGACGCGCCGCCGCGCAGCAGCAGTGCGGTGCCCGCGTCGGCGTAGTCCTTGGTGTCCCGGGTGAGGTCCTCGCCCGGCGAGCCGGCCAGGACGTCGTCGCGGCCGTCGGCGTTGGTGTCGCCGATGCCGAGCGAGGCGCCGAGCGCGTCCCCGGCCTCGGCGGCGCCCGGCATCCCGGACGACTCCTGGTGGAGCGTCGTACGGGAGCTGCCGAGCCCGGCCGCGGATCCGTACACGGCCGTCACCTGGCCGCCGCTGTGCGCGCCGGACTCGGCGGTGTACGGCTGGCCGACGACGAGGTCGGCGAAGCCGTCGCCGTTGACGTCGCCCGAGGCCACCGCGCGGCCGCCCTGCGCCGACACGGAGTAGATGCTGTCGAGCCCGGCCGGCGTGCCCTTGAACAGGGCCAGCTTCGCCGCGCCGGTCGACTCGTCGCGGAAGTTCAGCACGACGTCGTCGTAGCCGTCCCGGTTGAAGTCCCCGGCGGCGGCGTCCGCGTACCGGATCTCGGCCGCCGCCACATCGCCCGCCTGCTCGTCGCCGGAGGCGCTGTCGCGGACCCACCACAGGCCGTTGGCGCCGCGGCCCTCGCCCGCCGCGAAGACGTCGTCGCGGCCGTCGCCGTTGAAGTCCCCGGCGGCCACGGCCGAGCCGAAGCGGGCGCCGGTGCCCTGGTGGCTGTCGCCGATGGTGTGCCAGGTGCCGGAGCTCAGCCCGGGCCCGTCAAGCACGGTCACCCCGCCGCGGTCGGTGACGACGCTGTTCTCGCCGGGGGCGCCCACGATCAGGTCGGCGGTGCCGTCCCCGTTCACGTCGCCCCACGCGGTGGCCGCGCCGAAGAGGTCGTTGGCCTCGGAGGCGCCGGGCACTCCGGGGCTGTCCTGCGTGAGCGTCTTACGGGCCCCGGCCGCCGGGCCGCCCGCCGCGCCCGGCACCACGGTCGCGGTGCCGGCGTTGGCCTGGCCGTCCGCCGCCGCGGTGGGGGTGCCGGTGACGAGGTCCGCCCGCCCGTCGCCGTTGAAGTCGTCGCTGTGGTCCGCCGCCGCCCGTATCCCGCTGCCCGGGGAAAACGACGGAGCGGCCGCCGCGGCCGTAAGTCCCAGCACGCCCATCCCGCTGCCCAGCACGAGCGCACCCACTGCTATCCAGCTCGTCGTTCTCACGTAGCCTCCGGCCCGTCGGTCCCGTAAAAACGCAAAGGACGGCCGGAGCCGCTACCCCCCACAGGAGCAACTCCGGCCGTCGTATCGCCCGGGCCAGGCAGAGCCGGGCCCGTATCCTTCTCAGCGTCACAGGGCCCGGATTTGTCACCACGCCTTCACAGGGGGTCTGGGATACCGTCCGCGGACGGTCCCCTGGACTTGGCGGCTGCGATGCCCGTAGCGTGCCTACGCCGCACCCGACCGGTGCGGTGCATTACACGCAGCACCGGTTTCGGACAGGGAGCCGGGCCTGGGGGTACGGAAGCTGACCGCAGTGCACACAGATGACGAGGCGCTCACCGCCGCGGTGCACGCAGCGCAGGATGGGGACGAGACGGCGTTCCGCGCTGTCTACCGCGCCGTGCATCCCCGGCTGCTCGGCTATGTCCGTACCCTCGTCGGCGATGCCGACGCCGAGGACATAGCGTCCGAGACCTGGCTGCAGATAACCCGCGACTTGGGCAGCTTCCGCGGCGACGCCGACCGTTTCCGCGGCTGGAGCGCCCGCATCGCCCGTAATCGCGCCGTGGACCACGTCCGCATGCGCGCCCGCCGCCCGGCCCCCGGCGGCGATGAGACCGAACTCACGGAGTGGGCCGCCGCCTCGGACACCGCATCCGAGGCAATGACGTCCCAGGACACCCGCCGCACCCTCGAATTCATCGCCCAGCTGCCCCGTGAACAGGCCGAGGTGGTGGTGCTGCGGGTGGTGATGGGGATGGATGTGAAAAGGACCGCTGAGCTGCTGGGGAAGCGCCCGGGCGCGGTCCGTACCGCCGCCCACCGGGGCCTGAAGCAGCTGGCCGAGGCGCTGGCGCAGGCGGAGGCGGAAGAGGCCGGTGAGAACGGCGGTGTTTCCCGCGAAATGCCCGGCCGCGTTTCCGGCGGTGTGACAGAAAACGCGGCGCGGACGCTTAAGGGAATGTGATGGCGGACTACCCAACCCATGGCGCCGAGCCCGCCGACGACGATCGTTACGGATGGCTCGACGAGGAAGCCGCGGAGCAGCTGCTCCGAGGCGGTCCAGCCATGCCCGCCCCCTGGAACCTGCCGGAATCGCCCCGCGACCGCGCCGATGCCGACCGCCTCGCGGGCCTGCTGCAGACGGCCGCACGGGCCGGCGAGCAGCGCACCGGCGGCGACGGCTCGCTGCCCGGTGAGGAGGCGGCGCTGGCCGCCTTCCGCGCCTCCCGCTCGGCGGCAGGGTCCCGTTTCCGCGGCCGCTCGCGGCACGCGGACAGCGGCGCCCCGCGGTTCCGGCCGCGTCCCGTACGGGCGCTGGCGGCGGTGGCGCTGACGCTGTGCACGGCGGGCGGCGTGGCGATGACGGCCAATGGCATGGTGTCGCTGCCCTCGCCCTTCGGCCCGTCGACGCCGGCGGCCACCTC
Organism: Streptomyces boninensis; assembly: GCF_048572725.1. Taxonomy (NCBI): domain Bacteria; kingdom Bacillati; phylum Actinomycetota; class Actinomycetes; order Kitasatosporales; family Streptomycetaceae; genus Streptomyces; species Streptomyces boninensis. Next base: position 5,993,840 of record NZ_CP183837.1, read on the forward strand.
CACCCCGAGCGGCGAGCACCCGGAGCCCTCCGACTCCGGCGACGGCTCGATGCAGCCCTCCGGCGGCGCCTCCGGCCACCCCGGCGGCCCGAACCCGCAGGGCAAGGACTCCGACAAGGACTCCGGCAAGCCCTCCCGCGCCGACGGCGGCGGCTCGTCCCACGACCCCTCGCAGGGCAGTACGGGCGGCGGCAACCCGGACCCGGGCCAGGGCGGCCCCGGCGGCGGCAATGGCAACGGCCACGGCGACGGCCCGTCCAACGACGAGATCCTGGACCAGCTGTGCCGCGCCTACCTGAACGCCCAGGCCGGCAAGGGCGACGAGCCGGACCGCAGGGCCATGCGCGACCTGAAGAAGGCGGCGGGCGGCGAGAAGGCCATCACGGCATTTTGCGAACAGCGGGTCGGGTCGACGGGGGGCTCGAACCCGTCGGGCGGCCCGTCGGATTCCCCCCAGCCGTCGGGCCCGGAAAGCCCTGAGCCCTCCAGCGATGCCCCCTCGGACTCGGGCTACGCCCCCAGCTCCTCGGCCACCACCTCGCCGGAGCCGACGAAGTCCGACGCGGGCACGTAACGCGTCTCCGCTCTCTCCGTCTCGAACCGCCGCAGGCGGTCGCTCACGCATGTCCGCGCGCAGGCGCGCTTGAGGGGGAGGAATGAAGCGGCGCGGGCGGAGTTGGGGGAACGCACTCCGCCCGCGCCTTCAAGCGCGGAGCCTCAGGTACGGGGGGAACCTGGCTCCGCTATTGCCGATGACCAGTCGGCACATCTCTTACTGCGTCACCGCACTCAAAAACGTCACACCCCCGTCGTACGCCCCCTCGCCTCACCGGTACACCACGACCCGGTCACCGTTCTTGACCTGCGCAAACACCGCTGAAAGCTTTGCTTCGTCCCGGACATTCACGCAGCCGTGGGAGGCCCCGGCGTACCCGCGGGCCGCGAAGTCCGACGAGTAGTGGACCGCCTGCCCGCCGCTGAAGAACATCGCGTACGGCATCTGCGTGTGGTAGATCGTCGACGTCCAGTACCGGCTCTTCTGGAAGACCTTGAAGGTGCCCTCGCGGGTCGGCGTGTACTGCGACCCGAAGCGGACGTCCATCGCCTCGACCACCTTGCCGTCGACCATCCACCGCAGCGTGTCGCTGGTCTTGCTGATGCACAGCACCCGGCCGGTCAGGCAGCGCTTGTCCGGCTTGTCGAGCGAGTTGGTGGTGGGCGGGTAGAGGGCGTCGCGGTCGGGCTTCTTGGTCATGCCGACCAGGCGCGCCCAGGTGACCGTGTCCGTACGCCCCGTCTTCGCCAGCCCGCGCTTGCCCTGGAAGGAGCTGACGGCGCCGGCGGTCATGGAGCCGTAGTAGCCGGTGGGGGAGCGGTCGAAGTGCCCGATGCCGCGCAGGCGGGCCTGCAGCTCACGCACCTGCTTGCTCTTGGAGCCGACGGCCATGAGGATCTTGGGCTTGGGCTTGTCCGGCCCGGGCTTGGCGGAGGGCGAGGACGGCTTCCCGCTCTTGGTGGGCGAAGGCTTGCCGCTCTTCTCGGGCGCGGCCGAGGAGGACGACGCCTTGTCCTTCGCCTCCGGCGACGCACCGGCCGTCCCCGTACACCCGGCCGCCGCGCCCCCTATCAGCCCCACAACCGCGGCAAGCCCGACGGCAGCACGCCGCGCCCTGGATATCCTGGAAATCACTGTTCCCCCCGTTTTCTCTCCCCGTTCCTGCCAGCAGGTTTCCCTCCCCTACCGGAAGCCGAACCTAACCCCGCAAACAGCTGTGAGGAAGGTCCCAGCGTGCTGACCTCCTTCCATGGCACGGAGTGCCGCTACAGTCCGTGTCGGTAATAGCGCTGCCGATGACGCTGCGACGCAATGACGCATTACGAAGCGGAGGCCCTGGAGCCATGGCACGACAGTCGGAGTCCGGTCTGCCGATCGAGCCCGTTTACGGCCCGGACGCCCTCGGCGACTGGGACGCGGAGGAGAAGCTGGGGGTTCCCGGCGCCTTTCCGTTCACCCGCGGCGTCTACCCGACGATGTATACGGGCCGCCCGTGGACGATGCGCCAGTACGCCGGCTTTGGCACGGCCACGGAGTCGAACGAGCGCTACAAGCAGCTCATCGCCAACGGCACGATGGGCCTCTCGGTGGCCTTCGACCTCCCGACCCAGATGGGCCACGACAGCGACGCTCCCCTCGCCCACGGCGAGGTCGGCAAGGTCGGCGTGGCGATCGACTCGATCGATGACATGCGGGTGCTGTTCGGCGGCATTCCGCTGGACAAGGTCTCGACGTCGATGACGATCAACGCCCCGGCGGCGATCCTGCTGCTGCTGTACCAACTGGTGGCGGAGGAGCAGGGCGTCCCGGCCGACAAGCTGACCGGCACCATCCAGAACGACGTCCTGAAGGAGTACATCGCCCGCGGCACGTACATCTTCCCGCCGAAGCCCTCGCTCCGCCTGATCGCGGACATCTTCAAATACTGCAAGGCCGAGATCCCCAAGTGGAACACCATCTCGATCTCCGGCTATCACATGGCGGAAGCGGGCGCGACGCCCGCGCAGGAAATCGCGTTCACGCTGGCCGACGGCATCGAATACGTCCGCACGGCGGTGGCGGCGGGCATGGACGTCGACGACTTCGCGCCGCGGCTGTCCTTCTTCTTCGTCTCCCGTACGACGATCCTGGAAGAGGTCGCGAAGTTCCGTGCGGCGCGGCGCATTTGGGCGCGGGTGATGCGCGACGAATTCGGCGCCAAGAACCCCAAGTCCCTGATGCTCCGCTTCCACACCCAGACGGCGGGCGTCCAGCTCACCGCCCAGCAGCCCGAGGTGAACCTGGTCCGGGTCGCGGTCCAGGGCCTGGCGGCGGTGCTCGGCGGCACGCAGTCGCTGCACACGAACTCCTTCGACGAGGCGATCGCGCTCCCGACGGACAAGGCGGCCCGGCTGGCGCTGCGCACGCAGCAGGTCATCGCGTACGAGTCGGATGTCACGGCGACGGTGGACCCCTTCGCGGGCTCGTACGTCATCGAGTCCCTCACGGACGACGTCGAACAGGCCGCGCTCGACCTGATGCAGCGGGTCGAGGACCACGGCGGCGCGGTCGCCGCGATCGAGAACGGCTTCCAGAAGAACGAGATCGAGCGCAGCGCGTACGCGATCGCCCAGGAGACGGACGCGGGCGACCGCGTCGTCGTCGGCGTCAACCGCTTCCAGCTGGACGAGGAGGAGCCGTACGAGCCGCTCCGCGTCGACCCGGCGATCGAGGCGCAGCAGGTGGAGCGCCTGGCGAAGCTGCGCGCTGAGCGGGACCAGGGTGTGGTCGACCATGCCCTGGCGGAGCTGAAGAAGGCGGCGGAGGGCAGCGACAACGTGCTCTACCCGATGCGGGAGGCGCTGCGCGCGCGAGCGACGGTGGGCGAGGTCAGCAACGCGCTGCGAGAGGTGTGGGGCCAGCACGCGCCGTCGGACGTCTTCTGACGCGCTGCGCCCATCGGCGCTCCGCGCCTCGGCCTCAAACGCCGGCCGGGCTTGGGAGCGGCGTGACTTGCGCCGAATCCAAGCCCGTCCGGCGTTTGAGGACGAGCGCCGCAGGCGCGATATCCGCGCGCAGCGCGGGCCAGGGTCAGCCCAGCGCCGCCCGCTGCAAGCGCCGCGCCGACCGCGCAAGCCTGCGCACCGTCGGATTCCGCGGGATGAACGCCAACTGTTGCGGCACCGCCCCCGGCAACCCCAGCGCCGTAAGCCGCCGCCGCTTGAAATACCGCCACGTCCGCGCCGACAGATTCCCCGCCAGCCACCGCTCAGCCGCCGGCCGCAGCTCCGGATAGATCTTCGACTGCATCGCGAAGCCCACCGTATTGACCAGCCCGGTCAGCTCACCACGCGCGAACTCCGCGGACGGAAACGTCCACTTCCGCACGGCCCGCGCATCCTCAAGATCCGGCAACAGCGCATCCACCAGCGTCACCGGAATCCGATTGCTGTTCTGATACGGCGTAATCCGCTCCAGCAGCGCCTTCGTCCCGTACCGCGCCACCGGCAGTCCGTACAACCGCGACGCCGTCATCAGCGCAGTCGAGAAGCACCCGACCACCAGCGCCGGCTTCAGCCGCTGATACAGCACCTCAGCCAGCACCGGCTCATCCAGAACGGTGAGCTCCGCGCCGGCGGCCTCCGCCTCCCGCTCCAGCGTCCGCGACCAGCTCACCGGCGCCGACGGATGCGGCTTGAAGCAGATCTGCCGGTGCCCGAGCGCGACCGCGCCGCGCACCATGCGCGCATGCATCTCGGCCTCTTCCTCGGCCGTGAGGATCTCCAGCGCCGACAGATACTGCCCGAGGATGAGCACCGGCGGCTCGGCGAAAGACACCTCCGTAGGCGCCACCGAAGCCTCGATCTCCCGCAGTATCTCCGCCATCGCCTCGCCCGGCACGACCTCCGGCTCGGCCCCGAACTCCGACAGCAGCATGGGCGTGAGGCCGGGCACCAGGTCCAGATACAGCAGCCGCCGCACCCGTGACCCGATCATCGGGTCGATCTTGTTACGGGTCGGGCCATAGCTCATCAGCCCGTCCGCGTACACATGCATCGGCCGGTCCGAGAAGATCGTCGCCAGCGCCGCCGCCGGCGGCACCTGGAGCGACTCGCAGATCACCTCGATGGGGGCGTCGCCGAGGCCCCACTCCTGCCGCAGCGCCCGCTCCCACATCTGCGCGTCCTGCTCGCGCGGGGTCCAGCCCGAGGGGTGGAAGGGGCGAATGAAGTCGTTCCAGGAGTGCACCGCGTCGTAGTCAGGACGCATGGACTCGAAGCCCGGCATCTGATCGAGCGAGGGGCTGAGCTCGGGCGTGCTGGTCGTATTGCTGATCACCAGAATGCGCCGGTGGTCAGCCCGCGCGCCGAACAGCCCGGCCCGCACCGCAGCGGTAGCGGTGGCCAGCGCGTATTGCGTAGAGGCGACGAAGAGTTGGGTGGTCACGACGCCACCCCCAGCGTCACCGGGTGCGTCCTGCGCACCCTGCGCAGCCGGGCCGCGCGCTTGTCGCCGAGGGCGTCGAGGGTCTCCGCGAGGAGCCGCTGCGGCATGCGCCGCATGGCGGCCGCGCTCAGCGTCCGCAATTTCCGTGCCACTGAGGGTTCGAACCTTTCGATGGAATCGAGATGGTGCGCCATCACCGCGCAATAGGTGCGTACCGCCTTCGGCAGCAGCCGTTCCGCGTCCCGGTCCTTGGCGGTCTCTTCGAGCACCTGGTCGAATGCGCGGATGAAGTCGAGCTGGCGTACATCACCGATCTGAGTCAGCGACGACGAGACCCCGCGCCGGTAGAACACCCCGGCAAGACTGCTCACCGCAAAGGTCTCCGCCTCCCGGTGCAGCCGCCAGATCCACGGCCGGTCCTCGGCCGTACGCAGCCCGTCCTTGAAGCGCAGCACGCCGGATTCCGCGAGCCGCCGGTGATAGATGCCGGCCCAGGCGTACGCGTAATCCACCGACGTCGACCGGTCCGCGGGCAGGATCGCGTCGCGCGGCTTCATCACGATGTCGCGCAGCCCGTGCGGGACGCGGCCGACCGTGCGCTTCTTCCCGGTGAACTGCACATGGTCGGTGCGGACGAAGTCGCAGCTCAGCCCCTCGATCGAGGCCACCAGCTGCCGGTAGTACCCGGGCGCCACCCAGTCGTCCCCGTCGAGGAAGGTGAGGTATTCACCGGTTGCGGCGTCAATGCCCGTATTGCGGGCCGTGGCCAGGCCGCCGTTGCGCTCGTGCCGTACGAAAACGGCCCCGGGCAGCTCGCGGGTGGCCTGCTCCAGGATCTCGGGAGTCGCGTCCCTGGAGCAGTCGTCTACGAGAATGAATTCGAAGTCCTCCCGAGCATTTGCGCGAAGGCTCCGAAGAGTGTCCGGCGCATACGACTGGACGTTGTAGAACGGCACGATGACGGAGAGCTTAACCACGGAGGCGACTTTAGAAGCCGGGGCGGCTTCGCTTCTGACTTCCCTCGGAAGCGAAGGTGAACGGAGTGCGACGGAGTGGTTAACCCGCTTGCCGGGCGGGCCGATTCGCTTCACGGCGGGGTGTTGTTAACCCGTTGTTGTAGTTGCGTTGGGCCGGGAAGCGGAATGCCTTTCTAGCGTTCAGGTCGTGCTCACCGATTCGGACCAGCAGCTCAGCGCGGATCTTCGCGTGGCTGTGATCGCAGATTCCGACACCCGCTGGAAATGGGGCGCGGCGACGGCTCGCCGCATAGCTCCCGGCGGGTCCCTCGGCGGGTATCTGCTGCGTGGCCGGGCCACGCCGACGGTGCGCCAGCTCGATGAGGTCGGCCTGCGGGCCGACTTCCTGCGCGAGGTCACCGGGCCGGAGTTCGTACGGGAAGCCCGCCGGGACCGCTACGACGCGGTGATCCTCGCCTGCGTCGGCGGCGCCGTGCAGGCGCTGCTGCACGGCCTCAAGTACTCCTGCGCGGCCGACGCGAGCCGCCCCGCGCTCGTCACCGGCTATGTCGGCGTCGTCTACGAGAAGCTCGCCGACGGCCTCGTGCTGCGGCACGGCGCCGACCTCGTGCTGGCCAACAGCCGCCATGACGCGGAACGTTTCCGCGCGGTCTACGAGGGCCTCGGCGCCGCCTCCGGCAGCGTCACCGAGTGCGCGCTGCCGTTCCTCGGCGGCGCCCCGTACAAGCCCGCCGAGTCGGCCGAGGACCGCCCGTACACCGTCGTCTTCGCCGTCCAGCCCTCCGTGCCTGACAACCGCGCCGACCGGCTGCACCTCCTTAAGCGCGCCGCGGCGCACGCGAAGAAGCACCCGGACCGCGAGGTCCTCATCAAGCTCCGCTCCCGCCCGGGCGAGCACACCACGCACATCGAGGAGCTGCCGTACCAGCGCCTCGCCGCGAAGCTCCCCGGCGGCCTGCCCGCCAACTGCCGCCTCGCGTACGGGCACATGGGCGGGGTTCTCGACCGCACCGACCTGCTGGTCACGGTCAGCTCCACGGCCGCGCTGGAGGCGCTGCACCGCGGCGTCCCGACCGCGGTCCTCACCGACCTGGGCGTACGGGAGGTGCTCGGCAACCACCACTTCCTCGGCTCCGGGCTGCTGGCCTCCTGGGACGACCTGGACGCCGGGCACGTCCCGGAGCCGGACGCGGAGTGGGTGCGCGGGCAGGGCGTGACGCCCGGCGCCTCCGACGCGGAGTACGAGCGCGCCTTCGACGCCGCCCGCGACCGGGTCGCAGGGCTCGTACGGCGGGACGCGCTGCCGCCGCTCGCCCCGTACTACACGCCCTCCAGCGCCCCCGGTTACGTACCGAAGCTGCTGGCCCGCTACGGCTTCGGCCCCGACGGCGCCCCGCTTCCCGGCGCCTTCGCCGCGCCGGACGCCACCGAGTCCGCGCTCCGCCGCGCAAGCCGCGACGTGGTCCGCAGGGCCGCGCGCGGCGCCTACCGCGGCGGCGTCCAGCGGGTCGCCCCGCTGATCCGCCGCTTGGGGGCGCTGTGACTCACGTACCACCCCCCACCAGGAACGAGGAGACCCCGATGACTCCGCCGCATCCGTCAGAAGCCCCGCCCACCGTCCTCGCCGTCATCCCCGCCCGCGGCGGCTCCAAGGGGGTGCCGGGCAAGAACCTCGCCGAGGTCGGCGGCGTCCCCCTGGTGGCCCGCGCGGTGCGGGCCTGCCGGGACGCGGGGCTGGTCACCGACGTGGTGGTCTCCACCGACGACCCGGCCATCGCGGCCGCCGGCCGCGGCGCGGGCGCCCAGGTGGTGCAGCGGCCCCCGGCGATCGCGGGCGACACGGCCACCAGCGAGGCGGCGGTGCTGCACGCGATGGACGCCTTCGAGGCGCTCACCGGCAAGCAGACGGACGTCGTGGTCTTCGCGCAGTGCACCAGCCCGTTCCTGACGTCGGAGGACGTGGACGGGGTGGCGGGAGCGATCCTGGAGGACGGCGCGGATACGGCCCTCACGGTCGCGCCCTTCCACGGCTTCGTATGGCGCGACGAGGCGGACGAGCCGCCGGCCGAGGCCCGTACGCAAACGACGGTCCTCAAGGAAGGCGCCCCGGCCGCCACCGTCACCGAGACCGCCACCCGCGCCAACGGCTACGGCGTCAACCACGACAAGTCCCGCCGCCCCCGCCGCCAGGACCGGCCGCAGGACCTCCTGGAGACCGGCGCCGCGTACGGGATGCGCGCCGACGGCTTCCGCGAGCACAAGCACCGCTTCTTCGGCCGTACGGCCCCGGTGCGCACCGACCCCGCCCGCGTCCTGGAGATCGACGACCCGCACGACCTGCACCGCGCCCAGGCCCTGGCGCCCCTCCTCGACCGCCGCGACGAGACCGCCCTGCCCCGGTGGGACGACATCGACGCCGTGGTCCTCGACTTCGACGGCACCCAGACCGACGACCGGGTGCTGGTCGATCAGGACGGCCGCGAATACGTGTCCGTCCACCGCGGTGACGGGCTCGGCATCGCCGCTCTGCGCAAGGCGGAGATGTCGCTGCTGATCCTGTCCACCGAGGTCAACCCGGTCGTCGCGGCCCGGGCCCGCAAGCTGCGGATCCCCGTGCTGCACGGCATCGACCGCAAGGACGAGGCGCTCAAGAAGTGGTGCGAGGAGCAGGACATCGCACCCGAGCGCGTGCTGTACGTCGGCAACGACGTGAACGACCTGCCCTGCTTCGGCCTCGTCGGCTGGCCCGTCGCGGTCGCCGGCGCCCATGCCGTGGTCCGCGGCGCAGCCCGCGCCGTGACCACCACACCGGGGGGCAGCGGGGCGATCCGTGAGATCGCCTCATGGCTGCTCGGCCCGTCCCTGGCCGGCCCGGCTTCTGTCCCCCACAGCACCACCCACTGAACAAAGGAACTGGACTTATGACCACCCCCCAGCGTTTCCGCGCCCTCGGCGACCGCGTAGTCGGCCCCGGCCGCCCGGTGTACGTCACCGGCGAGATCGGCATCAACCACAACGGCGACCTCGAGAACGCCTACAAGCTGATCGACGCGGCCGCCGAAGCGGGCTGCGACGCGGTGAAGTTCCAGAAGCGCACCCCGGAGATCTGCACCCCGCGCGACCAGTGGGACATCATGCGCGACACCCCCTGGGGCCGGATGAGCTACATCGACTACCGGCACCGGGTGGAGTTCGGCGAGGACGAGTACCAGGCCATCGACTCGTACTGCAAGAAGGCCGGCATCTCCTGGTTCGCCTCCCCGTGGGACGAGGAGGCCGTCGCCTTCCTGGAGAAGTTCGACGTCCCGGCCCACAAGGTGGCTTCGGCCTCCCTCACGGACGACGACCTGCTCCGCCGCCTGCGCGAGACGGGCCGGAGCGTCATCCTCTCCACCGGCATGTCGACGCCGAAGCAGATCCGGCACGCGGTCGAGGTCCTCGGCTCCGAGAACATCGTCCTCTGCCACGCCACCTCCACCTACCCGGCGAAGGCGGAGGAGCTCAACCTCCGCATGATCCACACCCTGCAGGCCGAGTTCCCGAACGTCCCGATCGGCTACTCGGGCCACGAGACGGGCCTGCAGACCACCCTCGCCGCGGTGGCGCTGGGCGCCGTCTTCGTCGAGCGGCACATCACCCTCGACCGCGCCATGTGGGGCTCCGACCAGGCCGCCTCGGTCGAGCCGCAGGGCCTGGTCCGCCTGGTGCGCGACATCCGCACCATCGAGGCGTCGCTGGGCGACGGCATCAAGAAGGTCTACGACTCCGAGCTCAAGCCGATGGCGAAGCTCCGCCGGGTCAAGGGCGTCGTGGCCGAGGCCGACGAGGCCGGGGCCGAGCGGGAGCCGGTCGGCGTATGACCGCTGCTGACACCCTGGCGCTGGTCGAGAGCCCCGTCCAGCTGCTGAACGTCCTGGAATGGGCGTACGTGGGGGGAGAGACGACGCCGCTCACGGTCGTCGTTCTCCCGCCGCACGACCCCATGTCCCGTGGCCAGCTGCGCCGGATGGCGACGCTGGCCCGGGACGAGGGGTTCGAGGTCCGCTGGATGGACGCGCGGGGCGCGGGCCCCAGCGGCCACGGCGGGCCGCTGCAGACCATCTCCGCCCTGGCCAGGCCGCTGCGCGCCGCGCGCCGCGTCGTGCTCGGCGACCCGTTCTCCCGGTACGTGCAGACGCTGCTGACGCTCGTCCGCGCCAAGGACATCGTGGTCGTCGACGACGGCACGGCGACGATGGAGTTCGTCGCACAACTGGCCAGGGGGGAGCGGTTCGTCCGCTGGCACCGCAGCGGGCGCGGTGGCGGCGGGGCGCGTGCACTCGCTTTCGCTCCCGTGTCGGGTGCCGCGCGCCGCCGTCTGACCCCTGGCCGGGGGCGCCGGGTCGAGGTCTTCACCTCGATGCCGGTCGAGCCGCCGGAGGGCGTGGTGTGCACGGCGAACGAATTCGCCTGGACCCGCGCCAGGTTCGGCCCGCCGCGGCTGACCCGGGGGAGCGACCTGGTCGGAACGTCCCTGGTGGAGACGGGTGTCGTGGACCCCGGCTGCTACCAGGACGCGGTCGCCACCCTCGCCCGTGCGCACGGCGCCACCCGCTACTTCGCGCACCGCAGGGAGAAGGAGGACAAGCTCCGCGAGATCTCGCGGCGCACCGGTCTGGAGATCGTCCGCCCCGACCTCCCGCTGGAGATCGTGGCGCGCCGCGGCCCCATCGGGCGTACGATCGTCAGCTTCCCTTCGACCGTGCTGCACACGCTGCCGCTGGCCCTTGCGGGGACCGGAGTTCAGGTGGCGGTGTGCCAGGTGGCCGAGGAGTGGCTGACCGTGGGAGCCTCACCGCGGGCGCACGGCTTCCTCTCCACGGTGGCGGGGACGGCGGAACAGAACGGTGGGGCTAGTGCCGTACAACTGTCCATCCCGGCCGCAACTGCATAAAGGTAGCGCAGCATACCCATCTCGCTAGCGCGTTAACCCCCAACAGGCTGAATCTTTGTTGATCGTGCACCAGTTGCCCCTCGAAGCCCCGTACGCTTTCCAGGGTGAGCTACTTGATGTCGCCCGAGACCGACCCGGAGGCAGCCGCCGACGCGCCAGCGCCCGGCGCGCTGCCTGATGTGCTGCGCGCCGAACTCATCGACTTCCGCCGTGACTTGCACCGGCACCCGGAGCTCGGCAATCAGGAGTTCCGTACCACCACGGTCATCAAGAACCGCCTGGAGAAGGCGGGTCTGGCTCCGCGCGTACTCCCGGCCGGCACGGGCCTCATCTGCGACATCGGTACGAAGAACGGCGCCTGGTCGGCCGCCGACGGCCCCCGCCCGATGCTGGCGCTGCGCGCGGACATCGACGCGCTGCCGATCCCCGACACCAAGACCGTCCCGTATCGCTCGACCTTCGCCGACCGCGCCCACGCCTGCGGCCATGACGTGCACACCACGGTGGTGCTCGGCGCCGGGCTGGTCCTGGCGGAGATGGCGCGCGCGGGGACGCTCCCGCGGCCGGTACGGCTGATCTTCCAGCCCGCCGAGGAGGTGCTGCCCGGCGGCGCCACCGACCTGATCGAGGTGGGCGTGCTGGACGGCGTCGGCCGGATGATCGGGCTGCACTGCGACCCGCGGGTCGAGGCCGGCCGGATCGGTCTTCGTACGGGCCCGATCACCTCCGCCTGCGACCGCCTGGAGGTCTCCCTCGACGGCGCCGGCGGCCACACGGCGCGCCCGCATCTGACGACGGACCTGGTCACGGCGGCGGCGCGGGTGGTCACGGACGTCCCCGCCGTCCTGGCCCGCCGCGTCGACACCCGCTCGGGCCTGGCCGTCACCTGGGGCCGTATCGAAGCGGGCCACGCCCCCAACGTCATCCCGCAGCACGCCGAGCTCTCCGGCACCGTCCGCTGCCTCGACCTCGCCACCTGGCGCGCCGCCCCCGACCTGGTGCACGCCGCCATCGACGAGGTCGCCACGCTGCACCGCGCCAAGTCGTCCATCCGCTACATCCAGGGCGTGCCCCCGGTGGTGAACGAGCCCGCCACCACCGACCTCCTCCAGGACGCCATGGCCGCCCGCCGCGGCTCGCGCGCGGTCGAGCCCACCGAGCAGAGCCTGGGCGGCGAGGACTTCTCCTGGTATCTGGAGCAGGTCCCCGGGGCCATGGCCCGACTGGGTGTCCGTCCGCCGGGTGACACCGGAGCCGCGCGCGATCTCCATGCGGGGGACTTCGACGTGGACGAGGCCGCGATCAAGGTCGGCGTGGAGCTCTTCACCGAGGCCGCCCTCCTGGACACCGCCCGCCGGAGCTGACCGCTCTCGCCGCGCGGCCGTGCATCCGCCGGGCTAGGCTGCGCCGAAACGCGCCTATACGGTGCTTTTCGGACAGAAAGGGCGGCCTTGTGCGGCGGCTTACCCATATCGCACTCGCGGGCATGACGGCCGCGGCGGTCGTCACCACGCTCGCGGGGTGCGGCAGCAGCAGTAGCACCGGATCGGGCTCCGGCGGCGACGGCGACAAGAAGATCAAGGCAGCGCTCGCCTACGACGTGGGCGGCCGCGGCGACCAGTCCTTCAACGACGCCTCGTACGCGGGCCTGGAAAAGGCGAAGAAGGAACTGGGCATCGAGGTCCAGGACGTCGAGCCGACGGACGGCGAGTCGGATGCCGACAAGGCGCAACGCCTCACGGAGCTGGCGCGGCAGGGCTACAACCCGGTGGTGGCGGTCGGCTTCGCGAACGCGCCCGCGGTGAAGGAAGCCTCGGCAAAGTCCCCGAAGACCACCTTCGGCATCGTCGACGACGCCTCGGTAAAGGCGAAGAACGTGGCGAACATGGTCTTCACGGAGGAGCAGTCCTCATACCTGGCGGGTGTCGCGGCGGCCAAGACGACCAAGAGCAAGACGGTCGGCTTCGTGGGCGGCGTGGAGACCTCCCTGATCAAGAAGTTCGACGCCGGTTACAGCCAGGGCGTCAAGGACACCGACCCGTCGGTGAAGGTGGTCAAGAAGTACCTGACCCAGCCCCCGGACATGGGCGGCTTCAGCAAGCCCGACCTCGGCAAGGACGCCGCGAACGGCCAGCTCGACCAGGGCGCCGACGTCATCTTCCACGCGGCCGGCGGCGCCGGCAATGGCGTCATCCAGGAAACCGCCGACGCCGGAAAGTGGGCCATCGGCGCCGACGCCGACCAGTACAAGCAGAAGGCCCTCGCCAAATACAAGGACAAAATCCTCACATCCGCCACGAAGGACGCCGAAGGCGCGGTCTTCAACCTCATCAAGTCCGTCCAGGACGGCAAGCCCCAGTCCGGCGTCATCCGCTACGACCTCAAGGACGGCGGCGTAGGCCTCTCCATGTCCAACCCGGCCTTCAAGAAGATGACAGACGCGGTAAAGGCCGTCGACGAGGCCAAGAAGAAGATCGAAGACGGCTCGATCAAGGTAAGCACGACGCCGTAGCAAGGGGCGCGCACGGACCTCAGGTCCCACGGTTTCCGCAAGCCGGAACCGTGGGACCTGTTTGGCGTGTTACATCGGGTCGCAACTTTCGCGACGATCCGATAACGCCAGGTCCGGCCCCTCTGCACGCGGGTCTACGCGCGTTACTATGCCGCGAAGCCAGCGCCGGTAGGGGCGCTTTCGAGGGAGAAGGGAAGCCTCTCTTGCGTCGCATAACCCACATAGCCGTCGCGGCCACCGCTGCCGCGGCGCTCGCAGTGACCGCAGCCGGCTGCGGCGACAGCTCCAGCACGTCCGGCAGTGGCGGCAAGGAAGGCGGGAAGGGCGGCGGCAAGGGTGTCGCGCTCGCCTTCGACATCGGCGGCCGTGGCGACCAGTCGTTCAACGACGCCGCCTATGCCGGTCTGCAGCGGGCCAAGAAGGAGCTCGGGGACAAGGGCAAGTTCTTCGAGCCCACCGAGGGTGAGTCGGACGCCGACAAGGTGCAGCGCCTCACCGAGCTGGCCCGTGCGGGCCACAACCCGGTGATCGGCGTCGGGTTCGTCTACTCCAAGGCGATCGCGGATGTGTCCAAGAAGTTCCCGAAGACCACCTTCGGGATCGTCGACGACGCCGAGGCCAAGGGCAAGAACGTCGCCAACATGCTCTTCCACGAAGAGCAGGCCTCGTACCTCGCCGGCGTCGCCGCCGCGAAGGCCACCAAGACCAACACCGTCGGCTTCGTCGGCGGCGTCGAAACCACCCTGATCAAGAAGTTCGAGGCCGGTTACGTCCAGGGCGTGAAGGACACCGACTCCAAGGTCAAGGTCGTCAAGAAGTACCTGACCCAGCCGCCGGACATGACCGGGTTCTCCAAGCCGGACCTCGGCAAGGACGCGGCCCAGGGTCAGCTTGACCAGAAGGCCGACGTGATCTACCACGCGGCCGGCGGCGCGGGCACCGGCGTCATCGAGGCCACCGCCGGCGCCGGCAAGTGGGCGATCGGCGTCGACTCCGACCAGTACCAGCAGAAGACCCTGGCCCAGTACAAGGACAAGATCCTCACCTCGGCCACCAAGAACGTCTCCGGCGCGGTCTTCAACCTCATCAAGTCGGTGAAGGACGGCAAGCCGCAGTCCGGCGAGGTCCGCTACGACCTCAAGCAGGGCGGCGTCGCGCTGACCGACACCAACCCCGCGTACCAGAAGATGACGGACGTCGTGAAGGCGGTGGACAAGGCCAAGTCGGACATCGACTCCGGCAAGATCACCGTCAAGGACAAGCCGTAACATACGCAGCAGCGGGCGCGCCCACCATGCATCCGGGTGCGCCCGCTGTGGATCTCGGGGTGCTACGCGCGTAGCATCTCCCCCCTGCGACTACCGTCGCAGGCAGCCCCGAACCTCCTTTTCCCCCAGGAGAGTCGCCATCAACGCGTCCAGTCCTCCCGCAGCCGTCGAGCTCGCGGGCATCACCAAGCGCTTCCCCGGCGTCGTCGCCAACCACGACATCCACATCGCCGTGGCCAAGGGCACCGTCCACGCGATCGTCGGGGAGAACGGCGCCGGAAAGTCGACGCTGATGAAGACCCTCTACGGCATGCACAAGCCGGACGAGGGCACCATCGCGGTCGACGGCGAGACCGTGACCTTCGCCGGTCCGGCGGACGCCATCGCGCACGGCATCGGCATGGTGCACCAGCACTTCATGCTGGCCGACAACCTCACCGTGCTGGAGAACGTCGTCCTCGGCGCCGAGAAGCTGCACGGCATCGGCGGCGCGGCCCGGCGGAAGATCGCCGAGATCTCGGACGCGTACCACCTGAACGTCCGGCCCGACGTCCTCCTCGAGGACCTCGGCGTCGCCGACCGGCAGCGCGTGGAGATCCTCAAGGTCCTCTATCGCGGCGCCCGCACGCTGATCCTCGACGAGCCGACCGCGGTCCTCGTGCCGCAGGAGGTCGACGCGCTCTTCGACAACCTGCGGGAGCTGAAGTCCGAGGGCCTCACCGTCATCTTCATCTCGCACAAGCTCGGCGAGGTGCTGAGCGTCGCCGACGACATCACCGTCATCCGGCGCGGTACGACGGTCGACACGGTCAAGCCCGCCGACGTCACCCGCAAGCAGCTCGCCGAGCTGATGGTGGGCAGCGAGCTGCCGACCCCGGAGACCCGCGAGTCGACGGTGACGGACGTACCGATGCTGGAGGTCAAGGAGCTGACCCTGGCCGAGGACGGCGGCATCGCCGCGGTCGACACGGTCGGCAGCAGCGGCCAGGCGCCCACCGCGGATACGGACATCATCGAGGAGCACGTCGCTGCGGGCCGCCTCCTCCTGGACGGCATCACCTTCACCATCCGCAAGGGCGAGGTCCTCGGCATCGCCGGCGTGGAGGGCAACGGCCAGACCGAGCTGATCGACGCGATCATCGGCATGCGCAAGCCCGACTCCGGCGTCGTCGTCCTCGACGGTACGGACGTCTCCTCCTGGCCGGTCCGCAGGCGCCGCGTCGCCGGGCTCGGCTACATCCCCGAGGACCGGCACCGCCACGGCATGCTGCTCAACGCCCCGCTGTGGGAGAACCGGATCCTCGGCCACGTCACCGAGAAGCCCAACTCCCGGGGTGTCCTCCTCGACATCAAGGCCGCGCGCGCCGACACCGAGCGGATCGTCGCGGACTATGACGTCCGTACGCCCGGCATCGACGTCACGGCCGGCTCGCTCTCCGGCGGCAATCAGCAGAAGCTGATCATCGGCCGCGAGATGAGCCACGAGCCGAAGCTGCTCATCGCCGCCCACCCCACCCGCGGCGTGGACGTCGGCGCGCAGGCCGCGATCTGGGATCAGATCCGCGAGGCCCGGCGCGAGGGCATGGCGGTGCTGCTGATCTCGGCGGACCTGGATGAGCTGATCGGCCTGTCCGACACGTTGCGGGTGATCTACCGCGGCAGTCTGGTCGCTGATGCCGACCCGGCGACGGTGACGCCGGAGGAGCTGGGCTCGGCGATGACGGGCGCGGCCAGCGGACACCTGGAGCACACGGAGGCTACGCAGGATACGCAGGACCCGGAGGACGAGGCCCGATGAAGCGTTTTGACAAAGAGCGGCTGCTGCTCGCGGTAGCGGGCCCCGCCCTCGCCCTCCTCGTCGCGGTCCTGCTCAGCGCGATCGTGCTGCTCGCCTCGGGCAAGAGCCCGTTCGAGCCGTTCAAGCTGATGATCGACTACGCCCAGAACGTCGACATCCAGGTCCTGATCGTCAACCAGTGGGGCACGTACTACCTGGCGGCCCTCGCGGTGGCGATCGGCTTCCGGATGAACCTCTTCAACATCGGCGTCGACGGCCAGTACCGCCTCGCCGCGATGGTCTCCGCGCTCGTCGGCGCGAAGGTCACGCTGCCCGGGCCGCTGCACATCTTCGTCATCGTCGTCACGGCGATGCTCGTCGGCGCCTTCTGGGCGGGCATCGCGGGCATCCTGAAGACGACCCGCGGCGTGAGCGAGGTCGTCTCGACCATCATGCTCAACGCCATCGCCACCAGCCTGATCGCCTGGCTCACCCTCCCCGCCCAGTTCGGCGTGCAGCCCGAGGGCAGCAACAACCTGACGACCGGCGAGATCGCGGAGTCCGGCTGGTTCCCCGGGCTGAAGGTCAACGACCTGGCGGGCGACGTCTACGGCTTCACCTTCGTGGCCGCCGCGCTCGGCATCGTCTACTGGTTCGTCCTGGGCCGCACCCGCTTCGGCTTCGACCTCCGGGCGACCGGCGCCAGCGAGTCCGCCGCCGCCGCGAGCGGCGTCGACGCCAAGCGCATGGTGCTCACCTCGATGCTCATCTCGGGCGCGGTCGCGGGCCTGGCCGGCATGCCGATCCTGCTCGGCGAGACGCACACGTACAGCCAGTCTTTCCCGACCGGCATCGGCTTCACCGGCATCACCATCGCCCTGCTCGGCCGCAACAACCCCGTCGGCATCGCCTTCGCCGCGCTGCTGATCGCCTTCCTCGACAAGGCGTCCACGTCGCTGGACTACGAGGGCTATCCGAAGGAGATCGCCACGATCATGCAGGGCCTGATCGTGATCTCGGTGGTCGTCTCGTACGAGACCGTCCGCCGCTACGGCCTGCGCCGCCAGCAGAGCAGGGTGGGCGCGGAGCTCGCCGCCGCCGCCAAGAACAACCGTGAGGAGGTGTCGGTGTGAGCGCCACGACCGTAGCGACGAAGACCCCGCCGCAGCCCGGCCGCCCGACCCGCCGCAAGCTCTCGCTGCCGTGGATCATGCTGATCATCGCGGGTGCGCTCGCCCTCGCCTCCGCCGTACGCCTCATCACCGGTGCGCACGACATCACCTCCGTCGGCCAGGTCTCCGGCGCGCTGCGGCTCGCGGTGCCGATCGGCCTCGCCGGGCTCGGCGGGCTGTGGGCCGAGCGGGCCGGTGTGATCAACATCGGGCTCGAGGGCATGATGATCCTCGGCACCTGGTTCGGCGCCTGGGCCGGCTATCAGTGGGGGCCGTGGACCGGCGTGCTGATGGGCCTCATCGGCGGCGCGCTCGGCGGCCTGCTGCACGCGATCGTCACGGTGACCTTCGGCGTGAACCACATCGTCTCCGGTGTGGCGATCAACATCCTGGCGCTCGGCGCCACGAAGTACCTGTCGAAGTTCACCTTCGCCGAGGCCGGCGGCAGCGCGAAGCAGTCGCCGACGATCGATCCGATCAAATCGATCACGGTGCCGGGCTTGTCGGACTGGCTGAAGGACCTCAACGGGAAACACTGGTTCCTGATCTCCGATATCGCCGGCTTCCTCGGCGGCCTCGTCACCAACCTCTCGCTGCTCACCATCATCGCGATCCTGCTGGTCCCGCTGACCTGGTGGATCCTGTGGCGCACCGCGTTCGGCCTGCGGCTGCGCTCCTGCGGCGAGAGCCCGATCGCGGCCGAGTCGCTCGGCGTGAACGTCTACAAGTACAAGTACATCGCCGTGATCATCTCCGGCGCGCTGGCCGGGCTCGGCGGCGTCTTCCTCTCCGAGGTCGCCGCGAACATCTACCAGGAGGGCCAGACCGGCGGCCGCGGCTACATCGGCCTCGCCGCCATGATCTTCGGCAACTGGATGCCCGGCGGCATGGCCCTCGGCGCGCTCCTCTTCGGCTATACGGACAGCCTCAACGTCCGCTCCGGCGGCGAGAACGTGCACGCCCTGCTGCTCTTCCTCGTCGTGCTGCTGGCGGCCATGGTCGTGTGGCAGGCGATCCGCAGGAAGTACGTCCCGGCCGCGGTCGGCGCCGTCGTCGCCGCGCTGCTGCTGTGGTGGTATCTCGCGGTCGACGAGGTGCCGAGCCAGTTCGTGGCGATGGCCGCGCCGATCACGACGCTGCTCGTCCTGGCCCTGTCCTCGCAGCGATTGCGGATGCCGAAGGCCAACGGCCGCCCGTACCGCAAGGGGGAGGGCGGATGACGGAGCCGGGGACGCGGCCGGCGACGCCGGCCGAGACGCAGCCGGTCGACTGGACCGCGCTGCGGGAGGCGGCCAGGGCTGCCATGTCCCGGGCGTACGCCCCGTACTCGAAGTTCCCGGTCGGCGCGGCGGCGTTCGCCGAGGACGGCCGGATCGTCAGCGGCTGCAATGTGGAGAACGCCGCCTACGGCGTGGCGCTGTGCGCCGAGTGCGGGCTGATCTCGCAGCTGCAGATGACAGGGGGCGGCCGCCTCACCGCGTTCACCTGCTGCGACGCCGACGGCCGGGTGCTGATGCCGTGCGGCCGCTGTCGGCAGCTGCTGTGGGAGCACGGCGGCCCCGACCTGCTGGTCGACACGGCGCACGGCGTACGGCCGATGTCGGAGATCCTGCCGGACGCGTTCGGTCCCGAGGACCTGCAGCGCTGAGCCGTTCGCGCTGACGAAGCGCGTGGACGGCGTCACGAACCTGAAAGGGGTGTCCCCGTGGACACAATCTCGGTAATCCGCGCGAAGCGCGACCGCGCCCGCCTGACGGACGAGCAGATCGACTGGATCATCGACGCGTACACCCGCGGCGAGGTCGCCGACGAGCAGATGTCGGCGCTGGCGATGGCCATCTTCCTCAACGGCATGGAGCGCCCGGAGATCGCCCGCTGGACGGCGGCGATGATCGCGTCGGGCGAGCGGATGGACTTCTCGTCTCTGGACCGCCCCACCGCCGACAAGCACTCGACGGGCGGCGTCGGCGACAAGATCACGCTGCCGCTGGCCCCCCTGGTCGCGGCGTGCGGCGCCGCCGTCCCGCAGCTCTCCGGCCGCGGCCTCGGCCACACCGGCGGCACGCTGGACAAGCTGGAGTCCATCCCGGGCTGGCGGGCGCTGCTGTCGAATGACGAGATGCTGGCGGTGCTGCGGGACGTAGGCGCGGTGGTGTGCGCGGCGGGCGACGGCCTCGCTCCCGCGGACAAGAAGCTCTACGCGCTGCGGGACGTCACGGCCACCGTGGAGTCCATCCCGCTCATCGCCTCCTCGATCATGTCGAAGAAGATCGCCGAGGGTACGGACTCCCTCGTCCTCGACGTGAAGGTCGGCTCCGGCGCCTTCATGAAGTCCCTCGATGACGCCCGCGAGCTGGCGCAGACGATGGTCGGCCTGGGCACGGACCACGGCGTGCGCACGGTCGCCCTCCTCACCGACATGTCCACCCCCCTCGGCCTGACGGCCGGCAACGCCCTGGAAGTCCGCGAGTCGGTCGAGGTCCTGGCCGGCGGCGGTCCGTCGGACGTGGTCGAACTGACCCTCGCCCTGGCCCGCGAGATGCTCGACGCGGCCGGCCTCCACGACACCGACCCGGCAAAGGCCCTCGCCGACGGCTCGGCCATGGACGCCTGGCGCCGCATGATCGCGGCACAGTGCGGCGACCCGGACGCCGCACTGCCGGTGGCCCGCGAGACCCAGGTGCTGACGGCCCCGTCGTCCGGCATCCTGACCCGCCTCGACGCCTACGCCGTCGGCGTAGCGGCCTGGCGCCTCGGCGCGGGCCGGGCCCGCAAGGAAGACCCGGTCCAGGCGGCGGCGGGCATCGAACTGCACGCCAAGCCGGGGGAGTCGGTGACGGCGGGCCAGCCCCTGCTGACCCTGCACACGGACACCCCGGAGAAGTTCGAGTACGCGCTCCAGTCCCTGCCGGACGCATACGACATCGCGCCGGCCGGAACCGCGTACGAGCCGCGGCCGGTGGTCCTGGACCGTATTGGCTGAGGCGGGCGTGGGCGAGTAAGGCGAGTAAGGCGAGTAAACGGAAGCCCAACTGCCGCATACGAGCAGGTAGTTCGCGGACAAGGATCTCCGTGAAAGGGTTCAGATTTCTCCGCGGAGGGGTAGCTAACCGGCGCAGTCACACCTGACATGCCCATGCGCTATCCGGGTCCCGACCGGACCCGCCACGGAGGTTCTGAATGCGCCGCACCAGACTCATCGCCGGTTTATCGGTGGCGTCCGCAACCCTTCTTGCCGCCCTCGGCTCCGCCGGCCCAGCCGCCGCCGCCCCGTCCGACAAGCCACAGCTGCTGTCGAGCTGGACCCAGACCAGCGCGAGCAGCGCGAACGCGTTCCACGCCGCCCGCGCCGAGATGGGCAAGTACGCCGCGTACAACTTCGACTGGTCGACGGACAAATGCTCCTCATCGCCCGACAACCCGTTCGGGTTCCCGTTTGAGAAGAGCTGCATACGGCACGACTTCGGCTACCGCAACTACAAGGCCATGGGCGCCTTCCCCGCGAACAAGGACCGCCTCGACAGCGCCTTCTACGAGGACCTCAAGCGCGTCTGCAACGGCTACAGCGGAGCGACGGGGACCGCGTGCGACGGCCTCGCCTGGACGTACTACCAGGCCGTCAGGGTCGCGGGCCAGCAGGAGACCGTCCCGGTCGGCTGACCGGTAGACCACGGTTGTGAAGTCGCGGTCGTAGTGCGGCAGGGCCGGTCCCGGCCGCTCTGCGACCGCGCCGATCACTCGTCAGCCGGCTCCAGAGCGCACCGGCACGCCGCAAGCGGGATGATTCACGCATGGACGCCCCTCTTGTGCTGCCTTTCGCCGATATCGCCGATGACATGCTGCCGCTGGTCGGCGGCAAGGCGCTCAACCTCGGCATCCTGACCCGCGCCGGGCTCCCCGTCCCGCCCGGCGTGTGCGTGACGACGGAGGCGTACGGGAGGGTCGCCGCGGGCGCCGGGCTCGGGCCCGTACTCGCCGAACTGGCCGCCACCGCGCCCACAGACACCGCCGCCCTCGCCCGCCTCGCCCAGCGCGCCCGGGCACTGATCCTCCAGGCCGACGTGGCCGACGACATCGTGGCCGCCGTCGCCGACACCGCCGCCCAAGGCCCCGTGGCCGTACGCTCCTCCGCCACCGCCGAGGACCTGCCCGACGCCAGCTTCGCGGGGCAGCAGGACACCTACCTGAACGTCGTCGGCGAGGACGCGGTCGTCGACGCCGTCCGCCGCTGCTGGGCGTCGCTGTGGACCGACCGGGCCGTGGCCTATCGCGCCGCGAACGGCATCGACCACGCCGCCGTACGCCTCTGCGTCGTCGTGCAGCGGATGGTGCCGGCCGCCGTCGCCGGGGTCATGTTCACCGCGAATCCGGTGACCGGCCGCCGCCACGAGACCGTCATCGACGCCAGCCCGGGGCTGGGCGAATCCGTGGTCTCCGGCGCCGTCGACCCGGACCGCTTCGTCGTCGACACCGCCACCGGCCGCATCACCGAACGCCGCCCCGGCCACCGCACCACCCTCATCCGCGGCCTCCCCGAGGGCGGTACGGAACAGATCGACGCCGAGGCCGCCGAAGACACCCTCACCGACGCCCAGCTCGCCGACCTCACCCGCCTCGGCGCCCGCACCGAGCGGCTCTACGACGGCGCCCCGCAGGACACCGAGTGGGCGATCGACAAGGACGGCAAGCTCTGGCTGCTCCAGGCCCGCCCCGTCACCACCCTCTACCCGGCCCCGGAGAGCGACCAGCCCGGCCTGCGCGTCTACCTCTCCGTCAATGTCGCCCAGGGCGTCTACCGCCCGTTCACTCCCATGGGCGTGGACGCCTTCCAGCTCCTCACCCGCAGCAGCCGCACCAACCCCGGCGGCCGCAGCCCGACCGCGGGCTCGTCGCTCGGCATCGTCGAGGCGGGCGGCCGGATCTACGCCGACATCACCGACGCGCTCCGCAGCCGCCTCGGCCGGGAGATGCTGCCGCGCGCGCTCGACGTCGCCGAAGCCCGCTCCGCCACCGTGATCAGACACCTGCTCACCGACCCCCGCCTCTCCGTACGCCACCGCCGCGGCACCCTCCTCAAGACGCTGCGCGCCCTCCCCAAGTCCGTCGCCGGCGGCTACAAGCTGCCGCTGCAGATCGCCGGGGCGCTCATCGACCCGGGCACGGCGCTCCGCCGCGCCGACCGCCTCCCCGCGACCCTGGACGCCCTGCTGCGGCTGCCCGCCGACGCCTCGCCGGCCACCCGCCTCGACCACGTGGAGCGGCTGCTCGGCAGCAAGCTCTTCCCCCTCGTGTACGCGATCGTGCCCGACTTCGCCGCCGGGTACCTGATGTTCGGGCTGGCGCGGCTCCTGGTCACGGATCCCACCGACCGCGCCGAGCTGCAGAACGTCCTGCGCAGCCTCCCGCACAACGTCACCACCGAAATGGACCTGGCCCTGTGGCAGGCCGCCACCCGCATCAAGGCGGACCCGGTGGCGGCCCGCACCCTCCGCGACACCCCGGCGGCGGAGTTGGCCGCGCTGACCGCCCTCCCCGCCACCGTCCAGCGCGAACTCGACGCCTTCATGGCCGACTACGGCCACCGCGCCGTCGCCGAGATCGACCTCGGCATGCCCCGCTGGTCCGATGACCCCACCCACATCCTCGGCGTCCTCGCCAACTACCTGCGCCTCGACGACCCGGACCTCGCCCCCGACGTGCTGTTCGCCAAGGGCGCGGAGGAGGCCGAGCGGACCATCGAGGAGGTGACGGAACGGGCGGACCCCAGGCTCGCCCCAGTGCTGCGTTTCGCACTCGACCGGACCCGGCAGCTGGCCGGGCTGCGCGAGCTGCCGAAGTCCACGATGATCCGCGCCTTCGCGGGCCTGCGCACCCACCTGAAGGCGGTGGGGGAGCACCTGGTGGAGCAGGGGGTGCTGGAGCGCCCGGAGGACATCTTTTACGTATCGCTGGAGCAGGCTCGCGCCGGCCTCCGCGGCACCGACCTGCGCCCGCTGGTGACCCGCCACCGCGAGGCGTACGACCGCGAATTGCGCCGCAAGCACATCCCGCGGGTGCTGCTCTCCGACGGCACGGACGCGGAGGCGCTGGGCGCGGCGTCGGCGGCCCGCGAGGTCACCGCCGAGGCCGGCGGGCTGGCCGGCACGCCCGCTTCCGCCGGTACGGTCACCGGCACCGCCCGCGTCGTCCACGAACCGGTCGGCGTCCACCTCAACCCGGGCGAGATCCTGGTCTGCCCGTCCACCGACCCGGGCTGGACCCCGCTGTTCCTCACCGCGGGCGGCCTGGTGATGGAGATGGGCGGCGCGATCTCGCACGGCGCGGTGGTGGCCCGCGAGTACGGCATCCCGGCGGTGGTGGGCGTGGCCCGCGCGACGGAGCTGATCAAGGACGGCGCCACGATCACGGTCGACGGCGCGGCGGGCACGGTGACGCCGAGCGCTACCCCGCCAGCAGCTGCCCCTTCCGCCCCAGCAGAAACCGCTTGAAGGCGGCCACGGGCGGCGGGTCGGAGTGCCCGGCCACCCACGCCACCCCGATCTCCCGCACCGCCCGCGGCGCGGAGATCGTCAGCTCGACGACCCCCGGCCTGGCCACCGCGGGCGGCGGCAGCAGAGCAACCCCCAACCCCGCCGCCACCAGCCCCCGCAGCGTCTCGGCTTCCTCCCCCTCAAAGGCGATCTTCGGCGTGAACCCGGCCTGCGCACACAGATCATCCGTGATCCGCCGCATCCCATACCCCGGCTCCAGCGTCACGAAGACCTCCTCCGCCGCCTCCGCCAGCCGCACCCGCTTACGCGCCGCCAGCCGGTGATCGTCCGGCACGACGAGCCGCAGCCGCTGCTCCGCCAGCCGCCGCGCCCGCAGATCGGGCGCATCGGGCACCGGCGACGCCAGACAAAGATCCAGCTCCCCCTCCCGCAGCCGCTCGATCAGCCACTCCCCGTACCCCTGCACCAGCGTGAACCGCACCCGCGGATGCTCGATCCGAAACCCCCGGATCAACTCCGGCACGGTCTCCGGCCCGAGCGTGTGCAGAAACCCGAAGGCGACCTTCCCGTACGCGGGATCGGCATCGGCCCGTACGGACTCGGCCGCCCGCCCCACCTCGCCCAAGGCGCCTTCCACGGACGCCAGAAAGTCCCGCCCGGCAGGGGTGAGCGACACCGTCCGCCCGTGCCGGGCGAAGAGCGCCACCCCCAGGTCCTCCTCCAGCCGCACGATGGCCCGGCTCAGACTCGACTGCGGCACGCCCAGCTCCGCGGCGGCCCGCGTCACATGCTCATGCCGCGCCACGGCCGCGAACTGCGCGAGCCGCGGCGCCAGCAGGGCCGCCCAGTCCTCGCGCTCCTCGCGCTCGTCCGTAACGAAAGTGACTTTACTATTGCGGCCCCGTGACAGAGACGCCTGTGACCTCGCTTGATGCACCACAGCATCGATTATCGCAATTCCATGCATTGGACGCATCAACCCCGGCCTCGTACGGTCGAGGACATGCCAGCCAGCAAGCTGTCCCCAGGCGGTCCCGGCTACCGCCGCATGACCCTCGCCCTCTTCTCCTCCGGCGTCGCCACCTTCGCCCTCCTCTTCTCCACCCAGGCGCTGCTCCCCGCCATCTCCGCGGACCTGGGCGTCGCCCCGGGCTCGGCCAGCTGGACGGTCTCCGGTACGACGCTGGCGCTGGCGCTCGCCGTACTCCCGCTGAGCGCGGTCTCCGAACGCATCGGCCGCCGCCGGCTGATGACGGCGGCGCTCGCCGTAGCGGTCGCCCTGGCCGTGGTCATGCCGCTGGCCCCGAACCACACCACCCTCATCGCGCTCCGCGTCCTGCAGGGCATCGCCATCGCCGGCATCCCGGCCTCCGCCATCGCCTACATCGGCGAGGAGGTCCGCCGCGAGTCCGTCATCACCGCGATCGGCCTCTTCGTCGCCGGCAACAGCATCGGCGGCATGACCGGCCGCATCCTGACCGGCTGGGTGACCCAGGCGGCCGGCTGGCGCGTGGCTCTGGCCGCGGTCGCGGCGCTCTCGCTGCTCTGCGCGGTGGCCTTCCGCCTGCTCCTCCCCGCCGCCCGCAACTTCACCCCGTCCCCCCTCCGCCCCCGCGCCCTGGCGGCGACGGTACGCACCCACCTCGCCGACGGCCTGATGCTGCGCCTGTACGCCATCGGCATGCTCTTCATGGTCGTCTTCGGCGCCGTCTACACGGTGATCGGCTACCGCCTGGACGAGGCCCCCTTCAACCTCTCCCAGGGCCTGATCGGCTCGGTCTTCGTCATCTACCTGGTAGGCACGGCCTCGTCCTCGGCGGCCGGCCACCTGGCGGGCCGCTTCGGCCGCCGCGGCACGATCTACCTGGGCGCGCTGACGGCGGTCGTCGGCCTCCTCCTGTCCCTCGCCGACTCCCTCCTGGCCGTCCTCCTCGGCCTGGTCCTGATCACCGCAGGCTTCTTCGCGGGCCACGCAGTCGCCTCCGGCTCGGTGAGCCGCACCGCGACCACGGGCCGCGCGCAGGCGTCGGCCCTCTACCAGGTCGCGTACTACGCGGGCTCCAGCGCGGGTGCGACGGTCGGCGCGCTCGCGTTCCACGCGGCGGGCTGGGGCGGCGTGGTGACGCTGGGCCTGGCGGCGCTGGCGGGAGTGGGCGCGATCACGCTGTACGGGACGAGCCGGGCGCGGGCGAAGGTGCGGGCACCGATTCAAGCCCGTCCGGCGTTTGAGGACGAGCGCCGCAGGCGCGATATCCGCGCGCAGCGCGGAACAGATGCCCGGGCCTCAGTGTCGTAACGCTGCCCCAAAGCCGGAGGCCAACGGCATCCGCAGTCCCAACGGCGGCGGAGCCACCAGCGCGTCGGCCACGGGCCGCGAAAACCCGCGCCCGTACAGCGCCCCGATCACAAAGTCCACGGCCAGCGCCGCCACCTCGGCCCGATGCTGGTGCATCCCATGCCGATCCGAGTGCACCTCGAAGCGGCACACCTCCGGATTCACCTTCTTCACCTGCTCCGCGAGCCGGTACGACAGCTCCGGATCCGTCCGCTCATCATTCGTGCCGTGCGCGATCAACACCTGCCGCCCGACCAACTGCCGCACAGGCTCCGCAGCCCCCGGCTGCTCCGGCAGCCAAGGCGCCAACGCCACCACCGCATGAACGGCCTCATGCCCCGCCGCCCGCAGCGCCGCCCGCCCACCCATGTCGGTACCGATGAGACACACCGGCACATCCCCGTACCGCCGCACCACCTCATCAAGCGCCCACCCCGCGTCGGACGCGAGATCCGCCGCCGACCCGTTCCACCCGCTGCACCGGTAGTGCACGACATGCACCGCGAGCCCGTCCTCGCGACCGGCCCGCGCCAGCCGCCGCCCCAGCGGCCGCATGGCCGCCGCCGCCAGCGGCGAGGGCCGCCCGCTGCCCTCGACCTTCCCCGCGGGCAACATCAACACCGCCGCCTGAACGGACCCTTCCGTCCGCCCCCGCCCAAGCCTGGCCTCACGCGACACGCTCGCCTGCGTCATGAACAACACCCTGTCAGAAAGCCGCTGTTCCGGGGAACAGCCCGGAAAGCTCCACACCCGCCATCTGAATGCCATACCCAGCCCACCCCCAGGTCACCTGACGCGCGGCACCTCTACGCGCGTAGCCATCCGCCCGCCCCGGCGCTATGGTGCGGAGATGACAAGCGAGACCCAGGGAGTGATTCCCACCCCGGACCAGATCCGCCGCGCGCCCAAGGTGCTGCTCCACGACCATCTCGACGGCGGCCTGCGCCCCGCCACCATCGTGGAGATCGCCGCTCAGACCGGCTACGAGAGCCTCCCGGAGACCGACCCGGAAAAGCTCGGCATGTGGTTCCGCGAAGCCGCCGACTCCGGCTCACTGGAGCGCTATCTCGAGACCTTCGCGCACACCTGCGCGGTCATGCAGACCCGCGACGCCCTCGTCCGCGTCGCCGCCGAGTGCGCCGAGGACCTGGCTGCCGACGGCGTCGTCTATGCCGAGGTCCGGTACGCCCCCGAGCAGCACCTCACCGCCGGGCTGAGCCTCGAAGAGGTCGTCGAGGCGGTCAACGAGGGCTTCCGCGAAGGCGAGCGCCGGGCGCAGCAGGCCGGCCGCCGGATCCGCGTCGGCGCCCTGCTCACCGCGATGCGGCACGCCGCCCGCGCCCTGGAGATCGCCGAACTCGCCAACCGCTACCGCGATCTGGGCGTCGTCGGCTTCGACATCGCCGGCGCCGAGGCCGGCTACCCGCCCACCCGGCACCTCGACGCCTTCGAGTACCTGAAGCGGGAGAACAACCACTTCACCATCCACGCCGGCGAGGCCTTCGGCCTGCCCTCCATCTGGCAGGCACTGCAGTGGTGCGGCGCCGACCGCCTCGGCCACGGCGTGCGCATCATCGACGACATCACGATCGCCGACGACGGCAGCGTGAAGCTCGGCCGCCTCGCCGCGTACGTCCGCGACAAGCGCATCCCGCTGGAGCTGTGCCCCAGCTCCAACCTCCAGACAGGGGCGGCCAGTTCGTACGCCGAGCACCCCATCGGCCTGCTCCGCCGGCTGCACTTCCGCGCCACCGTGAACACCGACAACCGGCTCATGAGCGACACGTCGATGAGCCGCGAGTTCGAGCACCTGGTGCGCACCTTCCGCTACTCGCTCGCGGACATGCAGTGGTTCACGGTCAATGCCATGAAATCGGCATTCATTCCTTTCGATGAACGCCTGGCGATGATCAACGAGGTCATCAAGCCCGGCTATGCCGAGCTGCGCTCCGAATGGCTTTTCCAGCAGACCGCGGTGACCAGCACTTCTTCACCCGGGAACGTTTGATCGGACAAAATGCGGATGCGGCCGTACGGGGCAATTTCCGTACGGCCGCAACCATGTCGGCAGGTGATTGCGTCCCGTTCCTGGCCCTGGCTAGCTTGAAGTGCCTTGAAGCGCCCTCAAACCATGATGACGAGGATGTATTCCATGAACTCCCGCAAGATTCTCGGCACCGCCGTCCTGGGTGCGGCCCTGGCCGCCTGCGCCGCCGGCTCCGCGTCCGCGGCGCCTGTGAGCCCGGTGGACTCGCTGCCCGTGGGCGGCGTCGCCGGCGCGCTCGACGACGTCAAGGTCGGCAACGTGCAGCCGTCCGCGGTCACCCGCGACGTCCCGGTCGGGGACAACCTCGGCTCCGTGGTCGGCGGCGCGGAGGGCCTCACCGGTGACAACGAGCTCACCGAGGTGCCGAACCAGGTGCTGGGCGGCGCCCTGTAAGGGCCCCGCACAACGGCGAGGGCCGCGCACCCACCAGGTGCGCGGCCCTCGCATTGTCAGCTGTCGGGTGTTACCAGGCGGACTGGTAGCTCTGCGCCTTGTCGTCCCGGGGCATCAGCACCCACGCTCCCAGATAGATCAGGAACTGCGGTCCCGGCAGCAGGCAGGAAACCAGGAAGATAATCCGCATCGCATTCGCGGAAATGCCGAAGCGCCGGGCCAGGCCCGCGCATACGCCGGCGATTACCCTGCCTTCGCGAGGGCGGGTCAGTGCGGCCATGGCTGCGACTCCTTAGGTCGTTATCCCGTCTCCTTGACGGTAATACCACCGTACGGCCGCAGGTCCCGCTGCTGCGTCGCCCCGGGGAGCGATCCGGACCCTGGGAATTCTCGGGGTTTCCCCTGAGAGCCGCCCGCGGTGCCGTGCGACCGCCGCAGCCACGCCCGTACCGCGGGCACCACGGCCGCATGCGCGATCGCGACGCCGGCCACATTCAGCAGCACCGCGTCCACATTCGCGACCTGCCCGGGAATCCCGGTCTTCAGCAGCTCGATGACCACCGACAGCATCAGCCCGGCCAGCGAGGTCCGCACCAGCGAGCCCACCGGCGAGGACAGCAGCCGGCCGCGGGCCAGCGGCAGCAGGAAGCCGAGCGGGGCGAGGAGCAGCAGCGAGCCGCCTATCGAGCGGAGCGCCTGCCAGCCGCCGGCCTCCAGCTCGATCCGGATGGTGGCGAGCGGCGTCAGGTTCGAGGCGTACACCCAGGGCACCGAGGCGGGCCGCAGTGCGACCCACCAGACGGCCGCCAGATGAACGCCGATGAGCACGGCCCCCGCCGCGCGAAAACTCCTGGCGGTCAGCTCCGCCGATGCATGCCGCTGCACGTTAGGTCACGACGCCGCCATCCGCCCGCGTGGTTCCCGTCGCGTACGTCACTCCCCGTAGCGCTCCCCGAAGCCCTCCCGCAGGTCAGCTGTCCCGCACCCGCGACGGGTCGGCGAGCACGTCGCCGCCGCACGCGTACGAGGTCAGCTCCGGCCGGTTCGGACCGCCGAGCCGCACGCTGCCGTCCTCGCCCGCGAAGGTGCACACCAGCTGCGCCAGCGCCGGGTCGCCGATGTCGTCCGGATCCCGGCTCAGCCGCACCGCGGCCACCGGGTCATCGGGCTGCGGATCGGCTACGGAGAGGGTGTCGGGGACGCTCGTGGTGTACCCGTCGTCCTCCTCCTGGTCGGTCGGCTTGCGCTGCAGCTCCGCCAGCAGCGCCTCCGCGGCCGCGTGCCGGGAGTCCCGGTCGCCGTTCTGCGCGCCGGGGACGCTGCGCCGTACGGTCGAGATCACCGGCCCGCAGACCAGGAAGACCTGCCGCAGCTCCTCGCCCTGCTCCCGCGGCGCCGCCGGGGTCTCGCGCTCCTCGGCCCCGCACTCGGCCCGCGCGGGCGCCTCGCCGGCGTCCACGGGCACGGAGGTGGGCCGGATCCCGCAGCCGGCCAGCAGCGGCAGCGCGAGCGCGGCGGTGGCGGCGAGCGTCATCAGGACCTGCTTTCGTACGATCCTCACCGCCCGTCACGCCCTTCCCGCTCCAGGGCCTCTTCCGCCGCGGAGGCGTCCCTGGGCAGCCGCAGCGTGAAGACCGCGCCGCCCTCGGGGAGGTTCTCCGCGGTGATGGTGCCGCCGTGGATACGGGCGTTCTCCACCGCGATGGACAGGCCGAGCCCGCTGCCCTCGCTTCTGGCCCGGGACGCGTCCGCCTTGTAGAAGCGGTCGAAGACGTGCGGCAGCACCTCCTCGGGGATGCCGGGGCCGTTGTCCTTGACCTCGATCACCAGATCCTCGCCCACCAGCCGCACCGCGACCCGCACGGGCGAGCCGCCGTGCTTGAGCGCGTTGCCGATGAGATTCGCCAGGATCACGTCGAGCCGCCGCGGATCGAGCCGCACATTCAGCCCGCGCTCCGCGTCCAGCTCCACGGCGTCCAGCCAGGCCCGGGCGTCGATGCAAGCGGTCACCTGGTCGGCGACGTCCACGTAATCCAGCACCAGCCTCGCCGTGCCCGCGTCGAAGCGGGTGACCTCCATCAGGTTCTCCACCAGGTCGTTCAGCCGCCGCGTCTCGCTGACCACCAGCTGCACGGCGGGCGCCACCATCGGGTCGAGGTTGTCCTGCTCCTCCTCGAGCACCTCGGTCACGGCGGTGATCGCGGTCATCGGCGTACGCAGCTCATGGGACATGTCGGCGACGAACCGCCGGCTCGCCTTCTCCCGCTCGCTCAGCTCGTCGACCTGCTTCTCCAGCCGGGCCGCGGTCTGGTTGAAGGTCCGCGCCAGGTCGGCCAGTTCGTCGGTGCCGGTCACCCGCAGCCGGGTGTTGAGCTTCCCCTCGCCGAGCCGCCGCGCCGCGTCGCCGAGCCGCTGCACGGGCCGCAGCACGGTCGAGGCGGCGGCCTGGGCGAGCAGCGCGGAGCCGATCAGCGACAGGGCCGTGGCGATGGACAGCGACCAGGCGAGGGAATTGAGGTCCTTGCGCTCCGCGTCCAGCGACTTGAGCATGTAGCCGGTCCAGTTGCCGCCGTCCACCCGGGCGCCGCCGATCAGATACGGGCGGTCGCCCATGGTGATCCGCTGCCAGTACAGGTGGTACGGCGCCGTGCCGTCCGTACGCCGGTCATTGACCGCCGTGCGCAGCGCGGCCGGCACGTCGGCGGCCTTGAACACGCCCTTGTCCGAGTAGGCCGTGCACCGCGGGGCGTCGCCGCGGTCGGCGCGGATCAGCACCTCGTAGTTCTGGCTGCTGGTGGCGAGCTTGCGGGCGGCGTCCTCGAGATCCCGGCAGTCCGCGGTCAGCGGCAGCGCGTCGGTGACGTCCTTGAGCGACTCCCGGAAGTCCCGCAGCGAGGCGTCCTGCGTCCGCTTCAGCACCGCGTCCCGGTTCAGCCAGTACGCGATCCCGGCCACCGACACCGCCGACACGAGCGCCACCAGCGCGAACACGATGACAAGCCGCAGCCGCAGGCTCACCCAGCGCAGAATCCCGGACGCCCACCCGCGCAGCCGCCCGGGGTCAGTACTCACTTGACTGTCCTTGCTGTGATCACGCAGACGGCGCATCCAGTCGATAGCCCACACCGCGCACCGTACGGATCAGGCTCGGCGACGACGGTACGTCCTCGACCTTCGCCCGCAGCCGCTGCACGCAGGCGTCGACGAGCCGCGAGTCGCCGAGATAGTCGTGCTCCCAGACCAGCCGCAGCAACTGCTGTCTGGACAGCGCCTGTCCGGGCCGTCTGCTGAGTTCGAGCAGCAACCGCAGTTCGGTCGGCGTCAGTTGCAGATCTTCGCCGTCCTTGGTGACGGTCATGGCAGAGCGGTCGATGACGAGGCTGCCGTACGTGGCGGAGTCGGAGCTCTCCCGTTCCCCGCGCCGCAGCACCGCGCGGATCCGGGCGTCCAGCACCCGGCCCTGCACGGGCTTGACCACATAGTCGTCGGCGCCGGACTCAAGGCCCACCACCACGTCGATGTCGTCGCTTCTCGCGGTCAGCAGGATGATCGGCAGCTGGTCGGTCCGCCGGATCCGCCGGCACACCTCGAAGCCGTCGATCCCGGGCAGCATCACGTCCAGCACGATCAGGTCGGGCCGCTGCTCCTTGAGCAGTTTCAGGCCGTCCTCACCCGTCGCCGCGGTCGTGACGCGGTGGCCCTGTCGCGACAGCGACAGCTCCAGCGCCGTACGGATGGCGTCGTCGTCCTCGATGAGCAGAAGTGAAGGCACGCGCGTCATTCTGGCCCAATCGGCGCCAGGGTTCGACCTCGGCTCCGCCAGACCTCCACCAGACCTCCTCCGAGAGGCCTGTTGCAAGCCTGTGACAGTCGGCAGACAGGCCGATGAAAGTCACCGGGCAGTCTTTTCCAGGTCAGCAGAAACCAGCTCCACCGACGGGGGAGGCGCCATGAACGCTACGCACGAAAGCACCATCAGCGCAGCAGTTCGTACGCGCCTGCACAATGCGGGCCGGGTCCGCGGCACCACGCACAACGGCGCCGTCCGCCGCCCGCCGTACATGGTGGCCATCGAGGGCACCGGCAAGACCCCGGGGGGTAACGGGGAAATCGGGGGACACGGGGGATCCGGGGGAGGAGACGCGGAGGCGTACAAGGAGGTTCCGGGGGAGCGGCGCCCGGCCAAGGACGCGAGCGCCGAAGCGGCGTTCACGGCCTATGTGGAAGAGCGTCGCGCCTCCTTGTACGCCACCGCGTATCACCTGACGGGTGACCGCTTCGAGGCCGAGGACCTGCTGCAGTCGGCACTGTTCTCGACCTACCGGGCATGGGACCGGATCAGCGACAAGGCCGCCGTAGGGGGATATCTCCGGCGGACCATGACGAACTTGCACATCTCGGCCTGGCGGCGGCGCAAGCTCGCCGAGTACCCGACCGAGGAGCTGCCGGAGACGGCCGGCGACACGGACGCGATGCGCGGCACCGAGCTGCGCGCCGTGCTGTGGCAGGCGCTGGCCAAGCTGCCGGAGCTGCAGCGCACGATGCTGGTGCTGCGCTACTACGAGGGTCGTACCGACCCGGAGATCGCCGACGTGCTGAACATCAGCGTCGGCACCGTGAAGAGCAGCATCTGGCGCTCCCTGCGCCGGCTGCGCGAAGACGAGGCGCTCAGCTTCGGCCGGGACCAGGAAGAGTCCTTCGGCGAGCTGGTCGCCTGACAGACCGGGGGTGGGGGAGCCCTCGGGGGGTAACACGGGGGATAAGGACGAGGCGGGGCCGGACAGCCGGGGGGTCTGACTGGCCCCGTTTCGTCATGCCTGGATCTTTTCCTTGGCCGCGGCGATACGGGCCAGCGCCTCCCGCTTGCTGCAAGCGTGCGCGCCCAGCGCCACCTGCCGGGCCGTGATGGCCGGCTCGGCCTGCATCAGCCGCCAGCCGCGCAGCAGCAGCACATGCGGCGCCTTGCGGCCCTCCCGCAGGTCGCGCAGCAGCCGGCGGCGGTACGTGCGCCCGGCGCCGATCTGCAGGCTGATCGCGTCGGCCAGCAGCCCGCGGTCGGCCACCTCTCGTACGATCTCGGCCGCGAAGATGCCCTCGGCGACGAAGAGCGGCGCGTCCTTGAGGTCGAAGATCTCGTGGCCGGTGATCGAGCTGGTGGAGATGTCGTAGAGCGGGGTGTCGGTGCGGCCGGTGGCGCAGAGCTCCTCGATGGCTTCGATGGCGGCCCCGGCGTTCCAGGAGGCCGGGTGGTCCCAGTCCGTGCCAATGCCGCCGCCCATGGCCGGCAGCGTCGGGTCGTCGCCCTCTTTGTAGAAGTCGTCGAGCCGCAGGATGGGCAGTCCCGCCTCGGCGGCGAGGCGGGACTTCCCGGAGCCGGAGGGGCCGGTGAGGAGGATGACGCGTGCTGGCATGCCCTCTAGTATGCGGAGCCGCCGACGCCCAGGGACCCCGTCGGGTGCCAGACCGTCTTGGTCTCCAGGAAGGCCGTCAGGCGCTTGGTGTCCGGGGTCTGCGACCAGTCGTGCGGCCCGGCCCGCAGCACCCGCTTGAGGTTGTCCGCGGCGGCTGTCTCCAGGTCCTTGGCGAGGGCCGGGTCGGCGCCGGTGAGGTCGATGGCGTTGACGTCCTGGTGCGCGGCCAGCGGCGGGGCGATCTCTGCCGTACGGCCGGAGAGGACGTTCACGACGCCGCCCGGGACGTCCGAGGTGGCCAGCACCTCGGCGAGAGACAGCGCGGGGAGCGGGGCGGACTCGCTGGTGGCGACGACGGCGGTGTTGCCCGTGACGATGACGGGGGCGACGACCGAGACCAGGCCCAGGAAGGACGACTCCTGGGGGGCCAGGACCGCGACCACGCCGGTCGGCTCGGGCGTGGAGAGGTTGAAGTACGGGCCCGCGACCGGGTTGCCGCCGCCCGCCACCTGCGCGATCTTGTCGGTCCAGCCCGCGTACCAGACCCACCGGTCCACGGCCGCGTCCACGACGGCCGCGGCGCGGGACTTGCCCAGGCCCTCGGCGTCGGCGACCTCCCGTACGAACTGGTCCTTGCGGCCCTCCAGCATCTCCGCGACCCGGTAGAGCACCTGCCCGCGGTTGTAGGCGGTGGCGCCCGACCAGCCGGCGAAGGCCTTGCGGGCGGCGACGACCGCGTCGCGGGCGTCCTTGCGGGACGACTGGGGGGCGTTGGCCAGCCACTCGCCCTTGCTGCTGGTCACCTCGTACACGCGCCCGCTCTCGGACCTCGGGAATTTGCCGCCGATGAAGAGTTTGTAGGTCTTGAGGACCCCAAGTCGTGCGTCAGACATCGAGGTACGCCTCCAGACCGTGGCGGCCGCCCTCGCGGCCGAAACCCGACTCCTTGTAGCCGCCGAAGGGCGACGTCGGGTCGAACTTGTTGAACGTATTCGCCCAGACGACCCCGGCCCGGAGGCTGCCCGCGACGGACAGGATCCGGGAGCCCTTCTCCGTCCAGATGCCGGCGGAGAGGCCGTACGGGGTGTTGTTGGCCTTCGCGACCGCCTCGGCGGGGGTGCGGAAGGTGAGGACGGAGAGGACCGGGCCGAAGACCTCCTCGCGGGCGATGCGGTGCGCCTGCGTGACGCCGGTGAAGAGCGTCGGGGCGAACCAGTAGCCGTCCGCGGGCAGTTCGCACGGCGCCGTCCAGCGCTCGGCGCCCTCGGCCTCGCCGGCCTCGGCGAGCTCGGTGATGCGGGCGAGCTGCTCGGCGGAGTTGATCGCGCCGATGTCGGTGTTCTTGTCGAGCGGGTCGCCGAGGCGCAGGGTCGACAGGCGGGCCTTGAGGGCATCCAGGACCTCGTCGGCGACCGACTCCTGGATGAGGAGGCGGGAGCCGGCGCAGCAGACCTGGCCCTGGTTGAAGAAGATGCCGTTGACGATGCCCTCGACCGCCTGGTCGATGGGGGCGTCGTCGAAGACGATGTTGGCGCCCTTGCCGCCCAGTTCGAGGGTGAGCTTCTTCTTGGAGCCGGCGACCGTACGGGCGATCTGCTTGCCGACGGCGGTGGAGCCGGTGAAGGCGACCTTGTCGACGTCCGGGTGCGCGACGAGGGCGGCGCCCGCGTCCCCGTACCCCGGGATGATGTTGACGACGCCCTTGGGGAGGCCCGCCTGGCGGCAGATGTCCGCGAAGAAGAGGGCGGAGAGGGGGGTGGTCTCGGCGGGCTTGAGGACGACCGTGTTGCCGGTCGCCAGCGCCGGGGCGATCTTCCAGGCCAGCATCAGCAGCGGGAAGTTCCAGGGGATGACCTGGCCCGCGACGCCCAGCGGCCGGGGATTCGGGCCGAAGCCCGCGTGGTCGAGCTTGTCGGCCCAGCCCGCGTAATAGAAGAAGTGGGCGGCGATCAGCGGGAGATCCGCGTCCCGGGTCTCCTTGATCGGCTTGCCGTTGTCGAGGGTCTCCAGGACGGCCAGCTCGCGGGAGCGCTCCTGGATGATCCGGGCGATGCGGAAGAGGTACTTGGCGCGCTCGGCGCCGGGGAGGGCCGACCAGGGGCCGAAGGCGCGGCGGGCGGCCTGCACGGCCCGGTCCACGTCGGCCTCGCCCGCCTGGGCGATCTCGGAGAGGACCTCCTCGGTCGCCGGGGAGACGGTCTTGAAGACCTTGCCCTCGGCGGCGTCGGTGAACTCGCCGTCGATGAAGAGGCCGTACGCCGGCGCGATGTCGACGACCGACCGGGACTCGGGGGCGGGGGCGTACTCGAAGGGATTGGCAGTCATATCTCGCTCAGTCCACCGTCACGTAGTCGGGACCGGAATAGCGCCCTGTGGCCAGCTTCTGGCGCTGCATCAGCAGGTCGTTGAGCAGGCTGGAGGCGCCGAAGCGGAACCAGTGGTTGTCCAGCCAGTCCGCGCCCGCGGTCTCGTTCACCAGCACCAGGAACTTGATCGCGTCCTTGGCGGTACGGATCCCGCCGGCCGGCTTCACGCCGACCTGTACCCCGGTCTGGTCGCGGAAGTCGCGGACCGCCTGGAGCATCAGCATCGTGTTCGCCGGGGTGGCGTTCACCGCGACCTTGCCCGTCGAGGTCTTGATGAAGTCGGCGCCCGCCAGCATGCCCAGCCAGGAGGCGCGGCGGATGTTGTCGTACGTCGAGAGCTCGCCGGTCTCGAAGATGACCTTCAGGCGGGCGGTGCCGGTGGCCTCCTTGACCGCCTTGATCTCCTCGAAGACCTGGAGGTACCTGCCGGAGAGGAAGGCGCCGCGGTCGATCACCATGTCGATCTCGTCGGCGCCCGCGGCGACGGCGTCCTTCGTGTCCGCCAGCTTGATCGGGAGGGCGGCACGCCCGGCCGGGAAGGCCGTGGCCACGGAGGCCACCTTGACGCCGCTGCCCTTGACGCCGGCGGCGGCGACGGCCGCCATGTCCGGATAGACGCAGACGGCGGCGACCTTCGGGGTCTCGCGGTCGGTCGGGTCCGGGTTGACCGCCTTCGCGGCCAGCGACCGGACCTTGCCCGGGGTGTCCGCACCCTCGAGCGTCGTCAGGTCGATCATCGAGATCGCGAGGTCAAGGGCGTACGCCTTGGCCGTCGTCTTGATGGAACGGGTGCCCAGGGACGCGGCACGGGCCTCCAGGCCCACCGGGTCGACGCCCGGCAGTCCGTGCAGGAAGCGGCGCAGCGCGCTGTCGGAAGCGGTCACCTCGGCGAAGGGGGCGGAGTCTGATGCGGCCGGGGACGCGGTACGAGACATGCTCACAAGACGAGCATATCTACACGCGTAGCGTCTTGGGGAGGGGGTGACCCCGAGGAAGCCGGACGGCTAGGTCACACCAGCGCGAGCACCAGCAGCGCGAGAGCCCCGACGACCGCCGGCGCGATGATCTCGTACGCCCACTTCACCTGGGCGTCCCCCTGCGCGCTCTCCCGCCCGCCGTTGCGCTCCGCCAGCTCCCGCAGATCGTCGATGCTCTGGTCGGCGGGCGCCCGGTGCGGCTTGTCGCCGGCCGACGCCACGGAGACGACGTCGTTGGCGCCCGCCTTCGCGGCCTGCCGGTTGGCGCGGTTACGGGCGCGGATGGACACCGGGACGGCCCACAGCTGGAACTTCGTGCCGTCCTTGGTGAGCACCTCGCTGCTGAAGTGCGCCCGTACGGTCTCCACGGCGCCCCAGGGCAGGGTGATGGTGCGGAACGGATTGCGGACCTTGAGCCGGTCGTCGCCCGCGTACACCGCCGGGCGGACGGTGAAGGCGACGATCAGCGGCACCGCGCACACCAGCGCAGAGACCGACAGCAGCCGGGTCCGCCCGGTGCCGCTGACCAGCGCGTCGATGCCGAGCCAGGCCGCGAGGGCGAGCAGCAGCACGCCGCCCATCACGCCGCCGACGGAGCGGAAGACGCGGTCGGCGTACTGCGGGCTCTCCGGAGTCTGCGGCGGTTGCGGCGGCTGCGGAGTCGAAGGCTCGTTCGTGCTCATGCCGCCGATTCTGCCTCAGATCTGATTCCGGCAGCCCTGCCGAGGTCCGACTTGAGTTCGGCGAGCACGTCGGCGGCGGCCGTACGGGCCGCGCCGAGCTCGCGCGGGGAGGCGACCGGCAGCACGGCCTCCAGGTAGCACTTGAGCTTCGGCTCGGTGCCGCTGGGGCGGACGACGACGCGGGCGGACTCGATGCCGCGGTCCCGGTCGCCGGCGAGGTAGTAGCGCAGGCCGTCGGTGGGCGGCAGCTCGGGGGTGCCCTTGGTGAGGTCGTCGGCGCGGGTCACCGCGAGGCCCGCGAGCGCGGCGGGCGGCTGCTCGCGCAGGCGGCGCATGGCCGCGTCGATGAGGGCGAGGTCGTCGACGCGTACGGACAGCTGGTCGGTGGCGTGCAGCCCGTACTCGACGGCGAGGTCGTCGAGGAGGTCCTGGAGGGTGCGGCCCGCGGCCTTCAGCTCGGCGGCGAGCTCGGCGACGCAGAGGGCGGCGGTGATGCCGTCCTTGTCGCGTACGCCGCCGGGGTCGGTGCAGTAGCCGAGCGCCTCTTCGTAACCGAAGGCCAGGTTGTCGACGCGGGCGATCCACTTGAAGCCGGTCAGGGTCTCCTCGTACGGCAGGCCGGCGGCCTTTGCGATCTTGCCGGAGAGGGAGGAGGAGACGATCGAGGCGGCGAAGGTGCCCCGGACGCGCTTGTGCACCAGATGGGTGGCGAGCAGCGCGCCGACCTCGTCACCGCGGAGCATGCGCCAGCCGTCGGCGGCGCCCGCGTCGGGTACGGCCACGGCGCAGCGGTCGGCGTCGGGGTCGTTGGCGATGATGAGGTCCGGGTCGGCGGCGGCGGCCTTGGCGAAGGCCAGGTCCATGGCGCCGGGCTCTTCGGGGTTGGGGAAGGCGACGGTCGGGAAGTCCGGGTCGGGCTCGGCCTGCTCCGGGACGGCGAGCGGGGCGCGGAAGCCGGCCCGCTCGAAGGCGGCGGCGAGGGTGGTGCCGCCGACGCCGTGCATCGGGGTGTAGACGACGGAGAGGTCGCGGGGGCCGCCCGGGGTGACGACGCTCTTCGCGCGCTCGAGGTAGGCGTCGAGGACCTCGCCGCCGAGGACCTCCCAGCCGTCGTCGGGGCGCGGGATGTCGTGGAGGCTGCCGATGGCGGCGATCTCGGCGGCGATGCCGGCGTCCGCCGGCGGGACGATCTGCGAGCCGTCGCCGAGGTAGACCTTGTAGCCGTTGTCCTGCGGGGGGTTGTGGCTGGCGGTGACGGTGACGCCGGCCACGGCGCCGAGGTGGCGGATGGCGTAGGCGAGGACGGGCGTCGGGAGGGGGCGGGGGAGGAGCGCGGCCTTGAGGCCGGCGCCGACCATGACGGCGGCGGTGTCGGTGGCGAAGTCCGCGGACTTGTAGCGGGCGTCGTAACCGATGACGACGAGGCCGCCGTCGTGGCCTTGCTGCTTGAGATACGCGGCGAGGCCCGCTGCCGCTCGGATGACCACGGCGCGGTTCATGCGCATGGGGCCTGCGCCCAGGGCGCCGCGCAGTCCGGCGGTGCCGAACTGGAGGGTGCCGCCGAACCGCTCGGCGACGGCGGCTTCGTCACCGGCCTCGATGAGCTGGGCGAGCTCCTCGCGGGTGTCGGGGTCCGGGTCCTCGGCGAGCCAGGCTTTCGCCTGGGTGAGGGCGTTGTCCGTGGTCACGTTGGTCTCTTCCGTTGCCATGGTCGGCGGTCTGGTTCTTACCCTCGCACCTGCCCGGCGGCTACACCCGGCGCAGCACGTCCGCGAGCAGCGCGCCCATCCGCGAGGCGGAGTCCCGGCCGGCCTGCAGCACCTCTTCATGGTTGAGCGGCTCACCGGTCATCCCGGCGGCGAGGTTGGTCACCAGGGAGATGCCCAGGACCTCCGCGCCCGCCTCGCGGGCGGCGATGGCCTCCAGGACGGTCGACATGCCGACCAGGTCGGCGCCCAGCACCCGCAGCATGCTGATCTCGGCCGGCGTCTCGTAATGCGGCCCGGGCAGCTGGGCGTACACGCCCTCCTCCAGGGACGGGTCCACCTCCTTGCAGAGCGCCCGCAGCCGCGGCGAGTACAGGTCCGTAAGATCCACAAAATTCGCGCCGACGATCGGCGACGCCGCCGTCAGGTTCAGGTGATCCGAGATCAGCACCGGCTGACCAGGACGCATGCCCTCGCGGAGCCCCCCGCACCCGTTCGTCAGAACGATCGACTTGCACCCGGCAGCTACCGCCGTGCGCACCCCGTGCGCGACCGCTGCCACGTCGCGGGACTCGTAGAAGTGCGTGCGGCCGAGGAAGACCAGGGCCCGCTTGTCGCCCACCTCGTACGAGCGGATCTTGCCGGCGTGGCCGGCCACCGCGGGGGGCGGGAAGCCGGGGAGCTCGGTCACGGGGAACTCGGCCGCGGGAGCGCCGAGCGCGTCGGCGGCCGGCACCCAGCCGGAGCCCATCACCAGGGCGACGTCGTGGGTCTCCGCGCCGGTGAGCTCGCGCAGGCGGGCGGCGGCGGCCGCGCTGTCAGGGGTGGTCTGCGATGCGTTCACGGCAACGATCCTACGCGCGTAGACGCCCGTGGTCATGCCCGGCACCCCGCACTGGTCCGCATCCAGGCACTTCCTACGACACCGCGCCCGACACCCTCGTACGGAACCCCCAACGCGGAGCACCGCCATCCGCTGCGCGACAATGGAGCATGTGACTCGGATCGTGATCATTGGCGGCGGCCCCGGCGGATACGAAGCGGCCCTGGTGGCCGCGCAGCTCGGCGCGGAGGTGACCGTCGTCGACTGCGACGGCCTCGGCGGCGCGTCGGTGCTGACCGACTGCGTGCCGTCCAAGACGCTGATCGCGACCGCCGAGGTGATGACGACCTTCGACTCCTCGTACGAGGAGCTGGGCATCATCGTCGAGGACGACACCCCGCCGGAGGAGACCGCGGCGCGAGTGGTGGGCGTCGACCTCGGCAAGGTCAACCGGCGCGTGAAGCGTCTCGCCCTCGCCCAGTCCCATGACATCACCGCCGCCGTCACCCGCGCCGGCGCCAAGGTCATGCGCGGGCGCGGCGCGATCGGTGCCACCCAGGCGCCCGACGGCTCCCGCAAGGTGACGGTCACGGCCGCCGACGGTTCCACCCAGGAGCTCATCGCCGATGCCGTCCTCGTCGCCACCGGCGGCACGCCCCGCGAGCTGCCCGACGCGCTGCCCGACGGTGAGCGGATCCTGAACTGGAAGCAGGTCTACGACCTCGAGGAGCTGCCTGAGGAGCTCATCGTGGTCGGGTCCGGGGTCACCGGGGCCGAGTTCGCCGGCGCGTACCAGGCGCTCGGCTCCCGCGTCACCCTCGTCTCCTCGCGCGATCGCGTGCTGCCCGGCGAGGACCCGGACGCCGCCGCCGTACTGGAGGACGTCTTCCGCCGCCGCGGCATGAACGTCATGTCCCGCTCCCGCGCCTCCGCCGTCCGCCGGGTCGGCGACAAGGTCGAGGTGGCGCTGCAGGACGGCCGCGTCATCACCGGCACCCACTGCCTGATGGCGGTCGGCGCGATCCCCAACGCCTCTGGTCTGGGGCTGGAGGAGGCGGGCGTACGGCTGAAGGAATCCGGCCACATCTGGACCGACAAGGTGTCGCGGACCACGGCCCCCGGCGTCTACGCGGCGGGCGACGTCACCGGCGTCTTCGCGCTCGCCTCGGTGGCGGCCATGCAGGGCCGGATCGCGATGTACCACTTCCTCGGTGACTCCGTGTCACCGCTGCACCTGAAGGCCGTTT
Organism: Streptomyces boninensis; assembly: GCF_048572725.1. Classification (NCBI taxonomy): domain Bacteria; kingdom Bacillati; phylum Actinomycetota; class Actinomycetes; order Kitasatosporales; family Streptomycetaceae; genus Streptomyces; species Streptomyces boninensis. The sequence continues at coordinate 6,035,939 of NZ_CP183837.1, forward strand.
CGGCCAACATCTTCACGGACCCCGAGATCGCCACCGTCGGCTACCAGCAGGCCGACATTGACGAGGGGCGCATTGATGCGCGGGTGATGAAACTTCCGCTCCTTCGCAACCCCCGGGCCAAGATGCAGGGGATCCGCGATGGATTCGTGAAGCTTTACTGTCGCCCCGGGACGGGAATCGTCGTCGGCGGCGTCATCGTGGCGCCGCGGGCCAGCGAGTTGATCCACCCCATCTCGATCGCGGTTGACAACAACTTGACGGTGGAACAGATCGCAAACGCCTTTACGGTCTATCCTTCCCTGTCAGGATCGATCGCCGAGGTGGCCAGGCAGCTGCACGGCCGCAAGGCGGAAGCCGCTGAGCTGTAGCGGCAGTTGGGGCCGGCGCGGGTGAGTTGGCGCGTATACCACCAACTGGCGCCGCGTATGGACAGCTTCCGTTAATCGGCGCAAACAGCTGAAAGCAGTCGGTCGCCCGCGTTACTGTCAGTTTCGTGTTCGCTGCAGAACGTCGCCAATTGATCCTCGAAATGGTGCGCGCCAACGGGGCCGTTTCGCTCCGTGAGCTCGCCCGCGTGGTCCAGACCTCTGAAGTGACCGTGCGTCGCGACGTACGGGCGCTGGAGGCCGAAGGACTCCTCGACCGCCGGCACGGCGGTGCGGTGCTGCCGGGCGGCTTCACAAGGGAGTCCGGCTTCCCGCAGAAATCCCATCTAGCGACCGCGGAGAAGACGGCCATCGCCGATCTCGCGGCCGGCTTCGTCGAAGAAGGCGAGGCCATCGTGGTCGGCGCGGGTACGACCACCCAGGAGCTGGCCCGCCGGCTGGCCCGGGTGCCGGGCCTGACCGTCGTCACCAACTCCCTCCTGGTGGCCCAGGCGCTGGCCCATGCCAACCGCGTCGAGGTCGTCATGACCGGCGGCACCCTGCGTGGCTCGAACTATGCGCTCGTGGGCAGTGGCGCAGAACAGTCGCTGCAAGGGCTGCGCGTCACCCGCGCGTTCCTCTCGGGCAGCGGTCTTACGGCCGAGCGCGGCCTCTCCACGTCCAACATGCTCTCCGCGAGCGTGGACCGGGCGCTGGTGCAGGCGGCCGCGGAGGTCGTGGTCCTCGCCGACCACACCAAGCTCGGCACCGACACGATGTTCCAGACCGTGCCCACGGACATCATCACGCGGCTGGTCACCGACGAGCCGCCGGGCGACGACGACCGCGCCGCGACGGAGCTGCAGGCGCTCGCCGACCAGGGCGTGCAGCTGTCGGTGGCGGCGGTGTCCGCTCCGGGAGCGCAGTCGCCGGAGGCGCCGGCGGGCCCGTCCGGACCGTCCTCGGCCGCCCGCCAGCAGCAGCGCCGCGGCGGCGTGAGCCTCCCTGGCCAGCGCGGCAGCGGAGCCGGCCGGCAGCAGAACGGCGGCCCGGGCCCGGCGCCCTCACTGCGCGGAGCCGGACTGACGGAGCAGGTACCGCCGGGGCGGGTGGCGGATCTGGCGCCGCGCAGGCGCTAGGCGCGCAGTCCCTCCACGGCGAGCTTCAGCAGCCGCTCGGCGACGTCTGTGTCGTCCGGGGCCTTCGTCGCCGCCTTTTCGGCGGCGTAGCTGATGGCGTTCGCCAGCCGTAGCACGTCGCGCGTGGTCGCGTCCGGATGCAGCTCGCCCGCTTCCCGGGCGCGCTGCACCAGGCCATCTGCCGTACTCATCAGCTGAGCGTGGCAGTTGGCCATCCGGCCCTCGTTCAGCAGCGCCGTGGCCACGCCCCGGAACGTGGTCACCCATGTCATGTAGCCCCGCAGCCAGGCCATGAGTGCGTCGAACGCGCTGAGTTCGCCGTCGGCGCGCAGCGCGGCATCCGCCTCCAGGCCCGCCACCTCGCCCTCGAACACCGCCTCCATCAGCGCGAAGCGGTCCGGGAAGTGCCGGTAGAGAGTGCCGATCCCCACGCCCGCGGCGCGCGCGATGTCCTCCAGTGAGGCCTCCGTGCCGCGCTCCAGGAACGCCGCCCTGGCCTCCGCCAGCAGGCGCTCGTAGTTACGCCGCGCGTCCGCGCGCATCGGCCTGCCCTGCGCCGTCGCCATGGGCACCACCCTTCCTCGTCTCCGCGTACACAGAATGCCATTGCGGAAACGGAGGGAGCCTCCGTATAGTTACCGGAGTTCCCCTCCGCTTACCATTGTTCTGCTGGAGGCACCTCCGTGTCCACATCTGTACACAGCACCACCAGCACCAAGGCGGCCCCCGGCCGCCCGCCGCACCGTCCCGGGTTCGCCCTCGCGGCCATCGTCACCACCCAGCTGATGTTCCTCGTCGACGCCACCGTCGTGAACGTGGCGCTCCCATACGTCGCCACCGACCTGCACTTCTCCGCCACCGGCATGTCCTGGGTGCTGAACCTCTACACCCTCGCCTTCGGCGGCCTGCTGCTCCTGGGCAGCCGCATAGGCGACCGCATCGGCCGCCGCCGCGCCCTGGTCATCGGCGTCCTCGCCTTCACGGCCGCCTCGCTGCTCGGCGGCTTCGCGCCCAGCGGCGAGTGGCTGCTGGTCTTCCGTACGCTGCAGGGCGCCGCCGCCGCGCTGGCCGCCCCGAGCACCCTGGCGCTGATCACGACGACCTTCGCCGAGGGCGCAGAGCGCGGCCGGGCGCTGAGCGTCTTCTCCTCCATCAGCGGCGCGGGCGCCTCCATCGGCCTGATCGTCGGCGGGGCGCTGACCGACTGGATCGACTGGCGCTGGGTGCTGTTCATCAACGTCCCGATCGGCCTTGCCATCGCCGCCTTCGCGCCCCGCTACATCACCGAAACCCCGCGCCGGCGCGGCTCGTTCGACGCCACCGGGGCCCTGACCGGCACCCTCGGCGTCACCGTGCTCGTGTACGGCTTTATCCGCGCCGCCGAGGAGGACTGGGGCGACGGCCTGGCGCTCGGCGCCTTCGCCACGGCCGCCGTGCTGCTCGCCGCCTTCCTCGCCACCGAGCTGAGGGTGCGGCAGCCGCTCGTCGCGCTGCGGCTGTTCACCGACCGCAACCGGGCGCTGTCGTACGCGGCGATGCTCATGATCCCGGCAGGCATGTTCGGCACGTTCTACTTCTCCACCCAGTACCTGCAGTCCGCCGGCCTCGGCTTCAGCCCGCTCCGCGCCGGCCTCGCCTTCATGCCGATGACCGTCCCGCTCTTCGCCGCCGCCCGGCTCGCGCCGCGCGCCCAGGCGGCGTTCGGCCCGAAGCGGGTGGCGCTGATCGGTACGGCACTGAACACCGCGGGCGTCGCCTGGATGGGGCGGCTGACCGCGGGGACCGGCTACTGGGAGGGCCTGTTCGGGCCGATGGTGCTCATCGGCGTGGGCATCGGGCTGACCATGATGCAGATCAACACGCTGATACTCAGCGGCGTACGGCCGGAGGACGCGGGCTCCGCGTCCGGCCTGCTGCAGACGATGCAGCAGCTCGGCGGGAGCCTGGGGCTGGCCGTGCTGGTGACCGTCTTCGGCTCGGCCGCGAGTGGGCCTTCCGGCCCAGGCTTTGCGACGGGGGCTTCGGCGGCGTTCACCGGCGGTGCGGTGTTCTCGGTGGTGGCGTTCCTGTTCATGGCGGCGGTACGGGCGCCCGCGAGGCGCTGACCCGTACAGCAGACGGCGGCGCCGCCCGGAGGGGATCCGGGCCGCGCCGCCGTCTGCGTGCTGCCGTTACGTCAGTCCTTGATCTCGCAGATCACCGCGCCGGAGGTGACGGACGCGCCGATCTCCGAGGACAGGCCCTTGATGGTGCCCGCCTTGTGAGCGTTCAGCGGCTGTTCCATCTTCATGGCCTCCAGCACCACGACGAGGTCGCCCTCGTTGACCTGCTGGCCCTCCTCGACCGCGACCTTGACGATCGTGCCCTGCATCGGCGAGGCGAGGGCGTCGCCCGAGGCGGCGGCGGAGGACTTCTTCGCCGCGCGGCGCTTCGGGCGGGCGCCGGCCGCCGCGGCCGTACGGGCCATGGTCATGCCCAGCCCGCCGGGCAGCGAGACCTCCAGCCGCTTGCCGCCGACCTCGACCACGACGGTCTCGCGGCCGGTCTCCTCGTCGGTGTCCGCGTCGGTGGCGGCGCCGGCGAAGGGCTGGATGGTGTTGTTGAACTCGGTCTCGATCCAGCGGGTGTGGACCTTGAACGGGTCGGCCGTGAAGTCCGGGTCCGCAACGACCGCCTGGTGGAAGGGGATGGCGGTGGCCATGCCCTCGACCGTGAACTCGCTCAGCGCCCGGGCGGCCCGCTGCAGGGCCTGCCGGCGCGAAGCGCCCGTAACGATCAGCTTGGCCAGCAGGGAGTCCCAGGCCGGGCCGATGACGCTGCCGGACTCCACGCCCGCGTCGAGGCGCACGCCGGGACCGGCTGGCGGGTCGAAGACGGTGACCGTGCCGGGCGCGGGGAGGAAGTTGCGGCCCGGGTCCTCGCCGTTGATACGGAACTCGAAGGAGTGACCGCGGATTTCGGGGTCGCCGTAACCCAGCTCCTCGCCATCGGCGATCCGGAACATCTCCCGGACCAGGTCGAGCCCGGTGACCTCCTCGGTGACCGGGTGCTCGACCTGCAGGCGGGTGTTGACCTCGAGGAAGGAGATGGTGCCGTCCAGGCCGACCAGGAACTCGACGGTCCCGGCGCCGACGTAACCGGCCTCCTTCAGGATGGCCTTGGAGGCGGCGTAGAGCTCGTCGTTCTGGGCCTGGGACAGGAACGGCGCCGGGGCCTCCTCGACCAGCTTCTGGTGCCGGCGCTGCAGCGAGCAGTCCCGCGTCGATACGACCACGACATTGCCGTGCTGGTCGGCCAGGCACTGGGTCTCCACATGCCGCGGCTTGTCCAGGTAGCGCTCGACGAAGCACTCGCCGCGGCCGAAGGCGGCGACCGCCTCGCGGACCGCGGAGTCGTAGAGCTCCGGGACCTCCTCCAGCGTGCGGGCGACCTTCAGGCCGCGCCCGCCGCCGCCGAAGGCGGCCTTGATGGCGATCGGCAGGCCGTGCTCCTCGGCGAAGGCGACGACCTCGTCCGCGCCGGACACCGGGTCGGGGGTGCCCGCCACGAGGGGGGCGCCCGCGCGCTGCGCGATGTGCCGGGCGGCGACCTTGTCGCCGAGGTCGCGGATGGCCTGCGGCGGCGGGCCGATCCACGTAAGACCGGCGTCGAGGACCTTCTGGGCGAACTCGGCATTCTCCGAAAGGAAGCCGTAGCCCGGGTGGATGGCATCCGCGCCGGCGTCGGCGGCGGCCTTCAACACCTTGTCCATGTCCAGATAGCTCGCGGCCGGGGTGTCACCGCCCAGCGCGTACGCCTCGTCGGCGGCGCGCACATGCAGCGCGTCCCGGTCCGGATCGGCGTAGACGGCCACGCTCGCGATCTGGGCATCCCGGCAGGCTCGGGCGACCCGGACAGCGATTTCGCCGCGGTTGGCGATGAGCACCTTGCGCACGTTGGCTCCCTCCTTGGAACAACCGCGATTTTAGGTACAGGCGACACCGTGCGGTGAGTCGGCCCTGGGCGTGAGCTTGCCCACACAGAGCGTGATCCGGACAGCGCGCCGGGGCCGGAACCCCGGAGATTCCAAGGTACGCCGCTTTGTGGGCGGTGCGCTCGGGAAGCTGGTGTGGCCAAGGTCTCTGTATAGCGACGCGCTAGGGAGGGGCCCAGTTTTGTGGAACCTCTACTAACGACGGGTGGATTCTTTGCCCGGACCATCTCCGCGGGTACGGACCCTTGCGAGACTCCATTACCCGCTAGTAGCGTCACGCCCGGACTATACCGCTGGTAACAGTTCTGAGAGGCGGCGATGCAGGTGGGGCTCCGGCGCACGGTGGCCGCGATCACGTCCGGGGTGCTGGTCGTCGAGGGCGTCGGCATGGCGCTGCTCAACTTCCTCCTCGGCCATCTGCTGAGCGAGCAGCACATGTCGCTTGCGGGCCTCGATACGTCGGTCATGGCAAACGCCACCCGAGTGGCGGGTGTCGTGTTCGGCATCTATCTGCTGGCGGTCGGGATCGTCCTGCTGCTCACGGTCGTACGGGACCGGGCCCCCGGCACCTTCGCGCGGATCCTGCTGATCAGCGCCGCCGTGGTGCACGGCGTGATCGGGGCGGTGGCCGTGGGGCTGCTCGGCTGGGCCATCTTCGTGGTGATGATGGTGATCCTCGGGCTGCTGGTCTTCAGCCTGATCAACCACGGCGAGAACGGCGCGGGTGGCGCGAGTGGCGCGGAGGCCGCGCCTACACCCACAGCTTCGTAATCTCCACGTCCAGCTCGCGCAGCAGCCGGCGCAGCATCGGCAGCGACAGGCCGATGACATTGCCGTGGTCCCCGTCGATGCCGTCGATGAACGGCGCCGCCCTGCCGTCGAGCGTGAACGCCCCCGCCACGTGCAGCGGCTCGCCGGTGGCCACGTAGGCGGCGATCTCGTCGTCGGTCGGCTCGCCGAAGCGGACGGTGGTGGAGGCGGTGGCCGAGGTGTCCCGGCCGGAGACGGTGTCGATCACGCAGTGCCCCGTCTGCAGCACGCCCTCGCGCCCGCGCATCGCCTTCCAGCGAGCCGTCGCCTCGGCGGCGTCGGCGGGCTTGCCGAGCGCCTCGCCGTCCAGCTCCAGCACCGAGTCGCAGCCGATCACCAGGGCGCCCTCGGCGCTGCCCTTCCGGGCGACGACGGAGGCCTTCGCCTCGGCGAGAATCCTTGCGAGGTCGCCGGGTGTCGGTGCGGAGAGGGCGTCCTCGTCGACCCCGCTGACGATCACGTGGGGGTCGAAGCCGGCCTGCTTCAGGAGCTCCAGGCGGGCGGGGGAGGCGGAGGCGAGTACGAGACGACGTTCTGGCATGCGCTCAGCCTAGGCCTCATTGCAGCAGGCCAAGCACAGCGAGCAGGCCGACGGCGATGATCGCTGCCGCGAGGAGGCGGCTGGCGCGGCGCATCATGGCCTGCGTCTCGCGCAGTTCTTTGGGGGGTTCATCCCGGGGGTCGGACCACAGCATGCGATCCACCTTGCGGTGGGGGGTGCGGGTGGCGCCTGAGTATGCGTACTCATCCTGACCCCTAGGACGGCCAGTACGTTGTGCGCCACGCGGACGGGCCGGGCGCGGCGGCGCGGCGGGCCGCCATTGCGCGGGTGCGCGAGGCCCACTCGTCCGTGGGGCGGGTCGACGGGGACAGGGCGCCCGGGGTGCCCGACGCGCGGGCCTGGACCACTGCCAGCGTGGCGGCCAGTTCTTCCGGGGTGGGGTTGCCGCGGAGGACGCGGAAGGTCTCCGGGGTCATGCCGTGGTCGCTCATGCGGCGCTCCTCACAGGGGGATGTTGCCGTGCTTCTTCGGCGGCAGCGCCTCGCGCTTGTTACGGAGCACGCGCAGGCCGCGGACGATGTTCCGCCGGGTCTCGGACGGCGCGATGACCGCGTCGACATATCCGCGCTCCGCGGCCGCGTACGGGTTCAGCAGCGCGTCCTCGTAATCCTGGATGAGCTCCTGGCGCTTGGTCTCCTGCTCCCCGGCGTCCTCGATCGCGGCGAGGGTGCGCCGGTGCAGGATGTTGACCGCGCCCTGCGCGCCCATGACCGCGATCTGCGCCGTCGGCCAGGCGAGGTTGAGGTCGGCGCCCAGGTGCTTGGAGCCCATGACGTCGTACGCCCCGCCGAAGGCCTTCCGGGTGATCACCGTGATCAGCGGCACCGTGGCCTCGGCGTACGCGTAGATCAGTTTGGCGCCGCGGCGGATGATGCCGTCGTACTCCTGGTCCGTGCCCGGGAGGAAGCCGGGGACGTCCACGAAGGTGATGACGGGGACGTTGAAGGCGTCGCAGGTGCGGACGAAGCGGGCGGCCTTCTCGCTGGCGTCGATGTTCAGGCAGCCGGCGAAGTGCATCGGCTGGTTCGCCACGATGCCGACCGGCTGGCCCTCGATGCGGCCGAAGCCGGTGAGGATGTTCGGCGCGAAGAGGGCCTGCGTCTCGAAGAACTCGTGGTCGTCCAGGACGCCCTCGATCGCCGTGTGCATGTCGTACGGCTGGTTCGCCGAGTCCGGGATGAGGGCGTCGAGTTCGAGGTCGTCGGCGGACGTCTCGAGGTCGGCCTCCTCCGGGAACGCCGGGGGGTCGGTGAGGTTGTTGGACGGGAGGTACGAGAGCAGGCCCTTCACGTACTCGAAGGCGTCCTTCTCGTCGCCCGCCATGTGGTGCGCCACGCCGGAGGTGGTGTTGTGCGTACGGGCGCCGCCCAGCTCCTCGAAGCCGACGTCCTCCCCGGTGACGGTCTTGATGACGTCGGGCCCGGTGATGAACATGTGCGAGGTCTGGTCGACCATGATCGTGAAGTCGGTGATCGCGGGGGAGTAGACCGCCCCGCCCGCGCACGGGCCGACGATCACGCTGATCTGCGGGATCACGCCGGAGCCGTGCACATTGCGGCGGAAGATCTCGGCGAAGAGGCCGAGGGCGACCACGCCCTCCTGGATGCGGGCGCCGCCGCCGTCGTTGATGCCGATGATCGGGCAGCCGGTCTTCATCGCGAAGTCCATGGCCTTGACGATCTTCTCGCCGTAGACCTCGCCGAGGGAGCCGCCGAAGACCGTGAAGTCCTGCGAGTAGACGACGACCGGGCGGCCGTCGACCGTGCCGTAGCCGGTGACGACGCCGTCGCCGTACGGGCGGTTCTGCTCGATGCCGAAGTTCGTGGACCGGTGCCGCGCGAACTCGTCGAGCTCGGTGAAGGAGCCCTCGTCCAGCAGCAGCTCCACGCGTTCACGGGCGGTGAGCTTGCCCTTCGCATGCTGCTTCTCCACCGCCCTGGCCGAGCCGGCGTGGGTTGCCTCCTCGGCGCGCTGCCGGAGATCGGCGAGCTTGCCGGCGGTGGTGTGGATGTCGATGGTCGGCTCGGCCATGACAGTGCAGCTCCTGCTCGTCATCGGGGGGTGCGTGCGCTACCGAGAGGTAGCGTATCGGCGCGCAGCCCTGATGGCGGTGCGGCGTTGGACACACCTGCCCCGTGCCGCGCCCGCCGGTAGGAGTGGGGCGGCAAGGGGCGGCTGGGGCTAGCCGCCCCACAGCTCCTCGAGATCCGCCAGCATCGCCTCCGCCAGCTCCAGCTCCGCCCGCTGCCGGCGCTCGCTCCAGCGCAGGGCGATTTCCGGGTACGGCCAGTCGCCGATCTTTTGCGATACGCGCTCGGCCCGCTCGATCTCGTCCAGCGCCGCCCGTACCCGCTCCATATGGGCGGTGAGCTGCGCGCGCAGCCGCTCCGGCTCGGCGAGGTGGCCGAGCCAGACCCGGAGCAGGAGCGGGTGCTTCAGGACCGCCGGGCCCGGGTCCGTCTCCGCCGCCCAGCGGGCCAGCGCCTCGCGGCCGGGGGGCGTGATGGCGTAGCGGCGCGTCGAGCGCAGGCCGGTCGCCTCGTCGATACGGGATGTCGCGTAGCCGCGGGCCTCCAGGCGGCGCAGCTCGGCGTAGATCTGGCTGATGGCGGGGGTGAAGTAGAAGAAGGCCAGGGAGGCGTCGGCCCACTTCTTGAGCTCGTAGCCCGAGCGCTCGCCCGGGAACGAGAGCAGGCCGAGCACCGCCCAGGCGGTGGCCGGGAGTTCGGGGTCGTCGGAGGTCTTGACCTGACGGCTCGTCATATGACTAATTGAAATATCGCCACCGCACCGGCGCAAGGGTCCCGACGCAATTCCCTGGAGGTGCTGTGCAGTTCTCCGTCATCTTCGAGGCGCAGCTGGCGAACCCCTCTCCCGAGCACGAGCGGCAGGTCATCCACGACTGCGTGGAACAGGCCGTACTCGCCGAGGAGATGGGCTTCGACCGGGTCTGGGCCGTCGAGCATCATGCGCTCAAGTGGTACGCGCACATGTCCGCGCCCGAGATCTTCCTGAGCTGGGTGGCCGCGAAGACCTCGCGGATCCGGATCGGCCACGGCGTGGTCTGCATGCCCTTCAACTTCAACCATCCGGTGCGGGTCGCCGAGCGGGCCGCCATGCTCGACGTGCTCTCCGGCGGCCGTCTCGACCTGGGCGCCGGGCGGGGCGCGACCCCGCAGGAGACCTCGCTGTGCGGGGTGGACCCGGAGCGTACTCAGGCGGAGGTCGAGGAGGCGCTGCGGATCATCGGCGCGACGTGGCGCGACGAGGCCCTGGAGTGGCACGGAGAGCTGCTCGACATCGAGCCGCACACGGTGCTGCCGCGGCCCGTACAGGCCCCGCATCCGCCGCTCTTCCTGGCCTGCAGCAAGCAGCAGACCCTGGCGCGGGCCGCGGAACTCGGCCTTGGGGCACTGGTGATGGGCTTCGCAGGGCCGGATGAGGTGGCGTCGATGCGGCGCTTCTACGACAAGTGCGTCGCGGAGCGCGACGGGTCGGCCTTCGTGTCGGATGTCGTCAACGATCACTTCTCCGCCCTGTGTCCGACGATCGTGCTGGACGACCGGGAGGAGGCGCGGGCGATCGGCATCCGCGGGCAGCGGTTCTTCGCGCAGGCCATCTCGCACTGGTACGGGGGCGGAGGCGTCCCCGACGAGGCGGTCAGCGGCGATGCGGGCAGTGAGGCCGAGTTGATGCGGCGCGGCGCCGAGCAGGTGGAGGCGCGGCTGCACGAGGCGCGCATTCCGGTGCGGCCGAGTGCGACGGCCGTCTATAACCCCGAGCATGCGTACGGCACTGCGGCCGATGCGATCGCTTACGTGGAGCGGCTGCGGGCGGCCGGGGTCGACGAGGTCATGTGCCTGGTGCAGATGGGCACCGTCCCGCAGGAGGCGTGTCTGGAGACGCTGCGGCAGTGGGGCGAGCACGTCATCCCGCATTTCCGAGGGGGCCAGGGATGATCTCGCTGGCGGGGAAGACCGCATTGATCACCGGCGCCGCGCGGGGGCAAGGGGAGGCCGAGGCGCGGCTGTTCGCATCGCTCGGGGCACGGGTCGTGCTCGGGGATGTGCTCGATGTCGAGGGGCGGAAGGTGGCCGCGGATATCGGGGCTGACAGGGCTCGGTATGTGCGGCTGGATGTGACGGATGAGTCGCGGTGGGCCGCGGCCGTGGATGTCGCGCTTGAAGCCTTCGGGCGGCTGGATGTGCTGGTCAACAACGCGGGTGTGTACGCGAGTGGGGCGCTGGCGGAGGAGGCGCCGGAGTCCTTCGAGCGGGTGCTGCGGATCAATCTGACCGGGCCGTTCCTCGGGATGCGGGCATGCCTCGGGCCGATGCGGGAGGCCGGGGGCGGGTCCGTCGTCAATGTCTCGTCGGTCGCCGGGCTGATGGGCATTGCGCGTACGGGTGGCTATGGGGCCTCGAAGTGGGGGCTGCGGGGGCTGAGCAAGACGGCGGCGCTGGAGTTCGGGGAGTACGGGATCCGGGTCAACTCCGTGCACCCGGGGATGATCGACACCCCGATGGTGGCGGGGGTCGTGCCGCCGCGCGGAGCCGGGAACCATCCCGGGGTAGCGCTGCGGCGGGTGGGGGTGCCGGAGGATGTGGCGGGGATGGTCGCCTTTCTGGCGTCGGATGCGGCGGGGTATCTGACCGGGGCGGAGATCGCGGTGGACGGGGGCTGGTCGGCGGGGAAGCTGCCATCAGCACAGCCGGAGCAGGACGCATGACCGCGTCCGGCGCGGCGTGGCTCGCGGCGCATGCCCGGCCCCTGGTGCAGGCGCTGAGCGCGGCCTTCCCCGACCTCGGCGGGTCGGTCACCGACGCCCCCGAGGCCCGCAAGATCCTCGCCGCGGGCGGACGCGCGAAGCGCGGGCCCGAGGTGGCCGAGGCGACCGACCTGCGGATCCCGGGCCCGGAGGGCGAGGTGCCGGTGCGGGTGTATCGCCCGTACGAGAGCGGCGAAGCCCCCGCCCCCATCGTCTACTTCCACGGCGGCGGCTTCGTCCTCGGCGATCTGGACCTCTACGACGCCACCGCCCGCGCCCTAGCCGCCGGCAGCGGTCGCCCCCTGATATCCGTCGACTACCGCCTCGCCCCCGAGCACCCCTTCCCCGCCGCCGCCGAGGACGCCTACGCCGCCGTGTGCTGGGCCGCCCAGCAATACGGCACCGCCCCCGCCGTCGCCGGCGACTCCGCCGGAGGGAATCTCGCCGCCGTCTGCTGCCTCCTCGCGCGCGACCGCGGCGGCCCCCCGATCAGCCGCCAAGCCCTGATCTACCCGCAGCTCGACCCCGCCCAGGACACCGCCTCGTATCGCCGCAACGCCGACGGCTGCTTCCTCACCGCAGCCCATCTGCGCTGGTTCTGGCGGCAATACCTCCCCCGCGCCGGTGACGCCGCCGACCCCTACGCCGCCCCGCTGCGCACCCGCAGCCACGCAGACCTGCCGCCCGCCCACATCGTCACCGCCGCCTGCGACCCGCTCTGCGACGAGGGCGAGGCCTACGCCTGGGCGCTCAGCGAGGCCGGGGTGCCGGTCACGCATCGCCGCTACGACGGCATGTTTCACGGCTTTCTCGGGCTGGCAGGGCAGCTGCCGGAGGGCGCCGAGGCGCGGGCTGGGGTGTGCGGGTTCTTGAGGGGGCGGCGGGTGGGTTCTTGAGGGGGTGGGGGCGGCTCTAGGCTGGGGCGTATGACCGCTAACCGTTGGTCCGACCTGGAACGCCCGCCTCTGAATGCCGACGCCCTGCGTCAGGCGCTGCTCCGGCCCGGCTCGCTGTGGACCGCCCTCGATGTCGTCGAGGTCACCGGGTCCACCAACTCCGATCTCGCCGAGCGGGCCGCCGCCGGCGAGCCGGAGGGAGCCGTCCTCGTCGCCGAGGAGCAGGCGAAGGGCCGGGGGCGGCTGGAGCGTACGTGGAGTGCGCCCGCCCGCTCCGGACTGTTCTTCTCCGTGCTGCTGCGGCCGGGTGTGCCGGTCGAGCGATGGGGCTGGCTGCCGCTGCTCGCCGGCGTGGCCACGGCCACCGCGCTGTCCCGGTCCGCCGGCGTCGATACGGCGCTGAAGTGGCCGAATGACCTCCTCGTCACCGTCGACGGCGAGGAGCGCAAGACCGGCGGCATCCTCGCCGAGCGGGCCGGGGACGACGCCATCGTCCTCGGCATCGGCATCAACGTCACCCTCGCCCCCGACGAACTCCCCGTCCCCACCGCCGCCTCCCTCGCCCTCGCCGGCGCCAAGGGCGTCGACCGCGACCCGCTGCTCCGCTCCGTACTGAGGTCGCTCGAGCGCTGGTACGGCGACTGGAAGCAGGCCGGCGGCGACGCGGCCGCGAGCGGGCTGATGGAGGCGTACGCCGCCGGCTGCTCGACCCTCGGCCGCGACGTGCGCGCCGAGCTGCCCGGCGGCGAGGAGCTGACCGGCGAGGCGGTGGCGATCGACGGCGACGGGCGGCTGGTGCTGGCCACCGCGGACGGCCTGCAGCGGCCCGTGGGGGCGGGCGACATTGTGCATGTGCGCGGGATCTGACGGGCTGAGCCGGGGGTATTCGGGCCAGGTGAGTGAGCTGGGCCACATTTCCCGTATCGTGGGGGATCGCTGTTCGGTTTCGCGGACGCCCGTGAGGGGAGCCCGCCGCCGGACGGTTTCGCCAAGCGCAGTGAGTACGCACGTGACAGGGGTGGGGCGGTGAGCGGCACCGAGCCATCGGGCGATACGCCCGCCGAGGATCCCGCCGACGCCGGCGGGCTCGATGACGACCCCGTCGCGCTCAAGCTCGAGCAGCTCATCCTCGGCGCCCCGCGCCGCTATACCGCCTTCCAGGCGGCCCGTACCGCCGGTGTGCCGATGGATCTCGCGGCCCGCTTCTGGCGCGCGATGGGCTTCGCCGACATCGGCCAGGCCAAGGCGCTGACCGAGGCGGATGTCCTCGCCCTGCGGCGGCTCGCCGGTCTCGTCGAGGCCGGGCTGCTCAGCGAGGGCATGGCGGTGCAGGTGGCGCGGTCCACCGGGCAGACCACGGCGCGGCTCGCCGACTGGCAGATCGACTCCTTCCTGGAGGGCCTCACCGAGCCCCAGGAGCCCGGGATGACCCGGATGGAGATGACGTATCCGCTGGTCGAGCTGCTGCTGCCGGAGCTGGAAGAGTTTCTTGTCTACGTGTGGCGGCGGCAGCTGGCAGCGGCCACCGGGCGGGTCATCGGGGCCGCCGATGACGAGGAGATGGGCGAGCGGCGCCTCGTCGTCGGCTTCGCGGACCTCGTCGGCTTCACTCGGCTGACCCGGCGGATGGAGGAGGAGGAACTCGGCGAGCTGGTCGAGGCCTTCGAGACCACGGCCGCGGATCTGGTGGCCGCGCACGGCGGGCGGCTCATCAAGACCCTCGGCGATGAAGTGCTGTACTCCGCCGACGACGCCGGCACCGCCGCCGAGATCGGGCTGCGGCTGATCGAGACGATGGCGAACGACGAGACGATGCCGGAGCTGCGGGTGGGGATGGCCTTCGGGACCGTCACCACCCGTATGGGAGACGTCTTCGGCACGACCGTGAACCTCGCGGCCCGGCTGACCTCGATAGCGCCCCGGGACGCGGTCCTGGTGGACGGCGCCTTCGCCGAGGAGCTGCGCCGCGAGGGGGCGGCGCCGGAGTCGGAGGCGCAGGCCGCCAAGGAGGCGGAGGAGGGCATCGCGGAGAAGTACCGCTTCGCGCTGCAGCCGATGTGGCAGCGGCCGGTGCGCGGCCTTGGGGTGGTCGAGCCGTGGATGCTGTCGCGGCGGGAGTGAGCGGGTAGTTTCTCGCTCCATGAGCGATAGCGAGAAGCGTTACGGCGAACATGTGCTCGTACGCCGCCACGGCCATGTGGCCGAGCTGATCCTGGACCGGCCGAAGGCCATGAACGCGGTGTCGACCGCGATGGCCGCCTCGCTGACCGAGGCCACGGCCGCGCTGGCCGCGGATCCGTCCGTACGGGCGGTCGTGCTGACCTCGACGCATGAGCGCGCCTTCTGCGTGGGCGCGGACCTCAAGGAGCGGAACTCCTTCACCGATGACGAGCTGCGCCGCCAGCGGCCGCGGGCGCGCGCGGCGTACACGGGGGTGCTGGAGCTGCCGATGCCGGCGATCGCGGCGGTGCATGGCTTCGCGCTGGGCGGCGGGTACGAGATCGCGCTGTCCTGCGATGTGATCGTGGCCGATGCGTCGGCCGTGGTGGGGCTGCCCGAGGTGACGGTCGGCGTCGTGCCGGGCGGCGGCGGCACGCAGCTGCTTCCGCGCCGGGTGGGGGCGGCCCGGGCGGCGGAGCTGATCTTCAGCGGGCGGCGGGTCGAGGCGGCGGATGCCCATGCGATGGGCATGGTCGATGTCCTGGTGCCGCAGGGCGAGGACCGTACGGAGGCGCTGGAACTGGCCGCCACCATCGCCGGGAATTCGCCGGTGGGCGTGCGGGCGGCGAAGCGGGCGATGCGGCTGGGGTGGGGGAAGGATCTGCAGGCGGGTCTGGACCTGGAAGACGCGGCCTGGCGTACGACCGCCTTCTCCGGGGACCGGGCGGAGGGCGTCGCGGCGTTCAACGAGAAGCGGAAGCCGCAGTGGCCGGGGGAGTGAGCCGGGAGTAGGGCGGTTGGCCGTGCCGCGCCGCGGTGGCGGGTGACCGCAGGGTGTCCAGTGTCCGAATCGTGGCAATCGTTCCTACGCTGGAGGGTGTGGACCCCCAGAGCGCCCAGAGCGCCGGAGCCGAGCGCCTCCGCGGCGTCGTAGAGCTCGCCCGCGCGATGGCCGCCGCCGGCACGGCCCGCGACACCCTCCGCGCCGCGGCGGAGTCGGCGCGCGCCGCGCTGGGCGGCAGCTTCGCCGCGATCTCCGTGTGGGAGCGCGAGCGGGGGCGGCTGCGGGTGCTGGTGAACGCGGGCGAGCGGGCGCCGGGGGAGGAGGAGTTCCCGGAGGACGAGTCGTACGCGGTGCACGACTTCCCCGAGATCGCGGGGCCGGACGATGGCGCGGGGTCGCCGCCGCGGCCGTGGGTCGTGATCGCCACCGACACCCCCACCGACAGCCCTCGCGCCGCCGCCCTCACCCGCCGCCACCGTGGCTGCTGCGTCATCGCGCCGCTGATCGCGCGGGGGCGGGCCTGGGGCGAGTTGTACGTCGCCCGGCCGCCGGAGGCACCTGTCTTCAGCGCCGCCGAGACCGACTTCGCGGGTGAGCTCGCGGCCGTCGTGGCCGCGGGTGTGGCGCAGACCGAGCGGCTCGAAGAGGCGCACCGGCTCGCCTTCACCGATCCGCTCACCGGGCTCGCCAACCGGCGCGCCGTCGACTCGACGCTGCAGGACGCCATCCGGCGTCATCGCGGCGAGGGCACCGTCGTCACCCTCGCCGTCTGCGACCTGAACGGCCTCAAACAGGTCAACGACTCGCTCGGCCACGCCACCGGCGACCGCCTGCTGGAACGTTTCGGCTCGCTCCTCTCCCTCTACGGCGCCAGCCTCCCCGGCACCCTCGCCGCCCGCCTCGGCGGCGACGAGTTCTGCCTGCTCGCGGTCGGCCCTGCGGCGGACGAGGTGGTGCGGGCCGCGGAGGAGTTGTGCGTACGGGCCGCGGAGCTGGAGCTCGGCGAGGGGGTGGCGTGCGGGATCGCCTCGACGGGGGACCCGATCGGCGCGGTGCGCAGCGCGCGGCGGCTGTTCCGGCTCGCGGACGCCGCCCAGTACCAAGCCAAGGCGGCCCGGGCGGCGAAGCCCGTGGTGGCGGGGCGGGACGAGAAGGTGGTGCGGCTCGCCGATACGGCGCCCCGAGGCAGCGAGGGTGAGCGGCGGGCGTTCCGCGGCCGGACGTAGCCAGGTGTAACAGGCGCAACCCGCCCCCGGTCGTGACACACAGAATTACAGACCCTAAGGTTCCTGAATATGAGTATGCATTCCGTCTCCCTGGGATCCTCCGGCGTCACCGCCGCCGACGTCATCGCCGTAGCCCGGGACGGCGCCCGGGTCGAGCTCACCCGCGACGCGCTGGACGCCCTCGGCGCGGCCCGTAAGACCATCGACGAGCTGGCCGCGAAGCCCGAGCCGGTCTACGGCGTCTCCACCGGCTTCGGCGCCCTCGCCGTCCGCCACATCAGCCCGGAGCTGCGCGCCCAGCTGCAGCGCAACATCGTCCGCTCGCACGCCGCCGGCATGGGCCCGCGCGTGGAGCGCGAGGTGGTCCGCGCCCTGATGTTCCTGCGCCTGAAGACCGTCGCCTCCGGGCACACCGGCGTCCGGCCCGAGGTCGCCCAGGCCATGGCCGGGATGCTCAATGCGGGCATCACCCCCGTCGTGCACGAGTACGGCTCCCTCGGCTGCTCCGGCGACCTGGCGCCGCTGTCGCACTGCGCGCTCGCGCTGATGGGCGAGGGCGACGCGGAGGGCCCCGACGGGACCGTGAAGCCGGCCGGTGAACTGCTCGCGGAGCACGGCCTCACGCCCGTAGAGCTCAGGGAAAAGGAGGGTCTCGCCCTCCTCAACGGCACCGACGGCATGCTCGGCATGCTGGTCATGGCCCTCGCCGACCTGGAGAGCCTCTACACCTCCGCCGACATCACCGCGGCCCTCAGCCTGGAGGCGCTGCTCGGCACCGCCAAGGTCCTCGCCCCCGAGCTGCACGCCATCCGCCCGCACCCGGGCCAGGCCGCCTCGGCCGCCAACATGCTCAAGGTGCTGGACGGTTCGGGCCTGACCGGCCACCACCAGGACGACGCCCCCCGCGTCCAGGACGCCTATTCCGTACGCTGCGCCCCCCAGGTCGCGGGCGCGGGCCGCGACACCCTCGCGCACGCCCGCCTGGTCGCCGACCGGGAGCTGGCCGCCGCCGTCGACAATCCGGTGGTGCTGAGCGACGGCCGCGTCGAGTCCAACGGCAACTTCCACGGCGCCCCGGTCGCGTACGTCCTCGACTTCCTCGCCATCGCCGTCGCCGACCTCGCCTCCATCGCCGAGCGCCGCACCGACCGGCTGCTCGACAAGAACCGCAGCCACGGCCTGCCCGCCTTCCTTGCGGGGGACCCGGGCGTGGACTCGGGGCTGATGATCGCGCAGTACACGCAGGCCGCCCTCGTCAGCGAGCTGAAGCGGCTGGCCGTACCGGCGTCGGCGGACTCCATCCCGTCCTCCGCCATGCAGGAGGACCACGTCTCCATGGGCTGGTCCGCGGCTCGCAAGCTCCGCACCGCGGTGGCGAATCTCACCCGCGTGCTCGCCGTCGAGCTCTACGCGGCCACCCGCGCCGTCGAGCTCCGCGAGGGCCTCACCCCGGCCCCGGCGACCACCGCGATCCTGCGCGCGGTCCGCGACGCGGGCGTCCAAGGCCCGGGCGAGGACCGCTTCTTGTCGCCCGATCTGGCGGCGGCGGAAGGGTTCGTACGGTCAGGCCGACTGGCCGACGCCGCCGAGACCGTCACCGGCCCCCTGGCCTGACCGGTTGCGCCGCAGCACGTACACCGCCATCCCGGAGCCCACGACGAGGCATGTCGCCCCGCCGGCCAGATACGAGCCCGTGTCCAGGCCGGCGCGCGACACCCCGGGCGACGAATGCCGCGCGGCCTGCCGTACGCCGTCCTCCGCCTTGTCGTTGGCGGCGGCAGCGGCGGTACGGGCCGCGCCGCCGTCGGGGCCCGCGGTCGCGGAGGGGATGAAGAACAGGCCCGTGAGCAGGGCCGCCGCGGCTCCGGCGGGGACGAGCAGCGGCCGACGGTCACGTCGGTGGGTGGAGCGGGAACTTGCGGACACGTGGCTGGCGTCTCCTTGTGCGACAGCAGACGGGGCGCGCATGCGAGTGCGCGGCCCGCGGCGTAAGAGGCCGATGGTAGTGACACCGCAATCCTGCGTCGATACGTGGCCTGGCCCACAGTTTTTCCCGGGGCGGAACGGACAGGAGTACTTTCGCGTATATGCGGTTGAGCCGGGCATTACTCGCCGATGGCTCATGTGTACCGATGGTGGTCGAGTGGTGACGGAGAGCGTGTTGATGTCGAAAGAGCTTCCCCGTAGGCGTCGTACCGCACTGAGCAGCGCCGCTGCCGTGGTGCTCGCGGCGATGGCGCTGACCGCTTGCGGGGGTGGCGATAGCGACGCCAAGGGGAAGAGTACGAACGACGTCGACGACGCCGCGGCGAAGAATGCCTCGCAAGCGGACATATCGATATCCCCGAAAGAGGGAGCCGACAACGTCGGCATCAACCGCGACACCAAGGTGACCGTCAAGGGCGGCAAGCTGACGCAGGTCACCCTGAAGGACACCGAGACCGGCAAGCTGGTCGAGGGCACGATCGCGAGCGGCGGCAAGAGCTGGAAGCCCGACGGCCAGCTGGAGCGGGCGACCGACTACGAGATCACCGCGAAGGCCAAGGACTCCGAGGGCCGCAACAGCACCGAGCACGCCGCCTTCACCACGGTCTCGCCGAAGAACAGCTTCATCGGCTCCTTCCAGAACAACATGGAGGGCGAGACGGTCGGCGTCGGCATGTACCCGTCGATCCAGTTCGACAAGCCGATCAAGAACAAGGCCGCCGTCGAGAAGAAGATCACCGCCAACGCCAGCACCGGCGAGAAGTTCGTCGGCCACTGGTTCGGCGACCAGCGCTTCGACCTGCGGCCGCAGAACTACTTCAAGTCCGGCACCAAGGTCACCCTGAAGCTGGACCTCGACGGCGTCGAGGGCTCCCCGGGCGTCTACGGCGTCCAGGACCGTACGGTCAACTACACCATCGGCTCCGAGATGGTCTCCACGGTCGACGTGAAGACCAAGAAGATGACCGTCACCGAGAACGGCAAGGTCATCAAGACCGTCCCGATCTCCGCGGGCTCGCCGGAGAACCCGACGTACAACGGCAAGATGGTGGTCTCCGAGATGTACAAGGAGACCCGGATGGACGGCTCGACCGTCGGCTTCACCGACGACGACGGCAAGGGCGAGTACGACATCCCCGACGTCCCGCACGCGATGCGGCTCTCCCAGTCGGGCACCTTCATCCACGGCAACTACTGGGGCAAGGGCATCTTCGGCTCCGCCAACACCAGCCACGGCTGCGTCGGCCTGGCCGACGTGAAGGGCGCCGGCGACTCCGGCACCCCGGGCGCCTGGTTCTACGGCAAGTCCAAGGTCGGCGACATCGTCGAGGTCAAGAACTCGCCGGACAAGGACATCCAGGCGGACAACGGCCTCAGCGGCTGGAACATGAGCTGGTCGGAGTGGACGGCCGGCAGCGCGATCCGCTGACGCGGAGTGACACTCTCATCTTTGTCTTAGGCGGGCGTAAGGGGACGATAAAAGTCGCTCCTTACGCTCGCCGCCATGTTCTTCACCTACCTACGGCGCGAGTTGCGCCGCCGCCGGAAGGCGGCTCTGGTCGTAGCCCTGGGCCTGGCCCTCGGCATCGGCCTTGTGATCACGGTCTCGTCCGTGTCCACCGGGATGCGTGATGCCCAGGATGAGGTGCTGCACTCCCTGTACGGCGTGGGCACCGACCTCACCGTCGCCAAGGAGGCGAAGGCAGAGGAGGGCGGCTCCGGGCCGCAGCGCTTCAAGATCGAGGGCCGCGACGACGGCGAGAAGGCCTCGCAGACCGACGACCGGCTGATGCCGCTGGGCGGCTTCGACAACCTCGACGACTCGGTCGTGGACAAGGTCGCCGCCCAGGACGGCGTCGCGACGGCGGTGGGGGCGCTGGCCCTCAACGACATCAAGTTCACCGGGGACTTCAAGCCCGGCGAGATGAAGGGCGGCAACGGAAAGCCCGGCTCCGGCGGCGGCCCGCGGGTCGGCGGCGGCGGGGCCGACATCGAGACCGACACCTTCACCGTCATGGGCGTGGACGTGAGTGCGCTGAGCGTCGGCCCGCTGTCCTCGTCGAAGGTCGGCAAGGGCGACAACTTCGCCAAGACCGACACCGACGCGTACAAGGCCGTGGTGGACAGCGCGTACGCGAAGGACAAGGACCTCGTGGTCGGCGACAAGGTCACCATCAAGGGCAAGAAGTTCACGGTCGCGGGCATCGCCACCGCCGACACCGGCGCCTCGACCTCCAATGTCTACATCCCGCTCGCCCAGGCCCAGAAGCTCGCCGACTCCGACATGAAGGGCAAGGTCTCCAAGGTCTACGTGAAGGCCGACTCGTCCGACTCCATCGCGGCCGTCAAGAAGGCGATCTCGGACAACGTCGACGGGGCCACGGTCACCAGCGCCTCCGACCTCGCCGAGCAGGTCTCTGGCAACCTCTCCACCGCCTCCAACCTCGCCACCAACATCGGCAAATGGCTCTCCATCGCGGTCCTGGTCGCCGCCTTCCTCCTCGCCGGGCTGCTGACGATGTCGGCCGTGTCCCGCCGGGTACGGGAGTTCGGCACCCTCAAGGCGGTCGGCTGGCGCAGCGGCCGGGTGGTGCGGCAGGTGATGGGCGAGGCCTTCGCCAACGGCGTCCTCGGCGGCGCGCTGGGCATCGGGCTCGGCCTGGCGGGGGCGTGGATCGTATCGACGGTGGCACCGACGCTCACCGCGACGATGACGCCCGGCGGCGAAGGCCCGCAGGGCCAGGGGCCGGGCGGCGGCTTCGCCAAGGCGCTCGGGGAGGGCGCGAATCAGAGTGTGGACATTGCGCTGAAGGCGCCGGTCACGCTGTCGGTGATCGTGCTGGCCGTGGGGCTCGCCGTGGCCGGCGGGATCGTCGCCGGGTGCTTCGGCGGGTGGCGGGCCGCGCGGCTGCGGCCCGCGGACGCGCTGCGGCGGGTCGAGTAGGAGGAGAAGGCAAACGTGTATCAACTGACCGGTGTCACCAAGCGCTACCAGCGCGGCAAGCAGACCATCGACGCCCTCGACGGCGTCGACCTCACCATCGGCCAGGGCGACCAGCTCGTCGTCCAGGGACCGACCGGCGGCGGCAAGTCCACGCTGCTGCAGATGCTCGGCGCCCTCGACCGGCCGACCGAGGGGTCCGTCATGCTCGACGGTACGGACCTCAGCAGGCTCGGCGAGGCAAAGCTGACCAAGGTGCGGGCGGAGCGCATCGGCTTCGTCTTCCAGAGCTTCAACCTCATCCCGACGCTCAGCGCCCAGGAGAACGTGGAGACCGCGCTCGTACCGCTGGGCATCAAGCCCGCCGCCAGGCGGCAACGCGCCGCCGCTGCCCTGCAGTCCGTCGGCCTCGCCGAGCGCCTCGGGCATCTGCCGAGCGAGCTGTCCGGCGGCCAGCAGCAGCGCGTGGCGATCGCCCGCGCGCTGGTGAAGGAGCCGCGGGTGCTGCTCGCCGACGAGCCGACCGGCAACCTCGACGAGGACACCCGCGACGAGATCGTGGCGCTGCTGGAGGGGCTGTGGAAGGACCGCGGCCTCACCTACGTCCTGGTCACCCACGACAGCGCGATCGCCCGGCGGGCGCCGCGGCTGGCCGTGATCAAGAAGGGTCGGCTGAAGGTGACCGAAAAGGCGGTGTAGCGGGACAGGCCGTACGCATCTCCCCAATTGGACTGTCCTGTTCCACGAGTTCCGGGTGTTTACTCATGGGCACCGTGTCGCCCGCCGCTGACCACTGCGGGCGCCTGCGACCAGGAGGGGAACCTGTGGTGAAACGGGTACAAGTCAAGAGATCCCTGGCTGCCATCACCGCCGTCACGGCGGCGGTCGCGGTCACCGCGGGGCTCACGTCGGCAGACGTGGGCCCCGCTTTTGCCGCGGAGAAGGCGGCGCCGGCCGCCGGGCAGGGCCGCGCGCAGCAGTGGGTCACGCTGCTCACCGGAGACCGAATAGGCGTCGACGCCAAGGGCAACGCCGTCTCCGTACGCCCGGGGGAGGGGCGCGCGAAGATTCCGGTGCAGCTGCAAAAGGTGAAGGGCCACAGCTACGCGATTCCGCTGGACGCCGGCCGGCTGATCGCGAACGGCACCCTGGACCGCCGGCTGTTCGACGTCACCACGCTCAGCCGCCCCGAGTACGTACGCGCCCAGGCCAAGAGCCTCGGCGTCATCGTCGCGTACCAGGGCAAGACCCCGGCCGCCGAAGCCGACCTGAAGGCCGCCCCCGGCACCGCCGTCAAGCGCAAGCTGCCCGCCATCGGCGCCGAGGCCGTACGGGTCAACAAGTCCGACGCGGGCGCCTCCTGGGCCGCTCTGACCCGCGGCCCCGCCGACTCGCCCGCGCCGAAGGCGGCCGCCTCCGGCGTCAAGCGGATCTGGCTCGACGCGGTCCGCAAGGCGAGCCTCGACAAGAGCGTCCCGCAGATCGGCGCGCCCGCCGCGTGGAAGGCCGGTTACGACGGCAAGGGCATCAAGATCGGCGTGCTGGACACCGGCGTCGACGCCACCCACCCGGACCTGGCCGGCCAGGTCGTCGCCGAGAAGAACTTCTCCGACTCCCCGGACGCCAAGGACCGCTACGGCCATGGCACCCACGTCGCCTCCATCGCCGCCGGCACGGGCAAGGAGTCGGGCGGCAAGTACAAGGGCGTCGCACCCGGCGCGAAGCTCATCGCCGGCAAGGTGCTGAACGACGACGGCTACGGCGAGGACTCCGGCATCATCGCCGCCGCCGAGTGGGCGGTCGGCGAGGGCGCCGACGTCATCAACTTCAGCCTCGGCGGCACCGACACCCCCGAGCTGGACCCGCTGGAGGCCGCGGTCAACGCGCTCTCCAAGGACAAGGGCGTCCTCTTCGCCGTCGCGGCGGGCAACGAGGGCGAGTTGGGCAACGGCACCATCGGCTCCCCGGGCAGCGCCGACGCCGCGCTCACCGTCGGCGCCGTCGACGACAAGGACAAGATCGCCGAGTTCTCCTCCCGCGGCCCGCGCGTCGGCGACTTGGCGGTCAAGCCGGACCTCACCGCGCCCGGCGTGGACATCACCGCGGCGGCCGCCCCCGGCAGCGTCATCGAGCAGGAGGTCGGCCAGAAGCCGCCGGGCTATCTGACGATCTCCGGTACGTCCATGGCCACCCCGCATGTCGCGGGCGCCGCCGCGCTGCTGGCGCAGCAGCACCCCGACTGGACGGGCGCCGAGCTCAAGGGCGCGCTGACCGCCTCCACCAAGGCGGGCACGTACACCGCGATCCAGCAGGGTTCCGGCCGCGTCGACGTGGCCAAGGCGATCAAGCAGACCGTGTACGCGGACCCGGTGTCGGTCAGCTTCGGCCAGCAGCTGTGGCCGCACGGCGACGACAAGCCGGTGTCGAAGCCGGTCACGTACCGCAACACCGGCAAGAAGGACGTCACCCTGAAGCTGGCCGTCAGCGGCCTCGACCCGAAGGGCAAGGCGGCCCCGGCCGGCATGTTCAAGCTGAACAAGAAGACGGTCACCGTCCCCGCCGGCGGCACCGCCGAGGCCGCCCTCACGGCCGACACCCGCCTCGGCGGCAGCGTCAACGGCTTCTACAGCGCGTACATCACCGCCACCGGCGGCGGCCAGACCGTCCGCACCGCGGGCGGCGTGGAGCGCGAGGTCGAGTCGTACGAGGTGACCTTCAAGAACCTGGACCGCGACGGCAAGCCGACGGCCGGCTTCGAGACCACGCTCTTCGCGTACGAGGGCGGGCCGACGGGCGGCGGCCCGTTCGGCGGCTTCATCGACCTGCCGCAGAAGGAGACGGTCACCGTCCGGCTCCCGAAGGGCCGGTACGCGATGTCGGCGCTGCTGCCCGTCGCCAGCGGCGAGGACGAGCCGTGGAAGGGCGGCGACTGGCTCGGCGCCCCGAACATCAACGTCAGCAAGAAGCAGACCGTGACGCTGGACGCCAGGACCGCCAAGCCGGTGGACATTACGGTCCCCGACAAGGAGGCGGAAGCCACCTTCGCCGCACCGGACTTCCACGTGCACGGCAAGAACGGCGGCATCGGCTTCGGCATCTGGATGGACAGCTATGCGGGCTTCAGCAGCGGTCATGTCGGCGCGGCGGACACCACCGGCACGCTGTTCCAGCAGTTCCCGGCCTTCTTCCAGAAGGGCAAGGACGGCCCGGAGTACCAGCTCGCGTACGGCATGAAGGGCACGAAGCTGGCCACCGGCTTCACCAGGCACCTCGGCAAGGGCGACCTGGCGAAGGTGACGGCGGTGCTCGGGTCCTCGGCCACGGGCAAGACCGGGTATCTGTCGGCGATGCCGCGGGTCCCGGGGGCGTCGGGCGGCAGCTCGGTCTCGTACCAGCGCAAGCTGCCGTTCACCAGCGAGGTCTACCTGGGCGGCTCCAAGGGCGTGCAGTGGGGCCTGGAGTTCGAGCAGAACGTGCCCGGTGACGACGGCTTCCCGGAGCAGCAGGCCTGGTACTACATCCCGGTCAAGGCCTACGCCGCGGGCAAGAGCTACGAGAAGACCTTCAACGTCGGCGTCTTCGGCCCGAAGCTCAACAGCAGCCAGGGGCTGTACCGCACGGGCAACACCCTCACCCCGACGGTGCCGCTCTTCGCGGACGGCAAGAACCACACCGGCAGCTCGCTCTACGACAAGGCGACGACGACGCTCTACCGCAACGGCAAGAAGCTGGCCTCCAGCAAGGAGCCGCCGTTCGGTGAGCTGTCGTTCAAGCTGCCGTCGGGCAAGGCGAAGTACACGCTGACGGCCACGGTCGACCGGGCGGCTTCGAAGGTGGCCGCGGTGTCCCCGAAGGTCACTTCCAGCTGGTCCTTCACCTCGGCGAAGACGTCGAAGAAGACGAAGCTGCCGGCCTCGGCGGTGCGCTTCTCGCCGGACCTGGCGCCGGACAGCACGGCGACGGCCGGCAAGACGCTGACCGTGCCGGTGACGGTGCAGGGCGCGGCGGCGGGCTCCGGCCTCAAGTCGCTGACCGTGTACGCCTCGTACGACGGCGGCAGGAGCTGGTCGAAGCTCACCGTGAAGAAGGGCGCGGTGCAGGTGAAGACCCCGGCGGCCGGCAAGACGGTCTCGTTCAAGGCGAAGGCCACGGACAAGAAGGGCGGCTCGCTGACCCAGACGATCTACGGCGCTTACGTGGCGAAGTAGCAGTCGCGCAGAGAAAGACCCGCGGCCCCGGCGACGTACTGGCGACGCCGGGGCCGCGGTGTTAGCTTCGCCCTTCAAGATCCTTGTACGGCACAGCTATTAGTGCCACGTTCCGTTTTAAGGATGAACGCATGGGCGAGATCCGGCGGCGTACGTTGCTTGCGGCACTTGGCGGTACGGCCGCCGCGTCGGGCATGGCGGTGACTCAGGCGGAGGCGGCCGCGGCGCCCGCGCGGGTGCCCGCCGCCCGCAGCCCGTACGAGGCCCGGATCCGCGCCCTGCTCGGCCGCATGACCACCGCCGAGAAGCTCGGCCAGCTCCAGCAGCTGACCTGGACCAATGACACCGGCCCGGGCGAGGGCCAGAACGCCCGCGCCACCGAGCTCGCCCGCACCGGCCGGCTCGGGTCCGTACTCAACGTCTTCGGCGCGAAGAACACCAACGCCCTGCAGAAGATCGCCGTCGAGGAGTCCCGGCTCGGCATCCCGCTGGTCTTCGGCCTCGACGTGATCCACGGCTACTGGACCACCTTCCCGATTCCGCTTGCGCAGGCGGCGTCCTTCGACCCGGCGGTTACGGAGAAGGACGCCGAGGTGTCGGCGGCGGAGGCGCGGTCGAACGGCGTGCACTGGACGTTCTCGCCGATGATGGACGTCGCCAGGGATCCGCGCTGGGGCCGGATCGCGGAGGGCGCGGGGGAGGACCCGTATCTCACCGCCGTCCTCGCGGCCGCCAAGACCCGCGGCTACCAGGGCCGGAGCAAGGACGCGGACCTGAAGGCGAAGGACCGGCTGGCGGCGTGCGCGAAGCACTATGTGGCGTACGGGGGCGCCGAGGGCGGCCGCGACTACAACACCGTGGACGTATCGGAGTCCCGGCTGCGGAATCTGTATCTGCCGCCCTTCAAGGCCTCGGTGGACGCGGGTGCGGCCACGGTGATGGCGAGCTTCAACGCCCTCAATGGCGTGCCGCAGCACGCCAACGCGCACACGCTGACCGGCATCCTCAAGCGCGAATGGGGCTTCGACGGCGTCGTGGTCACCGACTACAACGGCGTCCAGGAGATGCTGGCGCACGGCTTCGCCGCGGATCCCGCGGAGGCGGGGGCGAAGGGGCTTTCCGCCGGGCTCGACATGGAGATGGTGTCCACCGCGCTCGCCGACCATGGTGAGGATCTGCTGGCCGATGGGCGGATCGATGAGCGGCGGCTGGATGACGCGGTGGCGCGGGTGCTGCGGCTGAAGTTCCGGCTCGGGCTCTTCGACGATCCGTACGTGGATGTGGACGGCGAGGTGACCAAGCCGTCGAAGGCCGCGCGGAAGGCGGCCCGGGAGGCGGCCGCGCGGTCGATGGTGCTGCTGCGCAACGAGGGCGGGGTGCTGCCGCTGGCCGCCTCCGCCGGGTCCGTGGCGGTGGTGGGGCCCTTCGCGGACTCGGAGGATCTGCTGGGGACCTGGGTGGGGCCCGGTGGGGCGAAGGGGCCTGACGGGGTGAAGTTCCCGCCGGTGACGGTGGTCGACGGCATCCGGGCCGCGGCTCCCCGGGCGAAGGTTTCGTACGCCAAGGAGGGCGCCGAAGCGGTCGCCGCGGTGAAGGCGGCGGATGTGGCCGTCGTGGTCGTGGGCGAGGCGTCGGAGCTGAGCGGCGAGGCGGCGTCGCGGAGCGACATCTCGCTGCCCGGCGAGCAGGAGCAGCTGATCGCGGCGGTGGCGAAGACGGGGAAGCCGTTCGCGGTGGTGCTGGTGTGCGGGCGGCCGCTGACGGTCGGCGGCTGGCTGGAGGACGCGCCGGCCGTGCTGCTGGCCTGGCACCCGGGCATTGAGGCGGGCAACGCCATCGCCGACGTGCTCTTCGGCGAGGTCAACCCGGGCGGCAAGCTCCCGGTGTCCTTCCCGCGCTCGGTCGGGCAGATCCCGATCCACTACAACCACGAGAGCACCGGCCGCCCGTACGACCCGGACGAGCCGAACGAGAAGTACGTCTCCAAGTACGTGGACCTGCCGCCCGGCCCGCAGCTCCCCTTCGGCCACGGCCTGTCGTACACGACCTTCGAGGTCGGCGAGCCGCGCCCGGCGCAGGACTCGATCGCGGCGTCAGCCCTGCGGGCGGGCAAGTCGGTCGAGGTGGCGGTGGCGGTCCGTAACACCGGCGACCGCACCGGCGACGAGGTCGTGCAGCTCTACGTCCGCGACCTGGTCGCATCGATCGTCCAGCCGGTCCGCCGGCTGCGCGGCTTCGAGCGCGTCACGCTGAAGCCAGGGGAGTCGCGGACGGTCCGCTTCCGGCTGGGCGCGGGCGACCTCGGCTTCTGGACGAACGACACTCGCGGCGAATTCCTCGTCGAACCCGGCGAAATGGAGCTCTACGCAGGCGTGAGCTCGGCCGCGAAGTCCACGGCCGAGCTCACCATCACCTGAGTCGAGGCGGTCGGGTCAGGCCGCCGCGCTGCGGTACTTGCGCACCGCCAGGGTCCGGAAGACCACGATGATCAGGACCGACCAGATCAGCGACGCCAGCACCGGATGCTCCATCGGCCAGGCCCCGGTCACCGACTTCGGTACGCCCTCGATCGTATTGCCGAACAGCTGGCGGGCCGCCGCCACCGTGGCGCTGAAGGGGTTCCATTCCGCGACGTGCTGCAGGAACGTCGGCATGCCGTTGACCGGCACGAAGGCGTTCGAGATGAAGGTCAGCGGGAACAGCCAGATCAGGCCGCCCGAGGTGGCCGCCTCCGGCGTCCGGACCGACAGGCCGATCAGCGCGCCGATCCAGGTGAAGGCGTACCCGAGCAGCAGGAGCAGCCCGAAACCGGCCAGCACCTTGCCGAAGTTCTCGTGCGTGCGCCAGCCGACGATCAGGGCCACGACCGCCAGCACGGCCAGCGTCACGGCCGTCTGCACGAGGTCGGCGAGCGTACGGCCGGTGAGCACCGCGCCGCGCGCCATCGGCAGCGACCGGAACCGGTCGATCAGACCCTTGTGCATGTCCTCCGCGATGCCCGCGCCGGCGCCCGCGGTGGCGAAGGTGACGGTCTGGGCGAAGATGCCGGCCATCAGGAATTCCTTGTACGCGGCCGCGCTGACGCCGGCGCCCGGAATGCTGATCGAGCCGCCGAAGACGTACGTGAACAGCACCACGAACATCACCGGCTGGATGATCCCGAACAGGATCA
Organism: Streptomyces boninensis; assembly: GCF_048572725.1. Taxonomy (NCBI): domain Bacteria; kingdom Bacillati; phylum Actinomycetota; class Actinomycetes; order Kitasatosporales; family Streptomycetaceae; genus Streptomyces; species Streptomyces boninensis. The sequence continues at coordinate 6,064,929 of NZ_CP183837.1, forward strand.
TCTCCGGGATCCGCGTCATCCGGATCAGGTTACGCTTGCCGACGACGAGCGAGTCGCGGACCGAGCCCGCGATGCCGCCGCGCGGCGCGGGCGCCAGCGTCGTGGCCGCCTGGGTGGTGGGGGCGCTCACTTGGCGTCCTCCTTCACTGCTGCATCCTCGGGCTCCTCGACCTCGGCCTCATGGCCGGTCAGGGAGATGAACACGTCGTCCAGCGTCGGGCGGCGCAGCCCGATGTCGTCGATCTCCACGCCGCGCTCGTCCAGATCGCGGATGACGTCGGCGAGCAGCTTGGCGCCGCCGATCACCGGGACGGTGAGCTTGCGGGTGTGGTCGTCGATGGTGACCTCGCCCTTGCCGCGCAGGGTGAGCACGTCCTTCGCGTTCTCGATCTGGTCGCGCTGGTGCACCACCACCTCGACGCGTTCGCCGCCCGTCTGGGACTTGAGCTGGTCGGAGGTGCCGCGGGCGATGACGCGGCCGTGGTCGATGACGCAGATGTCATGCGCCAGGTGGTCGGCCTCCTCCAGATACTGCGTGGTCAGCAGCAGTGTGGTGCCGCCCTTGACCAGGTCCTGGATGACCTCCCACAGCGCCTGCCGGTTGCGCGGGTCGAGGCCGGTGGTCGGCTCGTCCATGAACATCACCGGCGGCTTGACGATCAGCGCGGCGGCGAGGTCCAGGCGGCGGCGCATGCCGCCGGAGTACGTCTTGGCGGGGCGGTCGGCGGCGTCGGCGAGGTTGAACTGGTCCAGCAGCTCGCCCGCCCGTACCTTCGCCGCGGCCTTCGGCATCTGGTAGAGCTGGCCGACCATCTGGAGGTTCTCGCGGCCCGTCAGGTACTCGTCGACGGCGGCGAACTGGCCGGAGAGGCCGATGGACCGGCGCACCTCGTTCGGGTGCTTGGCGACGTCGATGCCCGCGACCTCCGCATAGCCCGAGTCCTGCTGCAGCAGGGTGGTCAGCACGCGCACTGTGGTGGTCTTGCCGGCGCCGTTGGGGCCGAGGAGACCGAGGACCGTGCCTTCGGGGACATCGAGGTCTACGCCGTCCAAGGCCTTCACATCGCCGAAGTGCTTCACCAGACCTTCGGCGTAAATGGCGCCTGGCATGTGAGCTCTCCCAGTCGTTGGGGTTTGAATACAAATGTCTACATAAGGGCGGGATAAGGCAACAGGAAGAGGCTAGACCGACGCGATATATCGCGTCAAGTCGTGAGTCTGAACGGAGTTGTGGGCCTCAGCCGATGACGCGATACCCGGCTTCCCCCAGCGCGGTCAGCACAGCCGTGCAGTGCTCCGGCCCCTTAGTCTCCAGCTGCAGCTCCACCTCCGCCTCGGTGAGCCCCAGCCGCGGATCCGTACGAACGTGGCTCACATCCAGGACGTTAGCGTCCGCCACTGACAACACCCCGAGCATCGTGGCGAGCGCCCCCGGCCGGTCCGGCAGCCGGAGCCGCAGCGACAGATAGCGCCCTGCCGCCGCCATGCCGTGCCGCAGGATCCGCTGCAGCAGCAGAGGGTCAACGTTTCCCCCGGACAGCACCGCGACCACCGGGCCGCCCCCGCCGGCGGAACCCGGCGCGAAGGCCTCCGGATCGCTCAGCAGCGCCGCCACCGGCGACGCCCCCGCCGGCTCGACGACCATCTTCGCCCGCTCCAGACACAGCAGCACCGCACTGGAGAGCGCGTCCTCGGAGACCGTACGGACCTCGTCCACGAGATCGCCAATGATTTTGAACGGCACGTCCCCCGGCCGCCCCACCTGAATCCCGTCGGCCATCGTCGCCACCGCGTCCAGGCTCACCGGCCGCCCGGCCGCCAGCGACGGCGGATACGCGGCCGCGCCCTCCGCCTGCACCCCGACCACCCGCACGTCCGGGCGCAGCGCCTTCACCGCCACCGCGATGCCCGCGGCCACCCCGCCGCCGCCGATGCCGACCACGATCGTGGACACCTCGGGGCACTGCTCCAGGATCTCCAGGCCGACCGTGCCCTGCCCCGCGACCACATCAGGGTGGTCGAAGGGGTGGATGAAGACGGCGCCGGTCTCCTCGGCGTACTCCTGCGCGGCCCGCAGCGTCTCGTCGACGACATGCCCGGTGAGCTTCACCTCGGCGCCGTAATCGACGGTGGCGGCGACCTTCGGCAGCGGGGCGCCGACGGGCATGAACACCGTGGAGCGCACGCCGAGCAGGCTCGCGGCCAGCGCCACGCCCTGCGCGTGGTTCCCCGCGCTGGCGGCGACCACGCCGCGGGCGCGTTCGTCCGGGCGGAGTCCGGCAATGCGCGTATAGGCGCCGCGGAGCTTGAAGGAGCCGGTGCGCTGCAGGTTCTCGCACTTCAGCAGGACCGGGGCCCCGACCAGGGACGACAGGTGCCTGCTGCCCTCAAGGGCGGTGACGCGGGCGACCCCTGAGAGGGTCTTCTGGGCGGTTTTGACGTCGTCCAGGGTGACGCCCTGGTCGCCGGCATACGGGGCTGGGCTGGCCTCGGCGGGCGGGTGGTTCATAACGCCAGTTTCGCAGCATTGCGCAGGGCAGGTACGGCCCGGGGCCCGGCCGCGTACGCTGTGCGACACACATCGAGCCTTCACGAAGAGAGCACCGGCCATGCCCTCGCCCACCAACACCACATCCGACACGTTTGCAGCGGACGATGCCATGCTGCTGGACGCGCTCCAGCACCAGGTGGCGATCTTCGCCAGGCGCGCGGAGCAAACCCGGCTCGGCGGCCTCGGACAGGTCCGTAACTCCATGGACCGCGCCGCCTACCTGCTGCTCAACCGCCTCGACCAGGAGGGCCCCATGGGGGTCAAGGCCCTGGCCGCGGGCATGGGCATCGACTCCTCGACGGTGACCCGCCAGGTGGCTCCACTCGTCGACACCGGCCTGGTCAAGCGCACCTCGCACCCGGACGACGGGCGTGCGGTGGTGCTGCAGCTGTCCCCGCGCGGGCTGGCCAGGCTGCGGGAGGTGCGCGAGTCGCGGCGCGAGCTGATGGCGCAGATCACCGAGGAGTGGAGCGAGGAGGAGCGCGAGCAGTTCACCGCGCTCCTGACCCGCTTCAACGCGACCATCACGAACCGCACGGCGGCTGCCGCCCCAGCCGCCCCACAGGGGCCGCAGGCCTCTTGACCCCGGCCGCGCGCTGCCGTCAGATGGTGGCGTGACGGCCAGACGGCGGGTGGCCCAGGAGCGCCGCCGTGCCCGGGAGTTCGAGTCGTTCGTGGCGGGCGCGGCAGGGCGGCTGCTGCACGCTGCGAGGTTACTTACGGGGGAGGACGGCGCCGACGCCTCCCCCGCCGCCGAGCAGCTGCTGATTGCCGCGCTGGCGGGCACGTACGCGCGCTGGGACCGGCTGCGGGGCGAGGATCCGTACGAGGTCGCCAGGTCCGAGCTGATCGCCCGGTACGCGCGCACCGCCTGGCGCCGCCGCACCCGGACCCACGGCGTGCTCGCCCGGCTCACCCCGCAGGAGCGGATGGTGCTGGTGTTACGGCTCTACGAGGGCGTCGCGGAGGAGCAGACCGCCGCTGCGCTTGCGTTGGCGCCGGAGCGGGTGACCGCGATCCTGTGGCGGGCGTGCGGGGCGGTGCTGGCGCCGCCGCCGGAGAGCTCGTCCCCGTCCTCGGGCTCCGGCACCCCGCAGCAACCGGAACCGGCGACGCCATGACCAGGGCCGACCAGAGCGAGGCACAGGTCCGCAGACTGCTGCAGGACCCGTACGCCCCCATCCCCCTCTACCTCGCCGAACGCGCCATCACCCGCGGCCGCCGCGTGCTCCGCCGCCGCCGGGTGGCCCGCCTGGTGGTGTGGGTACTGGCGGCGGCGGTGCTGATCACCTTCGCGGTGTGGGTGCAGGTGGCGGACCCGTTCGCCGAACCGCCGTCGACGACCACGCCGGACTTCGACAGCTGGTGAACGCTGGTGCCAAGGGCTGTTATCCCAGCGCCTGCCGCAGATCCGCCAGCAGATCATCCACCGACTCGATCCCCACCGACAGCCGCACCAGATCCGCCGGCACCTCCAGCGCCGACCCGGCCGCCGACGCATGCGTCATCCGCCCCGGGTGCTCGATCAGCGACTCGACGCCGCCCAGCGACTCGCCGAGCGTGAAGAGCCGCGCCCGGTCGCACACCGCGACCGCCGCCTCCTCCCCGTCCGCGACCTGGAAGGACACCATCCCGCCGAAGCCGCGCATCTGCTTCGCCGCGACCTCGTGCCCCGGGTGGGCGGCGAGACCCGGGTAGTGCACCTTGCTGACCCGCGGATGGGCGGTGAGCATCTCGGCGACCCGGGTGGCGTTGGCCGAGTGCCGGTCCATCCGTACGGCCAGGGTCTTGATGCCGCGCAGCACCAGCCAGGAGTCGAAGGGCCCGGCGATGGCGCCCATCGCGTTCTGGTGGAAGGCGAGTTCCTCGGCGAGCGCGTCGTCGGAGACGACCAGGGCGCCGCCGACGACGTCCGAGTGGCCGCCCATGTACTTGGTGGTGGAGTGCACGACGACATCCGCGCCGAGCGCGAGCGGCTGCTGCAGGTACGGGCTGGCGAAGGTGTTGTCGACGACGAGCAGCGCCCCGGCGCCATGCGCGATGCCCGCCACCGCCGCGATGTCGGTGATGCCGAGCAGCGGATTGCTGGGCGTCTCCACCCAGACCACCTTCGTACGGCCGGTGAGCGCCGCCTGCACCGCCGCCGGGTCGGAGGTGTCGGCGACGGAGAACTCGACGCCCCACTTCGTCGCCACCTTCGCGAACAGCCGGAAGGTGCCGCCATACGCGTCATTCGGGATGACCACATGGTCGCCCGGGGTGAGGACCGTACGCAGCAGGCAGTCCTCCGCCGCCAGCCCCGATGCGAAGGCGAGGCCGCGCCTGCCGCCCTCCAGGGCGGCGAGGTTCTCCTCCAGGGCGGTGCGGGTCGGGTTGGCGGAGCGGCTGTACTCGTAGCCGCCGCGGAGGCCGCCGACGCCGTCCTGTTTGAAGGTGGACACCTGGTGGATGGGCGGCACGACGGCGCCCGTGGCGGCGTCCGGCTCCTGTCCCGCGTGGATGGCGAGAGTCTCGAATGCTGCGTGCTGGTCGGTCATGCGCACCGAGGGTAGTCCGCCGATCCGGGCGGACGTCTGGTTTGCTGGAGGGAGAACCCGATGGAGTCGGAGCCCTCCCCATGGAATTCCTGCTTGTGCTGATGGCCGTCGCGATGTTCGGCTGGGTGGCGGCGACGCTGGTGCGCGGCCGCGGGGGCCTGCGCGCCGGCCGTGGCTTGGGCGCCGGGCGCTCCGGCGGCGCGCCGGTCGACCCCGCGGCCGCGTACGGCTTCGTCCCCGCCGAGCAGCTCGACATCCGCCTCCCCGGGCCCGACCCGCAGCTGGCCGAGGTCCTCGACGAGGTGATGAGCGACCACGACTGGCATCCGGCGGCGCGGCTGCTGGCGCTGACCGGCTCCGGGGAGTGGGAGCTGCGCTGGCAGCGGGTGCAGACCCTGGCGGGCGCGGCGGCGTACGAACTGGCGCAGCGGCCCGGCGAGGGCGGCGCGTGGCTGCGCACCTGGCGGGCGGAGGCGCCGAAGGACGCGGGCGGGGCCGAGGTGTTCGCGGAGTTCCTGATCCGCCAGGCGTGGCTGTCGGGCCCGGAGGCGGCCGACTACAAGATCATCCTGGAAGAGGCCCGCAAGGTCGCGGACGAGGCCAAGCTGCTGTCGCCGGGCAGCCCCATCCCGTACATCATCGAGCTGGCCGTCGCCCGCGGACTCCCGTACCGCCAGGCGGACTTCGAGGAACTGTGGGCGCAGACGGAGTCGCGCGCGCCGGAGCACATGGGCGCGCACCTGGCCGCGCTGCTGTACGCCTGCGAGAAGTGGCACGGCTCGCGGGATGTGGCCTACGACTTCGCGGAGCGCGCGGCGGGCTCGGCGCCGGAGGGCAGCCTGCTGCCCGCGCTGCCTTTGTTCGCGGTGTACGAGCACCTGCCGGAAGCCAACATGGTCCAGGGCCTCTACCAGAGCGCGGTCGTGGAGCAGGCGATCGCGGGCGCGATGTACGCAGTCTCGCACGCCCCCGCCGACCATCCGATGCTGCCGCACGTCCGGCACCTGCTGCTGTGGTTCCTGGTCAGGGCCGAGCGTTACGACGAGGCGCTGGAGCAGGTGCGGCACGTGGACGGCCACGTGGGGGCCGTGCCGTGGTCGTACGGCGAGAACCCGGCCGGGGAGTACGCCGGCTACCGGGCCCTCGCCATCGCCGGGCACGAGGGGGGCCGCGGAATGCCGACGACGAAGGATTCGTTGCCGTAAAGCCAGCTGTTTTTGGAGGAGAGGCATGTTCGCGTCCTACCGCCGCCCCGCCCGGCTCACCACGCCGGAGGAGTCCCTGCCCGGCCGCGCGGAGCGCGCGTACGCCGTGCCGGACCGGCACACGGTCCTGGGCAACCCGCTGGAGGGCCCGTACCCTCCCGGCCTCGAAGTGGCCGACTTCGGCCTCGGCTGCTTCTGGGGCGCCGAACGCCGCTTCTGGCAGACCGAGGGCGTCTGGACCACCCTGGTCGGCTACCAGGGCGGCCACACCCCGCACCCCACGTACGAGGAAGTCTGCTCCGGCATGACGGCCCACACGGAGGCGGTGCGGGTCGTCTACGACCCGACCCAGGTCTCGTACGAAACCCTCCTGAAGGTCTTCTGGGAATCCCACGACCCCACCCAGGGCCACCGCCAGGGCAACGACGTCGGCACCCAGTACCGCTCCGCGATCTACACCCACACCGCATCACAGGCAGCCGCGGCGGAGGCGTCGCGGGAGTCGTACCAGAAGGTCCTGACGTCTTCGGGCTATGACGAGATCACGACGGAGCTGCTGCCGGCGTCGGAGCGGCCGTTCTACGCGGCGGAGGGCTACCACCAGCAGTACCTGGACAAGAACCCGGCGGGGTATTGCGGGCTGGGCGGGACGGGTGTGTCCTGTCCGGTCGGTGTGGCGAAGGCGGATGGGTGAGCGCTGGTTGGTCAGGTGCTCGTGATCCGATCCTCGGTGAGCCGGATGGCGAGGTCGCTGGAGTCGATCTCGTGGTTGTTCGTCAGCACGATGACGTATGCGGAGAGCTCTGGGAACCAGGCGTTGAACGAGGTGAACCCGGCGTTGTCCCCGCTGTGGCAGCGCACCGCGTGCCCGGCGACCCGTCCGATCTGCCAGCCGTAGCCGTAGCTGTCCAGCCGCTGTTCTGCGCCGGTACGTGCGTGTGGCGTGAACATGAGACGGCGTGACTCGCTGCTGAGGAGTTCACCGGCGGCCAAGGCCTGGTCCCAGCGGAGCAGGTCGCCCGTGGTGGACCAGATGTCACCAGCGCCCATTCCCACCGAGTCCAGTTCGAACGACGCTGTCACGGTGGTCCCGTCGTAACCGGTGGCCACCCCGGTCCCGGTACGGCTCACTGCCGGCTCGCTCGACGAGGTGGGCGAGCAGCACGTACGCAGGACTGCTGTAGTGCCAGGCAGAGCCCACCGGGAAATGTGGCGCGGACTGCTGAAACGCCTTCAGCACCTCGTCGGGTGGCAGCCGCGCGGTCAGGTCAAGGCCGGGAAAGTCGCGCCAGTGCCCCAGTCCTGAGGTGTGGGTGAGCAGGTGATGCACGGTGATTCCGCGCCAGCTCGGCGGGCAGCCCGGGATCCAGCGGCCCACTTCATCGTCCAGCGCGACCGCACCCCGTTCGATGAGCAGCATGACCGCCGCGGCTGTGAACTGCTTGCTCACCGACGCGATCTGAAAGCGGGTGCGTGCTGTGCAACGCGTACCGCTCTCGATATCCGCGTATCCCTGGCTGACCTCGTACAGCACCGACTCACCACGCACCAATAGCGCATTGCCACGGAATTCGGGTCGGCCGGTCATCGCTGCCCCCTTCAGCCGGTGGTTCCCCAGACCGTGACGGACAGAAGCGAGCGTGTCTACGGGTCACATCACCGGCTGTACCTCTCAACTCAGCGATCGGTTCAGCAGCCGTCATGCGCCGGGGCAGGTGGCGCCGGGGTGGCGGGCGGCGTGTTCGCGTACGGCGATGCGGGCCAGTTTGGTGAGCATCATGCCGTTGCGGACCTTGATGAGGTATTCGGTGGGGAGGCCGTGCATGCGGGTGCCGGGGCCTCGGAGGGGGTGCCAGTCGAGGTCGAAGAGGGTGTGTTCGCCCCAGGGGGTCATGGTCATGGAGATGCGGGCGGCGCCGAAGGGGCCTGCCTTTGCTTCCAGTTCCAGGCGGCGTTCCGGGTCGCAGATGCGGACCGTGCTGGTGTCGTCGAGGGTGAGGCGGCCGGCGCCTACCCGGACTATGAGGCGGGAGTCGACGTGCGGCCAGTTCGGGTCGACGGCCAGGACCTGTTGCGTGCCGGTGACCCATTCCCCGTAACGGAAGCCGTCGGACAGCAGGTGCCACACCTCGGACGGTGAGCTCAGGATCAGACAGCGGTTCCGCGCCATGCTTCGTTCCCTCCGGCCTGCCTGCCCGTATGTCGAGGGAAACGCCGTTCCCGGTCCGTCGCTACTCGGTCCGGGGCAAACGGGTGAACGGGTGAGCGGGGTGAACGGAGCGGTAGGGTCGGCTTCGTGACCATGGGACGCGCTGGTGCCGGCGGGGACGAGGGCGTACTCGACGATCCCGTGGGGGCGTCGCTGCGGGGGCAGCATGCGCACCTTGCGCGGCGGTACGGCCGGGCCGTGTCGTACGTGCCGGAGGTCGCGACCTTCTCCGCGGTGAGTGGGGCCGATGAGGATCCGGGGGCGTGGGCCGACCTGGCGCGGCTGCTCGGCGGGCGGGGTGCGTTCGCGGACATGTTCAGCTGTCCGGTGATGCCGCCGGGGGACTGGGAGCCGGTGTTCACGCTCGAAGGGCGCCAGCTGGTCTGGCCGGGCGGCAGCAGCCCGGATGACGAGCCGGGCGGCGACGGGGTGGTCGAGCTGGGCCCGGCGGATGTGCCCGAGATGCTGGCCTTGATCTCGCGGACCGAGCCGGGGCCGTTTCAGCCGCGCACGCATGAGCTCGGCACTTACCTCGGCATCCGCGACGCGAGCGGAGCACTGGTGGCCATGGCGGGCGAACGCCTCCGCCCGCCGGGCTGGACCGAGCTCAGCGCCGTCTGCACCGCCCCCGAAGCCCGCGGCCAGGGCCACGCCGCCCGCCTGATCGCCGCCCTCACCACCCGCATCCTGGCCCGCGCCGAACGCCCCTTCCTCCACGCCGCCGAGACAAACACCCCAGCCCTCGCCCTCTACGAACGCCTCGGCTTCAAAACCCGCAGGCCCGTAACCTTCCGCGGCTTCAGCACACCGTGACGGCCCGGTGGCCTGACGGCCGATGTGTGGCGAACCGATCCTCCCTCACCCGTTCGAGCGGTGGGTCCGGGTGTTCGCCCGATACGCTTCCTTGTGGGATCAGAATCGCGCCCATGGGAGCAGCAATGAATACCTCCGCCGCCGGGCAGCCACTCATCCCGCAGCCGCCGGGCACCGTTACCGCCCTGCGGGAGGCCATCAGCCAGATCGCGCCTGCCGCCCTCCCGGCCTTCACCAAAGAGCTGGACCGGGCGGCCGACCAGTCGCGGCAGGGCTCCGAACTGGGGCCGCTCCGGCGGTTTGTCGCCCAGTGGGGCGTCTATGTCTACATCCAGCGCCATCCGCACCTGGCGACAGAACTCCGCCGCTGTGAGGACGCAGCCGCGACTGGCGATGCCAACCAGGCGCGGCAGGCTGCCTCTGCGATTGGCCGGATCCTCGACGAGGCCCACGCCGCACTCGGCATTCCGCTCCGGTGAGCGCAGACTGGCGCTGGGAATACGATCCCGATCGTGACCATGTGGTGGGCGGCATCCCCGACCATGTGGTGGCCGAGGTGGAACGCCTGGCCGGCGAGCTCGTCGAGCTCGCCAGTATGGGGGTTGATGTCAGCGACCTCGGTGATGGCCCCAGCCATGGCGGATTGCGCCGCCTGGACGCTGCTGGCGGCTGGTTTTACTACCTGATGGCGCCCCGCGAACCACTGATCATCGTGGTCCGCGTCTTGCCGCCCTACGACGCGCTGTAGCCGGGGCAGCCCGGCGCCCCCTACAGCTCCAGCCCCCGCTCCAGCACCTCCAGCGCGCGGTCGACCGTCTGTCCGAGGTCGTCTACGCCGTCGCGGTCGACCCAGTCGAAGAGGGCCTGGGTCAGGGCGCCCATGACGGCGCCCAGGACTACGCGGAGTTCGAAGTCGTCTTCGGGGCGGCCGGTGCGTTCGGCGAGGACGGGGAGGAGGACGTTGGCGCTGGTGTCCATGCCCTGGAACATGCGGGCGCGGAGCTGGGGGTTGTGGCGGACCAGGCGCAGGCGGAGGGACAGTTCCTCGGCGATCTCGAGGTGCAGCACCCGCATCGTGCCGGTCACCGCCCGCCGCAGCGCGACCAGCGGGGGCTCCTCCGCGGGGCGGGCCCGGAAGGCGTCGCGGAGCAGGGGGTCGTACTCGTCCGAGAGGACGATGTCTTCCTTGGTCGGGAAATAGCGGAAGACCGTGCTCTGCGAGACCTCCGCGGCCGCGGCGATCTGCTCGATCGTCGTCGACTCGAAGCCCTGCTCCGTCACCAGCCGGTACATCGCCTGCCGGATCGACTCGCGGGTGCGCAGCTTCTTGCGTTCGCGCAGGCCGAGGTTCGCCTCCAGCGCCGAGGGGACGTGCGGCGCGGGGGCGGTGGGCGCTGGCGTGGACGCGGGTGTGCGGGGAGCGGCCATGAGGTCATTGTCGGGCATTCACCGGCTCGTCGGGCTCCTCCGTCTCCGCCTTGCTACGGGACCGGGGCCCGGGCAGGAACACGGCGGCCGCCACCGCCGTGACCAGCGCCGCCGCCCCGCACACCAGCAGCACCAGGCTCATGCCGCGCACATACGCCGAGTCGGCCGATGCCGCGAGGGCATCGGAGCCGAGGCGCTCCGCGACCGCATGCGCCGCCATCACGGAGTCCTCGGCGGTGCGGGCCGCGCCGGGCGGCAGTCCCGCGGTGTCCACGCGGTCGGTGTAGACGGAGTTCAGCAGCGAGCCGAGCAGCGCCACCCCGATCGCGCCGCCGACCTGCCGCAGCGTGGTCAGCAGCCCGGTGCCGCTGCCCGCCCGGTCCGTCGGCAGCGCGCCGAGCGCCGCGGCCATGGTCGGCACCATCGTGAAGCCGAGCCCGAAACCGGTGACGGACAGCCACAGCGCCGCGGTCCCGTAACCGTCGGAGGCGTCACTGCGGCTGCCGAGCAGCAGCGCGAACGCGAAGACGGTCATGCCGCCGCCGACCACCACCCGCTGCCCGTACCGTGCGATGAACGGCCCCGAGGAGCGTGCCGCCACCAAAATCCCGGCCATCAGCGGCATCAGCCGCAGCCCGGTCCCGAACGCGTCATTGCCGAGCACCGCCTGCAGATACGGCGGCAGCAGGAACAGCAGCCCCGACATCACGAAGGTGGCGAGCACGGCGACGAGCGCGTTCCAGCCGAAGCCGGAGTTGCCGAGCAGCGCGACTTCCAGCATGGGCCGCGACGCCCGCCGCTCCCGTACGACCAGGAGCACGAGCAGCGCGACTCCGGCGGCGAGCGCGCCGACGACCATCGGATCGCCCCAGCCCTCCGCGGGCGCCTCGATGACGCCGAAGACGAGCGCGCCGAGCCCGAGCACGCTGAGCGCCGTGGAGATGAGGTCCACCCGCGGTGAGGACGGGTCCCGGGTCTCCGGGATCAGCGCCAGGCAGGCGGCGAGGCCAATGGCAACGAGCGGGATGTTGAGCACGAAGATCGAGCCCCACCAGAAGTGGTCGAGCAGCCACCCGCCCAGCAGCGGCCCGAGCGGCATGCCCAGCGCCATGCCGGCGGTGACCGCCCCGACGGCCTTCGTCCGCTCCTCGCCCTCGAAGAGGGACGGTATGACGGACAGGGCCAGCGGCATGATCAGCGCGCCGCCGAGCCCCATCACGGCGCGGGCCGCGATCACCGGCCCCGGCCCGTCCGCGAACGGCCCGATGAGCGTGCCGGCGAGGAATATCAGCAGCCCGACGGCCAGCATCCGGCGCCGCCCGAACCGGTCGCCCAGCAACCCCGCGGGGAGCATGCAGGCAGCGAAGATCACCGCATACGAGTCGACGATCCACTGCAGGTCGCGGGTGTCGGCGCCGATCTCGGCGGCCATGGTCGGCAGCGCGACATTGAGGATGGTCAGGTCGAAGCCGAGCACGAGCACGCTCATGACCAGGGCCGCGAGGGCCCACCAGCGCTTGCGGTCGCCCGTCGCGGCCGCATCGTCTCTCGGAAAAGTGGAAGTCACTCTCAAAAGGTAGCGACTTCCGTGAGTGTGCGAAAGTCCCTGTGGATAACGCGAAAGCCCCCGGCCTGGCGGCCGGGGGCTTTCTGGGTTCTCAGGCGGTGGGCCCGTTCACGGGTGCGTGTACGCCACCAGCGACACTCCCACGTAATGCACGACGAACGCCGCCAGCGTGAAGCCGTGGAAGACCTCGTGGAAGCCGAACCACCGCGGGCTCGGATTCGGCCGCTTCAGGCCGTAGATCACCGCGCCGGCGCTGTAGAGCAGCCCGCCGATGACCACCAGGACCAGCACCGCGATGCCGCCGGCGCGCATGAAGTCGGGCAGGAAGAACACCGCCGCCCAGCCCATCGCGATGTAGCACGGGGTGTAGAGCCAGCGCGGCGCCCCGACCCAGAAGACCCGGAACGCGATTCCGGCGGCCGCGGCCGCCCAGATGAACCACAGCAGCGCCTGCTGCCGCCCGCCGTCCAGCAGCAGGATCGTGAAGGGCGTGTACGTGCCCGCGATGATCAGGAAGATGTTGGCGTGGTCCAGCCGGCGGAACACGCCATTGACCCGCGGGGACCAGTTGCCGCGGTGATACAGCGCGCTCACGCCGAACAGCAGGCAGGCGCTGAGCGTGTAGACGGCGCAGGCGACACGGCCGCGCGGGCTCTCGGCCAGGGCGGTGAGCAGCACGCCGGAGAACAGCACGGCCGGGAACATCCCGGCGTGCAGCCACCCGCGCAGCTTGGGCTTGACGGCGGCGCCGGCCGCCCGGACGTCGTCAATCACCTGGCTTGTCACCCTGCTCATGCTACCTACGCGCCCGTAGGTGACCCCTCTCCCTCGCGTGGTCCTGCTCACGCCACCGCCCCCTGGACATAACGTCTGAGCTGTCTCATCATCAAATGAGCGCACGGTCGGCACCGGTCGAGCTCAGATGAGCACCTTCTGAGCAGCGACCGGGTCGCAGCCCCCAAGGGGCGGCGGTTAACAAATGGGGATACAACGGCACGTATCCCTCAAACCCTCAACACTCTGGAGAGCGATCGTGGCTCGCAGCAATGCGACTCTCATGGATCAGGACGCGCCGACCAAGCACCAAGGCCTGCTGACCTGGGTTCAGGAGATCGCGGATCTCACCCAGCCCGACCGGATCGTCTGGTGCGACGGCTCGGAGGCCGAGTACGAGCGCCTGGCGGAAGAGCTCGTCGAGAAGGGCACGTTCAAGAAGCTGGACCCGGTCCAGCGCCCGAACTCCTACTACGCCGCCTCCGACCCCTCCGACGTCGCCCGCGTCGAGAGCCGGACGTACATCTGCTCCGAGAAGGAAGAGGACGCCGGCCCCACCAACAACTGGATGGACCCGCAGGAGATGCGGGACATCTTCGCGGGCGCCGAAGGCGTCTTCCGCGGCTCGATGCGCGGCCGGACCATGTACGTCGTGCCGTTCTGCATGGGCCCGCTCGGCTCGCCGCTGTCCGCGCTCGGCGTGGAGATCACCGACTCGGCGTACGTGGCCGCGTCGATGCGCATCATGACCAGGATGGGCCGCCCCGTCCTGGACGAGCTCGGCGACGACGGCTTCTTCGTGAAGGCCGTGCACACCGTCGGCGCCCCGCTGGCCGCGGGCGAGGCGGACGTCGCCTGGCCGTGCAACGAGACCAAGTACATCTCGCACTTCCCGGAGACCCGCGAGATCTGGTCGTACGGCTCCGGCTACGGCGGCAACGCCCTGCTCGGCAAGAAGTGCTACGCCCTGCGTATCGCCTCCGTCATGGCGCGGGACGAGGGCTGGCTGGCCGAGCACATGCTCATCCTGAAGCTGACGCCGCCGCGCGGTGCCGCCAAGTACGTGGCCGCCGCCTTCCCGAGCGCCTGCGGCAAGACCAACCTCGCCATGCTGGAGCCGACCATCCCGGGCTGGACGGTCGAGACCATCGGCGACGACATCGCCTGGATGCGCTTCGGCGAGGACGGCCGCCTGTACGCCATCAACCCCGAGGCAGGCTTCTTCGGCGTCGCCCCCGGCACCGGCGAGCACACCAACGCCAACGCGATGAAGACGCTGTGGGGCAACACCGTCTTCACCAATGTCGCCCTCACCGAGGACAACGACATCTGGTGGGAGGGCATGACGGAGGAGACCCCGGAGCGCCTGACCGACTGGAAGGGCAACGACTGGACGCCGTCGTCGGCCCGCGAAGCAAATGGATACCGCCCCGCCGCCCACCCCAACGCCCGCTTCGCCGTCCCGGCCGCGCAGTGCCCGACCATCGCGCCGGAGTGGGAGGACCCGAAGGGCGTGCCGATCTCGGCGATCCTCTTCGGCGGCCGCCGGGCCACGGCGGTGCCGCTGGTGACGGAGTCGTTCTCCTGGCAGCACGGCGTCTTCATGGGCGCGAATGTGGCGTCGGAGAAGACCGCGGCAGCTGAGGGCAAGGTCGGCGAGCTGCGCCGCGACCCGTTCGCGATGCTGCCGTTCTGCGGCTACAACATGGGCGACTACATGGCGCACTGGGTGCGCGTGGGCGCCTCGGCGGACCCGGAGAAGCTGCCGAAGATCTACTACGTGAACTGGTTCCGCAAGAACGACGCCGGCAAGTTCGTGTGGCCGGGCTTCGGCGAGAACAGCCGGGTGCTGGAGTGGATCGTCGGCCGCCTGAACGGCGAGGCCGCGGGCGTCGAGACGCCGATCGGCGTGCTGCCGGCGAAGGGCTCGCTGAACGTGGCAGGGCTTGACCTGTCGGAGGAGGAGCTGGACTTCCTGCTCTCCGTCGACAAGGACGTCTGGCGCGAGGAGGCGGCGCTGGTCCCCGAGCACCTGAACACCTTCGGCGACCACACGCCGAAGGAGCTGTGGGACGAGTACCGGGCGCTGGTGGAGCGACTGGGGTGACGTAGCCGAACGTACCGGGCGCGCACTCGTCCGGCGCACCGCGTGGCGGATCACGACAACGACGTCGTGGCCCGCCACGTCGGCTTTTCCGCTGGGGGTCCGGGGGTTTTCCCCCGGGAAGGGCGAGCATCCACAGGGGGATGTCGGAAAGGCATCGAAGGCGAAAGACTGGGAAGCGTCAACGAGTTGGACTGATCGCTTGAGGGGGGCCCATGTTGCGCGAGAGCCATCGAGGAGAAGCCGAGCTTCTCCTCGCCCGTGCGGTGGACGAGGAGGTGCGCCGCTCCGGCGGTCGTACGGACGGCGTCGTGCTGCTCGGTCGCGCGCGGCAGGCCCTGGACGAGATAGCGCTGAGCTCCGCCGATGAGTACGAGGCGTATGTGCGCGCGCTCGATGAGTCGCAGGTCGACAGCCGCACCCTGGGCGAGCGCTTCCGCGGCGAGGTGCTCGGTCCGGTGAGCGCGGCTGTCGGCGTGTCGGCCGTGGTGTCGATGGTGATGGCCGCGGACGCCGGGGAGTCGGCGGGCCGGGCAGTGCAGACCGCGGCCGCCGTGGCAGTGGCCGGGGCATTAGCCGTTGTGCTGCTGCAGCTGGTGGCGCACAAGTGGTCCGGCCACCGGCGGGCCGGCGCCGGCGGGCAGCCCGGCGGGCCCGAACAGCTGCGGCTGCAGTGGCTGACCGCGCTCGAAGTGCGCGGCGTGCGGCCCTTCTTCGACCGCCAGCGGATGCTCGCCGCCTCCACCCGCGGCAGCTCCTCCGGGTCCGGGCAGGGCCCGGTGCCCACGCCCCGCCCGGCCGTGGACCGGGAGCCGCAGCTGCGCGGCGCCGACCGCAGCCAGGCGGCGAAGCAGCGGGCGGCGCTGGAGCAGTCGTTCAAACAGCTGCCGGAGCCGGAGGGCCCGTTCGCCGGCCGCAAAGGGGAGCTCACCCAGATCGCCCAGTGGGTGCACCACGCCCGGGCGTCCACGGAGACCAAGCCCACCGTCGTCGTGCTGCACGGCCCGCCGGGCGCGGGGCGCAGCACACTCGCCATACGGGCCGCGCACCACCTCAAGGACCAGTTCCGCGGCGCCTGCGTGGTGGACCTGCGCGGGCACAGCCTCGGCGAGCAGCCGCTGCCCACCAGGGACGCGCTGCTGCATCTGCTCAACCGGCTCGGTGCGCCCCGCGACCAGCTGCTCTTCCGCGAGCGCCCGGCGCCCGACGCCCACCTGAAGCGGCTCGTGGAGCTCTACCACCAGCACCTCACCGGCATCCCGGTGGTGATAGTCCTGGACGACGCCACCGACCCCGACCAGATCGGCATGCTCATCCCCGACCGGTCCGAGTCGCTGGTGCTGGTCACCGCGCAGGAGCCGGTGGACCTCGGCCCGCTGCACGCCTGGGTGCGCGAGCTGGAGGTGCCGCCGCTGGACTCCGCCGCGTCGGAGGAGGTGCTGCGCGAGGCCGCCCAGGGAGCGGGCGCGCAGGCCGCTGCCCCCGACTCCGGTCCGTACGACGCGCAGGCCGGCGACCGGGTCGCCGAGCTGTGCGGCGGGCTGCCGCTGGCGCTGCGCATTGCGGGCACCTCGCTCGCCGCCCGCAATATGGCCGCCCTCGCCGAAGAGCTGGAGGCCTACGGGCCGGTGGAGCCGGTGACGCGGGCGCTCTGGCTGCGCTATGCCGACCAGGCCGAGTCCGTCCGGCGGCTGCTGCGCCGGCTGGCGCTGGCCGGCCGGGCCAGCCTCGGCGCCGCCGCGGCCGCCGCGCTGCTCGGCGCCGACCAGGAGGAGGCGGAGAAGCAGCTGACCACGCTGGCCCGCGTCGGCTTCATCCAGCACGTCCGCAGCGGGCGCTACCGGCTGCACGACCTCACCCGCCGCTTCGCCCAGTCCCGGCTGCTGGACGAGGAGGACCCGGCCGAGCGGGCGGCGGCCCAGGAGCGGCTGATGCGCTCGTACGGCGAGCTGGCCGACTCGGTGATCCGGCTGGTCGACGGGCGTACGTCCACCCGCGCCGACCAGTTCGGGCACCACGGCTTCACCTCCCTGGACGCCGCGCTGCGCTGGCTGGACGACGAGACCAGCTTCATCACCGCCGCGCTGCGCCATTCCGAGGACGTCGACCAGACGGTCGTGCTCAATCTCCTCGGCGCCCTGGCGGACTATTGCCTGCTGCGCGGCGACCTGTACCGGCTCGGCGAGCTCAATGAGCTGACCAAGGCGGCGATGGAGTCGAGGAAAGAGGTGGGGCTGCTGGTGCGCTCGGTCCAGTGGCGTACGGGTGTGGCGGCCCGGCAGCTCGGCGAGCTGGACACGGCCCGTTCCACGCTGTCCTCCGTCGTCGACCTGTACCGCGAGGCGCAGCACTCCGCGGGCGCCGCGCGGGCGCTGCGCGACCTCGGCATCACGCTGCAGCAGCAGGGCAATCTGCCCGAGGCCCGCGCCCGGCTGCGGGAGGCGCTGGACATGCAGCAGGGCGAGGCGATGGGCGGCGACCGGGCCTGGACGCTGCACGCCCTGGCCGCCGTCGAGCGCGACCGCGCCGACCTCGCCGAGGCCCGCCGGCTGCTGCTGGAGTCGCTCGACCTGCACCGGCGCAGCGAGAGTGTGCACGGCGAGGCCTGGGCGCACTTCCAGCTCGGCCAGGTGCTGCTGCGCATGGGGGAGGTGGACCATGCCGAGGTGGAGCTGCGGGACGCCCTCGAGAAGTACCACCGCACCCGCGACGCCCGCGGCGAGGCCTGGGCGCTCACCCAGCTCGCCCGCGCCCGCCTGGTCGGCGGCGACGCCGGTGCCGCCGTGGAACAGCTCCAGGGCGCGCTGTCCAGGCACCGGGACAATGAGGACGCCCGCGGCGAGGCCTGGACCCTGTACTACCTGGGCCAGGCCCGCGAGGAGCGCAGCGACTACGACGGCGCGGTCCGGGCGCTGGAAAAGGCGCGGAACATGTTCAGCCGGATGCGCGATGTCTACGGCCTCGCCTGTGCCCGGCACCACTCCGCCCGGGTCACCCGCGACCTGCGGGCCCAGCAGACGGGGTCCCTGCGCAACAGCGGCTTCGCCCGGCAGCTGCTGCAGGACGCGCGCAATGACTTCCACCGGGTCGGCGTGGCCCACGGCGAGGCCTGGTCCTGCCTGGAGCTGGCGGTGATCGACGCCGGGAACGGCCGCTCGGCGCAGGCGCTGCAGCTGGTCGACGAGGCGGTGGAGCTCTTCGACGGCTATGGCGACCGGCGCGGCGCCGCCTGGGCCCGCTTCATGCGCTGCACCCTGCTGCCCTTCGCCTCGCCGGGCGGCTCCGTGGTGGGCGCGGCGGTCGCGCAGGAGGAGCTGGCCGAGGTGATACGGGAGCTGCAGGCCGCCCCGTCGGCCGGCCGGGCAGGCGACGGGTCGCTGGAGGACAGCGCCGAGGCCTTCCAGGTCATCCTGGACCGCGGCGTGGAGCCGGAAACGGGCTGGCAGGCATGGCGGCTCGGCATGGTCCCGAGCCGCCACTCACGCGAGGTGATGGGGGTGCCTATTCCGGCTTAGCGGAGCCCAAGCCCTTGTCGGCGGCGTCGCCCTTGCCCGGCTCCGGCTGCTCCTTGAAGTCGACCCGGCCCATATGCCGGTTCATGGACTTCATCAGCCGCCACACGGCCAGCGCGAGCAGGGCGAAGACCACGAAGCCGAGGAGGCCGGGTGTGACCTTGTCCTCGTCGACTTCCTTGGCGAGCGGCAGGAGGTCGGCTGCCAGATAACTGTTCACGGGAGTCACGCCATCAATTGTCGCGGATGCCTGCGAAGAGGTCGTCCTCGGGGAGGGATGTGTCCACGAGCGACTTCGCCAGCTCGTACTCCTCCGTGGGCCAGATCTCCTGCTGGATCTCCAGCGGCACCCGGAACCACGGGCCGTCGGGGTCGATCTGGGTGGCATGCGCGATGAGCGCCTTGTCCCGGACCGCGAAGTAGTCGGCGCAGGGCACGAACGTCGTCAGCGTCCGCTCCTTGCGCTCGAACTCCTTCCACCGCTCCAGCCACTCCCCGTACGGCGACTCCAGACCGCGGTCGAGGAGGCCCTGGTGCAGCGCCTCGGTGCGCGGGCGGTTGAAGCCCTGGTTGAAATAGATCTTCAGCGGCTGCCAGGGCTCGCCGGCCTCCGGATACTTCTCCGGATCCCCGGCGGCCTCGAAGGCGGCCATCGAGATCTTGTAGGTCATGATGTGGTCGGGGTGGGGATAGCCGCCGTTCTCGTCATAGGTCGTCATCACATGCGGCTTGAACTCGCGGATCAGCTTCACCAGCGTCCCCGCCGCCACGTCCACGTCCTGCAGCGCGAAACAGCCCTCGGGCAGCGGTGGCAGCGGGTCGCCCTCCGGCAGCCCCGAGTCCACATAGCCCAGCCAGGCCTGCTTGACGCCCAGAATCTGGCGCGCCTCGTCCATCTCCTTGCGGCGCACCTCGTGGATGTTCTCCTCGATGTACGCATCGCCCTGGAGTTTCGGATTGAGGATGGAACCTCGCTCGCCCCCCGTGCAGGTGGCGACCAGCACGTCCACTCCTTCGGACACGTACTTGGCCATGGTGGCGGCACCCTTGCTCGACTCATCGTCGGGGTGCGCGTGCACGGCCATCAGTCGCAGTTGCTCACTCACAAGATCTGATCCTCGGTCGCTGGTCGGAAACCACGGCTTCTATAGTGACGGAAAGGACTGACAACAAATTCCGCACACCCCGCCCACACCCCCCACCCACACCCCCCGGGAGCCCGCGATGACCGCCGTGCGCCAGGACCTGCCCGAAGGGCGCTACGGCCGCGCCGCCGGCTCGTCCGACGCCCGCGCCGACCGCCGCCTCAAGATCATCGGCTTGGTGCTGGGCGTCGTGGGCGTCGCCGTCATCGGCTGGTTCGGCTATTCGTACGTCTCCAGCCAGGACGTCTCCGGCCAGCTGATCGGTTTCGACCCGGTCTCCGACAGCAAGGTCAGCGCCCGCGTCGAGGTGAGCAAGGACGCCGACGCCACCGGAGTGTGCACCCTGCGCGCCCTGTCCTCCGACAAGGCCGAGGTCGGCCGCAAGGACGTCACCGTGGCCGCGGACCAGGGCAGCAGCGCCGTGGTGACCGTCCCCATGCGTACGACGGACCGGGCGGCGAGCGTGGAGCTCATCGGCTGCAAGGCCGCGGGAGAGTAGATCCCCCGGCCCGCTGCCGGAATTGTTACGATCGTGGTTTCGCCCCACCGCTGAAGGCGCAGACCTTCTGGGTAGGGCGATCCGTGTTATCGAGCACGGCCGGGCTCAGCCCGTCACGATCAGCCCGTAACGAGCAGCCCATATTGAGCAGAGATCCAGAACCATCCACCGACAAGGAGCACCTGTGACCCAGACCAGCGACAACGTCACCTGGCTGACCCAGGAGGCGTATGACCAGCTCAAGGCCGAGCTGGATTACCTGTCGGGTCCCGCACGCGCCGAGATCTCCGCGAAGATCGCGGCTGCCCGCGAGGAGGGTGACCTGCGGGAGAACGGCGGGTACCACGCGGCCAAGGAAGAGCAGGGCAAGCAGGAGCTGCGCGTCCGCCAGCTCACCCAGCTGCTCGAGAAGGCGCAGGTCGGCGAGGCTCCCGCCGAGACCGGCGTGGTCGCCCCCGGCATGGTCGTCACGATCGCCTTCGACGGCGACCCCGACGACACCCTCGAGTTCCTGCTGGCCTCGCGCGAGTACGCGAGCTCCGACTTCGAGACGTACTCCCCGCAGTCCCCGCTGGGCTCGGGCGTGAACGGCAAGAAGGTCGGCGAAGAGGCCGCCTACGAGCTGCCGAACGGCAAGCAGGCCATGGTGAAGATCATCGAGGCGAAGCCGTTCTCCGGCTAGGCCGGCCGCCACTTTTCTCTGTACGGAGCCCCTGGTCACGCCTGACCAGGGGCTCCGTGCATGCCTCAGCCCCGCAGCTGCTCCTCCAGCTGCTTCGCATCGGTCACCGGCGCCGCGCACACGAACCGCCGGCAGACATACGCGGCCGGCGCCCCGCCCACGAGCGGCCGATCCGCAAGCAGCGGTACGCCACCAACCCCAGGCTCCCCCCGCACCACCACCGCCCCCGGCGCCGTGCTCACCAGCGCCGTCCGATGCAGCTCATCGGTCACCTGATCCCCGTCAGGACCCACGACCGCCACCTCCCGCGGCCCGTCCAGCGCCGCCTCACCAGCCGCCAGCCCCCACCCGATGAACCGCGGCGCCCGCGGCCCCAGCGCCGTGACGATCCCCAGACCCCGCTCGGCCGCCTCGCGGTGCCGCCCGGAGCCGGTGTACGCGGCGTACGACAGCAGCGCCGCCGCCGCGGCCGTCCAGCCGGACGGGGTCGCGGAGTCGGTCGGGTCCTGCGGCCGCCGGATGAGCGACTCGGCGTCGTCGGCGGTGTCGTGGAAGGCGCCGCCCTCGGCCGCCCCTTCACCCCCGCTGAAGTGCCGCAGCACCGTGTCCAGCAGCAGCCCGGCCAGCTCCAGCCACGCCGGCTCCCCGGTGACCGCGGTCAGCGCCAGCAGCCCCTCCGCCACATCCGCGTAATCCTCCAGCACGCCCGCCGACGCGCCCGCGACCCCATCCCGCGAGGTACGGGCCAGCCGCCCCGACGCATCGTCCATGTGCACCCGTACCAGCAGATCCGCCGCGCCCGTCGCCGCCTCGATCAGATCGGGCCGCTCGAAGTACGCGCCGATCTCCGCGAGCGCCGCGATCGCGAGCCCGTTCCACGCCGCGACCACCTTGTCGTCGCGCCCCGGCCGCGGCCGCCGGTCGCGCGCCGCCAGCAGCCGTTCCCGTACGGACTCGATGCGGGCCGCGTCCGCGAGCATCTCCCCGTCGGGGAGCTGCAGTACGGAGGCGCCCTCCTCGAAGGTCCCGTCCTCCGTCACCCCGAAGAACGCCGCCGCCAGGCCGGCATCCTCCTCGCCCAGCACGTCCCGCAGCTCCTCGGGCGTCCACACGTAGTACGCCCCCTCCGTATGCGTCCCGTCCGCCCGGTCGGAGTCCGCGTCCAGCGCGGAGGCGAATCCGCCCTCCTCCGTACGCAGTTCACGCACCAGGAACTCCGCGGTCTCCAGCGCGACCCGCCGCGCGAGCCCGCTGCCGGTGGCCCGCCACAGATGCGCGTACACCCGCGCCAGCAAGGCATTGTCGTAAAGCATCTTCTCGAAGTGCGGCACCACCCACTCCGCATCGACGGAGTACCGCGCGAACCCGCCCCCGAGCTGGTCGTAGATCCCGCCCCGCGCCATCGCCTCGCAGGTGGCCCGCACCATCTCGAGCGCGCCCTCGGATCCGGTACGAGCCTGATGCCGCAGCAGGAACTCCAGCGCCATCGCCGGCGGAAACTTCGGCGCCCCGCCGAACCCGCCCCGCACCGCGTCGAACTCCCGCGTCAGCCCCATCAGCGCCGCATGCAACTCCGCCTCACCGGGCGGCCCCCCGCCCTCACGCTCCACCCGCAACTCCCGTGCCGCCAACTGCTCGACAACCCGCGAGGCCACCTCGCCGACCTCGTCGCGGCGATTGGTCCACGCCGCCCGTACGCCATCGAGCACCTGCCGGAAACCGGGCATCCCGCCCCGCGGCACCGGCGGAAAGTACGTGCCGAAGTAGAACGGCTCGCCCTCCGCCGTGAGAAACACCGTCATCGGCCACCCACCCTGCCCGGTGGCCGCCTGCACCGCCTCCATATAGACGGCGTCAACATCGGGCCGTTCCTCGCGGTCGACCTTGATGTTGACGAACCCGGCGTTCATGACGGCGGCGGTATCCGGATCGGCGAAGGACTCCCGGGCCATGACATGGCACCAGTGGCACGCGGAGTACCCGACCGACAGCAGCACGGGCACATCCCGCCGTCTCGCCTCGGCGAAGGCCTCCTCCGACCACGGCCACCAGTCGACCGGGTTGTCGGCGTGCTGGAGGAGGTACGGCGACTGCGTGTCGGCCAAGCGATTCATACGGGCATCGTTGCACGCCCGGGGCTGGCTGCGGGGGCCACCCGTTCGGCCCTGCCGGCGGGCACGCGGGCGACGCAGCGTCTTGCATGGCAGCCATGGGCACCTCACGGGCGGGCAGGGGCGCGCTCTCCGACCGGGGGCGGGTGTGGCTGGCGGGTGGGCTGGCGGTCGTGATGACGGCTGCCTACTTCGCCCTGCCCCTCGACCGGCTTGGACCCGAACGGCCGGTTCTCAGCTGGATGTTCCTTTCGGTCGCCCTCGTGGTGATCGCCGTGCTGCTGATCTGGCAGATCAACGACGTGCTGGCCGACCGGCCCGGCACTCATCCCGGCCTGGTGCTCCCGCTGGTGATGTGGCTGTCGGTGTACGTCTTCTCGGCCACGTACTACGTCCTCGCCCGGCATCCCGGCGAGTTCACGGGCCTGAACACCCGTATCGACGCCCTGTACTTCACCGTGGTCACCCTAGCGACCATCGGCTACGGCGATGTCGTCGCCACCGGGCAGACCGCCCGCGTCGTGACCGTGATCCAGGTCTTCTACAGCTTCGTCTTCCTCACCGCGGGGGTGACGGCGCTCAGCCGCCGCGTGCGCGAGCTGCTGAGCGCGCGCGTGCGGCGCGATGACAAGTCCTAGCTACGGCGCTGCTACGGCTGGCTGTACCCGTCCAGGAACGTCCCGATCCGGGTGATCGCGTCCGTCAGGCCGTCCTTGTCCAGGAGCGTGACGATCCGCAGGTGGTCGGGTTCGGGCCAGTTGAAGCCGGTGCCCTGGACCAGGAGGATGTTCTGTTCCCGCAGCAGGTCCAGGACCAGCTGGGCGTCGTCCTTGACCTTGTAGACCTTGGGGTCGAGGCGCGGGAACATGTACAGCGCGCCCTTTGGCTTTACGCAGGTCACGCCCGGGATCTGGGTCAGCAGGTCGTACGCGACGTCCCGGGACTCCTTCAGTCGGCCGCCCGGGAGGATCAGGTCCTTGATGGACTGGCGGCCGCCCAGCGCGGTGGCGACCACGTGCTGCGCCGGGACGTTCGCGCACAGGCGCATGTTCGCGAGGATGGTCAGGCCCTCGAGGTAGCTGCGGGCGTCCTGCTTCGGGCCGCAGACCGCGAGCCAGCCGCTGCGGTAGCCGGCGACCCGGTAGGCCTTCGAGAGGCCGTTGAAGGTCAGCGTCAGCAGGTCGGGGGCGTAGGTCGCCGTCGGCTTGTGGGTGGCGTCGTCGTAGAGGATCTTGTCGTAGATCTCGTCCGAGCAGAGGACCAGCTTGTGGCGGCGGGCGATGTCCGTCAGGCCGCGGAGCATTTCGTCGTCGTAGACGGAGCCGGTCGGGTTGTTCGGGTTGATGATCACCAGGGCGCGGGTGCGGTCGGTGATCTTGCGCTCGATGTCGTCCAGGTCCGGCATCCAGTCGGCCTGCTCGTCGCAGCGGTAGTGCACCGCCGTGCCGCCCGCGAGCGATACCGAGGCCGTCCACAGGGGGTAGTCCGGGGCCGGGATCAGGACCTCGTCGCCGTCGTTGAGCAGGGCGTTCATCGACATCTGGATGAGCTCGGAGACGCCGTTGCCGAGGAAGATGTCCTCGACGTCCAGGTCGAAGATGCCCTGCGTCTGGTAGTGCTGCATCACCGCGCGGCGGGCCGGGAGGATGCCCTTCGAGTCGCCGTAGCCGTGCGCCGTGCCGACGCTGCGGAGCATGTCCTCGAGGATCTCCGGCGGGGTCTCGAAGCCGAAGGGGGCGGGGTTGCCGATGTTGAGCTTGAGGATCTGGTGACCCGCCGCCTCCAGCCGCATCGCCTCCTCGAGCACCGGACCCCGGATGTCGTAGCAGACGTTGGCGAGCTTCGTTGACTGGATCACCTGCATGCCGTCACCCTACGGGCGCGTAGCGCATCCCGCCCGTCGTTATTCCCCAGGTGTGAGCGATGGCTCACCGGCCGAGCCGGTCCCCCTGCCGCCCGCTCTGCCCGTATAGCTTCCCTTCCGTGGCTGTTTTCTGGTTGGTCGCTTTTGCCGCGCCGGCGGCCGTCGCCCTCGCCGGCCTGGTCTCGGTCTGGTGGTGGCTGCCCGCCGGGATCCTGCTGGCGCTGACCGGGCTGGGCGTGTGGGATCTGCTCCAGCGCGCCCACTCCGTGCTGCGCGTGTATCCCGTCGTCGGCCACTTCCGGTTTCTGCTGGAGCAGATCCGCCCGGAGATGCAGCAGTACTTCGTGGAGCGGAACTACGACGGCCGCCCGTACGACCGCGACACCCGCGACATCGTGTACGAGCGCGCCAAGGGCACCGCGGCGGAGGAGCCGTTCGGCACGGAGCTGGACCTTTATGCGTACGGCTACGAATTCCTGGTCCACTCCATGGCCCCGGTCCCCGTCCCCGACGACCCGCCGCGGGTCCGGATCGGCGGCCCGGACTGCACCCGCCCGTACGACATGGCGCTGCTGAATGTCTCCGCGATGAGCTTCGGCGCCCTCTCCTCCCACGCCATCCTCGCCCTGAACGCGGGCGCCGCCCGCGGCGGCTACGCGCACGACACCGGCGAGGGCGGCATCTCCGACTACCACCTGCGCCACGGCGGCGACCTGATCTGGGAGATCGGCACCGGCTACTTCGGCTGCCGCACGGACGACGGCGCCTTCGACGCCGCCGAATTTGCCGAGAAGGCGGCGTACGACCAGGTGAAGTGCGTCTCCCTCAAGCTCTCCCAGGGCGCGAAGCCCGGCATCGGCGGGGTGCTGCCGGGCCGCAAGGTCACCGCGGAGATCGCTCGGGTACGGGATGTGCCCGAGGGCCGGACGGTGATCTCGCCGCCGTACCACCAGGTCTTCTCCACCCCGCGCGAGCTGGTCCGCTTCGTCGCGGAGATGCGGGAGCTGGCGGGCGGCAAGCCGGCGGGATTCAAGCTGTGCGTGGGGTCGCGGACCCAGTTCCTCGCTGTCTGCAAGGCGATGCTGGCGGAGGGCGTCACGCCCGACTTCATCATCGTCGACGGCGCGGAGGGCGGCACCGGGGCGGCGCCGCTGGAGTTCATGGACCACATCGGCACGCCGCTCACCGACGGGCTGATCACCGTCCACAACTCCCTGGTCGGCGCGGGCCTGCGGGACCGGATCCGGATCGGCGTCTCCGGGAAGGTGGCCACCGGCGGCGACATCGTCAAGCGCGTCGCGCAGGGCGCGGACTTCGCGATGGCCGCCCGCGCGATGATGTTCGCGGTCGGCTGCATCCAGGCCCAGCGCTGCCACACCAACCACTGCCCGGTCGGCGTCACCACCCAGGACCCGCGCCGGGTCCGCGGCCTGGACGTCACCATCAAGACCGAGCGCGCCTATCGCTACCAGCGCGCGACGGTCCGCAGCGCCCAGCAGATCATGGCCGCCATGGGCGTAAGCCACCCGCAGGAACTCCACCCGAACCACCTGCGCCGCCGGATCGCCCCCGCGGTGGTGCGCTCCGGGACGCAGCTCTACGACTGGCTGGAGCCGGGTGAACTGCTCGCCGAGCCGCCGGGGGAGTGGGCGGCGGACTGGGCGAAGGCGGATCCGGACCGGTTCTAGGCGGTCCGGCGCACCGACTTCCCCGGCAGCGCGTCCGTCCGCTTGCCGTCGCGCATCACGAACTCGCCGTCGATCAGCACATGCGGGATCCCCAGCGGCGTCGTCCGCGGCGCGTCGAAGGTGGCGCCTGCCGCCACCGTCGTCGGGTCGAAGAGGGTCAGGTCGGCGCGGTAGCCCTCGCGCACCAGGCCCCGGTCCGGCAGCCGCAGCCGCGCCGCCGCCCGGCCCGTGAGGTGGTGGACGCAGTCCTCCAGGCCGAGGATGCCCAGGTCCCGTACGTATCGGCCGAGGTACTGCGGGAAGGTCCCGTACGCCCGCGGGTGCGGCTTGTCGCCCTGGAGGATGCCGTCGCTGCCGCCCGTGTGGACGGGGTGGCGCATGATCGCCTGGACGTTTTCCTCGTGGCCGACGTGCTGCAGGATCGTGGTGCCGAGGCGGTCCTCCGTCATGATGCGGCGGGCCGTCTGCCAGTCCGGGACGCGGGTGCCGACGAAGGACGCCAGGTCCGGGTTGCCGACGCCGGAGATCTCCAGGTCGGTCCAGGTCATCGGCACGCCGTGCGAGCCGTCCGCGCCCTCGACCTCCATCACGTGCCGGATCCGCTCGGCCGACGCGTCGTCCCGCAGCCGGGCGAGCGTCGCCTCGGGCCCGCCTTCGGTCGCCCAGCTGGGGAGCATCGCGGCGAGGGTGGTGCAGCCGGGGAGGTAGGGGTATGTGTCGAGGGTGATGTCCGCGCCGTCCTCCAGGGCCTTGTCGAGGAGGGTGAGGAGCTCGGGGGCGCGGCCCTTGTTCACCGAGAAGTTCATCGTGGCGTGCGCGAGGTGCAGCGCGCAGCCGGCCTCCGCCGTGAGCCCGACCATCTCCTCGTACGCCTGCAGCGCACCGGCGCCGTACGAGCGGTGGTGCGGGCAGTAGTAGCCGTCGTACGCCGCCACCACCCGGCACAGCTCGGTGAGTTCGGCGGTGGGCGCGTACATGCCGGGGGTGTAGGTGAGGCCGGACGACAGCCCGACCGCGCCCTCCGCCATGCCCTGCGCGACGAGGTCCTTCATCCGTACGAGCTCTTCAGGCGATGCCGGCCGGTCCTCCCAGCCCACCGCCAGCATCCGCACCGTGCCCTGCGGGATCAGGTACGCGGCATTGACCGCGATGCCCTGCCGGTCCAGTCGGTCGAGGTACTCGCCGACCGTGCGCCAGTCGAAGTCGATGTCCGAGCCGTCGCCGTTCCAGCCGGTGATCTGCTGCCGGACCTCGGCGAGCGTGCGGTCGTCCACCGGCGCGTACGACAGGCCGTCCTGGCCGATGACTTCGAGCGTGACGCCCTGGGCGACCTTCGCCACATGCTCCGGGTCGCGGAGCAGCGCGAGGTCGCTGTGGGCGTGCATGTCGATGAAGCCGGGGGAGAGGACGAGGCCGTCGGCGTCGAGGCTGCCCCGACCGCCGGAGAGCCCTTGGCCGATCTCGGCGATGCGGCCGTCTTCGATACGGACATCCGCCCGGTACGCGGCGCCGCCGCTGCCGTCGACGATGTCGGCGCCGCGTATGAGGAGACCCATCAGAAGTACGTCCTCACCAGCTCGCTGACCGTGCCGTCGGCCTCGGTCACCGGGATCATCTTCCACTTGTCGAAGATGGTGCAGGGGTGGGAGAGGCCGAGGGCGACCCACTCGCCGACCTCGAGGCCGGTGCCGTCCGCGATGTCGACCCAGGCGTGCTGGTCGGACAGCTTGCGTACGGTCAGCCCGTCCGCCGCCCGCTCCTTGCCGTCGGCATCCCGGATGGTCACCGGCACCGGCATGTCGAGGTCGTAAGCGGCGTCGCGCTTGCCGGCGTTGAGGAACGCCTGGCCCGGCTCCGGCTTCGAGACGACCTGCGTCCACAGCCGGAAGGCGGGCTCGAGCGAGCCCTCGTCGGGGACCCGTACGAACGGGGTGATGCGGGCGTAGTGGAGGTCGTCGTGGGAGATGTACGCGCCCGAGCGCAGCAGCTTCAGCACCGGGCGGGACAGCTCCGGCACGTCGGCGAGCACGTCGGCCACGGCGTCGAACCAGGCGCTGCCGCCGGTGCTGAGCACGATCTCGTCCAGGCCGGCCGAGGCGAAGCGCCCGGCCTTGTCGAACTCGGCGGTGAGCGCCACCAGCCGCCGCAGATACCCGCGGACCGACTCGCCGTCCGCATCCGGCACCTCGGCCTCGTACCCGGCGACGCCGGCCAGCCGCAGCTTGTCCGCGCCCGCGACGGCGTCGGCGATGGCGGCGCAGTCCGCCTCCGTACGGGCCCCGGTCCGGGCGCCGAAGCCGCCGCCGAGCTCCACGACGACGTCGACGGGGCGGCCGGCGTCGGCGTCGGTGAGCGCGGCCTGCATCAGCTCGACGCCGCGTACGGAGTCGACGTAGCAGATGAAGCGGAAGTCCGGGTCGGCGTCGAGCTGACCTGCCAGCCACCGCAGCGCCGCCGGATCGACGAGCTCGTTCGCCATGAAGATCCGCTTGCTGCCGTGCGCCCGCGCCACCCGCACCTGGTGCGGCACGGCCAGGGTGATGCCCCAGGCGCCGTGGGCGAGTTGGCGGTCGAAGAGCTGCGGGGCCATGGACGTCTTGCCGTGCGGGGCGAAGGCGAGGCCGTGGGCGGCGGCGAAGCGGCCGAGAGCGGTGAGGTTGTGCTCCAGGGCGGTGGCAGAGAGCGTCAGCACGGGGGTGGTGAAGCCGCCGGTGAACAGCGAGCGCCGCTCGGCGGCCAGCTCGCCGGCGGTCCGGCCGTCCGCGTCCGGGGGCAGGCCCTTGAACCGGTAGTCGAGACGCTCGTCTGCGGCTGTCATGCGTCCTCCATCTGCTGCGTTGCAGAATGTGCAACACCCATTGCGTGTATCGCTCACCGCTGTCTAACATCCCGGCGAACGGCGGGTCAATGGTGCCCGGTACGGGACGGAGTGGGGAGTACGCGTGGAGGGTGACGTGGTGCGGCAGGCCGGTGCGGGGTCGGGCGAGCCTTTCGACGTGGCCTGCCTCGGCGAGTCCATGGTCGCCTTCCGTCCGACCCGCCCTGGGCCGCTCGCGGACGTGCCGTCCTTCGATCGCGGCATCGGCGGGGCCGAGTCGAACGTCGCCTGTGCGATGGCGGCCGCGGGCCGCCGGGTGCGGTGGGTGAGCCGGGTCGGTGCTGACGGCTTCGGCGATCATCTGCTCGCGGGGATCGCGGCGGCCGGGGTGGATGTGTCCGCGGTGGCGCGGGATGCCGGGCGGCCGACCGGGGTGTATTTCCGTACGGCTGGAGAGCGGTCCGCCCTCCCGGAGGGCGGGGAGGGCGCTGCTCCTTCCTCCACGCACGAGGTCGCGTACTACCGCGCCGGCTCCGCCGCCTCCGCGATGGCGCCCACCAATGTCGACCCCGGTGTCCTCGACGCCGCGCGAATTCTGCACCTCACCGGCATCACCGCCGCGCTCTCGACCGGCTGCCTCGCTCTGCTACGGGCCCTCACCGGGCCTCGCACCGGCCGGCCGCTGCTGTCCTTCGACGTCAACTACCGGGCCGGGCTGTGGGCGACCAACGCCACCGGGTCCGCCCCCGAGGTGCTGCTCGGCCTGGCCCGCCGCTGCGATGTGGTCTTCGTGGGCGACGACGAGGCGATGGCGCTGTGGGGCGCCGCGGATCCGGCCGCGGTACGGGCGCTCCTGCCGGAGCCGGGGGTGCTGGTGGTGAAGCAGGGGGCGGAAGGTGCCACGGCGTTCGCCGCGGACCACACGGTGCGGATCCCGGCCCCCACCGTCGACGTCATCGCCTCCGTCGGCGCCGGTGACGCCTTCGCCGCCGGCTTCCTCGACGCCACCCTCCGCGGGCTCGGCCTCGCCGCCCGGCTCCGCCACGGGCACCTCTGGGCCGCCGCCGCGCTCACCGTCCCCGGCGACCTCGCGCCGCCCCCCGGCAGGCGGCTCGCCGATGAGCTGGCCGGCCTCGGTGAGCAGGCGTGGGAGACACTGCGTCTGGCCCCCGGGTGGACCGAGCGAAGGAGCGAGACAGTGAGCGTGGTGCCGTGAGCCAGACCGTAGATCGCGCGCTGTCGATCCTTCCGCTCCTCGCCGAGGGGCCCGCCGGGCTTGAGCAGGTCGCCACCCGGCTCGGCGTGCACAAGTCCACCGCCATGCGGCTGCTGCGCACGCTGCACGAGCACGGGCTCGTCTACCGGCAGGAAGACCAGCGCTACCGGCTCGGCGCCCGGCTCTTCGCCCTCGCGCAAGAGGCCGTCGAGAACCTCGACATACGGGAGATCGCGCACCCGCACCTCGTGAAGCTCAACGAGGCCACGGGCCACACCGTGCACCTCGCCGTGTACGAGGAGAAGGAAGTCCTCTACATCGACAAGGTCGAGAGCCGCTACCCGGTGCGGATGTACTCCCGTATCGGCAAACCCGTCGCGATCACCGTCGCGGCCGTGGCGAAGCTGCTGCTCGCCGACCTGCCCGAGCCGGAGCGGCGCGCAGTCGCCGAGCGGCTCGACTACCCCACATACACGCCCCGTTCGACACCCAACGCCGAAGCCTTCCTGAAGGAGCTGGCCAAGGTGCGCGAGCAGGGCTGGGCCACCGACCTCGGCGGCCACGAGGAGTCCATCAACTGCATCGGCGCCCCCATCAGGGACGCCGCGGGCCGTACGGTCGCCGCGGCTTCCCTGTCGGCGCCGAACGTGGTCGTCTCCGCGGACGAACTCCTCGCCCTCTTCCCGCAGCTGCGCCGCACCGCGGAGGCGATCAGCGACGACTACTCAGGGAGAACCCACCCCGTATGAGCGACAAGACGTCCTACACCCCCGCCACCCACACCGCCCCGCCCGCGAAGTTCTCGCACGGCGTCCGCAAGGGCAACCTGCTCCAGGTCGCCGGGCAGGTCGGCTTCCTGCCGGCCGAGGAGGGCAAGGCGCCGACCCCCGCCGGGCCGACGCTGCGCGAGCAGACCCTGCAGACCTTCGCCAACGTCAAGGCGGTCCTGGAGGAGGCCGGGTCCTCGTGGGAGGACGCCATCATGATCCGCGTGTATCTGACGGATGTGGCGCACTTCCCGGAGTTCAACGAGATCTGGAACGAGTACTTCGCCGATCTGAAGGCGCCGGCCGCCGCCCGTACCACCATCTATGTCGGCCTGCCCCCGGGCCTGCTGGTCGAGATCGACGCGCTGGCGGTCGTCGACTGATCTTGCACTTGCGAGACGACCCCCGCTTCAACCCCGCCGGGACGGCGCCCACCGCGCCGTCCCGCGGTCCCCCCTGCCCCAAAACCCGCTCACGGAGCCCCCCATGCTCATCGCAGCCGACTCACCACCCCACACCGGCGGCCTGCTCACCATCATCGACGGCACCGCCGGCCTGCTCACGGTCGCGGCGCTGTCCATCGCCCTGCTGCTCTTCCTGATCATCAAGGTCCGGCTACAGCCCTTCGTGGCCCTGCTCGCCGTCTCCATAGTCAGCGGCCTCGCGGCCGGCCTCTCCGTCACCGAACTCTTCGGCACCGTCCAGAAGTCCGACGCGGTCTCGATGATCGAGTCGGGGATGGGCGGCATCCTCGGGCACGTAGCGATCATCATCGGCCTGGGCACGATGCTCGGCGCGATCCTTGAGGTCTCCGGCGGCGCCGAGGCGCTCTCCGCCCGCCTGCTGGGACTCTTCGGCGAGAAGCGCGCCCCCCTCGCCATGGGCCTGACCGGCCTCATCTTCGGCATCCCGGTCTTCTTCGACGTCGGCATCTTCGTGCTGGCGCCGATCGTCTACGCGGCCGCCAAGCGCAGCGGCAAGTCGATCATCCTGTACGCGATGCCGCTGCTCGCAGGACTCTCCATGACCCACGCCTTCCTCCCGCCGCACCCGGGTCCGGTGGCCGCGGCCGGGCTGCTGAACGTGGACCTCGGCTGGATCATCCTGATGGGCATCGTCGTCGGCATCCCGTCCGTCATCGCCGCCTGGGTGTACTCGACGTGGATCGGCAACCGGCTCTTCGTGCCCGTACCGCAGGACATGGTGGAGGCCGCCGAGGAGGCGAAGGCCGCGGTCGCCGCGGACCGCGGTCTGGACAAGGCGGACGAGGCGCCGGTGTCGCTCGGCACCGTGCTGTTCATCATCGGCACCCCGCTGATCCTCATCCTGGCCGCGACCTTCTCCTCCATCGCGTTCGACCCGTCGACCTTCCGGTCGGTCGTCGAGTTCTTCGGCCACCCCTTCGTCGCGCTGACGATCGCGCTGCTGCTCGCGTACTACCTGCTCGGCATCCGCCGCGGCTGGTCCCGCAAGTCCCTGGAGACGGTGTCGACGGCGTCGCTCAAGCCCGTCGGCAACATCCTCCTCGTGGTCGGCGCGGGCGGCGTCTTCGGCGCCGTCCTGCAGGGCAGCGGCATCGCCGACGCCCTCGCCGACGCCTTCAACAGCGCCGGACTGCCGGTCATCCTGCTCGCCTGGCTGATCTCGGTCGTGCTGCGCGTCGCCCAGGGCTCGGCGACCGTCGCGATCGTCACCACCGCCGGCATCGTCGCCCCGCTGCTGCAGAACGGCGACTACTCGCAGGCCCACCTCGCCCTGGTCATCATGGCGATCTCGGCCGGCTCGATCTTCGCCTCGCACGTCAACGACGGCGGCTTCTGGATCGTCGCGAAGTACTTCGGCATCTCCGAGCGCGACACCCTGAAGTCCTGGACCATGCTGGAGACGGTGCTGTCCGTGGCGGGCTTCGGGGTGGCGGCGCTCGTCAGCCTCGTCGTCTAGGAAGCTACGTCGTCCAGGAAGCTACGTCCGGTCCAGGGACGGGACCACGGTCTTGGCCACCGCCGTCGCCTTCTTGCAGGCGGTCGCCGTGTCGAGCTTGCTGTCCGTGTCATCGCTGTACGTCACGGACACCAGCTCGCCATAGCCCGGGGCCTCGTCCGGGGTCGGCGTCTCCACCCGCAGCCAGGACACGTCGCAGCTGATCGTCAGGTCCGTGTCCTTCGCCGCGATGGCCGTCACGCCGCCGCCGAGCCGGACCGGCGCGCCGTCCTCGCGGTCCGGGCGCAGGCCCTTGAAGAGGCGTACGGACACCTGCGGATAGGTCGTGTCGTCGCCCTTCCACACATCGCAGGAGTGCAGGTCCTTGGGCTCCACGAAGGTCTTCGGCCCGAGCGCGCTGCGCAGCGCCCCCTTGTCGGCGACCTGGCACGGGTCGGTGGTCAGCACCGACTTGGCCGGCTGCCGGTACTGCGGCGGCTTGGCGCGCAGCTGGTCCACGACCTTGCCCAGCGCCTTCTGCCCGGCCGCGCAGGCGTCGCCGCCCGCGTACTCGACCTGGAAGGTGACGGCGAGGGAGGTCTCGTACGACGTCAGGACCGACGCCCAGCACTGCTTCGGCGCGTCGTCGTCATCGAGGACCAGCGGGAGGCCCTTGAGCTTCTTCGTCGGCTCGTCCACGAGGGTCAGCTGGTCGCCGACGCGGAGCACCATCTCGATGGTCTTGCCGCCGGCGTCCTTCACGTCGGCGCTGCACTGGGCCCACTCGGGCGAGGACTGGCTGTCGGGAACGATGGTGCCGAGCTCGCCGAGCGTTCTGGTGCCCAGCAGGGCGCACGGATCCGTGGTCCGCAGCGCGGCGGGCTTCACGGCGGGGTCATTGATCTTCGGCTTCGGGCTGCTGGTCTCCGTCTGGTCGTCGGCGGACGGCGACGAGTCGCCCCCGCTGCTGCAGGCGGTCGCGAGCGCGAGCATCAGTGCCCCCGCGGCGAGTAACGAGCGGCGAACTATGTTGTTGGTGTTGCTGGTGTTGTTGTCAATCACCCGGGGGACCCTAGTGGACCCTCAGGCGCCCACCGACTGCGGCCCCCGGAAGGTGCGCCGGTACGCGTTCGGCGTCGTGTCGAGCCGCCGCATGAAGTGGTGCCGCAGCGTGGCGGCATTGCCGAATCCGGTCCGGGCGGCGATCGCGTCGACCGTCAAGTCCGTCTCCTCCAGCAGGTGCTGGGCGAGCAGCACCCGCTGACCGAGCATCCACTGGTACGGCGTGGTCCCGGTCTCCTGCTGGAACCGCCGCGCGAACGTCCGCGGCGCCAGATGCACCCGCCCCGCCAGCTCCTCGACGGTGCACTCCTCGTCCAGATGGTTCTGCATCCACGTCAGCGCTTCCCCGACCGCGTCGTCCCCGCACTGCTCGGGCACCGGCCGCTGGATGTACTGCGCCTGCCCGCCGTCGCGGTGCGGCGGCACCACCATGCGGCGGGCGATGGCGTTCGCGACCTTGCTGCCCTGCTCCTGCCGTACGAGCGCGAGGCAGGCGTCGATCCCGGAGGCGGTCCCGGCGGAGGTGATGATCTGCCCGTCCTGTACGTACAGCACCCCCGGCTCCAGCTCCGCCCGCGGGTAGAGCCGCGCCATGGCGTCCGCGTACCGCCAGTGCGTGGTGCACCGCCGCCCGTCCAGCAGCCCGGCGTGCCCGAGCAGGAACGCGCCGGTGCACACGGACAGCACATACGCGCCCCGGTCGACGGCGGCCCGCAGCGCCTTGAGCAGCTCCTCGGGGAACTCCCGCGAGGGGTACTGCTGCCCGGCGGGCACGGCGACGAGGTCCGCCTCGGCGATGCGGTCGAGACCGTCGCTGACGCTGACGGTCATCCCCGGGTGCAGCCGGATCGGCGGCTCCTCGCCGGCGACGGTGGCGAAGTCGTAGACCGGCAGCCCCTGGTCGCTGCGGTCGATCCCGAAGACCTCGCAGATGACGCCGAGCTCGAAGGCGTTGACGTCGTGGGTGAGGACGCAGGCGACGTTTTTCAGCATGGCAGCCAGCCTACCGCCGAAGTGGCAGTAATTCGATGCCTTGCGGCAGGGCTGCCACTCGTTGCGTACGCAAGAACGCGGAACCATAGCGGCATGAACACAAACACAGCCTTCGACACGGTCATCTACGTCCTCTCCCTCCTGGCCTTCGCGGCCGTGCTGCTGGCCCCGTCGATCGTCGGCCACCTCCGCGACCTGCGCATCGACCGGCAGCTCCGCCGGGCGGAGGGTCGTAACGAACCACGGCAAACCACCCACCCGCAGCACGACCTGGCCGCCTGAGCGCCGCAACTCCTGGCACTCACGCCCTTGTCGCAACCCCCGCCACGTTGGATCATGCGGCGAACAAGCGCATGGGGACGAGTGACGTGGAGGCCGCATGGCCAGGACGACGGACACCGGCGGCGCCGAGCTGTCGATGCGCAAGGCGAGCTGGCGCCACGTAGGCCCGGGAATCGTGGTCGCCGCCACCGGCGTCGGCGCCGGCGACCTGGTGGCCACGCTCATCGCGGGCAGCAAGTTCGGCTACACCCTGATGTGGGCGGCCGTCATCGGCTGCCTCGTGAAGATCTCCCTGGCCGAGGCGGTCGGCCGCTGGCATCTGGCCACCGGCCGCACCCTCTTCGAGGGCTGGCGCACCCTCGGCTCCTGGACCACCGTCTACTTCGTCATCTACGTCGTCGTCTGGGGCTTCGTGTACGGCGCCACGGCGATGTCGTCCTCGGCGCTCCCGCTCCACGCCCTCTTCGGCGGCATGGAGCTCAAATACTGGGCGATCATCTGCGGCCTGGTCGGCCTGGCCTTCGTCTGGTTCAACAGGTACGCGGTCTTCGAGAAGGTCTTGACGGTCCTGGTCGGCGCCATGTTTGTGATCGTCGTGTACGTGGCGATCCGCGTCTCGCCGAACATCGGCGACGCCTTCGCGGGGCTGCTCCCGGTCCTCCCGGACGGCTCGACGATGTACACCCTCGGCCTGATCGGCGGCGTCGGCGGCACGATCACGATGGGCGCGTACGGCTACTGGGTCAACGCCAAGGGCTGGACCGACAGCAGCTGGATGAAGGTCATGCGGCTCGACAACCGCGTCGCCTACGTCACCACCGGCATCTTCGTCGTCGCCATGCTGATCGTCGGCGCCGAGCTGCTGCACGCCTCCAACATCGCCCTGGCGGAAGGCGACAAGGGCCTCCTCAGCCTGTCCGACATCCTCGAAAGGCGCTTCGACGAGGTCACGGCGAAGCTCTTCCTGATCGGCTTCTTCGCCACGTCGTTCACGTCGCTGATCGGCGTCTGGCACGGCGTGAGCCTGCTCTTCGCCGACTTCGTCGAGCACTACCGCAAGCGGCGCGCCGGCGCCGTAGCGGACGCCGAGGGCGAGACCGCGGTCGCCGCGGTCGCCGAGGGCTTGCGCGAGCGCTCGCTGCCCTTCCGCGGGTACGTGCTGTGGCTGACGTTCCCGCCGATGGTGCTGCTCTGGTGGGACCAGCCCTTCCAGCTCGTCATCATCTACGGCGTCCTGGGCGCCTTCTTCATGCCCTTCCTCGCCCTGACCCTGGTCTGGCTGCTCAACACCGACCGCACGCCGGGCGAGTGGCGCAACGGCTGGCTCAGCAACGGCATGCTGACCGCGGCCGGCCTGCTGTTCATCGTCCTGTGCGTGCAGCAGGTACGGGACCTGCCCTGGTAAGCGCGCAGGTCCGAACTAGTCGGATCCCTAACCCCGTTGCGTAACTGTGTGTCATTATCTGGCTGCGGCCAGAACATGCGAAGGGACCAGCGGAGGGGCGGCTGATTGTGCCGACAGCGATCGCGGTCACCAGCGCCGATCAGGTGCTGCCGGGCGGACAGGTCCGCGTGGTCGCACCGCCGCAGACGCAGTCGCTTCAGGACGCGCTCGGCGAGACCTCGGCGGTGCTGGAGCAGCACGGCTTCCTGATCGTCGTGTACGCGGCGGGCGCCCCCGCGCCCGTGGTCCGGCGGCTGCACACCGTGCGGTCGGTGCTGGAGAGCGACCGCATCGTGCTGCTGCCCATCGACCTGCCGCCGCTCGCCGTGGCGGTGCTCGCCAGGCAACTGGCGCATCTGGCCGCCGCGTTCTCCCCAGGCGTGGTGGCCTCCGCCGCCCGCCTGCTCACCCACTATCTCTACGCGGGCGCGGTCCTCGGCAGCGTCTCCCGCCTGGACCGCGTCCCCGGCACGCCTTTCGCCCAGCTCGCCGCGCACGTCAAGTCGTGGCTGCCCGGCGGCCAGTTCGCCGTGCTCGCCGGGCCCAAGCCGGAGCTGGTCAAGGTCGCCGAGGGCGTGACGCTGCCCGGGCCCACCTTCGCCACCGGCCTGTACGTCGCCCAGGGCCACCTGGTCAGCGAGTGGATCGAGCGGACGCTGGTGCCGTCCTGGCAGGTGGAGGGCGTCGCCGCGGTGCCGCTGCCCGCCGACTCGGCGGGCTGGTGGGCCACCGGCAAGGTGATCGAGTTCGCCGCCGGCATCACCGATCCGTCCGTGCTGCAGCACGTGGTGGCGTCGGTGCGGCGCGACCAGTGCCCCTGGTGCCGGCTGGAGATCATCGGCGACCGCTGCGTGCGCTGCCAGACGGCGCTGCCGCCGCCCGCGCCACCCGCGCAGACGGCGCCACCACCACAGACCCCGACCGCACCCACCGCCACGGCCGCCGGCCACCTCAAGCCCGTACC
Organism: Streptomyces boninensis; assembly: GCF_048572725.1. Lineage (NCBI taxonomy): Bacteria > Bacillati > Actinomycetota > Actinomycetes > Kitasatosporales > Streptomycetaceae > Streptomyces > Streptomyces boninensis. The sequence goes on from NZ_CP183837.1 coordinate 6,103,084, forward strand.
ACCCGGAGGTCGAGGATGAACTCACGCCAGCGCCGCGGCATCATCCTGGTGCTGCTCTCGGTCCTGTGCGCCCTCGGCGCCTTCGTCGGCGTGCTCGCCGTGATCAACGAGGTGGACTCGAAGGTGGGCGACGAGACCACGGCGTACGAGCTGAAGTCGGACATACCCGCGTACGAGCCGCTCTCCGCCGACCAGTTCACCAAGACCACGATGCCGAAGCGCTGGCTGCCCGGCACCGCGGTGACCACCCTCCGCCACCTCGACGGCAAGGTCGCCGCCGCCAAGCTGCGCAAGGGCTCGCTGCTGCAGGACGACATGATGGCCGACCGCCCGTCGCTCCAGGCCGGGCAGCAGGAGATCGCCATCATGATCGACGCTTCCACGGGCGTGGCGGGGAAGATCAACCCGGGCGCGACGGTCAACATCTTCGCGACCTTCGAGGGCCGCCAGGACCGGGAGAAGTCCGTCTCCAAGGTCATCGTCGCCAACGCCCAGGTCATCGACGTAGGCAAGCTCACCCCCTTCAAGCGCACCGGCGACGACGACCCACGCGCGGAGGAGGGCGAGGCCGTCCCGATCACCTTCGCGCTGGACACGAAGGACGCCCAACGGGTCGCCTACGCCGAGTCCTTCGCCACCCACGTACGGCTGGCGCTGGTCGCCCCCGGCAGCGAGACGGACATCGCGCCGGGCGAGCGGACGTACACCCTCGACGGCGACAAATAAGGGGGCCAGGCGATGAACCCCGCCCGCATCCGCATCCTCCCCGCCATCGGCGACCCCGACGCCGCCCGCGCCGCCGCCTCGCTGCTGCACCAGCTCCCGGACGCCGACCCGCAGCCGCCGGCCGGCGACTCGATCACCCTCCTCGACACGCTCGGGCAGGCCGCGGGCGCCGCGGGCACCATCGACGAGCTGCCCGAAGTCGTGCTGCTCCACGAGCGGATCGGCCCGGTCCCGGCCCTGGAGCTGATCCGCGAGCTGGCGCTGCGCTTCCCGGCCGTCGGCGTCGTCCTGCTCACCGGCGACACCAGCCCGGCCGGCTATTCGGGCGCCATGGACGCGGGCGCCCGCGGCGTGGTCGGCCTGCCCCTGTCGTACGACGAACTCGCCGCCCGCGTGCAGGCCGCCGCGCAATGGTCCACGGGCGTACGGCGCCATCTCGGCGGCGGCGCCCCGGAGGCGTACGCGGGGATCGGCGGCAAGGTCGTGACGGTCAGCGGCGCGAAGGGCGGCGTCGGCACCACGGTCGCCGCGGTGCAGCTGGCGCTCGCCGCGCAGGCGGCGGGCCGGCAGGCGGCGCTGGTCGACCTGGACCTGCAGTCGGGCGACGTGGCCTCGTACCTGGACGTCCGCTTCACCCGCTCCCTCGCCGACCTGGCCGCCATCAAGGACATCACCCCGCGCGTCCTCCAGGACGCCGTCTTCACCCACCACACCGGCCTCGGCCTGCTCCTCGCTCCTGCCGAGGGCGAACGCGGCGAGGACCTGGACGACCGCACCGCCCGCCAGACGGTGAGCGCGCTGCGGGCCCGCTACGACGTGGTGATCGTCGACTGCGGCACCCAGATGACCACGGCAAACGCCGCCGCGATCGAACTGGCCGACATCGCCCTGCTGGTCACCACCCCCGACGTGATCGCGGTACGGGGCGCCAAGCGCCTGGTCCGCCTCTGGGACCGGCTGCAGATCCGCAAGGCCGAGGACACCACGATCCTGGTCAACCGGCACACCCGTAACACCGAAATCCAGCCCTCGATCATCTCCAGAGCCACGGGCACCCGCATCACCCGCACCACCGTCCCGGCCGCCTTCAAGGAACTCCAGCCGCTGATAGACGCGGGCCGCCTCCAGGACCTGGAACACCGGTCGAGCATCCGCCAGGCCCTGTGGCAGGCGGCGGGAGAGCTGGGCCTGACGGTGGCCCAGGACGCCCCGGAGCCGGACCGGCAGCCCCAGCAGCAGACGCCGCCGCAGCTCGGCGGCCGCACCGCGCCACAGCTCCCGCCCGGGGCGCCGTCCAAGGGCGCCAAGGGCGCCAAGGCTGCCTGGCGCAGCGACCGCGGCCAGGTCACGGTCGAATTCCTCGGCATGGTGCCGCTGATCGCGCTGGTGCTGATCCTGGTCTGGCAGTTCGTCCTGGTCGGCTACACCTTTACCCTGGCCGGCAACTCCGCCGACATGGCCGCCCGCGCCGCCGCGGTCGGCAAGGACGCCGGGGCGGCCGCGAACGAGGACCTGCCGGGGGCGTGGCAGGAGGGCGCCAACGTATCCACCAGCACCTCCGGCGGCGTGACGAAGGCGACCGTCGGCCTCAAGGTCCCGGTCCTGTTCCCCGGCGGCGTGAACTTCCCGTTCACGGTCACCGGGGAGGCAGGGGCGGCGGATGAGGAGGGCGGGGGATGAGGCGGGTCTTCGGGAAGGGGATGAGCGGGCAGGCCGGAGGAGAGAAGCGCGACCGCGGCTCGGTCAGCATCGAGTTCATCGGCTTTCTGCCGATCCTGCTCTTCCTGGCCCTGGCCGCCGTCCAGCTGGGCATCGCCGCGTACGCCGCCTCGCAGGCCGGCACCGCGGCCAGGGCCGCGGCCCGTAGCCAATCGGTGGACGAGCCGGTGACCGGCGCCGCCGCGGCGGGCAGCGCGTCCATGAGCGGCTGGCTGGCGGACGGCGCGGACTTCGGCGTCGCGGACGGCGACGAGGAGGTCAAGGTGACGGCCACGGTGAAGATCCCGTCGCTCCTGCCCGGCATCGGCGACTTCGGCTCGGTGAGCCGTACCTCCACGATGCCCAAGGGGGAGGACACCGAATGAGCCTGCGCGCCCGCCTGACCACCCCTGACCAGCGCCCGCACGAGGGCCACGGCGAGACGCTGGTCCCGACGTACCGGGCGAAGCTCCTGGAGGAGATCGACCTCGCCGAGATGTCCTCGCTGGCCCCGGCCGAGCGCCGGGCGAGGCTGGAGCGCGTACTCGGCCACATCCTGAGCCGCGAGGGCCCGGTCCTCTCGACCAACGAACGCACCCACCTGATCCGCCGGGTCGTGGACGAGGCCCTGGGCCTGGGCATCCTGGAGCCGCTCCTGGAGGACGCCTCCATCACCGAGATCATGGTGAACGGCCCCGACCACATCTACGTGGAACGCGGCGGCCGCGTAGAGCAAATGCCGCTCCGCTTCGCCAGCGACGACCAGCTGATGCAGACCATCGAACGCATCGTCTCCACGGTGAACCGCCGCGTGGACGAGTCCAACCCGATGGTCGACGCCCGCCTCCCGTCGGGCGAGCGCGTGAACGTGATCATCCCGCCCCTGTCCCTCACGGGTCCCACTCTCACGATCCGCCGCTTCCCCCGCTCGTACCAACTCCACGAACTGGTCGACCTGGGCACCCTGGACGAGCACCTGCTCCTCCTGCTGAACGGCCTGGTCAGGGCGAAGTTCAACGTGATCGTGTCGGGCGCGACGGGCGCCGGGAAGACGACGCTGCTGAATGCACTGTCAGGGCTGATCCCCGAGGGCGAACGCATCATCACGGTCGAGGACGCCGCCGAGCTCCAGCTCCAGCAGCCCCACGTCATCCGCCTCGAATCCCGCCCCCCGAACGTCGAGGGCAAGGGCCGCATCACCATCCGCGACCTGGTCCGCAACAGCCTCCGCATGCGCCCCGACCGCATCATCGTCGGCGAGGTCCGCGGCGGCGAAACCCTCGACATGCTCCAGGCCATGTCCACGGGCCACGACGGCTCGCTGGCCACGGTCCACGCCAACAGCGCGGAAGATGCCCTGATGCGCCTGCAGACCCTGGCGTCGATGTCGGACGTGGAGGTTCCCTTCGAGGCATTGCGCGACCAGATCAACAGCGCAGTGGACGTCATCATCCAGCTCTCCCGCCACACCGACGGCACCCGCAAGATCGACGAGATCGTGGCCCTGTCCTCCCGTGGCCGCGAGACCTTCCAACTGGCCACGATCGCCCGCTTCAAGCCCCTCCCGGTGGGCCCGGACCGCATCGTCCGCGGCCGCTTCGACTACTCGCCGCTGCCGCGCCGTACAGCCGACCGCCTGTATTACGCGGCGGAGCCGGTCCCGGCAGCCTTCGGCGTGGCGACGTCGGACGACCACCTGTCGATCAGGGAGGCGGGCACATGACCGGGTGGCGGGTCTCGATCAGGGGGCGGGCGACATGAGCCACGACGACCTGAAGGTCCTGACCCTCTGCATAGCCTTCCTGGCCGCGGCGTTGGTGGTGACCGGCGTCCACCAGTACGCGAAGGGCCACACCCAGCGCGCCGAACTGATCGACCGCCTCTCCGACACCGGCGGCCAGGACCCGACCCGCAGCCGCTTCGCAAAGGTGGACACCAGGGTCCGCCGCACGCGCCTTGGCCGCCGCCTGGAACACCGCCTGGCGGTGACGGGCCTGGACGTGACGGTCGGCGAGTTCACGGTGTACGTAACGGCGTCGGTAGCCGTCATCTGGCTGGTCTTCGACGCGATCTTCGCCCCGTTCTTCGGGGTCCTGGCCGCGGTGCTCACCCTGTGGTGCGCCCACGCGTACCTGAAATGGCAGCGCCAGAAGCGCATCGAGGCCTTCATCAACCAGCTGCCGGACCTGTCCCGGATCCTGGCCAACGCGACTCAGGCGGGCCTGGCTCTACGTACCGCACTGGGCATAGCGGCGGAGGAGCTGGAGGCCCCAGCAGGCGAGGAGCTGAGCCGGGTCACCGACCAACTGGCCCTGGGCATCAGCCTGGACGACGCCCTGTCGGATCTCCAGTCCCGACTGCCGTCCCGCGAACTGGTGGTCCTCGTGTCCACCCTGGTCCTGTCCAACAAGGCCGGCGGCCAGGTGGTGGAGTCCCTCCGCAACCTCACGGTGACGCTGAACGACCGCAAGGAAACCCGCCGCGAGGTCCGCACCCAGCTCTCCCAGGTGACGCTGACGGGCTACACGGTCCCGGTGATGGGCCTGGGCGCGCTGCTCCTCACCGACCAGATAATGCCCGGCTCGATCGACCGGATGAGCGGCTCCACCGCGGGCCAGATCGCGGTGCTGATATCGGTAGGCCTCTACGCCCTGGGCGTCTTCCTGATCCGCCGCCTGTCGAAGATCGACGTATGAGAGGGCGGACGAGATGAGCCTGACCGGCCCGGGTATGGCCTTCCTGCTGGCGACGGTGGTGGCACTGGCCGTCTACGGCGTGCTGTATGGCATCCGCATCTACCGGGCGGAGGTGAAGCTGCCCACGGACCTCCAGCTGGCCCTGGAGGTGGGAGCGACCAGGACCACCCCCACCGGCTCGCTGATCGACCGCCTGGGCATGCGCCTTGCGCCACTGGTGCTGCGCCTGATGGGTCCGAAGCGAGTCGACCGCAAACGCCGCCGCATCGACCAGGCAGGCAACCCGGCGGGCCTGACCCTGGACCGCTATGCGGCGCGGCGCGCGGTTTACGCGGTGATCGGCGGGGCCGGGGCGCTGGCGATGCTGTCGGTGGATGAGTGGCTGGTGGCGATCTTTCTGGCGGGCTTCGGCTGGGGCTGGGCCGAGGTGGGCATCTGGGCGGCGATCCGCAAGCGCCGGGAGGTGATCGAGCGCACGCTGCCGGACTTCCTGGACGTGCTGGCGGTGGTGGTGAGCGCAGGCCTGGGCTTCCGCCAGGCACTGGATCGCGTATCGGAGAAATACCAGGGCCCCTGGGCGGACGAACTCCGCATCACCCTGCGCCAGATGGACATGGGCGTAAGCCGCCGCCAGGCCTTCGAGGAACTCCGCCGCCGCAACGACTCCAACCAGGTGGCCCAGTTCGTCACGGCCCTGCAGCAGGGCGAGGATCTGGGCGCCCCGATCGTGGAGACCCTGATCCAGATCGCCGAGGACCAGCGTCGCACCGACGCCCAGAACGCCCGCCGCCGCGCGGCTCGCGCGATCCCGAAGGCGACTCTGCTGATTACGAGCTTCATGGTGCCGGCGACGATCATCCTGCTGATTACGGCGGTGTATCTGGGCTCCGGTTCGGAGTTCGACTTCCTGACGGGGGAGTAGGCGGGAGATTTGATCTCGCGAAGTGGACACAGCGTGTCCAAGTGAGTCCGAGGAGTCAGTGCCGCACATCTTCGCGTAAGCAACGATGTGTGGGAGAGTAGGCGCCAGGCGACTCCGAGTGAGCAGTCAACTGGTCCCAAGCGGTGGGGAGGTGGGGGCAGTGGGCGAGCTGTGGCAGCGGCGCTTCCCCCGCTGGACTCGCAACTGGGTAGTTACAGGAGTAAAGTGCGCGGCTCGGGAGCGGTCGCGCAGATCCGCGGAAGTGGTCGTTCCTAGAGCCAAGTCGGCCTTTAGGCGCCAGAATTGGTGCCGCAGACCCGGGTGGCAGGGGCTGGTGCACGACAACGCGTTGGCCGACGCCGGAGGTAGACCGCATGTGGAAGCCCTACGACGCGCTACTCAGGTCATGGACCGCCACCGAGCGATGGACCGCGGGGGTGGGGGAGCGGCTTGGCAGGAGATACCGGAGGCCGTTCGACCGGGGGCAGACGGCGGTGGAGTATCTGGGGATCATCGCTGTGGCGGTGGTGATTGTGTTGGTGTTGATTCGGTCGGGGTTGGGCAACGAGATCCTGAACAAGATTCAGGCGCAGATCGCAAAGATCACCTGACGTTTGCCCGGTTGCGCGATGATCGTGGGCAGGCCTTCCCTATCTACATCGCTGCGATAGGAGCTCTACTCTTCCTTGCGGTCGCGTACTTCGCTGTTGGCCAGGCGGCGGCCACGCGGAACGATGCGCAGGGTGCGGCCGACGCCGCTGCTCTGGCTGCCGCGCAGGACGCTCGCGACCAGCTGGGGAAGGGGCTGCTCGAAGCCATCACCGACCCCGGCCAGTGGGGGGACATCATCGGTGGCGAGGGCATCGAATACGGCCCTGCCTGCGCCGCAGCCCAGGAATTTGCTGCCAAGAACGATGCTGACACCACCGCCTGCGACCGTGTCTACGCACCCGACGACGGCTTCAAGGTGAGCGTGAGAACCAAAGGTGTGGTCGGGGACTCGCTCGTCCCCGGGACCGAGGACAAGCACGCCGAGGCGACGGCAACGGCAGTGATCGAGTCCAAGTGCAAGCTGGGTGAACCTCCGGAGGAAGGCGACGAGAAAGAGCCGCCCCTGGAGCTGGAATGTGACGGCGGCGGCGACTGGACCATCGACCCCGGCGACCTGGATCTCTTCCCGAAGCCCTCAGACCTCTTTTCAGTGCACCTTGTCGACTGACAGCGAAGGAACCGGACATGAGCATGTGGCGAATGGCGAAGGCAGGTAGGGGAGTTGCCGTCGTTCTGCTCGCGGCAGGCCTCACCGTCTCGGCCGCGGGTTGCGGTGGTGGTGGCGGTGATGACGGTGACAAGAAGTCCGGTTCATCCGAGTCGTCCAAAGGCGGGGGAACGGCAGGCGGTCAGGAAGGTGACAAGGCCGGGGGGCAGGACGAGGAGCCGGTAGCCGAGATCAAGAGCAAGGGTGGCGTCGAACTCAGGGTCTTTGAGCTGAAGCGAGACTCGGGCGGCTTCGTGACGGTGAACGGCCAGATGAAGAACACGAGCTCGAAGCCGTTCACGGATACCGCTAACTGGGGCGGCATCGAAGAAGGTATGGGCGGCAACTCGCTCGCCGGTGCTTCGCTCGTGGACAAGAGCGGCAAGAAGCGCTACTACGTCCTCCGCGACACGGAGAAGCGCTGCCTCTGCACGTCGGGGATCGTCACTCTCGATGCCGGCGAGGAGCTGGACGTCTACATCCAATTCCCCGCCCCACCCACCAAAACCAAGGAGATCGAGTTCCAGCTCCCCACCTTCCCGCCCACCGCCATCCCCATCTCCGACTGAGGTGAGCTCACCCATGCCGACCGAGCCCACTCAAGTCACCCCACCCGAAGCCGCCCGCGCGGCGGCGCTGGCGGCGCGCCGTCCCGCCCCCCAAGCTCTGGCGACCGTCACTGCCCTCACCGCATTCCTCCTCGCCACCCCCGCGGTGACCCCCTCCGCCACCGCCCAGGACGACCCCTCCTCACCAGCCCCGATCCCGTCCTCACCACCGGGCACGAACACCCAGGCCCCACCCCCCGTAAAAACGGACCCCGACGACCCCGACCTCAAGCTCGAAGACGGCGCGAAGCTCGCGGATCCGAAGGTGCTGGACATCGTCTCCGTCGTTGAGACGCAAGGAGGCGAGGAGCGTCGTTCCGATACGCCGACGAGCATCACCATCTCGCTGCAGGCCGAGGTGCTGTTCCCCAAGGACAGTCCCAAGCTCAACGCCGACGCCAAGGCCCGTATCGCCGCCATCGCCGCCGAGATCAAGAAGAACCGGCCCGACACCGTCCGGGTCTTCGGCTTCACCGACAATCTCGGCTCGTACGCGCATGGCAAGGCGCTCTCGAAGGCGCGCGCCAACACCGTCCACAAGGAATTGGTCAACACGATCGACGCCGCCGACAGCGCGAACATCACGTACCAGGTCCGGGGCTACAGCGAGGACTACCCGATCGCGGACAACGCGACGGAGGAAGGCCGCAAGAAGAACCGCCGCGTCGAGGTCACCTTCCCGCGGGCGGAGTGACCTGACGGCGCGGCGGATGTGCCAGTGGCCTGTGGAGTCAGCCGATGTCTGCAGGCTCGTCCTCCCCGGCATCGTCTCCGGCCTCGGACCGGAAGAGCGCCGTGGCGTCGCTGATCGTGAAGGCGCGGTTCCACCAGACGTCGAGTTGGGCGATGTCCGTACAGGCAAGCACCCGCTCGTGAACCGTCGCCGGGACGGAGACGCCACGGTGCTCCAGGACGGACAGGACGCCTTCGGCCTTGGCCAGCAGGCGCCCTTCCTCGCGCCCCTCTGCGCGGACCTGCTGTGCTGCCTCGGACTGGAAGAAATAACTCAGGGTGCTCATCAGGTCCTTCCACATCTGTCGTGAGGGGGAGTCGCCGAGGCCGAGCTCGACGTACTCTGCGAAGATCGCCGCGGTCCGGATCGACGGCGTCCAGGGCATGCGCCAGAGCCTCCAGTACGGCAGGAGCGGCCGCACCCTTACCATGCGTAATCGCCGAGAACACCGCGAGTGGCACATCTCGGGCTGCCTCGGCCGCATCCTCGATCACGGGCACGTTGTCCGGTCCCAGTACCAGGGGCTGCACCAGAATCGAGGGCCGTCCTGGCAGGCCCAACGACACCGGGCGGGCGGCCCATCGGGCGGTCGCGGTGTCCTGGCAGAGCACCAGCAGTACCGGCTCGCAGTGGAAGCGGGCGTACAAGTACGCGAGGTAGTACGCCCAGGCGCCTGGCTTATCAGGATCTCTGTAGCTCTGGGCCTCGATCGCCAGTAGGAAGTCGCCCCGCTTGGTGTCCACGCGCAGCAGGGTGTCCACGCGCGGCTCGACGCGAGCCAGTTCGGTCAGATCCGAGTTCACGACGGTGATCTCCGTCGGCTCGGGGAATTCGATATCCAGCAGCCGTTCGGTGGCGCGGATAAGTAACCCGGTGTCCTCCTGGAAGATTCGATGCAGGGCTTCGTGCGATGAGCTGACCATGGAGGGTCCCCCTGGGGTCATTTTCGGATTGTGGCAGTAATCGTAGCCACGCCCGGACATCGATCCCTATTCAAGTCAGCCGAACGTGTGGGTAATTGGCGCGCATTGACGCGGGACGGCTGGTGTGCGTAATTCTTTCGACTGGTTCTTCGGGTGGTTTGTGGATCGCCGGCGCTCGGGTTTCTTTGACCGGATTCGACGCAGTCGTCTGCTGGTTTCCTGCGGGGCGGTGCGAGCTGCATGGCTTCCTAGGCTGAGGTACGCAGGAAGTGCTGGGCTTGTGAGCCCGGCCGGGCGGGTGGGTTGGTATCGGATGGTGGCGGCCGCGTCGCCGGGTTGCGGGTGGGCTCGGTGCCAGTGGGATGGCTGGCTGCGGGAGGAGTGGGGAGGCGGGGCGGCTTCGGCCTGCCGGGTGCGGCTCGGGATGGCGGGCGGGTGGGCGGACGCGAGAGGTAAAAGATCTTGAGATTGCTTTGCGTTACCAGGAACCATAGCTCGACCTGCGTCGTTTACATAGTGTGAGCATTGTGGCCATGGATTCGTCCAGCTTCGGCGGCACCCGCGGGGTGCGGCAGCCGGAGCTGGACGAGCTGGCCGGAGTCCTCGACCGGCTGGCGGCCGAGCCGGGCGGCTGGGTCAAGCCGATCGACGGCGGCTATGGCGAGGACGAGGACGCGTTACGGCAGTTGGGCGAGGACGCCCTGGCGTTGTTGGCGGCGGCTGATCGGGTACGGGCCGAAGCGCTGCGGCGGCTGGGAGAGTTCGCCGCCGCCGACGGGCCGGTGAAGATGGGCGGTTGCCGGGATACGGCCACCTGGCTGCGGGCCCGGCGCGCGATGGAGCCCGCCCGGGCCCGCGAGGCGGTGGCGGACGCGGCCACCCTGGTGCGGCTGCCCGCCACCGCGGCGGCCGTCGGTGCCGGGGCGGTCACCCTCGACCAGGCCAAGGTCGTCGCCCGCACCGCCGAGCGCATCGGCCTGGACGCCCAGCCGCAAGAGGTGGCCGCGGCCGAGGAGTTCCTGCTCAAGGCCGCTGGCGCGGACGGCAGCGACCCGGTGCATCAGACCCACCTGCACACCTGGTCCAAACGCCTCATCCACACGCTGGTCCCGGAGCGCGCCCACCATCACCCAGCCCGTCGCCGGACTGTGTGACATCCGCGGCCGGCTCACCGAGGCCAATGCCGAAATCCTGCGCATCGCCTTGGAGGCCGCCACCGAACGCCACCGGCAGACCCCCGCGAGCACCGACGCCATCGATGGTGGCACCAACGACGCCCGCGGCGACACCGCCGACAGCCCGACGGGCGAGGCAGGCGCCGACGACCTGCCCAATCCCCAGCCGACGCTGCCCGGCGCCACCGGGGGTGCATTGTTGGTCGAACCCACCACTTTCACCGGGGACTTCATCGAGCGGGGGCGGCAGCGCGCCGCCGCCCTGACCGACCTCGCACGGCTCGCGCTGGCCACCGGTCAGCTGCCCGCCTCCGGCGGCATCCGCCCCCAGGTCATCGTCCGTATCGACCACGCCACCCTCACCGGGATCAGCCAAGCACCCGGCGAGACCGAGCGGGGCACCCTGCTCCCGGCCCACACCGCCCGCGCCTACGCCTGCGACAGCCAACTCCGCCGCCTGATCACCGACCCGGACGGCGCCATCCTCGACCTCGGCCGCAGCCAACGCGTGGTCACCCACCACCAACGCCAAGCCGTCATCGAACGCGATCGCGGCTGCATCTTCCCCGGCTGCGACCGACCACCCCGCTGGTGCGAAGTCCACCACATCACCGAATGGCAACACGGCGGCACCACCGACCTGCCCAACCTCGCCCTCCTCTGCACCACCCACCACCACGACGTCCACCGCTACGAATGGCACATCACGCCCACCAACAGAGGGAGAAGCAGGCCCAGGATCAAGGCCCCGGAGCTCGCACATCCCGGCGCCGCCCCACCCCCGGCACGGCCGCCTGACTACCACCCCGCCCTCGAATAGGACGGACGCACCATGCTGCCCACGCCCCATCCAGCCGCCCTCTGCGCCGCGACTTCCCCCGTCCTGCCACCGCCACCCGGCAGCCCAAGCCGCCTGCCCGCCCACACCCTCCCCGCAGCCCGCCATCCCACCCGCACCGAGGCCGGACGTAACTCGGCGATGCGGCTATGCCGCTCTGTACGCTCGCTGGCGTGCAGGTACTCATCGCTCTTCTTTGCGCGGCCTACGGCGCCGGCGTCGGATTGCTGCTGCCCAGGGCCGCGTATCGGCTCGGCGTCGAGCCGGGGGAGGCGTGGCGCGTGGAGTGTCCTGGCGGGCACCCACTCGGCGCGGCCGGTGCCGGTGCCGGGGCCGTGGCCGGATGGATCGGCCCGGCGCGCTGCCGGGACTGCGCGGAGTCCTACGGCCCCAGCCCCCTCCCCACCACTCTCGCCGCCACCCTGGCCTCCGGTGCTCTCGGCGCCGTCCTCGGAGCCCGGGCGGAGCTGATCGTCTGGCTGCTCGTCCTGCCGGTGGCGGCGTTGCTGTGCCTGGTGGACCTGCGTGTGCAGCGACTGCCGGACGTGCTGACGCTGCCGCTCGCCGGTGGTGTGCTCGCCCTGCTCGGCGTGGTTGCGCTGCTGGGGGCGGGCGAGGGGTCGTGGCTGGGGGCGGTGCTCGGGGCGGCGGTGCTGTTCGCCTTCTTCTTCGTGCTCTTTCTGATCAACCCCAGGGGGATGGGCTTCGGTGATGTGAAGCTCGCCCTCGTGTGCGGGGCGGTGCTTGGCTGGTACGGGTGGGGGGTGCTGTTCGTCGGTACGTTTGCCGGGTTTGTGCTGGGGGCGGTGGTCGGGCTCGCGATGATCCTGATGCGGCGGGCCGGGCGGAAGACGGCGCTGCCGTTCGGGCCGTTCATGGTGGCGGGGGCGTTCGCCGGGGTGCTGGTGGGGGCGGGGCTGGCGTAACCACCGACACCTGGACCCCCACCCGCAGCCCCCACCCCGCCATCGCTCCGGCCTCCGCCTCCAGCACATGCCGCGCCCGCAGCCGAGGCCGCCCGAGGCGGCCCCGCGGCATCGTACGGACGGCGAGCACGCGGAGCTTCCGGTCCAGATAGGCGACGTCGATCGCGAACCGCATGCGGAAGGTGTGTACACCGCTCGCCGGGGTGAGGAGGATGGCGCCGTCGATGCCGGTGCGGCCGAGCAGGCCGCGGGTGCGCGCGCGATAGGAGGTGGCGATCTCAAGAGGAATCCGCAGCGGGGCGCTTCCGGTGAACGGAGTGAACGCCAGCTCTCCCCGGCCGTCCTTCCAGCGGCCCATCCACGCCTCCTGTTCAGCGCACAGGAAACGTGCCGGTGTCGAGCGTGAACTCCGAACCAGCCGGGCTGAGGTCCAACTTGGCTCCGAACGTGACCACGATCTCGGTCTCGTACTCGCCGTTCTTCGGGACGCTGAACAGGTGGCACTTGCGTTGGTACGGGTCCGCGATCAAGTACGCCGGGACCTCTGCGGCGGCGTAGGCGGCCTTCTTCGGGCCGTAGTCGTTGCCCGCGGTGCCCTTCGAGATCACTTCGGCGACGAACTCGATGTCCTGGTGGTGCCAGCAGCCACTCGAGTCCTTGCCCGCTCCGTCACGGATCTTGGCAACGTCGGGGCAGAAGCCGTTGAGGTGCCCAGGGAAGTCGATGCGGACATCGGATGTCACGTTTACTTGGGGACCGAATTGGTCTTCGAGGGCCCGCACGATCCGTCGAATGATCTGCCAGTGCACATCGCGCTGCGGTGCCATGTAGATGTTTCCCCCGACGATCTCCGCCTTGAATCCCTCGGGGACGGGCATCCGCTCAAGCCAGCCGAACATCTCGTCCAGCGTGTGCGCTTCGCCGTTGTCGGCCGTCTCGATCCTGTCGCAGTCCACGACGGTCATCATGCCGCTCCTCCCCGCCGCAGCGGTGGACCCGTGTAGCCATCCGGTTCAACGGTAAGTGTTCGTCAAGGTCGCCGAGGCGAACCCGGCACGTCAGCGCCTAGCTCCGGTGCTCGCACTCCTCGCCGCGCCCCCGCCCGCTGCCGATGCCCCGCATACGCGTTGCCCGCCACCGCCCCCGCCAGCAGCAGCACGCCCACGGTCCGCACCGCGGAGTCGTCCCCACCCCCATCCACCGACAACCACCCCAACCCCACCCAAACCACCCCACCCACCACCGACCAACCCCGCCGCTGCCCGTACTGATGCGTCGCCCACACCAACGTCACCGCCGCAGGCCCAGCCACCGCCCACCCGGCCGGCCCGGCCCACCCCGGCAGCTTCAGCACCGCCAGCCCTACCCCCGCCGCGATCACCCCCGCCAGCAGCGCCACCCCGTACGCCGGCAGCCTCCCGGCCGCCGCCCCCAGCGGCCGCAGCAGCACATTCTCCGGCCGCGGCGTCCGCTGCCCGGCAGCGATCCGCACGCGCGACAGCCGCGCCAGCCGGCGGTCGGCCTCGCTGCCGCCGCGGTCGGTCAGCGGGTCCTCGCCGCGGCGGTCGCCGTACGAGCCGGGCTGGAAGAGGTTCGTGGGGTGGTACGGGCCGGGGAGGGCGATGACGCCGGCGTAGCGGGGGTCGCCCGCGTACCAGAGGTCGTCCAGCTCGGCTCTGAGGTCGGCCCGGAGGTCGGCGGGGGCGGACGGGTCCAGGCGTTCCAGCCACCAGATTGCGCCGGGGACGTCGGAGAGTTCGACGGTGATACGGCCTCCGTCGCCGCCCCCGTGCGGTGCCGGGTCGGGAAACGCGAAGCCCGTGCCGCAGCTCGCCGCGATGTCCTCGCCGCGGTACGGGCGCCACGGGTACATCTTCAGCAGGCTGCGCATGCGGCTGGTCAGCACCATCCGGCGCCGCAGCGCGAAGCTTCCGTATACCGCGCACAGGCTCACCATCGGCGCGAGCACCGCCGCCCACCCGGGGGTGCTGCGCGGCATGACGAAGGGGGCGAGCACCAGCCCCAGCAGCAGCACCTGGAGAGCGGCGGCCCGTGCGACTCGTACGCGGATGACGCGACGCGTGGCCGGGTCGTCCCAGGCCGTTGCCGCAGCTGTCGCTGTCGCTGCTGCTTCGGCAGCCGCCGTGACAGAGGAGCGGGGGGCGGGGTCAGGGTCAGAGCGGTCCATTCGGCACCACAGACGGACGGGGACGGGGGACTGCGGCTCGGATCGGGTGGTTCCGTCCTCGTCCAATTCCTCGACGGGACGACCCGGTCGGGCGGTCACGCTACCGGCCTCGCTTCCAGCGGCATCGTATCGGGGATGGTACGCACGGGTAATGCGCCGATCGGCCAACCCTGTTGACGCTGCGCCGCCAGTGGTGGAAGGGTCACTCGCAGACCTCCCCTGAAATCGATTTCACCCCCACGGGAAGGGCAGTAACGTGAAGCGATCCACGTTCCTCAAGGCCGCCGCAGGCGCGCTGGCCGGCGGCACCGGAGTGCTGGGTGCGAGCACCGCCTGGGGCGGTGAGGCAAAGCCCAAGCCCAAGGCCAAGCCCAAGGCCCTCCAGGTCAACAAGGTCGCCGACCTCACCGGCCCCGGCCTCACCACCGCCTACCGCATGGAGGCCACCGACCTCGGCATCCCCGTCCGCACCCCGGACGGCCGCAACCTCTTCGTCTTCGGCGACACCTTCGAGGGCGCCAAGGTCGGCGCCGGCTGGTGGCGTTCGCCGGTCGCGCTGTACTCCACCACCTCCGCCGCCGACCTGCCCTCCGGCGTGAAGTGGTCGGGCGCCGTCGGCGGGGACGCGGCGCAGCAGCTGTGGGAGTACGAGCACGACAACCCCGAGTTCTCCACTGTGCTGCCGTCCGATGTGATCACGATCGGCAACACCATGTACCTGCACGTCATGGTGAACAAGGGTCTCGGCACGGTCGTCTGGACCGAGATCTGGAAGTCCGACGACAACGGCGCCAGTTGGCAGCACACCGGCGCGAAGTTCGCGCCCGACCTGCATGGTGGCCTGTTCCAGATGCTCACCTGGGGTGAGGGCGACGACGGTTACGTATACGTCTATTCATCCGGCTTCCAGCGCGACAAGGCCATGATCCTGCAGCGGGTGAAGAGCGGCAGCATCGCCGACCCGGGGGCGTACGAGCCGTGGGGCTACAAGGACGGCAACTGGGCCTGGGGGAATCCGCCGACGCCGGTGCTGGACGGCAAGTTCGGCGAGCTCTGCCTGCGGCCGCTGGGCGGGAAGTGGATCCTGACCTGGTTCAACGCCGGGGACTACCGCATCGACGGCATGGTCATGGACACCCCCACCTCAAACCTCCACGAGGCCAAGCGCGCCACCTTCATCAACGGGGGCGAGTGGGGGAATGAGGACGATACGCATGTGGCGCAGTTGTACGGCGGGTACATCATTCCGGGGTCGACGCTCGATGATCTGCATCTGGCGGTCAGCCAGTGGAATACGAACGAGGACTGGCCGTATCGCGTGATGCAGTTCCGGGTGCGGGGGTTCGGGGCGTAGCCGCCCAGTGGTGGAACGCCCGGCGCACCGCCGGGAAGCGGCGGCCTTCACGGCTCGGATGGACGCGGTTGGTGAGCAGCACGCAGTATCGGCCCGGCTCGCCGCCCCGCGCCGGCTCCACCCACACGCTCGTCCCCGTAAAGCCCGTATGCCCGTACGACTCCGGCCCCATCGCGGTCCCCACCGGCGAACCGACCGCGTCCCGCCCCTGCCACCCCAGGCAGCGGCGGAGGGGCAGGCCCTCCGTGTGGCAGGCGGTCATGCGGGCGAAGGCGGTGTCGCTCAGCAGGCCCTCGCCGCCTGCTGCCAGGGCCTGGCCGAGGCGTTCCACGTCCGACAGCGGGGCGAACAGGCCCGCGTGGCCGGCGACTTCGCCGAGTACTACGGCGTTCTCGTCGTGCACCTGGCCGGTGATCAGGCGGCCGCGCCAGGTGCACCATTCCGTGGAGACGGCGCGGGCGCGGGCCGGGCCGGTCGGGGCGAAGACGGTTTCGTGCAAGCCGAGGGGCTTGCAGACCTGTTCGGTGACGAGTTCGTCGAGGCGGGTGCCGGTGGCCTGTTCCATGATCAGGCCGAGGAGGATGAAGCCCGCCGAGGAGTACTCGACGACCGTGCCGGGCGCCCCGCGCAGCGGGAGTTCGCGCAGCGCCCGCAGCAGGCCGGCCCGGTCGGCGTGGTCGCGCCACAGCGGCGTGCCGCCGGGCAGCCCTGAGGTGTGGGCGAGGAGTTGGGTGACGGTGATGTCCGACTTTCCGGGTACGCGGCGGTATTCCGGAAGGTAGCCGCCGAGCGTGTCGTCCAGCCCCAGCGCGCCCGCCTCGGCGAGGCGGAGGGCGGCCAGGCCGACGATGGGCTTTGTTACGGAGGCCAGGTCCCACAGCTCCGTGCCGTCGAGCTCCGCTCTCGACGGCCAGCTTCTCGTCCCCAAGTGGCCGCGCGCCTCCGGCCCGGCGGCAGTGCCCACCGACCAGGCCGCCCCGGAGTAGATACGGGCCCGGCGGCCGGCTGTCAGCAGACCGGTGATCGGCCCCGGCTGTTCCGTACTCACGCCTCCCCCCGCACCACGCCCAGGCTCGCACCCGAAGCCCCTCGCAACCCCGCCGATATCGTCCCCGCAGCGGCCCGCACCATCGGCCCCAGCACCGCCACACTCCCTTCGTCCAGCGTGAACGTCAGCCCCACGATCCCGACCGCGCCCGCCACCTCGCCGCCCGGCCCGACCACCGGCGCCGCTATCGCGCGCACGTCCTGTTCTGCGTATTCGTCGTCCACCGCATAGCCGCGCTCGCGCACCTCCGCCAGCCCCCGCAGCACCGCCGCCGGATCCGTCGGCGTCCGCGGCGTCCTGGCCGGCAAGGGCTCCAAGCCGCCCAGGAAGTCCTCCGGCGCCGGCAGCCCCGCCAGCATCGCCCAGCCCACCGCCGAGCAGTACAGCGGGACTTCGCCGCCCGCGCTGACGCCCATGCGGTACGCGGACGCCGGCTCCGAGTGCGCCACATGCACCGCGGCGGCCCCGTCCCGTACCGAGAAATGCGCCAAATGACCGGTGCGCAGCCGCAGGTCGTCCAGGACCGGGCGGGCCAGCTGCAGCTCGCGGCTGCTCGCCAGGGCCGTCGCGCCCAGGGCGAGGAGGCGTGGGCCCGGGCGGTACGAGCCGCCGGTGGCCGGGGTCGCGTAGCCCGCGTCCGCGAAGGACTGCAGGAGGCGGTGGACGGTTGGCTTCGGGAGGCCGGTGCGGGTGGCGAGGTCGGCGAGGCGGTGCGGGGAGTCCGGCTGGACCAGGGCGTCGAGGACCTCGAGCGCCTTGTCCACGGGGCCCTTTGCGGGGGCGCCCTTTGTGGAGGCGGAGGTCTTGACCGGCTTCGGCATGGCGCATAGCTTAACGCATCAACGTTCCGGTAAACGGAACGCTCGCACTGTTCAATGGAACATCTCGCGAAGGGCAGATCGTGGCCAATCCACCGATGTCACGCCGTAACGCCCTGCGGCTGGCTGGTCTTTCCGGGGTCGCCGTCGCCGCCCCCGCGGTGCTCACCGGGTGCGGTACGGCCTCGGGTGCGGGAGGGGACGGGACGCTGCGGGTGGCGCAGACG
Source organism: Streptomyces boninensis (assembly GCF_048572725.1). NCBI lineage: Bacteria > Bacillati > Actinomycetota > Actinomycetes > Kitasatosporales > Streptomycetaceae > Streptomyces > Streptomyces boninensis. The sequence continues at coordinate 6,121,222 of NZ_CP183837.1, forward strand.
GCCGATCCGATCACGCTCGACCCGCACAAACAGGGCGACATGGTGTCCATGAATGTCCTGGTCAACATCTTCGACACCCTCACCACCCGCGATGTGCGCGGGCGGCTGGCGGCGCGGCTGGCCCTGTCCTGGGAGGCGCGGTCCAAGACGGTGTGGCGGTTCCGGCTCCGGAAGGGGGTGCGGTTCCACAACGGGGAGGAATTCGACGCCGAGGCGGTCAAGTTCTCGATCGAGCGGATCCTCGATCCCAAGACGCGGTCGCCGATCGTCGAGCTGCGGTACGTGACGTCCGTCAGCGTCGTCGACCGGTACACCGTCGACGTGCACACCAAGCTGCACGATCCGATCCTGCCCGCGAAGCTGTCGCTGTTCGGCGGGGTGATCGTGCCGCCGAAGCACATAGCCGACGTCGGCGACGCCGCCTTCGCCAAACGGCCGGTCGGCACCGGGCCGTATCGCTTCAGCTCCTTCAGACGCGACCGCGAGCTGGAACTGCGGGCCAATAAAAGCCACTTCCACGGCCGGCCCGGCGCCGAGCGCCTCGTCTTCCGGCCGCTGCCCAACCCGGCCTCCGCCCTGGCCGCGCTGCAGAGCGACGAGGTCGACATCGTCACCGGCCTCACCCCCGACGCGGCCCGGCAGCTGTCCGGCTATGCCGGGGTCGAGCTGGAGAGCCACCCGGGCATCAGGACCGCCTATCTCAACCTCGACACCGAGGCCGGCCCGCTGCGCGACCGCCGGGTGCGGCAGGCGATCAACCACGCGATCGACGTGCCGCTGCTCATCAAGGCCGTGCTGGACGGCAAGGCCCGCGAGGTGCCCGCGATGATCCCGCACGGGGCGGTGGGCTTCGACAAGTCCATCGAGCCGTTCCGGCGTTCCGTACGCAAGGCGAAGCAGCTGCTCGCCGACGCCGGGCATCCGGACGGCATCAGCACCACCCTCGCCGCCTCCAACACCGACGGGCAGGTCGCCGAGGCCATCGCGGGGCTGCTCCGGCGGGCCGGGATCCGGGCCCGCGTCGAGCTGCTCGACCCGGGCACCTTCTCCGCCCGGCTCACCTCCGACAACCGGCGTGCGCTCGGCCCCATGTACCTCGCCGCCTCCACCGTGTGGACGCTCGACGGCTCCTCGATGCTGCAGTCGAACGTGCGCCACGACCGGCGGCAGAGCCGCTGGACCTCCAAAGAGGCGGACCGGCTGGTCGACGCCGAGGAGCTGTCCATGAAGCCCGAGGACCGGGAGCGCGCGTTCAGTGAGCTGCAGCGCCTGATGAAGACCGAGGCCCCGTTCGTGTCCCTCTATCAGCAGGACAACATCCTCGCCCGCACCACGCGGGTGAGATGGACGCCGATCATCAACGGGTCGCTGGCGATGGAGAGCGCCGAGGTGAAGCCGCGATGAGCGCCTCCCTCGCCCGTCACATAGCCATCCGGCTCCTCACCGCGATCGGCGTCCTCTTCGCCGCCGCCACCCTCGCCTTCCTTCTCGTACGGCTCTCCGGCGACCCGGTCAAGCAGCTGCTGCCCCCGGACGCCACCGCCGCGCAGGAGGCCACGCTGCGGCATCAGCTGGGGCTCGACCAGTCGACGCTCGCGCAGTACGGCGACTACCTGTGGGGCCTGTTGCGGTTCGACCTCGGCGACTCGCTCGTCTACAACGAGCCCGTCAGCCAGGTCATCTCCGACCGCATCCCCGCCACCCTCGAACTCGCCGCAGGGGCTCTCGTCCTCAGCCTCCTCATCGCCATCCCGGCCGGCATCTACGCCGCGATGCGCCGCGGCCGCGCCGGCGACACCGGCGTGATGACCGCGGTGCTGCTCGGCCAGTCCACGCCGCCGTTCTGGATCGGGATCCTGCTGATCCTGCTCTTCTCCGTACAGCTGCAGGTCCTTCCGGCCTCCGGATACGGCACCTTCGCGCACCTGGTGCTGCCGGCCGTCACCCTGTCCGTCTACTCCATCGCCGTCATCGCCCGGCTGCTGCGGTCTTCGCTCATCGACGTGCTCGGCTCCGATCACATCCGTACGGCCAAGGCCAAGGGTCTCGGCCCGGCGAAGGTGGTGCTCGCGCACGGGCTGCGGAATGCCTCGCTGCCGACCGTCACCGTGATCGGCCTGGAGTTCGGCGGGCTGCTCGGCGGGGCGATCCTCACCGAGCAGGTCTTCTCCTGGCCGGGCATCGGGCGGCTGACCGTCGAGGCCATCGCCAACCGGGACTTCCCGCTCGTGCAGGCGGCGGTGCTGTTCTTCGCGGCGGCCTTCGTGATCGTGAACCTGCTGGTCGACCTCTCCTACAGCCTCCTCGACCCGAGAGTGCGGGCCCAGTCATGACTCTCCTACGCACCGTCACCCGCAACCGGCTCGCCCTGGTCGCCCTCGGCATCCTCGCGCTGCTCGTGGTGGCAGCCGCCTTCTCGCCGCTGCTCGCGCCCGACGACCCGGCGAAGCAGGACCTGCTCGCCCGGCTCAAGCCGCCCGCCTGGTCGGACGGCGGCAGCATCGCGCATCCGCTGGGCACCGACCAGTTGGGGCGCGACCTCCTCTCCCGCGTCATCTACGGCTCCCGGGTCTCGCTGCTCGTCGGCATCGGGGCGGCGCTGCTCGCGGGTGTCGTCGGGGCCGCCGCGGGTCTCTTCGCGGGCTTCCGCGGCGGCTGGCTCGACCGGGTGCTGATGCGCTTCGCCGACATCCAACTCGCCTTCCCCTCGCTGCTGCTCGCCCTCGCCATCGTCGGCTTCCTCGGCTCCGGGCTGTGGAATGTGGTGCTGGTGCTCGGCTTCACCGGCTGGGTGTCGTACGCCCGGGTGGTCAGGTCCGAGGTGCTGTCACTGCGCACCCGCGACTATGTGACCCAGGCCCGGGCCACGGGCGTCACGGACCTGACGATCATGCGGCGGCATCTGCTCCCCAATGTGCTGCCGCCGCTCGCCACCATCGCCACCCTGCACATCGCGGCCGCGATCGTCGCCGAGGCGTCGCTCAGCTACCTCGGCCTCGGCGTGCCGAAGGAGACCGTCACCTGGGGCTCGATGCTCGCCGACGGGCAGCTGTACCTGGGCACGTCGTGGTGGGTCGCGGTCTTCCCCGGGCTGGCGCTGATGTTCACCTCCCTGGCCATCAACATCACCGGCGACGCCCTGCGCGACGTCGCGGACCCGAAGGCGTACCGCCGATGACTGAGACCCAGACCCCTGTTCTCGAATTCCGGGACCTGCACGTCGACTTCGAGCTCGCCGACGGGCCCGTGCACGCCGTCCGCGGCGTGAGCATGCGGGCGTACGCGGGGGAGACCCTGGCCGTCGTCGGCGAGTCCGGCAGCGGCAAGTCCGCCACCGTGCTCTCGGCGCTGCGGCTCAACCCCGAGCCGCCGTGCACCTACGCGGGCGGCGAGATCCTCCTCGACGGCCGCGACCTGCTGGCGCTGCCGGAGAAGCAGCTGCGCGAAGTCCGCGGCAACGACATCGCGATGGTCTTCCAGGACCCGATGACCAGCCTCGACCCACTGCAGCGGGTCGGCGCCCAGGTCGCCGAGGTGCTGCGGCGGCACCGCGGCGCGTCGCGGGCCGAGGCGCGGGCGGAGGCGGTACGGGCCCTCGACGAGGTCGGCATCCCGGACCCCGAACTGCGGGCGCGGCAGTATCCGCACGAGCTGTCCGGCGGGCTGCGGCAGCGCGTGATGATCGCGACCGCGCTGGTCGGGCGGCCGCGGGTGCTGATCGCCGACGAGCCGACGACCGCGCTCGACGTCACCGTGCAGCGGCAGATCCTCGACCTGCTGGCGGACCTGCGGGCCCGGCACGGCATGGCGGTGGTGCTGGTGACGCACGACCTCGGCGTGGTCGCGGAGACCGCCGACCGGGTCGTGGTCATGAACGGCGGCAAGTTCGTGGAACACGGCCAGGTCGGCCCGGTCTTCGACGCGCCCGGCGACCCCTACACCCGCGACCTGCTGGCCGCCACCCCGCGACTGGAGCCGACGCCATGACGCCACCGCCTGTCACACCGCTGCTTGAACTGGACGGGCTCACCAAGGAGTTCCGCGGCCCGGGCGGCGCCCGTACCACCGCCGTGGACGATGTGACGCTGACGGTCGAGGACGGCGAGACCCTCGCCCTCGTCGGCGAGTCCGGGTCGGGGAAGACGACGCTCACCCGGCTGCTGCTGAAGCTGCTGGAGCCGACCGCCGGGACCGTACGCTTCGAGGGCCGCGACCTCGCCGGCCTGTCCGCCGCCGAAATGCGGGAGATACGGGCCGGGATGCAGGTCGTGCTGCAGGACCCGTACTCGAGCATGAATCCGCGGATGCGGATCACCGACATCGTCGCCGAGCCGCTGGTCACCCACGACCCCGCCTACCGCGGGCGGGCGGCGCGGGGGCGGCTGCGGGAGCGGGTGGGGGAGCTGCTCACGTCGGTCGGTCTTGCGGCGGGGGTGCAGGACCGGTATCCGCACGAGTTCTCCGGCGGGCAGCGGCAGCGCATCTCCATCGCGCGGGCGCTGGCGCCGGCGCCGCGGCTGGTGGTGCTGGACGAGCCGACGAGCGCGCTGGATGTGTCCGTGCAGTCGCAGGTCCTGGAGCTGCTGGCCGAGCTGCAGCAGCGGCATGGGCTCACCTATGTCTTCGTCTCGCACAATCTCGCCGTCGTACGGCAGGTGGCGGACCGGGTCGCGGTGCTGCGGCGGGGTGCGGTGGTGGAGTGCGGGGCGACCGCCGCGGTGCTGGGGGCGCCCGAGCACCCGTACACGCGGGAGCTGCTGGCGGCGGTGCCGCGGCCGGATGCGTACAAGGCGCGCAGCTGGACTAGCGGTGCGTGAGCACCAGGCCCGCGCCGCCCAGCAGCGCCACGTCGTCGGGCTGCCCCGCCTCGCCGAGGACGACGCGCGGCGGGGCCGCCGTCGACCAGCCGCTGTCGCGGCGCAGCCGCTCCTCCACCCGGGCGCGGAAGGGCTCGCCGCCCTCCACGGCCTCGCCGTGCAGGACGAAGAGGCCGGAGGCGAAGAACTGCTGGATGTTCACCAGGCCGAGGGCGAGGTTGTCCGCGTACTCGTCGACGACCTCGCGCGCATCGCCGGCCTGCGCGCCCCGGGACGCCAGCTCCGCCAGCGTCACACCGGCGCCGAGCCCGGCCGCCTGCGCGCGGCGGCGCAGCCAGCGGGTCGTGGCCACCGTCTTCCAGCAGCCGCGCGCCCCGCAGGTGCACGGCTCGCCGCCGGCCACCACCGTCATATGGGCGCCGCTGCGGCCGCCGTGCGGGGCCAGCAGCTCGCCGTCGTACAGGATCCCGACGCCGAGCACCTCGCCGGTGGCCACCGACGCGAACGAGGCCAGGCCCCGGCCCGCCCCGAACCACCGGTCGCCGAGCACCTGCAGCCGGGCCCGGTGCTCGACGTGCACGGGCACCCCGAGCGCCTGCCGCAGCACATCGGCCACGGGGTAGCCGGCCAGCGCCGGCACGTCGTTGACCTCGATGAACGCGCCGCGCTCCGGGTCCACGATGCCGGTGGCCGCCACCCCGACCCCGATCAGCTCGCGGCCCTCGAAGCACTCCAGGGCCGCCTGCCGTACGGCCGCGTCCACCCCCGCGGCGTCGCCCGCCGCCGGTTCGAAGCCGGCCGCGGTGCGGCGCAGCAGCTCCCCGGAGCGGTCCACGAGCGCCGCGTGCACCCGCCCCGGCAGCACCTCGACCGCGCCCAGCAGCGGGCGCACGGGGGCCGGTGCCGGGGGATCCGGCACCAAGCGCAGGGGTGGGTAGTCGCCGGCCATGCGCCCGACTCTGTCATGGCGCGATGTGAGGAGGTAGACCGGCAGTGTTTCAACCGAGAGCGTTTCAGCTGACGGAGATGGTCTGGCGGGAGGTGCGGGAGGCGGGCCGTGAGGCGGTCGCGCTGCTGCCCATCGGGTCGCAGGAGCAGCATGCGGAACACCTGCCGATGGGCACCGACACCATGCTCGTCACGGCGGTGGTGGACCGGGCGGCAGAGCTGCTCACGGACGACGGCCCGCCCGTGGTACGCCTCCCCGCCCTGCCGTACGGGCACAGCCCGCACCACCTCTTTGCGGCGGCGGTGTCGCTGTCGGCGGACACCCTGAAGGCGGTCCTCGCCGATGTCCTGCGCTCGCTGACCGAGAGCGGCTTCCGGCGCGTCCTGATCGTCAACGGGCACGGCGGCAACGACGAGATCATGCGGCTCGCGGTGAAGGAGCACGCGCTGCGCGCGGAGGGCAGCTTCGCCGCGTGCTCGTACTGGAGCCTGGGCGAGCCCGCGAATCCGGGCCACGCCGGCCGCTACGAGACATCGCTGATGCTCGCCGCACACCCGGACCTGGTCCGTACGCCCATCGCCCCCCGCACCCCCGCCGACCCCCCAGCCCTCTTCGACGCCCCGCCGCACCCGGGCCTCACCGCCGAGCGGCACGGCGAGTGGGCGCGCGTCGGCGGGGCCACGGACGACCCGTCCACCGCCGACCCGGATCCGGCGGAGCTGTCCGCCCGCGCCAACGAACTCGCCCAGGCCATACGCGCCTTTGCCGCAGCCACCACCGACTGAGGAGCCACCCCGCACATGAAGATCACGCACGTCGACGCCTGGGTCGTCAATCTCCCGCTGAAGAGCCCCTTCACGAGCTCCTTCGAGACCAAGACGGGCGAAACCCGCACCGTGGTGCGGATCCGCACCGACGAGGGCGTCGACGGCTGGGGCGAGACGATGTGGGGACAGCCGGTCGCCGCGCTCGTACGGAAGCTGGCGCCCGACCTGATCGGCGCCAGCCCCTTCGCGCTGGAGGCCTTCCAGCGCAAGCAGCACATGGTGCCGTTCTTCCACGGCTACCTCGGCTACGCCGCCATCGCCGCCCTGGACGTCGCCTGCTGGGACGCCATGGGCAAGGCCACCGGCCAGTCCGTCACCGACCTCCTCGGCGGCCGGGTCCGCGACCAGGTGCCGCTGACCGCGCTGGTCACGCGGGCAGACGGGGGCACGCCCGAGGCGCTCGCCGAGCACGCGGCAAGGGTCGTCGCAGAGGGCGGCTTCCGGGCGGTGAAGCTGAAGGGCACGAAGGACGTCGACGGCGACGTCGCCAACCTCCGCGCCCTGCGCGCCGCCCTCCCCGGCACCGAACTGCGCGTCGACCCCAACGCGGCCTGGTCCGTACCCGACTCGATCCGCGCCGGCATCAAGCTGGAGGAGCTGGACCTCGAATACCTGGAAGACCCGTGCGTGGGCATCGAGGGCATGAGCCAGGTGCGCGACAAGGTGCGCATACCGCTGTGCACCAACATGTGCGTCGTCCGCTTCGAGGACTTCGCCCCCGCGATGCGCCTCGGCGCCGTGGACGTCATCCACGGCGACGTCTACAAGTGGGGCGGCATCGCCCCCACCAAGGCCCTCGCCGCCCATTGCGAGACCTTCGGGCTCGGCATGAACCTGCACAGCGGCGGCGAACTCGGCATCGCCACCGCCGCGCACCTCGCCGTCGTGGCCAGCACTCCGGTGCTCAACCGGGCCATCGACAGCATGTATTACCTGCACGCCGACGACATCGCGGACCCGATCCCGCTCATCGACGGCAGCCTGGTCGTCCCGGAGGGACCGGGCCTCGGCGTACGGGTGGACGAGGACAAGCTGCGCCACTACGCGGCGGTCAACGAGCGGGAAGGCGACCTGACGGGGTGATCTGACGGGCTGATCAGAGCGGATTCGCGCGCAGGAACTCCGCCTCCCGCTCCGCATCGATCCCCTTCCGCGTCCGGTCTCCCCGCTGCGGCGCCTCGCCTCCGATCGACTCCAGCCACGCCCAGGTGTCGGCCACCGTCTCCGCGACCGGCCGGCACCGCAGGCCCGCCTTCCGGGCCGTGCTGGTGTCGCCGCGGTGCAGGTAGTCGTGCAGCTCGCCCGGCGGCAGCCACACCGGCAGCTCCGTCCACGGCTCGAACCCGGCCGCGAGCACCGCCTCGGGCGCGTACCACCGCAGCACGGCATCCGACCCCGTCACCTTCACGCACTCCTCCAGCAGCTCGCCCATGGTGGCGTGCCCGGGCGCGCTGACCACGTCGTACGGGCCGCCGAGCCCGCGCTCGACCGCGTCCAGGGTCCAGACGGCGAGGTCGCGGGCGTCGATGTACTGCAGCGGCAGGTCGTACGGGCCGGGGGCGAGGACCTCGCCGCCGCGGCGCATCCGCGTGAGCCACCACGGGAGCCGGCCGACGTTCTCGTATGGGCCGAGGATGAGGCCCGCGCGGGCGAACAGCGCCCGCTCGCCGAACGCGGCCTCGGCGGCGAGCTCGCCGCCGCGCTTGGCGCGGGCGTAGTCGTCGCTGCCGGTGTCGTCGGGGGAGCCGTCGACCACGGCGGCGGATTCGTCGGCGCCGGCGGCGGTGGATTCCATGGGGTAGACGGAGCGGCTGGAGATGTACGCGTAGTGCCCGACTCCCTGCTCCGCGAGCAGCCGGGCGGCGTCCCGTACGGCAGCGGGCGCACGCGACCATGTGTCGACGACGGCGTCCCAGCTGCCCTCGGCGAGCGCTTCGAGCCCGCCCTCCGCGACCCGGTCACCGATCAGCGACGCGGTCCCCTCCGGCGCTGGATACCGCCCGCGATGGAAGACCGTCACCTCCCACCCGCGCCCCTCCGCTTCCTCGGCGACCGCGCGCCCGACGAACTCCGTACCACCCAGAATCAGCAGCTTCATGCCGCCGACTCTGCCTGCCCGCTACAGGATCGGGGAAGGGTCTACTGCTGACAGCAGATATCTGGTCTGCGGCGGCTCCGGCTCGGGCAGCTCCGCCGCCGCCGCGCTGGGTGCCGGGCGCGGGCGGCGGGGTACGAAGCTGCCGCTGGTGCCGCCGCGGCCGCGGTGCAGCAGCAGCCCGGAGACCGGGTCGGGCACCGCGTCGAGCGCGGCCTGGACGCCGGGCAGTCCGCGCCAGCGCTCCCAGTCCGCCTCCTCCCGGAAGGAGATCTCCAGCACGATGCCCCACGAGTGGACGTGCCACTCCCACATCAGCGCCCCGTGCGTGACCGCGGACTCGACGAGCGCGTACTCGTACGAGTCCCGCCACGCGAGCGCGGACGACTGCCCGTCGAAGACCTCGACGGACCACCAGTCGGCCATGCCGCCCCACCTCCGGTTGCCAACTCCACGGTAGGCCGGGACAGATGGCCTATCCAGAGCCAGGGAACAGCGTTGTGAACGGCTCCGTCATCGTCCCGGCGTCTGATGTGCCCCCGTAGGGGTGGTTCCACGCCCAGACGAGGAAGAGCAGAAACGCCATCAGCGCGCTGAACAGCCCCGCCAGCACCAGCTCCCGCGCCGACCGTTGGATCTGCAGCGCGAAGACCATGCCGATGGAGACGATCGCCCCGATGATCAGGCCCACCCACACGACGGGCGGCATCGTCGGATCGGTCCCGAGCCCGCGCTCCTGCCGGGCCTGCGCGGCTTGCGCGGCTTGGTCGCCGAGGGCGTAGGCGGCGCGATTCTGCGACTCGGTCTTGGGCTCGTACGCACTCACCTGCTTGCGTACGTCCTCCATGAGCCGGTCGCCGCGGGGCGTGAGTCCGCCGCCCTCGGCGATGGCGGGGTCCCATTCCTTCTTGACGGCGTACGCCACGTATGCGTCGACGCTCGCTCGTACGGCATCGCGCTGCCCGGCGGGATAGGCCGCTGCGCGCTCGCTCACCTCGTGCAGGGCGAAGGCCTCGCGCTGCACGGTCTGCTGCGCCTCGCCGCGCGATTCCCAGACGCCGGCGATGGCGAGGCCGAGCACGATGGCGTATACGACGCCGACCATCATCGTCATGTACTCGATGACGTCGGGCGTCTCGTCGGGATCCTCGTCCTCGGGACGCCGCCGGTCGCGGATGACAGCGATCAGCACGACGACGGCGGTGGCCGCGGCCATGGCGACCAGCAGCTTGAGCCAGTCGGACATTGGGGGCTCCTATCGGTTGGCCGCGGAGCCGCCTCCGCCGCCCGCGGCGAGTGCGGCGGCGGCGAGTACGGCGGGGGCGACGAGGAGGAGGGTCCGGGTGACGGGGGAGGTGCCCTGCTTGGCCTCCGGCTGTGGCGGGGCGTGATAGGCGGGGCGGAAGGAGACGGTCGGCGCGGGCTTGGGCTTGGGCTTCGGCGGCGGCTTGGTGGGGGTGGGCGCGGGCGCCGGCGGCGCGGGCTTCGGCGGCGGTGGGGGTGGGGGAGTCCGCGGCGCAGGTGGCGGCGGAGGCGGAGGCGCGGGCCTGCGCGGTGCCGCCGGCGGCTGCTCCCGGCAGGCCTGCCGCACCGCAGCACCGACATCACCCCGCCGAGCCAGCTCGCCGAGATCGTCGAGCGGCAGCTCGCGACCGGTGTAGGCGCACCCGTCGGCGGGCGCAGGCACGGCGGGCGCGGCTATGGCGGGGGCGCCCAGAGCTGCGGCGGCCAGCGCGACTGCGCCGAGCGCGGCGGAGGCGAGGGGGCGGGAAAGGAGGCGAACTATGCGGCGTTGCACGCGGGGAGGCTGCGCCGCTGCGACCCCGGTACACGTGTCGCCCGCGCAAACCACCCGCGGGCTGGGCGCGCGATGCGCGGGCCAGGGCGCGGGGCGGCCGTCGGCCGCCCGGTGGGGACGGGGCGACACGCCGGGCACTCGATTGGAGGGGTGCCCCGTGGTGCGTGAGCGCGTCGTGCGCGGTGGTTGCGCGCCCGGGTTGCGAGGGTGTGGGGCGGCCGGTTTTACGGGCTTTTGCGGTGGTCAGGGCGGGTGGTGGGGGCTTGCGAGGTGGACCGGCGTGGCTGAGCCGTCCGTATACGGAGAGCTACCGGGTCAGCACGTTTCGAGGTAACCCGCCCGTTGAGTACGCGTCGACCTTCACACTGGGTTATGGTTGAGGTCCCCCCCTCGGGCCGGTCCGAATCCCCCCCTCGGACCGGCCCGTTTTCTTTGCCCCTAGCTGCGGCCCGCCCAGATGTTCACGCCGTCCGTGGACACCGCGAAGGTGTCGATCTCGGCCAGCTCCTCCTTCGACAGCGCCGGCCCGCCGAGCGCCGCGACATTCGCCTCCAGCTGCGCCACGCTCGACGCACCGATCAGCGCCGACGTCATCCGCGGATCCCGCAGCACCCACTGCAGCGCCATCTGCGCGAGCGACTGCCCGCGCCGCTGGGCGATGTCGTTGAGGCCGCGCAGCCGCCGGACGTTCTCCTCCGTCAGCAGGTCCGGGTTCAGCGACTTGCCCTGCGAGGCGCGCGAGCCCTCCGGAATGCCGTGCAGGTACTTGTCCGTGAGCATCCCCTGCGCCAGCGGCGCGAAGGAGATGCAGCCCATGCCCGCAGACTCGAGTGCGTCGAGCAGCCCGTCGTCCTCGGTCCAGCGGTTGATCATCGAGTACGAGGGCTGGTGGATCAGCGGCCGTACGCCCATCTCGCGCAGGATCCGCGCCGCCTCCGCCGTCTGCTCGCTGCTGTACGAGGACACGCCCACGTACAGCGCCTTGCCCTGCTGCACCGCGGACGCGAGCGCGCCCATCGTCTCCTCGAGCGGCGTGTCCGGGTCGAAGCGGTGCGAGTAGAAGATGTCGACGTAATCGACGCCCATCCGCGCCAGCGAGGCGTCCAGCGACGACAGCAGGTACTTCCGGGAGCCCCACTCGCCGTACGGGCCGGGGTGCATCAGGTAGCCGGCCTTCGTCGACAGGATCAGCTCGTCGCGGTACGGGCGGAAGTCCTGCGCGAAGAGCTTGCCGAAGTTCAGCTCGGCGGAGCCGGGTGGCGGACCGTAGTTGTTCGCCAGGTCGAAGTGGGTGACGCCCAGGTCGAAGGCGCGGCGCAGGATCGCGCGCTGCGACTCCAGCGACCGGTCGTCGCCGAAGTTGTGCCAGAGGCCGAGCGAGATCTCGGGGAGCTTGAGGCCGCTGCGACCCGTACGGCGGTACCGCATGGCGTCATATCGGGAGTCTGATGGCAGAAAGTGGGAACCGTTCATCACGAAAATCTCTCTATCACGGTGGCGCCCGCTCCGGTTCCGGCAGGCGCCGGGTTAATGCGGTGCACCGCCCAGTAGGGTGGGCGCCTTCAGGGACACCCAAACCTGGCTTTCGGAGGGGCACACCCGGGATGCATGAGTCGATGCGACACGCGCCGAACCCCCGCCAGTCCCTGCGTGAGCTCGCCTACCGGCTGTACGAGCGGCGCGTCGAACGGCGCCTCGACCACACCCGGATCCCCAAGCACATCGGCGTCATCCTCGACGGCAATCGCCGCTGGGCCCGCGCCGACGGCATGACCGCCGCGCAGGGCCACCAGGCCGGCGCGGAGAAGGTCCGCGAGCTGGTGGAGTGGTGCTCCGGCACCGACGTCGAGGTGGTCACGCTGTGGCTGCTGTCCACCGACAATCTGGACCGTCCCGAGGACGAGCTGGTCCCGCTGCTCGGCATCATCGAGGACGTCGTACGGGACCTGGCAGGCGACGGCCGCTGCCGGGTGCACCACGTGGGCGCGCTCGACCTGCTGCCGAGCCGTACCCAGTCCGTACTGAAGGAAGCCGAGCAGGCGACGGCCGTGCTGCCCGCGCAGGACAAGCCGCGGCTGCTGGTCAATGTCGCGGTCGGCTACGGCGGCCGGCAGGAGATCGCGGACGCCGTCCGCTCGCTGCTCGCCCACCACGCGGAGCAGGGCACGCCGCTGGCGGAGCTCGCCGAGACCGTCGAGGTCGAGCACATCGCCGAGCACCTCTACACCCGCGGCCAGCCCGACCCGGACCTGGTGATCCGTACCAGCGGCGAGCAGCGGCTGAGCGGCTTCATGCTCTGGCAGAGCGCCCACTCGGAGTACTACTTCTGCGATGTCTTCTGGCCGGCCTTCCGGCGGGTGGACTTTCTGCGGGCCCTGCGGGACTACTCCGTGCGCAACCGCCGCCTCGGTCTGTGATCTCTTAAGCGACACGTAACCCGATCGCCCTATGAAGGGCATTGCATATGCGTCGGTGTTCGAGGGAATATCGCTGGTAGCGGGTGGCCCAAGAGCCCCCGCCCGGGAGGCCCTTTGCACCACGACGACGCGGAGGGCCGGCGTCCGGCCCGTGCTGCGCTGCACGCGGGGCAGGACCCGGTCCACCGAACGCGAGCATCGCAACCTCTTGCAAGGGGGTTCGTCCACCCGTGGTGAAAAGCAGCAAGCCGGATGACCGGCGCACCTACGTCCTCGACACCAGCGTCCTCCTGGCCGACCCCAGGGCGATGATCCGCTTCGACGAGCACGAGGTCGTGCTTCCCGTCGTGGTGGTCACGGAGCTCGAGGCGAAACGACACCACCCGGAGCTGGGCTATTTCGCGAGGCAGGCGCTGCGCCTGCTGGACGATTTCCGGGTCCGGCACGGCCGCCTCGACGCCCCGATCCCGATCGGCGAGCTGGGCGGCACGCTGCGCGTGGAGCTCAACCACAGCGATACGGCGGTGCTGCCGACCGGCTTCAGACTGGGCGACAACGATTCCCGGATCCTCGCCGTGGCCCGCAATCTGCAGGCCGAGGGGTACGACGTCACGGTCGTCTCCAAGGACCTGCCGCTGCGCATCAAGGCGTCCTCCGTCGGCCTCGCCGCCGAGGAGTACCGCGCCGAACTCGCCATCACCGAATCCGGCTGGACCGGGATGGCCGAGACGATGCTCAGCGGCGAGCAGGTCGACGAGCTCTTCGAGAACGAGATCGTCAGCGTCCCGGAGGCGGACGGGCTGCCGGTGCACACCGGCCTGGTGCTGCAGTCCGAGCGCGGCAACGCGCTGGGCCGCGTCACCCCCGACGGCCGGGTGAAGCTGGTGCGCGGCGACCGCGAGGCGTTCGGCATCCACGGCCGCAGCGCCGAGCAGCGGGTGGCGCTCGATCTGCTCCTCGACCCGGATGTGGGCATTGTCTCGATGGGCGGGCGGGCCGGCACCGGCAAGTCGGCGCTGGCGCTGTGCGCGGGGCTGGAGTCCGTACTGGAGCGGCGGCAGCACGAGAAGGTGATGGTCTTCCGGCCGCTGTACGCCGTCGGCGGGCAGGAGCTCGGCTATCTGCCGGGCACCGAGGCCGAGAAGATGAGCCCATGGGGACAGGCCGTCTACGACACCCTGTCGTCGGTCACCTCGCGGGACGTCATCGAGGAGGTGACGGCGCGCGGCATGCTCGAGGTGCTGCCGCTCACTCACATCCGCGGGCGCTCGCTCCATGACGCCTTCGTCATCGTCGACGAGGCGCAGTCGCTGGAGAAGAACGTGCTGCTGACGGTCCTGTCGCGGATCGGCGCCAACAGCCGGGTGGTGCTCACCCACGATGTGGCGCAGCGGGACAATCTCCGGGTGGGCCGGTACGACGGCGTGGTCGCCGTCGTGGAGAAGCTGAAGGGGCATCCGCTCTTCGCGCACATCACGCTGAACCGGTCGGAGCGTTCGCCGATCGCGGCGCTGGTGACCGAAATGCTCGAAGATGGCCGGGTCTAGCTTGGCGGCTATCCGGACATAACGCCTCGGCGTATCGCCGCAGCCTCAACTGGGCGCAGCAGCTTAGCTGTTGCGCCCAGTGCTACGCCCCGGTTCCCGCACATCTCGTACGTCAAACAGCATGTGAGCTTTCCCACTCAACGGAGAATTGCCTTAACGCGTCCGCTTCCGGCAGAGTCTTCCTCCTGTCAGGCCCCGCGTACGGCACCCCTGCGTCTTCAGCACCAAAGCACCGTCAACTGAACAGAGTCGCCGTACGCCGCCCGAGAACCACGCGGGCCCTCCCTTCACACCGGGAGGTCCCTCACCGGGCCCGCGCCTCCCGTGACCAACGCACCAGGGAGGCCTGCGCCAGGGGCACGATTGCGCCCGCGAGGTCACCGTCAGCGGGCGACGCTGGAAGGAATGTGTGTGAACCGGATGCCGGTATCGGTCCGGGGACTCGCAGTGGCGTCCGCCACCGCGGTCACCTCGGTCGGCGCCGTCGTGGGTGTCGCTGCCGGAGCGCAGAACGACTCCTCGTCGGACGACATCGAGGCAACCGCAGCAGACGCGACGCTCCTCTCCGACATACCTGCGAAGTCTCAGGTGGGCGTGCAGACCGCCTCCCTGACCAAGCAGGCGGACGCCCAGGCCGACGCTGCTCAGGCGCAGGCCCGTAAGGCGGCAGAGGAAGCGGCCCGGAAGAAGGCAGCCGAGGACGCCGAGGCCAAGAAGCAGGCCGCCGAGGACAAGAAAGAGGCGGCCGAGCAGGAGGCCAAGGAGCGCGAGCAGGCCAAGACCGCCAGCCGGTCGGCCGAGCGCTCGGACATCCCCGTCCAGAGCTCGTACACCACCGCAGAGGTCCAGGCGATCGCCCGCAAGATGGTGCCCGCCGACCAGTTCCAGTGCTTCAGCAACATCGTGGACCACGAGTCCAGCTGGAACTACAAGGCCTCGAACCCGTCTTCCGGGGCGTACGGCCTCGTCCAGGCGCTGCCCGGATCCAAGATGGCCTCCGCCGGCGCCGACTGGCAGACCAACCCGGCCACACAGATCAAGTGGGGCCTCAACTACATGAACTCGCGCTATGACAGCCCGTGTGGCGCGTGGTCCTTCTGGCAGGCCAACAACTGGTACTGAGGTCTGCTTCCAGACCCCCAGATCCCCCTGATCATTCAACGATCAGGGGGATCTGTTGTGTACGGTCTGCCCTATGTCAAAGATGTCGGACTGGTTCGACGGGATGAGCGGCCGGGCCTCCCGGTTCGCGGAGAGCCGCCGGGCCGCGACCGAGCGCAGGGACGCCGAGCGCGGCCTGAGCCGGGAAGCCAAGGCGGACGCCGGACCTCAGCAGCCCGAGCCCGCTCCCGGCCCGCCGCCGGCCCCCGTTGTACGGCACGAGCCGGCGCACGCGATCCCGTGGGGGATGCGGGTGGCCGCCGAGGCCGGCTGGCGGCTGCTGGTGTTCGCCGGGGTGCTGTGGGTGCTGATGCAGGTGGTCAGCACGATCAGCCTCGTCATCTTTGCGTTCTCCGCCGGGCTGCTGATCACCGCGCTGCTGCAGCCGACCGTAGCCCGGCTGCGGCGGATAGGAGTAGGGCAGGGGCTGGCCACCGCGGTCACCTTCATCTCCGGCTTCGTCGCGATCGGGCTGGTCGGCTGGTTCGTGGTCTGGCAGGTCATGGAGAACGCCGACCAGCTGACCGACCGGGTGCAGCAGGCCATCGAAGACGGCCAGAAGTGGCTGATCGACGGGCCGTTCCACGTCAGCAAGGACGAGATCAACGACATCGGCAACACGCTGAGCGACTGGCTCGGCGAGAACACCAGCGAGCTCACCTCCAAGGGCATCGAAGGCGTCTCATATCTGGTCGAGTTCCTGTCGGGCGCCGCGATCGCCGCCTTCACCACGATCTTCCTGCTGTACGACGGCAAGCGGATCTGGAACTGGTGCCTGAACATCGTGCCGCGCGACGCCCGCGAGGCCGTCGCCGGCGCCGGGCCGCGGGTGTGGGCGACGCTGACCGGGTACGTACGCGGGACGGTGCTGGTGGCGCTGATCGACGCGATCTTCATCGGCGTCGGGATCTACTTCCTCGGCGTGCCGATGGCGGTGCCGCTGGCGGTGCTGATCTTTGTGTTCGCGTTCGTGCCGATCGTGGGTGCGCTCGTGTCCGGCTCCCTCGCCGTGGTCGTCGCCTTCGTCACCAACGGCTATGTGACCGCGCTGCTCGCGCTCGGCGTCGTGCTGCTGGTGCAGCAGATCGAGGGGCATGTGCTGCAGCCGTTCATCCTCGGCCGGATGGTGCGGGTGCATCCGCTCGCGGTGGTGCTCGCGGTGGCGACCGGCACGCTGGTCGCCGGGATCGCCGGTGCGGTCGTCGCGGTGCCGCTGGTGGCGGTGCTCAACACGGCCGTGGGCTATCTGCGGGCCTATGCGCGAGAACGGCAGCCGACGGGGGTGGCGCCGCACGGCGCGACGATCGTCGAAGTGTCACCCGCCGGGCCCGCACCGGCGGATGAGGCGCCGCCGTCGGACGGGAAGGCGTAGCCGGAGGCCGTACGGGCTCAGTACGGCGCTTCCCGGTCGTCGAAGAACTTCTTCAGCCGCTCCGTGTCCTCCGCCGACCAGCCCTTCGGCGGCACCACCTCCGCCCAGCCGTCCACCGGCCCGTCCCCGTACCGGTGGCCGTGGGGGGCGGGCACGCCGTACGACACCGCCATGTCGACCGAGGTCTGCCAGAAGGTGACGAACGGGAACCAGTTGACCTCCGGCGTGATGTCCGGGCCCAGCGGCGGGTCCACCCACTCGGGGCGCTGCAGCGCCAGGTCCCAGCTCCACCAGACCACCGGGTCGGACGCGTTCTGGAGGTAGACGACCCGCGGGTGCCGCCACGGCCCCTTGAGCCGCTTGAAGTCCTTCTCCGGGAACTGCGCGAAGCGGATGTGCCGGCCCTCGTCGAACTCCGGCCGCCACACCGGGCTGCCCTGGTCGCGGTCGCTGCGGATCTCCGTCGAGACCGGGCCGAAGTTCGGCGGGCCGAGCAGCAGCGCCCCGTCCATCTGCGCGACCAGCTGCTCGGCGCTGCCGAAGGTGGCCTCTATGGCGTACGCGCCGAGGCTCTCGCCGGTCACCACCAGCTTGGGCCGCTCTTCCGCGGGCATCGTGTCGACCCGCTTCTGTACGGCCTTGACCAGGGCCCGCGTGGCCTGGCCCGCCTTCTCCTTGTCGACGAGGAAGGAGACCCAGCTGGGCAGGTACGAGTACTGGATGGCGACGAAGGCGGTGTCGCCGCCGTACATGTACTCCAGCGGCTCGGCGACCGTGGAGTTGACCCAGCCGGTGCCGGTGGTCCCGGCGATGGCGAGGACCTGGCGGTCGAAGGCGCCGGTGCGCTCCAGTTCGCGGACGGCGAGGCGGGCCTGCGCCCGGAACGGCTCCTGTGGGCTTTCGTCGCTGAACGCCTCCGGGTGGGCGGAGGAGACGTACACCCGGACCGGGTCCACGGCGGGCTCGCCGGTGACCTTCTCGATCTGCCCCTTGCTCGGCACCGCGCCGGTGAAGTTACGGCCCTGGAAGCCGAGGTCGTCCCACGGGATCAGGGAGTCGGGGCTGCCGGACACGTAACGCGATCCGGACTGGGTGATGCCCTCCTTGGTGGAGGCGTCGGTCTTGGCAGCGATGGAGTCGGCGATGTCGATGACGCCGCGGTCGAAGACCACGTCCCGTACGCCGAAGGTGACGAGGATCGCCGACACCACCAGGCCGGTGCCGACGGCGAGGGGGCGGGGGAGGGCCCGGTCGAGCCAGTGGATGAGCTTGCCGGTGGCGAGGCGGATGGAGCGGGCGATCACCACCAGCAGCGCGAGGACCGCGAGGGCGATGAGCGCGATCATCGGGGTGTGCCAGGGCATCGACGGCGGCAGCGACTGCAGTTCGCGCAGCTGGCGCTGCATGTGGGCGGACTCGGAGATCAGCCAGACGGCCATGATCGGGGTGAGCACCAGCGCCACCTGCCAGCCGCGGGCGCGGGCCTGCTCGCTGGGCTGCCAGTCGCGCCAGGCCAGTACGCGGCGGAAGAACCAGGCGAGCACCGCCCCGAGCCCGTATCCGATCGCCGCGGTGATGCCGCCGATCACGCCCTGCAGCAGCCAGGGGCGGGGGACGAGGGAGGGGGTGAGGGAGAGCCAGAAGAAGACGTTGGCGATGCAGAAGGCGAAGAGATCCGGCCAGCGGCGGACCCGCCACCTTGGGTCCGGGCGGTCCCAATAGGGGCGTTTCGCCGCCGCCACGATCTTCTGCCACATGATCTCAACGTTAAACGAAGGTAAGGGAAGAGCCCGGTAAGCAGCGCTTACCGGGCCGATGGCTCCCCTCCTACTCGGTGCGCAGCCCCTCCGCCCGCATCATCCGGACCAGCGGCGGCAGGCTGAGCAGCGTCACCGCCCCGACCACAGCGCCCCCCGCGGCCGCCATGGTCAGGATCGCGGGCCAGTCGACGGCCACCGGCGTCGACGCCATCCGCAGCAGCACCGCCCCCAGCGCCACCCCGGTCCCGGTGGCGAGCGTGAGGCCGAGCGTCACCGGGATCGCCGTCTGCCACAGCACCGAGAGGCTGAGCGTGCTGCGCCGGGTGCCGAACGCCACCAGGGACGACAGCAGCTTGCGGCGCTCGCGCAGCTGCTCCAGCTGGCCGACCAGCAGGCTGGCGCCGATCAGCAGCAGCACGCAGACCGCGCCGACCAGCAAGCCCGTGCGGATGCCGGCGTACTGCCCCGACTCCTCCGTGCTCTCCAGGGTTTGCACCATCACCAGCGGGTCGAGCTCGGCCACGGCCGTACGCACCCGGTCCCGCGCATCGCCAACGGCCGGGTCCGTACGCACCCAGACCTCCCGCGTCATCCCGCCCGACGCGAACAGGCCGCGGGCGGCGGCGGGTGTGGTCAGCAGCCCGCTGCCCTCCATGCCGTACGGGTCGGGGCGGGAGGTCACCTGGCGGACGTCCTCCGGGATCCGCCAGGGGACGGCCTTGCCGTCGGCGTACTCGTAGGACGGGTCGACATAGGCGCGGGCGCCCGGCACCGCGATCTTCTTGGTGCTCTCCGCGGCATAGCCGCCCTTGACGGCGAAGGAGTCGCCGTCCTTGCAGGACGGCAGCCGCGCGAGCTCGCGCAGCGCGGCGCAACTGCCCACCGTCAGGCTGATGCTGTCCTCGGCCTTCGCCGTACGGGCCAGGGAGGAGCCGTCCAGCGTCACCGTCTCCCGTACGCCCTTGGTGTCCGCGATGCGCTCGGTGAGGTGGCGGGCCGCGGGCCCGCTCGAATTCACCGTCATCTGCGCGCGGTGCGGGTCCTCGCCGGTCTGCTTGGTGTAGTCGCCCTCGACGCCGGTGAAGAGCATCTGCAGCGCGACCGCGCCGGCCACCGCGACCGCGATGCCGTTCACCAGGCGGGCGGCGGTGCCGCTGCTCAGCTGGAGGCGGCGGACAGCGAGTTGCCAGGAGACGGGGGCGCGGTTGCCGCGGCCCAGGCGGGCGACGAAGGCCTCGACCAGCCAGGGCAGCAGCGCGGTGATGCCGGTGAGCAGCAGCACGACGCCGGTGGTGACCTGGTAGGCGTTGAAGCTGCCGCCGTCGTCGCCCTTGCCGATCAGGGGCAGCAGCGCGGCCAGGCCCGCGACCGGCAGCAGCACCCGCCACCACAGCCGGCGGCGCCTGGGCTTGGCGGCCCGTACGACACCGAGCGGCTCGATGACCACATTCCGCAGCGTGAACAGCGTGACCCCGACCGCCGCGGCCGGGACGGCCAGGGCGACGAGGGCGGCGAGCCAGGGCGCCGGGTTGAGGTCGGCCGGGAAGACGCTCACGTCCATGACGGCGACGCCGCCCACGAGTTGCCGCCCGGCGAGGAAGAAAGCGGTGCCGAAGACGAGGCCGAGCAGCGCCCCCGCCGCCGCCTCGCCCGCCGCGATCCGGCGGGTCATCGCGGCATCCGCGCCGACCAGGCGCAGCGCGGCCAGCCGCCGGTCGCGGCGCTCGCCGCCGAAGCGGACGGCGGCGGCCACGAAGACGGCCACCGGCATCAGCAGCGCGATGAACACGATCAGGACGAGCAGGAGCAGCACCGGATCGAGGCCTCTGCCCTCCGCGTCGTTGCCGAAGCCGCTGATCCGCTGGACGTTGTCGGCGCCCTGCTTGAGGGTGTCGCTGCCCGCGTAGTAGGCGAGTTCGGCGGGCCCGCCGGCCAGTCCCGCGTCGGCGATGGTGCCGCTGATCTTGTACGGGATACGCTCCCGCAGCAGCCCCGCGTCGCCGTCCTTCAGCCGGTCGGCGAGCGCCGGGGAGACCACCATCTCGCCGGGCCCCGGGAAGCGGTCGAGGCCCGGCGGCGGCTCCGCCTTCGCGCCCTCGGGCTGCAGCAGGCGCCCGCGGACGTCCTGGTCGCCGAAGGTGGTGTCGGCGGTGCCGACCAGCATGCTGGTCGCGGTGGGGTGCTTCAGCTGCTGGGGCTGCAGGTCGCTGCGGTCGTTGCCGCGCTGGTCGCGGGCCGCGAGCGCGGCCGGGATCGCCGTGGTCAGCAGCAGCAGCGCGACGCCGAGGCCGACGCCGACGGCGGTCAGCAGCGTGCGGGTCCAGCCCTCCTTGCCGCCGCGGAAGGCGAACGAGAGCCCCATCCTGAGGTCTTGTCGCAGGCTCACACGTGCTCCATGCTGCGGGTCTTGCCATCGCGGACGATGACCTCGCGGTCGGCGTACGCGGCCACCCGGGCCTCGTGCGTGACGAGGACGACGGCGGCGTTCGTCTCCCGGGCGGCGGCCGTGAGCAGCTCCATCACCCGCTCGCCGTTGAGCGAGTCCAGGGCGCCGGTCGGCTCGTCGGCGAAGAGGACGCGCGGCGTGGTGGCGAGCGCGCGGGCGACCGCGACGCGCTGGCCCTGGCCGCCGGAGATCTCGCCGGGGCGGTGGTGCGCGACGTCGTCGACCTCCAGGCGTTCCAGCCAGGGCTTGGCGGCGCGTTCGGCCTCGCGGCGGTTCAGGCCGGTGAGGCGGAGCGGCAGGGCGACGTTCTCGACGCAGGTCAGCTCCGGTACGAGCTGGCCGAACTGGAAGACGAAGCCGAACTTGCTGCGGCGCAGCGCACTGCGCTCCCCGTCCGACATCCCGGACAGTTCGCGGCCCTCGTACGTGATGGTGCCCTCGTCCGGCGGCACGATCCCGGCCAGGCAGTGCAGCAGCGTCGACTTGCCGGAGCCCGACGGGCCCATGACGGCGACCGTCTCGCCGGGCAATATCGCGAAGTCGGCGCCGTCCAGGGCGGCGGTGCCGGAGTAGGACTTGCGCAGCCCCCCGGCTGCGAGCAGTGCGGCGCCGGTCATTTGCGTACCTCCGCGGCGAGCTTGTCGAGTCGGGCCGTGGTGAGCTCCAGCCAGCGCAGGTCGGCCTCGAGGTGGAACAGGGCGTGGTCGCAGATGAGCTGGTCCACCAGCTCGCCGCTGCGCTTGCGCTTGGTCAGTTCGCGCATCAGCCGCAGATGCTCGGCGCGCTGGGTGTCCAGCAGCTCGGCGGCGTCGCGGCCGGTGAGCAGGGCGAGGACGACCTTGGTGTAGAGGGTGGAGGTCAGATACGGCTCGGGCTTCTCCGGGGTCTGCAGCCAGGCGGCGACGTCGGTGATGCCGGCGTCGGTGATGGCGTACCGCTTGCGCTCGGGTCCGCCGCCGGCCTCTATGCCGTCGACCTCGACGAGGCCGTTCTTCAGGAGGCGGGACATGGTCGAGTAGACCTGCCCGTAGTGCAGCGGCCGGTCGTGGCCGAAGCGTTGGTCGAAGGCCCGTTTGAGGTCGTATCCATGGCGGGGCCCCGCTTCTTCCAGGAGCCCGAGGAGGGTGTGCCCGATGGTCATGCGGAGGACTCTACATGGTGTGTATACCTAGTGTGTATAGACGGGGTGTCTAGTGGCTCAATCGTTGCCTTCCGCGTCGTCGGTACGGGGCGGCCGTCCCCGCCGCGGGAGCGGTCCGGTCTCCTTCGGGAGCCGGCCCGCGCCCGCGAGGGCCTGTCGCAGCAGGTACTCGACCTGCGCGTTCGTGCTGCGCAGCTCGTCCGCCGCCCAGCGCGCGAGCGCGTCGTGGACTGCGGGATCGAGCCGCAGCAGTACCTGCTTGCGCTGCTTCGTCACTGGTAGAGGGACCCCGCGTTGACGACCGGCTGCGGCGCGCGGTCGCCGCACAGCACGACCATCAGGTTGGACACCATCGCGGCCTTGCGCTCCTCGTCCAGCTCGACCACGTCCTGCTCGGTGATCCGGGCCAGCGCCGACTCGACCATCCCGACCGCGCCGTCGACGATCTGCTGCCGGGCCGCGACCACCGCGCCGGCCTGCTGGCGCTGCAGCATCGCGGCGGCGATCTCCGGCGCGTACGCGAGGTGGGTGAAGCGGGCCTCGATGATGTGCACACCGGCGGCCTGGACCCGCAGCGTCAGCTCGGCGGCGAGCTTGTCGGTGATCTCCTCGGCGTTGGCGCGCAGCGAGAGCTCGTTCTCGTCGTGGGCGTCGTAGGGGTACTCGATGGCGATGTGCCGGACCGCGGTCTCGGTCTGGGTGCCTACGAACTCGACGTAATCGTCCACGGAGAAGACCGCCTGCGCGGTGTCCTCGACCTGCCAGACGATGACGGCGGCGAGCTCGATCGGGTTGCCGTACGCGTCGTTGACCTTCAGGACAGCCGTCTCGTGATTCCGCACCCGCGTGGAGATCTTCTGCCGCGAGGTGAGCGGGTTGACGAAGCGCAGGCCGTCGTCGCGGATCGTGCCCGTGTAGCGGCCGAAGAGCTGCACGACGCGGGCCTCGCCCGGGGCGACCATGTTCAGCCCCGACATCGCGATGATCGAGCCGAAGAAGAGCAGCGCGCCTACGACGATGAGCGGGACGCCGGTCCCCACGTGGTCGCGGGTGGCGAGGGCGATGCCGGTGATGGTCATGCCGATGCCGAGCAGGGTGCCGATGAGGCCGAGGAGGAGGGCGAGGCCGCCGGTGATGCTGTGCGCCGGGGTCTCGTGGACCTCCGCCTTCGGCATGGGGAGGGAGTCTTCGGTGGTCGTGGTCATGCGGGCCCCGTTTCTTTGACGATGGTCGCGCTCTAGCAAAGTGATATCACTTTACCTCAACTTTCAGCGGCATGAAAGATCTTTGGGTCTTGTGACGAGAACATGCCAGCCCCTCTTCACGGAGTGGTCTACTCCAGTCAGACTCCGTCTCAGCGATTGCACGTCCCCTGCGTCACCCCACGACCTGACAGGAGACAGCGATGTCCAGAGCAAGAACTCTGGCTTGCGGCATCTGCGGCGGGATCTTCGCCGCCGCCGCGATCCTCAGCGCCACGCCGGCGAGCGCGGCCCCGGCGGACGGCGGCACCGGCGACACCGGCGACACCGTCGGCGCCTACAAGGCCGCCACCGACACCCTGCCCGAGCAGCGGCTCACCGCCGCGCAGAAGAAGCTGCTCGCCGCCAAGGCCGCCGACGCCAAGGGCGCCGCGGCCGCGTCCGCGGGTGCGTACGGCACCAAGGCGATCAAGTCCTCCGGCGCCATCCAGCAGTCGCAGATCAACTCCTACTACTGCGGCCCGGCCACGCTCGTCATCACCCAGTCCGCGCACGACGAGGTCGGCGGCCGCTCGCAGACCTCGGCGGGCAACGCGCTCAACACCACGACGGCGGGCACGGCCTGGTACGGCATCAACGCCGACGTCCCGAACCCGACCGGCTATCCGATCCCGGACGTGCTGAACCACCGGCTCCCGGGCGCCGGTTACGCGCCGCGGGCGCTCCCGTACACCCCGACCGCGGCCAATAAGACCGCCTTCCGCGACGCCATCACCCACAACACGGCGGGCGACTACGCCATCGCCGGCAACGCCTGGGAGGTCGTCGGCGGCCCGCACCTGGTCGGGCACCCGAACCGGGAGATCTTCCACTGGGTGTCGGTCGACGGGCACAGCGACGACGGCGCGAAGACCGTGCAGTACCGCGACCCGGTGGGCGGGGTGCCGACGTCGGTGATCTCGTGGGCGGCGAGTGTGCCGCGTACGGCCACTATCTCGTCGGACACCATCACCACCATCATGGGTGGCCGTGGGTACGTCTGGTAAAGCACAAGCAACTGCCCTGCTCCTGGCGGGCGTCAGCCTCTGCCTCGCCGCGGGCTGCTCGTCAGGAGGCGGCGGCAAGAAGGACCGGGCGGCCGAGTCCAGTCCCGCCCGTACCACCTCCGCCGCCCCCACCGGGCCGCCGCAGCGCGGCGAGCGGGCCTGCGCCGTGAAGCTGCCCGCCGGGTGGCGGAAGGCGCTCGGCGACGGCGAGATCGACCCGGCGGCGGACGGCGCCCGCGAGGTGCTCACCGCCGTCGGTCCTGGCGCGGCGTGGGCGGTGGTGCAGTCGACGGATGCGGGCGAGCGGACGCTGCAGTTCGTGCCGGAGAGCGGCGAGCGGCGGGATGTCGCCGAGCTGGGCGATCCGGTCGAGGACCAGGTGGACGCGGCCGATTACGACGGGCGCTGGCTGGCGTACGACCTCGTGCGGGGGCGGCAGGCGCAGAGCCCGTGGGAGCTGGTCGCCTGGGACGCGCAGAGCGGCAAGTCGAAGGTCGTCGCGCGGGCGGACCGGGACGGGGAGGGGCAGGCCGTGCCCGGGCCCTTCGTGCAGCCGGTGGTGCGCTCGGGGCGGGTCTTCTGGGCGCAGGGGATCGGCGGCGGGAAGTCGGCGGTGTACGCGGAAGACCTCGGCAAGGGCGGCAAGCGCACGACCCTGTACAAGGGCGTGGCCGACGTCCCCTTCGCGGCGGGCGGCGTCCTGGTGTGGCCCCAGGCCCAGGGCAAGGGCGGCACGGACATCCACCTGGCCGCGGCATCCCTCGACAGCCTGAAACCCGCCGAGCTGCCGCCGCCGATCGCCAGGCTGCGCGGCGTGCGGGTGGCCGGCTCGGACGGCCGCACCTGGGCGTGGGTCGGCGGCAAGCAGGGCACGGAGCTGCGCGTCTGGCGCCCGGGCTGGAAGACCCCGGCCACGCTGGTCGCGGATGCCTCCGAGGCGGTCAACGGCATGGACCAGGTCCAGGTCAGCGGCGACCTGGTGACCTGGCGCTCGACGGAGGCAGCATGGGCGCTGGACCTCCGCTCCCGCTCGTACACGAGGGTCACGCCGCAGTACGGCTACGCGCAGGCGCGGGATGACGCGATCGGGGTGTCGTACGCGGAGGGCGAGGCGAAGTCCGCGGAGTCGACGGCCGTCAACGCGGTGGTCCAGGCGGGCGAGCTGCCGGCGTTGCCGAGGTGCGAGCGTTAGATCTCGAACCAGACGACCTTGCCCGCGCTGAGCCGCTCCGCCCCCCACCGCTGGGCCACGCGGTTCACCAGATACATGCCCCGCCCGCCCTCGTCCGCGGGGCCCGCCCGCCGCATCCGCGGCAGCTGCGGTACGTCATCGACGACCTCGCAGCGCAGCCGGTCCGTGTGCACCATCCGCAGGGTGACCGGCCGTTGGGCGTACCGGACCGCGTTCGTCACGACCTCGCTGACCAGGAGCTCCACCGCGTCCTCCAGGTCCGCCAGGCCCCAGCCCGCCAGCGCCTCGCGGGCCAGCTTGCGGGCCTCTCGCGCGGACTGGGCCTGTGGGTCGAGCACCCATTGGGCGGCGGCGCTCGGGGCGATGCCGTCGAAGCGGGCGGCCAGGAGGGCGATGTCGTCGTCGCGGTCGCCGGGGCCCAGGACGTCCAGCACCTCGTCGCAGAGGGGTTCCAGGGCCGGGGGGTGGTTGTGGTCGGCGTAGGTGCGGTGCCACGTTTCCGTGAGGCGTTCGCAGAGGCGGTCGATGCCCGTGGAGACGTCGCAGATGCGGGACTCGACCAGGCCGTCCGTGTAGAGCAGGAGGGTGGAGCCGACCGGGGCGTCCAGCTCCACCGACGTGAAGCCGATGCCGCCGACGCCGATCGGGGCGCCCGGGGGCACGTCGAGGACCTCGGCGCGGCCGTCGCTGTGGAGGAGGACGGGTGGTGGGTGGCCGGCGTTGGCGAGGGTGAGGCGGCGGCCGATCGGGTCGTAGATCGCGTACAGGCAGGTGGCCATGCGGTCGTCGCCGAGGCGCAGCGCCTGCTCGTCGAGGTGGTGCAGGACCTCCTGCGGGGGGAGGTCGAGGCCGGCGAGGGTCTGGGCCGTCGTACGCAACTGGCCCATGATCGCGGCCGAGGTCACCGAGTGGCCCATCACGTCGCCGACCACCAGCGCGACCCGCGAGCCCGGCAGCGGGATCGCGTCGTACCAGTCGCCGCCCACCCGCGCGGTCTCGGCGGCCGGCAGGTAACGGCTCGCGAGCTTCACGCCGTTGGGCTGCGGCAGCGACTCGGGGAGCATCGTGCGCTGCAGCTCATCCGCGATGTACGCCTCCCGCCCGTACACCACCGCCTTGTCGACGCCCAGCGCCGTATGCGTGGCCAGCTGGGCGGCGACGAGCAGGTCGTCGTGCTCGTACGGAGGCTGCTCCGGGCCGCGGACCAGCACCGCCACGCCGGTCACGCGGCGGCGGCCGCGCAGCGGGGCGACGATGACGCGGCGGCCGGTGGCGGGCGAGCTCTTGCGGGACGGGCCGGCCAGCGGGCTGCCGCGGCCGAGGAGCTCGGTGAGCGCGCCGCGGGCGGCGATCGTGTCGCCGAAGACCGGGCGGACGCCGCGCAGCACCTCGGCGAGAGCCCCGGCCCGTACGACATCCACGACGTCGGCGAGCTCGGCGGCGGACGGGTCCATCAGCGCGTCGTCATCGGAGGTATCGCCCGCCTGCCGCCCGGTGCGCCGCAGCCGCAGCCGGAACGGCCCGCTCGGCTGCGTATCGCCGACGGGCAGCGGCTCGCGCAGATAGACGAGGATGCCGTCGGCGAAGGCCGGCACGGCGGAGCGGCACAGGCCGAGCACGATCTCGTCCAGGTCCATGCCGCGGGCGATGCGGCGGGTGGCGGAGCCGACGAAGCGCAGCCGTGCGGACTCGGCGGGCTCGGGGAGCTCCTCGGCCGGGTGCCGGCGCGGCAGGTCGACGGCGGTGTCCGCGCGCAGCGCTGTCCGCGGCTCGGGCACCTCCGCCCGGGCGGCGGTCTGCTCCTCGCGCTCCGTCACCTGTTCGTACCGTCCGTCCGGCTGGCTGGGCTGGCGCTCAATTCTGATGTATGTCCGGGGTGTTGAGCTCGTTGGTCGGTGAATCGATCCTGTGGAAGGCGATCCTACGTTTGATACACCCGGGCGCATCAAGAGGCTCACGAAGTCTCGCGCGCGCTCGGGGGTTCGGGGGCGTCTCCCGCAGGAAACAGCACACCATCTCCACGAAAAGGGTCGCGCGCGGGCGCGCGGCCCGCTCACTTCGCCGGCTGATCCCAGTCCAGCGGAAGCCGCGGCGTGGACCACGACGGGTCGGGGCGCCAGTGCTGCCAGCTGTCGGTGAACGGCGAGCCCCACGCGCGGATCGCCGCGACCGCCTGCTCACCGGCGCGCAGCGCCTGCCGCGCGGTGGCCTCGTCCATCAGCCCGGTCCGCTGCGCCTGGTCGAACTCGTCCTCGTCCCGCCACTGCCAGCTGCGGTCCGGATAGACCGCGATGTCCAGGAAGTGGTCCTCGGAGTCGACGCCGCCGGACCAGCGGGTCAGCGGCTCCTCGAGGTTCACGTACCAGTTCTTGAAGCGCCAGCCCCGCTCCCAGAACAGCCACACCGACCACGGCTCACCCGGCCGCGCCAGCTTCAGCACCCCCGCTCCGAACCAGCGCGAGCGGGCCGCCCGGCGCGGCTTTGTGTACCGCGTCTCGAGCGGCTCCTTGTGCAGCGGCGTGCCGTCGTCGATGACCGGCCGTACGCATTCGGTGCCCGGCGCCATCCAGACCGCGAGCAGGTCGCGGCCGTGCCGGTCGGGGCCGTCGTGGACGACCGTGACCGGGCGGCAGATGTGCAGCGCGTCGGAGCCATTGCCGCGATAGCGCCAGAGGATGTGCTCCCCTGGCGTCCAGCGCCCGGCAGCG
Organism: Streptomyces boninensis; assembly: GCF_048572725.1. Lineage (NCBI taxonomy): Bacteria > Bacillati > Actinomycetota > Actinomycetes > Kitasatosporales > Streptomycetaceae > Streptomyces > Streptomyces boninensis. Next base: position 6,149,700 of record NZ_CP183837.1, read on the forward strand.
GGCTGTCCGGTTTCTGGCAAGGTGTCCGCGGCTGTCATCCCTAGATATTACGCTGGCACATCGCACAGAGGATCGCCCGAATAGGGGGTCCGGGGGGTATCCCCCGGGAGAATTCAGTAGGGGCGGGTCATCCGCAGGACGTCCAGCGCCTCGTCCAGCTGCGCTGCGGTCAGCAGTCCACGGGCCACATAGCCCTCTTCCTCGACCACCTCGCGGATGGTCTTCCGCTCGGCCAGGGACTTCTTCGCGACCTTGGCGGCCTCCTCGTAGCCGATGTAGCGGTTGAGCGGCGTGACGACGGAGGGGGAGGACTCGGCGTATTCGCGGGCCCGGTCCGCGTCCGCCGTGATGCCGTCGACGGTGCGGTCGGCGAGGAGGCGGGAGGCGTTCGCGAGGAGGCGGATGGACTCCAGGAGGTTCTTCGCCATCACCGGGAGCTGGACGTTCAGCTCGAAGTTCCCGGACGCCCCGGCCGTGGCGACGGTGGCGTCATTGCCGGTGACCTGCGCGGCGACCATCAGGACGGCCTCGGGGATCACCGGGTTGACCTTGCCCGGCATGATCGAGGAGCCCGGCTGGAGGTCGGGGAGGTGGATCTCGGCGAGGCCGGTGCGCGGGCCCGAGCCCATCCAGCGAATGTCGTTGCAGATCTTGGTGAGGCCGACCGCGAGCGTACGGAGCTGGCCCGAGGTCTCCACCAGGCCGTCGCGGGCGCCCTGCGCCTCGAAGTGGTCGCGGGCCTCGGTGAGCGGCAGGCCGGTGGCGCGGGCGACCTCGGCGATCACGGCGGCGGAGAAGCCGGGGGGCGTGTTGATGCCGGTGCCCACGGCCGTACCGCCGAGGGGGAGCTCGGCGAGCCGCGGCAGGCTGGTGTGCAGGCGCTCGATGCCGTGCCGGATCTGGGCCGCGTAGCCGCCGAACTCCTGGCCGAGGGTGACCGGGGTGGCGTCCATGAGGTGCGTACGGCCGGATTTGACGACCGTCGCGAACTCGTCCGCCTTGCGCTCCAGGGACTCGGCGAGGTGGACCAGGGCCGGGATCAGGTCGTGGGTGACCGCGGCGGTGGCGGCGATGTGGATGGAGGACGGGAAGACGTCGTTGGAGGACTGGCTGGCGTTGACGTGGTCGTTGGGGTGGACCGCGGCGCCCGACTTCTCCGAGGCGAGGGTGGCGAGGACCTCGTTGGTGTTCATGTTGGAGGAGGTGCCGGAGCCGGTCTGGAAGACGTCGATCGGGAACTGGTCGTCCCAGCGGCCCTTCGCGACCTCGTCGGCCGCCTCCTGGATGGCGGCCGCGATGTCCTTGTCGAGGACGCCGAGCTCGGCGTTGACCTTCGCGGCGGCGGCCTTGATACGGGCGAGGGCCTCGATGTGGGCGCGCTCCAGGCGCTGGCCCGAGATGGGGAAGTTCTCGACGGCGCGCTGCGTCTGCGCCCGCCACTTGGCGTCCTTGGGGACGCGGATCTCGCCCATGGAGTCGTGCTCGATGCGGTACTCGGTGGTCATGTCGTCGACTTTACGGCTGGGATCCGCCAATCGGATGCGGGAGCGGCGTCGGCGCCTGTCGGGCCGGGGATCGGCTCCTCCGGGCGATTAGCGTGCCGCCGTGCTCAAGGGAATTGCCGTCGCCGCCGCGGTCGCCGCCGCCCTCCTGCCCGCCGCCCCCTTGCCCGCCGCCGCGCATTCGGCACCGCCGCCCGCGCTGCTGTCCGGCAACCCGGACGGCACCCGCGCGTTCTGGACCGCGGAACGGATGCGGGCCGCCGACGCCGCCGTCGCGCAACCCGGCCCTGCCGGCGGCAAGCCGTGGCGGGGGAGCGCGGACAAGGTCAGCCACATCGGGCGGCTGTTCATGCTCTCGCCGAGCGGGAAGATCGGCACCTGCAGCGCCGCCGTCGTCGACGCACCGGACCGCAACGTCCTCGCCACCGCCGCGCACTGCGTCTTCAACCACGACGAGGGCGGCTGGATGGAGCGCGTGCTGTTCGTGCCCGGATACCGCGACGGCGCGGCCCCGTACGGCGCCTACCCCGTCGAGTCCGCCGCCGTCGCGCCCGAGTGGACCGTGCGGCACGCCCACGACGCCGACTACACCTTCCTCACCACCCACGACGACGGTGCGGGGCACCGCGTCCAGGACGTCACCGGCGGCCCCAAGCCGGTCTTCCGGCACGCCAAGGGCGGCCGCTCCATCTTCGGCTACCCCGTCGAGAAGCCCTACGACGGTGCCCGCCTGCAGTACTGCACCGGCCGCCCCACCCCCGTCAAGGACGCGCTGCTCCCCGGCGGCGAGGAGGTCAGCCCCTGCCGCCTCACCCAGGGCGCCAGCGGCGGCCCGTGGTACGACCCGCGCGGGCGGCAGACCGGGGTGTCCAGCGGCCGGCCCGTGGTGGAGGACGCATCCCGTACGGGCGTGGTGCTCGACGACGGCGCCGACGTGCTGTGGTCGGCGGTCTTCGACAAGCGGGCGAAGGGGCTTTACGAGGACCAGGCCTGACCGCGGAGCAGCTCCGCGGTCAGGCCTGGTCAGGCGGTCGAGGCCGTCAGCTCCCCATGTGCACGTCCAGCGCCGTCCGCACCGCCGACTCCAGCGCGCCCTCGATCCAGGCGGGCTTGAGTGACGTGTGGCACCCGGCGAAGTGCAGCGGGCCGATCCGGGGCTGCACGTCCGGGAAGAGCTCGGTGTGCTGGCCGGGAGTGAGGATGGAGGCCTCCCCGTACGCGTACGGGTCCTGCATCCACGACTGGGTGCGGCCGACGCCCGTGAAGAAGACCTCGATCCGGCGGCCGTACACCTCCTGCAGCCCGGCGAGCGCGAGCAGATAGCGCTCGGTGTCCGGCAGCGGGTCCCAGCGCAGCGCGTCTTCCATCCAGGTGTACGAGGCCAGCACGACGCCGCCCTCGCTGCCGGGGACCGGGTGCGACGGGTGGTACATGAAGCGGTTCGGGCTGTCGGTGATCGAGCCGCCGCCGTACGCCTGCACCGCCTCCGGCTGATTGCGTCCCGCCCAGCGGCGGGCGGCGAACCCGGCCTGCTGCTCCTCCGACACCCGCCCGCCCGTCGACGGGTGCGCGCCGAGCAGCCTGCCGGTGTGGCCTTCCACGCCGCCGCGGTACTTGGCGTACAGGCCCGGCTGGATCGCCTCCAGCTCCCGCTTCCAGTCGCTCTCGGCGAACTCCCACCAGCGGCGGGAGAATTCGAGCAGCACCTTCGTCGCCGACGTGTAGTGCAGCTCGATGACGGCGCGCCGCTTCGCGTACGGCAGCCGAGGCCGCAGGTGGACGTGGCGCAGGCCGGAGAACGGGATCGTGACGATCACCTCGTCGGCGCTGAAGTCCTCCTGCTCGATGGGCCCGTTGCGGCCCTCGGAGACGGCCGTGACCCGCACGCCGTCGTCCTTGAGCGCGTCGCCGTACGTGATCCGGGTGACCCGGCGGTCGAGGCGTACGACGTCCTTCACCTTGGCGTACAGCGCGTCGGTGAAGGCCGAGGTGCCGCCGGCGAACTCCCAGAAGCGCATCCCGGGGCGGATCAGCGTGGTGTCGACGAAGGCCGGGAGGAAGCTGAGCGGGAGCCGGGCGGTGAGGTTTTCGAGGGTGCCGACCAGGTCGATGGTGCGGGTGTCGAGGCCGGCGTTGCGCAGGAAGGTCTCGGTGGACAGGTGCCCGTACTTCTGGATCACCCGGGCCCAGCCGTTGAGCAGCTGCGGCATCGGCTTCTCGACCCGTCGGCCGTCGCGGCCGACCGTGGAGATCTCGTCCTGTACGGGCGCCAGCGCCTTCGCGAGGATCGCGCCTGCCGGGACGTCGAGGTACTTCGCCGGGACGCCGAAGGCGGCGTTGATCGTGCGCGGCTTCTTCAGGTACTCCGACTTACGCATCCGGTGGCCCGCGACGACGAGCCAGGTGTTGTCGGCCGGCTCCGGGTCGCGGTAGCTGGTGCGGTCGGGGCCGTAGCGGAGCAGACCGTGGCCGTCGCGGGAGCGGTGCTCGACGGCGGACGGCGGGTCGAGCGGGTCGCCGCTGCCGGGGCGGATGTCGCGCAGGTAGAACGGGCGGCGGGGGACGCGGAGTTTGTCGGCGAGGGCGAGCACGAGGGGGTGCGCGTCGGGCATCCGCATGGCGCCGGCCTCGGCGTACTGCTTCGGGTCGGCGAAGTCGCGGAACGTCTTCACCCGGCCGCCGACCCGGTTGCCGTTGGCCTCCAGGACGGTGACCTGGTGCCCGGCCTGCTTCAGCAGCAGCGCGGCGGTCAGGCCCGCCGGGCCCGCGCCGATGACGAGGACCCGCTTGCGGGGGACCTTGCGGGTGTGGGGCAGGCCCTTGTCGATGAGGATTTCGAGGTGGCGGCGCTTGGTGTCGCTGCCGTCGGCGCCGATCTGGAGCACCTCGCGGGCGACGGCCAGGCAGGTGTCCCAGTCGGACTGGGCGGCGGAGGCGCTGCCGGACGGGCGGGCGGCGGCGGGTGCGGGGGCAGCGGCGGCGGCGGGCGCCACGGCCGCGGCGGCGGCGGCTGCCGCGGCGGTCCCGGTGGCGAAGCCACGGCGGGTGAGGGCTGACGTATCCACGGACGTATCCACGGACCGGAGACAAACGCGGGCCGCGCGCCCGGTGGATACGGACGCGCGGCATGTGGATAGCGTTCACCCGGGAGCGCGCGGGCGAACGGGGCCAGTAGGCCTACTTTTATGACCGGACGGGAATCGAGGTCACGAACGGCTGCGCCGGGCCCGGGTCCGTAAAGAAGTCATTGCCCTTGTCGTCGACCACGATGAACGCCGGGAAGTCCTCGACCTCGATCTTCCAGACGGCCTCCATGCCGAGCTCCTCGTACTCGAGCACCTCGACCTTCTTGATGCAGTCCTGGGCGAGGCGGGCGGCGGGGCCGCCGATGGAGCCGAGGTAGAAGCCGCCGTGGGCGTCGCAGGCGTCGGTGACCTGCTGGGAGCGGTTGCCCTTGGCGAGCATCACCTTCGAGCCGCCGGCGGCCTGGAACTGCTCCACATACGCGTCCATGCGGCCCGCCGTGGTGGGGCCGAAGGAGCCGGAGGCGTAGCCCTCGGGGGTCTTGGCCGGGCCCGCGTAATAGACCGGGTGGTCCTTCAGGTACTGCGGCATCCCCTCGCCCGCGTCGAGCCGCTCCTTGATCTTCGCGTGCGCGATGTCGCGGGCGACGACGAGGGGGCCGGTGAGGGAGAGGCGGGTCTTGACGGGGTACTTGGTGAGCTCGGCGAGGATGTCGTCCATGGGGCGGTTGAGGTCGACCCGAACGACGTCCCCTTCCTCCTCCAGGTGCTCGTCCGTCGTGTCGGGGAGGAAGCGGGCCGGGTCCGTCTCCAACTGCTCCAGGAAGACGCCCTCGGGCGTGATCTTCGCGAGCGCCTGGCGGTCCGCCGAGCAGGAGACGGCGATGGCGACCGGGCAGGAGGCGCCGTGCCGCGGGAGGCGGACGACGCGGACGTCGTGGCAGAAGTACTTGCCGCCGAACTGGGCGCCGATGCCGAGCTTCTGCGTCAGCTCGAAGACCTTCTCCTCCATCTCCTTGTCCCGGAAGCCGTGGCCGTCGGCCGAGCCCTCGTCGGGGATCTCGTCGAGGTAGTGGGCGGAGGCGTACTTCGCGGTCTTCAGGGCGTATTCGGCGCTGGTGCCGCCGACGACGATCGCCAGGTGGTATGGCGGGCAGGCCGCCGTGCCCAGCGAGCGGATCTTCTCCTCCAGGAACTTCATCATGGAGGCCTCGTTCAGCACCGCCTTCGTCTCCTGGTAGAGGAAGGACTTGTTGGCGGAGCCGCCGCCCTTGGCCATGAACAGGAACTTGTACGCGCCGCCGTCCGTGGCGTACAGCTCGATCTGGGCCGGGAGGTTGGAGCCGGTGTTCTTCTCCTCCCACATGGTCAGCGGGGCCATCTGGGAGTAGCGGAGGTTGAGGGTCTGGTACGCGTCGTAGATGCCCTGGGAGAGGGCCTCCTCGTCGCCGCCCTCGGTCAGCACGTTCTGGCCGCGCTTGCCCATCACGATCGCGGTGCCGGTGTCCTGGCACATCGGCAGCACGCCGGCCGCGGCGATGTTGGCGTTCTTCAGCAGGTCCAGCGCCACGAACTTGTCGTTCGGCGACGCCTCCGGGTCGTCGCAGATGCGGCGCAGCTGGGACAGGTGGTCGGGGCGCAGGTAGTGCTGGATGTCATGGATCGCCTCGGCGGCGAGCTTGCGCAGCGCCGCGGGCTCGACCTTGAGGAACGTACGCCCGTCAGGCCCCTCGGCGGTCGCGACGCCGTCCGCGGTGACCAGGCGGTACTCGGTCTGGTCCTCGCCGAGAGGGAGGAGGTCGGTGTAGCTGAACTCAGGCATGAGGGTCCTCGTTGGGTACGCAGGCGGCGGCGACTGGCGCATACCAGGGTAGAGCGGGGGGGCCGACAGTGCGGCTGTGAGGTTGGGCGCAGCGGCCACTTTCGCGATGTATCGCGTTTGGGTAGGCTGGGCCCGTGGACGATACCGCCAAGCCTTCGCTCGAGAAGCAGCCCGCGACCGACTTGCAGAAGCAGGAGCCGCGGCCGCCTGCCGTCGGGGCGGAGCTGCGCGCCTCCGACAAGGACCGCGACCGGGTCGCCGAGATCCTGCGCGAGGCCCTCGCCGAGGGCCGCCTGGACGCCGATGAGCACTCCGAGCGGATCGACCGGGTCTACGCCGCGAAGACGCACGGCGAGCTGGAGCCCATCGTCCGCGACCTCCCGGCGGCGGGGGAGCGTCCGGTGACCGGGCCCGCGCCCGCCGCGTACACCGGTGCGCCGCACTCCGCGGCGCCGGCCGAGGCGGACAACCTGGTCGCGATCTTCAGCGGCGCCAGCCGCAAGGGGCGCTGGCGGGTGGGGCGGCGGATCAACGCGTTCGCCCTCTTCGGCGGGGTGGATATCGATCTCACCGAGGCGTATTTCGAGCACCCCGAGATCGTCATCAAGGCCGTCGCGGTCTTCGGCGGCGTCGAGGTCCGGGTGCCGGAGAACGTCACGCTGCGCAGCACCGGATCCGGCATCTTCGGCGGCTTCGACGTACGCAGCAACGAATCCCCGGAGCCGGGCGCTCCGGTCGTGGTGATCAGCGGCTTCGCCTGCTTCGGCGGCGTCGACGCCAAGCCCAAGCGGGGCAAGCTGATCAAGGACCTGAAGGATCACCTGCGCAAGCACCTGGGGCACTGAACTATCGCTTCCGGTAGGGCCGATGCAGGTCGTCATCGGCCCCTCACGGCGTGAATAGGGGCACGCACAGCGGGTAGGACGACAGGCACATTCTCGTACGCAAGCTGCCTGAATCTGCCTGGATCGCCAACGCTGTCGTCAGGAGTGATCGTGCTTCAACTCCCGCATCACCAGCCGCTGCAGGACGCCGTCGTGCCGCACCAGCGCGCCCGCTCACGCGCCGACGACGGCCCCTGGCACGCGGAGGCGGTCTGCCGCCGCGATGAGGCGGGGCTCTTCTTCGCCCCCTCCAAGGAGCCCACCGCCGACCGGCTGGCCAGGGAAGCCGCCGCAAAGCGGCTGTGCGGGCGCTGCCCGGTCATGGTCGAGTGCCGGGAGCACGCGCTGCTGCAGCCGGAGCCGTACGGCGTGTGGGGCGGGCTCACCGCGGCCGAGCGCCGCGTGGTGATCGCCCGCCGGCGGCGGCGGGAGGCGGAGCTGCGGCAGTCGCAGCGGATCGCGCAGGCTGGCTGACAAACGCAGCGGAGGCCGGGCCCGCAATGGTGCGGGCCCGGCCTCCGGTTTGCGTTCGCTTACTTCGCCCGGTCGAAGTCCACCGCGCTGTACGCACGCAGCTTCGACAGCCGGTGCTCGGACTCGATCTGGCGGATGGTGCCGCTGCGGGAGCGCATCACCAGGGACTGGGTGAAGGCGCGGTCGGCGTTGTAGCGGACGCCGCGGAGCAGGTCGCCGTCGGTGATGCCGGTGGCGACGAAGAAGACGTTCTCGCCGGAGACCAGGTCGTCGGTCATCAGCACCTGGTCGAGGTCGTAGCCGGCGTCCAGGGCGCGGCCGTGCTCGGCGTCGTCCTTGGGCCACAGCTTGCCCTGGAACGTACCGCCGATGCACTTGATCGCGCAGGCGGCGATGATGCCCTCCGGGGTGCCGCCGATGCCGAGCAGCAGGTCCACGCCGGTGCCCTCGCGCACCGCCATGATCGCGCCGGCCACGTCGCCGTCCGCGATGAACTTGATCCGGGCCCCGGTCTCGCGGATCTCCTTCACGATCCCGTCGTGGCGGGGGCGGTCCAGGACCACGACCGTGACGTCCTGCGGGGAGCAGGCCTTGGCCTTGGCGATGCGGCGGATGTTCACGGCGGGCGGGGCGGTGATGTCCATGTACTCGGCGGCCTCGGGGCCTGCGGCGAGCTTGTCCATGTAGAAGACCGAGGACGGGTCGAACATCGAGCCGCGCTCGGCGACCGCCAGCACGGAGACGGCGTTGCCCATGCCCTTCGCGGTGAGGGTGGTGCCGTCGACCGGGTCCACCGCCACATCGCATTCGGCGCCGGTGCCGTCGCCGACCCGCTCGCCGTTGTAGAGCATCGGCGCCTCGTCCTTCTCGCCCTCGCCGATGACGACTACGCCGTTCATCGACACGGTGTGGACGAGGGTGCGCATGGCCTTTACGGCGGCGCCGTCGGCGCCGTTCTTGTCGCCGCGGCCGACCCAGCGGCCGGCCGCCATGGCGGCCGCCTCGGTGACCCGTACGAGCTCAAGGGCCAGGTTTCTGTCCGGGGCCTCCGGGCTCACCTCCAGCTGTGACGGCAGGTGGTGGGCGGTGGCGTGGGACGTCGTCTCAGGCATTGCAGGAACCTTTCTCAGTTCGGCTCCGAGGGGACGGCCGGAGGCGAGGGTGCTTAAGACTTTATCGGCTTATTGCCAGTATGAGCAGACTGGGTCACGGATGAGCAGTCGAGCGGGGCGGGCGGGGGAAGGGGTGAGGGAAGGGGCTGGGCCACCCCTGGCTCCGGGGTGGGTCCGGCATGGGGGACGATGGTGCCGTGGCAAGTGAACGTGCGCGTAAACAGACGGTTCGGAATCTGCTGCTGTCACTGGCGGTGAGCTGCCTTGTCGCGTTCGCCTTCTATCTGCTCCTGGTGCCCAAGGGCGAGGGCAGGGACGCCGGCGACGCGGTGGGGACGATCTCGTACACCCAGGAGCTGGGCCAGGCCAAGCGGGTCTCGCCGTACCCGGTGGTCGTGCCGCAGGGCCTGGGCAAGGAGTGGCGCCCGACCTCGGTCACGTTCCGTAAGGAAGGCGAGGACTACGGCACCACCTGGCACCTCGGCTTCCTGACGCCCGACGACGAGTACGTGGGCGTGGAGCAGGCGGACGAGAAGCCGGTGCCGTTCATCGAGGACAAGACGCACGGCGCCCGCGAGACGGACCGTGCCGCCGAGCGGCTCGGCGGGCGGGACTGGAAGGTGTACGACGGGCCGGAGCGGGATGGCCTGGTGCACCAGGAGGACGGCGTCACGACGGTCGTTTCCGGTACGGCGCCGATGAAGGACCTCAAGAAGATGGCCGCCGCGCTCGAGCCCCAGAAGAAGGACTGAGCGGCGGCGGCCACGGGGGTCTTACGGCAGGTCGGCAGGGTCTCAGACGACCTGGTAGACCTCGTCGAAGTCCAGGCGCGGCGAGCGCGGGCGGTAGGCGTCCTCGGCCGGGTGGCCGATGTTGACGATCGCGATCGGGCGGTGGTCGGCGTCGAGGAATTCCTTCTGGATGCCGTCCGCGTCGAAGCCGGTCATCGGGCCCGCGGCCAGGCCGGCGGCGCGCACGCCGATCACGAAGTACGCGGCCTGCAGGGTGCCGTTCAGCGTGGCGGAGGCCTCGCGGACCGGGCGCTCGCTGAAGAACATGTCCTTGACCTGCGGAACCGCCGGGAACTGGGCAGGCAGCTCCTCGTGGAACTCGTAGTCGGCGGCGAGGATCGCGATGACCGGGGCGGCCACGGTCTTGGCGCGGTTCCCGTCGGCCATCAGCGGTGCGAGGCGCTCGCGGGCCTCGGGGGTGCGGACGAGGACGACGCGCAGCGGCTGCTGGTTGAAGGCGGTGGGGGCCCACTTGACCAGGTCGTGCACCGCGCGCAGCTGCTCGTCGGTGACGGGCTCGGCGGTGAAGGAGTTGGCGGTGCGCGCCTCACGGAAGAGGAGGTCCTGGGCGGCGGGGTCGAGGGCGAGAGTGCTCATGGTGCGGGGGCTGCCTTAGAACTGGATGGCTCGTACACCCTTAAGGCTAGGCGATAAGTAGATTAAGTCTCAACCAAAGCCTCGGTCCGGTGGCTGACCTCACACTTCCTCGTCGTCGCCCGCGTCTCCGTCCTCGTCGTCCTCCAGCTCCTCGTCATCCGCCGCCAGCGCCGCGTCCAGGCGCTCCCGCGCGCCCTCCAGCCACTGCCGGCAGATCTTCGCCAGTTCCTCGCCCCGCTCCCACAGGTCGAGGGACTCCTCCAGCGTCGAGCCGCCCGCCTCCAGCCGGCGCACGACCTGGATCAGCTCGTCCCGCGCCTGCTCATAGCCGAGGGTGCCCGTCGCCTGTGCGTCAGCCTGTGCCTTGGTCATGTCCGCCACCCTACGAGTCACCTGAGACAGTCACGCCGAAGTCGCCCCCGGCCACCCGCGCGCGCAGCTCCTCGCCCGCCGCGACCTCGTCCGGGGCCCGTACGGCAGAGCCGTCGGCGCGCTGCAACACCGCATAGCCGCGCTTGAGGGTGGCGGCGGGGGAGAGGGCGACGACGCGGGCGCGGGTGTGGGTGAGGTCGGCGTCGGCCGCGGCCAGGAGATGGCCGAGGTGGCGGCGGCTGCGGTCCAGCAGGCCCGCGACCTCCTCCTCGCGGTCGTCGACGATCCACCGCGGGTCCGCCATCGACGGGCGGCTCATCCAGTCCTCGAGGCCGTCGAACTCCCGGTCCAGGCGGGTCGTGACCACCCGCAGCGCGCGGTCGCGGAGCTGCTGTATCCGCTGGTGCTCCTCCCCGACGTCCGGGACGGCGTCCTTGGCGGCGTGGGTGGGGGTGCGGGAGCGGAGGTCGGCCACGTAGTCGAGCAGGGGGTTGTCCGGCTCGTGGCCGATCGCGGAGATCACGGGCGTACGGCACGCGGCCACGGCCCGGATCAGCTGCTCGTCGGAGAACGGCAGCAGGTCCTCGACGCTGCCGCCGCCGCGGGCCACGATGATCACGTCCACGTCGGGATGGCCGTCGAGGTCCTGCACGGCCTTGACCACCTGCGTGACCGCGTGCACGCCCTGCACCGGCACCGGGCGCACCTCGAAGCGGACCGCCGGCCAGCGGTGCTTCGCGGTCTCTATGACATCGCGCTCGGCGGCGCTCGCCCGCCCGGTGACCAGTCCGATCAGGCGGGGGAGGAAGGGGATCGGCTTCTTGCGGGACGGCTCGAAGAGCCCCTCCGCCGTGAGCGCCTTCTTCAGCTGCTCCAGCCGTACGAGCAGCTCGCCGACGCCCACCGGCCGGATCTCGGCGGCGCGCAGCGAGAGCCGCCCGCCCGGCGCGTACCAGACCGGCTTGGCGAAGACGACGACCCGGGAGCCTTCCCGTACGAGATCGGCGACCTGGTCGTACACCTGCCGATAGCAGGTCACCGACAGCGACATGTCATGCGACGGGTCGCGCAGCGTCATGAAGACCACGCCCGCGCCCGGGCGCGGCGACAGCTGGGTGATCTGTCCCTCCACCCAGACCGCGCCGAGCCGGTCGATCCAGCCGCCGATCTTCCGCGAGACCTCGCCGACGGGCATCGCGGTCTCGGGCGTGTTCAGAGCCATGCACCGAAGGCTAGTCGCCGGCGCCGACACTCCCGCCGGGCTTGGCGCGGCGCGTGTGCTGCAGCGCCAGTACGACCAGGCCCACCGCCAGCCAGCAGGCGCCGACCACCCGCGCCTCGAACGCGGCCTTCGTGATCACCGCGAGGCAGATGACGATGCCGGCGACCGGGATCAGCGCGTGCTTGACCAGGTGCGTGGGCGGCGCGTCGGGGGAGCGCTCGGCGGTCCTGCGGCCGTAGAAGTACGCGATGACGGAGGCGTGCAGCAGCGCGAAGGCGGACAGCGCCCCGATGTCCACCAGCGTCACCAGCCGGGACAGCCCGTCGCCCGTACGGGACGCCCAGATCGCCGCGACCGCGGCCAGCACCGCCGACACGGCCAGCGCCCGGCGCGGCGTCCCGGACCCGGCGTCCACCCGGGACAGCACGGCCGGCAGCCGCCGCTCCCTGGCCATCGCGAACAGCAGCCGGGACGCCGCCGCCTGCGCGGCCAGCGCGGCGAAGGCGGCGCCGATGGCCTTGCTGACCGCGACGAGGTTGTGCATCCAGTGGCCGATGCCGGCCTCGGCCGCGTCGTAGAAGGCGGTGTCCTGCCGGTCCGGGTGTTTCTGCAGGTCGGATGCGTCGAAGGGGGCGAGCAGCGCGGCGAGGTAGGTCTGCAGCACGAACAGCAGCCCGGTGAAGACGAGGCACACCAGCAGCGCCCGCGCGACCCGCCGGGAGCCGCCGCGGGCCTCCTCGGCGAAGCCCGCGATCGCGTCGAAGCCCAGGTACGACAGCACCGCCACCGACACGCCCGTCAGCACCGCCCCGATCTCGAAGCCGCTGCCGCCGCCGAGGGGCGTGAGCCACCCGCGCTGCGCGCCGTCGCGCGCCAGCACCACCAGGGCGGAGACCACGAAGACGGCGAGCACCAGCACCTCCATCGCCAGGACGGCGAAGCCGACCTTGGCGGCGGTGCGCACGCCTGCCATGTTCAGCGCGGTGGTGATGACCATCGCGGCCGCGGTCCACGCCCAGGCGGGCACGGCTGGGACGAGGGCGTTCATCGCGATGCCGGAGAAGAGGTAGGCGACGGCCGGGATGAGCAGGTAGTCGAGCATCACCATCCAGCCGGCGATGAAGCCGGGCCCCGGGCCGAGGCCCACGCGGGCGTACGCGAAGACCGAGCCGGCGGAGGGCACGACCCGGACCATCTGCGCGTACGAGTAGGCGGTGAAGCCCATCGCGATGGTGGCGGCGACATAGACGAGCGCGACCGCGCCGCCGCTGACGGCGTCGAGGGCGCCGAAGACGCCGACCGGGGCCATCGGGGCGATGAAGAGCATGCCGTAGACGACCAGGTCGCGGAAGGTGAGCTCGCGGTGGAGGCCTGGCTGCGGCGGCTGGTGGGTACGGGGCGGCACTCCTTGATCATGGGATGCGGGGGCGGGGGCGGCAACGCCGGGCGGGCCGTTGGGTGGTCGCCGGGTGGGCCGCTGGGGGGTTGGTGAGCCGGCCGGGTGGGGCGGCCCGGTAGCGGCGCGGCCTTCCGTACCATGGGCAGCATGAGTGCTCCCGCCGCTGAAGCCCGCCGTGTCCTACTGGCCGCCCCGCGCGGCTACTGCGCCGGCGTGGACCGCGCGGTCATCGCCGTCGAGCAGGCCCTGAAGCAGTACGGGGCGCCGGTCTACGTCCGCCACGAGATCGTCCACAACAAGTACGTCGTCAAGACCCTGGAGAAGAAGGGCGCCATCTTCGTCGAGGAGACGGAGGAGGTGCCGGAGGGCAACATCGTCGTCTTCTCCGCGCACGGCGTCGCGCCGGTCGTCCACGAGGAGGCCGAGCGCGGCAAGCTCGCGTCCATCGACGCCACCTGCCCCCTGGTCACCAAGGTGCACAAGGAAGCCGTCCGCTTCGCCAAGGAGGACTACGACATCCTCCTGATCGGCCACGAGGGCCACGAGGAAGTCATCGGCACGTCGGGGGAGGCCCCGGACCACATCACGCTGGTCGACGGCCCCGGCGACGTGGAGAACGTGCAGGTCCGCGACGAGAACAAGGTCGTCTGGCTGTCGCAGACCACGCTCTCCGTGGACGAGACGATGGAGACGGTCGACGCGCTGGAGCGGAAGTTCCCGAACCTGCTCAGCCCGCCGAGCGACGACATCTGCTACGCCACCCAGAACCGGCAGGTCGCGATCAAGCAGGTCGGCGCCGACTCTGACCTGGTGATCGTCGTCGGCTCGCAGAACTCCTCGAACTCCAAGCGCCTGGTCGAGGTCGCGCTGGGCGCCGGGGCTTCGGCCTCGTACCTGGTGGACGGGGCCGACGAGATCGACGAGGCCTGGCTGGACGGCGTCCGCACGGTCGGCGTGACCTCCGGCGCGTCGGTGCCGGAGGTCCTGGTCGACGGCGTCCTCGACTGGCTGGCCGAGCGTGGCTACGGCGACGTGGAGATCGTCCAGCCGGTCCAGGAGTCGATCACCTTCTCGCTCCCGAAGGAGCTCCGCCGTGACCTTCGCGCGGAGGCCGCGGAGCGGGTGAGCGGCGACTCGTAGCGGACCGCTGGCGCCTGCGGGCCTGCCGTACGGCCAGCAGCGCCAGCCAGCGCACGAACACCACGCCCACGGACGTGATCGTCCCCGCGTACAGCCACGGCGCCTGCAGCGCCAGGTCGGTGCCGATCGCCATGACCCGGTCGACCATCCCGCCGGCGCCGCTGCCCTGCGCCGCCAGCAGCCCGGCCGCGAACGCGATCGGCGCCGCCACCGGCGCCGTGACCAGGTCGGCGGGCCGTACCCAGACGGCCGCGGCGCCTGTGACCAGCACGAAGACGCACCCGTAGAAGACCGGCAGCCGCTCGCCCGACCACTGCACCAGCAGCCCGGTCAGCAGCATCGCGCCGACCGCGAGCAGCCCGCTGCCGAGCGCGGTGAGGCGGGGTCCGGGCGGGTGCAGGACCCGCTCGATGGCGGTGGGGACGGGGCGCTGGCGGGCGGCGCGGTAGGTGGTGGGCGACGGAGCGGGGGAAGGTGGGGATGCTTGCGGCGGCGCCTGCCGGGGCAGCCGGGAACCCGCTTCGTGGCCGGGGTTCGACTGCGTTCCGTGCTTGCGCGTACCCGTACTGTGATGCTGCACCTCCCCACCGTAGGCCGCGGGATGCCGGGAAACCTCTGACATGCACGAATTGCACCCGCTGTGTCGGGGGTGGGGTCACCCGGGGAAGGGGATACGGCGCGCCCGTAGAATGAAGGACTGCTCGAACTGAATGAGCTCCCTCGAATCTCATCCACTCTCCTCATCCACTCTCCGGGAAGTCGCCAACGTGTCGCTCACGATCGGAATCGTCGGTCTGCCGAATGTCGGCAAGTCGACCCTGTTCAACGCCCTGACCAAGAACGACGTGCTGGCGGCCAACTACCCGTTCGCCACCATCGAGCCGAATGTGGGCGTGGTCGGCGTCCCGGACGCCCGCCTGACGAAGCTGGCCGAGATCTTCGGCTCCCAGCGCGTCCTCCCCGCCACGGTCGACTTCGTCGACATCGCGGGCATCGTGCGGGGCGCGAGCGAGGGCGAGGGCCTGGGCAACAAGTTCCTGGCGAACATCCGCGAGTCCGACGCCATCTGCCAGGTCATCCGCGCCTTCGAGGACGAGAACGTCGTCCACGTCGACGGCAAGGTCTCCCCGAAGAACGACATCGAGACGATCAACACCGAGCTGATCCTGGCGGACCTCCAGACGATCGAGAAGGTGCTCCCGCGGCTGCAGAAGGAGTCGCGTATCAAGAAGGACCTGGCGGCCAAGGTCAAGGCGGTCGAGGAGGCCCAGGCGATCCTGGAGGACGGCCGCACCCTCTTCTCGGCGGGCATCAGGCAGGGCACGGAGCCGGCAGAGCCCCTCCACGACCTCCACCTCCTGACGGTCAAGCCCTTCCTCTACGTCTTCAACGTCGACGAGGACGAGCTGACGGACGAGACCTTCAAGAACGAGCAGCGCGCCCTGGTCGCCCCGGCGGAGGCCATCTTCCTCAACGCCAAGCTGGAGGCCGACCTGGCGGAGCTGGAGGAGGACGAGGCCCTGGAGCTGCTCCAGTCGGTGGGCCAGGAGGAGCCCGGCCTGGCCACGCTGGCCCGCGTCGGCTTCGACACCCTGGGCCTGCAGACCTACCTCACCGCCGGCCCGAAGGAAGCCCGCGCCTGGACCATCAGCAAGGGCGCCACGGCACCCGAGGCGGCGGGCGTCATCCACACGGACTTCCAGAAGGGCTTCATCAAGGCCGAGGTCATCTCGTACGAGGACCTGGTCGCCGCGGGCTCGGTGGCGGATGTGCGGGCGGCGGGGAAGGCGCGCATGGAGGGGAAGGATTACGTGATGCAGGACGGGGATGTGGTGGAGTTCCGGTTCAATGTGTAGTGGCTGACGGGGGGATCCGTCTGCGCGCCCTTCAGTCCAGGTCGGACATGTCGAGTACGAAGCGGTAGCGGACGTCGTTGCGGCGGAGGCGGTCGAGGGCCGTGTTCACCTGTGCTGACGGGAGCACTTCGACATCGGCGGAGATGCTCTTGTCGGCGCAGAATTGGAGCATCTCGGCTGTCGCCGCGCGGCCGCCGCTGCCCGCGGAGCTGAGCTTCTTGCGGCCGATGAGCAGGTCTGTGGTCTCGACGGTGACCGGGCCCAGGTGCCCTAGGAGGCTGAGGGTGCCGTCCAGCGCCACCAGCTTCAGGTACGGGGCGAGGGCGTGCGGGGCGGAGATGGTGTCGAGGACGACGTCGAAGGTGTCGCGGGCCGTGGCCATGTGCTGGGTGTCGGTGGAGTCGATGAGGTCGTGAGCGCCGAGCCTGCGGGCGTCGGCACGCTTGCCCGGGGTGCGGCTGATGACGGTCGTGGTGGCGCCGAGTGCCGCGGCCATCTTGACGGCGAGGTGGCCCAGGCCGCCGAGCCCGGCCACGGCGACGCGGCTGCCGGGGCCCACGCCGAGGTGGCGCAAGGGTTCCCAGACGGTGACGCCGGCGCACATCAGCGGGGCGGCCGCGGCCGGGTCGAGGCCGGCGGGGAGCGGGTAGGCGAATGTGTCGCGTACGACGTACTCACGGGAGTAGCCGCCCAGGGTGGTCGACCCGTCCTGCCGGTCGGTGCCGCCGTAGGTCAGAGTCGGGAAGGAGTGGCAGAAATTCTCCTGTCCGGCTTCGCACATGGGGCACTCGCCGCAGGAGTCGACGATGTTGCCCACCGCGACGCGGTCGCCGACTGAGAAGGCGGTCACCTCTCGTCCGATGCCGGTCACCACGCCGGTGAATTCGTGGCCGGGCACCACGGGCGCTTCCGTCAAGGCGTGCAGGTCGCTGTGGCACACGCCGCAATAGTCGACCCGCACCGCGATGTCATCCGGGCGTAGGTCGCGGCGCTCCAGTGACGTGCGCCGCAGTGCCGTCGTCGGGCCGGACGCCTGCCATCCGGTGGTGATTCGCATGCTCACTCCTTCTCACTCCTTCTAAACAGACTGTTCGGTCTGTCCCGGAGTCTAAGCACGTCCGTACGGCAAGGCAAACCAACTGTTCTGTTTGGTAAGCTGCCGGCATGCCGGAACAGCCCCAGACCGCGCGCGGCGCCGCGACCTACCAGCGCATCCTGGACGCCGCCACCGAAGAGTTCGCCCAGCACGGCATCGCCGGGGCGCGCATCGAGCGCATCGTGAAGGCAGCGCGCACCAACAAGGCGCAGCTCTACGCCTACTTCGGAGACAAAGAACGGCTCTTCGACGCGATCTTCCTCGGCTCGCTTGAGCGCATCACCAACGTCGTGCCCATCGACGCCGACGATCTCGCGGACTGGGCCGTCCGTCTCTACGACGAATACCTGCGCCGCCCCGACCTCATCCGACTGGCGACCTGGACCCGACTGGAGCGCCGGCCTGCGGGGCACCTCGTCGAGACCCACCAGCACTACGACGACCGCAAACTCGCGGCCATCGCCGAGGCCCAGGCCGCCGGGAGGGTCCGCGCAGGTGACCCGTTCGACATCATGGCCATGGTCATCGCCATGTCCATGGCCTGGTCGCCGGTCAGCAACGTATACGCGGCCAGCAGCCAAGAACCTGATGACGTACACGACCAGCGCCGCACCCTGCTCCGCGACGTCGTCCAGAGCGCCACCGCGGGGACCGGCACGTGCCGGCCTGTCTGAAATAGGACCGAACCGCCTCGGGAGCCGGCTCCGAACGGAGGGAGTGCAGCAGCCGAAGGCGAGGTCGTATCGTGCCCACTCCTGAGCCCCTCCTGGTCGTGGTCGGGGCCAATCCGGTCGTGGCCGAGGCTGCTGCCGCGCTTCCGGTGAATGTGCTGCATATGCAGGAGCCAGGCGCTTCGGGGCTCGGTCGGCGGGCGTGGTCGGGACCCGGCACCCGCACCGCGTACTTCGTCGACTTCCAGGACCCGGCCACGCTGTTCGCCTTCACCCGCCGCGTGCTGCGGCCGCTCGATGTCATGGCCGTGGTCTCGCTGACCGAGCTCGGGCTGGAACCCGCCGCCGTTACGGCGGCGCGGCTCGGTGTCGCGGGGACGGCGCTTGATGCCGTCCGGGCCACCCGGGACAAGCTGCGGATGCGGCAGATCCTTGAGCGCCATGCGCCCCACCTCAATCCGCCGTTCGCCTCGGGCGCGGACCGGCGCGCCGTGGCCCGGCTGTTCGACGGCGGGGCGCAGGTGATCGCGAAGCCGGTGGACGGCGTCGGCAGCCAGTCCGTGACGCTCCTTTCCTCCCTCGTCGGCTTCCCGCCGGGCCGCCTGGGCCCGGCCACCCTGTTCGAAGGCTTCGTCGCCGGTACGGAGTTCAGCGTCGAGGTGCTCTCCCGGCACGGGCGGCACTCCGTGACCGGGATCGCCGAGAAGCGGACGACCGCCGGCTTCGTCGAGCTCAGCCACACGATGCCGGCGCCGTCGCTGGACCCGGCGGGCGAGCAGCTCGTCCGGGCGGCGGTCGTGGAGCTGCTCGACGTCCTCGGCGTCACCGACGGGCCGAGCCACACCGAGGTCAAGCTGGACGGCGGCAAGGTGACCGTCATCGAGACCCACACCCGGTTGGGCGGGGACGGGATCGCGGATCTGGTGCGGCTGACCACCGGGGTCGACTGGCGGCGGGTGGCCGTTGGCTGGCCCCTGGACGCCGAGCTGCCGAAGCCGACGGCAGCGGCGGGGACCCTGGCCGCGGCCACCGTGTTCATCACCGCACCGCCCGGCCGGGTGACCCGGGTCGCCGCGCAGCCGGAACTGGCCGCCGGAGCCATCGTGCAATGGGACGTCGCGGTGCGGCCGGGAGACACCGTCGCACCCCTGAGCTCCTCCGCGAACCGGCTCGGTCACGCCACCGTCATCGCGGCGGACGCCGCAGCCTGCCGTGCGGCCGTCGAAGAACTCATCGCCCTCCGGATCGTCACCACACAATAGAGAGGAAAGTGCCTTGGCTTCCGCTGGAAACTTACCCATCGCCTATGACTTCCATGGTGACACGCCCTTCACCACACCCTTCCGCTCGCTCCGCCCCGAGGACATCCACATCTACCTCGACCTCGACACCAAGGTCGGAAAGAATACGTGCGGGCAGAAGTGCACGCACTGCTGGTTCGTGAACTACGAAAAGGTCTACGACAAGTCGTTTTCGATGGAGGAGGGTCCGTTACTGCTCTCCGGCCTGCAGTCCCGCGGATACCAGGTCTATCCGCGGTACGTCGACAGCTTCGCGTACGACGGCGCCTTCATGCGCCTGTACGGACCCGCCCACAACCGGGAGTTCCGGCAGGAGGAGGACCACACGCCGACCGAGACGATGGCCAATGGGGACGCCTGGACGAGCGGTCGGCCGCTGCTCGCGGACAACTACGTCGAGCTCCTCGACCTGGCTCGCGAGAGCGGTTACGGCACGATCTCCATCACCTATCACGGCGTGATCGACGAGAACCTCGCGGTGATCGACGACGGCAGCTATCCCATCAAGGGGGTGTTCTCCGGCGCGAACACCGAGGAGGTCCTGCGGCGGATCGAGGAATACAACCAGAATCACCCGGGGCAGCCGTTCCGCGTGAATATAGGGGTCACCATAGGCCGCCACAACAACGGGCGGGAGGCGCTGCTCCGCTACGCGCAGTACTTCAGCAAGCTGGGCGTGGAGACGGTCCGGTTCAATAACTTCGCCGACCATGGCGGCCGGCATCCTGACCTCCAGCTGGAGCGCGTGGAGATCGAGCAGGCCTATCGGGACTTCAAGTGGCTGCACGAGAATGTGCGGTTCGACTTCCAGCTCGGCGTCAGCGAGGACTTCGGCACCTTCGGCGTCAAGGTCATGGAGTTCCCCGGGGAGGTCGGCTGGTGCCGGGCCGGGCGGCAGCTGTTCGCGGCCATCCCCGGCGAGGTCAGGACCCTTGAGGAGTCGGCCGACGGGCTCCGGGAGCGGATCGGTGACGTCGTCGGCTGCGTCAACACCTTCGAGCCGCACCTCGGCATCCTCACCCGTACGACCTCGGCGGACGGCCAGGACGTGACGTACGACCTGGAGTTCGACCACGAGGCGATCGAGGCGTTCACGGCGAAGCGGCTCGCGGGCACGTACAAGAACGGCTGCTTCGCCCGCGAGCTCTCGGAGGAGCTGGGGCTGGTCGCCCGGGTTCCCGAGCGGCGCCGGCTGCCCATCGTCGAGACCGCGCGCTGAGGGAGTTCATGAGCTCATCCATGGGCAGTGTGGTCATCTTCGCCAAGACTCCGCACCACAGAACCCCCTACGACCAGTGGCTCGCGGGATCCGGGATCGAACCGCTGATCCTGACGACCCGGGATTACGAGGAGGGCTACCGCCGCCATTTGCCGCACGCGCACGTCTACGGATTCGACGATTACGACGTCAACCAGCTCGTCGAGAAGACGGCGCTGCGGCTGGCCCGCGCGCACGGCGCCCGAGCGGTCTTCGCCCGCGCCGAGGCCGACGTGCTGCGGGCGGCCCAGCTGCGGGACCTCCTCGACCTGCCCGGCCAGCGGGCGGAGAGCGCCCTGGCCTTTCGCGACAAGGTGCTGATGAAGGACCATCTGGCCGCTGTCCACGCGCCGGGCCCGGTGGGCCTGCCCGCCTACCGGCTCCTCGACTCCGCCTACACGGCGGTCGAGTTCGCCGAGGCGCACGGCTATCCCGTAGTGATCAAACCGGTGTCGGAGTCCGGCTCGCTGGGGGCCCGGATCATCCACAGCGAGCGGGAATTGGACCGCTATCTGGCCAGTCCATGGCGGGGGGCCAGTGAGATCGAGTCCTTCGTGCCCGGCCAGATGTACCACGTCGACGGCCTCGTGCTGCACGGGCAGCTGGTCCTCGCCCACCCCTACCGCTATCTCAACGACTGCCTGTCGTTCCGCAGCAATGACTGGGTGGCCAATATCCCGCTGTCGCCCCAGGACCCGCGGTACCGGCCGCTGGTCGACGCGGCGGCAGCGGTGCTGGGGACCCTCCCGACCCCGGCCAACACCGCGTTCCACTGCGAACTGTGGATCACGCCCGAGGACCGGGTGGTGTTCTGCGAGATCGCGAGCCGTACCGGCGGCGGCGTGATGGGCTCGGTGGTCCGGCACTCGTTCGGCGTCGACCCCGACAAGGAGTGGCTGTACGCCGAGTGCGGCCTGCCGCCGTCCGTCACGGACCACCGCTATACGCCGGTGGGCGGCCTCTGCATCCCGCCGTCGAACGGCACGCTGATCAGTCTGCCCGAGGGGGGCGAGCCGGAGTGTGTGCGCGAGGCGTCGCTGACCGGCCGGGTCGGCGAGGTGTTCCAGGGTGGGGTGAAATCGGGGCTGTACCTGGCCGGTTACGTCGTCGACGGCGCCACTGAGGACGATGTCGAGGCGAATGTCGAGAAGGTGGCCGCCTGGTTCGCCGGTGCGACCGGGTGGCGGCGGTGAACCGGCGGGCCTTCGCCGCCCTCCCGCGGAGCCTGAAGTCCCTGATCGTGCTCTCCTTCGTCGTGGCGCTCGGCAGCTACATGGTCACGCCTTTTCTGGGCGTGCTCATGGTCAAGTGGGCCGGCTTCGACATCCGGCTCGCCGGGGGGCTGGTGGCGGCGGCCACCTTCATCCAGTTCGCCGGCAGCATCGCCGGCGGCTGGGTGGTCGCACGGATCGGGCTCAAGCGGACGATGGTCGGTGCGCTCCTGCTGCGCACCACGGGTCTGCTCCTGCTCGGCCTGGCGGACCGGCTGCCCGCCATCGCCTATCCGGCCGTGCTGCTGGTGGCCGCGGGGCCCGCGCTCTACCTCCCCGCGAACAAGGCCTACATCGTCGCTTCCGTGCCGGACGAGAAACGGCCGCTGTTCCTCGGCGTCAGCTCCGCCGCGCTCAACGCCGGGATGGGCCTCGGCCCGCTGCTCGCCGCGCTGTTGCTGGAGAGCGACCCGCTGATGATGCTGTGCACGGTGGCCGCGCTGTTCGCGGTGATCACCGTCGCGCACCAGGTCACCCTGCGCCCCCGTCCGCTCGACCGGACCTCCGCCGACCTGACCGCAGCCGAGCGGAGTGCTCCGTCCCGTACGGGCGCCTCGGTCAGGCAGCTGCGCGGCGCGCTGCAGCCCATGGTCTTCACGGTCCTGGCCTTCTATCTGTACTTCTTCTTCCAGAGCTTCATCGGCCTGTACGCCGCGGAGACCTCGGCCCTGCGATCCCTCGGCTGGGTCCTGCTGGTCAACTGCGCCATCGTGGTGCTGCTCCAGCCACCGCTCTCCGGGCTGATCGCCCGCGCGGGCTACCGCCGCCTGCTGTCCGGCTCCTTCGCCCTCATGGGAGCCGGAGCTGCGGCGATGTCGGCAGGACACCTGGCGGCCCTCCTGGCCGGCACCGTCCTGTTCTCCCTCGGTGAGGTCTTCCTCTTCCTGCGCAGCGACCTGGAGCTGCTGGAGCGGCTGCCCGACAGCCCCGCCTTCGCCTTCGGCGTCCAGCGGCTGACCGCCGGTGTGGGCGGCATGCTGGCGGGAGTCGTCGGCGGGTTCGTCTTCGCGCAGAGCAAGGCCGCGGACCGGCTGGGATGGTTCTGGCTGGCGGTGGCGCTGCAGTGTGCGCTGGCCGCCCTGGGGGCGCTGGTGTTCGGCGGCCGCGGACCGGCGGGTCCCGTACGGCAGGGGCAGGCCGCCGGAGTCGGGGTGGCGCGGTGAGGGAGCAGCACGGTTACGTCAATCCGCCGGTGCACCGCGCCTCGACGGTCCTGTACGAGAGCCTGGCGCAACTGGAGGCCTCCCAGGCCGACCCGCTCAAGCGCAACATGCCCGTCTACGGACGCTTCGGCACCCCGACCACCCGCGCCTTCGAGGAGGCGCTGGCGGAGCTCGAAGGCGGCTGGGCGGCCGTGGCCACCTGCTCGGGCCTGGCCGCCGCCACGACGGCGATCCTGGCTTTCGTACGAAGCGGGGACCACGTTCTTGTGCCTGACTCCGCCTACCAGCCCACGAGAAGGTTCTGCGAGTCCCTGGCCGCGTTCGATGTGGTGGCCGAGCCGTATCCCCCCACCATCGGTGCGGATATCGAAGGTCTGCTCCGGCCGGAGACCCGCCTGGTCTGCCTCGAATCCCCGGGCTCCCTCACCTTCGAGATCCAGGACCTCCCGGCGATCACCCGCGTCTGCCGGTCCCGCGGCATCGTCACGATCGTCGACAACACCTGGGCCACACCGGTCTTCCTCCAGCCGTTCAGCCTGGGCGCGGACGTGGTGGTGCACTCCGCCACCAAGTATCTGACCGGGCATGCCGACAGCGTTCTCGGCGCCATCGTGTGCACCGAGGAGACCTTCGCCGCCGTCCGTAGCTCCGCGATCAGGCTGGGGCAGTGCGCCGGCGCGGACGACACCTACCTGGGCCTGAGAGGCCTGCGCACCTTGGCCGTACGGATGCGGGCGCACCACGATCAGGCGCTCGAACTCGCCCGCTGGCTGCGCGAACAGCCACCAGTGGCGCGGGTGCTCCACCCCGGCCTGCCCGGCGCCCCCGGCCATGAACTGTGGCGCCGCGACTTCACCGGCGCGGCCGGGCTGTTCGGAGTCGAGCTGGACCGCGGCTTCGGCAAACCCGCGACGGAAGCCATGCTCGCGCGGCTGCGGCTGTTCGGGATCGGCCACAGCTACGGCGGCTTCGAGAGCCTGATCGTCCCCGCCGACCCGGCCGGGCACCGGCTGCCGGGCACGTGGTCGGGCCAGGGGCCGCTGCTGCGTATCCACGCGGGCTTCGAGGATCTCGACGAGCTGAAGGCGGACCTGGATGCGGGGCTGCGTGCCATAAGTCCGGGGAGATCGGGCTAGGTCGTGCGCGACCTCCGGTACTCCTCCACCACCAGGTCGGTCAGCTCGGCCACCGAGGTCTCCGAGGTGTGCTTGTCGAAGGTGATTTCGCCGTGCTGGAGGAGGTTGACGCGGTCGCAGACCTCGAAGACCTGGGCGTAGTTGTGGGCGATGATGATGACGGAAACCTCGCCGCGGGATTTGAGGTCGTTGACCAGGTCGAGGATCAGGGCGCCCTCCTTGGCGCCCATCGCCGCCAGGGGCTCGTCCAGGAGGAGGATCCGCGCCTCCGAGTAGACCGAGCGGGCCACGGCGATCGCCTGGCGCTGACCGCCGGAGAGCTTCGCCACTTCGACATCCACCGACGGGATGTTCACGCCCATCGCGTCCAGGTGCCGCTGGGCTGCCTTGCGCATGGCGCGGTTGTGGAGAAGGCGGGTGCGGTGGATCTTCTCCCGGTTCAGGAACATGTTGTGGTAGACGGTCAGCTCATTCACCAGCGCCAGGTCCTGATACACCGCGTCAATGCCCAGCGAGCGGGCGTGGTCCACCGACTTGAGCGTCACCTCCTCGCCGTCCAGGAGGATGCGGCCGGAGTCGGGACGGTGGAAGCCGCAGAGGATCTTCAACAGGGTGGATTTTCCGGCGCCGTTGTCGCCGACCAGCGCGAGCACCTCGCCCCGGTGCAGGCGCAGGTTCACGTCCCGTAGCGCCGTCACCGCACCGAAGCCCTTCGCCATGTGTTCTACGGAGAGGGCCGGTGGCGGGTCCGGCGTCGTCAGCGTCATCGTCTCCCCGCCCTTCGCAGCCTCGACAGATACACGTTGAGCACCATCGACAGGATGATCGCCGCGCCCAGGATGATGTTGAACGGATTGGCGTTGATGCCGATCAGGTTGAAGCCGTTGCGCAGCTCCGCCAGCACCAGCGCCCCCAGCAGCGCCCCCACCACCGTTCCCGAGCCGCCCGCCAGCGCCGTACCGCCGATCACCGCCGCCGAGACCGCCGCAAACATCGGCGCCGCGCCATCCGCACCCGCCGACGTCGGGTCGATCGAATCGACGCGGAAGGCCTCGAGGATCCCGGCGAAGGCCCCAAGCGCGCTCGTGGCCATGAAGTTCCCCGTCTTGATACGGCCGGTCTTGATGCCCGCCTCACTCGCCCCGAGCGGATTGCCGCCGGTGGCCACCGTGTGCAGGCCCCAGCGCGAGCGGGTGAGCACCACGTGGAAGAAGGCGACGATGATCAGGCACCAGATCAGCTCCGCCCAGTCCGACTGCCCGAACCAGCCCCGTATCCCGTGCGCCGCCTCCGGGATCTGCGCGGGGTAGGCGTGCGACGTGGTCAGCATGATGCCGAGGACGAGGAAGAGCATGCCCAGCGTCGCGACGAAGGACGGCACCTTCAGCACGACCACCACAAAGCCGTTGACCAGCCCGATCGCGGCCCCGGCCAGCACCGAGCCGATGATCGCGACCAGGGGATACACCCCGTAATAGTCGACCATGTAGTGCATCAGGAACGGCGACAGCGCGAAGACGGCGCCCACCGACAGGTCGATCTCGCCGCTCACCAGCAGCAGCACCATCCCCGCCGCGATGATCGCGTACGGGGCGGTCTGCTGGGAGAGGTTGACCAGGTTGTTGCGGGCCAGGAAGTCCGAGTTGTTGGACCAGAAGTACAGCAGCAGGCCCACCGCGACGATCAGGATGGTGGCCTCGCGGCGGATGACGAAGGCCTCGAAGGCGAGGCGGAGCGGGCCGTGCTGCCGTATCGGCGGGGTGCCGGCCGCCGCTACGGGCGGCTCCCCGCCGATGGTCTCCCGGGTCGCGCTCTCGCTCATGCGTGCCCGATGGCGCCGGAGCGCTTGAGGAGCTGCTGCTTGGTGCTGGATCCCTCGAATCGCGTCTTGGTCTTCAGATACGGGTCGACGTTGTCCTTGGTCACGAAGAGCAGGCCGGTGTCGGTGATGCTCGGCATCACCAGGCCGCCGGACAGCTTGTACGTCCACAGGTAGAGGACCGTCAGGAAGCCCTGGAGGTAGGGCTGCTGGTCGATGGTGAAGTCGAGGTCGCCCGCCTTGATGGCGGTGAGGGTGTTCGGGTTCAGGTCGAAGCCGCCCGCGACCACGCCCTTCTTCTTGAGGCCGTATTTCTTGACGACCTTGCCGATGCTCTCCGTCGAGCCCGCGTCGACCGCGAACATGCCCTTGAGGTCCTTGTGCCCCTGGGCGTACGCATCGATGGTCGACAGCTCCTTCGGAAGCTCGGCGCCGCTGGCGACCGACTTGAAGTCGATGGACTTGCCGGAGGCCTTGATGGCGTCGGTGGCGCCGTCGATGCGCGGCTGGATGTTGAGCGCGCCGGGGGTGGCGATGAAGCCGACCGCGTCGCCGCCGTCCGGCATCACGGAGGCGATGCGCTTGCCGAGTTGGACGCCGGATTCGTAGAGGTCCTGGCCGATGTAGCAGAGCCGGTTGGTGCCCGGATTCCCCTTCGCGCCATCGGCGTTGTACGAGACCGTCGGGATGCCGGCGTCCAGGGCCTTGTCGACGGGCGACTTGAAGGCGTTCTTGTCGACGACCGCGACCGCGATGCCGTCGGCCTTCGCGGAGACGGCCGAGGACATGGCGCTGACCATCTCCGGGACGCTGGAGTCCTTCGAGCCCGTCCACTGGTACGAGGCGCCGAGGAGCGCGCAGGCGTCGGCGGCGCCGTACTGGGTGGGGGTGAAGAAGGGATTCGTGGTGACGTGATTGACGAATACGAACCGCCACTTCGGCGTCTTCGGGAAATCCCCGACGCCGCCGCCCGATTTCTCGTCGTCGCTCTTGTTGCTGGACGAACAGGCGGAGAGCAAGGCCGCGGCGGCCGCTGAGGCGCTCATCATTCCGGCGCCGGTGAGCAGCCGCCGTCTGGCCAGACCGTTCAGGCCGAGGGTGTCTACGGCCTCTTCCACCTGCGGATCGATCTTCTTCATGACCACTCCGGCGTGCTTGGCCACCCACGCTGTCCGATATTTCGGACATCGTTCGGCAGGTTTGGTGGACCTGAACGTAAGGCTGGCCTGATGGGCCGTCAAGACACTGAATTGGCTACGGCTCAGCCCCTATTCAGGCTTCCGCCGTCTGCCCCACCGCGCCTACGTCCGCGGCCTCCGGATAGTGCCGGCGCAGCACGGAGAGCCCGATCGCCGCCCGCCGTACCCGCTCCCGGGCGGTCGCCACGGCCACGTCGGCGAGGTGCGCGCCGGACGGATACAGCGACGGCGCGTTCCGTACCGTGAACTTGAGGTGCACGGGAGCCGCCACCCGCACGAGTGCCGGGATCTCGTAGTAGCGGACCACGCCGCCGAAGTCGTCGGCGCCCTCCACGTAGACATCGAGCGGTACGTCGACGGCGCCGCGGATCGCCGCCATCTGGGCGAGGGTGAGGTCGACCGGCAGATTGATCGTGGTGACCCCGAGGTCCTCCAGGACCCGGGCGGCCGCCGGGTTGGCGGTCGGCATCGATATCGACGCCTTGATCTCCAGGTCCTGCGGCAGGTCCCCGGACTTCCGTAATCGGCCGAGGACCCACAGCTGCCCGATGTCGGCCACGAGCACGCTGCGCACGCCGAGTTCGCAGCCGCGGATGACGTCCTCGATCCCGTACGCGAGCTGGTCGGCGCCGCGCAGCACCGCCGCCGCGCCGCCGCCCGCGGCCGACGCCGCCTGCACGCCGATGTCCCAGCCGCCGCGCGGCCCGACGAAGAGGCACACCTCGACCTGGCGGCGGCGGCCGAGCGCCACCATCTCCCCGATCTCCGCGTCGGAGAGCAGCATCATGCCGCTGCCCTGACTGATGCGGTGTACGCGCACGCTCAGCCGCTCGGCCTCCTCCAGCACCGCCTGGAACGGCCCCGGTCCTTCGACCGACGGGATCTCCACCCGGAACTGCGCGCCATCCGCGAACCGCTTCCCCGAGTCGGGTAACTCCCCGAGATCCCGCTCCGGCAGCCCGAGCGCGGACAGCGACTGCCGGGCCTTCTCCATGCCGTCCATCTGGGCCTTCTTTCGTTCGACATGTCGAACTTTGTTCGACATTGACGAGTTTGGACGGTAGGCAGCGAATGACGGCCCGTCAACGTGCGGAGAAGAGGGAAGCGGTGGTGGTGGCGGCCAGTGGGCGGCCGTCACCACCACCGGGACTATCCATTGCGCTTTACGGGCCGTCCACCACGATCCGGCCGCTGAACGGGGTGTCTGCCGCGGCGCCGCTGCCGTAGTTGGCCTCGACCTCCGCCTTTTCCTCCGCGTTCGGCTGGGGGTTGGTGCAGTCCACGCCCGCCGTGGAGCCGGACATCAGCGATGAGCAGGGGCCCGGCTTCATGTCCGGCAGGCCCAGGCTGTGGCCCATTTCGTGGGAGGCGATGCGGGTGGTGTCGTAGCCCTCGTTCACCGCCTGGCGGCCGAACCACACCGTGGCCTGCCCGCCCGGGCGTACGGGGCCGAGCTCGGCGCGCGGCCAGCCGTCGTCGGCGACGATCTTGATTTCCGCCTGCTCGCCCGAACCGGCCTTCTCCAGCTGGACGTTCTCGAGGTTGTCATTCCACACCTTGACGCCCGCGGCCACCGCGTCCTTGAACTCCGCGGCCTGGCTGTCGTCGTAATGCAGCACGGTCGGGGCGGCGGGGGCGGGTGCGGCTTCCGGTGCGGTTTCAGGTGCGGCGGTGGCGGTCGCCGTGAGGGTGAGCGCGGCGACAGCGGTGGCTATGCCGAGTCCTAGCTTGCGCAGCATGGGGGGTGCCCTCCTGTGGTCTGAAGTCCGTGTGTTCCGAGGGTTACTGCGGATGGCCCTGATGACTTGTGGGTCAGAGCCGGAGCGAGTGTACGGTCGCGACTCGACGTCCACCAGACCGTGAGGAGCAGCCCTCCGTGGCCGACGACCCGACGCAGCGTTCCGGCGGTGGGCCGCCCAAGCCCGCGGATGTGGCGTTCGCGCGCCGACTGCGCAAGGACTTCCAGCGCATCGAGATGGAGTACGAGTTCGCCGTCGACGAGGTGCTGACCAAGGTGTCGATCCTGCGCCGGGAGTTTCTGCACCTGCACCGGTACAACCCGATCGAGCACGTCGGCTCCCGGGTCAAGTCGCCGGAGAGCATCCTGCGGAAGGTGGCACGGCTCGGCATCGAGCCCACGCCCGAGGCGATCCGGGCGGGCATCCAGGACATCGCCGGGGTGCGCGTCACGTGCAGCTTCATCGCCGATACGTACCGGGTCATGGAGGCGCTGACCTCACAGACGGACGTGCGCGTACTCAAGGTCAAGGACTACATCGCCGCCCCGAAGCCCAACGGCTACAAGAGCCTGCACGCGCTCATCGAGATCCCGGTGTTCCTCAGCACCGGCCCCGTCCCCGTAACGGTCGAGGTGCAGGTCCGGACGATCGCCATGGACTTCTGGGCCAGCCTGGAACACAAGATCTACTACAAGTACGACGGCCACGTCCCACCCGGCCTGGTCGCCAGCCTCACCGAGGCCGCCCACCTCGCCGAACAGCTCGACCAGCGCATGGAGGAGCTGCACACGGAGGTGCGCGGCGCCGAGAGCGAGCGCGCCGAGGACGACGCACCCGACCAGGACGAGCAGCTCCTGATGCGCCTGTGGGACACCGTCCGCGCGGACGCCGGCGGCGAGGGGCGCGCCGGTAGGTGAGGGTGGCGTGGAGTAATCGCGGGGCGTCCCCTGTTGTCACGCTTACAGCAGCCATGACAGAGGGACGGACGTCGATGAGCCTCCGACAGTACGAGTACGCGCTCGCCGTAGCCGCCGAAGGCTCGGTCACCGCGGCCGCCGAGGTGCTGCGGGTGGCGCAGCCGTCCGTATCGCAGCAGATCCGCGGGCTCGAGCGGGAGCTCGGGGTGCAGCTCTTCGCCCGTACGCCCAGCGGGCTGGTGCCCACTGTGGTCGGGCGGGCCTTCCTGCGGGAGGCCGAGGTCGCGGTGAGTGCGGCGCGGCGGGCGCGGGCGACGGCGCGGGCTGGGGCCGACGAGCTGGTGGGTGAGCTGGTGGTCGCGGTGCAGATGGGCTTCGGCACGCGGCAGCTGCCGGGGGCGCTGGCGGCGTTGCGGCGGCGTTCGCCGCGTCTTGAGGTCACCGTCTTCGAGGAGCCGAGCTCCGCCGAGCTGGAGCAGCTGGGGCGCCGCGGCGTGCTGGACCTCGCCCTGATGGCGGCGTGCGAGCAGAGCCCGGCCGACGCCCATCACCTGGGCGACGAGGAGTTCGTCGTGGTGCTGGGCGCCGGGCATCCGCTGCTCGCCGCGGAGCGGGTCGGGCTGCGGGAGCTGGCGGGGGAGCCGTGGGTGCGGTTCGACCGCGACAGTGCGCTCGACGCCGTACTGCAGAGCGTGCTGCGGGCGGGCGACCTGACCCCCGCCACGGCCGCGCGGGTGTCCCAGACGGCGACGGCGGCGCGGTGGGCGGCGCAGGGGATCGGGGTCACGCTGGTGCCGGCGTCCGCGGTGCCGCACGGCTATGAGGATTTCGTACGGCCGGTGACGCCGGCGGTGTCCCAGCCCGTCATTGCGGTGCTGCGGCAGGCCGCTGGTCCGGCGGAGAGCGCGCTGCTCGAATTCCTGCGGCAGGAGAATTGGTCCGCCGCCGAGTCTCCTGCCTTTGCCTGAATTAATTCAGCCCCGCGGGAATTCGCCGCCATCCACCACCAGATTGCTCCCGGTCAGCCACCCCGCCCGGTCCGACATGAGGAACAGCACCGCGTCGGCGATGTCGCCCGGCAGGCCGTCCCGGCCCAGCGGCGGGCTGGTGACGTCCTGGCCGGGGCCCGAGTTCAGGCGCGCCCACTGCTCCCGGGTGGCTTCGCCGCCGGGGGTGGCGGTGCGGCCGGGAGACACGGTGTTGACCCGGACCCCGAACGGGGCCAACTCCGCCGCCAGCCCCCGGCTGTAGTTCTCCAGCGCCGCCTTCGCCGCCGTGTAGTGCAGGAACGGCGGCGCGGAGGTGGGGACCGCGGCCGACGAGACGTGCACGATGACCCCCGAGCGCCGCTCCCGCAGCTCCGGTGCCAGCAGCGCGTCGAGCCGCACCGAGGCGAGGAAGTTCAGGTCGAGCGCGTCCTGCCAGACGTCGTCGGTGATGGCCAGCGCGCCCGGGTACGGACCCGCCCCACCCGCGTTGTGGACCAGCAGGTCCACGCCGCCGAGCGTCTCCCGCGCGGCGGCGGCGATCGCTTCGGCACCGGCCCGGGTCCGTACATCCGCCGCGACGAAGGCGGCACCATCCGGGACCGTGCCCGTCGCCGACCGGGCGGTGGTGAGCACCTCGGAGCCCGCGTCGAGGAGCCGGCGCACTATGGCCGCGCCGATTCCGCGGGAGCCGCCCGTGATCAAGGCGCGCTTTCCAGCGAGTTCTTGCATTCTGCCGGTCCTTTCCCTTACGTATCCGTCGAGCTGTTTCACGGTACGTATGGGAATTCGGTAGGGGCAAAGACGAAAATGCAGCAGCTGCTATAGGGAGTCCCTATTCGGCTGAGGCCGAAGGAGGTTGACGGCCGAGCCCGCGCCCCCACTACCCTCCGGCCGCAACACCAGGGGGAATCGGGGGGACATCACTCATGGCTCGACGCGCGCGTACGCGCAGCCAGGCGGCCACGGCGATCGCGATGCTGTGCGCGCTGCTGGCGGGCGGTGCCTGCACCGGCGGCGGAGGCGGGGAGGAGGGCCCGGACCGGCCCACGCAGCCGAAGGCGCTGAAGAAGGTGTGGGAGAGGCGCGTCGCGTCGGAGGACGACGGCGGGATCGTGCTGGTCGGGCGCGGCGTCCTCGGCGTGGAGGACGACGGTGACCTGCTCGGATACGACTCGCATACGGGCAAGAAGCGGTGGACGTTTGAGCTGCCCAAGGGGACGAGCGGCGTCTGCGTAACGTCGGGGAAGCCCAGCGAGGGCGGGCTCGTCGGGATGCTCTTCGACGCCGAGGGGAAGGGCGGATGCACGTACGCCGGTGTGGTGGACCTTGAGGACGGCAAGGTCAAGTGGGCGAAGCGGGTCGGCAATGCGGGTGAATACACGGAGTGGAGCGTCAGCCTCGGCGACGAGGCCCTCACCGTCACCCTCGACTGCTACAGCGTGCAGCAATTCCGCCCGCGGGACGGCAAGTCGCTGGGCACCCGGCTCAAGAGCAGCGAGGCGTGCGTGGACCAGGTGGACCACAACGGCACCCATCTCGCCATCCGCGAGGCCTCGCGGGGGACCGCCGCCGACGACGGCGCCCCCGACCACTTGGTGCTGTACGAGGGAGCGGGCGCCAAGCCCGTATGGCGCACGGAGGCGGACCGGGCCGACGGCGACGATCTGCACGGCATCGTCTCCGACGACCCGCTGGTCCTGGACGTCAGCCGGGAGGGCCACCGGGTCATGCAGACGTACGACGGCGACGGCAAGCCCGTGCACACCATCGGCAAGGAGCTGACGTACTCGTCCGCTGCGGGCCAGGGAGATGCGAGCCAGGGGGCCGCCGGCAGCCGCGGGACCGTCGGCCCGTTCATCAAGGGGAACACGCTGGTCATGGGTTATGCGCGAGACCCCGCGCTGTACGCGTACGACCTGCGCACCGGGAAGGTGCGGTGGCAGCAGCGTCAGGACGAGGCGACAGTGCTCGGGGTCTGGAAGGACAAGCTGCTGGCCGCGCGGGAGGTGAAGGGAGCGAAGCCGGGGCGGACGGTGTCGTGGCTGATGACGTACGGGCTGCGGGACGGCAAGGAGCGCATCATCGGCCGGATTCCGGACGCTCGGGTGCAGACGATGTTCGCGGCCTGGGACGACGACCGGATCTACCTCCGCCGCCCGGAGCCGTCGGGCAAGGTGAGCGTCGTCGCGTATCCGCTGCCGCGCTCGGGCGGCGACAGCCGGAAGTACGACGCCGAGACGATACGGCAGTGGGACGGGACCAAAACCAAGAAGCGCGGCTGGCGCAAGGGCGACCTGCGTCCTGATGCGGTCGCCAACGCCTGCGAGGCCGTCTCGCCCACGGCGCGGAAGGCGATGCTCGTCTACCGCAAGAAGCTGCCGCCGCCCGAAGGCTGCGCCTGGGTGGAGCGGTTCGCGCCCGATGGCGCGGACCGGGAGCTGGACGTGACGGTCACCGCGCACCAGCCAGGCGGGGACAAGGATCCCGACACCGTGCCGTCACCGGGCAGTTCGCGCAAGCTGACGCCTGCGGTCGCGGTGGCGAAGAAGGCGTTCCGGGCCACCGGGACCGGGAAAGGGAAGGTCAAGATTGAGCGCGACGCCGGCAAGATCCTCGCCGACGCGCACCCGCTGACGGGCCTGGGTGACGAGGCGAAGTCGAATGCGTACGGCACGGTGGAGGACGGTATATCCCGCGCCGACATCCTGGTTCGCTACCGCAATGTGACCGTGCGGGTGAAGGCAATGACGGAGGCGTCGTTGGACTACCGGCGGGGTGAAGTGCCGCCGCAGCACCGCGTGGAGGCGGCGGCGCGGGTGGCGGCGGCCGATGTGCTGGAGCGGCTCGGCGCCGATGTGCCCGCGGCCGCGCGGCGGCTCGCGGAGCCGGTCGGGGGTGAGATCGATGAGGTCAAGTCCGTCTGTTCTCGGCTGCGTTCGGAGAGTGCCGCGCTGGTGCCGGGGATCAAGGCGCTGGACACCACGTCCAAGGGCGGGGCCGACGGCCGGGTCAGCGGCTGCGTCTGGGAGTCGGATGCGGACGGGGCGCCGAGCCTGACCGTACGGGTGAAGGCGGTGCCGGACTCGCCGCTGACCGGGGAGAGCGCGGAGAAGCAGGCCAAGGACGAGATCGCCTCGACGGACGGCGAGAAGCTCTCCGGCTTCGGCGACGAGGCCCGCCTCGACACCTTCACCTTCGAGCACACCGGGGAGAAGAGCCGGCACCACACGCTGACCGTCCGCCAGGGCAACCTGCTTCTGTACGTCGACCACAAGCGCTGGCACCACCCGTCCAAGTCCCAGCTCGACGCGGACGTACGGCGGGTGGCGCGGCGGGTGCTGAGCGCGTACTAGCTCAGCCCGCCGCGGACCGGCGGCGCGGCAGGCTGAGCTGTGCGGCCAGCACCGCGGCCGCGGCGACCAGCGCCCACAGCGTCCACGGCGCGAAGGCGTACGCGGCGCCGCCGAGGAGCGGGCCGGTGCCGGTGCCGATCGTGTACGCGGCGCCGTACAGGCCCTGGTAGCGGCCGGTCAGGTGCGGGGGAGTCAGGCTGCCCAGGTAGGCCATGGAGACGGAGCTGGTCAGCATCTCGCCGAGGGTCCAGATCAGGACCGTGGTCGCCAGCAGGGGCAAGTCGGTCACCAGGCCGGTCAGGGCGAGGCCCGCGCCGATGAGGAGGTTGCCGATGGCCAGGACGCGTTCCGGGCGGTAGCGGGCGATCGCGGCGGTGGTGGGGAGCTCCAGGGTCAGGACCAGCAGGCCGTTGAGGCCGATGAGGAGGCCGAAGTCGCGTTCGGTCAGGCCTGCGCCGCTGACGTGGAGGGGGAGGCCGACGGTGGACTGGATGTAGACGAATTCGGCGGCCACGGTCATGAGGAGGAAACGGAGGAGGGCGCGGTCGGTGAGCGCCTGCCGGTAGCCGGGCGGGCGGGGCGGCGCGGCCCCCTGCTCCTTGCCGGACGGCCGCGGCCCCCGCCGTGTACGACGTCCCCGCCAGCACCCCGCCGATGACGCCGCCCAGCGCCGCGCCGACGTTCATCGCGAAGCGGAAGACGCCGAAGGCGGCGAGGCGTTGCTGGTTCGTCGACACCGCGTCGAGCAGCACCGCGGCCGCCGCCGGGCGGTAGATCTGGGACGTCACGCCGATGAGGCCGACCACCGTGACGATGGCCGGGAGGCCGGTGAGGTACGGGACGAGCGCCGTCAGCGCGGCGGTGCTGGTGGCCGACAGGACGATGGTCGGGCGGCGGCCGAGGCGGTCGGCGAAGTAGCCGCCGAGCGTGTTGCCGAGGACGTTGCCGAGGCCGGAGACGCCCAGCACGAAGCCGGCGGCGCCTGCGGAATAGCCGCGCCCGGTCAGGTAGAGCACGATGAAGACGGGCAGGAAGTTGCCGACCCGGTTGACCAGGATGCCGAGGCTGACCACCCACACCCGGGCGGGCAGGCCGCGCAGGGCGTCGCGGAAGCGCGGCTGCGGCTCGTCGGTGGCCGGGCCGCGCCCGCCCGGCGGTGCCGTGCTCATGCGACTGGCTCCGTCCGTATGCGGATCGCCGCGGCCAGCCGACCGGCGTTGGTGAGTGCTTCGGTGGCGGTGGCGCCGCGGGCGATGACGTGACCTGTCTTCTCCTCGTTCCAGGTCAGCGGCGGGATTACGGTGCCGGGCCCGGCCTTCAGCTGCAGCTCGACGAAGACGGGGTCCGCGCGTACCGCGTCGCTGCCCGTCACCTCCGCGACCCGGCCCGGCTCCGGCGTGAGGAAGCGGATGGCCGCGCCGCCCCGCGGCGACGGGGAGGTGGCAGGCGGCTGCAGCAGGCCGAGCCCGGCGGCCAGCGCGTGCCGCTCCATGTCCACGCCGGTGGTGATCTCGGTGAGTTCGTTGATCCGGTCGCCCCCGACGCGGTTGTGCGACTCGACGATCCGCGGACCGCGCGAGGTCAGCTTGACCTCGGTGTGGCCGGGGCCGTTCCGCAGGCCGACCGCGTCGAGGAAGTCCGTCACCAGCCGGGCGGCCTCGCGCAGCGCCGCGGCCGGGTGCCGGCTGGGCTGGGAGTGCCCGGTCTCCACGAAGCCGGCGCCGCCGATCTCCTTGTCGGTGACGGCGATGATCACGTGCCGGCCCGCGGACGACAGCGTCTCCACGCTGATCTCCGGGCCGTCCAGGTACTCCTCCATCAGGAACTCGTCGAAGGAGTCGGCGAAGGCCAGGTCCCCGGGGTTCCAGTGGCCGTCGTCGATCGAGCGGTAACGGTCGGCCGCGGCCTCGACCCCCGCCTCGTCATCGATGCGCAGCACGCCCAGACTCCCCGACTCCCGCACCGGCTTGACGATGACCGGCAGCCCGTGCACCGCCACGAACGCCCGCACATCCCGCGCCGACCGGCCGACCGCCGAGGCCACCGGGCTGATGCCCTTCGCCTCCAGCAGCCGCCGCATCCGCCCCTTGTCCAGCAGCAGCTCCACAGTGGCGACCGACTCACCGCCGAGGCCCAGCTCCTCGCTCACCCGCGCCGCCGGCAGCAGCCCCAGCTCGAAGAGCGACACGGCCGCCGCGAAGGGGCGCTGCTCGTGCAACTCCCGTACCAGCGGCAC
Organism: Streptomyces boninensis; assembly: GCF_048572725.1. NCBI lineage: Bacteria > Bacillati > Actinomycetota > Actinomycetes > Kitasatosporales > Streptomycetaceae > Streptomyces > Streptomyces boninensis. The sequence continues at coordinate 6,186,042 of NZ_CP183837.1, forward strand.
GAGCTGGTCGAGATCGCCGTAATCGAGCCGCAGCACCTTCTCCACGCCGGGCGGCCAGTGGTCGTTCTCGTACGCGTCGGGGTACTGGGCGAGCACCACGTCGAGGCCGAGCTCCAGGGCCTTGCGGACATGCGCGGGCTTGCCGCCGATGAGCAGGACGCGGGGGCGTGCGGTGGGGGTGAGGCTGTCGGACATGGTGGCTCCTTCGGGCGCGTTCCGGTCGCCGGGGTCGCCTGGGTCGCCGGGCATGACTCAGCCTGATCTCTAAGGGGGGAGCGGCGCTTCCGGCAGCCGCCCGATCTCATCGCGCGGACCGCCGTCTAAGGGGGCCTCAACTGAGGCAGAATCGCACGCATGCCTGAGTCCTCCAGCGCCTCACGCGCGTTCCACGACCTGTCCGCCTTCGTCGCCCAGCCCCGCGTCAACTCGCTGACCCTCTCCCGCGACGGCACCCGGCTGGTGGCCGCGGTGCAGACGCTCGCCGGGGACGGGACGCGGTTCGTGTCCGGGCTGTGGGAGCTGGATCCGGCGGGGGAGCGGGAGGCGCGGCGGCTGACCCGGTCGGAGAAGGGGAGTCGGCGCCGGCGTTTGCGGCGGACGGTGCGCTGCTGTTCCTGTCGGGGCGGCCGGACAGCGATCCGGGCGCGGGCGACAGCAAGAGCAACGGCGACGATGAAGGCGCCGCCCTCTGGTCCCTCCCCGCCCACGGCGAAGCCGAGCTCATCGCCCGCCACCCGGGCGGCATCGCCGGCTTCGCCGCCGCCCGGGACACCGGCACCCTCACGTACACCGCCGGGCTCCTCCCCGGCGCCGCCGACCCGGCCGCGCACGGGAAGCTCCACAAGGCCCGCAAGGACGCGAAGGTGACCGCGATCCTGTACGAGGCCGGCCCGACCCGCGTATGGGACCGCGACCTCGGCCCCGACGAGCCGCACGCCTTCGTCCGCGCCGCCGCCGGCGGCCCCGTGGTCGACGCCGGCGGGCACGGCGTCGGGCAGGAGGAGCCGGCGGACGCGGTGCTCTCGCCCGACGGCACGCGGGTGGCGTACACGCGCTTCGTCCCCGGCCGGGTGCCGGGCGAGAACGGCACCGTGGTCGTGGTCGCCGACGCGGCGACCGGCAAGCAGCTGCGGGTCGTCGAGCAGCATGGGTACGAGTACGTGGGCCCGGAGTTCACGTACGACGGCACGGGGGTGACCTGCGCCCGGATGACCGTCCCCGCGTACGAAGCCCCCTGGGACATCACGCTCGTCCGCATCGACCTGACGAGCGGCGAGGAGACCGACCTGCTGCCCGGCTTCGACAACTTCCCCGGCGGGGTGGCGGTCTCGCCGGTGGACGACACCTTCTGGTTCACCTCGTCGGAGAAGGGCCACGCCCCCGTCTTCCGCCGCGACCCCGACGGCACGGTCACCCGGCTGACCGCCGCCGGCTCGTACGCCGCACTCTGCGTGGCCCCCGACGGCCGCACCCTCTACGCGCTGCGCAACGCCATCGACTCCCCGCCCCGCCCGGTCCGCCTCGACGCCGCCGCCGCCGACCAGGAGCCGGTCGCCCTCCCCGCCCCCGGCGGCATCGACGCCCTCCCCGGCACCCTCACCGAAGTGCACGCGGAGGCGGACGACGGCTTCGCGCTGCGCGGCTGGCTCGTCCTCCCCGAAGGCGCGTCGGCCGCCGAGCCCGCCCCGCTGCTCGTCGCCGTCCACGGCGGCCCCGAGGGCAGCTGGAACGGCTGGACCTGGCGCTGGAACCCCTGGCCCTTCGCCGCCCGCGGCTACGCCGTGCTGCTCCCCGACCCGGCCCTGTCGACCGGTTACGGCCTGCACAACCACGAGCGCGGCTGGGGCCAGTGGGGCATCCGCCCGTACGACGACGTCATGGCGCTCACCGACGCCACCGAGGCCCGCGCCGACATCGACGCCTCGCGTACGGCGCTGGGCGGCGGCTCGTACGGCGGCTACATGGCCAACCGCGTCGCCACCCGGACCGACCGCTTCAAGGCGATCGTCTCGCACGCGGGCCTGTGGGACCTGCGGGCCTTCCAGGCCGACACGGACGCCCCCTGGTACTTCCAGCGCATCTTCGGCGACCCGCTGACCAGCCCCGACCGGTACGAGGCCAACAACCCGTACCTGGGTGCGGAGAAGATCAGGACCCCCATGCTGGTGATCCACGGCGCGAAGGACTACCGCGTCCCGGTCGGCCAGGGTTCGGCGCTCTTCCAGGATCTGCAGCGCTACGAAGTCCCGGCGAAGTACCTGTACTTCCCGGATGAGAACCACTGGATCCTGACACCGAACCATGCCCGCGTCTGGTACGGGACCTTCCTGAACTTCCTCGACCACCATGTGCTGGGGGCGGACTGGCAGCGGCCGGAGCTGCTCTGATCAGCGCGCGGGCCGGTACCGTTCCATTTCCGGAATCACCTCCTTCCCCAGGATCTCGATCGTCCGCAGGATGTCCTGGTGCTCCAGATAGCCCCACTGCACGTAACAGATGAGCTCGTCGACGCCGAGATCCGCATAGCGCTTCATCTTCTCGACGCAGGTCTCGGTGTCGCCGATGATGATCATGTCCCCGGCGTCGAAGCGCTCGACCGGGACATCGCCCTCGATGATCGGCTTGAGCAGCGGGAAGGTCCGGTTTTGCTCCTCCTCCGTGAGGTGGTGCAGCTCCCATTCCAGGGTGAACATGGCGAGGTTCTTGTACCACCACGCCACCGAATCCCAGACCTTGGGATGCACGGGCCCGCGGCCGCCGGGGCAGTGCACGAGGGTGTACGCGGCGACCTTGTTGGTGGTCACATCCGTCAGCGGCCGCACGGCCGCGGCCGCCTCCCGGTACGCCGCGATCTGTGCGGCCATCGCCTCCAGCGGCTGCATGATGGAGAAGGACAGCAGGCCGAGCCCGTTGGCCCCGGCGACCTGCGAGGAGCCGCTGGAGGTCGCCGCCATCCACACGGGCGGGTGCGGGTCCTGCGCGGGCTTCGGGGTGACCATGCGGCGCGGGAAGCTGAAGCGCTCGGATTCGTACGCGAAATACTCCTCCCGCCACATCCCGCAGACGATCTCGATCGCCTCCCGCCAGTCGTCCCGCGACGTGGCGATGTCCACCCCGAAGGCCGTCTGCTCCATCGGCGTGGAGCGTCCCGTGCCCCACTCCACCCGGCCGCCGGAGAGGATGTCGACGGTTGCGACCTTCTCGGCGATGCGCTGCGGCGGCGTGAAGCCGAAGGGGGTGAGGGTGACGCCGAAGCCGAGCCTGATCTGCTCGGTCAGCCCGGCGAGATGGCCGAGGAAGACCTCCGAGGCGGGCATGTGGGACCGGCCCTCGCGGAAGTGGTGCTCCACGGCCCACACGGTGTGGAACCCGACCCGGTCCGCGAGCCTGATCTGCTCGACCGCCTCCCGGTAGGCGCGCTGCTCGGCTTGCCGCTGGCCCTGCGGGTGCGGGGCTGGCCAGGGGCGGGGGACGTCGACCTCGTACAGGACGTCGAGCTTCATGGTGCCTCCTCACTTTTGACATATGGAAAGTGGCTTCGGAGAGCGGAAGGATTGTGGGGAGTCGGTCCGTCAACCGCAAGGGGCACGCCCATGGTTCGTCCAGCACTCGCCGCCACCCGCGCCGTCGCCGTACTGAACTTCTTCGCGGCCCACCCCGGCGGCTCCTTCACGCTCTCCGAGCTGTCGTCCTCGCTCGGCGTGAACCTGGCGTCGCTGCTGTCCGTGCTGCGGGCGCTGGAGGACGCCGGGTATCTGGTCCGGCATCCGACGCGGAAGACGTACGAACTCGGCGCCTGTCCCGTAGCCCTGGGCGATGCCGCGCTGCGCGGCAACCCGGCGGTGGATCTGGCGCGCGGGCAGCTGGCGCGGCTGGCGCGGGAGCTGGGGAGCGAGACGGTGATATCGGCGCTGGTGAGGGGTGGCCGGGATGGCCGGGACGGCCGGGGCGGCGATCACGTGGTCATCCTGGCCACCGAGGGGACGCCGCAGATTCCGACCGCCGATGTGCGGCCCGGGCAGCGGGTGCCGCTGGTACCGCCGTTGGGGCAGGTCTTTTACGCCTGGGCGCCCGAGGGGCGGATCGAGTCGTGGCTGTCGCGGCTCGAGCCCGGCACGCGGGAGGCGGTGCGGGGGCGGCTGCTTGCGGCGCTTGCGGCGGTACGGGAACGGGGCTACTCGGTGGCGGTGGACCGGCCCGCGCGGATGGAGATCGGGACGGTGCTGGGGCTGCTCGCTGAGGCGCCGGCCGATGCGGGGCGGTTGCTCGGGGAGCTGGACGAGGCGGCGATGGGGCTGGTCGACAGCGACTACGGGCTGGTGGATCTCGATGCGGAGGGGGAGTACAGCATCGCGTCGGTGGTCGCGGCCGTGCATGATCCGCATGGGGCGGTGGCGTTGGCGCTGATGGTGAACGGGCTGCGGCGGGCGACGGGGCGGCGGGTCGCGGAGGTGGGGGAGCGGCTGGCGGGGATCGCGCAGGGGATCACGAAGCAGACCGGGGGGCGGATCGTGGCCCTGTCGTAGCGTCTTCGCGTCTCGGCTCTTCGCGTCCCGGCTCTTGCGGCTTGAGGGCGGCTGCCTCATTCTCCCGTGGAACTTCTGCGGAGTTTTCGGCATTTCGAAAGCGGAGGCGCACCGTGAACCTGTCCCAGACGCCCGTACCGCCCGTGCCCGACGGGGACGAAGTCCCCGACTACGGCGGCGCGCTGCGCCTCGACGGCCGGGCGGTGGTTGTGCTGGGAGCCGGGCAGGGGATGGGCCGGCAGATCGTGCACGCGCTCACGCAGTGCGGGGCGCGGGTGCTCGCCGTGGATGTGGACGAGGCGCGGGTGGCGCGGGTCGGGAAGGAGACCGGCGCGGTGCCGTGGGCGGCGGATGCGACCGTACGGGAGGATGCCGCGCGGCTGTGGTCGGAGGCCGAGGACCGCTTCGGGCGGGTGCATGGCGTCGTCGATGTGATCGGGATGAGCCGCTACGGGAGCCTGCTCGACCTCAGCGACGAGGACTGGGACTGGCAGCAGAACATCGTGCTGCGCCACGCCTTCCTCGCGGTCCAGTACGGCGGCCGGCACCTGGCCGAACACGGCGGCGGGGCGCTCACGTTCGTCTCCTCGGTGTCGGGCGAGACGGGCGCCGCGCAGCACGCGGCCTACGGGGCGGCGAAGGCCGGGCTGATGTCGCTGGTCAGGTCCGCGGCGGTGGAGCTGGGGCCGTACGGGGTGCGGGTCAACGCGATCGCGCCCGGGATCGTGTGGACGCCGCGGGTGTCGGCCTTCTTGGGGGAGGAGGGCTATCGGAAGAATGTGGCGAATACGCCGCTGCGCCGGGTCGCGCTGCCGTCGGACATCGCGGCTGGGCTGCTGTTCCTGAGCAGCGATCTGGCGGCGTGCGTGAGCGGGCAGGTGCTGACGGTGGACGGGGGAGTGGGGGCCAAGTTCCCGTATCCGATGCCGGATTTGGGGGCGGTGTCGGGGTGAGGGGAGCAGGGGCGTCGTCGGAGGGGGCGGGGCTGCCGCCTGAGCGCACGGGGCGGCCGGCCACCGATGACCTGCTGGTACGTCGACGGGCTGTGGCGCAGGCGACCCCGCCGCCCGCGGATGTGACATGGGCGATGGAGAAGTTCGGGGGTGTCCCGGCGGCGGTGGTGCACCCGGGGGTGGGTCCGGGCCCCGTGGCGGATACGGCTGCGACGGCGGCCCCGATCGTCCATCTGCACGGCGGCGGGTATCGGCTGGGGGCGGCTGCGGGCTGGGTCGGCTTCGCGCACCGGCTGGCGACGGCGACCGGGCGGCGGGTGGTCGTGCCGGAGTATCGCCTGGCGCCGGAGCACCCGTTCCCGGCGGCGCTCCGCGATGCGGCCGCGGTGTGGCGTGCGGTGACGGCGGGTGCGGGTGCGGGGGCAGCCCCCGTACTCACCGGCGATTCGGCCGGCGGCGGGCTCGCCGTCGCCCTCGCCCTCGCGCTACGGGACGGGACCGTCGCCGCCCCGCTGCCGGACCGGCTGGCGCTCTTCTCGCCGCTGCTCGGCCTGCGGGCCGACGCCGACTCCTACCGCACCAACGCCGAACGCGACCAACTCTGGTCCCGCACCTCCGCCCTGGAGGCAGCCGATGCCTACCTCCAGGGCCTGCCCGCCGACTCCACCCCCCTCGCCTCCCCGCTCCTCGCCGACCCGGCGGGACTGCCCCCGGTGCTCCTCTTCGCCGGCACGGGCGAGACGCTCCTCGACGACGCCACCGCCTTCGCCGCCCGCGCGGCCCGGGCGCAGGTGCGGGTGGAGGCGCACTACGTACCCGACGTCCCGCACGTCTGGCCGGTGCTGCTCGACGGCGACCCGCGGTCGGCGGCGGCGCTGAGCCGGGTCGCCGCTTTCGTGGGGCGGAGGGCCTGAAGGCGACTGATCAGCCGGGGTGCGCGACGGGATTCCGCAGGGTGCCGATCAGCTGGAGTGCGCCAGCCGGGTCTGTCAGGTCGACCATCTGCTGATTGTTGCGCAGTTGGAGGCGGTTGAGGCAGGACAGGGTGAATTCGGATGCGAAGAGGTCGTGGCGTTCGAATGCATCTGCCAATTCCGGGTGTGCCTGCTGATAGTCGCGTACGCACTCCGACACCGTCCGCCAGAAGGCCTCTTCCGCCAATATCCCCGCCGTGGCGAGATTCGCCGCCAGGAAACGGAAGAAGCAGTCGAAGACATCGGTGAAGAGGGAGAGGATTTTCTGGCCCTCCGGGACCTCGACCCGGATGCGGCGGACCTCGGGCGGCAGTGCCGCGTCCGGGTCCATGACGGCGATCTCCTCTGCGATGTCCTTGAAGATCGCTCGCTGGACCGCGCCGTCCTTCAGGACCAGGATCACATTCTCGCCGTGCGGCATGAAGACCAGGTCGTAGGCGTAGAAGCTGTGGAGGAGGGGGGTGAAGTAGGCGTGGAGGTAGCGACGCAGCCACTCCGCCGGGGGCAGGCCCGAGCGGGTGATCAGGGCGGCGGCCAGCGAGGCGCCCTCGTCGTCCACGTGCAGGAGGGACGCCATCGTCGCCAACTGCTCGTCCTCGTCCAGGCCCGGCACCGGGCTCTCCCGCCACAGCGCGGCGAGCATTTTGCGGTACGGGGAGTGGCGGTCGGTCGCCGTCTCGTATTCCAGGTGGCGGTAGCCGACCGCCGCCCGCTCGCGGATGATCGACAGGCCGGTCGACTTCAGCGTCGCGTCGCTCGCGATCAGGTCGGCCAGCCAGTCGTTGATCGCCGGGGTCGCCTCCATGTACGCCGCCGAGAGGCCGCGCATGAAGCCCATGTTGAGGACGGACAAGGCCGTCTTGACGTAGTGCTTTTCCGGGGCGGTCGTATTGAAGAAGGTCCTGATCGACTGCTGGGCAAGATATTCGTCGTCGCCCTCGCCGAGGCAGACCAGGTAGCCGCGGGCGATCTCCGCCGCGAAGGTGACGGTGAGTTTGTTCCACCACTGCCAGGGGTGGACGGGGATGAGGAGATAGTCGGCCGGGTCCAGGCCGCGGTCGCGCAGTCCGGCGCGGAAGCGGGCGACCGTGCCCGCGCCCAGCTCGGCGCGGATGAAGGACTCGTACTCGATGCCCGTACCCGCGGTGAAGGCCGCCCGGTCGCGGTGCGCGGCCAGCCAGACGAGGCGGACCGGGGAGGCGGTCTCGGGGGCGTACGAGAGGTATTCGTGGATGCCGAAGCCGAGCCGGCCGTTGTTGGCGACGAAGCACGGGTGGCCCTCGGTCATGCCGGTCTCGATCGCCTGGAAGCTGCCGCGCGCCAGCTCGGCGGCCGAGAGCCGGTCGGGCTTGGCGAGTTTGTAGCAGGTGCCGGAGAGGGTCGAGGAAATCTCCTCCAGGTACACCGGGAGGATCTCGTCGGTCAGGCCGAGGGCCGTCCGCAGCTCTATGACGAAGTCCAGGGCCGAGAGCGGGAGGTCAGCGCCATCCCGTGTGCGCGTGATCGAGTCGGCGTCGATCTGCCAGTGGTCCAGGGCGTGGCGGGTGGCGGTGAAGTGGTACGTGGTGCGGTCGTCGTCGCTGCGGACGACATAGGCGCCCACCTTGCCGCCCGCCGGCGACGGGGCCAGCAGCCGCTCATGCGCGAATTCCGCGAGCGCCTTCCTGACAAGCAGGCGATTCGCCCGCTCCCAGTGCTCGGGGGTCAGGTGGGCGACGGCGGCGGAGATGCCCGTAAGGCTCATGTCGATACTCCTCGTGCGGCCAGGAACTGCGCGCGCGTGCAGAAGCTCAGCAGCGCGCGCTTCTCCGGCTTGTCGATCTCGCGGGCGGGGACAAAGCCGACGGCCTCGTTCAGTGCGTGCACCGCGGTGTTGCGTACGTCCGGCTCGACCACGACCCGCCGGGTGCGCGGGTCGGCGAACAGCTGCTCCATCACCGCCGTGATGACGGCCCTGGTGAAGCCGTGGATCGGCCGGTCGGTGGGGGCGACCAGGAAGTGCATGCCGACATCGCCGGGCTCGGCCTCGTACAGGCCCGCGAGCTCCCGGTGCGCCGGGTCGTAGCGCTCCATCAGGAAGGCGGGCTCGCCGTCGTGCAGGCCGAGGAAGGCGTCGTGGTGCTCGTCGGCGGCGATGTTCAGGTACTCGCGCTCGACGTCCTCCAGGCGGGCGTCCTGCATCAGCCAGTACGCCGCCTTCGGGTGCGTCACCCAGGCGTGCACCAGCTCGGAGTCGGTCAGCGGGTCGAGGGGGCGGATGGATATCACGGGGCGAACTCCTGGAATGCGATGGCCTTCTCCACGGCGTAGTGCTCCCGGCCGCCGCACAGCTCGCGGATGATGCAGCTGTTCCGGTACGGGCCCATGCCGAGGTCGGGCGAGGTGATGCTGTGGGTGTGGACGCCGGCGTTCTGCAGGAAGATGCCGCTGCCGGTGGTGTCGATCGCGTAGTTGCGGGCGACGTCGAAGTTGCCGCGGGAGTCGTAGCGGAGGCGGTCGCGGACCGGCTTGAGGAATTCGGGCTCGGTGTAGGCGTAGCCGGTGGCGAGGATCAGTCCCTCGGTGCGCAGCGAGAAGTCCCGCTCCGCCTCTTCCTGTCGGAAGTCGAGCGTGTACGTGCCGTCCTCGTACGTCGCCCCCGTCAGCGCCGAGTTCGTCAGCAGCCGCGTCGGCGCCTTCCCGCCCAGGTTCTTCTGGTACAGCAGGTCGAAGATCTCGTTGATCAGATCGCCGTCGATGCCCTTGAAGAGCCCCTTTTGCCCGGCGGTGAGCCCGTAGCGGGTCTCCTCGGGCAGCGCGTGGAAGTAGTCGATGTACTCCGGTGACGTCATCTCCAGCGTGAGCTTCGTGTACTCCAGCGGGAAGAAGCGCGGGGAGCGGGTGACCCAGTTCAGCCGGTAGCCGTGGGTGTCGATGTCGCCGAGCAGGTCGTAGTAGATCTCGGCGGCGGACTGGCCGCTGCCGACGATGGTGATCGACTCCTTGGCCTGCAGGTCGCGCTTGTGCGTGAGATAGCGGGAGTTGTGGATTGCGTCGCCGCCGAGGCCGCGGCAGGCGGCCGGGATGTGCGGCGGGGTGCCGGTGCCGAGGACGAGGCGGCGGGCGCGGTACGTATCGCCTTCGCGGGTGTGGACCAGGTAGTGCTCGTTCTCGTACGTCACCTCCGTCACCGTCGTGCCGAAGCGGATGCTGTCGCCGAGTTGCTCCGCCGCCCAGCGGCAGTAGTCGTTGTACTCGACCCGCAGCGGATAGAAGTTCTCGCGGATGTAGAAGGAGTACAGCCGCCCGCTCTCCTTCAGGTAGTTGAGGAAGGAGTAGTGGGACGTCGGGTCGGCCAGCGTGACCAGGTCCGACATGAACGGGGTCTGCAGGTGGGCGCCGTCCAGGAACATCCCGGAGTGCCATTCGAAGCCGGGCTTGGATTCGAGGAAGACGCCGTTCAGGTCGGCTATCGGCTCGCTGAGGCAGGCGAGGCCCAGATTGAAGGGGCCGAGGCCGATGCCTATGAAGTCGTACGTCGCGGGCTCAGGATGCGTGGTCAAGGGAATCCCCCAGGTACTGCTCGGCGTGGCCGGCGATCAGGTCGAGCACGGCGGCCGCGCCGGCGACCGTGGCCTCGGGGTTGAGCAGGGTGAACTTCAGATAGTGGCGGCCGTCGACCTCGGTGCTCGCGACCACGGCCGCGCCGGAGGCGAAGAGCGCCTTGCGGGCGTGCAGATTGGCCCGGTCGATCTCGGTGGGGGTGGTGGCGTCGGCCGGGATGTAGCGGAAGACCAGCGTCGACAGCTGCGGCTGCACCAGGACGTCGAAGCGCGGGTCGGCGGCCAGCAGCTCCCACACCTCCGCCGCGAGGTCGCAGACCTCGTCGAAGAGGCCGCCGACTCCGTCCGCCCCCATCACCCGCAGCGTCATCCACAGCTTGAGGGCGTCGAAGCGGCGGGTGGTCTGGAGCGATTTGTCGACCTGGTTGGGGATGCGCTCGGCGACCATGCGGCGCGGGTTGAGGTATTCCGCGTGGTAGGTGGCGTGCCGCAGCGTCGCCGCGTCCCGTACCAGCACCGCGGAGGAACTCACCGGCTGGAAGAAGGACTTGTGATAGTCCACCGTCACCGAGGCGGCCCGCTCGATGCCGTCCAGCAGCGAGCGGCGCTTCGGCGAGACCAGCAGCCCGCAGCCGTACGCCGCGTCCACATGCAGCCACGTGCCGTACTGCTCGCACAGCCCGGCGATCTCCGGCAGCGGGTCGATGGAGCCGAAGTCGGTGGTGCCGGCGGTGGCGATGACGGCCATGGGGACCAGGCCGTCCGCGGCGCAGCGCTCCAGCTCGCGGGCGAGCGCCACCGTCCGCATCCGCCGGTCGGGGCCGACCGGGACGGGGATCACCGCCTCGGGGCCGAGGCCGAGCAGCTTCGCGGATTTCCGTACGGAGAAGTGGGCTGCCTCGGAGGCGAAGATGCGCAGGTCGGAGAGGTTTTCGGCCTTGGCCTCCTCGCGGGCGAGGAGCAGTGCCTGGAGGTTGGACTGGGTGCCGCCGGAGGTGAAGACGCCGTCGGCGGCGGGGCCGAGGCCGAGGCGGGCGGTCGTCCAGTCGACGAGTTTGCGCTCGATCAAGGTGCCGCCGGCCGACTGGTCCCAGGTGTCGAGGGAGGAGTTGACGGCGGAGAGGATGGCCTCGCCGAGTACGGCCGGGATGACGACCGGGCAGTTGAGGTGGGCGAGGTAGTCGGGGTGGTGGAAGTAGACCGCGTCCCGGAGGTAGACCTCTTCGAGCTCGTCGAGGGCGGCGGCGGTGTCGTGGAGGGGGGCGTCCAGGTCGATGGCGTCGATGCGGGGAGCGAGGGCGTCGACCGAGGTGCCGGTGAACGGCTGGTCGGTGGCGGCGAGTTTGGCTGCCACCCGCTCGATTCCTTCGGTGGCGGAGCTTCGGTATCGCTCCGCGGTGGTGCCGTTGAGCAGGTGTGAGCGCATGTGCAGGCCTCCGGCGGTGGCGGGCGTGCGTGTGGGGGGACAGGAGCAGGGAGCGGTCCGTGGTGAGGACCGATACTTAGGTTAGCCTAACCTTAGGTTCCCTGTTCAAGTCCCCCCACCCCCCCACCCCCGTCACCGCCGGATGACGGGGTGCGCGAGGTGCGCGAGGTGCGTCAGCAGCTGCCGTCCGACGTCTTCAGGCCCTTGTTGGCGCCCGCCGTCTCCTTCACGATCGCCGGGACGCAGGACGCCTTGTCGGGGGTGAAGGAGTAGGGGAGGTTGACCGTGGTGGTGGACTTCGGGTCGGGTCCGGCCGGCTTGTTCTCGTCGCCGGGCTCGGACCAGGTCACGCTGTCGAAGGTGTTGCCGCTGACCTGCCAGTAGCCGGTGGTGTCGGTGTAGAAGGTGCCCAGGACGTCCTTGGAGTCCTGGAAGTAGTTGCTGTCCACCTTCGCCTTGCCGCCGGCCCGGGAGTTGATGCCGGACTCGTTGATGTTCAGGTAGTGGTTGTTGAACATGTGAGCGGTGCCGCCGCGCAGCAGCGGGGCGCGGGAGTCGATGTTGTCGTACAGGTTGTGCTCGTACGTGATGAAGCTGTTGGACACGTCGCTCTCGCTGGAGCCGATCAGGCCGCCGCGGCCGGAGTTCCGCAGGATGCTGTAGGACAGCGTGACGTACTTGGTGTCGTTCTTCATGTCGAAGAGGCCGTCGTAGCCCTCCGACTCGCCGCCCGAGGCCTCCAGGGTGGAGTGGTCGACCCAGATGTTGCGGACGCCGCTCTCCATGCCGATGGCGTCGCCGCCGTTGGAGGTGGGGGAGCCGGACTTCTTGACGTTCTTGACCGTCACGTTCTGGATGATGATGTTGCTCGACTCGCGGATGTGGATGCCGAGCTGGTCGAAGGTCGCGCCGTTGCCGACGCCCTTGATCGTGACGTTGCTGATCTGCTTGAGCTCGATCACGCCGTCCGCGGTGTTGCAGCTGTCGCCGGAGACCTTCTTGGTGTTGCCGTGGTTGATCGTGCCCTCCACCTCGATGGTGATCGGGGTGTCCTCGGCGGCCCGCGTGCACAGGGCCTGGTGGATGGCCGTGCCGGTGCTCGCCTTGACCGTCTTGCCGCCCGCGCCGCCGGTGGTGCCGCCGTTCTGGGTCGCGTAGCCGGTGGGCCCGGCGAGCGCGGCCGACGCCTCGGGCATCAGCATCAGCACGCCGGCCGTGACAGTCGCGGCCGTCGTGGTCAGCGCCCCGGTGAGCCGCAGCTTGGTTCGTCGCCTCATTATTCGGTTCCCATTTCGCCGTCGAATGGTGGGTGTGGCGGATCCATGTCCTGGTCGTCGCCGGGGCCGCCGAGGTTGCCGCCCTGCGGCCGTGTTCCCGCGGCCGACGTGGCCTACGTCTCGTGTGATCTCGCATATAGACCGACAGCGGCTGAGCGGGTGAGGGTGTCCCGTCGTATCGGATCCGTGCCGTCTGCACGGATCCCCCCGGGCCGTCGTTGCCCCGGCACCCCCCACACCGGCCGAAAGCGAGAACCGAGCCGTGCAGACGCAAGACCTGAAGACTGGCGCGCCCGCGTCAGCGGCAGCGCCGATCCAGGAGGGCGGCGCCGCGGCTGTGCCGGTGGACGCGGGCGACGCCGGTTACAGCAAGACCCTCAAGGGCCGGCACATCAACATGATCGCCATCGGCGGCGCCATCGGCACCGGCCTGTTCCTGGGCGCCGGCGGCCGGCTCGCCTCGGCGGGCCCGGCCCTGGCGATCGCGTACGCCGTCTGCGGTCTCTTCGCCTTCTTCGTCGTGCGCGCGCTCGGCGAGATGGTGGTGCACCGGCCGTCGTCCGGCTCCTTCGTCTCGTACGCGCGTGAGTTCCTGGGGGAGAAGGGCGCGTACGTCGCGGGCTGGATGTATGTGGTGAACTGGTCGACAACCGGCATTGCGGACATTACGGCTATCGCGCTGTACACCCACTACTGGAGCATGTTCACCGACATCCCCCAGTGGGTGATGGCGCTGATCGCCCTCGCGGTCGTGCTGGCCGTGAACCTGATCTCGGTGAAGATCTTCGGCGAGCTGGAGTTCTGGTTCGCGATCATCAAGGTCGCGGCGCTGGTCGCCTTCATGCTGATCGGCATCTTCCTGCTGGCCACCCAGCACAAGGTCGACGGCGGGTCGCCGGGACTGTCGGTCATCTCCGACAACGGCGGGCTGTTCCCGACCGGGCTGCTGCCCGTGGTGATCGTGCTGCAGGGTGTGGTCTTCGCGTACTCCGCCGTCGAGATGGTCGGCGTCACCGCGGGCGAGACCAGCGACCCGCAGAAGGTCGTGCCGCGCGCGGTCAACTCGATTATGTGGCGGGTCGGCGTCTTCTACGTCGGCTCGGTGGTGCTGCTGGCGCTGCTGATGCCGTGGAACGACTACAAGGCCGGCGAGAGCCCCTTCGTGACGGTGCTGTCCAACGTCGGCGTCCCGGCCGCGGGCGATGTCATGAACCTCGTCGTGCTCACCGCCGCCATGTCGTCCCTGAACTCCGGCCTCTACTCCACCGGCCGCATCCTGCGCTCGATGTCCATGGCGGGCACCGCCCCCAAGTTCACCGGGCGCATGAACAAGGGCCAGGTCCCGTACGGCGGCATCGTCCTGACCTCGGTCGTCTGCGTCCTCGGCGTCGGGCTCAACTTCCTCATGCCCGCCGAGGCCTTCGAGATCGTGATCAACATCGCGGCGCTGGGCATCATCAGCACCTGGTGCACGATCATGGTCTGCCACATGGCCTTCGTGAAGAAGACCAAGGAGGGCGTCATCGAGCGCCCCCGCTTCCGCCTCCCCGGCACCCCGGTCACGGACATCGCGACGATCGGCTTCCTGCTGCTCGTGCTGGTGCTGATGGCCTTCGACGACGAGGGCGTCGGGCAGCAGACCGTGATGATCGCGCCGATCATCGCCATCGCGCTGGTCGTCGGCTGGTACTGCGTCCGGGGCCGGGTGAACCGCATCGCGGCCGAGAGGGAGAAGGCCGCCGCGGGCGCCGAGTAGAACTGGTACCCACCGACCCCTGCCCCTCACCCCCCGCCCGCAGCACACTGATGCCCGGGCAGGGCGGTGAGGGACGGGGGTCGCTTTCATGGCGGTGCGCACCGAGGCGGTACGGGCGGAGTTACCCGAGCGGCGGCCGGAGCTGGACGCCATCCGCATGGCGGTGGTGCTGGGGCTGGTCTTCTTCCACTCCGGGCTCGTCTTCACCGCCGACGACGACTACTACGTCAGGAACGCAGAGACCACCGGCGCCGTCCTGATCATCGCCGGGTTCGGCGTCGTCTGGGCGATGCCCGCGCTGTTCCTCATCTCCGGCTTCGGCTCCTGGCTCTCGCTGCGCCGCCGCGGCACGGCCGGGTTCGTCAAGGAGCGGCTGCTGCGGCTCGGCGTGCCGCTGGTCTTCGCGAGCGTGGTGCTGAATCCGCTGCCGCAGTGGCTGCGGCAGCGGTCGTACGACCCGGGGTACCACCAGTCGTACGCGGACTTCCTGCCGCGCTTCTACGACGTGCACCTCGACCTCTCCGAATTCCCCTTCCTGGTGCAGGGCGAGTACTTCGAGACCGGGCACCTGTGGTTCGTCGTGCTGCTGATCGCCTTCTCGCTGATGCTGGCGCCGCTGTACCGGTGGCTGCCGGGGGCGCCGGTGCGGCGGGTCAGCGACCGGGTGGTGGCGGCGGTGCTGCGGTGGCGCGGTCTCGTACTGCTGCCCGCCCTGGTCTTCGCGGCGATGTGCGCCTTCGTGCGGATGGAGGAGAACTACGCGGGCTGGCACCGCTGGACCTACCTGATGTTCTTCGCCGCCGGGTGCTGGCTCGCGGCGGACAGCCGGCTGTGGACGGTGCTGCGGCGGGAGGCGGCGGTCGCCGGGTGGCTGGGGCTGATCCTGTTCACGGCGTCCGCGCCCGGATTCTCCATGGCGGAGGAACCCTTCACGGAGATGACCGGCCTGGCCGTCGCCACCCGGGCGCTCTTCGGGGCGGCGGGCTGGTGCCTGGTCGTCGCCGTCATCGGCCTGCTCGACCGGCGGCGGCAGCGGCGCCGGGAGCGCGCGGCCGGGCGGGCGGAAGCGGCGAAGCCGGCGGCGCCCAGGCCGTCCGGCCGCGCCTACGCCTATCTCGCCCCCGCCGTCCTCCCGGTGTACGTCCTCCACCAGCCGGTCGTCGTCGCCGTCGCGTACTTCCTCGTCACCCTCCCGCTCCCCATCCCCGTCGAGTACGCCCTCCTCGTCACCATCGCCATGACCCTCACCCTCGCCGCGTACGAGCTGCTGGTCCGCCGCGTCCGGCCGATGCGCTTCCTCTTCGGCATGCGGGGGTAGCGGGGAGGCCGCCGCCCGCCGCCGCCCGCCGCACAGGCGCTGCTGCTGCGAACGGTCCCTTTGCCTGCACCCGGCAGTGTCCCCGCCGCAGGCGCTGCCGGATGCGGGCGCAGACGCCCAGGCCCATGGCTGCTTGAATGCTTTCCGTTCGGAAATACGGCACGACCCCGGGGGAGTGTGATGGCGCGCAGCAGAGCAGGACAGAGCGTACGGAACGCCGCACGAGCGGTGGCAGGCGGAGCCGATCCGCAGGAGGCGATCCGCGGCGCGGCCCGCGAGCAGGCCGCCGAGGCCTTCGGCGGGCAGGTCGAGCAGGGCCGGGAGGTGCTGCAGGAAGGCGGCATCGACCCCGGCGACTTCCCGGCCGCCCGCGAGCAGGGCGGCAGCACCGACACGATCATGGTGCAGAAGTCGGTCCCCCTCGACGAGGCCGGCGAAGCCCTCAACCGCAGCGAGCAGGTCCGCGAGGACGGCAAGAAGGTGCACGCCATCTGCCCGATGGTGATGCCGAAGAACCGCTCCTTCCTGAGCATGCTGCCCGTATCGCTGCTCCTGGTCATCGGCGTGATCGGCACCATCGCGGTCAGCGCCGCCGGCGGCGACGCGCTCACCAACCCGCTCTTCGGCATCCACTACTGGGTGCTCGCGGTCTTCGCCGTCTGCTTCGTGTGGTGGCGCCAGGGCATGGTGCTGGTGCCGGACGGCTGCCACGCGCTGATCACCCGCTTCGGCAAGCTGGAGCAGGTGAAGGAGCCCGGCCGGGTCATCCTCATCAACCCCTTCAAGCGGGTCTCGTACATCATCAACACCACCCGCGAATACCCCTTCAACGCGCCCGTGCGCGAGGCGCCGACGAAGGGCGGGGTGAAGGCGTCGATCGACCTGTTCCTGCAGTTCCGGATCAGCGACCCGGTCGAGTTCGTGTACACGCTCGGCGCGGTCCGCGGCTTCGAGGAGAAGCTGAGCAACGCCGTGAGCGAGACCATCCGCTCCCTGATCTACGAGCAGGAAGCCGCCGGGATCTACGACATGGTCGGTGAGGACACCGGCCGGCTGATGGAGCAGCTCAACGCCCAGTTCCGGCCCGCCGTCGAGCTGACCAACGCCAACATCACCTCCGCCGAGCCCTCCGACCAGGGCTACCGGATGGACCTCGCCGCCCCCGAGATGGTGCGGATGGCGAAGGAGGCGTACACCCACGAATACGCCCTGGGCCTCCGCAAGGAGCAGGACGAGGGCGACCTGAACAAGGAGCTCGCCACCCGCCAGGAGACCCTCTCCTCCATCCAGGCCGACATCGCCCAGTACCAGGCCCAGATGGACACCGCCGTCGAGCGCGAGACCAACCGGGCGCAGGCGCTGGCCCGGCAGCGGTACGTACAGGCCGAGTCGGAGGCGAAGGCGAACGCGGCGCTGCTGGAGGCGCAGGCCCTCGACATCCGCGCGATGACCGCGGCCGAGGCGCCGGAGATCCTCGAATACCGCTACCAGCAGCAGATCCTCGACACCCTGGAGGAGGTCGCCGACCACCTGCCGCGGCTGGTGCGGATCGGCGGCGGCTCGGATGCGGAAGCAGGCGTGGACTTCCTGGCGATCGCGCGCGAGCTGGTCGGCGAGCGCGGCGACGAGCTGTTCAGCGACGGCGACCTGGACACGATGCGGTCGCGGCTGCGGGAGGTCGCGGGCAGGATCGCCGAGCGGCAGCCGGAGATCGAGACGCTGCGCGAGGCGGAGCGGGTCACCGTGCCGGTGAAGACGGTCGGCGACGAGAGCGATGAGGACATCGCAGGCGACGAGGGCGACTACGTGATCGAGGAGGCCGGCGAATGAGCACGGCAGGACGCATGCGCAGGTCGGTCATCTCCGAGAAGATCGCGCCCTGGAGCGACATCCAGCAGCTGCTGCGCGGCGGCGAGGCCGGGACCCTGATCCCGGTGATCATCCCCCGGCACCGCCGCCGGCTGTGGTGGATGGTGCCGCTGTGGCTCGGCGTGCTTGCCCTCGCCAGCGGGGTGATGTCCGGGCTGTACGAGGACGACGGCGCCAAGGGCATCGCGTACGACACCCTCGCCGTCGTCGGCTACCTGGTCGGCGCGCTGCTGCTGCTGATCGGCGTGCTGTGGTGGTGGCGGTCCTCGATCGTCAAGATCGAGCAGGGCACCAACGGCGTGCTGACCCGCTACGGCGCGGTCTCCCGCACCCTGGACCCCGGCCGGCACTTCATCATGCACCCGTGGTCGCGCGTCGACTTCGTGGTCGACGTGGCCACCGAAATCCCGTACTCGGCACCGGTGATGGCCTGCCCGACGCAGGAGAACGTGCCGCTGCGGTCCATCGAGTTCTTCCTCAAGTTCCGGATCACCGACGCCGTCCGCTTCGTCCGCACCATCGGCGCCGGCAACTTCGACCTCGTCCTCTCCAGCGCCGTCCAGGACGCCATCCGCCAGCGCGCCCGTCTGGTGCGCACCGAGCGGGCGTACGACCTGCGCGGCTCGGACGTCGCCGACATGCAGGAGCTGCTCAACCGGCAGCTGGAGCGCTACGGCGTGCGCATCATGGGTGCCAACATCCCGGATGTGCAGCTGCCCACCCAGTACCAGCAGCACCTGGCCACCCGCGAGCGGGTCGCCAAGGAGCGGGTCGCGTACGAGCAGGAGTGGGGCCTCACCCGCAAGCGCCGCATCGACAACCTGCAGATGGACATCGAGCGCGCGAAGAAGGCCCGCGACGCCCGCTTCGTCGAGGTCAAGGCCGCGCTGAACCGGGCCCGCGAGGAGGTCGCCCGGCTGCTGGAGGAGCAGGAGACCGAGGCGCAGAAGGTCCGCTTCGAGATCGAGACCCGCGGCCGCAGCGGCCTGATCTCCGCCGAGAACGAGGCCAAGGCGCAGCGCCGCCTCGCCCAGGCCTACCGCGACAACCGGGCGGTGCTCCAGTACGAGCTGGCCCGCCGCCGCCTCGACGTCGGCGCCGAGCTGGCGTCCCGGGCGCCGCAGCCGGTGGTGGTCCGTACGGACGCCTCCGGCGGCGACACCTCGGCGCTGCCGACGCTCCTGGCCGCGCAGTTGCTGCCGCGGATGACGGAGCTGCCGGCGGCGGGCGGCGCGAGCGCGGTGGCCGACACCTTCGGCGCCGCGGCCGCGCGGGCGGCCAGGGAGCTGGATCAGGAGGACTGACGGCTGACGGCGGTGGGGTGCTCGGTGCTGTCGTGCCCGTTGTGCAGCGCCTTGTACTCCTCCGCCGTCGGCTTCGGCACCTGCGCGTCCGCGCCGTAGAGCGCCCGCGACAGCCGCAGCCGCAGCCGGTCCTTCCGCGATACGGGCGCGGGCACCCCGTTCTCGTCCACCGCGGGGCCGCTCTCCAGCGGGAGCGGCTGCTCGTGCGCGGTCAGCTTGTGCAGCTCGGTCTGCGACAGCGGCGCGTGCACCTCCACGAACTCGCCGTGCGGCAGCCGCCTGATCACCCCGGACTCGCGCCCGTGCAGCACCTTCTCGCGGTCCCGGCGCTGCAGGCCGAGGCAGATCCGCTTGGTGATGACGTACACCACCGGCGGGACCACGAAGATCCCGATCCGGATCGACCACGTGATGACATTGATCGACAGATGCAGCCGGGTCGCCACGATGTCATTGCCGCCGCCCGCCAGCAGAATCAGGAACGCGCTGATCCAGGCCGCGCCAATGGCCGTGCGCACGGGGCGGTTGCGCGGCCGGTCGAGGATGTGGTGCTCGCGCTTGTCGCCGGTGATCCAGGACTCCAGGAAGGGATAGACCGCGATGAAGCCGAGGAACACCGGGAAGACGATCAGCGGCACCAGCAGCCCCAGCGCAAGCGTGTGCCCGGCGACCGTCACATCCCACCCGGGCATGATGCGCACCATGCCCTCGACGAAGCCGAGATAGAAGTCGGGTTGAGCGCCGGTGGAGACCTGATCCGAGCGGTACGGCCCGTACACCCACACCGGGTTGATCGCGGCCACCGCCGAAATCACCGTGATGACGCCGAAGACGAGGAAGAAGAAGCCGCCCGCCTTGGCGATGTAGATGGGCAGGAAGGGCGCGCCGACCACGTTCTTCTCGGTACGGCCTGGTCCCGCCCACTGGGTGTGCTTGTGGTAGAAGACGTAGATCAAATGCGCCACGACCAGCGCGACCATGATCCCTGGGATCAGCAGCACATGCAGCGAATAGATCCGCGGAATCATGTCGTGGCCGGGGAACTCCCCGCCGAAGAAGAACATCGACAGATACGTGCCGACCAGCGGCACCGCGAGCAGCGAGCCGTCGAGGAAGCGCATGCCGGTGCCGGACAGCAGGTCGTCGGGGAGCGAGTAGCCGAAGAGGCCCTCGAAGAGGCCGAGGGCCAGCAGGCTGAAGCCGATCAGCCAGTTGATCTCGCGCGGCTTGCGGAACGAGCCGGTGAAGAAGTGCCGCATCATGTGCGTGAACATCCCGGCCAGGAAGATCAGCGCCGCCCAGTGGTGCACCTGCCGCACCAGCAGCCCGCCGCGGACGTCGTAGCTGATGTCGAGGGTGGAGGCGTACGCCTCGGACATCCGCACGCCGTTCATCGGGGCGTAACTGCCGTCGTACACCACCTCGTTCATGGACGGGTGGAAGAAGAACGTCAGATACACGCCGGTCAGGATGATGACGATGAAGCTGTAGAGGCAGATCTCGCCCAGCAGGAACGACCAGTGATCGGGAAAGACCTTGCGCATATATCTGCGCGCGATCCCGTGAATCCCCAGTCGCCCGTCCGCCCAGTCCGCCACCCGCTCCCCCGCGGGGGATGGTCCTCGCCGCTGCGCCGCGTCGCTCATACAGACATGACGGGGCGGGGGCACCGGGTTGTGACATGCTGGGCGGCGCATGTGATGCAGCTCACATCTTCAGTTTGCCGACCGCGCCCTCCGGATAAGATCCAGGCACGTGTTCGGACTGACCATCCGCACTCTGCCATCGGGGACAACACAGGGCCGCGCAAGGCGCGGTCAGGGGGGAACGATCATGACTGACGACGCCGGACAGAACAGAGCCCTGACGCTGACTACCGTGCTCGCCGGCGCGCTGGCCACCACCTGCGCCGTGCTCGCGGTGATAGCGCTGCTGTGGGTGACCTCGCCGGAGGCGGGCACCTTCGGGGCGGCCCTGGTGCTGCTCGCCGCCGCTGCCGCCACGGTGCGCAGCCTGCTGCGGCGCACCCCGGCTCCGGCGCCCGAGACGGAGCGGACGCCGGAGGCGAAGTAGCGGCTTATGAAGCCGTCGTGCGTCGGTAGTGCTCGGCGATCTCATCGCTCGTAGTCAGCCATACGTCCCGGTGCCCGGCGATGTACGCCAGCGCCTGCTCCAGATATTTCGTACGGAACGCCTGCCCGATGACGAACGGATGCAGGGCCAGCGCCATCACCCGCCCGCTGTCCGCCGACTCGGCGTACAGCTGGTCGAACTGATCCTTGACCATCTGCAGGAACTGCGGCCCGGTCATCCGGTGCATCGTGAAGAGGCTGATGTCATTGAGCTCCAGGCTGTACGGGACGCTCAGCACCCCGGGCACATTCAGCGGGAACGGCTGGTCGTCGGCCGTCCAGTCGAGCACGTAATCCAGGCCGAGCTCCTTGATCAGCGCGGGCGTGCGGAAGGTCTCGGTCAGTGCCGGGCCCATCCAGCCGCGCGGGCGCTGCCCGGTGGCCTTCTCGATCGTGGAGACGACCTCCGTCAGATACGCCCGCTCCTCGTCCTCGCTCATGTCGGCCTGCAGCCGGGAGTTGGTCTGGCCGTGGGCGAGCCAGGCCCAGTCGCGGGCCTTGCCGGCCTCGATGATCTGCGGGTAGTGGTGGGCGACGTCGGAGTTGAGGAGGACGCTGGCGCGGATGCCGTGCCGGTCGAGGGCGTCCATGACCCGCCAGATGCCGACGCGGGCGCCGTAGTCCCGCCAGCCGTGGTTGAGGGCGTCGGGGGTGAGGTGGGCGGTGCCGTCGTTGAGGCTGGTGGAGGGGACGCCGAGCTTGAAGTGCTCGACGTTCAGGCCGACATAGAACGCCACCCGGGCGCCGTCCGGCCAGCGGATCGGGTCCCGCTCGGTGATCGGGCTGTAGTCGTAGAGCTCGTTCTCCATGGTCACAGAGCCTTTCCGTCGGAGCCCGCCGTCGCCGGCCGGATGTCGGGCGGTGTGTTCATGGCTGCGATGCTACGGAGCGGGGCTGCTGACCCGGCGTCAGCACCCCAGCGACCACCGCCGCCACCGCCGCGGCGACGGCCGCGACCGTAAAGCCGTCGGTGAAGCCCGTCAGTGTCGAGCCGACCAGGCTCGCCGCCGCCACGCTGCTGACGACCGGCGCGCCCAGCGACGCGCCCAGCTCGTGGAAGGTGGAGACGATCCCCGAGGCGATGCCCGACTCGTGCGGGGCGACCTGGCCCAGCGCCGTGGCCGAGGCGACCACGAAGATGACGCCGGTGCCCGCGCCGGTCACCGCCACGCCCGCCACCACCGTGGCGGGGTGCAGCTCGAACGCCGGGACGGCCAGCCCGGCCGCGGCGATCAGCAGCCCCGCCACCGCCAGCGGACGGCCCCCGAAGCGGCCCAGGACCCGCCCGGTCAGGTTGGCGCCGAGCATCGTGGCGAGCGCCACCGGGAGGAAGAGCAACCCCGTGCGCAGCGCCCCGTACTTCTCGCTGTGCTGGAAGTAGAACGTGCCCAGGAAGAACACCGCGATCAGCAGCGCCGTGGCGATCAGGATCAGGAACGCGCCGGTCGCCACCGGCCGCCTGGCCAGCAGCCGCACGTCCATCAGCGGCGAGGCCGCCTTCCGCTGCCAGGCGGCGAAGAGCGCGTACCCGACGGCCGCCGGCAGCACCAGCCAGCCGGTGGTCGCGGTGAGCCAGCCGTCCTCGCCCGCGGCGATCAGCGCGTAGATCAGCGAGGTCGAGGAGGCCGTCACCAGCAGGGCGCCCAGGAGGTCGAGGCGCGGGCGGTTCGCCGGCGGTGGCTGCTTCGGGAGCAGTACGGCCAGGGCGGCCGCGATGGCCAGGCCGATGGGCACGTTGACGTAGAACACCCACGGCCAGCCGGGGCCCGCGGTGAGCGCGCCGCCGAGCAGCACGCCGAGCGCCGCGCCGCCGCCGCCGAGCGCGGACCAGACGCCGAGCGCCTTGTTGCGCTCCTCGCCGTCGAAGAGCGTGACCACCAGGGACAGCGCCGCCGGCGAGAGCAGCGCCGCGCCCACGCCCTGCGCCACCCGGCCGCCGAGCAGCAGCTCCGCCGAGCCGGCGAGCCCTGTCACCAGCGAGGCGGCGGTGAAGAGCAGCAGGCCGGTGAGCACGACCCGCTTGGCGCCGATCAGGTCCACGATGCGGCCGCCGAGCAGCATCAGGCCGCCGAAGGTGAGGGTGTACGCGCTCACCGTCCAGGTCAGCACCTCGCGGCCGATCCCGAGGTCGGCGCCCATGTGCGGCAGTGCGATGGCCACGACGGTGACGTCGAGGATGAGCATCAGCTGGGCGATCCCGAGGAAGCCGAGGATGCGCCAGCGCGCGGGGTTCAAGCCCCCCTGCTGTGGGCTCTCTTGGTGCTGTGACTGCGTCGACATCGGAGTCTCCCGTCCCCTATCTCGTACGTCGATGTACGAGTTCTAACCGGGAGCATAGCTCGTACATTCCCGTACGAGATAGCGGGTTACGATGGGCGCATGACGACCGCCCGCCCCCGCCGCGCCGACGCCGAGCGCAGCATCGCCCGCATCCTGGCCGCGGCCCGCGCCCGCCTCGCCGCCGACCCGAGCGCCACCACCGACGACATCGCGAAGGCGGCGGGCGTCGGCCGGATGACGCTTTACGGCCATTTCCGCACGCGCGCCGAGCTGGTCGAGGCGGCGATGGTGGACGCGCTGCGGGCGGCCGAGGAGCCGCTCGCCGCCGTCGACCTGGAGGGGGAGGCGAAGGAGGTCATGACGCGGCTGCTCGAGTCCAGCTGGGAGCTGGTCGCCGAGTCCGGGGCGCTGCTGGACGCGGCGCAGGGGGTGCTGCCCGCGGGGCGGCTGCGGGAGCTGCACGAGGGGCCGGCGAAGCGCGTCGAGGAGCTGGTCGAACGCGGGCGGGCGGAGGGCGCGTTCCGTACCGACCTGCCGACGGTGTGGCTGGTCAGCGTCGTGCACTACATCCTGCACGGGGCGGCGGCGGAGCGGAGCGCCGGGCGGCTGGCGGCGAGGGAGGCCGGGCGGGCGGCGGTGCAGTCGGTGCTGTCCGTGCTGTCGGCGCCCGCGTAGCCCTGAAGATCCTTGACAGCGTTCGGCCGGTTGTGAATCAACTTGGCTCCACCTGTGTTCAGTTGCTGGTTTGATGGAACCAACGGCCGAGTGGCGAGGGGGAGTCAAGTTGACGCGCGTGGTGGGTATCGACCTGGGCACGACGTATTCGGCGGTCGCGGTCGCCGACCGGTCGGGGAGCCCGTCCATCGTCCGTAACCGCGAGGGCGAGAACATCACCCCCTCCGTGGTGATGTTCCAGGGCGACACGGTCGTCGTCGGGTCGCAGGCGAAGCGGTCCGCGGTCACCGCGCCCGATGACGTGGTGCAGTTCGTGAAGCGGTACATGGGCGAGACCAACCCCGTGTACCAGTCGGAGTCCGGCACCTCGTACCGCCCCGAGGAGATCTCCGGGCTGCTGCTCAAGCGGCTCAAGGAGGACGCCGAGATGATGCTCGGCGAGCCGGTCGGGCAGGCGGTCATCACCGTCCCCGCGTATTTCGACGACGTCCGCCGCCGGGCCACCCAGGACGCCGGCAAGCTGGCCGGGCTCGAGGTGCTGCGGATCGTCAACGAGCCGACCGCCGCCGCGCTCGCCTACGGCATCGCCGAGTCGGAGGGCGAGGAAGCGGCCGACATCGGCACGGTCCTCGTCTACGACCTGGGCGGTGGCACCTTCGACGTCACCGTCATGAAGGTGGTGGACGGCGACTATGAGGTGACCGCGACCGACGGCGACCGCAATCTCGGCGGCTTCGACTGGGACGGCGCGCTGATGAACTTCCTCAACGACGCCTTCATGGCCGCGGGCGGCCCCGACCTCAACGAGGACAGCGCCCTGCAGGCCGAGCTCCGCGACAAGGCCGAGATCGCCAAGCGCACCCTCTCCAACGCCCCGCAGTCCGTCGTGATGCTCTCCGCCGGCGGCAAGCACGAGCAGATCCGCATCACCAGGGAGAAGTTCGAGGAGATCACCGCCGAGCTGCTCGACCGCACCCGCATCATCACCGAGGGCGTGCTGCAGGAGGCGAAGCTCGGCTGGGACGGCATCGACAAGGTGCTGCTGGTCGGCGGCTCCACCCGTATGCCCATGGTCCAGGCCCTGATCGAGCGGCTGTCCGGCAAGGAGCCGGAGCGCGGCATCAGCCAGGACGAGGTGGTGGCGCTCGGCGCCGCGCTGGTCGCGCTGGACGCGGCGGTGCGGAAGGAAGAGGCCGAGCAGAAGAAGAAGTATGTGGGCAGCGGCGCCGCCATCGAGTCCGCGCCCGGCGACGGCCTCGCCCGGCTCACCAAGGGCAAGGTGAAGTCCATCAAGGACGTCACCTCGCAGTCGCTCGGCATGGTCACGACGAAGGAAGCGAACCGCAACGACCAGTACAACACCGTGATCATCCCGCACAACACCTCCGTGCCGGCCAAGAAGACCGACACCTTCTACACCCTCGACGACCAGCAGTCGCGGCTGCGGGTGCAGGTCACGGAAGGCCACGACGAGGACCTCGACTACGTCAAGATCGTCGGCGAGAGCACCCTCGACATCCCGCGCTACCCCGCGGGGGCGCCCATGGAGGTCACCTACTCGTACGACGTGGACGGCATCATCCACGTCGAGCTCAAGGACGGCACCACCGGGAAGTTCATCGGCGAGTTCGAGCTCGACCGGCCCGACAACCTGGGCGCGGAGGAGATGGAGGAGCTCACCGATCGTGTCTCCCGCGCGTCGACCCTTTAGCCTCCCGGAGCGCCGCTCACCATGACGACCAACGACGTACCCGACTACTACGCGGAACTCGAGATCGAGCCCTCTACGGCCCACGACCAGCTCCCCACGCTGCTCGACAAGGCCTTCCGCACCTGGTCGAGCCGGGCCAGCCGGGCTCCCGACGCCGCGAAGCGGCGGGTGGCGGAGGACAAGGTCGAGCTGGTCGGCGAGGCGCGCAAAGAGCTGCTCGACCGCGCCAGGCGCGGCGCGTACGACCGCAGGCTGGCGCAGTCCAAGCAGCCGCCGACGACCGGGCAGGCGAAGCCGCCGCCGCGGAAGACGTCGCCCCGGAAGACCTCGCAGCCTCGCCCCCAGCCCACCCAGGGCGGCCGGAACTGGACGGCGGAGGCCATCAAGCGGGTGGAGCAGGGCGATCCGGAAGGCGCGCTGTACGAGCTGCGCCAGGCCGTCCACCACAACGACCGCGACGCCGACGCCTGGCGGCTGCTCGGCGCCATCCACCTCGACCAGGGGCTGCTCGCCGACGCGCTGCAGGAACTCAAGCGGGCCCTGGACCTGGATCCCCGCAACCTCCTCGCCCACACCTTCATCGCGCAGGTGTACGCGCAGAGCGGCCGGCACGTCGACGCGGCCGAGTGGGCGCTGAAGGCCGTGACACTGGCCCCCGCCGACTTCGACGTCCGGGTCGGCGCCGCGAACAGCCTCTACACGGCCCAGCGTTACGACGAGGCGCTGCAGCAGTACGAGCAGGCGCTGATCAGCCGCCCCGACGACACCGTCGTCAAGGACCAGGTCGGCCGCATCTGGGCGCTGCGGGCCGAGGGTGCCATGACCCTGCATCCGCTTCAGCAGCGCTTCGTCGTGCCCTCCCCGGAGAGCGCCAAGCACGTCATCCACTGCGTGGACCAGGCCCTGGCGGTCGGCGTCGCGGACGGCGGCCTGATCAGCAAGCTGACCGGCTACCGCGCTGCCGCCCTGGCGGCGCAGTCCAAGACCTGGAAGTGGCACAAGAGCATGGCCGGCGTGATGGTGGTGTGCTTCGTCCTCATGCTGACGCTGCCCGGCCTGCTCAGTACCCTGGCCCTCTTCGCGTTCATCGGCGTGCCCGCCGCCATGGGCATCAAGCCGCGGTGGCGGCACACCCGCAACGACCTGCCGGTCCACATCAGGCCGCCGATCGGGAGGATCTGATGACCTCTTCGCCCGCATTCCCCGACCGGCCTGACCACGACCCCCGGCTGCCGCTCGACCCGGAGCCGGCCCCGGCCCCGCCGCCCGCGCCGCCGGAGCAGGGCCCCGACCCGTTCGCGGTGGTCGCCGACGCGGTCGACGGCATGCGCGAGGAACTGGCCGCGCTGGGCGACCAGTTCCGCCGCCGCCTGCTCAACGACCGCGAGGCCCGCCGCAGCCTCGACGAGCTGCACGGCGAGCTCGACCACGCCCGCAAGGACGCCGAGGGCCGCACGCTGCAGCCGCTGCTGTACGACCTCGTCCTGCTCCTGGACCGGGTGGACCGGCACTCCGAGCGGGACGACGAGTTCGCCGCCTCGGTGGCCACCGAGCTGCTCACGGTCATGGAGAAGTACGGCATGCAGCGCATCCCCGTGACCCGCGGCCCCTTCGACCCCGCGGTCCAGGAGGCCGTCGGCGCCCTCACCGCACTGGCGCCGGAGCAGAACGGCGAGGTCGCCGAACTCGTCCGGCACGGCTACCGGATGGGCGAGCGCCTCGTCCGGCCTCAGCAGGTCCGCGTCTACACGGCGCAGTGAGGGGCGGGCCCGTAACGCATGGGAACCGTCTACGCCCTGCTGATCGGCGTCAACGCCTATCCGGCGGGCCGCTTCGCGTCGCTCGGGGGCTGCCGTAACGATGTCGAGGACGCGCGCTCGCTGCTGGCCGCGCGGCTCGGGGAGCGGCTTGTCGTACGGGAGCTGCTGGACGGTGATGTCACGCCGGAGGCGGTCGAGGACGGTATTCGGGGGCATTTGGGGCGGGCGGGTGCCGGCGATACGGCGCTGTTCTGGTACTCGGGGCATGGGAGCGAGTTCGCGGTCACTGACCCGGCCTGGCTGGCGATCGAGGCGACTGGGCGGATGCAGGCGCTGGTCTGCGGGGATGGGCGGCCGCTCATCGACAAGCGGCTCGGTGCGCTGCTGAACGGGGTGGCGGCGGGTGGGGCGCACACCGCTGCTGTGCTGGACTGCTGCTTTTCTGGCGGTGCGACCCGTGGCGGCCCGCACCTCACTGTCCGGTACACGCCGCCCGATCCGGCGTGGAAGGAGCTCGTGGGGCGGGCGGCTGTGCTGCCATCCGGGTCGGAGCAGGCGGGGCAGCACGTGCTGCTCGCCGCCAGCAGGCTCGATCAGTACGCGGCCGAGAGCTCGTTCGGCGGACGCCACCATGGGCTCTTCACCCGCGCGCTGCTCGATCGGCTGGCCGCGCGCGGCCAGGCCCCGTCGTACCGAGAGCTGCACGCGGCCCTCAACGCCCAGGTCCAGAAGTGGAATACGCGGCAGCACCCGGTGCTGTCACCGGTGGCCCCCGGCGGCCCGGCGGACCAGCCATTCCTCGGCGGCCTCGGGGCACGGACGCCGAGCGCGC
This sequence comes from Streptomyces boninensis, assembly GCF_048572725.1. Classification (NCBI taxonomy): domain Bacteria; kingdom Bacillati; phylum Actinomycetota; class Actinomycetes; order Kitasatosporales; family Streptomycetaceae; genus Streptomyces; species Streptomyces boninensis. The sequence continues at coordinate 6,214,377 of NZ_CP183837.1, forward strand.
ACCTGCTGCGGCACGGACGGGACGGCTGGGAGGTCGACTGCGGCAGCGGGCACGGCCTCGCGGGGGAGGCGGGGACCGAGTTCGCCGTGACCACCCCCGCCACATCCGCGGCCCCCGGCGCGCGCGGGCAGACGGTCCAGGCGAGGGCGGTGTTGGCGAAGGCGGTGCAGCCGGAGCGCACCCTGGTCGAGCCCGCCGGCTGGCAGCCCGCCCGCGACGAGGTCTACCCGGTCGCGCTCTCCGCCCTCGCCCTGCCCCCGGCCACCGTCACGCTGTCCGCCCCCGGCCGCCCCGACACCGTACGGGCGCTGACGCAGGCGCTGGACGCGGCAGGCCCCGGCGGCGGCCCCTCGCCGCTGCTCCGGCTCGTCCCCGGGCCCGAGCAGGCCGGTGACCTCTGGTTCCGGGTGGAGGTGCACCAGGGCGCGGCCCATGTGCTGCGCCGCGACGGCTCCGCCTTCATCGAGCCGCTGCCGCTCGCCGGGCCGGACGACGCCCACCGGCTCGCGGCCTGTCTCGTGCACCTCGCCCGCTGGTACCAGCTGCGGGACCTGGAGGCCCCCGCGTACTCCCCGCTGCGCGAACGCGTGCGCGTAGAGGTCGCCGCGGGCAAGGGCGAGGCGCCGCTGGCGCCGGACGGCGGCGGCGAGATCGTGCGCCGGTACGCGTACGGGCCGCAGGGGCTGATCGCGCCCCGGGTGTCGATCAGAGTCCGGCACGACGACCCGGGCGCGCACACCCCCCGCCCGCTCTGGTGCGTGCTGCTCGATCTCACCGACGAATACGGCTGCCATACGGGCCTGTTTCCCGGCGGCTTCGTCGGCGCCGGGCACGTAGGACACGCCTTGGACGGCGCCGAGGTGCAGCTGTCGCTGCCCGCGCGGCGGGCGCCGGTGCCGGGGGCGTACGCGAGGGACTGGCTGAAGGTCGTCGTCGCCGAGGGCGAGCTGAACACGCTGCCGTTCCAGCTCGACGCCTGGGACCCGGCGGCCGCGCTCAACCGCGCCGCCGGGGAACGGCCCGGCGGTCTGCTGCGCTTCGAGCCGCCGCCGGACGGCAGCCGGGTCGCGGGCCCGGTGCCGGCCGGCGGGCCCGGGCAGTGGGCGACGCACACCGTCCAGGTGCGCACCGTGGTACCGGGGTAGCGCGATGGCCGGCCCCCAGGACCTCGAACCCCTGCTGCTCCGCATTCAGGCGGAGTTCGGCCCGCGGGCGGCCGTCACAGAGGAGTACGCGCGCCGGTGGGCCGACCTGATCGCGGAGCACGCCGGTGCCGCGGATGCCACCGCCGCCTTCGAGGGATACTACGCGGACTGGCGGGGCATGCCCGCCGCGGCGCCTCAGCGGGCGGTGTTCGCCGGGTATCTGCTGCAGCTCGTACCGCTCATGCGGCTGCACGGGCCGTGCTGCACACCCGTACAGCAGGAGGAGCTGCTGCAGGCCGCGCTCGAGCATCCGTACGCGGAGTGGCGGGCGAGGATGCGCGGCGTGGACGGCTTGGCGGGGCTGCAGGACCGGGCGTCAGGGCAGCAGGAGATGACGCGCAATGACGACGCCATGGAGCGGCTCGGCACCGCCGCCGCCGAGCTGACCGCGCGCGGCGATCCGGCCGGCGCGGGCATGGCGCTGCTCCGCGCCGCCGCCCGCGCGGAGCAGGCGCAGCAGCACGGCGGGCTGGCGGAACTGGAGCGGGCCACGGCCGAGTTGGCCGAGGTGTGCGGGAGCGGCGTGCTGCGGCCCGACGAGGAGCTGTACTACCGCTGCTACGTCGCCACGCTGCGGGCCGAAGGCGCGTACCGCAGAAAAGACGAGGACGCGCTGGCCAAGCACATCCGCGAGCAGCAGACGGCGCTGGCCAGGCTGCCCCGGCACTACCCGGACCGGGCCAGCGTCGAGGCCGGCCTGGCGAACGACCGCGACAAGCTGCGGATGCTCGTCGCCCTGCGTACGGGCCGGATGCCCGACGCGCGGCCGGGGCCACGGCGCAGCGTCGCCCACCCCGGGCCCGGAGCCGGTCCCAACGACCTCATGGCAGCGGCCCAGATGGCCACCGGGCAGGCCATCTTCGCCCGCGACGTTTCCGGCCTCGACGAGGCGATCGGCCTGCTCGACGAGGCGCTGCCGCAATGCCCGGAGGGCAGCGCCCCATGGATCCGGTGCAACACCGCGCTGGCCTCCGCGCACCTGCTGCGGTCCGAGATCGTCCGGCAGCAGCACGGCGGCCCGCTCCTCACGGTCACGCGGGCCGGACGGGAGGTGCTCACCCACCTCGACCAGGGGATCGACCTGCTGCGCCTGGTCGTACGGGCGGCCGGCGGGCCCGCCCACCCGCACTGGCCCATGATCGGCACCAGCCTGGCGGACGCGCTGCGCCTCCGCGCGCACGCGCTTCCGCCGATTCGGGCGGCCGCCGCGCGCCGGATGCGGGCGGAGGCGCGGGAGTTCGGGCTCGCGGCGCTGCAGGGCTACGCCTGGTCGGCGCTGCTGCAGTCCGGCACCGAGCATGCGACACAGGCGGCGAACCGGGCGATGAGCCGGTGCCTGGACGTCGCCCGGTACTGCATCGACGACGGTGAACTGGGCGATGCGGTCACGGCCTTGGAGGGCGGCCGCGGGCTGGTGCTGCATGCGGCGCGGGTCGCCGCCACGGTCCCTGACATGCTGCGGGAGCTGGGCGAGGGGGAGCTGGCGGAGGAGTGGCGGCGGGCGGGTGCGCCGGCGCCGGAGCCGGAGGCGGGCCTGGCGGATCCGCGCTCCGCGCTGGATACGGGCGGCGGGCCTGATGTGCCGCTGCGGCGGCGGGTGCTGGAGGTGCTCGCGGCGTCTCCGTACCGCGACCGGCTGCTCGCCGCCCCGTCCACCGCCGAGGTCGCGGAGGCGCTGCGGGCGCTGCGGGCGGATGCCTTCGTCTATCTCGTGCCGGCGGGGGAGCGGCCGGAGCGGGGTGGGGCGGTGCCAGGGGCGGCGGTGATGGTGGGGGCGGATGGGGGCGCGCGGGCGGTGGAGCTGCCGGGGTTGCGGCTTGATGCGCCGGAGCTTACGGGGTACTTGGCCGTCGGGAGCCCGAGCTCGGTGCCGCGGGCGGCGCGGGTGGCGGGGCCGGTCGAGGGTGGGCCGGAGGGGCGGGCGCATCCGGAGGCGGGGGAGGCGCTGGAGCGGTTGTGCGGATGGGCTTGGGGCGCGGCGGTGGGGGAGCTTGCGGAGGCGCTCGGGCGGCGCGGGGGTTCGGGTGCTGGCGCGCCGGCCAACGGGCTGCGATGTCGCCGCGCGCACCCACACCGGCGAGGCGGCCGCAGCCGCCCCCGCCCTCGTCGTCGGCAACCCGACCGGTGACCTCCGCCACGCCGACGAAGAAGCCCAGGCCATCCAGCGCGTCTTCTACCCGGACGGCAGCCACCTCGACGCCCGCGACGCCACCGCTCCACAGGTACTCGCGCGGCTGCGCGGCGGGCGCATCGGGACCGTACACCTGGCCTGCCACGGCGTCGTGCAGCCCGGCCGGAAACACAGCGCATACCTGGCGCTGGCAGGCAACAGCCGCTTGGTCGCGGAGGAACTGACCGAGGCGGCGGAGCCGGGCGGCGGGCTGGACCTGGTGTGCCTGGCGGCGTGCTGGAGCAATGTGTCGGGGCGAGGGTACGACGAGGCGTACAGCCTGGCGACCGCCTTCCTCGCCGCCGGTGCGCGCACGGTGCTCGGATCGCTGTGGCCGGTGCCGGACGAAGCCACCTCACTGCTCATGTACATGGCCCACCACTACCTCCGCCGCGAGTCCGCATCCCCGGCGGCGGCCCTCCGCCAGGCCCAGCTGTGGATGCTCAACCCGCATCGCCGCCCACCACCGGACATGCCGGCGCAGCTCGCGAACCGAGTACGGATGATCCGGTCACAGGACCTGGCGGGTTGGGCAGGCTTCACACATCAGGGCTGGTGATCAGGCCGAGCTCAGCTGAAGCCAGCCCGCCGAGCTCAGCTGAAGTCCCCCACGTGGTCCGCGACCCACTCCCGGTACGTACGCCCCGGCCGTCCAAGGATCTCCGCGGCGGCCGGGGACACCGGCTCCGGCTCGACGACCATCTGCCCGTGCGCCTCCACGATCCCCCGGGCGTAGTGCGGCGGCAGCCCCTGCGCCTCGAGCGCGGCCACCGCCTCCGCGTCCGGCATTTCCTCGAACCGCAGCTCCCGGCCGAGCACTTCGCCGATCGTGCGCACCTGCTCGTCCTGGGTGAGCGTCTGAGGACCCGTCAGGTGCGGGGCCGCGCCGGCGAGTTCGCCGGTGGTCAGCGCCCGTACGGCGACGGCCGCGAGGTCCGCCTCGTGGACCAGCGACCGGCCGGCCTTGGCGTGCGAGGCGCGCACCACGTCCCCGGCGCGGACCTGGGCGGCCCACCCGAGCGTGTTGGACGCGAAGCCCCCGGCCCGCAGCAGCGTCCACTCCACCCCCGAGGCGCGGATCGCCCGCTCGATCGTGGTGTGCATGCCCGGGATCCCGGGCTCCGGCTCGACCGAGTCGTCCTCGGTGACCCCGGCCGCCGACAGGTAGACGACGCGGCGGGCGTGCCGCGCCACGGCGTCGATCACCGGGGGCGCGGCGTCCGCGCTCGTCAGCGGCCATACGAGGAAGACGGCGTCCACACCCCGTAGCGCCGCTTCGACGGAGGCGATGTCGGTGAGGTCCCCGCGCACCACCTCAACCCCCGCGGGCAGCCCGGCCGTCCGCGGATCACGCGCCAGAGCGCGCACCTGCGCGCCCGCGCTGTGCAGCTGTGCGACGGCCTGTCGGCCGACCTTGCCCGTGGCGCCGGTCACCAGAATCATTGCGGTTCTCCTCGCTGGATGGTGCGGTACGTCGCGTCCACCCACACGGTGCAACCTGAAGGAAGGTCGAGGTCAAGCGATGACGTTGTCCGAGCCCGCACCCGCACCCGAGCCCAGCCCGTACGTCCGCAGCCTCCCGGTCGGCCAGCCGCTCCCCATCCCCGAGGCCGTACGGGAGTGGGACATCCTCCCGCTGACCGGCGACCTCAGCGTCAAGCCGCTGCGTCCGCCGGTCCTCCCGGAGCCCGCCCGCGTCGGCGAGGACAGCACGGCCGGCTGCGACTCCTGCGCCCTCTCCGATACGGACACGCTGTGGGCGGACGAGCACTGGCGGGTGTCGCCGCTGCCGGATTCGGCGAACACGGGCATCCCCGGCGGCGCCCTGCTGGAGCCCCGCGCCCACCTCGACCTCGGCGAGCTGCCCATGGAGCGCATGGTCGAGCTGGGCCCCATGATCCAGCGCATGGAGCGCGCCCTGCTGTCGCTCGGTGGCATCGCCCGTGTGCACGTGAACCGCTGGGGCGAGGGCAGCCGCCACTTCCACCTGTGGTTCCTGGCCCGCCCAGCGGGCATGCCGCAGCTCCGCGGTCCCTTCCTGCCGCTGTGGAACGAGCTGCTGCCCCCGCTGCCCGCCGCGGAACTCGCCGCCGTGCACCGCACGATCGCCGCGTCGCTGGCGGCGGACGGCGGGGTGGCGTACGCCCTCTAGGCGGGGAAAGACCGGCGGCCCCTGCGCCGCCACTGCACCCACCCCACCGCCGCCCCCGTAACCGCCAACGGCCACAGCAGATACGGCCCGCTGGCCACCAGCAGCGCCCCCACCGCGCCCAGCGCCGCCCACGCCGCCGCCCGCCCCTTGCTGCCGCGAGGCAGCAGCCGCAGCGCCGCGGCGACCCCGATCGCGTACACGAGCACGAACGACCCCGTCGTCAGCAGCACCAGCGGCTTCGTCCCCGCCCCGGTCGCCGTCACCGCCGCCAGCGATACGAAGCTCAGGCCCGAGATCAACGCCAGGCTGCGGCGCGGCACTTCACCGGCCGCGCTGCCGCCCGCCAGCCGCGCCGGGAGCGCGCCGTCGCGGGCCAGGGCGGCGCCGAGCTTTGCGGCGCCCGCGAAGTAGGCGTTCATGGTGCCGAGCGTGAGCAGCAGGGCGGCGACGGCCGCGAGCAGCCGGGCGGGACCGCCGAGGCCGTGTGCCATCAGATCGCCCAGCGGGGCATGCGAGTCGGCCGCCGCAGGCCCGAGCACGGCCACGACGGCGAAGGCCACCGACAGATACAGCACCCCGACCAGCGCCACCGCCGCCCCGGTGGCCCGCGACAGATCCCGCGCCGGCCGCCGGAACTCGCCCGCCAGATGCGTAATCGCCTCCCACCCCGCAAAGCTCCACACCAGCAGCGCGGCGGCCGGCGCGACCGAGCCCCAGCCGTGCGGGGCGAAGGGGGTGAGGTTGGCCGTATCGGCCTCGGGGAGGGACAGCGAAACCGACAGGACAAGGAGCGTCACCAGCAGTGTCGCAAGCGCCAGTTGGAGCCGCCCGGTCAGCCTGAGACCCACGGCATTCGTCCCGGTCACCGCGGCGACCAGCGCGGCCGCGGTCAGCGTCGTCGTGGTCGTACCGCCGCCAAGGGCCGACTCGACGTACGCCCCGCCGAAGAGCGCGGCCGCCGGGGCGCCCGCCGGAATCGCGAAGTAGAAGCACCAGCCGACCACCGTCGCCGAGCGCTCGCCGAAGGCCAGCCGGGCGTACGTCGACACGCCCCCGGCATCCGGATGCCGCGCCCCCAGCGCGGCGAAGGTTGCGGCCAGCGGGATGGACGCCAGCACCAGCGCCGCCCACGCGATCAGCGACGCGGGCCCCGCCGTGTCGGCGGCGAGCGCGGGCAGCGTGATCACGCCGGTGCCGAGCACGGCGCCGACGTACATCGCGGTGCCCTGCGCGGCGGTGAGCCGGCCGGCGGGGGCGGTGGTGCTCGTATCGAGCGTCGTCTCGGTCGAGGTCATGCGATCAAGCCTCGGCGGCGGCCCGTATCCGAGCCATAGGCGGAAATGCCTATGTGCGCTAAATTCCAGCCATGGGCAGTCCACACGTCGTCGCGGTCGCCGTCACCGACGCCACCGCCACCTTCGAGCTCGCCGTCCCCTGCGAGGTCTTCGGCCTCGACCGCAGCGACCTCGCCGACCCCTGGTACGAGCTCCGCCTGTGCGCCGCGCAGCCCGGACAGCTCACCACCGCCGCGGGCCTCATCGTGCCCACCCCGTACGGCCTCGCGGACCTGGCGGATGCCGACACCGTGGTGGTCGCGGCCGCCACCCGCTCCGTACAACTCGACCCGCCGGCAGGCCTGGTCGCCGCGGTGCGCAAGGCGTACGAGGCGGGGAAGCGGATCGTCTCGCTCTGCTCGGGCGCGTACATCCTGGCCGCCGCGGGCGTGCTCGACGGCCGCCGCGCGACGACCCACTGGATGAACGCCGGCGACTTCGCCCACCGCTTCCCCGCGGTCCGCTTCGAGCCGGACGCGCTCTACACCGAGGACGGCCAGGTCCTCACCTCGGCCGGCACCGGCGCCGTCATCGACATGTGCCTGCACCTGGTCCGCCGCGACCACGGCTCCGCGGTCGCCAACGAGATCGCCCGCCGGATGGTGGTCCCGCCGCACCGCGAGGGCGGCCAGACCCAGTACGCGAAGCCGCTGCCGCGCCCGGTGACCCGTACGAACGGGGACGACGACGGCCTCGCCCCCGTCCTGGCCTGGGCCCGCGACCGCCTCCACGAACCGCTCACGGTCGCGGACCTGGCCCGCCGCGCCCACCTCGCGGAGCGCACCTTCGCCCGCCGCTTCCGCGACACCCTCGGCGTCACCCCGCTGCAGTGGCTGCTGCAGGAGCGGGTCCGCCTCGCCCAGGAACTCCTGGAGACCACGGCCGACCCGGTGGAGACGATCGCCCGCCGCACAGGCTTCGGCAGCGCCGCAAACCTGCGGCACCACTTCGGCCTGCGGACGGGCGTCTCACCGCAGACGTACCGGCACGTCTTCCGGGACCGGGCGACGCTGAGGCCTGAGCTGAAGACCTAGCTCATGCTCCGCTCGGCATAGACCTTCAGCGCATCACGTACGAGCTCGGACGTGCCGGCCGCGTGCTTGTCGTAGTTGTCGCCGTAGCGCGGATCGTCCACGAACAGGTCGCCGATGCAAGCGACGTACTCGCGCGTCACCTCGACCATCCCGCCCGACCGCATCCACGCCACCTGCCGGGCCGCGATCGCCTGGGCCACCTCGCCGTCCGCCGCCTCTCCGGCGGTACGCGCGGCGCCCCAGTCGCGGGCGATGTCCTCGTGCTGCTTCTGGAAGGCCTGCTTGTCTTCCTCGGTCAGCGACTTCCACCACCGGTCGCCCTTCTCCCAGGCGTCCTTGCCCCAGCGCTCGGTGACCTCCTCCTCGTACTGGGAGTGGTCGAAGCCGTCCAGTACTTCCTCAGCCATCAGCTGTTCTCCTTCCTCGATCTTCCGCAGCGTCGTCTTCACCGACTCGATCTGGCGCCCGAGGCGCCCGCGCTCCCGCTGCAGGAGCTCGAGGTGATCACGGAGGGCCGTCGCCTCGTCCTGCTCGCCGGCGAGCACGTCGCCGATGGCGGGCAGGCCGAGGCCCAGCTCGCGCAGCAGCAGGATCCGCTGCAGCCGGACCAGGCACCGCTCGTCGTAATAGCGGTAGCCGTTCGCCGCCACCCGGCTGGGCACGAGCAGCCCCAGGTCGCCGTAGTGGCGCAGGGTGCGGCTCGTGGTCCCGGCCGAGCGGGCGATCTCCTGGATGGACCACTCCATCGCGAGCTCCGTTCTCTTCCTCGCGGTCGGTGATTCCACCGTAGAAGTTGACGTTACGTAAAGGTCAAACAGCTGAAATGGGTCAGCGGGGATACACCTGGAAGCCCACCGCGTACTCCGCCCCGACCTGCTCACCCGTGGCCGTCATGAACTGCCGGAGGAACCCGCGGGCGTACTCGGCCGGCTCCTCCTTCACCCCAAGACCCTCGATATACGCCTTGTGCTCGGCCAGCGAGGCGACCGCCGCGTCCACATCCGCCTCCGCGACCGCGGTGGCATGCGTCCCGTACGGCGACCCCGCCACCGCCACCCAGCGCACCCCGCCCCACGGTTCGAGGCCCTGCTCGCGCACCAGCTCCGGGAAGATCCAGCGATTGCCCGCGTCACCCGCTGCGTCCAGCACGGCGCGGCCGACGGCGCGGTGGTCGGGGGTGTTCCACCAGCCGTCGCCGCCCCACGTGTCGTGGTGGTTGAGGGTGATCAGCAGCTCCGGGCGGTGGCGGCGGATGGCGGCGGCGATGTCGCGGCGCAGCGGCAGGCCCTCCTCGATCACGCCGTCCTGGTGGTCGAGGAACTCGAGCGCGCTCACCCCCACCACACCCGCGCTCGCCCGCTGCTCCTCCTCGCGCAGCCGCGCGCAGGTCTTCGGGTCCAGCCCGTCGATACCCGCCTCGCCGCGGGTGACGAGCAGATACGTGACCTCCTTGCCGGCCTTCGTCCAGTGCGAGATCGCGGCGGCGGCCCCGTACTCGAGGTCGTCGGGGTGGGCGACGATCGCGAGCACCCGGTCGAAGTCCTCGGGCATCGGCTTGAGCTTCTGATCATTGGTTGCGTTCATGGCGGGCTTCCCTCCCTGGCGAGATGGCCTGTTACGGCGCGCCGCTCACGCTACCGACCCGGTCGGCCGCCCCCCGCGCGCGACAGCATGATCACCCGCGTACGGTGATCGCGGGGGCGACGCGACGCAGGGCACGGAGGGGCAGCTATGCCGACGGATGCGCACCCGGACGTCGATGCGGAGCTGCACGAGCTCCTCGCCGGCGGCGACGTGGCGCACCTGCAGCACTGGCTCGCACAGCACCCGCCGCACATCATCGCCGACGAACTGGCCCGCGCCGACGAGGTGCACGCCGTCCTGCTCTTCCGGCTGCTGCAGAAGGACGAGGCGGTCGAGGTCTTCGAGGAGCTCGACCCCGGCGACCAGCAGAAGATCCTCAGCGGGCTGCGCGAGCCCGCCTTCCACGACATCGTCGAGGAGATGGACCCGGACGACCGGGCCCGGCTGCTCGGCGAGGCCCCGGCGCACTTCACGCAGCGGGTGCTCTCCGGGCTCAGCCCGCACGAGCGGCGCCTGACGGCGGAGCTGCTCGGTTACGACCAGGGCGCCGTCGGCCGCTACATGTCCCCCGAGACGGTGCTGCTCAAGGAGCACACGACCGTCGCAGAGGCGCTCGCCCGGGTGCGGGCGGTCGGCGCGCACGCCGAGACCGTCTACACCCTCCCCGTCGTCGACGCCCAGCGCCGGCTCACCGGCGTCGTCTCGCTGCGCGACATGGTGCTCGCCGACCCGGCGCAGCAGCTGAGCGAGTTGGTCGACACCGAGTTCGTACGGGTCAGGGCCGACGACTCCGCGGAGTCCGCGGCCCGCCTGATGCAGGAGGCGAACCTCCTCGACCTGCCGGTGGTCGACAGCGAGAACCGGGTGGTCGGGCTGCTGACGATCGATGACGCGCTGGAGGTCATCGAGGCCGCGGACACGGAGGACTTCGCCCGGCAGTCGGCGGCCCAGCCGCTCGAAGGCCACTATCTCGCGGCCGGCGTCTTCAAGATCGCCCGGTCCCGTATCGTCTGGCTCTTCCTCCTCATCGTCGCGGCGACGCTGACCGCGAAGGTGCTGCAGGCCTTCGAGGGCGAGCTGGAGCAGGTCACGCAGCTGGCGGTCTTCATCCCGCTGCTGGTGGGCACGGGCGGCAACGTCGGCGCCCAGGCGGCGACGGGCGCGGTGCGCGCACTGGCCGTGGGCGAGCTCCGCCCGAGCGACATCTTCAAGATCGCCTGGCGCGAATGCCGGGTCGGCTTCCTGCTGGGCGTCGGCCTGGGCGCGGTGGGCTTCATCCTGGCGACGGTGATGACGAACAGCGACATCGCCCTGACGGTCTCCCTGTCCCTGGTGGCCATCTGCTCCTGGGCGGCCGTGGTGGGCGCCAGCATGCCGCTGCTGGCGAAGCGCCTGGGCATCGACCCGGCGGTGATCTCCGCACCCCTGGTGACGACGCTGGTCGACGCGACGGGCCTGGTCATTTACTTCCTGATCGCCCGCGCGGTCCTCGGCCTCTAGGTCTCACCGTCCGTAACTCTCTGCCCCAAGCTTGCAGCCGTGCACCCAGAGTTGCCAAGCTGTCGCGCACTGTCAAGCTTTGGGAGGGCATGTGCCTTTCGGTGAGCTGCCCGCATACCTGAGGGTGGCGGGCGACCTGCGCAAGAAGATCGTGGGCGGCGAGCTCGCCCCGCACTCCCGGCTGCCCTCCCAAGCCCGCATCCGCCAGGAGTACGGCGTCTCCGACACCGTCGCCCTGGAAGCGCGGAAGGTGCTGATGGCCGAGGGCCTCGTCGAGGGCCGCTCGGGCTCCGGCACGTACGTCCGCGAGCACCTCGCGCCCCGCAAAGTCGCCCGCAGCGGATATCGCACCATCGCCGGCTCCAACCCCTTCCGCCAGGAGCAGGCCGACGACCGCGCCAAGGGAAGCTGGGAATCCCGCAGCGAGCAGGAGGAGGCGACCCCGGAGGTCGCGTCCCGGCTGCAACTCAATCCAGGGGAGCGGGTGATGCGCACGTCGTACGTCTTCCGCTCCGCCGGCGACATCGCGATGCTCTCCACCTCCTGGGAGCCGCTCGCGCTCACCGGCCGCACGCCGGTGATGCTCCCCGAGGAGGGCCCGCTCGCCGGCCGCGGCGTGGTCGAGCGGATGGCGGCCATCGACATCATCGTGGACAACCTGGTCGAGGAGGTCGGCGCCCGCCCGGGCCTGGCCGAGGAGAACCTCACCCTGGGCGGCGTCCCCGGTCGTACGGTGCTGGTCGTGGCCCGCACGTTCTATGCGTCGGGTCGGGCGGTGGAGACCGCGGACGTGATCATCCCGGCCGACCGGAACCGGGTGATGTATCACCTTCCGGTCAAGTAGCCTGCTGTAATCGAACAAAGTAACGCTCTCGTCACCGTGTGCCGTAAACCCATATCCAATGCGTGAAGGCCAGGCGTAAGCTCCGGCATATGCGACGGATCGGAGGGGGCGGCGAGGCGGTGTTCGGTGGATGAGTGACGGCGGCGGGGCTGTCCTCCCCTGGGCCGTCATACGCCAGGACGACAACGGCAACCGGTACCGCGTCGGCAGCTATGCCACCCGCGCGGAGGCGGAGCAGGTGGCGTCCCGCTTCGACGACAAGGGGCACAAGCAGCTCTATCTCGTGGAGCGGGTGAGCCCGTCGGATTCCGGCCAGGGCTGATAAGGCTGATATTTTCCCTCTAAACCGGGTATGCATGTAGTAATCCCCACAAATCGGACGTCAAGGCTCCGGATGAAGCCAGTGGGTCGCATCCCGGGATGTGGTCAGGCGTGAGCAATGCTGCAGAGGCGGCGGGTCCCCTTATCGGCCCGCATGCCATGGTGCCGCCTGACGGTCCCGCCGAGTGGACCTTCCCCGCCGACCCCGGCGCCGTACGCACCGCCCGCGCGGTAGTCCGCGAAACCCTCCGCGCCTGGGGCCTGGACTACGCAGTCGACGTCACGGTCCTCCTGGTCAGCGAACTCGTCACCAACTCCCTCCGCTACGCCAGCGGCCCCATCGGCGTCCGGCTGGAGCACCGCCCCCTGGCCGACGCCCTCCTGGTCGAGGTCTCCGACCCGCTCCCCGGCGAGCCGCGGGTGCGCAACGCCGGCCCCGAGGACGAGGGCGGGCGCGGGCTGCAGCTGGTCGCCGACTCGGCCACCAACTGGGGTACCAGAAAGGGCCGGACCGGCAAGACCGTCTGGTTCGAACTGCCCCTTGCTCCCTGAGCTGTCCGGTTCATCCGGGACACATGGTGTGAGTGCGGTAACGGTGAGGTTCGGATAGCCGCTGACCGGTTAGAAGTGACAAGGAGTACGCGCAGGTCCGGATCGGGAACTGGGACGAGGCCCGGTCGCGACCTGAAGTGTGTGTTCCGGTTGAGTAAGGGGGCGGTCGCGTGACGGACCCGTTGTGGCAGGCCAGTCCGCCGGGGTCGATCTATGACCACATCAAGGTGGCGTCGTTCTCGCTCGGCCCCGACGGACGCATCGACAGCTGGAGCGACCGCGCCAGCGACCTGCTGGGCATCCCGGCGGACCAGGCACTCGGCCGCGACCCGGTCGCCGCCTTCGTACCCGATGAGCAGCGGGAAAGCGTCCACCGCGGGGTCGAGACGCTGCTGTCCGTCGAGGGCGGCCTGGAGGGCCGCGAGTGGACCGGGCTGATCCCGTATCGCCGCCCCGGACAGGACGGCGTCGAGGGCATCGCCGAGCTGTACGTCATGCCGACCCAGCGCGCCGACGGCGACCGCGGCGCGCTCTGCGTCGCCGTCGACGTATACGCGCTGCGCCGCATCGAGACCGACCTCGCCGCCTCCCAAGCGGTCTTCGGCGAGTCCCCGATGGGCTTCCTCCTCTTCGGTACGGACGGCCGGCTGCTGCGGGTCAACGAGCGCTTCGCCACCGCCTTCGGCGGCGCCCCCGACACCCACCGCGGCCGCACCCCGCAGGACTACCTGCCGCGGCAGGAGGCCGAGCGGATGAGCGCGGCGCTGAAGCAGGTGCTGGAGACCGGGGAGCCGGTCACCGACATGCAGATACTCGGGCCGTCCCCGGAGGAGCCGCAGCGGCTGCGCTGGTCCGTGTCGATGTACCGCGTACACAGCGGCGGCGGCCGGCCCATCGGCGTCGCCGCCATCGCCACCGACGTCACCAGCCGCCGCCGCGCCGAGCACGAGGCCGCCTCCGCCCGCCGCAATCTCGCGCTGCTCAATGAGGCGGGCGCCCGGATCGGCAACTCCCTCGACCTGCAGACCACCGCCCGCGAGCTGCTGGACGTGACCGTGCCGCAGTTCTGCGACATGGCGTGCGTCGACCTGTACGAGGGCATGCTCGACGGCGACGAGGGCCGCCCCGGACTCGCCGACGGCAGCGCCGAGCTGCGCCGCGTCGCCTTCGCCAGCGCCGTCTCCGACTCCCCGGTGACGCCGGTCGGCGCCACCCACCACTTCCCCTTCCACTCCCCGTACGCGGCGTCGCTGCGCACCGCGCAGGTGCAGGTGATCAGCGGCGACACCACGGTGACATCAGTCGCCGGCGCTCCGGGCGCGGTCGTCCAGACGACGCTTGCCGTCCCGCTGGTCGCCGGCGACACGGTCGTCGGCCTCGTCCAGTTCGCCCGCGCCAAGGGCAGCGAGGACTTCGGCGAGCGCGACACCGCGCTCGCCGTCCAGCTCGCCGCCCGCGCCGCCGTCTGCATCGACAACGCCCGCCTCTACCGCCGCGAACACACCCGCGCGCTCATACTGCAGCGCAGCCTCCTTCCGCCCGGCGACCCGGTCGCCGCGGGACTCGACATCGCCTGCCGCTATCTGCCGGGGCAGTCGGCGACGGAGGTCGGCGGGGACTGGTTCGACGTCATCGAGCTGCCCGGCCATCGCACGGCGCTGGTGGTCGGCGATGTCATGGGGCGCGGGTTGCGCGCCGCGGTGGCGATGGGGGAGTTGCGTACGGCGGTGCGGACGCTCGCGATGCTGGATCTGGAGCCGGCCGAGGTGCTGAGCGCGCTCGACGAGATCGCGCGGGGGCTCGGGGAGTCGTCCGAGGTGTATCTGGCGACGTGCGTGTACGCCGTGTACGACTCGGTCACCCGGCGCTGCACGATCGCGAACGCGGGTCACCTGCCGCCGGTCGTCGTATCGCCGGGGGAGCCGTCGATGCTGATGGAGGTCCCGACGGGGCTGCCGCTGGGCGTGGGCGGCGAGCCCTTCGAGGAGACGGAGACGGAGCTGGAGGACGGCGCGCTGCTCGCCCTGTACACGGACGGCCTGATCGAGTCCCGCGAGCACCCGCTCGCCGAGGGCCTCGATGCCCTCCGCAAGGCCCTGGACGAGGCGGGCCAGCCGCTGGAGGACGCCTGCGACCACGTCCTTGACGCCCTGCCGACCCGGCACGGCGAGGACGACATCGCGCTGCTGATGGCCCGCGTCGAGGGCCTCCCGCCCGGCTCCGTAGGCGACTGGAAGCTCCCCGCGGAACCCCGCTCGGTCGCCCGCGCCCGCGAGCACGCTCGCGCGCAGCTGGTGGACTGGGGCCTCGACGACCTGGTCGACACGACCGAGCTCCTGGTGAGCGAGCTGGTCACGAACGCCCTGCGCCACGGCCAGGGCGAAATCAGGCTCCGCCTGCTCCTGGACCGCACCCTCGTCTGCGAAGTCTGGGACGCGGCCCTGGTCCAGCCCCGCCGCCGCCGCGCCCGCGACACGGACGAGGGCGGCCGCGGCCTGCAACTGGTCAGCCTGCTGAGCCTGAACTGGGGCAGCAGGCGCACCCACCGCGGCAAGACCGTCTGGTACGAACTCGCCCTCCCGGGCGACGAGCCGGCGGCGGAGGATCAGGTGGAGGCGCTGCTGAGCGCGTTCTAGCGCCGAACAGGGCTACGCCGCCTGCTGACCGCCGCCGATCGGTGTGACTGAGCCGCCGCCCTTCAATTGCGCCAGCCTCGCGTCGATCTCCGCCCGCTTGCCCAAGTCGTCCAGCTGCTCGAATTGCGCGTCGAGCGACGAATTCGCCAGCTCCTCCTTGCCCATCGCCCGCGCCTCCTCCCGCCGGATCTTCTCCTCGAAGCGTCCCAGCTCAGCGGTGGGATCGGTGACGTCCATCGAGCGCACCGCATCCAGCATCTGATTCTGCGCCTCAGCCGTCCGCGACCTCGCCACCAGCTGGTCGCGCTTCGAGTTCAGCTCGGTGAGCTTCCCCTTCATCGCCTCCAGATTCGTGCGCAGCTTCTCGACCACCTCCGTCTGGCTGGTGATCATCGGCGCCGCGGTCTTCATCTCGTTCTCGTGCTGCAGCTGCCGCTGCAGCGCCACCCGCGCCAGCTGGTCGAACTTGTCCGCGTCCGCCGCGTCCCCCGACGCCCGCAGCTGGTCGGCCTTCGCCGACGCCGCCATCGCCTTGTTGCCCCACTCGGCCGCGGCGTCCTGGTCCTCGCGGTTGTCCTGTTCCATCAGCCGCAGGTTGCCGATGGTCACCGACACCGCCTCCTCCGCCTCGCGGATGTTGCCGGTGTAGTCGCGGATCAGCTGGTCGATCATGACCTGCGGGTCCTCCGCGGAGTCGATGAGCGCGTTGATGTTGGCCCGGGCGAGCTGGGTGACGCGGCCGAGGATGGTCTGCTTTCCGGTCATGACGCCGATCTCCTTGTGAGCTGCTGAGCTGGTCGATGAGGTACGTACTAGAAGCGGCCGCCGCCGCCCATCCGGCCGATGGTCCCGGTGCCGCCGAACGACCCGGGCCCGCCGCCGAAGCCACCACCCCCGAAGCCACCACCCCTGCCGCCACCCCCGAGCATCCCGCCGAGGATGATCCCGCCGAGCATCCCGGTGCCCATGCCCCCGCCACCGACGATCACCCGCGGCCCGCCGCGCCCCATCCCGCCCATCTGGCCGTAGCCGGACCCATAGCCGGACCCGTAACCCCCGTAGATATCCCGCTCCGCAAGCTCCCGCGCATTGCGCCCCAGGCTGTCCGCCTGCTGCGCGTGCTGCAGTGCGCTGGACGCATCCGACTCCGCAAAGCCCTCGGCCTGCTGCAGATGCCGCTCAGCCTCATGCAGCCGGGTACGGGCGGCGCTCCCGATCCCACCCCGGTGCGTCGTGATGAAGTCGCGCGCCGCCGCCACCTCGCTCCGCGCCGCCAGCAGCGCCTGGTCGAGCAGCCCGCGCGCCTTGCGCTCGGCGGCCTCCCGCTCCCGGGCGCCGGAGAGCGCCTCCTCCAGGCCGGCGTCCGCCTCCTCAAGGCGGCGCAGGGTGTCCATCGGGTCGTACGGCCCCGCGGACACCGCCTGCCGCACCTCCGCCAGCACGGTCTCCGCCCGCGCGATCCGGCCCTGCAGGTCAGCCGTCGAGACGTCATGCGTCGTGCCGGACACCATGCCGCGCGCGTCCGCGAGATCCGCCTGCATGTCGCGGAAGGCCTCCTCGACCTTCGCCGCCGCGGTCTGCAGCTCGTCCGCCCGCCGCAGCACCGCGTCGGTGAGCGTGTCGCACTGCTCGATCGCGCCCTCGGCGGCGCGCACGTGCACCGCCGTGGTGTTGCTGTCGCCCGCGGTCAGCGCCGTACGGGCCTGGGTGAGGTTCTTGGCCGCGAACTGGAAGCGGTCCTTGGCCTCCCGCGGATGGTTCGCGACGGCCGCGAAGGCCGATGACGCGTACGCCTGGGCCAGCCCTGCCAGCTTCTCCTCGGCGTCGTTGATCCGCCCCGGCAGCCGCTCCGCCGCCGCCTCGGCGTTGGCCAGCACCTCGGGCGCCTTGGCGACCATGGAGCGGAGCTGGTCGAAAGCGGTGGACTCGGCGTCCAGGCGGTGGTTGGCGTCCGTGCAGCGGGCGATGATCTCGTCGAGCATCTTCCGCTTGGTGGCGTCGTCCTCGGGATACGCGTCGTCGAGCTGCTGCCGCAGCCGGAAGGCGGCGGTCAGCGACGCCTTGGCGTATCCGATGGCCTCGTTGAAGGGCGCCGCCGCCCCCTCGCCGAACTGGGCGGACGCGAAGCCCAGCTCCTCCGCCGAGGTGCGGATCGCGTCATCCGTCTCCACCAGCAGCGTCCTGGCCTGCGAGTCCAGCTCCGGCAGCGGCGTGAGCTGCGGCGCGCCCCAGCCGCCGGCGCCCTGCTGCTTGCGCTTGCGGCGCTTGGGCGAGAACAGGTATCCGGCCGCCACCGCGGCGCCGCCCACCGCAAGGATCGGCACCAGCGCGTCCGACGCGGTGAACTGCTCCGCCCCGGCGCCGCCGCCCGGGTTCGCCGGGCCCGGGGTGATCTCGGGCTTAGGGATCGGCTTGCCCTCCAGCACGGCCGCGAAGCCGTTCGCGCCGCCGATGGCCGCGCCCGCCCAGTCGTTCTGCCGCAGCGGCGGCTCGATCGCCTCGGCGTTGACCTGCTGGATCTGGTCCTCGGTGAAGCCGGAGTTCTCGGCCGCGGAGACCGCGTACTGGCGGTCGCGGGTGGCGACGGCGAGGAGGATGTCGTTCTGGCCGAGGCCGTTCTTCTGGGCGGTGGCGTCGGCCCAGGACTGGCCGCCGCGGCCGGCGAAATTGCGCACGTACGCGACGTAGAGCTGGATGTTCTCGTCCTCGTCCAGCTGCTTCAGTGCGTCGGCCACCTCGGCGCGGCGGCTGCCCAGGGCGCCGACCTCGTCGGTGATCTGGCCGTCCTTGTCGAGGGTGACGGGGTCGACGGTGGGCGCTGACGCACCCGTGAGCAGCAGGATCCCGGCCGCGCCGAGCGCGGCACACCCGTACCGGAGCCGCCGTATTCGCATCCGCGCCAGGCCCTTCTCGCTGCTCGCACAGGCCGTCGCCCGGCCCGGTCCTATTCGCACCATAAGTTCCATATGGCGGTATCGCGACCGGGTCGGGCGAGGGCCGGCGGCAGCCGCCTAGCAGGCCCTGGGCTTCTGCCAGGAGCACTCGAGGTCGGCCGGGGGTGCCGCCTTCCGGGTGAGTGAGGGCTCCTTGATGGTGTCAGCGCCCTTGCGGTACGAGGCGAGCACCACGGCGATCTTGTCCTCGATGTCCTTCACGGACGAGGCGAGGTAGTTGTTCAGCACGACACTGAAGATCAATTTCCGGCCGTCGGCGGCGGTCACGTACCCGGACAGCGCGGACGCCCCGGTCAGCGACCCCGTCTTGGCGTGTACGTTCCCCGCGGCCGGGGTGTCGCACATCCGCGACCGCAGCGTGCCGCCGACCATCCGGTCGCTCTTGCAGGCGATCGGCAGCGACTCGTACCACTCCTTGAACCACGGCTCGCCCTGCGCATGGTGCAGCAGCTTCGCGAACTGCCCGCTGGGGATGTTGTTCTTGCGCGAAAGACCCGACCCGTCGGCCTGCCGCAGCGTGCCGGTGTCGACGCCGGCCTCACCCTTCAGCCAGCCGCCGATGCGCTCCAGCCCGGCGCCCCAGCTCCCGGACTTCTCCGCCTCGTACCCCATGGTCTTGGTGAGGACCTCGGCGTGCCCGTTGTTGGACAGCTTCATGAACGGGGTGAGCACCTTGGCGAGCGTCATCGACCCGTGCCCGGCGACCTTCTTGGCCCCGTCCGGTACGGCCTTGCCGAGCCGCGTGCCGCCCGCGACCTTCACGCCGTGCGCGGCGAGCTTGTCGCGGAAGACCGAGGCGGCGTAGCCGGTGGGCTCCCAGACGGCGATCCACTGCTTGTCGGTGTCGGCCTGCTGCGGGATGTTCCCGCTGACCACGATCGTGTTGGTGCCGTGCGTCCGCTCGACGCTCAGGGTGCTGGGCGCGTCCTTGCCGACCGTACGGGCGCGGTTGTCGACCTTCACGTAGTGATTCGCCGGCGTCATCTTCACGGACGCGGCGTCCCCGGAGTCCTTGCCCGGGCTGGTCTCGATCACCACATTGCCGTTGTCGTAGTCCGTATCGGCATTGAGGGTGAGCGCGGAGATCTGCGGCTGGTAGTACGCCGACTCGTCGTCCCCCGCCCACGAGTCGCCGAGCCGCCGGTCGTCGAAGCGGGTGTCGTCGGCGACCAGGCGCCCGCTGACCTTCCTGATCCCCTCGGCGGCGACCTTCCCGGCGAGCGCGTCGAGGTCCTCGGCGAGGAGCGTGGGGTCGCCGGTGCCGCGCAGATACAGGTCGCCCTTGAGAGTGCCCCCGGCGCGGCCGCCGGTGGTGAGGACGTCGGTGTCCCACGTGTAGTCGGGCCCGAGCACGGCCATCGCGGCGGCCGAGGTGGGCAGCTTCGTATTGGACGCGGGCATCAGGCGGACGTCGGGCGCCCGCGCGTAGAGCGTCTCCCCGCTGGCGGCGTCCGCGACGGTGACGGAGGCCAGGCCGCCCTCAAGGCGCCCGTCCGCGAGGATATTGTCGAGCGCCTGGGAGAGCGCGTCGTCGTCCGGCGCGGACGACGCGGGCGCGCTATAGCTGAGTCCGGTGGCCAGCAGTGCCGCGAGCAGCGGCCAAAGCGACAGATGCATACGGCGGTTCAAGGGTCTGCGCATGCGCAGGAGCATTGCGGAGGGGCCCTTGCGTCACAAGGGCCCCTCGGGGTGTGTCATTGGTGCGACCGCTGACGGCGGCCCGCGTCAGTCGGTGGCGGACCGCCGCCTGATCTTGTTGCCCAGCCAGACCAGCGGGTCATACTTCCGGTCAACCGCGCGTTCCTTCAGCGGGATCAGGGCATTGTCGGTGATCTTGATGCCCTCGGGGCAGACCTCGGTGCAGCACTTGGTGATGTTGCAGTAGCCGAGGCCGTGCTCCTCCTGGGCCGCGGCTTTACGGTCCAGGCCCTGCTCGCTCGCATCGTCCAGCGGGTGCATGTCCAGCTCCGCGACCCGCATCAGGAAACGCGGCCCGGCGAACGCGGCCTTGTTCTCCTCGTGGTCGCGGACCGCATGGCAGGTGTCCTGGCACAGGAAGCACTCGATGCACTTCCGGAACTCCTGCGACCGGTTCACGTCTTCCTGCATCATCCGGTACTCGCCGGGGGCGACGCCCTGCGGCGGGACGAACGACGGAACCTCGCGGGCCTTCTCGTAGTTGAAGCCCACATTGGTCACGAGGTCGCGGATCACCGGGAAGGCGCGCAGGGGCGTCACCGTGATGGTCTCCTCGCGGGTGAAGACCGACATCCGCGTCATGCACAGCAGCCGCGGCCGCCCATTGATCTCGGCGGAACACGAACCGCACTTGCCCGCCTTGCAGTTCCACCGCACCGCCAGGTCGGGCGCCTGCGTGGCCTGCAGCCGGTGGATGATGTCGAGGACGACCTCGCCCTCGTTGACCTCGACTTCGAAGTCCTCCAGGGCACCGCCGTCGGTGTCCCCGCGCCATACCTTGAACTTGGCGACGTAGCCCGTAGCAGCGGTGGTCATTCGGTCGTCAGCTCCTCGTCGGTCAGGTACTTCACCAGCTCTTCCTTCTCGAAGAGGTCGAGCAGATCGGGGCGGATCGGCGGCATCTCCCGCTTCTCCAGGCGGATCTGGCCGCGCTCCGGATCCGTGGCGGCGAGCCCGCCGCTCGGGTCGGACAGCCGGCAGACGAGATTCGACTTGCGCCAGTCGCGGTCCATCCCCGGGAAGTCGTCCCGGGTGTGGCCGCCGCGCGACTCGGTCCGCTCCCGCGCCGCCCGCGCCACGCACTCGCTCACCAGGAGCATGTTCCGCAGGTCGATCGCCAGGTGCCAGCCGGGGTTGAACTGCCGGTGGCCCTCGACCCCGGCCCGCCGGGCCCGCGCCCGCAGCCCGGCCAGCCGCCCCAGCGCCTCGTTCATCTCCGGCTCCCGCCGGATGATGCCGACGAGGTCGTTCATGGACTGCTGCAGCTCCTGGTGGATCGTGTACGGATTCTCCGGCGGCCGCGCGCCGTCCTCGTCGCTCGGCTCGGCGCTGAAGGGGCGCAGCGCCTCGGCCGAGGCCGTCGAGATCTCCTCCTCGTTGACCACCGGGCGGTCATCCGCGAGCTCCGCCGCGTACTGCGCCGCGTGCAGCCCGGCCCGCCGGCCGAAGACCAGCAGGTCGGAGAGCGAGTTGCCGCCCAGCCGGTTGGAGCCGTGCATGCCGCCCGCGACCTCGCCCGCGGCGAAGAGCCCGGGCACCCCGATCGCGGCCGCCGAGTCCGGGTCGACGTCGACGCCGCCCATGACGTAGTGGCAGGTCGGCCCGACCTCCATCGCCTCCGCGGTGATGTCGACGTCCGCCAGCTCCTTGAACTGGTGGTGCATCGACGGCAGCCGCCGCTTGATCTCCTCGGCCGGCATCCGCGTCGACACGTCGAGGAAGACGCCGCCGTGCGGGGACCCGCGCCCGGCCTTCACCTCGGAGTTGATGGCGCGCGCGACCTCGTCGCGGGGGAGCAGCTCGGGGGGCCGCCGGTTGTTGTCCGGGTCCTTGTACCAGCGGTCGCCCTCCTCCTCCGACTGCGCGTACTTCTCCTTGAAGACGTCGGGGATGTAGTCGAACATGAACCGTTTCCCCTCGGAGTTACGGAGCACACCCCCGTCACCCCGCACCGACTCGGTGACGAGAATCCCCTTCA
This sequence comes from Streptomyces boninensis, assembly GCF_048572725.1. NCBI lineage: Bacteria > Bacillati > Actinomycetota > Actinomycetes > Kitasatosporales > Streptomycetaceae > Streptomyces > Streptomyces boninensis. Next base: position 6,236,339 of record NZ_CP183837.1, read on the forward strand.
CCGACGGCGGCCAGACCATCCCGGTCGGATGGAACTGCACGAACTCCATGTTGATGAGGGAAGCGCCCGCCAGCAGCGCCAGCGCGTGCCCGTCGCCCGTGTACTCCCACGAGTTGGACGTCACCTTGAAGGACTTCCCGATGCCGCCGGTCGCGAGCACCACCGAAGGCGCCTCGATGACGCAGAAGCGCCCGGACTCCCGCTCGTAGCAGAAGACCCCGGACACCCGGCCGCTGTCGTCCTTCAGAACGCGCGTAACCGTTACTTCCTGGAAGACCTTGAGCTTCGCCTCGTAGTCCCCGGTCTCCTTGAAGTCCTCCTGCTGCAGCGACACGATCTTCTGCTGCAGCGTCCGGATCAGCTCAAGGCCCGTACGGTCGCCGACGTGCGCAAGCCGCGGGTACTCATGCCCGCCGAAGTTGCGCTGCGAGATCCTGCCGTCCTTCGTACGGTCGAAGAGCGCGCCCCAGGTCTCCAGCTCCCAGACGCGGTCCGGGGCCTCCTTGGCGTGCAGCTCGGCCATCCGCCAGTGGTTGAGGAACTTGCCGCCGCGCATGGTGTCGCGGAAGTGCACCTGCCAGTTGTCGCCCGAGTTGACGTTGCCCATGGATGCCGCGATGCCACCCTCGGCCATGACCGTGTGGGCCTTGCCGAACAGCGACTTGCAGATCACGGCCGTACGCAGGCCCTGCTCGCGGGCCTCGATGGCGGCGCGGAGGCCGGCCCCGCCGGCCCCGACCACCACGACGTCCCACTGCTGCCTTTCGACGTGCGTCATTTCGCGTGCATCCCTCTCAGAACAGCGTCGGGTCGTCGAACACGCCCGACGCCACCAGATAGACGTAGAAGTCGGCCGCCCCCACGCTGATCAGCGAGGCCCAGGCCAGGAACATGTGCCGCTCGGTCAGCTTCCCCACCCAGCCCCAGAGCTTGTACCGCACCGGGTGCTTGGAGAAGTGCTTCAGCCGGCCGCCGAGGATGTGCCGGCACGAGTGGCAGGAGAGGGTGTACGCCCAGATCAGCACGATGTTCGCGAGGAATACGAGGGTGCCGAGGCCCATGTGGCCCCACTCGTAGTCGCTGTTCCTGAACGCGAGCGCGGTGTCCCATGTCAGGACCAACGCGACCAGCACGGCCGCGTAGAAGAAGTACCGGTGGATGTTCTGCAGGATCAGCGGGAAGCGGGTCTCGCCGGAGTACTTCTTGTGCGGCTCCGCCACCGCGCAGGCCGGCGGCGACGCCCAGAAGCCGCGGTAGTAGGCCTTGCGGTAGTAGTAGCAGGTCAGGCGGAAGCCCAGCGGGAAGACCAGGATGAGGATCGCGGGCGAGAGGCCCCACCAGCCCCCGAGGAGGTCGAAGTTGGGGCCGCCCTTCATCGCGTCGCAGTTCTCCGCCAGGCAGGGGGAGTAGAAGGGCGATACGTACGGGGCGGCGTAGTAGTCCGTGTTCGCGAAGGCCCGCCAGGTCGAGTAGATGACGAAGGCGAGCAGCCCCGCCGTGGTGGCGGCCGGGGCCAGCCACCATCGGTCCGTACGCAGATGCCGCTCTCTGATCGCGGCGCGCCCTGGGGCGGTGACGCCCCCGGGTGCTGGTGGCGGACTGTCGGGGGCGGGTCGTTCGGTGGCTTCGGTTGCCAAGGTGGTCTCCGGGACGGGGATGGGGGAGGTGGGGTCGGGAGCCTCCGCCCGCTAGGGAGCGTGTCGGTCGCTCGCGCCGAGTCCTTCGTCGTCGCAGTCGCTCCACAGGGAGCGGTCGTACGGCTGGTCCGGGATCCGTACCACCGACGGCTGCGGTCCGGCCGACCGCGGCGCGGAGTCACGCAGCAGCGCGAGACTCTCGCGCAGATGCTCGGTGTCCGTACGGACCCGGCGGATCTCCAGCTCACCTACGCCGGGACTGCCGCCCTCGAATTCGAGCTGCAGCCGGGCAATGGTGCGCGAGAGATCGTCGAGACAGCGCTGAGCCGCCGTCAGTTCGTCGTGCAGGGACATCTTCTGCCCTCACCTCCGCAATGTGCGGCGCTGACCTGGTGAGTGTTGCGCGTCACAGTTGCGCTTGGGAAGGGATCTGCGGATATCCGCCCCGGAGGGGGACAAGCCGTGTCGTCTTGACGCCCTGCTTCTTACGAAGGTTCTTACGAAATTCCCATCACTGGGCCGAATGGGTTGGGATCGGGCCGTAAACCGCCGAGCCTCCACGATCGGGTGGGTTCCCTGTCATTCAGTGGGTTGGCACTCGATGTGATGAGCTGGAAAAGGGGCCATAAGTGGGCACCGCGGAGGTATCGGACATGACCCAAGTCAGCCGCAGGCAGCACCGCCGCGCCGTACGGGCTACGGCGGCGCTGGCCGTCGCAGGCCTGATGGTGCCCCTGGTGGCCTCATGCAGCTCGGACGCCGCCTCCTCGACGGCCGCCGAGGATGTCACCACCGCGCAGCGCTCCGCGCTGCAGCGCGGCGGCACCGTGCGGTGGGCGGTGGATGCGCTGCCGCACACGTACAACGCCTTCCAGGTCGACGCGGGCGAGGCCACCGACCGCGTCGCCGAGGCCGTGCTGCCGGCGCTCTTCACCACCGACAAGCACGGCCGTCCGCAGCTCAACGAGGACTACCTCCGCTCGGCGGAGGTCACCAAGCGGGAGCCGCGGCAGAAGGTCGTCTACCGGCTCAACCCCAAGGCCCGCTGGAGCGACGGCCGGCGCATCGGCATCGCCGACTTCCGCGCCCAGTGGATGGCCCTGAACGGCAAGAACAACGCCTTCTGGACCGCCCGCAACGCCGGCTACGACCGCATCCAGAAGATCAAGCCGGGCAAGAAGAGCGGCGAGATCGAGATCACCTTCAAGGAGCCGTACGCCGACTGGCAGGGCCTCTTCACACCGCTGTACCCGAAGAGCGTGATGAGCAGCCCCGACGCCTTCAATGACACCTCGCGTACGGAACTTCCGGTGGTCGCGGGCCCGTTCACGCCGGCCGGCGGGAACGGGGACGACAGCAAGGGCGACAAGAAGTCCAAGAAGCGGCCCAAGCTGAGCAAGAAGCGCGGCGTCGAGCTGGTCCGTAACACCGCCTGGTGGGGGAGCCGCCCGGCGCTCGACAAGCTGGTCTTCAAGCCGGTGGCGCGCGCTGACCGCGAGCAGGCGCTCGCGGACGGCAAGATCGACATCGCCGAGGTCGACCGCGACTTCGCGCTCGAGGTCGCCCAGGCGCACAAGGCGATGCGCGCGAAGGCGCGGACGGCGCAGGCGGCGGGGAAGCCGCAGCATGCGCAGCACGTCAGCGAGGTCGCGAAGAAGAAGGACGACAACAAGAACAAGGGGAGCAAGAAGCTCTCCAAGGCCGAGCAGCAGGCAGCGGACGTGGCGGACCTGCCGAAGAAGTTCACCGTCCGCAAGGCCCTGGAGCCCGCCTACACCCAGCTCGCCCTCAACGGCAGCAGCGGCCCGCTCGCCGACGAGGCCGTGCGGCACGCCGTGGCCCGCGCCGTCGACCGCGGCGAGATCGCCCGCAGCGTCCTCGGCCCGCTCGGCCTCCCGGCGCGGCCGCTGGGCAGCCACCTCTTCATGAGCGTCCAGCAGGGTTACGAGGACCACAGCGCCGCCCTCGGCAAGCAGGACGTGCAGGCCGCGCAGGCGCTGCTCGCCGACGCCGGCTGGAAGGGCGGCCCGGTCGGCCGCAAGAAGGGCACCGCGGACGCCAAGCAGGACGACTCCAAGCCCGGCATGCTCGCGCCGCGGGCGGCCGAGATGCCCTTCTCCGTGGCCGAAGGCGCGGAGCTGCACCGGACGGCGCTGCGCGAGCAGGCCAAGCTGATGAAGGTCGCCTCGAAGTACGGCGAGGACGGCACCGAGTACGGAAAGGCCAGGAAGGCCGCCCGCGCCACCCAGGCCAAGCTGGCCAAGGAGAGCGACCCGCTGGCCGCGGCCCCGCGGAACCGGCCCTTCGTCAAGGCGGGCAAGCCGCTGACGCTGAAGTTCGTGGTGCCGTCCGATGACGGCTCGGCGCAGCTGCGGGCGGTGGCGGGCCGGATCGTACGGATGCTGGACTCGATCGGCGTGCGCGCCAAGATCATCAAGGCGGGCGGCGACAGCTACTTCAAGGACTACATCGCCGCAGGTCAGTACGACCTTGCGCTGTACTCCTGGCCCGGCACCGCCTACCCGGCCACCGACGCCCGCCCGATCTACGCCAAGCCGCAGCCGGCGCCCGACGGCTCGCTGGTGGTCGAGCAGAACTACACCCGGGTCGGTACGGACGAGGTCGACCAGCTCTTCGACCAGGCGGCGGGCGAGCTGGACGCGACGGCGCAGCGGCAGCTGCTGGCGAAGGCCGACACCCGGATCTGGGCGGCGGCGGGGTCGCTGCCGCTGTATCAGCGGCCGCAGCTGGTGGCGACCAAGCGGGGGCTGCTGAATACGGGGGCGCATGGCTTCGCGACCCCGCGGTACCAGGACATCGGGTGGCGTCGCTGAGCCCGATCTGAGGCCTAGCTGAGGCCTGAAAGGCAGGACCCGCGGCCGTCCCCGTAAAATAGGGGGCGGCCGCGGCGATGCCCGCCCGGCGGCGGCTGGATAAGACCATGTAAGCCGCGACCCACGATCCCCGGAGAAGCGGCACCGCATGCCCACGCGCAACGACATCCGCAACGTCGCCATCGTCGCCCACGTCGACCATGGCAAGACCACCCTGGTCGACGCCATGCTCAAGCAGGCCGGCGCCTTCGCCGCGCACCAGCTGGAGTCCGTCGACGAACGGATGATGGACTCCAACGACCTGGAGCGTGAGAAGGGCATCACGATCCTCGCCAAGAACACGGCGGTGAAGTACCACCCCAAGGGCGGCGGCGACCCCGTCGTGATCAACATCATCGACACCCCCGGCCACGCCGACTTCGGCGGCGAGGTGGAGCGCGGCCTGTCCATGGTCGACGCGGTGGTGCTGCTGGTGGACGCGTCCGAGGGCCCGCTGCCGCAGACCCGCTTTGTGCTGCGGAAGGCGCTGGAGGCCCGGCTCCCGGTCATCCTGTGCATCAACAAGACGGACCGGCCCGACTCGCGGATCGCCGAGGTGGTCGACGACACGTACGACCTCTTCCTGGACCTGGACGCGGACGAGGAGCAGATCGAGTTCCCGATCGTCTACGCGTGTGCGCGGGACGGCATCGCGTCGCTGACCAAGCCGGGTGACGGTGAGGTGCCGCAGGACAGCGACAGCCTGGAGCCGTTCTTCACGACGCTGCTGGAGTCCGTTCCGGCCCCGTCGTACGACGAGGGCGCCCCTCTCCAGGCGCATGTCACGAACCTCGACGCCGACAACTTCCTCGGGCGTATCGCGCTGCTGCGGGTCGAGCAGGGTGAGCTGAAGAAGGGGCAGACGGTCGCTTGGATCAAGCGGGACGGGTCGATCCAGAACGTCCGTATCACTGAGCTGATGATGACGGACGCACTGACGCGGAAGCCCGCGGAGAAGGCCGGCCCCGGTGACATCTGCGCGGTCGCCGGCATCCCCGACATCATGATCGGCGAGACCCTCGCCGACCCGGAGAACCCGGTCGCGCTTCCGCTGATCACGGTCGACGAGCCGGCGATCTCGATGACGATCGGTACGAACAACTCGCCGCTGGTCGGCAAGGGCGGCAAGGGCCACAAGGTCACTGCGCGCCTGGTCAAGGACCGGCTGGACCGGGAGCTGATCGGTAACGTCTCGCTGCGGGTGCTGCCGACCGAGCGCCCCGACGCCTGGGAGGTCCAGGGCCGCGGCGAGCTGGCGCTGGCCATCCTCGTGGAGACGATGCGCCGGGAAGGCTTCGAGCTGACGGTGGGCAAGCCCGAGGTCGTCACCAAGGAGATCGACGGCAAGGTGCACGAGCCGGTCGAGCGGATGACGATCGACGCGCCCGAGGAGCACCTCGGCGCGATCACCCAGCTCCTCGCCGCCCGCAAGGGCCGCATGGAGACCATGACGAACCACGGCTCCGGCTGGGTCCGCATGGAATTCGTCGTCCCGGCGCGCGGCCTCATCGGCTTCCGTACGGAATTCCTCACCCAGACCCGCGGCACCGGCATCGCCCACTCGATCTTCGAGGGCCACGAGCCGTGGTTCGGCGAGCTCCGCACCCGTAACAGCGGGTCGCTGGTCGCCGACCGCATGGGCGCGGTGACGGCCTTCGCGATGACGAACCTGCAGGAGCGCGGCACGCTCTTCGTGGAGCCGGGCACGGAGGTCTACGAGGGCATGATCGTCGGCGAGAACTCTCGTGCCGACGACATGGACGTCAACATCACCAAGGAAAAGAAGCTCACCAACATCCGCTCGGCGACGTCGGACATCGCGGAGTCGATCGTCCCGCCGCGGAAGCTGTCGCTGGAGCAGTCGCTGGAGTTCTGCCGGGATGGCGAGTGCGTCGAGGTGACGCCGGAGACGGTGCGCATCCGCAAGGTGGCGCTGGACGGGCGTGAGCGGGCGCGGGCGGCGTCGCGCGCGAAGCACGCGTAGCGCTTCCCGGAGGACCCTGTGGCTTCGCCACGGGGTCCTCAAGCGCCGGACGGGCTGATAGTGCGCGGGCCGGGCTTGATCCCTCCCTCCGGGAGGAGGGCCGAGTGGAACGACGCCGCCGGAAAAACCCAGCACCGAGCAGCGTGCCGACCACCACGTTTTTTCGGTGGTGTCGTGGAACTCGGACCGGCCCACCTACGATCAAGCCTGTCCGGCGCTTGAGGACATCCGTGGCGATGCCACAGGATGCACCTCAGCGCGTGGACGTCACCGTCACATCCTGCTCCTCGCCCTGGAGGGCGACCGCCCCGCCGAGGGCGAGCACCACTGCCGCCGCGGCGGCCGCCAGCGCCCGCGGGAACGCCCGCCGGCGGCGCCCAGGCGCATCGCCCAGCGCCGCACGGCTGCGGGCCGCCAGCCAGGACTCCGCTGCCTCCTCGCTCAGGCCGCACGCGCGCACATACGCCCGCAGCAACGCTGCTCGCGGCAGCGTCTCCCGGCTGAGCATCGACGCCGTCGTCGAGGACGGGAGCCAGTCGCCGGCCGCTGAGGCCGCGCGTTCCAGCTGGCGGTAGCTGAGGCCGGACCAGGTCTTCAGGCGGCGCAGCTGCGCCAGGAATTCCGCCTCGTCCGCCGTGGAGGGCGGCTCGGGGGGTGGGGTGGCTGGCATGGGCGCTCCCTCGTTGACCTGGGCGTACGGCGATTCGTACGGACTCGGACACCCCGTCATCTTGGGCAGGGCGGGTGGTGGGGGTCAACCTGCGCTTGCAGAGCGTGAGTTGATCGCTTCCGTGCCGAGGAGTCCTATGAAGAGCCGTGTCGTCGTCGCCTTGCTTACCCTCCTGCTCGTCGCCTGCGGGCAGGCGGAGGCCCGGGTGGCCACCAAGGGCGATCCCGTCGACCATCGCATCGATGCCTTCCTGCGCGACGCCATCCCCGATGGGCCCACCGGCACCGTCATGGCCGCCCGCGGCGGGAAGCTGCTCCACTGCGCCGGATTCCCCCGGCAGCGCGCCAACGACTGCGACACCGGATACGACGTCATGTCGATCACGAAGCAATTCACGGCCGCCGCCATCCTGAAACTGGAGGCGATGGGGCGGCTGAAAGTGAGCGATCGACTGAGCCGGCACCTGGGGCCCGTACCGAAGGACAAGCGCCGCCTCACCCTCCACCAGATCCTCACCCACACCTCCGGCCTCCCCGAGTCCCTCGGAGACGACTACGACCCGGTCTCCCGCGACCAGCTCATCCGCCGCGCGCTGCGCGCAAAGCTCCATGGCGCCGGGAGCTTCCATTACTCCAACACCGGCTACAGCCTCCTCGCCGCCGTCGTCGAGAAGGCCTCCGGCCTGCCGTACGAGCGCTTCCTCGCCACCCGGCTCTTCGCGCCCGCGGGCATGACGCACACCGGCTACGTCCTCCCGCACTGGCGCCGCGGCCAGCTCGCCGTCGAGTACGACGAGCGCGGGCGCAGCCAGGGCACGCCGCTCGACCACCCCTGGGCCGCCGACGGGCCGTACTGGAACCTGCGCGGCAATGGCGGGATGCTCTCCACGGCCCGCGACATGTTCGCCTGGCATCGCGCGCTCAGCCGCCCCGGCCGGGTGCTGCCGGCGCCTCAGCTGCGCAAGCTCCTCAAGCCGTACGTGCAGATGCCCGACGACAGCGGCTGGTACGGGTACGGCTGGGCCTTCGCCGACACCCCCGCCGGGCGGGCGGCCTGGCACAACGGTGGGAATGGGTGGTCCTTCGCCAGTACCGGGCGGCTGGCCGCCGATGATGTCGCCGTTTTCTGGGTAAGTAACACCGCGCACCGCCGTGGACGCTGGAATATGGAGAGGCTTGAGGAGCGGATCACCTTCGGCGTGGCGCGGCGGGCGGGCAAGGAGGCGGGAGCATCCCGGACTTGGGCGGAGGGCGCAACCGGTTTTTGATCATGAAGCGTCCGTTATTCGGACGGTTCAACCCGCATCTCGCGTTAACAGACCGTTTCGTGGCTGTCTGTCTAGCCTTGTTGTGTCCATATTTCGGCCAATCCATCACGCGAGGTGTGATCGGATCGAGACCAACTCGGCGTAGTTGCCGCGTCCAACTTCCCCGATAGTGATGGGCATTGAGCTCGACCACATGGCAGGCCAACGGATTTGGCGTGTCGGCATGCGAGCGTGCGCAAGGCGGGGGGAGAGTGCCGGGAGGTTGCACCGGCATCAACTAGCCCTGTGTTTCGACTCGTTGGACAGTGATTCTCGAGGAGGCTTACCCATGCGGGGTGCGACAAGTGCCAAGTGGGCGGCGGCGGGCATAGCCGTCGCGATGGCGGCGACGGCCTGTGGTGGCGGCGACGACGGTGGCGACGGGGACAAGGCGGCGTCGAAGCCCCAGGTCACCATGTATTCGGGCGAGCCCCAGCACGGCCTGATCCCGTCCAACACCTACGAGTCCGAGGGCACGCAGGTCATCCAGGCGCTGTTCACCGGCCTCGTGAACTACGAACCGAAGACCCAAGAGGTCCAGCTCGCCATGGCGGAGTCCATCGAGAGCCCGGACAGCAAGGTCTGGACGATCAAGCTGAAGGACGGCTACACCTTCCACAACGGTGAGAAGGTCACGGCCAAGTCCTATGTGGACGCGTGGAACTGGGCCGCCAACCAGGAGAACGCCCAGGAGACCAACCCGCTCTTCGCCAAGGTCGACGGGTACAAGGACCTCAACCCAGGCGAGAAGAAGAAGCCGACGGCCAAGACGATGAAGGGTCTGAAGGTCGTCGACGACAAGACCTTCACCGTGACCTTGTCGGCGCGGTTCAGCCAGTTCAAGACCATGCTGGGCTTCAACCCGTTCATGCCGCTGCCGCAGGCGTTCTTCAAGGACCCGAAGGCCTTCGAGGAGGCGCCGATCGGCAACGGCCTCTTCAAGATGAGCGGGAAGTTCGAGCACAACAAGCAGATCAAGACCGTCGCGAACAAGAAGCACCCCGACGCCTCCAAGCTGAACATCTCCGGCGTCACCTTCAAGATCTTCTCGGATCTGGAGGCGGGCTACCGCGAGCTGCAGGACGGCAACGTCGACATCATGGACACCATCCCGGTGTCCGCCCTGGAGACCGCGGACCAGGACCTCGGCGACCGGTACCTCACCGGGCCGCAGGCCTCCGTCGCGTACGTCGGCTTCGACAACAAGACGCTGAAGGCCACCGACGCCGACACCCGCAAGGCCATCTCCATGGCCATCGACCGGAAGACCATCGTCGACAAGATCTACGCCGGCAGCCGTGAGGTGGCCGACGACTTCGTCAACAATGGCGTGCCGGGCTACCGCAAGGGTCTGTGCAAGGCCTGCACGTACGACCCGAAGGGTGCGAAGAAGCTCTACGAGGCTTCAAAGGGGCTGCCGGGCAACAGCCTGACCCTCGCGTACAACGCCGACGGCGACCACGCGCCCTGGATCAAGGCGGTCGCCAACCAGCTCGAGGAGAACCTCGACATCAAGGTGAAGGTCAAGCCCTACGAGCAGTTCCAGGGCATCCTCAACGACCTCGGCGACAAGAAGTACGAGGGCGCGTTCCGGATGGGCTGGATCCAGGACTACCCGTCCATCGAGAACTGGCTGCGGCCGCTGTTCTCCGAGGAGGCCATCACCAACGGCTCGAACTACTCCGGCTACGTCAACCCGCAGTTCGAGAAGCTCCTGGACGAGGCCGACCAGTCGGAGTCCGATGACGCGGCCCTGAAGAAGTACCAGGAGGCCGACGACGTCCTCATCAAGGACATGCCGTACATCCCGATCTACAACTACAGCAAGATCGGCGCCGTGAGCGAGGAGCTCTCGCCGATCGTGATGGACCCGCAGAACCAGGTGGACTGGACCTCGGTCAAGCCCGCCTCGTAACCGGTCCTCAGAACCTCCGCTCCAGGGCGGCAGCCGCAGCGCCGGGAAGTCCCCCGGCGCTGCGGCCCGCGCCCGAACAATCCGCATTACTGGAGTCCTGATGGGCCGCTATCTAGTCCGGCGCCTGCTGCAGGCGATCCCTGTACTGCTCGGTGCCACCCTGATCATTTTTCTGCTTGTCTTCGCCCTGTCCGGCGACCCCCTGCAGGCGCTCTCGGGCGACCGCCGCCTTAGCCCGGCCGTGGCGGCGCAGCTGCGCGAGGAATACCACCTGAACGACCCCTGGTACGTGCAGTACTGGTACTACATCTCCGGGGTCTTCAGCGGAGACTTCGGCGAGACCTATACGGGCCGCGAAGTCGCCGAGATCATGAGCGAGCGCTTCCCGGTCACCCTGAAGCTGACCGGTCTGGCCTTCCTCATCGAGGCCGTGCTCGGCGTGCTCGCGGGTGTGCTGGCCGCGCTGCGCAAGGGCAAGTTCCTGGACCAGCTCGTGCTGCTCAGCACCCTGCTGCTGATCTCCATCCCGATCTTCGTGCTCGGCTCGATCATGCAGCTGATGGTCGGCGTGAAGTGGGATCTGCTCCCCGTTACGTACAAGGACGACGAAGCCTTCACCAGCCTGCTGATGCCGGCGTTTGTGCTGGCCGCCACATCCACCGCGTATCTCGCGCGGCTGATGCGCACCAGCCTGATGGACACGATGGGCGCCGACTATGTCCGCACCGCCGTGGCCAAGGGGCTGCGCCGCGAGCGCGTCCTCGGCCGGCACGCGGTGCGTACGGCGCTGATTCCGGTGGTGACCTATCTCGGTTACGACCTCGGCTCCCTCATGGGTGGAGCCATCATCACCGAGAAGATCTTCAACATCCCAGGCGTCGGCAGCCAGTTGTTCCAGTCGGTCTATCTACGCGAGCAGACGACGGTCGTCGGTTTCGTCACCGTGCTGATCCTCGTCTACATCCTCGCCAACCTGCTCGTGGACTTCCTGTACGCCGTGCTCGATCCGAGGATCCGCTATGACTGAACCGACCTCCGCTGCCCAAGTAGCCGATCCGGGAACCCGCGCGCTGGGCGGTCCCGAGGAGCCGGAGAAGGCCGAGCGGACCGCCAGCCTTTGGTCTGACGCCCGGCATGACCTGATCCGCAACCCGATCTTCATCATCTCCGCGGTCGTCATCCTCGGCCTGATCGTGCTCTCCATCGCGCCGCAGCTCTTCACCGAGCGGAGCCCGTACGAGAAAGGCTTCAACCAGCTGGAGAACTCGATGGAGCCGCCCGAGGACGGGCATCCCTTCGGCTACGACGTGCAGGGTGGCGACGTCTATATCCGGACCATCTACGGCGCCCGGAACTCCGTCATCGTCGGCATCCTGACCAGCGCCATGACCACTATGGTCGGCGGGATACTCGGGCTGATCGCCGGGATGCGGGGCGGCTGGCTGGATTCGGTGCTCTCCCGTATCACGGAGATCTTCTTCGCCATTCCGCTGATGCTGGGCGGGCTGCTCTTCCTGTCGATGTTCGACACCGGCAATGTGTACACCGTGGCGCTCATCCTCATGGTGCTCGGCTGGCCGGCGGTGTTCCGGATCATGCGTGGTGCGGTGCTGGCCAATAAGCACAACGACTACGTGATGGCCGCCCGCGCGTTGGGTGCCGGCACGTGGCGGATCGCGACGCGCCATGTGCTGCCCAACGCGCTCGCGCCGGTGATCGTGCTGGCCACCATCAACCTCGGGATCTACATCTCGGCGGAGGCGGCGCTGTCCTATCTGGGGATCGGCGTGCAGGACCCGAACATCTCCTGGGGGCTCATGATCAGCGATGCCCAGAGCCGGTTCCTGAACCACCCGCACATGCTGCTGTATCCATCGCTCTTCCTGAGCGTGACCGTGCTGGCGTTCATCATGCTCGGCGACGCCGTACGCGACGCCCTCGACCCGAAGCTGCGCTGAGGAGGGCGTCAGGATGACACTTATCGACAAGACCTCGGATCTGCCGGGGCCGCGGCCGGAGCAGGGCGCGGGCGGACCGCTGCTGGAAGTCCGTGACCTGCATGTGGAGTTCAGTACGCGGGAGGGCGTGGCCAAGGCCGTCAACGGCGTCAACTACAGCGTGAGCGCGGGCGAGACCCTTGCCGTGCTGGGTGAGTCGGGGTCGGGGAAGTCGGTCACCGCTCAGGCGATCATGGGGATCCTCGACATCCCGCCGGGGAAGATCGCCAAGGGCGAGATCCTCTTCCAGGGCCAGGACCTGCTGAAGATGTCCAACGAGCAGCGGCGGCTGATCCGCGGCCGGCGGATCGCCATGATCTTCCAGGACGCGCTGTCCGCGCTGAACCCGGTCTTCAGCGTCGGGTATCAGCTGGGCGAGATGTTCCGGAAGCATCAGGGCGCCTCGCGCAAGGAGGCCAAGGCGAAGGCCATCGATCTGATGGACCGGGTCCGTATTCCGGCGGCCAGGCAGCGGGTGGGGGACTATCCGCACCAGTTCTCGGGCGGCATGCGGCAGCGCATCATGATCGCGATGGCCATGGCGCTGGAGCCTGACCTGATCATCGCCGACGAGCCGACCACGGCGCTCGATGTCACCGTGCAGGCGCAGGTCATGGAGCTGCTCGCGGATCTGCAGCGCGAGTACAACATGGGCCTGATCCTCATCACCCACGACATGGGCGTGGTGGCGGACGTCAGCGACAAGATCGCGGTGATGTATGCCGGGCGGATCGTGGAGACGGCGCCGGTGCACGAGCTGTACCGGCGGCCCGCGCATCCGTACACGAAGGGGCTGCTGAACTCGATTCCGCGCCTGGACCAGAAGGGCCAGGAGCTGTACGTGATCAAGGGTCTGCCGCCCAGCCTGACCCGGGTCCCGTCCGGCTGCGCCTTCAACCCGCGCTGTCCGATGGCGCAGGACGTGTGCCGCACCGATGTGCCGCCGCTGTACGAGGTGAAGGACGCGGACGACCGGCTGGTGCCCGGGCGCGGGAGCGCGTGCCACTTCTGGAAGGAGACGCTCGATGGCTGACCTCGACAAGTCCGGCGAGGGCAAGCCCGGCGAGGGCAAGGCCGGAGCCGAGCCGCAGGACGCCACCCCGAGCCTGAGCAAGGTGGATCAGGCGGACGCGACGACCGACGAGTCGGCGATCGCCGTCATCGAGCGGCCGGCGGAGCGGGGCGAGCCGATCCTGCAGGTGCGCAGCCTGGTCAAGCACTTCCCGCTGACCCAGGGCATTCTGTTCAAGCGGCAGGTCGGTGCGGTACGGGCCGTGGACGGTGTCTCCTTCGACCTCTATCAGGGCGAGACCCTGGGGATCGTGGGGGAGTCCGGCTGCGGCAAGTCCACGGTGGCGAAGCTGCTGATGAAGCTGGAGGAGCCGACTTCCGGGGAGATCTTCTACAAGGGTGAGGACATTGCCCGGCTGAGCGGCCGGGCGCTGAAGGCGGTGCGCCGGAACATCCAGATGGTGTTCCAGGACCCGTACACCTCGCTCAATCCGCGGATGACGGTCGGCGACATCATCGGGGAGCCGTTCGAGATCCACCCGGAGGTGGCGCCGAAGGGTGACCGGCGGCGGAAGGTCCAGGAGTTCCTGGAGACGGTGGGGCTGAATCCGGAGCACATCAACCGGTATCCGCACCAGTTCTCGGGCGGGCAGCGGCAGCGCATCGGGATCGCGCGCGGGCTGGCGCTGAACCCGGAGATCATCATCTGCGATGAGCCGGTGTCGGCGCTGGACGTGTCCATCCAGGCGCAGGTGATCAACCTGATGGAGAAGCTCCAGGACGAGTTCAACCTGTCCTACATCTTCATCGCGCATGACCTGTCCGTCGTACGGCACATCTCGGACCGCATCGGCGTGATGTATCTGGGGCGGATGGCGGAGATCGGCACGGACACGCAGATCTACGACCACCCGACGCACCCGTACACCCAGGCGCTGCTGTCCGCCGTGCCCGTACCGGACCCGGATGTGCGGGAGGACCGGGAGCGGATCATCCTCACCGGCGATGTGCCGTCGCCGGCGAATCCGCCGTCGGGCTGCCGGTTCCGTACGCGCTGCTGGAAGGCCGCGGACCGGTGCGCGACGGAGGAGCCGCTGCTCGCCGTCCCGGAGGTCTTCAGCAGGTCGGACTCGCCGGCGAACCACGAGTCGGCCTGCCACTTCGCCGAGGAGAAGTCGGTGCTCGCGGGCTGAGCCGTGGTCGGGCGGCCGGCATCCGGGGTGATGGTTCGGATGCCGGCCGCCCGCTGTTCGCTCTGTATATGTGAAAGCTGGATTTCGCATATGATGGGTGTCGGCAGCTCTGAGCAGAAGGGCGTGATCGGCATGGCAACCACCCGCACCCTCGTCGACATCGACGACGATCTCCTTGCCCGTGCCTCGGCCATACTCGGCACCAGTACTAAGAAGGCCACGGTGAACGCCGCGCTCGAAGACGTCGTCAAGCGCAGGCTCCGGGAGCAGTTCCTCGAGCGCCTCGACCGCGGGGAGCTGCCGGACCTGACTGGCGACATCGAACCGGATCCGGCCGCACAGCCGCCGTCGGGCGAGGCGGCGTGACCGATCGCTTCCTCATCGACACCTCCGCATTCGCCCGCTGGGCCAAACCCGCCGTTCGTGCCCGCGTCCGCCCTCTCCACGAGACCGGCGTGCTCGCGCTCTGCGGACCTGTCGCCGTCGAGATCACGCGAATGGCGCGCTCGAAGAGCGAGGCCATGAGCATTCGCGAGGAGCTGCGCGGCTTCGACTGGCTGTATGCCCCCGATGAGGTGTGGGACCGCGTGCTCGAGATCCAAGCAGCCTTGGTCGGCCGGGGGAGCTGGCGGACTCTGTCCGTCACCGACCTGACGGTGGCGGCGGTCGCGGAGATGAACGGAGTCGCCGTACTCCACTACGACCGGGACTACGACCGGATCGCCGAGGTCACCGGGCAGGCGACCGAGTGGGTCGTTGCACCTGGGAGTGCGGATTGATGTAAGCGCGCCGCGCGGGCTGGAGCGGCCCGGCATCCCTTACGAGGGGTGCCGGGCCGCTTCTTTTTGTGCGTTCGCAGGTGTTCGCAGCTGCTTATTCAGATGTACGTGTACAGCCGATGCGTTAAGCGTCCGCATAGCGGATGTCGCGACGTGACATACGCAACAGCGTCCTTTTTGAGTGATCTGTCTAGTACGGTTCGTACCGATTTGGGCTTCTTAAAGGATCTTGCGTGATCTGATCGAGATCTTTTAAGTGTGGTTTACAGGCACCGCCGTGACCGATAGTGAATTCACTTTGAACAGTGGACTCCTAGGAGGAACCCCATGCGCGGTGCGAAGAGCGCCAAGTGGGCCGCGGCTGCGATAGCCGTGGGTCTGGCGGCGACGGCCTGTGGCGGCAGCGGCGGCGACAGCGCCGGCGGCGGCGAGGTCGACCCCAACGGCATCTTCAAGATGGCCGCGGGGGAGCCGCAGAACCCGCTGGTTCCGGCCAGCACCATGGAGACCAACGGCGCCCAGATCATGTTCACGGTCTTCGACCAGCTGACGGGCTACGACTCCAAGGGCAAGCTCGTCATGGAGAACGCCGAGTCGGTGGAGTCCAAGGACAACAAGACCTGGACGGTCAAGCTCAAGCCCGACTACACCTTCCACGACGGCACCCCGGTGACCTCCGACTCCTACGTCGACGCCTGGAACTGGGCTGCCAACCCCAAGAACAACCAGACGCAGGCCTCCTGGTTCTCCGACATCAAGGGCTTCGACGCCGTCCACCCGGAGAAGGGTGACGGCACCGCCGACAAGCTGGCCGGCCTGAAGGTCGTCGACGACACCACCTTCACCATCGAGCTGAACGCGCCGACCCCGTACTACGCGTACAAGCTCGGCTACTACGCCTTCTCGCCGCTGCCGAAGTCCTTCTACAAGGACCCGAAGGCCGCGGGCCAGGCGCCGGTCGGCAACGGCGCCTACAAGTTCGACAGCTGGAAGCACAACAAGTCGATCGAGATCAAGAAGTACGCCAAGTACAAGGGCCCGAACAAGGCCAAGAACGGCGGCGTGATCTTCAAGAACTACACCAAGCTCGAGGCCGCCTACGAGGACCTCCAGTCCGGCAACGTCGACTCGATGATGCAGCTCGCCCCGCGCGACCTGGCGACGTACAAGGACGACCTCGGCGACCGCGCCGTCAACCAGCCGTACTCCGCGACGCAGACGATCGTCCCGGCCTTCTACGGCAAGCAGTTCAAGGACATCGACCCGAAGGTCCTGCAGGGCCTGTCGATGGCGATCGACCGCAACACGATCACCAAGTCCGTGCTGCAGGGCAGCCGCGTCCCGGCCACCGGCTTCGTGCCGTCGACCGTGTACGGCTACGAGAAGGGCGCGGCCGGCGACGTCACCACGTACAACCCCGCCAAGGCCAAGAAGCTGATCAAGGAAGGCGGCGGCGTTCCGCAGAACAAGATCTCGATCCAGTACAACGCCGACGGCGGGCACAAGGACTGGGTGGACGCGGTCTGCAACTCCATCCGCCAGGCCGTGAAGGTCGAGTGCACCGGCGCCGCCAAGACCACCTTCCAGGCGGACACGAAGGCTCGTGACGCCAAGGAGGTCAAGTCGATGTACCGCTCGGGCTGGGTGCAGGACTACCCCCTGAACATGAACTTCATCCAGGACCTGTACGGCACCGGCCGGGCCGGCAACCAGTCAGACTTCTCCAGCAAGAAGGTCGACGACATGATGGCCAAGGCCGACTCGGCCAAGGACCTCGACGCCTCCGTGAAGGCCTACCAGCAGGTCGAGAAGGAGCTCGTCAAGGAGATGCCGGCGATCCCGCTCTGGGACCAGAAGGTCAACTCCGGCTACTCGGAGAACGTCCAGAACGTGGAGTTCGACCAGCACGGCGACCCGGTGTTCAACCAGGTCGAGGTCCTGAAGAAGTAGTAGCAGTCATCGCGTAGTTCGCGTCGGCGGCCGGCGGGCCCATACCCCGTACGACCAGGGGGAATGGCCCTGCCGGCCGCCGCTGCTGCGCCCGCTCAAGATGGAGGCACGATGGGGCGTTACGTCGTACGACGACTGCTCCAGATGATCCCGGTGTTCCTCGGGACCACTCTGCTGATCTTTCTCATGGCGTACACGCTGCCCGGCGACCCGGTGCGCGCCATGTTCGGGGACAGAGGCGCCGACCCGGCGACCCTCGCGCACATCCGGCACGACCTCGGGCTCGATCAGCCGCTGATCAAGCAGTACTGGGACTACCTCACCGGGATGGTGCTGCACGGCGACTTCGGTACGCAGATCCAGAGCGGGCGGCCGGTGACGGACGTGCTCAGCGACGCGTTCCCGGTGTCGGTGCGGCTGGCGCTGATCGCGTTCGGCATTGAGCTGGTGCTCGGCCTCGGTCTCGGCGTCTTCTCCGGTCTGAAGGCCGGCAAGCTGCGTGACAACGCGGTGCTGCTGCTGACGCTCCTTCTGATCTCGGTCCCGGTCTTCGTCCTGGGCTTCATCTTCAAGTGGCTGTTCGCCAACCAGCTCGGCTGGGTCACGCCGAATGTGCAGGACTCCATGTCCATGAGCGAGCTGGTGCTGCCCGCCAGCGTGCTCGCTGCGGTATCCCTCGCCTACGTCGCCCGGCTCACCCGCACCTCGATCGCGGAGAACCTGCGCGCCGACTATATGCGTACGGCCGTTGCCAAGGGTCTGCCGCGGCGCCGGGTGGTGGGCGTCCACCTGCTCCGCAACTCACTGATCCCGGTGGTCACCTTCCTCGGCACCGACATTGGCACGCTCATGGCGGGCGCCGTGGTCACCGAGGGGATGTTCAACGTCAAGGGCGTCGGCTACGCCCTCTTCGACGGAATCCAGCGGCAGGAGGGCACCACCGTCGTCGGCCTGGTGACCGTGATGGTGCTCGTCTATCTCGCCTTCAGCCTCATTGTGGACCTGCTGTACGCGGTCCTGGACCCGAGGATCCGCTATGCCTGACGCACTTACCAAGACCAAGGCCACCGAGGTTCCGGACGCTGCGGCCGTCGCCGAGCCGCGGCCGGACAAGGCCCGCAGCCTGTGGAGCGACGCCTGGCGGGACCTGCGGCGCAATCCGTACTTCCTGGTCTCGGCGGTGCTGATTGTGTTGCTGCTGACGATCACTGCCTTCCCGGGCTGGTTCACCAGCGTCGGACCGCGCGAGTTCGACCTGAAGAACCACTATCTGACCGAGCCAGAGTGGGGCCACTTCTTCCAACCGGACTGGTTCGGCTACGACAAGCAGGGCCAGAGCATCTACTCGCGGGTCATCTACGGCACCCGCGCCTCGGTCCTCGTCGGCGTCAGCGTGACCGCGATCGTCGTCCTCTTCGGCGGGATCGTGGGCCTGGTAGCCGGCTACTTCGGGGGCTGGGTGGACTCGGTCCTCTCCCGCCTCATCGACATCTTCTTCGGAATCCCGTTCCTGCTGGGAACCATGGTGATCATGCAGTCGGTCACCGACCGAAAGTGGTGGATGGTCAGTCTGGCGCTGGCGTTCCTCGGTTGGACCCAGGTGGCCCGCGTCATGCGCGGCTCGGTGATCACCGTGAAGCAGTCGGATTACGTACAGGCCGCGAAGGCGCTCGGCGCCTCCACCTGGCGGATCATGCTCAAGCACGTGCTGCCGAACGCGGTCGCCCCGGTGATCGTCGTGGCCACGATCGCGCTCGGTACGTACATCACGGCCGAGGCCACGCTGTCCTACCTGGGGCTCGGCCTGTCCGCCCCGTCCGTCTCGTGGGGCGGCGACATTTCGGTCGGCGCCGACAACCTCCGCAACGCCCCGCACACGCTGATGATCCCCTCGGCGATGCTCAGCATCTGTGTGCTGGCGTTCATCATGCTCGGCGAAGCGGTCCGCAACGCCCTCGACCCCAAGCTGCGCTGAGTGAGGCGTCTAGTGACTACTGCAGAGAACAACACCCCGCTGCTCGAAGTCCGCGACCTGCGCGTCGAGTTCCACACCCGAGACGGCGTTGTACGGGCCGTGAACGGCGTCAATTACTCGGTGAACTCGGGCGAGACCCTGGCCGTCCTCGGCGAGTCCGGCTCCGGCAAGTCGGTCACCGCCCAGGCGATCATGGGCATCCTCGACATGCCGCCGGCGAAGATCCCGCAGGGCGAGATCCGCTTCCGCGGCCGGGACATGCTGACCATGTCCCGCGAGGAGCGCCGGCAGTTGCGCGGCCAGAAGATCGCCATGATCTTCCAGGACGCGCTGTCGTCGCTGAATCCGGTGCTGAGCGTCGGGTATCAGCTCGGCGAGATGTTCCGCGTGCATGAGGGCCTGAACAAGAAGCAGGCCAAGGCCAAGGCCGTCGAGCTGATGGACCGGGTGCGTATCCCGGCCGCGGCACAGCGCGTGGGCGATTATCCGCACCAGTTCTCCGGCGGCATGCGGCAGCGCATCATGATCGCGATGGCGCTGGCGCTGGAGCCGGACCTGATCATCGCGGACGAGCCGACGACGGCGCTGGACGTCACCGTCCAGGCGCAGGTGATGGACCTCCTCGCCGAGCTCCAGCAGGAGTACCAGATGGGGCTCATCCTCATCACGCACGACCTGGGCGTGGTCGCGGACGTCGCCGACAAGATCGCCGTGATGTACGCGGGCCGGATCGTGGAGACCGCCCCGGTCAAGGAGCTGTACGCGCAGCCCGCGCACCCGTACACGAGGGGCCTGCTGGACTCGATCCCGCGCCTGGACCAGAAGGGCCAGGAGCTCTACGCGATCAAGGGCCTGCCGCCCAACCTCCTCAACGTCCCCTCCGGCTGCGCCTTCAACCCGCGCTGCCCGGCGGCGGCGGACATCTGCCGTACGGAGCTGCCGCCGCTGGCCGCCGTGTCCGACGAGCGCGGCAGCGCGTGCCACTTCTGGAAGGAGACGCTCAATGGCTGAGCAGACGCCTGAGCGAGAGCCGATTCTCCAGGTCAAGAACCTGAAGAAGCACTTCCCGCTGACCCGCGGCATCCTCTTCAAGAAGACGGTCGGCGCGGTCAAGGCCGTCGACGGCATCTCCTTCGAGCTGTTCCAGGGCGAGACGCTGGGCATCGTGGGGGAGTCCGGCTGCGGCAAGTCCACGGTGGCGAAGCTCCTGATGAACCTGGAGCAGGCCACGGCGGGCGAGATCTTCTACAAGGGCCAGGACATCACCAAGCTGTCCGGCCGGGCGCTGAAGGAGGTCCGCCGGAACATCCAGATGGTGTTCCAGGACCCGTACACCTCGCTCAACCCGCGCATGACGGTCGGCGACATCATCGGCGAGACCTTCGAGATCCACCCCGAGGTGGCGCCGAAGGGCGACCGGCGGCGCAAGGTCCAGGACCTGCTGGACGTGGTCGGCCTGAACCCGGAGTACATCAACCGGTATCCGCACCAGTTCTCGGGCGGTCAGCGGCAGCGCATCGGGATCGCGCGCGGGCTGGCGCTGAACCCGGAGATCATCATCTGCGATGAGCCGGTGTCGGCGCTGGACGTATCGGTGCAGGCGCAGGTGATCAACCTGATGGAGAAGCTGCAGGACGAGTTCAACCTGTCGTACATCTTCATCGCGCATGACCTGTCGATCGTGCGGCACATTTCCGACCGGGTCGGCGTGATGTATCTGGGGCGGATGGCGGAGATCGGCACGGACACGCAGATCTACGACCACCCGACGCACCCGTACACGCAGGCGCTGCTGTCGGCGGTGCCGGTGCCGGACCCGGAGGCGCGGGAAGGGCGCGAGCGGATCATCCTGTCGGGCGATGTGCCGTCGCCGGCGAACCCGCCGTCGGGCTGCCGGTTCCGTACGCGCTGCTGGAAGGCGCAGGACCGCTGCGCCACGGAGGAGCCGCTGCTCGCGGTGCCCGAGCGCTTCCGGGACGCGGAGTCGGGGGCAGCACACGAGTCGGCGTGCCACTTCGCGGAGGAGAAGGACGTCGTGCACGCGGCGTAACCCACGAACGAGGGCCCCGGGCACCCCAAGGGGGGGAGCTCGGGGCCCTGTGTTGTGCGTGCGCCGCGCATGCTTGCTTCGCGCAGGGCGGAATGCCGCCGGCTGCCGTCGGCGCGGCGGCGCTCTTATGCTGAGGCGATGACGACCAGCCAGCCCAAGCACCTTCGCGTCGTACCCCTGCCGCAGCCGAAGGAGCCCCTGTGGCGCGACGTCGTGGGCGACGTCCTGCGCCGCGAGCGCCTTGCGCAAGAGCGCACGCTGAAGGAGGTGGCTGAGGAGGCGCGCATCTCCATGCCCTACCTCTCCGAGGTGGAACGGGGCCGGAAGGAGGCCTCGTCGGAGGTCCTCGCGGCGGCGGCCGGTGCGCTTGGCCTGCGGCTGGCGGATCTGCTGGGGCGGGTGCAGGAGGAGATCGTGCGGGTGACGCAGCCGGCCGCGGGACCCGGAGCGTCGGTCACGTCGATCACCGGCCTGGGCGCCCGCGGATCCGCTGCGCGGGCGAGCGCGCCGCGATCGGGCGAGGTGCGCTTGGCGGCGTGATGCTTTCCCACCCACCCGCCCGTTGCTGAGACAGCAACGAGCGGGTGGGTACATTCGCTTTTCAGGCCGCCGCCGAGGCCAGCCGCTTCGCGATGACGCCGTCCGCCAGCCCGTACGCCACCGCCTCCTCCGCCGTGAAGACCTTGTCGCGGTCCATGTCGGCCCGGAGCGAAGCGACATCGTGGCCGGTGTGCTGCGACAGGACCTCCTCCACCTGGGAGCGGATCCGGAGGACCTCCTTCGCCTGGACGCTCAGGTCCGCCGCCGTGCCCTGGACGCCGCCCGTCGCCGGCTGGCCCAGCAGCACCCTCGCGTGCTGCAGCACGAAGCGGCGGCCCGGGTCGCCGCCCGCCAGCAGCACCGCCGCCGTCGACGCCGCCTGGCCGACGCAGTACGTTGCGATCGGCGACTGGATGAAGGTCATCGTGTCGTAGATCGCCATCAGCGAAGTGTGCGATCCACCCGGTGAGTTGATGTAGATCGCGATCTCGCTGCCGGGGCTGTCCGACTCCAGGTGGAGCAGCTGGGCGATGATGACGTTCGCGACGCCGTCGTCGATCTCGGTCCCCAGGAAGATGACCCGGTCATTCAGCAGCCGGCTGTAGATGTCGTACGCGCGCTCGCCCTGCGGCGTCCGCTCGACGACGTTCGGAATCGTGTACGAGCTCATGAGTACAGCCCCACCCTCTGCTTGCGCGTGCTCGACGGGCGTACGTCCGCCATCGACTCGACCACCCGGTCGACCATTCCGTACTCCTTCGCCTGCTCCGCCGTGAACCAGCGGTCGCGGTCGCCGTCCCTGGCGATCGTCTCCGGGGTCTGGCCGGTGTGCTCGGCGATGATGCGCTCCATCTCGCGCTTGGTGAACTCCATGTTCTCCGCCTGGATCTCGATGTCCGCGGCGGTGCCGCCGATGCCGCCGGACGGCTGGTGCATCATGATCCGCGCGTGCGGGAGCGCGAAGCGCTTGCCCGGGGTGCCGACGGTGACCAGGAACTGGCCCATGCTCGCGGCGAAGCCCGTAGCCACCGTGGCGACGTCGTTCGGGATCAGGCGCATCGTGTCGTAGACGGCGAGACCGGCGTGTACGGAGCCGCCGGGGCTGTTGACGTAGAGCGCGATGTCCGTACGCGGGTCCTCTGCGGACAGCAGGAGCAGCTGCGCGCAGACGCGATTGGCGGAGACCTCGTCCACCTGGGTGCCGAGGACGACGATCCGCTGGCCGAGCAGCTGGGTCGCCAGGTGGTCGTCGAAGGGGCTGGGGGCGGTGTCGCCGTCCGCTGCCCTGGGTTGCTGTGTCACGGGTGCCATGGGTGCCTCCTGACTGATCCGGGCCTACTCCTGCGACTGTCCGTCGCGGGGGCCCGGTGCGCCAGGGATCTCTGCCGGGGGCAGATCTGCCGAGGGCAGAGTGAGTGCGCTGCGGCTACGCGTGGGCGGGTGGGTACAGCCAAGTGGCGCCGCGCCCACGGACAGCCGCATGCCCGCCGCCCACCCTCTCCATATGGCCTCATATAGGGCTGAAGCCCCATATCTGGAGCAACCAGGAGGCACCCTCATGCGCGGACCCACGCGCAAGCGCACCCCGCTGCTGGCCATCGCCACCGCCGTGGTCCTTACGGCGACAGCCGCCTGTGGCGGCGGGAGCAGCAGCAGCTCCGGCTCCTCCGACTCCTCCGGAGTCGTCCGTGCGTCCTGGGGTGACCCGCAGAATCCGCTCGAGCCCGCGAACACCAACGAGGTCTTCGGCGGCAAGGTGCTCCGCATGGTCACCAGCGGGCTGAAGTCGCTCGACCCGAAGACCGGGCAGCCCGAGAACGAGCTCGCCGAGTCGGTCGAGAGCGACGACCAGAAGAGCTGGACCGTAAAGATCAAGAAGGGGCAGAAGTTCTCCAATGGCGAGGCGGTCACCGCCAAGTCCTTCGTGGATGCCTGGAACTACGCCGCCAACGTCAAGAACAAGCAGGTCAACGCGCCCTTCTTCAGCTACATCGACGGCTACGACGACGTCCACCCGGCCGACGAGAAGGCCGTGCCGAAGGCGAAGACCATGTCGGGGCTCAAGGTCGTGGACGACCAGACCTTCCAGGTCGAGCTGACGCAGCCCTTCGCCATCTGGCCGGACACCCTCGCGTACCCGGCGATGGCCCCGCTCCCCAAGGCCTTCTTCGACGACCACGACGCCTGGCTCGACAAGCCGATCGGCAACGGCCCGTACAAAATCGACTCCTACTCCAAGGGCAAGTCGATGAAGCTGGTCAAGGACGACAACTACCAGGGCAGCCACAAGGCCAAGAACGAGGGCGTCGAGCTCAAGGTCTACACCGACCCCAACACCGCCTACACCGACCTGCAGGCCGGCAACCTCGACGTGATGGACGACCTGCCGGCCAACCAGCTCGCCAATGCCGAGTCCGACCTCGGCGACCGCTATATCAACGAGCCCGCCGGCATCATCCAGACCGTCACCTTCCCGCTGTACGACAAGGTGTGGGCGGGCGCGGACGGCGCCAAGCTGCGGCGCGGCATCTCGATGGCGATCAACCGCGACCAGATCACCAAGTCGGTCTTCAACGACACCCGCGTCCCCGCCAAGGACTGGACCTCCCCGGTCATCGGCGAAAAGGGCGGCTTCGACAAGGAGATGTGCGGGGACCTCTGCAAGTACGACCCCAAGAAGGCCAAGCAGCTGATCGAGGAGGCCGGCGGCATCCCGGGCGGGAAGCTCACCCTCTCCTCCAATGTGGACACCGGCTCCCACAAGGACTGGATGGACGCGGTCTGCAACAGCCTCAACAAGGCGATCGGGAAAGAGAACGTCTGCGTCGTCAACCCGGTCGGGACCTTCGGGGACTTCCGTTCGCAGGTCACCAAGAAGGAGATGAAGGGGCCCTTCCGCACCGGCTGGCAGATGGACTACCCGAACATCGAGAACTTCCTCTCCAAGCTGTACTACACGGGTGCCTCGGCCAATGACGGCGGCTACAGCAACAAGACCTTCGACAAGGGCATCGACGAGGCGAATGCCGCCAAGTCGACCGAGGATGCCGTCTCCAAGTACAAAGAGGCGGAGAAGCAGCTGGTCAAGGACGTACCGGCGATCCCGCTCTGGTACCAGAACGGCACCGCCGGCTACTCGGACGGCGTCAGCGACGTAAAGCTGTATCCGGACAGCATCCCGGTCTACCAGGACATCAAGGTCAACGGCTGAGGACGCGCTGCAGCTTATGGGGCGCTATATCGTGCGTCGACTGCTCCAGATGATCCCGGTCTTCATCGGGACCACCTTCCTCATCTTCTTCATGGTTTACGCCCTCGGGGATCCGGTCGCCGCCATGTTCGGCGACCGGGCCCCCGACCCGGCCGCGGCCGCCCAGATCCGGAAGGATCTCAATCTCGATAAGCCGCTGTGGCAGCAATATCTGCTCTACATGGGCAATATCTTCACCGGGGATTTCGGGCAGTCCTTCAACGGGCGTCCCGTCACCGAGCTGATGCGCGACGCCTGGCCGATCACCATGCGGCTCGCGCTGCTCGCCGTGCTGATCGAGATGGTCGTCGGGATCACACTCGGCGTTCTCTCCGGGCTGCGGCGCGGGAAGGCCATCGACACCGCCGCACTCATCGGCACGCTGATCGTCATCTCCATTCCGACGTTCGTCACCGGGTATGTGCTGCAGTATCTGTTCGGCGTGAAGTGGGGGATCGCCCAGCCGACCGTCTCGGCGGACGCCCCGCTGAACGAGCTGCTGCTGCCCGCCGTCGTGCTGGCGCTGGTCTCGCTGGCGTACACGACCCGGCTCACCCGCACCGCCGTCGGCGAGAACGCCCGCGCCGACTACATCCGCACGGCGGTCGCGAAGGGGCTGCCGCGGCGCCGCATCACCATCCGGCATCTGCTGCGGAACTCCCTCATCCCCGTCGTCACCTTCCTCGGCATCGACATCGGCAACCTGATGGGCGGCGCCATCGTCACCGAGCGGATCTTCAACATCCAGGGCGTCGGCTATCAGCTCTGGCAGGGCATCCTGCGGCAGAACGCGCCGACCGTCGTCGGCTTCGTCACCATCCTGGTGATCGTCTACCTCGTCGCCAACCTGCTCGTCGACCTGCTCTACGCGGTCCTGGACCCGAGGATCCGCCTTGCCTGACCCGCACGACGAAAGGCCGTCCGCCACCGAGCTGCGCCCGATGGACCTGGCATCCCAGGAAGCCGAGGAGCTGGAGCACAAAGAGGCGAGCTCGCCGGTCCGCAGCCTCTGGGGCGACGCCTGGCACGACCTGCGGCGCAACCCCGTCTTCATCATCTCCGCGCTGCTGATCCTCTTCTTCATCTTCATCGCCATCTGGCCGGGCGCGATCACCAGCGGCAGCCCGTACGACTGCGACCTCTCCTACGCCAACCAGGGCTCGCAGTCCGGGCACCCCTTCGGCTTCGACAACCAGGGCTGCGACGTCTATACGCGTACGGTCTACGGCGCCCGCGCCTCGGTGATGGTCGGCATCTTCGCCACCCTCGGCGCGGCGCTGGTCGGGACGCTGCTCGGCGGGCTGGCCGGCTTCTACGGCGGCTGGTGGGACGCGATCCTGTCGCGGGTCACCGAGGTCTTCTTCAGCATCCCGATCCTGCTCGGCGGGCTGGTGTTCCTGTCGGTCGTCAAGAGCGGGTCTGTGTGGCCGGTGATCGGGTTCATCGCGCTGCTGGGGTGGCCGCAGGTCGCGCGGATCGCGCGCGGGTCCGTGATGACGGCGAAGCAGAACGACTATGTGCAGGCGGCTCGTTCGCTGGGCGCGGGGAACTGGCGGATGATGGTCCGGCACGTGCTGCCGAACGCCGTCGCCCCGATCATCGTCGTCGCCACCATCGCGCTCGGCACGTACATCGCGCTGGAGGCCACGCTCTCCTTCCTCGGCGTCGGCCTGAAGCCGCCGACCGTCTCCTGGGGCATCGACATCTCCACCGCCTCCCAGCGGGTGCGCAACTCCCCGCATGCGCTGCTGTGGCCCGCCGGGGCGCTCAGCCTGACCGTGCTGGCGTTCATCATGCTCGGCGACGCGGTGCGCGACGCCCTCGATCCGAAGCTGAGGTGACCGTGCCGGTGAGTCAGCTGCTGCAGGTGCGCGACCTGCACGTGGAGTTCCGTACGCGGGATGGCGTGGCGAAGGCCGTCAACGGCGTCGACTACGGGGTGGAGCCGGGGGAGACCCTCGCGGTGCTGGGCGAGTCCGGGTCCGGGAAGTCCGTCACCGCGCAGGCCGTCATGGGGATCCTCGACTCGCCGCCGGGCTTCATCACCGGCGGGGAGATCCTCTTCCAGGGCGCCGACCTGCTGAAGATGGGCAAGGAGGAGCGGCGCAAGGTGCGCGGGCGGAAGATGGCGATGATCTTCCAGGACGCGCTGTCGTCGCTGAATCCGGTGCTCAGCGTGGGCTATCAGCTGGGTGAGATGTTCGTCGTACACGAGGGCATGTCGCGGAAGGACGCGAAGGCCAAGGCCGTCGAGCTGATGGACCGGGTGCGGATTCCGGCGGCCAAGGAGCGGGTCAACAGCTATCCGCATCAGTTCTCCGGCGGCATGCGCCAGCGCATCATGATCGCGATGGCGCTCGCCCTCGACCCGGACCTGATCATCGCCGACGAGCCGACCACGGCGCTCGATGTCACCGTGCAGGCGCAGGTGATGGACCTCCTCGCCGAGCTGCAGCGGGAGTCGGGGATGGGGCTGATCCTGATCACCCATGACCTGGGAGTGGTCGCGGATGTGGCCGACAAGATCGCGGTGATGTACGCGGGCCGGATCGTCGAGACCGCCCCGGTGAAGGAGCTGTACAAGGCGCCGGCTCACCCCTACACCCGCGGCCTGCTCGACTCCATCCCGCGCCTGGACCAGAAGGGCCAGGAGCTCTACGCCATCAAGGGCCTGCCGCCGAACCTCACCCGCATCCCAAGCGGCTGCGCCTTCAACCCGCGGTGCCCGCGGGCGCAGAGCGTGTGCCTGACCGATCTGCCGCCGCTGTACGACGTGACCGATGAGGGCGGCAGCCCCATCCCCGGCCGCGGCAGCGCATGCCACTTCTGGAAGGAGCAGCTCCATGGCTGAGGAGCCGATCCTGCGGGTGCGGGGGCTGGTCAAGCACTATCCGCTGACCCAGGGCATCCTCTTCAGGAAGCAGGTCGGGGCCGTCAAGGCGGTCGACGGCGTCGACTTCGCGCTCTACCAGGGCGAGACCCTCGGCATCGTGGGGGAGTCCGGCTGCGGCAAGTCGACGGTCGCGAAGCTGCTGGTGAACCTGGAGCGGCCGACGGCGGGGGAGATCCTCTACAAGGGCGAGGACGTCACCAAGCTGTCGGGGCGGGCGCTGAAGGCCGTACGCCGCAACATCCAGATGGTCTTCCAGGACCCGTACACGTCCCTGAATCCCCGGATGACCGTCGGCGACATCATCGGCGAGCCGTACGAGATCCACCCCGAGGTCGCGCCCAAGGGCAACCGGCGGGCCAAGGTGCAGGAGCTGCTCGATGTGGTCGGGCTCAACCCCGAGTACATCAACCGCTATCCGCACCAGTTTTCCGGCGGCCAGCGGCAGCGCATCGGCATCGCGCGCGGGCTTGCGCTGCGGCCGGAGATCATCGTCGCCGATGAGCCGGTGTCGGCGCTGGATGTGTCGGTGCAGGCGCAGGTGGTAAATCTGCTGGAGAAGCTGCAGGACGAGTTCGGGCTTTCGTACGTCTTCATCGCGCATGACCTGTCCGTCGTACGGCATATCTCCGACCGGGTCGCGGTGATGTACCTCGGGCGGCTGGCGGAGCTGGGGACGGACAGCGAGATCTACGAGCACGCCACCCACCCGTACACGCAGGCGCTGCTGTCCGCCGTGCCCGTACCGGATCCGGAGGCGCGCGGGGAGCGGGAGCGGATCATTCTCGCGGGGGATGTGCCGTCGCCGGCGAATCCGCCGTCGGGGTGCCGGTTCCGGACCCGGTGCTGGAAGGCGCAGGAGCGGTGCGCGCAGGAGGTGCCGGAGCTGGCGGTGCCGCCGTGGCTGGCCGATGCGGACGGGGCGGGGCATCCGTCGGCGTGCTTCTTCGCGGCCGAGATGCCGGCGCCGGCGCCGTGACGGGCTGGCGGCGGTGGCTGCTCGCGGCCTGGGCCGCGGGGGCGGTCGGGCTTGCGGGGTGGCAGCTGGCGGTGGTGTTCCTGTACGTGGCACCGGCGAATGCCGTCAGCAAGGCGCACAAGCCGGTGATCGACGGCTGGATCTACCCCTGGTTCGAGCAGCACTGGGCGCTCTTCGCGCCGAATCCGTTCGCGGCCAACTACCGCATCGAGGCCCGGACATCGGATTCGGGCAGGTGGTACGACCTGTCCGCCGTCGACAGCGCCGCCGTCCGGCACAGCCCGTATCCGGCGCGGGCGCATCAGAATCTGCTCCGGCGGGCGTGGAAGATCTACCGCGACTTCGGCGATCGCGCCGTTCCCGCGCGTACGGAGCGAGCCGAGCTCTTCCGGCGCTATCTGGGCAACATCGCGGCGGGACGGCTGGCCGACGACTTCGGGAAGCGGCAGGGCACGTACGACGCGCTGCAGCTGCGGATCACGACGGTGCCGATCCCGGCGCCGGGGGGCGGGGCGGCGGCGGTGCGGGAGAGCCGGACCGTGCTGCCCTGGTGGCGGGCGTGAAGCTGCTGGACCGGGCCTCCGGGACCGCGTACTCGCTGCGCAGCGCCGCCGTGCTGCGGATCGGGACCGGAGTGCTGGCGCTCGCGTATCTGCTGCGGGATGCCGGGGACGCGGCCGTGCTGTGGGGGCCGGATGCGTACTGGACGCCGGAGATGGCGTATGAGCTGAACGCGCTCAATGGCTGGACCGGCTTCTACACGATCGCGGCCACCGACAGCGCGGTGCTGTGGTGGACGCTGTACGGCCTCGCCATCGTCGTCAGCGTGCTCTTCACGCTGGGGTGGCGGACCCGGGTGACCGCGGTCGTCTTCGCGGTGCTGATGTGTGCGGTGCAGTTCCGGACGGCGTTCGTGAACGACTCCGGCGACCATGTGATCCGGCTGCTCGCGATCTATCTCGCCTGCACGGCCTGCGGGCGGGTCTGGTCGCTGGATGCCCGGCGGGAGTGGTCGCCGCCGCTGCTGCGGGGCGAGAACGAGGAGCTGCGGCGGCGGGTGGTGACGCTCACGCACAATCTCGCCCTGCTCGTCATCGGGGGGCAGGTGATGATCGCGTACGGCGCCGCCGCCATGTACAAGATCCAGGGCGCGACCTGGCGCGACGGCACCGCCCTGCACTACGCGCTCCACCTCAACGCCTTCACGCCCTGGCCGGAGCTCTCGCACTGGGTGGCGGGGCAGTCGGTGCTGATTCTGGCGCTGGCCTATCTGACCGTCTTCACGCAGCTGGGGCTGCCGCTCGCGGTCTTCAGCCGGGTGCTGAAGTATCCGTTCCTGATCGCGCTGCTGGGCAGCCACGCGGCCATCGCCGTGCTCATGGGGCTGCCGCTGTTCTCGGCGGCCATGGTCATCGGGGACGTGGTCTTCCTCGGCGACGCTTTCTGGATCGGTGCGGCCGTCCTTATGAAGAGGGGGTCCGGGGGCAGCGCCCCCGGACCCCGTCAGCGCGGCGAAGCCGCAGTGCTCAGCCGCCCGACGTCTGGATGACCCCGACGCGCTTGGCCGGCTCGGTCTGGCGCAGCGCCTGGTTCAGGGCGGCGGCGACGTCCGTGGGGCGGACGCCCGTGGTGCCGGTGGCGCGCTCGATCTGCACGCCGTCGAAGGTGGTGCCGTAGAGCTGCTTGAGCACCTTCAGGTTGAAGTGCGGCTGCAGATTGCCCTTTTCGTCCGGGACCATCGTCAGGAACTTGGGCAGCGACTTCTCCGGGCTGAACTGGATCGAGGCGTTGCCCGCCTTCACCGTGACCAGCCCGGACATCGCGGTCTTCGCGAAGCCGTCGAGCGCCGTCTTGAACTGCGCCTGCGTCACCGCGCCCGCCTCCTTGGCGGTGGGCAGGGACACGGGGGAGTTGGGGCCGCCCGCGGCGCGCTCCTCGAAGGCCTCCTGCAGCACCTTCATCGACTTGTCGACGTCCAGCGACTGGCCGCTGCTGCCCTTGACCGGGACCGCCTTGCCCGCGACGAACTTGATCATCCCGCGCTCGCTGCCGCCGCCGGCCTCGTCCTTGAGGTCCTCCAGGGCAGAGCGCAGCTTCTCGGTGTCGTCGGTCATCTTCGGCTCGGCGTCGCGGGAGCCGCCGAAGAGCGAGCCGATGACGGTGATCGGGTTGTAGTCGGAGCCGGAGGCGGAGCGGACGGTCTCGGCGGTGTCGACGCCGAGGCCCGCGTGCTGCGGCTTGATGGCCTTCCTGGACTCGCCGACATTCACCTGCAGCGGCGCGTTGACCCGCTTGTCCAGGGCGTCGTCGAGCTTGTTCACCGCCTCGTCGCGGGTGCTGCCGCCGATGTCGACGCCGAGGACGGTGGTGCCCTTGGGCACGTCGTCCTGGCCGAGCACCAGCCCCGCGCCGTACGCCACGGCCAGCAGGCCGAGCACGCCGCCGCCCGCGAGCACCAGCATCTTCTTGCGCTCGGCGCCGCTGCGCCCCTTGGGCGCCGAACCGGCGGCCGGGGACGTGGAGACGGGCGCGGAAGGACCGGCCGGCGGGGTCGGCGGCGGCATGAAGCCCTGAGAGGCGGAGGCCTCCTGGGCGAACGGCGAGGCCGGCTGCGGGGAGCCGGCGCCGGGGACGCCGCCGGTGATCGTGTTGCTGGACGGCACCGCGCCCGGCGGGGGCGGCGGTCCGGCCGGCGCGGGCCGGCCGCCGATCGGCGGGACCGGGGGGATGCGCGAGTCGTCGCCGGGGCCGGCGGGGCCGCCGGGCGGCGGACCCGGCGGCATGCCGGACGCCGCGGGCGGCGGGGGCGGAGTGCCGGGCATGCCGCCCGGAGCGGGCGCCCCGGGCGCGCTGCCCGGTGCCGTACCGCCGGGCGGACCGGCCGGGGGCGTCGGCGGGGCGAGCGGGAAGCTGCCGGTGGCCGGGCCCGAGGTCGGCCCCGCGGGCGGCGCCGGAGCCGAAGGGGCCTGGCTCGCACCGCGGGTGGGCAGGCCGGGAAGGCCGTCGGGGCGGACCGGGTTGGCGGACGCCGGGTCGCCGGTGGCGAAGCCGTGGCCCGACGTCTGGTCCGGGCGCGGCGCGGTGTCGCCCGGCGGGTTCGCCGTCAGCGGGTTCACCGTGCCGAAAGAAGAGGTGCCGTGCTGCGGGGTGTCGGACGGGGCCTGCTCATCCTCGGGCTCCTCGGCCGCGTGCGGCACGGGGAAGCCGGGCGGGAGGTCGCCCAGCGGGCCGGTGCCCGGCGGGCGCCCGCCGCTGCCGCCCGGTGCGCCCGGGGTGCCGGTCGGGTACGAAGCGCCGCCGCTGCTCTGGTCGGCAGGCGGAGGCGTGGCCGGGGACGGCGTCTGGCCGCCCGACGTCTGCCCGGAGGACTTGCGGGGCGCGAACCAGTCGCTCGTCTTCTCCTCCCCGCCGTCCCCGGCGGAGCCGGTCGCGGTCTGCGCCCCCGCGGCGCCCGCCCCCGTACGGCCCGCGGCCGAAGCGCCGACGGCGGCCGCGCCCGGCGAGCGCTGCGGCAGGGGGGCCCGCGTGTCCTCCGCGCCGTCCGGCGCGGGCGCGCCCTCGGCGGAGTCCACCGGTGTACGCATCACGACCGGCGGGATCGGGCGGGACCCGGGGATGTTGATCCGGATACGCGTGGTGAGCGTCGTCTCCGTCTTCGGCGCATCGTCTCCGGCGCCCTCGGCGGCCGCACCGTCCATCGGGTACGGCGGCGTCCCGGGCGGGTACGCGGCATCGCCACCGTGCCCATTGGACCCGGAGGACGGATTGTCGTTTTCTCGGCTCAAGGCAGATCTCCCGATTTGACTCCCGCCGCCTCCCCCTCGGCGGCGCGCACCACCATACTGGGCGGCGCCCATGCGTACGTCGCGGATGAGTGATCCGTCCCGCGCAGGGATGTTCTATAAGGTGCGCTCAGCCCCCAAGTACGCACGTCACTTGGCGAGTCGGGACCCTCCGGCACCCTGGCCGGGAAGGTGGCTGGTAGTGGTGCGGATCACAGTCGCGAAGGCCACGACCACCCCGCCGAGCAGATACGCATAACTGCCCAGACCCGCACCGAATACGAAGTCTCCCTCGGGGCGCGTGGTGGTCAGCAGCATCACCGCGAGCAGCCACCCGGCGCCCACGACCATGCCGCCGGACCGGGCATCGATCGCCTTCACCGCGCCGTAACACGCCGCCGAAAGGGCGAGCAGCGCCAGCAGCAGCCCGCCGGGGAACCACGCGGCCTGCAGCAGCGCGCCGGCGGCGCCGGTGAGCAGCCCGAGCAGCAGGAAGCCGGCGAACGCCAGGAGGCGGAGGGCGGTCATCGTCGGTACGGGCGGCGGTTGCGTCCGGGTCTGGGTCTGCACGCTGCTCAGGCTGCCACGCCCGCGAAGAGGTCGCTCTCCCGGGCCCCCGTTCGGGCGCCGGATTCGCCCCGTACGAGCTGGTAGTACTCGGTGCCGAAGAGCGGCTGCCCGAGCGCGTTGGACAGCGCGAAGAACGGTCCGTCGACCGCGATCTGGGTGGCGTGCGCGCGCATCGCGGCCGTCTTGGCGTCGGCGTACTTGCCGCCCTCGATCGCGGCCGCGACCTTGTCGTCGGGCACCACGCCCGGCACGTCATCTGCGGAGGCGATCTCGGTGAAGGGGGAGTCGATGTCCAGCTCGCGGAGCTTGGCGAAGCCCGTCTCGACCACGGAGCGGGGCACGCAGTTCCAGTAGATCTTCCCGATCGTCCAGGGGTCGCCCAGGTCCCGCCGGTAGGCCGGCTCGCCGGCCAGCTCTGCGGCGCGCATGGCGACGCGGTGCGCCTGGATGTGGTCCGGGTGGCCGTAGCCGCCGTTCTCGTCGTACGTGACGAGCACCTGCGGCCGCACCTCGCGGATCACCTCGACCAGGTGGGCTGCCGCCTCGTCCACGTCTGTGGACCAGAAGCTGCCGGGCCGGTCGTTGATGTCCAGGCCCATCATGCCCGAGTCGCGATAGCGGCCCGCGCCGCCGAGGAAGCGGTGGTCGGTGACGCCCAGCTCGCGCATGGCGGCGGCCAGCTCGCCGATGCGGTGCTCGCCGAGGGTGTCGTCCCGGTCCGGGGCAAGATGCGCCAGATCGGGCGGAATGACCTCACCCTCCTCGCCGAGCGTGCAGGTCACGAGCGTCACCTGGGCGCCTTCGGCGGCGTACTTCGCCATCGTCGCGCCGTTGTTGATCGACTCGTCGTCGGGGTGCGCGTGGACCAGCAGCAGACGCCGGGCGGGGACAGGTGTCGTCATGGCCCCCAGCTTAGAAGTCTCTAGAACTTGATGTCGCTGATCATCCCCGCCACATTCCGTGTCACCTCATCGATGGTGGGGCCGACGGAGGACCCGGAGAGATAGAACCCGAGCAGCACACACACGATGGCGTGCCCCGCCTTGAGTCCTGCCTTCTGCACGAGAAGGAAGACGATAATCGCCAGCAGCACCACAAGGGAGATCGACAGCGCCACAGCGGTTCACCTCCGGGTCAGGCGGGTGGGTTCGGGCGCACCGGCCACTGCGCCGGTGCGCAATGCCAGGTGCGTCATACCCGCATTGCGCTACGAATCATAACTATCCGTGAGCGCGCATCTTTCGGCGCATCGGCGCATTTGCGGGGGCGCGCACCCAACTCGCAGGTCAGGGGTGGGGTTTGAGGTAAGCCATGGGGCATTTTTATGGCGGGAATTCGCTCACCAGCTCGGCGGTGGAGCACTTGGCTCCTGCCAGCCGCGCAGCGGCTCCGAGGTGGGGTCGGACTCCCCGCGCCCGGCCAGCGCCCACAGCGCGGCGAAGCCGGCGAGGAGGAGGAAGAGCCCCGTGCTGACGTGGAGTTGCTCCTCGGTGGTGAGGGTGTCGAAGTTCTCGAAGACCCGCTCCTTGAGGTTGCGCGTGGTCTCGGCCGCACCCCAGACGAGCACCAGCGCGCTGGCCGTCATTCCGAGGGTGCGGGTCAGCGGCGCCCGCGCCATCGCGCAGCAGACGACGACCGCGCACATCAGCGCCACCGTCCACTTCCCGCAGGCGTCCGGCGGCTGCAGCAGCGCGTACATCGTGCGCTCGCCGGTGACCTTGTGCCAGTACGCGTCCCAGCCGTCCCGTACCGCATAGCGGACCTCCCAGGCGGCGAGGATCACCGTGGCACCGGCGAGGAACACCCCGGCCGTGGTGGCCGCCGCGGGCGTCGGGCGGCCCGGCGGCCGCTCGTCGGAGGTCACCACGCCGTACGCGCTGCCGCTCGTGTCGGCCGGGCGGCGGCCCGCGGCCACGGCGATCAGCAGCACGGTGGCGAGGGTGACGGCGGCGCCGGAGGAGAGCAGCGCACGATTGCGCAGGTCCTGGTCGACGCCCTGCAGCCAGTCGGCGTTCAGCGTCCACAGGCCGGGGGCGCGCAGCAGGATCGTGGCGATGGCGGCCGAGGCGAGGGAGCCGGCGGCGGAGGGGGAGCGCAATGCGGTGGTGCCGGCGACGATATAGACGGCGATGAGCGCCGGGTCGTAGAGCGATGTGGCCCAGATGCCGTCCTCGGTACGGGCGGGGGCGCCGGACCAGGACCACCAGAGGTCGGAGAACTCGGCGGCTACAGTGAGGTCGCGGCCGATCCACACGAGGGTGCCGAGCGCGAGTGCCGCGCAGACGACGGATCCGAAGACGCGCGCACCGCGCCCGAGTATGTGTCCGTGCTCCATGCTTCCGCCTGCCCCCGCCGGCCCCGGTGTGCCTTGTGGGCACATGTGGACCTATAGGTCTACACCTCTACGGAGGTGTGAACAAGGTGTGGGGGTTGTGGGCGGGTCCGGCCGGGAGGGCATGCCTCCCGACCGGATTACGGCACCCGCACGGCCGTACATGTGCCAGGGTGCCGCGTCCATATATCGGGAAGGGGGCGCCGCGGTTTCCCGCGTGTTACTCACAACATGGAGCGTTCCGCCGCAAAGTGACACGCGCTCGGGTGCCCCGACCCGTCCCTCACCACCAGCTCCGGCACCTCGCTCGCGCAGCGGTCCTCCGCCTTCCAGCAGCGCGTGCGGAACCGGCACCCCGAAGGGGGATTCGTCGGGGACGGCACATCCCCCTCCAGCACGATCTGCTCCCGCAGCCGCTGCTGCACCGGGTCCGGGACCGGGATCGACGACAGCAAGGCCTGGGTGTACGGATGCGTCGGGTGGTCGTAAATCTGCGCATCGTCGCCGGTCTCCACGATCTTGCCCAGGTACATCACCGCGATCCGGTCCGAAATATGCCGTACGACCGAAAGGTCATGCGCGATGAAGAGGTACGACAGCCCGAACTCGTCCTGCAGCTCCTCCAGCAGATTCATCACCTGCGCCTGCACCGACACATCCAGCGCCGACACCGGCTCATCACAGATGATCACCTCAGGCCGCAGCGCCAGCGCCCGCGCGATCCCGATCCGCTGCCGCTGGCCGCCCGAGAACTGGTGCGGATACCGGTTCACATGCTCCGGGTCGAGCCCGACGACCTCGAGCAGCTCCTGCACCCGCCGCCGCGCCGAGCCCTTCGGCGCCGCGTCGGGGTGGATCGAGTACGGCTCGCCGACGATGTCGCCGACCGTCATCCGCGGGTTCAGCGAGGTGTACGGGTCCTGCAGCACCATCTGGATGCGCCGCCGCATCCGCCGCAGCTCGCCCCGCGGGAGTGTGAAGACATCCTGGCCGTCGAAGAGCACCTGGCCGGATGTCGGCCGCTCCATCGCCATCAGCACCTTCGCGAGCGTCGACTTGCCGCAGCCGGACTCGCCGACCAGGCCCATCGTCTCGCCGCGGGCGAGCGAGAAGCTCACCCCGTCCACGGCCCGTACGTCGCCGGTCTTGGTCTTGAAGACGATGCCCTGGGTGACCGG
This sequence comes from Streptomyces boninensis, assembly GCF_048572725.1. Lineage (NCBI taxonomy): Bacteria > Bacillati > Actinomycetota > Actinomycetes > Kitasatosporales > Streptomycetaceae > Streptomyces > Streptomyces boninensis. Next base: position 6,273,200 of record NZ_CP183837.1, read on the forward strand.
GAAGTGCTTCACCAGGTCGCGGACTTCGAGGATCGGTGTGTTCTTGCCCGAGTCAGTCACCGAGCACCTCCTCGGCATAGTGGCAGGCGGACAGGTGGCCCGGCGCCGGCTCGCGCAGCGCCGGGACCTCCACCGAGCAGCGCTCCGTGGCCCGCTTGCAGCGCGGGTGGAAGGCGCAGCCGCTTGGGATCGCGGCCAGGTTCGGGGGCTGGCCCGAGATCGGGACCAGCCGGCGGCCCTTGGACTGCAGCGTGGGTACGGAGGCCAGCAGGCCCTCCGTATACGGGTGGCCGGGGTGCGCGTAGAGCTCCTCCACCTCGGCCTGCTCGACGACCGAGCCCGCGTACATCACCACGATCTTGTCGGCGACATCCGCTACCACGCCCAGGTCGTGGGTGATCAGGATCAGGCCCATTTCCATCTCCTCCTGGAGCTTGTCCAGGAGCTTCATGATCTGGTTCTGGACCGTCACGTCGAGCGCCGTCGTCGGCTCGTCCGCGATGATGATGTCCGGCTCCAGCGCCAGCGCCATCGCGATCATGATGCGCTGCCGCATGCCACCGGAGAACTGGTGCGGATAGTCCCGGAAGCGGGCGGCCGCGGACGGGATCCGGACCCGGTCCATCAGCTCGATCGCCTTCGCTTTGGCCTCTGAGCGGGACGCCCCGCGGTGGACCCGGAACATCTCCGCGATCTGGATCCCCACCGAGTGCACCGGGTTCAGCGCCGACAGCGCGTCCTGGAAGATCATCGCGATCCGGTTGCCGCACATCTTGCGGCGCTCGCGCTCGGGCAGCGTCAGCAGCTCCTGCCCCTGGAAGCGCACCGAGCCGCCGGTGACATGCGCCGGCGGGGTGTCGAGGATGCCCATCACCGCCTGCGCCGACACCGACTTGCCGGACCCGGACTCGCCGAGGATGGCGACCGTCTGGCCCTTCTCCAGGGTGTACGAGAGGCCGTTGACGGCCCGTACCGTCTGGCTCTGCATCCGGAACTCGACGTGCAGGTCCTCGACTTCGAGCAGCGGGGCGGTCACGGGTGTCTTCTCAAGGTCAGTCATCGTGTCTCACCGCAGCTTCGGGTCGAAGGCGTCGCGGACCGCGTCGCCGAGCATCAGGAAGCTCAGCACGGTCACCGACAGGAAGATCGCGGGATAGACCATCAGATACGGATGCTGCAGGAACTCCGACTGGGCGTCGGAGAGCTGCACGCCCCAGGAAAGACTTGGATAGTCCAGGCCCACGCCGAGGAAGTCGAGTACCGATGCCGCCGAGATGGCCAGGGCGATGTTGAGAGTGGCGTAGATGAAGACCGGCGCGATGGCGTTCGGGAGGATGTGCCGGAACATCACCCGCGCGTCGCCCGCGCCGAGCATCTTCGCCGCGTGCACATAGTCCTGGTCCTTCGCCGCGATCACCTGGCCGCGCATCAGGCGGGTCATCGTCGTCCACATCATCGCCGACAGCACCAGCACGATCGCCCATATGTCGTGCTCGGGGAAGGCGGTGAGCACCACCAGCGCGCCGAGGATGAACGGCAGGCCGAAGGCGATGTCGGTGATCCGCGAGATGAGGACGTCGAGCCAGCCGCCGTAATAGCCGGACAGCGAGCCGAGCAGCACCGACAGCACCAGCGCGGCGATCGTCACCGTGATGCCGATGACGATGGGAGCGCGGGCGCCGTGCACCAGCTGGGCCCAGTAGTCGCAGCCGGTGACGTCGAAGCCGAAGGGGTGCTCGCCGCCGCTGAAGGGGTTGAGCGACTCCGGGCCGGTCTTGGCGTTGCGGACGTTGCATTTCTCGTTCGCGCCCCGGGACGTCCACAGGGAGGGGACGGCCGCCATCGAGCACATCAGCAGCAGGATCAGCACACCGCCGATGAAGGACGGCTTGCGGCGCAGCTCGCGCCAGGCGTCGCGGGCCAGGGAGCCGCCGCCGCTGACGGTGCCGCCGGCGGTCGCGGTGGCCTGGGCGGTCCCGGCTTCGGTGGTGTTACTCATAGCGGATCCTCGGGTCGAGTACGCCGTACAGGAGGTCGACGATGAGGTTGGCGAAGAGGTAGATCAGCACCAGGATCGTGGTGACGCCGACGACGAGCGTGCCCTGCTGGTTCTGCACGGCCTGGAAGATGCCCTGGCCGATGCCGGGCAGGTTGAACACCGCCTCGGTGACCACGGTGCCGGCCATCAGGCTGCCGAGGTCGACGCCGAGGTAGGTGACCACCGGGATCAGCGAGTTGCGCAGCAGGTGCCGGATCACGACCCGGTGCTTGGGCAGGCCCTTGGCGCGGGCGGTGCGGATGTAGTCGGCGCGCATGTTCTCGGCGATCGAGGTCCGGACGAGCCGGGCGACGAAGGCGAGGGAGAAGGAGCCGATCACGATGCCGGGGAGGATGTAGCTGACGAAGCCGTCCTGGTTGCCGGCCACCGGGAAGATGTCCCACTTCAGGCCGAAGAGCAGCTGAGCGGTGTACGCGACGACGAACGTCGGCACGGCGATGATCAGCGTGGTGCCGCCGAGGATCGCGCGGTCGGCGAACTTCCCGCGGCGCAGCCCCGCCCACACGCCGAGGGCGACGCCGGCGACGAGTTCGAAGATCCAGGCGACGGCCGCGAGCTTCAGCGTCACCGGCCAGCGGGACTCCAGCGCGGAGGTGACGCTCTGCCCGTTGAACGTCTCGCCGAAGTCTCCCTGGAGGGCATTGGCCATGTACTTGAAGTACTGGACCACCAGTGGGTCGTTGAGGTTATAGCGCTCGTGCAGGGCGTTCAGCACCGACTTGGGGAGCGGTTTGCCTCCGGCCAGGGCCTGAATAGGGTCGCCGGGGAGTGCGAAGACCATCGCGTAGATGATGAAGGTGGTGCCGATGAGGACCGGGATCATCTGCAGGATCCGCCGGACCGTGTACCGCCACATGCCGCACTCGCCTCCTTCCGTTGTGCGGGGATGCAGACGCGAGCGAGGACGGCCCCATGGTGCTCGGGCGCCGCCCTCGCTGCGTCACGTGCGGGGACTACTTGACGGTGACGTCCTCGATGCGGACGCCGTTGCCGTCATACGCATAGGAGTCGATCGGCACGTTGGCGAGCTTGTCCGAGGAGATGGTGAAGTTCTGCCAGTTCCACAGCGGGGCCATCGGCATCTCGTCGATGGCGATCTTCTGCGCCTCGGCGTACTTGGCCAGCCGCTCGCTGTCGCTGCCGGCCGACTTGGCCTCGGAGATCTTCGTGTTGAAGTCCTTGAAGGCCTTGCCCTTCCAGCCCATCCGGTTGCCGACGCCCCACATGCTCGCGAGGTAGTTCTCGGCGCTCGGGTAGTCCATCACCCAGTTGTTGCGGTACGGACCGTCTTCCTTCTGCTCGTTCAGGGTGGTCAGGTAGTCCGAGTCCGGGACCTTCTTGAACTTGGCGGTGATGCCGAGGTTGTCCTTCAAGCTCTGCGCGACGATCCGCATCCACTTCTCGTACGTCGGGTCGGCGTTGGAGAAGTACAGGGTCATGGTGCCCTCGAAGCCGCCGGCCTTCTTCAGCAGGGCCTTGGCCTTCTTCGGGTTGTACTCGCAGAACTCACCGCAGGCGTCGGCCTGGTAGCCGGGGACAATCGGCGGGGTCAGCGACTTCATAGCCTTGAAGCCGTTGTCGTAGACCGCCTTGACGATGCCCTCGCGGTCGATCGACATGGAGATGGCCTTGCGTAGGTCCGCGCTCTGGTACTTCTTCTCGAAGAGCGGGAAGCCCAGGTAGTCCATGGTGCCGGCCGGGATCGTCTGCAGCCGGTCGCCGACCTGCTGCTTGGTCGACTTGACCTTGTTCGCCGGCACCGTGCCGATGTCCAGACCGCCGGAGAGGACGTCGTTGGTCTGGGTGTCGTCGCTGGTGTAGACGCGGAACTCGATGCCGTCGACCTTGGGCTTACGGGTGCCGGTGTAGCCCTTGACCTTCTTGACCTTGATCTGCTTGTTGTGCTCCCACTTGCCGTCCATCTGGAACGGCCCGTTGCCGATGGGGCTCTCCTTGAAGCCCTTCGGGTTGCTCAGGGCCTCCTTCGGCAGCGGAGAGAAGGCGAAGGGGGTGGCGAGGGTGAGCGGGAAGTCGCTGAAGGGGTCCTTCAGGGTGACCTCGAAGGTCTGCTTGTCGATGACCTTCAGACCGCTGAGGGTCTTGGCCTTCGGCTTCGCGTCCTCTTCCTCGGGGTTGAGCTCGTCGTAGCCCTCGATGTTGGCGAAGTAGTAGTTCGCGGAGGCGCCGGAGGGGCCGTACGCGGCGTTGTTCCACGCGTTCACGTAGGAGTCGGCGGTGACCGCCTCGCCGTTGGAGAACTTGCTGCCCTTGCGGAGCTTGATGGTCCAGGTCTTCTGGTCCTTGGACTCGACCGACTGCGCGTCGAGCATCTTGACCTTGCCCTGAGGGGTGAGCTCGGTCAGCGGGTCGAAGAGCGCGTTGATCACGGTCGACGAGTACGAGCTGGTGGTGAACCCGGGCGTCAGATTGTCGGGTTCGTTGATCGCTGCGGTGAAGGATCCGCCCGTCTTGCCCTTGCCCCCGTCGTCGCCCCCGTCGTCCCCGCACGCCGTCAGCACCAGGCTGCTCGCCGCCACGACGGCGAACAGCGGGGCTGCGCCTCGCCAACGTCTCATCGTCAGACCTCCTCAAGGCACACGGGGCCGCCCCCGGGCAAAAGTGTTCATGCGAATGTCATGTCCCGCGGGAGTGAGCTTGCTGGTGGCACGGCAGTTTGGGAAGTTACTTTCATCGACCTTGATGAGATTGAAATAAACCTTCAGGAGTGTCTACGGGCCTGACATCTGTCACCTCCAGGACCGGATCCGCGACACTGCCGCGCACCCCCTCCGCGGGCGGAGGGTGGGGCCATGACCACGACAGCAGCACTCCGCCCCGACGCCACCGCCACGGCCGCGGTCGCCTTCGCGGGAGTGGGCAAGACCTTTGGTTCCGTACGGGCCGTAGCCGATCTCTCCGTGGCCCTGCACCCGGGCGAAACGGTCGCCCTCCTCGGCCCGAACGGGGCCGGCAAGTCCACCACCCTCGACCTGCTGCTGGGGCTGCGCAAGCCCGACGCCGGGTCGGTCGAGGTGTTCGGCACCAGCCCCCGCCAGGCCATCGCCGCGGGCCGGGTCGGGACGATGCTGCAGAGCGGCGGCCTGATGGAGGGCGTCAAGGTGCGGGAGCTGGTGCGGCTCGCCTGTGACCTGCACCCGCGCCCGCACCCGGTGGATCACGTGCTGGCCGCCGCCGGGATCGCCGACATCGGCGACCGGCTGGTGGAGAAGCTGTCCGGCGGGCAGCAGCAGAAGGTGCGGTTCGCGCTGGCCACCGCCGGCGACTCGGACCTGATCGTGCTCGACGAGCCGACCACCGGCATGGACGTCTCCGCCCGCCAGTCCTTCTGGACGGCGATGCGGGCGCAGGCCGCCGAGGGCCGCACGGTGCTGTTCGCCACCCACTACCTGGAGGAGGCCGACGAGGTCGCCGACCGGGTGCTGGTGCTGCACCGCGGCCGGCTGCTCGCCGACGGCACCGCCGCCGAGATCAAGGCGCGGGCGGGGGCCCGGCGGATCGCGTTCGACCTGGCGGAGCCGGTGGACGAGGGCGTACTGCGCCGGCTGCCGGAGCTGCGGCAGATAGAGGTGTCGGGCCGGACCGTACGCATCCAGTCCGCCGACGCCGACGCCACCGTGCACGCCCTCTACGCCGCCGGCCTCTATCCGCGCGGCCTCGAGGTCTCCGGGCTCGGCCTGGAGCAGGCCTTCATCGCCATCACCACCGCGGAGGACGAGGACCAGTGAAGACGCTCATCAAGCTCGAAGTGCTGCGCAGCCTGCGCAACAAGAAGTACATGTTCTTCTCGGTGATCTACCCGGCCGGCCTGTACCTCCTCATCACCTCCGGCGGCAACGACACCATCAAGGGCACCGGCCTCGACATGTCGATGTACTTCATGGTCTCGATGGCCTCCTTCGGCGCCCTCACCGCCGTGCTGCTCACCAGCAGCGAACGCATCGCCAAGGAGCGCGACTCCGGCTGGGTGCGGCAGCTGCGGCTGACCGCGCTGCCCGGACGCGGCTACGTGGTCGCGAAGATCGCCGCGGCGGCCACGGTCACGCTGCCGTCGATCGTGCTCGTGCTGATCACCGGTGCCACGGTCAAGGGCGTCCGCCTCGACGCCTGGCAGTGGCCCGCCATCGGCTTCGCCACCTGGGTCGGCAGCTTCGCCTTCGCCGCTCTCGGCGTCGCCATCGGGTACCTGGTCTCGGGGGACGCGGTCCGACCCGTAGCCATGGTCGTCTACTTCACGCTGGCGATGCTCGGCGGCCTGTGGGTCCCCTTCACGACCTTCCCCGACGCGGTCCAGACGGCGGCCGACATCCTGCCCACCCACCATTACGCTGCCCTTGGCCAGGCCATCGAGGCCGGCGGCGCCCCGCACGGGACCGATGTCGCGGTGCTCGCGGCGTGGCTGGCCGCCTTCGTGGCGCTGGCGGCCTGGCTGTACCGGAAGGACACCCGGAAGGCGTGACGATGCGCGGTGAGTCCTGGCCCCCGTGGCGGGACGCGGACGACGAGACGCTGCCCCAGATCGGGCAGCCGCCGGTGACCCGCAAGCAGTTCCTGATCAAGCTGGCGTGGGTCTCGATCTGGATGGTCTACCTCGGCGCGCCGGTCAGCGACCTGCTCGCGGGCAACCACGCGGCGGTGGGCACGGTGCTCGGCTGGGCCGGCCTGGTCGGCTTCGTGGCCACGTACCTCGCGCTCGTCTTCCGTACGAAGGACTACGACCACCCGCGCTGGCTGCACGGCGTGCTGGGCACGATGGCCGCGATGGCGGTGCTGCTGTCGTACACCCTCGGCGAGGCCTGGCTGGTGCTCTTCGTCTACACGGCGGTGGCCTGCGGGGCGGTGCTGCCCACCCGGTACGCGAAATGGGCGATCCCCGCGGCCGCGGTGGCGCTCACCGCGATCGGCCTGCACCTCGACGAGGACCGGGACCTGCTGCCCGGGCTGCTCATCCCCACCCTGCTCGGCGGCTTCGCGATGGTCGGCGTACGCCAGATCGTGCACACCGTCCGCCAGCTGCGCGAGGCCCGCGCGGCCGTCGCGCAGCTCGCGGCGAGCGAGGAACGGCTGCGGCTGGCGCGCGACCTGCACGACCTCCTCGGCCACTCGCTGTCCCTGATCACACTGAAGAGCGAGCTGGCGGGGCGGATGCTGCCCGCGCGTCCCAAGGACGCGGCGGCGCAGGTGGCGGACATCGAGAAGGTGTCGCGGCAGGCGCTGGTGGATGTGCGGGAGGCGGTGTCGGGCTACCGGCGGCCGCAGTTCGCGGTGGAGCTGGCGGGCGCGCGGGTCGCCTTGGCGGCGAGCGGGGTGGAGGCGGCGGCCGGGGCGGTGGAGCTGCCGGATGCGCTGTCGGGGGAGGGGGAGGCGGCGCTGGCCTGGGCGTTGAAGGAGGCGGTGACCAATGTCGTACGGCACGCGGATGCCGCGCACTGCGAGATCGCGGTGTCGGTGACCGTCGACGGCGAGGTGTGTCTGTCCGTCGTGGACGACGGGGTGGGGCCCGGAGGCGCGCCCGGCAACGGACTTGCCGGGCTGTCGGAGCGGATGGTCCTGGCGGAGGGGCGGCTGGAGACGGGGCCGGGGGCACGGGGCGGGTTCGCGCTGCGGGCTTACGTGCCGCTCGAACCGGCCCACCCGCGCCGAGCCGATACCCTCCCCTCATGATCCGCGTGCTCCTCGCCGAGGACCAGGCCATGGTGCGGGAGGCCCTGGCCGCGCTGCTCTCCCTCGAAGGCGACCTCGAAGTCGTCGCTCAAGTCGACCGCGGGGACGAGGTGCTCGCCGCCGCCCGGGAGGCGCGGCCCGATGTGGTGCTGCTGGACATCGAGATGCCTGGTCGTACGGGACTCGAAGCCGCCGCCGAACTGCGTGCCGCGCTGCCGGACCTCAAGGTCGTCATCCTCACCACCTTCGGCCGCCCCGGCTATCTGCGCCGCGCGATGGAGTCCGGCGCCGACGCCTTCCTCGTCAAAGACGCCCCCGCCGCCCAGCTCGCGGACGCCGTCCGCCGCGTGCTGCGCGGCGAGCGCGTCATCGACCCCGCGCTGGCCGCCGCCGCGCTCGCCGACGGGGCCAGCCCGCTCACCGAGCGGGAGCGGGACGTCCTCGACGCCGCGGCGGACGGCGCGTCCAACGCCGAGGTGGCGGCCCGGCTGCACCTGTCGCACGGGACCGTACGCAACTATCTGTCCACCGCCATCCAGAAGACCGGCGCGCGCAATCGCGCTGATGCGGTGCGGATCGCGCGGGACAAAGGCTGGCTCTAGCCGGGGTCAGTTCAAGCGCGCCCGCGCCAATCGTGCTTCCCGCCGGACCCGTTCCGCCATCGCCGGCTCCACCTCCGCGACCACCGTCGCGTACTCCTCCAGCTCCCGCGCCCCGTCCGCGAACTCCCCCCGCTCCACCAGCAGCCGCGCCCGCTCGTACCGCAGCCGCGCCGGATGGGCGGGCAGCAGCAGCGAAAGATCCACCGCCCACAGCTGCACGTCCGTCCGCTCGGGCCGGGAGGCGGCCCATGCACGAATGTTGTTCAGGATCCGCAGCACTATCTCCAGCGGATCGGCAGGCCGCAGCATCGACGGCGTGAGGCCCGCCCCGGTGGCGCCCACCACCAGCAGCTCCGCGTCCCGGTCGGTCAGCGGACGACCGCCGTCGAAGGGGTCGGCCAGCACCAGTCCGTCGCCCCCGGCGGCGGCAGCCGCGCCCGGGTCGCCGAAGCCGACCACGAAGTGCCCGGGCAGCGCCACCCCGTACACCGGCGCCCCCGCCCTGCGGCACACCTCCAGCCACACCACCGACAGCAGGATCGGCAGGCCGCGGCGGCGGCGCAGCACCTCGTGCAGCAGCGACGACTCGAGCCGCCGGTAGTCGGCGGGCGACCCGTGGAAGCCGCACTGCTCGCCGAGCAGCCGGGCAGCGGCGTCCGCCCAGGCGGGCGCGGTGCCCGGGCGGTACGGGAGCCGTCCGGCCAGCTCGTCGAGCTCCATCTGCGCCGCGTCCATGCCCGCCTCGCCGAGGTCCGGGTCGGCGACGGCGCCGATCAGCAGGCACAGCCGGGCGAGGTCGGGGCGCTCGGCCCGCGCCTCGTCGGCGAACTCCTGCTGTGGTCGCATTCCTCAGCCCTCTGGCCTGCTGTCACGTTCAAAGATGCGGTAGTGGTACGCGTGATGCGTGCTGAATCCGAGCCGGTCGTAGAGCGCGAGCGCCCCGTCGTTGTGCGGCTCCACCTGGAGATACGCCGCCGAAGCGCCCTCGTCCAGTGCCCGCGCGGCGAGCGCCGCCATCACCTCGGTCGCCAGCCCCTTCCGGCGGTGCTCGGGCGCCACCTCGACCGCGGCGAAACCGGCCCACCGCCCGTCGACCACACACCGCCCGATCGCGGCGGGCGCCGAGCCTTCCGCGCCGGGTACGGTCGCGAACCACACCGAAGGGCCGCCGTGCAGCACCTTCAGCGCCTGCTCGGAGGGCCCGGTGGCGGCACGGTCGTACAACGCCAGCCAGGAGTCATCGGCGCCACGGGACAGCTCCACCCGCGCACCGGCCGCGGCATCGGCGACCCTGGCCAGCGCCCCGATCTGCAGCAGCGCCTGCCGGTCGGCCGTCCACCCCCGCTCGTCCAGCTCCGCCGCCAGCTGATCCTGGGAGTCCTCCGCGCCCGTCGCCACCTGGATCCGCGTCGGCAGCCCGCGCGCCTCGTACCACCCATGCACCCGCGCCAGCGCCTCCTCCAGCGGCAGCCCGGGGTCGCCGAGCGGGAGCACCGAGTTGGCCCGGCTCGTAAAGCCGCCGGAGGCGCGCAGGTCCCAGCCGCCCAGCCGCTCCGTCTCCACCGCGGGCCAGCCGCGGGCCGCCACCCGGGTGAGCTCCTCGGCGGTCGTTACGGGTCCGCGCCGCCGCGCGGGCGCCGCGGGCACGACCTTGCCCGCGACCAGGCTGTCCTCCGCGACCCGGGCGATCGTGCCGTCCCGCCTGGTGAGACGCAGGATGCCCGTGTCCCACGATGTGAGCACGCCAACGACATCCGTAAACCGCGCGCCGGGTTCCCCGGAGCCGGTCAGCAGCCGCACCGAGACCCGTTTTCCCACGTCAGAAGGGGTAATGCGGACTTCCAGGAGTCCCCGAGTGGTGAATTCCACAGTGCTGTCCGCCCCTCATGTTCGTTCCGGACCCGGGAACGGAGATACTAGACGCGGGCATCGACGACGCCGCGCTCCCGCGCGCCCTGGCGCTAGCCAAGCCCGTTACGAGGAGGAACGACAGCGTGACCTACGTCATCGCAGAGCCTTGTGTCGATCTCAAGGACAAGGCCTGCATCGAGGAGTGCCCCGTCGACTGCATCTACGAGGGCCAGCGGTCCTTGTACATCCACCCGGACGAATGCGTCGACTGCGGGGCTTGCGAGCCGGTCTGCCCGGTCGAAGCGATCTTCTACGAGGACGACACTCCGGAGGAGTGGAAGGACTACTACAAGGCAAATGTGGAGTTCTTCGACGACCTCGGCTCCCCGGGCGGTGCCTCGAAGCTCGGTCTGATCGAGAAGGACCACCCGGTCATCGCGGCACTGCCGCCGCAGGAACACGACGAGTGACCTGCACCCTGATGTGACGACAGCAACCAGGTCCCCGTACGGCAATCTGCCGTGCGGGGACCTGCTGCAGAGAAAGGACGCCGCCGTGCGCGCAGTCTCCGCCCGCCTCCCCGTCTTCCCCTGGGACCGGCTGGAGCCCTATAAAACCGCCGCGGCCGCACACCCCGACGGCATCGTCGACCTCTCCGTCGGCACCCCCGTCGACCCGGTCCCGCAGCTGATCCGTACGGCCCTGGCCGACGCCTCCGACAGCCCCGGCTACCCGATGGCCTGGGGCACCCCGGCGCTCCGCGAGGCCATCGCCGGCTGGCTGCAGGGCCGCCTCGGCGTCGCCGCGGACCCCGACGCCACCCTGCCGACGATCGGCTCGAAGGAGCTGGTGGGCTGGCTGCCGACGCTGCTCGGCCTGGAACCCGGGGACCAGGTGGCGTACCCGGGGCTCGCCTACCCGACGTACGAGATCGGCGCGCTGATGGCGCGCGCGGAGGCGGTGCCGTACACGGACCCGGTCACCGATCTGGACCCGACCCGGGTCAAGGTGCTGTGGCTGAATACGCCGTCGAACCCGACGGGCCGGACGCTGTCGGCGGACGAGCTGCGCCGGATCGTCGGCTGGGCGCGCGAGCACGGCATCCTGCTCGTCTCCGACGAGTGCTACATCGAGCTCGGCTGGGACGTCGACCCGGTGTCGGTGCTGCACCCGGACGTCTGCGGCGACTCGCACGAGGGCCTCATCGCGGTCCACTCGCTCTCCAAGCGCTCCAACTTCGCGGGCTACCGCGGGGCGTTCCTGGCGGGTGATCCCGCCGTCATCAAGGAGCTGCTCGGCATCCGCAAGCACACCGGGATGATGGTGTCGAAGCCGGTGCAGGAGGCGATGATCGCCGCGCTCGGCGACCGTACGCATGTGACGGAGCAGCGGGAGCGCTATGCGCGCCGGCGCGCGGCCCTGCGGGGCGCCTTCGAGGCGGCGGGCTTCACGATCGAGCACAGCGAGGCGTCGCTGTACCTGTGGGCGACGCGGGGCGAGAGCTGCTGGGACACGGTCGGCCAGCTGGCCAAGTCCGGGATTCTGGTGGCTCCGGGAGAGTTTTACGGGGCGGAGGGCGCCGAGTTCGTACGGGTCGCCTTCACGGCGACGGACGAGCGGGTCGCGGCAGCGGTGGCGCGGCTGTAACGGGGGCGGGGGCAGCGCCCCAGTGGGGGTCTGGGGGCGAAGCCCCCAGGATCATTCCCCGCAGCACCGCGGCGTAGCCGCAAGCGCGCAGGGGCCCATGCGAGCTGGTTTGCTCGCTGGGCCCCTACTGCGTGGTGCGGGTGCGTCAGCCGCCGAGGCCGCCGACGGCCGGAAGGCCCTGCTTGGCCACGCCGCCGACGACGCTGCCCACGGCGCCCTGGCCGGCGGGCACAACCTCGGTGGTGGCGGTGTCCGCCAGGTCGCTGGCGGTGCCGGTGGCGGTGCCGACCGCGGTGCCGGCGGTGTCGCCCACGGTGCTCGGGTCAACGGCGTTGAGTCCGGTACCCGCGACGGGCAGCTCGGCGGCGGAGGCAGCTCCGGCGGCGCCGATCACGGGCGCCGCGCCAGCGGCGACGATCAGCGCGGCCCGGGCGATCCGACGCGAGATGGGGAGGGACATGGTGCTCCTTTGACGGAGGGGATCTGGTTCGACGTTGCCCGCCGGGGCGGACGCCGTGACTACCGCGTGACTTCCCGGAAGGTTGCGGTCCGCCAAGGTAAAGAGTTGGTAATGCGTCGCATAATCGGTTTCAGCGCAAAAACGGGCAAAGGGGATCTCGGGGGAGGGGTGCGGGTGGCGCCATGACCTGCTGATTCGCGGGTAGTTGGGCTGCTGGTTCGGGGGGTGCGGGGGCGGTGTCCGGCCGTCGACCCTGATTGATCCGGATACTCCGGGCGGAGGACGGGCCGAACTAGTGAGTGGTAACGAGCCGTACGCGGTCCGCGCCCGAATTACCCTTTTTCTGCCAACCGTCGTCCGCGCCGGACGCGGTCCAGGTCCGGCCGGCGTACGTGACCTTCTCCAGCCGCAGGATGGTGGCGTGCGCCACGGCCCAGTGCGCCAACTGCCAGCCGCTCTCGGCGCTGTTGGCGCCGGTGGCCACGGTCACGGTCGCGTCGGCCTCGGGATCACCGCTGGTCGCCGCGGCGGCCGGCTCCTGATCCGGGACGAGATCCTTCCCGAACTCCCTTGCCAGCTGGGCCCGTACCTGATCGGGAGTCGCGGGCGCGGCCTTCTCCCCGTCCCCCGTAGTGCAGTTGAGGGCGGCCCGCTCGCGGCCGGTGAAGGCGGCGGCGAGCAGCGTGGCCGAGGTCTCGTGCTTCGCGTACGCCTGCGGGAAGCCGCTGCGCTGCACCCGCTGGGCGGCGACGGTCAGCGGCAGCCGCGAGTAGCCGGGGATCTTGACCAGGTGGTCGTAGAAGCGGCCGGACGAATAGACCGGGTCCTGGATCTGCTTCGTGGTGCCCCAGCCCTGCGAAGGGCGCTGCTGGAAGAGGCCGAGCGAGTCCCGGTCGCCGTGCTCGATGTTGCGCAGCTCGGACTCCTGCATCGCGGTGGCGAGGGCGATGGTCACGGCGCGGAGCGGGAGCCGGCGGGAGGCGGCGACGGCGGAGATGGTGGCGGCGCTGGCGGCCTGGTCGGGGTCCATGTCGTACGAGCCGGTGGCGGTCTTGACCTCGCAGCTGGCGGGGCCTGCGTCGCCGGTCATGCGGACGACCAGGTAGGTGCCGAGCGCGAGCACCAGCGCGAGCGCGATGAGGGTGCGAGGGTGGCGTACGGACACGTTCGTACGGTAGCGCGCGGCTCATGGTGGGTGAGCCGGAGGCTATCGTCTCCGTATGCACCAGCTTGATCTTTCGCTCGATGCCGCCCAGGTGACCGCCCAGCTCGTCGACATCCCCTCGGTGAGCGGCGAGGAGAAAGAGCTCGCCGACGCGGTCGAGAGCGCGCTGCGGGCGCTGCCGCACCTGGAGGTCCTGCGGGACGGCGACGCCGTCGTCGCCCGGACCGCGCTAGGGCGGAGTGAGCGGGTGGTGCTGGCCGGACACCTCGACACGGTGCCGATCGCGGACAACGTGCCGTCGCGGCTCGACGAGAACGGCATCCTCTGGGGCTGCGGCACCTCCGACATGAAGAGCGGCGTCGCCGTACAGCTGCGGATCGCCGCCACCGTGCCCGAGCCGAACCGCGACCTGACCTTCGTCTTCTACGACCAGGAAGAGGTCGAGGCCGAGCGCAACGGCCTGAAGCGGCTGGCGGAGAAGCACCCCGAGTGGCTGGCCGGCGACTTCGCCGTGGTGCTGGAGCCGTCCAGCGGCGAGATCGAGGGCGGCTGCCAGGGGACGCTGCGCGTCCTGCTGCACACCACGGGGGAGCGGGCGCACTCGGCGCGCAGCTGGCTGGGCCGCAACGCCATCCACGGGGCCGCGCCGATCCTGGAGCGGCTGGCGGCGTACGAGCCGCGGCGGGTGGAGATCGACGGCCTCGAATACCGCGAGGGCCTCAATGCCGTACGCATCGAGGGCGGCGTCGCCGGCAATGTGATCCCGGACGCCTGCACCGTAACCGTGAACTTCCGCTACGCCCCCGACCGCGGCGAGGACGAGGCGCTGGCGCATGTGCGGCAGGTCTTCGACGGGCTGTACGAGGACCTGGTCGTGGACGACAGCTCCCCCGGCGCGCTGCCCGGCCTCGGCCGCCCCGCCGCGGCTGCCTTCATCGAGGCGGTCGGCGGCACGCCGCAGCCGAAGTACGGCTGGACGGACGTGGCGCGCTTCTCCGCCCTGGGCGTCCCGGCGGTCAACTACGGCCCCGGCGACCCCAACTACGCCCACAAACGCGACGAGCACGCCCACATCTCCAAGATCCTCCACTGCGAGGCACGCCTGCGCGCCTGGCTTACGCTGAACGGGAGCAACCGGTCGTAAGGAGCACCATGGGAGAAGACGTCACGGAGCAGCGGCTCGGGCCCGTCGTGCGGCGGCGGAGCCGGATTCAGCGGTCCACTATGGATCAGCATCTGCTGGACACCAGGGAGCGGTCGGCGCAGTACGTCCACGACGATCCGTGGCGGGTGCTGCGGATGCAGGCCGAGTTCGTGGAGGGCTTCGGGGCGCTTGCCGAGGTGGGGCCCGCGATCAGTGTCTTCGGGTCGGCTCGTACGCCTGCGGACTCGCCGGAGTATGCGGCCGGGGTGGCCATTGGGAAGGCGCTGGTGGACGCCGGTTTCGCCGTCATCACCGGTGGCGGGCCCGGGGCCATGGAGGCGGCGAACAAGGGGGCGCTGGAGGCGGGCGGCCTGTCCGTCGGGCTCGGCATTGAGCTGCCCTTCGAGCAGGGGATGAACAAGTACGTCGATCTCGGCGTGAACTTCCGTTACTTTTTCGTGCGGAAGACGTGTTTTGTGAAGTACGCGCAAGGGTTCGTGGTGCTGCCCGGCGGGCTCGGCACCATGGACGAGCTCTTCGAGGCGCTCACCCTGGTGCAGACCCGGAAGGTCACCCGCTTCCCGATCGTGCTGTACGGGTCGGAGTACTGGGGCGGGCTGATCGACTGGCTGCGGAAGACGGTCATCGCGCAGGGCAAGGCGGGGGAGAAGGACCTGGATCTCTTCCACGTGACCGATGACGTGGGTGAGGCGGTGCGGCTGGTGACCAAGGAGACGGACGCGGAGGGCAGCACGGGCTTCGAGGTGTAGGCCGTACGCGTCTCACGCCAGCCCGCGCCGGGCCACCGCCGGCGGGCGGTGGCCCGCGATGGACGCCACCATGTCGAGGACCTGCCGGGTCTCGGCGACCTCGTGCACGCGGTAGACCTGCGCGCCCAGCCACGCCGACACGGCGGTGGTGGCGAGGGTGCCGATGACCCGCTCCTTGACCGGCTTGTCGAGGGTCTCGCCGACGAAGTCCTTGTTGGACAGCGAGACCAGGACCGGCCAGCCGGTGGCGGTCATCTCGCCGAGGCGGCGGGTGGCTTCGAGGGAGTGGCGGGTGTTCTTGCCGAAGTCGTGGCCCGGGTCGATGAGGATGCCGTCGCGGCGTACGCCCAGCTCCACGGCCCGCTCCGCCAGGCCGAGGGTGACGCGGAGGATGTCCGCCACCACATCCTCGTACGCGATCCGGTGCGGCCGGGTGCGCGGCTGCACGCCGCCGGCGTGGGTGCACACGAGACCCACCCCGCGCCGCGCGGCGACCTCGGCGAGCCGCGGGTCGACGCCGCCCCAGGCGTCATTGAGGAGGTCGGCCCCCGCCTCGCAGGCGGCCTCGCCGACCTCGTGCCGCCAGGTGTCGACGCTGATGACGACGTCCGGGTGGCGCTCGCGCACCTCGGCGATGAAGGGGATGGTGCGCCGGATCTCCTCCTCCGTGGTCACCTCATCGCCGGGACCGGCCTTCACCCCGCCGATGTCGATGATCGCGGCGCCTTCGGCGACCGCCTGCTCGACGCGGGCGAGCGCGGGCTCGTCGCGGAAGGTGGCGCCCTTGTCGTAGAAGGAGTCCGGGGTACGGTTCACGATCGCCATGATCACGGGCTCCCGCTCCGCGAACTCCTGCCGCCCCAAGCGCAGCATGGCGCCCCTCCTTCGTGCCGGTACCCGTATCCGTGGCTGTGCCACAGACCCTAACCAGAACCGGGTTGTCGGTGGGACGTGGCACGATCGGTGCAGACAATCGATGGACCATCGGGGAGTCGTTCGTGTTCTGGTTCTTGCTGATCGCCATGGTCGCGGTGGTCGCTGCCGTCACGCTGCTGCTGGTCGGCGGCGGGGGCGGCGAGCTCACGGAGCCGCAGCCCGACCGGTTGTACGATCCGCTGCCCGACGACCGCCCGGTCGGCCGGGCGGATGTGGAGGCGCTGCGGCTGCCGATGGCGCTGCGGGGCTACCGCATGGCTGATGTCGACGACGCCCTCGACCGCCTCGGCGCCGAGCTCGCGGAGCGCGAGGCGCGCATCGCGGCGCTGGAGTCGCAGCTGGCCGGGGCCCGGTCGGCCGCGATGGGCGCGGCGCCGTCGGCCGGGCCGCCGCAGGACGCGATGCCGCCGTCCGGCGGCCAGGGCTTCGGCGGCCAGGGCTTCGGCGGTCCGGGGGTCGGCGGCTCCGGGATCAGCGGCAAGGGGTTCGGCGATGAGTGAGGCGATCGCGGGCGCCGACGGCCTGCTGCGCTGCCCGTGGGGCCTGTCCGCGCCGGACTATGTCGCGTACCACGACGAGGAGTGGGGCCGCCCGGTCCACGGCGACGACGCGCTCTTCGAGCGGCTGAGCCTGGAGGCCTTCCAGTCCGGTCTGTCGTGGCTGACGATCCTGCGGCGGCGCGAGGGCTTCCGCGCGGCGTTCGCGGGGTTCGAGATCGCGAAGGTGGCGACGTTCGGCGAGGCCGACGAGCAGCGCCTGCTGGCGGACGAGGGCATCATCCGCAACCGCCTGAAGGTGGCCGCCACGCTCGCGAACGCCAAGGTCCTGGCGGACTGGCAGCCCGGCGAGCTGGACGAGCTGATCTGGTCGTACGCCCCGGACCCGGCCGGCCGCCCGGCGCCGAAGCGGCTGTCGGATGTCCCGGCGGTGACGCCGGAGTCCACGGCGCTGGCAAAGGAGCTGAAGCGCAGGGGCCTGCGTTTCGTCGGCCCGACGACGGCGTACGCACTGATGCAGGCGTGCGGCTTGGTGAACGATCATCTGGTGGATTGCGCAAGCCGCGACGGGTAGCGCGGTGCGGGCTGCGTCGGCGGCCGCCGGAAACGTCCGGGCCCACCCGTCCCGCCCAGCGGGACGCCTGCCCCCGAGAGACGGAGCGGAGCAACGGGCGGGTGGGCGGGCATATCAGCGCCCGAGGTATTTCGGCGTCTCCTTCTTAAGGAAGGCCTCCACCGCGATCCGGTGGTCCTGTGACGAGCCCGCCCGCTCCTGCAGGTCGTCCTCCTTCTGCAGCGTCTCAAGCAACCCGTGCCCGGCCGCAAAGGCCAGCGACTCCTTGATCGCCGCGTACGCAACGGTCGGCCCCTCAGCCATCCGTCGCGCCACCGCCGCCGCCTCGTCCGCGAGCTCCGCCGCCGGCACGACCACATTCGCGATCCCCAGCTCCAGCGCCTCCGCCGCCTTCACGGAGCGCGGGAAGAAGAGCAGGTCAGCCGCCCGCCCGTGCCCCACAAGACGCGGCAGCGTCCAGGACATCCCGGAGTCCGCGGTCAGCGCGACGCCCGCGAAGGACGTATTGAAGGACGCGCTGTCCGCCACCACCCGGTAGTCGGCGGCGAGCGCGAGCCCGGCCCCGGCGCCCGCGGCGACCCCGTTCACGCCCGCCACCACCGGCTTCGGCATCGTGGTGAGCGCCTCGACGACGGGGTTGTAGTGCTCCGCCACCGTGCTCATGGTGCGGGTGTCCCCGCTCTCGCGGTCCGCCGACAGCGACGCGACGTGCTCCTTGAGGTCCTGCCCCACGCAGAACGCCCGCCCGGTCGCGGTGAGCAGCACCGCCCGTACGCCCGGATCCGCCGCCGCCCGCCGCACGGCGTCGCGCAGCGCGACCTTCGCGTCGGTGTTGAGCGCGTTCATCGCGTCCGGCCGGTTCAGGGTCACGGTCGCCAGACCGGACTCGACCTCGTACAGCACGGCATCGCTCATCAGGCATCTCCTCGGCGTCGGCGGCGGCTCGTAAGAGCCATCGTGCCGCTGTTAGGCGCCCCGCGGGGATGTGATGTACGGCATATCTTCGAGCCGTTCGATCACCGCGCCCGGTAACGAGAAGGACGCAGTATGGCAGGCGCATCGGCGAATTGGGGGGTTTTGCGGGAGAAGAAGGGCCGGTACGGCCGAAGGGATGCGCCTCGATGTTGGTCATCGGGGCCCGCGATGCGGGATAATGGCTGAGAAGCACTGTGTTCGATACCGGTGTGATGAGCTGGTTTCAGGAAGGGGAACGAGCATGGCGGCCATGAAGCCGCGGACGGGCGATGGCCCGCTCGAGGTGACCAAGGAGGGGCGGGGCATCGTCATGCGCGTTCCGCTCGAGGGCGGCGGGCGGCTCGTCGTCGAGCTGACGCCCGATGAGGCCGACGCTCTCGGCGACGCTCTGAAGAAGGTCGTGGGCTGACACCACCAGCCTCGTCCCCCCTGTGACACTGCCCCGACCGGATTCCGGTCGGGGCGGTTCTCTTTTTTTACGCGCCGCCCCGCTTTACGGCGCACAGCAGCCCGTCCCCTACCGGCAGCAGCGCCGGCAGCAGCTCCGTGCTCTCCCGTACGGCCCGCAGCAGCTCCCGCAGCTGCGCCACCTCGACCGGCTGCGCGCCGGGCGCTCCGACCGTACGGCCCTCGGCGAAGACGCCCTCGAAGCACACCAGCCCGCCGGGCCGCAGCAGGCGCAACGATTCAGCTAGACAGTCCAGGCACTCCGCCGGGTCGCCGTCGACAAAGACCATGTCGTACCCGCCGTCGGCCAGCCGCGGCAGCACGTCCATGGCGCGGCCGACGATGATCCGCGCCCGGTTCGCGGCGAAGCCCGCCGCGCGGAACGCCTGCCGGGCGAACTGCTGCCGCTCCGGCTCCGGGTCGACCGTCGTCAGCACGCCGTCCGGGCGCATGCCCTGCAGCAGATGGATGCCGGAGACCCCGGTCCCGGTGCCGATCTCGGCGACGGCCTTGGCGTCGGCGGTGGCGGCCAGCAGCCGCAGCGCGGCGCCGGTGCCGGGGGTCACGGTGCGGGCGCCGGAGAGCCGGGCCCGTTCCCGCGCCCACTGCAGCGCCTCGCTCGCCGCGCCCCGGTCGCCCTCGGACGGCCCGGCGCTCGGCGCGCCATAGCCTTCCGCGAATGACCAGTTCGCCTGCCGGTTGCCAGAAATGGCAGTCTCCCGTCCCCGTCCGACGTCGAACGTGACTGTATCCGCTGCGGTCGGGAACCTGGTGCTGGGACCGGGCGTTAGGCAATTCGTCGGGTCACACTTACCGGGGGCTTACGCTCCGCCGGACGCGGCAAAAACCAGGGCAGATGAGCTTATCCGGAGCTAACGGGCGAGGTGGTTATGGTAGGGGGCCTACTGGACATCACCAGAGCCACAAGGGGAGGTGCGGCCACGTCCAGCCTCGGCGGAACGCGATCGCGTTTCCGCAGGCTAATGGGCGAGCCACAATCCGTGACCGACACCGCTGACAGCACCCGTACCGCCGACTCCGCTCCCGCCGCGGCCGACGTCAAGACGGCCCGATTCACCGTGGACGACAAGTCGGCCCAGGGGTGGACTCCGCCTTCATGGGAGGAGATCGTCAGCACCCACTCGGGCCGCGTCTACCGCCTCGCCTACCGCCTGACGGGCAACCAGCACGACGCCGAGGACCTCACGCAGGAGGTCTTCGTCCGCGTCTTCCGCTCCCTGTCGACGTACACGCCGGGCACCTTCGAGGGCTGGCTGCACCGCATCACCACGAACCTCTTCCTGGACACGGTGCGCCGCAAGCAGCGCATCCGCTTCGACGCGCTCGGCGACGACGCCGCGGAGCGGCTGCCGTCCAAGGAGCCCACCCCGCACCAGCACTTCAACGACACCCACTTCGACGCCGATGTCCAGCAGGCGCTGGACACCCTTGCGCCGGAGTTCCGGGCCGCGGTCGTGCTGTGCGACATCGAGGGCCTGTCGTACGAGGAAATCGCCGCCACGCTCGGCGTGAAGCTGGGCACCGTCCGCAGCCGCATCCACCGCGGCCGCTCGCACCTGCGCAAGTCGCTCCAGCACCGCTCGCCCGAGGCGCGTGCGGAGCGTGTCGCGTTCGCCGTGGCAGGGGAGGGCGGAGTCGCGTGACGACGTCGGGCGGGTCATCGCCTGCCGAGCATCATCTGGGCGACCGGCTCGCGGCGCTGGTCGACGGCGAGCTGTGTCATGACACCCGCGACCGGGTGCTGGCGCACCTGGCCACATGCCCGAAGTGCAAGGCGGAGGCGGATGCACAGCGGCAGCTGAAGAGCGTGTTCGCCGCCACGGCGCCGCCGCCCCCCTCCGCCGGGCTGATGGCCCGGCTGCAGAACCTGCCCGGCCTCGACGACGACGAACTCACCCCCGGCGGCGGCAATCCCTTCCGCCCCGACCCGGCCGCCGAGCTGACCCCGCTGCCCAGCACGCGGGCGGCGGAGCTGGTGGCGGCCGGCTCCGGTGAGATGCGCGCGGCGGAGATGGGGCGCGCGGGGCAGGGGTTCCGTATCCATGAAATAGCGCGACCGGGTTCGGCTTCGCGCGGGCGTCGCTTTGCGTTCGCGGCCGCCGGTGCGGTGTCGTTCGCGGCGATCGCGCTCGGCGGGGCGCTGCCGATCGAGGCGGCGGTGGACTCCAGCGGCACGCCGGACGGCGGCCGCGGCGGGCTCACCACCCCGGCGGGCTCGGGTGCGGGCGCGGACTCGGGGCCACCGGCCCCGAGCGCGACGCCGGGCGGCGGCGCGCAGGCGGGCGAGCAGGGGCGCCGCGGGCCGCGCACGATGGTCTATCCCTATACGGCACCGAATACGGCGCCGGCCCCGGCCTCGCCGGAGTCCGTGTCGTACACGCCGGTGCTTCCGGCCGTCTCCAACTCGCAGCTCGCGCCGGTTGCCTCGCCGCTGTCGCCGGGGGCGCGGACGAGCGGCTCGGCGGCGGGCAACTAGCCGCGGTCCGACCGCGGTCCGTTACGTCCCGGTCCAGGTGCCGGGGCCTTCACCCGGGGTTCACTCCGGGAACACGGTGCGTTTTGCATCGAAGCCAAGGCTGGCCGGGCCGTGCGGGCGGGCGCGTGGACCTGGTTGAATCTGCGGGGCCGGCCGGTGCCGATACGGTTGCCGGGCCGTGAGCGATTGGGGCGTCCCCGGCTCGGGCACGACCAAGAGCCTGGGGAAGCGTGCGAACTGGTTGGGGAGAACATGGACGAGGAGAAGCCGAAGTGGCAGCGCGAAGAGCGCGGCCCGCACGACTCCGAGGCCGACCTGGCCAGTCTCCATGAGGCGCGCAGGACGGCTCGCTCCTGGCGGAGCGGGGAGGACGAGGAGCAAGGCCCGGATGCCGCTGACGCGGCGAATCGTTCACGCGATGCGGTGCCGCCGCAGCGGGCGGGCGCGGAGGACGGCGAGCGGGCGGCCGGCTCGGGCGGGGACGAGCAGAGGGCTTCGACCCGCGATGCGCAGGGCGCTCCAACCCCCGGCGGCGACGTGCAGGGCGGTGGCCCGAGCCCCGGCCGCGATGTGCCAGGTGGCGCCTCGGCCTCCGGCCGTCCCCCTGGCGGCGACCGGCCGACCGCGGAGCTGCCGCGGGTAGCGGAGGACAGCGCCCCGGCGGGGGCGGGCGGTGCCGCGGCCCCTGCGAGTGGCTGGCTGGAGCCGACGGGCAACAGCCGAACGAGCGGCGACGGCCCCGCCCGGGACGACGCCCCCCAGAACCTGGCCGCGCAGGGCGGCGCCCCCCAGGGCCGCCCCGCCGAGCCTGGCGGCGCTCCCCAGGGCCGCCCCGCCGAGCCTGGCGGCGCCTACGGGCCCGCCTCCGGCGACACCCGACCCCCGGCCCCCGCAGCCCGTGCGGCCAACGCTCAGGAGGGCGCGGGCCCCCGCCCGGCTCCCGGCGACGGACCGACCTCGGAGCGCACCGACGCGACCTCCGGCAGCAACTCTTCCTCGGGCCAGGGCACTCCGGCAGACCGCGGCGGCGATGCCGGCCGCAAGGCCCCCGCTTCCGACCGGGGCGAGGCGGCCCGTACCGACCGCCCCGCCGCCGCGCCTGCGCCGGGCTCCAACGAGCGCGCTGGGCAGGGCGGTTACGGCTACCCGGGAGAGCGCGGCGGTGCTCCGTCCGGGCCTGAGCGCGGAGATGACCCCAACGGTCCTTCCGGACAGGGTGGTTATGGCTACCCCGGTGGCCGCGATGGCGCGCCGCCCGCACCCGGCAATCCTTACGCCGCGCCCGCGCAGGGCGGCATCCCCGGCCCCCGCGGCCCGCAGCACGCTCCGCCCGCCGGGCAGGGGCACCCGGGCCCGCATGGCGCAGGCGCGCCGGGGGCTGGTCCGCAGGGCGCGGGCCCCCATGGCCCGGGCACCCAGGGCGCCGGCCCGCACGCCGGTGGTCCGCAGGGCCCAGGCACCCAAGGCCCCGGTCCGCAGGGCGCTGGTCCGCACGCCGCCAGCCCGCAAGGGCCCGGTCCGTACGGTCCCGGGCCGCAAGGTCCGGGCGGCCCGGGCGGTCCCGGAGGGCCCGGCGTCCCGTACAACTCCGGCGTTCCGCAAGGCCCCGGTGCCCCCGGTCACCCCCACGGCGGCGGGCCGACCCCCGCCCAGGCCTGGCATCGCTACGACCCCTGGAGCGCCCCCCAAGCCCCCCTCTACGACGCTCCGCCACGCCGCCACCGCGGGCGGTCCATCGTCGCCGGTGTCGTCATCGCCGTGCTCGCCGGAGGCATCGGCGGGGGCGTCGGGGCGTACGTCGAGCGCAATGGCGGGGTCGGTGAGGTCAGTCTTGATCAGGCGCCCGAGGATGACGCTGCCGTCAAGCGGGATCCCAAGTCCGTGGCCGGGATAGCGGCCAAGGCGCTGCCCGGGGTCGTCACCATTCACACCCGGGGCAGCAGCGAGCAGGGGACCGGGACCGGCTTTGTGCTCAACAACAACGGGCACATCCTCACCAATAATCACGTCGTCGAGCCCGGCGCCTCCGACGGCGACATCACCGTCACCTTCAGCGGTGGCGAGTCCCGCAAGGCCACCATCGTCGGCCGCGACTCCGGCTACGACCTCGCCGTCATCAAGGTGAACGGCGTCTCCGGGCTGAAGCCGCTGAAGCTCGGTAATTCCGACTCCGTCGCCGTCGGCGACCCCGTCGTCGCCATCGGCGCCCCGTACGACCTCGCCAACACCGTCACCTCCGGGATCATCAGCGCCAAGGAGCGCCCGATCACCGCGGGGGGAGAGAAAGGCGACGGGAGCGATATTTCGTACGTCAATGCGCTGCAGACCGATGCACCCATAAATCCGGGCAATTCGGGCGGTCCGCTCATGGACGGCAAGGGGCGGGTCATCGGCATCAACTCCGCCATCCGCGGTGCCGACAACGGCACCGAAGGTGAAGGCGGCGGGCAGGGCGGGTCGATCGGGCTCGGGTTCGCCATACCCGTCAATCAGGGCAAGCGGGTCGCCGAGGAGCTGATCAATACCGGCAAGGCCACCCACCCTGTGATCGGCGTCACTCTCGACATGAAGTACACCGGCGACGGCGCCAAGGTCGGCCAGGAGAGCGGCGGGAAGTCGCCGGTCACCAAGGACGGCCCGGCGGACGACGCCGGCATCGAGCCCGGCGACGTGATCACCAAGGTGGACGGCGACCGCGTGCACAACGGCGAGGAGCTGATCGTCAAGGTCCGCAGCCACCGCCCCGGCGACAAGCTGAAGCTCGACGTCGAGCGCGACGGCAGCGAGCGCAGCGTCACCGTGACGCTGGGATCTGCCGGTGGCTGACAGGTAAACGTATGGCAATGCGGGGGTCCGCGGGCCCGAAGCCCGCCCCGCGGCACTCCCGCCACAGCATCGTTGCCAGGTACCGTTAGGTGGTCCCGGAACCGGCCGGGCCCGCCTCGTCTCACAAAGAGCGCAGTGGACATCGCAAGGAGTGACAGGTGTTCTTCGATATAGGACCCCTCGAGCTGGTCACGCTCATCATCCTCGCGGTGCTCGTCTTCGGCCCCGACAAGCTGCCGAAGGTGATCCAGGACGCGGCGCGGATCATCCGCAAGGTGCGGGAGTTCTCCGACAGCGCCAAGGACGACATCCGCAAGGAGCTCGGCCCGGAGTTCAAGGACTTCGAGTTCGAGGACCTCAACCCCAAGAACTTCGCCCGCAAGCACCTCCTGGAGAACGAGGACATCAAGGAGCTGCGCAACGGCTTCGACCTCAAGAAGGAGATGGCCGAGGTCACCGAGGCGGCCAAGACGGTCGGGGACGTCCACGATGACGACACGTCCTCGTCCGGATCGGCCGGCTCGTCCGGTTCCTCCGGGCGGACCAGCCTCACCAAGGGAGAGCCCAGCGACTCCCGCCCTGACCTGCGTAAAGACACGGGCGACAAGGGTACGGGAGAGGTTCCGCCGTACGACTCGGACGCTACCTGAGCATGGCCTGATCGCCACCTGATCGGCTCAGATATCAGACCAGATGCCTGTCCGCCCGTATGCGGGTGGTTATCCTCCTGTCTCGGTGACCATTCTTGAATTGGGCGGTCTAGGAGGCTGTGCGCAGTGGAGACGACGAGTCGGTCCGGGACCTCTCATGAGTCCGGGCCGCGGGGGGTCGACGAGTATCTGCGGGCGTCGTTCGCCTGGTACGGACTGGACGAGGCCTTTACGGGCCGCCGCTGGCTGCTGCGGACCGGCAGCGCGGCGGACGGCGAGATCGAGCACGGCTCGGTGGGGCACGGCGACGAGCCGTCCTTCGTGGCCGAGGCCGGCATGCGCGACCACCGCTTCACGGTGGTGGCGACGGTGGCGAGCCGCCCGGTGCGGCGCTCCGCGGACGGCACAGGCGTGCTCGACGCGACGTCGGTGTCCTCGGCGGCGTGGCTGGCCGGCTCCGGGCTGCTGAGCTGCACCTGGCCGCAGCATATGGAGCGCTCCATGCGCGAGGACTGGCTGGGCCAGCAGACCGCCGTGGCGTGGGAGCTCGCCGACGACCTGGAGGGCCCGGGCTGGTCGACGCTCGCCCTGCCGGTCGACGGGGAGCCGGTGCCCTTCCACTACCGCGAGTCCGAGTACGGGTGGGTGCTCGCCGGGTCCACGCAGAACAGCGTGCACCTGGGGGCGTACGGGCGCGGAATGAGCGCGTACGGGCTCGCCTTCAGCGTGATCAAGGACATCGCGAGCTATACGGAATGAGGCGGTGTGGGCCCCGTGAAAGGGGCCCACACGCTCAGAACTTGTTCCGGGGCGTGAGCCCCAGCGTCATGCCCGACAGGCCGCGCTGGCGGCCGCCCAGCTTGCCCGCCACCGCGCGCAGGGCCTTGCCCGCCGCGGAGTCCGGGTCCGTCAGGACCACGGGCTTGCCTTCGTCGCCGCCCTCGCGGAGGCGGACGTCGATCGGGATCGAGCCGAGCACCGGCACGTCCGCGCCGGTGGTCTTCGTCAGGCCCTCGGCGACGCGCTCGCCGCCGCCGGTGCCGAAGACGTCGACCATCTCGCCGCAGTGCGGGCAGGGCAGGCCCGCCATGTTCTCGACGACGCCGACGATCTTCTGGTGGGTCTGGACCGCGATGGCGCCCGCGCGCTCGGCAACCTCGGCCGCCGCCTGCTGCGGGGTCGTCACGACGAGGATCTCGGCATTCGGGATCAGCTGCGCGACCGAGATCGCGATGTCGCCGGTGCCCGGCGGCAGGTCGAGGAGCAGCACGTCGAGGTCGCCCCAGTAGACGTCCGCGAGGAACTGCTGCAGCGCGCGGTGCAGCATCGGGCCGCGCCAGACCACCGGGGCATTGCCCGGGGTGAACATGCCGATGGAGATGACCTTCACGCCGTTCGCCGCCGGCGGCATGATCATGTTCTCGACCTGGGTGGGCTTGCCGTCGGCGCCGAGCATGCGGGGCACGGAGTGGCCGTAGATGTCCGCGTCCACGACGCCGACCTTCAGCCCGTCGGCGGCCATCGCGGCGGCGAGGTTGACCGTAACGGACGACTTGCCGACGCCGCCCTTGCCGGACGCCACGCAGTACACCCGCGTGAGGCTGCCCGGCTTGGCGAACGGGATCTCGCGCTCGGCGGTGCCGCCGCGCAGCGCGGTGGCGAGCTCCTTGCGCTGCTCGTCGCTCATCACATCGAGCTCAACTGTGACAGACGTCACACCCTCAACGCCCTGTACGGCGTCGGTTACCCGTTGCGTGATCGTCTCCCGCATCGGACAGCCCGAGATGGTGAGATACACGGTCACGGCGACGGAGCCATCCGCCCCGATCTCTACCGACTTGACCATGCCGAGTTCGGTGATCGGCCGGTGGATCTCCGGGTCGTTCACCGTGGCGAGCGCGGCACGCACGCCGTCTTCTGTGGGAGCCATGCCCCAAGCGTACGGCGGCGGTGGGCAGGGCAGGAAAGTCAGGTCCATCACTCGACCGGTACGCTGCACCGCGTGATGAGGAAAGCAGCGGCACCGGCGGCAGTGCTCTGCGCCGCGGTGCTCACTGCGGTGACAGGTTGTGGCGACGATCCCGACGAGGGCACCAACGGTGTCGGCAAGCTGTCCGCCTCCGAGATCAGAGACAAGACCCTGGCCGCCGCGGGCAAGGCCTCGTCCGTACGGCTTGAGGGCAGCGTCGTCAGCTCCGGCCGGGTCTACAAGCTGGACATGCGGCTCACCCGGGACGGCGGCACCGGCGAGGTGTCGTCCAAGGACGGCACGTTCACGCTGCTGCGCATGGACAAGACGCTGTACATGAAGGCCGGCAGCGACTTCTGGATGAAGCAGTCGGCCGGCGAGAAGAACACCGACTCCAAGGCCGACAAGGCCGCCGCGGAGAAGCTCAGCGGCAAGTACGTGCGGGTGCCGGGCGACGACGCCTCGTACAAGCAGCTGTCCGGCTTCACGCAGATGCAGGTGCTGCTGGACGGCCTGCTGTCCATGCACGGCAAGGTGGAGGCCGGCGACCGCGGCGAGGTCGGCGGCGTACGGACCATCCAGCTGGCGGCGGGCGGCGGCAAGGGCGGCACGCTGGATGTGTCGCTGGAGGGCACGCCGTATCCGCTGCGGCTGGAGCGGGCCGGCGGCGCCGGGGTCGTGGAACTGGCGCAGTGGGGCGAGGAGTTCGCGGTCAACCCGCCGCAGAAGGACGATGTCGTGGATTACGGGGACCAGGTCAACTCGTAACCCCGGTGCCGTCAGCCGCGGTTCTTGCCGCGCCCGAACAGCAGCCGCGGCAGCGCCCGCGGGATCGGCCGGCGGGTGACCGCGGGGGATGCGGCCGGCGGGGCGGCGAGCGAGCCGGCCGGCGACTCCGTATCGGCCGGGCCCGAAGCCTCCAGGCGCAGCAGCCGGCACTCCCTCGCCCAGCGCTCGACGGCCTTTTCGCCGTCGTGGGCGTTGAGCCGCTTGCCCTTGAGGTCGGCGGCGGCGGCCTGCCAGGCGTCGCTGTCCGGGGCGAGTTCGGTGATCCGGGTGGACCAGGAGACGAGCCGGCCGCCCTTGTCCTTGCTACGGGCGACGATGACGGCGGTGCCGCCGTCGGCGAGGCCGTCGAGCGGCTGCTCGGTGGGGCCGTCGCCGACGATGTGGACGGCCCCCTCGTGCCATACGTGCCACAGGGCGCGGCCCTCGATCCAGAGCAGGCCGGACTTCTTGGCGGCTTCTTCGATCAGGGCGTTGCCGATCAGGGTCATACGCCGAGCGTACTAGTGGTGGCTACAGCCAGCCGTTGCGCCGGAAGCCGCGGTGGATGCTGAAGCAGATGGCGGCGATCACGACCATCACCGCCGGGTAGCCGTAGCGCCACTGCAGCTCCGGCATGTAGTCGAAGTTCATCCCGTAGATCCCGGCGATCATCGTCGGTACGGCGAAGATGGCCGCCCACGAGGTGATCTTGCGCATGTCCTCGTTCTGCGCGACGGTCGCCTGGGCCAGGTTGGCCTGGAGGATGGAGTTGAGCAGGTCGTCGAAGGACGCCACCTGCTCGTGCACCCGCGCCACGTGATCCGCCACATCCCGGAAGTACTTCTGGATCTCCGAGTCGACGAACCGCATCGGCCGCTCGGACAGCTGCTGCATGGGCCGCAGCAGCGGGGCCACCGCCCGCTTGAACTCCAGCACCTCGCGCTTGAGCTGATACACCCGCCCGGCGTCGCCGCCGCGCCGGCCGCGGGAGCCGCCGGGGGAGAAGACGTCGATCTCGACCTCGTCGATGTCGGTCTGCACGGCGTCGGCGACGCAGAGGTACGAGTCCACGATCTGGTCGGCGATCGCGTGCAGCACGGCGCTCGGGCCCTTGGACAGCAGCTCGGAGTCGTCCTCCAGGCGGTGCCGGAGGGAACGCAGCGAGCCCTGGCCGCCGTGCCGGACGGTGATGATGAAGTCCCGGCCGGTGAAGCACATGACCTCGCCGGTCTCCACCACCTCGCTGGTGGCGGTGAGCTCGGCGTGCTCCACGTAATGGATGGTCTTGAAGACGGTGAAGAGCGAGCCGTCGTACGGCTCCAGCTTCGGCCGCTGGTGCGCCTGGATGGCGTCCTCGACGGCCAGCGGGTGCAGGCCGAACTCCTTGGCGATGCCCTGGAACTCGTCCTCGGTCGGCTCGTGCAGGCCGATCCAGGCGAAGCCGCCGGTGGACCGGACCGACTTCATCGCCTCGGCGGGGGAGAGGCGCTCGGTGACGCGGCGGCCGTTGCGGTAGACCGCGCAGTCGACAATGGCGCTGCCGGTGGAGAAGTCGCGGGTGAGGTCGTAGGTGTACGCCGACTTGCCCCGCTGACGGACGGGACGGACGGCGGCTCGCAGGTCGCGGATCATCGACATGGGCAGGCTCCTTCGCGGATCCTGCCGCCGCGCGAATGGGGGCAGCACTGCCCGGAATGGGGACCTACGTTCGTCGTTGAACCCGTACGTCCGCAAAGCGGGCACCGCTGAAGATCACGGGGCGGCTGGTGTGCAGTGGCTGGTGCGTGGAACAGCTGCTCAACCGTCGGACGGGCGTGCCGGAGGAAGGGGAACCCTTGAGAATCCTCAGCAGGCGAAGGGTGGGACGGAAGAGCGGTTGGTACTGCAAGGTCGACTAGGGTCCACCTCAGCGCCACCTCCTCCGGTCCGGTCCCTCGATGGGGACGTTTGCCGTCGTGCGATCCGGGGCAAACTCTGCCCCCTTCGATCGCCTGCCAAGGTTACCAGCCGACCATAGCGACGGAGCCCGGTACGGCCGCCCGCCGCACGGTCTTTACGCGCTCTATGCTCGCCGTATGGCGACCGCACATGTACTCGCGCTCGTAGAGGCGCGCCTGACCTCGGCTTTCGGTGCACCCGAGGCGCGGGCCGGGGTCACCTTCCTCGGCACCGAACCGCTTGAGGTGCTGCGCTTTTCCGAGTCCCCGCTGGTGCGTTACGCAACCCTCGGCATGTCGGCGCAGCCGATGGTCGACCCGGCCGCCGCGCTCGCAGATCCGGTCCGCGGCCCGCGCGCTGAGCTGGTGCTTTCCGTACGGGGCGGCCGCGCGGATACGGACAAGGTGCTGAAGCCGCTGGCCGTGCTGGCGGCGTCCCCACAGGTCGAGGGCATCGTGGTCGCCCCGGGCGCGTCGCTCGACCTCGGCGAACCGCTGTGGCCGGGCGCGCCGTTCACGTCGGTGCTGGTCGCGGAGCCGGGCGGGCTGGTCGAGGACCTGGAACTGGACGAGCCGATGGACCCGGTCCGCTTTCTCCCGCTGCTGCCGATGACGGCGAACGAGGCCGCCTGGAAGCGCGTCCACGGCGCGGAGGCGCTTCAGGAGCGCTGGCTGGAGCGGGGGACGGATCTGCGGGATCCGCTGCGCGGGGCTGTGGACTTGGGCTGAGGCGGCTCCGAAGCTCACTTGCGCTGCGTCACCGCGATGCACGCCAGCACCACGATGGCCGTGACCGGCGCCGCCGGGGCCAGGCTCTCGCCGAGCAGGGACACCGCCCACACCAGCGTCAGCAGCGGCTGGGCCAGTTGCAGCTGGCTGGCGCGGCCGATGCCGATCAGGGCCATGCCGCGGTACCAGACGACCAGGCCGAGCACCTGCGAGCCGATGGCCAGCCACAGCAGCCCGGCGATCGTGTGGCCGGTCAGCTCGGCCGGCTCCTGGCTCAGCGCCAGGATGGCGCCGGGCACGGAGATGGGCAGGCACAGCACCAGCGCCCAGCCGATGACCTGCCAGCCGGGCATCGTACGGGCGAGCCGGCCGCCCTCCCCGTACCCGGCCGCGCAGATCAGCAGCGCCCCGAAGAGATAGAGATCCGCGACGCTCAGCCCGCCGCCGCCCTCGGAGAGCGTGAACGCGACCACGGCACCCGCTCCCGCGAGCGCCGCCGCCCAGAAGGTGCGGGAGTGCCGGGCGCCGGTCCGTAGCGCCGAATACGTGGCCGTGGTGAGCGGCAGCAGCCCGACCACGACGGCGGCGTGCGAGGTGGTGGAGGAGGTGAGGGCGAGGGTGGTCAGGAGCGGGAAGCCGATCACCACGCCCGCGGCGACGACGGCCAGCCCCGCCCAGTGCTTACGGGCCGGGGGCCGCACGCGCAGCACCGCGAGCGCCACCCCCACCAGCGCGGTCGCCAGCACCAGCCGGGTCATGGTGACGGACCAGGGTCCGAAGCCGTCGAGCGCCCACACGGTGCCGGGGAAGGTGAGCGAGAAGGCGACGACGCCGAGCGCGGCGAGGATCGTGCCGCGGAGGACGCTCGGGGCGGCGGTGCCTGGAACCGCTATCGTCCCCGTGGCGATAGCGCTATCGTGTGCTGTCATGCAACAGCGTAGCAGTGTGCAGGAATTGGCGAACACCCTGCGAGATGAGCTGAAGCGCTACTCGCCCGGGGAGAAACTGCCGTCCAGCCGGGCGCTCGTCGAGCGCCATCACGTCAGCCCGGTCACGGTCTCCCGCGCCCTCGCCGCGCTCGTCGCCGAGGGCCTCGTCAGCACCCGCCCGGGCGCGGGCGCCTTCCGCGCCGAGCCGCACCCCGCCGGCGTCCCGGAGGGCGATACGTCCTGGCAGACCGTCGCACTGAGCGCCGACACGACGGCCGGCGGGGTGCCGCGATCCGTGGACGCCTCCGGCGTACTGGCCACCCTCGCCACCCCGCCGCCCGGCGTGCTCGAGCTCAGCGGCGGCTATCTGCACGCGAGCCTGCAGCCGGAACGGGCCATGGCCGCGGCCCTCGCGCGGGCGGGCAGGCGCCCCGGCGCCTGGGAGCGGCCGCCCATTGAGGGTCTGCCCGAGCTGCGTGAGTGGTTCGCCCGCGAGATCGGTGGTGCGACAGGGTCGGTGGCCGCGGCGGAGGTGCTGATCACCGCGGGCGGCCAGAGTGCCCTGACCGCGGCGCTGCGCGCCCTGGCGCCGCCGGGCGCGGCGGTGCTGGTGGAGTCCCCGACGTACGCGGGCATGCTGGCGGCCGCCCGCGCCTCCGGGCTGCGGCCGGTGCCGGTGCCGGTGGATGCGGAGGGGGTGCGGCCGGAATTGCTGGCGGAGGCGTTCCGGGCGAGCGGGGCGCGGATGTTCGTCTGCCAGCCGCTGTTCCAGAATCCGACGGGGGCGGTCCTGAGCGCCGAGCGCGGCCGGGAGGTGCTGCGCATCGCGCGGGCGGCCGGGGCCTTCGTGGTCGAGGACGACTACGCGCGGCGGCTGGTACATGAGGACGCCGGGCCGCTGCCGCCGACGCTCGCGTCGCAGGACACGGACGGCGTGGTGGTCCACCTCAACTCCCTGACGAAAGCGACCTCCCCGAGCCTGCGCGTCGGCGCGCTGGCCGCCCGGGGCCCTGCGCTGCAGCGGCTGCGGGCGATCCAGGTGGTCGACAGCTTCTTCGTGCCGCGCCCGCTGCAGGAGGCCACGCTGGAGCTGGTCGGTGCACCGGCGTGGCAGCGCCACCTGCGCACGGTCGCGGCGGAGCTGCGGGTGCGCCGGGAGGCGCTGGTGGCGGGGCTGGTGCGGGAGTTCGGGGTGTCCGGGGCGGCGGGGCCGGCAGGTCCGGCAGGTCCGGCAGGTCCGGTGATCACTCATATCCCGGCCGGTGGGTTTCATGTCTGGCTGCGGCTGCCGGAGGCGGTGGACGAGGCGGCGCTGATGTCCGCCGCGTTGCGGCGCGGGGTGGCGGTCGGGCCTGGGCGGCCGTACTTTCCGGCGGAGCCGCCTGCCGGGTACGTACGGCTGAGCTTTATCGCGGTGGCGGGGGTGGGGGAGTTGGCCGAGGGGGTTCGGCGGCTGCGGGAGGCGTACGAGGAGGTGGCCGGCCCGCTGTGACCTTCGCGCCTGCCGGCGCGGTTTCCTGCGCTGCGCGCGGAAGTCCTCAATCGCCGGACGGGCTTGATTTTGGCTGGGTCGGGCGCGGTGGGTGCGGCCTTGCCCCGGGCCGTACGTGAAAGCCCCGCCGCCCGGGGGAGGGGAAAACTCCCGGGTGGCGGGGCTGGATTTGGGCCGGTCAGGCCAGTCGGGAGCCCCGGGCCGTCAGGCCGGTCAGGCCCTTAAGCCCTCAAGCCGTCGCCGGCACCGGCTCCGCATCCTGGTTACGGGCGTGGTCCTCCACCTCGTGCGTGAGCGAGCCGCGCCGCACCCACACGATCACCGCGCCGACCACCGCGGCGAGGGCCGCGACCACGAACGGGATGTGGATATTGCTCCACTCCTCGATCTTCGGAGCCAGATACGGGGCCGCCGCCGCGGCGAACCAGCGGACGAAGTTGTAGCCGGCCGAGGCCACCGGGCGCGGGGCGTCCGAGACGCCGAGGGCGAGTTCGGTGTAGACGGTGTTGTTCACGCCGATGAAGGCGCCGGAGGCGATGGTCCCCACGATCGCCGCCGTGTGGCTGCCGTAACCGATCACGAAGAGCACCGCCGCCAGCAGCACCAGCGACCCGCCCAGCACCTTCAGCGAGCCGAAGCGTTCCTGCAGCCGCGGGGCCACCAGCACCGAGAAGACCGCGAGCAGCACGCCCCAGGCGAAGAAGACGGCGCCGGAGCGGTACGGGGACATGTTCAGCACGAACGGGGTGAAGGCCAGCACCGTGAAGAAGGCGTAGTTGTAGAAGAAGGCGGAGGCGGCGGTGGAGGCCAGGCCGCCGTGGCCGAGGGCCTTGATGGGTTCGAGCAGCGAGGTCTTGCGTGCGGGCTTCGGCTGCTCCTTCAGGAAGACCGTGATGGCGAGGAAGCCGATGGCCATCAGCGCCGCGGTGCCGAAGAACGGATACCGCCAGCTGGCGTCGCCGAGCACCGCACCGACCAGCGGCCCGCAGGCCATGCCGACGCCCAGCGCCGACTCGTACAGCAGGATCGCGGCGGCGCTGCCGCCGGCCGCCGCGCCGACGATCACGGCGAGGGAGGTGGAGACGAAGAGGGCGTTGCCGAGGCCCCAGCCGGCGCGGAAGCCGACCAGCTGGCCGACCGTGTCCGAGGTGCCGGCGAGCCCGGCGAAGACTACGACCAGGGCGAGCCCGGTCAGCAGCGTCTTCTTGCCGCCGATGCGGCTGGAGACGAAGCCGGTGACCAGCATGGCGACGGCGGTGATCAGGAAGTACGAGGTGAAGAGCAGGGAGACCTGGCTCGGGGTGGCCTCGAGCCCCTTGGCTATGGAAGGCAGGATCGGGTCGACCAGGCCGATCCCCATAAACGCCACGACCGCCGCGCCCGCCGTGGCCCAGACGGCCTTCGGCTGCTTCAGCAGGCTTCCGCTGCCTTCGTCGAGTGGGTCCGCGGTGTGCATGGGCGCAAGTCCCCTTCCGGTGTCCTGTCGGTGCGGCCCTGTCGGGTCATTCAGATGTGCCCAGCATAAATTAGACAACCTAATTAATGCAAGTTACATCTATCCCCGCCGGACGGGTGATCGTCCTTGACGTCGGACCGGCCTTGGAGGACGGTATGGCCCTATGAGGGGCGAACCCAGTTGCCCGAAGTGCGGCGGGCGGGTCCGGGCGCCCGGTCTCTTCGCGGATTCCTGGCAGTGCGGCACGCACGGAGCCGTGCAGCCGCTGCAGCCTGTGGTCCCGCCGAGCGTCGAGGCGCTCGGCGTCGCCGTGCACCGCGCCGAGGTGCCGGTGTGGATGCCGTGGCCGCTGCCGCTCGGCTGGCTGTTCACCGGCGTCGCCTCCGCGGGCGACGACCGCAGCGGCGGCCGGGCCACGGCGGTGGCCTGCTCGGGCCCAGGACCGCTCGGCGGCCCCGGCGAACTGCTGCTGGTGGCCGAGGAGCTGGGCGTCGGCCTGGGCGCGCGCTATGCGGGCATCGACGGCCCCGACCCCGGCCCCTCGATGTGTACGGACAAGCCCCCGCACGCCAAGGTCGTCGCGGCCGGCCGCCCGACACCGCTGTGGCATGTGGGCGGCGCGCCGGACGACCGGGCGGTGTTCGCGGGCGAGGCCCGTGGGCTGTGGCTGTGGGCGATCGTGTGGCCGGAGCAGTCCGGGCTGCTGATGTACGACGAGATGGTGCTGACCGACCTCAGGGACGCGGGCGCGGAGATCGACCTGCTGCCGTGCGGGGCGCTGTCGCCGCGGCTACTGGGCTGAGCTCTGGAAGTCACACCAGGGATGGGAAGAGCTCGCTGAACCCGTCCGTCATGGAGATGCCGCCGGGTCCGTACGGCGTATTGAGCACCCATACGAGCCCCAGCAGGAAGGCGAGCAGCGCGGTGAACAGCCCGGCGAGCACCAGCTCCCGCGGCGTACGCCTGATCTGCAGCGCGAAGACCATCCCGATCGACACGATGGCGCCCGCGATCAGCCCGAACCACACCAGCTGCGGCAGCGTCGGCGAGGCGTCGAGCCCGCGCGTCTTGCGAGCCTGGTCGGCGGTGGTGAGCTGGTCGGCGAGGGCGTAGGAGGCGCGATTCTGCGCCTCGGTGCGGGGCTGGTAGTCCTGGACCGTCTGGCGCACCTGGTCCAGCAGCCGGTCGCCGCGCCCGGAGAGGCCCTGGC
Organism: Streptomyces boninensis; assembly: GCF_048572725.1. NCBI lineage: Bacteria > Bacillati > Actinomycetota > Actinomycetes > Kitasatosporales > Streptomycetaceae > Streptomyces > Streptomyces boninensis. The sequence goes on from NZ_CP183837.1 coordinate 6,308,472, forward strand.
CGTCTTCCATCTGGTCCCACTCGTCGTTGATGGCGTACGAGACGTAGGCGTCCACCTGGCCGCGCAGCTTGTCCCGTACGTCCGGGGGCAGCACCGCGGCCTGCTCATTGATCTCATGCAGGGCGAAGGCCTCGGACTTCACCGTGTCCTGCGCGCCGTCGTTCGCATCCCAGACACCCGCGATGGCGAGTCCGAGCACGATGGCGTACACCACGCCGATCATCATCGTCATGTACTCGATGACGTCCGGCGTCGCTTCGGGATCGAAGGCGGCGTCGCGGCGGCGGGTCCGTACGAGCGCGATGAACGCGACGACGGCGGCGGCCGCCAGCAGCACGAAGGTCAGGACGAGCGTGTCGGACATCGGGGGCTCCTATCTACGGCCGGCAGCCAGGGCTGGCAGCTGGGACCGGCAGCTACGGCCGGGCGCGATGGCCGCGGGGGCGGTGCAGGACGGCGGCGAGCAGGGCGGGGACGACGATGACGAGGAGGAGGGAGGTGGTGGTGCGGTGCGGGCGGGCGGCTGCTTGGGTGGCGGATTTGTTGTCGGGAGCGGGGTGGAAGAAGGGCCGGGGGCGGGGCTGTTGGCGAGCCTGATCGCGCGGGCCAGCGCGCTCGGCGGGCGGAGCGGCGGGGGCAGCGCCGGGCGCGGGGGCGGCCCCGGGGGCGGGTGCAGCCCCGGCTGCGGCTGCGGCACCTCCACCGCTGGCTGCGCCGCCGCCACCGCCACCGCCGGCTCCAGCGCCTCCTCCGCCCCCGGCACCGCCGCCTCCGGCCGCCCCCGCCCCGCCACCCGCAGCACCGCCTCCGGCAGCACCCGCACCTGCGCCGCCCGCGGCACCACCGCCCTCGGCTGCCGCGCCTCCGTCACCGGCGGCCCCGGCACCCGCACCGGCAGCCCCGGGCGCAGGCGCTTCCGCCGCATCCGGTGCGTCAGGCGCCCCCGGCCCCGGCTCGGCCTCCGGCGGCGCGGGCGGCGGCTCGCCGGGCCCCGGCGGCTCGGGGCGGACAGGCGTGGGCGGTTCCGGCCGGGTCGGCTCAGGCCTGGGCTCCGGCTTCGGTACGGGCGCGGGCTCAGGCCGCTGCACCGCCTCCGGCGCGGGCGGCCTCGGCCCAGCGGGCGCCTCGGCGGCATGCGCGCCGGGCCCGTCGTCCGACTCACCACCGGGCCCCTCGGCCGCCCCCTCCGCAGCCTGCGCCCCCGGCCCGTCATCCGACTCGCCACCGGGCCCCTCGGCGGCACCCTCCGATGCCGCCTGGCCGGCGGAGTCGGTGAAGCCCCGCGAAGCCCGCGCCGGGAAGACGTAGTCCGCGAGGCCGTCCGAGGTGCGCGCCCGGCTGGCCGAGTCGGTGAAGCCCCGCAAAGCCCGCGCCGAGAAGGCGGCGCCAGCGCGGCCCTCTGAGGTACGCGCTCGGCCGGCGAAGACGGCACGACCTTCCGACTCCCTCGCCCCGCCGTCGAAGGCGGCAACGCTGCCGTCCGACCCCAGCCGCCCGCCGCCCTCCGCCGCCAGCCCCCCACCCATCCCGCCGGCCAAGACCACCACCGGCCCCACCCCCAGCACCGCCGCCGCGACCGCGCCTGACAAGGCGCGACGGCGGCGGTGGCCTCGCTCGGGGTGCTTCATAGGCGCAGGTGGCTCTTTGCTCTCGGAGGGCCCGGAGCCTCCGATTTAACACACGCAAACGTACTTAATCGCGCAAATCGGACAATGGGTTCGCATGGAGTCCCTCGCGCAGCGGACCCACGCAAGCCCCCGCGCACCCGCACCGTAAGGTGCAAGGCGTGCGCATCGACCTCCACACCCACTCCACCGCGTCCGACGGCACCGACACTCCCGCCGAACTGGTCGCCAACGCCAAGGCCGCCGGGCTGGACGTCGTCGCGCTGACCGACCACGACACCACCGGCGGCTACGCCGAAGCCATCGCCGCCCTCCCCGATGGCCTGACCCTCGTCACTGGCGCCGAGCTCTCCTGCCGCCTGGAGCCCGAGGGCATCGGCCTGCACATGCTCGCGTACCTCTTCGACCCCGACGAGCCGAACCTGAAGCGCGAACGCGACCTCATCCGCAACGACCGCATCCGCCGCGCCCAGGTCATGACGGACAAGCTCATCGGCCTCGGCGTGCCCATCACCTGGACCCGGGTTCAGGAGATCGCCGGGGACGGCGCCGTAGGCCGCCCGCATGTCGCCACCGCCATGGTCGAGGCGGGAGCCATCGGTGAAGTCGGCGACGCGTTCACCGATGAGTGGATCGGCAATGGCGGCCGGGCGTACGCGCACAAGCACGAGCTCGACCCGTACAAGGCGATCCAGCTGGTCAAGGCCGCTGGCGGGGTCACGGTCTTCGCGCACCCGCAGGCCGTGACCCGCGGCCGCGTCGTGCCGGTCGGGGCCATCGCCGGGCTCGCCGAGGCCGGGCTCGACGGGATTGAGGTTGATCACATGGATCACGACGCCGATATCCGTAAGCGGCTCCGCGGCCTGGCCGGCGACCTCGGGCTGCTGGCCACCGGTTCCAGCGACTATCACGGCAGCCGCAAGGTGATCGCCCTCGGCGAGAACACCACGGACCCGCAGGTCTACGAGGAGATCGTCGATCGCGCCACGGGCGCGGAGCCGGTCCGGAACAGCTAAAAACCCGCGACCGTACGGCGCGGGTGTAAAGAGTAGATCAATAAGGCTTTAGGCTTTTGGGTGTGTTTGACCTCGCCCTCTTCGGGTCGGTCTTCGTCACCCTCTTCGTGATCATGGACCCGCCCGGCACCACGCCCATCTTCCTGGCGCTCACCTCAGGCCGACCCCTGAAGGTCCAGCGCAAGATGGCTCTCCAGGCCGTCGCGGTCGCGTTCGGCGTGATCGCCGTCTTCGCGGTCGGCGGTCAGCAGATCCTCGACTATCTGCATGTCTCCGTCCCCGCGCTGATGATCGCGGGCGGGCTGCTGCTCCTGCTGATCTCGCTCGATCTGCTCACCGGGAAGGCCGAGGAGCCGACGCAGACGAAAGACGTCAACGCCGCCCTCGTACCCCTCGGGATGCCCCTGCTCGCCGGACCCGGAGCGATCGTCACCGTCATCCTCGCGGTGCAGCACGCGGACGGCGCGAACCAGTTGGCCGCGGTCTGGGCGGCGATCGTCGCCATGCATCTCGTGCTGTGGCTGACGATGCGCTATTCGCTGCTGATCATCAAGGTGATCAAGGAGGGCGGGGTCGTGCTCGTGACCCGGCTGGCGGGCATGCTGCTGGCTGCGATCGCCGTTCAGCAGATTGCGAACGGCGTCACTGGTTTCATCGAGGCCGCCTAGCGGTCATGCCGCGAAGCGGTCCTCCTCGGCCGGACGGATGTACAGACGCTGACCTGTCTCGGCCGCTTTCTGGACGATGCGTTCGACGGAGGCGGCGTCCACGACGGTGGAACCAACGGCACGGCCGTCTATGTCGTCCAGGCGCACGATCTCGAAGTCCATCGACTTCTCCCTTCGTCTAGATCCAGCGTGATCGGTTTTCCTCCGTTCACAACAAGATGGCGCCACCAATCATTCCCTACGCTAAAGAAACTTTCTCGTCGAGGATGATCTCGGCGGCCTGACCTGCGACAACCTGCGACAATCGACGGCATGCATGACCGATTCGTCCGGGTCCGCGGCGCCCGCGAGCACAACCTCAAGGCCGTCGACGCCGACATCCCGCGCGACGCCCTGGTCGCCTTCACCGGCGTTTCCGGCTCCGGCAAGTCCTCCCTCGCCTTCGGCACGATCTACGCCGAGGCGCAGCGCCGCTACTTCGAGAGCGTCGCCCCGTATGCCCGCCGCCTGATCCACCAGGTGGGTGCACCGCGGGTCGAGGAGATCAGCGGCCTGCCACCCGCCGTCGCCCTCCAGCAGCAGCGCGGCGCGCCCACCTCCCGCTCCTCGGTCGGCACCCTCACCACCCTCTCCAACTCCCTCCGCATGCTCTTCTCCCGCGCGGGGGAGTACCCGCCGGGCGCCGACCGCCTCGACTCCGACGCCTTCTCCCCGAATACGGCCGTCGGCGCCTGCCCCACCTGCCACGGCCTCGGCCGCGTCCACGAGGCGACCGAGGGGTCGCTGGTCCCCGATCCGTCGCTGTCCATCCGCGACGGCGCCATCGCCGCCTGGCCCGGCGCCTGGCAGGGCAAGAACCTCCGCGACATCCTCGGCGCCCTCGGTTACGACCTCGACCGCCCCTGGCGCGAGCTGCCGCAGGCCGACCGCGACTGGATCCTCTTCACTGACGAGCAGCCCGTCGTCACCGTCCACCCGCAGCGCGAGGCCCACCGCATCCACCGCCCGTACCAGGGCACGTACCAGAGCGCCAAGCGCTACGTCCTGCACACCTTCGCCGACTCCAAGAGCGAGCCGCTGCGCCGCCGCGCCGAATCCTTCCTGGTCAGCGCCGACTGCCCGGAGTGCGGCGCCCGGCGTCTCGGCCGCGCCGCCCTCGCCGTCCGCTTCGCAGGGCGTGACATCGCCCACCTCGCGGCACTCCCCGTCGCCGCCCTCGCCGACCTCCTCCGTAAACCGGCCGCGGGCCCCGACGACGAGGCGGCCACCCTCCTCGCCCGCGACCTCGTCGCCCGCATCGAGGTGCTCGCCGAGCTGGGCCTCGGCTACCTGAGCATGGACCGCGCCACCCCGACCCTCTCCACCGGCGAGCTGCAGCGGCTGCGGCTCGCCACTCAGCTGCGGTCGGGTCTTTTCGGGGTCGTGTACGTACTGGACGAGCCGTCCGCCGGGCTGCACCCCGCCGACGGGGAGGCGCTGCTGGGCGTGCTGGGGCGGCTGCGGGAGGCGGGCAACTCGCTCTTCGTGGTCGAGCACGACATGGATGTCGTACGGCGGGCCGACTGGATCGTGGACGTCGGGCCGCGGGCGGGGGAGCACGGCGGGGAGGTGCTCTACAGCGGGCCGGTGGCGGGGCTGGCGGAGGTTGCGGAGTCGCGGACGCGCGGCTTCCTCTTCGAGGGCGAGCAGGTCAGCGAGCGGCAGCGTGCGGCCGGGCGGGAGCCGGCGGAGTGGCTGCGGCTGCGGGGGATCACTCGGCACAATCTGCGGGATCTGGATGTGGACGTGCCGCTCGGGGTCTTCACCGCGGTGACCGGGGTGTCGGGCTCGGGGAAGTCGACGCTGGTGGGCGAGATCGCGGCCGGGGCCGAGCAGGCCGTCGACCGCCTCGTCCAGGTCGACCAGAAGCCCATCGGCCGTACGCCCCGCTCCAACCTGGCCACCTACACCGGCCTCTTCGACACCGTACGCAAGGTCTTCGCGGCCACCGACGAGGCGAAGGCGCGCGGCTTCACCGCCTCCCGCTTCTCGTTCAACGTCGCCGCGGGCCGCTGCCCCGTCTGCCAGGGCGAGGGCTTCGTCTCGGTCGAGCTGCTCTTCCTGCCGGGCACGTACAAGCCCTGCGAGGAGTGCGGCGGCACCCGCTACAACGCTCAGACCCTGTCGGTCCGCTACCGCGGCGCCACCATCGCGGATGTGCTCGACCTGACGGTCGACGCGGCGGCCGACTTCCTGGCGGACGTACGGCCGGCGGTGCGGTCGCTGCGCACCCTGCGGGACGTCGGCCTCGGCTATCTGCGGCTCGGCCAGCCCGCCACCGAGCTCTCCGGCGGCGAGGCGCAGCGGATCAAGCTCGCGGCGGAGCTGCAGCGGGCGCATCGCGGGCACACGCTGTACCTGCTTGACGAGCCGACGACCGGGCTGCACCCGGCGGACACGCAGGTGCTGCTGCGGCAGCTGCACGGGCTGGTCGACGCGGGGAATTCGGTCGTTGTCGTGGAGCACGACATGGGGGTGGTCGCGGGGGCGGACCGGGTGCTCGACCTGGGGCCTGGCGGCGGCGCGGAGGGCGGGCGGATCGTGGCGGCCGGGACGCCGGCGGAGGTGGCGGAGGCGGAGGGGAGCCGGACGGCGGCGTATCTCCGGAGGGAGCTGGCGTAAGAAGCCGCTGTAAGAAGCTAAACCGCGGTTGAGGTCCTGAGTTAGCCTGGAGCGCATGATCCAGCACCACCTCTCCCCGGAGGCCACGGAAGCCACCATCGGCGAGCTCGCCGACCGCAGCGGCGTCCCGCACTCCGCCCTGCGGTTCTACGAGCGGGAGGGGCTGATCAGCAGCCGCAGGACCAGCGGCAACCAGCGCCGCTACAGCCGCGACACGCTCCGCCGGGTGGCCTTCATCCGCGCCGCCCAGCGAGTCGGCATCCCCCTCGCGGACATCCGCGAGGCGCTGTCCCTGCTGCCGGAGGAGCGCACCCCGACCCGCGACGACTGGGCCCGTCTGTCCGAGAACTGGCGCGACGAACTCAACGACCGCATCCAGCGCCTGGAACGCCTCCGCGACAACCTCACGCTGTGCATCGGCTGCGGCTGCCTGTCCATCGATGCCTGCGCGCTGGCGAATACGGGCGACCGGCTGGGGGAGCGCTTCGGGCCGGGGGCGCGGGGGCTGTAGCCGTACCGCGGTGGCAAGCGGGCCCTTGTAGCCTCCCCGTATGAGCAAGCCGCCCTTCCTCGACCTGCCCGCCGGGGCCACCGCCACCCGTCTCGCGACCTCCCGCGGCACCTTCGCGGCCCTCGACGCCGGTACGGGCCGCCTGGGGACCGTGCTGCTCATCCCCGGCTTCACGGGGAGCAAGGAAGACTTCATCGCGCTGCTGGAACCGCTCGCCGCGGCCGGCTACCGGGCGGTGGCGGTGGACGGCCGCGGCCAGTACGAGACGCCGGGCCCGGAGGACGACGAGGCGGCGTACGCGCAGGAGGCCCTGGCCCGCGACGTGCGGGCGCAGGCGGCGGCGGTACGGGACGCCGGGCCCGGCCCGCTGCACCTCCTCGGCCACTCCCTCGGCGGCCACATCGCCCGCACCGCGGTGCTCCTGGACCCGTCCGAGTCCCCGTCCCCCTTCGCCTCGCTCACGCTCCTGAGCTCGGGCCCGGCCGCCGTGGCCGAGGGCCAGCAGCAGCGGCTGAAGCTGCTCACGGACGCGCTGCGCACGATGCCGATGGCCGACATCTGGCAGGCCATGCGCGCCCTCGACCCCCCGGAGGCCGCGGACGACCGCACCCCGGACACGATCGGCGACTTTCTCCGCCGCCGCTGGCACACCACACAGCGCGCGCAACTCCTCGCCACAGCCCGCCAGTTGGCAACGGCCCCGGACCGCGTCGCGGAACTCGCGACCACCCCGCTCCCGAAGCACGTGATCTCGGGCGCCGTGGACTACGCATGGCCGGTACACCTCCTGGACGACATGGCCGAGCGCCTCACCGCCCACCGCACGGTGATCACCGGCGCGGAACACTCCCCGAACGCGGAGCGCCCGGCGGAGACCGCGGCTGCGCTGGCGGACTTCTGGGCGGCGAACCCGGGGTCGTAGCGCGGGCCTTAGGGTGCTGCACATGTCGCGCAGCCATTGGACGTACAGCCTGGTGCAGGTGCAGAACGGCCCACCGCACAAGGTGAGCCGCGACAACGGGTCGGGGAGCGCCGACACCATCGGCTGGCTGGTGCGGACCCTCGATCCGGGGAGCGACTTCCGGATCGAGGACATCGACTTCAAGCCGATCGTGCACGCGACGACGGAACGGGACGGCAAGCGGCATTCGGTGCACCGCATCGACGATGAGCACGGCGCCCTGCTGGGCCGGATCACCCGACGCCGCCGCCGCTTCCGCCGAGCGATCTGGGACATCCAGCCGGCCACCGGCCCGGCGGTCCGCGCCTACCGCGGACGGCTGCTGTGGTGGGCGGTGTGGCTGGCCTACCTGCCGGTCAACGTCCTCATCGGTGCCGTCCCCGCGATGCTCCTGGACGACGCCGCTTGGGTCGGCACCCCGCGCCGCCTGATCTGGCGCGAGGGCGGCCACCGCGCCCACCTCACGTATCGCGGCGTCGCCGACGAGTACCAGGTCCACGAGGAAGGCTGGGACCCGCGGCTCGTAACGGCACTGGTGGGCCTCCATGCCCTGCTGGACCCGCCGACGGACGAGGACGGCCGGCGTATGTAGGCGAGAGCAACGGCAGCCCGTAGGCGAGAACACCCGCCGCCCGTAGCCGAGAACCCGGCCGCCGCCAGCATCCCCAAAAACCAACCCACCCGCCCCTGCTGCACTCAGCAACGGGCGGGTGGGTGGGAACAACTATCTACTTACTCACCGGAAGCGGCCTTCGAGCCGCCACCACGCGTACGACGACGCCGCCGCGGCTTCCGCGGAGCGTCCGCAGCCTCCTGCGCAGCAGGCGCCGACCCCTCACCGGAGGCGGCAACAGGCTGACCACCCCGCGTCCGCGTACGCGACCGCTGCCGCCGGGGCTTCCGCTCCTCGTCCTTGGGCGCGGCCGCACCACGGGAGGAAGACTTCCGATCGCCGGACCGGCCGCCATGGCGGCCACCCGTCTCACCGAGATCCTCGATCTCCTCCGCCCCGAGCCCGGCGCGAGTCCGCTCCGACCGCGGCAGAATCCCCTTCGTGCCCTCGGGAATCCCGAGCGACTCGTAGAGGTGAGCCGACGTCGAGTACGTCTCCTCCGGCTCGTCGAAGTCCAGCTCGAGCGCCTTGTTGATCAGCTTCCAGCGCGGGACGTCGTCCCAGTCCACGAGCGTGACGGCGGTGCCCGACGCCCCGGCGCGGCCGGTGCGGCCGATCCGGTGCAGGTACGTTTTCTCATCCTCGGGCGACTGGTAGTTGATGACGTGGGTCACACCCTCGACGTCAATACCCCGCGCGGCGACATCGGTGCACACGAGCACATCGACCTTGCCGTTACGGAACGCCCGCAGCGCCTGCTCCCGGGCCCCCTGGCCCAGGTCGCCGTGCACCGCACCCGCGGCGAAGCCGCGCTTCGAGAGCTGCTCGGAGATGTCGGCGGCCGTGCGCTTCGTACGGCAGAAGATCATCGAAAGCCCGCGGCCCTCGGCCTGCAGTATGCGCGCGACCATTTCCGGCTTGTCCATGGAGTGGGCGCGGAAGACGTGCTGCTTGGTGTTCGCGACCGTGTGCCCGTGGTCGTCGGGCGCGGCGGCGCGGATGTGGGTGGGCTGCGACATGTAGCGCCGCGCGAGCGAGATGACCGCGCCCGGCATGGTGGCCGAGAACAGCATCGTCTGGCGGCGGGTCGGCAGCATGTTGATGATCTTCTCGACGTCGGGCAGGAAGCCCAGGTCGAGCATCTCGTCGGCCTCGTCGAGGACGAGCGCCTTGACCTGCGAAAGCCGCAGCTTCTTCTGGCCCGCCAGGTCGAGCAGCCGGCCCGGGGTGCCGACGACGACGTCGACGCCCTTCTTCAGCGCCTCGACCTGCGGCTCGTACGAACGGCCGCCGTAGATGGCGGAAACCCGGACGTTACGGACCTTGCCGGCGGTCAGCAGGTCGTTGGTGACCTGCTGGCAGAGCTCGCGGGTGGGGACGACCACGAGCGCCTGCGGCGCGTCGGTCAGGTCACCGGGCTTCGCCCGGCCCGACTCGACGTCGGCGGGGACGGTGACCTTCTCCAGCAGCGGCAGGCCGAAGCCCAGCGTCTTGCCGGTGCCGGTCTTCGCCTGGCCGATCACATCGGCGCCGGCGAGAGCGACCGGGAGGGTCATCTCCTGGATGGGGAACGGGGACGTAATGCCGACGGCCTCCAGGGCCTCGGCGGTCTCGGGAAGGATCCCGAGTTCTCTGAACGTAGTCAGGACTGCCTCATTTGGTTGGTCGCGGCGGGCGGCGGAGGGGGTCGTCGTCCGTACGAGCGGTACGCACCGCACTCCTAGGTGCGGGACCACGCCCTCGTCGCTGCTCGAGCCGCGAGCGGTTCTCCTTCGTGTGCGGGGCGCATACGGCGACTTTCTTAAGCGCCGGTACGCCGCACATCGGAGCGGTCGGGTGGAGCCGATCGGGCCACCGACCGGGCATCCTCATGCGTGCACCCCCGCATACCTGCACGTACTGGCACTGGGCCGTCTACACGAGTACGTATGCGGCGGGCGCTATATCACTGTACCCCGGATCCGCGCACCTGTGTGGTGTGATCCGTCCGGAAGTAGTCGGCGGTCCCGGGCTGACCTGGGGCTTCCCCTGGGCCGGAGGGCGGCTATTCTGCGGCTCATGGGAACGCCTACATCGCCTTCTGACCCTGCTTCCGACTCCGCTTCCGAGGCCACCGGCATTGCCGCCCAGGACTGGGCCGGGGCCGCCGCGGATCCGCAGTACCGCGCCGCGGTGGTCGACCTGCTGGGTGCGCTCGCGTACGGCGAGCTGGCCGCCTTCGAGCGGCTGGCCGAGGACGCGAAGCTCGCGCCGGGGCTTGCGGACAAGGCGGAGCTGGCCGCGATGGCCTCCGCCGAGTTCCAGCACTTCGAGCAGTTGCGGGCGCGGCTGCGGGAGATCGACGAGGATCCGGTGGCGGCGATGGACCCGTTCGCCGCGGCACTGGACGAATTCCACCGCCAGACGGCGCCGTCCGACTGGCTGGAGGGCCTGGTCAAGGCCTATGTGGGCGACTCGATCGCGGCGGATTTCTACCGCGAGGTGGCGGCCCGCCTGGACTCCGATACGCGCGCGCTGGTGCTCGGTGTGCTCGATGACACAGGGCACGCGTCCTTCGCGGTGGAGAAGGTACGGGCGGCGATCGAGGCCGATCCGCGGGTCGGGGGGCGGCTTGCGCTGTGGGCGCGGCGGCTGATGGGGGAGGCGCTGAGTCAGGCGCAGCGGGTGGTGGCTGATCGGGATGCGCTGTCGATGATGCTGGTGGGGGGTGTCGCGGAGGGCTTTGACCTGGCGGAGGTCGGGAAGATGTTCTCGCGGATCACTGAGGCGCACACGAAGCGGATGGCTGCGCTGGGCTTGGCGGCGTAGGTCCTCCCACCCGCCCACCCGTTGCTGTCGCGGACAGGGGTGGCGGGGGTGCCTGGCGGGAGGGCAGGTGCGGACCGGTAATGGCTAGCGGGCGCGGATGGGGCGCGGGGCTCTTACGCCCTCGGTTACCAGCAACGAGAGCAAGGCGGCTGCGAAGGCGAGCGCGCTGAGCGATGTCGCCCAGAGCGGGCCGCCGCCCGTGGCCGTGTCGAACAGGACCGCGCCGAGCACCGCGCCAGCGGGCCCCGTGGCGAGCGTCAGCCGCCGGTGGCGGAAGCGCGCAGGGCGTCGGCGGAGGGCGGCGAGGGATGCGGCCAGGCCGAGGACCGCCGCGATCATCGCTTCGAGGAGCATGGCGCCTCCCTGCAAGTGTGGGGCAAATCGGACCGCTCCCGATTTACCCCGCCCGCTCGCCGGACAAACGGAAGCGGCGGTGCCCCCGGTCAACAAAACCGGGCGGCACCGCCGCTGCCAAGCCGAGCGCCGGCTCAGATCGCTCCGAAGCCCACCTTGCGCGCCGCCGGCGCGCCGATCTCCACGTAAGCGATCCGGTCCGCCGGCACGATGACCTTGCGGCCCCGGTCGTCGACCAGGGTCAGGAGTTCGGTCTTGCCGCTGAGTGCCTCGGCGACCGTCTTCTCGACGTCCTCGGCGGACTGCCCGCTCTCCAGAGCGATCTCGCGGGGCGCGTGCTGCACGCCGATCTTGACCTCCACGGACATGTCCCTCCGAGAGTGCGTAGTGCTGCGTGGTGCTGAATACGCTGCACACAGTAACCCGGGCCGGGCTGCAGGTGGTCGGCAACCGTCACGCCCGCAGCGAACACGTCAGTGTTGTTCGGGCCCGTGCATCGGGAAGCCCGCGATGCCCCGCCACGACAGCGAGCTCATCAGCTTCGCCGCCGCGTCCCGCGGGATCTTCTGCCCGGAGCCCAGCCAGTAGCGCGCGGTGATCTGCGCCATGCCGCACAGGCCCACGCCCAGCAGCATCGCCTCGTTCTCCGGCAGGTCCGTGTCCTCGGCGATGACCTCGCTGACCGCCTTCGCGCAGTCCAGGCTGACCTGGTCGACGCGCTGGCGCACCGCGGGCTCGTTGGTGAGGTCGGACTCGAAGACCAGGCGGAAGGCGCCGCCCTCGTCCTCGACGAAGGTGAAGTACGCGGACATGGTGGCCGCCACCCGCTGCTTGTTGTCCGTTGTCGAGGCCAGCGCCTCCCGTACGGCCGCCAGCAGCGCGTCGCAGTGCTGGTCCAGCAGCGCCAGGTAGAGCTCGAGCTTGCCGGGGAAGTGCTGGTAGAGCACCGGCTTGCTGACCCCGGCGCGGTCCGCGATGTCGTCCATGGCGGCCGAGTGGTAGCCCTGCGCCACGAAGACTTCCTGGGCGGCGCCCAGGAGCTGGTTCCGCCGCGCCCGGCGGGGCAGGCGGGCGCTCCGCGGTCGTGCCTCGCTCTGCTCGATGGCTGCCACCGCGTTGCCTCCCGGGTTGTGCTCCCACGCGACGGGGATCGTCGCGTCACGCCATCGTACTTTTGAGTAACCAGACGTGCCCATGCAAGGCGCAGGATTTCACGAGGGCCGACGACTAGGGAAGCCGAGATCACGGGTAATTCGAACTCGTTTACGCCGCAGGAGTCCCAGCGCTACTCTGCGTCCCCTTCGCCACCCGAGCCGCCTGAGTCACGGTATTCGTCCTCATTCATCGCCACCACACGCGCCTGTTCCGCCACATCGGCGGGGTTCGCCTGGTCGCCGCGCTCGGCCGCCGGGGAGTCCCCGCGCTGCTGCAGGTCGGTGTGCTGCTCGGCGGAATCCGCCTCGGGGACCTCGAAGGGGCGCTCCCGGCCGGCCTCGGCGTCGAGGTCGAGGGAGTCGTCGAAGGTGTCAGGTTCCTGCGGGTCTGCGGACTGGGATTTTTCCGGGAATGCAGGCATGATCTCCTCCCCTCTCTGGCTGCAGGGTGTCCTCCATACGAGCGTAAGAGAGCCCGTCAAAAGCCGCGAGGTGACCTGTGATGCCGAACACACGAGCCATCGCGTGACCGTTGCGTAACATTGCCCCATGCCGTCGACCGAGCCCCCCGTAGCGGACACGTCCCCCAGCGGCCCGGCCGCGGGCGTGCCCGAGGTGCCCCCCGCCCGGCCCGCGGGCGAGCAGACCGGCACCACGGCCGAGCGCAAGGTCGCCCTGCCCGGCTACACCCTGCAGATCCGCCGCCGCCTGCCCGCCACCGACGGGCTGCCGCCCGCGCTGTACGTGCACGGCCTCGGCGGCTCCTCGTACAACTGGACCGCCCTCGCCGACCAGCTCGCCGACCGTGTCGACGGCGAGGCCCTCGACCTGCCGGGCTTCGGCCACTCCCCGCCGCCCGACGACGGCGACTATTCGCTCGCCGGGCACGCCCGCGCCGTTATCAGCTATCTCGAGCACAGCGGCCGCGGCCCCGTACACCTCTTCGGCAATTCCATGGGCGGCGCCGTCACCACCCGCGTCGCCGCCCTCCGCCCCGACCTGGTGCGTACGCTCACGCTCGTCTCGCCCGCGCTCCCCGAGCGCCGCCCGCAGCGCACCGCCGTGCCCACCGCGCTGCTCGCGCTCCCCGGCATCGCCGGGCTGTGGGCGCGCTATACGAGCCAGTGGACCGTCACGCAGTACGTCAACGGTGTGCTGCATCTCTGCTACGGGGACACCCGGCGGGTCACCTCCGAGGTGTACGAGTCCTCGCTGCGCGAGGCCGAGTACCGCAAGACCCTCCCGTACCACTGGGACGCCATGGAGCGCTCCGCCCGCGGCGTCGTCAGCTCGTACACCCTCACCGGGCAGCACAGCCTCTGGCGGCAGGCGCAGCGGGTGCTGGCGCCCACGCTGCTCGTGTACGGCGGCCGCGATCAGCTGGTCGCGCCGCGGATGGCGCGCAAGGCCGCGCGCACCTTCCCCGACTCCCGGCTGCTGTTCCTGCCCGAGGCCGGGCATGTCGCGATGATGGAATATCCGGCCATAGTCGCGCGGGCTTTCGGCGAGCTGCTCGACGAGGCCGGGGCGGAGTCCTATACAGAAACGGAAGAGATCGGTGAGACGCTGACGGAGGCGGAAGGCCACAGCGGCACCGGTACCCGGGTGGGGAGTTGAGCTAGGACGTGGGCAGGCACAGTGCGGGCACGAGACGGCGGCAGAAGGGGTCCGGCGACGGCTCCTCAGGCGCCGACGACGCCGGCGGCGGCATACCCCGCGCCCGCGATCCGCTGCGCGGCGAGACTGCGCTGGGCGACCGCGGGGGGCGCCCCGGTGCGCCGTACGACACCGGCTCGCACGCCGTCTACGACACCGGCCCCCAGCGCCCCGTGCGCGGCGGGCACCCCGCGCACCCCGACGACGACTGGTTCGCCGGCGGGCATGGCGGCTACGCCGGGCCCATACCCGGGCCGCGCTCGGATTACGTCGCCGCCTTTGACGACCCCGGCTACGACCCGCCGCGCCGGCCCTCGCGGACCGCGCCGCCGCGCGGACCCGTACCCGATCCGGGCTACGGCCCCGCCGCGACCATGCCGCTGCGCCGCCCGCGCGACGACTGGTCGAACTGGCCGCAGCGGGCCGAGGAGCTCGGCCGCCGCCCGGCCCTCGCGCCCGACGACGACGAGCCGCCGCTGCTCGACCGCCTGGAAGGCCCCAAGCCCCGCAATCGCGGCCGTTACGTCACCGGCATCGCCGCCGCGGCCGTGACCGTCGCGCTCGGCGCCGCGATAGCCGTGCAGGCCACCGGCGACGACGGTGGTGAGCCGCAGGCGCAGGCCGGCAAGGCGGAGCGGCCCGTGGGCGAGGACGCCTCCCGCTCCGACGGCCGGGTGACGCCGACCGAGCCCGCGCATCAGGCAGCGGTGCCGTACGACCAGAAGATGGGCCAGACCTACCCGCTCGCCGCCGACCTGCAGGGCGGCGGCCACCTCAAGACCGTGCCGGGCGCGGCGAAGGCCCCCGGCAAGGGCACCGTGATCCGCTATCGCGTCGACGTCGAGGAGGGCATGGGCCTCGACGCGCGGCTCTTCGCCGACGCCGTGCACAAGACGCTGAACGACAAGCGGAGTTGGGGCGGCAACGGCGAGCGCACCTTCGAGCGGGTCTCGTCGGGCAAGGCGAAGTTCGTGATTACGCTGGCCAGCCCCGGGACCACCGCGAAGTGGTGCGCCAGGTCGGGGCTGGACACGGCGGAGCAGAACGTCTCCTGCGACTCCGCGTCCACGACGCGCGTGATGATCAACGCGTACCGGTGGGCGCAGGGCGCGAAGACGTACGGCGACGACATTCACGCGTACCGGCAGATGCTGATCAACCACGAGGTGGGGCACCGGCTCGGGCACGGGCACGTGGGCTGCCCCAAGGACGGGGCGCCGGCGCCGGTGATGATGCAGCAGACCAAGTTCCTGAGCACGGACGGCGCGACGTGCAAGCCGAATGCGTGGCCGTATCCGAAGCGCGGCTGATCCTGGATAGCGAGACGGCTCATCTCGCTATCCGATACGGCTTTGCCAGGTCGGCCCGTGATCGGTCATTGTCTCCGCATGTCACCGCGACCGCGTCCCGCCGCAGCCGGCTTTGAGCTGGCGCTCATTGGCGTGACCGCGCACGCAGTCGCCGACATCTTCTGTCGCTGAGGCCGCTTCTTCCTGCACTCCGCGCACTTCTTCTCTCACTTCCGCGGAGGCGGCCTCGCGTCCCCTGCCGCCGCCTTCGCGTACGAGTCCGCTCGTATCTCCTGCCGCGAAAGGCGATCTTCGACATGCGTCGTTCCCATCAACTCGGCCGAATATCCCGCAGATTGACCCTGGTCATCACCGGCCTCGCCGTCCTCGGCGCCGCCGCCTGCGCCGGCCCCGAGGACGGCGGCGACGGCTCCGCCGCCAGCGGCGGCAAGCCGCAGAAGGGCGGCACGCTCACCGTCCTGAACACCGAGGGCCAGGGCGACTTCGACCCAGCCCGCCTCTACACCTCCGGCGGCGGCAACGTCCCCTCGCTGGTCTTCCGCACCCTCACCACCCGCAACCGCGAGAACGGCGCCGCCGGCGCCAAGCCCGTCCCCGACCTGGCCACCGACCTCGGCAAGCCGTCCAAGAACGCCACCGTGTGGACGTACAAGCTCAAGGACGGCCTGAAGTACGAGGACGGCTCGCCGATCACCTCCGCCGACATCAAGTACGGCATCGAGCGGTCCTTCGCCGCGGAGCTGAGCGGCGGCGCCCCGTATCTGCGGGACTGGCTCATCGGCGGCGACAAGTACGAGGGCCCGTACAAGGACAAAAAGGGCCTCGACTCGATCGAGACGCCCGACAAGAAGACGATCGTCTTCCACCTCAACAAGCCCGAGGGCGAGTTCCCGCTGCTGGCCACCCAGACGCAGACGACCCCCGTCCCCGAGTCCAAGGACAAGGGCACCAAGTACGAGAACCACCCGGTCTCGTCCGGCCCGTACAAGGTCGCCAAGAACGAGGGCGACGGCGAGCACATCGTCCTGGAGCGCAACAAGCACTGGTCGGCGAAGACCGACCCGGAGCGCAAGGCCTACCCGGACCGGATCGACGTCAAGTCCGGCCTCGACTCGGCCGTCATCAACCAGCGGCTGTCCACCGGCACCGGCGCCGACGCGCGCGCCGTCACCACCGACACCAACCTCGGCCCGGCCGAGCTCGCCCAGATCGGCGGCGACAAGCAGCTCTCCGACCGCGTCGGCACCGGCCACTTCGGCTACACCACCTACCTCGCCTTCAACCCGAAGGTGAAGCCCTTCGACAAGCCCGAGGTCCGCCAGGCGATCTCGTACGCCATCAACCGCACCTCGGTCATCAACGCCGCCGGCGGCTCCGCGCTCGCCGAGCCCGCCACCACCTTCCTGCCGAACCAGAAGGTCTTCGGCTACTCGAAGTACGACCACTTCCCGGCGGGCAAGACGGGCAATGCGGCGAAGGCGAAGGCGCTGCTGAAGAAGGCCGGTTACGGCAAGGGCCTGACGATCACGCTCGCCCACGACACCGACGAGCGCAATCTGGAGCAGGGCCCGAAGATCGCCACCGCCGTGCAGGAGGGGCTGAAGAAGGCGGGCATCACGCTGAAGCTCAAGGGCTACGAGTCCAACAAGTACTCCGAGCTCTACACCTCCGCCAAGAACGCCCCCGGCTTCTACATCTCCCGCTGGGGCGCCGACTGGCCGTCCGGCGGCCCCTTCCTGGCCCCGATCTTCGACGGCCGGCAGATCGTCAAGAACGGCTCCAACTACAACCACGCCCAGCTCGACGACCCGGCGGTCAACAAGGAGATCGACGAGATCAACAAGCTGACCGACCTCAAGGAGGCCGCGGTGCGCTGGGGCGCCCTGGACAAGAAGATCGGCGCCGAGGCCCTCGACGTCCCGCTCTTCCACCCGGTCTACAAGCGCCTCTACGGCAAGGACATCAAGAACGTCGTGATCAGCAACTGGACCGGCGTCCTCGACATCTCCCAGGTCGCGGTCAAGTAGGGCATGCGTTCATGGCAGCAGACATCAGGCGCCGGCTGCGCGCCCGGCCCTCGGCCGTAGCCGCCGCCGCGGTCCTCGCGCTCCTCGTCCTCCTCGCCCTCGCCGCCCCGCTGCTCGCGGCGCTGGAGGGCCAGGACGCGAACACGTACCACGACTCGCTCATCGACTCCGCCCGCGGCGGCGTCCCGCACGGCTCCTTCGGCGGGGTCAGCGCGGACCACTGGCTGGGGGTGGAGCCGGGCACGGGGCGCGACCTGTTCGTGCGCCTCCTCTACGGCGCCCGGACGACGCTGCTGGTCGCCCTCGGCGCGACCGCCCTCAACCTCGCCATCGGCACCGCGATCGGCCTGGCGGCGGCGCTCGGGAACCGCTTCCTGGAGACCCTGCTCAGCCGCGCCACCGACGTGATGCTGGCGCTGCCGATGCTGGTCATCGCCATGGCGCTGACCGCGATCGTGCCCGAGGGCTTCCCGCGCCCGCTGCTGCTGATCCTCGTGATCGGCTTCCTGCACTGGGGCGGCACCTCGCGGATCGTACGGGCGCAGACGCTGACGCTGAAGAACCTCGACTACGTGGCCGCGGCCCGGCTCGGCGGCTCCGGGCGGCTGCGGCTGGCCCGGCGCGAGCTGCTGCCGTCGCTGGCGGCGCCGCTGACGACGTACGGCGCACTGCTCATCGGCATCAACATCGTCATCGAGGCATCGCTGTCCTTCCTGGGCGTGGGCGTGAAGCCCCCGACGCCCGCGTGGGGGCAGATGCTGGCGAGCGCACAGACGTGGTTCCGGGCGGATCCGATGTACGTGCTGCTGCCGTCGGCGCTGCTGTTCGTGACGGTGCTCGCTTTCACGGTGCTCGGCGACGCGCTGCGCACGGCCCTCGACCCGCGTGAGGCGGGGCGGCTGCGGGTGGGGACTCGGAAGGGTGGGTCGGGACGGTGACCCGTTATCTGCTGCGCCGCTTGGTCGGGGCGGTGCTGGTGCTGTTTCTCTTGTCGGTGCTGGTGTACGCGCTCTTCTACCTGGTTCCCGGCGACCCGGCGAAGCTTGCGTGCGGGCCGCGCTGCAATCCGACGCAGATCGCGCAGGTGCGGGGGCAGTTGGGGCTGAATGACTCGGTGTTCGTGCAGTACGGGGACTTCCTGAAGGGGGTCTTCGCAGGGCGCGACTACTCGGCGGGCGCGTCGGTGCTGCACTGCGACGCGCCTTGCCTGGGGTTGTCGTACCAGAGCGACCAGCAGGTCACTCAGCTGATCCTGGAGCGCTTTCCGGCGACCGCGGCGCTGGCGGGTGGGGCGGCCGTGCTGATGCTGGTGATCGGCATCGGGACGGGGGTGCTGTCGGCGCTGCGGCGTGGTGGCGTGACGGAGCGGGTGCTGACGGGGCTGACGCTGGCGGGGACGGCGACGCCGGTCTTCATCCTCGGGCTGCTGCTGATGATGGCGGTGTGCGCGTATCTGAGATGGCTGCCGTTCCCGTCGTACGTGCCCTTCACGGACGATCCGACGCAGTGGGCGTGGAATCTGCTGCTGCCGTGGCTGACGCTCGGGCTGTTCCAGGCCGCCGGCTATGCGCGGCTCACGCGGGCGGCGACGCTCGAGACGCTGGCGGAGGATCACATCCGGACCTTCCGCGCGTACGGGGTGAGTGAGCGGGTCATCGTCGTACGGCATGCGCTGCGGGGCGCGGTCGCGCCGGTGATCGCGCTGGCGGCGGTGGATGTCGGGGGGATGGTGGGCGGCGCGGTGCTGACCGAGTCGCTGTTCGGGATCCCCGGGATCGGCAAGACGCTGATCGATGGGATCAGGAAGGTGGATCTGCCGGTCGTGGTGGGTGTTGTGCTCGTCGTGGGGGCGGCGGTGGTGGTGGCGAATGTGCTCGCCGATCTGTTGTATGCGCTTGCGGACCGGAGGGTGACGCTGCGATGACGTCTTCGACTGTGGCTTCGGATTTGTCTTCGGGTTTGTCTTTGGTGGAGGTCGCGGACCTGACGGTCGACTTTCCGGTGACGGGGAGTGATCCCGTACGGGCGGTGGACGGGGTGTCGTTCGGGCTGGCGCCCGGCGGGGCGCTGGGGATCGTCGGGGAGTCCGGGTCCGGGAAGTCGACGGTGGCGGCTGCGCTGCTGGGGCTGCACCGGGGGACTGGTGCGCGGGTGTCGGGGACGGTGACGGTCGGCGGCACGGATGTGGGCGCGGCGTCGGAGGGGGAACTGCGGGCGCTGCGGGGTGGGGTGGTGGCGATGGTGTTCCAGGACCCGCTGTCCGCGCTGGATCCGTACTACGCGATCGGCGACCAGATCGCCGAGGTGTACCGGGTCCATCGGCGCGATGCCTCGCGGCGGGCGGCGCGGGCGCGGGCGGTGGAGGTGCTCGACCGGGTCGGCATCCCGTCGGCGGCGCGGCGGGCGCGGTCTCGCCCGCATGAGTTCAGCGGCGGGATGCGGCAGCGGGCGCTGATCGCGATGGCGCTGGCGTGCGAGCCGCGCTTGCTCGTCGCGGACGAGCCGACGACGGCGCTGGATGTGACGGTGCAGGCGCAGATTCTGGATCTGCTGCACGAGTTGCGGGTGGCAGAGGGGCTGGGGCTGGTGCTGGTCACGCATGACTTGGGGGTGGTGGCGGGCAGTGTGGACGAGGTCCTGGTGATGCACGGCGGCCGCGTGGTGGAGCGCGGCGGTACGGGGGAGGTGCTGGTCGCACCGACCGAGCCCTACACGCGCTCGCTGCTGGCAGCGGTCCCCCGCCTCGAGCCCCTTCCCACCCACCCGCCCGCTGAGGTCGCGGAGGGGGGTGGCGCGGGCCGTGCGGCGGGGGCGCAGGGTCTTCCCGCCCACCCGCCTGCTGAGCTCGCGGAGGGGGGTGTTGCGGGGCTTGCGGCGGGGGCGCAGCAGGGGTTTCCCGCTCGCCCGACCGTTGAAATCGCGGAGGTCGATGGCGTGAGCGGCGCGGGGGAGGCCCCCGGTCAGCCTCCTGCCGCCGCGAGTTCAGCGGGTGGGTGGGTGGGTGCAGCCCCCGGCGCGGAGCGCCGAAAGGGCCCCCTGCTCGAAGCGAGCCGGCTGCGGCGCGAGTTCGGAGCGCGGCGGAATCGGACCGTCGCCGTGGACGGCGTCAGTCTCAGGGCTCACGACGGCGAGGCCATCGGGATCGTCGGCGAGTCCGGGAGCGGAAAGACCACCCTCGGGCGGATGCTCGTCGGGCTCCTCGAGCCCACCGCCGGCACCCTCCGCTACGACGGGCGCCCCGCCACCGCCATCAGCCCCCAGCGGCAGATGGTCTTCCAGGACCCGGTCTCATCCCTTAACCCCCGCCGATCCATCGGCGAATCCATCGCCGACCCCCTCCGCGCCGCAGGCGACGGCACCGACGCCCAGATCCGCGGACGCGTACGCGACCTCCTGGGCCGCGTCGGCCTCGACCCCGCCGCGTACGACCGCTATCCGCACGAATTCTCCGGCGGCCAGCGCCAGCGCGTCGGCATCGCCCGCGCCCTCGCCCCCGAACCGCGCGTCCTCGTCTGCGACGAGCCCGTCTCCGCGCTGGACGTCACCACCCAGGCCCAGGTGATCGACCTCCTCGCCGACCTCCGCCGCGAACTCGGCCTCGCGCTCCTCTTCATCGCCCACGACCTCGCCGTCGTACGGCAGGTGAGCGACCGCGTCCTGGTCATGCGCGAAGGCGCGATCGTGGAGGAGGGCCCGGTGGAGGCGGTGTACGACGACCCGCAGCACCCCTATACACAGGCGCTGCTGGCAGCCGTGCCCGTACTCGATCCAAGCCGCGCGGCCGAACGCCGGGCCGCTCGCAGAGACTTGGTGCCGTCTGCACAGACGACGAAAGAAAACTCTGGCTTGAGGGTCGCTTAGGGTCCGCATAAGCGCAGCTTGAGCCGCCCCGCCCGGATGTGTGGCCAACGCCCCCGGTGCCGGAAAGTTACGCCCTTTCACCCCTTCCGGTGGTGCGACGGACAACCGTCCGCCGCACCACCCCTGCCCCCGCATAGCGTCCTGTCACCAGCCGCCCGAGCGGCAGTTCAGACAGTTCAGACCGAGACCGGGGCCAGCCGAGCAGGGGGTGTCAAGTGCGGATCGGACTACTCGCGGAGAGTGGTTACCCGTATGCCGCGGGTGAGGGGCGGGTGTGGTGCGACCGGCTCGTGCGCGGGCTCACGGACCACGAGTTCGAGGCGTACTGCCTGACTCCCACCCCCGCCTTCGAGGCCGCGGGCCTGGCGCCGCTGCCCGACCACCTCACCGAGGTGTACGCGATTCCGTTATGGGGCGCCGCCGACCGCGGCGGCTTCGGCCGCCGCGAACGACAGCGCTTCGCCGGCCACTTCACCGCCCTGGCGACGGCGATCACGGGCGCCGAAGGCGAGGAGGACCGTTTCGCCGCCTTCACCGAGGGGCTGTACGGCCTCGCCCGGCTCGCCCGCGACCACGGCGCGGGTCTCGCCCGCGCGCTGCGCTCGGAAGACGCCGTACGCATCCTGCAGACCGCCTGCCATGCCCCCGGCGCCTCCGCCGCCGCGCAGTCCGCGCAGGTCACCGATCTGCTGGCGGTCACCGACCAGTTGGAGCGGGCGCTGCGGCCGCTGGCCGCCGGGTGGTACGGCGACGAGGGCGATCCGGCCGGGGGCCTCGCGGGCGTCGACCTCTGCCATGCGCTGTCGGGCGGGCCCGCCGCGCTGCCGGGGCTGCTCGCCAAGCACTTCTTCGGCACCCCGCTGCTGGTGACGGAGTACGGCGTCCGGCTCCGCCGCCACTACCTCGCCCAGGACCTCGCCTCCCCTGCTCCCGTACGGGCCCTGCTCGCCGCCTTCCAGCGGCACCTGGCCGCCGAGGTGTACGCCCAGGCCGCGCTGCTCACCCCCGGCAACACCCACGCCCGCCGCTGGCAGCAGCGCCTGGGCGCGGATCCGGCGCGGCAGCGCACGGTGTATCCCGGGATGCGGGCCGGGCGCTTCGCGGCGGCGGGCGAGGGGGAGTTGTGCCCCGAGGACAAGACCCTCGTGTGGGTGGGCCGGATCGAGCCGGGCAAGGACCTGGTCGCGCTGCTGCACGCCTTCGCCGAGGTCCGTAAGGAAGAGCCGGAAGCGCAGCTGCGCATCATCGGCACGGTCGGGCGCGCCGCGGGCGCCCCCGAATACCTCGCGCACTGCCGCGCCTTCGCCGCGCAGCTCTTCCCCGACGAGGCGGTGCACAAGCACGCGGTCGGGGACAGTCCGGTGTCGTTCGAGGAGATCGGCGGGCCCGAGGTGCCGGATCTGGCGGCCGCGTATGCCGCCGGGAGCGTGCTGGTGCTGTCGAGTGTGGTGGAAGGTTTTCCCGCGGGGCTGGCGGAGGGCATGTTCTCCGGGCGGGCGACCGTCTCGACGGACGTCGGGGCGGTGCGCGAAATCATCGGCGGTACGGGGTTGGTGGTGCCGCCGCGCAATCCGCGGGCGCTGGCGGAGGCTTGCCTCGCGATGCTCCGCGACCCGGCCCGGCGGGCGCGGCTGGGCGCCGCGGCGCGCGCCCGCGCCCTCGAACTCTTCACTGTCGAGCAGAACATCGACGCCTTCCGCGGCATCTACCTCGAGCTGATGTCGCACTGCCCGGTCCGCACCCCCGCGGCCCGCGGCGCCGCCTTCGGCGACATCCAGCCCTTCGCCCACCCGGCGGAGGCGTCGGTGCCCGGCCGCTGGGCCGGGGGGCGTACGCCGGAGTCCCGCCGCAATGGCCGCTTCGCGGCCTGGCTCCCGGGGCGCTCGGCGTCGCGCGGGCCGCGGCGGCCGAGCTGGTCCCGTACGGACCGGGGCGCCGCGGCGGCCGCCACGGAGCGGACCCGCATACCTGAACCGGTGGGCGCGGGGGCGCGGACGAGCGCCGGGGGCGCTGGCGAGGACGAGGAGCTGTGAGCGAAGTGAGCGGGAACGGGAGCCGGAGCGGGATGGGCAGCGCCGCAGCCGACGGCACCGACACCGAGGCCGAGAGCACCGAACTCCGGCCCCCGGCCCGGGAGACGGCGCGCGTGCGCGCGCCCCAGCCGCCCGTACCACCGTCGCTGGCGGAGGCTTTCCTGGAGGCCTTCGGGGACGTGGGGGAGCGGAGCCCTCGGGCGGAGGAGTCGGCGCGGGGCGCCGGCGGGCCGGATGAGGACGACAGCGCGGTGGACGACAGCGCGGTGGAGCGTACCGGGGTGGGCGACGCAGCGGCGGAGGACGCCGCCGTGGGCGATTCCGCGGTGGACGACCCGCAGGCGAACGACCCGCAGGCGAACGCCTCCGACCTGGACCTGGACCAGGACCGGGAAGCGGGCGGCGAACGCGGCCGCGATGGCGGCTCGGACGCGGACCGGGACCGGGACGGAGACCGGGACCGGGAGTGGGACGGAGCCCAGGACCAGGACCAGGAAGCCGACCTGGACGGCGGTCTCTCGGACGGCTCCCTTATGGACAGCCTGGCCGAGGCCTTCGGTGGGGCGGCTGGGGCCGCGAAGGCTGCTGGCGGTGATGCCGGTGGGGATGGGCCGGCCGCGGCCGGCGAGGCTGCTGATCGCTCAGTTCGGGACCAGACTCGCCAGGCCGGGCGCAGCCGGGCAACGGGTGGGCGGGTGGGCGTCAATGCGCCGGAGGCGCGGAAGGGCAAAGCCCGCCGCAAGGCGCGTCGCGGGCCCGCCGACCCCGTGCGCGCGCTCATGTACCACCACCGCGACCTCTGCGCCCGCGCCGTAGACCCCCTCGACATCGCCGCCGGCCTCGAAGCCCGGGGCGTCACCGAACGCGACGCCGCCCGCCTCCGCCATCGCGACATCTTCTCCCTCGCCGAGGAAATGCACGCCCGCACCCGCGGCAGCGACTCCCGCCGCAACTCCCGCGGCAGCGGCGCCAGGCCCGGCGGCACCGGCGATCACGACCCCCACGACACCGCAGCGGACAACCCCCGCGGCAGCGGCACTCGCAGCGGCACCCGCACCGGCATCCGTTCCACCCACCCGGCCACCCACACCCTCCCCTTCGCCGTCGCCCTGGCGACGACCGCCGCGGCCGCGCGCCTCCCCGCCCCCGCCGCCCAGGCCGCCGCGGCGGCCGCCGGAGCGCTGCTCACCATCGCCGTGCTGCACCTCGTCGTACGCACCGGCCCGCTCAGCCCTCCGCCCGGCAGCCCCACACCCAAAGCCATCGCCCCCGTGCTCTGGCTGACCGGCTATCTCCTCTACGGCGACTGGCTGCTCGGGGAAGCCATGTCCGGCGCCACCGGCGCCGACCGCGCGCCCAGCGTCCCCCCGGTCACCGCGGCAGCGGCCCTCGCGCTCGCCGCGTCAGTGCCCGTCGCCGCCTGGTGCGCCCGCTTCTTCGCCGACCGCGCGCGCCGCGCGCTCCCCGGCGCCCGGGATCTTGAGGAGTACGGGGCGCGGGTGCGCCCGCTCCTCGCCGGCGTGCTCTGCCTGGCGCTTGCCGCCCTCCTCGCCCTGGAAATCACCGCCCAGCACCTCAGCGACGGCGCGCTCGCCCGCTTCCTCACCGGCGCGGGGCACGTGCCCCACCCCGACGCCGCCCCGTCCGCCACCGCCGCGACCACCGCGGCGCTCGCGTTCGGCGCGCTGCTCTTTCTCGCCCGCCTGCTCGCCGTGCACGGCGAGCCGCGCCGCGCTGCCGCCGCCCTCCACGCGGCGGCGACAGCGCAGGTCGTGGCGGTGCTGCTCACCGTCTCCGCCCGGCTCCCCGGGCTGGGCCTGCTCGGCCGCCCGGTCGAGCTACTCACCGCCGCGTACGGGGTCACCTCGGTGACCGCCGTGACCTGCGGCGCGGCCGCGCTGGCGCTGCTGGCGAGCGCCGTCCCGGCACTGACCAGGGCCTCGGCCCACCGCAAGGAGCAAAACACCATGCACACCCCAGTACCGCCCGCACCACCCGCAGCTGCGTCCCCGGCCGCTGGAGGTGACCGATGAGGGTTCTCCTGCTCGGCGCCAACGGATTCCTCGGCCGCTATGTCGCGGACCGGCTGCTCGCCGACCCCGCCGTCCAGCTCACCACGCTCGGCCGCGGCGACGACGCGGACGTCCGCTTCGACCTCGCCTCCGGCAGCCCGGGCGCGCTCACCCGCTTCCTGGACGCCGTCCACCCCGGCGTGGTGATCAACTGCGCGGGCGCCACCCGCGGCAGCGCCCGCGACCTGATCCGGCACAACACGGTCGCGGTCGCCACGATCTGCGAGGCCATGCGGCGGTCGTCCATCAGCGCCCGGCTCGTCCAGCTCGGCTGCGCCGCCGAGTACGGGCCGAGCCAGCCCGGCTCCTCCACCGCCGAGGACGCGCTGCCGCGGCCCGGCGGCCCGTACGGGGTGAGCAAGCTGTCCGCGACCGAGCTGGTGCTCTCCTCCGGTCTCGACGCGATCGTGCTGCGGGTCTTCTCGCCCATCGGGCCCGGCACCCCGGCGGGCTCGCCGCTCGGCCGGCTCGCCGAGGCGCTGCGCCGGGCGATGCAAGCGGGTGATGGCGAGCTGAAGCTCAGCGGGCTCGGCGCGCAGCGGGACTTCATCGACGTACGGGACGTGGCCAGGGCCGTGCACGCGGCCTCGCTGTCCGCGGCCCAGGGCGCGGTGAACATCGGCAGCGGCCGTGCCGTACGGCTGCGTGACGCGGCGGCCACCCTCGCCAGGGTCGCGGGCTACGGCGGCCAGCTGCACGAACTCGACGGCGGCGTCGGCCGCGGGGCGATCCCGCAGCCGGCCTCACCAATCAGCGGCGCTCTCGGCGCCGAATCGACTGCGGCGGTGTCCGCCGCGGCCGCGTACCCCTATCCGGACGGCTGCGGATCGTGGCAGCAGGCGGATGTCAGAACAGCTCGGGACCGCCTCGGCTGGCGGCCTCGTATCGGAATCGAGGAATCTCTTGCGGATATCTGGATGGAGGCGGCGTGCCGTATCTGAATAGGCTCGACAGCGAGAAATACGGCAAGTCGCTCGCACCGCTGCACGCGCCCCAGCGCCCCGGCCCCGGCGACATCCGCCTCGGCCTCGGCGTGCCGGGCTATGCGCACCCTCTGGTCGCGCCCATGGAGTGGGGCGAGCTCACCCGCGCCGGGAGCGCGGTGCACTGGGCGGTGCTGAATGTCGCCAACGGCCCCGGAGCCCGCCCCGACCCGCACTGCCTGGAGGCCGCGGGCCGGTTACGCGCGGCCGGGGTGCGGGTGCTCGGGCAGCTCGATCTGCGCTGGTCCCGGCGCCCCTTCGGGGAGCTGATCACGGACGCGCACCGCTTCCTGGAGTGGTACAAGGTCGACGGCTTCTATCTCGACCGGTGCCCGACGGAGCGGTCGCTGCTGCAGGACGTACGGCGGACGACCACGACGCTCGGTGCGCTGGCCGACGCGGGGAGCGCCGCGCACATCGTGCTCGGGCACGGCACCCATCCGTATCCCGGCTACGCCGAGGCGGCCGATCAGCTGGTCACCTTTGCCGGGCCGTGGACGGAGTACCGCTGGTCGCAGGTGGCGGAGTGGACGGCGGACTATCCGGCGGAGAAGTTCTGCCACCTGGTGCATGGCATTCCGCGTATGCATCTGACCGAGGCGATGCGTATTGCCCGCTGGCAGGGTGCGGCCTCGGTGTTCTTCACCGATCGCCGCAGTTGGGAGGCGCTGCCCGGTTACTGGGACGAAATCGTCTCGCGTATCGGACAGGGTGTCTCGGAATGAGAAGGGGCGTGGCAGTGTTACAGGCAGAACAACCATGCTTCCTGTAGCTACGGAGTCGTCCCTGTGTCGCTGCCACCCCTGGTCGAGCCAGCAGCTGAGCTCACCGTTGACGAGGTCCGCAGGTATTCGCGCCACCTGATCATTCCCGATGTCGGGATGGACGGGCAGAAGCGGCTGAAGAACGCCAAGGTGCTCGCCGTGGGCGCCGGCGGGCTCGGCTCGCCGGCCCTGATGTACCTGGCGGCCGCGGGCGTCGGCACGCTCGGCATCGTCGAGTTCGACGAGGTCGACGAGTCGAACCTGCAGCGCCAGATCATTCACAGCCAGGCGGACATCGGCCGCTCGAAGGCCGAGTCCGCGAAGGACACGGTCCTCGGCATCAACCCGTACGTCACGGTGAACATCCACGAGGAGCGTCTCGACTCCTCGAATGTGATGGAGATCTTCGCCGACTACGACCTGATCGTCGACGGCACGGACAACTTCGCCACCCGTTACCTGGTCAACGACGCCTGCGTGCTGCTGAACAAGCCGTACGTCTGGGGCTCGATCTACCGCTTCGACGGCCAGGCGTCGGTCTTCTGGTCCGAGCACGGTCCCTGCTACCGCTGCCTGTACCCGGAGCCCCCGCCCCCCGGCATGGTCCCGTCCTGCGCCGAGGGCGGCGTGCTCGGTGTCCTCTGCGCCTCGATCGGCTCGATCCAGGTCAACGAGGCCATCAAGCTTCTCGCCGGCATCGGCGATCCGCTGGTCGGCCGCCTGATGATCTACGACGCCCTGGAGATGCAGTACCGCCAGGTCAAGGTCCGCAAGGACCCGGAGTGCGCGGTCTGCGGCGAGAACCCGACGGTCACCGAGCTGATCGACTACGAGGCCTTCTGCGGCGTCGTATCGGACGAGGCCCAGGAGGCCGCGCTCGGCTCCACGATCACGCCGAAGCAGCTCAAGGAGTGGATCGACGAGGGCGAGAACATCGACCTCATCGACGTCCGCGAGCCGAACGAGTACGAGATCGTCGCGATCCCGGGCTCCCGGCTGATCCCGAAGAACGAGTTCCTGATGGGCCAGGCCCTCCAGGACCTGCCGCAGGACAAGAAGATCGTCCTGAACTGCAAGACCGGTGTGCGCTCGGCGGAGGTGCTGGCGGTGCTCAAGTCCGCGGGCTTCGCGGACGCGGTGCACGTCGGCGGCGGCGTGATCGGCTGGGTGAACCAGATCGAGCCGGAGAAGCCCGTCTACTGACGAGCGTCGTCACGGCAGCGTGAGGCGGAGGGGACCGCAGCCGATGCGGTCCGCCTCCGCTTCGGCGTATTGAGGGAAGAGGGCGCGTACGTCGCCGGGCCGGTGGCCCGTCCCGTTCGAGCGGACGAGGAACAGCGCCTCGCCGGTCTCGCAACGCGCCCGGAACCAGGCCTGGTTGGAGCCGATGCCGCCGAAGCCGGAGTCGTTGCCGGAATCCACCCGGGCGCCGACGTACTCCGGCCCGTAGAAGATCCGCACCAGCCGCGGGTCCTCGACCGTCATCAGCCGCAGCGACGGGCTGCCGAGCGACAGGTCGCGGTCGCAGGTGCGGACCGGCCAGGTGCCGGGGGTGCGGATCGGGTAGGCCGTCGGTTTGCGCCCGCCCGCCAGCGCGACGCCGCTGACGCCGCACAGCGCGTCCCGTCGCTCGTGCGTGTCGTAGCGCGGCGGGGCGGCCATGTGCGGGACGGGGTCGGCGAGGCGTCCGGAGCACCCGAGAGCGGCGGTGACCTTGTTGGTGACCTTGATGAGCAGGCGGGTGAGGGCGTCCCGCCGCCGCCGGTCGGACTCGTCCCCGCTGATGGGCCGGGAGTCGGCGATGTCCACCACCGTCGGCCCCAGGGCGAGGCCCGCGTCCGGGGCGCGGCAGTCGTCCGGGAACGTCAGCCAGGCGCGGCCGTCGGAAGCCATCCCGGAGAGGCCGCCGCCGAGCGGCGTGAGGCGCCCGGCCAGGAACTCGTCCGCCCAGCGCCCGCCGCTGCCGTAGCGGCCGTCGAGCCGGTGCACCTGCACGGTGATCGCCCACTCGCCGGCGGCGCCGTCGAGTCCGGTGAGATGGCAGCTGCCGGTCGGCCCGTCGTGGCCGACCCGGTCCTCACGCACCGGGACATCCACGGCCTGGACACCGTCCGGCTCCCGCATCAGCGGCGCCAGGTCCTGGCGGCTCAACGAACCCCAGCACAGCCGCGCTTCGGCGTCCCCGGCGAACGGCCCCGCCCGCTGCTGCCACGCCACGGCGGCGGCCCCCACGAGCGCCCCGGCCACCGCGGCCGCGACCAGCCGCAGCCCGCGCCCGCGCAGCCGCCATGGCCCGCCGCGGGGCGCGGACGACAACTCCTCCTCGGCGCTCAACCGTCTGCCCCCCCTCGGCCGGTGGCCTCGCGGGGAGCATAGCGGCGTTACGAGCAGCGCTTCCCGTCGTCGGGGACCTTGCCGTCGAGCAGGTAGTCGTCGACCGCCGACGTCACGCAGTCGCCCTGGCCGTACGCGCCGTGGCCCTCGCCCTCGTACGTCATCTGCACCGCCGCGTCGCCGATCTTGTCGGCCATGCGGGCGGCGCCCTCGTACGGGGTGGCCGGGTCGCCGGTGTTGCCGATGACCAGCATCTTGGCGGCGCCGGGGGCGCTGACCTCGGGGGTCTTCGACTCGCCCTTGGCGGGCCAGTCGGAGCAGCTGAGCAGGCCGTAGGCGAGCATCTCGCCGAAGATCGGGGAGGCCTTCTTGAAGGCCGGCAGCTGCTTCTTGACGTCGTCGGCGTCGTAGCGCTCGGTGGTGTCGGCGCAGGCGATGGCGGCGTGCGCCTCGTTCTCGTTGCTGTACTTGCCCTGCTGGTCGCGGCCCGTGTAGACGTCCGCGAAGAGCAGCAGATACGAGCCGTCGCCCTGCTCGGCCTTCTGCAGCGACTGGGTGAGGTACTTCCAGGTGTCCTTGCTGTACAGCAGCGAGGCGATGCCGGTCAGGGCGTCGCCCTGGGTGAGGTCGCGGCCGAGTTGGGTCTTCATCGGCTGCTTGTCGAGCTTCGCCAGCAGGTCGGTGATGACCTTGGTGCCGGCCGCGCCGCCCTTGCCGGTCGGGCACTTGGCCTGCTTGGCGCAGTCCTTCATGTAGTTGCCGAGCGCCAGCTGGAAGCCCTTCGCCTGCGCCAGGCTGCCCTGCACCTCGCTCTTGGTCGGGTCCACGACCGCGTCGAGGACCGCGCGGCCGACCCGCTTGGGGAAGAGGTGCGCGTACACGCCGCCGAGCTGGGTGCCGTACGAGATGCCGAAGTAGTGCAGCTTCTCGTCGCCGAGCAGCTGCCGGATCACGTCCATGTCGCGGGCGGTGTTGGTCGTGGTCATGTGCCGCAGCCGGTCGCCGGAGCGCTCCTTGCAGCCGGCCGTGAAGTCCTTCTGGTCGGCCTCGGCCTTTGCGAACTCGGTGCGGTCGTCCGGCGTGCCGTCGACGCCCCTGGAGGCGTCTATGTCGGCGTCGCGGCGGCACTTGACCGTGGCGCTCTCGCCGACGCCGCGCGGGTCGAAGCTGACCAGGTCGTAGCGGGTGTTCAGCTTCTTGTAGTCGGGGTTGGCGGCCTGCGGCATGGTGGTGATGCCCGAGCCGCCGGGGCCGCCGAAGTTGAAGAGGAGCGAGCCGATGCGCTGCTTGCCCTGTTCCTTCGCCTTTGCGCGGATCAGGGCGATGTCGATGGTCTTGCCCTTGGGGTTGTCGTAATCCAGCGGGACCTTGACCTTGGTGCACTCCCAGTCCGTGCCTGCGAGGGCCTTCGGCGGGCCCTCGGCGCCGGGCTGGCGGCCCTGGTTGACGGTGGGACCGGCGCAGCGGTCCCAGGCGATGCGCTGCTTCAGGACCGAGGTGGGGAGGTCGAGCTCGCCGGAGGCGGGGGCGGGTCCTGAGGCATTGCCGCCGCCCTTGCCGCGCTTGCCGCCGTCGTCGTCCCCGGAGCCGCCGTCGCCGCCGCTGCAGCCGGTGAGCAGCAGCAGCGCGGCGGTGAGGGCGCCCGCTATGCCGGCGGTGGCGGACCGCCTGGCTTTCGCCCCGGTGGCCGCCTTCGACGCCAGGTTTCGCATGGACGTTCCCCCCATAGCTCGATTCAGGTACGTCGTTGCGTCGATGCTAACCGCAGGTCTTGCCGTCCTTGGGGGTGCGCCCTTCGAGGAGGTACGCGTCCACCGCCCTGGTCACGCACGGGTTGGAGGGGCCGTACGCACCGTGGCCTTCTCCCTTGTTAGTGATCTGATGGCCGACGCCCAGCGCGTCCACCATGTGCTTCGTGCCCGCGAACGGCGTCGCCGGGTCGTTCGTCGTACCGACCACCACGATCGGCGCCGAGTCCTTGGCACTCACGTCCGGCTTTTTCCACGCGCCCTTCACCGGCCAGTCCGTGCACGACCCCATCGACCAGGCCATGAACTCCCCGAACACCGGCGACGCCTTCTTGAACTCCGGCAGCTTGTCCTTGATCTCACCCGCGTCCGGCCGCTCGCTGGAGTCGGCGCAGCCGATGGCCACGAACGACGACTGCATGGTGCTGTAGTGGCCGTCGCGCTCGCGCCCGTTGAGCAGGTCGCCGAGGGCGAGGAGGGTCCGGCCGCTGTCGTCGACCAGCGCCTCCTCCAGACCCTCGCGGAGGATCGGCCAGAAGTCCTTCGAGTACAGCGCCTGGGCGATGCCGGCGCTGGCGAACGACTCGGTGAGCTTGCGCCCGGGGGCGGCGGGCATCGGCTTCTTGTCGAGCTGGGCGAGCAGATCGGCGATCTTCTTCTCCCCCTCCTCGGGGTCCTCGCCCAGCGGGCACTCCTCGCCCTTGGCCGCGCAGTCCTTGGTGAAGTTCTCCAGCGCCAGCTGGAAGCCCTTGGTCTGTCCGAGCGACCGGCCGAGGGAGTCCTGGGTCGGGTCGACGGGCGCGTCGAAGACGGCGCGCCCGACCTTCTTCTGGAACTGGTGCGCGTACACGCCGCCGAGCTCGGTGCCGTACGAGGTGCCGAAGTAGTACGTCTTGTCGTCGCCGACGGCCTTGCGGAGGAGGTCGATGTCGCGCGCGGCGTTTTCGGTGCCGATGTGCGGGAGGATCTTGCCGGCGTTGTCCTCGCAGCCGCTGTTGAACTTCCTGATGTTGTCGAAGTACGCCTTCTCCTCGGCCTCGCTGTTCGGGGTGTTGTCCGCCGCGAAGTACGTATCCAGCTGCTTGTCGCCCAGGCAGCGCACGCCCTCGCTCTTCCCCACCCCGCGGGGGTCGAAGCTGACCAGGTCATAGCGGGTGCGGAGGTTGTCGTACTGCGGGGCCGCGGCGGGGAGGGTGTCGACGCCGGAGCCGCCGGGGCCGCCGAAGTTGTAGATGAGGGAGCCGATCCGGTCCTTCTTTCCGGTGGCTCGGGTGCGGATCAGCGCGAGGTCGATCTTGTCGCCGTCGGGCTTGTCGTAGTCGACGGGGACGGGGAGCTTGGCGCACTCCCACTTGATCTCCCCGCCGCCCTGGCCGCTGGGGGCGGTCTGGCCGCCCGCCTCGCAGGACTTCCAGGTGAGCTCGGCGGGCTTGATGTCGGCGCCGGAGTCCTGGCCGCCGTCCTTGTCGCTGGAGGAGTTGGCGCAGCCGCCGGCCACGGCGGAGAGGACGGTGACGGCGATGAGCAGGCGGGCGCGGACGGTCCGTTGCACGGTGGCTCCCCGAGTCGATGGCGTGCTTGCCATCGTCGGGTGGGGTGGGGGTGGGCGCGCGCTGGGGAGGGCGTACGAGTGACGGGGCGTCAGAGGGGGATGAGGCTGATCTCTGTCGCCTTGATGCTCACCCAGATCTCCGCGCCTTCGGCGAGGCCGAGTTCGGCCGCGGCCGCCGGGGTTACCTCGGCGACGACGTCGGGGGAGCCGGAGATCAGGACGCGGAGGCGGCTGCCCTGGGTGGTGAGTTCGCGGACGGTGCCGGGCCAGACGTTGCGGGGGCTGGCGTCGGTGGGGCGGTGGCGGTGGAGGGAGACGGCTTCGGGGGCGGCTACGGCCAGGGCGGGGGTGCCTTCGCCTGCGGCGGGCTGGTTCTGGTCCGCGGTGATGATGGTGCCGCCGGTCTCGGTGCCGGTGCCGGTGATGGCGAGGGCCGTGCCGGTGTCGGTGCCGTCGCCGTTCCCGGCGACCGTCCCCGGCCAGGCGTTGCGGCCGAGCATGCGGGCTACCCAGGGGGAGCGGGGGTGGCGGGTGAGTTCCGTCGGGGGCGCCTGCTGGATGGTGCGGCCGTCCTCCAGGACGAGGACCTGGTCGGCGAGGGAGACCGCCTCGACCGGGTCGTGCGTAACGATGAGGCAGACGCCGGGGAAGTCGCGCAGGTGCGTGCGGAGGGTGTGGCGGACGTGGGCGCGGGTGGTCTGGTCGAGGGCGGCGAGCGGCTCGTCGAGGAGCAGCAGCCGGGGCCGGGCGGCGAGCGCCCGCGCGAGCGCGACGCGCTGGGCCTGGCCGCCGGAGAGGGCGCCGGGCTTGCGCTGGGCGAGGTGCCCGACGCCGAGCCGGTCGAGCCATGTCTGCGCCTCGTGGCGCGCCTCGGCCTTGGGTACGCCCTGGGTGCGGAGGCCGTAGGCGGTGTTGGCGAGGGCGGTGAGGTGGGGGAAGAGGGCGCCGTCCTGGGGGACCCAGGAGATGCGGCGGCGGTGGGGCGGCAGGGCGGCGGCGTCGAGGTCGCCGAGGGTGAGGTGGTCGGCGCGGGCGCGCGGGGTGAGGCCGAGGAGGGCGCGGAGGAGGGTGGTCTTGCCGGCGCCGTTGGGCCCGACGATGGCGACGGTCGTCGCCGGGGGGAGGTCGAGGTCGGCGGTGGTGGCGCCGGTGACGGTGGTGCGGAGGGGTGCGGGCGGGGCGGGTGTGGGCTCGGCGGACCCGGGCGCGGGGGCCGGTGCCAGGGTTCCGCGACACCACCGAAAAAACGTGGTGGTCGGCTTGTTCTCGGTGCTGGGTTTTTTCGGCGGCGTCGCTCCACCCTGCCCCCTCGTCAGCGCCGCCGGCCTCGGCAGCCCAGCTACCCCCTCTTCCCTGTCGCTGTCAGCAACGGGCGGGTGGGTGGGTACAGCCGAGTCTCCACCCGCGGGCAGCCAACGACCTCGCAGGGCGACCAGCACCAGAGCCGCGATAGCCAGCAGCAGCAGCGACAGTGCGGTCGCGCCCTCGGGGTCATCCTGCAGGAGCAGGTACACCTTCAGCGGCAGCGTCTGCGTGACGCCGGGGAGATTCCCCGCGAAGGTGATCGTCGCGCCGAACTCGCCCAGGGCCCGGGCCCAGCACAGCGCGGCGCCCGCGATCAGCCCCGGCGCGACCATGGGCATCGTGATCGTCGCGAACACGCGCAGCGGACTCGCGCCCAGCGACGCCGCCGTCTCCTCGTACCGGACATGCAGCCCGTTGAGCGCCCCCTCCAGGCTGATCACCAGAAACGGCATCGACACGAACGCCGCCGCGACCACCGCCCCCGTCGTGCTGAACGGCAGCGTCACCCCGAAGACCGACTCCAGCAGTCCGCCGAGCACCCCGCGACGACCGTAACCCTGCAGCAGCGCCACCCCGGCGACGGTGGGCGGCAGCACCATCGGCAGCATCACCAGCACCCGCACCGCGGCCTTCCCGCGGAAATCCGCGCGGGCCAGCAGCCACGCCAGCGGCACGCCCAGGACCAGCGACAGGACCAGCGCCCACCCCGACACCAGCAGCGACAGCCCGAGCGCCTGCGTCACGTCCGGGTCAGTGAGGCGGGACGGCAGGTCCGCCCACGACACCCGCGCCAGGATCCCGGCCAGCGGCAGCGCCAGGAACGCGACCGCCAGCAGTGCGGGGACGGCGAGCGGCGCCGGGGGAAGGCGCCTCACGGCTTGTCGAATCCGGCCTGCCGCAGCAGCGTCTGCGCCTTCGCGCCGCGCAGCCACTTCGCGAAGTCCGCCGCGGCGTCCGCGTGCTCGGACGACTTCAAAGACGCCGCCGGGTACGACGCGATCGCATTCTGCGCCGCCGGGATCGCCACCGTGTCCGTCTTCGCCTTCGCGACCGCGGCATCCGTTACGTAAACGATCCCCGCGTCCGCCTCGCGCAGCTGGACCTTGCTGAGGACGGCGCGGACGTTCGGCTCCTCGGAGGCCGGCTTCACCTTCAGCTTCTGGTCGTCCAGGATCTGCTTGCTGTAGCGGCCGACCGGGACCTCGTCCGCGGCCAGGACCACCTTCAGGTCCGGCTTCGTCAGGTCCTTGAGGGACTTGATGTGCTTCGGGTTGCCGGGGGTGGTGGCGATCGTGAGGCGGTTCTTGGCGATGACGGACGGGGGTGTCGCCGTCTCCGACTTCAGGCCGGTCATGGTCTTAGTGTCGGCGGTGACCAGCACATCCGCGGGCACCCCCTGCCGCACCTGCGCGGCCAGCTCCTGCGAGCCGGCGAACGAGAAGCGCACCTTCGTGCCGGGGTGGGCCTTCTCGTACGCCTTGCCGGCCTCGGCGAAGACGTCGGTGAGGGAGGAGGCGGCGAGGACCGTGAGGGTCGTGTCGCCGTCCTTCGACTGCGCGCCGGAGTCGTCGCCGCAGGCGGCCAGCGGGAGGGCGAGGGCGGCGGCGAGGGCGGCCGGGAGGGCTTTGCGGATCATGGCGGGGGCTCCGGTCATCAGGCGCGGTCGATGTGGACGTTCGTGGACTTCACCCGGGCCACGGCCTCCATACCGACGGCCAGCCCGAGCTCCTCGACGGCCTCCCGGGTGAGCAGCGATACGAGGCGATGCGGGCCGGCCTGGATCTCCACCTGCGCGGCCACGTCGCCGAGCTTCACGGCGGTGATGATCCCGGGGAAGGCATTGCGGACCGAGGTGTGCTGCTGCCCGTCGTCGTCCTCGTGGCCCTCCGCCGCCAGCGCCACCGCGAACGCGGCCAGGTCGGCGCCCTCGACCAGCCGCTTCCCCGCCCCGTCGCGACGGGTCGCGAAGCGCTCGGCGTCCGCCCAGCGGCGGACGGTGTCGGGGCTGACGCCGAGGAGGCGGGCGGCTTGGCCGATGGTGTAGGACCGCATGTGCGGCAAGATATGCGGGTGGGCCTTGCATCTGCAAGGTGCTTTGGTGGATGTGACTGGTAGTTGCCCGGGCGGCTTGTGTGATCCGACGGTCGATAGGGTGCTCGCCGTGGTGAATCAGGGGGGCCGCGGGTGGCGGCGGCGGATATGTGTGGTGCTGGTGGCGGCGGCCGGATGGCTGGCGGTGTCCGGTGGGGTGTCCGCCGGGGCGGCGGACGGGGATGTGCGGCCGGCGGCCGCGTACCTTGCCGAGCAGCTGCGGCGGGATCCCGTGTACGTCAGCGATCAGGCGCCGCGGGTGCTGCCCCGGTCCGTACGGCCGGCCCTCAAGAAGATCATGAAGCGGGCCGACCATCCGGTCTATGTCATCGCCGGCTCCTTCGGCGGCGACCTGGATCTGCTCGCCGCCGTCCACCGCGAGCTCGGCCGCGACGGCGTATACGTGCAGCTCGGGCCCGACACGATGGACGACGACGCCGAGGCCTTCGGGGTGGCTGCGCCCGCCGACGACGCCATGACGGCGGCCTCCGCCGGCATCGCCGACGATGCCGGGCCGCTGGACGTCGCGCGCCGCTTCACCGAGCTGCTCGATGACGATCCCGATGATGTCGCCGAACGCGCCGAGGAGGCCCTCACCGGCGACGAGCCGCGGTCCCGGAAGCGCGACCGCGATCTGCACACCTCCCCGGAGGAGAGGGAGGTGCAGTCCGTGCTCTCCGGCGTGCTGGTCGGCTTCCTGCCGCTGCTGATCCTGCTGCTGCCGATGGCGCGGCGGCGGCCCGCCCCGCGGTGGTACGTGCCGCGCCCCGCCCCCGCGATCGTCGCCGTGGTCACCGGCGCGCTGCTCGCGGGCCTGGTGGGGCTGGCCTTCGGCGACACCCGCTCCCGCGGCGAGCCCGCCGCCACCGCCGCGG
The DNA here is from genome assembly GCF_048572725.1 of Streptomyces boninensis. Lineage (NCBI taxonomy): Bacteria > Bacillati > Actinomycetota > Actinomycetes > Kitasatosporales > Streptomycetaceae > Streptomyces > Streptomyces boninensis. The sequence goes on from NZ_CP183837.1 coordinate 6,345,454, forward strand.
AGCTGCGCGCCCGCGCCGAGCGGGTGGCGGCGGGGCTGCGGAAGGCGCCGCTGTACGAGGACGAGGAGACGCGGCGGCTGCTGACCGGGGCCGAGCGGGCGGGGCTGCTGCGGCGGCTTGGGCGCTCCGACGTGCCGGTGTATGTGGCGATGGTGCCGATGGGCTACGAGGACGAGTCCGAGGCCGATCCCGAATACCTTGCCCACCTCCTCCATCGCGAGCTCGGCAAGGACGGCATCTATGTGGTGGGCGACGCCAACGGCGGCACCATCATGTCCGGCGAGCTGCGGGCCATTAACTACGGCGGCAAGGTGGCCAGTTCGCCGCTGCAGGAGCTCCCCGAGCGCATCGCGCAGCCCGAGGACGACATGAAGCCGCAGTTCGGCAAGCGCCTCGGCGCACTGCTGACGCGTATCGACGGCCTCCCGCGCCGCACCCGCCCGGACACGCTCCCGTACCCGCCGGACAAGCCCGACGACCCGCAGCAGGTGACGGCGCTCGCGTCCGTGTACGCGGGGCCGTTCCCGGTCTCGGTGGCGTACGGGGCCGGGGCCGCGGCGCTCGTCTTCGGCGGGGTGCTGGTCTTCTCGCGCGGGCGACGGCGGCGGCCGGCCGATCCGCTCGCCGAGATGATCGCGGGTTACGTGCCGCCCCCGCCGCACTACCCGAGCGGCGTGCTCGGCGACCCCGAGCCGCGGGCGCATGTGCTGCGGCGGCTGGCGGGGGCGGAAATCGACGGGCTCGGCCGGGAGTTCGAGGCGGCCGAGCCGCGCGGGCCGCTGCGTACCCGGGTGTGGGACTGCCTGGACGCGGCCACGCTGCTCGTCGACCGCGACGCCGACGGCCGGGTCGACGCGGGCGTGGCTCCCGCCGATCTGGCCGCGGCGATAGTGCTGGCGCAGGCCGGGCGGCAGGCGCTGGCCGCGAACGACCCGCGCGACCACGGGAAACACTGCCGCCTCAACCCGCTGCACGGCCCGGCCGCGGGGCGGGAGCGGGCCCGTATCGAGGCAGGCGGCCCGCTGCGGACGGTGCCGCTGTGCGCCACCTGCCGGGGCTACGCCCGCGAGCACCCGGAACACGCGCACACGCTGGCCCTGGCCCTGCCGGGCCGGCAGTACCAGGACGACGTCGAGGCGCCGCTGTCCGCCGCCCACGACGGGGTGTCCGCGCTGATCCGACGAGTGAGGGAGCATGCCGGTGTCCGCTGAACGGATGCGAGTCGGGCGGTGGCTGGCCGCCGCCGTGCTGGTCCTGCTGCCGGTGGTGTGCGCGCCGGGTGCGTACGCGGATGCCCCCGCCCCTGCCCCCGCCGCCGAGCGCGCGGCCAAGGCGCTGCGGGAGTCGCCGGTCTCCATCGATCCGAGCCTGGCGGACGCCGTACCCGAGGCGCGGCAGCGGCGGCTGGCGCGGCAGATCAAGAAGACCAAGCTGCCCATCAAGGTGGCGATCGCGCCGCTGGTGCTGGGCGATGCGTACGACGGCGACTCGGAGAAGTTCGCGGAGGATGTGCGGCGGCGGCTGGGCGGCGGGGACCTGATCGTGGTGACGCTGGACGGCATGGATGTCTGGCTGCGCGCGTACGAGTGGCCCGAGGACTGGCAGCAGGCCGAGGATGCGGCGGGCGCGGTCGGGCACCTGGAGCGGATGCGCGAGGCGGGGCTCGCGGACCGGCTGGACAAGGCGGTCGAGCTGATCGAGGAGGGCGACGGGCGACGGGTGTACGAGCGGGCGACGGCTGATCTCGGGGACGACGACGAGCCGGTCGGCGGGTCGGACGCCAAGGAGTCCGGCCTCGCCCCGTGGTTCTACGGCGGCGGGATCGGGGCGGGGGCCGTCCTGCTGCTGGGCGGGGCAGGGCTGTTGACCGTACGACGGAGGGGCGGGCTCGCCGCGCATGCCGCCTCGCCCTTCGCCTTCCCGCGGCAGGTCTTCGCGGCGGCGCGGGAGGCGGACGAGGCCGAGCTGCGGCGGTACGCGGAGGCCGAGGTCATCGCGCTCGGCGAGGCGGTACAGGCGGCGGACGGCACAAAGGCGCGCGCCGCCGCGCTGACCCGCGCGCTGGACGCGTACGCCGCCGCGGGCACGGTCCTCGACGGCGCCCGCGACCTCGCCGACCTGGCCGGGGTGCTGGCGCTGGTAGCCGAGGGCCGCGACGCGCTCCGCGAGGCCACGGCACCCGGCCATCCGCGCCCAGGCCTGCCACTGTGCTTCTTCCACCCGCTGCACGGCCGGGCGGTGCGGCGGCTGGGCTGGCGGCCCCTGGGCCGCCGCGAGGAGCTGGCCGTGGCGGCGTGCGCGGCCTGCGCGGCGGCGGTGGCGGAGAAGGTGCCGCCGGAGGTGCTGACGGTGCGCCGCGACGACGGCCCGGTCCCGTACTTCGAGCTGCCGAAGGACCGCAGCCTGTGGGCGGCGACGGGCTACGGCAGCCTGGCCGAGGAGTCGCTCGCGGCCCGGGTGGGACGGGGGGACTTCACGCGGGCCGCCAAGCGGACTTAGGCGGCGGCCGCTTCGATGAGGGAGTACGGGGCGGCGTCCGGCAGCGCCGGCACACAGCAACGGGTGGGTGGGCACGACGCGCCCGAAAGCTAGATCGCGCCCTTGCGCGTCAAGTGCGAGAAGCTCAGCCAGCCCGGCAGCACCGGCAGCCAGAACGTCAGCAGGCGGAACAGCAGCACCGCCGACAGCGCCGTGTCCGACGGCAAGCCCGCCGCCGTCAAACCCGCCGTGAGCGCGAGCTCGACCGCCCCCACACCACCCGGCGTCGGCGCCGCCGAGCCCAGCGCGTTCCCGGCCAGGAAGACCACCGCGACATTCGCGAAGGACAGCTCGCCGCCGAAGGCCCGTACCGACGCGTCCAGGCACAGCACAAAGGCCAGCGTCATCAGCACCATGCCGCCGATGCCCGACATCAGCTTCTGCGGGCGCTGGACCACGTCCAGCATCCGCGGCACGACACCCGCGAACAGCGATCGCACCCGCGTTGACACAAACTTCCGCAGGAACGGTACGGCGGTGACGATCAGCACCAGCACCGCCGCCGCCAGCAGCCCGCCGATGACCGTACGGGACGGGGACAGCGACGGCGTCCGCTCGGTGCCGGTCACGTAGCCGAAGCTCATCAGCAGCAGCACATGGCAGCCGAGCCCGAAGAGCTGCGAGGCGCCGACGCTCGCGACCGCCAGCCCCGGCCGCACGCCCGACCGCTGCAGGAAGCGGGTGTTCAGGGCGACGCCGCCCACCGCCGCGGGCGCCACCAGCTTCACGAACGAGCCGGCGACCTGCGCCAGCACGGTGCGTACGTACGACACCTTCTCCGGTACGAAGCCGAGCAGCCCGAGCGCCGTCGCCGGATACGTCAGCGCCGAGAAGACCAGCGCCAGCGCCGCCCAGTGCCACTTCGCCTCGCTGACGATCGTGCCGAGGTTGGCGTGGGTCAGCTGCGACAGCAGGAAGTACGCCGCGAAGACCCCCGCGATGACCGTGACCAGAGTGCGTGGCTTGATCCGCTCCAGGCGGGCCGGCTCCACCGCCGCCTGCGGCCTTATGCGCAGCACCTGGTGGCGGATCTGGGTGAGCAGATCCTCCTCGCGGGTCTCCTCCAGCGCGTCCTCGATCGCCTTCTTCTCGGCCTTGAGCGCCTTGCGGCCATGCTCCTTGGCCTTGATCTCCTTACGGGCCTTCGAGGCCTCGAGCACCGCCTCGCGCTGCCGCTCCGACCGCTCCCGCGAACGCCGCCGCAGCTCCACCCGCGCCGACCGGGTCAGCGCGATCGACTGCAGCAGCGGCAGGCTGTCGGCGACCGCGTCCGGGCCGAGCACCTGCACCGCCGCCGTCACCGCCCGCTCCGCGCCCACCCGCAGCGCCAGGGTGGTGACCAGCTGGGCGATGTCCATGCGCAGCACCAGGTCGCCCGCCGCGATCTCGCCGCCGCGCAGGTCGGTGATGAAGACGGTGCCGGAACGATCCACCAGAATCGCGTCACCGTCCAGCCGCCGGTGGCAGATCCGCCGGGACTGCAGCGCGGCCACCTGGCGCCAGGTGTCGCGCATCAGCTCGTCGGTGATCTCCTCGTCCGCGAGCTGGTCGAGGGGACGGCCGCCGAGGTGCTCGTACACGAGCATCACGGCGTCGGGGCCGAGCTCGGAGGTGGCGACCAGCTTCGGTGCGTTCGCGCCGGCGGCGATGGCCGCGTACGCCAGCAGCGCCTCCTGCTCCAGGGCCTGGCGCAGCGACTGCAGGCTGCGGCGCTGGTAGATGCCGCGCAGCGAGAGGCGGCGCCAGGCGCGGTAGAAGAAGCCCTGCGCCTGGTGCTCGCGGTCGACGACCGTGACGTCCAGGGGGGCGCCGTCCTCGCGGGTGACCAGGTAGCGGCGGCCGCGGTCGGCGTTCTCCGCGTCCACGGGCGCGGCGCCGGTGATCGGCTCCTCCGGCAGCAGCGCGCTGACCGGGCGGAAGCCGATGCGGCGCAGGCCCGCGAGGAGGTTGCGGCCGGTGGGGCGGACGGTGGGGGAGCCGACCGCGTACATCGTCCCGTACGCGACGGTCCAGCCGATCAGGACGGTGAGCGTGATCGCGAACGGCGTCGTATAGCCGCCGACCAGCACCGCCACCACATCGAGCCCGACGATCCCCCACATCAGCACCCGCCAGCCGGGGCGGCGGGTCATGCCTACGGCGGTCATGTACGCCACGACGGGCGCGATGTAGCCGTGCACGGGGTCGGTCTGGCCGTCGCCGCTCGGCGCGGCCTTGGTGAGCGCGTGCAGGATCGAGTCGGGCGCGGCCTCGGCCACCCACAGGGCGATCGCGAGCGATACGCCATGGGCCAGCACGGCCGCGAGGACACCGTCGGCGATGCGCAGACCGTCCCGTTTGACCAGCCGCTCGACCGCGAAGATCACCGGGAGGGCGAGCACGGCGACGGAGGCGATGAAGCCGCCGACGCTGATCCACACCGGGACGTCGGCGCGATTGATGTCGTCGCTGATGCCCTGCGTGGTCCGCTGCGCCACCGCGGCGAGCGCCAGCAGCACGGCGATGGCGAGCAGCCCGAGCAGCATCCGGATCAGGTCGGAGGGCCGGTGCACCCGCGCGGGCAGCAGCGGCTCGTCACCCTCCACGGCGTCGGCGACGCGGACGGTGGTGGCGGGCTCGTGGGCCGAGGGCTCCGCTTGGCCGGGAGAGTCTTGCGCGGACGGCTGGGCAGCGCTGGCCGCCGACGCGCCCTCCTCCCCCGTGGCGAGCTCCGCCTCGGGCGGCTGCGCATCGGCTCCGGTGCTCCGCATGCCGTCCGTACTGGCCCTTCCGTCGTGCGCGGCGTTCGCGCCGTCCGCAGCGTTCTTGTCGTCGCGTATGTCTCTTATCAAGTCTGACCGACCGGAAGATGGTGGCACGAGCGGGTGACACATGAGTGCATCCGGGGCCCAATCGTTAGGCGGTGCTGTCGGAGCGGTGCGGCACGATAGCGGCGTGGATGCCGAGCACGGAACCGAAATCGAGCTGCCCGAGTACGCCGACCTGGTGCTGACCGCCGCCGAGACCATCCCGCCGGGGCGGGTGGCCACGTACGGCGACATCGCCGAGCTGATCGGCGAGGGCGGGCCCCGCCAGGTGGGCCGGGTGATGGCGCTGTACGGCGGGGCGGCGCCCTGGTGGCGTGTCGTACGGGCCGACGGCCGCCTGCTGCCCGGCTCGGAGCTGCGCGCTCTCGCCCACTACCGCGAGGAGGGCACCCCGCTGCGCGCCGCGGGCCGCGCCGCCGAGGGGCACATACCGCGGCTCGACATGCGGCGGGCCCGGTGGGACGGCGAGCCGGGCGAGGGCAGTGAGGGCTCTCACATCTGACAGCTTCCGCCACTCCCCACCATTGGACGCGGACCCCGGCTCGTACGGAGTAGCGTTCGGCATCCGCCCCGCGCACCCCGTGTCCCGACCCTCGCCCCGACCCACTCCACGCACACGACCGACCCGGCGAACCACGTGAGCACTCCCTCCGCAGCTACGGCCCCCTACCGCCTGGTCCGCACCGCCCCCGGACCGGTGCTTCCTCCTGCCTTGGACGCGTCGCAGCGCTCGGTGGTTGACCATGGCGCGGGCCCCCTGCTGGTCCTGGCGGGCCCGGGCACGGGCAAGACCACGACCCTCGTGGAGGCGGTCGCCGAACGCATCCGCCGCGGCGCCGACCCGGCCCGCATCCTCGTCCTCACCTTCAGCCGCAAGGCGGCGGTGGAGCTCCGTGACCGGATGGCGGCCCGCATCGGCGCCGCCCGCGCCCCCCAGGCCACCACCTTCCACTCGTACTGCTACGCCCTGGTCCGCGCCCACACCGACGCCGACCTCTTCACCGAACCCCTCCGCCTCCTCTCCGGCCCCGAGCAGGACCTGTTCGTACGCGAACTGCTGGCGGGCGAGGCCGAGCTGGAGACCGCGGCCCGCGCGACGGTCCGCTGGCCCGACGACCTGCGCGCCTGCCTGACGACCCGCGGCTTCGCCGACGAGGTAAGGGCCGTGCTAGCCCGCAGCCGCGAACTGGGCCTGGGCCCGCAGGCCCTCGCCGACTTCGCGGCGAAGACGGGCCGCCCGGACTGGTCGGCGGCGGCAGGCTTCCTCGCCGAATACCTGGACGTCCTGGACGCCCAGGGCGTACTCGACTACGCGGAACTGGTCCACCGCGCGGTCCTCCTGGCCGAGCGCGATGCCGCCGTCGCGGCACAACTGGCCTCGGCCTACGACGCCGTCTTCGTAGACGAATACCAGGACACCGACGCCGCCCAGCTCCGCCTCCTCCGCGCAATCGCCGGCCACGGCCGCACCCTGATCGCCTTCGGCGACCCCGACCAGTCCATCTACGCCTTCCGCGGCGCGGACGTGAACGGCATCCTCGGCTTCCCCCACGACTTCGTCCGCACGGACGGCACCCCGGCTCCGGTGGCCGTACTCACGACATCCCGCCGCTCGGGCGCGGACCTGCTGGCGGCAAGCCGCGAGGTGGCGAAGCGCCTGCCGCTCCCGCGGCTCCCGGCGGAGTCGGTACGGGCCCACCGGTCACTCGCCCCGATCCGGGAGGGTGGCTCGGCCGAGGCCTACACGTACCCCACCGCCAGCGCGGAACTGGCAGGCGTGGCCGACATCCTCCGCCGAGCCCACCTGGAGGACGGGGTCCCGTGGAGCGAGATGGCAGTCCTCGTACGAGCCGGCGGCCGCACAATCCCGTCGGTCCGCCGGGCACTAACGGCCGCAGGCGTCCCGCTGGAGACCTCGGGCGCCGACGTGGCACTCCGCCACGAGCCGGCGGTGGCCCCGCTCCTATTGGCGCTGCGCGCGGCGGCCGAGGGCGCGCTGACCGCACCCGCCAGCGCTGACGAGGGGGCGGGGTGGAGCGACGCCGCCGAAAAACCCCAGAGCCCGGCGGCGGCCGACCAGAGCGGTTTTTCGGTGGTGTCGCGGAACCCCGACCCCGGTCCACACGAAGGACCAGCCGCGCTCACCCCCGAAACCGCGATCACCCTCCTCACCTCCCCCCTGGGCGGCCTCGACGCCACCGACCTCCGCCGCCTCGGCCGAGCCCTCCGCGAGGAGGCCCGCACCGCAGGCGCACAGGTCCCACCCCCCTCCGACCAGCTCCTCGCAGAGGCCCTCGCGGAGCCATCGAGACTCGCCGCCCACGACCCGGCATACGCCCGCGGCGCCCAACGCCTCGGCACCCTCCTGGCCAAGGCCCGTACGACACTCGCCCACGGCGGCACCGCCGAAGACGCCCTCTGGCAGCTCTGGGACGGCACACCCTGGCCGGCAAGGCTGCAGCGCGCCGCCCGCCGAGGCGGCCCCGCGGGCCGCAACGCCGACCGCGACCTCGACGCCATCTGCGCCCTCTTCGAAACCGCCGCCCGCGCCGAAGAGCGCACCGGCGGCCGCGGCGCCCTCAACTTCCTCGAAGAAATCGACGCCCAGGACATCGCCGCCGACGTCCTGACCCGCCGCGCCATCCGCCCCGACGCCGTACGCCTGATGACCGCCCACCGCGCGAAGGGCCTCCAGTGGAAGCTGGTGGTCATCGCCCAGGTCCAGGAAGGCCTCTGGCCGGACCTCCGCCGCCGCGGCTCGCTCCTCGAGGCGGACCGCATCGGCCCCGACCGCCTGGAGGACCCCCTCACCCCGGGCGCCCTCCTGGCCGAAGAGCGCAGGCTCTTCTACGTGGCGGCCACCCGGGCCCGCGACCGCCTCATCGCCACCGCCGTACAGGCCCCGGCCGAAGACGGCGACCAGCCCTCCCGCTTCCTGGGCGAACTCGGCATTGAACCGAAAGACATCCGCACCCGCCCCCACCGCCCGCTCTCGGTCACCGCCCTCGTGGCCGAACTCCGCGCCACCACGGTCGACCCAGCCGCCGACCCGGCCCTCCGCGCGGCCGCCGCCCACCGTCTCGCCCGCCTGGCCGCACTCACCGACGACGGCCAGCCCCTGGTCCCCGCCGCCCACCCCAGCCGCTGGTGGGGCCTCGCCGAGCCGACCGCCAACGAGATCCCCGTCCGCGACCGCGACGCCCCCGTAGCCCTCTCCGGCAGCGCGCTGGACCTGCTGGTCAACAAGTGCTCCCTGCAGTGGTTCCTGGGCCGCGAGGTGAAGGCCGAGCAGCCCTCCTCCACCGCCCAGGGCTTCGGCCTCGTCGTCCACGCCCTCGCCGACGAGGTCGCGCAGGGTCGTACCCCCGCCGACCTCGACGTCCTCATGGAGCGCCTCGACACCGTCTGGGACGGCCTCGCCTTTGACGCCCCCTGGAAGAGCGACCAGGAGCGCCAGACCGCCCGCGAAGCCCTCGAACGCTTTCTGCGCTGGCATGTCATGGAGCGTGGCGGCCGCGCCGTCGTCGGCTCGGAGCACCCCTTCGACGTGACCTTGAAGGCCGGCGAGTACGAGGTGCGCATCCGCGGCAGCCTCGACCGGGTCGAGGAGGACGCCGAGGGCCGGGCGTACGTGGTCGACTTCAAGACCGGCAAGACAAAGCCGTCCGGCGCCGAGATCGAGTCGAACCCCCAACTCGCCGTCTACCAGGAGGCGATCAGGGCGGGGGCGGCCGACGACATCATCGGCGGAGAGGGCAGCGCGGCCGGCGAGCCCCCGCCCCTCGGCGGCGCCGAACTCGTCCACCTCCGCCTCCCCGCCCCCAAGCGCGAGGGCGGCGACGCCGTACCGGCCGTACAACGCCAGGACCCGCCCGAGGACGCCTGGGTCGGCGAGCTGCTTGCCACCGCCGCGGCGCGGGTACTCGACGAGCGCTTCCGCCCCACCCCCGGCGACCACTGCGCCACCTGCGCCTTCCGCGGCTCGTGCAGCGCTCAGCCGGAGGGCCGGCAGATCATCGAGTGAGCGTCCGGCGGGGGTGGCGCACGGGATGGCCAGGCACGCCCTCCGATTAACGGCGCCATCGCCTTGTGTGATGGTATGGGCCGTCTTCAACGCGTAAACAAGGAGTAAAGATCGTGTCTCTGAGGAAGCACGTCCTGGCGACCGCGGCGATCGGCGCGGCTGCGACCGTCGTTCTCGCAGGCTGTTCCGGGGGTGGCGACGACGACGGTCTTGCCAGCAAGTCGGCCGACCAGATCCAGGAGTCGGCGCGCAAGGCGATGAAGTCGGCGAAGTCCATGTCGTTCGACGCGAAGATGACGCAGAACGGCAAGCCGATGACGATGAAGATGTCGATGGAGAAGGGCGCGGGCAAGTGCACCGGCACCATCTCCATGGGCACCGGCACCGCCCAGATCCTCAAGATCGGCGAGGACAGCTACATCAAGGCCGACAAGCAGTTCTGGACGGACAACGCCGGCAGCGCCTCCCAGGCCGACGCCATCGTCAATCTGCTCGGCGACCGCTGGATGAAGATGGAGCCCGGCGACGACAGCTTCACGTCCGCCTGCGACCTGGCCCAGTTCCAGAAGAGCATGAAGAAGTCGAAGGACGCCAAGCTCTCCAAGGGCGAAGAGGGCACGGTGGACGGCACCAAGACCATCGCCATCAAGGAGAAGAAGAAGGACGAGACGACCACCCTCCAGGTCGCCACGGAGGGCAAGCCGTACGTCCTGAAGCTGGTGACGAAGGGCGACGAGCCCGGCACCGCGACCTTCTCCGACTTCAACGAGCCGGTGAAGGCCAAGGCCCCGGCCACGAGCGACGTGCTCGACGCGTCGAAGCTGCGCTGAGTCCGCGCGGCAGCGCATCGTACGCCTTGAGGCTTGGTCGGCGCCCGCCCTCACCCGTCCCCGCACGGAGTGTCGGCGGGCGCCGCTACCCTCGCTTGGGTGCCCGCTCGTCTCACCCATCCCGATGCGCTCAAAGAGCTGCTCGGGATCCCGTTCACCCCTGAGCAGGTCGCCTGCATCACCGCCCCGCTCGCGCCGCAGGTGATCGTCGCGGGGGCGGGCTCCGGCAAGACCACGGTGATGGCGGCCCGGGTGGTCTGGCTGGTGGGCACGGGGCAGGTCGCCCCGGGGGAGGTTCTCGGCCTTACGTTCACGAACAAGGCCGCGGGCGAGCTCACCGACCGCGTCCGCTCGGCGCTGCGCAAGGCCGGCGTGCTGGACGCCGAGCAGGAGCCCGGGCACGTACCGGACGTATCCGACGACGCGGCCGCCGACGAGCCCCGCATCGCCACGTACCACGCCTTCGCGGGCCAGCTGCTCACCGACCACGGCCTGCGCATAGGGCTTGAGCCAGGCGCCCGCCTGCTCGCCGACGCCACCCGCTACCAGCTCGCCGCGAAGGTGCTGCGCGCCGCCCCCGGCCCCTTCGCGGCGCTGACCAAGTCCCTGGCGATGCTGGTCAGCGACCTGCTGGCGCTGGAGGCCGAGCTGAGCGAGCACCTCGTCGGGCTGGACGAGCTCAAGCGTTACGACGCCGAGCTGCTGCGCGAGCTCGACCGGGTCAAGCTCACCAACGACGACCTCCGCAAAGTCCCCAAGGCGGCCCAGGGCCGCGGCGAGCTGCTGCAGCTGGTGCGCGCGTACCGCGAGGAGAAGCAGCGCCGCGACCTGATCGACTTCGGCGACCAGATCGCGCTGTCGGCGCGGCTCGCGGAGGGGCACGGCGCGGTGGGGCGCTTGCTGCGCCAGGAGTTCAACGTGGTGCTCCTGGACGAATACCAGGACACCTCCGTCGCGCAGCGGCGCATGCTCGCGGCGCTCTTCGGCGCCGGGCACGCCGTCACCGCGGTCGGCGACCCCTGCCAGGCGATCTACGGCTGGCGCGGCGCCTCGGTCGCCAACCTCGACGACTTCCCCCGCCACTTCCCGTACGCCGACGGCCGCCCCGCCACCCGCTACGCGCTCAGCGAGAACCGCCGCAGCGGCGGCCGCCTGCTGTCCCTCGCGAACGACCTCGCGGCCCCGCTCCGCGACCGCCACGCCGGCGTCGAGGCGCTCCGCCCGGCCCCCGGCGCGGAGTCGGACGGCTTCGTACGCTGCGCGCTGCTGGAGACGCACGCGGAGGAGCTGGACTGGCTCGCCGGCCACATCGCGCATTTGGTGCGTACGGGCACGCCGCCCGGCGAGATCGCCGTCCTGTGCCGTACCGCCGGGCACTTCGGCGAGATCCAGGCCGCGCTGGTGCGCCGGGACGTGCCGGTCGAGGTGGTCGGCCTGTCCGGGCTGCTCGACCTGCCGGAGGTCGCCGACCTGGTCGCGATGTGCGAGGTGCTGCAGGACCCGTCCGCGAACGCGTCCCTGGTGCGCCTGCTCACCGGCCCGCGCTGGCGCATCGGCGCGCGTGATCTGGCGCTGCTCGGGCGGCGGGCGCGGCACATGGTGTACGTCGCCGGGGCCCGGGACGCGGAAGATCTCGACCGGCGGCTGGCGGCGGCGGTCGAGGGGGTGGATCCGGCGGAGGTGGCGTCGCTGGCGGACGCGCTGGACACCTTCCTGGACGCGGGGTCGGACCCCGGGGACGAGCTGCCGTTCTCGCCGGAGGCGCGGGTGCGCTTCGCGCGGCTGGCGGCTGAGCTGCGCGATCTGCGGCGTTCGCTGGCGGATCCGCTGATGGACGTACTCCACCGGATCCTGGCGGTGACCGGCCTGGAGGTGGAGCTGTCGGCGTCCCCGCACGCGCTGGCGGCGCGGCGCCGCGAGACGCTCGGCAACTTCCTGGACGTCGCCGCGAACTTCGCCTCGCTGGACGGGGACGCGACGCTGCTGGCCTTCCTGGGCTTTCTGCGGACGGCCGCGCAATACGAGAAGGGCCTGGACAACGCGCTGCCGGGGGACGGCTCCGACACGGTGAAGGTCCTGACGGCGCACAAGTCGAAGGGCCTGGAGTGGGATGTGGTTGTCGTCCCCGGCCTGGTGTCGTCGCACTTCCCGAACACCGATGCCCGCGAGTCGTACGCCTCCCAGGCCAAGGTCCTCCCGCACGGCCTGCGCGGCGACGCGGCGACGCTGCCGGAGGTGGCCGACTGGTCGCGCCAGGGCGTCAAGGCCTTCAAGACAGCGCTGCGCGACCACCAGGCGGTGGAGGAGCTCCGCCTGGGCTACGTGACCTTCACCCGCCCGCGGAAGCTGCTGCTCGGATCGGGGCATTGGTGGGGCCCGACGCAGAAGCGCCCGCGGGGCCCGTCCGGCTTCCTGGAGGCGCTGCGGGAGCACTGCGAGGCGGGCACGTGGGGCGAGGTCGAGGCGTGGGCGGACGCCCCGGAGGAGGACGCGGAGAACCCGGCGCTGCGCGCGGCGGAGGAGGCGGCGCAGTGGCCGATGCCCCTGGACCCGGCGGCGACGGCGCGGCGGCGGGAGGCCGCGGCGGCGGTGGAGCGGCACCTGGCGGAGCTGGAGCGGGCGCGGGCGCATCCGGGGGATGCGGGCGCGGAGGCGGAGGAGGTGCCGCTGCCGGATGAGCCGCCACTGCCGGAGGAGGACCTGGACGAGCCACCGCTGCCGGACTACGAGCCGGATCCGGGAGAGGACCCACAGCCCGGCCCGCAGCCGGAACACGAGGCACCGCACGACACCGAGCCCGCCCCGTACAACGATCCGTCCTCCCTCCCCGCCGAACACCAGCGCATCCTCACCTCCTGGGACCGCGACATCGAGGCCCTCGAAGCGGAGTTGCGCGCCGCGCGCCGCTCCGTCCACGACGTGCCGCTCCCGGCGACCTTGACCGCATCCCAGCTGATGCACCTCGCCGCCGACCCGGACGGCTTCGCGCAGGAGCTGGCGCGGCCCATGCCCAAGGCGCCCGCGCCCTCGGCCCGCCGCGGCTCGCGCTTCCACGCCTGGGTGGAGTCCCGCTTCGACGCGCAGCCGCTCCCGCTGCCGGGCCCGGACGAGGACGGCGTGGAGGAGGACGCAGACGCCACCGAGGCAGCGGAGATCGCGGACGAACGCGACCTGGCAGCGCTCAAGGCGGCCTTCGACCAGACCCCGTACGCAAACCGCACCCCGTACCGGATCGAGGCCCCCTTCCAGCTCACCCTCGCCGGCCGGGTGATCAGGGGCCGTATCGACGCGGTCTACGAGAACGACGGCCACTACGAGGTCATCGACTGGAAGACCACCAGATCCCGCACCGCCGACCCTCTCCAGCTGGCGATCTACCGGCTGGCGTGGGCGGAGCTGATGGACGTACCGCTGGAGCGGGTCCGGGCGGCCTTCGTCTACGTCCGCACGGGCGAGGTCGTGCACCCGGAAAACCTCCTGGGCCGCACGGAATTGGAGCAGCTACTGTCCCCGCATGACGAACACGCCCACGGCTGATCGCACGGACGACGACGCCAACCGCCCCACCGGCGACATAGCCCCACCCGCCGGTAACGCCGACGAGCGCACCACCCTCGTCGGCTTCCTCGACTACCTCCGCGAGGCCGTGGCCCGCAAGGCCCTGGGCGCCCCCGACGCCGAGGCCAGGGCCGCCGGGGTGCCGTCCGGGACCAGCCTCCTGGGCCTGGTGAAGCACCTCACCGGAGTCGAGCACAACTGGTTCGTCTGGGGCTACGCGGGCGAGGGCGACGACCAGGTCGACCACAACGCCCCGGTCAAGGCCGAGGAGACCGCGGAAGATCTCGTAGCCGCCTACCGCACCGCGACCACCCGCGCCAACGAGGTCATCGCCAAGGCCCCCGACCTCGACACCCCCGGCACCCGCTCCGTCCGCCCGGGCATGGCCCCCGCCTCCATGCGCTGGATCCTCGTCCACATGATCGAGGAAACCGCCCGGCACGCGGGCCACGCGGACATCCTCCGCGAACACATCGACGGTGCGACAGGCCGCTGACCTCAGGCCCCAGGCGCTGCAGTTACCAGACCGATGTCCGCTGCCGCCGCCAGCAGTCGCTTGTCGTACGTGACGAAGGTCAGTGACTCGGAGCCGGGCTGGTCGGCGAGCAGGTGTGCCGTGGCCAGGTGGACGGAGTCCAGGGACCTGAGCATCGGTTCCGTATACGCGGCCGCTGTGGCTCGTACAGCGGCGTCGATCTCGACTCGGTAGAGGCGTGCCAGCGTGCTGGGAACTCCGGCCAGCGACCGTGGCGCCGCGCGCCGCAGTGCCCGGGGCACCTCGACGTCTACCAGAGCCGAGGCGACCAGCGGATCATCCGGGCGCGCGTTGAGCCACTCCACGAGCTCTTCAGTACATGGCTCACGGCGGACCATTTTCACGATCGCCGCGGAGTCGAGGTAGATCACCGGCTTTCCTCATCCCGGATGTCCACCAGGGCCGCGGCGGAATCAATCTCCGGGTCGCCGAGCGCTGGGGGCATCGGGACGGGGCCGTACGAGGTGGGGGCGAGGGCACGGCCCTCGGCGACCATCCGGTCGACCATCGACTGGGCCGGGGTGATAGGGACGAGCCGCGCTACGGGCGTGCCGCTCACGGTGACCTCCAAGGTCTCACCGTGCTGCACCCGGGCCAGCACGGCGCTGGTGTTCTGATTCAACTCACGTACCGGGATGCGCTCCATGATGGCAGTGTAGAACGACGAGTTCTACGGCGAAAGGGAGGTTTGCTCCGAACGGGTGAATGGGGCACCGGCTGGTGATAATCAAGCCACTTCCAGCAGCGATTACGCTTGAAGACCATGAGCACCACCCCCGCGCCGGACAATGACGTCCGGGCTTACGTCTCCGCCCATCGCGACGGGTTCCTCGGCGAGCTTGCCGAGTGGATCCGGATCCCGTCCGTCTCCGCCGATCCTGAGCACGCCGGGGACGTCCGGCGGAGTGCTGAGTGGCTGGTGGCGAGGCTCAAGAACACCGGGTTTCCCGTCGCCGAGGTGTGGGAGAGTGCGGGGCTGCCCGCCGTGTTCGCCGAGTGGCCCGCCGACGCGGGCGCCGGAGCGCCCACCGTTCTCGTTTACGGGCACCACGACGTGCAGCCCGCCGATCGCGCCGACGGCTGGCACACCGAGCCCTTCGAGGCCACCCCCAGCGAGGACGGCGCTCGCCTCTACGGGCGGGGCGCCGCCGACGACAAGGGGCAGGTGCTCTTCCACACCCTGGGCGTGAAAGCCCACCTGCATGCCACCGGGCGCAGCGCCCCCGCCGTGCACCTCAAGCTGCTCATCGAGGGCGAGGAGGAGTCCGGCTCGCCGAACTTCCCCGCGCTGCTGCGCGAGCACGCCGACCGGCTCGCCGCCGATGTCGTGATCGTCTCCGATACGGGGATGTGGGCCGCCGACACCCCGACCGTCTGCACCGGCATGCGCGGCCTCACCGACTGCCAGATCGATCTCTACGGGCCCGACCAGGACATCCACTCCGGATCCTTCGGCGGCGCCGTCCCCAACCCCGCCACCGAAGCCGCCCGCCTCGCCGCAGGACTGCACGACGCGGACGGCCGCGTCGCCATCCCCGGCTTCTACGACGGCGTCGTCACGCTCACCGACCGCGAGCGCGAGCTCTTCGCCGAGCTGCCCTTCGACGAGGACAGCTGGCTGCGCACCGCGCACTCGCACGGCACCGGCGGCGAGGCCGGCTATTCCACGCTGGAGCGCATCTGGGCCCGGCCGACCGCCGAGGTCAACGGCATCGGCGGCGGCTACCAGGGCCCCGGCGGCAAGACCATCGTCCCCGCCACCGCCCAGCTCAAGCTCTCCTTCCGGCTCGTCGCGGGACAGGACCCGGAGAAGGTGCAGGAGGCCGTCCGCGCGTGGGTGGCGGCCCGTATCCCGGACGGAATCCGGCACGAGCTCGCCTTCCTGGGCGCCACCAGACCCTGTCTGACCCCGCTCGACGACCCCGCGCTGCAGGCGCTGGTACGGGCCATGAGCCGGGCCTTCGACGGGGCGAAGATCCGCTTCACGCGGGAGGGCGGGTCCGGGCCCGCCGCGGACATCCAGGACGCGCTCGGTGCGCCGGTGCTGTTCCTCGGGATCTCCGTGCCGTCGGACGGCTGGCATGCGCCGAATGAGAAGGTGGAGACCGACTTGCTGATGAAGGGTGCCGAGGCCGCCGCCCACCTCTGGGGCGAGCTGGCCGACGTGCGTACCGCAGGGGGAGAGGGAGTCCAGGAGTGACCACCGTACCGACGCAGGGTGCGCTCGTGCCGCCGCTGACCGGGGCGAACGGCATCGACCGCGCCGCCCACCACCGCCTCGACGAGGCCTGGCTGGGGGCGGCCTGGAGCCATCCGACCACCCGCGTCTTCGTGGTCTCCGGCGGGCAGGTGCTGATCGACGACACCCCGGACGGGCGGACCGAGCTGGTCATGATCCCGTCCTTCGAGGCGCCCTTCACCGAGCAGCACCGCTATTTCCTCGGCACGGACGAGGACGGGGTGCGCTATTTCGCGCTGCAGAAGGACAGCCTCCCGGGGCGCATGGACGCCTCCGCGCGCCCGGCCGGGCTGCGCGAGGCCGGGATGCTGCTCGGCGACCGGGACGCGGCGCTGATGGTGCACGCGGTCGCGCTGGAGAACTGGCAGCGCAGCCACCGCTTCTGCTCCCGCTGCGGGGAGCGCACGCAGATCGCCGCCGCCGGGCACATCCGGCGCTGCCCGGCCTGCGGGGGCGAGCACTATCCGCGTACCGACCCCGCCGTGATCATGACGGTCACGGACGAGGACGACCGGGTGCTGCTGGGCCGGCAGGTGCACTGGCCGGACGGGCGCTTCTCGACGCTGGCCGGCTTTGTGGAGCCGGGGGAGTCGATCGAGGCGGCGGTGCGGCGCGAGGTCTTCGAGGAGGTCGGCGTCGAGGTCGGCGAGGTGGAGTACCTGGCCAGCCAGCCGTGGCCGTTCCCGTCGAGCCTGATGCTCGGCTTCACGGCGCGGGCGAAGACCACCGAGATCCAGGTGGACGGGGACGAGATCTCCGAGGCCCGCTGGTTCTCCCGGGACGAGCTGCGGGCCGCCTTCGAGTCCGGGGAGGTGCTGCCTCCCTACGGGATCTCGATTGCGGCCCGCCTGATCGAGCGCTGGTACGGCAGCCCGCTGCCGAAGCGTGGGCTTTAGAGCCTGTCTTACGCCGCCAGCGACTCCTTGATCCACTTCAGCGGCGGGTTGCCCATCGCGCGCTGCTCGCCGCCGGCCTCCGGGACGACCACGACGGTCGGGACCAGCTGGTTGCCGTCGTTGACGCTCTCGACGTACGAGGCGGACTCCGGGTCCTGCTCGATGTTGATCTCGGTGTAGGCGATGCCCTCGCGGTCCATCTGGCTCTTCAGCCGGCGGCAGTAGCCGCACCAGGTGGTGCTGTACATCGTCACAGTGCCCGCCATGGGTCCACGCTCTCCTCAAAGTCGCCGTGCGTGATTGCAGTGGAAGAACGTATCCGGAGGGCCCGCCATTCCCGGCCGGGGACCTGGCAGCATGGCGGGGTGACATCCGCACCGCAGCCCCCGTCCGCCACCCTCTTCCCCGAGGCTCCCGACTCCGCCGACGCCGTCCTGGACGGCCTCGACCCGGAGCAGCGCGAGGTGGCCACGGCGCTGCACGGCCCGGTGTGCGTGCTGGCCGGCGCCGGTACGGGCAAGACCCGGGCGATCACGCACCGGATCGCGTACGGGGTGCGGGCCGGGATCATGCAGCCGGCCAGCGTGCTCGCGGTGACCTTCACCAACCGGGCCGCGGGGGAGATGCGCGGGCGGCTGCGGCAGCTCGGCGCGGCCGGGGTGCAGGCGCGGACCTTCCACTCGGCGGCGCTGCGGCAGCTGCAGTACTTCTGGCCGAAGGCCGTCGGCGGCGAGCTGCCGCGGCTGCTGGACCGCAAGATCCAGGTGGTGGCGGAGGCCGCGGCCAGGGAGGGCCTGCGGCTCGACCGCGGCGAGCTGCGCGACGCGGCGGGCGAGATCGAGTGGGCGAAGGTCACCCAGACCGTGCCCGAGGACTACGCGGCGGCGGCTCTCAAAGCCGGCCGGGAGGCGCCGCGGGACGCCGCCGAGCTGACCGGGATCTACCGGGCGTACGAGCAGCTCAAGCGCGAGCGCACGATGATCGACTTCGAGGATGTGCTGCTGCTGACGGTCGGCGTGCTGAGCGACCGGCCGGACATCGCGGAACAGGTGCAGCAGCAGTACCAGCACTTCGTGGTGGACGAATACCAGGACGTCAGCCCGCTGCAGCAGCGGCTGCTGGAGCTGTGGCTCGGCGACCGGGACGGGCTGTGCGTGGTCGGCGACGCCAGCCAGACGATCTACTCCTTCACCGGGGCCACCCCCGATCACCTGCTGGACTTCCGCAACCGGCACCCGCAGGCCACCGTCGTGAAGCTGGTCCGCGACTACCGCTCCACGCCCCAGGTCGTCCACCTCGCCAACGGGCTGCTGAACCAGGCCGGCGGCCGCGCCGCCGCCCACCGCCTGGAGCTGGTCGCGCAGCGCGAGCCCGGCCCGGCGCCCGCCTATGTCGAGTACGGGGACGAGCCCGAGGAGGCCGACGGCACCGCCCGGCGGATCCGCAAGCTGCTCGACTCCGGGGTGCCGGCGAGCGAGATCGCGGTGCTGTACCGCATCAACGCCCAGTCCGAGGTCTACGAGCAGGCCCTCGCGGACCACGGCGTCCCGTACCAGCTGCGCGGCGCCGAGCGCTTCTTCGAGCGGCCGGAGGTGCGGCAGGCGGGCGTCGAGCTGCGCGGTGCCGCCAAGGCCGGCGGCAATGACGCGCTGCTCGACGGGGCGGCGGACCTGCCGGCGCAGGTGCGGGCGGTGCTCGGCGGCATGAAGGGCGGCGGCTGGAACCCGGAGCCGCCGGCCGGCTCCGGGGCCGTACGGGAGCGGTGGGAGTCTCTGGCCGCGCTGGTGCGGCTCTCCGAAGACTTCGGCGCGGCTCGGCCGTCGGCGTCGCTGGCCGACTTCGTGGCCGAGCTCGCCGAGCGGGCCGCGGCGCAGCACGCGCCGACCGTGGAGGGCGTCACGCTCGCCTCGCTGCATGCGGCGAAGGGGCTGGAGTGGGACGCCGTCTTCCTGGTCGGACTGACCGAGGGCATGCTGCCGATCACGTACGCCAAGACCGATGAGCAGGTGGAGGAGGAGCGGCGGCTGCTGTACGTCGGGGTGACCCGGGCGCGGCAGCACCTGTGCCTGTCGTGGGCGGTGGCGCGCTCGCCCGGGGGGCGGGCGTCGCGGCGGCCCAGCCGGTTCCTGGACGGGCTGCGGCCCGGGTCCGCGGGGGCGCGGCCCGGTGGTGGCTTCGCGGGCGGGCAGGGCGGCATCGAGCGGGGGACGGCGGGCGGCGCCCGTGCCGGTCGCGAGCGGCCCGCGGCGCCGCGGCAGCGGCGGCAGGTGCGCTGCCGGGTGTGCGGGCGGACGCTCACCCAGGCGGGCGAGATCAAGCTGATGCGCTGCGAGGACTGCCCGGCCGAGCTGGACGAGGGGCTGTACGAGCGGCTGCACGACTGGCGGACGGCGGTGGCGCGGCGGATCGGGCAGCCCGCGTACTGCGTCTTCACGGACAAGACGCTGCTGGCGATCGCCGAGAACTGCCCCGCCAACGCGTCGGAATTGTCCGGCATTTCGGGTGTGGGGCAACGAAAACTCAACCGATTTGGCGACGATGTTCTCGCCATCTGTGCAGGTCAGGAGCCATCCGAGGAAGATGGCGAGGGCTGATGCGGGAAAATCCCGCGAAAAATAGTTTGCGCGCCGCCTCGGAAGGCTCATAGCCTTCCGAGCACGGAAGCGGGCAGCTCTTCCCGGGCCACCCGGTTCCGTGTTGTACTAGACCCCTTGACCGGCGCAAGCCGGTCAGGACCGAGACGACTATCCAGAAAGGAGGCGAGCCCAGTGTCGACGATCAACGTGAAACTCAACGGTCGCGGTGCCGCCGCCTCCTGCCTGCTTGCCGTCCCGGCCCTGGTCAGTGCGGAGTCCTCGGTTCGCGCCACCGGTCTGTCCAGCAATGGGCTCTCCGGCGTCGACGCTTCCCGTGCGATCCGTAATGACCGACCGACCAAGGCACTCGTAGCAGCAGCGGCGCAGGCCCCCCAGGCCTATGCCTTCGCGACCACGGGTGCCGGCCTCCGAGAGCAGGCGTGGGTCATCGGCGGCTTTGCCTCCGGTACGACGACTGCCATGACGAAGCAGCACCTGAAGATGCGGGCCTACCGCGGCCTCGAACCCTGGAAAGATCCAGCCTGATCGCCAAGATCACGCCGGCACCTTCCAGGGCCGCGGAACCCGTCACCGGGATCCGCGGCCCTTTTGATTTGGGCCAACAGCCCGACCAGCACGACCCGAGACCGATGAACCAGAAGACAGGAAGGCACCACGTGTCCACCCCAGTGCACGAGCAGCCCCTCCCGCCCGCAGGCCCGCCTTCACAACCCACCGACCCGGAGGTCCCCTTGACCCAGCTGACTGCTCTTACCGAGCTCGACGAGCGCATCGAGCGCCTCGGCGACCTCGTCCCTTGCCGGAGCTACGACCCGGAGGTCTTCTTCGCCGAGTCGCCGGCCGACGTCGAGTACGCCAAGTCGCTCTGCCAGACCTGCCCGGTGCGTGAGGCCTGCCTGGCCGGCGCCAAGGACCGGCGTGAGCCGTGGGGCGTCTGGGGCGGCGAGCTGTTCATCCAGGGCGTCGTGGTGCCGCGGAAGCGGCCGCGCGGTCGTCCGCGGAAGAACCCGGTCGTGGCATGAACAGCCACGGCACCATCGCCCGCCCATCAGCGCACGACCCCAAGAAGCAGGTCCCGGCCATGTCCCCGATGAACCCGTCCAGCGACTATCCGTACGCACACACCGAAATCGGCGCCATCGACGAGCGCCAGAACAGGAAGCTCGAAATGCAACTCATGCCAGAAGCACTGGCCAGAGCGCAATATCAGGAACGCCTTCGCGAGGCCGACGGCGAGCGGGCGGTCTCCCGCCTGCTCAGCGCCCGCAGGCTCCAGCGCCGCGCCGAGCGCGCGCAGCTGCGAGCCCGCCGGGCACTCGCGATGGCCGTGATGCAGTGAGACCTACGCCGTAGCCTCGGCGTCTGTCTCCAGGGGACCGCCCTCAGGGCGGTCCCCTTCTGCTATGTCCGGGGCGGTGAACCCCGGCAGCCACTCCTCGAGTTCATCCCGCATCCGCACCCGCGCGCCGAGCTGGCAGAGCACCCCGATCGTGGACAGCGTCACCCGGTGGATCAGCAGATACGACGGCGGCAGATTCAGCTGCCGGCCCAGCTGATGCGCCGGATTGCGCGGGTCGGCTATCCGGGCCGCCTGCGTCCGCATCCAGCTCCGGGTGAACGTGAACCGCTCCACCGCCGCGGGCTCGATGATCGGCACCAGATAGTCGAGCACCGCCTCCGGGTCCAGGTCGATGTCCTCTTTTACGAAGCCCTCCGCACGCAGCAGCTCGTACACCGCCTCGGCCTCACCCTGCAGCGTCATGCCCAGCGCGATGCCGATGGTGTCCGGCAGCCCCTCCGGCAGCCGGTCCACGGTGCCGAAGTCGAGCACCCCGAGCCGCCACTGCGCGGGGTCGTCCTCGGAGCCGGCCGCCTTCACCAGCCGGAAGTTTCCCGGGTGCGGGTCGGCGTGCAGCAGTCCGGTGCGGGCCGTGCCGGAGAACAGGAAGCGGGCCAGCAGCTGCCCCGCGCGGTCCCGCTCCGCCTCGCTGCCGCCGGCTATCAGCTGCGCCAGCGGTATGCCGTCCATCCACTCGGTGACCAGCACCTGCTCGGCCTGGTGCAACACGTCGGGCACGAGTACGTCCGGGTCGCCCGCGAACTCCGCCGCGCAGACCGCCTGCGCCTTCGCCTCCAGTGCGTAGTCCAGCTCCTCCGAGACGCGGGCGCGCAGCTCCGCGATCAGCGGCTTGATGTCCATGCCCGGGATCAGCGGGCCGAGCAGCCGGGCAAACCGGCCCAGCTGCGTCAGGTCCGACAGCAGCGCCTCGCCCGCGCCCGGATACTGCACCTTGACCGCGACCTCGCGGCCGTCATGCCACACCGCGCGGTGCACCTGCCCGATCGAGGCCGCGGCCGCGGGGCGGTCGTCGAACTCGGCGAAGAGCTCCCGCCAGTCCTCGCCGAGGGCCTCGGCGAGCACGCCGTGCACGGTGGCCGCGGGCAGCGGCGGCGCCGCCTCCTGGAGCTTGGTCAGCGTCGCGCGATACGGCCCGGCTATGTCCTCCGGCAGCGCCGACTCGAAGACGCTCAGCGCCTGGCCGAACTTCATCGCCCCGCCCTTGAGCTCGCCCAGCGTCCTGAACAGCTGGTCCGCGGTGCGCTGCTGCAGCTCCCGGCCGACGATCTCCGCCGACTTCCCGCCGATCCGCTTGCCTATGCCCCAGGCGGACCGCCCGGCAAAGCCCAGCGGCAGCGCCGCCAGCTTCGCCGTCCGCGTGAAGGCCTTGCGCGGCAGGTCGCTCAGCTGCAGCTCGTCGTCGGTGCTGTGGTTGTCCTGTCGGTCGTCGGTCTCCGGCAGGTCGTCGGTCGTCTCCGGCAGGTCGTCGGCCGGCGGCAGGTCGCCGTGCTCGTCCGCAGGGTCCGGCTTGCGCGGAAGATCAGACATGAACTCCTCCAGCTTCCTGCTCCGCGGCCCCGCCCTCGGCCGCCGCGCCACAGCCGCACCGCGGATGCGGAGCCGGCCGACATGTCTCCCAGCTGAGCGCCGGCAGCGCACACTCGAGACGCGCCCCGGCGATGGGCGGAAGCCGCCCGTCGAGGAACGTCAGCGCATGTGCGGCTGCCAACCCCGCCACCATTGTCGCCAACGCGATATCGCAGGCGGCCACCCCCTCTCGGCGACCGCCGGACCGCCACTGTGCCACCATGCGCGGCCACTCCGGCTCCCGCTCGCACCGCTCCGCGGCCATGCACCCCGAGCAGGCCGATTCCCCAGGCAACACCAGCGGGCCCACCACGCCCGTGCCCTCCAGCACCCCCGCGTACACGTGCGGCACCCCGGCAGCCATCAGCTGCTCGACAGCCCCCGGATCGGGCGCGTACGCCCCGAGCCCATCACGCGGCGCCATCACCACGAGCGCGAGCGGCAGCTCGGGCCCCTCGCGGGGCCGTCCCGGGCTGCGGCCGAGGGATGGCTCGGGGCCCTGGCGTGGGCGCCCTCGTCGTCCGCCGAGGGGTGGCTCGGGGCCCTGACGCGGCAGTCCTCGTCCTCCGCCGCGGGGCGGCTCGGGGGCGGCCCGCGGTCGCCCCCCGCCTTTGCCGCGCGCCCCCGGTGACCAACGACGCACCTCTTGCTGCGCCGCCACGGCGCGCCGCTCGCCGATCCGGTCCGGCGGCAGGCCGCCCGGCGCCGTCTCCCACGGGGTCACGCAGCCGCCGTCCTGTACGTCGACCCGGCCCACTCCCGCCGCCGCGAGCAGCGTCGCCACCGTCGCGCCCACCCGGCCTGCGCCGCGCACCTGCACCCGTGTCGCCCGCCGCGCCGCCAGGCGCTCCACCGCCGCGGCGGGCTCGCGGTGGACCACCGAGAGCGCGGCATGGTCGGCGCGCAGCCGCTCCAGCACGTCCGGCCGGGCGCGCAGCCGCGCCGCGGGCTCGCCGCCGCCGGTGGTGTCGTCGAGCAGCCCGGCGGTCGCGAGCGCGTCGAGCAGCGCATCCGCCTGGCCGGGCGCCAGGCCGTACCGCGGGGCCTCCTGGCGCAGCAGCGGCAGCCCGCGCGTCCCGTCGAGCAGCTCGAGAAACGCCCCCGTGGCCGGATCGACCGGCCCCAGCTTCACCGCATGCGCCCGCCCCGCCCCGAACTGCAACGTCTGCCGCCCCCGCCACGCCCGCCGCAAAGCCGGTTTCAGCACCGGATGCCCCAAGGCCGACCGCGCGCTGGCCCGCTCCGGCTCGCGCACGAAAGCCTGCTCCGGCTCGCGTACGAGGCCTGCCTCCGGATCCCGTACCGGGCCTGCGTCCAGGTCCCGTACCGGGCCCGTTTCCGGGTCCCGTACAGGTCCCGTCTCCGGGTCCCGTACCGCCCCCGCCTCCCGCGCCCCCGTCGGCCCCCGCTCCCGGCCCGCCCCACGCGCAGTCACCGTCTCCGCCCCCGTGTCCATCCCATCCCCCCCCGTCCCGCGCCCGCCGACCCGCCGGACGCCGCTTTCGTGATCCCGCCCACACCATGCCCGATCCGCCCGAGGCGGGCCGAAAGTTATCCACAGGCTGGGGGAGTTAGTACGACAACCCGGGCGTCCCGCCCGACCGCGCCGCCCGGATCTGGCCACGGCCCGGGACTTATGTCCGTCTCAACAGGTAACGTCGAGGCGTGCCTGCCGACCAAGAGCACGCCGCCGGACGCACACCCCGACCCACGAGCGCGGTCGAGGTTCGCCGCAGTGCGCGCAGGCGCAGAACCGTGTCGGCCTATCGCGAGGGCGATCGCACCGTCGTCCTGATCCCCGCCCGGATGAGCGAGGCCGAGGAAGAGCGCTGGGTCGCGGTGATGCTCGACAAGCTCAAGGCGCAGGAGAAGAAGCGCCGCCCCGGGGACGCCGAGCTCGCCGCGCGGGCCGCGCGGCTCTCGGCGCAGTATCTCGGCGGCAGCGCCTGCCCCGCGAGCGTCCGCTGGGTCACCAACCAGAACACCCGCTGGGGCTCGTGCACCCCCTCCGAGGGCAGCATCCGGCTGTCGCACCGCCTCCAGGGGATGCCCGAGTACGTCATCGATTACGTGCTCGTGCACGAGCTCGCGCATCTGCTGGAGCCCGGCCACGGTCCCGGCTTCTGGCGTCTCATGGAGGCCTATCCGCGCACCGAACGCGCCCGCGGCTACCTCGAAGGCGTGGTCGCCGGCGAGTCGCTGCCGTACGTGCCGACGGCCCGCGACGAGGAGCGCGATCAAGAGCGCGACCAAGGGCGCGATGGCGACCGCGAGCAGGAACCCGCCCTCCCGGGCGGCGAATCGAGCGACTAGGGTAAGCCAGCAGCCCGCAAGGGCGTTATGTCAACATCTGCAGGGGGATGGTCGTTTCGCATGTCCAGGCAATTTCAGCGCGGCCACAAGGCCAAGATCAGCGACCTGACCGCGGGCACTGATCTGTATGTGGGCGTGAACATATCCGCACCGGGCCTCAGCTTCGACATCAGCTGCTTCGGCCTCGACGGGGACGAGCGCCTCTCCGACGACCAGTACTTCATCTTCTTCAACCAGCCGAAGTCGCCGGAGGAGTCCATCCAGCAGCTCGGCGCCCAGTCCGGCGACACCGAGTCGTTCCGCGTGACGCTCGACCGCATCCCGCAGCAGATCCGCAGGCTCTCCTTCACCGCGACCATCGACGGCGGCGGCCAGATGTCGCAGGTCGGCCCCGGCTGGATCCGCATCGTGGCCGGGGGAGAGGAGGTCGTGCGGTACGCCTTCGACGGGTCGGAGTTCACGACCGAGCGTGCCGTGATGCTGGGCGACTTCTACTTCAAGGACGTGTGGCGTTTCGCGGCCATCGGGCAGGGCTTCGAGGGCGGTCTCGACGCGCTGCTGAAGCACTTCGGCGGCGAGGTGCTGGAGGAGCAGGGCGGCGGCCAGCAGGCGCCCGGCGCGGCGCCGGGCTTCGCCCCGCCCGCCGAGGCGGCGGCCCCGCCGGCCTTCGCGCCCCCGGCGCAATCGGCGCCCCAGGCGCCGCAGGCCCCGGCACCCGCCCCGGCCCCCGCGCCCGCCCCCGCCCCCGCGAACCAGGCCCCCACCCAGCCCGCCGGCTTCGGCCCGCCCCCGGCCGCCACCCCGCCGCCGGGCCAGCCCCTGCCCGTACCCCCGCCGGGCGGCCAGGCAAGCCCACCACCGGGCGCCCCGGCCCCGGGCCAGCCCCTCCCCGTACCACCCCCTGGGCAGTCGGCCCAGCCGCCGGGCGCGGTCCCGCCCCCGGGCCAGGGCGCGCAGCCCCCGGGCGCGATCCCGCCGCCCGCCCAGGGAGCAGGCGCCCCCGGCGCCGTCGCGCCGCCCGGCGCGGTCCCGCCCCCGGGCGCCGTACCGCCGCCCGGCCAAGCGGTCCCCCCACCCGGCCAGGCCGTCCCGCCCCCAGGCGCTCCCGGCCAGGCCCTCCCCAACCCCTTCGCTCAACCCGGCGGCGCCCCCATGGCCGGCGCCCCCGCCCCCGGCGCGTACGCCGTCCCGCAGCAGCCCCCGCTCGGCCTCAGCAAGGCCATCGAGCCGTACCGCGAGGTCCCCACCGGCCAGCGCTGGACCCAGCAGAACGCCAAGCTGGTCCGCGTGGACCTCGGCACCGACGGGCAGCCCGTGCTCGCTCGCCAGGGCAGCATGGTGCTCTACCAGGGCAAGGTGGAGTTCTCGTACAAGGGCTCCGGCGTCGTCGGCCGCGTCGTCGGCAATGCCACCGGGCAGGAGATGCAGCTGATGCGCTGCACCGGGCGCGGCCAGGTCTTCCTCGCCGACAACGCCGCCTACCTGCACCCGATCGAGCTCCAGGGCGACGCCATCTGCGTCTCCGCCGAGAATGTCCTCGCCTTCGACGAGAGCCTCCAGTACGAGGTCCGCCGCATCGAGGGCCACGGCATCCCGGGCGGGGCGCTCTTCACCATGCAGTTCCAGGGGACGGGGCAGGTGATCGTCAAGACGCACGGCGTCCCGGTCGTCCTCCCGGTCACGCCCACCACGTACGCCGACGCGCAGTCCGTCGTCGCCTGGTCGGCCGCCGCCCAGGTGGTCCTCTCCAGTCAGGTGAGCCTGCGCCGGACCGCCTATCCGGGGCACAGCGGGGAGACCGTGAACCTCCAGTTCCGCGGTGCGCCCGGCAATTTCATCGTCGTCCAGCCGTACGAGATCTAGAGGGAGCGAAGTCATGGACCAGACACTGATCTCGGGCTACGCGCCCACCCCGGTCGCCGCCCGCATGGAGAACCACGGCTCCACCATGCTGAAGGCGGTCCTCCAGACCGGCCAGGACCTCTACGCCCGCGCGGGCTCGATGGTCGCGTACGAGGGCTTCGTCCAGTACGAGCCCAACCCGCCGCAGCTCCGCCAGGCCGCCGCGCAGTGGCTCACCGGCGAGGGCGCCCCGCTGATGAAGTGCCACGGCGACGGGCTGATCTACCTCGCCGACTACGGCGCCGACGTGGTCTGCGTAAACCTCAACAACGAGGCCCTGTCGGTCAACGGCACCAACCTCCTCGCCTTCGACGCCCACCTGAACTTCGGCGTCGAGCGGGTCAAGGGCCTCGCCAAGCTCGCCGGCCAGGGCCTGTGGAACGTGTCGCTCAGCGGCACCGGTTGGGTCGCGATCACCTCGCGCGGCGCGCCCGTCGTCGTGGACTGCGCCAGCAAGGGCGAGGACGAGACCTATGTCGACCCGGACGCGCTCGTCGCCTGGTCGACCAACCTGAAGCTCAAGGGCAAGCGCACGATGAAGATGGGCGCGCTGGTCGGCCGCGGCAGCGGCGAGGCGTTCCAGATCGCCTTCTCGGGCAACGGCTTCGTCGTCGTGCAGCCGAGCGAGGATTCGACCGACCGTCTCCGGGTCCGGGGCTGAAGGGGGAGGGCACCACATCATGCAGAGCCCGCTTTTCGCATACGTCGAGAACCAGACGCAGGAGCGGTACGCGCTCCAGAACCCGTACCTGCTGCGCGCCTTCCTGGACGGGCAGAGCGACATCCTGGCGCGCAAGGGCGCCATGGTCGCGTACCAGGGAATGATCGAATTCGACGGCGAGTTCCAGTCCCACCAGCGCCGCCGCGCCCGCGCCATGGCGGGCGGGGAGGGCCTCGACCTGATGCGCTGCTCAGGCCAGGGCACGGTCTACTTCGCCAACCTCGCCCAGCACATCCATGTCGTGGACGTCCCCCAGGACGGCCTGACGGTGGACGGTGCGTACGTCCTCGCGCTCGACTCCACGCTGCACTGGGAGATCATCGCGGTCGACAGCCAGTACGGGATCTCCGGCTCCGGCAAGTACAACCTGGAGATCACCGGCCGCGGCAAGGTCGCGCTGATGACCTCGGGCAAGCCGCTGCTGCTGGAGATCACGCCGGAGAAGTTCGCGTCCGTGGACGCCGACGCCATCGTGGCCTGGTCCTCCGGGCTACGGGTGCAGATGCAGTCGCAGACCTCGTCGTCCGGGGTCTGGCGGCGGCGCGGCAACACCGGCGAGGGCTGGGAGCTCAACCTCACCGGGCAGGGCTACGCGCTGGTGCAGCCCAGCGAGCAGCTGCCGCCGCAGAACGCGCAGATCGGCGGCGGCGTCCGGGCCCAGTTCGGCATGGGCGCGCAGGGCGCCCACGGCCAGAACCAGGGGAACATCTTCAGTAACCGATGATCAGTAATCGATGACGGCCCGGGTGGCGGACAGCAGCCGTACGACGGATTCGTCGGCGACGTCCGCCACCTTGTCGTACGGGAACCAGCGCAGGTCGAGCGACTCGTCGCTGATCTCCGGCACCGCGCCCGCGGGGGCGAGGGCGGCGTACTGGACGTCGAGGTGCCAGGCGCACGGCGTCTTGTGGCGGTCGAGGCGGACCGGGCCGCCGCCGATCACCACCAGGCCCTCGATGCCGGACTCCTCGGCGGCCTCGCGCAGCGCGGCCTGGTCGAGGGTGCGGTCGGTGGGCTCGCAGTGGCCGCCGGTCTGCAGCCACATGTTGAGCTTGCCGTGCAGCGTGAGCAGCACGCGCTCGCGCGTCGGGTCCACCACCAGCGCGCTGGCGGTGAGGTGGCCGTCCGCGCAGGACTTCCACATGCCGTCGGGGTGGGAGGCGAGATGCGCCAGGTACGCATCGCGCAGGCTGTCCTGGTCGGCGTCCGGGGCGGTCCACTCCTTGAGGGCCCGCCCCGCGTCGTCGTAAAGGCTCACTTGGAGTCGTCGTCCTTGTCGTCGCCCTGGCCGTCGGCGTCGCTCTTGGAGCCGGCTTCGCCCTTGGGCTTCTGCGCCGCCTCCCCGAGCATCTTGTCCAGCTCCGAGAAGTCCGGCGACTCGCTGTGTACGAACCCGTCCGGGTCGTCCAGGTCCGACGCCGTCGGCAGCATGTCCGGGTGCGTCCACAGGGCGTCGCGGCCGTCCGTGCCGCGGGCGTCGGCGAGCGAGGCCCACAGGCGGGAGGCGTCGCGCAGCCGGCGCGGGCGCAGCTCGAGGCCGATCAGGGTGGCGAAGGTCTGCTCGGCCGGGCCGCCGGTGGCGCGGCGGCGGCGCAGCGCCTCGCGGAGCGCGCCCGCGGACGGCAGGTGCGGCTCGGCGGCGGCGTGCACCACAGCGTCCACCCAGCCCTCGACGAGGGCGAGCGCGGTCTCCAGACGCGCCAGGGCGGCCTTCTGCTCTGGGGAGTCCTCCGGCTGGAACATGCCCTGCTGCAGCGCGTCCTGCAGCTCCTCAGGCCGCGACGGGTCGAGCTGGCCGACGATGTCCTCCAGCTTGGCCGTGTCGACCTTGATGCCGCGGGCATAGCCCTCGACGGCGCCGAAGAGATGCGAGCGCAGCCACGGCACATGGGCGAAGAGCCGCTGGTGGGCGGCCTCGCGCAGGGCCAGGTAGAGCCGCACCTCCTCTTCCGGTACGCCGAGGCCCTCGCCGAAGGCCTTGACGTTGGCCGGCAGCAGCGCCGCCTTGCCCGCCGGGCCGAGCGGCAGGCCGATGTCGGTGGAGCCGACGACCTCGCCCGCGAGCACGCCGACGGCCTGCCCGATCTGGCTGCCGAACATGGCGCCGCCCATGGAGCGCATCATGCCGATCAGCGGACCGGCCATCTCCTGCATCTCATCCGGCAGCACGCTGCCCATGGCCGAGCCCACCCGCTCCGCGACCGGGTCGACCAGGTCCTTCCACACCGGGAGGGTGTTCTCCACCCACTCGGCCCTGGACCAGGCCACCGCGCTGCCCGAGCCGGAGGGCAGGGCCGTAACGCCGTCGAGCCACAGGTCGGCGAGGCGCACGGCCTCCTCGACGGCGGCCTTGTCGTGCTCGCCGACGCTGGCGTCCTTGGAGCCGTCGGGGCCGCCCTGGGCCACGGTCTGGCGGGCGATGTCCTTGGCCATGTCCCAGTTCACCGGGCCGCCCTCATAGCTCAGCATCTGGCCGAGCTGCTGGAAGGCGGCGCCCAGGTCGGCGGGGTTGAAGCCGCCGGGGCCGCCGGGCTGGCCGCCGCCCATGGAGCCGAAGATCGCCGCGAAGGGGTTATCGGCACCGCCGGCGCCACCACCGAACCCGAAGGGGTCCTGGCCGCCCTGGCCGCTGCCCTCGCCCCGCTTCTTGGGACCGTCCTTGCCGTCATCGCCGTCGTCCGGCTCCTGCGGAAGGCCGAATCCGAATGGGGTGTCACTCACGATGTCCTCGGCTCTTAGGTGTCTGGTGGGGTGAAGTAGCTTGCTTGGTTACCGACACATCCAGCCTAGGCCCGTGCGCCGCTTTACGGCTCGGTGCTCGTCGTGCCCGCCGGCTGCGGCAGGATGGGTGAAACTACCTCAGACAACAGCTGGAGCCGCCCGGTGAGTTCCCCGGAACCGAACGTTCGCGCAACGCGAAAACGCCACTCCGCCGCAGGTCCCGTGGTGGCGGTGACCGGCGCAGGGGACGGCATCGGCGCCCTGCTCACCGCCCGACTGGCGGCATCGTCCGAGGTCAAGCAGGTGCTGGGCATCGATGAGCGGCGTGGTGACTTCGCTGGTGCCGAGGACGCGACGTGGCATGTTCTGGACGTACGGGACCCGGCTATCGCCGAGAAGCTGCGCGGCGCCGATGTGGTGGTGCACCTCGCGCTCGATCTCGATCTGGAGTCCGATCCGGCGGCCCGTACGGCGTATAACGTACGGGGTACGCAGACGGTGCTGACGGCCGCCGCGGCGGCCGGCGTGCGGCGGGTGGTGCTGTGCACGTCGGCGATGGTCTACGGGGCGCTGCCCGACAATGCGGTGCCGCTCGCGGAGGACGCGGAGCTGCGGGCCACGGAGGAGGCGACCGGGGTCGGGGACCTGCTCGAGATCGAGCGGCTGGCGCGGCGGGCGCCTAAGGCGCACCCGGGGCTTAATGTCACGGTGGTGCGGCCCGCGGCGCTGGTGGGTGGGGTGGATACCCCTCTGACCAGGTATTTCGAGTCTCCGCGGCTGCTGGTGGTGAAGGGGTCGCGGCCGTGCTGGCAGTTCTGCCATGTCGATGACCTGGCGAGTGCGCTGGAGTTTGCTGCCCTGGAGAAGGCTGAGGGGGAGCTGGCGGTCGGCTGTGACGGGTGGCTGGAGCAGGAGGAGGTCGAGGAGCTGACGGAGATCCGGCGGATGGAGCTCCCGTCGGCGGTGGCGCTGGGCACGGCGTCGCGGCTGCATCGGCTGGGGCTGACGCCGTCGCCTGCCGGGGACCTGGCGTACACGATGCATCCGTGGGTGGTGAGCGGGTCGCGCCTCCACGATGCGGGCTGGCGCCCGCAGTGGACGAACGAGGAAGTCCTGGCAGAGCTCCTGGCGGAGGTCTCGGGCCGCCACACGGTGGCCGGCCGCCGGCTGGGGCGCAAGGATGCGACGGCTGCTGGTGCGGCGGGTGCGACGGTGGCGTTGCTGGGCACGGCGGCGGTTGTGCGGAAGGTGCGGAAGGCGCGGCGGGGGCGGCTGTAGCGCGGACGGTGCAATGGCGTTGCTGCGCCCTGGGCGATCGCGCCTGGCGGCGCTCGCCCTCAAGCGCCGGGCGGGCTTTGGGGCGGGTCGGCCGCCGCCGTGGGCCGGGTGCGGGGTGGGGGTACGTCCTCACGCGGCACCGACATCTATGGCTGGCGCGTGCTGCTCATCCCCGCGCTGCGGGCGCACCCCCACCCCACACCCTCCTAGCGCTGCCGGGCGGCGGTCCCGCGCGGCGCATCTGCAGCACCTCGTACGCCGCCGTGCGCCAGCCCCCCGCCTCCTGCCACGCGCAGCGCACCTGCACTCATGGTCCGGCGCCCGGCAGCCCAAAAGGACCCACCTCCCCCTCTCCCGCAGGAGGCCCTCCGTTTCCCGCACCGAGCCGGCCGGGACCCGGCAGCGCGGCCGTCACCATCCGATGCCAAGCCATCCGCACCCGACCGTCCGCCGAGCTCCGGTCCCACGGGGCCTGGCCTGCGTGGAAGTGGGATTCCGGATTCCGGAGTGATCGGGCAGACTGAGCCGTATGGCTCAAGCGCATCCCGGCGAGTTCGCCGCCGACGATCCGATCCGGCTGCTCGGCATTCGCGAGACCCCGCTCTCTCTCGATGAGGTGTACGCAGCTGTGGGGGACGCCGCCGCCGGCGGCATCTCCATCTTTGTCGGGACCGTGCGGAATCACGATGGCGGGCAGGACGTCGACGAGCTCGGGTATTCGTGTCATCCCACCGCCGAAGCCGAGCTGCGGCGGATTGCCGAGAAGGTCGCCGCCGAGCACCCCGTACGGGCGCTCGCCGCCGTCCATCGCGTGGGTGACCTCGCCATCGGCGACATCGCCGTCATCGCCGCCGTCGCCTGCCCCCACCGCGGGGAGGCCTTCGAGGCCTGCCGCAGCCTTATCGACACCCTCAAGCACGAGGTCCCGATCTGGAAGCACCAGCGCTTTTCCGACGGGACCGAGGAATGGGTCGGCGCCTGCTAGGGCAGCCATAGGGCTGTCGAACAGCCCGATCAAGGGCCCGGTCAACAGCCCGATCAGCTGCGGTCCGAGTTGCGTAACCCCCGCCCACGCGAAAGCGTTCTCGTACCGACGGAATCATCAGATGTACAGGAGAGCGGGATGGCTGCAATTGCGTGGCTGGTAATCCCCGTTGCCTCAGCAGTGGCAGCGGCGATATGGGCGGGTTGGGCGACCCGTACGAAGAAGACAGGGGACGTCGCAGAGCTGGCCGGCTACGCCCGATTCCGCGAAGCGATGGAACGGTCGCACTCGCGTTCCGGCGCCGCATAAGCGTCCCGTACTGTCATCCATATGCCACGCCGCACCGCGACGCTTCTCGCCGCCACTCTCACCCTGATCGCGCTGCTCAGCGCCGGGGTGCTCATTCCGGTGCCGTACGCGGAGATGTCTCCGGGCCCGACGGTCAACACCCTGGGCGACCACGACGGCGACCCGGTGCTGAAGATCGAGGACCGCAAGACGTACCCGACCACCGGGCATCTCAACATGACGACCGTCCGCGTCACCGGCGCGGACTACCGCATGAACCTGCTGGAGGCGGTCACCGGCTGGCTCGCCCGTGACGACCAGGTGGTGCCGAGGGAGTCGGTCTACCCGGAGGGGCAGACGGCCGAAGAGGCCGATCAGCAGAACGCCGAGCAGTTCACCATGTCCCAGGAGAGCGCCAAGGTGGCGGCGCTCAAGCAGGTGAAGATCCCCTTCAAGTCCTGGGTCAATGTCGCCTCCGTCGTCAAGGACGGCGCCGCCGAGGGCAAGCTGCACGCGGGCGACATGATCAAGGCGGTCGACGGCCACGAGATCGAGAAGGCCGAGGACGTCTCCAAGTACGTGACCAAGCACAAGCCCGGCCAGAAGACCGTCTTCACGGTCATCCCGGCCAAGCGGGTCGCGGCGGCGAAGAAGGTCGGCAAGGAGCCCACCGGCGGTGAGAAGCAGGTGACCCTTACGACCCGCAAGGCCGAGGATGACGGTCGCGCGATCGTCGGCATCGCGGCCGGGCCGGATCACGCCTTCCCGTTCAACATCGACATCAAGCTGGCCGATGTCGGCGGGCCCAGCGCGGGCCTGATGTTCGCGCTCGGCATCGTCGACAAGCTGGAGAAGACCGACCTCACCGGCGGCAAGTTCGTCGCCGGTACGGGCACCATCGACGACAACGGTGTGGTCGGTCCCATCGGCGGCATCGAGATGAAGACCATCGGTGCGCGCGACAAGGGCGCGGAGTACTTCCTCACCCCGAAGGAGAACTGCGCGGCCGCCGCCAAGGACATCCCCGACGGCCTCACCCTGGTGAAGGTGGGCACGATCAAGGATGCGATGGCGGCGCTCAAGGACATCCGCGAGGGCAACGACGACCAGCTGCCGTCCTGCACGAAGGACTGACGCCTGACTGACGCCCCAGAAGGCGTCAGTCAGGCGTCAGTCCTCGAAGGTCGCCGCCAGCGCCTGCGCCAGCCCCGGCACCAGCTCGGCCCCGGTCAGCACCTCCGTGGCGCTGTCCTTCTCGCGCAGCCGGATCGCGCACTCCCGCGCCCCGTCCCGCAGCACGCCCACCGTCATCCGGACCTCCTGCCGCTCCGGGTGCTTGGCCACCCATTCGGCGAGCTGTGTCTCCCCCTGGCCCTCGGGGAGCTTCGCCTCGGCCGACGGCGGCAGCATCAGCCGCTCCAGCGTCACCGCACAGCCGCCGACCGCGTCCGGCCACGCCACCGTCGCCAGGAACTCGTCGAGCTCCTGCCCGGCGGGCAGCTGGTCCTGCTCGATCGGCGTGTACGTGACCCCGGCCTGGCCGTTCGCGGGCTGCTCGTCGAGGCCGAGCTGCGCGGCGAGCCCTGGCTCCTGGGCGCGCAGCTGCGAGGTGTCGACGAGGGCGAAGAAGCGGGCCGGCTGGTCCCAGCCGAAGCCGGCGGCGTATTCGTCGATCTCGAGTACGGCCCGGGTCAGCGGGCTGGCCGCAAATGCGGCGCCGTCCGTGGCGCCGGTGGGAAGGTTGGACATGGTCGACATCCTGCCTCATTGCGAGCCACGCGGCGGAGCCGCATATCGATTCAGAACGGACCGGACCCCATCAGCGGGAACCGAGTAAAGCTTTAGTAAGTTTGCACAGTGAGCCCCCTGTAACGGGGGCTCGGGCCGATTCCCACCGAAACGGCCCATTCCGACACATCGATCTCGAGGTGCGCACCTTGGCTTTCCAGATGCCGGACCGGGGCTCCGGCGGCTCAGGCGGCCCGTCCGGTCCGCGGATCAACATCGGCCGCCCGTCGCGGCGCATGCGGACCCTGTTCCTGACGCTGGGTGTGCTCGCCGTACTGGCCATCCTCTTCGTCATGTTCGCCGGGTTCTGGACCGACTGGCTCTGGTACCGGTCGGTTAAATACACGTCCGTCTTCACCACGACGCTGTGGACGAAGGTCGGTCTCTTCCTTGTCTTCGGGTTGCTCATGGCCGCGGCCGTGGGGGTCAACATCTGGCTGGCGCACCGGCTGCGGCCGCCGCTGTCCGCGATGTCCCTGGAGCAGGAGTCCCTTGACCGCTACCGGATGAACATCGCCCCGTACAAGAAGTGGATCCTGCTCGGGCTCTCCCTTCTCGTCGGGCTGATCTCCGGCGCCTCCGCCTCCGGCCAGTGGCGCACCTGGTTGCAGTGGGTGAACGGGCAGAGCTTCGGGCAGACCGATGCCCAGTTCCACAAGGACATCTCCTTCTACGTCTTCGACCTGCCCTGGTATCGCTTCCTGCTCGGCTTCGGCTTCGCCGCGATCGTGCTGTCGCTGATCGCCGCCGCGCTGGTGCACTACCTCTACGGCGGCCTGCGCATCTCCAGCCCGGGCGCCCGCGCCACCTCGGCGGCCACCGGGCATCTGTCGGTGCTGCTGGGTCTCTTCGTCGCCCTCAAGGCGGTGGCGTACTGGCTGGACCGGTACGGCCTGGCGGTGAAGTCCAGCGGCCTGAAGTCGACCGACGGGTGGACGGGTCTGAAGTACGTCGACGCCAATGCCTACCTGCCGGCGAAGACGATCCTCTTCGTGATCGCGATCATCTGCGCGGTGCTGTTCTTCGCCACCCTGTGGCGGCGCACCTGGCAGCTGCCGCTGATCGGCCTCGGCCTGATGGCGCTCTCGGCGATCCTGATCGGCGGGCTCTACCCGGCGATCGTGCAGAAGTTCCAGGTCCAGCCGAACGAGCAGGCCAAGGAAGCGCCCTTCATCAAGAAGAACATCGATGCCACCCGCAAGGCGTACGACATCGATACGGCGCACGTGAAGGACTATTCCGGGCAGAGCAAGAAGGACGACCAGGAGCTGCGCGACGCCGTCGACACCACGGCCTCGATCCGGCTGCTCGACCCGAACATCGTCTCCCCGACCTTCCAGCAGCAGCAGCAGGTCAGGGGCTATTACCAGTTCCCGTCCACGCTCGACGTCGACCGCTACAAGGACAAGACGGGCAAGGAAGCCGACACGGTCGTCGGCCTCCGCGAGCTGAACATGAACGGCATCCCGGAGAAGGGCTGGATCAACAACCACTTCCGCTACACCCACGGCTACGGCATGGTCGCGGGCAAGGGCACCGAGGTGAACGGCACCGGCGGCCCGGTCTACCGGGAGAAGGACCTGCCGCCCGAGGGCGACCTCGGCGAGTACGAGCCGCGGATCTACTACGGCGAGAAGACCAACCAGTACTCCATCGTCGGCGGGCCCCAGGACGAGGTCGACTACTCGTCGGACGCGGGCGAGCAGACGTACAAGTACACCGGCAAGAGCGGTGTGAGCCTCTCCAACGGCTTCAACCGGGCCGCGTACGCCGTCGCCTTCGGCGAGCCGCAGATCATGTACTCGGGCGCGATCGGCGAGGGCTCCAAGGTGCTGTACAACCGCACCCCGAAGGAGCGCGTCGAGGCCGTCGCCCCGTGGCTGACCATCGACGGCGACCCGTACCCGACGGTCGTGGACGGCCGGGTGAAGTGGATCGTGGACGCGTACACCACGACGAACGGCTATCCGTACGCCTCCCGCACCACGCTCGGGGAGTCGACCTCGGACTCGCTGACCGATGACCAGCGCTCGGTCGTCGCCCAGCAGAACCAGGTCAACTACATCCGCAACTCGGTGAAGGCCACCGTCGACGCCTACAACGGCACGGTGAACCTCTACGAGTGGGACGAGAAGGACCCGGTCCTGAAGACGTGGATGAAGTCCTTCCCGGGCACGGTGAAGTCCAAGTCGGAGATCCCGCAGGCCCTCAAGGACCACATGCGGTATCCGCAGGACCTGTTCAAGGTCCAGCGGGAGCTGCTGACGCAGTACCACGTCACCAACCCCAAGCAGTTCTACTCCGGTTCCGAGCAGTGGCAGATCCCCGAGGATCCGACCACCAAGGACAAGAGTTCGGTGCCGCCGTACTACCTCAGCATGAAGATGCCGGACCAGAAGTCCCCGAGCTTCGCGCTGACCACCACCTTCACGCCACGAGAACGCGAGAACCTCGGGGCCTTCATGGCGGTCGACGCGGATGCGCGCAGCGATGACTACGGCAACATCAGAATCCTGAAGCTGCCATCGACATCGCCCGTGCCAGGGCCGAAACAGGTGCAGTCGCGCTTCAACTCCGATACGGAAGTCGCCGACAAGATCAACATTCTGCGCAGGGGTGACTCCGAGGTGGAGTACGGCAACCTGCTCACGGTGCCGCTGGAGGGAGGTCTGCTCTATATCGAGCCGGTCTACGTCCGCGGCGCCGGCACCAACTACCCACTCCTGCGGAAGGTTCTCGTCACGTACGGCGAGAAGACCGCCTTCGAGGACACGCTGCCAGAGGCGCTCGACGTCGCCTTCGGTGTGAAGGAGAGCACACCGGCGGAAGAGGAAGAGGAAGGCGGCGGCAAGAAGAAGCCGGACAAGCCGAACCAGTCGCTGGAGGAAGCGCTGAAGGACGCCGACAAGGCGTTCAAGGCGGGCCAGGACGCGCTGGAGAAGCAGGACTGGGATGCGTACGGTCGCGCCCAGGAAGACCTCGAGGAGGCGCTGAAGCGGGCCGCTGAGGCGGAGAACAAGACCGGCTAGCGGCTGGTCATGAGCCCACCTCGCGCCGTGCTAGGGTTGTGCACACAACGGCGCGGGGTGGAGCAGCTCGGTAGCTCGCTGGGCTCATAACCCAGAGGTCGCAGGTTCAAATCCTGTCCCCGCTACTGAAGGTCAGGGCCCGGAGTCTTCGGACTCCGGGCCCTGACGCATGTCCGGACCCCTTACGGCCACGGACGTTCGTACGTCAAGCGGACCGTCGCGGATCCACTCCATCGGGGGGCAACTGGCTTGATTGGTTTGGGGGGTTGTGATGTCGGGAAGTCGACAAAACGCTGAAGTGACCTTCCTGGCTGAGGTATACCAGGTGTACGCGGGTTGCAGGTGATGCGACGATGGTGGTTATGGGGGAAGAGGCAAGGGTGTTGGACGCCCGTCGAGTTGACGGCGGCGTGGGTGAGCGACATGACGAGGCGGCTGCCGAGCTCCGGTACCGCCAGGCCGCCGACGCCGGAGATTGCGCTGCCCTGAGCTCGCTGGGCGCCCTGCTGCTCCGCCGCGGGGACCTTGAGGGTGCTGAACCCTTTCTGCGCCGGGCGACCGCGGACGGCGACCGCGCCGCGGCCAACAACCTCGGCGTGCTGCTGCACCAGCGCGGCCTCGGCGACGAGGCGGCCGGCTGGTGGCGGATCGCCGCGGTGGCGGGCTCCGCGCCCGCCGCGCACGCGCTCGGCCGGCATTACCGCGAGCGCGGCGACGAGCCCGCCGCCGAGTACTGGCTGCGCCAGTCCGCCGAGTCCGGCCATGCGCTGGGCGCGTACGCGCTCGCCGACCTGCTGGAGCACCGCAGCGACGTGGGCGCCGAGCGCTGGTTCCGCGCGTCCGCCGAGAAGGGCCACCGCGAGGGCGCCTACCGCCTCGCCCGCGCCCTGGACCGGCGCGCCCGCGGCCACCGTACGGACGGCGCTCAGGGCACCAGTCCCAACGCGAGCCACGGGCCCGTACCGGACACGCTGACGCGCGCCGCGACCAACCCGCAGCTCGCCGGCGAGGCCGAGCAGTGGTACCGGCAGGCCGCCGCGCGCGGCCACCGGCGGGCCGCGCTGCACCTCGGCACGCTCCTGGAGGAGCGCGGGGAGGCCAAGGAGGCCCAGCGCTGGTACCTGACCTCGGCGCGCGACGGCGAGGCCAAGGCGGCCTGCGCGCTCGGCTTCCTGCTGCGCGACGCGGGTGACGAGGTCAGCGCCGCGGTGTGGTGGCGGCGCGCGGCCCAGGACGGCGACGGCAACGCCGCGAACGCGCTGGGTGCGCTGCACGCGGACCGGGGCGAGACGCAGACCGCGGAGAAGTGGTACCGGGCGGCGCTGGATGCCGGTGACGTGAACGGCGCGTACAACCTCGCGCTGCTCTGCTCCGGGCAGGGGCGGGCCGAGCAGGCCGAGCAGTGGTACCGGCGGGCGGCCTACGCGGGCCACCGCGAGGCCGCGAACGCGCTCGCCGTGCTGCTGCTGCAGCGCGGCGACTCCGCGGGCGCGGAGCCGTGGTTCTCCAAGGCGGCCGAGGCGGGCAGCGTGGACGCCGCCTTCAACCTCGGCATCCTGCACGCCGGGCGCGGCGACGAGGGCGCGGCGCTCGGCTGGTACGAGCGGGCCGCCGCGGCCGGGCACACCGAGGCCGCGCTGCAGGTCGGCACCGCGCTGCTGCGGGACGGCGAGGAGAAGGAGGCCGCGGATCACCTGCGGTGCGCGGCCGAGGGCGGCAGCGCCGAGGGTGCTTTCCGGCTGGCCGCGCTGCTCGACCGGGACGGTGCCGATACGGCGGAGGAGTGCGAGGGCTGGTATCGCGCCGCCGCCGAGCAGGGGCACCGGCGGGCGCAGGTGCGCGTCGGCATGTGCGCGGCGGAGCGGGGCGATGTCGCGGAGGCCGGGCGCTGGTACCGGGCCGCGGCTGAGGCCGGGAGCCGTAACGGCGCCTTCAACCTGGGCCTGCTCCTCGTCCGCGAGGGCAGCGAGCGGGAGGCCGCCGTGTGGTGGCACCGGGCGGCCGAGGCGGGCCACGGACGCGCCGCGCTGCGCCTGGCGCTGCTGGCGGCGCGGCACGGGGACCTGGCGGAGGGCCGACAGTGGGCGGACCGCGCGGTCGAGCTCGGCCCGGCGGAGGTCGCGGAGCGGGCTGCGCGGCTGCGCGATGCGCTGGTGCAGGAGCTGTCGGCGTAGGGGCCTGCCCCGGGGGCCGGGGGTCGCTCGTAAAGCGATTTGCACTGGTCGTCGGGCTAGGGGTAAGGTTGTGAACACAACGACGCGGGGTGGAGCAGCTCGGTAGCTCGCTGGGCTCATAACCCAGAGGTCGCAGGTTCAAATCCTGTCCCCGCTACTCTGAACCGAAGGCCGGTCCGATCTGGACCGGCCTTTGGTGCGTCTACGGGCGCCTTACGGCTTGTGGCCCACCGCCTCCGCGTAGAAGGCGCGGTCCACCAGCTTGTCCTCCGGGAGCGGGTCGCCCTTCGTGACCCCGGCGTCGGTGTACGACTTCTGCAGCCGGTCCGTCGTGCCCTTCCTGATCTCCCAGTCCATCGTCAGCGACGGGACCGACTTCAGGACCGACTCGTCCACCTTCAGCATCTTCGCCAGCTCCGTGACGAAGGCCGGGTCCTTCTTGTAGTCGTCGCGGAAGTACGTGTTCAGCGTACGGACGTATGCCCTGGTGAAGGCCACCCCGGCGGCCCGGTCGTCGTTCAGCAGGGACGGGCCGAAGAGGACGCCGCCCAGCGGCTCGCCCTCCGGCTGGCCGCCGATGAAGCCGTAGTCGGCGTCGCCGTCGACCTTGCGCCAGGCCGGGTCCAGGAGCCAGGCCGAGTCGACGCCGCCGTTCTGCAGGGCGGTGAGGACGTCGGCGGAGCCGAGCTGCTGGAAGTCGACGGCGTCGAGCTTTGTGCCGCGGGCCTTGAGGGCCTTCTCCATGGCGTACATGATCACGGAGCCCTTGCCGATCATGGTGCCGATCTTGAGGCCGTCCAGCTTTGCCGTCTTGGCGGTCTCGCCGTTCTTCAGCTTCACCCACAGGCCGCTGCGGGATTTGGGGGAGGAGGAGTAGTTCGCGGCGGTCCACTTGATGTCGAAGCCGCTGTTGATCCCGTTGATCACCGCCGCCTCGGGCGCCGCCCACTGGGCGTCGATCTCGCCCTTGGCGAGGAGGGGGAGCGCGTCGGGCGTCGGCAGCGTCTTCAGTTGTACGTCCAGGCCCTCCTTCTTGAACTCGCCCTTCTTCACCGCCATTTGGAGTGGGGCCACGTACTCGGCGTTCAGTGTGCCCGTCACCACGGTGAGCTTGCGCGGCTTCTTCAGCGGCTTCGGGGCCGGTGCGCCGGACTTGCAGCGGGCCGGGGCACGGTCGGGGGCGAGGTCGGCGGGGTCGGTCCAGGCGTCGGCGCCGCAGCCGGCGACCGGCTTGATGGGGCGCGGCTTGGCATCGTCCGAGGAGGATGAAGGGCTGCTGGCGTTGCTGCAGGCCGCCAGCGCGAGAGCGGCGCACACGGACAGGGCTAGCGGGGTGGTGCGGGGTCGCATGGAACCTCCGGGTCCTTAGTTCTGGCCGCGGCCGCGGTCGCGGGGTGCCCATGGGGTGAGCAGGCGGCCGCCTAGGCGGATGAGCTCGGAGAAGAGCACGCCGAGGACCGCCACGCAGACGATGCCGACGAACATCACGTCGTTCTGGAAGAGCGCGCGGGAGTCGAAGATCAGGTGGCCGAGGCCGTCGTTCGCCGCCACGGCTTCGGAGGCGACGATGACCAGGACCGCCACGCCTGCCGCGATCCGGGCGCCCACCAGGACGGCGGGGAGCGAGGCGGGCAGGAGTACGTGCCGGAACATCTGCCACGGTGAGGCCCCGAAGACCTTGCCCGCGTCCCGGTGGCCCTCCGGGACCGCCAGCACCGCCGCCATCGTCGAGATCCACACGAAGAAGAAGACCGTCGCGGCGACCAGGGCGATCTGCGGGCCCTCGCCCAGGCCGAACATGTTCAGGAAGATCGGGAGGAGGGCGAGCTTGGGGACCACGTACAGCGCATCCAGGGTGGGCTCCAGGGCCGCCCGTACGAGGCTCATCGAGCCCATCAGCAGCCCCAGCAGATAGCCGGAGACCGTGCCGATCGCGTACCCCGCCAGCACCCGCTTCAGCGTCGCCCACACGTCCGGCCACAGCTCGCCGTCGCCGGCCCGCTGCCAGCCGTCGGCGGCGATGTCGCTCGGGGCCGGGTAGACGCGCTCGTCGATCCAGCTCTGGGTGGCGGCCAGCTGCCAGAGGAGGATGCAGACGATGGGTACGGCGACGGCGAGGGCGATCTCCAGCGTGCGGCGCC
This sequence comes from Streptomyces boninensis, assembly GCF_048572725.1. NCBI lineage: Bacteria > Bacillati > Actinomycetota > Actinomycetes > Kitasatosporales > Streptomycetaceae > Streptomyces > Streptomyces boninensis. Next base: position 6,387,744 of record NZ_CP183837.1, read on the forward strand.
TGCGGTGGGTGCGTACGGGATGGAGCTCCTGCGGGCCGGGGCGGCGCAGCAGCGTCGTGGGCTCGGCCGGGGGCTTGGTGCTCGTGTCCGTGCTCATGCCGGCACCGCCGTTTCGGCCGGGGGCCGCACTTCGCCGCGCAGCAGCGCCCACAGCTCGCTCTTCAGCTCGGTGAATTCGGGCGCGGAGCGGACGTCCCCGCTGCGCGGGCGGCCGAAGGGCGGCCGTCGCTCGGCGATGATGCGCCCCGGCCGCGCGGACATCACCAGGACCCGGTCGCCCAGGACGATGGCCTCCTCCAGGCTGTGGGTGATGAAGAGCGTGGTCGTACGGGTGGTCTGGGTGAGCTCCAGCAGCTCGTCCTGGAGGATCTGGCGCAGCTGGGCATCCAGGGCCGCGAAGGGCTCGTCCATCAGCAGGACCTCCGGCTCCACGGCCAGCGCCCGGGCGATCGCCACCCGCTGGCGCATGCCGCCGGAGAGCGTCGCCGGGTAGGCATCGCCGAAGTCGGTCAGGCCCATGCGGGCGAGCCAGCCGCGGGCGCGCTCGTCCGCCTCGCGGCGCGGGACGCGCTGGATGTCGAGGCCGAAGCGGACGTTGGCGAGCACGGTCTTCCAGTCGTAGATGCCGTAGTCCTGGAAGATCATGGCGGCCGGACGCGGGGTGGCGGCCGACAGCCGCAGCTCGCCGGCGCTCGGGCGCAGCAGCCCGGCGGCGATCCGCAGCAGCGTGGATTTGCCGCAGCCGCTGGGGCCGACGACGCAGGTGAACTCGCCCTCGGGGATGTCGAGGTCGATCGGCCCGAGCGCCTCGACGGCCTTCGGGCCGCGCCCGAAGGTGCGGGCCAGGCCTTGGGCGCTCAGCTTGGCTTCGGGGTGATCGCTGGGTGGGGTCGGGTGCGGGTCGCCCACTGTGCCTCCTCGCTGGAGTGGCCGGAACTCATCGATCTCCGCGAGAATATGACGGACCGTCAGATCCGGGAAGAGGGTGGGACGCCCAGCAAAAAACCCCGGCCCATGGGGCCGGGGTCAACGCGTGGTGGTGGTGCGGGTCAGGCGCTCGCGCAGTTGGGGCACAGGCCCCGGTACGTGACCTCCGCGTCCTGGACCACGAAGCCGAAGCGTTCCTCCGCGGGCAGGTCCGCGACCGGGTTGCCGCGCGGGTGCACGTCGCGGATCGCGCCGCAGCGGGAGCAGACCAGGTGCTGGTGCGGGCGGTGGGCGTTCGGGTCGTAGCGCTTTGCGCGGCCGTCCGTGGCGACCTCGATGACTTCGCCGATGGAGACCAGCTCGCCCAGGGTGTTGTAGACGGTGGCACGCGAGATCTCGGGGAGCCGGGACACCGCCTTGTCGTGCACCTCGTCGGCGGTGTAGTGCACATGGTCGCCGTCGAGTACCTCGGCGATGACACGACGCTGGGCAGTGAGGCGCCAGCCGCGCCCGCGCAGTCGTTCCAGGAGGTCACTCATGGGCCAAGCGTAGCAGCGCAGCGGCCCAGCGCCAGAACCGTTACGGAATTCACACCCATCTTGACTTAGACAATGTCCAATGTACGATCGGTCGCAGGACAGATCCCGAACCACTGGGATTAGCGATATCTGGGAGGCCCTACGTGACTGGCCCGCTGACGACCGAATCCGGTGCTCCGGTAGCCGACAACCAGCAGAGCGAGACCGCGGGACCCGGCGGCCCGGTTCTGGTCCAGGACCAGCACCTGCTGGAGAAGCTCGCGCACTTCAACCGCGAGCGCATCCCGGAACGCATCGTGCACGCCCGCGGCGCGGGTGCGTACGGCACCTTCACCGTCACCAAGGACGTGACCAAGTACACCCGGGCGAAGTTCCTCTCCGAGGTCGGCAAGCAGACCGAGACCTTCCTGCGGTTCTCCACCGTCGCCGGCAACCTCGGTGCCGCGGACGCCGTCCGTGACCCGCGCGGCTTCGCGCTGAAGTTCTACACCGAAGAGGGCAATTACGACCTCGTCGGCAACAACACCCCGGTGTTCTTCATCCGGGACGCGATCAAGTTCCCCGACTTCATCCACACCCAGAAGCGCGACCCGTACACGGGCAGCCAGGAGGCGGACAACGTCTTCGACTTCTGGGGCCTTTCGCCCGAGTCCACCCACCAGGTGACCTGGCTCTTCGGTGACCGCGGCATCCCCGCCTCGTACCGCCACATGGACGGCTTCGGCTCGCACACCTTCCAGTGGAACAACGAGGACGGCGAGGTCTTCTGGGTCAAGTACCACTTCAAGACCGACCAGGGGATCAAGAACCTCACCGCCGAGGACGCCGCCAAGCTCGCCGGCGAGGACCCGGACTCCCACCAGCGCGACCTGCGCGAGTCGATCGAGCGCGGCGACTTCCCGTCCTGGACCGTGTCCGTGCAGATCATGCCGGCGGCCGAGGCGGCGAACTACCGCTTCAACCCGTTCGACCTGACCAAGGTCTGGCCGCACGCGGACTACCCGCTGCACGAGATCGGCAAGCTGGAGCTCAACCGCAACCCGGAGAACATCTTCGCCGAGGTCGAGCAGTCCATCTTCAGCCCCGCGCACTTCGTGCCGGGCATCGGCCCGTCCCCGGACAAGATGCTCCAGGGCCGCCTCTTCGGCTACGGCGACGCCCACCGCTACCGCGTCGGCATCAACGCCGACCACCTGCCGGTGAACCGCCCGCACGCCACCGAGGCGCGCACCCACGGACGGGACGGCGTGATGTACGACGGCCGCCACAAGGGCGCCAAGAACTACGAGCCGAACAGCTTCGGCGGCCCGGTGCAGACCGACCGCCCGCTGTGGGAGCCGGCGCAGGTCTCCGGCGCCACCGGCGACCACGTCACCCCCTCGCACGCGGAGGACAACGACTTCGTGCAGGCCGGCAACCTCTACCGGCTGATGTCCGAGGGCGAGAAGGAGCGCCTGGTCGCGAACCTCGCAGCGGCCATCTCGGGCGTCTCCCGCGATGACATCGCCGAGCGCGCGATCGGCAACTTCGCCCAGGCGGACGAGGACTTCGGCAAGCGGCTGGAGGCAGCGGTCCAGGCCCTCCGCGCCTGACCACGCTGCTTGTCGAACAAACCACAGAGGCCGGACGCCATAGGGCTCCGGCCTCTGTGCTGTTCCGCGGCTACACGGCCGCGGCCGTGCTGCGCTCCGATGCCCAGCAGCGGGTGATGTCGCGTACGGAGACGATGCCCGCGGGCTCCGCGTTCTCCAGGACGATCAAGTGCCGGAAGCCACCGTGCGTCATGGCCTCCGCGGCCTCCTCCAGGGACCAGTCAGGGGTTGCGAAGACCACGTCCGTCGTGGTGTGTGCGGCGGCCCGCTCGCGGTCCGCGTCCTGGCCCGCGCCCACCGAGTTGAGCACGTCGCGCTCGGTCAGAATGCCGATGCCCGCTGTGTCCGGGTCGAGGACCACCGCGGCGCCGACCCGGCGGGCGGACATCAGCGCGGCGGCCTGGCGGAGGGTGTGGTCGGGGCCGATGGTCAGGACCACCGTGCTCATCGCGTCTCGTACGAGCATGGAGTGAGGCACCTCCTGTGAGGGGTTGTGCGTGCTTTCACAATCGCACAAGCAGGGGGATTCTCATGTTCACATGCCGGTGCCGCCCCCAACAAGAGGCGCGTGGAGTGGGCTTCGTGGAAGCCGAGCCCCAAGAGGCCGGTTTGGGTCCGGGGTTGGGCCGGGGGTTACGACCCCAGGTAGCTCAGCAGCTCCCCGTGCAGCAGCCCGTTGGACGCCGCCGCGTTCCCGCTGTGCACGCCGCGCTCGCCGTCCAGGCCGGTGAAGGTGCCGCCGGCCTCCTCGACGATGATTGCGTTCGCCGCCATGTCCCACAGCGACAGCTCCGGCTCCGCGCACATGTCGACGGTGCCCTCGGCGACCATCATGTACGGCCAGAAGTCGCCATAGGCGCGGGTGCGCCAGCAGTCCTTGGACAGGTGCAGGAAGCCGTCCAGCTTGCCGCGCTCGTCCCAGCCGCCCAGCGACGAATACGCGAACGAGGCGTCCTCGACGCTCGCGACCTCCGAGACCTGCATCCGCGTCGCCTTCGACAGGCTGCGCCCGGTGTACGCCCCGCCGCCCGCGGCCGCCCACCAGCGGCGGCCGAGCGCGGGCGCCGAGACGAGGCCGACGACCGGGGCCTGGCCGTGGTCGGTGGGGACCATGAGCGAGATCAGCGTGGCCCAGACGGGCACGCCGCGCACATAGTTCTTGGTGCCGTCGATCGGGTCGATGATCCAGCGCCGCGGGCCCACACCCTCGAGCCCGTACTCCTCGCCCATCACGGCGTCCCGGGGCCTGGCGCGGCGCAGCTGGCCGCGGATCAGCTCCTCGGCCTGCTTGTCCGCCTCGGACACCGGCGTCATGTCCGGCTTGGTCTCGACCTTGAGGTCGAGAGCCTTGAACCGGTCCATGGTCGCGTTGTCCGCGGCGTCCGCCAGCACGTGCGCCAGCCGTAGATCGTCATGAAAACCCGCCATGGGGTGAACAGTAATGCTGATCGCGGCCCCCGTGGGGTTCGGGGAGTCGCCCACGCCCCTCATTGCGCCCGCTTGGGGCCGCTACGCCCCTTGACAGCACTGGGCTGCGAGTCAATTCTGACGGCACGGCGGGGCCCGCCAAGTCGTCACAGCTGTCGGAGGCCATGATGCCCACAGCGCGAGAAGGACTGCTCGACGCCGCGTACGCAGCGCTGCGGAACCGGCCTTGGGCCGGGGTGCGGATGGTGGACGTGGCCGCCGCGGCCGGGGTGTCGCGGCAGACCCTCTACAACGAATTCGCCAGCAAGGAGGGCCTCGCCCAGGCGCTCGTCAGACGCGAGGTGGACGGCTACCTCGGCGGCGTCGACCGCGCCCTCGGCGCGGCCGACCGGGCCGGCGCGGATGCCGCCGGGCGGCTGGCCGCCGTCGGCGCCTGGACGCTGCGTTCGGCCCGCACCAATCCGCTCGTACGGGCCGTGCTGACCGGGTGCTGGAGCGAGCGGTTACCCGTGCCCGTACGGGCCGGGCGGCTGCCCGCGCAGCGGCCCGGGCAGGGCGGGACCGTGGTGGAGCGGCGGCTGGTGGCGCCGGTGGAGAGCCCGACCGAGGTGCTGGACAAGGTGTGCGACCGGGTGGTGGCGGCGCTCGGCCAGGAGTGGCAGGGGCCGGGTCTGGCCGCGGCGTGCGAGGAGTTCACGCGGGTGGCGCTCAGCTACGTAGTGGCGCCTGCGGCTCCCAAGGAAGGCGCCGAGGGCGCCGAGGCCATCGCGGGTCTGGAGCGGCTCGCGGGCCGGCTCGTCAGTGGGCGCCGCCCGACAGCTGAAGGCCGATGACGCCGACGATCACCAGCGAGATCGAGACGAGCTTCAGCGTCGAGACCACGTCGCCGAGGAAGATCATGCCGTAGATCGCGGTGCCGGCCGCGCCGATGCCGGTCCACACCGCGTACGCCGGACCGACGTCCAGCCGCTTGAGCGCGAGGGTCAGCAGGCCGAAGCTGCCGAGGGCGAAGACGCAGAAGGCAACGGTCGGCCACAGCCGCGTGAAGCCATGGGACAGCTTGAGGCAGACGGCGAAACCGGTCTCGAGGATTCCGGCCACGACGACCAGCAGCCAGGGCATGTGCTTTGCCTCCACTTGGTTGACGCCAGTCTGAATTATGACTGACGGGCCGCCACGAGGCACGCGAACATGCCTTGTCAGTCGCCTTCTTTACGATCCCGTGTCGCCAGCAGGCGGCGCAGGGAATAGAGGCGGGCCGGGTCGGCGTGGCCTTCGGCGACCCAGGCGTCCAGGGCACAGTCCGGCTCGTCGTGGCTGCAGGCGCGGGGGCAGTTCTCGGCGCCGGGGAGCAGGTCGGGGAAGGCGTTGATGACGCGGGCCGGGTCGATGTGGTTCAGGCCGAAGGAGCGGACGCCGGGGGTGTCGATGACCCAGCCGTCCTCGTCGTGCGGCAGCTTCAGGGCCAGCGCGGAGGTGGTGGTGTGGCGGCCGCGGCCGGTCACCTCGTTGACGTCGCCGACGGCGCGTTGGTGGTCCGGGACCAGGTAGTTGACCAGGGTCGTCTTGCCCACGCCGCTGTGGCCGACGAAGGCGGTGATGCGGTCGGTGAGGTATTCGCGTACGGCATCCGCGGCGTCGCCCGAGGCGAGATCGTCGCGGTTTACGGCGACGGCGCGGACCCCCAGCGGGGCGTACGAGCTCAGCAGCTCGTCGGGCGACGCCAGGTCGGACTTCGTCAGCACCAGCAGCGGCTCAAGCCCCGCGTCGTACGCCGCCACCAGGCACCGGTCGATCAGCCGCGGCCGCGGCTCCGGGTCGGCGAGGGCGGTGACGATGGCGAGCTGGTCGGAGTTGGCGACGACGATGCGCTCGTACGGGTCGTCGTCGTCCGCGGTGCGGCGCAGCGTCGAGGAGCGCTCCTCGACGCGGACGATACGGGCGAGGCTGCCCTCGTCGCCGGAGGTGTCGCCGACGATCGCGACCCGGTCGCCGACGACGATGCCCTTGCGGCCGAGCTCGCGCGCCTTCATGGCCGTGACGACGCGGTCCTCGACCAGGCAGGTGATCCGGCCGCGGTCGATGGTCACCACGAAGCCCTCGGCGGCGTCCTCGTGCTTGGGCCGGTTACGGCTGCGCGGCCGGCTGCCGCGGCGGTCGGGGCGTACGCGGACGTCGTCCTCGTCGGTGTTCTTGCCGTAGCGCCGCATCGCGGGTGGTCAGGCTCGCCGCGCGGGGAGGCCGAGGAACCCCGTCCACATCTCGTCGAAGTCGGGCAGGGTCTTGGCGGTGGTGCCGATGTTCTCCACCTCTACACCTTCCACCGCGAGGCCGATGACCGCTCCCGCAGTGGCCATCCGGTGGTCGTCGTACGTGTGGAAGGTGCCGCCGTGCAGTGGGCGGGGCGTGATCGCGAGGCCGTCGGCCGTCTCGGTGACGTCGCCGCCGAGGCCGTTGATCTCGCTGGTGAGGGCGGCGAGCCGGTCCGTCTCGTGGAGGCGCAGGTGGGCTACGCCGCGCAGCTGCGACGGGGTGTCGGCGAGCGCGGCGACGGCGGCGATGCCCGGGGTGAGCTCGCCGACCTCGCCCAGGTCGATGTCGATGCCGTGGATCTTGCCCGTACCGGAGAAGGTCAGCCCCGCGTCGGTGAGCTCGCAGGAGCCGCCCATGGCGGTGAAGATCTCGCGGAGCGCGTCGCCGGGCTGGGTGGTCTGGCGCGGCCAGTCGCGGATGGTGACGGTGCCGCCGGTGATCAGGGCGGCGGCGAGGAAGGGCTGGGCGTTGGACAGGTCCGGCTCGATCGTGAGGTCGCGGCCGAGGAGGGCGCTGGGGGCGACCCGCCAGACGTTCGGCTCGCCGCCGTCCTCCGGGGCGTCGACCTGGGCGCCGGCGGCGCGCAGCATGCCGACCGTCATGCGGATGTGCGGCATGGAGGGGAGGGTCTTGCCGGTGTGGCGGAGAGTCAGGCCCTGGTTGAAGCGGGGGGCGGCGAGGAGGAGGGCGGAGACGAACTGGGAGGAGGATGAGGCGTCCACCTCGACCATGCCGCCGTCCAGGGCGCCGCCGCCGTGCACGGTCATCGGGAGGGCGCCGCGGCCCTCGTCGTCGATGCGGGCGCCGAGGTCGCGCAGGGCGTTGATGACGCCGTGCAGGGGGCGCTCGTACGACCGGGGGTCGCCGTCGAAGCGGATCTCGCCGTCGGCGAGGGCGGCGACCGGGGGCAGGAAGCGCATGACGGTGCCGGCATTGCCGACGTCCACCTGCGCCGGGCCGCGCAGGCCCGCCGGGATGACCCGCCAGGCCTCGCCGGTGCCGTCGGGGCCCACACCTTCGTCGATGCTGATGCCCATGGCGCGCAGCGCGTTCGCCATCAGGACGCTGTCGCGGGAGCGCAGCGGGCGGCGCAGCCAGCCCGGCTCGGCCGCGAGGGCGGCGAGGACCAGGGCGCGGTTGGTGACCGACTTGGAGCCCGGCACGGTGATGCTCCCCGAGGTCGGTCCGGGCGCGTGCGGCGCGGGCCAGAGGGCGGAGGCGTCCGTGTGTGTGGCGTGCTGAGTAGGGCCGGTCATGGGCTTCACTCTAGTGGGATTCCGGCCACCCGCCCCGCGCGCGGAGCGTCAGAAGGCGGGCTCGAGCAGCAGCCGGGCGCCGCCGAAGAGCGAGCCGAGGGCGACGACGTAGAAGAAGAGCAGCCAGAGCGCCGCCGGGATGGTGGTGAGCCGGTGCAGCTGGTCGGCGTCGGACTCCGGGGCCCGGCCGCCGGCCCGCTTGCGCTGCAGCTCGAAGACCGGGCGTACGCCGCCGAGCAGCAGGAACCAGACGGCGGCGTACGCGAAGCCCGCCTGCACGTCGGCGTCGGTGAACCATGAGATGAGGAAGAAGAGCGCGCCGGTGAGGACGACGGTCAGCAGGCCGTAGGCGTTGCGGATCATGATCAGCATGGCGCCGAGGAGCACGACGGCGATCCAGAGCAGCGCGGTGATGTGCCCGGCGGCGAGCAGCCAGGCGCCGGCGAGGCCGAGGAGGCTGGGCGCCGTATAGCCGGCGGCGGCGGTGAGGATCATGCCGAGGCCGGTGGGCTTGCCGCGGCTGACGGTCAGGCCGGAGGTGTCGGAGTGCAGGCGGATGCCGTCGAGCTTGCGGCCGGAGAGGAGCGCCACGAGGCCGTGGCCGCCCTCGTGGGCGATCGTCACGGCGTTGCGGGTGACGCGCCAGATGCCGTACGGGACGACGGCGGCGAGCGCGATCAGGGCCGTGACGGCGACCAGCCACTCGGAGGGGTCGGGCTGGGTCCCGACGACGCGGTCCCACAGCTCGGTGAAGCTGGTGCTGTCGGTTTCCATGGTGGGGCGGTTCCTCCTCCGGAGGGTGGGTGGTGCGGTCTTCGTCTTCGCCGGTTGTCAGATCGGTCTGGCAGTCTGACATGCATGTGTGGTCGCTATGCATCGAGCAGGAAGCCCGAGGATCTCGTCGGGATCTTCGAGGTGGAGAAGTGGGACCCGGCGGAGACCATCGCGCCTGACTACAACGTCGCGCCCACGAAGGATGTCTATGCGGTGCTGGAGCGCCCTGTTAAGGACGCTCCGTCGCCGGATCCGGTTCGCCAGCTGCGGAAACTGCGGTGGGGCCTGGTGCCGTCGTGGGCCAAGAATCCGGACACGGGCGTGAAGATGATCAATGCCCGGGCGGAGACGGTGGTGGAGAAGCCGGCGTACCGGCGGGCTTTCGCCTCGCGGCGGTGCCTGCTGCCGGCCGATGGCTACTACGAGTGGATGACGGCCAAGGGCGAGCTGGCGCTGGAGCAGCAGGGGAAGAAGAAGCGGCCGCGGAAGCAGCCGTATTTCATTACGCCTGCTGATGGGTCGGTGTTCGCGATGGCGGGGCTGTTCGAGTTCTGGCGGGACAAGACGCTGCCGGATGAGCATGAGCGGGCGTGGTGGGTGACCTGCACGGTGATCACGACGGATGCGGAGAAGACGGAGCTGGCCGGTGGGCCTGCGGGGGAAGGCGGGCCGTCTTCGCTTACGGAGATCCATCCGCGGATGCCGTTGATGATCACGCCTGACCGGTGGGATCAGTGGCTGGACCCGGCGAGCAAGGACCCGGAGGTGCTGGGGGAGCTGCTGACGCCGCCACCGGCGGGCCTGCTGCGGGCGTATCCGGTGTCGACGGCCGTGAGCGATGTCCGTAACAACGGGGCGGAGCTGCTGGCGGAGCGGGAGGCGCCGGAGGAGGAGACGTTGTTCTGAGCGCGCCGGCCCGGGCGTCGGTCGTGCTTTGGCGGGAAGGCGGCGGCGGGCGGGCAGGATGGGGGCGTGACTGCTGAACGTGTGTCGACTCCTGCCGGGGATGCCCGTATCACCTGGCATCGGGCGAAGAAGGCGCGGCTGACGCTTGCCCTTGGCCATGGGGCCGGGGGCGCGGGGCCCTCCCGGGACCTCGAAGCTCTCGCCGCCGCGCTGCCGGCCCGTGGGGTCTCCGTTGCGCTCGTTGATCAGCCCTGGCGCGTGGCTGGGAAGAAGCTCGGTCCCGCGCCCAAGACGCTTGATATCGCTTGGCGGGGGCTGTGGCCTGCGCTGGAGAAGCCCGGCCAGCCCGTCGTCGCCGGCGGGCGCAGCGCCGGGGCCCGGGTCGCCTGTCGTACGGCGAAGGACCTCGGCGCGCACGCCGTCCTCGCGCTGGCCTTCCCCTTGCACCCGCCGGGCCGCCCGGAGAAGTCACGCGTCGAGGAGCTGACCGGCGCCGGCGTGCCCACCCTCGTGGTGCAGGGGGAGCGGGACACCTTCGGCACGCCGGAGGAGTTCCCGGACGGGACGGAGCTGATCACCGTCCCGTGGGGAGACCACGGCTTCGCCGTGCCGAAGGCGGCCGACATCACGCAGGAGGAGGCCCTGCGGATCCTGACGGACGGCGTGACGGCCTGGCTCGCTTGAGTCAGCGCCCGATGTGAGTCAGCGCCTGATCCGATCCAGCGGAATGTCCACGATCAGCCCCTTCCGCGGCCCAGCACCCACCCCCAGCGCCTTCACCTGATCCGCCGGCAACGCCCGGTCATAAACCCGCACGTCATCCAGGTCGCCCGCGTACCGGATCCGACTGTCCATCTTCTGCCCCAGATCCACCGCAAAGGTCGACGTCCGGCTGACCGACCCCGCCACATCCGGCGCAGTCGCCTCAACCCCATCCACCGTCAGCGTCAGCGACCCCCCACCCCGCCGAATCACCGCGTGATGCCACTCCCCGTCGTTGTACGCCGCCGACGACTCCGCTCGCACCACCGGCAGCGGCGAAGCGATCGGCTTGCCGTCAGGCGCCACCGTCATCTCCGCGACCAGCTTCTTCTCTCCCGGGAGCGCGCGCAGCGCCACGTACGGGGACTTCGTCCCCACCCCGCCCATCCACAGCATCGGATGCTCACCACCCGTCGCCGAGTAGCGGAACCACAGGCTCGCCGTGAAGTCCTTACCGTCCAGCGGGAGCGACTCCCGGAACGGCAGCCTCACGTGCCCGTCCACCCCGTCGAACGACGCCGCCCCGCCACCGGCGTGGCCCTCCGTGCGCTGCACCCCGCCGACGACCCTCGCCGGCGCCGCCCCCGGCGCCCGGTCCGCCGTACGCGGGTCAGGCGCGCGGCGCGAGCCCAGCCACGCCTCGTTGAAGCGGGCGAACCGGATCTCGTCCCGGGCGTCCACCGGCCCGCCCTCGTAGAGCAGGCCGACCTCCCCGGAGCCGACCCGCACCATGTCCGAGTAGCCGGACCAGTCGGTCGTCACGACCTTGCCGCGGTCGACGTCCTCCCAGGTGCGGCCCTCGTCGTACGAGGACCGGACCATCATGGTCCGGCGCCGGTCCGGGTCGGCCGGGGCTGAGAACAGCCAGCGGTCATAGCCGTCCTCCCCCTCGGTACGCAGCTGGATCGACGACCCCTGCACCATCGGGGTGTGCAGGTCCGGGATGGCCGTAAACCCGGCATGTGTGAAGGACTCGCCCCCGTCCCGGCTGATCGCGAAGTCGCGGTGGCCGAGGTCGGTGCCGTCCTGCTCCCGCCCGTTGACGTAAATGGAGCCGTCCCGGCGCTCCGCCAGCGTCATCTCCGACGGCTTCTGCTCGAAGGTCTTATCGGCGCCGATCGGGAACGTGTCCAGCGCCCCGATCTTCCAGTGCTCCCCGCCGTCATCGCTATAGGCGAGGGCTGCGTGGTTATGCGTGACCCGCTTCCCGGCGTCATCCCAGCTCTCGGCATTGATGCCGAAGACCAGCCGTCCCGCATGCCGGCCGTGCTGCAGCTGAATGCCGTGCAGCGGCCCGGTCGCGTACCAGGAATTCCAGTCCGGATCCTTGGCCTCGGCGCCCAAGGCGCGCTGCTCGCTCCAGCTCTCGCCGTCGTCATCGCTGTGCTGGATGTACGGATCCCGCTTGCACGGCACCGCGCAGTTCGCGGCGCTGCCGACGCCCTTGTTGCGGTTGCTGATCAGCGTGATGCGGCCGGAGTCGCGGTCGACGATCGGGACCGGGTTGCCGTTGGTGTCGCCGCCGCCCTCCTGGATCACCTGGAGCGGCGTCCAGGTCTTTCCGCCGTCGAACGAGCGCTTCAGCACCAGGTCGATGTCGTCGGCGTCGCCGCAATTGTTGACCCGGCCCTCGGCGAAGGCCAGCAGGGTGCCCTTCGTGGTCTTCACCACGGCTGGTATCCGGAAGCAGGCGTAGCCCTGCTCGTTCGCGGCCTTGAAGAGGACCTGCTGGTCGAAGTGGGGTTCGGTGGCCGGCGCCGCGCGCCCCGCGGGCGCCGACAGCCCGACCACGGCCGCCAGGGCCACCCCCGCCGCCAGCAGCAGTCTGGCAGGCCCATGACACATCAATGTTCGCAGAACCACGGCTCTCCTTACGCGCTCTGCAGCACGGTACGTAGGACATCCCATGTCCCATGAGGTGACGAGACCGTACCCGGGAATGCCGCGGCCCGACCAGATGTTGTGCGAAACGTCCGTGGCCGACATCGGCCGGAAACCATGGCTTAAGAGAGGTGCCGCTGGATGGGTGGGGCAACATGCCTGTCGCGTACGCAGGGCGTTGACCAGGCCGGGCAGCGCGAGAGCGCCGTCCTGGGGTGGTCCGGCGCGCAGTCGGCGCAGCGCGACAAGAACCGGGCGGCGGACCTGCAGGCCACTGGTCTATTCTCCGAATCGAGCAGGGAGCCCGCGACGGGTGCCGTCACGGGTTCCGCAACGGTCTTGGAGGAGGTGGGTTCCGTCACTGGGACCGACACTGGCACGGACGGCACGCCTGCGAAGGGCGCCGGGGAGTCCGCGGAGGAGCGCAACGCGCGCTTCGAGCGCGACGCCCTCGGCTTCCTGGACCAGATGTATTCGGCTGCGCTGCGCATGACCCGCAATCCCGCGGATGCGGAAGACCTGGTGCAGGAGACATACGCGAAGGCGTACGCCTCGTTCCACCAGTTCCGCGAGGGTACGAACCTCAAGGCCTGGCTCTACCGCATCCTCACCAACACGTTCATCAACTCGTACCGCAAGAAGCAGCGCGAGCCACAGCGCAGCGCCGCCGACGAGATCGAGGACTGGCAGCTGGCCCGCGCCGAGTCGCACATGTCGACCGGCCTGCGCTCCGCCGAGGCCCAGGCCCTCGACCACCTGCCGGACTCCGACGTCAAGGAGGCCCTGCAGGCGATCCCCGAGGAATTCCGCATCGCCGTCTATCTCGCGGACGTCGAGGGCTTTGCCTACAAGGAGATCGCGGACATCATGGGGACACCGATCGGGACGGTCATGTCCCGGCTGCACCGTGGACGGCGGCAGCTGCGCGACATGCTGGAGGACTACGCACGCGAGCGCGGCCTTGCGCCCGCGGGCGACAGCGGGAAGGGCGCAGGATCATGAGCTGTGGGGAACACCACGAGACTGATTGCTCAGAGGTCCTCGATCACCTCTATGAGTATCTCGACCAGGAGATGCCCGAAAGCGACAAGGGCAAGATCAAGGAGCACTTCGACGAGTGCTCCCCGTGCCTGGAGAAGTACGGGCTGGAGCAGGCCGTCAAGAAGCTGGTCAAGCGCTGCTGCGGCCACGATGACGTGCCGAGCGACCTGCGCTCGAAGGTCCTCGGCCGGCTGGAGCTGATCCGCGCCGGCGAAGAGGTACCGGACCAGCCCGTCCTCGAACAAGACGCTGAAAAGGGCAGCACTTCACTCGAAGGTGCTAATCACCCCCGGGCGTAACCACCCAATCCCGAGGTTGCGCCCATACGGCGGATCCGGCGGCTCTATTCTCCCCATCCGGTGGCAATTGCCATAAGCGGACGGGGAGGAGCCGGGGCAATGCGCAGGCCAACCCCTGCCGTACTCGCCGTCGTTGTGTGCGCACTCGCCGGCGCGGCGGCCTGCGTGCTGCCCGCGCTCGGCGCCGCCGGACCCGGGGTACCGTGGCCGGAGCTCGGGCTCCTTGCCCTCCTTTACGCGGCCTGCGAGCTGACCTGGGGCCTGGTCGTCACCGGCCGCGGCGGCCGCCGGGACGGCGCCGGGCTCGGCTCCTTCTTCCCCGTGCTGCTCGCCGCCGCCTTCCTGCTGCCGCCCGCGGCCGCGGCGCTCGTCGCCGTGCCGGGGGCGCTGCTCGGGCGGCTCCACGAGGGCGCGGACCCCCGCTGGCTGCGCCGCGTCTGGCATGCCGCGCAGCTGGCGCTCGCCACCTGTGCCGCCGCCCGCACCTGGGAGGCAATGGGGCAGCACCCGCTGACCGAACCCCGCTTCCCCCACCTGCTGCTGCCCGCGCTCGCCGCCGCGGCCGCCTTCTGTACGGTCCTCACCCTGCTCGACGCCGCGGTGCTCGGCGTCGCCGAGCGGCGGCCGCTCACCTCGGCGGGGCCCGGACTCGTCTATGCCTTGGTACCGCACATGGTGCACGGGCTCGCCGGGCTGATGATGGCCGTGCTGTGGCGCAGCCCGTACGGACCGGTGTCCGCGCTTCTCGTGCTGCTGCCGATGTTCATCTCCTGCTGGGTCTTCGCCCAGTACCACCGCGAGCGCGCCGCCCACCAGGCCACCATCCGCGCCCTGGTGCAGGCCGTCGACATCAAGGACCGCTACACCCGCGGCCACAGCGAGCGCGTCGGCCGCGCCTCGGCGCTGATCGGCCGGGAGCTCGGGATGCCCGACGAGCGGCAGGAGGTGCTGCGCTTCGCCGGCATCCTGCACGACGTCGGCAAACTGGGCGTGCCCACGCGGGTGCTGCGCAAGGACGGGCCGCTGACGGAGGACGAGCGGCGGGTCATCCAGCTGCACCCCGAGTACGGCCACGAGATCGTCCGCGGCATCGGCTTCCTGCAGGAGGCGCGGGCCGCGATCCTGCACCACCACGAGCGGCTCGACGGCGGCGGCTATCCGTACGGGCTGAAGGGCGAGGAGATCCCGGAGTACGCGCGGGTGGTCGCGGTCGCGGACGCCTTCGACGCGATGACGTCCACGCGCAGCTACCGGCGCGCCCGCGAGGTGCCCGCGGCGCTGGCGGAGCTGCGGCGCTGCGCGGGCGCGCAGTTCGACCCGCGGATGGTGGCGGCGCTGGTGCGCGCGATCGAGCGGCAGGGGTGGCATGTGTCGGTCACCTCGGACGAGGTGGGCGGGGTCCCGGTGGCGGGGGCGGCGGCCGGAGGGGCGAGTGGGGCGGTGCCGGGCGGTGGGGTGCCAAGCGGCGCCGTGCCGGGCGGTGCGACGCCGAGTGGTGCGGTGCCCAGCGGTGTCGTGCCGAGCGGTCCAGTGCCCAGCGGCGCGGTGTCCAGCGGTGCGGCGCCCAGCAGTGCGGTACCTAGCGGCGCCGTACCGAACCCCGCGCACCCACCCGACCAGGCACCACCCGCCTCGGCCCCGGCGCCCGGGGACCCGCAGACCCCCGCCACGCCCCAGCCCGCCCGGGACCACTCATGACCACCATGTCCGCGACCTCCCCCGCCTCCGTCATAGCGCCCCGGCTCATTGGCGCGCGCCTCCCGCGCACGGTCCTCTTCTGGGGCCTGGCGGCCGCGCTTATCACCGGGGCCGCGCTGCTGTGGACCCTGGCGCACGGGCTCGATCAGCCGCACGCGGCGCTCGCGTTCGGCGCGCTCATCGTGTTCGGGGAGCTTGTCGCCGTACGGCCGAAAGCGACGGCGCACCCCGAGCCCATCCCGGCCGGGCACGTGATCGCCCCGATCGCCAGCGCCGGATCGCTCGCGTACGCACTTCTGGGGGAGTGCGCGGGTAAAGCCACCACGCACGGCGCCCTGCAGGTCATCGCCGTCGTCTTCGCCGCCACCCTCCTCGGAACCGTCCCGCACGTCGCCCGCGGTCACGCCTTCGCCGTGGACCACCTGCTCCGCCGCATCCTGACCGTCGCCTTCGCGGCCACCTGCTTCCAGCCGCTCTTCAACAGCGGCCTCCTCGGCTCCATCACCGGGCGCGGCCCGCTGTACGTCCTCTACCTCGTCACCGTCCTCGGCCTCACCTACCTCTGCGACGCCTCCCTCGCCGCCGCACTGTCCCGGGCCCGCACCGGCTGGCCGTACGCCCCGCTGCTGCGCGACGAGGTGCGCGCGCTGCCCGGCGTCCCCATCGCCAGGTGCGCCACCGCCGCCGTCACGGCCATGGCCGCCGCCGTCGCCGGGCTGTGGGCGCTGCCCGTCTTCTGCCTGCCGCTGCTGCTCACCCAGCTGTCCATGCGCCGCTTCGCGGCGGTGCGCACCACGTACCGGCAGACCATCGCCTCCCTGGCGCGCGCCACCGAGATCGCCGGCTACACCCCGCCGGGCCACGCCCGCCGGGTCGCCTCGCTCAGCCGATCGGTCGGGCGTGAGATGGGTCTCGCCGAGCGTGACCTGGACGTATTGGAGCAGGCTGCTCTTATGCACGACATCGGCCAGCTCTCCCTCCTCGACCCGGTGCCCGCCGGGGCCACCGAGCCGCTCGCCGCCGTGGACCAGCGCCGCATCGCCCTGCTCGGCGGGGCGGTGGTGCGCCAGACAGGCGTGGACAGCGCCGTCGCGGTCATCGTGGAGCGGCAGGCGGAGCCCTGGCGCGAGCAGCCGGTGGCGGCGCGTATTGTGCGTGCCGCGAACGCCTATGACGACCTGGCCAGAGCCGCGGACCGGTCGCCCGGGGCGGCCGACTGCAGCTTTCGGGGGCGCTTCGAAGGCCCCCTCAAGGCCCTGGAGCGCCTCCGGTTGTCCACGGCCGCCGATTACGACCCCCGGGTGGTCGCGGCGCTGTACCGCGTGCTCGCGCACGGTGCGCATGCATCGCGGGTAACCGATCGGTAAGAAGCGCCCGTACGGGAGGACATGGTTGGATGCGGGCATAGGCGATAGGAGACATGCTGGAAGCATGCGCGGCCGCCCAGGGCGCGCAGACGGCAGGCGGGACAGGTTGAAGATCTTCGGCAGAGTGCGGCACCGGCCCTCCGCCTCGTGGCGGCAGGCGACCGACCGTGCCTTCACAATGATCGGCGACGGGCGTTACGAGGACGCCGGCGCCCTGCTGACGCGCGCCGCGGACCTGGAGCCGTGGCTGAGTGAGTCGTGGTTCAACCTGGCCCTGCTGCACAAGTTCCGGCACGACTGGGAGCAGGCGCGGGCCGCGGGCCTGCGGGCCGTCGCCCTCCTCGACCGCGAGGCCGGCGCCCCCGACTGGTGGAACGTCGGCATCGCCGCCACCGCCCTGCAGGACTGGCCGCTGGCCAGGCGGGCCTGGCAGGCGTACGGCCTGAAGGTCCCCGGCATTGGCGCCATGGGCCGCGACAGCGCCCATCTGAACACCATCGAGCCCGTCGGCATGGAGCTCGGCAGCGCGGCCGTGCGGCTGTCGCCCGAGGGCGAGGCCGAGGTCGTCTGGGGCCGCCGCCTGGACCCCGCCCGGGTCGAGGTGCTGTCGATCCCGCTGCCGTCCTCCGGGCGGCGCTGGGGCGAGGTCGTACTCCACGACGGCGTGCCGCACGGTGAGCGGACGACCACGGCCGGTGACTCCTATCCCGTATTCGACGAGATAGAGCTCTGGGCGCCGTCCCCGGTGCCCACGTGGGTGGTGCTGCTGGAGGCCGCCACGGAGGCCGACAGGGACGCCCTGGAGGAGCTGGCTGCGGACGCCGGCTATGCGGCAGAGGACTGGTCGTCGTCGGTGCGGCTGCTGTGCCGTACCTGCTCGGAGTCGCGGATGCCGTCCGCCGAGGGCGGCGGCGGCCTGCTGGACCCGCACGACCACAGCGAGCCCGGCCACCCGGGACCGCTGGTCCACCGCATGGAGGGCAGCCTGTGGGTGCCCGAGCGGGAGTGCGGCATAGCCGCGCCCGCCGGTCTGGTGCGCGGGCTGCTGGACAGCTGGGCTGCGGACAGCCCGGATACGCGGGACTGGCGGGATCTCGAAGAGGTCGGATAGCTGCACCAGGGGGCAGTGCGGCCACGTACCCTTGTGGTGATTCTCTGAAGACTGACCCGGAAGGCGTACGACGGCGATGACCCAGCAGCAGGCCGAGGAGCAGGTGAACGACGGGTTCGTCGTCGACACGGAGGACTGCGAGGAGCGCGAGACCGCGCACCGCGAGCGGGGGACCGTCCGGCCGGTCACGGTCGTGGGCAATCCGGTGCTGCACCGCGAGTGCAAGGACGTCACCGACTTCGGGCCCGAGCTGGCGCAGCTGGTCGACGACATGTTCGCGTCGCAGCGCGCCGCGGAGGGCGTGGGTCTGGCGGCGAACCAGATCGGCGTGGACCTGAAGGTCTTCGTCTACGACTGCCATGACGACGACGGCGTCCGGCATGTGGGCACGGTCTGCAATCCGGTGCTGGTGGAGCTGCCGGCCGCCGGCCGGGTGCTGGCGGAGGGCGGCGAGGGCTGCCTGTCCGTCCCGGGCGCGACCATGGAGCTGGCCCGCCCGGACTACGCCGAGGTGACCGGCGTCGACGTCGAGGGCAAGCCGATCAAGGTGCGGGGGACGGGGTACTTCGCCCGCTGCCTGCAGCACGAGACGGACCACCTGTACGGGCGGCTGTACATCGACCGGCTGTCGAAGCGGGACCGCAAGGACGCGCTGAAGCAGATGGCGGAGCGGACGCCGCGGTACGAGGTCGTGCCGAACGATTGATCCCGCCCACCCGCCCGTTGCTCCGTGCGACGGGCGGGGGACCGTCCTTGCGTTTCGGTTGCGCCAGTGGTCCTCACCACTGGCGTTTTTGCTGTCCGTTGACCCTTCGTGTCGTACGCGCCAGGCTCAGGGGCGCCATGCCCCCCACGCCACGGAGGCCCCATGCGCAGACGCGCGCTCAGACTCATACTCGCCCTCGTCGTGACCGCGGCCGCGGCGATCGGCGGCACCATCGCCACCGCGGGCACCGCGCACGCGGACGAGTGCTACACCTGGAACCGTAACCTCTCCCAGGGTGCCAACGGCGGCGACGTCACCCAGCTGCAGATCCGCATCGCCGGCTGGGTCGCGTCCGGTGAAGTCCTCGCCATCGACGGCGACTTCGGCCCGGCGACGGCCGGCGCGGTCAAGCGCTTCCAGTCCGCGTACGGACTGTCGGC
This sequence comes from Streptomyces boninensis, assembly GCF_048572725.1. Lineage (NCBI taxonomy): Bacteria > Bacillati > Actinomycetota > Actinomycetes > Kitasatosporales > Streptomycetaceae > Streptomyces > Streptomyces boninensis. The sequence continues at coordinate 6,406,784 of NZ_CP183837.1, forward strand.
GTCCGGCACCGCGGACTCCGCTACGTACAGCAAGATCTACTCGCTGCAGGACGCCGACTGCACGCCGGCGCACTTCACGTACGCCGAGCTGAACAAGTGCAACTCCGACTTCTCCGGCGGCGCGGTGAGCGCGGCGACGGCCAAGTCCAACGCGCTCCGCACGATGTGGAAGCTGGAGGCGATGCGGCACAAGCTCGGCGATGTGCCGATCCAGGTGTCCAGCGGCTTCCGCTCCAAGTCCTGCAATGCCGCCGTCGGCGGCGCCTCCAACAGCCGTCATCTGTACGGAGACGCCGCCGACCTGGTCGGCAGCCCATCGCTGTGCAAGCTGGCCCAACAGGCCCGCACGCACGGCTTCGCCGGGATCCTCGGCCCGGGTTATCCCGGGCACAGCGACCACACCCACGTGGACACGCGGTCGAGCAGGTACTGGTCCGCGTCCCAGTGCGGCGTGGGCTAGTTAGGCGGAAGGGATACAACGTGGGTGGGCCTGCGGGTCTGCCCACGTTCGCTTGCGCATATGGGCGTTACCTCCATCGGTGGACGTCGTTCAACTGGGTGTGTAACGACCAGCGAGCGCACGGAGGCAACGTAAGTGGGCCGGTCTCATTGGGCAGTTGATGCAGCGTTGGCGGCATCGATCGCTGGCGGATGTGCCTTCGAGCAGTGGCTCGCCGGTCGGGTGCCCGTTGCTTCGTACGCGCGCATCAGTCGTGCAGATCCGGCAGCTGTGAGGCGCCAGCACCTCAACAACCAGGTGGCCGCAGTCCGTCTTGGGTGGGCGGTGGTTTGTCAGTACACCGACGACGGGGTATCGGCGGCAGATCGGGATGCGGAGCGGCCGGCATTCCGGCGAATGCTGGTGGATGTCGAGGCTCGCAGCATTACGGAGGCGCATCTTCCTGTTCGCGGCGTCCTCGCCGTCGAGGAAGAGAGGCTGGTGCGCAGCGGATCCGACTACGTGGCACTTCTCCGCGCCCTTGCTGCTCAGCGCGATGGCTGCTTGTCCTTCGCGGACACCGGGGAAATCGTGGATGTCCAGATGGAGCTGGCGCGGATGGAAGCCCAGGGTGACATGGTTCCGGGGGAGGCGGAATCAATTCGCATCGGGCGCAGGCGGCAGCGTTCGATCCGGGACCAAGCGTTGGAGGGGAGAGGGTCAGGCGGGCAGAGGCGATTTGGGTGGCTTGGACCGGACATCGTTTCAGGACGACTGACCAATACTCTCCTGGACCCCTGTGAGTCTGCATATCTGCGCACTGCCATCGAGCGTGCGCTCGTCGGCGAGAAGTGGATGGAAGTCACGGACTGGCTGACAGCTGAGAGGGTCCCTACGGTGCGGGGCGGAATGTGGACCATTCCTACGGTGCAGGCCATGGTGACTAATCCAGCGATTTGCGGCTACCGCATCCTGGACGGTGCTCTCGTGCGCGATCGGGAGACCGGGTTGGCCGTGGTGGGTGACTGGCAGACGGTCGCATCCCCAGCAGAGTGGCGGGCGCTGATCGGCCGCTGTGACCGGTGGTACTCGCTGGACGGAAAGCGCGTCTCTTACACGGACGGCTACCGGGCCCGATCGCGGGGGAACGGACCAGGGCCGGGGCGGCAGCAGCGAAATGAGGTGAGGGAAGCCAAGCGTAAGTACCTTCTCTCCGGGTTCTTGAGGTGTGGCCATGTGCCCGAAGGCGGGTCGATGTGCGGGGCGAAGCTGGGAGGCCATCCGGCCCACGGAACCAACAGATACCCGGCCTACCGCTGCTCGGCATCTGGATGCCGCAAGGTTGGCCGCAGGACCGATCTGGTAGACACCTACGTCGCGGAAATTGTCCGTGCACAGCTGGGGATCGGGATGGATGAGTGGCAATCAGCTGGCATGCAGGGCAAGCGATCTGCCATTGCGCGTGTGGTTCGGCATGTGGTGATCCATCCAATCCCGGCCGGGAGGTCCAAGAGTGCACCGTTCGACGTCGAGCTTCTCGAAGTAGTGCTGACTGGGGGACAGGATGCCCCTGACCATGAGGCTTGAGTCAGGGGCATCCATCGGCTAGAAGTCGTCGTCGAAGGACACCGAGCCTTCGACGGCGACCTGGTATGCCGACACCCGGCGCTCGAAGAAGTTCGTCAGCTCCTGGACGTTCTGCAGTTCCATGAAGGCGAAGGGGTTCTCGGAACCGTAGACGGGAGCGATGCCAAGTCGTCGCAGTCGGTCATCCGCTACGCACTCAAGGTACTGGCGCATGGAGTCAGTGTTCATGCCCGGCAGTCCGTCACCGCATAGATCACGGCTGAATTGCAGTTCGGCCTCCACCGCTTCCCGGATCATCGCCGTAATCTGCTCCGACAATTCGTCGTCGAAGAGCTCGGGCTCCTCCCTGCGAACGGTGTCCACCACCTCAAAGGCGAAGCTCATGTGGCAGCTCTCGTCACGGAAAACCCAGTTCGTTCCCGTCGCCAACCCGTGCAGCAGGCCGCGGCTGCGGAACCAGTACACGTACGCGAAGGCTCCGTAGAAGAACAGGCCCTCGATGCAGGCCGCGAAGCAGATGAGATTGAGGAGGAAGCGGCGGCGGTCCTCCTTCGACTCCAGCTGGTCGATGGACTCGACCGAGTCCATCCACTTGAAGCAGAACTGGGCCTTCTCGCGGATCGACGGGATGTTCTCCACGGCCGCGAAGGCCGCGGTGCGCTCGTCCGGGTCGGGGAGGTACGTGTCCAGGAGCGTCAGATAGAACTGGACGTGGACGGCCTCCTCGAAGAGCTGGCGACTCAGATACAGCCGCGCCTCGGGGGAGTTGATGTGCTTGTACAGGGTCAGGACCAGGTTGTTCGCCACGATCGAGTCGCCGGTCGCGAAGAAGGCGACCAGGCGGCCGATCAGGTGCTGCTCGCCGGGGCTCAGCTTGGCGAGGTCGGTGACGTCGGAGTGGAGGTCGACCTCCTCGACCGTCCAGGTGTTCTTGATCGCGTCGCGGTAGCGCTCGTAGAACTCCGGGTAGCGCATCGGGCGGAGGGTGAGCTCGAAGCCGGGGTCGAGCAGGTTCTTTGTCTGGACAGCGGTGGTCATTACTGGCAGGCCTCGCAGGACTCGGGGTTTTCCAGGGAGCAGGCGAGGGCTTCGTCGGACTCGGCCTGCTGGGGGACGGTGGTGGCGCGCGCCGACTGCGCGATGCGGGTCGCCGGGCGGGAGCGCAGGTAGTACGTCGTCTTCAGGCCCGACTGCCAGGCGTACGCGTACATGCTGCTGAGCTTGTTGATCGTCGGCGCCGCCATGAAGAGGTTCAGCGACTGCGCCTGATCCAGGTAGGGCGTACGGGCAGCCGCCAGGTCGATCAGCGCGCGCTGCGGCAGCTCCCACGCGGTGCGGTAGAGGGCTTTTAGGGACTCCGGCAGGCCGCCGAGGTCCTGGACCGAGCCGTTCGCCTCCCGCAGCGCCTCCCGCGTCGCCGCGTCCCAGCGGCCGAGGCGCTTGAGCTCGGCCACCAAGTAGGCGTTGACCTGCAGGAATTCGCCGCTGAGAGTCTCGCGTTTGAAGAGGTTCGAGACCTGCGGCTCGATGCACTCGTAGACGCCGGCGATCGACGCGATCGTCGCCGTGGGGGCGATCGCGAGGAGGAGGGAGTTGCGCAGGCCCGTGTCCGCGACGCGCCCCCGCAGCGCGTCCCAGCGGTCCGGCCAGGTGACTGCCGCGTCCGGGTAGTGGTCCGGGTGCAGGACGCCGCGGGCGGCGCGGGTGCGGTCGTAGGCCGGGTGCGGGCCGTGGCGTTCGGCGAGGTCGCAGCTGGCCTCGTAGGCGGCGAGCATGATGCGCTCGGCGATGCGGGTGGAGAGGGCCTTCGCGGATGGTGAGTCGAAGGGCAGGCCGAGCTTGAAGAAGACGTCCTGCAGGCCCATGATGCCGAGGCCGACCGGGCGCCAGCGCTCGTTGGAGGCGGCGGCCTGGTCCGTGGGGTAGAAGTTGATGTCGACCACGCGGTCGAGGAAGGTGACGGCCGTACGGACCGTGGAGTCCAGTGCCGCCCAGTCCATCTCGCCCGCGTCGGCGTCCAGATGCGCCGCCAGGTTTACGGACCCCAGGTTGCAGACCGCCGTCTCGCCGTCGTCGCTGACCTCGAGGATCTCGGTGCAGAGGTTCGAGGAGTGGATGACGGCGCCCGGCTCCGCGGTCTGGTTGGAGACGCGGTTGGCGGCGTCCTTGAAGGTCATCCAGCCGTTGCCGGTCTGGGCGAGGGTGCGCATCATGCGGCCGTAGAGCTGGCGGGCCGGGAGCTGTCGGTCGTAGCGGCCCTCTTTTTCCGCCTTGCGGTACGCGGCGTCGAACTCCTCGCCGTACAGGTCGACCAGCTCCGGCACCTCGCTCGGGGAGAAGAGCGACCAGACCTCGTCGGCCGCCACCCGGCGCATGAACTCGTCCGGGATCCAGTGGGCGAGGTTGAGGTTGTGGGTGCGGCGGGCGTCCTCGCCGGTGTTGTCGCGGAGCTCCAGGAACTCCTCGATGTCGGCGTGCCAGGGCTCCAGGTAGACGCTGGCGGCGCCCTTGCGGCGGCCGCCCTGGTTCACCGCGGCGACCGAACTGTCCAGCGTGCGCAGGAACGGGACGATGCCGTTGGAGTGGCCGTTGGTGCCGCGGATCAGGGCGCCGCGGGAGCGGATGCGGCTGAACGGGAGGCCGATGCCGCCGGCGTGCTTCGACAGCTTCGCGACCTGGTGGTAGCGCTCGTAGATCGAGTCGAGCTCGTCGAGCGGGGAGTCCAGCAGGTAGCAGGACGACATCTGGGGGTGGCGGGTGCCGGAGTTGAAGAGGGTGGGGGAGGAGGGGAGGTAGTCGAGGCGGCTCATCAGGCCGTAGAGGGCCTCGACCTCGGTGAGGGCGCGGGGTGAGGTGTCCTCGGCGAGGCCGCAGGCGACGCGGAGGAAGAAGTGCTGGGCCGTTTCGGTGATCTGACGCGTGGTCGGGTGCCGGAGGAGGTAGCGGGAGTGGACGGTGCGCAGGCCGAAGTAGCCGAAGCGGTCGTTGCGCGCCTCGTCGATGAGGGAGTCGAGGCGGGCGGCGTGGGTCCGTACGAAATCCGCGGTGGAGTCGGCGATCAGGCCCTCGCGGTGGCCGAGGGCGATGGAGGCGGAGAAGGTCTGCACGCCCTGGCTCGCGGCCTCGTCGGCGATGGCGCGGGTGAGGAGGCGGGCGGCGAGGCGGGAGTACTCCGGCTCGTCGCCGATGAGCCCGGCGGCGGCCTCGGTGGCGAGGTCGCGCAACTCCGCCGCGTCGGAACCCGGATGGCGGCCGCGCAGCGCCGCCGCGGCGACCCGGCCGGGGTCGGTGGCGGGGAGGTCGGCGGTGAGGTCGGTCAGGGTGCGCAGCAGGGCCTCGCCGGCGCGGTCGGCCTCGGCCGGCGCCGCTGAAGCAGGTTCCGCGGGGGCGGAGGGTGCGATGGTCACGGGTGGTGCTCTCCCTCGCTCGGCAGTGGGCCGCGAGGGGTGGGGCGCGACGGGCGGCCTACGGGCATGCCGAAGTCGCGCTTGGCACGCCACATAGGCGTCCGCCGGCCCATTCCACGAGGCCCGGACGTCAGGTGACAGCTGCCGGCAGGTGCTCGGACTCGCGATTTCCGCGCATGCGCGGGCATCGCATACCGTTGCGGGACAGTTCCGGATTCGCACCGGATTCCCCTGCTGCGGCAGCGAGCACGAGCATACATCTTGGGTACGCCAACGCACGCACCCCCCACATGTTGTGTCGGAGTGTCAGCTAGAGGGCGAGCTCGTAGGTCAGCAGTGTGAGGTCGCTCTCGGCGACGGGGCTCCAGTCGCGCTCCGGGGTGCGGACGAACCCCAGCCGTTCGTACAGCCGGTGGGCCGACTTCATGCGTGCCTGGGTGGAGAGCACCAGGCTCCGCGCGCCCTGCTCGCGGGCGCGCTCGATGCAGGCCCGGACCAGGGCCTCACCGATGCCGCGGCCGCGCCCGGCCGGCGCCACGACCAGCATGCGGAACTCGGCGCTGCCCGCGACCCGGAGGTCGGAGTATGCGGTGCCGGGTGCCGCGTACGTGACCGAGCCGAGGATCTCGCCGGACTCCTGCGCCCGCGCGACGAGCAACTCGGCCTTCGCGGCGCGGCTGGCGGAGTCGCGGAGCACGCCGAGGTAGCTGTCGTTCTCGCCGAAGGTGAGCAGGCCGTCGTCGAGAAAGACGCCTGCGACCAAGTCGCCGACCTGGTCGTAGTCGGCAGGAGTGGCGGGAGCGATGGTGATGTCCATGAGCCGAGTCTCCCTGATGGTCATCAGTGCGCGTCAGTGCGCGCCCGACGCGGCCTTCTCCGCCTCCGGTGCGGGCCGGGCCGGGGCAGCCGCCGGGGCATCCGCCGTGTAGTCCTCCGGCGAGGTCTCGTCGATGCCCGCCGGGGCCTTCGCCGCCCGCAGGATGACCGTGCCGACCACCGTGACCACCACGTTCAGCACGAACGCCGTCAGGCCGATGTAGCCGATCTCGCCGATGCCGGGGATCTCGTCCGACGAGCCGCCGAAGTGCTTCTGCGTCGGCGAGGCGACCCCGTACGCCGCGATCGTCCCGTACGCCATGCCGACCGCCCACCCGGCGAGCAGCGCCCAGCGGTGGAACCAGCGCGTGAACAGGCCGCCCACCAGCGCCGGGAAGGTCTGCAGGATCCAGATGCCGCCGAGCAGCTGCATGTTGATCGCCGCGGTCTTGTCCATGCCGAGGACGAAGACCAGGGCGCCGACCTTGACCAGCAGCGAGACCAGCTTGGAGACCTTGGTCTCCTGCTCGGGGGTGGCGTTGGGGCGGATGAAATCCTTGTAGATGTTACGGGTGAAGAGGTTCGCGGCGGCGATCGACATGATCGCCGCGGGGACCAGCGCGCCGATGCCGATGGCCGCGAAGGCCACGCCGGCGAACCAGTCGGGGAACATGTTCTCGAACAGCTGCGGGATCGCCAGCTGGCCGTTCTCCACCTTGATGCCGGCCGCGATGGCCATGAAGCCGAGCAGCGCCAGCAGGCCGAGCATCAGCGAATACAGCGGCAGGATGGTGGTGTTGCGGCGGATCACCTCGCGGCTGCGCGAGGAGAGCGTCGCGGTGATCGAGTGCGGGTACATGAAGAGGGCGAGGGCCGAGCCGAGGGCGAGGGTGGCGTACGTCCAGTGGCCCGGCTCGCTGGGCGCGACCTCGCCGCGGGGCTTGCCGGTGGCCGGGTTGGTGGCGCCGAGGGCGTCGCCCGCCTTGGCGAAGATGTCGTCGAAGCCGCCGAGCTTGATCGGGATGTAGATGATCGCCACCGCGATGACGATGTAGATCAGCGTGTCCTTGACGAAGGCGATCAGCGCGGGCGCGCGCAGCCCGGACGAGTAGGTGTACGCGGCCAGCACGCCGAAGGCGAGCAGCAGCGGCAGGTCCTTGATGAACCAGTTGGTGTCCTCGCCGCCGCCGACGCCCATCACGTCGAGCACCGACTGGATGCCGACGAGCTGCAGCGCGATGTACGGCATCGTGGCGAGGATGCCGGTGACCGCGACGGCCAGCGACAGCGACTTGGAGCCGAAGCGGCCGCGGACGAAGTCGGAGGTGGTCACGTAGCCGTGCTTGTGGCTGACCGACCACAGGCGGGGCAGGAAGGTGAAGATCAGCGGGTAGACGAGGATCGTGTACGGCACCGCGAAGAAGCCGGCCGCGCCGGCCGCGTAGACCGCCGCCGGGACGGCGACGAAGGTGTACGCGGTGTACAGGTCGCCGCCGAGCAGGAACCAGGTGATCCAGGTGCCGAACGAGCGGCCGCCCAGGCCCCACTCGTCGAGGCTGTTCTCGTTGGCCGCCTTGCGCCACCGGGCGGCGAGGAAGCCCATGACGGTGACCAGGACGAAGAAGAAGATGAAGACGGCGAGCGCGACGCCGTTCACGCCGTCGTTCATGCGCCCGCACCCCCCTTGCGGGTCCGCTGCTCACGGCGGATCAGCAGGAAGGCGACCGAGGTCAGCACCGCGGAGATGAACACCCACAGCATCTGGTACCAGTAGAAAAACGGCACCCCGCCGAGCGTCGGCTGGATCTTCGCGTACGAGCTCACCCAGAGGATGCCGATGAACGGCGCGAAGAGGCAGAGCCCGGCCACCACGCGCGTCGGCGTGATGACCGGTTGCCTGCCGGGCGGGGATGCCTTGGCTTCGGACATGGGGGGCGGCTCCGTACCTTGAATTCGATCACTCGGTTTAGGTGGCGAGTGAATCTAAAACAAGGGACCGGATGCCGTCACCAGCTGTCCGAATAGCGGACTAGACGCCCTTCACGAGCGCCTCCAGCGCCTCCAGCGCGTCAGCAGATGCAGTTGCCCTCCCGCGGGTCCGCGTCGCGGGCGTCCATGCGCTCCTTCTCGAACGCCCGGCGGCTCGGCACCTCCGCCTCCGGGTGGTTTTTGCGGAGGTGTTCGACATACCGGTCGTAGGCGTTCTCACCGGTCAGCTCCGTTACGTACCACCACAGCCTGGACGCGGCCCTGCGGCCGGCCGAGGCGCCATTCACGAGCGCTGCCGTCATGTGGAGCTCCCCTCGTCGGCGGTGACGTCACGCGGTGCCGGAATCCGGCCGCCGCCCGAGCCGAGGCCCGCCGCCGCCAGCTCCGCCTTCTCCTCCTTGGTGGGGAAGAGCTGCGCCGGGGCGACGTACTCGGACTTGGTGTACGGCTCCTCGTGCGAGACCACGGATTCCGGATTGCGGATCGACTTGATGCAGACCCGCGCCGCGTCGGCGATCACGATGACGACCAGGATCGCGAACAGCGCGGAAAGCACTCCGTCCACCGTCGTGTTGGTGACGACGGTGTGTGCGTCGTCGAGGGCCTTGCCCTTCAGCTCGCCGGAGTCGATGCCCTTCTGCGCGACATCGCCCTGCGCGAAGAAGCCGACCCGCGGGTCGTCGGAGAAGACCTTCTGCCAGCTCGCGGTGAGCGTGACGACGGCGACCCAGGCCAGCGGAACGCCGGTCACCCAGGCCCACTTCAGCCGCCCGGACTTGATCAGCAGGGTGGTGCAGACGGTGAGCGCCACCGCGCCGAGCAGCTGGTTGGAGATGCCGAACAGCGGGAAGAGCTGGTTGATCCCGCCCAGTGGGTCGCGGACGCCGACCCACAGGAAGTAACCCCAAAGGCCGCAGACGACCGCGCTGGTGGCGACCAGGCCCGGCCACCAGCTGACCCGCTTCAGCGGCTTGTAGAGGTTGCCCAGGGTGTCCTGCAGCATGAACCGGCCCACGCGGGTGCCGGCGTCGAGCGCCGTGAGGATGAACAGCGCCTCAAACATGATCGCGAAGTGGTACCAGAAGGACATCAGGCTGTCCCCGGTCACCTCGGAGAAGATGAACGCGACCCCCATCGCGAAGGTCGGCGCGCCGCCCGTCCGCGACAGCAGCGACTTCTCCTCGACCAAGTCCGCGTAATGGGCGAGCTGGTCCGGGGTGATCGTATGGCCGAAGCCGCGGATCGCCTCCGACGCCGACTGCGCGGTCTCGCCGATCACGGTCGGCGCCGAGTTCATCGCGTAATACAGCCCCGGGTCCAGCACGCAGGCCGCGATGATCGCCATGACGGCCACCGACGACTCCATCAGCATCGACCCGTAGCCGATCATCCGGACCTGCGGCTCCTTCTCGACCATCTTCGGCGTGGTGCCGGAGGAGATGAGCGCATGGAAGCCGGAGAGCGCACCACAGGCGATGGTGATGAAGACGAACGGGAAGAGCGAACCGGCGAACACCGGGCCCGTGCCCTCAGTCGCGAAGTCCGTCACGCCGTCCATCTTCAGCATCGGGGCCGCCACCACGACGCCGATGAACAGCAGCCCGATCGTGCCGAGCTTCATGAACGTCGACAGATAGTCGCGGGGTGCGAGCAGCATCCACACCGGCAGGATCGAGGCGATGAACGAATACACCACGATCCAGATGACCAGCGTCTCCTTGCTGAGCGTGAAGGCATCCGCCCAGGAGGACTCGGCCACCCAGCGGCCCGCGATCAGCGCGAGTAGCAGCAGCGCCACGCCGATCAGGGACACCTCGGCGACCCGGCCCGGCCGGATCACCCGCAGATAGAACCCCATGAACAGCGCGATCGGGATCGTCATCCCGATGGAGAACACGCCCCACGGCGACTCGGCCAGCGCGTTGACGATCACCAGCGCCAGCACCGCCAGCAGAATGATCATGATGGCGAAGACCGCGACCAGCGCGGCCGCGCCACCCACCGGCCCGATCTCCTCGCGCGCCATCTGGCCGAGCGAGCGGCCATTGCGCCGGGTGGAGAAGAAGAGCACCACCATGTCCTGTACGGCACCGGCGAAGATCACGCCGGCGACGATCCAGATCGTGCCCGGCAGATAGCCCATCTGCGCGGCCAGCACCGGGCCGACCAGCGGCCCCGCGCCCGAGATCGCCGCGAAGTGGTGTCCGAGCAGCACTCTGCGGTCGGTCGGGTGGAAGTCGACCGCGTTGTCCAGCCGCTCGGCCGGGGTGGCGCGGGTGTTGTCGACCTTGAGGACCTTGTAGGCGATGAATTTCGAGTAGAAGCGATAGCCGATCGCGTACGAGCCCAGGGCCGCGGCCACCATCCAGGCCGCGGACACCTCCTCGCCGCGGGCGAGCGCGAGTACGGACCAGCCGATCGCGCCGATCAGCGCGACCAGGGTCCAGATGACGATCGATCTCGGAGACAACGTGCGCAGCACCGGGCCGTCCTCCCAAAGTCTGGCTTGACGGCCCGAAATTAAGCCCAGATAAGGCCTCGCGTCATCACCCTGTGGATAACGATCGGCGCAGAAGCCTCAGGAGGCCATGCTGATTTCGATCATCCGTTTGGTCGCTGCAGCCTCGCCACGAACTTGTACCGGTCGCCGCGGTACACCGACCGCACCCACTCCACCGGCTCTCCCTCGGTGTCCAGCGAGTGCCGCGACAGCATCAGCATCGGCAGCCCCGTGTCCGTACCGAGCAGCCCGGCCTCGCGCGGCGTGGCCAGCGAGGTCTCGATCGTCTCCTCGGCCTCGGCGAGTCGCACGCCGTACACCTCGGCGAGCGCGGTGTAGAGCGACGAGTACTTCACCAGCGAACGCCGCAGCGCGGGGAAGCGCTTCGCCGACAGATGCGTCGTCTCGATCGCCATCGGCTCGCCGCTCGCCAGCCGCAGCCGCTCGATCCGCAGCACCCGCCCGCCGGCCGCGATGTCCAGCAGCCCGGCGAGCCGGTCGTCGGCGGTGACGTAACCGATGTCCAGCAGCTGGGACGTGGGCTCCAGCCCCTGGGCGCGCATGTCTTCCGTATACGAGGTGAGTTGCAGCGCCTGCGACACCTTCGGCTTCGCCACGAAGGTGCCCTTGCCCTGGATCCGCTCGAGACGGCCCTCGACGACCAGCTCCTGCAGCGCCTGCCGCACGGTCGTACGCGAGGTGTCGAACTCCGCGGCGAGCGTCCGCTCCGGCGGCACCGGCGTGCCCGGCGGCATCGTCTCCGTCATCTCCAGCAGGTGCCGCTTGAGCCGGTAGTACTTGGGGACGCGGGTGGTACGGGCGGCGCCGCCCGAGCGCCCCGATTCATCGGCTGCCGTGGCGGCAGCCGCAGCCGTGCCGGCGTTCGTCCTCATTGCTCCTCCGTAGCTAGCGGTCAACATCCTGGCACGGCCCGCCAGGCGGCGGTGCGGTGACCGATGACGGTCCGGTCACGTCTCCACGCGCATCTTGACACCCTCATTGGTCTAGGCCAAGCTCCGTTACAACCTTGGTCCAGACCAACTCATCCTGCTGGTCTAAACCATTAAAGACCACAACTCTGCCGTTCCGGCAGAGCCCGGAGCCCACGGATTTCGGAGCTCCGCGAGTGGGGGGCATCCGTTGAGGAGGATGGCGTGAAACGCAAGATCATCGCGGCGGTGGGCGTCGCGGCTCTGATGGCGACGGCCGCGGCCTGCGGCTCTGACGACGACGGCGGCTCGAAGGGCGGCGCGGACGGCTTCAAGGGCGAGACCCTGACCTTCTGGGCCATGGACGGCTCCACCCCCGACAAGTGGCTGAAGGACGTAACGGCGGCCTTCGAGAAGAAGACCGGCGCCAAGCTGGACTACAAGGTGCAGCAGTGGAACGGCATCCAGCAGAAGCTGACCACCGCCCTCTCCGAGGAGAACCCGCCGGACGTCTTCGAGATCGGCAACACCCAGACCCCGGCGTACGCCAAGACCGGCGGCCTCGCGGAGCTCGCCGACGTGAAGAAGGCGATCGGCACGGACTGGACTCCGTCCACGGCCAAGTCCGCCGTGGTGGACGGCAAGCAGTACGCCGCGCCCTGGTACTTCGCCAACCGCGTCGTCGTCTACAACAAGGCGATCTTCAAGGAAGCCGGCATCAAGGCCCCGCCGAAGACCCGCGACGAGTTCTTCAAGGGCCTCGCCAAGATCGAGAAGGCCGGGTACGAGCCGATCTACATGCCCGGCCAGAACTGGTACTTCTTCGACGGCCTGCTGATCGCCAAGGACGCGCAGCTGGTGAAGAAGTCCGGCGGCAAGTGGGTCTCCAACCTCTCCGATCCCAAGGTCGGCGAGGCCATGGAGATCTACAAGAAGTACGCCTCCTACACCAAGGCCCCCAAGGACAAGGACGAGGCCACCCCGCAGCAGGCCGAGGTCTTCGCCAAGGGCAAGACCGGCGCCTTCATCGGCATGGGCTGGGAAGCCGCCACGGCCATCAAGGCCAACAAGAAGATCGAGAAGGAGATCGGCTACTTCACGATCCCGGGGGAGACGGCAGACAAGCCCGAGGGGGTGTTCCTCGGTGGCTCCAACCTCGCGGTCGCGGCGGGGAGCAAGAAGCAGGAGCTGGCGAAGGAGTTCCTGAAGATCGCCCTGTCCGACAAGTTCGAGGGCCAGCTGGCGAAGGAGGGCGGCATCATCCCCAACAAGGAGTCCCTCCAGAAGCAACTGAACGGCAACCCGGCGGCCCAGGCGGCGGCGCCTGCGGTGGCGGGCGGCGGCACGACGCCGCTCATCGCGGAGTGGGCGGCGGTGGAGAATCCCCCGAACCCGATCAAGACCTACATGACGCTGGTGCTGCAGGGGAAGTCGCATGCGGCGGCGGCCAAGCAGGTCGAGGGTGAGATGAACAAGAGGCTGTCCCAGAAGCAATGACGCTGGCGCTGGGCTTGTCCGGGGTTGCTGCCTGCGGGGGGTTGGGCCTTCGCGGGGGGTTGGGACGGCCTGGCGGCCTGCGGGTGGAAGTTGGTGGTTGGGCTGCTGGTCCGGCCGGTGGTCGGGCCGGCGGTCTGAGTGGGCGCTGGTGTCCGGTGGTTGGTACGGGGGGCCTGGCATCGGATGGTGGCGGCTGCGTCGCCGGGGTGCTTTCTGCGCGGTGCCGGCTGGATGGCTGGCTGCGGAGGAGCGGGGGCGGGGGGTCGGCTTGGACTGCCGGGTGGCGGTTCGGGCGGGGCGTACAAGCCTTGGGGTGGGGGCGCATGGCCCCTGGCGTGGGGCGTGCGCTTGGTCGGCGAGCGCCCTTTTTCGCGGGGGTGTGTCGGGCGCGGGCCTGGGCCGGAGCTCTTGCCCGGGCGCTGTCCTCTCGTGAGGGGCGTCGGGGGTACGGGCGGGCCCCAGTTCCTCGACGCCCGTTGCCCTGGCCGGGGCCCGTCCTCCCCCGGGTCCCGGCCAGCGGCACCGCACTACGGCACGGGCCGCCGCCCCCGACACACCCATAAGAAAAAGAGCGCACGACAACTGACCGCGCGCCCCCTGCAAGGCAAGAGCGCCCCCAACCGCCGCCCGGCAGACCGAAGAAGCCCCGCCCTCAGCTCCCTCCGTCGCCGGCAAAGCCAGACCGGCACCGCATCGAAAGCAAGCCGGCGACGCGACCGTCACCATCCGATACCAGCTCACCCGCTCCACTCGAGCACAGGCGAATAAAACAGGCAAAACGGACGCGACGCACACGTACGCAATCACCGCAGGAAGGCCCCATGCTCACCCACGAAACCGCGCCTCCCGGCGCCCGCGGACGGCGGCGAGGCCGAGCCCGCTCTGTGCCTCCCGGAGGGTCCCCCGCCGGCGGGCGAGCGACTGGTGGCGGGCTCGGACGGGGCGTAACCCCGTACATACTCCTGCTGCCTGCCATGGTCATCACCGCCGGGCTGCTCGCCTGGCCGCTGGTGAAGAACGGCATGCTGTCGTTCCAGAACCTGAACATGAAGCAGCTGATCCAGCACCTCACGGAGTGGATCGGTTTCGACAACTACAAAGACGTGCTCGGCAGCGAGGACTTCTGGCGGGTCACCGGCCGTTCCGTCGTCTTTACGGGCGTCAATGTCATTTTGATCATGATTGGTGGCACGCTGGTCGGGCTGTTCCTTGCCCGGCTCGGGCGGAAGATGCGGCTGGTGCTGTCGGTGGCGCTGATCCTCGCGTGGGCGATGCCGCCGGTCGCCGCGACCACCGTGTACCAGTGGCTTTTTGCCAGCCGCTTCGGTGTCGTGAACTACGTGTTCGGGCTCGGCGACTACAACTGGCTGGGCGGTCAGTTCACCACTTTCTTCGTCATCACGATCCTCATTGTGTGGGCGTCGATCCCGTTCGTGGCGTTCAATCTCTACGCCGCCACGACCACCATCCCGCGCGAGCACTACGAGGCCGCGAAGGTCGACGGTGCGGGCACCTGGAAGCTCTGGTCGTACGTGACCTATCCGGCCCTCAAGCCCTTCATCCTCGCCACGACGTTTCTCGAGGTCATCTGGGTCTTCAAGTCCTTCACCCAGGTCTACACGATCAACCAGGGCGGTCCTGAGCGGCTGACGGAGACGCTGCCCGTCTACGCATTCGTGGAGGGGGTGGGCAACCAGCACTACGGCATGGGTGCCGCCATCTCCCTGCTCACCATTCTGGTGCTGCTCGGCCTCACCTCGTACTACATGCGCCTGGCCCTGAAGCAAGATGAGGAGCAGTCGTGAGGACTTCCACCGCCGGCCGGATCTGGCCGAATGCCCTCGCCGTCGTGCTGAGTGTGCTGTTCGTGTTCCCCGTCTTCTGGATGGTCGCCACCGCCTTCAAGCCGACGGGGGACATCCTCAGCGACACACCGGTCTGGTTCCCGGTGGACGCGACGCTGGAGCACTTCCGTACCGCCGTCGGCGCCGAGAACTTCTGGACGCTGGTGCGGAACTCCTTCACCGTCACCCTGCTGGCCGTAGCCGGGTCGCTGCTCATCGCACTCTTCGCTGCCTTCGCGCTCGCGCGGCTGAAGTTCAAGGGGCGGCGCGGGTTCATCCTGGTCTTCATGTTCGCGCAGATGGCGCCGTGGGAAGTCATGGTCATCTCGATCTACATGCTGGTGCGCGACGCGGACCTGCTGAACAGCCTGATCCCGCTGACCCTCTTCTATCTGATGATGGTGCTGCCGTTCACCGTCCTCACCCTCCGGGGCTTTGTCGCCTCGGTCCCGCGCGAGCTGGAGGAGTCGGCGATGGTCGACGGGTGTACGCGCATCCAGGCCTTCCGGCGCGTGATCTTCCCGCTGCTGGCTCCCGGGCTGATGGCGACCTCGCTCTTCGGTTTCATCACCGCCTGGAACGAATACCCGCTGGTCCTCGTCCTCAGCAAGGAGCCGGAGGCGCAGACGCTGCCGCTGTGGCTGACGACGTTCCAGACGGCCTTCGGCGACGACTGGGGGGCGACGATGGCGGCGTCCACGCTGTTCGCGCTGCCCGTCCTCGTCATCTTCCTCGTCCTGCAGCGTAAGGTCGCTGCCGGACTCACCGCAGGCGCAGTGAAGGGATAACACCCCGCAATGTCGACACTCACCTCCAACGCCCTCGCCGTCCTGCAGCCGAGCTTCGCCGGTACCGAACCGCCGGAGTGGGTGCTGCGGCTGCTCGGCGAAGGGCTCACCGGCGTGGGGCTTTTCGGGCGGAATGTACAGGATCCCGAGCAGGTCTCCCGGCTTACGGAGCGGCTGCGGGCGGAGCGGCCCGAGGTGCTCGTCGCGATGGACGAGGAGGGCGGCGATGTCACCCGGCTCGAGGTGCGGCAGGGGTCGTCGTTCCCCGGGAACCTCGCGCTGGGCGCCGTCGACGACCCCGAGCTGACCCGGCGGGTCGCGCGGGAGCTCGGCCGG
Source organism: Streptomyces boninensis (assembly GCF_048572725.1). NCBI lineage: Bacteria > Bacillati > Actinomycetota > Actinomycetes > Kitasatosporales > Streptomycetaceae > Streptomyces > Streptomyces boninensis. The sequence continues at coordinate 6,422,916 of NZ_CP183837.1, forward strand.
CGGCTGGCCGCCTGCGGCGTGAACATGGACTGGGCGCCGTCCGCGGACGTCAACTCCAACCCGGACAACCCGGTCATCGGGGTCCGCTCCTTCGGCGCCGAGCCGGAGCTGGTGGCGCGGCACACGGCGGCGTACATCCGCGGGCTGCTGGAGGCGGGTGTCGTCGGCTGCGCGAAGCACTTCCCCGGGCACGGGGACACGGCCACCGACTCGCATCACGCGATGCCGCGCATCGATCTGTCGGTGGAGGCGCTGCACGAGCGGGAGTTGGTGCCGTTCAAGGCCGCGATCGCCGCCGGCACGAAGGTGGTGATGAGCGCCCATATCCTGCTCCCGGCGCTGGATCCGGAGCTGCCCGCCACCCTCAGCCCGGCCGTGCTGAGCGGGCTGCTGCGGCGGCCGGTGGCGGATGGCGGGCTGGGCTTCGACGGGGTCGTCTCCACCGACGCGATGGAGATGCAGGCGATTGCGGGCACGCACGGCATGCAGCGGGGCGCGGCGCTGGCGATTGCGGCCGGCGCGGATGCGTTGTGCATCGGGCACAACGCGGACGATGAGCTGGTGTGCGGGCTGCGCGACGCGCTGGTCGCGGCCGTACGGGCCGGGGAGTTGAGCGAGGAGCGGCTGGCGGACGCGGCGGCGCGGGTGCGGGCGCTGGCGGAGTGGACGCGTACGTCGGCGGCGGCCGGGCCCGTAGCGCCGGACGAGGAGGTCGGGCTTGCCGCGGCGCGGCGCGCTGTGCGCGTGACCGGCGGCGAGGGCTATGTGCCGCCGCGCGGGCCGGTCTACGTCGCGTCCTTCACCCCGGTCGCGAACATGGCCGCCGGCGAGGCCACGCCGTGGGGCGTCGGCGCGGAGCTGCAGCGCCTGCTGCCGGGGACGCGGACGGGTTCGTACGGCCCCGAGTCCGGCCTCGCGGAGGCGACCGCTGACGCGGGTGACCTGCCGGTGGTGGCGGTGGTCAAGGACGTACACCGCCACGGCTGGATGGCCGCCGCCCTGAAGGCGCTGATCGCGGACCGTCCGGACGCGGTGGTGGTGGAGATGGGCGTACCGCAGGCGCCACCGTCGGGTGCGCTGCACATCGCCACGCATGGTGCGTCGAGGGTGTGCGGGCGGGCTGCCGCGGAGGTCATCACAGGAGCGAGTTCGCGCTAGCCGGCCTCTCGGGGGCAGGCGTCCCGCCTTGCGGGACGCCTGCCCCCGAGAGTTGCGTCAGCCGCCGTCCCGGAGGGGCGGGACGCCCTACAGCCCCTGCCAAGTTGGCTTGTTGGCGTACGTGTGGCGGAAGTAGTCCGCCAGTTTCAGCTTCGAGGCAGCCGCCTCGTCGACGACCACCGTCGCGTGCCGGTGCAGCTGCAGCGCGGATGCCGGGACGATTGCTGCGACCGGGCCCTCCACCGTCGCGGCGACCGCATCCGCCTTGCCCTCGCCCGTCGCGAGCAGCACCAGGTGCCGGGCCTCCATGATCGTGCCGATGCCCTGCGTGATCACGTGATGCGGGACCTGGTCGATGTCGCCGTCGAAGAAGCGGGCGTTGTCCACCAGCGTCTGCTCCGTCAGCGTTTTGATGCGGGTGCGCGACGCCAGCGACGAGCACGGCTCGTTGAAGCCGATGTGGCCGTCCGTGCCGATGCCCAGCAGCTGCAGGTCGACGCCGCCAGCCTCCGCGAGCGCGCGGTCGTACGCCTCGCATGCCGCCGGAATGTCGGACGCCGAGCCGTCCGGGCCCATGAACGAGGACTCCGTCAGCCCGAGCGGCTCCACCACCTGGCGCAGCACCGTCGCGCGATACGACTCCGGGTGCCCGGCCGGCAGGCCCACGTACTCGTCGAGCTGGCAGATCCGCGCCTTGGAAGCGTCCACCTCGCCGGCCGCGACCTTCGCGGTGAGCGCCTCGTAGATCGGCAGTGGAGTCGAGCCGGTCGCCACGCCGAGCAGCGCGTCCGGCTTGCGGCGGAGCAGTGCGGCCATGGCCTCGGCGATCAGTTCGCCGCCTGCCTTGGCGTCCGGGACGATGACAACTTCCACGCTGGCCTGCCGTTCAAGTGGGGGACTCTGCCGGGACGATGTGGTATAGACCAATCTAGCAGAGCGTAGCCCGCGTCGCCCGCCGAACCAAGGGGAACGGCGGGCGAACTCCGGGTGTCGGAGCCGGGCTCCAATGGCGTCGACGCCAAGGCCTCAGGCTCCCAGCGACGAGCCGCCGGTGGCGTCGATGGTGTGCCCGGTCACCCAGCGGCCGCCGTCTCCCGCCAGGAAGCCGACGACATCGGCGATGTCCGCCGGCTGTCCGACCCGCCCGAACGTGGACCAGCCGCTCGCCATCTCCAGCGCCTGCGGGTCCTCGAGCCAGGCGTTCATGTCCGTCTTGACCACGCCGGGCGCCACCCCGTTCACCGTGATGCCGCGCGCGCCCAGGCCCTCCGCCAGGGAGAGCGTGAGGTTGTCGACCGCACCCTTGGTCGCCGCGTACGCCCCGATGCCCGGCATGGCGATCCGGCCGGCGCCCGTCGACAGGTTCACGATCCGGCCGCCGTCGCGCAGCCGGGGGAGGGCCTGCTTGGTGATGAAGAACAGCGCCTTGACGTTGATGGCGAAGAGCCGGTCGAAGTCCTCCTCCGAGGTGTCGGTGATCTCGGCCTGAAGGGCGATGCCCGCGTTGTTGACCAGGATGTCGACGCCGTCGGCGTGCTTGTCGAACTCGGCCCACAGCGCCGCCGCGTCCCCCGGCTCGCCGAGCCGGGCGCGGATCGCGAAGGCGGAGCCGCCCGCCGCCTCGATCGCGGCCACCGTCTCCTTCGCCGCCTGGTCGTCGCTGCCGTAATGCACGGCCACCCGGGCCCCGTCGCGGCCCAGCCGCTCCGCGATGCCCCGGCCGATGCCGCGGCTGCCGCCGGTGACCAGTGCCGTCTTGCCTGCGAGCGCGCCACTCATGGCTGCGCCCCCTTTCTCTAGTGGTCGCTACAGAAAGAACCGTAGCACGTTTTCTAGTGGGCGCTATAGAATTGCTGGCATGGCCACCAAACAGCGCGGGCGCCCCCGCGCCTTCGACCGCGACGCCGCCCTGGAGAAGGCGCTCCTCGCCTTCTGGGAGCGCGGGTACGAGGCGGTGTCGATCGCCGAGCTGACCCGCGAGATGGGCATCGGCGCCCCGAGCCTGTACGCGGCCTTCGGCGACAAGAAGGCCCTCTTCGACGCCGCGCTCGAGGTCTACGGACACTCGCCGAACGGCACCTTCACCGACCGCGCCCTCGCCGAGGAGCCCACCGCCCGCGCGGCGGTGGCCCGCATCCTGCGGGAGGCGGCGGTGGGCTATACCGCGGCCGGGCAGCCCAAGGGCTGCATGGTGGTCAGCGCCGGCATCAACACGACCACCCCCGAGGTCGCCGCGGAGCTGCGCGAGATGCGCAACGGGAACATCGGGCTGATCGCCGAGCGGATCCAGGCGGACGTGGACGCGGGCATGCTGCCGGCGGACACCGACGCCGCGGCGCTCGCGCGCTTCACCGGTGCAGTGATGCAGGGCATGTCCACGCAGGCCAGAGACGGGGCGGCGACCGAGGAGCTTCTGCGGGTGGCGGAGGCCGCGATGCGGTCGTGGCCGGGCGGCGAGGAAATCCCGCCGGGGGCATAGACAGGGCGGAGTGGTCTAGTCCACAATTCAAGTTGTGCTTCCGCCCTCACCGCACAGGAGGGTGGATAGAGGATCGAGGCGCTCTCTGCCCTGACTGCGCCCCGGCCTCCCCGCCGCGCTCAGCTAGCGGCACCGGGCCGCACACCCGGTGTCCCGAGCACGGTGCAGCTCCGGGCCGCAGCGCCGGGTGGGTTGAGGGTCCCGCCGCGGGCGCCGCGGCCCGAAGTGTTTGTCCGCTCCTTTTCGCCGTTAGGCTCGCCTCGTGCCCTCCATGAACGACCTTGTGCGCCAGCACACCGCGCTCAGCGAGACCGACCTCGAGTGGCTTCACCTGCTCGTCTCCGAGTGGCAGCTGCTCGCCGACCTCTCCTTTGCCGACCTCGTGCTCTGGGTGCCCACCCTCGACGGCACGCGCTACGTCTCCGTGGCGCAGATGCGGCCGAACACCGGCCCCACCTCGTATCAGGACGACATGGTCGGCCACATGGTCCCCCGCGGCCGCCGCCCCATGCTGGACTCCGCCCTCGACGAAGGGCGGATCGTGCGCGAGGGCGATCCGGAGTGGCGTGAGGAGGTGCCGGTACGGATCGAGTCGATCCCGGTGCGGCGGGAGAGCCGCGTCCTCGGCGTCATCGCCCGTAATACGAACCTGCTCACCGTCCGCACCCCCAGCCGGCTGGAGCTCACTTATCTCCAGTCCGCCTCGGATCTGGCGCAGATGATCGCCGCAGGATCGTTTCCGTACCCGGGGCAGGGCGGCGAGAGCGAGACCTCGCCGCGCGTCGGCGACGGGCTGATCAGGCTCGACGCCGACGGCATCGTCCAGTACGCCTCGCCGAACGCGCTCTCCGCCTACCACCGCCTCGGCCACGCCGCCGACCTCGTCGGCCTGCACCTCGGCTCCGCCACCGCCGACCTCGCCACCAACACCGGGCCCACCGACGAGGGCCTGGTCAAGCTGGCCAGCGGGTGGGCGCCGCGGGAGACCGAGGTGGAGGGGGCCACCGGCACCATTCAGCTGCGGGCGATCCCGCTGAAGCCGAAGGGGACCCGGATCGGGTCCCTGGTGCTGCTGCGGGACGTCACCGAGGTGCGGCGGCGCGAGCGGGAGCTGATCACCAAGGACGCGACCATCCGGGAGATCCACCACCGGGTGAAGAACAACCTGCAGACCGTCGCCGCCCTGCTGCGGCTGCAGTCCCGCCGGCTGGCCTCCGACGACCCGGACGGCAAGGCGCGCGCCGCGCTGGACGAGGCGGTGCGGCGGGTCGGGTCGATCGCGATCGTGCACGAGACGCTGTCCCAGAACCTGGACGAGACCGTCGAGTTCGACGAGATCGCCGACCGGGTGCTCGCCATGGTCGCGGAGATCTCGCCGGGCCGGGTGACGGGGCGGCGCGGCGGGCGCTTCGGAATTCTCGAGGCCGAGGTCGCGACGCCGCTGTCCATGGTGCTGACCGAACTGCTGCAGAACGCCCTTGAGCACGGCTTCGGGACGAACGACACCGGATCCGTGGAGGTTACGGCCCTGCGCTCGACCTCCGGCGGCCAGTCGCGGCTGCACGTGACGGTGCAGGACGACGGGCGCGGGCTGCCGGCCGGCTTCGACGCGCAGCGCGGCGGGAATCTGGGGCTGCAGATCGTACGGACGCTGGTCGAGGGCGAGTTGGGCGGCGCGTTCACAATGGCACCAGCGCCGGAGCGGGGGACGCGGGTGACCCTCGACCTCCCGGTCAAGGCCGACAAGCGGTAGAGATCACAAACGTCACAAACACTCGAGCCCCGGAACCGCCATTGGTTCCGAGGCTCGCTTGTTCAATTGCTGCGCGGCTGCGGCTCTGAGGATGCTGTGCTTCTCCGGGGGGGAACCCCCGGACCCCCGGGCCGGGGGGAGGGGGAGGGCCGGGCGTCAGCCCTACGCCGTGGCCTTGCGAGCGCGGTTGCGGGCGGCACGACGCTTCATCGCACGGCGCTCGTCCTCGCTCAGTCCACCCCAGACGCCGGAGTCCTGGCCGGACTCGAGCGCCCACTGCAGGCACTGCTCCATGACGGGGCAGCGGCGGCAGACGGCCTTGGCTTCCTCGATCTGCAGCAGCGCAGGACCGGTGTTGCCGATGGGGAAGAACAGCTCGGGGTCTTCCTCGCGGCAAACGGCGTTGTGACGCCAGTCCATGACTGCTCCATCTCTACGTAGTCGGTGTTGGTGCGTGTTGCGTGCACGTTGCTTGTGAATGTGAACGCTTTCACGAATCTCCCCGGCGGAGAAGATCTCAACACAGATTTGCACTGTGATCTGCAACATGTTCGGGGAGGTTCGGCGCTTCGAGGGGCCCGATGTGCGGGGCGCCGTCCGATCGCCAAGAAGAAGGTTCGCAAACCTCAGCTTCGGATACAACCCCTTCCGGAAAGTTTCTTTGGATTCCTTGGTGCGACCTGGGTCACGACCGTACTTCCAGGGGGTGGAGGCTGGGCTAAACGTTCGAGAGGAAGGACTTTAGGCCCTTCCACTCACACAATCACACGCAGTGCCCGCCGTACGCCTGTGAAGGTGACGCTCGTCCGCAGTCCCAGGTGGTCACCGTCCATCTGGAAGGGCTGTGGGGCCTGCGATTGCAAGGTGAAGCCAGTGAGGTCGTGCAGTGACACAGCGTGCTTGCCGTGCGGGCCGCGCTCGGGGGAGGAAGTCAGCAGCTGGGTGCCGTAACGCATCACCGCGGGGGCCGAGAGGCGGGCCAGGCCGAGCACGTCGAGGGCGGTGTCGAAGGAGGCGTGCGGGGCCGCGTAGACCGGGCGATTGCCCAGGTAGGTCCAGGGGGCGGTGTTGCAGACTATGGACGCCACCAGGTCGGTGATGGGCTCCTCGCCGGGCTGCTCGAGGGTGATGGTGCCGTGCCGCTTGTGCTCCTCGCCGACGAACTGGCGCATCAGCTGACGCATGTAGAGCGCTGGGGTGGACTTCTTGCCGCGCTCGCGCTGCTGCTCGACGCGGCCGATGACGCCGGCGTCGAAACCCAGTCCGGCACAGAACGTGAACCAGCGGGAGGGCGCGCCCTCGTCCGCGCTGCCGGGGGTGCCGGAGGCGATGCCGAGGCCGACCGTACGGGACGAGCCCTGGCGCAGCGCGTCCAGGAGGGCGCCGGTGGCCTCGACCGGGTCGTTGGGGAGGCCGAGGGCGCGGGCGAAGACGTTGGTGGAGCCGCCGGGGACGACCGCGATGCCCGGGAGGTTGTCCGGGTCGGGGCCGTTGTGGAGGAGGCCGTTGACGACCTCGTTGACGGTGCCGTCGCCGCCGAGCGCGATGATCATCTCGGCGTCGCCGCTCTGGGCCGCCGCGCGGCCCACGTCGCGCGCGTGGCCGCGGTACTCCGTCGTGATGACCTCGAGCTTCAGGTCGCTCGCCAGCGCGTGGATGAGCACGTCACGCGTGCGGGCGCTGGTGGTGGTCGCGGCGGGGTTGACGACGAGGAGGGCGCGCATACCCGGAAGCGTACCTACCTGGCGGTACGTTGGCCCACCCCGTGTAAAACCGGGGCCGCCTCAGCTCGCCTCGCGCGGGCCCACGCCCAGCGCCTCCGTCGTGGACGGGCTCAGCAGGCATACGAGGGCCGTGAGGGCCACCGCTCCCAGCGCGATGCCCAGCGGGAGCAGGACGCCGCCCGCGGTGGTCATCGCCCAGACGACCGGGATCGCCATCAGCTGCGTGATGACCGCGGGGCCGCGGCTCCAGCTCTTGCGCTGCCACAGGCCGTAGGCCGCCGCGGCCGGCAGCGCGGCCAGGGCCAGGACCGTAAGGCCGCCGAAGAGGGCCTGGCGCTTACTGTCGGGGTCGCCGACGACCAGCATCACCAGCTCGTACAGGCCAAGGCCCGCCACGACCGCCGCCTCCACGCCCGCCAGCGCCGCCGCGATCATCAGGCGGGGCGTGCGGGGGTGGGCGGGGGGCTCGGGGGGTGACGCTGTCATGCGGACCAGACTACCGAGCCCGGTCCGCCGCTCTTGCACTACTCCTCCACCAGCAGCCGTTCGCGGAGCTGGGCCAGGGTGCGGGCCAGGAGCCGGGAGACGTGCATCTGGGAGATGCCGACCTCCTGGGCGATCTGGGACTGGGTCATATTGCCGAAGAAGCGCAGCAGCAGGATCTTCTTCTCGCGCGGCGGGAGCTCCTCCAGCAGCGGCTTCAGCGACTCGCGGTACTCCACGCCCTCGAGGGCCTCGTCCTCCTCGCCGAGGGTGTCCGCGACCGCCGGGGACTCGTCGTCGGTGTCGGGGACGTCCAGGGACAGGGTGGAGTAGGCGTTCGCCGACTCCAGGCCCTCCAGGACCTCTTCCTCGGTGATCTCCAGCTTCTCGGCGAGCTCGTGCACCGTGGGCGCCCGGCCATGCCGCTGGGAGAGCTCCGCCGTGGCCGAGGTCAGGGAAAGCCGCAGCTCCTGCAGCCGGCGCGGGACGCGCACCGCCCAGCCCTTGTCGCGGAAATGCCGCTTGATCTCGCCGACGACGGTGGGGGTGGCATACGTGGAGAACTCCACGCCGCGGTCCGGGTCGAAGCGGTCCACCGACTTGATCAAGCCGATCGTGGCGACCTGGGTGAGGTCGTCGAGGGGCTCGCCGCGATTACGGAAGCGGCGGGCGAGGTGCTCGACCAGGGGCAGGTGCATCTGCACCAGCCTGTTGCGCAGCTCCGCGTACTCAGGCGTGCCCGGGGGGAGCTTGCGCAGCTCGTAGAACATGTCCCGGGCGCCGCTGCGGTCGCGCGGATCATGCCGCTCCGGCCGCTGTGAGGCGTGCTGTCCGTCCATGCTGTGGTCCGCCCGCTCTTGCTCCACCGCCCGGTGTCCCGGGACGAGCGCTTCGTTCACTGCCGGCCCCTCCTCGCGTTCCGTCACGTCGGCACGGGGCCGGCACCACGCTCCTTGTGCAAGCTGATGGTGACCGTCTTGTTGTCGGCGACGGTGGATTCGACCCGTCCTGCCAGGGCTGACAGCACCGTCCAGGCGAAGGTGTCGCGCTCGGGGGCGCGGCCGTCGGTGGTCGGGGCGGAGACCGTGACCAGCAGTGCGTCATCTTCGAGCTCGAAGACGCAACGCAGCACGGAGCCGCGAACGGCCTGCTGGAGGAGGATCGCGCAGGCCTCGTCGACCGCGATGCGCAGATCCTCGATCTCGTCCAGAGTGAAGTCCAGCCGGGCCGCGAGGCCGGCTGTGGCCGTGCGCAGCACCGACAGGTAGGCGCCCGCGGCCGGCAGCCGGACCTCTACGAAGTCCTTCGGGCTGGGCTCGCCTTCGTACTGGGACACCCTCACCTCCAAGGTGAAACTAATCCGTTGAGCGCTGCAGTGCGCCGGTCTGCCCCCTACGGGGGGTAACGGACCGGCGCGGCACAAAGTTCGCCCTGCGACGCTACCGCGAGTAGCTGGCCTGTGTCCCCAGGTCGCGATGAACCGGGGGTGGCCAGGCCTGCGCACCCACGCGCGTCACTTATAGTAAGCCTTCGGGCACGGACAGTGGCTAGGGGTCTGCGGTGCCCAATTCCCGTTCGATCATTGCATGTTGACGCTGCGTGACGTCGCCAGGGTGCGCAGCGGCTCGCCGGAAAGGCGGAAACCGGTCCAGATGTCCTTCTCCTCGGCGCCCAGGGACTTGTAGAAGTCGATCGCCGCGGTGTTCTCCTGGTGCGCCGACCACTCGAAGCGGTCATAGCCGCGCTCGACGCAGATCCCGGCGAGGGCGGCCAGCAGGGCCTTGCCGTGGCCGCCGCTGCGGTGCTGGGGGCGCACGTAGAGATCCTCCAGGTAGACACCGTGGGTGCCGGTCCAGGTGGAGAAGTTACGGAACCACAGGGCGAAGCCGGCGGGCTCGGCCTCTTGGCCCTCGGCCTCGGCGATGAGGGCGAAGACGCCCGGGTCCTCGCCGAAGAGCGCCTCGTACAGCTGCTCGTCGGTGGCCTCGGTCTCGTCCTCGTCGTGGAAGGCGGCGAGCTCGCGGATCATCGCGTGCAGCGCCGGCACATCGTCCGGGACGGCCCTTCTGATCATGGAATCAGGTTACGTCCGAATCGGGGGATCAGCCGGTCGGGATCAGAGGATCAGCTGGTCGACGTAGCACCAGCGCCAGGACTCGCCCGGCTCGAAGCTGCGCATCACCGGGTGGCCTTTTTCCTGGAAGTGGGCGGTGGCGTGCTGATGCGGCGAGGAGTCGCAGCAGCCGACGTAACCGCAGGTCAGGCAGAGTCGCAGCTGGACGGGGTGGCTGCCGAGGGCCACGCACTCCAGGCAGGTGGCGGACAGCGGGGCGGGCTCGGGGGACGGCAGGTCCGAAAGATGTGGGCAATCCTTCATGCAGCCAGGTTAGATCGAGGGCGATGAACGCACTTCCGCTGCTTCTGCTGGTCGCGGGCTCGACGGCGCTGGCCGGCGCGGCCCGGCGCACCCCCGTACCGCCGCCGCTGCTGGTCGTCGCCGCGGGGCTGGCGGCCGCGTACGTACCCGGCGTGCCGGACTACGAGCTCGACCCGCACGTGGTGCTGCCGCTGCTGCTGCCCCCGCTGCTGCACACGGCCGCCCTCGACAGCTCCTACCTGGGCCTGCGCGCCAACAAACGGGCGGTGGGGCTGCTGTCCATCGGCTACACGCTGTTCGCGGCGGTGTCGGTGGGGCTGATCGCGTACGCGGTGATCCCGGAGCTGCCGCTCACCGCCGCGCTGGTGCTGGGCGCGGTGATCGCGCCGCCGGATGCGGTGGCGGCGACGGCGATCGCGCGGCGGGTGGGGCTGCCGTCGCGGGTGACGACGGTGCTGCAGGGCGAGTCGCTGATCAATGACGCGACGGCCATTACGGCGTACAAGGTGGCGCTCGCGGCGGCGGTGGGGGAGGGGGCGACGTGGGCCGGGGGCCTGCGGGAGTTCGCGGTGGCGGCGCTCGGCGGGGTCGGGGTCGGTCTTGCGCTGATGGTGCCGCTGCACTGGCTGCGGCTGCGGCTGAAGGAGCCGCTGCTGCAGAACACGATGTCGCTGCTCATCCCGTACGTCGCCTACATCGCGGCGGAGGCGATGGGGGCGTCGGGGGTGCTCGCGGTGGTCGTGGTCGGGCTTTACCTCGGGCACCGCGCGTACCAAGTCGACTTCGCGACAAGGCTGCAGGAGGCGGCGGTCTGGAAGATGGTCGCCTTCATTCTCGAGTCGGCGGTCTTCGCGCTGATCGGGCTGCAGCTGCCGGTGGTGCTGCGGGAGCTGGGGCCGTATTCGGTGGGGCAGGCGCTGGCGTACGCGGGGGCGGTGCTGGCGGCGGTGGTGGTGATGCGGTTCGTGTGGGTGTATCCGGCGACGTATCTGCCGCGGCTGCTGTGGGCGCGGGGGGAGGGGCTGCCGCCGTGGCAGGTGCCTTTTGTGGTGTCGTGGGCCGGAATGCGGGGGGTCGTATCGCTGGCGATCGCCTTCTCCATCCCCGCGACGGTGGATGGCGGCGGGGACTTTCCGGCGCGGAATCTGGTGCTCTTCCTGACCTTCACGACGGTGATCGGCACGCTGGTGGGGCAGGGGCTGACTCTGCCGCCTCTGGTACGGGTGCTGCGCCTGCCGGGCCGCGACGAGCGGCGGGAGACGCTGGCGGAGGCCCAGGCGCAGAACGCCGCGTCGGCGGCGGCGGAGCGGCGGCTGGACGAGCTGCTGGAGGACCCGTCGAACCAGCTGCCCGGGCCGCTGGAGGAGCGACTGCGGACGGTGCTGCAGCGGCGGCGGAATTCGGTGTGGGAGCGGCTGGGGGGCGTCAATGCCGTCACGGGGGAGTCGGCGGACGACACGTACCGGCGGCTGGCGCGGGAGGCGATTTCCGCGGAGCGGGAGGTGTTCGTGGAGCTGCGCGATGCGAAGCGGATCGATGACGAGATGCTGAGGGTGCTGCTGCGGAGGCTTGACTTGGAGGAGGCGGCGGCTTACCGCGAGGCGGATTAGCCCACCCGCCCACCCGTTGCTGTCGGCGGGAGGGGTGGGGCGGGGCCCGGCTGGGTGGGGGTCCGTGAGGGCGTGGTGCGGTGCGTCTGGGCCGGGGCGGGGGTCCGTGGCGGCGCGGGTGCGGTGCGGGGGCTTGGGGGCGGCGTCGGTGCGGGGGCGTCTCGTGCGCGACGTCGATGCGGGGGATCGGGGCTGGCCTTTCCCTGTCGCTTACTGCAGCGGGTGGGTGGGTGGGTTCGTTGCTGTGATCACTGCTGCCAGCCGGCCGCCCGGCCGGAAGGTGCCGGACGCCGCCAGCGTTGTCAGGCCCCACAGCATCTTCGCCACATAGACGCGCTCCACCGCCAAGCCATGCCGCTGTTCGAAGTCCGCTGCGAATGCGTCCAGTTCCGGGGTCGTACGGGCATAGCCCCCTGCATGGAAGCCGTCCTCCACCCGCCAGCGCCCCCGCGCGGCCCCGAAGGCCGCCTTCTGCAGGTCCGCCACCTCCGCCGCCAGGAACCCGCCCTTCAGCACCGCAAAGCCCACTGACTCGCCAGAAAAGCCGGCCGCCAGGCCCGCCAGCGTGCCGCCCGTGCCGCACGCCACCGCCGCCACGTCCGCGCCCTGCGCGGCGAGTTCTGCGCCCAGTTCGTAACAGCCGCGCACCGCCGCGGCATTGCTGCCGCCCTCCGGCACCGCGTAGAAGTCGCCGAAACGGGCCGCAAGGCCCGGCAGCAGCGCGGACTTGTCGCGATATGCGGCGCGCGTGACGAACTCCAGCCGCATGCCGTCCGCGGCGCACCCGGCCAGCACCGGGTTCAGCGGCCGGTCCGCCAGCTCCGCGCCGCGGACCACGCCGATCGTCGTGAAGCCGAGCAGCCGGCCGGCCGCCGCGGTGGCGCGCAGGTGGTTGGAGTACGCGCCGCCGAAGGTCAGCAGCGCCTGCGCGCCCGCCGCGGCCGCGGCCCTGAGGTTCGGGACCAGCTTGCGCCACTTGTTCCCGGGCAGCTCGGGGTGGATCAGGTCCTCGCGCTTGAGCAGCAGCGTCAGGCCGCGCGCAGTGAAGCGCGGATCGTCCGCCTGCTGCACCGGCGACGGCAGTCGCGGCGCGAGGGCATCGAGGTCGAGGGGGTCACGGGACACGCTCAGGAGCGGGTGATGAAGTCCTCGCCGTTTTGCTGGAGGTGACGCTGGACGGCGTCCAGGGCCTCCTGCACCTGCTGCGGGGAGCCGAGGCCGCGCTGCTCGTTGAAATACGCGGCGCCGAGCTTACGGAGCAGCGCCGCGCCCTCGCGCTGCGACTGCACCTCCTCGACCTTCTCCTTGCCCTGATTGAGCGCCGACTGCGCCTGCGACTTGGCGCGGTCCAGGAAGCTGCTCATAGGTCTGTCTCCTGACGTTTGGTGCGGTAGGTACGGTTGGTGCACAAGTATCCCGTGTGCCCTCAATCAATCAACGAACCCCGCCCGGCCGATGTTCCGGAACAAGCCCGGAACAACCCCGTACCCCGACAAGATGCCCCCACCCGCTTTGGCGGGTTACGCGATCACACCCGACCGGGGCGGCGGCGCAGACTCGGATGGCATGACGGCTACTCGCATGGTGGCGCTGGGCCACTATCAACCCGAACGTGTGCTCACCAACGACGACCTCGCTCAGCTCGTCGATACGAGTGACGAGTGGATCCGGAGCCGGGTCGGGATCCGTACCCGGCATATCGCCGCCGAGGACGAGACGGTCGACGACATGGCCGCCGTGGCGGGCGAGCGGGCCCTCGCCGCCGGAGGCATCCCGGTCGAGTCCGTGGACATGGTGCTGGTCGCCACCTGTACGGCCATCGACCGGAGTCCGTACATGGCGGCGCGGGTCGCCGCGCGGCTGGGGATTCCGGCGCCTGCCGCCATGGATGTGAACACCGCCTGTTCCGGGTTCTCGCATGCCCTCGCCACCGCCGATCATGCGATTCAGGCCGGGGCCGCGCGGCGGGCGCTGGTCATCGGGTCGGAGAAGCTGAGTGCCATGACGGACTGGTCCGACCGGGCCACGTGTGTGCTGGTGGGGGACGGCGCCGGGGCCGCCGTCGTGGAAGCGGCGCCGGAGGGGGAGCCTGGCGGGCTCGGGCCGGTGGTGTGGGGGTCGGTGCCCTCCATGGCCTCGGCGGTACGGATCGAGGGGGAGCCTGGGCGGTTCGGGCAGGAGGGGCAGGCCGTGTATCGGTGGGCCACTACGCAGTTGCCCGGGATCGCGCGGGAGGTGTGCGAGCGGGCCGGGGTGGCGCCCGAGGAGCTGGATGCGGTGGTGCTGCATCAGGCGAACCTGCGGATTGTGGAGCCGGTGGCGGAGCGGTTGGGGGCGGTCAAGGCTGTGGTCGCCACGGATGTGACCGAGTCCGGGAACACCTCGGCGGCGTCGGTGCCGCTCGCTCTGTCGAAGCTGGTCGCTGCCGGGGAGGTGGGGCCGGGGGCGCGGGCGCTGCTGTTCGGGTTCGGGGGCGGGCTGTCGTACGCGGGGCAGGTGGTGACGCTTCCTTAGCCCCTGACCCGCCCCTTCCCGAAACTGGGGGCGTGCCCCAGGCCCCGTTCCTGGGGGCTCCGCCCCCAGACCCCCGTATCGCGCCTGGCGGCGCTCGTCCTCAAACGCCGGACGGGCTGGTGTTTGCCACCTCCAGCGCCATCGTCACCAGCTCCGGCAGCGCCGGATGCCCCGGCCCCTTCCGCCACGCCAGATACACCGGCACCGGCGGGGCATCCGTCAGCGGGCGGAAGACGATCGACGCGTGCGAGTGGATCTTGGGTGTCGCCGAAGTCGTGACGCCCAGCCCTCGCCCGACCATGATCGTCGTCAGCCACTCATCCGTGTTCGTCACCTCGATCGCCGCCGGCGGGCGGGCGCCGGCCGGCCACAGGTCCAGGGACGTCGTGCCCGCGATGGTGTTCATCGCGATCGGGTACGCGGCCAGGTCGGCCAGGGTCAGGGTGTCCCGCGACGTGAGTTCGCTGGTGGCCGGGAGGACCGCGAGCCGGTCCTCGTACAGGAGCAGCTCGGTGACGACATCCGGCGCGTCGACCTCGCCCCGCAGCAGCGCGGCGTCCACCTTGCCGCTGGTGAGGCCGGCCGTACGGTCGTCGATCCGGCGCAGCTCGAGGGGGACGTCGGGGTGGGCCGCGTCCCAGCGGCGCAGGAGCGGGATGGTGAGGTCGCCGTACGCCGCCCAGGGGTGGCCGAGGCGGAGGGGCCAGCGGGTGAGGGTGGCCGGGTTGAGGGCGTCGTCCACTGCTGCCAGGGCGACCGTGGCCTTGTCGCGGAAGGTGCGGCCCGCGGCGGTGAGGTCGAGATGGTGGGTGGAGCGGTCGACCAGGCGGGTGCCGAGGTGGTCCTCGAGCTGGCGGAGCGTACGGGAGAGGGCCGGCTGGCCCGTGTGCAGGCGGGCCGCCGCGCGGGTGACGTTGCCTTCCTCGGCGATCGCGAGGAAGGCGCGCAGATGGCGCAGCTCGATGGTCATGCCCTGCCAGCATAACCGCGGGATATTCGGCATTTCACGGCGAGCCGCGCGGTCCGTAGCGTGAGGGCCATGACGACGAGGGTGGAGACGGCGGGCGCCGCGGGGGCCCGGGTACGAGTGATCAAGGCGGCGGCCGGGCGCGGCAGTGTGGCCGGTGTCGGCCTGGTGCTGGCCGGGACGGTGTCGGTGCAGTTCGGGTCCGCGGTGGCGGCACTGCTCTTTCCGCGGGCCGGGGCGCTGGGCGTGGTGGCGCTGCGGATCGCCATCGCGGCGGTGCTGCTGCTGGTGGTGTGCCGGCCGCGCCTGCGCGGTTATACGCGCCAGGACTGGGCGGTGGTGGCGTGCTTCGGCGTCGCGCTGGGGTGCATGAACATGCTCTTCTACCAGTCCATCGACCGGATTCCGCTGGGCCCCGCGGTGACGCTCGAGGTGCTCGGGCCGCTGGCGCTGTCCGTGATCGCGGCGCGGCGGGCACTCAGCCTCGTGTGGGCGGGTCTCGCGCTCGCCGGTGTCTTCCTGCTGGGACAGGGCGGCTTCGGCGAACTCAACCTCGCGGGCGCCGGCTACGCGCTGGGCGCGGGCGCCATGTGGGCGGCGTACATCGTCTTCAACTCACGGGCGGGCGCCCGCTTCCCGAGGTTGGACGGCCTCGCGATCGCGATGGCGGTGGCGGCGCTGATCAGCTTGCCGCTGGGGGTGGCGTCGTCGGGGTCGGTGCTGCTGGAGCCGGGGGTGCTGGGGCTGGGGCTGGCCGTGGCGCTGCTGTCGTCCGGGCTGCCGTACACGCTGGAGCTGCTCGCGCTGCGGCGGCTGCCGGCGGCGACCTTCGCGGTGCTGATGAGCTTGGCGCCGGGGCTGGCTGCGGCGGCTGGGTGGCTGATTCTGGGGCAGACGCTTTCGCTGGTGCAGTGCTTGGCGATCGCGTTGGTCGTGGTGGCCAGTGCGGGGGCGGTGCGGACGGGGAGGCGGGGCGCTTGATCGAGCGGGCAGGCGGTCGCGTACCGCCCGCCCCGTCCCTCCCCGCTATGCCGCCTGCCGCAGCACCCGCTCCACATCCGCATACCCCGCGCCCTGCCCGGCCAGGACGTCCTGCGCCACCCCCGGCCGCGCCGCCAGCGCGAGCAGCATGTGCTCGCCGCCGATCTGCCGGTCCCCGCGCCCCGTGGCGATACGCAGCGCCTTCGCCAGCGTGTCCTTCGCCGTCGGCGCGAACGGCCGGTGCCCTGCCAGCCGCAGGAGCCGCCGCCCCACCCCACCGCGCTCGTCGGCCATCGCGCCCTCGCCGTGCGTTCCCTCGATGCGCGCGACGACCTCGCCGACGTCGATGCCGAGGCCGGCCAGCGCCGCCTCGTCGGCCTGCGAAAGACCGCCGCGCCGGCGCGCCTCGGCCATCTCGCGTACGACCGTCTCGCGGTCCAGCGCCAGGATGGTCAGCACTCCCGCCACCCGGCCGGTCCGCAGGTCCAGCAGGGCGAGCAGCATGTGCTCATCCGTGATCGTGCCGGCCCCGGCCCGCTCGGCGTGGGCCACGGCCCCCTCCACCACTTCGCGGGCCTCCCGCGTAAAACGCTCGAACATCACTGCCTCCCATGCTTCTTGTGCACGGCCTGCCGGCTCACGCCGAGCTCCGCGGCAATCTCCTGCCACGACCAGCCCTGCGCCCGCGCGGAGCGCACCTGCACGGCCTCCAGCCGCTCCAGAAGCCGCCGCAGCGCGGCGACGGAACGCAGCCCCACGCGGGGGTCGCGGTCGCCGGCGCGCTCGGCAAGATCGGTTGCTTCGGTCATACGTGTCAACCTACATTGACACGCGCACCGATGTCAACCCTGGTTGACAGTGGGGCGGTGGGCGATCAGCCGACCGTCAGCACCACCTTCCCGAACAGCTCCCCCCGCTCCATCCGCTCGAAGCCCTCACGCGCCCGCTCCAGCGGCAGCGGCTCGCCGTCGATCACCGGGCGTACGCCCTTGGCGGCGCAGAAGTTGAGCAGCCCGGCCAGCTCGTCCTTGCTGCCCATCGTCGACCCGACGATCTTCAGCTCCAGGAAGAAGATCCGCTGCAGCTCACCGCTCGGCGGCGTGAATCCGCTGGTCGCGCCCGAGATCACCAGTGTGCCGCCCGGCTTGAGCGACTTGATGGAGTGCGACCAGGTGGCCGCGCCCACCGTCTCCAGCACCGCGTCCACCCGGTGCGGCAGCCGCGCGCCCGTCTCGAAGGCGCCCTCCGCGCCCAGCTGTTCCGCCCGCTTCCGCTTGGCCTCGTCCCGGCTCGTGGCGAAGACCCGCAGCCCGGCCGCGGCGCCGAGCACGATCGCCGCGGTGGCCACGCCGCCGCCCGCCCCCTGCACCAGCACCGAGTCCCCGGGCCGTACGCCCGCATTGGTGAAGAGCATGCGATACGCGGTCAGCCAGGCTGTCGGCAGACAGGCCGCCTCGGCGAAGGACAGCGTGGCCGGCTTCGGCAGCACATTCCACCGCGGTACAGCCACCCGCTCGGCAAAGGTCCCCTGATACCGCTCGGTGAGGATCGACCGCGGCTCCTTGGGCCCGACGCCATGACCGGACTCACCGATCACCGAGTGCAGCACGACCTCGTTCCCGTCGGCGTCCACCCCCGCGGCGTCGCAGCCGAGGATCATCGGCAGCCGCTCGGCGGGGAGTCCGACTCCGCGCAGCGACCAGAGGTCGTGGTGATTGAGGGAGGCGGCCCGTACGTCAATGGTCGTCCAGCCGGCCGGCACCTCGGGCTCGGGGCGGTCCCCCAACTCCAGTCCGGCGAGCGGCTGATCACGGTCGATTCGAGCGGCGTAGGCAGCAAACATGCCCCGAAGCTACGCCCCGGTACCGCCATCCCACCAGCGCGCACGCCCGGGAAGGGACGCATGTCACCACGGCGGCACAGCCAATCTATTTCAGCCGGTTTCAGTCCGCGGCAGTCGGCTGACAGCGCTATGAGAGCGCGGTGAATGCGGCCGGGCCCAAGCTCTGGGCCATGACGACGGCAACGCAGGAGGGGACGACGATGACGAGCACCGCGAACACCGTGAACACCGCCCACACCGGCGGCATCCGGCGCCACGCGGCGGCCTTCGCCCGCTTCGTCGGCCTCGGCGGCGGCGTCACCCTGACCGCCTCCGCGGCGCTGGTGGCGCTCTCCCAGTGGCTGCCCTTCATGGCGGCCAACGCCATGACCACCGTCGCCTCCACCGTGGTCGCCACCGAGCTGCACGCCCGCATCACCTTCCGGGCCGGCAGCCCGGGCCTCCGCGAGCACCTGCAGAGCGCGGCCACCATCGCCGCGGGCTGGCTGGTCACCTCGGGCGCGGTGATGGCGCTGCACGCGATACGGCCCGACGCGGGCATCGCCCTGGAACAGGCCGTCTATCTCTCCGCCACCGGCCTGGTCGGCCTGGGCCGGTACGCGATCCTGCGGCTGGCGGTCTTCACCGAGAAGCAGCCGGCAGCCCCGAAGGCAGTCGTGAACGCGCGACAGGGCGGCACGAGCCTCCGCGACTCGTACCGCCCTGCGGCGTAAGAACCCTGCCTACAGCACCTTCGACAGGAAGGCCTGGGTTCGCTCGTGCTGCGGGTTGTTGAGCACATCGCGCGGGTTGCCCGCCTCGACCACCACGCCGTCGTCCATGAAGACCAGCGAGTCGCCGACCTCGCGGGCGAAGCCCATCTCGTGGGTGACGACGATCATCGTCATGCCCGACCTGGCCAGGTCGCGCATGACGTCCAGCACCTCGCCGACCAGCTCTGGGTCGAGCGCGGACGTCGGCTCGTCGAAGAGCATCAGCTTCGGCTCCATCGCCAGCGCGCGGGCGATGGCGACGCGCTGCTGCTGGCCGCCGGAGAGCTGGGACGGGTAGTTGCCGGCCTTGTCGGCGAGGCCGACGCGGTCGAGGAGCTTCAGCGCCCGCTCGCGTACGGCCTTCTTCGACTCGCCCTTGACCTGGACCGGTGCCTCCATGACGTTCTCGAGCGCCGTCATGTGCGGGAAGAGGTTGAAGCGCTGGAACACCATGCCGATGTCCTTGCGCTGCGCCGCGACCTCCTTGTCCTTCAGCTCGTAGAGCTTGTCGCCCTTCTGGCGGTAACCCACCAGGTGGTCACCGACGTAGAGGCGGCCGGCGTTGATCTTCTCGAGGTGGTTGATGCACCGCAGGAAGGTCGACTTGCCGGAGCCGGACGGGCCGACGATGCAGAAGACCTCGCCCTCCCTGACCTCAAGGTCGATGCCCTTGAGGACGTGGGTGGCGCCGAAGGACTTGTGGACGCTCTCGGACTTGACCATGGTTCGGGTCATCGCGCGCTCCTCGTGCCCATCAGGCGCGGCCCGGAGGACAGGTTCGCCTTGATCTTCTGCCACGGCGTGGGCGGGAGCTCCCGCATCGTGCCCTTGGCGTAATGCCGCTCGATGTAGAACTGGATGATGCTGAAGAAGGTCGTCATGACCAGGTACCAGACGGCGATGGTGAAGTACATCTCCATCACGTTCAGCTTCTCCGAGGAGATGTCCTGGGCCACGAAGAGCAGCTCGTGGTAGGTGATCGTGAAGGCGATCGACGAGGTCTTCAGCATGTTGATGAACTCGTTGCCGGTCGGCGGCACGATCACCCGCATCGCCTGGGGCAGCACGATGCGCCGCATCGTCTTGCCCTTGCTCATGCCGAGCGCGTGCGAGGCCTCGGTCTGGCCCTCGTCCACCGACTGGATGCCGCCGCGCACGATCTCCGCCATGTAGGCGGCCTCGTTGAGCGCGAGGCCGAGGAGCGCCGCCAGGAACGGCGTCATGACCTCGGTCATCTCGTTCTTGTAGAGCGGCATCAGGTTCAGCGTCGGGAAGATCAGCGCCAGGTTGTACCAGATCAGCAGCTGCAGCACGACGGGCGTGCCGCGGAAGAGCCAGATGTAGAGGTTGGCGAAGCCGGAGGTCACCGGGTTCTTCGACAGCCGCATCACGGCGAGCACGATGCCGAGCACCACGCCGATCACCATGGCGAGCACGGTGATCAGCAGCGTGTTCTTGGCGCCCTCCAGGACCCGGTCGTCGAAGAGGTACTCGGGGATGTCACTCCACTGGATCTTCGCGTTGGCGAAGGCGATGCCGAGGAGTGCGAGCAGCGCCAGCACCACGATGCCGCTGACCCAGCGCCAGGGGTGGCGCACCGGGATGGCCTTGATGGCCTCGGGCGGCACCGCGGTGGCGGTGCCGGTCTTGGTGTACCCGGAACCGGCCGACGGGGTGTCGGCCGGTTCCTTCGGGTTGTAGTCAGTCACGAGGAGCGTCTCTCTTGAGGGCCGTGGTTACTCGTTGCCGCCGTTGACGGCGGCCTTCGTGACCGCGCCCTGCTCGACATTCCACTTCTTGAGCACCTTGCCGTACTCACCGTTCTCGATGATCTTGTCGAGCGCCTTGGTGAGCGCGTCCCGCAGCTCCTTCTGGTCCTTCGGCACCGCGATGCCGTACGGCGCCGCCTCGACCTGCTCGCCGACGACCTCGAAGTCCTTGCCGCCACCGGAGGTCTTCGCGTTGTACGCCGCGACCGGGAAGTCGTTCAGGTCGGCGACCGCGCGGTCCTGGCGGACCTGCAGCAGCGCCTCGGTGTCCTTGGTGAAGGGCAGGACCTCGATCGGCTTGTCGCACTTCTTGTTCTGCGCCTTCGCGATGTCGGCGGAGACGGTGCCGCGCTGCAGCGAGACCTTCTTGCCGCAGAGGTCGTCGAGGGACTTCAGCTCGTGCGGGTTGCCCTTCTTGGTCAGGATGGAGACGCCGGCGGTGAAGTAGTCGACGAAGTCGACCTTGCCCTGGCGGTCCTTGTTGTCCGTCATCGACGACATGATGATGTCGAAACGGCCGGTCTGCATCGCCGGGATCAGGTTGTCGAAGGTGTTGTTCTTGAACTCCACCTTCACCCCGAGCTCCTTGCCGAGGGCATTGGCGATGTCGATGTCGACGCCGGTGGTCTTGCCGCCCTTGCTGAACTCCATCGGGGCGTACGCGACGTCCGAGCCGATCTTGAGGACGCCCGCGTCGCGGACCTTCTTCGGCAGTTCCTTGTTCAGGGCGGCGGAACCGCCCTCGACCTTCTTGCTGCCGCCGTCGGCGCCCTCGGTCTGGTCGCCGCAGGCGGACAGGACAAGGGCGCCCGCGACCGCGAGTGCGCTCACCGCGGCCAGGCGGTGCTTGGCCGGGGTGGTGCGACGGGTGGTGCTTGCGGTCATGCTGGTTCCTCCTGCGGTGATGAGGGGGTCGCCACGATCTCGCACACGCGGATGGGTGGGCGAGATTCCGTTTGATTTACGGCATCCTGCCATCCGGAAGCGCCCCTTCAGGCTGTCGCCCTGATCAAAATCCCATAACAGGTGGTTCGCCGGACGACGCCGCAGTCGCATATATATGCGGACCCCGGCAGAATACCCCAACGACTCGAATGTACGTAAAAAAGTGGCATAGGACACATTGGCTAGCCACCCGCTTGGCTTCCGCTAGCGCGACAGGCTTCCGGTAACGAATCGGACTCGCGCTTCGTAGCGGTCTTCCGGTAGAAAGAGCCGTTACACCCCTCACCCGGGGCCACGGGCGCGTGTGCGGCGCGTCCGAGACGTTCGTACCTCCTCCTGGCGGCGGGCCCACCTCGCCACCGGGCCACGGACGTGGTTCCCGCCCGCTCCCAACAAGGGGGCGGCACACCCTCGACATTTCCGTGACTGAAGGGGTCAATCAAAGTGGCAGCCGAGATCGTCAATCCGCCGAGCGATACGGGGTCTGAGGACGAGTTCTTCGACCCGGCCTTCGCGCTCCACCGTGGCGGCAAGATGGCCATCCAGGCGACCGTGCCGGTGAACGACAAGGACGATCTGTCCCTGGCGTACACCCCCGGCGTCGCCAAGATCTGCAGCGCCATCGCGGAGAAGCCGGAGCTGGTGCACGACTACACCTGGAAGTCCCAGGTCGTCGCGGTCGTCACCGACGGCAGCGCGGTGCTGGGGCTCGGTGACATCGGCCCGGAGGCGTCCCTCCCCGTGATGGAGGGCAAGGCCATTCTGTTCAAGCAGTTCGGCGGCGTGGACGCCGTGCCGATCGCGCTGGACTGCCGCGATGTGGACGAGATCGTCGAGACCGTCGTCCGGCTCGCGCCGTCCTTCGGCGGGGTGAACCTGGAGGACATCTCCGCCCCCCGCTGCTTCGAGATCGAGCGCAAGCTCCAGGAGCGCCTGGACATCCCGGTCTTCCATGACGACCAGCACGGCACGGCGGTCGTGACGCTGGCCGCGCTGCGCAACGCCGCGAAGCTGTCCGGCCGCGGGCTGTCCGAGCTGCGCGCCGTCATCTCCGGCGCGGGGGCCGCGGGTGCCGCGATCGCGAAGTTCCTGGTCGAGGCGGGCATCGGCGATGTGGCGGTGACGGACCGCAAGGGGATCGTGTCCCGCGACCGTACGGACCTGACCGCCGCCAAGCGGGAGATCGCCGAGCTGACGAACAAGGCGGGCCTGGCCGGCTCGCTGGAGTCGGCGCTCGACGGCGCCGATGTCTTCATCGGCGTCTCCGGCGGCACCGTCCCGGAGGAAGCGGTCGCCAAGATGGCGCCGGGCTGCTTCGTCTTCGCGATGGCCAACCCGAACCCGGAGGTCCACCCGGACGTGGCGCACAAGTACGCCGCGGTGGTGGCCACCGGCCGCTCCGACTTCCCGAACCAGATCAACAACGTCCTGGCCTTCCCCGGCATCTTCGCCGGCGCACTCCAGGTCCGGGCGTCCCGTATTACGGAGGGCATGAAGCTCGCCGCGGCCGAGGCCCTGGCGGACGTCGTCGCCGACGAGCTCTCCGCGGATGTCGTCATCCCCTCGCCCTTCGACGAGCGAGTCGCCCCGGCCGTGACCCGCGCGGTCGCGGCGGCGGCGCGCGCGGAGGGCGTGGCGCGACGCTGACGGCTCGGGCGGGCGCGTGCGGCTGCGCTGCGCCGGCCCTACCCACCCGCCCGCCCGTTCCTGTCGCTCACAGCAACGGGCGGGCGGGTGGGGACAGCCCAGCGCTCAGCGCGGCCGCAGGCCGTCAGCGCAGCGCCAGCACCATCGCATCCCTGGGCGAAGCCCAGACCGTACGGGCCTCCGCAAACCCCCCGGCGCGCAGCGTCTGCGCGTGCCACTCCGCCGACGGGACCGCGTCGTGATGGTCGGACTGCCCCTGGGTCGGGTCCCCGAAGATCCGGAATCGCTCAGCCGCGTAGGCGCCGAGCACCGGGTCCGCGGCCACATCCCGCCACCACGCCGCCCAGTCCTGCACCCCGGCCGCCGACTCCGCGGCCTGCCGCGACTTCGCGTGCGCCCGTACCGCCGCATTGATCCGCGGCGTCGAGTCGTCCGGCATGTGGTCGGCGTTCAGGAACGCCCCACCCTCCCGCACGACACCCGCCACCTGCCCGTACAGCGTCCGCAGCGCGTCGGACTCCAGCCAGTGCAGCGCGGTGGCGGTGAGCACCACGTCGTACTCCCGGTGCGGGAGCTTCTCCACCCAGCCCGCGTCCCGCAGATCCACCGAGACGAAGTCCGCCCGCGACTCCCCGGCGAAATACCCGCGCGCGATCGTCAGCAGCGCCGGATCCAGGTCTACGCCCGTCGTACGCGCCTCCGGGAACCGCCGCAGCACCCGATCGGAGATCGACCCCGTGCCGCACGCGAGGTCGAGGACGCGCGGCGCCGGGCCCGCGACCGCCTCGACCATGTCGAGCATCACGCGGAAGCGGTCCTCGCGGTCCGGCATGTACCACTCCTGCTGCCGGTCCCAGCTGGCCTGCCAGGCGGCCCAGTCAACGCTGATCGTGTCGGTACCGGTCATTGCGTCTCCTCGGTTACGTAATACCCTCGTAGCTAGGTCGCCTATTACGACCCCGGAGCCGACTGTAACCCTCCTTCTGTAAGGACTACAAGTGGAACTGGCCTATTACTCGGAGATGGCCGTGAGCCTCGTGAACACGGAGGAGCCGGCCCGCGGCACCGACACGCTGACGACCGTCGAGGTCGTACGGGAGCTGTTCGGCCCGTCCCAGCAGGCCGCCCGCCGCGCCACCGACGCCGACGTGACGCGGCTGCGTGCGGTACGGACCCGGCTGCGTGCGGTCTTCGCGTCGGCCAGCGAGGGCGACGAGGTGCGGGCGGTGGACATGCTCAACGCGCTGCTGATGGAGTTCCCGGTCAGCCCGCAGATCTCCGGGCACGACCACCGCGACGACGACGGCCGCCCGCTCTGGCACCTGCACATCGCCGACCACCCGTCCAATGCGGGCGCCGGTTACACGGCGATGGCATGCTTCGGCCTGGCCACCGCGCTCACCGACTACGGCGTCGACCGCCTCGGCATCTGTCAGGCCGCCCCCTGCCAGAACGCCTATATCGACACGTCGACCAACCGCTCCCGCCGCTACTGCTCGGACCGCTGCGCGACCCGCGCCAACGTGGCCGCCTACCGCGCCCGCAAGCGCCTGGAGAGCGGCGCGAGCGGCCGTACGGCGGAGACCGCCCAGCCGGCGAACGACCGCACGCCGCGCTGATCCGCGTCCAGCGGCCGCAGCCGCATCAGCCCGCGCGCCACGATCAGGTCATCGGGCACGGCTCCGTACTCCCGGCTGTCGTTCTCCACGAACCGGTTGTCGCCGAGCACCCACCAGCCGCCCTCGCGCCGCTCGATCGCGCGCTTGACCACGAGCAGGTCCTGCTGGAAGGGATGCCGCAGCACGACGACATCACCCGGTCGGACGGCGGCGCCGTAACTCACGACGATGCGGTCTCCCGGGCTGAGCGTGGGCGCCATCGACGGGCCCGACACCTCGGCCACCCCGATCCGCCGCAGCCCGCGCCGCTCCCGCTCGCGTTCGGACTGCACCTGCTGCTCGGGCATCCCGGGCTCCTCCCTCGAAGTCCGCGTGAATCCTCCACACAGTCCAGTCTGACCCTGGACTTTTGACCTAAGCCCTTGGGGGCACTCGCCAAATCCCCGGCGCTACGGAGTAATGTCCCACCTAGAACGCGATCACGAGGAAGGACGCCCATGTTCTCTCGC
Organism: Streptomyces boninensis; assembly: GCF_048572725.1. Lineage (NCBI taxonomy): Bacteria > Bacillati > Actinomycetota > Actinomycetes > Kitasatosporales > Streptomycetaceae > Streptomyces > Streptomyces boninensis. Next base: position 6,448,046 of record NZ_CP183837.1, read on the forward strand.
CTATTCGCCCCCAAGGTGAAGGTCAGCGCCCACTGTGACCTGCCCTGCGGTGTGTACGACCCGGCGCAGGCCCGTATCGAGGCCGAGTCGGTCAAGGCCGTGCAGGAGAAGTATCAGGCCAATGAGGACGCGGACTTCCGCACTCGGGCCGTGCTCATCAAGGAGCAGCGCGCCGAGCTTGCGAAGCACCACGTCTCGGTTCTGTGGAGCGACTACTTCAAGCCGCCGCACTTCGAGAAGTACCCGGAGCTGCACCAGCTGGTCAACGACACGCTGAAGGCGCTGTCCGCGGCCAAGGGTTCCAACGACCCGGCGACCGGCCAGAAGGCGCTCGACTACATCGCCCAGATCGACAAGATCTTCTGGGAGACCAAGCAGGGCTGAGCGCCACTCAGCAACGCACGAAAGCGCCCGGCGGATTGCTCTCCGCCGGGCGCTTTTGCGTACGCGCTTCCCTGCCCGGTCAGATGCCGGCCACCGTGGTGCTGCCGTCGAAGATGCCGGTGACGAGGCCGAGGGGGTTCTCGGTGACGACGCTGGGGTTGAGCAGACTCCCGAGGCCGCCGATGGGGAGGCCGTCGGCGGGCCCCGCGGCGGCGGCGCTCGCGGGCGTGCTGGCCAGGGCAGTCACGGCAATTCCGGCAGCGATCACCACGACCGTCCGGCGGATACCTGCATGCATGACCTGCTCCTTGAGTGTGTTGGGGGAACGGACCCCACGAGTCTTCCGCTCCTCGGGGAACGCTCCCGGAATGCACCCGATCGAGGGCGGGGCGGGCCTTATGATCATTTCGGCGAAAAGGCCGCGCAGACTCGATGAGGACGGACGCTCAGCCCTCGACGGCCGACGCGTCCATCCACATGATGTTCCAGACGTGCCCGTCGGGGTCGGTGAAGCCGCGGCCGTACATGAAGCCCTCGTCGGTGGCGTCGCCGTGGGCGGCGCCGCCGGCGGCGATCGCCTTGTCGACAAGGGTGTCCACCGCCTCGCGGCTGTCGGCGGAGAGCGCGATCAGCGCCTCGTTGGCGGCGGAGGTGTCGGCGATCTCCTTCTGGGTGAAGCCCTTGAAGAAGTCGTGGGTCAGCAGCATCGCGAAGATGTTCTCGTCGATGACCAGGCAGGCGGCGTTGTCGTCGGTGAACTGCTTGTTGAACTCGTAGCCGAGCGCCTCGAAGAAGGTGATGGAGCGGCTCAGGTCCTGGACCGGCAGGTTGACGAAGATGCTGGTGGTGGCCATGGTGGCGTCCCTTCGAAGTGCTTGCGGCTGGTGCTCTGTTGGTGTTGTACGGGTAGACCGGGCCGTCGCGGAAAACTCATCGCGCCCATCTCTTCCGGATGCCGGGAGAGCGACGTAATCTCGATTACATGCTTACTTCCGAAGAACTCGACGCCGTACGCGGCTGGTTCGCCGGACGCCTCCCCGACGGGCTCTACGCATCGCCGCTGGACGTGACCGTCGACCGCGAAGAGATCACCGTGATCGGCTCCATCCCCGCCCCCGAACTCGCCGACGACGCCTCCGAGGCGGAGCGGGAGGCGGCGGCCGAGGGCCGCATCTCCGAGTTCCGCTCCCGCACCCGCAAGGAGCGCATGTCGGTGGCCCGCGCCGCCGAGAAGCGCTACCGCAGGAAGGTGTCCTGGGGCGTCGACTGCGGCGGCACCCGCGAGGTGTTCACCAATGTCGCCGCGCCCGTGATGACCCGGCTGCGGCAGCCGGAGCGGCAGGTCCTCGACACCCTCATCGCCGGCGGCGTCGCCCGCAGCCGCAGCGACGCGCTGGCCTGGTGCGTACGCCTGGTGCAGGCGAACACGGACGACTGGCTCGGCGAGCTGCGCGACTCCCTCGCGGAGGTGCAGCGGGTGCGGGCGCAGGGGCCGGACCGGGAGGACACGCCCCCGAAGGACGCGCCGCCGGAGGACGAGCCACCGACGGACGGCTGACCGTCAGGCGAACCGCACCTCGCGCACCGCCCCCTCGTCGGCGGCGAAGTCCAGCAGCTCCTCGGCCCGCTGCTCCAGCGCGGCGCGGTCGCGCTTGCCGAGCGGGGCGAACGGCGTCAGCTCCGCCTGCGCCCCGCCCTTGGTGCGGGTGACCCGCCACTGCCCGGCGACGAAGCCGTCGAGCAGGATCGTGCCGAGCACCATGCCGTTGTGAGTGAAGACCCGCTTCTCGGCGTCCTTGTCGATGATGCGGGTGCGGTCGGCGTGCGAGAGCAGCGCGTTGTCGAACGGGGCCAGCAGCATCGGCTCGACCGGGGTGTCGGGGTCGGGGAGCGGGGCGTCCGGGAGGTCGTAGAGCTCCTTGCCGTGCTCGTTCCGGTACGTCACCAGCTGCGGCCGCAGCCGCGTGACGGCGGCTTTCAGGCCGGACAGCGACGACCACTTCTGGATGTCCTGGACGGTGGCGGGGCCGTACGCCGCCAGATAGCGCAGGATGGCGTCGTCCGGCGCCGGGTCCGTCTCCGACTCCGCCCCCAGCCACTGGTCGGCGTGCGCGTACACGAGACCGCCGCTCTCGCCCCACAGCCCGCGCGGCGGCACCTGCACGAGCGGGAGCAGGCTGCGCGCGAGATACGCGAGAGCGTTGCCGTCCCGGCCGGGAAAGGATTCCGCGAGCCGGGCGCCCAGGTCGTCGTTGTGCAGCGGTCCGTCGGCAAGCGCCTTGCGTGCGGCCGCCGCCACCTCGGCCGGGTCGACGCCGGGCACCTTGCGCCCGTAACTGCTGTTGAAAAGCGTCTTGTCGAGATAGGGCTGCATCACCGCGCGCAGCCGCAGCGCGTCCCGGGCGCTGACGAGGTGGATGGTGCCGCGCATCAGCACCACCCGGACCACCGCCCGCCCGGTCAGCAGCCGCGACAGATCCCCCGGCCGGAAGCCGGGGATGCGGGTGAAGAGCTGGTAGTACGGCGGGTCGCCGGCCTGCGCCTGCAGCCCGGCCACATGCTCGGCCACGTCCACGGCGGTCGCGCCGGCCGCTGCGCGCGGGGCGAGCCATTGGCGGTGCAGGAGCGCGCGGTTGAGGGCCCGCTGGCCGAGTACGGTCATGGCCGCGAAGGTACCTACTTTTTCCGGTTGGCGTACGCCCGCGCCGCCCGTACCCGATTGCCGCACTTGGTGGTGCACCAGCGCCGGGCGGCGTGCGAGCGCAGGAACCACCGCGAGCAGCCCTGCGCGGCGCAGGCGGCGAGCTGGTCGCCGTCGGGGCCGGTGAGCAGCTCGGCCGCGTCCTCGGCGAGCAGGGAGAGGGCGGCGCCGGCGGGGTCGGCGGCGTCGGGTTCCGCGGCCCGGCGCGGCCCGGTGGCGTCCCAGTCGAGGCGGGGGGTGGCGGGTGCGGCGGCCAGGGCGTCGTTGAAGGTCGCGAGGCTGGCGGGCGGCGGGGCGGCCCCGGCGGCGCGGGCCGCGAAGAGGTCGCGGATGGCCTCGCGGAGCTTGCGCAGCCGCCCGAGCCGACGCCCGTTGAGCGCCGCCTTGTCGGGCAGCAGCTCCTGCCGTACGAGCCAGAGGTGCCCCGCCTCGGCGTCCTCCAGCAGGTCGACGGCGCCATGGCTGAGCGTAAAACGCGTGTTGACCAGGGCGAGCGAGGCGAAGCGCTCCTCGCCGGGCACGGGGAGGTGATGCAGGAAGTACGGGCTCTCGTCATCCAAGGAAGGCACGGCCTCATGTTAACGCTTGCCATTCTCCGTGAGGAGAGCTAGCGTCCCTCACGGCTAATAGAGCAAGAAAGCGTGAGAGGAAGAGCATCGTGGGACTCGATGTCGCAGCCGTACGCAAGGACTTCCCGATCCTGGACCGGACGGTCGCCGAAGGCGCCCGCCTCGTCTACCTCGACTCCGGCGCCACGTCCCACAAGCCCCTCCAGGTCCTCGACGCGGAACGCGACTTCTACCTCCACCACAACGCCGCCGTGCACCGCGGCGCCCACCAGCTCTCGGTGGAGGCGACGGAGCTGTACGAGGGCGCCAGGGCGACGGTCGCGGCCTTCATCGGCGCGCCGACGGCCGACGAGGTGGTCTTCACCAAGAGCGCCACGGAGAGCATCAACCTGGTCGCGTACGCCCTGGAGAACGCCCGCCGCATCGGCCCGGGCGACTCGATCGTGATCACGGAGATGGAGCACCACGCGAACCTGGTCCCCTGGCAGCAACTGGCCGAGCGGACGGGCGCGACGCTGCGCTGGTTCGGCCTGACGCCCGAGGGGCGCCTGGACCTGTCCGAGCTGGACACCCTCATCGACGAGTCGGCAAAGCTGGTGGCGCTCACCCACCAGTCCAACGTCCTCGGCACGGTCAACCCGGTCCGTACGATCGCCGACCGCGCCCACACGGTCGGCGCCCTGCTGCTCGTCGACGCCGCCCAGTCGGTCCCGCACCGCGCGGTCGACGTGGCCGCGCTTGGCGCGGACTTCCTCGCCTTCTCCGCCCACAAGATGCTCGGCCCGATGGGCATCGGCGTGCTGTGGGGCAGGAGCGAACTGCTGGCAGACCTGCCCCCCTTCCTGACGGGCGGCTCAATGATCGAGGTGGTGGAGATGGACCACTCCACCTTCCTGCCGCCCCCGCAGCGCTTCGAGGCCGGCGTCCCGATGGCGGCGCAGGCGATCGGCCTGGCGGCGGCGGTGGACTACCTGACCGGGCTGGGGATGGAGGCGGTGGCGGCTCATGAGGAGGCCCTGACGGCGCGCGCGCTGACCCTGCTCCAGGAGATCCCGGGCGTACGGATCGTAGGACCGAAGGACCTGACGGACCGCGGCTCGGCGGTCTCCTTCACGGTGGACGGCATCCACCCCCACGACGTGGGCCAGGTCCTGGACGCCCGCGGAGTAGCCGTCCGCGTCGGCCACCACTGCGCCCGCCCGATCATCCGCCGCTATGGCCTCGCGGCTACGACCCGGGCGACGCCGTACGTGTACAACACGGAGGCGGAGATCGACGCACTGGCGGAGGGGGTGCGGGCGGCGCAGGCTTACTTCGGCTGAGCCCGCCGATCACTCGCCCTTCCGCACCGTGAGCAGCGCCGCGATATGCGCCGCCGCCGTCGACAGATGGCGGCGGGCCTCGCGGAGCTGGTCCGCGGTCAGGCCGTTGTCGCGGGCCGTGTCGCGGACGTCGTCGCGGAAGCGGTCCAGCAGGCGTTCCAGTTCGCGGGTCAGCTCGGCCGGGGTGGCGTCTGCCGGGGTCTCGCCCTCGGCCCAGTCGGGGAGGTCCGCCGCCGGCGGGTCCGGCTTGATGTGGCCCGGCCAGGGGGTGCCGGTGGCGGTGCCGAGGCGGCCCAGTTCGCGGGTCAGCTCCGAGAGGCCGTCGCGGAGGGCGCCGGGCCAGTCGCCGGCGCGGGCGCCCGTCTGGACCTGGTCCTGGACCTGCTTGGCGATACGGGTCGCCTGGTCGCGCAGGGCGTCGCGGGCGGCCTTCGCCTCCTCGCGGGCCGCCTTCGCGTCCTGCTGGGCGCGGCGGGTCTCGTCCTTTGCGCGGCGGGCCTGGTCCTTCCACTCGTCCTTGGCGCGCTTGAGCTCCTCCTTGGCCTGGCGCCAGCCCTCGCTGTCGCCCGGCTTGGACCCGGACCAGGACCAGCCGCCGGACGTGCCGCCCTTGCTGCGGGCCTCCCGCGCGGCGGCCTTCACGTCGCGGCGGAGGTCGCTCGCCGTACCGCTGACGTCCGCCTGGATCTCGGCCGCCAGCTCGGCCACGGAGTCGCGGATCTCCAGCTCCAGCTCCTCCAGCTCCGAGGCGCGGGCGGCGAGTTCGGCGCGGCCGGCGTCGGTGATGGCGTAGACCTTGCGGCCGCCCTCCGTGGTGTGCGTGACGAGGCCCTCGGCCTCGAGCTTGGACAGGCGCGGGTAGACCGTGCCCGCCGAAGGCGCGTACAGGCCCTGGAAGCGCTCCTCCAGTAGCCGGATGACCTCGTAGCCGTGGCGCGGCGCCTCGTCGAGGAGCTTGAGGAGGTACAGCCGCAGGCGGCCGTGGGCGAAGACGGGAGGCATGGCTACAGCACCTTCTTGTCGTGCTCGGAGGGCCCGGCGTCGGCGGGGTCGTCGGCGGGGAGGTCGTCGACGGGGGGCCGGCGGAGCAGGGCGATCGCGCCGGAGACCGTGTTGACGCCTAGCTTGCCCTTGCCGTCGCCGAGCCGGCCGTTGATGCTCTTGGCGCCCCACATGCCGTTGACCTGCAGCTCGTCAAAGGCGTTGGAGACGGCGCCGCTGGCGGTGGAGGTGTCGACCGTAAGGGAGGAGTCCTCCGGCAGGCGCAGCGCGACGTCGCCGGAGACCGTGCTGATGCGGGCGCCGTCCTCCAGGCAGCCCGGGGCGAGGTCGAGGACCATGTCGCCGCTGACGCTGTCCGCCTTCACCGCGGCGAGCTCGCTGTCGACGACCGTCAGCGCCCCGGATACGGAGCCGAACTTCAGGTGGCCCGTGATGCCCTGGGCGTCGAGGTTGCCGGAGACGGTCTCGGCGCGGATGTCGCCGGCGATGCCGGTGATCGTCGTATCGCCGGAGACGCCGCGCACATCCGTACGCCCGGTGATGCCGGAGACGACGGCGTGCGCGGTCACCACGCCCACCTCGACCCTGGTGCCGTACGGGACGGCGAGGGAGACGACGGCGCGGCGCCGCCAGCCCTTGCGCTCCAGGCGCTTCAGGAAGCCCTTCCAGTCGAGATCCTCGTACGCGATCGTGAGCCGGCCGCCCTCCTGGGTCACCTCGAGCGGCGGGCCCTCGATTTCGGTGACCTCCAGCCGGGCGCCCGGGTCGTCGGAGCCGACGATGTTGACCGCGCCGCCGACGAGGCGGACCTGGAGCGTGTCGACGGGGCCGTCGAAGTCGAGCGTCTCGGGTGCTGAAACCTGGTGTTCCCGTGCCATGACCCGGGCCTCCCTGAAGGAAAATAAGCCAACGCAACATATCGCGTCTACGAGAGACACGATATATCGCGGATTCGGGATGTCAAGCGGGGCGGCACGGGAGGGCCCGGTCAGTCCTCGTCATCCTCGTCATCGAGCCTGGCCAGCCACGTCGCGAGGCGCTCCACGGGGACCTCGAAGTCGGGATTGAGGTCGGTGAAGGTGCGCAGCAGCTCCGCGAGCTCGGCGAAGGTGATCTCCTCCTCGCCGCGCCGCTTCTCCAGCTCCTCGATGCCCCGGTCGGTGAAGTACATGTGACCAGGGTATGGCGCAGTTTGCGGGGTCGCTCCCACGGTGGCGTGGGGATACCCTGGTCCGCACCCAAGTGAGCGTTGTGACGGGGGAGTTGTGGCGCACCGGATACAGAAGATCGGGCATGCCTGACCTCGAGTCCCTGTGCCGGTCGACCACGGTGGCGCTGGGACCCGCGGGTGGCGGCGTGGTGTGGGGCAGCGGGTTCTGCGTGGCGCCCGGCTGGGTGCTCACCTGCGCGCATGTGCTGGAGGCCGTCCGCGAGGACGCCATCTTCGCCGTGTCCTGCGACGCCTGGTCCGCCGCCGGTCGGCTCGCCTACACCACCAGCACGGGCGACCCCGGGGACCCGGCCGGGGACCTCGCCCTGGTCCGGCTCCTGGACGACGTCGAGAACGACTGCGCCTGGCTGTGCGACCGCGTCGACCCGTCCGTCGGCGACATCACCGCGTACGGCCGCCCGCCCAGCCCCGCCGGGCGCAGCGAATGGTGGGGGCGGATCTACCAGTACGGCGGCCCGGAGGGCGACCACGCGTACGCGCTGATCCGCGGCGAGGACGTCCGCCCCGGCGCCTCCGGCGGCCCCGTCGCCGACCCGGTCCGCGGCGCCGTCGTCGGCGTCGTCCAGGCCCGCCGCGACCTCGGGCGCGACGGCGGCCTCGCGATCGGCCTCGGTGCGCTGGCGGGCACCCGCTGGCGGCGGGTCTGGGCAGGCGGCGGCGAGCTGCTCGGGGCGGAGAGCCCGTACGCCGAGCTGCTGCGCGCCCACGACCGCTGGCACCGCGACCATCCGGCGTGGCGGGAGGTGCAGGCGGCGGCCGCGGGGCGGCCCGGTCCCGGCGATGGCACCGAGTGGACCGCGGAGGACCGCTTCGCCACCCTCGGGCTGCTCGCCGAGCTCCCGCCGCCGGACTCGCCGGGCCTGGTCGGCCGGCTGGTGGACGAGGCGTTCGGGGAGTCCCGGCAGTACGCGGGGCCGGCCTCCTGGCGGGACGGTTATGGGCGGCTGCACGACGCGCAGGACGCCGACGGCGTCGCCTTCCTGCGCTATCTGGTCTATCTCGCCATGGCCGCGCACGTCGCCGTAGCCGCGCACCCCGTCGCGGACGAGGTGCCGCCCGCGGCCGAAGCCGCCCTGCGGTGGGCCGGCGACCGCGCGCTGCGCGCCGGGCCCAGCATGCGCAAGCTCATCACCGAGGTCCGGCTCCCGGCCGATCTGACCGGCGCGGGCCGCACCGAGGACCACCGGCCGGTGGTGACGGTCGAGGTGCAGCCGGCCGCCTGGGGCAACGGGCGGCTGCGCTGGAAGATCCGTACCGACGACCGCCGCGGCGGCATCGGGATCCCCGCCCGCGACCGGTCGCCGGAGGGCGTCACGCCCGCCGGGCTGCGCGAGGCGCTGCTGCCGCCGCTGGCCGCGGCGTGTGCCCGGCTCGACATCGGCGGCTATCGCGCCCGGGTCGAGTTCGTGCTGCCCACCGACCACTTCGACCTGGCCGCGCACCGATGGGCGGTGCCCGGCTCGGCGCTGGCGCTGGGTGCCGAGCGGCAGGTGGTGGTCAGGGCCGCGGGCGGCGGCGCCCGCCGGGACGACCACCAGGCCCCCGGGAACGGCGGGCTGACCGCGCTCGCCCTCCGCCGCCCGATGGCCGCCGCCGACCTGACCGGGCAGCGCGGCGGTACGGTCCCGGTGTCCTGCCGCCCCGCCGCCCGCGGCGAAGGACGCAAGATCATCGACGGGGTGCTCAGCGCCGGATACGGGATCGCCCTGTGGCAGACCGCGGGTGAGCACGGCAGCGAGTGCCACGAACACTGCGGCCCGATGTTCGAGGCGGTGGACGTGCTGCTCGGCACCGGCCGCGCGCAGGACCTGCCCGAGCGGCTGCGCGACACCCGCCACCGCCATGGGAAGCAGCAGAGCATCGCCCACTCCCTCAAGGGCGTCGCGCTGCTGTACGAGGACCCGGCGAGACCGCCCGTACGCCGGACGGTGAGGTCACCGTGACCGCGACTGCGCAGATCGCCGTATGCCGTCACCCTCGGCCGAAAACCGCCGTTACCGGAGCTGGGCGCGGGTATGGAATGGGGAACCGCGCCATCGCAGCCGCCCCGCCGTACCCGACGAGGAGCGAGGCCCAGTGACCGACTGGTTGATCTTCAAAGGCGCGGGAGCCCCGCACGACAGAGTCGCGGGTCTGCCCCTCCCGCCGCCGTGGCGTACGTTCGACGGCGAACCGCTCTGCGGCCCGCCGCCGGACGTCGAGCCGTCCTCGCGACGCCGGCTCGGCGACTACGAACACGCCGAGCCGTCCCTCGACAGCACGGTCCTGGAGCGCGTCAACGCCGCGCTGTACCTGCGCCGCCCGCTGCTCGTCACCGGCCCGGCCGGCGCCGGCAAGTCCACGCTCGCGCACGCCGTCGCGTACGAACTGGGCCTCGGCCGGGTGCTGCAGTGGCCCATCGTCAGCCGTACGGCGCTGCGCGACGGGCTGTATCAGTACGACGCCATCGGCCGGCTGCACGACGCCCAGCTGGACCGCGCCGACGCCCGCCCCGGCATCCACGGCGACATCGGCCGCTACCTGCGCCTCGGCCCGCTCGGCACGGCGCTGCTGCCCGCCGAGCTGCCCCGCGTGCTGCTCGTCGACGAGCTCGACAAGAGCGATGTGGACCTGCCGAACGACCTGCTGAACGTCCTGGAAGAGGGCGAGTTCCGGATCCCCGAGCTGCAGCGGACGGCCGAGCCCGGCACGCCCGTACCGGTGCAGGACGACGACGGCCGCCAGGTCGACGTGCTCGACGGCAAGGTGCGCTGCCGCGCCTTCCCGTTCGTCGTCATCACCAGCAACGGCGAACGCGACTTCCCCGAGCCGCTGCTGCGCCGCTGCATCCAGGTCCACCTCGACCGGCCGGGCGAGGCCCGCCTCGCCGCCATGGTGCGCGCCCACTTCGGCGACGCGGCGAGCAGCGAGTACGGCGATGTCATCCGGCAGTTCGCCGAGGCGGCCGACGGCGCCCCCGCACCCGCGGCCCAACGCGCCGCCGACCGGCTGCTCAACGCGATCTACCTCATGCGCAGCGCCACCCCGGGCGGCGCGCCGGGCGACCGCAGGCACCTCGCGACGCTGCTGCTCTCGGGGCCGGACGGCAGCCAGGGGTGAGCAGGATGCCGGCCGCGGAGGAGGGAGCGCACGGGCCCGCGGAGGGCGGGCTCGAGGCGTATCTGCGGCGGCTGGCGGCGGCGGGGCTCGACCTGACCGCGAGGGAGGTCGCCGAGTCGCTGTGGCTGGCCAAGTACGCGACGCCGACGGACTCGGCGGTGGCCGCTGACGCGGCCGGGGGAAAGGAACCGGCCAACTCGGAGCCGGGGGCGGGCGAGGGGCGTGCCCGGGGGCACACACGGTCTGATGCGCCGTCGGGGACGCCCGGTGGGACCGCCGATCTTGTGCCGCCCGCGCGTCCGGGGGCAGGAGGCTCAGGTCCCGGTGGCGGCCAGGGCGGCGGTCCTGGCGAGGGTGCCGAGTACGTATCCGTACGGCTGCCGGCGGCGTCCGTGCTGCCGGCCGCGATGCCGCTGCAGCGCGCGCTGCGCCCGCTGGTGCGCTATCGGCCGCCGGGGCGGCAGCCGGGCGTCTTCCTCGACGAGCAGGCGACGGCGGAGCGGGCCGCGGACAGCGGTGTTGTGGTGCCGGTGCTGCGGGCCCGGTCGCGGCGGCTGGCGCGGGTGCGGCTGGTGATGGACCGGTCGTCGTCGACGGTGGTGTGGGAACAGCTGCTTGACGAGGTGCGGGAGGTCTTCGAAGCCACCGGGGCGTTCGCCGCAGTGGACGTGGCGTGGCTGGAGGCCGGCGAGGACGGGGTGCTGCGGCTTGCCGACGGCGGGAGTCCGGCGCGGCTCGCCGACCCGGCGGGGCGGCAGCTCACGCTCGTACTGAGTGACTGTGCCGGGCCCGCGTGGCGCAGCGGCCGGATGCAGCGCTGGCTGCACGCGTGGGCGGCGACGGCGCCGGTGGCGGTGGTGCAGCCGCTGCCGGAGGGGATGTGGGCGGATACCCAGCTGCCTGCTCGGTTCGGGGTGTTGCACCGGGGCGAGGGGCCTTGCGGGCGGCTCACCTTTACGCCTGCGGGCGGGGTCCCGATGGAGCTGGAGGGCGCTGCGGAGACGAGCGGGACCGTGGTGCCGGTGCTGGCGCCGACGCGGGCCGCCTTCGACGGGTGGGCGCGGCTGGTCGGCGGCGGGCGGGCCAGGTCCGTCAACGCGGCGGCGGGTCTTGTCTACGCCGACCACCCCGAGGCGGCGCAGGAGTTGCCGGGCCCCGAGGTCCCGGCGCGGCAGCTGGTGCAGGACTTCCGGGCCGAGGCCGACTCGCAGGAGGCGGTGCGGCTGGCGGTGTTCCTGTCGGCGGTGCCGCTGTGGCTGCCGGTGATGCGGCTGGTGCAGCGGGCGATGCTGCCGGGCACGGGCGCCGAGGTGCTGGCGGAGGTGCTGCTGAGCGGGCTGCTCCGGCGGCAGGCGGCGGGGGAGGAGGCGGGCGAGTCGGGCGAGTCGGGCGATCCGGCCGGTGAGGACGAGGGGCCGTGGTTCGAGTTCCTCCCTTCCGTACGCGAGGAGCTGCTGAAGCTGCTGACGGAGGGCGAGGCGGCGCTGGTGCTGAAGCAGTGCTCGGCGTTCGTGGAGCAGCATTACGGGCGGCGGGCGCGGAACTTCGCGGCGGTGGCGGTGGCGAATCTCTCCGGGACGGCGGGCCCCGCGATCGGCGGCGTGGGCGGGAGTGCGGACGACCGCGAACAGCGCCCCGTGCCCGCCGCGTTCGCCCGGGTGACGCAGGCGGTCCTGGCCCGCTTCCGGCCGGTGGTGCGGCCGGGCGGAGGCGCGGTGCCGCGGCCCGAGCCGCCGGACCGCGACGCGGTGCGCGTGCAGGCGCGGCGGCACCTCGACCGGTACGAGGCGACCGCGCTCATCCGCGAACTGGACTCGGCGATCGGCCTGTTCCGGCAGGCCGGGCCGCCCGTACAGCTGGCGGACGCGCTGCTGTCGCGCTGGGAGGCGGCGGGGCGGCCGCAGGACCTCCGGGAGGCGTGGGAGGCCGCGAGCCCGTCGGCCCGTACGGACGCGGTGGCGCTGCTGACGCTCGGCCGGGTGTACGCGGCGATGGCCGACGCGGTCAACGACGCCGGGCCGGCCTGCGGCGTGCTGCCCGGCTGGCTGGCGTCCGAGCTGGAGGACGAGGGGCTGCCCCCCGGCCGCGACGGTACGGACCTGGCGCTGGTCCGGCTGCTCACGCTCGCCGAGCGGGTGCTCGACGACGCCCTCCGGCTGCCGGCGGAAGTCGCGCCGATGGGCCTGGTGCTGACCGCCGGGGTGATCCGGGCGGGGGCGAGCCGGCGGCTGGCGGCGGCCGGCGCCCGGCTGGCGAGGTCGCCGTCGGGAGGCCTGCCGGGGCAGGACCCGGACGAGGCGTTCACCGTCCCCCTCACCGGTGCCGTACGGGCGCTGCACGTGGTCGAGGCGCGCCTCGGGCGGCCGGGCGAGCAGCCCGCCTGGCAGCGGACGGTGCTGTTCACCCGTGCGCGGCTCGGCTTGGACCTGGCGCGCTATCAGGCGGGCGAGGACGTGGCCGGGATCCGGCCGGTGTCGCCGCCGGCCGCCGATGCGGTGAAGTGGGCCGGCGGGGCCGTCCGGGACCTGCGCAAGGGCATGGACCTGCGGCTGGAGAGCTGGCCCGTCGACGACTGGATCAGGGCGCTGCTCGACCTGGCCGATGCGCACCGGCTCGCCGATGTGCCGGGCGCTGAGCGGTCGGCCGTACACGATGCGCTGACGGCGGCCAGGGATGTCGCCGGCGTCGGCCAGGAGACGCTGCTCGCCTGCCTGGACCGCGCGGCCCGCATCGAGTGGCAGGACCAGGAAGCCAACGAACTCGTCCTGGACGTCGTGGACATCGCGCTCCAGGCCGTGTCCCCCGGCTCGGCCGGCTTTCCCCGGCTGCTGGCCCTGGTGGGCCGGCTCCTGCTGCGGCAGGGAAGCCCCAGGTCCGTCGAGGTGCTGCGCGAGGTGCTGGACGAGACCCCGCCGTCCGATCCGGAACTGCCGGAACGCAGGCTGCTGTTCGCCACCGCGCTGCGGCAGCGTTTCGACCATACGCAAGCGCCCGCGGATCTCTACGAGGCGGAGGGCTCGCTGATCTCCGTGGTGGAGAACTCCCACGATCCCCACCAGCTCGCCCGCGCCTGGCTGCTGCGTGCCGATGTCACCGGCAGGCTCCCGGGGCATCAGCGGCAGCGGCAGGCGTGGAGCTACTACGAGCGGGCCATCGCGTATGCCCTGGAGGTCCGCGATTTCCCGCTGGCCCTGGACGCGTCCCGGAAGGGCGTCGCCGTACTGACGCACATCGTCGGACCGGAGCGGGCCGCGGCGGCCCGCGACGCGGCGCTGGAGCGGTACATGCGCGACTCCGCGGCGGCGGACGCCCCGCCGGACGCCGAAGCCCGCCCCGTCCCCGACCCGGAAGCAGGCCCCGAGTGACCCCCGGCATACCCCTGCCGGACCTCACCGGCCTCCTCGACACGGCACCGTCCACACCCCCGCAGCTCGCCGCCGCTCTTCCCGGCCTGCGCGAGCGCGCCGCCGCGCCCGGGCGGGTCTTCGCGTACCACGAGAACTCCCCGGCAGGGCGCCGCGATCTGCCGCCGGATGCCGACAGCGGCGACCACGCCGACGCCTTCCGCCAGTTCGTCCTCAAGGTCCACAGCCGCTGCAATCTCGCCTGCACCTACTGCTACGTCTACCGCGGCGCCGACGACTCCTGGCGCCGCCGCCCGCACCGCGCCTCCGGCGACGTCATGCACCGCACCGCCGCCCACATCGCCGAGCACGCCGCCGCGCACCGGCTGCCGGAGGTACGGATCGAACTGCACGGCGGGGAGCCGCTGCTCGGCGGGCCCGGCCAGGTCCTTGCGTACGCCGAAGCCGTCCGCGCCGCCGCCCCGCCCGGCTGCGCCGTAGCCGCCACCGTCCAGACCAACGGCACCCTCCTCACCCCGGCCACCCTCGACGCCCTCGCGGTCGCCGACATCCGCATCGGCCTCAGCCTCGACGGCGGCACCGCCCGCCTCAACCGCCGCCGCACCGACCACGCCGCCCGCCCCTCCTGGCCCGCGGCCCACCGCGCCGCCCGGCTGCTCGCCGAGCGCCCCGCCGCGTGGGCAGGCCTGCTGTGCGCGGTCGACATCGCCGCAGACCCCGTCGAGGTGTACGACTCCCTCGCCGCACTCCAGCCGCCCATGCTCGACCTGCTGCTGCCGCATGCCACTTGGGCGACGCCGCCGCCCCGCCCGCAGGGCAGCCCCGATGCGTACGGCCAATGGCTCGCGACCGCCTTCGACCGCTGGTGGCACGACGGACCGGCAGCACCCCGCATCCGCCTCTTCCACGAGATCCTCGCCCTCCTCCTCGGCGCCCCCAGCACCGCCGAGACCGTCGGCCTCGCCCCCTCCGCCGCGGTCGTCGTGGACACCGACGGCGCCATCGAGCAGACCGACACCCTCAAGTCCGCGCACCAGGGCGCCGCCGCCACCGGCCTCGACGTCTTCCGCCACTCCTTCGACGCGGCCGCCACCCACGCGGGCGTCGCCGCCCGCCGCCACCCCCGTCGCGCCCTCGCCGACGCCTGCCGCGCCTGCCCGGTCGGGGAGGTGTGCGGCGGCGGGCACTACGCGCACCGCTACCACCCCGCCCACGGCTTCACGCACCGCAGCGTCTACTGCGCCGACCTGGAGTACCTGATCAGGCACATCGCCGCGCGGCTGGCCGAAAGTGGGCCATGAGCCGCCCGGTGAGCCGCCCGCCCAAGCCCAACGCCCGGGCACTGACCCGTATCTGATGCACAATCGGTTAACGTGCTGACGTGTCCGGACACCGCCACCGCGCCGAGCCGGAGGATTCGATGAGCCCAGTGGAGCCACCTGAGCCGCCTCCGCACGTCACGGTCGTCTTCGCGGGGACCAGCCACTCGTGGGCGAAGTGGATCGAGAGCGAACTCGCCCGGGCCGGCTGCGAGGTGAGCCTCGTCCGCTGGGACCCGCTGCGCCGCGCCCCCGCGGTCTCCGCGATCACCGACTTCCTGCAGGCCCCGGGGAAGGTCCTGCTGGTGCTCGCCGACTGGTATCTGCGCTTCGACACCGGCCGGTCCCGGCAGTGGGCCGACGTGCTGCGCCAGGTCATGCCCGCCTACCGGGACCGCATCGGCACCGTCTCCGTCACCACCCGCCCGCTGCCGCCCGAGGCGGTCACGCTCGGCGCCGCCACGCTCCGCGGCGTCGGCCCCGAGGAGGCCCGCCACCGGCTGCTCAGCGCCGTCGGGGTGGCCGCGGGCCAGCCGGTCAGCCTGGAGCGCGCGCTGCGCTTCCCCGAATACCCGCCCGCGGTGGACAACTCGCCGGACCGCAACGCCAAGTTCACCGGCCGCGAGGAGCTGCTCGCGCAGCTGCACGACGCGCTCGCCGAGGACGACAGCGGCACCCGGGTGGTGCTGTACGGACCGCCCGGCGTCGGCAAGACGCAGGTCGCCGCCGAGTACACGCGCCGCTTCGCCGGGGGCTACGACCTCGTCTGGTGGGTGCACGCGGGCACGAAGGCGGGCGCCAGGGAGGCGTTCGCGGGGCTGGCCGCCGAGGTCGGGCTCGGGGACGGCGACCAGCTCGCCGGGCAGATCGAGGCGGTCAGGCGGGCCCTGGAGGCCGACCGGTCGGGCCGCTGGCTGATCGTCTTCGACAGCGCCGACGACCCCGCCGCCCTGGCCGGGCTGCTGCCCAAGGGGCGCGGCCATGTGCTGATCACCGCCCACTCCGCGGACTGGATGGAGCAGGGCGCCCAGCCCATCGAGCTCGGCTCCTTCGAGCGCGACGAGTCCATCGCCTTCGCCTGCCGCCGCTGCCTGCGGCTCACCGAGGAACAGGCGGGCGAGCTCGGCGAGACGCTGCAGGACCTGCCGCTGCTCATCGACCAGATCACCGCCTGGATCGACGCCAACAAGGCCCTCGACATCCCCGACTACCTGCAGAACCTCAAGCACGGCGACCCGAACGACTTCGGCGTCGTGCAGTCCCCCGACGCCCCGCCCGCCTTCCAGGTCGGCTGGGCGATCACCCTCGGCAGCCTGGAGCGGCACAAGCCGGATGTGTACGAGCTGCTGACGCTGCTCGCCTTCTTCTCGCCCGACGTCGTGCCGGTATGGCTGCTGCGCTCCGCCCGCGCCCGCGACCTGCCGCCCCATCTCGCCCGCCTGGTCGGGGACACGAGCAGCTGGAACGCCGCGCTGCGCACCATCTCCGAGGTCACCTCGATGCGGCTCGACTACGACACCGATCCGCGGCGGGACACCGTCAGCGTGGCCACCCTGCGGATGCACCGCATCTTCCACCGTTTCGTACGCAGCAACCTGCCGCCGGAGGCCATCCGCAGGAACGCCGCCATCGCCGCGAACGTCCTGGTCGCCTCGGACCCGCGGGAGCCAGGATCCCCGCTGCACTGGACCCGCTATGCCGAACTCCTCCCGCACCTGGAGCCGTCCGGCGCCCTGGACTCCCAGGACGAGGACGTCCGCGAGCTGGTGCTGAACTGCATCGAATACCTGCGCACCCGCGGCGAATACCAGGACGGCTGGGCGCTGGCGCGCACGGTGCTCGACCGGTGGCGGGAGGCGTACGGGCCCACCGAGCGGGCCGTGCTCGTGGCCGCGCACCAGGAGGCGGACATGCTGTGCCGGCTCGCCAGGTACGAGGAGGCCGAGACCGCGGGCCGCGCCATACTGGACCGGCTGACAGCCGTGCCGGGCGCCCGCGGGATCGAGGTGCTGCGGGCCAAGAACGGCCTCGGCGGCACCCTGCTGGCCCGCGCCAAGTACGCCGAGGCGCAGGAGCTCTACCAGGAGGCGGCGCAGAACGCCACCGACTGGCTCGGCAGCAGCCAGGTCCCGCGCACCCTGGAGATCCGCAGCAACCTCGCCCTCGCCCTCGGCCTCCGCGGCCGCTACCGCGAGTCGTACGACCTGCACCGGGCCCTCTTCGACGACCGGGTGGGCCTGATGGGCCCGCGCGACCAGCGCACCCTCAACTCCGGCCTGAACACCGCCTGGATGCTGCGGCTGCTCGGCGAGCTCCGCGAGGCCCGTGGCCTGGCCGACCACAACGCGCAGCTGCACCGCCAGGTCCTCGACCGCAACCACACCCAGACCCTGCAGGCCGAGCACAACCTGGCGCTGTGCCTGCGCCGCGACGGCAACCAGGACTCCGCCGAGGCCCTCATGCGCTCGGTCCGCGACCGGCTCATCCGCCGCCGCGGCAGCACCCACCCGGAGGCGCTGCACGTCTCCATGGACTACGCGATGCTGCTGCGCGCCATCGGCAACCCGCACACGGCCCGCGCGCTCGCCGAGGAGACCGCGGAGACGTATGCGGCCACGCTCGGCGCCATGCATCCGTACGCGATCGGTGCGCGGAACAACTGCGCGCTGATGGAGCTCGACGAGGGCCGTACGGAGAGCGCGCTGCGCGGCACCCGGAAGTCGATGGAGGAGCTGGACCGGACCATCGGCCGCGACCATGTGTGGGCCGTGGGCGCGGCGCTGAACTGCGCCGCGGCGCTGGCGGCCGGCGGCGCCGTCGAGGAGGCCGCCGCCCTGGGCCGGGACGCCATCGGGCGGGCGGCGGAGGCGGTGGGCGCCCGCCATGTGCTGGCGCTGAACCTGATGGCGGGGCTGGCACAGGACCTGCACCGGCTCGGCGAGACCGAGGAGGCGGCCGAGCTGGAGCGGCAGGCGAGGGAGGCGCTGGAGGCGGCGTACGGGCCGCGGCACCGGCAGGTCGAGTACATGCGCTCGGGGCAGCGGCCGTACTGGGACTTCGAGCCGCAGCTGACGTGATACGGCCGGAGCCCGGCGCCCCTCTTGGTGAGGGGGCCGGGCTCCGGTCCGTAACGGAAGCGGGTCCTAAGCGGCCTCGTTCAGAGGTCGAAGACCTCCGCGACCAGCGCCGCCTGCTCCGCCTGGTGGCGCTTCGCCGAGCCGACGGCCGGGGCCGAGCCCGACGGGCGGGAGACGCGGCGGAGGCGGTCCGTGTTGGGGACCGGCTCGGAGCCGAGGATCAGGTCGAGGTGGTCCAGCAGGTTCAGGGCGATGAACGGCCATGCGCCCTGGTTGGCCGGCTCCTCCTGGGCCCACACGAACTTCTCGGCGCCCGAGAACTTCGCCAGCTCCGCCTGGATCTCCGCGGCCGGCAGCGGGTACAGCCGCTCAAGGCGGATGATCGCGGTGTCCGTCAGGCCGCGCTTCTGGCGCTCGGCGTCGAGGTCGTAGTAGACCTTGCCGGAGCAGAAGACGATCTTACGGACGGCCGCCGGATCCACCGAATTGTCGCCGATCACCGGGCGGAAGCCGCCGTTGGTGAACTCCTCCGGCGTCGACGCCGCCGCCTTGAGCCGGAGCATCGACTTCGGGGTGAAGACGACCAGCGGCTTGTGGTGCGGGTTGTGGACCTGCCAGCGCAGCAGGTGGAAGTAGTTCGACGGGAGCGAGGGCATCGCGACCGTCATGTTGTTCTGCGCGCAGAGCTGCAGGAAGCGCTCGATCCTCGCGGACGAGTGGTCCGGGCCCTGGCCCTCGTAGCCGTGCGGGAGGAGGAGGGTGACGCCGGACGTCTGGCCCCACTTCTGCTCGGCCGAGGAGATGAACTCGTCCACGACGGTCTGGGCGCCGTTGACGAAGTCGCCGAACTGGGCCTCCCACATCACCAGCGACTCGGGCCTGGCAAGGGAGTAGCCGTACTCGAAGCCCATCGCCGCGTACTCGCTGAGCAGCGAGTCGTAGACGTTGTAGCGGGCCTGGCCCTCGGCGAGGTAATTCAGCGGGGTGTAGTCCTCGCCGGTGTTCTGGTCGACGAGGACCGCGTGCCGCTGGCCGAAGGTGCCGCGGCGGGAGTCCTGCCCTGCGAGCCGTACCGGGGTGCCCTCCATCAGCAGCGAGCCGATGGCGAGGGTCTCGCCCATGCCCCAGTCGATGGTGGCGTCCTCGACCATGGCCGCCCGGCGCTCCAGCTGCGGGCGCAGCCGGGGGTGGACGGTGACGTGGTCGGGGATGTTCACCTGCGACTCGGCGATGCGCTTGACGACCTCCTGGGTGATCGCGGAGTCGACGGCGACCGGGAATTCCTTCTCGGCGGCCGGGACCTCGACCGGGGCCGGGGCGGCCGTGGCCTCCCGGACCTCGGTGAAGACCTTCTCCAGCTGGCCCTGGAAGTCCTGCAGCGCCTGCTCGGCCTCTTCCATGGTGATGTCGCCGCGGCCGATGAGGGACTCGGTGTAGAGCTTGCGCACCGAGCGCTTCTTGTCGATCAGCGAGTACATCTTGGGGTTGGTGAACTGCGGGGCGTCCGACTCATTGTGGCCGCGGCGGCGGTAGCAGATGAGGTCGATGACCACATCCTTGTTGAACGCCTGCCGGAACTCAAAGGCGAGGCGAGCCACTCGGACGACGGCCTCGGGGTCGTCGCCGTTCACATGGAAGATCGGGGCCTCGATCATGCGGGCCACGTCGGTGGCGTACATGGACGAGCGCGCGGACTCCGGGGGAGCGGTGAAGCCGACCTGGTTGTTGATGACCACGTGGACGGTGCCGCCGGTGCGGTAGCCGCGCAGCTGCGACATGTTGAGGGTCTCGGCCACGACGCCCTGGCCGGCGAAGGCCGCGTCGCCGTGGATCGCGACCGGCAGGACCGTGAAGTCTGTGCCGCCCTTGCCGATGACGTCCTGCTTGGCGCGGACGACGCCCTCGACGATCGGGTCGACCGCCTCGAGGTGCGAGGGGTTGGCGGTGAGCGAGACCTTGATCTGCTCGCCGTCGAGGCCGGTGAAGGTGCCCTCGGCGCCCAGGTGGTACTTCACGTCGCCGGAGCCGTGCATCGACTTCGGGTCGAGGTTGCCCTCGAACTCGCGGAAGATCTGCGCGTACGACTTGCCGACGATGTTCGCGAGGACGTTGAGGCGGCCGCGGTGGGCCATGCCGATGACGACCTCGTCCAGACGGGACTCGGCGGCCGCGTCCAGGACGGCGTCCAGGAGCGGGATCGTGGACTCGCCGCCCTCCAGGGAGAAGCGCTTCTGGCCGACGTACTTCGTCTGCAGGAAGGTCTCGAAGGCCTCGGCCGCATTGAGGCGGCGGAGGATGCGCAGCTGCTCCTCGCGCTCGGGCTTGTCATGCCGGCGCTCGACCCGGTCCTGGATCCACTTGCGCTGCTTCGGGTCCTGGATGTGCATGTACTCGATGCCGGTGGTGCGGCAGTACGAGTCGCGCAGGACGCCGAGGATGTCGCGCAGCTTCATCATCGACTGGCTGGAGAAGCCGCCGACGGCGAACTCGCGCTCCAGGTCCCACAGCGTGAGCCCGTGCTCGGTGATGTCGAGGTCGGCGTGCTTGCGCTGCTTGTACTCCAGCGGATCGGTGTCGGCCATGACGTGGCCGCGGACCCGGTAGGAGTGGATCAGGTCGAAGACGCGGGCGGCCTTGGACACGTCGTCGTCGTGCGACGCGTCGATGTCCTTGAGCCAGCGGACCGGCTCGTACGGGATGCGCAGGGCCTGGAAGATCTCGTCGAAGAAGCCGTTCTCGCCCAGCAGCAGCTGGTGCAGGATGCGCAGGAACTCGCCGGAGGCGGCGCCCTGGATCACCCGGTGGTCGTACGTGGAGGTCAGGGTCATGACCTTGGAGATGCCGAGCCGGTTCAGGGTGTCCTGGGAGGTGCCCTGGAACTCCGCCGGGTACTCCATCGCGCCGACGCCGAGGATGACCGACTGGCCGGGCATCAGGCGGGGCACGGAGTGCACGGTGCCGATGCCGCCGGGGTTGGTGAGCGAGCAGGTCACCCCGGAGAAGTCGTCCATCGTGAGCTTGTTGTTACGGGCCCGGCGGACGATGTCCTCGTAGGCCTGCCAGAACTCGAAGAAGTTCAGCGTCTCGGCCTTCTTGATCGCCGCGACGACGAGCTGGCGGTCGCCGTTGGGCTTGACCAGGTCGATGGCGAGGCCGAGGTTGATGTGCTCCGGCTTGACGAGGGTGGGCTTGCCGTCCTTCTCCGTGAAGGAGTGGTTCATCGACGGCATCAGCTTCATCGCCTGCACCATCGCGTACCCGATGAGGTGCGTGAAGGAGACCTTCCCGCCGCGGGCGCGCTTGAGGTGGTTGTTGATGACGATGCGGTTGTCGAAGAGCAGCTTCACCGGGACGGCGCGGACGGAGGTGGCCGTCGGCATCTCGCGGGAGGCGGCCATGTTCTTCGCCACGGCGGCGGCCGGGCCCCTCAGGGTGACCAGCTCGGGGCCGGCGGGGGCCTCGTCGGCCTTCGCCTCGTCCGGCTTGGCAGCGGCGGCTGCCGGCTTCGCGGCGGGGGCCGGCTTGGCGGCCGGGGCGGGCGCGGGCGCTGCCGGGGCTGCCGGGGCAGGGGCCTGGGCGGCCGGCTGGGCCGGGGCCGCCGGCTGCGCGGCGGGTGCGGCCGGCTGGGCCGGGGCGGCCGGTGCCGGTGCGGTCTGGGCCGGGGCGGTGGGCGCCGCGGCTGCGGCCTCCGCGGCCCGTGCGGTGCCGGCGGCGCTTGGCTTGTAGTCGGCAAAGAAGTCCCACCAGGCTCGGTCCACCGAGTTCGGGTCCTGGAGGTACTGCTGATAGATCTCGTCGACGAGCCACTCGTTGGGTCCGAAAGCCGCGGCAGGGTCTCGGCCCTGACTTGAGTCTTCGGTCGAGACGCTCGAGCTATTGGGGGACTTTGCAGACACGGCCTGGACCGCCCTCTTCCGCTTCACTTGAGTGATGGACAGCGGAAAACAAGGCTACGCCCCTGACCGGGTTCGGTGCAGGCCCCCTTGGGCAGAGGTCGTGCAAGTCACAAAGACTCCGGGGTTTGAGGCCGCGATTTGGCGGGAAACACACACGGTTTGCCCGCACCGGGAAAGGCCGAAATCGAGCCACGGCGCCGCGCCGCTGCCCCTCCGGGCCGGATGACCGCCCGCGGTTCGAACCCTACGTCAATTTTGCATCCCGTTTACCCCCGGGAGGGTGACGCGCATTGGGCAGTCGTGAGTGGAATCAGCCACTCCGGTGCGGCCCCGGGTTCGGGCGGTGAGCCTGCTTGTCCTGCTGGGGGTCCGGGGGTCAGCCCCCGGGAGATTGCAGCACCCCCGGGAGGGTGACGCGGATCCGGCAGCCGCGAGGGGATTCGGCCACGCCTATCCGGCCGCCGTGCAGGTCCACGGCCCAGCGGGCGATCGCCAGGCCCAGTCCGGTGCCGCCGTCGCGGCCCGGGAGATGCGCCTCGGGCTGCTGCTGGCCGCGGGTGAAGCGCTCGAAGACCCGGTGCCATTCGGCCTCCGGGATGCCGGGGCCCTCGTCCATCACCTCGAGCACCAGGCCGTCGGCCGCCTCGCCGCCGCGGGCCCGGACGGTGACGCGGCCGTGCGGCGGGCTGTGCTTCACGGCATTGTCGATCAGGTTGGCCACCACCTGGTGCAGCCGCTCGGTGTCCGCGCTGGCGGTGAGGCCGGGCGGCGCCACGTCCAGGTGCAGGCTGACATCGCGACGCGGCCGCTGCCGCGGGTTCGGCGCGTCGATGCTGCCGCCCAGGCCGGGGCCGACCGGCCCGTACGCACCCTGCTTCAGCCCGGCCTCCTTCAGGACCCCTGACAGATACGGCCACACCTCGAAGCGGCGGGCGCGCAGCGGCACCACGCCGCTGTCGAGCCGGGACAGGTCGAGCAGCTGCTCCACCAGCCGGCCGAGGCGCTCGGTCTGGCGCAGGGCGGTGCGCATCGTGTCCGGGTCGGCGGCGGACACGCCGTCCACCACGTTCTCCAGCACGGCGCGGAGCGCGGCGATGGGGGTGCGCAGCTCGTGCGACACATTGGCGACCAGCTCCTTGCGGTGCCGGTCGGCGGCCTCCAGGTCGCCCGCCATCCGGTTGAAGGCCACGGCGAGCTCGCCGAACTCGTCGCGGCGGCCGGTGTTCAGCCGCGATGTGTAGTCGCCGTGCGCCATGGAGCGGGTGACCTCGGTCATCTCGTCCAGCGGCTGGGTCAGCCGCATCGCCACGAACTGCGTGATCAGCAGGGCTGCGATCAGCGAAAATATCGTGGCGATCCGCAGCTCCGTGGAGGAGCGGATGGCGACGAAGACCAGCAGTGTGGCGATGATCACGGACACCATGACCAGGCCGCTGAGGGCGGCCTTGAGCGACCGGAACGGGTCGATCGGCTTCATCGCCGTCCACAGCCGCGCCATCAGCCCGTCCACGTACGCGCGGAAGGACCGCCGGCGCGGCCGGACGCCGGGCACGGGAGGCTGTGGGGCGGGGTCGTGCATCGCGCTGGTCCCTTACGTCTGACGCGGGCTGGTACGCGCTGGGCGCACCAGCACCGGGCGTAACTAGGCGGTGGCCGGCTCCAGGGCATAGCCGACGCCGTGGACCGTACGGATGCGCTCGGCGCCTATCTTGCGGCGGAGGGCCTTGATGTGGCTGTCGACCGTGCGGGTCCCGGAGGCGTCCGCCCAGTCCCAGACCTCGACCAGGAGCTGCTCGCGGGAGAGGACCGCGCGCGGCTGGTTGGCCAGGCACACCAGCAGGTCGAACTCGGTCGGCGTCAGATGCACATCGGCGCCATGGACGCGGACCCGGCGCTGGGTGTGATCGATCTCCAGCTCGCCGAGCCGGATGGTGTCGCCGTCGCGCGGGGACCCGGCGGCCTGCGCGGCCCGCTCCACCCTGCGCAGCAGGACATGCACGCGGGCGGCGAGCTCGCGCATGGAGAAGGGCTTCGTCATGTAGTCATCAGCGCCGACGCCGAGGCCGACCAGCATGTCCGTCTCGTCGTCCCGCGCGGTGAGCATCAGGACGGGCACCGGGCGGTGCGCCTGCACCCGCCGGCACACCTCCAGGCCGTCGAAGCCCGGGAGCATCACATCGAGGACGAGGAGGTCCGGCTCCCACTCCGCGGCGGCGGCCACGGCCGCGGGGCCGTCGCCCGCGATACGGATCTCGAAGCCCTCGGCGCGCAGCCGCTGCGCGATGGCGTCGACGATGGTCGGGTCGTCCTCGACCAGGAGGACTCGTCTGGCCGGAGGCAGGCCGGGGTTCCCCGCCGCGCTCGCGTTGTGCGCGGAGGTGAGGTGTGTGGATTCGTGGTGTAGCCGCGTCATGGGTGCCGCCCCCGCTGGTCTTCGGCAAGAGTGCCGGGTCCCCGTCGGTCAGATTTGCTGGGCAGAAGCGTATGTGCCTGGCGGTGGGCTCGGCTACACGGTGTGGATAACGTTGCCGTCAGGGCCGCTTGGCAAGGTGGACTACGTCCGGAACGCCCCGTTCCACCGGAATTTGCTCTGTGCGAACATCCGCATAGCCCGCCGTACGCAGCGCTTCCTCGAAGGCCGGGGACGGCTGCGCCGACCAGACCGCCAGCACTCCGCCCGCCGTGAGCCGGGCCGCGCAGGCCGCCAGCCCGGCGGGGGAGTACAGCGACCCGTTGTCCTCCGTGACCGTCCAGTCCGGGCCGTTGTCGATGTCCAGGCACAGCGCGTCGTACGCGACAGGGGCGGTCCGCACGTACTCGACGAGGTCGGCGGTGACGATCCGGACCCGCTCGTCGGCCAGCGCGGGCCCGCTGATCTCCGCGAGCGGTCCCTCCAGATGCCAGTCGATCACCGCCTGCTCCCGCTCCACCACCGCGATCGCGCCCCAGCGCGGCTCGGCGGCGGCGTGCGCGAGCGAGAAGCCGACGCCGAGGCCGCCGATCAGCACCGATGGGGACGGGCGGCCGTCCAGCGAGGCCAGCGCCGCATCGATCAGCAGCCGCTCGGAGCGGCCGTCGGAGGTGTCCATCAGGAAGCAGCCGTTCGCGATGATCTCGTACGTCGCCGCCTCGCCGGACGTGCGGCGGCGCAGCGCCACCTCGCCGTACGGGCCCTCGCGGCGGTCCAGGGTCTCCGGGGGGAATTCCATGCCTGCCTCCATGGCTGACGAGGGTAGCCAAGCCGCCAATCCCCCTGATCGCTCACAGCGAACGCCCCCGGGGGAACATCCTGAGGCTCCCCAGCATTGAGTCGACATAACTCAACTTGGATGCCGAAGGGGAGATCATGGCTGCTGAGTACACACCGCTGACACTGCCCGTCCTGCCGCTGGACGACGAGGTCGTGCTGCCGGGCATGGTCGTGCCCCTCGACCTCAATGACGCCGAGGTGCGCGCCGCCGTCGAGGCCGCGCAGGCCGACGCTCGCGGCGCCGGGCGCAAGCCGCGGGTGCTGCTGGTGCCGCGGGTCGACGGTTCGTGCGCGGGGACCGGTGTCCTCGGCCGCGTCGAGCAGGTGGGCCGGCTGGCGGACGGCGATCCGGGGGCGCTCATCCGCGGCGTCACCCGGATCAAGATCGGCGCCGGGACCACCGGACCAGGCGCCGCCCTGTGGGTCGAGGGCACCGAAATCGACGACGAGACGCCCGACCCACTGCCCGGCTCGGTCACCGAGCTGATGAAGGAGTACAAGGCCGTCGCCGCCGGCTGGCTGCGCAAGCGCGGCGCCTGGCAGGTCGTGGACCGGGTGCAGCAGATCGACGACCCGGGCGCCCTTGCCGACAATTCCGGCTACTCGCCCTTCCTGAGTGTCGAGCAGCGCGTCCAGCTGCTGGAGACCGCCGACCCGGTCGCGCGCCTGAAGCTCGCCACCGCCTGGCTGAAGGAGCATGTCGCCGAGCAGAACGTGGCCGAGGACATCGCCAAGGACGTCCAGGAGGGCGTCGACAAGCAGCAGCGCGAGTTCCTGCTGCGGCGGCAGCTCGATGCCGTACGCAAGGAGCTGCGCGAGCTCAATGGCGAGTCCGACGAGGAGGACTCCGACGACTACCGGGCCCGGGTGGAGGCCGCCGACCTCCCCGAGAAGGTGCGCGAGGCCGCCCTCAAGGAGGTCGACAAGCTGGAGCGCTCCTCCGACCAGTCGCCCGAGGGCGGCTGGATCCGCACCTGGCTGGACACCGTCCTGGAGATGCCGTGGAGCGAGACCACCGAGGACGCGTACGACATCGCGGGCGCGAAGGAGATCCTCGACGCCGACCACGCGGGGCTCGATGACGTGAAGGAGCGCATCACCGAGTACCTGGCGGTGCGCAAGCGGCGCACCGAGCGCGGGCTCGGCCTGGTCGGCGGGCGGCGCGCGGGTGCCGTGCTGGCGCTCGTCGGTCCGCCCGGCGTCGGCAAGACGTCGCTCGGCGAGTCCGTGGCCCGCGCCATGGGGCGGAAGTTCGTCCGCGTCGCCCTTGGTGGCGTACGGGATGAGGCGGAGATCCGCGGGCACCGGCGTACGTACGTCGGCGCGCTGCCCGGCCGCATCGTCCGGGCCATCAAGGAAGCCGGGTCCATGAACCCCGTCGTGCTCCTGGACGAGATCGACAAGGTGGGCTCCGACTTCCGCGGCGACCCGGCCGCGGCCCTGCTGGAGGTCCTCGACCCGGCGCAGAACCACACCTTCAGGGACCACTACCTGGAGGTGGAGCTGGACCTGAGCGATGTCGTCTTCCTGGCCACGGCCAACGTCCTGGAGGCCATCCCGGAGGCGCTGCTCGACCGCATGGAGCTGGTCCGGCTCGACGGCTACACCGAGGACGAGAAGGTCACCATCGCCCGTGACCACCTGCTGCCGCGGCAGCTGGAGCGCGCGGGCCTGGAGTCCGGCGAGGTCACCATCGAGGACGAGGCGCTGCGCAAGCTGGCGGGGGAGTACACCCGCGAGGCCGGCGTCCGTAACCTCGAGCGGTCCATCGCGAGGCTGCTGCGCAAGGTCGCGGCCAAGCATGAACTGGGCGACCAGGAACTGCCGTTCACGGTCGGCGCCCGGCAGCTGCGGCCGCTCATCGGCCGCCCGCACCACACGCCCGAGTCCGCCCAGGACCCGGACGAGCGGCGTACGGCGGTGCCCGGGGTCGCGACCGGCCTGGCGGTCACCGGCGCCGGCGGCGACGTGCTCTTCATCGAGGCGTCCCTCGCCGACCCGGAGTCCGGCGGCTCGGGGCTGACCCTCACCGGGCAGCTCGGCGATGTCATGAAGGAGTCGGCGCACATCGCGCTCTCCTTCCTGAGGTCGCATGGCGCGGAGCTGGAGCTGCCGGTCGCCGACCTGAAGGACCGCGGCGTGCACCTGCACGTCCCCGCGGGCGCCGTGCCCAAGGACGGCCCGAGCGCGGGCATCACCATGACGACGGCGCTGGCCTCGCTGCTCAGCGGGCGCCAGGTCCGTACCGACGTGGCGATGACCGGCGAGGTGTCGCTCACCGGGCGGGTGCTGCCGATCGGCGGCGTGAAGCAGAAGCTGCTCGCCGCGCACCGGGCCGGCGTCACCACGGTGATCATCCCGAAGCGGAACGAGCCCGACCTGGACGACGTCCCGGCCGAGGTCCTCGAAAAGCTGGAGGTGCACCCCGTGTCCGACGTGCGCAAGGTGCTCGACATCGCCCTGACCCCGGCGACGGCGGATGCGGAGCCGCGGGTGCCGGTCGCGGCGTAAGCCGCTGCAACGTGGCGGTCCTCTCCCGGAGTGCGGGTCCGGGGAGGGCCGCCACTTCTTTGTCGTCAGCCGTTCGCCAGCGCCTGGACGCGGTCGATGCCGCCGTTGAACTGGTTGTGGTCGCCGACGATCGGGCCCGTGGAGGTGTACTGCCAGATGGTCTGGGTGCCCCAGCCGGCCGGGAGTTCGCCCGGGGAGGAGTTGTAGCGGGCGATCCAGAGCGGGTTCGTGGCGCCGAATTCGGCGCTGTTGCCGGTGCAGTCCTTCCACCAGCTGGTCGCCGTGTAGATGACCGGGTCGCGTCCGGTGCGGGACTTGTACGTATTCACGAAGTCCTTGATCCACGCGACCATGTCGGCGGCCGACTTGCCGTAGCAGGCGTCGCCGTACGGGTTCCACTCGATGTCGAGGACGCCGGGCAGCGTCTTGCCGTCCTTGGACCAGCCGCCGCCATTGTCGACGAAGTAATTCGCCTGCTCGGCGCCGCTGGCGTCGTTCGGGGTGCCGAAGTGGTAGGCGCCGCGGATCATGCCGACGTCGTAACTGCCGTTGTACTGCTGCGCGTAGTTCGGGTTCTTGTAGTAGTTGCCCTCGGTCGCCTTGACGTAGGCGAACTTCACGCCGCTGTTCCACAGCGCCGGCCAGTCCACATTGCCCTGGTGGCTGGAGACGTCGACGCCCTCGGTGGTGGCCTGCGGGGCGACCGGGTTCTCGACCGGGCTGCCCGGCTCGTGGGCCTGGACGCCGATGCCCATGTACGCCTCGCCGCGCTGGACGCCGTCGGTGTCGTTGAGCGGTGCGGCCTGGGCGGTGCCGGCGGTCGCCAGGAGGGCGGCGGCGGAGGCGGCAGCCAGGAGGGTGCCGCGTATTCGGGGCATGGTCATGGCAAGGGTGCCTTTCGTGGGGGGATTTGTTGATCCGCCGGCCTCCTGGAGGAGCAGCTCCGGGAGGCCGGCGGTGATGGGGGGGCGGCGGCGCGGTCAGCCGGTCGCCAGCACCTTCAGCCGGGTCATGTCGCCGTTGAACTTGTTGTGGTCGCCGACGACGGCGCCGGACGAGGTGTACTGCCAGAAGGTGTAGAAGCCCCAGCCGGCCGGGAGCGTGCCCGGGCTGGAGGCGTACCGGGCTATCCACAGGGGGTTGTTGGAGGCATACCCGCCGTAGTTGCCTGTGCACTGCGTCCACCAGTTGGTGGTCGTGTAGATCGACGCGTAGCGGCCGGTACGGGCCTTGTACTGGTTGATGAAGGAGGTGATCCAGCTGCGCATGGCCGACTGGCTCAGCCCGTAGCAGGTCGAGCCGTACGGGTTGTACTCGATGTCGAGCGCCCCGGGCAGCGTCTTGCCGTCCTTGGACCAGCCGCCGCCGTGGTCGACGAAGTAGTTCGCCTGGGTGGCGCCGGAGGACCTGTTCGGCAGCGCGAAGTGGTAGGCGCCGCGGATCATGCCCACGTTGTACGAGCCGTTGTACTGCTGCGCGAAGTACGGGTTGGTGTAGCCGGTGCCCTCGGTGGCCTTCACGTACGCGAAGCGGACGCCGTTGCCCCACAGAGTGGACCACGCGACGTTGCCCTGATGGCTGGAGACGTCCACGCCCTCGACGGTGGCCATCGGGGTGATCGGGTTCGCGTTCTGGTTGCCGGGCTCGTGGGCGCGGACGCCGACGCCCATGTAGGCCTCGCCGGGCTTGATCTCGTCGGCGCTGGGGCTCTGGGTCGACGCGCGTCCACTGGCGCCGTTGCCGCGTGCGTCCGGCGCCGCCGCGGCCGGGCTCGACATGCCGAGCATCATCGCGAGTGACGCTATGACCGTGCTGATCGCGCCGAGTGTGGTGCGTCTGACCAGGCGTGACCCTGTACGGGGAGTCATGCTTACCTCCGGGGTGGTGGGGGTGCCTCGGACCGGAAAGCGTGGGGGGTGCCGATCGGCAAGCCGGTAGGGCGACTTGTCGATTGGTGTGGCCATGTCACTGCTGGTGCTGAGTAAAGACGGTAAAGGTGGCGCGCGGGTGGCGGAAGAGGGTCCAGGTGGTGCCGTTGGTCTACGCCTGCGAAACTCTGACGGAGCTGCGGCTACCCGGGCAGCTGAAGAAAACTTTCATCATCTGGAAGCCGGAAGAGAGCCCTGACGTGCACAAGACCGGCGCCGCCGAGGCGGCGCAGCCCGATCGTGGGAATGGTGTGGACCACGTTTTCCTCGCGTTGGAACGGGAGTTGACGCTGTTCTACCGGCGCGCCAGATCGGCCTCCGGTGAGATGGCCCGGGAGGTCCACCCGGAGCTCGAGCCCGCCGCGTACGGGCTGCTGGTCCGGCTCGCCGACGGCGGCGTGCAGCGCGCGTCGGAGCTGGCCGGCTTCTTCGGCGTCGGCAAGGCCACGATGAGCCGCCAGCTCCGCGCCCTGGAGGAGCTCGGCCTGGTCACCCGCGAGCCGGACCCGGCCGACGGCCGCGCCTCGCTGCTGGTGCTCACCCCGGAGGGCGCCCAGCGGGTCAACCGGGTCCGCGCGGCGCGCTATGCGCGGTATGTGGAGCGGCTGGGCGGCTGGGAGCACGACGAAGTGGCGGAGCTGGCACGGCTGCTGGGGCGGTTCAACGAGTCGACGGGGTGAACGAGTCGACGGGGTGAGCGCCTTCCAGCTCCCCATCACAGCTCCACAAGCACCGCCGCCGCGTCATCACGCGCCTTCCCCCGCCGATGCGTACGCCCCTCAGGATCCGCCGCCTCCGCCGCCCTGACCTGCTCGATCAGCTCGCCCGGCCCCTTCTTCGCCAGCAGCGCGAAGAGCTGCTCCCAGTCGCCCAGCCGGAAGACCTCGGTCCATCGCGTCGCCCCGTCCGTCAGCGCCGCCAGCCCGGCCACCTCCGCCCGAGGCGTGGACCCGGTCACCGCCCGCCGCGCCGCATCCGGGTCCGCGGCCGCCGTGAAGAAGCCGCCCTCGGCATTGCGCAGCCCCTCGACCGCGCGCCCGTACTCCCGCCCCAGCGCCTCCCGCTCCGCCGACCCGCGCGGCAGCGCCCGCACCTCGTCGCGCAGCGCCCGCAGCGGCGGCGGCAGCTCGGCGAGCCGGCGGTCGAGCACGGTCCGCAACTGCCCGTCCGGCGACCGCAGCAGCAGCGCCGAGTCCGACAGCACCAGGTGCTCCACCCGCTCCTCGTCCCACCGCACCGCCACCACCGTGGCCTGCGGCGTCCGTACATGCGACAGGTCACAGGTCGCCCGATGCGCGTCCGCGGTCCGCCCGATCGCCGCCGCCAGGCACTCGGCGAGCGTCAGCTCCCGCCGCACCCCCGCCAGCTCCTGCAGCGCCGCACCCAGCCGGGCGGTGAACCACGGCACGGAGTGCACGCACCCGGTGTCCCCGTCGGCCGGCGGCGTCACCCCGTCCAGGACCACGACGCTGCCGCCACTGCCGGAGGACGGCAAGGACACGGCCGCGAAGTCCTCATTCGGTACGTCCGGGTTCCCGGGAAGACAAGCCAGTTCAACGCGCATGAGCCCAGTCTGCCTGGCCTCCCATACAGCACATCCGACCGCCCCTAGCACGTCTCTCACTCCTTCGTGTGACGGATGTGCATATGCCTCCGCGTCGTTGAGCAGTGCTGAAAGTGTCAACTCGGTGAGCGGACGAGCCGAGTTCCGGCGGGAGGGGGAGCGGGTGCACAGCGACGAAGGGCGGGCGGCGGCGCGGCGGCGCAGGCGTGCGGGAGCGGACCGGATGCCGGGCAAGACCCGGAATGCCGCGGCGCTGACCATCGTCGGCGTGGCCGTCCTCGCGGCCGGCGCCCCCGGCATGGCCGCCGCCGTACGGGACCTGCGCGGCGCCCCCTCCGGCGCGAGCGC
Source organism: Streptomyces boninensis (assembly GCF_048572725.1). Lineage (NCBI taxonomy): Bacteria > Bacillati > Actinomycetota > Actinomycetes > Kitasatosporales > Streptomycetaceae > Streptomyces > Streptomyces boninensis. The sequence continues at coordinate 6,479,612 of NZ_CP183837.1, forward strand.
CTCGGACGCGGCCTCCGCGCTGCAGCTCCAGGGCGCGCTGCTGGCCCTCTGCCTGGCGCTCGCCATCGGCATCGGCGCGTACGCACTGCGCAGGTCGGGCCACCGGAGCGGCGCGGGAGCGGGCGGCGAAGGCGCGGCCGCCCCGGGCAGCACGGCCGCCCAGCTCGCCGCGGCCCGCGCCGAGCTCGACGACACCCGCGAGGCGCACACCATCGAGCGCGACACCCTGCTCCGCGAGCGGGCCGCGCTGGCCCAGCGCATCACCGGCCTGCAGGAAGCCGTGCACGGCACCTTCGTCGGCCTCTCCCGGCGCACCCTCGGCCTGGTCGAGCGGCAGCTCGCGTTCATCGACGACCTCGAGGAGCACGAGCAGGACCCCGACCGGCTCGACACCCTCTACCAGCTCGACCACCTCGCCGCCTGCATGCGCAGGCACAGCGAGAATCTCCTCGTCCTCGCCGGCTCCGACCAGCGCGGCCCGCGCCGCGAGCACCTCCCGCTGATCGACGTGCTGCGCACCGCCGTCGGCGAGATCGAGGCGTATCAGCGCGTGCACATCGTCGGCGGCCTCCCCGAGGTGCAGCTCAATGGTTTCGCCTCCGGCGACACCGGCCACCTGCTGGCCGAGCTGCTGGAGAACGCCACCGCCTGCTCCCCGCCGGAGGCGCAGGTCGAGCTCGCCGGGCGGCTGCTGCCCGACGGCCGGCTGCTGCTGACCGTCCGGGACGAGGGCATCGGCATCCACCCGCCGGACCGGCTGGCGGAGCTCAACTCCCGCCTCACCCAGCCCGACCCGGGGCCTGCCCCCGGCGAGGCGCTCGGCCTAGGGCTCTATGTGGTCGCGCGGCTGGCGGCCCGGCATGGCGTACAGGTCGAGCTGCGCTCGCAGGCCACCGGCATCACCGCGGAGGTCGCGCTGCCGGCCCGGGTGGTCGTCGCCGTACCCGAGCAGCCGTCGGTGGACGGCCTGCGGGTGGTGGAGGACCGGGCGGAAGACACGATGGCGCAGGTCGGCGCGGCTGCTGTGCGCGGGCGGCGGGACGCGATGGAACACACCCGCCCCGCCGAGGAGTTCACCGCGCCGGTCACCGCCCACCCGGCCGCCGCTGCCGCCGACACCGGCCGGTGGGAGCGGGTGGCGTCCGCGCAGCCGACCGCGGGCGGCCTTCCGCGCCGTACGCCCAAGGCCCCGGCGCGCGCCGCGGACTCGGGTGCGCAGGCGGCGGAGGCCGCGCGGCGCAAGGCCGCGGATCCGGTGGAGGTGCGGCGGCTGCTCGGCGGGTTGCAGCAGGGTTCGCGGGAGGGCTTCAGAGCCGCCGCGGCGGAGACGGCCTCGTATCCCGAGGCGAGGTCATGAGCGGTGAGGTCATGAGCGATGAGGTCATGAGCGATGAGGTCATGAGCGATGAGGAGGCCCTCGGCGTGAATCACGACAGCGCGATGCGCGACCTGCGCTGGCTGCTGGACAGCCTCGCGGCGGAGGCGCCAGGGGTGCGCGCGGTCATCGTCGTCTCCTCGGACGGGCTGCCGCTGCTGGCCACCGACCCGGTGCCGTTCGAGGGCGGCGAGCTGGCCACGGTGGTGTCCGGTCTCGCGAGCCTGACCTCGGGCGCCGCGGACCTGATGGAGGCCGGGCCGGTCAAGCAGACCATGGTGGCGATGGACGACGGCTGCCTGCTGGTGATGACTGTCGGCGACGGCGCCCTGCTCGGCGTGCTGACCACGCCGGACGCCGACCTCAATGTCGTCTGCTATCACATGGCGCTCTTCGTCGGCCGCGCAGGACATGTCCTCACGCCCGAACTCCGCACCGAACTGCGGCGGTCGCTGGAGCCCAGCGGCAGCTAGGAATCACCTCTAGCGGTGCGACCGTCAGGCCGCACCGCGCCCAGCAGCGGCCGCACCGCCACCGGCACCACCCGCACCTTCTTCCCGGAAGGCGAGGCCTCCAGCGCCCGCCCGTCGCCGAGGTAGAGCGCCACATGCGCGGCGTCCGGCTTGTAGACCACCAGGTCGCCGGGGCGCAGCCGCTTCAGCGATACGTGCGGCAGCTCCCGCCACTGCGCCCCCGCGGCCCGCGGCAGCTTCCGCCCGGCCGCGCGCCAGGCCCGCTGGGTGAGCCCGGACGCGTCGTACGCCTTCGGGCCCGCCGCACCCGCGCGATACGGCTTGCCGCGCTGGTCGAGGCCGTACGACACCGCGCGATTGCCCGGGCGGGAGGCCGACGCCGGAGGCTTGCCGTCGTCCGTCCCCCCGGCGCCGCCGCCGAGGGTGCCGGAGTCGAGCAGCTCGCGCTGGGCCTCGGTGGCGTCGGCGAGCTGGATCTCGGTGAGCTCTTCCAGCTGCTCCTCGGAGAGCGTCGACAGCAGCTCTTCTACGGCCTGCAGCCGCTGCCGCACGGTGGTGCGGCGGTCCTTGGCCTTTGCGGCGAGGGTGAGCTGGCGGTCGAGCGCCTTGCGGCCCGCGCCGCTCAGGACGCCGATCCGCTTGGTGTCGGCGGCGAACCGTTCGACGGCGGCGGCGCGATTGCCCGCGGCGCGGCGGAGGACCTGCCCCTGGTCGAGGGCGGCCTGCGGGTCGCGGGCGAGGAGGAGGCGGACGTACGGCGAGAAGGTGCCGTTCTGGTACTGCTCGCGGGCGATGAGCCCGGCCTGGCGGCGGCTGACCGTGAGGTCCTTGCGCGCCTTGGTGAGCCGCCGGTCCAGCGAGCGCACCTCCTTGCGCTGCGCCTTGAGCTCCTCGGCGGCGGTGTTGTACGCGTCGGTCGCGGACTCGCTGTCCGCGTAGAGCTTCTGCAGCCGCCCGAGCACGGCCCCGAGCGTCTGCGCCTGCCCCTCGGGCCCCTCGGGCTCGGGCGCGGCCGCCGCCGGGGGCGGCAGCGTCAGCATGGATGCGGTGACCACGGCCGCGCAGGCATAGCGGAGAGAGGACAGACGCATGGCGCGATCGTGGCATAGCGGGCATTCAGGATTCCTGCGGCGCGACTGGCGGATCGTCAGATCGGCGCACCGTCAGATCACCGGCATCGCCGACAAGGTCGCGCCGCGCGCCGCGAAGATCCGGTTGCCGCTCGCCGCGAGGCGCCAGGTGCCCGGCGTGGAGGCAGGCGGGTAGGTCCAGGCCGGGCGGCCGGTGGCGAGGTCGCAGAAGGTGAGGCCCGCGCGTTCGGAGTCGGTGGTGGGGAGGCACAGGGTGCGGTGCTGGATGACCGGGGACGGGGCCGCGCCCTTGTAGGTCAGAGGCAGCGACCAGCCCTCGGCGTCGCCGTCGTCGGTGGACAGGGCGCGCAGGGTCGCGCCCTCGCAGGCGTACACCCGTCCGTCGTGCGCCGAGGGCGCGCCCCAGCCGCGGTCGCCGTCCGCCGTCAGGCGCCATCGCTCCTTGCCGTCGGCGAGGCTCAGCGACAGCAGCTCCGCGCCGCCGAGGTAGACCATGCCGTCGTCGGTGTACGGGCTCAGCGCCGCGTGGCCGAGCTCCTTGCGGCGCCAGCTCACTACGCCCGACGTGGCGTCCAGCGCCGCGACATCGCCCTCGTCCCCGTACAGCACCAGCCGCGCCGAAGCAGCCGCGGCTCGCGCGGGCAGCCGCACCGGGGACGGCGAGCGCCACAGCGTCGCGCCGTCCTTCAGCGATATGGCGACAATCCAGCCGGCGGCGCCCTGTTCGTCGCGGCGGCCGCGCGGGCTGCGGGTCCTGGCGTACAGCGTCAGCGGGTCGGCGGCCAGCAGCGTCGTCGCGTGTGCGGCCGCCGCCACCCAGCGCGGGCGGCCGGTCTCCGGGTCGAGGGCGAGCACCCGCCCCGCCACGTCGGCGGCCAGCAGCAGTCCCGAAGCGGCGACCAGGCCGCGGCCCGCGTCCGCGTCGCCGTTGCGCCAGGCGGCGGCGCCGCGGGCGACGGTACGGGCCGCGATGCCGCCGCCCGCCGCGGCATAGGCGACGTACCGTCCGATGGGCACCGGCGGCGGCCCCTCGGCCGCGCCGACCCGCGGCAGCCGCCACAGCGGCGGCGGCGCCACCTCGGGTTCGTACGAGGCGAGCGGCTCCGCCTTCCACGGCTCCTCGGGCCGCTCCTCGCGCCCGCTCAGCAGCCACCAGGCCGCACCGCCGCCACCCGCGGCCAGCACTCCGGCGCCGGCGGACGCGGTCAGCAGCATCCGGCGCCGGGAGAGCGCCGCCGGTCCTGCGGAACCAGGCTTCCCCCGCTCGGTCATGACCTTGAGCTTAGGACGTCACGGGAGGTTTGCGGTTTCAACGCCTACGTGACCAGGGCCACTTCGGCCGCCCGTCGTCGGGGTCCGCGTCCGGGTCGTACACGTACACCCAGCCGCGCGGAAGCCGCAGCAGCCTGCTGTGGGCGAGGGGCTCGCGGCGGTACATGAGCACGGTGGGGGCGCCGCCGTCCGGATCGGGGACCGGGATCCGGTACGTCTTCGGGGGCTGGCCGGTGAGGCCCGGCTGCACCGGCAGCGTGCGGCCGTCCATCGGGCCGCCGGAGAAGGTGACGTCGTTCTTGGACACGGGATCAGTCTTGCGCGGGCAGCGCCCAGGCATCGCCCATCACGGCGATGACGCGCTCGATGAGGTTGCTGATCGGGCTGTCCTCGTTCTCGAGTTCCAGCGCGCGCACGGCGACCTCTGCGGTCTGCGGATCGCCGCCGGCCGTGGCGGCGAGCGTGGCGAGGAAGTGGTCGAGGAGGAGGTCGCGCAGGTCGCTCAGCGGGGGCTGCTTGCCCTCGTCGAGCCAGATCAGGGAGGCGGCCTCGACGGCCGTGATCCAGGTGCGGATCATCATGCCGAGCTTCAGGCCCGGCTTGGGCACCTGCAGGTGCTTGAGGATCTGCTCGGCGGCGTCGCGGCGGACCTCGTCGACGATCGAGTTGGTACGGGATGTCTCCACCACGCTGCCGCCCTGCAGCAGCGCTTTGAAGCCGGCGTCGTGCTCGTCGACGAACGCGAGATAGCTGTCGAGGCCGCGGGCCAGGCGCTGGGTGAGCGGGCCTTCTTCCGGCTGGACGAAGCACTGCTGGAGGTCGTTGGCGGCGCTGCGGAGGGCGGCCTCGTAGAGCTGCTGCTTGCCGCCGGGGAAGTAGCGGTAGACGAGCGGGCGGGAGACGGCCGCTTCCGCGGCGACGTCGTCGAGGGAGACGTCCTCCGGCCGCCTGTGCGCGAAGAGGTTGAGGGCGGCGTTTATGAGCTGTCTTCGGCGTTCCTCGACACTGAGCCTGCGGTACGCGGCCGTATGGGTCATGCAGGTGAGCGTAACCGCTTTGCGGGACGGGGCGGCCGGCCGGACCATACCGGCCTCAGGCCAGCAGCCCCGAGCTCCGCCACAGCCTGCGGCCCGGCCCGCGCAGCACCCCGATCTCGTCCAGGAAATCGGTGAGCCGCTTCGCCCCGGTCTGCATCACCTCGCGCCGGTGCGGGCTCGCCTTGGCCTGCGCCAGAGCCTCGCGCTTGTCGAGGCCGGTGTCCGTGTAGACCTGCGGGTTGACGAAGGCGATCGAGAAGATGCGGGCGGCCTCGCCCGAGCTGAGCCGGGTGAACTCCCGCGACCAGCGCGGCGCCGTCATCATCTGCCGGCGCAGCTCCTCGCGGGCGTACCGGACGTGCCGCGCCTCCTCCACCACATGGATGCGGGTGACGCCGCGCACCAGCGGCTGCACCCGGTCGTCCGGGAAGGTCAGCCGCTGCATCCAGTCGAGGATCTCCTCGCCGAGCAGGGTCGCGGTGAACGAACCCGGCGTGGTGGAGACCGTCTTGAGCAGCCGCGCGAGATTGTGGTGGAGCCAGGTGACCTTGTACGGCTCGATGCCGCCCTTGGTCACCAGCCGGGCGAACATCATCGAGTGTCGGCACTCGTCGGCGATCTCGGTGAGCGCGTACCGGACGTGCCGGCTGCCCAGCGGCTTGTCGTAGATGTGCCGTACCAGCAGCTGCATCAGGATGATCTCGAACCAGATGCCGAGCGACGCCAGCGCGGCGCCCTCGCGGCGGGCCAGCTCGTGCCGCTGCTCCTCCGGCATCCGGTGCCACATCGGGGTGTCGTAGAGGGAGACCAGCTCGGGCGGCCAATACCACTTCCCCTCTTCGAAGGGCGCGTCCCAGTCGAGTTCCTTGTCCGGGTCGAAGGAGTGCTTCGCGGACGAGGCCAGGAGTCGTTCGGCGACGATTTCGCGGTCCTTGATCACGCCGAGGACGTCGCGGAGTATCGCCTCATTGGTCGCTTCATTGCCTGCCACAGCAGTCATGGTTCTTATGAGACTCGGCGTCAGTAAGCCCGTCAATCCCTCCGGCACGCATTGTTGACCGATGGGTAACACACGTGTGAGCCTGCCAACTATCCACCCGTGCTCGGGATTTGGGAGCGTCGATGACGACGGAAGAGATCTACACGCGCACCCCCGACGACATGCACTGGCAGGTGCCGGCGACCGGCGCGGCCCGCTTCAGCTGGGAATACGACGACGGCAGAGAGCGGCTGCTGAACCTGTACCAGAAGGGCAAGGACAAGCAGTGGGACTCGGTCCGGCGCATCGACTGGGACCTGGAGGTGGACCCGCACGACCCGCTGGGCGTCCCGGACGAGGCGATGACCCTTTACGGCACGCCGTACTGGGACAAGATGACCGACCGCGACAAGGGCGAGCTGCGCAAGCACTACGGTTCATGGCAGTTCAGCCAGTTCCTGCACGGCGAGCAGGGCGCGATGGTGTGCGCGGCGCGGATCGTGGAGTCGGTGCCCGACCTGGACGCGAAGTTCTATTCGGCGACGCAGACGATGGACGAGGCGCGGCACGCGGAGATCTACAGCCGCTTCCTCAAGGACAAGATCGGGATGCTGTACCCGATCAACGACAACCTGCAGTCGCTCCTCGGCGACACCCTCCGCGACTCCCGCTGGGACATGCCGTACCTCGGCATGCAGGTGCTCATCGAGGGCCTGGCGCTGGCCGCCTTCGGGATGCTGCGCGACACCACCGACAAGCCGCTGCCGAAGCAGATCCTCGCGTACGTGATGCAGGACGAGGCGCGGCATGTGGCCTTCGGGCGGATGGCGCTGCGGGACTACTACAAGCAGCTGTCCGACAAGGAGCTCCGGGAGCGCGAGGAGTTCGTGATCGAGGGCTGCTATCTGATGCGGGACCGGCTGCGCGGCACCGAGGTGCTGGAGAACTTCGGCATCCCGGCGGCGGAGGCGGACGAGCTCAGCGAGCGCAGCGAGTATCTGCAGCTCTTCCGGCAGCTGCTGTTCAGCCGGATCGTGCCGTGCGTGAAGGACATCGGGCTGTGGGGCGAGCGGCTGCAGCGTGCCTATGTCGATATGGGTGTCTTCGAGATGGGCGACTCGAATCTCGACTTGTTGATGCGGCAGGACGAGGAGATCGCGGAGAAGCTGGACGCGGAGCGGTTCGCGGCGGAGGAGGCGGCCCGTACGGCGGAGGTGGAGGACGCGATCGCGCAGGGGGCGCAGGATTAGCGGTAGCCGGCTACCCGCTTCTCCAGACCGGCGCGGCACTCCGGCCACTCCTCGGCGATGACCGAGTAGATCGCCGAGTCCCGCAGCCGGCCCTCCTCGCCGGGCGCCCACGACCGGGACCAGTTGCGCAGCACACCTTCGAAGCGGGCGCCGAGCTTCTCAATGGCGGCGCGGGAGCGCTCATTGCGGGCGTCGGTCTTCAGGTCCACCCGGGCCACGCCCCACACCTCGAAGGCGTGCCGGAAGAGCAGCAGCTTGGCCTCCGCGTTGATGCCCGTGCCCTGCGCGGAGGCGGCGAGCCAGGTGAAGCCGATCTCGATGGCGTCCAGGCCGTCGCCGCGCCACCGCCGCGGCTCCCAGAAGGAGGTCGCCCCGACCGGCCGCCCGGTGGCCCGCTCCACCTGCGCGTACGGCGCAAGACGCCCGGCCGCCTGCCGCTCCAGCTGCTCCTGTACGTACGCTTCCGCCTCGCCGACCCCGTCCGGCACCCAGGTATGGCGATAGCTGCCGCGGTTTTCCGCCGCCGCGGCGGCGAGGCAGGGGGCGTGCCGCGGGGCGAGCGGTTCGAGGCGTACGAAATCGCCCTCCAGGGCGGGGGCTTCAAGGCGGAGCGTCATGGCAGGGGATCGTAGGTCGGCGGTCGGTGGAGCGCCCGCGAATTATCGCTCGAGCTCCTCGGCCAGCAGATCCATCAGGAGGTTGTCGTTCCACTCCTTCGTGACCGGGTTCCGCTCGTACTTGCGCATCACGCCGACCGGCTTGAAGCCCACCTTCCCGTACGCGCGGATGGCCGCGGTATTGGTCACCGCGGGGTCGATGGTGAGGCGATGATGGCCGCGCTCGTCGGTGAGCCAGCGGGCCAGCGTGCGTACGGCATCCACGCCGAGGCCCTGGCCGCGGATGGTCGGATCGAGGAAGACGTCGATGCCGGCGGACCGGTAGTCGGGGTCGTCCTCCTCCTCGTATTGGATGCCGCCGGCGATCTCGCCGTCGAAGAGGATCACCAGCAGCTTCGCCATCTCGGCGGCGTCCAGGTCGCCCCACCAGGTGTGCACCTCCGGCCGCGCGAGGATCTCCCGCAGCCGGGGATAGTCGGCCGGGTCGCCCGAGCGGATGACGACCTTCTCGCCCTTGAGCTCCATGAATAAATTCTCGCTCGCCGCTCAGCGCAGCGCAGCTTTTATCACTTCGCGCGCGATCGGCGCGGCGCTTCCGCCGCCGCTGATCTCCGCGCGGTGCGCCTCCGCGTCCTCGACGACCACGGCCACCGCGACATCGGGGGCATCGCCTTCGCGGCCCTTCGCCCAGGAGATGAACCAGGCGTACGGCGTAGCCGAATTCTCGACCCCGTGCTGCGCCGTGCCGGTCTTGCCGCCGACCACCGCGCCCTTGATCGCGGCCCGCTTCCCGGTGCCGCGCTCGACCACGTCGACCATCATCTGCTGCAGCAGCTGTGCGGTCATCGGCCGCATCGCGGACCCGGCCACCTCCGGGCGGGTCGCCTCGACCGTGTCGCCGTCCCCGTCGGTGATCCGCTCCACGAGGTACGGGCGCATGCGCTGCCCGCCGTTGGCCACGGCGGCGGCGACCTCGGCCATCTGCAGCGGGGTGGCGCGGGTCTCGTACTGCCCGATTGCCGACAAAGAGACCTGCGCCGCGTCCTGCCGGGTCGCGAAGACGCTGGGCAGGGCGGGGGAGGGGAGCTCCAGCTCGTCCTGGTCGGCGTTGAAGCCGAAGGCGCGGGCGGTCGCCGCCAGGGCCTCGCCGCCGACCTCGGCGCCGAGCTTGGCGAAGACCGTGTTGCAGGACGCGGCGAAGGCGTCGCGGAGCGGGGCGTCGGCGCAGCCGCCGGAGGCGTTGCGCAGCAGGGTGTTGCTGCCGGTGAGGCGGTACGGGCTCGGGGTGCGGGTCGGGGCGTCGATGTCGCCGACCACGCCGCGTTCGAGGGCGGCGGCCGCGGTGACGACCTTGAAGGCGGAGCCGGGCGGGTAGGTCTGCCGGATCGCCCGGTTGAGCAGCGGCTGGTCGTCGTCGCGGGTCAGGCGGCGCCAGGCGGCGGTGGTGCCGCGGCCGTTGCTGGAGAGCTGCTGGGGGTCGTACGACGGGCTGCTGACGAGGGCGAGGATGCGGCCGGTGCGCGGCTGCAGCGCGACGACCGCGCCCTTGCGCCCGGCGAGGCGGTCGTACGCGACGCGCTGCAGGGCGGGGTCGATGGTGGTGTACACGTCGCCGGGCGGGCGCAGGCTGCGGGTGATCTCGTGCCAGAACGGGATCGGGGCGAGCCGGTTGTCGGCGCCGCTGAGCAGGTCGTCCTCGGCGGATTCGAGGCCGGTGGCGCCGTAGCCCTGGGAGGCGTGGCCGGTGACGGGGGCGTAGAGGTCGCCGGCGCTGTAGCTGCGCTCGTAGCGGAGGCCCTGGCGGGTGTCGGTGGAGCCGGTGACGGGCCGGTCGCCGATGTAGATGTCGCCGCGGGGCTGGGACCAGCGGGCGATCTGGGGGCGGCGGTTGCCGGGGTTGTCGTCGTAACTCTCGGACTGGACGACCTGGACGCGGGCGGCGCCGGCGAGGAGGGCGAGGAGGAGCAGGAGGCTGAAGGCGGCGGTGTGGCGGGTGCAGCGGATCATGGCGTGGTCCGCTGAGGCTCGGAGGCCGGCTCGGGCGCAGGGTCGGGCTTTCTTGCCGCATGCGTGAGATGGACCAGCAGGGCGACGATCACCCAGTTGGTGACCATGGAGGACCCGCCCTGCGCGAGGAAGGGCATCACCATGCCGGTCAGCGGGATCAGCCCGAGCACGCCGGCGGAGATGACGAAGGCCTGGAGGGTGACGATGACGGAGAGCCCGACGGCGAGCAGCGCACCGAAGTCGTCGTTACGGCCCGCCAGGCCGAGCGCGCCGCGATAGCCGCGGGAGACGAAGAGCGCGTACAGCAGGAGCAGCGCGGTGAGCCCGGAGAGCCCGAGCTCTTCACCCGCCGTGGCGAGGATGAAGTCGGACTTTCCGGCGAAGCCGATGAGCTCGGACTCACCGCGCCCGAGCCCGGTGCCGAGCAGCCCGCCGCCGGCGAAGGAGAAGAGCGACTGGGCGAGCTGCCCGGTGCCTTGACCTGCCTCGATGCCGGCGAGCGGGGCGAGCCAGCCGTCGACGCGGTCGCGCACGTGCGGCACGACGGTGGCCATGGCGCAGGCCCCGAGGGCGGCGAGGAGCAGCCCGACGGCGAGCCAGCCGGGGCGGTTTGTCGCCACATACAATATGGCGACAAAGAGACCGAAGAAGAGCAGCGAGGCCCCGAGGTCCCGCTCCAGCAGCAGGATGGCGAGGCAGACGGCCCATACGGCCACGATCGGCCCGAGCACGGAGCGGGGCGGGAGGGCGAGCCCGCGGATGCGGCGGCCGCCGATGTAGGTAAGCGCCTCCCTGTTGGCGGCGAGATAGGCCGCGAAGAAGACGGCGAGCAGCACCTTCGCGAACTCCCCCGGCTGCAGGCTCAGCCCGCCGATCCGTACCCAGATGCGGGCGCCGTTGACGGCGGGAAAGAAGATCGGCGCGATCATCAGCACCAGCGCGGCGACGGCGCAGCGCTGCCCGTACCGCTGCAGCACCCCGTGCTCGCGCACGGCGGCGAGCACGGCGATGAAGAGCCCGACGCCGACCGCGGACCACAGCAGCTGCACGGGCGCGGCGGCTTGCGCTTCCGGGTGGTCGCGGTCGAGGCGGTGGATGAGTACGAGACCGAGGCCGTTGAGCAGCACCGCGATGGGGAGGAGGACGGGGTCGGCGCAGGGTGCCCGTAAGCGGACGGCGAGGTGCGCGATGAGCGCGAGCGCGGCGAGGCCGCCGGCGTAGCGCAGGGTGTCGCTGGGGGCGGCGCCGTCGAGGGCGAGGCCGGTGTTGATGTATCCGTATACCGACACGACCACGGCCCCGCCGAGCAGCAGCGCCTGCGAGCCGCCGCGGCGGGCGTGGGGTGGTGCGGGGGGTGGGGTGTCGATCCTGCGCTCGGCGGCACCGGCGGGCACGGCGGTCATGTGGCCGAACGTACCAACTATGGGCAGTATTGTCGTTTATGCCGCTTTACGGCATGGCGGCTCGTCCATTCGCCGTGATCACGTCAGCATGGCCAGGCGGTTACCCGGTCGTAATCCCGGGCAAGTCATCAATACCGCGGCCTTTGGAACATCGCACCCACCTCCCAAGTTCCGCATCCGGCCGCGCAGCTACTCCCCGAGCAGGTGCCGGCCAACGTCGCTCGGCACCGGCGGGTAAGCGCACTACCGACCGCGGCCGCCGCCCCCCGTGTGCCATCACCCTGGGTCCCCTGCGGCGCGCCGCCCTCGGACAGGGGGCCGACCATGGCGGGAACGATCGGACCGGGCAGCACAGGGCGGGGCTCAGACGGCATCGGGGCGGCGGTGATCGCGGCATTCGGGCTGTGGCTTCTGGCGGTCGCCTTCGCAGGCGTACTGGTGCTGGTAGTAGGCACAGCGGTGGACGGCTTCGGCGACGACGACACCTTCGCCGCCGCGACGGCGGTCTTCTCCGTATTGACCGGCGCAGTAGTGGCCATCGCGGTCATCCTCCAGCAGCGCCACCTCTCCGCACAGAACGAGCGCGTGCTGCGACAGCTGACGATGATGGCGGAGGCCAATCGCATCCAGGCGAACCGCGATGTCACGGAGCAGTTCCGGCTGAACCTGGACGTTACTGGGCGGGCGCTGGAAGACGATGAACTCCTGGCCGTACTGGACACGTACGGCGACGACATCCCACCCGAGCGCCGGCGGCAGTTCCTGTACGCCAACATGCTCTACCTGCAGGTCCTGCACGCCTTCCGGCTGGGCACGCACCCGGAGCACGAAATCCGCGGGGCGATGGCCATCCACCTGCAGAACCAGACCTTCCGCGGCTATTGGGAGGCGACCAGGCTGCACCGCAGGACCCTGCAGCCTGACTCGCCGGAGAATCGCCTCGCCCGCATAACGGACGACGTGCTACGGAGGTTGGAGGACGAGGAGCAGCGCCAGGACTGGTGGCGCGTGTAGCGGCCGGATACGCCAATCGAGGTGTTTCAGTAGCTCATGGGGAACGGGAGCAATACGATGACGCGGCGGCCTCGTCAGTCGCATGGTGAGCGTTACCCTCCGTAGTCATTGCGCCCAGAAATACTTCGAGGAACGATCTTCAAGTGAACATCCGCCGGAGGCTCGGTGCCTCTCCCCTTCAGCGCGGCAGCACGACCGGCCAAACCTGCCCGGACCTGTTCGAGCTGGACACCGGTGACTTTGCCGTAATCGGCACAGAAGCCACCGCGGAACTGGAGCCCTCCCTGCCCGCAGACGCCTCCCGAGGCGACCATGAGCGCATCGTGATCGTTTCGCGGGAGACGCTGCTGCGCGCGAAGGCCGATATCCCCGACATGTAGCGGACTGGGGCAGGGACGTGATCGGCATATGGCGGACGACCAGAGACCGGCGCATAGTTGCGGCGATTGTGCTGAGCGTCGCCGTCTTCGTTTTCGCGGTCCCTGCTGCTTTGCTGCTGATCGGCACGCTCTGGAAGGATGACTGGCAGCATTTCAGCGATGTCGCCGGGGCTTACGGCGGCATCGCTTCGGTCTTTGGCATGCTCACTCTGCTCGGCGTCATCGCATCGCTTGCACTGCAGGTACGCGATTCAAGGGCCAATCTCGAGCTGATCCATCGATCCCTCCACAGCGAGCTGCTGAATGCGGCGATGGATGACCCTGCGCTACGCGCCTGCTGGGGGGCGGCACCGCTGGGCAACGATGAGCAGGCGCGGCAGCACATATACATCACCAAGATCGTGACGTTTTGGTCCTCCGTATATGCGATGGGGAAAATTACGGAAAGTGAGCTGCGCGGTAGTGTCGCCGAGCTGGTCAGCGGCGAACCGGGACGCCGGTATTGGGGGATCGCAAGGGATGTGTGGGTGGAGCGCAATAATTCGGGGCTCGATGTCGAATTCGTACGGATCCTGATGGACGTGGCTGACGGCGGTAGGGAGCCTGCAGATGGTCGCTCATGACGTGGACAGCAGCCGGGTACCTCGCCGCTCCGTTGCTCGCCGGCCAACAGCCCCCCGCTTGCTCGTCGTCCAGAACAGTCCCGACGGCGGGCCGCGGCGCTTCGGTGACTGGCTGGCGGGAGCGGGGCTGGAGCTGGATGTGGTGCATCCGTACGCGGGTGGGGAGTTGCCGGACGGGCTGCGTGGTTATCAGGCGGTCGTTGCGCTCGGTGGTGCGCCGATGCCGGATGACGATGATGTGATGCCGTGGCTTGCGGGCACTCGCGCGCTCGCGAGTGAGGCGGTGTCTCGTGGGGTGCCGTACTTCGGGATTTGTCAGGGGGCTCAGGTGCTTGCGCTTGTTGCCGGTGGCGAGGTGCGGGCCAGTCATGGGGAGCCGGAGCTTGGGAGTACGGCGCTGACTCTGCGGGCGGAGGCTGCACGGGATCCGCTGTTGCGTGGGTTGCCGGGGCGGGTTACGGCGATTGAGCGGCATAAGGATCAGGTCACGGTTTTGCCGCCGGGTGCCGTTTGGCTGGCTGAGAGTGAGCGGTGTGCGCATCAGGCGTTTCGGTGCGGGGAGGTGGCGTGGGGCGTGCAGTTTCACCCCGAGGTGTCGGCGGAGCGGGTGCGGGTCGGGTGGGATGCGGAGCGGCTGCGGGAGATGGGCTTCGACCACGGGGAGCTCGTACGGGCCGCCGAGCGGGATGAAGCGGCGGCTGGGCCGGTGTGGGAGCGGGTGGCGGGGCGGTTTGCGGAGGTTGTGCGGGCGGCGTGAGCGTTCAGGAGTTCCCGTAGGCGTCCTGCAGCCGCCCTGCAGCCGTCCCGGTGTCAGGCCTTGTCGGCCGACGCCGCCTCCGGCGCCTCGTCGGCGTCCGGCTTCGGCGCCCTGACCACGACCTTCCCGGACGCCAGGTCTATCGGCCCGCGGCCCGGATCCGCATCGCCCACCTGATCCATCGCCAGCGCCAGCCGGTTCTTCTCGTCGTTCGTGTGCTTGCGGCCGGGCGCGAAGAGCTGTTCGAGCACGTTGAACACGGCGGCCTCCCCGGCCATGGTGGAACGACGCAGGTACAACGCCCGGTCGCGCACTATTGTTCCCCGGAGGGTGCAGGTCCGACAGGAGGGTGGGGTCCGGTGAGCGTGCTCGAGGTGCTGCGTGGGGATGCGGGGCTTGATGCCTGGCTGAAGCAGCTGGACGAGCGGGCCACCGCCGACGGCACCCGCCCGGCGCCCGCCCTGCCCGACCCCGTCGACCTCCCTGACCTGCTGCTCGACCTGTGGGTCCCGCACCCGGACGTCGCCGAGCTGATCGCGCTGCGCGCCAGGCTGGACCGCGACCCGGAGCTACGCACCCTCGTCGAGCGGGCCGCGCGGTCGCTCGTACACGGCATGGGGGAGGTGGACGGCACCCCGCTCTGCCCGCCGCTGCCCGCGGAGCTCGGCGCCGCCGGCCGCTACTTCCACGTCCTCGTCTACCTCGCCGCGCTGCCGAGCGTCCGCGCGTACCACCGGGCGCACGGCATCCCCGACGACGTATCGCGGCGCACGCTCGCCGACCTCGGCCGGCACATCGGGGTGCACCGCAGGCGGTACGGGACGGGCGGACTGGTCCATCCGCAGTGGCTGCAGCTGCACTTCCGCGGCGAGATCTACCAGCTGGGACGGCTGCAGTTCCAGCGCGCCCGGCTCGGGAAGCGGACCGGGACGGCGGTCGCCGAGAGCGGCGGTCCTGCCGGGCCCGGCGATGCGGTGCTGTCCGTACACATCCCGGACTTCGCGGGGCCGTTCCCGCCCGAGGCGTGCGACGCGGCGCTCGACCAGGCCCGGGAGTTCTTCCCCCGGCACTTCCCGGACGAGCGCTACGACGTCGCCGTCTGCTACTCCTGGCTGCTCGACCCGCAGCTCCCCGACCACCTCTCCGACCGCTCCAACATCGTCCGCTTCCAGCGCCGCTTCCAGCTGTGCGGCACCGACGGGGACGGGCCGAGCGACCGGTCCGCCGTGGAGTTCACCTTCGGTGATCCGGAGCTGCCGTACGAGACGCTGCCGGGGCGTACGTCGCTGGAGCGGGCGATCGGTGATCACCTGCGGGCGGGTGGGCACTGGTGGGTCGGGAAGGGATGGTTCGAGCTGTAGGGCCCCCACGGCGCGGTACGGGCGGCCGCGCCGCCGCTACCCCGCCAGCACCTCCAGCAGCCGCGGGCAGAACCCCTCCGCGTCATCCGCGAAGCCCGTGTGCCCGCCCGGGAAACGCACCGGCCGCACGCCGAGCCCCGCCGCCAGCGCCTCCGTCGACCGCTCGCAGAGCTGCCCGGCCGAGTCCGCGCCGATCCCCGGCACGATGCGGCAGTCCGCCGCGCGCAGGGCGTCCAGGTCGGGGCGGAAGAGCGTGGTCGGGTACATCTCGTGGGTCATGCCGCGGCGCTCGTCGGCCGCGTCCTGCGGGTCCTTCTCGCCGCCGAACATCATCTCCAGCACACCCTCCGGCAGCTGGATATTCGCCTGCTCCATGAACATCCGCCAGGCCCCGAGGGTGTCGCCCGACTCGTACACCTCGATCATCTTCTCCATCCCGGCGTGCAGCTCCGCCCGGTCGGGGAGCAGCTCGACCAGCGGCGGCTCGTGCGGGATCACGGTGTGCACCAGGTCGGGGCGGGCCTGGACGAGCGCCAGCGCCGTGACCGCGCCGCCGCTGGAGCCGAAGACCGCGGCCGGGGCGCCACCCACGTGCTCCAGCAGCCGGGCGAGGTCGTCGGCGCGCTGCTCGGGGGTGGAGTCCTGCTCGGGGTCGTCGAGCTCGCTGCGGCGGATGCCGCGCGGGTCGGTGGTCAGGACCCGGTGGCCGGCGGCGGCGAGCAGGTCGGCGGTGGCGGCGAAGGCGCGGGCGTCCATGGGGGAGCCGACCAGGGCGACGAGCGGGCCGGTGCCGGTGCCGGTACCGGTGTCGCTGTCGCTGCCGCGGAGCTCGTAGTGCAGGCGGGCGCCCGGGACGGCAAGGGAAGCGGTGATGATGGCGGGGTCGGTGTCATTCATTGGATACTCCGTACCTCGTGAACTGTTCTCGGTCGTAGAGGTGACTGACGCCGTGCCGCAGAGTCGTCGCAGATGAGCGAAATATCTTCGGAGGGGGCCGCGAGCCCCGACCTGACCAGGGCCCGGGCGGGCGACGACGCCGCATTCACCCGCCTGGTCGGCCCGCTCCGCCGCGAGCTGCACGCGCACTGCTACCGCATGCTCGGCTCGGCCCACGACGCCGACGATGCGCTGCAGGAGGCGTTGCTACGGGCCTGGCGCGGACTCGGCGGCTTCGCGGGCCGCAGCTCGCTGCGCTCCTGGCTGTACACGGTTGCCACCCGCACCTGCCTGGACGCCGTCGCGGCGCGGGGGCGGCGGGCGCTGCCCGTGGACCTCGGGCCGGCCAGCGACCGTACGGTGGCGGTGGACACGCCTCGTACGGACGTGGCCTGGCTGGGCCCGTACCCGGATGCCGGTCTCGAAGGCGGCCCGGCCGCCCCCGAGGCGCGCTACGAGCAGCGCGAGGCCGTCGAGCTCGCCTTTGTCGCCGCGCTGCAGCATCTGCCGGGGAATCAGCGGGCCGCGCTGGTGCTCTTCGAGGTGCTCGGCTTCTCGGCGGCGGAGATCGCCGAGATGATGGATACGACCGTGACCTCGGTGAACTCGGCCCTGTCGCGGGCCCGGCGGGTGGCGGCGGAGCGGATTCCGGACCGCACGCAGCAGCGGGTGCTGCGGGAGGCGGGGGACGCCCGTACGCGGGAGGTGGTGGCGAGCTACGCGGCCGCGCTGGAGCGGGGGGACGCGGATGCGCTGGTCGCGCTGCTCACCGAGGACGTGACGTGGTCGATGCCGCCGCTGCCGCATTGGTATCGCGGGGTGGAGTCGGTGATGGACTTCGCGGTGCGGGTGCCGCTGGGGAGCTGCGGGGCTTGGCGGCATCGGGCGGTGACGGCGAACGGGCAGGCGGCGGTGGCGTGCTATCTGCGCGCGGACGGCGACACCGGCCCGTACGACGCCTGGTCGATCACGGTGCTGACGCTGCGCGGGGGGCGGATCGCGGAGCTGACTTCCTTCCTGGGGGCGGAGCACTTTGCCGCCTTTGGGCTGCCGGGGGCGGTGGACTGAGGGCTTGGGCGCCATGCGGCGCCGCGGTTACGAGACCGGGTTCTCGATCAGCGTGACCCGGTTGCCGTCGGGGTCGTGGACCGCGGCGAAGCGGACCGTGCCGCCGCCTCCTGGCTGGACCGCGCCCGCCTCGATGCCGCGCGAGGCGAGCTCGGCGAGGGTGGCGTCCAGGTCGTCGACGGTGAGGTTCAGCAGGGTCGAGCCGGCGTGCTCGGGGGACTGGAAGACCTGCACCCATGCGGTGGGGGAGATGTGCCAGTCGGCCAGGCTCGGCATCGGGCGGGCGTCGGCGGGGCGGCCGAGGAGGGCTTCGTACCAGGTGACGGCGGTGTCGATGTCGCTGACGGGGGCGAGGCCCGCGGCTCATCGCGAAAGTGGCGGCGTGTTCGGTGATTCGCTCGCACTCGAAAATCGAACACACGTATGATGGTGAGCTGTGAGCGACTACGAGTTTCCCGAGGAGCTGCTGCGGGCGAAGAAGGAATGGTTCGCCCTGGAGCGGCAGTTGGACGAGCTTCCGCTGCGCCCGTGGACGGACGCGGAGGGGGTCGAGCACCGTACGGGCCGGGGCTGGACGCCGGATACGGCACGGCAGGAGATGGCGTTGCGGAAGCGGTTCCGCGACCTGTCGATCGAGATCTCCATCCATCCGTACTGGGAGACGCTCAGCGGCGGGACGGTCGCCGCGCGTATGGCGCTCCGGGAGGCGGCGCTGGCGCAGATAGCGGAGGAGGGGCGGCAGGCGGGAAGGGGGCCAGGAGACCGCGGTTCCGGGAGCCCGCCCGCGGAAGGGGGTGAGGGCCGGGGCGGCACAGGGGAGCGCCCCGGCCCCGATCCCGGTCTGCGGGTGGTCGCGGCGGTGGCGGCGACGGTGGGGGTGGGTGCCGCGGGCCGGGTGTGACGGCTCCGCGGCAGGCGCATGGTCCGTCCGCCCGCCCGCTCGGCGGCGGGCGTGGCGGGCGGTGTGGCAGGCTCGTTGGCATGTCTACTGCACCGGTGCGCCGTGCCTTCCCGGCCCCCAAGGACGACCGCTACTTCGAGGACTACGAGCCGGGCACCGTCTACGAGTTCGGCAGCGTCAAGGTCACCGAGGAGGACATCCTCGAGTTCGCCCGGCGCTATGACCCGCAGGTCTTCCACACCGACCCGGCCGCGGCGGCGGACGGCCCGTACGGCGGGCTGATCGCGAGCGGCTGGCACACCTCGGCGCTCTTCATGCGGCTGTACGCCGAGCACTTCCTCTCCGACGTCTCCAGCCTCGGCAGCCCCGGCGTCGACCAGCTGCGCTGGCGGCAGCCCGTACGGCCGGGGGACACGCTGCGGCTGCGGGTGGAGATCCTGGAGGCCCGTACGTCGCAGTCGAAGCCGGACCGAGGCATCGCGAAGATCCACAGCGAGGTGCTGAACCAGGACGATGAGGTGGTGATGGACGTGACCGCCGTAAATCTGCTGCTGCGCCGCACGCGCCTGGGCCGGTCGCTCCCGTCGGAGAACTCCGATGCCTAAAGAGCTCCAGATAACCGCCAGCGCCGCCGGCTGCCCGGCCTCCCTCCTCGACCTGCCCTGGCAACTCCCCCTGGAGGACTGGCCGGACGAACACCTCGTCAACCTCCCCCGCGGCATCTCCCGCCACGTCGTCCGCTTCGCCCGCGCCGGCGGCGAGGTCTACGCGGTGAAGGAGATCGGCGAGTGGGCGGCGGTGCGCGAGTACGAGCTGCTGCGGGACCTGGACCGGCTGGGGGTGCCGTCCGTCGACCCGGTGGCCGTGGTCACGGGGCGTACGGATGCGGCGGGGACCGCGGATCTGGAGCCGGTGCTGGTCACGCAGCTGCTGCAGGGGTCGATGCCGTACCGGGCGATGTTCGAGACGACGATGCGGCCTTCGACCATCCGGCGGCTGCTGGACGCGCTCGCGGTGCTGCTGGTGCGGCTGCATCTGGCGGGGTTCGCGTGGGGGGACTGCTCGCTGTCGAATACGTTGTTCCGGCGGGACGCGGGGGCGTATGCGGCGTATCTGGTGGACGCGGAGACGGGTTCGCTGCGGCCGCAGCTGTCGCGCGGCCAGCGGGAGTACGACCTGGAGGTCGCCCGTATGAACATCGCGGGCGAGCTCCTCGACCTGGAGGCGGGCGGCTCGCTGCACCCGTCGGTGGACCCGATCCGCTCGGGCGAGGAGATCGTCACGCGCTACGGCGAGCTGTGGCACGAGCTGACCCGGACGTCGGTGTACCCGGTCGAGAAGCGCCACTACATCGACCGCCGCGTACGCCGCCTGAACGACCTCGGCTTCGACGTGGCCGAGATGCAGATCCAGCGCTCGCCGGAAGGCGACAAGGTCTCCTTCCTCCCCAAGGTCGTCGACGCCGGCCACCACCAGCGCCAACTGCTCCGGTTGACCGGCCTGGACGCGGAGGAGAACCAGGCGCGCAGCCTCCTCAACGACCTGGAGACGTGGATGGCGACCCAGGACGACTACGCGCCGGATGACCCGCTGGGGGCGCGGCCCGAGGTGCTGGCGCACCGGTGGGTGCGGGATGTCTTCCGGCCGACGGTGCGGCTGGTGCCGCTGGAGTCGCGGAAGGGGATGGAGCCGTCGCAGGTGTATCACGAGCTGCTGGAGCATCGGTGGTACATGTCGGAGGTGGCGGATCGGGATGTGGGGATGGAGGCGGCTGCGGGGGATTATGTGCGGTCGGTTCTGGGGGCGCGATGAGTTTGGGGTGAGGGTGGGGTCTGTAGTGGGGACAGACGAGTTGAGCCGTGAGGAGAAGGTGTGATGGGTGGGGAAACGCAGGGGCAGGGTGCGCACGGGCTGGGTGCGCAGGGGCAGGGCGCGGTGGTCCGGATCAAGGACTTCGACCACCTGGTGCTGAATGTGGCTGACGTCGAACGGGCGCTGGACTTCTACTGCGGGACGATGGGCCTGGAGCCGGTCCGGGTGGAGGAGTGGCGGGCGGGCAAGGTGCCGTTTCCGTCGGCCCGTATCAACGCGGCGACGATCATCGACTTCTTCAGCCGCCCGCGCACGGAGTCGAACGTGGACCACATCTGCCTGGTCGTGGAGCCGCTGGACTGGCAGCAGGTCATCGACTCGGGCGCCTTTGAGGTGCTGGAGGGCCCGGTGGGCCGCTTCGGGGCGCGCGGCGACGCGCAGTCGATCTACGTGAAGGACCCGGACGGGAACGTGGTGGAGCTGCGGTGGTATCCGCAGGATGCAGCGGGCTGAGGCTGTCGTCCTTGCCGTCGGCCGGCGGGCTGTTCGCCCGTACGCGTCCCGCCGGTCACTTCCGCCACACCTTGGCGTCTGACACTCTCCAGAGCAACGTCAACTCGACTCCTGGAGCCGCCAGATGACTGACCCCGCCACGCCCCCGGCCCGGCGCACGCGCTCGCGCCGCAGTCTGCTCGGCGCCGCCGCGGCCTCGGCGCTCGCGCTGCCCCTGGCGAACGCCCCCGGCGCCACTGCCGCTCCCTCGGGTGGCAGCGCCGGCGGCAAGCAGCTGAAAACGATGTCGTTCAACCTACGCTACGCCTCTGACACCCCGCCCAACTCCTGGCCAGAGCGCCGCCCGGTGATGCGCAGCCTCCTCCGCGAGGAGCGCCCGCACGTGCTCGGCACCCAGGAGGGCCTGTACGCGCAACTGCGCGACATCCACACCGACCTCGGCGCCCGCTACGACTGGCTCGGCACGGGGCGGATGGGCGGCAGCAAGGACGAGTTCATGGCGGTCTTCTACGACACGGGGCGGCTGGAGCCGGTCGAGTACGACCATTACTGGCTGTCGGACACCCCGTACACGATCGCCTCGAAGTCATGGGGCAACGAGATCGTCCGCATGGTCACGTGGATCCGCTTCCACGACCGCTCGCGGGGATCCGACTTCTACTTCATCAACACCCACCTCGACCACCAGAGCCAGCCGGCCAGAGAACGCTCCGCCGAGCTGATCACCAGCCGCTTCGCCGACCTGGACGCCTCGCTGCCGCGGGTGGTGACCGGCGACTTCAACGTGGCCGCACACAAGAACCCGGTCTACGACACGATGCTGCAGGCAGGCGGCCTCCTGGACACGTGGGACGAGGCGGCGAAGCGGAGCAAGCTGTACGGCACCTTCCACGGCTACAAGGGCCTGGTACCGGACGGCGACCGGATCGACTGGATCCTGGCGACGCCCGGGGTGAGCTGCAGCTATTCGGAGATCAACACGTATGCGGAGGGTGGCCAGTTCCCGAGCGACCACTTGCCGGTGCAGGCGGTGCTGGAGCTGTGACGTCCGAAACGGCTTAATATCGCTCGTGTGATCCGGTTTCGGATGGGTGTTGCCGATGTGGCGCGGACCCGGTTCGGTTACTCGCCGCTCGCGGAAGTGCTGCAGAGTCTGTACCAGGTGTCTTCGCGCACGGTGTCGCCGCTGCATCAGCCGTGGTGGGCGGCGACCCGCGAAAGCCTGCGTGGTGTGGACATGGCGCTGCTGGGGGCGGTGGTGCCGGCGCGGGCGTATGTGGCGGACTTCCTGTTCTCCGCGGCCGGGCGGGCAGGCACGATCGACGCGCAGCTCGGCATGGTCGCCGAGGCGGATGCCGGGCGCATCCGTGCGGACCTGGAGGCGGTCTGGGGGCGCGATCCGATGCCGGCGCCGGCGCGTGCGCTGATCGCCGAAGGGCCTGCCGGGGCGCGGCGGTTGGCGGATACGTTGTGGGCGTACTGGGTCGTGGCGATCGAGCCTCACTGGTCGCGGCTGCGGGCGGTCCTGGAGGGCGATGTGGCCCATCGGGCGGGCCGGCTCACGGGTGGAGGGGTCGACGCGCTGCTGTCGAATCTGCACCCCGAGGTCAGCGTGCGGGGAGAGTTTCTGCGGATCGCCAAGCCCCGGTATTCCGCGGACCACGACCTGGACGGTGATGGGCTGATGCTGATCCCGTCGGTGTTCGCGTGGCCGAAGCTCATGGTCGACAAGAGCCCGGATGTCCCGGCGACGATCGTGTACGCGTGCCGCGGGGCCGGCACGCTGTGGGAGTCCGGCTCCGGTCATCCCTGCCCCGAGGACGCGTTGAGCTCGCTGCTGGGACACAGCCGCGCGGCGATCCTCAGCCAGCTGGCGCTGCCGATGTCCACGACCGAGCTCGCGGGTGAGCTGAAGCAGAGTCCGCCGTCGGTGAGTTTCCATCTGTCGGTGCTCCGCCGGAGTGGGCTGGTGGCGTCCTGGCGGTCGGGGCGGAGGGTGCTGTACCGGCGTACGCCGTTGGCGGACGGGCTGGTGGCGGGGGGAGAGCCGGCGGGCGAGGCAGACCGTCCGCACCTGGCGTAAGCGGTGGTACGCCGCCGCCGGCGTGGATTCCAGCACCATGGAATCGTTGGCCCCGGCCCGGCCGCCTTGTCACCTTGAAGTCCGCATCGACGGCCACTCCAGGAGGAGAATCGTGCGGACCGAACCCAGTCATACCCTCACGCGGCGCAGCGTCCTGCGTAAGACCGCCGCGGTTGGCGTCGGTGCGGCCGGTGCTGCCGCGGCGGCACCGCTCGGATGGGCGACCGCCACCGCCTCGCCGGCGTACGCGGAGTCCGGGGTGCCGCTGCCGCCGGCGACCACCGACGTGACACCCTTTCGCCTCTCGGCGCCGGACAGCGCGCTGCGTGACCTGCGGCAGCGGCTGGCGGCGACGCGGTTCCCGGAGCGGGAGACCGTCGCGGACGGATCGCAGGGCGCGCCGCTGGCCCGGGTCCGCGGCCTGGTCGAGCACTGGCGCTCCGACTACGACTGGCGCCGGGTGGAAGCGCGGCTGAACGGCTTCGGCCAGTTCCGTACCCGGATCGACGGTCTGGGCATCCACTTCCTGCACGTACGCTCGAAGCACGCGGGCGCCATGCCGCTGATCCTCACTCATGGCTGGCCCGGCTCGGTGGTGGAGTTCCTCGACGTGATCGGGCCGCTGACCAATCCCACGGCGCACGGCGGCAACGCGGCGGACGCGTTCCATGTGGTCGTCCCCTCGATGCCCGGCTTCGGCTTCTCCGACCGGCCGGCGGACACCGGGTGGAAGGTCCCGCGGATCGCCGCCGCCTGGGGACAGCTGATGTCGCGCCTCGGCTACCGCCGCTGGCTGGCCCAGGGCGGCGACTTCGGCGCCAGTGTCACGCACGAGATGGCGAAGCAGGGGCCTGCGGGGCTCGCCGGGGTCCATCTCAACTTCTTCCCGGTGTTCCAGCCGCCGGTCGGCGATCCGCCGACGGAGGAGGAGAAGGCAGCACAGGCGAAGCTTCAGCGGTTCTTCGACGACGGCGCCGGGTTCGTGTACGAGCAGTCCACCCGTCCCCAGACGGTCGGCTACGGCCTGACGGACTCCCCGGCCGGTCAGGCTGCGTGGATCTTCGAGAAGTTTCTGGAGTGGACCGACAGCGGCGGCAACCCCGAACAACTCCTTGGCGTCGACCGGATACTCGACG
This sequence comes from Streptomyces boninensis, assembly GCF_048572725.1. Taxonomy (NCBI): domain Bacteria; kingdom Bacillati; phylum Actinomycetota; class Actinomycetes; order Kitasatosporales; family Streptomycetaceae; genus Streptomyces; species Streptomyces boninensis. Next base: position 6,503,700 of record NZ_CP183837.1, read on the forward strand.
CCATCATGCTGTACTGGCTGCCGGCGACCGCCGCGTCGTCGGCGCGTCTGTACTGGGAGGACGCGCGGACCGCGGCGACGCCTGGTGACTTCAAGGTCCCGGTCGGCTTCACCGTCTTCCCGCACGAGATCGTGCCGACGCCGAAGGTGTGGGCTGAGCGGGTTTACCAGTCGCAGCTCGTCTACTTCAGCAAGGTGGATCGCGGGGGCCACTTCGCGGCGTTTGAGCAGCCGGGGGTCTTTGCGGGGGAGGTGCGGGCGTTCGCGCGGCTGTTGCGGTGACGGAGTTGTGCACAACCCGGCGGTAATCCACAGCCCGGTGCGGGGAGGTCCGCGCCGGGCCTACGTTCGTCGCATCCGAAGCAGGAACCGAGAACCAAGTACCAAGAACCGCGAGATTCACGAATCTGCCCGAGGGAGGGAGCAACGGATGCACGGGGGACTGCCGTTCATCGGCTTCAGCACGCTCGTCTACGGCGGCGTCGGGCTCGTCGTCTGGGGGAGCAGGCTATGCGGCGCAGCACTGTCACGGTCATCATTCCGGCGCACAACGAAGAGGAGGGCCTGCCGGCCACGCTCGATTCGGTACTGAGCCAGACCATCCGCCCCGACGAGGTGATCGTCATCGACGACGCCTCGACGGACCGCACGGGGGAGGTGGCGCGCTCGTACGGCGCCCGCGTCCGGGTCCTGCGCCCACCAGCGAACCTGGGCAGCAAGGCCAAGGCCCAGAACCACGCCCTGCCGCACTGCACGACGGACCTGATCCTGGCGGTGGACGCGGACACCGTCCTGGCCCCGGACTACATCGAGCGGGTGGCCCCCGCCTTCGACGACCCCGGGGTCACGGTGGCCGCGGGCAACGTCCAGACGCGCCACACCCGCACGCTGTGGGAGCGGGGCCGCTCGACGGAGTACCTCTTCGGCTTCCACTGGCACCGCCCCATCCAGCAGGCGGCGGGCAGCCCGATGGTCTGCTCCGGCTGCTGCTCGATCTTCCGCCGCACGGACCTGGCGGCGGCCGGCGGCTTCCCGGAGCGCACGATCGTCGAGGACATGGACTACACGTGGACGCAACAAATCGCAGGCCGCAAGGCACTGTACGTATCATCCGCAACGGCCTGGGCCGCAGACCCTGAAACCCTCCTCTACCTGCGCAAACAGCTAAACCGCTGGATGGCGGGCTTCTGCCAGAACATCCGCATCCACGCCCGATCCCTGATCCGCCATAAACCAATACTGGCGATCTGGGTCCTGCTGTCGCTGCTGGAGATCGTGACGGCCCCGGCCTGGTGGGCGGCCCCCTTCATCGCAGCCTGGACGACAGACACCCCGCTCCCCCTAACCCTCACGACCTGGTCAGCCACGGAGCTCCTCCTGACGACCCCACCCCTCATCTATGCAGCCCACCGCCGCAAACTCCCCCTGCCCCAGATCCTCCTCAACCTCCCCTGCGTCTACGCAAACAAGGCGGTGAACCTCTACTACGCCTGGCGCGCCGTACTGACGGAGCTCCTCCTGGTCCCACTGGGCGTAACCCCCGGCCTGACGACGTACGAAAAGGGCCGCCCAGACAGCCCCCAGCGCCCACCCCGCGAGGCGACAATGACCACATGACGGAACGCAAACCGCCGGGCGTCAGCTTTGAATCCTGGGTCGACCGCCAGATCCGCGAGGCGGAGGAACGCGGCGAGTTCGCCAACCTCCCAGGCAAGGGCAAGCCCCTCACCGGCGAGAACGAGCCCTACGACGAGATGTGGTGGCTCCGCCAGAAGCTGGAGCGAGAAAACCTCTCCTACACACCCCCCACTCTGGCCCTGCGCAAGGAAGCCCAGGACGCCCTGAAGGCGGCCCGCAAGGCCCCCACGGAGCAGGAAGCACGCCAGCTCATCGAGGCAATCAACACCCGCATCCGCGAGGCCCTCCGCCACCCCCTGGAGGGCCCACCCCTCAACATCACCCCGTTCGACACAGACCACGTAGCCAAGGAGTGGCGCGCCTCACACCAACCTCCCCCCACCCCCAAATAACCAGTTCACAGCCACCCCACCACACCTGATAAGGTTCTACCCGTCGCCACCCACTGGCGACGCCCGCCCCCGTAGCTCAGGGGATAGAGCAACGGCCTCCGGAGCCGTGTGCGCAGGTTCGAATCCTGCCGGGGGCACCCTGTGATGTCTCAGGGCATCGTGGACGGCCGAACCCGCGAGATGCGGGTTCGGCTGTTTGGCGTTTTAGGGGTCTTTGCGGGTGGGGCCGGGTGGTTGGCCGGTGCCCTGGTAGCGCTTGGTGGGGTCGAGGGCGAGTTCGCGCAGGAGCTCGCCGGTGGCGGCGTCGATGATGCGGATGTCGAGGTCCTGGACGAGGGCGAGGACGCGGGTTCCGGTGTGGGTTCGGCCGATGCCGATGGAGTAGAGCCGGCCGCCGTGGCGCAGGGTGATCTTTCCGGCCTTGTCGACGCGGTCGCGGCGGACGCGGTCGTGGGTGTCGTCGGTGCGGTCGCCGGGGGTGGCCTTGGGCCGGCTGGTGTAGATCGTGGCCGGGGTGGCTCGGCGCGGTAGCGATCGGTGCGGCCGGTGGTGGTTGTAGGTGTGGACGAAGCGGTCGAGCAGGGTTTGCAGCTGGGTGGTGGTGGCCGGCTGGTCGGGCTGGGCGCGGAGCCAGTTCTTCATGGTCTGCTGGAAGCGTTCGACTTTGCCGCAGGTGGTGGGGTGGTTCGGGCGGGAGTTCTTCTGGGTTATGCCCAGGCGGCGCAGTTCGTGTTCGAGGCCGTTGCGGCCGCGGGTGGGGGTCTGTCCGCGGCCGGAGTAGCGGGTGGTGAAGACCATGCCGTTGTCGGTCAAGGTCGAGGCGGGGTGGCCGTGTTCGGCCATGGTGTGGCGGAAGGCGGCCAGGACGATCGGGCCGGTGACCCGGGCGTGCGCGGTGACGTTGAGCGCGTAGCGGGAGCAGTCGTCCAGCCAGGTGAGGATCTCGGCCCCGGCGCCCGGGCGGCCGCCTGGGAGGGCGAGCGGGTAGTGGGTGAAGTCGGCCTGCCAGCATTCGTTCGGCTGCGCGGCTTCGAAGCGCAGGTAGGACGACCTCGGGCGCTTGGCCGGCTCGGGCACGACCAGGCCGGCCTTGCTCAGGTAGCGGGCCACGGTGGCCCGGGACACGGTCACGCCGTGGTGGTGGGCGAGATGCCAGGCGATGGTGTCCGGCCCGGCATCCAGACCGGCCGCGCTCAGTTTCTGCCGCAGCTCGACGACGAGGTCGACCGCCTCGGCGGCCAGGGCCCGCGGCTGGGTATGCGGACGCCGTGAGCGTGGCTCGAAGGCCGCCTCGCCCTCGGCGCGGTACCGGGCCAGCAGCTCATACAGCCAGGACCGGGAAACCCCGTAGTCGGCCGCGACGGCGGCCACCGGACGCTTCTCGACCACCACCGCAGTGATCATCAAACGGATGCGGGACATCCCCGCACGCTGGCCTCGCACGACACCCCGGCGGACCAGTACGCCATCACCCGAGACAGCCGTCCGCCATCACCCGAGACATCCGTCCGGGATGTGTTGAACCAGGACACTGCCGGGGGCACCCTTCATGAGGTGCCAAAAGGCCCTGTGACCAGCAGCAATGCTGAGCACGGGGCCTTGTTGCGTGTGCAAGCGAATGCCACCGTGAGCCACTGAATGTCGGTGGTTGTGGACTATTCGTGGACAGGATCTTGGGGGCGTTTTCCCAGGTCGGGCGCCGAAAACGGCGAAGGCCCTCGGACGTGTCCAGGGACCTTTGCAGGGTAGCGCGGGGGCCGTACTGATCACTCGTACTCGCGCAAGAGCTCCTCGATGCGACGGTTCGCGAGCTCTTCGCGGCCGGCGATGCACTTGGCGTAGCGGCTGAGGAGTACCTCGACGCTGTTGCCTGCGCGCTGGGCGACCTCGGTGGCGTCCACTCCGGCGTTGAGCCAGGTCGAGAGCGCCGAGTGCCGAAGGTCGTACGGGCGCTGCGCGAGCGGGGATGTCACCAGGGCCGGCGGTAGCGCCAGTGCTCGTGCCTCATGCCAGACCCGGTTGTAGGCCGTGGAGCCGAGGACGCCGTTGCGCTCGTTGAAGAAGAGCCGGCCGTCGGCGGTCGTGCCGAAGGTGTCCAGGTGATCGCGGAGGACCAGCACGAGCTGAGGCGGGATGGGGACGGGTCGGACTTCTTCCGCTGCTCGGTTCTTGAGCCCGCGGTCGTCGTGAGTCTTGCCCGTGCCGGTCCACTTCTTACCGGCCTGTGGTCGCGTCCGGTGGAGGTGTGCCGTGCCCCAGCCGTTCTCTGGCAGCTTCAGATCTTGTTCTGTCAGGCCGATCGCTTCGGCCGGCCGGAAGGCACCGAAGTACATGCAGGCGAAGAAGCCGACGAGGCGACGCCCCTTGGCCCGCTTGTATCCGCCGACGTAGGAGACGGCGTGGAGCAGCGATCTGGCCTGCTCAGGGTTGGCGACTACGCGCGGGTCCACCTCTTTAGCGACTTTAGGGCGCTGCCAGCGGACCGCGGCAACGGGGTTCTCTTTGAACTCTCCCAGGTCGACGGCGTAGTTCAGCGCGTTGACGAGGACGTTACGCTTCCTGCGTACGGTCTCGGCAGCTGCCGGCGTCCCGTCCAGTTTGAGCTTGAGTGCGTCGAGAAGCGAGCGCATCAGCGCAGAGTCCTGCAGATCCGAAAGCGGACGAGATGCCTTGCTCACCCAGGCCAGCGTGTTTCCGATGTCGACGGGGAGCTCCCTGTCGGTGGGACCAGGTAAGACGAAGGCCCAGTTCCGGAGCGCCGCCCGCATGGCCGTGTCGGAGGGGCGCGCAGAACGCTCATCGAGCATGGCCATGGTCACCACGGTCAACGATTCGTTCATCGAGTCCCGCGACTTGGGGGCGGCGTACGGCCACTTCATGGCCAGGTACCTCTGTGCGAAGGCGTACCAGCTCGTAGAGATCACTGTCGCCGACATGGAGGCCGGCAGCCCTGTTTCGGTGTCGAACTCCTCGCCTTCCTTGGCCGCCCGCAGCAACCGTGAGCGGAAGTGATCTGCGAGCCCTTTCGTGCGGAAGGTTTCGGAGAACACCTCACCGGCGACGGACCAGCGCACGTCGTAGGAGATCTTCTTCGTGGGACGCTTCCGTACTCCCCAGATGCGCACGTCGAGGGACTTCATGCCGCGGTCTCCTCCAGCTGCCGAAGCCATGCGACGAAGTCGCTGCGCCACACGCGCAACTCGCCGTTCGGGAGCTTGAAGGCGGACGGCCCATTGCCCAGCTCACGCCACCGGTAGAAGGTGCGGCGCGAGACGTCCCCGAGCTCGGTAAGGATCTGCGGCACGGTCATGAGCTCGTCCTTCACGTCAGCGCTCCTTCCTGGCGCTGTTGTTCTTGCAGGGCTTCACGGGCGGTTTCGCGATTGAGCTGGAGGTCGCGGGCGATGCCCGCGGCGAGGGCGGATTCGCCGGGGGTGTGGCCATGGCCGGCGTAGGTCCAGTGGGCCAGGACGAGCACGGTGTCGGGCTCCAGTTCGTCCAGGCCGAGGGCATCGCGGTGTTCAGCGGCGCGGTGGTCGACGCGTGCCTGCCGGAGCTCGGTAAGAGTGGTCGAGTAGCGGCGGGACTTCGTGGAGAAGTGGCCGCGGAATCCGAGCATGTGAGCCCAGGCCCAGAGCCGCCGTTCCGGATAGAGCGAATCGAGGCGGTGGCAAGACTCGATCAGCCGCCGAGGGTGGTCGGGAAGGGCGAGCAGGTCGAGAGCTTCGAGGTTGCCGATGGGCCGGTCAACGGTCCCAGTGGTCTCGGCTGCCTTGGTGGCGTACTTCGCGACGTACGCGGCGATGGCGCCCTCGGTGATGGCTGTGCCGCCTTCGAAGGCGCGGATGGGGCGGACGTCGTGGACACGGCCCCAGCGCAGGACCCGTTCCGGCTCCCCAGCCATGGAAGGGATCGTGACGGCGCTGTACTCGTGCGCGAGGGCAGCGACGATGGCGTCGGTCAGCAGCTCGGTGGTGGCCCAGGCCGGCGGTGGGCTGTCTGGTCCGTCGGGGCCGTCAAGGCGGATGACGGCGTGGAAATGGACCGCGCCACGGCGCTGGAACTCCGCGACCTTGCCGTACGAGAGCCGCAGTTGATCGGCCAGGGCTCGCTGCGAGAGGTGTGCTCGGGCTGCGATCTCGCGACGGAGTCGGTTCGCGAACCGGTGCCAGAGCTGGCCGGCGTGGTTGTTGAAGAGGACAGCGCCGGCGTAGTCGTACGTCTCGGGATCGAGCGGTGTGCCGAGCCGAGCGGCGTCGGCACTGTGGCGAGTGCCGCAGGCACAGCGGTCGTGGTCAGGCTGGTTGTGGACCGCGCCGAACGAGGGCGCGGTGAGGGTGAGGAAGACGCGCGGGTGGTCGCGGACTGCCTCGGTGACGCCTTTGGCCGGGTCGCCCGACAGTCCGGCGCGGATCAGGTGATAGGTGTCTCCGGCATAGAGCCAGGCGCAGGGCGCACAGCGGGAAGCGCGACGGTTGCCGCAGGCGATCCGCAGCCGGCCGCCGGGTTCGTGCTCGGTGGTGTACTCGTGCAGAATCTTCCCGGTCGTCTTGTCCTTGGTGACGGTCCAGCCCTGCAGATGGATCGGATCGGTGCAGCCTCCGGTGTGTTCGATCTGCTCGCGCCAGCGGTCGAACTTCGGATCGCGGGCGGTCCAGAGGATGTCCTGCAGGGTGGCGGGGGCGAGCCCACCAAGTTCGCCAGCGGTCATGAGCGCGTTCATCACAGCACCGCCTTGACTCGCTCGCCGAGCCACTGGGCGACGTTGCAGGAAACGGCATTGCCCGCCTGCATGGTTTGATCACCCTTGGTCCCATGCACCACATAGTCGGCGGGGAAGCGCTGGGCGAGCAGGTGCTCGCGCGGCTGGATCATCCGGTAGTGGCAGTCCTCGACTGCCGGAGCGGGCCCGAGCAGGAAGGCAGAGTCCTTCGTGCCGAGGGTGTGCATCGGCTCGCCGGCGGTCTTGGCCTTCGCGTTGCGGTAGGGGATGACCAGCCAGTGATGCCGTCCCTGACCGGTGACGGTGTCCACCGGTGTGGACACGGGGCGGGCGGTGGCGTGCTGGCGCAGGGTGACGATGAACGACTCGGCCGCCTCGGGCGGGATGCACAGCGCCTCGAAGTTCTTCGGGTTCGCCATCCGCGTGCGCATCGGCTCGCCCGTGGTGGACGGGTCGGTGTTCCAGCTACCGCCGCCAGGCACGAGCACCGCATCGCCGATCTTCACGGTGCGGGACGCCAGCGGCGCGGTGTCGGCGGGCACAGCGCGGCCGTCATGCCCTGAGTGATTGACCGTTAAGACCATGCGGCGTTCGCCGAGAAGTTCCAGTCCGGCACGGATGCGCTTGAGGGTGTTGGGCACCAGGGGGCGTAGCCCGCGCTGGGCGCGGTCGGCGATGCGCACGCCGAGGTTGGTCCAGTCGATGATGTCGGCGGCGGGGCGGACGTACGGCTCCACCAGGGCGTGACGGCAGGCCGTGTTGGGGCAGCGGTAGTCGTATTGCTGGCCGTACTTGCCCATGCGCTTGCCGTTGCGCCAGGACTGCACCGCATCCACGTCCGTGCCACAGATCGGGCACCAGGCCGGCGGACGCGGCTTCAGGTCCGGGAGCGGGATGCCGTCGCGAGTGAAGACGACGTAGATGCGATCCCGCCACTGCGGCGCGCATGGGTTGCCCTGTCCGCCGATGTGGGCAGAGGAGACGGAGACGACCTGGGAGCGATAGCCGAGCAGATGCATCCCTTGCCGCCACCAGTCGAACAGCTCCCAGTCGGTGGCGAATTCGAGGACGTTCTCGCACATGACCACCGCGTAGCGGTGGATCTCGGTGGCCCGGATGACGTCGTAGGCGGTGGCGCGGGTGCGCTCCCACGCGTCGTCGGTGATCTCGTACTCGTCACCGAGGTCGAGGGCGAGCTGTCCCTTGGGCCGTCGCTTGCGGCCGCCGGCCGGGGAGGATTCCTGGCAGATGGGAGAGGCCCACAGGATGTCCGTGCGCGGCAGGCGGCGCATGTCGTAGTTGTTGATGTCCTGGCAAAGGTGATCGGCGCTCGGGTGGTTCGCGGCGTGCGTGTCGACGGCGATCTGCCAGTGGTTCGCGGCGAGCTTCAGCTCGTATCCGGCTGCGACGAGGCCGGTGGAGGAGCCGCCGGCGCCGCAGAAGAGATCGGTGAAGGTCAGCACGGTGCACCGACCTTCGCAAGGAGCGGTCGGAGGAGCTTTCCGGCGCCTTCGCATCCGGGGCACACCACGTTGAGTGTCTGGCGAGTGCCGTCCGGGTTGCGGAGGCCGGAGTCTACGGCGACTACGGGAAATCCGTCGCAGTTCGGGCAGACATTTTCCAGGTGAGTGGCCTGGGCAGGCATGATGGGCATTCCTTTCGACGTGTTTGGAAGGGGTCGAGCCCACCGGGACGGCGGATACTTGGCGGTTGAGGCCATCCCGGGGGCCGATCAGCGGTGGTGCCGCGCGGTGTCGCGCGGCGGGTTGGTGAACATCGAGCGCAGGACCAGCAGGCAACCGGTCACGGCGCAGGCGGAGATCGCGACGGCGATGAGCATCGAGACCAACACGGCGCCGACGACCAGGAGGACCGTGGTCCCACCAGCCACGTAGGCGGCTACACGGCCTGCGGAGATCCGGGATCCAGGTGTGGGGACGCCGTAGTGCTGCGGAGGCGCGGTGTTCTGGCAGCCGCAGCCGGCCGCGCGCTGCTGCTCGATGGCGGTCGGGGTGACCACGGCAGGCGGGTAGGCCACGCTGGTCGGAACCGGGGCGGTGGGGTACTTGGGGCGGAACATCGTTGATCTCCTTTCGGGTTACTTGCCGTTGATCACGCCGACACCGTCACGGGTGCCGGAGTCGATGGCGGGGGCGAGGAAGCTGTCGGCGAGGAGGAAGCCGCCGAGCAGGAGCACGATCACGAGCCACAGCGGAGGCCGGGCGAGCTTGACGCCGAGGACGGCGATCACGGTGAGGGCGAACCACAGCGGTACGGACATGGCGGGATCTCCTCTCAGTTCGTGCGCACGCGGCAGCGGTGGTTGCGGGCGGCGATGCAGGCGGCGGCGTATCCGGAGTACTCGGCTGACCACCCGCAGCTAGGCGCGTTGCAGACGGCGATGTATCCGGTCACTCCGGATTCGCCCCAGACGTTGCCGACCGAGACCGGGCCGGTGCGCTCCAGGAGGCGGAAGACGAAGGGCTTGGGCATGGCGGTGGTGCTCCTTTCAGACGAGTTGGGTAGCGATGGCGTCGGCCATCGGGGCGGGCACGCCCAGGCGGGCACGCAGGGTGTCGGTGTCGATCGCGTCGCCGGTGCGGGCGCGATGGGCGTTGGCGAGTTGGCGGGCGTGGTCGAGGAGCGCTGGCGGGACCGGCGGAGCGGCCAGCAGCTCAGGTGCCGGGGTGTCTGTCGGATCGACGCGTTCGACCACGGGCGCGGGGAGCGGCGCCGCCGTTTCCTCGGGCTCATGGCCGGCGGGTGCGTGGGCAAGGAGGGTGCCGCCGAGGAAGGCGAGGGCGGGCCAGCCGGCCACGAGGATGCGTAGCCAGGCCGGTACCTGGTCGAGGTCGAGCAGGCCTGCGGTGGCGACGTTGGCGCCGAGCGATGCCGTCAGTGCGACGGTGAACCACAGCCAGGCGCCGGCGGTCGGGTCGCCGGTCTCGCGCAGGGTGCGCAGGCGTCGCCAGGCCGCGACGAGCAGCAGGTCGACGCTGACCGGGTAGGCCCAGGCCTTCCAGCCGTGCTGTCCGGCCGCTTCGGCGATGTCGTGCAGGTGCGCGAAGGACAGTGCTCCGGCGATGACTGCCTGGACGAGCACGGCGTCGATTCGTGGCGAGGCGCGCATGGTCGCTTCTCCTTTCAGGTGTCGGTGTGGTTCTCGGGCCCGTCGTACGGGTCCTCGTCGGTCTCCGGATCGCGGTCGAAGGGCAGCGAGGAGGCGAGGGCGTATGACGTGATGTCGACGAATTCGGCGTCGGCGCCGGGGCATTCCGCGTACATCGCGAGGTCGTTGAGGAAGGTCACGGTGCGGTTGAAGTCCTCGTAGCAGGCGTGGCACATGGCGATCACGCGGCCTTCGCGCCGTCGGGCTTGGCCGGGAGGGCGGCGGCGTAGTGCTCCATGGCGGACAGGTAGGCAGTCGCGCCGACTGCAAGCTCGCGGGCGAAGGCGAGCTGATCGGCGATGGACACGGTCTCCGCGCTGCAGATCGATACGCCTGAGCGCTCGGTGTGCAGGGCGAGGATCGGGCCTCGTTCGGTGTCGTACTCGTGGCACCAGACGCGGGCGTCGGCGGCGGCGTGGAAGATCGTGGACGTAGGCATGGCGGGACTTCCTTTCGTGTTTTCGGCATGGGGCGGGTAGGGACGTGGCGTGAGGCGGTCACGCCAGCCGATCGGTGCGGGGTGAGTCACGCCGCGTCGGCGAGGTCGTCCGGGGCCGCGCGCTTGAGCAGCGAGACACGTGCCGGGGCCGGGGCCGGGAGCGCGGGGCGCCAGCGGGCAAGCTCTGGGATGGCCGGGGCGCGGTCGGCGTGGCGGTTGCAGGCGTTCACGGCCTGCCGCAGCGTGGTGTGCGGAGTGCGGATGCGGGACCAGACGCCGGAGGCGTCGGCGGTGATCGCGATACCGGGCATCTCGGTCGGGATCTGGATGGCGGCGAACACCGCGTCGGGGTTGATGTCGCCGAAGGCCATCTTGGCGGAGCCTTCGTCGTTGACCCGGTGCGCGGTACGGCCGGAGAGCTGAGCACGGAGCATGGTGATGCCGGAGCCGAGCTCGGAGCCGAAGCGCTGTCCGTAGACGTCGAGGTAGATGCCGGCGGCGCGGCCGAGCTGGGCGATGCGGACCAGGGCGGTGATGATGCGGTCGCGGCGCTTCTCCTCCGCCTTGGTGGCGTAGAGCGCGAGCTCAGCCACCTCATCGACGGTGACTACGATGGGCTCGGGCCGCAGGTGCTCGGGCAGGCCCCAGATGTCGGCGGTGATCTCCGCGTCCGGGATGTCCGCGCTCAGGCGCTGCTCGCGGCGGATGATGTCGTAGATCGCAGTCATGCGGTCAACGAGCGCTTCCAGCAGGCCGAGAGCATCATCGGGGTTGTCGGCGAGCGCGGAGAAGCGGCGTGCCATCGGGGCGAGCTCCACGCCGCGTTTGCAGTCGATGCCGACCAGGGCGACATCCTGCGGGGCGAGCTCCTTGACCAGGCGGCGCTGGTAGACGGACTTGCCGGACTGGGTGGCGCCGAGGGTGAGGGCGTGCGGGGTGGCCCGGTAGTCGCGGTAGCGGACGCTGCCGTCATCGGCGAGGGCAACGGCGACCTTCAACGGGCCGGCGTCCGTGCGGGCGGGCATCTGCACCCGCTTGAGCACGTCGTAGCCCGTCATGGCCAGCTCGATCAACCCGGAACGGATCTCACGGGTGGTCACCTGCTGCATCCCGAAGGAGTGCCGCAGCCGGTCGGAAGCGGCGGAATACTCGAAGGCATCCTGTCCGGGGCGCATCTTGATCCGCAGGACAAGCCCGGTGCGCAGCACCTTGATCCGGCGGATGCGCGGGATCCGCGAGGGCGGCATGTCCCGCTTGAACATCCGGGCCAGCGCGATGCGCCAGCGGGACGCGGAGACGGTCAGGCCGCAGGCGTCCATAACCGAGCCGTAGTTGACCAGGAGCCGGACGATGGCGAAGACGGCACCGAAGGTGGCCCAGTACCAGGCCGGCCGCCGCCACTTCAGCAGCATTGCGAGCGCGGTGAGGGCGAGCAGGGCAAGGGCTAACCACGTCATGTTCAGGCCGCCTTGCTCTTCATGGCACCGACCTGGATGGCGGTCACGGCCACCGCGCGGAAGCTGATCCCGTGCCGCTTCTGGCCGTTGAACTCGGTCTCCCACGGGCGGGCGATGAGCCCGGTGAGGGTGACCAGGGTGCCGGGCTGCAGCTCCTCGGTGAAGCCGGTCTCCGGGACGGCGATGCTCAGCACCTCGGCTTCGCCGTTGGCGACGAACGTGACGTCGATGGTCATCAGCTTCACGCCGGTGTCACGGTCGAGGGCGATCTCGCCGGTCTGCCGGTTGGCGACCTTGGGCTGCTGGGTCTGGGCGACCATCACCATGGCGGTCTGGGTGTCGACGGGGATCTGACGCATGGGGGACTCCTCTAAATCGCGGGACTCATACACTCATGTATATGAGTGCTGATTCGAGGATGCCCAACTCATGTACATGAGTCAACGGGTCCTGCAAGATTCTTTAGCCGCGCGCGAGTTGGCGCAGGTGGGAGCTCAATCCCTCGCAGGAATCCGGTAGTCGAGGATGAACTTGTCCGCCGCCATCACGGTGTCGCAGACCTCGACAACCCGCCCGCTGTCGGTGACCGCCTGCCGCACTAGGTGGATCACAGGCGAGCCGGGGCTAAGCTTCAGCGCACCCGACTCCGCCTTGGTCGCCAGCCGCGCACGGACGGTCTCCGCGAACTCGTGCAGATCATTCCCGTGCTCTTCGAGTCGGGCGTAGATGCCACCGCCGCCAGGGTTCTCCTCGAACATCTCCGGGATGTCCTTGACCACGTCCCACGGCAGGTACGAGGTGGCCTCCTCGGTCGGAATGCCGTCGCTGAAGTACAGCCGGCGCCGGGCGAGCACCTTGGAGCCGGCCTCCACCTTCAGCCGCTCCGCAATGTCCGGGGGCGCATCCACGGGCCCGACGTACAGCACACTCACCGAGGGCAGCACGCCCGCCTGCTCGCTCTCCGCGATGTAGGCGGCCTTGCCCGCCTTACGGTGCGAACGCCGGAACCGGTCGGAGGATTTACGGGTCACAGGGGGGCGCTTCTTCACGAATGAGCCGCTGCCATGGTGAGTGTCCACCAGGTCGCGAGCGCGCAGCTCCCCGATGGCCTTGCGCACGGTGCCGACCGAGACCTTGTAGCGGTCTTCCAGCTTGCTCTCGCTGTACACCGGATCGCCCGGTGCCAGGATCCCCGCCTCGATCTCACGGGCAAGGTCCTCCGCGATCTGCAGGTACCGCGGCGTGCTCGTTCCCCGCCCGCTGTTTCCCATAGTCCTTACTTCCTCCTAAGCTCCTCTACATGAGTAACAGCACCCGCCACGACCGGTCAACGCCGCTCCACTCGGTGTCCGTCGCCGGCGCGGTCGTCCGCGAAGACGGCCGCCTGCTGGCCATCCAACGCGCGGACAACGGGACCTGGGAACTGCCGGGCGGCGTACTCGAAGTCGACGAGGCACCGGAAGACGGCGTACGCCGCGAGGTCCACGAGGAAACCGGCATCCACGTAGAGGTGGACCGCCTCACCGGCGTGTACAAGAACATGACCCGCGGCATCGTGGCCCTGGTCTTCCGCTGCAAGCCGTCCGGGGGAGTGGAGCGCACGTCGGCCGAGTCCACCGCGGTCACGTGGCTGACGCCGGAGGAGGTCCGCGAGCGCATGGGCGAGGTCTACGCGGTACGCCTGCTGGACGCGTTGGAGGATGACGGGCCGTACGTGCGCAACCACGACGGCAGGAAGCTACTGCCATCGCGCTGACCACTCAAGCGGAGCTCCACGTCCGGGGGTCGCGAGCTGCGGCGTAGATTCGGTCCACCGCATCCGGCGCGAGGAGGTCCGCGGTCGGCAGCGCGCCGGCGAAGTCGCGATGGCGGCGTATGACGCGGACGTCGGTGAGCGTGGGCACCACGGTTACGCTCGCTGCCTTGACGAAGACGAGCACGGGACTGACGGCGACCGGAACGCCGCACGCCTTGGTGAGAGCTGCGCTGGCCTTCTTGGCTTCGTTGCGGGACGCGGCCACGTAGGGGTGGAACTTGCCCCAGACCTTCACGGCGTTATCGCCGACCCAGATCTTCGCCATCCGGTGGTACTTGGTGTTCACACACAGCACCCCGCCAGGGCCGATCAACACGTGATCGATGTCCGTTTCGCTGCCCAACGGGATGGAGTGCAGCACACGCCAGCCACGCGAGGTGAAGCGGGCCAACTCGGCACCGACGATCTGCTCGCCCTTGATGCCCTTGAGCCACGACTCATCGGCCAGAGGTCGGCGGAGAAGACGAGCCAGCACCCGCGATCCCAACGAGGATGTGTTCAACCGTGCACGCAGCGCCGCACCGGGTGCGTTGGTAGCCAAGTCATGCTCCGGAGGTACCGGAGGAGCTGTTGGGCCAGGAGGACGCGCGGTGGATACCGACGGCCGCGTCGCCCGTGTCGCCGTCGACTGCGTCTCAACGTAGGGGGCGAAGGCCTCGATGACCGCGGCGCGATAAGCCTCCTGGACCACGGTGATCTGACCGCTCTTCCGGTCCAGCCAAGCCACCTTGGAGCCATCGGCCAGGTTCACATACACCCGGTCATGCCCGTACCGCTTCCACACCGATACTCGTAAGTCGCTCACGCCAACCCCCAGGCTCCTGCGTGCTCTTCAGCCATGGGAGCAGCGCCCGGTGACGCCCACAAGGACGCGATGCGGTCAAACTTTCCCTACACCATCAAGGGGCGCTTGCCGCGCACAGCGCGGCGCGCGCCCGCCCAGCGACTCGGCCCGCGCTCATGTCTTCGCCCCGCGCGGCCGGCCGCCGGTCGGTCGCGCCACACAGCGGCAGTTGATGAGGTGGATGTCCGTGGTTGCGTCCGGCCGGCTCCACGGCTTTAGGCAGCCACCTTGGGGCGAGCCTCTACGATCATGAGGGCCACCGGGTCAATTCCGGGCAGGGGTGATACCTGCCCCGTCGCCGGTCAGCTTAGGCCCTCATGATCCCTCGCCCCAAGGCAGCTCCCGCCCAAAGCCGCTCCGCCGCCCTCGTGCAGACCTTTCGCAATGTCAGAGCGAGCTGCCACAATGAGACACGGGCGCACGTGTTCGATTACCTGGTGGCGCGATCTTCGCGTCCTGCGCTCCTCGCTGAAATGCCCTATTCCCAGGCGGCTATCGAGACCATATTCTCTCGATCACACGTCTGGGAGGGGTGCCAGTGGCGCTGGAGGCAACGAGCTGGCAGAAGGAGCAGGTGAGTCGTGTGTACGTGCATGCCCTCGCGGCTCAAGGGGGCTACACAATATGTGACTGGAACGTCGACAAGGACGGCGTGGATGTGACGCTCCGCTCCCGCGGCCTCATGGTTGACATTCAGCTCAAGTGCACGCAAAGTCCGCGCGTCGTGCGGGGTGGCTACAGCTTCGATCTTGACATAGCAACCTACAACAAGCTTCGAGATCCGGAACGCTCGGCTCCAGCGCACTTAGCCCTACTCGTCGTCCCTCCAGATATCGGCCGTTGGGTGACACATCAGTCGGAGTCGATCGTCCTTGCCTGTCATGGTTACTGGGCGTCTCTGCAGGGTTCGGGCGGAGCGAGGAGCTCTCGCACAACGGCAGTGCATCTGCCTGAAGATCAACCCCTCACCGTGAAGGCCATGGGAATCATGTTCGAGGCGGCGCGCCGCTTGGCCGGCGTGGCCAACTAGGGGTGAACTGATGTGATGAACTCCGACCTGAACCTCGGGCCTGATGAAATTCGAAGCTACCTTAAGGTGTCAGGCTGGTCTCCAGTCTCGGGTGGAGATTTCGCGGAACTCTGGAGCCTGCCGGGGCCGACGGAGGAAGTCGTCCTGGTTCCTATGAAGCCGGGAGCTCCGGACTTCGACAAGCGGACGAATATCCTGCTTCGAGATCTGGAGAGGATTGAACAAAGGGGCGCACAAGATGTCCACACGTCAATTGCGACCGTTTATCACGACGTAACAGATCTCAGAGCTTCACACCCGACGCTAATTGATGGATCAATTCCGCTTGATGCGGGATATGAGTTATTCCTGTCAGCTAAGCGGCTACGAATGGCTTCGGCGGCGGCCACGATTCGACGGCAGAGTCATTATCGGAGTTACCCGCACCGTGCCCGGGATCAGGCTCGAGAAGTCCGATTGGGGCAGACTCGCCGTGGATCCTATGTGGTTCCAATTATTAGTCAAGCCAGGGCTCCGGAAGACGTATATGCGCCGCAGCAACAGCATCTCGATCTTCAGGTCGAGGAGACTCTGTTCGATAGGCGAGTAACAGCTACGATGTCTCGCGCTCTGAGCGTACTCGAAGATATGACGAGTGCTCATAGGGAGCCAACCGTCAGCGAAATCAGTGACTCCGTTGGCGAAGGCGTATCGTACCAACTGTGCCAAGCAGTAAACAAGATTATCCAGACCGACTCCGTGGCCGCACTGGACGTCGAATTTCGCTGGTCAAAGGTGGCACCACCTCCTCCCGGAGCGTCACCTCAAGTGCAATTCAATGATGTCGCCATTGAAACCGTCGGGAGAATTTCAGACCAATTACGTCGACATTCTTACGCTCGAAAAAATGTTATCTACGGCATCATTACAGACCTTAGTCGACGGCCGGAAGATGCTACCGGGAAGGTAGGCATCGAGGCTTTGGTTGAACGGCGTCGGAGAGTGGTCTGGATCGAGTTGCCCGAGCGTCAATATCATCAGGCGGTAAATTGTCACGACACCGGCACCCCGGTCCGTGTCCTGGGAATCCTTCACAGTCCGCCATCAGGTCCATCCACCATGGATGTCAGCGACTTTGGGCCTGACCCCGCGCTCATGTCGACAGATCTAACCCTTGAGTCTGACTGATCGGGATCAGCCTCTGCGCCCTCGAAACCCCAGGGTGCGTCGCCAACGAGATCGCGGTGATGGCTCAGGCTGGTTCGACGTCTGAGGATTCGGTTGATGGCCTACCTCTACATACAGCGGAGTGGCTACGATAAGGCGATGACGCAAGCGCTCGGGTGGAAGGTTACACAGCACGCGTGCGTGACCATTCAGATAGCCAGGAGTCCGGTAGAAATGCGAGATCATCGAAAAGGCAGAACGTGCCGCGAACTCCTGGTCGTTTAGATTGGTCGATCTTAGAGAAGCTGGCAAGGATGTATCCCCGCGCGCTTCCTTGGCCACCAGATCAGCCGCCATTTCATGCAACCAGTCTGAACCGGAACCCATTCGGGTGGGTGGGTAATCGCGATAGTCACGCACGTGCTGTTTCGACCCGCAGAGCAGGACTTGAATTCCGTTGCAGAACTCGTCGTTTAGGTGCCTACAGTCGTCATCTTCCAGGGAGGCGTAGGCGAATACCCCCAAGTCACGCATCCCCAGGTCGCTTAGGGCTGCGCCATATCTAAAGAACCCGCGAAACTCCAGCCAGGCGCCAACTCCCAGCGTGGCGCAGCTCTCCGGCATCTGTGTGTGAGCCCAACATTTCGGACGAAGATGCGCTAAAACGCGCTCAAGGCGTTCTGCGTCCGTCAGCTCTGCGGCGGCGCCTTCTCCGAGCGCGATGCGACCTCCAGTGCCCAGGACGCTTGCCTCTGCTTCGACAGCTCTATCCGTGAATGCCCTCTGGCGCGGCTCAAGGAAGTCATCCAGTTTGGCAGTCGACAAGTACTGCAACTCTCGCACAGGCATCCCCCGTTCCAGCCGTGATCGAGTGTGCCAGACTCACACGTGGTCGGCACCTGGATCGCGCGATGCAAGGGGGTTGCCGGCGTGGCGCGGTAGCGAGCCAACGGTGCGCTGCAGGAGCCAAATTGGTGATCTTGGACTATGCGTGGACAGAAGGTAGCTCAAGAGGGCGAGGCGGCGTCCTGGCCAGCGGCCACTTGATTGGCGCTTACCCCCTCCGGAGCCGTGTGCGCAGGTTCGAATCCTGCCGGGGGCACCCAGAACATGGGAACGGATGTGCCGGGTTTTTCCGGATTGTCCGTCCCGGGTGCCGTGATCGGGTGCCAGCACTTCGGTGCGGGTGCCCGATTTTTTGTTCCCTGGGTCCAGCTCGCGGGTGACGGACACCAGCTCGTCAAGCAGTGATGCCGCGAGGGACACCCGTAGGGTGAGTTCTTCGCGGTGCCGGTGGTACCGGATCTCCAGCCCGAACGCGTCGTACAGCCGGCGCTGGGTCTGCTCGGAGAGCGTGGCGAGGTCGATGTCGATCTGCGGTAGGCAATCCAGCAGCGCCGCATTACAGGGCGAGGGCGTGGTGGGTGCTGATTCGGTCCGCAGTTCGGTCAGCTGGCGGCTGAGGACCTGAGCCTGTTTGCCCAGTGCGGCGTGCTCGTGGCGAATCGCATCTCGGAAGGCTCGCTCGGCGTCGGGGTCTGAGTCCGGTGCGGTTGGGTCCCCACCGGTGGCGAGGCTCTGGATGAGCCGGGACTGCTTCTCCTGAAGGTCCGCGATGGCACGCTCGATCTTGGCGCGCTGCTCGGCGTGCACCTCCCGCTCGGTCGTACGAGAGGCGGCCGACAGGCCGGGCTCCAAATAAGTGCGCCGGTCGGGGCCGAAGACGCGCAGGGCGAAGAAGTTCGCCACGTGCTCCAGGAGGATCTCTTCCCGGATCCAAAGCCCCTTGGGATGGGCGCGAAACCATGACTCATCGCGGTGGTAGCGGTCATCTGGCTGGCAGGCGTAGTACGAGATCTTGTGCCGGCTCTTGCCGAACATCCGCCGCCCGCACAGGTCGCAGTAGACGTAGGAGCGGAGCGTGTAGCTGCGCTTGGCTGCCGGGTGACGGTTCCGGTCGGCGCCAGAGCGCGAGCCTTGGCGCTGTCTGGCCATGGCCGCGACCATGTCGAAAATCTCGCGCGTGATCAGCGGCTCATGTGTGGGCTGCGGCGACCAAATCCATTCCTTCGGGGCGTTGTTCTTACCGCCCTTCTTGGTGGCGCGGCGATTCCATACCTGGTAGCCGGTGTATTTCGGGTTCTGGAGGATCTCGCGGACGGCGGAGCCGCTCCACCGCCCGAGGGCGGCGCGTGCCCGGGTCGGCTCGGGCGGCGGGTAGGCGGCCGCGTCCAGGTTGAGCCGGTCGGCGATGGCGTCGTAGCCGAGCTTGTCGAGCGCGCGCAGGTGATAGATGCGAGTGACGGCTGGGGAGCGGGTGGGGTCGGGCACCAGCCGGTGCTTGGTGCGGCCCTCCGCCCGCCGGGCGGGAACCGGGTGGGGCACCTTCTCGGCGAGATAGCCCTAGGGCGGCTTTCCGGTGTTCCAGCCCTGGCGGGTGTGCTCGATGAACCCGTCCCAGGACAGCTCCAGCATCTGCAGTACGTACCACTCGGACACGGCCTGCTTGACCCGCCGTGTCAGCGTCGGTGTCGCCCGCTTTGCCCCTGGTCCGGTGACGATCGGCTCGTCCGCGGCACACAGCGCGACGCCGGCCTGCTCCAGCTCGTACTCGATTTTCGTGCCGAAGTAGGTCCGCCGGGCCACTCTCTCGATCGACTCGCAGATCACTGCGGCGAACCGGCGGTCGGGGCGCTGGGCCTCTTCCAGCAGGTCCGTGATGCTGCCATCACGCGGAATCGGGATGGAGAAACGCTCGTGGGCTTGCGACGTGCCGCGGGCGTCGAGGTCCTTACGTCCGGATTCCACGTCGTAGAAGTGCGCGACGATCACCCAACCCGGGGGGAGGGCGGCGCGAGCATTGCGCAGCTGACGGGGCAAGGACAGCGTGGGGTCCTGGGCGTCTTCGGTTGAGGTCCTGCCCAGCCAGGCCACCGGAACGGTGACGGGAGGCGTCTCGGGGACGGATTCACCGGGTTGAGACCAGGGGCGGTGCGATTCTGCATGGCCCCAGGAGCCAGCGGTCGGTCCGGGCGGTGTCATGGCGTGGTCCTCCATCTTCGGCAGGGTGACGCCTATTCGCTTTGGGAGCAGGGAGGTGCCAAGCCCGCATCCACTCGGCGAGCGTGCAGACAGAGCAGCACCTCGCGGATGGCCGCGGCCTGACGCTCCTCTAGCGCCTTGGCGTCGACGCCGCCGACTGCGACGTACTCGATGACCACCTTCGCGACCGGCGCGGACAGCGCCCTGGGGATGGGCGTCGCTGGTTCCCCACCGATGTCGGGGGTGGCCGTCGACCATCGACGCTCGGTCTCCCCGTCCTCGTCAAGCCCGTCGTCGCGGTTGACGGAATGTGACTTCGTGTCCATAGGCGTGGCTCCCCTGGGCGGCCCAACTGTCTGGTGCTGACACCATGGAAGGGAGACATGCTGGCGTCGGTCGTGCCAGGCGGCGAGGCCCAGGATCTGGCTCGATGGGAACTGGGCCAGCCCATCGGCGAGCGCCCACGGCAGGAGCCGCTGGGGAGGGCTGGTCGTGTTACGCGCCCGCACCACGCGGACGGCCGGATCGGTGGCGGCCTAGGCGGGCTGCTTGCGGGCACCAAGGTCGGCATCAAGACGGCTGGGACGACGGCGAAGAACGTGATGAAAGCCGCTGACCCGGTTGCGAAGGTCATCGACAAGCCCATCATGGCCGCCGCCACCAAGCTGGGCGTTTCGCGGGGTGCCGCGCTGACCGCCACGGAGGTCACCCAAGCCACCGCCCAGGTCGCCTGGACGGCCCCGACCGCGATCAACGCGTATCAGACGAGCACAGGCCGCTACGACGCCGCCACTTGGGGCACCGGGGTGGGCAACATCGCTACCGGCAGCGGAGGGGGCAAGGCCGGCTGGGTGACCGCCTTCGGCAGTGCGGCCGGTCTGACCGCCTGGGAGTTGACGGACTGATGGCCTCTACCGAAGCACCGATGCCTGTCGGGTCGTCTCTGCCCGGACCTGACCTGTGGTTCGAACTGCCGCCGGGGTTCATGACCTTCGATCTCACGGAGGAGCCCGAGGCGCGTGCGCTGCGGATGGCGGACGTGGCGGATTCGCTCTTCGCCACGGCCACGCAGGAGCAGAAACTCAGAATCGTGGCATCGAGCGAATACATCCTCCAGACGATGATTGCGGCAGGCGCAGAGCACGTCTCCAGCTGCCTGCTCCGTATGCCGGGGGATGTGCTGTCCCAGGGGACCTTCTGCGTAGTTATCGAAAGTCCGGAGTCCGGCCCGCAGAGCCAGGATCGGAAGGGCGCAGCGAATCGCACGGCCGCCCAGTGGCGCAGCCTGTTCCCGGACGCTGAAGTCGGTCTGGTCATGCTGCCATACGGCATATCCGCGCTGTGTATACGCGATCTGGACCTGGAGATCCCTGGTGCCCTCTTCGGCGTGGAAGATGCGGTGCACGTGATGTTGCGGCAGGCGCAATTCTGGGTGCCGCTGCGGACCGGCCCGGGATCGGCCCTCTTCATCTTCACGTCAGAGGACCTTGAGCACTGGGATGAGTACCTCCACGTACTCAGTAGCATCATGAAGTCAGTCTCGGTGGAGGAACCAGGCGAGGAGGAAGCATCGGCATGAGCGGCATCGCCCGTGCGGAGGACGAGGGGAGGGCGCGACGTACGCGATTCCCCGTGCCGCTGGCCGTCGGCATCAGCTGCTACGTGCTGGCAGTGATCGCCGGGATGTTTTGGCTTGCTGACCAGACCGGACCGGCCGTCCAGGCGTCCGTGTGGGTCGTGCACGGAGTGTTGCTCATCGTGCTCATCCGCAAGCTGGGCGCCAGGGAGTCGAGCACGTACGCGACGCTCTTCATCGTGCTGCTCTCCGTAGGGGCTTCCTATGTTATCGGCTTGGCGCGCGATGACCTCACTCTTCAACAGCGAGGCAAGGAGATCACGGCCAAAGTGGTGAAGGAACGGCTCGATCCGGCGCAGGGCCGCAAAGGTCGTCATTCCCACTACACCCTGGCGCGGCCGGATGGCACCCGCGTCCCTGGGCCCGAGTTGGAAACCACGTCCGACCGCTATGATGTCGGACAGCAACTGACTGTGATCGAAGACCCCGAAGGCGAGCTCGCGCCCAGCACGCCAGGCGCGGTGGACGCAACCGGTGAGTCACTCGGCGGTGGAGCGCTCGCACTCACTGCGCTCGGCACCATCGGCTGGATGACCTGGCGCGGCTCGGACACGGCCAGGACCAGGGACGCACGAAAAGGGCCAAGTGCGGCACAGAAGTTCCACAAGGCTGTCACCGCCGACCACTCCACGCGGACGGAGCAGGAGGAGAAGCTGCGCGAGGCCCTGCGGACCCACCCAGCCGACCGCCGCGGCTACATCAAAGTGACACCCGCTACCTATCCTGACCTGACCTACCCGCAGGCGGCGCGTATCGCCTGGGAGGAAGGCCTGCGCGCTGAAGCTTTCGGCAATCGAGGATCGTGGCGGTTCGGTGAGACGGTAGTCGAGGAAGTGCCCCCGCAGTGACCTAGGCCCCGGGCGTGCTCAAAGAGGGGACTTCCCCGCCATCAGGGCATCTCTGCCGACCTCATAGATCTCGAACGCGCCAGGGAAATGGTCCATGAATTTCTCCCAGAACCCCGGAACTTGCCAGGCGGCAGGCGCCATTGTGAGCGACCCTTCCCACTCGGTGGACACCACCCACGATGAATGCACCTCTGAATCGACCACCTCGAAGAGTCGCGAGTCAAAGAGGGGCGGAAGTTCGCCTCTACGGAACTCGATCCTGAAGTAGTTCGGTCCGTCCGCCTGACAGTACGCCTCAAGGACCACGTATACCTGCCCCTGACGCAGCGCATCCGCCCCCTGACGAACGCTCTGCTCGTGACCTTCAGCGCCGGTGAACCTCACTTTCACGGGGTGCTCCCTCTGCTCACTCTGCGGTTCATGACGACCTTGTAGTCGTAGTCGTACATGACCTCGCCAGACACTCGGTTCATGTAGTAGTGCACTTGATAATCACCATACGGGCTTTGATGCGTCTCGGTGCTGTACTTGCCCCAGTGTGAAGCACCTCCGCGCGCTGCGAATCGATCTTGAAGTTCCGTGTTATCCATCTTCGTTCCAGGCATCGCCAACCTGGAACCGGCGATTGCATCGGGCGTTAGCTGGCCACTCCCTGTACGGGTGTGTCACCGGCCCTCGCCGGGGTGGTCCGGACTGCCAACGCCGCAGGCGTTGGCAGCCCGGTGCGCACCTTGCCTACTCGTTGACTCCGGCAGGGTCGGGCTCCAGCTCGGAAATCGCGGTGAACCGTCGCGGCTTCTCGGAGGTCTGGCGCGCCAGTCCCAGCTGTACCAGCCTGTCCAGCGCGTTACTGATCGCCCCGGATGATGCTTCCAGCTGTCGGGACAGGCCTGTCGGTCCCCACTCCTCGCCCGGCCGCTCTTGCAGGAACTGGAGCACCCGCTCGCGCAGTTGCCCCGGGGCACGTCGCTTCGGCGGCCCGTACGAGGCCCGCGGCCGCGCTGGGTTCTGTGCCTTGTCCGTGTCGGTTGCGGCGCGGCCGTCCGGGCAGGTCACGGGCGGCTCGGGCTCAGCAGCGACGCCGATGCCGGTCCGGACGTCCGGCACCAGCGTCTGCTGCACCCGCGCGGACCCAGCCTCAGCCGCTGCGCCTGGCTTGATCTCCACCGTGCCGGACGCGGTCCAACGGTCGGGGCTGCGACGTCCGCTGGTGGTACTGCCGGGCTGCCGGCCGACTAGTCCGCGCTCCTCCAGGGCGGTCAAGGCCTTTCCGACGGTGGAGCGGCCCAGGCCGATGGCCAGGGCAACCTCGGTCACAGTGAGGGCGGTACCGGCAGATTGTGTCTGGAGGTGGGTGTGGACGTTGGCCGGAGCGCCGCTGAGGGCGTCGTGCGTCGTCATCGTGGGGTCCTCGTTCTCCGTCGTGCTGCGATTTCTGGGACCCCCGGCCGGGGCTGCCGGTTCGGCAGTTGGCCCGTTGCGGCTGCGTGCGCTGCGCAGGATTGCCGCTGGAGCGGCAGTCGGCACATCCACGGTGCGTGGATCTGTCCGCGTCGGGCTTCGCGACCATCGACGCTCTGGATCGGCTACGTCGTCAAGCGGATCGCGGAAGAACTCTTGGCGGATGTGGGGGAGTGCATCGGGTGTTGTCGGAGAGCGGTGACCGGTGGGGCGGTCAGCGTGGCGGCGGGTCGGGGTGGTGGCGGACGATCCGCTCGTGCAGGGTGCGGGCGCGGTTCGGGCCGAGGTGGAGCTCGGTGCGGAGCCGGCGGATGCTGACGCCGCGGCCGAACAGCGCGCGGGATGCGGCATCCAGGGCCAGGGCGCGAGTGAACAGGTCGCCGTCTGTCGGGTTTTCGTCGCCCGGCTGGGGTGTGGGGGTCCACTGGGGCTGTTGTCGGGGTGTCGTCGGCCGTGTGGGGCCCGAGGTGGCCGCCGTCCGGCGCCGTCTCGGGACGGGGCCGGGGGTGAACCGGCGAGCTGGCCGGTATCGGCGGTGCCGAGCGCGGATCGGTGGCCGCGGCTGGTGATGGCTGTGTGCTGGTTGTGCGAGCGCGGTCGGCGGCGAATCCGAGCACGGCTGCGGATCGATCGACGGTCGGCGGTCCAGCCGTGGTCCGGTGTTGCGGATCGGCTGAGGAACTGGCGGATCGGTTGTGGATCGCCGAGGGCTCCGTTGGAGAGCCGGAGAGCGATTCCGGCCGGCCCTTGCTCGTGCCGGTCACCGAGGACGGCGTAGGGCGGGAATCCGGAGCGCGGGTGAGATCGGCCAGGGTGCGACGGTAGGCGGCGACGGTTTCGGTCAGGCCGATGAGCATCAGCGGCGGCACCATGTGGAGTACGACTCCAGCGACGTCGGCGTTGGTCGGCCAGCCGAGCTGCCTGTCGGGCCAGAGGCTGCTCCAGGTGTTCAGTAATGCGGCTGTCAGGCCGGAGCCCCAGCGCAGCGCGGTGGACCAGCCGGGTGGGCGCACGCCGAGGGCGGCCAGGCGGGCGTCGGCGTACAGCACGGCGGTCAGGGTCAGCGCGACCAGGGGGTCGAGGAGGATCGCGATCGGCCAGGGGATGCCGGAGGCCACGGCGAAGAGGGTGACGTTGACCGCGGTGAAGACCAGTGCCAGCAGCGCCACGGAGGCCAGGAAGCGGGTCAATGTCGTGAGCAGCCTCCGGACCTCCGCCTCCACCGAGTCGCCGGTGGCGGGGTGCGAACCGTCGGAGCGGTCGGAAGTGTTCATGAGCGGCTCCGGACGGAAGACTGCGGGCCGTGCGTGGCGCACGGGAGGAAATGCGCTGGTGCCGCGGTCCGGCGGGCGTGATGCTGGTCGGTGTGCAGATGTTTCGCTGTGCGGCGTGCAGCACCGAGGTGAGCCGGCTGGTGCGCGAGGTGCCGCTGCCGGATCCACAGACGGTGCGTGCCCCGTACGAGGTGGAGGGGTTCGAGGACTGTCCGCCGCATGTGGCGCCGGGCACCTTTGCGTACGATCCGGAGCCGTCGCGGTTTTGGTACGTGCCCGCGCCCGAGGAGGGCGAGCGGGTGCATGTACCGGGTGGGCCCACCGGCAGCGTGGTGCTCAGCCCCACGGACGCCGTCGGGATGGTGCCGGTGGCCGATCCCGGGCGCCGTAACGGCTGCTGCGGCCCGGACGGATCGGACGGGGCAAACCTCGCATGCGCGGGCTGCGGGGCGGAGTTGGCGATCGAGTCCGCGGACTGCTGGACCTTCCAGGAGATCGTCCTCGACCCGCGTCGGGTGATGGCTGATGGCTGACCTGCTCTGGGAGCAGGTGGCTGAGATCTTCGACCCGGAATTGGTCGGGGCGCTGCCCGATCTCGTCGTTGACGACGCCGGCATGGCCGGCTGGCAGGCGCTGCTGGAGCTGATCGCGGAGCAGGACTGGCCGTGCACGTACGAGGAAGGTGGCACGGTGCGACCGATCCCGGCGGACGCGCGGCGACTGTGGAATGCCGTCCACGAGGACAGCGTGGAACTGCGCGTCCGTCCCACGCCCGGGATGCTGGTGATCTTCAGGGCGTACGCGCCGGAGTCGATCGACTTTGATGTCGACCTGCGCGAGCTGCAGGGCCAGCAGCAGCTTGATGCCTTCTGCGCTTTCCTGCGGACGGTGGGACGCCACCTGGACCGGCAGGTGCTGATGTACGCCGAGGGTGACGCGGGGCATCCCCTGCTGCGCTTCGACGCGGCTAGCGACCGGCTAAAGTTGCTGGCGGAGTCGCCGCAGGCGTAGTCGATCGGGCGCAGTCGGTTCCCGTCTGCGGTGGCTGTTGCTGCTGTCACAACAGCTCACCGCCCCGGAGCCGCTGGGCGGGTGGCACCCAGGTAGTCGTCGCCCGGGTAGCGGATGGCCTCTTCACGAACGCGGGTGCCGGGCTTGGGCGCATTGATCATGCGGGTGGCGGAGGTGGCGATGCCCACGTGGTGGACGTTGCTCGGAGTACCGAAGAAGACGAGGTCGCCGGGACGAATGCGGGTGCCGCGGGGCAGACGCGGGCCCGCCTCGTACTGCGCCTGTGCGATGCGCGGCAGGCGGATGCCGGCGCGGCCGTAAGCGGCCTTGGTCAGCCCGGAGCAGTCGAAGCCGCCCTCGGCGGGGCCGTCGCCGCCCCACACGTACTTGTGGCCGATCTGGTTGCGGGCGAACGCCACCGCCACGGCGGCGCGTATCGTCGGGGGGCGGCCGTCGACGCGAGCGGCGGAGACGGAGGCCGCGTACGAGGCGGCGATGCGCAGGACCTTGTTGACGTACCAGGTGGCGTGGTTGTAGCTGAAGATTGCTCGGCGGAGGTTCTTGTCGTTGCGCGCGCCGTTGGCGCACAGCAGGCGGGCCGCAGCGTAGACCGAATCGACCGGGTCCCAGGGCGTGGGCGGCTTCTTCCCGCCCGGCGGCACCGGGTTCTTGTAGGCCTGGAAGGTGGAGGGTAGAAACTGCATCGGCCCCACCGCGCCGGCCGAGGAGACCATCGGGCGGATGCGGGCGTGGTCGGTCTCGACCTTGCCGATGGCAGCCAGGATCGTCCAGTCCAGGCCGGGGCACTCGGGTGCGGCACGCCGGTAGAGCGCCAGCATCCTCCGCGGGATGTCGGTGATGGCGTAGCGACTGGGGGCGGACTGTCCGGCGGCTGTGGCCGGGGTGGGGCCGAGCACGCCCAAGACGCCGGTGACAGCGGCGGCGGCCAGCAGGACCACGGCCAGGACGCTGGCGATAAGGGCAAGTACGGCCTTGGACATGGCGGCTTACTCCTCGCCCGGAGGCAGCGGCGGCACCGGGTCGGCGAACGGCTGTGGGATGTGTTGCTCGCTGTCGGTGTCCAGGCCGGGGGCTTCGGTCAGGTCGGGCCAACAGGTGGCCAGGCCGTCCAGGGTGGTGCGCGGCCAATCGGGGTGCAGTGGGGTCCAGCAGCGGCCCCAGGGCGTGGAGGCGGCATACTCCGCCGAAGTGGTGGCGACCAGTAAGCCGTGCCCGCGGGCAAGGGAGGCGAGGCGGCGGCGGAGATTGCGTTCGCGGGTGGTGGTGGCGGTGTGGATGAGCAGGGCGGGGCGGGTTCCAGTGGTGGTGGCGAAGTTGGCATAGGTGTCGATGCGAGCTTCGAGGCGGGCGAGGTTCTCGGTGCCGGTGTCGTGCTCGAAGAACAGCGGCAGCAGCCGGTGGTCGTCGGTGATCCAGTGGGCGTAGGCGTCGGGGCGGGTCAGGTCGCCCCAACGGCGCGCTGCCGAGCGGGCCGAGAGCCACAGGGCCAGACCGGTGCCGGGGGCGCGGGCCGTACGGGTGTGGGCGGAGAGCAGAGTGAACAGTTCGTTGACGGCGATGTCGTGGCCAAGGGTCATCGAGTAGCCGATGCGGCCGGTGGCGGATGAGCGCCAGCCGGTGGCGGCGAGGTCGGTGGCGTGTTGGGCGGCGAGGACCTGAGCGCCGGTGCGGCCGAGGGTGTAGTGCTGGGGTGCGGAGCCGCGGGCGACCAGGGGACGGAAGGAGTCCAGTACGGCGTACTCGTGGAGCATCCGCAGCCGGCGCTGGGCGCAGCGGGTGCCGGTGAAGGCCAGCCGGGTGAGCTGCGTGGCGGTCAGCACACGGTGTTCGTGCACCATCGCCACCGTCCACAAGTCGCGGGGGGGGGGTGAGCCGGTGTACGAGCTCGGCCAGTTGGGGTGGCGGCTGGCCGCGCCTCCGGGTGGAGAAGACCCTAGGCACGTAGCCCGAACCGCTCGGGCTGCCGGGACCGCTGGGGTTGGGAGTCGGACGCATCGTGGTGTCACCTTTCGTGTGAGGGCCTAGCCGGGCGAAGGCGGCTGGGTGTTTGGCTGGTGCGGTCGGCCGCGGCAGCTCGCAGGGCTGTGGCCCGGCCGGGTGCGGGAGCCGGCAACTGGGTGGTGGTGAAAGTGAACGCGGCGGTCTCGGCGCCGTCTGCTACCAAGCGGGCGGCGGCTTGGTAGCGACCGAGGTGGGCCAGGTCGTGCGCGGTCAAGGCGGGAAGACTGTGGCGCTCCAGGACGGCGGCGTCCTCGGGGGAAGCATTGAAGAAGATCTTGTTGCGAGCGTTGGCGGAGATGCCCTCGCGCAGGTCACGGGGCAGCTGCGCGAGGTTTTGGTGGGCCAGAGTGAGAGAGAGGCGGTACCCGCGGGCCTCGGCGAGCATGTCCTCCAGCGGATACGGCAGCGTGAGGAAGTTGTGCGCCTCGTCGATGTACAGCGAGGCGTCGGTGCGTGCGTGTTCGGGAGTGTGGGCGCGGGCGGCGGCGGCCTGCCAAGTTTTGGCGACGACGAAGGAGCCGAGCAGCCGGGTGGTTTCTTCGCCGAGGGCCCCTTTGGGCAGGCGGGCCAGGAGGATGCCGCCCGCGAGGATGTCGGGCAGGTGGAAGGTGGACGCCCCGGCGGTCAGCGCCCGGCGGGCGAAGTCGCGGAGCAGGAAGGCGCGCAGCTTGTTCATCACCGGACCGATGACGGTGGCCCGGGTGGGTTCGGACAGCGTTTCGTACCAGCTCCAAAAGCCGCGCAGCACCGGGTCTTTGACCATGGGCAGCATGCGGTGGCGGAAGGCCGGCTCGCCGAGGAGGCGGGGGATGTCGGCGAGGGTGACGGGGCGGTTGGCTGCGCGGGCGTAGGCGAGCAGGGTCAGGCAGGCGGCGCGCATCACGTCGTCGGTGCGCGGGCCCCAGAAAGCGGCGAAGATGCGGGCGAAGATCCCGGTGACGTTGTCGACGACCACGTCCGCGGCGCCGCCGTCGAGGACGTTCAGGCAGGGCGGGGGGTGGAGGTCGCCGGGGTCGAGGATGACCAGGCGGTCGGCGCAGCTCTCAGGGAGTCGGGCCAGGATGTCCGTGACGAGGTCGCCCTTGGGGTCGATGACGATCACGCCGCGGTGTTGGTCGACGTCGTGCAGGGCGAGGTTGGCGATCAGGGTGGACTTGCCGGAGCCGGTGGCGCCGAGCACGTGCAGGTGCTGGCGGGCGTCGGCGGCGGTGAGGCCGACCGCTCGGCGGGGGCCAATGTCGGTGTGGCCGATGGGTTTGATGCCGTCGCCGGGCAGCCACAGCCGTAAACACCTCGACGCGCCCGGGAGCGGCAGCGACGGGCAAGCTCGACTGCGCATCTGGATCGCTGGCGCGACCGCGTGCCCATCACGCCAAGTGGCCACTGCCGGCCAGAGTGTCGGCGTGGCGCCCTTGGAGACGGGTGGGACCTAGTCCAGTTCCGGGCCACGGATCGTGCCATGAGCCTCCGGCGAACAGTGGTGGTTCCGGTTCCAGTGCTACGCCCGAGGTGGCAACGCTGCAAGTTGGGGTCATGCTCAACCGAGTTGATCATTCTCCTAAAGCGGGTGTCGCAGGTTCGGATCCCGCCAACGAAACTGGCGGGGGACACCCGTCGATCACTTGACTGCCACGGTGCTAGTGATCACCAGATGGTCCCTGCGCAGCGGGCTCGATCCCAGTTCCCATGTTCCGGGTCCCGCGCCGGGGGCACCCACTGCGCAAGGAAAGCGCAGGTCAGGGCGCCTTTTCGGGTGCGCGAGACCTGACGGCTTGTCAGGATTGCTTGACTGGCCGTCAGGTCTTTGCTGTTTATGCAGGTCAGGGGACTGATCACTTGTGCGCCGGTCGGAACCCTGTGGGGCACCCAGAGCATGGGAACAGGCCCTGTCAGGTCCGATCGGATGGTCGCTCGTGATCCTGCCGCTGGCCGTGCAGTCACTGTAGGACGTCGCGGACGGCTGCCGCCCGGGGACGTTCCAGTTCTTCCCCGTCGGGTCCGGGGATGGCGGCGAACTCGGCGTGGACTGTCAACCCGGCCCCGGGCTCACTTGGCTCGCGTCGCCGTTTGTGCTGGTCTGCCATGTCTGCTTCCGTCCGCTGGCGATGAGACGTGGACGGTTCGCATGGTCCTGCGGGTCGGGTCGGCCGGACCCCGTGGCGCAAAGGTGGCGATTTCGATGACTGGCCACTTGGCGTGGCCGCCGTCGGCCCGGCCGGCCCTGACGTGGTGAGCGGTCGGCGTGGGAGTGCAGGGCGCGATCTGAAGTCGATGTCATTTATGTTGCCCTTCTGATATCGTTTGATGGTGGGCGGCTTAGGAGGTTCCCATGGCGAGAACTGTGATCGATCTGGACGACGACATCGTCGAGCAGGCCATGCGCCTGTACGGCACCAAGACCAAGGCCGCGGCCGTGCGTGCGGCCATGGAAGAAGGCGTGAAGCTGCGCCTGCGCCGTGAGCTGTTCGAGGCGATCGACGACGGTGAGTTCGAGGACATGTTCGCGGAGATCAGGGCCAAGACCGGCCCGCGGCACGCGGATGGCACCCTCAAGCGTCCCGGAGGGACCGCCGCGGCGTGAAAGAGCGCTATCTCATCGACAAGTCCGCGCTCGCCCGCCGTGGCAAGTCCGGTGTACGGCAACGGCTGGACGAGCTGAACCAGGACGGCCTGCTGGCCGTCTGCGCCCCGGTGGAGTACGAGATCCTCTACTCCGCCCGTGACAAGACCGAAGCACTGCGCTTCCGCACCCTGCTGCGGGCCTTCGACTATCTGCCGTGCAACGACGAACAGCTCGAGCGCGCGCTCGAGGTGCAGGCACTCGCGATGAACGCTGGCTTCCACCGAGCGCTGTCCCTGGCCGACGTGTTGATCGCGGCGACCGCGGAGCGGCACCGGGTGACGATCCTGCACTACGACGGCGATTTCGACATGATCGTCGGCGTGACGGGGCAACGGGCCGAATGGGTCGTACCGCCCGGAACTGCCGACTGAACCGGACGGAGCAGTCGTCTGCAGTCTTGGATGCGCCTGTTCCCGGTGTCAGGGAGGGCCCCACGTTCGGCACCAAGGACGCCGCTGCCCTGCTGGACGAGGGCCATCCTCGGGGCGACCAGTTGCACTGCCTGGCATGGGGACTGCTGATCACCGCCCCGACCTGGACACCCGCTTCACTGCCGTCCGAGCAGCCGGCAACACGCTACGACTCCTGCGTGCCAAGTCACCCGCGAGCACCTCGGCTCCGGTGATTGAAGCGGCTACGCGGCAGCTGGAGTTCGCGCTCCGGGCGGTTGAGCCCACCGATACGGCACTGGGGAGGTTGCTGCGCATAAATCTCGACGGCTCGGAAGCCGGGGCGTCGGAGGTGGATACGCAACCGGACTCCAATGCACAGCAGGTCACCGTTGCCGACGGCCGCGGGGCGTCAGTGTGGTATGGCGACTGCTCTGGGATCTTGCTGGCAACGGTCTCGGCCAGCCTCAAGCCTATTCAGCCCAGCAGACGTTCGGCTCGTTGCGCATGCGGCTGAGTGTTTTACGATCCTTCGCACCGCTATCTGGGTAGGTCTGACTCCGCATCGACTTGACTATCGAGACAGAATGTCAACCTCAGCGGCTCCCGACGGCTGGTGAAACGGCGGGAACTCGTTCTTCGACGCAGTCGACTTCCTGTGCACGCCCCGGCACCTAAGCGCCGGCATCGGCCGCACTCGGCGACGCATAAGTGAGCCAAATGGTTGTACGAAACTGCGAGAGCCGTTGTATGAGGTTGTTCACGTGCCCAGATGGTGACGCTCGCCGATCTGACGACGCTGTCCCTATTAGGCGCGGATTGGGCTGCGCTCAGGTGGCAGTCAGTGACCCGACACTAGGGATTGGGATACCCGATGGGCAATCTGGACCACCGTGCGCTCGATGCTGCCCGAATGGCCGCATACGTATCCGACGTTGCTGCCGAGATCGTCCAGCGTTGGCGCGTGCCCCTGGACTTCAGTGTCGACAGCTTACGCTTTGTCGACCGCATACTTTCTTCCGTGCGAGCCCAGAACGCGAGCGCCGAGCGAGCCGAGCGGATCGCTTGTGATCTCGGTGGCTACCTGGGGGAGGTCCTCGTTCGTCGGCACGGCGCGACGTGGGTGGACCTTGGTGAGGCACAGCGTGAGCTCTGGTCAGTTCCGCTTGGAGTCCGGATGCCGGATGAGCGCATCTGGAATCCGATCGGAGTGGCTCGTAAGCGGATCGAACGCCAAGATGCCGCCCCCGTTCATCACTTCTATCTCACCGTGCACGGTCGGTACACCACGAAAGATCAGAGGGCCGAGCACCCAACGCAAGCTAAATCTTGACCTTTTGGGTGCCGAGTTGGCCATCCGCTGCCAGCCCGTGACCTCGCACTGATGCCGTAAGGGATCACGTTGGGGCGTAATGCGCTCCGCATCTGTGCGGCCGATCCCTGCTGCGCGGTGTGTCGCCGATCAAGAGAATTCGCAGGCCGTCCCGTCGTCCTCTTCCTCCAACAGCACATACGGGTCGTCATGTGTGGCATCTTCGCCATGTTCGTCGAGGTCGTTCAGCGGCCCCCGGTAGCCGATCAGCGACGAAGCCGGCTTTAAGCCGTCGCGGAGGGGTACGGGGTCGACGCCAGGTCGCCACTGCACGTAATACACCCAACGCCGGAACACGTATCCGCGGCGTTCCACGTCCACGACCGTGCCGATGTTCCTGCCTTCGCGGAAGTGTAAGACCTGGTCACCGATGGTGAATTCCGGCGGACGCATGGTCAACGCCTGCCGGCCGTGAGCTCGGCCGCAGCACAGGTTGCCCGCCCGTGCGGGCCAAGGGCGGTGGCGCGCTGCACGTGTTCGCCGCGGATGGCCAGGGTGCACCTCGCCTCTCCGCCCCGCACGCTGAGCTGGACCTGGACGGTCGGCTCCTTGCCGAGGGGCACTCGGACAGCCTTCTTCCAGGGGAGCGCGACAGCCCGCAGCGTCGTGGACTTGCCCTGCACGCTGCGGGCGAGGTAGGTGATGTTGGCCGTGCCCTTGCCGGTGATCTCATAGGTGACCGCGGCCGTGGGGACGGGCGGCTTCTCCGCTTTGCCGTCATCGATGATGCCGTAGGCGACGAACCCTCCGACAATCAGGAGCAGGGTGGCGGCGACGATGAACACTGATCGGTAGGGGCGCGCCTTCTCGGTGGGTGAATTACCGATTCCGGATTCGGTTTCCGTGGTGACCCCAGACTCGAGCGATTCTCTGT
This sequence comes from Streptomyces boninensis, assembly GCF_048572725.1. Lineage (NCBI taxonomy): Bacteria > Bacillati > Actinomycetota > Actinomycetes > Kitasatosporales > Streptomycetaceae > Streptomyces > Streptomyces boninensis. The sequence goes on from NZ_CP183837.1 coordinate 6,536,904, forward strand.
CGCTGTCCATGGCCAGTCCCTTCGATAAGCCAGAGCCCGCAGAATTCCGGCTCGTTATACATCAGCGCAGCCCCGCCACGCTAGTCATGACAGAAAACGGACAACAAGGCGAAAAGTGGGTGCGGTATCCCGGATTCACTGCATCCGCTTTCCCGGATGATGACAGAGTGCCCGAAATCTGAGCTCAATTGACATGATCTTGTTTGACTGTCTAGAAAGTCTCTCCCATTGTCCGTGCACTGCTCCTGTTCAGGTGAGCAGTGCTCAGTGCTGCGCTTCTGTGTTGCCGCGGATTGTTGCGATGAGGCTTCGAGAAGGGCAGAGAGGTAGTTGGCACAGTGAGAATTGGCCATCGCCGGCTGCTCGCCGGCCTCATCGCCTCGGGAGTTCTGGGCGTCATGTTGCCCCAGGTCGCCTTCGCGGCGCCCGACGCGTTACCCGAACAGGCAGATCGAGGCAGGCATGTCGCCCGCAGCGACCCGCCACCTGATCCACCCAAGCGCAGCTACCCGCAGAATTCCCCGCGCCTGAAGGTCACGTACGGGGCCGATAGCGCCACCCTCAATAAGCCAACGGTGGTACGTGGAACGGGACCTGAACTGTCCTGGCGCAAGGCAAAGTCCACTGGCAGTAAATCCGAGATCGTCGCCTACGAGGTGCATCGCTCCACCCGGTCGGACTTCAAGCCGACGACGTCAACTCTCATGGCCAAGCTCGGGAAGGGGGCAACGCGCTTCAAGGACACCACCGCCGAGCCGACGCCGGCCGCAAGCGCCGCGGAGATCGGGCGCCACTATTCGTACCGTGTCCTGGCCCGGACCAAGGACGGCCGGCTGCTCGGCTCGGCGGCATTGCGCGTGGGGGTCCCCAAGCCGGGGCACACCGTGCGCGTGATTGAGGCGGATCGTTCGGATGCCGCGAGGGTTTCCGGGGAGACCGGTTCGGTTCTGGAGTTCCCTACCTCCAAGATTCCCAAGAAGGCGCAGATCCTGGGGGCACGGCTGAGCCTTCAGCTGCCGGACGCGAGCAGGGCGGGCAAGCGGGATGCGCTGTATGAACTCCACCCCCTGAAGGAGAAGGCCACCAAGAGGAATCCGGGTGAGCTCGCCCCTGTCTTCGCCGACGGCAAGGTCAGCGGCAAGGCTCTGACCCTGGACGTCACGTCGCTGGCGCACCAGTGGGTGAAGACTCCGAAGTCCAATAAGGGAGTCCTGGTCGGACCCGCCGAGGAGACCAGCAGCGGAGCGGACGTCGCCGGCCCGGCCGAGCTGCGTGTCGTTACCGCGCAGCCCAACCCATGGGACACCTACTACGCGCCCGGTACTCCGACCCGTATGACGGCGGCCAACACCTATCCGGTCGACGTCACGGTCACCAATACGACCGATGCCGCGTGGCCCGCCGGCGAGCGTGAGCTGAGCTATCGGTGGTCGCACCCGGACGGTTCGGATGCGACGAGTGCCGCCAATCAGCTCAAGGCCGATATTCCCGCGCTGGCTCCGGGGGCCTCCGCCACCGTGAAAGCCACCGCCAAGGCGCCGGCGGTGGACGGAAACCGGCGCGCGGGCTACACGCTGACCTGGGATGTACGTAACAAGGCGGACGGCTCCTGGCTCTCCGAGAAGCCGGGCATCGGCGGTCTGGCGCAGAAGACGGCCGTCGAGGACCCGACCGCCGACCGCCTCGGGCTGGAGAACTACCACGCCTACACGGGCGAGGACACCGGTGCCGGCTCGACGCTGATGTCCAACCTGGGGTCGGGCAACGCCGCCTGGTCCTACAACGTGTTCAACAACCCCGGCCGCGGCATCAACACCTTCGCGCGGCTGACGTACAACGCACAGGACACCTCCGACAGCCAACTCGGCCACGGCTGGTCGGCGCAGATGTCCGGGCCGCTGCGGCTCGGCGGCGCGCTGGACGTGCACCCGGATACGAACCCGACCGAGGCGTACGTCGTCGACGGCGACGGCACCCAGCAGACCTTCCGCAAGCAGGCCGACGGCAGCTGGAAGCCCGCACCCGGCTACCACTACCGGCTCACCGCGAAGGCAGGCGCTCCCGCGTCATGCGCCGTGAGCGCCGCCGCCGAGGTCCCCGACGCCTGGACGATGACGCGCCCGGACGGCACCCGCTTCGTCATTGGCTGCGACGGCTACCTGACATCGGTCGTGGACAAGAACGGCAATACCCAGACCTACGAATACGAGCTGCAGAACTACGGGAACCGCAAGGTCAAGTTCCTCACGCAGATCAAGGACCCGTCCGGTCGCAGCACGATGAAGCTCGACTACTACCGGCACGGCGACGCGACGTACGACTACCTCAACGCCCAGGGCGAGAAGGTCTCGGGAACCAACCTGTGGAACCCCGCGATCTACGGTCACCTCAAGTCGGTCACCGACATCTCGGGCCGCAAAGTCTCCTTCCTCTATACGGAGAAGGGGCACCTGGGCCGGATCACCGACGGTGACGGGGCCTCCCAGCCGAAGGAGTTCTCGTTCACCTACGACGCCGAGCAGGGCAGCAAAAACGCGAAGCTGACCAAGGTCACCGATCCGCTCCGCAATGCCACCCGCCTCGGCTACTCGGTCACCGCGGAGACCGACTACCGCTGGTCGACCAAGGACATCACCGACCGCCTCGACGCCCGGACGGACTTCGCGTACAAGAAGATCTCGGGCGGCGGCGGCGAGACGAAGGTCACCGACGCCGAGCAGCACGCCTCCACGTACCAGACGGACTCCGGCGACCGGCCGGTGAAGGCCGTCGACGCCAAGAGCCAGGCCACGAAGCTGACCTGGGACAGCGACAACAACGTCACCGTCCTGGAGGAGGCCAACGGGGCGAAGACGGCGTATTGCTACGACCCGAAGACCGGCTACCCGCTGTGGGAGCGCTCGGCGGAGGAGAACAAGGGCGGCCTGCCGTCGGCGGGTGATTGCGCGCCGGACAAGTCACCGGCCCACTCGGTGCGCTACGAATACCGGACCCGCGCGGACGGCTACGCGGCCGACCTGGTCAAGAAGACGTCGGCGGAGGGCCGCACCTGGCAGTTCGGCTATGACGCCAAGGGCAACCTGAAGACGGTCACCGACCCCAAGGGCGTCGCATCCTCCGAGGCCGGCGACTACACGACGTCTTACGACTACGACGCGTACGGGCAGCTCACCAAGGCTACGGACGCCAACGGCAACCCGACCACGTACCAGAACTTCCAGCCCTCGGGCTACCCGGGAACGACGACCGACGCGCTGAGCAAGGTCACGAAGACCCACTACGACGAGCGCGGTCTCGTCCGGTCGGTCACGGACGCGCTCGGCAAGCAGTCCACGCAGTCGTACGACACCTTCGGTCGGCCGCTGGTCTCGCGGGTGCCCAAGGACCAGGCGGCCGGAGACTTCATCACGACCCCGGCACCTGTGTACGACGCCAACGACAACGTCACCAAGTCCACGGCGCCCAACGGCGCGATATGGACGGCGAGCTACGACAAGGCCGACCAGATCACCGAGGCCACAGCGCCCAAGGACACAGACGCCTCGAACGAGCGACGCACCCGCTACACCTACGACAAGGTCGGCAACCTACGGACGACGACCGAGCCGAAGGGAGTGGCGACGCCGTCCGACCCGAAGGACTACGTCACCACCAACGTCTACGACGAGATCTACCAGCTCACCGAGGTCGTCAACGCCGAGAACGACAAGGTCAGATACCTCTACGACAGCGTCGGCAACGTCGCCCGCGTCATCGACCCGAAGAAGAACGCCTCGTCCGACCCGGACGACTACACCACCAAGACCGACTACGACCACAACCACCGCGTCGTCGCGGTCACGGACGCCGAGGGCCGCACCGTAAAGCAGTCCTACGACAAGGACTCGCTGGTCGTCTCCACGACCGACCAGGAGAACAACACCACCAAGAACCACTACGACGAGCGCGGCAAGCTCGCGGTCGTCCAGGTCCCGCACACCGCGGACATCATTCGTGAGACGAAGTTCGGGTACGACGAGGTCGGCAACCAGGTCAAGGTGATCACGCCGCGCGGCGTGGACACCGACGAGCCCGACGACTTCATCGCCGAGACGACGTACGACGCCCTGAACCGTCCGGCGCGCCAGATCCAGCCGTACGACCCGAAGGACCCCCGCTACAACCGCAAGGTCTGGACGGAGACGTCATACGACGCGGTCGGCAGAGTCGACAAGGTGTCGATGCCCCCATCGGAGGGCGAGACCACCCGCAACGACACCACCTACGACTACTTCGACAACGGCTGGGTGAAGAAGTCCACGGACTCGTGGAACATCACCACGACCTACGACTACTCGGCCCTCGGGCTGCAGTCGGCACGCCAACTCACCTCGGCCGCGGGCTCCTCGAGCCGGACCATGCGGTGGGGCTACTACCCCGACGGCAAGCTCAAGTCGCGCGACGACGACGGGATTCCGGTCGGCAAGAACGAGGTCCTCGGCGCCGAATCCCAGTCGGTCAAGACGGGGACGGCTCGCGCTGGTGGCGGCGACGAGCGTGCCTGGAAGCTGACGATCCCCGAGTCGGGCACGTATACGGCCTACGCGCAGAGCGCGGTGGGTGCGAAGTGGGCCAAGCTCGCTGAGAAGAAGAAGTACCAGCAGGACGAGATCACCACGCTCAAGGCCGACGCCGAGCAGGTCAAGCTCGTCCGCGACAACTCCGCCGACGCGGACACCGAGCGCAAGCGCTTCGCGTACGGCTACGACGTCAACGCCAACCTCAGCTCGATCGACGACACCTCGACCGGCACGAAGATCGACGCGTACACGATCTCGTACACCGGCCTGAACCAGGTGTCGAAGGTCCTCGAAGCGCTGGCCGGCGAGGAGAAGAAGTCGACGTCCTACACGTACGACGACAACGGCCAGGTCGAGACGCAGACCCACCCCGACCAGTACAGCAAGTACACCTACGACCTGCGCGACCTGGTTGACACCGTCTCGGTCGGCACCAGCGCCTCCGATGCCTCGCCGAAGGTCACGACGTACGACTACACGTGGCGCGGCCAGAAGAGCCAAGAGATCAAGGCCAACAAGAACAAGGTCGACTACACCTACTACCGGGACGGGTCACTCAACACCCAGGAAGAAAAGAAGCAGCCGGACGGCACGCTCGTCTCCTCGCACGACTACGCCTACGACGCCAACGGCAACAAGGCGCAGGACATCGCGAAGAAGATGAACGCCGACGACAACTACGCCTATCTGTCGTCGACAACGGACTACACCTACGATCCGGCAGACCGCCTCGCAAAGTCGGTGAGGTCGGGCCACGGAGCCGGCACGGAGACGTACGTCCACGACGACAACGCGAATGTCGTCTCCCAGACCATCAAGGGCAAGACCACGACCTTCGGCTACGACCGCAACCGGCTGCTGAAGGCGACGACGCCCGAGGGGTCGGTGTCGTACCAGTACGACCCGTTCGGCCGCCAGGAGTCGGTGACTTCCGGCGACACGGTGATCGAGCGCAATACGTACGACGGCTTCGACCGCGTGGTGGAGCACGGGAAGCTGGATGCGGCTTCCGGCTCGATGAAGAACACGCGGTACGGCTATGACCCGCTGGACCGCACGTCCTCCAAGACCGAGGGCGGCAAGACGACCGACTTCAACTATCTCGGAATGTCGGGTGAGGTGCTGGACGAAGAGGTCGCCGGCAAGCTCACCAAGTCCTACCAGTACAGCCCGTGGGGCGAACGGCTTTCGCAGGTCAAGCACGGGGCTGACGGCGCCGCTGCGGAGGATGCCTACTACGGCTACAACTCCCACACCGACGTCGAGACCCTCACGGGAACGGACGGCAACCCCGTCGCCACCTACGGATACACCGGCTACGGCACCGACAACAAGGCGGACTTCACCGGCATCGACAAACCCGCCGACGCGGATCCGACCAAGGAGCCGTACAACGCCTACCGCTTCAACTCCAAGCGCTGGGACGCCTCATCCCGCACGTACGACATGGGCTTTCGCGACTACAGCCCGGACTTGAACCGCTTCACCACCCGGGACATGTACAACGGCGCCACGCGGGACATGTCGCTCGATTTGGACCCACTGACTGGGAATCGGTACGCATTCGGCAGTGGGAACCCCATCGGCAGGATCGAGATCGACGGCCACGCCTCCTTCGAATGCGCCACAGGCGCACTGAGGAACTGCAAAGGTGGAGTTGTCACTGCGGATTCTGAATCAGTTAAGAGGAAGCCGACAGTAAACGACATCGTCGCCGATCCCCGGAACAAGATAGCCAAGCCGAAGATTGGAGTCATTGCTCCCCCCGGGACCGGAGGGGTCACCAAAGCGGACAAACTTTTCAAGATTGGGCGTGCCCTTGCCAGCCTGGTCGGGTTCGGCAACGGAAAGAAGATCGGCTCCGTACTCGACAAGATCAGATGCGAGGCTATGTCGCGAGAGGAGCGTTACCAATATCAACCCCTGAACGAGGCTGGTGGGGCCGCCGGGGCTACCGCGCTCATCTGTCCCAGCGACCTCAAAGCGGCCAAAAGCCGTGGCCAGCGCAAGGGGACTTGGGATCCTCCCGGCTACGAATTCAAGAAAGACGACGACGGGCTCGACGTATTCCATAGAAGCCACATAGTAGGCGACCGGTTCCATGGGGAATGGAGGAGGGAAAATATCTTCACTGGATACCGCAGGCTGAACCATCCAGGGATGACAAAGTACGAGACCAAGATGGCAAAGGCCCTTGCCGCGCAGAAGCCTGTCACGTACTCTGGAAAGCTCGTGTACGGAAACGGTGACGAGAACTTGCCGACAGCCATTCGAATGACAGCGTTCACAGCGGACGGTCCGCTGTTCAGCGTGACGCTACCCAATGAGCCGTAGGAGAGATGTGAGCCTAGGTGACTTTGAACGGGTGCTCCCTGCTCTCGCGTCAATCCGTCTTGATCACCCTCGAGATATCGACTGGGTCCATATCTCGGAGAGCCTGGGAACGGGATTGCCGCCGGACTTTATGGATCTCAGCGAGCATTACAGTTCGTTCGCGATCGATGATTTCCTCAGCGTCCGTCTCCCCAGGCCAGGAATGGAAAGGAGATACGTCGCAAGCCTCCAGAGAGACTTGCGGGATCTCGAAGAACTCCGCAGCGCTGACGCCGCTGGCGGGTACGCTCCTTACCCCGAGAACCATGGGTTGCTGCCCTGGGGGGAGACGATCGATGGGGATAGGTTCTACTGGCGCACCCTTGGATCGGACGGCAGTAAATGGACGGTAGTGATCGCCGGTCGGAACGGGGACTGGGTAGAGTTTGATGGATCCTTGACCAGCTATCTCGCAGGGCTGGTCAGTGGAGAGGTGGCGCCTGATGGGCTGCCACCGGACTTCCCCGGGTCGTCCCCATCCGTCAAAGGTTATTGATGGTAGGTAGGGGTGCAAGCTCCTCCGTAGTGGCCCATCTCGTGTTTGCATTCACACATGATGGGCCACTGAGCAGATCTCATCGTGCTCGGTGACGGTGAACGGCGCGGCAGCTGATGGCCCCGCGCCCCTGACGCTGCGAAGCTCCTCGCGGTTACGGGGAGTGCCAACTTCCAACCAACGCAAGGAGCTTCGTGGACGGCGGGCCCTGGCGAGCTGGGACTGGGCCATCGTGGTGCTCGTGCCCTTCGCCAAGGGCGAGATGTATGGCCAGTTCGGCAGCGGCACACTTGCCGGGGTTGTCGAGGTAGCGGGCGAGCCCGCCTTCGCCGGAGCGCAGCGCGCTCCGCGAGAGTGCTCTTGCCGACATAGCGTGCACCGTTGAGTACGACGACCCGTGTGTCTGTCAGGCCTCGCCCACGAGATCCGCCGCTCGGCGGGGGAGATAGCTGTCTGCACCGCGCTCGCCGTCCACGATGGCAGCGAATTTAAATCTGCCGTGCCCATGCCTTTAAATCTGCCGAACGACGGATCTTTGATCTGCCGGGTCTCGCACGCCGGGACGACGACCCGGAGGGTGAGCTCCTCGAGGGCGACCGTTGTCTGGGGCAGGGCGTCGAGCGGCTCGGCTCCACCCTGGTTTGCAGTCTTGAGTCCGCCGGCCGGCGCAGCCCTCGAGGCCGTGCTCATCATGTGCCGGATGCGGCTAGTGCCGAGAGTCGCTACCGATCGAGGTGCCAGAGTGCGTCCATGGGTAGGGCGCGGATGCGGTCGCCGAAGGGCAGGGTCTGCTGCCCGGTGTACAGCACATAGCCGGCGATGAAGCGGTCGCCGAGAAGTCTGGCCAGATTGCGAAGTCCGGCGAGGTCGTCGGTGCGTACCGTAGCTCCGGCTTTGACCTCGACGCCGATCACGTCGCCGCGCGGCGTTTCGATGACTGCGTCCACTTCCAGCTTGTCCTTGGTGCGGTAGTGGTACAGGCGGCCCCGCTGTTCGGACCAGCTCAGCTGTCGGGCGAGTTCCATCACGGCGAAGTTCTCCAGTACGGCGATGCCGGTGTCGACGAAGGCAAGTTTCCCCGTGCCAACAGCTCGCCCCGTCCGGCCCGAGGCCCAGGCCGGCACGGTCTTGACAAGGAAGACCGAGGCGAGCCGCTCCAGGTAGCGCACCAGCGTCGTACGGGGAATGCCGGAAGGACCGGCGAGGGCTGCCGGGACGAGGAGCCCGCCGGTGCGGCCGGCCAGCAGTCCGAGCAGCTTCAGCAGCTCGCCGTGCCGCTCAATGCTGGCGAGTTCCATGACATCGCGTTCGATCAGGGTGGACAGGTAGGCGTTGAAGAACGCGGAGCGCCGGCGGGGAGTGCGCCTGACCGCTTCGGGAAATCCGCCGGCCACCGCCCGCTCGAGGTAGTCACGTTTACGCAGCTCGGAGCTGTGGCTCAGGGTAGGGCCGTGGGCGAAGGCGGCATCGATGAATCGGTCGGGACCGCCGTGCAGCCCCCCTTGGGACAGTGGCCATAGTTCGATGACCTCCATCCGGCCGGGCAGTGCGTCCGGCAGCGTCCGCATGGCCAGGATGCGCGAGGACCCGGTGAGCAGGAAGCGTCCGGGTGTTGGGTCGAGGTCGACGGCCACCTTGACGGCGCTCAGCAGCTCGGGGGCCAGCTGAATCTCATCGATGAGCATCAGCGAGTCGTGCTCGACGAAGCCGGCGGGGTCGTCCTTGGCGGCACGCAGGGTCGCAGCGTCGTCGAGGAGACGGACGACCGCCCCGTCCCGGCCCATCGCGGTCATCCGCGTCAGCGTCGACTTCCCGGCCTGCCGCGCACCCCCCGACTGCCGCGGCATGTGGTCACCTGGACGGCCTATCTGTGGTCATTCAGCCGGAGGAGTGACGGTCATGTGGACGGCCGAGTGACGGTCGAACAGCCGCACGTCGCCGTGACAGCGAATCTCGGGCGTACCCAGCAGCGAGGGTCGCGGTGGCTTCATTCCCGCTCGCCGCTTCGAGGGCGGGGAAATCAAGGCGCCTCCGGCATCGTGGCGAACACCGGCCTGACCCGCTGGCTTGCGCTGATCCTGCCGGTGTGGCGAATGCGGTCGGCGGCTTGCGGGGCGGGGGCTCTTTCCCTGGCCCGGGCTGGTGTGGCATCTTGTACGCACAGCATGTACGTACAAGTGCGGCGCAGGCGCCGTGACTGATGCCGACGAGGAGGTTGGCGTGAGTGGTCCAGAGAAGTCCCGGGTCCCCCTGTTCGCCACGATGCAGCGCATACCTGGCGGGCTGATGCTGATTCCGCTGGTCCTGGGGGCCGTCTTCGGCACCTTCGCCTCCGGTGCCCTGGAGATCGGCAGCTTCACCACCGCACTGTTCCAGGACAGCGCGCTCCCGCTTATCGCGCTGCTGATCTTTGCGACCGGTACCCAGGTCTCCTTCCGCACCGGCGGCCCGATCCTGGCCCATGCGGGTGCGGTGCTGCTGATGAAGAGCCTGGTCCCAGCCACGCTGGTCGTGGTGCTCGGGTTGTTCGTCGGCCTCGACGGCCTGCTCGGCGTCTCGCTGCTCGCCCTGCTCGCGTCGATGGACAACAGCAACGGCGGCCTGTGGCTGGCCTTCTCCGGGCAGTACGGGGACGAGCGGGACCGCGGCGCGTACGTCGCCAGCGCCGTCAACGACGGCCCGTTCCTGACCCTGCTGTTCCTCGGTGCCTCCGGCCTCGGCGACATCCCGTTCCTCGCCCTGCTCGGCGCGATCGTGCCGTTCGTGCTGGGTGTGCTGGTGGGCAACATCGACAACGAGTGGCGCAAGGTCGTCCAGCCGGTGCCGAACATCGTGATCCCGTTCTTCGCGTTCTCCCTCGGCACCGGCATCGACCTCGGCGACATCGTCACCGGTGGCGTGACCGGCCTGCTCCTCGGACTGATCATCGCGCCGTTCACGGGCTTCCTGGTCTACCTCGGCTACCGGTACATCCTGCGCCGCGGCTCCATGTCCGGCATGGGCTTCGCCGCGGGCACCACCGCCGGCAACGCCATCGCCACCCCGGCGGTCGTGGCCGCCGCTGACCCGCGCTTCGAGGAGTACGTCGGCACCGCCACGGCCCAGGTCGCGGCGTCGGCCCTGGTCACGGCCATCGTCGCGCCGCTGCTCGCCGCGTACGCGCTGAAGCGGGCGGGGGCTCTGCGACCGGCAGACACTACGGGCGGCACCCTGGGCGACACGGAAACCGACACTCCAACCGACACCAGCCAGGAGCAGCGCGCATGAGGTACGACGTGGCGATCATCGCCGACGACCTCACCGGCGCCGGGGACACCGCCGTCCAGTTCGCCCACGCGGGCCGGCCCGCCGTGCTCCGGCTGCGCGACGGCTCGGCCGAGGGCAGCGGCGCGACGGATGGGAGCGACGGTGGTGACGCCTCGGTGGTCGCCGTCACCACGGACTCCCGCGCCCTCCCGGAGGCCGAGGCGGCGAACCAGGTGCGCCGGGCCGCCACCGGGCTGCTGCGCCACGGGGTGCGGCATGTCTTCAAGAAGGTGGACTCGACGCTGCGTGGCCCCGTCCGCGCTGAGACCGACGCCCTTCTGGACGTGCTCGCACCCGGTGCCATCGCGCTCGTGTGCCCCGCGTTCCCGGCCGTAGGCCGCACTGTCGTGGACGGCACACTGCTGGTCGACGGCCGCCCGGTCAGTGAGACGTCGGTCGGCCGGGACCCGGTGACGCCCGTGACGGTCAGCCACCTGCCGACGCTGCTCGACGCGCCGCTCGTACGCCTCGCCCCGCGGGGGACGCCGGCGTCCTGGGCCGACGCGGTATGCGCGGCGGGCAGTCGCGTCGTCGTGCTCGACGCCGCCGGCGACGAGGACCTGGACCGGATCGCGCGTACGGTGGTCGAGCTCGGTGAGCAGGCGCTCCCCGTGGGCTCCGCGGGACTGGCAGGTCCGCTGGCCGCCCGGTGGCGGACCGGGGGGACTGGGGGGACCGGGGAAGCACCGGACATCCGCCCAGGCCCACGCCCCGAGCCCAAGCCACCCGTCCCCGCGGGCACCGCCCTCGTCGTCGTGACGAGCCTGCACGACGCCTCCCGCACGCAGGCCGAAGCCCTCGCCGCCCACGGTGCCGAGCGACTCCAGCCCACCGCACACGAACTCACCGACGCCGACGCCTGGGCGGACTTCACCGCCCGGGTACGGAAGTCGGCGGCCGCGCACCCGTCCGCGCTGCTGCTGAGCGCTCCCGACCGCGACACCGCCGCTCCCGACCGCGGCACCCCCGCCACCGCGATCGCCCCCGGACTCGTCGCCAGCCGCCTCGCCGATGCCGCCGCCCAGGCGGTGGCGGCGGGCGCCGTCGCCGGTCTTGTCGCCACCGGCGGCGACGGCGCCCGCGCCGTCCTGGAGCGGCTCGACGGGACCGGCATCCGGCTGCACGGCACCGTCGAGCCGGGCGTGCCGCTGGGCACCGTCGTCGGCGGCCCGGTGGCCGGCTTGCCGGTGGCCACCAAGGCCGGCGGCTTCGGCAGCCCCGATGTGCTGATCAGAGCCGCGGCAGCGGTACGCACAGCGGTACGCACCACAACGAACGCAAAAACGATGAGGAGTTACCGGTGAACGACCCGCACCCGCAGCTGCCCACGCTCGCCCTCACCCTGGGCGACGTGGCCGGAATCGGACCGGAGATCACGGCCCGTACGCTGCTGCACCACGACGAGCTGCGTACCATCTGCCGGCCGGTCGTGATCGGGGACGCCGACGCCGTACGCAAGGCCGTCGAGCTGATCGGCGAGGACCCCGCCGCCGTACGCGTCATCGACTCCCCGCGGGACGCGGTGAACGCGCCGGGGACCATCGAGCTGGTGCAGGACGGGCCGTCCCTGGGCGCGGTCCCGTACGGCGAGCTCAGCGCGGCGGCGGGCGATGGCTCAGCCCGCTTCGTGATGCGCGCCTGTGCCCTGGCCCGCGAGGGCCTGGTCGACGGCATCGTCACCGCGCCGCTGAACAAGGCCGCCATGCACGCCGGCGGGCACCTGTGGCCGGGGCACACCGAGCTGCTGGCGCACGAGTTCGGCGTCAAGAACTTCAGCCTCGTGCTCTCCGCGGGTGAGCTGTACTTCTTCCACCTCACCACGCATGTGTCCCTCACCGACGCCATCGCGGGCGTCACCCCGGCCCGTACCGCCAACGTCCTGCGCCTGACCGGCTCGTTCGCCCGCGCCCTCGGCCGGCCCGAGGAGCCGATCGGCGTCGCCGGGCTCAACCCGCACGCGGGCGAGAACCGGCTCTTCGGCGACGAGGACGCCGACGTGCTGGCGCCGGCGGTCGAGGAGGCGAAGGCGGCGGGTATCAACGCGGTCGGGCCGCTGCCCGCCGACGCGCTGATCCCCGCGGCCGTCAGGGGCAAGTGGAAGTTCGTCGTCGTCTGCTACCACGACCAGGGGCACGCCCCCTTCAAGGCGGTCTTCGGCGACGACGGTGTCAACATCACCGTCGGCCTGCCCGTCGTCCGGGTCTCCGTCGACCATGGCACCGCGTTCGACATCGCGGGCCAGGGCATCGCCCGGGAGGCGAGCCTGGTACTGGCCACCCGGCGCGCCGCCGAGCTGGCGCCGGGCTGGCACCAGGTATGGCAGACCGCCCGGGCGGGCGAGGCAGCCGCGGCGGCCACGGCCACCGCGGAGCGGCCGGGCGCGGGCTCGTAAACTTCCGCCAATGGGTGTCGATCGAAGTGACCCGCGGCCACTGCACCAGCAGGTCGCGCAGTCTCTGCGCCAGCAGATCCTGGGCCACGACCTGTCGCCCGGCACGCCCCTGCCGAGCGAGGCCGAACTGTGCGCCGCCTTCGGCGTCGGGCGCAGCGTGGTGCGCCAGGCGGTGGCCTCGCTGGCCGCCGACGGCCTGGTCATACGCCGGCAGGGCCGGCCGACGCTGGTGGCGTCGCCCGCGGAGTACCGGCGGCTGGTCCAGCGGGCGACCGGGCTGTTCGAGCAGTTCGCCGGCAGCGGGCAGGAGCTGCGTACGATCGTCCGCACCCTGCGCGCCGACACCCCGCCGCCCCGCGCCCAGGCGTTCCTGCATACCTCGGACACGCTGCGGCTCGAACGCCTTCGCCTCGCCGACGGCGACCCGCTCTCGTACGTACGCACCTGGCTGCCTGCCGCCCGGGTGCCGGGCCTGCGCGCCGAGTCGCTGACGGACGCGTCGCTGCACCGGCTGCTCACCGAGGAGTACGGCCTGCGCCCGGTCAGCGGACGCCGCCAGGTCCGCGCGGTGGCGGCCGACGACATGCTCGCGGAGGCGCTGGGGACGCAGCCGGGCGGCCCGCTGCTGCTGCTTGAGGGCGAGACCACCGACCAGCACGGGCGCGCGCTGGAGTGGTTCAGCACCTGGCACCGGGCCGACCGCGTGGTGTTCGACATCGACGTGTCCGAGACGACGGAGACGGTGAGCGTCAGCGCACTGGACGCCGCGCCGGACCCGCCCGGCCCACCCTCAGCGGCGGCACCGGCACCGGCCGACCTGGCCAGGGCCCGCGAACTCGCCGAGGAACTGCGGAGCCTGCTGGGCTGACCGCGCCCTCAGTGTGTGGAGGGCTCGGTGGCGATCTCCGTGCGATCGCCCGACCAGAGGGTGTGGAAGACGCCCTCTTCGTCGGTGCGCCGGTACGTGTGGGCTCCGAAGAAGTCCCGCTGGCCCTGGATGAGCGAGGCGGGGAGCCGCTCGGAGGCGAGTGAGTCGTAGTAGCTGAGCGCGGAGGCGAACCCGGGGACCGGGATGCCGGACAGGGCGGCCTTGGCGACGATGCGGCGCCAGGCCGCCTCGCCGTCGGCGACGGCCTTCGCGAAGTAGGGGTCTTCCAGGAGCGTCGTGATGCCGGCGTCGTTGTCGTACGCCTCGACGATGCGGTTGAGGAACTGCGCGCGGATGATGCAGCCGCCGCGCCAGATCCTGGCGACCGCGCCCTTGTCGATGGCCCAGCCGTATTCCTTCGCCCCGGCGATGATGGCGTCGAAGCCCTGTGCGTACGCGACGATCTTCGAGGCGTACAGGGCCTTGCGGACGTCGTCCTCGAAGCCGTCGCCCGCTTGCTGGATCTCGGGCCGTGAGGTGACGACCCGCCGTACGGCGGCCCGCTGGCCGGGCTTGGAGGACACCGCGCGGGCGAAGACCGCCTCGGCGATACCGCCGACCGGCACACCGAGGCCGACGGCGTTCTGCACCGTCCACACGCCGGTGCCCTTCGATCCGGCCTCGTCGAGGATCGAGTCGACCAGCGGGCCGCCGGTCTTCGCGTCACGCTGGCGCAGCACCTCGGCCGTGATCTCGATGAGGTAGCTCTCCAGCTCGCCCCCGTTCCACTCCTCGAACACGGCGGCGATGGCCTCGGGTTCGTGGCCGCCGACCCGGCGCAGCAGGTCGTAGGACTCGGCGATGAGCTGCATGTCGGCGTACTCGATGCCATTGTGGATCATCTTGACGAAGTGGCCCGCGCCGTCGGTGCCGACGTGGGTCACGCACGGCTCGCCCTCGGCGACGGCCGCGATCGAGGCGAGGATCGGGCCGAGGGTGCGGTAGGACTCCGCCGAGCCGCCCGGCATGATCGACGGGCCGTTGAGGGCGCCTTCCTCGCCGCCCGAGATGCCCGTGCCGACGAAGTGCAGGCCGCGCTCGCGCAGGTCGGCCTCGCGGCGGATGGTGTCGTGGAAGTTGGCGTTGCCGCCGTCCACGATGATGTCGCCCTCCTCGAAGAGGCCGGCGAGCTGGTCGATGACGGCGTCGGTGCCCTTGCCCGCCTGCACCATGATGATCGCGGTACGGGGCGTGGCGAGGGACGCCGCGAACTCCTCGATCGTCTTCGCCGGGATGAACCCGGCGTCGCCGTGCTCCGCCAGGAGTCTGTCGGTGCGCTCCGGGGAGCGGTTGTACACGGCGACGGTGTTGCCGTCGCGGCTCGCGAGGTTGCGCGCGAGGTTCGAGCCCATGACTGCGAGCCCGACGACTCCGATATTGGCCTGCCCTTGGGTCCCCACCTTGTTCTCCATTCCTGTCTCCGTCTCTGTCTCCGTCAATGATCTCCTGCTGGAGGTCAGCGTGCGGCTCGCTGATCGTAGGCTCGCTGGCGTGCCTGGATCTCGGGGGCGTGTGTGACGGTCCAGTCGTAGAGGTGGGCGAACGGCTCGCGCAGGGACTCGCCGAGCGGGGTCAGCGAGTATTCGACGCCGACCGGCGAGGTCGGCAGCACGCGGCGCTCGACCATCCCGTTGCGTTCGAGGCGGCGCAAGGTCTGCGTGAGGACGCGTTGTGTGACGCCGTCGAGGCGGCGCTTGATCTCGTTGAACCGGCGTGGTTCGGCCAGGACCGCCATCACCATCATCGACCATTTGTCGGCGATCTGATCGAGGATCGGCCGGCTGGGACAGTCGGACCGGAAGACGCCCTCAGATGTGGTCATGGCGGTATCCTCCACGATCCCTAGGATGCTCGAAGTGCGTTATTGACGCAGGTCAAAGCCGGTTTCACGGTAGGTATGCAACAGGAACCAGAATCCTGCCGGATACCTAGGAGACATGCTATGGGCCGTGACGGCTACCAGACCTTGCGGGTCAGCCGGAAGGACGGCGTCGCGTACGTCACGATCGACAACCCGCCGGTCAACGTCCTCAGCGTCGAAGTCATGGCCGACCTGCGGCGGTTGCTCGCCACGCTGGCCGGCGACGGCACCGTGCGCGTGATCGTGTTCGACAGCGCGGACCCGGACTTCTTCCTCGCGCACGTCGACATGACCGCCACTCCGGACGCCCTCGCCGGGCTCATGGCCGACCTGCCGGCCGGCGTCAACGTCTTCCAGGCGGTGGGGGAGCAGCTGCGCCGCCAGCCGCAGGTGACCATCGTCAAGCTTGCGGGTATGGCGCGCGGCGGGGGAGCCGAGTTCGTCGCGGCCGCGGACATGGCGTTCGCGGCGATCGGCACGGCCGGGCTCGGTCAGATCGAAGCCCTCATGGGCATCGTCCCCGGCGGCGGCGCCACGCAGTACCTCGCCGAGCGTGTCGGCCGTAACCGTGCCCTGGAGGTCGTGCTCGGCGCCGACCTGATGGACGCCGAGACCGCCGAGCGGTACGGCTGGGTCAACCGCGCCGTCCCCGCCGACCAGTTGGACGAGTTCGTAGACCGCCTCGCCGGCAACATCGCCGCGCTGCCCGACGGCGTCGTCGCGGCAGCCAAGCAGGCCATCGTCCCCCGCGATCATTCTGCCGGCCTGGCGCGGGAGAACGATGCCTGGGCCGGGCTCGTATTCCGCCCCGCCACAGCACAGCTCATGGGCGCCGGACTGGCAGGCGGCGCCCAGACCCGGGACGGCGAACGGGACCTCGAGGGGCTGTTCCGCGGTCTCGCCGGGTAGGGGCCTGCGCCCCGGCGCCGACCGACAGCCATTATGGCCTGTCCGGTCCATAACCGGTATCGTGACGGCATGGCCCGTCCTCGCAAGTTCGACGAAGAGCGCGTGGTCCTTGCTGTCCGCGATGAGTTCTGGGACAAGGGCTACGCGGCGACGTCCCTGGAGGACCTGCTGCGCGTCAGTGGGCTCGGCAAGGGCAGTCTGTACGGCGCGTTCGGAGACAAGCGCAGCCTGTTCCTGCGGGTGCTGCGTGACTACGACGACGCGAACCTGCTGAAGCTGCGCGAGCGCCTGGAGTCTGCGGCGCGAGGGATCGACGTGGTGCGCGAATTCGTGCTCGGCCCGGCCGCCGACCCCACCGGGGCGGTCGCGCGGCGCGGGTGCCTGCTGGCGAACAGCAGCGCCGAACTCGCCACCAGCACTCCGGAAGTGGCCGCCGAGGCCCGCCGCAGCTACGACGCGATCACCGGCATCCTCACCGAGGCGCTGGAGCGGGCCCGGCGTGAAGGCGACCTCGCCCCCGATGCGGACCCCGCCGAGACCGCCCGCGCCGTCCTCGTCGCCCAGCTCGGCCTCGTCGCCCTCGGGCGCACCGGCGTGGACATCGACAACCTCGCCGCGGCAGCGCAGTCGGCTCTGGCGCGACTTCTGCCCGCTCTCACGCCGCAGTAGCAGCCACCTGCCTGCTCGGCTCGGGTTGCGGAGTCGCTCCTTCCTGACCCTGTTCTTGACTGTTCGGTCCATTTCGGTGATGGTTGTTATTGACTTAACGGTCCATAACCATTGAGGAGGACGGCATGGCCGTCTTGGCAGGCAAGGTCGCAGTGATCACCGGAGGCGGCACCGGCATCGGGTTCGCCACGGCACGCGCGTTTCGCGAGGAAGGCGCCCAGGTGTTCATCACCGGTCGCCGCAAGGACGCCCTGGACGCCGCGGTCGCCGAGCTCGGCAGCGGCGTGACCGGCGTGGTGTGCGACGTTTCGGTGCCCGCAGAGCTCGACGCGCTCTATCAGTCCGTGCGTGAACAGGCTGGTGGTATCGACGTGTTGGTCGCGAACGCCGGCATCGGCATCGCTGCTCGGCTCGGCGAGGTGACGGAGGAGGTGGTCGACTCCGTGTTCGCCACCAACGTCAAGGGCACGATCTTCACGTTCCAGCAGGCACTGCCGCACCTGAATACCGGCGCCTCGGTGATCCTGACGGGCTCGGTCGCCACGACGCGGCCCGACGAGGGGCTTGAGATCTACGGGGCGTCGAAGGCCGCGGTGCGCAACCTCGCCCGTGGCTGGGCCCTGAGCTCGCGTGCCCGCGGCTTCCGCGTCAACGTCGTATCGCCGGGCGGCACCCGCACCCAGGGTCTGCTGGAGCTGGTCCCGGCCGAGGTGCTCAAGCAGGCCGAAAAGGCCATCCCCCTGGGCCGCCTCGCCGAGCCCGAGGAGATCGCCGCGGTGACGACATTCCTCGCCTCGGACGCGGCGAGCTTCGTCAACGGCGCCGAGTTCTTCGCCGATGGCGGGTACGCGCAGGTGTAGCGGATACGCGCAGGTATCAGGAGGTGACGGCTTCGACGATGTAGTACGGAGGGGTGAGGGGTGTGGTGTTCGAGCGTTTGAGTCCGGCTGCCGTGAAGAGGCGGTCGAGGTCGTCGTGGTTGCGTTCGCGGCCGGGCTGCAGGGTGAGCATGTTGACGTCCATCAGTGCGGCAGGGCCGGGACGGGAGACCGGGCCGATCAGCATGTCGACGACAACGACTCGTCCGCCGGGCCGCATTGCCTGCCTGCACCGCTCGAGGAGCCGGGCGCAGGCGGTGTCGTCCCAGTCGTGGAGGACGAACTTCAGCAGGTAGATGTCGGCTTCCGGGACCGATTCGAAGAAGTCGCCTGCCTGGGCGGTGCACCGCCCGTGCAGCGAGCTGGCTTCGATGTGCGCGCGGGCGGAGTCCACCACGTGGGGAAGCTCGAAGAGGATGCCGGTGGTCCCGGGATGTCCGTCGAGCATGGAGAGCACGAATGCCCCGGTGGCGCCGCCGAGATCGACGATCGTCTCACCGGGACCGGCGGCGATCTCCGGGACTGCCTCCCGGATGATCGGGAGCGACAGTTCGGTGATGCCCTGGGTGAAAAGCTCGCCTTCCTCAGGGGTGTCGCTGAAGTACTCCCACAGGGGTTGCCCGAGGGTCTCCACCGCCTGGTCTTTTCCGGTGCGTACCGCGTCGGGCAGGGTGCCCCACAGCCGCCAGTGTCCGGGGGCGCCCCAGACGATCGCGAGGTTGCGCAGGGAGTCGGCCGCGTCGGTGCGGAGCCGGTCGAGCAAGGGCGTGGCGGTGAACCGGCCGGAGGCATCGTCGTAGGCGGCCAGGCCGGTCCCGACGGCCCCGCGCATGAGCCGGAATGTCGTCTCCGGGTGGGTGCCGGCGGCCTCGGCGATCTCGTCGGGTGTGCGCGGAGCTTCGTGCAGCAGGTCGGGGACCCGCATTTCGGCGAGGGTCCGTGCTATCTGGCTGACCCACTGGGCGGTGATGATCGACATCATCGCTTCCTGGTCGCCGGTCTTGTAGTCGTTCACAGGGTATTCCTCAGGTGGCTGAAGCTACTGGAAGTCGCATCCGGGATTGGGGGCGTCCTCGGAGAGGGGGGCGCCGTGCGGGAGGACGTAGAGGACCTCCAGAACGACGTCCGTGGAGCCGAGGTTGCGGCCGATGTGGACATGGTCGGAGCCGGCCGGTTCCTTCAGCGTGCTGCCGGTCTTGTACACACCGTCCGAGGCACAACTGGCGTCAAAGTGACTCAACGTCCCCTGCCTGACGGCCCCATAGAGAGGGCCGTCGTGGTAATGCCAGCCGGTGGCCTGACCCGGCGGGATGGTGACCTCGCGCAGGATGTAGTCCTTACCCCCGACGGTGACCTGCGAGATGATCTTTCCGGTGACTCCCGGGCCACCGGGGGTTGCGTAAGCGACCGTCCCTCCGGTCAGCGACATCCCCGCGAGCAGCGCGCCAGTGGCGATGAATCCGGCTGTCCTGCGCATCGTTCTCTCTTTCACTTCGGAAGCGGCGTGGCGGTGAAGATGTGCTGGGGGTCGTAGGACTGCTTGGCCGCGAGCAGGCGTGCCGCGTGGGAGCCGTAGGCGTGCGCGACCTGGTCGTGCTGGTCCGGAAGGAGGAAGTTGGGGTAGCCGCCGGGCAGGGCGTGCGGTTCCAGTGCCGTCCTGACGCCTTCGGCCCAATTCCCGTACGCACCGGCGTCCTCGTCCGGTCCGCGGCCGGCGGAGATCTCGACGACGATGTGGCCGGTGCGCAGGCCGAAGGCGGTGTCGTCGGCGCCGACGCGGGTGGCGGCGCCGTGGAACTGGCGTAGTCCGATCCCCGCTCCCGGCCCGGGGCGGGCCTCCGCGGAGGCGACG
The DNA here is from genome assembly GCF_048572725.1 of Streptomyces boninensis. NCBI lineage: Bacteria > Bacillati > Actinomycetota > Actinomycetes > Kitasatosporales > Streptomycetaceae > Streptomyces > Streptomyces boninensis. Next base: position 6,557,127 of record NZ_CP183837.1, read on the forward strand.
AGAAGGTCGGTGATGTCGGGCGTCAGCGCGGCGATGGTGCGGGTGCGCAGGTCCCAGTGCATCCCTCGGGGTACGTGCTGGTCGAACTGCGCCAGCAACTCCTTCTGCGTGGTCGGGCCGACCGTGCTGCTGATCGGGGTGCCGAGCCGCAGGACGCCGTCGATGGCGGCGTCGGCGTGCCGTCGCTCGCCCGACCAGACGGGCACGGCGAGCAGGCACGGCCCGATGTCGGGGACGAAGGTCAATTCGAGCAGGACGGTCAGCCCTTCGGCCGCGCTCGCGGTCAGCTCCGCGTACCGGGCCAGCACCTTCGCCGCTTCGTCCCAGGGGAACAGGACCATGCCGCCGACAAGCCCGCGATCGGGGTGGAGGCGGACGCGCATCGACGTCACCACCCCGAAGTTCCCCCCGCCGCCGCGCAGCGCCCACAGCAGTTCGGGGTCGTCGTCGGTCGAGACGAGCCGGCCGTCGGCGAGTACGACCTCGGCGCCGAGCAGGTTGTCGGCGGCCAGTCCTGCCGTGCCCAGCAAGAGGCCATAGCCCCCACCGAGGGAGAGCCCGGCCATGCCGACCACCCCGGCGGTCCCGGTAGCGACGTTCGCGCCGTGCGCCGCGGCGGCCCCGACCACGTCACCGGCCAGGCTGCCGCCGCCGATCACGGCAATGTCCCGTTCGACCCGCACCGTACGCATCTCGCCCAGGTCGATGACCAGGCCTCCCTCGCGCAAGGCCCGGCCGGCCCAGTCGTGACCACCGCCACGCACCGACAGCCCGAAGCCGGACTCCCGCGCCGCGGTCACCGCCGCGGCGGCCTCCGCGCCTGTACGCGGCCGTACGGTCAGAGCCGGCCGCGTGGTCACCGCGCCGTTCCAGAGCGCCGCTGCGCCGGCATACGCCGGATCTCCCGGCCGGTGCACACGTTCGGCCCCTAAGCGCTCCTGGAGACGACGGGCCAGTTCGGCTGCGGCATGTGCAGAGGACATGGAGCTGTTTCCCTCCTGACTGTGCGATCGTTCATGGCAACTACGGTTGCCCAGCCGTAGTTGATCTGCCAGGGACTGTCTGTACCAGGCAGGGGGGAGGAGACGGCATGGCGCGGCAGGAACTCGCCCGCTTCCTGCGGAACCGCCGGGCGGGGCTGCGGCCGCACGAGGCCGGGCTGACGCCGGCGGGCACCGACCGCCGTACGCCGGGCCTGCGCCGCGAGGAGGTGGCCGAGCTCGCCCACATGTCGGTCGACTACTACACGCGGCTGGAGCAGGCCCGCGGACCGCGGCCCTCGCCCCGGATCCTGGACGCACTGGCCAGGGCCCTGCGGTTGACGCCGGTGGAGCGCAGCCACCTGTTCCACCTGGCGGGCTCGAGCGCGTCGCCCGGCCGCCACGCCGTGCCCCGGCTGCGCCCGCACGTGGCCCGGATGCTCGAACGGCTGCCGGAGACCGGCGCCATCGTCACCGACGCGTTATACGGCGTCGTCGCCTGGAATCCCCTGGCCCAGACGCTGCTCGGCGGCGACCTCGGGGCCGGGACGACGAACCTGGCCCGGCGCCGCTTTCTGGGCCAGGGGCGGGTGTACGGCTGCTCCGGCGACGAGGAGGCGGACATCGTTGTCGCGCGGCTGCGCCGGACCGCCGAGCGTTACCCGCACGACCCGCAGGTGACCGCTCTGCTGGCCGATCTGCATGCCGGCAGCGAAGAGTTCCGGCAGATCTGGCAGACCCACCCGGTCTACGCCCCCGGGCACCGCGCCAAGATCCTCGACCACCCGGAAGCCGGCATCCTGCGACTGAACTGCGACATCCTGCTCGTACCCGAAGACGACCAGGAAGTCGCCCTGATCACAGCCGACCCCGGATCGCCTACGGAGCGGGTCCTGCACCGGCTCCGCCGGACGCAGCCGCAGCGTCACCGGCGGGCCTGAATGTTCCCCTGAGAGTCCTGACCGCGGCCGGTCGGGAAACGTAGGGTGTCCCGGAGCCGGGAGTCGTGTGCGGGGAGATGGCAGTGGAGGTCGGGGCGGGGGAGCCCGAAGCGGTAGGCGGCGAAGCGGTAGGCAGCGCAGCGGTGGGCGGCTATGTGCTGGAGCGGCGCCTTGGCTCCGGCGGGATGGGCACCGTCCATCTGGGCAGGTCGGCGTCCGGGCGGCGGGTCGCGGTCAAGGTTGTGCATGAGGATCTGGCTGCGGATCCCGCCTTCCGGGAGCGGTTCCGGCGGGAAGTGGTGGCGGCGCGGCGGGTGTCGGGGGCGTTTACGGCGCCGGTGGTGGATGCGGATTCGGAGGCCGGGCGGCCGTGGATGGCCACGTTGTATGTCGCTGGGCGGTCGTTGTCGGAGCGGGTTGCGGAGGAGGGGCCGGTCGGCGGGGCGGACCTTCGGCGGCTGGCGCTCGGGCTTGCCGAGGCGCTGGTGGATATCCATCGGGTCGGTCTGGTGCATCGGGATCTCAAGCCCGGCAATGTGCTGCTCGACGAGGCCGATGGCAGTCCCAAGGTGATCGACTTCGGCATCGCCCGGGCGGTCGATACCGCTGGGCTGACGGCGACCGGCCAGGTTGTCGGCACGCCGCCGTTCATGTCCCCGGAGCAGCTGACCCGGCCGGAGGAGCTGACGGGGGCTTCGGATGTCTTCTCGCTGGGGGCGCTGCTGGCGTACGCGGCCACCGGGCGCAGCCCGTTCGAGGCGGCCAGCCCGCACCTGGTGGCGTATCGCGTCGTGCATGAGGCGCCCGACCTCGAGGGCGTGCCGCAGGAGCTGCGCCGCGTGCTCGAACCCTGCCTGGCCAAGGAGCCGCAGGAACGGCCGACGCCCGCCCAACTGCTGGACCGCCTCCAGCGGATGCTGGAGCTCCCCGCGCCCCAGCCCTCACCCCAGCCCGCGCCCACCGCAGCGCTGCCCACGACCGTGGCGCCGAGGCGGCGCGGCCGCCGCGTCGCGCTGATCGCCCTGTCCCTGCTGCTCCTGGCGGGCGGCACGGTCGGCGCCGTCGTCGGCATGGGCCTGCCGGAGGGCGGGGAGCAGCCGGTGGTGCCGGCCGCGCGGGAAGCCGCGGGCTGGCGGCCCTGGATGGCGAAGTTCCCGCACCGGCAGCAGGGCGATGACACCGGCACCGCCAACGCCTGCGAGCTCCCGGCCACCGGACCGCGAAACCGCCTGGTCTGCTCCGGCACCCAGAACGGCGGCGGTTGGCTCGACGCGCGTACGGGGGAGAAGCTCCCGGACTCCGAGCCGCCCGACCGCGCCGACTTCGGCCACCGCGGCGGCCTGACCTACGTCAAGACCGGCGAGGCCGGGGACGACGGCGTACGTGCCGTGGACTCCCGTACCCGCAAGGAGCGTTGGAAGCACGACATCAGCGGCACCGCGGTCCTCACCCGGGACGGCGTCGTCGCCCATGAGCGGATGCCGTACCGCACGGAGGAGGAAGAGGAAGGCCCCACCATCGTCGAGTCGGACCCCGGCGGCGATCTTGTCGTACGGGACCCGGAGACCGGCAAGGAGCGCTTCCGGCTGCCGCCGCCCGGCGGAAAGGACGGCAAGGGCTGCCTCCCCTTCGCCGTCGGCGACCTGACGTACGCGACCTGCGGCCCCGCGGACGCGGTCTATGACGTACAGCCGGACAACCCCAACGGCCCGCGGCCCGTGCTGTACCGCCTGGACCGCGAGAAGGAGAAGCTCGACCGGGTCGGCACCCTGCCGAAGGGTCGCCTACTCGGCCGCGACGGCGGCGATCTCCTCTACCTCCCGGTCAGCGAGATCCCGTCCTACGAGCCGGGCGCCAAGCCGCCCAAGGAGATCGTTCGCATGGACGCCCGCAGCGGCGAGCAGCGGCGCGTCGAGCTCCCGGACGGGCTGGGGCTGGACCCGCATGCCTACGAGGCCGCCGGCGACCTGTACATCCTGCGGCGCGAGCGCGGCGAGGTGACGTCCGTCGACGCGCGCACCGGCGAGGTCCGCTGGAAGCGCCGTACGACGCTCACCGGACTGTCCGCGCCCACGGTGTCCGTGCGCCGCGACGAGGCGTACTTCGCCGACCGCCAGGGCCGGCTGGTCGCGCTCGACCGCGAGACCGGCGAGGAGCGCTGGCGTGCGGAGACGCCGCGGTCTGGGGGCGGCGGTGCCGCCTCCATCGAGTTGGTACGGGACGTGCTGGTGGTCTCCGCAGGGAACACCGTCTTCTCGGTCAGCCCGGACGACCCGCGGGCAACGCCCGTACGCCACAAGGCCGGTGAGGGAGAGGAGGAGGGCCGATGACGGGCCCGGAGACGGTCGGCGGCTATCTGCTGGAGCGGCGCCTTGGCTCCGGCGGGATGGGCACGGTCCATCTGGGCAGGTCGGCGTCCGGGCGGCGGCTGGCGGTGAAGGTCGTGCACAGTGCCTTCGCCGAGGATCCCGCGTTCCGGGAGCGGTTCCGGCGGGAAGTGGTGGCGGCGCGGCGGGTGTCGGGGGCGTTTACGGCGTCGGTGGTGGATGCGGATCCGGAGGCTGGGCGGCCGTGGATGGCCACGTTGTACGTGGCTGGGCGGTCGTTGTCGGAGCGGGTTGCGGAGGGTGGTCCGGTCGGCGGCCCGGAGTTTCGGGGGCTGGCGCTCGGGCTTGCTGAAGCGTTGGTGGATATTCATCGGGCTGGTCTGGTGCATCGGGACCTCAAGCCGGGCAATGTGCTGCTCGACGAGGCCGATGGCAGTCCCAAGGTGATCGACTTCGGCATCGCCCGGGCTGTGGACGTCGGCGGGCTGACCGCAACGGGGCAGATCTTCGGCACGCCGCCGTTCATGTCCCCGGAGCAGCTGACCTCCGGGGAGGTCGATGCCCTCTCGGACGTCTTCTCGCTGGGGTCGCTGCTGGCGTACGCGGCCACCGGGCACAGCCCGTTCGAGGCGACCAGCCCGCACCTGGCGGCGTACCGCGTCGTGCATGAGGCGCCCGACCTCGAGGGCGTGCCGCAGGAGCTGCGCCGCGTCCTCGAACCCTGCCTGGCGAAAGACCCGCGGGAACGCCCGGGCGCCGAGGAGCTGCTGCACGCCCTCCGCGACAACACCGCCCCGCGGCCCGGCGCCTCGGGCCCGCCGACACCGGTACCGGGAGCACCCCGCGCTCCGGCGGTCGAGGACCGTCCCACCACCCCGCTCGGCGCCCCTGCCCGCCGCCCGCGTCGCCGCCGCGCCGCACTGATCGCCCTGTCCCTGCTGCTCCTGGCCGGCGGCACCACCGGCGCCGTGATCAAGTTCGGCCTCGCGGACGGTGCGGGGGCGGAGGACTGGCGGCCCTGGCAGACGACGTTCTCCGGCGGAAAGGCGTCGACCGTCTCCTTCGGCTGCACCGATGCGGGGCGCGGGCAACTGCAGTGCTCCGGCGGCGGCTTCACCGGCGAGACGCTCAACGCCGGCGACGGCAGCCCGGTCAAGGACGCGGCGGACGGCAGCCCGCTCTGGAACGACGGGCGGTGGCAGTACCGGGGCGACATCGGACGGCGCGACGGCCTCGTCTTCACCCGCTCCGAGGACGGCAAGGGCGACGACGGCCGCTCCGTGATCCGCGCCGTGGACGACCGCACCCGCAAGGAGCGCTGGTCGCACGACATCGTCGACGGCGCCGCCGCACTGACCGGGGACGGCGTGATCGGCACCCAGTGGAAGAAGGCGGACCGCGATACCGCCACGGTCGGCCCGGGCGGCGATCTGACCGTCTGGGACCCGGAGTCCGGCAAGGAGGAGGCGCGCATCGAGACGCCGGACGACCGCTGGTGCCGGCCGGTCGCGGCGTCCTCGCGGACGTACGTCCTCTGCGACGACATGGACAGGACCGGCGGCGCGCTCCCGATGGAGACGAAGGTGTACGGCCTCGATGCGAAGAAGGAAAAGCTGACGGAGACGGCGACGCTCAAGAACGACGCGGAGTCGCCCCGTGGCTTTCCCGGCTACGAGGCCGTACACGACGGCGACCTGCTCTTCGTCCCCGAGGCCGCCGAGGGCGAGGAGTACACCGCGGTCCACAAGGAGCTGCTGCGCGTCGACGGCCGCACCGGGAAGCTGCGCCGCATCGAGCTGCCGTCCGACCTCCCGGGCAACAGCGCCCCGTCCCTCTCCGGCGGCACGCTCTTCTTCACCACCCGCTCGGGCGAGGTCACCGCCGTCGACCCGGACACGGGCAAGCGCCGCTGGCAGGCCACCAGCCCCTTCGGCCGCCTCTCGGCGCCGGCCGCCTCTCCGTCCCGGGGCGAGGTCTACTTCACCGACGGATACGGCCGGCTGCTGGTCCGGGACCGGACCTCGGGCAAGGAGCTGCGGCGCTCCGAGACCCGGCGTACGGAGCTCGAACGCGGCGAGACCCTCGACCTCTTCGCCACCGTCCGGCTGACGGATGGCATTCTGGTGGTCGCCGCGGGCAAGACCGTCTTCTCGGTGGCCCCGGACGACCTCGATGCCAAGCCGCAGGACCGGCACACCGTCCGTACGGACTGAGCCGCGCACCTGCGGATCATCGCTGCCGAAGGGGGTTACGGGCCGGGCGTCAGCAATGCCTGCACGCCCGGGGCGTAACACCTGACCGCTTCCTCCACCGCCGTGGTGCGGATCGCGGGGCCGCGGGCGATGCCGTGCATGACGCCCAGGCCGATCAGGGTGGCGATCGCCAGCTCGGCGCGGAGAGCGCGGTCTTCGCCGGTGAGGCGGGTGGTCAGGTGGTCGATTACCTGGGTGCGGAAGTTGATTCGCAGGGTCTCGCCGTCTTCGCCGTGCAGGGGGGCGAAGGCGATCCGGAGGAGCGGGTCGGCGCCTTGTTCGCGCTGGCCGAGCAGGATGTGGCGGATCATGTGGGCGCCGAGTTCGTCGAGGGGGGCGTCCAGGAGGGCGTCGGCGTCTGTTTCGAAGGACATCACCGCGGTGAATACGGCGTGTTTGTTGCCGAAGTACTTCAGGACCAGGGGGGAGCTCACTCCGGCCCGTTCGGCGATTTCCTTCAGGGTGATGTCGGCTTGTGGGCGACGGGCCAGGAGGTAGCGGGCGGCGCGGAGGATGGTCGTCTTCGTGGCCTCGGCGTCGCGGCGGGCGGGGGCGGGCGTGGTCACACCGGTCATGATCCCTCGTCGGCGGTCTTGTGGCTGGTGGTGGCGGGGGTGGCGGAGGTGGAGGGGGCCGCGGTGGTAGTGGGAGCGTCCCGATCCCGCGGTATTGCCACCGCCGCGGCGCACCCGACCAACGCAATCGCCCCAGCCATGCCGAACGCCAGCAGATACCCATGCAACGTAGCCACCGGCGCCCCACCCACCACACTCGTATGGTGCACCAGCACCGCCGCCACAGCCGCACTCGACGTGGCCTGACCGATCGTGCGCATCAGCACATTCACGCCGTTCGCAGACGCCGTCTGCGCCACCGGCACCGCCCGCAGGATCAGCGTCGGCAGCGCCGAGTAGGCCAGCGTCGTGCCGGTCGACACCACCGTGGCGCCTACGATGATCATCACCAGGTCGCGGCTGTCCGCGATGCGCAGCCCGTAACCGCCCGCGATCACCGCGGCTCCCAGCGCCAGCGTGACCCGCGGACCCCGAGCCGCGGAGATACGGGCCGACACCGGCGAGAACAGCAGCATCGTGACGCCGCCGGGCAGCAGGCACAGCCCCGTCGCGACGATCGAGAGCTCGAGTCCGTAACCAGTCGCCTTCGGCGCCTGGACCAGCTGCGCCGTCACCAGCGAATTCGCGAAGAAGGCGAAGCCGATCAGCAGCGCGGACACGTGCGGCAGCCCCACCCCCGGCCGGACCGCCAGCCGCAGGTCCACCAGCGGGGCCTTGGCGCGCAGTTGCTGCCACGACCACAGCGTCAGCACCACGGCCGCGCCGCTGAACAGGCCGAGCACCCGCCCGCTGGTCCACCCCCACTGCCCGCCCTGCGACACGCCCAGCAGCAGGCAGACGAGGCCGGCGGCCAGGCCGAGCGTTCCCGTTACGTCGAAGCGGCCCGGCTCGCGCACCGGCGACTCCCGTACCGCCCACGCAACCCCCGCCACGCCCGCGGCGCCGAGCGCGCTGGTCAGCCAGAACATCACGTGCCAGTCGGCGTACTGCACCACCAGCGCCGCCAGCGGCAGCCCAAGCGCCGCGCCGATCCCCACTGTCGAGCTCATCATCGCCACCGCCGACCCGCGCCGCTCCGGCGGCAGTTCGTCCCGGAGGATGCTGATGGACAGCGGCACCACGGCGGCCGCGGCGCCCTGCAGCGCCCGCGCGGTGATCAGTACGGCGATGTCGGAGGACAGCGCGCACATCACCGAGCCGATGGTCATCAGCGCGAGGGCGGAGGTGAGTACGCGCTTCTTGCCGTACATGTCGCCGGCCCGGCCCAGCACGGGGGTGAGCACGGCGCCGGAGAGGAGCGTCGCGGTCACCATCCAGGACACCGCGCCGGCCGAGGAGCCGGTGAGTTTCGGCAGGTCGGGGAGGAGCGGTACGACGACGGTCTGCATGACCGCCATCAGGATTCCGCCGAACGCCAGCGCCGGGACGGTGAGCCGGCCTCGGAGGCCGGTCGGGCTCGGGCCGGGTATCGCGGGTGGCTCCTGCATGCGTGTGGGCTCCACGAATCGGGGTGAATTTCTATTCACCCTACCAAGTGAATAGAAATTAACCTACGCATCCGTCGCCGCGCATCAGGCGGTTTTCCGGCCTCGGTACCGCCCCTGATAGCCTGCCCGGCATGTCTGCAGCTTCGTGTGCGGCCGCTTGTGCCGCAGTGACCAGGGCGTCCCGCTAGCGGCGGGACGTTCGACTCACACTCTCCAACCTGGGCGTCCAGCCGCTTCGTGATCTGACCGGAGCGGCACGTTCGTGCTGCTCGGAGCTTTCTCTGAGCGACGGAGCATTTGATGCTTTTCCCTGCCCGCGCATGGCTGGTGCTGTGCGCGCTGTCCATGCTGCAGTTCTTCATCGCGGTCGACGTGACCGTGGTCAACATCGCCCTGCCCTCGATCGGCGCCGGCTTCGACGTCGACGGGCACACCCTGACCTGGGTCGTGGTCGGGTACACGGTCACCGGCGGCGGGCTGCTCATGCTCGGCGGCCGGCTGGGCGACCTGCTCGGGCGGCGGCGCGTGCTGTTGCTCGGCACCGGCCTGTTCGGCGCCGCTTCCCTGCTGGCCGGCCTGGCCCCCTCCTTCGCCTGGCTGGTGGGTGCGCGCCTGCTGCAGGGCGCCGGTGAGGCCATCGCGCTGCCTGCCGCGATGGCCACCATCGTCCTGCTGTTCCCCGAAGGCCCGCGCCGGTCGCGGGCGCTGAGCGTGTGGGCCGCGGTGGCCAGCTGCGGTCTCGTACTCGGATTCGTCCTGTCCGGAGTCATCACCGCCCACCTGGGATGGCGGTGGATCTTCCTGATCTCGGTTCCGTTCATCCTGGTCGTGCTGCTGGCGGCCGTCTTCCTGGTCGAGGGCGACCGGCGGGCGCCCGCGGCCAAGGGCGCCGCGTCGCTGGACCTTCCCGGCGCGCTGCTGCTGACCGCCTGCCCGCTGCTGTTCACCTTCGGCGTGGTCGAGGCCGGTGAACCAGGAACGCCCGCATGGGTGGTGCCGGCGGCGCTCGCCGCGGCGGTGGCGGCCGGGGCCGGTTTCGTACGGGTCGAGGCCCGCTCGCGCAACCCGCTGCTGCCGCTGCGCTTCTTCGCCAACCGCACGCGGGTGGCGGCCAACCTGGCCACGATGCTGCTGAGCGGGGGGCTGTCGACCTCGTTCCTGCTGTTCACCTTCTATCTGCAGGACCGGTTGGGCATCGGCCCGCTCGGTGCGGGGCTGACGATGCTGCCGCTGGCGGTCTCACTGATCGGGTTCTCCGTGCTCGTGCCGCGGCTGCTGGGCCGCTGGGGAGCACGCGCGTGCGTGCTGGCCGGCATCGGGTTCACCGCGGCCGCGATGGCCGCGATCGCGCTCGTTTCGGCTCTGGAGGCGGGTGGCCTGGCGATGGTCCCGGCCATGCTCCTGATCGCGGCCGGGATGGGGTTCGGGCTGGTGGGCCTGCAGTACCTCGCGGTCAGCGGTGTCACCGAGGACGACGCCGGCGTCGCCTCCGGCGTGCAGCGCGCGGCCGACCAACTGGGCGGTGCGACCGGGGTGGCGATCTGCGTCGGAATCGGCTTCGCCCCGTCCCTCCACTCCCTCGACGCCTTCCTGGTCGCCACCCTGCTGGCCGCCGTGGGGCTCCTGGCAGGCGCGGTCGTGGCCTGGCGCATGCCCAGGCCGCTTCCGTAACGGACGGGCCTGGTCAGGGTTTCCGGGCGACGCCCGCATAGATGCCGATGTCGTTGAAGCGCGCCGGAGGTGTGGTGTCCGGGCGCCAGAAGGGGACTTGGGTCAGGCCGGGGTCCACCAGGGTGAAGCCGTCGAAGAACGGCTCGATCTCGGCGCGGGTGCGGAGGTTCAGGCCCGCGGAGGCCTTGTTGTAGACGGCCTGGGCGTCGCGGCGGTCGGCGAAGTCGCCGGTGGCGTGCGAGAGGACCAGGAAGCTGCCGGGCGGCAGGGCGTCGCGCAGGGTGGCGACGACCTGCCGCGGCTGGTCCGCTTCGGTGAGGAAGTGGAGGACGGCCAGGAGGATGAGGGCGACCGGCTCGTCGAAGTCGAGTACCCGGCGGACGTCCGGGTGGTCCAGGATGGCCTGCGGATCGCGCAGGTCGGCGAGCACGACGCTGGTCGCGCCGGAGCCGGTGAGCAGTGCGTCGGCATGCGCCCTGACGATCGGGTCGTTGTCGACGTACACCACCCGCACATCCGGCGCCGTCTCGTGGGCGGTCTCGTGGATGTTCGGCGCGGTGGGGAGTCCGGTGCCGATGTCGAGGATCTGGCGGATGCCGCTGCCCACCACGTAGCGGACGGCGCGCTGCAGGAAGGCGCGGTTGGCGCGCAGGCCGATCCGCGCTTCGGGGGCGGCCGCGGCGAGCTCCTCGCCGGCTTGGCGGTCGACGTCGTAGTGGTCCTTGCCGCCCAGCAGATAGTCGTAGATCCGCGCAGGGTGCGGCCTGCTGATGTCAATGTTCCCAAGGCCGCGCTCATTTGATGTCACGCCGGGCTCCTCTCCACGACCGCCACAGTAATCAGTGACGGGCGAACTGGAGCCCGGTCTGCTGGATCACATCCGGCCGCACCGCCATCCCGTCGACCACCAGCCGCTGACCGTATATATCGGTGAGCCTGACCGGGCCGCCGCAGCCGCCGCCGGTGGGGGAGAGGAAGTAGTTGTATTCGGTACGGGCCAGCCGCCGCCAGCCCTGTCCGTTACGTACCTCCAGGCGGGCGAGGGGATTGCGGTGGCCGATCGCCTGTATCCCGCACCAGTGGCTCGACGACCCCGGCTTGTAGCGGATCGCGATCGTGTCCCGCGCGCCCGGGCTGAGCAGCCGCCAGGTGACCGCGATCCGGCCCGTGACCGGGTCGGCGAGCTCGGCGAAGGCCTGCTTGCTCAGGTCGAGTTGGCCGGGGGCGCATGGCAGCGGGCATTCGTTGGTGATCAGGACGGTGACAGTGGCGCCACTCGCCGCCCGTACGAGGATGTGCGCCCCGCACGCCCGCGAGGTCTCGTAGTCGGCGTGGTTCATCGCCGCGGTCAGGACGGTGTCGCTGGGGCCGTACGAGCACGCGCCGTTGCCGTCGGCGGCGTCGTAGTGGGTGGCCACGCCCTCGTAGGCGACGCCGGGGCGGATACGGCCGGCGGCCGGTGCCGCGTTCGCCCGCGGGGTGCGGGTGGGGGAGGTCCGCGGAGCCGGGCTCCGCGGCGTCGCGGACGGGCGGCGGGACGGGTTCGGCTGCCCGGTGGTGGGCGCCGAGGGGGACGGCGGCTGGGAGCGGGGTGGTGCCGTCGATTCGGTGGCGGCGGCCCCGGCCGCCGGGCGCTGGGTAGCTGCCTCGCGGCCGGGCAGCAGGGCGACGGTCAGGCAGATCAGTACACCTGCCGTGATGAGCAGCACCAGCGGCGGGCCGGTCCATGCCCCGCGCCCGTGGCTCCGTGCGGCCTGCTGTGTCGTCGTCATGCCCATCCGTCCGGCGGGTCGAGCCGATGTGTCATCACCGAGTCGCCGCGGCGGGGAGACATGGTTGCCGTCGGGGGCGGTGCCGTGCAACGGCGGCGTCACAGTTGCGAATTGGAGCGCGTGGAATCGGAGGTTCCCCCTTCAAGAGCGGCATCGGCTACGCCAGGATGTGCGCATGACGAACCATGGGGGACAGGAAGAGGCCGCCCGCCACGCTCAGCAACAACAGGGATACCCGCAACAGCCGCCGCCGCCAGGCGAGTTCGGGCAGGCCCCGTACGAGCCCAACGCGCCGACCGAGCAGGCCGCGGCCCCACACCAGCCCGTACCACCGCACCAGCCAGGCCCCCCGCCCCACGCCGGCTCCGCGCCCCAGGCGCAGACCCCGCCGTCGGCCCCGGTGCCGACGCAGGTCGTACCGCAGGAGGCGCCCGCGCCCGGGACCGGGCGGCTGATCGCCGGGCGTTACCGGCTGCTCGCCAAGCTCGGGCACGGCGGGATGGGGACCGTGTGGCGGGCCAAGGACGAGACGGTCGACCGGGAGGTGGCGGTCAAGGAGCCCCGGGTGCCGGACCATCTCACCGAGCGGGAGCGGGAGAAGGCGTTCGAGCGGATGCGGCGCGAGGCGCGCGCCGCGGCCGGGCTCGATCATCCCGCGGTGGTCAGCGTCCATGACGTGGCCGTCGAGGACGGGCAGCCGTGGATCATCATGGAGTTCGTGCAGGGGCGTTCGCTCGGGGACGTACTGCAGGAGGGCACCGTCGGCGCGGTCGAGGCCGCGCGCATCGGCGTCGAGGTGCTGGGCGCGCTCGAGGCCGCGCATGCGGCGGGCATCCTGCACCGGGACGTAAAGCCCGACAACATCATGCTCGGGCGGCATGAGCGCGTCGTCCTCACCGACTTCGGGATCGCGCAGATCGAGGGCGAGACGTCGCTGACCGACACCGGCGGGTTCGTCGGGTCGCCCGAGTTCATCGCGCCCGAGCGGGTGCTCGGGCAGCGGCCGGGGCCCGCGTCCGACCTGTGGTCGCTGGGCGTGGTCCTGTACGCGGCGACCGAGGGGGTCTCGCCGTTCCGCCGCAACAACACGCCCGCGACCCTGCAGTCCGTACTCTCCGCCGAGCCGCAGACCCCGGCGCGCGCCGCCGGGCCGCTGGCCGGCGTGATCATGCAGCTGCTGCGCAAGGACCCGGCGGCCCGCCCGGACGCGGCCGAGGTGCGCCGGGCGCTGCAGGCGGTGGCGGCGCCGGCGCCCACGATGGCGTACGACCCGGGGCTGGGGACTCGGCCCACGGTGGCCGGCAATCAATTCGTGCCGCCGGTGCTGGCCGGCAGCCGCAAGCGGCAGTACGGCTTCCTCGCCGGACTCGTCGCGGTGGTGGTGGCGCTGGTGCTGATCTTCGCGAACCCGTTCGGCGGCGGCGGGCTGCCGGAGGGCTGGGAGGTCCGGCCCGAGCCGGAGGCGCTGGAGGCCAAGGTCCCGGTGCCGACGGACTACAAGCGCGAGGTGAGCACCACCAACGACGGCCTGATCAATTACCACGACCCGAGCGCGGTCTTCACGATCATGGTCGAGCGGTACGACACCGCGGACGATACCGACGCGATCAAGCCCACCGGTGCGGCGTGGGCCGAGCACTACCGCAAGGGCGGCGACAACGGTACGGACATCAAGAACGCGAGGGTGAATCAGGAGAAGGTGACAGTCGACGGCAAGAAGGGCTGGCTGACCACCGTCGACTACGTGCCGTACAGCAGCACCGAGGACGATTCGTACCGGTATCGCTGGCAGGAGCTGCTGGTGCCGGACGGCTCCAAGTACTGGCGGGTGCGGGTGTCGATGCCCGCCGAGGGATGGGCGGCACCCGAGGGGCAGCAGGTGTACGAGCACGTGCGCGAGGGTCTCCAGCTCGGCTGAGCAGGCGCCGGCGGGGCCCTGGCCTCCCGAAATTGCGTGGAGAAAAAGCGGCGGATGGGGAAGCATCCGGGCGGACCGATGAGTTATGGCAGGTGCGTCGGTCAGTACTGGTGTAACCAACCGACGTCCACGCCGGCGCGGCCCTTGGCTGTGTGGCGACTGTGACCAGGAACCCACAGCTAGGAGCTTGTCGTGTCAGCTGCGACCCCGGAACCGACGGCCGTGAAGGGCCGAACACCACTGGTGGTGCGCCTGCTCGTGCTGGCCACGTTCGTGGTGATCCTCAACGAGACCATCATGGTCAACGCCATCCCGCGACTGATGGAGGACCTGCACGTCACCGAGCAGTCGGCGCAGTGGGTCTCCACTGTGTTCATGCTCACCATGGCCGCGGTGATTCCCGTCACCGGCTGGTTCCTGCAGCGGGTCACCACCCGGCAGGCGTACGGGATAGCCATGGGCATCTTCCTCGTCGGTACGGTCCTGTCGGCCGTCGCACCGTCCTTCGCGATCCTGCTGATCGGCCGCGTCATCCAGGCCGCGGGCACCGCCGTGATGATGCCGCTGCTGATGACCACCCTGATGGTCGTCGTAGCCGCCGAGGACCGCGGCCGGGTGATGGGCAATGTCACCCTCGCCATCTCGGTGGCCCCCGCCCTCGGGCCCGCGGTGTCCGGCATCATCCTGCAGATGGGCTCGTGGCGACTGCTGTTCGTGGTCGTGCTGCCGATCGCGCTGGCGGTCACCTTCTTCGGGCTGCGCAAGGTCGAGAACATCGGTGAGCCGCAGGTCAGCGAGATCGACTGGTTCAGCGTCGGCGTCGCCGCCCTCGGCTTCGGCTCCCTCGTCTACGGCCTCAGCCTCTTCGGCGAGGGCGAGGAGAAGCGCGGGCTCGCGCTCGGCATCACCGCCGCCGGCATCGTGCTGATCGGCGTCTTCGTGCTCCGGCAGCTGAAGCTGCAGCGCGGCGGCACCCCGCTGATGGACCTGCGCTCGCTGCGGTACGGCACGTACGCGCTGTCGCTGGCCCTGATGTCCATCGGGTTCCTGACCATGATGGGCGCGATGATCCTGCTCCCGCTCTACCTGCAGAACCTGCGCGGGCTCAGCCCGCTGGAGACCGGCCTGCTGGTGATGCCGGGCGGTCTGGCGATGGGTGTGCTGGGGCCGCAGGTCGGCAAGCTCTTCGACCGCGTCGGCAGCCGGCCGCTGGTGGTGCCGGGCTCGATCGGCATCGTGGTCGCGCTGGCCGGCTTCACCCAGATCTCGATGGACATGCCGTACTGGCAGCTGCTCGGGCTGCACGTGCTGCTCATGCTGAGCCTGTCCTTCACGTTCACCCCGGTCTTCACCCTCGGCATGGGCGCGCTGCCGCCGCAGCTGTACTCCCACGGCAGCTCGATGCTCGGCACCCTCCAGCAGGTCGCCGCGGCCTTCGGGACCGCGCTGATGGTGACGGTGATGACGGCGCGTACGACGAGCGAGCTGGAGAACGGCGCCGGGCCGGCGGCCGCGCAGGTGAGCGGGCTGAAGCTGGCCTTCATCGTCGCGGCGGCGCTGGCGCTGGTGACGGTGGCGCTGGCGGCGCGGCTGCCGCAGCGGGTGGCGGCGGCGGAGGCGCCGGAGCAGGGCAGCCCGGATGAGGACGGGGAGCCGGTCAAGGCTGGGCAGCCGTGATGTAGCTCCCGTAACAGCGGTATCGCGGGCGGGCCCCTCGGCGTTCATGCGCCGGGGGGCCCGCTTTTAGGTGTCGCGCGGGGTCAGGCGGATCACCGGGTATTGGCGGGTGGATTTGCGCTGGTACTTGTCGTAGCGGGGCTGGGCGGTGGTGATGTGCCGCCAGGCCGCGTCGCGGTCGGGGCCTTCGAGGGGCTGGGGCGTGACCGGTACGGCGCCGGTGCCGGGGAGTTCGATCGAGGCTTCGGCGGGGTGCGCCATGAGATTGACGTGCCAGTCGGGGTGCCGGCTGCCGCCGCCGGAGGCGACGATCAGTCGGGAGCCATCGGCGTCGGCGAACCAGGCCACTGGGGTCTCGCGCGGCTGCCCGCTGTGGCGGCCCTTCGTGTGGAGGATGAGCAGCTCCATCCCCATGACGGCGCCGCGGCCGCGGCGGATCTTGCGGTTCATGCGGGCATTCATCTTCCGCTGGAACCATAGGGAGAGGTTGCTCTGCCTGCTCTGCTTGGTCTGCGTCATGGCTTCACGCTAGGAGCGGGGCGGTCGCCGGGGCTTCTCCGATCCTGACCGGTGTGATGTCTTCGTTGTCCACAGCGCTGAGCGAAGTGGATGCCCGGTATTGGATAATTGTTCGACGTAGGCCGAGGTAGGGAAGGGGAGCGGACGATGACAGCCTCGTGGGGGGTGCCGCCTGGCGCGGGTGCCACGCAGCCGCATGCGCAGCCCTACGCGCAGCCGCAGCCCTGGACCTGGCAGCTGAAGGAGCCCGCTCGTAACGGGCTGGGGATTGCCGGGCTGGTGTTCTCCATCTCGGGGCTGGTGCTGTGGCTGGTCGCCTTCGCCGGGCTGCCGCTGTCCGCCGCGGGCGTGGTCTGCGGCGCCGTCGCCCGGCGGCAGGCCCGGCGGGGCACCGCCACCAACGGCGGGATGGCCCTCGCCGCGGTGATCGTCGGGGCGGTCGGCGTGGTGGTGAGTGCGGTGTGGCTGGCGTTCATGATCTATCTGGTGCTGCACCCCGACCTGCTGAACGAGGCCGAGACGGGTGGCAGCTGATGACCCAGGCATCCTTCCCGCCCCCGTATCCCTCCCCGTCGTCCCCGCCGCCTCAGCCTTCGCCCCCCTCCGGCGGGGCGCCGATGGACCCCGTCATCCCGGCCGCCCCGCCGAAGAAGCCCGCCGTGTGGCGGCGGCCCAAGGTGTGGCTCGTCCTCTTCATCGTCGTGCTGTGTGGCACCGGCACCGCCACGCTCTATGTCCTGCAGAGCGAGGTCGGTCTCGGCGGGTTCATCGGCGGGATGCTGTTCGCCGCGGTCCCGGTGCCGCTGGTGCTGTGGGGGCTGGTGTGGCTCGACCGCCCGGACCCCGGGCCCGTACGCAACGTGGTGCTGTCCTTCGCCTGGGGTGCCTGCGCGGCGACGCTGACCGCGATGCTGCTCAACTCCTGGTTCCGGATCCAGGTCGGCGACCTGTCGCCGGTGTCCGAGCATGACGCGGACCGGCTGACCGCGATCGCCGGGGCGCCGGTCGTGGAGGAGATAGGCAAGGCCGTCGTCGTGCTGCTGGTGCTGTGGTTCCGGCGGCGGGAGCTGCGCGGCATTACGGACGGGATCGTGCTGGCGGGCGCCTCCGCGGCGGGGTTCGCGTTCGTGGAGAACATCCTCTACATCGGCTCCGGCTTCGTGGACGACGTAAACGAGGCGGGGGACGACGAGAGCAATGCGCCCGGGGCGGTGCTGATCTTCCTCGCGCGGGGCGCGCTGTCGCCCTTCGCGCATCCGCTGTTCACGTCGATGACGGGGATCGGGATCGCGCTGGCCGTAATGTCGCGGCGGAAGGCCGCGCGCGTGCTGTGGCCGCTGGCCGGGCTCGGCGGCGCGATGCTGCTGCACGCGCTGTGGAACGCCGGGGCGATGGTGCACCAGGCCGCGTTCATGCTGCTGTACGCGCTGCTCTTCGCGCCCACGTTGGGCGGCGTGATCTGGCTCGCGGTGTGGGACCGGCAGCGGGTGCTGGCGGCGGCGCGCGAGCAGCTCCCGCGGTATGCGGAGGCGGGCTGGCTGGAGCCGATGGAGATAGCGGCCCTCGGCTCCCGGGCGGCGCGCCGCGCGGGGCGGGACTTCGTGACCGGCTGGCATGGCAAGCAGGCGGGCAAGGAGTACGACGCGTATGTGCGCGCGGCGACCCGGCTGGCGCGGCTGCGGGCGGGGCATGCGGATGTGCTGGGGGAGGTGCCGCGGGCGGGCGTCGGCGACGCGACGGCCTTCGGGGCGCCGGTCCCGGACGCGGCCGTCTTCGGTGCCGGTGGCGCGAGCGGGCTCGGCGCGGGCGTGCCCGGCGCGGGCGGCTTCGACGCGGGCGCTTCGGATACGGGCGGCGTCGCCGCCGGCGATGGGGGCAGCGCCGACCCGGCCGGTACGAGCGACTTCGGCGCGGTGCCGGGCGGCGCGCTGCCCGGGGCGGCGGTGAGCGGCGTAGGCGCGTCCGAGCCGGCGGCGGCTTCCGCCCCCGCCCGCCGAGAGCAGGAGTACCTCGAAGCGATCTGGCAGCGGCGCCACCTGATCCGCCCCGCGCTGCTGTACGCGGCGAGCAGCCGCGGGCGCTGGGTGCCGGTGCCGGTCGGCGGGCCGGGGCCGGGTCCGGGACCAGGTGCTGCGGTGCCTGCGCCATCCGCGCCGATCCCGCCGGCCAAGCCGGCCGCCCGTGGCGACAAGCTCGCGACGACCGCCCTGGTCCTCGCCATAGCCGGCGTGCTCATCGGGGCCACCATGCAGCTCTTCTGGCTCGCGTACCCGCTCGGCGCGGCCGCCCTCGCCTTTGGCGCCGGCGCCTGGGCGCGAGTGCGGGCCGGACGTTCCACGGCCCGCGGCATCAGCCGCGCCGCGGTGACGCTCGGCGGTGCGGCGGTGGTGCTGTCGGCGATCGGGATGCTGCTGTTCTTCGAGTACTCCGATTCCGTACCGGACGAGACCCGGCCAAAGGAAGGCATCGGCGTCCGCGACTGAGTCGACTCGTCGCCAACACCCCTGGTCACAGCGGTCAGAAGGCTGCAGGATCGAGCGGTGCCGCACAGGGCGGCGGGCACCGGGAAGTCGAGAGCAGGGAGCGGCAGATGAGTCTGTCCATGGCGGCCACCACCGCGCGGATCCGGGTGGAGAGCTGGCGGGCGCGGCGCCGCGGCCCCGCGGACCTCTTCAATCGCCAGTACCCGCAGCCCGCTCCGACCCCGGCCGCCCTGCGGCGGAGCCACGAGATCACCGAGACCACCGTCGCCGGGCGCCCGGTGCTGCGCCTCACGCCCCCCGCCGGGGCGAGCGGCCACCACGTCGTCTACACCCACGGCGGCGGCTACGTGCTGGCGCTCCAGGCCGCCCACTGGCGGATCGTGGCGGGCATCAGCCGGGACACCGGCGCCACCGTCACCGTCCCGCTGTACCGGCTGGCGCCGGAGGGCAACGTCGACGAGGCGTACGACTTCCTGCGGACCGTCTACGAGGAGACCGTCGCCGAGGCGGGCGGCGCGGAGCAGGTCACCCTCGCCGGCGACTCGGCCGGCGGCGCCCTCGCCCTCGGCCAGGCGATCGCCTACCGCGACCGCGGCCTGCCGGCGCCCCGGCAGGTGATCGCCTTCGCGCCCTGGCTCGACGTCTCCCTGAGCCATCCCGCGATCGCCGCGCTGCAGCCGTACGACGCGATGCTCCAGGCCGGACCGCTGGCAGGCGCGGGCAAGCTGTGGGCGGCGGGCACCGACCCGCGCGACCCGCGCCTGAGCCCGGTACACGCGGACCTCGCCGGGCTGCCGCCGGTGCACCTCTTCCAGGGCGGCCGCGACATCCTCGCCCCCGATGTCTTCACGCTGGCGGCGAGACTGGCCGAGGCCGGGAACGAGGGGAGCTTTCAGTACGCGCCCAGCGGCGTGCATGTGTACGTCGGGGCCGTACGGACGCCGGAGGCGCGGAGGGCGCTGGAGGCGGTGCGGGGGCTGCTGCGGGCGGCGGCGTGAGAGCCCTCGCTCGCGTGGTGCCCCCCGCACCCCCTCGATAGCCTGGAGCCCGGCCAGCAGGAGGAGAGAAGCGCATGACGGCCGCGCCCAGGCCGCACCTGACGAAGGAGCCCGTCGACCCCGACGCCGAGACGCCCCTGCCCGCCCCGCGGCAGCGCGCCTGGCGCGGACAGGGCCCCGTCATCGGCATGGTCGCGCTCGGCGGCGGTCTCGGCGCCGCCGCCCGCTACGGGGCCGCGCTGCTGTGGCCGACGGCCGCCCCGGCCGCGTTCCCCTGGACGACGCTCGCCGTCAATGTCGTCGGCTGCGCGGTCATCGGCGTCTTCATGGTCGTGATCACCGACGTATGGGCGGCGCACCGCCTGGTCCGCCCGTTCTTCGGCACCGGCGTCCTCGGCGGCTTCACCACCTTCTCGACGTACGCCGTGGACATCGAGCGGCTCGTAGACGGCGGGCGCCCGGGCCTGGGCCTGCTGTACCTCGGGCTCACCCTGCTGGCGGCGCTGCTCGCGGTCTGGGCGGCCGCGTCCACCACCCGCCGCCTGGTCAGGTGGCGCGCTGAGCGAACCGGAGGCACCAGGCCATGACCAGGCTCACCGGCCCCGCCCTGCGGGTCACCATCTTCATCGGCGAGAACGACACCTGGCAGCACAAACCCCTCTTCACCGAAATCGTCCACCGCGCCCACGCCGCCGGCCTCGCCGGCGCCAGCGTCTTCCGCGGCATCGAGGGCTTCGGCGCCTCCTCCCTCATCCACACCTCCCGGCTGCTGTCCCTGAGCGAGGACCTGCCGGTCGCCATCGTCATCGTGGACACCGAGGAGCGGGTCCGCGGCTTCCTGCCGGAGCTGGACGAGCTGGTGGGGGAGGGCCTGGTCATCCTCGACGAGGTCGAGGTGATCCGTTACGTGGGCCGGGGCGGCGACCCGCGGTGAACTGGCTGTTCGTCATCGCCGGCGCCATGGTCGGCGCCCCCCTCCGCTATGTCACCGACCGCGCCGTGCAGCTCCGCCACGACTCCGTCTTCCCCTGGGGCACGCTGACCGTCAACGTCGCCGGCTGCCTCGTCCTCGGCGTCCTCACCGGCGCGGTGGTCGCGGGCGCGGCGGGAGACCGGCTGCAGCTGCTTCTCGGCACCGGGCTGTGCGGGGCGCTCACCACGTATTCGACCTTCTCGTACGAGACGCTGCGGCTCGCGGAGGAGGGGGCGCGGTTCTACGCCGCGGCCAACGCCGTCGCGAGCGTGGTGGCGGGGCTCGGCGCGGTGTTCGTCGGGGTGGCGGTGGCCGAGGCCGCCTGGGGCTGACGGCGGACGCCGCACCTTAAAGAACGATGAGTTTTTCCGGCTCCGCCGCCTTGGCGCTGCCGGGCTGGACGGGACGGGCGGGTGATCCGCAATAATGCGCGCTGTGACGGAGAAGAAGGGCACCAAGATACCGACCGTGAACGCCGCCGCCACCGACCCGGGCGCGGTGCCGGGCCTCGTGCCCGCGCACCAGGAGCCGGAGCCGGAAACGCAGGACCAGGCGCAGGCCGGCGTGGAGACGGACGAGGACGGCGACGGCGTCGAGGCGGAGGCCGCCGAGGACGCGGCGGACGCCGGCGACGCGGCGGAGAGCGCCGGCGAGGACGAGGACGGCGAGTCCACGGACGAGGATGAGGCCGACGGCGAGCCCGGCGACGGTCCCGCCTTCGAGGCCTCCGACCGCCGCGGCTCCATCGCCGTCGACGCCGACGGCGTCCGCTTCACCCTCGACGACACCGAGGCGGACTTCGGCTGGGACGAGATCGGCGCCGTCGAGTGGGCCACCTCGCGCTTCGGCCGCCGGCTCACCGTCACCGTGCACACCCGCCGCCGGCGCGAATACCCGGCCGAGGTGGCCGCGTCCAGCAAGGCCGCCCTCAACGAGTGGACGACCTCACTGGACGAGGCGCTGGACGCCTACCTCGACGAGTAGGTCAGGCGCTCAGTACCACCTGTTCGCCTGCCAGAACTCCCAGGCGCCGCACGGGCTGTCGTAGCGCTCGTTCATGTAGGTCAGGCCCCACTTGATCTGCGTGACCGGGTTCGTCCGCCAGTCGGCGCCCGCGGACGCCATCTTGGAGCCGGGCAGCGCCTGCACCAGGCCGTACGCGCCCGAGGACGGGTTCGTCGCCTTGTGGTTCCAGCCGCTTTCCCGCTCCACGATGTTGCTGAAGCAGGTGAACTGGTCCGCCGGCATCAGCTTCTGCGCCGCGGCCTTCATGCCCGCCTCGGTGGTGGGGATCGCGGACGAGCCGGAGCCACCGGAGCCGGAGGAACCGGAGCCCGAGGAATCCGACGCCTGCTGAACGGGGTTCGAGACCTTCCCGCCCTTGGTGTCCACCTTCAGCTTCGTGCCCACCTTCAGCGCGGCGGGATCCGAGCCGACCTTGTCCTTGTTGTCCGCGTAGACGCGCTGCCAGCCGCCCGGCACGTCGTATTTCGCCGCGATCTTCCCGAGCGTGTCCCCGGCCGCGACGGTGTGCGTGACGTACCGCTGGGCCTCGGCCTTGTCGGCGGCCTTGTCGGCGGAGGAGCTGGGCTTGGCGGCCGGGGCCTTGGCCTTGCCGTCGATGTCCAGCTCCTGGCCGGGCAGGATCAGGTCGGGGTCGCCGCCGACCGTCTTCTTGTTGTCCTCGTACAGCCGCTGCCAGTCGGATCCGTATCCGTGGTCCGCCGCGATGTCCGAGAGGGTGTCGCCCTTCTCCACCGTGTACGCGTTCGCGGCCGAGGCCGCGAGCGTGCCGAGCGCGGGGAGGGCGATGCCTATGCCCGCGACGGTGACGACGCGTCGGGTGCCGACGCGCTGTTTGGGTGCGCGGCGTGTGCCGGTACCGGCCATGCTGGGACTTTCTCCGGCGCCTGCGAGGTGAGCTGTCGGGTTCGGGCTGGAGCTGCCCGGCCGCGCCAATTGGTGCGGCTGCACCCCTAGTCGGGAAAGTCCCCGACGGAGAACGGTGGTTCCCCCGCTCCTGCCCTGCGGTGGCAAGACGACGGTGCCGGCCCCCGACGGGCAGGATTCGGCGGATCGGGGGACGCGGTGCTCGCATGTGCGAACTGCCGTGACACTAAGAGATCTCGGCGGTAGATCACAAGCACATCACGGACAAACGCTCGACCCTTGACCCTCCGTGGTTGCTCCGGTACGCATGCGTCCCCCGCGTTCCCGACTTTCCGTTTTTAAGCCGATGTTGAGGCCGCTCCCAGACGGCTGTGAAATGCGCTGCCTAATTTCCCCGGCGTGTCCCGCTCACCGCGCATCGCGCTCACGACCGCCGCCTTTCTGGCCCTCCTGACCCTCGCCGCGGGTACGGCATGCCAGTCACCGGCCCGCACCGCGGAAGCGGCGGAGCCGTCGAAGTCGCCGAAGTCACCGGGGAAGACGGACAATCCGTCCCCCTCGCCGACACCCACCCCCGACCTCGACGCGACGGTGGACGCCGCCCTCGCCGCCCTCCCGGTCCCATCAGGCCGGTACGCCCTCGCCGTTACGGACCTCACCACCGGCGACACCGCCACGCACGGCGGCGGCACGTACGACACCGCCAGCATCGCCAAGGTCGACATCCTTGCCGCCCTGCTGCTCAAGGCCCAGGACGCCCACCGCAAGCTCTCCGCGTCCGAAACCCGCCTGGCCGAAGCGATGATCACCCGCAGCGACAACGACGCCGCCGACGCCCTCTGGCAGTCCATCGGCGGCGCCGCGGGCCTCGCCGCCGCCAACAAGCGCCTGGGCCTGACCGATACGGACCCGGGCAGCGGCGGCCACTGGGGCCTGACCCGTACCACCGCGGCGGACCAGCTCCGCCTCCTCAAGGCCGTCTTCACCACCGACTCCCCGCTCACGCGCGCCTCCCGGGCCGTCCTCGACGACCTCATGTGCCGCGTCGTCCCCGACCAGCGCTGGGGGATATCCGCGGCGGTCACGGGCGCCGCCGACGGCTCCGTGGCGCTCAAGAACGGCTGGCTGCCGCGCACCGCCACCGGCCGCTGGGACGTCAACAGCATCGGCCGCGCCCAGCGCGCGGGCCACACCTACCTGATCGCGGTCCTGTCCGACGGCCACACCACCCGGCAGCACGGCATCGAGACGGTCGAGCACGCCGCGGAGACAGCCGTCGACGCGGCCGTTGAGGCTGCGGCCACATAGCAGTAAACGCTTCCACACTCCCCTCCCCGCACGCGGGGAAGTACGCAAATCCGGGACGCGGCGGGGGTCGCGCACCTACCCTTTTCTCTGTGCCTGGCTTGTCCGGTCGGGTCCTTGTTGTGGACGACAACAAGGTGATCCGGCAGCTGATCAGGGTCAATCTCGAGCTGGAGGGCTTCGAGGTCGTGACCGCGGCCGACGGTGCCGAATGCCTGGAGGTCGTGCATCGCGTACGGCCCGATGTGATCACTCTCGACATCGCGATGCCGCGCCTCGACGGCCTGTGCACCGCCGCCCGGCTGCGCGCCGACGCCCGCACCCGCGACCTGCCGATCGCCATCGTCAGCGCCTGCACGCAGCTCGAGGCGGAGGCCGGGCGGTCGACGCCGGTCGACGCCTTCCTGGCCAAGCCATTCGACCCGGCGGATCTGGTCAGCCTGGTCCGCCGGCTGCTCGCGAGTACGGGCGACGGCCGCGGCGCCGGGGCGGAAGGCCCCGCGGCCGACGGCGCCGAGTCCGCCGAGAGCGCCCTGCGCTGATCCCACCGGGCGAAACTGGTTAGCCCTGGCCCCCCACCCCTGAAATACGCTTGCCCCGTGACCCCCGCCGAACTCTCCCGCACCGTCCGCTGCGCGCTGCGCGCAGCCACGGCGGAGGGCGAGCTCACCCTCTCCGGCGACCTGCCGGAGCGCATCGTCGTCACACCCCCGCGCCCAGGCGGCACCGGCGACTACGCGACAAGCATCGCCCTGCAGCTCGCCACCGCGGCAAACCTCCCACCGCGCGAGCTGGCCGAGCGCCTCCGCCCCCGCCTGGAGCGGGCGGACGGCATCACCAAGGTCGAGATCACGGGCCCCGGCTTCCTGAACTTCACGCTGGCGGCGAACCGGCACGAGGAGACGATCGCGGCGGCCCTCCGGGAGGGCGGCTCGTACGCGGAATCGAGCGCGCTGGCGGGGGAGACGTACACACTGCACCCGACCCCCGGGGACGTACGAGCAGAGCTCACGGCACAGTCCCTGTCCAGGCTCCTCCGCGCCGCCGGCGCGGAGGTCATGCCGCTCCCTCCGGGGGAAGGCGTCCCGCAAGGCGGGACGGGTTGGCCCGGGACGTTTCGCAACCCGCCCCACCCAGCCGGCACCGCGATCGACGTACGCGTACACCCCACCCCCCTGAGCCGCGCGCAAGCAGAAGAAGCTCGCTCATGGCCAGAAGACCCCCTCCGCTGGGCCCTCCTCCGCCCCGCCGCAGGCGACCGCCCCCGCCTCGACGAGACCCTCCTCACCTCCCACGAGTCCAGCCCTCTCTTCCGCATCCAGTACGCCCACACCCGCACCCGCGCGACCGCGCGCAACGCAGCAGACCTCGCGATACGGCACACTCTTCAGGGCGACATCCCGAGCACCGAGGGCGCAGCCCTCATCACGGCGATCGCCGATCTCCCCACCGTCGTGGAGACCGCCGCGATCCACCGGTCCCCGGACCGGCTCGCTCGCCACCTGGAGCAGCTCGCGACCGCCTGCCTCGCCTTCCAGGCGGACCACCCCCCGCTACCCCGCGGTGACGAAGAGGTCACCGAGAAACACCACGCGCGGCTGCGCCTCACCGCCGCCGCCGGGACGGCGCTGAAACAGGGCCTCACCCTGCTCGGCATCACCGCCCCCGAACGCATCTGAACCAGCCGTCCCAGCCGCCGTCCCAAGCAGCCGTCCCGAGAAACCCGCCCGAGGAGCCAAGCCACCGTGAGTCGTTCCGCCCACCCCGCAGGACCCCGGCACGCCGACGTGCTCCCCGAGGGGCACTACTCGCCGCCGCCCGCCGACCTGAACACGCTCGACAAGCGCGTCTGGTCCCGTACGGTCGACCGCGCCGCCGACGGCGCCGCCACCGTCGCCGGCATCCCGGTCACGCGGCTCGCCGAAGAGCACGGCACTCCGGCGATCTTCCTCGACGAGGACGACTTCCGGGCCCGCTGCCGCGCCTGGGCGGACGCCTTCGCCGGCGCCGACGTCTTCTACGCGGGCAAGGCCTTCCTCTCCCGGGCGGTCGTGCGCTGGCTGACCGAGGAGGGCCTCAACCTCGATGTCTGCTCCGGCGGCGAGCTCGCCGTGGCCCTCTCCGCGGGCATGCCCGCGGACCGCATCGCGATGCATGGCAACAACAAGTCCAACGAAGAGATCGAGCGCGCCGTAGAAGCCGGCGTCGGCCGCATCGTGCTCGACTCGTACCAGGAGATCGTCCGCGTCGCGCACATCGCCCAGCGGCTCGGCAAGACGCAGCGCGTCCAGATCCGCGTCACGGTCGGCGTCGAGGCGCACACCCACGAGTTCATCGCGACCGCCCACGAGGACCAGAAGTTCGGCCTCGCGCTCGCCGACGGGGTGGCCGCGGAAGCCGTACGCCGCGTCCTCAAGCTCGATGGCCTCGAGCTGGTCGGGATCCACTCCCACATCGGCTCGCAGATCTTCGACATGGCCGGCTTCGAGGTCTCCGCCCGCCGCGTCGTCGGGCTGCTCCGCGAGATCCGCGACGAGCACGGCATCGAGCTGCCCGAGATCGACCTCGGCGGCGGCCTCGGCATCGCGTACACCACCGACGACGACCCGCGCGAGCCGCACGAGATCGCCAAGGCGCTCGGCGACATCGTCTCCCGCGAGTGCACCGCCGCCGGCCTCGCCCAGCCGCGCCTGTCCGTCGAGCCGGGCCGCGCCATCGTCGGCCCGACCGCCTTCACGCTGTACGAGGTCGGCACGGTCAAGGAGCTCGACGGCATCCGCACCTACATCAGCGTCGACGGCGGCATGTCCGACAACATCCGCACCGCCCTGTACGACGCCGACTACACGGTCGCGCTGGTCTCCCGCGCTTCCGACGCGGCGCCGATGCTCTCCCGCGTGGTCGGCAAGCACTGCGAGTCCGGCGACATCGTCGTACGGGACGCCTACCTGCCCGCGGACGTCGCCGCGGGCGACCTGCTGGCGGTCCCGGCCACCGGCGCGTACTGCCGCAGCATGGCGAGCAACTACAACCACGCCCTCAAGCCGCCGGTCGTCGCCGTGAAGGACGGCGAGGCAAAGGTGATCGTCCGCCGGGAGACGGAGGAAGATCTCCTGCGGCTGGACGTCGGCTGAGGATCATCTCAATAAGCAAGTCACCTGTCTCGTATTCTGGACAGCGGGTCGCGGTCGCGGCCCCCTGGGCGAGACTGGTCCGGAAGACAAACGCGCGTCTGCGGGAAGCGAGGTCGTGATGAGCGAGGCATCGCCACTGAAGGTGGCATTGCTCGGCTGCGGTTCGGTCGGCTCCGAGGTGGCCCGCCTCATGACGACGCACGCCGACGACCTCGCCGCCCGCATCGGCGCCCCGGTCGAGCTCGCCGGAGTGGCCGTCCGCCGGGCCGGGCGCTCACGCCCCGGCATCCCGGACGAGCTCCTCACCACCGACGCGAAAGCCCTGGTCAAACGGGGTGACATCGACGTAGTCATCGAGCTCATCGGCGGCATCGAGCCGGCCCGCGGCCTCATCACCACCGCCTTCGAGCACGGCGCCTCCGTCGTTACGGGCAACAAGGCCCTGCTCGCCGAGGACGGCCCCGCGCTCTACGCGGCCGCCGACGCCCGCGGCGTCGACCTGTACTACGAGGCGGCCGTGGCCGGCGCGATCCCCCTCGTCCGCCCCCTCCGGGAATCCCTCGCGGGCGACAAGGTCAACCGGGTCCTCGGCATCCTGAACGGCACCACCAACTTCATCCTCGACCGGATGGACACCCTGGGCGCCGGCTACAGCGAGGCCCTCGACGAGGCCACCGCCCTCGGCTATGCCGAGGCCGACCCGACCGCCGACGTCGAGGGCTACGACGCCGCCGCCAAGGCCGCGATCCTCGCCGGCATCGCCTTCCACACCCGGGTCCGCCTCGACGACGTCTACCGCGAGGGCATCACCGAGATCACCGCAGCCGACATGGCCTCGGCGAAACGGATGGGCTGCACCGTCAAGCTCCTCGCCATCTGCGAGCGCGCCGCCGACGGCCGCTCCGTCACCGCCCGCGTGCACCCGGCGATGATCCCGCTCAGCCACCCGCTCGCCTCGGTCCGCGAGGCGTACAACGCGGTCTTCGTCGAGGCCAGCGCCGCCGGCCAGCTGATGTTCTACGGACCCGGGGCCGGCGGCTCGCCGACCGCCTCCGCCGTCCTCGGCGACCTCGTCGCCGTCTGCCGTAACAAGCTCAACGGTGGCCACGGGCCCGGCGAATCGGCGTACACGCAGCTGCCCGTCGGCCCGATGGGCGACGTGGTCACGCGGTATCACATCAGCCTCGACGTGGCCGACCGCGCGGGCGTGCTCGCCCACGTGGCGGCCATCTTCGCCGAGCACGACGTGTCCATCGACACGGTCAGACAGCAGGGCAAGGATGGCGAGGCATCGCTCGTCGTCGTCACCCACCGGGCGCCGGACGAGGCGCTGCGGACGGTCGTCGACGAGCTGAGGAAGCTCGACTCCGTGCGGGGAGTCGCCAGCATCATGCGGGTCGAAGGGGAATAGAGGAACCAGCCCATGAACGCACTTATCGACGACAGCCGAATGTCGGGCACCCGCCAGTGGCGGGGCATCATCCACGAGTACCGCGACCGGCTGCCCATGCTCGGCGCGGACGCTCCCGTGGTGACGCTCGGCGAAGGCGGGACCCCGCTGGTCAGGGCCAACACCCTGTCCGAGGTCACCGGCTGCGACGTCCACCTGAAGGTCGAGGGCGCCAACCCCACCGGCTCCTTCAAGGACCGCGGCATGACCACGGCCATCTCCAAGGCCAAGGGCGACGGCGCGCAGGCCGTCATCTGCGCCTCCACCGGCAACACCTCGGCGTCCATGGCCGCGTACGCGGCTCGCGCGGGGCTGATGCCTGCCGCCCTGGTGCCGAAGGGCAAGATCGCGATGGGCAAGATGGCCCAGGCGCTGGTCTACGGCACCCGCATCATCGAGGTCGACGGCAACTTCGACGACTGCCTCAACCTCGCCCGCGGGCTCTCCGAGAAGTACCCGGTGGCGCTGGTCAACTCGGTCAACCCGTTCCGTATCGAAGGCCAGAAGACCGCCGCCTTCGAGATCGTCGACGCCCTCGGCGACGCCCCCGACATCCACGTGCTGCCGGTCGGCAACGCGGGCAACATCACCGCGTACTGGAAGGGCTACCGCGAATACGCGGCCGACGGCCTCGCCAAGCGCACCCCGCACATGTGGGGCTACCAGGCCGCCGGCGCCGCCCCCATCGTCAACGGCGCCCCGGTCACCAACCCCTCGACCCTCGCCACCGCGATCCGCATCGGCAACCCGGCCTCCTGGTCCCTCGCCGAACAGGCCCGCGACGAATCCGGCGGCCACATCGAGTCGGTCACCGACCGCCAGATCCTGCGCGCGTACAAGCTGCTGGCTTCGAAGGAGGGCGTCTTCGTGGAGCCCGCCTCCGCGGCAAGCGTCGCCGGCCTCCTGCAGGCCACGGAGCAGGGCCGCGTAACCGCAGGCCAGAGCATCGTCTGCACGGTGACGGGCAACGGCCTGAAGGACCCCGACTGGGCGGTGGCGGGCGCCCCG
This sequence comes from Streptomyces boninensis, assembly GCF_048572725.1. Classification (NCBI taxonomy): domain Bacteria; kingdom Bacillati; phylum Actinomycetota; class Actinomycetes; order Kitasatosporales; family Streptomycetaceae; genus Streptomyces; species Streptomyces boninensis. The sequence continues at coordinate 6,586,487 of NZ_CP183837.1, forward strand.
CCGGCGGTCTCGGTCCCGGTAGACGCGGACGCCGCGGCGGAGAAGCTGGGCCTCGCCTAAGACGACGGGCGCACAGGGCAGCCGTGCGAAACACACCGTGCGCCTCCTGTGCGCCCTATGTCGCCACAGAACCTTCCTTCGATAAGCTGTCGTTGCATTATCTTTCCGGATGGCCCCTCCCCAAGGCGCGACGCCGAGCGGTCGCAGGGGCCGATGCGCCGCTTGACGACATCTTCTTCACATCGCACCCCACCTGAGGAGAGTCACCACAGCGATGGCCGGTCCAGCATTCCGCGCCGCCGCCGTACGCGTCCGCGTGCCGGCGACGAGCGCCAACCTCGGCCCGGGCTTCGACGCGTACGGCCTCGCACTAGGTCTGTACGACGACGTCGTGGTCCGCGTAGCCGACTCCGGACTGCACCTGGACATCGCGGGTGAGGGGGCAGAGACCCTCCCGCGGGACGAGTCCCACCTCCTCGTACGGGCCATGCGCACCGCCTTCGACCTCCTCGGCGGCCAGCCGCGCGGCCTGGAAGTCGTCTGCGCCAACCGCATCCCGCACGGCCGCGGCCTCGGCTCCTCCGCGGCCGCGATCTGCGCCGGCATCACCGCCGCCCGCGCCGTGACGATAGGCGGCGAGGCGAAGCTCGACGACGCGGGCCTGGTCGAGCTGGCCACCGAGATCGAGGGCCACCCCGACAATGTCGCGGCGTGCCTGCTCGGCGGCTTCACCCTGGCCTGGTCGGAGAACGGCGCGACCGGCGCCCCGGCCGGCGGCGGCGCCGTCAGGGCCGTACGCATGGATCCGGCCGATTCCATCGTTCCGGTGGTCTTCGTACCGGCCACCGAGGTGCTCACGGAGACCGCCAGAGGGCTGCTCCCGCGCACCGTCCCACACGCCGACGCGGCCGCCAACGCGGGCCGCGCCGGGCTGCTCGTCGAGGCGCTGACCAGGCGTCCCGAGCATCTCCTCGCCGCCACCGAGGACCGCATCCACCAGGAGTACCGCGCTCCCGCGATGCCCGAAAGTGTGGCGCTGGTGAACCGGCTGCGGGCCGATGGCGTCCCTGCAGTCATCTCGGGTGCGGGGCCTACGGTGCTCGCGCTGACGGACGACGGCTCCGCGGAGAAGGTCGCCGCGGCGGCGGCCGACGGCTGGACGGCCAGCCGGCTCGACCTGGATGCCGACGGGGCAAGCCTGCTGCCGTTGGCGTGACGGACCGCAAGCGTTGGAGAGGGGGAATGTTTGTTGGATCGGATAGTGTTAACCTCAAGGCAGCACCAGCGCATCGTTCGCCTGTGTGCCTTTCTTCCGGGACCCCCCTGCACTGCCTGAGCAGCCTGCCTGCGCAGTGAGGCGCCCGATCGGCGTGGTTACGACGCCAAGCCAGCACAGATCTCTCCGCCGTGTGTGTACGAAGCACATAGCGGTGGACCACCGCCCCGGCGGGTCCGCAAGCCATAGGACCACTGCCGGAGAAGCACAACCGGTCGCCGAGCCAGACAGGCCGACGCCCGCTCCAGGGAAGGACCCTTCGTGAGCGACACCACCGATCTGATGGGCGTGGATGCTGCCCAGGGTGCAGCCAGCAGCGCTTCGGACGCCCCCGCCGCCTCCTCCGGCAGCACTCGCCGGCGCCGCGGCCCCGGCCTCGAGGGCATGGTGCTGGCCGAGCTGCAGCAGGTCGCGTCCCAACTCGGCATCAAGGGCACCGCGCGCATGCGCAAGGGCCAGCTGATCGAGGTGATCAAGGAGAAGCAGGCCGCCGGCGGCTCCTCCGCACCCGCGGCTGCCAAGGCCGACGCGGCCCCCGCCGACGGCGGTGCCGACAAGCCCAAGCGCCGCGCCACCTCCCGGGCCCGTACCGGCGAGGGTGCCGCGCAGAGCGCCGCGAAGTCCGAGAAGGCCGCCAAGGGCGGCGAGCAGGCCGACGGCGGCCAGCAGCAGATCGACATCCCCGGTCAGCCGGCCAAGTCCAAGGACAAGGACCAGGGCGAGCGCGACGCGCAGTCCAAGGGCGACAAGGGCGACAAGGACAAGGGCGCCAAGGGCGAGCAGCCGAAGGACGCCAAGGCCGAGGCCGCGGTCGACAATGCCGAGGGCAAGCAGCGCGACGGCGACGGCGGCGGCCGTAACAAGAACCGCCGCGACCGCCGCGACCGCCAGCGCAACAAGGGCGACGGCGACGGCGGCCAGCAGCAGAACCAGGGCGGCGGCCGGCAGAACCAGCAGGGCGGCGGCGGTCAGGGCGGCGGGCAGCGCCAGAACCGCGACGACCGCCAGAACCGCGATGACGACGACGACTTCGAGGGCGGCCGGCGCGGCCGCCGCGGGCGCTACCGCGACCGCCGGGGCCGTGGCCGCGGCCGCGACGACTTCGGCGCCGAGCCGCAGATCTCCGAGGACGACGTCCTGATCCCGGTCGCCGGCATCCTCGACATCCTCGACAATTACGCGTTCGTCCGCACCTCCGGCTACCTGCCGGGCCCGAACGACGTGTACGTGTCCCTGGCCCAGGTCCGTAAGAACGGCCTGCGCAAGGGTGACCACGTCACGGGTGCCGTGCGGCAGCCGCGCGAGGGCGAGCGGCGGGAGAAGTTCAACGCGCTGGTCCGCCTCGACTCCGTCAACGGCCAGGCTCCCGAACAGGGCAAGTCCCGCGCGGAGTTCGGCAAGCTGACGCCGCTGTACCCGCAGGAGCGGATGCGCCTGGAGAACGACCCGCAGGCGCTGATCCCGCGGATCATCGACCTGGTCGCCCCGATCGGCAAGGGCCAGCGCGGCCTGATCGTCGCGCCCCCGAAGACCGGCAAGACGATCATCCTGCAGTCGATCGCCAACGCGATCACCACGAACAACCCCGAGTGCCACCTGATGGTCGTCCTGGTCGACGAGCGTCCGGAAGAGGTCACCGACATGCAGCGCTCGGTCAAGGGCGAGGTCATCTCCTCGACCTTCGACCGCCCGGCCGAGGACCACACCACGGTCGCGGAGCTGTCCATCGAGCGCGCCAAGCGCCTGGTGGAGCTCGGCCACGACGTGGTCGTGCTGCTCGACTCGATCACCCGCCTGGGCCGCGCGTACAACCTCGCTGCCCCGGCCTCCGGCCGCATCCTGTCCGGTGGTGTCGACTCGACCGCCCTCTACCCGCCCAAGCGCTTCTTCGGCGCCGCGCGGAACATCGAGGACGGCGGCTCGCTGACCATCCTCGCCACCGCGCTGGTCGAGACCGGCTCGCGGATGGACGAGGTGATCTTCGAGGAGTTCAAGGGCACCGGCAATATGGAGCTGCGGCTCGACCGGAAGCTCTCGGACAAGCGGATCTTCCCGGCGGTGGACGTGGACGCGTCCAGCACCCGTAAGGAAGAAATCCTCATGGCCAATGACGAGCTCGCGATCGTCTGGAAGCTCCGCCGGGTGCTGCACGCGCTCGACGCGCAGCAGGCGATGGAGCTGCTCCTGGACAAGATGAAGCAGACGAAGTCCAACGCGGAATTCCTGCTCCAGATCCAGAAGACGACGCCGACGCCGAACGGCGACTGATCGGCCGTACGGCCGATCATCACCGGGGCCCCCGTCACCGCGCGTGACGGGGGCCCCGGCCGTTCACGGAATTCTCATGAAGGGGCTAAACGCCTGGTCAAAGGGCCCTTCATGGGGTGCTTAAGGTCCCATTCCAGTCGCTGGACTTTGCCTCTACGAACAACGGTGTGTCACTCTTTCGGGTAATCCCTGTGTCCGTTCATGTCGGACAAATGCCCGAGGAGCTTGATCCCCTAATGACGGACCACCGAAAGCCGCGCCCCCAGCGCAGCACCCGCCGCAAGGTCGTATTGATCTCGGCCTGGGTGCTCACCGTGGCGGTTCTGCTCGGCGGCGCCACCTTCGGTTACGTCTATTTCAAGCTCAACGGAAATCTCTCCAGCGTCGACGTCGACGCCAAGCTCGGCACCGACCGCCCCGACGACGCCGACAACGGCTCGATGGACATCCTCGTCCTCGGCTCCGACTCCCGCACCGGCGAGAACGGCAAGATCGGCGGCGGCAATGTGGAGTCCGGGGCGCGCTCGGACACGGCGATGGTGGTGCACCTTTACGAGGACCGTAAGAAGGCGAGCATCGTCTCCATACCGCGGGACACGATGGTCAGCCGTCCGGAGTGCGAGCAGGACAACGGCAAGATGGCGCCCGCGGCGCAGCGGGTGATGTTCAACTCCGCGTACACCACCGGCGGCCCCGCCTGCTCCATCAAGACCGTGGAGCAGATGACGGACATCCACATCGACCACTTCGTCGAGGTCGACTTCTCCGGCTTCAAGGACCTCATCGACCAGCTCGGCGGGGTCGAGGTCACGACGAAGCAGGCCATCAACGACAAGGACAGCCACCTCAACCTGGCCGCCGGCACGCATCGCCTCGACGGCGAGCAGTCCCTCGGCCTGGTCCGCACCCGGCACGGTGTCGGCGACGGCAGCGACCTCGGTCGAATACAGCTGCAGCACACCTTCATCAAGGCGCTGCTAGACCAGGTCAAGAGCGTAGGCGTGCTGTCGAACCCGACAAAGCTCTACCGCCTGGCCGACACGGCGACGAGCTCAATCACCACGGACAAGGACCTGGCCTCGGTCTCCGACCTGTCGGACCTGGCCAAGAGCCTCAAGGGCATCAGCTCGAACGACATCCAGATGGCGACGCTGCCGGTCACGTACGACACGACGGACGGCAACCGAGTCATCCCCCTGGACTCCCAGGCGAAGCAAGTCTGGGCGGCCCTGAAGGCAGACCACCCCATCCCGAAGTCAGCCCTAAAGGGCTCCGCAGGAGACAAGACCAAGGACGCCCAGGACGCGGCTACGGCCCCGTCGGACAACGCAGGCTGATCCCACCCGCCCGCCCGTTGCTGTGTGCGACAGGGGTGGGGAGGGCGGCGCCCGGCAGCGCGTGGGGGGTGGGGTGCGCTGTGCGCGGCAGCCGGGCAGCACATGGGGGGTGGGGTGCGCTGTGCGCGGCGCCCGACAGCGGGACGAGCATGCGGTTGCGCTGCGCGCGGCTGATTCCCGCCCGCCCGTTGCTGTGTGCGACAGGGGCGGGCGCCTAGTGCCGTACGGGGTGCGAGTGCGCTGCGCGGGGCGACGCGACCGGCGCCCGGCAAGCGTTACGAGGGTGTGGGGTGGGGGTGCGCCCGCAGCGCGGGGATGAGCAGCACGCGCCAGCCAAAGATGTCGGTGCCGCGTGAGGACGTACCCCCACCCCGCACCCGGCCCACGCGGCGACCACCCCGCACCCGGCCCACGCGGCGACCACCCCGCACCCGCCCCGGCGGCCGGCACCCAGGACCCACGCCCCGCACCCGGCGGCCGGCATCCGCCCCCGCGACCCACGCCCCGCACCCGCCCCGGGGCCTCCACCCGCCCCCGCGACCCACGCCCCCGCACCGGGTCCTGAGGCCCACCCGCCGACCCATCTCGCGGAGCGAGTGATGCGGGTGGGTGGGTGGGCTGACCTGGGGGAATATTTGCCGGCGGAGCCTCGTTTTGGAGGCTGGCGGCCCAGATGGCAAACTGGACCGTCGGCCCCGGTTCACGTGACGCATCCCGCCGAGCGACCCGGTGCCCTCCCAGATCATTAGGAGCATCCCTTGAAGCGCGACATCCACCCGGAGTACGTCGAGACCCAGGTCAGCTGCACCTGTGGCGCCTCGTTCACCACCCGGAGCACCGTGACGTCCGGCACCATCCGTGCCGACATCTGCTCCGAGTGCCACCCGTTCTACACCGGCAAGCAGAAGATCCTCGACACCGGTGGCCGCGTGGCCCGCTTCGAGGCCCGCTTCGGCAAGAAGGCCGCCGCGAAGTAGCGACTTTCCAGGCGCCGGCTCAGCCCGCCCGTTGTTCCGGGCAGGCGAGTCGGCGCCTTTGTCGGTCCCATCACTGCTGGCACTCACTGGCACTCACCTGGAGCCCACGATGTTCGAGGCTGTCGAGGATCTGACCGCCGAGCACGCCGACCTGGAGACGCGGCTCGCCGATCCCTCGGTGCACGCCGACCAGCGCGAGGCCATGCGCCTGAACAAGCGCTACGCCGAGCTCACCCCGATCATCACCACGTACCGCTCCTGGAAGCAAACCGGCGACGACATCGAGACGGCCAAGGAGCTCGCCGCCGACGACCCGGACTTCGCCGCCGAGGTCAAGGAGCTCGAAGAGCAGCGCGAGCAGCTTACCGAGAAGCTGCGCCTGCTCCTCGTGCCCCGCGACCCCAGCGACGACAAGGACGTCATCCTCGAGGTCAAGGCCGGCGCGGGCGGCGACGAGTCCGCGATCTTCGCCGGCGACCTGCTGCGGATGTATCTGCGGTACGCCGAGCGCGTCGGCTGGAAGACCGAGATCATCGACGCCACCGAGTCCGACATGGGCGGCTACAAAGACGTCCAGGTCGCGGTGAAGTCGAAGGGCCAGGTCGAGCCGGGCCACGGCGTCTGGGCGCGGATGAAGTACGAGGGCGGCGTGCACCGCGTGCAGCGCGTCCCGGCGACCGAGTCCCAGGGCCGTATCCACACCTCCGCGGCCGGCGTGCTCGTCACGCCCGAGGCCGAGGAGATCGACGTCGAGATCAACCCCAATGATCTGCGGATCGATGTCTACCGGTCGTCAGGCCCCGGCGGGCAGTCCGTGAACACCACCGACTCCGCCGTCCGCATCACCCACATCCCCACCGGCGTGGTCGCCTCCTGCCAGAACGAGAAGAGCCAGCTGCAGAACAAGGAGCAGGCGATGCGTATCCTTCGCTCCAGGCTCCTCGCCATGGCACAGGAGGAAGCGGAGAAGGAAGCCGCCGACGCCCGCCGCAGCCAGGTGCGCACGGTGGACCGCTCGGAGAAGATCCGTACCTACAACTTCCCGGAGAACCGCATCTCCGACCACCGCGTCGGCTACAAGGCGTACAACCTCGACCAGGTCCTGGACGGGGACCTGGACGCCGTGACCCAGGCCTGCGTCGACGCTGACTCGGCAGCGAAGCTCGCGGCAGCGCAGTAAGCAGTAACCAGCACAACAACAAGCACAACGGAGGACGACGGACAGTGCGAAGCATCCTGCTCGCTGAGGTGGCCCAGGCCACCCAGCGGCTGGCCGACGCCGGGGTGGCATCCCCGCGCCACGACGCCGAGGAGCTCGCCGCCTACGTCCACGGAGTCAAGCGCGGCCAGCTGCACACCGTCGCCGACGGCGACTTCGACGCCCGCTACTGGGAGGCGATCGCCCGCCGCGAGGCGCGCGAGCCGCTGCAGCACATCACCGGACTCGCCTACTTCCGCTATCTGGAGCTGAAGGTCGGCCCCGGCGTCTTCGTGCCGCGGCCCGAGACCGAGTCCGTGGTCGAGTGGGCCATAGGAGCCGTACGGGCCATGGACGTCGTCGAGCCGCTGATCGTCGACCTGTGCTCCGGCTCCGGCGCCATCGCGCTCGCCATGGCTCAGGAGGTGCCGCGCTCCCGGGTGCACGCGGTGGAGCTCGACGAGGGAGCCCTCACCTGGACCCGTAAGAACGTCGCGGGCTCCCGCGTCCAGCTGCACGCCGGCGACGCGCTGACCGCGCTCCCGGAGCTGAACGGCCAGGTCGACCTGGTGATCAGCAACCCGCCGTACATCCCGCTGACCGAGTGGGAGTACGTCGCCCCCGAAGCCCGCGACCACGACCCCGAGCTCGCGCTCTTCTCCGGCCAGGACGGCCTGGACACCATCCGCGGCATCGAGCGCACCGCCCACCGGCTGCTGCGGCCCGGGGGAGTGGTGGTGGTCGAGCACGCCGACACCCAGGGCGGCCAGGTGCCCTGGATCTTCACCGAGGAACGCGGCTGGGCCGACGCCGCCGACCACCCCGACCTGAACAACCGGCCGAGATTCGCGACCGCGCGCCGCGTCTCGCGCTGATTCACCACAACTGACCGATAGCTACGAAGGACCGCAAAGGAGGCAGTCAATGGCACGCCGCTATGACTGCAACGACGCGACCGACCGCAAGACCGGCCTGCGTGAAGCGGCGTCCGCCGTCCGCCGGGGCGAGCTCGTCGTCCTTCCCACCGACACCGTGTACGGCATCGGCGCCGACGCGTTCAGCTCCGAGGCCGTCGCCGACCTGCTGGACGCCAAGGGCCGCGGGCGCAACATGCCCACGCCCGTGCTGGTCGGCTCCCCGAACACGCTGCACGGGCTGATCACCGACATGTCGGAGGACGCCTGGGAGCTGGTGGACGCCTTCTGGCCGGGCGCGCTGACCATCGTCGCCAAGCACCAGCCGTCGCTCACCTGGGACCTCGGCGATACCCGCGGCACGGTCGCGGTGCGGATGCCGCTGCACCCGGTGGCGATCGAGCTGCTGAAGGACGTAGGCCCGATGGGCGTCTCCAGCGCCAACCTCACCGGGCACCCGTCCCCGCAGGACTGCGACGCCGCGCAGGACATGCTCGGCGACTCGGTCTCGGTCTACCTCGACGGCGGGCCGACGCCGGCCGCCGTGCCGTCGTCCATCGTCGACGTCACCGGCAAGACGCCGAAGCTGCTGCGCGCCGGGGCCGTGACCGAGGAACAGCTGCGCGAGGTCGTGTCCGACCTCGAGGTAGCCAATTGACTTTCCGGATCCTGCACGTCTCCACGGGCAACGTCTGCCGCTCGCCGATCACCGAGCGGCTGACGCGGCATGCCCTGACGGAACGTCTCGGCAGCGCCGCCGACGGCATCCTCGTGGAGAGCGCCGGCACCTGGGGCCACGAGGGCGCGGTCATGGAGGCGCACGCCGCCACCGTGCTGCGCGAGCGCGGCGCGGAGCCCGACGGCTTCCTCGGCCGTGAACTGCACGACGAGCACGTCATCCGCGCCGACCTGGTCCTCACCGCCACCCGGGACCACCGGGCGCAGGTGATCTCCATGGGGCACTCGGCGGGCCTGCGCACCTTCACGCTGAAGGAGTTCGCCCGGCTGGTACGGGCCATAGACGCCGCCACGCTGCCCGGCCCTGCGGAGGGGGCCGTGGAGCGGGCCCGCGCCCTGGTCCGGGCGGCGGCGGCGCTGCGCGGCTGGCTGGTGGCGCCGAGCCCGGCGGCGGACGAGGTGTATGACCCGTACGGGGCGCCGGTGACGTATTTCCGCTCGATCGGTGACGAGATCAATCAAGCGCTTGACCCGGTTGTGACCGCTTTGACGGGCGTTCCTGCCCGTATGTCGTAGCTATGCTGCAACCACCAAGCACTTCCCGGCCGTCATCCCCTACAGCTGGGTTTAGGGTGTGGGGCTGTGCTTGATGTGACCAGCCGAACGGAGCTTGGGGCCGCCAGTGCGTGAATATCTGCTGACGCTGTGCATTGCGGCTGCCGTCACGTATCTGCTGACCGGCCCGGTGCGGAAGTTCGCGATCATGGCCGGCGCGATGCCGGAGATCCGTGACCGCGATGTGCATCTGGAGCCGACGCCGCGGCTCGGCGGCATCGCGATGTTCGGCGGCCTGGGCGCCGCCCTGCTGGTCGCCTCCCACCTCGAAGCCTTTGAACTGGTCTTCAAGCTGCAGGAGCCGCGGGCGCTGCTCTCCGGCGCCGCCCTGATCTGGATCGTCGGCGTGCTCGACGACAAGTGGGGCGTGGACGCGCTGCTGAAGCTGGGCGCGCAGATGATCGCGGCCGCGGTGATGGTGATCCAGGGTCTGACGATCCTGTGGATCCCGGTCCCCGGCGTCGGCATGGTCGTGCTCACGCCGATGCAGGGCACGCTGCTGACCGTCGCCCTGGTGGTCATCTCGATCAACGCGGTCAACTTCGTGGACGGCCTCGACGGCCTCGCCGCCGGCATGGTCGCCATCGCCGCGGCGGCGTTCTTCCTGTACGCCTACCGGCTCTGGTACGGGTACGGCATCGAGGCCGCCGCCCCCGCCACCCTCTTCGCCGCCATCCTGGTCGGCATGTGCCTGGGCTTCCTGCCGCACAACATGCACCGCGCCAGAATCTTCATGGGCGACTCCGGCTCCATGCTGCTCGGCCTGGTCCTCGCCGCCGGCGCCATCTCCATTACGGGCCAGGTGGACCCGGACGCGCTGGAGCTGTTCAACGAGCAGAGCGAGCGGCAGGCCGTGCTGTCGACGGTCCCCGTCTTCATCCCGCTGGTGCTGCCGCTGACCATCCTCGCCATCCCGATGCTCGACCTGGTGCTCGCGGTGCTGCGCCGGACCTGGAACGGCAAGTCGCCGTTCGCCGCCGACCGCGGCCATCTGCACCACCGGCTGCTGGAGATGGGCCACTCCTACATGCGCGCCGTGCTGCTCATGTACTTCTGGTCGGCGCTGGTGGCCTTCGGCATGGTGGCGTACTCGGTGCAGTCCACGAGCCTGTGGATCGTGCTGATCATCATCGCGCTGAGCGCCTTCGGGCTCGTACTGCTCATGCTGCCGCGCTTCCGCCCGAATGTGCCGGCCTGGGCGGAGAAGATCGTCCCGCCCCGGTACCGTCCCAGCCGCCGCCGGAAGGGCGATTCGGAGGACGGCGGCGAGGCCGCGGGAGAAGCGGGCGAAGAGGCGCGCGAGTTGGTGCCGGCGGGCATCAGCGGGGCCACCGCGATCGGCGACAGATCGCGCTACCGCAAGCTGGACCACTGACCGCATAGCAGACATACGCCCTGGTCCGCAGCCGAGACACAGCTTTTACTCCTCCCGTGTGACCGGAGCCACACCTTGTGGGTAAAGAGTCCCCCAAAGAGTTTGTGATACCGTTCACGAGAACCCGGTGCAGAGCCGAAGGACCGTAGTGCGGCGGTTCTCTGGCGCGAGGGACCCGCGTCAACACGGCCATAAGTGCCCTCGCTCCGGGGATACGCTCGTCAACGTCGACTAGTCGCTCCCGACTCCCCGCCGGAGAAACCCATATGCAGGTCAACGACGCCCGGATCCTGAAGGGCGCCGCGATCCCGACCGCCCTCGCCGGCGTCGCCGCAGTGATCATCGCCTCACTGGTGGCGGGCGCCAAGGGTGGCATCGGGGCCGGTGCCGCGACCGTAGTCGTCATGATCTTCTTCGCACTCGGACTGCTCGCGCTGCAGCACTACTCGCGCAAGTTCCCCGCCCTGTTCATGGGCATCGCGATGATCACGTACACGACCCAGATCCTGCTGCTCGGGATCGTGCTGGCCGTGTTCAAGAACACAGACCTCTTCAACACCAAGGCCTTTGGCCTTACGGTGCTCGCGACCGCTCTGGTGTGGGTCGGCGCCATGGCCCGGGCGCACATGAAGCTCAAGATGCTTTACGTGGAGCCGGAAACCGGCGCCGAGGCCAAGGACAAGCAGCCCGGAGCGCACGGATGAGACCTGCTGTGCTCACCCGCAACCGAGGCTGCTATCGTCCCCATGCGCCGGTGGGACCAAGGTCCTTCGGACCCGAGGCCAGATTCGTTTCTGCGCTCCCCGCCGAGTGCACCCAGACTGCTCAGATTTCAGTGCCGAACCGCGGCCGCGCGCCGCGCCGACACCTTGAGGATGCCGTACCCATGCGTCACACCGAAGGAGCCTGCCGGTGAGTGCTGACCAGATGCTCGCCCTCGACACCTCCTGCAAGATCTTTGTCGACGGCGGCTGCGGCTTCCAGTCCCCGGGACTGCATTCCTTCATCTTCAAGCCGATCTTCAGCGTCGGCAGCCTCGACTTCAACAAGCCGATGCTGCTCGCGCTGCTGAGCACCCTGGTCCTCGTCGTCTTCTTCTGGCGGGCATTCGCCAAGCCGCAGGTGGTGCCGGGCAAGCTGCAGATGGTCGCCGAGTCGGGTTACGACTTCGTGCGCCGCGGCATCGTCTACGAGACGATCGGCAAGAAGGAAGGCGAGAAGTACGTACCGCTGCTGGTCTCGCTGTTCTTCTTCGTGTGGGTTATGAACCTCTGGTCCATCATCCCGCTCGCGCAATTCCCGGTGACCTCGATCATCGCCTTCCCGGCCGGACTTGCCGTGATGGTGTGGATCCTGTGGATGACGCTGACTTTCAAGCGGCACGGCTTTGTCGGCGGCCTGAAGAACCTGACCGGATACCAGGCGGGCCTCGGCGCCGTCCTCCCGCTGGTGATGGTCATCGAGTTCTTCTCCAACGTGCTGGTGCGCCCCTTCACCCACGCGGTGCGGCTCTTCGCCAACATGTTCGCCGGCCACCTGCTGCTCGTGATGTTCACCATCGCCACCTGGTTCTTCATGAACAGCTGGGGATGGCTGTACGCGCCCTTCGCCTTCGTACTGGTCCTGGTGATGATCGCCTTCGAGCTGTTCATCCAGGCCGTGCAGGCGTACGTGTTCGTCGTCCTGTCGGCGACATACATCTCGGGCGCGCTCGAAGAAGCGCACTGAGAAACCCGCAACACCCCGAATTCGTCCGGTGGCCAACCCCCACCGGTCCGCAGAGAGAAGGAAGAAAGCAATGGCTGCGATGGAGACCCTGGCTGCTCTCGAGGGCAACATCGGCGCGGTCGGTTACGGCCTCGCCGCGATCGGCCCCGGTGTCGGCATCGGCTACATCTTCGGTAACGGCGTTCAGGCCATGGCCCGTCAGCCCGAGGCGACCGGCCTGATCCGTCAGAACATGATTCTGGGCTTCGCCTTCTGTGAGGCGCTCGCCCTCATCGGCATCGTCATGCCGTTCGTGTACTGATTGAGCGTCTTCCAACGAAAGGCACCGACGTGAATCTCCTGCAGATCGCGGCTGAGGGTGGTCACTCCGAGGAGCAGAACCCTCTCGTCCCGCCGATCCCGGAACTCGTCATCGGCCTGATCGGCTTCGTCATCGTCTTCGGCCTGCTGGCCAAGGTGCTCCTTCCGCGCATCAACAAGGCGCTGGAAGAGCGGCACGCGGCCATCGAAGGCGGCATGGAGCAGGCCGAGGCGGCCCAGACCGAGGCCGAGAGCGTCCTTCAGCAGTACAAGGACCAGCTCGCCGAGGCTCAGCGCGAAGCCAACCGGCTGCGCGAGGAGGCCCGGGAGCAGGGCACCGCGCTCATCCAGGAGATGCGTGCGGAAGGCCAGCGCCAGCGCGAGGAGATCATCGCCGCCGGGCACTCGCAGATCGAGGCCGACCGCAAGGCCGCCTCGCTCTCGCTGCGCCAGGACGTCGGCAAGATCGCCACCGACCTCGCCGGCAAGCTCGTGGGTGAGTCCCTCGAGGATGCCGCCCGTCAGAGCCGCGTCATCGACCGGTTCCTGGACGAGCTGGAGGCCAAGGCCCCGGCCGACGCCGAGGCGGGTGCGAACCGATGAACGGAGCGAGCCGCGAGGCCCAGGCAGCCGCGCGCGAGCAGCTTGACGCGCTGACGGACAACACTGCCGTCGACGCGAAGAAGCTCGCCGAGGAGCTGGCCGCCGTCACCGCGCTGCTCGACCGCGAGGTGTCGCTGCGCCGCGCCCTGACCGACCCGGCCCAGCCGGGTGAGGCCAAGGCGGACCTGGTCACCCGCGTGCTGGGCAGCCAGGTCGGGGGCGAGACCCGCGACCTGCTCGCCGGCATGGTGCGCTCCCGCTGGTCCGCCTCGCGCGACCTGGTGGACGTCACCGAGGAGCTGGCGAGCGCCGCCGACCTCACCGCCGCGCAGCGCGACGGGCAGCTGGACGACGTCGAGGACGAGCTGTTCCGGTTCGGCCGGATCGTCACCGACAACCGGCAGCTGCGCTCCGCGCTGACCGACCGGTCGGGTACGACGCAGGCCAAGACCGAGCTGCTGCACACCCTGCTGGGCGGCCGGGCCAACCCGGTCACCGAGCGGCTGGTGGACCGCCTTGTGGGTGCGCCCAGGGGACGTAGCCTGGAAGCGGGGCTCGACGCCCTGTCCAAGCTCGCCGCCGAGCGCCGCGACCGCATGGTCGCCGTGGTGGTCACCGCGGTGCCGCTGAGCGACCAGCAGAAGCAGCGCCTCGGCGATGCGCTGGCCAGGCTCTACGGCCGCCAGATGCACCTCAACCTCGACGTGGACCCGGCGGTCCTCGGCGGGATCACGGTGCGGGTCGGCGACGAGGTCATCAGCGGCTCGATCGCCGAGCGCCTGGACGAGGCGTCGCGGCGGCTGGCCGGCTGACGGCAGCAGCCACAAACCAACTCAAAAAGCAGTACTAGCGGCCCGAGTTGGGCCGACCACCCTATCTGGGGGGAGCCCCCCCAGACCCCCCAGACAAGACTTACGGGCCCAACAAGGAGAGCAGGGAACCCAGATGGCGGAGCTCACGATCCGGCCGGAGGAGATCCGGGACGCGCTGGAGAGCTATGTCCAGTCGTACAAGCCGGACGCGGCCTCGCGCGAAGAGGTCGGCACGGTATCGCAGGCCATGGACGGCATCGCGAAGGTCGAGGGTCTTCCCTCGGCGATGGCGAACGAGCTGCTGAAGTTCGAGGACGGGACCCTCGGTCTCGCCCTCAACCTGGAAGAGCGCGAGATCGGTGCGGTCGTCCTGGGTGAGTTCAGCGGCATCGAGGAGGGCCAGCCGGTGCACCGCACCGGCGAGGTGCTCTCCGTGCCGGTCGGTGACGGCTACCTGGGCCGGGTCGTCGACCCCCTGGGCAATGCGATCGACGGACTCGGCGAGATTGCGACCGAGGGCCGCCGCGCCCTCGAGCTGCAGGCCCCGACGGTCATGGACCGCAAGTCGGTGCACGAGCCGATGGAGACGGGCTACAAGGCCGTCGACACCATGACGCCGATCGGCCGCGGCCAGCGCCAGCTGATCATCGGCGACCGCCAGACGGGCAAGACCGCCCTGGCCGTCGACACGATCATCAACCAGAAGGAGAACTGGCGCTCCGGCGACCCGAAGAAGCAGGTCCGCTGCATCTACGTCGCCGTCGGCCAGAAGGGCTCCACCATCGCGTCCGTGCGCGGCGCGCTGGAGGAGGCCGGTGCCCTGGAGTACACGACGATCGTCGCCGCCCCGGCGTCCGACCCGGCGGGCTTCAAGTACCTGGCGCCCTACACCGGCTCGGCCATCGGCCAGCACTGGATGTACCAGGGCAAGCACGTCCTGATCATCTTCGACGACCTCTCCAAGCAGGCCGACGCCTACCGCGCCGTGTCCCTGCTGCTGCGCCGCCCGCCGGGCCGCGAGGCCTACCCGGGTGACGTCTTCTACCTGCACTCCCGGCTGCTGGAGCGCTGCGCCAAGCTCTCCGACGACATGGGCGCCGGGTCGATGACCGGCCTCCCGATCGTCGAGACCAAGGCCAATGACGTGTCGGCGTTCATTCCGACCAACGTCATCTCCATCACCGACGGCCAGTGCTTCCTGGAGTCCGACCTCTTCAACGCCGGCCAGCGGCCCGCGCTGAACGTCGGTATCTCGGTCTCCCGGGTCGGCGGCTCGGCCCAGCACCGGGCCGTACGCCAGATCACCGGCTCGCTCCGCGTGAACCTCGCCCAGTACCGCGAGCTGGAGGCCTTCGCCGCCTTCGGCTCCGACCTGGACGACGCCTCCAAGGCGGCCCTGAACCGCGGTTCGCGCATGGTCGAGCTGCTGAAGCAGCCGCAGTACGCGCCGTTCCCCACCGAGGACACGGTCGTCTCCGTCTGGTCCGGCACCAACGGCAAGATGGACGAGGTCCCGGTCGCGGACATCCGCCGCTTCGAGCGCGAGCTGCTCGACTACATGCACCGTGAGAAGAAGGACCTGATGAACTCGATCGTCGAGGGCGGCAAGATGCCCGACGAGACGGTTCAGGCCCTCAGCGAAGCGGTGGACTCCTTCAAGCGGCAGTTCGAGACCTCGGACGGCAAGCTCCTGGGCGAGGGCTGAGCATGGGCGCTCAGGTCAGGGTCTACAAGCGGCGGATCCGTTCCGTCTCTGCGACCAAAAAGATCACGAAGGCGATGGAGATGATCGCCGCCTCGCGCGTCGTCAAGGCGCAGCGCCAGGTGGCCGCCTCCACGCCGTACGCCGACGAGCTCACCCATGCGGTGACCGCCGTGGCGTCGGGGTCGGACGTGCAGCACCCCATCACGACAGAGGCCGAGAATCCGACCCGCGCCGCGGTCCTGCTCATCACGAGCGACCGCGGCCTGGCCGGGGGCTACAACTCCAACGCCATCAAGGCGGCGGAGCAGCTGACCGGCCGGCTGCAGGGTGAGGGCAAGGGCGTCGTCAGCTACGTGGTGGGCCGCAGGGGCATCGCGTACTACGGCTTCCGCGACCTGCCGATCGCGGAGTCCTTCGCGGGCTTCACGGACAACCCGACCTACGCCGACGCCAAGGCCGTGGCCGCACCGGTCATCGCGGCCCTGGAGCAGGACACGGCCGAGGGCGGCGTGGACGAGATCCACATCGTCTACACCGAGTTCATCTCGATGATGACGCAGACGCCGCAGCAGAAGCGGCTGCTGCCGCTCTCCCTCGACGCCGACGCCTCCGCGGAGGAGGAAGCGTCGAAGGAGGTGCCGCCGCTCTACGACTTCGAGCCGTCGGACCAGGGCGTCCTCGACGCACTGCTCCCGCGGTATGTCGAGAGCCGTATCTACAACGCGCTGCTGCAGTCCGCCGCCTCCAAGCACGCCGCCACCCGGCGCGCGATGAAGTCGGCGACCGACAACGCGGAAGACCTCATTAAGTCGCTCACGCGGCTTGCCAACGCGGCCCGCCAGGCCGACATCACCCAGGAAATCAGCGAGATCGTCGGTGGCGCGAATGCCCTGGCCGACGCTAACGCGGGGAGTGAACGCTAAATGACCACCACAGTTGAGACGGCCACGGCGACGGGCCGCGTCGCGCGGGTCATCGGCCCGGTCGTCGACGTGGAGTTCCCCGTCGACGCGATGCCGGACATCTACAACGCGCTGACGGTCGACGTCATCGACCCGACCACCGAGGGTGCGACCAAGGTCCTCACCCTCGAGGTCGCGCAGCACCTCGGCGAGGGCATGGTCCGCGCCATCGCCCTGGAGCCCACCGACGGCCTGGTCCGCCAGGCCCCGGTGACCGACACCGGCGACGGCATCACCGTGCCGGTCGGCGATGTCACCAAGGGCCGGGTGTTCAACACCCTCGGCAAGATCCTGAACGAGCCGGAGGCCGAGTCCGAGGTCACCGAGCGCTGGACCATCCACCGCAAGGCCCCGGCCTTCGACCAGCTCGAGTCCAAGACCGAGATGTTCGAGACCGGCCTGAAGGTCGTCGACCTGCTGACCCCGTACGTCAAGGGCGGCAAGATCGGCCTCTTCGGTGGTGCGGGCGTCGGCAAGACCGTCCTCATCCAGGAAATGATCATGCGTGTGGCGAAGCTGCACGAGGGCGTTTCCGTGTTCGCCGGCGTCGGCGAGCGTACGCGTGAGGGCAACGACCTCATCGAGGAAATGGCCGAGTCGGGCGTGCTCCCGCAGACCGCGCTGGTCTTCGGCCAGATGGACGAGCCGCCGGGCACGCGTCTTCGCGTCGCGCTGGCCGGCCTGACCATGGCCGAGTACTTCCGCGACGTCCAGAAGCAGGACGTGCTGTTCTTCATCGACAACATCTTCCGCTTCACCCAGGCCGGCTCCGAGGTCTCCACCCTGCTGGGCCGCATGCCCTCCGCGGTGGGCTACCAGCCGAACCTGGCGGACGAGATGGGCATCCTGCAGGAGCGCATCACCTCGACCCGCGGTCACTCGATCACGTCCATGCAGGCTATTTACGTGCCCGCGGACGACCTGACCGACCCGGCCCCGGCGACCACCTTCGCGCACCTCGACGCGACCACGGTGCTCTCCCGTCCGATTTCCGAAAAGGGCATCTACCCGGCGGTGGACCCGCTGGACTCGACGTCCCGGATTCTGGACCCGCGGTACATCTCGGAGGACCACTACGCGTGCGCCTCGCGCGTGAAGTCGATCCTGCAGAAGTACAAGGACCTCCAGGACATCATCGCGATTCTCGGTATGGACGAGCTCTCCGAGGAGGACAAGCTCACGGTGCAGCGGGCCCGCCGCATCGAGCGCTTCCTGTCGCAGAACACCCACGCCGCGAAGCAGTTCACCGGCCTCGACGGCTCGGACGTTCCGCTGGACGAGTCCATCGCCGCGTTCAACGCGATCGCCGACGGTGACTTCGACCACTTCCCGGAGCAGGCGTTCTTCATGTGCGGTGGCCTGGAGGACCTGAAGGCCAAGGCCAAGGAGCTCGGCGTCAGCTGAGTCCAGGTGTGGCGAGGGCGGGGGTTCAGCCCGCCCTCGCGACACAAACCCGCTATTCTGACGAGAAATCCCAGTTGAGGAGCCATCGTGGCTGAGCTGCACGTCGAGTTGGTCGCCGCCGACCGCAAGGTCTGGTCCGGCGAGGCTTCTCGCGTCCTCGCGCGTACGACTTCCGGCGACATCGGCATCATGGCCGGTCACCAGCCGCTGCTGGGCGTGCTGGAGTCCGGTCCGGTGACGATCCGAACCACGGGCGAGAGCGGCGAGGGTACGGTCGTGGCCGCCGTGCACGGCGGCTTCATCTCCTTCGCGGACAATAAGCTCTCGCTCCTCGCGGAGGTCGCCGAGCTGTCCGACGAGTTGGACGCCGAGCGCGCCGAGCGGGACCTGGAGCGCGCGAAGTCGGACGCCGACGAAGTGGCCCAGAAGCGCGCCGAGGTACGGCTCGCCGCCGTATCGGCCGCGAAGTAAGGCCGCGAGCGTTATATGGTCCTCAGCCGCGGATCGCACCGGAGCAATCCGGCGCGGTCCGCGGCTGAGGCGATTCAGGAGACGTACGATCGAGAGGCGAGGAGGCGGTAGGAGATGTTCCTCGCTTTGCTGGTGGCCGGAATCGTGGTGGCCCTCGCGCTGCTGGGCCTGTTCCTGTTCGGCCTGCGCCGCCGCTTGATCCAGCGGCCCGGCGGCACCTTCGACTGCAGCATGCGCTGGGGGGTGCCGGAGGACACGGACGACGCCGCGGACCTGGCCGGCAAGGGCTGGGTGTACGGCGTCGCGCGCTATAGCGGCGATTCCATCGAGTGGTTCCGGGTCTTCTCGTACGCCCCGCGCCCCCGACGGGTGCTGGCCCGGGAGGCGATCGAGGTCCTGGAGCGCAGAGCCCCCGTGGGCGAGGAGGAGCTGGCGCTCCTCTCCGACGCCTGGGTCCTGGCCTGCCGCCATCGCGGCACCCGCCTGGAGCTGGCGATGAGCGAGGACGCCCTGACGGGCTTCCTGGCCTGGCTGGAGGCGGCGCCTCCCGGCCAGCGTGTGAACGTGGCCTGAGAGACGCCGTCCCTTTGCGGACCTAGCCGATCCCGTTCTTCACGGCGGTCACGAGCTCACCGCTCGCCGTATCGCCGCTGAATTCCCAGAAGAAGGCGCCGCCGAGGCCCTGGTCCTTGGCGTACGTCATCTTGCCGCCGATGGTGGCGGGGGTGTCGTACGACCACCACTCACTGCCGCACTTGGCGTAGGCGGTGCCCGCGATGGTGCCGGTGGCGGGACACTTCGACTTGAGCTCCTTGTAGTCGTCGATGCCCTGCTCGTACTTGCCAGGGGCGGGTCCGGTGGCCGTGCCTCCCGGGGTGGCCTGCGTGACGCCGGTCCAGCCGCGCCCGTAGAAGCCGACGCCCAGCAGCAGCTTGCTCGCCGGGACGCCCTTGCTCTTGAGCTTCTGGATCGCCGCGTCGCTGTTGAAGCCGGCCTGCGGGATGCCGTCGTACGAGCGCAGCGGGGAGTGCGGGGCCGTCGGGCCCTGCGCGGCCCAGGCGCCGAAGAAGTCGTACGTCATCACGTTGTACCAGTCGGCGTACTGGGCGGCGCCGCCGTAGTCGGCCGCGTCGATCTTGCCGCCGGACGAGGCGTCCGCGGTGATGGCGGCGGTGACCAGCTTGCTGCCGAACTTGGTGCGGAAGGCCTGCATCATGTTCTTCATGACGGCCGGGCCGCTGGTGTCGCAGCTCAGCCCGCAGGCGTTCGGGTACTCCCAGTCCAGGTCGATGCCGTCGAAGAGCCCGGCCCACCGCGAGTCGTTGACGAGGTCGTAGCAGGACTGGGCGAAGGCCGACGGATTCTGCATGGCCTGGCCGAAGCCGCCGGACCAGGTCCAGCCGCCGAAGGACCAGAGGATCTTGATGTGCGGGTATTTGGCCTTCAGCTTCTTCAGCTGGTTGAAGTTGCCGCGCAGCGGCTGGTCCCAGGTGTCGGCGACGCCGTCGACGGACTGGTCGGCGGTGTAGGCCTTGTCGATGTCCGCGTACGAGTCGCCCATCGTGCAGCGCCCGTTCTGGACGTTGCCGAAGGCGTAGTTGATGTGGGTGATCTTGGCGGCCGAGCCCGAGGTCACCAGGTTCTTGACGTGGTAGTTGCGCCCGTAGACGCCCCAGTTCGTGAAGTAGCCCAGCTTCACCTTGCCGCCGGGCCCCGGGTCGCCCCCGCCCCCGGTGGTCTTCACGTCGCGCTCACCGCTGGCCGGGCCGAGCTGGTCGGCCGTGTCGCGGGCCTTGATCGTGTACGTGTACGTGGTGCCTGCCGTCAGGCCCCTGTCGGTGAAGGAGGTGCCGGTGACGGTCCCGACGGTGGTGCCGTTGCGCAGCACGTCGTAGTTCTTGACACCCTTGTCGTCGGTGGCCGCGCTCCACGACAGCGCCACGGTGGTGTCGGTGATGGTGCCCGCGGTGGGCGTACCGGGCGCCGACGGCGGTGCGTCGCCCGGGGCGCCGCCGTCGCAGGAGCCGCCGTTCAGGGTGCAGTTCGAGGGGCTGCCGGTGCCGGCGCCGTTGAAGCCGAAGCTCACCGAGGCGCCGGGCGCGATGGTGCCGTTGTAGGACTTGTTCTTGGCGGTCCAGGAGGTGCCGGCGCTGGTCACGTCCGCGTCCCAGGCGGAGGTGACCGAGGTGCCGGAGGGGTAGGTCCAGGTGAGCGTCCAGCTGCTGATGCTCGTGGTCCCGGTGTTCTTGATGGTCCACTTGCCTTCGAAGCCGCTGCCCCAGTCCTGAGTTTTCTGGTACGTGGCGGTGGCGCTCGCGGCCTGCGCGGGGGTCGCGAGGGCGACCAGGCCGGCGAGGGGGAGGGCGAGGACGGTCAGCAGGGTGGTGACCCGTCTCAGTAATCGTCGGTGATATGTCATGGAATTCTCCCTCGAACGTGGTCATGACAGGACACTCGCGTGCGGGGAGAGTATTGGTCCGGACCAATGCCGTCAACAGGTCTGGACCAAAAAGGGGCAGGGGTGCGCGAGGGTGCACAGGGGAGAGCCCGGGACGACGGGGGCGACTCCGACGTCCCGGGCCTTTCCTGTGGGGGGCTTGTGCGCGGCTCCTACCCGAGGCCGCTGCTCACCGCGGCGGCCAGCTCGCCGCCCGCCGTATCACCGCTGAACTCCCAGAAGAACGCGCCACCGAGGCCCTGCTGCTTCGCCCAGCCCATCTTCGCGGTGATGGTCTCGGGGGTGTCGTACGACCACCACTGGTTGCCGCAGTGCGCGTAGGCCGTGCCGGCGACCTTGCCGGTGGCGGGGCACTTGCCCTTGAGCTCCTTGTAGTCGTCGATGCCCTGCTCGTACTTGCCGGGCGCGGGCCCGGTGGCGGTGCCGCCCGGCTCGGCCTGGGTGACGCCGGTCCAGCCGCGGCCGTAGAAGCCGACGCCCAGCAGCAGCTTCTCCGCGGGGACGCCGGCGGCCTTGAGCTTGGCGATCGCCGCCTCGCTGTTGAAGCCGGCCTTCGGGATGCCGTCGTACGAGGTCAGCGGGGAGTGCGGGGCGGTCGGGCCCTGGGCGTCCCAGGCGCCGAAGAAGTCGTACGTCATCACGTTGTACCAGTCGGCGTACTCCGCGCCGCCCGCGTAATCCGCCGCCTCGATCTTGCCGCCGTCGGAGGCGTCGGCGGTGATCGCCGCGGTGACCAGTTCGCTGCCGAACTTGGCGCGGAAGGCCTGCATCATGTTCTTGAAGGCGGCGGGGCCGCTTGTATCGCAGCTCAGCCCGCAGGCGTTGGGGTACTCCCAGTCCAGGTCGATCCCGTCGAAGACGCCTTCCCAGCGCGGGTCGTGCACCAGGTCGTAACAGGACTGGGCGAAGGCCGCCGGGTCCTGCACGGCCTGGCCGAAGCCGCCTGACCAGGTCCAGCCGCCGAAGGACCAGAGGATCTTGAGGTTCGGGTGCTTCTCCTTCAGCTTCTTGAGCTGGTTGAAGTTGCCGCGCAGCGGCTGGTCCCAGGTGTCGGCGACGCCGTCGACCGACTGGTCCGCGGTGTAGGCCTTTTCGATGTCCGCGTACGAGTCGCCCAGCGTGCACTTGCCGCCCTGGACGTTGCCGAAGGCGTAGTTGATGTGCGTGACCTTGTCGGCGGAGCCGGAGGTGACCAGGTTCTTCACGTGGTAATCGCGCTGGTAGACGCCCCATTCGGTGAAGTAGCCGAGCTTGACGCCGCCGGCCGCCGCCTTGGTGGCGGAGCCGGTCTCGGCCTGCTCGGCCTGGGAGGAAGGCGCGGCGAGCAGCACCGCCAGGGGGAGCAGGAGCAGCGCCAGGAGGGCGCGGATGACGCGGGGAGGTCTCAAGGGGACTCCTCGAGCTAGGTCCGGATGTTGGGGGGTTTCAGGACCTGCGTCGCCCGGTGTGTCATGCACACCGCAGTAGACCGCAGCGTAGAAAGGTCTGCACCAATCCGTCAATAGGTCTGGACCACGGAAAGCGTAGGGATCGTCGAACTTGACGCTTTCGCAATCGAGTTGATCTGGCCCGGACGGGCGGCCTCGGGCAGAATCTACGCGCGTAACGATGGTGCTCTGTCCCCTGGTCCGAGGAGACCCGAATGCCGCTGAACCGCCGTACGTTCCTGGCCAGATCCGCCGCCGCCTCCGCGGGCGCCGGCCTCGCGCTGTCCGCCGCCCCCACGACGGCAACCGCGGCTCCGGCGGGGGCGGGAGCGCGCGCCAAGCGCTACTCGTTCACGGTGATGGGCACCACCGACCTGCACGGCAACGTCTTCAACTGGGACTACTTCACCGACGCCGAGTTCACCGACAAGGACAGCAACGACGTCGGCCTGGCGAAGATCTCCACGCTGGTCGACCAGGTCCGCGAGGACCGGGGCGCGGGCAGCACCCTGCTCATCGACGCCGGCGACACCATCCAGGGCACCCAGCTCTCCTACTACTACGCCAAGGTCGACCCGATCACGGCCGCGGCCGGCCCCGTACACCCGATGGCACAGGCCATGAACGCCATCGGCTACGACGCGGCGGCCCTGGGCAACCACGAGTTCAATTACGGCATTCCGGTGCTGCGGAAGTTCGAGGAGCAGTGCGAGTTTCCGCTGCTCGGCGCCAACGCGCTGGACGCTAAGACCCTCAAGCCGGCCTTCCCGCCGTACTCGATGCACATCCTGCGCACCCCGCGCGGCCGCGACGTCAAGGTGGCCGTCCTCGGCCTCACCAACCCCGGCATCGCCATCTGGGACAAGGCCAACGTCCAGGGCAAGATGGTCTTCCCCGGCCTGGAGGAACAGGCCGCGCGCTGGGTGCCCCGGCTGCGCTCCATGGGCGCGGACGTGGTGATCGTCTCGGCGCACTCCGGCTCCAGCGGCACCTCCTCGTACGGCGACGCGCTGCCGTACATCGAGAACGCGGCCGCCCTGGTCGCCGAGCAGGTGCCCGGCATCGACGCGATCCTGGTCGGCCACGCGCACACCGAGATCCCCGAGTACAAGGTGGCCAACAAGGAGACCGGCAAGGAGGTCGTGCTCTCCGAGCCGCTCAAGTGGGGCCAGCGGCTGACCCTCTTCGACTTCGACCTGGTCTGGCAGAAGGGCCGCTGGGTGGTGGAGAGCGTCGGTGCCTCGGTACTCAACTCCAACACCGCCGCCGAGGACCCGGCGATCGCCAAGCTGCTCACCGACGAGCACGAGAAGGTCGTGGCGTACGTCAACCAGGTCATCGGCACCAACGAGGCCGAGATGAAGTCGGACGAGGCGCCCTGGCGGGACGTCCCGATCATCGACCTGATCAACCACATCCAGACGGAGACGGTCCGCGCGGCCCTCGCCGGCGGCGAGCACGCGGAGCTGCCGGTGCTCTCGCAGGCGTCGGCCTTCTCGCGTACGGCCGTGATCCCGGCGGGCGAGGTGACGATACGGGACGTGGCCGGGCTCTATCCCTTCGAGAACACCCTGGAGGCGCGCATCATGACGGGCGCGCAGCTGAAGGAGTACCTGGAGTTCTCGGCCCGCTACTACGTACAGACGGCGGCGTCGGACCCGCTCGACCTGGCGAAGATCACCAATGCGGACAACACCCCCGACTACAACTACGACGCGGTCGGCGGCCTCTCGTACGAGATCGACATCGCGCAGGCCGCGGGCTCCCGGATCAAGAAGCTCACGTACGACGGCAAGCCTCTGGACGGCAAGGCCCGCTTCGTCCTGGCGGTCAACAACTACCGCGCCAATGGCGGCGGCAACTTCCCGCATGTGGCCAAGGCTGAGCAGGTATGGGCGAACTCGGACGAGATCCGTAACACGATGATCGCGTGGGTGAAGGCGAAGGGGTCGATCGTCCAGGCGGACTTCGCGTCCGAGGACTGGAAGGTGACGCGGGACGGGACGCCGATCGTGTGAGTTACTGCAGCCCGAGCTCCTGGGCCAGCACCGCCGCCTGCACGCGGCTCTTCAGGTCCAGCTTGCCCAGGAGCCGGCTGACGTGGGTCTTCACCGTGGCCTCCGCCATGTCCAGCCGCGCCGCGATATCCGCATTGGACAGCCCCTCGCCGAGGCAGCCGAGCACCTCGCGCTCCCGCGGCGTCAGGTCGTCCAGGCCCGGCGGCGCGGGCGGGGGAGCGGGCTTGCCGCTGGCGAACTCGGCGATGAGGCGGCGGGTGACGGCCGGCGCGATGAGGCCGTCGCCGCGGGCCACGGTGCGTACGGCCGCGACCAGGTCGGCGGCCTCGGTGTCCTTGAGCAGGAACCCGGCCGCGCCCGCGCGCAGCGCGCCGAAGACATAGTCGTCGAGGTCGAAGGTGGTCAGCACCAGCACGTCGGCGAGCTCTGCCCCGGTGATCTCCCGGGTCGCGGCAACGCCGTCGAGTATCGGCATCTGCACATCCATCAGCACCACATCGGGCCGCAGCTCCCGCGCCAGCCGCACGGCTTCCTTGCCGTCGGCGGCCTCCCCGACGACCTCGATGCCGTCCGCGTTCCGCAGGATCAGCACGATCCCGGCGCGGACGGCGGACTGGTCCTCCGCGACGAGTACCCGAATCATGGACGCATCCTCCCCAGCCTCAAGACGGCACCTCCGTATCCCCGGGCAGCTCGGCCCGTACGACCCACCGGTCGCCCTCTACGCCCGCCGAGAATTCTCCGCCCAGCAGCGCGACGCGCTCCTCCATGCCGATGAGTCCGGCGCCCGACCCCGGGGCCCGCGGCCCGCTCGGCTCCCCGACCGGGCTGCTGACCGTCACCGTCAGCGGATCCGCCCCGGCGAGGTCGATCACGACCTGCCCAGGGCCCGCGTGCTTGAGCGCATTCGTCAGCGACTCCTGCACGATCCGGTACGCCGCGAGCTCCACCGGCGCCGCCAGCCGCACCTTCGCGCGCTCGTCCGCCAGGACGAAGCGCAGGCCGCTTCCGGCGCCGTTCGTACGGGCCTGCTCCACCAGCGTCGGCAGCCCGTCGAGGGTGGGCGCGGCGGACGGCTGGTCGTCGCCGCCCGCCTCGCGGAGCAGTCCGATGAGGCGGCGCATCTCGGCCAGGCCCTGCACGCTGTTCTCGCGGATCACGCCGAGCGCGTCGCGGGTCGCGCCGCGGTCGTCGAGGGACAGGGCCGCCGAGGAGTGGATGGCGATGGCGGAGAGGTGGTTGGCCACCATGTCGTGCAGCTCGCGGGCCATCCTGGCGCGCTCCGCGGTGACCGCCTCGCGGCGGTCCATCTCGGCGAGGAGCGTGGCCTGTTCGGCGCGCAGCCGCTCGGCCTCGGCCTTGTCGCGGTGGTTGCGTACCAGCTGACCGGTCCAGGCGGAGGCCAGGGTGAGGCCGCCGGTGGCCGCGCCGAGCAGCAGCGCCTGCGGGCTGCGCAGCGCGGCCAGCGTGCCGATGGTGACCGCGACCGTGAGCAGCCAGCAGGCCGGCAGCACGATCCGGGCCAGCCGCCGCTCGCCGTACAGCACCGCGGCATAGATCTGGTCCGAGAACATCAGCACGGTCGCCAGCAGCGACCCCAGCCAGAAATCCGCGGCCAGCGCCACACAGCCGAGCAGCAGCGGCCACGGCTGCGCGACGCGGCGGAACACCGTGGCCACGCCCATCACGACGAGCGGGATCAGCAGCAGCGAACCGCTGTCCTTGCCCACGGGATAGCTGTTGTACAGGCTCAGCGCCACGGAGAGGGTGCCGGCGGCAACGCCGAGCACGGCGATGAGTACGTCATCGCGGTGCGGGCGGCGGGCTGAGCTGGTCACGACACCATCAAACACGGCGGCGGCCGCGCTGACCTCCGTCCACGCGGCACGGTTGCGTACATCGAAGGATGCAGTCCCGGATCCTCACCGCCGACGACGAAAAGCCGCAGGTCACGGGCGACTCTGGAAGGGACGACTAGAGAGGAGCGTCCCGTGATCGTCACCATGATCATCATCTGCGAGGTCGGCTTCTGGGTGCTGCTCGCCGCGGGCCTCGCCCTGCGCTACCTGGCGAAGAAGCCGCGGGCCGGCGCCGCCGTGCTGCTCATGGAGCCGCTGCTGGAGCTGACGCTGCTTGTCGTGACCGTGATCGACCTCAAGAACGGCGCCGAGCCCGACTGGAAACACGGCCTCGCCGCGCTCTACATCGGCTACACCGTCGCCCACGGCCACGCCACGGTGAAGTGGCTCGACGGCGTCTTCGCCCACCGCTTCGCGGGCGCCCCCAAGCCGCGGAAGAAGTACGGCAAGGAGCGGGCGATCCACGAGTGGAAGATCTGGCTCCGCTCGCTGGGCGGCGCGGCGGTCGCGCTGGCGCTGCTGCAGGGCGCCATCTGGTACGTGGGCGACGACGGGCAGACCGGGTCGCTGGAGTCGTGGCAGATGACGACGCTGCGGACGCTGGGCATTCACGCGGTCATCGCGGCCTCGTACACGATCTGGCCGGGGAAGGCGCCCGAGAAGGAGCGCTCGCTGCCGGAGCTGACGGGGGAGCGGGAGCGGGTCGGGAGCTGGCAGCGGAGCGGGAGCGAGCAGCGGAGCGGGAGCGGCCGGGGCTAACGCCCCTTCCGGTTGATCTTGATGGTCCGCATGTCCGTCACCGCGGTCTTCAGGATCTCGTACGGATAGCCGTGCGCGTCCAGCGCATCGAGCGCGCGGAGGGTGGCGACTTCATCGTCGTCGTCCTCCGCTTCCGCGGGCACCTGCACCCGGAAGGTGAAGACCGACAGGCCGCGGTCGTACGAGAAGGCGCCGTCGTCGGTGAACGCAACCTGCGACGCCTCCGCCCCGTCGGCCAGCCGCTTGCGCTGCGCGTCGCTGAGGCCCTTGAACTTCCCCCGGACCGACACCCGGAACGTCATCGCTCGCCGCCCGGCACCCACAGCACGTCGCCGGTCTCCTTGTTGGCCGTACGGGCCAGGATGAAGAGGAGGTCGGACAGGCGGTTGAGGTAGTTCGCGGTGAGCGGGTTCATCGTCTCGCCGTGCACCTCCATCGCCGCCCAGGTGGCGCGCTCGGCGCGGCGGACGACCGTGCAGGCCTGGTGCAGCAGGGCGGCGCCCGGGGTGCCGCCGGGAAGGATGAAGCTGCGCAGCTTCTCCAGCCGCTCCAGGAAGCGGTCGCAGTCCGCCTCCAGCTTGTCGATGTAGAACTGCTCGACGCGCAGCGGCGGATACTTCGGGTCCTCGACGACTGGCGTGGACAGGTCGGCACCGACATCGAAGAGGTCATTCTGGACGCGGATCAGGACCGCCTTGACCTCGTCGTCCAGCTCACCGAGGGCGAGCGCGGCACCGACGACGGCATTGGCCTCATTGGCGTCCGCGTACGCATCGATCCGCAGGTCCGTCTTGGGCACCCGGCTCATATCGCCGAGCGCGGTGGTGCCCTTGTCTCCGGTACGGGTGTAGATCCGCGTCAGGTTGACCATGGCCTCAGCCTAGTCATGCGCCTTGCCCGCGGGGCCCGTCCTCCTTGTGACGCTCGTAATAAGGGCGGCCCGTGACAGATTCGTAGTTCTGTAGTTAGTAGAAGTGCATTGCTACAAATCTGGAGGCTGCGATGCACCTGCCGAAGCCGGAGATCATGTTCGACCGCGAGGTCGAATGGAGCGACCTGGTGGCCTACGCCACCCATACAGCTCCTGGCGCCACCCTCGGCGTGGTCTCCGGTCGTCGCCGGCAGGGCAAGACCTTCCTGCTGGACGCTCTCACGCGGGCGGCGGGAGGCTTCTACTTTCAGGCGCTGGAATCCACCGAGTCCGTCTCTCTCCAAGCCTTGGGGGCTGCCCTGGGCCGCCATCGAGGCACCGCCCCCGTCCGCTTGCAGGGCTGGGAGGAGGCCATCGACGAGCTGCTCTCCCTGGGGCGCGAGCGGCCCGTACCTGTGGTCATCGATGAATTCCCCTACCTGGCCCGCCAGAACGGCGCCCTGCCCTCGATCATCCAGGCTGCCTATGGGCCGTTGCGCCCCGAGCGCCGGGAGTCGCGTACCCGCCTGCTGCTCTGCGGCAGCGCGGTGTCGTTCATGGGGCGGCTGCTGGCCGGCTCGGCCCCGCTGCGCGGCCGGGCTGCGCTGGACATGGTGGTGCACTCACTGGACTTCCGGCAGGCGGCCGACTTCTGGGGGATTGGCGAGCCCAGGCTCGCGGTGCTGGCCCACTCGGTAGTCGGTGGCACCCCCGCGTACCGGGACTTCGCCATGGGCAGCGCCCCGGCCGATGTGGACGACTTTGAGCCCTGGTTGCAGCGGGTGGTGCTCCGGCCGAACAGCCCACTGTTCCGCGAGGCTCGCTACCTCATCGCCGAGGAACCCGACATACGGGACCGGGCGCTGTATTCGTCGGTGCTGGCCGCCATCGCCGCCGGCAATCACACGCGCGGTGGCATCACGAGCTACGTCGGCCGTCCTGCCACCGACCTCACTCACGTGCTGAAGGTGCTGCAGGACTGCGGTCTGGTGGCCGTCGATCCTGATGCCTTCCGCAAGAACCGTCACGTCTACCGCATTGCCGAGCCGCTGCTGACCTTCCACCACGCGGTCATGGCCCCCTCCCTCGCGCACATCGAGCAGGCGCGGCCCGAGGTCGCCTGGCGCGAGAACCGGGAGAGCTACCGCTGCCAGGTACTCGGCCCGCACTTCGAGGAGTTGTGCCGGGCGTGGGTGACGGCATTC
Source organism: Streptomyces boninensis (assembly GCF_048572725.1). Taxonomy (NCBI): domain Bacteria; kingdom Bacillati; phylum Actinomycetota; class Actinomycetes; order Kitasatosporales; family Streptomycetaceae; genus Streptomyces; species Streptomyces boninensis. The sequence goes on from NZ_CP183837.1 coordinate 6,615,746, forward strand.
GCCGCTGTGGACACCTTCGGTGGCCTTCCCTCGCAGGTGACCAGCGGCGTTGTCGCCGACCCGCAGGGGCGCACTTCCCATGAGGTGGATGTCGTGGTCCGTGGCATCGTCGGCCAGGACACGGGCATCCTGCTGTCCATCGGCGAGGTCAAGTGGGACCGGGTGCTGGGCCGCCGCGATCTGGACCGGCTGCACCGCATCATCGCGCTGCTGGCGGCTCGCGGCGAGGATGTCTCCCGGGTCAGGCCCGCCCTCTACAGCGGCGCGGGATTTACTCCGGAGCTGCTTGGGGCGGGCGAGCGCGGTGATGTAGTTCTGGTGGATCTTGAGCGGCTCTATCGAGGCGAGTGACCTTACGCCCCCGCCTTCTGGAACAGGCGCGTGCCCAGGGTGAGGGACGCGGCTGACATGGCGACCGCGACCAGCACGCCGTACAGCATCGACACGTTCGCGTAGTGGCCGACGAAGGCGGCGCGCACCGCGTCGACCAGATACCGGAACGGCATGAAGTGCGACAGCACGTCCAGCCAGCCCGGAGCCAGGGCCATCGGGAGCATCAGGCCGGAGAGGAGCATCGACGGCATCGTCACCGAGTTGATGACCGGGCCGAACTCCTGCGGGGTGTTGACCTTCATGGCCAGCGCGTACGACAGCGAGGCGAGGGAGATGGTGAGCAGGCCGACGAAGCCGAAGCCGATCAGCACTCCCGCGAGGGGCGCGCGCAGGCCCATCACCACCGCGGCGAGGATCAGCAGCACGGCCTGGAAGAGGAAGAGCAGGGCGTCGCGCAGCACCCGGCCGAAGAGCAGCGCCAGGCGGCTGGCGGGGGTGACGCGCATGCGCTCGACCACGCCGTAGCTCTTCTCGACGATGATGCCGAAGCCGCAGAAGGAGGCGCCGAAGAGCCCGAGCTGCAGCAGCAGCCCCGGCACCAGCACCTGCCAGGAGGAGCCCTCCTCCGACAGCGGCAGGTCGGTCAGCAGTGGGCCGAAGAAGAGCAGATACAGCAGCGGCATCAGGACGCCGAAGAGCATCTGCATCCGCGAGCGCAGGGTCTGCCGGGCATGCCGGCTGAAGATGATCGCGGTGTCGGAGAGAAACGCGGACAGGGGAGACATCGGGTGGGGCACTCCTAAACGACCGACGGGACAGGGCCTTCACACGGCCAGCGGGGCGGGTTCCTTGGGCGCGGCCGCGTCCGGCGTACGGCCCGTAATGGCGAGGAAGGCGTCCTGCAGGGACGCGGTGGCGGAGCCGGCGTACCGCTCCTTCAGCCCGGCCGGCGTGCCCTCGGCCACCACCAGGCCCTCGTCGATGATGATCAGCCGGTCCGCGAGGGCGTCCGCCTCGTCGAGGTAGTGGGTGGTCAGCACGACCGTGGTGCCCTGCTCGGCGCGGATCCGCCGCACCAGGTCCCACAGGTCGGCGCGGCTGCCGGGGTCGAGGCCCGTGGTCGGCTCGTCCAGGAAGAGCACCGCCGGGCGGTGCAGCAGGCCCATGGCGATGTCCAGGCGCCGCCGCTGGCCGCCGGACAGGGCCGCGCACTTGCGCTCCATCAGCTCGGACAGGCCCAGGTCGGCCGCCACCTCCTCGGCGCGCGCCGCCGCCTCGGCCTTCGGCATGCGATACAGCCGGGCCTGGGTGACCAGCTCCTCGCGTACGGAGATGTTCGGGTCGACGCCGCCGGACTGGGCGACGTAACCGCTCTTCGCGCGCACGCCCGCCTGGTCGCTCGCCAGGTCGCAGCCGGCGACGGTGGCGGCGCCGCCGGTGGGCGGCAGCAGCGTGGTCAGCATCCGCAGCGTCGTGGTCTTCCCGGCGCCGTTGGGGCCGAGAAAGCCCACGATCTCGCCCGGCTGCACGACGAGGTCGATGCCGCGCACGGCCTCGACCGTCCCCCGCTTGGTGGTGAAGGTCCGGGCCAGCCCGGACGTACTGATGATTGCCATGCTGACCAGAAAAACAGAGTCATTGAAATTTTGCAATGTCCCCAAAATTTCATGGACGCCAGCGAAGCTAGGATGGGAGCATGGCCGAAGAGGGACTCAGGGAGCGCAAGAAGCGCCAGACCAGGCAGTACATCTCGGATGTGGCCACGGGCCTGTTCGTGGAGCGCGGCTTCAACGCGGTGACCATCGCCGAGATCGCCGATGCGGCGAACGTCTCCGTCAACACCGTCTACAACTACTTCCCGGCCAAGGAGGACCTCTTCTTCGACCGCAGCCGCGGCGTCGTGGACCGGCTCTCCCGCTGGGTGCGCGGCCGCGCACCGGGGGAGTCCGCGGCCGAGGCGGTGCTGCGGGAGCTGCGCGAGGAGGTCGAGGCGGTCTCGCCCAAGGTCGGGCTCACGGAGGGCATGGGGAAGTTCATGGTCGTCGTCGCCGGCGCCGACTCCCTCAAGGCCCGGCTCTGGCACATCCAGCAGGAGGGCATGGACAACCTCACCGAGACCCTCCGCGAAGAGGTGGGCGCCGCGCCCGACGACCCGATGCCCGGGCTGATCGCCGGCCAGATCTCCCTCGTGCACGGCACGGCCTTCGAGACCATCCGGCACAAAATGATCGCCGGCGGCAAGCCCAACGAGGTCTCCCGCGAAACCCTCGTCATCATCGACGAGCTGGCGGAACTACTGAGCGAAAAGGTACTCAACTACGCGCGCAGGCCCGCAAAGTGACCCCCATTCGGGTGGCAGCCGTGTGACATGCGTCGTCAGGCACGTGATGCGCATCTCTTCGCGCCCCGCGTGCGCCTCCCCGCCGCTAAAGTCCGCGTAAAGGCCACCGGCAGCGTCGCCGGGACCGCCGTAGCAAGGGGAAACAGCATCGTGGCACGGAAGCTCGCCGTCATTGGAGCCGGTCTCATGGGCTCCGGCATCGCACAGGTATCCGCCCAGGCGGGCTGGGATGTCGTCCTGCGGGATGTCACCGACGCCGCCCTCACCCGGGGCACCGACGGCATCAAGGCGAGCTACGACAAGTTCGTCAGCAAGGGCAAGCTGGACGCCGCCGACGCCGAGGCCGCGTACGGGCGGATCACCACCACGACCGAGCTCGACGCCGCCGCCGACGCCGACATCGTCGTCGAGGCCGTCTTCGAGCAGCTCGAGGTCAAGCAGGAGATCTTCCGTACGCTCGACGGCCTGGTGAAGGACGACACCGTCCTCGCCTCCAACACCAGCGCCATCCCGATCACCAAGATCGCGGCGGCCACCCAGCGGCCGGAGCGGGTCGTCGGCGCGCACTTCTTCTCGCCGGTGCCGATGATGCAGCTCTGCGAGCTCGTCCGCGGCCTGAAGACGTCAGACGAAACCCTCGCCAGGACCCGGGAGTTCGCCGAGTCCACCGGCAAGACCTGCGTCGTCGTCAACCGCGACGTGGCCGGCTTCGTCACCACCCGGCTGATCACCGCACTGGTCGTGGAGGCCGCGAAGCTGTACGAGTCCGGCGTCGCCACCGCCGAGGACATCGACACCGCCTGCAAGCTCGGCTTCGGCCACGCAATGGGACCGCTCGCCACCGCCGACCTCACCGGCGTCGACATCCTGCTGCACGCCGCCGAGAACATCTACACCGAATCCCGCGACGAGAAGTTCGCCGCCCCGGAGCTCATGCGGCGGATGGTGGACGCGGGGGATCTGGGCCGCAAGAGCGGCCAGGGTTTCTACGAGCACTGAAATCGCGGGAGTTGCCCGAGGGTAACCCGCAGGAGTGAATTTCATATCGATCCGCGCACAGACGACAACCTTGCGTAGCCGCGGACAGTCAGACCGGTAGAGGTTCGAAGAGACAGGCACCACTGGACCCACAGCACTGCAGAAGACTCGGGGAGCGCAGATGTATATCAGGGGCGACCACGCCGAGCTGGTCGTCGGGGGCCGCCTCGACGTCCGCAGCGCGGCGGACGCCCGTACGGCCCTGCACGACGCGGTCGACACGGGACGCGGCGATCTGATCGTGGACCTCACCGACCTCCACTCCTGGGACGCCACCGGACTCGGTGTGATCATGGGAGCGCATCGCAGGGCCGGACGGGCCGACCGGCGGCTGGTGCTGCGCGGGGTGCCCCCGCAGATGCAGCGGCTGCTGGTGGCCACCCGGCTGCACCGCATCCTCGCCATCGAGGAGACGCTGCCGGCGGAGGCTCTGCCCGTAGAGGCAGAGGCGCCGCGGTCTGCGTGATCCTCACGAACAGGTGACGGCCTGGACCCATTCAGGGTTCGGGCCCGAGCACATACTGAATACCGGATTAGGGTTCTGGCGCGAAGCCAGTGGGGGGACAAGCGATGGACCCGATAAACCGGCGCCGGCCTGCAGCGCACAGCGCAGGTGCGGCGCGAGCCGTCCAGCTCGTCGCGGGTGAATACCGCGTCACCGTCAACCCCGTTGACGGCAGCATGGTGGAGGCCCTGCACCCCGGGGAACGCCCCACCAGCCCCGAGCGGCACACCGACGCAGGTGCTGCCGCCCACCCGGCCGTCCCGGCGCCGCCGCCGGGCCCCGCACGGCCCGTACTCCCCGTCCTCGACCGCGACGACGAGCGCGACCGCCTGGTCCGGCTGCTCGCCCGCGGCCGTTCCGTGCGCGTCACCGGTCCCGCGGGCTCCGGCCGTACGACCCTCCTCGACACCGTCGCCGCGGACTGCGCCGACCTGGCCCCGGACGGCGTCATCCGCCTCAGCGGCCACCGCCGCAGCCCCGGCGACATCCTGTACGAGCTCTACGCCGCCGTCTTCGACACCACCGGGCTGCGCCCCGACCGGCCGCAACTGCTCGCGCTGCTGCAGGAGATCGGCGCGGTCGTGGTGGTCGACGACCTCGAGTTCGGCGGCGTCGGACTCGACGAGCTGCTCGCCGCGACGCCCGAGTGCGCCTTCCTGATCTCCGCCCTGCCGCAGACCCCGGCACCGTCAACGGCCGCGTACGTGGAGGAGGTCTTCCTCACCGGGCTCGGCCACCCCGCCGCCCTCAAGCTGCTGTCGGCCGCCGCGCAGCGGCCGCTGACGGACGAGGAGAGCACCTGGGCGTCCGACGTGTGGTTCGAGTCGGAGGGGCTCCCGCTGCGGTTCGTACAGGCCGGCGCGGTGCTGCGGCAGCGCGACGGGCTGCGCGCGGCGGCCGAGGAGGCCGGCGGCGAGGATCCGTCGGGCCCGCTGCCCACCCTCGCCGTCAGCGCCGCTCCCGCGGAGCTGCTCGCCTCCCGGGCGAGCGGCCACGCGCGGGCCACCCTGCGCTTCGCCGTCGCGCTCGGCGGCGTCTGCCCGCACCCCGCCCACCTGCCCGCGCTCGCCGGCGACCAGCACGCCGACACCGCCCTCGCCGAGCTCGTCGCGCTCGGCCTGACCACGGTCGTGGGCGGCCGGTACGGGCTGCCGGCCGGCGTCACCGAGCAACTGGCGCAGGCGGGTTACGCGCAGACCCCCGAGGGCACGGACCCGCCGGTGCTCACCGCCGCCCAGCACTACGCCTGGTGGGCGGGGCACGCGTCCGTCACCCCGGCCCGTATCGCCGCGGAGGCGGACGCGATCCTCGCCGCGCTGGAGGCGCTGGCCGCCAGCCCCGCCCCGGGGCACGCCGCGGCGGCCGTGCTGCTGGCCCGTACCGCCGCGCCGGCCTTCGCCGCCGCGCAGGTGTGGACGTCCTGGGAACGGGCGCTGCGCCTCGGCCAGCAGGCCGCGCGGCTGGCCGGCGAGGTCGGCCAGGAGGCGTACTTCCACCACGAGCTCGGCATCCACGCGCTGTGCACCGGGCGACTCGACCGCGCCCTCGCCGAGCTGGAGGCGTCCGTGGCGCTGCGCGGCACCATCGCCGACCGCGGCGGCGAGCTCGTCGGCCGGCGCGCGCTGGCGCTGGTCGCGGACCGCGGCGGCTTCGAACTCCCCGGGCTGCCGGGACCCGGCGACGACCTGGAGGCCCTGGCGGCCGCCGCGACTACGCCTGGGGCGGGGCGCGAGGAGGAGCCGCCGCCCGTACCCGAGGGACCGACGGTCCTGCTGGGGAAGGCATCCGAGGCGTACGAGCCGGCTGAGTACGAGCCCGCCGCCTACGAGCCCGCCTACGGCGCCCCTGCCGAGCCGGCCTCCCACAGCGCCGTGCGGGGCACCCGCAAAAACCTCATCGCGGCCGCCGCGGGCGCGCTGGCGGTCGCCGCGCTGGGCACCGCCATCACGATCAGCGCCATCGGCGGCGAGGAGCCCAACAAGCCCTCCGGCCAGGTCCAGGTGGAGAAGTCCGCCTCGGAGGAGGGCGAGTCGGGCCTGCCGCCCGAGGAATCGGCGGAGCGGGGCTCGCCGGCTCGGGACAGCTCGCAGCCGGGCGTCTCGACAGACTCACCATCGGCGTCGCCGAGCACCTCGGACGACGACTCCGAGTCCCCGAGCGACGACCCGTCGGAGAGCGAGTCCGAGGGTGGCACGACGACAGACGGCTCGACCGGCGGCTCGGACGCGGGCGGTACGACGGGCGGGACGACGGGCGGCCCGACGACGGGCGGCCCGACGACCGGGGGGCCCACCACGGGCGGGCCGACCACCGGCGATCCGACGACGGGCGACCCGTCCAACGGCGGTACCACCGACGGCGGGACGACGGACGGCGGCACGGCCGATGGCGGAACCGCCGATGGCGGCACGGCCGACGGCGGCGCGACCACCGGCACCACCACGGAGGGGACCACCACCGGCGGCACTACGCCCTGACCCACGCAAGCGGGCGGGCAGCCCCCACCCACCGACCCGTTGCTGTCTCCGGCAACGGAACCGCCGCCCGGCAGCGCAAAGAGGGTGCGGGGTGGGGGTGCGCCCGCAGCGCGGGGCTGAGCAGCACGTGCCAGCCGAAGGTGTCGGTGCCGCGTGAGGACGTACCCCCACCCCGCACCCGGCCCCCGCACACGAGCCCGCCCGTCGCGCGACAGCAACGGGCGGGTGGGTGGGGGGCTCAAGCCGCCCTAGAACAACCGCAGCTTCTCGTCGTCAATCCCCCGAAGCGCGTCATAATCCAGCACCGCGCACTGTATCCCCCGGTCCTCCGCCAGCACCCGCGCCTGCGGCTTGATCTCCTGCGCCGCGAACACGCCCTGCACCGGGGCCAGATGGGGATCCCGGTTCAGCAGCTCCAGATAGCGCGTCAGCTGCTCGACGCCGTCGATCTCACCCCGCCGCTTGATCTCCACGGCCACCGTCTTGCCGTCCGCGTTCCGGCCGAGGATGTCAACGGGCCCGATCGCCGTGGGGTATTCGCGGCGGATGAGCGACCAGCCCTCCCCGAGCGTCTCCATCCGGTCGGCGAGCAGCTCCTGCAGATGCGCCTCCACGCCGTCCTTCACCAGACCCGGGTCCACTCCGAGCTCATGCGAGGAATCGTGCAGGACTTCCTCGAGCGTGATGATCAATTTCTCGCCAGCCTTGTTCACCACCGTCCAGACATCGACGCCGTCCTTTTGCCCCTCTTTCAAGGTGCAAGGCGGAGACATCCAGTTGAGGGGCTTATAGGCCCGATCGTCGGCGTGAATGGAAACGCTGCCGTCGGCCTTCACCAGGATCAAGCGTGGGGCAGAGGCGAGATGGGCGGTGAGGCGTCCGGCGTAGTCGACGGAGCAGCGGGCGATCACGAGGCGCATGGTCGGCCACGTTACCAGTGGCCGGTCTTATGCCCATTCTGGTGGTGGGGTCGCATCCGCCCCCTTACCGTGGAAGCAGGCGGTCGCCAGACGTTCACTGTCCGTGGCGTCCGCTTGTCCTGTCCACGAGGCTCCGGAGCCGGGTCCCTGCCCGGAGCCGCGAGAGGAGAAAATCATGTCGCTGGACGTCTCACCGGCGCTGCTCGACCAGGCCGAGCGAGGCGAGGTCGACGAAGCAGAATTCGTCGACTGCGTCCGGACCTCACTGCCGTACGCCTGGGAAATGATCAGCTCGCTGGTCGCCCAGCTGAAGGTGGACGGCGGGGAGTTCGCTGACAATCAGGTGCCGCCGCCGGACGAGCAGGCACGAGGTCAGCTGCTCCGGGCACTGGCGAGCGACGCAATTCGCGGCGCGCTCCAGCGCCACTTCGGCGTGCGCCTTGCCTTCCAGAATTGCCACCGAGTGGCGGTCTTCCCGCTCGACCCCACGGTCGACGAGACGCTCGCACGCTTCACTTCGGCGCGCAATCAACTGCTCAACCAGTCGCCGGAGCTGCGTGACTGCTGATCCGGCCCAATAGGCGCCACCCGTAACACCTGTGGTGCATCCGCTGCCGCTCCAGCCGCCGTCTCGCAACTCAAGCCATCCCCACCCTTATGGGGCTTCTGCTGTCGAGGAGCGGCAGCACCTCAGCACCGAGCCGCGCGACATTGTGCTCCGTGGCATCCAGATCTCCGGAACCCTCGACCAGCAGCGCGAAGCGCGTGATGCCCGTCCGCTCGGCCGTGGCCGCGAGCCGGTCGGCCGCCAACCGCGGCGGCCCGACCGCATGCAGCTGGGTCAGCAGCTCCGTATAGGCATAGGGATCCCGCATCGTGCGCTGCCTGCCGTCGACCGTGACATGCGCCCCGAGTCCCGTACGCAGCCAGCCCGGCATCGCCTTCATCAGCGCCTCGACGGCGTCCCTGCGGCGGTCCGCGATCTGCGCGACGCCGGCGGACACATGCGGGGCATCTTCCACGGCCTCCGGGTGGACACCGGCCGCCAGGGCCGTGCGCCGCCAGAGCGCGACCATCTCGGCCTTCTCCTCATCCCCGCAGTGCATCCCGAGCAGCATCGGCAGCCCGCGCTCGGCAGCCAGCTTTACGGACCCGGGGGAGGTGCAGGCGACGATGACCGGCGGCCCCGGCTCGGCCCCTATGGCGTCGTCCGCCCGCGGCACGACGGCGACTTCACGGAACCTGTACCGCTCCCCGTCGGCGCCCACGCGCGGCTCGCGCAGCCAGCGCAGCAGCAGCTCCAGCGACTCGGGAAAGCCCTTCTCGTACGCCTCGATGCCACCGCCGAAGACCTCCAGGTCGACCCAGGGCCCGCCGCGGCCGACCCCGAGGGTGAAGCGGCCGCCCGATGTGATGTGCAGCAGCGCGGCCTGCTCGCCGAGGGCGACCGGGTGCTGGGTAGGCAACACGCTCACTGCGGTGCCGACGCCGATGTGACGGGTGCGGCCCAGGAGATAGCCGGCGAGGGTGACGGCGGACGGGCAGGTGCCGTACGGGACGAAGTGATGCTCGGCGAGCCACACGGCGTCGAGCCCGGCCAACTCGGCGGTCTCGGCGCTGCGGACGGCGCGGTGCAGCGCTTCGGCCTGCCCCTGCCCCGGGAACTGTGCGCCGAGGATGAAGGCCCCTACTCGCATCCTTTTCCCCCAGTTCGGTCATATCGTCCGGTGGTCCGGTGATGCCCCCGTAGGCATTAACGACCGGCACGTGCCAAGGGCACGGGCGCGGACGGCGATGTGCTGCTGATTCTGGCGGAGTGCGGTGCTGCAGATCACGGCTTGCCCGGAGCTTATGACAGGGGACGCTTAGGCTGGTAAGGGCCAGGTGGCCCCACTGAACGCGAAGGAAGGCCGGGTACCGCATGTCTCCCCGACGAAACAATGCCGCGGGTGGCGGTGAGGGGCGGGGATTCACGCCTCGCTCGTACGCTGAGCGGCGGGAGTCCTGGCAGGGTGAGGACTGGCTGGTCAGGTCGGTGGGAGGGAGCGGGGGTGCCGGCGGTCCCGGCGGTCCCGGCGGCAAGAGCTACCGCTGCCCCGGCTGCGACCAGGAGGTCGCGGGCGGCACGCCGCACGTGGTTGCGTGGCCTGAGCACGCGGGCGCGGACGACCGCCGCCACTGGCACACGGCGTGTTGGCGTGCGCGAGAGCGCAGGGGCGCGCGATCCCCTCGGCCGGGGCGGGCGCCGCGATATTGATGGCGTGAGACCGGGCGCCTTCGGCCTGCGGCCGGGCCTGGGGACCGCCTGCGGGCGGGTAAGGGCACGCCTGCGGCGGGCTTTCGACGCTGCGCGCTGGGGCTGTTCGCCTGCGGCGGGCTTTGGCGCTGCGCGCCGGGCTGTACCCACCCGCCCGCCCGTTGCTGTGAGCGACAGGAACGGGCGGGTGGATGGGCAGAGCTGGCGTGCCGCAGCGTGAGCCGCACGCGCCCGCTCAAGCCGCGCCGCAGCGTGAGCCGCGCGCACCGGACGGCGGGCTTGGGCGTTGCGCGTCGGGCTGCACCCACCCGCCCGTTGCTGTGAGCGACAGGAACGGGCGGGCGGGTGGAAAGAGCTGACGCGCCGCAGCGGAAGCCGCACGCGCCCGCTCAAGCCGCGCCGCAGCGTGAGCCGAGCGTAGCTGCGGTGGGCTTTGGCGCTGTGCGTCGGGCTGCACCCACCCGCCCGTTGCTGTGAGCGACAGGAACGGGCGGGTGGGTGGGAAGAGCTGGCGCGTCGCAGCGCGAGCGTAGTGGCGCAGGGGTTAGGCGTCGCGGTTTTTCAGGACCAGGAAGCCGCCGAGCAAGGCGGCCGCGACCCAGAGGAGCATGATGCCCAGGCCGCCCCAGGGGCCGTACGGGGCCTTGTCGGAGCCCATTGCGTCTGGGACTACCTGCATGATTTTGGAGCCGGCCTGGTCGGGGAAGTAGCGGGCGACCTTCTTCGCGCCCGGCACCGCCGACAGGATCTGCGAGATCAGGAAGAAGAAGGGCATCAGGATGCCGAGGGACAGCATCGAGCTGCGCAGCATCGTGGCGACGCCCATCGAGAAGAGCGCGATCAGCGCCATGTACAGACCGCCGCCGACCACCGCGCGCAGCACATTGTCCTCGCCGATCGACGTCCGCAGCTCGGACCCCAGCAGCGCCTGACCGAGGAAGAAGGACAGGAAGGTCGTCGCCATGCCGACGACCAGCGCCAGCGCCGTGGCCACAGCGATCTTGCTGAAGAGGAACGTACCGCGCTGCGGCACCGACGACAGCGACGAGCGGATCGAGCCGGAGCTGTACTCCGTGCCCACCACCAGCACGCCGAAGACGATCATCGCCAGCTGCCCCAGCATCATCCCGGAGAAGCTGATGAACGTCGGGTCGAAGGTCGCCTTCTCCGTCGTGCTGAGGTCATCGAAGGTCGACTTCATCAGCGCCGAGAGCGCCGCGCTCAGCGCCACGGTGACGAGCAGCGCGGTGGCCAGCGTCCACGTCGTGGAGGACACCGTACGGATCTTGGTCCACTCGGACTTCAGGACCGCGGGGATGGATGCCATCGTCGTTCAGCCCTTTCCCTGGCCCTGGCCGCCTTGACCCGGGCCCCACCCGGCGCCCCACTGCTGCTGCGGAGGAGGCGGCGGCGGAGCCGCACCGGGCGGCATCGCACCAGGCGGCATCGCACCGGGCGGCATCCCCGGCGCCATGCCAGGCGGCATCTGCTGCGGCGCCCCAGGCGCCCCCGGCATCCCATGCGCGTGATACTCCACCGCACCCGCCGTCATCTGCATAAACGCTTCCTCCAGCGAAGCCTGCTGCGGGCTGAGCTCATGCAGCGTGATCTGATGCTGCGCCGCCAGCTCGCCGATCCCCTTCGCCGCCCCGGCCCCGTCGATCTCGAAAGATCCGTCGCCGACCTCGACCGCCGTCACGCCGTTCCGCTGGAAGACATCCCGCAGCTGCTCCTGCTGCGGGCTGCGCACCCGCACGTACGATCGCGAATTCGCCGCGATGAAGTCGGACATCGACGTATCCGCCAGCAGCTTGCCCTGCCCGATCACGATCAGATGGTCCGCCGTCAGCGCCATCTCGCTCATCAGGTGCGACGACACGAAGACCGTGCGGCCCTGGGCCGCCAGGTTCTTCATCAGATTACGGATCCAGTGGATGCCCTCGGGGTCGAGCCCGTTGACCGGCTCGTCGAACATCAGGATCCGCGGGTCGCCGAGCAGCGCGAAGGCGATGCCGAGGCGCTGGCCCATGCCGAGTGAGAAGCCCTTGGACTTCTTCTTGGCGACCGCCGTCAGGCCGACGACGTCGAGGACCTCGTCGACGCGGCGAGTCGGGATGCGGTTGGCCTGGGCGTAGCAGAGGAGGTTGTTGTACGCGCTGCGGCCGCCGTGGAAGGCCTTGGCGTCGAGCAGCGCGCCCATGTATTTGAGCGGCTCGGCGAGCTCGCGGTAGCGCCGGCCGTCGATTCTGACGTGGCCCGCGGTGGGGTTGTCGAGGTCGAGCATCATCCGCATCGTGGTGGACTTGCCCGCGCCGTTCGGGCCGAGGAAGCCGGTCACATGGCCTGGCTCCACCTGGAATGACAGGTTATCGACTGCAACTTTCTGCCCGTACCGCTTGGTGAGCCCTTCGACCTCGATCATGTGAAGACCCTATGTGTACGGAACGGCCCTCGCATCCCGTACGGGGACACGAGGGCCGTTTCGTCACTGAAGTTTCAGCTGTCAGTTGCCGCTCTGCTGCGCCGGCACCGTCGCCGCGCCGTCCGCGGCCTCCGGGTTCGCCTGGGCAGCGACAGCGGCGCCCGTCAGCGTGGCCAGCATCTCGCGGACGTTGGTGAGCTGGGCGTTGATGGAGTCGCGGCGGTTGGTGAGGGCGGCCAGCTCGCGCTCGGATTCGCTGCGGATCCGGTCGGCCTTGGCGTTGGCGTCGGCCACGATGTCCTCGGCCTGGCGCTGCGCGGTCTCCACCGTCTGGCGGGCGCGGCGCTCGGCGTCGGTACGCAGCTTCTCGGCCTCGAGGCGGAGCTGCTCGGCGCGGTGCTCGATCTCGGCGAGCCGCTTCTCGGCCTTGGCCTGCCGGTTGGCGAGGTCGCGCTCGGACTGCTCGCGGCGCTTGGCGAGGTTGGTCTCGAAGTCGGCGGCGGCCTGCGCGGCCTTGGCGCGGGTGTCCTCGAAGAGGCTGTCCGCCTCCTCGCGCTTGGATTGGGCGTCCTTCTGGGCCTCGGCGCGCAGCGCGCCGGCCTCGCCCTTCGCCTTCTCGACGATCCGGGCGCCCTCGTCCTCGGCCTTGGACTTGCGCTCGGCGGCGAAGGCCTCGGCGTCATTGCGCACCTGCTGGGCGGCGGACTCGGCAAGCTCGCGGTGCTGCTCGGCGGCCCGGCGGGCCTCCTCGCGCAGGTCCTTGGCCTCCTCCTCGGCGAGGCGGAGGATCTTCTCAACCCGCGCGCCGAGCCCCGCGTACGACGGCTCGGCCTCGTTTACCTGTGCCTGTGCGTTCTGCGTCTCGAGGTGCAACTCCTCGATGCGCTTCTCAAGGGCGGTGATGCGCGCGAGCGCGCTGTCGCGATCGGCGACGAGCTTCGTGATGCGCTCGTTCACCTGTTCGCGGTCGTATCCGCGCCGCACGAGCTCGAAGCCGAAGGGGGAGGAAGTGTCGCTCATGGGGTTCCTGTCGAAAGAGACCGGGTGAGGTGATAGAGGGAATCTTAGGGGGGCGCGCGGAGTGTCGAAGCGTCAATTCAGGTTTGATCTGGAGAATGACCCTTCTTTCGAGTGGCTAGCCACGAGACGGCTTGCCACTCGATCGTGTCACCCCTGCACCTGCGCCCGCCTTGACGCCATTCGGTTCAACGGAGGGGTCGCCTCCGCCCGCGCCGCCGGTGGCTGATTTGCCACCCCCGGCGGGCGGTGACTCGAAGGATTCGAGCGCCTCCAGGACATCCTGCACGCGCGAGATCTCGGCGTTGATGTCCTCGCGTCTGCGGGTGAGGGTGTCGAGCTCGCGCCGGCCCTCGTCGACGATCCGCTTCGCCTCGTTCTTCGCCTCGATCTTCATGCGCTCGGCTTCGTCGTAGGCCTCGGTCTGCTTCTTCTCGGCGTCGTTCAGCAGCGTTTCGGCCTTCTTCACCGCGGCGATACGGACCTTGCCGGCCTCGCCGTTGGCGTCCGTGACGATCGCCTTGGCCTTCGCCTCGGCCTCGGTGAGCTGCTCGTTCGCCGCGGCGACCAGCTTGTCGACGCGCTCGCCCGCGGCCCGTACCGCCTCCGCGGTCTCGCGCCGGGCGCGCTCGTGCAGCTCCTCGATCTCGGCGTCGGTGCGCGAGCGGAGCTCCTCGGCGCGCTCGCGGATGGCGGTGGCGTCGCGGCGGGCCTCGGTGAGCATGGTGTCGGCGTCCGTACGGGACTTCTCCACCAGCTCGTTGGACTCCGCGGTGGCCGAGCCGAGCAGCCGCTCGGACTCGCGGCGGGCGGCGGCGACCATCTTGTCCGCCTGCTCCTCGGCGGCGGCGGCCGCGCGCAGCGCCTCGGCCTGGGCCTTCTCCACCAGCTTGTCGGCCTGTTCGGCGGCCTCGCGGCGGCGCGAGGCGGCGTCCTCGCGGGAGGAGTCGAGGGTCTGCTCGGCCTCGCCGCGCATCCGCTCGGACTCGGCGATCGCGTCGGAGACGGTCTGCTCGGCGAGCGACTTCGCGGCGTCCGTCTCGTCCTTGGTCTCGCGGCGGAGCGTGGCGGCGTAGTGCTCGGCGGCGGAGCGCAGGCCGGAGATCTCCTCCTCGGCCTGCTCGTGCAGATCCTTGACGGATTCCCGCACCTGCTGGGCGGTGGCCTCGGCGGCGCCGACCAGGTCGCGGGAGCGGCGCTCGGCGTCCTGCAGCAGCCGCGCGGCCTCGGCCTGCGCCTCCTCGACCCGCTTACGGGCGGTGGCCAGCAGCTCGTCGCTCTGCTCGCGGGCCTGGCCGCGCTCGCGGTCGGAGTCCTGGCGGGCGGAGGACAGCAGCTCCTCGGCCTCGCGGCGGCGCCGGATCGCCTCTTCCTGGGCGGCCTTGAGGGCCTCGGCGGCCTCGGCGGCCTGCCGCTCGGCGGCGGAGGCGGCATCGCCGCGGATCCGGTCGGCGGTCTCCTGCGCCTCGGCGCGCAGCCGCTCGGCCTCTTCGGTGGCGTCGGCGTGGAGGCGTACGGCGGCGGACTCGGCCTCGGCGCGGGCGGCGGCCGCGGCGGCCTGCGCCTCGGTACGCATCCGCGTGGCCTCGTCCTCGGCCTGTCCCTGGAGCGTACGGAGCCGGTCGGCGGCCTCGGCGCGCAGCCGGTCGGTCTCCTCGGCGGCCTCGCGGCGGATCCGCTCGGCCTCGGCGCGGGCGTCGGCGAGGGACTCCTCGGCGGCGGTGATCCGCTTCTCGGCCTCGCCGTGCAGCCGGGTGAGCTCCTCGCTCATCTCCCGCCGCTTGGTCTCCATGGCGGCTTCGGCGTCGGCGCGGGTCTTGCCGGCGGCCTCCTCGGCCGCCGCTGTGATCCGCCCGGCCTCGGCCTCGGCCTGCTCGCGCAGCTCCGTCGCCTCGGTACCGGCCTTCTCCAGCGTCTCGTCGGCCTGCTTGCGCAGCCCGGTGGCCCGCTCGATGGCCTCGCCGCGCACCCGCTCGCCCTCGGCGGCCGCGGTCTCGCGCAGCTCCTCGGCGTCGGCGCCGGCCTTGGCGAGGAGCTCCTCGGCGGAGGACGCCGCCTCCTCGATCTTGGATACCGCTTCGCGGCGGGCCTCGCCGCGGATCCGCTCGCCCTCGGCGACGGCGTCGGCGCGCAGCTGCTCGGCCTCCGAGCGCAGCCGCCCGGCCTCGTCCTGCAGCTCCTTGGTCTTCGCCCGGAAGGCGGCGGTGTCGTCCTTGGCGGCGCCCTTGAGCTGCTCGGCCGCTTCCAGGGCCTCGTTCTGCCGCCGCTCGGCCTCGGCGCCGGCCTCGGTGCGGATCTTCTCCGCTTCCTTGGCGGCCTTGTCGATGGTGGCCTTGGCGTCGGCGGACGCCTTGGCGAGGACGTCCTCGGCGGTCTTCGCGGCCTTGGCGACCTGGTTGGCGCTCTCCTCGGCCGACTTCGTACGGGCCGTCTCCTCGGCCTCGGCGACCAGCGCCTCGCCGCGCGCGCGGGCGTCGGCGAGGGCCTGCTCGGCCTCCGCCTTGATCTTCTCGGCGTCCTTGGTGGCCTCGGCGACCAGCCGGGCGGTCTGGCTGCGGGTGGTGGCCATCCGCTGGTCGGCGCCGGCCTCGGCGTCGGCGACCTTCTTCCCGGCCTGCTCGGCGGCCTGCGCGACGAGCCGGTCCGCTTCCGTACGGGCTTCGCGGAGCTTGGCCTCGGCGTCGGCCATCCGCTGCTCCGCCTGCCGCTGCGCCTCAAGGGCCTTCTGGCGGGCCTCCTCGGACTCGCTCGCGGTGGTGGAGCGCAGCTGCTCGGCGTGGGTGGTGGCCTCGGCGGCCTGGCTGGAGGCGCTCTGCAGCAGCCGCTCGGCGTCCGCGCGGGCCCGGCGCAGGATCTCCTCGGCCTCGGTGCGGGCGGCCTCGGCGTCGGAGCCGGCGCGCTGGCGGGCCTGCTCGGTGATCCGCTGGGCCTCGGCCCTGGCATTGGCGACGGCCTGCTCGGCCTCGCCCCGGGACTCGTCCATGAGCCGCCGGGCCTGGGCCTCGGTGCGGGTGCGGAGCTGCTCGGCCCAGGAGACGTTCTCGTTGACATGCGTCTCGACACTGGTGCGGCGCTCGGTGAGCTCCTGGTCGAGCCGCTGCCGCCGGGCGATCGCCTCGGCGTGCAGGTCGGCCTCCATGCGGGCCTGCCGCTCGGCCTGCTCCTGCAGCAGCCGCTGGGCCTGGGCGCGGGCCTCGCGGACCTCGCGCTCGGCGTCGGTGCGCATCTGGTCGGCCTGCAGCTGGGCATTGCGGAGCAGCTGCTCGGCCTGGTGCGAGACATTGTCGAAGGAGGTGCGCTGGCTCAGCCCGCGGCGCGCCTCGTGCAGCTTCGCCCGTAGCACCTCGACCTGATAGCCGAGGTCCTCGGCGTGCTGAACGGCCTTTTCCCGCTCCTTCTTCAGCCGCTCGATCTCGGCCTCGAAGCGGGATAGCCCGTCGAGACCGCCCTGGCGCGCACCGGCAGGCTTCTCGCTGCCGTAGCTGCCGTGGTCAGTCCCGTAGCGGTCGTAGCCCCGCACTGCGCGGTCCCATCCGTCCCCTGGTCGGTCATCGAAAGCCGGGGTGCCCCGGTGTCTGCAATGAATGGTGTCAGATCATCAGGCCGCCCCATGCCGGGACGGCCCCCTGCACTCTACCGGCCGCGGAAGCGGAAGGTCAGTGCGCGTGTGAAGCGTCATCCTTGGCCGTGACGAGCTCGGTGAGCACGCCGTGGCAGTCCTTCGGGTGCAGGAAGGTAATACGAGAACCCATCGAACCGGTGCGCGGCTCCTCGTACAGCACTCGCACACCCTTGTCACGGATGGCCTCGCTGTCGGTGTCGACATCGGCGGTGCCGAAGGCGATGTGGTGCACCCCCTCGCCGTTTTTTGCGAGCCATTTGCCGACGGGGGAGTCTTCCCGTACGGGCTCGAGGAGCTGGAGGTACGAGGCGCCGCCGTCCGACGTCTCGTTGATCTTGAGCATGGCCTCGCGTACGCCCTGCTCCTCGTTGATCTCTTCGTGGAAGACCGTGAACCCGTAGGTCCGGTGGTAGAACTCGACGGTCGCGTCGAGGTCATGACAGGCGATACCGATGTGGTCGATGCGCGTCAGCATGTTCCAAGTGCACCGCTCTTACGGCCGGTCACGCAACGTGCCGACGGTCACAGCGATCGACCGGTGACCGCGCCCGAACCCGTCAGTAGGCTGAGGTTAACCCTCATTCACACTCCTTACCGAAGGGGTCGCGCATGACTGGCACCACCTCAGTGATCGTCGCAGGAGCCCGGACGCCCATGGGGCGCCTGCTCGGCTCCCTGAAGTCCTTCTCGGGCGCGGATCTCGGCGGCTTCGCCATCAAGGCCGCGCTGGACCGCGCGGGGATCGGCGGAGACCAGGTCGAGTACGTCATCATGGGACAGGTCCTCACCGCCGGGGCAGGGCAGATCCCGGCGCGGCAGGCCGCCGTGAAGGCGGGCATCCCGATGAACGTGCCGGCGCTGACCGTCAACAAGGTCTGCCTGTCGGGCCTCGACTCGATCGCGCTGGCCGACCAGCTGATCCGGGCCGGCGAGTTCGAGGTCGTGGTGGCCGGCGGCCAGGAGTCGATGACCAACGCCCCGCACCTGCTGCCGAAGTCCCGGGAGGGCTTCAAGTACGGGTCGGTGGAGATGCTGGACGCCATGGCGTACGACGGTCTGACGGACCCATGGGAGAAGATCCCGATGGGCGCTTCGACCGAGACGCACAACACGAGGCTGGGCATCGGCCGCGCCGAGCAGGACGAGATCGGTGCCCTGTCGCACCAGCGGGCGGCCGCGGCGCGCGAGAACGGCGTCTTCGACGCCGAGATCACGCCGGTGGAGATTCCGCAGCGCAAGGGCGACGCGGTGTTGTTCAGCAAGGACGAGGGCATTCGTCCGGAGACGACGGCGGAGTCCCTGGGCAAGCTCCGCCCGGCGTTCGGCAAGGACGGCACGATTACGGCCGGGACCGCCTCGCAGATCTCGGACGGCGCGGCCGCCGTGGTCGTGATGAGCAAGGCGAAGGCCGAGGAACTCGGCCTTGAGTGGATCGCCGAGATCGGCGCGCACGGAAATGTCGCGGGCCCCGACAGCTCGCTGCAGTCGCAGCCCTCGAATGCCATTCAGCACGCGCTGAAGAAGGAGGGCATCGGGGTGGAGGATCTCGATCTGATCGAGATCAATGAGGCGTTCGCGGCGGTCGCGGTGCAGTCGATGAAGGACCTCGGCGTTACGCCTGAAAAGGTGAACGTCAATGGCGGGGCTATCGCGTTGGGGCACCCCATTGGTATGTCGGGTGCCCGGCTGGTGCTGCACCTGGCGCTCGAACTGAAGCGCCGCGGCGGCGGTGTGGGCGCGGCCGCCCTGTGCGGGGGCGGCGGTCAGGGCGACGCCCTGGTCGTACGGGTGCCGGCGCGCTCGTAGAAGCCCGTAGGAGAACGGCAGCGGAAAGAGCTGAGCGGAGAACAATGGCGGACGTAGCCCACCTCGTATCGCAGGCCCGCGAGGGCAATCCGCGCGCCGTGGCGCGGCTGATCTCCCTCGTCGAGGGCGCCGCCCCCGAGCTGCGCGAGGTCATGGCCACCCTCGCGCCGCTCGCCGGGAACGCGCACGTCATCGGCATCACCGGCTCGCCCGGCGTCGGCAAGTCGACGTCGACCTCCGCCCTGGTCACCGCGTACCGCCAGCGCGGCAAGCGGGTCGGCGTGCTCGCCGTGGACCCCAGCTCGCCGTTCTCCGGCGGGGCGCTGCTCGGCGACCGGGTGCGGATGGGCGAGCACGCCTCCGACGCGGGGGTGTACATCCGCTCCATGGCCACCCGCGGCCACCTCGGCGGCCTCGCCTGGTCCGCGCCGCAGGCGATCCGCGTCCTCGACGCGGCCGGCTGCGACGTGGTGCTGGTCGAGACCGTCGGCGTCGGGCAGTCCGAGGTGGAGATCGCCGCCCAGGCGGACACCTCCGTCGTGCTGCTCGCCCCCGGCATGGGCGACGGGATCCAGGCCGCCAAGGCCGGGATCCTGGAGATCGGCGACGTCTTCGTGGTCAACAAGGCCGACCGCGACGGCGCCGACGCCACCGCCCGCGAGCTGAACCACATGCTCGGCCTCGGCGAGGCCCGCTCCAAGGGCGACTGGCGGCCGCCGATCGTCAAGACCGTCGCCGCCCGCGGCGAGGGCACCGACGAGGTCGTCGAGGCGCTGGAGAAGCACCGCGCCTGGATGGAGGAGCACGGCGTGCTCGCCGAGCGGCGGCTGAAGCGGGCGGCGCAAGAGGTCGAGACGATCGCCGTTACGGCGCTGCGCGAGCGGATCGCCGATCTGCACGGCGACAAGCGGCTCGGGGCGCTTGCGGGGCGGGTGGCCGGCGGCGAGCTGGACGCGTATACGGCGGCGGATGAGCTGGTCGAGGGGCTGACCGGGGAGAAGTAGCCCGCGTCCTGTGGTCCTGTGGTCGTGTGGTCGTGCGGTCGTGCGAAAGGGGCGCCGGGTCCGTGACGGATCCGGCGCCCCTCTCGCGTGCTGCGGACGCGTCAGGTCTGGGGCATCATCCTGCCGGTCGCCGCGCTGTAGGTCTGCTGGACGGAGTTGCCGCCGTCCCACGACCGGGCGTTGAAGGCGTTCCGGCCGGCGTCGTAGACGACCTCCGTCGGCATCCGGCCGGCGTCGGCCACATGGTCCGACACCGCGGCGACGCCGCTCGGGGCGGCCGCCGCGTTGCGGTGGTCGCGGATGTTGACGTCGTCGGAGACGTCCCGGTTGGCGATGACCTTGCCGTTGCCGGGGTCGACGCTGACCTTGTGCAGCTCACCGTTCTCGCCGAGCACCTCGACGTCCCAGGCCACCCGGCCCTTGTCCGTCTCCAGGCTCTGCGCGGTCACGGTGCCGTCGAAGCGGCCGGTGGCGCGCTCGCGGGCGTCGGCCGGGTTGATCTTCGTCTTGGCGACCGCCTGGCGCTGCTGCGTCGGGTACGGCAGGTCGTCGTTGACCGTCACCGAGGAGGCGCCGAGCGGGCCGTCGTCGGTCTTCGAAGCGAAGAGGCCCGCGAAGATGCCGGTGGTGGCGAGGAACAGGAGGGCCAGCGGAAGGGCCCAGTTGAAGCCCCGCCGCGGCGCCGCGGCCGCATGCGAGGTCGTCGTCGTCCTGGTGGTCGTCGTCTCGGGCCGCTCAGGGGCGCGGGTGGCGCCCGAGTAGCGGGTCTCCCGAGGAGATGCGGCGGCGGCACGCGAGGTGTACTTTGCGCGCGCCGCCTCCGCGGTCGGGCGGCTCGCCCGCACCGACTGCGACCCCTGGACCGGCTTCACGCCCTCGGTGGCGTGCGCCTGCCCGGTGCTACGGGCCGTGTCGGCGGCCGCGGGGGGAGCGCTGCGGTCTTGGCTGACCTGCGAGGACTCGGATACGAGATGGGTGTCGCTGTCGCTGGGGGTGCCCGGTATGCCTTCCCGCGCGCGGCGGGCCGCATCCGGGTTCTCGGAATTGGTCATATCTCCCAATCTCCGGCATCACACCCCCGGCGCAACTTGAACCCTCACTCTCAGTCGTCGTAGTCGACCGACTTCTCCAGCACCTTGGCGTTTGCGGCGTCGATGGTCACGCTGTGCCACTTGCCGTCCTGGCCGAGGATGTCCACATCCCAGGCGGCGGGCCCGCGGTCGTCGCCGTCGTTGTCGTCGAACTCGACCGAGTCGACGGTGCCGGGGACGGCCTTGAGGGCGGCTGCGGCGGCGTCGGAGGCGGAGACGTCGGCGTTCTGCAGCGCCTTCATCTCGGCCTTGTCGTCCTGGTCGAGGTCGTCCTTGCCGTCGTCGTCGCGGTCGTCGCGGTCGTCGCGGTCGTCGTACTTGCCGTCGTCGTCGTGCCGGTCGTCCCGGTCGTCGTACTTGCCGTCGTCGTCGTGGTCCGCCTGCTGCGCCGTGGCCGCCTTCGGCGCGGGGCCGCTGCCGGCGTCGTCGCCCGCGGCGGCGACCGCGGTGGCCGTACCGCCGCCGATGAGCAGGGCGGCGACCGAGGCGATGGCGATCTTGCGCTTCATGGTGGTGGGTCCTTCCGTGGGGCTTCGTCGTGTTGACGTGCTCCACAGTGCCGAAGCGACCCTGAAGCCACGCTGAAGCAACCTGAAGATCTCTTCAGGCTCGCCCTGTCACCCTTGTTCGCATGCGCCTGCTCATCGTCGAGGACGAAAAGCGCCTCGCCCTCTCCCTGGCCAAGGGCCTCACCGCCGAGGGCTTCGCCGTCGACGTCGTACACGACGGACTGGAGGGCCTGCACCAGGCCACCGAGGCCGCGTACGACCTGATCGTCCTCGACATCATGCTCCCCGGCATGAACGGCTATCGCGTCCTTAGCACCCTCCGCGCCGCGGGCGACGAGACCCCGGTCCTGATGCTGACCGCCAAGGACGGCGAGTACGACGAGGCCGAGGGCCTCGACACGGGCGCCGACGACTACCTCACCAAGCCGTTCTCGTACGTCGTGCTGCTGGCCCGCATCCGGGCGCTGCTGCGCCGGCGGGGGCGGAGCGCGTCGCCGGTGCTGCGGGTCGGGAGTCTGGCCGTGGACACCGCCGCGCGGCGGGTGCATCGCGGGGAGGAAGAGGTCGTGCTTACCGCGAAGGAATTCTCCGTGCTGGAGCACCTTGTGCAGCGGCAGGGCGAGGTGGTGTCGAAGACGGACATCCTCGAGCATGTGTGGGACTTCGCGTACGACGGGGATCCCAACATCGTCGAGGTGTACGTCAGCGCGCTGCGGCGCAAGCTCGGGTCGCGGGTGATTCAGACGGTGCGTGGGGCCGGGTATCGGCTGGTGGCTGCTGATGCCTAGGCCGTTTCGGTCCGTACGGGCGAGGGCTGCGCTCGCGGCTACTGCCGTGGTGGCGGTGGCGCTGATCCTTGCCGGGATCGCGGTGACGTTCGCGCTGCGGGCGAATCTGCAGGATCAGGCCGGGCTGCAGGCGGAGGTCGCGGCCCGGGAGGTGGCGTCTCGCCTGGCCACGGGGACTGCCGTGGGCAAGCTCGATCTCGATGACGACCCGCCGGTGCAGGTCGTGGACGAGGACGGCGTGGTGCGGGCGGTGAGCGACGACCTGGAGGCGATCAGCGGGGCGGGGTCGTCGTCGGTGCGGGTGGTGAGGGCTGGGGAGGGCTCGGGTTCCGGCTCCGGCTCGCATGGTGAGGACGGGGACGATGACGACGAGTCCGACGACCCCGGGCAGGGCGAGGTCTCGGACGACGACCCCGAGCTCACCAGCGGCAGTGCGACCGTCGATGGCGAGGAGGGCCCGTATCGCTTCGCGGCGGTCGAGGCGACCGCTGGTGGCGGCGAGACCTACACCGTGTACGCGGGTGCCTCCCTGGAGACCGAGCAGGGGGCAGTGTCCACGGCCGTACGGTCCATGCTCATCGGCCTGCCACCGCTGCTCGCCGTGGTGGGGCTGGTGACCTGGCTGGTCACGCGGCGGGCGCTGCGCCCCGTCGAGGGGATCCGTGGGGAGATGGCGGCGATCACCGCGTCCACGGATCTGTCGCGGCGGGTGCCGGAGCCGGACAGCGGGGATGAGGTCGCGCGGCTGGCTCGTACGACGAATGAGACCCTCGCGGCGCTGGAGGCTTCGGTGGAGCGGCAGCGGCGGTTTGTGGCCGACGCGTCGCATGAGCTGCGGTCGCCGATTGCGTCGCTGCGTACGCAGCTTGAGGTGGCTGAGGCGCATCCGGAGTTGCTGGATGTTGGTGGTGCGGTGGCGGATACCGTGCGGCTGCAGGGGCTGGCGGCGGATTTGCTGCTGCTGGCGCGGCTGGATGCGGGGGAGGAGCCTCGGTTCGGGGCGGTGGCGCTGGGGGAGGTCGTGCGGGAGGCCGCGGGGCGGCGGGGGAAGGTGCGGTGCGGGGAGCTGGACGAGGTCGAGGTCGCTGGGTCGCGGGGGCAGTTGGAGCGGGTGTTGGCGAACTTGCTCGACAACGCGGAGCGCCATGCGGCGGGCCGGGTCGATGTCGGGCTGCGGCGGGAGGGGGGCTGGGCGGTGCTGACGGTCGTGGACGACGGGCCCGGGGTGCCGGTCGCGGACCGGGAGCGGATCTTTGAGCGCTTCGTCCGCCTGGACGAGGCCCGGGCGCGGGACGACGGGGGAGCGGGGCTCGGGCTGGCGATCGTGCGCGATGTGGTCGTACGGCACGGGGGCGAGGTGTCGGTGGGGGAGGGCCCGCTGGGTGGGGCGTGCTTTACCGTGCGGCTGCCGGTCGCGCCGTAGAGGAGTCCCCTAACCCGCCCCTTCCCGAAACTGGGGGGATTCGCCCCCAGGCCCCCCTGCCCCGCGCTCCGCGCGGAATCGCGCCTGCGGCGCTCGTCCTCAAACGCCGGACGGGCTTGAATTGTGCTCCGCCTCGCGCGCTGACCCGCTTGAAGCGCGCTCCGCCTCGCAGCCCGGCCACGCTCAGCTCACCTGTCGCACCGAGCAACGGGCGGGTGGGTGGGAAGCAAGGTTCACCCGACATGACGCGTCCCGCACCCACGATCGAATGTGCCCATATGTCACGATCCACCCATGTCTATCTCCGCCGCCCCGCCCCGGCGAGGGGCAATCGCGTACGCACTCGCAGCGACCGCCCTACTCGCAGGATGCGGCACGTCCGGCGGAGGCGAGGACACCGCCGCGGGCAGCGGTCGCGCCCAGCAGGCCGTACAGAACGTGTCGCCCTTCTGGGCTGACCCCCACAGCGATGCCGCCAAGCAGGTCGCCTCCTGGGACAGAGCCGGACGCGACAAGGACGCCAAGCTGCTGGAGCGGATCTCCGAGCAGCCGCAGGCCGTCTGGCCGACCGGTGGCGAGGACCCGGGGCCCGACGTCAAGCAGGCCGTGGAGACCGCGGCGAAGAACCAGGCCGTGCCGGTGCTCGTCGCGTACAACATTCCGCACCGGGACTGCGGGCAGCATTCCGCCGGCGGGGCCAAGGACGCGAAGGCGTACCAGAAGTGGATTGGTGCCTTTGCCGACAATATCGAGGACAACAAGGCGATCGTCATCCTCGAACCGGACGCCATCGCGCACCTGATCACCGGCTGCACGCCGAAGACCGAGTACAAGGAGCGCACCCGCCTCCTCGGCGACGCCGTCGCGCGGCTGAAGAAGAAGCCGAACGTCAAGGTCTACATCGACGCCGGCACCTCCGGCTGGGTCACGGACTACGGGAAGCTCGCCAAGCCGCTCTTCGACTCCGGCGTCGCGCACGCCGACGGCTTCGCGCTGAACGTCTCCAACTTCCAGCCGACCGACGAGGTCCAGGCGTACGGGAAGCTGGTCTCCCGGCGGCTCGGCAACGCCCACTTCGTCATCGACACCAGCCGCAACGGCAACGGCCCGCTCCCCGGCGGCCGCAAGAACCCCTGGTGCAACCCGCCGGGCCGGGCGCTCGGCGAGCCGCCGACCACCAAGACCGGCGAGAAGCTCGCCGACGCCTACCTGTGGATCAAGCACCCGGGCGACTCGGACGGGGAGTGCCGCGGCGGCCCGAAGGCCGGCGAGTGGTGGCCGGAGTACGCGCTGGGGCTGGCGCGGGCCGCCGCGGCCAACGACCGCTAGTCCACCTTCACCCACTTCGCCTTCGACGGCACGCCCTTGGCGTCCGTGACGAAGAGCATGTACCAGCCGGGCGGCGCCAGTGACGTGTCCTCGGGCACCTTGAAGCTGACGGAGTCGTCCTTCTTGGTCAGATCCAGGGCGATCGAGCGCTGCTCGACGTCCGTGACATGCGTGACCGCACTCGGGCGCATCAGCCGGGCGTTCTTGATCTTCTTGGCGTCGGCCACCTTGAAGGTGGCCGACGCCCCGCGCTCCAGCTTCTTCGGGCCCTTGCCGATCTCCAGCCGCTCCACCTTGCCGTCCGCGTCGTGGAGATACGGCGGCTCGTACACCTCGATGCGCTTCTCGAACTCGCCCAGCACCGTGTTCGCCTTGTTGCCGTAGAGCGGGTCCGAGCCGAAGGTGGCGACCCGGCCGTCCGGGAGCAGCATCGCCTCCGAGTGGTAGTTGCGGCCGACCGTCGGGGAGGCCGCCTTGGTGAAGCGGTTTTTCTTCGGGTCGTAGATCTGGGACTTGAAGAGGTCGCTGTTGGAGCGGCCGCGGTAGTCCCTGGAGCCGCCGGTCGTGAAGACCGAGTCGTCCGGCATGATCACGCTGTTCAGGTAGCGGGTGCCCTGCGGGAGGTCGGGGCCCTTCTTGAAGGACGGGTTCTTCTTCATCAGGTCCACCACGGCGGTGCGCGGCGTGGCCTTCTTGGACTCGCCGACTCCGCCGCCGCCGAGGATCATCACCTTCTGGTCCTGCGCGGGGGGCAGGAGCAGCGAGCTCGACGTCTCCGTCTCGTCCTTGTCCGTCAGGCCTGGGACCGGGGTGAACTTGTTCTTCTTCACGTCCCAGGTGCCGGGCACCCGGCCCTTGTCCGCCGCGCCGTAGCCGGCGTTGGAGCCGGAGTAGAAGAGCTTGCCGCCCTTGGTGAGGAAGAGCGCCGGGTAGGTGGGGAAGTAGCGCTTGGGGCCCTTGGTCCACTTCCGCGTCTTCGGGTCGTAGATCTCGTTGTCGCCCTGGAGGATCTCGCCGATGTCGTCGAGGCCCGAGACCGCCATCACCTTGCCGTTGGCGAGGGTGACCAGCGTCGGGTACCAGCGGGCGGCGTCCATGGCCTCGACGCGCTCGTACTTCTCCGTGTCCGGGTTGAACTCGAAGGCGTCGCGGATGCCCTGGAAGTCCTGCTTCTCCAGGGTCATGCGCTGGGCGAGGCCGTAGACATTGTCGAGGTCTTTGCCCTTCAGGCCCTCGACCGAATACTGAGCGGGGCGGTTGTTGACCGCCTCGCGGCCCTTGTCCGTCGCCTCGACGAAGACCTTCGCCTCGCTGGCCTTGACGGTGACCTTGCCCTTCTTGCCGTTCGACTTCTTCTTCGCCTTCGGTACGTCGACGGGGAAGGCGGTGCGGTATTCGATGCCGGACGGGGAGATGAAGCGGGTGCCCTTGGGGAGGCGGTGCTTCTTCTCCGGGTCCTCGTTCTTGATCACCATCCGGCCGCCGGCCTTCTCCACGTCGCCGTTCAGCTTCTCGTAGCGAGCGGTGCCGCCGGCCACCAGCAGATTGCCGCTGGGCAGCTGGGCGTGGCCGGCGCAGAACATGTCGGCGGGGGTGGCGATCTTCTTGTACGTGTTCTTCTCCGGGTCCCACAGGACCGTCTTGAACTCGCCCGCGTCGAACTGCTCCTGCTTGTTGCCGGAGCCGGCGACCAGGAGCACCTTGCCGGTGTGCAGCAGGGCGGCGTGGATGGAGTTCAGCCGGTAGCCGTCGGGGACGTCCATCAGGCCCCAGCTGCCGTACTTGGCCTTGTACTCCGGCCGGGAGATCACGTAGTCGTGGTACTGCTCCTTGGCGAAGCCGTACGTCGCGGGCGCGTTCATCGCCGCCAGCAGCACGATCACGCCGCCGCCGATGACGGTCTTCTTCAGATTCCGCTTACGCATCCGCGATCAGCTCCCCGCTCGTCGTCAGCGCGGGCTCCGGCTCGCCCGCCGGCTCCTTGATCTCCTTGGCGAGAGACACGCCCCGGCGCGGTCGCTGCACGTCGGTGAGGTCCGGCGGCGCCGCGGCGGCCCGTGCCGCCCGCCTGTCCCGCAGCAGGCACCAGCCCCAGATCGCCGCCGGGGCGATCGCGATGCCGGTGCCGAGGACCGTCCAGGTGCGCATCGCCGCATGCGTGTGGTTGAAGACGATCGAGGCCAGGAACGACACCGCGAGCAGCGCCGCCCAGGACAGGTGGATGCGGAAGGTCGCCAGCCGGTCGGGACTGGCCGTGGCGCCCTTCGGCGTCACCACGAACTTGCTCGGCCGGCGCAGCACCGCGTCAACGAAGGACTTGAAGTAGATCGGCGCCGACATCGCCGACATCGCCATGCCCGCCACGCCGCCGGAGCCCTCCGGCTCATGCGGGGAGACGTTGTGCCGCCGGTTCCACATGTACAGGCCGATCTGGAGGGCGGCGGCATCCGCGTACAGCATCAGCCACACCTCGCTCGGCACCTGGGTGCCGGAGGCGCCGAGCCAGAGGAAGAGGACGCAGCTGAGCGCGCCCAGCAGCCAGTTGACCGCGGTCATCGGGTAGTACGCGAGCATCAGCGAGTAGCTCGCCAGGCGGCCCATCGGGAAGCGCTCCTCGCCGCGGCCGTACTGGTTGATCAGCGTCTCGTACGTGCCCCGCGACCAGCGCATCTGCTGCGTGAAGAAGTCGGTCCAGGACTCCGGGCCCTCGCCGACGGCGAGCACGTCGGGGGTGTAGACGGAGCGCCAGCGCTGCCCGGTCTCCGGATTGCGGGTGCGGTGCAGCTCGAAGCCGGTGGCCATGTCCTCGGTGATCGAGTCGTAGAGGCCGCCGATGTCCTTGACCGCGGATATGCGGACCGCGTTGTTCGTGCCCACGAACATCGGGGCGCCGTAGCGGTTGCCCGCCCGCTGGATCAGCGCGTGGAAGAGGAACTGCTGCGACTCCGCGAACTTGGTGACGGTGGCGTCGTAGTTGCCGTACACCTGCGGGCCGACGACGAAGGCGATGTCCTCGTCGCGGAAATAGCCGAGCATCCGCTCCAGGAAGTTCGGCTGCGGGACGTGGTCGGTGTCGACCGAGGCGAAGAAGTCGTAGTCGTCGCCGTGCGCCTCTAGCCAGGCGTTGTAGTTGCCGTGCTTGGTCTTGGCCTTGTTACGGCCCTCGGGCTGGTTCCAGCGCTCCACGCCCTTGCGGGAGAAGTGCCGTACGCCCAGCTCGTCGCAGAGGGCGCGGGCCTCCGGGTCGTTCCCCTCGTCCAGCAGCCAGACGTGCAGGGTGCCCGGGTGGTGCATGCGGACGGCGCCCTCGAGGGTGGCCCGCACCATGCCTATGGGCTCCTTGCCCGGCACGTACGTCGTGATGAAGGCGACCTTGGTGCCCTCGGCGGGCGGCACCGGTATCGGGTCGCGGGCGACCATCGTCGCGTGCGCGATCGAGACGACATTGATGAGCCGGAACGACTCGATGAGGCCGATCGACAGCAGCATCACCGCATCCGCGGTTATCAGCCAGAACGGCGCCCCGTGCCGCTCGGTCCAGTGCGAAGGCCAGACCAGGTAGAGCAGCAGCACCAGCGAGAGCACCGGGGCGAGGGCCATCAGGGATATCGCGCGTATCCGATGCGGCTCCTGGGAGAGCAGGCTCCGGTACTGGACGCGATACGCCCCGCCGGGTCCGTCCGCGGTTGGTTCCGTCAGCGGTCCCGCGAGAACGCTGAATTTCTCGTAGTCGTAGCCCCTCGGCTGCACAATCCCTCCGACTGATCGACGAAGCCGACAGTCCTACCCAAATAGGGACATGCGGGTGTGTCGAGCCGGAGGGGGCCGAACGGTTCAGCCGTAAAGCAGCCGTCAGGTGTTACGCGCCGGTCGCCTCAGCCTCGCGGGCCCGCGCGGCGATCACCGACGCCTCGCTCTCCCGGCGCAGCATCCGGTCGGCGAAGAAGCCGCCGGTGGGGAGGACGGAGAGGATGAAGTAGATCGCGCCCTTCTTGAAGTCCCACTTCGAGCGGTTCCAGGCGTCCGCGAGGAAGAGCACGTACGCGATGAAGAGGATGCCGTGGATGGCGCCCATCACCGGCACGGCATTGAAGTCGGTGGTCCGCTTGAGCACGGAGCAGACGAGCAGCAGGAGGAAGGACACGGCCTCGGGCGTGGAGACGAGGCGGAGGCGTCGCTGGGCGGCGGCGGTCTTGATGTCCATGGAAGGCCTTCGGTCGGGGGCGTACGGGCTTGTGCAGGGGTTCACAATCCCTCTCCATTGTGCCAAGCCTCCGTACGCCCTTCTCCGGCGGGACCCCCGCCGGATAGCGTCGCCCTCGTGGCGGACTTTTCATTGCAGGGGAGCAAGGTGCTCGCCGTCCGGATGGGCGGGGACTCCGTGAAGGCGAAGAACGGCGCCATGGTCGCGTACGACGGCGAGATGGCGTTCAAGCGGCTGAGTGGCGGGGGTGAGGGGATACGGGGGATGGTGACGCGCCGGCTTTCCGGCGAGTCCATGACAGTCATGGAAGTGAAAGGGACCGGGACCTGCTATTTCGCGGACCGGGCCAGCGAGATCAATCTGGTGCAGCTGCGCGGTGAGAAGCTCTGGGTCGAGGCCAGCAATCTGCTGTGCACCGACGGCGGCCTGCGCACCGGCACCGCCTTCACCGGGCTGCGCGGCGCCAGCCAGGGCAATGGGCTCTTCACCACGACGGTGGAGGGCACCGGCACCGCCGCGATCATGTCGGACGGCCCCGCGGT
The DNA here is from genome assembly GCF_048572725.1 of Streptomyces boninensis. NCBI lineage: Bacteria > Bacillati > Actinomycetota > Actinomycetes > Kitasatosporales > Streptomycetaceae > Streptomyces > Streptomyces boninensis. The sequence goes on from NZ_CP183837.1 coordinate 6,645,374, forward strand.
GGTGCTGCGGGTGGCGCCCGGCCTGCCGCTGTCGGTGGACCCGGGCGCGTATGTGGCGCACACCGGCAATGTCACCCAGCAGTTCCAGTCGGGCGCGAATTTCGCGCGCACCGTCATGGGCGAGGGCGGTGGCGAGGCCTTCCAAATCCGCTTCGAGGGGGACGGGCTCGTGTACGTGCAGCCCAGCGAGCGCAACACGATCGGGGGCGGCGTCTGATGCCGTTCACCCAGGTCAACAGCAAAGTGGTGCAGGCCAAGATCCAGCCGGGACAGCGCCTGTACAGCCAGCGCGGCGCCATGCTCGCGTACTCCGGCGCGGTCTCCTTCACCCCGGACCTGGCCGGCGGCCAGGGCGGCATCGGCGGCATGATCGGCCGCCGGGTGGCGAACGAGGCCACGCCGCTGATGACGGTCGAGGGCGAGGGCACGGTGATGTTCGGCCACGGCGGCCACCACATCGAGGTCATAGAGCTGGCCGGCGACACCCTCTACGTCGAGGCCGACCGGCTGCTCGCCTTCGACGGCGACCTGCGGCAGGGCACGATGTTCATGGGCCAGCAGGGCGGCGTCATGGGCATGGTCCGCGGCCAGGTGACGGGGCAGGGCCTCTTCACCACTACGCTCGCCGGTCACGGCGCCGCGGCCGTGATGGCGCACGGCGGGGTGCTGGCCCTGCCCGTAACCCCGCAGTCGCCGGTGCACGTGGACCCGCAGGCCTATGTCGCGCACCGCGGCGAGCTGCAGAACAAGCTGACCACCGCGCTCGGCTGGCGCGAGATGGTGGGCCGCGGGTCGGGTGAGGGCTTCCAGCTGGAGCTCTCCGGCGGCGGCACCGTGTACGTCCAGGCCTCGGAGGAGAAGCTGTGACCACCGCACCCGTCGTCCACGACGTCAACTCGCTGCCCTCCGGGGACAACGTCAACCCGTACGCCTTTAGCGTGGACGTGCAGGGCCAGTGGTTCCTGCAGAAGGGGAAGATGATCGCCTATTACGGGCAGCTCTCCTTCGACGGCGTCGGCCACGGCCGCTTCGACCGGCTGCTCGCCGGCTCCTTCCACTCGCCGATGCACGCCGCCGACTGGGTGGTCGCCGAGGGCCAGGGAAAGATGCTGCTCGCGGACCGGTCGTACGACGTCAACTCCTTCGACCTCGACGACGGCAACCTCACCATCCGCTCCGGCAACCTGCTCGCCTACCAGCCGGGCCTGGCGCTGAAGCAGTCAATCATTCCGGGCTTCCTCACCCTCATCGGTACGGGGAAGTTCGTCGCCGCGTCCAACGGACCGGTGATCTTCGCGGAGCCGCCGATCCGGGTCGACCCGGAGGCGCTCGTCGGCTGGGCCGACTGCCCGTCGCCCTGCCACCACTACGACCACCAGTACCTGCGCGGCGTCCTCGGCGGCGTGCGCAGGCTCACCGGCCTGGGCGGGGCGTCGGGGGAGGAGCACCAGTACGAGTTCGTGGGCGCCGGGACGGTGCTGATCCAGTCGTCCGAGCAGGTGCTGGCGGAGCGGCCGACGGGGGCGGGACCGGGTCAACAAGGCGTTCCACGGCAGCGGGGCGGGCTCGGCAACCTCTCCGATTTCTGAGCCATACTCGGCGGCATTCCGTCCCCCAAGACCGCTGTGTAGGTGCCTCCGTAACCATGAAGATCCGATGGCTGAGCGAATCGGAACAGCGTGCCTGGCGCACCCATCTCGAGGTGAGCCGCATGCTGATGAACCAGCTGGAACGGGACCTGCAGCCCTACGGCCTGACCAACAACGACTACGAAATCCTGGTCAACCTCTCCGAGTCGGACGGCCGCCGGATGCGCATGAGCGACCTGGCGGCCGCCACGCTGCAGTCCAAGAGCCGGCTCTCGCACCAGATCACCAGGATGGAGGCGACCGGGCTGGTCAGGCGCGAGCACTGCGAGTCGGACCGCCGCGGCCTGTACGCGTGCCTGACCGACCAGGGCTGGCAGACGATACAGCGGGTGGCTCCGCACCACGTGGAGTCGGTCCGGCGGCACTTCGTCGACCTGCTGACCCCGGACCAACTGGAGAACCTGCACGACGGCCTGAAGCCGGTGTCCTGCCACCTGCGCGACCTCAGGCCCTAGCTCTTACGCGTCCTACGCCACCACGCCGCCCACCAGCGCCATCCCCAGCGGCGTCCGCTCGTACAACACCTCGTGCCGCGCCCGCCGCGCGGACAGCAGGCCCGCAGCCCTGAGCACCTTCAGGTGCGCCGACACGGACGACGGCGCCAGCTCCAGCCGCGTGGCGAGCGCGCTGGTGGACGCCGGCTCGGCCAGCGCCGCCAGCACCCGCGCCCGGCCCGCACCCAGCAGCCGCTCCAGGGTCCGCGCCGCCTCCGGCGCGGCGTCCCGTACCCACAGGCCGCCGACGCCGCGCGCCGGATAGATCACCGTCGGCTGCCACGGCGGCTGGAAGCCACTCACCACATCCGGCCACACGAAGGCGCTCGGCATCAGCAGCAGCCCCTCGCCGCCGAGCTCCCGCTCCATCAGCTGCTGGTCCCTGGTGCGTACGGTCAGCGTCCCGTCCGCGTACGACAGCCGCTCGTGCAACCCCGCGAACAGGCCGGCGAGGCCACCGGCCGCCAACTGCCGCGCCCGGTAGGCGATCTCCGCCTCCAGCAGCTCCCGCAGCCGCGGCCAGTACGGCTCGACGAGCGTGTGCCACGCCCGCTCCGTAAGATCCGCGAGCCGCTGCACCGCGGCCGCCGGATCGGCCAGCAGCTCCCGCCCGAGCGCGGACTCGCCCGCTCCCGGAATCGTCGCGAACGACATCTCCATCTCCGCCCGCGCCAGACCGGGATCGGTCGCCCGCAGCCGGGCGATGCCCTCCTCGGGGGAGGTGTACGCGCCCCGCGGCGGCCCGCCGAGGAAGTCCGGCGTATACCCGGGCCGGTCGCCCGGCATGAAGATCCACAGCGGCTCCAGGTCGAGCCCGGCCGCCGCCCCGCCCAGCTGCCGCAGCCACGGCAGGTGATACCCGTGCCGGTCCGCCCGCCGCAGCGTACGGACCGCCTCGTGGGTCTCGAAGACCGGCGAGACCGCGAACCGGCAGCGCAGCAGGTCATCGGGCCCGACGCGCAGCAGCACCGGCATGGCCACCCCCTGAGATTCGGCACCAGCCGAAAGACTAGAGCGCCGTCGCCGCTTGGCGACACCGTGCCCGCATGACCACGAGCACCGCCGCCGCCGGCCCGAAGTCCGTCGGCTATCGCGCCGTCTTCGCCGTCCGCGAGTTCCGCTACGTCTTCGCCGCGCACGTGATGTCCATCCTCGGCGAGGTCGTGGCCGCCATCGCACTGACCGTGCTGGTCTACGAGCGGACCTCATCCCCGCTGCTCAGCGCCCTCACCTTCGGCGCCGGACTGCTCCCGTACGTCCTCGGCGGCCTGCTGCTCTCCGAGGTCGCCGACCGCTACCCGGCCCGCCGGGTGCTGGTGACCTGCGACCTGCTAGCCGCCTGCTGCTTCGCGGCGATGGTGCTGCCCGGGATGCCGGTGGCCGCGCTGCTGGGGCTGCGGCTGCTGGGCGGCACCGTCTCGCCGGTCTTCGCCGGCACCCGGGCCGCCACCCTCTCCGACATCCTCGGCGAAGGCGACCGCTTCGTCCTCGGCCGCTCCGTGATCCGGCTGACGGCACAGAGCGCGCAGCTCGCCGGCTTCGCGCTCGGCGGCGTGCTGGCCGCCATCTCGCCGCGCGCCACGCTGCTGTTCACGGTGGCGGGCCTGCTCGGCTCGGCGCTGGTGCTGCGCCTGGGCACGCGGGCCCGCCCGGCCCGCGCCACGGCTGCGGGAGAGGTGCGGTCCGGAGCCGTGCTCGCCTCCCTGACCGCCGCCCGCGGCCTCCTCGCCAACCGGCGCATCCGCGCGCTAATGGTCTTCCTCTGGGTCCCGCCGACCTTCGTGGTCGCGCCGGAGGCGCTGGCCACGGCGTACTCGGACGAACTCGGGCTCAGCGCCGTTGGCCTCGGGCTGATGCTGTGCGGGATGCCGGTGGGCGCGCTGGTCAGCGAGGCGCTGGCGGGGTCGCTGCTCGGCCCGCGCGGCCGGTCCCGGATCGTGCTGCCGGTCGGGATCCTGGCGACGGTCCCGGCGATCGGGTACGTAACGCACCCGTCCTTCGCCTGGGCATTGCCCCTCCTGGTGCTGACCGGCTTCGGCATCTCGTACTCCCTCGGCCTCGACCAGTGGTTCATCGCCGCCGTCCCGCCCGAGCTGCGCGGCCGGGCGATGACGCTGCAGACCGCGGGGCTGATGACCTTCCAGGGCCTGGGCATGGCGGGCGCGGGGGCGGTGGCGGAGTGGCTGCCGGTGCATCAGGCGGTGGCGGTGATCGGCGTCGTGGGTACGACATGTTCGGCGCTCGCGGCGGTTGCGGTGGTGCGTACTCGGCCGAAGAGCGAGACGGGGCTGACCACGATATGACCAGCCGGTAGGGTCGGCCTCGTGCCGAAGCCGCTCAGCCTGTCGTTCGACCCGATCGCACGCGCCTCCGACCTGTGGGAGCAGCGCTGGGGCGCCGTGCCGTCGATGTCCGCGATCACGTCCGTGATGCGCGCCCACCAGATCCTGCTGTCCCAGGTCGACGCGGTGGTGAAGCCGTACGGCCTGACCTTCGCGCGCTACGAGGCGCTGGTCCTGCTCACCTTCTCCAAGGCCGGCGAGCTCCCGATGTCCAAGATCGGCGAGCGCCTGATGGTGCACCCGACGTCGGTGACGAACACCATCGACCGCCTGGTGACGTCCGGCTATGTCGACAAGCGCCCCAACCCCAACGACGGCCGCGGCACCCTGGCCTCCATTACGGACAAGGGCCGTGAAGTGGTCGAACGGGCCACCCAGGACCTGATGGACATGGACTTCGGCCTGGGCGCGTACGACGCCGAGGAGTGCGCCGAGATCTTTGCGATGCTGCGGCCGCTGCGGGTGAGTGCGGGGGACTTCGAGGAGCGCTGAGGCGGGCAGTTAGTCTCGTAGGCATGAAAAAGAGCGTGCTGACCCGGTACCGGACCATGGCCTACGTGACCGGTGTGCTGCTGGCCCTGCTGTGCCTGGGGATGATTGGCAAGTACGCCCTGGACCTCTCCGGGGCGGACGGCTTCACCAAGGTCGTCAGCATTGCCCACGGCTGGCTGTACATCGTCTACCTGGTCTTCGCCTTCGACCTGGGCTCCAAGGCGAAGTGGCCGGTCGGCAAGCAGCTGTGGGTGCTGCTCGCCGGCACGATTCCGACCGCGGCGTTCTTCGTGGAGCGCAAGGTGAGCCGCGAGCTGGAGTCGAAGGTCGCGGCGGACGACGGGGACCTGGCGAAGGCCTGATCGCGGCCCTTCGCAAGCCTTGAGCGCGGCCGGCGGCGTCCGGCGCATCACCGGTGGCCGCTGTGCAGCCCGCCGGAGACACTGGTCGCATGCCCGACGCGCGCGCCCGCCTGGAACTGCGGGCGATCCTGGAGCTGCTGGCGGCCCAGCGCCGCCGGATCAGGGACTACGCGGAACGGCACCGCCCGGTCCCGCAGGCCACGGCCCCCGCCGCGGCTCCCGCAGCCGGCTTGCCTGACCCGCCGCTGCCCTCCGGCCGCGAGATGCTCGACGCCGTCCCGGCCCCGGCGCTGCTGCTGCGCCCCGTCCCCTGCGAAGGCGGCGGGATCCGGGAGGTGTTGTACGTGGACCGGAACGCGGCGGCCCTCGCGTACGCCGATGACCGCCTCCCGCAGGGCGGGCTGCCGCCGTGGTCGGGCCCGGTGCCGCTGTACGCGCGCTTCCCCGGCCTGGCGGAGACCGCCGTCCCCGGCATGCTGGAGCGCGCCTTCCACGACCGCGAGCCGCAGGGCCCGGAGACGGTCGAGTGGGTCGTACGCACCGACGCGGGACCGGTCCGCGTCAACCACGAGGTGCAGATCACCCCCTGCGGCGCATACCTGCTGTTCACCTTCGAGCGCGGCCACCGGCTGGTGATGGCGGCCGCCGCCCAGCAGTTGGTGCGCACCTGCTGGGCGGAGTGGAACCTCGGCGACGATGGCGTCGAGCCGTCCCGCGGCTTCCGCCAGGTCCTCGGCCTGACCGAGGACGCCCCGCTGCCCAGTCTGTCAGGGCTGGCCGGCGCGGTGACGGCGGACAGCCTGCCGGACCTGTACCGGACGCTGTACGAGGTCATCCTGCGCAAGCACCCGGCGGACTGCGAGCTGGCCCTGCGCAACGGCGGCGACCGGGTCTTCCGGATGACCGCGAGACCGCCGAGCGCGCCGAGCGCGAGGCCCGCCGCCAGCGCGAGCGCGCCGAGGCGATCGCGGAGGTCGCAGGCGTGCTGCGCGAGGCGGTGCTCCCGCACCTGGAGGACGAGCTCGCACCGTACGGCCTCGAGGCGGCGGCGATTTACCGGCCCGACGCCCGGGAGGCCGGCGTCGGCGGCGACTGGTACAAGGCCCGCGGGCTGCCCGACGGCCGGCTCCTCGTCGCGCTCGGGGACGCCCGCGGCCACGGCCTCGCGGCGGCCACGCTCATGGCCAAGCTGCGCTACGCCCTGGCGGGCCTGGCGTACACCGAGGAACGCGTCGAGCGCCTCACTCACTGGCTGAACGAGCTGGCCTGCGCCGACGGTATCGAGTCCACCGCGACCGCGATCGTCGCCCGCTACCACCCGGACCGCTCCCTGCTCCGCTGGACCTGCGCCGGACACCCGCGCCCGGTCCTGGTCCGCGACGGCCACCCCGGGCCACTGCCGCCTCCCGAGGGCGGCCCCGGCCTCCCGCTCGGCGTGCTGCCCGGCGCCGGATACGAAGCCACCGAGACGGCGCTGCGCCCCGGCGACATCGTGCTGATGTACTCGGACGGGCTCACCGAGCGCCGCGACACCGACCCCGACGAGGACCTCCGCCGCTTCCTGACCGCGGCCCGGCAGGCTTACGATCCCGCCCCGCCCGGCCTCGGCCACGAGGGGCTGCGGCGCTACGCGGAGGCCATCGTCGGGCGGCTGGACGGCCCGCACCGCAGCGACGACGCCACCCTCCTCGCCCTGCGCCGCTCGGCCGCGGCCGCACCGTCCTGACCTGGGCTCCTTGCGTGAGCGCCCGCTGGCCGGAGACAATTACTAGGACGTCCTAGTAATACGATCCGGGTGATCCCCGGACGGGGAGAGGCGGTACGGCATGGACGCCGAGCAGATCGGGGCAGGCCGCAAGCGCTGGCAGGAGCGGTACGACGCCGCCCGCAAGCGGGACGCGGACTTCACGACGCTGTCGGGCGATGCGGTCGAGCCGGTGTATGGGCCTCGCCCCGGCGACACGTACGAAGGCTTCGAGCGCATCGGCTGGCCGGGGGAGTATCCCTTCACCCGCGGCCTGTACCCGACCGGCTACCGCGGCCGCACCTGGACCATCCGGCAGTTCGCCGGCTTCGGAAACGCGGAGCAGACGAACGAGCGCTACAAGATGATCCTCAAGGCGGGCGGCGGCGGTCTGTCGGTCGCCTTCGACATGCCGACGCTGATGGGCCGCGACTCGGATGACCCGCGCTCGCTGGGTGAGGTCGGGCATTGCGGGGTGGCGATCGACTCGGCGGCGGACATGGAGGTCCTGTTCAAGGACATCCCGCTCGGCGACGTCACGACGTCGATGACGATCTCGGGCCCGGCGGTCCCGGTCTTCTGCATGTACCTGGTCGCGGCGGAGCGCCAGGGCGTGGACCCGGCGGTCCTCAACGGCACGCTCCAGACCGACATCTTCAAGGAGTACATCGCCCAGAAGGAGTGGCTCTTCACCCCCGAGCCGCACCTCCGCCTCATCGGCGACCTGATGGAGCACTGCGCGGCCGGCATCCCCGCGTACAAGCCGCTGTCCGTATCCGGCTACCACATCCGCGAGGCGGGGGCGACGGCCGCGCAGGAGCTGGCCTACACGCTGGCGGACGGCTTCGGGTATGTGGAGCTGGGGCTGTCGCGGGGGCTGGACGTGGATCACTTCGCTCCTGGGCTGTCCTTCTTCTTCGACGCGCACGTCGACTTCTTCGAGGAGATCGCCAAGTTCCGGGCGGCGCGGCGGATCTGGGCGCGCTGGGTGCGCGATGTGTACGGGGCGACGAGCGAGAAGGCGCAATGGCTGCGCTTCCACACGCAGACGGCGGGTGTCTCGCTGACGGCGCAGCAGCCGTACAACAACGTGGTGCGGACGGCGGTCGAGGCACTGGCGGCGGTGCTGGGCGGCACGAACTCGCTCCACACCAACGCCCTGGACGAGACCTTGGCCCTCCCCTCCGAGCAGGCGGCGGAGATCGCGCTGCGCACGCAGCAGGTGCTGATGGAGGAGACGGGCGTCGCCAATGTGGCCGACCCGCTGGGCGGTTCCTGGTACCTGGAGCAGCTGACGGACCGCATCGAGGCGGATGCGGAGAAGATCTTCGAGCAGATCAAGGAGCGCGGCCTGCGGGCGCACCCTGACGGGCGGCACCCCATCGGGCCGATCACGTCCGGCATCCTGCGCGGCATCGAGGACGGCTGGTTCACGGGCGAGATCGCCGAGTCGGCCTTCCGTTATCAGCAGGCGCTGGAGAAGGGCGACAAGCGCGTCGTCGGCGTCAACGCCCACCATGGGTCGGTCACCGGTGACCTGGAGATCCTGCGGGTCAGCCATGAGGTGGAGCGGGAGCAGGTACGGGAGTTGAGCGGCCGGAAGGCGGCCCGGGACGAGGCGGCGGTACGGGCGGCGCTGGACGGGATGCTGGCGTCGGCCCGGGATGGCTCCAACATGATCGAGCCGATGCTGGACGCCGTGCGGGCGGAGGCGACGCTGGGCGAGATCTGCAATGTCCTGCGGGATGAGTGGGGTGTGTATACGGAGCCGGCGGGCTTCTGACCTTCTGACGCGCGTTGGCCGCCTGTGCTTGCGCCTGCTGAGGACTGACTCGCGCTGCTGCCACGGATGGCTTGGCATCGGATGGTGACGGCAGCGCTGCCGTCTTCGCCCTTGGTCCGGTGCGAGCGGGTTGGCTGGCTACGGAGGGAGTGGGGGCGGTGGTCGGCCTTGGCCTGCCGGGCGGCGGTCCGTCTCGGGAGGCGGTCCCGGTAGCGGTTGGTTGGCCTGGGCTGCCGGGCGGCGGTGTGGGGCGCGCGTGCCAGGCCTGGGGGCGTACGAGGGGTTGGCGCGCGCCCTTTTTCGTATGGACGTGTTGGGCTGGGCGCCACCTGTCGCCGGGCCTGCGGAAGGATGCCTCCCCCGACACACCCCTATGAAAAAGAGCGCGCGCCAACTCCTCGCACGCCCCAGTCCCAGCTTTCACGCCCCCACCCGTCACCCGTCACCCGGCATCCGGCAGCCAGGCCCGTCACGTTCCTGCCGGGAACAAACCGCCGCCTCCCGAAGGCGGAGCACTGCCGCCTCCCGGAGGCGGAGCACTGCCCTCCCTCGGAGACGGGCCGCCGCCCGGCAGCCCAACGCCCCCCGGCCCCCACTCCTCCGCAGCCAGCCAACCCACTGGCACCGGGCCCAAGGCCGAAGCCGGCGACGCGGCCGTCACCATCCGTTGCCAAGCCCCCCCGCCGCTCCAGCGGCCAAAGACACAGCAACGGGTGGGTGGGCGCCTACGCCCCCCGAAGACCAGCAGCCACCAGGCCCGCAAACGACGCCGCCCAAGCCTCATCCACCGGCTCATCACTCACCAGCGTCCGATGCACCACCGTGCCCGCGATCACATCAAAAATCAGATCCGCGTTACGAGCAGCCACCACCGGATCCGCATCCGGCACCAACTCCCCCCGCGCATACGCCCGCGCCCTCCCCGCCAGCACCAGCCCCTTCTGCCGATCGACAATCGCCTCGCGAATGCGAGCCCGCAGGGCAGCGTCATGCGCCCCCTCCGCCACCACCGCCATCAACGACGTCCGCGCCTCAGGCCGCGACAGCAACCCCGCGAACTGCAGCACCACCCCACGCACATCCGCCTCCAGACTCCCCAGATCCGGCAGCGTCAGCTCCTCGAAGAGCGCCGCGACGGCTTCGACGACCAGCTCGTTCTTACCCGGCCACCGCCGGTAGAGCGTCGTCTTCGCGACCCCCGCCCGCGCCGCGACATCGCTCATCGTCAGCCCACCCCAGCCGAGCTCGACCAGCGCCGCCCGCGTGGCATCCAGGATCGCGCGATCCGCGGCGGCACTGCGCGGGCGTCCGCCCCGGCGGGGCGACGGTGTGGGGGTGGTGCGGCTCATAGCGGGGACCCTACTCGTCAGTCACTTCCATCGGTTACGCTACTACCCGTAGCGAAACGAGCGGCAACCGCGCGCCCGGGTGGGGACCCGGGCGTACTCGCCCGGGTGGGGACCCGGGCGTCCCGCGCGACGCATGACGCACAGCTATAAGCGCAATCCAAGGGGGCGCGGGCCTGACCGCCTACGTATCGGGGAGTATGGACACATGCAGCCACGCAGCAATATGTCCATGAGCGGAGCGGTCGACCTGGCCGCGGTGAAGGCGGCCGCGGAGGCCAAGGAGAAGGCCGAGCAGGCGCGGGCGGAACGGGCCAAGAACCCCGAGGCCGCCGCCGCAGCCGCGGGGTCCCTCGTTTTCGATGTCGACGAGGCGGGCTTCCAGGAGGAGGTCCTGCAGCGGTCCACCGAGGTGCCGGTGGTCATCGACTTCTGGGCCGAGTGGTGCGAGCCGTGCAAGCAGCTGAGCCCGATCCTGGAGGGTCTCGCCCAGGAGTACGCGGGCAAGTTCGTCCTCGCGAAGATCGATGTCGACAAGAACCAGCTGCTCTTCCAGCAGTTCGGCGTGCAGGGCATCCCGGCGGTGTTCGCCGTCGTCGCCGGGCAGCCCGTGCCGCTGTTCCAGGGCGCGGCCCCCGCGGCGCAGATCCGCCAGGTCCTCGACCAGCTGATTCAGGCCGCCGAGCAGCAGTTCGGCATCGTCGGCGGTACCCAGGCGCCGGTGGCCCCGGGCGAGGAGGGCCAGGAGGAGATCCCCGAGCCCGAGGGTCCGTACGACGGCGTGCTCGCCGCGGCCGGTGACGCGCTCGACAGCGGTGATCTCGGCGGTGCCATCCGCGCGTACGAGAACGTCCTCGCCGACGACCCGGGCAACACCGAAGCCACCCTGGGCCTCGCCCAGGCGCGGCTGCTGGAGCGGGTGCAGGGTCTCGACCCGCAGGAGGTGCGCAAGAGCGCCGCCGACAATCCCGCGGATGCGCAGGCGCAGATCGCCGCCGCCGACCTGGACCTGGCCGGCGGGCATGTCGAGGACGCCTTCGGCCGGCTCGTCGAGACCGTCGGCCGCACCGCCGGCGACGACCGGCAGGCGGCCCGGGTGCGGCTGCTCGAACTGTTCGAGGTCATCGGCGGTGACGACCCGCGCGTCGTGCAGGCGCGGGCGGCGCTCGCCCGGGTGCTGTTCTAAGGGCAAGACCTGCTCACCGACTGATAACCATCCAGTAACGGCGGCCGTCGCTTTGCCAAAACTTGACCATCGCGGCCGCTGTTACTGCGGGTAATTGACGATCTGTCTAATGTCCGGAATGCGGTCCTTGATCCCGGCGATTTGCCGCTTCTCGCGACGACCGTCCGTGGCCGTTTTTTGGCGCTCGAACGCGCTCCCGACACCGTCGCGTTACTCGCCAGTAAAGAACCCCTTGTGCGTCACCTCTCCCATGCACCACGATCGCCTGTGCTCGGACCTGCCGCCACAGTTCAGTCCCCAGCTGAGAGCCGCGGCGCAGGAACCCCGCCGAGTGGCCGGAACCCACCGGGGACCGGTCAGGGGCAGGGGGGTCACCACCGCTTCGGAGGTGCCTGTCCTTTTGGCCGCACACCGTGCGGCCAGCGGTTGTCGCTCGGAGGAACGCCTTGGCGTCTCCTTCCGAGGACGTGAGCACTTCTCCCATCTCCGCGCCGGGACCCTTCCGCTCAGTCAGGGCGGGCCGGGGCGTGAGATGTACGTCCGAGAAGGAGGATGGGAATGGCGTCCCAGACGCGTGGCGGGACCAGGTGGAAGCGGTTCGCTGTGGTCATGGTGCCCAGCGTTGCCGCGACGGCGGCGATAGGCGTCGCGATGTCGCAGGGCGCGCTTGCCGCATCGTTCAGCGTGTCCGGCCAGCAGGCCAAGGTCACGGCCGGGAAGCTCGACGGTCAGGGCTTCGTCCAGTACGGCTCGTACGAGAAGAAGGTCGACGGGAAGAACGTCCCGGTGGCGGTGCTTGGCTTCAAGAACGCCAAGATCAACAACCTCTGCCAGTCGGTCGTCACCCCGGACGTCCCGCTGATCGGCACGGTGTCGCTGAAGCTGACCGCGGGCACCAAGGCCGGCAAGCCGGTCGAGGGCAAGAACCTCTACATCGACACGGCGGAGGCGGACGCCGACGCCACCTTCACCAACATCAACATCGGTGTGGCGGCGGGCAGCAGCGCCAAGGGCCCGGGCATCAGCCCCGGGGACCACACCAGCAAGGGCAGCTTTGCCCAGGAGGCCGACCGGGCCGTCTTCTCCGGTGCCAAGCAGAAGATCTGGGCCACCACGGCCGGGACCTTCAAGCTCAGCAACCTCAGCGTGCGCCTGCACAAGGGCGACAACGAGTGCTACTGAGCCGATGACGGGTTCCGGGGGCTCTGCCTTTGTGGACCCCCGGACCCTCGGACCTGGCTTTGACGCCTGACCCGGCCACACCGACTTCCCGCGCGTGCACGCGGGTTCCAGGGAGCTGTTCTCCATGACCGACGAGTCTCCAGCGCTGCGCGAGCGCCTCCGCGGCTGGCGGCTTGCGTTCCGCGGCTGGCGCGGCACCAGGCCGTTCTGGGCGGGACTGCTGACCATTCTGGGCGGCGTGCCGATCGCCTACTTCCCCTACGCCGACCTGAAGATCGGCCAGATGACCGTGCGGATGGCGACCACCGCGGGCGCCGGGGCACTGATCATCGGGATTCTGCTGATCACTCTCGGGCTGACGATGTGGTTCCACCATGTCGTACGGGTCTTCGCCGGCGTCGCCTCGATCGTGCTGGCCCTTGTGTCCATCCCGATCTCCAACCTGGGCGGGTTCCTGCTCGGCTTCCTGCTGTCCATGAGCGGTGGCGCCCTCGCCGTCGCGTGGGCGCCGGGCAAGGAGAGCGGCGAGGACCCGGCGGAGCCGGAGGGCCGGTCGCCGCAGACCGAGCCGGACACCAACATCGACGACCTCCTGGGGCGTACCGACTCGGCCGACGGGGACCCCTTCCCGCCGCTCGACGACGGCCCCCGTACCGTCAACGCGGTGGGGGGAAGGCATCGTGGCTGACCAGCGCAGCAGCGGGCCGCGGCACGCCGCGCCCCGGCAGTCGGTGCTGGCCAAGGCCAAGCTGCCGGCCGGTAAGGCGATAGCGCTGGCGGCGATGCCGACGGCGGTGTTCACGATGATGACGATGACGCCGCGGCTGGCGTCGGCCGACGACGCCGGCAAGAAGTCGCCGGCCGCCGAGGGCATCGAGAACCCCTTCTCCGGCGACGAGTGCGTCAAGCAGGACGAGAAGAAGCCGGACGCGGACGCCAAGAAGGACGAGAAGAAGAAGGCCGACGAGAAGGACTCCTCGCCGTCCGCGAAGCCCAGCCCGTCGGAGAGCGAGAAGGCCGGCGGCCTGCTGCCCAAGCCGGACGCCACCGGCGAGCAGGACGAGCCCAAGGCCGACGAGCCCGAGCCGGAGGCTTCGTCGTCCTCGTCCGAGCCGAAGCCGGAGCCGTCGGCGTCCGAGACCAAGAACCCGCTGGACCCGCTGGGCGTCGGCGACAAGATCAAGGACTTCTTCACCCCGGACGACAAGGAGTCGCCCTCGCCGAGCCCGTCCACCTCCTCGCCGGAGGCCGACGAGCCCGAGCCGGAGCCGACCACCGAGTCGCCGAAGCCGAAGCCGGAGCCGAAGGCCGACGAGTCCTCGGAGCCGAAGGCGGAGGAGTCGTCGAACCCGGCGAAGGACCTGCTGGACAAGGCGAAGCCGAAGCCGGACGCCACCAAGGAGGCCGACGGCAACCCGGCGAACGGCAAGGAGCCGTTCCCGTGCCCGACGCCCGACCCGAAGGCGCTCGCCGACGCGGACGTCGAGCAGGGCATCCCGGCGCTGTCGGACACCCCGTACACGCTCGACACGACGAAGCTCACGAACACCAACCAGGTCTACAAGGGCATCGTCAAGGTCCGTACGGCCAGCGGCAAGATCAAGCCGGTGATGAAGATCGAGTGCGACACGATCGACATCGAGAACATGAAGCAGGAGTTCAAGAACCCGGACGGCACCGTCGGCCACGTCGACGGCGGGCCCGGCACCACCTCCAAGTTCCGTGGCGGCAAGGTCACGCTGTACGTGGAGGAGCTGGAGGGCAAGCTCTTCGGCCTGATCCCGGTCAAGTTCAACGTGGATCTGCCGCTGCCGCCCATCCCGCTGCCGATCTCGGTCGTCACGGACGCCAAGGTCACGCTGGCCGCGCAGTTCGGCGGCACGCTGACCGTGCCGGGGCTGCAGCAGTACAGCACCCCGAACTGAGACCTCTCCGGGGGCCGCAACGGATGCGGGTCCGACCCTTTCACGGGGCCGGGCCCGTGTCCTTTTGTACGTTCCTACGGCAGTCGGCTTCGGCTGTCCGACCTATGGTCACCAGGCCGGGCGGCCTCTAGCGTGCCTGAAGTGTCCTCGCCCTCGCCCACTGACGGCCCGCTGCCGCCGCCCTTCGATCCCGTAGCCGCGCGCCGGCTGCGCGAGGCCCTCGGCATGGGGTACGAGCATGTCGCGTACGGCATCCAGGCCGCGTACGGCCGCCGCGTCGACGCCCGTACCATCGCCGCCTGGGAAGCCGGACACGGCGGCCCCACGCATGAGGAGCTCGCCGCGCTCGCGGGTGCGCTGTGGTGCGCGCCCGCCGATCTGATGGGCGGGGAGAGCCGGCTGCGTGAGCATCGGATGGCGGCGGGGCTCGCGGTCGAGGATGTGGCGCGGCGGATCGGTGTGGAGCCGGAGGCGTATGCCGCGATGGAGGCCAGCGGTGACTGGGCCGGTACCGACCGGCAGGCGGCGGATCTTGCGGCGCTGCTGCGGCTGCCGCTGCCGGTGCTGATGGATATGACCGGGCGGACGGAGAAGCTTGCGGGGCTGCTGCGCGATGCCGCGACCACGCGGTGGCAGGCGTATGTACGGCAGGTGGCGAAGCTGGTGCCGCTGCCGCGGCATCGCATCGAGGGGGCGCTGCAGGGGCTGCACGACGAGTACCAGGGGAGCATGGTGAGCACGCTCAACTGGGGGTCGCCCGGGGGTGAGCGGGCGGCGGACTCGGGCGCGGGCGAGGAGTTCCTTGCGGACATCCTCGACCACTTCTGGGCGCGGCTCGGCTGACACGCATTGCGGGGGCTCCGCCCCCGTACCCCCGCCGGATATCGCGCCTGCGGCGCTCGGCCTCAAACGCCGGCCGGGCTTGACTTGAACATCGCCACCAGCGCTGCCGGCGCCGCCTCGTTGAAGCACCTCTCCACGCCGTCCGCCGACTCCCGCGCCTTCTCCGCGCTCCGCGGGAAGAGCGCCTCCTCGTACACCGTCAGCGCCTTCTCCACCTCGCCCGGGTGCTCCGCGATGGCCTCGCCGAGCAGCGCGCCGTCCTGCATCGCCAGGTTGGCGCCCTCGCCCGCGAACGGGGACATCACATGCGCCGCGTCGCCCAGCAGCGTCACGCCCGGGACGCGGTCCCAGCGGTGGTCGACCGGCAGGGCGTTGAGCTTTCGCGGTACGAGCGGGGTGTCCGAGTCGGCGATCAGGGCGCGGAGCGAGTCGTCCCAGTCCTCGAACTGCGTCAGGACCGCCGCCTTCGCGGCCTCCGTATCGGTGAAGTCGATGCCGTCGAGCCAGTGCTCGACGGTCTGCACCGCCGTGTAGATGTGCAGGCTGCCGTCCGTCTCGCGGTGGGCGAGGACGCCCTTGCGGTCGCTGAGGGCCATCAGGGAGCCGCCGCCGACGACGGCCGCCGAGCGGGGGTGCCTGGTGTCGGCGTCGTGCAGGTCGGACTCGACGAAGGAGATGCCCGTGTACGACGGGCGGGCGGCGGAGAGCAGCGGGCGGATCCTGGACCAAGCGCCGTCGGCGCCGATGAGCAGGTCGGTGGTGATGGTCTCGCCGCCGGCGAAGGTGGCTTCGTGGCGGCCGTCGCCGAGGGGGCGGGCGGCGGTGGCCTTGCGGCCCCAGTGGACGGTGCCGTCCGGGAGGGAGTCGAGGAGCAGGTCGCGCAGCTGGCCGCGTTCGACCTCGGGGCGGCCGCCTTCGGCGAGGTCCTCGTAACGGACGGTGGCCCGCTTGTCCATCACGCGGGTGGCCTCGCCGCCGGGGAGGATCAGGGCGCGGAAGCCGTCGTAGAGGCCGGCGGCGCGGAGGGCGAGCTGGCCGTTCTCCTCGTGGATGTCGAGCATGCCGCCCTGGGTACGGGCTTCGCGGCCGGCCTCGAGGTCGAAGACGGCCGCCTCGATGCCGTGGACGTGCAGGACGCGGGCGAGGGTCAGGCCGCCGAGGCCGGCGCCGATGATGGCTATGGGGTGGTGGTGCTTCGTGGGGGTGGTCATGGTGGCACCTGCCTTTCCGGGTGAGCTGCGAATCGCGTTCGTAACGAATGGTGTTCGTTCACGGTAACGCGAACGAATGGTGTTCGTCAAAAACAGTGTTCGTTCAGGCCTTGGGGGAGACCCGCGAGATGCCCTCGATGACCACGTCCAGCGCCCACTCCCAGCGCTCGCCCTGGCCGCTGAAGACCTCCTCGCCGAGCGCGTGGATGCGCGGATAGTCGGCGGCGGGCGCCTGCTCGTAGGCCTGCCTGACCTGGGCCATCACATCGCCCTGCGCGTCCCACGCGCTCTTCTCCGCGGCATTCGCGGTGACCTGGAGCAGCAGCAGGTCCGCGCCCCACGCCCCGGCCCGGCCCGCCACCCCGGCCTCGGCCAGGCAGTCCAGCAGCGTCTCGGCCAGGCGCAGTGCGCCGGCGCCGCGGGCCATGGTCGTCGACGCCAGCCTCGCCAGGCCCGGGCGGGAGAGCAGCACGTCCTGGTACGAGCGCAGCACGGCCTTCAGGCGCTCGCGTGGCGGCCTGCCGTGGCCCGCCGCGACGTCCACCTCGGCCAGGGCACGGTCCAGGACCAGGGCGCGGAGCTCGTCGAGGTTGGCGACGTAGACGTACAGCGACGCCGGACCCGTATCGAGGGCCGTGGCGATCTTGCGGAGGCTCAGGCCCGGCAGGCCCTCCCTGCTCAGCAGGTCGAGGGCGGCGGAGACGATGGCCTCCTGGCTCAGCGGCGCCTTCGCCGGCCGGTCGCGCCTGCTGACCGGGGTGCGGGCGGGGCGGCCTGGCGTATCGGGCATGGCGGCACCCTATCGGCACCGGTCAGGGGCGGCGCGGGCGTGGGCTCCTCCCGTACGGCATCACCAGGTGACCGGCAGCGCCGCCGGACCGCGGATCAGGGCGCCCGCGCGGAACGGGACGTCCTCGTCGGCCACCGCCAGGCGCAGGGACGGCGGAAAGCGGTCCAGGAGGGCGTCGACCAGCAGCTCGGACTCCAGGCGGGCCAGCTGGCTGCCCACGCAGTAGTGCGGGCCGTGGCCGAAGCTGACATGCGGGTTCGGGGTGCGGTCGAAGTCGAGCTCGTCCGGGTGCGCGAAGACCGCCGGGTCGCGGTTGGCGGTGGCGTACGAGTTGTAGACCGCCTCGCCCGTCCTGATCGTCACGCCGCAGACCTCGACGTCCTCCTTCGCCACCCGGGACAGCCCGACCGCGCGGTGGTGCGGGATGAAGCGCAGCAGCTCCTCGATGGCCTGCGGGCGGATGCCGGGCTCGGCGCGGAGCCGGGCGGCGTGCTCGCGGTGGGTGAGGAGGATGTACGCCATGTTGCCGCTGTTGTTGGTGACCGCCTCGCCGCCGATCTGGATCAGCAGGGCGAGGCCGAGGGCCTCCTCGCCGGAGATGTCGCCGCTGTCGACGGCGGCGGCGAGGGCGGAGCAGACGTCGTCCTCGCCGCTGCCGCGGCGCTCGGCGATGAGCTCCTCGAAGTAGCCGGTCATCTCCCGCTTCGCCTGCTCGCTGCGGTCGGCGCCCTTGGACGAGGAGAGGATGTCGTACGTCCACGCGTGCACCCGCGGCTGATCCTGCGGCCGTACGCCCATCACGTCGCAGATCACCGCGAGCGGGAACGGCATCAGCACCTGCTCGGTCAGGTCGGCCGGCGGCCCGCCCGCCACCGCCGCGTCGACCAGCTCGTCGAGCCGCGCCCTGGCCCGCTCGCGGATGCGCTCCACGCCCTTGGCGTTGAAGGCCGGGGCGACCGCGCGGCGCAGCCGGGTGTGGTCCGGCGGGTCGGCGAAGCCGGGGGCGCCGGGGACGGGGATGAAGTGCGGGGCGAGGCGGGTGACATCCGCGGCGACGACCCGCTCGCGGCTGAAGCGGTCGTCGTTGGTCACCGCCTTCACGTCGTCGTAGCGGGTGACGAGCCAGGCCCAGCCGCTGCCGTGCGGCAGCTGGATGCGGGTGATCGGGCCCTCCCGCATCAGCGCGGCCAGCACCGGGTCGAAGTCGACGCCGTGCAGGAGGTCGAGGGCGGGCCAGAAGCGGATGGGGTGAGCGTCCGTGGCCGTGGCGCGCTCGGTGTCCGTGGTCATGAGATCCACCTGCCCAGCGACATCTCCGCCGTAATTCCCGGCCCGAAGCCGGCCAGCATGCCCTTGCCCTCGTGGCGGGCGCTGCCCTCCTCGAAGAGGCGGCGCAGCGCGTCGAGGACGACGGCGCTGGCGATGTTGCCGTACTCGGTCAGCGTCGCCCGGCTGAAGCGGAAGGCGTCCGCCGGGACCTGGAGGAACTTGCTCAGGTCGTCCAGGATCCGCGGGCCGCCCGCGTGGATGATGTAGAAGTCCAGGTCGGTGGCGTCCCAGCCGTGCCGCCCCGCCAGCTCCTTCAGGGCGGGCGCGAGCGGCTCCATGGTGCCGGGCACCCGCTTGTCGAGCTGGAAGTGGAAGCCGGTGGAGCGGACCGCGTACGAGATCCAGTCCTCGGTCTCCGGGACCAGATACGAGCCGTTCAGCTCCAGGTTCATGCCGCTGCCGCCGCGGCCGCGCATCACGGCCGCGGCGACGCCGTCGCCGAACAGGCCGTTGGAGAGCAGATTGCCGACGCCCAGGTCGGTCGGCTGGTAGCAGAGCGAGCAGAACTCGCAGGAGACGATGAGGACATTGGCCTCGGGATACGCCTGGCAGAAGTCGTGCGCCCGGTTCACCGCGGCGCCGCCGGCCGCGCAGCCGAGCTGGGCGATCGGTATCTGCCGGGTGTGGCTGGGGAAGCCCATCGTGTTGATCAGCCAGGCGGTCAGCGACGGCATCATGAAGCCGGTGCAGGACACGTAGATGATCGTGTCGATGTCGGCGGGCCTGAGCTCCGCCGAGTCGAGGGCCTCCCGTATCACCGCGGGGACGCGGGCCTTGGCCTCGGCCTCGTAGCAGGCGTTACGGAACTCGAAGCCGGGGTGCTTCAGCGTCTCCTCGATGGGCTGCACTATGTGCCGCTTCTCGACCCCGGTGTTCTCTATCAGCCGCAGCGCCAGATCCAGTTGTGGATGGTCCTCGTGATGCTCCCGGGCGAGATCCAATGTCTCCGCCATGGTGATCACATGCTCCGGGACGGAGACGGCCGGTCTGCACAGAGTCGCCATGGTGATGCCTTTCTCCTCGCCTTGATCAAAGGTTCACCGACCGGAGAAGGGCGCGCAATAGATGCCGATACGCGGCCAATTAAGGTAATGCGTAGGTAATGAGATGATTGTGCCTGGTTGCCGCAGGTAAGGCGGCGTAAACGCGGGGTCCGGGGCGGGACGGGTTGTCACCCGACTGGCCCTACGGGGGACCCGAGCGGATGCCTCCAATTGGGTGGTCGGCGCACGGTGGATGGGCAAGCTACGTCACCCCCTCGCGGGGTGCGGGAGGTCCGCCATGACCGAAGTTGAAGACCCGAGCACCGCGTCCGTCGACGCCGCAAAGGCCCAGCCCCCCACCGAGAAGCAGGTCAGGCTCGCCGAACTCGCCTGGATCAGGGACGAGGTCGTCCAGGGCCCGGCCCCCGGCTCGACCCAGGCCCAGCACGACCGCGGCAAGCTGACGGCCCGCGAGCGCATCGCCCTGCTGATGGACGACGACTCCTTCACGGAGATCGAGCCGCTCCGCCGGCACCGCGCCACCGGTTTCGGGATGGAGAACAAGCGCCCGTACACCGACGGCGTCGTGACCGGCTGGGGGACCGTGGAGGGCCGGACCGTCTTTGTGTACGCCCATGACTTCCGGATCTTCGGCGGCGCGCTGGGCGAGGCGCACGCGGAGAAGATCCACAAGGTGATGGACCTGGCCGAGGAGGCCGGGGCGCCGCTGGTGGCGCTCTGCGATGGCGCGGGGGCGCGCATCCAGGAGGGGGTGACGGCGCTGGCGGGGTACGGCGGGATCTTCCGGCGGAATGCGGCGGCGTCGGGTGTCATTCCGCAGATCAGCGTGATCCTGGGGCCGTGTGCGGGGGGCGCGGCTTACTCGCCGGCCCTGACCGACTTCGTCTTCATGGTCAGGGGCGTGTCGCAGATGTTCATCACGGGCCCCGATGTGGTGGAGGCCGTGACGGGCGCCCGGATGTCGCTGGAGGAGCTGGGCGGGGCGGATGTGCACGCGCGTACGTCCGGGGTCGCCGGGTTCGCGTACGACGACGAGGAGACGTGTCTGGAGGACGTCCGCGTGCTGCTGTCGCTGCTGCCGTCGAACAACCGTGAGCTGGCGCCGGTCGTCGAGTGCGAGGACCCGGCGGACCGGGTGTGCGAGGGGCTGATCGACGTGGTGCCGGCGGATCCGGCGCAGGCGTACGACATGCGGGATGTGATCGAGGAGGTCGTCGATGACGGCGACTTCTTCGAGGTGCACGAGGGGTGGGCCGGGAATGTCGTCTGCGCGCTGGCGCGGATGGAGGGCCATGTGGTGGGGATTGTGGCCAGCCAGCCGCAGGCGCTGGCCGGGGTGCTGGACATCGAGGCGTCGGAGAAGGCGGCGCGGTTTGTGACGCTGTGCGATGCCTTCAACGTGCCGTTGCTGACGCTGGTCGATGTGCCCGGGTTTCTGCCAGGGGTCGAGCAGGAGCACGGCGGGATCATCCGGCATGGGGCGAAGCTGCTGTACGCGTACTGCAATGCGACGGTGCCGCGGATATCGCTGGTGCTGCGGAAGGCGTACGGCGGGGCGTACATCGTGATGGACTCGCGGTCCATCGGCGCTGATCTGGCCTTTGCGTGGCCTACGAATGAGGTCGCCGTGATGGGCGCCGAGGGCGCCGCGAATGTCGTCTTCCGGCGGGAGATCGCGGAGTCGGATGATCCGGAGGCGGCGCGGGAGCGCCTGGTGGCGCAGTACCGGCAGCAGCTGATGCATCCGTATTACGCGGCTGAGCGGGGGCTGGTCGATGACGTGATCGATCCGGCCGAGACGCGGATGGTGCTGTGCCGGGCGCTGGGGATGCTGCGCGCGAAGCACGCTGAGCTGCCGTCGCGGAAGCATGGGAATCCGCCGGCTTGACCCTGGTGGTTTGTCGGGCCTTCGGCTCGGGGGTTGGGAGGTTGGTGTGCGATGGATACGGCTGATGCGCCGGATGCGATGTTCCGGGTGGTACGGGGGTGTCCTGACGCGGATGAGGTGGCGGCGGTTACGGCGGTGCTGACGGCCGTCGCCGGCCGGAGACCACGGTCGGCCTGCCGGCCGGTGACGCCGAGGGCGGGGTGGGCGCGAGGGCGCTTGGGCGCGCACCGCGCGGCAGGCTCCTGGCGCTCCTGAGCACCCACCCACCCGCCCGTTGCTGGGAGCGACAGGAACGGGCGGGCGGGTGGGAAAGTCCGCGCCGCAGGCGCGAGAGCCACGCACTCAGGCTGCGCGTCCCTGCCCAGGCCGCGCCTAGAAGACCGACTCGGCCTCGGACATCCGGTCCGTCGGGACCGTCTTGAGCTCCGTCACCGCGTCCGCCAGCGGGGCCATCACGATGTCCGTGCCCCGGAGCGCCGTCATCTGGCCGAAGTCGCCCCGGTGCACCGCCTCCACCGCGTGCCAGCCGAAGCGCGTCGCCAGGACGCGGTCGTACGCCGTCGGGACGCCGCCGCGCTGGACGTGGCCGAGGATGACCGGCTTGGCTTCCTTGCCCAGGCGGTGTTCCAGCTCGTTCGCCAGGCGGTTGCCGATGCCCGCGAAGCGCTCGTGGCCGTACTGGTCGATCTCGCCCTTCTGGTAGTCCATCTGGCCGTCCGCGGGGTGCGCGCCCTCGGCGACGCAGACGACCGCGAACTTCTTGCCGCGGGCAAACCGCTCCTCGACCATCTCGCACAGCCGGTCCACCGAGAACGGCCGCTCCGGCAGGCAGATGCCGTGCGCGCCGCCCGCCATCCCGGACTCCAGCGCGATCCAGCCGGCGTGCCGGCCCATGACCTCCACGACCATCACGCGCTGGTGCGACTCCGCCGTCGTCTTCAGCCGGTCGATCGCCTCCGTCGCCACGCCCACCGCCGTGTCGAAGCCGAAGGTGC
The DNA here is from genome assembly GCF_048572725.1 of Streptomyces boninensis. NCBI lineage: Bacteria > Bacillati > Actinomycetota > Actinomycetes > Kitasatosporales > Streptomycetaceae > Streptomyces > Streptomyces boninensis. The sequence continues at coordinate 6,667,939 of NZ_CP183837.1, forward strand.
GGTCCGTCGCGGAGATGTCGTTGTCGATGGTCTTCGGGACGCCGACCACCGGGAGGCCGGCCTTCGCCAGCATCGCGGACGCGGTCAGCGTGCCCTCGCCGCCGATCGGGATCAGCGCGTCGAGGCCCAGCTCGCGGCTGAGGTCCTCGGTCTCCTCGCAGGCCTGGCGGAGGCGGGCGCGTTCGAGGCGGGAGGAGCCGAGGATGGTGCCGCCGCGGGCCAGGATGCCGGATACGGCGTTCAGGTCGAGCTTGCGGTAGCGGCCTTCGAGCAGGCCCTTGAAACCGTCCTCGAAGCCGATGACCTCGTCGCCGTGACCCGCCATGGCGCGGTGCACCACCGACCTGATCACGGCGTTCAGGCCGGGACAGTCGCCGCCTGCCGTGAGTACTCCGATGCGCATGTGTCTCCTGTCGTTTCTCGCCCGGAACCGATTCTTCCACGGCCCATCCCCGCGCGCGTCCGCGCACCTGTGACGGGTAAAGTGTCGAAACGGACGAATCGACCGATGATCGTATTGCCGGAGAGGGTGTCGCGTGACACGCAGCGTCTACATGGCCTCGGTGGGCCGCCGTGACGGCCGCCAGGTCGTCGATCTGGGAATGATGGAGCTGCTCACCCGGCAGGTGGACCGCGTCGGCGTCTTCCGGCCGCTGGCCCACGACGGCACCGACCCCGTCTTCGACCTGCTGCGGGCCCGCTATCGGCTGGGCCAGGCGCCCGGCTCCGTGCTCGGGATGTCGTACGAGGAGGCCAGCGGCGTCCAGGCCGCCCACGGCACGGATGAGCTGGTGTCCCGGCTGGTCGACCGCTTCCACGACATCGCCGCCGACTTCGAGGCGGTGCTCGTGCTCGGCAGCGACTACGCGGACACGAACATACCGGCGGAACTGACCCTCAACGCCCGCCTCGCGAATGAATTCGGCGCCGTCGTCATCCCCGTCGTCGGCGGCCTCAACCAGTCCGCCGAATCCGTCGTCGCCGAGGTCCGTAACGCCCACGACGCCTACACCTCCCTCGGCTGCGACGTCCTCGCGATGATCGCCAATCGCGTCGACGACAGCCACGCCCAGCGCGCCGCCCGCGAGCTCGGCGGCCACCTGCCCGTGCCTGTGTACGTACTCCCCGAGGACCCGGCCCTCTCCGCCCCCACCGTCAGCCAGATAAAGGACGAGCTCGGCGCCGAGGTGCTGCTCGGGGACGCCTCCGGGATGGCGCGGGACGTACGCGACTACGTCTTCGGCGGCGCCATGCTGCCGAGCTTCCTGCCCGCGCTGAAGGAGGGCTGCCTCGTCGTCACCCCCGGCGACCGCGCCGACCTGATCGTCGGCGCCCTCGCCGCGCACTCCGCCGCCGCCCCGCCCATCGCGGGCGTCGTCCTCACCCTCGGGGAGCACCCCGGGGCCGAGACCATGACGCTGGCCGAGCGGCTCGCGCCCGGCACCCCCGTGCTGGGCGTCTCCGGGCTTTCCTTCCCGACCGCCGAGAAGATCTTCGCGCTGCAGGGCAAGCTCAACGCCGCCACCCCGCGCAAGGCCGACATCGCGCTCGGCCTCTTCGAGTCGCACGTCGATGCCGCGCAGCTCACCGGGCGGCTGAATGTGGCGCCGAGCGGCCGGATCACCCCGATGATGTTCGAGCACATGCTCATCGAGCGGGCCCGCGGCCGGCGTCGCCACGTGGTCCTCCCGGAGGGCACCGAGGAGCGGGTGCTGCGGGCGGCCGAGGTGCTGCTGCGACGTAACGTCTGCGACCTCACGCTGCTCGGCGACGAGGCCGCGATCCGCAGGAAGATCGGCGAGCTGGGCATCAGCCTGCCGCTGCACGGCCCCGACGAGGCGCCGCCGGACTCCGGCAACGCCTTCTGCCGGGTGATCGACCCGACCGTCTCACCGCTGCGCGACCGCTTCGCCGAGCTGTACGCCAAGTACCGCGCGCACAAGGGCGTCTCGGTGGAGCTGGCGCACGACGTGGTCGCGGACGTGAACTACTTCGGCACGCTGATGGTGCAGGAGGGTCTCGCCGATTCCATGGTGTCGGGTTCCGTGCACTCCACGGCCGCCACCGTCCGGCCCGCCTTCGAGATCATCAAGACCGCGCCCGGCGCCTCGATCGTCTCGTCCGTCTTCTTCATGTGCCTCGCCGACCGGGTGCTCGTTTACGGCGACTGCGCCATCAATCCCGATCCGAACGCCGAGCAGCTCGCCGACATCGCGATCCAGTCGGCCGACACCGCGGCGAAGTTCGGGGTGCAGCCGCGGGTCGCGATGCTCTCGTACTCGACCGGCACCTCCGGGACCGGCGCCGATGTCGACAAGGTGCGGCAGGCGACGGAGCTCGTCCGGGAGCGGCGGCCTGACCTGCTGATCGAGGGGCCGATCCAGTACGACGCGGCCGTGGATCCATCTGTCGCTGCTACCAAGGCACCAGGGTCGCCCGTGGCCGGGCAGGCGACCGTGCTGATCTTCCCCGACCTGAACACCGGCAACAACACGTACAAGGCGGTCCAGCGCTCGGCGAACGCCATCGCCGTCGGGCCCGTCATGCAGGGCCTGCGCAAACCGGTCAACGACCTGTCCCGCGGCGCGCTGGTCCAGGACATCATCAACACGGTCGCGATCACCGCGATCCAGGCACAGGGGGACCCGGCGTGACCGCGACCCGCGTACTCGTACTCAACTCGGGCTCCTCCTCGCTCAAGTACCAGCTGATCGACATGGCCGACGGCAGCCGCCTGGCGAGCGGCATCGTGGAGCGGATCGGCGAGGCCGGGGAGGGCGCGGTCGCCGACCATGCGCACGGCCTCAAGATCGTCGGCGAGGAGCTGAAGGCCGCGGGCTACGGCCTGGACGACCCCGAGCTGGCCGCGATCGGGCACCGGGCGGTGCACGGCGGCACGGAGTTCACCGAGCCGACGCTCATCGACGACGCGGTGGTGGCGGCGATGGAGAAGCTGGTGCCGCTGGCCCCGCTCCACAACCCCGCCAACATCACCGGCATCAAGGTCGCCCGCCAGCTGCGCCCCGACCTGCCGCAGGTCGCGGTCTTCGACACCGCCTTCCACGCGACGATCCCCGAGGCCGCCGCGCGCTATGCCATCGACACCGCGACGGCGGACAAGCTGTCGGTGCGGCGGTACGGGTTCCACGGGACCTCGCACGCGTACGTGTCCCGGGCCACCGCCGAGCTGCTCGGCAAGGAGCCGGCGGACGTGAACGTCATCGTCCTGCACCTGGGGAACGGCGCCAGCGCGTCCGCGGTCCAGCGCGGTCGCTGTGTCGATACATCGATGGGTCTCACCCCGCTTGAGGGCCTGGTCATGGGTACTCGCAGCGGTGACCTCGACCCGGCGGTCATCTTCCACCTGGCGCGGGTGGGGGAGATGTCCGTGGACGAGATCGACAATCTGCTGAACAAGAAGTCCGGCCTGGTCGGGCTCTGCGGCGACAACGACATGCGCGAGATCGGCCGCCGCATCGGCGAGGGCGACGCGGCGGCGCGGCTGGCTTTCGACGTGTATGTCCACCGGCTGAAGAAGTACATCGGGGCGTATTACGCGGTACTCGGGAAGGTCGACGCCATCGCCTTCACCGCCGGCGTCGGCGAGAACTCGGCGGCCGTGCGGGAGGCGGCCACGCAGGGTCTCGAGGAGCTCGGCATCGCCATCGATCCGGTGCAGAACGCGGTCCGCGGCTCGTCCCCGCGGCTGATCTCCCCGGACTACAGCCGGGTGGCCGTGGCCGTCGTACCGACCGACGAGGAACTCGAGATCGCCACGCAGACGTATGCTCTGGTCGGCGCGGCAGGCAACGGGGCCACGGCAGGCGCCGTATGACCCCAGAAAATTCACCTCAGGAACAAAAGGATAGGATCGCCGACATGCGCCGAGCCAAAATCGTCTGCACCCTGGGCCCAGCCGTCGACTCCTACGAGCAGCTGAAGGCTCTGGTCGAGGCGGGCATGAACGTGGCCCGCTTCAACATGAGCCACGGCTCGCACCCGGAGCACGAGGAGCGCTACGCCAAGGTGCGCAAGGCCGCCGAGGAGACCGGCCGGCCGATCGGCGTCCTCGCCGACCTGCAGGGCCCGAAGATCCGCCTGGAGACCTTCGCCGAAGGTCCGGTGGAGCTGGAGCGCGGCGACGAGTTCACGATCACCACCGAGGACGTCCCGGGCGACAAGCACATCTGCGGCACCACGTACAAGGGCCTGCCCGGCGATGTCTCGCAGGGCGAGCGCATCCTGATCAACGACGGCGCGGTGTCCCTCGAGGTCACCGAGGTCGCGGGCCCCGAGGTGCGCTGCATCGTCATCGAGGGCGGCGTCATCTCCGACCACAAGGGCATCAACCTGCCCGGTGTGGCCGTGAATGTCCCCGCGCTGTCCGAGAAGGACATCGAGGACCTGAAGTTCTCGCTGCGGATGGGCTGCGACATGGTCGCGCTGTCCTTCGTACGGGACGCGGCCGACGTCCGCGACGTGCACCGCATCATGGACGAGGTCGGCCGCCGGGTGCCGGTGATCGCCAAGGTCGAGAAGCCGCAGGCCGTCGACAACATGGAAGAGGTCGTCCTCGCCTTCGACGGCGTCATGGTGGCCCGCGGTGACCTGGCGGTGGAGTACCCGCTGGAGAAGGTCCCGATGGTGCAGAAGCGCCTCATCCAGCTCTGCCGCCGCAACGCCAAGCCGGTCATCGTCGCGACCCAGATGATGGAGTCGATGATCAACTCGTCGCGGCCGACGCGCGCGGAGGCCTCGGACGTCGCGAACGCGATCCTCGACGGCGCGGACGCGGTGATGCTCTCCGCCGAGTCCTCGGTTGGCAAGTACCCGATCGAGACGGTCAAGACGATGTCGCGGATCGTGGTGGCCGCCGAGGAGGAGCTCCTCTCCCGCGGCCTGCAGCCCCTCGTCATGGGCAAGAAGCCGCGCACGCAGGGCGGCTCGGTCGCGCGTGCCGCCTGCGAGATCGCGGACTTCCTCGACGCGAAGGCGCTCGTCGCCTTCACGCAGTCCGGCGACACCGCGAAGCGCCTCTCGCGCTATCGCGCCTGCCAGCCGATCCTCGCCTTCACCACGGACGCGTCCACGCGCAATCAGCTGACGCTGAGCTGGGGCGTCGAGCCCATCGTCGTGCCGCACGTCGACAACACCGACGCGATGGTCGACCTCGTCGACGGCGAGTTGGCGAAGCTGGGCCGCTTCACCAAGGGCGACTGCATGATCATCACGGCGGGGTCCCCGCCCGGTGTGCCCGGCACGACGAACATGGTCCGGGTGCATCACCTGGGCGGCGAGTCGGCATAGTTACGTCTTACGTCAGCGCGTCCTTGTACGCGATGTTCACGCGGCGATCCCCCTCCGCACCTGAGGCGAAGCCGAAGGTGAGGCGGGGGGTGTAGCCGCCTCCGGAGGCCGGGATCAGCATGATGTTCATGCCCTCGGGCTCCCGGTAGACGAGGGACTTGAGGGCGCGGGTCAGCGCCTTGGTGGTCGCGCCGGTGTTGAGGTCGAGGCGCGTGATGTAGGTGGACCCGACGTCGTCGGGGTCGGCAGGACCGCCGTTCTTGTACGCCGTCCCCTCGTAGATGTACATGAACGACCCGTACAGGCAGAAGCCTTGCGCCACGGGGGGCTTGTACAGCCCGGAACGGTGGTGGAGGGGCGTGCCGAGCGGCGCCGCGATGGCGTCATCGAGCCCGTACACGGCGGCCTGCTGGCTGCCGTCCCGGTCGTAACGGAGCAGCACGCGCCGGTGGTGGATGTCGACCACGGGCCGCGGCGAGGTCAGCGCGCCGCTGCCGGGCAGCTTGCTCGCGTTGGGCGTGCGGTCCTTGAAGTCCATCGCCGTACGGTCCTCCGGGTCGTCCCAGTGGAAGCTGCGCGGCGGGTCGGCGGCGGCCGGGCCCGCGTACTTGATGCGGCAGACCCGCTGCCCGAATCCGACGCCGTCGGAGTTCGTCTTCGCGTCGTATTCGATCCAGATGTACGGGGCCTTGCCGGCGCCCGTCGGCTCCACGCCGATCTGCGCGCCGTGCCCGAACCCGCGCAGATACATCCGGGCGAGCTTCGTGCCGCCGTCGGCGCTGAGCTTGGTGAGGGCGATGTCGCCTTCGGCGAGGCGGGTGGCGTACGCGACGCCGTCGCCCGGGTTGTACATGACCTGTGCCACGTACCAGTGCTTGTTCAGGTGGTCGTAGCCGGCGCTCTGCATGACGGTGGGGCACCAGGCGGTCTTGTGCATGAAGACGGGGTCGGAGGGGTCGTCGAGGTCGAAGGCCTTGGAGACGGGGAGGGCGAGCGGCGCCGCCGCGCGTAGCTCCGCGCCCTCGGCGACGGTGGCCGCGCCGGCTCCGGCGAGCGCCGTGCCGGCCGCGGCGCCGCCGAGCTGGAGGAGACGTCTGCGGCTGAGCTGCGATCCCGATCCCATGGCTGGCTCCCGCGATGGTGTGGGTGTGGTCTAGGCCACCCGTGAGACTAGAAGGCGCGGGAGGGGTGGGGAAGGCCTTGGTGCTGGTCCAACCATTGGTAGTACGGGGGTAGTTGAGTCCCTAGCGATCGCCTGCAGGTGCGTCCGCGTGCGGCCACAGGCCGAGTTGGGCGCCGAGGGGCCAGGCGGTGACCTGCTTCGGGGCGCGGGGGCGGATTGCCCTCCAGCCCCGATCGGTCAACCTGTCGCCTAGTCGCGCCGCTACTTGCGCCGGAATGTCTCCACCGGCCGGCCTGGACGCCAGAGGCGGATGACCAACTCGTCGCCTTCGACCGCGGTGAGCACGGCCTCACGCAGATCAAGCCGAAATGCGTGGGAGCCGCCCTTGCCCGCCGGGTCAGTCACCTCGACTGCGATCCCGGCGACCTTGGCGTCACCGCCTCCGTGGGGATGGGCGTGCAGCGCACACCGGCCGTCTCGTCGGAGGTCCAGGGCTTTACGGGCACCGAGCATCGAGCCGAACGACAAGTCGGCTCCCTTGAATTCGACTTCGCTCCCACTCACCCGCGGCGAGCCGTCCTTGCGCAACGTAGCCAGGACGTGTGTCTCGGCTGCCTCGAACCTGGCTCTGATCACGGATGCAAGCTCATCAGCCTCGTTCTCGAACTGCTGCCATGTCGCCATCCCTGCAGTGTGGCAAACGACACTGACGACGAGCCCTTCCTGCCCTCGACAGCAGGGGAATGATGCCGCCAGACACGGCCTCGTTGGGGGCGGGGGAGTTGGCATCGGATGGTGACGGACGGGCTGCCGTCGTGTGTTGGGTGGCGGTGCGAGAAACGGAGGGCTGGCTGCGGAGGGGTTGGGGGCGGCTGGGCACGAAGGGCTGCCGGGCGGCGGAGAGGTGCAATGCCCTGCCGGGGTCCGGGGAGGTGCGATGCCCCACCAGGGTCCGGGGAGGTGCGATGCCCCACCAGGGTCCGGGGAGGTGCAATGGCCCACCGGGGTCCGGGGAGGTGGGTGCGGCTGTGCGGGAGGCGTGCGCTCAGGCTGGGGGGCGCACGAGGGGGCATCGCGCGCTCTTTTTGATGGGGGTGTGTCGGGCGGCGAGGCGGCGTCCTTCCGTCCGCCCGGGGCGGCGAGCTCCTTGGCTGAGGCTGCGAGAGCGCCGGGCACTCCCATTACAGGGCGGCCAGCCCGGCCGCCCTCGACACACCCCTAGGAAAAAGAGCGCGCAGCAAGCCATCACGCGCCCCCTGGTGGGGCATTCACGCCCCGTATCCGCGCCGATCCCCACCTCGCAGCCGCGCCCATCTCCACCTCGCATCCACGCCTACACCCACCTTCGCATCCGCGCCTCCCGCCCAGCTGCGCCCACCTCCTCGGCCCCCGGAGGGGCATCGCGCCTCGCCGCCGCCCGGCAGCCCTTCGCGCCCAGCCGCCCCCAACCCCTCCGCAGCCAGCCATCCGTTTCCGGCACCGCCCTCAACGCACGGCGGCGGCGCAGCCGTCACCATCCGATGCCAAGCTGTCCGCCCCGTGCGCACGAGACGAGCCACTATCGGACCGGATGGTGACGACCACGCCGCCGAGGCCAGTCGTCGTCATGCAGAGGCGTCAGACGTCCGCAGTCTCCTTCCCGCCACCCGATCCCGACCCCCGCTGATCCGGCAGCGCATCCTTCGGCGGCGGCGCCCCATGCCCCTCATCCACGAAGGTCGTCTCGTCGAAGGGAAGTTGACCCGCCAGCACCGCCTCGGCCCGCTCGCGATCCAGCTCCTTCGTCCACGTGGCCACCAGCACCGTCGCCACCGAGTTGCCCGCGAAGTTCGTCAGCGCCCGAGCCTCGCTCATGAAGCGGTCGATGCCCACGATCAAGCCGACGCCGTCCAGCAGCTCCGGCCGATGCGACTGCAAACCACCGGCCAGCGTCGCCAGGCCCGCGCCCGTCACACCCGCCGCGCCCTTCGACGCGATGATCATGAACAGCAGCAGCGAGATCTGCTCGCCGATGTTCAGCGGCTGGTCCATCGCGTCCGCGATGAAGATCGACGCCATCGTGAGGTAAATCGCCGTGCCGTCGAGGTTGAAGGAGTAGCCCGTCGGGACCGTGATGCCTGCCACCGGGCGGGAGACGCCGAGGTGTTCCATCTTCGCGATCAGGCGGGGGAGGGCCGACTCCGACGACGACGTCGACACGATCAACAGGAACTCGCGGCCCAGGTAGCGGAGCAGCAGGAGCAGGTTGATGCGCGCCACCACCCACAGCAGCGCGCCCAGCACCACAAACACGAAGATGATGCACGTCGCATAGAACCCGAACATAATCACCGCGAGCGACTTCAGGGCATCCACGCCCGTCTCGCCGACGACCCCGGCGATCGCGCCGAACGCGCCCACCGGCGCCGCCCACATGATCATGGCCATCACGCGGAAGACCAGCCGCTGGATGTGCTCGACGCCCTTGAGGATCGGCTCGCCGGAGCGGCCCATCGCCTGCAGTGCGAAGCCGACCAGCAGGGCCACCAGCAGGGTCTGCAGCACCTGGCCTTCCGTAAGCGAGGAGACCAGTGTTTTCGGGATGATGCCCAGCAGGAAGTCGGTCGTCGACTCGCTCGCGTCCTTCGCCTGCGCCGCGCCCTCGCCCTTGGTCTCGTCGGTGAGGTGCAGGCCGGAGCCGGGCTCGAGCAGGTTGCCGACGATCAGGCCGATGGCCAGGGCCACCGTGGACATGATCATGAAGTAGCCGAGGGCGAGGCCGCCGACCGCGCCGACCTTTGCTGCCTTACGGACCGAGCCGATGCCGAGCACGATCGTGCAGAAGATGACGGGGGAGATCATCATCTTGATGAGGTTGACGAAGCCCTCGCCGATGGGCTTGAGCTCCACGGCCGTGTCCGGGGCCGCGAAGCCGACGCCGATGCCGGCCAGCACCGCGACGATCACCGCTATGTACAGGTAGTGAGTGCGGTCGCGTCGTCTCGACTGCTGCTCGGGTGGGGACTGTGCAGCCACGGCTGCCTCCTTGACGGCTCTGTCATCGGGGGGAAGTTCGGGGCGACTCTGCCCTTCCTCGTGACGGGCGTCACCCTTGTGTTCATTGCGTTCGCGTAAAGGCGGCGGGACGGGACAGCAATAACAACGTTGTCACGTCACTTCCAGGCCATTGACCGGACATCATCACAGCCTTACGTTCGCCGCATCTCTCCAGCGCTGCCCAGGAGGTCCTTCCCGTGCGACGACGCCGTACCCTCCCCCTGCTCATGACCGCGGCCGTGGCCGCCACGACCCTTGCCGCGTGCGGGCAGGGCTCCGGCAGTGACCCGGACACGGTCGAGATCCAGTTCAAGCAGTCGACCGACAACAAGGTCAAGGTCGCCGACAACTTCCTGGCCGACGTCAAGAAGCAGTTCGAGAAGAAGTATCCGGGCAAAAAGGTCAAACTGGTGCCGATCAAGGCGCCGGACTCGGAGTACTACACCAAGCTGCAGCAGATGCTCAGGTCGCCGAAGACCGCGCCCGATCTGGTCTACGAGGACACCTTCCTCATCAACTCGGACATTACGAGCGGGTATCTGCGGCCGCTCGACAAGTACCTCGACAAGTGGAAGGACTGGGACCAGTTCATCGACACCGCCAAGACGGCGGCGAAGGCCGAGGACGGCAAGACGTACGGCATCCCGGACGGCACCGACACCCGCGGGCTGTGGTTCGACAAGGCGATCCTGAAGAAGGCCGGACTGCCGGAGGACTGGCAGCCCAAGAACTGGGACGAGATCCTCGACGCCGCCCGTACGATCAAGAAGAAGGTCCCGGGCGTCATCCCGCTGAACGTCTACACCGGCAAGCCCGCCGGTGAGATGGCCACCATGCAGGGCTTCGAGATGCTCCTGTACGGGACGGGCGAGGACCCGCTCTACGACCCCGCCGCCAAGAAGTGGGTGGCCGGCGGCAAGGGCTTCAAGGACGCGCTGCAGTTCGTCGAGACGGTCTACAAGGAGAAGCTCGGGCCCGATGTGTCCGACGCCTCCGACCCGAACATCGGCACCCGGATGCGCAACGAGTTCATGCGCAAGGGCAAGGTCGGGATCAACCTCGACGGCTCCTGGCTGCCGCAGGACTGGAGCGAGGGCAAAGAGACCGAGTGGAAGGGCTGGGACAAGAAGCTCGGCCTCGCGTACATGCCGACGCAGGACGGCTCCAAGCCCGGCCGCGTCTCCATGTCCGGCGGCTGGACCTGGGCGATCCCGCAGAAGGCCGACAACCCGGACCTGGCCTGGAAGTTCGCCAGCCTGGCGATGAACAAGGCCAATTCGCAGAAGTGGTACATCACCAACTCCGGCATCGCCGTCCGCAAGGACGTCGCCGCCGACCCGGCGTACTCGAAGGGCAACGCGAGCACGAAGTTCTTCACCGACCTGGTCCCGTACACCTACTACCGGCCCGCCTACCCCGCGTACCCGAAGGTCTCCACCGCCATCCAGGAGGCGATGGGCGCGGTCACGAACGGCGACAAGTCGGTCGCGGACGCCGCCAAGGACTACGACGAACAGCTGGATTCCGTCACGGACGGCAAGGTCGTCAAGAAGTAAGGAACGTCTGTGACCACCGCACCTCCCGCATCGCCGGGCGGCGTCGTCAAGGCGCCGCCCGGCCCCGGCCGCCCGTCCTCCCGGCCGGGCGTCCTCCGCTCGCTGGTACGGGCGCTGCCCGTCTCACCGGCCGTCATCCTGCTGCTGCTCTTCCTCGCCGGGCCGATCGGCTACTGCGTCTATATCGCCTTCACGGACCTGCAGCTGACCGGCCAGGCCCAGGAGAGCTTCGTCGGCCTGGAGAACTTCAGGGACGCCTTCGCCGACGACGACTTCATGAACGCCGTGTGGATGACGCTGGTGTTCACCGTCGTGTCGGCGCTGATCGGGCAGAACACGCTGGGCCTCGGCCTGGCCCTGCTGATGCAGAAGGCGTCGAAGCCGATCCGTACGCTCACCGGCGCCGTCGTCATCTCCGCCTGGGTGCTGCCCGAGGTGGTGGCGGGCTTCCTGCTCTACGCCTTCTTCCGCAAGGAAGGCACCCTCAACGCCATCCTCGACTTCCTCCATCTGGGATCCCAGAACTGGCTGTACACGCTGCCGATCCTGGCGGTCTCCTTCGCCAACGTGTGGCGCGGCACGGCCTTTTCGATGCTGGTCTACTCGGCCGCGCTCAATGAGATCCCCTCGGAGATCACCGAGGCCGCGCAGGTGGACGGCGCGGGCGGCTGGCGGCGGCTGTGGCACATCACGCTGCCGATGATCCGCCGCTCGATCGGCACCAACCTGATGCTGATCACGCTGCAGACGCTGAGCGTCTTCGGCCTGATCTGGGTGATGACGCGCGGCGGGCCCGGGACCAAGTCCCAGACGCTGCCGCTGTTCATGTACGAGCAGGCCATCCAGAATTCCATGATCGGGTACGGCACCGCCGTGGCGCTGCTGCTGCTGGTCTTCGGCTCGCTGTTCTCGCTGGTCTATATGCGCCTGCTGCGCGAGGAGGTCTGACATGGCCGCACGGACCAGCCGCCGGCTGGCGGCCGACGCCGGACTGCTCGTGGTGATCCTCGCCTTCATCCTGCCGCTCGCCTGGGTGGTGCTGTCGTCCATCGACCCCAAGGCCGACCTGAAGGTGAAGCTGCCGGACGGCTTCACCTTCGACAACTACAGCGAGGTCCTCAAGCCCGACATCACCTTCACGCCGCTGCTCAACAGCCTGATCCTGTGCGGCGGGGCGACGCTGGTGACGGTGGTCTGCTCGATGCTGGCGGCGTATCCGCTGTCGCGCTACAAGACGCGCCTGAACCGCCCGTTCATGCTGACGATCCTCTTCTCCTCGTGCCTGCCGATCACGGCGATCATGGTGCCGGTCTACGCCATGTACGTACAGGTGAACCTGATCGACACCATGCTCGGCACGATCCTCTTCTTCGCGGTCAGCCAGCTGCCCTTCGGGATCTGGCTGATGAAGAACTTTATGGACGGCGTCCCCAAGTCCCTGGAGGAGGCGGCCTGGACGGACGGCGCCTCGACCATGCAGTCGCTGGTACGGGTCGTGCTGCCGCTGATGGGCCCCGGCGTCGCGGTGGTGACGGTCTTCTCCTTCGTCATGATGTGGGGCAACTTCTTCGTGCCCTTCATGCTGCTGCTCAGCCCGGAGTACATGCCGGCGTCGGTCGCGATCAACGACTTCTTCGGCAACAAGGGCACGGTGGTCTACGGGCAGCTGGCCGCCTTCTCGATGCTCTACTCGACCCCGGCGGTGCTGCTGTACGTGCTGGTGTCGCGGAAGCTGGGCGGCGGCTTCGCGCTGAGCGGGGCCGTAAAGGGCTAAAGCTGACGCAGGTGGTCGCGGAGGGCGCGCGCCACCCGGGCCATCAGCGCCTCCGCCGCCGGCTGGAGCGCGGCGGGGACGCGGGATTCGGTGAGCGCGGCGACCGCGTAGGCCTGGCCGTCGGCGTGCTCGACCACGCCGATCTCGTGGCGGAGGTTGAGCAGGGTGCCGGTCTTCGACGACCAGGTGCTGGCGTCGGAGGCGAAGTCCGGCGCCAGGCGGTGGCGCAGCACGTTGTGCGCCATGAGCGTACGGACCCGCTCCGCGGTCGCGGGGTGGATGGCGGACGGCGTCCACAGCGCCTGGAGTAGGTCGGTCCAGGCGCGGGCGCTGCCCGTGTTCGTACGGGCGTTGTCGAGCTGGCGGACGGCGTGGCCGCGGCCTTCGGTGCCGGCGTCCACGGCCAGGGTCAGGGCCAGCCGGCCCTCCGTGTCGTGGTGGTCGAGGTGTTCCGCCGGGGTGTCGGTGAGGTCGCTCATGGTGTGCCGGAGGGTGATGCCGTGCAGGCCGTACTCCCGCAGCAGCCGGTTGACCTCGGCGGGCGGGGTGAGGCCGAAGAGGGCGTCGGCGGCGGTGCCGTCGCTGATGCAGGTGCTGAGGTAGATCAGGTCGTCGACGGCTATGCGGGCCGGGTGGCGGAAGCGGGCGAGCCCGGTGGGGCCTGGGGTGGTGATGCGGCCCGGCGGCACCTCGACCGGGGCGGCGCCGTCGAGTTCGCCGCGGCGGATGCGCTCGATGGTGGCCAGGGCGAGCGGGACCTTGATGAGGGAGGCGGCGGGGAGCTGGGTGTCGGGGTCGATGCTCACCTCCTGGCCGGTGTGCAGGTCGCGGACGAGGTAGCTGCCGCGGAGGCCGCCGTCGGCGAGCTGTTCGCGGAGGCGGTGCTGGAGGGCCTGGGCGTTCATGCGGCCGGTCCGCGGGAGGCGGCGGGCTCCGTGCCCAGGCACCGGGCGATGGCGTCGTGCAGCCGGGTCTGCAGGGGCTGCGGGTTGCTGTGGTCGGCGGTGATCAGGGCATAGCCGCGGGCCAGGGGGAGCTCGCCGAGGGGGCGCCAGTCGAGGCCCAGCTCGCGGGCCTGGGGCGGTGAGCACAGCAGCAGGTCGCGGGAGCCGAGGACTTCGGCGGCGGCGGTGGCGAGGTCGGGTGCGGTGGCCAGCTGCGCGGGCTGCAGTCCCGCGGCGTCGCGGAGGCGGACCAGCGGATCCCTGATGTGCGGCACGTCGTCCTCGGGCTGCAGCCATATCCGGCGGGGCGGCGCTTCGCTGCCGCGGCCCGGGCGCAGGCTGTCAAGGTGTACGCGCCGCACGCCCGGGTCGTGGTCCCCCGCGAGGCCGAGCGGCAGCGTCCAGGCCGCCTCGTCCGGCGGCACGGCCTGCAGGGCGGCCCGTACCTGCTGGGTGTGCAGCAGCTCGGTGCGCCCGGCCGGGGCGGCGGGGCGCACCTCCAGGGCGACGCCCAGCGTCCGGGCGTCGGCGACCAGCCGGGCGAGGGCGGCGGTCGGATGGATCGCGGGTACGGCGAGCCGCCAGGGCCGGCGGCCGGCGATCCGGGCCTCGTGCTCCAGCGCGTCGGCGGCCTCCAGCAGGCGGCGGGCGGCCGGGAGCAGATCGCGGCCGAACGCGGTGAGCTCGGGGCGGCGCGCGGTGCGCTCGAAGAGCGGCTGCTGCAGGCGCTGTTCCAGAGCTGCGATGCGGCGGCTGGCGACCGGCTGCGACAGGCCCGCGGCGGCGGCGCCGACCGTAAAGCTCTCGCGCGTGCTGACGCTGACGAAGGCGCGGCAGGCTCCGACGAGGTCCATGAGCAGAGTGTATGCGCAAAGTGCATCGAATGGCCCATGGCCGTATTGGACAGCATGACTCCTGGTCCGCAGCATGGCTCGGTATGCGACGACTCACGCATCACCTCATCGCGGCCGTGCTCGTGGTGTTCCCGGTCGCGGCGTGCGGGGACAGCGGCGACACCAAGGCCGAAGGCGACCGGCCCTCGCCGACTCCCTCCGCGTCCAAGGGCGCGGAGCAGCTCGGGGCGAAGGAATTCAAGAAGCTTGAGCGGGACTACGAAGCCCGTCTCGGGGTGTACGCCATCGACACCGGGACCGGCAAGGAGGTGGCGTACCGCGAGGGGGAGCGGTTCGCGTACGCCTCGACCTTCAAGGCGCTGGCCGCCGGGGCGGTGCTGAAGCAGCGGAAGATGGGCGGCCTGGACAAGAAGATCACGTACTCGAAGAGCGATCTGATCGAGAACTCCCCGGTGACCGAGAAGCATGTGGCCGATGGCATGACCGTGGGCGAGCTGTGCGACGCGGCCGTCCGCTACAGCGACAACGCCGCCGCCAACCTGCTCCTCGAAGAGGAACTCGGCGGTCCCGCGGGACTGCAGGCCGACCTGCGGGCCGCCGGTGACAAGGTGACGCGGATGAAATACGCGGAACCCGAGCTCAGCGTCTGGAAGCCCGGCCAGGTCCGCGACACCAGCACCCCGCAGGCGATGGCCCGCAGCCTGCGCGCCTTCGTCCTCGGCGACGAGCTGCGCAAGCCGGAGCGGGCGCAGCTCACCGAGTGGCTCCGCAAGAACCAGACCGGCGACAAGGTGATCAGGGCCGGCGTGCCCGAGGACTGGAAGGTCGGCGACAAGACCGGCACGGCCGCCACCTACGGCGGCCGCAACGACATCGCCGTCGTCTGGCGCCCCGACGCCGCGCCCCTGGTCATGGCGGTCCTGTCCAACCGCACCGACCCGGACGCGGAGCCCGCGGACAAGCTGATCGCGGACGCCGCATCCGTGGTCGCGGACGAGATGGGCTAGACCGGCCGCAGCCACACCGTCGCAAGGGGCGGCAGGGTCAGGGCGATCGACGTCGGCCGCCCGTGCGAGCCGACGTGCTCCGTCTTGACCGGGTCAGGCGTCGTGACGCCGCTGCCGCCCCAGCGCTCGTCGTCGGTATTGAGGATCTCCTGCCAGGCGGAGAAGTGATCAGGGGTCCCCAGCCGGTATTCATTGCGTACGACGGGCGAGAAGTTGGAGACGCACAGCAGCGGCGGGGTGCCGTCCGCGCCGAAGCGCAGAAACGCCAGCACGTCGTCCTCCGCCGCCCCGCCCTCCACCCACGCGAAGCCCTCCGGGACCGTGTCCTGCTCCCACAGCGCCGGGGTCGTCCGGTACGCCGCGTTCAGCTCGCGCACCAGGTCGCGGACGCCCCGGTGGTCGGGCTCTGCCCCGTACGACGGGTCGAGCAGCCACCAGTCGGGGCCGTGGCTCTCCGCCCACTCCGCGCCCTGCGCGAACTCCTGGCCCATGAAGAGCAGCTGCTTGCCCGGGTGGGACCACATGAAGCCCAGATAGGCGCGGTGGTTGGCGCGCTGCTGCCACCAGTCGCCGGGCATCTTGGAGACGAGGGAGCGCTTGCCGTGGACGACCTCGTCGTGCGAGATGGGCAGGACGTAGTTCTCGCTGTACGCGTAGACCATGGAGAAGGTCATTTCCCCGTGGTGGTACTTGCGGTGTATCGGCTCGTGCGCCATGTAGCCGAGCGAGTCGTGCATCCAGCCCATGTTCCACTTCAGGCCGAAGCCGAGGCCGCCGAAGCCGGATTCGCCGACGTGGTGGGTGGCGCGGGTGACGCCGTCCCAGGCCGTGGACTCCTCGGCGACGGTGACGACGCCGGGGCAGCGGCGGTAGACGGTGGCGTTCATCTCCTGGAGGAAGGCCACGGCGTCGAGGTTCTCGCGACCGCCGTGGATATTCGGCGTCCATTCGCCGGCCTCGCGCGAGTAGTCGAGGTAGAGCATCGAGGCGACGGCGTCGACCCGGAGGCCGTCGATGTGGAATTCCTCGCACCAGTAGAGCGCGTTGGCGACCAAGAAGTTGCGCACCTCGGTACGGCCGTAGTCGAACTCCAGCGTCCCCCAGTCGGGGTGCGCCGCCCGCGCCGGGTCCTCGTGCTCGTACAGCGGCCGGCCGTCGAACTCGGCGAGCGCCCAGTCGTCGCGCGGGAAGTGCGCCGGGACCCAGTCCATCAGGACGCCGATGCCCTCCTGGTGGAGGGTGTCGATCAGATACCGGAAGTCGTCGGGGGTGCCGAGACGGGCGGTCGGGGCGTAGAAGCCGGTGACCTGATAGCCCCAGGAGCCGCCGAAGGGGTGCTCGGCGACCGGCATCAGCTCGACATGGGTGAAGCCGAGATCTTTTACGTATCCGGGGAGCTGCTCGGCGAGCTGCCGGTAGGTCAGCCCAGGCCGCCAGGACGGGAGATGGACCTCGTAGACGGAGAAGGGCGCCTGGTGGACCGGCCGGTCGGCGCGCCGGCCGATCCAGTCGGCGTCGCCCCACTCGTACGCGGACGAGGTCACGACGGACGCGGTGTCCGGCGGCGTCTCGGTGCGCCGGGCCATCGGATCGGCCCGCAGCGTCTTGCCGCCGTCCGCCTTGGTGATCTCGAACTTGTACAGATCCCCGTCGCCGATGCCCGGCACGAACAGCTCCCAGATCCCGGAGGACCCGAGCGAGCGCATCGGATAGGCGGTGCCGTCCCAGTAGTTGAAGCTCCCGGCAATGCGCACCCCCCGCGCATTGGGCGCCCAGACGGCGAACCGCGTCCCGGCGACCCCGTCCACGGTCGTCGGATGCGCCCCGAGCGCCCGCCACAGCTCTTCGTGCCGCCCCTCACGGATGAGGTGCAGGTCGAGCTCGCCGAGGGTGGGGGCGCAGCGGTACGGGTCGGCGGTCTCGACGATGTCGTCGGCGCCGTAGGTGATGCGGAGCTGGTAGTCGGGGATGGTGCGCTTACGGAGGAGGAGGACGGAGAAGAGGCCGTGTCCGTCGTCCTGCAAGGCCACCGTCTGCGCGGGCCGCCCCTTGGGCCGCACGACCACCGACACCGCCTGCGCATACGGCCGCAGCGTACGGATGACCACGCCACCGGGCACCGGATGGGCGCCGAGCAGCGCATGCGGATCGTGATGCGCCCCGGCGAGCAGCCGCGCCCGGTCGGCCGCGGAGAGCGGCGGCGCCTGGGCTGTGTCGGCCGACTTCTCGGTCGCCCGCCGCGCCGCGGCCACCCGCGCGTTGGCGGAACGCTTCCCACCACGAGCAGCCCCGCTGGGCCGCTCGCCCGCGCGGGCCTCCGGCACCGCCGGATCCCCGGGCGCACGCTCGGGGCCGCCGGCGGCGGCGTCGCTCCGGACCGGCGGGTCCTCTTGCGCGGGAGCGCGGTGTGCGGGGCGTTCTGGCACGGTGGTGCCTCCTCGTTGGGGTTCAGTCGTGGGGGGTCGGTGGGGTGGCGAGGCGGCGGACCGCGGCCATGGGGACGTCAAGCCAGTCCGGGCGGTGGCGGGCCTCGTACAGGACCTCGTAGACGGCCTTGTCCGTCTCGTACGCCCGCAGCAGCGCGGCGTCACCGCGCGGATCTGCCTCCGCGGCGTCCGCGTACCCCGCGCAGTACGCCGCCGACGACCGCGCCGCCCACGCCGCCTGCTCGGCGAGCGACCAGCCCGCCTCGGACCCGCCCGTACGGGACGCGTAGTCGAAGGACCGCAGCATCCCGGCCACATCCCGCGCCGGCGGCTGCGGACGCCGCCGCTCGGCGAGCGGCCGGGCGGGCTCGCCCTCGAAGTCGATCAGCGACCAGCCGGACCCGGTCCGCAGCGCCTGCCCCAGGTGCAGATCGCCATGGATGCGCTGGGCGGGCCAGCTGCCGCCGGCCCGGCTGAGCTCGGCAAGCTCGTCATACGCACAGGCAAGCGCCGCCCGGTACGCCGCAAGCCCCGGCACCGCCACCGACGTCGACTCCAGCCGCTCCGCCATCAACTCCGTCAGATGCTCTATCTGCACCCGCCGCAGCACCGTCACCGGCAGCGCCGCGGCCAGCGCCGTATGCACCTCGGCGGTCGCCCGCCCCAGCGACCGCGCCTCGGCGGCGAAGTCGCGGCCTGCCGCGATGGAGTCGAGCGCCAGCTGCCAGCCGTCCGTGGACCCGGCGAGGAACGGCTGCAGCACCCCCAGCGTCGCGGGCCCGCCATCGGTCCCGTCCTCGCCGGTCAGCGCCGTCGTCTCGAACCACGCGACCGGCGGCGGCACGTTGGTGTTCCCGGCCCGCGCCAGCGCCAGCGGCAGCTCCAGGTCGGGGTTCACCCCCGCGTACACCCGGCGGAAGACCTTGAGGATCAGCGCGTCCCCGTACACGACGGACGAATTCGACTGCTCGGCCTGCAATATCCGCGCCGGCAGCCGCGGATCGATCACCGCGCCCGGCGCCCGCGAGAACGCCAGCGGCCCGAGCCGCCCCGGCAGCCGCAGCCGCTCCAGCAGCACGGCCGCCAGCCGCGGGTCCTGCAGCGCGTCGTACACCGCCTGCCCGTGCAGCGGCCCGTCCTCGGGCGTGCCGATCAGCGCGTCCGAGAGCCGCGCGGGCAGCGCGGGGCGGCTGCCGATCAGCAGCTGGTAGCAGTCCGTTACGGGCCCGGGCTGACGCACCCTGAGCAGCAGGTGCACCAGCCCCGGGGCTGAGCTGCCGGGCGGCAGCAGTTCGGTCGCGGAGACCGGCTCCATGCCCGTGATCGCCCGGTCCTTCCCCGCGAACCACCGCCTGCCGGGCAGCCACGCCGCCAGCAGCGGGGCGAGCGAGGCGAAGAGCGCGCGGTCAGGGGCGGTGCGCGGCCGGGTGACGGCAGCGGATTCCGGCATGGATTCGCGGGTGCCCCTCGCGCTCATCATCACTCCTGCCGCAGCCGGAACCAGTAGAAGCCGTGCCCTGCCAGCGTCAGCAGGTACGGCAGCTCCCCGATCGCCGGGAAGCGCACCCCGCCCATCAGCTCCACCGGGTAGCGGCCCGCGTACGCGCGCAGGTCGAGCTCGGTGGGCTGGGCGTGGCGGGAGAAGTTGGACACGCACAGCACCAGGTCGTCGGTGCCGTCGTCGTCCGGCGGCGCCTCCCGGAGGAAGGCGAGGACGGCCGGGTTGGAGGAGTTCAGCTCGTGGTACGAGCCGAGGCCGAAGGCGCGGTTCTGCTTGCGCACCTCGATCATGCGACGGGTCCAGTGCAGCAGCGAGGACGGCGACGACATGGCCGCCTCGACGTTGGTGACCTGGTAGCCGTAGACCGGATCCATGATCGTGGGGAGGTAGAGCCGTCCCGGGTCGCTGGAGGAGAAGCCGGCGTTGCGGTCGGGCGTCCACTGCATCGGCGTACGGACGGCGTCCCGGTCGCCGAGCCAGATGTTGTCGCCCATGCCGATCTCATCGCCGTAATAGAGAATCGGGGTGCCGGGCAGCGACAGCAGCAGGGCCGTGAACAGCTCGATCTGATTGCGGTCGTTGTCCAGCAGCGGCGCCAGCCGCCGCCGGATGCCGATATTGGCGCGCATCCGCGGGTCCTTGGCGTACTCCGCGTACATGTAGTCGCGCTCTTCGTCCGTGACCATTTCGAGGGTGAGCTCGTCGTGGTTGCGCAGGAAGATGCCCCACTGGCAGCCGGAAGGAATGGCGGGCGTCTTGGCGAGAATCTCCGAGACGGGATACCTGGACTCCCGCCGCACCGCCATGAAGATCCGCGGCATGACGGGGAAGTGGAACGCCATATGGCACTCGTCCCCGCCACTCGCGAAGTCCCCGAAGTAGTCGACGACATCCTCCGGCCACTGATTGGCCTCGGCCAGCAGCACCGTGTCGGGGTACTGGGCGTCGACCTCCTTGCGGACGCGCTTCAGGAACTCGTGCGAGGCCGGGAGGTTCTCGCAGTTGGTGCCCTCCTGGGCGTACAGATACGGCACCGCGTCCAGGCGATAGCCGTCGATGCCCAGGTCCAGCCAGAAGCGGATGGCGGCCAGGATCTCCTCCTGGACGGCCGGATTCTCGAAATTCAGATCCGGCTGGTGGGAGAAGAAGCGATGCCAGTAGTACTGCTTGCGCACCGGATCGAAGGTCCAGTTGGACGACTCCGTGTCGACGAAGATGATCCGCGCGTCCTGATACTGCTTGTCATCATCAGCCCAGACGTAATAGTCGCCGTACGGCCCGTCCGGATCGCTCCGCGACTCCTGGAACCACGGATGCTGATCGCTCGTGTGGTTCATGACGAAGTCGATGATCACGCGCATGCCGCGCTGGTGGGCCGCGTCCACGAACTCCACGAAGTCCGCCAGGTCGCCGAAGTCCGGCAGCACGGCGGTGTAGTTGGACACGTCGTATCCGCCGTCGCGCAGCGGCGACTGGAAGAACGGCGGCAGCCACAGGCAGTCCACGCCGAGCCACTGCAGATAGTCCAGCTTGGCGGTGATGCCCTTGAGGTCGCCGATGCCATCGCCATTGCTGTCCTGGAAGGAGCGGACCAGCACCTCGTAGAAGACGGCCCGCTTGAACCAGTCCGGGTCCCGGTCGCGCGCCGGGGTGTCCTCGAAGGTGTCGGGCACGGGGTCGTTGACGGTCATCGGCACGCTCGCATGGTGAGGATGTGGGCGGGGGCGGGGGGCTGCTGCGGGTCGAGCCGCACGTAGTTGTCCCGGCCCCAGGAGTACGTGGCGCCGGTGAGCTCGTCGCGCACCGACAGGGGCTCGCTGCCCGCCTCCTGGCCGAGGCTTGCGCCGAGCTCCGCCAGGTCCAACGACACGGTGGTCTCGTGGGTGTGGTGCGGGTCGAGGTTGACCACCGTGATCACGACGTCGTCGCCTTCGCGCTTGGAGTAGGCGAGGATCTGATCGTTGTCGGTGCGGTGGAAGCGCAGCGAGCGCAGGTTCTGCAGCGCCGGGTGGCGACGGCGCAGCCGGTTGAGCGCGGTGATGAGCGGGGTGAGCCCGTCGGTCTCGCCCTTGGCCCAGTCGCGGGGCCGCAGCTGGTACTTCTCGGAGTCCAGGTATTCCTCGCTCCCGGGCCGCACCGGAGTGCCCTCGCACAGCTCAAAGCCGGCATAGACGCCCCAGGTGGGGGAGAGGGTGGCGGCGAGCACGGCCCGTACGGCAAAAGCAGGAGGGCCACCGTGCTGCAGATAGGCATGCAGAATATCCGGCGTATTGACGAAGAAATTCGGCCGCATATAGGAAGCGGCATCGCCGGACAGCTCGCTCAGATAGTCGATCAGCTCCTGCTTCGCGTTCCGCCAGGTGAAATACGTATACGACTGCTGGAAGCCGATCTTTCCAAGCGTGTGCATCATCGCCGGCCGGGTGAAGGCCTCGGCGAGGAAGATGACATCGGGATCGGTGCCGTTGATGTCGGCGATCACCTGCTCCCAGAAGACCACCGGCTTGGTGTGCGGATTGTCGACGCGGAAGATCCGTACGCCGTGATCCATCCAGTGCCGCAGCACCCGCAGCGTCTCGCGCACGATGCCGTCGAAGTCGGCGTCGAAGGCGACCGGATAAATGTCCTGGTACTTTTTCGGCGGATTCTCGGCGTACGCGATCGACCCGTCCGGCCGGTGATGGAACCACTCCGGATGCTTGCCGACCCACGGATGATCGGGCGAACACTGCAGCGCGAAGTCGAGCGCCACCTCCATGCGCAGCCCGCGCGCCGTCTCCACGAAATGATCGAAGTCATCGAGGCTGCCCAGATCCGGATGGATCGCATCGTGCCCGCCCGCCGCCGAGCCGATGGCCCAGGGGGAGCCCGGGTCGTACGGGCCGGGGGAGAGGGAGTTGTTGGGGCCCTTCCGGTACGAGGACCCGATGGGGTGGACGGGCGGCAGATACACCACGTCGAAGCCCATGGCCGCTACGGCCGGCAGCCGCTCGGCGGCGGTCCGCAGGGTGCCCGAGACCGGCGGCGCGCCCTCCTCGACGACCGCGCCCTCGGAGCGGGGGAAGAGCTCGTACCACGACCCGTACAACGCCCGCTGCCGCTCCACGAGAAGCCGGACCGGCTCGGCGGCGGTGACGAGTTCACGTAAGGGATGCCTGGAGAGCACGTCGAGGAGGTGCGGATCAAGGGCGGCCGCAAGCCGCTCGGCGACGGGCCAGTCAGGATCACGCAGAGCATCGACAACCCGCAGCACGGCCTCCCGCTCGCCGCCCTTGGGCACCCCGGCCGCCGCCCGCTCGTGCAGCAGCGCGCCTTCCTCGCATACGACATCGGTGTCGATGCCCGCCGGGATCTTGATTTTGGCGTGGTGGCGCCAGGTGGCGACGGGGTCGCCCCAGGCCTCGACGGTGAAGGACCACAGGCCCTCGGCGTCCGGGGTGACGTCGGCGCCCCACCGGTCGGTTCCCGGGGCGAGTTCGCGCATCGGCGTCCACGGTCCTGGCCGGCCGGACGGGTCGGTCAGCACCACGTTGGCCGCCACGGCGTCGTGCCCTTCGCGGAACACGGTCGCCGTGACCTGGAATGTCTCCCCCGCCACCGCCTTCGCGGGGCGGCGCCCGCAGTCGACGGCGGGACGGACGTCCAGGACCGGGATCCGGCCGATCATGTGATCACCTGCAGAAGGACGTTGGGGATCCGGGCATGCGAAGGCGCCCGGTTGGGACCTTGTGGTGCGTTTTGTACTGCGGCTCTGCGCTAGTTGTATCTGCTCAGCAGACGAATGCCGGGGCATGGGCATGGCCGCTCCTGCGCGCGTTCACTCATGTGGGCGAGGTGGGACCTGGCGATGCGGTGAGCCTTCCACGGTCGGAGTAGGGGCAATCCGGCCGCAGATGAACTACTCGTACGTAACGAGCTACCTGGTGGCTGCTGGCTCCATTCGGACGTTAACCGACGTGTCGGGCGTCGGCGAGGGGGTCCGCAAGGGTTCGGCCGAGATACGCGGTGAGCAGTGTCCGGGTCTCTGCGATGAGGGCCGGATCACCGTCGGGGGCTTCGCGGAAGGCGAGTTGGAGGAGGGCGTCGGCGGCTTCGAGGGCGACGCGGCCGGCGCGGTGCAGCAGCTCCGGGTCGCGCCCGGTGTGCTCGGCGAGCAGCCCGGTGAGGTGATCGGCGACGAGCTCATTCCCGGCGAAGTCGACGACCGCGAAGCCCGGGACGGTGCGCTTCATGGCCACGTACTCGTCGAGCATGACATCGATGACGGCCCGCCAGTCGTCCGTACGCCCCTCGAGCCCGCGCTCGATGCGCTCGGTGAACTCGGTCAGATTCCGGTGCGCGAGCGCCGCGGCGAGCTCCCGCTTATTCCCGAAGAACCGGTAGACAGAACCGATCGGCACCCCCGCCCGCGCGGCCACGGCGCGCGTGGTCAGCGCCTCGTAACCGGCCTCATCGAGCAGCCCGGCAGCGGCGTCGAGGATCCGGGCGAGGCGCTCGGCGCTCCGCTGCTGCACGGGTACGCGGCGCAGGGAGGCGGGCGTCGGACGGCTTGGCATCGGCTTCATCATGCCTCAGTCCCGTCAGGCGAGGAGGAGGGCGAGCCCGCCGACGGTGTAGCAGATCATCAGCACGAGCAGCGGCAGCTGGCCCGCGACGGCCCGGTGCGGCGGGAAGAGCCGTACGGCGCGATCGTGGGCGGCGACGACGCCGAGGACGTGCCCGGTGACGACGGCGGCTACCTGGAGGGTGGCGAGGCCGGAGGGGGAGAGCGGCGGATCGCCCGGAACCGGATTGTCAGTGCCGTATGCGAGGGTGACTGTGCGTGGGGCTTCGGTGGCGAAGAGTGAGAAGTAGTGGGCGACGAGATAGCCGGTGGCAATCGGCAGAAGGGAGTGGGCGAAGGCCTGTTGTGACGACACCCCGGCGCGATTCCGGCCGCCGCCGGAGATGAGCCGGGAGACGGCGGTGCAGAGGGCGAAGAGGGCACCCGCGCCTAGTATCGCGGCGAGGAGCCCGAGCGTCCCGGTGGCGGTACGACCAAGTGCTGAGGTCTGCAGCGTGTCGATCCAGGAGGGGGTGGCGGAGTACCCGTCATAGGCGGTGGACCCGAGCAGCACGCAGGCGGTGGCGGCGAGCCCGGGGAGCTGGGGGACGGCATCGAGGCTGTGGAAAGGATGCCGCAGCACAAGCCGCCCGTCGCCCCCGCGACGGCCGAGCGGCGAGAGATGCCCGAGCAGAGCGGAGTAGACCTCGAAGGCATCGCCACGCCCGAACCAGGCGCTGCCGTACCGGGCGGCGGCAAGGAGATGAACGGCGCTGTAGCCCACAACAAACGAAAGCAGGGTGCCCCGGGACGCAGGCTCAGGAGAGACAAGCTCAAGCCAGGTAAAGACAGCGAGCCCGACCGCGGCGGGCCAGAACCCAAGCCTGGCCGGCAGCGGCCGCCCACCATCGGCATCGCGCCGCAACACCCGACACGCGAGGAGATGGAGCGTCCGCAACGGATTGAGCAGCCGCCACACGGGCCCGAACAAGACGGAGGCGGGCACGAGCCCGACCCAGAGCACCACGTAGATCGCGCCGGGCGCCGGATTGCGATCGGGGTCGTCGGGCCCGACCAGCAGATGCCCAACGACAAAGAAAGTCCCGACCAGCCCCACCCCACGCAGGGTGTAGCGCAGCACCCGCCCGTCGATGACACGCTGCACTCCGGCCGCCACCGGCCGCCCAGCCGAGCCCGAGAACCGCGACTCGGGCCAGAGCAGCCCCAGCGCCAGAAAGGAGACGAACAGCGCCGCAAACGCCCCCGCATACGCGTAAAAGACCGAGATCGGCAGGTCCTGCCGATCCCCGACCCCATGCGCGAGCATCACCGTACGAGCAATTGGGTCAGCACCAGATGAGCAGAGTGCGTCTCGACCTGAAACAGCCCACTCCGATCCGCGGTAAAGGCAATCGTGACGGCCTTACCCGGCTTCAGAGCAGCCGCCTTGTCGTACCCATGCACATGCAGCTCATCAGCCACATCGCTGGTGACGGTCAGCTCAACCCGCGCCCCGACCTCAACCTCGGTCCGCCCGGGCTTCGGACTGACCTTCCCGCCGGCGATACGGATGATGACCTCACGCGCCCCACCGTGCGCAGGCTGCGTAGCAGGCGCCACGGACCCGGTCGCCTCCTCGTGACTGGTCCCGGGCCGATGATGCGTAGTCGGCAACGAACAGCCGCCCACGGCAAGCACACCGGCGACAAGCAATGCGGCCCCCGCCCGACCGCACCCGGCAGCGCTGAGGAGGGGACGGGGTGGAGCAACGCCGCCGAAAAAACCCAGCGTCCCCAGCGGCGGCTGACCACCGCGTTTTTTCGGTGGTGTCGCGGAACCCCGTCCCCGGCCCGCGGCGCTCACGACACCGCCCCCGCAGAAGCCGGCTCCCCGGAAGCGGCCTCACCCCGCAGGGGCACTCGCAGGCGAGCCACAACCACCACCGCCCACACGACCCAGACCACCCCGACCAGCATCCGCACCCACGCCGGACTCACCGGAACCCACGGGATCATGAACACCGCCTTGTCAAAGGCATCAAGCAGCGTCAGCACCCCCATGGCCACGGTGACCCACGCAAACGCCCGCCGCTGACCCCGCAACACCCACCCGGTCGCCGCCCACCACGCACCGAGCAGCACCAGCCCAGCCACCGGTACCAGCGTGTCCGCAGACGACCCGGCAGACCCGACCACGTCCAGCACCAGCCCCAGCAAGCCAGCCACCGCCGCACCTCCAGCGACCCGCCCGGCCACACCACCAGCCGCCAGGCTGGACCGCAATCGCCACCACAGCACGCCCCCGACCAGCACCAACACCACAGCCACACCAAGAGCGATCTGCACCTCGACCCGCTCAACCCCCCGCGCCCCATACCAATCACACCCCGCCGGCAACCTCCGCGCCCGCGCGTCGTACTCCGAGCACACCATCAGCTGCGCGAGCTTCGCCGGCTCCCCGACGACCCGGTCCGTATCCCCGGACACCTCACCCCGCCTGCCCCCGCACTCCGGCAGCGACCTCGGGCTGGACGCCCCCGCGCTCGCCTGCCAGCAATTCCCCCCGCCCTGCCCGTCCCACCACACATCCGTGTCATTCGGCCGCGACCGCCCAGCCCGGTCCTCCCCGAAGTGATTCCCCGCGTAGCGATTGTGATGAGACGTATCGAACTGCTTCCCCAGCGCACCCTCACCCCGGATGAAGGCGGGCACCGCACTCAAGAACACCCCGGCCCGCTGATGCCCGGAGATCCAGTTGTCCTCGTAGATGTTCCAGTTCCCGCCGGCGGTGATGATCCCGGTCCCCGGCGGCATGGAGATCTGCGGACACACCACCCCCCGCTCGTACCCCCGCCGCGCCGGCGGCTTGGCGCATGTGCCATCCCGCACGTACCGGTAGTAGTTCTGGTTGTTGTCGCGGATCTCATTGCGCTCGAAGCGCGCATGGTTCTGCGGCAGCCCCGGATGGCCGGGGAAGGCGCTGTCCATCGACGCGCCGCCCATGTTCTGCGCGAAGACGTTGTCGTGCACATAAACCGAGTCCCCGGCCGTTCCCGAGTACCCGACCATGTTGTGGTGGCTGTAGCAGCCCGTGATCTCGATCGAGTACCGCGGGACGTCGTACCCGCGCCCGTTGTTGATGTCCGACGCGCTGCCCGGGTAGATCCCGGAGTCCCCGTTCCCGGACGACTCGCAGTTCTTGTACAGCCCATGGTCAGACGCGAAGGTCAGGAACCCGTACTCGTCGTTCCACCGCGTCAGCACGTCATCGATGACGAAGCCGTCCCCCGCCAGCACATACAGCGAGTTGAAGGTCGACCGCTGGGCCGTGAAGTTCTTGAAGTAGACGCCGTCCGACTCGTCCGCGCGGATGACGTTCAGCTTCTTGTACTGCCCGTCGATGATGACGTCCGACCGCGACAGCCCGGTCCCCTCCACCTGGAGATCCTTCTTGCCGATGATCGCGACCAGATTCTGGTTGGACGGACATCGCTTCTGCTGCGCGTACGACAGGATCTGATACCCGAGCGACGAGTCCCGCGCCTTCAGGCGCGCGCACGCCCCCGAAGGCTTCGGCTGGGTCGGCTCCTCCTTGTAGACACCCGGCAGGATCGCGATGGTCATCCCCGGCCGGTCGACGGCGTCGACAGCGGCCTGCAAGTGGCGGTACCCGTCCTTACCCCCACACCGGGCGAACAGCCGCTCATTCCGCTCCTTCAGCCCCCGCGGATACCTGGCGATCCGCCGCTCGAAGTCCGCCCGCCCGGCCCGCCCGGTCTTGCACACCAGCAGGTCCGGCTCGCCCTTCCGATACGTAGGCACACTCCCGGACCCGTCCGGGAACTTCACCGGCCGCTCCTCATGAGCCACCGCAGGCGCGGCGAGCAGCAGCCCTCCGAGCACCAGCACAGACAGCAGGGCAGCGACACCTGCGAGACCCCTCCGCGTGCACCATGTCCACGACATGGACCGCAGAGTAGAACAACCCTCATCTTTTGTGAGCCCTATCGGCGTACCATCATTCTGGGCAAATCGCC
This sequence comes from Streptomyces boninensis, assembly GCF_048572725.1. Classification (NCBI taxonomy): domain Bacteria; kingdom Bacillati; phylum Actinomycetota; class Actinomycetes; order Kitasatosporales; family Streptomycetaceae; genus Streptomyces; species Streptomyces boninensis. Next base: position 6,696,046 of record NZ_CP183837.1, read on the forward strand.
CAGCCCGCCGCTACCTTCGTTTACGTGAAGGCGATTCGTAGGTTCACCGTCCGTCCCGTCCTCCCCGAACCCCTCCGCCCACTCAGCGAGCTGAGCCGGAATCTGCGGTGGTCCTGGCACCCCGAAACCCGCGAGCTGTTCGAGTCCGTAGACCCCGACCGGTGGCGCGAGACCGGCGGCGATCCCGTACGGCTGCTCGGCTCCGTAGCCACCGAACGCCTCACCGCGCTCGCCGCCGACGACGGCTTTCTGCGCCGGCTCGAGGCCGTACGGGAGGATCTGCGCGACTACACGACCGGGCCGCGCTGGTACCAGCAGACCCAGCAGGACGGCGGCGACCTGCCCGCCGGCATCGCGTACTTCTCGCCGGAGTTCGGGATTACGGGCGCGCTGCCGCAGTACTCCGGCGGCCTGGGCATCCTCGCCGGGGACCACCTCAAGGCGGCCAGCGACCTCGGCGTGCCGCTGATCGGCGTCGGCCTGCTCTACCGGCACGGCTACTTCCGCCAGTCCCTCTCCCGCGAGGGCTGGCAGCAGGAGCACTACCCGGTGCTCGACCCCAACGAGCTCCCCCTCGCCCGCCTCGCCGAGGACGACGGCCGCCCGGTGCAGCTCCGCCTCGCCCTGCCCGGCGGCCGGTCGCTGCGCGCCGAGGTGTGGGTGGCGACGGTCGGCAGGGTGCCGCTGCTGCTCCTCGACTCCGACGTGGACGAGAACGCGCCCAGCGAACGGGACGTCACCGACCGGCTGTACGGCGGCGGCTCCGAGCACCGGCTGCTGCAGGAGATGCTGCTGGGCATCGGCGGCGTCCGGGCGGTACGGGCGTACTGCCGGCTCACCGGACACGCCACACCCGAGGTCTTCCACACCAACGAGGGCCACGCCGGCTTCCTCGGCCTGGAGCGGATCCGGGAGCTGACCGCGGAAGCCAAGGGCACCCTCGGCTTCCAGGCGGCCCTCGAAGCGGTCAGATCCGGCACCGTCTTCACCACCCACACCCCCGTCCCGGCTGGCATCGACCGCTTCGACCGCGAGCTGGTCGCCCGCCACCTCGGCGACGACGGCGAGCTCCCCGGCATCGACGCGGAACAGGTGCTGCGGCTCGGCATGGAGTCGTATCCGGGCGGCGAGCCGAACTGCTTCAACATGGCGGTGATGGGCCTGCGCCTCGCCCAGCGCGCGAACGGCGTCTCGACGCTGCACGGAAGCGTCAGCCGCGCCATGTTCGCGGGCCTGTGGCCGGGCTTCGACCCGGAGGAGGTGCCGATCGCCTCCGTCACGAACGGCGTACACGCGCCGACCTGGGTGGCCCCCGAGGTCTTCCGCCTCGGCGCCCGGCAGATCGGCGCGCAGCGCACCGAGGACGCGCTCAGCGTGGGCGCCTCCGAGCGCTGGGACGCGGTCCTGGAGATCCCGGACCGCGACGTCTGGGAGCTGCGCAGGTCGCTGCGCGCCCAGCTCGTCGAGGAGGTACGGACCCGGCTGCGCGCCTCGTGGCGCGAGCGCGGCGCGGGCAGCGCGGAGCTGGGCTGGATCGACGGGGTGCTGGACCCGGACGTGCTGACGATCGGCTTCGCGCGCCGCGTGCCCTCGTACAAGCGGCTCACCCTGATGCTCCGCGACCGCGACCGGCTGATGGACCTGCTGCTGCACCCGGACCGGCCCGTACAGATCGTGGTGGCGGGCAAGGCGCACCCGGCCGACGACGGCGGGAAGGCGCTGATCCAGGAGCTGGTGCGGTTCGCGGACGACCCGCGGGTGCGGCACCGGATCGTCTTCCTCCCCGACTACGGCATGACGATGGCGCAGAAGCTCTACACCGGCTGCGACGTCTGGCTGAACAACCCGCTCCGCCCGCTGGAGGCATGCGGCACGTCCGGGATGAAGGCCGCGCTGAACGGCTGCCTGAATCTCTCGATCCGCGACGGCTGGTGGGACGAGTGGTACGAGCCCGACTTCGGCTGGGCGATCCCGACCGCGGACGGCTCCGCCACGGATGACGAGCGGCGGGACGAGCTGGAGGCGGCGGCGATCTACACGCTGCTGGAGGAGCGGGTGACGCCACGGTTCTACGACACCACCGGCACCGGCGGCACGGCCGGCAGCGGCCTGCCCGGCCGCTGGATCGACATGGTGCGCCAGACGCTCGTCCACCTCGGCCCGAAGGTGCTCGCCGGGCGGATGGTGCGCGAATACGTGGAGCGCCTGTACGCCCCCGCGGCGCGCGCGCACCGGGCGCTGACGCCCGACGTCGCCGCCGAGCTGGCGGAGTGGAAGGCGCGAGTGCGCGGGGCCTGGCCGCGAGTCGCCGTGGAGCACGTGGAGGCGAGCGCCCAGCCCGCCGCCGCGGAGCTCGGCTCGACGCTGAACCTGCGCGTGCGGGTGACGCTCGGCGAGCTGGCACCGGACGAGGTGGAGGTGCAGGCCGTCGCCGGGCGGGTGGACGGCGAGGACCGCATCACGGAGGCGGCGACGGTGGCGCTGAAGGCGGCGGCGGGACCGGATCTGGAGGGCCGGTGGGTGTACGAGGGCCCGCTGTCGCTGGACCGGACGGGCGCGTTCGGCTACACGGTGCGCGTCCTGCCGTCGCACCGGCTGCTGGCTTCCGCCGCGGAGCTGGGGCTGGTGGCCGTACCCGCGGAGGGCGGGGTGTCGGAGTCGGAGGCGGGTGTGCTGCTGCGCTAGCGGCGCGGCTTACCGTCGGTGCGGGTTGGGTGGGGCGGCTTGCGAAACGTCCCGGGCCCACCCGTCCCGCCCTGCGGGACGCCTGCCCCCGGAGTTGCGTAGCCCTGCCCTGGGCACAACACGTTCGAGGACGGGACTCCTCATTTCTTGAGCCGCGAGCAGCCGGAGGCCATACGTGTCGAGCGCCGCCGATCAGGAGGCACTGCCAGAGAAGGACTTACGCCCGGCCGCAGCCGTCTGGCCGGGCGCGCCGCAGCCGCTCGGGGCGCGGTACCGCCGGCCGGGCGACGGCGCCGTCGAAGGCACCAACTTCGCGCTCTGGGCCGGGGGCGCGGAGGCCGTCGAGCTGTGCCTGTTCGACGAGCGGGGCGGGGAGCGGCGGCTGGAGCTCGCCGAGCTGACGCATGAGATCTGGCACGGCTTCGTTCCGGGCGTCAGGCCCGGGGTGCGGTACGGGTATCGCGTGCACGGCCGCTGGGACCCGTGGACCGGGCATCGCTTCAACCCCGCCAAGCTGCTCCTCGACCCGTATGCACGGGCCGTCGACGGCGCCCGCGGCGGAGCCGCTGATGGCTACAGCAGTACCCCCGCCGAGGTGTACGGCCATGTGCGCGACTGGCCCGACCGGCACCTGGCCGACACGGTGCGGGACGAGCGGGACTCGGGCCCGTACGTCCCGAAAGGCGTCGTCGTCGGCGGCGACGTGGGCGCCGACGAGTGGCTCGACGACCGGCGGCCCAAGACGCCGTGGCCCGACTCCGTCGTCTACGAGCTGCACGTGCGCGGCTTCACCATGCGGCACCCGGGGATCCCGGAGCGGCTGCGCGGCACGTACGCCGGGCTCGGGCATCCGGCGGCGATCGAGCACCTGACGGGGCTCGGGGTGACGGCCGTCGAGCTGCTGCCGGTGCATCAGTTCGCGCACGAGGACGGGCTGGGGCGGCGCGGGCTGCGCAATTACTGGGGCTACAACACCATCGGCTACTTCGCCCCGCACGCCGGCTACGCCGCCACCGGCACCCGCGGCGAGCAGGTCGGCGAGTTCCGGGAGATGGTGCGGGCGCTGCACGCCGCGGGCATCGAGGTGATCCTCGACGTCGTCTACAACCACACCGCGGAGGGGAGCGAGCTCGGGCCCACCTTCTCGCTGCGCGGGATCGACAATCGCGGCTACTACCGGCTGGGGCACGATCCCCGCCGCTACGCCGACTACACGGGCTGCGGCAACACCCTGGACGCCGTTCAGCCTCAGGTCCTCCGCCTGATCACCGACAGCCTGCGCTACTGGGTCACCGAGATGGGCGTGGACGGCTTCCGCTTCGACCTCGCCTCGGCGCTGGCGCGGGTGGCGCGGGACGGGGACGACGGCTTCGACATGCTGCATCCGTTTCTCGCCGTCATCAGCCAGGACCCGGTGCTGCGGCGGGTGAAGCTCATCGCCGAGCCGTGGGATGTGGCGGCGGGCGGCTATCAGGTGGGCGGCTTTCCGCCGCTGTGGTCGGAGTGGAACGACCGCTACCGGGACGCGGTGCGGGACTTCTGGCGGGGTGCGCTGCCGGACGTACGCGACCTCGGCTACCGGCTGTCCGGGTCCAGCGATCTGTACGGCTGGGGCGGGCGCCGCCCGTACGCCTCGGTCAATTTCGTCACGGCGCACGACGGCTTCACGCTCCGGGACCTGGTGTCGTACGAGCGGAAGCACAACGAGGCCAACGGGGAGGGGAACCGGGACGGGACCAACGACAACCGGTCCTGGAACTGCGGCCACGAGGGCGAGTCGGACAGCCCCGGGATCCAGGCCCTGCGGCGGCGGCAGGTGAAGAACCTGCTGGCGACGCTGCTGCTCTCCACCGGAGTGCCGATGCTGGTGGCCGGCGATGAGATGGGCCGTACGCAGGGCGGCAACAACAATGCGTACTGCCAGGACAACGAGGTCAGCTGGGTCGACTGGGGGCTGCTGGACGATCCGGGGTGGGGATCCGTGCACCGGCTCGTCCGGCGGCTGGTCGAGCTGCGGCGGACGCACCCCGTACTGCGGCGGCGGGCCTTCTTCGCGGGGCGGCCGCACGGGGACGGCGGGCTGCGCGATCTGGCGTGGTTCACGGCGCGGGGCGTCGAGATGAACGAGGGGGACTGGTTCGCGCCGCGGGACACCTTCGGGATGTTCCTGTCCGGTACGGACATCGCGCAGCGCGGGCCGCAGGGGGAGCCGGTGGTGGACGACAGCTTCCTGGTGGTGCTGCACGCGGGGGGTGCGGAGACCGACTTTCTCGTGCCGGGGGCGCCCTGGGCGCGGGAGTACGAGGTCGTGGTCGACACGGCGGAGGAGGCGGAGGGGCGGCGGGTGCGGGGCGGGGAGCGGCTGCCGGTGGCGGCGAGGTCGGTGGTTCTGCTGACGAAAACCGGGTGAGGTCTGTCAGTAGCGGAACGTAGTCTCGTTCGTTGATGCCTTCTGCAACCACTCCCGCCGGTAAGAGCCGCTCCGCCGTCCGTTCACTCCTCCGTCTGTGGCCGTATGTGCTGCCCGTGCGGGTACGGCTTTTCGGCGCCGCCGCGGTCGCCGTCGTCGCCTCCTGCCTGGGGCTTGTCTTCCCCCTGGTGCTGAAGTGGATCGTGGACGGCCCGGTCGCCGACCGCGATCCGGCCGGGGTGTGGTTCGGGGGCGGGATGCTGCTGGCGCTCGGGGTGGCGGAGGCGCTGCTGTTCGGGCTGCGGCGGTGGCTGGTGGCGCGGCCGCTGGCCGGGGTGGAGGCGGCGATGCGCGCCGATCTCTACCGGCATCTGCAGCGGCTGCCGGTGTCCTTCCATGACCGGTGGGCGTCCGGGCAGTTGCTGTCGCGGGGCACCACGGATCTGATGCTGCTGCGCATGTTCCTGGCCTTCCCGATGACCTTTCTGCTGGTCAACGGAGTCACGATCATTGCCGGGTTCGGCATTCTGCTGTCCCAGCGGTGGTCGCTCGGGCTGGTGCTGCTGGCGCCGGTGCTGCCGCTGGTGGCGGGCTGCTTCCTCTTCGAGAAGAAGTACTTCAAGGTGGCGCGGCGGGCGCAGGACCAGGTCGGCGATCTCACCACGGTCGTCGAGGAGTCGGTGCTCGGCATCCGCATCATCAAGGGCTTCGGCCGCCACCGCAGCCAGGCCCGCGCCTTCCGCGAGCTGACCCGCACGCTGCGGGGCACGGAGCTGGCCAAGGCGCGGCTGCTCAGCGCGATCATGGCGCTGATCACCACGCTGCCGGAGCTGGCGATCGGGGTCGCGCTGGTCTTCGGGTCCGTACAGGTCGCGGACGGCGATCTGTCGGCGGGGACGCTGGTGGCCTTCCTGTCGACGGCGCTGGCGCTGCGGTGGCCGGTGGAGTCGATCGGCTTCCTGCTGGCGATCAGCAATGACGCGGCGTCGGCGGCGGACCGGTTCTTCGAGGTGATGGACGAGACGCCGGCGAACGTCGGGGACAAGGCGACCGGTTCGAAGGCGGCGGCGGGTGCCCCCGCGCACGGCAAGGCTCCCGCGCCTCGCTCGGCCGAGCAGAGCACCGGGGACGGCTCCGGGATGGTCTTCGAGCGCGTCGTCTTCCGCTACCCCGACGCGCCGCCCGACTCCGCCGCCACCCTCGACGGCATCGACCTGGTCATCCGGCACGGCGAGACCATGGCGCTCGTCGGCGCCACCGGGTCCGGCAAGACCACGCTCACCGCGCTCGTGCCGCGGCTGTACGAGCCGACCGCCGGGCGGATCACGCTCGACGGGCGCGACATCACCGCCATGCCGCGCGACGAGCTGCGCGAGCTCGTGGCGGTGGCGTTCGAGGAGCCGACGCTGTTCTCCGCCGCGGCCGGCGAGAACGTGCTCATGGGCGCGGACGGCGCTGAAGAGCACGACCTGCTGCGGGCGCTGGACGTGGCGCAGGCCGGGTTCGTACACGACCTGCCCGACGGGGCCGCTACCCAGGTCGGGGAGCAGGGGCTGAGCCTGTCCGGCGGGCAGCGCCAGCGGCTGGCCCTCGCCCGGGCCATCGTCGGGCGGCCGCGCTTCCTGGTGCTCGACGATCCGCTGTCCGCGCTCGACGTGCACACCGAGGCGCTGGTGGAGGCGGCGCTCAGACGGGTGCTGGCCGAGACCACCGCGCTCGTCGTGGCGCACCGGCCTTCCACGGTGCTGCTCGCGGACCGGGTCGCGATGCTGTCCGGGGGGCGGATCGCCGCCGTCGGCACGCACGCGGAGCTGCTGCACAGCAGCCCGGAATACCGGGAGTTGATGTCGGGGACCGGAGACGAACGGGCCAAGATCGCAGAGGGGGCGGCGCGATGACGACGCAGACCGGACCGACCACCGCGGGGGACGACGCCCCCCGCCCCGCACCCGCGGAAGCCGTCGACCGCCGCTCCCACGACAGACCCGGAGCCGACGTCCCGGCACCCGCACCCGCAGCCGCGGACGGCCCGGGCGACCCCTTCGACCAGGACATCCTCCCCGCCCCCAAGGGCGCCCCCCGCCGTCTCCTCGCCTCCCTCCTCGCGCCGCGCAAGGCCAGGGTGTGGCTGACGGCCGTCCTCATCCTGCTGCAGCAGGCCGCCGTGCAGGCCGGCCCGCTGCTCGTCGCGTACGCCATCGACTCCGCCGTCCCCGACTTCCGCAGCCACGGCTGGTCCTGGACCGGCCCGCTGGCCGCCGTCGCCGCCGGGTATGCGCTCTGCGCCCTGGCGGGCGGCGTGCTGCAGCTGTTGTTCGTACGGTCCGCGGCCCGGGTCAACCAGGACGTGCTGGTCGATCTCCGCGGCCGGATCTTCCGGCACGCCCAGGCGCTCAGCGTCGACTTCCACGACCGCTACACGTCCGGCCGGCTCATCTCCCGCTCGACCAACGACGTCGAGGCGCTGCGGGAGCTGCTCAACGAGGGCCTGCAGGAGCTCATCGTCGTCGCCCTCTCCACCGTGTACATCGCCGCGATGCTGCTGTGGCTGGACCTCGGCCTCGGCGGGGCGGCGCTGCTGTCGTTCGTGCCGCTCTTCGCCTGGGTGCGGCTCTTCCAGCGGCGCTCCCACCGGCTGTACAAGAAGCGGTCCACGGCCATCGCCGCCGTGATCGTGAAGTTCGTCGAGACGATGAACGGCATCCGCCCGGTCCAGGCCTTCCGCCGCGAGCCCGCCAACGACGGCGACTTCCACCGCCTCAACCGCCACCACGAGCGCATCAACGGCGACTCGATCCTGGAGATGGCGCGGTACGTGGTCGGCTCCCGGCTCACCGCGAACGCCTTCGTCGCCGCGGTGGTCGTCTGGGGCGCGTACCGGGTGGCCGAGGGCGGGCTGGCGCTGGGCGTGCTGGCGGCCGCGGTGCTGTATCTGCGGCGGCTCTACGACCCGATCGACCGGCTCGGCATGTTCCTCAACTCCTATCAGTCCGCGGCCGCTTCCCTGGAGAAGATCTCCGGGCTGCTCGCCCAGGCCCCGTCCGTACCGGAGCCGTCGGACCCGCGGACGCTGCCCGAGCGGGCCGCGGACGCCCCGGGCCGCGAGGTCGTCTTCGACGCCGTCCGCTTCGGCTACCGGACCGGCGGCGAGGTGCTGCCGCGCTTCGACCTGACCTTCCCGGCCGGGCAGACGGTCGCGGTCGTCGGCGCCACCGGCGCCGGGAAGTCGACCCTCGCCAAGCTGCTGGCCCGGTTCTACGACCCCACGGCGGGCGCCGTCCGCCTCGACGGCGTCGACCTGCGCGAGCTGGCCATCGCCGAGCTGCGGCGCGGCGTGGTGATGGTGACGCAGGAGGCGTTCCTGTTCTCCGGCACCGTCGCCGAGAACATCGCCATCGGCCGGCCCGACGCCACCCGGGAGGAGATCGAGCAGGCCGCCAAGGCCATCGGCGCGCACGACTTCATCACCCGCCTCCCCGAGGGTTACGACACCGACGTCCGCAAGCGCGGCGGCCGCATCTCGGCCGGGCAGCGGCAGCTGGTCGCCTTCGCCCGCGCGCTGCTCGCCGACCCCGCGGTGCTGATCCTCGACGAGGCCACCTCGTCACTGGACATTCCGGGCGAACGGGCGGTGCAGGCCGCCATGCACACGGTGCTGCGGGGCCGTACCGCCGTGGTGATCGCGCACCGCCTGTCCACCGTCGAGATCGCCGACCGCGTACTCGTGATGGCGGACGGGAAGGTTGTTGAGGACGGCTCTCCTGAGGAACTGATCGCCGGCCGTGGCCGCTTCGCCGAGCTGCATCAGGCGTGGCGGGAGAGCGTCGTGTGACGCCGCAGGCGATTGGAACTGAACGGTGACATTCGTCGGAGGTGACCCGCGGATTGGTGTGGTTATCTATCTGAGGTGCGCATATCGCGCGCGGGGGTAGATACACGGGGCGTGCGAGGGGAGATCTCGGTCTTGATGGCGGGGAAGCGTACTGGACGGAGCATGATGGCGCTGCTCGCCGGCGCCGTCATGGTGCTCGTCGCGGCATGCGGCGGGGGCGACGGGGACGACGACAAGGGCAAGTCCGGCAAAGAGGGCAAGGACGGCAAGAAGGCCTCGCAGGCCGTCGTGGACATAGCCCCGAAGAACGGCGCCGACGGCGTCGCCACCGAGGACGCCCTGAAGGTGACCGCGAGCAAGGGCAAGCTCACGTCGGTCAAGGTCGCGGACGCCAAGGGCAATGCGGTCAAGGGCGAGATATCCAAGGACGGGGCCGAGTGGAAGCCGGCTGACCACCTGGCCACTCAGACCAAGTACACCGTGAACGCCGTCGCCGAGGACAAGGAAGGCCTGAAGGCCGCCAAGCACGCGTCGTTCACCACGATCGTCCCGAAGAACACCTTCGTCGGCTACTTCACGCCGGAGAACGGCGAGACCGTCGGCGCGGGCATGCCGGTCTCGATCAACTTCAACCGGCCGATCTCCGACCGCCAGGCCGTCGAGGACGCGATCAAGGTGACCGCGGACCCGGGCGTCGAGATCGAGGGCCACTGGTTCGGCCGCCAGCGCCTCGACTTCCGCCCGCAGACCTACTGGGTCTCCGGCACCAAGGTCAACCTCAGCCTCCGGCTGAACGGCGTGCAGGCCGCCGACGGCGTCTACGGCAAGCAGTCCAAGGACGTGAACTTCACCATCGGCCGCAGCCAGGTCTCCACCGTCGACGCCAAGTCCAAGAAGATGACGGTCAAGCGCGACGGCAAGCTCATCAAGACCATCCCGATCAGCTCGGGCGCGCCGGCCAACCCGACGTACAACGGCCAGATGGTGATCAGCGAGAAGCTCCCGGTCACCCGCATGAACGGCGCCACGGTCGGGTTCACGGACGACGACGGCGAGGGTGAGTACGACATCAAGGACGTGCCGCACGCGATGCGGCTGTCCACGTCGGGCACCTTCATCCACGGCAACTACTGGTCGGGCAGGGCGGCCTTCGGGTCGGTCAACGCCAGCCACGGCTGCGTCGGCCTCTTCGACGCGCGGGGCGGTGGCGACAAGTCGACGCCGGGCGCGTGGTTCTTCCGCAACTCGATGATCGGCGACGTGGTCGTCGTCAAGAACTCCAAGGACAAGACCATCCAGCCGGACAACGGTCTGAACGGCTGGAACATGTCCTGGGACGAGTGGACTGCGCCACAGGACTGACGCGGAAGAGTGTGGCTCATGGGGGCGGGCGGCTAGCCTCGCCCCCATGACTGCTGCTGCAACCCTCGACGTGGCCGACGGCGTCGGCACCCTCCGCCTCGACCGGCCGCCCATGAACGCCCTGGACGTCGCCCTCCAGGACCGCATCCGCGACCTCGCCGACGAGGCCGCCCGCCGCGACGACGTGCGCGCCGTGGTGGTGTACGGCGGCGAGAAGGTCTTCGCGGCCGGCGCGGACATCAAGGAAATGCAGGACATGGACCACGCCGCGATGGTGGCGCGGTCGCGCGGGCTGCAGGACGCCTTCAGCGCGGTGGCCAAGATCCCGAAGCCGGTGGTCGCGGCCGTTACGGGCTACGCCCTGGGCGGCGGCTGCGAACTGGCGCTGTGCGCGGACATCAGGATCGCGGGCGAGTCCGCGAAGCTCGGCCAGCCGGAGATCCTGCTCGGGCTGATCCCGGGCGCCGGCGGCACCCAGCGCCTCGCCCGTCTCGTCGGCCCGGGACGGGCCAAGGACCTGATCTTCACCGGCCGGATGGTCAAGGCCGCCGAGGCCCTCGACATCGGCCTGGTCGAGAAGGTGGTCCCGGACGCCGAGGTGTACGAGCAGGCGCACGCCTGGGCCGCGCGGCTGGCGCAGGGCCCGGCGATCGCGCTGCGGGCGGCCAAGGAGTGCGTCGACGGCGGCATTGAGACGGATCTGGAGACCGGGCTGGCGCTGGAGCGGAGCTGGTTCGCCGGACTCTTCGCCACCGAGGACCGGGAGACCGGGATGCGCAGCTTTGTCGAACAGGGGCCCGGTAAAGCCAAGTTCCGCTGAGGGTTAGCCGTACCTTAAGCGAACCTTAAGCGATTCCGGCCCGACACGATGCGTGATCAACTGAATACAGGGAAAAGTTGCTGGCCACGTCGCCGCCGCGAGCCTTAAGTGCTTCTGGCATATGACAACGTCCACCACCGGAACGGTCAATTCCGGGGGACTGATTCCGGCAGATCCCCTCCAAATTCGCCCCGTCAAGGCCATGATGGTGGGCATGGCGGGCCTCGAGGGAATGCAGCAGTCGCAGCGGCGGGCCGCCGCGGCGCGTCCCGGGGCTCCGGACGAGACCGACCTCAAGTCCCTTGACTTGTGCGGCAATCCGTCCGTGGACGAGGTCCGGCTGCCCTCCCGGCCGGAGTCGGCGGCCACCGCCAGGCGGCTGACGGAGTCGGTCTGCCTCGGCACCTGGGGCCTGTCGGCGCAGCTCGCCGAGAATGCCGTGCTGCTGGTCTCCGAGCTCGTCGGCAATGCCGTCCGGCACACCGGCGCCCGCACCTTCGGCCTGCGCATGCTGCGCCGCCGGGGCTGGATCCGTATCGAGGTCCGCGATCCGTCGCGCGGCCTGCCCTGCCTGATGCCGGTCCGCGAAATGGACACCAGCGGCCGCGGCTTGTTCCTGGTTGACAAGCTCGCGGACCGCTGGGGGGTGGACCTGCTGCCGCGCGGCAAGTCGACGTGGTTCGAGATGCGGGTGGCCGAGCGGTAGGGCGCTGATCGAGCCACCGCGCCTGACTTCACCCTTCCGGGTGTGATTGCTCGGTACCGTGGAGTAATGGAGCACAGCGAAGAGGCCCCGCCACGGCTGCAGTTGGATCAATTGCTCGACGAGCTCCAGTTGCGTATCGACGCGGTGCGCGGCACCCGCGACCGGGTGCAGGGGCTGCTGGAGGCGGTGCTCACCGTCGGACGCGAGCTGGACCTGCTGCAGGTGCTGCACAGCATCGTCGAGGCGGCGGTGGTGCTCGTCGACGCGGAGTACGGGGCGCTGGGCGTCATCGGCGAGGGCCAGCGGCTGGCACAGTTCCTGCCGGTGGGCGTGGACGAGCAGGCGCAGGGGGTGATCGGGCCGCTGCCCAAGGGCCACGGCATCCTCGGCGAGCTGATCCGCCACCCCGAGCCGCTGCGTCTTGAGGAGATCTCCCAGCACCCGGCGTCGTACGGCTTCCCGGCCGGCCATCCGCCGATGCACTCCTTCCTCGGCGTCCCCATCCGGGTCCGCGACGAGGTGTTCGGGATCCTCTACCTGACGGAGAAGCGCGGCGCGAAGGAGTTCGACGTAGAGGACGAGGCCGTGCTCGCCACCCTCGCCGTCGCCGCCGGAGTCGCCATCGAGAACGCCCGGTTGTACGAGGAGGCCCGCAGCCGCCAGCGCTGGCTGGAGGCCGCCGCGGAGGTGACCAACTCCCTCCTCTCAGGCGCCGACGAGCTCACGGTCCTGGAGCTGATCACCCAGCGGGCGTGCGCCATCCTCGACGCCGACCAGGGCAGCGTGGCACTGCCCGCGGGGACGGACGGATCTCTGCGGGTGGCGCTGGTGACGGGCGACGGCGCCGAGCACCAGCTCGGCCAGGACGTACCCGTCCACGGCACCCTCACCGGCACCGCGTTCCGCACCGGCGAGCCGGCGCTGAGCGACGACGTCGACAGCGACCCGCGGATCACCGCGAGCCTGCTCCTCGACTCGGGCATCGGCGCCGCGGTGGCGGCCCCGATCGGCACCGGCGAAGGCGTACGCGGCGTGGTGCTGCTCGCCCGTACCCAAGGCAAGCCCGCATTCACCCCCGCCGAGACGGCGCCGCTGCACGTCTTCACCGGGCAGGCCGCGCTGGCGCTGGAACTGGCCGGGCGGCGGCGCGACGCCGAGCAGGTGCGGCTGTACGCGGACCGCGACCGGATCGCCCGCGACCTGCACGACCTGGCGATCCAGCGGCTGTTCGCCACCGGCATCACGCTGCAGTCGGCCACCCGCTTCGTCAAGGCGAAGGAGGGACAGGAGCGGCTGGCGCGGGCGGTGGACGACCTGGACGAGACGATCAAGATAATCCGCGCCACGATCTTCGGGCTGCGGGTGCACGAGTCGGGTCCGGCGGTGCGCGGCCTTCGGATACGGGTCGTAGAGGCGCTGGAAGAGGCCGTGCCCGCGCTGGGCTTCACGCCGTCGCTGCGGGTGGAGGGCCTGGTCGATACGACGGTGGGCCCGCGGCTCGCGGACGAGGCCGTCGCCGTGCTCGGCGCGCTGCTGACGGCGATAGCCGAGGCGGCGGTGGGCTCGGCCGGGGTCGCGCTGATGGCGGCGGACGGGGAGCTGGCGCTGACCGTCGCCGTGGAGGGCGACCGGGGCGCGCCCGCCGAGCTGCGCCTGGAGGGGCTGGAGGAGCGGGTCGGGACGGCGGGCGGGGAGCTGGCCGTCCGGCCCCAAGCGGGCGGTGGGGTACGGGTGTTGTGGCGGATGCCACTGTCCGATAGCTGATCCCCCCTCAAGGGGTACCCGGTGCGACACTGATAGGGCCGGGGGGCATTGAGGGGCGCGATCGATGAAGCAGAGGTTGTGGTCGTGGCGTTGGCGGCAGAGCCCGCTACGGCGTGGGGTCGATGTGGCGGAGGGGTGGCTGCTGCTCGCCGCGATAGTCCTTGCGGCGGTGGGCGGCTTGCTGGCGGGCGTACGGGCGGCGGGCGCCGTCGACGACTACCTGGACCGCCAGCGCCTGCAGCGCCAACGCACGCCGGCGGTCCTGGTGCAGGACCCGAAACGCCCGCCGCGAGTCGACGGCACGAACGAGGTCTACAACGAGCGCATGCGGGCCCGGGTCCGCTGGTCCGACGAAGACGGCCGCTCGCACCGGGCGGTGACCCGCGTGCCCTCGCACCTGCGCACCGGCGACACCACGTCGATCTGGACCGACCCCACCGGCCGCACCCCCCTCCCGGCCCCGGCCACCAACAGCCAGGCGGCCCTTCAATCCGGCTTCACAGGCGCGGCGGCGGGCCTCGGCGTGGTCGGCGTCGTGGCCTTCGGCTGCCGCCTGGCGCAGCGCCGTATCGACCGGGCGCGGGAGCGGTGGTGGGCGGCGGAGTGGGCCAGGGTGGGGCCGGAGTGGCGGCGTAACGACGCTTAGGCGCCGTCGGCCGGCAAGTCGCTTACGACGGCGGCGCGTTCGGCGACCTCTGCGGGTGCGGCGGTGATGACATGGTCGAGCGCGGCCCGGGAGGTCTGCAGGTCGGTGATGGCCTGGTCGATGCGCTTGCGTTCGGAGAGCAGGTCGGCGATGAGGTTGGCGCAGGTGGGCACCAGGCGCTCTTCCTCCTCGCGCAGGCAGGGCAGGATCGTCGCGATGGTGGCGGTGGAGAGGCCGGCGGCGAGCAGGCTGCGGATGCGGCGCACGGTCTCGACGTCGGCCTCGCCGTATTCGCGGTAGCCGCTGGGCCGGCGCTCGGGGGACAGCAGGTGCTGCTCCTCGTAATAGCGCAGCAGCCGTTCGTGGACGCCGGTCCTGCGGGACAGCTCACCGATCCGCATGTGATCCTCCTCAGCGACGCTTGACTCTAACATTGATGTGAGACTTTAGCGTCCGGGTATGGACAAGAGCTTTACCCGGCTCGCCGCCCTCTGCGCGAGCGTCTTCGTTGTCGGTACGTCCGAATACCTGGTCGCGGGCCTGTTGCCCGAGGTCGGTGCGGACCTTCATGTGTCGCAGGGCACCGCCGGGCAGGCGGTGACCGCGTACGCCCTCGGTGTGGTGGTCGGCGGTCCCGCGGTGACCATGCTGACCGCCCGCCTGCCCCGTAAAGGCCTGGCGATCGGGCTGATGCTGCTGTTCGCCGCGGGCAGCGCGCTGAGTGCCCTGGCGCCGACGTTCGCGGTGCTGCTGGCCGGCCGGGTGGTTTCCTCGCTCAGCCACGCCGCATTCCTGGCGTTGGCGGTGGTGATGGCCACGAGTGTGGTGGACGAGGACAAGACCGGCTCCGCCATTGCCACCGTGGCGTCCGGCTTCACCGTGGCCACCTTGCTCGGGGTGCCCCTGGGGTCGCTGCTGGGGCATGCCGCGGGGTGGCGTGCCCCGTTCGCGGTGCTCACCGTGTTCACCCTGGCGGCCATCGCGCTGCTGGCGCTGGTGCTGCCCAGGCAGCAGGCGCCGGCCACCCGGCTGCGGGACGAGATCGGGGTGGTGCTGCGCAAGCCGGTGCTGCTGGCGGTCGCCACGACCGCGGTCGGCTTCTCCGGCGTCGCCGTCGTCTTCACCTACATCACGCCGCTGCTCACTCGCGTCGCGGGCTTCTCGCCGGCCGCCGTGTCCGGGTTGCTGCTCGCCTATGGAGCCGGCAGCTTCCTGGGCAACCTGGCCGCCGGCAAGCTGACCGACAAGGCCATGTCCGCGACGGTACGCGGGGTGTTCGGCGGGCTGACCGGCGTCCTCGCCGCGGTCCCGTTCGCCGTCCTGTGGCAGCCCACGGCGGTGCTCGCCGTCCTGGTCCTGGGACTCCTCGCCACCGCCACGATCGCCCCGCTGCAGGGCCTGATCATGCGCCACGCCGGCGCCGCTCCCACCTTGGCCACCGCCGTCAACGTCGGCGCCTTCAACCTCGGCGCGGCTGCAGGCTCCGCTCTGGGCGGGCTGATTGTGTCCGCGGGCGCACTGCGCTTCACCGGCCTGGCTGGGGCGGCGCTGAGCCTGACGGGCCTGGCGCTGACCTACCTGGTCCTGCCCGCACACAGCAACGGGCGGGTGGGTGGGCACATCCAAGGTTCGGCGGCGAGCGAGCAGCCGACGCGACAGCGGGAGGAGCACGGGTCGCGCTGAGAAGCGGCGCGAGTTGGGGTGGGAGCGCTCGGCCCCGCAAGGGGCAGCCGCGGCGACCGTTCGGGATGCGGTAGCCCGGCAGCCAGGTCAAATGCCGGGGTGCCGCCGGTCGCCGCGGCTTGGGTGTTTCGGGCCGGCCCGGCGCCGCTCAAAGAACCGGGCCGGCCTTCCTTCCCCCCAACGTGCCCTGCCCCACGTCACGGATCGGCGGGACGAGGCGTGAGCACATGATTGCGCCGCGTTGTCGGCCGGCGCATGGGGCCGAACGGCCCTTCCGCGACCGAACGGCCAGTCATGCGCGAGTCATCGGAGCAATGAGCCCCATCTGCGTCGAGTCTCTTGCACTTCGCCTGTTGACGCGAGCGATTGGTCTGATGAATATTCACGCCTATGGCAGCGATCCCCGGTAGCGCGTCCGCCGTCGTCACCTCCGTCGACACGTACGACGTCCGCTTCCCCACCTCCCGCGAACTCGACGGCTCCGACGCCATGAACCCCGACCCCGACTACTCAGCCGCCTACGTGGTGCTGCGCACCGACGCCGGGGACGGGCTCGAAGGCCACGGCTTCACCTTCACCATCGGCCGCGGCAACGACATCCAGGTCGCCGCCATCGACGCCCTGCGGCCGTATCTCGTCGGCAGATCCGTCGCCGCCCTCTGCGCCGACCCCGGCACCCTCGCCCGCGACCTCAACGGCGACAGCCAGCTGCGCTGGCTCGGCCCGGAGAAGGGCGTGATGCACATGGCGATCGGCGCGGCCGTCAACGCCGCCTGGGACCTCGCCGCGAAGCGGCAGGGCAAGCCGCTCTGGCAGCTCCTCGCCGACGCCGAACCCGAGTGGCTGGTCCGGCAGATCGACTTCCGTTACCTCAGTGACGCGCTGACTCCCGAGGACGCGCTGCAGCTGCTTCGCAAAGGCCGCGAGGGCGCCCAAGACCGCGCCGCCACCCTCCGCGACCGCGGCTACCCCGCGTACACCACCGCCCCCGGCTGGCTCGGCTACAGCGACGAGAAGCTCACCCGCCTCGCCAAGCAGGCCGTCGCCGACGGCTTCACCCAGATCAAGCTGAAGGTCGGCGCCGACCTCGACGACGACCTGCGCCGCATGCGCGCCGCCCGCGCCGCCGTCGGCCCTGACATCCGCATCGCCATCGACGCCAACCAGCGCTGGGACGTCACCCCGGCCGTCGACTGGGTCAAGGCCCTCGCCCCGTACGACCCGTACTGGATCGAGGAGCCCACCAGCCCGGACGACGTCCTCGGCCACGCGGCGATCCGCGAGGGCGTCGCCCCGGTCAAGGTCGCCACCGGCGAGCACTGCCAGAACCGCATCGTCTTCAAGCAGCTGCTGCAGGCCGGCGCCATCGACATCCTGCAGCTCGACGCCACCCGCGTCGGCGGCGTGAACGAGAACCTCGCGATCCTGCTGCTCGCCGCCAAGTTCGGGGTGCCGGTGTGCCCGCACGCGGGCGGGGTGGGGCTGTGCGAGCTGGTGCAGCACCTGTCGATGTTCGACTACGTGGCGCTGAGCGGGACCATGGACGACCGCGCCATCGAGTACGTCGACCACCTCCACGAGCACTTCGAGACGCCGGTACGGATCGAGCGCGCCCGCTATCTCCCGCCCGCGGAGCCCGGGTTCGGCGCCGAGCTCAAAGCGGAGTCGATCGCGACGTACCGTTATCCAGGCGGGTCGTACTGGGAAGCCGAGAGCGAGGAGGCGGCCGGATGAGCGCCGAGTTGGAAGGGCTGAAGGCGCTGGTCACCGGGGGTGGCAGCGGCATCGGACTGGCCACGGCGCAGCTGCTCGCCGCCCGCGGCGCGGACGTCGCCGTACTCGACCTGAAGCCGGACGCGGCCGAGGCACCGCTGCGCGCCTACGCCGCCGACGTATCCGACGACGCCTCCGTGCAGGCGGCCGTCAGCGAGGCGGCCGGGGACCTGCGCGGCCTGGACATCCTGGTCAACAACGCGGGCATCGGCGCCGCCGGCACCGTCGAGGACAACGACGACGCCGAATGGCAGCGGGTCCTGGACGTCAACGTCCTCGGCATGGTCCGCACCACCCGCGCCGCCCTCCGCCACCTGCGCCGCGCTGCCACTGCCCGTCCGGGCACTGCCGCGATCGTCAACACCTGCTCCATCGCCGCCACCGCGGGCCTGCCGCAGCGCGCCCTGTACAGCGCCAGCAAGGGCGCCGTGCTGTCGCTGACCCTCGCCATGGCCGCCGACCACGTCCGCGAGGGCATCCGCGTCAACTGCGTCAACCCCGGCACCGCCGACACCCCGTGGGTCGGCCGGCTGCTGGACGCCGCCGACGACCCGGACGCGGAGCGGGCCGCACTCAACGCCAGACAGCCGCTCGGCCGGCTGGTCAGCGCCGACGAGGTGGCGGCGGCCATCGCCTATCTCGCCGGACCGGCCGCCGCATCCGTCACCGGCACCGCCCTCGCCGTCGACGGCGGCATGCAGGGTCTGCGGCTGCGCCCGGCAGGGCAGTGACCATGACGACCACCGACCCCCCCTCCCCGCTGCGCGTCCGCACCCTCGGCCGCAGCACCGTCCCCGTCACCGCGCTCGGCTTCGGCGGCGCCTCGATAGCCGGCCTGTACGAGCCCGTGGACGCGGACACGGCCGCCGCGACCGTCGAGGCCGCCTGGCGGCAGGGCGTCCGCTTCTACGACACCGCGCCGCACTACGGCGTAGGCCTCTCCGAGCGCCGCCTCGGCGAGGCGCTGCGCGCCAAGCCCCGCGCCGACTACACCCTGTCCACCAAGGTCGGCCGGCTCCTCGTACCCCCGGGCGGGGACGGCGACGACCTGCGGCACGGCTTCGCCAGCCCCGGCACGTACACCCGCCGCTGGGACTTCTCCGCCGACGGGGTGCGCCGCTCGATCGAGGAGAGCCTGGAGCGGCTCGGCCTGGACCGTATCGACGTGGCGCTCATCCACGACCCCGACCGGCACGAGGAGGCCGCCTTCCGGGAGGCCTACCCGGCGCTGGAGCGGCTGCGCGCCGAGGGTGTCGTCGGAGCGATCGGCGCGGGCATGAACCAGGCGGAGATGCTGGCCAGGTTCATGAAGGACACCGACGTCGACGCGGTGCTGTGCGCCGGCCGCTACACCCTCCTGGAGCAGCCCGCCCTCGCCGAGCTGCTGCCCGCCGCGTCGGCCCGCGGCAAGTCGGTGATCATCGGCGGCGTCTTCAACTCCGGCCTGCTCGCCGACCCGGCGGCCCCCGGCGCCACGTACAACTACGCGCCCGTGAGCGACGAGCTCCGGCAGCGCGCCCGCCGCATGGAGGAGATCACCAGGTCGTACGGCGTCCAGCTGCGCACCGCCGCGCTGAACTTCCCCTTCGGGCACCCGGCGGTCGCGACCGTGCTGGCGGGCGCCCGGTCCACGGCCGAGGCCGCGGACGCCGCGGCGGCGATGCGGCATCCCATACCGGGACAGTTGTGGCGGCAGCTGCGGGAAGAGGGGCTGCTGGGAGCGGATGTGCCGGTCCCGGGAGAGTATTGACCCCATGCGGATAGCGCTCTTCATCACGTGCTTCAACGACACGATGTTCCCGGACACCGGCAAGGCGGTCGTCCGCCTGCTGGAACGGCTGGGTCACACCGTGGACTTCCCGGCCGGGCAGGCCTGCTGCGGGCAGATGCACTTCAACACCGGCTACCGCCGGGAGGCGAAGCCGATGGTGGGCCGCTTCGCGGAGGCCTTCGCCGGTTACGAGGCCGTGGTGACGCCGTCCGGTTCGTGCGCCGGGATGGTGCGCGACTATCACCGGGTGCTTGATCCGGAGGTCGAGCCGCCGCCCGTGTACGAGCTGTCCGAGCTGCTCGTGGACGTCCTCGGCGTGACGGACGTCGGCGCGTATTTCCCGCACCGGGTGACGTACCACCCGACCTGCCACTCGCTGCGCATGCTGCGCGTCGGCGACAAGCCGCTGAAGCTGCTGCGCGCGGTCCGCGGCATCGACCTGGTCGAGCTGCCCGCCGCCGAGTCGTGCTGCGGCTTCGGCGGCACCTTCGCGCTGAAGAACGCCGACACGTCGGACGCGATGCTCGCCGACAAGATGCGGCACGTGCAGTCGACCGGCGCCGAGGTGCTGACGGCGGGCGACAACTCGTGTCTGATGCACATCGGCGGCGGCCTTTCCCGGTTGCGTACGGGCGTGGGCACGCGGCACCTTGCCGAGATCCTGGCTGCGCAGGAGGGAGACGCCTGATGGCCGAGCAGAAACAGCACGACAACGTCACCTGGCTGGGCACCCCCGCCTTCCCCGAAGCCGCCCGTACGGCCCTCGGCGACACGCAACTCCGCACCAACTTGCGGAAGGCCACCGGCACGATCCGCGACAAGCGGCTCGCGGTCACCGGCGAGCTCGCGGACTGGGAGCAGCTGCGGGACGCGGGCGCGGCGCTGAAGCGGCGGACGCTGCGGCACCTGGACACGCATCTGACGCGCCTTGAGGGGGCGGTGACGAAGGCGGGCGGCACGGTCCACTGGGCCGCGGACGCCGCCGAGGCCAACCGGATCGTCACCGCGCTGGTGCAGGCCACCGGGCAGACCGAGGTGGTCAAGGTCAAGTCGATGGCGACCGCGGAGATCGGGCTCAACGAGGCGCTCGAAGAGTCCGGCATCAATGCGTACGAGACGGACCTGGCCGAGCTCATCGTGCAGCTGGGCGACGACCGGCCTTCGCACATCCTGGTCCCGGCGATCCACCGGAACCGCGCCGAGATCCGGGAGATCTTCCGCGGGGCGATGGGGGAGTGGGGGCGGGCGGCGCCGGACGACCTGACCGATGAGCCGCGGGATCTGGCGGAGGCGGCGCGGCTGCATCTGCGGGAGAAGTTCCTACGCGCGAAGGTGGCGATTTCGGGCGCCAACTTCGCGGCGGCCGACACCGGCACGGTGGGGGTGGTCGAGTCCGAGGGCAACGGGAGGATGTGCCTGACGCTGCCGGAGACCCTGATCACGGTCATGGGCATCGAGAAGGTGCTGCCGGCCTTCGCGGACCTGGAGGTCTTCCTGCAGCTGCTGCCGCGGTCGTCGACCGGCGAGCGGATGAATCCGTACACGAGCATGTGGACGGGCACGACGGAGGGCGACGGCCCGTCGGACTTCCACCTGGTGCTGCTCGACAACGGCCGGACGTCGACGCTGGCCGATGAGGTGGGCCGGCAGGCGCTGGGCTGCATCCGCTGCTCGGCGTGCCTGAATGTCTGCCCGGTGTACGAGCGGACGGGCGGCCATGCGTACGGGTCGGTGTACCCCGGCCCGATCGGCGCGGTGCTGACACCGCAACTGGTCGGAGTCGCGGACAAGCAGGCGGCCTCGCTGCCCTTCGCCTCGACGCTGTGCGGGGCGTGTTACGACGCCTGCCCCGTGAAGATCAACATCCCGGAGGTGCTGGTGCACCTGCGAGCGCAGGCGGTGGAGGAGAAGCGCGGCCCGGTGCCGTCGCCGGAGGCGCTGGCGATGAAGGCGGCGGCCGGGGTGCTGAGTTCGCCGCGGCGGCTGGGGTGGGCGCAGCGGATGGGCGCGGTGGGCGCGCGGGTGGTCGCGCGGGGCGGGCGGATCGGGCGGCTGCCCGGGCCGCTGAAGCGCTGGTCGGACACGCGGGACACGCCGGTGCCGGCGAAGGAGAGCTTCCGCGCGTGGTGGCGGCGGACGCGTGGGGAGGGGAAGTCGTGACGGACGACGCGAACGAGAAGGCGGAGGGCGCGCAGGGCGCGGCGGGCGCGCCTGGGAGCGGGGACGGGCGGGTGAGTGCGGGCGGGCACGTGAGCGCGGACGGGCACGTGAGCGCGGGCGCGGCTGAGCGGGCGACCACCGACGCGGCCGCGGCCGGACAGGCTCCCGCGGCCGGACGGGACCCCGCAGCCGGACAGGCTCCCGCGCCCGGAACCGACCCCGCGCCCGGAACCGACCCCGCGGCCGGACGGGCTCCCGCGGCCGGACAGGACCCCGCAGCCGGACGGCCCCCCGCGGCCGAGCGCGCGCCCGCGGCCCGGGACGCCATCCTCGGGCGGATCAGGTCCGCTCTCGCCGACGTCCCGGACGGCGAGCGGCCCGAGGATGTCGCCGTGCCGCGCGCCTACGCGCGATCGCACGCGGGCCCCGACCGCATCGCGCTCTTCGCCGAGCGGGTCGCCGACTACCGGGCCACCGTCACCCGCACCCGCGCCCGCGAAGCCCGCAAGGTCATCGCGGGGGCCCTCGACGCTCGCGGCGTGCGCAGTCTCGTCGTGCCCGACGGCTTCCCCGGCGACCTGCTGCCCGGCGAGGACGATCTCGCGGTGCTCACCGATGAGCCGCCGCTGACCGTACGGACCCTGGACGCCGCCGGTGGCGTGCTCACCACCTGCGCCGTCGGCATCGCAGTCACCGGCACCATCGTGCTCGACGCGGGCCCCGGGCAGGGGCGGCGGGCGTTGACACTCCTGCCCGACTATCACCTGTGCGTGGTGCGTTCATCGCAGATCGCCGAGGACGTGCCCGAGGCGCTGGAGCGGCTGGATCCCACCCGGCCGCTCACCTTCATCTCCGGCCCGTCCGCGACCAGCGACATCGAGCTGGACCGGGTCGAAGGCGTGCACGGGCCGCGCACGCTCGACGTCGTCATCGTGGAGGAGCCGCGACCGTGAGCGCTGTCACCGACGCCCACCATCACGTCTGGGATCTGTCCGTACGCGACCAGGACTGGATCACCGGCCCCGACATGGCCCCGATCCGCCGCGACTTCGCGCTCGCCGACCTGGAGCCGGAGGCCCGCGCGCACGGCGTGACCCGCACCGTCCTCGTGCAGACCGTGCCGGTGGCGGCGGAGACCCCGGAGTTCCTGTCGCTGGCCGCGGCCGGCGACCTGGTCGCGGGCGTCGTCGGCTGGACCGACCTGACGTCCCCCGCCGTCGCCGACGAGCTCGCCAGGCTGCGCGAACTCCCCGGCGGCGAGCACCTCGTCGGCATCCGCCACGGCGTGCAGGCCGAGCCCGACCCGCGCTGGCTGGAGCGCCCGGACGTGCTGCGCGGCCTGCGCGCGGTCGAGGCGGCGGGCCTCGCGTACGACGTGCTGGTGCGAGCCCATCAGCTCCCGGCGGCAGCCGTCGCGGCCCGCGAGGTGCCCGGGCTCACCTTCGTACTCGACCACCTGGGCAAGCCCCCGATCGCCGACGCCGAGCTCCAGCCGTGGGCCGACGACCTCCGCACCTTCGCCTCCCAGCCGAACACCGTCGCCAAACTCTCCGGCCTGGTGACCGAGGCCGACTGGCGGCGCTGGTCGGTCAAGGACCTGCGCCCGTACGCGGATACGGCGCTGGAGGCCTTCGGCGCGGACCGGCTGATGTTCGGCTCGGACTGGCCGGTGTGCCGGCTGGCGGCCTCGTACGGCGAGGTGGTGGAGGCAGCGCAGGCGCTGACGGCAGGCCTGAGCCCCGCCGGGCGCGACGCGTTCTGGTCGGGCACGGCGGGGCGGGCGTACGGGCTGGACCGGGCGGTCTAGGCGCCCCCGGCTCTAGGCGGCCGACGGCTCGATGTTCTGGTTGATGCGGAAGACGTTCTCCGGGTCGTACTCGGCCTTGATGCGCGCCAGCCGTGCGTAGTTGCCGCGGTAGCTGGCGCGGACCCGTTCCTGGCCCTCGTCCATCATCATGTTCACGTAGGCGCCGCCCATCGAGTACGGGTGCAGGGCGTCGAAGTAGTCGACCGTCCAGCGGCTGACCCGGTCGGCGTTGGCCGGATCGCCGTCCACGCCCGCGAACACCGACGCCCACTTGGCGTCGCGGAAGGACCAGGCCGTGTCCTCGGCGGAGACGTCGTGCGCCGCCCCGTCGACCGGGTACAGGTGCATCGTCGACTTGCCGGTCGGCAGCTCGGCGGCGAACTTGGCGTGCAGCTCGGCCGCCTCCTGCGGGATGTCGCGGACGAAGTCGGCGCGCCAGTACCACTGGTCGCCCGGCGGGTAGAGGCCGTCGAAGGCGGCCTGGATGCCGGGGTGCGGCACCTCGTGCGGACCGTGCAGCAGCGGCGCAGGGAGGGCGTTGAGCAGCGGCCGCATCTCCCGCTGGGCCGCCTCCAGGTCGGGTATGGCGTAGTGCCAGACGACGCCGCAGATCTTGTCGCCCCAGAGGTCCTCGGGGAACGGCGGGGCCGGCGGCACCGCGCCGACGAGGAAGAAGGCGTTGAGGTCGCGCGGGGCGGAGCCGATGAAGTCCCGGTAGGCGGTGAGGACTTCGGCGGTCCGCTCCACCGGCCAGAACGTCGGCCCGGCGATGACGTCGCCGACCTGGTGCAAGGCGAAGGTGAAGGAGGTGACGACGCCGAAGTTCCCGCCGCCGCCGCGCAGCGCCCAGAACAGCTCCGGGTTCTGCTCCGCGCTCGCCCGTACGCTCTCGCCGGACGCCAGCACCACGTCCGCCTCCAGGAGGCTGTCGATGGTCAGCCCGCAGCGCCTGGTCAGGTGCCCGACCCCGCCGCCGAGGGTGAGGCCGCCGACGCCGGTGGTGGAGATGATCCCGGCGGGCACGGCGAGGCCGTGCTCGTACGTGGCCCGGTCCACCTCGCCCCAGACGGCGCCGCCGCCGGCCCGCACCGTGCGGCGGTCCGGGTCGACGCTGACCGAGTTCATGGGCGACAGGTCGAGCACGACGCCGTCGTCCACGGAGCCGAGACCCGCGCCGTGGTGGCCGCCGCCGCGCACCGCGAGCGGCAGCTGCCGCTCGCGGGCGAACCGCACAACGCGGGCCACGTCGGCGGCATCGGTGCAGCCGGCCACCACGGCCGGGCGCTTGTCGTGCATGGCGTTGTAGATGGTGCGGGCCTCGTCGTAGCCCGCGTCGCCGGGCCCGGTGAGCCGGCCGCGGAAGCCGGTGAGGTCTCGGCGGGCGGCCTGGACGGGTGTGGTGGTCATTGGCTGTTCCCCCTCGAACGGCTGTGATGGGGCAGTTCTACGCGGGGAGAGTGCGGGCGCGTATCGGGGGCCATTGCCCATTCCGGGCCGGCGGGCTGCCTAGAGCGGGACGGCTCCCTAGTCGAGTCGCCGGGCCGGGAGCAGACCCAGATCTGCGGCGCGGGCGAGGACGTCGCGGCGGGTCGGAGCGCCCAGCTTCTCCAGCACCGCGGCGACGTGGTGGTCCACGGTGCGTACGGACAACACCAGGCGGGCGGCGATCTCGGCGTTCGTCAGGCCCCGCGCCAGCAGGCGCGTCACCTCCAGCTGGCGGCCGGTCAGCCCGGCGGCGTTGCGCCGAGTCGCCGGCGCCGGGCCGCGCGGAATGTGGCGCACGCCCTCTGCCTTGAGCCCTGCCCGCACGACCCGCGCAAGCGGCCGCGCGCCGAGGGCATCGAGCTGGGCCAGGGCGGCGAACCGGTCCTCGGGCAGCGGGGATTCGGCCAGGGCGGCGGCGCGCTCATACGGGCAGCCGGCGTCCTGCCAGGCGGCGGCGGCCTCCCGCCACCGCCCGGCGGCCTGCAGGTCGTAGGGATGCGGCCGGCCGCCCGCAGAACCGCCCACGGGCTGTCCCGCGGTGGCCACCGGCGCCCTCGGACTGCCCGTCGGCGCCTCCGCCACCCGCAGCCAGTACCCCAGCTCAGCGCGCAGGTGGGCGACCCCCAGCCGCCGTGCCTGCTCGTACACCGGCCGGGCGGCTGCCACCACCGCCTCGTGGTCGTCGCGTAGCGCCGCCGCCTCCGCCAGCCCCGCCGCCACCGGCCCGGTCCGCTGCAGCTCCCCGGTCCGTACGGCCAGCTCCCAGGCCTGCGCCAGCAGCTCCTCGCCGCCGGGGCGGCCCGTGCGCACCCGGATCCTGCCGAGCACCGTCAGCGCCGGGCAGCGGGCCGGGACGTGCAGGCCCACGGCCAGCTCCGCGGCGCGGGCGGCCGCGTCCCAGCGGGCGGCGGCGAGCTCGCGCATGGCGAGCTCCGCGTACATGTAGCCGAGGAAGCCGAGGTGTTCGGCCTGGTCGGCGAGGTCCATGGCGGCGGTGAGGAAGTGGTCGGCGTCCGCGTACCTGAGGTTCTCCAGCAGGCTCCAGACGATGTTCACGTACGCCCGGCAGGCGTGCTCCACCTCGCCGGAGGCGAGCGCCACCGCCAGCGATTCCTCCAGCACCGGCCGCCCGGCCGCCGCGTCGCCGCTGCGCCAGCGGGCGCAGCCGACGTTGTTGAGGGCGTGCGACAGCAGCCCGGCGTCGCCGAGTTCGCGGGCGAGGGCCACCGCGCGTTCGCCGATCTCGATCGCGGTCGCGTGCCGGTCGCCGAGCATGTGCAGCTGGGCCTGGTTGCTGAGGGCGAGGGCGAGCAGCTCGGGGTCGCCCTCGCGTTCGAGGACGGCGATGGCTTCGGCGGCGGCCCGGTCCGCGAGCGGCACATCGCCCGCCCACCAGTGGATGCGGGAGAGCCAGCGCAGGTCGGCGCCGAGCTTGCGGTGGTCGCCGAGTTCGCGGCGCAGCGCCACCGCCTCGTGCTGGGCGGCGACGGCCTGCTCCGAGTCGCCGAGCGTGTAGCACTCGATGGCGTACTGCTCCAGGAGCGTGGCCAGTTCCGGCGGCTCGTAGCGCCCGCGCTGCCGCAGTACGAGTGCGAGGTGCGCGGCCGCCTCACGGTGCGCGCCCGCGCGGGAGGCGGCCGCCGCGGCGGTGGGGCCGTACCGGGAGATGGCGTCAAGGTCGCCGGCCTCGGCGGCGTGGTGCACGATGCGCGAGAGGTCGCAGGAGCCGCCGCCCTCGCAGGACGCCGACTTCGGGTACTCCAGCAGGGCGGTGAGCACCACGCGGTTGAGCGCGATGCGACGGGCGGCGGGGAGGGAGTCGGCGAGCGCGCGGCGGATCAGTTCGTGCCGGAAGCCGGCCCGGTCGGGGGCGACGACGAGCAGGCCGCGCTGCTCGGCCGCGGCGAGTGTCTGGATGCCGCCCGGCACCAGGGCGTCGACGAGCCACCGCTCCAGGGCCGTCGGCACGACGGCGAGCTGCTCCAGGGCGTCGACGGTGGCGGGGGCGAGCCCGCTCAGCCGTGCCAGCACGGCGTCCACGACCGTCGGGGGCACTCCGCCCGCCTGCCCGTCGGCGAGCACTTCGGTGACGAAGAACGGGTTGCCCGAGGTCACCGCGTACACCTCCGCGGGGTCCAGGCGGCTGCCCGCGCCGAGGGTGCGTACCGCCGCCTCGCTCAGCCGCGGCAGCGGCAGCCGGTGCAGCCGGTCGGCGCGCGGGATCTGGCCGAGCAGGTGCCGCAGCGGGTGCTCGCGGCCGAGCTCGTCGTCGCGGTAGGTGAGCACGAGCAGCGCGGGCAGCTGCGGCATGCGCCGGACCAGGTAGCGGAGGGCGTCGAGGGTGGCCTCGTCGGCCCAGTGCACGTCCTCGACGACCAGTACGGCCGGGTGCGGAGGCGCGCTCAGCTCGGTACGCAGGGCGTCGTACACCCTCTGGCGGTCCCCGCCGTCCGCCAGGGCCTTCGTCAGGTGGGGGCCGACGGCTCCGACGAGGTCGGTGAACGGGCCCAGCGGGCGCCGGGTGGTGAGGTCGTCGCACTGCCCGACGAGGGTGCGGGCGTCCGCGGGGAGCGCCGGCGGCAGCGCCCTGACCAGGCTGGACTTGCCGATCCCGGCCTCGCCGAAAACGAGCGCCACGGAACCGGCCCCGGCAGCCGCCTCCCGCGCGGCGACCGTGAGCTGCCCGACTTCACGGTCGCGCTCGAGGATCCCCCGGTCCACGGGCAGGATTCTTACAGGCTAGGCGGCATCCAGCCACAGCTCGGGACGGTCCCACTGGACGGCCGGCGGCCTGGCCAGGACCGTGCCCGTACGGCGGGCGCCCTGGCTCAGATAGAAGTCGCCCGCGGGCGGGTGGGCGACGATGCGCAGCCCTTCGAGGCCGGCGGCGCGGGCCTGTTCGCGGGCGTGGGCGAGCAGGCGGCGGCCGATGCCCAGGCCCTGGGCGGCGTCCGCGACGAAGAGCAGGTCCAGCTCGGGCGGGTCGAGGACGAGGGCGTAGAAGCCGAGGACGCGGGTGTCGTCGGCGGCCACGTAGACCTCGTGCCGGAGGATGTACTGCGCGCTGACCCGGTAGCCCTCGATGATCGACGCGTAGCGCCCCTCGTACGCGCTGGAGGCGTGCATCAACGCGGTCAGCCGGCGGGCGTCCTTGGGCTGGGCCCGCCGGATGGTGATCTCGTGCATACCGCCGAGTATGCCTGAGCGGAAATCGGGGAGCGGGCGCCCGGCTGCCGGTGGCATGATCGGGCGCGATGAATACGGCGCTGAGTACGACCGACGGGCCCGCCCCGTGCTGCATCATCCTCAATGGCGTCCCCGGCGCCGGGAAGACCACCGTCGCCCGGCTGCTCGCCGCGCGGATGCCGCGGGCGGCGTACGTCTCCGGTGACGCGGTCGCCGACATGATGGTCAGCGGCCGGGTCGGCGTCGTCTCCGAGCCGCGGGCGGAGGCGCAGCGGCAGCTGCTGCTGCGGGCGCGCAATATCTGTTCGCTGGCGGACAATTTTGCCGCGGCCGGCTTCACGCCGGTCCTGGACCATGTCGTGCCGGACCGTGCGGTGCTGGAGCTGATGACGGACAGCCTGCGGGTGCGGCCGGTGTTCTTCGTGACGCTCGCGCCGTCGCTGGAGGTCGCCGCGCATCGCAATGCCACGCGGGATGCGCGGGAGCGGGTCCCGTACGAATTCGGCGACCTGGATCGGGGCATGCGCGCCGAGCTTGGCGATGTCGGGCTGTGGCTGGATACGAGCGAGCTGACGGCCGCGGAGACGGTCGCGGCGATCGAGGAGAAACTCGGAAAGGGTTGAGCCGGAGCAATGGCGATCATTCACCACACGACGATGAAGCCGACGAAGCTGGAGCTGCTCGCGGAGTGGCTGCCGAAGCAGCCGTGGTACGTCGGGGAGCCGGGGGCGCGGCCGGAGCTGGCGAAGGCCGGGGGCTTTCGGCTGGACGATCCGGCGGGGGTCGTCGGGATCGAGTTCATGGTGGTCAACGACACGGCGGGGGAGCGGCCGGTTTCGTATCACGTGCCGATGACGTATCGGAGCGAGCCGCTGCCCGGGGGCGCGCTGGTGGGCACGTCGGAGCACGGCGTGCTCGGGCTGCGGCGGCTGTACGACGCCACGACCGACCCGGTGTTCCGCGCCGAGGTGCGGGCGCTGTTGGCGGGGACGGCGGTGGCGCAGATGCAGAGCGTGAACGACACGCCGGACCCGACGGTGACCGCCCGCCTCGACGCCGGAGCCGAGGCGGGGGAGGGGGCGATCACCGTATGCCGCGTCCTGCACCCGGCCCCGGCGGACGCGGGCGCCGCGCGCGGCGACATCACGGCCGGGTGGAAGCTCCCGGACGGCACTGAGGCGCGGGGGCGCTTCGTGGTGCTCGGCTGAGTCAGACCCGGGCCCGCCGCTTCCGCGCGGCCGCGACCAGCTCGGGCACGGTGGCGAGCTTGACCCGCGTACGGCCTTCGGCGGCGCCCCTGGCCCGTTCCGTACGGTCGATGGCGGCGAGGCCGCGCGCGTCGACCAGGCCCGCGCTGCGGCGGCGGGCGAGACGGCGGAACTCGCGTCCGCTGCGGGCGGGTTCGGTGAGCGTGCCGTCGACCGCGTCGGCGAGGAGCGTGCCGATGGTCTCGGCGGCGCAGGCCCGGTTGGCGCCGATGCCGCCGGAGGGCCCGCGCTTGATCCAGCCGACGACGTACGTGCCGGGGCGCCCGGCCACGCGGCCGCCGGCGTGCGGAACCGTGCCGGTGGCCTCGTCGAAGGGGAGCCCGGCGACGGGGATGCCGCGGTAGCCGATGGCGCGGACGAGGAGTCCGGCCGCGATCGTCACGCCGCCGCCGTCGCCGGTGACCCGCACGGCCGCCACGCCCGCGCCGCTTCCGGCGCCCGTATCCGCGCCCCTTCGGGCGCCCGCGTCGCTTCCGGCGGCATCGGCCGTCCCGCCCGTCACCTCAACCGGTGCCGAGTGGAAGCGGAACACGATCCGCCGCCCCTCCGCCGGCGCCGCAGCCCAGTCCACCGCCACCCGCGGCAGCCCGGTCAGCAGCGCCGCCGTGTCGTCCGGCCCCGCCGCCTCGATCGCCTCGCCGACTCGCGCATCCGCGTCGTCCACCGCCAGCTCGACGCCCGGCAGGTGCTTCAGCGCCAGCAACTCCGGCCGCGTGCACGCCAGATGCTCCGGGCCGCGGCGGCCGAGCAGCACCACCTCCCGTACCGCGCTCGCCCGCAGCGCCGCCAGCGCATGGTCCGCGATATCCGTGCCCGCCAGCTCCGCCGGGTCCGCGACCAGGATGCGGGCGACGTCCAGCGCCACGTTGCCGTTGCCGACCACCACCACCCGCTCCGTCGCCGACAGGTCGATCGCGTCCGGCGCCACATCCGGATGCGCGTTGTACCAGGCGACGAAGTCCGTCGCCGCGATGCTGCCCGTACGGTCCTCACCCGGGATGTCCAGCCGCCGCCCGGTGGAGGCGCCCACCGCGTACACGACGGCGTCGTGATGCGCCGCCACCTCCTCCGCCGACACGTCGTCGCCCACGTGCAGCCCGAGCAGCAGCCGCACCCGCGGGTGGTCGTGGAAGCGGGCGAAGGCCGAGCCCATGCCCTTCGTGCCGGGGTGGTCGGGCGCCACCCCGTAACGGACCAGGCCGCCCGCCACCGGCAGCCGGTCGATCAGGGTGACCTCGGCGCTGGTGTGCAGCAGCAGGTCCTCGGCGGCGTACATGCCCGCGGGGCCGGTCCCGACGACGGCGACCCGCAGCCGGCGGAAGTCCGAGGGGAGAACGCGGTCGAAGGAGGGCGGGCCCCAGGCGTGGAAGTTGGGGCTGTCCGCGGCGAGTTGCGGCTGGGAGCCCGCGCCCGCGTCCGCGTAGTACGCCGCGTTCAACGCCGCGTACTGCCGGTTCGCCCCCGTCAGCTCGTCCACCGGAAAGATCGCGTCGACCGGGCAGGCATCCGCGCAGGCACCGCAGTCGATGCATGTCTTCGGGTCGATGTGCAGCATTTCGGTGCTGCCGAAGGCGCGTTCCTCGGGGGTCGGGTGGATGCAGTTGACCGGGCAGACGGCGATGCACGTGGCGTCGTTGCAGCAGGTCTGGGTGATGGCGTACGTCATGGGTGCGGCTGGTCCCCTACGAGGTCAGATCAGGTTGGCGCGGCGGTAGAAGACCAGCGCGGGCTTCGTGAGGAGCTTGGCCGAGGCCAGGAATTCCATCAGGCCTGCGCAGCTGGAGCGCATCATCGACTTGTGGTGCTCGTTGGCCTTCGCCTCGGCGAGCGCGCGCTCCTGGTCCAGGCCCGCGCGCTTGTAGACCTTCTTGTTCACCATGCTGGTGACGATGACGTACGAAGCGATGGAGATCACCAGCGCGTGGATCTGCCGCCGCACCCAGCCGGCCTTCGCCAGCCGCTTCTTGGTCTCGTCCCGGGCGAACTTCATGTGCCGGGATTCCTCGACGACATGGATGTTGTTGATCGTACGGACGAAGGGCACCACCCGCTCGTCGCGCATCCAGTCGCGCTGCATGACGTCGAGGACCTCCTCGGCGACGAGGATCGCGGCATAGGCCGCCTCGCCGAAGGCGATGGTCTTGAAGGCTCGGCCGAGTTCGATGGCGACGCGGTGCGGCTTGTACGGGGGTGCCTGCAGCTTGCGGGCGCCGCGCGCGAACATGATCGAGTGCCGGCACTCGTCGGCGATCTCCGTCAGCGCCCACTGGACGTCGTCGGAGGAGGCGTCCTTGGCGTAGACGTCCCGCAGGATCATCTGCTGCAGGATCATCTCGAACCAGATGCCGGTGCAGGCGACGGACGCCGCCTCCTGCCGGGTCAGCTCCTTCTGCTGCGCCTCGGTCATGTCGTCCCAGTAGCGGGTCCCGTACAGCGTCGACCACTCGGGGCTGGCGCCGTGGAAGTCCTTGTCGAGCGGTGTCTCCCAGTCGACTTCCACCGCCGGGTCGTACGACAGGATCGCGGACGATTCGAGCAAGCGGGTGGTGACCATGCCGGTACTACTCCTCGGCTCGCGTGACAGCTCCATTGCTTGCTGACGGACTGTATAGCAAGGGATGCACGGCCGCCTACCCCCCGGTAACGACCTTTCGCGAGCGTCCTCGCATATCACATAGGTTCATCCAACACGCAGAAGTTACCGGAACGTTGCTGTATACATCTCACCTCACTCTCAGTAGAACCCGTTTCCATCCGACCGAGAGTGAGGCATGTCACATGGGCAACTCACCGCAGTACATGGGCCCTTCGGCCCGTCTGACCCGCAGGAGATTCATCGCTGGAACCAGTTCCATTCTGGGAGCCGCCGCCGTCGCCACGTACGCCACCCCGGCCCGGGCCGCCGGTCCCATCGCGAACGGCGAGCAGGTCGCCGCGCTCGTCATCGGCACCGGCTATGGCGGCTCCGTCGCCGCGCTGCGCCTCGCCGAGGCGGGGGTCGCGGTCCACATGGTGGAGATGGGCCAGGACTGGGCGACGGTCGCCCCGGGCCCCGACGGCCGGATCCACCCGAAGGTCACCGCCCCGGACTACCGCTCCTTCTGGATGCGTACGAGGACCAAGGCGCCGCTCAGCAACTTCCTCGGCTTCCCGCTCGACAAGGCGGTGCCGAGGCACGCCGGGATCCTGGACGCGGAGGAGTTCCCCGGGATCATCGTCTACCAGGGCCGCGGCGTCGGCGGCGGCTCGCTGGTCAACGGCGGCATGGCGGTCACGCCGAAGCGCGCGAACTTCGCCTCGGTGCTGCCGTCGGTGAGCGCCGACGAGATGTACGGCACGTACTACCCGCGGGCCAACGCCGGGCTTGGGGTGGGGCTGGTGAACCCGGAGTGGTTCGAGCGGACGTCGTACTACCAGTACTCGCGGGTGGGGCGGAAGCACGCCCAGCGGTCCGGCTTCGCGTGGACGTTCGTCCCCGACGTATACGACTGGGCGTACATGGAGGCCGAGGACAACGGCACCGTGCCCAAGTCCGCGCTCGCGCAGGAGATTCTCTACGGCAACAACTACGGCAAGAAGACGCTCGGCAAGACGTATCTGCAGAAGGCGAAGGCGACCGGCAAGGTCACGATCTCGCCGCTGCACGAGGTCACCGCGGTCGCGCCGGCCGCGGGCGGGGCAACCGGCTTCACGGTCACCATCAGGCAGCTCGACACGGCGGGCGCCACGGTGGCCACCAAGACGGTGCAGGCCGCCAAGGTCTTCTTCGCCGCGGGCAGCGTCGGCACCAGCAAACTGCTGGTGAAGCTGAAGGCCACCGGCGCGCTGCCGAAGCTCAACAGCGAGGTCGGCAAGGGCTGGGGCGAGAACGGCAACGTCATGTGCGGCCGCGCCAACCACCTGTGGGACCCCACCGGCGACGTCCAGTCCACGATCCCGTGCTCCGGCATCGACAACTGGGACGCCGGCGGCGCCTTCGCCGAGGTCGCCCCGCTGCCGACGGGCATCGAGACCTTCGCGTCCTTCTATCTGTCGATCACGCGGAATCCGAACCGGGCGGCGTTCACGTACAACGCGGGCACGGGCAAGGTCGACCTGTCGTGGCAGACGGCGTGGAAGCAGGACTCGATCACGATGGCGAAGTCCATCTTCGACAAGATCAACCAGAAGGAGGGCACGATCTACCGGATCGACCTCTTCGGCAACAACAGCAAGGTCTGGGGCGACCACCTCACGTACCACCCGCTGGGCGGTGCGGTCCTGAACAAGGCAACCGACAACTACGGCCGCCTGCACGGCTACCCCGGCCTCTACGTCATGGACGGCGCCCTGATCCCGGGCAACACGACGGTGAACCCCTTCGTGACCATCACCGCGCTGGCCGAACGCAATATCGAGCAGATCGTGCGCACCGACCTCTGATCCGCGCACCCCGCACCTGATCCGCGCCCCCGTCAGCGCCGCCCCCGCCCGCACCGCGGGTCCGCACCCGGCGCTCCGGCGGCCGGCCCCCTACCCGCGCAGCAGCCGATCGAGCGCCCGCCCGAACACCGCCCGCGCGACGCGGGCCAGCGCCGGGTCCAGCAGCCGTGGCAGGCCGCGCGGCCGCAGCTCCTCCCACCAGCCGACACGGGCCGCCGCCGGGCCTTCGGCGTGCACCTCGATCTCGGCCCAGCCGCGCACCAGCCGGCCGCGCTTCTCCAGCCGGCAGCGGCCGGATGCCCCGCCGGTCCCCGGCGGCCGCCATTCCACGATCTCCATGGGGTCGTCGAAGCCCACCCGCCGCCATCCCGTGCGCGCCGTGAACCGCCCGCCCACGCCTGCCGCCGGCGCGGCGGACCGCACGATGCGGGTGGCCGGGATGCCGTCCGCGTGCCGGTCCCAGTCGGTGACCCGGCGCCAGGCCTCCGGGGCCGACAGCGGGACCTGCCGCTCGAGGTGGAAGTGCGCCATCGCGCCCAGGCTACGGCGTGGCCCGTTCACCGTGTCCCTATTGTGCGGATATGCATAGGGAATGACCTGGCTGGTCCTCGCTCACCTCGTCGTCGCGTTCTGCGCCGCACCGCTGATCCGGCGGGTGGGGCCGCGCGGCTTCGTGCTGTTGGCGGTGCCGCCTGCGGTGGCGGTTGGGTGGGCGCTGGCGCAGTGGGGGACGGTTGCGGAGGGTGGGGCGCGCGCAGAGGCGTGGTCGTGGATCGGGCCGTACGGGGTCGACGTCGCCTTCCGGCTCGATGCGCTGGCGATGGTGATGGTGCTGCTGGCGGCCGGGATCGGGGCGTTGGTGCTGCTCTACTGCGTCAGCTATTTCGCGGGCGGGTCGCGGCAGCTGGGGCAGTTCGGGGGGACGCTGCTCGGGTTTGCCGGGGCGATGCTGGGGCTGGTGCTGGCGGATGATCTCATCCTGCTCTATCTCTTCTGGGAGCTCACCACTGTCCTGTCCTTCCTGCTGATCGGGTACGACAGCGAGAAGCGGGCCAGCCGCAGGTCGGCGCTGCAGGCGCTGACCGTCACCACGGTCGGCGGCCTGGCGATGTTCGTCGGCTTCCTGATGCTCGGGCACGCCGCGGGGACGTACCGGATCTCCCGCATCCTCGCCGACCCGCCCGCCGCCACCGACACCGTCTCCGCCGCCGTGGTGCTGGTGTTGTGCGGGGCGCTGGCCAAGTCGGCGATCTGGCCGCTGAGTCTGTGGCTGCCCAGCGCGATGGCCGCGCCGACGCCGGTCAGCGCCTATCTGCACGCTGCCGCCATGGTGAAGGCCGGGGTGTATCTGATCGCGCGGCTGGCGCCCGGCTTCGCGGATGTGCCGGAGTGGCGGCCGCTGCTGCTGACGCTGGGGACCGCGACGATGCTGCTCGGCGGGTGGCGGGCGCTGCGGCTCAACGACCTCAAGCTGGTGCTCGCCTACGGGACCGTCAGCCAGCTGGGCTTTCTCACCGCGCTCGCCGGCGCGGGGACGTACAACACCGAGCTCGCGGCGATCACGATGATCCTTGCGCATGCGCTGTTCAAGGCGCCGCTGTTCCTGGTGACCGGCATCGTCGACCATGCCGCCGGGACCCGGGATCTGCGGCGGCTCTCGGGGGTGGGGCGGGCGCTGCCCTGGGTGTGTGCGACCGCCGTGGTGGCCGGGGTGTCGATGGCGGGGCTGCCGCCGGTGTTCGGGTTCGCGGCGAAGGAGGCGGCGTTCGGGGCGCTGCTGGACGGGACTGCCGCCGAGCGGTGGGCGCTGGTGCTGATCACCGTGGGGTCGGCGCTGACCACCGCGTACACGCTGCGGTTCCTGTGGGGGGCGTTCGCCCGGAAGCCGGGGGTCGCGGACACCCGGGTGCACCGGGTGGGGTTCGCCTTTCTGGCGCCGGCCGCGCTGCTGGCGCTCGGGGGGCTGCTGCTGGGGCCGGGGGTCGGGTGGGTGACCGGGCTCTTCGAGAGCTACGCGGGCCAGTTCCCCGAGCCGGCGCACCCGTACCACCTCGCGCTGTGGCACGGCTTCGGGGCGGCGCTCGGGCTTTCGGTGCTGGCCTGGGCCGGTGGCGTGGCACTCTTCGCGGGGCGGAAGGCGGTCGTGCGGGTCGGGCGGCGGCTGGCCTGGCCGACCGCCGACGAGGTCTTCGGGCGGATGGTGCTGGGGCTTGAGCGCGCCGCGCTGCAGGTGACCGGCACCGTGCAGAAGGGGTCGCTGCCCAGCTACGTCGTGACGCTGATGGCCGTCATGCTGCTCGGCCTGATCGCCGTCCTCGCCACCGACCGCCCCTGGCACGGCGTGCCCGCGCCGCGCGCCTGGGACTCCGTGTGGCAGGCCGCCGCCGGGGCGCTGACCTGCGCGTGCGCGCTG
This sequence comes from Streptomyces boninensis, assembly GCF_048572725.1. Taxonomy (NCBI): domain Bacteria; kingdom Bacillati; phylum Actinomycetota; class Actinomycetes; order Kitasatosporales; family Streptomycetaceae; genus Streptomyces; species Streptomyces boninensis. Next base: position 6,732,239 of record NZ_CP183837.1, read on the forward strand.
ATGTGCCTGCTGGTGCAGCGGCGGATGAAGGCGGCCGTGCTGGTGGGGCTGACCGGTTACGGGACGGCGCTGCTGTATGTCGTGCACGGCGCGCCCGATCTGGCGCTGACGCAGTTCGGCGTGGAGACCGTGTCGACGGTGGTGCTGGTGCTCGTACTCCGGCGGCTGCCGCTCTTCTTCGGCGACGCGGGGCACCGCAAGCGGGTGGCGGGCATGGTGTTCGGGGCGGTCAGCGGGCTGGTGCTGGCGTCGGTGCTGTGGCTGGCCGCCGCCGCCCGGCGCGCGGAACCCGCCGGGCCCGCGATGACCGAGGAGACCGCGCACCACGGGCTGAAGGACGTGGTCGCGACGATCCTGGTGGACTTCCGCGCCTGGGACACGATGGGGGAGTCCGCGGTGCTCGCCGCCGCGGTGCTCGGCGTGGCCAGCCTGCTGTACGTGTATCCGCGGCGGCGCCCGCCCGCCGGCCCGCCCGCCCGGCAGCTCCCCGGCGGGGTGACCGCCTGGTCGCTGATCGGGCGGCGGATCCGGCCCGGCGGCGAGTACGGGCAGGTGGCGCCGGAGGGCAGTTGGCTGGCGGCCGGCGACACCCTCGCACCCGAGCACCGCTCGGTGGTCTTCGAGGTGATCGCCCGCATCTCCTTCCACCCGATCCTGATGCTGTCGGTGTATCTGCTGCTGTGCGCCGAGAACCTGCCCGGCGGCGGCTTCGTCGGCGGCCTGGTCGCGGGCGTCGGCCTGATGATCCGTTACCTGGCGGGCGGCCGGCACGAGCTGACCGCGGCCATTCCGGTACGCCCCGGCTTCTTCGTCGGCCTCGGCCTGGCCCTGTCCACCACCGTCGCGCTCGCCGGCCTCGCCGGCGGCACCGTCCTGCACGCCTGGACTTGGAAAGGCCATCTGCCGCTGATCGGCGACTGGCACGCGGGCACCGCCGTCATCTTCGACCTGGGTGTCTATCTGCTGGTGGTCGGCGTGGTGCTGGACATGGTGCGGGCGCTCGGCGGCGAGATCGACCAGCAGACCGAGGAGCGGGCGCGCTACCAGCTCGCCGCCAGGACCAGGAAGGAGCCCGCGTGACGGTCAGCGCGACCCTGCTGTTCTGCGCCGCCGTGCTGTGGTTCGTCGGCGGCACCCTCATCATCACCCGCAGCCTCACCCGGGTGCTGATGGGGATCATCGTGTGCAGCAACGGCGTCAACCTCTTCCTCCTGGCCTCCAGCGGCCCGGCCGGCGCCCCGCCGCTGCTGTACCCCGGTACCCGGCAGTCCGCGATGAGCGATCCGCTGCCGCAGGCCATCTGCCTGACCGCGGTCGTCATCACCCTCGGCACCACGGCCTTCGTGCTGGCCATGGCGTACCGCAGCACCCAGCTGACCGGCTCCGACTTCGTCCCCGACGACCTCGCCGACCACCAAGTGGCGCTGCGCGCCCAGCTCTCCGCCGAGCGCGCCCGCCTCCGCGACCGGGAGCGCGAGGAGCGCCCGCAGGCCCGCCGCGACCTGCGCCGAGACCTGCGCCGCGAGCTCCGCCGCCGGATCCGCGACGCCCGCGCCTACCAGGCCCGCGAGGCGGCCGCCTCCGACGACCTGTGGGACGACGTATTGGGCGCGGACCCGGAGGTGCGCAAATGAACTACCTCGTCCCCCTGCCCGTAGCGCTGCCGCTGGCCGTCTGCGGCTGGTCCCTGGTGCTCGGGCCGCGGCAGACCCGGCTGCACCGGGTGCTGTCCGTCGTGATGCTCGCGGCGGTGGTCGCCGTCGACGTGATCCTGCTGATCGAGGCCGACCGGCACGGCCCGCTCGTCGTCCACCTCGGCGACTACGCGCCGCCGCTCGGCGTCACGCTGGTCGCCGACCGGCTGGCCGGGCTGATGCTGCTGGTGTCCGGGCTGGTCACCCTCATCGTCCTGTTGTACGCCTTCGGGCAGGACACCGCGGAGGGCGGGCAGACGGCACCCTTCTCCTTCTTCCATCCGGCCTACCAGATCCTCGTCGCCGGAGTCTCGCTGTGCTTCCTCGCCGGCGACCTCGTCAACCTCTACGTCGGCTTCGAGATCATGCTGATGGCCAGCTTTGTGCTGCTCACCGTCGGCGGCACCCAGCCGCGGCTGCGGGCCGGATCCACGTACGTCATCGTCTCCCTGGTCTCGTCCATCGTCTTCCTCGCCGGCATCGCCGCCACCTACGCGGCCGTCGGCACGGTGAACTTCGCGCAGCTCGCCGTCCGGCTGCCCGATGTCCCGCTGGGCGTACGGACCTTCAGCCAGGTGCTGCTGCTGACCGTCTTCGGCGTGAAGGCGGCGGCCTTCCCGGTCGCGGCCTGGCTGCCGGACTCGTACCCGACGGCGCCCGCGCCGGTGACCGCCGTCTTCGCGGGCCTGCTCACCAAGGTCGGGGTGTACTCGATCATCCGAGCCGAGACGCTGTACTTCCCCGGCAACCGGCTGTTCGCGGTGCTGATGGCGGTGGCCTGCGCGTCGATGGTCATCGGCATCCTCGGCGCGGTCGCGCAGACCGACCTCAAGCGGCTGCTGTCGTTCTGCCTGGTCAGCCATATCGGGTTCATGCTGTTCGGGGTGGCGCTCGGCACCCGGGCCGGAATCGGCGGCGCGATCGTCTATACGGCGCACCACATCACCGTGCAGACCACGCTGTTCCTCGCCGCCGGGATGCTGGAGCGGCGGTACGGCACCACGGAGCTGACGCGGCTCGGCGGGACCGCGCGGACCGCCCCGTGGCTGGCGGCGCTCTGGTTCGTACCCGCGATGAACCTCGCCGGGATCCCGCCGCTGTCCGGCTTCATCGGCAAGCTCGGGGTGATGCGGGCGGGGGCCGCGTACGGCGGGGAGTGGGCGTATCTGCTGCTCGCCGCCGCGGCGGTGACGAGCCTGCTGACGCTGTACGCGATGGCGAAGGTGTGGAACCTGGCCTTCTGGCGGGCGGCACCGACCGGCCGGCCGGCCTCGGGGCCGGCGGGGGGCGCTGGGTCAGGGGAGGGCGCTGGGTCGAGGGGCGCGGGGAGTGCGGGCGCAGGTGGTGCGGGCGCCGGTGGTGTGGGCACGGCGACCGCCGCGCCACCGCGCGCTCCCGCGCGGATCCCCGGCCTGATGATCGGCGCGACCACCGCCATCGTGGCCCTCGCGCTCGCGTACACGGTCCTGGCGACCCCGCTCACCGGACTCGCCGACCGCTCGGCGGCCGAACTCCTCGACGGTTCCCCCTACATCGAGGCGGTGCTCGCCAAGTGACCGCCTCCATGCCCCCCAGGCCCGCCCCGGCTCACCGCCGCAAGCGCCTCGACCTCCCCCTGATCGCCTGGCTCACCATCATCTGGATGCTCCTGTGGTCCGGCGTGACCTGGGGCAACCTGATCAGCGGCGTCGTCGTCGCCGTGATCCTCTGCCTGGTCTTCCCGCTCCCGCCGGTGGCCATGGACCTGCGGCTGCACCCGCTGGGCATCCTTCGCCTGGCGGGCTATCTGCTGTACGACATGGTCGCCTCCAGCGTCGAGGTGACCCGGCTGGCGCTCAGCGGCAAGCGGACTCCGGCCGCGGTGGTGCGGGTACCGCTGCGCTGCCGTACGGACCTGATGATCGCCGCGACCGCCGTGGCCGTCTCCAGCGTGCCGGGCGGCGCGCTGGTCGAGGTCAACGCCGGCACGGCCACGCTGTATCTGCACCTGTCGGGCGCCGACAACCCGGCGGTGGTGGCGCGCACCCGCCGGGACGTATGGCGGCTGGAGGCGATGACGGTACGGGCCTTCGGCACCCGGGAGGAGATCGAGCGGGTGCAGGCCGAGCCGCCGACAGGACCGCCACCCGCAGACGGAGAGGCACCGCAATCATGACCACAGCAGACGACATCCTCCTCAACGCCGCGATGGCGCTGCTCGTCCTAGCCGGAGTCCTGCTGCTCGTACGCATCTGGCGCGGCCCCTCGATGCTGGACCGCGCGGTCTCGGTCGACGTCGCCGCCGTGCTCATCATCGCGGGCATCGCCGTGGACGCGGCGATGACCCGCACCCGCTACTACCTCTCGATCATGCTGGTGCTGGCCTTCCTCGGCTTCACCAGCTCGGTCGGCATCGCCCGCTTCATCGCGACCAGGGACCGGGTCACGCGCAAGGAGCGCCGATGAGCTGGCGGGAGGTCGTCGACCTAATCGGCGCCGTACTCCTGTTTCTGGGCGCCGCGACCTGCCTGAGCGGCGTCATCGGCATGCTCCGGCTCCGCGATGTCCTGACCCGCAGCTCGGCGGCGACGAATCCGCAGACCTTCGGCATGCTGCTCCTGCTGGCGGGGCTCGCACTGCGGCTGCGGACGGGCGTCGACGCGGGGACGCTGGTGCTGGTCGCCTTCTTCCAGCTGCTGACGAGCGCGGTCGCTGCGCACTTGGTGGCGCGGGTGGCGTATCGGACGGGGGCGGCGGACCGGTCTCAGCTGCTTTACGACGAACTCGCCGAAGAGGCCGAGCGCTAGGTCAGGCGGCCGACGCCCGTGACCGGTGTCGGCGGACCGCGTCGCGGTTGGCGCAGCGCTGCGAGCAGTAGCGCTGTCTTCCCGTACGGGAGGTGTCGGCGAAGATCGTGGAGCACTCGGCGACCGCGCAGCGGCGGAGGCGGTGCATGCCGCGGCCCGCGAGGTGGAAGGCGGTGCCGACGGCGATGAGGGTGTGCAGGATGGCGCCGACCGGCTGGTGTTCGTCGCGGTAGTGCACGTGCCAGCCGCCGCCGGTGTGGTTGGTGAGGCGGGGGTAGGCGGCGGTCGCCGTGAGCATCTGGTTGACCAGGGCGGCGCGTTCTTCTTCGCCGTCGGCGTCGACGGCCCGCTCCCAGTCGTCCAGGGCGGACAGGGTGCGGTCGAGGTCGGCGGGGGTGGCGTCGTCCACGGTGAGGCCGGCTGCGCGGCAGCGGTCAGTCAGCTCGGCAGGGTCGGCAGGGCGCCGGTTGGCGAGGTCTGCGGCCAGGTTCACGACGTCTTCGCCGTAAGGGTTGAGCTGCATAAGACCATTACAGCATCGTGACCGGCATGAGGCAACGCATCCGCAGCGAGCCGGCGCCGATGGCCCTTGAGACGGCGCCGCGCGACCCGTGGCGATACCGGTGGGTGGTGCTGGGCGTCGCGACGTTCACGCAGGCGGCGGCCGGGTTCTTCGTGCAGGGCATCGGGTCCATCGGCGTCCAGCTGCAGGAGGGGCTGGGACTGAGCACGGCCGAGCTCGGCCTGCTGGTATCGGCGGCGCAACTGGCGCCGCTGGCCGGGCTGTTGGTGGCCGGCGAGCTCCTCGACCGCTATCACGAGCGCTGGGTGGTCGGCCTCGGCGCGGGTCTGGTCGCCGTATGCCTGGCCGCGGGTGGCCTGGCGCCCGGCTATCCGGTCTTGCTGGCGGTCTTGTTCTTCGCGGGCGTCGGCTACAGCGCCGTGCAGCCGGGCGGCAGCAAGTCGGTGGCGGCGTGGTTCGACACGTCGCGGCGGGGGCTCGCGATGGGCATCAGGCAGGCGGGGCTGCCGCTGGGCGCGGCGCTGGCTTCGGCTGTGCTGCCCTTCCTGGCGGAGGCGTACGGGTGGCGGTCGACGCTGGTGGCGGGCGGGGTGGTGGCGCTGCTGGGGGCGGGGGTCTTCGTGGGCTGCTACCGGCGGCCGCCCGCACTGCCGTCGCCGGAGGCGTACCCTTCGCCTGGCGCGCCACATGCGGCGGCCCCCGCCGCGAGCGGCAGGCTTCGCCTCCTCCGGTCGCCCGCCATGGTGCGGATCATGCTGTCCGGTACGAGCCTGATCGCGACGCAGTACGGCGTGGCCGTGCTGACTGTGCTCTATCTGCACGAGGCGGCCGGCCTGGCCGTCGGCCCGGCGGCGCTCGTCCTGGTCGCGGCTCAAGCGGCGGGCGTGGCAGGCCGCATCACGCTCGCGGCCGTCAGCGACCGCACCGCGTCCGGGCGTTACGTCACCGTCGCCGTCTGCATGGTCGCTGTGATCGCGGGGATGGCGGTGCTGCTGACCCCCGCGGGCCGATCGCCCGCGACCGCGGCCGCGGTCCTGATCTGGCTCGGCTTCTTCGGCTACGGCTGGTACGGCCCCTGGGTCGCCTACGTCGCGGAGTCCGCACCCCCTGGCCGCACCGGCTTCGCCCTCGGCCTGGCAATGGCGGTCAACCAGGTCGCGATCATCCTCGTACCGCCGCTGCTGGGCCTGCTCAAGGACACCACGGGCACCTTCGCACCGGCCTGGGGCCTGCTGATCGCCATGACCGCAATCGCCCTGCTGACCACGGCCCGCCCAGCCGCGATACGCCCCTGATCCCGACTGGAGCCGCATGCCCCACCGCACCCACCTCCTCCCACCCACCGGCCCCCAACGTGTGCTAGCCGCCTCCAACTTCGTCTACACCCTCGGCAGCGGCCTCTATCTCACCGCCGGCGTCCTGTACTTCACCCAGGCCGTCCACCTCCCCGCCACCCAGGTCGGCCTCGGTCTGGCCATCGCCGGCGGCATCTCACTCGCGCTCGGCATCGGCGTCGGACACCTCGCCGACCGACGCGGCGCCCGCGGCGTCTACGCGGCCACGCTCATCGCGCAGGCCCTCGCCACCGCCGCCTTCGTGCTGGCGGACAGCTTCTGGCCCTTCCTGGTCGTGGTCGTGGCGGCGACCGGCGCGAAGGCGGCGGGGATTGCCGCGCGATCGCCGCTGATCAGGCATTACGGGGGTGACCGGCCACAGCAATTCCGGGGCTATCTGCGGGCGGTGACCAATGTCGGGGTCTCCGTCGGCGCGGTGCTGGCCGGGTGGGCGGTGCAGGTGGGCAGCGTGAGCGCGTACCAACTCCTCGTCGTGGGGATGACGGCCGGCTGCGCGGGCTCGGCGGCCGTGCTCGTCCTCCTGCCCCCGGTGCCACCCGTCCCAACCCAAGGCGGGCGCCGTTGGATCGCCCTGCGCGACCGCCCGTACCTCCTCCTGACCATGCTCGACGGGATCATGGCGATCCAGTACAAGGTGCTCACGGTGGCCATCCCGCTGTGGCTGGTCCAGGACACGGCCGCCTCGCGGTGGCTGATCTCCGGCACCATGCTCGCCAGCACAGTGATCGTCGTCGCCTTCCAGGTCAGGGCGGGCCGTAACGTCGACTCCCCGGCGGCGGGCGGCCGCGCCTACCGCCGGGCCGGGGTCGCCTTCCTCGCCTCCTGCTCGCTGATCTCGCTGGCGGCGGGCGTCCCGGCATGGGCGGCGGCGACGCTGCTGCTCACCGGGGCGGTGGTGCATACGGTCGGCGAGCTGTGGCATGCCGCGGCGGGCTTCGAGGTGTCGTTCGCGCTGGCGCCGGGCCATGCCACCGGCCAGTACCTGGGAGTCTTCGGCCTCGGTGCGGGCCTCGCCGAGGCGGTCGGCCCGGCGCTGCTGATCTCGCTGTGCATCAGCTGGGGCCGTCCCGGCTGGTACGTCGTGGGCGCACTCTTCGCGCTTACGGGCCTGGCCGCCCCGTGGGCAGTGCGCCGGGCGCCGATACCGGCCACCGAGGCCGCGACCGCTCCCGCTCCCACCACGAAAACGGTGGCCACGAGGGCCCCCGGATATTAGTCGAATATTAGTCACTCCGACTCTCTTGACCGTGCTCCCAGCCCGGCGGCAGAGTTCTCGCTAATCCGCATTAGTCATGGACGGCACCACCCGGCTCAGCGACTAATGCGCATTAGCAAGAGGGGCTGACGGATGGCTGAAAAGGGACCGGTGCAGGCCCGCCGCGGGCGGCCGCGGCAGGCGGAGGTCGCGCGCCTGGCCGGGGTGTCGCAGACGACGGTGTCGCTGGTGCTCGGAGGAAACAAGCAAGGCATCGCCCTGCACGAGGACACCCGGCGACGGGTGCTCGACGCCGCACGCGAGCTCGGCTACGTACCGGATCCGGCCGCCCGCCGGCTGGCCGCCGCCCGCAACAACCTGCTCGGCGTCTTCAGCTTCACGGCCACCTTCCCCACCGCCGTGGAGCACTCGTACTACCCGATCCTGGTCGGCGTCGAGCAGGAGGCCGCCGCCCGCGGCTACGACCTCGTCCTCTTCACCGGCTCCAGCTCAGGCGGCGCCCAGGCGGATGCCCCGCGGGCCCTGGAGCGGGTCCGGCTGGCGGACGGCTGCCTCTTCATAGGCCGCCACATACCGGAGGCAGACCTCCGCAGACTCGTCGACCACGGCTACCCGGCGGTCCACATCGGCCGCCGCGACGAGCTGGAGGGCCTGGCCTGGGTCGGCGCGGACTACGTGGCCGCGAGCGCGGAGGTGGTCCGCCACCTGGCGGGCCTCGGCCACCGCAAGATCGTCCTGGTCCGCGAGGACGATGACGCTCCCGCGTCGAGCGACCGAGAGCAGGGCTTCCGCGCGGGCCTGGCGGCGGCGGGCCTGCCCGGCGGCGGCGAGATGCCTCGGCGCGGCGGCGGCGAGATGCCCCGGCGCGGCGGCGACGAGACGCGCCTGCGCGGCGGTGCCGCGAGGGCGGGCTCAGTAGCGGCGAGCTCCGCAGCCGCAGCGGCGGTCACCCGCACCGCCGACCCCGCCACCGACATCACCGCCGACTGGCTGCGCGCCCGCCGCGCCGAGGGCGTCACCGCCTTCGTCGCCGAGGAGACCGACACCGGCGCCGCCTGGCGCGCCCTGCTCGCCGCCACGGAGGCCGCCGGCCTGGAGGCCCCCCGCGACCTCTCCCTGGCTCTCCTCGGCTCCCCGCCCGCCGACCTCGCTGCCCGCCCCGTACCCACCGGCTTCGACATCCCCCGCGCCGAACTGGGCGCCGCCGCCGTCCGCATGCTGGCCGCCGAACTGGCCGGCAAGGAAGCCGCAGAGTCACTGGTCGCCTGCACCTTCCGCACGGGAGTGACAGCGGGCCCACCCCCGACACCCACCGGCTGACCCACCGCCCAGGCTCCCCACCCGGCCACCCGATCCCGCCCCTGACCCCTGAACCCACCCGACTCACTCACCGCAGACCCGGCCGGCAGGCCGAATCGCACCAACCCGCAAGGAGCTCACCCCAATGCCCACCCCCATAACCACCCCCACCGAGACCGACGTCCTCATCGTGGGCGGCGGCCTCGGCGGCGTGGCCGCCGCCCTCGCTGCCTGCCGGGCCGGATGCCGGGTCGTCCTCACCGAGGAGACCGACTGGCTCGGGGGCCAGCTCACGTCGCAAGCCGTGCCGCCGGACGAGCACCCGTGGGTGGAGCAGTTCGGCACCACCGCCTCCTACCGCGCCCTGCGCGAGGGCATCCGCGAGCGCTACCGCCGCACGTACCCCTTCCGCGCCGAAGCCCTCGACCTCCCGCAGCTCAACCCGGGCGCCGGCCGCGTCAGCAAGCTCTGCCACGAGCCGCGCGTCGCACTCGCCGTCATCGAGGAGATGCTCGCCCCGCACCGCAGCGCGGGCCGCCTCACCGTCCTCACCGACCACCGCCCCACAGCCGCCGACACCGAAGGCGACTTCGTACGGGCCGTCACCCTCGAAGACGTCCGCGACGGCGACCGCCACACCATCTCGGCCACCTACGTCATCGACGCCACCGAGACCGGCGAGCTCCTCGAGCTCGCCGGCGTGGAGTACGGCCTCGGCGCCGAAGCCCAGAGCGAGTTCGACGAGCCGCACGCGCCCCAGACCGCCGACCCGCTCAACCAGCAGGGCATCACGGTCTGCTTCGCCCTCTCGCACCACGAGGACGAGGACCACACCATCGACCGCCCCGCCGACTACGGCTTCTGGCGCGAGTACAAGCCCGACTTCTGGCCGGGCCCGCTCCTCGGCTTCCTCGCCCCCGACCCGCGCTCCCTCGCGCCCGTCCCGCGCACCTTCGAGCCGAACCCGACCGTCGACCCGCTCGACGTCAACGCCGACCAGAGCGCCGACGCGGGCGACAAGGAGCTGTGGGGCTTCCGCCGCATCCTCGCCCGCAAGCTCCACCGCCCGGGCGCCTTCGACTCCGACATCACCCTCGTCAACTGGCCGCTCAACGACTACTGGCTGAAGCCCCTCATCGGCGCCGGCGAGGAGACCTCGAAGCAGGCGCTCGCCGAGGCGCGGCAGCTCTCCCTCTCCGTCCTGTACTGGCTGCAGACCGAGGCCCCCCGCCCCGACGGCGGCACCGGCTTCCCGGGCCTGCGCCTCCGCCCGGACGTGATGGGCACCGCCGACGGCCTCGCCAAGGCGGCGTACGTCCGAGAGGCCCGCCGCATCAAGGCGGTCACCACCGTCACCGAGCACGACGTCGCCATCGACCTCGTCGGCCCGCACGGCGGCACCAAGCACCGCGACTCGGTCGGCGTCGGCGGCTACCGCATCGACCTGCACCCCTCCACCGGCGGCGACAACTACATCGACATCGGCTCGGTCCCGTACGAGATCCCGCTCGGCGCCCTCGTCCCCCGCCGCGTCCGCAACCTCCTCCCGGCCGGCAAGAACATCGGCACCACCCACATCACCAACGGCTGCTACCGCCTGCACCCCTCCGAGTGGAACGCCGGCGAAGCCGCGGGCGCGCTCGCCGCGCACTGCCTGGACGAGGGCGTGCAGCCGCACCAGGTGCAGGAGGAGGACAAGCGCTTCGAGGAGTTCGCCCGCGTACTCGACCGCTCGGGCGTGCAGCGCCACTGGCCGGACGTCCGCGGTTACTAGCACGAGAGCAAGACCCGGGCGGGACGGTCGCACCCGCCCCGCCCGGCGCACCACCCCCGCGTCACCCGCTCTGACTTGCGTACGACACAAGGAGGTGTCCCCATCATGACCCCACCCCGCATCCGCGTCGGCATCGACGTGGGCGGTACCTTCACCGACGCCGTGGCGGTCGACTCCGCGACCCTGGAGATCGTCGGCCAGGTGAAGGTGCCCACCAGCCACCACCACGAGGACGGCGTCGCGCACGGCATCGTCGAGGCGCTCGACCGGCTGCTGAAGGAGACCGGCCGGGCGGCCGAGGATGTCGCGTTCCTGGCGCACGGCACCACCCAGGCCACGAACGCCCTCCTCGAAGGCGATGTCGCGCCCGTCGGGCTGCTGGGCATCGGCACCGGCCCCGGCGCCGTACCCACCCGCAAGCTCGCGGGACTCGCGAACCTGGAGCTCACCCCGGGCAAGCGGCTGCCGCTGCACTACGCGCACATCGCCGAGCCGGACAACGCACCGGCGGTGCGCTCGGCCGTGGAGCAGGTGCGGGCGCAGGGGGCGGAGGTGCTGGTCGCCAGCGAGCCGTTCAGCGTGGATGCGCCCGAGGGGGAGGAGGCGGTGCTCGCGACCGCCGAGGACTTCGGGCTGCCGATGACCGCCGCGCACCAGATCACCTCGCTGTACGGGCTGCGCAAGCGGACGCGCACCGCGGTCGTCAACGCGGCCATCCTGCCGAAGATGCTGGCCACCGCCGATCTCGTGGACTCGTCCATCGCGTCCGCCGGCGTCACCTCGCCGCTGATGGTGATGCGCTGCGACGGCGGCGTCATGTCGCTGGACGAGATGCGGCGGCGGCCGCTGCTCACGGTCCTTTCCGGACCGGCGGCCGGGGTCGCGGGGGCGCTGATGCAGGAGCGGGTCAGCGAGGGGGTCTTCCTGGAGACCGGTGGCACGTCGACCGACATCAGCGTGATCCGGCGCGGCAAGGTCGCCGTCCGGCACGCCACGATTCTCGGCAAGTCGTCTTATCTCTCGGCGCTGGACGTGCGCACGGTAGGCGTCGGCGGCGGCTCCATGGTCCGTATCGACGGCGGCAAGGTCATCGCCGCCGGGCCGCGCAGCGCGCACATCGCGGGCCTGCCGTACGCGTGCTTCGCACCGGCGGCCGACCTCGCGGACGCAAAGCTGGCGAGCGTCAGCCCGCTCGCCGGCGACCCCCAGGACTACGCGGTCATCGACGCCGCCGGCGGCCGCTACGCGGTCACGATGACCTGCGCCGCAAACGCCCTCGGCCGCGTCCCGGAGGGCGACTTCGCCGCCTGCGACCCGGAGTCGGCGCGGCTGGCGCTGGAGCCCCTCGCCGCGGCGCTCGGCACGGATGTCGCGGGGGCCGCGACGCAGGTGCTCGATGCGGGGGTGCGCGAGGTGCGTAAGACGGTGGACGCGATGATTCGCGACTATCGGCTCGACGAGGACGCGGCGGTGTTGGTCGGGGGCGGCGGTGGCGCCGCGTCGGTGACTCCGCACCTGGCGGTGGTGTCCGGGCTCACCGGGCGGATCGCGGCCAATGCCGAGGTGATCAGCCCGATCGGGGTTGCGCTCGCGCTGGTCCGGGAGCAGATCGAGCGGATCATTCCGGGGGCCACGCAGGAGCAGATTCTCGGCGTACGGAATGACGCGGAGGCGGCTGTGGTCGAGCAGGGCGCGGCGCCCGGTGCGGTCGAGGTCGAGGTCACGGTCGATCCGCAGACGAATACGGTGCGCGCGATCGCCACGGGGGCGACGGAGTTGCGTACCCAGGACCGGGCGCACCGCACGGACGACGCGGAGCGCCTGACGGCGGCCGCCGCGAGCCTGAAGTCCCCGGAGTCGTCGGTCTCGGTGCTGGCGTCGACGCCGGCGCACACCGTCTACGGGGCGGAGCGGCGGCGCCGCTTCCGCAAGCCGCAGCACCCGGTGCGAGTCCTCGACGCGGACGGCGTCGTACGGCTGCACGCGTCGGACGCGCGAGTGGAGACGACGACGGTAGGCGCGGCGCCGGAGCTGCTGTCGGAGCTGGTGCGCCAGTCCACGTCGTACGGCGACGGCGGCGTACGCGCGCCGGCACTGCGCCTGCTGCTGGGCTCCCGGATCGCGGACCTGTCCGGCGTCCTGGAGGCAGAGCCGCTGCTGGCTTTGGCCCGGAGCGAGCTGCGCTCGCGGGCGGCGGATGAGCCGGTGGTGGCTGTGGTGGAGGTACGGGCATGAGGGCCGTCGCTCGTACGCGCACGGGGAGCCTGGGCAGGCTCAGCGCTGAGCAGCGGGAGGCGCTGCGCGCGGAGTGCGGGAGCCTGGCGGCGCTGGATGATGTCGAGTTCGGCGTACGGCTGCTGGCCAACACTCCGACGCATGAGGGCCGGGATCCGGCCGTGCTGCGGCGCTGGGCTTCCGCGGCGACGGAGTTCGGCGCCGAAGCCCTCCGTCCGGAAGTGGCAGCGAGTGCACGCGACGGAGTCGCGATCCGTGAGCTCACCGGCGGTCTCGACCCCGACCAGCTCCTCCTCGCCCGCTTCCGCTCCCGCCCCACCCCCACCGTCGAGCTCTTCACCGACACCCTCGCCCTCGCCGACGAGCTCGTCGAACTCCTCGGCTGGCAGGCCTGGTTCCCGCCGGGCAGCACCCGGCAGGCGGCCATCGTGCACGAGGAAGCACACGAGCGGCTGCACCACGACAAGGCGCTGCGTGCGGCGCTGAAGCAGCGAGTCGGGCATCGGGTGCTGCGCGGCCGGCTGGCCGCCTACGTCGCCGGGGCCGATGAGCTCGCCGCGCACGCCGCCGCCCAGCAGGCCCTCGGCCTGCAACGTTCGCCACTCCTCCTCACCGCCGCGCTCGCCCGCGCCGCCGAGATAGTAAGAGAGAACTGAGGCCCGCCATGGGAATCGTCATACTCCTGCTCATGCTGGCCGGGGTCGGGCTGATCCTCGCCCGCAAGCTGCCGACGGCGTTTGCGCTGGTGCTGATCGGCCTCGCCATCGCGGTCGTCACGGGCGCCCCGTTCAAGGGCAAGAACAGCATCATCGACACCGTGCTCCAGGAGGGCTCGGTGATGCTCGCGGCCACCATGCTCGCCGTGCTGATGGGCTCGTGGCTGGGGAAGCTGCTCGAAGAGACCGGGATCGCCGGGACGCTCGTCCGTAAGATCGTCGAATTCGGCGGTGACCGGCCGACGATCGTCGCGCTCGGTGTCCTTGCCGTCTCCGCGCTCGTCGGCACCGTCACCGGCTCCGCGCCCGCCGCCATGCTCGCCGGCATCATCGGGATCCCCGCGATGATCGCGGTCGGCGTGCCGAAGGTGACCGCGGCCGGGACGATCCTGATGGGCATCGCGGTCGGGGTGCCGTTCGAGCTGCCGGTGTGGCAGTTCTTCTCCACCGCGCTCGACCTGCCGATCGACACCGTCAAGAGCTTCATGCTGAAGCTGTTCCCCTTCGCACTCGTCGCCGGCGTCGCGTACGTCCTCATCGAGACCCGCCGCAAGGGCGTTGAGCACGCCTGGTCGCTGTCGGCCGCCGCCAGGCCCAAGACCCCCAGCAAGCGGCAGCGGCTCGGCGACGCGCCCTGGTACTCGCTCTTCGCCCCCGCCATTCCGCTGATCCTCGCGCTCGGCTTCGAGCTGGCGATCATCCCGTCGATGCTGGCGGGCGTGCTCTACGCGCTCGTCACCACGACCAGGCCGCGCGCGATGAACAAGCGGATGCTGCGCACGCTTTACGCCTCCTTCGAGGTCGCGGCCGCACCCATCGTGCTCTTCATCGCGATCGGCATCCTGCTCGCCGCGGTCCAGCTGCCCGACTCCGTCAAGGCGCTCGAACCGCTCGTGAAGGGCATCGCCCCGCAGAACCCGATCGTCTTCGTCGTGGTCTTCACCCTGCTCGCCCCGCTGTGCCTCTACCGCGGGCCGCTGAACATCTACGGGCTGGGTGCCGGAATCGCCGGCGTGCTCATCGCCGCCGGCATCTACCCGGCCGTCGCGGTGCTCGGCATGACCACCTCGTACAACCAGGTCTTCGGCGTCGCCGACCCGACCAGCACCCAGACCGTGTGGGCGGCGCAGTACTCAGGCGTCAGCCCGCAGCAGGTCATGATCCGCACCATGCCGTACGTGTGGTGCGTCTGCCTCGGCGGCATGTGCGTGACGGCCGCGCAGTACCTGTAATCCACCACCCCACACCGCACATCCCACACCCCATAAGGAGCCGCAACCTCATGGAGTTCAACCGACGTGCCTTCCTGCGCACCGCCACCGCCGGCGGCGCCGCGCTCACCCTCGGCGGCCTCGGCACCCGGCAGGCGCTCGCCGCGCCCGGCGGATTCCCGGACTACACGTACGTACGCACCCTGCTGACCCCGGAAAACCTCAAGTACAACCCCACCGGCGAGATCATCTTCCCGTCCATACGGGGGGTCTACGACAAGCTCGCCAACCCGCTCGGCCGCTACTACCTCTACTACGGGCCGCACGACGCGCCCGGCGGCATCTGCCTCGCCTACGGGGACAGCCTGGAGGGGCCGTTCACGGAGTACCCGCACAATCCGATCGTCAAGAACAAGTGGGCGCCGCACTACGACGTCAGCCATGTCGCCTCGCCGCATGTGATGTGGCATGAGGGCAAGAAGGAGCTGTGGATGTACTTTCACGGCGAGAACACCACGACCCGGCTGGCCCGCTCCAAGGACGGCATCCACTTCACGTACGACAAGACGGTGCTGACGACGGCGATGCTGCCGGACAACGTCACCGAGGCGTCGTACGCCCGGGTCTTCCCGCACGAGCTGCGCAGCCGCGGCGCGCACTACGTCATGGTCTTCATGCGCAACCACACCTCGAACAACCGGGACATCGGTTGGGGCTGGTCGAAGGACGGCCGCAACTGGACCTTCGCCCAGGAGTCGCTGATCAAGCACTCCGACGTGGGCGCGGTGAACATCTCCGGCGGGCACCTGCTCTCCCGCAACGGCACCACCTACGTCGTCTACCACACCGACAAGGAGAGCGGCGGCAACATCCTCATCACCGAGGTCGGCAACGACTTCAGCAAGCGCAAGCACCTCGGCGTCTTCTACGACTCGGGCAGCGCCGCCCCGGAGAACGGCCGCGCCGCGGCGCCGGTCTTCGGCACCGACGGCGGCGTCCCGTACATGATCTACGAGGCCGGCGAGCGCCTCGGCGGATCGATCGCGCTGGCCCGCGGCTGACCAGCCTCAACTGCCCAGGGCCAGCAGCAGCTGCCTGGCCGCCTCCGCGTCCCGCTCCTCCGTCGCCCCCGGCGCCGGGGGAGTGGTGGTGCGGCGGCCCTTCGGGCGCAGGGCGTTGACCTCGGCGACCGCGCGTCCGGCGACGCGGCGGGCGGCGTAGCCGTCCGGGTCGGCGGCGAAGGCCAGGGCGGCCGCGGCGAGGACGGCGGGGACCTGGCGGCTGCCGGTGTCCCGGCCGGCGAGGAGGCGGTCGCGCAGGAGGCGCAGGTCGCCGGGGAACGGCAGCAGTTCGGGCAGGCGTTTGCCGCCGAACTGCGGATAGCCGGGCCCGACCAGTGCCTCCGTCACCTGCTCGGGTGCGCCGTCCTCGTCGGTTCCCAGGTCCACCGCCGGCTGCCCGGCCGCCGCCAGCGTCGCCCTGCACACCCGCAGCCGGATCGCGGGCGGCGGGTGGGCGGCCGTTTCGTCGTCGTCGGTGCCCGCGTCCTCCGGCGGTTCGAGCGCCGTCAGTACGTCCCCGAGCACCTGCGGATACGCGACCCCGCACGCCAGCGTCGCGCACACGTCGGCGAAGACCTCGCCGAGCCAGCCCTGCCAGCGCGGCAGTTCGGCCGCGGGCAGGCCGCAGCCGGCCAGCCGGGCCGTGATCTCGTCGGTGAGGCCGAAGTCGTCCTCTATGTGGTGGCCCACCTCGTGCGCCACCGTCAGCAGGGCGGGCAGGTGGGAGGCGTAGTACCAGGGGATGTCGATCACCGGGAACGGCAGGTTGCGGGCCGCCCGCGCGCCCTCCCCGGTGTGGATGCCGCCGCGCGGCAGCAGCTCCCGGTACTGGTCGCCGCGCCGGTGCGCGCGGGGCGCCGCGGTGCGGCTGAAGGACACCAGCGGCGGCTCCTTCGCGGGCGGCAGCCCGGGACGGCCGGCCGCCGCGGCCCCGGCCGCCTCCAGCGACGGCCGGTAGCAGGCCCACGCCAGCTCGTCGGCGGCGGCCAGGAAGTCGCGGGACTCCGGCAGCCGGCGCAGCGCGAACTTGCCGCGGAAGTAGTCCCACACGTGGTGCAGGTCGAGCACCAGCGGCAGCTCCTGGCTCTCCCGGGCCCGGTCGAGGCCGGAGCCGAGCATCCGGGTCACCGCCAGCAGCTGGCTGTGGTGCTTCTCCAGGACCGCGTCCTTGCCCACCGACAGCCCTACCCAGGTGTCGAGTTCGCGGTTCAGCCCGTCCGTCACATTGCGGAAGCCGGCCTGCCGGACGGTGGTGCGCACCGGCGTCACCGGCGTGACCGGCGGCGGGCCCTTCGGCCGGTGCAGCAGCGAGGACGCGGCCGCGTACAGGGCGGTCGCGCGGCGGGCGTCGTCGTCGTCCGTAAAGGCGGTGGTGCCGGAGCCGCGGGCGGTGGCGCGCAGCCTGCGGGTCGCGTCGGCCACGGTCGCGTGCCCGTCGAGGTCGGCGTAGAAGCCGAGCAGATACTCCAGGCCGCCCTCGGGGAACAGGCCCGTGCACACCACGGCCGCGCAGCCGCCGTGGCTGAAGAGGTGCGCGGCGAACAGATTGCGCAGCGTCAGCTGCACCGTCGTATCCACCTCGGAGCCGGGGTACGGCGGGTCGAGGACGACGACGGGGGTGCGGCCGGGCGCGAAGTCGGCGAGCCAGCGGGAGAGATGCAGCGGGAAGAGGTCGGAGCCGCGCGCCTTCCCGGCCAGCCGGCGGGCGTGCCCGGCGGGCGCGAACTCCAGGTACGGCATCCCGCCGCGCTGCCGCAGCGGCGCCGACAGGTGCAGCACGTCCAGGCCTTCGGGGGGCGGGCCGAGCTGCGCGGCCAGGTCGGCGTCCGGCTCGAAGGTCAGCAGCCGCGCCGGATAGCCGCCCAGCGAGGGGCGCCGGCCGCGCAGCCAGTACGCCAGCGGGGCCGCGCCGCCGGAGGCGGGGTCGTCGTGCTTGGTGGACACCACCAGCACCCGGTGCCGGCCCGGGTCGTGCGGCTGCAGCCGCTGCAGCTCGCGCCGGGTCTCGGGCGCGACGAGCGGCCAGCCGGCCGTCAGCGCCCCCGGCTGCAGCCGGTCGAGGGCCTGCCGGGTCTCCGGGCCCACGATGCCGTCGACGTCGAGGTTCAGCCGGTACAGCCGGTTCAGCCGATGCTGCAGCCAGCACACGTCGACCTGCCGGGCGGCACCCGGCAGCGTCCGGTACAGGACCGGCTGCTCGTCCTTGCCCGCCAGGTCGAGCGCCGGCTGCAGCGTCATCTCCCACGGCAGCGCGTGCGCCTCCGGATCCTCGGAGTCCAGGCGTACGTACCGGGGCCGGCGCAGCGCGGGCCCCGCCAACTCGGCGCGCAGCGACTGCTGTCCGGCATGCCAGTCGGCGAGCTTGGCGGGGCGCGGCGGGGCGGCGTCGTCGACCGGGTCGATGCCGGGCTGCCGGTGCAGCTGCAGCGCCTGCTCGCCGGGCCAGTCCACGAACAGCCGCTGGCCGTCCGCGTCGGGGCCGTCGAAAGCCGGCCGCTGCAGCTGCCGCAGCAGCTCCGCCACCCGCTCGGCGACGCCGGGAACCTGCACCCGGCGGGCGACGTCCAGCAGCGTCACGGGCACGCTGTGCCGCACCACGCCGCCGGACTCGGCCAGTTGAATGGCCCGCAGCAGCGCCTGCTCGGCCGCCTGCGGGCGCGGGTTCACGCCCGCGTCCAGCACCAGCGCGGCCAGCGCGAGCCGCACGTGCGGGGGCCGCGGGGCACCGCCGGCCGCCTGCGGCGGCTGCGTCCACGGCACCTCGGCCAGCCACGTGCAGGCGAGCCCTGGATGGCCGAGCCGGGCGGCGGTGCGGGCGCAGCGCCAGACGGTCAGACGGTTGCCGGCGGCACCGTCGATCAGGATGCGGGCGGCGCGGTCCACCCCGGCCGCGTCGGCGTGGCCGCGCACCTGCGCGATCAGCAGCTGCGCGAGGGCGTCGTCGGGGCCGTACGCACCGGGGTCGGGGACGCAGGCGCCGAAGTACGGCTCCAGGTCGGCCCAGTCCACCCGGCCCTGCAGCGCCGGGTTGTCCGCCAGGTCGCGCAGGGTGGCGAGGCGGGCCTGCACCGGCTGGATGCCGCCGAGGGCGCCCGTCAGCTCCCGTACCGCGTCCGGGTGCGCGGCCGGGGAGTCGTCGGCGGCGATGCGGCAGAGTGCGTGCAGCGGCCGTACGAGACCGGGCAGCGTCTCGTACGGGAGCGGCGGCGCCTGGCCGGAGCGCGGGACGCCCGACCTGACCGCCCACTCCTGGATGAGCAGCTGCAGCCGCAGCGCGAACTCCGGCTCCTGGCCGGGGGCTTCGTGCGGTTCGAGGACCCGGCGGGCGGCCGGCAGGTCCTGGCTGTCGCGCAGCAGGAAGCGGGCGTACAGGTAGTGGCTCTCCGGCTCGCCCGCCAGATAGCCCAGCTCCGTCCACAGCCCGGTGGCCCGGGTGAAGCAGTCGTCGGCGGCGCCGATGTCCTGCAGTTCGCCGAGGGCGACGCCGCGCAGCTGGGCGGTGAGCGCCAGCTGCCGGTAGCGCTGGGCGCCGTGCAGCCGCTCGGCGACCGCGTCGGCGCGCTGCAGCGCGGCGAGCGCCTCGGCCTCCCGGCCCAGCTGCAGCTGCGCCTTGGCCTGCAGCCGGGCGAGCGCGGCCTGGTCGGCGGGCGGGGTGGGGGAGACGGCGTCGAGGATCGCGAGCGCCTCGGCGGGGCGGCGGCAGCGCAGCAGCAGCCCGGCCTGCTGGGCGACGGCCGGGAAGACCGGCAGCCCGGCGGTGGCGCGCAACCCGGCGGCCAGCGCGTACAGCTCCGTCGCCTGGTCGACCTCGCCGAGCAGCCGGTGCTCGCCCGCGCCGGTGGCGGCCGCGGTGGCGGCGATGTCCGGGCGGTTCACGGTACGGGCGAAGGCCACGACCTCCTGATACGCCTGCGCGGCGGCCGCGGAGTGCAGCAGCCGCAGCGACGCGGCCCGGATGCTCAGCCCCCACAGCCGCTCCAGCTCGGGCAGCTCGCGGTCGGCGAGCACCTTGCGCTCGATCCGCAGCACCGCCTCGCCGGGCGATCCGTACAGCGCCTGCAGGGTGGCGCGCAGCACCTCTTCCCGTACGGCATAGGTGCGCTCGGTGACGCCGGCCTGCTTGAACAGGTCGTCGGCCTTGGCGAGGCACAGCTCGACGTCGGACCACATGTGGTCGTGCGCCGCCGACGGCACCCCGTCGGCCATGCCCTCGCGGAACAGCGCGTAGCCGAGGTTCAGCTGCGCCTCGGCCATCAGCTCGTACGTGATCAGGGTGGCGCCGCCGGGGGTCCGCCGCGGGCTGTCCCGCTCCACGTACTCGTCGCCCAGGATCTCCTCGGCGAGCCCGCGCAGCCCCTGGGTGTCGCCGGCCGCCCAGGCGTGCTCCAGCTCCTCCCGCCAGCGCCGCGGCGCCTGGGGGTCGCGCATCTGGAAGCGGTGGTAGAGCGCCTCGCGCAGGAAGCGGATGCGGCGCTCCGGCTGGGTGGTCTCCGCGGCCAGCCGCTCGAACTGCACGGCGAAGTCCCGGTGCAGCCGCGCGAAGACCGACAGGTCGGAGATGAGGTCGCGCATCGGCTGCAGCACGGCGCTGTGGAAGACGACGGACCGCTCGTCCTCGGTGACCTCGGTGATCCATGAGGAGGTGGCGGCGTAGTCGAGGAGCTTGCGCCAGGCGGTCTCCAGCTGTTCGGTGCTGGGCGGGTCGATGGCGGGGAACACGTCCTCCTGGCCGCGGAGATGGTGCGCGTCGTGCTCCGGGCTGTCGTCGGCGGTGACCTGCTCCAGGTGCGGGCGCAGGATGGACTCCACGTGCTCCTGGCGCAGCCGGCGCGGGATCACGCCGTACCGCAGCAGCCAGCGCACCACCGGGTCCTCGATGCGGCGGACCACCCGGTTGACCAGATAGCTGAGCAGCGGGGTGCGCAGGGTGCGCAGCTCCTCGGGGGAGACGTCCGGGTTCTGGTCCACGTCGTCGGCGAAGAGCGCCAGGTGGAAGGGCATGCCCGCGCTGCGCTCGATGACGACGCGCAGCAGTTCGGGGTCGCTGATGGAGCGGATCTCGCGCAGATAGCGGCGCGCCTCCGCCTCGCTGAACGGCAGCACCGGCACGTCCCGGTACGGGCCCAGCGCGGCGAACGCGGCGTCGTGCCGGCCGCCCGCCAGCGGCGCCCGGCCCGCGACGATCAGCCGGATCGCCGGGCAGCGTTCGAGGACCTCGCCGAGCAGCCGCAGCAGCCCGTCCGCGTGCGAGGGGCTGCGCAGCAGCACCTCCTCCATCGTGTCGACGACGACGAGGACGGGCAGGTCGGCGGCGAAGGACTGGTTGAAGCGGCTGATGAACGCCTCCACCACCTCGTCGCGGATGCGCTGCTCGTGCTGGGTGCGGATGCCGCGGGCGGCCTCGGCGGCGGCCGGGGAGCTGGGGTCGGAGAGCAGCGATCGGTAGGCGGCGTATTCGTCGAGGCCGGTGAACGCGCGGGCGGGCAGCCGCAGTTCCAGCTGGTCGGCGAGTTCGAGGAGCAGCAGCCACGGCCAGCGGGCGCCGTTCAGCGGATCGACGTGGTCGAAGTCGATGCGGGCGCAGGTGACGTCCAGGTCCGGGGTGACCAGCCGGCGGGCGACCAGCCAGCGCAGCTGCATGGTCTTCCCGGACCCGGCCGGGCCGTGCATCTGCCACACCCGTGGCCCGGGCCCGTACAAAAGCTCCTTCGCGCGCCCCCACAGCCCGTCCGGCTCCAGGAACTGCGCGGAGCGGGCGTAGTCCGGCGCCCAGTGGGTGCGGGCGCGCAGATAGCCGGCCCGGGTCTCGGCCCGGCGGAGCAGGGTGCGCTTGGCGAGGGGGGCCCGGTCCGGGTCGGCGAGTACGAGGATGAGGTCCTGGCAGCGGCCGAAGTCCCGGCGGGCGTCGCCGGCCGCGAACTGCCGCTCGAAGTAGGCGCCCGCGGCCTCCGGGTCGGCGAGGATCAGATGCCGCAGCCGCTCGGCCGGGCGGCCGCGGGCATGCCAGTGCTCGCTCAGCCGCCGCTCCAGGCCGACGAGCCGGTCCGGGAGCCCGGTGCCGCCCTTCTCGCCCAGCCAGGACAGGAAGTACGCGAGCCGGTGCGCGTCCGGGACCTGGAGCAGGCCGCGGGGGAGCTCCACCACCGCCTGCGCCTTGATCAGCTCGGACAGCGCCGGGGGCCGGTCGCCGGCGAACTCCGCGATGACCGAGCGGTACGTCTTGGCGTCGAAGTAGCGCGCCACCGACGCGGCCTGCAGCGCCGCCGTCCAGTGGTCGGGCAGCAGCTGGCGGCGGATGTCGTCGAGGGCCTCGCCGCGGTTGAGCTTCGCGGTCAGCTCCGCCGCCGCCTGGGCCAGCGCTTTGGGGTCGGGCATGCGCGCTCCTGGTACGCGTCAGGGCGCTACTGCGAGGCGAGCAGCAGCTCCAGCATCATCTTGAAGAGGGTGATCCGGAAGGGCCCTTCGCGGTTGCGGCGGGCCGCCAGCGCGACGCCCTCGAACGCCTCGTACGGCAGCTCCCGCAGCGCGGGCTTCTCCTGGATGGTGCGCTCCCAGAACTCCCGGGTCAGCCGCAGGTATTCGTGCGGCGGGAAGTCGCCGAGCACGACGGGGCTGACCGGCATCACGTCCTGCAGATGCCGGAACCCCCGCCAGCTCTGCGACGCCACCAGCAGCATCCGTACCGGATACTCCTCCGGCGGCTCCGGCACCTTGCGGACCGGGTCGAACAGCAGCGGCTTCAGCACCCCGCCGACATCCGAATCGATGATCCACTCGGCGTGGTCGAGGGCCAGCAGATGCGGCCGCTGCCGGGCGGCGGCCCGGTTCTTCAGCGTGCTCAGGAACTCCTGGAAGATCGCCTTGTGCCGGTCGTCGGCGCGGCCCTCCTCCACGTCGAAGCGGTAGTTCTGGTCGGCGTCGGACACCTCCAGGCCGCGGCTGAACTCGGGCCCGCCCCTGGTGGCCCGGTTCAGCATCTGGTGGAAGCGGGCGAAGTCGGCGTCGGTCATCGGATCGGGCTGCCGCGGGTCGGTGCACGCCTTGCACAGGGCGCGCAGCACCGCCAGCCAGTCGAGGGTCATGTGGTCGTCCGCGTCGCCGCGCCCGGCGTGAGCGGCGAGGTCGCAGTACGTGACGTCCTCGCCGAGCAGCATGCAGGTGAGCAGGCACCACTTGGCCTGCCAGGTCTTCCCGGAGCCCGCCTGCTCCGAGGTGATCGCCAGCAGCCGCTCGCCGGTGCCCGCCTCCGGGCTGTCCCCCTCGCACAGGTGCCACCAGCCGGTGCGCCGCTCCTTGGCCCGGCCCAGGAACATGGGCAGTTCGTCGAACGGCCACTGCCGGTTCCGGCTGGACAGCTCCGGCTCCGCATGCCCCCAGATCTGCCGGGTCACCGCGTCCGGGTCGGGCACCGCGCACTTCAGTACGGGCAGCGCCCAGGAGGAGCGGGCCGGGTCGGTGAGGTAGAGATGCTTGCGTACCTCGGTGACGACCTTGTCTATCGGCCTGGCGCGGGACAGATTCCGGTAGAGCTCGTACGAGAACTCGACGGCCGCCGGCGATTCGATGTCCCCCTGCATGGCGACGACCGCGCCCGCGCCCTGGTCGAGGCAGGCGGTGACGAGGCTGCCGAAGTCGGCCGAGGGGGCCCCGGTCTGCCGGCAGACGTTGAACAGCACCAGCCGCGGCGCCCGGCCGTCGCTGAGGAGGATCTCCAGGGCGTCCCGGTCCAGGGTCCACTGGCCCTTCGGCGGGCCGCCCCACTGCGGGCGGCCGTTGCCGTCCCCGTTCTTGGCCCCGTTCTCGGGCTCCAGGTTGAAGTCGATGCCGGGGCCGTCGCCCTCGACGGCGCGCATGCCGTGGCCGATGAAGTGGAGTATGTGCGGCCTCACGGCTATGAGTTCGGCGCGCAGGTCGGTGGAGCTTGGTCCGTTGACCACCTCGGTGTGGATCCGGCCGGGCAGCCGGGCCAGCGCCGCGCCGATCTTGGCGAGTTCCTGGTCGGCGAGGAGCGTGTGGTCGGCGGGGTTGCAGACGACCAGCAGGGCCCGCAGCGGTCCCTTCTCCGCCGAGACCTGGTTGCCTGTCGCGCGCCCGCGGCGCAGCAGCACCCGCCCGTTGCGCCACAGCGCGTGCTGCCCTTCGTCGTGCATCAGCTCCCAGGGGAGCGTGTCGAGCACCGGGTCCTGGATGTCGACCATCACCCGGAGCAGGTTCTCGGGCGTGGCGGCGGCGACCAGTGCCCGCCAGCTGTCGTCCGGCGCGCCGCCGAACACCGCGTCGTACAGCCGCCGTCCGACGGCCCGCCGCTGCCCGCTGTCCGCCTCCGGCTCCAGCGCCCGGTGGAACTCGGCGGCGCCGGCGCCCGCCGGATCCTGCGCGACCGCGGCGAGCTCGGCGCCCAGCGGCCAGTCGACGGTACGGTCGCCGTTCTGCAGGCTCACTTGGGTCGCGGTGATGGTGACGACGACGTCGGTCATGCCTCCTCCGCGGCCTCCGGGGGCGGCTGCTCGCCGCCGTCCACCTGCTCGACCACGGCCCCCGGATCCTCCCGCGCCTCCTCGAGCAGCAGCTGCGGTACGGGCTCCGCCGCCGCGCCGCGGCCGGGCTGGGGCGTCCCGTACTCGGCCTTGAAGCCGCGCCACCAGCGCTTACGGATCCGCAGCACCTTGTAGACCGGGGTCACGTCGGTGCCGCTCCAGTTCAGCCCGAGGTGGCTGGCCCGGCTGAAGGCGACGCTGCCGGCGAGGTCGATCAGCCGCAGCGGCCCGCCGCCGCCCGCGGTCATCCGCAACTCGGCGGCGGCTCCCGCCTGCTGGGAGGTGATGGCGGTCCCGGCCCGCGCCTGGATCACATCCGTGACGACGAGCAGCCCGGGATCCCACTCCCCGCGCCAGATCCGCCGGATCAGCCCGTCGGCGAGCCCGGCGACATCCGGCAGCCCGTGCTGCTCAAGACCCGAGTAGACGACGAGGGCGCTGCGCTCGTTCTTGAACTCCACCAGCGCGCCCGCCTCCGCGAGCTGCAGCGTGTCGATGCCGGGCAGCGCGCTCCCCGCTGCCTTGAAGCGCACGGACACCGAACCCCCGGCGTCGTACGTGACATCGCCCGGCGCCCCGCCGGTCGCCGCCGCGACCGCGATGCCCCACTTGCCGAGGTCGCCGGCCGTCGCCGCCCCCTTGCTGTGCAGCTTGCGCACCTCGCCGACGCTCACCGTCTGCGACGGCGGCCAGGCCAGCCACCACCCGGCGAAGACATCCCGCAGCGCTGCCCGGTACGCCTCGTAAGCTCCGTCGCTCATGGCAGCTCCCCCCGCTCGCCGTGACCGGTACACGGAGCGTAATTCCACAAGCGGGCCCGCGACGTGGGCCGTTAGGGCCAAAGGGCATCGGCTGTCGCGCCGCCCCGCGGCTGGTCGCAGCGGTTCCGCCGGGCCCGGATCTTTCGGGCTCGGCCGGAACAGCTCACGGTGCATCACCCCACCCTGCTTGGCTTGGTCAACATCACGAGGCCATGAAGTACGGGGGAAGGCCTGATGCACAGGACCATCGCACGGCTGGGGACGGTGACCGCCGCCCTGGCCGCCCTGTCCGCCTGCGGCGCACCGCAGGCGGACAGGGCACCGCAGGACCGGATGACGGCCGGGGCAGCCGGGCTCGATCGGCTCACGGACGCAGAGGAAGCCAGGCTCGCCTGGGCCGAGCAGCTGCTCATGCAGCGGTGCATGAAGCGCGAGGGCCTGAAGTACTGGCCGGGGCGGCCGGCGGATCCGGACGAGCTCAAGAACACCACGTTGTTCCTCGACGACGTGCGCTGGGCCCGGGAGCACGGCTACGGCAGCGAATTCGAGCGCAAGGCGGACCGGGAGCGGAGGAAGGACCCGAACTCCGCCTACCTGGCCGGGCTTTCGAAGCGCGAGCACACCCGCTGGGACCGGGCCTTCTTCGGCGGCGGGAACGGCCGCACCGTCAGCGTGACGCTGCCCTCGGGCGGCCGGGCGGGCGTCAGCCTCGACGGCTGCGTCGCACAGGCGCGGGACACCCTGTACGGGGATCTCGCGCAATGGTTCCGAGCGAGCAAGACCGCCGAGAATCTCGCGCCCCTGTACGCCAAGGACCTCAAGAATGACCCGCGGTTCAAGGGCGCGGTGCGCACCTGGTCCCGTTGCATGCGCGGCAAGGGGCACGACTACGCCACCCCCGCCGCAATCCGTAACCGGCTTCCGGAGCTGACCGAACGACTGGCTCCGGATCGCGCACACGACGCAGAGGTACGGCTCGCCGTAGCCGAAGCGCAGTGCGCCCGCTCCAGCGGCCTCGGGGACACCGCGCGCCGGCTGGAGCAGGAATACCGCGACAAGACCATCGGCACCCGCTACCGGGACGAGGTCGACACCCATCTGCGGCTTCAGCACCGGGCGCTCACGAAGGCCCGGGCGGTGACCAAAGGGCGCGGCTGAGCAACCGAACCAACCAGGGGGAGAGAAACACCATGCGCAAGTCACTCGCGGCCGCCGCCACGGCCGCCGTCCTGAGCCTCGGGGCCTTCGCCCCTTCGGCCGTCGCGGAGCCTGCGGCTCCCGCGGACGCGCAGTGCGACGAGGCCTACCGGAAGGCCGACGCCGGCTATGTGGAGGCGTACAAGAGCTACTTCTGCAATCACTACATCGGCAGGGACAAGGACAACGACCGCAACTGGAGCTCGCGGACCGACAACCTGGCGTCCTCGCTGATCAACAAGGGCGTGGGGCAGTACAGCAAGGTGAAGTTCTACCAGCTGCCGGGGAACGCGAACACGCCCGGACGCGGCGGCACGGCCTGTCTGTCGCAGGGCGAGAAGTATGCGGACAAGCTCGGCGACAACTACCTCTCGAACGGCAGGACGGCCAACAACACCATCAGCGCCCACCGCTGGATCAAGAACACCGACAGGTGCGGCGCCTACCTGACCTGACGCGGCTGAGCAACCGAACCAACTACGGGGAGAAACATCATGCGCAAGTCACTCGCGGCCGCCGCCACGGCCGCCGTCCTGAGCCTCGGGGCCTTCGCCCCTTCGGCCGTCGCGGAGCCTGCGGCTCCCGCGGACGACGCGGGCGCGCGGAGCGCGAACTGCGACCGGCTCTACCCACTGATCCCGTCCGGATACGTCTACGCGTTCAAGAACTGGAACTGCGGGACCTTCATCGGCCGGGACAAGGACAACGACCGCAACTGGAGCTCGAAGTCCGACAACAAGGCGTCCTCGCTCGTCAACAGGGGGGTCGGCTCGTACAGCAAGGTGAAGTTCTACCAGCTGCCGGGGAACTCGGACCTACCCGGGCGCGGCGGCACGGCCTGCCTGTCGCAGGGCGAAAAGTACGCCGACAACCTCATCGACAACAAGCTCTCCAACGGCAGGAAGGCCAACGACACCATCAGCGCCCACCGCTGGATCAAGAACACCGACAGGTGCGGCGCCTACCTGACCTGACCCGCCGCGCGGTCACCCGCGGTACTCGATCAGCACCGGCTCCCCTCCGACGCTGATCGGGTCGCCGGGCCGGGCGCGTGCCGTGCTGCCGTCCAGGTGACGCAGCCGGTACGCGCCCGCGGCCGGTGACACCTCGGCCCGGCCGCGGGTGGACCAGTCGACGGTGAAGGGCTTGCCGTCCCGCTCGAAGGTGCAGGAGTGCACGCCCGGCGGCAGATCCAGGCGCGGGCCCTGTCCGCAGGAGCTGATCCGGGCGCCGGCCAGCCATCCGGTCAGCCGGCCGACGGCCTTGCCCGGCTCGGCCGGGGGGCCGCCGACGGCCTGCACGATGATCGGGATATGGGTGCTGCCCCAGTTGTAGAAGTACATCCGGCGCACGCCGTGTTTCCTGCTGTAGAGCCCGGCCAGATAGAAGCGGGCGGCGTAGTCGCGGGCGCGGCGGGCGTCGAGGCGGGGCACCGAGTTGATGTCCCACTCCGGGCCCGTGTTCCAGAGTTCGACGTCGTTGACGTTCTCGTCGTGGAGGAGGTTCCGCATGTTCCGGGAGAGCTCGATGATGTCCTCGGGCGGGCCGTTCCCCTTGCGCGGCGGCATCTTCAGGGCGGCGGCGTGACACCATTCGTACGCGCCCGTCCCGGCGAACTCCCGCAGCAGCTCCCGGCCCTCGCGGCTCCACAGCGACCCGAACGACGGGCAGGCGATCCGCGCCTCCGGGGCAATGCGGCGGATGATCTTCGCGGCCCGCTCGACCATCTCGCCGAGCGACTTCATGCTCCCCGCGTACATCAGCGGATGGCTCGGGTAGTCCCACAGCTCGTACGACTCGATGCGGTCGCGATAGCGGGTGGCCACCTCTTTTACGAAGCGTTCCCACACCTTCAGGTCGTCGGGCGGCGAGGCGGAGGAGTCGGCGAAGCCGGACTTCTTGCCGTCGGGGGCCGCCCACCAGGGGGTGCCGCCGAAGGTGAACAGGACCGGCAGCCGGTCCCGTTCCGCGCCTTCCACCAGCCGGTCCAGGGTCTGCCAGCGGTACTTGTTCGGCTTCGGCTCGATGTTGCCCCAGCGCGTCTCGCTGTTCCACAGGCGCGCGGAGCCGGTGCGGAAGCCGGGCATCAGGCCGGTGTCGCTATTGATCGTCATGCCGAAGAACTCGGGGGATATGCGGCGCGGGGACTCGTGCCAGTCCGGTCCCTCCGGGCGCTGCTCGGCGGCGGGCGGGCGGCCTTCAGGGGCGCTGGGGCTGTCGTCGTACGCGAGGGCGCCGCCGCCCGCGGTGAGGACGAGGACGGTCAGCAGCGCCGCGGGCCGGACCCAGCGGCGGCGCCACCACGGCGGCCGGGGGGACGGCTCGTGCCCGCGCTGCACCATGTCGGCGGCCGGCCGCGGCGGCTCGTCCGGCTCCGTATCGCCGGCCGTCGCCCGGCACCAGGCGCGGTAGAGCCGGTCGAGCTCGGCCGGGCTCGCGCCGCTGACCCGTGCCACTTGCTCGATCACGCCGAACGTCGGCGGCACGGTGGTGCCTTGGCAGTAGCGGTGCAGGGTGGATCTGCTCAGGCCGGTGCGATGGGCCAGTGCCGCATAGCTGCGTCCGCTGCGCAGCCTCAGCTCCTCCAGCAGTTCCGCCAGTTCGGCCGCCATCGCACCCCTGTCTCCTCGCGTACGGGACGTCCCACGCTCGCGGAAAGCCGCAGCTGGAACCCGTACCGCCGTCCCACCGTCCCATCTCCCCAGAAGTCCTTGCCACGGAACCAGTGGGGAGCGCAGAGTCGCCAGTACACCACTCGGAAACGGGGGAGTGGTGTCGCACCTGCACGTCACATCGGGGGAAACGACAAACATGCTGCGCATGCACTTCAGCGCGGGGGATCTCGCCCGTACGCGAATCGCGGACGGGCCCGACCTCTTGTGGGAATCGGTACTGAGCCTGCACCGGGTGCGCGAGCGGCGCGCCCAGCCCGACCTGACCGGCTGGCGCGGGCGCGTGGTCAGAAACGCGCAGGCGCCGCTCAGCCTGCTGCTGCCGCTGGTGCCCGCCCGCGGCTACTTCCCCGACTTCCTGACGCCCGCGGCCGGCGCCGAGGGCTTCGAGGCGGGGCTGGAAGCGCTGCTGTCCACGCCGCGGCGCGAACTGCGCCGCCAGGTCGGGCGGCTGGCGGCGGACGGGTCGCCGGCGTGCGGCTGGGCGCGTTCGGTGGGGGAGGGCCGGGCGCCGACGCTGCGGCGGCTCGGTGACGCGCTGCGCGAGTACCACCGCATCGCCTTCGGCAGGTCCTGGCAGCGGGTCCGCAGCAGGACCGAGCCCGACCGGGCGTGGCGCGCCCGCATCCAGTGGTACGGCGGCACGGAGGCCATGCTGCGCACCTTCGGGCCCGGCATTCGCTGGCGGGCGCCGGTGCTGGAGGCGGACTATCCGGTGGACAAGGACATCTACCTGGACGGCCGCGGACTGCTGCTGGTCCCGTCGTACTTCTGCCGCCGCGGCCCGGTCGCGCTCGCCGACCCGTCGCTGGCGCCGACGCTGGTCTACCCGGTGCCGCGCAACCGCCCCGCGCCGCCCGGGCCGCCGCCCGGCGACGCGACGGCCGAAAACCTGGCCCGCCTCCTGGGCCACACGAGAGCCGCGGTCCTCCAGACGCTGAGCCACGACTGCACCACCAGCGACCTGGCCCGCCGCGCCGGCGTCTCCCTCTCCTCAGCCAGCGAACACGCCGCGATCCTCCGCGCCGCGGGTTTGGTCACCAGCATCCGCCAGCGCAATACGGTGCGGCATGCGCTGACGCCGATGGGTTTGGCGCTGCTGGAGGGGCCGGTCACGCACGGCGACTGCGTACCAGCAGGTGCAGGAAGTACGGCGTGCCGATGACCGCCGTCATCAGGCCCGCGCCCAGCTGGGCCGGGGCGATGACCGTGCGGCCGATGAGGTCCGCCGTACAGACGAGGATGGCGCCCAGCAGCACGGCCACCGGGATCACCCGCACGTGCTGCCGGCCCACCAGCGCCCGCGCGGCGTGCGGCGCCACCAGGCCCACGAAGCCGATCGTCCCGGCCGCGGCCACCGCGGCGGCGCTGAGCAGCACGCTCAGCGTCAGCAGCGCGAGCCGGCTGCGCCCGAGGTCGAGGCCGAGCAGCCGCGGCGTGTCCTCGTCCAGCGATACGAGATCGAGCTCCCGGCGCCGGGCGACGGCGACCGCCACCCCCACCGCCAGCACGACCGCGAGCGGCACGACGTCCGGCATCGTCCGCCCGTACGTCGAGCCGGACAGCCAGGTCAGCGCCTTGGTCGCGTTGAACGGGTCGGTGAGCACGATCAGCAGGCTGATCAGCGCCGTGGTGGCGACGGCGAAGCCCATGCCGACCAGGACGAGCCGGTTCTGCTGGAAGCCGCCGCGTGCCGATAGCCCGAAGACCCCGGCGGAGACCACCGCGGCGCCCACACACGCCGCGCCCGCCAGGCTCCAGGACCCCGCCGCCGACGTCGCCGTCACCAGGATCACGGCGCCGAGCGCCGCGCCGCCGGTGACGCCCAGCACCGCGGGCTCGGCGAGCGGATTGCGGGTGACGGCCTGCGTGAGCGTCCCGGCGAGCGCGAGGGCGGCGCCGGCCAGCAGCGCGGCGAGCACGCGCGGGATGCGCGTATCGAGGACGAAGGTGATGGTCTGACCGGCCTGCCCCCGCACCCAGTTGGCGACGTCCCCCAGCAGCAGTTTGCTGTCGCCGAGCAGCACGGCCGCGACGGCGACCCCGACCAGCACGACCACCAGCACGGCCGTGGTGGTGAGGAAGGTGGCGCGGCTGCGCAGCCGCAGCTTGTCCACCGCCGTCGCCCCCGCGGCGTCCGGAAGCCGGGTGGCCAGCACGATCAGGAACGCCGCGCCGACGAGGCTGGTGACGACGCCCGTAGGCACGGTCACCGCGGCATCCGCGTCCACCATCGCGCGCAGCCCGACATCCGAGCCGAGTACCAGCGCTGCCCCGGTGAGCCCCGCGACCGGCACGGTCCCGCGGGTACGGGCGAACGCGCGGAACCTCCGCGCCAGCGGCCGTACGATCGCGGGCGCACACAGCCCGACGAAGCCGATCGGCCCGGCGAGGGTGACGGCGGTCGTGGCGAGCAGCACGGCGAGCAGGACGGTCACGATCCGGGTGTTACGGACCGGGACCCCGAGCCCGCGCGCGGCGTCGTCGCCGAGCGCGAGGG
Source organism: Streptomyces boninensis (assembly GCF_048572725.1). NCBI lineage: Bacteria > Bacillati > Actinomycetota > Actinomycetes > Kitasatosporales > Streptomycetaceae > Streptomyces > Streptomyces boninensis. Next base: position 6,763,776 of record NZ_CP183837.1, read on the forward strand.
CGTCCACCCGGCGGGCGTACAGAAGCAGCCCGACCAGCCCGACCAGGACCAGCGGCGCGAGCCGCAGCACCCCGTCGAAGCCGCTGCTCTGCGCGATGCTGCCCTGGTTCCAGGCGTAAAGCCCCTCGGTCTCCTCGGGGAAGAGCAGCAGCAGCCCCTCGGTGACCGAGGTCAGGCCGAGGGTGAGCGCGCTGCCCGCGAGGACGAGGCGCACCGTGCCGCTGCCGAGCCCCGAGAGGCTGAGCACCACGGCCGCCGCCGCGAGCCCGCCGCCGAAGGCGACCGCGGACGAGGCCAGCAGCGGCAGCGAGGCGCCGGTGGCGGCGGCGATGCCGAGCGCGGCGTACGAACCCGCGTTGACGGCAAGGGTGTCGGGCGCGGCGAGCACATTGCGGCTGACCGACTGCAGGATGGCCCCCGCCATGCCCAGCGCGGCGCCGACGAGCAGCCCCGCGGCCGCCCGCGGCAGCCGGGCGGAGATCACGACGGACGAGTCCGTCGCGTCCGCCTGCCCGGTGAGGGCCTTCCAGACCTCCGCCGCGCCCGCGCCCGACGTCCCCTGGGTGAGGTCGACGACGGCGAGGACCGCGACGAGAGCCGCGAGGGCGGCCGTCACCGCGGCCGCGCCCGTACGGGACGGGGACGCGGCCGCCGGCGGGGTGGCGGTGGGGCGGGAGGGTGCGGTGACGGCCATCGGGGTTACTTGGTCAGCTCACTCACGACGGAGTCGATGTACTGGTTCATCGACTTGGTGCCGCCGAACATCCAGATGCCGTCGGGCAGCCGGTGCACATTGCCCTTCTTCACGAACGGCAGCGACTTCCACACGGAGTTCTTGGCGAGCGCGCCGGTGAAGGGGGTGCTGCCCTTGTCGTCCTTGTTGCCGATGTACGCGAACTGCACGTCATCCGGCAGCTTGGTGAGCCCCTCGACATCGGTGGCGCCGAGCCCGTACGCCTTGTCGCCCTTGACCTTCCAGGCGTTCTTGAGCCCGAGCCGCTCATTGACCGCGCCGAGCAGCGAGCCGGAGGTGAACGGCCGGATCGAGACCTGGTTGGAGGTGTCGTAACCATCGGCGAAGGCGAATTCCGCACCCGCGAGATCCGCGCCCGCCAGGGCCTTCTTGCCCTCGGCGACCTTGTCGTCGAAAGCCTTCTTGAGCTTGGCGGCTTCCGCGGTGGTGCCGGTGGCCTTGGCGATCAGGTCGCGGTTCTTGTTCATCTGCCCGATCGGGTCGGACGCGTCCGCGGAGTGGATCTGCAGCACCGGGGCGACCTTGCGCAGCTGCTTGACCGCGGCCGGCTTCAGGTCGTCGGTGGAGACGATCAGGTCGGGGGAGAGCGAGGCGATGGTGTCCATGCTCGGCTCGCCACGGGTGCCGATGTCCTTGGGGCTGTTGGTCAGCGGCGCCGCATGGTTCCACGTCTTGTAGCCCTTGACGTCGGCGACGCCGGCCGGGTCGACGCCGAGCGAGACGAGGTCCTCGACGACGTTCCACTCGGTCCCGACGACCTTCTTGGCGGGCCCGTCGAGCGTCACCTTCGTGCCGGTGGAGTCGGTGAGGCTGATCTTCTCCGCGCCCTTCCCCGCATCCTTCTCGGCGGGCTCGGAGGTCCCGCAGGCGGTCAGGGCGAGCGCGGCGGCGGCGAGGGCTGCGGCGGCCGGTATGGAGCGTCTCATGAGGAGGTGCTGAGCCTTTCGGTTCGGGAGGGGTTGCGGGTGTGGTGGCGGCCGATGGCGCGGGTGCGCAGGGCGCCGGTGGTCGGGTCGTGGTCGACCTCGATGCGGATGCCGTACGTCTTGGTGAGCCGCTCGGGGGTCAGGACGTCCTCGGGGCGGCCCTCGGCGACGACGCGGCCCGTGTCGAGGAGCACCATCCGGTCGGCGAGGGCCGCCGCCTGGTCGAGGTCGTGCAGGACGGCGCCCACCGCGATCCGGTGGTCGTCCGCCAGGTCGCGGATCAGGTCGAGGAGCTCGACCTGATAGCGCAGGTCGAGGTAGGTGGTGGGCTCGTCGAGGAGCAGCACGCCGGTGTCCTGCGCGAGGCAGCCGGCCAGCCAGACGCGCTGCAGCTGTCCGCCGGACAGGTGCTCGGCGCCGCGGTCCGCGAGGTCCGTCACGCCCGTCATGGCGAGCGCCCGGTCCACCGCGGCCCGGCCGTCGGGGTCCGCTTTGCCCCATCGGCCCCGGTACGGGTACCGCCCGAACTCCACCACATCGCGCACCGTCAGCCCGCTGGGCGTCGGCCGCCCCTGGGTGAGCAGCGCGACCTGCCGCGCGAACTCGCGGGCGGACAGCGCCAGCCCGTCGGTCCCGTCGTCGAGGACCAGGGACGCGGCCCGCGCCCGCTGCAGCCGGGCGATCGTGCGCAGCAGCGTCGACTTCCCGCTGCCGTTCGGCCCGACCAGCACGGTCACCTCGCCAGGCCGCAGCGCCAGCGCCGCCTCGTGCACGACATCGACGCCGTCATAGGCCACGGTGACGCCCGCGGCTGATAGGGCATGCCCGCCCGTGCTCTCTCCGACTCTCACGAGCGCTTAGGTTAGCCTAACCTTTCGGCTGCCTGGGACGGGTGGGTCGGCGTGGGGCTGCTGCGGTACGACTAGTCACCACTGCGGGTGGCAGTGCGCCTAGCTGTGGATTCGCAGGGGGAGGTTGCTGGCGCACCGTCCGACCCACCGCCCCTGGGGGCCACCCATGCGCCGCCTTTACGCAGCCCTGCTCGCTGCCGCCACCCTCGCCGCCACCGCCTCCGTCTCCGCCGCGAGCGCAGACCCGGCCCGTACCCTGCCCGCCCCGGCCGCCTCCGCCGCGCTACCGGGCTACGTCTGCTTCTGGTCCGAGACCGAAGAACACGGCCCCCAGGGCGGCTGGTGCTACAACGGCACCGGCTACGCCGAAGCCAGGCCGGACGTGAAACGGCACGCCAAGTCCTTCAGCAACCAGACCCAGGACACCTTCTACGCCCTCAGCTTCCCCCGCGAAGGACCCTGCCTCTACCGGACCATCTACGGCGGCGACTGGTCGGGGAACTGGGAGTGGTGGGACAAGTTCGACGGCGTCCAGCGCAACAAGCCGGCCGACTGCCAGCAGGGCTGAGGTGGCGCCCCGGCGACTTGCCGGGTGGGCCGTGGCGGCGGCGCTCTCACTGGCCGGCTGCGCCGCCCCCGCCGAGCGCGTAGAGCTGAGCCCGCAGGACACGATCAAGGCCGCCCAGCAGCTCCTCACCGACCGCTGCCTGCGCGACCACGGCCTCGACCCACCCCGCCCCGGCGACCATCAGTCCGCCTCGGCGGACGAGACCCGCCAACTGTCCGACGCCACCTACGGAAAGGGCCGCGCCGAGCTCTCCCTCGAACTCCCCAGCGGCCACGTCATCAGCCAGCACACCGACGGCTGCCTCGCCCAGGCACAGCGCAGGCTGTACGGCGATCAGCAGCGCTGGTTCAAGGCCTCCACCAACGTCGGCAACCTCAAGTCCGCGGCCCCGGCCTCGGACCGCACGACGTACAAGCAGCTGCGCGCCGCCGCACTGGACCGCGCTCAAGCCCTCCTCACCAGCAAGTAACCCGCACCGAAAGGCCCCTGCCCATGAAACGCACCCTCACCCTCCTCGCCACCACCCTCCTGGCGGCCGGCACCCTCGCCCTCGCCCCGACCGCCTCCGCCGCCCCCTGCCCCAGCGGCAGCTTCTGCGTCTGGCCCGACATCAACTACGGCGGCCAGGTCTTCGCCTCCTCCGGCGACGACGAGTGGTGGGAGAGCTGGATCGCCGACGAGGACTCCTCCTGGGCCAACCACGGCATCTCGGGCCCCGGCGTCAAGGACCACGTCATCGTCTACGAGGACGCCATCCAGTTCCCCTCCAACGGCGGCGACCGCACCATCTGCCTCGCCCCCGGCCAGGAAATCGACCACAACGAGGGGGCCAACGACCGCGGGGACGCGCATGTGTGGGCGATGAACTGCTGAGCCGGCTGAGCCGGTGAGCGTCACCCGGCCCCGTACGGCGGCTGGTACGCCGGCGGGGCGGGTGGCGCGGTGAAGGCGTGCTTGAGCTCCTGCATCTTGCTCAGCTTGCGGACGTAGAGGATGGCGAGGACGGCGGCCGTGATGCTGACCACATCGGAGAGCACCAGTCCGGCGACGGCCGACTTCAGCGCCTCCGGCGTGTCGGCCGTCCGGTAGCTGGCCGAGGCGCCGCGGTCGAAGACGAGACTCGTCACCCACACCGCCCACCAGCCGGTGACCAGGCCGACACCGCCAGGCTCTCGCATGCCGTGGGTGGCGGGCGGCTTGCTGGCCCGCCAGATGTCGTTGGCGATCTTCTTGGGTATCCACAGGTTGGCGATCGGGATGAACCATGCGCCGATCGACCAGCCGGCGGAGTGCCGCAACTGCCCGGCGTCGAACAACTCGGCGTTCTCACGCGTCCGGTGGAACCAGATGAGAAACACCACGGCCGTCGCCAGCATCGCGAGCAGCTGCAGCACGCCCGTGGCCGCGTACAGCGCGTCGGCGGCGTCGATCTCGCTGTCACTGGCCGTCAGCAGGTCATCCATCAGGCTTCGGATGCGGAATCCGGCGAAGACGGACAGCAGGTCGGTGGCGATGCACACCCCCAGCAGCACCATCACCGCCGTCGCCAGCCCGCCGACCGGGCGGAACATCCAGCGCGGCGCGACCGGATAGCCCCCCGCCGCGGGCGGCATGGCCCGGGCCCGCGTCGAGTCCTCCAGCGCGGTCTGGGCTTCGGCGACGGAGCAGACGCGGCAGCGTCCGTCCGGCGTTGTGGCAGGCCTGTTGAGGCAGTCGACGCATTGCATACGGATCGATCCCCCCACGGATCTCCTCGGCGGCCGATCGCCGCTCTTGAGCGCGCGAACAGTACGTCATCACCGCGGGGGCGTCCAGCGCATGGGCCCTGTGGGGCAATCGTGCTCAGCGGGGGACATTCAGTCCGCGAGCCCCTGGCGGTACGCGTAAACGACTGCCTGGACGCGGTCGCGCAGGTTCAGCTTGGTGAGGATGCGGGAGACGAAGGTCTTCACCGTCTCCGGGCTGAGGACCAGGACGGCGGCGATCTCGCTGTTCGACAGGCCGCCCGCGATGAGGCGCAGGACCTCCAGCTCGCGGGGGCTCAGCGGGATGTCGTCCGGGGCGACCGTGCCCCCGGTGGGCCGGATCCGGGTGGCGTACCGGCCCACGAGCCGGCGGGTGACCTGAGGGTCGAGCAGCGCCGCGCCGGCGGCCACCGTCCGTACGCCGTGCAGCAGTTGGGCCGGCGGTGCGTCCTTGAGGAGGAAGCCGCTGGCGCCGGCGCGGAGCGCCTCGTAGACGTACTCGTCGAGGTTGAACGTGGTCACCACCAGCACCTTGACGGGCTGCTGCACCCCGGTCCCGGCCAGCAGGCGGGTGGCCTCGATGCCGTCGAGTACGGGCATGCGCACGTCCATCACGACGACGTCGGGCCGCACCTTGGCCGCGAGTTCGACGGCCGCCTGCCCGTCGGCGCACTCGCCGACCACCTCAAGGTCGGGCTGCGCGTCGATGATCGTGACCAGGCCGGTGCGGACCAGCACCTGGTCGTCGCAGATGAGGACCCGGGTCGGTGCGGTCACGGCGGCGGGCTGCCCGCCGGTATCCGGGCCCGGACGACGAAGCCGTCGCCGGTGGGGCGGGGGCCGGCGTGAAAGTCGCCGCCGAGGACGTCGACCCGCTCGCGGAGGCCGTCCAGGCCACGGCCGCCGCTGCCGCCGGGGGCGGGCGAGCCGGTGGCGCGGGCCTGCTGGCCCGGGATACGGCCATGCCCGCCGGATGTACGGCCTTGCGCGCCGGCCGCACGGCCCCGCACGCCCACGCCGCCCTCCGTGCCGACCTCCACCGTGATCTCCCGTTCGCCATGCCGCACCTCGACCGATGTGCGGCTGCCGTGCGCGTACTTGAGCGCGTTCGTCAGCGCCTCCTGCACCACACGGTAAGCCACCAGGTCGGCGCTGCCGGTCGAGGCCGGTGGAGTGCCCTTCTCGGTGAACTCCACCGGCTGCCCGGCCAGCCGGGTCTGCTCCACGAGCGTGAGCAGCCTGCCGACGGACGGCGTCCTGTCCCCGGCACCGTACTCGGGATTGAGCAGGTCGAGCAGGTGCCGCAGGTCGGTCATGGCCCGGCGGCCGGTGTCGGTGACGGCGGTGAGGCTGGCGTCGAGGCGGTCGGGGGCGGCGGTCAGATAGCGTGCCGACTCCGCCTGCACGACCATCGCCGTCACATGGTGGGTGACGACATCGTGCAGCTCCCGCGCGATGCGGGTGCGCTCGACGGTACGGGTCTCCTCGGCGACGCGGAGGCGGTGCTCGGCCTCCGCGGCCCGGGTGGAGCGCAGCCACGAACCCATGCCCCAGACGAGGGCCATCGCCAGGTAGTACATGACGTACTCGGACACGCCCTCGGTCCCGCCGGCCTCGCCGAGCCCGACCGCCAGCGCCACATACGCGAGCGTCAGCACGGCGATCGCTGCGCGGCGGCCCTGCTCCAGGTGGGCGCCCGCGCTGAAGAGCGCGACCGCGAGGGCGGTGCCCGCGAGCGAGTGGTAGCCGCGGAGCTGGTCCACGGCGAAGCCGGCCGTCGCCACGGCGAGCGCGGCGGCGGGCCACCGGCGGCGGACGGCGAGCGGCAGCGTCTGCGCGGCGACCGCGGCGACGGCGAGGGCGTCGAAGGAGCGGCCCGGCAGCCCGCCGAGCTGCGTCCCGTGGGTGTGCGACGCGGGCAGCAGCGCTGCGGCGAGGATCAGCAGCGCGAGCGGCAGGTCCCGGAACGTGACGTCGATCCGGCACCACAGATCCCGGGCTCGCCGAAGGTGCACCACCAGGGGAGTGTAACGGGGGCTCCGGAACACCTAGTTGTGCTTCTTGGGCTCGGCCTTGGCGGGGGCCTGGGCGGTGACCTGGAGGATCGCCGTGACCGCTGCGTCGGGCTCGTCGAGGTAGATGTAGTGCTCGCTCTTCTGGGCGGTGCCCAGCGCGCTGCGCCCGGAGAGCGCGAGCCACTTGCGCTGGCCGTCCTCCCACGCCTGCTCCAGGCCAGGACCGTACTGCGGGACCTTGGCGAGGTACTTCACCCCGTGCATGATCACCTGCACCGGGATGTCGCCGGCGGGACGGACCTTCGCGTCCTTGACGACGAGCTTCTCCGGGTTCTCGCCGCGGAAGATGGCAAGGGTCTGGTCGCGCAGCTGGGCGCCGGGCCCGGTGGCGTCCTTCGGGACCTCCCGGTGCAGATCGGCGATCTGTGTGGGGGAGGTGGCGTCCATGAGGACGAGTCCCCTGACCTTGTCCTGGTGCTCGGGCGCGTACCGGCCGGCGATCAGCCCGCCGAGGGAGTGCCCGGCGAGGACGACGCCGCGGTCACCGGCGATCTGCTCGATCACGCCGGTGAGCACCCTGCCGGTGCTGGTGAACGTCTGCGGCTTCTCTGGCTTGCTGCTGGCGCCGGCGCCGAGCCGGTCGTACGAGCAGACCCGGTCCGTGCCGCTCAGCTTCTTCTGGAGGGCGGCGAACTTCTTGAGGTTGTCGCCGCCGCCGTGCATGAGGACGACGACCGGGCGGTCGCCCTTCGCCGTGCCGGAGCAGGAGACGTTCACCTGCTGACCGTTCACGTCGATCTTCTTGGTGCCGGTGAAGGTGGCGGCCTTCGGCTGGCCGGAGTCCTTGTCTGAGCCACCCTGGCCCGAGTCCTTGCCGGATTCCTTGTCGGAGCCCTTGCCCGTCAGCGCCTCCAGGTCCGGATCGGGGGAGTCGGAGCAGCCGACGAGCGCCGCGGCGGCGACGGTGGCGCAGAGCGCGAGCACGGCGGAAGACCTGCGGGTGCGGAGCATGCTGTTCTCCAGTGAGACGTGAGGGACGACTGGGACCGCACGCTACGGAGACCGGGACCCGCGCAGCGTCCCCGCACGGTGGACACCTGCGTGTAGCTCGCATGGGGGACACGCTCACACCCGTCCGGTATCGCCTGAGATGTGGGCAGGTGAGAGCGCTGTTAGCTTGATCGCGTCCAGGACCTGCCGGGGGGAGTCAGTCAAGGAGATCGTGCGTGGGCGTTTTGCGTGACCACCCCGAGCTTGCCCTCTTCCTCTGCCTGGCCCTGGGCTATCTGCTGGGCAAGCTGCGGGTCGGCCCGATCACCCTCGGCGGCATCTGCGGCACGCTGATCGTCTCGCTGCTGCTCGGCACCCGGCATGTGTCGGTGAACGACGACGTGAAGACGGTGTTCTTCGCGCTGTTCATCTTCTCGCTCGGCTATATGGCGGGCCCGCAGTTCTTCCACAACCTCAACCGCAAGAGCCTGCGCTTCTTCACCCTCTGCCTGATCGAGCTGGTCTGCGTCCTCGCCATCGCGATCGGCCTCGCCAAGGCCTTCGACCTGGACGTCGGCACCGCCTCCGGCATCCTCGCCGGCGCCGCCACCGAATCGGCGGTCGTCGGTACGGCCACCGAGTCGATCGGGCAGCTGCAGGGCCTGAGCCAGGAGCAGATCAAGACGTACCAGGGGCACGTGGCCACCGCGTACACGGTCTGCTACCTCTTCGGCCTGATCACCATCGTGCTCTTCACCAGCCAGATCATGCCGATGCTGCTGCGCATCAACCTCGCCGACGCCTCCCGCGAGCTGTGGGAGAAGATGCGCGGCCAGGGCGGCGGCAAGTCGCTCGAGTCGGACGAGCAGCAGGCCGCGCCGGGCCTGGTGGGCCGCACCTACCTGGTGACCACCGCCGACGGCCGCACCGTCGGCGACCTGCAGGCCGAGCTGGGCGGGCTGGTCACCGTCGAGGGCATCAGACGCGGCAGCAAGATGGTGCCACCCACACCCGACACCGAGCTCACCCTCTCGGACCTCGTCCTCCTGGTCGGGCGGCGCGCGGAAGTCATCGACGCGGCCCGCCACATCGGCCCGGAGACCCCCGGCATCCCGGGCCTGGACGCCCCGCTGGCCACCCGGCAGGTCGCCATCACCGACAAGGACACCCACGGCAGGACGATCGACGAGCTCCGCCAGGCGCACCCCGAGTTCGGCAAGGCCGGTGTTTACGTCACCGAGGTGCTGCGCAGCACCGACCAGAAGATGCCGGCCACCGGGGAGACGGTGGTGCACCGCGGCGACGTGATCACCCTCGTCGGCGCCCGCTCCGGCCTGGACAAGCTGGTCGCGAAGATCGGCGCGGCGGTCAAGAACGACGCCACCGACTACATCTACCTCGGTCTCGGCATCGTCGCCGGTTCGCTGCTCGGGCAGATCGTCGTACGGGCAGGGGATGTGCCGCTGTCGCTCGGCACCGGCGGCGGCTGCCTGGTGTCCGGGCTGCTGTTCGGCTGGTTCCGCTCCCGCAAGCCGACCTTCGGCGCCTTCCCGCCGCAGGCCGCGTCCACCATGAAGGACCTCGGGCTCGCCGTGTTCATCGCCTGCACCGGGCTCGCCGCCGGGCCGCAGGCGTGGCCGATGCTCAAGCAGTACGGGGCGCTGCTGCCGTTCGCCGGGATCGCGATGGTGCTGATCCCCGCGACGATCTCGCTGATCGTCGGCCGCAAGCTGCTGAAGATCGAGAAGCCGGTGCTGCTCGGCGCGATCGCGGGCCAGCAGTGCTCCACCCCCGCGATCACCTCGATCACCCAGGTCGCCAAGAGCTCGGTCCCGATGCTCGGCTACACGATCACGTACGCGCTCTCCAACTTCTTGCTGCCGCTGACCGGGCCGATCCTCGTCGGCATCCTGGGCGCGTAGGAGCCGATCACATGATCGACTTCCTTAACCGGAACATCTTCCACCCGCACCCCGAACTGCTCGTCTTCATCACCGTCGCGCTCGGCTTCCTCTTCGGGAAGCTCCGCTACAAGGCCATCGCGCTCGGCGCCGTCACCGGCTGCCTCGTAGCCGGCCTGCTGCTCGGCGCCCAGTTCAAGGTGACCATCGACGACACCGTGAAGAACCTCTTCTTCACGATGTTCCTGTTCGCGCTCGGCTACAAGGTCGGCCCGCAGTTCTTCCACGGCCTGAAGAAGGACGGCCTGCCGCAGGTGATCAACGCCCTCGTCGTCTGCGTGACCGGCCTGCTCGTATCGTGGGGCTTCGCGGCGATGCTCGGCTACGGCCCTGGCCTGTCCGCCGGACTCCTGGGCGGGGCGCTCACCCAGTCCGCGGTGATCGGTGTCGCCCAGGACGCCATCGGCAACCTGCCCGGCCTGTCCGCGGGCGACGTGAAGACCGAGCAGAACCTCGTCGCCGTCGGATACGCGGTCTGCTACCCGCTGGGCACCATCCTGTGCGCGATGCTCCTGGCCAACGTCCTGCCCAAGCTGTACCGCAAGAACCTGGCCGCCGAATCCGCCCAGCTCGCCAAGGAGCTCGACGCCCCCTCCGACAACCCCGACCTCGGCGAGGGCTACTACGAGGTCGTGCTGCGCGCGTACACGGTGCAGCGGCCGGACCTGGTGGGGCGGACCATCGACGACTTCGAGAGCCAGCAAAAGCAGCTCGGCCACCGCATCTACATCACCGGGGTCCGTCGCGACGGCAAGCTGATGGACCACGACCAGCAACTGGCGCTGCGGGAAGGCGATGTGGTCGCGGTCAGCGCACTGCGCGACTCGCTCATCGACTTCGACGCCCGCACCCACATCGGCGCCGAGGCCGACGACGTCGAACTGCTCGGCTACCAGACCGAGACGCTGCACGTCGTCGCCTCCGAGGAGAAACAGCTCGGCAGCACCATCGCCGAACTGCGCGCCCAGCCCTTCATGACCGGCGTCTACATCGACAAGCTCTACCGCGCCGGCGCCGACTTCCCTTACCGCCTGTCCACCAAGGTCGAACGCGGCGACACCCTCATCCTCACCGGCCCCAAGCGCCTGGTGGACCCGGCGGGCAAGGAGATCGGCAAGCCGGTGCCCACCTCATTCGCCACCGACATGCTCTGGGTCGGCCTGGGCATCTTCCTCGGCGGCTGCATCGGCATCCCGGCGCTGACCGCGGGCGGCGTGCCGATCTCGCTGTCCACCTCGGGCGGGGCGCTGATCATGGGCCTGGTCTTCGGCTGGATCCGCGGCAAGTATCCGACGTACGGCAATGTGCCGCCCGGCGCCCAGTGGTTCATGGACACCCTCGGCCTGTGCCTCTTCGTGGCGGTCGTCGGGATCAACGCGGGTCCTGGCTTCACCTCGGGCCTGTCGACGGCCGGCTGGGGCCTGCTGGTCTTCGGCGCGGTCGCCACCGTCGTCCCGCTGCTCGTCGGCTTCCTCGTCGGCCACTACATCCAGAAGATCCGCTTCCCGATCCTGATGGGCGTCCTCGCCGGCGGCCAGACCACGACGGCCGCGATCGGCGCGATCAACGAGCAGTCCAAGTCCCAGGTCCCCACGCTCGGCTACACGATCCCGTACGCCGTCGCCAACGTCCTCCTGACGATCTGGGGTGCCGTGATCGTCCTCCTCCACCACTGACCGTAAGGAAGCAAGGCCATGCCGAAGACCCGCTTCAGCCGCGAAGAGATCAAGTCCTATGCCCAGCTCAGCCCGTTCGAGCTGAAGGACAAGTTCATCCAGATCGCTCAGGAGGTCCAGGAGGACAAGCCGGGCCAGAAGGACAAGTCCGCCGTCCAGATGCTCAACGCCGGGCGCGGCAACCCCAACTGGATCGCCTCAGGGCCGCGCGAGGCCTTCTTCGCGCTCGGCTACTTCGCGCTGTCCGAGTCCAAGCGGGTGTGGAGCGGGGACAACCTCGGCGGCATGCCCGAGAAGCAGGACATCGGCAAACGCTTCGACCGCTGGCTGCGCGCCAACCCCGAGCTCTCCGGCACCGACATGCTGCAGCGCTGCGTGGAGCTGGCGGTCGAGCGGTTCGGCTTCGACCGGGACGCCTTCCTGCACGAGCTGGCGGACTCGATCATCGGCGACAACTACCCCGTCCCCGGGCGCATGCTGGTCCACGCCGAGCAGGTCGTACGGGGCTACATCGGCGACGAAATGTGCGCCGGGCGGCCGCCGGAGGGCAACAACCTCAGCCTGTTCGCGGTCGAGGGCGGCACCGCCGCGATGTGCTACATCTTCGACTCGCTGATGAAGAACGGCATTCTGCACAAGGGCGACCGGATCGCCCTGATGGTGCCGGTGTTCACGCCGTATCTGGAGATCCCCGAGCTCGACACCTTCGACTTCGACGTGGTGCACATTTCGGCGGACCTCTTCGCCGAGGCCGGGGTGCGGGAGTGGCGCTACTCGACCGAGGAGGTCGCGAAGCTGGAGGACCCGTCCATCAAGCTGGTGTGCGTCGTCAACCCCTCCAACCCGCCGTCGCTCGCGATGAGCCAGCGGGTGATGGACCAGATCAAGGACATCGTCGCGACAAAGAACCCGAACCTGATGCTGGTCACGGACGACGTGTACGGCACCTTCGTCGAGGGCTTCCGCTCCCTCGCCGCCGACCTGCCCCGCAACACGCTGCTGGTGTACTCGTACTCGAAGCACTACGGCTGCACCGGCTGGCGGCTCGGCGTCATCGGCCTCCACGACGACAACGTGATCGACGAGATGCTCGCGCGGCTCCCGGCCGACGAGAAGGCGCGGCTGGCGAAGCGCTACGGGACGCTGACGCTGGAGCCGGAGAAGATCAAGTTCATCGACCGCCTGGTCGCCGACTCCCGCGAGGTCGCCCTCAACCACACCGCGGGCCTGTCCCTGCCGCAGCAGATCCAGATGACGCTGTTTTCCCTCTTCGACATGCTCGACGAGGGCCAGGCGTACAAACTCAAGCTCCGCGCCATCGTCCAGCAGCGCCTCGACCTGCTGCTGGAAGGCGCCAAGATGAAGATCTCCGAGGACCCGGGCCGCGCCGCGTACTACATCGAACTCGACCTCCTCGCCGAAGCCGAGCGGATGCACGGCAAGGACTTCGCGGACTTCCTGCAGGCGAACTACGAGCCGGTCGACCCGCTGTTCCGCCTCGCCGAGCAGACGCATGTGGTGCTGCTGAACGGCGGCGGCTTCGACGGCCCGCAGTGGTCGGTCCGTGCCTCCCTGGCCAACCTGGACGACCTCGACTACCTCAAGATCGGGCACCACCTCCGCGCCATCTTCGACGACTATGCGGCGGAGTGGCAGGCGTCGCTCAAGGGCTGAACCAGGGGGCCGCAATGGCCCAGCAAACAGGCCCTGGATTGGACCGGATATCCGGGTTTCTTCCTGCGTATCGTCGAGGTGCGTGCGTCCACCCCGCCGCACCTCGACCACCGGGCCCGCGCCGCCCGCCTGCTCACCCGTAAGGAAGCACATGCAAGCCATCACCGTCCAGGACCCCGACGCCGGCATCGGCGGACTCGCCCTCAACGAGCTGCCGCACCCGCACGCCGCCGAGAACGACGTGATCGTGCGCGTGCACGCCGCCGGCTTCACCCCGGGCGAGCTGGACTGGCCCGGGACCTGGACCGACCGGGCCGGCCGTGACCGCACGCCGTCGGTGCCAGGACACGAGCTGTCCGGCGTGGTGACCGAGCTCGGCTACGGCACCACCGGCCTGACGGTCGGCCAGCGCGTCTTCGGGCTCACCGACTGGACGCGCAACGGCTCGCTGGCCGAGTACACCGCGGTCGAGGCCCGCAACCTCGCACCGCTTCCGGCCGACGTCGACCACACCACGGCCGCCGCCCTGCCCATCTCCGGCCTCACCGCCTGGCAGGGCCTGTTCGACCACGGGCGCCTGACCACCGGACAGACCGTGCTGATCCACGGTGCCGCGGGTGGCGTCGGCTCCATCGCCGTGCAGCTCGCGAACGAGGCCGGCGCCCGGGTGATCGGCACCGGCCGGGCGGCCGACGAGGACACCGCCCGTCGGCTCGGCGTGCACACCTTCGTGGACCTGCAGGCCGGACGCCTGGAAGACATCGGCGAGGTGGACGTCGTCTTCGACGTGATCGGCGGCGAGATCCTGGAGCGCTCCACGGCGCTGGTGCGCGCCGGCGGCACGCTGGTCACCATCGCCCAGCCGGTCACCGTTCACCCCGCGGACGGCCGGGCCGTCTTCTTCGTCGTCGAGCCCGACCGGGCCCGCCTCGCCGACCTCGCCCAGCGGCTGCGCGACGGCCGCCTCAAGCCGATCGTCGGCGCGGTCCGGCCGCTGAACGAGGCCGGTGCCGCCTTCGCACCCGAGAAGCGGACTCCCGGCAAGACGATCATCCGGGTCGCGGAGGGCGAGTAGGCGCGGAGGGCGAGTAGGCGCCCTCCCGGACGACGCGACGCGGCCGCTAGTGTCGGCCCATGTCCAGTCCTGGAGACGTACCGCCGGAGATCCTCGACCGACTGCGGCCGATCTGCCGGCAGCTGCCCGAGTCGTACGAGGAACCGGCCTGGATCGGCGTCCGCTGGCGGATCCGCAAGCGGACGATCGCCCACGTCTACACGCCGGACGCGGACCGCTTCCCGGTCTACGCCCCGTACGCGACCGCCGGTCAGCCGCCGGTCGTGATGACTTTCCGGATCCCCGCCGACGACCTGCTCGGACTGACCGCCGACGGGTTCCCGTTCTTCCGCGCCGACTGGGGCCACAACGTCGTCGCCGCCGTCCTCGGCGACCACACCGACTGGACCGAACTCGCCGAACTGATCACCGACAGCTACCGCGAGAGGGCCCCGAAGTTCCTCGCCGCCCGGATCGCCGACCCGCCACCGGCCAGCTGACCAGCGGGCCCAGGCCGGGCGGCGGCCAAACTGACGTACGGTCTACGTCCAAATCAACATTGATCATGCGGCCAAAGTGACACTCGCATCGGGCGTCGACCGCGGTCGAGGAGGCGCTGGAAGACACCCGCGTATTCCTCGTGGATGGTGCGAGGCAGTGCGGCAAGAGCACCCGGACGACCACGGGCTCGGGCGCTCGCGTGGCGGTCCGACCACCAAGCCGCACCTGGCCGTCGAACAGGGCCCAGAAACCCATGTCCATCGTGATCACAGCCGGGCAGCGTGGCGCCTCCCCGCAGTTCGAGCCGGTCCTGAAGAAGGTCCGTGTCCCGCGTCTTGAGCCGGGCAGGCCGCGCACCCGGCCCGACCGCGTGCGTGCTGGCCGCTGTCCTCGTCGCCGCCATCAACGAATGGCTGTGAACGCCCGTGTTGTGGAGGCGCATGGGCTACGTAGACGCGAAGCGTTCTGCTGTCGGCCAAGACTGTCGCGCCTCCGAAGGCATGGGCGACAGGATCGTCACATGCAGCCGATCTTCGTTCTCGTGCACAGTCCGTCCGTAGGTCCCTCGACCTGGCACCCTGTGGCCGAACACTTGACGGCGGCGGGATACCAGGTGCGGGTGCCGTCCCTGCTGCACATAGGCGCCGATGCTCCGCCCTTCTGGCCGAATTACGTCGAAGTAGACTTAGACGAAATCTGTAGCACTTGACATGGTGGAGGTCGGATGCCGAGCGGAGTGCTGGTCAAGCCCGACGATGTGGTCGACCGGGACCGCGAGTGGAGTCTGCTGACGGAATTCCTGGCCGATCCGGATCCCGCGATGCGGCTGGGCATTGTGTCCGGGCGTCGGCGGCACGGGAAGTCGTACCTGCTGCAGGCTCTGTCCGAACAGGCCGGGGGGCTGTACGTGACAGCCGTGCGGGAGGAGGGGCGGTTGCCGGCGATCCAGCGGTTCGCCGATACGGTCGCCGCCCATGCCGGCCTGCGTGCGGGCAGTCTGCGGCTGACCGACTGGCGGGACGTACTGGCCAGCGCCCTGGACGTGACCTCCCGTGCCCCGTATCCGCTGCTGGTGATCGACGAGCTGCCCTACCTGCTGCAGCACTCGCCGGAGATCCCGGGACTGCTCCAGCAGATCTATGACGAACGCCAGCGCAGAGCCGCGCCGGGCGCGGGGCCGGGCCCCCGACTGATCCTTTGCGGCTCGGCGCTGAGCGTCATGCATGAACTGCTCTCCGGCACCAAGCCGCTGCGCGGCCGCGCCGTGGTCGACCTGCGGCTGGGACCGTTCGACTACCGCGACAGCCGTGCCTTCTGGCGGATCGACGACCCGCTGACCGCGCTGAAGGTGCACGCTGTTCTCGGCGGTGCACCTGGCTACCGGCCGGTGGCCGCCCGGCCGCACCCCGACGGCGGCTTCGATACCTGGCTGGTGCGGACGCTGCTGGACCCGGGCCGTGCGGTCTACTCCCGCGCCGAGACCGAATATCTGCTGCGCGAGGACCCGCGGATCACCCAGCACACGCTGTACTACGACATCCTCACCGCGATCGCCCAGGGCGCGACCACCCCCAGCAAGATCGGCGCGGCGCTGGAGCGCCCGCGCAACGCAGTCGCCCACCCGCTGGGCGTCCTGGAATCGACGGGCTACATCCGCCGCGAGCAGGACATCCTGCGCACCCGGCACCCGGTCATCACCCTCGCCGACCCGGTCATCCGCTTCAACCAGCTCATCACCCTGCCCCAGGCGGCGGCCGTCGAGCAGGGCTTCGCCGAGCAGGCGTGGCAGCAGGCCACCCCCACCTTCAACTCCAAGATCCTCGGCCCGCACTTCGAGAACCTGGCCCGCGATTTCACCCGCCGCTACGCTCACCCGCTGCTGCCAGGCGGGCTGCCGGGACCGGTTGGCACCACTGAGGTAGCCGACCCGGCCGCCCGTACCAAACACGAGGTTGACGTCATCGCCCTGGCCGCCGGCGAACGCCCGCAGTCACCGCGCACCCACATCGCCCTTCTGGGCGAGGCCAAAGCGACCGCCGCACGCCGCGGCACCGGCGACCTTCAACGCCTCGAACGCATCCGCACCCTGCTCGCCGACCAGGGCCACGACACCACCGGCACCATACTGGCCCTGTACTCCCTACACGGCTTCTACCCCGACCTGATCGAGCTCGCCGCCCACCGCGAAGACATCCTCCTCGCGGATCTGTCCACGCTGTACGGACGGTGAGCTGGACCGGTCAAGCCCCGGCCGGTGGGCACCCGCGGCAACTGCCGCTATGCCGCGTCGCTGTCGCGCACGGACCGACTGGAGGCGAGGGTGGACAGCGCCGGCCAGATCTCCTTGCCTACGGCGGCTTCCTAGCGGGCGATGGCGTCGATGCCGGGGAGCACCGTCCTGCTGCCCGGCATGGTCCCGGTCGGGGACATGACCGAGCTGGTCACCGTCGAGGGCAAGGCGTATCTGGCGACCTGCATCGATCTCGCCATCCGCGAGGTGATCGGCTGGTCGATGGCCGACCATCAGGCCGACCTGCCGGTGGCCGCTTTGCGGATGGCGCCGGACGCGGCCAACAGGAATAGGGCTGCATCATGCACACGGACCGCGGCAGCGAATACGCGAGTGACGAATTGGCACCGCAACTCTCCATTTCCCAACCGGATGCCGAATAGCAGACAGGGCAATGAGCGGGGTCTCATCGTGGTCGGCGGGGGTGCACGGGGCGGTAGCTGGTCGCCCCGTGCCCGTGACGCGGCGAAGCTCCTCGCTGTTGGTAGGAGCGCCAACTCGCCCGCAGCACAAGGAACTTCGTGGCATCCTATCGTGCCACCCTCGACGTCCCGTCAGACCTGGTTTCCTAGCTGGAGAACCTGATTGCCGTCCGAAGGAGTCAGGCCAGGCGATCCAGCGGTTCGCCGATGCGACCCTAAGCGAGCCACCGGCTGACCCCCGGGGTCGCTGCTGCCGCCCTCCGTGCACACCACCCGCCGCAAACCCAAGCCACCCCGTCGACACCGTCCTGGGTGGTGGGTTCTGGCGCCCGCCTGCACCTGACCGGCGCCACCGTCAGCCATTACTGCTGCCGCGGCGACTCGCTCCCACGCCGCCTACACGCCTGGAACAGCCATGGAGCGAAGCAAGATGGCCCTGTGGCCTGCACGGCGGCGGCTCGCTGAGGGACTTCGAGAGGCGGACAACCGCAGGCCGATCTGGGATTTCTCAGGGATTTTCAGAGCGGTCCGAGGGAATTCCGAGGGACTTTTCGCCGCGTGAGCAGGGAAGGCCCTGACAGCTCTGAAAGATCCGTCGTCGCGGGTCAGGGAAATAAATGGTCAGCACTCGATGACATTCACTGCCAGCCCGCCCCGGGCCGTCTCCTTGTACTTGACCTTCATGTCGGCGCCGGTTTCCTTCATCGTCTTGATGGCCTTGTCCAGGCTGACGAAGTGGTGGCCGTCGCCGCGCAGGGCCATGCGGGCGGCGGTGATGGCCTTGACCGCGGCCATGCCGTTGCGTTCGATGCAGGGGATCTGGACGAGGCCGCCTACCGGGTCGCACGTCAGGCCCAGGTTGTGTTCGATGCCGATCTCGGCGGCGTTCTCGACCTGCTCCGGGGTGCCGCCGAGGATTTCTGCCAGGCCGCCTGCGGCCATGGAGCACGCCGAGCCGACCTCGCCCTGGCAGCCGACTTCGGCGCCGGAGATGGAGGCGTTCTCCTTGAAGAGCATGCCGATCGCGCCCGCGGCGAGGAGGAAGCGGACGATCGTGTCGTCGTTGTCCGCCACACCCGGGACGAAGTCGCGGGCGTAGTGGAGGACTGCCGGGATGATGCCTGCCGCGCCGTTCGTCGGGGCCGTCACGACGCGGCCGCCCGCCGCGTTCTCCTCGTTGACCGCCATCGCGTACAGCGTCGTCCACTCCGTGGAGTGCGCCTCGCGCGGGCCCTCGGCGCGCAGTTGGCGGGCGGAGGTCGCCGCGCGGCGGCGGACCTTCAGGCCGCCGGGGAGTATGCCTTCCTTCGACAGGCCGCGGCGTACGCACTCCTGCATGACCCGCCAGATCTCCAGCAGGCCCGCGCGGATCTCGTCCTCGCTGCGCCAGGCCATCTCGTTCTCCAGCATCAGCGACGAGATCGACAGGCCCGTCTCGCGCGCCATGCGGACCATCTCGTCGCCCGTACGGAAGGGGTACTTCAGGACCGTGTCGTCCAGCTTGATCCGGTCCTCGCCGACCGCGTCCTCGTCGACGACGAAGCCGCCGCCGACCGAGTAGTACGTCTTCTCCAGGAGCGGGGTGCCGGCGGCGTCGTACGCGAAGAGGGTCATGCCGTTCGCGTGGTACGGCAGGGAGCGGCGGCGGTGCAGGATCAGCTGGGTCGGCTCGTCGAAGTCGATCTCGTGGTCCGCGCCTATTTCGGCGTCGAGGAGGCGGAGGCGGCCGGAGGTGCGGATACGTTCCACCTCGCTGTCCGCCCACTCCACGTCCACTGTGCGCGGGGAGTAGCCCTCCAGGCCGAGGAGGACCGCCTTGGGGGTGCCGTGGCCGTGGCCGGTGGCGCCGAGGGAGCCGAAGAGCTCGGCCCGGACGGAGGTGGTGTGTGCCAGCACGCCGTCGTTCTTCAGGCGGCGGGCGAACATCCGCGCGGCGCGCAGCGGGCCGACCGTGTGCGAGCTCGACGGGCCGATGCCGATCGAGAAGAGGTCGAAGACGGAGATGGCCACAGCGGGTGGACTCCTTTGTCCGGTTGGAGCGGGTGGTGCGGTGGTGCGTGCCGCCCTGTGGATAACTTGTGGGGCTGTCGGTGGGCGCCGATAGCCTTTGAAGGGGCTTGGCCCCCGGGAGGGCGGGGACTGTGCGGTGGTGGGTGCCGGGGCGCGCTCATCCGCACCTCGGCACCCGCCCCTCACAGGCCGGGGTACAGCGGATGCTTATCCGCCAGCGCGCTCACGCGCTCCCGCAGCGACGTCGCCTTCGCCTCGTCGAAGCCCGGCTTCAGCGCCTCCGCGATCACGTCCGCGACCTCGCGGAAGTCATCCGTCGTGAAGCCGCGTGTCGCCAGCGCCGGCGCGCCGATCCGCAGGCCCGATGTCACCATCGGCGGCCGCGGGTCGTTCGGGACGGCATTGCGGTTCACCGTGATGCCGATCTCGTGCAGCCGGTCCTCCGCCTGCTGGCCGTCCAGCTCGGACTTGCGCAGGTCCACCAGGACCAGGTGCACGTCCGTGCCGCCGGACAGCACCGAGACGCCCGCCGCCACGGCATCGTCCGCCAGCAGTCGCTCGGCGAGGATCTTCGCTCCCTCCAGCGTACGACGCTGGCGGTCCTTGAACTCCTCGCCCGCAGCGATCTTGAAGGAGACCGCCTTCGCCGCGATCACATGCTCCAGCGGGCCACCCTGCTGACCGGGGAAGACCGCCGAATTGATCTTCTTCGCCAGCTCCTGCTTCGACAGGATCACGCCACCGCGCGGCCCGCCCAGCGTCTTGTGCGTCGTCGTCGTGACGATGTCCGCGTACGGCACCGGGTTCGGGTGCAGCCCGGCCGCCACCAGCCCGGCGAAGTGCGCCATGTCGACCATGAGCAGCGCGCCGACCTCGTCCGCGATCCGCCGGAAGGCCGCGAAGTCCAGCTGCCGAGGATAGGCGGACCAGCCCGCGATGATCAGCTGCGGCCGCTCCTCCTTGGCGAGCCGCTCGACCTCTTCCATGTCGACCTCGCCGGACTCCTCGTCGACGTGGTACGCGGCCACGTTGTAGAGCTTGCCGGAGAAGTTGATCTTCATGCCGTGGGTGAGGTGCCCGCCGTGCGCCAGGTCGAGGCCCAGGATGGTGTCGCCCGGCTTCAGTACGGCAAACATCGCCGCCGCATTCGCCGACGCACCGGAGTGCGGCTGCACATTCGCCGCCTCGGCGCCGAAGAGGTCCTTGATCCGCTCACGGGCCAGGTCCTCGACCACGTCGACGTGCTCGCAGCCGCCGTAGTAGCGGCGGCCGGGATAGCCCTCCGCGTACTTATTGGTCAGCACCGAGCCCTGCGCCTCCAGCACCGCGACCGGCGCGAAGTTCTCGGAGGCGATCATCTCGAGGGTGGACTGCTGGCGGTGCAGCTCGGCGTCCACGGCGGCGGCGACCTCGGGGTCGACCGTCTTGAGGGAGTCGTTGAGAAGCGTCATCAGTGATCTGGTCCTCAGCCGGCCGCGAAGGCCGTGTACTCGTCGGCGGTCAGCAGGTCGTCCGGCTCGCCGGTGACCCGCACCTTGAACAGCCAGCCGCCCTCGAAGGGCGCCGAGTTCACCAGCGCGGGGTCGTCCACGACGTCCTGGTTGACGGCGGTGACCTCGCCGGTCACCGGCGCGTACAGGTCGCTCACCGACTTGGTCGACTCCAGCTCGCCGCAGGTCTCGCCCGCGGTCACCGTGTCACCCACCTCGGGAAGCTGTACGTACACGACGTCGCCGAGGGCATTGGCGGCGTGGGCGGTGATGCCGACCGTGGACTCGCCGTCCGCGGCGGGCGACAGCCACTCGTGTTCCTTGCTGTAGCGGAGCTGCTCAGGGTTGCTCATGGGGCGATTCTCCTAGATCAGGTGGCGTGGTGCAGACGTGGGCGGGCGGGGCGGGAGTGTCAGCGCGCCGGCGGAAGAATCAGCGCGCTTGCCGAAGGAAGTGTCAGCGCTCGCGCTTGTAGAAGGGCAGGGCGACGACGTCGTACGGCTCGTGGCTGCCGCGGATGTCCACGCCCACGCCCGCCGTGCCCGGCGCGGCGTGCGCGGCGTCCACGTACGCCATCGCGATCGGCTTGCCGAGCGTGGGGGAGGGGGCGCCGGAGGTGACCTCGCCGATGACGGTGCCGTCCGCGACCACCGGGTAGCCGGCCCGCGGCACCCGCCGCCCCTGCGCGACCAGCCCGACGAGCTTCCGCGGCGGCGCGCTCTCGGCCCGCTCCGCGGCCTGCTCGAGCGCCTTGCGGCCGACGAAGTCCACCGGCTTGTCGAACTTCACCACCCGGCCCAGCCCGGCGTCGAAGGGCGTGAGGGCGGTGCTCAGCTCGTGCCCGTACAGCGGCATCCCGGCCTCGAGCCGCAGCGTGTCCCGGCAGGACAGGCCGCACGGGATCAGCCCGGCCTCCTGGCCCGCCGCGGTGAGCGCCTCCCAGACCGTGACGGCGTCCCCGGGGCGTACGAACAGCTCGAAGCCGTCCTCGCCGGTGTAGCCGGTACGGGCGATGAGGGCGGCCACGCCCGCGACGGTCCCCGGCAGCCCCGCGTAGTACTTCAGCCCGTCCAGGTCGGCGTCGGTGACGGACTTCAGGATGTCCGGCGACTCGGGCCCCTGGACCGCGATCAGCGCGTACGCGTCCCGGTCGTCGCGCACCTCGGCGTCGAAGCCGGGGGCGCGCGCCTGGAGCGCGTCGAGGACGACCTGCGCGTTGGAGGCGTTCGCCACGACCATGTACTCGTAATCGGCCAGCCGGTACACGATCAGGTCGTCCAGGATCCCGCCGTCCTCCTGGCAGATCATGGTGTACCGCGCCCGCCCCACCCCGGCCACGGACAGCCGCCCGACCAGCGCGTAGTCCAGCAGCTCACCGGCCTGCGGCCCGGTGACCGTGATCTCCCCCATATGCGAGAGGTCGAAGAGCCCGGCCCGGGTGCGGACGGCGTTGTGCTCGTCCCGCTCGCTGCCGTACCGCAGCGGCATGTCCCAGCCGGCGAAGTCGGTCATGGTCGCGCCGAGGGCGCGGTGGGTGGCGTCTAGGGCGGTGTGACGGGGCGTAGCGGAAGGTGTCATGTGCTCAGGCTCCCGGACATGGGTGGACGGATGTCCTCCCCATCTGTCATCGGTACCTGAGAGGTTCACCGTGACCCCGGCGGGCGGGGGCGGCTTGCACCTTGGGCGGAGCACTCCCGGTGAGGGACTGCTCACTTTTCAGAGCTGCCTCGCCCGCGCGGTACGGGGCCTGAGAGATTCAAGGGAGGACTTGCTCCTTCGGCGCCGGGCCCGCCCTATGAGGGGTTTGCCCGGACTCTCCCGCGCGGATTCGAACGGCCGGTATGCAGTTAGGCGTGGCCCATCATTGCATGCCTGCGGAGAGGCGGCCTTGCCGAAGATTGCCATTTCTTTACACTCGGCCGGGACGGGCCGCACGCGCCTGCAACCCTAGGGGGCCAATGAACGTGCACGATGTCGCCCCGGCGCAGCCGGACCTGGAACGTGGCTTGCGGGTGCCCGCACGCCGCGGTCCCGCCGTGTGGGCGCCCCCGGCGGGTCTCTCCGACCTGCGGGGGCGGGCCTTTCCCGGGCGGGTGCTGGGCTTTCCCGCCGGGGATGTGGTGGTCGTCTCCGGGCTGCCGGGGAGCGGGAAGTCGACGCTGATCCGGCGGTCCGGGCAGATCCGGCGGGTGGATTCGCAGGACACCCGGGACCGCTGGGATGCGCGGGTGCGGGGCCGGCTGCCGTACGCCGTCTACCGGCCCCTGGTGCGGGCAGCGCACTATTTCGGCCTTGTACGGGCGCTGCGCGGCGCCGCGGGCGTCGTGGTGCACGACTGCGGGACGCTGCCCTGGGTGCGCCGGTGGGTCGCGCGGGAGGCGCGGCGGCGCGGGGTCGGGGTGCACCTGGTGATCCTGGATGTGCCGCCGGGCGTCGCGCTCGCCGGGCAGCGGGCGCGGGGGCGGGCGGTGTCCCGGTATGCGTTCGTACGGCACCGGCAGGCGACGCGCGCGCTGCTGGCCGCCGCGGAGGCCGATGGGTCGGCGGGCGGGTGCGACAGCGTGGTGCTGCTCGACCGGGGGGGTGCGGATGGGGTGGGGGCGATCCGGTTCCAGTAGTCGGACCATCTGTTTCGGGCCGTGGTGACTGGATTAGGGTTCCCGGGTGAGCTATCCGGAGCAGCAGTTTCCCGTCAATGAGCTGGAAGAGGTGCTCGCCGCGGCCGTCGGGCGGCCGGAGGCGGGAGCGCGGCTGCTCGAGGTGGTGGGGCGCAGTCATCTGTGGGTGCCGCTGCCCGAGGGGGGCGGGCCGCAGAGTGGGACGCTCGATCTGCCGACGACCGAGATCGGCGGGCAGGCGTACGTCCCCGTCTTCTCCTCCAAGGAGGAGTTTCTGAAGGTGGTCGGCAGCCCTATGTCGTTCACGGTGGCGCCGGCCCGCGAGTTCGCCCGAGGGCTGCCGCCCGAGCTGGGGATCGCGCTCAACCCGGGTGGCGCGATCGGCGTGCCGCTGCCGCCGGAGGCCGTCGCCGAGCTGTGCCGCGAGCCGCTGGCGGGGGGCGGCGGTGGCCGGGTGCGGCTGAGCGAGCCGGACTGGCAGGAGGACCCGGTGGAGTTTCTGCGCCGGGCGGGCGATGAGTTTCACGCCTCCGGCGCCGTGCTGTCCGCGCGCCGGGCGCTCGCCTCGGTGGAGGGCGCGCCCCCGCAGCTGTACGTAGGCGTGCAGCTGACGGAGGCCTCGGACCAGGCCCAGCAGGCCGCCGTGGACGCCCTGGGCCGCGCCCTCGGCGCCCACCCCGTCCCCTGGCCCGTACAGATGGTCTTCCTCGACGCGGTCGCCGATCCGGTGGTGACGTGGATGGCAGACCGGGTGCGTCCCTTCTTCGCGCGGGCCTAACCTGATTTGATTGCCAGGGCAGCCGCGCACGCCTGTGCGGCGGAACGTGTGACGTGCAGGACTGATACGGGGGCTGGAGGCGTGCGGTGAGCGGGGGCGCGACGGTGGGGCAGCTGGTAGAGCAGCAGGCTCCTGGGCGCTATGACGCGTACGAGGGGCTGCTTGCCGCGCTCGCCGAGGGCCAGGTCTGGATGCTGCTGTGGCAGGGCATGCCCGGCACCCAGGACGCCCAGTACGGCAACATGCAGGTGGACGGGCTCGGCTACGCGCCCTGCGTCAGCTCCGCACAGGAGCTCGCCGCCAGCGGCTGGACCCGCGCCTCCGAGTCGGTCGCGGGCCGCGACATCGCCGCCGCGCTGTACCCGGACCACTGGGGCCTCTGGCTCGACCCGCACGCCCCCGGCGGCGGCGTCGGCATCCCCTGGCTCGACCTGCGCCGGATGGCCACGGGCCTGGAGCGGCTGCCCGCCGGGCCGCTGCGGATCAGCGAACCGTCCGTGGACGTCCAGCAGTTGTACGCCGTCCTCGGCCAGGCCGCGCATCGCACCCAGGCGGTACGGGCGTTGACCAGGGCGTGGGTGGAACCCGCGCTCGGCGAGCCGTACTTGGCGATCGGCCTCGACCTGTACGACGACGCGGCCCCGTCGGTCGCGGCCGCCCGGCAGATGATGCAGGAGGCGGTGGCCGCGGTGCCGGCCGGGCTGCCGGTGTCCACGGTGGCGATGGCCGACGACTACGACCCGGTGGCGATGTGGATGCGGGCCAATGCCCGCCCGTTCTTCGACCGCGGCGCGTACAGCGAGGGCGGTCTCGCGGTGTCACCGGCGGCGTCCGGGTACGGATACCCGCCGCAGGGCGGCTGGCAGCAGGGCGCTGCTCCCCGCGCTTATTGAGCCACCCAGTGCGACGCCGGGTGCCCACTAACTGAGACAGTCCGCACCCATAAGTCCGTTTTGGTCGCAGATCCCGGCAATGCGGGGCCAGTTGACCCACCGTTTACCGTCCGTGGACGTCCGGATAACGGAAGGCGGTGTCACACATCACGAATGCGCATCCATTCCCCGTGAGGTCTGGCGGGTGATCGCGGCCCCCATGAAGACTCCCGGTCCAGGGACTTTCGTCCCGGTGTACGAATGGCCTCAACGAGTTCTCCCGACCCATCCGTACATCCAGCACCAGTGATGTGACTCAGCCGCTACCACGGCGCAGCACGGGCCGGCCGATCGCCGGCCGAGAGGGGTCCTGCCACGATGACGGCGCCATTGCACGACACGCCCGCGGAAGCGGCCCCGAGTGAAGACCACGGGGCCGCCAGTCAGGCCGGGGCGAAAAAGGTGGAAGGGCGGTCCCTGAAACAGATCGCCTGGAACCGCCTGAAACAGGACAAGCTCGCGCTTGCCGGTGCGGTCACGGTGGTCGTGCTGGTGTTCGTGAGCGTCTTCGCGCCGTGGATCGTCGACCTGTTCGGGCATCCGCCGAACCAGTTCCACCAGGATGAGCTGGACGAGCTGACCAACCTGCCCAAGGGCGCCCTCGGCGGCGTCAGCGGGGACCACTGGTTCGGTGTGGAGCCCAACAAGGGCCGGGACATCTTCAGCCGGATCATCTACGGGGCCCGGGTCTCCATGCTGGTGGCCTTCCTCGCCGCGGTGGTCGCGGTCGTCCTCGGCACCCTCTTCGGCATCATCGCCGGCTACTTCGGCGGCTGGGTCGACGCGGTCATCAGCCGGGTCATGGACGTGCTGCTGTCCTTCCCGCAGCTGCTGTTCATCATCTCCCTGGTCTCCGTCCTCCCCAATGACCTGTTGGGCCTGACCGGCAGCGGCGTGCGCATCTCGATCCTGATCATGGTGATCGGCTTCTTCGGCTGGCCGTATATCGGCCGGATCGTGCGCGGCCAGACGCTGTCGCTGCGTGAGCGCGAGTACGTGGAGGCGGCGCGGAGCCTGGGCGGCGGCTCAAGGCACATCCTCTTCCGTGAACTGCTGCCGAACCTGGTGGCGCCCATCACCGTCTACACGACGCTGATGATCCCCACCAACATCCTTACCGAGGCCGCGCTCAGCTTCCTCGGCGCGGGTGTGCGGCCGCCGACGGCCTCGTGGGGAGGCATGCTGCGGGACGCGCTCGGCACGTATGAGCACGACCCGATGTTCATGGTCTTCCCCGGCGTGGCGATCTTCATCACCGTGCTGGCCTTCAACCTCTTCGGGGACGGCCTGCGCGACGCGCTCGACCCCAAGGGCACCCGTTAGACCGTCCATTGCCCCTGCCGCACAGTCAGGTGGCTCTGCCCCATGGTCCTCCGGCAGCAAGGCCAAGGACCGCGATTCTCGGAGGATGCGAGAAGTATGCCTAGAGGTTTCCGAAACCGACGGCTCACGGCGGCCGCGGCCCTCGTGGCCGCGTCGGCGCTGACCGTCACCGCCTGCGGTGGCGGCGACGACGGCGGCGATGGTGAGTCCAAGGGCGCCGGCTACAACGCCGCCATAGGCAAGTACGCCAACAAGTCGACCAAAAAGGGCGGCACGCTCCGCATGGTCGCCAAGCAGGACCTGGACAGCGCCGACCCGCAGCGCGCGTACTTCGGTATGGCGTGGGACTTCATGCGCTTCTACACCCGCACCCTGGTGACGGCCAAGAGCGAGCCGGGTTCGCCGGGCAGCGACCTGGTCCCCGACATGGCCACCGACATGGCCAAGATCACCAATGGCGGCAAGACCTACACGTACAAGCTTCGTGACGGTCTTACCTGGGAAGACGGCTCGGAGGTGACCTCCGAGCACATCAAGTACGGCATCGAGCGCATCTGGGCCGACGACGTCATCACCGGTGGCCCGGTGTACCTGAAGCAGGTCCTCGACCCCAAGGGCGAGTACAAGGGCCCGTACAGGGACAAGGACCCGAAGAAGCTGGGTCTGAAGGCCATCGAGACGCCGGACCCGAAGACCATCATCTTCAACCTGCCGGCGCCGAACAGCGACTTCGAGCAGATGCTCGCCATGCCCTCGGGCACGCCGGTGAAGCCGGAGGCGGACACCAAGGAGAAGTACACCACCAAGCCGCTGTCCAACGGCCCGTACAAGTTCCAGTCGCACCGGGCGAACAAGTCCATCGTGCTGGTCCGGAACAAGGCCTGGAAGAAGTCCTCGGACGAGGTTCGCCCCGCGCTGCCGGACAAGATCACGGTCGCGATCAACAAGAACCTCGAAGAGAACGACAAGCGCCTGATGGCCGGCGACTACGACGTCGACCTCAACGGCACCGGCATGACGCAGTCGGGCCGGACCACCGCCATCCAGGACCACCGCGACAGCGTCGACAACATGCAGACGCCGTTCGTCCGCTACGTGGCCCTGATCACCAAGGCCAAGCCGTTCGACAACGTCAACTGCCGCAAGGCCGTCTTCTACGCGACCGACTTCGCGAGCCTGCAGCAGACCCGCGGTGGCGAGGTCGCGGCCGGCAAGATCGCGAACAACCCCTTCCCGAAGGCCGTTCCGGGTCACGACTCCAAGTACGACCCGTACGGCATCCTCGAGCGCAAGGGCAAGCCGGACGTGGCCAAGGCCAAGGCCGAGCTGAAGAAGTGCGGCAAGCCGAGCGGCTTCAAGACCGTGCTGACCGCGCGCAGCGACCAGCCGGGTGAGGAAGACGCCGCCGAGGCGCTGCAGGAGCAGCTGGGCAAGGTCGGCATCAACATCACCATCGACACCTTCTCCGGCGCCGACGCCTCGACCATCTCCGGCGACCTGAAGAAGGTCAAGGACCGCAAGTACGGCATGACCATGAGCGGCTGGGGCCCGGACTTCAACTCCGGTCAGGGCTTCGGGCAGCCGCTGTGGGACAGCCGCTTCATCCTGAAGACCGGTAACTACAACGAGTCGCAGATCGACGACCCCAAGATCGACAAGATGTTCGATGACGCGCTGAAGACCACGGACAAGGCCGAGGCCAAGCAGATCTACACGGACATGGGTCACAAGATCATCGACGACGCCTACTGGATGCCCTTCATCTACGAGGCCAACATCACCTGGCGCGGGTCGAACCTGACCAACGTCTACTCGTCGCCTGCCTTCAGCGGTCGCTTCGACTACGTCAAGCTCGGCGTAAAGAAGTAGCAGCGAACAACTCTCCGCCGATATCCACCAGTCCGAAGGGCAGGTGATGGTCCCGGCCGGCGGCCGGCCCCCCGTAACCCGGGGGTCCGGCCGCCCGGGGGCCGCGCACAGTGCTTGCTTACCTCATCCGGCGCCTGAGCGCCGTCATTGTGATGGTGCTGATCGTCCTGCTGACGACGTTCGCCATCTTCTTCCTGCTGCCGAAGTGGTCCGGGCAGGACGTTGCCACGCTCTTCGCGGGCAAGTCCACATCGCCGGAGCAGCTCGCGGGTATCCGCGTCAAGCTCGGGCTCGACGACCCGCTGCTCGTGCAGTTCTGGGAGTTCGTCAAGGCGATCCCCATGGGCCGGGACTACGTATCCGGCGGCAGCGTGACCCACTGTCCCGCGCCGTGCCTCGGCTACTCGTTCCGTACCGAGGCGCCGGTCTGGGACACGCTGACCAGCGCGCTGCCGGTGACCCTGGCGCTCGCCGCCGGGGCCTGCGTCCTGTGGCTGGTCGGCGGCGTGGCCGTCGGTGTCATCTCGGCGCTGAAGCGGGGCACCATCTGGGACCGCTCCGCGATGATCACCGCGCTCTCCGGCGTCTCGATGCCGATCTTCTTCACCGGCATGGTGATGATGGGCATCTTCGTGCACAGCCTCGGACTGCTCACCCTCGACGACGAGTTGACGGGTGACGATTCCATCGGTGTGTGGATCGAGACGCTGATCCTGCCGTGGATCGCGCTGGCCTTCCTGCAGGCGGCGATGTACGCCCGGCTCACCAGAGCCACCATGCTCGAGGTGATGGGCGAGGACTACATCCGCACCGCCCGCGCCAAGGGCCTCGGCGAGAAGGCCGTCATCACCCGGCACGCGCTGCGTTCCACGATGACGCCGATCCTCACCGTCTTCGGCCTGGACCTGGGTGTGCTGATGGGTGGCGCCATCCTGACCGAGTCGACCTTCGGCCTGAAGGGCGTCGGCTTCGAGGCGGTCAACGCCGTCGAGGCGAAGGACCTCCCGGTGATCCTGGGGGTCACCCTGATCATGTCGCTGGCCATCGCTCTCGCGAACCTCGTCGTCGACCTGATGTACGCAGTCATCGACCCCCGAGTGAGGCTGGGATGAGCGAGCAGATCAACACCGGGACCGCCGTGGGCGAGCCCGTCGCGGCCGGATCCCCGCCGCCCACCTCCTTCCTGGAGGTACGCGACCTCAAGGTGCACTTCCCGACCGACGACGGCCTGGTGAAGTCCGTCGACGGGCTCAGCTTCTCGCTGGAGAAGGGCAAGACCCTCGGCATCGTCGGCGAGTCGGGCTCCGGGAAGTCCGTCACCTCGCTCGGCATCATGGGCCTGCACACCGTCGGCCAGTACACCAAGAAGCGGGCGCAGATCTCCGGCGAGATCTGGCTGGACGGCGAGGAGCTGCTGTCCGCCCCGCGGGACAAGGTGCGCAAGCTGCGCGGCCGCGAGATGGCGATGATCTTCCAGGATCCGCTGTCCGCGCTGCACCCGTACTACACGATCGGCAAGCAGATCGTGGAGGCGTACCGGGTCCACCACGACGTCGACAAGAAGACCGCCAAGAAGCGGGCCGTCGAGATGCTCGACCGGGTCGGCATCCCGCAGCCCGACAAGCGGGTGGACAGCTACCCGCACGAGTTCTCCGGCGGCATGCGGCAGCGCGCGATGATCGCGATGTCGCTGGTCAACAACCCCGAACTGCTGATCGCCGACGAGCCGACGACGGCCCTCGACGTCACCGTGCAGGCGCAGATCCTCGACCTGATCCGGGATCTGCAGAAGGAGTTCGGCTCCGCGGTCGTCATCATCACCCACGACCTGGGCGTGGTGGCCGAGCTGGCCGACTCCATCGTGGTCATGTACGGCGGCCGGTGCGTGGAACGCGGCCCGGCGGAAAAGGTGTTCACCCAGCCGCAGCACCCGTACACCTGGGGCCTGCTCGGCTCCATGCCGCGCATCGACCGCGACCAGACCGAGCGGCTCAACCCGGTCAAGGGCTCGCCGCCCAGCCTCATCAACATCCCGAGCGGCTGCGCCTTCCACCCCCGCTGCCCGTACGCCGACCTGCCGAAGGACAACGTGACGCGCACGGTGCGGCCGGAGCTGGCCGTGGTCGGCAGCGAGTCGGACCAGCACTTCTCCGCCTGCCACCTCTCGCCCGAGCAGCGGGAGCGGCTGTGGACCGAAGAGATCGAGCCGAAGCTGTGAGCGAGGCGAAGAACGTGAGCATTCCCGCGCAGAAGCCGGCCGAGGACGCCGTACCGGCCACCGCCGCGAACGGCGAGACCCTGCTGAAGGTCACCGGCCTGCAGAAGCACTTCCCGATCCGCAAGGGCCTGCTCAAGCGGCAGGTCGGCGCGGTGCGGGCGGTGGACGGCATCGACTTCGAGGTACGGGCCGGGGAAACCCTCGGCGTCGTCGGCGAGTCGGGCTGCGGCAAGTCGACCATGGGCCGGCTGGTCACCCGGCTGCTGGAGCCGACCGCGGGCACGGTGGAGTTCGAGGGCCGGGACATCACGCACCTGGGCGTACGCGGCATGCGGCCGCTGCGCCGCGACGTGCAGATGATCTTCCAGGACCCGTACTCCTCGCTGAACCCGCGGCACACGGTCGGCACCATCGTCGGTGCCCCGTTCAAGCTGCAGGGCGTCAAGCCCGAGGGCGGGGTGAAGAAGGAGGTCCAGCGGCTGCTGGAGACCGTGGGCCTCAACCCCGAGCACTACAACCGCTATCCGCACGAGTTCTCCGGCGGCCAGCGGCAGCGCATCGGCATCGCGCGGGCGCTGGCGCTCAAGCCGCGGATGATCGTCGCGGACGAGCCGGTGTCGGCGCTGGATGTGTCCATCCAGGCGCAGGTGGTGAACCTGCTGGATGACCTGCAGACCGAGTTCGGCCTGACGTACGTGATCATCGCCCATGACTTGAGCGTGGTACGGCACGTATCCGACCGGATCGCGGTGATGTACCTCGGCAAGATCGTCGAGCTGGCGGACCGGAAGTCGCTGTACGAGGCGCCGATGCACCCGTACACCAAGGCGCTCATGTCCGCCGTGCCGATCCCGGACGTCAAGCGGCGCCAGCAGCGGGAGCGGATCTTCCTCAAGGGCGATGTGCCCTCGCCGATCTCGCCGCCGTCCGGCTGCCGCTTCCACACCCGGTGCTGGAAGGCCACGCAGGTGTGCACGAAGGTCGAGCCGCCGCTGCTGCAGCTGGGCCCTGGGCAGCAGGTGGCGTGCCACCACCCGGAGAACGCCCCCGACCAGCAGCCTGAGGACGCCTCGCTCGCGGGGGCGGCTGAGGTGGTCAAGAAGGGCGCGGCGTAGGCACTGGCCCGGGCGTGATTGGCCCGGGCGTCCGCAGCCGCGGACACGCGACCGTGTAGAACGGTGCGCGTGTCCGCGGATCTGTTTTCCCCTTCCTTGCAGCACTGGCTCGACCTGGCCGGCATCTTCGTCTTCGCGATTTCCGGCGCCTTGCTCGGCGTCCGCAAGAACTTCGACGTCTTCGGCATGGCCGTGCTCGCCCTCGTCACCGGCCTCGGCGGCGGCCTCTTCCGCGACCTGGTGATCGGCGCGGTGCCGCCGGCGGCCTTCGCCGATCTCGGGTATTTCCTGACGCCGCTGGTGGCGACGCTGATCGTCTTCTTCCTCCATCCGGAGGTGGAGCGGATCAACCGGGCGGTGGGCGTCTTCGACGCGGCGGGGCTGGGCCTTTTCTGCGTGGCGGGGACGGCGAAGGCGTACGAATACGGCCTGGGGATGACGGCGTCGGCGGCGCTGGGTGTGGCCACGGCGGCGGGCGGCGGCGTACTCCGCGACATGCTCGCGGGCGAGGTCCCGGCGCTGCTCCGCTGGGACCGCGAGATCTACGCGGTGCCGGCGCTGCTGGGCGCGACGCTGACGGCGCTGCTGCTGAAGGCGGACGAGCTGTCGCCTGCGGCGGGCGCGGCGGCGGCTGCGCTGGCGTTTACGGTGCGGCTGCTGGCGATGCGCTTCGGGTGGCGGGCTCCGCGGGCTTGGCAGCGGCGGAGCGGGAGAACGGATTCAAGCCCGTCCGGCGTTTGAGGACGAGGCGCGTCAGCGCCGATACGGGGTCCGGGGCGTAGCCCCGTGGCAGCGACCCGGTGCCCGGCCGCGGAGCCCCGTGGCAGCGACCCGGTGCGACCAGGCGGCCCCCCGTTCGCCGTAGAATCGTCATCCGTGTCCTCTACCGAGCCCCCGGTCTACCTCGACCACGCCGCCACCACCCCCATGCTCCCGGAAGCGGTGCGTGAGCTCACCAGACAGCTGGGCACGACCGGCAATGCGTCCTCCCTGCACAGCGCCGGCCGCCAGGCCCGCCGCACCGTGGAGGAAGCTCGCGAGCGCCTCGCCGGCGCCTTCGGCGCCCGGCCAAGCGAGGTCGTCTTCACCGGCGGCGGGACCGAGTCGGACAACCTCGCGGTCAAGGGCCTGTACTGGGCCCGCCGCGCAGCTGACCCACGCCGCAACCGGGTCATCGCCAGCCCCGTAGAACACCACGCCGTCCTCGACGCCGTGCACTGGCTCGCCGACCACGAGGGCGCCCGCGTCGACTGGCTGCCGGTCGACGCGTACGGACGCGTCCACCCCGAGGCGCTCGCCGAGGCCATCGGCCACGACCCCGGCGACGTCGCCCTCGTCACCGTCATGTGGGCGAACAACGAGATCGGCACCGTCCTCCCCCTCGCCGACCTCGCCGCCGTCGCCGCCGAGCACGACGTGCCCCTGCACACCGACGCCGTGCAGGCCGCCGGCCAGGTCGAGGTCGACTTCGCCGCCGCCGGCCCCGCCGCCCTCACCCTCTCCGGGCACAAGCTCGGCGGCCCGTACGGAATCGGCGCCCTGCTCCTCGGCCGCGACCAGACCCCCGTACCGCTGCTGCACGGCGGCGGCCAGGAGCGCGACGTGCGCTCCGGCACCCTGGACGTCCCCGCCATCGCGTCCTTCGCCGTCGCCGCGGAGCTGGCGGTGGCGCGCCGCGAGGAGTTCGCCCGCGAGGTCGGCAAGCTGCGCGACGCGCTCATCGCGGCGGTACGGGCCGCCGTGCCCGACGCCGTCCTGGGCGGCGACCCGGTGGACCGGCTCCCGGCGAACGCGCACTTCGCCTTCCCCGGCTGCGAGGGCGACTCGCTGCTGCTGCTCCTGGACGCCGCGGGCATCCAGTGCTCGACGGGATCCGCCTGCACCGCGGGCGTCGCCCAGCCCAGCCACGTGGTGCTGGCCACGGGCGCCGACCCGGAGCTGGCCCGCGGCACGCTGCGCTTCTCCCTCGGCCACACCTCGACCCAGGCGGACGTCGACGCCCTGGCCGCCGCCATCGGCCCGGCGGTGGAGCGGGCGCGGGCGGCGGGGCTGTCGTAACCCGGGCGGGTGACGGCCGGGCACCTTGTCGTACCTGGTCCGTAGACTGGGCGTATGACCAGCGTCACAGAGGAGTACGACCGGCTGCGCAAGGCCGCGGAGGCGTTGCCGCCGATGCCGCCGCTCACGTATCCGGAGATCAGCCGGGGGGAACTGCACATGATGATGTCGCCGTCCGGGCGTCATGAGTGGACGGCGCGGCTCATCCGCCGGCAGCTCGACGAGCAGATGCCCGAAGGGCTCGTGGCCGAGACCGGCGGTGATGTCGAGGACCGCCGACTCGGGATACTGCGTCGGCCGGACGTACTCGTCACCGCCCCCGAAGCCTTCGACACCGACGGCCCTCTCACGGCCCGCGACATCATCATGGCGATCGAAGTGGTCTCCCCCTCCAACCCCGGCAACGACTACGACGAGAAGGTCCACGAATACCCCGCGATGGGCATCACGCATTACGTGATCGTCGACCCCCGCGAGGGCAAGGTGACGCACTACTGGTCGCCTGTCGGCACCGAGGTCGAGGAGGCGTCGTACGAGAACGTCACCCGGCATCGATTCGGCGCCGTGGTGCAGCTTGGGGACTGGACGCTCGACACCTCCGAGCTCCCGCGTTACGGCACAGGCGCGGGCGGCTAGGGCCTAGCCCACCACCCGCTCCAGCACCGCCTGGAACTCCTCGCCCACCGTCACCCGCAGCTCGTCGTCCTCCACGCTGCTCAGCTGCGTCAGCTGCCCGGCCCGCCACCAGTACACGCACGGGCTCAGCGGCCCGACCGAGTCCATGTGCCCGGCGACCGCGAAGCGCGCCAGGGTGTTCAGCGCCGGCACCACGTTCTGGTCGCGGATCGGGTGGAAGGCCAGCTGGTGGCGGTGCGGGAGCACCACCAGCGCGCCGTCCGGGCTCAGCGCCCGGCCAGTGAGCTTCTCGGTCAGCTCGTCGAGGAGGAGGACGAAGCTCGTGGTGTAGAGCGACTCGCCCATGACCACGTCGATGTCGCCGCCGTCCTCGCGCTCGATGTGGTCGTACTCCAGGTGCGACAGCTGCCGCAGGTTGTCCAGGGCCTGTGCCGTGAGCTCGGGGAGGGTGCCGTACTTGTCGAGGGTCTGGCGCGGCAGCAGCGCGACCCGGTCCGGGTAGTCGAGCGCGAGGCCCTCGCGGAGGCCGGGGGCCAGGACTCGCCCGTAGTCGAAGATCTCCGCGCTGGAGCTCTCGGTGAGCACCCGCGGGTAGAGGCGGGCGCGGAAGTCCTCGGGGGGCAGGTCGTTGGGCTCGGGGGCCTGCAGGCCGCGCAGCATGATGTCGACGTGGCGGTGGATGAGGCCGGGCCAGGCGGCCTGGCCGCGGTCGTCGTTGTGGCAGACGGCGGCGATGTTGCCGAGGCCGAACTGCCGGCCGGAGTCGTCCCGTACCACCGCGGAAGGCACCGTCACCTCGACGCCGCGCTCGGCGAAGGCGTTGCGCACCTCGGTACGGAAGAGGGCGCCCTCGGCCTCGGAGAAGAAGGTGAAGTCGGGGTCGCGCGGCTCCTCGGGCCCGTCGCGCCGCGGCTTCCGCCGGAAAATGCCCATGATCGATCCCCGTCCTGCTGCTGCCAGGACGGCCGAGCCTAACGCGGAGCGTGCGGCCGTGGCCCACGATTTCGACCCCGAGGCGTGGCGGCCCGCCGGAACCAGATCCCCGCCCCCCGCGTTCTCACCTCACGTATGGACGACAACCCCGGGCCCGAGGCCCCAGCCCCCCGTACCGGGATAAGCCGGCGCAAGCTGCTCATCGGCGGCGCGGCCGTCGTCGGCGCCGGCGGCCTTGCCGTCGCCGGGCAGGACACCCTCGCCCGCTGGTGGTGGCGCACCCCAGGCGTCGACAAGCCGCGTAAGCCCGGCGAGCTCGACTACCACCGCGCCCGCTGGACCGCCGCCGACCAGGCGAACTGGCGCCGCGCGGACCGCCCCGCCGACTACCGCATAGACCGCGTGATCATCCACGTCACCCAGGGCGGCTACGCCACCACCCTCAAGGTCTTCCGCGACCCGGCCCACCGCGCCGCCACCCACTACGTCGTCCGCGCCCAGGACGGCCACATCGAGCAGATGGTGCGCGAGCTGGATGTGGCGTACCACGCGGGAAACCGGGAGTACAACGAGCGGTCGATCGGGATCGAGCACGAGGGCTGGGTCGACCGCCCCGAGTCCTTCACGGACGCGATGTACCAGTCCTCGGCCCGCCTGACCGCCGACATCTGCCGCCGCCACGACATCCCCGTCGACCGCAAACACATCATCGGCCACCACGAAGTCCCCGGTGCCGACCACACCGACCCGGGCCCGCACTGGGACTGGAACAGGTACATGGAGCAGGTGCGTACCCTGTAAGAGCCATGACTGACGCCAGCAGCCCCAAGACCAGCCCCCGCCTCAAGGTCCTCGCCGCCATGTCCGGCGGTGTCGACTCCGCCGTCGCCGCCGCCCGGGCCGCCGAGGCCGGGCATGACGTGACCGGTGTGCATCTGGCGCTGTCGAAGAATCCGAAGTCGTTCCGGACCGGTGCCCGCGGCTGCTGCACCATCGAGGACAGTCATGACGCGCGGCGGGCCGCCGATGTGATCGGCATCCCGTTCTACGTCTGGGACCTCGCCGAGCGCTTCCGTGAGGACGTCGTCGAGGACTTCTTCGCCGAGTACGCCGCCGGGCGGACCCCGAACCCCTGCCTGCGCTGCAACGAGAAGATCAAGTTCGCGGCGCTGCTCGACAAGGCCCTCGCCCTCGGCTTCGACGCGGTCGCCACCGGCCACTACGCCAAGGTGCTCCGCGGCGCGGACGGCGCGCTCGAGCTGCACCGGGCCGCCGACATGGCGAAGGACCAGTCGTACGTCCTCGGCGTCCTGGACGACCGCCAGCTCGCGCACGCGATGTTCCCGCTCGGCGACACCGAGACGACCAAGGAGCAGATCCGCGCCGAGGCGGCGGAGCGCGGACTCTTCGTGGCGAAGAAGCCGGACAGCCACGACATCTGCTTCATCGCCGACGGCGACACCCAGGGCTTCCTCGCCAAGCGCCTCGGCTCCGCCGAGGGCGACATCGTCGACGAGAGCGGCGCGAAGCTGGGCACCCACCCGGGCGCCCACGGCTTCACCATCGGCCAGCGCAAGGGCCTCAAGATCGGCCACCCGGCCCCCGACGGCAAGCCGCGCTATGTCCTGGACATCTCCCCGGTCGACAACACCGTCACGGTCGGCCCGGCGGAGGCCCTGGACGTGACCGCCCTGACCGCGATCAAGCCGCGCTGGTGCGGCACGGCGCCGCAGGGCCCGGGCACGTACACGGCGCAGCTGCGCGCGCACGGCGGCGAGACGCCGGTGACGGCGGAGCTGCGCGCGGACGAGCTGCACGTGGACTTCGCCGAGCCGGTACGGGGCGTCGCCCCCGGCCAGGCGATCGTCCTGTACGACGACACCCGCGTGGTCGGCTCCGCGACTATCGCGGCGACCACGCGGCGTGCCGGGGTTGACGAGGGCATGTCCTCCGCGACAGCTTCTTAGGGCAGCTCTCCACCCCCCACATAACCGGAGACTCCCCATGCGACGTCGCCGTCGCCCCATGGCGCTCGCGGCCGCCCTCGCGACCCTGTTCCTGCTGCCCGCCGCCGGGCATGCGACGACGCCCGTGCGGGCGCATACGGCGGCGGAAGGCGACGTCCGGGCCGCCGACCTGCTGGCTGCCATCGGCGGCGGCTGCGCCGACCAGCTCTCCCGCGGCAAATACCGCACCGACGACGGGACTTCCGCCGACATCCCCGTATGCGGCAAACAGGGCGCCGTCTACTGGCACGCCGACATGGACATCGACTGCGACGGGCAGCCCACCGGCCGCTGCAACAAGAAGACCGACCGCTGGTTCCAGCCGGAGACCGCCTTCCAGCAGTCGGACGGGCGGCATCTGAACTCGGCGGCCCTGCCCTTCATCGTCGTACCCCTGCCGAGCCGGATCTGGGACCACCGCGGCGCGGGCGTCGGCGGCGGGACCATCGCGGCGGTGATCCACAAGGACGAGGTCCAGTACGCGGTGGTCGGCGACCAGGGCCCGAAGGAGATCATCGGCGAGGCGTCGTACGCGAGCGCGGCCGGCCTCGGGATCGCCCCCGACCCGACGACGGGCGGGGTGGACTCGGGGGTGACGTATCTGCTCTTCCCGGGCTCCGCCGCGCACCCGATCGAGGACCACGGGGCGGCGGTGGCGGAGGGGGAGGCGCTGGCGAAGCGTTTCCTGGCGGAGAACTGACCTGCGCTGATGCGGGGCCCCGAGGAAGCCGCGATGAATTAGCGGCCCGGCGCCGGTCTACCCGGCATGGACCCGTATCTGATGGAAGAACCGGCGGTCGTGGTGCACGGCGAGCAGCCGTACGCGGGGACCGCCCGCAGCGTCACCATGGCCACGATGCACGAGGTCGCCGACCGCGTGCCCTGGCTCATCGGCCGGCTCGCGGAGCGCGGCATCGAGCCGGCCGGGCCGCCGTTCCTCCGCTACAACG
Organism: Streptomyces boninensis; assembly: GCF_048572725.1. Taxonomy (NCBI): domain Bacteria; kingdom Bacillati; phylum Actinomycetota; class Actinomycetes; order Kitasatosporales; family Streptomycetaceae; genus Streptomyces; species Streptomyces boninensis. The sequence goes on from NZ_CP183837.1 coordinate 6,802,139, forward strand.
TCATCGACATGGAGAACCTGCTCCACGTGGAGGCCGGGGTGCCGGTGGCGGCATCCGCGGCCGCCGCGCTGCCGCAGGACGACGGAATCTTCGCGGGCGTGCTGCCGGGCGGCCGCTACCTGACCGCCGTCTGCGCGGGCATCCCGGAGGTCGAGGTGACCAGGAAGTTCCTGGACTGGGCCGGCGCGCACGACCTGGAGTGGGACGTGGAGGCGTCCCCGGCCGGCGCCCGGTGGGGCTGCCGGCTGGAGCGCTTCCTGACGAACCCGGCGGAGGAGCCGGACCCGGAGAAGTGGCGGACGGAGCTCGCCTTCCGGCTGAGCGACTATTCCACGACCTCGGCGTCGTAGAAGCAGAAGTGGTCCTTGATCGCGGCCACTTCGGGCTTGGGATCCGGATACGCCCAGACGATGTCCGCGGCTCCGGCCGCCGACCAGTACGACGCGTCGCCCTTGAACGGACAGTGGGTGGTGGTCTCGGTCGGCGTCAGCAGCTCGGTGCGGACGTCTTCGTGCGGGAGGTAGTAGCGGGGCGGATAGCCGGTCTCGCGGAGCACGAGCGGGCGGCGGCTGTCGGCGAGGATCTGGCCGTCGCGGACGGCGCGGATGTGTTCGGTGCCGGGTTCGACGGTGATGACGTGTCCTTTGGTCATGCTTGGGAAAGCAACCGGATCCGGTGGCTTCTTCCCGGCGTACGGTGTCAGCCATGAACATTTGCGTCTTCCTCAGCGCCGCGAACCTCTCCGACACCTACACCACCCCCGCCCGCGAGTTCGCCGAGCTGCTCGGCAAGCGCGGGCATGCGCTGGTGTGGGGCGGGTCCGATGTCGGGCTGATGAAGGTGGTCGCGGACGGAGTGCAGGAGGCGGGCGGGCGGCTGGTCGGGGTCTCGGTGACCTTCCTCGCCGACAAGGCGCGCACCGGCTGCGACGAGATGATCGTCGCCAAGGACCTCGCGGAGCGGAAGGCCGAGCTGCTGGCGCGCGCCGATGCGGTGGTCATCATGGTCGGCGGTACGGGCACCCTCGACGAGGCCACCGAAATCCTGGAGCTGAAGAAGCACGGCCTGCACACGAAGCCGGTGGTGCTGCTCAACACGGCGGGCTTCTACGACGGCCTGAAGCAGCAGTTCCAGCGGATGGAGGCCGAGGGCTTCCTGCCGGTGCCGCTGGACGGCCTGGTCTACTTCGCGGACGAGCCGGCGGCGGCGCTGGCGTACCTGGAGCAGTAGCCGCGCGGCGGCGGTGAGAGGATCGGCCGTATGGCTACCCATCTGATCACCGGCGCCGGCTCCGGCATCGGCGCCGCCCTCACCCGGCGCCTCCTCGACCGCGGCGACGACCTGTGGCTGCTGGCCCGTAACGCCGGTCGGGCGAAGGAGCTCGCGGACCGCTTTCCCGGCGCGAAGACGCTGGTCGGTGACCTGGGGGAGCCCGAGCGGCTGTCGTGGGCCTTCGGCCACCAGGAGCTGCCGCAGGAGCTGGACTCGGTGCTGCAGGTGGCGGGCGTCGTGGAGCTGGGCCCGGTGGGCGAGCTCACGCCGAAGGTGTGGGCGGAGACCCTCGCCGCGAACCTTTCCGGCCCGGCCGAGCTGACCCGCCTGCTGCTGCCGCAGCTGCGGCAGGCGCGCGGCACGGTCATCTTCGTCAACTCCGGCGCGGGGCTGGCGGCGCATGCCCAGTGGAGCGCGTATGCGGCGAGCAAGCACGGACTGAAGGCGCTGGCGGACTCCCTGCGCTGGGAGGAGAAGCCGAATGGCGTGCGGGTGACGACGGTTTATCCCGGGCGTACGGCCACGCCGATGCAGGAGAAGGTGCACCGGCAGGAGGGGAAGGATTACGACGCCGGGAAGTGGATCGATCCGGAGTCGGTGGTCAAGGCGATGCTGATGGTGCTGGATCTGCCGCGGGATGCGGAGATCACGGATCTGCAGGTGCGGCCTGGAGGCTGAGTAGCCTCGTAGGCTTCCTGGCGTGAGTGAGACTGTGAAGTTTGCCTGGGGGCCGGCTGCTGCGACCGGGGTCGGGTCCATGCCCGGTGGGGATGCGCGGGAGGCCGCGCGGGTGGTGACCGGGGAGGTCGGGGAGTTTCCCTTTCTGGCTGAGCTGCCTGCGCGTGGGCCCGGGGCCGACATGATCGGGCGGACGGCGGGTCTCCTCGTCGATGTGTACGCGCATGTGGAGCCCAGCGGGTGGCGGATCAGCGACCGGCCGGGACGCGACACCAAGCGGGCTCGCGCCTGGCTCGGGGAGGATCTCGATGCTCTCGAGGAGTTCACGCAGGGGTACGAGGGGCCGCTGAAGGTGCAGGCCGTCGGGCCGTGGACGCTTGCCGCCGCCCTTGAGACGCGCAATGGGGAGGCGGCGCTCCGGGACCCGGGGGCCTGCCGGGACCTGGCGGCTTCCCTTGCGGAGGGGCTCCGTCATCACCTCGCCGACGTACGGCGCCGGGTCCCGGGTGCGGAGGTCGTGCTGCAGCTGGACGAGCCGTCGGTGACGGCGGTGCTGACCGGGCAGGTCAAAACCGCCAGCGGCTATCGGACGTATCGTGCCGTGGACCGGGCGATCGTCGAGTCCACCCTGCGGGACGTGCTGGACGCCAATGGCGGCGGACCGACCGTCGTGCACTCCTGCGCCCCCGACGTCCCCATCGCCCTGCTCCGCCGGGCCGGGGCGCACGCCGTCTCGCTCGACTTCGGGCTGCTCACCGAGCGTCAGGACGACGTGATCGGGGAAGCCGTCGAGGGCGGCACCGCGCTCCTCGCCGGGCTGGTACCCGGCACCCCCCATTTCAAGAGCGGCGCGGACACGGGCGCATTGTCAGACCCTGCCGGTAGCGTCGGGGGTGTCAGGTCGTTGTGGCGCAGGCTGGGGCTCGATCCCGGCTCCCTCGCGGAGTCGGTGGTGATCACTCCGGCCTGTGGTCTCGCCGGAGCGTCGCCCGCCTATGCGCAGGCGGCGCTGGCCCACTGCGTCCGCGGGGCGAGGTCGCTGGCAAGCGACCCTGAGTGACTACGGGAGGCACTCCTTGAGCACGGAGCGTACGGACAGCGCGGCGCGCGAGCAGCACCGGAAGCTGGCCGAGCAGATCGAGGAGCACCGCTTTCGGTATTACGTGACGACGCCCGTCGTCAGCGACGCCGAGTTCGACAAGCTGCTGCGCCAGCTGGAAGGCATCGAGGAGAAGCACCCCGAGCTGCGCACACCCGACTCGCCGACCCAGAAGGTCGCGGGGGCGTATGAGACGGAGTTCACCTCCGTAGAGCATCTGCAGCGGATGCTGTCGCTCGACAATGCCTTCACCGATGAGGAGCTCGATGCCTGGTCGGAGCGAGTGGAGAAGGATCTCGAGGGGATCCCGCACCACTTCCTCTGCGAGCTCAAGGTCGACGGGCTCGCCGTCAATCTGACGTACGAGGGCGGGCGGCTCGTCCGCGGCGCCACCCGCGGGGACGGGCGCCAGGGCGAGGACATCACGCCCAATGTGCGTACGATCACGGGCATTCCGCACCGCCTCAAGGGCAAGAACATCCCGGATGTCGTGGAGATCCGCGGCGAGGTGTATTTCACCCTGGAGGACTTCGAGAAGCTCAATGCCGATCTGGTCGAGGCCGGCAAGCCGGCCTTCGCCAATCCGCGCAATTCCGCGGCCGGATCGCTGCGGCAGAAGGACCCGAAGGTGACCGCGACCCGCGCGCTGCACATGGTGGTGCACGGCATCGGACACATCGAGGGGGTCCGCTTCGACCGGCTGTCGGAGGCGTATGACCTGCTGAAGGAGTGGGGGCTGCCCACGTCCAAGTACGCGAAGGTCGTCGACGACATCCCCGCCGTCCGCGAGATCATCGCGTATTACGGCGAGCACCGGCACGACGTCGAGCACGAGATCGACGGCATCGTCGTGAAGCTGGACGAGATCCCGCTCCAGGGGCGACTGGGGTCCACTTCCCGGGCGCCGCGGTGGGCCATCGCCTGGAAGTACCCGCCCGAGGAGGTCAATACCAAGCTGGTCGACATTCGGGTCGGCGTTGGGCGTACGGGACGGGTGACGCCGTATGCCGTCGTCGAGCCGGTGCTGGTGGCGGGGAGCGAGGTCGAGTTCGCCACGCTGCACAACCAGGATGTGGTGAAGGAGAAGGGCGTCCTGATCGGGGACACCGTGGCGCTGCGGAAGGCCGGGGACGTCATCCCGGAGATTCTTGGGCCGGTGGCGGACCTCCGGGACGGCAGCGAGCGGGAGTTCGTGATGCCCGCCGAGTGTCCCGAGTGCGGCACCAAGCTGCGGCCGATGAAGGAGGGCGACGTCGATCTGCGCTGCCCCAATGCGCGGTCGTGCCCGGCGCAGTTGCGGGAGCGGCTGTTCTATCTGGCCGGGCGCAAGTGCCTGGACATCGAGAACTTCGGCTATGTCGCCGCCACCGCGCTCACCCAGCCGCTGGAGCCGGCCGAGCCGCCGCTGAAGGACGAGGGCGGCCTCTTCGACCTCAAGGAGGACGAGCTCCTTCCCATCAAGTCCTATGTCCTCGACCCGGACACCGGGCTGCCCAAGCGCGACCCGAAGACCGGCGAGCCCAAGGTGGTCACCTTCTTCGCCAACCAGAAGGGCGAGGCGAAGAAGAACACCGGGCTGATGCTGAAGCACATCGAGGAGGCGAAGGAGCGGCCCCTCGACCGGGTCATCACCGGCCTCTCCATCCGCCATGTGGGGCCGGTGGCGGCGCAGGCGCTGGCGCGGGAGTTCCGGTCGCTGGACCGGATCATGGAGGCGAGCGAGGAGGAGCTGGCGGCGACCGAGGGCGTCGGGCCGACCATCGCGGCGTCGCTGAAGGACTGGTTCGCGGTGGACTGGCATCGCGAGATCGTGGAGCGGTGGCGGGCCGCGGGGGTCACGATGGAGGCCGAATCCAGCGGATCGGAAGGTCCGCGTCCGCTGGAAGGTCTCACCGTCGTCGTAACGGGAACACTTAATTCACATACGCGCGACGGCGCGAAGGAAGCTTTGCAGCACCTCGGCGCCAAGGTCACGGGGTCGGTGTCCAAGAAGACCGGATTCGTGGTCGTTGGCGAGAACCCGGGGTCGAAGCACGACAAGGCGGTTCAGCTGAAGGTTCCAGTGCTGGACGAGGCCGGTTTTGCCGTACTGCTGGAAGAGGGACCGGAAGCCGCGCGCCTGATCGCGGCGACGGGTGACGACGGTGCTGCCAATCCCCGGGGGGCGACCCCCCGGACCCCCACGGACTCGGCCGGGCCGGACACCGGCTCCGAGTGAGACACGACTAGGACGAGAAGGAGTTATCGGGCGACCGAGGCCGATCGCCGCCCGCCCGGGCCCTCCGCGGCCTACTGTTGACTCCAGTGGTGTGCGCGCAGGCGCACACCTGCCGGTGAGAGGGACGGGGATGCCGCAGTCGCCCGGGGTTCGCCCCCCGGACCCCCGCGCGGGGGCCGAAGGCGCCGAACGGGCGTCCCGGCTGCGCGGATTCCTGCCCGGCTCCGCCGCCGTCACCGCCCTCCTCCCGGTGCTGGTGCAGATCGCGGCGGGCCTGACCCTCGCCGCCGGACTCTACGGGGCACTCACCGGAGACCGCGCCCTCTTCCCCCGATCCACCGTCGGCTGGTCGCTCGCGGTGCTCACGGCGATCATCGTCGGGCACCTGGTGGCGATGGGCCGCGACCGCTGGTGGGGCGGCACCGGATCCGGGTCCGCGCTCACCCTGGCGGTGCTGCTGCTGTACGGCTGGCTGCCGGCGATGTTCATCAGCCTCGTGGTGGTGGTGCTGGTCGGCGCCGCCCGCCGGCACCGCTGGCGACAGGCGCTGCTGCACGGCGCCGTCGATGTGCTCGGCGTCGCCTGCGCCGCCCTCGTGCTGCGCGCCTTCGGCGTGCACCCGTCGGTCGCCAACCCGTGGCAGCCGAAGACCTGGGATGCCTACGTACTCCCCGAGCTGATCACGGTCGCGGCCGCGTATCTGCTGGTCACGCGGGTGGTGCTCTGGTACGGATCGGCGCCCCAGCACGCCGGCCTCCCGGCCCGCAGCGCGCTTGCGCGCACGGCGCTGATCCGGCAGGGCTTGGTCGGCGTCGCGCTGCTGGGCATCTCGCCGCTGATCGTGGTCGTCGCCGTCCATATGCCGGTGCTGCTGCCGCTGTTCGCCGTGCCGCTGATCGCCCTCGACTCCACGCTGTGGATCGCCCGGGCGCGGGCCGAGGAGCAGCTGCAGGACCCGCTCACCGGGCTGCCCAACCGGCAGTGGCTGCTGGAGCGCACGTGGTCGGCGCTGGACGAGGCGGAGCGCACCGGCGAGCGGGCGGCGCTGGTGCTGATCGACCTGGACCGCTTCCGTGCCGTAAACGACACTCTTGGCCACCTGGCGGGCGACCGGCTGCTGCTGCAGATAGCGGAGCGGCTGCGGCTCGCGCTGCCGCGCGGGGCCGAGGCGGCGCGGCTGGGCGGCGACGAGTTCGCGGTGCTGCTGCCGACCGTCGACTCCACGACGTCCGCGCAGCGGGTGGCCCGGACGCTTGTCGCCGCACTCGGCTCGCCGCTCGATCTGGACGGGCTGACGCTGGTACTGGAGGCCAGTGCCGGCGTCGCCGTCTTCCCGGAGCATGCGCTGGAGACCGAGGGGCTGCTGCGGCGCGCGGACGTCGCCATGTACCAGGCCAAGCGGGACCGCAGCGGCGTCGAGGTCTACGAGGCCCGGCGCGACGGCAACACCCCGGACCGGCTCGGGCTGCTCGGCGACCTGCGGCGGGCGCTGCAGTCGCACGAGGTGGAGCTGCACTACCAGCCGAAGGTCGGCTTCGACGGCGAGGTCGTGGGCCTCGAGGCGCTCGTGCGGTGGGAGCACCCGGAGCGGGGGCGGGTGAGCCCGGAGGAGTTCATCGCCATCGCGGAGACGTCGGGGCTGATGCCGCTGCTCACCGAGTACGTACTGGAGACGGCGCTGGAGCAGGTGGCGACGTGGCGGTCCGAAGGCCTGCGGGTGCCGGTCGCCGTGAATGTCTCTCCGCGTGACGTGCACACGCCTGGTTTCGCGGGGGCGGTCGCGGCGCGGCTGGCGCGCCACGGGGTGCCGCCGGGGGCGCTGCAGCTGGAGATAACGGAACATGTGCTGCTTGAGGACCCGCAGCGGGCGGCGGATACCTTGGCGGGGCTCACCGGCCATGGTGTGAAGATGTCGCTCGACGACTTCGGTACGGGCTATTCGTCGCTGGTGCATCTGCGGCGGCTGCCGGTGAGTGAGCTGAAGATCGACCGGTCGTTTGTGGCGCGGCTGGCGATCGACAATGAGGATGCGGAGATCGTGCGCTGCACGGTCGACTTGGCGCATTCGCTGGGTCTGCGGGTCGTCGCCGAGGGCGTCGAGGATGACGAGACCTGGGAGCGGCTGCGGGACATGCGCTGCGATGCGGTGCAGGGGTGGCTGGTCGCGGCTGCGATGCCGCCGGACGAGACGACGGCTTGGCTGCGGGCGCGCGGCGATGCGCGTGGCGCGCGGGGCCCGCTGGAGTTGCCGGCGGCGGCCTCGGGGTCCGAGGCGGAGGCCGAGTCCGAGACGGAGGCCGAGGCGACGGCGGAGGAGCGGGCGATCAAGTAGGGCGGGTTGCGTGTGCGCTGCGCGTTGTTCCCCGGCGCTGCTCCCACCCACCCACCCGCAGCTGCGTGCGACAGGGAGGCCGCCACGCACCACCTCGCCCGCCGCCGCTTGCGCCCGCCTGCTCGTGCTCGCCTGCCTGTGTGCCCGCCCACCCGCCCGTTGCTGTGTGCGACAGGGAGGCCGCCACGCACCGCCTCGTCCGCCGTCGCTTGCGCCCGCCTGCTCGTGCTCGCCTGCCTGTGTGCCCGCCCACCCGCCCGTTGCTGTGAGCGGTAGGGGAAGTCAGCGGGCACCGCCTCGCCCGCCGGCCTCGCCCGTCCGCTCGCCCGCCATCGCCTTCCTCCCCACCAGCCTCGTCTGTCACCCACCCCGGGATCCGTCGGCCGGCAGTCACACGTGCCCCCGCCCCCACTCCTTCCGCAGCCAGCCTCCCGTTTCCGGCGCCGGCATCGGGCGTCACCCGGCGGCGCTGCCGTCACCATCCGATGCCAGGCCGTCCGTCGCGTCGTGGGGCGGGTGGGTCGGTATCGGATGGTGATGGCAGCGTTGCCGGGTCTCGTGTGGTCTCGGTGCGAGTGGGATGGCTGGCTGCGGGAGGAGTGGGGGCGGGGGCGGGTTTGGGCTGCCGCGCGCTGGCGGGGAGGTGGGTGAGGGCGAGGGGAGGCGAAGGCGAGCGGGCGCGGGTGGGTGGGCGACGGGGCAGGTGAGGGTGAGTGAGGTGGTGCGCGGTGGTTCCCCTGCCGCACACAGCAACGGGCGGGCGGGTGGGCGGGCGCAGCCCGGTTCGTAGGGCCGGCCGGGAAGCCCGAGGTCAGCGCAAGCAGCAAAGGGCCCACCCTCCCCGGCAGGGGAATCCGTTTCGAGGCATGCGCCGCGTGCCCATAGGATTGGCCCCAAACCGAAACCACCCCTGTGAGGATCCAGCACATGCCTGGCATCACCCGCGAGGAGGTCGCTCACCTCGCCAAGCTGGCGCGGCTTGAGCTCAGCGACGGGGAGCTCGACCATTTTGCTGGTCAGCTCGACGCGATCATCGGCGCCGTCGCGGCCGTCTCGGACGTCTCCGACGCAGACGTACCGCCGACCTCCCACCCGCTGCCCCTGACGAATGTCATGCGCCCGGACGAGGTCCGCCCGTCCCTGACGCCTCAGCAGGCGCTCTCCGGCGCCCCTGCGCAGGAGCAGCAGCGCTTCAAGGTGCCGCAGATCCTGGGGGAGGAGTGACGGACGTGACCGACATCATCAAGCTCAGTGCGGCCGATACCGCCGCGAAGATCGCCAACGGCGAGCTCACCGCCGTCGAGGTCACCGAGGCCCACCTGGCCCGGATCGACGCCGTGGACGAGAAGGTGCACGCCTTCTTGCACGTCGACCGGGAGGGGGCGCTCGCCCAGGCCCGTAAGGTCGATGAGAAGCGCGCCAACGGCGAAACGCTCGGCCCGCTGGCCGGCGTGCCCCTCGCCCTCAAGGACATCTTCACCACCGAGGGCGTGCCCACCACGGTCGGCTCCAAGATCCTCGAGGGCTGGATCCCGCCGTACGACGCCACCGTCACCAAGCGGCTGAAGGCCGCCGACGTCGTCATCCTCGGCAAGACCAACATGGATGAATTCGCCATGGGGTCCTCGACCGAGAACAGCGCCTACGGGCCCACCGGCAACCCCTGGGACCTCACCAAGATCCCCGGCGGCTCCGGCGGCGGCTCCTCCGCCGCCCTCGCCTCGCACATGGCCACCCTCGCCATCGGCACCGACACCGGCGGCTCCATCCGCCAGCCCGCCGCCGTCACCGGCACCGTCGGCGTCAAGCCGACCTACGGCGGCGTCTCGCGGTACGGCATGGTCGCCTTCTCCTCCAGCCTCGACCAGGGCGGGCCCTGCGCCCGTACGGTCCTCGACGCCGCCCTCCTCCACGAGGTCATGGCCGGGCACGACGAGCGCGACTCCACCTCCATCGACGCGCCCGTACCCCCCGTTGTCGAGGCCGCCCGCAATGGCTCCGTCGAGGGGCTGCGCATCGGCGTCGTGAAGGAGTTCCGCGGGGAGGGCTACCAGGCCGGGGTCATGCAGCGCTTCGACGAGTCCGTCGAGCTGCTGAAGGAGCTCGGCGCCGAGGTCGTCGAGGTGAGCTGTCCCAGCTTCACCAAGGCGCTCGCCGCCTACTATCTGATCGCGCCTTCCGAGTGTTCGTCCAACCTCGCCCGCTTCGACGGGCTTCGGTACGGGCTGCGTACCGGTGACGACGGCAGTCACTCCGCCGAAGAAGTCACCTCCCTCACCCGCGAGGCCGGCTTCGGTCCCGAGGTGAAGCGGCGGATCATGCTCGGCACGTACGCGCTCAGCTCCGGCTACTACGACGCGTACTACGGCTCCGCGCAGAAGGTGCGCACGCTCATCACCAAGGACTTCGAGAAGGCTTTCGAGGACGTGGATGTGCTCGTCTCGCCTACCACCCCCACCACCGCCTTCCCGATCGGCGAGCGTGCCGACGACCCGATGGCGATGTACCTTGCCGACCTGTGCACCATCCCGTCGAACCTGGCCGGCAACGCCGCGATGTCGCTGCCCTGCGGCCTCGCCCCCGAGGACGGCCTGCCGGTCGGCCTGCAGATCATCGCCCCGGCGATGAAGGACGAGCGGCTGTACAAGGTGGGCGCCGCCGTCGAGGCCGCGTTCGCCGCCCGCTGGGGACACCCGCTGCTTGAGGAGGCACCCGCGCTATGAGCAAGCCTGGCAAGTCTCTCGCCAAGGTCAAGAAGTCCAAGATGGGGACGTATCTCTCCATCGGCACCACGCTGTTCGGCGCCATCAGCGTCTCCAAGCAGCTGAAGCAGGCCCGCTTCGAGGACGACAAGCTGCGGATGCTGGACGCGCTGGTCTCCGGCGCGGCCATCGCCACCGGTGTGGCCATAATGCTCCGCGAGCTGCGCCGTAAGAACGACGACGACATCCTGGCCGGTTGAGGGACGGGAAAGTGACTGTTACGTACGAGGACGCGCTCGCGTCCTACGAGCCGGTGATGGGCCTTGAGGTCCATGTCGAGCTCGGCACGAAGACCAAGATGTTCTGCGGCTGCTCCACCGAGCTGAAGCAGGACCCGAACAGCCAGACCTGTCCCGTATGCCTCGGGCTGCCCGGCGCGCTGCCGGTGGTCAACGCCATCGGCGTCGAGTCGGCCATCAAGATCGGTCTGGCGCTGAACTGCGATATCGCCGAGTGGTGCCGCTTCGCCCGGAAGAACTACTTCTATCCGGACATGCCGAAGAACTTCCAGACCTCGCAGTACGATGAGCCGATCGCCTTCAACGGCTATCTGGACGTCCAGCTGGAGGACGGCGAGGTTTTCCGGGTCGAGATCGAGCGGGCGCACATGGAGGAGGACACCGGCAAGTCGCTGCATGTGGGCGGCGCCACCGGCCGTATCCACGGCGCCTCGCACTCCCTGCTCGACTACAACCGCGCCGGCATCCCGCTCATCGAGATCGTCACCAAGCCGATCGAGGGTGCGGGCGAGCGGGCGCCGGAGGTCGCGAAGGCGTACGTCGCCGAGCTGCGGGAGCTCATCAAGGCCCTGGCCGTCTCCGAGGCGCGCATGGAGCAGGGGCAGATGCGCTGCGACGTCAACCTGTCGCTGATGAAGCCCGGTGCGGAGAAGTTCGGCACGCGCTCCGAGACCAAGAACGTCAACTCGCTGCGGAGTGTGGAGCGGGCCGTACGGTCCGAGATCTCCCGGCATGCCGAGGTGCTCAACGGCGGCGGCACGATCGTCCAGGAGACCCGGCACTTCCACGAGGACACCGGGTCGACGACCTCGGGCCGGGTGAAGGAGGAGGCGGAGGACTACCGCTACTTCCCCGAGCCCGACCTGGTGCCGGTCGCCCCGTCGCGTGAGTGGGTGGAGCAGCTGCGGGCCGGGCTGCCCGAGCTGCCGCGGCTGCGCCGCAACCGGCTCCGCGAGGAGTGGGGCATCTCCCAGCACGACATGCAGTCGGTGCTCAACGCCGGCGCCATCGGGCCGATCGTCGCCACCATCGACGCGGGTGCGGACGCCACCGCCGCCCGCAAGTGGTGGATGGGCGAACTGGCCCGTAACGCCAACGAGCAGGGCATCGAGCTCGGCGAGCTGCCCATCACCCCCGAGCAGGTCGCCCGGGTCGCCGCCCTGGTCACGGACGGCTCGCTCAATGACAAGCTGGCCCGCCAGGTCATCGAGGGCGTGCTGAAGGGTGAGGGCACCCCGGACGAGGTCGTCGAGGCCCGCGGCCTCGCCATCGTCAAGGACGAGGGCGCGCTGGGCGCGGCAGTCGACGAGGCCATCGCTGGCAACCCGGACATCGCCAAGAAGGTCCAGGACGGCAAGATCCAGGCCGCCGGCGCTCTCGTCGGCGCGGTCATGAAGGCCACCCGCGGCCAGGCCGACGCGGCCCGCGCCCGCGAGCTGATCCTGGAGAAGCTCGGCGTCGAGGGCTGACGCAGATCACGCCAGAAGGGCGGCATCCCGCGGTGCGCGGGGTGTCGCCCTTCTGCTGTGACTACGGACACGAAACAGACAATCGATCTTTTTCAAGTGGAATAGTGCAAACGCAGATTGGGAGCTCGTTGGGGGCCGTTCCCTGATACATCCGGAATGTTTACAGGGAGCAGTTCCTTGTCGGTGATAGCCCGGTGGTGCCTGCGGCGCCGTCTTCTCGTCGTGCTGCTCTGGCTCGCCGTCCTCGCCGGGACCTCGGCGGCCGCGCTCGTCGCCGGATCCGCGTACTCCAACGACTACGACGTTCCCGGGACCGAGTCGGGCCGCGCGCAGGCGCTTGTCGCCGAGGCCTTCCCCGCCAGTGACGGTGATACGGACACCGTCGTCTGGCACAGCGCGAAGGGCGACGTCCGCGGCGGCGAGGTCGAGCAGCGGATGACCGAGACGCTGCGCGAGATCGCCGCGCTGCCCGGCGTGGCCGCGGTGGACGGGCCGTACGACAGCCGCGGCGCCGACCGGATCAGCGGCGACGGGCGCACCGCGTACGCCGCCGTCACCTATGCGGACCGGGCGCAGGATGTCGGCAAGGATGACGTCACCCGGCTCATCGATACGGCCAAGTCCGCCGAGTCGCGCGGCCTGGAGGTCGAGGTCGGCGGGCCCGGCGCGGCCAAGCTGCAGGCGCCCGGCGCGCACTACGCCGAGGCGATCGGCGTCCTGGTCGCCGCCGTCGTGCTCTTCCTCGCCTTCGGCTCGCTCGCCGCCATGGCACTGCCGATCGCCACCGCCCTGGTCAGCGTCGGCACCGCGTACGCGGGGATCGGGCTGCTCGGGCATGTCATGACGGTCGCCGACTTCGCGCCGATGCTGGGGATGCTGGTGGGGCTCGGGGTCGGGATCGACTACGCGCTGTTCATCGTCACCCGGCACCGGCGCGGGCTGCGCGAGGGTCTGCCGGTCGGCGAGGCCGCCGAGCGGGCCGTGGCCACATCCGGGCGGGCCGTGGTGTTCGCGGGCGTTACGGTCTGCATCGCCCTGCTCGGCATGCTGGTGCTGCGGCTCAGCTTCCTCAACGGGGTGGCCATCGCCGCCTCCCTCACCGTCATGCTCACCGTCCTCGCCGCCGTCACGCTGCTGCCCGCCCTCCTCGGCGTCATCGGCATGAAGGCGCTCAGCCGCCGCGAGCGCCGCGCCCTGACCGAGCACGGCCCGCGGCCGACGCTGCCGAACGGGCTCGCCGCCCGCTGGGCCGGCTTCGTCGAGCGCCACCCGCGGCTGCTCGGCGGGCTCGCCGCCGCCTTCATGGCGCTGCTCGCCCTGCCGATCTTCGCCCTCCACCTCGGCACCTCCGACCAGGGCAATCACCCGTCGTCCGCGACCACCCGGCAGGCGTACGACCGTCTCGCCGAAGGCTTCGGACCGGGCTTCAACGGGCCGCTCACGCTGGTCGCCGAGACCGAGGGCGCCGGCGACCGGCTCGCCTTCCAGAAGCTGCCCGAGCAGCTGCGCGAGGTGCCCGGGGTGGCCGGCGTCGACGCCTCCGGGCTCGGTGACGGGAAGGGCGACACCGGCGTCATCACCGTCATACCGGAGACGTCCCCGCAGTCGGAGAAGACGTCCGACCTGGTGGACCGGCTGCGTACCCAGGTGCTGCCGGAAGCCGAGGCGGGGACCACGCTCGATGTGTACGTGGGCGGGATCACCGCCTCGTACGACGACTTCGCCGCGGTCATCGTCGGCAAGCTGCCGCTCTTCGCCGGCGTCGTCATCGGGCTCGGCTGCCTGCTGCTCCTGGTCGCCTTCCGGTCGATCGGGATACCGCTGAAGGCCGCCGCCATGAACATCGCCGCCGTCGCCGCCTCCTTCGGCGTCGTCGTCGCCGTCTTCCAGTGGGGCTGGGGGAGCGAGGCGCTGGGGCTCGGCGGGGCCGGGCCGATCGAGCCGTTCCTGCCGGTGGTGATGATCTCGGTGCTCTTCGGGCTGTCCATGGACTATCAGGTCTTCCTGGTGAGCCGGATGTACGAGGAATGGCTCGCCACCCGCGACAACCGGCGGGCGGTGCGGATCGGACTCGCCGAGACCAGCCGGGTGATCAATTCCGCGGCGATCATCATGATCGCGGTCTTCGGGGCCTTTGTGCTGGGCGGCGACCGGATCATCGCGATGTTCGGGATCGGGCTCGCGGTGGCGGTCGCTCTGGACGCGTTTGTGCTGCGTACGCTGCTGGTGCCGGCGCTGATGCACATGCTCGGCGGGGCGAACTGGTGGCTGCCCGGATGGCTGGAGAAGCGGCTGCCGCGGATCGGCATCGAGGGCCCGCTGCCGACGGCAGCGGAGGAGCCCGTGCCCGTACCGGAGCCGCATTAATTTTCCTCTCAGAAACGGCCCCTACGGTGCCCGGCATGAGTGCAACGACCAAGACCGACGACCAGACCGAGATCGAAGACCAGACGACCGAGGCGGAGGCCGCGGAAGCCGAGGAAAAGGCGGAGGCGGCGGAGGCTGAAGCCGCAGATACAGCCGCAGATGCGGACGACGGCGACGACGACATCGTCGAGGACGACCTCGCCCCGGCCAAGCCCCGCTCCGGCGTCGGCATCGGCGCCGCCGCCATCAGCAGCGCCGCGCTCGGCCTCGCCTCCCTCACCGGCACCTGGATGTCGGACACCATGGCTGCCCGCAAGGAGCTGATCGGCCAGATCAAGACCTCCGCCCAGGGCCAGACCGGCGGCAACCCCGCCGACCAGATCGCCGACGTGTACGCCACCCCCTGGCACACCACCGCCCTCTTCAACGGCACCTTCGCCCTGGTCGCCTTGCTCGTCGCCGCCGTCGTCCTGCTGCCGCCGGTCCTCAGCAGCGCCCGCGGCGGCAGCGGCTCGCAGCCGGTCACCTGGATCCGCTCCGTAGCCGTCGCAGGCCTGATCCTCGGCATCCTCGGGCTGCTCATCGCGGGCGGCATGTACCTCGACCTCTTCGCCTCCGTGCCCTCCGTGCCTTCCTCCTAGGCCGGGCCGCTCTGCCCGGAGAAAAACTCACTCCCGACTGTCGGACCCCTGTGCGATGCTCTGCAGAGTGGAGAGCCGATCGATCAGCCCGGTCTTCGTCGGCCGTGCGGAAGAGTCCAGCACGCTGCTCGCCGCGCTCGCCCGCGCGGCGGCCGGCGAGCCGCAGGTGCTTGTGGTGGGCGGCGAGGCGGGGGTGGGCAAGACCCGGCTGCTGGAGGAGTTCCTGGCCGCGGCCTGCGAGCAGCAGGCCACCGTCGCCGTCGGCGGCTGCCTGGAGCTGGGCGCCGAGGGCCTGCCGTTCGCGCCGTTCGCCACCGCCCTGCGCAGCCTCCACCGCAAGCTCGGCGATGAGATGGCGGAGGCGGCGGCCGGCCGCGAGGCCGAGCTGGCCCGGCTGCTGCCGGAGCTCGGCAGCGCGGGCCGGGATGTGCACGACCAGGAGGGCAGGACCCGGCTCTTCGAGCTGACCGTGCGGCTGCTGGAGCGGCTGGCCGCCTCCCGCACCATCGTGCTCGCGCTCGAGGATCTGCACTGGGCCGACCGCTCCACCCGCGAGCTCCTCGGCTATCTCGTACGGGCCATCCCCGCCGCCCGCCTCGTCGTCCTGGCCACGTACCGGTCGGACGACGTCCACCGCCGCCACCCGCTGCGCCCCTTCCTCGCCGAGCTCGACCGGCTGCGCAGCGTGCGCCGGATCGAGCTGCCCCGGCTCAGCGAGGACGAGGTCCGCGCCCAGCTCGCCGGCATCCGCGGCGACGCGGAGCCGGACCGGGCGCTGGTGCAGGGGATCTTCGAGCGCTCCGAGGGCAATCCGTTCTTCGTCGAGGAGCTGGCGCTCTCGGGCGGCGACAGCCGGCTCAGCGAATCGCTGCGCGACCTGCTGCTGGTACGGATCGAGGAGCTGCCCGAGACCGCGCAGAAGGTGGTGCGGGTCGCCGCCCGTAACACCACGGTCGAGCACGCCCTGCTGGCCGCCGTCTCCGGACTCGACGACGACGACCTGATCAGCGGCCTGCGCGCCGCCGTCGGCGCCAATGTGCTGGTCCCCGCCGCCCCCGACGAGGACAACGACGGCTATCGCTTCCGGCACGCCCTCCTCCGCGAGGCCGTCATAGACGACCTGCTGCCCGGCGAGCGCACGCGGCTGAGCCGCCGCTATGCCGAGGCCCTGGAGGCCGACCCGACGCTGGTCCGCCCCGAGGAGCGGGCCACCCGCCTGGCCAGCTACTGGTACTACGCCCGCGATGCCGCCAAGGCGCTGCCCGCCGTGATGGAGGCCATCGAGGAGACCCGCGAGCGGCATGCGTACGCCGAGCAGCTGAAGCTGCTGGAGCGCGCCATGGAGCTGTGGGACGACGTCTCTGAGGCCCTGCGGCTGCGGATGCCGCACATGGGCAGCCTGGAGTCGTACCGGCCGTGCGGCTGCGACCCCGCCGACCCGACGAACAGCACGAAGTTCATCGACCTGTTCACCGAGGCCGCGGTGGCCGCCCGGCTCGACGGGATGCGCGAGCAGGCGCTGAGTTACGTAAAAAAGGCGCTGAAGCAGATCGATCCGGCGCGGGATCCGCGGCGCGCGGCCTGGTTCTGGATGGAGCGCTCCCGGCTGGTGACCGAGTCGGGGCGCGGCGACGGCTGGGCGGAGCTTGCCGAGGCGCTGAAGCTGGTCGAGGACCAGCCGCCGTCCGCCGTCCAGGCCGATGTGCTGTCCAATGTGGCCAACTGGCTGGTGCTGCACCGCTGGGACGAATCCACCGTGGAGCTGAGCGAGCGCGCCGTGGCCGTGGCCCGCGAAGTCGGCGCCCTGGAGGTCGAGTTGAACGCCCGGGTGTCGCTCGCCTGCATCCAGGCCGAGCGCAATGAGGAGGACGGCTGGCTCGCCGACCTCCTCGACGCCCGCGAGCAGGCCGGCCGCATCGGCGCGCCCCGGCTGCTGCAGCGGGTGCATGCCGCGATCTCCGACCAGCTGGAGAAGTACGGCCGTTCGGCGGAGGCCGTGGAGGCGGGTCTGGTCGGCGTGGAGGAGCTGAGCCGCCGTGGCCTGTACGACAGCGCCGCCTTCATCGCCGGGAATGTCGCCGAGTCGATGACCACGATGGGGGACTGGGACCGGGCCGACGCGGTGATCGCGAAATGGCGCCGGCACGCCCGCGGCGCCCGCCCCCGCGCCAGCATGGAGAAGCAGGCCGCCACCCTCGCGCTCGCCCGCGGCCGGCACGAGGAGTCCCGCGGGCCGATCGCCGCCGCCCGCTCGCTGATGGGCAAGAACGACGGCGAGCCGCAGTTCGGCCTACCCCTGTACTTCACCGAGATCGAATGCGCCGCCGCCCGCGGCGAGCACGCCGAGGCGATGGACCGGCTGCGCGGCGGCCTGGAGCTGCTGCCGCTGCCGGGCCAGGCGTCGTATGTGGCGCAATTCCTGCTGGCCGGGGCGGGGTTCCTTGCCGAGACGGCCGGGCTGCCGGGCCTGGACGAGGCGGAGCACGCGGAGCTGCTCGACCGGGTTGAGGCGGAGGCCGGCCGGATCACCCAGCAGCGGGTGCGCCGCCCCGCCATGGTGCTGCACATCAGCGCCGAACTCGCCCGCGCCCGCGGCGCCGACGACCCGTCCCACTGGGAGCGGGCCGCCGCCGAGCTGGAGCCGTACGAGATCCCGTACCAGCTCGCCAAGGTGCAATACCGCTGGGCGGGCGCGCTGCTGGCCGCCGGCGGCGACCGGGAGCGGGCCGCCGAGCTGCTCACCGCCGCCCACGCCGCCACCCAGCGGCTGGGCGCCGAGCCGCTGCGCGCGGAGATCGAGCGGCTGGCGGGCCGGGCCCGGATCGCGCTCGGCGGCGACGAGGGCGAGACGCCGGCGGACGCGGTGGCCGAGCTGGGTCTTACCGCCCGGGAGCAGGATGTGCTGCGGCTGGTGACGGCGGGCCGCTCCAACCGGCAGATAGCCGAGGAGCTCTTCATCTCCCCGAAGACCGCCAGCGTCCATGTGTCCAACATGATGGCCAAGCTGGGCGTGGCCGGGCGCGGCGAGGCGGCCGCGGTGGCCCACAAGCTGCGGCTCTTCGAGCAGACCGAGCCGGTCTAGGGGCCTGTCTGGGCGCGCCCCAGGCCCCGGCTAAGACCCCGAAGCGCGGGGCCTTAGGCGCATAAGCCCCTCCTCAGGCCCGTATCTAAGGCCCTCAGGCGCCAGAGATGAGGAGGTCGCCCGATGTGGCGCACCCCCCTTGGAGAAGAAGCTTTAGGTACAGCGAAAGCCGCTGGGGAAGCCCTCCAAGGGAGACAGCGAATGTTTGAATACGAGCTTCACGAAGCCCGCGCCACCGAGCTCCACCGCCAGGCCGCCGAGCGGCGCCTCGCCCGCGAGGCCGCGAAGGCCGCGAAGGCAGCGCGCAAGGGCGGCCGCGTATCCGGCCGCTCGCAGGGTCGCCAGTGGGTGAAGGCCGCGTGACATGGCGGCGCCCGACAGCGCCCGTACCGCAACATTCTCAAGCGTGCTCTCCGCCGTGGAGAGCCTCCGCCTGAGCCCGGTATTCGCCGGCCGTACGGAAGAGATGGAAGCACTGAACGCCGCGCTCGCCCGCGCCGATGCGGGCGAGCCGCAGGCGTTTTTGATCGGGGGAGAAGCCGGCGTCGGCAAGACCCGGCTGCTGGAGGAGTTCCTGCGCGGCGCCGAGGAGCGCGGCGCACTCACCGCGGTCGGCCGCTGCCTGGAACTGGGCACGGACGGCCTCCCGTACCACCCCTTCGTCACCGCCACCCGCGCCCTGACCGGCAGCGAGGCCGAACTCGCGGCAGCACTTCCCGAGTTCGCCCCCGATGCCGTGTCCGACCCGCGGGAGGGCCGCGCCCGGCTCTTCGAGCTGACCGCGCAGGCCCTGGAGCGGCTGGCCGCCGACCGCACCGTGGTGCTGGTCGTCGAGGACCTGCACTGGGCCGACCGCTCCAGCCGCGAGCTGCTGGCCTACCTGTACCGCTCGGTGCACCGGGCGCGGCTGCTGGTCGTCGCCACGTACCGCTCCGACGACGTCCACCGCCGCCACCCGCTGCGCCCCTTCCTGGCCCAGCTCGACCGGATGCGCATCGTCACCCGCCTCGACCTGCGCCGCCTCACCCGCGAGGAGGTGCGCGCCCAGCTCGCCGGGATCCGCGCCGTCGCCGCACCCGACCCCGCGCTGGTGGCCCGGGTCTTCAACCGCACCGACGGCAACCCCTTCTTCGTGGAAGAGCTCGCCCACTCCGGCGGCGACCGGCTGAGCGAATCGCTGCGCGACCTGCTGCTGGTACGGATCGAGGAGCTGCCGGAGCATGCCCAGCGGGTGCTCAGGATGGCGGGGGAGGGCGGCGACCTCGTCGAGTACGGGCTGCTGGCGGCGGTCTCCGCCATGCCCGAGGACGAGCTGCTGGACGCGCTGCGCGCGGCCGTGGCCGGCTGCGTGCTCGTACCGGACGCGTCGGCCGGGCGGGAGGCGTACCGCTGGCGGCATGCGCTGCTGCGCGAGGCGGTCTGCGACGACCTGCTGCCGGGGGAGCGCTCCCGGCTGAACCGCCGCTACGCGGAGGTGCTTTCCGCCGACCCGTCGCTGGTGCCCGCCGAGGAACGCCTCACCCGCATCGCCCGCCACTGGCACCACGCCCGCGTCGCCGCGAAGGCGCTGCCCGCGGTGCTCGCGGCGGCGGCCGAGGCGCGCGGGCGGCACGCCTTCGCGGAGCAGCACGAACTCCTCGACCGGGCGCTGGAACTGTGGGACGAGGCGCCGGACGAGGTCTGCGCCGCGGTGGACTGGGCGGACCTCGGGAAGGCGGAGGCGTATCCGCCCGCGGGTGGCTATGTCGACCTGCTGGCCGAGAAGGTGATCGCCGCGCGGTACGCGGGGGAGCACGAGCGGGCGTACTCAGCGGCGAAGTGGGCGCTGAAGATCGTCGACGAGGTGCGGGAGCCGGTACGGGCGGCCTGGTTCTGGCTGCAGCGGGACCGCCTCGTCTGCGAGCTGGGGCGCGGCGACGGCTGGAAGGAGATCAGCCGGGCCCGCGACCTGCTCGCCGGGCAGCCGCCGTCGCGGGTGCAGGCGGCCGTGCTCAACGCCGCCGCGGGCTGGGCGATGCTGCACGAGCCCTCCGCGGACGGCCTGCGCACCGCGGAGTCGGCGATGACGCTCGCCGCCACCAGCGGCTGCGAGGGCGAGGAGGTCAACGCGCGGGTCACCGCGGGGGTGCTGCGCTGCCTCCTCGGCGACCACGACAGGGGCCTGGCCGATCTACTGGCGGCCCGCGAGCGCGCGCATGAGCTGGGCGACCACTTCGGGATGGTACGGGCCGGACTGAACCTGTCCGGCGAGCTGGAGGGCCTGGGCCGCTCGGCGGAGTCCATCGAGGCCGCGGAGGCGGCGGCCGCCACGGCAGGGCGGCACGGCCGCGCCGACGTCCAGGCGTTCTCCCTGTCCAACGCGGCGGAGTCGCTGCGCGCCCTGGGCCGCTGGGACAACGCCACCGCCACCCTCGACACCGCCGCGGAACACGCCCGCTCCCCGCTGATGCGCGGCACGATCGCGGCGAACCGCGCGGCCCTGTCCCTGCTCCGCGGCCACGACGAGGCGGCCGCCGCACACCTCGCGGACGCCCGCGAGCTCCTCGGCGCGGAGGCGAGCCAGCCGCAGGTCGCGATCCCGCTGCGCACGATGGACGTGGAGCTGGCGGCGCGGCGCGGCGACCACGCGGAGGCCGCCGGCCTCATCCGCACCGCCCTGGACCAGGGCTTTCCCGCCGGCCAGCAGCGCCATGCCTGGCCCCTGCTGCGGGTGGCGGCAGCGGCGGCGAGCGCGGGCGGGCCGGGGGCGGACAGCCCGCGCGCCCGGCTGGTCGAGGCGAACGCGGCGCGCTTGCGGGATACCCGCGCGCCGCAGGCCCCGCAAGATGTCCCCGGCCGGCAGCCCCTGACCGCCCGGCTGCGCGCGGCCGCAGCCGCGCTCCCGCAGGATGCCCTTGTCTGGGCCGCGTACGCGAAGCTCACTGAGGCCGAACTCGGCCGTGCGGAAGGCGCGTCCGAACCCGCCGCCTGGGCCGCCGCTGCCGCCGCCTTCGAGCCCCTGGACCGCCCGTACGAGCTGGCCCTCGCCCGGCACCGGCACGCCGAGGCGCTGCTGGCGGGCGGGCAGCGCGGCGCCGCCGTGCCGCTGCTCGGCCGGGCGTACGAGACCGCGCAGCGGCTGCGGGCCGCGCCGCTGCGTGCCGAGCTGGAGCACCTCGCCTCCCGCGCCGGAGTGCCGCTGGGCGAAGAGCCCGGGCCGCAGCCTCCCCGCGCGGACTTCGGCCTCACGGCGCGGGAGCGCGAGGTGCTTCGACTGGTGGCTACGGGCCGTACCAACCGGCAGATAGCGGCCGAGCTCTACATCTCCCCGAAGACGGTCAGCACGCATGTGTCCAACGTGCTGACCAAGCTGGGCGTTTCGAGCCGGGGGGAGGCGGCGTACAAGGCCCGCCCGGTGCTGGACCCGAATTAAAGCCCGTCCGTGGCATGCTCAACCACGTGAGCTCCCAACCATCCCGCGTCAGCCCCGTCTTCGTAGGCCGCGACCCCCAGCTGGAAGCGCTCCGCGCCGCGCTCGCCCGCGCCGCCGCAGGCGCCCCGCAGGCGGTGCTGGTCGGTGGCGAGGCCGGGGTGGGGAAGAGCCGCCTGGTCGAGGAGTTCCTGCATGCGGCCGAGGCGGACGGCGCCGTCACCGCCCTCGGCGGCTGCGTCGAGGCCGGCGCGGAAGGCCTCCCCTTTGCCCCGCTCACCACCGCGCTCCGCGCCCTGCGCCGTACCCTCGGCACCGCTATGGACGAGGCCGCCGCCGGCCGCGAGGACGACCTGGCGAGCCTGCTGCCCGACCTCGGCGTCCTCGGCGAGCGCATCGGCGAGGCCGGTGCCAGGCCGGAAGCGGCCGCGCGCGGGCGGCTGTTCGACCTCACCGCGCGGCTGCTGGAGCGGCTCACCGCGGACCGCCCCCTCGTCCTCGTCGTCGAGGACCTGCACTGGGCCGACCGCTCCACCCGCGAGCTCCTCGCGTACCTGCTGCGCTCCCTGGGCGACGCCAAGCTCCTCATCGTGGCCACCTACCGCTCCGACGACCTCGACCGCCGCCACCCCCTCCGCCCCGCCCTCGCCGAACTCGACCGGCTGCGCACCGTCCAGCGCCTCGAACTGCCCCGCCTCACCCGTGCCGAGGTCTCAGGCCAGATCGCCGGCATCCACGGCGGCGACGCACCGGACGCCGCCCTCCTCGACGCCGTCTTCACCCGCTCCGACGGCAACGCATTCTTCGTAGAGGAGCTGGCCCTCTCCGGCGCCACCGCCCGCGGCGGCCCGCTCAGCGAATCGCTCCGCGACCTGCTCCTGGTCCGTATCGAAGCGCTGCCGGAGAGCGTGCAGCGGGTGGTGCGGATCGCCGGGGGCGGCGGGTCCACCGTCGAGTACGCGCTGCTGGCCGCCGTCGCGGGCCTCCCGGAGGACGAGCTGATCACCGCCCTGCGCGCCGCGGTCGACGCGGGCATCCTGCGCGCGGCGGGCGAAGCGCCCAACGACGACGTCTTCCGCTTCCGGCACGCGCTGCTCCGCGAGGCCGTGGCGGGCGACCTGCTGCCGGGCGAGCGGCACCAGGTGGCGCGCCGGTACGCCGAGGCGCTGGAGGCCGCCCCCGGGCTCGTACGACCTGAAGAGCGCGCCGCCCGGCTGGCCAGCTTCTGGTACCAGGCCCGCGACGCCGCCCGCGCCTTGCCCGCCACGCTCCAGGCCGCCGCCGACGCCTCACGGCGGCACGCCCACGCCGAGCAACTGCAGCTCCTGGACCGGGCCGTCGAGCTGTGGGACGAGGCCCCGGAGGCGGCCAAGGGCGGGCAGGACGTGCTCGACCTGCTGGCCGACGCGGCGGTGGCGGCGCGGCTCACCTCCGAGCCGGAGCGGGGCGTGACCATCACCAAGCAGGCGCTGCGGCTGCTGGAGGCGCGCCCGCAGAGCGCGGACAGCGCGCTGCGCGCCGCCTGGTTCTGGACCGAGCGCGCCATCGTCGTGCAGATGACGTCGCGCAGCGACGGCTGGGCGGAGCTGGCGAAGGCGGAGGAGCTGGTACGCGGCCTGCCGCCGTCGCCCGTGCACGCGTACGTGCTCTCCGAGGTCGCCACCTGGCAGGCGCTGCACACCCCGGGCCGCGAGGCGATGGCGACCGCCCAGCGCGCCGTGGACCTGGCCCGCCTGGTCGGCGACGAGGAGACCGAGCTCGACATCCGCATCCCGCTCGGCTGGATGACCGTCGACGCCGGCGACGTCGAGGGCGGCATCGCCGAGCTGTACGAGATCCGCAGGCGCGCCCTGCTGCTCGGCTCCCCGACGGTGATCTCCCGCTCGCACCTGAACCTGGCCGACTGCCTGGAGGGCCTCGGCCGCTCCGCCGAGGCGCGGGAGCGCGGCGAGGAGGCGGTCGAGCAGCTGGGCCGCTACGGCCTCACCGACGGCGTCGCCTTCGCGCTCGGCAATCTCGGCAACTCCCTCATCTCCCTGGGCCGCTGGGCCGAGGCGGAGGCGGGGACCGCCGAGGTCGCCCGCATGGTGACCAGCCCCAAGCGGCTCGGCGGCACTGCGATCCGCCGCACCAACCTGGCCATCCTCCGCGGCGACATGGAGGCCGCGGCCGCGGAGCTCACCGAGGCCCGCAAACACCTCGACGTACACGACGTACACCCCCAGTACACCCTCCCCATGATCCGCGCCGAACTCGCCATCGCCGCCGCCGGGGGCCACATCCAGGAGGTCAGGGCGCTGCTGGCGCAGGCCACCGCCGACGGCTTCCCGATGGGCATGCAGCGGTACGCCTGGCCGCTGCTGTACGAGGCCGCCGCGGCGGAGGCCGACGCCCGGGTGCTGCCCGCCGCGCAGGCCGGGCGGGCGGCGGCGGTCGCCCGTATCCGCAAGGCGACCGGCGGGCTGCCGCGCTTCGCCCCGGCGTGGCAGGCGCAGGGGCTCGGCACCGAGGCCGAGCTGCTGTCGGCGGAGGGCGCCGAGGCCGCGGCCGCCGAGCGGTGGGCGGAGGCGGTGGCGGCGTGGGAGCCGCAGGGATGGCCGTATCACCTGGCGCGGGCCCGGTTCCGGTACGGGCAGGCGCTGCTGGCGGCGCGGCCCGCGGAGCGGGAGGAGCCGACGGAGCTGCTGCGGCTGGCACACGAGAGCGCCGCCGGGCTGGGGGCGGCGCCGCTCGTCGCTGATGTCGAGGCGCTGGCGGCGCGGGCGCGGGTGGCGCTGGCGGGCGGCTCACAGGAGCTGCCGCAGGACCCCGTGCAACAGCTCGGCCTCACCTCCCGCGAGCGGGATGTGCTGCGCCTGGTCGCCTCCGGGCGCTCCAACCGGCAGATCGCGGACGAGCTCTTCATCTCGCCGAAGACGGCGAGCGTGCACGTCTCCAACATCCTGGGGAAGCTGGGGGTTTCCAGCCGGGGGGAGGCCGCGGCGGCGGCCCACCGCCTCAGATTGTTCAGCTGACCTTGAGCCGCAGAATCCGGTCGTCCCCATCGCGTACGTCCCCGCGCCCGTCGGTGTTGCTGGTGGTGACGAGGAGGTCCCCGTTCTCCAGCGCGACGACGGTGCGCAGCCGCCCGTACTCGCGCTCCAGGAACGCCTGCGGCTCGGCGGCGGTCTTGGTGCCGTCGAGCGGGATCCGCCAGAGCCGGTTGCCGCGCAGGCCCGCCATCCAGAGGGAGCCCTTGGCGTACGCGAGGCCGCTGGGGGAGGCCTCGGAGGTGCGCCACTGCTCCAGCGGGCTGACGTAGCGCTTGTTTTCGCTCTTGCCCTCGACGACCGGCCAGCCGTAGTTCTTGCCGGGCTGGATGTGGTTGAGCTCGTCCCAGGTGTCCTGGCCGAACTCCGAGGCCCAGAGCCGCTTTTCGTCGTCCCAGGCGAGGCCCTGGACATTGCGGTGGCCGTAGTCGTAGACGACGGAATCGGCCTTCGGATTGCCCTTGGCGGGCTCGCCGTCCGGGGTCATCCGCAGGATCTTGCCGTTCGGCTTGTCCTTCTCCTGGGCGAGGTCGGGGTGGTAGCGCTCGCCGGTGCCGACGTAGAGCATGCCGTCGGGCCCGAAGGCGATGCGGCCGCCGTTGTGGTTCTGGTCCTTCTCCAGCCCGCGGAAGATGACGTCGGGGGCGCCGAGCTGCTGCCCCTTGGGCTTCTTCTCGTCGTAGATCATCCGGACGATGCGGTTGTCGGAGTCGGAGGTGAAGTACGCGTACAGCTGGCTGTCGTCCCCCATGGCCAGACCGAGCAGCCCGCCCTCGCCGCCGGGCCGCACGCCGGGCACCTCGCCGACCTCGGATTTCTTGCCGCTGTCTGCCGCCACGCGGGTGATGGTCCCCTCGTCGCGGGAGGCCACGAGCAGATCCCCGCCGGGCAGCACGACCATGCCCCACGGCGACTTGAGCCCCTCGGCGACGGTCTTGACGACCTCGACGGCGCCCTTCGCGGGCGGCACGTCACCCTTGCCCGCGGGGGCGGAGTTGTCGCTCCGATCGGAGCCGCTGGGCCGCTTGTCGGGCTCCTCCCCGCCCCCGTCCCCGGAGGAACAGCCGGCAAGCAGCAGCACGACAGAGGCGGCGAGGGAAACGGCGGCACGGCGATGCATGTGTCCTCCGGACGGGACGGCACGGGTGACCTGGGTTACACCATAAATCGGCGTTCGGTTCCACGTCGGGGCGCGTTGCGCTGCGCCCGGGTAGATCGCGCCTGCCGGGGCTCGCCCTTAAGCGCCGGGCGGGCTTGAGGCGGGCCGGTCGCCGCCGAGGGCCGGACGCGCCTGGCGGCGCTTGCCCTCAATCGCCGGGCAGGCTTGAGGCGGGTCGGCCGCCGTCGTGGGCCGGGTGCGGGGTGGGGGTACGTCCTCACGCGGCACCGACATCTATGGCTGGCGCGTGCTGCTCAGCCCCGCGCTGCGGGCGCACCCCCACCCCGCACCCTCGAAGCGCTGCCGGGCGCCGGCCCCGTTGCTGCGTGCGATACCCCCTGGAGGTCAGCCCCCACCCCTGTCGCACACAGCAACGGGCGGGTGGGTGGGTTCAGTCCCACGACCCCTGAGCCGCAGGCAGCGACGCAATCTCAGCCATGTCAGCGGCGCTCAGCCGCACCTCCGCGGCGCCCGCGTTCTCCTTCGCCCACTGGGCGCGCTTCGTGCCCGGCACCGGCACCACATGGCGCCCCTGCGCCAGCACCCACGCCAGCGCCACCTGCGCCGGGGAGCGGTCGTGCCGCTCGGCCACCCGCCGCAGCCCCGCCACCACCGGCTGGTTCGCCGCCATCATCTCCGCGGTGAAGCGCGGATGGCGCGCTCGTACGTCATCCGGCTCGAAGCCCTCGCCCGGCGTCAGCCGGCCGCTCAGGAAGCCGTGCCCCAGCGGCATCGCCGCGAGAAAGCCGACCCCGCGCGCCTCGCACCACGGCACCAGCGACGCCAGCGCCTCCGGCGACCACACCGACAGCTCCGCCTCGACGGCCGACACCGGGAACTCCTGCTGCACCCGCCGCAGCTGCGCGATCGTCGACTCATGCAGATCGGCGCCGGCCCGCCGCGAGGCGCCGCGCGCGCCCACCGCGCACAGCCCCAGCGCGCGCACCTTTCCCTCCCGCACCAGCTCCGCCATCGCGCCCCAGGTCTCCTCGACCGGCACCTCGGGGTCGGCGCGATGCAGCTGATAGAGATCGATCACATCGGTCTGCAGCCGCCGCAGCGACGCATCGCAGGCCCGCCGCACATACGACGGACGGCCATTGGCGACGATGTGCTGCTCGCCCACCAGCAGCCCGACCTTCGTCGATACGAAGGCATCCGCGCGCCGCTCCTTGAGCACCCGGCCGACCAGATGCTCGTTGGTGAACGGCCCGTACATATCCGCCGTATCGAGCAGCGAGACCCCCGCGTCCAGCGCCGCGTGCAGCGCCTGCAACGAGGTCTCGCCGTTCTGCTGCGAGGACGCGTACGCCCAGCTCATCGGCATGCAACCGAGGCCGACCGCCCCCACCTCGAGGGCCGCCGCACCGATCGTCCTGCGTTCCAACGGACCCGCTCCCTCCGTCCTGCAGACCGCACCCTAGCCCGTCGCACCGACAGCGCGTCGCATAGCCTGACGACCATGGACTCAGGACAGGTGTGGCTGGCGCTGCCGCCCGACGAGATCGCCGGGCTGCCCGGCTCCCTGGACTACGTCTACTGGGACGGCACCACGGAATGGCCCGCCGACCCGGCGGACTGCGTCTTCTACGTGCCGCCGTACATGACCGATCCGGCCATCACCGCAGCCCCCATGCGGCAGATGCCGCGCCTCAAGGCCGTCCAGACCCTCACCGCAGGCGTCGACGCCTACCTCCCCGCCATCCGCGACCTGCAGCCGGGCGTCACCGTCTGCAATGCCCGCGGCGTGCACGAGGCCTCCACCGCCGAACTCGCCCTCACGCTCACGCTCGCGTCGCTGCGCGGCATTCCCCAGTTCGTACGACGGCAGGACCGGCAGGAGTGGAAGTCCGGCTTCCACCCGTCCCTTGCCGACAAGACCGTGCTGATTCTCGGGTACGGGGCGATCGGCGCCGCCGTCGAGGACCGGCTTGCGGGCTTTGAGTGCGCGCGGGTCATTCGCGTCGCACGCTCCTCTCGTGCAACTCCGCGCGGTCCGGTGCACTCCACCACCGAACTCCCCACGCTGCTCCCGGACTCGGATGTCGTCATCGTCGTCACGCCGCTCACGGAGGACACCCGTGGCCTCGTGGATGCGGCATTCTTGAGGCGGATGAAGGACGGGGCGCTGCTGGTGAATGTCGCCCGCGGGCCCGTAGTCGACACAAAAGCCCTGGTCAGTGAGGTGGAGTCGGAGCGGCTCCGGGCCGCGCTCGACGTCACGGACCCCGAGCCGCTGCCCGTGGGGCACCCGCTCTGGTCCGCCCCCGGCGTTCTGATCAGCCCGCATACCGGAGGCCCCACCTCCGCATTCCGCCCCCGGGCGGCGAAGCTGCTGGCAGCGCAGCTGCGGAGGTTCGCCGAGGGGCAGTCGCTGGAACACGTCGTCGCCGTCAGCTAGTTACGCTGCGTAGAAGAAGTATGTCCCTGAGTGACGATCCTGGTGTATCGTCCGTCGCGGGGGAAGCTCTTCGATGAATGCGGCGTGATGTCGCGATCGTTTGGCGCGATCGCGGCAGCGGCCGCCGTAACCCGGAATCTCAAGGGGGGCGATGGGCGTGCACGGCGAGTGGAAAACCAAGACGACACCCCGGCGGAGCCGCCGTCTCATCCACCGCTGCCGTCCGCCCGGCGCCATGGTCTTACGCCCCCGGCCGCACCCCGGGGAGGCATGGTGAGTGCCATCGTCGGGGCCGTGCTCCGGCCGTCGCTCCCGCGCGGCAATGGCCTGCTGCCCCAGCTGCTCCTCGCCGTGCTCTGCGGCGGGTATGCCACGGGCGCGGCCCTCGGCTGGGGCTCCCGCGAAATGGCCCTCTTCATGGGCGACTTCGGGCTGAGCGCGGCCGCCTTCGCCGCCGCGGCGTCCAGCCTGCGCTATGCCTACACCCGGCAGAGCCGCTTTCGACCCGCCTGGCTGATGTTCGGGGCCTCGTCCTTCATGGCGGGCCTCGGCAATGCCGTCTGGGGCTGGTATGAGGTCGTTCTCGATGAGCCCGTGCCATCGCCGTCCGTAGCCGACTTCTGCTTCCTGCTCTTCGCGCCGCCCGCCGTCGTCGGGCTGCTCATCCTCGCCAAGCGCCCGGTCACCCGGGCCGGCTGGGTCTGCCTCGCGCTCGACAGCTGGCTGATCGGCGGCTCTTTACTCACCATCTCCTGGTCGCTGGCGCTGGCCCAGACCGCCGACGTCGACGGCGGCTCTGTCCCCGTCGTCGCGCTGAACCTGGCGTATCCGCTGCTCGACATCGCCCTGGTGTCGATGGTCCTGGTGCTGCACTTCCGGCGCACCGCCGCCAACCGCTCCGCGATCAACACCGCGATCGCCGCCCTGGCGCTCACCGTGCTGTGCGACGCCCTGTTCACCTCCCCGCTGCTGCAGGAGAGCTATCGCTCCGGGCAGATCCTCGACGCGGGCTGGTTCTGCGGCTCGATACTGCTCGCGTACGCCCCCTGGGTCGGGCGGCGGGAGGCCGCGGCTCCGGCGATGACGGAGGCGGCCGCGCGGGCCCGCCGCCAGCGGGCCAACAAGATCGCCGCGCTCGCCCCGTATCTCGCCGCCGGCGTGTGCACCCTCGGGATCCTCTACAACGTCCTGGAGGGCCGCAGCCTCGACCGCGTCGTGCTCATCACGGCCTGCACGGTGGTCCTCGCCCTGGTCGTACGCCAGGCGATCATGCTGCTCGACAACATCAGCCTCACCCAGGAGCTGGCCCAGAAGGAGAACCACTTCAGGTCGCTGGTCCAGGGCTCTAGCGACGTCATCATGATCGCGGCGCCCACGGGCGTGCTGCGGTACGTGAGCCCCGCCGCCGCGGGTGTGTACGGGCGGCGGGCCGAGGAGCTGGTCGGCTCCGAGCTGGCCTCGCTGATCCATCCCGAGGACCTGGGGCGGGTGCTGCACGAGGTGCGCCGCTTCCTCGCCATGCCGCGCGACCACGGTCAGTCGACGCGCATTGAATGCCGCTTCAGAGCGGGCGACGGGCGCGACGGCGACCAGTGGCTCAATGTCGAATCCACGGTCAACCGCCACCACGGCGGCCTGATCTTCAACAGCCGGGATGTCACCGAACGAGTCCGGCTGCAGGCGCAGTTGCAGTACGCCGCCTCCCACGACACGCTGACCAAACTCCCCAATCGGGCGCTGTTCACCGAGCGGGTGCGGCAGGCGCTCGTCGGCCGCCGCGCCTCCGACCGGGGCACGGCCGTGCTCTTCATCGACCTCGACGGCTTCAAGTCGGTCAATGACACCCTGGGCCATGCCGCCGGTGACGAGCTGTTGATCCAGGCGGCCCGCCGGCTGGACGACTCGGTCCGGTCCGGGGACACCGCGTCCCGGCTCGGCGGCGACGAATTCGCCGCGCTCATCACCGGCGACGGCAGCAGGACGCCGCGCGAGGTGCGGATCTTCGAGATCGCCGACCGGCTGCGGGAGCGGCTCTCCGAGCCGTATGCGGTGGGCGGGGTGGAGGTGCGGGTGACGCCGAGCATCGGCGTGGCCTTCGCCGACCCCGGGGTCACGCCCGCGGAGCTGATGCGCAATGCCGACCTGGCGATGTATCGCGCTAAACAGGCGGGCAAGGCGCGCGTAGAGCTCTACGCCCCGCAATTACAGGCGGAGGTGGTGCGGCGGGCCCAGCTCGCCGACCGCCTCGGTTCCGCCCTCAATGACGGGCAGTTCTCCTTACTCCACCAGCCGGTGGTCGAGCTGGCCAGCGGCCGCGTGGCAGCGGTGGCGGCGCACGCCCGCTGGCGCTCCGCGCAGGGCATCGTGCACACCCCCGCGGAGTTTCTCCGCATCGCCGAGCAGGGCGGCCAGGCCGACGGCCGCACCACCGAGCTGGGCCGCTGGCTCCTCGAAGAGGCCATCCACCGCGCCGCCGAGCGGCATCGCGCCGGGCATACGGTCCCGGTCACCGTCCGCGTTCCCGCCATGCGCCTCGTGGACCGCGGCCTGCCCCCGCAGACCATCGCCGCGCTCCTCGCCCGGCACGGCCTTCCCTCCGGGGTGCTGGCCATCGAGCTCTGCGACCACGACCCCCGGGTCGGCCTCGATGAGCTGGAGCGCCGCCTGGTCGCGCTGCGACATCTGGGCGTACGCATCTCCCTCGACGGCTTCGGCAATGGCAATGCCGCGATCGCCGCCCTGCGCCGCCTCCCGGTGGACACCCTCAAGCTCGACCGCAGCCTGGTCGAAGGGCTGCCCGAGTCCGAGCGGCTGCGGAAGATCACGGCCGGGCTGCTGCGGATCGCGGGCGACCTCGGCCTCGACTCCGTGGCCGACGGCATCGACGGCCCCGAGGAGGTCGGCCTGCTCTCGGCCATGGGCTGTACGCACGGCCAGGGCCTCGCCTTCGCCGAGCCCCTGGAAGAGCATCGGTTACGCCGCACCCTGGTCAGCGGCATCGTCCCGGTCCCGCAGGAGGTGCCGGACAGCGGCGCCTCGGCGATCGCCTTCACATGATCGTCCGCGGGGTCGGCCACCTGGCCGGTCGCCCATATGGTGAGACGCCTGTCCCACCGACTTGACACCCCCCTTGCGTCAGGGGCAAGGTCAGTGCCATGCGCACCCGAATTCTCGTACTTGGAAAGCGCGTCGGCTGAAGCGGGACGAACGAAGTTCCCGCGGACCGCACCCGACGCGCTCCCCTCGCTTGCCACCTGGCACGAGGGGTTTTTTGTTGCACAAGCGCCTCTGACAGCCCGCCCAAACCCACCGAAAACCCTCAGGCACCACCGAGCAGACGAGAAGAGACTCAGATGACCGAGCAGGCCACCGGGGCCCCTCATCCCCAGCCGCCGCGGGCCCGCAGCGGGGGCCAGAACCCCGCCCCGTCCGCGCAAGCTCCCGCCGCTCCCGCGCCCGCCAAGGGCGTCACGGGCGCGCAGTCCCTCATCCTCTCGCTCGAGGCCGTAGGCGCCGACACCGTCTTCGGCATCCCCGGCGGCGCCATCCTCCCCGCCTACGACCCCCTGATGGACTCGGTCAAGGTCCGGCACGTGCTGGTGCGGCACGAGCAGGGCGCAGGCCACGCCGCCACCGGCTACGCGCAGGCCACCGGCAGGGTCGGCGTCTGCATGGCGACCAGCGGCCCCGGCGCCACCAACCTGGTCACCCCGATCGCCGACGCCCACATGGACTCCGTCCCCATGGTCGCGATCACCGGCCAGGTCGCGTCCAAGGCGATCGGCACGGACGCCTTCCAGGAGGCGGACATCTGCGGCATCACGATGCCGATCACCAAGCACAACTTCCTGGTCACCGATCCGGCCGAGATCCCGCGGGTGATCGCCGAGGCGTTCCACATCGCGGCCACCGGCCGTCCTGGCCCGGTCCTGGTCGACATCGCCAAGGACGCGCTGCAGTCGAAGACCACCTTCGCCTGGCCGCCGAAGAACGACCTGCCCGGCTACCGCCCGGTGACCAAGCCGCACTCCAAGCAGATCCGTGAGGCCGCCAAGCTCATCGGCGCCGCCAAGCGCCCCGTCCTCTACGTCGGCGGCGGCGTGCTCAAGGCCCAGGCGACCGCCGAGCTGAAGGTGCTCGCCGAGCTCACCGGCGCCCCCGTGGTCACCACGCTGATGGCGCTCGGCGCCTTCCCCGACACCCACCCGCAGCACTACGGCATGCCCGGCATGCACGGCGGCGTCGCCGCGGTCACCGCCCTGCAGAAGTCCGACCTGCTCATCGCCCTGGGCGCCCGCTTCGACGACCGGGTCACCGGCAAGCTGGACTCCTTCGCCCCGTACGCGAAGGTCATCCACGCCGACATCGACCCGGCCGAGATCGGCAAGAACCGCGAGGCGGACGTGCCGATCGTCGGCGACGCCCGCGAGGTCATCGCCGACCTGGTCGTCGCCCTGCAGGCCGACCAGGAGGCCGGCCACAAGGGCGACTACAGCGAGTGGATCGCCACCCTCGACCGCTGGCGGGACTCGTACCCGCTCGGCTACGAGACCCCCGACAACGGCCAGCTGTCCCCGCAGCAGGTCATCCAGCGGATCGGCGAGCTGGCCCCCGAGGGCACCATCTACGCGGCCGGCGTCGGCCAGCACCAGATGTGGGCGGCCCACTACATCGACTACGACAAGCCCGCCACGTGGCTGAACTCCGGCGGCGCCGGGACGATGGGCTACGCGGTCCCCGCCGCGATGGGCGCCAAGGCCGGGCAGCCGGGCCGCACGGTCTGGGCGATCGACGGCGACGGCTGCTTCCAGATGACCAACCAGGAGCTGGTCACCTGCGCCCTCAACAACATCCCGATCAAGGTCGCCATCATCAACAACGGCGCCCTGGGCATGGTCCGCCAGTGGCAGACCCTCTTCTACAACCAGCGGTACTCCAACACCGTCCTGCACAGCGGCCCCGAGGCCGACGGCAAGCAGCCGTCCGCCGGCACCCGGGTCCCGGACTTCGTGAAGCTGTCCGAGGCCATGGGCTGCGAGGCGATCCGCTGCGAGGACCCGGCCGACCTGGACGCGGTCATCGAGAAGGCCAACTCCATCAATGACCGCCCGGTGGTCGTCGACTTCATCGTCCACGAGGACGCGCAGGTCTGGCCGATGGTCGCCGCAGGCACCTCCAACGACGAGATCCAGGCGGCGCGCGGCGTCCGCCCGGACTTCGGCGACGGCGAAGACGACTGAGAGCGCGAAAGGTACTGAAGAGACCATGTCCAAGCACACGCTCTCCGTCCTGGTGGAGAACAAGCCCGGCATCCTCGCCCGGATCTCCGCCCTCTTCTTCCGCCGCGGGTTCAATATCGACTCGCTCGCGGTGGGCACCACCGAGCACCCCGACATCTCCCGCATGACCATCGTGGTGAATGTCGAGGACCAGCCGCTCGAACAGGTCACGAAGCAGCTCAACAAGCTGGTCAACGTCCTGAAGATCGTCGAACTCGAGCCCGGCGCTGCGATCCAGCGCGAGCTCGTCCTGGTGAAGGTCCGCGCCGACAACGAGACCCGCAGCCAGATCGTCGAGATCGTCCAGCTCTTCCGCGCCAAGACGGTCGACGTCTCCCCGGAGGCCGTCACCATCGAGGCCACCGGCAGCAGCGAGAAGCTGGACGCCATGCTGAAGATGCTGGAGCCGTACGGCATCAAGGAGCTGGTCCAGTCCGGCACGATCGCCATAGGGCGCGGCGCACGGTCGATCACGGACCGCAGCCTGCGAGCGCTCGACCGCAGCGCGTAAGCGGTTAACCCCCGTCAACATCCCCCGCATAGCCCCGACCGCGTCCGGCGTAGGTTGGGGAGCACCACCACTCAAGGAGATTCAATCGTGGCCGAGCTGTTCTACGACGACGACGCCGACCTGTCCATCATCCAGGGCCGCAAGGTCGCGGTTCTCGGCTACGGCAGCCAGGGCCACGCCCACGCCCTGTCGCTCCGGGACTCCGGCGTCGACGTCCGCGTGGGCCTGCACGAGGGCTCAAAGTCGCGGGTGAAGGCCGAGGAGCAGGGCCTCAAGGTCACCACCCCCGCCGAGGCCGCCGCCGAGGCCGACGTGATCATGATCCTGGTCCCGGACCCGATCCAGGCGAAGGTCTACGAGGAGTCCGTGAAGGACAACCTCAAGGACGGCGACGCGATCTTCTTCGGCCACGGCCTGAACATCCGCTACGGCTTCATCAAGCCGCCGGCCAACATCGACGTCTGCATGGTCGCCCCGAAGGGCCCGGGCCACCTGGTCCGCCGCCAGTTCGAGGAGGGCCGCGGCGTGCCGTGCATCGCGGCCGCCGAGCAGGACTTCACCGGCAACGCCTTCGCCCTGGCCCTCTCGTACGCGAAGGCCATCGGCGGCACCCGCGCCGGCGTCATCAAGACCACCTTCACCGAGGAGACCGAGACCGACCTCTTCGGCGAGCAGGTGGTGCTCTGCGGCGGCACCTCCGCGCTGGTCAAGGCGGGCTTCGAGACCCTGGTCGAGGCGGGCTACCAGCCGGAGATCGCCTACTTCGAGTGCCTCCACGAGCTCAAGCTCATCGTGGACCTCATGTACGAGGGCGGCCTGAGCAAGATGCGCTGGTCGATCTCCGAGACCGCGGAGTGGGGCGACTACGTCAGCGGCCCGCGCATCATCACCGACCAGACCAAGGCGGAGATGAAGAAGGTCCTCGCCGAGATCCAGGACGGCTCGTTCGCCAAGGACTGGATGCAGGAGTACGCCAACGGCCTCCCGCGCTACAACGAGTACAAGAAGCGCGACGCCGACTCCCTCCTGGAGACCACGGGCAAGGAGCTCCGCAAGCTCATGAGCTGGGTGGACGACGAGCAGTAAGCCTTCCAGCTGCCCTCAAGCGCCGGGCAGGCTCCATATGGAGCCTGCCCGGCGCTTGAGGGCGAGCGCCGCCAGGCGCGATTTCCCCGGTCCGAGTGATCCTTTCCGATCGGGGTCGGCAGGGGCTGCCCCCGCCGATACACTCACTCCATAAGCGCGTGTCGAGCTCACAGCGTCGTGGGTCCGGGCCGCCTCGCCGGCCCAGCGCTGCCACCACCTCCACCGCCTGCGGCCGTCGGGACGGCCGTCCGCACAGCACCAGTGAGGACCCACGTGAGCACAGACAGCACCGCCAAACCCGTCGTTCTCATCGCCGAAGAACTCTCCCCGGCCACCGTCGACGCGCTGGGCCCGGACTTCGAGATCCGGCAGTGCAATGGCGCGGACCGCGGCGAGCTCCTGTCGGCCATCACCGACGTCGACGCGATCCTGGTCCGCTCCGCGACCAAGGTCGACGCCGAGGCCATCGCCGCCGCGAACAAGCTGAAGGTCGTCGCCCGCGCCGGCGTCGGCCTCGACAATGTCGACGTATCCGCCGCCACCAAGGCCGGCGTGATGGTGGTCAACGCCCCGACCTCCAACATCGTCACCGCCGCCGAGCTCGCCTGCGGCCTCATCGTCGCCACCGCCCGTAACATCCCGCAGGCCAACACCGCCCTCAAGCAGGGCGAGTGGAAGCGGTCGAAGTACACCGGCGTCGAGCTCAGCGAGAAGACCCTCGGCGTCGTCGGCCTCGGCCGCATCGGCGTCCTGGTCGCCCAGCGCATGTCGGCCTTCGGCATGAAGATCGTCGCGTACGACCCCTATGTCCAGCCCGCGCGCGCCGCGCAGATGGGCGTCAAGCTGCTCACGCTCGACGAGCTGCTCGAGGTCTCGGACTTCATCACCGTGCACCTCCCGAAGACCCCCGAGACCCTCGGCCTCATCGGCGAAGAGGCGCTGCACAAGGTCAAGCCGAACGTCCGCATCGTCAACGCCGCCCGCGGCGGCATCGTCGACGAGGAGGCCCTCGCGGCCGCGCTGAAGGAGGGCCGGGTCGCCGGCGCGGGGCTGGACGTGTACGCGTCCGAGCCGTGCACCGACTCGCCGCTCTTCCAGTTCGACAGCGTCGTCGCCACCCCGCACCTGGGCGCCTCCACCGGCGAGGCGCAGGAGAAGGCGGGCATCGCCGTCGCCAAGTCGGTCCGCCTCGCCCTGGCCGGCGAGCTGGTCCCGGACGCGGTCAACGTCCAGGGCGGCGTCATCGCCGAGGACGTACGCCCCGGCCTGCCGCTCGCCGAGAAGCTCGGCCGGATCTTCACCGCGCTCGCCGGCGAGGTGGCCGTCCGCCTGGACGTCGAGGTGTACGGCGAGATCACCCAGCACGACGTAAAGGTGCTGGAGCTCTCCGCCCTCAAGGGCGTCTTCGAGGACGTCGTCGCCGAGACCGTTTCGTACGTGAACGCCCCGCTGTTCGCGCAGGAGCGCGGCGTCGAGGTGCGCCTGACGACCAGCAGCGAGTCGCCCGAGCACCGCAATGTGGTCACCGTCCGCGGCACCCTCTCCGGCGGCGAGGAGGTCTCGGTCTCCGGCACCCTGGCCGGGCCGAAGCACCAGCAGAAGATCGTCGCCGTCGGCGAGCACGACATCGACCTGCAGCTCGCCGACCACATGGCCATCTTCCGGTACTCCGACCGCCCCGGCGTCGTCGGCACCCTCGGCCGGATCCTCGGCGAGGCGGGCATCAACATCGCCGGCATGCAGGTCTCCCGCGACACGGTCGGCGGTGAGGCGCTCGTCGCCCTGACCGTCGACGACACCATCCCGCAGCCGGTCCTCGGCGAGATCGCGGGCGAGATCGGCGCCACGAGCGCTCGCGCGGTGAACCTCACCGACTGAGACACCCCGCAGCAAGCTGCACCACCGGACGGGCCCGCATCGCGGGCCCGTCCGTCGTATCCGGAGGATCACCGCCGGGGCCCCTCTCACTTCTCCCCAGATGGATGAAATCTCTCCGCTTGCTTCTTACGGTGAAGGCAAGTGGAGAAAATTCCTACGTCTAGGAGAGACCGATGCGGGCCGACGCTCAGCGCAACCGGGACCAGATCCTGCGCGCCGCCCGCGACGTCTTCGTCGCCGAAGGCGCGGACGCCCCGCTCGACGACATCGCGCGCCGCGCGGGCGTCGGCATCGCCACCCTCTACCGCCGCTTCCCCAACCGCGAGGCGCTGCTGCACGGCGTCGCGGTGGACATCCTGTCCCGGATGAGTGAGGCCTTCGACGGCATCCGGGCGGCGCACAAGGACCCCTTCGAGGGGCTGCGGCAGTTCATGCACGCCGGGGTGGACCTGCGGATCGGGGCGATCATGCCGGCGCTGTCCGGGCGGTTCAGGGTGGGAGACGTCCTCGCCGACGTCGGCCGCGACCCGCTGCGGGAGCTGCACGACCTGCTCGCCGAGGCGCAGGAGGCCGGTCTGGTGCGCGGCGACGTGCTCGTCGGTGACGTCACCCTCATGGTCATCAGACTCTCCCGGCCGCTGCCCGGCGACGTGGTGCCGGAGGACAGGGACATCACGCACCGGCAGGTCGAGATCTACATGGACGGCCTGCGCCCGGCCGCCGCCCGCGAACGCGCCATCCGGCTGCCGGGTCCGGCGATCGGCTTCGGCTGGTTCCACAAGATCCGCGAGCGCATCGCCGCGCGCGGCTGACGTAACTCCATATCGGTGTCGGCACGCTCATCCCGTACGAGAAAGGTAGTGACATGACCACGTCAAGCATGATGCCGCAACAGGCCGCCAACCCGAGGCGGTGGCTGGTGCTC
Organism: Streptomyces boninensis; assembly: GCF_048572725.1. Classification (NCBI taxonomy): domain Bacteria; kingdom Bacillati; phylum Actinomycetota; class Actinomycetes; order Kitasatosporales; family Streptomycetaceae; genus Streptomyces; species Streptomyces boninensis. The sequence continues at coordinate 6,839,975 of NZ_CP183837.1, forward strand.
TTCTTCATCGGGCTGGCGCAGCTCATGATCGTCCTGGACATCACGATCGTGAACATCGCCCTGCCCTCCGCACAGAAAGACCTCGGGATCTCGGACGGCGACCGCCAGTGGGTGGTCACGGCGTACTCCCTCGCCTTCGGCGGCCTGCTGCTCCTCGGCGGCCGCATCGCCGACTACCTCGGCCGCCGCCGCACCTTCCTGACCGGCCTCCTCGGCTTCGCCGGCGCCTCGGCGCTCGGCGGCGCCGCGCCGAACTTCGGCACCCTGCTCGCGGCCCGCGCCGGCCAGGGCGTCTTCGCGGCGCTGCTGGCGCCGGCGGCGCTGTCGCTGCTGACGCTGACCTTCACGGAGTCGCGGGAGCGGGCGAAGGCGTTCGGCATCTACGGCGCGATCGCCGCGGGTGGCGGCGCGATCGGCCTGGTGACGGGTGGCGCGCTGACCGAGTATCTGGACTGGCGCTGGTGCCTGTACGTGAACGTGCCCATTGCCATCGCCGCTGCCTTCGGCTGGCTGGTGCTGCCGGCGGACGTACGGTCGGCGTCCCGGCCGCGGATGGATATTCCGGGCGCGGTGCTGGCGGTGACCGGGCTGGTATCGGTGGTGTACGCCTGCAGCCAGGCCGAGTCGGAGGGCTGGGACTCGCGGTGGGTCTACGGCCTGCTGATCGTCGGCGCCGCGCTGCTGGCCGGGTTCATCCTCTGGCAGCGGGTGGCGAAGGCGCCGCTGCTGCCGCTGCGGGTGCTGGCGGACCGGGCGCGGGGGAGCGCGTACGTGGCGGTGGCGCTGGCGATGGTGGGGATGTTCGCGATGTTCCTCTTCCTCACGTACTACATGCAGGTCGTGAAGGGCTACTCGGCGCTGAAGACGGGCGTTGCCTTCCTGCCGATGACGGTGGCGGTGCTGGCCGGCGCGGGTGGCCTGGCGACCAGGCTGCTGCCGAAGGTGCCGCCGCGGGTGCTGGTGGTGCCGGGGCTGCTGCTGGCGGCGGCCGGCGCGGGGTGGGCGTCGCTGCGGATCGAGGCTTCGACGTCGTACGCGGCGGGCGTGCTGCCCGCGGAGCTGATCCTGGGCTTCGGGATGGGCATGGTGATGGTGACGTCGATGAACTACGCGACGCACGGGGTGGCCGAGGCGGACGCGGGGGTCGCGTCCGCGACGGTGAACACGTCGCAGCAGATCGGTGGTTCGATCGGGACGGCGCTGCTGAACACGGTGGCGACGAGCGCGACGGCCGACTATGTCGGCTCGCATGCGGGGGCCGGCGGCGGCGGCCGGCCGTCGCCGGCGGTCCTGCGGGATGGGCTGGTGGACGGCTTCTCGGCGGCCTTCGGGGTGGCGGCGGCGATCCTGCTGGCGGCGGCACTGGTGGTCGGCGCGCTGATGAACACGGGCCGCCCGGCGCGAGACGCCTCCGGCGAGGCGAGCGGGGTTCCGGCGGCGCACCTTGGGTGAGCGTGACCCGTTGCTGTAGCGCCGGGGGTGTTCCCGCCCACCCGCCCGTTGCTGTCGCTCATAGCGGAGCGAGAGCAACGGGTGGGTGGGTGGGAGAAAATCCTGAAAACCCACGACCCGCCGGGCGAGCGATGATCACGGCCAGAGAACAAACCAGCCCAGCGCCTGTCCCGGCCGGGCAGGCCACCCGTACTGTGACCGCCAGCACCGGGGGCAGCAAAGTTAAACGCGGCGGTACAGCGGGAGCGTAAAGCGTGGCGAGTTTTCGGTTGGGCAAAGGATTGCTTGCGGGGGTACTCGGAGTCGGCGTCATCGGCGCGCTGCTCGCCGGGTGGCTGCTCGTCGGTTCCGACGGCAGCGGCGAGGACGAGAACATCGTCATGGGGACCACCGACGAGGTCGGCTCCCTCGACCCGGCCGGCGGCTACAACGTCGGTTCCTGGATGATCTTCAACAACACCTTCCAGACCCTGCTCAGTTACCAGCACGGCGCCACCGAGCCAGGCCCCGAGGCCGCAAAGCAGTGCAGCTTCGAGGACAACCAGAGCACGGTCTACCGCTGCAAGCTCCGCGACGGCCTGAAGTTCAGCAACGGCAACAGCCTCACCTCGAAGGACGTCGCGCACTCCTTCAACCGCACGCTGCGTATCAAGAGCCCCAAGGGTCCCGCCTACCTCCTCGCCTCGATCAAGAAGATCCAGACCCCGGACGCCCATACGGTCGTCTTCCGGCTGAAGGCCCCCGACGCCACTTTCCCGGCGAAGATCGCCTCCAATGCCGCCGTCATCGTCGACCACCGCGAATACCCGGCGGACAAGCTCCGTACGGACGACAAGATCATCGGCTCCGGGGTCTACAGCCTCGATGAATTCGACAAGAAGCGGGCCGTCCTCTCCCGTAACGACGACTACAAAGGCAGCGCGGAAGCCAAGAACTCCGGCATGACCGTCGAGTTCTTCACCGGCGAGCAGGCCCGCCTCAAGAAGGCGCTGCAGAGCGGTGACGTCGACCTCGCCTACCGCGGCCTCGCCGCCGACGACATCCGCGAGCTGGAGAATGCCACCCTCGCGGGCGAGGGCGACGGCGTGAAGGTCTCCAACGGCGCCAGCGCCGAGGTCATGCACCTGATCTTCAACATGAAGGACCCGGTCGCCGGCAAGCTCTCCGTCCGCCGCGCCATGGCCTACCTCGTCGACCGCAATGCCCTGATCCGCAAGGTTTATCAGCGGACCGTAGAGCCGCTGTACTCCGTCATACCGACCGGCATCACCGGCCACACCACCCCGTACTTCAACACCTACGGGGACCGCCCGAACCCGGACAAGGCGGCGGCCGCGCTGCGCGCCGACGGCGTCAACCAGAAGGTCAAGACCACGTTCTGGGTCACCCCGAACCGCTTCGGCCCCGCCACCGTCCCCGCGTTCAAGGAGATCGCGCGGCAGCTCAACGCCAGTGGGCTCTTCGACGCGGATGTGAAGAGCGTGCCGATCGACGAGTACGACAAGGGCATCCAGCAAGGCAAGTTCGGCTTCTACGTCCGTGGCTGGCTCGCCGACTACCCGGACCCGGACATCTTCGTGGCCCCGTTCTTCGCCAAGGACAACATCGTCAACAACGGCTACGACTCCGACCCGATCAACAACTCGCTCCTGCCCGCCACCAACAAGGAGGCGGACCGGGCGCGCACCGTCGGCCCGTACAAGAAGATCCAGAGCCTGGTGGCGCGCGATCTGCCGGTCCTGCCGCTGTGGCAGGGCCGGCAGTACACGGTGGCCAGGGAGAACATCTTCGGGTCCGAGTGGAGTGTGGACTCGGCCACGGTGCCGCGGTTCTGGGAGTTCAGCCGGCAGGACGGCTGAGGGCGGGCTCCGGGGCCTCTTCGGGCTCCTGGGCCCCTTCGGGATCCGCGGCCTCCGGCCCCCCGCCCATCCGCACCGCCGGATCCGCGGCCCGCACCCGCCGCAGCGCCACCGCCGCCACCACCGCACCCGCGAGCAGGACCACCGCCCCGCCCACCGCCGCGATCTGCATCCCGTGCGTGAACGCCTCCCGCGCCACCGCCAGCAGCGACTCGCCGGTGCGGCCCGGCAGTTGGCCCGCGGCCACCGTGGCGCCGCCGAGGGTCTCGCGGGCGGTGTCCAGCGCGCCGGCCGGGACCCCGGCGGGGGCGCCCGCGTCGACGTCGCTGCGGTACACCGCCGTCGCCAGCGAGCCGAGCGCCGCCATGCCCAGTGCGCCGCCGAACTCGTGGCCGGTCTCCAGCAGCGACGAGGCCGAGCCGGCCTTCTCCGGCGGGGCGGTGGCCAGTGCCATGTCGTTGACGACGGCCATGACGGCGACGATGCCCATGGCGAGCACGGCCGCGCCGATCAGCACCAGCCACAGGGAGTCGGTGCCGGTGAAGGTGAGGATGCCGTAGCCCGCGGCGCCGACCACGAAGCCGCCGGTGACCACGTACGCCCGGTTGATCCGTTGGGCGAGGGCGGTGGCGGCGGGCGCGGCGCCCGCGACCGCCAGCGACGGCACCAGTGACCAGAGCGCGGCCTCCAGCGGGCCCTTGCCGAGGACGGACTGCAGGTACTGGGTGGTGAAGTACGCCGAGCCCATCATGGCGAAGGTGGCGAGGGTGTTGAGGGCGATGCCCGCACCGAAGCCCTTGTTACGGAAGAGATCGCGGCTGATCATCGCGTCGCGGCGGCTCCGCTGGCGCCGTACGAAGAGGGCGGCGAAGACGAGGCCCGCGGCGATGGAGGCGGCGTAGACGTGGCTGTAGCCCTCGGCCGCGAACTCCTTCAGCCCGTAGATCACCGGCAGCACGGCGGCCATCGACAGCGGCACGGAGAGGAAGTCGAAGCGACCGGGCGCCGGGTCCTTGAACTCCGGCACCAGCAGCGGCGCGAGGACGAGCAGCAGCACCATCGCGGGCACGTTGACCAGGAAGACCGAGCCCCACCAGAAGTGGTTCAGCAGCACCCCGCTCATCACCGAGCCGAGCGCGATGCCGCCGGCCATGGCGCCGGAGAAGATGCCGATGGCGGTGGAGCGCTGCTTGTCGTCCCGGAACATGTTCCTGACCAGCGCCAGCGTCGAGGGCATCAGCGTCGCCCCGCCGAAGCCGAGGACGGCGCGGGCGGCGATGAGCATCTCGGCGTTCTGCGCGTACGCGGCGCATATGGACGCCGCCCCGAAGGCGACGGCCCCGATGAGCAGCAGCTTGCGGCGGCCGATCCGGTCGCCGAGCGAGCCCATCGTGATCAGCAGCCCGGCGAGGGCGAAGGCGTAGATGTCGAACACCCACAGCTGCTGGGTGGCGCTCATGTCCAGCGTCGCCGAGATCTCCGGGATGGCGAAGAAGAGGACGGAGACGTCCATGGATACGAGGAGGAGCGGGAGCAGGAGGACGGCGAAGGCGGTCCATTCCCGGCGTCCGGCGCGGGAGTTGAGGGTGCTCGCTGAGTGCGTCATGACATGGACTATACGAGCGTCTTAAACGCTTGTCTAGTACGTGCGTCTAAGACGCCTGTCAGGTATGGTCATGAGCATGGGACACCGCGAAGACCTCCTGGAAGGCGCCAAGGCCTGCCTGCTGGAGAAGGGCTGGACGCGCACCACGGCGCGCGACATCGTCGCCGCGTCGGGGGCGAATCTCGCCTCGATCGGCTATCACTACGGCGGCAAGGAAGAGCTGATGCGCGCGGCCTTCCTCGCGCTCATCGACGAGTGGGGGAGCCGCGTCGAGGTGGTGGCGAAGGCCGGTGACCGCGCCAAGGTGTGGGAGGCGATGGTCAAGGGCGTCGACGCCGACCGCCGGTTCTGGCTGGCGCAGCTGGAGGTGCTCGGCCTCCTCGATCACAACCAGAAGCTCAAGGACTTCTTCGTCGAGGTCATGCCGCAGGGCTGGGAGGGCATGATCACCCTCTTCGAGGGCGTACCGGAGGACCAGGTCGACAAGGCCAGGGCGCGCACCGACGGCTGGCTTTACAGCGCCCTGTGGGTCGGCATCTGGACCCAGCACCTCATCGACCCGGAGGCGACCCCGTCGGGCGAGCAGATCGAGGCCAGCCTGCGGCGGATGGCGGGCGGCTGACCGGCGGGCGGCCGTGCGATGAAGCGTGCGGTCGGTGGTCGCCGGCGTCAGGCAGCAAGGCCCCATGTCAACGTTTGTAGTCTTCGACCTCGAATTCACCACCTGGCCGGGCGCGCACGACGGCGACTGGTCGGAGCCGGGGCAGCTCCGCGAGATCGTGCAGATCGGCGCCGTGCGGCTGCGCGCGGACTTCTCGGTCATCGAGGAGTACGAGGCCCTGGTACGCCCCGTGGTGAACCCCCGGCTCTCGCCGTACTTCACCGAACTCACCGGCATCGACCAGGAGTCCGTCGACAGCGACGGCATCGCGCCGGCCGAGGCGCTGAGCGAGTTCCTGCGCTTCTGCCAGGGGCAGGCCGTCCTGTCGTACGGCAATGACATGGTCGTCATCGGCGAGAACGTGGGCTGGGCGCGGGCCCGCGGCGAGGACGTGAAGAGCAGCTATCTGGCCGCGCACTTCCTCAACATCCGCCCCTGGCTGAACACACTCGCCCCGGCCACGGCGACGGCGAATTCGGGCCGGCTGTGGGAGGCACTCGACCTGCCCCGTCCCGCTGCCGCGGGGGCGGAGCACTCGGCGCTGTTCGACGCGCATTCGCTGGCGGCGGCGATCGGTCACGTGTGCGCCGCCGGCGGGCGGCTGCCGGCGGGGTGCCTCTGACGCGCGGGGCGACTTCACCCCGAGAGGGGCAGGCCGGCCAGGCTGATCGCGCTGGGCGGAGGCAGCGGGGCGCGCCCGGGTCCGGCGCGGAAGCTCTCCAGGAGGTACGCCACCAGGCGGGTCGAGGCCGCCGGATCGTCCGGCAGCGCGGTGACCAGGCCGCCGTGGGCCAGGAGGAGAACGACCAGGTCGGACGGGTGGAAGTCGCGCCGCAGCGCGCCCGCGGCCTGGGCTCTGCGGATCAGCGCGGCCACCTCACCCTCGGCATCCGCCCGCGCCTCGGCATGCTCACGCGCCCGGTCGGGGAACGAGGCAAGGAACGCCGCCGGGAACCCCCGCTCCTCGCGCTGCAGGCGGCACAGCTCCTGCACCAGGCGGCTGAAGCCCCGCCACGGGTCGGGGTCGGCCACCGCCTCCGCGAAGACCTGCGTGCAGGCCGACATCTGTTCGGCAAAGGCGCTGTCGACCAAGTCGGCCCGGGTGGGGAAGCGCCGGTAGAGGGTGGCCACGCCGACCCCCGCCCGCCGGGCCACCGCCGACATCGGGGCGTCGATGCCGCGCTCCGCGAACACCTCGCGTGCGGCCGCGAGGATCCGGTCCCGGTTGCGGCGGGCGTCCAGGCGCAGGGCGTCGTCGCCTGCGATCCGAGAGGAATGCGCGGGCACTTTCTCTCACCTCCGGGATAAGCGGACGGTCTTTTCCACTTCCCAGCCTACGCTGCAGAAACGGCGAAGCATTCGATGGGAGAGGCCTACGACGATGGACCGCACGACGAGCACGAAAATGGACCGCGCCACCATGAAGGCGGTGCTCTTCGACCGCTACGGCGGGCCCGAAGTGCTGCGGGTGGGCCAGGTGGACCGGCCCGAGCCGGGGCCGGGCGAGGCGCTGGTGCGGGTGCGTGCCTTCAGCGTGAACGGCGGTGAGCTGGCGGCCAGGGCCGGGCGGGTGCGCTTCCTTACGGGGCGTAAGTTCCCGCAGCGGGTCGGGCTCGACTTCACGGGTGAGATCGCCGCGCTCGGTGACGGCGCCGGCGCCGCGGATGTCGCCGTCGGCGACCGGGCGTGGGGGGTGCTGGGCCGCAGCTCCGGGTTCGGCAGCGCCGCCGAATACGTGACCGTGCCGGTGGACCGGCTCGGGCCCGTACCGGACGGGATCGATCTGGTGGCGGCCGCGGCGCTGCCGGTGGGCACCACGGCCATCACGGCGCTGCGGGACAAGGCGCGGCTGCGGCCCGGCGAGCACCTGCTGGTGCGCGGCGCGGCGGGCGGCGTGGGCAACGTCGCAGTGCAACTCGCCAAGGCCCGCGGCGCCGAGGTGACCGCGCTGGCGCGCGCGGCGAACCTCGACTTCGTGCGGGGGCTCGGGGCCGACCATGCGGTGGACCACCGCGCCGTGGATCCGCGGGACTTGGGGCGCTTCGATGTGGTGCTCGATACGGCGGGCAGCCAACTGCCGCTGTACCGCGGATTGCTGAAGCCCGGCGGGCGGATGGTCACGATCGCCTTCGACCTGTCGCGGCCTGCTGCGTCGCTGGGCTCGATCGCCGCCAGTGTCGTGCACGGCCGCGGCCGGGTGCGGGCCTTCAGCGGGAATCCCAGGCGCCCGCTCTTCGACGACCTCGCCCGGCATGCGGCGGCAGGGGAGGTGCGGCCGATGGTGGACCAGGTCTTCCCGCTGGCGGAGACGGCGGCGGCGCACCGGGCGCTGGAGGGTGGTGGGGTGCGGGGGAAGTATGTGGTGCGTGTGGACTAGGCGGCGGGCTCGGCTTACAGGCGGGCGGCCTTGAGCGCCATGTGCAGCAGGAGTCGGTGTTCGCCGTCGTCGAGGTCGAGGCCGGTGAGGTCTTCGACGCGGGAGATGCGGTAGTAGAGCGTCTGGCGGTGGATGCCGAGGGCGGTGGCGGTACGGCCCGCCTGGCCGGCGTGGTCGAGGAAGACCTCGGCGGTGCGGGCGAGTTCGGCGTGGGCCGGCTTCAGCAGGGGCCGCACGGCGGGGTCCGGCTCGATCCCGCTCGGCACCCAGGTAAGCAGCCGGTACGCCCCGGCGTCGGTCCACTCGACGACGGGCCCAAGCCGGGCGTCCGCCTGCGCGGCGCGCGCCGCGGAGACGGCTTCCCGCCAGGCGGCGGTGAGTTCGCCGAGCCCGCGGCGGGGGGCGCTGATGCCGGCGCCCGGGGCGGGTCGTTGGCGCTGGGGCGAGTCCGATCTCCCGCCCGAGCGGCCCGCCCGCGGTGACTCCAGCAACCGGCGCGCCGCCTCCCGCGCCGGCTCCAGCGCAGCCGCTCCGCGCAAGCGGATCAGTGCCGCCAGCGCTCCCGCCGGCGGCACATCGCAAAGGGCCGCCACTCCCGGCGCGCTGGGCAGCGAAAGGCTCGAATCGTCGCTGCCCCACGGCAGCACCGCGACCAGCGCCACCGGCCCCTCACCCGCCGCGCCGAGTATCGTCCGCAGCGCCGCCTCCGCGGCGTCCCGCGCCGCCGCCGGGCCCGTGATCACTTCCCGTAGCAGCGCCCCCGCCTCCGCGCCGGAACGGGCCTCCGCCGCCAGCAGCGCACCGATCCGGTCCGCGATCTCCATCGCCGCCGTGATCCGGGGGTCCGGGGCCTCGCCCGGCCGGTCGCCCAGCGACACCTCCGCCAGGTGGCCGTCGTCCAGCAGCCACACATACCCCTGCACCACCCCGTCGTGCCGCGCCGGCAGGCAGATCCGCCCGCGCCGCACCCCGGCCGACGGGTCCGGCGCGATCCGCACCGGGCCCTTCGCCCGCGCGATCCCGTACGCCTCGAACCACGCCTTCACCGCCGCCGTCGAGCGGCGCGTGAGGATCGATCGGGTACGGACCGGGTCCATCACGTCCGCGTCGTCGGACGCCTCGTGGACCCCGAAGGCGATGAGTCCGAATTCGCGGTCCTCCAGCGTCGCCGGCGACTGCAGCGCCGCGGAGATTTCGTCCACCAAGTACTGATAGTCGCCGCGCATGCGGGAAGCCTCTCATACATATGTATGAAGCGCTGGCTCCGGATGCGTGACAGGTGTCGATAGCCCAGGATCGGAGCGATCCTTAGATTTCACGGTGGGCGCACATGCGCGACGACGTGCGCGACGGCATGTGGCCCGCGGCTTCTGCCGCCGCGCCTCGATTCGTCACCCTCGTACAGCTGGAGGTGCCCCGTGCTGGGTCCCGTGCTCCTCGCTGCCGCGCGCAGCGAACAGATCCGCAAGCTGGTCTCGGCGGCCCCGGTCACCCGCCCGGTGGTCACCCGTTTCGTCGCCGGCGAGCAGCTGGACGACGCGCTGGACACCATCCGCGGCCTCGACGCCCGCGGCATGGAGGTCACCCTCGACTACCTCGGCGAGGACATCACCGACCCGGCCGAGGCACTGCGCAACCGCGACGCCTACCTCGCCCTCGCGGAGGCGCTGCAGGCCGAGGGCCTCGGCGTGCGTGCCGAGATGTCCGTGAAGCTCTCCGCCTTCGGCCAGGCCCTCGCCGGCGGCCACGACCTCGCGCTCGCCAACATCACCCCGGTCGTCGAGGCCGCCGCCGCGGCGAACACCACGGTCACCCTGGACATGGAGGACCACACCACGGTCGACTCCACCCTCGCCATCCTCGACACCCTCCGCGAGCGCTTCCCGCAGACCGGCGCCGTCATCCAGTCGTACCTCTTCCGCACCGAGGACGACTGCCACCAGCTCGCCGGGGCAGGCTCCCGGGTGCGGCTGGTGAAGGGCGCGTACAAGGAGCCCGCCACCGTCGCCTTCCAGGACAAGAAGGAAGTCGACCGGGCGTACGTCCGCTGCCTGAAGATCCTGATGGCCGGCGACGGCTACCCGATGGTCGGCTCCCACGACCCGCGCATGGTCGCCATCACCCAGGACCTCGCCCGCCGCTTCGGGCGGAAGCCGGGGGAGTACGAGTTCCAGATGCTCTTCGGGATCCGCGAGCAGGAGCAGGAGCGGCTGGTTTCCGAGGGACACCGGGTGCGTACGTACATCCCCTACGGCACCGACTGGTACGGATACTTCATGCGGCGCCTCGCGGAGCGCCCGGCCAACCTTGCTTTCTTCCTCCGCTCGCTCGCCACCCGCGGCTGAGAACAACCCTCCAACCCGACTGAGGAGACCAACCATGGACGCTGTGACCCAGGTCCCCGCCCCGTACAACGAGCCGGTGCACTCCTACGCGCCCGGCAGCCCGGAGCGCGCCCGGCTGGAGGCCAAGCTCAAGGAGCTCGCGGAGAACCCGGTCGAGCTCCCGATGACCATCAACGGCGAGAAGCGGATGGGCGGCGGCGCCCGCCACGACGTCGTGCAGCCGCACAACCACAAGGCGGTGCTCGGTACGTATGCCGACGCCACCCAGCAGGACGCCCAGGACGCGATCGACGCCGCCCTCGCCGCCGCGCCGGCGTGGCGCGCGATGTCCTTCGACGACCGCGCCGCGATCATCCTCAAGGCCGCGGAGCTGCTGGCGGGCCCGTGGCGCGAGACCATCGCCGCCTCCACCATGCTCGGCCAGTCGAAGACCGCCCAGCAGGCGGAGATCGACGCGCCCTGCGAGCTCGTGGACTTCTGGCGCTTCAACGTGCACTTCGCCCGCGAGATCATGACCGAGCAGCCGCTCATCCAGCCGAACGGCGTGTGGAACCGCATGGACCACCGCCCGCTGGAGGGCTTCGTCTACGCGATCACGCCGTTCAACTTCACCGCGATCGCCGGCAACCTGCCGACCGCCCCCGCCCTCATGGGCAACGTGGTCGTCTGGAAGCCCTCCGAGACCCAGACCCACTCCGCGGTCCTGCTGATGCAGCTGCTGGAGGAGGCCGGGATGCCGAAGGGCGTCATCAACCTCGTCACCGGCAGCGGCCGCGAGGTCTCCGAGGTCGCGCTGCCGCATCCGGAGCTGGCCGGCGTCCACTTCACCGGCTCGACCAAGACCTTCCAGATGCTGTGGGGCGAAGTCGGCAAGAACATCAGCGGCTACAAGTCGTACCCGCGCATCGTCGGCGAGACCGGCGGCAAGGACTTCATCGTCGCCCACCCGACCGCCGACCCGGCGATCCTGAAGACGGCGATCACCCGCGGCGCCTTCGAGTACCAGGGCCAGAAGTGCTCGGCGGCCTCCCGCGCGTACATCCCCCGCTCGATCTGGGACGGCGGCCTGAAGACGGCGCTGGCCGAGGAGACCGAGGGCCTGACCATGGGCGACGTCTCCGATCTGTCGAACTTCATCGGCGCCGTCATCGACGACCGCGCCTTCGCGAAGAACAAGGCCGCGATCGACCGCGCCAAGGCCGACCCGAGCTGCGAGATCGTCGCCGGCGGTACGTACGACGACTCGGTCGGCTACTTCGTCCGCCCGACCGTCATCGCCTGCTCCGACCCGGAGAACGAGGTCTTCAAGGAGGAGTACTTCGGCCCGATCATGGCCGTCCACGTCTACGAGGACGCCGACTGGGACGCAATGCTCGACCAGATGGAGTCGGCCTCGGCGTACGCCCTGACCGGTGCGGTGCTGGCGAAGGACGTCCAGGTGATCAAGGACGCCGGCGAGAAGCTCCGCTTCGCGGCCGGCAACTTCTACATCAACGACCGCCCGACCGGCTCCATCGTCGGCCAGCAGCCCTTCGGCGGCGCGCGCGCCTCCGGCACCAACGACAAGGCGGGCTCGAAGTTCAACCTGCTGCGCTGGTCCTCCCCGCGCGCCATCAAGGAAACGATGGTCGCCCCGACGGACTACCGCTACCCGCACATGGGCTGACCACCGGCCCGTACGCACAGACTCGCCCCCCGGCCGCTTTCCCCTGGCGGCCGGGGGGCGCTTCCATGCGATTACCGTGGCCCGATGGCCGACCCGTACTGGAACACCAACGTCGCCCGGCACCGCGAGATTCTCCGCGCCGTCCCCGAGGACTGCGGGGACGCGCTGGATGTGGGGTGCGGGGACGGGCTGCTGGTGGGGAAGCTGGCGGGGGCGGCGAAGCGGGTCACCGGGGTCGATGCGGATCCGGCGATGGCCGCGCTGGCGCGGGGGAGGGCGGCGGGCCTTGATGGGGTGACGGTGGTGGAGGGCGACTTTCTGGCGGTGGAATTGCCTGCCGAGAGATACGACTTCATCTGCTCGGTCACCGCGATACACCACATGGACTTCGAGGCCGCCCTGCGGCGGATGCGTGAGCTGCTGCGGCCCGGTGGGCGGCTGGTGGTGGTCGGGCTGGCGCGGGATGCGACCGTTGCGGACTGGGCGCGGCTGATCGCGGGCGCGCCGGTCGTACGGATCGTGAAGCTGGTGCGGCGGGCGCGCGGGCCGGTGGGGATGCCGGTGGCTGCGGCCGGGATGAGTTACGGGGAGGTGCGGGTGGCGGCCGGGCGGGTGCTTCCGGGCTTTCGTTATCGACGTCACATCCTGCGCAGGTACACGCTGACCTGGGAAAAGGCCGGGGAGGCCTAGGGCGCCGTCTCAGATAGTAGGAAGCCCGAGTATTTGGCGAGACAAGAACGCTTGGACGTCCTACTTTTGTAGGAGCCGAATGTCTCGCCCATCAGCGAACGGCGGTAGAGGCCCGCGCCTCGTATGCAGCCACCCCTGCAGCGCATGCCTCCCGCCACCCCAGCCGGCGATCCCTCTAACCCTTTGTGCGACTGTGCACCGCCTTGAGGAGACTGCTATGGCTCCCACCACCACCACCGCCCGCCGCGTCCGCCACGCCTCCCGCGCCGCCGCGGCGGCCGAGCGCGAGGCCGCCCGCAAGAATGCCGCGGCCGCCCTCCAGCGCTCCTTCGACCGCCGCGACAACGGCGGCGTCACCGGTCACTGATCAGCCGCTGACGAACCCCCGCAGGTGCTCCAGCAGCGCGTGCGGCCGTTCCTCCGCGATGAAGTGCCCGCACGCGTCGACCTGCGTGCCGCGTACGTCCTTCGCGTACGCCTGCCAGATCTCCAGCGCGGGCAGCTTCGCGGGCAGCCCCGTCGAGCCCCAGAGCGCGAGCAGCGGCATCTGCACCCGCTTGCCCGCCGCGTAGTCGGCGTCGTCCAGGGCGAGGTCCGTCTCCTGCGCCCGATAGTCGTCGAAGCCCGCGCGCACCGCGCCCGGCCGCTCGAAGGCGCGCACGTACGCGTCCACCGCCGCCGGCTCCAGGCCGTGCCTGTCGTACGTCCAGCGCTCGAAGAAGTACTCCAGATAGCCGCGTACGTCCCGGCCCACCAGCCGCTCCGGCAGATCCGGCTGGATGTGGAAGAACCAGTGCCAGTGCGATGCGGCCAGCGCGCCGTCCATGCGCGCGAACATCTCGCGCGTCGGCAGCACGTCGAGGATCACCAGCCGCTCGATCTGGTCCGGCCGGTCCAGCGCCCAGCGGTGCGCTACGCGGGCGCCGCGGTCGTGGCCGACGACTGCTGCCGCGCTGTCGAAGCCGAGCCCGTGGATCAGCTCTGAGATGTCGGCCGCCATCCGCCGCTTGTCGTAACCCGTCGTCGGCTTGTCCGTGAGGCCGTAGCCGCGCAGGTCGGGGGCGATGACGGTGTGGGTGCGGGCCAGGTCCGGGATCACCTTGCGCCAGCAGTCGCTGGTCTGCGGCCAGCCGTGCAGCAGCACGATCAGCGGCCCTTCGCCCGCACGCAGGTAGTGCATCCGTATGCCGTCGCCGACTGTCGCGACTCCTGTGTCCATCGCTAACCTCCTAAGGTGGTTAGCACGTACGCTAGCAGGCATGGAGTGGATCTGGGACGGGGGTCGGGTCTGCCTGGACTTCGTCAACACGCTGCGGGATCGGAAGCAGACGGCCAGGGAGACGCTGGCGGGGCCGGCTGATCTGGAGCGGTGGCTGGGGGAGGGGGAGCTGCTCGTACGCGAAGCCCGGGTGGCGGCAAGCGCGGGTGACCTGGCGGAGGCGCGGCGGCTGCGGGAGGCGGTCGATCGCTGCGTACGGGCCGTGGCCGGGGGCGGGCTGCCGGAGTCGGCGGACTTGGCGCTGGTCAACGACGCGGCTGCGCGGGCCCCGCGGCGTGCGGTGCGGGCGGTCGTGGACGGGGGGCGGCTGGTGGCGTCGGCGCCTGTCCGTACAGCCGAGGACGTTGCTGGGGCGCTGGGGCTTGTCGCCCGGGATGCGGTGGAGTTGCTGCTGGCGGCGGAGGTCCGGCGGGTGCGGGTCTGCGGCTCCGATACGTGTGGGTTGCGGTACGTGGACCGGTCGCCGGCGGGGAACCGCCGGTGGTGCTCGATGGCGCGCTGCGGCAACCGGACGAAGGTGCGGGCGCATGCGGAGAGGGTGCGGGGGCGGTAGCCGGCGCGGCTGTCCGATGCCAAGCCGCCCGCCCCGCGCCCCCGCGCTAAGCGCGCGCCACCAGCTCAAAGCTGTCGATCTTCATCCCGCCGTCCGACATCGCCGTCGCCTTCAAGCGCGGGCGTGCCCCCGCCGTGACCTCCACCGCCAGGAACGAGTAACCCGTATAGCGCACCCGCGACCACTCCACCTGCGCCCGCTCCTTCCCCCGCCCCCGCTGCCACGTGAAGGTGCCCACCGCATCACGCGGCTTCTGATGCCCCGCATACGAATCCGGCGCCGAGAAGTCGAAGAGCTCCCGACCGCCGCCCCCCGCCGTCACGTACACCGTCCCGTCCCTCGCCGGCTGTGCCGAGCCGCCGATCGGGAGCGGGCGCTGCAGCGCGTCCGAGCGGATTGCGTCGGTGCGCTCGTAGACGTGGTTGTGGCCGTTGATGACCAGGTCCACCCGGTGCTTGTCGAAGAGCGGGACCCATGCCGATCTGACCCCGCCGTCCGAGGCGTGCGTGCTGCTCGAGTAGGCGCAGTGGTGGAAGAAGACCACGATGAAGTCCACCGCGTCGTTCGCCCGGAGCCGACCCAGGGTCTGGTCCAGCCACTTGGTCTGGCGGCCGTCCGTATAGCCGAGATTCGCCGGGATTTCGTACGAGACGTCATTCGCGTCCAGCGCCACCACGGCCGTGTTGCCGTACACGAAGGAGTACGCGCCGGGCGCCTCGCGCGCGTCGAAGCCGTTCTCCGGGAGGGCCCAGCGGGCCTGCTGGCCGCCGTAGCCGTTGGGGGAGTAGTAGGCCTCCATGTCGTGGTTGCCGGTCGCGATCATCCAGGGGACCTTCGCCGCGACCGGGTCGATCTGCTTCATGAAGGTGTCCCACACCCGCGCGTCGTACTTCGAGTCGTCCTCGCGGCCGTGCCCCGTCTCCTCCGCGTAGCAGATGTCGCCCGCGTGCAGGTGGAAGGCGGGGTCGCGGTCGCCGATCAGCTTGCCCATCGAGCGGGCGGCGCGGGTGACGCCCTGGTCGCCGAAGGCGGTGAAGGTGAAGGTCCCGGGCCTCCCCGGCGCCGTGCGAAAGGACGCCGAGGCCTTGCCGTCGTCGTAGCCCTCGTGGCCGAGCGCGTAGTGGTACGTCGTGCCGGGGTCCAAGCTGTCCAGCGCGGCGTGCACGTAGTACTGCTCCAGCGCCGGGAGCTTCGCGCCCAGCGACGGCGTCTTCAGCGGACGCAGCTCCGCCGCCACCCGCTCGGTCAGCTCCCCGGGCTTGGTCCCGTAGCGCACGAAGGGCTTCTTCACCGCGCTCGGCACCTGCCACGCGATCCGCATCTGCGTCCGCGGATCCGCACCCAGCGCCAGATGACGGCCGAAGGGGGCGGTCGCCCCGCCGTCCGTATCGCCGGTCGCCGGCGACGGCTTGTCCGCGGGCGACCCGCCGTCGTCCGAGCACGCCGCCAGCAGCCCGCCCGCGGCGATCCCCCCTGCCGCGCCGATCACCCGGCGCCGCGACAGCGCCCGCCGCAGATACTCGTGCTGTTCGGCCATGCTCATGCGCTCGGCCAGGTGGGCCGGGATGCCGGTCCCTGGTACGTCAGCCATTCCGCGATGTTTTCCCACGCTCCCCGTACGGCGGTAGTCCTCGCGGCGTACGGTGGGTGAACTGCAACCTCAAGTCCACATCCTGGACAGCGGTGTCAGCAATCAAGACGACGACGTAGGGTTCCGAGCATGGCTCCCAGCATCAACCTCGCAGTCATTCCCGGCGACGGCATCGGCCCTGAGGTCGTGGCCCAGGGTCTCAAGGTCCTGTCCGCGGTTCTTCCGCAGGACGCGAAGCTGGAGACCAAGGAATACGATCTCGGCGCCAAGCGCTGGCACGCCACCGGTGACCTGCTCACCGATGAGGACGTCGCCTCGCTCAAGGGCCACGACGCGATCCTGCTGGGCGCCATCGGCGACCCGTCCGTGCCCTCCGGCGTCCTGGAGCGTGGGCTGCTGCTCAAGCTGCGCTTCCTCTTCGACCACTACGTGAACCTGCGCCCGTCCGCGCTGCTCCCGAACACCTCGACCCCGCTGGCCGGCAACCCGTCCATCGACTTCGTCGTGGTCCGCGAGGGCACCGAGGGCCCGTACACCGGCAATGGCGGCGCGCTGCGCGCCGGCACCCCGGCCGAGGTGGCCACCGAGGTCAGCGTGAACACGGCGTACGGCGTCGAGCGGGTCGTGCGCGATGCGTACGAGCGGGCGAAAGGCCGGCCGCGCAAGAAGCTCACGCTGGTCCACAAGACCAATGTGCTCGCCTTCGCCGGCAAGCTGTGGAAGGACACCTTCGACCGCGTCGGTACGGAATACCCCGAGGTCACGACCGACTACATCCACGTGGACGCGGCCACCATCTTCATGGTCACCGACCCGGCCCGCTTCGACGTGATCGTCACCGACAACCTCTTCGGCGACATCATCACCGACCTCGCCGCGGCCGTCTCCGGCGGCATCGGCCTGGCCGCCTCGGGCAATGTGAACCCGACCCGCGAGTTCCCGTCGATGTTCGAGCCGGTGCACGGCTCCGCCCCGGACATCGCCGGCACCGGCAAGGCCGACCCGACGGCCACGATCCGCTCGGTCGCCCTGCTCCTTGAGCACCTCGGCCTCACCGCCGAGGCCGCCCGGATCGAGGAGGCCGTCACCGCGGACGTGACCGCCCGCGACGGCTCCGCGCGTACCACCGAGGAAATCGGCGACGCGATCGCCGCCCGAGTAGCCGGCTGACCGCCGGGGCCACTCGCTCACGTAATCAGCCGCCCGGCCGGTCAGCGCGCACCGCACGAGCTGACCTGACTGCTGCCTTACCCGGCAGTCAGTGCGACGATGACCATCGGGCCGCGCTCGCCCCCGTTTCGCTGCAGCCCCCACCCCGTAGATAATCGGTTGTGGGGCCGCTGCACGAGGGAAAGCTCGGACGTCCTAGTACCCCCGTACGTACATGGGCGCGGTCCGCCGACCTACGGAAACGGTGAAGGACACGCACTCATGACGTCTCAGTCTCAGCAGATCCCGATCGAGCTCAAGCCCTCCGCGCACCCGCTCCCGGCCGCGGAGCGGGAGAAGATCCTGGCCAATCCGGGGTGGGGCCGCCACTTCACGGACAACATGGTCACGATCAAGTACACGGAGGGCCGCGGCTGGCACGACGCGCAGCTGCAGCCGTACGCCCCGCTGACGATGGACCCCGCGGCCATGGTGCTGCACTACGGCCAGTCGATCTTCGAGGGCCTGAAGGCCTACCGGCAGCCGGACGGCTCCGTGGCGACCTTCCGGCCCGACGCGAACGCCCGCAGGCTGCAGCGGTCCGCGCGCCGGATGGCGATGCCCGAGCTGCCGGTGGAGACCTTCATCGAGGCCATCGACGCGCTCGTCACGCAGGACATCGACTGGGTGCCGGCCGCGGGTGGCGAGGAGTCGCTCTACCTCCGCCCCTTCATGTTCGCCACCGAGATCGGCCTCGGCGTGAACTCCCCCGCCAAGGAGTACCTCTTCATGGTGCTCGCCTCGCCGTCCGGCGCGTACTTCACGGGCGGCATCAAGCCGGTCACCGTCTGGCTCTCCGAGGACTACGTCCGCGCCGCCCCCGGAGGCACCGGCGAGGCCAAGTGCTCCGGCAACTACGCGGGCGCGATGCTCGCCACCCAGCAGGCCGTCGAGAAGGGCTGCGACCAGGTGGTCTGGCTCGACCCGACCGAGCGCCGCTGGATCGAGGAGATGGGCAGCAACAACCTCTACTTCGTCCGCGGCACCGGCCCGGAGGCGGAGATCATGACCCCGGAGCTGACGGGCACCCTGCTGCCCGGCATCACCCGCGACTCGCTGCTGAGCATCGCCGCTGACCTGGGCTACAAGGTGACCGAGTCCCGCATCTCCAAGGAGGAGTGGCAGGCCGGCTGCGCCGACGGCACGATCACCGAGGTCTTCGGCTGCGGCACGGCGGCCGTGATCACCCCGGTCGGCCACGCGAAGACCGCTGACGCGGAGTGGACGGTGGCGGGCGGCGAGATGGGCCCGATCACGGCCCAGATGCGCAAGGCCCTGGTCGACATCCAGATCGGCCAGGCGGCGGACGAGCACGGCTGGATGCACCCGCTCGGGAGCTGACGGCTGGTCCTGTTGCGCCGCCGGGGCTCCGCCCCGGACCCCGTCGGCGCTCCGCGCCTCGTCCTCAAACGCCGGACGGGCTTGAAAGCCCGTCCGGCGCTTGCCGGCCTCAGTACACGTTCACGCCGTACGCGCTCAGCGCCTCCTTCACCGGCTGGTGCAGGGCCGTGCCGGCCGTACCCGTGCACCCCGAGCTCCCGGAGTGGATCCCCAGAGCAGTCGCGCCAGCGAAATGCGCACCGCCGCTGTCGCCGCCCGCCGAGCAGACGGTCGTCCGGACGAGGCCGCTCACCACATCGCCGTCCCCGTAATTCGCGGTGACGTTGACCGCCTCGACCTTGCCGCTCGTGACCTTGGTCGTCGACCCGCTCTTCTTCAGAGACTGACCGACCACCGCGTTCGCCGACCCGGTGATGTCCTGCGAGCTGCCGTTGTACAGGTTGACGGTCCCCGGCGTGCCGGACGTGCTGGCGTACTTGACCAGCCCGTAGTCATTCGTCGGGAAGCTGGTGCCCTCGCGGGTGCCGATGGTGGCGCCGCCGGACGTGGCGGACCAGGTGGCCCCCGACTCCGTGCAGTGACCCGCGGTCAGGAAGTACCGAGTGGACCCCTTGATGACATTGAAGGCAGCCGAGCAGCGGTAGCCGCCGCCGTAGATGGCATCGCCGCCGTTCACCTCGCGGGTGAGCTTGCCGGGCGCGGCGGAGAGCTGCACGGCGCCGTCGAGGCCGGACGCGACCTTCTTCAGCTTCGCCAGCTCGCGCTTGGAGACGGTCTTGTCGTACGTGGCCGACACCTGGTTCGTCCGCGGGTTCACGCCCCACGTGGTGCCGGCGATCGCGGCCTTGTCGCCGAGTGTCTCCATCGCGGCGGACAGCTGCGCCGCGCTGCGTTGCACGCGCTTGACCTTGGCGCCGGCCGCCTCGGCCTTGGTCGCGGCGGTGTCGGACGTGACGGTGACGACGAGGTCGCCGTCGGCGTTCAGATAGGAGCCGGGGCTGGCGGCGCCCAGGTCCTGCTGCAGCTTCCCGGCGAGCCGGACATTGCTGCCGGCGGTGGGTGAGGCGGCGGGTTCCTCCTGCGCGGCGGCGGTGGTGATGCCGCCGATCAGCGCCGCAACTAACAGTGCGGGCAGGCCTATTCGTGCGCCCAGCGTGCGTCTCATCGTGGGGGTCTCCTTTGGCCCAGGCCAATGAAAGGGACGATGCCGGGGCGAAGATTGGCATGTGCATGGCCCGGGCGCAAGACCGCATTCTGAGACAGGGGGTGGCCGCGGGCGCACGCTGTGCAAGACTGCGGGGCGTGCCCTCGTACAACGAGATCATTACGAGCAGGCGCGCCGGCCGGCGGTGAAGCCACCGCTCACCCAGGGCCCGCGCGCAGACCTCTCGCATCCCGCGAGGGGTTTTTTCGTTTTCCAGGGCCGCATCAGCGACAGGAGTCCCAAGACCATGACGGCAACGCCAGACACCGACGAGACGAGCTTCCACGTCTTCGACACCACGCTGCGCGACGGCGCCCAGCGCGAAGGCATCAACCTCTCCGTGGCCGACAAGCTGGCCATCGCCCGGCACCTGGACGACTTCGGCGTGGGCTTCATCGAGGGCGGCTGGCCGGGCGCGGTGCCGCGGGACACCGAGTTCTTCCGCCGGGTCCAGGAGGAGGTCCCGTTCCGTAACGCCCAGCTGGTCGCCTTCGGCTCCACCCGCAAGGCGGGCGTACGGGCCGAGGACGACCCGCAGGTCCTCGCGCTGCTGGAGTCCAAGGCGCCGGTGGTCTGCCTGGTCGCCAAGTCGCACGACCGGCATGTCGAGCTGGCGCTGCGCACCACCCTCGACGAGAACCTGGCCATGATCCGGGACACGGTCGCCTTTCTGCGCGAGCAGGGCCGCCGGGTCTTCGTCGACTGCGAGCACTTCTTCGACGGGCACAAGGGCAACCCCGAGTACGCGAAGGCGGTCGTGAGCGCCGCGCACGAGGCCGGAGCCGAAGTCGTCGTGCTCTGCGACACCAACGGCGGCATGCTGCCCGACGGCGTCCGCGACGTCGTCGCCGAGGTGCTCGCCGCTACGGGCGCCCGGCTCGGCATCCACGCCCAGGACGACACCGGCTGCGCCGTCGCCAACACCCTCGCCGCGGTGGACGCGGGCGCCACGCACGTGCAGTGCACCGCCAACGGCTACGGCGAGCGGGTCGGCAACGCCAACCTGTTCCCGGTGGTCGCCGCCCTGGAGCTCAAGCGCGGCATGCAGGTCCTCCCCGAGGGCGCGCTGCGCGAGATGACCCGGATCTCGCACGCCATCGCCGAGGTCGTGAACCTCACCCCCTCCACCCACCAGCCGTACGTCGGCGTCTCCGCCTTCGCCCACAAGGCGGGCCTGCACGCCTCCGCGATCAAGGTGGACCCGGATCTCTACCAGCACATCGACCCCGAGCAGGTCGGCAACACCATGCGGATGCTGGTCTCCGACATGGCGGGCCGGGCCTCGGTCGAGCTGAAGGGCAAGGAGCTCGGCATCGACCTCAGCGGCGACCGCGCGCTGGTCGGCCGGGTGGTGGACCGGGTGAAGGAGCAGGAGCTCAAGGGCTATTCGTACGAGGCCGCGGACGCCTCCTTCGAGCTGCTGCTGCGGGCGGAGGCCGAGGGCGCGCCGGTGCGCTATTTCCGTACGGAATCGTGGCGGGCGATCACCGAGGACCGCCCCGACGGCAGCCACGCCAACGAGGCCACGGTGAAGCTGTGGGCCAAGGGCGAGCGGATCGTCGCCACCGCGGAGGGCAATGGCCCGGTGCACGCCCTCGACCGGGCGCTGCGGGTGGGGCTGGAGCGGATCTATCCGCAGCTGGCCGAGTTCGAGCTGGTCGACTACAAGGTGCGCATCCTGGAGGGCACGCACGGCACGGAGTCCACGACCCGGGTGCTCGTCACGACGAGCGACGGGCGGACCGAATGGTCGACGGTGGGCGTGGCGGACAATGTCATCGCGGCGTCGTGGCAGGCGCTGGACGATGCGTATGCCTTCGGCCTGCTGCGGGCGGGGGTCGAGCCGACGGACTCTAGCCCGGCTTAAGACGCGGTTTACCGAGACTTTGTCGAGGCCCCACAGCGCGCCGACCCCGGCGTTTGGCCGTTGTGAGGCTCACCCACAATGGTTTAGTGCCTGGTGCGCATGATTTCGCGCCGGACCTTGTAGGGGACCGACATAAGCTCCGGGCATCCTCGGGCCGTACCGTCGTTACATGACCACTCTGGATGACGCGCCTGTCGAGGCGAATGAGGCCCGCGGCCGTGCCGCCGAGCTCCGCGCGATCAAGGAGCAGGTGCACGCGGGGCCGAGCGAGCGCGCCACCCAGGCCCAGAAGGCCAAGGGCAAGCTGACCGCCCGCGAGCGGATCGAGCTCCTCCTCGACGAGGGGTCGTTCTGCGAGATGGAGCCGCTCCGGCGGCACCGGGCGACCGGCTTCGGCCTGGAGAACAAGAAGCCCTACACCGACGGCGTCATCACCGGCTGGGGCACCGTCCACGGCCGGACCGTCTTCGTCTACGCCCACGACTTCCGGATCTTCGGCGGCGCGCTGGGCGAGGCCCACGCCAACAAGATCCACAAGCTGATGGACAAGGCGATCGCCGCCGGTGCGCCGCTGGTGTCGCTGAACGACGGCGCGGGCGCCCGTATCCAGGAGGGCGTCGCGGCGCTCGCCGGATACGGCGGGATCTTCCAGCGCAACACCAAGGCGTCGGGCGTCATCCCGCAGATCAGCGTGATGCTCGGCCCGTGCGCGGGCGGCGCGGCGTACTCGCCGGCGCTGACCGACTTCGTGTTCATGGTCCGCGAGACCTCGCAGATGTTCATCACTGGACCCGACGTGGTGAAGGCCGTCACCGGCGAGGAGATCACCCAGAACGGGCTCGGCGGCGCGGATGTGCACGCCGAGAAGTCGGGCGTCTGCCACTTCGCGTACGACGACGAGATCACCTGTCTCGAAGAGGTCCGCTACCTGCTCTCCCTGCTCCCGCAGAACAACCGGGAGAACCCGCCGGTGGTGGAGTCGGAGGACCCGGCGGACCGGCGCGGTGACGACCTGCTCGACCTGGTGCCGGCCGACGGCAACCGCCCGTACGACATGCACGCCGTGATCGCCGAGCTGGTCGACGACGGCGAGGTGCTGGAGGTCCACGAGCGCTGGGCCACCAACATCATCTGCACCCTGGCCCGGATGGACGGCCAGGTGGTGGGCATCATCGCCAACCAGCCGCAGGCCCTGGCGGGCGTGCTGGACATCGAGGCCAGCGAAAAAGCTGCACGATTCGTCCAGATGTGCGATGCTTTCAATATCCCGATTCTTACGCTTCTGGATGTTCCTGGCTTCCTGCCGGGCGTCGACCAGGAGCACGGCGGGATCATCCGGCACGGAGCAAAGCTGCTCTACGCGTACTGCAACGCGACGGTGCCTCGGATTTCCGTGGTTCTGCGCAAGGCCTACGGCGGCGCGTACATCGTCATGGACTCGCAGTCCATCGGCGCCGACCTGACCTACGCCTGGCCCACGAACGAGATTGCGGTGATGGGCGCCGAGGGTGCCGCCAATGTCATCTTCCGCAAGCAGATCGCCGAGGCCGGCGATCCCGAAGCGAAGCGCGCCGAGATGGTGAAGGCCTACAAGACCGAGCTGATGCACCCGTACTACGCGGCCGAGCGGGGCCTTGTCGACGACGTCATCGACCCCGCCGAGACCCGCGAGGTGCTCATCCGCTCGCTCGCGATGCTCAAGACCAAGCACGCGGAGCTGCCGCAGCGCAAGCACGGCAACCCGCCCCAGTAAGGGAGACGCAAAAGTGAACGCCGAGAACCTCGTCCGGGTCGAAAAGGGCGAGGCGAGCGAAGAGGAGCTCGCCGCGCTCACCGCGGTGCTGCTCGCTCGCGCTGCCGCCCAGCCGGAGTCGGCCGTGCCGGCCCAGCGCCGCCACGCGGGCTCCGCCCGCTGGCGCCGCCTGGAGCGCCAGCACGGCTTCCGCGCCCCGCACAGCTGGCAGGGCTAGCGCCCGCCGCACCCGCATTGCGAAACCCCTCGTCCACGTGGTGGGCGGGGGGTTTGTGCATGGTGTGCGGAGCGCCGCCGGGCGCGGCCTTGCTAGTCCTCGGCGACGAGGTCCCCCTCATTCGCCGTGGGGTCCTTGACCAGGGCGAAGGCCGCCCTCGTCTCCGGCATCTGGTCCGCGACTGAGGTGGCGGCCTCCATCGCCGAGCGCGAGTCCCAGTGCCAGATGTCCATCCAGCTGCCCTCATCGATCCGTACGAGCTGGGCCTTGGCCAGCCCGGCGTGGTTGGCCCTGACCGCCTTGATGAGCGCCTCCCGGCGGGACAGGACCTCGTCGGCCTGCTCGGGGGCGGCGGTGTAGCGCATGACGCGGATGACCGTCATCATTAGATCTCCTCTCTAGAGTTCAACTCTAGTTACGTATCTAGAGTTAAGCTCTAGTCATGGCGACAGTCAAGAGCAAGCGGGCGGAGAAGGCGCGGGCCACGCGGCGGCGGATGCTGGAGGCCGCGCGGGAGCTGTTCGTCGCGGACGGGTACGGGGCGACGACGCTGAAGGGGGTCGCCGAGCGGGCCGGCGTCGCGGTGCAGACGATCTACTTCACCTTCGGCAACAAACGGGCGCTGCTGAAGGAGTTGGTCGACGTCACCATCGCCGGGGACGACGAGCCCGTCGCCACCATGGACCGCCCCTGGTTCACCGACGCCCTCGCCCAGGACACCGCCGAGGCGCAGCTGCACGCCCACGTCGCGGGCACCCGGCAGGTCCTCGACCGGGTCGCGCCCATCACGCAGATGCTCGCCGCGGCCACCGCCGTCGATCCCGAGGTCGCCGGCCTGTGGCCCCAGGACACCGACCCCCGCCTCACGGTCCAGACCGCCGCCGCGAAGGCCCTCGTGGCCAAGCCGGGGGCCCGGCAGGGGCTGGCGGCGGCCGAGGCGGCCGATGTGCTGTACGGGCTGCTCAGCCCCGAGCTGTATCTCCTGTTCGTACGGGACCGGGGCTGGCCGCCCGCCCGCTGGGAGGACTGGGTGTACCGGACGCTGCGGCGGGAGCTGTGCCAGGGGGATTCGCGTACGCCCTGAGGCATGTTTGTGTTATCCCGGTCCCGGTGCCGCGGTCTCCTCCTGTATCGGGGAGAGAATGCCGGGACCGGGAAGGGATGTGGACGGGCATGGCAGCGACAGGGGATGCCGACCGGACGGTGGTCGAGGCGGCGCGGGACGGCGCGCCGTGGGCGCAGGACCAGCTGGTCAGCGCGTACATGCCCCTGGTCTACAACATCGTCGGCCGGGCGCTGAACGGCCACCCCGACGTCGATGACGTGGTGCAGGAGACGATGCTGCGCGCGCTGCGCGGGCTCGGTTCGCTGCGGGATCCGGCCGGTTTCCGGCCCTGGCTGGTGGCGATCACCATGAACCAGGTCAGGACCCACTGGTCGATGCGGCAGGCGGCGCCCGCGGCGCTGGATCCGCAGGATGCCGACGAGATGGCCCAGCCCGGGGCGGACTTCGTCGACCTGACGATCATCCGGCTCGGGCTCGAAGGGCAGCGCCGCGAGGTGGCGCAGGCGACGCGCTGGCTGGACCCCGACGATCGCGCGCTGCTCTCGCTGTGGTGGCTGGAGGCCGCCGGCGAGCTGAGCCGCGGTGAGGTGGCCGCGGCGCTCGAACTGTCGCCGCAGCACACGGCGGTGCGGGTGCAGCGGGTGAAGGCGCAGCTGGAGACCGCCCGGCTGGTGGTGCGCGCGCTGTCCGCGACGCCCCCGTGTGCCGGTCTCGGGCAGGTGACGCAGGGCTGGGACCGGCGTCCTTCGGGGCTGTGGCGCAAGCGCATCGCCCGGCACGTACGGGAGTGTGTGACCTGCTCGGGGTGGCAGCGCGGGCTGGTCCCCGCCGAGGGGCTGCTGGTGGGCCTGGGGCTGGTGCCGGTGGCGCTCGCGGGGACCGCCGTGACCGGTGCCTGGCCGGACGACGCGGTATTCGAGGCGGCGGCGCACGCCGAGGCGGCACTCGCGCCCGGAGCGCCGCCGGGCAGCAGACGCAGCCGCCGCGCGCAGGAGCGAATACGCGGCCGGCGCCGGACGCAGGCCGTGGCCGCCGCCGTCGCCGTGCTCGTCGCGGGCGGAACGCTGGGC
This sequence comes from Streptomyces boninensis, assembly GCF_048572725.1. Lineage (NCBI taxonomy): Bacteria > Bacillati > Actinomycetota > Actinomycetes > Kitasatosporales > Streptomycetaceae > Streptomyces > Streptomyces boninensis. The sequence goes on from NZ_CP183837.1 coordinate 6,865,781, forward strand.
GCCATCAAGGCACTTCCGTCGGACGATGACGGGGACAAGCGCGCCGACGCGGTCCGCTCCGCCGCCGACACCCCGACCGCGAGCCCCACGGAACGTACGACACCCCCTTCGCGCTCCGCCTCGCCGTCACCCAGCAAATCGCGTACGCACAAGCCGAAACCCAAGCCGACACCGTCGAAGACGAAGCCGCCCCGCCCCAAGCCGACGCCCACCCGCACCCCGCCGCCCGCGGACACCTCGGCCGCCGGGCAGGTCCTGACCATCGTCAACAAGGAGCGAGCCGGCGCCGGCTGCCGCCCCCTGAAGCTCGACAGCCGCCTCTCCCGCGCCGCCCAGCTGCACAGCGAGGACATGTCGGCGAACAACTACTTCGACCACACCAGCCGGGACGGGCGCACCTTCAGCGATCGCGCCAAGGCGCAGGGGTATCAGACGCCGGGGGCGGAAAACATAGCCCGGGGGCAAAGTTCGCCCGCGGATGTGATGTCGGCGTGGATGAACTCGGAGGGGCACCGGGCGAACATCCTCAATTGCGACCTGACGACCATGGGGCTTGGGCTGGTCGAGAAGGATCACACCTGGACGCAGATGTTCGGCTTCTGACCGGGCTGCCCGCCGGCTACCCGCGGCTGGTGAACATCCCGTGGAAGCCGAACGGGACCGCCTGCGGCGCCTCCGCCCGCGCCAGCTCCTCGTACGTCCGCGCGTCCAGCGCCAGCAGGAACGACGTACCCGACGCCGAGTCGAGCACCACCGACAGCAAGACGCCGTCGTCCTCGGCCGGGGAGTCCCCCGGAGCCGCCACGAAGACCGGCTCGCCCGGATAGCACCCCTTCTCCGACCAGATCAGCGTCTCCCCGGTGGTGACATCGAGCTTCACCAGCTGGTCGGCGAAGTTCCCGCCGCGGCGGTCCCGCGCGCCGACGCCGTACGCATAGCGATACGGGACGCCGTTGTGCCGCTCGTACGCGATCCGCGGCAGCTCCAGCGGCTCCTCCGACAGCTGCCGCACCTCGACGCTGCCGTCGCCGAGGCCGAGGCGGTAGCGGGTGGGCCGGGGGACCGGGATGGCGTTGCCCGCGCGCAGCCGGTCCAGGTAGAACGCGTCGATGGCCGAGGCGTCGTCGTACGAGCAGATGTCGAGCACCACGTCGTCGCCGTCGTCGAAGGCGTTGATGTGGTGGAAGGCGAAGAAGGCCGGTCCCTCGCAGACGGCCCGCACGGTGCCGTCGCGCGCGTCCATGACGGTGAAGCGGGTGCCGCGCTCCGGCTCCCAGCGGTAGTTCTCGATGAACGGGCGGCCGCTCAGCACGATGCTGACGGGGTTCACGACGAGCGGGAACTCGGCCAGGACGACATACCGCCCGGTGATCGCGAAGCTGTGCATGTAGGCGGGGCGGGAGACCTTATGGCTGCCGATCAGCTCGCGGCTGGTGCCCGCGGCCGGCTGCCGGTAGACGCGGTATTCGCTCGTACGGGAGAAGTGCAGCAGGTAGTTGACCAGGTCGCCGGTTCCGGGGTCCTGGTGCGGGTGGGCGGTGGTCAGCTGCCCGCTCAGGGAGTCCTCGTAGCCGACCACCCCGGCGGTGGCGAGGGTGTCCGGGTCGAAGGCGACCGGCAGCGGCGTCTCGGTGAGGGCGATGTAGCGGTCGCCGAAGCGGGTGATGCTGACGTTCGCGTTCGGGTTGGGCTTGCGTGCGAAGCGGGTGAAGAAGCGGGCGAAGAGCGAGCGGCAGGGGTCGGTGGCGAATTCGGCGTACGAGATCCGGCCGGACGCCATGGCGCGGTTGGCCGGGGTGTCGAGGTAGCGGTTCGCGTACGAGACCTTGCCGCCGTCGATGGTGAAGCGGTGCAGCATCGCCTGGCCGTCGAACCAGTGCCGTACGGAGCGGTCGCCGGCGTCCCACCGCGCCGGGCCGTTGCGCAGCAGGCTCCCTTCCAGCCAGCCCGGGAAGGCGCCCTTGACCGGCAGCTCCGCGGCCGTGATCTCGCTGTCCAGGGTGCGGAACCCGGTGCCGTAATCCGGTGCGGTCATCGTCTTCGTCCCCTCGACTCGACATGACACAGTGGACGGTGCTTGGTGCTTTCATGGCACACCGTCCACAGTGGAATGTCAAGGAAGAGAGCCCGATGGCCGACCTCAACCCGACCGCGGCCTCCCTGCTCGGCTTCCTGCACGCCGGGGAGGCGAGCGGATACGAGCTGGTCAGCACCGCGCAGCAAGTCATCGGCGACTTCTGGACCCTCACCAGGAGCCAGGTCTACCGGGAGCTCACCGCGCTCGCCCGGCGCGGACTCGTCGAGGCCGGGCCCGCGGGGCCGCGGTCGCGGCAGCCGTACCGCCTCACCGACGAAGGCCGGGCCGCCTTCGCCGCCTGGCTCGCCGAGCCGCCCGGGTCCGAGCAGATCCGCTATCCGCTGCTGCTCACGCTCGCCTTCGGGTCGGCGCTGGATCACGACCGGCTGATGGGGTTCATCGCGGAGCACCGGACGGCGCACGAGAAGCGGCTCGCGGATTACCGGGAGCAGGAGGCCGCCGGCCTGCCGGACCGCTTCGCCGCGGCCACCCTTGCCTTCGGTATCCGGTACGAGGAGGCGGTGCTGGCGTGGATGGACGAGCTGCCGGGGCTGCTGGCCGAGCGGTGAAGCCGGCTATTCGAGCTGGAAGGCGTCGGCCAGCATGTCGACCTGAGCGGCCAGCAGCGTCGCCGGCCGGTGTCCCATGCCGGTGAACTGGCCGGCCGCTTCCAGGCTGACGGTGCCGTGCAGCTGCGGCCAGGCGGTGATGGCGCCGGTCAGCGCGACGGCCGCCGCCGGGTCTTCGGTCGAGAGTCCGGTCCACTGCCCGACCCACGCGGCCACCGCGGCATCGTCCCGCAGCCAGCCGCTGAACTCGTCCACGAGCGGCTCCACGGCCGGCCGCGGCCGCCCCTTGGCGAAGACGGGAAGGTGCGGGCCGAGGGCTGCACGGGCGTGCGCCACGGTCTCGTCCGGCGCGTGGAAGCCCGGTACCGGGGTGCCCTGGATAAGCAGATAGAGATGCGGCTCCGCCACCGCCCAGTCGCGCATGGCCGCCGCCAGCGCGTGCAGCGCCGCGCGCCCGCCCGCTGAGGCGTCGGCGGCCTGGACCGCGGCCGCGGCCGACTTGTAGGCGTCGACGATCAGCTCCGTGAGCAGGTCGTCGCGGCTGCCGAAGTAGCGGTAGAGCGCGGGTCCCGACATGCCGATTTCCTTGGCGATACGGAGCAGGGCCACGCCCTCGACGCCGCCTGCGGCGAGCTGGCGTACGGCGATCTCCTTGATCTCCGCGCGGGTCTGGTCGCGGTACCGCTCGCGGGGGCTGCGGGGTCGGTCTGTCGATGTCATGGGGCTGCCTCCTCCTGCGGGAGAGGTTACATGCCGTAGCTTTCGCGACATGCTTGCGCACTACCCTCTCGCTAGAGTTATAGTGTGTAACTGTTAGGCAAGCCTGAAGGGAGCTCGATCATGACCAGCACACTTGACCTGCACGTAGTCCTCGGCGCCGGCCCGGCCGGCTCGACGCTGGCCGGTGAGCTGGCCCGGCGCGGGCACGCGGTCCGCCTCGTCGACCGCGCCGGGGACGGCCCCGCCCCCGAGGGCGTCACCCGCACCCAGGGCGACGTCGGCACCATCGAGGGCGCCCGGGCCGCGATCAAGGGCGCCGCCGTCGTCTATCACTGCGTCAACGTCGCGTACCACCTGCAGGTCGACGTGATGCCCGGCATCCAGGACGCGATACTCGGCGCCGTCGAGGCCGAAGGCGCGCGCCTGGTCGTCCTCGACACCCTTTACCCGTACGGCGAGACCCACGGCGCGGTGATGACCGAAGCCACCCCGTGGCGGGCCACCGGCGCGAAGGGCAGGATGCGCGCCGCGCTGGACGAGAAGTACCTGGCCGCGCACCGGGAGGGCCGCGCCCACGTCGTCCTGGGCCGGTCGGCGGACTTCGTCGGGCCCGGCGTGCTCAACTCCACCCTCGGCGGCGCCGTCTTCCCCGGCGCGCTCACCGGTACCGAGGTGTACGGCCTCGGCGACATCGACCTGCCGCACAGCTACACGGACATCCGTAACGTGGCCGCGGGCCTTGCCACCCTCGGCGAGCATCCGGACGCCGACGGCCGCGTCTGGCACCTGCCCACCGCGCCCGCCCGCACCACCCGGGAGGTCTTCCAGCTGATCGAGCAGAAGACGGGGCGACCGCTGCAGCTCGTGATCAAGAAGGAGCCCACGCCCTTCGGCCCGTTCGACCAGACCTTCATGGAGTCCTACGCCGAGCTGTTCTACCAGCACACCGAACCGCAGGTCATGGACTCCAGCGCGATCCAGGAGGCCTTCGGCATCGAGCCCATCGCCCTCGACGCCACCCTGGACGACACCATCGCCTGGTACGCCGAGGAGGTGCTCCAGCGCCCGGTCAGTCCAGCTCGGGAGTCGTGAAGTACGCGGCGAAGGCCTGCACGCACGCGTCCTCGGAGATCTGGCCGCTGCCGCCGGTGTCCAGCGCCGCGGCGGCGGTGCGGGCGGGGGCCTCCGGGACGCCGAAGATGCGAAGAACCCGCTCGGCGGCGTCCGGGGTCGCCGAGCCGGATGCCTCGCCGGCCGCGATGCGCAGCACCGCGCGCAGGAACGGCCGGGCGATCTCGGCGAACCGCTGCGGGCTGTCCCGCAGCCGCTTCACGGCCCCGGTGACGAATTCCTCGCGCGTCACCCGCTGATCCCCGTCGACATCGGCGATTCCGGCCATACCCTGCCAGAACGCCTCCGCGCCGGCCAGCAGATCCTGCCCCTTGTCACTCCGCGCCGTCGTGTCGAACTCGGCCAGCACGGCCCTGGCGGCCACACCGAAGTCCTCGCGGTCGATGTAGCCATTGCCGTCCTGGTCGAATCGCTCGAAGCGGGCGGCGATCAGGCGCTCGTACTCTGCGCTGTCCATGTCTGGGCCTCGCTGATCCGGTCGGTTGCGTGCGTCCATGACGCAGCGTACGACGAAGTCCTTTCAGCCACGCGCAGCCGGCGAATGTGATCCCGGCCGCCCGCGGTGCGCCCGGCTGTGCGCTGCTGCCTCCACCGCGGCGTGACGTCGTGGTCGCCCGGCCCTCACCGGGCCTGCCCGGGGTGTTCACAGGTGACGTGGCTCAACACCCCATCGACCTCGTCGAGTTCGCTTTGTTTCCATGGTGATCACGCGTGCAGTGATCGATGAGAGACGGGGGAAAACCGCATGTCAGCAGCGATGAAGCGGACTCTGGCCACGACCGCGAGCGCGGTGGTGCTGCTGGGCTGGGGCTGGGCGGCACCGGCCCAGGCGGACGACGGCGCGGATGGGGCGGACGGCGTGGAGCGCATCGCCGGGCAGATCGAGCGGGCCGCCCCCGACGCCGGCCAGGACATGCTTACGGCACGTACGGAGGCGGGCGGCCGCGGACTGGCGGCGCGCGGCGCCGGCACGGCCATCGACCTGCCCGACAACAGCCGGGACACCCTCACGCTCGCGCGCCCCGGGAAGGACCGCGCACCACTGGCCGTCGGCATGCCCGAGGGCGCCGCGCAGCGCCCCGCGCAGCTCGCGGCGGACGGCACCGTCGCCTACCCCGACGCGCTGCCGCACACCGACCTGGCCGTGCAGCCGATGGAGCGCAGCGCGCGGGTGCAGACGGTGCTCAAGAGCGCCGCGGCGCCCACGGAGTTCACATACCCGGTGGAGGTGCCGGACGGCGGCCGCCTCACCAAGGGCAAGGACGGCAGCGTCGCCGTACTGGACGCCCGCGGGGCGCCGGTGGGCGCGATCGAGGCGCCGTGGGCCAAGGACGCGGACGGCCGGGCGGTGCCCACGACGTACCGCATCGAGGGCGAGAAGCTGATCCAGACCGTACGACACCAGGGCGCCGCCCACCCGGTGGTGGCGGACCCGTGGATGGGCCAGGACCTGATCCAGGACGCGAAGTGGGTCTGGGTGCACGCGGTCCAGAAGTACACGCTGCAGATCACACCCACCAACTTCATGAAGGGCCAGCCCTCCGACTACTTCATCGCCCAGGCCGCCTGGGAGGAACTCCTGGCCAAGTACCAGCAGCCCCTCGGCATCCACCGCAACCACGGCGGCCTGTGGGACCAGTTCCTCTGCCACCACCAGTTCGCCCTCTTCGCGGGCAACACCTGGAACATCGAGGACTGGCGCCCCGACATCAGCTATCCGGGGACGATCTGGGCGCAGTGCAATCCGGAGTAGCCGTCGGCACGGTGGCTCGGAGGCTGTCAAGGGCCTTCGGGCCTGGCCGAAAGTGGAACCGGTGGGGCCTTTTGGGACGTGTGGCCGGTGGGGCGGGCGGCATCGTTCGGCCACGGTGTCGAAGGCTTGGGGGACGGGATGCGTGCGGGGCTACGGCGGGCGGGGGTCGCTGTCGCGGTGGGGGGCGTCGTTGCCGTGGCGGGGTGTTCGTTCGGCTCCGATCGCGCTGAGTTGCCCGATGGTGAGCGCCCGGTGGAGGTCGTTACGGTCGGCGCCAAGGCGCAGTGGGATTCGACGAAGCTCGGCATCCGGGGTGTCTCGGGTGCCGCGCTGCGCGACGGCAAGGCGATCGTCACCGGCAGCACCGGGCAGCCGCTGGTGGCCGAGCGGCTCTCGGTCGCGGACGCGGACAGCGGGAAGCCGCGCTGGACCCTCGCCACCGGCGAGGAACTCATGGACGGCAACGGCCGGTCCGAGGTGATGGCGGGGGAGGGCAACCGCGAGAACGGGCTGGAAGGCCTCGCCGCGAAGCCCTTCCTCGTCGGCTCGGGCGAGCGTGCGGCGGTGGTGGTGACGTACGCCGTGATGAAGGACGACGGCGACTATGGCGTTGACGAAGACGTGGAGGGGTGGGGTGTCGCGGCGCTGTCTCTTGATGACGGCACCGTGCAGTGGCGGAAGAAGCTTCCGGCGGCGGGCGAGCCGCGGCTGCTTTCCAGCGACAGCGGCACCGTCCTGGTCGCCGCGCGCCAGTCGTCGTCCGAGTCCTCCGAGTCGTCCGACTCCTCCGACTCCGCCGGTGGCAAGGTCACCACATTCGCGCTCGACGCCACTGCCAAAGGCAAGCAGCTCTGGAAGCACCGCGGCGGCTGGGTATACGAGCTCGCCGGGGACATCGCCCTGGGGGAGCGCGCGGGCGACGAGGAGTGGTCGCCGGGATCGGGCAGCGAGAATGAGGGCGGCTCCGTCTTCGCGCTCGACGCGCGGACCGGTGAGAAGAAGTGGGACCTCGCGCGGCGCTACGGGGAGTCGCGGCTCGAGGCCGCCGTGGAAGGCCGCGCCGTGGTGCGCGTCAACAAGGGCGCCGCCAGCGAGACGCAAGGGGTCGTCGTCGACACGCGCAACGGCCGGAAGACCGACGGGCTCGACGAGGCGTACCACCACTGCGCCACCGAGGGCGACTCGCTGCTCGCCTGCGTAGGACTGGAGGAGCACCAGCTCGTCACCATCCGCGCGGGCAAGCACAACTCCCCGTCCAGCGCGGACTTCGAGGCGCTGGACGGCACCGATTCGCTGCGCGTCAACGCCGTGGACCACGGCCGGATCTACGTCAGTGGCCAGAAGGAGGAGAACGAGGGCCGGACGGCCGGGCGCCGCGCCGCAGCGCTCGACCGCGCTGGGAACACGCGCGGCGACGCACTGCCCGGCCCGGCGGTGGCCGCCTCGCAGAAGCATGTCGCCGTGCTCGCCGAGCCGGACAAGGAGGGCGAGCAGCGCCTGATCATGCACCGCGCCGCCGAAGGCGACGAAGGCCCCGCGACGCCCGAGCCGGCCGGCAAGTCGACGGTCGAGCCGCTGTCGTACGAGAAGAAGCCGCTGTGGGGCTTCCGGGTCGGATACGGGGCGGCGCCCGACGCCGGGTACGCGAGCAAGGACACCGGCCTGGAGGAGCTGCACGGCGTCGAGCTCGCCGGGGACACCCTGATCTACTCGGGGGAGCACGACGAGCTCGGCTACCAGGTCGTCGGCGTCGACGCGGCCACCGGCAAGCAGCGCTGGGAGGTGAACTCCGAGGACGGCATCGGCGAAGGCGCCACCATCGATGAATTCGGAAGCCAGCAGCTCGCGGGCGCTCATGACCAGTGGCTGCTGCTGCGCTACTCCAAGCGCGAGGAAAGCGAGTCCGGGATCGCCGCCGTATCGGTCAAGGACGGCAAGGTGAAGTGGCGCCAGCCGGTCAGCAGCGGCGACGGCTTCGTCCATCTGACGGGCGCCGACGACTCCGCGTTCGTCGTCGGCATCACGGAGTCCGAGGGAGGCAAGACCTCCAAGGAGCGCACGCGCGTCTACGACCTCGACTCCCGCCGCGAACTGTGGACCAAGGACGGCACCGACCCCGTCGGCCTCGCGGGCGGCACCGTCCTCGCCGTACAGCGTGACCTGCCCTACGAGGACGCGCGCTCGGCCACCGCCGACGCGGTCGGCTTCGACGCGCGCTCGGGAAAGCGGAAGTGGTCGCTGCGCGACCGCTACGACCGGCCCGGCGTGCTGGCCGCGGACTCGGACCGCGTCGCACTCGTCCCGCACGGCGGCGGCACCGCGGTGGTCGACGCCGCCGACGGCACCGAACTAGGCCGCACCTCCGCCGCCCTGCACAGCTGCACGGGCGACGGAAAGCCGCTGCTGATCTGCGGCGCCGGCGGCTCCACCAGGACCGGCCAGCGGGACGGCTATCCGGTCACCGTCGAGCTCGGCAAGAGCGAGGGCAAGGGCAAGGGCGGCAAGAGCAAGGCCACCGTCCGGCAGCTGCTGGACCGGATCGAGTACGCCCAGCCCCACACCCTGGGCCCCCGCTTCTTCGCCACCAACAGCGCCGTATGGGAGGACGAGCCCAAGCAATACCGGGCAATGGACGCCCAGGGCCGCCCCATCGGCCCCGCCCTCCCCGGCGCCCCCGTCGCCTCGACCGACCGCTACGTCGTGCTACTCGACGGCCCGCTCTCCGGCATCGCCAGCGGCCTGCCGCCGGGGAAGCCGAGGCTCACCGTCCACCGGAGGTGAGCCAACTACCGCTGCCCGCCACGTCCTTCTGCTGCTGCCCCACGACCCGGCCCGACCCAGATAGCGTTCACCCGCTGGCCCGGGCGGGAATGGGCCCGTGCAGGGCGGGTCGGCCGGAGCAGGTGTGGGACCGGGGAGGGGAGTCGCGTGAGCACAGGCGCAGCGCACGGCGAGGGGGCGGGAGAGCGGCCGGAGGGGCTCGGGCTGACTGCTGCCGAGCTCGGGCTCTGGCAGGCTTATCGCACCGGCAGCTGGTTCGACATGCGCGAACGCGACCCAGGCCGCGACGACCCGGCGGGCCCGCAGGCGTGGGGCCCCGAGCGCACCGTCCGCGCCGCCGTCATCGCCCTCCTCCTTTTGGACGGCCCCGCCGCCGCCCCGGGCCGTGTCGCTGCCCTCAAGCTCAACGGCGCCCGCGTCACCGGCGGGCTCGACCTCTCCGGCGGCGACGTCCGCCGGTACCTGGAGCTGCGCAACTGCCGCTTCGAGGGGGAGGTGCTGCTCCCCGAGTGCCGGGTGACCACCGCCCGCTTCATCGCCTGTGCCATTCCGCGCTTCGAGGGTGCCCGGCTGCAGGTGGAGGGCGATCTGTACCTGTCCCGCTGCACCGTCGACGACGGTGTCCGCCTCACCGACGCCAGGATCGGCGCGGACCTGCAGATCAGCCAGCTCGCCGTGGGCGCGGATCGCCGGGGCCGGGCCATTGCCGCCGATGGGATCATGGTCGGGCATGAAGTCACCGCCGAGCTGCTTCAGTCGAACGGGCAGGTCAGCTTGCGCGGCGCGGTCATCGGTGACTCCCTGAATCTCGCCGGAAGCGTGATCCGCAATCCGTACGACCGCTGGGCCCTGAATGCCCCGCAGCTGACCGTCTTCCGCTCCTTTACCCTCACCCCGACCACCGGGCCAGGCAGTGGGCACACGCGGTCGCGTGACACCGGCGGCGGGAACTTCGAGTGCCACGGTGGATTGCGCCTGGACGACGGCCTCTTCGTTGAGGGGGTGGACTTCACGGGCGCCCGCTTCGTCATGGACGAGGACCAGGAAATCGCCCTGCGCCGGATCCAGACGCCCGAGCTGCGCTTCACCGGCAAGCGGCCGGAGCGCGGCCGCGTGGTGCTGTCGGGCGCCAAGGTCGGAGGCCTTACCGACACTTATGCCAGCTGGCCGCCTCCTGGGCGGCTGCAGCTGGAGGGGTTCACGTACGAGTACCTGATACCGGCCGACCGCTTCCCGATCGCCGAGCGCCTGGAGTGGGTGGACGCCACCGACGAGTACTCGCCGCAGCCGTACGAACAGCTCGCCGCCACGCTCCATCGCAGCGGGGACCACCGCGCCGCCCGACAGGTACAACGTGCTCAGCAACGGCGCCTGCGCGCCGACCTGCCGCGGCCGCGGCGAGCCTGGGAGGCGTTGCGTGATACTCCGGGAATCCAAGTGGTGCTGTGGGCCGGCATCGTGATGGTGCTGCTGGTGGTGGCCTGGAGCAGCACGCGAGCGGTCCTCGCCGACACCGGCAATGGCGCTGGACTGGCCCCTTCCGACGCGCCTCCCGTGCTGGTGGCAATCGTCAGCGTCATCACAGCTTCTGGTGTCCTTGTCGGCGGCATCCTCAACGGACTCGCCAAGTTCGTCAGAGCCCGAGGGCAGAACACCTCCGACCTCGTCCAAGCTCGTGGACATGCCGATGCCAGCCTGATCCAGGCTCAGGCCGAGATGCGAAGAGCGGAAGCCGACTTCCTGCGCGCCCGCAAAGGCCTGCCCCCTGCAGAGCCACCTGACCTGAGTGAGAGGTAGCCGGCGCTGACCCGGCGGCTCGGATTGCACGTTTCCAACATCACCTGTCACAACACGGCATGACAGACCGACAGCAGCCCAGTACCCCGCCGTCGAATCCTCAGGAGCCGGCCCAGAACGCGTCGCCGATCGTCGGCATGGTCACCGCCACCGTGGTGACGGTGTATCCCACCACCCACTCCCTCGGGGCTACGGTCGTGGCCGTGGCCGCCGTCATTGCCATCGATCAGGGGTTACGTCGCCGCCGCGGGTAGCAGATGCTGCCCACAACCATCTGACCCGGTCATGACGAAGGAGTAGGAACGGTGAGCGATGCCGCCCTTAGGTCGCGACTTTGAGAGGTTCTTTCGCCGCGACTTCCCGCTGTTGGCCCAGCACCTGAAGGTGCTGGGCTATGAAAGGCAGCTGGCAGAGGACGCCGCCCAGGAGGCGATGATCATGGCGCTCCAGCATTGGGGCGACATCACAGAACCCCGCGCCTGGGTACGTGTTGCAGGCAAACGTATTGCTCAGCGGCTCTATGAGAACGGCCAGGCAGAACGCGATCGCTTGCACCGAGCCGCGATATCGCAGCGGCCGCTTGCCGGGCACGCACCGGATCCGCATCACTACGTACAGCACCAGGCTGAACAGGACGCTGTCGCGGATGCGCTCAGGCTGCTGCCGTTGCGACAGCGTGAGGTAATGGCGTGGCACCTCGACGGATTCACTACGGCAGAGATCTCGGGCTACACCGACTGCGCCGGGGCGACGGTACGGTCGAATTTTCGACACGCCCGCGAACAGTTGAAGCGCATCCTGGGTATGGGGGACGAGGAGGGCGGTGACAAATGACTGACGAGCAGTCGACCCGTGAATCGTTCGACACCTGGCTCAGGCGTCGAAACGATGAGCTGGCCCGCCGACTTGCACCGCCGGACCTGGTCGAGGACAAGCTGGAAGAGGTGCGGCAGGAACGGAGCACCACGGATCCGCAACTCCCGGACGAGGTGCGGGAGGCATTGCTGAAGGCTGGCTTGACCCGCGCCTCACAGCGGCCGGAGCGGCATGATCCGCGCGACCGCAGCGGCGCCCGGGACATGTTTTACGAGCTGCGCAAGCTCCCCCCGGGCACGCCTGAGTACGCGGAGCTGCGCAACAGGCTGGTGCAGATGCACCTGCCCCTGGTCGAGCACCTCGCCCGCCGCTTCCGTAATCGCGGCGAGCCCCTGGACGACCTCACCCAGGTCGCCACGATCGGGCTGATCAAGTCGGTGGACCGCTTCGACCCGGACCGCGGCGTGGAGTTCTCCACGTATGCCACCCCCACCGTCGTCGGCGAGATCAAGCGGCATTTCCGCGACAAGGGCTGGGCGGTGCGGGTGCCGCGCCGGCTGCAGGAGCTGCGGCTTTCCCTGACGTCTGCCACGGCGGAGCTCTCCCAGCGGCATGGCCGGGCGCCCACGGTGCACGAGCTCGCCGAGAAGCTGGAGATCACCGAGGAAGAGGTCCTGGAGGGCCTGGAGTCGGCGAACGCCTACTCCACGCTGTCCCTGGACGTCCCGGACACGGACGACGAGTCCCCGGCCGTGGCGGACAACCTCGGCGGGGAGGACGAGGCCCTCGAGGGCATGGCGCATCGCGAGTCGCTGAAGCCGCTGCTCGAGGAGCTCCCGCCGCGCGAGAAGAAGATCCTGCTGCTGCGCTTCTTCGGCAATATGACGCAAAAGCAGATCGCCGAGGAAGTAGGCATGTCCCAGATGCACGTCTCCCGGCTCCTGGCCCGCACCTTGGCCAAGCTCCGCGACCGCCTGTTGGTCGAGGAATGACGACGGGCCCGCCGGCGTAGCCTTCACGGCGGCGGGCCCGTGGCGGCGATCACCGCGACTCGGGGATCACCGCCCGGTAGTTCCCTCCCCAGGCAGCGTCGCGGTCCGCGCCACCTCCGCGTACCACTTGGCGCTGGCCTTGGGGATTCTGGTGCCGGTCGGGTAGTCGACGTACACCGCGCCGAAGCGCTTGCCGTAGCCGTGGGCCCATTCGAAGTTGTCGAGGAGGGACCACAGGAAGTAGCCGCGGATGTCAGCGCCGTCCTCCATCGCCCGGTGCACCGCGGCCAGGTGATCGCGTACGTAGGCGATCCGCGCCGGGTCGTTGACCTGGCCCGAGGGGTCCGCGTAGTCGTCGAAGGCGGCGCCGTTCTCGGTGATGACCAGCGGCTGTCGGGGGTAGTCCTGAGCCATGCGCAGGAGCATGTCGTAGAGGCCCGTGGCGTCCACCGCCCAGCCCATTGCCGTGCGCTCGCCCGGCGGCTGGTGGAAGGCGACGTCGTCCGCCGCGGGCCACGGGCTGTGCGAGCTGGCGCCGTGGCCGTCGGAGCCGTGGCCGGCGCCGTCGGTGGACTCCGAGACCACCGTGGGCGTGTAGTAGTTGACGCCGAGGAAGTCCAGCGGCTGCTGGATCGTCTTCAGGTCGCCGTCCCGTACGAAGGACCAGTCCGTGAGCGCCGCGGTGTCCTTGAGGAGGTCTTCCGGGTAGGTGCCGCGGAGCATCGGGTCGGTGAAGACGCGGTTGGCCAGGGCGTCGATGCGGCGGGCCGCGTCCGCGTCGGCGTCGCTGCCGGTCAGCGGCCTGACCTGGTGGATGTTGAGCGTAACGGAGCAGCGGGCGTCGGCGCGGATGCGGCCGCGCAGCGCCTGGACGGCGAGGCCGTGGGCCAGGTTGAGGTGGTGGGCGGCGCGCAGCGCGGCCGTCGGGTCGGTGCGGCCGGGAGCGTGCACCCCGGATCCGTACCCCAGGAAGGCGCTGCACCACGGCTCGTTGAGCGTCGTCCAGGTCCGGACCCGGTCGCCGAGGGCGTCCGCGGCGAGGGCGGCGTACTCGGCGAAGCGCGCGGCGGTGTCGCGGTGCGGCCAGCCGCCCGCGTCCTCCAGCTCCTGCGGCAGGTCCCAGTGGTAGAGGGTCGCCACCGGCTCGATGCCTTTCTCCAACAGCTCGTCGACCAGCCGCCGGTAGAAGTCAAGGCCCTTCTGCACCGCGGGGCCCCGGCCGGTCGGCTGGATGCGCGGCCAGGCGAGCGAGAAGCGGTACGCGCCGACGCCGAGGCCGGCCATCAGCGCCACGTCCTCGCGCCAGCGGTGGTAGTGGTCGGTCGCCACGTCGCCGGTGTCGCCATTGCGGACCCGGCCGGGCGTACGGGCGTATGTGTCCCAGATGGAGGGGCTGCGGCCGTCCTCCTTGGCGGCGCCCTCGATCTGGTACGAGGCGGTCGCGGTGCCCCAGAGGAAGTCCTCGGGGAAGCGGCGGGCGGAGTCCTGCGCGGACGTGGTCGGGGGTGTTGCGGCGGCCACGAAAGTCCTTTCGTACGGGGGTGGTTGATAGGGAGGGGGAGCGACGGTCAGCCCTTCACCGCGCCCTGCATGATGCCGCTGACGATCTGCCGCCCGAAGACGATGAACATCGCGAGCAGCGGCAGCGTGCCCAGCAGCGCGCCCGCCATGATCAGCGACTGGTCGCGGACGTATCCGGCGCTGAGCTGGGTGAGGGCGACCGGCACGGTCGGGTTGGACATGTCGAGCACCACGAACGGCCAGAAGAAGTCGTTCCACGCGTGCACGAACGTGATCATGAACAGCACGGCCATCGGCGGCCGCGCGATCGGCAGCACGATCGACCAGAAGATCCGCAGCGAGTGCGCGCCGTCCACCCGGCCCGCCTCGACGAGCTCGTCCGGCAGCGCCTCCGACAGGTACTGCCGCATGAAGAACACCCCGACCGCGCTCACCAGGGTCGGGAAGATCACCGCCGGCAGCTGCTGCTGCCAGCCCAGCTCGGACATCATCATGAACAGCGGTACGACACCGAGTTGCGGCGGCACCATCATGGTGCCGATCACCAGCATCATCAGCGCGTTACGGCCCTTGAACCGCAGCTTGGCGAAGGCGAATCCGGCGAGGGTGGCGAAGAGCACGGTGGACAGGGCGATGACCCCGGCCACGATCAGGCTGTTGACCATGGCCTTGCCCATGGCCGCCTCGTCCCAGGCCTTGGCCAGATTGCTGAACAGGTTCGGGCCCGGCAGGAACGGCGGCGGCGACTGAGTGACCCGGGTGTTGTCGGTCGAGGCGGCCACCATCGTCCAGTACAGCGGGAAGATCGACACGATCGCGGCGATGACGAGCAGCGCGTACGCGAGCGGTCCCGCGTGGTGCTGGCGGCCGGCGCGCGGCCGCAGCAGCCGGCGGCGGCGGGCCTGTGCGTCGGGCTTGGCGGTCCGGGCCGGTGCGTGTGTCCGGGCCGGGAGACTGTCTGTGGTCATGGCGACTCCTGGTCAGGACGTACGGGAGCGGCGCAGGCGGGTGATCAGGCGCTGGGCCGCGAAAGCGAGGACGAGCAGCAGGAACATCACCCAGGCGACGGTCGCGGAGCGGCCCATCTGGTAGTTCTTCCAGCCCTCCTCGTAGAGCAGCAGGCCGAGGGTCTGGTACTGGTTGTCGGCGCCGCCGGTCACCCCGTTCGGGCCCTGGCCGAAGATCAGCGGCTCGCCGAACAGCTGGGTCGCGCCGATCGTGGAGAGCACGATGGTGAAGACGATGGTGGAGCGGATCCCCGGCACGGTGACGTGGGTGAACTGCTTCCAGCGGGAGGCGCCGTCGATCGCGGCGGCCTCGTACCGGTCGGCTGGGATGGCCTGCATCGCGGCCAGATAGAGCAGCGCGTTGTAGCCGGTCCAGCGCCAGATGACGATGGTGGAGATGGCGATCTGGGCGGGCCACTTGTCGGCCTCCCAGTCCACCGGGTCGATGCCGACCACACCGAGCGCCCAGTTGATCATGCCGAAGTCGCGCTCGAAGAGCATGGTGAACACGAGGGCGGCGGCGCCGACCGAGGTGGCGTACGGCACCAGCGTGGCGACCCGGAAGAACAGCGAGGCGCGCATGCGGTAGTTGAGGAGATGGGCCAGGCCGAGCGCCATGAGCAGCTGCGGCACCGTGGAGAGGATCCCGATGGTGATCGTGTTCCACAGGGCGTTCCAGAACCGCTCGTCGCCCCAGAGCTCGACGTAGTTGTCGAACGCCACCCACTCCATGACGTCGAGGGTGGCCAGTTCGACCCGGTGCAGTGAGATCCAGGACGTGTAGATCAGCGGGTAGAAGCTGAAGGCGGCGAAGACGATGAAGAACGGGGCGACGAACGCATAGGGCGTGCCTTTGACGTCGAGGCGGTGCAGCAGGGCGAGGCGGCGCTGCCGGCCCTCATCGGCTCCGGGCTTGGTGGTGGAGGTGGTGGTGGCCACCGCAGTGAGTCCTTCCTGGGTGCGGATGGTTGCGCCGGTCCGGGCCCGGCCCGCGGCGGGAGCTCTGGAACGGGCCCGGACGGCTTGGCCTTCGGTCAGCCGACGGCCTTGTCGATGCGCTCCGCGGTGGTGTCCCACGCCTCCTTGCGCGCGGTGCCCTGCTGCTCGATCAGCGCCAGGCCCTGCGAGAAGGTGTCCTTGATCGTGCCGTCCTTGCGGCCGAGGACCTGCTTGTCCGGGATCTCCTTCGCGGCGTCACCGAAGATCTGGCCGATCGGCGCGCCGCTGAAGTACTTGGAGCTGACCTTCTTGACCTCGGGGCTGTCCAGGGCCGCCTTCGAGGACGGCACACTGCCCAGGTCCTTGAAGATGTGCGCCTGCTGCTCGGGAGCGGTGAGCCAGGCGGCGAGCTTCTTAGCCTCTTCCTTTACGGGGCTGTTCTCGACCACGCCCAGGAAGGAGCCGCCCCAGTTGGCGCCCTGCGGGGCCTTGGCGACGTCCCATTTGCCGGCGTTCTTCTTGCCTGCCTTCTCGCTGATGTGGGCGAGCATCCAGGCCGGGCAGACAGCGGTGGCGAAGGTGCCGTTGGCCAGACCGGGGTCCCAGCCGGGCTGGAACTGCCGGAGCTTCGCGGTCAGCCCGTCCTCGGCGGCGTCGGCCGACAGGCCCCAGGCCGCCTTCACGGCCGGGTTCTTGTCGAAGATCAGGTCGCCCTTCTCGTTGTAGAACTGCTGCTCGTGGCCGTACACCATGGCGTTGAACAGGCCGCTGGACGAGTCCATGTAGGCGACCTTGCTGCCCTTGAAGTCCTTCTTGAACGTGCGGCCGGTCTCCACGTACTTCTTCCAGTCGCCCTCCCACAGCTTCGCGACCTCGTCGCGGTCGGTGGGCAGGCCGGCCTGCTTGAAGTAGTCCTTCCGGTAGCAGACGGCCATCGGGCCGATGTCCGTGCCGAGGCCGAGGACCTTGCCGTCCTCCGTGGTGATCTGGGACTGCTTCCAGGGCAGGAAGTGATCGGTGTTCTTCACGTCCTTGAAGTCGGCGAACTTCGCGGACTGGGTCTCGGTGATCTCCTTGGCGCGCAGGATCTCGATGCCCTGGATGTCCTTGAGGCCCTTGCCGCCGGCCAGATGGGTCTGCAGTGCGGTGTAGTACGTCTGCTCGTCGCCGGCTATCTCGGCCTTGATGTCGACCTCGGGGTGCTCCTTCTCGTACTGCTCGATCAGCCCGGTCTCCTTGAAGCCCATCACCCCGTACAGGCCCATGGTGATGGTGACCTTGCCGTCCTTCTTGCCGCCGCCGGTCGAGGAGCTCTCGCCGCCGCCGCAGCCGGCGGCGACGAGAGCCAGCGCGGCGGCGACGGCGCCCGCTGCCAACCCCCTGGTACGCAACGACCTGTGAACAGTGCCCATGTGTGTGCTTCCTCCTTGCGGCGGCGCCGGCGCACCGGAGTGCTGGCGCACGGGAGTGCCGGATGACTGTGTGCAGCGGCTGCGGCTCCACCGTTTTCGGTGGGAAGATCAATTGGTTGGGAACGTGCCCAACGCGAAGTGGGTACGTTCCCATAGTGGGGTGGGAACGTGCCCAATCGGTGGTTGAAGACTCTTCCAACTCGCCACCTATGTCAATAAGGTGAAGACAACTTGCTGCGTTCAGCCGCTCGTTGTGTGTGCTTCATACGCACGGAGGGCTGCTGTCGCGGGCGCGGCTTCTGCCATGATTGCCGCAGGTCACGCAGGCGGTCAGGGAGAGGGGCGCATGGCAGAGAAAGGTCGTCCGACGATCAAGACGGTCGCCGCCCGCGCGGGGGTGGGCCGGACGACGGTGTCGCGTGTCATCAACGGCTCGGAGCTGGTGAGTTCGGACGCCCGTGACCGGGTCCTCGCGGCGATCAAGGAGCTCAACTACGTACCGAACTCGGTGGCGCGCGGCCTGGTCACCAGCCGGACCAACGCGGTGGCCCTGGTCATCCCCGAGTCGGAGAGCCGGCTCGGCTCGGAGCCGTTCTTCGCCGCGCTGATCCGCGGCGTGAGCGGCGCACTTGCCGAGACCGGGACCCAGCTGCAGCTCATGCTCGTACGCGACCAGACGGAACGCGATCAGCTGACCGCATCCGTGGAGACCCGCCGGGTGGACGGCGTGCTCCTGGTCTCGGTGCACACGCACGACCGGCTGCCGGCGCAGCTCGAGCAGATCGGCCTGCCCACCGTGCTGGCCGGCCGGCGGGACGCCGACGAGCAGCTGAGCTACGTCAACTCGGACAACGCGGGAGGCGCGACCGCGGCCGTACGGCACCTGCTGGGGCGGGGGCGACGGCGGATCGCGACCATCACCGGGGCCCTCGACATGGACGTGGGCTGCAGCCGGCTGGCGGGCTGGCGCGCCGCCCATGAGGAGGCGGGGGTGCCGGCCGATGAGGCGCTGATCGCGGTGGGTGATTTCACGGAGCTGGGTGGAGAGGAAGCAATGCGTTCGCTTCTTGAACGCACGCCGGATCTCGACGCCGTATTCGCGGCATCCGACCTGATGGCGGTCGGGGCGCTGGCCGAGCTGCGCAGGCAGGGCCGCGGGGTGCCTTCGGAGGTCGCGGTGGTCGGCTTCGAGGACTCGGTCCTGGCCCGCCACACCAACCCGCCGCTGACCACGGTCCGTCAGCCGGTCGAGGAACTGGGCCGGACGATGGCCCGCATCCTCCTGGAGGACATCGCGGCGGCCGCGTCGCCGGCGGCGCGACCGACGGGCGCCCGGCAGCTCACGCTGCCGACGGAGCTGGTGGTCCGGGAGTCCACTTAGGGCCTGCCGTACGGGTGTGGCGGGGCGGTGCGTCAGCCGGCGGGTTTGATGCGCAGGACGGCGGCCGCGTCGGCGATGTCGACGACCTTCAGGCTCATGGCGTCGTTGATGGTGGCGGCGGGTCCCTCGCCGCAGCTGAATCCGACACCGCCGCCGCCCGCCGACGAGACGCCGCCGCCACCGGAGCAGCCCGAGACGCTGTAGCCCGACCCGGTCAGCTGGGCGGCCATGTCGACTCTGCCGTCGCCGATCGACTTCACCTTGATCGGCCCGAGGCCGTACGTGTGCGGCACGGTCACGGTGTCTCCCACGGCGACCTTGATCTCGCAGGTCCCGTCGGCGCAGGGCCCGGTCGGCGAGGGCTTCGGCTTGGCCGACTTGGTGGGGTCGGGCTTGGAGGCCGCCTTGCCGGGCTTGCCCTCGGCGGAAGATCCGTCCTCGGAATCCGAGGAACACGACGTGAGAACGGCGAACATGCAAGCAGCGGCGGCCACGGCGACGGCGGCGGATGACGTTCGTGTACGCATCATGATTGCCATTGAACCCGCGCCTCCCACCACCCGAGCGGATGCACCCAAGACGTCCACGGAATGTTCGCCAGGAAATCCGGCAGGTGTCGGATTAAGCTGGCAAGTATGGATGAAAAGGAAATTCCACAGCGTGTCGCCCTGGTCACCGGCGCCTCCGGAGGCATCGGAAGCGCCACCGCGCGGCGCCTGGCGCGCGACGGCATGGCCGTCGTCGTCCACTACGCGGGCCGCCAGGCACCCGCCGAGCAGCTGGTCGAGGAGATCACCGCAGCGGGCGGCCGCGCTGCCGCCCTCGGCGGCGACATTGCCGACGAGACGGCCATGCAGTCGCTGTTCGACGACATCGAGCGTGACTTCGGCGGCATCGACGTCGTGGTGAACACCGCCGGCATCATGATCCTCTCGCCGGTCGCGGAACTCGACCTGGACGCGCTGGACCGTATGCACCGCACCAACATCCGCGGCACCTTCGTCGTCTCGCAGCAGGCGGCCCGCCGCCTGCGCAAGGGCGGCGCTCTGATCAACTTCTCCACCACCGTCACCCGGACGAGCTTCCCCACCTACGGCGCCTACGTGGCCTCCAAGGCCGCGGTGGAAGCCCTGGCTCCCGTCCTGGCCCGGGAGCTGCGCGGCCGCGACATCACCGTCAACACCGTCGCGCCGGGCCCCACCGCCACGCCGCTCTTCCTCGACGGCAAGGACGAGCAGACCATCGCCCAACTCGCCAAGGCCGCCCCCCTGGAGCGCCTCGGCCAGCCCGAAGACATCGCGGAAACCGTCGCCTTCCTCGCCGGCCCGGCCCGCTGGATCAACGGCCAGACCCTGTTCGCCAACGGAGGTCTCGCCTGACCCCCCTCCCTGATCCCCTCCCAGGACCGGTCGACCCGCACCGCCACCGGAAGGAAACGCCCCCATGAGCACTGCGCAGACCGTCGTCATCACCGGCGCCTCCAGCGGCTTCGGTAACCTGACCGCCCGCGCGCTGGCCCGCGCCGGCCACACCGTCTACGACCGCGTCCGCGCCGAGTTCTACCACCGCATCGGCATCCAGGAACTGCTCCCCGAGCACGCCGCCCTGTGACCGCTGGCCGCCACGACGAAGCAGGTGTTCACCGTGACCGATCTGCACGACAAGACGGCTCTCATCACCGGCTCGGCCCGCGGCATCGGCCGCGCCATCGCCCTGCGCTACGGATCGCTCGGCGCTCAGGTGGTGGTCAACTACGCCGGCAATGAGGAGGCCGCGGGCCGGACGGTGGCGGACATCCGTGCCCTGGGTGCGGAAGCCATCGCGGTCAAGGCCGATGTCAGCGATCTGGAGGCGCTGGAGAGCCTGTTCCGGCAGTCCATCGCGGCCTTCGGGAAGCTGGACATCGTCGTCGCCAATGCCGGCGTGGAGATCGTTGACCAGCCGATCAGCGAGGTGACGGAGGAGCAGTTCGACCGGCTCTTCGCCATCAATTCCAAGGGTGCCTTCTTCACCCTGCAGAAGGCGGCCCGGCACATCGCCGACCACGGCCGGATCCTGTACGTCGGCTCCAGCACCACCGCGCTGGCGCAGGCCGGTGTCGGCTTGTACGGCTCCAGCAAAATGGCCCCCCGCTACGTCGTCGAGGTCCTGGCCCAGGAAGTCGGCGGACGCGGCATCACGGTCAACTCCGTCATCCCCACCGCCATCGAAGGCGCCGGGGTCTTCACCGACGTCCCCGACGACCACCCCATGCGCGCGATGCTCGCGGCCGGCCGGCCCCTCGAAGGCCGCTTCGGCACCCCGGAGGATGTCGCCGACGCCGCCGAGTACTTCGCCGGCCCGCTCGCCCGCTGGATCAGCGGCCAGCACCTGCTGATCAGCGGCGGAGCCCCGGCATGACGCAGCTGCCGAGCCGGCGGCGAGGCCCGGGCAGGCCGGCCGCGGATGAGCCGACGCCGCAGCTGGAGCAGGTGCTCCGGCTGGGCCTTGAGGCCTTCGCCGAGCTGGGTTACGAGGCGGCGTCCGTACGACGGCTCAGCGCCCGCCTGGGCATGGGGCACACGTTCATCTCCGACCGCTACGGCACCAAGGAGGCCTTCTGGAAGGCCGTGGTGGAATACGCCCTCGACCCGATCCGGCCCGAGGTGGCCGCCGCGCTCGCCGACGACGGCCGCGGCGACCTCGAGCGCCTGGCAGCCGCCGCCCGGGCCTTCCACCGAGCCGCGGCACGCTCCCCCCACTCCGCCCACTTCGCCCGCCTGATCAATTACGAGGCGGGGGCGGAGTCCCCGCGCCTGACGCACCTTTACGCGCTGATGGCGCCCTTCAACGACGTGATGAAGCCCCTCTTCGACCGGCTCGTGGCGGACGGCACGCTCAGACCCATGCCCTGGTACCTCTTCCACTTCCTGGTCACCGGCCCGGTCGGCATGTACGGCCAACTCCCCCTCGCCCGCCTCTTCGGCCGCCCCGACGACACCGACGACCACGACCTGATGACCGACCTGATCCTGGGCGGCCTACTGAGCCAAGCCCCCTAGCCGAAGGCGGTGTCCTCGGGGAGCAGCGGGCGCAAGGCGCCCACCGCGGCCCCGATGCACGTGTCGCGGAGCTCCGTCCGGGTGCAGGTCTCGCGCGTGAGCCAGTCCACCACCAGCACTTGCACGAACACCAGCCACGCCTTGAGCGCCGCGGAGACGGCATCGTGCATGCGCTCGTCGGCGAGCGGGAGCACGCCGAGCAGGCGTGAGCGCAGGGCGTCGAGTTCGTCCGTCATGATCGTCTGGATGACGGGGTCGCCCGCGAGCACCCGGTTCGCGGCCAGCACGGCCTGGCGGTTCTCGATGAAGTAGTCGAAGTGGGCGTCCAGGCCCTGGGTGAGCTGTTCGACGAGCGTGGCTTCCGGGTCGAAGGTGGTCGCCTCCAGCAGCCGGTCGGACGCCTCCTGGTACACCGCCGCGAAGAGCGCGTGCTTGCTGGAGAAGTGCCGGTAGAGCAGGGCGCGGGACACCCCGGCCTCCTGCGCGACGTCCTCCATGAGCACGTCGTCGTACGGGGTGGCGGCGAAGCGGCGGGCGCCGACGGCGAGCAGCTGGGCGCGGCGGTCGGCGGGGGTCAGGCGGCGGCGGGGTGTCACGCGTCCAGCTTAGTTGACACGCATCTACTAGCGGTGGCTAGACTCGTCCTTAGTAGACGTGTGTCAACTAAGAGTCAGGGGGAGTCATGGCCAAAGCACTGCGGATGTCCGCGTGGGTGATGGGCGTCGCCTGCGTGGCGATCGGCCTGTTCCATGTGATCGGCGGCAATGCCGCGATTCCCGGCGAGGCCGACGCCGGCGCGACCCTCGACAGCCTGGGCCGGTTCTTCGGCGCGATCTTCGCCGGGTACGGGCTGGTGTGGCTGTGGGCGGTCCGGCAGGATCCCATTCCGGCGCACGTGGTGCGGTGGCTTGCGGCGGTGTTCCTGCTGGGTGGCGTGGGGCGGCTGCTGTCGCTGGCCGTGCACGGGTGGCCGCACCCGTTCCAAGTGGCGCTGTCCGTGATCGAGCTGGCCCTCCCGCCGGTGCTGTTCTGGCTGGCGGATGCCGACGAGCGCGCTTCCCGCGAGGGAGGCCGGGGCGTGTCGGCCGCCGTGGCGGACGTTCCCTCACGTTCGATGGATCGATGAGCATCGCCCTGCTTGCCACGCCCGGCCAGTCCGGCCCGCCGTCGCCCGAGTTCATGATCCCGTCGTTCTTCTTCGGGTTCCTCTTCACCTTCGTCCCGGCGCTGCTCGCCCGGCGGCTGCTGAACCTGCGGTCCGGGGTGCTCAGGATCGCGTTCTGCACGCTCGTCGCCATCACGGTCAGCGGCTCCACGGTGGGCCGCTACATGGGGCAGGACAACGAATGGTCCCTGGCGACCGTCTTCTGGGGCGTCACGCTCGCCCTCACCATGCTGATGCTGCTCCTGCTGGAGACATTCGTCCCCAGCGGCCTCGGCCCGGTCGGCCT
Organism: Streptomyces boninensis; assembly: GCF_048572725.1. Taxonomy (NCBI): domain Bacteria; kingdom Bacillati; phylum Actinomycetota; class Actinomycetes; order Kitasatosporales; family Streptomycetaceae; genus Streptomyces; species Streptomyces boninensis. Next base: position 6,889,169 of record NZ_CP183837.1, read on the forward strand.
GGCCAAGGAGCTCTACCGCCGCATCCTCCGCGCCCGGCGGTACGCCCAGGTCAGCGCCGTCTCCACCCGCTCAGGGCTGCCCCGCTTCGCCGCCGACCGCCCCAGCCGCAACGCCCCCGAACGCAACGCCGCCTTCGCCGTCGCCCTGCGCCGCACCCTGGAGGGCAGCGGCGTCACCTTCGTCAAGCTCGGCCAACTGCTCTCCACCCGCCGGGACCTGCTGCCCCAGGAGTTCATCGACGAACTGAGCAAGCTCCAGAACGAGGTCCCGCCCGCCCCCTGGGAGCAGGTGCGCGAGCAGCTGCACACGGAACTCGGCGCCGCCCCCGAAGAAGTCTTCACGGACTTCGACCCCACCCCCCTCGCCGCCGCCTCCATCGCCCAGGTGCACCGGGCGACGCTGCCCGACGGCCGTCCGGTGGTGGTGAAGGTGCAGCGCCCCGGGATCGTACGCATCGTCGACCGCGACCTCGACATCGTGCGGCGAATCGCCCGCACCCTGCAGCGCCGCTTCACCTGGGCCCGCGGCATCGGCGCGGTCGACCTGGCCGAGGGCTTCGCCGACTCGCTCCGGGAAGAGCTCGACTTCCGCATCGAGGCCCGTAACCTCGCCACCGTCGCCGCCGCGGGCGGCGACCGCTCGCCCGTACGACTCCCGCAGGTGCACGGTGAGTTGACCACGGCCCGGGTCCTGGTCATGGAGGCCCTCGACGGCATCCCGCTGGGCAGCGCGGACGCGGCCCTGGCCGCACGCGGTACGGACCGCGACGCCCTGGCCCGTACGCTCCTCGAAGCCCTGCTCCGCCAGATCATGGTCGACGGCGTCTTCCACGCCGACCCGCATCCCGGCAACATCCTCCTGCTGCCCGACGACTCCCTCGCCCTGATCGACTTCGGCTCGGTCGGCCGCCTGGATACCCAGCTCCAGGGCTCGCTGCAACGCCTCCTGGTCGGCATCGACCAGCGCGACCCGGCGGGCCTGCGGGACGCCTTCATCGAGATCATGGACCGCTCGGACGCGGTGGACGGCGAGTCCCTGGAGCGCTCACTGGGCCGCTTCATGGCCCGCCACCTGGGGCCGGGGCTGACGCCCGACGTGGAGATGTTCACGGACCTCTTCCGCATCGTCTCCGCCCACGGCGTCGCCGTACCGGCGGAGGTGGCGGCGGTCTTCCGCGCCCTCGCCACCCTGGAGGGCACGCTCGCCCATCTGGCCCCCGGCTTCAACATCGTGGTCGAGTCCCGCGCCTTCGCCGGCCGCGAGATCACCGCGCAGCTGCGCCCGGAGTCGCTGCGCCAGGCGGCGCGCGACGAACTGGTGTCGCTGATCCCGCTCCTGCGCCGCATCCCGCGCCGGGTGGACCGGATCACGGCGGACCTGGAGCGCGGCATGTTCACCGTCAACACCCGGATGTTCACCGACCCCGCGGACCAGCGCGTCCTGGCCGGCCTCCTCCAGCAGGTCCTCATCGCCGTACTGGCGGCGACCACCGGCCTCATGTCCGTGGTCCTGCTGGCCAGCAGCGGCGGCCCACAGGTCTCGGACCAGCTCCGCCTCTACGAGGTCTTCGGCTACAACCTGCTCGTACTCAGCGTGATCATGATGCTGCGGGTGCTGGTCGGCGGCTTCCGCAGACGCGAGAGCGAGGGCCGCTGACGGCCGCCCCTCGCGGTCACCGGTCCCGGTAGCGGAGCAACAGCATCGCGGCGTCGTCGTTCAGCGGTGCGTTGGTGTGGGCCAGGATGTCCTCGCGCAGCGCCTGTAGTGCGGTGTCGGGGTCGGGGTCCTTGAGGAGGCTCACGCGCTCGTCCAGGGGGTAGAAGCGGCCGCTCGCGTCGCGGGCTTCGCTCACGCCGTCGGTGTAGAGCAGCAGTTGGTCGCCGGGCTGGAAGCGGTGTTCGTACGGCGCGGGCGCGGTGTGGCCGTGCTCCTCCAGGCCGAGCGGGAGGGCGCGCTGCGGGGGGACGACGAAGCGGGCGGCGCCGTCTGCTCGTACGAGCATGGGCGCGGGGTGGCCGTAGCAGAGCAGGGTCAGGCGGTCGCGGGAGCCGGCCTCGACGAGGATGGCGGTGACGAACCGCTCGTCGGGCAACGAGCGCCCCAGGGCCCGCTCGAGCCGCGCCCCCAGGTCGACGAGCGTGGGTTCGTCATAGGCGGCCTCGCGGAACGCCCCCAGGACGTTCGCGGCCGTCTCCACCGCGTCCAGGCCCTTGCCCTGCACGTCGCCGACGATCGCCCGCACCCCGTACGGCGAGGCCACCACCTCGTACAGGTCGCCGCCGATGCGGGCGTCGGCGACCGCGGAGGTGTAGGACACGGCGACGCGGACGCCGCCGGCGTTACGCGGCACCGGGCGCAGCAGGACGCGCTGCGCGGCCTCGGCGATGGCGCGGACCGACGTGAACTCCGCCTCCCGGCGCTGCCGGTTCACGGCCGCCGCGATGCCGGCCGTGGTGACCCCGACGACGCTGGCCATCGTCGCGTACCCGCGCCGCTCGGCGAACAGCCCGCTGTAGACCCCGAGTCCCACGCTCAGCAGCAGCGCGCACGCCCCGGCCGCGGCAGTCCGCCGCCAGCCGCCGGTCAGGCTGGCGAAGGCCGGCCCGACCGCAACCAGCGGCATCAGCCCCACCGCCGATCCGGCGACCACATCGGCGACGGCGACGGCTATCATCGCGCCGTACGGCAGCATCGGCAGCAGCTGCCACTTGGCCCGTCCGCGTACGACCACGCCGCCCTCCGTCTCCTCGCCGCTGCTGCCGCTCCGATGGCAGACTATGCGCTCGCCAGGCCGACGAATCGGGACAATCGCGCAGCTGTAACCGAATCGAGCGCCGGATCGTCGAGCGGGTGGGGCGGGGGAGCCCACGTAGCCCACGCCGTACCAGCCGGGGGTTACCGTGCGTCAACCGGATGGCTGGGGCTGGCGGATTCCCGACGGTGAAGAGGCCTCGACCGGTGAGCCGCAGTACGTCCGTGACCTGCGCACCGACCGCCCGCATCCGGCCCGCGTGTACGACTACTTGCTCGGCGGCAAGAACAACTACGCCGCCGACCGCACCGCGGCCGAGGCGGGCATGCGGGCCAATTCGAAAGGGCGTCGCCCGCAAGCGGTGAGCGGGCGCCGACTCGCGCCTCGAGTTCGGCTCCTACGACGCGTTCTGATCTGTCGATTGGTCCATGACGTAGATCGTCGCGCCGCCCGGGTCCTGATAGGTGGCCAGGAAGCCGCCGGGAATCTCCGACGGGGCTTCGACCACGGTCAGGGTCTCGGAGCGCGCGGCATGGAAGGTCGCGACGCTGTCGACGACGAACAGCGGCCCGACCGCGGCCTTGGGGTCGTTGGCGTCGAGCATGACCTGCACATCGCTGCCCGGCAGGGCCAGGACAACGGTCGCGTCGCCCTCGCGCCACATCTCGGTGAAGCCGAGGCTGTCGCGGTAGAGGGCCAGCGAGGCCGCCAGGTCGGAGGTCGGGACGAACAGGAACTCGAGCTTCACGGCAGGTCCTTCCGTGACGTAGCGGAACCGGATTCCCCTCAGCGTAATCGCATTATGCTCCGGGTGAGAGCATTATGGCCGGATGCGTGAGTGGATCCCCGTGTCGGCCTCCCCGAAGGGCAGGCTCGCGCTCGCCGCGGTCAGGGAGTTCGGGGCCCGCCCCTTCGACGAAGTCACCGTCGCCGAACTGGCCGCGGCGGCGAAGGTCACCACGGGCGCGCTCTACCACCACTTCGGCAGCAAGCTCGGGCTGTATGCCTTCGTACGGGAAGACGTGGAACGGCGCCTCCTGGACCGCATGGAAGGCGCGCTGGCGGCCAGGGGGCCTGAGTCGGACCGGTCCGTGTCCATCACGTCGGCCTTGCTCGTCGGTCTGGACTTCGCCGTCCGGGAGGACTTCCTCCGCCTCCTGGGAGACCCGCCCGCAGGCACCGACCACGACCGCCTGGCCGAGCTGCTCACCCAGACGGCTGTCCCGCCAACCCCCCTTCTCGGCACGGTCCTCGCGGCAGCCTGGCGCGCGGCCTTGTCCGCGATCGCCGAAGGCGCCGAACCGGAGCAGGCCCGCGCCGCGATCGCGGCTCTGAGAATCGACTTGCCCACTAGCGGATGAAGACCTCGCCGAGCGCAAGCGGTGAACGGGCGGGGCAGAGGAAGCAGGGTCAGAGGGACTTCCAGAAGCCGTAGTTGTGGCGCTTGGCGAAGTCGACCGGGCGGATGCCGCCGGGGTCGGAGGCAAGGGCCTGGACATTCGGCTCGGCGGGGGTGGTGGGCTTCCAGGGCGCCTTGCCGGTGCGGGCGAAGCCGGTCCAGATGTCGATCATCTGGTTCGACAGCTGGCGCTGGGCCGGAGTGAGCGCCTCGAAGTCCTCCAGCTCGAAGAGGTACGGGAGGTCGAAGGTGTGCGCCGTACCGATGTCGAAGCCGGGCTTGGGGAAGCCGGGGTCGGAATACCAGGGTGTCGGCCGGTCGGCGAACTCGTAGCTGTAGGTGCGCGTGTGGGCCGACAGAGCCTTTCCGGTGTCCACCGAGGGGCGGGCCCACTTGCCGTCGGTCAGCGCTGCGGCCAGGGCCAGGGCGGGTGAGTCGTAGGCGCTGACGGGGTAACGGGCGGCGATCCGGGCGGCCTTCTGCTCGCCGAATTGCTGCTCCAGGTGCTCGCGGACGTCGGCCTCGTCCAGCTGCGCGTCGGGGTCGCCCGTCTCCGCCTTCTTCGCCAGCTCATATCCGTAGACCATGACCCGCTCCTCGTCGCGGTTGATGCCCCGCAGCACCGGCACCTTTGCGAAGTCACCTTCCGCGAGCGCCTCTTGCGGCGTGCGGGGCAGCAGCTCGCCGCCGTAGACCGGCGTGTATTTCGGGCCAGTGCCGAAGGGGTTGATCAGCTGGTCGGGGGTGGCGTCGCGGAAGTCGTCCAGGTCGTGTTCCTTCTCGATCGCGCCGGTCGCCCGCTCCCCGTCCGCGAGGGCGTCGGCGCGGGTGCGGCTGCCCATGTCCGCGGTGCAGGGGGCGCTTTGCTGGATGACCCGGTCGAAGAGGCCGGCCGAGGACGGGGCGACCATGTGCGCGCAGGTGCTGTAGCCGCCGGCGGACTCGCCGAAGAGGGTGACGTTGTCCGGGTCGCCGCCGAAGGCGGCGGCGTTGCGCTGCACCCAGCGCAGGGCGGCCTGCTGGTCGAGGAAGCCGTAGTTGCCGGACTCGGTCCCGTTGCGCTCCAGGGCCGGGTGGGCGAGATAGCCCAGTGCGGCGAGCCGGTAGTTCAGGGTTACGACGATCACGTCGCCCCGGGCGGCGAGGCGGCGGGCGCCCTGCATGGCGCCGGCGCCGTCGGTGTGGTCGCCGCCGTGCAGGTAGACCATTACGGGGCGGGGCTTGGCGGCGGCGGTGCGTGGGGTGGTGACGTTGACCGACAGGCAGTCCTCGTTGCTGGACTTCCGTCCGGCGGGCGGGGTGAGGCCGGTTTGCGGGCAGGCGGACCCGGGCTTGGTGGCATCGCGGGCGCCGGACCAGGACTTCGCCGGGACGGGTGGGGACCAGCGGCGGTCGCCGGTCGGCGGGGCGGCGTACGGGATGCCCTCGAAGGTGCGGACGGATTCGGTGGCGCTGCCGCGGACCAAGCCCTTGTCGGTGCGTACGACGGTGGGGTCCGGCTGTGTGGTGGCCGCTGCTGTGGCCGTGGTGGCACCGGCGGTAAGGGCGAGGGCGATGGCTGCGACTGCTGTCTTCTTCATCATGTAGACAACCGTATGAAGTTGACCTTGGTCGCAGCAGCCGGTCAGCCACCCACTCGTCCAGGGTGTTACGTGCCCTTCGGTACCTGGGGCTGCCGGTAACGACCCGCTGCCGCGCGCACTTCTCACGCGGACAGCGGGTATTCCATCGACATGCCGTCGAGGACAACGCCGTTGGGCAGCGGCAGGTGGGTGCGGCTGATCTCGCGGAAGCCGTAGGAGCGGTAGAGCGGCACGCCCGGCAGAGTGGCCATCAGCACCAGGGTCCGGAAGCCTTCGGCCCGGGCCGCCTGCTCGCACCTGGCGAGGATCGCGCGCCCCAGGCCGCGGCGCATGCGATCGCCGCGTACGAACATGGCGCGCACCCGTGCGGGCTCCGTCGCCGGGTCCAGCAGGCGGTCGTCGGCGTGTGCGGCGCCGGAACCGGTGTAGAGCTTGTCCCGCTTGCTCCAGCCGCCGCAGGCGACGACCTGTCCTTCGTCCTCGTGGACGAAGTAGGTGCCGTCGTCGATGAGCACCAGATCGGGCTCGGTCAAATACCGGGCAGCGGCGGCTGTCTCCCGCTCATCATGGAAGCGGGGAAACGAGTCGAGCACCGATTGCCGCATCAGCGCGCCTATCTCCGGCACATCTGCCCGCACAGCTTCACGCAGCACCGCCGATCCCCTCCTGACGCCCACGACTCGACGGTCGATGCAAGGAGGCCACCTTATGAGGCGGCGGGCCTTTGCGGAACACTGAAGATCTCCACGGGCCGACTGGTGGACCACGCCGATCCACTCTCCGGAAGGATCATCCTGCCCATGTCCTGCGCCTACGAGCTCTCCGCCGGGATCGAGTGGCTCTTCGCCGAGAACGACCGCCCCTTCGCCGACCGCATCCGGGTGGCCGCCGCCGAGGGCATCGCCGCGGTGGAGTTCTGGCCCTGGCCCGGCAAGGACCTGGGCGCGATAGCCGCGGCTTGCGCCGAGACCGGCACCGAAGTCACCTCGTTCGTCGCGGACACCGGCGTCCGGCTCGTCGACGAGGCCACCCACAACGGCTTCCTGCGCAGGCTGCCCGCCGCCTGCCGGACCGCGAACCGGCTCGCCGCCCCGTACCTGGTGATCACCGCCGGAGCCGAGCTGCCCGGAGTCGAGCGCGAGCGCCAGCACGACGCGGTGGTCGCCGGGTTGAAGGCCGCCGCCCCGATCGCCGCGGACCACGGCGTGCAGCTGATCCTGGAGCCGCTCAACACCCGCGTCGACCATGCCGGCCACTTCCTGCACGCCACGGCCCACGGCCTGGACATCGTGCGCGAGGTCGGCCACCAGGGCGCAGCGCTGCTGTACGACCTCTACCACTCGGTTGTCATGGGCGAGCGCCCGGCCGAGGTGCTGTCCGGCGCGATGGACTTGGTCGCCCACGTCCAGATCGCCGACGCGCCGGGCCGCCACGAGCCCGGCACCGGGAACATCGACTGGGCCACCGAAATCGCCGCCCTGCACCGCCTCGGCTACCGCGGCCGACTCGGCCTCGAGTACCTGCCCAGCGCTACCAGCGGCGCCTCGCTGACCGCTCTGCGCCACGCCCTGGGCGGTTGAGGTGGCCTGGCCCGGACTGGCGCAGCAAGAGCGGGCCCAGGCTGGGGAGTTGCCGGCATCGCAGGTGTGGACGCGGACGGTGGGTGCGAGCGGGGCGGGCATGACACGTAACGTCAGGCGGGCGGTGGCCGGGCTGGTGACGTAGGCCGCGTTCGCGGTGCCGGCATGGCTGGGTGGGGCGGTGGTGCTGCCGTCGATGCTCCAGGACGCCGCGATCCGCTGGCCGTTGGCTCCCGGGCTGGGCGCGGTTGTGGGTTCGCTGGCGGTGCTGTGGGGTCATGGCTACGCGCGGCCGCCATCGCAGGCAGCAACTACGCGCCCGTGTCCACCGGCGGCGGCGGGCACTGCGTCCGCGTCGGGGGAGCGGGCGATCGCCATCGGCGGGGACAACGCGGGCCCCTCGTCGCCACGGTCGAGCGCAACGGCGGCGGGACACCCCCGGACGCCCCGCCGGGAGCACCACGGTCGGAGTGACCACGCTTCCTTGCGGGCCGACGGTGTCAGGCTGGTGGTCGGCCGACGGCCAGGAACGCCCTCATGGCGGCGTTGCGCAGCGGCGTGATCCGGTGCGGGGTGTGTACGGCGCGGTGCATCAGGCGGGCGGCGCGGGCGAGGCGCTGGGTGGGGCGGTGACGGGTCGCGTCGTTCTGTCAGTTCCGGCGCGTCGAAGGGTGCTGGGCACGGTAGTCCGAGGGGGCCAGCCCTGTCGCGATCCGGAAGCGTCGCGAGAAATAGAGCGGGTCGGTGAACCCGACCCGGGCCGCCACCTGGGCCACGCCGAGGTTGGTGAGCTCGAGCAGCTCCTTCGCCGCGTCCATCCGCATCCGCTGTACTTGCGCCATGAGCGACATGCCGGTGCGTGCCGTGAACACGTGGGCCAGGCGGGACGGAGACAAGCCGGCCACGGCGGCGAGCGATGCGACCGTGTGGGCCTGGTCGAGTCGTGCGCTGACGTACTCGATCACGGCGAGGACGGCCGGGTCCAGGTCGTCGTGGCGCGGGTTCTGGGTGCTGCACCACAGCAGGGCCTGCTCGACCGCGTTCATCGCGAAGGCCGGTGCCAGTGTCAGTCCTGCGCGATGGTGGGCGACGGCGGACCGCAGCGCCGCCTCGACTCGGTCGGCTATGAAGGGGTCGAGGTCGAGCCGCAGGATTCCGGGAGCGGCAGCAGGCCAGTCCAGCAAGGCCGGCCAGTGCGGCCCGGGCCTGACGTGCGCCCAGAGGAGGTCCCAGCTCCCGACGGCGGGATCCGTCCCGTAGTGCTGCGGGGTGTGAGGTGTGAACGCGACAATCGACCGGGGCGGAATCCGAACCGCGGTGCCACCGCGGCCCCAGGCGCAACCGGAGCCGTCGACGGTGAAGATGAGCACCCACTCGACGGTGCCGCGAGGACGCACCATGTCGTAGTCACCGCCCATAGCGAAACCGCCGGGCAGGATTCGGCCGACGTCGAGTGCCCCGTCGTCGCGGCCGGATGATGGGGGCGGCACGGCAGGATTATCCATATACGTGGCTGCCCCGTCCATGCCGCCGACCGGCGATTGCCCCTCACCCTGGACGGCATGACGACACTCACAGACGCGCCCTCCGCCCGCCGGGCCCGCTTTGAACGCGACGGTGTGATCCAGGTCGACTCGCTGATCCCGGCATCGGAGATCGACACCATCCGCGAAAGCTTCATGGAGCAGGTCGCTCGCGACCGTGAATCCCTGGCGGCGACGGACGAGGTGGCGCCGCACGACGTGTTGGCGCGGTATCCGCGGTTCATGCAGCCGCATCGCCGGAACGACCTTGTGATCGGGCGGCTGGCCCGGCGCTATCTCACCGATCCGCGGATGGTGAACGTCGTGAGCGAGCTGGTCGGCCCTGTGCACGGCGCCCAGTCCATGTTCTACTTCAAGCCGCCCACGGCCCGCGGTCAGGCGATGCATCAGGACAACTACTTCTTGCGGGCGCACCCGGAAACCTGCGTGGCCGCCTGGATCGCGGTCGACGACTGCGACGAGACCAACGGTGCGCTCGCCGTCGTCCCGGGTTCACACACCATGGAGGTGGTCTGCCCGGAGGAGGCCGACGCCGCACAGTCGTTCACCAGAGGACTGGTCCGGCCGCCTGCCGGCATGGAGGCACGGCAGACGCGGATGAACGCCGGCGACGCGCTGTTCTTCCACGGCAGCATGGTGCACGGCTCGCTGCCGAACACCTCGGCAGACCGGTTCCGCCGCTCGCTGATCTTCCACTACGTGCCGACTGGCAGCGTGGAGGTGTCCAAGTGGTACCTGCCGCTCGTGGACGTGTCGACCGGTGACGACGTCAGCATCGGGGAAGCCATCGGCGGCGGTCCTTGCGGCGACGGCTGGGAAGGCTCGGTTCATTGACCGCCGCGGCGGTGCTCAACGAATATCGAGATCGTCGAGGAGCGCACGCACGCGGCGCTCGATCTCGTCGCGGATGGGCCGGACCTCCGCTACGCCCTGCCCTGCGGGGTCGTCCAGCGGCCAGTCCACATAGCGCTTGCCCGGCAAGACCGGACAGGTGTCTCCGCAGCCCATGGTGACGACCACATCCGCGGCCCGGACGATCTCGTCGGTCCACGGCTTGGGGTACTCCCGCGTGATATCGATCCCGTGTTCTTCCATCGCGGCCGCCGCTGCCGGATTGACCTCGTCCCCGGGATCGGAGCCGGCCGACCAGGCCACCGCCTTGCTCCCGGCCAGCTGCCCGAAGAAGCCCATGGCCATCTGGCTGCGCCCGGTGTTGTGGACGCACAAGAACAGCACGATGGGCTTGCCGTCGTCGGCGCGCCCCTCGACCCGGGCCAGCGCCTGCAGTCGCTGCCGGGCGAAGCGCTCGGTCAGCAACGGCCAGGTGCCGGCGTCCCGGTGGTGAGCGGCGATCTCGCCGTACGTCTCGTGCACAAACCGCTCGATGGTCTCCCGGCCGAAGACGCCGTCGAACTCTTCCTCCAGACCGGCGGCGGTCACGCGGAGAAGACGCTGGTGTTCTGGGTCGGGGCGCCCGAGCGGCCCGTACATCGCCATAGATCCATTGTCCGCGAGCCGCGCCGTAAGAGCAGGTCGACCACGCTGGCGACCGCCTGCGCCGTCGGCGACCTGATGATCCGCGCGTCGGGTCATGAGGGCGGGGTGGTCCACAGCCGCAGGCCACCCGCGAGCTTGTCGAGGCAGCGGGTGGCGAGGTCGGCGGGGGACGGCGGCGAGCAGGCGCGTTTCGAGCGGATCCACCGGCACGACCGACGTCTCCGGCGCGAGCGGGCAAAGCCGGCCATCGGGAAGGGCTTCGCGGGGCCGGAGACCGTAGCCGGCGTCGTCGCCATGCTCGGCTCGTCCGACGGCGCCTTCATCACCGGCACCGAGATCCGCGTCGACGGCGGAACCCACTTCTGACCTCACACGTGGTTTGTCCAACCACTTATGGCGGCGAGTCCATGGTCCTGCCCCAGGTGCCAGGGAGGGATGGGTGAGACGACCGCGTCACCAAGGGCGATGACGGCAAGTATCACGTGCTCGATGTCGACGGCGCCGACCCTCACTCCGCGCCCGCCCCTGTGCTGGTCCGGGGCAGCAAGCGCATGCTGCGGCCCCGCCAGCCGCTCACAGTCGACACCCGCTGGCCGGACATGCTGGGGACACCGCGAAGGCCCACCCCGGGGCGGGATGGGCCTTTACAGGATTCTTGATCGAGTACCCCCGAGGGGGTTCCACGCAGAACCACACGGGGTGGGGCGCGGCGGGAGCTGCGGATTTCGGGGACGGTGTGGCTGGAGCGGCGGGTGCGGCGCGGGGCGGGGGCGGAGTCATGACGTACGCGGATCAGGTCCACTTGGTCGGCGGGATCCGTGTGGCGATCGCGGCTCAGGCCTGCCCGTCGATCAGCCCTTCCTTCGGCTGAGTCTCGCTGCCATGCGTGTCGAGCTGTACCAGTTTGCTGTGGTCGGGGCTGCCCGGCTCGGCGAAGAGCACGACGAAGCGCTGCTTCGGGCTGTGCTCCAGCGACATGGTCTCGAAGCCGAGGTGCACGTCCCCGACCTCGGGGTGGTGGAAGGTCTTGGGGCCCGCCGCGTGCGGCTTGACGTCGAAGCGGTCCCACAGGTCGGCGAAGTCACGGCTCTTCACCAGGAGTTCGTCGACGAGCTCGGTCAGGTCGGGGGCGTTCGGCTCGGTGCCGGCCAGCGCCCGCAGCCTGGCGACACAGGCACGGGCCTGCTCGTCCCAGTCGTCGAGCACTGTGCGGGAGAGCGGGTGGAGGAAGACGTAGCGGCCAAAGTTCCGCAGGAGCGGCGGCAAGTCGTCCATGCCGGCGAAGAGCCGGAGTACGCCGGGGTTGCCGGCCAGCAGGTCCAGGGTGCGGCCGACGATCCAGGCCGGGCTCGGGCGTACGGACTCCAGCAGCACTGTCAGATGCGGGCTCACGGCACGGCTGGGTGCGGGCGGCGGCTCGGGCGCGTAGGAGGCGTGGGCGACCAGCTCGCGCAGATGCCGGTGTTCGGAGGGGGCGAGGCGCAGGGCGCGGGCGCGGGCGTCGACGACTGCGGGGCTGGGGCGGACCTCTTTGCCGCGTTCCAGGCGTACGTAGTAGTCGATGCTGATGCCGGCCAGGGTCGCCAGTTCCTCCCGGCGCAGGCCCGGGGTGCGGCGGGTGCCGGGGGCCGGAGTCAGCCCGGCCTGTGCTGGGCTGACCTGCGCGCGGCGGGCTCTTAGATACGCCCCGAGATCACTGAGAGTGTCCGCGGTGCGAACATTTGTGTTCTTCTCTGCGCGCTCCATGCGGTCAGTTTGCCGGATTCCGGCACGCTGCCGCTGACCCGGGTGACGGTGGCGCGGGTGCCGGGGTGGTTCAGAGGAGGGATTCGGCGGTGATGGGCAGGTCGCGCACGCGGCGGCCGGTGGCGTGGAAGACGGCGTTGGCGATGGCGGGGGCTACGCCGACGAGGACGACCTCGCCGAGTCCCTTCGCCCCGAGGGGGTCGGCCTCGTCGTCCCGGCCGTCGACGTAGATGGCCTTGAGGTCGGGGACGTCGGCGTTGACCGGGACCAGGTAGTCGGCGAGGTTGGCGTTGACGATGCGGCCGTCGCGGTGGTCGGTGACGGTGTGTTCCAGCAGGGCGGCGCCGATGCCGCCGGTCATGGCGCCGATGGCCTGGCTGTCGGCGAGCTTGGGGCTGATGATGCGGCCCGCGTCGAAGACGCCGAGCATCCGCCGTACCCGGACCAGGCCGAGACGGGCGTCGACGGCGACCTCGGCGAAGACCGCGCCGTAGGCGTACATCGAGGATCGGCTCTCCGCCGGGGTGTAGGAGCCCGTGGCCTCGAGGTGGCTGCGGTTGTTGCGGGTGAGCAGCTGCCGGTAGGTCTCGCCGCGTGCGGGCTTGTCGCGTACGAACAGCCGCCCGCCCCGTACGACGACGTCATCGGCGTCGGCGCCGTGCAGCGGCGAGTCCGGGTCCTCGACGGCGAGCTCGATCGCCTGTCGGCGCAGCTTGTCGCAGCCGTCCTGGACGGTGGAGCCGACGCTGGCCATCGTCAGCGAGCCGCCGTGGACCGGTGCCCGGGGCAGCTCGGTGTCGCCGAGCCTGAAGCTCACCTGCCGTACGGCGAGGCCCAGGGCGTCGGCGGCGACCTGGGTCATCGAGGTGTACGTGCCCGGGCCCATGTCGCTGGTCGCGGACTCGACCACGGCGGTGCCGTCGGCGTCGAGGCGGATCCGGGCCTGGGCGGGCTGGCGCAGGGTGTCGTAGACGGCGGTCGCCATGCCGGTGCCGAGCAGCCAGTCGCCGTCGCGGGTCGAGCGCGGCTTGCGATTGCGGCCATTCCAGCCGAATTCGCGGGCGCCGGTGGTGTAGCACTGGCGCAGCCGGCGGGTGGAGAAGGGCCTGCCGGTGGCCTGGTCGTTCTCGGGCTCGTTGCGCTGGCGCAGCTCGATCGGGTCGATGCCGAGTTCGTGGGCGAGCTCGTCCATCGCGCTCTCGATGGCGAAGGCGGCGGTGGAGTAGCCCGGGCCGCGCATCGGGGTCGGGGTGTTCACGTCCAGCGGCACCGTGCGGTAGGTCTGGGCGACGTTGGGCGTGGTGTAGAGCATCTGGCCGGGTGCGGTGACGCCGCGCTCGGAGAAGGTCTCGTAGCGCGAGGTCCCCGCGCGCAAGGCGTGGGTCATCGCGGTCAGCCGGCCGCGGCGGTCGCTGCCCAGGCGCACCTTGTACTCGTACCCGGGCCGGAATCCCACCCCGGAGTAGAGCTGGCCGCGGGTCAGCTGGAGCTTGACCGGGCGGCGCACCTCGCGGGCGGCCAGGGCCGCGATCGTCAGGTGCGGCCAGGCCCGGGCGGCGTTGCCGAACGCGCCCCCAACGAAGGGGGAGATGACGCGGATGGACTCCGGTTCGATGCCGAAGTCGGCGGCGAGCTGGTCGCGCGGGCTCTGCACCCACTGGGTCTTGTCCCACAGCGTCAGCCGCTTGCCCTCCCAGCGGGCGACGGTGGCGTGCAGCTCCATGGCGTTGTGGTGGGTGCGGGCGAGCCGATAGGTCATCTCCAGGCGTACCGGGGCCGCCTTCAAGGCCTTCTCCGCGTCCCCGCGTTCGTACGTCACCGGCTCGCCCGCCGCCGGGGCGTCGGCCAGGTCGGTGACCGGGCGTTCGGCGTCGTAGTCGATCGTGACTTGGCTCGCCGCGTGCTGGGCCGCTTCCAGGGTGGTGGCGACGACGACGGCGACTGGCTGGCCGTGGAAGCGGACGGTGTCGTCCTGGAAGACCCGCAGCCGCGCGCCTGGAAGGTTGAGCGAGCCCGGGTTGTCGCGGTAGGGCAGCTCGGGGGCGTTGCCGTGGTGGATGACCTTCAGCACCCCGCGCTGGGCCTCGGCAGCGCGGGCGTCGATGCGGGTGATGCGTCCCCGGGCGATGCTGCTGTCGACCACGACGGCGTGCACGACGCCGTCCGGCTGGTGATCGGCGGCGTACTTGGCCCGGCCGGTCACCTTCAGGCGCCCGTCGACGCGGGAGAGGGGGGCGCCGACGGCGGCCTGCGGCTGGGGGCTCATGCGTTGTCTCCTACCGTGCGCAGCTGCCGTTCGACGGTGCGCTTGAGCAGCTCGGCCTTGAAGCGGTTGTGCCTGAGCGGGCGGGCCCCGTCCGCGGCCGATGCGGCGGCGCGGGTCCACAGCTCGGGTGAGGGGCGTTCGCCGATGAGGGCTTCCTCGACGGCGGGCAGCTTCCACGGCACGGTGCCGACGCCGCCGGCGGCCACCTTGGCCGTACGGATGACCCCGCCGCGCAGGTGCAGCGCGACGGCCGCGGAGGTGAGGGCGAATTCGTAGGACTGCCGGTCGCGGACCTTCAGGTAGCCGGACGCGAGCGGGCGAGGATGGGCCGGGATCTCGACGGCGGTTACCAATTCGCCTTTCCTGAGGGCCTGTTCGCGCTGCGGGTTGCTGCCGGGTCGGAGCAGGAAGTCGGCGAAGGGCAGCTCGCGTTCGCCGTCCGGGCCCAGCAGATGGACGTGTGCCTCCAGGGCGGCGAAGGCGACGGCGACGTCGGACGGGTGGGTGGCCACGCACTCCTCGGATGCGCCCAGGATTGCGTGGGTGCGGTTGTAGCCCTCCCGGGCGGCGCAGCCGGATCCCGGTTCACGCTTGTTGCAGTCCGCGGTGACATCACGGAAGTACGTGCAGCGGGTGCGCTGCATGATGTTGCCGCCGATGGTGGCCATGTTGCGCAGCTGGGCCGACGCGCTCAGCTCCAAGGCCTGGGAGATCACCGGAAACGTGCTGCGGACCTTGCGGTCGGCGGCGGCCTCGGCCATGGTCACCAGCGCGCCGATGCGCAGCCCGCCGCGCTCGGTGGCCGTGATGCCGCGCAGCGGCAGGCCGCTGATGTCGACGAGCGCTCCGGGCCGCTCCACGGTCCCGCGCATCAGGTCGACCAAGGTGGTGCCGCCGGCGATGTAGCGTCCGCCGCGGCGGGCGGCGTTCAGCGCCTCACGGGTGTCGGCGGCGCGGGTGTAGGTGAAGGGATGCATGGCCGTGCCTCACTCCCGGCCCGCGGCCTGCTGGACCGCGCGCACGATTTTCGGGTAGCAGCCGCAGCGGCAGATGTTGCCGCTCATCCACTCCCGGATCTCGTCCGCCGATCCGGTGTGCCCCTCCTGCAGGCAGCCGACGCCGGACATGACCTGACCCGGGGTGCAGTAGCCGCACTGGAAGGCGTCCTCGTCGATGAATGCCTGCTGCAGTGGGTGCAGTTCATCGCCGTCGGTGAGGCCCTCGATCGTGGTGACCTTCGCGCCTTCCAGGCGCACGGCGAGCGTCAGGCAGGCGTTGACGCGCCGCCCGTCGACGAGGACGGTGCACGCCCCGCAGGCCCCGGCGTCGCAGCCCTTCTTGGTGCCGGTCAGCTCCAGCTGCTCGCGCAGCAGGTCCAGCAGCGAGGTCCGGTTGTCCACCGTGACGGTGTGCCGCCGCCCGTTGACGGTCAGGGTGACGCGGCTGGTGGGCGGCGCCTCGGCGGCGGCGCTCTGCTCGGCGCCGACCAGCGATGCGCCCGCGGCGAGACCACCCGCCGCGAGACCGCCACCGACGGCGGTGGTCGTGGCGACGAAGGTACGGCGCGTCGGCGCGGACGCGGGCTGGGCCGGGGCGGCCCCGGCGGTGTCGGGCGATTCGGCAGACATGCCCACTCTCTCGTATGCGGGGGAAGATGGGGCCTACTGGCTGATTCCGTCCAGCGTGCGTGCCCGGACTGGTGCCGCACCAGGCCGGGTTCGGCGGGGGAACAGCCAGCCAGGGTGTGACAGGGCCCCCTTGGCAGCAGCCCGGCTTCAGCCCGGCAGCAGCCCGATGCGCCGCAGCCAGGACCGGGCGTCGGCGTCGGCATCGCGGACCTTCTCGCCGCGGACCGCGAGCCCTTCCCCGATGGTCGCGCCCGGGCAGGAGTCGGCATAGTCGCGTTCGGTGGAGCCCAGCCCGCTCACGGCGTACGTGACGAACGGGAAGACCGTCTTGCCGCGGAAGCCGAACGCGTCGGTGAACGTCGACATGATCATGGGTGGTCTCACGTTCCAGATGGGGCTGCCCAGCAGCACCGTGTCGTAACGGTCGATCGAGGACGGGAGGTTGGTGATCTCCGGTCGCGCGTCGTCGTCCTGCTCCCGGGAATTGCGGGTGACGGTCGCGTCGTAGGAGTCGGGGTAGGGTTCGGCGGCCTTGATACGGAGCACGTCGCACTCGATCCGCTCGCTGATCATCCCGGCGAGGACCTGGGTATTGCCGACCTTGAGGTTGGTGCGACGGCCGTAGTAGTAGTTCTCGCCGGGACGGGAGAAGTAGGCCAGCAGCACCCGCCTGCCCGCAGAGCCGGGCGTGGCCGTCGAGGCCGGCCCTTCGGCCGGCGCCGACCGCTCCCCGCCCGGTGACGAAGCCGGGGAGCAGCCGGCGAGATGCAGGCCGGAAACGGCCGTTATCCCGCCCGCGGCCACACCGCGCAGGAACGTGCGCCGGCCCGGCGCAGCGAGGCGGCCGTTGCTTCCGGTCGCACCGACGATGCGCACGTCGGTGATGTTCTGCTGGTGGGACATGGTGAAGCCCTTCGGATGAGCAGCCTCGGACCGGTCAGGAGTCCACGCGGCGCTTGGCGAGCCAGCCGACGATCTCCGGGTCGTGGTGGTCGAAGAACAGCGACTCCCCGGTGTCCAGGGCGGCAATGGCGGCCATCTGCTCGTCGGTCAGCTCAAAGTCGAAGACGTCGATGTTCTCCGCCATCCGCTCGGCGCGTACCGACTTGGGGATGGCGATGACGCCGCGCTGGGTCAGCCAGCGCAGCACGACCTGGGCGACGGACTTGCCGTGCGTGGCGCCGATGTCACTCAGCAGCGGGTTGGTGAACAGGTCGTTCTTGCCCTCGGCGAAGCCGCCCCAGGACTGGATCTGGACGCCGTGCTCGCGCATCAGGTCCTGGTAGTCGGCGCGCTGGAAGAAGGGGTGGGTCTCGATCTGGTTGACCGCGGGGGTGACCTCGTTGTTGACGATCAGGTCGAGCAGCCGGTCGGGGTAGAAGTTGGCGACGCCGATCGCCTTGGCCCGGCCCTCGCGGTTGAGGTCCTCCATGGCGCGCCACTGGCCGTAGACGTCGCCGTACGGCTGGTGCATCAGGTACAGGTCGAGGTAGTCGAGGCCGAGCTTGGCCAGCGACGTCTCGAAGGCGCGGGCGGTGTTGTCCTCCGCGGGTGCGTCCTGCACCCACAGCTTGGTGGTGACGAACAGCTCCGCGCGCGGGATGCCGCTGCTCTTGATGGCGCGGCCGACGGCCTCCTCGTTGCCGTAGGCGGCCGCGGTGTCGAGCAGCCGGTAGCCGGCGGCAAGCGCGTCTGCGACGGCCTGCTCGGTGCCCTCGGCCGGGATCTGGTAGACGCCGAAGCCGAGGATCGGCATCTCGACGCCGTTGTTCAGCGTGACGTTCTGCATGATTGCTTTCCTTGTCGTACGGGATAGAGGGGTAGCGGTCAGCGTTCGAGCATCTGCCGCTGGGCCTCCGTATGGGTCTCTCCGGCAGCCGGGGGGAGACTGCTGAGCTTGTCGAGCTGCTCCCGAGTCAGCTGGATGCCGTCCGCGGCGGTGTTCTCCTCGACCCGGTGAACGCGCTTGGTGCCAGGGATGGGCGCGATGTCGTCGCCCTGCGCGAGCAGCCAGGCCAGGGCGACTTGCGCGGGGGTGACTCCGGCGTCGGCGGCGACGGCCTGCACCTCGTCGGCGAGGCGCAGGTTGCGCTGGAAGTTCTCGCCGGTGAAGCGGGGGTTGCCGCGGCGGAAGTCGTCCTCGCCGAAGTCGTCCTCGGAGCGGATGGTGCCGGTGAGGAAGCCGCGGCCGAGCGGGGAGAACGGCACCAGGCCGATGTTCAGCTCCCGCAGCACCGGCAGCACCCGCTCCTCCACGCCCCGGGTCCACAGGGAGTACTCCGACTGGACCGCGGTGACGGGGTGGACGGCGTGCGCGCGGCGGATGGTCTCCGGCCCGGCCTCGGACAGGCCGAACGCCCTGACCTTGCCCTCGGCGACCAGCTCGCCCACGGCGCCGGCTGTCTCCTCGATGGGGGTGTTCGGGTCCACCCGGTGCTGGTAGTAGAGATCGATGTGGTCGGTGCCGAGCCGCTTGAGGGAACCTTCGACGGCCGTGCGGATGTTGGCCGGGCTGCTGTCGGGACTCATGTGGCCCGCCCCGGCGTGTGAGGACTCTGCGTGGCGGACGAGGCCGAACTTCGTCGCCAGGACCACCTCGTCCCGGCGGCCCCTCAGCGCCCGCCCGACGAGCTCCTCGTTGGTGTACGGGCCGTAGACCTCGGCGGTGTCGATCAGCGTGACGCCCAGTTCGAGGGCCCGATGCAGGGCACGGATGGACTCCGCGTCATCGCTGCCCGCCCCGGTATAGCCGTGGGACATGCCCATCGCACCCAGCCCGATCCGCGAGACTTCCAGATCGCGCAGTTTGATGTGTTTCATGACTCCATCCTCTCTTTGCTGACCATTCGCCCCGTCCATCGGCTCACGTGCGAGCGGCCGAACGGAGCAGGAAGCTCGCCCCGGCCCGGTGGCAAGCGCGGTCATCCCCGGTGGACATGAAGGGGCGCTCCTGCTGGAAAGGGGGCGAACCGGCGATGACCTCCACGATGCCGGGCCGCACGGCATTTAGGCAGGTCGGGCTGTGCCGGGGAGCCGTCAGCGGGGGTGGGACAGGGCCTCCTTCGCGGGATGCCATCCCGGTGGCGGGCGGGCGACACTGGCGCTATGGCATCCGAGCGGAGCAGCGGCGCCACCAGCGCCACCAACGGCGACGAACTGGGACGCTTCCTGCGTGCCCGCCGCACCCAGACCAGCCCCGAAAGCGTCGGCCTCACCCCCGGACCGGGCATCCGCCGCACCCCCGGCCTGCGCCGCGAAGAGCTGGCCACCCTGACCGGCGTCAGCATCGACTACTACACCCGCCTGGAGCGCGGCAAAGAGACCCACCCCAGCCCCTCGGTGGTCGATTCCCTCGCCCGCGCCCTCAAGCTCGACGACGACGAGCACGGCCACCTGCGCGAGCTCGCGGTCCGCGCCGCCCGCTACGCCTCCGACCCACCGCCCCCGCCGAGCCGCACCGTACCGGCGCACCTGACGCTGCTGCTGGAGACGCTGCGCCCGAGCCCGGCCTACGTCATCAGCCGCAGCATGGACCTACTGGCCTGGAACCCCGGCGGCCTGGCCCTGTACGCGGGCCTCGGCGACTGGCCCGTAAAACAGCGCAACCTGGCCCGCTACCTCTTCTTGCACCCCACCGCCCGCGAGCTCTTCCCCGGCTGGGAAACCGTGGTCCGCGGCTGCGTCGCCCGCCTGCGCGCCGAAGCCGGCACCAACCCCGACGCCCCCGACCTCACCAGCATCGTCGGCGAACTCGTCCTCAAAAGCCCCGACTTCGCCAAGCTGTGGGACCGCTACGAAGTCGCCGGACACAAGAAGACCCGGAAGGCCTTCCGGCACCCCCAGGCCGGCAGCCTCACCCTCAGCGGCCAGAGCATGCACCTCGAAGGCACCCCCGGCCAACGCCTCGGCGTCTATGTCGCCGAACCCGGCACCCCCGACCACGACGCGATGCTCCTGCTCGACCTCCTCGGCTCGGAGCCCGTCGGCCATGGTGTGGAAAAGAGCAGCAAGGCGCGCCCTCGAACCGAGGGCGGGCCGTCGCGTGGATCTTGATCTGTATCCGCATCAAGCGTGCATCATGAATAGGTGCAGTTATAATAGGCGTGACTATTCTTTGTAAGGTGCGTGCTCCATGGACAGACCCGCCGAGATGTTCGACCGCGACTTCGAGTGGTCGGAACTGGCTCGCTTCGCAGCCTTGCCAGGATCCCGGGCCACCCTTGGCGTGGTCTCCGGACGGCGTCGCCAAGGCAAGACCTTCCTGCTCGACGCCCTTGTCCGCGCGATCGGCGGGTTCATGTTCACTGCTACGGAGACCACGGAAACTGATGCCTTGCGCCAGTTCGGCGCGGCTCTCGCGCGCTATTGCGATCAGCCGACGCCCTTCCGTTTCGCCGACTGGGGCGAGGCTGTCACCGAGCTCATGCGTATCGCGGACGGCGGCGGCCCAGTCGCGGCGGTCATCGACGAGTTTCCCTTCCTCGCCAAGGCGTCCCCGGCTCTCCCCTCGATCATCCAGCGGGCCCTCGATCCGACGGCCCAGCGCAGCAATACGCCCGTGCGGCTTTTGCTGTGCGGTTCCGCGCTGTCCTTTATGGGCGGGCTCCTCGCCGGGAACGCCCCGTTGCGCGGCCGCGCCGGCCTGGAGCTTGTCGTCCCCACCCTGGACTTCCGTCTCGCCGCCGAGTTCTGGGAGATCGCCGACCCGCGCACCGCGCTGCTCACCCACGCCATCGTGGGCGGTACGCCCGCCTATCGCCGCGAGTTCACCCAAGGCGACGCCCCCGTCGACCCCGACGACTTCGACGCATGGGTCGTCCGCGCAGTCCTCAACCCTGCCCGGCCGCTCTTCCGCGAAGCCCGCTATCTACTCGCCGAAGAGCCGGAGCTCCACGACACCGCCCTCTATCATTCGGTCCTGGCCGCCATCGCCGCCGGAAACGCCGCTCGCGGCGGCATCGCCGACTACCTCGGCCGTAAGTCCACCGATCTCGCCCACCCGCTCAGCGTCCTTCAGGACGTCGGCATGATCACGCACGAGGCCGACGCCTTCCGCCGTAACCGCTCCGCCTATCGCATCGCCGAACCCCTCATCGCCTTCTACCACGCGATCATGCGTCCTGCCTGGGGTGACCTGGAGCGCCCCGGACGCGCCGGTGCGGTGTGGCGCCGCGCCCAGTCCACGTTCCGCAGCAAAGTCGTCGGCCCGCACTTCGAGCAGGTCTGCCGGGAGTGGGCGCGCTGGCACGCGTCACCCGAGACCCACGGCGGGGTGGCCACCAGGGTGGCCAGCGGCACCGTCAACGACCCCGCTGCGAAGACCAGTCACGAGGTCGACGTCGCCGTCCACGGTGACATCGACAGCGGCGGTGCGGGGCTGTTGGCCATCGGCGAAGCCAAATGGAACGACGTCATGGGGAAGGGGCATCTGGACCGCCTCCAGCACATCCGCTCCCTGCTCATCGCGCGCGGCACGGCCACCGACGCCACGCGACTGCACTGCTACAGCGCCGCCGGCTTCACCGACGACCTGCGCCACCGCGCGGAAAACGACCCGACCGTCCAGCTGATCGAGCCGCATCGCCTCTACCACGGCGACTGATCGGCACTCGATCCACGCCGCACTGTGCACGGGCTGCTCGCACAACGCCCGCCACCTGGCAGACCACGGAGCCGCCGTGGCGCGCGGCTATGGCCGACCAGGCCCGCTCCTTCTCCTTCGGCCGGAGCCGGGGGAGCACCGCACACGCAAAGAGCCGCCCTCACCGGAGTGAGGGCGGCTCTTTACAGAAAGCGTGATCTTGTACGTACCCCCGACCGGATTCGAACCGGCGCTACCGCCTTGAGAGGGCGGCGTGCTAGGCCGCTACACAACGGGGGCCTTTGGACGATCCTTCCCTCGCGATGGGAAGGACCTGTACCCCCGACCGGATTCGAACCGGCGCTACCGCCTTGAGAGGGCGGCGTGCTAGGCCGCTACACAACGGGGGCCTTGATCTCTAAGCCAAGAGATCTGCTGGGCTACCAGGACTCGAACCTAGACTAAGTGAACCAGAATCACTCGTGCTGCCAATTACACCATAGCCCACCAAAACACAACCCCCTGAGGGGGCGGTTCGTGGTGGCCGCCGTGCCCGGCGACAGACAGAACATTACCTGATCGCCGGGCACGCTCCAAAACGGGTTACGAGAGCCTCGCCAGCGCCGCGTCCACCCGCGCCAGGGTGCGGTCGCGCCCCAGCACCTCCAGCGACTCGAAGAGCGGCAGGCCGACCGTACGGCCGGTGACCGCCACCCGGACCGGCGCCTGGGCCTTGCCCAGCTTCAGGCCGTGCTCCTCGCCGGCCGCCAGGACGGCCTCCTTCAGGGGCTCCGCGGTCCAGGACGCGGTCGCCGCCAGCTTCTCCCGCGCCGTGCGGAGCAGCTCCTCCGCGCCCGGCTTCATCGCCTTCGACCAGGACTTTTCGTCCTCGACCGGCTCGTCGAGGAAGAGGAAGTCCACGTTCGCCGTGATGTCCGACAGGACTGTCAGGCGGGTCTGTGCGAGTGGGGCCAGGGCCTCCCAGGACGCCTTGTCGAAGGCCTCCGGCTTCCAGGGGGCGTGCGGGGCCTTCAGCCACGGCTCGCAGGCCGCTGTGAAGTCCTCGACCGACAGCATCCGGATGTGGTCGGCGTTGATCGCCTCGGCCTTCTTGAGGTCGAAGCGGGCCGGGTTCGCGTTTACGTCCGCCAGGTCGAACTTCTCCACCATCTGGTCGAGGGTGAAGACGTCCTCGTCGGGCGAGAAGGACCAGCCGAGGAGGGAGAGATAGTTCAGCAGGCCCTCCGGGAGGAACCCGCGCTCCCGGTAGAGGTTCAGCGACGCCTGTGGGTCGCGCTTCGACAGCTTCTTGTTGCCCTCGCCCATGACGTACGGGAGGTGGCCGAAGGAGGGGACCGAGCCGTCCGTCACGCCGATCTCGCCCAGGGCCTTGTACAGGGCGATCTGGCGCGGGGTCGAGGACAGCAGGTCCTCGCCGCGGAGGATGTGGGTGATCTCCATCAGGGCGTCGTCGACCGGGTTGACCAGCGTGTACAGCGGGGCGCCGTTCGCGCGGACGATGCCGTAGTCGGTCACGTTCTCCGGTGCGAAGCTCAGCTCGCCGCGGACCAGGTCCGTGAAGGTGATCGTCTCGTCCGGCATCCGGAAGCGGACGATCGACGTCCTGCCCTCGGCCTCGTACGCCGCCTTCTGCTCTGCCGACAGGTCCCGGCACTGGCCGTCGTAGCCCGACGGCTTCCCCGCCTTGCGGGCCTCCTCGCGGCGGACCTCCAGCTCCTCCGCCGTGCAGTAGCAGCGGTACGCGTGGCCGGCCTCCAGCAGCTTCGCCGCCACGTCCGCGTACAGGTCCATCCGCTCGGACTGCCGGTACGGGGCGTGCGGACCGCCCACCTCCGGGCCCTCGTCCCAGGTCAGGCCCAGCCAGCGCAGGGAGTCCAGGAGCTGGTCGTACGACTCCTGGGTGTCCCGGGCGGCGTCGGTGTCCTCGATGCGGAAGACGTACGTGCCGCCGTTGTGGCGGGCGTACGCCCAGTTGAAGAGCGCCGTGCGGACCAGGCCCACGTGCGGGTTGCCGGTGGGGGAGGGGCAGAAACGTACGCGGACGTTCTTGTTAGCCACGCTTGATCACCTTGTTGGTGAGAGTGCCGATTTTTTCGATGGTGACGGCGACCTCGTCGCCGGCGTTCAGGGGGCCGACGCCCGCGGGGGTGCCGGTGAGGATGACGTCGCCGGGGAGCAGGGTCATGGCCTCCGTGATGTGGGCGATCAGCGCGGGGATGCCGCGGACCATGTCCGAGGTGGAGCCGAGCTGGCGCTGCTCGCCGTTGACCGTGCACTGGATGCCGATGCCGGCCGCGATGTCGTCGAGGGAGATGTCCGTCTCGACCCAGGGGCCGAGCGGGCAGGAGGAGTCGAAGCCCTTGGCCCGCGCCCACTGCTTCTCGCGCTGCTGTACGTCGCGGGCGGTGAGGTCGTTGGCGCAGGTGTAGCCGAGGATGACGTCGGCGGCGCGGTCCACCGGGACCTCGCGGCACATGCGGCCGATGACGACGGCCAGCTCGGCCTCGTAATGGAGGTCGTCGGAGAAGGGCGGGTAGGTGATCTGGTCCTGGGGGCCGATCACCGAGGTGGACGGCTTGAAGAAGGTGATCGGCGCGTCCGGGACCTCGTTGCCGAGTTCGGCGGCGTGTTCCGCGTAGTTGCGGCCCACGGCGACGACCTTGTTCGGCAGTACGGGCGGCAGCAGCCGCGCCTGTGCGAGCGGGATCTTTGTGCCGCTGCGCTCGATCTCGCCGAAGGGGTGGCCCTTGATGACGTCCAGCTGGTCGCCTTCGAGTACGCCGAAGCCGACGGTGCCGTCGATGGAGAACCTTGCGATGCGCAAGACGGTGCCCTTGCTTTGCCCGGGGATGTGGTCACCACAGGCTATCGCCGTCGCTGACGTCCGCGCGGGACTCGGCCCAGGGACGCCTGCCCCCGGAGGGGCGTCAGCTGTTCGGGACCTTCATCAGGACCGTGCGGCGGGGGTTCGCTGTGCTTGCCGGGAGGGCGGCGTCGTACTCCGGCTGCTCCGGGATCTCGGTCTCGAGGACCTCCGCGTCCGCTACGTGGGCGAGGGTGGTGCGGCGCGGGTTCGCTATGTTCCGGAACATCATCGTGTGCTTCAAGGCGGCGCTCTTTCGCTTGACGCTTTATCTGTGCATGTAAAGCCTCAGGCTAGACGCCGCAGTTCCCCGCCACTCGGCACATCACCCGTCCCGGTCATGTGAGTTTCCTCACGGGCGGCATGACAAATACCCCTAAAACGCAGGCGACCATGATCATCAAAACCGGGCATACCCTGCTCTAAGCCCAGCTACCGCCCCTCAGGGGCGCTTACGGGACACCGTGCGCCCCTGCGCAGCTCGTAGAGAAATGTCCCTTATCTCAGCCCTACTTTTGCACCCCGGGTAATTGCTTCAGCACAATACGTCACCGCCGCCACACTGTTACCCCCGGGCCTTGTTGGAGATCCGGCACTGTGCTGGAATTCCACGGACCGTCGCGGGGCTGCAGCTACTCGAATCGGGCGCAATGGGGCGCCACTCGGGGCAGCTGAACTGGGGAGATCTGCGCCGGGCAGGTAAGGACACCGCCAGCGGGGCTCTGCTTTTGGAGGCTCCCGCACGACTCGACACCGTCCCGGGCGCGCTCACGCCCGCCGGGGGCCAGGTCCAGAGGTTGCGACGCTAGTGCAGGGACGTTTCAAGAGGGATGGCATGGCGTCCTCCCAGGCCCGCCAGGGACTTGGGGACGCTTCGGGCGAGCAGGGACGTGGCGCGACCGGCCGCGGCTCTGCACAGCAGCCTGCCCAGGGACCGGATGCCCCGCGCCTGCCGGCGCCCGAGGCGGGCGCGATAGCGCCGCAGGGAAAGGCCGCGAAGGCGAAGCAGCCGCCGGGGCCCGGGCCTCGAATAGCCATGCGCAACTGGCGCATCTCCACCCGCCTGGTGTCCCTGCTCGCGCTGCCGGTCGTCGCCGCGACCACGCTGGGCGCGTTCCGTATCGAGGACTCCTGGCGGGACATCCAGCAGCAGGACAACATGAAGCTGCTGACCGAGCTGACCCAGCAGGCCACCACGCTGGCCGCGCAGCTCCAGGAGGAGCGGGACGAGTCGGCCGGTCTGATCGTCCGCGACGGCAATGCCGGCGACCCGGACGTGAAGTACTCGCGGAAGCTCACCGACACCGCACTGCAGCGGTTCCGTGAGGCCACCGACGAGATCGACTCCACCGACGACTCCTCCCTCAAGGGCGTCAACGCGACCCTGAAGCGGATCGTCGTCCAGCTCAACGAGCTCTCGGACATCCGCAAGAACGCGTACCAGAACAACGAGTACGACTCCCAGACGGTCAAGGCCTACGGCGACCTCGTCGACTCGCTCCTCTCGCTGTCGCAGGACATGGCGCAGGCCACCAGCAACAGCGAAATGATCCAGGCCACCCGCGCGCTGGCGGTCTTCTCCTCCGCGAAGGAGAACGCCTCCGTGCAGCGGGCGATCATCGCCGCCGCGCTGGCGCAGAAGCCCGCGGACCTGAGTGAGGCCGACCGCCTGGAGGCGCTGTCCGCCCAGCGGGCCGAGGAGAACGACCTCAAGCAGTTCGAGCAGCTGTACGCGGGCCGGTCCAGCGCCACCGACCTCACCGAGGCGATGGACCAGGACACCTCCATCCAGCAGGCCAACCGGTACGCCGTGGACATCCTCAAGGACGCCGGCGGCCTGAAGCGCACCGAGCTGAAGTCCTTCCGCGACTGGGCCGACCTGGACTCGGTGAAGCTGGAGCGGATGGGCAAGATCGAGTCCACTCTGCTCCAGGAGATGGAGCAGAAGTCCCGCCAGCTGCGCAACGAGGCCGAGCGCGACGCCATCATCAACGGTGCGCTGATCATCCTCGTCCTCGGCGTCTCGCTGACCGGCGCGTTCATCGTGGCCCGCTCCATGGTGCGGTCGCTGCGCCGGCTGCAGGACACCGCCGAGACGGTCTCCAACAAGCGCCTGCCCGAGCTGGTCAAGCAGCTGTCCGAGGCCGACCCCGAGGACGTCGACACCTCCGTCGAGTCCGTCGGCGTGCACAGCAAGGACGAGATCGGCAAGGTCGCCCAGGCCTTCGACGAGGTCCACCGCGAGGCGGTCCGTCTCGCCGCCGAGCAGGCGCTGCTGCGAGGGAACGTGAACGCGATGTTCACCAACCTCTCCCGCCGCTCCCAGGGCCTCATCCAGCGCCAGCTGTCGCTGATCTCCGAGCTGGAGTCCCGCGAGGCCGACCCGGACCAGCTGGCGTCGCTGTTCAAGCTCGACCACCTGGCGACCCGCATGCGCCGTAACGGCGAAAACCTGCTGGTCCTCGCCGGTGAAGAGCCCGGCCGCCGCTGGACCCGCCCGGTCCCGCTGGTCGACGTGCTCCGCGCCGCCGCGTCCGAGGTGGAGCAGTACGAGCGCATCGAGCTCTCCGCCGTACCCGCCACGCAGGTCGCGGGCCGCGTCGTCAACGACCTCGTGCACCTCCTCGCCGAGCTGCTCGAGAACGCGACGTCGTTCTCCTCGCCGCAGACCAAGGTGAAGGTCACCGGACACGCGCTGCCCGACGGGCGCGTGCTCGTCGAGATCCACGACACCGGCATCGGCCTGTCGCCCGAGGACCTCGCCGCCATTAACGAGCGGCTCGCCTCGCCGCCCACCGTGGACGTGTCCGTGTCCCGCCGCATGGGCCTGTTCGTGGTCGGCCGGCTGTCGCTGCGGCACGGCATCCGCATCCAGCTCCGCCCGTCCGACTCCGGCGGCACGACCGCGCTGGTCATGCTGCCGGTGGACGTCACCCAGTCCGGCGGCGCCGGAGGGCCCGGCAAGGGCGGTCCGCCGCCCGGCGGCCAGGGCCTCGACAAGCCCGGCGCGGCCAAGGCCGGCGCCACCAGCCGCCTCGGCGCCGTGCCGCCCCGCGGCCAGCTCGGCCAGGGCGGCCAGGGCGCGGGCAACCGCCGCCCCGCCCTGCCGGCCCGCGGCGACGGCTCCGGACCCGGTGGTACGGGCCCGGGCGCCACGGGTCCTGGCGGCACCGGACCCGGCAGGGGCGGCCCCGGCCCCTCGGCCCCCGATGACGGCCAGCGCCGCGGCCTGCCGACCCGTTCGCCGGGCGGCACCGGCGCGGGTCCCGGCCAGCTCGGTCCCGTACGCAACTCTTCCGGCCCCTCGGTCTTCGACCGCCAGGGCCCGCCGGAGCAGGGCGGCCCGGTCACGCCTCCGGGCGGTACCCCGATGGTCACCCCGCCGCGCGGCACCCCGATGCCGACGCCCCCCGGCGGCACCCCGGCAGGCCCGCCGCTCGGCGGCCCGATGGGCACGCCCCCTGGCGGCACCCCGGCAGGATCGCCGCTCGGCGGCCCGATGGGCACGCCCGCCGACGGCACCCCGATGGCGACGCCCCCGGGCGGCACCCCCGCGCCCGCCGACGCCCGCCGCGGCCCCGCAGGCCCCGGCGACGACCCCCACAGCACCGGGGAGACCCGGATCGCCTGGGGCGCCGGCGCCCCGCGGCTGGGCGACGAGCAGCCGCGCGGCCACGACGCGCACGACTCCACCACCCAGCTGCGCCGCCCCGACTTCGGCCAGAACCAGAGCCAGGGCGGCCAGAACCAGCTCGGCCAGACCCAAGGCGGCCAGAGCCCGAGCCAGGACCAGCGCGGCCAGCAGCTTCCGCCGCACACCCCGGCGCACGGCACCGCCTACCCCCAGCCCAGCGCTCCGCAGCCCCCGGTCCCCGGGCAGAGCGCGGCGTACGGCAACCCGCAGGACGCGCCGCTCGGTGAGAGCGCGCCGCCGCGCGGGGACGAGCCGACGCCGCTCTTCGCGGAGCTGGAGTCGGACTGGTTCCGCGGCCGCGGGGGGCGCGCCCAGGCGCCGCAGCCCCGCCCCGCATCGTCCGGCGGCCCCCAGTCGCCGAGCATCCCCACCCCACCCCCGCTGCCCCCGCAGCAGCCGGAACGGGCTCCGGCCCGCCCGACTGGTCCCGCTGGTGCCCCGCCGCAGCCCGCCGCCGCCCCCACGGCGAACGGCCGGCAGGACACCAGCAGCTGGCGCCCGTCCCCCAACGACGAGCGCTGGCGCCGTGCGGAGCAGCTGCGCGCCTCCGGCCCCCAGGCCGGCGGCGTCACCACCTCAGGGCTGCCGCGCCGGGTCCCGCGGGCGAACCTCGTGGACGGCACGGCGCAGCAGCGGCCGGCTCCGGAGGAAAGCGGTCCGCCGGTCTCCCGTACGCCCGATGACGTGCGCGGGCGGCTGACCAGCCTCCGCCGCGGGATCCAGCAGGGCCGGCAGGCCGGCGGGACCCTCGGCAGTAACAACAGCGGCTTCGGCCCCACCTATCAGCAGGAGCGTTAGTTGAGTCCGATGAGCCAGGCGGCGCAGAATCTGAACTGGTTGATCACGAACTTCGTGGACAACACCCCCGGTGTTTCCCACACGGTCGTGGTCTCCGCCGACGGTCTTCTTCTGGCGATGTCCGAGGGCTTCCCCCGCGACCGCGCCGACCAGCTGGCGGCCGTGGCCTCCGGGCTGACGTCCCTCACCGCGGGTGCCTCGCGCATCTTCGAGGGCGGCAGCGTCAACCAGACGGTCGTGGAGATGGAGCGCGGGTTCCTCTTCATCATGTCGGTCTCCGACGGCTCCTCGCTGGCCGTGCTCGCACACCCCGAGTGCGACATCGGCCTCGTCGGCTACGAGATGGCCCTGCTGGTCGACCGGGCGGGCGCCGTGCTCACCCCCGATCTCCGCGCCGAACTGCAGGGCAGCCTGCTGAACTGACGTACTCCGCGAGCACCAGCTCCCCCAAGTCCCCCCACAGGCCATTCGTACACAGGCCGCCACTGCGGCCGTGTCACAGCCCGGAGGATCCATGACCCCGCCACCCGCCTCACCCGACTCGTACGGCGGTGCGCACGCTCCCTACGAAGGTGAAGGCGACCAGCCGCTGGTCCGCCCGTACGCCATGACGGGCGGCCGCACCCGGCCGCGCTACCAGCTCGCCATCGAGGCGCTGGTCAGCACCACGGCCGACCCGGTACGGCTGCAGGGCATGCTCCCCGAGCACCAGCGCATCTGTCACCTGTGCCGGGAGATCAAGTCGGTGGCGGAGGTTTCCGCACTGCTCGCGATCCCGCTGGGGGTGGCCCGTATCCTCGTGGCCGACCTGGCGGAGGCCGGCATGGTGGCGATCCACCAGCCGGGTGGCGGCCAGCAGGCCGACGGAACACCAGATGTGACTTTGCTCGAAAGGGTTCTCAGTGGACTTCGCAAGCTCTAGCGGCGGCTACGGACAGGAGGCGCGGTCCACGACTTCGGCGAAGATCGTGGTCGCCGGGGGCTTCGGCGTGGGCAAGACCACGTTCGTGGGGTCCGTGTCGGAGATCAATCCGCTTCGTACCGAGGCCGTGATGACGTCGGCGTCGGCGGGCATTGACGACCTGTCGCAGGTGTCCAACAAGACGACCACGACGGTCGCGATGGACTTCGGTCGTATCACCCTGGACCAGGACTTGATCCTTTACCTGTTCGGGACCCCCGGGCAGGACCGTTTCTGGTTCATGTGGGACGACCTGGTCAAGGGCGCCATTGGCGCGGTCGTGCTGGTCGACACCAGACGCCTGGCCGACTGCTTCCCCGCCGTCGACTACTTCGAGAACAGCGGCCTGCCCTTCATCATCGCGCTGAACGGCTTCGACGGGCATCAGCCGTACGCCCCGGAGGAAGTCCGCGAGGCGCTGCAGATCGGCCCCGAAACCCCGATCATCACGACCGACGCCCGGCAGCGCGCCGAGTCCAAGAGCGGACTGATCACGCTGGTGGAGCACGCACTGATGGCGCGGCTCAAGTAGCAGGGGACGCACCGGAGTTAGCGAAGGGCGAAGTGTGTCGGATGACACACTTCGCCCTTGGCTGTTCATAACGTTTCGAAAGAGAATTGCAGGCCCCGGCGGCAACCGCGTGCAGCAGAGCGGTTTCGCTGCGCACAACCCGGGACCACCTTTTGTCGCCGGTCGGCATTTATGTCCCTTTTATTGGCCGTCATGCGGGCCAATGACCTTTGCCGACCCGACGTTTGGAAACCGCCGCCTGGCGTGCTGGAATTCGTCTAACCGACTAGTAGGAGCAGGGCGAGAGGTTTGGTCCGGTGAGCCGCAAGCAAAGGGACGTCCCGCAGCAGGACCCGCGGGGCAACTTCACGCCGCCCCGTGCGGCCGCGCCTGCCACATCGGCGGCGCCCGATCCACTGCCGCCCAGCGGCAGCCGGATGTCCCCGCGCAACTGGCGGGTGCGCACCAGACTGAACGCCATCCTGCTGATCCCGGTCATCGTCGCCCTGGTCTTCGCGGGTCTGCGGGTGAACGAGTCCATCGAGACCTGGCGCTCCGCCGAGGACGCCGAGCGGGTCGCCCGCCTGGTGCAGGTCGCCGGTGACTACTCCAACGCGATCATGAACGAGCGCGACGTCACCACCGCGCCGCTGCTCGCCGGCAAGCAGAACTCCGACGTCGTCGAGAAGGCCCGCGCGCAGACCGACGCCGCCGCGGAGGCCTTCGACAGGCAGAAGCAGGACGTCCCGGACACCGAGGGCATCGAGCGCCGCCTGCAGCACATCGCCGGCGCCACCGCCAAGCTGGAGGGCATCCGCGCCAAGGCCTTCACCAAGGGCATGAAGGGTGTGGACACCCAGGAGGCGTACGCGCTCGTCTACCGCCCGCTGATGGCCCTGAGCAACGACCTCGGCCTCGGCACGGACAACGCCACCTCCTTCGGCCGCACCATCTACGCCATCGCGCTGACCTCCTCGGCCGCCTCCCTCGACCGGTCCATCGGCATGCAGCTGCTGACCACGAAGAACCGCGCCGAGCTGCCGGTCACCCGCGAGGCCTTCTCCTCGTACGCCCGCCTGGAGGTCATCGCCTCCGAGGAGTACGAGTTCGGCGGCCGGCCCAAGGACAACGCGCGGCTGAACGAGGCCCTGCAGTCCGCCGCCGCCACCGGCAAGAAGCAGCTGGAGCAGAAGGCCGTCGAGGCCAAGCAGAACGGCCAGCGCTTCACCCCGCCGCCCGGCGTCGCGGAGACCACCCGCGCCATGTTCGCCCCCGGCTCCAACCCGACCGCCCTCGCCAAGAAGGGCATCACCCCGCAGACCTGGTGGGCGATGTCCACGGGCAAGTTCCAGGCCTATCTGGAGGTGGAGAAGGAGCTGTCCGAGGAGGCGGTGAACGAGGCGAACAAGGTCGCCAAGGACGCCGAGCAGGACACCTACATCAACTCCGCCGCCGCCGTCGCCGCCCTGCTGCTCGCCTTCATCGTGGCCGCGATGATGGCCCGCTCCATGGGCCGCTCGATGCGCCGGCTGCGCAACGCCGCCTTCGGCGTCGCCGAGCAGCGCCTGCCGATGCTGGTCGACCAGCTCTCCCGTACGGACCCGGGCCGCGTCGACACCCGCGTCACCCCGATCCCGATCAACTCCCGCGACGAGATCGGCGAGGTCGCCCGCGCCTTCGACCAGGTGCACCGCGAGGCCGTCCGGCTCGCCTCCGAGCAGGCCCTGCTCCGCGGCAACATCAACGCGATCTTCACCAACCTCTCCCGCCGCAACCAGGGCCTCATCGAGCGCCAGCTGGAGCTGGTGTCGAGCCTGGAGGAGAACGAGGCGGACCCGGACCAGCTGGAGAACCTCTTCCAGATGGACCACCTGTCCACCCGCATGCGCCGCAACGGCGAGAACCTCCTGGTCCTCGCCGGCGAGGACACCGGCCGGCACTGGGACCAGCCGGTCCCGCTGCTCGACGTGCTGCGCGCCGCGACCTCCGAGGTGGAGTCGTACGAGCGCGTGGAGCTGTCCGGGGTCCCGGACTGCGAGATCCACGGCACCGCCGTCACCGACCTCGTGCACCTCCTCGCCGAGCTGCTGGAGAACGCCACCACCTTCTCCTCGCCGCACACCAAGGTCCGCGTCACCGCGACCCGGCTGCCCGACCGCCGCGTGATGATCGAGATCCACGACAAGGGCATCGGCCTCACCGCCGAGGACTTCGCGGACATCAACCACCGGCTGGCCAACCCGCCGGTCGTGGACGCGGCGATATCCCAGCGCATGGGCCTGTTCGTGGTCGGCCGGCTGGCCGACCGGCACGGCATCCGGGTGCAGCTGCGCCCGTCCGGCGAGCAGTCCGGCACCACCTCCCTGGTCATGCTCCCCGAGGCGATCACGCACGGCGGCGGCGGCGACCCGATGGGCGTGCAGCCGGAGGAGGAGTTCACCGTCTCCCGCATCGTGGGCGACAACCCGACTCTGACCGGCTTCGACCCGAAGATGGCCGTCGGCCAGCGCACCGCCGCGGAGCTCGGCTTCAACGACGGGGCGTACGCCGGAGCGCAGCAGGCGGCACCTTCGGCGCCCTTCAGCCCCGCGAACGGCACCGCCCCGTACCCCGTCGACGACCCGATCGGCCGCTCGCTGCAGCGCGAGGAGCGCCGGGCCGCCCTGGAGGCGCGCGCCGCCGAGCAGGAGGCCGCCGCCCGCGAGTCGTACCAGGAGCGGGAGCAGTACGGGCAAGACGCCTACCAGGCGCCGCAGCAGGAGGCTCACCAGCCGCAACAGGGCGCCCAGTACGGTTCGTACGAAGCGACGGGTTCGTCCGGTGCGCCTGATGCGTCCGAAGATGCCCGTGCCGGAAATGGCTTGCAGAGCGTAGGCTTCCCCCCGGCGGGGGAACCTTCGGCTGGGGTGCCCGCGCAGATTACGGACTCCGAGTGGCGGTCGGACAACGACGCGCGCTGGGAGCGGGCCGCCAGAGCACGCGAACCGGAAGCCGGCGGCATCACATCCGCCGGGCTCCCGAAGCGGGTGCCTCGTGCCAACCTGGTGGACGGCACGGCCACGCAGACACCGCAGGGCGGCCCCCAGGTCTCCCGCGCACCGGAGGACGTACGGGGCAGGCTGGCAAACCTGCGCCGCGGCGTTCAGCAGGGGCGCGACCAGGGGACCGCGGAGAATGACCGACCGGGCTACGGGCCCGGCAGCAGCTACGATCAGGAGCGTTAGTGTGAGCCCGATGAGCCAGGCGGCGCAGAACCTGAACTGGTTGATCACGAACTTCGTCGACAACACCCCGGGTGTTTCGCACACGGTCGTGGTCTCCGCCGACGGACTCCTTCTGGCGATGTCCGAGGGCTTTCCGCGCGACCGCGCGGACCAGCTCGCGGCCGTCGCGTCCGGCTTGACGTCCCTCACCGCCGGCGCCTCGAGAATCTTCGAGGGCGGCAGCGTCAACCAGACGGTCGTGGAGATGGAGCGCGGCTTCCTCTTCATCATGTCCATCTCCGACGGCTCCTCGCTGGCCGTGCTCGCACACCCCGAGTGCGACATCGGCCTCGTCGGCTACGAGATGGCCCTCCTGGTGGACCGCGCGGGCGCGGTCCTCACCCCGGACCTGCGCGCCGAGCTGCAGGGAAGCCTTCTCAACTAGCAGACATCCGGTGCGGATTCAGCGCGGTCCGGGCTAAGGTGCGTCAAGCACAAAAGTCCGGTGGTCGAGGGACAACGGCCATTCGGACGGAAGGGGAGCGAAGTGGCGAGCCACCAGGGCGGGCCGTACGAGAACGACGGTGAGTGGGCTTACGGCTATGGCTACGACCAGCAGCCGCAGCAGGAGCAGCCCGCTCCGAAGCACTATGACTTTCCCGCCGCCCCCTCGCACCAGGGCGGGCCCGCTTCCTACGACCCGTCCAGACCGCAGCCCCAGCAGCAGTACGCCGCACCGCACCAGCAGGGCCCGCAGCCGCCGCAGCACCAGCAGGCCGCCCCGGCGCCGCGCGGCGGGCCCAAGCGGCCCCAGTCGCGGCTGGTCCGTCCGTACGCGATGACGGGCGGCCGCACCCGGCCGCGCTATCAGCTCGCCATCGAGGCGCTGGTGCAGACGACGGCCGACCCCGGCCGGCTGCAGTCCCAGCTCCCCGAGCACCAGCGGATCTGCCAGCTCTGCTATGAGATCAAGTCGGTCGCCGAGATCTCGGCGCTGCTGACCATGCCGCTCGGGGTCGCCCGGATCCTGGTGGCGGACCTGGCCGAGGCCGGTCTGGTCACCATCCACCAGCCGGGCGCGGCCGAGAACGCCAGCGGCCAGCCAGATGTGACGTTGCTCGAAAGGGTGCTCAGTGGACTTCGCAAGCTCTAGCGCCGGCGCGGGTGTCGGCCAGCAGCCGGAGCGCTCCACGACGTCCGCGAAGATTGTCATCGCGGGCGGGTTCGGCGTGGGCAAGACCACGTTCGTGGGGTCCGTGTCGGAGATCAATCCGCTCCGTACCGAAGCGGTGATGACGTCCGCGTCGGCGGGCATTGACGACCTGTCGCAGGTGTCCAACAAGACGACCACCACGGTCGCGATGGACTTCGGGCGCATCACGCTCGACCAGGACCTGATCCTGTACCTGTTCGGCACGCCGGGGCAGGACCGCTTCTGGTTCATGTGGGACGACCTGGTCAAGGGTGCGATCGGCGCCGTCGTCCTGGTCGACACGCGGCGGCTGGCGGACTGCTTCCCGGCGGTGGACTACTTCGAGAACTCCGGGCTGCCGTTCATCATCGCGCTGAACGGCTTCGACGGGCATCAGCCGTACGCCCCGGAGGAGGTCCGCGAGGCGCTGCAGATCGGCCCCGAGACGCCGATCATCACGACCGACGCGCGGCAGCGCGCCGAGTCCAAGAGCGGGCTGATCACGCTGGTCGAGCACGCGCTCATGGCGCGGCTGCGCTGACCGTCACCGACGTGAGGACGAGGTCGCGGGACAGGCTCCAGCGGCCGACGGCGTGGTGCGGTACGGATCCGCCGTGCCGCGGCAGGATGACCTGAAAGGTCCCGTCCGGCTCCGGCAGTACGGTGAAGTCGCGGATGCCGTGGCGGGAGCCGAGCCAGGGGGAGTAGGCCTTGTACGCCGCCTCCTTGGCGCTGAAGACGAGCCGGTCCGCGGGCGGCTCTCCGCCGGGGAAGACCTTGCGCAGCCAGGCCGCTTCGGCGTCGTGCAGCAGGTGGGCCGCGACCGTGGGCGGCAGTGGCTCCCGGGGTTCCGCGTCGATGCCGAGGGCGGCGATGTCGCGGGTGGCGGCCACGGCCGCCGCGCGGTAGCCGGCGCAGTGGGTCATCGAACCCACCACTCCCGCCGGCCACCGCGGTGCCCCCATCGCGCCGGGGACCAGTGGCGCCCGGGCCGCCCCGAGCGCCGCCAGGGCGGCCCGGGCGCAGCCCCGTACGGTGGTGAACTCCCGGCGGCGCTCGGCCGAAGCGCCCGCCACCGCCGCCTGTTCGGCGGGGAAGAGGGTGATCCCGGCGTACGGACCGTGGTCGCCGAAGGCCTCCCGGAGCTGGACTCCGGCGTGCGGGGGCTTCAGGCGAGGGTCTGGTAGTCGAGGTTCGGGAAATAGTCCTGCCGGTCGCCGTCGCGGCGCACATCCCAGGTGGCGCAGTGCAGGGAGCCGCCGTATTCGAAGACATTGCGGAACGGCACCGGGAATACCTCGAAGCCGAGGCCCGACAGCATGTCCTGGAGGGGCTTCTCCTGGGCCTCGCAGATCACCTTGGTCGGGGAAATGCTGAGGACATTCATCGAGAGCCACTTGGAGGACTGGCAGTAGGGCGGCATGTCCTCGTTGCTCAGGACGGGTTCCGGGACCTCGACGAGTTCCCAGTCGTTGTCGAGGAACATTTTCTCCTCGCCCTCGCGCAGCGGACGGTCCGGGTTGGTGAGGATCAGCCCGGGGCGCAGCGGCACGAAGGTGCAGTCGATGTGCGAGGGGAAGAAGTCCAGCGGGAAGTGCACCGGGTGCACCCGGAAGCCCTTGGGCTCGAGGTGCCGCTTCAGCCAGTGGATTCCGGCGCGGTTGGTGGTCATGGACTCCTGGACGATGACGTCGCGGCCGAAGCGGCTCATGTCGGCCGCGTCGAAGATGACTTCGTCCTGGGTGATGCAGAACTCGAAGGAATGCATCCGGGCGTGCCGCTCCGCCAGCGGCCACTCCCAGAATTCCTCGCGGTACATATCGTCGGCCATGGACGGCTTCGGCGCCGTCGTCCAGCCGGTGCGCGGGTTGGCGTTCCAGTACTCGTACACCAGCTTGCGATAGGGCTGGTACTCGAAATAGCGGGCTCGGCGCGACATCGTCGCTTCGATGATCTCGTTGCCCATGGTGATCATTACGTCGCGCGGGCACACCGCGCAGTACTGGTTCTCGACCTCGAACTCGGGCGTGACCACGGGGGCGGAGAAGTCGTGCGGCTCGGGCCGGCGCACCGTCACACCCTGGGACCGCAGCACCTGCGTCAGGCCGGTGAGCTCCTCGTTGGCGAGGTCGATGGCCTCTTTGGACTTCGGCCCGGTGGGGAAGCCGGTGCCGGGGGTGTTGCGCACCGCCGGGCGGCTGCCCGGCTCGGTGGGCTCGAAGCAGGCATTGTCGGCGCTGCCGACCACGATCTCCTGCAGCGGGTCCCATTCGTTCCACGAGTTTACGGCGGGAGGGCTTCCAGTCATGCGGGGCCTGCCTTTCGGTGTCCGGACTGGATGGGTGGCGGTCCGCTGTTCACGAGGCGGGGTCGGTGCCCAGCTTCGCGATCTGATTGCGGTCGTCGACGAAGACGACCCGGGGTTCGAGCGTGCGCGCCTCGCCGTCGTCGACCGCGGCATAGCCGATGACGATGACGATGTCGCCGGGCGATACCAGCCGGGCGGCGGCGCCATTGAGGCAGATGACGCCGGAGCCGCGCTCGCCTTCGATGACGTATGTCTCCAGCCGGGCCCCGTTGTTCACATTGACGATGTGGACTTTCTCGCCGACCAGCAGGTCCGCGGCGTCCATGAGGGCGCTGTCGATGGTCACGGAGCCGATGTAATGCAGATTGGCCTCGGTGACGGTGGCCCGGTGGATTTTCGACTTGAGCATGATGCGTTGCATGCGGAAAGGCTCCTAGTGGTTGATGAGACTGGCCGGGCGCATGTCGGTCCAGTTCTTCTCGATGTAGTCGAGGCAGCTCTGCCGGTCGGTCTCCTTGACCGCCACGTCCCAGCCCGCCGGCACGACGGCGAATGCGGGCCAGAGGCTGTGCTGGCGCTCCTCGTTCACCAGCACCAGAAAGGTGCCGTCCTCGTTGTCGAAGGGGTTTTGCACGGTGGTGTTCCTTTCTCGGGAAATTCGGGGGCTGGGAAATTCAGGACAGCGCGTCGCCCAGCGAACGCGCCGTGCGGCAGCGGAAGATGGTCTCGACATCGACGGGCCGCTCCAGCGCCGCCTCCAGCCGCCCCGCCAGCCGGAGCGCCAGCAGTGAGTCGCAGCCGAGGGCGAAGAGGTCGTCGTCCAGGCCGACGGAGTCCCGGCCGAGCACCTCGGCGATCAGGGCGCTCACGGCAGTTCCCGAGGGCTGCTCCACGGCCGCGTCGGGCCGCATGAACTGCTTCAGCGGGACATCCGTATTCCCCGGCAGCTCCATGAGGACCTCGCGCAGCCGCTCCGCCACCTCGTCCGCCGTCGCCGCGTCGATCAGATCGGGCCGGTGGCTGATCTGCAGGCGCAGCCGCGGCTCGGGGGCGACCATCAGCTTCAGCGGGTAGTGGTAGCCGTCGTAGCCGGTGAGCTCGACCATCCGCAGCCCGTTGTCGGGGGCGGTCGGCAGCGTCTGCGCGGTCGGGAAGTTCTCGAAGACCACGCAGGTGTCGAAGAGCGTGCCGAGCCCCGCGACCCGCTGGATGTCGGACAGGGGCAGGTGGTGGTACGGGAGCAGCTCTGCGGACTCGTCGTGCAGCCGGTCGATCAGGTCCGCGGCCGGCTCCGCCGGGTCCAGCGGCACCCGTACGGGGACGGTGTTGATGAAGACGCCGACCATCTCCTCGACATCCGGCAGCTCGGCGGGCCGCCCGGAGACCGTGGCGCCGAACACGATGTCGCGCTGCCCCGTCCGCCCGTGCAGGCACAGCGCCCACGCCAGCCGGATCAGGGTGTTGACGGTGACCCGGTGCCGCCGCGCCGCCTCGTGCAGCACCGCCGTCGCCGCCTCGGACAGCTCGACGGTCCGGCTCTCCGGCAGCGCGGCCACATGCGCGGCGTCCGCGCCCGCGCTGAGCCGGGTCGGCTCCCGCAGCCCGGCAAGCGACGCCCGCCAGGCCTCCCGTGCCCGTACGGCGTCCTGATCGGCCATCCAGGACAGGTAGTCGCGGTAGTCGGGCGGCTCGGGGAGCGCGTCCGCGGTGCCGGTCTCGTACAGCACGACCAGGTCGCGCAGCAGCAGCGAGGTCGTCCAGCCGTCCACCAGCAGGTGGTGCATGGTCAGCGCCACCTGCCAGTGGCCCGGCTCGACGGCGATCACGGTGCAGCGCATCAGCGGCGGCCGTGCGACGTCGAAGCGCTGCCGGCGGTCGGCGGCGAGGAGCTCGTCGAGGCGCGTAGTGCGCTCGTCCGCGTCCAGGCCGGTGAGGTCGTGCAGGTCCCAGGGGATGGCGGCGGTCCGCGGGATCGCCTGTACGGGCTCGCCGGAGCGCAGCTGCAGGAAGGCGGCCCGTAGCGCCGGGTGGCGCATCAGGAGGGCGTCGCAGGCGGTCCGCAGCCGGCCGGGGTCCAGGTTTCCCTGCATGCGCAGGCAGAGCTGCACGTTGTAGACGTCGAGGTCGCGGCTGTCGTAGCGGGCGTGGAAGTACAGCCCTTCCTGCAGCGGCGTCATCGGCAGCGCCTCGGCCACGGGCACGCCCGCCCGGCCGCTCAGCCACTCCGTGTCGTCGGCATCCGGCTCCCGCGCATGCGCGATGAGGGCGCGCAGCGCCGCGAACCACAGCTGGCCGAGCCGGAAGGCCTCCGCCTCCGTCAGGTGCAGCTTCGCCCACAGCCAGTGCGCGACCAGCTGCGGCCCGGCCGGGCCGCTGTCGATCGACGCGTTCAGCTCGACGACGTGCGGCATCGGCATGCGGGGGTCAGCGCCGAGCGGCAGCGCGTCGGACTCGGGCGCCGGGCTCCAGTCGCCGTCGTCCGTCTGGGTGTGCCGGCCGAGGTAGTTGAAGCAGATCTGCGGTACGGGGAGGTGCTGGAGTTCGGCCGCGGTCTCCTGGTTCAGGTAGCGCAGCAGGCCGAAGCCGAGGCCGTGGCGGGGGACTTCGCCGAGCTGGGCCGCGACCTTGCGTACGGCCGTGGCAAGCCGCGGGTCCGCCGCGTCGCCGTCCGCGGTCCAGCCGGCGAGGCCCGGATCGAGGCGTACGGGATAGAGCGAGGTGAGCCAGCCGACCGTACCGGAGGGGTCGGTGGTGTCGTCGGTCTGCTCGCGGCCGTGGCCCTCCACGTTGACCAGGACGCCGGTGCCGCCCGCGGACTGCCGCCAGGCGGCCACGGCGAGGGCGAGGCCGGTGAGGAGCACGTCCTTGGTCTGGGTGCCGAAGGCGGCGGGCACCGTGGTCAGCAGCGGTGAGGTGAGCTCCTCG
The DNA here is from genome assembly GCF_048572725.1 of Streptomyces boninensis. Classification (NCBI taxonomy): domain Bacteria; kingdom Bacillati; phylum Actinomycetota; class Actinomycetes; order Kitasatosporales; family Streptomycetaceae; genus Streptomyces; species Streptomyces boninensis. The sequence goes on from NZ_CP183837.1 coordinate 6,929,222, forward strand.
GGGAAGGTGAGGACGACCTCGCCGGCCGTCGCGTAGATGTCGTGGGCGGGGGAGAGGGGGGTGTCGCTGAGGCGGATGCCGCCGTTGTCCAGCGTGCGCTTCCAGTGCGGCAATTCCCGTACGACATCGGGGCTCTTGGCGGCGGCCGCCAGGTGGTCCGTCCACGCGGCGGGGTCCAGCTGCGGGGGCTCCAGCCGCGCCGGGCTCCCGGCTGTGGCGCTCTGCCAGGCGGTGTACAGGTCGGTGAGCAGGATGCGCCAGGAGACCGCGTCGACCGCCAGGTGGTGGATGGTGACGAGCAGCCTGCCCTGCCGGCCCGGCCCGGCGTCGAACCAGGTGGCCCGCAGCATCGCGCCGTCCCGCGGCGCGAGCGCGCCCGCGTCCAGCCGGGCGGAGGTGGTGATCCTGGCGCGCAGCGCGTCCTCGGTGAGGCCGGAGACGTCCACGCGGCGGACCGCGTCCCGGAGGCGGGCGGGGTCGGTGGGCTGCGGCACCAGGTGGCCGTCGTGCAGTTGGCCGCGCAGTGAGCGGTGCTGTTCCGCCATGGCCGCCACGGCCGTGCGCAGCGGGTCGAGGCCGAGGCCGGCCGGGACGCGCAGGAGGGTGGACTGGTGGAAGGCGTCGCTGACGCCGCCGAGTTCGTGCAGCCAGTGCATGATCGGCGTGGCGATCGCGGCCCCGGACTCGGCCGGCTCTGGTGCTGTCTGGCGCTCCGGCGGCTTGGGCGCGGCCGGGGTGCTCTCGCCCTGGAGGTAGTCGGCCAGCGCTGCCGCGGTCCGGTGGGTGAAGACGTGCTTGGGGGTGAGGTGGTGTCCCGCCTTTCGGGCGCGGGCAACCAGCTGGATGGCGGTGATGGAGTCGCCGCCGAGGCTGAAGAAGTCCGCCCCGGCATCGACCGCATCCAGGCCCAGCACCTGCGCGAACAGGCCCGCCAGGGTGTCCGCGACGTCCTCCTCCGGCTCCTGAGCCGCCTCGGGGACTTCGGCGGCTGCCGGTACGGCATCGGGGTCCGGCGCCGGCAGCGCGCCCCTGTCGACCTTGCCGTTACGGGTCAACGGCAGCTCGGGCAGCGTGACGACCGTCGTCGGGGTCATGTACGCGGGCAGCCGCGTCGCCACCCGCTCCGCGACCGCCTGCGCGTCGAGCGGCCCACCGTCCGCGGCGACGATGTACGCCACGAGCTGCGGCGCGCCGCGCCGGTCCGGGCGTACGGCCGCCGCGGCCAGGGCCACGACCGGGTCGGCCAGCAGGGCGGTCTCCACCTCGCCGAGCTCGATCCGGTAGCCGCGGATCTTCACCTGGTCGTCGCCGCGGCCGTGGTAGAGGAGCACGCCGTCGGGGCGCCAGGACGCGATGTCGCCGGTGCGGTACATCCGGTCGCCGGGCGGGCCGAACGGGGAGGCGACGAAGCGGGCGGCGGAGAGGCCGGGGCGGCCGGCGTAGCCGCGCGCCAAAACGTTGCCACCGACGTAAAGTTCGCCCGGGACTCCGGCGGGCACCGGGCGCAGGCAGCCGTCGAGCACATAGATCCGGGCGCCGGGCACCGGCACCCCGATCGGCACCGGGCCCTGCGGCAGCTGGTCCTCGGGCCGCAGCCGGTACTCCATGCAGCCGACGGTCGCCTCGGTGGGCCCGTATTCGTTCACGACGGTCACGCCGGGGTGCCGCGACCGCCATTCGGCGAGCGACTCGCCGGTCAGCTGCTCGCCGCCGAGCACGAGTTCGCTCGTCGGCGAGTACCAGCTGTCGGACGCGACCAGCACCGGCAGATGGCTGGGGGTGGCCTTCACGAACCCGGGCGGCCGCCCCGCGTCCGCGGGCGCGTCGTAATCCTGCAGGTCGACCACCCGCACCAGGCCGCCCGCGGTGAGCGGCCCGAAGAGGCCGGTGACGGTCAGGTCGAAGGACGGCGGCGAGTGCACCAGGGCCTGTTCCGCGAGGCCCGGATAGGCCGTACGGGCAAAGGCCAGATAGCCGTCCACGGTGCGGTGCTCGACCGCGACGCCCTTGGGGCGGCCGGTCGAGCCGGAGGTGTAGATGACGTATGCGAGATCCTCGGGCCGTACGGGACGGCCGCGCTCCTCGTCGCTCACCGGGTGGCCGGGCTGCCGCCCCAGCTCGGCCCGCACGGCCGGGTCGTCCAGGGCGAGCCGGGTGTCCTGCGGGCCGGGGAGGCCGCCGGAGCAGACGACGAGCGCGGGGGCGGCGTCGCGGAGCATGAACGCGACCCGTTCCTCCGGGTATTCGGGGTCGACCGGCACGTAATGCCCGCCCGTCTTCATGACGGCGCAGAGGGCCACGACCAGGTCGGTGCTGCGCGGCAGCGCCACGGCGACGGCGTCGCCCGGCCGCACGCCGCGGGCCAGCATGAGCCGGGCCAGCCGGTTCGCGGCCTCGTCCAGCGCCCGGTAGTCCAGCGCGCGGTCGGGCCCGGCCACCGCGGGGGCGTGCGGGGTGCTGCGTACCTGCGCCTCGATGCGCTCGACCAGCGTCTTCGCCTGGTGCCTGCCCAGCTCGGCGACGCCTGGGCGGCGGCTCCAGATGCCGACGACCTGCTGCCGCTCCTCGTCGGTGAGGAGCGGGAGCTGCGCCACGGGGGTGGCGGGGGCCTGCGCGAAGGTGGTGAGGAGCATGCGCAGCCTGGCGGTGACCAGTTGCACGCGGGTCGTGTCGAACAGGTCGCCGCGGTAGTTGACTTCGAGCCGCAGCCGCTCGCCGGGCACCGCGACGACGCTCAGCGGATAGTGGGTGGAGCCGCTGATCTGCTGGTCGGCGTCGTCGGCGGTCTCGGCGAGCGGGCCGATGCGCAGCCCGGGGGCGATCTCCTGGATGGCGGACCAGTCGAACGGCGCGTTGCCGAAGCCCGTCGAGGTGTCGAAGAGCGCGCCGAGCCCGGCCTGCCGCTGGATGGCGTCGAGGCCGAGGTGCTGGTACGGGCCGAGTGCCAGCTGCTCGTCCTGGACGCGGGTGAGGAGCTCGGCCAGGGACTCGCCGGGGGAGATCCGCACCCGCACGGGCACGGCGTTCATCAGCAGGCCCACCATGGAGCCGGCGTTCGGGAGGTCCGCGGGCCTGCCGTGCACGGTCTGGCCGAAGACGACGTCGTCGCGGCCGGTCAGCAGCGACAGGACCAGCGCCCAGGCGCCCTGCACCACCGTGTTGAGGGTGAGGCCGTGCGCCTTCGCGGTGGCGGCGAGCGCCGCGGTCTCCGCCTCGGTCAGCGTCACCGGGCGCAGCGCGGGCAGCGTGCCGGAGCCGGTCGGCGGGGCGCCGGGGGCGACCAGCGTGGGCTCCTGCAGCCCGCGCAGGGCCTGCTGCCAGGCCCCGGCGGCGGCGTCGCCGTCCTGGCGGTCGAGCCAGCGCAGGTAATCGGCGAACGCGGGCTGTTCCGCGGCGTCGGCGTGCGGGTCCGCGTACAGCGTGAACAGGTCCCGCAGCACCAGCGGAAGCGACCAGCCGTCCAGCAGGATGTGGTGGTACGTCAGCACCAGCACATGCCGGTCCGCGGCCATCCGGATCAGCGTGAACCGCATCAGCGGCGGCGCGGCCATGTCGAAGCGGCGGGCGCGGTCGTCCTCCATGAAGGCGAGCAGGCCCTTGCCGGCCTCCTCCGCCGGTACGGACGACAGGTCCAGCTCGCCGAACGGTGCCGTCACGGTGCGCCGGACCAGCTGCACCGGCTGCCCGTTGGAGCGCAGCCGGAAGCCGGTCCGCAGCACCGGGTGCCGGGCGAGGGTGGCCGTGCAGGCCGCCCGCAGCCGCTCCGCGGAGAGGTCCCCGTGCAGCTCGAAGGCGGCCTGGATGGTGTAGACGTCCGTCGCCTCGGTGTCGTACAGGGCGTGGAAGAGCATGCCCTGCTGCAGCGGCGTGAGCGGCAGCGCCGACTCGACGGGCGACTGGGTCAATGCGTTCACGGATATTCCTCCCCGGGCCGCCGGTGATCAGCCGCGGTTGATCAGGTCCGTCATGGAAACCAGTACTCGGCGCTCCCCGGTGAACGGCTCCCGGCCGTGCGAGAAGCGCATGTTGTCGATCACCATCAGGTCGTGCAGCTCCCAGTCGAAGCGCAGCCGGTGGCGGTCGAAGGCCGAGCGGACTGCGGCGACGAGCTCGTCGTTGATCCGCTGCCCGTTGCCGAGCAGGACGTCGTTGGGCAGGCCGTCCTCGCCCAGTACGGCGATGAGGTCCTCGCGCAGCTCGGGGTGGAGCGACGACTGGTGGAAGAGGACGAGGTGGTTGAACCACAGCCGGCGTCCGGTGCGCGGGTGCTCGGCGAGCGCGGGCGCGCGGCGGATGGTGCGCAGCCGGTCGTCCGGCAGCCACTCCCGCTCCATGCCGCTGTCCGCGCAGAAGCGGTCCACGTCGGCGCGGCTGTCGGTCTGGAAGGCCTCGCGCCAGTCGAGGCCGACGCCGCTGCCGTAATTGCGGATGTACTGCAGGCCGTGCCGCTCCAGGGTGCGGAGCACGTCCGCGGGGATGTCGTCGAGGACCTCGGTGACATCGGTGATGGGGGTGGCGCCGCCGGTCAGGGCCGGGATGGCGGAGAAGAAGGCGAGCCGCCCGGGCCAGGCGCCGGCGTACGACGACTCGCAGTGCTGCGGGATCTCCTCCCGCGCCGGGTATTCGGTGGAGGTGTACACCCCGTCGCCGACCTGGCTGCGCGGGGTGGAGCGCTCGGTGTACGGGAGGGGCTCGAAGCCGAGCTGCTTCAGGGCCTGTTCGAAGTCCGCGGAGCCCGCGGCCCGCGCGCCGCGGACCAGCACGGCGCCGTGCTCGGCGACGGTCTCGTTGATCCGCTGCGCGTACTTGCGCGTGAAGGGCTCCAGCTCCTCGCCGTCTGCCTGCAGCACGCTGATTCCGGTCGGCTGGGTCACTTTTACTGCAACTCCCTGTGAGGTCTGGGCGAGAGAACCGAGGAGAGGGCGTCGAGGGTGGTGCGGGCGTCGGCGAACAGGTAGTCGTGCCCGCCGGGCAGCAGCCGCAGCGAGAAGTCCCCGGCCGTGTGGTCCTGCCAGCGCTCCAGCTGGTCCCTGCTCACCAGCGGGTCGTCGGCCCCGCCGAGCACGTGCAGCGGGAAGCCGGCGGGCGCCGCGGTGGGCCGGTAGCCCTCGGCGAGCGCGAGGTCCTTTCGTACGATCCGCAGCGCGTACTCCACGTACGCGGGATAGCGGGACAGCTCCGGGGGGAAGCCGCCGAAGCCCTGCAGCCACGAGAGCAGCTCCGCGTCCGGCAGCCCGGAGACCCGGCGGCGGACCGGCAGGTGCGGGGCCCGGGAGGCGGAGACGATGACCGCGGCGGGCGGCGGCAGGCCGCGGTCGGCGGCCCGCAGCGCCACCTCGTACCCGAGGAGCGCTCCGAAGCTGTGGCCGAAGACGGCGTACGGCAGGTCGTCGAACTCGTCGCTGATGCCGTCGAGGACGGCGTCGGCGAGCTCCGGCAGGCTGTCCGGCAGCGGCTGGCTGCTGCGCACGCCGCGGCCGGGGAGCTCCACGGTGGCCAGCTCGAAGCCGAGGGTGCCGGCGGCGAGCCGCCAGGGCGCGAACGAGCCGGCGCTGCCGCCGGCCTGCGGCAGACAGAACAGCCGGATACGGGCCTGCGGCGAGGTGACCCGCCCGACGATCCAGGGGCGTTGCGACGTGCGGGGACCGCCCGGCATGGGTTCGGCCGTGGCGTGCGTACGCATCTGATTCCCCCGATTCCTGTTCGTGGTGCGGCTGCTGCGGTCATCGTGGGCCGGTCGGGGTGGCCGAACCAGGCAGGGTCACCGGCAACCGTGCTGCCGCCGAGTTGCCCCGCCGGTTCCTGTGCGGGCGCCTGGCGGGCGCACATACTCGCTGCCATGACCACTGTTCCCGACGAGGCGTCCGACGCGACGTTCTTCACCCTGGATTCCGTCACTTCCGAACTGATGGAAGTCGACGCGATGTTCAAGGCCTGCATGAACTGGAATTATGGGCATCGCGACAGTCGCGTATGGAGCCTGTACGAGAAGAACAAGGTCTCCCAGTGGAATGCGACCACCGACATCGACTGGGACTACGACGTAAACTTCGGCGCCGACCTGACCGAGGAGAACGGCGCCAAGCTGGCCACCTTCGTCATCGGCGAAGGCAGTCCGGTGCCGCGCGAGCTGCTCACCGATTTCCGCTGGGAATACCAGGCCTGGATGTGCAGCCAGTTCCTGCACGGCGAGCAAGGCGCACTCGTCACCACCGCCCGCCTGGTGGAGACGGTGCCCGACATCGACGCGAAGACCTATGCCGCCTCCCAGGTGGCCGATGAAGCCCGGCATGTCGAGGCATTCGCCAAGTACATCGACGAGAAGCTGGGCGTCACGTATCCCATCAACCCCGGGCTCAAGACGCTGCTGCGCGACCTGCTGTCGGAGTCGCGGTGGGACATCGTCTACCTCGGCATGCAGGTGGTCGTCGAGGGGCTGGCGATCACCGCGCTGCGGCTGGCCAGCAGCAGCTTCGGCGACCCGATCGTCCGGCAGATCACCCGGCTGGTCTCCCAGGACGAGGCCCGCCACATCGCCTTCGGCGTCACCGCGCTCAACGGCATGTACAGCGACGTGACCTCGGCCGAGCTCCGCGAGCGGGACGACTTCCTGCTGGAGGCCATCCGGCTGATGTCCCGGCGCTTCATGCTGGCCGAGATCTGGGAGCGGATGGAGTTGGACGTGGACCTGGGCATGCACTTCGCCCGCCACAATCCGATGATGGCCGCCTACCGCCAGATGCTCTTCCAGCAGATCATCCATTTGCTGCGCCAGCTCGGCATGCTCTCCGACCGGGTGAAGGATCTGCTGCTCGCGGAGAACCTGGTGCGCCCGGAAATCCTGAAGAAGCTCACCTGACGCGTCCCCGGCGGCGCACCCCACAAAGCTGCCCGCACATTTCAGTGGCAGGTCAACTATCCGGAGGTACAGGGATTATGGACAAGTTCAACGAGCTGGAAGAGCCGAACACCGTCGAGGCCTATGAGCCGCCGGCCCTGGTCGAGGTAGGCGAGTTCTCCCAGGACACGCTCGGCTTCGGCCACCGCTTCATCGATGTCCTCGGCGACCGTATCTGAGGGATGACCGAGCGCACCGGATTCATCGTCCTGCCGGACCGGCCGGATGGCGTCGGCACCGACGACGCATATCCCTTTACGGACCCGCAGGTTATCCGCCACGATTCGGGCCGGCCCTGGATCGTGGGGAGCTGGGGGACGGATGACGTCCTGCAGGCGGCCAACGGCCCGGTGCGCGTGGTGGTGATCGGGTCCTGCCCGGTCACCACCGGCCGCCTGACCGGCCTGTGCCGCCATGTCCGTACGCCGGCCGACCTGAACATCCTGGCCAGGGAGCTGCCGGGCAGCTTCCACCTGATCGCCGCCGTCGGCGACGAAGTGCGCGTGCAGGGCAGCCTGTCAGGACTGCGGCAGGTGTTCCACACCAGGACCGGCGACCTGCCGATCGCCGCGGACCGGGCCGACGCGCTCGCCGCCATGACGGGGGCCGGCCTCGACGAAGAGACCCTGGCGACCCGGGTGGTGTGCGGCGGCAAGCTGCCGCCGCCGCTCGCCGACCGCAGCGGCTGGCACGGCGTGGCCACGGTGCCGCACGACCACTGGCTGCGGCTGACGGCCGACTCCGCCCGCGAGGTGCGTTGGTGGCAGCCGCCCGAGCCGGAGCTCGGACTGGCCGACGGCGCGGCGCGGCTGCGCGCGGCGCTGCTCGGCGCGACGGACGGCCGCTATCCCGAGGACGACGGGCTCAGCTCGGACCTGTCCGGCGGCATGGACTCCACCTCCCTGTGCTTCCTCGCCGCCCGGCACAGACCCGGCCTGCTGACCTTCCGCTGGGCCGAGGCCGACGCCGCCAACGACGACTCGTATTACGCCGCGGCCGCCGCGAAGGCCCTCCCGGAAGCCCGGCACCTGGTGATCCCGCAGGCCGAACTGCCCCCGATCTTCACCGACTCCCACCTCGTCCTCGACCCCGAGCGCCCGTACCTCTTCCCGCGCTCACAGGCCCGCATGCGCTATACGGCCCGGCTGCTCTCCGAGCACCGGGCCCGTTCTCATATCGCGGGCCACGGGGCCGACGAGCTCTTCACGCGCTTCCCCGGCTATCTGCACCGGCTGGCGCGCCGCCACCCGCTGATCGCGCTGCGGCACCTGCGCGGCCACCGGGCGCTGGAGCGCTGGCCGCTGGGCGGGGTGCTCGCCCAGCTGGCCCGGCAGGACACGGCCGGCGGGTGGCTGCGCAGCCAGGCGGAACAGCTCCGCGCGCCGGGACCCAACGCCCGTACGCCCTCCCTCTCTTGGGGGCTGCGCCCGCTGCGCGCGCCCGCCTGGGCCACCTCGGAGGCGGTCGAGGCAGCCCGGCAGACGCTGTGGGACGCCGCCCGGCATGTGCAGCCGTACGCCGCCGACCGAGGCCAGCACCAGTTCCTCTCGGCGCTGCGCACCACCGCGCCCGCGTACCGGCAGGTCGCCCGGATCTTCGCGGCCGAGGGCGTACGGCTGCATCAGCCGTACCTGGACGACCGGGTCGTCGAGGCCGCCCTGGGCGTGACGCTGCACGAACGGGCCACCCCCTGGCGGTACAAGCCGCTGCTGGCGGCGGCCCTGCGCGGCCTCGTCCCCGACACGATCCTCGACCGTACGACCAAGGGCGACTTCAGCGCCGACCTGCGGACCGGGCAGCGGCGCAACCGCCCGGCGCTCGCGGAGCTCTTCTCCGGCTCGGCGCTGGCCGGTCTGGGGCTGATCTCCGAGGGCGCGGTACGGGACAGCCTCCTCGCCCCGCACGCCGATACGTACGCCGATCTCGCGGTGGAGCAGCTCGTCGGCTGCGAGACCTGGGCGCGCACGGCCATCCGACCATCCACCACCGCTGGGAGCCAGTTGTGTCCGTAACGCTGCATTCCGATGTGTCGCTCGTCGAAACCGGCGACGGCGCGGTGCTGCTGCACCAGCGCACCGGCCGCTACTGGCAGCTCAACCGCACCGGCGCGCAGGTGCTCGGCCGGCTGCTCGACGGGGACACCCAGGAGCAGGCCGCGCACGCCCTGGCCGGGCGGCACGGCGCCGACCCGGAGCGGGCGGGGCGGGATGTCGCCGCGCTGGTGGAGCGGCTGCGGTCCGCGCGGCTGCTGGGCAAGGGAACGGGCAAGGGCGCGGCCAAGGGAGCCGCCAAGTGAGCGCGCCCCTCGCGCTCCCGGAGCGCGGCAGCCTCCCGCTGCACCGCAGGATCGCGCCGCTGCTCGCCGTGGGCGCGGCCCGGATCCTCGCCTCCGTAAAGCCGGTCCGGCTGCGCCGCGTCCTGGAGCTGCTGCGCCGTGGCGCCCGCCCCACTACCCAGGAGCGGGCCCTCGAAGCCCGGCAGGCGGTCGTCGCCGTGAGCCTGCGCTGCGCGGGCCAGGGCTGCCTGCAGCGGTCCATCGCGGCCGCCCTGCTGTGCCGGCTGCACGGGGAGTGGCCCACCTGGAGCACGGGGGTACGGACAAGCCCCTTCGAGGCGCACGCGTGGATCGAGGCCGAGGGCCGGGCCGTCGGCGAGCCGGTCCCGGTGGAGCACTACCACCCGCTGCTGCGGGTGCCTCCGGTGCGGAAGCGGGACTCCTGATCTGACTGTGCGGTGGACAATACTGTGCGCCACACACTATGGTGTGACGCGTGGGCAATAACGAGCTAGTCCTTGATGAGCTGATCCTCGGTCAAGCGCAGGAGCTACGCCGCGGCACCGTCGTGCTGGCCTGCCTGTCGCTGCTGGATGAGCCGCAGTACGGCTACGCCCTCCTCGAGATCCTCAACGACGTCGGCGTCGCCGTCGACGGGAACACGCTGTATCCGCTGCTCCGCCGCCTGGAGAAACAGGGCCTGCTCACCAGTGAGTGGAACACCGAGGAATCCAGGCCGCGGAAGTTCTACCGGATCAGCGCGGATGGCGCCCGCGCCTGCACGGAGCTGCAGCGCGAATGGCAAGACGTCGTCGCCTCGATCTCCCGACTGACCAAGGAGAACTGATGACCACCGACACCCTCATCGAACGCTACGTGCGCGAGGTGGTGCAGCGCATCCCCGCCGAGCAGCGCACGGAAGTCGCCATGGAGCTGCGCGCCACCATCGCCGACGCGGTCGAGGCGCGGAAGCTCGCCAACCCGGACGCGGACCGGGAGGTGCTCACTGAGATGGGCGACCCGGCCCGGCTCGCCGACCGCTATGCGGACCGCCCGCCGGTGCTGATCGGCCCCGCGCTCTTCCCCGTATACCGGCGGCTGTTAACCCTCGCGCTGACCACCGTGCTCCCGGTCATCACCGCCGTATTCGTCGGCCTCGACCTCGTCGACGGCAAGGACCTGGGCTCCGCGCTGCGCACCGGCCTCGGCGTGGTGCTGGGCGTGGGCGCGCAGCTGATCGCGTGGCTGACCGTGGTGTTCGCCCTGGTCGAGCGGTCCCGTGGCCGGGGCCGGCCGACGCGTTCGGAGCGCCCGTGGAGCCCGGACGACCTGGCGGAGATCCGCGAGGTGGCCCGGATGCCGGTCAGCGTCTGCCTCGCCGCCGGCTGGAACGCGCTGCTGCTCGGCCTGATCGTCTGGCAGCACCTGGCGTCGCCCTGGCGGCCCGACAGCGGCCCCGCGTCCGGGGAGCGGATCGAGGTCCTCGACCCGGGGCTGTGGTCCGGCTGGATCTGGCCGGTGCTGCTGGGCCTCGGCGGCCTGGTCGCGATCAACCTGGTGCGGCTGGCCGTCGGCGCGTGGAGCGTCCCGATGGTCGTCTGGTACGGGGCCGCGCAGGCGGCGTTCGCGCTGCCGCTGGCGTGGGTGCTGAGCGAGAAGAAGTTCTTCAACCCGGACTTCCTGACCGACATCCACGGGGCCGCCGACGCGTTCTACACGGTCACGGCGCTGGGCGTCCTGCTGATCGCTGCGAGCGACACCTTCAAGCGCTTCCGCGAGGCAACGCGCTGACACGACATGCGTATTGGGGGCCGGCGCGGATTGCGCGCCGGCCCCCTGCGCGGTGGGACGGGTTGGCCGTCACCCCGCAGTCAGTGGGCCCGTCGTGGCGTCGAACTGCCCGGCGCACAGGGCCTTCCAGATCACCCGGCGGCGCGGCTTGCCGCTGGAGGTGACCGAGATGCCGCCGCGCGGCACCTCGACGCCCAGCAGCTGCGCGTCGCCCAGCCACTGCGACAGCACCTCCTCGGCGAGCTCGCGCCACCCCTCCTGCACGCCGCCGAAGACCGCGGCGCCGGTGTTCACACCGTCGCGTACGCCCAGCAGGACGGCGACCCGGCGCTCGGGGATGCCGCGCTGGTGGAGGAGGGTTTCCAGGCTCTCGGCGAAGACCATCTTCCCGCTGACCTTCAGCCCGTCGCCGAGCCGGCCGATCACGAACAGCTGCCCGTCCCGTACGAACCCGGCGTCGCCGGTGTGCAGTCCCCGCTCGCCGAGGCTGGTGCCGGAGAGCGACGAGGTGTCGCCGACGTATCCGCTGGCGATCGAGACGCCGGTGACGACGATCTCGCCGACCTCGCCGTCGGGGAGCTCTTCGCCGTCCTCGCCGTGGATGGCGACGTGCCGGCCCTCCAGGGGGGTGCCGCAGCCGACGACCGCGTTGCCCGAGGGCGCGCTGGTGTCGCCGCCGTTCGGCACCGACGTCGTCCAGCCCGCGTTGCGGGCGAGGCCGGTCACGGCGAGCGTCGCCTCGGCGCCGCCGTAGGCGGGGAGCAGCGCGCCGCGGTCCAGGCCGTGCGGGCCGAGGAGCTGGTGGAAGTCCTCCAGGACCGTCGGGTCGACGCGCTCGGCGCCGATGATCACGGCCTGCATGCTGTCGAAGCGGAGCCCCTCCAGCTGCTTCGGGCGCACCCGGCGCAGGATGTAGGCCAGGGCGAAGTTCGGCATGCCGGTGATGGCCGTGCGGTTGTCGCTCATGCAGCGCAGGTAGCGCAGCGGGGAGCGGATGAAGTCGTCGGGCTGCATCATCCAGCTGTCGCAGCCGGTGACGACGACGGATAGCAGATAGCCGACCAGGCCCATGTCGTGGTGGACCGGCAGCCAGCTGATGCCGGGCCGGTCCGGGGTCCAGTCCATCCAGCGGCGCATGCCGGTCAGGTTGGCGCGCAGCGCCTCGGCGGAGATCAGCACCCCGCGGGAGGCGCCGCTCGAACCCGACGTGAACTGCAGCAGCGCGGTCTCGGGCAGCGGCAGCGGCTCCGCGAGCGGCTCCACGTCCCGTACCAGATCCTCGAATTGGATCGGCTCCGGCAGCCCGAGCCCGGCGGAGATCTTACGGACCCGCTCCAGCGACTCGTCGTCGCACAGCGTGACCCGCGGGCCCGCCGTCTCGATGAGGCTGGCGGCGTGCTGCTCGTACTCGTCGGCCCGCTGGAACGCGAACGGCGGGGCGATGGAGCACGGCGTCGCCCCCGCGGCCAGCGCGCCGAAGAGCCCGGCCACGAAGCCGGGGCTGGAGCGCTGCACCAGCGCCACGACATCGCCGCGCTCGACGCCGTTCGCGCGCAGGGCGGCGGCCGTACGGAGGACGAGGTCGCGCAGCTCGGCGTAGGACAGGAAGTCCCAGCCGTCGTCCTTGTCGGCGTAATACAGGCCACGCTCGGCCGGCGCCTCGTCCAGCCATTCAAGTAGGCCTCGGTCCGGGATTCGCAACGGCCTTGTCCTCTCCGGAGGTGAATTCGCAAGGGCGCGTCCGGTGTGCCGAACGGGGGATGGGCACACCGGACTGACACGCATGGTGACCCGCGCCCCGAAGCCTCCTCCAGGCAAGCGGCAGGTAACTCCGAGGGGGCAGGGCGGCAGCTTCGCCGGTCACCGCGATTGCCGGTCGCTTGCCTGGTGAGTACTCGGCGAAACCGTGCAGCATCGCCCTGAATTGCTGGCTCGAAGCTCACTGGAGGTCATGCTCCAGCGGTTCCCGAGAGAGTGGTTGACACCTCGAATGACTTCACTTGACGCAGAACTCGACGCACCTGTCGTACGGAACAACCCGGCGGGCAGCGACCTGCTCCCGCTCACCGCCGCCCAGCGGGGGATCTTCTTCGCCCAGCGGCTCGACCCGGCCAACCCCGCCTTCAACACGGTGGTGGTCATGGAGATCCGGGGGCCGGTCGACGGCCCGCTGCTGGCCCGCGCGGTGCGGCAGTCGGAGGGGGAGAGCGGGAGCTTCGACGTCGAGTTCGTGGAGCTGGCCGACGGCCCGCGGCAGCGGCCGGTGGACCTCGGCTGCTCCTCGTGGCAGGAGGTGGACCTCACCGGCGAGCCCGACCCGCTGGCCGCCGCCCGCGAGCTGATGGACCGGGACCGGTGGCGGGCCTACGACCTGTTCACCGGGACGCTGTCGGCGCATGTGCTGATGCGGGTGGGCGACGACCACTACCTCTGGTATCAGCGCAGCCACCACATCCTTTCCGACGGCTACGGCTCGGTGCGGCACTCCCGGCGGATCACCGAGGTGTACGAGCAGCTGGTCGCCGGCGAGCCGCTGTCCGGCCGCCCGCTCGGCCCGCTCACCGACCTCCTCGGCGACGAGGCGGAGTACCGCGCCTCCGCCGACTACCAGCGGGACCAGGCCTATTGGACCGAGCTTTTCGCCGACCGGTTCGAGACGGTCAGCCTCGCCCCCGGAGTCCCGACCGGCACCGCGCACAGCGCCCTCTCCGCGACCATCCACCTGCCCGAGGCGCAGCAGGACGCCCTGCGCGCGGTCGGCCGCGAGGTCCGGGTCCCGTGGAGCGTGGTGATGCTGGCGGCGGTCGGCGCGTATCTGCACGGCATGACCGGGGCGGCCGACCTGGCGATCGGCGTGCCCGTCACCGCCCGGCTCGGCGCCCGCTCGGAGAACGTGCCCGGCATGCTCTCCAACACCCTGCCGCTGCGCATCTCCGTCGACCCGGCCGCCGGGCGCACCGAGCTGCTGCGGCACGTCGGCCGCCGCCTCGGCGAGCTGCTGGCACACCAGCGTTTCCCGTACGACGAACTCCGCCGCGAGCTGCGGCTGCTCGGCTCCAACGAGCAGCTCTTCGGCGCCCTGGTCAACATCATGCCGGCCGGCTCCGAGAGCAATCTCGCGGGCCGCGAGGCCAAGCTGACCGCGCTGTCCGGCGGCCCCGTATCCGACCTGAACATCACCTGCCACGCGGACCCCGACGGCAAGGGCATGCGCATCGAGCTGGACGCCAACCCGGACCGCTACAGCGCCGCGGAACTGGCTGCCCACCAGCGGCGCTTCACCGGCTTCCTGGAGCGCTTCCTCGCCGCCCCCGGCGACCGGCCGCTCGCCGCGACCGACGTGACGACGCCCGACGAGCGCGCGCGGGTGCTCGCCGCCGGCGGCCTCGAAGGCCACACGGAGGCGGTGCCGACGCGCACCTTCCCCGACATGTTCGAGGAGCAGGTACGGGCCACCCCGCACCGGCCCGCGCTGATCTCCGCGGCCGGCAGCATCGACTACGCCGAGCTCAACGCCCGCGCCAACCGCCTGGCCAGGGCCCTCATCGCCCGCGGCGCGGGCCCCGAGCGGATGGTCGCCCTCGCGCTGCCGCGCGGCATGGCCGCGCTGACGGCGGTCGTCGGCGTGCTGAAGTCGGGCGCCGCCTATCTGCCGATCGACCTCGACTACCAGCGCTCCCGCGTCGCCGCGATGGTCGACGACACGACGCCGATGCTGCTGCTGACCACTCGAGATGTGGACTATGACGGGCTCGCCCCGGGCGTGGAACGGCTGTACCTGGACGAGGCCGACAGCCCCACCGGGAGCCCGCTGCCCGACCTCCCGGACACCGACGTCGCGGATGCCGAGCGCCTGGCGCCGCTGCGTGTCACGCACCCGGCGTACGTGATCTACACCTCCGGCTCGACAGGGCGCCCCAAGGGCGTGGTCGTCACCCACACCGGACTCGCGGGCCACCTCGCCCACCAGCGCGCGCTCCTCGGCCTCACCGAGAACAACCGGGTGCTGCAGTTCGCCTCGCCCAGCTTCGACGCCTCCGTATGGGAGCTGTGCTGCGCCCTGCTGACGGGCTCGGCCGCCGTAGTGGCCCCCACGGACCGGCTCACCCCGGGACCGCCGCTCGCCGACCTGGTCCATGAACTCGGCGTCAACTGCCTGCTGCTGACCCCCTCCGCCCTGGCCGTCATGCCCCCGGACGGGCTGCCCGAGGGCACCATCCTGGTCGCCGCCGCCGAAGCCTGCTCGCCCGAGCTGGTCGACCGCTGGTCGCCGGGACGGCTCATGGTCAACGGCTACGGGCCCACCGAATCGACCGTCATCGCCACCCAGACGCCCGCGCTGTCCGGCCGCATCGTCCCCCCGATGGGCCGCACGGCTCCGGGCACCCGCCTCCGCGTCCTCGACCCGGCGCTGCGCCCGGTCCCGCCGGGCGTCGCCGGCGAGGTCTACCTCAGCGGCCCCGGCCTCGCCCGCGGCTACCTCAACCGCCCGGGCCCCACCGCCGAGCGCTTCGTCGCGGATCTCTACGGCCCGCCGGGCACCCGCATGTACCGCACCGGCGACCTGGCTTCCTGGACCCCCGACGGCGAGCTGACCTACCTCGGCCGCATCGACCGGCAGGTCAAGATCCGCGGCTTCCGCATCGAACTCGGCGAGATCGAGAGCGTCATCGCGCGGGCGCCCGAGGTCGGCCGGGTCAATGTCGTCGTACGGGAGGACCGGCCGGGCGTGAAGCAGCTGGTGGCGTACGTGGTGCCCGCCGCCGACGCCCGCCCCGAAGCGGCGGCGATACGGGACCTGGTCGGCCGCAAGCTGCCCCCGTACATGGTCCCGGCCGCGGTGGTGATCCTGCCGGACCTGCCGCTGACGGGGAGCGGCAAGCTCGACCAGCGGGCGCTGCCCGCACCCGAGTACACCGGCTCCGGCGACGGCCGGACCCCGCGCGACGAGCGGGAGGAGCGGCTGTGCGCGCTGTTCGGCGAGGTGCTCGGCGCCAGCGGCATCAGCATCGACGACAACTTCTTCGAGCTCGGCGGCGACTCGATCGTCGCGGTCCGGCTCGCCTCGGCGGCGACCCGGGCCGGGCTTCCGATCAGCCCGCAGGCGGTGTTCGCGCACAAGACGGTGGCGGCGCTGGCGGAGCACGCGGCGGGTGAACTCGCGGGCGGCGGCGCTTCGGATGCATCACCGGCCGAGCTCGTCACACTGCCGGGCGCCGAGCGGGACCGGCTCGCCCAGAACGGCGGCCTGGAGGACGTACTGCCGCTCACCCCCCTCCAGCAGGGCATGCTCTTCCACTCCTGGGTCTCCGACGGCGCCGACGCCTACAACGTCCAGAAGGTCTTCGGGCTCTCCGGCCCGCTGTCCGCCGCCGCCTTCCGCCGCGCCTGCCAGTCCGTCGTGGACCGGCACACCGCCCTCCGCGCCGCCTTCACGCAGGCGGAGTCGGGCGAGCCGCTGCAGCTCATCGCCAAGACCGCGGCGGTGCCGGTGCACGAGCACGACCTGCGCGGACTGCCGCCGGAGCAGCGGGAGTCGCGGCTCGCGGAGGTGCTCGCCGAGGCCAAGCGGCAGCGGTTCGACATGGCGCGGCCGCCGCTGCTGCGCTTCAGCCTGATCCGGCTGGCGGACGAGCGGCACCTCGTCGCCCTGTCCAGCCACCACATCCTCTTCGACGGCTGGTCGCTGCCGCTGATCCTGCGCGACCTGCTCGCCCTGCTGCACGGCGACGAGGCGGCGCTGCCGGCGCCCGTTCCGTACCGCTCCTTCCTGGCCTGGGTGGCCGCGCAGGACCGGGCCACCGCCGAAGGCACCTGGCGGGAGGCGCTGGCCGGACTCGACGGCCCCACCCTGGTCGCCCCCGGCCGCCCGGAAGCCGCGGCCGATGCCATGCCCCGGCTGCTGGTCGCCGAGCTGCCCGCCGAGCTCACCGCCGCCGTGGAGGACGCCGCGCGCGCCCGCGGCCTGACCCTCAACACGGTGGTCCAGGGCGTCTGGTCGCTGCTGCTGCACACCCTCACCGGGCGCGACGACATCGTCTTCGGCGGTACGGTCGCGGGCCGCCCGCCGCGGCTGGTGGGCGTGGACGAGATCGTCGGCCTGCTGATGAACACCGTGCCAGTACGGGTGCGGCTGCGGCCGGGCGAGCCGCTGTCGGCGCTGCTGTCCCGGGTGCAGGACGAGCAGATCGCGCTCGCCGAGCACCATCACCTCGGGCTGCCCGAGCTGCACCGCCTGACCGGGTACGGGGAGCTGTTCGACACCTCCGTGGTCTTCGGCAACGCGCCGATCGACGAGCACGCGATTCTGCGGCAGGCGCAGGGCCTCGACATCACCGTCGAGGAGGCCGATCCGACCGGCGGCACGCACTATCCGCTGAGCCTGTCGGCGGTGCCGGGGGAGCGGCTGCGGCTGGAACTCACGTATCGCGGGGACCTTTTCGACGAGGCCGACGTGGAGGCGTGTGCCACGCGGCTGCGGCTGGCCATGGCGACCTTCGCCACCGATCCGGATCGCCGGGTCGGGCGAATGCCGCTGCTCACGGACGCCGAGCGGGCCGCGCTCGCCCCGGCGGCGGCCGAGTCGGGTGTGGCTGCCACCACCTTGCCGGCCCTGTTCGCGGCGCAGGCGCGGCGTACCCCTGACGCGCCGGCCGTCAGCTGCGAGGGAATCCGGATCAGTTACGCCGAGCTGGACGCCCGCGCCGGCCGCCTCGCCGGGGCGCTGGCCGCCAGGGGCGCCGGGCCCGGGCAGGTGGTCGCGGTCAAGCTGCGGCGCTCGATCGAGCTCATCGCCGTACTGCACGCGATCCACAAGGCGGGGGCCGCCTATCTGCCGCTCGACCCGGAGTATCCGGCCGAGCGCATCGCCTACATGGTGGAGCAGGTACGGCCCGTCCTCGTCATCGACGACGACCTGCTGCCCGTACTCGACAAGGAGGCCGCCACCGCTTCCGCGCCGGAGCCGCAACTGCTGCCGGAGCACCCGGCGTACGTGGTGTACACCTCCGGCTCGACCGGGCGGCCCAAGGGCATCGTGGTCACTCACGCCGGGGTCACCAACTACCTGGCGGGGATGCAGGAGCGGCACCCGCTCGGCCCCGCCGACAAGGTGCTGCAGCGGACGTCGCTCAGCTTCGACCCTTCGGTGTGGGAGATCTTCTGGCCGCTGCAGCATGGCGCGTCGGTGGTCGTGGCGCGGCCGGACGGCGAGGAGGCGCCCGGCTATCTCGCCGGGCTGATCCGGGCCGAGGGCGTCACGGTCGCCCAGTTCGTACCGTCCACGCTGGAGGTCTTTCTGCGGGAGCCGGGGGCTGATCAATGCACCGGGCTCGAGCGGGTCTTCGTGGGTGGGGAGCAGCTGACCGGTGCGCTCGCCGACCGGTTCCATGCGGTGGTCGGCGCCGAG
The DNA here is from genome assembly GCF_048572725.1 of Streptomyces boninensis. Classification (NCBI taxonomy): domain Bacteria; kingdom Bacillati; phylum Actinomycetota; class Actinomycetes; order Kitasatosporales; family Streptomycetaceae; genus Streptomyces; species Streptomyces boninensis. Next base: position 6,947,594 of record NZ_CP183837.1, read on the forward strand.
TTGCACAACCAGTACGGGCCGACGGAGGTGTCCGTCTACACGACCACCGGGCCTGCTCGCGCGGGTGGCGGGAAGGCGGTGCCCGTCGGCACGCCGCTCGCTGACCTGCGGGTGTATGTGCTGGACGGGTTCTTGCGGCCGGTGCCGGCGGGTGTGGTCGGGGAGATCTATATCGGTGGGCCGGGGGTGGCCCGGGGTTATGCGGGTCGGCCCGGTCTGACCGGGGAGCGCTTTGTCGCCGATGTGTTCGGCGGTGCGGGCGAGCGGATGTACCGGACGGGCGACTTGGGCCGTCGGGGTGCGGATGGGGTGGTGGAGTACTCCGGCCGTTCGGACTTCCAGGTGAAGGTGCGTGGGCATCGGATCGAGCTGGGGGAGATCGAGGCGGTGCTGGCGGCGGATGCGTCCGTGGCGCAGGCCGTGGTGGTGGTGTCGGAAGGCCGGGTCGTCGGCTACGTGCGAGCGGCCGGTCCTGATGGTGTGGCCCCGGAGGGGCTGCGGCAGCGGGTGGCAAGGGTGCTGCCCGAGTACATGGTCCCGGCGCAGATCGTCGTGGTCGACGAGTTCGCGCTGACGCCGAACGGCAAGGTCGACCGGCGGGCGCTGCCGGATCCCGTATTCGCTTCCGCAGGGGCTTATCGGGCCCCGGCCTCCGAGCGCGAACGCCTGCTGCACGACGTACTCGCCGAGGTCCTCGGCCGTGAGCGGATCGGCGTGGACGACGGCTTCTTCGACCTCGGCGGCGATTCGATCACGTCGATGCGGCTGGCGGCGCGCGCCCACGCGGCCGGGCTGCTGCTGAGCGCGAAGGACATCTTCGTCCACAAGACCATCGCCCGGCTCGCGGCCATCGCCCAGGACATCGATCCCGGCGAGGCGACCACCCCCGACGCCCAGATCCGCCTCGACGCCGGCGAACTCGACGAGCTCGAAGCTCAGTGGGAGGCAACATCGTGAAGCAGACATCCCTGGAAGCCGTGCTTCCGCTGACCCCGCTGCAGCAGGGCATGCTGTTTCATGCCCAGTACGACGGCGGCGCGGCGGACGGCGACGCCATCGACTTCTACAACGTGCAGACACCTCTGGAAATCGTCGGTGCCCTCGACCCGGAGGTGCTGCGCGGCTCCAGCGCGGCTTTGCTGGACCGTCACGGAAGCCTGCGTGCGGGCTTCCTCAGGCGCCGCTCGGGCGAGGCCGTGCAGGCCGTCGCCCGAGCGGTGGAGCCGCACTGGGAGACCGTCGACCTCTCCGGATTCGGCGCCGACGAGCGCGGCGTCCGGCTGGCCCGGCTGCTGACCGAGGACCGCGCCCGCCGCTTCGACATGGCCCGGCCGCCGCTGCTGCGGTTCACCCTGATCCGGCTGGCGGCCGACCGGCATGTCCTGGTGCTCACCAACCACCACATCCTGCTCGACGGCTGGTCGGTCCCGCTGCTGCTCAGCGACCTGTTCCGGATCTACGCGGCCGGCGGCACGGCCGAGGGGCTCGAGCCGGTGGCGCCGTTCGCCGACTATCTGAGCTGGATCGACCGGCAGGACCGCGACCAGGCCGAAAGATCCTGGCGCGACGCCCTGTCCGGGATCGAGGGCCCGACCCTGGTCGCCGACGGCACCGGCACCGGGTCCGCCGACCGGGGCCAGCGGCGCGTCGTCGCCGAGCTCCCGCAGGACGTGACCCGGCGCATCACCGAGCTCGCCCGCTCCCGCGAGCTCACCGTCAACACCGTGATCCAGGGCGCCTGGTCCCTGCTCCTCACCTCGCTCACCGGCAGCCACGACGTCGTGTACGGAAACACCGTCGCCGGGCGCCCGCCGGAGCTCCCCGGCAGCGACCGGATGGTCGGCCTGCTGATCAACACCGTGCCCGCCCGGGTCCGTATCGACCCTGAAGAGGCCATCGTCCGGCTGCTCGCCAGGATCCAGGACGAGCAGACGGCCCTGATGAGCCACCAGTACCTCGGCCTTGCCGACATCCACCGGGCCGTCGGCAGGCCGAAACTCTTCGACACCACCGTCGCCTTCGAGAACTTCCCCGTAGAGCAGGCCGTCTCCGGCGCATCGGTGGACGGCCTCACCGTCAGCGTCCTGCGCGACGCCACCGACGCCACCCCGGAGGGCACCCACTACCCGCTCAGCCTCGCCGCCTACCCGGGCGAGCGGCTGCGCTGCGAGCTCAACTACCGCGAGGACGTCTACACCGAAGAGGCCGCGACCGCCGTCCTGTCGAGCCTCGGCGCCATCCTCCGGGAGATCGCCGCCCGCCCCGAGGCCCCGGCCGCGCAGGTGCCGCTCTGGACGGACGCCGAGCTGCGCAAGGACCTCGTCACCGCCACCGGGCGCACCGCCGCGAACCCGCCGCAGACCCTCCCGGACGTCTTCGAGGAGCAGGTACGGGCGACCCCGAACGCGCCCGCCGTCTCCGACCCCGCCGCCGCCCTGACCTTCGCGCGCCTCAACGCCGAGGCCAACCGCCTGGCCCGCGCTCTGCGCGCCCAAGGCGCGGGCCCCGGCGGCCTCGTCGGCGTGGCCCTGCCCCGTACCACCGACGCGGTCATCGCCATCCTGGCGGTGTGGAAGTCCGGCGCCGGCTACCTCCCGATCGACGTCGACCACCCGCCGGAGCGGATCGCCGGGATCTGCGCGGAGGCCGGCCCCGCCGTCGTCATCGCCGACAGCACGACGGCACACCGGCTGCCCGCCGACGGTACGACGCTGCTGCTGGACAAGGCCGAACGGCCCGCCGACACCGCCGACCTCAGCGACGCCGAGCGCGGCCGGCCCCTCGACCCCGCCGACCTCGCCTACGTCATCTACACCTCCGGCTCCACTGGCCGTCCGAAGGGCGTCGCGGTCGAGCACCGCAACCTGGTGAACATGTTCCACAGCCACCGGGCGAACTATTTCGAGCCCGAGCGGGCCAGAGCAGGCGGCCGTACGCTACGGGCCGCCCTCACCAACTCCCTCGGCTTCGACGCCTCCTTCAGCCAGCTGCTGTGGATGGTCGCGGGCCACGAGCTGCACATCGTCGACGACACCCTCCGCAAGGACGCCCTCGCCCTCGTCGCCCACCTGGCCGACACCGCGATCGACGTTCTCGACACCACGCCGTCCGTCGCCCGGCAGCTGCTGGCCGCCGGGCTGTGCGCCGCCGACCGGCGCAGCGTCCGCACCCTCGCGCTCGGCGGGGAAGAGGTGGGCGACGACCTGTGGGCCGAGCTCAGGGACGTACCGGGGCTGTCGGTCTACAACCTCTACGGCCCGGCGGAATGCACCATCGACGCGATGTTCTGCCACGCCGACACGACCAGCCGGCCGGCGCTCGGCGGGCCTGCCGACAACACGCGGGTGTATGTGCTGGACGGGTTTTTGCGGCCGGTGCCGGTGGGTGTGGTCGGGGAGATCTATATCGGTGGGTCGGGGGTGGCTCGGGGTTATGCGGGTCGGCCTGGGCTCACCGGGGAGCGGTTTGTCGCCGATGTGTTCGGCGGCGCGGGCGAGCGGATGTACCGGACCGGGGATCTCGGGCGCCGGAGCGCCGACGGGGTGGTGGAGTACTGCGGCCGTTCGGACTTCCAGGTGAAGGTGCGTGGGCATCGGATCGAGCTGGGGGAGATCGAGGCGGTGCTGGCGGCGGATGCGTCGGTGGCACAGGCCGTGGTGGCGGTGTCGGAAGGCCGGGTCGTCGGCTATGTGCGTGCCGCCGCTGTCGACCCCGAGCGGCTGCGGCAGCAGGTCGCGAAGGTGCTGCCGGAGTACATGGTCCCGGCGCAGATCGTCGTGGTCGACGAGTTCGCGCTGACGCCGAACGGCAAGGTCGACCGGCGAGCGCTGCCCGATCCCGTATTCGCGAGCGCGGGCGTCTACCGCGCCCCGGCCTCCGAGCGCGAGCAGCAGCTGCACGACGTATTCACCGAGGTCCTCGGCCGCGAGCAGATCGGCGTGGACGACAGCTTCTTCGACCTCGGCGGCGACTCGATCTCATCGATGCGCCTGGCGTCCCGCGCCCACGCGGCCGGGCTGGTGCTCAGCGCGAAGGACATCTTCGTCCACAAGACCATCGCCCGACTCGCCGCCATCGCCCAGGACATCGACCCGAAGCAGGCCACCACCCCCGACACCCAGGTCCGCGGCCCCCTGATCAGCCTCGACGCCGCCGAACTCGCCGAGCTCGACGCCGCAGGGCACCAGGTGGCCGACGTCCTGCCGCTGACCCCGCTCCAGCAGGGCATGCACTTCCACGCCCTGCTCGCCGCGGACGCCGTCGACGTCTACGTGACCCAGCGCCCCCTGCGCCTGACCGGCACCCTCTCCCCGGCCGTCATGCGCGCATCCTTCGACGCGCTGCTGACCCGGCACGCCGCCCTGCGCGCCTCGTTCACCACCTTCGCGTCCGGCCGCTCGGCGCAGCTCGTCCACGAGGGCGTACGGGCGCCGTGGCACGAGATCGACCTCTCCGAGCTGCCCGACGCCGACCGCGCCGACCGGCTCGCCGCGTTGCTCGCCGAGGACCGGCTGCGCGGCTTCGACATGGCCGCGCCGCCGCTGCTGCGGGTCACCCTCATCCGGCTCGGCGCCGAGGAGCATCTGCTCCTGCTCACCCATCACCACATGCTGCTCGACGGCTGGTCCCTGCCGCTGCTCTTCCGGGACCTCTTCGCCTGCTACGCCGCCGGCGGCAGCGACCGGGGCCAAGTGCCGGTGCCGTTCGACGGCTTCCTGCGCTGGCTTGACGCGCAGGACGAGGACGAGGCCCTCGCCGCATGGTGCGAGGCGCTGGCGGGACTCGACGAGCCGTCCCTGGTCGCGCCCGGTGCCGAGGCCGCCGCGGGCGGGCTGCCCGAGCTGGTCACGACCGTGCTCGACCCGGCGGCCACCGAGCGGCTGACCGCCGCCGCCCGGGCCGCGGACCTGACCCTGAACACCGTCATCCAGGGCGCCTGGGCGGTGGCCCTCGGCCAGCTGCTCGGCCGTCAGGACGTCGTCTTCGGCGCCACCACCGCCGGGCGGCCGCCCGGGCTTGCGGGCGCCGAGGAGATGGTCGGCCTGCTGATGAACACGGCTCCGGTACGGGTGGACCTCGCCCCCGGCCGTACGCTCGCCGACGCCCTGGCCGCGCTCCAGGCGACGCAGGCGGAGCTGCGCGGCCACCAGCACACCGGCCTCGCCGAGGTGCAGCGCGCCGTCGGCATCGGCGAACTCTTTGACACCGTCGTGGGCTTCGAGAACACGCCCGTGGACGGGGACGCGGTCCAGGACCAGGTCCCCGGGCTGCGGATATCCGTCGACGAGACGCCCGCGCCCGGCGCCTCGCACTACCCGTTCAGCCTGGTCGTGGTGCCCGGCGAGCGGCTCAGCGTCGAACTGAGCTATCGCACTGACTTGTTCCCCCGCGACACCGCCGCCGCGATGCTCGACCGGGTCCGCGCCGTGCTGCTGGCCTTCACCGAGGCGCCCGGCACCCCCATCGGGCGGCTTGAGCTGCTCGCGCCCGAGGCGCGGGACGCGCTCCTGGACCTGGCCGATCCCGCCGGGACCCCGGCGGCCGCCACCTTCCCGGCGCTGTTCGAGGAGCAGGTGCGCAAGGCCCCGGATGCGGTGGCCGTGTACGAGGGCGCGCGGGAGCTGACCTACGGCGACCTCAACGCCGAGGCCAACCGGCTCGCCCGCGCCCTCACGGCCCGCGGCATCGGCCCGGAGAGCATCGTCGCGGTCGCCATGCCCAAGTCGGCCGGCTCCGTCCGCGCCGTCCTCGGGGTGCTGAAGAGCGGCGCCGCCTACCTGCCCATCGACCTGGCCTACCCGATGGACCGGCTGCGCTACATCGTCGCCGACGCCCGCCCCGACCTGGTGCTGACCACGGCCGAAGGCGCCGCGCTGATGGCCGAGGCAGGCGCCACCGCGACCCTGCACCTGCGCGCCGCGGACGAGGCCGGCGACCCGCAGACGGAGGCGTCGATCGCGGCCCTTTCCGGTACGGACCTGGCCGACGCCGACCGTACGGCGCCGCTGCGTCCGGGCACCGGCGCGTACCTCATCTACACCTCCGGCTCCACCGGAAAGCCCAAGGGCGTCCTCGTGCCGCACACCGGCATCGCCGCGCTCGTCGCCCAGCAGCGCCAAGGGCTCGCGCTGCGGCCCGACGAGCGGGTGCTGCTCTTCGCGTCGCCCAGCTTCGACGCCTCGGTCTGGGAACTGGCCACCGCGCTGCTCACCGGCGCCGCCGCCGTCACCGCCCCCGCCGACCAACTCCTGCCCGGCCCGGCGCTGGCGGAGACCGTGGCCAGGTACAGCGTGACCACGCTCCTGCTGCCGCCCTCCTCGCTCGCCGTGCTGTCCGGGGGCGCACTGCCCGCCGGGGTCACCCTCGTGGTGGGCGGCGAGGCCTGCGCGCCCGACCTGGTCGAACGCTGGTCGGACGAGCGGCGGATGGTCAATGCGTACGGCCCCACCGAGGCCACCGTCATGGCGACGATGAGCGGGCCGCTCGCGGGGCGGACCAGCCCGCCGCTGGGCGCGCCGGTCGTGGGCGCCGGGGTGTACGTCCTCGACGGGGCGCTGCGGCCGGTGCCGGTCGGCACGCCCGGCGAGCTGTACCTCGCCGGGGCCGGCCTGGCCCGCGGCTATCTGCACCGGCCCGGGCTGACCGCCGAGCGGTTCACGGCGGATCCGTACGGGCCGCCGGGGACCCGCATGTACCGCTCCGGCGACCTGGCCAGGCGGCGGGCGGACGGCGTCCTGGAGTACCTCGGCCGGGCCGACCGGCAGGTCAAGGTGCGCGGCTTCCGGATCGAACCCGGAGAGATCGAGGCGGTGTTGGCCGAGGACCCGGCGGTCACCCAGGCCGCCGTGATCGTACGGGAGGACCAGCCGGGACGGCGCCGCCTGGTCGGGTACGTGGCCGCGCTCGCCGAGACGGTCCCGGACCCGGTGAAGCTCCGCGACCGGGTGGCGTCCGCGCTGCCCGAGTACATGGTCCCGGCGACCGTCGTGGTCCTGGACCGGCTGCCCGTCACCCCGAGCGGCAAGCTCGACCCGGACGCGCTGCCGGAGCCGGACTTCTCCGCCGGCAGCGACAGCCGCGGACCGCGCACGCCGCGCGAGACACAGCTGTGTGCCCTGTTCGCCAAGGCGCTCGGGGCGGAGCGGGTCGGCATCGACGACAGCTTCTTCGACCTGGGCGGCGACTCCATCGTCTCCATCCGGCTCGTCACGCTGGCCCGCGCCGACGGCCTGGACATGTCGCCGCGGGACGTCTTCACCCACAAGACCGTCGCCGCCCTCGCCACCGCCGTGCGGGAACTCGACTCCGCGGCACAGCCGGACGCCGCGGCACCGGACAACGACCCGCTGATCACCCTCGGCCAGGACGAACTCGCCGAGTTCGCCGAGGACTGGCAGGACCCGGCCTGACCGGCGCCTGCCACGACCCGTACCAACGCGCCACCCATGCACGACCGCTGGACCCACTCCCACGCCGGGACCCTGCTCGGCCGGGTCCAGCGGTGCACCACCACGCGGCCCGGCCGACCGGCGCGGGCCGCACAGGACCGAACGCCCGCAGACCCCGCGAAGGGGCCCGACAAGGTGAGGACACCCACATGACGACCACGACCGAGACCGCCGCCCCGTCCCGCCCGGCCGGGGGCGCGGCGGACGGCCTGGACGTACCGCTGACGTTCCGCATGGACGACACCGAGGCCGCCGAGCTGCGGTCCGCGGCGGAGAAGCTCCTCGCCACCTGCGGCGACCCGGCGCTGCCGGGCTTCTACGACCGGGCGCAGGCCGCCGAGGAGCTGCTGCCGGCCAGGCTGCGCTCGTTCCTGACGACGTACCGCCGCAGCGAGGGCGCCGCGGCGTGCCTGGTGCACGGCTTTCCGGTGGACGACGCCCGGATCGGCCCCACCCCCGAGCACTGGCGGGACGCCATCCGCGGTGGCACCGCGCAGGCGCAGGAGGTGTGGCTGGCGCTGTGCGGGCTTGCCCTCGGCGACCCGTTCGGCTGGGTGACGCTGCAGGAGGGGCGCATCGTTCAGAACATCCTGCCGATCGCAGGGGACGAGGAGCGGCAGAGCGGTTATGGCAGCGAGAGCCTGCTGGAATTCCACACCGAGGACGGCTTCCACCCCAACCGCTGCGACTACCTGCTGCTCTTCGGGCTCCGCAACCCCGACCGGGTGCCGACCATCGTGGCGTCCGTCCGCGACGTCCGGCTCAGCGACCGCGAGCGGACGGTGCTCGCCGAGCGGCGGTTCCACATCATGCCGGACACCGAGCACATCCGGCAGCTGGAGACGGACGAGCCGGGGCACCCCGCGCTGCCGCAGCTGCGCCGGATGCGGGACCGGCCGGAGCCGGCCGCGGTGCTCTCCGGCGACCGGCTCAACCCGTACCTGCGCATCGACCGCCCCTTCATGAACGTGCTGCCGGGCGACACCGAGGCGGAGGCGGCGCTCGACGCGCTCATGGATGAGCTGCAGCGGGTCCAGCAGGACGTCGTGGTGGAGCCCGGATCCATGCTGCTGGTGGACAACTACCGGGCCGTGCACGGCCGTCGCCCCTTCACCGCCCGCTACGACGGCACCGACCGCTGGCTGAAGAAGCTCACCGTCAGCCGCAACCTGCGCCGCAACTTCAGCGGCTACGCCCTCGAGCACCACCGCGTCATCATCTGAGAAAGGGCAGCCACCATGCGTACCGTCATCGTCTCCGGCGCCTCCAGCGGCATCGGCCAGGCCACCGCGGAGCGTTTCGTACGGGCCGGCGACCACGTCACCGGCCTCGACATCAACCCCCCGCCGGCGGACACCGCGCTCGGGCCGCGCCCGGAGGGCGGCGAGCTGCACTGGATCAAGCAGGACGTGTCGGACTGGGACGGCGTCCGCCGCACGGTCGACCAGGTGCACGAGGAGCGCGGCCGCATCGACGTGGTCATCGCGAACGCCGGCATCAGCATCAGGCACGGCATCCTCGACCTCACCGAGGCGGAGGCCCGCCGCACCCTCGACGTCAACTTCATGGGCGTCCTCGCGCTGTGGCGGCACAGCGTGCCGCACATGCTGAAGCAGGGCGCGGGCGTGCTCCTCGCCACCGCCTCCGTCAACGGGTCGCGCGGCTACCCGCTGTACTCCGACTACAACGCCTCCAAGGCGGCCGTCTTCTCGCTCTGCCAGACCTTCGCGGTGGAGCTGGCGCCGCTGATCCGCACCGCCTGCGTGGCGCCCGGGGCGGTGCTGACGCCCATGCAGCGCGCCGAGTACACCGACGCCATGCTCGACGAGGTCAACGAGCGGATCCCGGCCCGGCGGCACGCCGCCCCCGAGGAGATCGCCGACGCCTTCCACTACCTCGCCTCGCCGCAGGCAGGCTTCGTCTCCGGGCAGCAGCTGGTGGTGGACGGCGCGGAAACCGCAGGGGCGACCACCGCGTTCTTCCCCGGCCCGACAGAGCCGTCGCGCTGACATCCCGACACCCAGCTGGAGCCAGAACGATGACCGAACTCACCACCCGTCCGGGCCCGGCCGCGGCCGCCCTGGAGGATGTCGACCTCGCCGACCCGATGCTGCACGCCCGGCACGACCTCGGGCCGCTGTGGCGCCGGCTGCGTACCGAAGCACCCGTGCACTGGCAGCCGGAGCGGGACGGGCGGCCGGGGTTCTGGGTGGTGAGCCGGTACGCCGGGGTGGTGGAGGTGCTGAACAGCAGCGGCACCTTCACCTCCGAGCAGGGCAATGTGCTCGACACGCTGCTGGCCGGCGGCGATTCGGCGGCGGGCAAGATGCTCGCCGTCACCGACGGCAGCCCGCACCGGGCGCTGCGCAGCGCCCTGCTGAAGCCCTTCTCGCCGCGCTCGCTCGACATCGTCGTGGAGAGCGTGCGCAGAAGCACCCGCGCCCTGGTCGCCGAGGCGGTGGAGAAGGGCCGGGCGGACTTCGCGGCGGATGTCGCCGCGCACATCCCGCTCGCCGCGATCTGCGACCTGCTCGGCGTGCCCGTATCCGACCGGCAGCAGATCATCGATCTCACGTCGTCCGCGCTGTCCTCCGCGGACGGCCTGCCCACCGAGGAGTCGACGTGGGCGTCGCGCAACGGGCTGCTGTTCTACTTCTCCGAACTGGCGGCGGAGCGCCGCAAGAAGCCCCTGGACGACGTGGTCAGCCTGCTGGTGACCAAGGAGATCGACGGCCGGCCGCTGTCGCACGAGGAGATCGTCTTCAACTGCTACAGCATCATCATGGGCGGCCACGAGACCACCAGATTCGCCATGATCGGCGGCCTGCGGGCGCTGATGGAGCGGCCCGAGCAGTGGCGGGCGCTCAAGAGCGGGCAGGTGAGCGTGGATTCGGCGGTGGAGGAGGTGCTGCGCTGGACCACGCCCGCGCTGCACAGCGGCCGCACCGCCACCGAGGACACCTTCCTCGGCGACTGCTTCATCGAGCAGGGGGACATCGTCACCGCCTGGATGGCGTCCGCGAACCGCGATGAGGACGTCTTCGACCGGCCGGACGAGTTCGACCTGGCCCGTACGCCCAACAAGCACCTGACCTTCGCGCACGGCGCGCACTTCTGCCTCGGCGGCTTCCTCGCCCGCGCCGAGCTGGCGGCGCTGCTGGAGAGCCTCCGCGATCTCGTCGCCGTGGCGGAGCCGGACGGCGAGAGCGGGTATGTCTACTCGAACTTCCTCAGCGGCCTGTCGTCGCTGCCGGTCCTGCTGGTGCCGGAGGGCGGCCCGGCGCACTGACGGACCGGACCGCCCTCCGCTCAGCCCTGCGAGACGGCGGCGAGCTCCGCGAGGACGGCGGTCACGGTCTCCTGCGGGTGGCTCTGCGGGAAATAGTGGCCGCCGGACAGCACCCGCAGCCGGTGCGCCGCGGTCGTGTACTGCGACCACGGCTCCACATGCGACGCCGCGGACACGGCGTCCTGGTAGCCGGCGAAGGCGACCAGCGGGCAGCCGACAGCGGCCGGCTCCGGAACCAGATACTGCTCGGCGAAATTCATGTCACTGCGCACGGCGCGCAGCAAGTCCCGCAGAAAGTCCGGGAATTCGAGAAGCTCCTCCGGCAGCCCGCCGCTGTCGCGCAGCCAGTCGAGCAGCTTGGCGTCGTCGCCGTCGGCGACCCGCTTGCGGTGCAGCGGCACATGCGGCGCCCGCGAACCGGAGACCAGCAGCGCCCGCGGCGGCCGCAGCGGCTCGCCCCGGGCGATCTCCTGCTCGATGCGGCGGGTCAGCTCGTATCCGAGCAGCGCGCCGAAGCTGTGCCCGAAGATGGCGTACGGGGCGTCGAACTCGCCCCGCAGCCCGGTGAAGAGGGCGTCGACAAGACCGGCCATGGTCTCCGGCATCGCCTCGTCGATACGGCCGCCACGCCCCGGCAGCTCGACGAGGACCAGCTCCGTCCCCTCGGGTACGTGGGCCCGCCAGCCGGCGAAGGAGCCGGCGCCGCCGCCGGCGTGCGGCAGGCAGATGAGCCGCAGCCGGGGCCGGCCGACGGTGTGCCGGCTGCCGATCCAGGCGGCGGTCGCGGTGTCGTTGGAAGCAGTCATGACGCCCAGGCTGGGGCCATCCGGGCGGTCACGACCAGGCAGCTCCGCGGCAATTTGGGCGCCGGATGCGGGCCGCCGGGAGTTGCCGCGTGACTGCCGGGTCCATTGCCTGGGGTGCGAATTGCGGCCCTTTTAGCCTGCTGCGCATGACAAACACTTCTGCCGCCATTGAATCCGACGCCGTAGTCAGCGGAATGGTCAAGCTGATCGCACCGCGCAAGGTGGATGCAGTGGAACCCCAGCACCGCCTCATCGGCGACCTCGGATTTCACTCCCTGGTCCTGGCGGAGCTCGGTTACAACCTTGAAGAGGTGTACGGGCTGCGGGCGCTCAACCCCGAAGAGGCCATGAAGCTGCAGACCGTCGGCGACGTGATCGAGCTGGTCCGCACCGAGGCGTCCGCGGGCCGGGCCGAGCTGGCCGACAGCGAGACCGTCGCGGACGTCTTCGCCCGTTACGGCGCAGAGAGCCCGGTGCGGTGACCCGGCCGGCCTTCGAGCGCTCGGCCTTCGCGCTGGCCGCGGACCTGGACCGGGCGCTCGGCGACCCGGCCGCGGCCGGCGGCCCGTACAGCTTCGCCGACATCGTCGCGTACGAAGAGAAGGACGAACTGCCGCCGGACGCGGTGGCGCTGATCAGGAAGTGGGGCTTCGCCGAGCAGCTGGTGCCGGAGGAGTTCGGCGGCCGGCTGCGCAATCTTGAGCATCTCTTTCTGCTGACGCGCTCGCTTTCGCGTCGCAATCTCACCGTGGCGGTGATGTTCGGGTCCGCTTTGCTCGCCGTCAACCCGGTGTGGCTGTGGGGGAGCGAGGAGCAGCGCGCCAAGGTCGCCCGCGGCATCCTCTCCGGCGACCTGGCATGCTTCGCCGTCTCCGAGCCCGACCACGGCAGCGACCTGGGTACGAACGAGATGACGGCGGCGTGCGCCGACGGCGGCTATGTGCTCAACGGCGAGAAGTGGCCGGTCGGAAACGCCACCCGGGGCCGCTTCGTGACCGTATACGCGAATGTCGAAGGGGCCGGCTCCTCGCTGCTGCTCCTCGACAAGGAAGACCTGGACGCGGACAGCTTCGACAACCACCCCTTCGTCCGCACCCTGGGCCTGCGCGGCCACGACCTGAGCGGCATCACCTTCCGCGACACGAAGGTGCCCGCGGACGCGCTGCTCGGCCGCCCCGGCGGCGGGCTCGCCGAGGTGCTGCAGGCGCTGCAGATCACCCGTACGGCCATCGGCGCGCTGTCCATCGGCACCATGGACTCGGTGCTGCGCATCGCCCTGCGGCATGCGAGGGAGCGGGTGCTGTACGGGCAGGAGATCTACGCGATCCCGGTGATCCGCCGCCACCTGCTGCGCGGCTACCTCGACCTGCTGATCGCCGAGTGCACCGCCCTGCCGGTGGCGCGCTCGCTGACGCTCGCGCCGTCGCGGCTCAGCCTGTGGTCGTCCGTCGTCAAATACCTGGTGCCCACGATGGGCGAGGAGGTCGTCCAGGAGACGGCCCGGGTGCTCGGGGCGCGCAGCTTCCTGCGCGAGGGAGTGGCGCACGGCGCCTTCCAGAAGCTGCAGCGGGACCACGCCATCGCCAGCATTTTCGAGGGCACCACCCACGTCAATCTGCACGGCATCGCCTCTCAGCTGCCGGCCGTGGCCCGGCTGGCCGGGCAGCCGGCGCCGAAGGGGGAGACCCTGCTGCGCGAGCTCTTCAACTTCCGCGAGGAGGTGCCGGGCTGGCGCCCCACGGGCCGCGCGCTGCGGCTCACCAACGCCGTGGAGGACGAGATCACCCGCGGCTGGGAGCCGGCGGTCGCCGAGGCCGAGCGGCTGGCGGCGGAGCGGCTGCCCGCGGCGGAGGGCGCCGCGCTGAAGCAGGTGCTCGGCGCGCTGGGCGAGCGGCGGACGGCGCTCTACGCCCGCGTCGCCGACGAGGCCTTCGACGCCGTGTCCACCGAAGGACAGGACCTGGCCGCGGAGCACTGCGTCCACCACGCGGCAGCCTCCTGCCTGTACACCTGGCTGCACTCCTTCGGGCCCGCACAGCAGGCCACCTCGGCAGGCACGGGCTGGCTGGTGCTGGTCCTGCAGCGGCTGCTGCAGCGGCTCGACCCCGCGGCGGAGCTCGACGAGTCGCTGCTGCCGTGGCTGGAGAAGCAGATCCTCGCCAGCCTCGACGGCCCGGAGCACTTCTCGCTCCGGACCGTGGCAGGCGCGGCCGGCGAATAGTCCGGTGAGCCCGTGGCCCGTGCCCGGCAGCTGCCGCCCGGTGGCGGCTGTCAGGCGCGGGTCATCACCGCGGGGCGGTGCACGCCGGGCAGGTGGACGCCGGTCAGCGGTGCGTCGATCCGATGCGTCTCGGGCCGGGAGCGGCGCAGGCTGATCGTGGTCGGGGTCTCGTCGGTACGGGCGAGGACGAAGTGCCTGACGAGCGCGTGAATGCTGTAGTCGTAATGGTCGTCGCGGTGGATCTGGACCAGCGACGCGTCGGCGAGCTCCGCCAGCAGGTGCGCGATGCGCGGCGTCCTGGACGGGTCGCCGGAGTGCTGCACGGCCAGGACGTCCTCGAGGGAGAAGGACTTGGGGAGGTTGACCAGCCGGTGCAGCAGCGCGCGGTGCGGCGGCGGCAGCAGATCGTAACTCCAGCGGACGCTGTCGGACAGCGTGCGGTGCCGGGACAGGTCGCCGGCGTCCACGCGGTCGAGGAGGTGCAGCAGCGTCCGCTCGTGGAGCAGCGAGGTGAGCGGCAGCGACCTGAGCCGCTGGGCGGCGATCTCGATGGCGAGCGGGATGCCGTCGAGCAGCCCGCAGAGCCGGCTGACCTGCGGCAGATGGCTACTGAGGTCGAGCGTGGGCAGGGTGGACTGGAGGCGGCGCAGCAGCAGTTCGACCGCGCCGGGCAGCTCCTGGCCGTCGTCGCCTGCCAGTTCGGTGCGCAGCGGCTCGACCTCCCAGGTCTCGGCGGTGCCCATGGCGAGGGTCCGGCGGGACGTGGCGATGATGTGCAGCCGCGGGTTCGCGTCCAGCAGGCCGCGGGCGGCCCAGGCCACCTCCTGGGGGACATGCTCGGCGCCGTCGAGGATGAGCAGCTGCTTGGCCGTGCCGGAGTCGGTGGTCTCCGGCGCCATGGCGCCGGCCGACTTCGCGGTGATACGGGTCAGATGGGCCGCGGCGCGCTGCTGGTTCAGATGCTCCGGCGGGCAGTCGTGCAGCGGTGTGACCTCGACGCCGCCGGGGAACAGCGGCAGCAGCCGCTCGGCCACGGCCAGCGCGAGCCGCGTCTTGCCGACCCCGGCGGGGCCGGTGAGCAGCACGAACCGGCTGCGCTGCACGGCGGTGAGCAGATGCCGCACATCATGCTGCCGGCCCACGAGCTGGTCCGCCGCGGGCCGCGGGCCCTGCCACTGCGGCCCGCCCGCGCCGCCCGGCTTCGGGCTCTCGGCGGGCCAGCCGCCGAGCGGGACCCGCGGCCCTGGGCGCGTGGGGACGGAGGTGCCGAATGCGTTGAGCAGCAAATTCACCGACGTGCGGCGCGGGTTGGTGTTGACCCCCGTCTCCAGGTTACGGATCGTCCGGACGCTGACGCCGGATTTCTCGGAGAGTTCTTCTTGTGTCCACCCGGCCGATCTTCGCTGGTGAATTAGATATTCGCGGAGACTGTGAATGTCCATCCCATTGAAATGAAACGATTCGCTCTGGAGCCGCATTCGTTAATCCCCCATGAAGGCAGTGCGTGACGACTGCGTGTTCGATCGAACGCTGCTCCACCAGGATATCCGGAACCAACTCGAAGGCAATGGCAGGAAGTTTCGGCTGGCAGCTTAGTGACAGCCTTCACAAACCAGTATTTTACGGCTCGGTAATAACGGCGACGGTCGGCTGCGTCAGCGACCGGTAGTCCTCGCTGTGCAGGGCCACGGAGAGGTCGAGTCGGGCGGCATTGAAGTACAACACCGGTTCCTGAAAAAGGGCAGGGTCCGCCAGCACCTCGATCCCGCTCTGCAGCGACACCGGGATGATGCTGCCGCTCACGCTGCCCGCCAGCCGCTCGGCCAGCGCGCGTTCGGTGAAGCGGGCCTTGCGCCCGCCGCACAGCCGGGCCACCCCGGCCAGGTCCACCCGCCGGTCGCCGGGGATGACGGCGAGGACGTGCCGCTGTGGTGCGTCGCCGCCCCGTACCGTGATCACCAGGGACTTGGCGGCGGCGGAGAGCCGGTGCCCGCGGAGCTCGCTGGCGCGGGCGGTCTGGCCCTCCACCGCGTGCTCAAGTAGCCGGTAGCGGGCGCCGGAGGCGTCGAGCAGGCGCAGCAGCCGTTCTGACAGCGAGGTCGCGGTCGGGGCAGGGGCCTGGTGCATGGCTGGTTTCTTCCTCTCAGCGGGCGCCGGAGGCCAGCAGGCGCTCCTTGACCCGGCTCCGGTCGATCTTGCCCGACGACGTCTTGGGGAGTGGCTCGGTGACCAGGTCGTACGTGGTGGGGATGGCAGCGCGGACCGTGTGCCGGGCGCAATGGCTGCGCAGCGCCAGGCTGTTCGCCGCGTCCGGCGCGGTGAGCCGGAGGGACGCGTGCAGCCGGTTGCCCGCGACCGGGTCCGGCAGGGCGACGACCGCGGCCTCGGTGACGGCGGGGTGCCGCAGCAGGATCTGCTCCACGCTCTGCGTGCTGATCCGCTGCCCGAGCACCTTCACCATGAAGTCGGTCCGGCCGAGCACGGTGACCGTGCCGTCCGCGGCCCGCTCCACCAGGTCGCCGGTCCGGTAGTACGGGAGGCCGGGCACGCCGTCGCGGTGCGGGCCGAAGCGCAGGCTGTCGGCCGTCCCCAGGTAACCGCGGGTCTGGAAAGGGGTGTTGACCAGCAGCTCACCCTGCCCGGCGGAGACCGCCCGCCCGTCGGCGCCCTCGATCAGCCAGGACACCCCCGGCAGCGGCGTCCCGATCGGCAGCGGGGCGCGGACCGGGCGGGTGCGGTCCACCTCGTACAGGAAGCTGTTGTTGGTCTCCGTACAGCCGTAGTTGTTGTACCAGCGGGCCCCGGGGAAGACCGCGGGCAGCGGTCCGAGGACCCGGTCGGGGAAGCTTTCGCCGCCGAAGACGAGGTGCTCGGGCGCCGGGAGCGGGCCGGCGTCCGCGGCGGCCTCGGTGAGCAGCTGGAAGAGCAGGGGGACGCCCTGGATGAGGCTGACCTGGTGGTCCGAGACCAGGCTGTGCAGGTACGCCGGGCCGGCCGCGCGGTCGGGGTCGGCCAGGACGACGGTGCCGCCGGCGGCGAGCGTCGTCCACACTTCCAGCATGCTCAGGTCGAAGTTGAGCGGCGCGTAGCTGAGCACGCGGGTGCCGGCGCCGAGGGCGAAGGCCTCCGTCCCCCAGGCGGTGAACCGTGCGACCGCGGCGGTCCCGAGCGGGACGATCTTCGGGAGGCCGGTGGATCCCGATGTCGTCAGCATGAAGCCGATAGCCTCGTCGGCCACGGCCGCAGGCGGCCTGTGCCCCGCTTCCGTACGGTCGACATCCACGACGCGGTCGACCAGCGGGCCGTCCGCCACGCCGAGCACCACCTCGCAGCCCGCCCGCCGGTAGAGGGTCTGCAGCGGCTCGCGGGGGAGTTCATGGGAGGGCAGCAGGAAGGACCGTCCGGCGAGCAGGCAGCCCAGGACCAGCGCCACGGCTTCGGGCGACTTCTTCACGAACAGCCCCGCGGGGCGGGCCGGGTCCGGCACCGCCGCCTCGACCTGGGCGCGGGCGCATACGGCCATGGTGTGCAGCTCGCCGTAGCTGATGTGCCGGTCCGCCCAGATCAGCGCCGTGGCCGCGGGCCGGGCCGCGGCGTGCGCGGCGAAGGACTCCGCCAGGGACGCGGTCATGCGGCGCCACCAGCTCGCAGCGCGGTCGCGCAAATGGCCTGCACCGTGCCGAAGCTGGCGGTGGTCAGCTCGGCGTCCGCGACCCGGATGCCGTGCTCCTTCTCCAGCCAGGCGGCCACCTGCAGCACGCCCAGGCTGTCGATCACGGCGGTGCCGATCAGGTCGTACTCGGCGCCGAGCTCGTCGGCGGACACTCCCGGCAGGAAGCGCTCGCAGATGAAACCCGCGACCTCCTGCGCGCTGACGGACGCCACCGCACGAGGTGCGGTCCCGGCAGCAGAATTCCTGGTCATCGCTCTTCCTCACACTTCGATCAGGGTGCACATCCAGTGCATGCCGGGCGCCGCCACCCCGGCCAGGGCCACCAGCTGCCCGTCCGTGAGCTCGCCGGCCTCGACGTGCCGCCACAGGGAGACCAGCTGGTCCGCGGCGCCGAGGTGGCCGAGGCCGCGGGCGAGCGCGGCGTTGCTGCGGTCCGGGGGCAGGCCGAGGGCCTCGGCCGCCTCGTGGATCGCCTTCTGGTTGTCGTTGATGTAGATCAGCCGGGCGAGGTCCGCGCGCTTCCGCCCGGCCCGGGTCAGCGCCAGATCCACCACGTGCGCGAGGCGTCCGCGGATCTCCTCCTCGAACTCCTCGAAGCGCTGCGGATCGCGGTTGAAGTAGTGGTAGATCGCGATCTTGGGGTCCAGCTCCCGGTTGCCGGCGCCCGTGGGTGCCACCGGTGCGGCGGAGCCGCCGTACTCGATGCGGAAGAAGTCGGCGTACTCGGGGTTGGTGACCTGCGCGGACGCCAGCCGCCGCAGCCGCGGGTGGCCGCGGCGCAGGACCGCGGCGGCCGCGCCGTCGCTGGCGACCGTGGCGTTGAAGTCCATCCGGTTCGAATGCGCGTCGCTGACCGCGTTGACCAGGACCAGCAGGACGGTCTCCATGCCGGGGTCGAGCGCCATCGCGCCCGCGGCATGATCGAGCGCGGGCGCCCAGGCGGCACACGACTGCGTGAAGAGGACGGTCGGGATGTCCCGCGCGCCCAGCTCCCGGGCGACCGCGGCCGACGGGTCCCAGCCGAGGTACTCCGGCATGTCGGAGTTCCCCACCACGATCAGGTCGACGCCGTCGATGCCGATCCCGGCCTCCTGGAGCGCCTGCCCGGCGGCGCGGCCCGCGAGGGCGGTCGCGGTGTCGCCGCGCTTGAGCCGGTGGTACGACTCGTAGCCCATGCGCAGCGCGGCGGCCGGTTCGAGGCCGTACTCGTGCGCGGTCTGAGCCACGTCGAGCCGCTCGCCGAAGGCCGTACCCACGGCGGCGATGCCCATCTCCATGTCAGGCACCTTCCGTTACGCCGGCGGACAGCGCCCGCTCCAGCCCGGCCGCCCAGCCCAGCAGGCTCTCGTCGGCCCCGTGGCGGCCCGCGAACTGCATCCCCAGCGGCAGCCCGCCCTTCGAGCGTCCGGCCGGGATGGTCAGGGACGGCAGCCCTGCGGCGGACCAGGGCAGCGACATGACCGAGTCGCCGGCGCTCGCGAGGCCGTGCGGCGCGGGCCCGGTCGCGGCCGGCGCGATCCACAGGTCGATGCCGTGGTCGTCGGTCGTATCGGCGAGGCGGGTGCAGAAGTCGCCCCGCGACCGCAGGGCGCCCGCGTAGTCGGACGCCTGAGCGCGCTGCCCCTGCCGGATCGCCTCCGCGGTCCGGTCGTCGTAGCGGTCAGCGAAGCGCGCGAACCAGGTGTCGTGGGACCGGGCGAGCTCGTAGAGGTTGACGACGAACAGGTCGAAGGACTCCCGCTCGAAGTCCTCGAAGACGGGCACCCGCTTGATGGCGTAGCCGGCCGCGTGCAGCCGCCCGACCTGCTCCTCGAAGGCGGCGAGCGCCTCGGCCTCCGTAAACGCCAGATACGGGCCCTCGGGTATGCCGAGCACCGGGCGGCTTTCCGGCGCTGCGGCTTCCGCCCAGTCGTCGCACAGGACCCCGGCGGCCAGCGCCGCGTCCGCGACGGTGGCGGTGAAGACGCCGAGGGTGTCGTACGAGGGGGACACCGGCAGCACCCCGTCCATCGGGATGCGCCCGTGGGTCGGCTTGAAGCCGACGACGCCGCAGTACGCGGCGGGCCGGATCAGCGAGGCGATCGTCTGCGTGCCGATGGCGAGGGGCACGAGCCCGGCCGCCACCGCCGCGGCCGAGCCGCTGCTCGACCCGCCCGGCGTGTGCTCCAGGTGATGCGGATTGCGGGTCGGTCCCGGCGCGGCGACGGCGAACTCGGCCGTGACCGTCTTGCCGCCGATGATCGCGCCCGCGTCGAGCAGCCGGTTCACGACGGCCGCCTGCGGACCGGCCAGCTCGGCGGTGGGCAGCGTCGAACCGGCCTTGGTGAGCAGGCCGTTCACGTGAATGATGTCCTTGATCCCGACGAGGATCCCGGGCAGCGGCAGCGGTCCCTGGGGGGCGCTGCCCACCCGCTCCCGGACCGCGGCCCGTACCCGATCCGCACGACGGGGCTCGATGACGAAGGCCTCGATCGTGTCGTCCACCGTCGCGATGCGGTCCAGGGCCTGCTCCACGTAATCGTGCACCTCGACCGTGCCGACCAGCTCCCCGGCCAGGCCGGCCAGCGATACGGGGCGTACCAGCTCTTCCATGGCTTCCTCCTCCTATCGCCGCGCGTGCTGACCCATGGGTCTGACCTTGGTGACCACCGCGCCGAACATCGCGATGCCCTTGATGACGACCCGCGGCGTGCCCGCCCTGCCGGTCTTGCGGGCGCCGCGGCGGCCGAACGCGCCGAACAGCCCAAAGCCCTTCACCTCGACCTCGATGTCATCGGGCACGACGATCTCCGTGCCGCCCCACAGCGCGACCGCCAGGATCTCCGTATCCCCGGTGCTGAAGCGGGCCTCGCTCAGATCGAGGGTGCCGCCGCCCCACATGGACCAGGCGGTGAACTTGGGCGGCACGACCCACTCGCCCTTGCGCTCGAAGCCGCCGAACATGCCGAGCGCGAACCGGGAGGTGGGCGCGCGGTCCACCACGAGCTCGTCCCTGAGCCCGGGTTCCGGCAGGCCGCGGGCGGCGGTGGCGAGTTCCCCGTGCGTCCTGGCCGCGTAGACGGCGGAGATACGGGAGTCCAGCTCGCTCAGCTCCAGCCGGCCGTCGGCGGCCGCGGCTCTGATGCGCTCGGCGACGCGGTTGCGGTCGTCGTCGGAGGCGCGTAACTCCGGCGCGCGATCGGGCGGCCGCGGCTTGCTGGGCTCGGGGGGCGGCCACTGTCCGCTCATGAGACCTCTTTTCTTACGCGTGGTTCCGCTCTGCGTTCGGGGGCGGCGGGGCTGAGCTCCTGCACGTCGTTCAGCGGCTGCCGCAGCAGGCTGAGCTGCCGCCGGGCGCCGTGCAGGGACAGCGCCAGCACGCCCATCACGCCGGCGAGGATCAGCGTCGCCGTATGCACGCCCGCCGCGTCGGCGAGCCAGCCCGCGCCTACGGGGCCGATCCACTGCACGGACTGCATGCAGAACCGGCTGGTGGCGGCGACCCGGCCGAGGAAGGCGTCGGGTACGAGCCGCACTTGGTAGGCCTCGATGACCACGTTCAGCGGCACCATGCTGGTCATCGCGACCAGCATCACGAGGCCGATCTGCCAGGGCCGCGGCGCCCACACGGCCGCGGCGAAGCAGGCCACGAAGAGCCAGGCGGCGAGCAGCATCACCGGACGCGCGCCGATCCGCCGCATCAGCGTGGGCGCGACGACGGAGCCGAGGAGGCCGCCGGCCAGCGCGAGCGACGTGGCGGTGCCGACGTCGGTGGGCCCGCCGCCGCGCTCCTGCACCAGGACGACGAAGAGCAGCGTGAAGCCCTCGGTGACGACATTGAGGACGGCGCCCCACACGATGGTGAAGACGAGGTAGTCGCTGCGCCGGATCAGCCGCACGCCGTCGGCGAGTTCGGCGAACAGCGGGGCACGCGGTCCGGCGTCCGGGTCGCGGTCGGGGCCCAGCGGCCGCCGGATCAGCAGCGAGGCGATGGAGACGAAGAGATACGACACCGCGTCGAAGGCGAAGGGCATCCACCTGGTCACCGAGTACAGCAGCCCGCCCAGCGGCGCGCCCATCAGCTGCGCGACCATGTCGCGCCCCATGCCCTGAGCCGTGGCGGTGGCGACCTGCTCCTTGGGCACGATGCGGCGCAGCGCCGGGAGCGTCACCCCGGTACGTATCCCCGCGGCGAGCCCGCCGGTCAGGGCCAGCGCGTCGAGCGCCAGGATCCACGGATCGCCGCGCAGCACCAGCACGGCGATCGCGGTCATGGCCGCGGACTGGATGAGCGGCCCGGTCACCATGAGCGCGCGGCGCGAGACCCGGTCGGCGAGCGCCCCGCCGATCGGCAGGGTGATCAGCATGCCGACCATGTGGCAGGCCGAGAGGATGCCGGCCTGGGCGGCGGAGCCGGTGGTGTGGAGGATGAGCAGGGGGAACGCGAGGGCGGAGACGCTGGTGCCGAGCGTGGATACGCCGTTGCCCGTCCACCAGTACATATAGTCGAGATTGCGCCACAGCGAGGGCGGCGGCCCGGCGTCCTCCGTGCGTCCCGTGTGCCCCATACCCGTCCCTGCTGGTCGTCGGCCGGCGTTGCGTATCCGTCCGTGAGCCTGGTCGACGCGGTACGGGCCCGACCAGGCATCACACCGGCAACTCGGGGGCGGGCGGCTTGCCGCCGGCGCTCAGACCCAGCCGCGCTTGGCCGCCCAGTAGCCGACCGCGAAGCGGCTCTCGGCGCCCAGGCGGGTGGAGAGGTCGGCGACCATGCGGCGGACGGTGCGCAGCGAGACGCCGAGGCGGCGGCGCGCGGCCTCGTCGGTCAGGCCGCGGGACAGCAGCTTCAGCAGCTCGCTCTCCTGCGGGGTGAGGCCGTTGGTGTCCTTGTACGTCTCGGCGCCCAGCGGCGACGCGTCCTCCCAGATGCCCTCGAAAAGCGCGGTCAGCGCGCCGACGACGCCGGGGGCGGTGATCTCCATGACGGTGTTGCACGGGTCGTCGGGGTCGCCGGGGAGCAGCGCGAGGCTGCGGTCGACCAGGAGCATGTGGGCGGGCAGCGAGGGCACGGTACGGACCCGGATGCCGAGTTCACCGAACCGGGCCAGGCCTCGCGGGGTGCGGCTGTCGCCACGCACGCTATCCGTGTAGACCGCGCGGCCGACGATGCCCCTTCGGCCTACGCGCAGCCCCAGTGACCAGGTCGTACGCAGCCAGGTCGCGTTGGCGTTGCCGGCCGGTACGAAGGCCAGCCACTCGTGCTCCGCGGTGTCGGCCAGCTCCTGCAGCCGGTCGATCACCGAGGCGTGCCCGACCACGAACTTGCCGCTGACGGAGAGACCGTCGGGATGATCCTTGGCGAACTGGTCGAGGAGGCCATTGACCGCGGCGCGATCTTCCTCGAATTCCCGCAGCCGCTCGTCGATACCGGAAATCTGCCGCAGCAGCAGGCTGTTCAGGGCGAGCTGCGGGTCGACCAGGCGGCCGAGCCCTTCACCGTCGGGGCGGAGCAGGTCGAGCAGTTCCAGTTGGTCCAGGGAACCCTTCAGATCGGCTTCCGGAAGATCGAGTTGGGCTGCCAGTTCAGTGATCGACTGAACCCTGGAGCTGACCATCTGCCGGTAGACAGCGGCGGTCACATCGTCGAATCCCAGTCTTTCCAGTGCGTTCTCTTTGATCCGCATCAGGTCAAGATCTCCCAACTCAAGCCCCGACCTAGGGAGTTGTCGAATTCGTCTGAATGCTCTCTGGTCGCGCTCCCGGTGTCAACTATTGGTGGCAGCCAGGGGGGCAGAGGGTGATCAATGCAGGTCAGGGCCATGTTGAACGTTGTTCGGTCACCATAGGTGCCACTTTTCTTCGGTCTGCGTACACTCTCGGCACAGCAACGCGTCGCTGATATGAGGTGGCCTGCATGGATGGCAGCACTGAAGGCCTGGCGCAGCGGGTGGCCGAGCGGCTGAACTTCGTGTTCGAAGCCGTGGTCCCGGCGGCGCTCGGGCGGCCGTGGAGCAACCGGGAGGTGTCCGCGGCCACGGGCGTCGGCGTCAGCCGGATCGCCGCGCTGCGCCGGGGCAAGCCGGTGGAGCCGGTCGAGCGGGACGCCTCGTACGCATACATCACGGCCCGCTTCACCGACCGGCTGAACCACGCCATGGCGCGGCGCGGCGGCGAGGAGGACCGGCCGGCGTCGATGCGGGCCATCGCGCGCGAGGCCGGCATGTCGTCCACGTACCTGGACAAGCTCATGGACGGCAGGAGCCAGCCGACGCTGGCGAAGCTGGCGCCGCTGGCCGCCTATCTCGGCGTCGACATCGACTACTTCACCGCGGACGACCTCGGGGCGATCGCCCGGCACTTCGGCGTCCGCAGGGAGGCGCTGACCTACGAGGCGGACTCGCCGGTGGTGGTGGAGCTGTACGACACGCTCAACGCGCTGGCGGCGTACCGGCGGCTGGCGCAGAGCCCCGGCGGCATGCAGCTCGCCTTCCGGGTGGCCGAGCTGTCCGAGGGGGAGGCGGAGCGGGTGGCGGCCACCGTGGAGCACTTGCTGGGGGAGCCGCCCGGTTGACAGCGCCGGTTAGGCTCAGTCCCGACCAATGGCAAGCTGTGCGCGGCCTTCTTTCGGGGGTATAAGTGCGATTCGGCAGGGAGCGGCGAAGAGCCGTCAGACTCGTTCGGCAGCTGGACCTTCCGCGCGATCCGCAGCCACCGGACATCGTCGCGGCGGTGGCGAAGTCCACCGGCCGCGAGATATCCGTGCGTTATCAGTCTCTTCCCCCTGAGCTCACCGGATTCTGCGCCCAGTTGTCCGGCCGCAGCGTCATCGTCGTATCCACCGACGCGTCTCCGCTTAACCGAATCCTCATCTGCTGCCATGAGTTAGTTCATATTTGGCGCGGGCATACGCCCACCGACGGCGGCCTGATGGACACCGCCATGCTGCAGCGGCTGCTCCCCGGCATCGACCCGGCCGTGGCCCGCACCGTCCTCATGCGGCGCTCGCACTACCAGCCCAAGCAGGAGCGGGAGGCCGAGGTGCTGGCGACCCAGCTGGTCTCCTGCATGGACCTCCGCAGCGAGCGCACGGACGACCGTGCCCTGCGGAGCGCACTGACGCATCGCCGGTGGGGGGTGTAGGACCGTCCGGCTGCTGGATGCGTTCTATCTGGTTCTTTACGGGTGCCTGGCCTGCATTTCCGTCGTCGTGGCGGCGCTCAAGGTGGCGGCCGCGCGTCATGATCCGGCGTCTTCGCTGCGCTTCGTCGCGGCCAGCGCCGTTTTCAGCGCCAGCTCCATCATTGCCATGCACCCGGCCACGTATTGGTGGATAGGCGAGATCTTCGGTTTTCCCGACGCGGGCATGCTGCTGATGTATCTGTGCAGCTATCTGTTTGCCGTGCTGCTGCATCTGTTGATGCATTCCTGGGATGCGTCCACGGCCGAGAATGCCAGGATCATCGCCGCTTATACGGTCACGGGCGTGGCGCTGATCGGGCTGTTCTTCCTGGTGCAGCCCGCGCTGCTCAACCATGCGTCGATGACTCCCTCGGTGACGGCGGACAATCTGGCCGTGGTCGCCTTCCCGGTCGCCGCCTGGGCGGCGATCGCGGTGCCGCTGCTGGCCGCGGCCGCACAGTGCCGGCGGGTCGTCGCCCCCGGCGCGTCGATGTCCGCGGACGTACGGCGCGGGGTGAACGCCATCCGCTGGGGCTGCCTGCTGCTCGGCTACGCCGACCTGCTCAGCGCCGGGCTGCTGTGCTTCCGCAAGATGGTCTCCCCGACCTGGGTGGGGGCGGGCCTGGTCCTGCAACTGGGCGCGGCGGCCGGGGTGTCCCTCGTGCACTACGGATATCTCAGCCCGGCCTGGCGGGCCTGGCAGCGGGAGCGCCGCGACTTCCGGCGGCTGCGGCCGCTGTGGGAATTGGTCGTGCGGCAGGCCGAGCTGAGCTCGGCGCTGAATCCGCCGGGGCCGCTCACCGAACGGTTCGCCCTCAACGTACGGAAGTGGCATTTGCCGCGCCGGGTGATGGAGATATCCGATTCCCTGCACGCGCTGCAGCCCTGGATGGCCCCGCGGGAAAGCGAACAGGCCGCCTCGGACCCGGGCGTCGTCGCCAGGCGCACGGCGGTGATGGTGATGGACGCCCTCGCCCGGAAGGAGTGCGGCGGCCGGCCGCCGCGGATGCTGTCGGGCAACCCGTCGGCCGGGGTCGGGGCCGATCAGGAGCGGCTGCACCTGGTGATGGTCGCGGAGGAGCTGCGGAAGCTGACCGGCAAATAGCCCGGGTGGTGACGGCAGGAGCGGCAAGTTACCGGCAGAAAGCCGTGATTGGGGGGCTTTGGCCGGGCCGGAATCTACCCTGAGCCGCATGAGCCAGCTGTCCGGGGCGCCGGCCGAACTCGTCGTGGCACCGGTGACGATCACCCCGACGAAGCCGCTGACGCCGACGCACATCAAGGGCCTGCTCTGGACCGATGTGCTGGTCAAGGCGAGCGCCCGGGTGGCCTCGGTGCGGCTGGCGTGGAGCCGCCGCATGGCCGCCCTCACCAGCCAGTCCGCGGACTTCTGGCAGCACCTCGACCGGACCGAGCCGGACACCGACTGGAGTACGGAGCCGGCGGGGCGGCTCGGCGAGCGGTACGTCCGCTTCCACGCCGCGCGCCCCAAGTCCTTATCGGCGGACCCGGGTTATTCGGCGGACCCGGGCTATCTCGCCCGCGCGGACCGGGACGGCTGGGTGCACCCCGCGGGCCTGCGGATGCTGGACCACTGGCGCGCGGAGCTCGCGCTGCTGGGCGTCGACGCCCAGGGCCTCACCGACGACCGGCCGCTCGCGGGGACGGCGGACCTGGTGCTCGACGCGCTGGCCGAGCGGCGGCTGCTCATCGAC
This sequence comes from Streptomyces boninensis, assembly GCF_048572725.1. NCBI lineage: Bacteria > Bacillati > Actinomycetota > Actinomycetes > Kitasatosporales > Streptomycetaceae > Streptomyces > Streptomyces boninensis. Next base: position 6,973,904 of record NZ_CP183837.1, read on the forward strand.
CACAGCCGCTACGGCGGCCCGGTCCACCTCGACGGCGCCCGCTGGGGCCTGCCGCTGCGGCAGCTGATCGGCGCCGACGGCCGCCCCAACTATCTGCTGCCGATCCTGCGCGAGCTGCTCCCGTCGATCCGCGCGGACCGCGCCTTCCTGCTCGTCCACGACACCGACATCACGGCGGACTATCTGCTGCTGGAGCGGGTGCTGGCCGTCTTCGGGGCGCGGGTGTCCCGGCTGGCGCTGAGCCGGGTGCCCGTGGAGGGGGCGGCGCGCTCCAGCCGGTACGGGGGCTGGGCGGGCGCCACCCTCACCGACCTGTCCGCCGTCTCCGGCAGCGCGTCGCGGGCCGGGTACCGGCTGGGCATGCGGCTGTACTTCGCCGGGGTGCTGCACCGCCGCTCGGCGCAGTCCTTCCGCATGCCGCTGCTGCGCCGGTGCGTGGGCCGGGCGGCGCGGCTCCTCGACGGGGCGCCGGATGGCGGCGATGAAGCGACAAGGCGACTGGCGGGCGTGCTCGCGCGGATGCGGGCGCAGCGAGGGTACGTCGACCCGTACCGGCTGACGTCCTCACTGCTCGGGGAGCGACTGCTGCCGCTGTCGCCGGCGGTCCGGGAGATCTACACGTGAGCCGGCCCGGCCCCGCGCCGGCGGTCGGGGAGGCGGAGTTGCTGGCTGCGGCGGTACGGGCGCGGGCGGTCGGGCGGGGGTTGGGTGAGGCGCCCGCGAGGAGCGGGCTGGGGGAGGCGTCCGCGAGGAGCGGGCGGGGTGTGGCCCCCGCGAGGAGCGGCCTGGCGGAGGCGCCCGCCAGTCACGGCCTGGCGGAGGCGTCCGCGAGGAGCGGGCTCGGGGAAGTGCCCACCCATCACGGGCCGGCGGAGGCGTCCCCCGGTCGCGGGTCGGCGGGGGCGCCCCCCAGCCAGGGGTCGGCGGGGGCGCCCCTCAGCCAGGGGTCGGCGGAAGCGCCCTCCAGCCACTGCCTGACCACCGCCGTCATCGTGGCCGGCATCGACCTGCGCGCCTTCATCGCGGGCGCGGCCGGCTTCGCCCTCACCACCCCACGCGACCTCGCCGACGGCTGGTACCGGTCGTTCACCAGGACCGTCTTCCTCGCCGGCCGCCCCGCAAGCATCGCCGCCCGCCACCCCCACTCGTACGGAACCGCCAACGGAAACCTCGCCTGGCACGGCCCCTCAACCCGCGGCCAACTACGCCCCCTTTCCCGCCTCCTGCGCACCTTCGAGGGCCCGGCCCTCATCGCCGCGCCCCCGGACCCGGTGATCGCCGCCGCCCCCGGACCCCCCTCAGGCCACACCGTCAGCCTCACCCTCGCCACCAGCGGCATCAGCACCGCCGAGTACCTCGTCCACGTCCACCACCTCATCGCGGAGTCCACTCTCCTCGGCCTGGTCCGCCCCGGCGACCGCCTCCTCGTCGAGCACCGCCCCACCCTCGAAGCCGCCGCCTTCCGCGACGCCCTGCACCCCACCCGCGCCCGCACCGCGCAGGCGCGCGTCATGCCCAGCGGCACCGAGGCCGGCCGCCTGCGCCTGTACGGCGTGCTGCTCTCCGACCGCTCAGAAGGAGCCACCTGAATGCAGCGCGAACGGGTACTGGAAGAGCACCACCGCCTGCTGGAGACCTTGGACCGCCCCGCGGAGGCGCAGCAGCGGCTCCTGACGCGGATGGTGGACCAGCACGCGGACACGGCCTTCGCCACAGCGCACGGCCTCGGCGCGGTCCGTACCCTCGACGACCTGCGCAAGGCGGTGCCCATCCGCACCCACGAGGAGCTCATGCCGTGGATCGACCGGATCATGGACGGCGAGCCGAACGTCCTCACTCCCGACGCCCCGCTCGCCTACTTCTCCTCCAGCGGCAGCACCGGCCGCGAGAAGCACATCCCGGCCACCCCCAGCTACCTGAAGCAGACCTATCTGCCCTTCTACCACGCCGCTTTCGCCCCGCTGCTGCTCACCATCGGCGATCAGGTACTGACCGGCCCCGGCTCCGTACTCAACCTCTGGCAGGACCCCACCGCCCCGGCCGCCAGATCCCGCGACGGCCGCCCGCACATAGGCGTCAGCCAGCTCGACTACCGCAAGCTCGGCGAGGACAGCGCCATCGGCCAGGGCAACGAGGCGCCCTGGAGCCGCATCCCCGAGGACCTGGCCGCCGCCAACCCCTGGGACCGCGCCTACTTCAAGCTGCGCCTGGCCGCCGAGCAGAACATCCGCCTGCTCATCGGCATCAACCCCGCCATGGTCGCCGGACTGCCGTACCAGCTCCGCCAGATGTGGCCCCGCATCGCCGAGGAGATCCGGGCCGGAACCCTCGACGGCCGCCCCCACACCGCACCGAACCCGGAGCGCGCCGCCGAGATCGAGCAGTACGCCAAGGCCTTCGGCACCCTCCACCCGCACCACCTCTGGCCCCGCCTGCGCGCCATCCTGGTCTGGAACAGCGCCCTCGCCTCCCTCTACCTCCCGCGGGTGCGGGAGACGTACGGCCCGGGCGTGCAGCTGTTCCCCGCCCCGATCGCCTCCTGCGAGGGCCCGGCCGCCGTCCCCGTCGACCGGCACCCCGGCGCGCCGCCGTATCTGCCAGGGTGCGTTTACGAGTTCGCGCCCGCCGACGCGCCGGTCACCGCCGACAGCGCCACGCTGCCGGTGACCGAGCTCGACGAAGGGGCGGACTATCACCTGGTGTTCAGCCACCCCGGCGGGCTCTACCGCTGCGCCGTCACCGACGTGGTCCGGGTCGTCGGCCGCATCGGCCGCGCGCCGCGCCTGGAGTACGCCGGACGCAACACCCTCCGCTCCGCCGCGGGCGAGCACCTCACCGAGGCCGCCGCCCTCCGCGCGCTCGACGCCGCCTGCCATGACACGGGGGCGGAGATACGTAACGCCGCCTTCCGCATCGACCCCAAGGCACCCCCCGAACGCGCCCACTACCAGGCCGCCATCGCCTTCGCAGGCCCGGTCGCCCCGGCCCTGGCCGCCGCCCTCGACGCCCGGCTGGCCCAGGAGTGCCCCGGCTACGGGACCGCCCGCCGGAACGGGCGGATCGCACCGGTCGAGGTGCTGCCCGTACACCCGGACGCTTTCCTGCGGGAGTGGGAGCGCGCCATCCGGGCCGGTCAGCGCCCGCCGCGGGTCAAGGACCGGGTCTTCCCGTCCGATCCCGCCGCATGGGCGCGGATCGTGGGACCCACAGCAGGGCGGCCCGCATGACCGACGCGATCGAGGACACCGGCACCGTCCCGGGCCGGGGTCAGTACACCGAAGCCGCCCGGGCCCGAAGACTCGACTGGCTGCGCGGCCGCACCGGCCTCGACCTGGACCAGCTGGCCCGCACCCGCCTCAAGGCGCCGACCCTGGTCGGCAACATCGAGAACTTCGTCGGCTCCGTAGAGGTGCCGGTCGGTCTCGCGGGCCCCCTGCTCTTCACCGGGGACGCCGCCCGCGGCAGCATCGTCGCGCCGCTCGCCACCAGCGAGGGCGCGCTGGTGGCGTCGGCGACCCGCGGCGCCCGCGCGCTGAGCGCGTCCGGCGGCGTTACGACGCAGGTGCTGGCGCAGCGGATGACGAGGGCGCCCGCCTTCGAGTTCGCCGACATCGCCGCGGCGCGGCGCTTCACCGGCTGGCTGTACGAGCAGCGCGAACGGCTTGAGGAGCAGGTGCGGCTGGTGTCCCGGCACACCCGCCTCGTCCGCATCGACCCGTACCAGATCGGGCGCCATCTGCACGTCCGCTTCGGCTTCGAGACCGCCGACGCGGCAGGCCAGAACATGACCACCGCGGCGACCTGGCAGATCTGCCGCTGGCTGACCGACACCCTCGCCGGCGAGGACCGCCTCCGCCCCCGGCGCATGCTCCTGGAGGGCAACCTCAGCGGCGACAAGAAGGTCGCCCACGGAGCGATCATGGAGGGCCGCGGCACGCGCGTGACCGCCGAGTGCCGACTGCCCCGCGACGTCGTCGCCGCCGTCCTCAAGACCACCCCGGAAGCCATGGTCAGCAGCCATCTGACGACCGTCATGGGCGCGCAGCAGGCCGGGATGACCGGGTACGGCGTCAACGCGGCCAACGTCGTCGCCGCGCTCTTCGTGGCGACCGGGCAGGACGTGGCCTGCGTGCACGAGTCTGGGGTGTCCGTCTTCGCGCTGGAGCAGGACGGCGACGACCTGATCGCCAGCATCGTGCTGCCCAGCCTCGTCGTGGGCACGGTCGGCGGCGGCACGGCGCTGCCGCAGCAGCGCGAGCTGCTCACCGCGCTCGGCTGCGCGGGGGCGGGCGGCGCGGGCCGGTTCGCCGAGATCGTCGCCGGGTTCGCGCTGGCGCTGGACGTATCGACGATGGCGGCGGTGGTCAGCGGCCAGTTCGCCGAGGCGCACCAGCGGCTCGGCCGCGCCAGGCGCGTCGACTTCCTGCAGGCCGGAGACCTGAACCCGGGCCTGCTGCAGCCGGTGCTCGCGCAGGGCCTGCGCGACCCGCGCCTGCACGTCACCCGGGTCCGGCAGGGCCCGCAGCTGCACGGCGACGGCATCTCCAGCGAGCTCGGCGCGTACGCCGAACGCCGCAAGCTCACCGGCCTGCACCCGCTGACGGTGACCATGACCCCCGGCGGCGGCACCCCGGCCACCATCGACCTGGTGGCCAAGGTCAAGCCGCGCGGCGAAGACATCATCGCGGGCGTCGCCAAGGTGGTCTCCCTGTGCGGGCCAGAGGTGGCACAGGCCTGGGACCGCTGGGGCACGGACACCGAGTTCACCGCCGCCCACCGCCGCGAACTGGCCGTCTACCGGCGGCAGGAGCAGCCGCTGACGGACCTCCTCCCGCGCTGCTACGGCCTGCTGGAGGACGACGAGCGCGAGGCGTACGTCATCCTCATGGAACGGCTGCACCACGACGACAAGCCATGGACCCGCCCCCGCATCACCACCGTCCTCCGCGCCATCGCCCGCGTCCACGGACACTGGCTCGGCCGCGAGGACGACCTGCTCGCCGCGGGCTGGCTGCACCGGGTCGCGGAGCCAGGCCACCTCGCCAAATCGCGGGAGCTGTGGGAGGCGCTCGTACGCCACGCCGCCTCGGAGGACCCCGGCCCGCCGCTGGACGCGGCCCAGGCGGACACCCTCCTCGGCATCATCGACGAGGCCGACCACTGGACCCGCGAGCTCGACGCGCTGCCCCGCACGCTGATCCACCACGACCTCAACCCCCGCAACATCGCCGTCCAGGACGGCCGGGTGACCGCGTACGACTGGGAGCTGGCCACCGTCGGCCTGCCGCAGCGGGACGTCGTGGAGCTGCTGGCCTTCACCCTGCCCCCGGACGCGCGGGCGGCGGACGTCGACGCCCTCATCGCCGCGCACGCGCGGGCGGTGGCCGAGGTGTCGGCCGAGGCCGCCGCGCTGGTGGCGGGCGGCGACTGGCGGCGCGGCTACCGGTTGGCGCTGCGGGAGTTCCTGATGACCCGGCTCGCGCTGTACGCCGCGGGCCACACCCAGCGCGAGTTCGGCTTCCTGCCCCGGCTGGTGCGGACCGCGTTCCGCCTGTGGGAGCTGGAGGGGTTACGGAGTGAGTGAGCTGCGCGCGGCCGTGGTCGGCATCGACGGCGCGGGCAAGACCACGGTGCTGCGCCTGCTGCACGAGCAGCCCGCCGTCCAGGTCGTCCACGCCATCCGGGCCCACGAGGACCCGCACAGCCCCTGGGCCGCCCTGTCCCGCGCCCTGGCAGGGGCCTCGGCCGCGGCGGACACGGTCGGCCGGGCGCAGCTCAAGGTGGCCGCGCTCTACCTGCAGTTGTGCCTGTACGGCCCGGCGGAACGGCACGCGGCAGGCCGCGGCCGCTTCCTCCTCGCCGACCGGCACCCGCTCATCGACCCGCTCGTCTATCTGCCCCTGTTCGGGCAGCTGGGGGCGGACGAGGAACCCGGCGGCGACGTGGACACCTGGTGGCGCCTGCAGGACCCGGCCGCGGCCGAGGACGTGCGGGACTGGCTGAGGCAGTGCGTCCCCGGCGGCGACCCGTGGACCCTGGGCGCGGAACTGCTGCGGCTCGGCACCAGGCCGCCGGCGGAGCTGCTGCCCGAGCTCAGCCGCAGATTCGGCGTCGAGCTGCCGCACCGCGTGCTGCTGCTGGACCTGCCCGTACGGGAGGCGATCCAGCGGATGCGAGCCCGCGCCCGCGGAGCCGAACTCCACGAGACCGCGACCTTCCTGGCGGCCACCCGCCAGCGCTATGCGGCGGCGCTGACCTGGCTGCGTGCAACCAGCCCCGGCATGGTCGTGCGCCGCGTCGACTGCTCCGGGCTGGGGGTGGCGGAGGTGGCGGCGGCGGTACGCCGGTCGCTGGAGGCCGCGGCCCCGGCGTAGCCCGGCGTACCGCCACCGGTACCGCTGCGGTTCAGGAGGTACAGACCTTCGACAGATGACCGGCCGCGTCCTCGATTCCGCTGAGGTCGGGCGTCGCGTCGCCGTTCTCGGCCGCCTTCTGGGCATTGTTGACGGCGGTCTTCAGATCCTCGACCGCCTTCTTGAGCTCTTCGTCGTCCTTCTCGTCGGTCAGATCGTCCATGTTGTCCTCGATCTTGCCGAGCGCATCCTGCGTCGCCTTCGGGCTCTCCCCGGCCCCGTCAACGGCCTCCTTGAGGTCATCGACTTCCATGGAGATGTCCGTGGCCACCTGGCCACAGTCGAGCGCCTTGTCCAAGGCGTCGCAGCCGATCAACGCGGTGGCGCCCAGCACGACGGCGGCGGCGGTGGCGGCGACTCGGGTGCTTGCAGCAGAAAGCACGGGGGTCCTCGCAATCCTGAAGTGAGAGTGGTCAGCACGCACCTAGAGAGACTGCCACGGCCGCCGGATCAGTTGCCTCCTTGCCGGTGAGTTGCCGGTCGACCGGCAACCGGCAACGCCGTCAGCCGCGGTCGAAGACGGCGACGGTGCGGGCCGGGACGGTGAAGGTGCCTGAGCTCCTCTCGTACGAGGAGGACTTGACGGTCGCGTCGGCGCCGGTGGCCTGGGTGTGGTGCAGGGTGTGGCCGGTCCCGGCCAGGGCGGCGATGCGCTGGGACTGGCGCTGCGGGGTGGCGTTGAAGACGATCACCAGGTCGCCCAGGCGCATGGTGATGACGCCCGGCGTCTCGGCGGCGGTCCCGGACAGCGGGAAGGACAGCTTCCGCTGCACCTCGCCCGCCGTGGCGAGGGCGAAGGCGGGCTCGGTCGTACGGAGCTTCAGCAGGTCGCGGTAGGCGGCCGAGGCGCCGTTGATCTCCGCGCAGCCGGGGGTGAGGGTGGCGGCGTCCTTCAGCAGCGGCTTGGCGTACGGCCACTTGGGCTCGTTGTCGGCGGCCGGGGGCAGGCCGCGGCCGAAGCCGTTGCCGTCGCGGCAGTCGTAGTGGAGGGCGTTGAACCAGTCGCCGCTGTCGTAGGAGTTGCGGTCCAGGGACTTGGAGCGCAGCAGGTCGGAGCCCGCCTGGGAGAGCGCTGGGCCCTGGGACAGGGCCGCCGTCGCCATCGCGAGGACCTGCATGCGCGCGCGGGCGGCGGGCGGCGTGCCGGGCGGCAGCTTGAAGGCGAGCGCGTCGAAGAGCGTCTCGTTGTCGTGGGCGTCTGCGTACGCCAGCACGTCGCCGGGGGCGGCCGCATAGCCGGCGGGGGAGCCGTTGTAGTCGACCTCGGCGCCCTTGACCTTGCGGCCGCCGCTGTCGGTGAAGGAGTAGCCGGCCAGGTTGCCCGAGAGGCCGACCTTGATCAGGTCCTGGTAGTGCAGGAGGCGGGCCTTCTGCTCGGCCGGGGTGCCGTTCGCCGCCGAGCCGTTGGGGTCGGTGTACAGGCCGCTGGCGAAGCCCTGCACGCCCGGGTCCTCGTCAAAGGGGCCGCCGCCGCGGACCGCGTCCCTGGCCCGGTCGGAGAAGGTGGCGATGCTCGTGCCGGCCATGTTCTTCTGCGTGGCCTGCTCGAAGCGGGCGTCGTCGGCGACCTCGCCGAAGTTCCAGCCCTCGCCGTACAGGAGGATGCGCTTGCCGTCGACGCCGTCCTTGGCCGGCGTGAGCGCGTCGAGCGCCTTGCGTACGGCGAGGATATTGGCCTTCGGGTGGTGGCCCATCAGGTCGAAGCGGAAGCCGTCCACCTTGTACTTCCGCGCCCAGGTCACGACGGAGTCGACGACGAGCTTGCCCATCATGGCGTTCTCGGGCGCCGTGTTGGCGCAGCAGGTGGAGGTGGTTACGGCGCCGTCGGCGTCGAGGCGCTGGTAGTAGCCGGGCACGATCTTGTCGAGTACGGACTTGGCGTCCTGGCCGCTCGCCACCGTGTGGTTGTAGACGACGTCCATGACGGTGCGCAGCCCGGCCCCGTTCAGGCTCTGCACCATGCGCCGGAACTCCAGGGTGCGGCCCGGGCCCTCCGGATCGGTGGCGTACGAGCCCTCGGGGACCGTGTAGTGCAGCGGGTCGTAGCCCCAGTTGTACGCGTCCTTGGCGGCCGTCTTGGTGACGCAGGCCTGCTGTGCGTCCGAGTCGGGGGCGTACGACGGCAGGTCGCAGTCGGGTGTGGCCTGGTCGCCGGGCCGCTCGGGGATGGTGCCGATGTCGAAGGCAGGGAGGAGGTGGACGTACGACGTGCCGGCGCGCGCCAGCCGGCGCAGCTGTCGCATGCCGTCGGAGTCCGTATCGGTGAAGGCCAGATAGGTGCCCGGGTGCCTGGACGTGCGGTCGGCCGCGGAGAAGTCGCGGATGTGCAGCTCCTGGATCTGCGCGGTGCGGGCGGGCACGGCGGCGGGCTTGCGCAGCGACTGCCAGCCGGGGGGCTCGTAGCGCGGGTCGTCGAGGTCGACGAGGAGGCTGCGGCGGGAGTCGGCCGTGAGGGCGGTGGAGTACGGGTCGGTGACCCGGTTGGTGACGACCTTGCGGACGCTCGGGGCCCAGACCTTCACGGCGTAGCGGTACGCCTTGCCGGACCAGCTCTTAGGGCCTGAGACCGACCAGACGCCGGAGGCCGCCGAGCGGTGCATCGGGACCGTACGCCCGTCGATCTCCAGGGAGACCTCCTGGGCGGTGGGCGCCCAGACGGCGAGCGAGGGGCGGCCGTCCGCGCGGAAGGCCGGGCCGAGGTCGGCGCGGGTGGCGGCGGCGCTGTAGAGATCGTCCAGGACGCCCTGGGTCTGCACGCCCGTGGCGGCGCGCAGCTCGCCGCCGGCGTCGGTCGCGGTGGCGGTGAGCTGCCCGGTGAGCGCCGGGCGGACGCGGTCGCGGTCGCGCGGGTCGAGGCGGAAGGCGGCGTAGTCATTGAGGTGCGGGAACTTCGCGCGCTGCGCGGCGGTGAGCCCGCCCGCGACCGAAGTCAGGCGCAGCCGCTGCCCGTTGCCGGTTTCCAGGGCGTGGGTGGCCGTGGTGTCGGCCGTCTTCCAGGCGACGGTGTCGGCGTCGATCCACTGGGCCCGGGACTTCGACAGGTCGACGTCGGCGGGCGCGGCGGCAGCGGGCGACAGCAGCGGCACCGCCGCGAGCAGCAGGGACAGTGCGAGGGTCACGGCCGTACGACGGGAGCCGGTCAACGGTAGCGCTCCTTTGCAAGATCTTACGCAAGGATTCATGAGCGAGTGCGCTGTGGACCGTATGGCCGCTGCCGTACCGCGTCAAGAGGGCTAACCGCGCCGCATCGCCGTCGAGTTGCGCACCACCAGCTCCGGATGGAAGACGAACTCGCTCTGCGCGGCCGGAGTGCCGCCGATCTCCTCCATCAAGGCGCGGACGGCCGCCTGGCCCATGGCCGTGACCGGCTGCCTGACCGTCGTCAGCGGCGGGTCGGTGAAGGCGACCAGGGGCGAGTCGTCGTAGCCGACCACCGAGACGTCGCCGGGGATGCGTAGGCCGCGCCCGCGGGCCGCGCGGATGGCGCCGAGCGCCATCATGTCGCTGGCGCACACGATTGCCGTGCAGTCGCGGTCGAGCAGCGCGGTCGCCGCGGCCTGGCCGCCCTCCAGGCTGTAGAGGGAGTGCTGGATCAGCTCCCGGGCCTGCCCCGCCGTGAGGTCGAGCAGCTCGGCGGCCGCGGCGAGAAAGCCCTCCGTCTTGCGCTGTACGGGGACGAAGCGCTCCGGGCCGAGCGCGAGGCCGATCCGGTGGTGGCCGAGCGAGACGAGATGGGTCAGCGCGACCTTCATCGCCTGCTGTTCGTCGGGGGAGATGAAGGGGGCGCTGACCTCGGCGGAGAAGCCGTTGATCATGACGAAGGGCACGCCGCGGCCGCGCAGCCGCTCGTAACGGCTCATGTCCGCCGTGGTGTCGGCGTGCAGTCCCGAGATGAAGATGATCCCGTCGACGCGGTGATCGACCAGCATCTCCGTGAGCTCGTCCTCGGTCGCCCCGCCGGGCGACTGGGTGGCCAGCACGGGCGTGAAGCCGTGCCGGGTCAGCGTCTCGCCGATCACCTGGGCGAAGGCCGGGAAGATCGGGTTCTCCAGCTCGGGGACGAGCAGGCCGATCAGCCCCGCGCTGCGCCGGCGCAGCCGGACCGGGCGGTCGTAACCGAGCACGTCGAGCGCCGCCAGCACGGACTGGCGGGTGGCCGCCGAGACCCCGGGCTTGCCGTTGAGCACCCGGCTGACCGTGGCCGCGCTGACCCCCGCCTGCGACGCCACATCGGCGAGTCCTGTCATGCGGCGCACCGTAACAGGATCATGCGGGGTTGCGAAATCTCTTGCAGAAAATACTCGCAAAGTCTTTCGCACGTCTTGCAGAGCTGTTAATTTCCTCTGCGACCCGGCGCCGCGATCGGTGCGGTTCCCCTTAGAAGGAGTTCACATGCGACGTGGCATATCCCCGCGGGGACTGGGCGCCACCGCCCTTGTCGCAGCCCTAGCGCTCACGGCGACAGCCTGCAGTGACGACGGCGGCAGCGGCAGTGCGTCCGGCCCGGTGACGATCACCTGGTGGGACACCTCCAACGCCACCAACGAGGCCCCCGCCTACAAGGCCTTGATCAAGGACTTCGAGAAGGCCAACAAGGACATCAAGGTCAAGTACGTCAACGTCCCGTTCGACCAGGCACAGGACAAGTTCCAGACCGCGGCCGGCGCCAAGGGCGCCCCGGATGTGGTCCGCGCCGAGGTCGGCTGGACCGCAGGCTGGGCCAAGTCGCAGTTCCTCACGCCCCTCGACGGCACCGACGCGCTGCCGGACACCAAGGACTTCACCCCCTCTCTGCTGAAGCAGGCGCAGTACAAGGGCAAGACCTACGGCGCCCCGATCGTCACCGACACCCTCGGCCTGATGTGGAACAAGCAGCTGCTGAAGAAGGCCGGCCACGCCAAGCCGCCGGCCACCTGGGACGAGCTCAAGGATGTAGCGAAGGACGTCGAGGCGAAGGCCGGCGTCAACGGCTTCTTCCTGGACAACGCCACCTACCCCACGCTCACCTTCCTCTTCGGGGAGGGCGCCGACCTGGCCGACGCCGGCGGCAAGAAGATCACCGTCAACTCCCCGGAGGCGGTGAAGGCCGTCGATATCTCCAAGGACCTCCTGGCCTCCCCTGGTGTCGCCAAGCTCGACGCGACCGCCGACGCGTACGCGCACATGAACGACGCCTTCGCCAAGGGCAAGGCCGCGATGATCGTCCAGGGCCCGTGGGAGCTCACCAACATCTACAAGGGCTCCGCCTTCAAGGAGAAGTCCAACCTGGGCATCGCCCCCGTCCCGGCCGGCTCCACCGGCAAGGCCGGCGCCCCGACCGGCGGCCACAACCTCTCCGTCTACGCGGGCGCGCCCAAGGAGAAGCAGGACGCCGCGATGAAGTTCATCGGCTTCATGACCTCCGCGAAGGCGCAGAGCGAGGCCGCGCTGAAGAACGGCACCCTGCCGACCCGCCTCTCCGCGTACACCGCCGAGGTCAAGAAGGCCCCGGGCATCGCCGACTTCCAGCACGTGCTGAACACGACCGCGCGCCCGCGCCCCGAGCTGGCCGAGTACAGCACGCTGCTCGGCGACGACTTCGCCCAGAACCTGACGAAGATCCGGCAGGGCAAGCAGAGCACCGAGGAAGGGCTCGACAAGACGGCCGAGGCCTACAAGAAGGTCCTCCCCGGCTTCGCGTCGTAAGCCTCCCGGCCGGACCGCCGCCGCCCGCGGTCCGGCCGCACACCCCGCACACCCACGAAGGTGACCGAGTGATCAGCCGCATCAAGCAGTCCTACAACCGCTATTGGTATGCCTACGCCATGGTGGCGCCGGTGGTGGCCGTGCTCGGCCTGCTGGTCGCCTATCCGCTCGGCCGCGGCATCTACCTCTCCCTCACCGACGCCACCAGCGACAACGTCGGCCGCACCATCGGCGTCAACGAGATCCCCGACTCGTTCTCCTTCATCGGGCTCGACCACTACACCGAGATCCTCACGGGCAGCGGCGCCGAGACGTTCTGGAAGCAGTTCGCCTGGACCGTCTTCTGGACGGTGGCCTGCGTCGCCCTGCATTACGGCATCGGCCTGGCCCTCGCCACCCTGCTCAACCGCGACCTGCGCGGCCGCACCTTCTACCGGCTGGCGCTGATCCTGCCCTGGGCTGTGCCCACCTTCGTGACGGTCTTCGCCTGGCGGCTGATCCTCGCCGACGACGGCGGCATCCTCAACGCCTCGCTCGGCTGGGTGGGCCTGCCCGAGCCGTCGTGGCTCAGCGAGCCGGTGTGGCAGCGCACCGCCGCCATCATGGTCAACACGTGGTGCGGGGTGCCGTTCATGATGCTGTCCCTGCTGGGCGGCCTGCAGTCGATACCGGCCGAGCTGTACGAGGCCGCCGAGACGGACGGCGCCACGCCCTGGCAGCGCTTCCGGCATGTCACCCTGCCGGGGCTGCGGTCGGTCAGCAGCACGGTGATCATGCTGGGGTTCATCTGGACGTTCAACCAGTTCCTCATCATCTTCCTGCTCTTCGGCAACTCCGCGCCCGACGCCCAGATCCTCGTCACATACGCCTACCAGCTGGGCTTCGGCAGGCAGCCGCGGGACTTCGCCGGGTCCGCCGCGTACGGGGTGATCATCCTGTCGATGCTGATCGTGCTCGTCTCCGCGTACCGGCGCTGGCTGGCCCGTAACGAGAAGGCCTTCGCCTGATGCTGATGCGGAAAGAGAGGACAGCAAAGTCCATGACCACCACTACCGCCAAGGCCACCGCCACCGCCCGGCGCCGCGGCGAGCGCAGCACCGCCGCGTCGATCGGCACGCATGCCGCGCTGCTCGTCGCCTCCTTCATCGCGATCTTCCCGGTGGCGTGGATCGCCTGGGTGTCGCTCGGCCCCGACAAGAACGACTTCCTGCACGCGCAGGACATCGCGGGGAAGATGACGCTCGACAACTACAAGCACGTGCTGGCGGACACCAAATTCCTTGAGTGGATGGTCAACTCGCTGGTGGTGGGCCTCGGCACCTGCGCGCTCGGGCTGCTGATCTCCGCGAGCGCGGGCTATGCCGTATCGCGGATGCGCTTTCCCGGGCACCGGCAGCTGATGTGGTCGTTCCTGATCACGCAGATGTTCCCGATGGCGATCCTGATCGTGCCGCTGTACAACCTGGCCGCGAACCTCGATCTGCTGGACACGTACTGGGTGCTGATCCTGGCCAACTGCACGACGGCCTTCCCGTACTGCGCCTGGCTGATGAAGGGGTACTTCGACACCATCCCCGTCGAGATCGACGAGGCCGGGCGGGTGGACGGCCTCAGCCCCTTCGGCACCTTCTACCGGCTGATCCTGCCGCTCTCCCGGCCGGGCCTCGCGGTCGCCGCCTTCTACACTTTCATTACGGCCTGGAGCGAGTTCGCCTTCGCCTCGGTGCTGATGCTCAGCGAGGACAAGTACACCCTGCCCATCGGCCTCGCGACCTTCGTCAGCGAACACGACCAGCAGTGGCACCTGATGGCCACCACCGGCGTCCTGATCGGCGTGCCGGCGGCCGCCTTCTTCTACCTGGTCCAGCGGCACCTGGTCACCGGCCTCACCGCCGGCGCCGCGAAGTCCTGACCCCTCCCTCCCCCTGCCTCCTGCCCCAAGGATTCGACGCATGACACAGCACTCCACCACGTCCGCGCGCCCCGGCGCCGACCGGGAAGCCGCCGCCGCCTGGTGGCGCGACGCGGTGATCTACCAGGTGTATCCGCGCAGCTTCGCGGACGCCGACGGCGACGGGATGGGCGACCTCGCCGGCATCCGCAGCCGGCTGCCGTACCTGGCCGAGCTGGGCGTGGACGCGGTGTGGCTCAGCCCGTTCTACGCTTCGCCGCAGGCCGACGGCGGCTATGACGTGGCGGACTACCGGGCGGTCGACCCGATGTTCGGGACGCTGCTGGACGCGGATGCGGTGATTCGCGATGCCCATGAGCTGGGGCTGCGGATCATCGTGGACGTGGTGCCGAATCACTGCTCCGACCAGCACGAATGGTTTCAGCGGGCGCTGGACGAAGGCCCGGGCTCGCCGCTGCGCGGCCGCTTTCACTTCCGGCAGGGGAAGGGGGAGAACGGCGAACTGCCGCCGAACGACTGGGAGTCGGTCTTCGGTGGCCCCGCCTGGACTCGCACCCCGGACGGTGAGTGGTACCTGCACCTCTTCGCGCCCGAGCAGCCGGACTTCAACTGGGAGCATCCGGCGGTCGCGGACGAGTTCCGGTCCATCCTGCGCTTCTGGCTCGACATGGGGGTGGACGGCTTCCGGGTCGATGTCGCGCATGGCCTGGTCAAGGCGGCGGGCCTGCCAGATGTGGGCGGCCGGGATCAGGTGAAGCTGCTGGGCAAGGATGCGATGCCGTTCTTCGATCAGGACGGGGTGCACGAGATCTATCGCTCGTGGCGCACGATCCTCGAGGAGTACGACGGTGAGCGCATCGCTGTCGCGGAGGCGTGGACGCCGACGGTCGAGCGGACCGCTCTGTACGTACGCGCGGACGAGCTGCACCAGGCCTTCAACTTCCAGTACCTCGGCACCCACTGGGACGCGGCCGAGCTGCGCAGCGTCATCGACCTGTCCCTGGACGCGATGCGCCCGGTGGGCGCGCCCGCGACGTGGGTGCTGTCGAACCACGACGTCACGCGGCACGCGACGCGCTTCGCGCACGATGGCGCGCAGCGGACGCAGATCCGGGAGGCGGGGGATAGGGAGCTCGGCCTGCGCCGGGCTGTCGCCGCGACCCTGCTGCTGCTCGCCCTACCGGGCTCGGCGTACCTCTACCAGGGGGAGGAGCTGGGCCTGCCGGACGTCACCGACCTCCCCGACGACGTCCGGCAGGACCCTGCCTACTTCCGCGGCGCGGGCCAGGACGGCTTCCGCGACGGCTGCCGGGTGCCGATTCCGTGGACGGTGGGCGGCACGTCGTACGGCTTCGGGGGCGGCGGCAGCTGGCTGCCGCAGCCGGCGACGTGGGGCGGGCTGAGCGTGGAGGCGCAGACCGGGGACCCGGAGTCGACGCTGGAGCTGTACCGGCGAGCGCTGAGCCTGCGGCGGGAGCATCCGTCGCTGGGCGCGGGGGACGGGGTCGAATGGCTGGGGGCGCCGGAGGGCGTGCTCGCCTTCCGGCGGGGTGACTTCGTCTGTACGGCCAACACCACGGGGGCTGTTGCCACGCTCTCGGTGCCGGCGGGGGCGCGGCCGCTGCTCTCCAGCGGAGCGGCGCCGACGGTGCGTGGGGAGATGGCGGAGGTGCCGGGGGATGCGACGGTGTGGTGGTCGGTCGCGGGGGAGTGAGGCACGAGGTCCTGGGGGCAGGGCGGAACCCCCAGGACTCCTCATCGGCGGATCGCGGCCGAGCCGGCCAGCGCGGCGAGCGTGGCAGCCGTTGCCGGGAGCCAATAGCCCGTCGCCGGGTTCAGCGCATGCTCCACCGTCCAGCCGCCCGCCGCCGAGCCCGCGGCTATGCCGCCCAGGATGCCGGTCACGGCCAGCGTCATGCCCTCGTTGAGGCGGCCCTCCGGGGTCAGGCGCTGGACCAGGTTCATGCCCGTCACCATCGTCGGCGCCGTCGCCATCCCCGCCACCAGCAGCGCGGGCGCTAGGACCGCGAGGCCCGCGTACGAAGCCGCCAGCAGCGGCGCCGTCATCAGCACGGCCATCGCGGCCAGGCACCAACGGAACCGGACCGCGGCACCGCGCCCCCCGCCGGCCCCGGGCAGCAGCCCGTACAACAACCCCGCCGCGCACGACCCCGCCGCCTGCAGCGCGAGGATCCCGCCGGCCGCGGCCTGCTGTCCGCGGTCGTCCGCGAAGGCCACCGTCACCACCTCCAGCGACCCGAAGACGACCCCGGTCGCGGCGAACACGCACAGCAGCGCCGGCATCCCCCGCGTCCGCACCGGCGACCCGCCGGCAGCCGTACGGGCCGCCACCGGCGGCTCCGTCGAGCGCTGCGCCGCGAAGAGCACCACCCCCGTGCACATCAGCACCGCCCCGCACACCGTCCCCGCCTCCGGGAACAACCCCGTGCACAGCAGTGCCGCCAGCACCGGCCCCAGCATGTAGCAGACCTCATCCGCCGCCTGCTCAAAGGAGTTAGCGGTATGCAGCGTCCGCGGCTCCGTACGGAAAAGATGCGCCCACCGCGCCCGCGACATCCCACCCGTATTCGGCGTCGTCGCCATCAACACCTGCGCCGCGAACAGCCACCCCGCCGGCGCCTGCAGCCGCGCACACATCGCCATGCCGAGCGCGCCACACGTAGCGACCACCACCGCGGGCACCGCGGCCCGCGCCTGCCCCCACCGATCGACCAGCCGCGCGATGAGCGGCCCGGCGATCGCATTGGCGACCAGACCCGTGCCCGAGACCGCCCCCGCCAGCGCGTACGAGTCGTACCGCCCGGCGATCAGCATCACGGCGCTGATGCCGAACATCCCCATCGGCAGCCGGGCGACCAGATTCCACGCGGTGAAGGCCCGGGCGCCGGGCACGGCGAAGATCCGGGCGTACGGCGAAGCGGCGGCAATGACCATGGCCAAGAGCCTCGCCGGGGCATCAGGCCGCGGTCCAACACCAGTTCAGCGGGCATTGACATCCAGACTGTTGTAAATAACCGCCCGCCGCCGACAATGGGGCATGCCCCGCGACCCCGACCCCCGCCTCCTGCGCGCCTTCACCGCCGTAGCGGAGGAACTGCACTTCACCCGCGCCGCCGCCCGGCTGCACGTGGCGCAGCAGGCGCTGAGCCGCGACATCCGCAGGCTGGAGCGGGAGACGGGCGCGGAGCTGTTCGTACGGACGACGCGGCAGGTGCTGCTGACGCCGGAGGGGCAGCGGCTGCTGCCGTACGCCCGGCGGGTGCTGGAGGCGTACGCCGAGCTGGCCGCGGGCTGGGCCGCGCCCGACCGGCCGCTGCTCGTCGACGTCGCCGCCCGGGCCTCGACGGGCTACGAGGTGCTGGCCGCCGCCCGCCGCGCCGCCCCCGGCACGGAGTTCGCGGCGCGCTTCCACACCGGGCTCACCGGCGCGGCGGCGGCGATCCAGGCGGGCCGCCTCGACATCTCCTTCGGCCGGGCCGCCGGACTGCCGGAGCGGCTCCGCGAGGGGCTGGCCGGGCGGCTCGTGCGCTACGAGCCGATGGCCGTGGTGCTGCCCCGCGCGCACCGCCTCGCCGACCTGCCCGCGGTCCCGTTGCCCGCCCTGGCCGGCGAGACGCTCTACGCGGCGGCGGGCAACCCGGCGACCGCGGAGTGGACGGCGCTGGCGCGGGAGCTCTTCGCCCCGTACGGGATCCGCATGGCCGCGCCCTTCCCCGAGATAGCGGGGGAGGAGGAGTTCGAGCGGCTCGTCGCCAAGCGCGGCTGGTCGGTGCTGGCGACCTGCCAGTTCAAGGAGATGCCGGGCATGGTGCTGCGGCCGCTCACCGAGCCGGTGCCGCTGTCGCCCGTATGGATGGTGTGGCGGCGGGGCCTCAGGCACCCGGGCCTGGACGCGCTGCACGCGGCGGTGAGCCGACTCGCGGCGGCGGCGGACTGGTTGCGCAGGAGCGACGGCTGGCTCGCGGACGCCGACGAGCGGCTCGTCGCGGGGCAGCGCGGCGGGATCACTGCCCTTGATGTGGTAGGACGCCCGACGGGAAGGAGCTAAAGTCGGGTCCCGTGACCGCCCGCCTTTCCGATATAGCCGCCCAGGCCGGGGTCAGCGAGGCGACGGTGAGCCGGGTCCTCAATGACAAGCCGGGGGTAGCCGCCGGCACCCGCGAAGCCGTGCTGGCCGCGCTCGACGTGCTCGGCTATGAGCGCCCCGTGAAGCTCCGCAAGCGCGGCGCGGGCCTCGTCGGCCTGATCATGCCCGAGCTCGACAACCCGATCTTCCCGGCCTTCGCGCAGGTCATCTGCCAGGTCCTGATCCAGAACGGCTGGACCCCGCTGCTGGCCACCCAGGCCCCGGGCGGCGCCACCGAGGACGAGCTGACCGAGCTGCTGGAGGAGCGCGGCGCGGACGGCATGGTCTTCGTCTCCGGGCTGCACGCCGACACCACCGCCAACATGCAGCGCTACGCGCAGCTCCGCGCCCGCGGCGTCCCCTTCGTGATGATCAACGGGTATGCGCCGGACGTGAAGGGCACCTTCGTCTCCCCGGACGACCGCAAGGCCGTCCACCTCGCCGTCGACCACCTCGCCGACCTCGGCCACGAGCGCATCGGCCTCGCCCTCGGCCAGGAGCGCTTCGTCCCGGTGCAGCGCAAGGCGGAGGGCTTCCGCAGCCGCTGCGCCGAGCTGTTCGGGATGTCGGCGGCCGCGGCGGACAAGCTGATCGAGCACTCCCTCTACACCCTGGAGGGCGGCCACGCGGCCGCCTCGGCCCTGATCGAACGCGGCTGCACCGCGGTCGTGTGCGCCAGCGACATGATGGCGCTCGGCGCGATCCGCGCGGCCCGCGAGCGGGGGCTGCAGGTGCCGGGCGGCCTGTCGGTGGTCGGATACGACGACTCGCCGCTGATCGCCTTCACCGACCCGCCGCTGACGACGGTGCGCCAGCCCGTACGCGCCATGGGGGAGGCCGCGGTCCGTGCCCTGCTGGACGAGATGACCAGCGGGTCACCGGCGCCGAACCGGGAGTTCGTCTTCCATCCGGAGCTGGTGGTCCGGGGTTCCACGGGCCCGCGCCGTACTGCGTAGGACCCGCTCAGCCCACGTGCACATGCGGCCGCTTGGCCCGGTCCGGCTCCGCCTTCCGCAGCACCTCGCGGGTCACCGGCGCCACCTCGCCGTGGCCGAAGAGCAGGAACCGCAGCAGCTGGCTCAGCGGAGCGCCCTCGGTCCACTCGAAGTAGATGTGCGGCCGCCGGCCGGTGATGTCGCGGACGTGCAGCAGGACGGCGGCGAGCGCGTTGGGGATGCTGGCGCTCTTCAGCGTCAGCACCCGGTAGCGGTCGTGCAGCACCCAGCCGCACACATACACCTCGGCCTCGAACTCGGACGGGTCGACGACGGTGACCTCGATGAAGGTGACGTCGTCCGCCTCCGCCAGGTCATTGTCGGCGCGGATCTGGGCGAGCTTGTCGTGGTACTCGGCCGCGTCCCTGGCGTCCGGCTCGTTGGCCACGAACCGGATGGTGCGGGTGCCCATGTCCCGTACGAAACGCTGCGCCATCCGGTCGAGGGTGACGCCGGTGGTCCGCAGCTCGAAGGAGCGCAGGGCGCGGGACAGCAGCGAGGAGCCGACGATCGCGGCGATGAAGCAGGCGCCGATCTTCACGCCGTCGGGGCGCTCGATCACGTTCGCGCCGAGGGTGTAGAGGAAGACGGCCGCGACGGCGCCGAAGAAGATGGTGAGCTTGCGCTGCTTCGCCCGCCGGGCGGCGATGGTTACGGCGATGGCGGCCGAGGTGATGAGGACCAGGACGCCGGTGGCGTACGCGCCGCCCTGGGCGTCGACGTCGGCGTCGAAGATCCAGGTGATGAGGAAGGCGATGGCGACGAGCGTCAGGACGGTCGGGCGGACGGCCCGTGCCCAGTGCGGGGCCATCCCGTAGCGGGGGAGGTAGCGGGGCATCAGGTTCAGCAGCCCGGCCATGGCCGACGCGCCGGCGAACCACAGGATGGCGATGGTCGCGGCGTCGTAGACGCTGCCGAAGGTGTTGCCGAGGTGCTCGTGCGCGAGATAGGCCAGCGCCCGGCCGTTCGCCGCGCCGCCGGGCTTGAACTCCTTCTCCGGGATGAGCAGCGTCGTGACCACGCTGCTGGTCACCAGGAAGGCGCTCATGGTGACCGCCGCGGTGGTCAGCAGCTTCTTGGCGCCGATGATCCGGCTGAGCGGCCGCCGCTCCGGCTCGCCCGCCTTGCCGCTGATGTGCGGCATGACCGCGACGCCGGTCTCGAAGCCGGACAGGCCGAGGGCGAGCTTGGGGAACACCAGCAGTGCGATCCCGGCCATCGCCCAGACGTTGCCGTGGTCCGCGGTCAGCGCGTCCGTCCAGTCGGGGATCACGTGCGGGGTGGTGGCGACGTGCCACAGGCCGACCGCGATGACCACGGCGTTGAGGGCGAGGAAGATCCCCACCAGCGGCACGGCGAAGCCGATGGCCTCGTTGAAGCCCTTCAGGAACACGGCCCCGAGCAGGGCGATCATCAGCAGCGTGATGCCGAGGTTGTGGCCGCCGAAGGTGCCCGACAGATGCGGGTTCTCCACGAAGTGCGCGGCGCCGTCCGCGGCGGACAGCGTGATGGTGATGACGAAGTCGGTGGCGGCGAAGCCGAGCAGCACAAGGACGAACAGCTTCCCCTTCCAGAACGGCAGCAGCCGCTCCAGCATCGCGATCGACCCCTGCCCGTGCGGGCTCTCCTCCGCCACCCGCCGGTAGACGGGCAGCGCCCCGCAGAGCGTGACGCACACCAGCACCAGGGTGGCCAGCGGCGATACGAGTCCGGCGGCCGCGACGGCGATGCCGGGCTGGTAGCCGAGGGTGGAGAAGTAGTCGAGCCCGGACAGGCACATGACCTTCCACCAGGCGTGCCGCCGCTGTTCCTTCGGCACCCTGGCGTGCGGCCCCGGGTGCCGCTGCACGCGCTCCGTCTGGCCGTCGAGCATCCAGTTACGCAAGCGATCGCCCGAAGCCATGAAAAGCAGCGTATGCACCCAAAAGCCCAGAACCGGGAAAGGCGTGCACCCGTCAGCCGTTCAGCCGTGGGACGGCGGCTCTCAGAGCAGCTTCGTCATGAACACGCTGTGCGGATCGGGCCGGTAGTCCGCGAACGGCTCGCACGGGACGAACCCGAACTTCTCGTAGAGCCTCCTGGCGGGCAGAAAGAAGTCGGCCGAGCCGGTCTCCAGGCTGAGCCGCGTGAAGCCCATGCCCCTGGTCTCGCCGATGATGTGCTCCAGCAGCCGCGAGGCGATCCCGCTGCGCTGCTGCGCCGGGCGCGTACGCATCGACTTCAGCTCCGCGTGTCCCGCGTCCAGCCGCGTGATCGCACCGCAGCCCGCCACGGTGTCACCGTCCATGAGCGACCAGAAGGTGACCCCGGGCTTGCGCAGCTCGCCGAGGTCGAGGGCGTGCTTGCTCTCCAGAGGCGTGATGGACCGCATCTGCTGCACGTGCTCGTCGAGGAAACTGGCGATCGCCGGTCCGGACAGGTCGTCCACCATGATCTGCATTCGCGCTCTCCCGCTGTCTCCGGACCCTTGCCGTCCGACGAGTCTGCCACCCGCCCACCTGGACCTTTTGCTCAGGCCAGCGTCGGGCCCCGGTCGGCGAGGGCGAGGAGGTTGTCGGCCCGCATCCGGGCGCGCAGGCGGGCCATCCGCAGCGCGCGGTCGGGGGCGGGGGCGGCCATCCAGAAGTGGTAGTAGAGCAGGCCGGCGGCGGTACGGCCGTACAGGCGGGCGCGGTCCCAGCCCTCGCGGGCGGCCGGGTGCGGCGGCGGCTGCGTATCGAGGAGGGCCGTCAGGTCGCCGGTGAGGACCCGGAGTTGGCCGGCGTCGGCGGAGCGGCCGACCGATCGCGACGGGTCCGTCATCGCGGCCGGGTCGGTCCAGCGCTCGTCCGTGCCGAGCAGGTGGTCGAGGGCTTCCGCGGTGCAGGGGAGGAGGTCGGGGGCGACCCGGGCGGAGAGGTGGTCGTGGAGCGCGGTGAGGGCGTGGCGGGGGCTTGCCGCGGCATGCGCCTCCAGCGGGCCGTCGAGGCCGGCGAAGCGGACTTGTCCGGACGCCGGCCGGCCGTCGTTGTGGTCGCGCATCCAGCGCACGAGCTCACGATTGCCCTCGAACTCGCCCCAGCCGCGGCTGAATCCGCGCTCCATGGCCTCGTCGAGACTGCCCGTACCCAGGGTGACGAAGTCGTCCACGATCAGGCCCGCGAGGCAGTCGCTCCCGATCGCGATCGTCCGGTAGCCCTCCTGCGCGACAAGCCGCCGGAACAGGTGGTTGCGCATCGCGAGCAGCGGGCCGAGGTCATCCGTATCCATGCCATAAACGGTATCGTTGAACCTTCGGTTGAAACTTGCCCGCACTATTGTCGGTGGCGTGGTACGAAACCTTAAAACCGGGGTGCGGCTACGGCCGGTGGACCTGGCGCGCGGGCACGGGCTGTCGACGCAGGCGATCAGGAATTACGAGGAGGCCGGCATCCTCCCGCCCGCCGCTCGCACCGCCGCCGGCTATCGCACCTACACGCCGCTGCATGCCCAGGCCCTGCGCGCCTTCCTCGCCCTGGTGCCGGGGCACGGCCACGCGACCGCGGCCTCGATCATGCGCGAGGTGAACGAGGGTGCGGCCGACGACGCCTTCCGCCTCATCGACGACAGTCACGCCCAACTCCTCGACGACCGGCGGACACTGCTGGCGGTGGAGCGCGCTCTCCGCGACTTGGAGCCCACCACGGCACCGGAACCGACGCCCGCGCCTGCCGCCACCTTCATCGGCCCCCTCGCGGACCAGCTCGGCATCGGCCCCGCGACGCTCCGCAAGTGGGAGCGCGCCGGTCTGGTACGCCCCCGGCGCGACGCGCGGACCGGCTATCGCGTGTACGACGCGAGCGCCGTACGGGACGCCCGCATGACCCACCAGCTGCGCCGCGGCGGCTACTTGCTCGCGCAGATCGCCCCGCTGATCGAGCAGGTGCGGACGGCCGGCGGCCTCGAGCCGCTGGAGGCGGCGATGAGCGACTGGCGGGAGCGGCTGGCCGACCGCGGGCGGGCGATGCTGGCGGGCGCGGCGGAGCTGGAGGCGTATCTGCGCGAGCGGGGGTGAGCGGGAGCGATCGGGAGTGATGGGCCCGGCCGCAGCGGCTGGATTTTAAATACAGTGCAGCTCTGTATCGCAAAGATGTACGCTGCCGCCATGTCCGCAGAACTCATCCACCGCCGCCGCTGGGCGATCCTCGCCGTCCTGCTGCTGAGCGTGCTGGTCACCGTCCTCGACAACTCCATCCTCAACGTCGCCATCCAGACCCTCGCCCAGCCGTCCCCCACCGGCCTCGGCGCCGGCCAGAGCCAGCTGGAGTGGGCGGTCAACTCGTACACGCTGGTCTTCGCCGGGCTGCTGCTCACCGGCGGCGTGCTCGGCGACCGGCTGGGGCGCAAGAAGGCGCTGCTCTTCGGCATGTTCGTCTTCGGGGTGGCCTCCGCGCTGTGTGCGTACGCGAGCTCGCCCGCCGAACTCATCACGTACCGCGGCCTGATGGGCATCGGCAGCGCCTTCACCCCGCCCGCGACGCTGGCGATCATCGCGCAGATCTTCGAGCCCGAGGAGCAGCCCCGGGCGATCGGCATCTGGACCGGCGTGGTCGGCCTCGCCGTCGCCGCCGGGCCGATCGCGGGCGGGGCGCTGCTCGAGTACTTCTGGTGGGGATCGATCTTCCTCGTGAACGTGCCGATCGTGATCATCGCCCTGATCGCCATGGTCGTGCTGGTGCCCGAGTCCAGGGACGAGCGGGCCGGGCGGCTCGATCCGGTCGGCGTGCTGCTGTCGATCGCCGGGATGACGCTGCTGGTCTACGGCGTCATCAAGGGCGGGCAGCTCGGCGACTTCACCCGGCCGGGGGCGTGGGGTCCCGGTCTTGGCGGGCTCGCGGTGCTGGCGGGCTTCGTGCTGTGGGAGCGGCGGACCGAGCATCCGGCCTTCGACATGGCGTATTTCAGGGACCGGCGCTTCGCGGGTGCCGTCACCGCCATCGGCGTGTGCTCCTTCGCGCTGATGGGCGTCACCTTCTTCATGGTCTTCTACGCCCAGTCCGTACGCGGCTACAGCGCCCTGGAGACGGGCCTGCTGCTGCTCCCGCTGGCGGCCGCGCAGATGTATCTGGCGCCGCGGGCAAGGCATCTCGTGGCGCGGTTCGGGGCGCGGGCGGTGTGCGCCGGCGGGCTGCTGGTCAACGCCGTGGCCTTCGCCGGGTTCCTGCTGCTGGGGCGGTCGACGCCGGTGTGGGTGCTGGCGGTGCTTTTCGCGCTGATGGGCGCGGGGCTTGCGCTGGTCTTCCCGCCCGCCACCGTCATGATCATGAGCTCGATGCCGCGCGAGAAGGCGGGCGCGGGTTCGGCGATCAACAATGTCTTCCGGCAGGTCGGCGGGGCGATCGGCATCGCGGTGCTCGGCTCGCTGCTGTCCGCCGCGTACCGGAGCGGGGTCCGGGACGACGTCGATGTGCTGCCCGCGGGGGTGCGGCACGCCGCGGGCGAGTCCATCCAGGCCACCCTGAGCGCGGCCGCGCGGCTCGGCCCGGAGGGGCGGGGGCTGGTGGGTCCGGCCAACGACGCGTTCATCCACGCCATGCACCTCACCGCCGCCACCGCGGCCGTCGCGAGCGCCCTCGGAGCGGTTATCGTGCTGGTGACCATGGCCGGCAAGCCCTCGGCGGATCCGCGGCGGGCCAGCGCGCCGCCCGGCGACGGCGGCCCGCGGCCGCAGGGGGCCGAGGCCCGACGGTGACCAAGGCAGGTGCCCAGCAGTGACGGAAGCTCCCGACCGTACGGCGGCCGCGCCGCGCGGCCGCCCGCGCAACGCGGCCGTCGACGGCGCGGTCATCGACACCGTCCTGCGGCTGCTCGCCGGGGGCGCCGTCTTCGCGGACCTCTCGATGGTCGCCATCGCCCGCGAAGCCGGCGTCACCCGGGCCACCGTCTACCGGCGCTGGCCGACCAAGGACGCGCTGCTGGTCGACGTGCTGCTGGCCGCGGAGGAGCCGCTGCCCGAGCCCGCCGGGAAGTCGCTGCGCGCCGACCTGCTGGAGATCATGGAGGCCACCAGGAAGCGCAGCCTGTCCAAGGAAACGTCCGCGCTGATGCGGAACATGACGACGATGCTCAAGACCAACCCCGAGCTCTGGCAGTGCTACCGCGACACGGCGATCGCCCCCCGCCGCAAGGTCTTCGCCACCGTGCTGCGCCGCGGCATCGAAACCGGCGAGCTCCGCCCCGAACTGGGCGACGACCTCGACTTCCTCATCGACTTGCTGGTCGGCCCGTTCTATTACCGGGCGTCCATGAACGCGCCCCTGGCCGAGGACCTGACGGAACACCTGGTGGACACCTTCCTCAGGGGCGCCTCCCCGCGCTGACCGGCCCCATGCCATCGATAGCCTGGCCGAGTGACCGCTGACCTGACCCTTCTCTCCCGTGTGGCCTACCGCGGCCAAGAGATCACCGCGCCCCGGCTGCGCGGGCTGCTGGCGCTGCTCGCGGGGGAGTTGCGGTCCGGGTGCGGCACTGCCCGTCTCGTGGAGGGGCTGTGGCAGGAGGAGCCGCCCGCCAATCCCGCCAACGCGTTGCGGATCCTGGTGTCCAGGGCCCGCGCCCAGCTCGGCCCCGACGTCGTCGTCAGCACCCCGACCGGCTACCGGCTGGCGTTGGGCGAGGAGCAGGTCGATACCGCCGCGGTGCTGCGCTGTGCGGAGGACACCGCCCGCCACGGCCGGGCCGGGGACCATGCCGCCGCACTGGCGAGCGCCGAGGCGGGGCTCGCCTTCTGGGACACCGCCCCGGACGCCGGGCCCGCGCCGCTCGGCGACCCCGTCGCGGAGCTGCGCGCCGAGCGGGCCCCGGTGCACGCCGCCCTCGTACGGGCCAAGGCGCTCGCGCTCGCCCGCCTCGCCCGGCACGCCGAGGCCGCCGCGGCGCTCGCCGCACTGGCCGCCGACCACCCCCGCGACGAGGAGGTGCTCGCCGGGCTGCTGCGCGCCGAGGCCGCCACCGCGGGCCCCGCGGCGGCCCTCGCCCGCTACGACGCATACCGCCGCGGCCTCCGCGACGAGCTGGGCACGGACCCGGGCCCGGCGCTGGCCGCCGTACACCAGGAGCTGCTCCAGGACGAGACGCCCATCGTCCGCTACGGCGTGCCGCACGACCCCAACCCGCTGCTGGGGCGGGCCGACGACATCGCCGCCGTCGCCGGGCTGCTGCGCTCCTCGCGGGTGACCTCGATCGTCGGCCCGGGCGGCCTCGGCAAGACCCGGCTCGCGTACGCCGTCAGCCGGGCGGCGGACCAGCGGGTGGTGCACTTCGTGTCGCTGGCCGGCGTCGGCGCGGACGAGGACGTGGCCGGCGAGGTGGCTTCGGCTCTCGGCGGCGGCGCGGAGTCGGGCACGCCGCGCGGCGGCGTCGGCCCGTACGGCAGCGGGGCCCAGGGCGCGCCCGCCGCCATCGCCGCCGCCATCGCCGCCGCCCTCGGCAGCGGGCCCGTGCTGCTGGTGCTGGACAACTGCGAGCAGGTCGTCGGCGGCGCCGCCGACCTGGTGCGGGCGCTGGTGTCGCTGGCGAAGGGGCTGCGGGTGCTGGTCACCAGCAGGGCGCCGCTGGGGCTGAGTTCGGAGGCGGTGTACCAGCTGCCCGAGCTGAGCCTGGCCACCTCGGTCGAGCTCTTCGAGCAGCGCGCGCGGGCCGCCCGACCCGGCGTCGAGCTGCCCCCCGACGCGGTGGCGGAGCTGTGCCGGCACCTCGACGGGCTGCCGCTGGCCGTGGAGCTGGCGGCGGCGCGGGTGCGGGTGCTGTCCGTAGCGGAGATCTCGCGGCGGCTGCGGGACCGCTTCAAGCTGCTCCGCGGCGGAAGCCGGGATGCGCCCGAGCGGCACCGCACCCTGCACGCCGTCGTCGAGTGGAGCTGGAATCTGCTGGAAGAGGACGCGCGGGCGGCGCTGCGCGCGCTGTCCTTCTTCCCCGGCGGCTGCACCGAGGAGGCGGCCGACGCGCTGCTCGGCGAGAGCGGCGACGCGCTCTTCCTGCTGGAGCAGCTCGTCGACCAGTCGCTGCTGAGGGCGGCCGACACCGCCGCCGGGATCCGCTTCCACATGCTGGAGACGGTGCGGGAGTTCAGCGCCGCCCGGCGCGCGGCGGCCGGCGAGGAAGAGGCGGTGACCGGCCGGTTCCTCGCCTGGGCGCGGGAGTTCGGGCGGGCCGACCACGACCTGCCGTTCGGCCCCGACCCGCTGCAGCACTGGCCGCGGCTGCGCGCCGAGCAGGACAACCTCGTGCTCGCCCTGCGCCTCGCCCTGGCCCGCGCGGACCACGCCACCACCGCGTCCGCAGGCGCGGTGCTGGCCGGCCTCTGGTCCACCGAATCCGCGAGCTTCCACCGCCTCGTCACCCTCGCCGCCGACACCGCGCCACCGCTGTCCCACTACCGCCCCGACGCCGCCGGCGTCGAACCGCTCCGCACCCTCTCCGCCCTGTGCACCGCCTCCCTCTTCATGGGCTACGGGCCGCGCCAGCTGCGCCACTTGGCCATCCTGCGGCGACTGCCGCCCGCCCCGCCGGACACCCTGCTGCGGTCCCTCGCCATCGTGCTGTGCGCCGTACCGGAGCTGCGGCCGCCCGGCTACGAGAAGCTGCAGGAGCTGTGCGCAAGCGACTCGACGCTGCTCGCC
This sequence comes from Streptomyces boninensis, assembly GCF_048572725.1. Classification (NCBI taxonomy): domain Bacteria; kingdom Bacillati; phylum Actinomycetota; class Actinomycetes; order Kitasatosporales; family Streptomycetaceae; genus Streptomyces; species Streptomyces boninensis. Next base: position 7,001,695 of record NZ_CP183837.1, read on the forward strand.
GGCGTCGCCGAGTGCGTGGCCGGCTATCTCTGGGAGTACGAGCACCAGCCCGAGCGGGCGCTGGCCTCTGCCCGCCGGATGCTCACGGTGGTCGACGCCGCACCCCACCCGACCCTGAAGATGCTCAGCCACTCGCGGATCAGCGAGCTGGCCATGCACCTCGGGCTGGGGGAGGAGGCGTACCGGCATCTGCTGGCGGCGCTGGAGGTCGTGGAGGACCTCGGCGACCTCTCGGACACCATGGGTCTGCGCTGGGGTCTCGCGCTGGCCTGCCTGCAGCGCGGCGAGCTGGATGAGGCCGAGGAGTGGCTGGCGCGGGCGGAGCGCGGGCAGGCGGCCGAGTACACCTCGGCCTTCGCCCCCGACCTGGCGCTGCGGGCAGAGATCGCGCTGGCCCGCGGCCTCACCGAGGTCGGGCTGAAGCGGTGGCGGACGGCGGTGGAGCGGCTGCGCGGCGGTCAGCTGTCGGAGGCCACCGACCCGTATGTGGACCCGTGGGCGCTGCAGATCCTGGCCGCCGCGGTGGCCGCGCACGCCTACGCGGGCCGGCTGGAGCTCGCCGCCGACCTGGTGGCCGAGCTGCGGGGGCGGCTGCGCGGGCTGCTGCCCGACGCCTCCCGCGCGGTCGGGGACATCGCGGTGTACGGGACCGCGCTGCTGGCCCTGGGCCTGGTGGGCATCGCCGAGGGGGACACCTCCGCGGTGCGGCTGCTGGCGCTGGCCGAACGGCTGCATGTGATGCGGGAGTTCCAGCCGACGATGTCCGCGGACCGGGCACGGGCGGCGGCCGAGGAGGCCGACGGGGCGGCGTACGCCGACGCGGTGTCGGAGTACGCCGCCCTCGGGCGGGCGGAGCTGCGGGCCGCGGCGCTCGGGCTGCTGTGAGCGCGGTCAGTTCGCCGGCTCCCGGTCGAACAGCGACTTCGACCAGAGGAAGCCGACCGCGGTCAGCCCCAGGCACCAGGCGAGGGCGAGCCACCCGTTGTGGCCGATCTCCGTGCCGAGCAGCAGGCCGCGCAGGGTCTCGATGGCCGGGGTGAACGGCTGGTACTCGGCGATCGGCTGGAACCAGCCCGGCATCGAGTCCACCGGCACGAAGGCGCTGGAGATGAACGGCAGCAGCATCAGCGGCAGCGCGTTGTTGCTGGCCGCCTCGGCGTTCGGGCTGGCCAGGCCCATCCCGACCGCGATCCAGGTGAGCGCAAAGGTCACGAGCAGCAGCAGCCCGAACGCCGCCAGCCACTCCAGCACGGAGGCGCCGGTGGACCGGAAGCCGATGGCCGCCGCGACGCCCCCGACCAGCACCACGCTGACGATCGACTGCAGCACACAGCCGACGACCCGCCCGATCAGCACCGACTGGCGGTGGATCGCCATCGTACGGAACCGGGCGATGATGCCCTCCGACATGTCCATCGCCACCGACACCGCGGTCCCGACGGTGGTGCCGCCGATGGTCATCAGCAGGATGCCCGGCACCAGATAGGCGATGTAGTCGGAGCGGTCGCCGCCACCGCCGCCGAGGCCCGCGCTCATCGCGTCGCCGAAGATGTAGACGAAGAGCAGCAGCAGGACGATCGGCGTCAGCAGGACGTTGAGGGTCAGCGAGGGATAGCGGCGCACGTGCAGCATGTTGCGGCGCAGCATGGTGGACGAGTCGCGCACGGCGAGGGCGAGGGAGCTCATCGGACGGCCTCCTTGGGCTTGTTGACGCCGCCGGTCAGCGAGAAGAAGACGTCGTCGAGGTCGGGGGTGTGCACGGTCAGCTCGTCGGCGGCGACATCGGCGGAGTCCAGCCAGTCGAGGATGGAGCGCAGCTCGCGCTGGCTGCCGTCGCTGGGGATCTGCAGGGTGAGCGACTCGTCGTCGCGGGTGATGTCGCGCAGCGCGCGGGCGGCGCTCTGATACGCGGCGGGGTCCTGGAACCGCAGTCGTACATGCCCGCCGGGGATGCGCCGCTTGAGCTCGTCCGCGGTGCCTTCGGCGGCGATCTTGCCGTCGTTGAGTACGGCGATGCGGTCGGCGAGTTCGTCGGCCTCTTCCAGGTATTGGGTGGTGAGGAAGACGGTGGTGCCGTCGGAGACCAGGTCGCGGATGATGCCCCACGTGTTGTGGCGGGCGCGGGGGTCGAGCCCGGTGGTCGGCTCGTCGAGGAAGATGATCCGCGGGCTGCCGACCAGGGTCATGGCGATGTCGAGGCGGCGCTTCATTCCGCCGGAGTAGGACTGCGCGGGCTTCTTGGCGGCGTCGACGAGGTCGAAGCGCTCCAGCAGCTCGGCGGCGGTGCGCCTGCCTTCCGTCTTGGACAGGTGATGCAGGTCGGCCATCAGCAGCATGTTCTCCTCGCCGGTGATGAGCCCGTCGACGGCGGAGAACTGCCCGGTGACGCCGATGGCGGCCCGTACCGCCTGCGGGTCGGTGGCGAGGTCGTGGCCGGCGACCCGGACCTCACCGCCGTCGGCGCCGATGAGGGTGGACAGGATCTTCACGGCGGTGGTCTTGCCCGCGCCGTTCGGCCCGAGGAGCGTGAAGATCGTGCCGGCCGGCACATGGATGCCGATGCCGTCGAGGACCAGCTTGTCCCCGTACGCCTTGCGCAGGCCGGTGGCCGCGATGGCGGGTGAGTGAGTCGTTGTCGTCATGCCCCGGAGCATGCGGCGCGCTCCGCTCAGCGGCCTTTCTGCGGCATTTCAGACCGCGATCAGCCCCGAAAGCGGTGGGGGTCACGCCTCGAAGCGATAGCCCATCCCCGGCTCCGTGATCAGGTACCGCGGACGGGACGGATCCCGCTCCAGCTTGCGGCGGAGCTGGGCCATGTAGACCCGGAGATAGTTGGTGCGGTGGTCGCGGGACGAGCCCCAGACCTCCTCCAGCAGCTGTTTCTGGGAGACCAGCATGCCGGGACGGCAGACCAGTATCTCCAGCAGATGCCATTCGGTCGGGGTCAGATGGACGTCCCGTCCGTTGCGCTTGATCTTCTTGGCCGAGAGGTCGATCGTGAACGCGTCCGTGCGCACCACCATCGGCGTCCCGGCCGGCGGGCCGCCCTGGGTGCGCCGCACGGCGGCCCGCAGCCGGGCGTAGAACTCGTCCATGCTGAACGGCTTCGTGAGGTAGTCGTCAGCGCCCGCGTCCAGGGCTGCGACCTTCTCCTCGGGAGCCCGGCGGGCGGAGAGCACCAGGATCGGGACCCGGGTCCAGCCCCGTAGCGCGCGGATCACGGCCTGCCCGTCCATGTCGGGCAGGCCGAGATCGGTCACGATGACATCCGGTTGCCGGGCGGCTGCGAGGCGGAGGGCGGTGGCGCCGTCGGGTGCGGCGTCCACGCCGTAGTCCCGCGCCTGCAGATTGAGCACGAGGGTCCGTACAAGGTGGGCGTCGTCCTCGACGACCAGCACCCGGGTCATCGTCACCCCTTCGCGGCGAGTTCCTTGAGCGCAAGGTTGAGTTCGAGGACATTCACCCGGGGCTCACCCATGAAGCCGAGGACGCGGCCGTCGGTGTGCTCGTCGACGAGCTTCTCGACCTGGTCGGTCGGCAGGTGGTTCTGCGCCGCCACCCGGTGCACCTGCAGCTCCGCGTACGCGGGGGAGATGTGCGGGTCCAGGCCGGAGCCGGAGGAGGTGACCGCGTCGGCGGGGACGTCGGACGGCTTGACCTTGTAGTCGGACGTGGAGTTGTCCTTGACCACGGCCGCCTTGGCGTCCTTCACCGACTTGATCAGCTCCTTGTTGTCGCCCGACAGGTTCGTCGCGCCGGAGAGGAGCAGCTTGTACTGGGTGTTGACGCTGTTCTCGCCGAGGCCATTGGACGGGCGCGGCTGGAACCACTGCTTGCCCTTGTAGGTCTGGCCGATGAGCTTGGAGCCGACGACCTTGCCCTCGTGGTCCTTGATCTCGGAGCCGTTGGCCTTGTTGTTGAAGGCCGCCTGGGCGACGCCCGTGACCACCAGCGGATAGATGACGCCGGTGACGACGGTGAGGACCAGCAGGGCGCGCAGTCCGGCCCACAGGAGGCGGGTCGTGTTCGCTACGGAGTTGTTCATTTCAAGTCACCCGATGCCAGGGATGAGGGAGATGAGCAGGTCGATGATCTTGATGCCGATGAACGGGGCGATGAGCCCGCCGAGTCCGTAGATCCCGAGATTGCGGCGGAGCATCTTGTCGGCGCTCAGCGGCCGGTACTGCACGCCCTTCAGGGCGAGCGGCACCAGCGCGATGATGATCAGCGCGTTGAAGATGACCGCGGACAGGATCGCGGACTCCGGCGAGGCGAGCTGCATGATGTTGAGCTTGTCCAGGCCCGGGTAGGCGACCGCGAACATCGCCGGGATGATCGCGAAGTACTTCGCGACGTCGTTGGCGATGGAGAACGTGGTCAGTGCGCCGCGGGTGATCAGCAGCTGCTTGCCGATCTCGACGATCTCGATCAGCTTCGTCGGGTTCGAGTCGAGGTCGACCATGTTCCCGGCTTCCTTGGCCGCGGACGTGCCGGTGTTCATGGCCACGCCGACGTCGGCCTGCGCGAGCGCGGGCGCGTCGTTCGTACCGTCCCCCGTCATCGCGACCAGCTTGCCGCCGGCCTGCTCCCGCTTGATCAGCGCCATCTTGTCCTCGGGGGTGGCCTCGGCGAGGAAGTCGTCCACGCCGGCCTCCTCCGCGATCGCCTTGGCGGTCAGCGGGTTGTCGCCCGTGATCATGACGGTCTTGATGCCCATGCGGCGCAGCTCGTCGAACCGCTCCCGCATGCCCTCCTTGACGACGTCCTTGAGGTGGATGACGCCCACGACGCGGGCGCCGTCGGCGTCCTCGACCGCGACCAGCAGCGGGGTGCCGCCCGCCTCCGAGATCTCATTGGAGACCCGGTCGGCGTCGTCGGCGATGCTGCCGCCGCGCTCCCGCACCCAGGCGAGGACCGCGCCGGTGGCGCCCTTACGGACCTTGCGGCCGTCCACGTCCACCCCCGACATCCGGGTCTGGGCGGTGAACGGCACCCATTCCGCCTGCGCGAGCTCGCCCTGGTGGCGCTCGCGCAGCCCGTACTTCTCCTTCGCCAGTACGACGATGGAGCGGCCCTCGGGGGTCTCGTCGGCCAGCGACGACAGCTGTGCTGCGTCGGCGACCTCGGCCGCGGTCGCGCCGGTGACCGGGACGAACTCGGCTGCCTGCCGGTTGCCGAGGGTGATGGTGCCGGTCTTGTCCAGCAGCAGCGTCGATACGTCGCCCGCGGCCTCGACCGCGCGGCCCGACATGGCGAGGACATTGCGCTGGACCAGGCGGTCCATGCCCGCGATGCCGATGGCCGACAGCAGCGCCCCGATCGTCGTCGGGATGAGGCAGACCAGCAGTGCGGTGAGGACGATCAGCGAGGTCTGGTGGTCGGCGCCCGCGTAGATCGCGAACGGCTTCAGCGTGACGACGGCCAGCAGGAAGACGATGGTGAGCGAGGCGAGCAGGATGTTCAGCGCGATCTCGTTCGGGGTCTTCTGCCGGGCGGCGCCCTCGACCAGGTTGATCATGCGGTCGATGAAGGTCTCGCCCGGCTTGGTCGTGATGTTCACGACGATCCGGTCGGAGAGCACCTTCGTACCGCCGGTGACGGCCGAGCGGTCGCCGCCGGACTCGCGGATGACCGGGGCCGACTCGCCGGTGATCGCCGACTCGTCGACGCTGGCCACGCCCTCGACGACGTCGCCGTCGCCGGGGATGATGTCGCCGGCCTCGCAGACCACCCGGTCACCGACCTTGAGGTCGGTGCCCGCGCACTGCTCCTCGCGGCCGTCCACCAGCCGCCGCGCGACGGTGTCCGTCTTGGCCTTGCGCAGGGTGTCCGCCTGCGCCTTGCCGCGGCCCTCGGCCACCGCCTCCGCCAGGTTGGCGAAGACGACGGTCAGCCACAGCCAGGCGGCGATGACCCAGCCGAACCAGTCACCGGCGTCCTTGACCGCCAGCAGGGTGGTGACCACCGAGCCGACGAGCACGACGAACATGACGGGGGACTTGACCATCACCCGCGGGTGCAGCTTGCGGAAGGCATCCGGCAGCGACTTCAGCAGCTGCCTCGGGTCGAAGAGGCCCGCGCCGACGCGGCCCTCCGCGGGCTTGTGCCCGGTCGGGAGGTCCTGGTGCGGCGCGCTGTGGGCGCTGCGCACGTCCTGTTGCTTCAGATCAGTGGTCATGGTTATGCGAGCCCTTCAGCCAGCGGGCCAAGTGCCAGGGCGGGGAAGTAGGTGAGGCCGGTGATGATCATGATGGCGCCGACGAGGAGGCCCGCGAAGAGCGGCTTTTCGGTACGGAGCGTGCCCGCCGTCTCCGGTACGGGCCGCTGCTCGGCCAGCGAGCCGGCCAGCGCCAGCACGAACACCATCGGCAGGAAGCGGCCCAGCAGCATGGCGATGCCGATGGTGCTGTTGAACCACTGGGTGTCGGCGTTCAGGCCCGCGAAGGCGGAGCCGTTGTTGTTGGCGCCGGAGGTGTAGGCGTACAGGATCTCGGAGAAGCCGTGTGCCCCGCTGTTGGTCATGGAGTTCGCCGGGGTGTCCAGCGCCATGGCCGCGGCGGTGAAGCCGAGCACCAGCGTCGGGGTGACGAGGATGTAGCAGGCGGCGAGCTTGATCTCACGGGTGCCGATCTTCTTGCCCAGGTATTCGGGCGTACGGCCGACCATCAGGCCCGCGATGAAGACGGCGATGATCGCCATGATCAGCATGCCGTAGAGGCCGGAGCCGACGCCGCCGGGCGCGATCTCGCCGAGCATCATGCCGAGCAGGTCGAGGCCGCCGCCGAAGGCGGTGTTGGAGGAGTGGAAGGAGTTCACCGCGCCGGTGGAGGTGAGCGTCGTCGAGATCGAGAAGATCGCCGAGCCGCCGATGCCGAAGCGGGTCTCCTTGCCCTCCATGGCGCCGCCCGCGATGTCGAAGGCCGGGCCGCCGTGGTGGAACTCGGTCCACATCATCAGGGCGATGAAGCCGAGCCAGATGGTGCCCATCGTGGCGAGGATCGCGTAGCCCTGCCGGACGCTGCCGACCATGCGCCCGAAGGTGCGGGTCAGCGCGAACGGGATCAGCAGGATCAGGAAGATCTCGAAGAGGTTGCTGAATGCGTTGGGGTTCTCGAAGGGGTGGGCGGAGTTGGCGTTGAAGTAGCCGCCGCCGTTGGTGCCCAGCTCCTTGATGACCTCCTGGGAGGCGACGGCGCCGCCGTTCCACTGCTGAGTCCCGCCCGCGAACTGGCCGACCTCGTGGATGCCGGAGAAGTTCTGGATGGCGCCGCAGGCGACCAGGACGATCGCGCCGATGACGGCGATCGGCAGCAGGATGCGGACGGTGCCGCGGACGAGGTCGGACCAGAAGTTGCCGAGCTCGCCGGTACGGGAGCGGGCGAAGCCGCGGACCAGCGCGACCGCGACGGCGATGCCGACGGCCGCGGAGAGGAAGTTCTGCACCGCCAGGCCACCGGTCTGCACGACGTGGCCCATGGCCTGCTCGCCGTAGTACGACTGCCAGTTGGTGTTGGCGACGAAGGACGCGGCGGTGTTGAACGCCTGGTCAGGGTCGATCGAGACAAAGCCGAGCGAGCCCGGCAGGCTGCCCTGCAGCCGCTGCAGCCCGTACAGGAAGAGGACGCTGATCAGCGAGAAGCCGAGGACGCCGCGCAGGTACGCGGGCCAGCGCATCTCGGTGTCGGGGTTGGCGCCGATGGCCTTGTATATCCACTTCTCGACCCGCAGGTGCTTGGTCGAGGAGTAGACCTTGGCCATGTAGTCGCCGAGGGGGCGGTATGCCAGGGCGAGCGCGCCGATGAGCGCGATCAGCTGGAGCACGCCGGCGAGGACGGGGCTCATATCGCGGTACCTAGAACCTCTCCGGGTAGACGAGGGCGAGGACGAGGTAACCAAGGAGGGCGACGGCCACGATCAGGCCGACGATGTTCTCGGCGGTCACAGCTTGGTCACCCCCTTTGCGACAAGGGCCACCAGCGCGAAGATCGCGATCGTGGTGACGACGAAGGCCACGTCGGCCATCGCATGCTCCCTGGGTGGGTCGGATTGTTCTGACGCCTCGAGGAAACCGCGCTTCTGGCTGAATGTGATCGCCGTTGATAGGTCCTTTACGGCTGCCTGACCAGCCTTGACGGATCCCTAACGGGCATCAGGGCACGGTGTGACCGCCACCACTGCCGGGGCCCTCTCAGAACCAATCCGGGTACTTCCGGGCCAGCGTCAGCCAGCCGACCAGCGCGGCAGCGATCAAGATTCCGACGACAAGCTCTGCACTCACCGGCCCCAGCTCCCACTCTCCGAGTCCCGTTTCCGGCCTCAGGATCGCCCCTCCGCGCCGCAGGCGGACCCCCCGCCGCCGATGCTTGACACCATCCTGACGAGCCCCGAGCCGGGGGGATCCCGCCGTATCAGGGGGACGTCATGAGTCCGCTGAGGTGGCGTCAATACCGGCGTCCTCGCCTTGTGGGCGGGCCCCGCGCGGCAGTTGCATGACCGACATGAACAGCGCGTGGCTCCTGCTCGATCGTCCGCCGCATCGTCTGGCGTCGACGATCCGTGCCCCGCGCTGCCCGGAGCCTGCCGCACCACGCTGACGCAGGCTCCGCCAAGTCCCGGGGCGTCGGACCGATTGGGTCCGGCGCCCCGTTCTCGCATCCGCCTCAGGGCACCCACCCACACACCCCCGGAAGGGAATATGTCCGCACCCGAGTCCCCGGCTCCTTCGTCCCTGACCGGCCGCCACGTCCTGGTCACCGGCGCCACCTCCGGCATCGGCTACGAGACCGCGCGACTGCTCGCCGAGCGCGGCGCCACCGTGCTGCTGCACGGGCGCACGCCGGAGGAGGCGCAGGCCGCCGCCGACCGCCTGGTCGCCACCGCGGGCGTCGACGGCGCCCGGCTGTGCGCCTGCGCCGCCGACTTCGCGCGGCTGGAGGAGGTCGAGGCGCTGGCGGGGCGCGTCGTACGCGAGCACCCGCACCTGGACGTGCTGGTCAACAACGCCGGCATGGCCGCCCCCGAGCGGCACACCATCACCGCGGACGGCAACGAGATCGCCTTCCAGGTCAACTTCCTCGCCCACTACCTGCTCACGAACCTCCTGGAGCAGGCGCTCACCAGCGACCCGGGCGGCCGCGTCGTCAACGTCTCCTCCTCCCTGCACCGCACCGCCTCCATCCAGTGGTCCGACCCCAACCGCGCCCGCCGCTACTCCCGCCTCGCCGCCTACGCGCAGGCCCAGCTGGCGCTGACGGTCTTCGCCTCCGACCCGCGGGTGACGGGCGTGTCCGTGCACCCCGGCATCTGCGAGACCGGGCTGATGCCGCTGTACGGGCTGAAGGGCGCGACTCCGGCCGAGGGCGCGGCGCACGTGGCGCGGCTGTGCGACCCGGCGACCGAGATCGTCAACGGCGCGTACTACGACCGCGGCGAGCGCGTCGACCCGGCGCCGGCGGCGACGGAGGAGCGGACTGTGCAGCGGCTCAACAAGCTGGCGGGCCTACTCGTTGGCACGACCGCTTGATCCGGTTCATACCCATATCCCACCCTTTCCGAGAGGACCACGTCACCATGTCCAAGCGCGCCCGCAAGAAGAAGTCCCGCCGCAAGAAGGCCGCCAACCACGGCAGCAAGGCCGGCCAGCGCTAGGGCCTGTCTTTCGGATCCTGCCGGGTCCCGCGCCGCCCGGCACGCACGCTCGCCGCACGGCGGACCGGGACAGGTGGCTCCGCCACATGACCCGGTCCACCGCACGCCGATCGCACGCACCGGACGACGCTCCTGTGCCCCCAGCCAGCCGCATGCCCACCCATGATTGGCACTCCCCCGTGCTAGCCGACAAGATCCGAAAGACAGGCCCTAGGCGGCTTCGCCGCGGTCCGCCGCTGACCCGTGCCGCAGGCCCGGATCGGCGGCGGCGACCGCCTGGCTCCCCGCCGGCCGACGCCGCCTGGCTCAGCGACAGCTGGGGCGGGCCCGCCGGGCTGGCTGGCTCCGGGTGTGCGTGGGGTGCGGTGCGCAAGGGCGTGGTACTCGCGGTCGCCTGCACATACTTCCGCGGCGGCACGTACGAGGACGTCGCCTGCTTCACCGCGCGGCAGCACCGCCTCCGCGGCCTGGCCGCGGCCTGCGTCACCGCGCTGTGCCAGGACATCGCGGCGCGTGGCCGCACCCCCAGCTGGACCTGCGCCCGCGACAACAAGCCGAGCCGGCTGCTCGCCTGGACCACCGGATTCCGGCTGCAGCACGAGTACGACCACTACGCGGTCGGCCGGCCACGGACCCCGCACGCCGCGGTGCCGGAGCAGCGCGGTGCACATCCGCCGCGGGAGCGGGTGTGATGGATTGGGGGAGATCTTTCCCCCGGCCCGTACGGCCATCGGCAGCATGCTTGAATTTCGCGTGTGACGAGGCGTGACGGGCTGTTGTGCACCACCCGGCTCGGCGGGTCCATGTGGCGGGTGAGCCGGCCGTGGCCGGCCGGGCTGCGGCCGTATGTGCACAGCTATGCCGGCTACTGGGAGTCGGGGCGGCCGGAGCCGTACAGCGTGCGGATTGTGCCCAACGGGCGCGTCGCGCTGGTGCTCAATCTGCGCGAGACGTTCGCCCAGGTGCACCGGCCGCAGGAGGCCGGGGTGCCGCACGGCGGAGTCGTCGGCTCGCTGGTCGCCGGACTCGAGGACGGGCCGCGGGTGCTCACCCACCCCGGCGGCCAGGAGGCGATCCGGGTGGAGCTGACGCCGGTCGGCGCGTACCGGCTCTTCGCCCTGCCGCTCCGGGAGCTGACCAACCGGGTCGTCGAGCTGGACGACGTCTTCGGGCGGGACACCCGGCTGCTGGTGGAGCGGCTGGCCACCACCGCCGACTGGGGCGAGCGCTTCGACCTGCTCGACGCCGCGCTGCTGGCGCGGCTCGCTGCGGGCCCCGAGGCGGCGCCCGAGGTCAGCCACGCCTGGCGGCTGCTGGCCGGCGCGGGCGGGGCGCTGCCCGTCAGCAGCATCGCGACCGAGGTCGGCTGGAGCCAGGGCCATCTGGTGCGCCGCTTCACCCAGCAGATCGGCCTGACACCGAAGGCGGCGGCGCGGGTGCTGCGCTTCCACCGGGCGGTGGGCCGGCTCGCGCACGAAGGGGCGGATCCCGGGGCAGTGGCGGTGGCCTGCGGGTTTTACGACCAGGCCCATCTCAACCGGGAGTTCAGGGCGCTGTCCGGGACCACCCCGGGACAGGTGGCGGCCGCGCGCTGGGCGGAGGGCGCGCTGGCGCGAAAGGCGACGCCGAACCTGGCCAGGGCGCCGCGCTGAACGCGGCGCCCGTGGCCTCCCCGTGCCGGGGACATTACCGGGGCCTCGGGTTCCGGTATTGGAAAAATTTGACCTGGCCAGGTGTTCGAGCGGCCCACCGCCGAGCGCCCCGCCGCCGAGCGACCCGCCCCGGCGGCGCGTAAGAGAGCCGTCGGCGACCCGTCAGCGGACCGTCAATCGGCTCGGCAACCCCGCGCCGGCTGGCTAGCTTCCGGCACATGGGCTCTCTCCTTCCGGCATCCACCGAGGCGTACGGCAGGACCGGATTCTCCGTGCGGGCGGCGCTGGGCAGCGGCGCCGTGTTCAGCGCGCTTCTGCTGCTGCTCGACCTGGACCGGGGATCGGCGAGCGCTCCGCGCGCGGTGTGCTGGCTGGGCCTGGGGGCCCTGGTCCTCGCGGTGCTGTTCCCGAACCGGGCGCGGTCCTGGACCGGCCGGCTGACCGTACGCGGCCTCTTCCGCACCCAGTCCGTCCGCACCGACCAGCTGGTCCTCGTCCACCGCGGCCGCGGCCCTTCTCCGCTGCTGACGCTGCGCGACACCGAGGGCCGCACCCTCGACGCCGACGTGACGATGCTCCTCGACTACCCCCTGGTGTGGCAGAACCTGGAGTCCGGCATCCACCACTCCCTCCGCACCGGCACCCTGCACTCCTGCCGTTACGACCGGGCCGCCGTCGACGAGATCGCCGCCGCCATCGACGGCAAGCTGGGCGCGGCCATCCTCAGCCGGGCCGTCAGCGGTTCGTGAAGATAGCCGCCACCGCCGTCAGGGATGCGCCAAGGCGGCTGGTCGCCGGGGCCGGGCCGGTCAACGCTGCAGACATCAGTGACCGAAGACGAGGCCCCCGCTCTGGTCGAGGAGCCTCCGGATACCGGCGCCGCCGACCGGCAGCAGCACAAGCTGACTTCCCTCCAGGGCCTCGCCGCCCTCTCCCTCGACGCGATGGCGTCCATCGCGTACGGCCCCGAGGCGATCGTCCTCGTCCTGGCCGCGGCCGGGGCCCACGGACTCGGCTTCACCCTCCCCGTCACCCTCGCCATCGCCGGGCTGCTGGCGGTGCTGGTGGCCTCGTACCGGCAGGTGATCGCGGCCTTCCCGGGCGGCGGCGGCTCGTACGGCGTCGCGAAGGCGCACCTGGGCCGGCGCACCTCCCTGGTGGCCGCCGCCTCGCTGATCCTCGACTACGTCCTGAACGTCGCCGTCTCCGTCACCGCCGGCGTCGCGGCGCTGACCTCCGCCTTCCCCGGCCTGTACGGCGACCGGCTGTGGCTGTGCCTCGGCGTGCTGGTGCTGGTGACCGCGGTGAATCTGCGCGGGATCGTGGACAGCGCGAAGGCGTTCCTGCTGCCGACCGCGGTCTTCGTCGGCTCCATCCTGACGTTGATCGCCGTGGGCCTCTTCCGCGACGGCCCGGTCTCCGAGGCCTCCGCCGCCGGGCACGCCTCGGCGCTCGGCGACGACGCCACCACGGTCGGCGCGCTGCTGCTGCTGAAAGCATTCGCCTCCGGCTGCTCGGCGCTTACGGGCGTGGAAGCGGTCGCCAACGCCGTGCCGTCCTTCCGCACCCCCGCCCCGAAGCGCGCGCAGCGCACCGAGGTCGCACTGGGCGCGCTGCTCGGCGTTATGCTGATCGGCCTGTCCGTGCTGATCGGCCGCTTCCAGCTGCAGCCGGTCGAGGGCGTGACGGTGCTGGCCCAGCTCGCGGACGCCTCGCTCGGCCACAACTGGGGCTTCTACGTGGTGCAGTTCGCGACCGTCGTGCTGCTCGCGCTGGCGGCGAACACCTCCTTCGGCGGCCTCCCGGTCCTGATGAGCCTGCTCGCCCGCGACAACTACCTCCCGCACGCCTTCGCCCTCAAGGCGGACCGCCAGGTGCACCGGCACGGCGTGCTCGCGCTCGCGGCCGTATCGGCGGCGCTGCTGCTCTTCTCCGGCGGCGATGTGAACACCCTGGTGCCGCTCTTCGCCATCGGCGTCTTCGTCGGCTTCACCATCTGCCAGGTCGGGATGGTGGTGCACTGGCGCGCCGAGCGCGGCATGCGCTGGCGCGCGAAGGCGGCGCTGAACGGCTTCGGCGCGCTGCTGACCGGCGTCTCCGCGGTGGTGGTGACGGCGACCAAGTTCAGCGCGGGCGCCTGGCTGATCGTGGTCGCACTGCCGCTGCTGGTGCTGGCCTTCGGCCGGGTGCACGCCGCGTACGACCGCATCGGCGAGGGCCTCGGCCTCGGCCGCATCCCCGACTGCCCGCACCGCGACCGCTCGCTGGTCCTGGTGCCGGTCGCGGGCCTCTCCCGGCTGACCAGCGAGGCGCTGACGGCGGCCCGCTCGCTCGGCGACGAGGTGCTGGCGGTGACGGTCACCCACGACGAGCACCCCGACCGCCTCGCCGCGCAGGCCCTGCGCCGCGACTGGGAGCTCTGGTCGCCGGGCGTCGACCTGGTCGAAATACCCTCCGCCAGCCGCGCGGTGGGCCGCCCGATAGCGGACTACGCTCGCCGGCTGGCCGCCGGTGACCAGGGGATACGGGTCACCGTGCTGATCCCCGAGGTCGAGCCGGCGCACGTTTGGCAGCGGCTGCTGCACAACCAGCGCGGGTCCGTGGTCGCCCATGCGGTCCGCAAGGGCAGCGACGCGGTGGTGTGCCGGCTGCGCTTCCGGCTGCCGGCGAAATAGGGATTTCCTGTCATGCCCATGGGGTACGGCCATGGGCATGACTCGCACCGTGCCGCAGGCGGCGGCAGAGCCGCGGTTCGCCTGGTACCGCGAATTGCCCCCGGACGGCCGCCGCGCCTTCTTCGGCGCCTACGGGGGCTACGGCCTGGACTCGTACGACTTCTACGTCCTGCCCCTCGGCCTCGCCGCCATCGGCAGCTACTTCGCGCTCGACAACGGCCACACCGGGCTGCTCGCCACCACCACCCTCGTCGTCTCGGCCGTGGGCGGCGCGCTGGCGGGCGTCTTCGCCGACCGGGTCGGCCGGGTCAAGGCGCTGATGTGGACGGTGGCGGTGTATGCCGCCTTCACCGTGGCCTGCGGCTTCGCGCCCAACTTCGAGACGCTGCTGGTCTTCCGCGCGCTGCAGGGCCTCGGCTTCGGCGGCGAGTGGGCGGTCGGCGCGGTCCTGGTGGCGGAGTACGCGTCGAGCCGGCAGCGCGGCCGGACGCTCGGCTGGATCCAGTCGGCGTGGGCGGTGGGCTGGGGGCTCGCGGTCCTCGCGTACACCATCGTCTTCCACCTGGCCGGGGACGATCTCGCCTGGCGGGTGCTGTTCTTCACCGGCGCGCTGCCCGCGCTGCTGGTGCTCTATCTCCGCACCAAGGTCAAGGACGCCCCGGCCGCGACCGCGCGGCTGCGGGAGAAGCGCCAGTCGCTGCCGTTCGTCACGATCTTCCAGGGCGGGCTGCTGCGTACGACCCTGCTGGCCGCCCTGCTCTCCACCGGCGTCCAGGGCGGCTACTACACCCTCGCCACCTGGATCCCGAAGTACCTCAGCGACGAGCGCGGCCTCGCGGTCACCGGCGTCGGCGGCTTCCTGGTGGTGCAGATCGCCGGCGCCTTCTCCGGTTACGTGACCGGGGCGCACCTCGCGGACCGGCTGGGCCGCCGTGCCACCATCCAGGTCTTCGCGGTGCTCTCGGCGGCCTGTGTGCTGGCGTATTCGCAGGTCCCCGCGGACTGGGACGAGGTCTCGCTGCTGCTCGGCTTCCCGCTCGGCTTCTGCATGTCCGCGATCTTCTCCAGCTTCGGCTCCTTCCTCGCCGAGCTCTACCCGACCGAAGTCCGCGGCACCGGGCAGGGGTTCACGTACAACACGGGGCGCGGCATCGGCGCCGTCTTCCCCACGCTGGTCGGCTTCCTGTCCGACAGCTGGGGTGTGGGCGGCGCGCTGGGCTTCGCGGCGGCGGGGTACGCACTGGCGTTCGTGACGCTGCTCGGGCTGCCGGAGACCCGGGGGACGGAGCTGCATTAGCCGTCCGTCCGCCGGAAGCGGGGACCGGCTCCGTGAACACGAACGCGTCCGCCCCGGCACCGCAGTTGCGGGTGCCGGGGCGGACGCGTTGTGCAGGCTGTCCTACTTGTAGGAGCCGGTGACGCCGACCGGGCTCTCGTTGAGGTCGACGGTGTCCGACGGGTTCAGGGAGTCCGTCACGTCCACGGCGTCGGTCACGACCGGGTTGACCGTGAGGACGTCGACCAGGTCGGTCGAACCCTGAGCGAGGTTGTTCAGGATCGGCGAGTCGTTCAGGACGTTGACGTCGTGAACGGTCGCCAGGTTGTCGTGGTCGTCCGCGGAGGCGGCAGCGGCGCCGCCCACGATGGAGAAACCGGCGACGGCGAGGACAGCGGCGGTGCGGGCCAGGGGCTTGCGCATAGTGCTTAATCCCTTTCTGGGGATCGGGGAAGTCGTTCTTCCTGTCAACGATCTCTTTTGTCAAGGGGTTGCTGAGCCGTAGGTGTGGCTAATTTCGCGGATGCCGGATAATGAGCCGCGCTCAGCGGATTTTTTATCCGCGACCGGTACCGGGATGTCCGTAAAGCGCACCGTGTTGAGATTCCCGTGGGCGTGTCGCGTAGTGCGGCGGATACGGGCCGCGGAATTCCCTAATGTTGCTTCTGGGGCCGACGGGCGCACCGCGCCGCGGCGGCCCTCTCCCTGATTGCGATCCCGTTGAGTTTCGCCGGAACGGACAAGGCTGGATCGCATGCGACAGCCCCCCTGCGAGCGGCAGGGGGGCTGTCGTAATTCCTGAAGATTCCCGAAGATTCCCGAAGTGAAATGTTTGGTCAGCAGGCCATCGGCTGCGATTCCTCGACGGCGAGCGTCTGGGAAGGGCTCGCGCCGAATCGGTCCTTGTATACGGCCGCGAACCTGCCCATATGAGTAAATCCCCAATTCTGCGCGATCTCGCTCACGCTCTGGTCCCAGGGATTTCCGGCGACCAGATCCTTGTGTACGTGATCCAGCCGGACCTGGCGCAGATAGGACTGCGGGGTCATGCCGACGTAATGCCGGAAGGATTCCTGCAGCCGGCGGGCGCTCACCCGGGAAATGTCCGCGAGATCGGCGGTGCTGAGCTGCCGGGACGGGTCCGCGTGGATGGCGTCGAGGGCGCGCTTGACCGTGGCCGGGCGCAGCGGGGCGGTGGGCCGCAGCAGCTCCTCGCCATAGCGGTGCCCTGCGGCCATCAGCAGGCCGGTGAGCAGCAGGTCCTCGGTGGTCTTCCCCATCACCTTGTGCGGGATCAGGCTGTCGGGGTGGGCGAGCTCCTGCACCAGCAGCGTGGCCAGCCGCAGCCAGCTGCCGCCGGGGCCGCCGCCGGTGTCCAGCGTGCGCTCCAGCTCCAGCGGCTGGGTGAGCGGGCGGCCGAGCAGTGACTCCAGGTGGCGGCGGAACGTGTCGGCCGAGATCTGGAAGACCAGGGTCAGCGACGCGGCGGCCGGGGCGGTGAGGGTGAACTCCTCGCCCGGGTTGAACGCGGCGGCCTGCCGGTCGTCGGCGACCCCCGCCTCGCCCTCGTCGCGGGACCAGGACACCGGCGCCGACAGCGCGGCGCTGACGCGGTAGAGGTCGTCACCGGCGAAGGTGAGGCCGACAGGAGCGGAGAAGGCCAGGCAGCCCACGGTCATCCGGCCCAGCCGCATGATGTCGAAGCCCGCCGAGAAGTCCCCGGCGGTGTCCGGGAGTTCGAAGCCGCTGACGTTGAAGGCGTCGACCGCGATGGCGCCCGCTTCGTCCCGGTCGGCGGTACGCACCGACAGGCGCGAGATCGGCGACAGTAAATCCCCGTTCAACTAGCCCCCATGATCCTGGCAGGTGTTCACCTACGGTGTACAACTGGGCACAGACTAGCTACCCGTTCCAGATTCAACAAAATAGCGATATCCGGCACACGCGATGGATGTCCGTATGACGCGGATACGTCCGCGTCACAGGCGCAGCGCGCCGCGAGGACCAGAGTCGCCCTTCCGGGGCCCGACTTGGGCGACGCAACGCGGGGCCCGCCAACTTCGTTGCGTAAACCGGACATACGACGCCGCGAGCGGATAGCGCGCGCTCAGGCCGTCCAGGCGCCGCGCTTACGGCGCGACGAAGGTCCAGCGCTGGCCCGGCTCCTGGAGCTGCAGCGGGGCCAGGCCCTCGGCGTCGGGGGAGCCGGTTCCGATGGCCGCCGTGCCGTTCGCGAGGGTGAGGGTGTAGGCGTCCCCGTCGGGGTTGAGGCGCCAGTGCTGGACGTCGCTGTTCGCGCACGGCAGCTGCTGTACGGGGGCGTCCGGCGTGGCCGAGTCGGACTGCAGGCACTTGCCGGAGTGCTCGACCTTGATCTGGACCAGGCCGTTGCCCGCGTCGAGGAGGGTCAGGCGCTGGTTCGGGGTGCCGGTCTTGTTGAACGCGATCACCGGCGCCCCGTCGTCGACCGAGGCGCCGCGGACGTCGGCGGCGGTGCCGGTGTCCGCGTTGACCATCAGATACGGTCCGCCCAGCACGGGGGCGGGGCCGGTCGGGGTGGGCGACGGCGAGGATTCGCCGGGGGAGGGGCTGGCGGCGGGGCTCTTGCCCTTCGCGTCGGACGGTGGCGGGCCGGAGTCGTCGTCCGCGGTCATCAGCGCCCCGATGCCGAGCCCGGCGAGCGCGCAGGCGAGGATCGCGCCGACGGCCACCCAGGCCCGTACCGGAACGCGGCGCTCGGGAGCCGGCGCGGGCGGCGGCGGGAGCGGCGGCCCGTCGGTGATGGGCGGCATCACCGCGGTCGACTCCTGCGGCGGCGTGGGCGGGACCGCCGGGATGACCTCCGTCGGGTCCTCGCTCTCGGGCGGCTGGGGGTCAGTCACGAAGGCTCCGGGGTACTGAGGTGGACGCCCCGAAGCTACCAGGCTGGTTTCGCCAACTAGGTTGCATTCCTAACTAGGTCGCTCTACGGTCTAGCTAGTGCCGGAGAACCGGCAGCGAGTCAATGGGGGACACATGCAGCTCGACGACATAACACCTGACTTCTCCGGTGCCGGACTCGTCCTGGCCCTGGTGATCGCCGCCTATCTGACCGTGGCCGACCCGTGGCTCGGCCGCCGCATGTACGCGGACCTGAAGCGCCGCCGCGACCACGACGAAGGCGCCCTCACCCGCTACTACACGCAGGTCATCGCCGCCTGGGTGGCCCTGGGCGCGCTGGCCGGCGCGGCCCTGCTGCTGGCGCCGGACGTGAGCGCCGCCGACGCGGGGCTCGCCGCGCCGGAGTGGTCCTTCGCGGCCGCCGCCGTCGTCGCGTTCTTCTTCGCGATGATCGTGTTCGGCGCCGTGCACATGCGGAAGCTCACCGCCGAGGGCCGCAATGTGCCCGGCCTCTCGGACGTGGAGCCGATGCTGCCGCGCACCCCCGCCGAGCGCCGGCTCGCGCTGGCGGTCGCGGTCGTCGACGGCGTCTGCGGCAGCCTGGTCTACCGGGGCCTGCTGATCGCCCTCTTCGCCGACCTCTTCGGCAGCGTGTACGCGGCCGCCGCCGTATCCATCGCCATCTTCTCGCTGGCCGGGATCTACCAAGGCGTCTCGCGGATCCCGCTGTTCGCCTTCGTGGCCGTCGGGTTCACCGCCCTGTACCTGCTCACCGGCAGCCTGCTGGTGGTGGCGCTCGCCTCCACCGCCCTCACCGCCAGGGACCTGCTCGCGCTGAGCCCCTCGCCCGCACCCGAACCGGAGACCGTGTGACCGCAGACCGCCGCGCCAGCTGGCTCAAGGGCGTACTCGACCTGCTGGTGCTCGCCGCGCTGACCGAGGGCGAGAGCTACGGCTACGAGATCGCCAAGCGGCTCGACGGGGCCGGGCTCGGGCAGATCAAGGGGGGCACGCTCTATCCCGTGCTCAACCGGCTGGAGGAAGCGGGCCTGCTGGCCGCGGAGTTCCGGGCGACCGAGCGCGGTCCCGGGCGGCGCTACTACCGGCTGACCGACGCGGGGACCGAGGTCCTCGGCGAGCAGGGCCGGCTGTGGCTGGCCTTCGACGAATCCGTACGCGCACTGCTGAACAAGGGGGGAGTCCGGTGACCGGACGGGGAGCGGAACGGTATCTGGACGCGCTCGGATACGGGCTCGAGAAGCGCGGCATGCCCGCGGACCGCAGGGCCGCGACGGTCGCCGACCTCGCGGCGTATCTGCAGGAGACCGGGGCGGCGGCCGAGGAGGAGTTCGGCCCGGTGGACGAGTTCGCGGCGCAGTTGGCGGGGGATGAGGGCGTCTCCGGCGCGGCGGCGCCGCCCGCCGGCGCCGAGGAGTGGCGTTGGTCGGCAGGTGCCGCCTCCGACGAGCGGCTGCTCAACGAGTACGGCGAGCAGGGCTGGGAGCTGCACCGCGTCGACCCGCTCGGCCGCTTCATCAGCCGCCGCGACGCCGAGCAGCCGCAGCGCTGGGAGTACCGCAGGGAGCTGGTGCTCGGCGACCGCCCGCAGCTGGAGGCGCGGCTGGCGCCGGACGGGTGGGAGGTGTGCGGGGTGTGGGCCACGTACGCGTACTTCAAGCGCCCGCGCGCGGCCAGCGAGGGCCCGGCGGCGCGGCTCGCCGAGGTGCCGCCGGCCCCGGGCCGCAGGTTCTTCGTGACCTGGCGGCTGTTCGCGACGGTGGCGGTGGTCGTGGTGGTGCTGGCCGGCCTCGGCGTGTACGAGGGGTTCGCCGAGGACGACGCGGGGGAGGGGCTGACCCGCGCGGCGGGGGCGGCGGTCGGGGGTCTCGTCGGGGGGCTGGGGATGCTGGGCCTGTTCGCGGCGTACGCGGCCTGGCAGAACCGCAGGCGGCCGCCGGAGAGCTGACCGGGCGGGCCCCGGAAGCGGGCCGCTGCCCGCCGTCCCCGCGGCGGTCCGTACGCTGCTCTGATGACGACCGAGAAGCTGTGGGAGATCGAGCCCTCCGGGCCGCTGCGCGGGGACGTCACCGTCCGGGGCGCCAAGAACGCGGTCAGCAAGCACATGGTGGCCGCGATGCTCGGCGACGGGCCGAGCACCATCCGTAACGCCCCGGACGTGGGCGAGGCCGGGCTCACCGCCGCCATGCTGGAGCACATCGGCATGCGGGTGGAGCGAAGCGACAGCGAGATCACCGTCGTGCCGGGCCCGGTGGCCAACGCCGGTGTGGCCAAGGCCTTCACGGGCCTCAACCGGATCCCGATCCTGATGCTCGGCCCGCTCCTCCACCTCGCGGGCGAGGCCTTCGTGCCGCTGGTCGGCGGCGACCCCATCGGCCGCCGCCCGGTCGACTTCCACGTGGACGCGCTGCGCGCCTTCGGCGCCGAGGTGGACATCGCCGAGGACGGCATCCACGCCCGCGCGAAGGAGCTGCGCGGCACCCGGATCGACCTTCCGTACCCGAGCGTCGGCGCCACCGAGACGGTGCTGCTCACCGCCGTACGGGCAAAGGGCCGCACCGTGATCCGCAATGCCGCCACCGAGCCCGAGATCGTCGAACTCGCCCTGTTCCTGCAGCGGATGGGCGCCCGCGTCTCCTTCAGCCCCGAGCGCCGCATCGTCGTCGAGGGCGTCGAGTCGCTGCGCGGCGCGGAGACCCGGCTCGGCGGCGACCGGATCGAGGCGTTCTCGTATCTCGTGGCCGGGCTGGTGACCGGGGGAGAGGTGCGGGTCCACGGCTGCCCGCAGGACCGCCTGGTGACGCCGATCACCACCCTCGCCAGGATGGGCGCCGAATTCCAGATCACCGACGACTGGATCATGGCCTCGGCCCCGAACGGCCTCCGCTCCGCCGCCGTCCAGACCGACACCCACCCGGGCTTCGCGACGGACTGGCAGACCCCGCTGATGGTGCTCTTCACCCAGGCGTCCGGGATGTCGGTGCTGCACGAGACCGTGTACGAGAACCGCCTCGCCTACGTGCCCGCCCTGCAGAGCATGGGCGCCGAAATAGAGGTCTACGACACGTGCCTCGGCGGCCCCGCCTGCCGCTACCACGACACGGGCGCGGTGCACTCCGCCGTGGTCCGCGGCGTGACCAAGCTGCGCGGCGGCGACGTCACGATGCCCGACATCCGGGCCGGCTTCTCCGCGGTGCTGGCGGCGGCGGCCGCCGAGGGCCCGTCCACGCTGCGTGGCGTCCACCACATCGAGCGCGGCTATCACCGGCCGGTGGAGCAATTCCAGGCGCTGGGCCTGCGCTTGCGCAGCCGGGAGGCCTGACAACGCACCTCCGGGGGAGGGTGTCCCGCAAGGCGGGACGGGCTGGCCCGGGACGTTTCGCGGGCCGCCCAGCCGGCTTGCGCCGAGGACAACCGGCGCGCCCATGAACGAGACGGCGGCTCAAGAACTCCGGCGCAGCGCCTCCGAGAGGCGCCCGGCGGCGTCGATAACCGCCTGGGCGTGCATCCGGCCGGGGTGCCGGGTGAGCCGCTCGATCGGCCCGGAGACGGACACCGACGCCACCACCCGGTTCGACGGACCGCGTACCGGCGCCGACACCGACGCGACGCCCGGCTCCCGCTCGCCGACCGACTGAGCCCAGCCCCGGCGCCGTACGCCGGAAAGCGCCGTCGCGGTGAAGCGCGCGCCCTGCAGGCCGCGGTGCAGCCGCTCCGGCTCCTCCCAGGCGAGCAGGATCTGCGCCGCGGAGCCGGCCTTCATCGGCAGCGTCGAGCCGACCGGGACCGTGTCCCGGAGGCCGGAGAGGCGCTCGGCCGCCGCCACGCAGATGCGCATGTCGCCCTGGCGGCGATACAGCTGGGCGCTCTCGCCCGTCACATCGCGCAGGTGCGTGAGCACCGGGCCCGCCGTGGCGAGCAGCCGGTCCTCGCCGGCCGCCGCCGCGAGCTCGCTGAGCCGCGGGCCGAGGATGAAACGGCCCTGCATGTCGCGGGCCACCATGCGGTGGTGCTCAAGAGCCACCGCGAGCCTGTGGGCAGTGGGCCGCGCAAGGCCAGTGGCCGAGACCAGCCCGGCCAGGGTGGCCGGACCGGACTCCAGAGCGCTGAGCACCACGGCCGCCTTGTCGAGA
Source organism: Streptomyces boninensis (assembly GCF_048572725.1). Classification (NCBI taxonomy): domain Bacteria; kingdom Bacillati; phylum Actinomycetota; class Actinomycetes; order Kitasatosporales; family Streptomycetaceae; genus Streptomyces; species Streptomyces boninensis. Next base: position 7,023,977 of record NZ_CP183837.1, read on the forward strand.
ACGCCGACGCCGCTAGAGTTGTCCATGCAACGATACTCACGTCTCACACTGTGAAACGCAAGTTCAAATTTCCGTGGGACGCGCCACTCTGTATCGCACGGCAGTCACCGTCCGGGACGTGGGGAGCGGACGGCGGCGCACACGCACGCAATCTACGAATGAGGAAAGCGATGGGACGGACACTCGCGCAGAAGGTCTGGGACGACCACGTCGTCAGGCACGCCGAAGGCGAGCCGGACCTTCTCTTCATCGACCTCCATCTGCTGCACGAGGTGACCAGCCCGCAGGCCTTCGACGGCCTCCGCAAGGCCGGCCGCCCGGTGCGCAGGACGGACCTGACCATCGCCACCGAGGACCACAACACCCCCACCCTCGACATCGACAAGCCGATCGCCGACCCGGTCTCGCGCACGCAGTTGGAGACGCTGCGCAAGAACTGCGCGGAGTTCGGCGTGCGGCTGCACCCGCTCGGTGACGTGGAGCAGGGTGTCGTCCATGTCGTCGGGCCGCAGCTGGGGCTGACCCAGCCGGGCACCACCGTCGTCTGCGGCGACAGCCACACCTCCACGCACGGCGCGTTCGGCGCGCTGGCGTTCGGCATCGGCACCTCGCAGGTCGAGCACGTGCTGGCCACGCAGACGCTGCCGATGGGCGCGTTCAAGACCATGGCCGTGACCGTCAACGGCGAGCTGCCCGACGGCGTCACCGCCAAGGACCTGATCCTCGCCATCATCGCGAAGATCGGCACCGGCGGCGGCCAGGGTTACGTCATCGAGTACCGCGGCGAGGCCATCGAGAAGCTCTCGATGGAGTCCCGCATGACGATCTGCAACATGTCCATCGAGGCGGGCGCCCGCGCCGGGATGATCGCCCCGGATGAGACCACGTTCAACTACATCCAGGGCCGCCCGCACGCCCCCGAAGGCGCCGACTGGGACGCCGCGGTGGCGTACTGGAAGACCCTGAAGACCGACGACGACGCCGTTTTCGACCGCGAGGTCGTCATCGAGGGCGCGGAACTGGCCCCGTTCGTCACCTGGGGCACCAACCCCGGCCAGGGCGCGCCGCTGTCGTCCGCGGTCCCCGACCCGGCGTCGTACGAAGACGCTTCGGAGAAGCTCGCCGCCGAGAAGGCCCTGGAGTACATGGGCCTCACCGCGGGCCAGAAGCTCCGCGACATCAAGGTGGACACGGTCTTCGTCGGCTCCTGCACCAACGGCCGCATCGAGGACCTGCGCTCCGCCGCGTCGATCCTCGACGGGCGTCAGGTCGCCGATGGCGTACGGATGCTGGTCGTGCCCGGTTCCGTACGGGTGGCGCTGCAGGCCGTCGAGGAGGGGCTCGACAAGGTGTTCACGGCCGCGGGTGCCGAATGGCGGCACGCCGGCTGCTCCATGTGTCTGGGCATGAACCCCGACCAGCTGGCCCCCGGCGAGCGCTCCGCCTCCACCTCCAACCGCAACTTCGAGGGCAGGCAGGGCAAGGGCGGCCGCACCCACCTCGTCTCCCCGCAGGTGGCCGCCGCCACGGCCGTCACCGGGACGCTGGCTTCCCCGGCTGACCTGACCGACGTAACTGAACTGGCTGGAGTCTGAGAGCCATGGAAGCATTCACCAAGCACACCGGCCGGGCCGTCCCGCTGCGCCGCAGCAACGTCGACACCGATCAGATCATCCCCGCCCACTGGCTGAAGAAGGTCACCAGGGACGGCTTCGAGGACGGCCTCTTCGAGGCCTGGCGCAAGGACCCGGAGTTCGTGCTGAACAAGCCCGAACGGCAGGGCGCCTCCGTCCTGGTGGCGGGCCCCGACTTCGGCACCGGATCCTCCCGTGAGCACGCCGTCTGGGCGCTGCAGAACTTCGGCTTCAAGACGGTCATCTCGTCCCGCTTCGCCGACATCTTCCGCGGTAACTCGCTGAAGAACGGCCTGCTCACCGTCGTACTCGACCAAAAGGTCGTGGACGCCCTGTGGGACCTGGTGGAGGCCGACCCGACCGCCGAGATTACGGTCGACTTGGAGGACCGCCAGGTACGCGCGGAAGGCGTAACGGCCGACTTCGAACTCGACGAGAACGCCCGCTGGCGGCTGCTCAACGGCCTGGACGACATCTCCATCACCCTTCGGAGCGAGCCCGACATCGCCGCTTACGAGGCCTCCCGGCCGGCCTTCAAGCCGCGGACATTGCAGGCCTGACCGGCGGTTTTCCTCAAGTACGCCCGGTTTTCCGGCCCCGGCGCCCCCCACCTCGCGAGGTGGGGGGCGCCGTCGTGCGTGTGGCGACTCGTTGTGCCCCCAACAGGCGACAACTCACCCCAGATGGCACAATCGGCGCATGGAAAGCGACGGCCAACTCGACCTGTACGAGACCGTCGCCGCACGACTCAAGGAGGCGCACAGCCGCGTGCGGACTCTGGACGCACCGGAGAGTGAACGGACCGCGCTGACTAGGCAGTTGCTGGTCATCACCGCCGCCGCCAAGCACGATCTGGCCGCCGCAGCCCGGCGCCTGGACCGGCTCATGGCGGAGCTCGAAGCCCGCTCCTGAGGGTTGACTCGGTTGCGACACGAGGGTGATTAGACCGTTTCGCGTTTGATTTGCCGGTATATATCTGCCTAACGTGCGAAAAGGCTTGAACAAACTCGTTCCAGTTAAGTCTCCGAAGGGGAAGACGTGAACAAGGCACAGCTCGTAGACCAGATCGCAGACAAGCTCGGCGGCCGCGCCGAGGCCGAGAAGGCCGTGGACGCGGTGCTGGACGGCATCGTCCGTGCGGTGTGCAACGGCGACCGGGTTTCGGTCACCGGCTTCGGTTCCTTCGAGAAGGTGGACCGCCCGGCCCGCTACGCCCGCAACCCGCAGACCGGCGAGCGCGTCCGGGTCAAGAAGACGTCGGTGCCGCGCTTCCGCGCGGGCCAGGGCTTCAAGGACCTGGTCAGCGGCGCGAAGAAGCTGCCGAAGACGGGCGAGACCGCCGTGAAGAAGGCCCCGAAGGGCAGCCTCTCCGGCGGCAAGTCGACCACCAAGTCCGCCACCAAGAAGGCCACCGCCAAGAAGTCCGCGGCCAAGAAGTCGGCGGCGAAGAAGACCACGGCCAAGAAGACGGCCGCGAAGAAGACCACGGCGAAGAAGACCACCGCCAAGAAGTCGGCAGCCAAGAAGACCACGGCCAAGAAGTCGGCGGCGAAGAAGACCACCGCCAAGAAGGCCACGGCGAAGAAGGCTCCCGCCAAGAAGACCACCGCCAAGAAGACCACGGCCAAGAAGACCGCGGCGAAGAAGGCGCCTGCCAAGAAGGCCACGGCCAAGAAGGCACCTGCCAAGAAGGCGACCACGCGCAAGACCACGGCCAAGAAGGCCACCGCGCGCAAGCGCTGACGCTGGCGCTGGCCAGTCCCACACCGCACAGCGGGCCGGGCTCCTTCGGGGGCCCGGCCCGCGGCCGTCAGGGGGACCGGGGCTTCGCCCCGGATCGGCGCTTCGCGCCTCGTCCTCAAACGCCGGACGGGCTTGAATTAGAAGGTCTGCAGCGTCACGAACGTGACCCGTCGGTCCTCCCCGGACCCGGATACCTCGATGCGTACCCGCTGGCCAACGCGCAGCAAGCGCAAGCCCCCCGCGTTGAACGCCGCCGCATCAAAAGGCAACGGCGTCCCGTCGTCCAGCAGCACGCTGCCGCTCCTGCTCTCCGCGTCATAGGTGTACGCCGTCGCCTGCATGCCAGCAGGTTAGCGGGCCGCCCGCAACTCGGCCGCCGCCACCGAGGTGTACGGGCCCACGCCCAGCGCCAGCGCCGCCCGCAGATCCGCCGCCGTGTCCACATCGCGGCGCACCGAAGCGACCCCGGCGGCCACGATCTCCCGCGCCCCCGACGCCCGGTGCCGGGCCCGCGAGGGCCCGCCGAAGGCCGGGTTGAGAGCGACCCCGGACGCCGCCGTCAGCAGCGTCGTCCCGACGCCCTCCGCATCGGCGAGAAACGCCCGTACGAACGCCCCCGCCGCCCCCAGCGCCACCCCGAGCTCCGCCGCCCGCAGCGCCGGCAGATCCGCGTTCAGGGCCGCCACCGGCGCGTCCGGCCGCCGCGCCCGTACAAAGGCCGCCCCCTGCACCAGCGCCGCATTGAGCCCGCCCCCCTCGGCGTCGGCGGCGACGAACGCCCCCAGCGCCGCCAGCCGCTCACCCGCCACCGGGTCGTCCGTGACAACGGTCACATCGCGCACCGCATCGCAGGCCAGCGCCGCGGCCACCGTGTCCAGCGCGAAGGCCAGCGCCAGCGCGGGCCGGAGCTCGTCGCTCGCGGCGTCCGCGAGGCGGGTCTTGGCCTGCCCCAGGCGCTTGAGCGGAATCAGCAGGCTCCAGCCCGCTTCTGCCGTCACGAATCCCCCTCGTCTCGCCGCCGAATCTTCGGGATCAACCGGCATTCTCCACTCCTGTCGCCCTGACCAGGAGGGCAGGCTTCTCGTATAGGCGTACGGTGTTCACGACAGCCTCAGGACTAGGAGGGAGCGCGGGTGTCCCGGCGCAAGATCGGATTCTGGTACCGGCTCGCTGCGGTGATTGCGAAGCCGCCGCTCCTGGTCCTCTTCAAGCGGGACTGGCGCGGCATGGAGCACATTCCTGCCGACGGCGGGTTCATCACCGCGATCAACCACAATTCGTACCTCGACACGTTCTCGTACGCCCACTGGCAGTACAACACCGGTCGAGTCCCGCGATTCCTCGCGAAGGACGGTCTCTTCCAGAAGGGGTTCGTCGGCTCCTTCATGCGCGGCTCCGGCCAGATTCCCGTTTACCGCGAATCGGGCAATGCCGCCGCCGCCTTCCGCGGCGCCGTCGCCGCGATCGAGAAGGGCGAGTGCGTCGCCTTTTACCCGGAGGCCACCCTCACCCGCGACCCGGACCTGTGGCCCATGACGGGCAAGACCGGCGCCGCCCGCGTCGCGCTGGACACCCGCTGCCCGGTCATCCCGGTCGCCCAGTGGGGCGCCAACCACGCCCTGCCGCCGTACGGAAAGCCGAAGCTCTTCCCGCGCAAGACCTTCCAGGTCCTCGCCGGACCGCCCGTGGACCTCTCCGATTTTTACGGGAAAGACCCCACCCCGGACGTCCTCAAGGAAGCGACCGACGTCATCATGGACGCCATCACGGCGCTCCTGGAGGAGCTGCGCGGAGAGAAGGCCCCGGCGGAGCGGTACGACCCGCGCAAGGTCCGTGCAGCACAGCGCCGCAAGTCCGCAGAGGAGAACAAGTGACGCGAGTCGCGGTATTCGGCACCGGCTCCTGGGGCACCGCCTTCGCGCTCGTACTCGCCGACGCCGGCTGCGAGGTGCGCCTGTGGGGCCGCCGCCCGGAGTTGGTCGAGGCCATCAACACCGGCCGTAGAAACCCGGACTACCTGCCCGGCACCGAGCTTCCCGAGACGGTCAGCGCCACCACGGACCCGGCGGAGGCCGCCGCCGACGCCGAGTTCACGGTGCTCGCCGTCCCGGCGCAGACGCTCCGCGGCAACCTCGCGCAGTGGGCGCCGCTGCTGGCCCCCGACACCGTCCTCGTCAGCCTGATGAAGGGCGTCGAGCTCGGCACCGCCAAGCGGATGAGCGAGGTCATCGAGGAGGTCGCCAAGGTCCCGCAGGAGCGGGTCGCGGTGCTCACCGGGCCGAACCTGGCCCGCGAGATCGCCGCCAGGCAGCCCGCCGCCTCCGTCGTCGCCTGCACCGACGAGGCGGTCGCGAAGCGGCTGCAGGCCGCCTGCCACACCCCGTACTTCCGCCCGTACACGAACACCGACGTGGTCGGCTGCGAGCTCGGCGGGGCGGTCAAGAACGTCATCGGCCTCGCCGTCGGCATCGCGGACGGCATGGGGCTCGGGGACAACGCCAAGGCGTCGCTGATCACCCGCGGCCTGGCCGAGACCGCCCGCCTGGGCGCCGGTCTCGGCGCCGACCCGCGCACCTTCGCGGGCCTCGCGGGCATGGGCGACTTGGTGGCCACCTGCTCCTCGCCGCTGTCCCGTAACCACACCTTCGGCACCAATCTGGGCCGGGGAATGTCGCTGCAGGAGACCATCGCCGCAACCAAGCAGACCGCCGAGGGCGTCAAGTCCTGCGAGTCGGTGCTGGACCTCGCCCGCCGCAACGGCGTCGACATGCCCATCACCGAAACCGTCGTCTCGATCGTGCACGACGGAAAGCCCCCGCTCGTCGCGCTGAAGGACCTCATGTCGCGCAGCGCCAAGGCCGAGGGGCACTGACCCACCCCGCTCGAACAGGTAGGGTTTCCGGCGATGAGCAGCGACAACACCACCCCCAGCCAGCACGGCCGCAAGCCGCGCGTCGCCGTGGTCTTCGGCGGCCGCAGCTCCGAGCACGGCATTTCCGTGGTCACCGCGGGCGCCGTGATGCGGGCCATCGACCGCGGCAAGTACGAGGTGCTGCCCATCGGCATCACCTCCGACGGCCGCTGGGCGCTGACCGCCGACGACCCGGAGCGGATGGCGATCGCCGACCGCAGGGTGCCGCAGGTGGAGGAGCTCGTCGAGTCCGATACGGGCAGCGTGGTGCTGCCGGTCGGCGGCGGCGAGAGCCGCGACGTCGTCTACAACGAGCCGGGCCAGGTGCCCAAGGCGCTCGGCGAGGTCGACGTCGTCTTCCCGGTGCTGCACGGCCCGTACGGCGAGGACGGCACCATCCAGGGCATGCTCGACCTCGCCGGGGTGCCGTATGTCGGCTCCGGCGTGCTGGCCTCCTCGGTCGGCATGGACAAGGAGTACATGAAGCGCGTCTTCATCTCCTTCGGCCTGCCCGTCGGCCCGTACGTGGTGATCCGCCCCCGCGAGTGGGAGGGCGACCAGGCCGCGGCCCGTAAGAAGGTCGTGGACTTCGCCGCCGACCACGGCTGGCCGGTCTTCGTGAAGCCCGCCCGCGCGGGCTCATCCTTTGGCATTACGAAGGTGAGCGACCTGGCGGGCCTGGACGAGGCCATCGCCGAGGCCCGCCGCCACGACCCCAAGGTCATCGTCGAATCGCTGCTCACCGGGCGCGAGATCGAGTGCGGGGTGCTGGAGTTCGAGGACGGCCCGCGGGCCAGCGTCCCGGCCTGGATCCCGCCGGTGCAGGAGCACGACTTCTACGACTTCGAGGCCAAGTACATCGACTCGGCGTCGGGCGTCGTCCCCGCGCCGATCAGCGCCGAGGAGACCGCGAAGGTCCAGGAGTTGGCGGTGGCCGCCTTCGAGGCGGTGTCCTGCGAGGGCCTCGTACGGGCCGACTTCTTCCTCACGGACGAGGGCGAGTTCGTCATCAACGAGATCAACACGATGCCGGGCTTCACCCCCATCTCGATGTACCCGCGGATGTGGCAGGAGAGCGGCGTCAGCTACCCCGAGCTGGTCGACAAGCTCATCCAGGCGGCGCTGCGACGGCCCACCGGCCTGCGTTGACGCTTAAGTGGACACCCGCGGCGGTGTGGTGCATCCTCTCGGGGACCCGGGGGGCAGGCACTTCGTGAGGTAGGCGGCAGTGGGCGTTGAACGACGGCAGCCCTGGTCCATGACCGTACTGGAAGAAGCCCGCACCCTACGCGAACAGGGCGCGCAGCTGCGCGCGACCATCTCGCCCCACGAGGGCGCGTACGCCCCGGACTTGGTGATCACCCAGGCGGACCGCTGCGACGCGGCCGCGGCCTCGCTGGAGGCGGTGGGCGCGGTGCTGGCGGCCCAGGAGTACAGCCTCACACTCCGGTCTTCGGCACCGCCTTCTTGACCGAGGCCGCGAGGTCGGTGAGCGGGTCGACCTCGGGTGCGTACGCGTCCGGCACCCACAGCTCCACGAAGGCCGCCCGCTCCAGCGCGGTGAAGAGATAGCCGTCGTCCTGCTGCTCCGCCAGCCATTGCACCCCGTTCACCTCCACCGAATCCGCGGTCGGGTTGTAATGTGCTGTGCCTGGCCTCAGCACCTCCGGCCGGGGCACCCCGCAGCGCAGCGCGATCGCCGGGTCGCCCCAGGCGGCGGTGTAGCGGGACGCGGGCTCCGCGTCCCGCCGCTGCTGCCCGTCCACGGCCTTGGGCAGCCCGTCCGTCAGCGCCGCACAGGCGCTGCGGGCGGCGCCGGCCGGCTTCGGCGGATCCACCTGCGCGGACCCGCCGGAGGACGAGCAGGCGGCAGCGGCCGCGAGCACGAGGCCGGCTGCGGCGGTACGGAGTAGGACCGGTGGGGCGTAGTGCTTCACCGGGCGAGCATACGGGGGCTCAGATATGGACGACCGGACAGGTCAGGGTGCGCGTAATGCCCTCCACCTGCTGGACTTTCGCGACCACCAGCCGGCCGAGGTCGTCGACGGTGTCGGCCTGCGCGCGCACGATCACGTCGTACGGCCCGGTCACATCCTCCGCCTGGATCACGCCAGGGATCTTGGCGATCACCTCGGCCACCGCGGAAGCCTTGCCGACTTCGGTCTGGATCAGGATGTACGCCTGTACCACGGGACCTCCAGGAGGCGGCTACGAGGATCATGCGGGAGGGGGGAGCCCACGCTATCGCGTGGCAGGCCGCGGGCGGGAGTCCTCTGCGGGGCGCCAAGGGCGACGCATGGTCGCGGGAAGTTGACGACAATGGCATCCGACGGCAGCGGGACAGGACGTAGCACCATGGGTGCGGCAGGACGCGGGACTCGGGAGGACATACGGTGAAGGGCACTGTGGGAGAGCTGGGCGAGTTCGGGCTGATCCGCGAGCTCACCTCCCGGCTCACCACCACCCCGGCCGTCCGGCTCGGCCCCGGCGACGACGCCGCCGTGATCACGGCGCCCGACCGCAGGGTCGTGGCCAGCACAGACGTCCTCATCGAGGGCAGACACTTCCGCCGCGACTGGTCCACGGCGTACGACGTGGGCCGCAAGTCCGCCGCCCAGAACCTCGCCGACATCGCCGCCATGGGAGCCGTCCCCACGGCCCTCCTCCTCGGCCTGGTGGTCCCGGCAGAGCTCCCGGTCACCTGGCCGACCGAGCTGATGGACGGCCTCCGCGACGAGGCCCAGGTCGCCGGCGCGGCCGTGGTCGGCGGCGACGTGGTCCGCGGCGATGTGATCACCATCGCAATTACGGCCCTGGGCGACCTCCAGGGCCACGACCCGGTCACCCGCACGGGCGCCAGACCCGGCGACGTGGTGGCGGTGACCGGCTGGCTCGGCTGGTCCGCCGCGGGCCACGCGGTCCTCTCCCGCGGCTTCCGCTCCCCCCGCGCCTTCGTGGAGGCCCACCGCAGGCCCGAGCCCCCGTACCAGGCGGGCCCGGCGGCAGCGGGCCTCGGCGCGACATCGATGACGGACATCAGCGACGGCCTGGTGGCCGACGTCGGCCACATCGCGGACGGCAGCAAGGTCCGCATCGACCTGAACGCCGCGAGCTTCGACATCCCGACCCAGATGTCCGACATCGGCAAGGCAGTAGGCGTGGACCCGCTCCAGTGGGTCCTGACCGGCGGCGAGGACCACGCCCTGGTCGCCACCTTCCCCCGCGGCCGCCAGCTCCCGGCCCGCTGGCGCGTCATCGGCGAGGTGCAGGCCATGTCGGCGACCCCGCAGGTGACCGTGGACGGCAAGCCCTGGCTGGCCGCCGGCGGCTGGGACCACTTCGGAAGCGACGAGTAAATGACAACCCCACCCCGCGTACTGACCGTGGCCGGCTCGGACTCCGGCGGCGGCGCCGGCATCCAGGCCGACCTGAAGACGATGCTGGCGCTCGGCGCCCACGGCATGAGCGTCCTGACCGCGATCACCGCGCAGAACTCCCTCGGCGTCCAGGGCGCCTGGCCGCTGCCGCCGGAGGCGGTGGAGCAGCAGTTCCGCAGCGTCGTGGACGACATCGGCGTCCAGGCGCTCAAGACCGGCATGCTGGCCTCGGCGGAGCTGGTGGAGACGGTGGCGGGCCTGCTCCCGTCCGCGGCGGCACCAGCCGTCGTGGACCCGGTGGGCGTCTCGAAGCACGGCGACTCACTGCTCGCGGCAGAGGCCCTGGACGCGGTCCGTACGAAACTCCTCCCGGCGGCGACGGTGGCCACACCCAACCTGGACGAGGTGGCGCAGCTCACCGGCGTCCGCGTGACGGCGGAGCCGGACATGCGCCGGGCCGCGGCAGCGATCCTGGAGTACGGCCCGCAGTGGGCGCTGATCAAGGGCGGCCACCTGCCGTCGTCGGACGAGGCGGTGGACCTCCTGACCGACGGCACGCAGGAACACTGGCTGCGCGCCCCGCGGCATGACAATCGCCACACCCACGGCACGGGCTGCACGCTGGCGAGCGCGATAGCGACGTATCTGGCCAGGGGCTACGACGTGCCAGGAGCAACCAGAGCGGCGAAGCAGTACGTAACAGGAGCGATCAGGGCAGGCTTCCCCCTGGGCTCAGGAATCGGCCCGGTGGACCACGGCTTCGCCCTCAGATAACGCAAAAAAGCCGGCCCGCCACAGGCGAACCGGCCATTGCTCCCGGCAAGGGCTGCGCTGGAGTCAGCGCGAGACCTTGCCGGCCTTGATGCACGAGGTGCAGGCGTTGAGGCGCTTCGGCGTCCCGCCGACCACCGTGCGAACCGACTGGATGTTGGGGTTCCAGCGACGGCGCGTCCGGCGGTGGGAGTGCGAGATGTTGTTGCCGAAGCCCGGCCCCTTGCCGCAGACGTCGCAGTTGGCAGCCACGGGTCACTCCAAAGACTTCAGATACTTAACGGAACTCCCGACGCCAGAACGGTCGGCCGGGAAGATGATGGCCCAGTGGATACCGGGGCAACCTGAGCAGCATACCAAGGTCGTCCCGGCGGAACGAAATCGCTACCCTGCCCCCATGCTCCCCGCCCCCGCCGTCCGCACCTGGTGCGCCCTGGCCCTGGACGCCCTGGGCCGCTCCCGCGAGGAGATCGACGCGATCAACGTCTTCCCCGTGGCAGACGGCGACACAGGCACGAACCTCTACCTGACGGTGGAGTCCGCCGCCCAGGCAGTGGACGCCGTCTCCACAGCCTACGACCCCGCCTCCGGCGGCCCCGGCCCCGCGGACGCGATGCAGGCGATGGCGCATGGCGCGCTGCTGGGGGCGCGGGGGAACTCGGGCACGATCCTGGCGGAGTGGCTGCGGGGGGCCTCCGGCCCGGGCAGCGCCACCGAGACCGGCGCCGCGATGGCGGCGGCCCTGGAGTCGGCCGCGAGCGCTGCGCGCGCGGCGGTGGCGCACCCGGTCGAGGGGACGATGGTCACAGTGGCGGCGGCAGCCGCGGTCGCCGCGCGGGCTGCGGAGGGCGACGCCGCGGCGGTCGCCATAGCCGCGTACGAGGGAGCGCGGGACGCGCTCCGCACCACCCCGGACCAGCTCCCGGTCCTCGCCACCGCGGGCGTGGTGGATGCCGGCGGCCTGGGCCTCGTAACGATCCTGGCGTCGCTCGCCGACACCCTCGCGGGCGAGGGCGAAACCACCCGCCTGACCGCACACGGCAGCGCTAGGGAGGGGACGGGGTGGAGCGACGCCGCCGAAAAACCCCAGCGTCCCCGACGGCGGCCGACCACAGAGGTTTTTCGGTGGTGTCGCGGAACCCCGTCCCCGGCCCACGATCCCCACCTGACCGAAGGCGGCCCGGCCTACGAGGTGATCTACCTCCTCGACGCCGACGAGGCAGCCGCCACCCGCCTCCGCGCCCGCCTCGACGCCCTCGAAAACGCCGACTCCCTCGTCGTCTCAGGAGGCGACGGCCTCTACCGCTTCCACGTCCACTGCGACGACCCAGGCGCCGCCATCGAAGCCGGCACCGAAGCCGGCCGCCCGCACCGCATCTCCGTCACGCACTTCTGCGGCGACGCTGAGCAGCCCCCCGCCGAGCCACCCCCCGCCCGGGCGGTCGTCATCGTGCTCCCGGACGCCCACACCGCCCTGGCGGCGGCCTGCACCGACACCGGCGCCACCGTCCTCCGCACCCACCCCGGCGAACCCCCACCTGCCGGCGAAATCGCCCAGGCCATCCGGCACACCGGCGCCCGCGAGGTAGTTCTCCTCCCCAACGACCCCGCCCTCCGCCACGCCGCCGCAGTAGCAGTCGAGCAGACGCGCGCCGAAGACATCCGAGTCGCCCTCATCCCCACCCGCTCCCCGGTCCAAGGCATCGCCGCCCTGGCCGTACACGACCCCGACCACCGCTTCGACGAAGACGTCGTAGCCATGACCTCCGCCGCCGGCGCCACCCGCTACGCCGAGCTCGCCATCGCCGAACGCCAGTCCTGGACCTCGGCCGGCATCTGCGAGGAGGGCGACACGCTCGGCGTGATCGACGGCGACGTAGCGGTGATCGGCAAGGACCTGGCAACCACCGCCGAAACAGTCCTCGACCGCATGCTGGCTGCAGGCGGCGAACTGGTCACCCTGGTCACCGGCCCGCACGCCCCCGTCGACTTGGCGGCCCGCCTGGAAACCCACGTCCAGCGCCACCACCTAGCCGTAGACACGGTGATCTACGAAAGCGACGACCGGGCCGGCCAAGGCCCACCACTCCTCATCGGCGTCGAGTAACCCCATGTCACACCCATGGTGTGAAATGGACCGCATGCCGGCCCTCGACGAGCCCCTCAAGAAATCCCTCGGCGACCGCACCGCAAAGGTCATGGCCGAGCACCTAGGCCTGCACACCGCCGGCGACCTCCTCCACCACTACCCCCGGCGGTACGCCGAGCGCGGCGAGCTCACCCGCCTCACCGACCTGGAGGTCGACGAGCACGCCACCGTCGTCGCCCAGGTCGAGAAGGCCGGCATGCTCGGTACGGGCCGGGGCCACCGGCTCGAGGTCGTGATCACGGACGGCAGCGGCCGCCTCACCCTTGTCTACTTCGGCAAGGGCGCGTACAAGCCGCAGAAGGAGCTCATCCCCGGCCGCCGCGCCCTCTTCGCCGGCAAGGTGACGGTCTTCAACCACAAGCGCCAGCTCTCCCACCCGGACTACAAGCTCCTCACCGGCCAGGACGCCGACGGCACCGAAGCAGCGGACGAGTGGGCGAACAAGCTGCTGCCGATCTACCCGGCCGTCCGCCAGTTCGCGTCCTGGCGCATCCAGCAGGCAGTCGACGTAGTCCTCGACTCAATGGAGTCGACCAACTGGCAGGGCGTCATCGACCCCCTCCCACCGGCGCTCCGCGCCGATCGCGGCTTCGCCACCCTCCCCGAAGCCCTCCTCAAGATCCACCGCCCCCGCACCAAGGCCGACATCGCCATCGCCCGCGAGCGCCTGAAGTGGGACGAGGCCTTCGTCCTCCAGGTAGCCCTGGCCCGCCGCCGCGCCGCCGAGAGCCAGCTCCCGGCCGTACCGCGCAAGCCAAAACAGGACGGCATCCTCGCCGAATTCGACAAGCGCCTCCCCTTCACCCTCACCGACGGCCAGCGCAAGGTCTCGAAGGAGATCTTCACCGAGCTCGCGACCGACCACCCCATGCACCGCCTCCTCCAGGGCGAAGTCGGCTCCGGCAAAACCCTCGTCGCCCTCCGCGCGATGCTCGCCGTCGTCGACGCCGGCGGCCAGGCGGCTCTCCTCGCCCCCACCGAGGTGCTCGCCCAGCAGCACCACCGCTCGATTACGGAGATGATGGGCGACCTCGCCGAAGGCGGCATGCTCGGCGGCACGGAACACGCCACCAAGGTCGTCCTGCTCACTGGCTCCATGGGCACGGCGGCCCGCCGCCAGCCGCTCCTCGACCTGGCCACCGGCGAGGCGGGGCTCGTCATCGGCACCCACGCCCTCATCGAGGACAAGGTCCAGTTCCACGACCTCGGCCTGGTCGTCGTGGACGAACAGCACCGCTTCGGCGTAGAGCAGCGCGACGCCCTCCGCTCCAAGGGCAAGCAGCCGCCCCACCTCCTGGTGATGACGGCGACCCCCATCCCGCGCACGGTCGCGATGACCGTCTTCGGAGACCTGGAGACCTCCGTCCTCGACCAGCTCCCCGCCGGCCGCTCACCCATCGCCACCCACGTGGTCCCGGCCAAGGACAAGCCGCACTTCCTGTCCCGCACCTGGGAGCGCATCCGCGAGGAAGTGGAGGCGGGCCACCAGGTGTACGTGGTCTGCCCCCGCATCGGCGACGACGAGGACGACAAGGCGGCGGCCAAGAAAAAGAACCCGACCCCCGAGGACGAGGCCGAGAAGCGCCCACCCCTCGCCGTCCTCGACATCGCCGACCAGCTGTCCACCGGCCCCCTCCAGGGCCTCCGCCTCGAATACCTCCACGGCCGCATGCCCCCCGACGCCAAGGACGACGTCATGCGCCGCTTCGCCGCCGGCGAGGTCGACGTCCTGGTCGCCACCACGGTCATCGAGGTCGGCGTGAACGTCCCCAACGCCACCGTCATGGTCATCATGGACGCCGACCGCTTCGGCGTCTCCCAGCTGCACCAGCTCCGCGGCCGGGTAGGCCGAGGCTCGGCGCCAGGCCTGTGCCTCCTGGTCTCGGAGATGCCCGAAGGCAGCTCCGCCCGCACCCGCCTCGACGCGGTCGCCGCCACCCTCGACGGCTTCGAGCTCTCCCGCATCGACCTGGAGCAGCGCCGCGAGGGCGACGTCCTCGGCCAGGCCCAGTCGGGCGCCCGCAGCAGCCTGAGGATGCTCACCGTCATCGACGACGAGGAGGTCATCGAGGCGGCCCGCGAGGAGGCCACGGCGATCGTCGCGGACGACCCGGAGCTGACCGCCTACCCGGACCTGCGCACGGCCATAGACGCTCTTCTCGACGAGGAACGCGAGCAATACCTCGACAAGGGCTGAAGCCATGGCAAGCCATAAAGTTGTCCCATGACCCGCGTGATCGCCGGAACTGCAGGTGGCCGCCGCCTGGCAGTGCCGCCAGGCAATGGCACCCGCCCCACCTCCGACCGCGCCCGCGAGGCCCTCTTCTCCACCTGGGAGTCCCTCCACGGCGTGGAGGGCAGCCGCGTCCTCGACCTCTACGGCGGCTCGGGAGCTGTCGCCCTGGAGGCCCTCTCCCGCGGCGCCGCCCACGCCCTCATCGTCGAGGCCGACGCGAAAGCCGTCCGTACGATCCGCGCCAACGCCAAGGCCATCGACCTCCCGGGCACGGAGATCCGCGCCGCCAAGGCCGAGCAGGTGGTCACCGGCCCGCCTCCTGGCAACCCCTATGACATCGTCTTCCTGGACCCCCCCTACGAGGTGACCGACCAGTCGGTACGGGAGATCCTGGTCACACTCCGTACCGGAGGCTGGCTAGCCGCCGACGCCCTGGCCACCGTGGAACGCAGCACCAGAGGCGGTGCGTTCCAGTGGCCCGAGGGTTTCGAAGCCCTCCGTGACCGTCGCTACGGCGAGGGCACCCTCTGGTACGGTCGCGCCGCCTCATGACCCTCACGACCGGACCGGAGAGCGAGGAACGACCTGTGCGTCGCGCCGTCTGTCCGGGGTCCTACGACCCCATCACCAACGGACACCTCGACATCATCGCCCGCGCCTCGAAGCTGTACGACGAGGTCTACGTCACCGTGATGATCAATAAGTCGAAGAAGGGCCTCTTCGACGTCGACGAGCGGATCGACCTGATCCGCCAGGTCACCGCCGAGTACGGCAATGTGAAGGCCGAGTCGTACCACGGCCTCCTTGTCGACTTCTGCAAGCAGCGCGACATCCCTGCCATCGTCAAGGGCCTCAGAGCCGTCAGCGACTTCGACTACGAGCTGCAGATGGCCCAGATGAACAACGGCCTCTCGGGCGTGGAGACCCTCTTCATCCCGACCAACCCCACCCACAGCTTCCTGTCGTCCTCGCTGGTCAAGGAGGTCGCGGCATGGGGCGGCGACATCTCGGCGTACGTGCCGCCGCTCATCCAGTCAGCACTTGCCGAACGGCTCGCACAGCGCTGACGGATTGGCCGTAGAGTCATCCCCCATGGACGTACAGAAGAAGCTCGACGACATCGTCGCCGCCGTAGAAGGCGCGCGCTCCATGCCGATGTCGGCATCCTGCGTGATCAATCGCACAGAGCTGCTCGAGCTGCTTGACGAGGTACGACAGGCGCTGCCCGGCTCGCTCGCCCAGGCGCAGGAGCTGATCGGCGGGCGTGAGCAGGTGGTGGAGCAGGCCCGCATGGAGGCCGAGCGGATCATCGAGCAGGCCCAGGCGCAGCGCGGGGAGCTGATCTCGCACACCGAGGTCGCTTCCCGCGCCCAGGCCGAGGCCGAGCGGATCCTCGCCGAGGCGCAGGCCGAGGCCGAGGAGGTACGGGCGTCCGCCGACGACTATGTCGACAGCAAGCTGGCGAACTTCGAGGTCGTCCTCACGAAGACGATCGGCTCGGTGGACCGCGGCCGCACCAAGCTGCTCGGCATGGACGACTACGACCAGCAGCAGGAGCCGTACGACCCGAACAACCCCGACCCGGGCTACGACGAGGCCCCGGAGCGCAGCCACGACCCGGAAACGCTGCGGCGCCGGGCCGACGAGTACGTGCAGAAGCAGTTCGGCGCCTTCGAGGCGGTGCTGTCCAAGACCCTGGAGGCGGTCGGCCGCGGCCGGCAGAAGCTGGAGGGCCGGGCCAAGCCGATCGAGGAGCTGTCCGGGCACATGCCGGGCCAGGAGGACCAGGACCGCGCCCTGATCCCGCACCAGACGGGCAGCGAGGAGAGCTACCTCGCGGACCTGGCCGAGCACCCGGCGCAGCCGGTCGCCCAGCCGCAGGTCCAGCCGGAGCCCCAGCCCCAGCAGGTGCAGCAGCCCGCGTACTACGACGCCGGCGGCTACCAGCAGTACCAGGACCCGTACCAGCAGCAGCCCGCGTACGACCCGGCCGCCTACCAGCAGCAGTACGCCGCCCAGGGCTACCAGCACCAGGGCTACGAGCAGCACCAGCAACACCAGCAGCTCGCCCCTCAGGCTGCCGCCCTCGACGAGACCTCCCTCTTCGACACCAGCATGATCAACCTGGACGACGTCCGCCGCTATGAAGAGGGCCAGGGCGGCCACAGCCGCTGATCCACCCCGATTGGGTCTTGCGGCCCCATCCGGGTATCCTGAACGTTCGCGTCACTCGTCCCTGCCCGCGTGCAGGGTGCATGGAAGAAGCTCATCGCTGTGAAAGGCCGTCTGGACCACCGCAGCCCGCTCGTATTCGACACCCGCGAGCTGGGTCGGCGCCCCGGTGCCATGCAGCGCATCGAGCGTTCCGTGCAGGCTCCGAAGGATCTCGGCATCGAGGTCATCGGGGTCCCGGAGGGCGCCCCTGTCACGCTGGAGCTGCGGCTCGAGTCGGTGATGGAGGGCGTGCTCGTCACAGGCACCGCCGGTGCCAAGGCGACGGGTGAATGCGTAAGGTGTCTGGAGCCTCTCGAGCGCGAGCTCGAGGTGGACTTCCAGGAGATGTACTCCTACCCGGAGATCGACTTCAAGGGCCGCACCCTCAAGGGCGCGGATGCCGAGGAGGAGGACGACGAGGAGGAGTCGTACCACCTCGAGGACGACCTGTTCGACCTCGAGCCCGTGCTGCGCGACGCGGTGGTGCTCGCACTGCCGCTGCAGCCGGTGTGCCAGGAAGACTGCCCGGGCCTGTGCTCCGTATGCGGAGCGCGGCTGGCGGACGACCCGGACCACCAGCATGAAGCAGCCGACCCCCGGTGGGCGGCGCTGAAGGATATCGACGTGAACGGTGCCGGCGACGGCGCCGGCGAGAACCAGGAGAAGTAGCCGTGGCTGTTCCCAAGCGGAAGATGTCGCGCAGCAACACGCGCCACCGCCGTTCGCAGTGGAAGGCTGCGGTCCCGAACCTGGTGGCGTGCGAGCGCTGCCACGAGCCGAAGCAGTCGCACATCGCGTGCCCCAGCTGCGGTACGTACAACAAGCGCCAGGTCCTCGAGGTCTGACCGGCAGGGGACGGCGTATGTCGGACGACAGCACGACCCAGCCCCTCGCGCTCTTGGAAGGGCGGCTCGGCTATGAAGTCGAGTCCGCCCTTTTGGCGCGCTCGCTGACTCATCGCAGCTTCGCGTACGAGAACGGCGGGCTGCCGACCAATGAGCGCCTGGAGTTCCTGGGCGACTCGGTCCTTGGCCTGGTGGTCACGGACACCCTCTATCGCACCCACCCGGACCTGCCGGAAGGCCAGCTGGCCAAGCTGCGGGCCGCAGTGGTCAACTCGCGCGCGCTCGCGGAGGTGAGCCGCGGCCTCGAGCTCGGCGCCTTCATCCGCCTCGGCAAGGGCGAGGAGGGCACGGGCGGCCGCGACAAGGCCTCGATCCTGGCGGACACGCTGGAGGCGGTCATCGGCGCGGTGTACCTGGACAAGGGCCTGGAGGCCGCTTCCGAGCTGGTGCACCGGCTCTTCGACCCGCTGATCGAGCACTCCTCGAACCTGGGCGCGGGCCTGGACTGGAAGACCTCGCTGCAGGAGCTGACCGCGGCGGAGGGCCTCGGCGTGCCCGAGTACCTGGTCTCGGAGACCGGCCCCGACCACGAGAAGACCTTCACGGCTGCTGCTCGCGTCGGTGGTGTCGCGTACGGCACCGGCACCGGCCGCAGCAAGAAGGAAGCGGAGCAGCAGGCGGCGGAGACGGCGTGGCGCGCCATCCGCTCGGCGGCGGACGAGGCGAAGGCCGCGTCGGGCGGCGAGCCGGCGGACGCGGCCTCCGCCTGATGCCGGAGCTGCCCGAGGTCGAAGTAGTACGCCGCGGGCTCGCCCGCTGGGTCGCCGGGCGTACGGTCGCGGATGTCGACGTGCTGCATCCGCGTGCCGTCCGGCGGCACCCCGCGGGCGGCGAGGACTTTTCGCTGCGGCTGAAGGGCCATCGCATAGGCGAGCCCGCCCGGCGCGGCAAGTACCTGTGGCTTCCCCTGGCCGACGCTCCGGCCGCGATCCTCGCGCACCTCGGCATGAGCGGCCAGATCCTGGTCCAGCCCGAGGACGCCGCCGACGAGAAGCACCTCCGCATCCGCGTGCGCTTCAGCGACGGTGAGGGCTCGGAGCTGCGGTTCGTCGACCAGCGCACCTTCGGCGGCCTGTCGCTCCACGACACGGACGACGCCGGCCTGCCGGACGCGATCTCGCACATCGCCCGCGACCCGCTCGACCCGCTCTTCGACGAGGACGCCTTCCACGCGGCCCTGCGCCGCTCCCGTACGACGGTCAAGCGCGCGCTGCTGAACCAGTCCCTCATCAGCGGCGTGGGCAACATCTACGCCGACGAGGCCCTCTGGCGCGCCAGGCTCCACTACGAGCGCCCCACGGCCACCCTCACCCGCCCGGCGACCGCGGCCCTCGTCGGCCACGCCCGGGATGTGATGAACGCCGCACTGGACGTCGGCGGCACCAGCTTCGACAGCCTCTATGTGAACGTCAACGGCGAGTCCGGCTACTTCGAGCGCTCACTGGACGCCTACGGCCGCGAGGACGAACCCTGCCGCCGCTGCGGCGCCCCCATCCGCCGCCGCCCCTGGATGAACCGCTCCAGCTACTACTGCCCCCGCTGCCAGCGCCCGCCGCGCAAGGGATAGCGCGCCGGCTCAGTACCCGAAGCTCTGCGTCCACCAAGGCCCGCCGTCGGCGAAGTACGCACCCACGCCCAGGGTCTTGAAGTCGCAGTTCAGGATGTTGGCCTTGTGGCCTTCGCTTTCCATCCAAGAGTCCATCACCGACTGGGCGTTGGCCTGGCCGCGGGCTATGTTCTCGCCGCCGAGGTTGTCTACGCCGGCCGACTGGGCGCGGTCCCAGGGGTCGTCGCCGTCGGGGTCGGTGTGGTCGAAGAAGTCGCGGTTGGCCATGTCCTCGCTGAAGTCACCGGCGAGCGAGGCCAGCGCCGGGTCGGCCTTCAGCGGCTGGCAGCCCGCCTTGGCCCGCTCCTGGTTCACCAGCGTCAGCACCTGCTGCTCGGCGGCGGTGGTGGCGCTCGGCGTCTTGGAGGCCGACTTCGAGGGCGTCGGGTCGGGCGCCTTGGTGGTGGAGGGCTTCTCCGACGGCGTACGGGTCGGGGTCGGCGTGCTGCTCTTGGACTCCGGCGCGTCGTCGGAGGACGGGGCCGAGGAGGACGGCGGGGCCGGCTTCTCGGACTTCTTCTTCTCCGGCGCCGGGGAGGACGTCGACGGCAGCGGCGAGCGCGACGACTCGCGGCTCGCGGGGGAGGAGTCGCGCGGCGCCACGTCATCCGGGTCGACCTGCTGGCTCTCCAGGCTCGGCTTCGCGCCGCCGCCCGCGGTCACCTTGCCGTCGCCGCCGCTCGGCGAGAGGTCGAAGTTGCCGCCGACCAGCCCGGAGCCCATGGCGAGCGCGCCCACCGCGACCGCGGCGGAGGCCCCGAGCATGCCGGCGCGCGCGGCGCTCTGCTTGCGGTGCTGGCCCCGCTCCCCGCTCCGAGGGGTGGGGACCGCAGCGGGCTCGTCGGCGTCGCGTCTGTGGCGTCCCATCCGGATCGTTCCTTACATGGCTAGGCGGCTGTGTCGGGGGTGACGGAGGTTGATAGTGTCAACACCCGGCCCCTATTGTCACCCATTCGGGGGATCCATTTGACCGGCCACCGTACGCCATGTCGGGTGGGGCGGATGTGATTCCCGCGAAATGGCCGGTTACCTTGCGCCTATGAACGAGAGTGTTCGGCTCACCGCCTGGGTCCGCGGGATCGTCCAGGGCGTCGGCTTCCGCTGGTTCACCCGCGCCACCGCCCTGGAGATCGGCGGCCTGACCGGCTTCGCCTCCAACCTGTCCGACGGCCGCGTGCAGGTCGTGGCGGAAGGGGAGCGTGCGGCCTGTGAGCGCCTGCTGGCGTGGCTGCGGGAGGGCGACACGCCCGGGCGGGTCGACGGTGTGACGGAAATCTGGGATACCCCGCGAGGTGGTTATCCGACCTTCGACATCCGCTGATAGCGCCGCGCTGTACCTGTTCTGAACTGCTGGTTGCCATCCGGGCCCGGTCATGGGAGGCTGCCGCCCAAGAGCGGTGCAGAGATCACCAGAGCCCCCCGGGCGCCCTGTATACCGGGCCGGCCGCGGTTGCGGGGCGTGATCGTGTTGACCGTCAAACTATTTGGTGAGACGCTGGAAGCCCCGCGCACCCGTGCTGTTCGGCATGGATGTCATCGAGAAACACCAGACGACGCGGGTGCCAATCCCTCACGACCCACACCGCTCGGTCGGTCACTCAGTGTGGAGGACCATCAATCATGGCAAAGGCGCTTCTCGGTTACGTCGGCGGCACTGACCCGCGACTTCTCGCCGAGATGCGACGGCTTCAGCAGCGTGTCCAGGACCTGGAGTCAGAGCTCGTACGCATCCAGGCAGAGAACGACATGCTGGCCGCCGCCGCACACGGCGAAATGGCGTTCGACAGTGTCGACGTACCCCAGGCGGAGCCTGCGCTCACCTGACCTCGCGCTCATCGTCACTCACGCGGAGTCAGTGCTGCACGTCAGCCGCTTGAGATTGTTGTAAGGGACGCTTCGGCGTCCCTTCGTCATTTGTGAGCGGTTTGTCGTACCCCTGTTTGTCTCGCCGCTGGGCGGTGACCCTTACATCTGATGTGCCCTGCACGTTCCCCGGTGAAACGGACGGGAACGATAGAGTCTCCGGCGAGCAGATCAGAGAGATTCGTCGCCGGAGGAGAGCTCAGCGTGCACCTGAAGAGCCTGACTCTCCGCGGGTTCAAGTCCTTCGCCTCGGCCACCACCCTGCGCTTCGAGCCGGGCATCACCTGTGTCGTCGGCCCGAACGGGTCCGGCAAGTCCAATGTCGTGGACGCCCTGTCGTGGGTCATGGGCGAGCAGGGCGCCAAGTCGCTGCGCGGCGGCAAGATGGAGGACGTCATCTTCGCGGGCACCACCGGGCGCCCGCCGCTCGGCCGCGCCGAGGTGTCGCTGACCATCGACAACAGCGACGGCGCGCTGCCCATCGACTACGCCGAGGTCACCATCACGCGGACGATGTTCCGCAACGGCGGCAGCGAGTACCAGCTCAACGGCGACACCTGCCGGCTGCTCGACATCCAGGAGCTGCTCTCCGACTCCGGCATCGGCCGCGAGATGCACGTGATCGTCGGCCAGGGCCAGCTGGACTCCGTCCTGCACGCGGACCCGATGGGCCGCAGGGCCTTCATCGAGGAGGCGGCCGGGGTTCTCAAGCACCGTAAGCGCAAGGAGAAGGCGCTGCGGAAGCTGGACTCGATGCAGGCGAACCTCGCCCGCGTCCAGGACCTCACCGACGAGCTGCGGCGGCAGCTCAAGCCCCTCGGGCGGCAGGCGGCGGTGGCCCGTAAGGCCGCGGTCATCCAGGCCGACCTGCGGGACGCGCGGCTGCGGCTGCTCGCCGACGACCTCGTGCAGCTGCGCGAGGCGCTCGCCGCCGAGATCGCCGACGAGGCCGCGCTCAAGGAGCGCAAGGAGGCCGCCGAGGCGCAGCTGCAGGCGGCGCAGGAGCGCGAGGCCGAGCTCGAAGAGCAGGTGCGCGCCCTGACCCCGCGGCTGCGCGCCGCCCAGGAGACCTGGCACGAGCTGGGGCAGCTCGGCGAGCGGGTGCGCGGCACCGTAAGCCTGGCCGAGGCGCGGGTACGGGCCGCCACCCAGCAGCAGCCCGAGGAGCGGCGCGGCCGGGACCCGGAGGACATGGAGCGGGAGGCCGCCCGGATCCGGGAGCAGGAGGCCGAGCTGGAGGCGGCCCTGGAGGCCGCGCAGGGCGCTCTCGAAGACACCGTCTCGCACCGCGCCGAGCTGGAGCGCTCGCTGATGGAGGAGGAGCGCCGGCTGAAGGACGCGGCCCGCTCCATCGCCGACCGGCGCGAGCGCCTCGCCCGGCTCAGCGGCCAGGTCACCGCGGCCCGCGGCCGGGCGGCCTCGGCGCAGTCGGAGATCGACCGGCTGGTCGCCTCGCAGGACGGGGCGCAGCAGCGGGCGGTGGAGGCGCAGGAGGCGTACGAGACGCTGCGCGCCGAGGTCGACGGGGTCGAGGCCGGGGACGCGGAGCTGGCCGCCCGCCACGACACCGCGAAGGCCGAGCTGGCCGAGGCCGAGGCGGAGCTGAGCGCGGCCCGCGACGCGCTGTCCGAGGCCGAGCGGGCCCGGGCCGCCACCTCCGCGCGGCACGACGCGCTGGCGCTCGGCCTGCGCCGCAAGGACGGCACCGGCACGCTGCTGGAGGCGCGCGACAAGCTCACCGGGCTGCTCGGCCCGGCCGCCGAACTGCTCACCGTCGCCCCCGGATACGGGGTCGCCGTGGCCGCCGCGCTCGGCGCCGCCGCCGACGCGATCGCCGTGTCCGGGCCCTCCTCGGCCGCCGACGCGCTGCGGCTGCTGCGCAAGCACGACGCGGGCCGGGCCGGGCTGCTCGTGGGCGACGCCCCGTACGCCTCGGTGCCCGAAGGCGTGCTGCCGCCCGGCGCCCGGCACCTGGCCAACCTCGTCGGCGGGCCCGACCAGCTGCTGCCCGCGGTGCGGCGGCTGCTGGGCGGCATGGTGTACGTGGCCACGCTGGAGGACGCCGAGGACCTCGTGTCCGTACGGCCAGAGCTGACCGCCGTCACCGCGGAAGGCGACGTCTTCGCCGCGCACTTCGCGCACGGCGGCTCGGCCGGCGCGCCCAGCCTCCTGGAGGTGCAGGCCTCCGTGGACGAGGCCGCTGCGGAGCTCGCCGAGCTGGAGACGACCTGCGAGCGGCTCGCCGAGAGGAAACGACTCGCCACCGACGCGCGGGCGCAGCGGGTCACCGCCCTCGACCAGATCGCCGCGCAGCGCAGCGCCGCCGACCGGGAGCGTTCGCAGACCGCCTCCGAGCTCGGCCGGCTCGGCGGCGCCGCCCGCGCCGCCGCCGGTGAGGCCGAGCGGTCCGCCGCCGCGGTCGGGAAGGCCGAGGAGGCCCTCGCCAAGTCCACCGAGGAGGCCGAGGAGCTCGAAGCCAAGCTGGAGGCGCTCGAAGCGCTGCCGGCCGAGGAGGAGCCCGACACGTCCGTACGCGACCGGCTGTCCGCCGACGGCGCCAACGCCCGGCAGACGGAGATGGAGGCCCGGCTCCAGGTCCGTACGAACGAGGAGCGCGTCAAGGGCCTCGCGGGTCGCGCCGACGGCCTTGAGCGGGCCGCCCGCGCCGAGCGCGAGGCCCGCGCCCGCGCCGAGCAGCGCCGCGCCCGCGCGCGGCACGAGGCCGCCGTCGCCACCGCCGTCGCCGACGGCGCCCGGCAGCTGCTGCGGCACGTCGAGGTGTCCCTCGCCCGCGCCGAGGAGGAGCGCGCCGCGGCCGAGCGCGCCCGGGGCGCACGCGAGCAGGAGCTGACCGCGCAGCGCAACACCGCCCGGCAGCTGGGGCAGGAGCTCGACAAGCTCACCGACTCCGTGCACCGCGGCGAGGTGCTGGGCGCCGAGAAGCGGATGCGGATCGAGCAGTTGGAGGGGCGGGCCCTGGAGGAGCTCGGCGTGGAGCCGGGCGCGCTGGTCGCCGAGTACGGGCCCGACCAGCTGGTGCCGCCGTCGCCGCCCGCCGAGGGGGAGACCCTTCCCGAGGATCCGGAGCATCCGCGCAATAAGCCGGTGGCGTTCGTACGGGCCGCGCAGGAGAAGCGGCTGAAGTCCGCGGAGCGGGCGTATCAGCAGCTGGGGAAGGTGAACCCGCTCGCGCTGGAGGAGTTCGCGGCGCTGGAGGAGCGGCACAAGTTCCTCACCGAGCAGCTCGAAGACCTCAAGAAGACGCGCGCCGATCTGCTGCAGGTCGTCAAGGAGGTCGACGAGCGGGTGGAGCAGGTCTTCACCGAGGCCTTCCATGACACGGCGCGGCAGTTCGAGGGCGTCTTCTCGCGGCTCTTCCCCGGCGGTGAGGGGCGGCTGATCCTCACCGACCCGGAGGACATGCTCAATACGGGCGTCGATGTCGAGGCGCGGCCGCCGGGCAAGAAGGTGAAGCGGCTGTCGCTGCTGTCCGGTGGCGAGCGGTCGCTGACCGCCGTGGCCATGCTGGTGTCGATCTTCAAGGCCCGGCCCTCGCCCTTCTACGTGATGGACGAGGTCGAGGCCGCGCTGGACGACACCAACCTGCAGCGGCTGATCCGGATCATGAAGGAGCTGCAGGAGGCCTCGCAGCTCATCGTGATCACGCACCAGAAGCGGACCATGGAGGTCGCGGACGCGCTCTACGGCGTCTCGATGCAGGGCGACGGCGTCTCGAAGGTGATCAGTCAGCGGCTCAGCTGACGGCCGGACGCCGCATTCGTTCAACTAATGAACACAAAGGCACCGCTCGGGGCATGATTTCTGTTTCATAAGGCCTATTGACTTCGAAACTTGAAGGCATAGTCTGTGCAACGTCGTCTTCATGTTCCAGGAGTCAACGGTGACCAGCGCTGTAGACATATCGCGGACCTCCGGCCCGTCCGCCTCCGGCGGCGGGCGCCCCGCCCACCTCCGCCACGTAATCTTCCTCGCCGGCGTGGCCGCCCTCGGCGGCTTCCTCTTCGGCTACGACAGCTCCGTGATCAACGGCGCCGTCGAGGGCATCCGCGGCAAATTCGACGTCGGCTCCGGGCTGCTCGCCCAGGTCATCGCCGCCGCACTGATCGGCGCCGCGCTCGGCGCCGCCATCGCGGGCCGGCTCGCCGACCGCCTCGGCCGCATCCGCGTCATGCACATCGGCGCCATCCTCTTCGCCATCAGCGCCGTCGGCTCCATGCTGCCGTTCGCGCTCTGGGACCTCGCCGCCTGGCGGTTCCTCGGCGGCGTCGCCATCGGCATGGCCTCCGTGATCGCCCCGGCGTACATCGCCGAGATCGCCCCCGCCGAATACCGCGGCCGGCTCGCCTCCTTCCAGCAGGGCGCGATCGTCCTCGGCATCGCCATCTCGCAGCTCGTCAACTGGGGCCTGCTCAACGCCGCCGGCGACGACCAGCGCGGCCACCTGCTCGGCCTCGAGGTCTGGCAGATCATGCTCGGCGTCTGCGTCCTCCCGGCGCTCGCCTACGGCATCCTCAGCTTCCGCATCCCCGAGTCGCCGCGCTGGCTCATCCAGCAGGGCCGGATCGCCGACGCGCAGGCCGTCCTCGCGCAGGTCGAGGCCCCGGGTACGGACCTCGACGCCAAGGTCGCCGAGATCGACGCCCAGATGCACAGCGAGCACAAGTCGACCTTCCGCGACCTGATCGGCAAGTCCGGGCTGCTGCCCATCGTCTGGATCGGCATCGGGCTCTCGGTCTTCCAGCAGCTCGTCGGCATCAACGTGATCTTTTACTACAGCTCCTCGCTGTGGCAGTCGGTCGGCATCGACCCGAACAGCTCGTTCTTCTACTCCTTCACGACGTCGATCATCAACATCATCGGCACCGTGATCGCGATGCTCTTCGTCGACCGCATCGGCCGCAAGCCCCTCGCCCTCATCGGCTCGGCGGGCATGGCGGTCTCCCTCGGCCTCGCCGCCTGGGCGTTCTCCGCGAAGACCGGCACCGGCGACAACATCTCGATGCCGCACACCGAGGGCACCATCGCCCTCGTCGCCGCCCACTCCTTCGTCCTCTTCTTCGCCCTCAGCTGGGGTGTCGTGGTCTGGGTGATGCTCGGCGAGATCTTCCCGAACCGCATCCGCGCCGCCGCCCTCGGCGTCGCCGCCGGCGCCCAGTGGATCGCCAACTGGGCGATCACCGTCAGCTTCCCGTCCCTGTCGGACTGGAACCTGTCGGGTGCGTACGTGATCTACACGGTCTTCGCCGTGCTCTCGATCCCCTTCATCCTCAAGTGGGTGCCGGAGACCAAGGGCAAGGCGCTGGAGGAGATGGGCTAAGTCCCCGCGGCTCATCTCCTCGCACCACCCCGCTGCCCCGGTTCGCTACTCGAACCGGGGCAGCACCTTTTCCGCGTACAGGTGCAGCGAGCGCCACGCCTCGTCGATCGGCATGCCGCCGCACAGCGGGTGCAGCACGATCGCGCCGGCCTGCGCTTCCTCGACCGCCTGGTCGGGCGTGACGAAGCGGTAGACGCCCTCGGCGCGCAGCTCGTCCTTGGTGACGGCCTGCGACTTCACCGCGGACTTGATGTCCGAGGTCTGCCAGGAGGCGTACATCGTCGCCTCGTGCAGGAAGTGATGCCCGAGCTCGGCCCAGGCCTTGTCCGGATCCTCCGTTACGTGCAGCAGCGGGATCCGCTCCGGCGGCATCAGCACCCAGCCCTCGGTGCCGTACTCGGCGCACTTCTCCTCGTAGTAGTCCTGCAGCGCGGGCTGGTGCGAGGACGGGAAGAAGGGCAGCCCCAGGCGGGCGGCCCGGCGGGCGGCGGGCTTCGAGGTGCCGCCGACCAGGAGGAGCGGGTGCGGGCGGGTGTACGGGCGCGGGGTGACGCGGACCGTACGGCCGCGGTATTCGAAGGGCTCCCCGGTCCAGGCCTTGAGGAGGGTCTCCAGGACCTCGTCCTGGGCGGCGCCGCGGTCCTTCCAGCTGACGCCGTGCTGCTCGTACTCCTCGGGCCGGTAGCCGATGCCGGCGACCGTCATGGTGCGGCCGCCGCTCGCCAGGTCCAGGACGGCGAGGTCCTCGGCGAGACGCAGCGGGTCGTAGAGCGGGCCGATGATCGCGCTCGACATCACCTGGATCTTCTTCGTACGGCCGAGGATCAGGCCGGCGAGGGTGAGCGGCGCGGGCAGCCAGCCGTTGGTGGCGCCGTGGTGTTCCTCCACCTGGGCGGTGATGAAGCCGTGGGTGTCCGCGTACTCCGCGAGGTCGACCGCGGCCTTGTAGCGGTCCGACAGCTCGGCGGGGGAGGGCTCGTCGGGGTAGGTCAGATTAAGGCGAAGGGTGCTCAGTGGGGCAGTCACGGCGCGGAAGGTAGCCGCCGTTCCGCGAAGAGTCCATGGGCGGGCGATACTGGGTCGCGTTATGGACATCCTCATCATCGCCATTGTCATTGCCGTGCTCGCCGTCGGGGGCGCGACCGGCCTCGTCGTCGGCTCGCGCCGGAAGAAGCAGCTGCCGCCGCCTCCCGAGGCGCCATCGATCTCTGAGCCGAAGCCGGCCGAACCGGCAGTCGGTGAAGAGGCCGGGGAGGGCGCCGAGGGGCCGCGGCGGACCATCGAGGAGGTGGATCTGCCGGACGGCGGCGGCACCGGCACCGCTGTCGCCGAGCCGCCGGCCGCGCCCGCCGCACCCGAGATCGAGGTGCCCGAGCCGACCGCGGGCCGTCTCGTACGGCTCCGGGCCCGGCTCGCCCGCTCCCAGAACGCCCTCGGCAAGGGGCTGCTCACGCTGCTGTCGCGTGACCACCTCGACGACGACACCTGGGAGGAGATCGAGGACACCCTCCTCGGCGCCGACATCGGCGTGGCGCCGACGCAGGAGCTCGTGGAGCGGCTGCGCGAGCGCGTGGCGGTGCTGGGCACGCGGACGCCCGAGGACCTGCGCGGGCTGCTGCGCGAGGAGCTGATCGCGCTGGTCGGGCCCGACATGGAGCGGGCGGTCGCCACGGAGGGTGGCGTCTCCGCGGACGGCGAGGAGCTGCCCGGCGTGGTCCTCGTCGTCGGCGTCAACGGCACCGGCAAGACCACGACCACCGGCAAGCTCGCGCGCGTGCTGGTCGCGGACGGGCGGTCCGTGGTGCTCGGCGCGGCCGACACCTTCCGCGCGGCGGCGGCCGATCAGCTGCAGACGTGGGGCGAGCGGGTCGGCGCGCGTACGGTCCGCGGGCCCGAGGGCGGCGACCCGGCGTCGGTCGCGTACGACGCGGTGAAGGAGGGCATCGCGGCGCCCGCCGATGTCGTCCTCCTCGACACGGCCGGGCGGCTGCACACCAAGACCGGGCTCATGGACGAGCTGGGCAAGGTGAAGCGGGTCGTGGAGAAGCTCGGCCCGGTGGGCGAGGTGCTCCTGGTCCTGGACGCCACGACCGGCCAGAACGGCCTGGTCCAGGCGCGGGTCTTCGCCGAGGTCGTGGACATCACGGGCATCGTCCTCACGAAGCTGGACGGCACGGCCAAGGGCGGCATCGTGGTCCAGGTCCAGCGGGAGCTGGGCGTGCCGGTGAAGCTCGTCGGGCTGGGGGAGGGCGCGGACGACCTGGCGCCCTTCGAGCCCGAGGCCTTCGTGGACGCGCTGATCGGCGACTGAGCGGCAACTCCTCAGGACGGGCTTGACGCGGTGCCCAGCGCTGCCGTCAAGCCCGTTCTGTCATGCCGCCGCCGACCGGTGGCACACGTACGCAAGGGTCCCCAGCAGCAGTCGCGCATGCGGCGGCCGTCCCGCCGTCTCCAGCGTCGGCGGGCGCATCCAGCGGACCGGGCCGCGGCCGGCCACCTCCGAGGGCGGCGCGGTGACATGGTCGCCAGGGCCGAGGCAGCGGAGGTCGAGCTCCGCGTCGTCCCAGCCCGTGCGGTACAGCAGCTGGGGGAGGTCCTTGGCCGCGCCGGGGGCGACGAAGAAATGCGCGCGGCCGTCCGGGGTCGCCGTCACCGGGCCCAGCGGGAGGCCCATCCGCTCAAGGCGGACCAGCGCGCGGTGGCCGGCGGGGGCGGCGACATCGAGGACGTCGAAGTGCTCGCCCGCCGGGAGCAGCAGGGTTGCGCCCGGGGTCTGCGTCCACGCCGTCGTGACATCGTCGAGGGTGGTGCCCGCCTTCACCGCCGGGGCGTAGTCCAGCGGGTGGTCGCCGGGGGACTCGCAGTCGGAGCGCTCGCAGGAGCACTCGCCGCGCAGCAGGCGGGCGCCCGCCTGGACGTCCCACCCCCACAGGCCGGTGTACTCGGCCACCGCGGTGCATTCGGACGCGCGGGCGCGCCGGGTGGGGCGCCGGTCCGTCAGGCTCTTTCTGGCTGAGGTGCCCCGGATGCCGCCGATCGTGAAGCCCATGCCCCCTCCAACGGGTCTCCGCTGCCGGTGGTTACTGCACCGGCCTTACTCATAGCAGTGTCTCGGTAACTCAGCGTCGTCGGGGAGTCAGTCCGGCGGCGCGAAGTGGCGCAAAGGGGTGGCGCGTGGCGGGAAGTGCGCCTATTCCTTGCCTCAGCCCACCCGGCTTTCCATTGCTGCTCGTCAAGTCAACCGCGCGTTCCCGCCCGGGTGTTCACTCGTAGGGGTGGCGAATGGTGGCGTTTCCGGGATCGCGCTCGCGGGAGAGGTGATCGTAGGATTACTTTCAGTGCACAGGCCCGGGCGGTATGCGTCAGGTGGATATGCCCGCGGCACCCTCGATCGATGCGGGTGGCGGGGTCCGAGCCGGAGTTGAACCGGAATGGGGGCGTGACGAGTGGGCGACGCGAGCAGCAGCCACAGCGGCGCTGACAAGCGCCCGAACGAGCAGCTGACCTCCTGGTTCATGCGCAGTGGCTGGTCCAAGGGCGAGCTGGCGCGGCAAGTCAACCGACGGGCGCGGCAGTTGGGCGCCCATCACATTTCCACCGATACGTCCCGGGTGCGGCGCTGGCTCGACGGCGAGCAGCCCCGGGAGCCGATTCCGCGGATTCTCTCCGAGCTCTTCTCCGAGCGGTTCGGATGCGTCGTCAGCGTCGAAGAGTTAGGGCTGCGGTCCGCGCGGCCCACCCCGTCCGGGCAGGGCGTCGACCTGCCGTGGGCCGGTCCGCAGACCATCCAGATGATCAGCGAGTTCTCGCGCAGCGATCTGATGCTCGCCCGGCGCGGGTTCCTCGGGACCTCCCTCGCGCTGTCCGCCGGGCCCGCGCTCATCGAGCCGATGCAGCGGTGGCTCGTGCCCACCCCGACGGCCGGGCCCGTAGGAGCGCCGGCCGCGGACACCCGGCCGCACAAGCTGTCCGCGCCCGAGCTCGATCTGCTCGAGTCCACCACCGTGATGTTCCGGCAGTGGGACGCGCAGTGCGGCGGCGGGCTGCGGCGCAAGGCCGTCGTCGGCCAGCTGCACGAGGTGACCGACCTGCTGCAGGAGCCGCAGCCGGCCGCCGTCGAGCGGCGGCTGTTCCGCGCCGCCGGTGAACTGGCCGAGCTCGCCGGATGGATGAGCTATGACGTCGGGCTGCAGCCCACCGCGCAGAAGTACTTCGTGCTGGCGCTGCATGCCGCGAAGGAGGCCGGCGACCGGTCCCTCGGGTCGTACATCCTGTCCTCCATGAGCCGCCAGATGATCCATCTGGGGCGGCCGGACGATGCCCTTGAGCTGATCCACCTCGGGCAGTACGGCAGCCGCGACTGCGCCACCGCCCGTACGCAGGCGATGCTGTATGCGATGGAGGCCCGGGCGTACGCGAATATGGGCCAGCCCGACAAATGCCACCGCGCGGTGCGGATGGCAGAGGACGCCTTCTCGGACATCGGCTCCGCGGACCAGGATCCGGACTGGATCCGGTTCTTCTCCGAGGCCGAGCTCAACGGGGAGAATTCCCACTCCTACCGCGACCTGGCCTATGTGGCCGGGCGCAGTCCGACGTATGCGGCACTCGCCCGTCCTGTCATGGAGCGGGCCGTCGACCTCTTCGCGGACGACCGCGAGCACCAGCGGTCGTATGCGCTGAACCTCGTCGGAATGGCCACCGTGCACCTGCTGGAGCGTGAGCCCGAGCAGGCCGCCGCCTTTGCCACGCAGGCGATCGGGATAGCGAAGAGCGTCCGTTCCGAGCGGGTCAACACCCGGCTGCGCAAGACCGTCGGCACCGCCATACGGGACTACGGCGACGTCGGCGCCATCGGCAAACTCGCCGACCAGCTGGCCCGCGACCTCCCCGAGACCGCGGAGGCGGTCTAACCAGAACTCCGGCCGCGGCGGCCGGCCCCGACAGCCCGACTCGGCACCCCCACGCCAGGTCATCAGGGTCACCGCCGCGGCCGGTCACTGCTCTCCTGCGCGGACCGCGATCGGACTGGAGAGTACGGCGGCCCCACACCCGGCGCGCGGCAGTTCATGTCGTCGTAACACCGCGTGCGCCTTCGTCACGGTGGCGAAACATGGTGGGGCACCGGCTGAAACCGCCCTGCGGAAACCTCTTCGCAACCCCGGCCCCACAGAGCCTTGCCCAGGCGAGGCCCTATCCCACCCCTCATCGGGATTACCCGCACGGGCCGCACCGACGACGAGGAGATGCCGATGTCCTCAGGCATCGTGACGCTTGCCGCAGAGGCACCCAAGCTGTCCGCCG
The DNA here is from genome assembly GCF_048572725.1 of Streptomyces boninensis. Classification (NCBI taxonomy): domain Bacteria; kingdom Bacillati; phylum Actinomycetota; class Actinomycetes; order Kitasatosporales; family Streptomycetaceae; genus Streptomyces; species Streptomyces boninensis. Next base: position 7,056,028 of record NZ_CP183837.1, read on the forward strand.
CCAACACGGGCTTCATGCTGATCTGTTCCGCCCTGGTGATGATCATGACGCCGGGCCTCGCCTTCTTCTACGGAGGCATGGTCCGGGTCAAGAGCGCGCTGAACATGCTGATGATGTCCTTCATCAGCCTGGGCATCGTGACCATCCTGTGGGTGCTGTACGGCTTCAGCATGGCCTTCGGGACCGACCACGGGTCGGTCATCGGCTGGGAGAACGACTTCCTGGGCCTGAGCGGCCTGGGGATCACCCAGCTCTGGGACGGCTACACCATTCCGGTGTATGTCTTCGCCGTGTTCCAGCTGATGTTCGCCATCATCACCCCCGCGCTGATCAGCGGCGCACTCGCGGACCGGGTGAAGTTCACCGCCTGGGCGCTGTTCATCGCGCTGTGGGCCACCGTGGTCTACTTCCCCGTCGCCCACTGGGTGTGGGGCGCGGGCGGCTGGGCCTTCGAGCTCGGCGTGATCGACTTCGCCGGCGGTACGGCCGTGCACATCAACGCGGGTGCCGCGGCGCTCGGCGTCATCCTGGTCATCGGAAAGCGGGTCGGCTTCGGCCGCGACCCGATGCGGCCGCACAGCCTGCCGCTGGTGATGCTGGGCGCGGCGCTGCTGTGGTTCGGCTGGTTCGGCTTCAACGCAGGCTCCTGGCTCGGCAATGACGACGGCGTGGGCGCGGTCATGTTCGTCAACACGCAGGTCGCCACGGCCGCCGCGATGCTGGCCTGGCTGGCGTACGAGAAGATCAAGCACGGTGCCTTTACGACCCTGGGCGCCGCCTCCGGCGCGGTCGCGGGTCTGGTCGCGATCACCCCGGCGGGCGGGTCTGTATCGCCGCTCGGCGCGATCGCGGTCGGTGCCATCGCGGGTGTGCTGTGCGCCATGGCGGTGGGGCTGAAGTACAAGTTCGGCTACGACGACTCCCTCGACGTCGTCGGCGTCCACCTGGTCGGCGGCGTCGCCGGCTCCCTGCTGGTCGGCTTCTTCGCCACCGGCGGCGTGCAGTCCGACGCGCAGGGGCTGTTCTACGGCGGCGGGCTCGACCAGCTCGGCAAGCAGGCCGCGGGCGTCTTCGCCACCCTGGCGTACTCCCTGATCATGTCTGCCATCCTGGCCCTCATCATCGACAAGACCATGGGCATGCGGGTCAGCGAGGACGACGAGGTCTCCGGCATCGACCAGGCGGAGCACGCCGAGACCGCGTACGACTTCAGCGGTGCGGGCGGCGGCCGCTCGGCGAGCAGCGTGCCGGCCCCGCCGGCCAAGGAGGACAAGTCCGCCAAGCCGGGGAAGAAGGTTGACGCATGAAGCTCATCACCGCGGTCATCAAGCCGCACCGCCTCGACGAGGTGAAGGAGGCGCTGCAGGCCTTCGGCGTCCAGGGCCTGACGGTCACGGAGGCCAGCGGCTACGGCCGGCAGCGCGGCCACACCGAGGTCTACCGCGGCGCCGAATACACCGTCGACCTGGTGCCGAAGGTGCGCATCGAGGTCCTGGTGGAGGACGACGACGCCGAACAGCTCGTGGATGTCGTGGTCAAGGCGGCCCGTACCGGCAAGATCGGGGATGGCAAGGTCTGGGCCGTCCCCGTGGACACGGCGGTCCGGGTACGTACGGGCGAGCGCGGGCCGGACGCGCTCTGAGATAGGAGATCGGGTGGCGGTAACCGAACAGCACGCACAGGACGGCGAGTCCGCCCCCGAGAGTTATGCGGCGGCCCGGCTGCGGCTCCTCACCGATTCCGGGGAGGCGCAGGCCGGGCCGCCGCGGCGCGCGGCCCTCGCGGGCCTTACCGACCGGTGGCTGGCGGCGCTGGTGCACGAGGCGGCCGGGAGCGCTGACGGGGACGGCGCGGTGCGCGGCGTCTCGCTGGTGGCCGTCGGCGGTTACGGGCGCGGCGAGCTGTCGCCGCGCAGCGACCTCGACCTGCTGCTGCTCCACGACGGCTCGCTCGGCAAGGGCGAGCTGGCGGCGCTCGCGGACCGGATCTGGTACCCGGTGTGGGACCTGGGCCTGGCCCTCGACCACTCGGTCCGTACGACATCGGAGGCGATGTCCACCGCGGGCGACGACCTCAAGGTGCAGCTCGGGCTGCTCGACGCCCGGCACCTCGCCGGGGACGCGGGTCTGACCGCCGGGTTGCGTACGGGCGTGCTGGCCGGGTGGCGCAACCAGGCCGCGAAAAGGCTGCCGGAGCTGCGCGAGCTGACGCAGGAGCGGGCGGAGCGCCATGGTGAGCTGCAGTTCCTGCTGGAGCCCGACCTGAAGGAGGCGCGCGGCGGGCTGCGCGACATCACGGCGCTGCGGGCCGTCGCCGCGTCGTGGCTCGCCGACGCCCCGCGCGAGGGCCTGGAGCGGGCGCGGACCTGCCTGCTGGACGTACGGGACGCGCTCCACCTCGCCACCGGGCGCGCCACCGACCGGCTGGCGCTGCAGGAGCAGGACCAGGTGGCGGGGGACCTGGGGCTGCTGGACGCGGACACGCTGCTGCGGGAGGTGTACGAGGCGGCACGGACCGTCTCGTATGCCGCCGATGTCACCTGGCGCGAGGTCGACCGGGTGCTGCGGTCGCGCAGCTCCCGGCCGCGGCTGCGCGGGCTGCTCGGCGGGCGGCAGGGGCAGACCCGTAACGCCGCGGAACGCACCCCGCTCGCCGAGGGCGTCGTGGAGCAGGACGGCGAGGTGGTGCTGGCGCTGTCCGCGCGCCCCGACCGCGACCCGGTGCTGCTGCTGCGCGCCGCGGCCGCCGGGGCGCAGGCCGGGCTGCCGATGTCGCTGCACGCCGTGCGGCGGCTCGCGGCCTCGGTGAAGCCGCTGCCGGTGCCGTGGCCCGCGGAGGCGCGCGAGCAGCTGGTGACGCTGCTGGGCGCGGGCGAGTCCACGGTCGAGGTGTGGGAGGCGCTGGAGGCCGAGGGGCTGATCACCCGGCTGCTGCCGGACTGGGAGCGGGTGCGTTGCCGGCCGCAGCGCAATGCCGTGCACCGGTGGACGGTGGACCGGCACCTGGTGGAGACGGCCGTGCAGGCGTCGGCGCTCACGCGCCGGGTCGGCCGCCCCGACCTGCTGCTGGTCGCCGCGCTGCTGCACGACATCGGCAAGGGCTGGCCCGGCGACCACTCGGTGGTCGGCGAGACCATCGCCCGCGACATGGCCAGGCGCATCGGCTTCGACGCGGCGGACGCGGAGGTGCTGGCCACGCTCGTACGACAGCATCTGCTCCTGGTCCGCACGGCCACCCGGCGCGACCTGGACGACCCGGCGACGGTCCGGGTCATCGCCGAGGCGGTCGGCACCACCGGCACCCTGGAGCTGCTGCACGCCCTCACCGAGGCCGACGCGCTCGCCACCGGCCCCGCCGCCTGGTCGGCCTGGCGCGGCTCGCTCGTCGACGAGCTGGTCAAGCGGGCGGCCGCGGCGCTGGTGGGCGACGGGCCGCCCGAGGAGGCGCCGGCCGCGGCGCCGACGGCGGAGGAGGAGCGGCTGGCCATTGAGGCGCTGCGCACGGGCGGGCCGACGCTGGCGCTGCGGGCCCGTACCGAAGGCCCGGTCGCGGCGGACGAGACGGAGGAGCCGGTCGGCGTCGAACTGCGGATCGCCCTGCCCGACCAGCCCGGCGTGCTCGCCTCGGTGGCCGGGGTGCTGGCCCTGCACCGCCTCGCGGTCCGGTCGGCGGAGCTGCGCCCGGTGGAGCTGCCGGACGTCGGCGGCGACCGGACGGTGCTCCTGCTGAGCTGGCGGGTGGCGGCGGAGTTCGGCTCGCTGCCCGAGGCGGGGCGGCTGCGGGCCGATCTCGTACGAACCCTGGAGGGCTCGCTCGACATCCCGGCGCGCCTCGCGGAGCGCGAGAAGGCCTACCGCCCGCGCCGCCGCAGGGGCGCACCCGCGCCGCCGCCGCGGGTCACGGTGGCACCGGGCAGCTCGCAGCTGGCGACGGTGCTGGAGGTCCGCGCACAGGACGCGCCGGGGCTGCTGCACCGGATCGGTCGGGCGCTGGAGGAGACGGGCGTGCTGGTCCGGAGCGCGCATGTGTCGACGCTGGGGGCGAATGCGGTGGACGCCTTTTACGTGACCGGGCTCGAGGGCGGACCGCTGGGGGAGCTGGAGGCGGCGGAGGTCGCCAAGGGGGTGGAGGGCGCGCTGGGCTGAGCCCACACACCGCCCCCGCACGCACCGGGTGGCGGCCGAGCCTGTGGGTATCCCACTCCCGGACTGCTTCCCCCGCGCCCGGGATACCCTGGGGAGCCGATACCTGCTGCTGACCCGTTAAGGAATGCGACCGCCGTGTTCGACACTCTTTCCGATCGCCTCGAAGCAGCCTTCAAGTCCCTTCGGGGCAAGGGCCGACTTTCCGAGGCGGACATCGACACCACCGCGCGCGAGATTCGTGTCGCGCTGCTGGAGGCGGATGTCGCGCTGCCGGTTGTCCGTACCTTCATCAAGCAGATCAAGGAGCGGGCGCTCGGGGCCGAGGTCTCCAAGGCGCTTAACCCCGGCCAGCAGGTCGTCAAGATCGTCAACGAGGAGCTTGTCACCATCCTCGGCGGCGAGACCCGCACGCTGCGCTTCGCCAAGCACCCGCCGACGGTCATCATGCTCGCCGGTCTGCAGGGTGCCGGTAAGACCACCCTCGCCGGCAAGCTCGGCCTCTGGCTGCAGAAGCAGGGCCACACCCCGATCCTGGTCGCGGCCGACCTGCAGCGCCCGAACGCGGTGAACCAGCTGTCGGTCGTCGCCGAGCGCGCCGGCGTCGCGGTCTTCGCGCCCGAGCCGGGTAACGGCGTCGGCGACCCGGTGAAGGTCGCGAAGGACTCCATCACCTACGCCCGTGACAAGCAGCACGACGTCGTCATTGTCGACACCGCCGGCCGCCTCGGCATCGACCAGGAGCTGATGCAGCAGGCCGCGGACATCCGCGACGCCGTCAGCCCCGACGAGATCCTCTTCGTCGTCGACGCGATGATCGGCCAGGACGCGGTCACCACCGCCGAGGCCTTCCGCGACGGCGTCGGCTTCGACGGCGTGGTGCTCTCCAAGCTCGACGGCGACGCGCGCGGCGGTGCCGCGCTGTCGGTGGCGCAGGTCACCGGCAAGCAGATCATGTTCGCGTCCAACGGTGAGAAGCTCGACGACTTCGACGCCTTCCACCCGGACCGGATGGCCTCGCGCATCCTCGGCATGGGCGACGTGATGTCGCTCATCGAGAAGGCCGAGCAGACCTTTGACCAGCAAGAGGCCGAGGAAATGGCCAAGAAGCTGGCGAAGGGCCCCAAGGAGTTCACGCTCGACGACTTCCTGGCGCAGATGGAGCAGGTCAGGAAGATGGGCTCCATCTCGAAGCTGCTCGGGATGATGCCCGGCATGGGCCAGATGAAGGAGCAGATCAACAACCTCGATGAGAAGGACGTCGACCGTACGGCGGCCATCATCAAGTCGATGACGCCGGGGGAGCGGCAGGATCCGGTCATCATCAACGGGTCGCGGCGGGCCCGTATCGCACGCGGCTCCGGCGTCGACGTCTCCGCGGTGAAGAACCTGGTGGAGCGGTTCTTCGAGGCCCGCAAGATGATGTCGAAGATGGCGCAGGGCGGCGGCATGCCCGGGATGCCGGGGATGCCCGGCATGGGCGGCGGCGCCACGAAGAAGAAGGCCAAGCAGCAGAAGAAGGCCAAGGGCAAGCAGCGCTCCGGCAACCCGATGAAGCGCAAGGCCGACGAGCAGGCCGCGGCGGAGCGCCGGGCGCAGGGCGGCGCCTTCGGGCAGGGCGCGGGTCAGGACCCGCAGAACTTCGAGCTGCCGGACGAGTTCAAGAAATTCATGGGCTGAGCCCGGTAGCTAGCGCGTGCGCGCCACCACGTACCGGAAGACATTCGGCATCCACACCGTGCCGTCCGTGCGCCGGTACGGGTGGATCGCCTCCGTCAGCTCCTTGAGCACCTGCGCCTCGTCCGTAGCCGCCATCGCCGCGTCGAAGTAGCCCGTCGACACCAGCCCGCGCACCGCGCTAGGCACATCCGCGTACCCGAACGGGCACGCCACCCGCCCCGAGCCATCAGGCCGCAGCCCCGCGGACAGCGCCAGGTCGTCCAGGTCGTCACGGCCCGAAGGCCGCCAGCAGCCGCCCGCCGCCGTGGGATCCGCCAGCCGCGAGGCCACCCGCAGCGCCGCCGCCGAGGCGCACCGCTCGGCGGGCCCCCAGTCCGCGAGCACCACCGGGCTGCCGCGCCCGGCGAGCGCCGCCGCCTCGGCCAGGTCGCGGGCGGCCGGGGGCGTGAAGGCGGTCAGCATGGTGTACGGCTCCGGGGCTGCCGCCGGCTCCGCCGCGACCGCCGCCGAGCCCTGCGGCGCCAGCCGCTCCCGCGCCAGCGCCAGCCGCGCCGGGTCGCCCTCCACGCCGCTCACCTCGGCGCCGCGCGCCGCGGCCAGCAGCAGGGCGAGTCCCGCCCCGCAGTCGAGGCCCAGGAGGCGGGTGCCGGGGCCGACGGCCAGGCGGTCGTATACGGCCTCATAGAGCGGCACCAGCATCCGTTCCTGGATCTCCGCCCAGTCCCGCACCCGCGAAGGCGGCTCGGCCGGGAGGGGAGTGGGGAGTGAGGGTGTGTGGTGGTGCTGCCGTACGAGGGTATGTGCCATAGCCGTATGCCCCTGTTCGCCGAGATCATCCGCCTGGTTCCGCCCCCGATGCGCCTTTTTCGATTCCCCCGTATGCCAGGGAACTGCGGATTGCCGCCGCCGTCCAGAGGGCACCGGCGCCGATTGCCAAGGCTTGCCTGAATGGCGTCAATTCGGCCCCCGCAGTCGCATCCGCACGGCCCGTCCACAGCCGATTACCGTCTGCCCCCGCCGCCCCTTTATGCTCTGCGCCATGGCTAAGGCTCCCGTTCTCACCCCCCAGGCGGACGACTTCCCGCGCTGGTACCAGGACCTGATCAACAAAGCCGAGCTGGCCGACAACGGGCCGGTGCGCGGCACCATGGTCATCCGACCGTACGGGTACGGGCTCTGGGAGCGGATGCAGCAGGAGATGGACGCGCGGATCAAGGACGCGGGGGCGCAGAACGCGTACTTCCCGCTCTTTATCCCGCAGTCCTTCCTGACCAAGGAGGCGGAGCACGTCGAGGGCTTCGCCCCCGAGCTCGCCGTCGTCACGCACGGCGGCGGCAAGGACCTCGACGAGCCGGTGGTCGTCCGGCCCACCTCCGAGACGATCATCAACGACTACTTCTCGAAGTGGGTGCAGAGCTACCGCGACCTGCCCCTGCTCATCAACCAGTGGGCGAATGTGGTCCGCTGGGAGATGCGGCCCCGGGTCTTCCTCCGTACGACCGAATTCCTCTGGCAGGAGGGCCACACCGCCCACGCCACCTACGAGGACGCGCGCGACTATGCCGCGCACATCCACAAGAACGTCTACGCGGACTTCATGATCAATGTCCTCGGCATCGACGTGGTCCTCGGCCGCAAGACCCCCAAGGAGCGCTTCGCCGGCGCCATCAACACCCTCACCCTCGAGGGCATGATGCGCGACGGCAAGGCCCTGCAGATGGGCACCAGCCACGAGCTCGGCACCAACTTCGCCAAGGCCTTCGACACGTCGTACCTGTCGAAGGAGGGCAAGCAGGAGATGGTCTGGCAGACCTCCTGGGGCTCCTCGACCCGCATGGTCGGCGGCCTGATCATGTCCCACGGCGACGACAACGGCCTCCGCGTCCCGCCGCGCCTCGCACACGTCCAGGTCGTGGTCATGGCCATCAAGGGCGACGAGGCGGTGGCCAAGGTCCGCGAGCTCGGCGACCAGCTCAAGGCCGCGGGCCTGCGCGTCCAGGTGGACGACCGCATCGACACCCCCTTCGGCCGCCGGGCGGTCGACTGGGAGCTCAAGGGCGTTCCGGTACGGGTCGAGATCGGCCCGCGCGACCTGGAGAACGGCACCGCGATGCTCGCCAGGCGCATCCCCGGCGGCAAGACGCCCGTACAGCTCGACGAGCTGGCGGCGCTGCTGCCGAAGGTCCTGGAGGAGGACCAGGAGCTGCTGCTGCGCGAGTCGCGGGAGCGCCGCGAGGCCCGTACGAGCGACGTCCGGACGCTGGAGGAGGCTGCCGAGGCGGCCGCCGCCGGCGGCTGGGCCCGGATCCCGTGGGCCGACCTCGGCCCCGAGGGCGAGGACAAGCTGGCGCAGCAGGCGGTCAGCGTGCGCTGCCTGATCGCCGAGGACGGGTCGGTGCCGGAGGCCGATGACGCACCCGGTACGGTGGCGATCGTGGGCCGCGCCTACTGAGGGACACCCCCACCTGTCAGGGGCCGCGGCCGGCGGGCGGGAACCGACCGCGGGGCTGCCCCGTCTAAGCGGGGCGACCGGGCGCGTACGGAATTGCTCGCGCTGGGGCGTACACGCCGGGTATGTGCGGGCTTGTTGTTAACTGCGCAACTTGTTTGCAGATCTACGCAGATCAACGCACCCGCCCCTGCTCACCACGCATGAGCGGGTACTGGCAGGTAGGAGCAAATTAATCGGGACGTCCCGGAATCGGAACACTATGGCGCCTTCGCTCGTTGGACACGACGTGAGCACGACACCACCTGTTCTCGCCGCAGAACTGGCACACGCGTGGGCCGAGATCCAACGGCACCACTCGGAGCTGCCGGATCTAGCCGCGCCCGAAGCACTGATCGGAGAGTCCTCGTCCGCCTGCGGATCCGAGCTCTCCTTCGAACGGCTCCTGCACGAAGCTGTCCACGGCATCGCCGCAGCTCGCGGCGTCCGCGACACCTCGCGGGCCGGCCGTTACCACAACCGCCGCTTCCTCTCGATCGCCGAGGAAATGGGTCTGGAGCACTCCGACGAGCCGCACCCGTCCAGCGGGTTCTCGCTCGTGACCCTCACCCCGGAGACCCGGAAGCGGTATCGACCCGCGATCGAGAGACTCCAGCGCGCGCTGAAGGCGCACACCGCGGCCACGGCCTCCGACACGGCACGGTCCTTCCGCGGACCCGCCGCGCGGCATGGCTCGTCCGGCGGCGGGGTGCGGGTGAAGGCGGTGTGCGACTGCGGACGCAATGTCCGGGTCGTGCCGTCCGTGCTCGCCCAGGCGCCGATCGTCTGCGGCGGATGCGGAAAGCCCTTCCGGATTCCGGAGGTGGAGGCGGCCGCGGTGGCCTGATCCGAGCGGGCCTTGGTTGCGGAGGTCTGATCGGGATTCTGGCGGTCACGGTTCGGTACGGGCTGCTGCGGCAGCCTGCGTACGGGGCTGCTGCAAACGTGTGGCACAATGGCTAGCTGTACTCGACAGTCGCACAGGACCCCTCTCTCCTCCGGCTGACGCGTCCATCGGGCACTCGGGTACCGCAACCCCACGCGGCACACTCGCAGGGCTCAACCACGTCAAGTTCAGGAGACACCACTCCCGTGGCAGTCAAGATCAAGCTGAAGCGTCTGGGCAAGATCCGGTCGCCGCACTACCGCATCGTCGTCGCCGACTCCCGTACCCGCCGTGACGGCCGGGCCATCGAGGAGATCGGTCTGTACCACCCGGTGCAGAACCCCTCGCGCATCGAGGTCGACTCCGAGCGTGTCCAGTACTGGCTGGGCGTCGGCGCGCAGCCGACCGAGCCGGTCGAGGCCATCCTCAAGGTCACCGGCGACTGGCAGAAGTTCAAGGGCCTGCCGGCCCCGGAGCCGATGAAGGTCGCCGAGCCGAAGGCCGACAAGCGCGCCCTCTTCGAGGCCGCCGCGAAGTCCTCCGGCGAGGACTCGTCCAAGGGCGAGGCCGTGACGCCGAAGAAGAAGGCTGAGAAGAAGGCCGACGCCGCTGAGGCCGAGGCGCCCGCCGCCGAGTCGACCGAGGCCTGAGGATGCTCGAGGAAGCCCTCGAGCACCTGGTGAAGGGCATCGTCGACAACCCCGACGAGGTGCAGGTCGAACGCCGCAACCTGCGCCGCGGCAGCGTGCTCGAGGTCCGGGTGCACCCCGAGGACCTCGGCAAGGTCATCGGCCGCAATGGCCGGACCGCGCGGTCGCTGCGCACCGTCGTGGGCGCGATCGGCGGGCGCGGGATCCGCGTCGACCTGGTCGACGTGGACGAAATTCGCTGACGCGAGCGCATCGCGTTGGACCGGGGAGACCTTTGCGGGTCTCTCCGGTCCGTTGTTTTCCCGCCCACCCGCCCGTTGCCGCGTGCAGCAGGGGATCGTCGGCTCGGTGACAATGGGGATGCCCGGCGGGCCGGGCTTCGTTCGTACCTCCGGAGGAATTCGTGCAGCTCGTCGTCGCGCGCATCGGGCGCGCTCACGGGATCAAAGGCGAGGTCACCGTCGAGGTGCGCACTGACGAGCCGGAGCTGCGGCTCGGGCCCGGAGCCGTGTTGGCCACGGATCCGGCCTCCCGCGGGCCGCTGACGATCGCCACCGGCCGCGTGCACAGCGGGCGGCTGCTGCTGCGCTTCGACGGGGTGAGCGACCGGACCGGGGCGGAGGAGCTGCGTAACACCCTTCTCATCGCCGACGTGGATCCGGACGAGACGCCCGAGGACCCCGAGGAGTTCTACGACCACCAGCTCGTCGACCTCGACGTGGTGACCGCCGACGGGACCGCGGTCGGGCGGATCGAGGAGATCGCGCACACCCCGGGGCAGGACCTGCTGGTGGTGAAGCGGCCCGACGACTCCGAGGTGCTGATCCCGTTCGTCAACGAGATCGTGCCCGAGATCGACCTCGAGGAGCAGCGGGTCGTGATCACACCGCCGGAAGGGCTGCTGTGAGGCTCGACGTCGTCACGATCTTCCCGGAGTACCTGGAGCCGCTGAACGTCTCCCTCGTGGGGAAGGCGCGGGCGCGCGGTCAGCTGGACGTTCGCGTCCATGACCTGCGGGAATGGACCCACGACCGGCACAACACGGTGGATGACACCCCGTACGGCGGCGGGCCCGGCATGGTCATGAAGCCGGACCCGTGGGGCGAGGCGCTGGACGAGATCATCGGAAGTGGCGCAGAAGAGCCCGTCATCGTCGTGCCCACCCCCAGCGGCCGCCCCTTCACCCAGGAGCTCGCCGTCGAGCTCTCCGGCAAGCCCTGGCTGGTCTTCACGCCTGCCCGCTACGAGGGCATCGACCGGCGGGTGATCGAGGAGTACGGCGAGCGCTGCGACGTGCGCGAGGTCTCCATCGGGGACTACGTGCTCGCCGGCGGCGAGGCGCCGGTGCTGGTGATGGTCGAGGCCGTCGCCCGGCTGCTGCCCGGCGTGCTCGGCAACGCTGCCTCGCACCAGGACGACTCCTTCGCCCCGGGCGAGATGGCGAACCTGCTGGAGGGGCCCGTCTACACCAAGCCGCCCGAATGGCGCGGCCGGGAGATCCCGGAGGTGCTGGTCAGCGGGCACCACGGCAAGATCGCCCGGTGGCGGCGCGACCAGGCCCTGGCCCGTACGACCGAGAACCGGCCCGAGCTGATCGCCGGCTCCGAGGCCGCGAGCTTCGGCAAGAAGGACCGGCAGGCCTTGGCGGAGCTGGGCTGGGCCGAGGGCGAGGACGGCCGATTTTGGCGTCCGGGGCAGGTCGTGGAAGAATAGCCAGGCTGTTCGCCGTCCGACGTGCGCCCCTGCCACAGGGGGATACGACGCCCGTACGACGCGCCAGCCACCGAACACCCACTTACGTATCCGCCGATGACCTGTGGCATGGGCGAAGAAAGCAGAACATATGTCGCACCTCCTCGACAGCGTCGACTCCGCATCGCTGCGCACCGACATCCCGTCCTTCCGCCCGGGTGACACCGTCAACGTCCACGTGCGCGTCATCGAGGGCAACCGCTCCCGTGTGCAGCAGTTCAAGGGCGTCGTCATCCGCCGCCAGGGTGCGGGCGTGCGCGAGACCTTCACCGTCCGCAAGGTCAGCTTCTCCGTCGGCGTCGAGCGCACCTTCCCGGTGCACACGCCGGTCGTCGAGAAGATCGAGCTCGTGACCAAGGGTGACGTCCGCCGCGCCAAGCTGTACTACCTCCGCGACCTGCGCGGCAAGGCCGCCAAGATCAAGGAGAAGCGCGAGAACTGATCGCGCCCGGCCTCGCGCCGGCATTCTTCGAAGAGCCCCGCGGCAGGTGCCGCGGGGCTCTTCGCATGTATGGCCGTCCGGGCGGTTAGGCTCATTGCTCGATGGACGTACACATTGCGGAGCGCGAGCACCGCTCCGGCCTCGAGGGGGCGGAGCGGCGGTTGCGTTTTCCGTGGCGGCGGGTGTCGGCGATCGGGGGCGTGTGCGTCGTCGTGGTGCTGCTGGTCAGCGCGTTCGTGGTGCAGCCGTTCCTGATCCCCAGCGGGTCGATGGAGGGCACCCTGCGGCCGGGGGACCGGATTCTGGTCAACAAGCTGGCGTATCGATTCGGCGATGCCGGGCCGAAGCGCGGCGACGTCGTCGTCTTCGACGGGACCGGCACCTTCAGCGAGGAGCAGCCGCAAGGCAATCCGGTGACCGGGATGCTCCGCAAGGCCGCCTCGGCGGCCGGTCTCGCCGAGCCCGCCGAGACCGACTACGTCAAGCGCGTCATGGGCGTCGGCGGCGACCGCGTCACCTGCTGCGACAAGCAGCTGCGTATCACCGTGAACGGACGTCCGGTGGACGAGAGGGCGTACCTTTATCCCGGTGATACGCCGTCGCGAGTACGTTTCGATGTTGTGGTGCCGACCGGGAAGCTGTGGGTGATGGGCGATCACCGCAGCGATTCGCGTGACTCGCGCGATCTGCTCGGGGCACCCGGCGGGGGGATGGTGCCCGTGGACCGGGTGATCGGCAGGGCCGACTGGATCGGCTGGCCCCTTGGGCGCTGGAGCGCCGTGGGGCAGGGCAGGCATGGGTAGTCACGCCAGGCCGAAGCGCTCGCGTGGCCGCGCGCCCGCGTACACCGGCAGGGCGGACCGGCGCCGGCTGGCCCGTAAGGTCAAGCGGAAGCGCAGGCGGTCCGCGATCAAGGAGATCCCGCTGATCGTCGGGGTCGCCCTGATCATCGCTTTGGCGATAAAGACATTTCTCCTCCAGGCCTTTGTGATCCCGTCCGGGTCCATGGAGCAGACGATCAAGATCGGCGACCGGGTGGTCGTGGACAAGCTCTCCCCGTGGTTCGGGTCGAAGCCCGAGCGCGGGGACGTCGTCGTCTTCAAGGACCCCGGCAAGTGGCTGCAGCGCGACCCCGCGGCCCAGCAGAGCCAGAACAACGACCCCCCGGGCATCAAGCAGGCCAAGGCGGGCCTCACCTTCATCGGGCTGCTGCCGTCCGACCGCGACCAGGACCTGATCAAGCGGGTCGTCGGTACGGAAGGGGACCGGGTCAAGTGCTGCGACAGCAGCGGCCGGGTCACCGTGAACGGCACGGCGATCACCGAGCCGTACCTCTATCCCGACGACAAGCCGTCGCAGGAGTCCTTCGACGTCACGGTCCCGTCCAACCGGCTGTTCGTCATGGGCGACCACCGCAGCAATTCCGCCGACTCCCGCTATCACCGGACCGACGGCTACGAGGGGACGGTTCCCGAGGAGAACGTGGTCGGCAAGGCCATGGCCATCGCCTGGCCGTTCGGTCACTGGCGCGGCCTCCAGCAGCGGGACACCTACGCGTCTGTGCCGGATCCGGTCGCCGGGGCACATAGTGTGTCCTTGAAGAAATCGACGGATACAACGCAAGAGAACGTCCCCCTCCCGACTCCTGCGGAACTCCCGCTCGTTATCGGAGTGGTGGGCCTGCACCGGTGGCGGGGCAGGCAGTGGCGAGACTTGAGGAGTGGATGTGGGGGACGTGGCAGTCGGCGCCCGGTCCGGACATGGCGAGCCCGAGGACGCCGGTGACCAGCACGCCGGTGATCAGCACGTCGGCGACCAGCACAAAGACGGGTCTCCCAGCGGCGGAAAGAACAAGGTGAAGAAGAAGGAACGCTCGTTCTGGAAGGAACTCCCGATCCTGATCGGCATCGCCCTCGTCCTGGCGCTGCTGATCAAGACCTTCCTGGTCCAGGCCTTCTCGATCCCGTCCGACTCCATGCAGAACACCCTGCAGCGCGGCGACCGCGTCCTGGTCGACAAGCTCACCCCCTGGTTCGGCTCCAAGCCGGAGCGCGGCGAGGTCGTCGTCTTCCATGACCCGGGCGACTGGCTGAACGGCGAGGAGGCGCCCGAGGCCCCCGGCGGCGTCGTCGGCGGCATCCAGAAGGTGCTCAGCTTCGTCGGCCTGATGCCCTCCGCCGAGGAGCAGGACCTGATCAAGCGGGTCATCGCCACCGGCGGCGACACGGTCGAGTGCAAGGGCACCGGCCAGGTCAAGGTCAATGGCAAGGCGCTGGACGAGACCGACTACATCTTCCCCGGCAACACCCCCTGCAGCGACAAGCCCTTCGGCCCGGTCAAGGTCCCCGACGGGATGATCTGGGTCATGGGCGACCACCGTCAGGACTCCCTCGACTCCCGCTACCACGAGCAGTCGCCCGACAAGGGCTTCGTCGACGAGGACCTGGTCGTCGGCCGCGCCTTCGCGGTGGCCTGGCCGGTGAACCGCTGGGACTGGCTGTCCATCCCCAGCACCTTCGAGCAGGTCCCGAGCGCGGCCGCGGGTGCCGCCGGGCCGGCGGCGCTGGGTCTGGCCGGGGCCGTACCGCTGGTGCTGCTGCGCAGGCGGCGGCTGCTGGCGAAGACGCGGGCCCAGGTCAATGTGGTCGATCATGTGAAGGCTGATCACGATGCAGTCATGAAGGGCTGACGCCGCCGATACCCCTGGGTAGGGTGCGGTTCCATGAGCAGCAGCAGGACAGCACGCGCAGGTCGTACGCCTTCTTCCGCGGGAGCGGCGAGAAGACGTGACCACCGCACCGACAGCGTGGTGTCCGGCATCGCGGTCGCGCTCGGCTGCCTGCTCTTCCTGGGCGGCTTCGCCTGGGGCGCGATCACGTACCAGCCGTATACGGTCCCGACCGACTCGATGGCCCCGACCGTGGGCGCGGGCGACCGGGTGCTGGCGGAGCGTACGGACGGCGCTGACGTGCGCCGCGGCGACGTGGTGGTCTTCAAGGACAAGGCGTGGGGCGACCTGCCCATGGTCAAGCGGGTGGTCGCCATCGGCGGCGACACCGTGACCTGCTGCGACAAGCAGCAGCGCATCAAGGTCAACGGCAAGGCGATAACCGAGCCGTACGTCGACGGCGCGCAGCGCGAAGGCCAGGACGGCTTCCCGGCGGTGAAGGTGCCCGAGGGGAAGCTCTTCCTCCTCGGCGACCACCGCGCGGACTCGCTGGACTCACGCGAACACCTGTCGAACGCGGCGAAGGGCTCGGTGGCGCGGGACGCGGTCCGCGGCCGGGTCGAGGGCACGGTGTGGCCGCTCGGCGGCGCCGGGACGCTCGAGCCCGCGGAGGGCTTCGCGGGGCTGCCCGGCGGGGTGACGGAGCGGGGGCCGCTGCGATTGATCGTGTGGGCCGTCTTCGGCGGGGCAGTGATGATCCTGGGTGGCGCGGCGTACGGGCCGGTCGCCCGGCGGATCCGCGGGAGGTGAGGGTGACCGGTGGCTGAGGCCGAGGCTGAGCTGCGCAGGGTGGCGCGGGTGATCCTGCTGGACCCGGATGACCGGATCCTGCTGCTGCACGGCTGCGAGCCGGCGGACCCGTCCGACGACTGGTGGTTCACGCCGGGTGGCGGTGTCGAGGGCGACGAGACCCGCGAGCAGGCCGCGCTGCGCGAGCTGGCGGAGGAGACGGGCGTCAGCGGCGTCGAGCTGGGCCCGCTGCTGTGGCGGCGGATCTGCTCCTTTCCCTTCGCCGAGCGGCGCTGGGATCAGGACGAGTGGTACTACCTGGCACGGTGTGACCGGTTGGTCGCAGCTGCCGTGGCGGTGGGTGGCGACGGCGCCGGCGAGGGCCTGACCGAGCTCGAGCGGCGCAGCGTGACGGGATTGCGCTGGTGGACGTACGCGGAACTGTCCGCCACCCGTGAGACCGTGTACCCCACCAAGCTGGCCGCCCTGCTGGGGCAGCTGCTGGAAGAAGGACCTCCGATCAGTCCAGTGCTCCTCGAGACGGAGCGGGTCTGACGCACAATGGGGGCACGTACGGCGGAAGGGGAACAGCCGATGAGCGCCGAAGACCTCGAGAAGTACGAGACCGAGATGGAGCTCAAGCTCTACCGGGAGTACCGCGATGTGGTCGGGCTGTTCAAGTACGTGATCGAGACGGAGCGGCGCTTCTACCTCACCAATGACTACGAGATGCAGGTGCACTCGGTGCAGGGTGAGGTCTTCTTCGAGGTCTCGATGGCGGATGCGTGGGTGTGGGACATGTATCGGCCGGCGCGGTTCGTCAAGCAGGTGCGGGTGCTCACGTTCAAGGACGTGAATATCGAGGAGCTGAATAAGGCGGATCTGGAGATGCCGTCGGAGGAGCTCGGCGGGTGAGGTCTCGGGTGACGGAGTTTTCCACAACCGACGGGTAATCCACCGGAACGGCCCAAGATCGACTAGCTGATTACGCACCCCGGCAGAGTCATCGCCGGAGGTGAGGCCGATGCCGAACGCACGGCAGGCGATCGGGCAGTACGGGGAGCGGCTGGCGGAGCGCCGCCTGACCGCGGCCGGGATGACGATCCTGGAGCGGAACTGGCGCTGCCGGGCCGGCGAGGTCGACCTGGTGGCGCAGGACGCCGACACCCTGGTCCTCTGCGAGGTCAAGACCCGCAAGGCCACGGCGTACGAGCACCCGATAGCAGCCATCACCCCGGAAAAGGCCGCGCGGCTGCGCCGCCTCGCGGAGGAGTGGCTGGCCCGCAATGGCGGCCCACCGGCGGGCGGCGTCCGCATCGACCTGATCGGCATCGTGATCCCCGACCGGGGCGCCCCGGTGGTCGAGCACGTCCGGGGGGTGGCCTGATGGGCTTCGCGCGTACGTGCTCCGTGGCCCTGGTCGGTGTGGAGGGGGTGGTGGTCGAGGTCCAGGCCGACCTGGAGCCAGGGGTCGCCAACTTTGCCTTGGTCGGCCTCCCCGACCGCAGCTTGGTGGAGAGCCGCGACCGGGTGCGGGCCGCGGTGATCAATTCGGGCGCCGAGTGGCCGCAGAAGAAGCTGACGGTGGGGTTGAGCCCGGCGGCGGTGCCGAAGGGTGGGAGCGGGTTCGACCTGGCGGTTGCTTGTGCGGTGCTGGGGGCGGCGGGGCGGGTGGATCCCCGGGTCCTGACGGACCTGGTCATGGTGGGCGAGCTGGGTCTGGACGGCAGAGTGCGGCCGGTCCGCGGCGTGCTCCCCTCGGTCCTGGCCGCGGCCGACGCCGGATATCGGCAGGTGGTGGTGCCGGAACGGACGGCCACCGAGGCGGGTCTGGTGCCGGGCATTTCGGTGCTGGGTGTGCGGAGCCTGCGGCAGCTGATCGCCGTGCTGAATGACGAGTCGCCGCCGGAAGAGGAGCCGGAGGACGGGCCCGAGCCCGGCGCTCCCGATCCGCTGCTGGCCGGGCTCGCGGTGCCCGCGCTCGGCATCGGTGCCGGACTCCCGGCTGACGAGCCGACGCCTGACCTGGCCGACGTGGCCGGGCAGCACACGGCGCGGAGGGCGCTGGAGGTGGCAGCCGCCGGTGGTCATCACCTCTTCTTGAAGGGACCGCCGGGCGCAGGGAAGACGCTGCTTGCCGAGAGGCTCGTCGGCATCCTCCCGCCGCTGACGGAAAAGCAGTCGCTCGAGGTGACGGCGGTGCACTCGGTCGCCGGCACGCTCCCCGCCGGGCAGCCGCTGATGGATCGGGCGCCGTACTGCGCACCCCACCATTCCGCATCCATGGCAGCGATCGTCGGCGGCGGCACGGGGTTCCCCCGCCCCGGAGCGGTCTCGCTTGCCCACCAGGGCGTGCTGTTCATGGACGAGGCCCCCGAGTACCGGCCGCAGGTGCTCGACGCGATGCGGCAGCCGCTGGAGTCCGGCCATGTGATCGTGGCCAGGGCCGCGGGGATGATGCGGATGCCCGCCCGGTTCCAGCTGCTGCTGGCGGCGAATCCGTGTCCGTGCGGCAGGCATGGCCTGGACGCCGAGGGCTGCGAGTGCCGCCCGCAGTCGGTCCGAAGGTATGCCGCCCGCCTCTCCGGGCCGCTGATGGACCGCATCGACCTGCGGGTCACCGTCCAGCCGGTCTCCCGTGCCGATCTCACGGGTGATGGCACACGGGGAGAGTCCAGCGCGGTTGTCGGCGAGCGGGTGCTCGAGGCCCGCTCCCGCGCTGCCACCCGCTATCTGGGCACTCCTTGGATGACGAATGGGGAGGTGCCCGGGCATGAGCTGCGCACCCGCTGGCCGGTCGCTTCCGGCGCGCTGTACGAGGCGGAGTGCGACCTGGAGCGCGGGCTGCTCACCGCCCGCGGCCTCGACCGGGTGCTGCGCGTTGCATGGACGTCCGCCGACCTCGCCGAGCGCGACCGGCCCACGGCCGAGGACGTGAATTTCGCGCTGGAGATGCGTACGGGCGTGGCCCGGGGCGTGACGATGGCGGTCCGGCCGTGACAGGGGGAGAGGAGCTGCTCGCGCGGGTGGGGCTGGCGCGGTTGGTGGAGCCTGGGGATGAAGGGGCCGGGCGGATGGTGCGGGAGCGTGGGGCCGGGGTGGTGTGGCGGGCGCTGGCGGGGCCGGGGGCGGTGCCGGAGTGGGTGGGGGAGCGGCGGGCGGTGAATGCACGGGCCCGGGCGGCTGCGTACGACCCCGCGGACGACCTGGCCAGAATCGAGTCGCTCGGCGGGCGCTTCGTGTGCCCGGGCGACCGTGAATGGCCCCACCAGCTCGACGACCTGGGCGACGCCGCCCCCCTGGGGCTGTACGTGCGCGGCCGCCCCGACCTGCGACTGTGGGCGCTCTCCTCGGTCGCCGTCGTCGGCGCCCGCGCCTGCACCGAGTACGGCGCCCACGTCGCCGCCGAGCTGGGCGCGGGCCTCGCCCGGCGCGGCTGGGTCGTCGTGTCCGGAGCCGCGTACGGCATCGACGGCGCCGCCCACCGCGGCGCCCTGGCCGCGAACGGCGCCACCGCGGCCGTCCTG
The DNA here is from genome assembly GCF_048572725.1 of Streptomyces boninensis. NCBI lineage: Bacteria > Bacillati > Actinomycetota > Actinomycetes > Kitasatosporales > Streptomycetaceae > Streptomyces > Streptomyces boninensis. The sequence goes on from NZ_CP183837.1 coordinate 7,075,052, forward strand.
GCCTGCGGCCTCGACCGCTGCTACCCACCCGGCCACACCGAGCTCGTAGAGCGCATCGCGGAGCAGGGCCTGCTGATCGGCGAGCTGGCACCCGGCACCCACCCCACCCGCGCCCGCTTCATCCTCCGCAATCGCGTCATCGCCGCGCTCACCCGCGGCACCGTCGTGGTCGAGGCCGAGCACCGCAGCGGGGCGCTCTCGACGGCCCGGTGGGCGCAGCGCCTCGGCCGGGTGACGGGCGGCGTGCCGGGGCCGGTCACGTCCGGGCTGTCCGCGGGGGTGCATGAGCTGCTGCGCGGCGAGGGCGTGGTGGTGACCGACGCGGACGAGGTGGTGGAGCTCGTCGGGCGGATCGGTGCCGACCTCGCGCCGGCGCGGCGGGGTCCGGTGGTCGGCCGCGACCTGCTGCCGGCCGTCGCGGCGCGGGTGCTGGAAGCGCTGCCCGCGCGGGGGAGCGCGGACTGCGGGGCCATCGCGCGGAGTTCGGGCGCGCGGCGCCAGGAAGTGCTGGGCAGACTTTATGAGCTGCTGTCACTCGGATACGTGGAACGTGTGGGCGATCAATGGAGGTTGACCAGGGTGGGGTGAGGGCACCCCATCGGGTGGTGAGGCGGTCCTTGATCTGGGGCGATCGGGTGAAAAGGTGGAGGTGATGCCAGAGTTCGGACTCCACGCCCCGCGTACGCGAGAGCACTCCGCCGCCGCGACGGTAACCCTGGGGTGCGGTCGGCGGAACGTATCTTCGCACCGATCAACCGGCCTCGGTCGCCCTCCGCGATGCGCCGGTCACGCTACGCTCACGTGGTCCTCCCCCGCCCCACCGACCCCCCGCCCCGCTCGGCGGGGACCCCCCGCTCCCGCTGCACCCTCCCCAGAACGGCACTGAACGACGCATGCCCCAGCACATCTACGGGTCCGAGCACGCCGCCGCGCCTGACGCGGCACCGGACCCCGTGCGTCCGGCGGCGCCTGCCTCACTGGAGGAGCTGTGGCGCTCCTACAAGGAGAGCGGGGACGGGCGGCTGCGGGAGCAGCTGATCCTGCACTACTCGCCGCTGGTGAAGTACGTGGCGGGCCGGGTGAGCGTAGGACTGCCGGCCAATGTGGAGCAGGCCGACTTCGTCTCGTCGGGAGTCTTCGGGCTGATCGACGCGATCGAGAAGTTCGACCCGGAGCGGTCGATCAAGTTCGAGACATACGCCATCACCCGGATCCGTGGCGCGATGATCGACGAGCTGCGGGCGCTGGACTGGATCCCCCGTTCCGTACGGCAGAAGGCCAAGGCCGTGGAGCGCGCCTACGGGACGCTGGAGACGGCGCTGCACCGCACGCCCTCCGAGGCCGAGGTGGCCACGGAGATGGACATCAGCCTGGAGGAGCTGCACGGCGTCTTCAGTCAGCTGTCCTTCGCGAATGTGGTCGCCCTGGAGGAGCTGCTGCACGTCAGCTCCGAGAGCGGCGACCGGCTCAGCCTGATGGACACCCTCGAGGACACCGCCGCCGACAATCCGGTGGAGGTCGCGGAGGACCGCGAGCTGCGGAGGCTGCTGGCGCGGGCGGTGAATACCTTGCCCGATCGCGAAAAGACCGTGGTCACGCTGTATTACTACGAGGGGCTCACGCTCGCCGAGATCGGTCAGGTGCTGGGGGTCACCGAGAGCCGGGTCAGCCAGATCCACACCAAGTCGGTGCTGCAGCTGCGGGCGAAGCTGGCTGATTCGGGGCGCTGAATCGTTCCCTGCGGCTGCCCGCTGGGCGGTATCCGGTGCCTGTCGAGGCGTCCGGGCAATACAGTGGATGTGTGCCCAGGATTCGAGCGGCCTCGGTGGCCGAGCACCGGACGATGCAGCGGGACGCCTTGCTGGAGGCGGCCCGATCACTCCTGTCCGAGGGCGGCACGGAGGCGCTGACCTTCCCCGCCCTCGCCGAGCGGACCGGCCTGGCGCGGTCGTCCGTCTACGAGTACTTCCGCAGCCGCGCGGCCGTGGTCGAGGAGCTGTGCGCCGTCGACTTCCCCGTATGGGCGGCCGAGGTCGAGACGGCCATGGCCACAGCCGCTGCCGCGGGCCCCGCGGCACAGGTGGAGGCCTACGTCCGCAGCCAGCTCTCGCTGGTCGGCGACCGCCGGCACCGGGCCGTGGTCGCCATTTCGGCGCTCGAGCTCGACGACTCCTCCCGGGAGAAGATCCGCGCCGCGCACGGAGGTCTCGTCGCGATGGTGGTCGAGGCCCTGAGCGCCCTCGGCCACGCGGAGCCGCGGCTGGCAGCCATGCTCCTCCAGGGCGTCGTGGACGCAGCAGTCCGCAGGATTGAGCTCGGCGCCGAGCCCGCAGAGACGGTCGCGGAGGCGGCGGTGGCGATGGCGCTGCGAGGGGTGCGCGGCAGCTGACCGACGCCGCGGTCGCGCTGTGGGGTTTGGCCCCGTCCCAGTGCTGGACCTGCCGCCCCGGGCGGACCTGCCGCTCGGCCGGGCCTGCCGGGCCGCGGTTCGGTGCTTCGGGGGGCGGGGAGAGCTGGGTGGGGTTGGGATCCCGAGCACCGGCAGCAAGCGGGAATGGCCTCCGCTGAGTATGTCCGCCGGTAGGAGTGCCAGCGGGTTGAGGTAGGTCTTGCCTCGGCGTAGGCCCCAGTGCAGGCAGCCCTGCGGGCAGTGGGAGGGGACGGGCTGGAGGATGCCCACCAGCTCGCCTGCTGCCACGCGGTCGCCCTTGGCTACCGTGGGCCTGACCGGTTGGTACGTGATGCGCAAGGGTGGCTTGCCTGAACCGGTGAGGTCGATGGCGAGCACGCCTCGGCCCGCCACCTGGCCTGCGAAGGCCACCTGCCCCGCTGCTGCGGCGCGCACCGGGGAGCCAGGGCCGGCGATCAGGTCCACACCTCGGTGGCCCGGTCCGTATGCCGTCCGGGGAGGCTCGAAGCTGCGCGCGAGGGTGGGGCGGGCGCCTGGTGTGCCTCCGTCCAACGGCCAGGCCCGCCCGCCGGCGGGCCCGATCCGGTCCCCGGGCCGATCCCAGCCGGCCGGCTGCCCACCCGGCCTGGCCGAAGCTGCCGGCCCGCCCGCCCCACCGCTCGGCTCCGCCCCCACCCCCGTGCGGGGCGGAGCCGCGGTGGCCGTGGTGGCCGTGGTGGCCACGGTGGCTGTGATGGCCGCGGTGGCTGCGGCGGTGGTGGTGGTGGCTGTGGCGGTGGCGGTCAGCAGCGCCATCGCCAGGGCGGCAGCGAGCAGCCGCCGACGATCTGATCGGCGCTCTGCCCGTAGCCGTCCCGCCAGGCCCGCGCCCAGCCGCCCCGCCACGCCTGCGCCCAGCCGCCCGGCCAGCCCTGCGCCCACCCGTCCCACCACCCCTCTCTCCCCTCGCTCAGCAGAGCACGAAGGGTGTCGGTGACGTGGCCTGCGATGGTTCATGCCCGGCAGACTGTCCTGCCGGAGGTCCACCGCGGGGATCTTGGTAGCCGGCTGTGGATAACTCCTCGGTTGGGGAGAATCCCATCACCCTCGACGAGGGACGGGCGGGGGCGGATGGGCGGGCGGATAGGCGCCGGTCAGAACCCCTTCCCCAGTCCCGTACAATCTTTATGGCGACTCGGCTGAGCCGGGTCGACTTCGCACACCCCGCCACCGGCCGGACCAGGCAAAGGCACAGCCAACCGCCAGGTTCATCCGTGGCCGCGACTCTCGGTCCACTGTCCTCGTGGCAGCGGCACTCGCGTCGGGGTGTCAGGACAGCGCCGGCCGACCGGCCGCGCGCGTAAACCGAGTACATGAGGAGTACGGCCATGGCCGTCGTCACGATGCGGGAGCTGCTTGAGAGCGGCGTCCACTTCGGTCACCAGACCCGTCGTTGGAACCCGAAGATGAAGCGTTTCATCTTCACGGAGCGCAACGGCATCTACATCATCGACCTGCTGCAGTCGCTGTCGTACATCGACCGCGCCTACGAGTTCGTCAAGGAGACCGTCGCGCACGGCGGCACCGTGATGTTCATCGGCACGAAGAAGCAGGCGCAGGAGGCCATCGCCGAGCAGGCCACCCGCGTCGGCATGCCCTACGTGAACCAGCGCTGGCTGGGCGGCATGCTCACCAACTTCTCCACCGTCTACAAGCGTCTGCAGCGCCTCAAGGAGCTCGAGCAGATCGACTTCGAGGATGTGGCCGCCTCCGGCCTCACCAAGAAGGAGCTGCTCGTCCTCTCCCGTGAGAAGGCGAAGCTCGAGAAGACCCTCGGCGGTATCCGCGAGATGCAGAAGGTGCCGAGCGCCGTCTGGATCGTGGACACCAAGAAGGAGCACATCGCCGTCGGCGAGGCGCGCAAGCTGCGCATCCCGGTCGTCGCGATCCTCGACACCAACTGCGACCCGGACGAGGTCGACTACAAGATCCCGGGCAACGACGACGCCATCCGCTCCGTCACCCTGCTCACCCGCGTGATCGCCGACGCCGTCGCCGAGGGCCTCATCGCCCGTTCCGGTGCCGCGCAGGGCGACCAGAAGGCCGAGAAGGGCTCCGGCGAGCCGCTGGCCGAGTGGGAGCGCGACCTGCTCGAGGGTGAGAAGAAGGCCGAGGAGAAGGCCGACGAGAAGCCGGCAGAGGCTGCCGCGACCGAGGCTCCGGCCGCCGCTGAGGCGCCCGCTGCCGAGGCCCCCGCCGCCGAGGCCGCTCCGGAGGCCCCCGCCGCCGAGGCCGCCCCCGAGGCGCCCGCCGCCGAGGCCCCGGCCGGCGAGCAGGCCTGACCAGAGCCCGGACCTGGTCAGGACCCGGTGTCCTGACCAGGACCCGGCCCTGACCAGGGCTTTCGTCAACCTTTTCCCGTAACAGACCTTCGAGAAGAAGAGAACTCCAGGAATCATGGCGAACTTCACCGCCGCCGACGTCAAGAAGCTCCGTGAGCTCACCGGTGCCGGCATGATGGACTGCAAGAAGGCGCTCGACGAGGCCGGTGGCGACGTCGACAAGGCCGTCGAGGCGCTCCGCATCAAGGGCCAGAAGGGTGTCGCCAAGCGTGAGGGCCGCAGCGCCGAGAACGGCGCCGTCGTCTCCCTCATCGCCGACGACCACTCGACCGGTGTGCTGCTCGAGCTGAAGTGCGAGACCGACTTCGTCGCCAAGGGCGACAAGTTCGTGACCGTCGCCGACGCCCTCGCCGCGCACGTGGCGAAGACCTCCCCGGCCGACCTCGACGCGCTGCTCGCCTCCGAGATCGAGGCCGGCAAGACCGTCCAGGCGTACGTGGACGAGGCCAACGCCACCCTCGGCGAGAAGATCGTCCTGGACCGCTTCGCGCAGTTCAGCGACGGTTACGTGGCCGCGTACATGCACCGCACCTCCCCGGACCTGCCGCCGCAGGTCGGCGTCCTCGTCGAGCTCGACAAGGAGAACGCCGAGGTCGCCAAGGACGTCGCGCAGCACATCGCCGCCTTCGCGCCGAAGTACCTCACCAAGGACGACGTCCCGGCCGAGGTCGTCGAGGCCGAGCGCCGCGTCGCCGAGGAGACCACCCGCGCCGAGGGCAAGCCGGAGGCCGCCCTGCCGAAGATCGTTGAGGGTCGCCTCAACGGCTTCTTCAAGGAGGTCACCCTCCTCGGCCAGCCGTTCGCCAAGGACAACAAGAAGTCCGTGGAGAAGGTGCTGCAGGAGGCGGGCGTGAGCCTCAAGCGCTTCGCCCGTATCCGCGTCGGCGCCTGAGCGTCCGGCAGCCGTAAGCGATCGAGGCCGTAAACGGCTGAGTCGTACGGCCAAGGCTGCCCCGTCCCGCTAGGGTCGGGGCAGCCGCTGAAGTGACAGGGAGGCCATTGCCGAAAAGGTGTCTTGGGAGACAAGACCCCGCGGCAATGGCCTTCTTGCTACGTGCACGAGGAGAAACCCATGAATGACGGCGCTGACCACGACAAGACCGGCGAGCACAAGCGCGGAGGACGGTTTCTGCTGAAGCTGTCCGGCGAGGCCTTCGCCGGCGGTGGCGGCCTCGGCGTCGACCCGGACGTCGTGCACAAGATCGCCCGCGAGATCGCCTCGGTCGTACGGGACGGGGCCGAGATCGCCGTCGTCATCGGCGGCGGCAACTTCTTCCGCGGCGCCGAGCTGCAGCAGCGCGGCATGGACCGGGCCCGCTCCGACTACATGGGCATGCTCGGCACGGTCATGAACTGCCTCGCCCTCCAGGACTTCCTGGAGAAGGAGGGCATCGACTCCCGCGTGCAGACCGCGATCACCATGGGCCAGGTCGCCGAGCCGTACATCCCGCTGCGCGCCGTGCGGCACCTGGAGAAGGGCCGCGTCGTCATCTTCGGCGCCGGCATGGGGATGCCGTACTTCTCCACCGACACCACCGCCGCCCAGCGCGCCCTGGAGATCGACGCCGAGCTGCTGCTGATGGGCAAGAACGGCGTGGACGGGGTGTACGACGCCGACCCGCGCACCAACCCCGGCGCGGTGAAGTTCGACGCCCTGGAGTACGGCGAGGTCATCACGCGCGATCTCAAGGTCGCCGATGCGACCGCGGTCACCCTCTGCCGCGACAACAAGCTGCCCATTCTCGTCTTCGAGCTGCTCGCGGAGGGCAATATCGCCCGCGCCGTGAAGGGTGAGAAGATCGGCACGCTGGTGAGCGGCCACGGCACCCGCGCCTAGGCCCTCCATAGGGGTATGGACAACCGCCTGCCGGTCGGACACCGTGCAGACGTAAGAGAACGACACGTGCGCAAGGGCGTGCCCGACGCTCACTGAAGAGACCAGGAGCCAGTGGTGATCGAAGAAGCCCTCCTCGAGGCCGAGGAGAAGATGGAAAAGGCCGTGGTGGTCGCGAAGGAAGACTTCGCCGCCATCCGCACCGGCCGTGCGCACCCGGCGATGTTCAACAAGATCGTCGCCGACTACTACGGGGCCATGACGCCCATCAACCAGCTGGCGTCGTTCTCCGTTCCCGAGCCGCGGATGGCCGTGGTGACCCCGTTCGACAAGAGCGCGATGCGCAATATCGAGCAGGCGATCCGCGATTCCGACCTCGGCGTCAACCCGTCGAACGACGGCCACATCATCCGGGTGGTCTTCCCGGAGCTGACCGAGGACCGCCGCAAGCAGTACATCAAGGTCGCCAAGACCAAGGCCGAGGACGCCAAGGTCTCCATCCGCTCCGTGCGCCGCAAGGCCAAGGAGACGATGGACAAGGCGATCAAGGACGGCGACGTCGGCGAGGACGAGGGCCGCCGCGGCGAGAAGGAGCTCGACGACGCCACGCACAAGTACACGGCGCAGATCGATGAGCTGCTCAAGCACAAGGAAGCGGAGCTGCTCGAAGTCTGATGAGCGACTCTCGATGGGGTGCTCCCTCGAGTCCCGGCTACTGGGGACCACCCGACCAGGGGCCCGCTCCGGCGGGTCCCGTGCACGGCGAGGCTGATGCGGCGCAGACTCGGCCCATGCCCGTAGTGCCTGATGGCGGTCCTGGTTCCGCCCCCGACGGTGTGCCCGGTGGCAGCGGCGAGGACCAGGAGGGGACCCGGGTGACCGGGCCCCTCTTCCGCGATGACGGCCGCGCTGACGGCTCCGGGGCGCAGGACGAGCCGCCGCCCGTACGGGACGCCGCCGCCGGCGCCCCGGCCCCGGAGCCCGCACCCGCCCCGGAGCCCGCGCCCGCCCCGGAGTCCGCACCTCCGCCGCGCAAGCGCCGCGGCGGCCGCGACCTCGGCGCGGCCATAGGCGTCGGCCTCGGCCTCGGCGCCGTCGTGCTCGCCGCGCTCTTCATCTACAAGGTCGTCTTCGTCGGCGTGATCGCCGCCGCGGTCGTCGTCGGGCTGTGGGAGCTCACCTCGCGGCTGCGCGAGCGCAAGGAGATCAAGGCGCCGCTGGTGCCGCTCGCCATCGGCGGCGTGGCGATGGTCGTCGCCGGCTATCTGCGCGGCGCCGAGGGCGCCTGGGTGGCGATGGCGCTGACCGCGCTCGCGGTGCTGGTGTGGCGGATGACCGAGCCGCCGGAGAACTACCTGCGAGACGTCACCGCCGGCGTCTTCGCCGCGATCTACGTGCCCTTCCTCGCCACCTTCGTCGCGATGATGCTGGCGGCGGACGACGACGGTCCGTACCGGGTCTTCACCTTCCTGCTGCTGACGGTCGCCTGCGACACCGGGGCGTACGCGGTGGGGTACAAGTTCGGCACCCACAAGCTGGCTCCGCGGATCAGCCCGGGCAAGACCCGGGAGGGGCTGCTGGGGGCGGCGCTCTTCGCGATGGCGGCGGGCGCGGTGTGCATGCAGTTCCTCATCGACGACGGCAAGTGGTGGCAGGGTCTGCTGCTCGGCCTGGCCGTCGCCGCCAGCGCCACCCTCGGCGACCTGGGCGAGTCGATGATCAAGCGCGACCTGGGCATCAAGGACATGGGCACGCTGCTGCCGGGGCACGGCGGCATCATGGACCGGCTCGACTCGCTGCTGCCGACGGCGCCGATCGTGTGGCTGCTGATGGTGGCGTTCGTGGGCTCCGGCTAGCGGTCCGCGCCGATACGGACCAAAGGCCCTGATCACCAAGGATGAATGTCCTGGCCATCAGGGCCTTTCGGCGTGCGTGGCGCTGACCTGTCACCCAACATCATGAGGGCGGGAGTAACGCCGTCCTGAGAGGTTGGAGCGCGCATGACGACGGAGACGCCGGAGACGGAAGAGGAGGGGCTGCCGCTCCCCGCGCGGCATCGCTTCCTGCGCCGCGCCGCCCTCCGCCGGCTCAAGCCGCGGCTGCGCGTCAGCGACGTCACCGTGACGCCCGAGCCGTCCGTGAAGCGCGCAGTCAAGGCCACCATGCTCGGCAATGCCATGGAGTGGTACGACTTCGGCGTCTACGCCTATCTCGCCGTCATCATCGGCAAGGTCTTCTTCCCGTCCGGCAACGACACCGCGCAGACGCTGTCGTCCCTCGCCACCTTCGCCGCGGCCTTCCTGGTCCGCCCCTTGGGCGGGATGTTCTTCGGCCCGCTGGGCGACCGGATCGGCCGTAAGAAGATCCTCGCCCTCACCATGATCATGATGTCGATGGCGACCTTCGCCATCGGCGTGCTGCCCACCTGGAACGCGGTCGGCATGTGGGCGCCGATCCTGCTGATCGTCTGCCGGATGGTGCAGGGCTTCTCGACCGGCGGCGAATACGGGGGTGCGGCGACCTTCATCGCCGAGTACGCCCCGGACAAGCGCCGCGGCTTCTTCGGCAGCTTCCTCGAGTTCGGCACGCTGATCGGCTACACGCTCGCGGCGGTGCTCGTCACCGTGCTGCAGACGTACCTCAGCAACGACCAGATGCTGTCCTGGGGCTGGCGGGTGCCGTTCCTGGTGGCCGCGCCGATCGGCCTGGTGGGGCTCTATCTGCGGCTGAAGCTGGAGGAGACGCCGGCGTTCCAGCACCTGGAGGAGGAGGGCGGGCCGGCCGACGAGGCGGAGAAGGTGCCGTTCCTGCAGCGGTTCGCCGGGCAGTGGCGGGCCGTCACGGTGTGCATCGCGCTAGTCGCCGCGTACAACGTCACCGACTATGTGCTGCTGTCGTACATGCCGACGTACCTGGAGGACACCCTCGGCTTCTCCGGAACCTCCGGGCTGATGGCCATCGTGGTCGTCATGGTGATCCTCATGGCGCTGATCAACCTGGTCGGCCGGCTCTCCGACGAGGTGGGCCGGAAGCCGCTGCTGATGGCCGGCTCCATCGGCTTCCTCGTCCTGTCGATGCCCGCCTTCATGCTGATCAAGACGGGCAGCTGGCCGCTGGTCTTCGCGGGTCTGCTGATCCTCGGTCTGTGCCTGCTGTGCTACCTCGCCTGCATGTCGTCGGTGCTGCCCGCGCTGTTCCCGACGGCGCTGCGGTACGGGGCGCTGGCCATCGCCTTCAACGTCTCCGTTTCGCTGTTCGGCGGCACCGCGCCGCTGGCCGTGGAGGCGCTGGTGAGCGTGACCGGCAACGATCTGATGCCGGCCTTCTACATGATGCTGTTCTCCGTGGTCGGCATCGTCGCGGTCTCCACGATGAAGGAGACCGCGGGCAAGCCGCTCAAGGGCTCCCCGCCCGCCGTGGCCACCCGCGAGGAGGCCGTGGAGCTGGTTCACGCACAGCACAACCGGAGCTGAGAGGTCCGGCATAGGGTGGCGCCACAGGCGAGCGCAGGGGGAGTGACGCGGCATGGCGGCGGAGCACACGGACACGATTTACGAGGCGATCGGCGGCATCGACGTACTGCGCCGGCTGAGCAACACCTTCTACGAGGCCGTGCTGGCCGACGAGGTGCTGGCACCGGTCTTCGCGGACTTCACCCCGACCCACATCGATCACGTGGCCGTCTGGCTGGCCGAGATCTTCAGCGGCCCCACCCGCTTCACGGACGACCTCGGCGGCCACCACACGCTGCTGGCCGCCCACCTCGGCCTGCACATCACCGAGGAGCAGCGGCTGCGCTGGATGGAGCTGATGAAGGGCGCCGTGGAGAAGGAGCTCCCGGATGACGAGCTGCTGCGCCGCCGGGTGACCGAGTATTTCGACTGGGGCACCAAGATCGCCCGCGATGTGTCCGCGGGCGCCCCGGGCACGGACCTGGGCGATCCGGGGCCCACTCCCCGCTGGGGCTGGGAGGGCCTCGCCTGAGGGCTGTTGGGGCCGCGGCCTGAGGCCTATTGCTGCGGCACAGGTCAGCGGGCCCGCTGTGGGACAATGGGCACATCATGCCAAAGCCCGGAGAGCTCACCTTTGCCGTACCCCGCGGGGCCACGAAGCCGCCGCGGCACCTTGCCGATCTCACTCCCGCCGAGCGCAAGGAGGCGGTGGCGGAGCTCGGTGAGAAGCCGTTCCGCGCCAAGCAGCTCTCGCAGCACTATTTCGCGCGGTACGCCACGGACCCCGAGCAGTGGACCGACATCCCGGCCGGTTCGCGGGCGAAGCTCGCCGAGGGGCTCTTCCCCGAGCTGATGACGGTCGTACGGCATCTGAGCTGCGACAACGACACCACCCGCAAGACGCTGTGGAAGATGACCGACGGCACCCTGGTCGAGTCCGTGCTGATGCGCTACCCGGACCGGGTCACCATGTGCATCAGCTCGCAGGCCGGCTGCGGCATGAACTGCCCGTTCTGCGCGACCGGGCAGGCCGGGCTGACCCGTAATCTCTCCACCGCCGAGATCGTCCACCAGGTCATGGACGGGATGCGGGCGCTCAGGGACGGGGAGGTCCCGGGCGGTCCTGCCCGCCTCTCCAACATCGTCTTCATGGGCATGGGCGAGCCGCTCGCCAACTACAACCGCGTCCTCGGCGCCATCCGCCGCCTCACGGACCCGGAGCCGGACGGCCTCGGGCTGTCGCAGCGCGGCATCACGGTCTCCACGGTGGGGCTGGTCCCGGCGATTAATCGACTTGCCGACGAGGGCCTGAAGTGCCGCCTCGCCGTCTCCCTGCACGCCCCCGACGACGAGCTGCGCGACGAGCTGGTGCCCGTCAACACCCGGTGGAAGGTCCGCGAGGTTCTGGACGCCGCCTGGGGGTACGCGGAGCAGTCCGGGCGCCGGGTGTCCATCGAGTACGCCCTCATCCGGGACATCAATGACCAGGCCTGGCGCGGCGACCGCCTCGGCCGGCTGCTCAAGGGCAAGCGGGTGCACGTCAACCTCATCCCGCTGAACCCGACCCCCGGCTCGAAGTGGACCGCCTCCCGGCCGGAGGACGAGAAGGCCTTCGTCGCGGCCATCGAGGCCCACGGCGTGCCCGTGACCGTACGGGACACCCGCGGCCAGGAGATCGAGGGGGCGTGCGGCCAGCTGGCGGCCGCTGAGCGCTGACGCTGGTCAGGGCACTGGTACGGTACTTTCGTACAAATATTCCGGCAGGGGAGCGCGGACACGCGCTGAGAGTGCGGCAGGACGGCCGCAGACCCTCTGAACCTCGCCCAGATCATGCTGGGTAGGAAGCCTGGTGCACACATGAAGCACATCCGTATCGCCGCAGCCTGCGCCGTGGCGCTCGGCCTCACGGCCGCCGTCGCCGGGTGCGGCTCGTCCGGCGGGTCTGGCGGCTCCGGCGACTCCAAGACCGTCACCCTCGTCACCCACGACTCCTTCGCCATTTCGAAGCCCGTGCAGAAGGAGTTCGAGAAGGAGTCCGGCCTCAAGCTGAAGATCCTCAAGGGCAAGGACGCGGGCTCCGCCGTCAACCAGGCGATCCTCAGCAAGGACAACCCCCAGGGCGACGTCTTCTTCGGCATCGACAACACGCTGCTGTCCCGCGGCCTCGACCAGGGCCTCTTCCAGCCGTACGAGGCCAAGGGCCTGGACAAGGTCCCGGGCGCGCTCCAGCTCGACAAGGACAAGCACCGCGCGACGCCGGTCGACTACGGCGACATCTGCGTCAACTACGACCGCAAGTACTTCGCCGACAAGAAGCTCGACCCGCCGAAGACCTTCGCGGACCTCGTCAAGCCGCAGTACAAGAACCTCCTCGTCACCGAGAACGCGGCCACCTCGTCCCCCGGCCTCGGCTTCCTGCTCGGCACCGCCGCGCAGTACGGCGACGACGGCTGGGAGTCGTACTGGAAGAAGCTCAAGGCCAACGGCGTGCAGGTGGTCGACGGCTGGGAGCAGGCGTACTACGAGAACTTCTCCGGCGCGGGCAAGGGCGACAAGCCCCTGGTCGTCTCGTACGCCTCCTCGCCGCCGGCCGGCGTGCTGGAGCTGAAGCCACAGCCCAAGGAGGCGCCGACCGGCGTCGCCACCGGGACCTGCTTCCGGCAGATCGAGTTCGCCGGGCTGCTCAGCAACGCGGGGAACGCCGAGGGCGGCAAGAAGCTCATCGACTTCCTGGTGGGCAAGTCCTTCCAGGAGGACATGCCGCTGCAGATGTTCGTGAACCCGGCGCGCGAGGATGCCAAGCTGCCCGAGGTGTACACGAAGTACGGCGAGAAGATCGACGATCCGCAGACCCTCGCCCCGGAGAAGATCACCGAGAACCGGGAACAGTGGATCAAGACGTGGACCTCGCAGGTCGTCAAGTAGCGCGCAGAAGGGCGCTGGCCCGGCTCGGCCTCATGGCCGTGCCGGTCGCGTTCTTCGCGCTCTTCTTCGCGTATCCGGTCGGCGCCATCGTCGCCCGTGGGCTGCACGAGGGCGGGACCTGGCAGTTCGGCCGGATCGGGGAGGTGGCCGGGGACCCGGCCATCCTGTCGGTGCTGTGGTTCACGGCCTGGCAGGCGGCGGCCTCCACCGCGCTCACCCTCCTGATCGCGCTCCCCGGCGCGTACGTCTTCGCGCGCTTCGACTTCCCCGGCAAGCAGCTGCTGCGCGCCGTCGTGACCATCCCCTTCGTGCTGCCGACGGTGGTCGTCGGCTCCGCGTTCCTTGCGCTGGTCGGGCGGGGCGGGCTGCTCGACGAGGCGTGGGGCGTACGGCTGGACACCACGGTCTGGGCGATCCTCCTCGCGCACGTCTTCTTCAACTACGCCGTCGTCGTACGGACCGTGGGCGGGCTGTGGGCGCAGCTCGACCCGCGGCAGGAGGAGGCGGCGCGGGTGCTGGGCGCGGGCCGGTTTGCGGCCTGGCGGCGGGTGACGCTGCCGGCGTTGTTGCCCGCGGTGGCCGCCGCGGCGCTGATGACGTTCCTCTTCACCTTCACCTCCTTCGGCGTGATCCAGATCCTCGGTGGCCCGTACTACGCCACGCTGGAAGTGGAGATCTACCGCCAGACCGCCGACTTTCTCGACCTGCCGGCGGCGGCCGTGCTCACCCTGGTGCAGTTCGCGGCGGTGGCGGCGATCCTCGCGCTGCACGCGTGGACGGTGCGGCGGCGGGAGACGGCGCTGACGCTCGTGGACCCGAAGCTGACCGCGCGGCCGCCGCGCGGCTTGCGGCAGCGGGCGCTGCTGGCCGGGGTGCTGGCGTCGATCGGGCTGCTGCTGGTGCTGCCGCTCGCGGTGCTGGTGGAGCGGTCGTTCGCGGGCCCCGACGGGCACGGCTTGGTCTTCTACGAGGCGCTGACCAAGGTGAATGCGGACTCCACCTTCCTTGTCCCGCCGCTGGAGGCGCTGCGGAATTCCCTGCAGTACGGGGTGGCGGCGACGGCGATCGCGCTGGTGGTCGGTGGCCTCGCGGCGGCCGCGGTGACCCGGCGGGCCGGCCGCCTGGTCCGCGGCTTCGACGCGCTGCTGATGCTGCCGCTGGGCACCAGCGCCGTGACCGTCGGCTTCGGCTTCCTGATCTCCCTGGACAAGCCCCCGCTCGACCTGCGCTCCTCGTGGATCCTGGTGCCGCTGGCCCAGGCGCTGGTGGCGGTCCCCTTCGTCGTACGGACCATGCTCCCGGTGCTGCGCGCCATCGACGACCGGCTGCGCGAGGCCGCCGCCGTGCTCGGCGCATCGCCGTGGCGGGTCTGGCGGGAGGTCGACCTACCGCTCGTACGGCGGGCGCTGCTGGTCGCGGCGGGCTTCGCCTTTGCGATCTCGCTGGGCGAGTTCGGGGCGACGGTGTTCATTGCGAGGGCCGATACCCCGACGCTGCCGGTGGCGGTGGCGCGGCTGCTGGGGCGCGCCGGGGAGCTCAACTACGGGCAGGCGATGGCGCTGTCCACGATCCTCATGGTGGTGTGCGCGGTGGCGCTGCTGGCGCTTGAGCGCGTGCGTGTCGATAAGTCGGGTGAGTTCTAGATGCTGCAGCTGGACGACGTAACGGTCCGCTTCGGGGACCACCGGGCGCTGGATTCCGTATCGCTGGAGGTGGCGGAGCACGAGACGGTGTGCGTGCTCGGGCCGTCCGGGAGCGGGAAGTCGACGCTGCTGCGGGTGGTGGCGGGGCTGCAGCCGGTCGACGCGGGGCGGGTGCGGCTGGAGGGCCGTGACCTGGCCGGGGTGCCGGTGCACCGGCGGGAGGTGGGGCTGATGTTCCAGGACCACCAGCTCTTCCCGCAGCGGGATGTGGCGGGGAATGTGGCCTTCGGGCTCGAGATGCACGGGACGGCCCGTAAGGCGGCCGCGGAACGGGTCGCCGAACTCCTCGACTTGGTCGGCCTCCCCGGCGCGGGCCGACGCGCGATCGCCACCCTCTCCGGCGGCGAACAGCAGCGCGTCGCCCTCGCCCGCGCCCTGGCCCCGGGCCCGCGCCTGCTGATGCTCGACGAGCCCCTGGGACAGCTGGACCGCTCGCTGCGGGAGCGCCTGGTGGTGGAGCTGCGGCAGCTCTTCGCCCGGCTGGGGACGACGGTGCTGGCGGTCACGCACGACCAGGGGGAGGCCTTCGCGCTGGCGGACCGGGTGGTGGTGATGCGCGACGGGCGCATCGCGCAGCAGGGGACGCCGGTGGAGGTGTGGGAGCGTCCGGCGGACGAATTCGTGGCCCGTTTCCTGGGCTTCGCGAATGTCGTACCGGCGACGATCCACGGGGACGTGGCGGATACGGAGTGGGGGAAGGTCCCGGTGCCGGCTGGGGCGGTGCAGGGCGAGGCGCCGCTCCTGATCCGCCCCACGGGCGTGTATCTGGACGCCGCTCCCGACGAAGGACTCAAGTGCACCGTCGAGGGCCGCACTTTCCGCGGCGACCACGTGGTCGTCCTCCTCCGCCCGGAACACGGCCCGCCGCTGGAGGCGGCGTGCGCGCTCCGGGATGCCCCGGAGGTGGGGGAGACGGTGTCGGTCGGCTTCTCGGCGGCGGACGTGGTGGCGCTGAGCACTGCCCCTGGCTGAGCACGACAGTTTCGCCGTCGCTGCGCGGTCAGGGTGTCGACAACGCCTCCGTCGGTGACAGCCTCGCCGCCCGTATCGCCGGATACAGCCCCGCCAGCGCGCCGATCAGCAGCGTCGCCCCCACGCCGCCCGCCGCCGCCCAGGGCGGGACCACCGTCGGCCAGGACTGGTACAGGGCGTACGACGCCGTTACCGCCGTGCCCAGGACTGCGCCGCCCAGGCCGCCCAGTGCGGACAGCAGGAGCGACTCCGACAGGAACTGGAGGCGGATCTGGCCCCTCGTCGCGCCCAGCGACCTGCGGAGGCCGATTTCCGGGCGGCGTTCGAGGACTGAGATCACCATCGTGTTCGCCACCCCTACGCCGCCCACCAGCAGCGCCACCGCGCCCAGGCCCAGCAGCAGGCCCGTGAAGGCCTCGCCCGCGGCCTTCTTTGCCGCCAGGGCGTCCGAGGGCCGCGAGACCTCGACCTCGTTCGGGGCCTCTGGGTTCGCCGTCGCGCCCAGGACCGACTGGACTGCGGGGACCTGGGTGTCCAACGACCTGGTGTAGATCGTCGTGGCGTGGCCGTCGAAGCCCAGGCGGTCCTTCGCCGCCGTCCAGCCGACCAGGGCGGCCGTATCCAACTCCGGGGCGAGCGGGGCCTTTTCCAGTACGCCGATCACGGTGAACCACTCGCCGTCGATCAGCACCCGCACCTGCCCGTCGGCCCGCCCCACCCCCAGCCGCTCCGCCGCCGACGCCCCCAGCACCACCGCTGGATAGCGGCTCGTCGCCCCGTTCAGCCACGCCCCCGAGCGCATCCCCGCGCCCACCGCCCCGCGCAGGTCCGTGCGGGCCGCGTACACCGTGATGCCGCCCGTCTCGGCCTCCGGGATGCGGTCGTTGCGGTAGACGTTCGCGTCGTCCAGCTTTCCCACCGCCGATACGGACCGCACCGGGCCGATCCGCCCCACCATCGACTCCGCACGCGCCGGCAGCTGCGCCGTATCGCCGCCGAGTGTCGAACCGGGCGTCACCGTCAGCAGGTTGGTGCCCAGCGCGTCCAGCGCCCGGTCCAGATCCGCCCGCGAGGACGACGAGATGCCGACCACCGCCACCATCGCCGCGATGCCGATCGCGATCCCGAGCGCCGACAGCACGGCTCGCAGCGGGCGCGTGCGCAGGCCCACCGCGCCGGTCTTCAGGACGTCGGCCGGGCGCAGCCGGGCGGGGCGCAGATGCTTGAGGTCCGGCTTCAGGTCCGTAGCCGACATCACTCCGCCACCCGCCCGTCCCGCATCCGCACCTGCCGCGGCAGGCTCGCCGCCAGCTCCCGCTCGTGGGTGATGATCACGACCGTCGTGCCGCCTGCGTGCAGCTCCAGCAGCAGATCCAGCACCTCCGCCCCGGACGCCGAGTCCAGCGCCCCCGTCGGCTCGTCCGCGAGCAGCAGCGGCGGATCCCCTGCCACCGCCCGCGCGATCGCCACCCGCTGCCGCTCGCCGCCGGACAGCTCGTGCGGTCGGTGCGCCATCCGCGGCCCGAGCCCGACCCGGCGCAGCACGCTCTCCGCCCGCCGCCTTCGCTCCGCGGCCCGCAGGCCCGTATAGAGCAGGCCGTCGGCGACGTTGTCCACCGCCGACGTCCCCGCCGCCAGGTGGAACTGCTGGAAGACGAAGCCGATCCGCCGCGCCCGCAGCGCCGACAGCTTCGCGTCCGAGAGCGACCCGACCTCGCATCCCTCGATACGGACCCGGCCCGCAGTCGGCCGGTCCAGCGTGCCGAGTACGTGCAGCATCGTCGACTTCCCCGACCCCGACGGGCCCGTAATGCCCACCAGTTCGCCGCGCTCAATCTCCAGCGATACGGCATCGAGCGCCGTCACCCCGCCCGGATACGTCTTCGTCACATCCCGCAGCGCGATCACTTCGGCGTCCCCACCTTCATGCCCTCGGCGAGGCCGTCCCCGGATATCTCCACCCGGCCGTCCGCGAACAGGCCCGGCGTGACGGGCACATACCGCGACTCGCCGCCCTTGACGACCTCCACCCCGAAGCCGCCTTCCGCCAGCGCGACCAGCGCCGCGACGGGGACGGTGAGGACGTCCTTGCGGGTGCCGGCCGTGAAGGCGACGTCCACCGCGGCCTGTCCGTATCCGGCAGCCGCCTTACGGGCCGCCTTGCCCGGCAGCGCGACCTCCACCTTCACCTTCGTCTCCGCCGGGCGCTCGCCCTCCGCCGGCTCCAGCACCGTGGACACCTTCGCGATCTTCCCGGTCACGGTGCGGCCGTCCGGCAGCCGCACCTCCACCTCTTTGCCCTTCTTCGCCAGCCGCTGGTCGTCGGTGTCCAGCTCGACGGTGACGGCTTTCGCGGTGCCGGTGTAGGACAGCACCTTCTGGCCGGGGGCGGTGGCCCCGCCCGCCGTCCCCGCCACGCTGTCGATACGGACCTCGCCCGGCGCGAACACCACCCGGCCCAGGTCCACCGTCCCGGTCTCCTTCAGACCGAGGTCCTCCTGCCAGGACTTCACCGCCGTGGCCGTGGCGGTGGAGTACTCGTCGTCGACCGTGAAGCCCGTATAGCCGAGGGTCCGCAGATTCGACTCCAGCTGCCGCACGTCCCGGCCCTCGCTGCCCGTCTTCAGGGCGCGGTACGCGGGCGTGGACCCGTACAGCAGCAGCACCGGCTCGTCGTCCGCCCGGAACAGGGCCTGGCCGCGCCGTACCCGGTCGCCCGCGGCCGGCAGCGCCGTGAGGGTGCCGGGGCGGCGGGCGGCGAGCTCGGTGGCGGTGCCGTAGCCGAGTTCGCCGTCGGCGGTCTCGGTGTCCTTGAGGGTCTGCCGTGCGACCGTGGCGGTGGCGGGCGGCAGCGCGTCCCCGGTCCCCGCCGTGCCGGGGGAGCTGCCGCCCAGTCCGAGGGTGGCGGCGGTGACGGCGCCGCCCGTCACCAGCACCGCCACCGTCATCGCGGCCTTGGCCGCGCGTCCGGCCATCAGCCGGGTTCCGAGTTCAGCTCGCCGCCCTTGCCCTGCAGATGGGCGCACTTCTTCTCGGCGGACTTGAAGTCGGGGTCCTCCATGATCTCGCCGCGGATCTGCAGGCCGTTGCCCTTCGGGTCGGGGAAGGCCTCGACGCCGTTCTTGCGCATGCACTGCGAGTACTTGCGCATCTGGGCCTCCGCCTTGGGGTCCATCGTGGGCCGCCCGCCCTGGGCGCCGGGGTCGTACTTGCGGCACGCCGCCATCGCCTTGTCGACATCGGCCTTGGTCAGCTTCATGCCGGGGCCCGCTTTGATGTCGAGCTTCACGCCCTCGCCGGGTTTCGGGTCGTCGACGTCGAGGCCGTGCTTGCGCAGGCACTTGGCGAAGGCCTGCGCCATCTCGTCCGGGTCCTTGCTCGGGGACGCGCTCTCGCCGCCGCCCTTGCCGTCACCGGCGGAGGCCACGCCGTTGCTGCCGCCGCCACCGCCCCCGCAGCCGGCCAATACGACGGCCAGGGCGAGCAGCGCGCCGGAAGTTCTCCACGCGGTCATCGCTTCAGCTCCTTTGTCTCGCGTACGAGCCGATGCAACGCCGCGCGGCGTTTCCCGGCCGTTTCCGCCGAGCCCTTACGGCGAGGAAACGACCGCTGCGGCACGCTGCAGCCGAGGGGGAAGGAGGCCGCCATGCGCGTGCTGGTGGTGGAGGACGAGCCGCTGCTCGCCGATGCGATCGCGGAGTGGCTGCGGGACGAGACGCACGCCGTGGATGTGGCGTACGACGGGACGGCAGCCCTGGAACGTACCGGAGTGAACGACTACGACGTCGTCGTGCTCGACCGCGATCTGCCGGGCATCCACGGCGACGACGTATGCCGCGAGCTCGCCGCCGCGGGCGCCGAGGCGCGCGTGCTGATGCTGACGGCCGCGGCCGCCGTCACCGACCGGGTCGCGGGGCTGACGCTGGGCGCGGACGACTACCTCACCAAGCCGTTCGCCTTCCCCGAGCTGGCCGCCCGGGTCCTCGCCCTCGGCCGCCGCGCCCGCCCGGCCGCGCCGCCCGTGCTCACCCGCGCCGGCATCACGCTCGACCCCGCCCGCCGGGAGGTCTTCCGCGAAGGGGCGTATGTGCCGCTGTCCCGCAAGGAGTTCGCGGTGCTCGCCGAGCTGCTGCGGGCCGGCGGGGCCGCCGTATCCGCCGAGCAGCTGCTGGAGAAGGCGTGGGACGAGCACGCCGACCCCTTCACCGGCGCCGTCCGGCTCGCGGTGCTGAAGCTGCGCCGCAAACTCGGCGAGCCGCCGGTCGTGGAGACCGTCACGGGAGTGGGGTACCGGATCGCATGAGCCTGCGCACCCGCCTGACGCTGATCTACGGCGGCCTCTTCCTGGCCGCCGGGGTCGTGCTGCTCGCCGTGACGTACGCGCTGTTCAGTCAGCAGCTGGAGGCCGGGAAGTCCGGCTCGATCGAGTCCACCCACATCGGCGCCGCCCCCACCGACGAGCCGGGCAAGCCGCAGGTGGAGGGGGTCCAGAAGAAGGTCTTCGAGGCGGCCCGCGACGACGTCCGCGACGCCGCCACCACGTCCCTCATCACCCAGGGCGGCCTCGCGCTGCTGGTGGTGGGCGCGGCCGCGGCCGGGTTCGGCTGGCTGGTCGCGGGGCGGGTGCTGGCGCCGATGCATCGCGTTACGGACACGGCCCGCCGCATAGCCGCAGCCCCCGCCGCCGATCGGGGGCTGCACGAACGTATCGCCCTGAAGGGCCCGAAGGACGAGGTCAAAGAGCTCGCCGACTCCTTCGACACGATGGTCGAGCGGCT
This sequence comes from Streptomyces boninensis, assembly GCF_048572725.1. Lineage (NCBI taxonomy): Bacteria > Bacillati > Actinomycetota > Actinomycetes > Kitasatosporales > Streptomycetaceae > Streptomyces > Streptomyces boninensis. The sequence continues at coordinate 7,095,507 of NZ_CP183837.1, forward strand.
TGACCACTCCTTCGACGGCCAGCGCCGCTTCATCGCCAATGCCTCGCACGAGCTCCGTACGCCACTCACGGTCGGCCGCGCCATGGTGGAGCTGGCGATGAACCGCCGCTCGGCGTCCGACGACGTCAAGCAGCTCGGCGAGGGCCTGATGCAGATCAACTCCCGGCACGAGCGGCTGATCACTGGCCTGCTGCTCCTGGCCACCTCCGAGAACGAGGTCACCGAGCGCCGCCCGGTCGACCTCGCGGACGTGGCGGAGCACGTGGCCGGGCAGGCCGCGGCCGAGGCGCGGGCGGCGGGGGTCGCGGTCACCGCGAAGGCGGGCGAGGCGCCGACGACGGGCGACGCGCTGCTCCTTGAGCGTCTGGTGCACAACCTCGTGGAGAACGGCATCCGCCACAACACCGGCGGCGACGCCGGCTGGGTCGAGGTGACCACGGGCGTCCGTCCGGACGGCGCCGCGGAGCTGCGGGTCACCAACTCCGGCCGGGTGGTGCCGCCGTACGAGGTCCCGGCGCTCTTTGAGCCCTTCCGCCGGCTCGCCCCTGACCGGCCGCTGACGACCAAGGGCGCGGGGCTCGGCCTGTCGATCGTACGGGCGGTGGCCCGCGCCCACGACGGCGATGTGACCGCGCTGCCGCGGACCGGCGGCGGGCTGGTGGTGACGGTCTGCCTGCCGCCGCGCCCTGACCTGATTTCGGCCGGGGCCACGGCCGTTGGGGCGGCCTGAGGCAGCAGGGCGCGGCTTGACAGGCATCGTGCGACTGCGGACACGACCATGGCCGTTATAGACATGATTGGCCTGATCTCATCCTAATCGCCAAGCTAGTTCGCCTCTTTATCGGCCATATCGCCTAAGCCTGAGAAGACCAAAAAGGTCTGTTACGAGGTGATCTGAAGCCGCCTAGTGTGAGGGCGCTCCACTAGAACGAATCCCCACACAACCGTTCTCACCTGGAGATTTCATGGCGATCCTGAACGACGGCGAATACCTGATCAAGAACCCCGAGGCGGACCTCTACGTCGATCTGTTCAACTCCAGTACCGAGCCGAACTCCCCGATCGTCAGCTTTCCGCTGACCAAGGAGCCCAACCAGAAGTGGCGGTTCGCGACGGTCAACGGCCTCAACGAGTTCATCATCAACAGCTCGGTGAGCGACGCGGCCTTCCTCGGCCTCAGCATCATCCGCATCTTCCCGCCGCGGATCGCGGTCCAGCCGACGCCGCTGCCGTGGTCGATAGAGCCGGTGGGTGAAGGGCAGTTCCGCATCGCCTTCCCGTACGCGGACGGCGTGGTGTCGGTGTCGGAGCCCAAGGCCGGCGCGCAGCTCATCAACATGCCCTTCGAGGGCAGCCCGATGCAGATGTGGCAGTTCGTCCAGTCCTGATCTACCGCAGCAGCACCGGTCGCGGTCATGCCCTCTGGTCGGGCGTGGCCGCGATCGGCTTAACAAAAAGGAACGCCCCGATGGCGCATGCTTGCCGGGTCTTCGCCGATGGAAGGGACCAGGACCATGTCAGGACTGCTGCCGGGCGTCGCAAAGGCGGTGCTCGCCGTGGGGGCGGTCATGCTGCTGCTGTGGTTCCAGTCCGCGGCGGCGGGGGCCTGCGGGGCGGTGGTGTTCGTGGCGGCGGCGGGGTACGCGACCGTGCGCGGCCTGGTGCGCCGGGAGCGGGTGGGGCCGTCTGCCGCTCAGCCCGCCGCTGACAACCTCGCCAGCGCCGCCGGGACCTCGCGGACCTCGTCCACGAGCGCGATCCGGTGCTCCATCGAGCGGCCCCTCGCCAGCGACGTGAGGAGCTGCCAGGCGGGGAGCCGCTCCGTCCAGTGCTCGCGGTCGACCAGGATCATGGGGACCGGTTCGCCGCGGGACTCGTAGTAGTTCGGCGTCGCCGCGTCGAAGATCTCCTGGACGGTGCCTGCCGCGCCGGGGAGGAAGACGACGCCCGCGTTGGAGCGGGCCAGCAGGCCGTCTTCGCGGGTGGCGTTGGCGAAGTACTTGGCGATGTGGCCCGCGAAGGCGTTCGGCGGCTCATGTCCGTAGAACCACGTCGGGATGCCGACCGAGTCGCCGCCGCCGGGCCAGCGCTCGCGGACGGCGAAGGCGGCGTGCGCCCAGTCGCTGATGCTCGGGTCAAAGCCGGGGACCTTGCCTACGAGGGCGAGGGCGTCGTCGAGCATCTCGTCGTCGAAGGGGGCGGCGTATGCGCCGAGGTTCGCCGCCTCCATCGCGCCGGGCCCGCCGCCGGTGGCGACGGTGTAGCCCTCGCGGGCGAGCTGGCGGCCGAGGCGGACGGCGGCGGCGTACGCCTCCGTGCCGCGCTTCAGGGCGTGGCCGCCCATGACGCCCACGACGCGCTTGCCGTCGAGGAGTTCACCCAGGGCGTCGGACATGTGGTCGTCGTGGATGGAACGCAGCATCGACGCGAAGATGTCGCCGTCGTGCTTGGTCTGCTGGAACCAGGAATACGAGAGCGAGTCCGGGGTCGATCCGTAGCCGGTGCCGAGGCCTTCGAAGAGCTCTTCCGGGGTGTAGAGCAGGCCGCGATACGGGTCGAACGGCAGATGCGGCACTGGCGGGAAGACGAGGGCGCCCTGGGCGCGGATGTGGGCGGCGGCCTTGGGCTGCAGCCGGCAACCCAGGAAGACGGCGTCGGTGGCGTCGGCGGTGAGCAGGGCGTCGGTGCGCGCGGGGTCCGTCAGGTCCAGCCCTTGGAGGCGGAAGCCGCGCAGGGACCGGTCCTTGATGACCTGGTCGAACTCGTCGAGCGTCTCGATCTCGTCAGGTGAAGTAGGCACGCCGCCCACCATAAGGGGCCCCTCTCGGGGGCAGGCGTCCCGCATGGCGGGACGGGTGGGCCCGGACGTTTCCGGCGGCCGCCGACGCGGCTTGCTCCGAGCGGGACTTGCCGCGTCAGCGCAGCGGCAGGGCTGCCAGTTGAGCGACGAGCGCGGACAGCGGGGCGAAGACGGTCAGGAGCGCGGCTGCTCGCAGGGCGGCCGCACCTCGTAGGACGCGGGGGGAGGCGCCCAAGCGCAGCAGCGCCGCCGTCGTATGCTCGCGGGCCTTCTTCGTCTCCAGGGACGCCGTCACCACCGTGGCCACCGCGCAGGCCACCACCAAGCCCGCCCCCAGCGCCGTGATCGGGCCCAGCGCCACCCGGCCGGAGGCCTGCTCCGGCAAGGTCAGGGCGACCAGGATGCCCGCAAGCACCGCGCACAGAGCGCCCAGCGGGCGGCCGATCCGGCGGGACTCCTCCTGCAGGACCCTTCCTGCGAGCAGACGCAGCGGGCCGGGGCGCAAGGCGGACAGCACGCGGCCGCAGAGGTGGGTCAGGCCGGGCCCCGCCAGCACCAGGCCGATCGCGATCACGCCCCAGCTCGCCACCACCGGAGGTGACGCATGGCCGATGCCGAAGGGAAGCGTGAGCTTCATGAGCTTGCCCTGGTCGGCGAATTCGCCGGCGTACGCGCCGAGGGCGAGGCCCGTCGCCACCAGCGCCGTGCCCCAGGGGAGGTCGGACGGCGCCGGGACCCCGGGCGCCGCCGCCTGCCCGCGCAGCGTCGTCGCGCGCGCCGCGGCCTCCGCCGCCGCCGACTCCGCCGCGCTGCCGGGCAGCGCCCGCCGCGGGCGCAGGCTCACCGCGCTCGCGGCGGCGGCCACCAGCGGCAGGCTGATCAGCAGGGTCAGCGCGCCGACCGGTGGTACGGCGGCCGCGTTGGGAGGGGTGCCGCCGAGCAGCCGGGCGGCCTCGCCCGCGTACGGGAGATGGCTGAGCAGCCCGACTCCGCCGCGCAGGTGCAGAAACGCCAGCAGCGCGACCGCGCTGCCGAGCAGGCAGGTGAGCGCCGTCGACAGGGCCGCCAGGACCGGTACGCGCACCGGGCCGAAGCCCGCCGACGCCAGCCCCGGCGACGGCCTGGCGCTGGGGTCCGTACGCGCGACGGCCACCGCCAGGTGCACCGTGGCCAGTATCGGGACGGCGCACCAGAGGAGTTGGGGTACGGAAGCGTGGCCCAGGGCCGTCAGCAGCAGGAAGCCGACGCCCGCTGAGGCGGTGGCCACCATCAGTCGGCGCAGGGCGGCCAGGGGGCGGGTGCCGCGGGCTAGACGGAGAGCGAGCACGAGTCCTCCGTCTCGGTCGAGCCCCCGTCGGTGGACCCCTCCGCCGACTCCGCTGGAGTCGGCACCCCCGTGCCGGTACGGCGCCCGTCGAGCAGCGTGACCGTGCGGTCCGCCAGCTCCTGCGCCTCCGCGTCATGGCTGGCCAGCACCGTGGTGATGGCGTGCGACCTGGCGGCGGCCACCAGCGTGCGCAGCACCCGTACGCCCTCGGCCCGGTGCAGTGCCGCGGTCGGCTCGTCGGCGAAGAGCACGGCGGGCTCCATGACCAGCGCCCGGGCGATGCACACCCGCTGCGCCTGCGCCGTGGTGAGCGAGCGCGGGCGGGCGCGGACCAGGTCGCCCGCGTCGAGGCGGTCCAGCCACTCGCTCGCGCGGCGCTTGCACTCGCGGTGCGGGGCGCCGGTCAGCAGGAGCGGCAGGGCGGCGTTCTCCCAGACCGACAGCTCGGGGACGAGCTCGGGCTTCGGGTCGATCCAGCCGAAGTATTCGAGCCGCAGCCGCTCCCGGCGGGCCGCCGGGAGGGCGTACACATCGCCGTCGTCATAGCGCACCTCGCCCTCGTCCGGCGTGAGCTGCCCGGACAGGCAGCGCAGCAGCGTGGTCTTGCCGCTGCCGCGCGGGCCCGTGATCGCGACGATCTCCTTGGCGGCGGCGCCCACGGACACGCCGACGAGCGCCGGGGTCGGGCCATGGGAGTAGTGCAGGCCCCTGCCCCCGAGCAGGTCCCCGTCCGGCGGATCAGCTTCGCGGAGCATCGCGAGCACCTCGTCTTACCTGGTTGTTCACCTTGTGAGGTGAACGACGGCGGAGTGATTCGGTCACTTCGCACGATAAGAAGGCCGGAGTGCGCTGGGCGGGGACTCGCCCGGGGGTCCGCTCGTACGGGCTACAGCAGCTTCCAGGCCTCGCTCAGCACGCCGCGGAGGATCTGCTCGGCCTCGTCGAACTGCTCCTGTCCCGAGATCAGCGGCGGGGCCAGCTGGACCACCGGGTCGCCGCGGTCGTCGGCGCGGCAGTAGAGGCCGGCCGCGTACAGCTCCTTGGAGACGTGGCCGTAGAGGATGCGCTCGCACTCCTCGTCGGTGAAGGTCTCCTTGGTCGCCTTGTCCTTGACCAGCTCGATGCCGTAGAAGAAGCCGTCGCCGCGGACGTCGCCGACGATCGGCAGGTCCTGGAGCTTCTGCAGGGTGCCGTAGAAGGACTTCTCGTGTTCGAGTACGCGGGCGTTGAGGCCCTCGCGCTCGAAGATGTCCAGGTTGGCCAGGGCCACCGCCGCGGAGACCGGGTGGCCGCCGAAGGTGTAGCCGTGCGGGAAGGAGACGCCGTCCTCGTAGAAGGGGGCGGCCAGGCGGTCGGAGATGATGCAGGCGCCGATGGGGGAGTAGCCGGAGGTCATGCCCTTCGCGCAGGTGATCATGTCCGGTACGTAGTCGAACTTGTCGCACGCGAACATGTGGCCGAGGCGGCCGAAGGCGCAGATGACCTCGTCCGAGACCAGGAGGACGTCGTGGCGGTCGCAGATCTCCCGGACCCGCTGGAAGTAGCCGGGCGGGGGCGGGAAGCAGCCGCCGGCGTTCTGCACCGGCTCCAGGAAGACCGCGGCGACCGTGTCCGGGCCCTCGAAGAGGATCTGCTCCTCGATCCGGTCGGCGGCCCAGCGGCCGAAGGCCTCCAGGTCGTCTTCGTGCTCCGGGGCGCGGTAGAAGTTGGTATTCGGGACCTTGTGGGCGCCGGGGACCAGCGGCTCGAAGGGGGCCTTCAGGGCCGGGAGGCCGGTGATGGACAGGGCGCCCTGCGGGGTGCCGTGGTACGCGACCGCGCGGGAGATCACCTTGTGCTTGCCGGGCTTGCCCTGGAGCTTGAAGTACTGCTTGGCGAGCTTCCAGGCGGTCTCGACCGCCTCGCCGCCGCCGGTGGTGAAGAAGACCTTGTTGAGGTCGCCGGGGGCGTGGCCTGCGAGCCGCTCGGCCAGCTCGATCGCGCTCGGGTGGGCGTACGACCAGATCGGGAAGTACGCCAGCTGCTGCGCCTGCTTGGCCGCGGCTTCGGCCAGTTCGGCGCGGCCGTGGCCCGCGTTGACCACGAAGAGGCCGGAGAGGCCGTCGAGGTAGCGCTTGCCGGTGTCGTCGTAGATGTAGGCGCCTTCGCCGCGCACGATCGTCGGGACGGGGCTGTCCGCGTACGACGACATGCGGGTGAAGTGCATCCAGAGGTGGTCGTAGGCAGTTTTCGAAGAATCAGTGCCCACGGTTATCGGCTCCCCACGCGTAGGTCTGCTTGCGCAGCTTGAGATAGACGAAGCTCTCGGTGGTGCGGACGCCCGGCAGGGCGCGGATGCGCTTGTTGAGCAGCTCGAGCAGGTGGTCGTCGTCGTGCGTGACCACCTCGACCAGGAGGTCGAAGGAGCCTGCGGTGACGACGACGTACTCGCACTCGTCGATCTCGGCGAGCGCGTCGGCGATCTGCTCCACGTCGCCCTCCGCCGTGATCCCGATCATCGCCTGGCGCATAAAGCCGACGGTGAGGGGGTCGGTGACGGCGACGATCTGCATCACGCCTTGTTCGAGCAGCTTCTGCACCCGCTGCCGGACGGCGGCCTCGGACAGGCCCACGGCCTTGCCGATCGCGGCGTACGGGCGGCGGCCGTCCTCCTGGAGCTGCTCGATGATCGCCCGGGATACGTCGTCGATCTGCTGGGGTCGCGAATTCGTGTCCTTGTTAGCCACGCCCGTACTTTGACACTGATTCCGTCGTTGAGGCAACAGTTTTCGATGGAATCCGTATGATGGAGGCCCTGGAGCGGTGAGCCTGGACCCCGTAGATTTTCCGGTGATTTTGCCTGGTGACGGGAGATTGTCCGGCGGTTAGGGTGAGCCACAACGAGCGACACGAACCTTGGAGGGGTCCGAAGTGACCGAGCCGCGCCGCCTGCGCAACTACATCGCCGGGGAGTTCCGGGACGCCGCCGACGGGCGCACCCTCGATGTGGTCGACCCGACGACCGGGGAGGTCTATGCCACCTCCCCGCTGTCCGGCGCCGCCGACGTCGACGCCGCCATGGAGGCCGCCAAGGCCGCCTTCCCGGGCTGGCGCGACGCCACCCCCGGCACCCGTCAGCTGGCCCTGCTGAAGATCGCCGACGCCTTCGAGGCGCGCGCCGACGAGCTCCTCGAGGTGGAGTGCCGCGATACGGGCAAGCCGCTGGAGCTCACCCGCTCCGAAGAGCTCCCGATGATGCTGGACCAGATCCGCTTCTTCGCGGGCGCCGCCCGGATGCTCGACGGCAAGTCCGCGGGGGAGTACATGGACGGCCTCACGTCCTTCGTCCGCCGCGAGCCGATCGGCGTCTGCGCGCAGGTGGCGCCGTGGAACTACCCGATGATGATGGCCGTGTGGAAGTTCGCCCCGGCGCTCGCCGCGGGCAACACCGTCGTGCTCAAGCCGTCCGACACCACCCCGGCCTCCACCGCCCTGGTGCTCGCCGACATCATCGGCTCGATCGTCCCCAAGGGCGTCTTCAACGTCGTCTGCGGCGACCGCGACACCGGCCGCCTCATGGTCGAGCACCCCGTCCCCGCCATGGCCTCCATCACCGGTTCCGTACGGGCCGGGCACGAGGTCGCGGCGTCGGCGGCGAAGGACCTCAAGCGCGTGCACCTGGAGCTGGGCGGCAAGGCCCCCGTCGTCGTCTTCGAGGACGCCGACATCCCGGCCGCCGTCGAGGGCATCTCGGAGGCCGGCTTCTTCAACGCCGGGCAGGACTGCACGGCCGCGACCCGGGTGCTCGTACACGAATCGATCCACGACGAGTTCGTGACGGCCCTCGCGAAGGCGGCCGCCGAGACCAAGACGGGCCCCGGCGAGGACGACGCGCTCTACGGCCCGCTGAACAACGCGAGCCAGCTGGAGAAGGTTGCCGGCTTCATCGACCGGCTCCCGGCCAACGCCAAGGTCGAGGCGGGCGGCCACCGCGTCGGCGAGAAGGGCTACTACTACGCCCCGACCGTCGTCTCCGGCCTCAAGCAGGACGACGAGATCATCCAGAACGAGGTCTTCGGCCCGGTCATCACCGTCCAGTCCTTCCGCGACGAGGCACAGGCCACCGAGTGGTCCAACGGCGTGGAGTACGCGCTGGCCTCGTCGGTGTGGACCAAGGACCACGGCCGCGCGATGCGGATGTCGAAGAACCTCGACTTCGGCTGCGTGTGGATCAACACCCACATCCCGCTGGTGGCCGAGATGCCGCACGGCGGCTTCAAGAAGTCGGGTTACGGCAAGGACCTTTCCGCGTACGGCTTCGACGACTACACGCGCGTGAAGCACGTCATGACCGCGCTGTGAGCCGCTACGTGTGAGTCCCTTCCGTGGCGTCCTCGGCTCCGGCGCCGGAGCCGAGGAGCGCCGCGATCTCCAGGCGGGAGGAGAAGCCCAGCTTGGAGAGGATGTGCTCGACGTGGGCGTCGGCCGTGCGCTTGGAGATGACGAGCCGCTGGGCGATCTCGCGGTTGGAAAGGCCCTGCGCCACCAGCTCGGCCACCTCCAGCTCGCGCCGGGTGAGGGCGTCGATGGGGGTGCCGGTGGCCGGTGAACTCCCCGCGGGGGCGCCCGCGGTGCGGCGGCGGGCGAGCGGGGGCGGGGCGTCGGTGCCGGCCGCGGCGAAGGCGAGCGCCTGCTGCTCGGACAGCTCCATGCCCTCGGCGAACAGCCGGTCATAGGTCTTCTCGCCCAGCGCCTCCTTCAGCTGCTGCCGGGTCAGATCCTGCAGCGCGAGGGCGGCGCTCTGGCCGCTGAGCGGCTCCAAGCCGCCGCGCCGCCACTCGCCCGCGGCCGCGCCGAGCAGCCGGGCGGAGCGCTGATGCCGGCCCGTGCCCGCCTCCGACCACGACAGCATCTCCAGCGCGGCGGCGATGCCGTGCAGGTCGCCGATGCCGCCCTTCAGCGCGGCGCAGCGGCGGGCCTCGGTGACCGCCTCGCCGAACCGCCGCAGCAGGATCAGCGCGAGGGCCCGCAGCGCGGAGGCGTAGCCCTGCGCCCAGCACTCCTCGGTCTCCGCCGCGGACAGCGCGAGGGCCGCGTCCGCCTCGGCGACGCCCAGGTCGGGGCGGCTGCTCGTGAGGCTGAGGGTGTGCACCGAGCTCTTGATGTAGTGGTGCTGGACCAGGTCGCCGCGGTCGGCGTCCGCGCCCAGCAGCGGCTCGGCCTCGGACAGGTCGGCCAGGGCGCCTTCCTGGTCGTCGAGCCAGGTGCGTACGGCGGCGCTGACCCGCAGGCCGTGCGCGAGCAGCCGGCGGTCGCCGAGCTCCCCGGCGAGCCGCCGCGCCTCCAGCGACCACCCGAGCGAATCGGCCTCACGGCCCGCGAAGCGGCCGAAGTCGGCCCGCCAGATGAGCGTCACCGCCCGGTCCGCGGCCGAACCGCCGTCCGCCGCAAGCGCCTTGGCCATCCAGTACTCGGCCTCGCCGATCCCGCCGGAGGCCGCCCAGTACGGCCACATGACGGCGGTCAGGGCAGTCGGTGCGACGGCGGGCTCCGGATCGTCCAGCGCGTACGCCAGCGCGGCCCGCAGATTGTCGCCGTCCGGCGCCAGGGCGCGGTAGCGCGCCAGCTGCTCCGAGGTGAAGAACCGGGCGGCGAAGTCCCGTAGCCGCGCGTGGTAGTGGGCGACATGCCGGGCCCGGCAGGCGGTGGTCTCGCCCAGCGACTCCAGCCAGCTCGCCCCGTACTCACGGATGGTGTCCAGCAGGCGATAGCGCGCCTCGCCGTCCGGCCCCGCCGCGGCGTCCGCGCGCAGCACCACCGACTTGTCGATGAGGCCGATCAGCAGCGGCAGCACCTGCGCGGCGGGCAGCTCGCCGTCCGCGCACACCGCCTCCGCCGCGGCCAGGTCGAAGCCGCCCGCGAAGACCGACAGCCGCGCCCACAGCAGCCGCTCCTGCGGGCTGCACAGCTCGTGGCTCCAGCCGATGAGCGTACGGAGCGTGCGATGCCGCGGCTCGGGGGCGAAGCGGCCGGATTCCAGGACGTCGTACGTGGCCGCCAGGTGCTGTGTCAGCTGCTCCAGGGAGAGCGCCCGCAGGCGTACGGCCGCCAGCTCGATGCTCAGCGGAATGCCGTCGAGCCGCCGGACCAGCGCGGTGGCCTGCCCGCGATTGCCGTCGGTGATCTCGAAGCCGGGGGCGGCGGCGGCCGCGCGCTGCGCGAAGAGCGCGAGCGCGTCGCAGGCCCCGCCGGACCTGGCGCGCTCGCCTGCTGCCTCGGGCACGGAGAACGGCTGGACGGGGAAAAGATGCTCGCCCGGCACATCCAGCGGCTGCCGCGACGTGGCCAGTATGTGCAGCCGCGGCGCGGCCGGCAGCAGCACATCCGCGAGCAGCGCCACGGCGTCCAGCAGATGCTCGCAGGTGTCGAAGAGCAGCAGCTGCTCGCGCTCCGCGAGCGCCGTGACCAGCCCGTCCAGCGCGGGCCGCGGATCGGCGCCCGGCAGGCCCGCGGCCGCGGCGACGGTGTGCGGCAGCAACTCCGCGTCCTGCAGCCCGGACAGCTGCACCAGCCGCACGCCGTCCTGGTACTCGCCCTTGACCTGCGCGGCGGCCCGCAGCGCGATCCTGGTCTTGCCCACCCCGCCGGGGCCGGTGAGGGTCACGAGCCGGGAGCGTCCCAACAGCCGTCTGACAGACGCAAGTTCGGTCGTGCGACCGACAAAGCTCGTCACCTCTGCCGGCAGCCGCCCGCCCCTGAAGCCGAACGTCATCGCACCCCACCATCGCTGTCGAGTGGTTGACTTCCAGGTTACGCGGATATGGGCGGCGGTTACCGGCAGAAGTCGGCGCCCGTGCACGTGCAAGTGGAATACGACAGAACGCTTACGAGTGGCCGCATCCGGAATTCGCCCCGGAAAACCGGCCGTCCACCTATCCTTTCAACGTGGCATTCGGCTCGACATGGCGGCGCGGGGACCGGCTCCCCGCCGAGGTCACCAGCTTTGTAGGGCGTACGGCGGAACTGGCCGACGTCCAGCGGCTGCTGGCACAAGCCCGCATGGTCACGCTCGTCGGCCCCGGCGGCGTCGGCAAGACGCGGCTCGCGCTGCGGTCCGTGGCCGAGGCCTCCGCCCGCTTCGCCGACGGCGTGCACCTGGTCGAGCTCTCCGGCCTCAAGGGCGCCGAGCTGCTGCCCAATGCCGTATCGGAGGCGCTCGGGCTGCCCGAGCAGGCGGGGCGGCCGCAGGTCGACGCCGTCGTGGAGTATGTGGCCGAGCGCGAGCTGCTGCTGGTGCTCGACACCTGCGAGCATCTGCTCGACGCCTGCGCGCTGCTGGCCGACCTGCTGCTGCCGCAGGCGCCGCGGCTGACCATCCTCGCCACCAGCCGGCAGGCCCTCGACGTCCCCGGCGAGCATGTGCTGCCCGTACCGCCCCTGCCGCTGCCGGAAGCGGAGGGCGACGCGGTCGAGGGGGCCCTGGAGCTGTTCGTGCAGCGGGCCCGCGCCGCGGTGCCCGGCTTCCGGCTCAACGACGCCAACCGCGCCCACGCCGTGGCCCTCTGCCGCCGCCTGGACGGCATCCCGCTCGCCATCGAGCTGGCTTCCGTACGGCTGCGGGCGCTGCCGCTCGACCACCTGGTCGCCCGGCTCACCGACACCTTCGCGCTGCTGGCCGGCAGCCGGCTGACCACGCTGCCGCGCCATCAGACGCTGCGCACCACCATCGGCTGGAGCCATGAGCTGTGCACGCCCCCGGAGCGGCTGCTGTGGGCGCGGCTGTCGGTCTTCGCGGGGGACTTCGACCTGTCCGCCGCGGAGGCGGTGTGCGCGGACGCCGAACTGCCCGTGGAGTCCGTGCTGGAGCACCTCATCAGCCTTGTCGACAAGTCGGTGGTGCTCCGGGTCGGCGAGCAGGGCACCCGCTATCGGCTGCTCGACACCATCCGCGAATTCGGCGCCGAGTGGCTCACCTCCCTCGGCGAGCAGGACGCCGTCAGGGAGCGGCACATCGCCTGCTATCGCGCCCGGCTGATGCAGCTCGGCCTCAAGTTCACCACCTCGGAGCAGCCCCGGCTGCACCGCGAGCTGGCCGCGGAGGAGGACAATCTGCGGGCCGCCCTCGAATACGCCATAGAGCGCGGCGAAGTGCTCCGCATGACCCTGGTCATGTCCGCGTACTGGGCGGTCTCGGGCCGCCCCGCCGAGGCCGCGCACTGGATGGAGAAGGGCTTCGGCGACCATCCCGGCAGCCACCGCAAGAACCGCGCCTGGAACCTCGCCATGTACGCCATGTTCGCCGGCCACCAGGGCACCCCCGAGCGGGCCATCACCGCCGCCCAGGAGGCGCTGGAGCTCGCGGCCGAGTTCGAGGACGACGCCATCGCCGCCCTTGGCGCCGGCGGCTACGGGGTGGCGCTCAGCTATCGCGGCGACCACGAAGAGGCCCTGGAACAGCTGCGCTTCGCCGAGGAGAAGTCCGTCACCGCGGGCCATCCGCTGCCGCCCCTGATGAGCAGCCTCGGCCTCAGCGTCGCGCACGTCCTCGCCCGCCGCCCGGACGAGGCGATAGCGGAATGCGACCGTACGATCGAGCTGCTCGGCCCCGGCAGCGGCGAGTGCTTCATTCAGGGATTCAGCTATGTGATGCGCGGTCTCGCACACTTCATGTGCGGCCGGCCCGACCTGTCCGCGGCCGCGCTGCGCCGCGCCGCCGGGCTGCAGAGCCAGCGCGGCGACGTGCTCGGCCTCGCGCATGTGCTGTCCATACTCGCCTGGCTCGCCGTGGACGCCGGCCGGCACCGAAGGGCCGCCTGGCTGTTCGGCGCCGCCTCGACGCACTGGTCGCTCGTCGGGCGCACGATCCTGCTCGGCAATCCGATGATGCAGTCGATGCAGGAGAAATCGGTGGCCGCCACCCGCTCGGCCCTGGGCGAGGAGCGCTACGCACAGCTCTTCGAGCAGGGCGTCAGGCTGCCGTCGCAGCGGGCCATCGACTTCGCGGCCGGCGACCAGGACGCGCTGCCCCCGGACCCGCCGGCGTACGGCGACCGGGCCGCGAGCCGCGCCGACGCGCTGACCCGGCGCGAGCGGGAGGTGGCCGCGCTGGTGGCGCAGGGGCTCTCCAACCGCGAGATCGCCGAGCGGCTGGTCATCTCCAAGCGCACCGCCGACGCCCACGTCGAGCACATCCTCGCCAAGCTCGGGTTCTCGTCCCGCTCGGAGATCGCCGCCATGGTCTCCGGCGCTGCGTCTTCCCGGGGGACACCCCCGGACCCCCACCCAGGCCAGCGGCTACCTAGGTAGATCCGCGCGGCCGCGGCGGCGGCAATGGCGAAGGTACGTATACCGATTGGCGCGGGTTACCGATGTCCGGGACATGTGGCCCGGAGCAGGCTGAATGCCGTGAGAACGATGGCGGTAGCGAGCAGACGACCGGGGAATGCCATGACACTCCACGGGCGCGCCAGTGCGCTCAGCACTCTGGGCCGGATGATGGAAACCGAACAGCTGGTGACCGTGACCGGTCCCGGCGGCGTGGGCAAAAGCGCGCTGGTGGCGGAGGCGGTGCGCAGGCTGCGGCGGCGCAACCGCCCGGACCTGATCCACCTCGACCTGGCACCCGTAACCGACCCGGAGCTGGTGCCGCGCTGGCTCGCGTACGGGCTGAAGCAGATCAACGGGGGCGGGCGGCGGCCGACGCTGCTCGTCGTGGACACCTGTGAGCATGTGGCGGACGCGGCCGGTGCCGCGCTGCGCGAACTGACCGGTGAGCGGCCCTCGCTGCGGGCGATCGCCACCAGCCGCATCCCCACCACGGCAGACGCGGCCACGCTGCCGCTCGGCCCGCTGGATGTGGACGACGCGATGGAGCTTTTCCGCGACTGCGCGCCCGGCTACCGGGACGAGGGCGCCGGCGAGGACCGCGCGAACGACGACACCATCCGGGAGATCTGCGAGCTCCTCGACGGCCTGCCGCTCGCCGTGACGATCGCCGCCGCGCAGCTGCGGCGGCGCACGCCGGCCGAGCTGCTGACCCGGCTGGCCGGCGCCGACGGGGCCCTCGCCCTGGTCGGCGGCGGCCCCGAGGTGCCCGAGCGGCAGCGCACGCTGCGCGACTCGATGTGGTGGAGCCGCCGCGTGTGCACCCCGGGCGAGCGGCTGCTGTGGGCCAGGGCCGCGGTCTTCCCCGGCGCTTTCACGCAGGGGCACGCCATCGCGGTGTGCGCCGACGAGCGGCTGCCCGAGGCGGAGCTGGCACGAGCCTTCGCCGGGCTGCGGGCGCAGGGGCTGTTCGTGCCGGAGTGCGGCGACGGGCGGCTGGTGGCCATCCCCCGGGCCGTACGGGCGTACGGCAGGCAGCAGCTGGCGCGGCTGGGGGAGGAGACGGAGTTCCAACGCCGGTGCGTGGCCTGGTCGATGGGCGTACTGAAGACTAATTCCGTCGAGTAACCAAAAGGAAACAACGGAATCCCTTGCCGCGAGTCACTCCCCCTGCCAGGATCGTCCATCAATCCCGGCAGGAACGACATCACCGGAGTGGCCCGTGGCTCCCCGTATTGACCCAGCCGACACAGCGGCCCGCTACGCCTCCGCCGCCCAGTACATCGCCGGCCGCCTCGCCCCCGGCACGTCAGGGAACAAGCAGTCCGTCACCGACCCGGCGACGGGACGCACGGTCTGCGCGTACGAACTCGCCTCCCCCGCCGACGTCGACGCCGCCGTGGCCGCGGCGGCGGATGCCCTGCCCGGCTGGGCCGGGGCGACGCCGGGGGAGCGGTCCGACGCGATGCACCGCTTCGCGGCCGTACTCGGGGAGCGGGCGGAGGACTTCGCGCAGGCCGAGTCGCTGCAGTGCGGCAAGCCGATCCGGCTGTCGCGGGAGTTCGACGTGCCGGGCAGCGTCGACAACACCGCCTTCTTCGCGGGCGCCGCCCGGCTGCTGGAGGGCAAGGCCGCGGGCGAATACAGCGGCGACCACACCTCGTACGTCCGCCGCGAGCCGGTCGGCGTGATCGGCTCCATCGCACCCTGGAACTACCCGCTGCAGATGGCCGCCTGGAAGGTCCTCCCGGCGATCGCGGCGGGCAACACGATCGTGCTGAAACCGAGCGAGCTCACCCCGCTCACCTCCCTGATGTTCGCGGAGGCGGCCACCGAGGCGGGCATCCCCGCGGGCGTCATCAACATCATCAGCGGCGCGGGCGCCGACGCCGGCGAGCACCTGGTCGCGCACCCGGGCGTCGCCATGACCTCCTTCACCGGCTCCACCCGCGTCGGCCGGCGCATCGCCGCCCTCGCCGCGGGCACCGCCAAGCGGGTGCACCTGGAGCTGGGCGGCAAGGCCCCGTTCCTGGTCTTCGACGACGCCGACCTGGAGGCCGCCGTGCACGGCGCGGTCGCGGGCGCGCTCATCAACACGGGCCAGGACTGCACGGCCGCGACCCGCGCGTACGTCCAGCGCCCGCTCTACGACGCCTTCGTCTCCGGCGTCGCAGAGCTGATGGCCGCGGTCCGCATCGGCGACCCCTTCGATACGGCGACCGACCTCGGCTCGCTCATCTCGTACGCCCAGCGCGACCGGGTCGCGTCCTTCGTGGACCGGGCGCGGGCGGCGGGCGCTTCCGTGGTCACCGGCGGCCGGGCGCCTGAGGGATTCGAGGGCGCGTACTACGAGCCGACGCTGATCACCGGCGCCGCGCAGGACAGCGAGATCGTGCAGGACGAGGTCTTCGGCCCGGTCCTCACGGTGCTGCCCTTCGACGGCGACGACGAGGGCCTCGCCCTCGCCAACGACACCCCGTACGGCCTCGCCGCCTCCGCCTGGAGCCGCGACGTCTACCGCACCGCACGCGCCGCCCGCGAGCTGAGGGCGGGCTGCGTATGGCTCAACGACCACATCCCGATCATCAGCGAGATGCCGCACGGGGGCTACAAGGCATCGGGCTACGGAAAGGACATGTCCGCGTACTCCCTGGACGAGTACACGCAGGTCAAGCACGTCATGCAGGACATCACGGGGGAAGCGCGCAAGAGCTGGCACCGAACCGTCTTCTCCGCCTAGGAAGGCAGCAAGCCCTCATGGATGTGTTCGACGAACTCCCCGAGCCGATAGCCAAGGCCTGGGAGCGCAGCCTCAGCGGCGGCAAGGCCGCGCTGTCCCGGCGCCGGCTGCTGGGCGCGGGCGGCGGCGCCGCGGCCGCCGCCGCGCTCGCGGGCTGCGGGATTCCCGCGGCCGACAGCGCCGCGAAGAGCGGGGACCGCAAGGACCCCGACTACTCCAAGAAGGAGAAGGAGCTGGTCTTCTCCAACTGGACGCTCTACATCGACGTCGACGACAAGGACAAGAACAAGCGCCCGACCCTCGACCGCTTCCAGCGGGAGAGCGGCATCAAGGTCAAGTACAACGAGGACGTCAACGACAACGTCGAGTTCTTCGGCAAGATCAAGCCGCAGCTCGCGGCCGGCCAGGACACCGGCCGCGACATCGTCTGCCTCTCCGACTTCATGTCCGGCCGGCTGATCCGGCACGGCTGGGCGCAGCGCCTCGACCCCGCCAACCTGCCGAACGTCAACCTCCACATGGAGCCGCGCTTCCGCAACGCCGCGCACGACCCGGGCCGCCAGTTCTCCGTCCCGTGGACCGGCCTGGCCACCGTCGTCGCGTACAACAAGAAGGCCACCAAGGGGCGGAAGGTCACCAGCGTCGAGCAGCTGCTGACCGACGAGTCGCTGAAGGGCCGGGCGGCGATGCTGACCGAGATGCAGGACTCGGTCGGGATGACGCTGCTCGACATGGGCAAGGACTGCGCGAAGTTCACCGAGGACGACTTCGAGGCCGCGCTCGCCCGTATCCAGAAGGCGGTCGACAACAAGCAGCTGCGCCGCTTCACCGGCAACGACTACGTCGAGGAGCTCGACAAGGGCGACATCGCCGCGTGCCTGGCGTGGGCGGGGGACGTGGTGCAGATGCAGGCGGAGAACGACGACATCGAGTTCGTCATCCCGGAGAAGGGCTATCTCTACGCCACGGACGACCTGATCGTCCCCGCCAAGGCCCGCCACAAGGCGAACGCCGAGGCGCTGATGAACTTCTACTACGACCCCAAGAACGCGGCCGAGCTGGCCGCCTGGGTCAACTACATCTGCCCGGTGGCGGGCGCGAAGGAAGAGCTCGCGAAGATCGACAAGGACCTGGCCACCGATCCGCTGATCATCCCCGACGAGCGGATGATCAAGGCGGGACACGTCTTCATGGAGCTGGGTGACGACCGGGAAACCTCGTACGAGGACAAGTACTCCAAGGTGATCGGGGCGTGAGCGGCATGGACGGTACGGGCGGTGTCACGCTCACCGGCATCAGCAAGACCTTCGGCGACTTCACGGCCGTACACCCGACGGACCTCACCATCCCGCAAGGCTCCTTCTTCGCCTTGCTGGGCGCCTCCGGCTGCGGCAAGACGACGACGCTGCGGATGATCGCGGGCCTGGAGCAGCCCACGTCGGGGCGGGTGCTTCTGGGCACGGACGACGTCACGGACCTCCCGCCGCACCGCAGGCCGGTCAACACCGTCTTCCAGAGCTACGCCCTCTTCCCGCACCTCACCGTCCACGACAACGTCGCCTTCGGGCTGCGCCGCCGCGGCCGCAAGGAGGTGAAGAAGGAGGTCGCGGAGGTCCTGGAGCTGGTCGAGCTGGGCGCGCTGGCGGGCCGCAAACCCGCGCAGCTCTCCGGCGGCCAGCAGCAGCGGGTGGCGCTGGCGCGCGCGGTCGTCAACCGCCCCGAGGTGCTGCTCCTCGACGAGCCGCTGGGGGCTCTGGATCTGAAGCTCCGCCGCCAGATGCAGCTGGAGCTCAAGCGCATCCAGACCGAGGTCGGCATCACCTTCGTACACGTCACCCACGACCAGGAGGAGGCCATGACCATGGCCGACACCATCGCGGTGATGAACCACGGCAGGGTCGAGCAGCTGGGCGCGCCGACCGAGCTGTACGAGAACCCGGGCAGCGCCTTCGTGGCGAACTTCCTCGGCCAGTCGAACCTGATCGAGGCGGAGATATCCGGCGGCGGCTCCGGTGCCGGCGACGACCTGGTCCTGCGCGTCGGCGATACGAAACTGACGCTGCCCCAGGACCGGATGCGCGCCAAGTCGGCGGCGTCCGGCACCAAGGTCCTGGCGGGCATCCGCCCGGAGAAGATCGGCATCCGGCCGCGAGGCGAGGACGGCGGCGTACCGGAAGGGCACAACCGCCTGTCCGGCACCATCAAGGACGCCAGCTTCACCGGGGTCTCGACGCAGTACGTGGTCGACAGCCCCTGGTGTCCGGAGCTGGCGGTCTTCGCGCAGAACGTGGACACCGCGGCGGGGTTGACGCCGGGCGCGGAGGTGGTTCTGCACTGGAACCCCGTCCACACCTTCGGCCTCGACGGCGACCAGGACGCCGAGGCGGGCACCGGCGAGGACGCGCTGTGACGGCGCTGGCCGCGCCGCCGTCCGGGTCGCCGGCGGACTCGGCGGACTCGGGGGACGAGCCGCCGCGGTCGGGCCGGCGCAGGCTCA
The DNA here is from genome assembly GCF_048572725.1 of Streptomyces boninensis. Taxonomy (NCBI): domain Bacteria; kingdom Bacillati; phylum Actinomycetota; class Actinomycetes; order Kitasatosporales; family Streptomycetaceae; genus Streptomyces; species Streptomyces boninensis. Next base: position 7,114,174 of record NZ_CP183837.1, read on the forward strand.
CCGCGTACTGGCTGCTGCTCCCCGCCGTGCTGTGGCTGCTGGTCTTTTTCGCGGCGCCGCTGGTCTATCAGGCGTCGACGTCCGTGCAGTCCGGGTCGTTCGACAAGGGCTTCGAGGTCACCTGGCACTGGGCCAACTACACCGACGCCATCGGCGATTACGCGGAGCACTTCGGCCGCTCATTCCTCTTCGCGGGTACGGCGACGCTGCTCTGCCTGCTGATCGGCTACCCCCTCGCGTACCTGATCGCCTTCCGGGCGGGCCGCTGGCGCAATGTGCTGCTGGTCATGGTCATCGCCCCGTTCTTCACCAGCTTCCTGATCCGTACGCTCGCGTGGAAGACGATCCTGTCGGACGGCGGCCCGCTGGTGGGGGCGCTGAACTCGATCGGGGTGCTGGACGTGACGGCGGGCCTCGGCCTGACGGAGGGCGACCGGCTGCTGGCGACGCCGCTCGCGGTGATCTGCGGGCTGACGTACAACTTCCTGCCCTTCATGATCCTGCCGCTGTACACGTCCCTTGAGCGCATCAACCCCGCCCTGCACGAGGCGGCGCAGGACCTGTACGCGAAGCCGGCGACGGTCTTCAGGAGGGTGACCTTCCCGCTGTCGCTGCCGGGCGTGGTGGCGGGCACGCTGCTGACCTTCATCCCGGCCTCGGGGGACTACATCAACGCGCAGCTGCTCGGCTCGCCGAACGACCAGATGATCGGGAACGCGATCCAGAAGCAGTTCCTGAACGTGCTGGACTACCCGACGGCGGCGGCCATGTCCTTCCTCCTGATGGCGGCAATCTTGATCATGGTGACGGTGTACATCCGCCGGGCCGGGACGGAGGAGCTGGTCTGATGCGCGCACTGACCTTCGTACGCCGCAATCTGGTGGTCTTCGCGGGCCTGGCGGCGCTGGCGTATCTGCTGCTGCCGAATCTGGTGGTCCTGCTCTTCTCCTTCAACAAGCCTTCCGGGCGCTACAACTACACCTGGCAGGAGTTCTCGACCGACGCCTGGAGCGACCCCTGCGGGGTGGCGGACATGTGCACGTCGGTGAGCCTGAGCCTGCAGATCGCGGTGCTCTCGACGCTGGCCTCGACGGTGATCGGCACGCTGGCGGCCTTCGCGCTGGCGCGGCACCGCTTCCGGGGCCGGGCCGGGGTGAACTCGCTCATCTTCCTGCCGATGGCGATGCCGGAGGTGGTGATGGGCGCGTCGCTCGGGACGCTGTTCCTGAACATGCGGATCGAGTTCGGCTTCACCACCATCCTGATCGCCCACATCATGTTCTGCCTCAGCTTCGTGGTGGTGGCGGTGAAGGCCCGGGTCGCGAGCATGGATCCGAAGCTGGAGGAGGCTGCGCGGGATCTGTACGCGGGTCCGCTGCAGGCGTTCGTACGGGTGACGCTGCCGCTGGCGGCGCCGGGGATCGCGGCGGGCGCGATGCTGAGCTTCGCGCTGTCGCTGGACGACGTCATCATCACGCAATTCAATTCGGGCCCTTCGACGATCACCTTCCCGATGTTCGTGTGGGGCGCCTCGCTCAAGGGGGTGCCGGTGCAGGTGAATGTGATCGGGTCGGCGATGTTCTTCATCGCGGTGCTGCTGGTGATGGCAGGGCAGCTGCTGGGCAACGGACGCGCACGGAGGAAGGCATGAACGACACCGCAGCTTCACTGGCGGACGCCCGGCCCGTCCCGTACTGGCTGGACGATCCCGCAAAGCCGGACGCTTTCCCGGCGCTGGTACGGGACGAGCAGGCGGATCTGCTGGTGGTGGGCGGCGGTTACAGCGGGCTGTGGACGGCGCTGCTGGCGAAGGAGCGGGATCCGGCGCGCGATGTCGTGCTGATCGAGGGGGAGGAGTGCGGCTGGGCGGCCAGCGGCCGTAACGGCGGCTTCTGCGCGGCGTCGCTGACGCACGGCTTCGGGAATGGGGTGTCGCGCTGGCCGGGGGAGCTGTCCCGGCTCCATCGGCTGGGCATGGAGAACCTGGCCGCGATCGAGGCGGCGGTCGACCGCTACGGCATCGACTGCGACTTCGAGCGCACCGGCGAGATCGGGGTGGCGACCGAGCCGTACCAGGTCGGCGAGCTGGAGGAGGAGGCCGACCGGGCGGCGGCGTACGGCATCGAGCTCGAGCTGCTCGACGAGAAGGCGGTGCAGGCGGAGGTGTCCTCGCCCCGCTTCCTCGCCGGCCTGTACGACCGCGACGGCGTCGCGATGCTCAACCCGGCGAAGCTGGCGTGGGGGCTGCGGCGGGCGTGCGCGGAGGCGGGCGTGCGGGTGTACGAGCACACGTGGGCGGCGGGGTTGGCGGCCGATGCGGCCGGGGTGACGGTCCGTACGCCGTACGGAAGCGTGCGGGCGGCGCAGGTGGCGCTCGGCACGAACGCCTTTCCGTCGCTGGTCCGGCGGGTTCGGCCGTATGTCGTCCCGGTGTACGACTACGTGCTGATGACCGAGCCGCTGTCGGAGGCGCAGCTCGCGTCGATCGGCTGGTCGGGGCGGCAGGGGCTGAGCGATGTGGCGAACCAGTTCCACTACTTCCGCCTGTCGGCGGACAACCGCATTCTGTGGGGCGGCTACGACGCGGTGCACCACTTCGGGGGGCGGGTCGCGGCCGAATACGACCAGCGCCCGGAGACGCACCTGAAGCTGGCATCGCACTTCTTCGAGTGCTTCCCCCAGCTGGAGGGCCTCCGCTTCACGCACCGCTGGGGCGGCGCGATCGACACGTGCTCCCGCTTCGCACCGTTCTTCGGCACGGCGGTGGGAGGCCGGGTCGCGTACGCCCTCGGCTACACGGGCCTGGGCGTGGGCGCGACGCGCTTCGGCGCGGAGGTGATTCTGGACCTGCTGTCCGCGCAAGCGACGGAACGCACCCGCCTTCAGCTGGTGAGAGAGAAGCCGCTGCCCTTCCCGCCGGAGCCGTTCGCGTGGGCGGGGATCGGCTTGACGCGCTGGTCGATGGCGCGGGCGGATGCCCGGGGAGGCAAGCGGAACCTTTGGCTGCGGGGACTGGATCGGGTGGGTCTGGGATTCGACAGCTGAGTGCGGGACTGGTCCGGCAGGATGGCCGCATGCTCATCGTGATCGGCGGACTGCCGGGGACCGGAAAGACCACACTGTCGCGGCTGCTGGCGACGCGCATCGGCGGCGTGCACCTGCGCATCGACACGATCGAGCAGGCGATCGTCGACTCCGGCCTGGCGGGGCATCCGGTCGGGGCGGCCGGGTATGCCGTCGGATACGCGCTTGCCGCCGATCACCTCGCGCAAGGCCTCACCGTGATCGCCGAGTCGGTGAATCCGCTCGGCGTCACCCGCGACAGTTGGCGGGATGTGGGGACGAAGGCCGCGGCGCCGGTCGTGGAGGTGGAGGTCGTGTGCTCGGATCCGGCCGAGCATCGGGCGCGGGTGGGCGGCCGGGCGTCCGACATCCCGGGCCTGCCGCTGCCCGATTGGCAGCAGGTCGTCGCCCGCGATTACGAGCCGTGGGACCGGGACCACGTCGTCATCGACACGGTGGGGCAGACCCCGGAGGCGTCGCTGGCCGTGCTGCTGGCGAGTGTCGTTGAGAGACTCCGCTGACCGGGTCAGCGCTCACGATTGCGGGGGCGCTACGGGCGCGGTGAGAACTGTTCGAACTGGTCGCGGACGGGGCCGGTTTGCGGGACTCCCGCCGTCATGAGGCCGTCACCGTCGCTTCGAGTGGCAGCGCGCTGCCGCGCTCCAGAGCCGCTGCCAGTGCCTCGTCGCCCAGGGTCTTGCGGAGGCGGTCCGTGATGCGGTCCGTGTCCGTGCGTTCGCCCGGAGGGAGGGGGGCGCCGGCCTTTGCGCGGAGGTGGGTGGCGCGGCCGAGGAGTTCGGCGGCGTGGTGGTGGGAGTCGGGGGAGGCGGCCAGGGAGGCTGCGCCTGCCAGGCCCTCCAGGGCGAGGGCCATTGCGCGGGGGTCGCTGGTCGTACGGGCCAGGGTGAGGCCCTCCAAGTGGAGGTCGCGGGCTGTGGCGGCGTCGTCGTGGAGTTCTGCTACGAAGCCCAGTTCCGCCAGGATCAGGGCCGTGCCCACCGGGGAGTCGATCTTGCGGTCCCACGGGAGCCACTTGGTGAGGAGCGCCTCCGCCTTGTCCAGGTGGCCCTGGCGGCGGGCGCTCAGCGCCAGGCCGATCTCGGCGAACTCCTCGCCCACCGCGTAACCCTGCTCCGCCGCCGTCCTCGCCGCACGCGCGTGCAGTTCGTCCGCGCGGGCGTGGTCGCCCTCCAGGAGGGCGATGCGGCCCAGGGCGGCGAGTTTGTCCGCCGCCTCGGTTCGTACGCCCAAATCCTCCGCCAGGCGCAGGCCTTCCAGGTGGAGGCGGGTGGCGTGGGCGTAGTCGCCGGTGATCTCGGCGTGGGCGCCCAGCGGGATCGTGGCCTGGAGCTGGCCCCAGCCGTCGCCGAGTTCGGTGAAGAGGGTCATGCTGCGGGTGGCCTGGGCGGCCAGGGCGGGGAGGTCGCCGCGGAGGAGGGACTGCTGGGCGAGGGTGCCTGCTACCGCCGCCATGCCCCAGGTGTCGCCGGTGGTACGGAAGATCTCCTCTGCCGCGGCCAGTTGGTCGGGGCCGCCGGGAGGTCCGGCCATGCCGAGGCGGGCGTAGCCGAGGTGCCAGTCGGCGCGGGCCTGGGCGGTGAGGAGGTCGAGGCTGCGGGTGGGGCTCGGGGGTGGGTCGGCGGGGAGCGAGCCGGGCTCGGGGACTTCGCCGAGGCGGTAGCTGAGGGAGGCGTGCCAGGTGGCGGCGGTGCGGGAGAGGGCTATTACGGGGTCGGGGTCCGGTGCCGTGGTCGTGCCCGCGTCTGCAGCCGCCGGTGACACCGACAGTGCCGCCTCCGCGAAGCGGCGCGCCTCGCGCAGGCGGCCGCGGAGGCACCAGTACCAGGCCAGGTCCACCGCCAGGCCAAGCGCCGCGGGGGCGTCGGTGGCGCGGACCGCGGCGTCGAGGGCGGCGCGGAAGTTGCCGGCTTCCGCGTCGAGGGTGCGTAGCCAGGTGCGTTGTTCGGGGCCGCGGAGGGCGGGCTCGGCGGTCGCCGCGAGGGTGCGGTGGTAGCGGTAGTGGCGGGCTGCCGTCGCCTCGTACTCGCCGGCTTCGTGCAGCCGCTCGCGGCCGTATGCGGCCACGGACTCCAGGAGGCGGTAGCGCGGGGCTTCGGTGGCGGCGGCGGGGCCTGCGGGCGGTGCCGCGAGCGTCACCAGCGAGCGGTCGACCAGGCGGGCCAGGGGGTCGAGGACCTCCTCGGGGGCGAGTTCGCCGCCCGCGCACACCGCCTCCGCTGCCGCGAGCGGGCTGCCGTCGGCGAACACGGACAGGCGGCGCAGCACCGCCCGCTCCCGTTCATCGAGCAGCTCCCAGCTCCAGTCGATCATCGCGCGCAGCGTCCGCTGGCGAGCCGGGGCGTCGCGCGGGCCCGCCGACAGCAGCCGGAAGCGGTCGTCGAGCCGGGCCGCCAACTCCCGTACGCCCAGCGCCCGCACCCGCGTCGCCGCCAGCTCCAGCGCGAGCGGGATGCCGTCGAGGCGGCGGCAGATCGCCGCGACCGCGTCGGCGTTGTCCGTATCGACGGTGAAGCCGGGGGCGGAGGCGGCTGCGCGCTCGGCGAAGAGCCGTACGGCGGCCTCGGGCGGGAGTGGAGCGACGGGGCGGAGGCGCTCGTCCCGTACGCCCAGGGGTTCCTGGGCGGTGGCCAGCACGTGCAGGCCGGGGGCTGCGGTGAGGAGGCGGGAGACGAGGCCTGCGGCGGCGTCGATGACGTGTTCGCAGTTGTCCAGGACGAGCAGGAGGTGCTGCGAGCGCAGCGATTCGGCGAGGCGGTCGATGGCCGCGGCGGGGCCGGCGCGGAGGCCGGGGACGGCCGTTTCCTCGCGGAGGCCGAGGGCGGCGGCGATGCGTTCGGCGATGTCGGTGAGGGTGCCGGGGGGAGCTTCGAGGCCGGCCCTGCCACCGGCCCCGCCGGGGGCGGCCGTATCGCCGGCAGCTTCGAGATCGGACGTACCGCCGGCACCAGTCGCGCCGCCGCCTGCGGCCGCCGCCCCCTCGCCGCTCGCACGGGCGCCCGGCACCCCCGCGAGCTCCACCAGCCACACCCCGTCGGGGTACGCCTCCGACAACCCCCGCGCCGTCTCCACCGCCAGCCGGGTCTTCCCGACGCCGCCCGGGCCGGTGAGGGTCACCAGGCGCGCCTCCGTGAGGAGTTGCCGGACGTCGGCGATCGTGTCCTCGCGGCCGACGAGCTTGCCGAGGGCGGCCGGGAGATTGCCGGTCGGTGCGGCGGTGGCGGCGGCTTGCGGGGGTGGGGTGGTGAGTGACGGGTCCTGGCGGAGGATCGATTCGTACAGCGTCACCAGCTCGGGGCCCGGGTCGAGCCCGAGTTCGTCGGCGAGTTGCTCGCGCAGCGCCGTGTAGCTCGCCAGGGCCTCGCTCTGCCGCCCCGCGCGGTAGAGGGCCCGCAGCTGTGCGGCGCGCAGGCGTTCGCGGAGCGGGTGGCGGGTGACCAGGTCGCCGAGCTCGTCCGCGAGGAGGGCGTGGTCGCCGGACTCCAGGCGGGCCTCGGCCTGTTCCTCCAGGACGGTCAGGCGCAGCTCCGTCAGGCGGGCGATCTCCGGCTGGGCGAACTCCTCGTCCGCGAAGTCCGCGAGCACGTCGCCGCGCCAGAGCGCGAGCGCGTCGGCGAAGAGGGCGGTGCGGGTGCGGGGGGAGGTGGTCGCGCGGGCGCGGGTGGTGAGTTCCAGGAAGCGGCCGGTGTCGGTGGCTTCCGGGGGGACCTGCAGCACGTATCCGGGATTACGGGACACCACCAGGCCGCGCCCGACACCCGGCTCGGCGTCCTCCAGCGCGCGGCGGAGCTGCGAGACACGGGTCTGGAGGGCGCCCGCGGGGTTGGCGGGCAGCCGCTCGCCCCACAGATCGTCGATGATCCGCTCGGCCGGCACCACCCGCCCCGCGTGGATCAGCAGATCCGCGAGCAGCGAGCGCACCTTCACCTCGGGCACCCGGACCACCCGCCCCTCGGACGTCCACACAGCCAACGACCCCAGCACCCCGAAACGCATGCCGATCACGGTAACGGAGCCCGCCGACAGGCGGCCGCCCTACTCCCGCCGGAGGCCTCCCGGGCGCTGCGGGTACGCGCATCCGAGTAGTACGGGTGTCGCCCCGCGGCAGACGCGGACCCGCGGCGTTCTGCGCACGCTGGCCGTATCCGGTGAGCCCGTGATTCGGGTCGGCGAAGGGCGGAGCATTGGCATCGAAGGCACTGCGCGGCGACGCCGTGCTCGCCGCCGCCCTCGTGCTGGGCGGGGTGGTCGGCACCCGTATCGCCGGGAGCTCGGAGCGGACGGGGGACGTGCCGATCGACGCCCGCGGCTACGCGCTGTTCGTGCTCGCCGCCGCCGCACTGGCGGTGCGGCGCGGCCGGCCGCTGGGCACGCAGGCGGTGATCACCGTCTGCACGGCCGCGTATCTGCTCCTCGGGTACGCCTACGGGCCGATCCTCGCCGCCTTCATGATCGCCATATACGGCGCGGCCCGCCACGCACCGCCGGCCAGGGCCGTGCCGTCTGCCGCGGCCGCCCTGGCACTGCTGCTGCCCCACCTGCTCACCCGGGACAACGGCCTCGGGCTGTCCGGGGCGATCCCGGTCTCCGCGTGGGTGGTGGTGCCGTTCGCGGTGGGGTACGCGCTGCGACTGCGGCACGAGACCCAGTCCCGGGCGCGGGAGGAGATGATCCGCCGGAGCGCGGACGACGAGCGGTTCCGGGTCGCGCAGGAGGTCCACGACATCGTCGGCCACGGGCTCGCCGCCATGAAGATGCAGGCCGACGTCGCGCTGCACGTACTCGACAGGAAGCCCGGCCAGGCAGAGGTGGCGCTGCAGGCCATCAGCCGCACCAGCAGCGAGGCGCTGGAAGAGCTACGGGCCACGCTGGCCGTGCTCCGCCGGGCGGCTTCCGGTGCCGAGTCTGACCAGGCTCGACGGGCTGCGGCAGCGGATGGCTGAAGCCGGGGTCTACGTACGCCTCGAAGTCTCCGGCCCGGCCGGGGCCACGCCGCCGCCCGCGGTCGAGCTGACCGGCTACCGGATCATCCAGGAGTCGCTCACCAACGTCCTGCGGCACGGCGGAGCCCGCCAGGCCACGGTTCATGTCCGCTGGGAACCGGACGGCGTGCTGATCACCGTCACCAATCCCCTCACCGCGCCCCCCACCGGGGAGGGCGGGTCCGGGATACCGGGAATGCGCGACCGGGTCCTCGCCCTGGGCGGGGAATTCGCCGCGGGACCGGTCTCCTGCGCCGCCTTCGAAGTGCGCGCCCACCTCCCCATCAAAGGCCCCTCATGACCACCGTGATGATCGTCGATGACCAGCAGCTGGTGTGCCTCGGCCTGCGCGCCCTGATCGAGAACGAGGACGGCATGGAGCTGGCCGGCCAGGCCGCGGACGGCCTCGCCGCCGTCTCCCTGGCCCAGCGGACCAGGCCGGACGTGATCCTGATGGATATCCGCATGCCCGGTATCGACGGCATCGCCGCGCTCCGGCGGATCACCGCGGATCCGGCGCTTGCCGACACCAAGGTGATCATGCTCACCACGTTCGAGCACGACGCGTACGTCTTCGACGCCCTGCACCACGGCGCCAGCGGCTTCCTGCTGAAGGACACCAGCCCGGCCGACTTGCTGGCGGCGATCCGCTCCGTCACCGACGGCGGCGCCCTCATGTCGCCGTCGGTCACCCGCAAGGTCGTACGCGAATTCGTCTCCGCGGCCCCCCGGGCGCCGAAGCCGCACCCGGACCTGGACTCGCTGACCGGCCGGGAGCGCGAGACCCTCGTCCTGGTCGCGGCGGGCCTGCGCAACGACGAGATCGCCGACCGGCTGGTCATCAGCCCCGCCACCGCCCGCACCCACGTCAGCCGGGTCATGGTCAAGCTGGGCGCCAGGGACCGGGCCCAACTGGTCGTCTTCGCCTACCAGTCCGGGCTCGCGCACTGACGCCGTACGTCCGGCCGCGTACGCCGGAAGCCGCTCTGCGCCCGACGCCTGCCGCCGCGGACCGGCCGACCATGAGCCCATGGTCATTCACACACAGCACGCTCAACCACGCCGGGCGGCCGGCCCGCGGAAACCCGCCATCGCCGGACTGAGCATCCGCGGGGGGCGGTCGGCATGACCGCGGACACTGCCGCGGGGACGGACCGCGGGTATGCGATCGACGTCAGCGGGCTGACCAAGCGCTACGGCGACCACACCGCCGTCGACGGCATCAGCTTCGGCGTCAGGCCCGGCGTCATCACCGGCTTTCTCGGCCCGAACGGCGCCGGCAAGTCGACCACCATGCGCATGATGGTCGGCCTCACCCCTCCGACCTCGGGGCGCTGCACCGTACTCGGCCGCGGCTACCGGGGGTTGCCCAACCCGGGCCTGCACGTCGGCGTGCTGCTGGACGCCTCGGCGCAGCACTCCGGGCGCACCGGGCGGGAGATCCTCACCCTGTCGACGATGCTGATGGGACTGGAGGCCGGCCGCGTCGACGAGGTGCTCGACCTCGTCGGCCTCACCCCCGCCGAGTCCCGCCGCCGCACCGGCAACTACTCGCTCGGCATGCGCCAGCGCCTGGGCGTCGGCCATGCCCTGCTCGGCGACCCGCAGGTGCTCATCCTCGACGAGCCGGCCAATGGCCTCGACCCGGCGGGCATCCACTGGATGCGGGGCCTGCTGCGGGAGTTCGCCGACCGCGGCGGCAGCATCCTGCTCTCCTCCCACCTGCTGCGCGAGGTCGAGGTCATCGCCGACGAGCTCGTGGTCATCGGCCGCGGAAAGATCGTCGCCCAGGGGCCGAAGAAGGACCTGCTCGCCGCCGCCGGGGAGTCGGGCCTGGAGGACATGTTCCTGCGGCTGACCGCCGACCACTCACGAGATGACGCGAAGGACGGGACCGAGCGATGACCACGGATGTGACCGAGACCGGCCGGCGCCCCGCACCTCCATTCGGCGAGGCGGGCATCCCGTTCGCCCGGCTGATCAGGACCGAGCTGCGCAAGCTGCGCGACACCCGGGCAGGGAAGTGGCTGCTGATCGCGATCCTCGCCACCACGCCGCTGGTGGTCGCCGTGATGGTGTTCACCGTCGACCCCAAGGATCTGACGTACGAGGAGTTCGTCAACTTCACCCAGACCCCGCAGAAGCTCCTGCTGCCGATCCTGGGCATCCTCACCATCACCACCGAATGGAGCCAGCGCACCGGTCTGGTCACCTTCACCCTGGAACCCGAGCGCAAACGCGTGCTGCTGGCCAAGGTGGCCGCGACGATGCTGCTGGGCGTGCTGGTGGTCTGCATCACCTTCGCCTCGGCCGCGGCCGGCAACCTCCTGGGCGCGGTCCTGCGCGACGGCGACGGCAGCTGGGCCTTCGGCTTCGGCGGCTTCCGCGACATCACCGTGGTGCTGCTCAGCGGCCTGGCCATGGGTCTGGCGTTCGGCATGCTGCTGCTGGTCAGCGCCGCCGCGATCATCGCGTTCTTCGTGCTGCCGAACCTGTCCAGCGTGCTCTTCAACCAGGTCCCGGCCCTCAAGGACGCCGGCCCCTGGCTCGACCTCAACCTCGCCCAGGGCCCGCTCTACGAACACGACCCGACCGGCCAGGAGTGGGCCGGGCTGCTGACCGCGACCCTCATCTGGGTCGCCGTCCCCGCCGCCCTGGGCGCGCTCCGGGTCCTGCGCAGCGAAGTCAAGTCGAGCTGAGACAGCCGAGGACAGGAAGAGTACCCATGCCCGGTCCACCCGATGGGGCGCCCGCACCCGGCACGGCGACGCCGCGCCGGGGCTGGGTGCTGCTCACCGTCGCCGTCATCGCCGGCGCGATGCTGGTCAGCCCGTACGCGACCTTCGACAGCGGCAGCAGCCGCCTCGGCGTCAGCGGCGACGCGCACTACTACCTGGTCGTCGCGCACGTCCTCACCGCAGGGACCGCCCTCGTCCTGGGGCCGCTGCAGTTCATCCCCGCCGTCCGCGCCCACCGCCGGCTCCACCGGGCCATCGGCCGCGCCTATCTCCTCGCCGGCGTCCTTCCCGCCGCGCTGACCGCGATCCCGGTCGCCCTCCTCTCCGACCGCCTGCTCACTCAGATAGGCCTGATCACCCCCGCCCTCGGCTGGCTGGCGACCGGCTGGCTGGCCGTCCAGTCCGCCCGCACCCGCGACTACGAAGCCCATCGCGCCTGGATGCAGCGCAACTACGCCCTCACCTTCCTCGCCGTAACCTCCCGCGCAGTCGTCCCGCTCCTGCTCCTGGCCCAACTCGGCGACCACGCCGCGGACATGATCCCCGTCGGCCAGGTCCTCGGCTGGATCATCAACCTCGCCGTGGCCGAACTCCTGATCAGACGCCGCAGAGCACGCCGCGACCGTACGGGCCGGCAGGCCGCCCGCGTCTGAAGGAGACCTGAAGGGGACCTGAAGCGCCCGCGCGCATGGTGAGTCACGTCCCGGCCGACCGGGCCGGTGCAGGACACGCCAGCGCGAGAGGAGAGGTCCCCATGGATGCGGAGCCACTGCGGATCGTCGTGCTCGGTGGCTTGTTGCCCGGTCGGCCGGGGCGGGTGGCCGCTGAGCGGGTGGCCGTTGCTGCCGGGCAGCTTGCCGGGCGGGAAGCCGACGTGCTCGATCTTGCGGCTGCCTGTCTGCCGGAGCCGTGTCCGGGGCCCGGGTGGTGTGAGCCGGAGCCTGCGGCCGTACGGGATTTGCGGCCCTGGCTGGCCTCCGCCGACGGGTTCGTCGCCGTCCTGCCCGCTGCCGCCAACTCCCCGCCCGCCCCGCTGCACAGCGCCCTCACCTGGTGCGCCGACGCCTGGCGGGCGCGGCCCGTGGCCCTGTTGCCGTACGGAACGGGCGGCCGCCAGTGCACCGCCGAGCTCCGCCTCGCCTTCGCCGAGGCGCACGCGCTCACCGTCGCCGAGACCGACTGCCCAGCCCAAGCACTCGACCAACTCACCTGGTGGGCCCGTGCCTTGCGCGCGGCTCGTGCCGAGCAGCCCTACCGCTTCTGACGTGCCTTGACTGAATTGAAGGGAACCCTCATGTCCGCCACCCCCGTCCCCATCCCCGAGCGCGCCACCCCAAAGCAATGGCTCGGCCTATCCGTCCTCCTCCTCCCCACCGTCGTCCTCTTCCTGGCGATGACCGTCCTCTTCCTCGCCACCCCGCAAATGGCCGCTGACCTGCAGCCGAGCAGCGCGCAGCTCCTCTGGATCAACGACATCTACGGCTTCATGGTCGCCGGCCTGCTCGTCGCCATGGGCACCCTCGGGGACCGCTGGGGGCGCCGCCGGATCCTGCTGCTCGGTGCCGCCGCCTTCGGCATCGCGTCAGCTATCGCGGCCTTCTCGCCGAATGCCGAACTGCTCATCGCCACCCGCGCCGTGATGGGGCTCGGCGCGGCCGCCGTGCTGCCGTCGACGCTGTCGCTGATCACCAATATGTTCCGGGATGAGCGGCAGCGCGGCATGGCCATCGGGCTGTGGGCTGCCTCCGTCTCCGTCGGCGTGGCCATCGGGCCGCTCGTCGGTGGGCTGCTGCTGGAGTCCTTCTGGTGGGGTGCGGCGCTGCTCTTCGCCGTGCCGGTGATGGCGTTGGTGCTGGTCGCCGCGCCGGTGCTGCTGCCCGAGTACCGGGCGCCCGAGTCCGGCAAGCTCGACCCGCTCAGCGTGGTGCTGTCGATCGTGATGCTGCTGCCGCTCGTTTACGGGATCAAGGACCTGGCCAAGGACGGGGTCGGTGCCGTGCCGCTGACCGCCATCGCCGCCGGCGTCGTGCTCATCGCGGGCTTCGTCGTCCGCCAGCTCCGCCTGGAGAGCCCGCTCCTCGACGTGCGCCTCTTCGCCAACCGCACCTTCAGCGGCGCCCTGATCGTCTTCCTCCTGGGCGCGATCGCGCTCGGCGGCGTCTACCTGCTCTTCACCCAGTACCTGCAGCTGGTCGCCGGCCTCTCCCCGCTGGAGGCGGGGCTGTGGATCCTGCCCGCCGCCGTCGCGCTGATCGCGGTGTCCATGCTGTCGCCGCTGCTGGCGCGGCGGGTGCGGCCCGCGTACATCATCGCCGTGGGCATGGCGGTCTCGGCCGTCGGCTACCTCGTCCTGGCCCAGGTCGGCAGCGTCCACGGGCTGCCGCTGCTGATCACCGGCTTCTACATCCTCTACCCGGGCATCGCCCCCGCGATGGCGCTGACCACGGACATCGTCGTCAACTCCGCCCCGCCGGAGAAGGCGGGCGCCGCCTCGGCCACCAACGAGACCGCGAGCGAGCTGGGCGTGGCCCTCGGCATCGCCGTCCTCGGCAGCATCGGCACCGGCGTCTACCGGAGCGAGATGCTCGGCTCCGTACCGCAGGACATCCCGGCCGGCGCGGCGGAGGCGTCGCGCGACACCCTGACCGGCGCGCTGTCGGCGGCGGAGCAGTTGCCGGGCGCGCTGGCGGCCGATCTGCTGGAGCCGGCGAAGGCGGCCTTCGCGAGCGGGCTGAATACGGCCTCGTGGATCGCGGCGGGGCTGGTCCTGATCGCCGGGCTGGTGTCGGCGACGCTGCTGCGGAAGGTGCCGACCACGGGGAGCGCGGCCGCGGAGAAGGAGGCGCCCGTGGCGGAGGCTGACGTGGAGGCCCCGGTGGCCGTTCCTGTCGGCCACTGAGCCCACATACGCGGGCGCCGCGGCGGGAGGCAGCTCTGTCTCCCGCCGCGGCGCCGCGCTCTCACCTCTCGTCCAGCACCCTCCGCAAGCCCGCGATCCGGTTCGACGTGATCGAATCGACCCCCATATCCCGCAGCTTGCGCATATTGCGCTCCCAGTCCACCGTCCAGCACGAGACCAGATACCCCGACTCGTGCGCGCGCCGCACGACATGCGGCGTCACATGCCCCCACCGGAAGTTCAGCCACCGCGGCCGCAGCGCCGCCACCAGCGGCGGATAGTGCGTTCCCCCGTGCCGCCCCGGCAGCGCCACCTCCGCCGCCTCGTCCGCCTCCCGTACGACCAGCAGCGCCTCCGCCGCGCCGCAGTAGTACACCCGCTCCGCGGCGCCGCTCGCGTGCACCTCCGTCACCGTGGCCGCCGCGGCGTCCGCCGTCGGGAGGTCGATGAAGGAGCGGACCGACGGGTCGCCCTCCGCCATCACCTTCAGGGCCGAGCGGAGTGTGGGGACGCCGCCGCCGGTGCGGCGCTGGACCTCCGCATAGTCGAGCGCGGCCAGCGGCATGTCGTACCCCCACAGCCGCTTCAGCGTCGCGTCGTGCAGCAGCACCGGCACGCCGTCGCGGGTCAGGCGCACGTCGTACTCCACCGCGTCCGCGCCCGCCGCGACGGCCGAGCGCAGGGACGCCAGGGTGTTCTCGCGGACGCGGTACGGGTCGCCACGGTGGGCCACCGCCAGCGGGCGGCCGGGTGCCTGGGGTGCTACGGGTGCTGCTCCTGCCATGCAGACAGATAAGCATCGATCTCCGCCGAGAGGCGGGTCTTTCCGGACGCGTCCATGAACGACGCCTCTACACCGTTCTTCGCCAGCGCCGCCAGGCCCGCCGCGTCCAGCCCCAGCAGCCGCGCCGCGACGCCGTACTCCGTGTTCAGGTCCGTACCGAACATCGGCGGGTCGTCGCTGCCGATCGTGACCAGCACGCCGGCGTCCACCATGGCGCCGATCGGGTGCTCGTCGAGCGTCGTGACCGCGCGGGTGGCGATGTTGGAGGTCGGGCAGACCTCCAGCGGGATCCGGTGCTCGGCCAAGTAGGCGAGCAGCTCCGGGTCCTGGGCGGAGCTGGTGCCGTGGCCGATGCGTTCGGCGCGGAGGTCCTTCAGGGCGTCCCAGACCGTGCCGGGGCCCGTGGTCTCGCCGGCGTGCGGGACGCTGTGCAGGCCCGCCGCGATGGCCTTGTCGAAGTACGGCTTGAACTGCGGGCGCGGCACGCCGATCTCGGGCCCACCGAGGCCGAAGGAGACCAGGCCCTCGCAGCCGACGTCCACGGCGATACGGGCCGTCTCCTCCGCCGACGGCAGGCCCGCCTCGCCGGGGATGTCGAAGCTCCAGCGCAGCACCACGCCCAGGTCGCGCTCGGCCGCCACCCGCGCGTCCTCGATCGCCTCCAGGAAGGCCCGGTCGGGGATGCCGCGCTTCACCGAGCTGTACGGGGTCACCGTCAGCTCCGCGTACCTGATCTGCTGCCGCGCCATGTCGCGGGCGACCTCGTAGGTCAGCAGCCGTACGTCCTCGGCGTCCCTGATCAGGTCCACGACCGCCAGATACAGCTCGATGAAGTGCGCGAAGTCGCGGAAGGTGAAGAACTCGGCCAGCGCGCCCGGGTCCTTCGGCACGGGCGAGTCCGGGTGCCGGGCCGCCAGCTCCGCGACGATGCGCGGGGACGCGGAACCGACATGGTGGACGTGCAGCTCCGCCTTCGGCAGACCCGCGATGAAAGTCTCCAGCGAATCGGGCATCTTCACCCTCCCTCGGTACGGCTAGCCGCGATCTTACGGGCCCCTCGTGCCCCGTCCCGCCCCCACTGCCCACCCCGCGCACGCCCCTCAGCCCCGCTGTGACCCACACCACCTGCGCTTTCGCGTAATAGCCGGCCCGGACCCCGCTCTCCCTTGTGTGCGCCGGCCCGACGGGGGCCGGGGCCGGACCGAGACGAGGGGCGATCGACATGACTGGCGCGGGGGCCAAAACAGCGGTCGAGTGGCTGGTGGCGGCGGCACCGGATCCGGACGGGATCCGCTGGGAGTGGGAACGGAATCCGCTCGGCACGATTCTGCTGCCGGCGGGAAAGCTGTGGGATGTGCTCATCCTGCCCGGCGAGCTGGGGCATCCCACGCTCGATGTGATCACCCGCTGCGTGGACCGGCCGGGCCCGGTGCTCGCCGACTTCGCGGACTCCCGGCTCGGCTTCTTCGTGCCGCCCGGCACCGCGGCGCGGTGGGTGGCCACGGGCGTACGGGGCGCGGGGCGCGGCACCTGGATCGTGGTGCCGTATCCGGGGCGGGCCACCGGCGGCGTCCGCTGGATCGTGCCGCCGGACGGCTCCGGCACGCTCACCGACCCGGCGCTGCTGGAGCTCGCCATGCACGAGGCGGCGGCGCTCATCGCCCGCGAGGGCGGGAGCTGAGGCGGGAGTTGGTACGGGAGGTGGTGCGACGACTCGACGGACCGACACGCGGACCGACGCGCGGGCTCACGCACGCCACCGCGCACAGCAGCACCACCGCAAGGCACCAGGACGCCAGCACGTCCAGCGGCCAGTGATAGCCGCGCCACACCAGGCCGAGACCGTTACCGGCCACGATCGCCGCGGCGGCTGCCCCGAGCAGCCGCCTCGAATCGCGGGTCCTGAGCAGCGGCAGCAGCACCAGCGCCGCCGCCCCGTACGCCACCGCCGCCGTCGCCGCGTGGCCGGAGGGGAAGTAGCCGGAATAGCCGGCGAGCGGCTCACCCATCGGGCCGGGCCGCGCGAAGATCGCCTTCAGGGGTACGACACACAGCGGCACCGCCGCCATCGCCACCGCCGCCGCGAGCGGCCCGCGCCAGGTGCGGCGCGCCAGCGCGTATCCGATCGCCGCGGCCAGCACCGGCACCGCCACCACCACCGTGCCGAGGTCGGCGAGCGCCTCGCTGAGCCGCAGCGGCTGGTGGCGTACGAGCACCCCGCTCACCCGCTCGTCCAGCTGCGCCAGCCGCCCGCCCTTCGCGACCTGCCACGCCATCACCGCGAAGGCGAGCACCGCGACGCCCGCGACCGCCGCGAGCACCGACAAAACCGTCCGCCCCGGAGCCGGGGGGATGGCTCCGGGACGGACGGTCTCTTTTGCAGGCCGCGTGCCCAGGGGGGTGTAGGGCACGCGGGGATCCGATCGATGAGGAGGTTCCGCGTAAAGACGGTACGGCAGCCGGCGGGACGCGGATACCCGATCTACCCGCTCACCATCGCCCCTCCGCAACTCCTTCACGCATTCATGCAATACGGCCGAACGCGCCTGCGCAATCCGGCCGCCTGCACCCGTGCCGGACCCCGCGGGTCACGCCGCCGTGGCGAGCGCCTGCTCCAGGATGTCGAGGCCCTCGTTCAGCAGGTCCTCGCCGATCACCAGCGGCGGCAGGAAGCGCATCACATTGCTGTACGTGCCCGTGGTCAGCACCAGCAGGCCCGCCGCGTGGCAGGCCTTCGCCAGCGTGGCGGTGAAGGCCGGGTCCGGGTCCTTCGAGCCCGGCTTCACCAGCTCGATCGCGATCATCGCGCCGCGGCCGCGGACGTCGCCGATCACGTCGTGCTTCTCCTGCAGCGCCTGCAGCCGGGGCTTCATGACCTCGCCGATCCGGCGCGCCTTGGCGTTGAGGTCCAGCTCGCGCATCGTCTCGATGGCGCCGAGCGCCGCGGCGCACGCGACCGGGTTGCCGCCGTACGTACCGCCGAGGCCGCCGACATGCGCGGCGTCCATGATCTCCGCGCGGCCGGTGACCGCGGCGAGCGGCAGGCCGCCCGCGATGCCCTTGGCCGTGGTGACCAGGTCGGGGACCAGGCCCTCGTCCTCGCTGGCGAACCACTGCCCGGTGCGGCAGAAGCCGGACTGGATCTCGTCCGCGACGAAGACGATCCCGTTCTCCTTCGCGAACTCCGCGATCCGCGGCAGGAAGCCCTTCGCCGGCTCGATGAAGCCGCCTTCGCCGAGCACCGGCTCGATCAGGATCGCGGCGACATTGTCCGCCCCGACCTGCTTGCTGATCTGGTCGATGGCCTGGGCCGCGGCCTCCTCGGCGCAGTTCTCCGGGCCGGTCAGCCAGCGGTACGGGTAGGCCACCGGCACCCGGTAGATCTCCGGCGCGAAGGGGCCGAAGCCGTGCTTGTACGGCATGTCCTTGGCGGTGAGCGCCATGGTGAGGTTCGTGCGGCCGTGGTAGCCGTGGTCGAAGACGACGACGGCCTGCCGCTTGGTGTAGCTGCGGGCGATCTTCACCGCGTTCTCGACGGCCTCGGCACCGGAGTTGAAGAGCGCCGACTTCTTGGCGTGGTCGCCCGGGGTGAGCTCGGCGAGCTGCTCGCAGACCTCCACGTAGCCCTCGTACGGGGTCACCATGAAACAGGTGTGGGTGTAGTCGGCGAGCTGCGCGGACGCGCGGCGGACGACGGCCTCGGCGCTGTTGCCGACGGAGGTGACGGCGATGCCGGAGCCGAAGTCGATGAGGCGGTTGCCGTCGACGTCCTCCAGGATGCCGCCGCCGGCCTTGGCGGCGAAGACGGGCATGACGGTGCCGACGCCGTTGGCGACGGCGCTGGTCTTGCGGGCCATCAGCTCCTGGGACTTGGGTCCCGGGATATCGGTGACGAGGCGGCGCTCCTGCGGGACACCTGCGGTGGGGACGGTGTTCATGGGGGCTCCTCCGGATCCGGGGGCAAACGGTGCGAGAGTGCGTTATTACGCAGGCTAGGGGCGGGGAGCGGGGGCGGGGATGCTCCGTTGCGTACTAGCTCGCGTGTCGCCTTGTCCATCCTGTCCAGCCGGGGGCGGGGAATGCGGTCGCGGAGGGTGGCGATCAGTAGCGGTCGGTGATGGAATTATGTGCCGGGAGCAGGTCAACCGCCCTTGCAGGCAAGTAGATTGGGCGCGCCGTACGAGGGCGAGGAGCGGGATTTATGGGGACGCAGGGCAAGGACACGGCTCGGTGGCGGGGCGTCCAGGCGCCCGCGAGGCCAAAGGTCCCGCCGCAGAGGTCGCCCGGCGAGCATCCCTTTCTCACCTGGCTGCGCACGCCCCGGCCGGAGGGCGGGCCCGGGATCTGGCGGTTCGGGCGGGTGCCGAAGCCGCCGGAGGAGCCGGACCGGGTGCCGGACCGGCAGCTGGTCGGCGGGGCGCTGCTGACGCTTGCCGCGGCCTTCCTCATGTGGTCGCTGTACCGGAACGGAGTGATCCCGTTCCGCCACTGGCCGCTCGAGCTGGTCACGCCGGACTCCTGGTGGGACGGCGAGGGGCGGGACCGGGCGGGGGAGGTCTTCGCCGCCATCTATGACCTGGGTGCCTTCGTGCTCATCGCCTGGATCGCCGGGCGGGCGGGGCAGTGGCCGGACGCGGCGCGGCGCTACGTGCTCGTGGCCGATGACCGGCGGCGGGCGGCGGCCACGCTGGCGGCGGCGTTCGCGATCTGGATGCTGACCGTGCCGAACATCTACATCCCCATCGAGCCGGTCTTCTTCAGCCTCGCCCCGTACGCCTGGTCGTCGGGCCGCCCCAGCCAGTCGGGCGCCGTCCTCTACAACTACGGCGTCTACACCCTCCTCACCTTCGCGATCCTGCTGGTCGCCGCCCGCCTCGGGCGCTGGCGGGAGGTCTTCCGGCCACAAGAGAAGGGCGGGAAGGCCGAGGGGGACGGCGAGGACGAGGACGAGGAGCCCGTCACCGCCGCCGACTGGGCCGAGCTGCGCGCCGTCGGCCTCCACGACGAGGCGGACGCGCTCGCGCACGAGGCCGCCGCCGGCGCGATGAACGACGTCGACCAGTCCCGTATCACCCGCGCCTGGGAGACCGTGCAGGCGCAGCCGAGCCGGCTGAAGCCCTTCACCGATGCCGTACGGCATGACGGCGCCGCCGCCTTCCCGCACCCGTCTGGGCTGCGGGACATCGGCGGGCGGGCGGCGCGGCACGACCTCGTCACCGGGCAGGTGCGGATCGGGGCGGCGCCCGACGACGGGCGCAATGAGTACGCGTACCGGGGCGAGGGCATCGCCCTGGAGCCGTCCCTGGTGAGCACCGGCCTGCTCGCCGTCGGGCCCGCCGCCTCCGGGAAGACCGGGCGGGTCGTCGCGCCCTGCGCCGAGTCGCTGTGCCTGCAGGCGCTCGCCGGGCGGGCGGCGGTGGTGTCCGTCGGGGCGGCGGGGGCCGAGCTGGGGGCGGACGAGGCGTACGACGTGGTGATCCGGGTCGGCGACCCGGACTCCCGGCACGACCTCGACCTGTACGGCGGCACCGGCGACCCCGATCAGGCCGCCGCGCTGCTCGCCGACGCGCTGCTGGGCGCCGATCCGGGCGTACGGACCGCGGAGCTGCGGCAGGGCGCGCTGGCGATCGCGCAGCTGCTCGGCCCGTACCGCGCCGCCCACGGGCGCTTCCCCGGCGTGCCGGAGCTGCGGGCGCTGCTGGACGCCGAGCCGGTGGCCGTCGCCGCGCTGCGCGAGGCCTGCGAGGCGGCGGGGGACGGGGCGGCGCTGCGGGAGCTGGAGGGCCGGGAGCGGCAGTCGCGGCGGGCCGGGGACATCGGGCCGCTGCTGGCGGACCGGATCGCGGTGCTGGACCGGCCGGCGTTCGCCGGGTTCTTCGAACCGGGGTGGCAGGGGCGGCAGTTCTCGATGCGGGCCCTGGAACACCCGATGCGGGTGCGGATCGACCTGCCGGAGCGCGGGCACGCCGAGGCGGCGCGGCTGCTGACGCGGCTGCTGCTGGCGCAGTTCGTCTCCGTCGTGCCGGCCCGGCGGGACCGGTCGCTGTTCGCCGGGCTCGTCCTGGACGACGCGGCGCACACGGTGACGGCCGAGACGGTGCGCGGCGTGCAGCGGATGCGGTCCGCGAACGCCGGGGTCGTCCTGGCGTTGCGGTCGCTCGACGAGGTCGCCGAGGAGCTGCGCGGCCCGCTGCTGTCCGCGGTCGGCTGCCGGATGGCGCTGTCCGGGGTCTCGACCTGGGACGGGCGGCACTTCGCGGACGCCTGGGGCGCGGAGTGGGTGCAGGAACGAGACATCACCCACACGCCCGACGTCTCCGGCGGCACCCTGCGCCGCAGCCTGCGCGGCGTGCGGCAGCTGGTGACCGGGTCGAAGGTGATGAGCCAGTCGGTCACGGTGCGGCAGGTGGAGCGGGAGCGGTGGTCGGCGTCCGAGCTGGCGAACACGGTGCCCGCAGGTCACGCGGTCGTGTCCTTCACAAATGTGGAGGGGAAGCGCGGGTCTCCTGTGCTCGTCGACCTGCGCGGATGAGCCGAAGAGGCGGCGGCCGCAGGAATCCCTTGGACGATGCGGCACAATTGCGGGAAGCCGTTCGTACGGAGCGGCGAATCCGCGTGCAATAAATGTGAAGGATCAATGCCGACCCTCGCTGATCTCGTCCGCCATTCGGCGCTGAAGCTGTCCGTGCTCGCCGGCGCGGATCGGCTTGACGAGCCTGTGCGCTGGGCGACCGTCAGCGAGCTGATCGACCCGGTGCCGTATCTCGAGGGCGGCGAGCTGCTGCTCACCACCGGCATGAAGCTGGACCCGGACGACGCGGGCGCGATCCACCGGTACGTACGGCGGCTGGCGCGGGCCGGGGTCGTCGGCCTCGGCTTCGGGGTGGGCGTCAATATCGAGCCGACCCCGGCCGCGCTCATCGAGGCCGCCCAGGAAGAAGGGCTGCCGCTGCTCGAGGTGCCGCGCCCTGTCCCCTTCATCGCCATCACGAAGGTGGTGTCCGCCGCCCTCGCCAGCGACCGCTACCACGCGCTGACCTCCGGCTTCGAGGCCCAGCGGGACCTCACCAGGGCCGCACTCGGCGACGGCGGCCAGACCGCGGTGGTGCGCCGGCTGGCCGCGCACCTCGACGGCTGGGCCGCGCTGTACGACGCGTCCGGGGCGGTCGTCGCCGCGGCGCCGGAGTGGGCCGCGGGCCGCGCGGAGCGGCTGGCGGACGACGTGGGCCGGCTGCGCGACCGGCCTGCGCCGGCGAGCGCGGTGGTGGCGGGGGTGGAGCCCGTACGGTCCGAGGGCGCGGACGACGGCGGCGAGGACGCCCCCGAGGACGAAGGCCCCGCCACCGATCGCGTCGAGCTCCAGACCCTCGGCTCCGGCCGCCGCCCCTGCGGCGTCCTCGCGGTGGGCACGGGCGCCGCGCTCGGCACCGCCCAGCGGTACGCCGTGCACGCCGCCGTCGCCCTCCTCACCCTCACCCTGGAGCGCTCCCGCACCTTCCAGGCGGCGGAACAGCGCCTGGGCACGGCCGTGTTGCGGCTGCTCCTCGCCGGGCAGGCCGAGCACGCCAGATCCGTCGCCGGACCGATGTACGGCGGGCTGCTGGACGCGCCCGTACGCATGATGGTCGCCGAGGCCGACCCCTCGGCGGAGGAGGACGGCGACCCGCTCACCGACCTCGCGGACGCCCTCGATGCCACCGCGCTCGGCGCGGGCGAGACCGTGCTGACCGTCCCGGACGCCGGCCGCCTCATGGTGCTGGCCGTCGACGGCGGCGCCGTCGTGGCCGCCGCCGCGCGCTATTGCACCGAGCTGGAGTCGCAGCGCCCCGACGCGGTCGGCTCGCTGATAAGGGGTTCCGCCGCGGGCCGCCGCGGGCTGCCGCTCACCGTCGGCGTCTCGGCGCCCGCGGGCCCGGCCGTGGCCACCCTCGCGTACAAGCAGGCCGAGCAGGCCCTCTCCGTCGCCCGCCGCCGAGGCCGCGCCCTCGTCGAGCACGAGGAGGTCGCCACCGGCTCGGTGCTGCCGCTGCTCGCGGACGAGGCCGTGCAGGCCTTCGCGGACGGCACCCTGCGGGCGCTGCACGACCATGACGCCACCGGGCGCGGCGACCTGGTGGAGTCGCTGCGCGCCTGGCTGAACCGGCACGGCCAGTGGGACGCCGCCGCGGCCGACCTCGGCGTGCACCGGCACACGCTGCGCTACCGGATGCGGCGGGTCGAGGAGATCCTCGGCCGCTCCCTCGACGACCCGGACACCCGCATGGAGCTGTGGCTCGCCCTCAAGGCCACGAGCACCCCGGCCACGGCCTGAACTCGCCGCCCGGACTTGGCGCTTCAACCGCCGTCCGGCAGTCTGGCGATCATGACTCGGCTGCCCGACGGACGACTGATCCCGCACCCTCGCGCCGGTGAGCGCGACGCGCTCGAGGAGTGGCTGGACTTCCAGCGCGACACCCTCGCCCTGAAGTGCGCGGGCCTCACCGACGAGCAGGCGCGGCGCCCGTCCGCCGAGCCGTCGACGCTCACCCTGCTCGGGCTCGTACAGCACCTGGCCGAGGTGGAGCGCAACTGGTTCCGGCGGATTTTCGCCGGCGAGGAGCTGCCCCCGGTGTACGGCGAGGACAACGCCAGCGGCTACGTCCTCTCCCCGGACCGGACCCTGGACGACGCCCTGGCCACCCTCCGGGCCGAGATCGCCGCCGCCCGCGCGGCCGTCGCCGACGCCTCCCTGGACGACACCGGCCACCACCTCAACGAGATGGAGCGCGGCTATGTCGGCGACGACGGCGTGGCCCTGCGCTGGATCCTCCTCCACATGATCGAGGAGTACGCCCGCCACAACGGCCACGCCGACCTGATCCGGGAGCGCATAGACGGCGCCGTGGGCACCTGAGGGCCCTTCTGACACCACCCCGCGCGCCCGCCAGATTCGATCTGGCGGGCGCGCCGGCGTTTCTGGCGCCTTATGGATGAGCGGTAATCCCGAGCGTCCGGAGGTGTCCGATGGGCAGCACAGCAGCCGAAGCACCGCTGCGGGTCGCCTGCATCGCCGGCAGCACCCGTGAGGGGCGCAGCGGCACGGACGTGGTGCGCTGGTTCGCCGGCGTGCTGGCGGAGCGCGAGGACCTCGGGGCGACCATGGTCGACCTGGCGGACTTCGACTTCCCGGCGCGCTATCCGCGGCAGCCGACGCCGGAGATGCGCCGCTTCACCGCGGAGCTGGCCAGGGCGGAAGCCTTCGTGGTCGTCACGCCCGAGTACAACCACAGCTTCCCGGCCTCGCTGAAGCAGGCCATCGACTACGGCTACGACGAGTGGCACGCCAAGCCCGTCGGGTTCGTCTCGTACGGCTGCGGCTCCTGCGGTCTGCACGCGGTGGAGCAGCTGCGGGCCGTCTTCACGGAGCTGCACGCGGTGACGGTGCGCGATGTCGCCGGCGTCGACCTCTTCGGCACCGACGACGGCCGCCGCGACCGCACCGCGCACGCACTGCTCGACCAACTGGCCTGGTGGGGGCGCGCCCTGCGGGACGCCCGGGCGGCCCGGCCGTACGTCGCCTGACAAAGATGGAATGGAGATCACGGACATGCATAAAACGAACACATCGGGCCCGGCGATCGAGACCGCCGGTCTCGTGAAGGTCTTCGGGGAGACCCGGGCCGTGGACGGGGTGGATCTCACCGTGCCGCGCGGCACGGTCTACGGCGTCCTGGGGCCCAATGGCGCCGGGAAGACCACGACGGTGCGGATGCTGGCCACGCTGCTGCGGCCGGACGGCGGCGAGGCGCATGTCTTCGGGCACGACGTGGTGCGCGAGGCCGATGCGGTACGCAGCCGGGTCAGCCTCACCGGGCAGTACGCCTCGGTGGACGAGGACCTGACCGGCACCGAGAACCTGATCCTCCTCGGGCGGCTGCTCGGCCACAGCTCCAGGGCGGCGGCTATGCGCGCGGCGCAGCTGCTGGAGGCCTTCGGCCTGACCGAGGCTTCCGCAAAGCAGGTCAAGAACTACTCGGGCGGCATGCGGCGCCGCATCGACATCGCGGCGTCCATCCTCAACACCCCTGACCTGCTCTTCCTGGACGAGCCGACGACCGGCCTCGACCCGCGCAGCCGCAATCAGGTGTGGGACATCGTGCGGGCGGTGGTCGCGCAGGGCACGACCGTGCTGCTCACCACCCAGTATCTGGACGAGGCCGACCAGCTCGCGTCCCGTATCGCCGTCATCGACAAGGGCAAGGTCATCGCCGAGGGCACCAAGGGCGAGCTGAAGGCCTCCGTCGGCGCCGGGTCCGTCAATCTGCGGCTGCGGGAGGCGGGCCAGCGGCAGCAGGCGGTCGAGCTGCTCACCCGCGTGCTGGACGCGCAGGTGCAGCTGGAGCCGGACCCGGTGGCGCTGACCGCCAGGGTCGGCACCGGCAGTGGCGAGCAGGCCGCCGAGCAGGCGTCCCGGGCGCTGGGTGAGCTCGCCCGGGCGGGCATCACCGTCGACAACTTCGCGCTGGGCCAGCCCAGCCTGGACGAGGTCTTCCTCGCCCTCACCGACCGTACGGCAGCAGCTTCCGCATCCGAGGAAGGAGTCGCGGCATGACCACCGCCACACAGACCCAGACCACCGATGAACTCGCCCCGGTGACCAGCGAGTCGCTCGCCGAGGTGCTGATCGCCAAGGAGCGACCGCCACGGCCCAGTCCGTGGTCCGCCTCCGTGACGTTCGGCTGGCGGGCCATCCTGAAGATCAAGCATGTGCCCGACCAGCTCTTCGACGTCACCGCCTTTCCGATCATGCTGGTGCTGATGTACACGTACCTCTTCGGCGGCGCGCTGTCCGGGTCGCCGACGGAGTATCTGCAGCGCTTCCTGCCGGGCATCCTTGTGATGAGCGTCGTTATGATCACGATGTACACCGGCGTGGCGGTCAACACGGATATCTCGAAGGGCGTCTTCGACCGCTTCCGTACGCTGCCGATCTGGCGGCCCGCCCCGATGGTCGGCTATCTGCTCGGCGATGCCATGCGCTACGTCGTCGCCTCGCTGGTGATGCTCGTGGTCGGGCTGATCATGGGCTTCCGGCCGGACGGCGGGGTCGGAGGGGTGCTGCTCGGGGTGGCGCTGCTGATCGTCTTCGCCTTTGGGTTCTCCTGGGCGTGGACGATGTTCGGGCTGCTGCTGCGCAGTGAGAAGTCGGTGATGGGCGTCGCCATGATGGTGATCTTCCCGTTCACCTTCCTCAGCGACATCTTCGTCGAGACCAGCACCATGCCGGGCTGGCTGCAGGCCTTCGCCGACAACAACCCGATCACGCACCTGTCGACCGCCGTCCGCGAGCTGATGCACGGCGGCTGGCCGGCCGCCGACATCGCCTGGTCGCTGGGCTGGGCCGGGCTGTTCGTGGCGGTCTTCGGGCCGATCACGATGCGGCTGTACGCGCGCAAGTGAGGCGACCGTGAAGCAGAGCCCGCCCCTGGGTACGGGGGCGGGCTCGCGGCATGCGTACGGCCTTGTCGCGTGCGTGCCCGCCCTCACAGCCGCCAGCGCCCCGCCTCACCCGCCTGCGGCTGATACGCGCAGGTGCTGCCCGTCGACACCGCCGCCGTCAGATGCGCGGCCAGCTCCGGATGTACGGCCGCGAGCTTGCGGATCGCGTCCCGGATCCGGCCGGTGACCGCCTTGCGGGCCCGCTCCGCCTCGTCGCCGAGCCGCCGGCTGCGCCCGCCGAGCCCGGCCGCCGTCCGCAACTCGTCCAGCAGCGCGGCCCGCTCCTTGTCGTACTCCGCGGCCCGCGCCTCGTCGCCGCGCGCTGCCGCCCGGTCGATCTCGTCGTCCAGCCGGTCGAGCCGCGCCTTGTACTGCGCCTTGGCCTCGTCGTCCAGCACCGGGTCGCCGCCCAACCGGCGGGCGGCGACCGCCTCCTCGCCGCCCTCGGGGCTGAGCAGCCGGACGGCGGGGATCTCCTCGCCGGGGCGGGCGATGAGCTGGTGCATGTCGCGCAGGCCCTTGGCGTCCGGGAGGCGGATGGTGCGTCCTTCGTACGAGAGCGTCCAGACCTGGCCGTCATAGCGGAACTCCCGGTCCGCGGGCGGGTCCTGCGGCCGCGGGGGAGCGGCCTCGGCGGGCGGCGCCTCCAGGTGCCGCATGCCGAGCTCGGCCGCCTCCCGCGCTACCTCCGCCCGCAGCGCGGCCGCCTGCTCCGCATCGCCGGGCCCGCCGCGGGCGGCGAGCGCGTGGGCCAGGCCCGCGGCCGCCTCTACGGACCAGGTGCGCGAGCGCAGCCGGTCGGCGGCCCGGCGGGCGGCGGTGAAGCCCGCGACCGCGTCGTCCCAGCGCTCCTCGGCCGCGTCCAGCAGCGCCAGCCAGTGGTCGACGGGGCCGCTGACGTCCCAGCCGAAGAGCGCGACCAGCCACTGGCCTTGCAGCGGTGCGAGCCCTTCCCGGGCGCGCGCGGCCAGGCGCGGGTCGCGGGCCGCGGCGGCGGTCTCCGCGAGCAGCCGCAGCCACAGCGGGCGGCGGCTGCGGTCGTGCTCGGGGCCGTCCGGGGCGTACTCGGCGAGCAGCCGGCAGGCCGGCTCCAGGTCGCCGCGGCGTACCGCCGTGAGCGCCCGGGCCAGGCGCCGGCTCGGGTGCCGCGCGCCCGCGACGGCGTCGAGGACGCCCTCCGCCTCCGCATACCGGCCCTGCAGCATCCGCAGCGCCCAGTGGTGGTGGCTGAGCATGCTCGCGGTGAACTGCTCGTGCTCATGCTCGCGGCTGGTGTCCTGGGCCTGGTGCAACAGCTCCTCGGCGCGGCCGAAGTCGCCCTGGAAGGCCTCGACGATGGACTCGTCGATCACGCCGGTGTGCACCAGCAGCGGGCGGTCGCTGCGCCGGGCGACCTCGGCATAGCCGCGATAGCCGTCCAGGAAGCGCGGGTCGCCCAGCTCCAGCAGCGCCACCCAGCGCAGGGCGGCGGCGAAGTGCTCCTCCTGGGTGTCGCCGGTGCGGCGGGCGATGGCGGCCAGCTCGTCGGTGAGCGCGACCCGTTCGGCCGCGGTGCCCGGGCCCCAGATGGCGTGGTGGCGGCTCCACAGCCCGAAGCCGAGGGCGTCGTCGTCGGAGCCGCGCCGGGCCCGTACGGCCAGCGCGACGCTCAGCTCGGCGGCGAGCCGGTCGGCGGCGGCTTCGTCAGGCGCGGACGGATCGCCCGCTTTCCGGCCGCCGGAGCCGCGCTCGCCGACGAGCGTGGCATGCGCCTCCTGCAGCAGCTCCCTGCCCCAGCCGGCGCGGCCGGGCGGCGGGCCGTGGCCGCCCCAGGCGCTGTACACCGACAGCGCCGCCCGCCCGAAGAGGTCGGGATCGTCCGCCGCGCGGGCGTCGCGGACCGCGTCCTGCAGCACCGCCCGGCCCTCCTCGGCCATCCCGGCGTGCAGCAGCTGCTCGCCCAGCGCGATCCCGGCCAGCACCCGCTCACCCGGCGGCCCGGCCGCGGCCAGCTCGTACACCCGGCGCAGGTGGGTGATGGCCTCCTCGACGGCGATCCGGCCGACGGCGTCCCGAGCGGCAGCGCGCAGCAGCACGATGGTCCGCTCGCGCGCCAACTCCTCGCCCGCCGCCCAGGCATGCCGCGCCCGGTCGGCGGGGAGCACCATGTCGGCCAGGCCCGGGGCCTCGTCCAGGGCGCGTACGACCGCGGCATGGCGGCGCCGCAGCTCCGCCTCGTCCAGTGCGTCCCGCAGCGTCTCGCGCACCAGGTCATGGGCGAAGGCGTACATGCCGCCGCCGCGCGCCACCACCAGCCGGGCCGCGACCGCGGCCTCCAGCAGCCGGTCGGTGTGCGCCACCGGGGCGCCGACGGCGGCGGCCAGCACCTGCCGGTGGAACTCCCGGCCCAGCACCGCCGCCATGGTCAGCAGCTCGGCCACCGGCGGCGGCAGCAGGTCCAGGCGCCGCCGCAGCGCGTCCCGCACCCCGGGCGCGATCGCGTCGGCGGAGCCGCCGGCCGCCCACAGCCGGGCGGTCTGCTCGACGAAGAACGGATTGCCGCCGGTGCGCCGGTGCACCTCGGCGACCAGTCCGGCGGCGGGCTCCCGTCCGGCCGTACGGGCCATGAGCCGGCCGGTGCCGTCGGCGTCGAGGCCGGTCAGGGTGACATTGGCGCCCTTGGCGGTCAGCGGCGCGATCAGCTCGCGCAGCGGATGCCCGGCGGCGTCGGTCTCGGCGTCGCGGTACGTGCCGATCAGCAGCAGCCGCTCGAACCAGGTGTGCTGCGCGGCGAACTCCAGCAGCCGGAGCGAGGCCGGGTCGGCCCAGTGCAGATCGTCGAGGACGACCACCAGCGGATCGCGCTGCGCGACCGTGACCAGCGCGCTGGTCACCGCGTCGTACAGCCGGAAGCCGTCGCCGCTCTCGGTGGGCAGGCCGCTGCCCGCGCCGAGCAGCGCCCCGAGCTCATTCCCGCCGGCCTGCCGCGCCTCCTCCCAGCCGTCGCCGCCGGCGCCGCGCCGCAGCGCGCGCACCACCTGCGTCCACGGCCAGTAGCCCGGCGCGCCGTCCCAGCAGGAGCCGCTGAGCACCAGCGCGCCCTGCTGCCGCGCCTCGGCGACGGCGTCGGTGACCAGCGCGGTCTTGCCGATGCCGGCCTCGCCCGCGACGAGCACGAGCCCGCCGTGGCTGGTCGCCGCGCGGTCGATGGCGGCGCGCAGGATGCCGGCCGGGTGGTCGCGGCCGATGAGCGCGGATGACATGGCCCCACTCTGGCATGCGCCACCGACAGCGCCCGGGGCGATCGGCACAGGTCCTGGACGATCCGTAGCAGGACGCGCCGCGTATTCTCCGCCCTGGACAAACGACGAAGCGGGTCCCTGGCCCTACGGTGGGCAACAGCACCCGAATACGGATCAAACTCGCGACCCGGAGGCGGAGAACACCGTGGCTACCGCACACCCCTTCTGGCTGGCCGGCCGCCAAGCAACCGGCGATGACACCCTGGACGTCACTTCCCCCTGGGACGGCCGTCTCGTGGGCGCGGTGAGCGTCCCCACCCAGGCGCAGGTCGAGGAGGCGATCGTCGCGGCCGACGCCGTCAAGGACGAGTTCGCCGCGACCCCCGCGCACGTACGGGCCAACGCCCTCGACCACATCTCGCGCCGGCTCGCCGAGCGCACCGAGGAGATCGCCCGGCTGATCTCCGCCGAGAACGGCAAGCCCATGAAGTGGGCCCGCGGCGAGGTCGGCCGCGCCGTCTCCGTCTTCCGCTTCGCCTCCGAGGAGGCCCGGCGGTTCAACAGCGGCGACGCCCAGCGCCTCGACACCGACCCGGGCGGCGTCGGCCGGCTCGCCTTCACCCGGCGCTTCGCGCGCGGCCCGGTGCTCGGCATCGCGCCGTTCAACTTCCCGCTGAACCTGTGTGCGCACAAGGTCGCCCCGGCCCTCGCCGTCGGCACGCCGATCATCCTGAAGCCGGCGCCCGCGACCCCGCTCTCCGGCCTGATGATCGGCGAGCTGCTCGCCGAGACCGACCTGCCGGCCGGCTCCTGGTCCGTGCTGCCCGTAGCCAATGAGCACATGGAGCAGCTGACCCAGGACGAGCGCCTCCCGGTCGTCTCCTTCACCGGCTCCGAGAAGGTCGGCTACGCCATCCTCGACACCATCCCGCGCAAGCGCGTCACCCTGGAGCTGGGCGGCAATGGCGCGGCGATCGTGCTCGCCGACTTCTCCGCCGAGAGGGACCTGGACTGGGCGGCGCAGCGCATCGGCACCTTCTCCAACTACCAGGGCGGCCAGTCCTGCATCTCCGTCCAGCGGGCGATCGTGGACTCCTCGCTCTACGACGAGCTGGTCCCGCGCATCGTCAAGGCCGTCGAGAAGCAGGTCACCGGCGACCCGTCCGACGACGCCACCGACGTCGGCCCGCTGGTCAGCGAGGACGCCGCCAAGCGCGTCGAGGCGTGGGTCGACGAGGCGGTCAAGGCCGGCGCCACGCTGCTCACCGGCGGCAAGCGCGACGGCGCCTCGTATGCCCCGACCGTGCTCGCGGACGTGCCGCATGACGTGAAGGTCTCCTGCGAGGAGGTCTTCGGCCCGGTGCTGACCGTGGCGAAGGCGGACGGCGAGGAGGCGGCGTACGCCATCGCCAACGACTCCAAGTACGGCCTGCAGGCGGGCGTGTTCACGCACGACGTGCAGACGGCCTTCCGGGCGCAGCGGGCGCTCGAGGTCGGCGGCGTGATCGTCGGCGATGTGCCGTCGTACCGCGCGGACCAGATGCCGTACGGCGGCGTGAAGCAGTCCGGGGTCGGGCGCGAGGGCGTGAAGTTCGCGATGGAGGACTACACGTACGAGCGGGTCATGGTCCTCACCGGTCTGGACCTGTGAAGTATGTGACGAGGGCCTGACAATGTGACGGTTGTCCCTCTAGGGTGCTCGGCGTCTCGAACCGCCGCTTCCCCTGGGGGGACTTCCGCATGCTCAGGCGTAGATCGGTCCGTTACGGCGGATTGCTCACGGGTCTCGTAGCCCTGCTGGCCGGCCTGCTCTTCAGCCAGGCCTCGACCTCCTCGGCCGCCGTGCCGAAGCCCGTCATCAACGGCCCGGTCTTCAACGACCCGCTCGGCACCGCGGCCCAGCAGTCGGCGAACTTCACCCAGCTGATCCAGCTCATCAACGCCACGCCGGCGGGCGAGTCCATCAAGGCGTCGATGTTCGAGCTGGAGGACAAGGCCGTAGCGGACGCGCTGGTGGCGGCCAAGAACCGCGGCGTCTCGGTCAAGCTGATCGTGGACGACAACACCCGCGACAAGGGCAGCGCCGCGTACGCCGCCCTGAAGAGCGCCCTGGGCGCGAACGACGCCGCCGGCTCCTGGATCGTCGTCTGCGACGACAAGTTCGAGGACGACGACGGCGTGGACGACGTCAGCCGCGGCTGCGCCTCCGTCCCGCCGCCCAACCCCGCCTACAACCACAACAAGTTCTTCATCTTCTCGAAGATCTCCGGCTTCTCGGACGGCACCAGCTACTCCAAGGTCGTCTGGCAGTCGTCCTCGAACCTCAACGACTGGTACAAGGTCGAGTCCTACAACGACTCCGTCACCTTCGTGGACCCGGTGGTCTACGACGGCTACGCCAAGTTCCACGAGGACGAGCGCCGGCTGCGCGGCTCGGCGAGCGGCGACAACACGTACTACTGGTCGACGCCGACCGGCTCCGCGTACCGCGCCTACTTCTTCCCGCGCGGCGACGCGAACTACAACAACCCGGCGACCGACACCATCGTCAACACCCTCAACGAGGTCTCCTGCTCCTACACCGGCACCGACGGCAAGAAGCACCAGACGGACATCCGGGTGGCGATGTTCCAGTTCCTCGGCTCCCGCAAGCAGGTGGCGAACAAGCTCGCCGAGCTGCGCGGCAAGGGCTGCTGGATCGACGTCGTCTACAGCGAGGGCGACGCGACGGTGAAGGGCATCCTCGACGGCGCCGGCATCCAGAGCCTGGCCTGCAGCTTCAACAACGGGCCCGGCATCGATGTCCGTACGCACACGAAGTTCTGGCTGCTCGACGGCGACTACAACGGCTCGATCACCCCGCGGGTCTACACCGGCAGCCACAACTGGACGGGGTCGGGGCTGCGCTCCGCGGACGAGGCGATGGTGCGGATCACCGGGGCGGACTACCACGCGAAGTACCTGTCGTACTTCTACAAGATCCGCGACACCTGCAAGGAACGCTCGTAGGGCTTATTCTGCCGATATGTCCGCTAGAGGAAACAAGCGCCGCGCGCGCAAGAAGAAGAACGCCAACCACGGCAAGCGCCCGAACGCCTGATCTGTGCGCACGGGCTGGTGCACCCACCGCGAATCGGGTACATACGGACGAGTAGCACTCTCCGGTAACCCCATCGGCGGCGAGGTGAGCTGAGCTCATGACCGAGGTGCAAGAACCCGCGAAAGTATCCGAGAAAGAGGCGCGACAGGTCGCGGAGGCGGCGCGTGAACAGGACTGGCGCAAGCCCAGCTTCGCCAAGGAGCTGTTCCTGGGCCGCTTCCGCCTCGACCTGATCCACCCGCATCCGCTGCCTACGGACGCGGCGGCCGAGCGCGGCGAGGAGTTCCTCGCCAAGCTCAAGGACTTCTGCGAAACGAAGATCGACAACGCCCGGATCGAGCGCGAGTCGCAGATCCCGGACGAGACGATCAACGGGCTCAAGGAGCTCGGCGCCCTCGGCATGAAGATCGACACCAAGTACGGCGGCCTCGGCCTCACCCAGGTGTACTACAACAAGGCGCTCGCCCTCGTCGGCTCCGCGAACCCCGCGGTCGGCGCGCTGCTCTCCGCGCATCAGTCGATCGGCGTACCGCAGCCGCTGAAGATCTTCGGCACGGAGGAGCAGAAGGAGAAGTTCCTGCCCCGCTGCGCCCGTACGGACATCACCGCCTTCCTGCTCACCGAGCCGGACGTGGGCTCGGACCCGGCGCGGATGGCCTGTGCGGCCGTCCCGGACGGCGATGACTACATCCTCGACGGCGTGAAGCTGTGGACGACGAACGGCGTCGTGGCTGACCTGCTCGTCGTCATGGCCCGCGTCCCCAAGTCCGAAGGCCGCAAGGGCGGCATCACCGCCTTCGTCGTCGAGGCCGCCTCCGAGGGCATCACGGTCGAGAACCGCAACGCCTTCATGGGTCTGCGCGGCATCGAGAACGGCGTCACCCGCTTCCACCAGGTCCGAGTCCCGGCGGCGAACCGGATCGGCCCGGAGGGCGCGGGCCTGAAGATCGCCCTGACGACCCTGAATACGGGCCGCCTGTCCCTGCCCGCCCTCTGCGCCGGCGCCGGCAAGTGGTGCCTGAAGATCGCCCGCGAATGGGGCGCGGTGCGCGAGCAGTGGGGCAGGCCCGTAGCCAAGCATGAGGCCGTCGGCTCGAAGATCTCCTTCATCGCCGCGACGACCTTCGCGCTGGAGGCGGTGCTGGACCTCTCCTCCCAGATGGCCGACGAGGACCGCAACGACATCCGCATCGAGGCCGCCCTCGCCAAGCTCTACGGCTCCGAGATGGCCTCGCTGATGGCGGACGAGCTGCTGCAGATCCGCGGCGGCCGCGGCTACGAGACAGCGGCGTCACTGGCCGCCCGCGGCGAGCGGGCGGTGCCGGCGGAGCAGGTGGTCCGCGACCTCCGCATCAACCGGATCTTCGAGGGCTCGACGGAGATCATGCACCTGCTGATCGCCCGCGAGGCGGTGGACGCGCACCTGAAGGTGGCAGGCGACCTGATCGACCCGGACAAGACCCTGCAGGAGAAGGCGAAGGCGGGCATGCAGGCCGGCGGCTTCTACGCCCGCTGGCTGCCGAAGCTGGTCGCGGGCAAGGGCCAAGTCCCGCGCACGTACGCCGAATTCCACCCGGCGGGCCACCAGGACCTCTCCACCCACCTCCGCTTCGTGGAGCGCAACGCCCGCAAGCTGGCCCGCTCGACCTTCTACGCGATGTCCCGCTGGCAGGGAAAGATGGAGACCAAGCAGGGCTTCCTGGGCCGCGTGGTCGACATCGGCGCGGAGCTCTTCGCGATGAGCGCGGCGTGCGTACGAGCAGAGCTCCTCCGCTCGGGCGACGACCACGGCCGCGAGGCCTACCAACTGGCGGACGCCTTCTGCCGGCAGTCCCGCATCCGCGTGGACGAACTCTTCGGCCGCCTCTGGAACAACACCGACGACCTGGACCGCAAGGTCGTCAAGGGGGTGCTGGGCGGCGCGTACACCTGGCTGGAGGAGGGCGTGGTCGACCTCTCGGGCGAGGGGCCGTGGATCGCGGACGCGACACCGGGGCCGTCGGAGAAGGAGAACCAGCGACGGCCGATCCGCTGAGGCCGTCAATCCGCCGTGGCGGTCACTCAGCGTGATTCCATGCGCGAGTGAAGACTACACACCGTAATCAGTCGCGTCGGGCCGTCATCGCGACGGCAGCGGGAGCGGCGGCCGCCGGACTCGCTGCCGTCCCCGCCCGTGCCGCCTCGCCCGACGGCTCCCCTTCCCGACGGCAGGAGCAGCCGGACGTCCCCGTGCTCCAGGCCGACGCCGAGCGCCTGCGCCTGAAGCTGCCCGGTGAGGCCGTCGCGCTGCGGCTGAGCACCACCGTCGAGGAGCCGTTCACCGTGGAGGTGGCCAGCACCACCGGCCGTACGACCGTGGGCACCCGTCGCGGGGAGCGGTGGCAGGGGGAGTCCGCGAGCGTTCGCGTCTCGGCTCAGCGTCCCGCGGTCGTCTGGGTGGTGCCGGTGGAGACCGGTGAGCCGGGTGAGTACGCCGACCAGCTCGACGTCAGCTCCCCGCACGACGGCATGACCGTCGATGTATGGATCGAGCCGACCGGCGGCGAGTGGCGCCGTGCGGGAGAGGGCGGCAAGGAGCTCGACCTCGGGATCGTCGGCGTGCACGCCGCGCTGCTCCGCAACGGACCCGGGCAAGAGGTCATCTACTGGTCCTCGCCCCGGCAGCGCAAGGCCGACGGCTCGCCCAAGGAGGATCCGGGCCGGCGTGGGCAGTGGCTCTGGAACATCTACGGTCTCGACGACATGGAGGCCCGCGGGCTCGACCCGGACACCCTCCTCACCCGCGACCGGATCATGGACGCCAATGGCGGGCCGCCCCGGCAGAACATCTTCTGCGGCGGCGCCGCCCACCTCCCGGACGGCCGGCTCCTGGTCGCCGGCGGCCACGTCATCCCGCCGGAGATGGCGCACGAGGGCCACAGCAGCAATGGCGGGCACCTGCACATCTACGACCCGGCCGAGCTCGCGGGCTGGGAGCAGATCGAGCAGCCCATGAGCCAGGTGCGCTGGTATCCGACGGTGACCTGCCTCCCCGACGGCCGGATGCTGATCACCTCCGGCTCCCGGAAGGTGCTCGAAGGCAACGGCAACGACGGTGACCCCGACGGCTTCTGGACCTCCTCGGGCAATAGCTACGAGATCTACGACCCGGCCACCGGCACCCTCGTCGACCTCCCGCCCGTCCGCCTCATCGACACCGAACGGCTCGGCAAGGGCGAGTCGCTCGCCACCTACCCGCACGTCTGGGCGCTGCCCCGCGGCGGCTCCGGCACCGCCGTCGCCCTGGTCGAGTCCAACCGCGCCTGGCTGTACGCGTACGACCCCCGCGCCGAGCGCCCGCTGGAACGCGCCGAGGCCGTCTACCGCATGCGCACCCGCGGCTCCCGCAGCTACCCCACCTACGGCTCGCACGTGCTGCTGCCGCTCACCGCCGACTCCCCGTACGCCCGGATCCTCGCCGTCGGCGGCCAGCACGAGTCGCAGACCGACCACCGCACGTTGAATGCCGACCAGCCCGCCACCGCCACCGCCGAGATCCTCGAACTCGACACCGCCGCCGACCTCGCCGCCCAGCGCCGCTGGCGGCGCACCGGCCGCATGGCACACCCGCGCGTGCTGTGCGACACGACGCTGCTCGCCGACGGCTCCGTGCTGGTCAGCGGCGGCTCGGAGCGCGGCTGGGGCGATATGAACAGGGACGAGGTGCGGCAGTCCGAGCTCTTCGACCCGGCCACCGAGCGCTTCACCCCGGCGGCGAGCAATCTCACCGACCGCCGCTACCACTCCTCCGCCGTGCTCCAGTCCGACGGCACCCTGCTGAAGGCGGGCAGCACCGGCGGCTTCGGCGGCGAGCGGATGCCTGGCGACAAGGGCTACAAGTGGGTGTCGGTGCACACCGACGCGGAGCGCTACTACCCGCCGTACCTGTGGCGCGGCCCGCGCCCGGCCCTGGACGCGATCGCCACGCACGACGGTCAGGACGTGCTCCGCTACGGCCGCGCCTTCACCCTCGACGCCTCCGGTACGAGCCTCGACGCCCGCGCCCGTGTCTCCCTCGCCCGCCTCGGCTCCACCACCCACGGCAACGACATGGACCAGCGCTACGTCTGGCTCCACGTCGCCGCGAGCGAGGAGACCGACGCCGGCCGCCGCCTCACCGTCGCCGTGCCGCGCAACCCGGCCTCGGCGCCGCCCGGCGACTACCTGCTGTTCGTCGTGGACGCCGCCGGCGTGCCGTCCGAGGGCCGGATGGTCCGCCTGGCGCCCTGACCCGCGTACCCGAAAAGGCGCTACTCCTTCTCGAGGATCGACTTCAGCTCGGACATCATCATCGTCCAGCCGCCGCTGACGCCCTCGAGCATCTTGGAGTCGGCCGAGGTGAAGCCGTCGTGCGTGATCGTCAGCTTTACGCCCGCCTCCGGCACCTCGGCCGGCTCGATGTCGAAGGCCACCTTCGAGCGCTCCTTTACGGCCTCCGCGAACTCCGCGTCGCTCATGCCGAACATCTCCTGATGCATCGGCTGCAGCGTGTGCCACGTGTACGCGAGCCGCTTGCCCGGCTCCGACTCGGTGACGACCTGGCCGAGGTCCTGCGGCTCGCCGCCGTCCTCGACCGGCCACAGCACCTTCGAGCCGACCTGCCAGTCGGAGGACGGGGCGTAGCCGCCGTGGTACTGCTTCAGGAACTCCGGGCTGGTCAGGCCCTCCCAGAGCTTCTCGGGCGTGGTGTGGATGTAGATCGTGTAGACGTACTCGGGCTTGCTCATCGCCGTTCCTTCCAGGGCGTTCTTCAGGTTGCCGAGCGCCGCCATCCGGCCTCGCTCGTACTGGCCGATCCAGCGGTCGGCGATCTCGTGGATGGGGACGGGGTTGAGGTAGTGCAGCTTTTCCCGGCCGCGTTTTACGGCGCTGACCAGGCCCGCGGCCTCGAGCACCGCCAGGTGCTTGCTCACCGCCTGCCTGCTCATCGCCAGCCCCTCGCAGAGCTCGCGCAGCGTCTGGCCGTTCCGCTCGTTCAGCCGGTCCAGCAGCCGCCTGCGACTCGCGTCCGCGAGCGCCTTGAACACCTCATCCATCAGCACCGACCCCCTCCACTCCAGATTGGCAACCAAATGGTTGCCTGTCAATCCGGCGGGCGGTGCTGGCCGTACCGCCGCCACGCGACACAATGGACGCCATGACCGACCGTCCAGCGCCCCTTGCTGACCCCCGTCTGCTCCCGCCCGCCACGCCCGACGGCGGCCCGCGGGAGATCGTGATCCTCGGCTCGACCGGCTCCATCGGCACCCAGGCCGCCGACATCGTGCTGCGCAACCCGGACCGCTTCCGGGTCACGGCGCTGTCCGCGGCCGGCGGCCGGGTCGCGCTGCTGGCCGAGCAGGCGCGGCAGCTGGGGGTCCGTACGGTCGCGGTCGCCGACGCGAGCAAGGCGGACGATCTGCGCGAGGCGCTCAAGGCGGAGTACGGGACCTCGGAGCCGCTGCCCGAGGTCCTCGCCGGCCCCGACGCCGCCACCGAGCTGGCCGGCTCCGAGTGCCACACCGTCCTCAACGGCATCACCGGCTCGATCGGCCTGGCGCCCACCCTCGCCGCCCTCGAAGCAGGCCGCACCCTCGCGCTCGCCAATAAGGAGTCGCTCATCGTCGGCGGCCCGCTCGTGAAGGCCGTCGCCAAGCCCGGCCAGATCATCCCGGTCGACTCCGAGCACTCCGCCCTCTTCCAGGCGCTGCTCGGCGGCACCCGCGCCGAGGTGCGCAAGCTCGTCGTCACCGCCTCCGGCGGGCCCTTCCGAGGGCGTACGCGAGAGCAGCTGGAGGCCGTAACCCCGGAGCAGGCGCTCGCGCACCCCACCTGGAGCATGGGCCCGGTCGTCACGATCAACTCCTCCACCCTGGTCAACAAGGGCCTGGAGGTCATCGAGGCGCATCTGCTCTTCGACGTGCCCTTCGACCGCATCGAGGTCGTCGTGCATCCGCAGTCCTATGTGCACTCCATGGTCGAGTTCACCGACGGCTCCACCCTCGCGCAGGCCGGGCCGCCGGACATGCGGCTGCCGATCGCGCTCGGCATGGGCTGGCCGGACCGGGTGCCGGAGGCCGGGCCGGCCTTCGACTGGAGTACGGCCTCGACCTGGGAGTTCTTCCCGCTCGACGAGCAGGCGTTCCCGTCCGTTCCGCTCGCCTGCCACGTAGGCTCGCTGGGTGGCACCGCGCCGGCGGTCTTCAACGCCGCCAATGAGGAGTGCGTGGCCGCTTTCCTCGATGGCAGGTTGCCGTTCAACGGAATCATGGACACTGTGACGGACGTCGTCACCGAGCACGGCACCCCGGCCACGGGCTCTATTGTTTCAAGAGGGCGCCTCACGGTCGCCGACGTCCTTGAGGCGGAGAGCTGGGCGCGGGCGCGCGCCCGGGAGCTCGCAGGAATTGAGCAGACGGCGGAGGCCCGCGGATGACCACCTTCATGACGATCCTCGGCATCGTCGTCTTCGCCGTGGGCCTGCTGGTCTCCATCGCCTGGCATGAGCTCGGCCACCTCTCCACGGCCAAGATGTTCGGCATCCGGGTGCCGCAGTACATGGTCGGCTTCGGCCCGACGATCTTCTCGCGCAAGAAGGGCGAGACGGAGTACGGCATCAAGGCCATCCCGCTCGGCGGCTACATCCGCATGATCGGCATGTTCCCGCCCGGCAAGGACGGGAAGCTGCAGGCCCGGTCCACGTCCCCGTTCCGCGGGATGATCGAGGACGCCAGGGCGGCGGCGTACGAGGAGCTGAAGCCCGGCGACGAGACCAAGCTCTTCTACACCCGGGCCCCGTGGAAGCGGGTCATCGTGATGTTCGCGGGCCCGTTCATGAACCTGATCCTCGCGGTCGTGGTCTTCATGGGCGTGATGATGACCTTCGGCATCACCACCCAGACCACGACGGTCGGCGCGGTCTCCGACTGCGTGCTGCAGCAGTCCGTGGTGTCCAAGGACCCCGACCGCAAGTGCACCGACAAGGACCCGGCCGCGCCCGCCAGGGCCGCGGGGCTGCAGAAGGGCGACAAGATCGTCGCCTTCAACGGCGACAAGGTCGGCGACTGGGACGACCTGCAGTCCGACATCCGCGGCACCATCGGCAAGGCCACCGTCACGGTCGAGCGCGACGGCAAGCAGCTCGACCTGCACGCCACCCTGATCAAGAACCAGGTCGCCAAGACCGACGGCCGCGGTTCGTACGTGGACGGCGAGTACGTCAACGCGGGCTTCCTCGGCTTCACCCCGGCCCGCGGCGTCGTCCAGCAGGACTTCGGGCAGTCGGTGGAGCGGATGGGCGACATGGTCGCCAACGGCGTCGACGCCCTCATCGCGCTGCCGTCGAAGATCCCCGACCTGTACAACGCCGCCTTCAACGGCGGCGAGCGCAAGGACGACTCCCCGGTCGGCGTCGTCGGCGCGGCCCGG
The DNA here is from genome assembly GCF_048572725.1 of Streptomyces boninensis. Taxonomy (NCBI): domain Bacteria; kingdom Bacillati; phylum Actinomycetota; class Actinomycetes; order Kitasatosporales; family Streptomycetaceae; genus Streptomyces; species Streptomyces boninensis. Next base: position 7,153,903 of record NZ_CP183837.1, read on the forward strand.
GTCGGCGGCGAGGTGCTGAACCTGGACATTCCGCCCGAGCAGCGGGTCGCCTCCATGCTGCTGCTGGTGGCGGGCTTCAACCTGTCGCTGTTCCTGTTCAACATGCTCCCGCTGCTGCCGCTCGACGGCGGGCACATCGCGGGCGCGCTGTGGGAGTCGGTGCGGCGGCAGGCGGCGAAGGTGTTCCGGCGGCCGGATCCCGGCCCCTTCGATGTCGCGAAGCTCATGCCGGTGGCGTATGTGGTGGCCGGGATCTTCATCTGCTTCACGCTGCTGGTGCTGGTAGCGGACCTGGTCAATCCGGTAAAGCTCACGGGTTAGCCGGGCTGCGTCCGCTCATGTCGCAGTTCGTCCACAGATCCAGTGATGTTCTAGGTGGCGAGTTCTTCCGGCCACCGGCGTGACGTAACCTCGAAGGCTGAGCCCGCTCGCCCAGGGCCGTAGATTCGAATGCTTGGGGTTGCCGCCAGATGACTGCTGTTTCGCTCGGTATTCCGTCCGTGCCGCTGAAGCTCGCCGACCGTCGCGTCAGCCGGAAGCTGCAGGTCGGAAAGGTCGCGGTGGGCGGAGACGCCCCCGTCTCCGTCCAGTCGATGACCACGACGCGGACCTCCGACATCGGTGCCACGCTGCAGCAGATCGCGGAGCTGACGGCGTCGGGCTGTGAGATTGTCCGGGTCGCCTGCCCGACGCAGGACGACGCGGATGCGCTGCCGGTGATCGCGAAGAAGTCGCAGATCCCGGTGATCGCCGACATCCACTTCCAGCCGAAGTATGTGTACGCGGCGATCGACGCCGGGTGCGCCGCGGTCCGGGTGAACCCGGGCAACATCAAGAAGTTCGACGACCAGGTCAAGCAGATCGCCCAGGCCGCGTCCGCGGCCGGCACCCCGATCCGGATCGGCGTCAATGCCGGCTCGCTCGACCAGCGGCTGCTGGCGAAGTACGGCAAGGCCACCCCCGAGGCGCTGGTGGAGTCGGCGCTGTGGGAGTGCTCGCTCTTCGAGGAGCACGGCTTTAGGGACATCAAGATCTCGGTGAAGCACAACGACCCGGTGGTCATGGTCAACGCCTACCGGCAGCTGGCCGCCCAGTGCGACTACCCGCTGCACCTCGGCGTGACCGAGGCCGGTCCGGCCTTCCAGGGCACCATCAAGTCGGCGGTCGCCTTCGGCGCGCTGCTCAGCGAGGGCATCGGCGACACCATCCGGGTCTCGCTGTCCGCGCCGCCCGCGGAGGAGTGCAAGGTCGGCATCCAGATCCTGGAGTCCCTCGGCCTGCGCCAGCGCCGCCTGGAGATCGTCTCCTGCCCGTCCTGCGGCCGCGCCCAGGTGGATGTCTACAAGCTCGCCGACGAGGTCTCCGCCGGTCTCGACGGCATGGAGGTCCCGCTGCGCGTCGCGGTCATGGGCTGCGTCGTCAACGGCCCGGGCGAGGCCCGCGAGGCCGACCTCGGCGTCGCCTCCGGCAATGGCAAGGGCCAGATCTTCGTCAAGGGCGAGGTCATCAAGACCGTGCCCGAGTCGAAGATCGTGGAGACCCTCATCGACGAGGCCATGAAGATCGCCGAGCAGATGGAGAAGGACGGCACGCTCTCGGGGGAGCCGCAGGTCAGCGTCAGCTGAGCGGCTCCGTTACGGCCTCGTTGCGACGCGCGCGTAAGCCCTTCGTGCAGGTAAAGTGCGGCTGTGTTGACGACCGGTGAGACCCGGGTCCTGGAACCCGGCGACCTCGATTACGCCCGCGCGGTGCTCGACCGCGATCCGGTCGCCAATGCCTTCGTCGCCGCCCGGGTGGAGTCCGCGGGCCTCGACCCCTGGCGCCTCGGCGGCGAGATGTGGGGCTGGTACGACGCCGAGGGCAAGCTGCAGTCGCTGTGCTACGCGGGCGCGAACCTGGTGCCCGTATGCGCAGAACCCGCGGCGATCCGCGGCTTCGCGGAGCGCGCGCTGCGGGCGGGGCGGCGGTGCTCGTCGATCGTCGGGCCCGTCGGGCCCACGAGCGAGCTGTGGGCGCTGCTGGAGCCGAGCTGGGGCCCGGCGCGGGAGGTGCGGGCGCACCAGCCGCTGATGGTGACCACGGAGCTGCCGGCGGACATCCGGCCCGATCCGCTGGTGCGCAGGGTCCGTAAGGACGAGATGGAAATGATCATGCCGGCGTGCGTGGCCATGTTCACCGAGGAGGTCGGGGTCTCGCCGATGGCGGGGGACGGCGGGCTCATGTACCAGGCGCGGGTGGCCGAGCTGGTCGGCTCGGGCCGCTCCTTCGCCCGGGTCGAGAACGGCCAGGTCGTCTTCAAGGCGGAGATCGGCGCGGCCACGTCCCACGCCTGCCAGATCCAGGGCGTGTGGGTGGCCCCCGAGCACCGGGGAAGGGGCCTCTCCGAGACCGGCCTCACGGCGGTGCTGCGCTTCGCGCTGCGCGAGGTGGCGCCGGTGGTGAGCCTGTACGTCAACGACTACAACACCACGGCCAGGGCCGCGTATCGACGGATCGGCTTCCGCGAGGTCGGCGCTTTCATGAGCGTGCTTTTCTGAGCCTGCCGGGGCGGTAGCATGCGCGCTCATGGACGACGTCGTCATCGGCCCCCTGGACCTCGCCGCCCGCGTCGATGACGCGCTGGCCGTGCAGGCGCTTGCGTTCGGTCTCACCGATGACGAGATCGGGGTGCGGAGGCACGTCGTGCTGCGGCACGCCGCCAATGCCGGGGTGCGCTCTCTTGGGGCCACCACCGCCGAGGGGCGGCTGGCCGGATTCGTCTACGGGATGCCCAACAACCGGGTCTACTGGTGGTCCACCGTCGTCCAGCCCTATCTGCGGGACACCGGCGGCGAGCGGTGGCTCGATGACGCCTTTGTCATCACCGAGTTGCACGTTCACCCGGCATTCCAGAAGCGCGGGATCGGGCGGCGGCTGATCACCGAGATCACGGACGCGGCGGTGGAGCCGAAGTCGATCCTGTCCGCGATCGATGTGGAGAGCCCGGCCCGGCGGCTGTACCGGCAGCTCGGGTATCAGGACCTCGCACGCAGGGTGATCTTCCCGTCCGCGCCCGCGCCGTATGTGGTGATGGGGGCCGAGCTGCCGCTCAGCCGGTGATACCCGTTTTTGGCGCGCGCCCAGGTACCGATAATCTCCCCGCATGAGCACCGCACCGCGCGTCCAGCGCATGTCCCGAATGATGCTGAAGACCCTGCGCGACGCCCCGGCCGACGCCGAGACCGCCAGCCACAAGCTGCTGGTCCGCGCCGGATACGTGCGCCGCGCCGCCGCCGGTGTCTACACCTGGCTGCCGCTCGGCAAGAAGGTGCTCGAGAACGTCACCCGCGTCGTACGGGAAGAGATGGACGCCATCGGCGCTCAGGAGGTGCTCCTGCCCGCCCTGCTGCCGCGGGAGACCTACGAGGCCAGCGGGCGCGCCGATGAGTACGGGGACCTGCTCTTCCAGCTGCAGGACCGCAAGGGCACCGACTATGTGCTCGGGCCGACGCACGAGGAGCTGTTCACGCAGGTCGCGCAGGAGCAGATCTCGTCGTACAAGGACCTGCCCGCGATCCTGTACCAGATCCAGACGAAGTACCGGGACGAGGCGCGGCCGCGGTCGGGAATTCTGCGCGGGCGCGAGTTCCAGATGAAGGACTCGTACTCCTTCGATGCGAGCGATGAGGGGCTGGACGCCTCGTACGCCCTGCACCGCGCCGCCTACCAGCGCATCTTTGAGCGGCTCGGACTCGACTACCGGATCTGCTCGGCGATTTCGGGCGCCATGGGCGGGTCGGCGTCCGAGGAGTTCCTGGCGCCCGCTCCGGCCGGCGAGGACACCTTCGCCGACTGCCCGGCGTGTGACTTCGCCGCCAATACGGAGGCGGTACGGACCGAGGTCGCCGCCGTCGACGGCTCGGCGCATGGGCCCATCGAGGAGCTCGACACCCCGGACACCCCCACCATCGAGACGCTCGCCGAGCACCTCGGCGTGCCCGCCTCCGCGACGCTGAAGAACCTGCTGGTGAAGGTGGACGGCGAGATCACCGCGGTCGGCGTGCCCGGCGACCGGGAGGTGGACCTGGGCAAGCTGGCCGAGCTGCTGGCGCCCGCCGAGGTCGACATCGTCACCGCCGAGGACTTCGCCGGGCGGCCCGACCTGGTGCGGGGGTACGTGGGGCCGCAGGGGCTGCAGAAGGTCCGCTACCTCGCCGACCCGCGGATCGCGCCCGGGACCGCCTGGATCACCGGGGCCAACAAGCCCGACACGCACGCCAGGAATGTGGTGTGCGGGCGGGACTTCGAGGTCGACCAGTACGTGGATGTCGTGGTCGTCCAGGACGGCGACCCGTGCCCGAAGTGCGGGGCCGGGCTGCGGCTCGACCGGGCCATCGAGATCGGGCACATCTTCCAGCTCGGCCGGAAGTACGCGGACACCTACCGCTTCGACGTGCTCGGCAAGGACGGCAAGCCGGCCCGCGTCACCATGGGCTCGTACGGCATCGGGGTCTCCCGGGCCGTCGCCGCGCTCGCCGAGCAGACCAGCGACGAGAAGGGGCTGTGCTGGCCGGCCGAGATCGCCCCGTACGACGTGCACGTCGTCGCGGCCGGGAAGGCCGTGCAGATCGAGGCGGCGCTGGAGGTCTCGGAGCGGCTCGCGGCCGCGGGGGTGCGGGTCGTGGTCGATGACCGGGCCGCGTCGCCGGGCGTGAAGTTCACCGACGCGGAGCTGATCGGGGTGCCGCGGGTGCTCGTGGTCGGGCGGCGGATCGGGGACGGGATCGTGGAGCTCAAGGACCGCCGCGCGGGCACGAGCGAGGAGCTGGAGCTGGATGAGGCCGTGCGGCGGCTGACGGCGTAACCCGGTCGCGGCGCACCTTTTGCGGCCATACGGGGGCCTTGCTCTAGTGGTGGCATGAGCTCTATGCCGCCCTTCGGCTCCTACGGATCCCAGGACCCCTTCTCGGAGATCCTCAACCGCTTCTTCGGGATGTCCCCGGGCTCCGCCCCGCCCCAGGTGCAGCGGGTGCCGATCGGGCGGCTGCTCACGGACTCCGCGCGCGAGCTGATCGGCACCGCCCAGCAGCGGGCGCAGCAGGACGGCAGCGAGGACCTGGACACCGAGCACCTGCTGTGGGCGTGTACGCAGGTGGAGCCGGCGCGTAGCGTGCTGCAGCAGGCGGGCGCCGACCCCGGGCAGCTCGGCGCGGCCATCGAGCGGGTGCTGCCGGGGGAGGGCTCGTCGGCGTCGTCGGAGCCGGGCCTCACCCCCGCCGCGAAGCGGGTGCTGATCGCCGCGCATGCCCGGTCGCAGGCGGCCGGGGTGTCGTACATCGGGCCCGAGCACATCCTCGGCGCGCTCCTGGACGACCCGGCTTCGGGCGCGGGGCGGCTGCTGGAGGCGTACGGAACCGATCCCGCGAAGCTCTCCAAGGCCACGGACAAGGCCTCGCGGGCGGAAGGCGTGCCCGCGGCCAAGGACGACAGCGAGACGCCGACGCTGGACGAGTACGGCCGTGACCTCACCGAGGAGGCCAGGTCCGGGAAGCTCGACCCGGTCGTCGGGCGGGCCGAGGAGATCGAGCAGACCGTCGAGATTCTGTCGCGGCGGTCCAAGAACAACCCCGTGCTGATCGGGGAGCCCGGAGTCGGCAAGACCGCCATCGTCGAAGGGCTCGCCCAGCGCATCATCGCCGGTGAGGTGCCCAAGTCGCTCGAAGGCAAGCGGGTCATCGGGCTCGATCTCGCGGGTCTTGTCGCCGGGTCGAAGTACCGCGGCGAGTTCGAGGAGCGGCTGAAGAACGTCATCGATGAGGTCAAGGCCGCCGAGGACACCGTCCTCTTCATCGACGAGCTGCACACCGTCGTCGGCGCCGGCAGCAGCGGCGAGGGCGCCATGGACGCGGGCAACATGCTCAAGCCCGCCCTCGCCCGCGGCGAACTGCACGTCGTCGGCGCCACGACCATCGACGAATACCGCAAGCACATCGAGAAGGACCCCGCCCTGGAGCGCCGCTTCCAGCCGGTCATGGTCCCGGAGCCGAGCGTCGAGGAGACCATCCAGATCCTGGAGGGGCTGCGGGACGCGTACGAGGCGCACCACCAGGTCCGCTTCGCCGACGAGGCGCTCACCGCGGCCGCCGAGCTGTCGGACCGCTATGTCTCGGACCGCTTCCTGCCCGACAAGGCCATCGACCTGATCGACCAGGCGGGTGCGCGGGTGCGGTTGAAGTCGCTCGGCAAGTCCAGCGAGGTCACCGACCGCGAGGACAAGGTCGCCAAGCTGACGCGGGAGAAGGACGAGGCGGTCGCCGCCGAGGACTACGCGAAGGCGAGCGAGCTCAAGCGGCAGATCGCCGACGCCGAGGCCGAGCTGGCCGGGGTGGAGGAGCGGCGCGAGGGCGTGATGGCGGTGACCGCGGGCGATATCGCGGAGATCCTGTCGCGGCGTACGGGCATCCCCGTGGCCCAGCTGACCGCCAGCGAGAAGGACAAGCTGCTGAAGCTGGAGGACGCCCTGCACAGCCGGGTGGTGGGGCAGGAGGAGGCGGTGACGGCGGTCTCGGAGGCGGTCCGGCGGGGGCGGGCCGGGATGGGCGATCCGAATCGGCCGGTCGGTTCTTTTCTCTTCCTCGGGCCGACCGGCGTCGGCAAGACCGAGCTGGCGAAGGCCCTCGCGGAGCTGCTCTTCGGTGACGAGAACCGGATGATCCGCTTCGACATGAGCGAGTTCCAGGAGAAGCACACGGTGTCGCGGCTGATCGGGGCGCCGCCCGGATATGTGGGCCATGAGGAGGCCGGGCAGCTGACGGAGAAGGTGCGGCGGCAGCCGTACAGCGTGCTGCTCTTCGATGAGGTGGAGAAGGCGCATCCGGATGTCTTCTCGGCGCTGCTGCAGGTCCTGGACGACGGGCGGCTGACCGATGCCCAGGGCCGTACGGTCGATTTCCGGAACACCGTCGTGATCATGACGTCGAATATCGGCGCGCAGCGGATCCTTGCCCACCACGGGGATGTCAGTGAGATCAAGGACGACCTGATGGAGGACCTGCGCGGGCGCTTCCTCCCTGAATTCCTCAACCGCATCGACGAGATCATCATCTTCCACGGCCTCGGGGAGGGCGAGTTGTCGACCATCATCAATCTGCTGCTGGAGAAGAGCCGCCGCCGCGTACGGGCCCAGGGCATGGAGCTGGAGGTCACCGAGGCCGCGAAGAAGCGCCTGGTCGCGCTCGGGCACCAGCCCGAGTTCGGCGCCCGCCCGCTGCGCCGCACGCTGCAGACGGAGCTGGACAACCGGATCGCGTCCATCCTGCTCGGCGGCGAGGCGGAGCCGGGGGACACGATCGTGGCCGACATCGTCGACAACGAGTTGCGGCTGTCCGTACGGCACGAGGAGGCCTCGACCCTCGACGAGGAGCTCCCCGAAGCGGCCTGAGCCCTCAGCTCGTCCGCTTCAGAAAGTCCGCCAGCACCGGCCCCGCGTCCTTCCCGCCCGACCCGCCGTCCTCGATCAGCACCGCGAACGCCAGATCCTGGTCGCCCAGGAAGCCGATCATCCAGGCATGCGTCTTCGGCGGCTTCGCCGTACCGAACTCGGCGGTGCCGGACTTCGCGTGCGGCTGCCCCGGCAGCCCTTTCAGCGCCCACCCCGACCCGTCGGTGACGACCTTGCGCATCAGCGTGCGCAGCTCGTCCGCCCGCTTGCCGTCCAGGTTCGCGGGCGCCTGATAGCGCTTCTTCGCCGCGTCCGGTACGAGCACGGGCTGATGGAAGCCGCCCTCCTTGACCGTGGCCGCCACCGACGCCATCACCAGCGGGCTCGCCTCCACCCGCCCCTGGCCGATCATCGACGCCGCCTTCTCGTTCTCGCTCTTCGGCGCCGGCACGCTGCCGTCGAAGGTGGTCGCGCCGACCTGCCATTCGCCGCCGATGCCGAAGGCCTTCGCCGCGTCGGTGAGGCTGCCGTCGCCGAGCTTGTCGCGCAGGCCGATGAAGGCCGTATTGCAGGACTTGGCGAAGGACTGCTCGAAGGTGGTGCCCTTGGGCAGGTCGAACTCGTCCTGGTTCTCGAACCGCTGCCCGGCTACCCGCTCGTACTTCGGGCAGTCCACCCGCGTGCCGCCGCGCACGCCCTTGTCGAGCAGCGCGGCCGTCGTCACCACCTTGAAGGTCGAGCCCGGCGGATAGCGCCCGCTCAGCGCGCGCTCCGCCCCGGAGTTGTCGGCGACGGCGAGGATCCGCCCGTCGGTCGGCCGCACCGCCACCAGCGACGCGCTCTTCTTGACCTTCCCCACCGCGCCCTCCGCGGCCGCCTGCAGCGCGGGGTCGATGGTCGTCCGTACCGGCTTCCCGTGGCCCGCCGCCCGCTTGGCGAGCGTCCGCTTCGGCTGCCCGGTGTCGCGGTCGGCGATGACCACCTGGGCGGCAGGGGCGGCGCGCAGCTGCTTGTCATAGCGGGCCTGCAGCCCGGAGGCGCCCTTGTCGCTGCCGGGCGTCACCGAGCCGACGAGTGCGCGGGCGCGGTACGCGACGGGCTGCTTGGCGTCGCGGAACTGCAGCCCGGAGATGTCGAGCAGCCTGCCCTTCGCCTTCTGGTACGCGGCGTCGCGCAGCGTCACGACAGGGATGGACCGGTCCGGGTTCTTCTCCTTGCCCGCCTTCACCCGCTTCTTCAGCTCCGGGATGTCGATCCCGGCGTCCAGGTCGTCCAGCGCCTCGTACGCCTCGTCGGGGTCGCTGAGCCGCGCGGGCCAGATGCCGACCTCCCACACCTTCCCGTCCGCCGCCAGCGGCGCCCCGCCGGAGCCGAGGATCGGCGCCCGCTCGGCCCGCTTCTTGCTGAGCACGAGCGTCTGATGCGCCTTGAGCTTCGGATGCAGCAGCCGCGGCTCCCAGCGCACCCGCCAGCCGTCCCCGCGCGGCTCGGCGACGGCCTCGCCCGCGTACTCCCACGGCCCGATCGTGTCGAGCTCCAGATCGGCGCGGTACGGCACCGCCACCGCCCCGCCCTTCAGCTCGCGGGCGTCCCCGGACAGCTCGAACTCCGCCTTCTCGGGCGCCAGATTGCGGCGTACGGACTCCAGGAGATCGGCCGCGGCCTTGGGATTGTCGGTGCGCCGGGCGGCCTGTGCGTCCTTCTTGTCGCCCCAGGCGTCGAGGAAGGCCCGCACCTCGTCCCGGGCGCCCTTGTGATCCTCACCGCCGGTGAAGAGCAGGACGGCACCCGTCCCGGCACCCACCAGCACAAGTGCGAGGACGATCACGACCCACCGGGGCAAACGCATAGCTCCGCAGCGTAGTTGACCACGGTTACAGCAACCCGGCGAACTCCAGCAAAAGCTCCCCGCTCCGCCGGTCCCCGTCCGCGAGCGCCGCCACGCCTGTGGACACACACCGGAACAGGGTCCACGCCCGCAGCCGCTCCCGGTCCACCTCCAGCAGATCGGACAGCCGCCCGATCCGCCGCCGCGTCGCGGCCGCCGCGCCAGGGGACCCGATCAGGGTGTCGAGGCGGTCGCGGACCAGCCACGCCAGGTCGTACGCCCGCTCGCCCACCACCGGCTGCGGATCGATGGCCAGCCACGGCGCCCGCTCACCGGCCAGCACCTGCCCCTGGTGATAGTCCCCGTGCAGCAGCGATACGGGCCCGGCCACCGCCTCGCCGTCCGAGGCGAGCAGGTCGGCGCGGGCCGCCAGCGCCTCGTCGATGAGGGCCGCGGCGACGATCGCGTACGGATTGTCGCGCCGGGCTTCCAGCGACTCCGCCTGGACGTCCGTATACGCGCCCACCGTCGGGAAGCCGTCGTCCTCCGGCGAGGGCTCCAGCCACAGCCGCTGCAGCGTATTCGCCGCCTCCAGCATCGCCTTGGCCTCCGGCAGCGACCGCAGGCTCACATCCGGCCGCAGCCGCTCCAGCAGCAGCACGCCGTCCTCGGGCGCCGCCCGCAGCAGCTGCACCGCCGCGCGGCCGTCCCAGCGGGCGAGGGCGGCGGGCTCCTGCTCGTGCCCGGCGCCGGGCCTGGCGAGCTTCAGCGCCGCGGGCTCGCCGCCGGCCTGCCGCACCAGCACCACCAGCGAGCTGCGGCCGCCGGGCGCCTGCACCCGCTCCGGGGTGAGCTCCCAGCGCTGGAGGTACGCGGACGCCAGCTCCGGCAGCCCGCTGAGCCACTCCTGCGCGGCCGCGGCGCCGGGCCCCGCCGCCCCCGCGACGGCGCGCTCGAGCCGCTGCGGTGGCTGCAGACCGGGCGTCGGGCGCCCTGCGGATGCCATGGACGACACTTCCTTACGATCCCGCCGTTTGTGCTGGTCAGCGTGCTGGTGCCGGCGATCACACCGGGCCCGTACCGGGTTCGGTACCCGGATCAGTGCCTGGCTGCGACTCGGACCCGCTCGGGTCGTACTCGGAGCCCTCGTCGGTACCCGATCCTGACCCGCCGTCGCTCCCGGCCCCCTCCCGCGAACCGCGCGAGGGCTCCGCCGTGGCGCCGTGTGCCCGTTCGGCCAGACCCGGGAAGGCTACGCCCGTCCCGCGCCAGCGCACCGCCCGGACCGCCGCTTCGCGCAGCGCCGCGGCCGCATCCGTACGCACCTTGCCCTCGCCGGCCCGCACCAGATCGGCGTAGACCCCGGCAAGACGGTCCTCCAGCTGGGCGGCGAGCCGCACCGCGGCCGCGGAGTCGGGCACCGCGAACGGCAGCGCGTACGCCGCCGCGGAGGGCTTCGGGGCGCCGCCGAGGTCGCGTACGACCCGGGCCATCGCGTCGCGGCGCGCGCGGTGCGCGTCGTAGGCGGTGTCGGCCTCCTGGCGCCGGCCGGCGTCGATCCGGGCGCCGACGACGCCGTACCCGTACACCGCGGCGTGCTCCCCGCGCAGCGCGGCCTCCGCCGCATCGCGTGCCGTCAGCTCGTCGTCGCTCACGCGTCCACCTCCGCCAGCAGGTATGCGTGCCCCGCGCCCGCCGCGGCCACGGCGGCCAGCAGCCGGGCCAGCTCGCCGGGGGCGCCGGAGAGGGCCTCGGTGTGAGTGTCGGCGGTGCGCCGCTCGGCCTCGACCAGGCGGGCGAGGGCCTGCTTGGGATCGTCGGGTACGGGCGGCGCCTCGGGCGCTTTCGGCGCCTTGGACGTCGATGTCGACGGCTTGGGAGACGGGGACGTCTTGCCGGGGTCGCGCCTGCCGCTGAACGCCGTCACATGCGACGCCACATCGTTACGCAGCGGCATGAGCGGCTCGGCCAGGTCCGGGTGCGCGGCGACCGTCGCGTCGTAGCGCCGCATCAGCTCGCCGGACGCCCGCGCGGCCTGCCGCCGCATCCGCAGCTCCTCGGAAGGACTGGGCGCATCCTCGCCCTCACCGGCCGTCGAACAGCCCGTGACCCCGACCGCGCCCGCGGCCAGCGCGGCCTTGAGAACGCTCCTGCGGGGGGAAACCTTGATCAGCACGACCCGAGCGTACCTGTGGGCGCCGCCCAGGTCGTGGAGCGGATACCCTTTGACAGGACACGCACCCTGCGGCACCAAAGCCGCACACCGCCCACGACAACAGCACACGCGGCCGAGGAGTCACCCGGATGAGCACCACCCAGAGCGAGAGGCTGCGCGAACTGCTTGAACCGCTCGTGCACGAGCGCTCCCTCGATCTAGAGGAGATCGAGGTGACACCCGCCGGCAAGCGCCGGGTCCTGCGCGTCGTGGTCGACTCCGACGACGGGGTGGAGCTGGACGCCTGCGCCGAGCTGAGCCGGGCGATCTCCGAGGTGCTGGACGCGAAGGAGCCGCTGGGCGACCAGCCCTACGTGCTCGAGGTGACGTCGCCAGGAGCCGAGCGGCCGCTCACCGAGCTCCGCCACTACCGCCGGGCCGTTGGCCGGCTGGTCAAGCTGCAGCTGGAGGCGGGCGAGGAGCTGGTGGCCCGTATCACCGCGGTGGACGAGGACGGTCTCGACCTGGAGATCCCCGGCGTGAAGGGGCGCAAGCCCAAGGCCCGCCGGGTGGGTTTCGACGAGATCGCGAAGGCGCGTGTCGAGCTGGAGTTCAACCGCAAGTCCCCGAAGGACACCGAGGAAGAAGGGGCGTAGCCGTGGACATCGACATGAGCGCGCTGCGCGGTCTGGTGCGGGAGAAGGAGATCTCCTTCGACCTGCTCGTCGAGGCCATCGAGTCCGCGCTGCTGATCGCCTACCACCGCACGGAAGGCAGCCGCCAGCAGGCGCGGGTGGAGCTGAACCGCGACACGGGTCACGTGACCGTGTGGGCGAAGGAGGACGCGGACGACCTGGAGGAGGGGCAGGAGGCCCAGGCGTTCGACGACACCCCGTCGGGCTTCGGCCGGATCGCCGCGACGACCGCGAAGCAGGTCATCCTGCAGCGGCTGCGGGACGCCGAGGAGGAGGTCACCTTCGGCGAGTACGCGGGCCGCGAGGGCGACGTCGTCATGGGCGTCGTCCAGCAGGGCAAGGACCCGAACAACGTCCTCGTCGACATCGGCAAGCTGGAGGCCATCCTGCCGGTGCAGGAGCAGGTGCCGGAGGAGGACTACAAGCACGGGACGCGGATCCGCACCTATGTGGTGCGGGTGGCGAAGGGTGTGCGGGGTCCGTCGGTGACGCTGTCGCGGACGCATCCCAATCTGGTGAAGAAGCTCTTCGCGCTTGAGGTGCCGGAGATCGCGGACGGGTCCGTGGAGATCGCGGCGATCGCGCGGGAGGCCGGGCACCGTACGAAGATCGCGGTGCGGTCGACGCGGTCGGGGCTGAACGCGAAGGGCGCGTGCATCGGGCCGATGGGCGGCCGGGTGCGGAATGTGATGGCGGAGCTGGGCGGCGAGAAGATCGACATCGTCGACTGGTCGGACGACCCGGCGGACCTTGTCGCTAACGCGCTGTCCCCGGCGCGGGTGAGCAAGGTCGAGGTGGTGGACCTGGCGGCGCGCTCGGCGCGAGTGACGGTGCCGGACTACCAGCTGTCGCTGGCGATCGGCAAGGAAGGCCAGAACGCGAGGCTCGCGGCGCGGCTGACGGGGTGGCGGATCGACATCCGCCCCGACACGGAGCAGCCTGCCGGCTGATCGACCCACCCGCCCGCCCGTTGCTGTGTGCGGTGACGGCGGAGCCGTCCGGGGTGCGGGGGCGGGACGGGGCCGTCCGGGTCGTGGGGCGGGCGCGGGGCGGGGGTACGTCCTCACGCGGCACCGACATCTTTGGCTGGCGCGTGCTGCTCATCCCCGCGCTGCGGGCGCACCCCCGCCCCGCGCCCTCGTTACGCACCCGGGTGCGGTCCCCCGCGACTCGCCCCGCGCCCTCGTGGCGCACGGGTACGGTCGGCCGCGTCCTAGCGCCGTCGTGGTGCAGCCACGGTCGGCCGTGTCCTGCTCGCGGCAGCAGGGCGCCGGGCTGTGCCCGCCCGTCCCACCCCTGTCGCACCGAGCAACGGGCGGGTGGGTGGGGCCCAAAAAACCCCGGGCGCGGCCGCGGCCGCCCCCGTAGAGTCCAAGACAACGGTTCGATCACTGCCCCAATGGGGTGAGCCCGCACCGGGGAGGTAGACTTAACATCGTGTCTGGCCGGACGCACGCCCGGGCGTGCCCAGAGCGCACCTGCGTGGGCTGCCGGGAGCGAGCGGCCAAGAGCGATCTGCTGCGTGTGGTGGTGGTCGGGGACGAAGTCGTCCCTGACGATCGCGGTACGCTGCCCGGCCGGGGTGCCTATCTGCACCCCGCAAAGGCATGCCTCGACCTGGCGGTCCGCCGCCGGGCGTTCACCCGGGCCTTCCGTGGCCGGGGGCCGCTCGGTACTGACGGGCTGACCGAGCACGTAGGCAGGCAGCAGCAGGAGAAGCAAGACCGTTAACAGCCGGACGGATCCCCGTCCGGTGAGGTACCTCGCGAGTCGGAAGTAGGTCGAGATTGCGATGAGCACTCGATGAGTACGCGATGAGTACGCGCATGCATAAGTAGCGACGGTCCGGCGGACACCACCCGGACCAGAAGGAGCAAAGTGGCTAAGGTCCGGGTATACGAGCTCGCCAAGGAGTTCGGAGTTGAGAGCAAGGTCGTCATGGCCAAGCTCAACGAACTTGGCGAATTCGTCCGTTCGGCGTCCTCGACCATCGAGGCGCCGGTAGTACGCAAGCTGACCGATGCTTTCCAGACGGGCAATGGCGCCGGTGGCGCCAAGCCCGCGGGGAAGCCGGCGGCAAAGACGAAGGCAGCGCCCGGCGGCGCCAAGCCCGCCGCGCCCGCGCCGGCGGCCCCCAAGCCGCCCGCCGAGGAGCCTTCGGCCGAGAAGAAGGCGGCTCCGAAGCCGCCGGCCGCCGAGGGCGGTCCCGTAACGCCCGCCGCGCCGAGCGCCCCCGCGCCCGGCCCGCGTCCGGGCCCCAAGGCAGCACCGAAGCCGGCGCCCGCCGCGCCGGCCTCCCCGGAGTTCACCGCCCCGCCGGCGGCCCCGGCCGCTTCCGGCCAGGCGGGCCCTAAGCCCGGCAGCCAGGCGCCGCGGCCGAGCGGCCAGCAGGGCCAGCGCCCCGCCGCCCGCCCCGGTCAGGGCGAGCGCGGCCAGGGCGAGCGCGGTCAAGGCGGCGCCCCGCGCCCCGGCGCGCCGCGTCCCGGTGGTCAGGCTCCGCGTCCGGGCGGCCGTCCGGCCGGTCCGCGTCCGGGCAACAACCCCTTCACTTCCGGCGGCTCCACCGGCATGGCGCGCCCGCAGGCGCCCCGTCCCGGCGGCGGCGCCCGTCCCGCCCCCGGTGCTCCTGGTGAGCGCCAGGGTGGCGGCGGCCCGCGTCCGCAGGGTCAGGGCGGCGGCCGTCCGAGCCCGGGCGGCATGCCCCGGCCGCAGGGCGGTCAGGGCGGCGGCCAGGGTGCGGCAGGTCCGCGTCCCGGCGGCCCGCGTCCGAACCCCGGCATGATGCCGCAGCGTCCCGCGCCCAGCCCGCGTCCGGGCGGTGGCCCGGGTGGCGGCCGTGGCGGTCCCGGCGGCGGGCGTGGTCCCGGCGGCGGTGGCCGTCCGGGCGGCGCCGGTGGCGGCGGTCGTCCCGGTGGCGGCGGCGGCTTCGCCGGTCGTCCCGGCGGCGGTGGCGGCGGCGGTGCCCCGGGTCGTCCCGGTGGTGGCGGCGGCTTCGGCGGCCGTCCCGGCTTCGGCGGTCGTCCCGGTGGTCCGGGTGGCCGTGGCGGTACGCAGGGTGCCTTCGGGCGTCCCGGCGGTCCCGCGCGTCGTGGCCGTAAGAGCAAGCGCCAGAGGCGTCAGGAGTACGAGCAGATGCAGGCGCCGTCCATCGGCGGCGTGATGCTTCCGCGCGGCAAGGGCGAGACCGTGCGTCTCTCCCGTGGCGCGTCGCTCACCGACTTCGCAGAGAAGATCAACGCCAACCCGGCGTCGCTGGTCCAGGTGATGTTCAACCTGGGCGAGATGGTCACCGCCACGCAGTCTGTCTCCGACGAAACCCTTGCCCTCCTCGGCGAAGAGATGAACTACACGGTTCAGATCGTCAGCCCGGAGGAGGAGGACCGCGAGCTGCTCGAGTCCTTCAAGATCGAGTTCGGTGAGAACGAGGGCGGCGAGGAAGAGCTGACCGCCCGGCCGCCGGTAGTGACCGTCATGGGTCACGTCGACCACGGTAAGACGCGCCTTCTGGACGCGATCCGGAAGACCAACGTCATCGAGGGTGAGGCCGGCGGCATCACCCAGCACATCGGCGCCTACCAGGCGGCGACCGAGGTCAACGGCGAAGAGCGGAAGATCACCTTCATCGACACCCCGGGTCACGAGGCGTTCACCGCCATGCGTGCCCGCGGTGCGAAGTCCACCGACATCGCGATCCTCGTGGTGGCGGCGAACGACGGTGTGATGCCGCAGACGATCGAGGCGCTGAACCACGCCAAGGCGGCCGAGGTGCCGATCGTGGTCGCGGTCAACAAGATCGACGTCGAGGGTGCGGACCCGACCAAGGTCCGCGGCCAGCTGACCGAGTACGGGCTGATCGCCGAGGAGTACGGCGGCGACACCATGTTCGTCGACATCTCCGCCAAGCAGGGTCTGCACATCGACTCCCTGCTGGAGGCCGTCGTCCTCACCGCCGACGCGTCGCTCGACCTGCGCGCCAACCCGCACCAGAACGCCGAGGGCATCTCCATCGAGGCGCACCTCGACCGCGGCCGCGGCGCCGTGGCGACCGTCCTGGTCCAGCGAGGCACGCTGAAGGTCGGCGACACGATGGTGGTCGGCGACGCCCACGGCCGTGTCCGCGCGATGCTCGACGACAAGGGCAACAACCTGGAGGAGGCCGGTCCTTCGACGCCTGCTCTGGTGCTTGGTCTGACCAACGTCCCGGGCGCCGGCGACAACTTCCTGGTGGTCGACGAGGACCGTACGGCCCGTCAGATCGCCGAGAAGCGCGCCGCCCGCGAGCGGAACGCGGCCTTCGCCAAGCGCACGCGTCGCGTCTCCCTGGAGGACCTGGACAAGGTGCTCAAGGCCGGCGAGGTGCAGCAGCTCAACCTCATCATCAAGGGCGACGCGTCCGGTTCGGTCGAAGCGCTCGAGTCCTCGCTCATGCAGCTGGACGTCGGTGAAGAGGTCGACCTGCGCGTCCTGCACCGCGGCGTGGGTGCGGTCACCGAGACCGACATCGACCTGGCGACGGGTTCCGACGCCATCGTCATCGGCTTCAACGTCCGCGCCGAAGGCCGCGCGACGCAGATGGCCGAGCGCGAGGGTGTCGACGTCCGCTACTACTCGGTGATCTACCAGGTAATCGAGGAGATCGAGGCGGCCCTGAAGGGCATGCTGAAGCCGGAGTACGAGGAGGTCGAGCTCGGCACCGCGGAGATCCGCGAGATCTTCCGCTCGTCCAAGCTCGGCAACATCGCCGGTGTCCTCGTCCGCTCGGGCGAGGTCAAGCGGAACTCCAAGGCCCGGATCGTCCGCGACGGCAAGGTGGTGGCGGAGAACCTCACCATCACCGGCCTGCGCCGCTTCAAGGACGACGTCACCGAGATTCGCGACGGTTTCGAGGGTGGTATCAACCTCGGAAACTTCAACGACATCAAGATCGACGATGTCATCGCGACGTACGAGATGCGGGAGAAGCCGCGCGGCTGACCCTGCCGGCTGATCGGGCCGGGCTCCGGGCATACGTCCCGGGGTCCGGCCCCACTCCTCTTGTTTTGCTGCCCCTATCCCGCACCGGCGGGTCATCCGGACTCATTTGTTCACAGGCACCTTGTCCTGCGACCTCCTCCTCGGCGACGTACGGTCGCTGAAGGAGAAGCGATCCGTCGTCCGCCCGATCGTCGCCGAGCTGCACCGCAAGTACGCGGTCAGCGTCGCCGAGGTCGGCGACCAGGACCTCTACCGCCGGGCCGAGATCGGCCTGGCGGTGGTCTCCGGGGACGTCGGGCACCTCACCGATGTGCTGGACCACTGCGAGCGGCTGCTCGCGGGGCGTCCGGAGGTGGAGCTGCTGTCCGTACGGCGGCGGCTGCACAACGACGAAGACGACTAAAAGAAGCACAGCGCGCGACACAAGGAGACCACCGTGGCCGACAACCCCAGGGCGAAGAGGCTCGCCGACCTCATCCGCGAGGTGGTCGCCGAGAAGCTGATGCGCGGGATCAAGGACCCGCGGCTCGGCAGTCGCGTGACCATCACCGACACCCGTGTCACGGGCGACCTGCGCGAGGCGACGGTCTTCTACACCGTGTACGGCGACGACGAGGAGCGCGCGGCCGCCGCCGCGGGCCTGGAGAGCGCCAAGGGCGTGCTCCGCTCCGCGGTCGGCGCGGCGGCCGGGGTGAAGCACACCCCGTCGCTGGAGTTCGTGGCGGACGCGGTCCCGGAGAACGCCAAGTCCATCGACGACGCCCTCGCACGGGCCCGCGCGAAGGACGAGCAGGTACGCTCCGCCTCCACCGGCGCCCAGTATGCCGGCGACGCGGACCCGTACAAGAAGGACGACGAGGACGCCGAAGCGTAATGGCAGAGCGGCGCAAAGGACCCGACGGTCTTGTCATCGTGGACAAGCCGTCGGGTCTTACTTCGCATGATGTGGTCGGGCGGCTGCGCCGGCTGGCGCGGACCCGGCGGGTGGGGCACGCGGGGACGTTGGACCCCATGGCCACGGGGGTGCTCGTGGTCGGGGTGGAGAAGGCGACCCGGCTGCTCGGGCATCTCGCGCTCACCGAGAAGGAGTACGCGGCGACCATCCGGCTCGGGCAGACGACCGTGACCGATGACGCCGAGGGCGATGTCGTCGAGTCGGCGGGCTGCTCGGACCTGCCGCCCGGCGCGGTGGACGCGGAGATCGCGGAGCTGACCGGGGACATCATGCAGGTCCCGTCGAAGGTCAGCGCGATCAAGATCGACGGCAAGCGCGCGTACAAGCGGGTGCTGGAGGGGGAGGACGTCGAGTTGCCGGCCCGGCCGGTGACCGTGTACTCCTTCGCGCTGCACGAGACGCGCGAGGCGCAGGCCGCGGACGGCACCCCCGTGACCGATCTCGACGTCACCGTCGAGTGCTCCTCCGGTACGTACATCCGCGCCCTCGCCCGCGACCTCGGCACCGCGCTCGGCGTCGGCGGGCACCTCACCGCGCTGCGGCGGACCCGGGTCGGCCCGTACGACCTCGAAGGGGCGCACACGCTGGCGCAGTTGGAGGAGGCCGCCGAGCTGGGCGAGCTGCCCGTGCTGCCGCTGGCCGACGCCGCAGCCGCCGCCTTCCCGCGGTGGGACGTGGACCCGGAGCAGGCCCGGCTGCTGTCGCACGGCGTGCGCATCGCCTGGCCGGCGGGGCTGGAGAGCGACGGCCCGGTGGCCGCCTTCGGCCCGGACGGCGCGCTGCTCGCGCTGCTGGAGCGCCAGGGCGAAAAGGTGAAGAGCCTGGCGGTTTTCGCATAGCCGTTGCCCGGCTTTGAAACCCCCAACCCAGCGCGCGGTAGCCCGTTGGAGTGATACGGGGGCGCACCGCTCCAAACGTCGTTTCTTGGCGTGCGCCCGGGGCTAGCCATGCCCTGGGCGAACGGAGGGCAGCTGGATGGGCGATGGCACGGTCGTGCGGATTCGTGACCTCGCCGGGCGGCCGCGGGGCGTCGCCTTCGCCGTCGACGACCGGGGCACGCTGCTCACTTCGCACGAGGCCGTGGACGGGCTCGCCTGCCTGGTGCTGCACCCGGCGGGGGCCGAGCAGACCTGGCTGGTCGACGCCGACGCGGTGACCGAGCTGCCGGAGGCGGGGCTCGCGCTGGTGCGGGCCGGGCAGCCGGTGGCCGAGCCGTTCGTGGTGGGTGCACACCCCGTGGCCGTGGAGGGGACGGCCGTACGGGTGCACCTGCCGCGGGGCACGCTCGACGGCGAGGTGGTGGGTGCGGGGGCCGCCACCTACACCGCCACCGACGCCTTCCACCTGCTGGAGCCCGCGCTGGCGCTCACGCTGCCGCCCGATGAGGAGCTCGGACACTGCGGGCATCCGGCGGGGGCGCCGGTGGTGGACGCCCGTACCGGAGCGGTCGTCGGGGTGCTCGGGGCGGCGCTGCACGCGGGGCGGAGCGGGGTGTCGTTCGCGGTGCCGCCGCGGGCCGCCGTGACGATGCCGGCGCTGGTCGCGAGCGGGCGGGCCGAGGCGCTGCGGGAGGCGCTGGCGGCGAACGGGGCGGCGGTCGCGGCGTACGGCGGCGATCTCAATCTCGCCGGAGTGCTGCGGCTGGGGCGGGAGTCGGTGGCGCGGGCCTCGCGGACGGCCGCGCGCGGGGTGCGGCGGGAGCGGGTGACGGACGCCTTCGACGGCTTTGCCGGGGCGGCCGGGCAGGTGATGGGGGTCGTCGGCGAGCCCGGTACGGGGCGTACGCATGAGCTCGCGGCGCTGGGCCGGGAGCAGCAGCCCGCGGTGTGGGTGCGGGGGGCCGAGCTGCGGGTGGCGGACGGGGGGCTGCGGGAGGCGGTGGAGCGGGAGTTCGCGGCGAGCGCGGTGGAGGTCGTGGGGGCGGGAGCGGAGGCCGGCGCCGGCTTCGGCGTGCGCTTGAGCGCGGAGGCAGGCGGGTGGCTGGGCGCGGGCGTGAGCGCGGAGGCGGGCGCGGGCCAGGGCGGGGAGGTGGACGTGGCCGCGGATGCCGGTGCGGATGCGGCCGCCGCCGTGGCCCGGGACGCGGGCCGCCCCCTGCTCGTACTCCTCGACGCCCCTGAGGACATGCCGCCCGTGCTCGCGGATGACCTCGTCGGCTGGGTCGCGGACACGGTGACGTGGCTGCGGGACTATGGGGCCCGGCTGGTCGTGGGGTGCCGGCCGGAGTTCTGGGAGCGGCTCGGGGCGCTCTTTCCGCCGCAGGTACGGCATCAGCTGCCCAGCATCGAGCTCGATGACCTCGACGCCACCGAGGCCGCCGCGCTGCGGCGCCGCTGCGGGGTGCCGGATAGTGCGCTCGCGCCGCGGGACGCGCGGCATCCGCTGGCGATCCGGCTGGCGGGGGAGGTGCGCGCGGCCGTCGGCGGGGAGCCCGAGGGGCGGGCGACCCGGCGGGAGGTCTTCTCCGCCTATCTGGACCTGGTCTGCCTGCGGGTCGCCGAGCGGCTCGCGGCGGAGGGGCGGGCGCCCGATCAGCCGGACTGGCTGCGGCGGCTGGCGGCGCGGGTGGCGGGGCGGGTGCACGAGGCGGCGCGGCGGTGTCTGGGGCCCGGGCAGGGGGCGCTGGAGCGGGAGGACTTCGAGGAGCTGTTCCCCTGGCAGACGGGGTGGGCGCGGGCCGTGCTGGGGGAGGGGCTGCTGGTGCCCGCGGGGGGCGGATACCGGTTCGCCGAGGAGGAGTTCGCCGAGTGGCTGCAGGGCGGGCATGTTGATGCGGATGCCGCGCTGCGCGGGCTCGTACACCGCTGGGCAGGGCCCGAGGCGCTGCCGGCCCGCGGCGGGGGCGCGGGCGGCCGGGGGCAGCGGAGCCGGCCCGTGCCCGCGCACCGGATCGGGCCGGTGATCGAGGCGCTGCTCGCGGTCGAGCGGCGCAAGGGGGCGAGCGAGCTGGCGGCGCGGCTCGAAGACCTGGTGCAGGCCGTGGACACCTTCGCGCGGCGGGATCAGGAGGTGCGGGAGGAGTACGGCGAGGACTTCACCGCCGAGCCGGTGGAGCCCGGCGAATGGTGGGCCTCGCGGCTGCTGGCCGGGACGCTCCGGAAGCTGCCGGACGCCGAGGCGTACCTGCCGGTGCTGCGGCTGCTCGCCGAGCGGATCCTGGCGCGGGCGGCGGCCGAGGGCGGGCTGGCCGCGGCGGGGGCGGTGCTGGCGCCGTTCGGGCCGGGGTTCTGGGCGCGGCTGCCCGTCGGGGTGGAGCACCGGCTGGCGCTGCTGCGGCGGCTGGTGCCCGCCGACCCGGCGCGGCCCTCCGCCTTCCTGACCGCGGCCGGGGACCTGCTGCGGGCCGAGCCCGGGGTCGTACAGCCGCTGCTCCTCAAGTGGTTCGACGACGACCGGCAGCTGCCGGGCGCCGAGGGGGCCACTGTCGCCGATGCCGCGCAGGCGCTGCTGCACACCCTGCGCGGGCACGCCGTCGACGACCTCGCGGACGCGCTGCTGGACTGCGGCCACCCGCGCGCCGAGCAGCTCCTCGCCGCCCTGTGCGAGGACGAGACGCCCGCCATGTGCCGGGCCGTGGACCGCTGGTCGCACGACCGGCGTCCGGAGCGGCACACGGCCGCGGCGGCGTACGGGATGAAGACCGCGCCGCACGCCCGCACCGCCGCCGACCGGGAGCTGCTGCGGTACGCCGCGCAGGCGCTGCTCGCGCTGCCGGAGGAGTGGGAGCTGTACGGGCCCGCGCTGGTCATTCTCGTACGGAACAAGGACACCCGCGCCGAATATCTGGCGCACGCCCTCACCCTCTTCGCGGCCGGGGACGTGCGGCTGCCCGCCGCGTCTTTCGTGCCCGCGCTGGCCAGCCACCCGGAGGAGGTGCTGCGGGCCTTCCGGGCGCGGCTGCACGAGCCGGGCCTCGGCGCCGGGGAGGTGCTCGACGCGCTCGCCCGGGTGCGTACCCCGGCGGCGCTCGCGCGGCGGGCGGCGGCGCTGGTACGGGAGTACGCCACCCACCACCCCGAGGGAGCCGGCGCCGTCGCCCGCTACTTCGACCGGCGGCTCGAGGACGGCGCGGCCGCGCGCTCGATCCTGCACCCGCTCGGTGTGGAACTCATCACCACCCACCCGCCGGCCGTCCGCCGCGCGCTCGCGGCCGTCGTCGCCGCGCCCGGCAGCCGGGAGTCGCGGCCGCTGCGGCGGGAGCTGCTCGCCGTGCTGCTGGACCGGGAGCGCGACCCGGGGGTGCTCGACGCGCTGCTGGTGGCCGCGGCCAGCGGCAGCGCGCGGCGGGCCGACTGGCGGACCCGGGACCTGGTGCACCGGCTCGGGCTGCTGGGGGCCTCGGGAGCCTCCGGCGCCTCGGCGGCGGAGGGGGCGGCCGCCTTCGACCTGCGGCTGGTGAGCCTGGCGCGGGAACATCCGGGCTTCGGCCGGCTGCTGCGTTCGTGGCTGGACGAGGCACCGGAGGACTGGTCGGCGGTGATCGGGCCGAGCGCGCAGGTGTCGCTGGGGGCGGAGCCGCGGCAGGCGGGGTGACTGGACCGCGGCACGTGGGCTGACTGGACCCCTGACCGGGCCGCGTGAGCTCCGCCTCTCGGGGCGCTGGTTGGGCCCGGGGCATGGGAGGCTTAGTCCGGCATTGCATGATGGACATGCATCGCGGAACACACGGTCGAGGACGGAGCAGGCGTAGTGCAGCGCTGGCGTGGCTTGGAGGACATCCCCGAGGGGTGGGGGCGCTCGGTCGTCACCATCGGCTCGTTCGACGGCGTGCACCGCGGCCACCAGCTGATCATCGGCCGGGCCGTGGAACGAGCGCGCGAGCTCGGCGTCCCGTCCGTGGTCGTCACCTTCGACCCGCACCCGATGGAGGTCGTACGCCCCGGCAGCCACCCGCCGCTGCTCGCCCCGCACCACTTCCGCGCGGAGCTGATGGCGGACCTGGGCGTGGACGCGCTGCTGATCCTCCCCTTCACGGCGGAGTTCTCGAAGCTGCCGCCGGCCGAGTTCGTGGTGAAGGTCCTGGTCGACAAGCTGAAGGCGAAGCTCGTCGTCGAGGGCCCGAACTTCCGCTTCGGCCACAAGGCGGCGGGCGACGTCGCCTTCCTGGCCGAGCTCGGGGAGACGTATGACTACGAGGTCGAGGTCATCGACCTGTACGTATCCGGCGAGGCGGGCGGCGGCCAGCCTTTCTCGTCCACGCTGACCCGCCGCCTGGTCGCCGAGGGCGACCTGACCGGCGCCATGGAGATCCTCGGCCGCCCGCACCGGGTGGAGGGCGTGGTGGTCCGCGGCGCCCAGCGCGGCCGCGAGCTGGGCTTCCCCACGGCGAACGTGGAGACGCTGCCGCACACCGCGATCCCGGCGGACGGCGTCTACGCGGGCTGGCTCACGGCAAACGGCGAACGCATGCCGGCAGCCATCTCCGTAGGCACGAACCCCCAGTTCGACGGCACCGACCGCACGGTCGAGGCCTACGCCATCGACCGCGTCGACCTCGACCTCTACGGCCTCCACGTGGCCGTCGACTTCCTGGCCTACGTCCGCGGCCAGGAAAAATTCGACGACCTCGAAGGCCTGCTGACCCAAATGCGCGCGGACGTCGACCGCTGCCGCGACCTGACGGCGGCGTACGACCGCGGCTAGCACCCCGCCCGGCTCAGGAGAGGTCGGGGAACGAGTGGTGCTCGTGCGTCACCAGCCAGCGCCCGGCCTCCTTGCGCAGACCGAGGGTGAGCCGCAGTCGCATCTCGGGGCGCTCCGCCAGCTCTTCCGGGGTGCCGCAGCGCAGCAGGGCGTGCGCGAAGGCGACGTCCGCCCCGGCGGTGACGTCCAAGGAGTCGATCTCGAAGACGGCGCCCTGGGCCTGCCAGACAAAGAAGCCCGGCCATACGTCGCGGTAGGCGTCGATGCCGCGCACACCCTCGTACGGCGGCGGCACATCGAACATCACGATGTCCGCCGCATGCCCGTCGAGCACCGCCTCCAGCTCCCCGGCATGCACGGCCGCGGCCCAGCGCTCCACCAAGGCGCGGATCTGCTGCTCGTCGTCGCTCATGACCGCGTCCGCAGCGCGTAATGGCAGGCCACGCCCGGCTCCCGTGCCCCCAGCACCGGCAGGTCCGTGCCCCGGCACGCCTCCGCGACCCCCGCGCGCTCGGCCTCGCCCGAGGCCAGCACCTGGCAGCGGGCGTGGAAGCGGCAGCCGCCTGGGATGCGGGTGGGGTCCGGGGGCTCGCCGGAGAGGATGACCTCGTCGCCTTCTGCCTCCGGGAGTACGGACATCAGGGCCTGGGTGTACGGGTGGCGGGGGGCGGTCAGGACCTCCTCCACCGGGCCCGATTCGACGATGCGGCCGAGGTACATGACCGCGACCCGGTCGGCGATGTTCCAGGCCAGGCCCAGGTCGTGGGTCACCACCAGGGCGGAGAGGCCCAGTTCGTCGCGTAGCTTCAGCAGCAGCGCCAGGATCTCGCCGCGCACCGATGCGTCGAGGGACGCCACCGGCTCGTCCGCGACGATCAGTTCCGGCTGCAGCACCAGGGCGCCGGCGATCACCACGCGCTGGCGCTGGCCGCCGGAGAGTTCGTGCGGGTATTTGAGGAAGAAGCGCTCCGGGGGGCGGAGGCCGGCCCGGGACAGGGCCTCTGCCACCGCCGCCTGTTCGTCGCCCGCGGCCCCGTGGATGCGCAGGCCCTCGGCCACCGCGTCGTAGACGGTGTGGCGGGGGTTCAGTGAGCCGCTCGGGTCCTGCAGGACCAGCTGGACCCGCTTGCGGTACGCCTTCAGCGCCCGGCCGTCGTACGCGAGCGGCGTGCCCTCGTACGTCACCCGCCCCGCCGTCGGCCGGACCAGTCCGAGCAGCGATCGCGCCAGCGTGGTCTTGCCGCAGCCGGACTCGCCGACCAGCGCCACGATCTCGCCGGCGCCGATCGCCAGCTCGACCCCGTCCACCGCCCTCGCCGCAGGCGCCCCGTGCCGCCCCGGAAAGGTGACGTGCAGCGCGGAGGCCGCCAGCAGCGACCCCGTGTCCGTACCAGAAGCCACCGTCGTCATCGCGTCTCCTCCGCATGTGCCGCGCCCTGTTCCGGCACCGCCTCCGCCAGCCCGCCGCCGACATGCACGCACGCCGCCCTGCGGGAGTCGTCGATGGCGCGCAGCGCCTGGTCGTCGGACGCGCACGACTCCAGCGCCACCTCGCAGCGCGGGTGGAAGGTGCAGCCGCCCGGCAGCTTCGCCGGGTCCGGCGGATCCCCGGCGAGGCCGCGCGGCGCCAGCCGCGACGCCGCGTCGCCGACGGACGGGAACGCGGCGGACAGCGCCTTGCTGTACGGGTGCTGCGCGGCCGCGTACACGTCCCGCGCCGGCCCCTCCTCGACCACCCGGCCGGCGTACATCACCGCGAGCCGGTCGCAGGTGTCCGCGAGCACCGCCAGGTCATGGCTGATCATCAGCAGGCTGATGTCCTTCTCCGCGACCAGCTGCTCGATCAGCCGCAGGATCTGCGCCTGGATCATCACGTCGAGCGCGGTGGTCGGCTCGTCCGCCACGATCAGCCGCGGATCGCAGGCCAGCGCCATCGCGATCATCACCCGCTGCCGCTGGCCGCCGGACAGCTCGTGCGGATACGCGGACAGCCGCGACACCGGCAGGCCGACCTGCTCCAGCAGCTCCCCGGCCCGCTTCCGCGCCTCCGCCTGCGACTTGGCCGTGCGGTGCAGCAGCATCGGCTCGGTGATCTGGTCGCCGATGCGGTGCACGGCGTTCAAGGAGTGCATCGCGCCCTGGAAGACGATCGACGCGCCCGCCCAGCGGACCGCGCGCAGCCGGCCCCAGCGCATCGACAGCACGTCCTCGCCGTCGAGGAGGATCTCGCCGGTCATCGTCGCGTTCTTCGGCAGCAGCCGGAGCAGGGCGAGGGCCATCGTCGACTTCCCGCACCCGGACTCGCCCGCGAGGCCGAGCTTCTGCCCGGCGGCCAGCTCCAGCGACACCCCGCGTACGGCAGGGACCGCGGCGTCGCCGGAACCGTACGTGACGTGGAGGTCCCTGACTTCGAGCAGCGTCACTTCGTGACCCCCAGCTTCGGGTTCAGTACGGTCTCCAGCGCCCGCCCGGCGAGCGTGAAGGCGAGGGCGACCGCGGCGATCGCGAGCCCGGGCGGCACCAGATACGACCAGTGGCCCGAGCTCACCGCGCCCGCCTCCCGGGCGTCCTGCAGCATGCCGCCCCAGGACACCACCTGCGGGTCGCCGAGGCCGAGGAACGCCAGGGTGGCCTCGGTGAGGATCGACGTGGAGATGGCGAGGGTGGTCTGGGCGAGGACCAGCGGCATCACGTTCGGCAGGACGTGCCGGGTCGTGATGTGCAGATGACCCGCGCCGAGCGCCTTGGCGCGCTCAATGTACGGGCGGGCCTCGATGGCCAGGGTCTGGGCCCGTACGAGACGAGCCGTCGTCGGCCAGGCGGTGACGCCGATCGCGATGATGATCGTGGTCACCGAGCGGGACATCACCGTGGCCAGCACGATCGCGAGGACGAGCGCCGGCATCACCAGGAACCAGTCCGTGATCCGCATCAGCACGGTCGAGAACCAGCCGCCGAAGTGCCCGGCAACGATCCCGACGACCGTCCCGATCGCCACGCACAGGAACGCGGACAGCAGCCCGACCGTGAGCGAGATCCGGGACCCGTACACGACGAGCCCGAGCACGCTCCGCCCGAACTGGTCGGTGCCGAGCGGGAATTCGCCGCTCGGATCCTCCAGGGCCTTCCCGGGCGCGTCGGTGACGTTGTCCACGTCGCTGCCGACGATCAGCGGCGCGAAGATCGCGACCAGCGCGATGACGAGCAGCGCGGCCAGCCCGAAGACCCCGGCCCGCTGCTTGCGGTACGCGGCCCAGAAGCGGGCGGCGGAGGCGCGGCGGCGGGCGCGGGCGAGGGCGCGGGGCCCCGCGGCGGAGGCGGCGGCTTCGGAGGCGGCGGTCATCGGCCCACCCTCGGGTCGAGCAGCGGATAGAGGATGTCTGCGAGTACGTTCATGAGGATCATCGCGCCCGCGAAGACCACGAACAGGCCCTGGACGAGCGGCAGGTCGGGCACGCTGAGCGCCTGGTAGAAGAGGCTGCCGATGCCCGGCCAGGAGAAGACGGTCTCGACGAGGATCGAGCCGGCGGCGACATGGCCGAGGTTGACGAAGATGAGCGTGACGGTCGGCAGCAGCGCGTTCGGGACCGCGTGCCGGCGGCGTACGAGATCGTCGCGCAGGCCCTTGGCGCGGGCGGTGGTGAGGTAGTCGCTGCCCATCTCGTCCAGCAGCGAGGAGCGCATCACCAGGAGCGTCTGCGCGTACCCGACGGCCACGAGGGTGAGGACGGGCAGCACCATGTGATGCGCCACGTCCACGACGTACGCGATGCCCTCCTTGCCGCCCTCCTCCATGCCGCCGGTCGGGAACAGGCCCGGGATCGGGCCGATGCCCACCGAGAAGACGATGATGAGGAGCAGGCCGAGCCAGAAGCCGGGCACGGACCACAGGGTCAGCGCGACGCCGGTGTTGAGCCGGTCGCCGAGGCCGCCGTGCCGCCAGGCGGCGCGGGTGCCCAGCCACAGGCCGAGCATCGTGTAGAAGATGACGGCGACGCCGGTGAGCAGCAGCGTGTTCGGCACCTTCTCCCAGATCAGCTCGCTGACCGGGGCGTGGAACTGGTACGAGGTCCCGAAGTCTCCGGTGACCGCCTTGCCGCAGTAGTCCGTGAACTGCTGCCACAGCGGCAGGTCGAGGCCGAACTGGTCGCGCAGCGCGGCCAGCTGATCCTCCGATACGGCCCGGCCCTGGGTCATGGACTTCACCGGGTCGCCGGGGATGATCCGGAAGAGGAAGAAGCTGGTCACGAGGACGGCGAAGAGCGAGACGGCGGCGCCGGCCAGCTTCCCCCCGAGATAGGCGAGGTACGCGCGGGCCGCACCCGACCGCCGCTCCTTGGCGGCGGCCGGGGTGGCGACTTTGCCTGCGGTGGCTGTGACTGACATAGGCGAATCAGCCTATTCGCGATCTTGGGCGGTGGAACGGCGGCGCACCAGGACAAGTCCGCCGATTCCCGCCGCCACCACGACGGCCGCCGCGATGCCGATGATCACTCCGGTGGAGCTGGAGCCGCCGCTGGACGCCTTGGTCTCGCCGGTGGCGGGCTTGGCCGACCACCAGCTCCAGTAGCCGTCCTGGCCCCAGATGTTCCCGTTCGAGGCGGGCATGGCCGTGATCGACTTGATCTGGTCGGTGCGGTAGGCCTCGACCGAGTTCGGGTACGCGAGGACGTTCATGTAGCCGGAGTCGTACAGCCAGGACTGCATGTCCTTGACGATGGCCGTGCGCTTGGCCGGGTCGTACTCGCGGATCTGCTGGTTGTAGAGGCCGTCGAACTTCTTGCTGCAGATGAAGTTGTCGGTGAGCCCGACGTCCTTCGGCGTGTTCGGCAGCGCGTCGCACGTGTGCAGGGCGAGGACGAGGTCCGGGTCGGGGTTGACCGACCAGCCGTCGAAGGCGATGTCGTACTCGCCGGCCACCCAGGGGTCGCCGACATTGTCGAGGCAGGTCGTCTTGGTCTTGATGCCGAGCTCGCCCCACCACTCCTCGAGGTACTTCGACGCGGCCTTGTCCTTCGGGTCGGTGGCGTGGCACATCAGCCGGAGGGTGATCGGCTTGCCGTCCTTGCCGAGGCGCTGGCCGCCCTTCTCCTTGTAGCCGGCCTTGGTGAGGAGGCTCGCGGCCTGCTTCTTGTCGTAATCGATCTTCTGGTCTGCGGCCGGCTTCCAGAAGTAGTCCTCGTACCGGGGCGGCAGATAGCCCTCGCCCTCGACGCCGTGCCCCTGGAGCACCTTGTCGACGATCGTCTTGCGGTCGACGGCGTGGAAGAGCGCCTTGCGGAAGTCGGCGTCGAGGAGCGCCT
The DNA here is from genome assembly GCF_048572725.1 of Streptomyces boninensis. Taxonomy (NCBI): domain Bacteria; kingdom Bacillati; phylum Actinomycetota; class Actinomycetes; order Kitasatosporales; family Streptomycetaceae; genus Streptomyces; species Streptomyces boninensis. The sequence goes on from NZ_CP183837.1 coordinate 7,182,876, forward strand.
TGTTGCCGTTGCCGAACTTCTTGCCGTTCTTGGCCTTCGCGCCCGGGTTGGTGGCCAGGGCCCAGAAGCGCTTGCCGGCGGCGTCGTTCACCTTGATGTTGTCGGCGCCTTCGAGGGCGGTCGCCTGGGCCGGGGTGAGGTCGGGTACGAAGGAGACCTCGCCCTTCTTCAGGGCGGAGACGGCGGCGTCGTTGTCCTTGTAGAAGCGGAAGACGAGCTCGTCGAAGGCCGGGGCGCCGCGCCAGAACTTCTTGTTCGGCTTGAACTTCACGTACTCGTCGGTCTTGTAGTCGGTCAGGACGAAGGGCCCGTTGCCGACGATGGGGAAGTCCTTGTCGTTGGTGAACTCGGCGATGTTCTTCACCTTCGACCAGATGTGCTTGGGCACGATCGGCACGTCGAGGGCGAGCATGGTCGCCTGCGGCTTCTTCAGCTTGATGACGAGGGTCTCGTCATCGGGGGCTGTCACCTTGTCGAAGTTGGTGACGAAGCTGCCGTTGGCGGTCTTCGCGCCGTCGTCGGTCATCATCTTGTTGAACGTCCAGGCCGCGTCCTCGGCGGTGACGGGCTTGCCGTCACTCCACTCCGAGTTGTCGCGGATGGTGTACGTCCAGGTGAGCTTGTCGGGCGAGGACTTCCACTTGGTGGCGAGGGCCGGAAGGACCTTGGAGGGGTCCTTCGGGTCGTAGTTGGTGGGGAACTCGTACATCAGCCGCATCATGTTCGTCGCCGAGAGCCGGGTGGCGGTGAACGGGTTGAGCGTGTCGACGCTCTGCGCGATGGCGACGGTGAGGGTGTCTTTGCCGCCCTTGCCGTCGGGGGTGGCGTCGGTGCCGTCCGCGCCGGTCGCGGCGGCGGATGCGGGGATGGCGATGAGCCCGATGAGCAGGAGGCCGATCGCGGCCGCGGCGGCCGCGAGCCCGCGGGTGAGGCGGGTCGGGCGGCCGGTTTCCGGATGCTGCATGGCACCTCGCAGAGTGGGGTCGACAGGCGTGACGTAGCTCACGTGACGTGTGGTGATCGCCTGTGTCTACTTCTGCTGTGGGTGCGCTGTCAACGACTCCCGCCCGGCTTGTCCGTACCCGAAACAGGAATGAGGCCCGCCGCTTCAGGGGAGGCGGCGGGCCTCATTGGTTGTGCCAATGGCGGGGCGTCAGCGGGGCTGCTGTCCGGGTGGGCCGGGGTAGCCGTAGCCGGGGCCGGGCTGGCCTGGCTGACCGGGCTGCGCCGGGTAGCCGCCGGGCTGGGCGCCGCCGGGCTGCGGCATCTGCTGGCCCGGCATCGGCGGGGCCACCTGCGGCGGCGGCTGGCGGCCATCGCCCGTCCACAGGCCCTGCATCTGCTGCGCCCGCGCGAAGTCCTCCGCGATCATCGCGGCGAGCTCGAAGTACGCCTCCCGCGCCTTCGGCCGCATCATGTCGAGATCCAGCTCCGCACCCGCGGACAGATGCTCGTCGAACGGCACCACCTGCACCCCGCGGCAGCGCGTCTGGAAGTGCGCCACGATGTCATCGATCTTGATCATCTTGGAGGTGTCGCGTACGCCGGAGATGACGGTGATCGACCGCGAGACCAGATCCCCGTACCCGTGGGCGGACAGCCAGTCGAGGGTGGTGGAGGCGCTGGACGCGCCGTCGACGGAGGGGGTGGCGACGATGATCAGCTGGTCGGCGAGGTCGAGCACGCCGCGCATCGCGCTGTAGAGCAGGCCCGTACCCGAGTCGGTGAGGATGATCGGGTACTGCTGGCCGAGCATGTCGATGACGCGTCGGTAGTCCTCGTCATTGAAGGTGGTGGAGATCGCCGGGTCGACGTCGTTGGCGAGGATCTCCAGCCCCGACGGCGCCTGCGAGGTGAAGCGCCGGATGTCCATGTAGCTGCTCAGGTACGGGATCGCCGTGACCAGGTCGCGGATCGTCGCCCCCGTCTCGCGGCGCACCCGGCGCCCGAGCGTGCCGGCGTCCGGGTTGGCGTCGATGGCGATGACCTTGTCCTGCCGCTCGGTCGCGAGTGTCGCGCCGAGCGCGGTGGTCGTCGTGGTCTTGCCGACGCCGCCCTTGAGCGAGATGACCGCGATCCGGTAGCAGGACAGGACGGGCGTACGCACGAGCGCGAGCTTGCGCTGCCGCTCTTCCTCGGCCGCCTTCCCTCCGATCTTGAAGCGAGAGAGACCGGCCTTCTGCTGCTTCTTGCCGGCCTTGTGCTTGTCCTGGAGGAGCTGGTCGGAGGAGAGCTCGACGGCGGCGGTGTAGCCCAGGGGGGTGTTCATTTGGGGGGCTTGGGGTGGGGCTGGGTGCTGCTGCTGGGAGGGGGGTGTGGTGTCGGGCCAGCCGGTGGCGGCGCCGGCGCCTTCGGCGCCGGGTGCTCCGGGGCTGCTGGGCGTGCCGGGGGCTCCGGGCGTGCCCGGGACGCCAGGTGCACCGGGAGTCCCGTAGGGCGCGGGTGCTCCAGGGGCGGCCGGGGGCGGCGGCGTGGGCGTCTGCGGGTAGCCGTACGCCGAGCCGCCGGCGGGCGCGGCCCGACCGGTGGGCGGGACAGGGGCGCCGGGCGCGCCAGGTGTGCCGGGCTGGGCCGGGGCGCCGGGGAGCTCGGGGCGTGCGGGCGGCTGAGGGCCGGACGCGGGTGGGGCCGACGGGGTCGAGTGCGGCGAGTGCGGCGACTGCGGGAAGTTCTGCTGCGGCAGGCTCTGCTGCTGCTCGTCCGAGCCGGGTCCGGCCGTGGGCGATCCGGCCGCCGGCGATCCGGGAGTCTGGGCTCCGGGTACCTGCGCGCCGGGCGCGAACGGCGCGCCGGGCCCCGCAGCGGGTGCGCTGGGTGCGGCGAGCGTCCAGCCGGGCGGCGGCGCGGCGGCCGACGGCGGCGTGGCCGCGGGCCCGTTGCTGTCCGACGGGTCGCCGGGACCGGCCGGCGGCGCCGCGGGGCTGCCACCGTCGGCGAGCGTCCAGCCCGGCGGGGCGGCGGCGGGCGAGGGCGGGGTGGCGGCTCCGGAGTACGGACCGGCGCTGCCGGACGCACTCGGGGAACCGGCTCCGGAGTATGGACCGGCGTTGCCGGGCGCACCGGCGCTTCCGCTCGCGGGGTACGGGCTGGGCTGGCCGGACGAGTCGGTGGCGCCGGGGTACGGACTGGCCTGGCCAGACGGGTCAGCGGCTCCGGGGCCGGGATACGGGCTGGCCTGGCCGGATGGGGCAGCGGGGCCTGGGTACGGGCTGGCCTGGCCGGACGCTTCCGGGGAACCGGCTCCGGAGTACGGACCGGCGTTGCCGGACGCACCAGCGCTTCCGCTCCCGGGGTACGGGCTGGCCTGGCCGGACGGATCGGCGGCGCCGGGTCCGGGGTACGGGCTGGCCTGGCTGGGCGCGCCAGCAGCTCCGCTCGGGGAGTACGGGCCCGCGTCGCCGGACGCGCCAGCGGCAGTGCCCGGGTACGGGTGCCCGGCGCTGCCTGAGGGATCCCCGGCGCCGGGGCTCGCGTCACCGCTGCCCGCTGCGCCGGTGACTCCGGGCGGCGGGGCCATCGGGGGCACGGGCGGAACGGCGGGCGGCACGGGCGGCGGTGCCCACGGCAGCGACGACGGTCCGCCTGCGGGCGGTGCGCTTCCCGGCGGCCCAGCGGCGGGCGGCGCAGTCGGAGGCGTGGCCGCCCCCTGCTCCGTGCGCTGCTCAGGCGGCGATTGCGGCGCGGTGGGCGACTGCCACGGCGTACCCGACGCCGGGAACTGCGGCGGCAGCGGCGGCAGTCCGGAGTCCTGCGCGGGCGCGGGCGAGGGCGTGTGCCACGGCGTGCCGCCTCCGGCGGCGGAGTCGTAAGGGGTGCCGGCGGCGGGAGGCGTGTCCTGCACGTCGAGCGACGGCACCGCGTCGGCGGGCTCGTCGTCGACGTACGCGCTGGGCACGGCGTCGTTCACCTCGGCGGCGGCCATGGTGTCCCGGGGGTCGGGAGCGCCGGTGCCTGCGCCTGCGGCGGGCGCGTCATCCACGTCCTGGTCGCCATCCGCGGCGTCCGCGATCTCCTGGCGGAGGGCGGCGGGCGAGAAGCGCATGGTCGCGGCGCTCACGAGGCCGCCGTCGGGGATGTCTTCGTCGTCTTCGTCGTCGGTGCGATACGCGGTGCCCGCGTCGTCGTTCGTGCTGCCGGTTCCGTATGTCGCGTCCACGCTGTCGGTGCGATACGGGTCGGCTGCGCTGTCGTCACCGAACGCGTTGTTTGCGTCGTCGACGCTGTACGCGTCGCCTGCGGCGGCGTCGGTGTCGTCCTCCTCGACAGCGTCATCTGTTCCGTACGCGTCGTCGCGGACTAGCGAGTTGACCTCCGCGGCGTCGGTGTCGTCGTCCGGGGCAGCAGCAGTGGGATCGGCGGCGTCGGTGTCCGCGTCGGAGCCGGCCTCCAGCCCGGTGGGCAGCGTGCCACCCAGCAGCATCGTGCCCATCTCGAGCGGGCGGTCGTCGGCGGAGGCGTGGTCGGCGGAGGCGTCGTCGGCCCCGTCGTCCTCCTCGTCCGCGGCGGCCGCGAACTGGATCACGTCAGCGTCGCCTTCCGCACCCGCGTCGTCGTCCGCGCCGGTCTCATCGCCCGTGCTGTCCCGGTCGTACGCGTCCGTCTCGACGTCCGCGCCGTCGTCGTACGCGTCCGCCTCGACGTCCGCGCCGGTCTCGACGTCCGCGCCGGTCTCGACGTCCGCGCCGGTCTCGACGTCCGCGCCGGTCTCGGCATCCATCTCGGCATCCGGGCCAGCGTCTGCATCCCCCTCGACACCCTCGGCGTCGTCCTCGCCGGCGTCGCTCTCCGAACCCGCGACCGGCTCCGTCCAGGACTCCGCTTCGTCTACGTCCTCAGCGTCCGAGTCACTCGCGTCGACGACGCCCTCGTCGTCGTCAGCGCCCTCGTCCTTCGCGTCCGCCTCAGCAAGCTCGCGCAGCACCGTGCGGCCGACGAAGGACTCATCGTCCGCATCCTCCGCGCCCGCCGAAGCCTCCGCATCGACCTCGCTCTGCGCGTCCGGCGCGTCCGGCGCGTCCAGCCCGTCCGGCCCCTCCGGCCCGTCCACCGCCAAACCCGCAGCCTCTCCGGCCTCCGCCGCCTCGTCCCCAGTCTCCACCGCCCAAGACTCAGCCCCCCGCTGCCCCGGCAGCGCCAGCGGGTCGAAGGACAGGCCGGGAGGCCCCGCCGCCGTAAAGCCGTTCGGGAGCGGCGGGATGCCGGAGGGTGAGGACGGGGTCTCGCTGGGCGGCGGGGACGCCGCGGGGGCCGGGCCGGGGTCGACGGCGGCCGCGTCGTCGCGTGTGTACCAGGCGGCAGGCGCGTAGTCGGTGCTGAACTCGCCCGAAGGGGCGTTCCGCTCCGACTCCTCCTCGTCGGGGCTGGTCCGGCCCGCGCCGATTTGGTCCCGATCGCTGTTCACTGTGCCTCCCGTGTTACGTACCGTCAGCCCGATACCGCGCCCCGTCGCGCCCCCGCGGCGCTTCCGCACCAAGGCATCGGGCATGCTGCGGTGCCACGCGCGTACTCACCCTAAACGGCCGAACGTGGGCACCGACAGGGCGGCCACCCCCTGCACCCATCGCACCCCGCGCCGCGCATCTCTCCTCATGGACGCGGGATCACCGCTCCGCGGTTCGATCTCAGCCCTATCGAGGTCAGTCGTACACCTCGTGGCGGCGGCACCGCCTCAGTCCAGCCGCCGCGGGTTCCCCAGCAGCCCGGACTCCGCATCCGTCGGATACGTGGCCGCATACCGCCCGCCCCGCCGCGTGCACCACAGTGTCACGCCATCGCCCAGCGTGGGCAGCGCCTCCACATCCCGCGGGGCCAGCTGCATGGTCCGGCCGAGCTCCTGAGCCTCCTCGGGCGCCACCCGCTGCACCCCCACCAGCGAGGCCCGGCGCAGCAGCCGCGCCGCCGCCGGACTCAGATAGGGCACGAGCGTGAGCAACGACTGCCAGCTGCCCGCGGCAACCTGGCCACGCGGCGGGCGCGTGCCACAGTCCCGTACGACAAGCACCGGACTGACGGCCGTGGGCCCCAGCGCGGGCACCCGGCCGACCTCATGCAGCGTCATGCCCTGCTGCCCGACGCCGGCCGCCCGGATGAGATTCGTCCACTGATCGGCACGCCCGGTCTCCACGGCCACCCGCATCCCCGTCGCAGCCGCGCGCAGCGCCAGCACCTCCGCCGTCCACAGACTGCCGATCAGCAGCACCTCATAGGGCGACGGATGACACAGGGATACCAACTGCGGGCGCCCTTCCGCGTCGCTCCCGACGACCACGCCGTCATCGCCCATGGGCAGCGACAACGCGGACAGGTGCTCCACAGGCAGCGAATGTCCCGCGCGCCGCGGCCCACGCAGTCCCTGCATGACGCCCATGCCGCCGCTCCCTCCACCGGCCATCAGCGCGTACCTCCCATGGGAAGCGTGGCGAGCACACCCATGAGCTGCTCACGGTCCAGCCGCACCAAGGAAACCTTGGCGCCGCGCGCAGCCCGCTCCAGCAGCTGCCGCGCCCCGCTGAGCTCCCGCTCGCCCAGCGCCGTCACCCGCAGATGCCCATGTATGGATACGGACCGGTGATGCCGTGTCCGTCCCATGGTCAGGCTCACCGTCGTCGTGAGCGTCGGGATGGCGGTCAGCTGGGACACCACCCGCGGCAGCGGCGCCGCCCCGCGCCCCAGCGCAGGCCACCGCCCCACCGCATACGAGGCATGCCACCGGTCGTCACACAGCCAGGCCCGCGCCCGCTCCTGCGTACGCCGCGGTGGCAACTGCCCCTGCGGCCCCGGCCGCACGGGCGTGGCCGCAGCCTCCGGATGCGCACCGGCCGACGCGGACAATGAATTGAGCAACTCTTCCTCATCGAGCACCGTCGCCCTGAACCCGGCCCCGGTCACCCGACTGGCGACATGATCAGCCGCCCGCACCAGACACTTCTGCGCCCCTTCAAGCCCACCACCCCGCGCCTTCACAGCCTCCCGGCACAGCTCGGGATCGAGCTTCAGCGCCACCCAGGTCACCCGCAGCCCCGGCGCAGACCCGGCCTGGGCCTGCAACGGGCCATAGCTGTTCCGCGCCGCGGAGTGCTCGGGCAGATAGGACGCGGGCGCAGCCTGCACATGCTGCACAACCTGCACCGACTCAAGCACTATCCCGTCCACGTCCAGTGCGTCGGCCAGCGCGTCGAGCGGTAGCGCCCGCGCCCCATAGGCCGGCCGCAACGCATCCGCGCCGGCCTCTACCCGCACCACGGCGGTGAGGAAGGACCCATCCCCGACCATCCCGACGGTCCGCCGCTTCTTGTCCACATAGGCGTACGACACAACGCCCGGAGCGCTCTCCGCCACCGGCGCCAGCCGCGGATCGACGGGCCGCGTCAACGGCGCCGCCGCCACCCGCCGCCGCGCCCGAAAGGCCAGAACGGTCGAAACCCAGTCGAGTATCGACCGCTGCCGCCTCCGCAGCAGGGCCAGCAACCCGAGCCCGATGGCCACAACGGCCGCTGGCACCAGCCACAACTCATCAACGGAAGCCGCCAGCACCAGCACGGCCAGCGCAAGCTCAATAAGCACCAACTGCGGCAACCGCAGCGGCCCGAGCCGATTCCCACGCGATACCACGCGGAGCGTGGTGGAAGCGGGCGCGGGGGTCGAAGCCGGGCGAGGCGCGGCCACAGGCCCTCGCGCTCCGCGGCCTGCACGGCCGGGTGCGGCGGTGACCCCCGTATTCACGGCATTCATCGCGTGGCTGCCCCCCTTGGGCCGGCCCGTAATAATGCCTGCGGGCAACGGCGTTGACCGGATCGATAACCCTAGCCGAGCGACGAAGTCGACCGGCAACAGGCATAGTAGGGGGCCGGTCCGACAATCGCGCCGCGGGAACCGTCAATCTCACGCACGCACATGGTCAGTACGGGGAAGGGCTTTTCGCAGTCATGGCATCTCGGCGGGACGAGCTCAACGCCTATACGTTCGCCAAGCGTCGGCTCATCAGCCAGTTCCTGCAGCCGACTTCGACGGGCACCGAGGAAGGCGCGCCCCAGCCGCTGCGGGCCGTCTGGCCGGGCGCGGTGATGGCCATCGTAATCCTCGCGGCCTTCGGCGCGTGGGGAATGTTCAAGCCGACGGCGCCCAAGGACTGGGACACGGCCGAGGAGAAAGTGATCGTCGCCGACAAGTCGACGACTCGCTATGTCGTCCTGAAGCCGGAGCGCAAGGGCGGCAAACCCGTGCTGCACCCCGTCCTCAACCTCGCCTCCGCCAAACTCCTCCTCACTCCTGACAAGGGCGAGGTGGTGAAGGTCAAGGAATCCGTCATCGACGGGAGCGACCTGCCCCACGGCGCGACGATCGGCATCCCGTATGCCCCCGACCGGCTTCCGGAGGCGGACGACGCGGGCGAGGCGAAGCGCTGGGCAGTGTGTGAACGTCCGGCCCAGGGCAATCGCTCCGTACAGAAGGCCGCATTCGTCCTCGCCGAACGCGACCGCGCCGAGGTGGACGGCAAGGGCAGGCTCCGTGCCAAGGATGTCCTCTACGTCCAGGGCCCGGACGACAAGGACTATGTGGTCGACCACCGCGGCACGAAGTACCCCGTCGACGGCTCCCACGAACTGCTCATCCGCAGCGTCGTCAACGCGGGCGCAAAGCCGCAGCGGGTCTCCGCGCAGTGGCTGAACACCCTCCACACCGGCGACGAGATCGGCTTCCCGGAGGTGCCGGGCCTCGGCAGGCCGGCCAGGATCGACGACCTGGACCTGTCCCTGAACACCATCGGTACCATCCTGGAGGCCCGGGCGGGTGGCCACAACGAGCGCTACATCGTCCTGCGCGACCGAGTCGCCCCCATCTCCGACTTCGCCTCGAACCTCATCCTGAGCGCCGACGACGAAGTCCAGCCCAGCGGCGAGCCGGAGAAGGTCACACCGGGCGCTTTCACCCCGACCGGGTCCGACTTCGACGCGGGCTTCGACTGGCCGAAGGCCATCACCGAGGGCGCGAACTCCGCCGAGGTGGCCGCGGGCAGCCGCAACACCGTCTGCAATGTCCTGCGCAATGTGGACGAGTCGGACCCCCGCCGTACGACCCTCAGCACCTGGGTGGGCGAGCGCTACCCGATCAGCCTCCCGGCCGGCTCCACGAGCGCCTACGTCACCCCCGGCACCGGCCTCCTCTATCGCCAGGTCACCGGCACCTCCGCCAAGGCGGGAGCGACCTTCCTGGTCACGGACACCGGCCTGCGCTACGCCCTGCAGTCCAACGGCGACAGCACCGGCGCCGACCCCGGTGCGGGCACCAGCGAGAAGGAGCAGGAGCAGGCCATGCGGGAGACGAGGGACGCCCAGACCCGCCTCGGCTACGGAGACGTGAAGCCGGCCATCGTCCCGCTCGCGTGGTCGGAGTTCCTCCCGACGGGCCCACGTCTGTCGACATCCGACGCCCGGCAGCCGCAGGGGTCGTGACGATGGCGGCGAGGGTGTTTTCACGGGCGGCCGTCGCGACCGCGGCACTGGCGGTCCTGGTGGTACCGGGACCGGTATCAGGGCCGCTATCCGGACCGGTGCCAGGACCGCCACCAGCCCACGCCCAGTCTCCGGACCAGGACCCGGGCACCGGCAACTGCAGCTTCCCGTCTAAGCCCTACGAGGGCCGCCCCTGGTCGCTGCAGCGCGTCCTGCTCGACGAACTCTGGGACGCCTCGGAGAACCCGAAGACGGGGACCCGTGAGGGCGCCGGCATCAAAGTCGCGGTCATCGACACCGGCGTGAACACCCAGAACCCCCAGCTGACGGACGCGGTGGAGGCGAAGCTGGGCGAAAATCTCATCCCGAAGAAGCCGGAGAAGAACGAGAACGGCGGCGCCGACCCGCGCGGCAACGCCCGCGGCACGACGGACACCGTCGGCCACGGCACCAAGGTCGCCGGCATCATCGCGGCCCGCCCGCTGAAGGGCACGGGTTTTGTGGGTCTGGCCCCTCGCGCCACGATCATCCCGATCAAACAGAACGACTCCAACGGCAGCGGCACGGCTCTGACACTCGCCGAAGCGATCACCAGTGCGGTGGCAAAGGGTGCGAAGGTCATCAACATCTCCCAGGACACGGCACAGGCCCTGGGTCCCAACTCGGCGCTGCAGCAGGCCGTATCGAACGCGATCCGCCGGAACGTGGTCATCGTCGCCTCGGCCGGAAACGACGGCGTGGCAGGCAACGAAAAGATCACCTACCCGGCCTCGTACGAGGGCGTACTGGCAGTAGCCGCATCGGACCGCAACAACGAGCGTGCACCCTTCTCGCAGTCCGGCGACTTCGTGGGCATAGCGGCCCCCGGCGTCGACATGATCTCCACGGTCCCCCGCAAGGGCCACTGCGCCGACAACGGCACCAGCTTCTCGGCCCCGTACGTGGCAGGCGTCGCGGCTCTGCTCCGCGCCAAGCACCCGGACTGGAAACCCCATGAGGTCATCGCCCAACTGCAACAGACGGCGGAACGCACCATCGCCGGCCATGACGAGCGGGTCGGGTGGGGCGTGGTGGACCCGATACGAGCCCTGACGGAAGACGACGAACGCCCGCAGGCTCCCTCGGAGCGCGGCGGGCTGGAACAGGCCGAACGCCCACGAGCGGCCACCCTTCGCTTCGGCGAGACGACACAGGAGCGCAATGAGCGGCTGGGCACGTACGCGGTCGTAGGCGGCGGCGTATTGGTGGCAGTGATCGCGGGCGCGGCGGTGGTCCAGCGGGACCGGAGGCGGAGGCAGGGAGCGGGGAACTGAGGTGAGCCCTTCCCGTACCTTCCCGAGATCGATATGGCCGTGCTCCGGCATCGCCTGAGAGGGAACCGTCAATCTGAGTACTTTTGCTCAGTGGCCAACACCGTCACCCCTTATAGGTTTTGGCACGCGAGCAACACCAAGGTAGAGCAGGGCAAGCGAAGGCGATCGGGCTGGAAGAGTTGGCTCCGGTTAAGGTTCGAAGATCTCCCCTAGCGACTTGACCGCGGCACGGCCAGGGCTGTTGCAGTTCGGTGACATGATGCCAACGCACCTGTCTCGAATTCGCAGTTGGAAATTCGACACGCTGTGGCTACAGTGTCACCGCACGCAACTAGTGTGCTGCAGGGGGATAGTTGAGACGCGGAGTGGGAGGGGGTGACCGTGGCGGCTTCGGCGGCGGACCTCGCGCGATCGAAGAAGGCGCTCGAGACCTTTCGGGGCGCGATCATGGACATCGTTACGGACCTTGAGGGCTCGGCGGCGTCCAAGTCCAAGATCGAGAGCCAGGATATTGCCCGCGCCTCCCTGAGCGCGCAGAACGCGACGTTTGCCGAGGCGGACGCGCTGTTCAGCACGTACCGAGAAGTGCATTCGGCGCTGGCGAACCTGTCTCAAGGGCTGTCCGACCAGATCGCGATGCTGAGCATCGCGATCCTGGCCGCTGACGGCAACTATGACGCGATTGACGAGGAGACCCGGCAGCGCTTCTGGGCCATTCATGCCAAGCAGCAGAACCTGTGGGATGAGGCCCAGGCCAAGCGGCAGTCCGACAAGCGGGCCAATCTCTAACGGAGGATTCGGAGCATGGCCAAGAGCAACGACCCGCAGCCGCCCGAGCCGCTTCAGAAAGAAGCTCCCACGGCCCTCCCGCACGCCTCCGTGGCGCTGCGGGACGTGCCGTTCGGTATCCCCTGGTTCGGCACGCCGCAGCGGGGCGGGCAGACTGACTTTGAGCAATACGGGCTCAACGAGATGGTCGAAATGGTCGAGAACGCCAACCCTGCTGATCTGGAGGCCGCGGGGGAGAGGCTCTATCAGGCGGCCCGGAAGATCCAGGACGCCGCGATCGAGCTCTACCGGAGCAAGAAGCCCATTGGCGGCGAGGCGACTTGGGCCGGGCTGGGCGCGGAGTCGGCGCGAACGTACACCGAAAAGCTCATCGCACACACCGAGAAGATCGCCAACTTCGCCTCCGCCGCTGGCACCCAACTCAAGGCGGCGGGTGAGGGCTTGGCTTCCGTGAAGAACGCCATGCCCGAGAAGGATTACGGGGTCCAGAACCTCCACCGCTCCGACCGCCAGCAAGGCACCAAGGTGGCCGAGGAGGCCCTCGAGAAGGAACGGCAGAAGCGCCAGGAAGCCGTCATCCAGATGAACAAGCTGGCTTCCCACTATCAGGTGGCATCAGAGGGGATGGGCGAGCCGCCGCCGCCTATGAAGCCGTTGGAGGCGGATGTGCCGCCGCCCCTGGAGCATGGAAAGAGGCCTCCCCGCGGAGGCGCGATGGATGAGGGCGCAGGCGGTGCTACACCGGGCGGTGTTGCACCTGGCCGCGCGGGCGATGCGGCCAATGCGGGAGTGTCGGCTGATATTGGCGCTGCTGGCGAGGCCGGTTCGGCGTCGCCAGGCAATGCCGCGACGATCACGCCGATGCCCGATCATCGGGTTGGGACAGACATCGATAGCGCTCCGCCGGTAGCTCCTCCGCAGCCCGTTGCACCTCCGGCAGGGCCCCAGCCAGGAAACGCCCCGCCAGTAACACCGGCCAACCCTCCGGCTATGCCGGGGCCAATGCCCGTCGGTCCCGGAACGGGCAAGGTTCCAGGCGTCCCTCCCACGCCCGGCCGTGGCATCACCGAGCCGCCGGCACGTCCTGGCCAGGGGCGCCCGGTTGGTCCGCGTGGTTTCGGAAACCCCCAGGTGCCCGGCGCAAGCCGGCCGCCCATCGGACGTGGCCCCACGGCCATCGGTCGTCCTGGGACGCTGCGTGAGGGAGCCGGGACACCCCCGCGTTCCACTGGCCGCGGCCTTCCCGGCCGCCCGGGGCCGGGTATGGGTGAGGCATACGGGCCACGCGGCACCGGACGAGCACCCGGCGTCGACGGGCCCGCGAACCCCCAGCGTTCCGGCGTCCGTGGACCAACTGGACGACCGGCCACCGGACCGGGAGAGACTATTGGCACGCCCCGAACCGCGGGCCCCGGAGCCCGACCCATCGGTGACCCCGCAGGGGGTAACGGTCGGTCGCAGGGACGCGGCATCGGACGTCAGGTTCCGCCCGCAGGCAGGGCAGATGCGCCTCGCCGCCCGATGACGACGAATCGGCCAGGAGTGATCGGGGGCGATGCGGGAACAACAGCCCCTCGCTCCGGAGTGCGCGGCAGTCAGCCAGGAGGCCGCGTGGCCCCGCCAGAGGGAACACGAGGCACGACAAGGCCGGGCGTCGTAGGCACTGAGACGGGTGGAACGGGGCGCGGCAACGCCAACGCAAGGGGCATCAGCAGCCGTCCGGGAGCCGGGGTAGGCAGCGCCAACAATCCGCCAGGCACTCCCGGCAAGGCCACGGCAGCGCCGCGCGGAGCAGTCATCGGCCGTGGAACTGAGGCGAATTCCCCGCACGGAGTTGTGCCACGCGGTGGGGAACCAAATGGAGCCTCGGCCCGGCGTGCTGTCGGCGACAGGGGTGGCGTGGTCGGTTCCCGCAATCCCAATGACAGCGGACGTATGGGGCTGCCCCGCACCTTCACCGAGGGTGGTACAGGGCTCGTAGGCGGTCGTCCTTCGGCGGGCAGCGAAAGCAAGCGCGACGATCGAGACCGTCCGAACTATTTGGTCGAGGAGGAAGTGACGTGGCACTCGGGACAGCGTGAGGCTGCGCCGCGTGTCGTGGAAGAGTAAATCCCTCGATATGGAACGGATGATTACGGAGACGATGGATCTCCCAACTGACCTGCCGCAAATCCGTCGATTTGGAACCGTGCTCGGTGTCCTTGTCGTCAGCATGTCTGCGGTCCTTCTTGGTGTAGCGCCGACGGCTACCGGTGCTGATGCCCGGGATTACCAGTGGTATCTCGATGACATGCAGGCTGACGAGATGTGGAAGGTCAGTACTGGTAAGGGAATTAAGGTTGCCGTGATCGATAGCGGTGTTCGTGGCACCACGCCGGCATTGCGCGGTCAGGTGTTGCCCGGCGCAGATTCCACGAGGCATACTCGCGGCGACGAAAATGATGACCGGTCTGGTCACGGGACATCGATGGCGGAGCTAATCGCTGGCACTGGCCGTGGTGGCGCTGTGCAGGGCCTCGCTCCCGGTGCAAAGATCATCCCTGTGCGGTTTGCGCTGAAGGGGGCAGCTTCCAAACGGGATGCAATGGACCCAAAGAGGCTTTCACGTGCTGTCCGGGCCGCAGCGGATTCGGATGCCCAGATCATCAGTATGTCCTTTGGCGGGCTAGGGTACAGCCCTGAAGGGAAGTCGGCGATCGAGTATGCGCGCAGTGAAGGGAAGTTGCTGTTCGCCGCCACAGGCAACGACGGAAACGATGGGGCAGTCAACTATCCAGCGGCGTTTCCGGAAGTTGTGGGGGTCGGTGCCATCGACCGCGAAGGCGTTGTCGAGAAGTACTCAAATGGAGGCTTTCACGTCGACCTTGTCAGCCCAGCTGGCGACCTTCCCACGTACTGCGACAAGACTCTGTCTCGGTATTGTACCGGGCCGGGCGGCACCAGCAGCGCAACAGCCCTTGCCTCAGCTTCCGCAGCTCTGATCTGGTCCAAGCACCCGGACTGGACGGCTGATCAGGTCCTGCGGGTACTGATCGAAACTGCGGGACGGGAGGCAAAGAGCGACGTGCCGAGTAAGTACATCGGTCACGGTGCTGTCCGTCCGCGCATCAATCTCCTTGAGGGGAAGGGTTCCCCAGGGTCGGCGAACGACAATCCGCTGACCAAGAAGAACGAAGATCTCAAGGCCAGCGCCAAGCCCTCCGACAAACCCAGCGAGGGCAACAGCAAGGGCAAGGACGACGAGGCGACGGAGCGAACCGAGCCGGCCGGAGCAACCGAGAAGGACGACGGTGGGGTCAACTGGCCCTTGGCAGGCGTAGCCGCAGCCATCGTCGTTGTTATCGCGGGAGGGGCGTTCGCCATCGTGCGCACGCGCCGCAGTTGATGTCGGCACTCCCGTGGGAGCAAGGGAGCATCCCCCGCACGTAAGAGCACTACCGCGAGAACGAGAGGGAGAAAATGGCAGACAGGCAGCGGCTAAGTGACGCCGAGATCATGCACCATGAGCAGATCATCGAGCACAACATCGAGACCCTCAACGGCCGTGCTCGTAAGCTCAACGAGATCATTGAGTTCATCGAGGGAGGCCCCTGGAGGGGTATCGGCGCCTCCGCGTTCAACTCGAAGCAGAACGAAATCAACATCGAGCTCGTCAAGTTGACCAATATCCTCGCCCGGCTGCGTGAGGCCATCAAGGAGACCAGGACGCTCGGCTACGGGAACGAAGACGAGATTCGTGGCGCGCTGGGCGGCGTCGACGTCTCTGGCGCCACCGCGACAAGCTCGTCGCTCGGCTCTCTCTGAGCAGTAGTTCGACCACGACGCAGAGGCCCCCGCGCCCTGCGTCCCCTGGACCGCAGGGCAACCGTCAGCAGGCTACCGAGGAGGCAACATGCCACAGCCGGGATTCAACCCCATGGGATACACCGGGGACAACGACACGTCAGTGCACTACACCAGCCTTACCGAGGCTTCGGAGAAGATCCGACTCGAGGGCAACGGACTGCTGCAGGACCTGCAGGACATCAAGAATGCCGTGAACAAGGTCGCCGCAGGCTGGGAAGGCGAAGCTCATACCGCCTACCAAGCGGTCAGCGTCAAGTGGGACCAGGGTGTTTCGGCCATCAAGGACGCGCTCATCAGGATCGCAAACGAGGTCGAGAACGCCAACGGCAACTACAAAACCACCGACAAGAAAGCGGCCGGCCTGTTCGGGGCCTGAAGGCGTGCAACAGGGGATGGGCGCCGATCTGCGTCCATCCCCCTTTGCGCAACTGCAGGATTGTCAGGGCAGCTTGAAGCCCGAGAACCCGCGCGAGCTCTCGCCTCCCCGCACCGCACCGCCGAGTAGTTCACGCTCAAGATGCGGGTCAGACTATTCACCAGTGAGCATTTCCGATCTACGCTCGGGCGAGTGACCGTTGTTCGTGGTGGATGACGAAGATCGCGTGGGCGAGACCGGTGATCCGGTTCGGGCTGATCCGAATTCGCTGCAGTACCCGCCAGCGTTTGAGCTCGGCGAAGGCGCGTTCGACCGGCGCCCGCAGGCGGGCCAGGGCGGTGTTGGCCTGTTTTTCCCAGCCGTTGTGGCCTTTCCCGGCAGGCCGCTTGATCGGGGTGCGCACGGTACCGCCGGCACCCTGGTAGCCGGAGTCGGCAGTGGTTTCGACGTCGGCGTCGGTCACCGTCTCCATGATGCCGTCGTGGCGGGCGGCGGTGATGTCGGCGGTGGAGCCGGGCCGTGCCTCGCCGAGGAATACCAGCTCACCTGCGGTGGTGGTGATGCCGTGGAGGTTCATGCCGTGGTCGCGGTGCTTGGCGTTGTACAGCGGATCGTCGTTGTCCTCGGTGGCCAGGGCGGCGCAGCGCCAGGTGGGGATCAAGGTTCCGTCCAGCAGGAGCCGGCGGTCTTCGCCCGCGGCATCCATCGCCTCGGCCAGGGTGGGGCCAGCCCGGTCAGGGCGTCGATGGCTTCGTTGACGTACCGCCAGGCGGTGTCGGTGGCGACGCCGAATTGGGCGCCGAGCTGGGCGAATGTGTCGCCCTTGGCGAGGAAGACCAGGAACATGACGGCCTGGTCCCAGGAGGTCAGGGCCCGCCAGGTGCCCCTTGCGTCATCCTGTCGGGTGGCGATCTGGTTCTCCAGCCAGGAAACCAGGTCGGAGGGGACGTCGAGGGTGGCACGATAAGTGACCACGACGCTCCCTGCGTTGGCTGGAAGTTGGCACTCCCAGTAACCGCGAGGAGCTTCGCCGCGTCACGGGCACGGGGCGACCAGTTGCCGCCCCGTTCACCCCCACCGGCCGCGATCAGATCCGCTCACTCATCGCGAGACCAGCCCGTTATGCGGGACCCAGAAGAACGACTCAGGAATTGAGCCTCTTCCAACCTGAAGTGCCATCTCCGGGTCCTCAGCTGACGCGGGCTGGCCTCTGAAGAAGCCTCCGTGGACGGTCTTGCCGCCGACTCGCCACACACGTCCCCGCCCGGTTGTGTTGATGTTCGCCAGACCCTCTGGAAGGGTGCGGACATCAAACGGGGAGGGACCCATGCTGAAGCAAGTCGCCGAGGGTGTGCTGATCCACCAGAGTGAGTTGCTCGAGAACAACACCGTTGTCGTGCAGGGTAGGGACGGCGTGCTACTCGTAGACGCTGGGATTACCGGTGTCGAAATGACCTGCCTGGCGAACGACCTTCGAGAGCTAGGCTGGCCCGTGGTGGCAGGGTTCTCGACGCATCCTGATTGGGATCACGTGCTCTGGCACGCCGAACTCGGCGAAGCGCCTCGTTACGGCACAGCCCGCTGCGCGGACTTCATGCAGGATGTGTTGTCGAACGCGGACTGGAAGGCCGACGTCGCCGAGGGGCTGCCGCCGGAAATCGCCGAGGACACACCGCTCGACCTGTACGGCCTGATCACTGGTCTGCCTGCTGAAACCGCGCAGCTTCCTTGGGAGGGCCCCAAGGTGCGGATCATCGAGCATCCAGCGCATGCCCCGGGCCATGCGGCCCTGTTGATGGAAGAACGCCGAGTTCTCATCGCCGGCGACATGCTCTCCGACGTCTTCGTTCCCATGCTCGACGACACCGTTGACCCGATTGAGGACTACCTGGTCGGGCTTAGGCTGCTCGAGGGCGTAGCGGACGACGTGGATGTCCTCATCCCCGGACATGGGTCCCTCGTCAGGGATGAGGAGGTACGCGCAAGGATCAAACTGGATCGAGCGTACGTGGAGGACCTACGTGACGCCCGGGTGTCCAGCGACCCACGGGTCGTATCGCCCAAACTCGGCTGGGAGTGGGCAAGCAACTTCCACGAAGGGCAGGCCCGAAACCTCGCCCGACGAAGCAAGCGCGACGGGACGCCTGGCTAGCAAACTGCTTCCGTCACAAGACTCCCCTGCCAGTGAGCCTCTTCAGAGCTGGCAGCGCTGAACGCGTTGGACTGTCCTGCGCAACTACGAAGCTCCTGGTAGACGGGTTCTCGACCAAGATCACCCGTGTCCGCCAGGAGCTTCGCGTGCTTGTCTATCCGTCCTCTATCGACTTGTCCACCCGCACCTTGCGGTTCTTGGCCGGAGAACTGACGGCCAGGCGCCGGGACATCGGGACGCGGTGGCGGCGGCTTCCCGTGGCACGTCAGGCCCTGCTCGCCCTGGCCCACCTGCGGTGCGGTGACACCTACGCCCAGCTCGCAGTGGGGTTCGGCATCGGGATCGCCACTGTCTACCGCTAAATACGTGAATCCATCGAGGTTCTGGCCACCCTCGCCCCGACCTTGACCGAGGCGATGAAGACCATCCAGACCAAGGCGTTCGTCATCCTCGACGGCACCCTGCTGCCCATCGACCGCATCGCCGTCAACACCCCGTACTACTCCGGGAAACACAAACGCCACGGCATGAACGTACAAGTCCTCACCGGTCCATTCGGACGGCTGCTGTGGGCCTCGCCGGCTCTGCCCGGCTCGACCCACGATCTGACCGCCGCCCGGCAGCACGGGATCATCGCTGCCCTCGCCGCGGCGGGTCTCAGGTGCTGGGCGGACAAGGCGTACCAAGGAGCCGGTGGGCACGTCCTGGTCCCGTTTCGGGGCCGTCGCCTCAAGCAGTGGAAGCGCCGCCACAACACCACCCACGCCAAGATCCGTTTCCTTGGTGAGCAGGCCATAGCCACCCTCAAGGGCTGGCGACTCCTGCGGAAACTCCGATGCAGCACCAACCGCAACACCAACGTCGTGAAGGCAGTAGTCGTCTTCACCACGCATCAGCGTGAGGTTGGAAAGCGCTCATTGTATGCACATGATTGACCAATGCAGCCGTCACCCTCGCTGAACAGCTGCTACTGATCAAGGGAATCGAGAAACTCCTTATCGGCGATACTTGTTGCCCTCACCTCACCGGTAGACAGGTTGACAAGGATTGGCCAACAGTCCAGCACTCTGTCCATGTCATCCCGGCTCGAAATGAACTCCGGCGAGTTGTAAGGAACGACGAGATAGCCGTGACGCTCCTCAATCCATTGCTCGTCGATCACCAATTCCGGGTCGTCCGGCCGCAACTCACTCCTGAAAGATTGCTCGGCGATTTCGAGCGCCTCTGGCCTGCTGAGCATCAGTTAGTCCTCATGAAGTGGTAGTTCTTCCAGTTCTTTGCATGGGCCGCATGGCCGTTCTGGCCGTCCAAAAAGATCACGTCCCCGTCGCGATTGATGACGTTGAAGACATGGCCGCCATGTTTGTCACCCCCATACACGATACCTCGTGCGCCGTCGCCCGCCGCTTCCATGTCTCTTGTCAGCGCTGAGAAAGACCTCTTCCGAAAGTGTCGACCCGGAAAGTACTCTTCGACCTTACTGAGAGGGCCACGAGGTATGTGTGGCATAGCTGATGCTGGGGTTCCGGCGAGCGTTCGATCAACGGAGACCACGCATGCCCGGCAGTTGACCTGCCCGCCCCCGGGGTTGACCAGCTTCTTGAGGTCGTTGGTGATAGGGGTCTTGTAGGGGGTCCCATTCAGCGTTGTGCCTCCGCCGCCCTCGCCCCATCTAACGTTGCCGATGCGTGCCATCGACTTAGTGCCGCTGGCCAGTCCCGTCGCCAGCCCACCGCCGGCCCCGAACGCGGCGCCCCACAGGGCGCCGTCGCGGCCCGCCTTGCCGGCCTCGTCCAGGTCGAAACCGGGCTGCAGGCCGGTAGCGATCTTCATCGGCTGGGCGACGGCCAGGTTGACCGCGATCGACTCCAGACTGGCGAACGCCACCCCCGCCAGGGTCACTCCGCCGATCGTGGCCACAGTCGTGGAGACCCCTACGCCCAGCGTGCTGGCCAATGCCAGGATCTCCGCGGTCGCCGCGCTAGCAGCCGCGGAGGCTGCTCCGGCGGTCACGAAGGCCAGGCCGATCCCGGCGGCGATGGTCACCGCCTCGGTCAGCAGGACGTTGTCCAGCTTCGTCTTGTAGTCGTCGATCGCGTCGGCGAATTCATCGAGCGCGTCCGCTATCGCATCCGCTGCATCACCCAGGTCACGCAGCCAGCCCTTGCCGTACGCCTCATAGCGATACCAGAAGACCTCGAACGCATCGATGGCCTTGCCGGTGTTGTTCAAAATGATCGACTCGGCCGGCTTGCTGACCTTCGGCAGAATGTCGTAGACGTCGTTGCCGAACTCCCGCCACGCCTTGGCTGCCAGCCGCAGATCCGGCGCATCCGCGTCCGGCCACCACATCCCCTGGACCTCGATCAGCCACTCCTTGGCCTCCTCGAACGCCCCCATAGCGGCAGATCCCCTCCCCCTCAGCGCCCCGCGGCCCCCGGATAGCCGCCCGTGGACGGATGCCCACCGGTCGACGGCTGACCGTCGCCGCCTGGCTCCTGCCCCGGGGTGTACGGACCGTAGGGGACGTTGCCCACCCCGCCCTGGTCGTTCATCCCCGCATCGGCCTTGACCATGGTGAACATGCCCTTGATGGCAGCCTCGTTGTCCACATGCCCATCGGACATGTCCTTCATCGCGGCATGGACCGAAGCCAACCCCTCGATAAGGATCCCCACCGCCCGATCCACCTCCAATGCCTGCGGCTCAAGCGCCCGCTCGAACTCCTGCCCCTTGTCATCGCCACCCCAGGGCTTGCCCAGGCCGGCCAGCTTGGTCTGCAGTCTCGATGCCGCCTCGTACAGCGCCCGCGACTGCTCACTGAACGCCGGCGCCGCCGCCTTGACGTCAGTGACCGATATCCCGAGAACCTCGTCCGAGTCCCCGCCCATCAGAAAGACCCCTCCCGCTCGCCCGTCTCCAGTCACTGCTGCAACGACGGTATCGCCCCCCACCCCCGAATTCGCGAGAGTGAGGCTTTCTCTGCGAAATAATCTCCGAGGGGTGCCGGGCAGGGCCCAGGCAAGTCTTCTGTCGATCCCGCGCACTCGTCGAACAGCCGAGACTGAGGTTGGAAAACGCTCACTGAAGCTCTTTTGTCCTGTGTCTGAAGGGTGAAATGGCCTGGTCAGGTGGGGTGGTGACGAGGCAGGGCCCTCGTTGGCGTGGTGATTCCACTCAGTACACCGGCGACCCGAGGGGCCCTGTTGGTTGCGTATCGTGCCTCGGTCGACGTCCCGGACGAGCTCGTTGAGCACGTGTCCTGGCTCACCCACGCCCGAAGGCGTGACATCGGCTCGCCCTGGCGGAAGTTGGGCTGCTTCAAGCAGGCCCCGCTCACCCTGGCCCACCTGCGCAAGAACGAGACGTTCGCCCAAGTGGGAGCGGGATTCGGGGTCTCGGAGGCGACCGCCTGGCGCTACGTCGACGAAACTCTGCAGGTGCTGGCCGCCTGGGCGCCGGGCCTGCGCGAAGCCCTGGTGGGCCTCGGCGAGGGCGACTTTGTCATCGTCGACGGCAGCCTGATCTCGATCGACCGGATCACCGCGGACGGCACCCCGCGGTGGTTCTCGCGGGCTACCCCGGGCCGTACTCACGACCTGACCGCAGCCGCGCTCACGGGAACATCGACGCCTGCCTGACCCGTCAGATCCTCATCCTCGCCGACCGGGCCTACTAGGGTGCCGGCGCCACCGTCCGCACCCCCTACAAAGGCCGCCGCGACCAGCCGCCCCGCTACCAGCAGTACGACCGCGACCATGCCCGCCTCCGCACCCCCGGGGAACGTGCCTTCGCACTGCTCACGCAGTGGCGCATCCTGCGCCGAGCCCGCTGCAGCACCCGTCGCATCAGCACCGTATCGCCGCCATCCACACCTTGCTGACCTGCACCTATTCAGGATGAAAGAGGTTCACTGAGCTTCTTCAGCCTGACCACTGATCGGGTGACGGGCCGGGGCGCGTAACAGACGAGGCCCATGGGCGGTATGCCACGACCGACCTCCTTGGCCTGGCCCCTGCCCCCATGCGGAGGCTATCTCGCAGGGGGATTTGCAAACAATCCTTAACGATTTCCACTCCTGGACAGTTCCCGGAGGAGGAAGAGGTGACTGTGTGGTTCGCAACCACGGAACTAGGGTTTGCTGCGTATAAGAGGGAGGTGGGGTGGGTGGGATGAAATCCGGCAGCGCTTAATGCTCCAGCTGTAAATCTTGATCTCCATGCTGGTTGACCTGCTTGTCGGTGATGGTGGCTGTCGCGGGCGCGGGCTTGATGGTGGCGTCTCGCCAGTGGGGCCAGCGCTGGCGGTGAGCGACGACCCGGTGCAGCTCCAGCTAAGTCAGGTTGATGTCGGCGGCCATCTCCGTCCCGGGCCCCGACGCGGGCCCGCGGCCTGCTCGGCGGGTTCGTCGAACAGTTCCTTCGCGCCGCCTGATGTGGTGAGCCGCCCGGTCGCGTCGAAATGTGTCCAATTCGAGCTGGCAGCAGCTGATATGGACTGTGGTCGCGGGAGCGTGCTAGATTCGGCGAGGCCAATTCAGCTGCGATTTACAGCGGGAAGCCTGCCAAATGGGGGTGTCGCGTGGGGTTCGATGAGGAATGGGTGCAGGCGTTGTCGTCGGCGAAGAGTGATGCGGCGACGGGGATGAACCTCGCTCAGACGGGATCTCCCGCTCCCGGCGGTCACGATCGGCTGGCTACCTCGGCGAGCGACAAGAAGCGCGCTGCCCGGTACATGGAGGAAGAGCTGCTCCCCGACACTCAAGCGGCCGGCCGGATGGCCGACGGCGGAGGCGCGGCGGCTGTCAGGCCTCCGCTGCTCGGGCCACCGCCCACGACGTCGAGTGTGATGAAGCCCGACACGGGCCTGGCGGGGCTCTCCGACTGGGCTGTCGACAAGGGGCTGTCAGAGGCGATGTCGACCTGGCAGGGGCAGGTGCAGCGCTTGATGGGCACGCTGGGGGCGGAGCTTGGCGCGTTGCGCGGTACGAATACGGCCTTTCAGGGCAACGAGCTGACTACGGGTTCGCGCTTCGGTGCGCTGGAGTCCGGGGTAAGGCGGCCTGGCAGCAGCCGCATTGAAGGGCTGTAGCTCCGAGTGCTGGAGGCCCGAAGAACCAGCGGCGTACCGGAAGCGACACGCGAAGGAGCACCGGATCGATGACGCTCACCCACCAGGACATCGTCACCGCCGACCTGTATTCGCTGACGGATGCGGCCAAGGCCTGGAAGGGCATGGGTGAACGCTTCGGCGAGCTCAAGCAGAATTACCGCAAGCACATCCCTAATGCCCTCGCCAACGGAAGTTGGCAGGGCCAGGCTTTCGACGCCCACCAGGGCTCAGCTCAGCGCACTATCTACGAATACGCGGCGGCGAAGAAGGAAGCGCAGGCTGTGGCGACCATCCTCACCGACGCCCACACCGAGCTCACCCGTTTGCAGAAGGCGGTGAAGGATCTGGTCGCCGATGCAGAGTCGAAGGATTACCGCGTCGACTCGCACGGCAAGGCGACCTATGTCGGCTACGACAAGCTCTCCGCGCAGGAGCAGAACGCGGCCCGTCATGACCCGGACTACTGGCCGACGGTACGCAAGCATGAGGCGGAGTTCACTGAGGAGATCGCGAAGGCCGTGCGGGCGGTGGACGATGCCGATCAGGGTGTGAAGCTCGCGCTGACGACGGCCGTCCGGGACACGTCAGGGGACGGCAGCGGCTTCGGTGGCTTCAACGCTCACGCGGAGAGTGATACGGAGAAAGCCGAGGGCCGGCGGGCGGCTGAACTCGGCATGAAGCTCAACTCGGGCGAGGACCTGTCTACCCGGGAAGCCGCGGAGCTGCGCCGGCTGCTGAGGGACAACGAGCACGACCAGACCTTCTCCCGGACCATGCTGACGGAGCTGGGCGGCCCGAGTGGCCTGATCAAGCTGACGAACAAGCTCAACCACGAGATGGAGTACGGCGACTCGGCCGGGCAGCGGAAGGCATACGGGGCGATCGAGGAGGGGCTGGCTACCGCCCTGGACACGGCGACCTCCGGCCCCAAGGACACGTTCTACACCGAGTACGTGGACGGCCTGAAGGAAGCCGGCCGGCGCAACTTCGGCAGCAACGCCGACCCGCACTACGGCTACCAGACCCTGACGGGGCTGATGAGACAGGGCGGCAAGTACGACACGGACCTGCTGACGACGCTGGGCAGCGACATCGTGGCGTACGAGAAGGAGAAGGGCACCGGCATGTGGACCGCCTACAACGGCGGTCACCCGGGCAGCGAGCATGACCCGTTGGACGGGATGCTGGGGGTGATGGGGAAGAACCCGGAGGCGGCGACGGAGTTCCTGGACCCGCGGCGCGGCGACAATCTTGAGTATCTGATGAAGGAACGCGAGTGGCCGGGGTCCGTTATGAATGGGCCCGGCATGGTCAAGGAACTGGACGATCCGTCGCAGTATGCCGGATTCGGGGAAGCGATGGATGCGGCCACGCAGGACATCCCTGGCTCGGACTTCGAGGCGCACGATCGCATCATTAACGAGGCCGTCGGGCATGTCGCCGATCAGGGTGATGACTTCCCGCCGGGGATGCGCGAGCCGATGGCTCAGGCGCTCGCGAATCAGCGGGATGATGTGTATCAGACGCTCGGCACCATCGGGCGGGACGGCGACCCGCTCAGCGAGGACGAGCTATTCGAGACCGCAAAGCAGATCCAGCGGGATCCGGAGGCCGGGAAGGTGCTGAACCTCGGCTTGGTGCCAGAGATGATCGAAGACGTCAACGCAAACCATTCGGACGAGAAGGACAGCAATGCGCTGCTGCGGTCCGGCCGGACCGTGGGGGTGTTGGAGCAAGCGCAGAGCCAGGCCATGAAGCTGGAGAATCCCGAGGCGCAGCTCGGGGAGTGGAAGACAGCTCTTGATGTCGGAATCGGACACATTCCGGTAGTGGGCGGGGAAGTTCAGGCAGGGGTGGATCTCGTAGCAGATAAGTGGCTGCAAGGCGAGAACGCTCGCGTGACAGATATCGAGAAGGGTGAGCTCAAGGACGGCTACACCTACAGAAATGAACAGCTCAACGCCCTTGCGGACCAATGGTCCATCGCGCATCGTGGCGATCCGGATGCCACAGAAGATATCTGGGAAATTGCGAATCGGGCCGCATCGGATGGATACACCGATTCTCACGTATGGAGCGGAGCAAGTGCAGACTCCACGGACTAAGATGAACCGCACCGTCTTGGCGGCAGTCGCGCTCACGGCTTTCGGCTGGTCTGCGTCAGCATGCGCCGACGAAGAACAGTACTCGGTTCCTGGGAAACTGTGCGGTATTGAAATGGACGCAACGATCGTGCGATCCGTTCTCCCGCAAGGAAGCAACCTCACTCAGCACGAGTTTCCGCCCCAGAAGCGCTTTTTCTGTGATGTAACCACCAACAATCACCAGAAGGAAGATCTGCAGATCCTCGTCTCCAGGCACCCGGACAGGCTCAGCAATCCGATCTGGGAAGACAACGTGCCGCCGGAGTTCACCTTCCGTGATATGCGTCCATCCGACCTCGGCGACCGAGCAGCAATTGGATCTGAAAGCGCGATTGCTGACGTACGTTGCATGGGCGGGCGCGTGAAGGAAGACAAGTACCTGACGGTGCGCATGTCGCTGCCTTGGCTGCTGCGTGATGAGAACGATGGCAAGGTCAGCAGGCCCGAGATCGAGAAGTTCCTCGACGCCTATCTCAAGGGCCAAATGCGCAATCATTCGTGCTGATGGGCGCATTGCGCCCGTCCCGGCAGCGAGTGCCCGGGACCCGGTGAGTGTCAAGTCAAGCGGGAAACGATCCGGAACATTCCGCGGGACGCAGCTGCTCGGGCTTCAAGATGCCTTGAAAAGCCCACAGTTACAGCACAAGAGGATGGGCACACACCGGCGCCCATCCTCTCCTGCCGCGCTCTTCAGGCGCCGAACAGGCCGGCCGCCTTCTTGTCGGTGGTCTTGTAGTTGCCGTTGGCGTTCTCGACCTCGTTTGCGATCCTGATTAGCGCGTCCTTGATGGCCGTAACACCCTGGTCCCACTTGACGCTGACCGCTTGGTAGGCGGTATGAGCTTCGCCTTCCCAGCCTGCGGCGACCTTGTTCACGGCATTCTTGATGTCCTGCAGGTCCTGCAGCAGTCCGTTGCCCTCGAGTCGGATCTTCTCCGAAGCCTCGGTAAGGCTGGTGTAGTGCACTGACGTGTCGTTGTCCCCGGTGTATCCCATGAGGTTGAATCCCGGCTGTGGCATGTTGCCTCCTCGGTAGCCTGCTGACGGTTGCCCTGCGGTCCAGGGGACGCAGGGCGCGGGGGCCTCTGCGTCGTGGTCGAACTACTGCTCAGAGAGAGCCGAGCGACGAGCTTGTCGCGGTGGCACCAGAGACGTCGACACCGCCCAGCGCACCACGAATCTCGTCTTCGTTCCCGTAGCCGAGCGTCCTGGTCTCCTTGATGGCCTCACGCAGCCGGGCGAGGATATTGGTCAACTTGACGAGCTCGATGTTGATCTCGTTCTGCTTCGAGTTGAACGCGGAGGCGCCGATACCCCTCCAGGGGCCTCCCTCGATGAACTCAATGATCTCGTTGAGCTTACGAGCACGGCCGTTGAGCGTCTCGATGTTGTGCTCGATGACCTGCTCATGGTGCATGATCTCGCTGTCACTTAGCCGCTGCCTGTCTGCCATTTTCTCCCTTTCGTTCTCGCGGTAGTGCTATTACGTGGGGGCGATGTATCCGCACCCTTCGCTCCGACGGGAGTGCCGACATCAGCTGCGGCGCGTGCGCACGATGGCGAACGCCGCTCCCGCGATAACAACGACGATGCCTGCCGCTACTGCTGCCATGGGCCAGCCGACGCCACCGTCATCCTTCTCGGCCGCTCCCGCCGGCTGGGTTCGTTCCGCATCATCGTCGCTTTTGCCCTTGCCGTTGCGCTCGCTGGGTTTGTCGGAGGGCTGGGCGCCGGCCTTGGGGTCCTCGTTTTTCTTGGTTAGCGGATTGTCGTTGGCCGCCCCCGGGGATCCCTTCCCCTCAAGGAGATTGATGCGCGGGCGGACAGCACCGTGACCGATGTACTTGCTCGGCTCATCGCTCTTCGACTCGCGCCCGGCGGTTTCGATTCGGAGGGCGACATCCTGGGCAACGTCCGCCCACGGCCGCTGCCGCCGGGGCGGGGCTTCTTCGTATCGCGTCGACGGGGGAATCCGCTGGTGCAAGTGGGGTGGGACGGGGAGGCGTAGGGGCGAGATCCCGACATCCAACAGCCGCTCGGTGACGCGCAGCAGCAGCCCGGTGTCCTCTTGGAAGATCCGGTGCAGGGCGTCATGTGACGCGCTGACCATACGGATGATCCTGGGCGATCAACCGCCGACGTCCCGACCTGCAGCGCAGGGTTTATTCGCGCGAGCGATCGGGAGTTGCGGGATGCGGCATCTCTGTGCTCGCGGCCGTCGCCAGGGTCCGTCGGCGCGGCCGCATCTCTGAAGCCAGAGCTGGAACAGGGGCAACTCGCTCATCAACAGGAGTGATTGCGCCTCTGACCCTTGAGGTAGGCGTCGAGAAACTTCTCGATCTCGGGACGGCTGATCTCGCCTGGCTTCTCACCCTCCAGCCAAGGCAGCGACAGTCGCACCGTGAGGTACTTGCCGAGCGCCTTCCGCCCGCCCAGGCATTGAACATCGGCGACTGCGCCGTCGCGCCCTACCGCAGCCCTGTCACCAGCCTTCGCCGGGCGCGGGTCGTTCATGGCGAAACCCGGCGGCACCAGATCTTTCCAGATCGGGTCATTGAGCTTGTCCGGATGCCGGGAGACGTAGATCTTCAGTACGTTCTTACGCTCGTCCACATCTACGTAGCAGAAAAGGCGCGCCTGGGTGGAGTCGTCGCGCTGCGTTAGTCGTCTTCCAGTAGGTAGGACACTGCGCGCCTTCGCGGGATCCAACGCAACATTACAGAATTTCTCAGGGATGGAGTACTGCTCGGTGTCCGTGCATGCCGAGATCGTACAGACAAGAATACCTGCCAGCGAGCCCACCACGATGCGGCGTTTGATGCTACCCTCCCGGGTTCGTACTCGCTCCGGTTCGCGAGCCGTAGTCTATATATCCGGACGATGCGGCGCTATTAGCGATTTCAACGATATTCTCCGCAGCGACAGTTTTGCCGTTATGCGCAAGAGACCATTGATTTGCGACGGCCTCAATCTGCTTACTCCTGTAGGTGTACCGGTCTTCATGCTTACCCCGTTCCATTTCTGCAATGCGCTGATTTTCTCCTTCCAGCCATCCGTCAGCAACATAATCCACCCCCGCCTGAACCTCGCCACCAACCACCGGAATGTGCCCGATCCCGACATCAAGCGCCGTCTTCCACTCCCCGATCTCCGCCGCAGGGTTCTCCAGCTTGATGGCCTGGCTCTGCGCTTGCTCCAACACCCCCACGGTCCGGCCGGACCGCAGCAGCGCATTGCTGTCTTTCTCATCAGGATGGTTTGCGTTGACGTCCTCGACCATCTCCGGCACCAAGCCCAGGTTCAGTACCTTGCCGGCCTCCGGATCCCGCTGGATCTGCTTTGCGGTCTCGAATAGCTCGTCCTCGCTGAGCGGGTCGCCGTCCCGCCCGATGGTGCCGAACGTCTGATACACATCATCCCGCTGATTCGCGAGCGCCTGAGCCATCGGCTCGCGCATCCCCGGCGGGAAGTCATCACCCTGATCGGCGACATGCCCGACGGCCTCGTTAATGATGCGATCGTGCGCCTCGAAGTCCGAGCCAGGGATGTCCTGCGTGGCCGCATCCATCGCTTCCCCGAATCCGGCATACTGCGACGGATCGTCCAGTTCCTTGACCATGCCGGGCCCATTCATAACAGACCCCGGCCACTCGCGTTCCTTCATCAGATACTCAAGATTGTCGCCGCGCCGCGGGTCCAGGAACTCCGTCGCCGCCTCCGGGTTCTTCCCCATCACCCCCAGCATCCCGTCCAACGGGTCATGCTCGCTGCCCGGGTGACCGCCGTTGTAGGCGGTCCACATGCCGGTGCCCTTCTCCTTCTCGTACGCCACGATGTCGCTGCCCAGCGTCGTCAGCAGGTCCGTGTCGTACTTGCCGCCCTGTCTCATCAGCCCCGTCAGGGTCTGGTAGCCGTAGTGCGGGTCGGCGTTGCTGCCGAAGTTGCGCCGGCCGGCTTCCTTCAGGCCGTCCACGTACTCGGTGTAGAACGTGTCCTTGGGGCCGGAGGTCGCCGTGTCCAGGGCGGTAGCCAGCCCCTCCTCGATCGCCCCGTATGCCTTCCGCTGCCCGGCCGAGTCGCCGTACTCCATCTCGTGGTTGAGCTTGTTCGTCAGCTTGATCAGGCCACTCGGGCCGCCCAGCTCCGTCAGCATGGTCCGGGAGAAGGTCTGGTCGTGCTCGTTGTCCCTCAGCAGCCGGCGCAGCTCCGCGGCTTCCCGGGTAGACAGGTCCTCGCCCGAGTTGAGCTTCATGCCGAGTTCAGCCGCCCGCCGGCCCTCGGCTTTCTCCGTATCACTCTCCGCGTGAGCGTTGAAGCCACCGAAGCCGCTGCCGTCCCCTGACGTGTCCCGGACGGCCGTCGTCAGCGCGAGCTTCACACCCTGATCGGCATCGTCCACCGCCCGCACGGCCTTCGCGATCTCCTCAGTGAACTCCGCCTCATGCTTGCGTACCGTCGGCCAGTAGTCCGGGTCATGACGGGCCGCGTTCTGCTCCTGCGCGGAGAGCTTGTCGTAGCCGACATAGGTCGCCTTGCCGTGCGAGTCGACGCGGTAATCCTTCGACTCTGCATCGGCGACCAGATCCTTCACCGCCTTCTGCAAACGGGTGAGCTCGGTGTGGGCGTCGGTGAGGATGGTCGCCACAGCCTGCGCTTCCTTCTTCGCCGCCGCGTATTCGTAGAAAGTGCGCTGAGCTGAGCCCTGGTGGGCGTCGAAAGCCTGGCCCTGCCAACTTCCGTTGGCGAGGGCATTAGGGATGTGCTTGCGGTAATTCTGCTTGAGCTCGCCGAAGCGTTCACCCATGCCCTTCCAGGCCTTGGCCGCATCCGTCAGCGAATACAGGTCGGCCGTGACGACGTCCTGATAGGTGAGCGTCATCGAACCGGTGCTCCTTCGGCTTTCGCTTTCGTTCGCTGCTGGCTTCTACGGGCCTTGGGGCTACAGGCCGTCGATGCGACTGCTGCCAGGGAGCGGCGCCCCGGACTCCAGCGCGCGGAAGCGCGAACCGGTCGCCAGTTCGTTGCTCTGGAAGACAGTGTTCGTGCCGCGCAACGCGCCGAGCTCCGCCCCAAGGGTGCCTATCAGGCGTTGCACCTGGCCCTGCCAGGTCGACATCGCTTCCGCGAGGCCCTTGTCGACAGCCCAGTCGGAGAGCCCTGTCAGTCCGGTATCGGGCTTCATTACGCTCGACGTCGTGGGCGGTGGCCCGAGCAGCGGAGGCCTGACGGCCGCCGCGCCTCCGCCGTCGGCCATCCGGCCGGCCGCTTGAGTGTCGGGGAGCAGCTCTTCCTCCATGTACCGGGCAGCGCGCTTCTTGTCACTCGCGGAAGTGGCCAGCCGATCGTGTCCGCCCGATGCGGGGGCGGGAGAGTCCGTCTGGGCGAGGTGCATCCGCGTCGCCGCTTCGCTCTTTGCCGCCGAGAGCGCCTGCCCCCAATCCTCGTCGAATCCCACGCGACGTCCTCCCCGTTCGACAGTCTTTTGGTGGTCATCGCAGCCGAATTTGCCGGGTCAAATCTAGCAGGCTCCTGCGATCAGCAGTCCATATCATCCTCGGTCCCTGTGGAATGGCCGGGCTGTGGCAGGCGGTATGCGTCGAGGTGCCCGGGCCCAACCTGATCGCGCATGCCCGGGCTGGTCCCAACCGTCCGTCCGGTTGGCCGAGTGGCTGGCCGTTCCGCGGTGCTGACGCGGGAAGCGTCCCCCGTCCGTCGCCGCCCTCACTAGTAGAGCTGACCGAGCATCAGCGCTGGTCGGCTCGTGAAGTGCATGTCGATCAACTCGGCCGGTTCGATGTTGCTCATGATGTCGGCGAGGCGAGGACGGTAGAACTCGGCCTCGGACGCAGTACATCGAGCGTCCGTGGCTTCCCGGGGTGCGTAGACCATATGTTGTACAGATGGGTCTGATGCGACTGTTGAGCCGGAGATACGTAACGCACCCGCCGCCGGGGATTGAGCCACGTAACGTGGTGGAGGTCCGGGCCGCGCTGGTCGCGCTCAACGGCCCTGAAGTGCCGTGGGTGGTGCGCGACGGCGCCGTGGAGGGAGCCCACTTCGTGGCCGAATGGCGGCTGTCGGAGCCGGTGGGGCGCAACTTCTTCACCCAGCACCAGCTCAAGCGCACGCTCAGGATCCGGATGCGCCTGGTGCCGCAGGCCCATGAGGTCGAGGCCATCGAGGAGCACCGGGAAGTGTCCTATGTCGGCAACCCGCCCAGAATCTGGGCCGGCAGCAAGTGGGGCAGGGGGCCGGCGTGGACGATTTCCAAGCAGTGGGTTCTGGAGCGCGGAGACGACGGCCGGCGCCGCTTTCGGCAGACTTTCGTCTACGACAGCAACCACATGAAAGGCCCGATCCAGCAGACGGTCTTGGACGCCGGATGGGCATGGCGCAGCCTGCTGACCAAGAACTTCTGACGGGTTGGGGGGGGGGCATAGCCATGGACAACGAGTCGGCGTGGGTCCTGCGGCGTGAGCGATCACCGCTGCGCACCTGGAGCTGCGCTCGCACCGCCGAGGAGTTCGCGGTCAATATGCGGCTCGGACTCCTCGCCAGTCTCCGCCCCGAGCACCCCGGCGTCTACGATCATTGCAGGCGAGTCGTCCTTGCCACACCTGGGCGTACCCGAGGTTCCCCGCTTCCCGTACGCACTTCAACGGCCACTCCGCCGAGGTGGGAGTCGGCTTGGCAGCGCTCGTGCACGGCGGGCCGGTTGCTTCGGAGACCAATACGGTATCGGCGTGGATAGCCAGGACACTCCGGGCGCCGGGGAATCCAGGCCTCCGCCCGAACAACCTTTCTCGGCAATATCCGTTCCCGTACAGTGCTGCGGGGGCAATTGCGTGGTGGGGGTGACTGTGGTGACGCTGGTTGAGGAGATTGTCGCGACGCGGTCTGGTGTAGGTGATCCCGGGGCGTTGGTGGGGGAGCTTCGGCGGTCCGTGGTGCTGGTGCCAGTGTCGGTGACGGACGGTGGCTGGATGAGCGGTTGGGCGGGGGGCGTTCGATGGATTTACGCGTTCAGTGATGAAGGTTTCTTGGCGCGGTTCGCTCGTGCGCGTGGGGCCGGTGCCGAGGAGTGGCGGTTCGAGGCGGTGTTGGGGGCGCGGCTGGTGGATGTGGTGGTTCCGGCGCTGGGTGGGCCTTGTGGTGTGGCCGTGAATGTAGGCGATGAGGACGCTGCGATGTTGTTTCCGCCGGTGGTCGGGATCGTTCCGGACGGGGTGGCGGTGGATCGGCCGGACGGTGCGGCAGTGTCGGGCGGGAAGCCACGGGGGGTGTAGGTGGTGGTCGAGCAGAGCGGGGGAGCCGGTGGTGCCGGGAATCATGATCTGGCGGTCGGCAAGGACCCCATCGACCGGCTGACCAAGGGCCTGCGAAAGGTGATGCAGGAGTTGAAGGACGCCGGCGGTACGGAGACCGAGTCGTTGGTCGGCGCCGGATTCTCCGACATGGCGCTGACGAACATGGAGGCCGGTGACCCGGGTGTGGCGGGCGCCTTTGAGGACTTCTGCGAGCGCTGGGAGTGGGGCGTACGCGCGCTGGTCATGGCCGCCAACAATCTGGCGAATGACCTGGGGCTGGCGGCTGGGCTGGTGTGGGAAGAGGACCGGTACCGGTCCACGACGTTCAAGTACGTGGTGAGCGCGCCGCTGTGGGGTGCCGATCCGAACATGACGGAGGCGGAGGCCGGCAAGCAGTCCTGGAGCGACATCTTCACGCCGGATGCGCCGGACTATTCCGGGGAGTCGTTCGACAAGGCGGGGCAGGAAGCGAAGGACACCTGGAAGGACGCTGCGCATCAGAGGCTGACGGAAGGGCTTGGGGGCTGGCAGGCCGAGCAGATGAACGACGCCATGGGGGTGGATCAGGAGGCGTTCGAGCGCGAGGTGGACGAGCGTTTCGGGCCTGACCCGGAGCAACAACAGCCTGGTGGCCGGCAGGTGGAGGTTGTTGAGCGGGGGGAGGGCTGATGCCCAGCTGGTCGGACTTCGTGCCGGATCCGGTCGAGGATGCTGTCGACAAAGGCAAGGAGGCCGTCGGCGAGGGGATTGAGTGGGGCGGCGGCAAGGTCGCCGACGGCATGGATTACGTCGGCTGGGATTCCGGGGCGAAGTGGACCCGGGAGAAGTCCGGTGCGGTGGCGAATCGGCTCGGTGCGGACGTGGCCGAGCTGCAGCTGGGCGAGACCGACGACCCGACGAAGCTGATCTACGGCAGTCCGTCGAAACTGACCACGGCAGCCAAGCAGCTGCGCGCGTTCGACAAGGCGCTTTCCCAGGTCGGTAACGGGCTCAAAGGGCTGGACGCGCAAGAGCTGAAGGGGGAGGCGGCGGAGGCATTTCGGACCAAGAAGAATTTGCAGCCCCCGCGGTGGTTCAAGGCCGGCGGAGCGTGTGAGACGGCTGCGAAGGCGCTGGACGACTTTGCCGGCACGGTGAAGTGGGCGCAGGGGCAGGCCCGGGAGGCGATCGAGAAGTACAAGGCCGCGCAGAAGGCGACCAGCTCAGCCTTCGACGGCTGGGAGAGCTCGCGGCTGGCGTACAACTTCGCGGTGTTGAAGTTCAACGGCATGAGCGCCAAAGAGCAGGCCGCGAATCCGCTGCCGGCGCAGCCCGGGGACTTCACGGACCCGGGGAAGGAGCAGCGCGAGGCGGCCGAGCAGATGCTTGCGGAGGCCCGGCGCCAGCGTAATGAGGCGCAGGAACGGGTGGCTGCGCAGGTTCGGACGGCGGCCGATGAGGCGCCACCCATGCCCTCGTACCGTCAGCAGCTCGCGGCCGGCCAGCTGCAAGGCATGGTCGAGGGCGAGCACCGCCTGGGAGGCGTCCTCAAGAGCGGCGCGGACGCCGTGAAGTTCATTCGTGGCATCAACCCGATCGACCCGTACAACGCGACGCATCCGGCGCAGTACCTCACCGGCCTGAGCGATACTGCGGCGGGTCTGGTGCTGGCGGCCAACGATCCGGTCGGCATCGGCAAACAGATGGTCACCGACTACATGCGGGACCCGGAGGAAGGCAAGGGCCGCCTGATCGGCGACGGCCTGCTGGCGGTCGGCACCGGCGGCGCCGGAGCCGGCGCCAAGGCCGCCAATACCGCCAAACGCCTGTCGGAAATGGCCAATAAGGCCCGCGGCGGGCTCAAACGCCACGGCCCCGACGGCCCGTCGCGCACCGACGGCCAACGCCCGCACCAGGGAACCGACCCCGTCGACCTGGCCACGGGACGAATGTTCCTGCCGCAGACGGACGTGAACCTTCCGGCGGCCGGCCTGGGGCTGGCGTTCACCCGGCGGGTGGAATCCGGCTGGAACCTGGGTCAGTGGTTCGGCCCTTCATGGACGTCCACCCTCGACGAACGCCTGGAAATCGACCCGGAAGGCGTGTGCTTCGTCGGCGCCGACGGCGCCACCTTGGCCTTCCCCCACCCAGCCCCGGGCCAGCCGGTGACGCCGGTCTCCGGCCCCCGCAAGCTCCTGGCCCGCAATCCCGACGGCGCGTACGCCGTACACGACCCGATCACCGGCCACACGCGCTTCTTCACCGCCCCCGGCGGGGCTGAGCCGGGCGGCGACGGCACCGCACGCATCGAGGAGATCAACGACCGGGCCGGACATTCGATCACCTTCACCTGGGATGACGCATCCGGCGCCCCGGTCGAGATCGCCCACTCCGGCGGCTACCGGCTGCGCTTCGACGTGGCCGGCGACCGGGTCACGGAGCTGGTCCTGGCCGGCGCGGCGGCTGACGGCAGCGACCTGACCCTGGTGACGTACGGCTACACCCGCGGCGATCTGACGACGGTTACCCAGGCCTCAGGCGGCACCCTGAGTTTTGAGTACGACGATGCCCGCCGCGTCACCGCCTGGATCGACTCCAACGACAGCCGCTACGACTACGTCTACGACGACGAAGACCGGGTCATCGCCGAGGGCGGCGCCGGCGGCCACTTCCAGCTCCGCCTGTCCTACGACGAAACCGACCCGACCACAGGCCACCAGATCACCAAACTCACCACCCCCGAAGGCCACATCACCCGCCACCAGGTCAACGAACGTGCCCAGATCGTCGCCATCACCGATCCGCTGGGCAACGTGGTGCGCACCGAGTACGACGCCACCGGCGCGGCAACAGCCCGCACGGACGAGCTCGGCCGCACGACACGGCTGTCCTACGACGAGCGGGGCCGTCTCACGTCGGTAACCCGGCCCGACGGCTCACACATGGCGGCGACGTATCCGGACACGCCGGGCGGACCGCTGGAGGTCCAGGGCGCGGACGGCGCCGTCTGGCGCCAGGAATACGACGACAGCGGAAACCGGCTCACGGCGACCAATCCCGCGGGCGCGATAACCCAGTACTCCTACGACACCCGTGGCCACCTGGCGTCGGTGACGAATGCGCTGGGCCATACGACCACGGTGCGCAGCAACTGCGCAGGGCTCCCGGTGGAGGTGACCGACCCGCTCGGCGCGACGACGCGCTACGAGCGCGACGCCTTCGGCCGGGTGGTGAGGGCAACCGACCCGCTGGGCGCGACGACCCGGCTGGAATGGACGGTTGAGGGCCGGCTGGCCCGCCGTACCGGCCCGGACGGCGCGACGGAGTCATGGACGTACGACGGCGAAGGCAACTGCACCTCGCACGCAGACGCGGCGGGCGGGGTGACCCGCTTCGAGTACACCCACTTCGATGTGCTGTCGGCGCGGACGGGCCAGGACGGGGCGCGCTACGCATTCGACTACGACCGCGAGCTGCGCCTGACACAGGTGACGGGCCCGTCCGGGCTGACGTGGGACTACACGTACGACCGGGCGGGCCGCCTGGTGGCGGAATCGGACTTCGACGACCGCGAGGTCCAGTACGAGCTGGACGCGACGGGACAGTTGCTGGCCCGTACGACATCGACCGGAGAACGCATCACCTTGGAGTACGACGCGCTGGGTCGCACCATTCGAAAGCACACCCCGGACGGCGAAACGTCATACGGGTACGACGCGGCGGGGCGCCTGCTCGAAGCCATCGGTCCTTCGGCATCCGTGATCTATCAACGCGATCGCCTGGGGCGGGTCAAGGCGGAGATGGTTGACAGCCGTGTGACCGCGTACGCGTACGACGTGGCGGGCTGGCGCAGGCGTCGCGTGACTCCAATGGGTTCGGTGACCACATACGACTACGATGCGGCAGGCCGTCGCATATCGGCGGGGATCAACGGCCATGCGGTGGCCTTCGAGTACGACGCCGCCGGTCGGGAGACTCGCCGCGGGATCGACCAAGCGCTGACGCTGCAGTCAGTGTGGGACGAGACAGGCCGCCTGACCCAGCAATCGGTCACGACAGGATCGCGACGGCTACAGCACCGCGCCTACACCTACCGGGCGGATGGCTATCTGACGTCTGTAGACGACGCCCTCAACGGGCGGGCCACCTTTGACCTCGACGAACTTGGGCGAGTGACGGGGGTGGCCGGGGCAGCAGGCTGGACCGAATCCTATGCCTACGACCAGCTGGGCAACGTCCTGACCGCCGCCTGGCCGGCCGAACATGCCCAACAGGAAGCGTCTGGCGAACGCGCCTACACCGGCACCCGCATCAAGCGTGCGGGCAACCTACGCTACGAATACGACTCGGCTGGACGCCTGATCCGTCGCACCAAGACCCGCCTGTCGAAGAAGGCCGACACCTGGCACTTCACCTACAACAGCGAAGACCAGCTCATCGGCGTGGAGACCCCGGACGGCACTCGCTGGCGCTATCGCTACGACCCGCTCGGCCGCCGAGTCTCCAAAGAACGCTTGGCCTCGGACGGAGCTGGCGTCACGGAACGAGTGGACTTCACCTGGGACGGCCCTACCCTCATAGAACAAACCACCCAAGCCCCGGAGCTCCCGCACCCGGTCACCGTGACCTGGGAACACAAGGGATTCCGCCCCATCGCGCAGACCGAACGCCTCACTGATAACGCAACTCAGGCAGAAATCGACGCCCGCTTCTTCGCGATAGCCACCGACCTGGTCGGCACGCCACGCGAACTCATTTCGGAATCAGGCGAGGTGGCGTGGCGCACCCGCACCACTCTATGGGGCACCACAGCCTGGTCCCGGGAGAGCGCGGCATGGTGCCCCCTCCGATTCCCCGGGCAGTACCACGACCCCGAAACAGGCCTCCACTACAACCACCACCGCTACTACGACCCCACCACCGCCCGCTACACAACCCCCGACCCCCTCGGCCTCATAGCCGCCCCCAACCAAGTCACGTACGTCCACAACGCTCACACATGGGCTGATCCCCTCGGCCTCGCCCCATATCGCGAGCTGCGCGAGGGACACACTTCCCAGCCAGGATTCAAGCGTGATCCGTACCACCCCGATGTGGTCGAAAGTCGGATCCGCGATATGCGCGAACTGTATAACGTCGAGCCGCTACCGAGCCCTGTGCGCCTGCCCGACATGATTGGGGCGAACGGGACTCAGGTTGTCAGCCACACCACTTGGCTGCACGGCCAGTACCGAATTGACGTCGAGAACCCAAACCCGGGGCAGCGTCCTGGGCAACTACATTTCCAGGATCAGGCAAATCCGGACGTAAAGTATCAATATAACTTCGATACCGGAAGGTTCGAGGGCATGCCGCCCCGGCTTCAGGACCAATTGATGGACAATGATAGGTTCCGGGCAGGGATTGTTCAGGGATTGGCCTACCTCGGAATGGAGTGAAGGATGTGCGCGTAAACCGCAGCATGCGCCACCTAATGGAAGAGATCGACCTGTCTGTCATCGGCCGAGACGAGGTGCCAGCATCTCTACGTGAGCTGCTGCAGTCGGGTTGGCTGGAATTGCCTGACGGCGCCTGGGTGATCCGCGACTTGGTCGCTGGGTATTCAGGCGACCATGCATCCTTCGTTGACGTCCTCCATCTGGAGTCCTCGATTAATGGTCGAGGTATTACCGACCTCGGCTTGCCCTCGGACCCGGCGCTGAAAGTGCTTCCGCTTCTGCGGCGCTCGCTTGCGTACGCATGTCTTGGACTTAAATCGGCCGCGGATGTTCCATCGCCGGTCAACCTTGTCGCCACTGTCTCGCTCTCGTCGGTGGACCAGGACATCACCACGTCGCACGTCACGTTCACGTCGGTCCACGACGACCTCCCCCCATATTTGCCCGATCTGGAAGGCTTCTCCGGCCATCCAGTCGCCGAGCTATCCGCAGCCGACTGTGACCTCTTCTCGACGATTTGTGGGAATTCTTGACCAAGTGGGCACCACAACATGGTCCACTGCAACCACCTGAGGCGTCCCGAGGTTTCCGGACAGGGATCCAATAGGATCCTTGCCGTACGGAAACGAAAGGTACGTCGTGGCGCCACCCAGCAAATACAGTCCGGAGCTCAGGGAAGAAGCGGCACAGATCGCGCTCCGGTCCAGCAAGACCATCTCGCAGACAGCCCGGGAAACTTGACTTGAATCCGGAAACCCTCCGCGGTTGGGTGAAGAAGTTTCACAAGCGCAACAAGCCGGCTCCCGATGCGCCGCTGACGCTGTATGAACGCGCGCCGCCACCGGAAACAGCAAGGCTGCGGGCAACGACTGACCTGTCTCCGCCCCGGCGGGAGTGACGGCATCGAGGGAGTGAGAGGGCACCGCTACGGTGCCTCGTCCCACCCCACCTGCACCAGCGGATTCCCCCGTCGACGCGATACGAAGAAGCCCCGCCCCGGTGGGAGCGGGCGCGGGCGGACGTTGCCGAGGATGTCGCCCTCCGACGGGTCGCCGGACAGGACGATTCCCTGGGCGCCCAGTTCCTTTACTCGCTGCATGAATGGCTCGAAAGACATTCGTGAGGCGCCGGCCGAGTTGCGGGCGATGATGAAGTGGATGCCCACGTCGCGGCAGAAGGGGAGGTAGTCCGGGAGGATCGACATCGGGTTGCCGCTTGATGACGAGACCAGGTCGTAGTCGTCGACGAAGACGAAGACCTCTGGGCCCGTCCACCAGCTGCGGTCCCGGAGTTGCTGCGGGGTGATGTCGTCGCCAGGGGTGCGCTTTTCGATCAGGTCCTTGAGGCCGTTCATGTGGGCCGTCATGGAGTTGGACATCGGGGCGTATTCCAGGAGGTGGGACTCCGGGATCGCGCCCAGCAGAGCTCGGCGGTAGTCGCCGACCACGAACTTCGCCTCGTCCGCCGAGTAGCGCTCCGCGATCTGCTTGGCCAGCAGGCGGACCAGAGATGTCTTTCCGCTCTCGCTCTCGCCGAAGATGAGGAAGAACGGGTCCGTGTCGAAGTTGAGGTATACGGGTTCGAGGCTGGTCTCGTCGATGGCGAAGGCGATGCCGCGGTCCGGGTGGGCGTTGCCGCGGGGCAGGTTGTCGAGTGGCAGCATGCGTGGCAGGAGACGGACCGCGGGGGCTGTGGGGCGGTTTCCCCAGGCGTCCGAGACCGCTTGTGCCAGGGCGGCTGTTGCGTCCGAGAGCTCGTCGTCAGAGCCGACGCCGTCGATGCGCGGGACCGCCGCCATGAAGTGGAGCTTGTCCGTGGTCTGGCCGCGGCCGGGGGCACCGGTCGGGACGTTGGCCGCGACCTTGCGGTCGATCTCCGAGTCCAGCGGGTCGCCCAGGCGGAGCTCCAGCCGGTTGCCGAGCTGGTCCTTCAGCGCGGCGCGTACCTCCATGGTGCGGGACGCGGTGACGACGACGTGGATGCCGTAGCCGAGGCCGCGCGCCGCCATGTCGATGATGACGCCTTCGAGGTTCTCGTACTCCTGCTTGAAGGTGCCCCAGCCGTCGATCACGATGAAGACGTCGCCCCAGGGCTGCTCCGCCAGCGAGATCTGGCCGCGGGCGCGGAGGCGTCGGTACGTGGCGATGGAGTCGATGCCGCGCTCGCGGAAGTATTCCTCGCGTTTGTTCAGGATGCCGAAGACCTCCGCCACCGTGCGCCGTACGCGCTCGGGGTCGAGGCGCGAAGCCACTCCGCCGACGTGCGGGAGACCGGAGACGGCGGACATGCCGCCGCCGCCGAAGTCCAGGCCGTAGAACTGCACCTCGGCCGGGGTGTGGGTCAGCGCGAATGCCGAGATCAGGGTGCGGCAGAGGGTGGACTTTCCGGTCTGCGGTCCGCCCAGGATCTGCATGTGGCCTGCGGCGCCGGAGAAGTCACGCCACATCGGCTCTCGGCGCTGCTCGAAGGGCTTGTCGATCAAGCCCAGGGGTACCTGCAGCTTGCCCAGGGCGGCTGCGTGGCCCCGGGAGGTCAGCCCGCGGTCGGCCAGGTCGGCGAGCCCCGGCAGCAGGCGGTCCAGGGAGTCGGGGGCCTCCAGCGGCGGCAGCCACACTTGATGGGCCTCGGGGCCGCGGCCCTCCAGGCGGCGTACGACCACGTCGAGGACGGTATCGGCAAGGGCGTCGTCGGTCGCCGGAGAGAGCGGGGAAGACGCGCGCGGGTCCAACGGTGTCCGTTGCTCCGGCACCGCCACCGGTACCGGCGCCGCCGTGAACACCGCCGGCCGGCGGTGGGCCGTCGCCTGTTCCGGCTCCGCCTCTGTGGCCTCCGACGGGGAGCGGTAGACGCCCGACACGTACGCGGCCTTGAAGCGGATCATTTCGTCCGTGCCGAATTTGAGATAGCCGGAACCTGGCACCGACGGCAGGTGGTACGCGTCCGGGACGCCGAGTGCCGCGCGGGACTCGGCGACCGAGAAGGTGCGCAGGCCGATGCGGTACGAGAGGTAAGTCTCCAGGCCGCGCAGCCGGCCTTCCTCCAAGCGCTGTGAGGCCAGCAGAAGGTGCACCCCCAGCGAGCGGCCGATGCGGCCGATCTGCACGAACATGTCCACGAAGTCCGGCTTCGCCGTCAGCAGCTCGCTGAACTCGTCGATGACCAGGACGAGCGACGGGATCGGGGTCAGCTGGGCGCCCGCGGCGCGAGCCCGTTCGTAGTCGTGGATGTTCGCGTAGTTGCCCGCGTCGCGGAGCAGCTCCTGGCGGCGGTTGAGCTCGCCGCGGACCGCGTCGCCCATGCGGTCGACCATGGTGAGGTCGTCGGCGAGGTTGGTGATGACCGCCGCGACGTGCGGGAGCTCTGTCATGCCCGCGAAGGTCGCGCCACCTTTGAAGTCCGCCAGGACGAAGTTGAGCGTCTCCGATGTGTGGGTCACGGCCAGGCCGAGCACCAGCGTGCGCAGCAGCTCGGACTTGCCGGAGCCGGTAGCGCCGACGCACAGGCCGTGCGGGCCCATGCCGTCCTGGGCGGCTTCCTTGAGGTCCAGCATCACCGGTGCGCCGTCCTCGCCGACGCCGATCGGTACCCGCAGCCGCTCCGCCTTGGAGCGCGGCCGCCACGTGCGGGTCGTATCCACCGCGGCGGCGTCCCCGAGCCCCAGCATGTCGGTGAACTCAAGCTTTGCAAGCAGCGGTTCGCCGTCGCTGCTTCCCGTACCCATGCGCATCGGGGCCAGCTGACGGGCCACGGCCTCGGCGGATGCCAGCGCCAGGAAGTCGGGGACACCCTCGTATACCGCGCCGTGCGCCGACTCGATGGTGAGGGAGCCGGGGCGTACGACCATCGAGAGGCCGCCGCGTGCCGTATCCATCTCGCCGGGCACGATCTCGATGATCGTCACCCCCTGGAGCCCCTCGGGGGCGGCCAGCAGCGAATCCGGCGGTACGAAGGTGCCGTCCAGGACGACGACCAGGTGGGGCTGCTCAAGCAGTGGACCGGCTCCGGAGTTGAAGCGCGGGCGGCCGTCGAGGTGGGCGGCCAGCAGCTCCTCCAGTTCGCGGGCGTCTTGCGCGATCAGGCGCCGGGTGCCCGCGCCGTCGGCGTTGGCCGGGGTGGTCTGCACATGCGGGAGCCACTTCGCCCACTCCCAGGCGTCGGCGGTGTTGTGCCCGGCGGCGATGGCGATCACGAGGTCGTCGGGGGAGTGGAGCGAGGCGAGTTGGGCGACCATGGACCGGGCCGTTGCGTACACCGAGGCCGGATCGCCGCTCACCGTCAGGTGGTAGAAGGCGCGGAGGGAGATCGCGAGCGGGAGGCCTTCGACGCGGCTGTGCGTGTTCAGGAACTGGTGCATCGCACCTGCGGCCAGCGGCTCGATTTCATCCACCGGAGCCGTTTCCGGGACAACAAGTGGCGTAGCGAGATCTTGAGTGCCGAGGCCGACCCGCACCTCCGCGAAATCCTCGTTGCCTGCGCGCCGCTCCCACAAGCGGCTTCCCTCGGCCACCAGCGCCCACAATTGCTCGGGCGATGGGTGGAGGTAGTACTGGGCGTCGCGCTGTTGCTGCGCGGTCCTGCGGACGTGGCGCCGGGTCTGGGAGAGATACTTCAGGTAGTCGCGGCGCAGGTCCGCCATTTCACCCTGATTGCCCTTGCGGTACCGCACCACCATGGCCACGATCATGGCGATCGTGGCCGCAATCATCACCATGCCCATAATCCGCATGAACGGATGCGCACCCGGCATGAAGAAGAAGACCACCATGCCGCCCATGCCCAGCATCGGGAGGATCTGCAGGAGCAT
This sequence comes from Streptomyces boninensis, assembly GCF_048572725.1. Classification (NCBI taxonomy): domain Bacteria; kingdom Bacillati; phylum Actinomycetota; class Actinomycetes; order Kitasatosporales; family Streptomycetaceae; genus Streptomyces; species Streptomyces boninensis. The sequence continues at coordinate 7,225,588 of NZ_CP183837.1, forward strand.
CCCCTCCTGGTAGCCGCGGGGGAGCTCGGGCGGAGCCTGGAGCTGGAGCGGTTCGCTGGGAACCTCGGGGGGCAGCTCGCGAGGCGGGCGTTTCACAATGATGTTGGCCATTAGCTCGCCCAATTCCCCCTCAGTGGTGCCGGCTCACAGGCGCGTCCGCAGAGAGTGATCCTACTGATGGGATGAGAGTCTTCACAGCGATATGGTGTGGCGCGATGTGCCGTAAGTTGCCATCCGGGCAAAGCGGTTGGCTGCGGCGGCTGGAGTGCTGGAGTCAGGCCTCCGGCGGCAGTTGTTGAAGTATGAAGGAGGGGGGAGCGAAAGGTGAGTACACCGGTTTCTGGAGTGCCGCGCGGGCCCGTGGGCCGGGCGGCCGGGGCGCCCGGAGGTTTCGTAGCCGCCGGCGCCGCCGGCGGTGCGGCGACGCGTTCTCCCGCTATCTCCACCTCGGTGTCCTCCGCCACGGGCTTCGTCCGCGTAACGATCGTCGCCCCGGACAGCCGGATTGACGTCGCCCTCCCCGAGGACATCCCGGTCGCGGATATTTACCCGGAGATTCTCCGGCTTTCCGGCCAGACCCCTGCCGAGGGCGCGCCCGTCGGCTATCACCTGGTCCGCCGGGACGGCACGGTGCTCGACGCTTCCGTCACCCTCTACGGCCAGCGCATCCTCGACGGTGAGGTGCTGACCCTGCGCCGCTTCTCCGAGTCGCTGCCCCCGGCCGTCTTCGACGACGTATCGGATGCGGTGGCCTCAGCGGTCGCCAAGGACCGCACCCTGTGGTCCGACGGCATGGTGCGGATCGCCGGGCTGACCGGTGGCGGTGTGCTGCTGGTGCTGATGGCCTTCGTGCTGTGGTTCGCCGATCGGGTACGCCACGATATGCACAGCCTGCCCGGCGTGCTCGCGGCCACGACCGGCGTGCTGCTGGTGGCCGTGGCAGCGGTCCGGGCGCGGGTCTACCAGGACCGGGCGACGGCCGTAGCGCTCGGTCTCGGCGCCATGCCGCACCTGATGATCGCCGGCTCGGGCGTGCTGCCGCTGGCGGCGGGGGAAGGCATCGGGCGGCTGCAGTTTCTGCTCGGCTGTGTTGCCGTGCTGGTGGCGGGCGTGGTGCTGGTGGCCGTGACGCCGAACGGCGACGGACCGTTCGTCGCCGTCGTCTTCGCCGCCACCATCGGGACCGTGATGACCTTCATCGCCATCATCAGCGACATCGAGCCGGTGGAGGCGGCGTCGCTCTGCTCGCCCATCGCCCTCGGCACGATCGCCTTTCTGCCCGGCCTGTCGGTCCGCTTCGCGCGACTGCCCATCGGGTACGTCGCGCCGCCCACCGGCGCCGGCAGCTACGGGCTCGACCCCGCGGCGGTGCCGGAGACCCAGGGCCCGATCGAGGCGAACCGGATCGCCGCCCAGGTGCGCCGTGGGCACGAGATGCTCGTCGGTCTGGTCGGCGGCTGCTCGGTCGTCGTGGTCGGGTCGGTGGCGGTGCTCGGCTTCTCGTCGTCCGGGTGGGGCCAGCTGCTGGCCCTGGCGACGGGGGTCGCGATGCTGCTGCGGGCCCGCCTGTTCCGCTACACCTCTCAGGTCAATTGCGCGCTGGCGGCCGGACTGGCGGCGATCGCGCTGCTGGGGGTTGGGCTGTCGTTGCGTCCGCCGGAGAAGGCGGTGCTGGAGATGATGGCCGGCGACAGCACCGCGATGGACATCCGGACGGTGTGGCTGGCCGCGATCCTGGCCGGGGCCGCTGCCCTGGTGACGGGGGTCGGTCTGGTCGTGTCGCGCACGGGTGTGAGCCCGTTCTGGGGCCGGTTTCTCGAGATCTTCGAGACTTTTGTCCTGCTGTCGCTGCTGCCGCTCTGCCTGGCCGTGATGGACGCCTACTCGGCCGTTCGGGGGCTGACGAGCTAGGCGGCTACGCTGCATAAAGGAGCCCTCAAGAAGCCTTGGCTTCCCCGGCGCCGCCGCCGCTGCCGGACCGCCCGTCCTGCTGTGGTCAGGGGCCGCGTTTCCCCCTGCTAACCTGGAGTGTCGCTTCCCGAGTAACCGAAGCTTCCCCTGTGACCTAGACCAGGGGCGCTCGCGAGGCAACAGATACCCAAGGAGCAGGCATGGCGCTCGACACCGCCACGAAGAAGAAGATCATGGAAGAGTTCGCGACCAAGGAGGGCGACACCGGCTCCCCCGAGGTCCAGGTCGCCATGCTTTCCCGTCGCATCTCGGACCTGACCGAGCACCTGAAGACCCACAAGCACGACCACCACTCGCGTCGTGGTCTGCTGCTCCTGGTCGGCCAGCGCCGTCGGCTGCTGCAGTACCTGGCCAAGAAGGACATCCAGCGCTTCCGTGCGCTGCGCGAGCGTCTCGGCATCCGTGCCGGTGCGGCCGGCGGCCGATAAGGCTCCGCTGAGGGGAGCGGTTCCCAGAGTCTGGGGCCGCTCCTTTCGCGTATCCGGCCAGCACAGAGTGCCAAGCGTCGTGACGGCGCCCAAAGCTTTGTAGGCTGGCAGCAGCGAAACCATATGAATACGGGGAGCAACCGCGCCCCGCAGCCCGCATCCGTGCCGGCAGCCGCCAGGCGCCGGTCCTCGGTAGTGGCCCCCGGGCTCACCCCGGAGGCTTCGATCGAAGACCGGCCCGGCAGCCGAAGCATCGGACCGCGGACCGGCGGACGCGGGGTGCTCCAAACGAACGTACAGACGTATTGCCCCCTGCCACACGGGCGCGGGGCAACAGACGAGGAGATACCCCTAGTGGAGAACGAGACCCACTACGCCGAGGCCGTCATCGACAACGGCTCCTTCGGCACCCGCACCATCCGCTTCGAGACGGGCCGCCTGGCCAAGCAGGCCGCCGGCTCCGCCGTGGCGTACCTGGACGACGAGACGATGGTGCTTTCCGCCACCACCGCCTCGAAGAAGCCCAAGGACAACCTCGACTTCTTCCCCCTGACGGTGGATGTCGAGGAGCGCATGTACGCCATCGGCAAGATCCCCGGCTCCTTCTTCCGGCGTGAGGGGCGGCCCTCCGAGGACGCGATCCTCACCTGCCGCCTGATCGACCGGCCGCTGCGCCCCACCTTCAAGAAGGGGCTGCGCAACGAGGTCCAGATCGTCGAGACGATCGAGGCCCTCAACCCCGACCACCTCTACGACGTGGTCGCCATCAACGCCGCCTCCTGCTCCACCCAGCTGTCGGGCCTGCCCTTCTCCGGCCCGATCGGCGGCACCCGCGTGGCGCTGATCAACGGCCAGTGGGTGGCCTTCCCGACCCACACCGAGCTCGAGGACGCCGTCTTCGACATGGTCGTGGCCGGCCGCGTGATCGAGGACGGCGACGTCGCGATCATGATGGTCGAGGCCGAGGCCACCACCAAGACGGTCGAGCTCGTCAAGGGCGGCGCCACCGCGCCGACCGAGGAGGTCGTCGCCGCCGGACTCGAGGCCGCCAAGCCCTTCATCAAGGTGCTCTGCAAGGCCCAGTCCGACCTGGCCGCCAAGGCCGCCAAGCCGATCGCCGACTTCCCGGTCTTCCTGGACTACGAGGACGACGTCCTGGAGGCGCTCACCGCCGCCGTCAAGGACGAGCTCGCCCAGGCGCTGACGATCGCCGGCAAGCAGGAGCGCGAGGCCGAGCTGGACCGCGTGAAGGCGACCGCCGCCGAGAAGCTGCTGCCGCAGTTCGAGGGGCGCGAGAAGGAGATCTCGGCCGCGTACCGCTCCCTGACGAAGTCGCTCGTCCGCGAGCGCGTCATCAAGGACAAGGTCCGCATCGACGGCCGCGGTGTCACGGACATCCGTACGCTCGCCGCCGAGGTCGAGGCCATCCCGCGGGTGCACGGCTCGGCGCTCTTCGAGCGCGGTGAGACCCAGATCCTGGGCGTCACGACCCTGAACATGCTCCGCATGGAGCAGCAGCTGGACACCCTGAACCCGGTGACCCGCAAGCGCTACATGCACAACTACATCTTCCCGCCGTACTCCACCGGCGAGACCGGCCGCGTCGGCACCCCGAAGCGCCGCGAGATCGGCCATGGCGCGCTCGCCGAGCGGGCGATCGTGCCGGTGCTGCCGACGCGCGAGGAGTTCCCGTACGCGATCCGCCAGGTGTCCGAGGCGCTCGGGTCCAACGGGTCGACCTCCATGGGCTCCGTCTGCGCCTCGACCATGTCGCTGCTGAACGCCGGTGTGCCGCTGAAGGCCCCGGTCGCCGGCATCGCCATGGGTCTCATCTCGCAGGAGATCGACGGCGAGACGCACTACGTGACGCTGACCGACATCCTCGGCGCCGAGGACGCCTTCGGCGACATGGACTTCAAGGTCGCTGGCACCAAGGAGTTCGTCACCGCCCTGCAGCTCGACACCAAGCTGGACGGCATCCCGGCCTCCGTGCTGGCCGCGGCCCTCAAGCAGGCCCGCGACGCCCGCCTGCACATCCTCGACGTGATGATGGAGGCCATCGACCAGCCGGACGAGATGTCCCCGAACGCGCCGCGGATCATCACCGTCAAGATCCCGGTGGACAAGATCGGCGAGGTCATCGGCCCCAAGGGCAAGATGATCAACCAGATCCAGGAGGACACCGGCGCCGACATCACCATCGAGGACGACGGCACGATCTACATCGGCGCCGTCGACGGCCCGTCCGCCGAGGCCGCCCGTACGACCATCAACAGCATCGCCAACCCGACGATGCCGGAGGTCGGCGAGCGCTACCTGGGCACGGTCGTGAAGACGACCACCTTCGGCGCCTTCGTCTCGCTGATGCCGGGCAAGGACGGTCTGCTGCACATCTCGCAGATCCGCAAGCTCGCCGGCGGCAAGCGTGTGGAGAACGTCGAGGACGTGACCCCGGTCGGCACCAAGGTGCAGGTCGAGATCGCCGAGATCGACCAGCGCGGCAAGCTGTCGCTGATCCCCGTCATCGAGGGCGAGGACGAGGACAAGGACAAGGACAAGGACGCCGACAAGAGTGACGCGTAAGGCTCACACCACGGCCCGCCCCTCCGCTGCCCGGACTTCCGGGGACGAGGGGCGGGCCGTGCCCCGTCAGCGCACCCGCACCGTGCTGAAGGGCACGGCGGAGGGCATCGGGACCGTACGCAAGACGGTCCTGCCCGGCGGCCTGCGCATCATCACGGAGACGCTGCCGACCGTCCGCTCCGCCACCTTCGGCATCTGGGCGCACGTCGGCTCGCGGGACGAGACCCCGTCCCTCAACGGCGCCACCCACTACCTCGAACACCTCCTCTTCAAGGGCACCAAGCGGCGCAGCGCCCTCGATATCTCCGCCCCGATCGACGCGGTCGGCGGCGAGATGAACGCCTTCACGGCGAAGGAGTACACCTGCTATTACGCGCGGGTGCTCGACACCGATCTGCCGCTGGCGATCGACGTCGTCTGCGACATGCTCACCGGATCAGTGATCCGCCCGGAGGACGTCGACGCCGAACGCGGCGTCATCCTCGAAGAGATCGCCATGACCGAGGACGACCCGGGCGACTGCGTCCACGACCTCTTCGCGCACACCCTGCTCGGCGATACGGCCCTGGGCCGGCCGGTGCTGGGCAGCGTCGAGACCGTCGAGGGGCTGACGCGCGACCGCATCGCGCGCTTCTACCGGCGGCATTACGACCCGACACACCTGGTCGTCGCCGCGGCCGGGAACGTCGACCACGCGAAGGTCGTACGCCAGGTGCGCGCGGCCTTCGAGCGCGCGGGCGCGATGGGGCGCGGCGACGCGGCCCCGATCGGGCCGCGGGCCGGGCACCAGGCGATCCGTGCGGCCGGGCGCATGGAGGTCCTGGATCGCAGGACCGAGCAGGCGCACGTGATCCTCGGCATGCCGGGGGTGAGCCGGCACGATGAGCGCCGGTGGGCGCTCAGCGTGCTGTCGGCGGCGCTCGGTGGTGGGATGTCGTCGCGGCTCTTCCAGGAGGTGCGGGAGAAGCGCGGGCTGGCGTACAGCGTCTATTCATATGCCTCCGGATTTGCTGATTGCGGGCTCTTCGGGGTGTACGCGGGCTGTCGCCCGGGGCAGGTGCAGGACGTCCTGAAGCTGTGCCGTGCCGAGCTGGATCAGGTGGCCGCGCACGGGCTTACCGATGACGAGGTGCGGCGGGCCGTCGGCCAGCTGTCCGGCGCGACCGTCCTTGGCCTGGAGGACACCGGCGCGATCATGCATCGCATCGGCAAGAGCGAGCTGTGTTGGGGCGAGCAGCTGTCGGTGGACGACATGCTGGGGCGCATTCGCGATGTCACGCCGGATGATGTGCGGGCGGTCGCGCGCGATGTGCTGGGCCAGCAGCCGTCCTTGGCGGCCATCGGGCCGCTGGGGGACCGGCAGGCGACTGCCATGCAGGACGCGGTGGCGTAGGGGCGGGGTTGGTTACAGCAGCCGCTGTATCTCTCCCCGCACCCGGTAAAACCCGCCCGGCGCCGCATGCACCGCCCCCACCACATACCGCTGCCCCGGCACCCGTATCGCCCGCGGGAATTGCACATGCCACGACGGGTCGTAACCCGGTGACACCACATGCACCCGCACCCGGCCCGCGTCCTGCACGCACTCCACGACGACCTGGTCCACGGTCGCGACCGACACCGTCGCGACCGTGTCCACGGCCGTCACCGGCGCATACGTGGGCACCGCCGCCGCCGACTTCACATCGACCGGGACCGGGACCGTGCCCTGCTGGGCCGCCGCTATCGCCGCGTCCGTCGCATCCACGCACAGCAGGGAGCCGTCCGTGGTGACGGCGTACAGCTTCTCGTCGTGGTACTGCATCGAGAGGGCCGAGCCGCCGCCGGTGCCCAGCTTCCAGAGGCGGGTGCCGTGTTCGTCGAAGCAGTAGACCGAGGAGGCGGAGTCGCCGGCGAAGACGTACTTGCCGCCGGGGGAGGTCGCGCAGGAGTAGACGACGGTGTCGCATACGTAGGACGCCTCTATCGCGCCGCTGGACTTGGCCAGGCGCTGCACCACCCGGCGGTTCGTGCCCGCATAAACCGCGTCGTCCTCCTGCCAGCCGAAGAGCACCGCGCCCTTCGTCGGTGTGTGCCACAGCTGGGCGCCGCCGTCGGGGGAGTAGGCCGTGACGCCCCGCGAATGGCCGTGGAAGACCGCCTCGTCGTCGGCCCGTACCAGCCAGGCATGGTCGCCGGCGCTCTGCCGGGACCACTGGTGCTCGTCCTCATGGTCGATCACCGTGAGGCGGCCGCCGCGGTCGGCGACATTCAGCACGCCCTCGTGGATGTCCAGCCAGAAGATGTCGACGTCGGCCGAGATGTCGTACGCCGCGAACGGCAGCTTCGACGACAGGTCGTACACCCGGCCGTCGTCGCAGCCCGCATAGATCCAGAACTCGTCCGCGACCAGGCACTTCACCCCGTCCGGCAGGGAAAAGCGGGCCTGGACCTCGCCGTCGTGACCCAGCGTGTACACCTCCCCGGCCTGATTGCCGACCCAGCAGCGGTCCTCGTCGATGTGTATCCCGAAGGCCGGCTGGTGCGTACGGAACCGCCACAGCACCGGCGCCACGCCCCGGGCCGTGGACGGCGCCGAGGTCACCTGCCGCCGCGTCACCGGCCGCGGCGGGCGCTGCCCCTGGACCGCCGGGGCGTAGCCCTTGCGCACCTTCTCGCCGATCTTCTTCGCGGCCACGCTCCGCGCCTTCTCCGCCGATGCGAACGTCGAGGTCTGCGTCTGCCCGCCCGCTCCTATCCGCCCGTACCGGATCGTCACCTGCACGCCGTCGACCACGACCTCGTAGAACTTGTGCGCCCCGCCGCCCTCTTGCGACAGCTCCAGATACGTCCTCTCAGCGGACACCGCAGCCCCTCCCCACGCCGACAACTTTCCGTTACCCAGAACGCTACGCTCCGCCACTGACAGTGGCCGCTGACGTGCGAAGACGACTCACGCGCACCCCACCCGCCCCCGATTTCGGCAAACGCCGCCTCCCGGGGGAGAATCCCCCTGTCACCCCCGAAGCAAGGAAGCGAGCGCCCGCATGACCACGAAGCTCCGCGTAGCCGTCCTCGGCGCCAAGGGCCGCATCGGCTCCGAGGCCGCGAAGGCGGTCGGTGCCGCCGAGGACATGGAGCTCGTCGCCGCGCTCGACCGCGACGACAGCATCGAGGAGCTCACCAAGGCCGGCGCCGAGGTCGCGGTCGACCTCACCCACCCCGGCGCGGTCATGGGCAACCTCGAGTTCTGCGTCGGCCACGGCATCCACGCCGTCGTCGGCACCACCGGCTGGAACGACGAGCGCTTCGCGCAGCTGCGCGGCTGGCTCGACGCCAGCCCGCGGACCGGCGTCCTCGTCGCGCCCAACTTCTCCATCGGCGCCGTCCTGATGATGCTCTGGTCCCAGCAGGCGGCCCGCTACTTCGAGTCCGCCGAGGTCATCGAGCGGCACCACCCCACCAAGGCCGACGCCCCCAGCGGCACCGCCACCCGCACCGCGCAGCTGATCGCCGAGGCCCGTAACGCCGCCGGCCTCGGCGAGCAGCCCGACGCCACCTCCACGGCGCTGGACGGCGCCCGCGGCGCCGACGTCGGCGGCGTCCCCGTGCACGCCGTCCGCCTCCGCGGCGCCCTCGCCCACCAGGAAGTCTTCTTCGGCGGTACGGGCGAGACCCTCACCATCCGCCACGACTCCCTGCACCACAGCAGCTTCATGCCGGGCATCCTCCTGGGCGCCCGCCGGGTGGGGGCGAACCCGGGCCTGACCTACGGCCTGGAGCACTTCATGGACATTGGCTGATCTGATGAGCTCGAAGATCACCTACTTCCTCCTCGCCGCCGTCCTGGTCGTCTACTTCTTCCTGGCCGGCACCCGCGGCTGGTTCCTGATCAGGGATGGCCGCCCGGTCACCGTCGCCTTCGGCGTGGCCGTCCTCGTACTGCCCCTGATCGGCATCTGGTTCCTCTTCCGCACCACCCAGTTCGCGGTCAACGCCCAGCGGCTGTCCCGCGAGCTGGAGGCCGAGGGCGGCCTCCCCCCGGACGAGCTGAAGCGCACCCCCAGCGGCCGCGTGGACCGCGACTCGGCCGACGAGGTGTTCCGTAAGCGCAAGGCCGAGACCGAGGAGGCGCCCGGCGACTGGCGCTCCTGGTTCCGCCTGGCGGTCGCGTACCACGACGCCCGCGACACCCCGCGCGCCCGCAAGGCCATGCAGAAGGCCATCGCCCTCCGCAAAAACGCCTGACCACCAGCGGTAAACTCGGATCCCGTGGCGGACACCCAGTACGAAGACCTTTTGCGGCAAGTGCTCACCTCCGGTACGGCCAAGGCCGACCGCACAGGCACCGGCACCCGGAGCATTTTCGGGCATCAACTGCGCTATGACCTGGCGCAGGGATTCCCGCTGATCACCACCAAGAAGGTGCACCTCAAGTCCATCGTGTACGAGCTGCTGTGGTTCCTGCGCGGCGACTCCAACGCCCGCTGGCTGCAGGAGCACGGCGTCACCATCTGGAACGAGTGGGCGGACGCCAACGGCGACCTCGGCCCGGTCTACGGCGCCCAGTGGCGCTCCTGGCCGACCCCGGACGGCGGCCACATCGACCAGCTCAGCGGCGTCCTGGAGACCCTCCGCAAGGACCCGGACTCCCGCCGCATGATCGTCTCCGCCTGGAACGTCGGCGAGCTCAGCAAGATGGCCCTCGCCCCCTGCCACGCCTTCTTCCAGTTCTACGTCGCCGACGGCAAGCTCTCCTGCCAGCTCTACCAGCGCAGCGCGGACCTCTTCCTGGGCGTCCCGTTCAACATCGCCAGCTACGCCCTGCTCACGCACATGGTGGCCCAGCAGACCGGCCTCGAGCCCGGCGACTTCATCTGGACCGGCGGCGACTGCCACATCTACGACAACCACACCGAGCAGGTCACCGAGCAGCTCACCCGCACCCCGTACGACTTCCCGCAGCTGCGCCTGCGCCAGGCGGACTCGCTCTTCGACTACGCCTATGAGGACGTGGAGGTGCTCGGCTACCAGCACCACCCGGGCATCAAGGCCCCGGTGGCGGTGTGAGCGCAGGGAGCCCCGCCGTCGGCCTCATCTGGGCGCAGACCCTGGACGGCGTCATCGGCGCGGACAACGGCATCCCCTGGCGGCTGCCCGAGGACATGGCGCACTTCAAGGCGACCACTCACGGCCATCCCGTGGTGATGGGGCGCAAGACCTGGGAGTCGCTCCCGGAGCGCTTCCGCCCGCTGCCCGGCCGCCGCAACATCGTGGTGACCCGCGACCCGCAGTGGGCCGCGGAGGGGGCGGAGCGGGCCGGCTCCATCCCGGAGGCGCTGGCACTCGCGGCAGCGGAGACCTGGGTCATGGGCGGCGGCGAGATCTACCGGGCCGCGCTCGACCACGCCACCACGCTCTCGGTCACCGAGGTCGACACGACAGTGAAGGGCGATACGTACGCCCCCGTCCTGGACGCGACCTGGAAGGTCGCCGACGACAAGGGCTGGCAGACCTCGAAGACCGGCCTGCGCTACCGCATCCGTACCTACTCGCGATAGCGGTCAGCGGAGCTCGGCCGCCCAAGCCTCGATCGTGTCGGCCGCCCGGTCAAAGGCCTCCGGCCGCCCCAGGAAGTCCGCATTCGCCGAGGTCAGCATCGGCCGCAGGGTCTGCTGCCGCCCCGCCTTCCGCTGCCCGGTCTGCACCAGCAGCGCCTGGCCCTGCACCGTACGCGGCAGCCCCAGGTACTTCACCGGCTGCTGCACCGTATGCACCGCCGTCACCTGGTCCCAGGCCAGCGTGGCCGTATAGAGCAGGCCCACCTGCCGGATGCCCTGCGCGCTCACCCACACCCCGCACCGCAGCAGCCGCAGCGCCGCGGCAATGAACAGCCCCCCGGTCAGCAGGCACACGAGCCCGCCCGTCAGCGAGCCCGCCATCAGCATGATCAGCGTGGCGAAGAGCAGATACGAGGCGATGAGCAGCTCGACCGCCGCGCCGAGCACCCGCCAGGGGCCGGGACGGTACGGGCGGCGCCAGTGGTCGTGATCCGCGTACGGCAGGGGGGCGTCGCCGGCCAGGTCGCCGAAGTCACGGTCGGCCGCCATAAAGGGCAGGGGCACGGCAGGTCCTCACTCACAGGTGCTCGTACGGGGCTGTGCCCAGTGAGGCTAGCGAGGCCCGGCGGCGGCTACCACCCCCGGGGGACCAGGCGGGGGATCGGGGAGGGGCTGCGTCAGTCGCTCTGCGTGGCCGCGGTCTCGGAGCCAGAGGGGGCCTCTCCTGAGCCGCTCTGCAGCGCGGGGACGCCGAACACCATTGAGGCCGCAAGACCGCCCACGACCAGCAGCCCGACCAGCCATCGGCCGGCGATCTCGCCGGGGGTGGCGCGGTACTTCGGCGGCTGGATATCGCTGCGGAAGCGGTCGGCCTCGGCTACGAAGGCGAAGGGTATGGACTCCTGCGTACGGCCCGGCATGGCTGGCTAGCTCCTTTGAGATCGTGGGTGGTGAAGGACGGTCACACGGGGAACGTCGGGAAGCGCCGTAAAGTGCCCGGTTTTGCACGCCTTCTCAGGAAATTATAGGGGCGCCAGCCCTCGACCCAGGCCCGCTTCCGTCACCGCCGGGCGACGGCTCCGCCACGGATTCGCGACAGCCTCGACACGAACGGGCGCCTGCCCGCACAGCGGCCGCAAAACGCCCCCAGGCCAGCACCCCCTAGCGGATTCCCGCCCCCCGGCCACACCCGAACAACGCTGCGAACCGTCCGGATTGCCAGATTTTGAGAAGTTCGCATACGCTGAAGACACGAACCCGGCACTGCTTGAACCCCCGAGCAGGCAGTGCCGGGTTCCCCTGTCCTCGCGCGCACCGAGTAGCGTTGGATCCATGGCTCCGACTTCCACACCGCAGACCCCCTTCGGCCGGGTGCTGACCGCGATGGTCACCCCCTTCACGGAGGACGGTGCGCTCGACCTCGACGGCGCGCAGCGGCTCGCCGCCCACCTGGTGGACGCCGGCAATGACGGCCTGATCGTCAACGGCACCACCGGCGAGTCCCCGACCACCAGCGATGCGGAAAAAGCGGATCTCGTACGGGCCGTGGCCGAGGCGGTCGGCGACCGCGCCCACGTCGTCGCCGGAGCCTCCACGAACGACACCCGGCACTCCATCGAGCTCGCCCGCGCCGCCGAGCGCGCCGGCGCCAGCGGCCTGCTGACGGTCACGCCGTACTACAGCAAGCCGCCCCAGGAGGGCCTCTACCGCCACTTCAAGGCGATCGCGGACGCGACCGACTCCCCGGTGATGCTTTACGACATCCCGGGCCGCAGCGGCGTTCCGATCAACACCGACACCATGATCCGCCTCTCGGAGCACCCCCGGATCGTCGCCAACAAGGACGCCAAGGGCGACCTCGGCCGCGCCTCCTGGGCCATCGCCCAGACCGGCCTCGCCTGGTACTCCGGCGACGACATGCTGAACCTCCCGCTGCTCAGCGTCGGCGCCGTCGGCTTCGTCTCGGTCGTCGGCCATGTCGTCGCCCCCGAGCTGCGCGCCATGCTCGACGCGCACCTGTCCGGCGACGCCCGCAAGGCCACCGAGATCCACCAGAAGCTGCTGCCGGTCTTCACCGGCATGTTCCGCACCCAGGGCGTGATCACCGTCAAGGGCGCCCTGGCCATGCAGTCCCTGCCCGGCGGCCCGCTGCGCCTGCCGCTCGTAGAGCTCTCCGAGCCCGAGCGCGAGCTGCTGAAGCGGGATCTGGCCGCCGGCGGCGTGCATCTGTAGGGCGCCCTCAGACGTCATAACTTCATAACGAGATATCGAGAAAATTAGACGGAGAGTCCTTTGAGCCATCCGCATCCCGAACTCGGCCCGCCGCCGACGCTCCCGGAGGGCGCGCTGCGCGTCACCCCGCTCGGCGGCCTGGGCGAGATCGGCCGAAACATGACCGTCTTCGAATACGGCGGCCGGCTGCTGATCGTCGACTGCGGCGTGCTCTTCCCCGAGGAGGAGCAGCCCGGAGTCGACCTGATCCTGCCGGACTTCACGACGCTCCAGGACCGCCTGGACGACATCGACGGCATCGTCCTCACCCACGGCCATGAGGACCACATCGGCGGAGTCCCGTACCTCCTCCGGCAGAAGAACGACATCCCGCTGATCGGCTCCAAGCTGACCCTCGCCCTGATCGAGGCCAAGCTCCAGGAGCACCGCATCCGCCCGTACACGCTGCAGGTCAGCGAGGGTGACCGGGAGCGCATCGGCCCCTTCGAATGCGAATTCGTCGCGGTCAACCACTCCATCCCCGATGCGCTCGCGGTGGCCATCCGCACGCCTGCCGGCATGGCGGTGCACACCGGCGACTTCAAGATGGACCAGCTCCCGCTGGACCGCCGCCTCACCGACCTCCCGCGCTTCGCGGAGCTCGGCAGGGAGGGCATCGACCTCCTGCTGTCGGACTCCACCAATGCCGAGGTCCCGGGCTTCGTAGCGCCGGAACGCGACATCTCGAACGTCCTCCGGGGCGTCTTCGCCGGCGCCCAGAAGCGCATCATCGTGGCGAGCTTCGCCAGCCACGTCCACCGCATCCAGCAGATCCTGGATGCGGCGCATGAATACGGGCGCCGGGTCGCGTTCGTGGGCCGCTCGATGGTCAGGAACATGGGCATCGCGAGGGACCTCGGCTACCTGAAGGTCCCGGCGGGCCTGGTCGTGGACGTAAAGACGCTGGACGACCTCCCCGACCACGAGATCGTGCTGGTCTGCACGGGCTCCCAGGGCGAGCCCATGGCGGCGCTGTCCAGGATGGCCAACCGCGACCACCAGATCCGCATCGTCGACGGCGACACGGTCATCCTCGCCTCGTCCCTGATCCCGGGGAACGAGAACGCGGTCTACCGGGTCATCAACGGCCTGACGAGGTGGGGCGCCAACGTCGTCCACAAGGGCAACGCCAAGGTCCATGTCTCGGGCCACGCGTCGGCCGGCGAGCTGCTGTACTTCTACAACATCTGCAAGCCGCGCAACCTGATGCCGGTGCACGGCGAATGGCGCCACCTGCGCGCCAATGCGGAGCTGGGCGCGCTGACGGGCGTACCGCACGACCGCATCGTGATCGCCGAGGACGGCGTCGTGGTCGATCTGATCGAGGGCAAGGCGAAGATCGTCGGCAAGGTCCAGGCCGGTTACGTATACGTGGACGGCCTCTCGGTCGGCGACGTCACGGAGTCGTCCCTGAAGGACCGCCGGATCCTCGGCGACGAAGGCATCATCTCGGTCTTCGTGGTCGTCGACTCGAGTACGGGAAAGATCGTCGGCGGACCGCACATCCAGTCCCGCGGCTCCGGCATCGACGACGCCGCCTTCCAGGCGGTCATCCCGAAGATCGAGGAGGCGCTGGCGAAGTCCGCGTCGGACGGCGTCGCGGAGACGCACCAGCTGCAG
>NZ_CP183837.1:7242500-9599576 GCF_048572725.1 Streptomyces boninensis
CGGGGAAGTGAAACATCTCAGTACCCGCAGGAAGAGAAAACAACCGTGATTCCGGGAGTAGTGGCGAGCGAAACTGGATGAGGCCAAACCGTATGCGTGTGATACCCGGCAGGGGTTGCGTGTGCGGGGTTGTGGGATCTCTTGTCTGTCGTCTGCCGGCGACAGGGCGAGTCAGAAACCGTTGATGTAGGCGAAGGGCATGCGAAAGGCCCGGCGTAGAGGGTAAGACCCCCGTAGCTGAAACATCAGCGGCTCGTTTGAGAGACACCCAAGTAGCACGGGGCCCGAGAAATCCCGTGTGAATCTGGCGGGACCACCCGCTAAGCCTAAATATTCCCTGGTGACCGATAGCGGATAGTACCGTGAGGGAATGGTGAAAAGTACCGCGGGAGCGGAGTGAAAGAGTACCTGAAACCGTGTGCCTACAAGCCGTGGGAGCGTCGCACAACAAGCTTGCTTGTTGTGTCGTGACTGCGTGCCTTTTGAAGAATGAGCCTGCGAGTTTGCGGTGTGTTGCGAGGTTAACCCGGGTGGGGTAGCCGTAGCGAAAGCGAGTCCGATAAGGGCGATGGAGTAGCACGCTCAAGACCCGAAGCGTAGTGATCTAGCCATGGGCAGGCTGAAGCGGAGGTAAGACTTCGTGGAGGGCCGAACCCACCAGGGTTGAAAACCTGGGGGATGACCTGTGGTTAGGGGTGAAAGGCCAATCAAACTACGTGATAGCTGGTTCTCCCCGAAATGCATTTAGGTGCAGCGTCACATGTTTCTTGCCGGAGGTAGAGCACTGGATAGGCGATGGGCCTTACCGGGTTACTGACCTTAGCCAAACTCCGAATGCCGGTAAGTGAAGTGTGGCAGTGAGACTGCGGGGGATAAGCTCCGTGGTCGAGAGGGAAACAGCCCAGAGCATCGACTAAGGCCCCTAAGCGTACGCTAAGTGGGAAAGGATGTGGAGTCGCAGAGACAACCAGGAGGTTGGCTTAGAAGCAGCCATCCTTGAAAGAGTGCGTAATAGCTCACTGGTCAAGTGATTCCGCGCCGACAATGTAGCGGGGCTCAAGCGTACCGCCGAAGTCGTGTCATCGATGCAATAGGACCAACGTCCGTATCGATGGGTAGGGGAGCGTCGTGTGCCGGGTGAAGCCGCCGTGTAAACGAGTGGTGGATGGTTCACGAGTGAGAATGCAGGCATGAGTAGCGATTCACACGTGAGAAACGTGTGCGCCGATTGACTAAGGGTTCCTGGGTCAAGCTGATCTGCCCAGGGTAAGTCGGGACCTAAGGCGAGGCCGACAGGCGTAGTCGATGGATAACCGGTTGATATTCCGGTACCCGCTGTGTGGCGACAAACATCGAGCCCATTAATGCTAAGGCCGTGAAGCCGCCGATGATCCCTTCGGGGTGATTCGGAGTGGTGGAGCCGCTGAACCAAGGTGGTAGTAGGTGAGTGATGGGGTGACGCAGGAAGGTAGTCCAGCCCGGGCGGTGGTTGTCCCGGGGTAAGGGTGTAGCCCGTTGTGTAGGTAAATCCGCGCAACTATGGGTGAGACCTGATGCCGAGCCGATTGTGGTGAAGTGGATGATCCTATGCTGTCGAGAAAAGCCTCTAGCGATGTTGCATGGCGGCCCGTACCCTAAACCGACTCAGGTGGTCAGGTAGAGTATACCGAGGCGTTCGGGTGAACTATGGTTAAGGAACTCGGCAAAATGCCCCCGTAACTTCGGGAGAAGGGGGGCCACACCCGGTGAGAGGACTTGCTCCTCGTAGCTGGGGGTGGCCGCAGAGACCAGCGAGAAGCGACTGTTTACTAAAAACACAGGTCCGTGCGAAGCCGTAAGGCGATGTATACGGACTGACGCCTGCCCGGTGCTGGAACGTTAAGGGGACCGGTTAGCGTGGTTTCGATCATGCGAAGCTGAGAACTTAAGCGCCAGTAAACGGCGGTGGTAACTATAACCATCCTAAGGTAGCGAAATTCCTTGTCGGGTAAGTTCCGACCTGCACGAATGGCGTAACGACTTCTCGACTGTCTCAACCATAGGCCCGGTGAAATTGCACTACGAGTAAAGATGCTCGTTTCGCGCAGCAGGACGGAAAGACCCCGGGACCTTTACTATAGCTTGATATTGGTGTTCGGTTCGGCTTGTGTAGGATAGGTGGGAGACTTTGAAACTCATACGCCAGTATGGGTGGAGTCGTCGTTGAAATACCACTCTGGTCGTGCTGGATGTCTAACCTCGGTCCGTGATCCGGATCAGGGACAGTGTCTGGTGGGTAGTTTAACTGGGGCGGTTGCCTCCCAAAGAGTAACGGAGGCGCCCAAAGGTTCCCTCAGCCTGGTTGGTAATCAGGTGGTGAGTGTAAGTGCACAAGGGAGCTTGACTGTGAGACTGACGGGTCGAGCAGGGACGAAAGTCGGGACTAGTGATCCGGCGGTGGCTTGTGGAAGCGCCGTCGCTCAACGGATAAAAGGTACCCCGGGGATAACAGGCTGATCTTCCCCAAGAGTCCATATCGACGGGATGGTTTGGCACCTCGATGTCGGCTCGTCGCATCCTGGGGCTGGAGTCGGTCCCAAGGGTTGGGCTGTTCGCCCATTAAAGCGGCACGCGAGCTGGGTTTAGAACGTCGTGAGACAGTTCGGTCCCTATCCGCTGTGCGCGTAGGAGTCTTGAGAAGGGCTGTCCCTAGTACGAGAGGACCGGGACGGACGGACCTCTGGTGTGCCAGTTGTTCTGCCAAGGGCATGGCTGGTTGGCTACGTTCGGAAAGGATAACCGCTGAAAGCATCTAAGCGGGAAGCCTGCTTCGAGATGAGGACTCCCACCCCCATGAGGGGTTAAGGCTCCCAGTAGACGACTGGGTTGATAGGCCAGATATGGAAGCCCTGTAAGGGGTGGAGTTGACTGGTACTAATAGGCCGAGGACTTGTCCATAGCTGCTCGCGTCCACTGTCTGGTTTCTGAGACAACAACCGTAGAGGAATCTACTCCGGTTTGTTAGTTTCATAGTGTTTCGGTGGTCATAGCGTTAGGGAAACGCCCGGTTACATTCCGAACCCGGAAGCTAAGCCTTTCCGCGCCGATGGTACTGCACAGGGGACTGTGTGGGAGAGTAGGTCGCCGCCGAACTTACTTTAGAAGAAGGCCCTCACCTCACGGTGGGGGCCTTCTTTCGTTTCACCGACGATGCATCTTCAGGAAGTCCCAAACCACGTCAGTGGCGTTGAGCGGATGCGTCGTGTGGTCCGGCCACTCGTGCGCCATGCCCTCCACCACGTACGCATGCACCCTGCTTCCGTCCGCGCACCACGACTTCGTGAGCGTGTACTGGCCCGGGCGGACGTCCTTGTCCACGGTGATGCAGTGCAGCCGCTTCCGCCAGGTGTCGAGGCCGGCCAGCAGGGCATCGACCTGCGGGTCATTGGCACCGAGGATGGTGAGCACCGGTACGGGCCGGGACGGCATGAAGTCCGGGTCCTCCGCCAGCGGCCCTCCGTACCCGCCGCTCACGGGAGCGATCGCGGCGAAGAGCCGGGAGCGCTCGACGGCCAGCCGGAAGGACATGTCGGCGCCGTTGGAGAAGCCGGTCGCGTAGACCCGCCGGGAGTCCGCGTTCCAGTCCTTGACGAGCTGCCGTGTCATCGCCGAGATGAAGCCGACGTCGTCCTCTGCGCCGCAGCAGATCAGGGCGTTATAGCCGCCGTTGAGGCCCTGCGGATAGGCGACTAGGAAGCGGTGCTCGTCCGCCCTTTTGCTGAAGCCCGTGTACGCCGCGATTCCCTCGGCTGTCCCGGGATACCAGTGCATCACCACGACCAGCGGCAGCTTCTTGCCGTGCTTGGCCGCTCCGGGAGGCACGTGCAGGTTGAAGGTGCGTTCCTTGCCCTGCCAGGTGAGGGAGAGTTCGTGGTCGCCCGGCGGAAGGCCGGGTGACGTAGCCGCGGTGGCCTGCGTGGCGGTCACTCCGAGGGAAAGCAGTGCGATGGTGATCGCGATTGCTGCCCACCGGCGCAGGACGCGAACCAACCGGAGGAATAATTCCGGATGTTGCTGTCTGGGTAAGTCCATGCCGGGATCCTGCGGCAGGAAGCCGCGCCGGTCCATGCCTGCGGCGGTCACAACAGCATTGCGCATGGGGTACGCTTTATTCCGTTCGGCCAAGTCGAGCGCGCCCCAATAGCTCAGTCGGTAGAGCGTCTCCATGGTAAGGAGAAGGTCTGCGGTTCGATTCCGCATTGGGGCTCCGGCAGTACGAAGAAGGCCCTCACCGCACCGCCGGTGAGGGCCTTCTTCGCGTTGAGCCGCGAGCGGCTCAGCTCGGCCGCGGGGCGCCGTTCCGCTTCAGCGCCGGCCGGTGGCCGAAGACGTACGCCCGGTCCTTCTTGTGCAGGACCTTCCACAGGCGGGCCGCGTCCGGGATCCGGAGGTTTACGCAGCCCGCAGAGCCTTTGGTGAAGATGTCGTTGCGGGTGCCGTGGAAGGCCTGGCCGCCCGAGAAGTACTGCGAGTAGGGCATGGGGGCGTTGTTGTAGAGCCTTGAGCGCTCGTGCAGCTTCCGGAAGAAGATGCGGTGCCAGCCGTTGCGGGTCTTGTATGCCTTGAGGCCGGTGCGTACGGGCGTCACCGGGAAGACCACGCGCTTGCCCTTCTGCACCCACATCAGCTGGCGGGTCTGGTCGACGCAGGCCACCCGGCCGCGACGCACCGGGCAGCGGGTCCCCACGCCCGGGTTCGCGCGGGCCTTCGCCACCACCGTCATGCGGTAGGTCGCCGGGTCCGCGATGCCGGTGGTCGTGATGCCCTCGCGTTGCTGGAAGGACTGGATGGCCAGGCAGTCGCGCACCGACTGGATACCATCCGGCTGCCGGCCGAGATGGCGCTCCACCTGCAGCTGATACGGGCCGGTGCTGGTGGAGACGCATTCCAGCTGGGCTGACTTGGGATTCGGCTGCGACGAGGCGGGTGCCGAGGCGTGTGCGGTGCCCGTTCCCACCAGGGTGAGCAGTCCCAGAGCGGCGACGGTCACCGTGGCGATGGGCGGGAGGACGCGGCTGCGTCCCGTACGGGCTTCGGGGGCGGACGGCATACGGGGCGGGACTCCTGTCGATGGAGCCGAACGCTTCGGCGTTCAACCGGCGTTCAGCGGTCTCTGCGGCGTCCAGTACAGCCGCGACCGGTCCCGATCCCCGCACGGCGCGCCGCGATCGAGAGCGACATCAACCGTCCGTGTAGGGGTGGCGTCAGCCCTCGCGCTGATGCGGCACCCGCATCGCCAGAATCGCCATATCGTCCGACGCCGGCTCCGCCGCGAAGCGCTCCACCGCGCGCAGCACCCGCGAGGCGACGGCGCCCGCCGTCAGGCCCGTGCAGGAGTTCAGCACGTCCGCCAGGCCGTCGTCGCCCAGCATGCGCGTGCCCTCGCGGCGCTCCGTGACGCCGTCGGTGACGCAGAGCAGGACGTCGCCCGGGTCGAGCGTGATGCGCTCCTCGTACAGCTCCAGGTCGTCCATCACGCCCAGCAGCGGCTGCGGTTCGGCGGCGGGGGAGACCGTGCCGTCGGGGCGCAGGCGGAGCGGGAGCGGGTGGCCCGCGCATACGATCTTCAGGACGGCGCTGCCGTCGGCCTGCGGCCACAGCTCGCCGTACAGGAGGGTCAGGAAGCGGCTGCGGGCGCCCTCGTCGAGGATCGCGGAGTTGAGCCGCTCCAGGACCGCCGGGCCGCCGAAGCCCTCCCGGGCCAGCAGGCGCAGCGCGTGCCGCGCCAGGCCCGTAACAGCCGCCGCCTCGGGGCCTGTACCGCAGACGTCGCCGATGGCGAAGCCGTAGGCGCCGTCGCGGATCGGGAAGAGGTCGTAGAAGTCGCCGCCGACCTCGTTGCCCTCGCCGGCCGCGCGGTAGATGACCTCGACCTCGACGCCGCCGATCTTCGGCAGTCCGGGCGGGAGCAGCGACCGCTGCAGCGACTGGCTGATGGCCGTGCGCTCCGAGTACAGGCGGGCGTTGTCGAGGGCCAGGGCGGCCCTGCGGGACAAGTCCTCGGCCAGTTCCAGGATCTCCTGGCGGAAGTGTTCGTCGGTCGGCTTGCCGAGGACGAGTTGGCCGATGACGCGGTTGCGGGCGACGAGCGGCAGCACGACCGTTTCGCCGCCTACCGCGGAGGCGGTGGCCAGGGACGGCGCGGCCGTGTCCGAGAGGTACGCGTCCTCGCTGATCTTCAGGTTGAGGCTGCGCAGCGAGGTGCGGAGCGCGGAGTTGTGCGCGGCCTCGGACGGGGCCGTCCACTGGCGGGCGCCCGGGGCCGGGACCGGGTCGGGCGGCGGTACGCGCGTGAGCAGGGCGCGCAGGCCGTCGATGCGGTCCTCGTCCTCGTGCAGGACGTACGAGAGGTCCGGCTCGGCGCCCTCCGCGATCGTGTACACCGCGCACCAGCTGGCCAGCGTCGGGACCGTCATCTGTGCCATCAGGGCGAGGGTCTGGTCGCGGTCCAGGGTGCCGGCCAGCAGGTCGGAGGCCTCGACCAGGAAGGACAGCGAGCCGCGGCGGAGCCGCTCCAGCTCGCCGAGGCGGGCGGATTCCACGGCCAGCGCGATCCGGTCGGCGGCGAACTGCAGCCGCAGCGCCTCCTCGTTGGTATACCGTCCCGGGAGTTCCGCGGCGACGCCGAGGGAGCCGGTGAGCCGGCCCTCGACCTTCAGCGGGACGGTCACCACCGAGTGCATGCCGGTGCCCGTGAGCAGCGGGACGGCGCCCGGGACCGCGTCGAGGTCTTCGTGTACGGACGGCATGCGGGCGGAGCCATAGCGTCCGGCGCCGGTCTCGACGGGGACGCGGGCGAAGCGCTGGCGGGCGCCGGGGAGGCCGGTGGAGGCCCGTACCTCCAGCTCGGTCTCGTCGTCGGTGGCGAGCAGCAGGAAGGCCGAGTCGCCGTCCAGTATGTCGCGGGCGCGCTCCACGGTGCGCTGCAGCAGCCCGTCGAGGTCGTCGGGGGCGGGGGAGCCGATGAAGACCTCGAAGGGGTCGGCGGCGCGGTCGCGGCCGCCGTCGCCGCGCAGGGCGCCGGCGCCGTCGGAGGGGGCGCGGGCCGGGGTCTGCAGCACCGCGCGCTCCTGGTCGCGGACGAGCAGGCAGATCGTGGACGGATCGCCCGCTGAGTCGCGGAGGCGGAGGTGGTTGGCATAGACGGGGTTGACGCGGCCGTCGGCGCCTCTGATGCCGTACGAGCCCTCCCAGCGGCTCAGCTGGAGGGCCTCGGCGAGGCCGGTGCCGGTGCCGGGGGTGTGCGGCCAGGCGGCGAGGTCGCCCAGGGGTTTGCCGATGACCTTTTCCGGCTCGTAGCCGAAGAGCTCGGTGGCGTCCTCGTTCCAGGAGCTGATGAGGCCGCCGCGGTCGATCTGGACGACGGCGACGCGGACCCGGGACTCTATGGCCAGCGGGAGGGCGTCCACGGGCAGCGCAGGGCCCGCGGAGCGGGTGCCGGCGGGCGGCTCCGCGGTGTCCAGCTGGAACCAGACCTGCTTGCGGGTGCCGGTGTACTCCACGCCCCAGCGGCTGGCCAGGGCGGCGCAGAGCATCAGGCCGCGGCCGCCCTCGTGGTCGGGGCCCGGCGGGCGGCCGGCCTCGTCGAGCGGGAGCTCGCGCTCGGGGTAGTGGTCGGCGACCTCCACGCGGACGCCCGCGTCGGTGCGCAGGCAGTGGACGTCGACGGAGGTGCCGGCGTGCACGACGGCGTTGGTGACCAGCTCGCTGGTGAGGACGACCGCGTCGTCGGCGATCTCGGCGTATCCCCAGCCCTGGAGGGTGTCCCGGACGAAGGCGCGCGCGGGTGCCACCGAGCGGCCCACCGGCTCGAAGGTGGCCTCGGCACGCGCGCTGATCACACGACTCACGACTCCCCTTCAGTGCCGGCCGGGGGCTCACTGGTTGCGGACCGGCGTCCCCGGATGCTTTGGTGCCCGCTCCATGGTGCCGCAAAGCATCCAAACAGCAGCGGCCCGGGACGAGTGGTGACAGGTTAGCCGCCCAAGGCCGCCCGTGGTCCAGGCACTGGCCGTTACGCTTCGTAAGGGCCTGATAGCGCGTGCCCCGGAGTGAAACACTGGGAAAGCTCCGGAGAGAAAGAAAGCCCCGAGGGCGCGAGAAACCGACCGGGAGGGACACAGTGGAGTCTGGCGCAGCGGCGCAGAGTGTGAGCTCGCGCGCGAAGAGCGGACGGTCCCGGGTCGGCGGGACGACCGAGGTGGACACCGCGGCGCTTTACAGACTGCTGGCGTCGCTCGAGTCGATGCGGGACGGAAACTTCCGTAAGCGGATGCGCACACCGAGTGACGGGATCATGGCGGAGATCGCCACCGTCTTCAACGAGGTCGCGGAGCGCAATCTGCACCTCACCGGCGAGCTGTCCCGTGTGCGCCGCGTCGTCGGCCGCGAGGGCAAGCTCACCGAAAGGCTCGAAACGGGAGCCTGCGAGGGCTCCTGGGCAGCCGCGATCGACGCCTCCAATGCGCTGGTCGACGACCTCGTACGGCCCCTGATGGACACCGGGCGGGTGCTCACGGCCGTGGCCGAGGGCGACCTTGAGCAGCGCATGGACCTGCGGCCGCAGTCCGCGGACGGGTCGCATCCGCTGCGCGGCGAGTTCCTCAAGGTGGGCCGTACGGTCAATGGCCTGGTCGACCAGCTGTCCGCCTTCACGGACGAGGTCACGCGGGTGGCCAGCGAGGTCGGCACCGAGGGCAAGCTCGGCGGGCAGGCCAAGGTGCGCGGAATGTCCGGTTCGTGGAAGGACCTCACGGATTCGGTGAACACGATGGCGTACCGGCTGACCGCTCAGGTACGTGATATTGCTCTCGTCACCACCGCGGTCGCCAAGGGCGACCTCTCGCGGAAGGTCACGGTGCATGTGGCCGGCGAGATGCTGGAGCTGAAGGAGACCGTCAATACGATGGTCGACCAGCTCTCGGCCTTCTCCTCGGAGGTGACCCGGGTCGCCCGCGAGGTCGGCACGGAGGGCGAGCTGGGCGGGCAGGCGCAGGTGCCGGGCGTGGCCGGCACGTGGAAGGACCTGACCGACTCGGTGAACCTGATGGCGGGCAATCTGACCGCCCAGGTGCGTGGAATCGCTCAGGTGACCACCGCGGTCGCCAGTGGTGATCTGTCGCAGAAAGTAACGGTGAGCGCACGCGGCGAGGTCGCGCAGCTCGCCGAGACCATCAACACGATGACCGAAACCCTCCGTACATTCGCGGACGAGGTGACAAGGGTCGCGAGCGAGGTCGGCGCCGACGGGCAGCTCGGCGGGCAGGCGCAGGTGCCCGGTGCGGCGGGCACGTGGAAGGACCTGACCGATTCGGTCAACACCGCTTTCCGTAACCTCACCGCGCAGGTGCGGGACATCGCCCAGGTGACGACGGCGGTCGCGAGCGGCGATCTGACGCAGAAGGTCACCGTGGATGTGGCCGGCGAGATGTCCGAGCTGAAGAACACCGTCAACACGATGGTCGACCAGCTGTCCGGCTTCTCCTCCGAGGTGACCCGGGTGGCCCGGGAGATCGGCGTCGAGGGCGAGCTGGGCGGGCAGGCGCAGGTGCTGGGCGCCGCGGGCACGTGGAAGGACCTGACGGATTCGGTCAACATGGCCTTCCGTAACCTCACCGGGCAGGTCCGGAACATCGCGCAAGTGACCACCGCGGTCGCGAACGGCGACCTGTCGCAGAAGGTCACGGTCGACGTCTCCGGCGAGATGGCCGAGCTGAAGAACACTGTGAACCGGATGGTCGACCAGCTGTCGTCCTTCGCCGACCAGGTCACGCGGATGGCGCGCGACGTGGGCACGGAAGGCCGCCTCGGCGGTCAGGCGCGCGTCGACGGCGTCTCCGGTACGTGGAAGGACCTCACCGACTCCGTCAACTTCATGGCGTCCAACCTGACCTCGCAGGTCCGCAACATCGCCCAGGTGACCACGGCGGTGGCGCGCGGCGACCTGTCGCAGAAGATCGAGGTGGACGCGCGCGGCGAGATCCTGGAGCTGAAGAACACCATCAACACGATGGTCGACCAGCTCTCCGCCTTCGCCGAGCAGGTGACCCGGGTGTCCCGCGAGGTCGGCACGGAAGGCCGGCTCGGCGGGCAGGCGCAGGTGCCCGGGGTCGCGGGCGTGTGGCGCGACCTGACGGACAACGTGAACTTCATGGCGGGGAACCTCACCGCCCAGGTCCGTAACATCGCGCAGGTCGCGACCGCGGTGGCCCGCGGTGACCTGTCGCAGAAGATCGACGTCGATGCGCGCGGCGAGATCCTGGAGCTGAAGAACACCCTCAACACGATGGTCGACCAGCTGAGTTCCTTCGCCGAGGAGGTCACCCGGGTCGCCCGCGAGGTGGGCACCGAGGGCATGCTGGGCGGGCAGGCGGAGGTGCAGGGCGTCTCCGGTACGTGGAAGGACCTCACCCAGTCCGTCAACTTCATGGCGAACAATCTGACCTCGCAGGTCCGTAACATCGCCGAGGTCACCACCGCGGTCGCCAAGGGCGATCTCTCCAAGAAGATCACCGTTGACGCGCGCGGCGAGATCCTGGAGCTGGTGACGACCGTCAACACGATGGTCGACCAGCTGAGTTCCTTTGCCGAGCAGGTCACCCGGGTCGCCCGCGAGGTGGGTACGGAAGGCCAGCTGGGCGGGCAGGCGCGGGTGCGGGATGTCTCCGGCATCTGGAAGGACCTGACCGACAACGTGAACCTGATGGCGGTCAACCTGACCGGCCAGGTCCGTAACATCTCCCAGGTCGCGACCGCGGTCGCGAACGGCGACCTCACCAAGAAGGTCACCGTCGAGGCCCGCGGCGAGGTCGCGCAGCTCGCGGACACGGTCAACACGATGGTGACGACCCTGTCCTCCTTTGCCGAGCAGGTCACCAGGGTGGCCCGCGAGGTGGGCACGGAAGGCCAGCTGGGCGGGCAGGCACGGGTCCCCGGCGTCGCGGGCACGTGGAAGGACCTCACGGAGTCCGTGAACTACATGGCCTCCAACCTGACTTCCCAGGTGCGGAACATCGCCCAGGTGACCACGGCGGTCGCCAACGGCGACCTGACGAAGAAGATCGACGTCGCCGCCCAGGGCGAGATCCTGGAGCTGAAGGACACCATCAACACGATGGTCGGCCAGCTCTCCGCCTTCGGTGACGAGGTCACCCGCGTAGCTCGCGAGGTCGGTACGGAAGGCCGCCTCGGCGGGCAGGCCCGGGTCCCGGGCGTCTCCGGCATCTGGAAGGACCTCACCGACTCGGTGAACCTGATGGCGAACAACCTGACCTCTCAGGTGCGCAACATCGCCCAGGTCGCCACCGCCGTGACCCGCGGCGACCTCAGCCCGAAGATCGACGCCGACGCGGCGGGCGAGATCCTGGAGCTGCAGGACTACATCAACACCATGATCTCCAAGCTCCGCGAGACCACCCTCGCCAACAAGGAGCAGGACTGGCTCAAGGGCAACCTCGCCCGCATCTCAGGCCTGCTGCAGGGCCGCCGCGACCTCGGCGATGTGGCCCGCCTCATCATGAGCGAGCTGACCCCGGTGGTGGCCGCGCAGCACGGCGCGTTCTTCCTCATGGAGCAGGTGCCGGGCCACGAGCCCAAGGAGGGCGAGGAGGCCGAGCGGCAGCTGCGCCTCATCGGCTCGTACGGGCAGGCCGCCGATGGTATGCCAAAGGTGCTGCGCCCCGGCGAGACCCTCATCGGCACATCCGCGCTGGAGAAGCGCACGATCCTGATCGAGAACGTGCCCGAGGGCTATCTGAAGATCGCCTCCGGGCTCGGCGAGGCGCCGCCCGCGCATGTCATCGTCGTCCCGCTGATCTTCGAGGGCTCGGTGCTCGGCGTGGTCGAGCTGGCCGCGTTCCAGCCGTTCACGCAGATCCAGAAGGACTTCCTGAACCAGCTCGCGGAGATGATCGCGACCTCGGTCAACACCATCTCCGTCAACACCAAGACGGAGAGCCTGCTGACCCAGTCCCAGGAGCTCACCGAGCAGCTGCGGGACCGCTCGCAGGAGCTGGAGAGCCGGCAGAAGGCCCTGGAGGACTCCAACGCGGAGCTGGAGGAGAAGGCCGAGCTGCTGGCCCGTACCAACCGGGATATCGAGATCAAGAACACCGAGATCGAGGAGGCCAGGCAGGGCCTGGAGGAGCGGGCCGAGCAGCTCGCGGTCTCGATGCGCTACAAGTCCGAGTTCCTGGCCAACATGTCGCACGAGCTGCGTACGCCGCTCAACTCGCTGCTGATCCTGGCCAAGCTGCTCGCGGACAACGCGGAGACCAACCTCTCGCCGAAGCAGGTGGAGTTCGCCGAAACGATCCATGGTGCGGGTTCCGACCTGCTGCAGCTGATCAACGACATCCTCGACCTGTCGAAGGTCGAGGCGGGCAAGATGGACGTCAGCCCGACCCGGATCGCGCTGGTGCAGCTGGTGGATTACGTGGAGGCCACCTTCCGCCCGCTGACGGCCGAAAAGGGCCTGGACTTCTCGGTACGGGTCTCCCCGGAGCTGCCCGCCACGCTCAATACGGACGAGCAGCGGCTGCTGCAGGTGCTCCGTAACCTGCTTTCCAACGCGGTGAAGTTCACCGACAGCGGCGCCGTCGAGCTGGTGATCCGGCCGGCCGGGCGGGACGTGCCGGCCGCCATCAAGGAGCAGCTGCTGGAGAACGGGTCGCTGCGGGACCCGGACGCCGACATGATGGCGTTCTCGGTCACCGACACCGGCATCGGCATCGCGTCGTCCAAGATGCGGGTCATCTTCGAGGCGTTCAAGCAGGCCGACGGCACCACCAGCCGCAAGTACGGCGGTACGGGCCTGGGCCTGTCCATCAGCCGGGAGATCGCGCGGCTGCTCGGCGGCGAGATCTACGCCGACAGCGAGCCCGGCCGCGGCTCCACCTTCACGCTCTACCTGCCGCTGCGGCCGACGGAGCTGCCTTCGGCCGCGCCGGGGCAGGCGGCGGGCGACGGCACGATCCTCGCGGATCAGCAGCCCGAGAGCCACGACAGCGGGTACGCGGGCGAGCCTCAGGCGGAGGCCGCTGACCAGGAGACGGCGGGCGCCACGCAGGTCGCCGAGGCGACGCGGCCCGCCGTGCCCGGGCAGGCGCCCGCGCCGCAGCGCGGGGAGCGGATGCCGGACGGGCAGCGGGTGGCGCCGGACCAGTTCAAGGGCGAGTTCGGCGGCGAGAAGGTGCTGATCGTCGACGACGACATCCGTAACGTCTTCGCGCTCACATCGGTGCTGGAGCAGCACGGCCTGTCCGTCCTCTACGCCGAGAACGGGCGCGAGGGCATCGAGGTGCTGGAGCAGCACGAGGACACGGCCGTCGTGCTGATGGACATCATGATGCCGGAGATGGACGGTTACGCGACGACCTCGGCGATCCGCAGGATGCCGCAGTTCGCCGGGCTGCCGATCATCGCGCTGACGGCGAAGGCGATGAAGGGCGACCGGGAGAAGTCGATCGAGTCCGGCGCCTCCGACTATGTGACCAAGCCGGTGGACACGGACCATCTGCTGAGTGTGATGTATCAGTGGGTGCACGGCAGGTGATCGATGCAGCGTTGCAAACCGGCTTGAAGTTTGCGGGCATGCTGACGCAGTGTGGTCAATTACGTGTTCGCGTACGGTATTACGGGAACCAATCGGGCCTGAGCTGCGTTTCTGGTACGTGCACAGTGACAATGCGGTGACAGGGTGTGGCGGGCCCGGCGGTGCGGCTACCATGACCGGCACAAGGGCGGGCGGCGCACTGAGCAGGTCCGCATGGACGACGCCGGCGACAGCGCCCGGCACGGTGCCGGGACGAGGAGGACGGGCCATGGTGCAGAAGGCCAAGATCCTCTTGGTCGATGACCGGCCGGAGAATCTGCTGGCGCTGGAGGCCATCCTTTCCGCGCTCGATCAGACCCTGGTCCGGGCATCGTCAGGGGAAGAGGCGCTGAAGGCGCTGCTGACGGACGATTTCGCGGTCATCCTGCTCGATGTGCAGATGCCGGGCATGGACGGCTTCGAGACCGCGGCGCACATCAAGCGCCGGGAGCGCACCCGCGACATCCCGATCATCTTCCTCACCGCGATCAACCACGGCCCGCACCACACCTTCCGCGGCTATGCCGCGGGCGCCGTCGACTACATCTCCAAGCCCTTCGACCCGTGGGTGCTGCGGGCGAAGGTGTCGGTGTTCGTCGAGCTGTACATGAAGAACGTCCAGCTGCGGGAGCAGGCCGGGCTGCTGCGGGCGCAGCTGGACAGCGCGCAGTCCGCCGAGGGCGGCAGCAAGGACGGCAAGGGCGCGGTCGGCGTCATCGCCGAGCTGTCGGCGCGGCTGGCTGCCGCGGAGGAGCAGGCGGAGGCGCTGTCGAAGCAGCTCGACGAGTCGTCGGACGCGGCGGCCGTCGCCACGGCGGCGCACCTGGAGCGCAAGCTGAACGGGCTGCGCAAGGCGCTGGACGCGCTCGACCCCGGCACGAGCGGCCCAGCCGGGCCGAGCGACAACGGGTCGCCGGTCGCGCCGTAGCGGCGCAACGAGTTCGGCTCGGCGCAAGCCCCCCGGGAGACAGCTGGCGCGCCTCCCGCTAGGGCATGCGTGCTACGTGTCCCCAACCTCGGTAACCTCGTCGCATGGCCTCTCGTACCTCTGGAAACGGCA
Source organism: Streptomyces boninensis (assembly GCF_048572725.1). Lineage (NCBI taxonomy): Bacteria > Bacillati > Actinomycetota > Actinomycetes > Kitasatosporales > Streptomycetaceae > Streptomyces > Streptomyces boninensis. The sequence continues at coordinate 7,257,191 of NZ_CP183837.1, forward strand.
ACTCCCGGGCGCGGTCCGGAGGTAGTGCGAGCGCTGCCAAGAAGAAGGCGCCCGCCAAGAAGGCCGCGGCCAAGAAGACCGCCGCCAAAAAGCCTGCCGCCAAGCGCGCACCCGCGAAGAAGAAGGCCGCCCCGGCGCCCGCGCCCAATCCGACCGCCGGGATCTATCAGGTCACCCGCGCGCTCTATCTCGGCCTCGCGCACACCGTCGGCGCGCTCTTCCGCGGCATAGGGCGCGGCGCCAAGGGCCTCGACCCCGCGCATCGCAAGGACGGGCTCGCGCTGCTGCTGCTCGGCCTCGCGCTCGTCACCGCCGCCGGCACGTGGTCCAACCTCAAGGGGCCCGTCGGCGAGCTCGTCGAGATCATCGTCACCGGGGCCTTCGGGCGGCTCGACCTCATCGTGCCGATCCTCTTCGGCGCCATCGCCGTACGCCTCATCCGCCACCCGGAGAAGCCGGAGGCCAACGGCCGCATCGTCATCGGCCTCTCCGCCCTGACCATCGGCGCGCTCGGCCTCATCCACCTCGGCTGCGGCGCCCCGGGCCGCGGCGAGGGCAACGAGGCCATAAGGGATGCGGGCGGGCTGATCGGCTGGGGCGCCTCCCGGCCGCTGATCTTCACGGTCGGCGAGGTGCTCGCCGTGCCGCTGCTCGTCCTGGTCACGATCTTCGGGCTGCTCGTCGTCACCGCCACCCCCGTCAACGCCATCCCGCAGCGCATCCGCGCCGGTCTGATGCGGCTCGGTCTGGTGCAGAGCGACGAGCCGCTGACCGACCCGCGGGCCGAGGCGAAGATCGCGGGGGAGTACGCGGAGGACTGGCGGGACGGCATCGTCCGTACCGACGAGGACGCGGTCGAGGCCGCGCCCGCCAAGCGCCGCAAGAGCCGGCGGGCCGCCCAGGCGGAGGCCGACTCCGACGCCGTCGACATTGCCGCGGCGGCCGCCGCCGACCTCGACGGCGCGGTGCTGCACGGCGTGCAGCCCTCACCGCTGCTCGCCGACCTCTCCAGCGGCATCAGCGAGCGCACGGGAGGCGTCCCGTCGGCCCGTGAGGAGCTGCCCGAGGGCGAGGGGGCCGACGGCCGCAAGAAGCCGCCCAAGGGCGCCATACAGCGTCCTGAGGCCACGCCCGTGCCCGGCTCCGTACCCGACCTCACCCGGACCCACGCGGAGCCGCCGGACAGCGATCCGCGGCTGCCCGCCCGCGCCGAGCAGCTGCAGCTCTCCGGCGACATCACGTATTCGCTGCCGTCGCTCGACATGCTGGAGCGCGGCGGCCCGGGCCGCACCCGTAGCGCCGCCAATGACCAGATCGTGGCCTCGCTCTCGCGCACCTTCGAGGAGTTCAAGGTCGACGCCGCCGTCACCGGCTTCACCCGCGGCCCGACCGTCACCCGGTACGAGGTCGAGCTCGGCAAGGCCGTCAAGGTCGAGCGGATCACCGCGCTGACCAAGAACATCGCCTACGCGGTGGCCAGCCCCGACGTCCGCATCATCAGCCCGATCCCGGGCAAGTCCGCGGTCGGCATCGAGATCCCCAACACCGACCGCGAGATGGTCAACGTCGGCGACGTGCTGCGCACCGCCGACGCCGCGGGCGAGGACCATCCGATGCTGACGGCGCTCGGCAAGGACGTCGAGGGCGGTTACGTATCGGCCAACCTCGCGAAGATGCCGCACATCCTCATCGCGGGCGCCACCGGCTCCGGCAAGTCGTCGTGCATCAACTGCCTGATCACCTCGGTGATGGTCCGCGCCACCCCCGACGAGGTCCGGATGGTGCTGGTCGACCCGAAGCGGGTGGAGCTGACCGCGTACGAGGGCATCCCGCACCTGATCACCCCGATCATCACCAACCCGAAGAAGGCCGCCGAGGCGCTCCAGTGGGTGGTCCGCGAGATGGACCTGCGCTACGACGACCTCGCCGCCTACGGCTACCGGCACATCGACGACTTCAACGAGGCCGTCCGCAACGGCAAGGCGAAGTCGCCGGAGGGCAGCGAGCGCGAGCTGCAGCCGTACCCGTATCTCCTGGTCATCGTGGACGAGCTCGCCGACCTGATGATGGTCGCCCCGCGCGACGTCGAGGACTCCATCGTCCGCATCACCCAGCTCGCCCGCGCCGCCGGCATCCACCTGGTGCTGGCCACCCAGCGGCCTTCGGTCGACGTCGTGACCGGCCTGATCAAGGCGAACGTGCCCTCCCGCCTCGCCTTCGCCACCTCCTCGCTCGCCGACAGCCGGGTCATCCTCGACCAGCCCGGCGCCGAGAAGCTGATCGGCAAGGGCGACGGACTGTTCCTCCCGATGGGCGCGAACAAGCCGATCCGGATGCAGGGCGCGTACGTCACCGAGGAAGAGGTCGCAGGGATCGTCGCCCACTGCAAGAACCAGATGACGCCGGTCTTCCGCGACGACGTCACCACCGGCCAGAAGCAGAAGAAGGAGATCGACGAGCAGATCGGCGACGACATGGAGCTGCTCCTCGCGGCGATCGAACTGGTGGTCTCCACCCAGTTCGGCTCCACGTCGATGCTGCAGCGCAAGCTGCGGGTCGGATTCGCCAAGGCCGGTCGGCTTATGGACCTGATGGAGTCACGCGGAATCGTCGGTCCGAGTGAAGGTTCCAAGGCGCGCGACGTGTTGGTCAAGCCGGACGAATTGGACGGAGTGCTGGCCACGGTCAAGGGGCAGGATCACCCGTAGGGACGAGTCGGGCGGGCCGGTGGCAACCGATCGGAGCAGTGATGCGTCACATCATTGCAGCAGGTGGGTGTCGCACTATCGGTCAGTACGGCAAACCGGATGGCGCAACAAGTGCTACCTCCCGCTTGCCCGACCCTTTTACAAGACCTCTACACTGAACATCCGGCAGGTGGCTCACGCTCGAAAGGCGCCTTCGTGTCCATCGGCAACTCCCCCACAGACGACCGGCCTTCCGTCGGACGGACCCTGCAGCGGGCTCGGATCGACGCCAAACTGACCGTGGACGAGGTCAGTACGCAGACCCGCGTGCGCATCCCGATCGTGCATGCGATCGAGCAGGACGACTTCTCGCGCTGCGGCGGCGACGTCTACGCCCGCGGGCATGTGCGGACCCTCGCCCGCGCCGTCGGCCTCGATCCGAGCGAGCTCGTCGCTCAGTACGACGAGGAACACGGCGGCAAACCCGAGCCCACCCCGGCCGCGCCGCTCTTCGAGGCGGAACGTATCCGCCCAGAGCCCAGGCGGCCGAACTGGACCGCCGCCATGGTCGCCGCGATCGTCGCGCTGATCGGTTTCGTCGGCTTCACCGTCTTCAGCGACGGCGGCGGCGACAACCCGAAGGCGTCCGACTCCAAGACCGACGACAAGCCTGCCCCGAAGCCGTCCGACTCCACCTCGCGTCCGCCCGCGGAGCCCTCGCCGTCCGACTCCGCGATCGCCGGGGCCCCCGCCGACCGGGTCACCGTCAAGGTCGAGGCCGACAATGGCCAGAGCTGGCTGCTCGCCAAGGGCGCCGACGGGCGCGAGCTGAAGCAGACCACCCTGACCCAGGGCGACTCCGTCACGGTCAGCGACAAAGAGAAGATCAACCTCACCCTTGGTAATGCCGGTGCCATAAAGCTGTGGGTGAACGGCAAAGAGGTCGACAACGACTTCAAGCTCGGCGGCGTCGAGCACCTGACGTATACGAAGGGCGACCCGGAAGCCGGGTGAACCGGGCGTACCAGCGCGGGCGGGCGGTCTGGCCAGGACAAAGTAGGCTGAGCCCATGCCACAACGCCGTACCGTCGCACTGGTCACCCTCGGCTGCGCCCGTAACGAGGTCGATTCCGAGGAGCTCGCAGGCCGTCTGGCGGCGGACGGATGGGACCTGGTCGACGACGCCGGGGACGCCGACGTCGCCGTCGTGAACACCTGCGGCTTCGTCGAGGCCGCGAAGAAGGACTCGGTCGACGCCCTCCTGGAGGCGAACGACCTCAAGGACCATGGGCGTACCCAGGCCGTCGTCGCCGTCGGCTGCATGGCCGAGCGGTACGGCAAGGAGCTCGCCGACGCGCTGCCCGAGGCGGACGGGGTGCTCGGCTTCGACGACTACAGCGATATCTCCGGGCGGCTGCAGACCATCCTCAATGGCGGCAGCGTCGAGGCGCACAAGCCGCGGGACCGGCGGCAGCTGCTGCCGCTGTCGCCGGTGGAGCGGCAGGAGGCCGCCGCGGCCGGGGGTGCCGCGCTCCCGGGGCACGGCCAGGACGGCTTCGAGGCGGCGGCTGAGGACCTGCCCGAGGGCGTCGCGCCCGTCTCCGGGCCGCGGGCGCCGCTGCGCCGCCGCCTCGACACCAGCCCCGTCGCCTCGGTGAAGCTGGCCTCCGGCTGCGACCGGCGGTGCTCCTTCTGCGCCATCCCGTCCTTCCGCGGCTCCTTCATCTCCCGGCGGCCCTCGGACGTGCTGGGCGAGACCCGCTGGCTGGCCGAGCAGGGCGTGAAGGAGATCATGCTGGTCTCCGAGAACAACACCTCGTACGGCAAGGACCTCGGCGACATCCGCCTTCTGGAGTCGCTGCTGCCGTCGCTGGCGGAGGTGGACGGGATCGAGCGGGTGCGGGTCAGCTATCTGCAGCCGGCCGAGATGCGCCCGGGCCTGATCGACGTGCTGACGTCGACGCCGAAGATCGCCCCGTATTTCGACCTGTCCTTCCAGCACTCCGCCCCCGACGTGCTGCGCGCCATGCGCCGCTTCGGCGACACCGACCGCTTCCTGGACCTGCTGGAGCAGATCCGCGCCAAGGCGCCGCAGGCGGGCGTGCGCTCGAACTTCATCGTCGGCTTCCCCGGGGAGCGGGAGTCGGATCTGGCGGAGCTGGAGCGGTTCCTGACCGCGGCGCGTCTGGACGCCATCGGCGTCTTCGGGTACTCGGATGAGGAGGGCACCGAGGCGGCCTCGTACGAAGCCAAGCTGGACCCGGACGTGGTCGCCGAGCGGCTCGCGCACATCTCGCGTCTCGCCGAGGAGCTCACCGCCCAGCGGGCGGAGGAGCGGCTCGGGGAGACCGTCGAGGTGCTGGTGGAATCGGTATCGGTGGACGGTGACGGCGGCGCCCAGCCCGGCGAGTACAGCGGGCGGGCCGCGCACCAGGCGCCCGAGACGGACGGGCAGACGGTCCTCACCGGCGCGCCGGCGGGCCTGGCTCCTGGCCGGATGGTCACGGCGAAGGTCGTGGCGAGCGTGGGCGTGGACCTTGTCGCGCAATTCGTTGAAATCCAGCACAGTCTCGAGGAGGCGGCCGGATGACGGCAGCGCCGGTCTCGCGGCAGGCCGGGCTCTTCAACGTCGCGAACCTGCTGACCATGGCACGGCTGGTGCTCGTGCCCGGGTTCGTGCTGCTCATGCTGGCGGGCGGCGGGCACGACCCCGTCTGGCGGGCCTTCGCCTGGGCGGCTTTCGCCATCGCCATGATCACCGACCTCTTCGACGGCGAGGTGGCCCGCCGCTACGACCTGGTCACCGACTTCGGGAAGATCGCCGACCCGATCGCGGACAAGGCCATCATGGGCGCCGCCCTGATCTGCCTCTCCGCCCTCGGCGACCTGCCGTGGTGGGTGACCGGGGTGATCCTCTTCCGCGAGCTGGGGATCACGCTGATGCGCTTCTGGGTGATCAGGCACGGGGTGATGGCGGCCAGCCGGGGCGGCAAGATGAAGACCCTCTTCCAGGGCGTCGCCGTCGGCATGTACATCCTGGCGCTGACCGGATGGCTGGCGTCGCTGCGCTGGTGGATCATGGCGGCGGCCGTGATTCTGACGGTCGTCACCGGGCTGGATTACGTACGTCAGGCGATCGTGCTGCGCAGGCAGGGGCTGGCGCGCGAGCGGGAACGGGCGGGGCGGTGAGCACCCCCGGGGCTGAGGCGACCGCCGCCGAGGTGCTGGAGCTGTGCGCGCGGCACGGGCTCACGCTCGCCGTGGCCGAGTCGCTGACCGGCGGCCTCGTCGCCGCGGCGCTCACCTCCGTGCCCGGCGCCTCGCGCAGCTTCCGCGGGTCCGTCACGGCGTACGCGACCGACGTGAAGCGGGACGTCCTGGGGGTCCCCGGGGAGCTGCTGGCCGAGCGCGGGGCGGTGGACAGCGATGTGGCCCGGCGGATGGCCGCGGGCGTCCGCTGGCGGCTCGGCGCCGACTGGGGCCTGGCGACCACGGGCGTGGCCGGGCCCGAGCCGCAGGACGGCCAGCCCGTCGGCACGGTCTTCGCCGCGGTCGCCGGTCCGCAGGGACATGCCAGGACCGTGCGCCTTGACCTGGCCGGGGACCGGCGGACGATCAGGGAGGCGGCCGTATCCGAGGCGCTCGGGCTGCTCTCAGAAGAGCTGGGAAAGCGGATTTCCCGCGCTTTGGCTGGGCAGGAGGAGGGTAGTGGGGCGCAGGATACGGAACAGAGCGGGGGAGATGGATGTTTGCAGCCCTGAGTGAACACGACATTGCTCGCCGCACGTGTGCCGCCGGACGGGGTACGGTGGAGGAAGGTGGACCCGCATCCAGGGTCCGCCGCATTGGTGGAAGAGGAGGGAGCCGCGCATGATTCTGCTTCGTCGCCTGCTGGGTGACGTGCTGCGTCGGCAGCGCCAGCGTCAGGGGCGAACTCTGCGCGAGGTCTCCTCATCGGCACGCGTCTCGCTCGGCTACCTCTCCGAGGTGGAGCGGGGCCAGAAGGAAGCCTCCTCCGAGCTGCTCTCCTCCATCTGCGATGCGCTTGACCTGCGGATGTCCGAGCTGATGCGCGAGGTCAGCGATGAGCTGGCGCTCGCCGAGCTGGCCGAGTCCGCCGCCGCCGAGACGATCCCGTCGCCGATGACGTTCACTGTGAGTTCCGTCACGGGGATGCCGGACGACCGCGTCACGATCAAGGCCCCGAAGGAGGCCGTGGACGTGGTGGCGGCCTGAGGGTCGTATTCGAAGCTTCTTGGAGGCCCGGTCCCTTTTGGGGCCGGGCTTCTGCGTGCCTGGGGCGCGCATAGGCGTGCCTAGGGGTCGGTCTGGGGTTTACCGGTTTACTGGGTTACCACGGCATTGCGACCCCACCGTTCGGCCGGAGGATCTGGCCGGTGGTGAAGGTGGCCGCGTCCGAGAGCAGGTAGAGGGCGGCGTGGGCCACGTCCTCCGGGGTGCCGACCCTTCCCAGCGGGGACATCCGGGCCATCAGGTCCTCGGTCTGGGCCTGCGCCTCGGCGCTGTCCCGGGTGGTCATGGGGGTGCGGATCCAGCCCGGGGCGATGGCGTTCACGCGGATGCCCCGGCGCCCGGCCTCGGCGGCCAGCGTGCGGGTGAGCTGCACGATGGCGGCCTTGGCGACGCTGTAGCAGAGCAGCTGCGGGGTGCCGGAGTCCACGGCGCCGGAGGCCAGGGTGACGATGGACCCGCCGCCGCCCTGCTCCGTCATCGCGAGCGTGGCCTCCTGGCAGGCGTGCAGGACGCCCTTGAAGTTCACGGCCCAGAGGCGGTCCAGGTCGGCGTCGTCCGTATCGACGACGGTGGAGCGGTGCATGATGCCGGCGGCGGCTACGAGGCCGTGGAGGGGGGCGGCGGCTTGGACGGCCTTGCGGACCTGGGCGCGGTCGGTGACGTCGAGGGGGTGGGGGTGGGCTGGTTGGCCTGCTTCGGTTGCCTGGGCGACGGTTTCGTCGAGGCCCTTTTCGTCCAGGTCGGCGCAGTGGACCGTGGCGCCTGCCTGGGCGAGGAGCAGCGCGGTGGCGCGGCCGATGCCGCTTGCGGCGCCGGTGACGAGGATGGAGCGGCCGGTGAGGTCGTACGCCGGTACGGGCATGGGTGGGACCGTACGACTGGATCTGACGGGGCGTCAATAAATGCGGCGAGTGGTTGTCGGGGTGGTCACTGGACGGTGGGCTGGCAGGTCGGGCACCAGTAGGTGACGCGGTCTGCCGGGGGTTGGCCCTGTTCGGCCTTGCGGATGGGCGTTCTGCAGCGGTGGCAGGGCTTGCCCTCGCGGCCGTAGACCCAGAGGCGGCGGTCGGGGCGGGCGCTGGGGGTGGTGACTCGGGCCTGGCGGTCCTTGTTGGCTTCGAGGAGCTTCTTCGCCAGCTCGATGAGGCGGGTGGGGTTGGGGGCGGCGGAGACGGGGGCGTATGGGCTCGTCTGGATGAGGAAGCAGAGCTCGGATTTGTATACGTTCCCGATGCCGGCGAGGTTGCGCTGGTCGAGGAGGGCCTCGCCGAGGGGGCGGTCGGGGGTGGCGAGGAGGCGGCGCTCGGCTTCGTCAGGGTCCCAGTCCGGGCCGAGCAGGTCGGGGCCGAGGTGGCCTACGGCCTGGTCTTCGTCGGTGGTGCGGAGGAGTTCCAGGACGGGGAGGCGGTAGCCGACGGCGGTGTGGTGGTCGTTGCCGAGGATGGCGCGGATCTGGTGGCCGGGACCGCCTCGCCAGCGATCGCCTTCGGCGTAGATCTGCCAGGCGCCGTCCATGCGGAGGTGGGAGTGGAGGGTGAGGCCGCCTTCGATGCGGGTGAGGAGGTGCTTGCCTCGGGAGGCTGTCTCGATGACGAGGCGGCCGGTGAGGTCGGCGGTGGCGAGCTTGGGTACGCGGAGGTCGCACCTGGTCAGGCGGTGGTTGCCCAGGGCTTGGTGGAGGCGCTGGGCGGCGCGGTAGACGGTGTCGCCTTCGGGCATGCGTCCATTTTGCAGGTCCGCCTGGTCGCGGGTGGGGCTAGGCCCACCTTGGCTCGGGGGCTGCGGGGGCAGTGTCGGGGTGGCGGGAGCGGTCACAATCGTTCGCATGACGGGATCGGGGAGTAAGGCAGCCGCGCGGCGGGGGCGGTATTTGCGGGCGCCCGTGCAGGCTGCCGTGTTGCTTGGGCTTGCTGGGATTGAGATGACTGCCGCCGTGGTCATGGTGGTGGCGATCGCCATGACCTACGGGCTCGGGTTGATGTTCGTGCTGCCCTGGGCGATCGCGTACGCCCGGATGACCGCGCGCGTCGCACGCCGGCTGCGCGGCGTGTGGGCGGGGGAGCGGGTGCCCGATCCGTATCTGCCGGCGCCTGGGCCCGTGCGGCAGGGGCCCGATGGGCGGTATCACGCCATGGGGGTGAGCTTTCGGAGCCGGGTGGCGCCGGAGTTCATTGAGCGGTTCGAGCGGCTGACGGGGGATCCGGCGACCTGGCGGGACACGTTGTGGCTGGTCTGCGATCCGTTGATCGGGGCCGCGATGATCGCGCTGCCGCTCGTGGCCATCGCCTGTGGTGGGGTCGGGCTCGCAGTGCCGCCCTGGTGGGAGCTGGAGGCCTACGCCCGGCTGCCCCTCGGTGTCGCGCTCATCGCCTTCGGGGTGTGGGCCGGGCCGCGGCTGCTCGATCTGCATGCCTCCTGGACGCGTTCGCTGCTCGCGCCGACGCAGGCCTCCGTACTCGCCCGGCAGGTCATCGAGCTCGACGAGAAGCGGACCGCAGCGACCGACTGGCAGGCCGCCGAGGTGCGGCGTATCGAGCGCGATCTGCACGACGGGCCGCAGGCCAGGCTCGTCGCCCTCGGGATGACCGTGTCCGCCGCCGAGGAACTCGTCGACAGCGACCCCGCCGCCGCGAAGGCGCTGCTGCGGCAGGCGCAGGAGTCGTCCTCCACTGTGCTGCAGGAGCTGCGCGGGCTGGTGCGGGGGATCCACCCGCCGGTGCTCGCCGAGCGCGGGCTTGTCGATGCGATACGGGCGCTGGCGCTGGACAGCGTGCTGGAGGTGGAGGTCAAGGCGGAGCTGCCTGACCGGCTTTCCGAACCCGTGCAGTCCGCCGCCTACTTCGCGGTCGCCGAGGCGCTTGCCAATGCCGCAAAGCACGCGCGGGCCCGGCGGGTGGAGGTCGATCTGTGGCAGCGGGACGGGACCTTGCGGGTCGTGGTCGGTGACGACGGGCGGGGTGGTGCGGATCCGGCGGGGGGCAGCGGGCTGCGGGGGATCGAGCGGCGGCTGGTGCCGTTCAACGGGGTGATGGCGCTGAGCAGTCCTGCGGGCGGGCCCACGACGGTGTCGATCGAGATTCCGTACGACGCGCCGGCGGGTGGGGCGCGGGCCGACGAGGCCCCTGCCGGGCAGCGCGGCGCCACCGCGTCCCAGCGGTGGCTCTGGGAGCTCGCGATCGCCTCGGTCGTCGTGCCGATCGCGCTCGTGCCACAAGGCCTGGTCGCCGGGATACAGTTGATCATTGGCTGGGAGGGGCGCTCCTGGTTCCTGGCGCTTTACATGCCGGAGCCGTGGCAGTGGCCGACCGTGGTCGCCATGATCGCGCTGGGGCTGGCCGGGCTGCCGATGCTCGTGCGGCGGCACCGGTGGTTCTCCCGGCATTTCCGGGGCAAGACGCGCGCTTGCTGACGTGGAGGGGGTGGCTGGATGCGGGTCGTACTCGCCGAGGATCAGTATTTGCTGCGGGACGGGCTCGAGCGGCTGCTGACGGCGCACGGGATGGAGATCTGCGCCGCGGTGGAGTCCGGGGAGGAGCTGCTGGCGGCGCTGCGGGAGCAGCGGCCCGATGTGGCCGTCGTCGATATCCGCCTGCCGCCGACCTTTACGGACGAGGGGCTGCAGGCCGCCCTTGCGGCGCGGCGGGAGCGGCCTGAGCTTCCGGTGCTGATCCTTTCGCAGCATGTGGAGCAGCTGTACGCGCGGGAGTTGCTGGCGGACGGGCGGGGCGGGGTCGGGTATCTGCTGAAGGACCGGGTGTTCGCGGCGCGGCAGTTCGTGGACTCGCTGCGGCAGGTGGCCGCGGGTGGCACGGCGATGGACCCGGAGGTGATCGCGAAACTGCTGGCGAGCAATGCGCGGGACGAGCCGCTCGGGCGGCTGACGCCGCGGGAGATGGATGTGCTGTCCGGCATGGCGGAGGGGCGGTCGAACGCGGCGATCGCGCGGACGCTGGTCCTGTCGGAGGGGGCCGTCAGCAAGTACACGACCAGCATCTTCGCGAAGCTGGATCTGGCGGAGTCGAATGATGACAACCGGCGGGTGCGGGCGGTGCTTGCTTACTTGAACGGGACCGCGGGGTCGGGGTGACCAGGGCGGGGCTGGGGGGAGCCGGCGGCTGCGGCTAGGGTGATGGCGGGCCGTGACTGGCGTGTGCGGATGGGTGCAACCATCGGGGAGCGGTCCCGTCGTCGTGACGCAGTGCCGTGCGCCTGGGCTTTCCGGTTAGCGAGCTGGGAGGCGGGCGGTCATGGCCATTCGGTATGTGGATCCTCCGGTACGGGAGGATGAGCGGGCGACGGTGGCGGGTGCGGTGCCGGGTGCCGCGATGCGGCTGCGGTCGATGCCGCGGCTGGTGGGGATCGTGAACATCACCGCGGATTCTTTCTCCGACGGTGGGCGTTATCTCGCGGCCGATGACGCGCTGGCGCAGGCGCGGCTGCTGCGGGCGCAGGGCGCCGATCTCGTGGAGCTCGGGCCCGCGTCGAGCCATCCGGACGCGGAGCGGGTGGATGCCGCGGAGGAGCGGCGGCGGCTGGCTCCCGTGCTGGAGCGGCTGGTGGCCGAGGGGGTGCCGGTAGCGGTGGACTCGTATCTGCCGCAGACGCAGCGGTACGCCGCGGGGCGGGGCGCGCTCGTCCTGAATGACATCCAGGGCTTTCCCGACCCTGCGCGCTATGCCTCGCTGGCGGCTTCGGGCTGCACGCTGGTCGTCATGCACTCCGTGCAGCGGGTGGGGCCTGCGACGCGGGTTTCGACGGATGCGGAGGCGGTGTGGCGGGGGATCGAGCGGTTCTTCGCGGAGCGGCTGGCGGCGCTGGCGGCCGCGGGCATCGGGCGGGAGCGGCTGGTCATCGATCCCGGGCTCGGGTATTTCCTCGGGTCCACGCCGGAGCCGTCGCTGACGGCGCTGGCGCGGGTGCGGGGGCTGAAGGAGCGCTTCGGGGTGCCGGTGCTGGTGTCGCCGTCGCGGAAGTCCTTTCTGCGGGCGGTGACCGGGAGTTCGCCGGATACGGCTGGTCCGGCCACGCTGGCCGCTGAGTTGTACGCGGCGCTGCAGGGGGTCGACTACATCCGCACGCATGATGTCGGTGCCGTACGGGACGCGCTCGCGGTCTTCGCGGCGCTGGAGGGGGCCGGGCACGCCTAGCGGCAGCGTCGGCCGGTTCGGTCGGGCCGGCTGACCCGGTCGGCCAGGGCAGAAGGCGGTCGCGGCGGCGGCCCGGGCGGCCGGGGCACGGCAGCCGGCCGGGGCGGCCCCGCCAGGCCCACCTACGGCCCGGGGCGCGCCAGCACCGCCGGCCCCTCACGCCCGCAGCCGCAACCCCCGCGGCGTCGCATGGAACCCCGCCGTCTCCAAGGCCGCGCCCAGCGGCGTGTCCAGCGCCGACCGGCCGTTGGTGCGCTCGATGGTCACCCTCGTGCCCAGGGCGCCCTCGCGCGCCGCGGCCGCCAAGGCCTCCGCCGCCGCGGACAGGCGGGGGTCCTCGGCCTCCGCCCACGCGAGGAGGGTCTTGCCGCCGCGCTCCACGTACAGCACCAGCTCGCCGTCGACCAGGACGACCAGCGCGCCCGCCTTGCGGCCCGGCTTGTGGGTCGAGCCCTCCGGTGGGTCGGGCCAGGACAGCGCCGCGCCATAGGCGTTGGCTGGGTCGGAGGCCGCCAAGACCACCGTCTGTGGCTTGGTGCCCGGGCCCGGGCCGCCTGCCAGCGCGCGGAGACGGTCCACGGCGCCGTCCATCGCGAACTGGGCCGCGCCCAGGCCCTCGACTACATAGCCGCGGCGGGCCTGGCCCGTTTCTTCGAAGGCGGCCAGGACGCGGTACGCCGCCGAGAAGCCGCCCTCGACGCCCTCCGCGGCCACCGCGCCGCGGGTGACGACGCCGTGCCGGTCCAGGAGCGTACGGGCCAGGGCGTGCGCCCGGTGGGTGGCGTCGGGCTCGCGGGGCGGGAGCAGGGACCAGCGGCCGCCGACCGTGGGCGGGCCCTGCCGGGACGCGGTCGGGCGGGCGGCCCCGCCGCCGCGCAGCGCCAGGCCGCCGTAACGGCCGCGCGGGGTCGGCCGCTTGGCGCGGTGGGCCGTGGAGCCGGCGGTACGGCCGGAGCCCAGCAGCGCGCGGAGGGCGCCGAGCGTGTCGTTGGTCAGCCGGCCCGACCAGGCCAGGTCCCATATGGCTTCGGCCAGCTCCGGGTCCGTAACGTCCGGGTGCGAGCGGCGGACGTGGTCGGAGATCTGGCGGAAGAACAGGCCATAGCCGCCCGCCAGGGCGTCCAGCACCGCCTGGTGGACCGGCGTGGTCTCCAGCGGGTGCGGCTCCGGGAGGAGCAACGGGGCGGTGTCCGCGAGCATCAGGGAGACCCAGCCGTCCTTGCCCGGCAGCGCGCCCGCGCCCGCCCAGACCACCTCGCCGGACGACGTCAGCTCGTCCAGGAGCGACGGCGTATAGCCCGCCACCCGCGACGGCAGCACCAGCTTCTCCAGCGCGGACGCCGGCACCGGCGCGCCCTGGAGCTGCTCAATCGCGCGTACGAGACCGTCCATCCCGCGCAGCCCGCGGGTGCCGACCTGCTGCCACTGCGGCAGGAACGCCGCCAGCGCGGCGGGCGGCACCGGCTCCAGCTCCTCGCGCAGCGCGGCCAGGGAACGGCGGCGGAGCCGGCGCAGCACCTGGGCGTCGCACCACTCCTGGCCGATGCCCGCCGGATGGAACTCGCCCTGGACCACCCGCCCCGCCGCCGCGAGGCGCTGCAGCGCCCCCTCCGTCACCGCCGCGCCGAGCCCGAAGCGCGCCGCCGCCTGCGGGGAGGTGAACGGGCCGTGGGTGCGGGCATAGCGCGCGAGCAGGTCGCCCAGCGGGTCGGCGACCGGCTCCGTGAAAGCCTCCGGGACGCCTACGGGCAGGGCGGTGCCCAGCGCGTCCCGCAGTCGTCCGGCGTCCTCGACCGCTGCCCAGTGCGGAGCGCCCGCGATACGGACCCGGATGGCCCGTCGCGCCCCTTCCAGCTCCTCTGCCCAGGCCGGCTCGGCGCCGCGCTCCACCAGCTCGGCCGGGGTCAAAGGGCCCAGCAGTCGCAGCAGATCGGCTACGCCCTCGGCGTCCTTGACCCGGCGCTCGTCCGTCCGCCACTGCAGCTCGCGCTCCAGCTCCGTGAGCACCTCGGCGTCCAGCAGCTCGCGCAGCTCCGCCTGCCCGAGCAGCTCCGCCAGCAGCCGCGAGTCCAGCGACAGGGCGGCCGCGCGGCGCTCGGCGAGCGGGGAGTCGCCCTCGTACAGGAACTGGGCCACGTAACCGAAGAGCAGGGAACGGGCGAACGGCGACGGCTCCTGCGTCGTGACCTCGACGAGGCGGACCTTGCGGGCCTCGATGTCGCCCATCAGCTCGGCGAGCCCGGGCACGTCGAAGACGTCCTGGAGGCATTCGCGGACCGCTTCGAGGACGATGGGGAAGGACCCGAACTCGCTCGCCACCTGCAGCAATTGCGCCGCCCGCTGGCGCTGCTGCCACAGCGGCGTGCGGCGGCCCGGGTCGCGCCGGGGCAGCAGCAGCGCGCGGGCCGCGCACTCGCGGAAGCGGGAGGCGAAGAGCGCGGAGGAGCCGACCTGGTCCGTGACGATCTGGTCGACCTCGCCCTTCTCGAAGAGCACGTCCGTGGCGCCCACCGGCGCCTGCTCCGGGTCGTACTCCGCGCCCTTCCCGAGGTCGGGCGCGTCGAGCAGGTCGAGGTCGAGGCCCATCAGGTCGGCGTCCGGGAGGCGCAGCACGATGCCGTCGTCGGCATGCATCACCTGAGCGTCCATGCCATGCCGCTCGGAGAGCCGGGCGCCTACGGCCAGCGCCCACGGGGCGTGGACCTGGGCGCCGAAGGGGGAGTGGACGACGATCCGCCAGTCGCCGAGCTCGTCCCGGAAGCGCTCGACGACGATGGTGCGGTCGTCGGGGATGTGGCCGCAGGCGCGGCGCTGTTCGTCCAGGTAGGACAGGACATTGTCGCCCGCCCACTGGTCCAGGCCCGCCGCCTTGAGGCGGTCGCGGGCGGCCTCCGGGTCCATCGAGCCGATCTCGCGCAGGAAGCCGCCGAGGGCGCGGCCCAGCTCCAGCGGGCGGCCCAGCTGGTCGCCCTTCCAGAACGGGAGCCGGCCCGGCACACCCGGCGCGGGTGAGACGAGCACCCGGTCGCGGGTGATGTCCTCGATCCGCCAGGACGTCGTCCCGAGGGTGAAGACATCGCCGACCCGGGACTCGTACACCATCTCCTCGTCCAGCTCGCCGACCCGGCCGCCGCCCTTCTTGGGGTCCGAGCCGGCCAGGAAGACGCCGAAGAGGCCGCGGTCCGGGATGGTGCCGCCGGAGGTGACCGCGAGGCGCTGGGCGCCGGGGCGGCCGGTGATCGTATGCGCCACCCGGTCCCAGACGATGCGGGGGCGCAGCTCGGCGAAGGCGTCGGAGGGATAGCGGCCCGCGAGCATGTCCAGCACCGCCGTGTAGGCGGATTCGGGGAGGGAAGCGAAGGGGGCGGCGCGGCGGACCAGGGAGAGGAGCTCGTCCACATCCCAGGTGTCCATCGAGGTCATGGCGACGAGCTGTTGGGCGAGCACATCGAGGGGGTTCGCCGGGATGCGGAGCGATTCGATCGCGCCCTCGCGCATCCGCTCTGTGACGATCGCGGCCTGGACGAGGTCGCCGCGGTACTTCGGGAAGACCACGCCGCGCGAGACCGCGCCCACCTGGTGGCCGGCTCGGCCGACCCGCTGGAGGCCGGAGGCGACGGAGGGCGGGGATTCGACCTGGACGACCAGGTCGACCGCGCCCATGTCGATGCCGAGCTCAAGGCTTGAGGTCGCCACTACCGCGGGGAGGCGGCCGGCCTTCAGGTCCTCCTCGACCTGGGCGCGCTGCTCCTTCGATACGGATCCGTGGTGCGCGCGGGCGAGCAGCGGGGCGGCGCCCTTGGCGGCGCCGGACTGGGCCATCACCTCGGCGGGGGGCGGGCCGTCGTCGGGCAGAGCCTCGCCGAAGGTGCGCTCGTACGCGATCTCGTTGAGGCGGTTGCAGAGGCGCTCGGCCAGGCGGCGGGAGTTGGCGAAGACGATCGTGGAGCGGTGGGCCTCGATGAGGTCCGCGATCTTCTCCTCGACATGAGGCCAGATGGACGGCTTGTCGCCCGGGCCGTCCTCCGTGACCGGGGAGCCCTGCAGCTCGCCCATGTCCTCGATGGGGACCACCACCGAGAGGTCGAACTCCTTGCCCGACGGCGGCTGCACGATCTCCACCCTGCGCTGCGGCGAGAGGAAGCGGGCGACCTCGTCCACGGGCCGTACGGTCGCGGACAGGCCGATGCGGCGGGCGGGGCGCGGGAGGAGCTCGTCCAGCCGCTCCAGGGAGAGGGCGAGGTGGGCGCCGCGCTTGGTGCCCGCCACGGCGTGCACCTCGTCCAGGATGATCGTCTCGACCCCGGAGAGTGCCTCGCGCGATGCGGACGTCAGCATCAGGAAGAGCGACTCCGGGGTGGTGATCAGGATGTCCGGCGGGCGGTTCTGGATCGAGCGGCGCTCGGCGGGCGGGGTGTCGCCGGAGCGGATCGCCACGCGGATGTCCGGCTCCGGGAGGCCCTGGCGGACGCACTCCTGGCGGATGCCGGTGAGCGGGGAGCGGAGATTGCGCTCGACATCGACCGCGAGTGCTTTGAGCGGGGATACGTACAGGACCCGGCAGCGCTTCTTCGTCTCCGCGGGAGGTGGGCCCGCGGCGAGGGTGTCGAGGGCCGAGAGGAAGGCGGCGAGGGTCTTGCCGGAGCCGGTGGGCGCCACGACCAGGGCGTCCGAGCCCTCGGCGATGGCGCGCCAGGCGCCCTCCTGCGCGGGTGTGGGCGCGGCGAAGGCGCCCTCGAACCACGCCTTCGTGGCCGGGGCGAACGAATCCAGCACTGATCTCGCCATGTGAACCATCGTGCACCCCGGCACTGACAACCCGCAGACTTGGGACATGACCGGGGCGCTGAACGGCGCACAGCAGTGGGCCAGACACTGGCAGTACCGAAGCCTGCCCGGGCTCGATCTGCTGCGGGCGCGCTATGTCGGGCACAGCTTTCCGACGCATTCGCACGACGGGTACGTCTTCGGGGCCGTGACCCTCGGCGTCGAGGAGGTCGGGCTGCCCGAGGGTGTCATACGGGCCGGGCCCGGGACCGTCGTCATGCTCAATCCTGAGGTGCCGCACACCGCCCGGGCGGGAGTGGCGGAGGGATGGGCGTACGCGACGCTCTACCCGACGGCCGGGCTCATCGCGGAGATCGCCGCGGAGACCACGACGGTGCGCGGCACGGCCGGCTTCGGGCGGACGATCGCCGACGACGCGCGCGGGTCTCACTTGATCGCCGAGGTGCACCGGGCCGCGGAGGAGGACAATCCGCTGGCCGCGGACAGCTTGCTGCGGGTGGCCGTCGCGCATCTGCTGCGGCGGCACGGGGGCAGTGCACCCGGCCGCCCGGTGCGCTCTGCGGGGGCCGAGCGGGCGGTGCGGGCGCGGGAGGTGCTCGAGGCGCAGATGGCGGATCCGCCGACGCTGGCGGCGCTCGCGGCGGAGCTGGGCACGTCGTCGTTCGCGCTGCTGCGGGCCTTCAAGGAGGCGTACGGGATGCCGCCGCACCGCTGGCTCACCGACGCGCGGGTGCGCAGCGCGCGGCGGCTGCTGGATGCGGGGGTGCGGCCGGCGGAGGCCGCGCTGCGGGTCGGCTTCGCCGATCAGCCGCATTTGAACCGGCACTTCACGCGGATCGTGGGGGTGCCGCCCGGGGCGTATCAGCGGGAGCGGGTGCTGGCGCTCGGCTGAGGTCCTCTGGCCCCTGGCCCGCGCTGCGCGCGGATATCGCGCCTGCGGCGCTCGGCCTCAAACGCCGGCCGGGCTGGGATGCAAGAACGTACAAGACCCCGCCCACCCCCTCGCCTAACGTCGCCGCCATGGCTGAACACGCACAGATCCACGCCCCACCCCCCGACCCCGCCGCCGACGACGCCCCCACCCCCGACCGCCGCGCCACCCGCGACGCCCTCGGCGTAGGCATCGCCGTCGGGCTCTCCGGGTTCGCCTTCGGGGTGTACGCCGCCGGGGCCGGGCTCTCGCTTGCGCAGACGTGTGTGCTCAGCCTCTTTGTGTTTACCGGGGCGTCGCAGTTTGCGCTGGTCGGGGCGATCGCCTCCGGGGGGAATCCGTATACCGCCGCCGCGGGGGCCTTCTTTCTCGGGGTGCGGAATGCCTTTTACGGGCTGCGGCTCGCGCCCATGTTGCAACTGCCGCGCAGCGTCAAGCCCTTCGCCGCGCACTGGGTGATCGACGAGACGTCCGTCGTCGCCTTCGCGCAGAAGGGGCGGCGGGCGCAGCGGGTGGGGTTTGTCGTGACAGGGCTGTCGCTGTATCTCTGCTGGAATCTGTCCACGCTGGTCGGCGCGCTCGGTGCCGAGGCGCTGGGGGACACCGATGCCTGGGGGCTGGATGCCGCCGGGCCCGCCGTCTTCCTCGCGCTGCTGGCGCCGATGCTCAAGAGCGGTGTCGAGCGGGTCACCGCCGTGCTCGCCGTCGCCCTCGGGCTCGGGCTGCTGCCGGTGCTGCCCGCCGGGGTGCCGGTGCTGATTGCCGCGCTGGCGGCGCCTGTCGTCCTGTACGTGCACGGAAAGCGCGGCGCCGCCAAGGAGGAGAGCGCATGAATGCCTGGATCGCCATTGGGCTCACCGTCGTCGGGTGTTACGGGGTCAAGCTGCTCGGGCTGTCCGTGCCCGCCGGGGTGCTGGAGCGGCCCGTCGTGCGGCGGCTCGCGGCGCTGCTGCCGGTCGCGCTGCTGGCGGCGCTGACCGCGCAGCAGACGTTCGAGGAGAGTGGGGCGCTCGTCGTGGACGCCCGCGTGGGCGGGGTCGCGGCGGCCGCCGTCGCCGTGCTGCTGCGGGCGCCGTTTCTGCTGGTCATCGCCGTCGCCGTGGCGGTTACGGCGGGGTTGCGGGCGCTCGCCTGAGCGCCGCGGGCGCCGCGCGTCGCCTCCGGGGCCGATGACACGTGTAACAACCTTGTCATCCAGTGCTGTTGACGCGGCAACCTTTCCCGGTCAGGGTGCCCGGACGGCAATTGGTCGTTACATCCATCCTCTCCCCCCGGAGGTACGTGTGTGTGACCTGCATGATCAACACGAACACGAGTCCGCGGCGCTGACCGGCCACGGGCCCGTACTGTCCAGGCGCCGCGTCGCGCAGCTGCTCGGCGCCGCCGGCGTGACCGCCGCGATGGTGTCGGCGGAGGCCGATCCCGCGATGGCGGCGGCCGCCGAGAAGGGCGAGCAGGCGGCCGCGGCCCCGGGCGCGTACGAGCCGCCGGACGGCCTCGCCGAGGACAGCGCCGTTAAGCGGTCCGCGCTCGGCTGGCTCGATGACAGCGCGGACCGGGTCCGCGAGCTCAACTCCGAGATATGGGAGAACGCCGAGCTGTCCCTGCGCGAGTGGAAGTCCTCCCTCGCGCAGGCCGACTTCCTGAAGGAGGCCGGTTTCGACGTGGAGTTCGGCACCGCGGGCTTCCCGACCGCCTTCACCGCCACCTTCCGGCAGGGCGAGGGCGGTCCCGTGCTCGGCTTCAGCGGGGAGTACGACGCGCTGCCGGGGCTCTCGCAGAAGAAGGGCGTGGGGCACCACGACCCGCGCGAGTACGTCCACGACCCGTTCGCGCCCGGCTACGGGCCAGGTCACGGCTGTGGTCACAGCGCGCTCGGCACCGCGGCCGCCGCAGCCGCCGCGGCCGTCGCGAAGGCCGCGCGCAGGCACCGGCTGCCGGTGACGGTCAAGTTCTTCGGCTCCACGGCCGAGGAGACCCTGATCGGCAAGACGTACGCCGTGAGCAAGGGCGTGTACGACGGCCTGGACGCCTTCCTCGACTGGCACCCCTCCACCGCCAACGCCACCGGTTGGGGCACCTCCACCGCCATGACCGCCGTCACCTTCACCTTCCTCGGCGTGGCAGGGCACGGCGGCACCCCGCTCGGCAACAAGAGCGCCCTCGACGCCGCCGTGATGATGGCGACGATGTCCGAGTTCCTGCGCGAGGAGAACCTGGCGCCGTCGGGACGCCTGCACTGGGTGATCAACAACGGCGGCGACATCCCGAACGTCACTCCGGAGATCGCCGAGATCTCGTACTACGTCCGCGAGGGCAGCCCGGCCCGGGTGAAGGTCCTGCTCGACAAGGTGATCGCTGTCGCGGAGGCCGCCGCCAAGGCCTCGCAGACCAAGGTCGGCCACCGTGTCACGGCCGCCTGCTGGAACCAGCTGCCCAGCAAGTCCTTCGCCGAGCTGCTGCACGAGAACATGCGGCAGATCGGCCCGCCGGACTTCAGCGACGAGGCGCAGCGGCTGGCGAAGGAGCTGCAGGAGTCGCTCGGCCTGCCGCAGAAGGGCATGCACGACGAGATCGGCGAACTCACCCCGCCCAACCCCGTCTTCATGGGCGGCGGCTCCACCGACGTGGCCGACATCAGCTGGCAGGTGCCGACCGTCTCGATGGGCGCGGCGCTCGCGCCGGTCGGCAGCAAGATGCACACCTGGTCCACGGCGGCCTGCGCGGCGGCCGCACCCGGCCAGGCGGCGGTGCTGGCGGCGGCCAAGTACCTGGCGGCGACGGCCGTGGACCTGGTGACCCAGCCCGAGCGGCTGAAGGCGCTCAAGGACGAGTTCAAGGACCGCACCAAGGACGTCGAGTGGAAGACCGCGCTGCCGGAGGGCTACGAGCCGCCCATGTACGAGCCGCCGGCCTGGTTCCTGCGCCGCACCGGGCAGAAGTGGCCGCCGGACAACATCACCTGGCCGCCGGAGCGGGTGATCTCGAAGGAGAAGTTCTCCTCGCTCGGGCCGGAACTCGCGCCGCTGAAGTAGCCGGATCACGCCGGGTCAGCCCAGCCGCCCGTACGCCCGCAGCGTCAGCAGCGCCTCCAGCGTCACGATCGGCCGGGACTCCAGCGCCGGGAGCTGGGCCCAGGAGCGGCGGCGCACCGGCCAGCCGCCGTCGTCCTGCTGCTCGGCCGCGAGATAGTCCAGCGAGCGCGCCAGCTCCTCCTCGCTGAACCAGCGGCGGGCCACCGAGTCCGGGCGGCGCGCGTAGTCGTGCGGGAAGTGGTGGTCGCCGGGGGCGTAGCCGTCGCCGACCGGGTAGCGGTCGCGGCGCTCCGGCTCCAGGACGGCGAGGCGCTGTTCGCGTACGAGCCGGCCGAGGCGGTCCGCGGCCGCCTCCGCGCGGGGGCGGTCGCGGGAGCCGTCCAGGAAGGCGACCGCGGCCTCGGCTTCGTACGGATGGGTCTTGCCGATGCTGTCGATCGCCGCCCAGCAGAAGTCGGTGGCGCGGAAGAGCCAGGCGTGCCAGACCTCGTTGCGGTGCAGGAGGCCGACGATGGGCCCGGTCGTCGTCAGGTCGCCGATCCGGTCGCCGGTGATGGCCAGCCAGGGGGCGTGCGGATAGCCGCGCAGCGCCGGGTCGACCGCGGGGAGGGCGCCGTCGGGGGTGGAGACGGCCGTGAGGTAGCGACAGATGTCCTCCACCCGGCGGCCCGCGCAGCGGTCGGCGGCGTCCAGGACGCGCAGCGCGTACGCGGCATGGGCGGGCTGGCTGACCGGGCCGCGCAGGTCGGGGTCGAGGCCGTGGGCGTAGCCGCCGTCGGGGGAGCGGTACGCCTCGAGGGCGGTGACCACGGCGTCGGCGGCGTACTCGGCGGCGGAGCCGGGGCGGAAGCAGTGCGCGAGCCGGCGCTGTTCGAGGACCCGGGCGGTGAGCCACATGAAGTGCTCTGCGGCGGCGAGCGGATCGGGGGAGGGAGGCGGTGCGGGGGGAGCGGCGGTGGCCATGTCGCTGACGTTATTGCCGGTCGGGCGGCATGGCGACGGTCTGGCCCCGGGTAGCACCCGGAGGTGCGGTGCGGGCGCGCGATAATGGACGCATGTGGTTGACGGTGTTCTGGGATCGGATGACGGACTACTTCGGCGCGGCGTACGTCGACTCCTTCGCGCGCGATCACGTCATGTCGGAGCTCGGGGGCCGTACGGTCAATGAGGCGCTCGACGCGGGGTGGGACACCAAGGACGTGTGGAAGGGCGTGTGCGAGGCGATGGGCGTTCCGGTGGAGCAGCGCTGACCGCACCGCGTTGCGTTAGCGGTTCGCCCTATTTGCCGCATTACGGTGGCTTGCGTGAGACGACGCACCGCCCTTCAGGCCCTGCTCGCCCCGGCCGTCCTCGCTGCTGGCTGCGCCGAGTCCGCCGGCTCCCGGCCGGGCAGCGGCCCCAGCCGCAAGCCGCCCGTCAAGGCCGCCGCCCCGCTGCCCTACCAGGTCGCGCACGCCTCGCGGCGCACGAGCGCCGTCTCGCTCACCTTCCACGGGCAGGGCGAGCCCGCGCTCACCAAGGCGCTGCTGCGGGCGGCCGAGGACGGCGGGGCCAAGGTGACGGTGATGGCGGTGGGCAGCTGGCTCGATACGTATCCGGAGCTGGCCAAGCGGATCCTCGACGGCGGGCACGAGATCGGCAATCACACGCAGAACCACCTGGAGATCAACGCGCTCAGCGAGGGCGAGGCGCGGGCCGAGATCGAGCAGTGCGCGCGGCGGCTGAAGGTGCTCACCGGCAGCCGCGGCAAGTGGTTCCGGCCGTCGCGGGCGCAGCGCGCCACCGCGCTGGTGCAGCGGCTCGCCCGCGAGGCCGGGTATCCGCACTGCCTGTCGTACGACGTCGACTCGCGCGACAACACCGACCCGGGGGCGGCGGCGGTGCGCAGGTACGTCGCCGGGGACGTCGAGCGCGGGTCCGTGATCAGCCTGCACATCGGGCACGAGGGCACCATCGAGGCGCTGCCCGCCATCCTCGACGATCTGAAGGGCCGCGGGCTGCGCGCGGTCACGGCGGCGGAGCTGCTGGACGCGTAAGCGGCGCAGCCCTTACGACCAGGTCGCCACGAAATACCCCACCCCGTACGGCGCCTCGTCGTACCGCAGCGTGCCGCGCAGGTCCGCGCCCTCGGCCGCGCCCGCGAGCACCTGCCAGCAGGCCCGGCCGGACGCCTGCAGGTCGTACGCCAGCTCCGCGTCCAGCCCGGCCAGCGCCGCCAGGTCCGCCGCGCCCAGCGCCCGCGCCGCCGCCGCGTCGAAGGGGGCCGCACGCTCGTCGAAGTAGCCGGGCGCCTTTTCCGTACGGCAGGCGCTGCCGTCGCCCATGACCAGCAGGGCCACCCGCCCGGCGCCCGCGGCCAGTTCGCGGCCCACCTCCAGGCAGCTCTCCGCGGCGAGGGGCTCGCCGACGCCCAGCGCCTCCACCGGCTCGGCCCACTGGGCGCGCTCCAGCAGCCAGGCGCCGACGGCCAGCGAAGGCGGCAGCTCGCGGGCGCTCTCGCCGCCGCCGTCGTCGCCGGGGCCGAGCCGCACCTGAAGATCCACCCCGAAGCCCTTGAACGACCCCGTGGAACCCTGCGGATGCGGCCCCCGCCCGGCCTGCTCCGCGGGCCCCACGACGATCAGCCGCTCCGGCCGCGCGGCAGCCAGCAGTCCCACCGCATCCGAGCAGGCCGCCCGCAGCTCATCGAGCTCGGCGGCCGCCCCGGACGCGACCTCGGGCACGAGCAGCGGCGGACAGGGACAGCAGGCGGCGGCGATCAGCATGAATGGCAGCCTAACGATCGGCCGCCAGCTCCGCCGCCACCTGTGCATAAGCCCGGACCAGCGCCGTCTCGCCGGCCGTGCGCCAGATCAGGGACCAGCGGCTGGGCGGGGCGTCCTCGATGGGGGTGTAGGTGATGCCGGGGCGGCGGTAGTAGCGGGTGGCCTCGGTGTGGACGACGCACTGGGTCGTGCCGGAGAGCACGGCCGGCTCGATCTCCTGGAAGGTGGTGGCCAGCGGGCCGCGGGCGATCGGGCGGCCGGACGGCGTGTGGGACGGCAGAACCGCCTCCACCCAGTACGCGGGCGCCGCGTCCGGGATGCGGGGCAGGGTGCAGTCGGCGAGGTCCTCCAGTGTGACGGACTCCCGGGCGGCCAGCGGGTGGGCGTCGTCGGTCATCAGCCACATCGGCTCCGAGAGCACCAGCGGGCCAACCGTCAGGTCCGGCTCGCGCACCGGCAGCCACATGGACTGCAGATCCACCTCACCGGCCCGCAGCTGCGTGAACGGATCGCTGAACGGCACCTCCCGGAAGATCAGTTCACACCCCGGATGCCGGGCCCGGAAGGCGCGCGTCAGCGGCGCGAGATCGTACCCCTGGGCGCCGATGAGGCCGAGCCGCAGCGTGCCCGCCGTGCCCCGGGCGGCTTCGACGGCCGAGTCGAGGCCGGCCTGGATGCGGTCGTAGCCGTCCTGGAGGTCGTCCCGCAGCCGCGCGCCGATCGGGGTCAGCGTCACCTTGCGGCTGGTGCGCTCGAAGAGGGCGGCGCCGATCCGGCGCTCCTGCTTGGCGATGGACTGGCTGACCCGGGCCTGCGAGATGTGCAGCTGCTCTGCCGTACGGCCGAAGTGCAGCTCCTCCGCGAGCCTCAGGAATATCTCGATGTCCCGCAGCTCCATCGGGTCAGTCGCAGCCGCAGCCCGAGGGCTCCGCGGCCGCCGAAGGGGCCGGGGCGCCGATCGTCGGCAGGCCGAGCATGACGCCCTTGGCGGGCTCCTCCGCCGGGGCGGCATTGCGCCGCTCCCAGGCGTCGCCCGCGCGGGTGCGCCGGACCGCCTTCGCCGGGCCCTCCGCGAGGAGGTGGTGCGGGGCCGCGTACGTGACCTCGACCGTGACCATGTCTCCGGGGCGTACGGGCTCCTCCGGACGCGCGAAGTGCACCAGGCGGTTGTCCGCTGCCCGGCCCGACAGCCGCCGGGTGGCATCGTCCTTGCGGCCCTCGCCCTCGGCGACCATGACCTCGACGACGCGGCCGACCTGCTTCTTGTTCTCCTCCCAGGAGATCTCCTCCTGGAGGGCGACCAGGCGCTCGTAGCGCTCCTGGACGACCTTCTTCGGGATCTGGCCGTCCATCTCCGCCGCCGGCGTCCCGGGCCGCTTGGAGTACTGGAAGGTGAAGGCCTGCGCGAAGCGGGCCTCGCGGACCGCGTGCAGGGTCTGCTCGAAGTCCTCGTCCGTCTCGCCGGGGAAGCCGACGATGATGTCCGTCGAGAGCGCGGCGTCCGGCATCGCGGCCCGTACCTTCTCGATGATCCCGAGGAAGCGCTCCTGCCGGTACGAGCGGCGCATCGCCCGCAGCACCGAGTCGGAGCCGGACTGCAGCGGCATGTGCAGCTGCGGCATGACGTTCGGGGTCTCGGCCATCGCCTCGATGACGTCGTCCGTGAAGTCCCGGGGGTGCGGGGACGTGAAGCGGACCCGCTCCAGGCCCTCGATCTGTCCGCAGGCGCGCAGGAGCTTGCTGAAAGCCTGCCGGTCGCCGATGTCCGAGCCGTACGCGTTCACGTTCTGCCCGAGCAGGGTGATCTCCTGGACGCCCTCGGCGACCAGCGCCTCCACCTCGGCCAGGATGTCGCCGGGGCGGCGGTCCTTCTCCTTGCCGCGGAGCGCCGGGACGATGCAGAAGGTGCAGGTGTTGTTGCAGCCGACCGAGATCGACACCCAGGCCGCGTACGCCGACTCGCGGCGGGTCGGGAGCGTCGACGGGAACGCCTCCAGCGACTCCGCGATCTCGACCTGCGCCTCCTCCTGGATCCGGGCCCGCTCCAGCAGCACCGGCAGCTTGCCGACGTTGTGCGTGCCGAAGACGACGTCGACCCAGGGGGCGCGCTTGGTGATCGTGTCCCGGTCCTTCTGGGCCAGGCAGCCGCCGACGGCGATCTGCATGCCGGGATGCGCGGCCTTCTGCGGCGCGAGCTGGCCGAGGTTGCCGTAGAGCTTGTTGTCAGCGTTCTCGCGCACCGCGCAGGTATTGAAGACGACCACGTCCGCGGCCTCGGCGTCCTTGGGCGCGCGGACATAGCCCGCGTCCTCCAGGAGTCCGGCCATCCGCTCGGAGTCGTGGACGTTCATCTGGCAGCCGTGCGTGCGCACCTGGTAAGTCTTCATGTCAATGAACCAGGGTAAGGGCTGGGAGGCCCAGCTCCGAAGCCGTCGTGGCATCACCGCCGCGGTCGCCGTGCTCGCGGCCACCGGGCTGCTGCTGTGGTGGGTGCTTCCCGGTGGCTCCGACCAGCCGTCCGGCGACGTGACCTTCGCCACTGGCGTGCCCAACGGGGTCTACGAGACGTACGGGAAACTGCTCCGCGAGGCCACCGCCAAGGACCTGCCCGACCTGCGGATGGAGCTGGAGCACAGCGAGGGCTCGGTCGACAACGTCAAGAAGCTCGCCAAGGGCGACGCCGACTTCGCCGTGGCCGCCTCCGACGCCGTCGCCGCGTACGACGGCCCCAATGCCGGCCGGCTGCGCGCCTGCGCCCGCCTTTACGACGACTATGTGCAGCTCGTCGTCCCCGCCGACTCGGACATCAAGCAGGCCGCCGACCTCAAGGACAAGCGGGTCGGCGTCGGCGAGGACGCGTCGGGCGTCCAGCTGATCGCGAAGCGCCTGATCAGGGCCGCCGGGATGGACTTCAACCGGGATCTCACGCCCGTACGCAAGGGCCTGGTCGACATGCAGGAGGCGCTGATCGAGGGCAGGATCGACGCGTTCTTCTGGTCCGGCGGGCTGCCCACCACGTCCGTACGGAAGCTGGCCAAGAAGACCGACATCTCTCTCGTCCCCCTCGACGACCTCATCGGCCCGCTGCGCAAGCAGGGCGCCGCCACCCGCTACTACCGGGCCGCGGTGATGCCCGCCGACGCCTACCCGGGCGTGCAGCGCAACAAGGCGGTCAAGACGATCGCGGTGGCCAACCTGCTGCTGACCACCGACCGCGCCGACGACCGCCTCACCGAGGGCCTCACCCGCTCGGTGATACGGAGCCGCGACCGCATCGGGAAGACCGTGCACGCGGCCCAGAAGGTGGACCTGCGCACGGCCGTCTTCACCGATCCGCTGGAGCTGCACGCGGGGGCCGCCCGCTACTACCGCTCCGTCAAGCCGTGAACCGCTCCCGGTGCTCCGCCGCCCACTCGGCGAAGGTGCGCGCCGGGCGCCCGGTCACCTGCTCCACGGTGTCCACGACGGTGTAGCCGATCTCCGGCGGGCTGCCGTGCACCCACACGAAGAAGTCGATCGTGTCCTTGTCGTGCCCCTCGGCCGCCCACCGCTCCCGCGCCTGCTCCTCGGTCAGCTCCACGTACGCGATGTCCCGGCCGGTGGCCTCGGCGAGGATGCGCACCTTGTCCGGCTTGGTGAGCGCCTCGGGTCCGGTCAAGGTGTACGTTTGCCCGTGGTGGCCGTCGCCGGTCAGCGCGGTCACGATCACCGCGGCGATGTCGGCCTCGTGCACCATCGCGCTCAGCGCCGCCGGGAACGGCTCGCGGACGGTCTGCCCGTCGCGGATGGAGCCGACCCAGTCCAGCGCGTTCGACATGAACTCCACCGGCTGCACGAAGGTCCACTCCAGGCCGGTCGCCTGCAGCGCCTCCTCGACCTGCTCGCCCTGTACGCCCTTGAGCACGGTCGCCCGCCGCACCCCGGCCCGTACCGCCAGCTCGACCACCTCGGCCGCGGTCTCCAGCGGCCCGTAGTCATCGCCCGCGAAGCCGATGAAGTGCACGGCCCGCACGCCGTCGAAGACGCCGTCCAGGGTCTCGGGGCGAGTCAGGTCGCCCGCCACCACCTCGACGCCGTCGGGGAGGCCCGCGGCCGCCGGGTTACGGGTCAGCGCCCGCACCTGGTGGCCGCCGTCGAGCAGCGCCGCGACGACCCTGCGGCCCACATTCCCCGTCGCGCCCGTCACCAGAAAAGTCATTGCCGTGCCTCCCGCGTAAGTCCTGCCGTGCTGACAAGAACCACGCTAGGAGGCGTTGCGGACAGATTCGGTCCTCAATGTTCGAGGCATTTACTCGGGCGCGCTCCGCGGCACCGTGATCGTCACCC
This sequence comes from Streptomyces boninensis, assembly GCF_048572725.1. Lineage (NCBI taxonomy): Bacteria > Bacillati > Actinomycetota > Actinomycetes > Kitasatosporales > Streptomycetaceae > Streptomyces > Streptomyces boninensis. Next base: position 7,285,124 of record NZ_CP183837.1, read on the forward strand.
GCAGCCCGTGCGGCTCGTTCGGGTCGTACGCGATCGCGCCGCCGCCCGCCGCCAGCAGCGCGCGGGTGATGGAGAGCCCGAGACCCGAGCCCTTCACATTCTGGTGCCGCCCGCTGCGCCAGAAGCGGTCGCCGACCCGCTCCAGCTCCTCCTCGGTCAGCCCGGGCCCGCCGTCCGCCACCACGATCCGCACCGAGCCGCCGCTCGCCCCCGTACTGACGTCAACCGCCTCCCCCGCCGGGGTGAACTTCACGGCGTTGTCGATGACGGCGTCCAGCGCGCTCGACAGCGCCACCGGATCCGCCCAGCCGGTCGCCGCCGCGGCCCCGGAGACCGTCAGCGCGACACCCTTGTCGTCGGCGACGGGGCGCCATGCCGCGGCCCGCTCGGCGGCGATCTCGGCGACGTCCGCGAGCTGCAGGTCCGCGGCCGCGTGCTCGGCCAGGGCCAGGTCGAGGAGGTCGTCGAGGACCGTCGCGAGCCGCTTGCCCTCGGTCCGTACCGACGCCACCTCCTCATTGCCTTCCGGGAGTTCCAGGGCGAGCAGCTCGATCCGCAGCAGCAGCGCGGACAGCGGGTTGCGCAGCTGGTGCGAGGCGTCGGCGACGAAGGCGCGCTGCTGGTCGAGGACGTCCTGGACGTTGTCGGCCATCTCGTTGAAGGAGTGCGCCAGGCGGCGCAGCTCCGGCGGGCCGCCGGCCACCGCCACCCGGGAGGCCATGGCGCCGGTGGCGATGTCGTGGGTGGCCTTGTCCAGGTCCCGTACGGGCCTGAGCACCCACCCGGTCAGCCGGTACGCGGCCGCCACCGCCAGCAGCATCGCCACCACGATCCCGGCGCCCAGCACCAGCCAGCCCTCCAGGATGCGCGAACGCATCTGCCCGGTGGGGGAGTCGGTGACCACCACCGCGACCACGTCGCCGTCGCGGACGATCGGGGAGGCGACGGTGAGCCGGCCGCGCTGCCAGGGGTAGACCTGCGGCGGGTCGTGGCTGCGCCGCCCGGCGAGCGCCTCGTCGAAGGCGAGGCCGCCCGCGGTGCCCTGGGCGGCGGCGGGCCAGCCGCCCGGCGCGGCGGCCATCGGCTTGCGGTCGCGGTAGTACACGCCCGCCTTGATGCCGTAGAGGTCGTGGTACCGGTGCAGTTCCTCGCCGAGCGTGTAGAGGCGCTCGTCCTCCGCCGAGTCGCCATCGCCGTCGCGCGAGGTGACGTACTGTGCCAGCGAAGCGAAGCGCGCCGTGTCGTCTATGCGGTCGACGACCACCTTCTGCTGCTCGTGCGTGGCGATCCGCCCGGCGAGCGGGAAGCCGAGGGCGAGCAGCACTCCGGCCATGAGGATGATCAGCAGGGGGAGGAGACGGGTGCGCACGAGGGAAGCCTTACCGCCCTCAGCCGGCGGCGGGCGGCACGACGAGCCGGTAGCCGACGCCGCGCACGGTCTCGATCAGCTCCGGCAGCCCCAGCTTGGAGCGCAGCGAGGCCACATGTACCTCCAGGGTGCGGCCCGTGCCCTCCCAGCTCGTACGCCACACCTCGCTGATGATCTGCTCCCGGCGGAAGACCACCCCGGGCCGGTGCGCCAGCAGCGACAGCAGGTCGAACTCCTTGCGGGTGAGGGAGATGTCCTCGCCCTCCACGAACACCCGGCGGGTCGGCAGCTCCAGGGTGAGCGGGCCGAGCCGCAGCGCCTCGTGCTCGTCGTCGACCGGCTTCTCGGGCGTCTCCGGGCCCGGCCCGTCCGCGGTGCGCCGGGCGACGGCGTGGATGCGGGCGAGCAGCTCGCCGGTGTCGTACGGCTTGACCACGTAGTCGTCGGCGCCGAGGTTCAGCCCGTGGATGCGCGATCGCACATCCGCGCGGGCGGTGACCATGATGACCGGGGTGGACGTCAGCTTGCGGATCCGCCCGCACACCTCGAAGCCGTCCTGGTCCGGGAGCCCGAGGTCGAGCAGCACCACGTCGAAGGGGGCGAGCTTGCCGTGCAGCAGCTCCTGGAGGGCCTCCTCGCCCCCGCGCGCGTGCCCGACCTCGAACCCGTGCCGGCGCAGCACGGCGGCGAGCGCCGCGGCGACGTGGTCGTCGTCCTCGACGAGCAGCAGCTTCACAGCTCCTCACCTCCTTCGTCTTCCGTGGTTTTGGCGTACACCGTCATACACCGTTACCGGGCGCCGGTGCGTCAAGAGGTGAGCGGATCACCTCCTTGTTTCCTCTACGTGACCAGCACGGACGAGGTACGTCCGGTTCACGCAGAGTGTCCGTTTGAGTCTGGATCGTTATGCTCAATTTCCCCTCAGATGTAATGACGGTCGCTCAACGTGCTAACTAAGGTCCAGGCAACCGAAGAGGATGGAGCCAGAAGCGGATGACCGAGGTTTCGGTGACCAAGGACGCGGTGCCGCCCGCAGGCGAGCCGCTTGTCGTCCTGGACCACGTGAACAAGCATTTCGGCGCGCTGCACGTGCTCCAGGACATCAACATGACCATCGGCCGCGGTGAAGTGGTCGTCGTCATCGGCCCGTCCGGGTCCGGCAAGTCGACCCTGTGCCGCGCCATAAACCGCCTGGAGACCATCGACGACGGCACGATCACGCTGGACGGCAAGCCCCTGCCCGCCGAGGGCAAGGAGCTCGCCAAGCTGCGCGCCGACGTCGGCATGGTGTTCCAGTCGTTCAACCTCTTCGCGCACAAGACGGTGCTGGAGAACGTGACCCTGGGGCAGGTCAAGGTCCGGAAGAAGGACAAGAAGGCCGCTGAGGAACACGCCCGCGCGCTGCTCGACCGAGTCGGCGTCGGCAACCAGGCGGACAAGTACCCCGCCCAGCTCTCCGGCGGCCAGCAGCAGCGCGTGGCCATCGCCCGCGCGCTGGCGATGGAGCCGAAGGTGATGCTCTTCGACGAGCCCACCTCGGCGCTGGACCCGGAGATGATCAACGAGGTGCTGGAAGTCATGCAGCAGCTCGCCCGGGACGGGATGACGATGGTCGTCGTTACGCACGAGATGGGCTTCGCCCGCTCGGCCGCGAACCGTGTCGTCTTCATGGCGGACGGTCAGATCGTCGAGGAGCAGGCGCCGGACCAGTTCTTCACCAACCCGCGCAGCGACCGGGCAAGGGACTTCCTGTCGAAGATCCTGCACCACTGATCAGCTGCCGGCACGTAACCGAAAAAGGATGCGCATCATGAATCTCCGCAAGGTCAGCGCCGCTGCCGCCATCGCAGCCGCACTCTCCCTCACCGCTGCCGCCTGCGGCGAGGGCAACAAGGGCGAGTCGGCGGGCGACGGCGGTGGCGACAAGGTCACCATCGGCATCAAGTTCGACCAGCCGGGCCTCGGCCAGAAGACGTCCTCCGGCAAGTACGAGGGCTTCGACGTCGACGTCGCCACCTACGTGGCCAAGAAGCTCGGCTACAAGGAGAGCGACATCGAGTGGAAGGAGACGCCGAGCCCGGACCGCGAGAACATGATCAAGCGCGGTGACGTGGACTTCATCGTCGCCACGTACTCGATCAACCCGGAGCGCCAGAAGGAGGTCGACTTCGCCGGCCCGTACTTCCTGGCCCACCAGAAGCTCCTGGTCCGCTCCGACGCCAAGGTCACCACCGCCAAGGACCTGAACAACAGCAAGTCCACGCTGTGCTCGGTGACCGGCTCCACCTCGGCGCAGAACGTCAAGAAGGACTTCGCCCCGAAGGCCCAGCTGCAGTCCGCCAACGGCTACTCCGAGTGCCTCCCCGGCCTGGAGAACGGCAAGATCGACGCCCTCACCACGGACGACTCGATCCTCGCCGGTTACGCCGCCATGCCCGAGCACAAGGGCAAGTTCAAGGTGACCGGCGCCCCGCTGAGCAACGAGAACTACGGCATCGGCCTCAAGAAGGGCGACACCAAGCTCAAGGACAAGATCAACAAGGCCCTTGAGTCGATGGTCTCCGACGGCGAGTGGGAGAAGGCCGTGAAGAAGAACTTCGCCGCGGCCAACTACAAGTACGAGCCCGCCCCGAAGATCGGCGACATCAAGCAGTAAGCGCACCAGGACGCGCCGGCCGCCGCGGGCGGGCGGCGCGTCCTGCCATCCACTTAACGGAAGAGCGCGGGAGATCGTGTTCGACTTTCTAGAAGGCTACGACCTGCTCGGGGCGTTCTGGGTCACGGTGAAGCTGACCCTGATCTCCGCCGCGGGGTCCCTGGTCTGGGGCACGCTGCTCGCGGCGATGCGGGTCAGCCCGGTGCCGCTGATGCGGGGCTTCGGCACCGCCTACGTCAACATCGTGCGGAACATCCCGCTCACGGTGATCATCCTCTTCACCTGGCTGGGCCTGAACCAGACGCTGGGCGTCGAACTGGGCGGCCAGGGCGTCGTCGCGACGACGAACTTCCGGCTCGCCATCCTGGGCCTGGTGGCGTACCACGCCGCCTTCGTCTGTGAGGCGGTGCGCTCCGGCATCAACACGGTGCCGGTCGGCCAGGCCGAGGCGGCCCGCGCGATCGGGCTGAACTTCACGCAGGTGCTGTGGCTCATCGTGCTGCCGCAGGCCTACCGCTCGGTGGTCGGACCGCTGGCGAACGTCCTCATCGCGCTGACGAAGAACACCACCGTGGCGGCCGCGATCAGCGTCGCCGAGGCCGCGGCGCTGATGAAGGAGATGATCGAGAACGAGGCGCAGATCATCCCGATCGGCTTCGTCTTCGCGGTCGGCTTCGTCATCCTGACCCTGCCGGTCGGGCTGCTGCTCGGCTGGGTGAGCAAGAAGGTGGCGGTCAAGCGATGAGCTCCGTCCTGTACGACGAGCCCGGGCCCAACGCGAAGCGGCGTAACGTCGTCTACTCCGTCGTCTTCCTGGCCGCCGCCGCCGTCGTCGTCTGGTGGGTGTGGTCGGAGCTGTCCGACCAGGGCCAGCTCGAATGGTCCAAGTGGAAGATGTTCTTCACGGAATCCGACCCGTGGGAGAACTTCCTCCTCCCGGGCCTGAAGAACACCGTCATCGCGGCCGCCTGGGCCACGGTGATCGCGCTGCCGCTGGCCGCCGTCCTCGGCATCTCCCGGCTGTCGGACCACGCCTGGGTGCGCTGGCCCTCGGGCACGCTGGTGGAGTTCCTGCGCGCCATTCCGGTGCTGCTGATGATGCTGTTCGCGAACGAGTTCTACGCCCGGTTCACGGACGTCGACTCCGAGCAGCGGCCGCTCTACGCGGTGATCACCGGCCTGGTGCTGTACAACGCCTCGGTGCTCGCCGAGATCGTCCGCGCCGGCATCCTGTCGCTGCCGCGCGGCCAGACCGACGCCGCGAAGGCGATCGGCATGCGCAAGGGCCAGATGATGCGGCACGTGCTGCTGCCGCAGTCGGTGACCGCGATGCTGCCGGCGATCGTCAGCCAGATGGTCGTCATCGTGAAGGACACCGCGCTCGGCGGCGCCCTGCTCGGCTTCGCGGAGCTGCTGAACTCGGTGCGCCCGATGAGCAACGCCTACGGGGCGAACGTGATCGCGTCGTTCACCATCGTCGCGGTGATCTTCGTGCTCCTGAACTTCGCCCTGACCACCTTCGCGAGCTGGCTGGAAGGCCGGATCCGGCGCGGCAAGAAGACCACCGGCGCCGTCGTGACGGGCGACCTCGGGGAAGAAGCGGCCGCGGGCGGGCCCGGACGAGGCATCGTCTAAGGGCCCATGGCCCGTCAAGGGCCCGGTGCCACGGCTGTAGAGTTGGACCGTGCACCGGGCCCCTCTCACCTGCTTCGTTCGTAGCGCTGTGCAGTCGTGGATCCGGTAATCGTCGTCGGGGCGGGCCCTGTTGGGCTCGCCCTCTCGCTTGTGCTCGGCTCGTACGGGGTCAACACCGTGCTGCTCGACGGCGGGACCGCGGGTGCCGAGGAGGCGCGGCAGGCGCGGACGGTGGTGCTGCGGCCCGATATGGCGGCCTTTCTCGGGCGGTTCGGGTGTGCGGACGCGCTGCGTACGGAGGGACTGCGGCTCGCCGGATGGCGGGCCGTACGCGGCGCGCGTGAGGCGTCGCGGGAGGAGTTCGCGGAGGCCGAAGCGCCGCTGCACATCCCGCAGTTCGCGCTCACCCGGGCGCTGCGGGCGGCGCTGGACGAGCGCAAGTGCGTCGAGTACGTCCGCGAGGTGCGCGCCGATGCCCTGGAGGCCGAGCCCGACGGCGTCATACTGCACACGAGCCCCGTGGACGGCGGCGACGGCACCTGGTGGCGCGGCAGCCACCTCGTCGGCTGCGACGGCGCCCGGTCCACCGTACGCAAGCTGCTCGGCGTCCGCTTCGCGGGCCGTACGGCCGTGGAGCGGCACGCGGTCGCCGCGATAAAGGCCGAACTCCCCTGGAGCGGCGAGGCGTTGCTCCAGCGCGGCGGGCAGCGGCGCGGCCTCGGCGCCGAGGTGTCCGCGCGGCCGCTGGCGGGCGGCGCCTGGCGGCTGGACTGGCTGCTCGGCGAGGAGGACGGCCTCGTCACGCCGGAGGCGCTGCTGGAGCGGGTCGCCGCCACGCTGTCCGCGTGGGGCGCCGCCGACCAGTCGTACGAGCTCCTCGACACCGGCGTGCACACCGTCCACCACCGGCTCGCCCGGCACTTCCGCCGCGACCGCTGCTTCCTCGCAGGGGACGCCGCCCACCTCGGCGGCGCGATCGGCACCCAGCAGCTGGAGGAGGGGCTGTGCGACGCCCGCAACCTCGGCTGGAAGCTGGCCCTCTCCGTCCAGCAGCCGCGGACGAGCGAGACGCTCCTCGACTCGTACGAAACCGAGCGCCGCGGCGCCGTGTCCGGGAGGCTGCGCGCCGCCGATCAGGCGCTGCCGATACTGCGCAAGGGCAATCTGCGCGGGCGCGGGGCCGCGGGGCTGCGGCTGCTGCGGGACGGGCATCTCGGCAAGGGCGCGATCGGCGGCCCGGATGTGTACGCCGACTCGCCCCTGGCCCCCGACCCGCTGCCGCCGCACGCGCTCGCCGTCGGTACGGACTGGGGCGCCCAGGTCGCGGACGTGCCGGTGACGGCCGCGGAGGGCGGCAGCGGGCGGCTGCGGGAGTGGCTCGGCGGCGTGCCGCTGGTGGTCTTCCTGGCGCCCGGCACCCGCTACTGGGACCGCAGCAGGCTGCTCGGCGCCGGATTAATGCCGCAGCTGCGGCAGGCGCTGGACCGGCTGCCGGTGCCGACCGAGCTGCTGATCGCCGAGGAGTACCCGGGCGCGGCGCCGCACACCGTCCTTGTCGTACGGCCCGACGGGGTGCTGGCCGCGGCGCTCGGCGGGGTGAAGGCGGCGGAGCTGCACGCGGCCGTGGACGCGCTGCGCGGCGGCGCCAGGGTGTGAACCCGACGCCGCCGCGCTGATCAAGCGGGACCTACTCGACCCCCACCACCTCCACCGCCTTCGGCGCCAGCGCCACCCGCCCCGGTGCCGCGGTCGCCGCCAGCGCCAGCACCGCCGCCACGCCCAGCACGCCCGCGCAGGCCAGCGGCGCGACGGCCACCGACACCGTGCCCGTGAGGCCGGCGCTGAAGGCGCTGAGCACCGCGGCCGCGATCCCCGTGCCCAGCGCCGCCGCCGTCAGCAGCGACGCCAGGGCCTCCAGGCGCAGCATCCGCAGCACCTGCGGCCTGGTCGCCCCGGCGAGCCGCAGCTTCGCGAACTCGCGCACCCGCTCGGACACCGACATGGCCAGGGTGTTGACCACCGCGATCGCCGTGAAGGCCAGGATCAGGGCCATGGCGAGGAGGTTGACGTCGGCGTTGGCCTGGTCCCGCTCGGCCGCCAGGTCCCGGGCCTCGCCCGGGGCCAGGACGCGCACACCCGGGAAGTCCCGCACCGCGGCCGCGAGTCCGTCCCGCCCGCCGTCCGTGCGCACCAGCACCGCCGCGGACAGCGGGTTGTCGACGTGCCGCGACACCAGCGAGTGCGCCATCGTCAGGTCGCCGAAGCCGAGGCCGCGGGCGTACACGGCGGCGACCCGCAGGGTGACGGGGGTGCCGTCGCCCAGGGTGACCTTCAGCTTGCTGCCTGGTTTGAGATCGCGCTGGTCAGCGGCCAGTTCGCTGACGGCCACATCGCCGCGGCCGAAGCCCTTCAGCGAGCCGGAGACGACCTCCGGGTCCCAGTTACGGGCCAGGCCGGCCGAAGTCACGCCCTGCGAGGGGTACTTGTCCAGCCCCACCCGTACGGTCGTCCGCACCACCTCGGTCACCGTCGCCACCCCGGGCGCCTTCCGTACGCGCTCCGCCGCCGCCGACGGCACGCCGGGGCCCTCCGAGGCCAGCACCCAGTCGGCCCGGGTGCCGTCCGCCGCCTCCCGCTCGGCCGCGGAGGACAGCGTCGGCTGGCTGAAGAGGACCGTGGAGGCCATCGCGATCAGCAGCGCGAGCGGGGTGACGGCGGCGGCCATCCGGACCGCGTTGCCGCGCAGATTGCGGCGGGCCAGCACGCCGGGGAAGCGGCCGAGCCGCAGCGGGCCCGCGAGCAGCGCGGCGGCGGCCCGTACCAGCAGCGGGCCGAGCAGCGACACCGAGCCGCACAGCACGATCACCGCGAGGAAGGTCACCGGCGTCGCGGCGGCCTCCGTCTGCAGCGAGCTCAGCACCGCCACCAGCGTCGTGCCGCCCGCCAGCAGCACCAGCCCCGCGATCGTCCGGCCCCACGAGAACCGCCGCTCCAGCGCCGCCTCACCGAGCGCCTCCGCCGGGCGGATACGGGCGATCCGGCGCGCCGCCAGGCGGGCCGCCGACCAGGCGCCGAGGAGCGTGGCCAGCAGCGCCACCGCCGCCGGGAAGAAGCCGATGGCCGGCTCCAGCGTGGCGGGCACGGCACCCAGGTCGGTGAAGCGGCCCAGCAGCCAGTGCGACAGCGGCAGGCCCGCCAGCGCGCCCAGCACCCCGGCCACCGCGCCGACCAGCAGCGCCTCCCGGCCGATCAGCCTCCGGATCTGCTTCCCCGACGCGGCCACGGCGCGCAGCAGCGCGAGCTCCCGGTGCCGCTGCTGGATCGTCAGCGCGAAGGTGCCGACCACGACGAGGATCGCCACCAGCAGCGACGTGCCACCGATCGCGGCACCCATGCTGATCAGCTTCACCCGCGCCTTGACCGCGTCGATGAACTCCACCGGCCCGCGGTCGTCCCCCGTCGACACCTGCGCCTTGGTGCCCGCCAGCGCCTTCCGTACGGCATCGGCGGACACGTCGTCGCCGAGCAGCCCGATCGCGGTCGCCTGCCCCGGCCGGGCGGCGAGCCGCTCGGCCTCGGCCTGGCTGAAGAAGAGCGCGTGCTGGCGGGTGACGTCGCCTTCCGCGACGCCGCTGATCCGGTACGTGCGCGGCGCCGAGGTCGCCTGGACGGTGAGCCGGTCGCCGGGCTTGAGGCCGAGCCGGGAGTCCACGACGACGTCGCCGGCGGCACGCGGGGCCGTGCCCGCGGTGAGCTTGAACGGGGTCAGGGCGGCCGAGGACCAGGCATGCCCGTACGCGGGCACATCGGTCTTGCCCTTGCCCATCGGCTGGGCGGGGAAGGTGAGTTCGGGCACGACCCGCCGCACGCCCTCCACCCGCGCAAGCCGATCCGTCAGGCCCGCGTCCAGCCACACCCGCTCGGCCAGCGGCTTCGCCTTGTGCTTGACCTTCGTCTTGCCGTGCTTCTTCTTGATCGTGGTCTGGTGGACGTTCTGGTCGGCGGAGACGATCACGGGTGCCGCCGCGTACCGCTCCGTCGCGATCTTCCCGCGCAGCCCCGTCTCCAGCAGCCCGCCGCACGCGGTGATCAGCGCCGCCGCACAGAAGAGCGCGAGGAACGCGCCGATGAAGCCGCCCTTCCGGGCGCGCAGAGTCTTCAGAGCCAGCCGGAGCATCATGAGTCGTCGTCCTCGGAATCGGGGGCCGGGAAGGCCAGCAGCTGGGTGCGTACGGTGCGGGCGCCGGCCGGAGTCTCGGCCTCGGGGCGCTTGTAGCGGTCGAGGAGGGCGATGAAGTCCTCGAAGAACTCGTTCAGTTCGCCCGCCGTCAGCCGGATCGTGCCGCGCGAATACGGGAAGGCGTCCCGCCACTCGCCGTGCGCCTGCCGCTGGGCGCGCTCGAAGAGCTCCAGGTCGGCGGCGAAGGCGTGCCGGTTCACCGAGTCGAGCACGGCGCGCGTCTCGTCGCTCTGCTCGGAGCGCCGCGGAAAGCGCAGGTCGCCGCCGGCCGCCCGCCACCACCGCTCCCGGCCGCGGCCCGGTTCGTCGGTGACGAAGCCGTGCCGGGCCAGCTCGCGCAGGTGGTAGCTGGTGGCGCCGGTGTTCAGGTCGAGCGCGCGGGCGAGCGAGGCGGAGGTGGCCGGGCCGTGCAGCGTCAGCTGCTGCAGCACCAGCTGGCGGCGCGGGTGCGCCAGGCACTTGAGGGCGGCGAGGTCCGGGATCACTTTCGGCATGCTGTCCACACTTCCGTGTGCACAGTTTTTTGTGCATCCGGCGGCCAGGCGTCCTGGCCCTGGGGTTAACCCCACCGCGGACATGGCAATGCCCCCGCCACAGCGGGGGCATTAACCGTAAAAGACGAGCTCAGACCGCGTAGCGCCGCAGCTCCGCTGCCAGCTCCTCGTGCACCCGAGCCTTCAGCAGGGTGCCCTCCGCGGTGTGCTCCTCGGAGATCACCTCGCCCTCGGCATGGACGCGCGAGACCAGCCCGCCCTGGGTGTACGGGACCACGGCCTCGATCTCGACCTGCGGGCGCGGCAGCTCGATGTCGATCAGCGCGAGCAGCTCGTCGATGCCCTCGCCGGTCTTCGCCGAGACGGCGATCGCCCGCTGCTCGATGCGCAGCAGCCGCTGCAGCACCTCGGGCTCGGCCGCATCCGCCTTGTTGATCACCACGATCTCCGGCACCTGCGTGGCGCCGACATCGCGGATCACCTCGCGTACGGAGACCAGCTGCTCCTCCGGGTCCGGATGCGAACCGTCGACCACATGCAGGATCAGGTCGGAGTCGCCGACCTCCTCCATCGTGGAACGGAACGCCTCGACCAGGTGGTGCGGGAGATGGCGTACAAAACCAACCGTGTCGGCCAGCGTGTACACCCGCCCGCTCGGCGTCTCGGCCCGCCGGACCGTCGGGTCGAGGGTGGCGAACAGCGAGTTCTCCACCAGCACGCCCGCGCCGGTGAGCCGGTTGAGCAGCGAGGACTTGCCCGCGTTGGTGTATCCGGCGATCGCGACCGAGGGCACCTTGTTACGGCGCCGCTCCTGGCGCTTGACCTCGCGGCCGGTCTTCATCTCCGCGATCTCCCGGCGCATCTTCGCCATCTTCTCGCGGATCCGCCGCCGGTCCGTCTCGATCTTGGTCTCACCGGGGCCACGGGTCGCCATGCCGCCGCCCGCCGAGCCGGAGCCACCGCCACCCATCTGCCGGGACAGCGACTGACCCCAGCCGCGCAGCCGCGGCAGCATGTACTGCATCTGGGCGAGCGCCACCTGCGCCTTGCCCTCACGGGACTTGGCGTGCTGGGCGAAGATGTCGAGGATCAGGGCCGTACGGTCGACGACCTTGACCTTGACGACGTCTTCGAGATGGATCAGCTGGCCCGGCGACAGCTCACCGTCGCAGACGACGGTGTCGGCGCCGGTCTCAAGCACGATGTCGCGCAGCTCCTGGGCCTTGCCCGAGCCGATGTACGTGGCCGGGTCGGGCTTGTCGCGGCGCTGGATCACGCCGTCGAGGATCTGCGAGCCGGCGGTCTCGGCGAGGGCGGCGAGCTCCGCGAGGGAGTTCTCCGCGTCCCGCGCCGTGCCGGACGTCCAGACGCCGACCAGCACCACGCGCTCAAGGCGCAGCTGCCGGTACTCGACCTCGGTGACGTCCTCGAGCTCGGTCGACAGGCCGTCGACGCGGCGCAGGGACGCGCGGTCCTGCCGGTCGAGCTGCTCGCCGTCGCGATCCGCATCGTCACCGAGACCCCAGCCGGCGTCCGCTTCCATCAGGGCGTCGGCCCGGAGGCTCTCGGTAAGGCGCTCGTCGTCCTGGGGAAGGGAAGAGGGAGTCATCGGTTCCTTACGGTTCGGAGAAATGGGATATCGCAGGAAAGAACGCAGCTCAGACCGGAAGAATTCCCGCCCGGCGACGCCGCCCGCGCCATAGATGGTCGCACGGGCGGCGCCGCGGTTTCATCCGATTACTTCCCGCTACTCCGAGCGCCAGTCCGGGTGCCCCGGCATCCTGGGCGTCTGCTTCCCGTACAGCCAGCCGGCGAAGAAGCCCGACAGGTCCTGCCCCGACACCTCGGACGCGAGGGCGGTGAACTCCTTCGTGCCCGCCACGGAGTCGGTGTGCCGCCCGACCCACTCGCGCTCCAGCCGCTGGAACGCCCGCTCGCCGATCCGCTCCCGCAGCGCGTACAGCACCAGCGCGCTGCCGTCGTACATGACCGGCCGGAAGATGGTGAGCTTGTCCTCGGAGTCCGGCTTCTTCGGCGCGGCCGGGGCGCCGCCGCCGCGCCGCCAGGTGTCGCTCTGCGCGTACGCCTCCCGCATCCGGCTCTCCAGCGACTGCAGGCCCTGGCCGTCGTTGTACAGGGCCTCGTACCAGGTGGCGTGGCCCTCGTTCAGCCACAGGTCGGCCCAGGTGCGCGGGCTGACGCTGTTGCCGAACCAGTGGTGCGCCAGCTCGTGCACCATGATCCCGCGGGCGTAGGCGGCGGGCCCCGCGCCCTCGTCGAAGAACGGCCGCTCGAAGAGCGACAGCGTCTGCGTCTCCAGCGCGAAGCCGGAGGACATGTCGGCGATCAGCAGCCCGTAATTCTCGAAGGGATACCTGCCGACCTGCCGCTCCATCCACTCGATCTGCGGCCCGGTGGCGTCGAGGAACGGCTTCAGCTCCTTCGCGTCCCCCTTCGGCACGACATGCCGCAGCGGCAGCCCGTGCGGCCCCTGGCCGTGCACCACGTCGTAGCGGCCGATGGCGACCTGCGCCAGCTCGGTGGCCATCGGGTGCGTGGTGCCGTACGCCCAGGTGGTGGCGTTCCGGCTGCGCTGCTGCCCGGCGGGCAGCCCGTTGGCGACGACCGTGACGCCGCGCGGGGCGGTGACGCGGAAGGTGAAGCGGGCCTTGTCGGAGGGGTGGTCGTTGCCGGGGAAGACCCGGTGTCCCGCGTCGGCCTGGTTGGCCATCACCAGGCCGTCGCCGGTACGGATCCAGCCGCTGTCCTTCGCCTTCGGGTCGGAGGTGTGCCGGACGGTGACTCGCATCGTCTGCCCGGCCCTGACCGGCCGCGCGGGCGTGACGGCCAGGTCCTCGCCGGCGGCGGCGAAGCGCGCTTCCCTGCCACCCACCGTGACGCGGCTGACGCGCCCGTCGCTGAAGTCCAGGTTGAAGGCGGGGAGGTCGCGGTCCGCGCGGGCGGTGATCGTGGTGACGGCTTGCAGCGGCCGGTCGTTGCGACCGCTGTAGCGCAGGGCGATGTCGTAGTCGCTGACGTCGTAGCCCGGGTTGCCGAGGTGCGGGAAGAGCGGGTCCCCGATGCCGAGAGGCTCCGGCGCACTGGGCGCGGCAGCGGCGATGGTGGCGAGGGCGAGCCCGGCGAGGAGGGCCTTCGACGTTCGTAGAGATCGCAGGGGTTGCATGGCCAACGGCTATCAGCGCCGCGCGCGCGGCTGGCGATGGCACGACGGGGCCGCACCCTAATGAGTGTGGTGGCACCACATCGCTCAGTGCGCGGCCACCCGCCTCCGGCTGACGTCGTAAACCCCCGGCACCCGCCGCATAGCCCGCATCAACCCAGGCAGCGCCGCGGGCTCAGCCAGCCGCAGCGTATAGGTATGACGAACCCGCTGCTCCCGAGGCATCTCCACATCCGCCGCCACAATCGCCGCCCCTTCGGCGGCGATCGCCTCGGTGAGATCCGCCAGCAGATGCGCCCGTACGAACGCCTCCGCCTGCAGCGTCACCCGCGCCCCACCATGCGCGGCACCCGAGCCATCCGCTTCCTCACGCCACCGCACCGCGACCGGCTCCCGCCCCGCCGTGGTCATCCGCGCCACCGCGGAACACTGCACCCGATGCACGGCGACCGCCCCGCCACGGACCGAGAAGCCGGTCACGGCGTCCGGCGGCACGGGCGTACAGCAGCGGGCGAGGCGTACCGCAGCGTCCGGCACCTCGGCGACCGCCGGGCCGAGGCCCGAGGGGGCGGGGGAGACCGGGGGCGAGGCCTGCGGAGGGCGTCCGGGGGCGCTGCCGTCGGGCTCGCGCTCGGCCTCCGCGGGGTGTTCCGTCAGCCAGCGGGTGATCGCGATCCGGGCCGCCGGGGTCTGCGCGTGGTCGAGCCACTCGGGCGCGGGTGCGGAGCTGCTGTCCTGGGCGAGCAGCAGGTCGAGGGTGTCGCCGTCGCGCAGCACCGTGCCCAGGCTGACCAGCCGGCCGTTCACCCGCGCGCCGACGCAGGCGTGCGCGGCCTCGCCGTAGCGGGCGTACGCGGCGTCGACGCAGGTGGCGCCCGCGGCGAGGCCGAGCGGGCCGGTGCGGTCGCCGTAGATGGTGATCTCCCGGTCCGGCGCGAGGTCGTCGCGCAGCGTGGACCAGAAGGCGTCCGGGTCGGGTGTGGCCCGCTGCCAGTCCAGCAGCCGGGTCAGCCAGTCGCCGACGCCGCTGCCCTCGGGCCGGGCGAGGGGGTTGTCGAGGGCGATGACGCCGGCCTCGGCGATGCGGTGCATCTGGCGCGTACGGACGAGGACTTCGACGACATGGCCGCGCTCGTCGACGACGGCGGTGTGCAGCGACTGGTAGAGGTTGTACTTCGGCGCGGCGATGAAGTCCTTGAACTCCGACACCACGGGCGTGAAGCAGGTGTGCAGCTCGCCGAGGACGGCATAGCAGTCGGCGGGCTCCTCGACCAGCACCAGCAGCCGCGCGAAGTCGCTCGGCCGCAGCTCGCCGCGCTCGCCCTGCCCGGCGCGTTTCAGCCGGACGCGGTGCACGGAGACGGCATGCCGCGGCCGGAGCTGCACCTGTCCGGCGATACGGGCTTCGCCGAGGACGCCGCGCAGCTCGTCCGCGGTGTCCTGGAGCGGGTCGGGGCGGGAGGCGTGCTCCAGCAGCCGCTCGCTGGTGGTGGCGTAGTCCTCCGGGTGCAGGATGGCGAAGACCAGGTCCTCCAGCTCGGTCTTCACCGTCTGCACGCCGAGGCGCTCGGCGAGCGGGATGAGGACGTCGCGGGTGACGCGGGCGATGCGGGCCTGCTTCTCGGGGCGCATCACGCCGAGGGTGCGCATGTTGTGCAGCCGGTCGGCGAGTTTGATCGACATCACGCGGACGTCGCTGCCGGTGGCGACGAGCATCTTGCGGAAGGTCTCGGGCTCGGCGGCGGCGCCGTAATCGACCTTCTCGAGCTTGGTGACGCCGTCGACGAGATAGCAGACCTCCTCGCCGAATTCCGCGCGGACTTGGGCGAGGGTGACGTCGGTGTCCTCGACCGTGTCGTGGAGGAGCGAGGCGGTCAAGGTCGTGGTCTCGGCGCCGAGTTCGGCGAGGATGAGGGTGACCGCGAGGGGGTGGGTGATGTATGGCTCGCCGGACTTGCGCATCTGGCCGCGGTGGGAGAGCTCGGCGAGCACGTAGGCGCGGCTGAGGGTGTCGAGGTCGGCGTCGGGGAAGTAGGCGCGATGCGCCTTCGCCACATGCTCCAGCGCGTCCGGCACCCGGCCGCGGGGCGCGGCGGCCGCCGACAGCAGGGCCACACGGCCGAGTCGGCGCAGGTCGAGCCTGGGACGGCGGCGGGCAGCGCCGCCCGCGGAATCTCCCGAGGCGTCCGGGACCGGGCCAACCTCTGCGCTCAACAGGCACCTCCGGCACTCGACCGGTGGGCAGTGTCGTCCTGGTCGTCCATGACCGCCGAACCGGTGCTTGATGCTACCGAGCCCATCACGGAGCGCCACGCCGCTCTCGCCGAGAGTGGGCTGGATCACCTAATCGAGCTAATTGCCACCGGGTTTGGGGGTCTGGTGACCGGAAATGGCGCTTGCCGGTGTCCGCGGCTGGTCGGGGACGGGTGCGGATGGCTGCGGACGGCTCCAGGGTGCTCAGAGCCACCCGGCTTCGGTACGGCCCTCCGCCACGATCACCGCGGGTCCCGTCATCTCCACGGTCCCGTCCGGGTGCTCGGTGATCACCAGCCGCCCGCCGGGCACATCCACCGTGTACGTCTCCGGCCGGCCCGTGACCGCCGGGTCCACGCCGTCCCGCCGCGCGGTGGCCACCGCGACCGCGCAGGCGCCGGTGCCGCAGGAGCGGGTCTCGCCGGAGCCGCGCTCGTGCACCCGCATGGCCACATGCCGCGGGCCGCGGTCGACCACGAACTCCACGTTCACACCGTCGGGATACGCCGCGGCCGGGGCCACGCCGGGGGCGCGGAAGAGGTCCCCCGCCTCGGCGAGATCGCCGATGAAGGCGACGGCGTGCGGATTGCCCATGTTCACATGGCGCGCGGGCCAGGAGCGGTCGCCGACCGTGACGGTGACCTCGCCGTCGACCAGCCTGGCCGCGCCCATCCCGACCGTGATGTCGCCGTCCTTGTCCAGATGGATGCGGCGGACGCCGGCGCGGGTGGCGATGGCCAGGTCGCCGGCCTCCACGAGCCCGGCACGCTGCAGATAGAGGGCGAAGACGCGGGTGCCATTGCCACACATCTCGGCGACGCTGCCGTCGCCATTGCGGTAGTCCATGAACCACTCGGCCTCGGCCGCCATCTGCCGGGCCTCCGGGTGCGCCGCCGACCGTACGACCCGCAGCAGGCCGTCACCGCCGATGCCGGCCCGCCGGTCGCACAGCTTGGCGACGTCGGCGGGGGACAGGTCGATGACGCCGTCGGCGTCCGGGACGATCACGAAGTCGTTCTCGGTGCCGTGGCCCTTGAGGAAGTGCAGCGCGTTCACGGGATCAATCGTACGACGGGGGTCTGGGGCGCGGCTCAGCGCAAGCGCGCCACGCGCCAGACCGCGAGCGCCGCCAGCACGGCGACCAGCGCCAGATAGAGCGCCACGATCCGCCAGTCGGGCTTCCGCCCCGACCCCTTCGGCGGCAGCCCGGGCAGCACGTACCCGACCCGGCGGGCCGCCATCATCGCCCAGCCGCCCGCGCAGCAGCTGATCAGCAGGCCGAGCATGGCCACGACCGCGCCGCTGTCGCCGAACTCGAAGGCGAGCGGGAAGGCGAACATCAGCGAGCCGAGCACCGCGAGCACGACGATCGGGGCGAGCTGCCAGAAGCGCAGCAGCTTCGGGGGGCGCAGCTCGCGGAAGGACTCGCCGCCCTCCGCGGCGGCCGCCTGCTCGTCCTCGTCGGGACCGTCGGCGGCGAGGGTGCCGGGCTCGATGGGATCGGCGGGCTCGGCGGGCGGGAAGCCGTCGGCGGCCGCGAGATCGTCGGCGGCCGCGAGGTCGTCCGCGGGTGTGAAGTCCTCCGCCGCGGACAGCTCCTGCGGCTCGGGCTCACGTCTGGTGTCACGAGGGCCGGCCTCCATCGCCACGTGCCCTCCCAACCTCCGGCGGTACCGATCGAATACGGCGCGATTCGCATTGATGATGGCACGCCCAGGAACCCCTCAAGCACCACCGGGGCGTCCCGATGCCATCACGTGATCAGCCTGTGACCGGTCGTTCGAGCAAGGCTCGCGCGTGCCCCACGAGCCCCTCGCGATCGGCGCTCGCGCCGCTCAGCCAGTGCACCCGCGGGTCCCGGCGGAACCACGAGTCCTGGCGTCGCGCGAAGCGCTTGGTGGCGCGCACGGTCTCGTCGCGCGCCTCCTGCTCGGTGCACTCCCCGGCGAGGAACGCGAGCACCTGCTGATAGCCGAGCGCCCGCGATGCCGTACGCCCGTCGCGCAGCCCCTTGCCCTCAAGAGTGCGCACCTCGTCGACGAGCCCGGCCTCCCACATGCGGTCGACCCGGAGCGTGATCCGCTCGTCGAGCTCGGGGCGGGGGACCTCGACGCCGATCTGGAGGGTTTCGTAGACCGACTCGTGGGTGGGGAGGTTGGCGGTGAAGGGCTTGCCGGTGATCTCGATGACCTCCAGGGCGCGGACGATGCGGCGGCCATTGCCCGGCAGGATCGTGCGGGCGGCGTCCGGGTCGGCGGCGGCCAGGCGGGCGTGCAGGGCGCCGGAGCCATGGGAGGCGAGCTCGGCTTCGAGGCGGGCGCGTACGGCCGGGTCCGTACCGGGAAATTCGAGGGTGTCGATGGCGCCGCGCACGTACAGGCCCGAGCCGCCGACCAGGACGGGCGTCCGGCCTGCGGCGAGCAGCCGGTCGATCTCGGTACGGGCCAGCCGCTGGTACTCGGCTACGCTCGCGGCCTCGGTCACGTCCCAGATGTCGAGCAGGTGATGCGGCACCCCGTGGCGCTCGGCCTCCGTCAGCTTGGCGGTGCCGATGTCCATCCCGCGGTAGAGCTGCATGGAGTCGGCGTTGACGACCTCGCCGCCGAGGTGGCGGGCGAGGGCGACGCCCAGGTCGGACTTGCCGGCGGCGGTGGCACCGACGACGGCGACGACCTGCGGTCGGGGGGCGGGGCTCGGGGCGGAGCTCGGTGCGGCTGCAGTCACGCCGTAAGTCTCGCAAAGGCCGTCGCCCGGCCGGAAAGTCAGCCACGCGCGGCGCCCGGCCACGAATGAGCGACGTGACGTGCCGCCCCCGGGGTCGTTTGGCGTTTCGAGGTTCCGACCGCCGGTTTACGGACCGATAACCGAAGCGGCGCAATGAGACGCTCCGGATGGTGCGGGATTTCGCCCACAAGAGTTAGCTATGGAGTGATAATGGGCGTTCTTGACACGCTTCTCCGCCGCAAGAAGAACCCGTCAACCGAAGAGGCGGGGGAGGCCACCCAGACGGCCCCCGTCGAGGAGGCGGGCGGCGACGCCGCGGCTGCCGCGGCGACGGAGGCGGGCACCTCGGCAGAAGGTGCCGCCGCCGAGGGTGACGAGCAGGCCGCTGCTGAGGGGGAGGCCGCGGATGACACGGCCGCCGCGGCCAAGGCCGACACCGGCGCCGGCACCATCCCGCAGCAGCAGACCCCGCAGGATGCCCCCGACAGCGAGTCCGGGGAGGGGGCGCGCCAGTAACGCGCGGCCCATCGCTGGGTGCGCGCCGGTGGGGCGCGCACCCGGGTGTCCTTCATAATCCAGGTTCAGTTGGGCTTCCGGGTTCCGCTTGACACCAAAATCGAACATCCATTCAGATGGAGGTCCCTGGCCATCCGCAAACCGCGGTTATCCACAGGCCAGGGCGGCGTCCGGCCGCATTGTCAGTGGCAGGCGCTAGCGTCGTGGACGTGAAGCGATCGAACCAGACATCCCGGGTGGAGCCCATGGCAACGAGTGACCGCGAGAAGGCGCTGGACGCCGCTCTCGCCCAGATTGAACGGCAATTCGGTAAGGGCGCGGTCATGCGTCTCGGCGAGCGGCCCAATGAGCCCGTCGAGGTCATCTCCACCGGCTCGACCGCTCTCGACATCGCCCTCGGCGTCGGCGGCATCCCGCGCGGCCGCGTGGTGGAGGTCTATGGCCCGGAGTCCTCCGGTAAGACGACCCTCACGCTGCACGCGGTGGCCAACGCCCAGAAGGCCGGCGGCTCGGTGGCCTTCATCGACGCCGAGCACGCCCTCGACCCCGAGTATGCGAAGAAGCTCGGCGTCGACATCGACTCCCTGATCCTCTCCCAGCCGGACAATGGCGAGCAGGCCCTGGAGATCACGGACATGCTCGTCCGCTCCGGCGCCCTCGACCTGATCGTCATCGACTCGGTCGCGGCGCTCGTCCCGCGCGCGGAGATCGAGGGCGAGATGGGCGACTCGCATGTGGGTCTGCAGGCCCGCCTGATGAGCCAGGCGCTCCGGAAGATCACCAGCGCGCTCAACCAGTCGAAGACCACCGCGATCTTCATTAACCAGCTGCGCGAGAAGATCGGCGTGATGTTCGGCTCCCCGGAGACCACGACCGGTGGCCGCGCCCTGAAGTTCTATGCCTCGGTGCGCCTGGACATCCGCCGCATCGAGACGCTGAAGGACGGCACCGACGCGGTCGGCAACCGCACCCGCGTCAAGGTCGTGAAGAACAAAGTCGCCCCGCCCTTCAAGCAGGCCGAGTTCGACATCCTCTACGGCCAGGGCATCAGCCGCGAGGGCGGCCTGATCGACATGGGCGTGGAGCACGGCTTCGTCCGCAAGTCCGGCGCCTGGTACACGTACGAGGGCGACCAGCTCGGCCAGGGCAAGGAGAACGCCCGCAACTTCCTGAAGGACAACCCCGATCTCGCCAACGAGATCGAGAAGAAGATCAAGGAAAAGCTGGGCGTCGGCGTCAAGCCGGCGGAGGAGGCCGAGCCGACGGCGGATGCGGCTGCCGCCGCCCCTGCCGCGGAGGAGAAGAAGGTCCCGGCCCCGGCGGCCAAGTCCACCGCCAAGGCGAAGGCCGGCGCGGCGGCGAAGGGCTGAACCCTTGACCCGCGGTCCGGACGCCCCTGCCGCCGACCCCGACGGCCCCGGCGACCCGTACGATCCGGGCCCGCCGCCGCGTCGTCGGGGAGGCGCGGGCCGGCGCGGCGGCGGAGGGCGTGGCGGCGGCAGAAGCCGCGATGGCTTCCGTTCGTCGAGGGCCGGGCGGGGGTCGGCGCAGTACGGGGACGGGGACGGTGCGTCCGGCGCGGAGGAATCCGGGCCGGACGCCGTGGACGAGCGCGATCCCGCCGAGCGGGCGCGGGCCATCTGCCTGCGCCAGCTCACGGGCACGCCCCGTACCCGAAAGCAGCTCGCCGACGCACTCGCCAAGCGCGACATCCCGGACGACGTGGCGGAGGAGGTGCTCTCCCGCTTCGAAGAGGTCGGGCTGATCAACGACGCCCAATTCGCGGACGCCTGGGTCGAGTCCCGCCACCACGGCCGCGGCCTGGCCCGCCGCGCCCTGGCCAACGAGCTCCGCACCAAGGGCGTCGACACCGCCGTGATCGACGAGGCGGTGGCACAGCTCGACTCCGACCAGGAGCTGGAGATGGCCCGCGAGCTGGTAGCCCGCAAACTCCGCTCCACCCGCGGCCTGGACCGCGACAAACGCCTCCGCCGCCTGGCAGGCATGCTGGCCCGCAAGGGCTACCACCAGGGCCTGGCCCTGAGAGTCGTACGCGAGGCCTTGGAAGCGGAAGGCGAGGACGTGGAGGAACTGGACCACTTCCAGGAGTAGCAGCGCCCCCGAACACACGACGGCGGCCCGCCCGGATCTCTCCGGACGGGCCGCCGCCGCATCTGCGCGCCTACGCGCGCTCGCGCGCCTTCGCTCAGCCGCCGCTGATCGTGTCGAAGACCTTCTTCGTCTCCGGCCCCAGCCGCGGCCCGGCCAGCCACTCATGGTTCAGCGGCCCGATGGACGTAACCGAAACCAGCGACCGCTTGCCGCCGTTCTCGGCGAACCAGCCACCACCCGAGGCGCCGGCCGTCATCGTGCAGCCGATCCGGTACATCGTCGGCTGGTCAGCCTGGATCGAAAGCCGCCCAGGACCGTCCGCGCACGAGTACACCCGCTGCCCGTCATACGGCTTCGCCGCCGGGTACCCCATCGCCGTGGCGTTCCCGACCTCCGCGACCTTCGGCGCGTTCCACCACACCGGCACCGCCGCACCGGTCGTCTCCTGCAGCGACTTGGACCGGCCGTCCTTCGGCTTCACCTTCAGCACCGCGAAGTCGTACGGCGCACCGAAGCCGCCCTCGGTCCGGCCCTGCGAGATCCACTGGTCCGTGGTGCGAGCCTTCTCGGCCCACCACTGACCCTGCGGCGCCAGCTCCTGCTCGGTCGGCCGATCGGCCCTCAGCTCCGCGGCCGACTTGCCCTGCGGGTTGTACGAGGGCACAAAGGCGACGTTACGGAACCAGCCGCCCTTCTGCCCGGCGTGCACGCAGTGCCCCGCGGTCGCGACCAGGTTGGACTTCCCGGGGTTCTTCGGGTCCTCGATCACCGTGCCGGAGCAGACCATCGGCCCCTGCGGGCTGTCGAAGAAGATCTTGCCGACGCCGGGCGTGCTGTTCGTGTACGGCGTCTTGGCCTGCCGCGCCGGCACCGGCTGCGGCGCCGGGTCCGTCTGGCCCTGATCGTCCGACACATCCTCGGGGACGTTCTTGTCCGGGGTCTCCGCGTCCCGCATCCGGTCCGGGTCCCACAGGTCCTCGATGATGGGGTTGATGAACTGCTGCGCCTCACGCAGCCATTCGTCCTTGTCCCACTTCTTCCAGCCGCCGTCCCTCCACTTGTCGAGGTCCTCGAGCGACGTCGGCAGATCGTCCGGCAGCTCGATGCCACCGACTTCCTTCTTGTCCGCCTTGTCCGAGGCGCTCGGCTTGGCGTCCGCGTTGTCGTCGCCGCCGCCACCCTCGTTGCAGGCGCTCAGCGTCAGTGCGAGCGCGGAAACGACGGCGGCCGCGGCCAGAGCGGGCCGGGCTATGAGGCGCATTGGATCAAATCCCCCATTGCATTCATGAATGTCGTCGGTTGGTGTGGCCTTTATGCGGAACACAACTATGCCGTGAGGGTGGGGACGGCTTGCAGGGGGCCGCCGGTTCCGCGGGCAGCGGCCGGTTCCGTACGCGGCGGGCGGCGCCAAGGATCTTGCCGCGCGCCCGTGTTCTGCCGCGTCGAGCGTCGTTGGTACGTACGGGGGAGGGCGTCGCGCGGCTCAATCGCGACGCTCCCGTGACTCACCCGTGGCCCGGAGAAGACGGAGGGGGCGGCCGTGCTCGCTGCCGATGCAGCCGAAGCCGAGGCAGCTGAGCTGTCCGAGCGTGAGGGGACGCTGTCCGAGCGTGAGGAGATCCTGCGCCGGCAGTCGGCGCGCGAGTCCACGGCGCGCACGTATGCGCGCTCGCTGCCGATCGTTCCCGTACGGGCCCGGGGCCTGACCATCGAGGGCGCCGACGGCCGCCGCTATCTCGACTGCCTCTCCGGCGCCGGCAGCCTCGCCCTCGGCCACAACCACCCCGTGGTGCTCGAGGCCATCCGCTCCGTCCTCGACTCGGGCGCCCCGCTGCACGTCCTCGACCTGGCCACACCGGTCAAGGACGCCTTCACCACGGAGCTGTTCCGCTCGCTGCCCGCCGGGCTCGCGGACCGGGCCAAGGTGCACTTCTGCGGCCCGGCAGGCACGGACGCGGTCGAGGCCGCCCTGAAACTCACGCGCGCGGCCACGGGCCGCCGCGGCCTGCTCGCCTTCACCGGCGCGTATCACGGCATGACCGCGGGCGCGTTGGGCGCGAGCGGGGCGCGCGGGGCGGCGGTGCCCGCCGCGGAGGCGGGCGTGACGCGGCTCCCGTATCCGTACGACTACCGCTGCCCGTACGGCGTCGGCGGCGCCCACGGCGCGCAACTCGCCGCGCGCTGGACGGAGAGCCTGCTCGACGACCCGCGGGGTGGAGTGGAACCGCCGGCCGCGATGATCGTCGAGCCGGTGCAGGGGGAGGGCGGCGTGCTCCCGGCGCCGGACGCGTGGCTGCGCCGCATGCGTGAGCTGACGGCGGCGCGGGGGATCCCGCTGATCGCGGATGAGGTACAGACAGGCGTAGGGCGCACGGGCGCCTTCTGGGGCGTGCAGCACAGCGGCGTGACCCCGGACGTGATGGTCCTGTCGAAGGCCATCGGCGGCTCGCTGCCGCTGGCGGTCATCGTCTACGACCAGGACCTCGATGTCTGGCCACAGGGCGCGCATGCGGGCACTTTCCGCGGCAACCAGCTGGCGATGGCGGCGGGGGCCGCGACGCTGAAGTTCGTACGGGAAGAGGATCTGGCCCGGCATGCGGAGTCGCTGGGCGCGCGGATGCTGGCGCAGCTGCGGGGGTTGGCGGAGCGGCATGCGTGTGTGGGGGATGTGCGGGGGCGGGGGTTGATGATCGGGGTTGAGCTGGTCGATCCGGGGGCGGACGCCGGCAAGGCTCCGCACCCGGCGGATCCCGCGCTGGCGTCCGCGGTGCAGGCGGAGTGCCTGGCGCGAGGCTTGATCGTGGAGCTGGGCGGCCGCCACGGCGCCGCGCTGCGCCTGCTGCCCCCGCTGACCCTCACAGACGAACAGGCATCGGCGGTCCTCTCGCGCCTCGCGGACGCGATCGAGGCTGCGGAGCGGAGCGCCTTCCGGCGGGGCTATGGGGCGGCGCGAGGGCCCGGCGCGGCTGGTGGTGCCCGCGGGGGCGGGGCGGCGCGCGCGCCTGCCGCGGTGGACGCTGCCGGGCAGGCACACGGCCCTCCGGCCCCGGTGCCCCGCACCCGCGACGCCCTCCACCCCTGACGTCCCGCCCGTCCGCCCAGTCCCAAGTCCCACCGCAAGGCAGGCTCTACGTGAACACCCGACCCACCCAACGCGACACCCGCACCAAGCCCGAGAGCGCGACCGAGCCCTCCAGCGAGCCGGACGAGGCAGCCCCGGACGCCCATCCCGCGCAGCCGAGGCAGACCGCACCCGCCGCGGTGGAGCCAGAGGCAGCGCCCGACGCTGCCCCGGACCCTGCGGCTCGCGAGCAGGTCACCGCGCCCGGTGCCGCCGCGGACCCCGTCGTCCCGCCCGAATCCGGCTCCGCGCGCACCGCGGCCGGAGCCGTGCCCTCCGTCCAGCGCGCGCAGAAGGACGGGGCGTCCGTCGCCTCGGGAATGGCATCCCCGTCCGCCGCGCCGCCCGAGCCCACCGCCCCGCCAGCGCCCACCGCCGCCTCCGGGACCACTGCGCCCTCCGGGACTGCCAACGCCTCCGGGACCGCCAACTCCTCCGCGACCGGTGTCGCTTCCGCGGCCGCGGGACCGCTGGCGTCCGGTGGCGAGGCGGTGACCCGGGGCGAAGCCTCGTCCGGTGGCGAAGCTGTGCCCGACGGTGTGGCTATGGCCTCCGGTGCGGCGGGCGGTGACTCCTCGCGGCCGCCCGTCCGGCGGCGGTTGGCGCGGTTGCTGGAGCCGGCGGTGCCGCGGCAGTACCGGCGGGGGGCGGTTCAGGAGCGGCGGCGGGTGGAGGGCGTGCCGGATCCGCTGGAGGATGCGGATCCGCGGGCCGCGGCTGATGGTGCTGCCTGCGAGGGGCTGTTGCGGTGCTGGGTGCGGGAGAAGGGGGTGGAGGAACCCGCCGGGGACACGCTGCGGCTGGTGCTGCCCGCGAGCGGGGCGGCGCTGCGGGTCCCGGTGCGCTACTGGTCGGCCACCGGGTGGCACCGCTTCGGCCGCCCCCGCCTGCACGGCGCTCCCGCCGACTCCCCGCCCCTCGATGCCGTCACGCTCGCCTCACTGCTGGGCCGCGAAGCCGCGTACGCGGCGGGCGGCACCTGCATCACGGAGGACGGCGCCGACCTGGTAGGCCGCGTCGCGGACTCCGTCCGCCGCACCGCCGACTTCGTAGCCTCCCGCCGAGCCCGCCCGGCAGACACGGGCCCAGGCAGCCCAACCACAGCCGCAGCAGCCGTAACCGCAGCCGCCTCCCCGACGGCACCCGACGACCGCGCCCCATCGACCGCGCCGGCCCCTACGGCGGAGCCTGCCGCACCTACCGCCGCGGACGCCGCCGCCGGCCAAGCCGACAAGCCCACCCTCAGGACCTCGGCCGCAGCCCCGGCCACCCCCCGCACCGACACCCCCAGCGACTCCCACCGATTCCTCACCGCCGAGCAGAACCTCGTCCTCGGCCACCCCCTCCATCCCACCCCCAAAAGCCGCGAAGGCCTCTCGGACGCCGAAGTCCGCGCCTACTCCCCGGAGCTGCGCGGCGCCTTCCCGCTGCACTGGTTCGCCGTGCATCGCGACATCCTCGCCACCGACTCCGCCTGGACCGAGCGCGGCAAGACCATCCCCGCGCCCGAGCTCGCCCACCGCCTCGCGGGGGAAGGGCTCAAGGTGCCCGAGGGATGCGTGCCGCTGCCCTTGCACCCCTGGCAGGCGCGCGAGGTCGCCGCGCGCGGCCCCGTCGCCGAGCTGCTGGGCGCCGGGCTGCTGCATGATCTCGGGGCGTACGGCGCGCCCTGGCACCCGACATCCTCCGTGCGTACGGTCTGCCGCCCGGGCAGCCCCGCCATGCTCAAGCTCTCCCTCGGCCTCCGCATCACCAACTCCCGCCGCGAGAACCTCCGCAAGGAGCTGCAGCGCGGCACCGAAGTCCACCGCCTGCTGCGCGCCGGGCTCGGCGAGGAGTGGCGGAAGGCGGTGGCCGCCGCGAGTCGGCCTGGCGGCAAGGGGTTCGACATCGTCCGCGACCCGGCCTGGCTCGCCGTCGACACCGCCGACGGCATGCCGATCACCGGGCTCGACGCCGTGATCCGGCACCAGCCCTTCGCCGCCGATGACGACGCGCTGTGCATCGCCGCCCTCACCTCACCGCAGCCGGCCCCCAGCCGCCGCGGCATGCGCTCCCGCCTGCAGGACGTGATCGAGCGCCTCGCCGAGCGCACCGGACGGCCGACGGCCGCCGTGTCGGCCGAGTGGTTCCTGCGCTATCTGGAGACCGTCGTACGGCCCATCCTCTGGCTCGACGCCCACGCCGGCGTCGCCCTGGAGGCCCACCAGCAGAACACCCTGGTCATCCTCGACGCCGACGGCTGGCCCGCGGGCGGGCGCTACCGCGACAACCAGGGCTACTACCTCCGCACCTCCCACCGCGAAGCCCTGCAGCGCCGCCTCCCCGGCATCGGCGAGGAGAGCGACTCGTACGTCACCGACGAGGTCACCGACGAGCGCTTCGCCTACTACCTCGGCATCAACAACATCCTCGGCCTCATCGGCGCCTTCGGCTCCACCGGACTCTGCGGCGAGCGCGTGCTGCTCGCCGCGTGCCGCCGCTTCCTCACCGAAGCGGCCGCGCCCGCCGAGCCCGGCGAACCCGTATCGCCGCTGCCCGCCCGCCTCCTGGAGACGGCGACGATCCGCTGCAAGGCCAACCTCCTCACCCGGCTGCACGGGCTCGACGAGCTCGTCGGCCCGGTCGACACCCAGTCCGTCTACGTCACCATCACCAACCCGCTGGCGGCCTGAACGGCCCAGCCAGCCACCTCCGAGAAGAGGCCCGCAGTGCCCCCCACCCGCTCCACTCTCGCCGAACGCCCGCTCCCCGACGACACCATCGACCTGCGCGCACCCCTGGCCGCGCTCGCCGAACTCCTTGCCACCGGTCGCTCTCCCGAGGCCGAGGCCCCGATCACCGACTGGAAGCCCGCCCACACCCCCGCGGGCGCCTTCTCCCTCCGGCCGGTACGCCCCGACGCCGACCTGCCGCTGCTGCACGGCTGGATGAACGACCCTGCCGTCGCCGCTTTCTGGGAGCTGGCGGGCCCGGCGGCGCGCACGGCCGCGCACCTGGCCGCCCAGCTCGACGGCGCCGCCCCGCACAGCATCCCCTGCCTCGGCCTCCTCGACGGCACCCCCATGTCGTACTGGGAGATCTACCGCGCCGACCTCGACCCGCTCGCCGCGCACTACGACGCCCGGCCGCACGACGCGGGCCTCCACCTCCTCATCGGCCGCGCCGCGGACCGAGGGCGCGGCCTCGGCACCGCGTTGATCCGCGCCGCCGCCGACCTCGTCCTCGACCACCGCCCGCAGTGCGAGCGCGTCCTCGCCGAGCCCGACGTCCGCAACACCCCCTCCATCGCCGCCTTCCTCGGCGCCGGCTTCCACTACCACGGCGAGCTCACGCTCCCGGACAAGCGCGCCTCCCTGATGGTCCGCGACCGCGCCCTGCGCCACGTCCTCTGACCGGGCAGGTCAGCGCGCAGCAGAGCACGTCAGCGCGCAGCAGAGCACGTCAGCGCCGGTCCGCACGCCGGCCCCGGCGCTGTACGCCAGCACCCCAGTCCCACGCCCGCCACCCATCCCGTAGGAGCCCGACCTCTTGACCCGCAACACCACCCGCGACGCCGACCTCTGGCATCGCTCCGCGCGCCTGCTGCTCGCCAAAATGCTCGGCGAGTTCGCCTACGAGGGCGTGCTCAACCCCGAGCCGGACCCGGCGGCGGCCCCGCACCACCCGTCCGCCGCCCGCGGCTACCGGCTAGCGGCCGGCGACGGCCTCACGTATCGCTTCACGGCCCGGCGCGGCGCCTACGGCAGCTGGCGCATCGACCCCCGCTCGATCGCCGCCACCGGCCCGGCGGGCGCCGAACTCCCCGGCGCCGCCGACCCGCTGCACTTCGTCTCCGCCACCCACGACACCCTCCTCTCCCTGACCGGCGACACCACCGGCCACCTCATCCGCGAGCTCACCGCCACCCTGGCCGCCGACACCCGCCTCGCCGCCACGGCCGCGACCAGCGCCGAACTCGCCGACCTCGACTACGCCGAGCTCGAAGGCCACCAGACCGGCCACCCGTGGCTGGTCCCCAACAAGGGCCGCATCGGCTTCTCCACGGCCGACTCCGCCGCCTGGGCCCCAGAGGCTCGCACCCCGCGCCCCCTGCCCTGGCTCGCCGCCCACACCTCCCTCGCCACCTACCGCGGCACCCCCTCCCTCGCCACCCCCGACCGGCTCTACGCCGACGAACTCACCCCCGCCACCCGCGCCGCCTTCACCGGCACCATCACCGCCGCGGGCCGCGACACCCGCGACTACCTCTTCCTCCCCGTGCACCCCTGGCAGTGGGACGAGACGATCGCCCCCCTCTTCGCCCCGCAACTCGCCGACAAGACGATCCTCGCACTCCCCACTGACAACGACCTCCGACTGCCCCAGCAGTCCATCCGCACCTTCCTCAACATCACCCGCCCCACAGCCCGTACGGTCAAGCTCCCGCTGTCCATCCTCAACACCCTCGTCTGGCGCGGCCTGCCCACCGAGCGCACCCTCGCCGCGCCCGCCGTCACCGCCTGGGTGCAGGGACTGCGCGATGGCGATACGTATCTGCGCGACGAGACCCGGGTGATCCTGCTCGGCGAGACCGCCTCCGTCGCCGTCCAGCACCCGCTGTACGACCGGCTGCCGGCCGTCCCGTACCAGTACAAGGAGCTCCTCGGCTGCATCTGGCGCGAGCCGATCACCGCGTATCTCGAGCCGGGCGAGCGCGCCCGCACCCTCGCCGCGCTGCTGCACACCGACCCGCAAGGCCGCGCCTTCACCGCCGAACTGGTGGCCCGCTCGGGCCTCGCCCCCGCCGCCTGGCTTCGGCACCTCTTCGCCGCCCTGCTGCCCCCGCTGCTGCACTTCCTCTACCGCTACGGCACCGTCTTCTCCCCGCACGGCGAGAACGCCATCGTCGTGTACGACGCCGACGACGTCCCCGTACGCCTGGCGGTGAAGGACTTCGTCGACGACGTGAACACCAGCGACCAGCCGCTGCCCGAGCTCCAAGGGATGCCCGCCGACGTACGGGCCGTGCTGCTGCGCGAGCCTCCCGCCTTCCTCACCCAGTTCATCCACGCGGGCCTCTTCATCGGCGTCTTCCGCTATCTCGCCCCACTCTGCGAGGAGCAACTGGACGTACCCGAGGCAGAGTTCTGGTCCCTCGTACGGGCGGAGATCCTCCGCTACCACGAGCGCTTCCCCGAGCTGAAGGACCGCTTCGAGCTCTTCGACCTGCTCACGCCCCGTATCGACCGGCTCTGCCTCAACCGCAACCGGCTCCACCTCGACGGCTACCGCGACCGCCCCGAGCGCCCGCACGCCGCCGTGGACGGCACCGTCCCTAACCCGCTTCACCTGGCGTGACCGAGGGTGACGGCGGCCACTGTCAGTCGCGCCGATTAGGGTGGTCCGCCATGGGAGACGACCAGACCAAACCCGAGCTCGCCGAGCTGCTGCATGCCGCCGTGACCGCTGTCGGCGGCGTGGAGCGGCCCGGCCAGGTGGCCATGGCCGAGGCGGTGGCCGCGGCCGTCGACGACGGCACCCACCTGCTCGTCCAGGCGGGCACGGGCACGGGAAAGTCGCTCGCGTATCTCGTCCCCGCCCTCGCCCACGGCGACCGCGTCGTGATCGCCACGGCCACGCTGGCGCTGCAGCGCCAGCTCGTCGAGCGCGACCTGCCGCGTACGGTCGACGCGCTGCACCCGCTGCTCCGCCGCCGCCCGGAGTTCGCGATGCTCAAGGGCCGGTCCAACTACCTGTGCCTGCACCGCGTCCATGAGGGCATGCCGCAGGAGGAGGACGACGGGCTCTTCGACCAGTTCGAGGCCGCGCAGTCGCTGCCCGGCGGCCCGACCAGCAAGCTCGGCAAGGACCTGCTCCGGCTGCGCGACTGGGCTGACGAGACCGAGACCGGCGACCGCGACGAGCTGTCGCCCGGCGTCTCCGACCGCGCCTGGGGTCAGGTGACAGTCTCGGGCCGCGAGTGCCTGGGCGCGTCCCGGTGCGCGTACGGGCAGGAGTGCTTCGCGGAGGCCGCGCGGGAGCGGGCGAAGGTGGCCGACGTCGTGGTCACGAACCACGCCCTGCTCGCCATCGACGCCCTGGAGGACGCCCCGGTCCTGCCCAGCCATGAGGTGCTGATCGTCGACGAGGCGCATGAGCTGGTGTCCCGGATGACCGGCGTGGCCACCGGCGAGCTCACCCCCGGCCGGGTCAACCGGGCGGTGAAGCTGGCCGCCAAGCTCGTCAATGAGAAGGCCGCCGACCAACTGGAGACGGCCGGGGAGAGCTTCGAGCGGCTGATGGAGCTGGCGCTGCCCGGGCGTCTCGACCCGGTCCCCGAGGACCTCGGCCATGTCCTGATGACGCTGCGTGACGCGTGCCGTACGGTCATCACCGCCATCGGCGACACCCGCGACCGCTCCGTCCAGGACGAGGACGCGGTCCGCAAGCTGGCCCTGGCCTCTGTGGAAAACGTGCACGAGGTCGCCGAGCGGATCACCCACGGCTCGGAGTACGACGTGGTCTGGTACGAGCGGCACGATCGCTTCGGGGCGTCCCTGCGCGTGGCGCCGATGTCCGTATCAGGGCTGGTCAGGGAGCGGGTCTTCAACGACCGCTCGGTGACCCTCACCTCCGCCACGCTGAAGCTCGGCGGCGACTTCAATGGCGTGGGCGCGTCGCTCGGCCTCTCGCCGGAAGGCACCAAGGACGAGGACGCTCCGGTCTGGAAGGGCATCGACGTCGGCTCCCCTTTCGACTATCCGAAGCAGGGGATCCTGTACGTGGCGCGGCATCTGTCGCCGCCCGGCCGGGAGCCGCTGCGCAAGGACATGCTCGAGGAGCTGACGGAGCTGGTGGAGGCGGCTGGCGGGCGGACACTCGGCCTGTTCTCCTCAATGCGGGCCGCTCAGACTGCCGCGGAGGAGGTGCGCGGCCGCATCGACCAGCCGATCCTGCTGCAGGGCGAGGAGACGCTCGGCGAGCTGATCTCCCGCTTCGCCGAGGACGAGGCCACCTGCCTCTTCGGCACCCTCTCGCTCTGGCAGGGCGTGGATGTGCCGGGGGCGAGCTGTCAGCTGGTGGTGATGGACCGGATCCCGTTCCCGCGGCCCGACGATCCGCTGGCATCGGCGCGGCAGAAGGCCGTGGAGGAGGCGGGCGGCAATGGCTTCATGGCCGTGGCGGCGACGCATGCCGCGCTGCTGATGGCGCAGGGCTCGGGTCGTCTCGTACGGGCCATGGGGGACCGCGGCGTGGTCGCGGTCCTGGACCCGCGGCTGGCGAACGCCCGCTACGGCAGCTATCTGCGAGCGTCGATGCCGGACTTCTGGTACACGACGGACCGCAACCAGGCCCGCCGCTCGCTGGCGGCGATCGACGCCGCCGCGAAGGGCTGATCAGCAGGGTCGCCTATGCGGAAGCGCCGGACGCCACACAGTTCGCCCGGCGCTTGAGACCCGTCGTGAGGGCAGGACCCCTCGTGGGGGCAGGGGCCCGGCGGCCTCAGACTCTGCGCAGCACCGCGACGACCTTGCCCAGGATCGTCGCGTCATCGCCGGGGATCGGCTGGTAGGCCGCATTGTGCGGCAGCAGCCACACATGGCCGTCCTCGCGCTTGAAACGCTTGACCGTGGCCTCGCCGTCCAGCATCGCGGCGACGATGTCGCCATTCTCCGCGACCGGCTGGCGGCGGACCGTAACCCAGTCGCCGTCGCAGATCGCGGCCTCGATCATCGAGTCACCGACGACCTTCAGCACGAACAGCTCGCCATCGCCCACCAGCTGGCGCGGCAGCGGGAAGACATCCTCCACCGACTCCTCGGCGAGGATCGGACCACCGGCGGCGATCCGGCCGACGAGCGGCACATAGGACGCGGCGGGCTTGCCGGCCGTGTCGGTCGGCTGCACAGCGGGGGTCTCGGCGCCACGCACCTCATAGGCCCGCGGGCGGTGCGGGTCGCGGCGCAGGAAGCCCTTGCGCTCCAGGGCCATCAGCTGATGCGCCACCGAGGAGGTGGACGACAGGCCGACGGCCTGGCCGATCTCGCGCATGGACGGCGGGTACCCCCGGCGCTGCACGGAGTCGCGGATGACCTCGATGACCCGGCGCTGGCGGTCGGTGAGCCCCGAGCTGTCCGCCCTGATGCCCGGTGGCCTGCCGGGGAGTGAGCGCTTGGGTGGCTGGTCCTCGGACTTCGAGTCGGTCATGAGCTGCGTCCGCTGGTCGGGTGCCTGCTGGGTCTGGGCGGCGATGGTCGCGCTGTCTGCTGCTGTCGTGGTCACGTCGGCCCCTCTCGAGAGTCTGTCTCCCTAGAGAGACAACGGTAGTTGGTTTCGAAAGGTTGCGCCAAACACACGTTCGAGTGAAAAATTAAGAATTCGCTGACGTGATCAAACGACGGGGTGTAAAGCGGCCCGGCGCGCGCCCCGCGCACCCCCTCCCAGTCTGTCACCCCGCTACCCCTCCCGTCCCTCGCGTCCTGTCGGTCACGTAGGCTCGGGGTCTCGCCGCGAGCTGCCGCAGCACCGCAGTCGCAAAGCGGAATCCAGGGTCCTCGCCACGCGACACGCGATCGCGTCAAAATGGCAGCCCGGCACCAGATCTAGTGGTTAGATTGGCGTCAGCAGCCCACAAGTTGTGGTCCCCCCCTCCAGCAAGGAGAAGGGCATCCCATATGCTTGGGGCTCGCTCCGAAGGCGCCGGAAGGCGCCCGCAGGAGCAGCTAGCCATGCCGGTGTGCCATGCGTCAGAAGGAGGGTGGGAAACCATGCACTGCCCCTTCTGCAGGCACCCCGACAGCCGGGTGGTCGACAGTCGCACCACCGACGACGGCACCTCGATCCGCCGCCGCCGGCAGTGTCCGGACTGCACCCGCCGCTTCACCACGGTGGAGACGGCCTCGCTCATGGTGATCAAGCGCAGCGGGGTTACGGAGCCCTTCAGCCGCGCCAAGGTCATCGCGGGCGTCCGCAAGGCCTGCCAGGGCCGCCCGGTCACCGAAGACGCCCTGGCCCTGCTCGGCCAGCGGGTCGAGGAGGCCGTGCGGGCCACGGGCTGCGCCGAGCTGTCCACCCATGACGTCGGGCTCGCGATACTGGGCCCGCTGCAGGAGCTCGACCTCGTCGCCTACCTGCGCTTCGCCTCTGTCTACCGGGCCTTCGAGGGTCTCGAGGACTTCGAGGGCGCGATCGCGGAACTCCGCGCGGCGGCGGAACGCCCGCCGGTGGAGATCGCCGAACAGCGGCATTGACACGTAAGAACCAGAACTTGGCCGGGGTACTCAGCACCGCCTCGGCACCGGTACGTACTAAAACGTACAAAAACGCACATTACGGACACCGTGCCACGGGAAGAAGTGGGCACATCAGGGCGTTTGAGCCCTAAGAGGGAGGCGGCATGACAGAGACGACGAGCGGCCCGGCACGAAGCTCTCGCAAGAGCGGCGGCAAGGGGGGCGCCGCCAAGAGCAAGGGTCTGCGTATCGAGCGCATCCACACCACCCCCGGGGTGCACCCGTACGACGAGGTGGAGTGGGCGCGTCGTGACGTCGTCATGACCAACTGGCGCGACGGCTCGGTCAACTTCGAGCAGCGCGGCGTTGAATTCCCCGAGCAGTGGGAGGCCAACGCGGTCAACATCGTCACGAGCAAGTACTTCCGCGGCGCGGTCGGCACCCCGCAGCGCGAGGTCAGCCTCAAGCAGCTCATCGACCGGATCGTGAAGACGTACCGGAAGGCCGGCGAGGACCACAAGTACTTCGCCTCGCCCGCGGACGCCGAGATCTTCGAGCATGAGCTCGCGTACGCCCTCCTGCACCAGATCTTCAGCTTCAACAGCCCGGTCTGGTTCAACGTCGGCACCCCGCAGCCGCAGCAGGTCAGCGCCTGTTTCATCCTGTCCGTCGACGACTCCATGGAGTCGATCCTCGACTGGTACAAGGAAGAGGGCATGATCTTCAAGGGCGGCTCCGGGGCCGGCCTGAACCTCTCCCGGATCCGCTCCAGCAAGGAGCTGCTGAGCTCCGGTGGCAATGCCTCGGGCCCGGTCTCCTTCATGCGCGGCGCCGACGCCTCCGCCGGCACCATCAAGTCCGGTGGCGCCACCCGCCGCGCGGCCAAGATGGTCGTCCTGGATGTCGACCACCCCGACATCGAGGCCTTCATCGAGACCAAGGTGAAGGAGGAGGAGAAGATCCGCGCGCTGCGCGACGCGGGCTTCGACATGGACCTCGGCGGGGACGACATCACCTCCGTCCAGTACCAGAACGCCAACAACTCGGTCCGCGTGAACGACCAGTTCATGAAGGCCGTGGAGCAGGGCGAGAAGTTCGGCCTGCGCGGCCGGATGGACGGCGAGATCATCGAGGAGGTCGACGCCAAGGAGCTCTTCCGCAAGATGGCGGAGGCTGCCTGGGCGTGCGCCGACCCCGGCATCCAGTACGACGACACCATCAACCACTGGCACACCTCGCCGGAGACGGGCCGGATCACCGCCTCCAACCCGTGCAGTGAGTACATGCACCTGGACAACTCGTCCTGCAACCTGGCCTCGCTGAACCTCCTGAAGTTCCTCAAGGCCGACGACGAGGGCCACCAGAGCTTCGAGGCGGAGCGTTTCGCCAAGGTGGTGGAGCTGGTCATCACCGCGATGGACATCTCCATCTGCTTCGCCGACTTCCCGACCGAGAAGATCGGCGAGACCACCCGCGCCTTCCGCCAGCTCGGCATCGGCTACGCCAACCTCGGCGCCCTGCTGATGGCCACCGGCCACGCCTACGACAGCGACGGCGGCCGCGCCCTGGCCGGCGCGATCACCTCGCTGATGACGGGCACGGCGTACAAGCGCTCGGCCGAACTGGCCGGTGTGGTCGGCCCGTACGAGGGCTACGCCCGCAACGCGACCGCCCACAAGCGCGTCATGAAGCAGCACTCCGACGCCAATGCTGCCGCCAAGCGCATGGACGACCTGGACACCCCGGTCTGGGCCGCGGCCACCGAGGCCTGGCAGGACGTGATCCGTACCGGCGACAAGAACGGCTACCGCAACGCGCAGGCCTCCGTGCTGGCCCCGACCGGCACCATCGGCCTGGCGATGTCCTGCGACACCACCGGCATCGAGCCGGACCTGGCGCTGGTGAAGTTCAAGAAGCTGGTCGGCGGCGGCTCGATGCAGATCGTCAACCGCACGGTGCCGATGGCGCTCAAGCGCCTGGGCTACCAGGACGAGCAGGTCGAGGCGATCGTCGCCCACATCTCCGAGCACGGCAATGTGGTCGACGCCCCGGGCCTGAAGACCGAGCACTACGAGGTCTTCGACTGCGCCATGGGCGACCGCTCCATCTCGCCCATGGGCCACGTCCGGATGATGGCGGCCGCCCAGCCGTTCCTCTCCGGCGCCATCTCCAAGACTGTCAACATGCCCTCGACCAGCACCGTCGAGGACGTCGAGGAGATCTACCTGCAGGGCTGGAAGCTCGGCACGAAGGCCCTCGCGGTCTACGTCGAGGGCTCCAAGGTCGGCCAGCCGCTCTCCGCCAAGAAGAAGGAGGCGGACAAGGCCACCGAGAAGGCCGAGGAGACGATCCGCGAGGCCGTCGAGAAGGTCGTGGAGTACCGCCCGGTGCGCCGCCGCCTCCCCAAGGGCCGCCCCGGCATCACCACGTCCTTCACGGTCGGCGGCGCCGAGGGCTACATGACGGCCAACTCCTACCCGGACGACGGCCTGGGTGAGGTCTTCCTGAAGATGTCCAAGCAGGGCTCGACCCTCGCGGGCATGATGGACGCCTTCTCGATCGCCGTGTCGGTGGGCCTGCAGTACGGCGTGCCGCTGGAGACCTACGTCTCGAAGTTCACCAACATGCGCTTCGAGCCGGCCGGCATGACGGACGACCCGGACGTGCGGATGGCGCAGTCGATCGTCGACTACATCTTCCGCCGCCTGGCGCTGGACTTCCTGCCCTTCGAGACCCGCTCCGCGCTCGGCATCCACTCGGCCGAGGAGCGGCAGCGGCACCTGGAGACGGGTTCGTACGAGCCCACCGAGGAAGAGCTCGACGTCCAGGGGCTCGCCCAGTCGGCGCCCCTTACCCCGGCGCAGCCGGAGCCCGTGGTGACGCAGGCGCCGTCGGTCGCGGAGGCCGCCGCGAAGGAGGCGCCGAAGCAGGCGCACACCTCGGCCGAGCTGGTCGAGATGCAGCTGGGCATCCAGGCGGACGCCCCGCTGTGCTTCTCCTGCGGCACGAAGATGCAGCGGGCCGGCAGCTGCTACATCTGCGAGGGCTGCGGTTCTACGAGCGGCTGCAGCTGATCACCTGATCAGTAACGCCTGAAGGGGACCGGTCCACAGGGCCGGTCCCCTTCAGTGTGTCCAGGAGGGCTCAGCCGCTCCAGGGCACCGTGTCCTCCGCCGGCGGCGCCTCGGGGCGGACCTGCTCGTCATACGAGAACGCCGTCGTCTCGCCCTGGTCGCCGGGGCCCTCGGTGGCGATGCGGACCGGGTACGGCTTGCCGCTGGTGGCGACGTCGAGGGTGACCTGCTCGCCGCCCTCGCGGCCGGTGAGCTCGACGACGTGGGTGCCGTTCACCGTGGTGGTGCCGTGCTTGCGCAGCGGGCCGTCCACGCCTTCGCGCATGGCCTGCTGGTACGTGTTGATGTCGCAGACGCCGGCGACCTCGGCGACGTCCTTGTCCTTGGTCGAGCCCTCCAGGTACTTGCCCGCGAGCTCATTGGCGGCGTCGACGCCCTCCTTGCCCGGGATCTGCGCCTTGATCCAGGCGGCGTCGGGCTTGAACCAGAGCTGCTCGCCCTTCTTGATGATCTCGAAGCTGCCGCCGTCCTGGAAGGCGGCCTTGCCGGTGCAGTTCCCGTCCCGGTCCATCGACAGGTCGGTGTTGGTCACGCCGCCCTTCGGGGCGCCGGTCCGCTCGATGTCCACCTGTATCGCGGAGGCCTGCTCGAAGGCCTCGCGGGCCTTGGTGATGATCTCCGGCGCGCTCTCCCCGGCCACGCCGTTGTCGTCCTGTGCGTACGAGACGCCCGCCAGGCCGCCCACCAGCGCTGACGCGCATATCGCCGTGCTCAGGGAGACGGCGGCTATCCGGGTCCTTGACATGTTTCTCCTCCAAGGCAACGTCAGTCACCCCCGGCTTTCCAGCGTGCGGCCGCCCCGCCGGACCCGCCACCTGGGGCGGCGGAGGGCCCCGGCGGAGGACCCTCGCCCGGACCGTCCCGCCTGGCGGACCGGGCGCCCGGCTGCGCAGGATCGAGTCATGCCGTCCCCGCCCGTCCGTCGCTTACGGCCCACGCAGGCCGCCGCGGCGGTGCGGGACCTGCCGTGGCGGCATGCGCTGGTCCTCTTCGGGGTGCTCGCGGCGGTCTTCGCGACCGGGATCGGGCTCTATCTGAACGACCGGGACGAGCGCGAGCGCCCGGTCCGTATCGGCAGCGAGCTGGCCCGGGACCGCATTACGGTCAATGCGGCGGTGCACCACGCCGACCTCGAGAACCGGCGCGTCATCGTCCAGCTCACCGCCACCCCGCACGGAAAGTACGCGGACGCCAATGGCACCCCGACCCGCCGCATCGAACTGCACACCAATGCGCCTGCCGCGCAGGACTTCACCATTCCCAAGGGGAGCACCGACTGGGTGCACGAGCTGCGGCTGGTCCTCCAGGAGGGGACGATCTCCGACTATCCCTTCGACCGGTACTCCTTCACGCTGGTCGCCGCCGCCACGGCGGGCACCGACCGGATCCCGGTGGAGCTGCACTTCGTCGACCAGAACACCAACTTCCAGATCAGCCCGAAGGCGACCGACTACGGCGACCGGATCGCCGCGGTCAGAAGCGAGCTGAAGCGGTCGCGGAGCACCTTCATCTTCACCTGGTTCATGATCGCGACGATGTGGGTGATCGCGCTGGCGGTGTCGCTCGCCTGCTGGCTGGTGGTGAACCAGCGCCGCGGCCTGGTGTGGGGCGCCCTCGGCTGGATGGCCGCCAGCCTCTTCGCCCTGGTCGGGCTGCGCAATGTCGCCCCGGGCTCGCCGCCCAACGGCTGCCTGCTGGACTACGCGGCCTTCTACTGGGCCGAGGCGCTGATCGCGGTCAGCCTGATCGCGCTGGTCTTCCACGGGATCCGCGCCGAGCACCATACGGGCGGGCCGATCGACCCGGCGCCCGCGGGGCCTCCGGCCGGGGGAGCGGGCGGGAGCGGGGAACCGTACGAGGGCAGCGGGCGCACGCCGCCCGCGCGCCCGCTCCGGCGCCGCGCCGTCGGCCCCGGCAGCGCGGCACGGCGGCGGCGGGACGGCGGCCGGCGCCCCTACTAATGCCCTACGCCCGTACTAATGCCCTACGCCGCCCCCAGAAACGCCGTGAAGTCATGCGGATCAGTGGCATACCCCCGCAGCACCGAGGCGTACGACCAGCTGCCGTCCGGGCCCCGGTTGAACTCCGCGAGCGTCGCCGCCGTGGCGTCCCCGAGCGTCGTCAGGTCGTGCACCACCAGCTCCGTGGTGCCCGTGCTGACCCGGACCGCGGTGTCCGCGGACACCACCTGCGCCGTGGCGTTCGAGATCTCGGCGAAGCCGACGCTGCCCCTGCTCTGCTGTATGGCGACGCCCACCACGACCCGCACATAGCGCTCCGAGAGCCGGTCCAGCTCCAGCGACAGCGCCTCATCCGTGCCGAACCCCTGGCCGGTGCGGCTCTCCCGGTGCAGATTGATCGTGCCGTCGGGGGAGCGGCTGTCGAAGTGCACCAGGTAATCAGGGGCGCCGTGCGGGGCGTCGGCGGTATACGTGGCGGCGATCAGGTCGAGGTCGTGCGGCGGCGCGCCCAGCGGGGCCGGGTCCCACTTGAGTGCCACCTGGACCTTCCGCAGCCCTTTGCTGAATCCACTCACCTGTTTTCCCCTCGGGCGGTCCGGTGCAAAGTCTCGTGCCTTGATGGCACGTTGACATGGTGCCACCCGGCACCGACAGGATGTGATCCACTGTGGATATGCAGCAAGCAGAAACGATCCTCGTCACCGGCGCCACCGGCACCCTCGGCCGTCCCCTGGTGGACCGCCTGCTGGCCGCGGACGCTCCGGTACGGGTCCTGAGCCGCCGCCCGCGCCCGGCCGGCGACGAGCGCCCGTACGAATGGGCCGTCGGCGACCTGAAGCAGGGCACCGGCCTCGCCAAGGCGCTCGCCGGCGCCGGCGTGATCGTGCACTGCGCCACCGACGCCCGTAACGACACCGCCGCCACCCGCCGCCTGATCGAGGCCGCCAAGCAGGCCGGCAGCCCGCACTTCGTCTACATCTCGATCGTCGGCGTCGACCGGGTCCCGCTGCCGTACTACCGCTCCAAGCTGGAGATCGAGCGGCTGCTGGAGGAGTCCGGGCTGCCGTGGACGGTGCTGCGGACGACCCAGTTCCACGACCTGGCGGCGACGGTGACCGATGTGCAGCGGCGGCTGCCGTTCGTCTTCTACCCGGGCGGGCTGAGCATCCAGCCCATTGAGGTGACGGAGGTCGCCGCCCGGCTCGCGGAGCTGGCGCAGGCCCCGCCCGCCGGGCGGGTGGCGGACATGGGCGGGCCCGAGGTGATCGGCGGCCGCGAGCTCGCCGCGGCGGTGCTGAAGGCGGCCGGGCGGCGGCGGGCGCTGGTGCCGGTGGCGCTGCCGGGCAAGATCTACCGCTCCTTCCGGGCCGGCGGCCACCTCGCGCCCGAGCAGGCGGTGGGCAAGGTGACCTTCGCGGAATACCTGGCCGCCCGCCGGACTTGATGAAGATCATGAGTGATGTCCGCTGGCAGAGCGACGAGTTGGACCTGGACGCGTATCTGCGCCGCATCGGCCTGGACCCCGACGGCGGCGCGGCGCCGGACGTCGGCACGCTCCGGGCGGTGATGGCGGGCCATGTGGCGTCGATCCCGTTCGAGAACGCGGAGGTGCTGCTCGGCCGGCCGGTGCTGCTCGACGTACCGGCGCTGGAGCGGAAGATGGTGCGGCAGCCGCGCGGCGGCTATTGCTACGAGCAGAACCTGCTGTTCGCCGCCGCCCTGGAGCGGCTCGGCTTCGACGTCACCGGGCTCGGGGCGCGGATCCGGATGGGCAGCGACAAGATCCTCGCCACCACGCACATGCTGCTGCGCGTCGACCTCGACGGCGCGCCCTGGCACGTCGACGTCGGCTTCGGCGGCGAGGCGCTGCTGGAGCCGCTGCCGCTCGCGGCGGGGGTCGAGGTGACGCAGGGTGCCTGGACGTTCTCGGTCGTCGAGGAGGGCGATGAGGGCGACGGGGTGCGGCTGCTGCGCGGGCTGCACGCCGACGGCTGGTTCCCGCTGTACGCGTACAACCTGGAGCCGCGCTACCGGCCCGACTACGAGGTGTGGAACCACTACATCGCCACCCACCCGCGCTCGCCCTTCGTCCGCCGCCTGGTGGTGCAGCAGCCGGGGCGGGAGCAGCGGGTGGCGCTGGTCGGCGACACCCTCACGACCATCGGGCCGGGCGGCGAGACGGCGAAGCGGACCGTGGCGCCCGAGGAGCTGCCCGCGGTGCTGGGCGAGTTCGGGCTGGCTTTCAGCGCCGAGGACCTGGATGTGCTCATCGCGCGAGCCGCCGCGCAGCGCGACGAAGATACGGAAGAAAGCCGCTGACCGCGGGCGGGCGGGCGGTGCCGCGGGGCGCGGCGGCGTAGACCGACCGTACCGGCGCGTCCTGCGCGCGCAGGGCGACCAGCGCCAGCCCAGGCGGCAGCGCGCCGGCCGCCAGCGCCGGTACGAGGGTGATCCCGAAGCCCGCCGCCACGAAGCCGAACTTCGCGATCCACTCCCGCGCCACGATGTCGATCCGCGGCTGGAAGCCCTCGCGCAGGCAGGCGCTGATCAGCGTCTCGCTCGCGTCCGTGCTGCCCGCGATCCAGGGCTCGTCGGCGAGCTCGGCCAGGCGCAGCGTGCGGCGGCGGGCGAGGCGGTGGTCCGCGGGGAGGGCGACGAGCACCGGCTCGTCGAGGAGGTGGGTCAGGTCGACCGGCGCGAAGGCGGCGAGGCGGTCGGCGTAGCCGGAGACCACGGCCAGGTCGAGGTCGCCGGCCTGGAGCGCGGTCACGTGGTCGCGGCTGTAGCCCTCGGTGTGGGTGATGTCGACGTCCGGGTGGTCGGTGCGGAAGCCGGCTATGGCGCGCGGCACGAGGGCGGCTCCGGCGGTGGCGAAGGCGCCGAGGCGCAGCCGGCCGGCCGCCAGGCCCCGCTGGGCGGCGAGGTCGCGGCGGGCCGCGTCGAGGCGTTCGAGCGCGGCACCGGCGTGCGCGAGCGCGGTGCGGCCCGCGTCGGTCAGGCGCACGCCCCGGGGGAGGCGGTCGAAGAGCGCTGCGCCGAACTCCGCCTCCAGGGCGGAGACCTGTCGGGAGACGGCGGACTGGGTATAGCCGAGCTCGGCGCCCGCGGCGGTGAAGGAACCGTGCCGGGCTACGGAGCGGAAGACCTCTAGCCAGGCGGTGTCCATGGGGGCCTCTCGTCTTCAGGTCGAGCCATGCGCTGTACGCATGCTAGCCATGCGAGACATTCGCTGGTCGTATCGGTCGCCCGCTGCCTAGCGTGGTGCGCATGCTGAAGACCACCGACAATCCGGCCACCGTTCCCGCGCCCGCGGGCCCGTACTCGCACGTCGTCCGCCTCGAAGTCGGCGGCGGCGCGCTGCTCTTCGTCTCCGGGCAGGTCGCGCTGGACGAGCGGCGCGAGCTCGTCGGCCCCGGCGACATGGCGGCGCAGGCCCGGCATGTGATGGACGCGCTCGGCAAGATCCTTGCCGCGCACGGGGCTTCGTACGACGACGTCGTCAACATCCGCAGCTATCTCACCGATATGGGTCGCCGGGCGGAGTACGGCGCCGTCCGCGCCGAGTACATCAAGGGAGAGCCGCCCTCCAGCACCACCGTGGAGGTCTCCCGGCTCTTCGTCCCGGGTGCGCTGCTGGAGGTCGAGTTGATCGCTGCGGTGGGGTGATGCTGCTGATCAGGCGGTTAGCCAGGTCATCAGGCCGTACGATGGCGACCGTGCTGGTCAAGTGGATGCGCTGCAACGTCACCGACCGCCGCGGCTTCGAGCGGGGGCAGCGCAAGTGGGCGGGGCTGCTCGGCGAGCCCGGCTTCCGGGGGCAGGGGGGCGGATGGAGTCAGGCGCGCGAGGGTGTGGCGCATCTTTTCGGGTTCTGGGAGAGCCGGGCGCTGTACGACTCGTTCATGGCGCGGTCGCACGACCGGCTCGCGGCGGCGCAGGCGGGCACGTACACCGGCATGCGGATACGGCTCTTCGAGCACGTCCATGACGTGAAGGTCGGCTTCGAGCCGCGCTTCGGCGACGCGGATCTGCTGCGGGTGGCGCACACCCGGGTCAAGCCGGACCGGGTGGAGAACTTCACGCTGATGCAGGAGAAGGTGTGGAATCCGGCGATGGCCGGGTCGCCGGGGATGCTCCGCGGCTTCTTCGGGCGGGCTCCCGGCGATGAATTCCTGGTGCTGTCGATGTGGGACTCGGCCACGGAGCGGGCGAAGTACCGGATCGAGCGGGTGGAGCGGCTGGGGCTGCGCGCGCAGACCAGCTCGGATGTGGCGGCGCTGGCGGGGGACGTGATCAACGTCGAGGATGCCTGGACGGTGTGAGGTTTCACCACGCTGCTGTGGTCGCCGCGCGCTCCTCCCAGAGTCGTACGGCGGCGCCGCCCGGCTCCCAGCGGTCGCAGAAGTCGCGGAGCGCGGCGCATTTGGCGAGCATGGCGGCCTGGCGCGTCGGCCATGAGGGGACCCGGTCCGTCCCGTACGCGGTGAAGAAGTGGGCGAGGGCGGCGGTGTGCGCCGGGTGGTGGGTGCGTACGATCCACTCGCACCAGGCCAGGTCCTCGACGGGGTCGGTGGCCGGGTCCTTGAGCTCCCTTGTGAACTCCCAGTCCAGCACCGCCGTGATGGCGAAGTCAGACGGGTCCAGGAGGACGTTGTTCGGGCCGTAGTCGCCGTGGATTGCGCCTGCCGCGTGGATCTTCCGTAGGGCTCGCCCGCAGGCCGCCATGACCTGCTCCGCGTGACCGGCGTCGATGAGCTCCTGGCCGTGGGTGCCGGGCAGGAAGCCGAGGGTGAGGGTGCCGTCCGCCTCGCTCTCGTCCTCGCCCAGGACCGGGGGCACCGGCAGCCGGCCGGTCAGGCGGCGGAGCGCGTCCCGCTCGCGGTGGCGGCGGAGGGTGGCGTCCGGGCCCGCGTAGGTCTTCGTGACCGTGCGGCCGTCGCCCCGGGTGCGATTCGTGTAGCCGTGCGGCAGCGGTTGCATGGCGCGATCATGCCAGGAGGGCCCGCGGCGAGCCGCTCATTAAGGCAGGCCCTAGGGTGGGCGCCATGGCACGGCCCCGGCGCATTGTTCTCATCCGGCATGGCGAGTCGGAGGGGAATGCCGATGACACGATCTACGAGCGCGAGCCCGACCATGCGCTGCGGCTGACCGAGAAGGGGCGGCTGCAGGTCGCGGAGGCGGGGGAAGAGCTGCGGGAGGTGTTCGGGGAGGAGCGGGTCAGTGTCTATGTGTCGCCGTATCGACGTACCCACGAGACCCTGGAGCAGCTGAACCTCGACCCGAACCGGATGCGGGTGCGCGAGGAGCCGCGGCTGCGCGAGCAGGACTGGGGGAACTGGCAGGACCGCGAGGAGGTCCGGCTGCAGAAGGTGTACCGGGACGCGTACGGGCACTTCTTCTTCCGCTTCCCGCAGGGCGAGTCGGGCGCCGACGTCTACGACCGGGTCGGCGCCTTTCTGGAGAGCCTGCACCGCAGCTTCGACCGGCCCGACCACCCCGAGAACGTCCTGCTGGTCACGCACGGTCTCACCATGCGGCTGTTCTGCATGCGCTGGTTTCACTGGACGGTGCCGGAGTTCGAGGCCCTGTCGAACCCGGGCAACGCCGAATACCGCATGCTGCTGCTCGGCGAGAACGGGCGCTACACCCTGGACCGGCCCTTCGACCATTGGTGCACCCCGGAGGCTTACCGGGAGTCACACAGGTGAGCGGTAAGCTTCGATCGAGATGACCGCTGATCACGACACCGCATCGCGCCTGGCCCGCGCCCTGGCCAGCCTGCGCGGGCTGTCGGTGGGCGACGCACTGGGCGCGCAGCTCAGCACGCCCGGAATGGTCGGCTGGCTGCGCCGCCGCGAGCTGCCGCCGGGCCCCTGGCGGTGGACCGACGACACCGAGATGGCCTGCGCGGTGGTGGCCGAGCTGGCCGCCAGGCGCCGCATCGGCCAGGACGAGCTGGCCGCGCTGATGGCCGAGCACCGCGACCCGGAGCGGGACTACGGCTCCACGGTCAGCCAGGTCCTCGACGCCGTACGGGCCGGCGACGACTGGCGCACCGCCTCCGCCCGGCTGTTCAAGGGCCGGGGCTCCTGGGGCAACGGCGCCGCGTCCCGGGTGGCGCCGCTCGGCGCCTGGTA
Organism: Streptomyces boninensis; assembly: GCF_048572725.1. NCBI lineage: Bacteria > Bacillati > Actinomycetota > Actinomycetes > Kitasatosporales > Streptomycetaceae > Streptomyces > Streptomyces boninensis. The sequence continues at coordinate 7,329,872 of NZ_CP183837.1, forward strand.
CGCGGGCGACGCCGCCCAGGCCGTGCACCAGGCGGAGATCTCCGCCTACGTCACCCACCAGCACCGCGAGGCCGTCGTCGGCGCGATGGCGGTGGCCGCCGCGGCCGCGCTGGCCGGCGACCCGGACGGGCCCAAGACCGGCGCCGAGCTGCTCGACGGCGTGACCGACCTGATCCCGCGCAGCGCCGTCGGGCAGGGGGTGCGGCGGGCCCGGGACATGCTCGACTACGCCGACTCGTCCACGGTCGCCGCGGTGCTCGGCAGCGGGCGCAGGACAAGCGCGCAGGACACCGTGCCGTACGCGCTGTGGGCCGTGGCCCGGTCGCTGGGGGACTGGGAAGAGACGGTACGGGTGACAGCGCGGGCCGGCGGCGATGTGGACACCACCTGCGCCATCGCGGGCGGGGTGGCCGCGGCCCGGGCCGGCGGCGCGCCGCCCGCGGACTGGGAGGCGGAGACGGAACCGCTGCCCGGGTGGGTGCCGGGCAGCGGCTCGTAACGCCGGCTGATACGGCTAGGCCTGCTTCTAGGCAGCAGGCATGCCCCCGTTGCCGCTCAGCGCCTCCAGGTCGCTCTTGCGGACCCGGATCATCACCACCGAGACGATCAGCGCCACCAGCACCAGTCCGGTCGCGGCTATGAACCCCGTGCCCGCACCCTCGGACAGCACGCGCTGCCCCCAGATGCCGGGCAGCTCGTGGGTCTTCTCGAAGATGCCCTTCTCCTGCGGCGAGGCGTGCTGCATGAAGTCGGGTATCTGCTTCTCCGCCTCCTCCCGGCTGGCGGTGCCGAACACCGTGGTCAGGATCGCCAGGCCCAGCGAACCGCCCGCCTGCTGGGTGGCATTGAGCAGCCCGGAGGCCGCGCCCGCCTCTTGCGGCGCGACGCCGGAGACGGCGGTCAGGGTGAGCGTCACGAAGTTGAGCCCCATGCCGAAGCCGAAGAGCAGCTGCGGGCCGAGCACGCCGCCGAGATACGTGGCGCTCGGGTCCAGCTGGGTCATCCAGGCCATGCCGAGCGCCGTGATCGTGGCGCCGGTGACCATGAACGGCTTCGGGCCGAGCACCGGCAGGAACCGCTGCGAGAGACCGGCGCCGATGGTGATCACGACGGTGACGGGCAGGAAGGCGAGACCGGCCTTGATCGGGCTGTAGTCCAGCACGTTCTGGACGAACAGCATCATGTAGAAGAACATGCCGAACATCGCCGCGGCCAGGCAGGTCATGATCAGATACGTGCCCGAGCGGTTCCGGTCCGCGAACATCTTCAGCGGCGTGATCGGCTCCCGCGCCCGCCGCTCGACCATCACGAACGCGGCCAGCAGCACGACGGCGAGGCCGAACGAGCCGAGCGCCAGGCTGTCCCGCCAGCCCTCCTCCGCGGCGCGGATGAACCCGTACACCAGCGACACCATGCCCAGCGTGGACGTGAGCGCGCCGGCTATGTCGAAGCGGCCGGAGTGGCGCTCGGACTCGCTGATATACAGCGGCACGAGGGCCACGATCAGGATGCCGATCGGCACATTGACGAACAGCACCCAGCGCCAGTCGAGCCACTCGGTGAGCATGCCGCCGGCCAGCAGGCCGACCGCGCCGCCACCCGCGGACACGGCCGCGAAGACGCCGAACGCCCGGTTGCGCTCCGGGCCTTCCGGGAAGGTGGTGGTTACCAGGGCGAGCGAGGTGGGCGAGGCGATCGCACCGCCGACGCCCTGCAGCGCACGGGCCAGGAGCAGCTGCCACGGCTCCTGTGCAAAGCCGCCGAGCAGGGAGGCGAGGCTGAAGAGCAGGATGCCGGCTATGAACACCCGGCGCCGGCCCAGGATGTCCCCGACGCGGCCGCCGAGCAGCAGCAGGCCGCCGAAGGTCAGGGTGTACGCATTGACGGTCCAGGTGAGGTCAGCGGTGGAGAAGCCGAGCGCGGACTGGATATGCGGCAGCGCGACGTTCACAATCGTCACGTCCAGGACCACCATGAGCTGACAGGCGGCGATAAGGACGAGGGCGATATTCCGCTTCTCCGCCCTGGGCGCTTTCCCCGGCGCCCGGTCGGTCTCTAGCTGAGAGGTTGTCACTGTGCTCCCCTACACGTGAAATAGTGAACGATACCGTTCACTGTCCCTGGGGACAGTAGTGTGCCACGCACAGGGAACGCAAGCGTTCACTAAGTTTCAACGGAGTGAAAAACATGGGTACTTCGCACCGGACCGCTCCCGGAGCGCAGCCCGCGACCCCTGCGGCCCGCCGCCGCGGCAGCGTCCTTGAACAGGCCATTCTCGACGCGGCCCTCGATCAGCTCGGCGCCGTCGGCTGGAAAGGCCTGACCATCGAGGGGGTCGCCGCCCGCGCGCAAACCGGCAAGGCCGCGGTGTACCGCCGCTGGCCGTCGAAGCTCGAACTCGTCGCCGAGGCCCTCAACGCGGGCATCCCGCCGATGATCGAAGCACCCGACAGCGGCGACCTGCGCCACGATCTGCTCAGCCTGTGCGGGTGGATGCTCGACCAGATGTACTCCCGCTCGGGCCTCGCCCTGCGCGCGCTGATGGACGAGTGCGACCGCACCGAGGGCGAGTACTTCGCCGAGGTGATCCTCGGCCGGGTGATCGAGCCGGTCAAGCAGCTCATCGCCGACGTGGTGCGCCGCGGCATCGAGCGCGGCGAGGTCCGCGGCGACGCCACCTGCAAGCTCGTCGCCGACGTGGTGCCCGCGATGATGATGTATTTGCACAAGACGACGGGCTGCGATGTGCAGGAGAAGGACTTGGTCCTGGTCATCGACCAGATCATGATGCCGCTGCTGCGCGTCGACGCGCCCGGGGACCCGGTGCCGAGGCGCGCCCGCGGAGGCGTACGCTAAGCACCGCCATGACGTACGAGCCGCCCACCCACCGCGTCGAACGGTCCCTCCGCGCCACCACCGGCGCCAAGGTCGTCGCCGGCATCGACGAGGTCGGCCGCGGCGCCTGGGCCGGTCCGGTCACGGTCTGCGCCGCCGTCACCGGACTGCGCCGCGCGCCCGACGGGCTCACCGACTCCAAGCTGCTGACGCCCAAGCGGCGCGCCGCCCTCGCCGGCGTGCTCACCGGCTGGGTCACGGCGCACGCCATCGGCGAGGCGACACACCAGGAGATCGACGAGCTCGGCATGACGGCATCGCTCAGACTCGCCGCCGTACGCGCCCTGGAGGCGCTGCCGGTGCGCCCGGACGCGGTGATCCTCGACGGCAAGCACGACTACCTGGGGGCGCCCTGGCGGGTCCGTACGGTCATCAAGGGCGACCAGTCCTGCGTCGCCGTCGCGGCCGCGTCCGTGCTCGCCAAGGAGCACCGCGACGCCGCCATGGCGGAACTGGGCGCCGGGCGGCCGGAGTACGCGCCGTACTGCTTCGGGGACAACGCCGGCTACCCCTCGCCCGCACACAAGGAGGCCCTGCGCGAGCTCGGCCCCACCCAGCACCACCGGCTGTCGTGGGCATATATGGATGGTCTTCCGCGTTGGCAGCATCTGAAGCGGCCGCGGCTGTCTCCTGAAGCAGCGGAGCTGGAAGCGGCCGGCCAGCTCGGATTCGATATCTGATTGACGCCACCCGCTGCTTTGACCGGTACTTGTGTTTGATAGACATCAGCTCATGCCTCTCTCTCCCGAGGAGCCTCAGATTCACGAGAGCGTCCCGGGCCGCACCGCGAGCCCGCGTCCTGTCCCAGGTCCCCGTTCCGTCCGGCCACCCGGCCGTCCCGGACCTGGCCGAGCCACCGGCCCCGCGCCGGCGGCGCGCCCTACGGCACCCCGTAACAACGACAACGCCAAGCGCGACCCGCAGCCGCCCGCTTCGGGCGCCTCCGGCCCGCAGCTTCAGGTGATCCCGGCGACCGCCGACGGCGCACTCGACGCCGCCGACGAGGCCGTCGACCTGCTGCTGGACTCCGGCCGCCCGCCGGGCGACATCCTGGTGCTCACCACGGGCGCACTGCACCCGTGGGCCGAGCACGAGCTGAGCTTCGGCGAGGAGGCGTACTGGGCGCAGCAGGCCGCGGCCGACGACGTCTTCTACGCCGGCGCCGACGGGATCGGCAGCGCCGCGGCCCGCGCGGCCGTGGTCGTGGCCGTCAATGGCGGCGACGACGCCACCGTCGCAGGAGTGATGAGCCAGGCGATGAAGCTCGCCGGCGCGCTGCTCGTGCTGTGCGGTGACCCGGAGCGGATCAACGCGGCGGCCGGGGCGGGCGCTTGAGCGGCGCCTGGCCCGGGTCCTTCAGCTGAGGGTCAGCGCGCCGCTGTCCGGCGGCGTGCCTCGGCGGAGCCGCCGCCGGTGCCCCGCGCCGCGGGTGCGGCGGGGGCAGTGGCAGCGGCTTCGGCGGGCTCGGCGGCCGGCGGCCCGGCGTACGGGCGACGGCCGCCGCGGTCCTCGCCGAGCACCTGCCAGCCGGTCCTGGTCAGCGTGATGTACGCGCCGCAGCGCAGCCCGTGCAGCGTGCACGCGTCGCGCAGCCCCCACATCCAGGCGCCGTCCTCCTCGGTCCAGCCCGGGGTGCCCTCGCGGCAATAGAGGAGCACCGCCGTGCGCACCGGGGTGCGTCGGCGCAGGTCGTGCGGGATCACCCGGCGCAGGTGGCGCAATAGCGCGTTGCGGACCGGCCAGCCGTCGGGGCCGCGGGTGCCGGCGAAGTCCGTACGGGCGAAATCGCGGCGGGCGAACGACGCGCTGGCGGCCAGCCGTTCGTCGGGGTCGAGCACCGCCACCACGGCCGTGTCGGGGGCGGGGGAGTGGCGGTCGAACAGGCCCGTGACCACCTCGCGGGGGTTGCCCAGCAGCGGGATTCCGGCCGCGGCCCACTCCGCGGGCTCCAGCATGCGCCCCGAGGGCGCGGGGCCTGGCGGGTCGGTGGCGGCGGAGCCGAGGGCCAACGTCATTCCTCCCTTCCCCCTGTGTCCACGGCGCCCGGGCAGGGCTGCGCAAGCCCTGACGAAGGGCTGCTCGCGGGAACGTGACCCATTCTTCCTGCCGGACTGGCCTGCGGCAATGAGCAATTGCCCGGAGACCTCGCGGCTTGCCGGCAGCCGGCCGGGCGATGGTCACGCTGAGTGAGGTGGCCGGTTGTCAGTGCTATCCGGTTGCATGGGGGCATGGACGATGTGGAGCTGCGCGCCGAAGCCGATGCCATCCTCGCCGAGCTCGTCGGAGACCCGACGGGCCAGGCGCGGCTGCGCGAGGACCAGTGGCAGGCGGTCGCGGCCCTGGTGCGGGAGCGCCGGAGAGCTCTGGTGGTGCAGCGCACCGGGTGGGGCAAGTCAGCGGTGTATTTCGTGGCCACGGCGCTGCTGCGGCGCCGCGGCGCGGGCCCCACGGTGATCGTCTCCCCGCTGCTCGCCCTTATGCGCAACCAGGTGGGCTCCGCCGCGCGCGCCGGCATCCAGGCGCGCACCATCAACTCCGCCAATCCGGAGGAGTGGGACGCCATCTATGAGGAGGTGGAGCGCGGCGAGGCCGACGTCCTCCTGGTCAGCCCCGAGCGGCTGAACTCCGTCGACTTCCGCGACCAGGTGCTGCCCAAGCTGGCCGCCACGACGGGCCTGCTGGTGGTCGACGAGGCGCACTGCATCTCCGACTGGGGCCACGACTTCCGCCCGGACTACCGGCGCCTGCGCCAGCTCCTCGCCGACCTGTCCCCGGGCGTGCCCGTGCTGGCCACCACCGCCACGGCCAACGCCCGGGTCACCGCGGACGTGGCGGAGCAGCTGGGCACCGGCGCGGGCGAGGCCCTGGTGCTGCGTGGCCCGCTCGACCGGGAGAGCCTGCGCCTCGGCGTCGTACAGCTGCCGGACGCCGCCCACCGTCTCGCCTGGCTCGCCGAGCACCTGGAAGAGCTCCAGGGCTCCGGCATCATCTATGTGCTCACCATCGCCGCCGCCGAGGAGGCCTCGGCCTATCTGCGGCAGCGCGGCTTCAACGTGGCCTCGTACACGGGCCGTACGGAGAACGCCGACCGGCTGCAGGCCGAGGACGACCTGCTGGGCAACCGTGTGAAGGCGCTCGTCGCCACCTCCGCGCTGGGCATGGGCTTCGACAAGCCGGACCTGGGCTTCGTGGTCCACCTCGGCTCGCCGTCCTCGCCCATCGCGTATTACCAGCAGGTCGGGCGCGCGGGCCGCGGCGTCGAGCACGCCGACGTGCTGCTCATGCCCGGCAAGGAGGACGAGGCCATCTGGCGCTATTTCGCCGATACGGCCTTCCCGCCCGAGCCGCAGGTGCGGCAGACCCTGGGCGCCCTGGAGCAGGCGGGCCGGCCGCTGTCCGTACCGGCTCTTGAGGCGGAAGTGGATCTCAGGCGCAGCCGGCTGGAGACGATGCTGAAGGTCCTCGACGTCGACGGCGCGGTCCGGCGGGTCAAAGGCGGCTGGACATCCACCGGCGCCGCTTGGGTGTACGACGCGGACCGCTATGCCTGGGTGGCGCGGCAGCGGGCGGCCGAGCAGCAGGCCATGCGGGATTACGTGAGCACGGCCGGGTGCCGGATGGAGTTCCTGCGGCGGCAGCTGGACGACGAGGGGGCGGTGCCTTGCGGGCGGTGTGACAACTGCGCGGGGGCGTGGGTGGACGCGAGTGTCTCGGCCGAGTCGCTGACGGGGGCGGAGAAGGAGCTGGACCGGCCGGGCGTGGAGGTCGTGCCGCGCCGGATGTGGCCCACCGGGCTGCCCGCGCTGGGCATCGACCTCAAGGGCAAGATCCCGCCGGGCGAGCAGTGCGACACGGGACGGGCGCTGGGGCGGCTTTCGGATATCGGCTGGGGCAACCGGCTGCGGCCGATGCTGGCCGAGGGGGCTCCCGACGGGCCGGTCCCTGACGATGTGCTGCGGGCGGCCGTGGATGTACTCGCGGACTGGGCGCGCTCGCCGGGCGGTTGGGCGGCGGGCGGGGAGGATGCGCTGCCGCGGCCTGCGGGGGTGGTCGCGGTGCCGTCCCTGTCGCGGCCGCAGCTGGTGGGCTCGCTGGCCGAAGGGATCGCGGGCGTCGGGCGGCTGCCGCTGCTGGGGGCGTTGGCGTATACGGGCCCGGAGGGCACTCATGCGGCCCGCCGCAGCAATTCGGCGCAGCGGCTGCGGGGGCTTGCCGGGGCCTTTGCCGTGCCGGAGCAGCTGGCTGCCGCGCTGGCGGATTGCCGGGGGCCGATGCTGCTCGTCGACGACTTCACGGATTCCGGCTGGACGCTGGCGGTCGCCGCCCGGCTGCTGCGGCAGTCGGGGGCGGGGCGGGTGCTGCCGCTGGTGCTCGCGGTGGCGGGCTAGCGGTGCGGGCTGGGGGGCTCGTGACCTGCGGCTTTGCGAGTGATCGCGAGTTATCCACAGGGTGTCGCGAAGGAGGGTGCCGCTGCGGGAGCGTGGTCGCATGACTACGCACAGCAGCAGCACCGCTCAGATCACGTTGCGTTCGCCGGCCGAGCTGGCCGACGCGCTGCCGTATCTCATGGGCTTCCATCCGGACGACTCGATCGTCCTCGTCGCGCTGCAGGGCGAGCGCGGCCGCTTCGGCGGCCGGCTGCGCCTCGGCATCCCGCGCGACAGGACGGAGTGGAGTGACGTCGCGACGCAGCTCGCGGAGTGCCTCATCGAGGGCAGCGAGAGACGGGGAGCCCGGCCCACGGGCGTGATCGCCTTCCTCTGCCAGGATGTGGACGGCGCGGGCGAGGAGCCCCGGCAGGTGATGGACCGGCTGCGGCCGCTGGCGCAGCGGCTGCGCATGGCCTGCGGCCGGCTGGAGGTCCCGGTCGTCGAGGCGCTGTGCATCTCCTCGGGCCGCTATTGGTCGTATTGCTGCCCGGACATCACCTGCTGCCCGCCCGACGGCAGCCCGCTCACCCCGCCGGGCACCTCGCCGATGGCCGCCGCGGCCACGTATGCGGGCATTCAAGTCCGCGGCTCGCTGCGCGACATGGAGGCGCGGCTGGCGCCGGTCAGCGGCCCGCCGTCCCGCGTCGCGGCCCAGGAGAAGGCGCTGGACGCGGCCGCGGCGGCGCTGGTGCCGCGCATCCTCGGCGCGGCCGACCGCGACGCCGTCGGCAAGGACACGCTTGCGCTGGCCGGCCGCCTCCTGGCCCGGCTGCGCGCCGCGCCGCGCACGGGCGCCGACGATGCGGCGCCCGAGGAGGACGCCCGCGACGACGAGTTGGTCAGCGACGAGGAGGCGGCCGCGGTCGTGCTCGGCCTGCAGGACCGTGGCACGCGCGACCATGCGGCCGAGTGGATGGAAGGCCCCGCGGCAGCCGCGGCGCTGCGGCTGTGGCGCCTGCTGGCCCGCCGCTGCGTGGGCGCCTTCACCGAGCATGCGGCCGCACCGCTCACCCTGGCCGGCTGGACGGCCTGGTCGGCGGGCGACGAGGCAGCCGCCCGCGTCGCCCTGGCCGCCGCGCTGCGCGCTGACGAGGAGTACGTATTCGCCCGCCTGCTGCACGACGCGGTCAACGAGGGCCTGGACCCAGAGCCCTTGCGCGCCTCCCTGCGCAAGCAACGGGCCGGCCGACGGCGCCAGGCGCGCGGCCGCAAGGGGCGCGGGGGAGAGGCGACGCGGTCGCGGCGCAGGACGGGGCCGGGGCGGCGGCCGGCCGACGGCGGGGGGAGCGGCACCGACACCGGGGGCGGCGGCGGGCGGCGGCCGGTCGGCCGGGGGCGGCGGGAAGGCGGGGAGTCATGAGCGCGGTGGAACGGCGAGCGGCGAGTCATGACCGCGGCGGACGGCAGATGGGAGTTAGGGGCGGACGCCAGGCGGGAGTTACGAAAGCGACGGCCGGGACGCGGGGAGTCGTGAGTGTCGCGGTCGGGCGGCAGGAAGCGGGGTGGGCTCGTTCTGCCCGTGACTCCGGGTGCGGCGCCGGCGTTCATAGCTGTGGCGGCCGACCTGGTCCGTATCGCACCCCCGCACGCAGGAGCCCGAGCACAGTGCAAGCCAAGGTCCCGGCCACCCGCCGCCCCGGCCCATCGGCCGCTGCCGCCCCACCCGCGGCGCTGCCGTCGGCGCATGCGTCGCTGGTGTGCGTGGCGCTGCCCGCGTTCGTGGTGTCGGCAGAGCACGGCCAGCTAGACGGCACCGGCCTGGAGGGCTTCTATCACGGCGGCCGTCGGCTGCTGTCCCGCTGCCAGGTGCGCGTCTCGGGCGCCGAACCGCTCGCGGTGCAGGGCCGGATGACCGCCGCAGGCCGAGCCCGCTTCGTGGCCACGGTCCGTACCGGCGCCGACCCGGGCCCCGACCCCGACGTCACCCTGGAGCGACTGCGCGACGCGACCGGCCTCGAACGCCTCACCCTCACCAGCAGCGCCACCCGCCCGCTCCGCCTGCAGCTGGAAGCCCAGCTGGGCACGGACCTCGCGGAGCTCGGAGCGATCGCTGCCGGCGCGGCGGGCGGAGAACTGGCCGCGGGAGTGTGGGAGTCGGGCCTGCGCTGGACCACGGGCGGCGCCCAGTCCGTAGTGACGGCGAACCCACCGCCGGACGCCGCGGTGGCCTCGGCCGGCCTCCTCCGCTGGGAATTGCAGCTGCCACCCGGCGGCCGGCACACGATCGAGCTGCGGGTGGGGCCCGGGCGCACGTTGAGTGGAGGGCCCCCCGTCGACGGCGTCCTCGGTGGCGGGGGACATGGCGGCGGGGCCGCGGTCGGCGGAGGGCACGATGGCGGCTCCGCGACCGGCCGCTCTTCGGCCGGCGGCTTCTCGGCCGATGGGCGGCAGCCCGTCAGCCCTCCGCCGCGCGGGCCCATCCCCTGGTCCCGGTCCGCCTGCGCGGGGGGTGACGATGCCCGGGTGGCACCGGCGCTCGCGTCCGCTCTCGATGACCTGGGGGCGCTGCTGTTGCGGGATCCGGGCGCGCCCGTCGATGGCTTTCTCGCCTCGGGAGTCCCGTGGCGCTGCGGGCTGGACCCCGCCGACGCCCTGTGGGCGGCCCGCATGCTCCTCCCGCTCGGTACGGATCTCGCCGCCGGCACGCTGCGCGCCCTCGCCCGCAGCCAGCAGGATCGGGGCCCTCAGGCCGGTCTGCTGCCCGGCCCCGTACGCACCAGCGGGCCGCAACTCCCGCCGCGCTCCGTAGGGATCGAGGCCACACTGCTCTTCCCCGCCGTGCTCGCGGAGGCCCGCCGGTGGGGGCTGTCCGGCCGGGACACCGAGCAACTGCTCCCGACCGCCGAGCGCTGCCTCGCCTGGCTCAGATCGGCGGCGCCCGGCTGCGACCCGGGTGCGCAGCACCACCCGGCCGACCTCTCCGGCTACGTCCCCGACCCCGCGCCCGGCGGCCCGTATCGCTGCGAGACGCAGGCGCATGCCCATCGCGCCGCGCTGCTCGGGGCGGATCTGCTGGACGAGTTCGGACGACCCGGCGCCGACGGCTGGCGCGAATGGGCCGCTGCGCTGCGGGAGAGATTCCGCGCCGACTTCTGGGTCGAGGACCGTTCCGGCGGCCGCCCGGCCGCCGCGCTCAAGCCGGACGGCGACCCGCTGCCGCAGCTCGGCAGCGCTGCCGCGCATCTGCTGGACTCCGGCCTGTCCCGCACCGGACAGTTCGCGGAACCGCTGCTGGACAAGGTGCGGGCGGAGACCCTGGCCCGGCTCCTAGGGGCGCCGGCGCAGGACTGCGGCTGGGGGCTGCGCAGCCTCGGGCGCGGGGAGCCGCGGCACAATCCGTTCGGCCACGGGGGCGGAGCCGTCCGCGTGCTCGACACGGCGGTGGCCGTGGCAGGCCTCTTCGCCACCGGATACGAGAAGGAGGCCGGCTTCCTCCTGCACGGCACCCTCGATGCCGCCGCGCACTTCGGCCACCGCCTCCCCGAGATGTACGCCGGAATACAGCGCACCGAAGGCGGCGCCCCACTGCCGCACCCCGCCGCCTGCCGCCCCGCCGCCACGGCCGCCGCCTCGGTGGTCCACCTGCTGACCGCCGTCACGGGCCTGCGCCCCGACGTCCCGGCGGGCACCGTCACGATCCGCCCCGCGAGCACAGCGCCCCTCGGTGCGCTCCACCTGACGGGGTGGCAGATAGCGGGGGAGCCGTTCTCCGTACGAGTGAGCCGACTCGGCATGGGGATGGTCGAGGAGGCAGCGGCGGGCCTGCAGCTGGGGACGTAACCGGAAGGGGGCCGCCGGGCCGGACCAAGCGGCCAACCGGCCCGGACCGCGCGGCCGACCGGCCCGGGTCACGCGGCCGACCGGGCCGGACTGCGTGACCAAGGGCCTGTTTATCGTCAGGCAGACGACTATGATCGCGGCATGCCACCCTACGACCCGTCGGCCTACCCTCCGTTCGCCGTCACCGTGGACCTGGTCGTGCTGACCGTGCGCAGCCATGCGCTGTGTGCGCTCGCCGTACGCCGCGGGGAGCCCCCGTTCCAGGGCCGGTGGGCGCTGCCCGGCGGGTTTGTGCAGCCGGATGAGGATCTGGAGCAGGCGGCCGCCCGCGAACTCGCCGAGGAGACCGGCCTGCACCCGCACGGCGGCCTCGCCGACGACGGCCCGCCGGAGCGCCCCCAGTCCCAGCCCGCATCCGTCCCGGGCGCGCACCTTGAGCAGCTCGCCACCTACGGCGACCCCAAGCGCGACCCGCGCATGCGCGTGGTCAGCGTGGCGCATCTCGTCCTCGCCCCTGACCTGCCCGCGCCGCGCCCCGGCGGCGACGCCAGCAGCGTGCGGTGGGCGCCGGTGGAGTCGCTGCTCGGGCCCGAAGGGCCTGGCGGGGCTGGCGGGGCTGGCGCGGCGGGCGCGGCGGAGCCGGAGCAGGGGCCGCTGGCCTTCGATCATGCGCGGATCCTGGCCGACGGGGTGGAGCGGGCTCGCTCCAAGATCGAGTATTCGTCGCTGGCGACGGCCTTCTGTCCGCGCGAGTTCACGGTCGGCGAGCTGCGGCGGGTGTACGAGGCGGTGTGGGGTGTGGCCCTCGACCCGCGCAACTTCCACCGGAAGGTCACCGGCACGCCCGGCTTCCTCGTACCCACCGGCGGCACGACGACCCGCCAGGGCGGCCGCCCCGCCCAGCTGTTCAGAGCCGGCGGCGCCACCCTCCTCAACCCGCCCATGCTCCGCCCGGAGGTCTGACCACCGCACCCGCCCGCCCCGCGGCCCCGGCCACCCGCCCGCACCGCAACTCGCCGGAACCCACCCGCTCCGCGATGCCCGATTCTTCCCAATTGTCACGCTAAGGTGTCCCCGTTCCGGACCCCAGCGAGGCGCGAGATGATCCAGGCCATCGGGCTCACCAGCCGACCGCAGAGCAGCGAAAGCGCAAGCGACAGCGGCCACGGCGACGACCGCGACCGCGGCACCGACCGCGACCGCGGCGACGCCACCGTGCGCGGCCTCACCTTCGAAGCCGCCCCCGGCGAGGTCACCGTGCTGCTCGGCGACCCCGGCGCCGGCAAGACCGCCGCCGTCCGCCGCCTGCTCCAGCTCGACCCGGGCCGCGGCACCGCCCTGTTCAACGGCCGCCCGCTGAGCCGGATCGCGGTCCCGGCCCGCGAGGTCGGCACCGTGCTCGGCGACGTGGCCGGCCACCCGGCCCGTACGCTCCGCGCCCACCTGCGCATGCTCGCCGCGGCGATCGGCGTCCCCGCCGTCCGCGCCGACGACGTCCTCGAACTCGTCGGCCTCGACGCCCTCGCCGGCGACCGCCTCGACACCCTCGCCCTCGGCATGGACCGCCGCCTCGGCCTCGCCACCGCCCTGCTCGGCGACCCGCACACCCTCGTCCTCGACGACCCGGCCCGCGACCTGTCGCACCGCGAGGCCGCCTGGTACCACGCCACCCTGCGCGAACTCGCCGGCACCGGCATCTGCGTGTTCACCACCACCGCCGACCCGCGCACCGCCGCCCGCCTCGCCGACCGGGTGCTCAGCCTCGACGCCGGCCGGATCGTCGCCGACCAGCCCGCCGCCGAGTTCGCCCGCACCCGGCTGCGCAGCTGCGTCACCGTCCGCACCCCGCAGGCCGAGCGCCTCGCCACCTACCTCGCCCGCACCGCGAGCACCCCGGACACCCGCGTCGAGGTCGTACGGCACGAAGGAAACCGCCTCGACGTCTACGGCCTGACCTCCGCCGCCGTCGGCGAAATCGCCTTCCGCGGCGGCGTCCTGGTCCACCAGCTCGCCGACTACAGCACGGTCTCCGCCCCGCCGGCCCCCTCCGCCGAGCCCGTCCTCCCGCCCGCCGACCCGGCCTTCACCGGCGAGGCCAGGACCACCCGCGTCCCCGGCCCCGCCCACCCCCTCCGCTACGAGATCCGCCGCATGGCCACCGGCCCCCGCGTCCCCCGCCTCGCCGCCGCCCTCACCGTGCTCGCCTCCGTCGCCGGCGCCGCCCTCCTCGCCCACAGCGGCGGCGCCGACGCCTCCGGCGTGCGGATGCTCACCGGCTGGCACCCGGCCCTGCCGCTGCCCCCGGTCGCGATCGGCGCCGGCTTCGTCGGCGCGCACGCCTTCGCGCAGGAGTTCCGCTACCCCGCCCTCGCCGCGGCCTTCGGCGGCGTCCCCCGCCGCTTCGGGCTGCTCGTCGCCAAGCTCGTCGTGGCCACGGCCGTCGCGCTCGCGCTCCTCGTCGCGGTGGTGTTCGCCGACGCCAGCGCGCTGCTTGTCGGTTACGGAGACATCGTCGACCTGCCCGCGAACTGGGCCACCAGCATGGCCGGTTGGGCGGTCCTCTCCATCGGCTGCGCCTGGACCGGCGTGCTGGCCGCCGGCGTCTTCCGGCACGCCTCGCTCGGCCTCGCCGCCGTGCTGACCGTGCCGGTCGCGGTGAGCCCGCTGCTGGGCGAGTTCGCCGCCACCGGCGCCGCCCGCCGGATCGCCGAGCTGCCACTGCGGGTGCAGGAGGTGTTCCCGATGCCGTGGCCGGCCGGCGCCGCCCGGCTGCTGTCCACCGACCTGGGCCCGGCCGCCCAACCCGTCGGGCAGGCCCTGCTGTTGTCCCTGCTGGCCCTGCTCGGCGCCTACACGCTGACCGCGACCCGGAGCCGGGCCCGCTGACCTGCACAGAGATCCGTACCAAAACCCCCGCACCGCCCCCCACACCCCTCGCACACACGCCCTGAATCGGCGTCAATGCCGAGGTCGCAGGCGATCACCCTTTCGTGTGCTTTTCACGAAAGCCCTCAAGGTCCCACGGAGCCCCGCCGACAAAGGATTTCGTGAGTACCCTTGCGCAGACCATGCAGACCATGATGACCGCGGCTCCCTCGACCGACGGCTATGCCGGCTCGGCGGGCGGCCTCAACCGCTTTGCGTACCAGGAGGGCGCACCAGCCGCACCCACCGCCGCCCCGGCCCCGGCGCCCGCGCCCGCCTGGGACGCGGAGCCCGACCTCGGGCGCAGCGTCCGCCGTGCCGCCACCAGCCGCGGCCGCGGGCTGCACGGCCAACTCGTCCAGCAGCTCGGCCAGATGATCGTCTCCGGCGATCTCGGCGCCGACCGCCCGCTCGTCCCCGAAGAGATCGGACAGCGCTTCGAGGTCTCCCGGACCGTCGTCCGCGAGTCCCTGCGCGTCCTGGAGGCCAAGGGCCTCGTCAGCGCCCGCCCCAACGTGGGCACCCGGGTCCGCCCGGTCAGCGACTGGAACCTGCTCGACCCGGACATCATCGAGTGGCGCGCCTTCGGCCCGCAGCGCGAGGACCAGCGCCGCGAGCTGTGCGAACTCCGCTACACCATCGAGCCGCTGGCCGCCCGCCTCGCCGCCGGACACGGCCGCGAGGACGTCCAGCAGCGGCTCGCCGACATGGCCGAGATCATGAGCCACGCCCTCGTACAGGGCGATGCAGTGACGTTCTCCCGCGCCGACGCCGAGTTCCACTCGCTGGTGATGCAGGTCGCGGGCAACCGCATGCTGGAGCACCTCTCCGGCGTCGTCTCCTCCGCCCTGCAGGTGTCCGGCGGCCCGGTCGGGGGTTGCGACCGCCCGGGCGAGACCTCGGTCGCCAACCACCTGCGCATCGTCGACGCGCTCGCCTCCGGCGACGCCGCCGCCGCCGAGGCGGCCATGCGCCAGCTGCTCTCGGTGCACGAGACGACCGGCACCGAGCGCGTCGTGCCCGCCCCGCGCGAGCACTGACAGCCGGGTGCCGTGCTGTCGTCGCCGGACCTCTCCAAGAGGTCCGGCGACGCGCTTTCCCGGCCGCCGGGCTCTCGCCGGGCCATTAGTGTGACCTGAGCCACGTGGATTGGGCGTAACGCTCTGCGGGAAGGCGCGATGACCTAAGAGGTGGCTCGCGCACCGCTGGTTCAGCGGAGCGTTGTCGCTGCATCCGCCGACGGTCCATCCCCACCGCCGGTCGTTCCCATCGTTCGAGAGGTTGTTCGTGTCGGCCAGCACATCCCGTACGCTCCCGCCGGAGATCGCCGAAGCCGCGTCCGTCATGGCGCTCATCGAGCGGGGAAAGGCCGAAGGGCAGATTGCCGGCGACGACGTGCGCCGTGCCTTCGACGCAGACCAGATTCCGCAGACTCAGTGGAAGAACGTCCTGCGTAGCCTCAACCAGGTCCTCGAAGAGGAGGGTGTGACACTGATGGTCAGTGCCGCTGAGGCGCCGAAGCGCACCCGTAAGACCGCGCCGGCGAAGAACACCCCGGCCGCCGCTCCCAAGCCGGCGGCCAAGAAGACGGTCGCCGCCAAGACGGCCACGAAGAAAACCACCGCCACGGTCCCCGCGGGCGCCGACGAGGCCGCCGTGGAGCCCGCGGCTGCCGAGTCCGCCGACGAGCAGGCCGAGGCCAAGCCGGCGAAGAAGGCGGCGGCGAAGAAGACCGCCGCCAAGAAGCCGGCTGCCAAGAAGACCGCCAAGAAGGCCGCGGCCAAGAAGACCGCCGGCAAGAAGGACGGCGAGGGCGAGGAGTCCGAGGAGGCCGGCACCGGTCCCGAGGGCGCCAAGGCCGAAGGAGCCGAGGGCCCGGAGGGTGAGACCGGCGAGGGCTTCGTCCTGTCCGACGAGGACGAGGACGACGCGCCCGCGCAGCAGGTCGCCGCCGCCGGCGCCACCGCCGACCCGGTCAAGGACTACCTGAAGCAGATCGGCAAGGTCCCGCTCCTCAACGCGGAGCAGGAGGTCGAGCTCGCCAAGCGCATCGAGGCCGGGCTCTTCGCAGAGGACAAGCTCGCCAACTCCGAGAAGCTCGCGCCGAAGCTGCAGCGCGAGCTGGAGATCATCGCCGAGGACGGCCGCCGCGCCAAGAACCACCTCCTCGAAGCGAACCTCCGCCTCGTGGTCTCGCTGGCCAAGCGCTACACCGGCCGCGGCATGCTCTTCCTGGACCTGATCCAGGAGGGCAACCTCGGTCTGATCCGCGCGGTCGAGAAGTTCGACTACACCAAGGGCTACAAGTTCTCCACGTATGCCACCTGGTGGATCCGGCAGGCGATCACCCGCGCGATGGCCGACCAGGCCCGCACCATCCGTATCCCGGTGCACATGGTCGAGGTCATCAACAAGCTGGCCCGCGTCCAGCGCCAGATGCTCCAGGACCTGGGCCGCGAGCCCACCCCGGAGGAGCTGGCCAAGGAGCTCGACATGACCCCGGAGAAGGTCATCGAGGTCCAGAAGTACGGCCGCGAGCCCATCTCGCTGCACACCCCGCTGGGCGAGGACGGCGACAGCGAGTTCGGCGACCTGATCGAGGACTCCGAGGCGGTCGTCCCCGCGGACGCCGTCTCCTTCACCCTCCTGCAGGAGCAGCTGCACTCGGTGCTCGACACCCTCTCCGAGCGCGAGGCGGGCGTCGTTTCGATGCGCTTCGGCCTGACCGACGGTCAGCCGAAGACCCTGGACGAGATCGGCAAGGTCTACGGCGTGACCCGCGAGCGGATCCGCCAGATCGAGTCCAAGACCATGTCGAAGCTGCGGCACCCGTCCCGCTCGCAGGTGCTGCGGGACTACCTCGACTGAGTTGCTACGGGTGCGCGGCGCACCCACGTGAATGAGGCTGTGTGGACACACCGTCCGCTCAGCCTCTTCTCGTTTCTGCGTCAGGAGTCGCCTATGCGCCGCCCCCGTGTGTTAAAGCACCGCCTGCTGTCCGCCTGCGTCCTTATGGCCCTGCTGCTGCCGCTGGCGGTGCTCCAGCTCCCGGCGGCGCCCAGGGCGGCCGCCGACGGCGTGGTGGTGGGCGGCAAGCCGGTGCAGATAGGGGACAGCCCCTGGATAGTGGCCCTCACCAGCCGGGAGCAGTACGGGCGGGAGCGCTCGGGGCAGTTCTGCGCCGGGGTGCTGATCGCGCCGGCGAAGGTGATAACGGTGGCGCACTGCCTGACCCGCCAGGTGCTCGGCGCCCCCCTCGAAGAGGTGCGCGACCTGCGGGTGGTGGCGGGGCGCGGCAATCTGCGCGGTGGTGCCGGGCAGGAGATCAAGATCCGCCAGGCCTGGGTCAACCCGGACTACGACAGCTGGACCAACGCGGGGGACATCGCCGTACTCACCCTGGAGCGACCCGCCACTCGGGGCAAGCCGATCCAAATGGCCGCCGGCGGCGACGACGACGCGTACGAGGCCGGGGGCGCCGCGCGGGTCTACGGCTGGGGCGACACCAAGGGCGACGGCAGCTACGCCACCTCGCTGCACGCGGCCGAGGTGAAGGTGCTCGGCGACCGGATGTGCAGGTCGGCCTATCCGGCGGGGAGCCTTGACGGTACGTACACGACCCGCTCCATGCTGTGTGCGGGGGTGCCCGCGGGCGGGAAGGATGCCTGCCAGGGGGACAGCGGCGGGCCGCTGGTGGCCAAGGGGCGCCTGATCGGGCTGGTGTCCTGGGGGAACGGCTGCGGGGAGCGCGGGAACCCGGGGGTCTACACCCGCATCTCGGGCGTGCAGCCGCAGCTGGTGGCCCACGCGCGGAAGGAACTGCCGAAGCCGCAGGGGGCCGGCAAGGACTGAAAGCGCTGACGGGTCTGAAGGGCCCGCTGACGGGCCTGAAAGGCCCGAGGGAGCCCCAGGAGCCGAACGGGCGGCCCTCCCCTGATCCGTCAGGGGGAGGCCGCCCGAACGCCGGTCCTGGACCGGCACGGCTCGTCTGGGAAGCGTCGTATCAGCGTTCCTCGGTGTCGGCGGAGGGAGTAGCGGTCAGCTTCTCCGTCTCGTCCTGTATCTCGGCGGCGATCTTCTTGAGTTCGGGCTCGAACTTGCGCCCGTGGTGGGCACAGAAGAGCAGTTCGCCACCGCTCATCAGGACGACGCGCAGGTATGCCTGGGCGCCGCAACGGTCGCAGCGGTCAGCGGCCGTCAGCGGGCTCGACGGTGTCAGAACTGTAGTCACGTCGCCTCTTCTCTAGCTCGACGAGCTGTCGTACCAGGGTCAACATCCAACCAGTCCGAAAACGTTCCCGCCCGGGCTTTACCTCGGGGTGGGTTCGCTCACAGCGGACAGATGCGACCGGGGTGGCGGCGAAATGTGCCGTAGTGCATTTTTGGTGCGCTGCTGGGCTTTTCGCTTCTTTACAGGGGCTGTCCTCCCCGGCTGGCTTGCCGGTTGTCCATGAGGACGTGCCCGGAGCCTAAATGGTTCATGCCGGGATGGGAACGTGATGTGGGCGTCACTCCTTCGAGGGATCGAACATCTGCTCGACACGGTACTAGCATGGAGCCACGAGCAAGTGCCTGCACACCAGTCCTGCCAAGGGGTCGGTACCCTCTGACGGGCGCCACCAGGCACCACACACCTGAATTCAGCGAGGAGCGAACTTACGTGTCCGCCGCAGTGTCGACCACCGATGTGCCCTCCCTGCTCGCCGCGGCAGACCGCGACGAGTCGAACTACACCGCGCGGCACCTCCTCGTCCTCGAGGGCCTCGAGGCCGTCCGCAAGCGCCCCGGCATGTACATCGGCTCCACGGACAGCCGCGGCCTCATGCACTGCCTGTGGGAGATCATCGACAACTCCGTCGACGAGGCCCTGGGCGGCTATTGCGACCACATCGAGGTCCTGCTGCATGCGGACGGCTCGGTCGAGGTCAGGGACAACGGCCGCGGCATCCCCGTCGACAAGGAGCCCAAGACGGGGCTCTCCGGCGTCGAGGTCGTCATGACCAAGCTGCACGCCGGCGGCAAGTTCGGCGGCGGCGCCTATGCCGCCTCCGGCGGCCTGCACGGCGTCGGCGCCTCCGTGGTCAACGCGCTCTCCTCTCGCCTGGACGTCGAGGTCGACCACTCCTCCCGTACGCACACGATCAGCTTCCGCCGCGGCGTCCCCGGCGGCTTTACGGGCGACGGGCCGGACGCGAAGTTCACCGCCGCCAGCGGGATGACCAAGACCAAGAAGGTCCCCAAGACCCGCACCGGCACCCGCGTGCGCTATTGGGCGGACCGGCAGATCTTCCTCAAGGACGCCCGCCTCTCCCTGGAGGAGCTGCAGGCCCGCGCCCGCCAGACCGCCTTCCTCGTCCCCGGCCTCACCCTCGCCATCAAGGACGAGCGCGGGATCGACGGCGCCGAGCCGACCACCGAGATCTTCCGCTACGACGGCGGGATCAGCGAGTTCACCGAGTACCTGGCGCCGGACAAGCCCGTGTCCGACGTGCTGCGGCTGCAGGGCTCCGGCACCTTCAAGGAGACCGTCCCGGTCCTCGACGACCAGGGCCACATGACGCCCACCGAGGTCCAGCGCGACCTGGGCGTCGACATCGCGCTGCGCTGGGGTACCGGCTACGAGACGACCATGAAGTCGTTCGTGAACATCATCGCCACCCCCAAGGGCGGCACCCACGTCTCCGGCTTCGAGCGCTCCATCACCAAGACCGTCAATGAGGTGCTGCGCGGCGCCGTGAAGCTGCTGCGCGCCGCCGAGGACGACGTGGTCAAGGACGACGTCACCGAGGGCCTGACGGCGGTCGTGACGGTCCGGCTGGCGGAGCCGCAGTTCGAGGGCCAGACGAAGGAGGTGCTGGGCACCTCGGCGGCCTCGCGGATCGTCGCCAATGTCGTCGCCAAGGAGCTCAAGGCGTTCCTCACCTCCACGAAGCGCGACCAGAAGGCGCAGGCCCGCTCGGTCCTGGAGAAGATCGTCGCCGCGGCCCGCACCCGCATCGCCGCCCGCCAGCACAAGGAGGCGCAGCGCCGTAAGACGGCCCTGGAGTCCTCGTCCCTGCCCGCGAAGCTGGCGGACTGCCGCAGCGATGCCGTGGACCGCTCCGAGCTCTTCATCGTCGAGGGCGACTCCGCGCTGGGCACCGCGAAGCTGGCGCGGAATTCCGAATTCCAGGCGCTGCTGCCGATCCGCGGCAAGATCCTCAATGTCCAGAAGTCATCGATCTCGGACATGCTGAAGAACGCCGAGTGCTCCGCGATCATCCAGGTCATAGGAGCAGGCTCCGGCCGGAGCTTCGACATCGACCAGGCGCGCTACGGCAAGGTGATCTTCCTCGCCGACGCGGATGTGGACGGCGCGCACATCCGCTGCCTGCTGCTGACCCTCTTCCAGCGCTATATGCGCCCGATGGTCGAGGAGGGCCGGGTCTTTTCGGCGGTCCCGCCGCTGCACCGCATCGAGCTGATCAATCCGAAGAAGGGCGTCGACAAGTACATCTACACGTACTCCGACAACGAGCTGCGCCAGACCATCCTGGAGCTCGAGCGCAAGGGCACCCGCTACAAGGACGCCATCCAGCGCTACAAGGGCCTCGGCGAAATGGACGCCGACCAGCTCGCGGAGACCACGATGGACCCCCGCCACCGCACCCTGCGCCGCATCAACATCGGCGACCTGGAGGCGGCGGAGGAGGCCTTCAACCTGCTGATGGGCAATGAGGTGGCGCCGCGCAAGGAGTTCATCACGAACTCGGCGGCGACCCTTGACCGCTCGCGGATCGACACCTGAGCCGCGGCATCGACGCCTGAGGCGGCGCCGTCTCCACCCCCGGGTGGAGACGGAACCTCCACCCGGGTTCCACCCCGGCTCCGATCCAGGTCAGCGGGCGGATCCGTAACTTCGTGGGTGTCGGAAGCGACGAGCGCTTTCGAAGCCGAATCCGCAGCCGGAGGCCGTCATGTCCACCCTCGCCAACGTCCTGGCCATAGTCGCCGTGATCGCGCTGGTGTTGAGCCGTCAGTTCCGTACGACGCAGGTCACGGCGGGCGGCCGCTGGTGGCTGATCCCCGCGGTGCTCGCCTTCCTGGCGCTGCGCAACTACGCCCTCGTGGACACCGCCCACGCCGGCGCCTCCGCCGGGCTGCTGGTGCTGGAGCTGGTGGCCGGCGGGCTGATGGGCGTCGCCTGGGCGTCGACCACGCGGATGTGGACCGAGGGCGACGGCACCGTGTGGGCCAAGGGGACCAAGGCCACCGCCCTCGTGTGGGTGGGCGGGATCCTGATGCGGGGTGCGGTCGTCGGGCTCGGGCTCGCGCTGGGCGTGGCGCTGAGCATCGGCGGGCTGATGCTGTCGCTGGCGCTGAGCCTCTTCGTACGGGCCGCGGTGATCCGGTGGCGGGGCGCGCAGCTGCGGTCGGAGTACGGTGGTGCCGCGCTCGCGCCGCAGGCACAGCCGGCGCTGACGAAGGAAACCGTGTGACCTCGCAGACCTGGTTCGGCTGGCCCTCGGGGGGCGTGAGCTCCCGCGAGGGCCAGGCGCATGCCAGCCGGCCAGTGGCCCGCGTCGGGCGGCTGATCCTGCTGGCGCTGCTGATCGGCACGCTGTTCACCCACGAGCCGTTCCAGGGGCCGGGCGCCGCCATCGGCGCGGTCGGCCTCGTCGCCGTGCTCGCGGCCCTGCGGCGGTTCACCACGTACACCGCCGCCCGCCAGGTGTGGCCCGCGCTCGTCATGCTCGCCTTCGCGCTGACGCTCGCGATCGCCGCGGTGGCATACGGGGCGCGGGTGACGGGGCTCGTGGTGTGCTGCGTCGTCGCGGTCTTCGCGATCGGGCGGCTGCCGCTGGCGGCCGGGCTGCCCGCGATGCTGGTGCCGCTGGCGGCGTATGCGGTCTTCAGCGATGACAGCGCGTTCGCCACCGCCGCCACCATGGGGGGCGTCGCCCTCGGCGGCTACGTGATCCGGCTCGACGCCGATGCCCGCCGCCGGAATCAGCGGCTGGTGGAGCAGGAGCTCGCCGCCCGTAAAGCCGAGGCCGAGACGGCGGCGCTGGACGAACGCGCCCGGATCGCCCGCGAGATCCACGACGTGCTGGCGCACAGCCTGTCCGCGCAGCTCGTCCACCTGGAGGCGGCCCGGCTGCTCATCGAGCGGGACGGCGACCGCGAGCAGGTGCTGGAACGGGTCGTCGCCGCCCGCGGCATGGCCCGCGAGGGGCTCGCCGAGACCCGGCAGGCGCTGTCGGCGCTGCGCGGCGACATCGCGCCGGTGGACGGCTATTTGCGCGAGCTCGCGGCCGACCCGCTGGTGGAGGTCGCGGTCGCGGGCGAGCCGCGGGCGCTGCCGACCGAGGCGGGGCAGGCGGTGCGGCGGGTCGCGCAGGAGGCGCTGACGAATGTGCGCAAGCATGCGCCGGGTGCGCGGGTCCGGGTGTCGTTCGCGTACGGGGACGGGGAAGTGACGCTGGAGGTACGCGACGAGGGCGGCACGCGGGCTGCGGGTGAGCTGGCGGCGTCCGGGGCCGGGTACGGTCTGCGGGGGATGCGCGAGCGCGCCGAGCTGCTGGGTGGCACGCTGGCGGCCGGACCCGAAGGGAAGGGCTTTGCGGTGAAGTTGCGAGTGCCGGTGTGACGGGTGTGACGCGCCGGGTGGTGGTCGCGGACGACCAGACGGTGGTGCGCGAGGGCATCGTCATGCTGCTTGGGCTGCTGCCCGGCATCGAGGTGGTGGGCGCGGCCGGCGACGGCGAGGAGGCGGTGGCGCTGGTCGCCGAGCATGCGCCTGACGTGGTGCTGATGGACCTGCGGATGCCGCGCGTCGACGGGGTCGCGGCTACGCGGCGGATCCGGAGTGAGCATCCGGGGACGCAGGTGGTGGTGCTGACGACGTATGCGGATGACGAGTCGCTCTTTCCCGCGCTGGAGGCCGGTGCGCGGGGGTATCTGACGAAGGATGCGGGGGCGGAGGAGATTGTCCGGGCGATTGACAGTGTGCTGTCGGGGGAGGCGGGGTTGTCGCCCAAGGTGCAGGCGATGTTGCTGGAGCGAGTGGCCACGCCTGGTCCCACTCCCGCTGCTGCAGTGACGAGCGAGCCGCCGGACGGGCTGACGGCGCGGGAGGCCGAGGTGCTGTCGCTCGTGGCCGAGGGCTTGAGCAATACGGAGATCGCGCGGCGGTTGCATGTGTCGCAGGCGACGGTGAAGACGCACATCAACAACTTGTTCGCGAAGACTGGGGTACGGGATCGGGCGCAGGCGGTGCGGTACGCCTATCGGCGAGGGCTGGTGGATTAGAGCTCGCTTGAGCGGAGCGCTTCCACAAAGGCCGCCACCGGCGCCGGAGCCGGCGGCTTTCCGTACACCATCGCGCTCACCGTCCGCCTGTCGCCCGGCAGGCGCCGCACTCGTACGTCCTTGTGCCGGTGCGCGCGCAGCGCCAATCCCGGGAGCGTCGAGACGCCTACGCCCGCCGCCACCAGAGCCTGCACCGCCACATAGTCGTCCGTCTCGAAGGCGATCCGCGGCACGAAGCCCGCTCGTTCGCACGACGCCAGCAGGTGGGCGCGGCAGCGTTCGCAGCCGGCGATCCAGGGCTCGTTCGCGTACGCCACCAGACCGCCGCGTGCCGCCTTGCGCGTCACCAAGTACGTCGGCTCCGCCATCAGCGGTGTCGCCGTTACGTTCAGCCGGCCCGACTCCGGGGCGTCGTCGTGCTCGAAGACCAGCGCCACGTCCACGTCGCCGGCGCGGAGCGCCGCCAGCGCCGCCGGGGGTTCGGCCTCCGTCAGCGCCAGTTCGACGCCCGGGTGGTCCGCCGCGAAGCGGGTCGCGGCCGCCGGGACCAGCGTCGCCAGCGCCGACGGGAAGGCCGCGACCCGGACTCGCCCCGCGCGCAGCCCCGCGTGCGCCGCCAGCTCCAGCTGCGTAGCCGCCAGGCGGCCGAGGATCTCCTCCGCCCGCTCCGCGAGCAGTCGGCCCGCGTCCGTGAGGCGGATGCCGCGGCCCGCGCGCTGCAGCAGCGGGACGCCGGCCTCCTCCTCCAGGCGGGCCAGGTGGTGGCTGACGGAGGGCTGGGCGTAGTTGAGGGCGTCGGCGGCCGCCGTTACGGAGCCTTCGCGGGCGACGGCGGCCAGGACGCGTAGGCGGGTGAGATCCATACATCGATGATATTGATACATCCAGCGTAAACTTCCATTGGACCTATCTATCGCCCAAGTGTCAGCCTGCTGTCCATGCAGCCGCCCACCATCACCGACGTCCTCGAAGCCCGCACCCGACTCCGCCGTCACCTGCCGCCCACTCCGGCCTGGTCGTACCCGACGCTCGACAAGGGCGCCGCCGCCTCCCTCACCGTCAAGCACGAGAACATCCAGCCGACCGGCGCCTTCAAGGTCCGCGGCGGCCTCAACCTCCTCGCCACCATGGACCCGGCCGAGCGCGCCCGCGGCGTCGTCGGCTACTCCACCGGCAACCACGCCCAGTCCCTCGCCTACGCCGCCGCCCGATTCGGCGTCCCCTGCGTCATCGTCATGCCGCGCGACCCCAACCCGGGCAAGGCCCGCGCCGTCTCCGCGCTCGACGCCGAACTCGTCGAGTACGGGGCGAACTTCGACGAGGCCCGCCCGTACGCCGAGAAGCTCGCCGCCGAGCGCGGCATGCGCCTGGTCAGCGCCGCCAACGAGCCCGCCATCCTGGCCGGCGTCGGCACCGCCTACTTCGAGCTCTTCGAGGACGCGCCCCGTACCGACACCGTGATCGTCCCGGTCGGCAGCGGCTCCGGCGCCGCCGCCGCGTGCCTCGTCGCCGCCGCGCTCGCGCCGCACGCGGACGTCGTCGCCGTGCAGTCGGCCGCCGCGCCCGGCGCGCACGACTCCTGGCGGGCGGGCGAGGTCGTCGCGCGCCCCAATCGCACCGCCGTCGAAGGCCTCGCCACCGGCAGCGGCTTCGCGCTGCCGCAGCGGGTCCTGAAAGCCCGGCTCACCGACTTCCTGCTGGTCGAGGACGCCGCCATCGAGCAGGCCCGCCAAGCCCTCGCCCGCGACGCGCACACCCTCGCCGAGGGCGCGGGCGCGGCCGCACTCGCCGCTCTGCACACCCATCCCGACCGCTTCGCCGGGCGGCATGTGGCGGTCATGTGCTCGGGTGGAAATGTGTAGCGGTGGCCGTCCCGTAGAGGAGTCCTGACCTTAAATCTCCGGTATTGCGCCGGGTGTTCACCTGATTGTGTGAAGGGTCCGGGATTGCGGAACCCGGCCGCATGCGATCCAACCATCCTTTGTGTCGCGGCCAAGAGCTCGCCGCAATACGAGGGAGACACGGTGGACAAGCACGAGGCGGCCGAGGCCCACACCCCGGCCGCGGCGCTCGACGACCCCTGGCACGACGAGCTGGCCTCCGGCTGGGGAGCCTGGGACGATCCGGAGCCGGACCGCTGGGTGCCGCCGCCGCGTGCGGCTGCCGTGCCCGGGCCGCGCCCGCCCGCCGACGACTCCGAGCTCTATCTGGAGGTCCAGCACAGCCCGGAGTTCCAGCACGTCCGCGATCAGTACCGACGCTTCGTCGTGCCCGCGGTCATCGCCTTCCTCGGCTGGTATCTCGCCTACGTCATCGCCGCGACCGCCGCCCCGGGGCTGATGGCACACAAGGTGGCGGGCGTGGTGAATGTCGCGATACTGGCCGGCCTCGGCCAGTTCGTCACCACCTTCCTGCTCACCTGGGCGTACGCCAGACACGCCCGGCTCCGCCGCGACCAGCCCGCGCTCGAACTGCGCTGGGACGTCACCCTCCAGGCGCAGGCCGACGCCCGCGCGCACGAGGCCCGAGCGCACGAGGCCCGTACGAAGGAGGAGGACCCACTGCAGTGAGGGGCCTCGCCGAACACCAGACGCTCGCGCTGCTGCTGTTCAGCGCGTTTGTGCTGCTGACCCTGGCGATCACCTCCTGGGCGGGCCGGCACCGGCACGGCTCGCCCGAGGAGTTCTACGCCGGCAGCAGGCTGTTCTCCCCTTTGGAGAACGGTTTCGCCATCTCGGGGGACTACATGTCCGCCGCCTCCTTCCTCGGCATCTCAGGACTCATCGCCCTCTACGGCTACGACGGCATGCTCTACTCCGTCGG
The DNA here is from genome assembly GCF_048572725.1 of Streptomyces boninensis. NCBI lineage: Bacteria > Bacillati > Actinomycetota > Actinomycetes > Kitasatosporales > Streptomycetaceae > Streptomyces > Streptomyces boninensis. The sequence goes on from NZ_CP183837.1 coordinate 7,356,016, forward strand.
CTTCCTCGTCGCCTGGCTGGTCGTGCTGCTCCTGGTCGCCGAACTCGTCCGCAACTGCGGCCGCTTCACCCTCGCCGACGTCGTCGCCGCCCGGCTCCGCGAGCCCGGCGTCCGCTTCGCCCTCGGCATCTCCTCCGTCACCGTCTCCGTCCTCTACCTCGTCGCGCAGATGGTCGGCGCGGGCAGCCTCGTCGCGCTGCTGCTCGGCGCGAGCGGCGGCGCGGAGCAGACGGCGGCGGTGGCCGGGGTGGGCGGGCTGATGGTGCTGTACGTCTGCGTCGGCGGCATGCGCGCCACCACCTGGATCCAGATCGTGAAGGCTGTGCTGCTGATGGGCGGTGCCATCGCGCTTACGGTGATGGTGCTGATCCGCTTCCATGGCGATCTCGGTGCGCTGCTCTCCGCCGCGGCGGAACGGAGCGGCCATGGGGGCGACTTCCTCGCACCCGGGCTCAAGTACGGCGGGACGGTCGGCAACCGGCTGGACTTCATCAGCCTGGGCATCGCGCTCGTCCTCGGCACCGCCGGGCTGCCGCATATCCTCGCCCGCTTCTATACGGTCCCGACCGCCCGCGCGGCGCGGCGGTCGGTGGTGTGGGCGATCGGGCTGATCGGCGGGTTCTACCTGATGACGATCGTGCTGGGCTTCGGCGCGGCGGCGCTGGTCGGCACGGCTGCGGTCCGTAACGACAACGCCGCGGGCAATACCGCCGTGCCGCTTCTCGCCCTCGACCTGGGCGGGGGTGCGGGGTCGACCGGGGGAGCGGTGCTCTTCGCGATCGTGGCCGCGGTCGCCTTCGCGACGATCCTTGCGGTGGTCGCGGGGATCACGCTGGCGTCGTCGGCGTCGGTCGCCCATGACCTGTACGCCTCGCTGCGGCGCCGGCGACGCGCGCAGCAGAAGGGCAAGCAGCGCAGCGAGGTCGCCGTCGCCCGGGTCGCGGCGGGCGTGATCGGCCTCGTCGCCATCGGGCTCGGGCTGTTCGCCCGCGGGCAGAACGTCGCCTTCCTCGTCGGCCTCGCCTTCGCGGTGGCGGCCTCCGCGAATCTGCCGGTGCTGCTGTACGCCCTGTTCTGGCGCCGCTTCACGCACCGCGGCGCGGTATGGGCGGTGTACGGCGGGCTGCTGCCCGCGCTGGTGCTGGTGGCGCTGTCGCCGGTCGTCTCCGGCCGCCCGGACGCGCTGTTCCCCGGCCTCGACTTCGCGTACTTCCCGCTGCAGAACCCGGGCCTGGTCTCCGTACCGCTCGGCTTCCTGGCGGGCTGGCTCGGCACCCGGATCTCCCGCGAGCCCGCCGACCCGGCCCGGCACGCGGAGACCGAGGTGCGGGCGCTCACGGGGGCCGGGGCGGTCTGAGCCCGCCGGGGCAGTCTGAGCCCGCCGAGGCGCTCCGCCGGTGTTCAATTAGGCTGTACGCTGCAGCCGTTGGCCACGGAGAGGAGCCGCCCGTGTCCCCTTCCGCCGTGCCGCCCGTCGGCGCCCGGATCCGCCAGGTGCGCCTGGAGCGCGGCTGGAGCCTGCGGCGGCTGGCGCGTGAGATCGGCGTCTCCGCGAGCCTGGTCTCCCAGATCGAGAACGGCAAGAGCCAGCCATCCGTGAGCACCCTGTACGCGATCACGACGGCCCTGTCCGTCACCGTCGACGACCTCTTCGACGCCCGTCAGGACGCACCGGCGGCCGCCCCCGGCACCATCCTCGGCGCGCTCGCCGTGCTGGCCGCCGAGCCGGCCCGCCGGATCGGGCCGCTGACCAGGCCCGACGAGCGCGAGCGGCTGGAGCTGGACTCCGGCGTGGTGTGGGAGCGGCTCGGCCATGTGCCCGGCACCGAGACCGACTTCCTGCAGGTGACGTACCGGCCGGGCGGCTCCTCCTCCAGCACCGGCGGGCTGATGCGGCATCCCGGCACCGAGTACGGCTACCTCACCGCGGGCGAGCTGATCCTGACCCTCGGATTCGAGGAGCACACGCTGCGCCCCGGCGATGCCGTCTGCTTCGAATCCACCACCCCGCATCGCTACCGCAACGACGGCGGGGAGCCTGCGACCGGTGTCTGGGTGGTATCCGGGTAGTGTTCAGTGTGCCTTGACACTCTCATCGGGCGGTCGTTCACTGTGAGTTGAGCGGGCTCCCGGCTGGAGAGGGGTGGACGCGATGGCGGTCCGCACATTCGGGCAAGGCGCGGTCGACTGGGAGGAGCGCGTCGACCTCGCGCGGTTACGGACCGAGCGGCTGGCGCGGCTGAAGGCCGTACTCGAGGAATCCCAGCTCGGCGCGGTGCTCAGCTTCGACTTCGCCAACATCCGCTATATGACGTCGACCCACATCGGCACCTGGGCGATGGACAAGCTCATCCGCTTCGCCCTCCTCGTCCGCGGCGCCGAGCCGGTCATCTGGGACTTCGGCTCCGCCGCCCGCCACCACCAGCTCTACAACCCCTGGCTCGACTACGCCGGCAAGGAAGGCGAGCCCACCGGCGCCCGCGCCGGGATCTCCACGCTCCGCGGCGCCTTCCACCCGGGCGCCGGCATCGCCGAGGACGTCGCCGCCAAGGTGGCGCGGGAGCTGCGCGAGCACGGCATGGCCGGCGAGCCGCTCGGCGTCGACCTCGCCGAGATGCCGGTGCTGGCCGCCCTCAAGGCCGAGGGCATCGACGTGGTCGACGGCCAGCAGCTGTTCCTGGAGGCCCGGCGGATCAAGACCCGCGACGAGATCTCCCTGCTCACCCAGGCCTGTTCCATGGTGGATGCGGCGTACGAGGAGCTGTACGCGTACCTCCGCCCGGGCGTGCGCGAGAACGAGTGCGTCGGCGTGGTCAGCAAGGTGCTCTACGACCTCGGCAGCGAGTACGTCGAGGGCGTCAACGCCATCTCCGGCGAACGCTGCTCACCCCACCCGCACGTCTACAGCGACCGCCTCATCCGCCCCGGCGACCCCGCCTTCTTCGACATCCTGCACAGCCACCTCGGCTACCGCACCTGCTACTACCGCACCTTCGCCGTCGGCAGCGCCTCGCCCGCCCAGCGCGACGCGTACACCCGCTGCCGGGAGTACATGGACGAGGCCATCGCCCTCGTCCGCCCGGGCGCGACGACCGCGGACATCGTGCGGGTGTGGCCGCGCGCCGAGGAGTTCGGCTTCCCGGACGAGACGGCCGCCTTCGCCCTGCAGTACGGGCACGGGGTCGGCCTGTCGATCTGGGAGAAGCCGATCTTCAGCCGCCTGGTGTCGCCGACGCATCCGGAGGTGCTGGAGGAGGGCATGGTCTTCGCGCTGGAGACGTACTGGCCGGCCGGGGACGGCTGGTCGGCGGCCCGGATCGAGGAGGAGGTGGTGGTGACCGCGGACGGCTGCGAGGTCATCACCAAGTTCCCGGCCGAGGAGCTGCTGGTCGCCGGGCGCAAGTACTGGACCGTGGGCGGCGAACTCGACACCCGCCGCGAGTCGCAGTCCCACCTCAACACCCGGGCAGGCAGGGGGGAGCGGTGAACCCCGCCGAGCTGCTGAGCCACTACGAGCAGATGGCGGTGATCCGCCGCACCGAACGGGCCGCCCACGACCTCTTCCTGCAGGGCCTGGTCAAAGGCACCACCCACCTCGCCGCCGGGCACGAGGCGATCGCCGTCGGCGCGAGCGCCGCGCTGCGCGCCGACGACTACGTCTTCGCCACCTACCGCGGCCACCACCACGCCATCGCCCGCGGCGCCACCCCCGAGGAGTGCCTGGCCGAGCTGATGAGCCGGGCCACCGGGCTGTGCGGGGCCAAGGGCGGCTCGATGCACCTGACAAAGGCGGCGGCCGGGATGCTCGGCTCGTACGCCATCGTGGGCTCGCATCTCCCGATGGCCGCGGGGGCCGCCTGGTCGGCGAAGCTGCGCGGCACCGGGCAGATCGCGGTGGCCTTCTTCGGCGACGGCGCGACCAACATCGGCGCCTTCCACGAGGCGCTGAACCTGGCCGCGGTGTGGCGGCTGCCGGTGCTGTTCGTCTGCGAGAACAACCTGTACATGGAGTACACGCCGATCGCCGACGTGACCGCCGTGCCGCGCCCCGCCGCCGACCGGGCACCGGCGTACGACATCCCCGGCCAGGTCATCGACGGCAATGACGTGGTGCTGGTGCGCGACGCGGTGGCCGCGCTGGCCGCGCGGGCCCGAGGTGGCAACGGGCCCGCCGTCCTGGAGGCGCTGACGTACCGGCACTACGGCCACAGCCGCTCCGACCCGGCCGCGTACCGCCCGGCCGAGGAGGTCGAGGCGTGGCTGAAGCACGACCCGCTCGACCTCGCCCGCGGCCGGCTGGCGGCGCTGGGCGTCGCGGAGGAGGAGATCGCGGCGGCGGGCGTACGGGCCGAGCACCTGGTCGCGCAGGCGGTGGCGGCCGCGAAGCGCGCGCCGGGACCCGACCCGGCCGTCGCGCTCACCGACGTATGGGCCGACGGAGGTGCGGCGTGGCGGACGTGATCAGCTACCGGGAGGCGGTCGCCGAGGGCATCGCGCGCGAGATGCGCCGCGATCCCGCGGTGGTGTGCCTGGGCGAGGACATCGGCGCGGCGGGCGGGGTGTTCAAGACCACCGCCGGGCTGTTCAAGGAGTTCGGCCCGGAGCGGGTGTGGGACACGCCGATCTCCGAACAGGCCATTGCCGGGGCGGCGATGGGCGCCGCGATGACCGGGCTGCGGCCGGTCGCGGAGATCATGTTCTCCGACTTCCTCGCCTGCTGCTGGGACTACCTCGCCAACGAGATCCCCAAGGTGCGCTACATGACGGCCGGACAGGTCACCGTGCCGCTGGTGGTCCGTACCGCCAATGGGGGCGGCCTCGGCTTCGGCGCCCAGCACTCGCAGGCGACCGAGAACTGGGCGCTGACCGTGCCCGGGCTGAAGATCGCGGCGCCTTCCACTCCTGCCGACGTGGTCGGCCTGATGGCGGCGGCCATTCGCAGCGACGATCCGGTGGTGCTCTTCGAGCACAAGGCGCTGCTGGCGGGCAAGGGCGAGGTCCCGGCCGACAGCCATGTCGTGGAGCTGGGCCGGGCGGCGGTCGTACGGGAGGGCGCGGACGTCACGCTGGTGGCGCTGGCCGCGATGGTGCCGGTGGCCCTGGCCGCGGCCGAGCGGCTGGCGGACGAGGGCGTCTCGGCCGAAGTGATCGACCTGCGCTGCCTGGTGCCGCTCGATGCGGCGACGGTGCTCGGGTCGCTGCGGAAGACCTCGCGGCTGCTGACCGTAGAGGAGAACCCCTATCAGGGCGGCTGGGGCGGCACCCTCGTCTCGGTCGTCGCCGACGAGGGCTTCGGGCTGCTGGACGCGCCGGTACGGCGCGTGGCCGGCGCGTGCGTCCCGCTGCCGTTCGCCGACGCGCTGGAGGCCGAGGTCATCCCCACGGTCGACAAGGTCGTGGCCGCGGTCCGCGGCCTGGCCCGCTACTGAACACCCCACAGGAGGAAGGCGGCACGGCGATGAGCGAGCGCAAGCTCTTGCGCGGAGGCCACGTGCTCACCATGGACCCGGAGCTCGGGGACCTGGCCCAGGGGGACGTCCTGATCGAGAACGGGAAGATCGCGGCGGTCGACCGGGAGATTCCCGCGGCGGCGGACGCCGAGGTGCTCGACATGACCGGGCGGATCGTGATCCCCGGCTTCGTGGACACCCATCGCCACACCTGGGAGGCGCCCATCCGCGGTTGCGCGCCCGACGCCACTCTGGACGACTACTTCACCGAGGTCCTCGACACCTTCGCGCCCGTCTACCGGCCGGAGGACGTGTACGCGGGCAACCTCGCCGGCTCGCTGGAGTGCCTGAACGCCGGCATTACGACGCTGGTCGACTGGTCGCACATCAACAACACGCCGGAGCACCCGGACGCCGCCGTGGAGGCGCTGCGGGAGACGGGCATCCGCGCCCAGTACGCGTACGGCAGCGCCAACACCTCCCTCGCCGACTACTGGTTCGAAAGCAAGATCGCGATTCCGGCGGCCGATGTCCGCCGGATCCGCGCGCAGTACTTCTCGTCGGACGACGGGCTGCTCACCATGGGGCTCGCCACCCGCGGGCCCGGCTTCTGCATCAACGACGTCGTGGAGAGCGAGTGGCGGCTCGCCCGCGATCTCGGCCTCCCGATCACCGTGCACGTCGCGATGGGCCGCCTGGCCGGACGCTTCGGCATGGTGAAGCAGCTGCACGACCTCGGACTGCTCGGGCGCGACGCGCCGCCGACGACGTACGTCCACAGCTGCTATCTCAGTGACGAGGAGTGGCGGATGGTCGCCGACAGCGGCGGCACGATCTCTGTCGCTCCGCAGATCGAGTGTCAGATGGGCCATGGCTGGCCGCCGGTGATGAAGGCCATCGAGCACGGGCTGCGGCCGTCGCTGAGCATCGATGTGGTCACCACGGCGCCGGGCGATATGTTCACCCAGATCCGCTCCGCCTTCGGCGCCGAGCGGGCGCGGGTCAACGCCGCGTGCTGGGCGGCGGATTCGCCCGTACCCGACACGATGCTCACTGCCCGCCGGATGCTGCGGCTCGCCACCGTAGACGGCGCGCACGTCGCCGGGCTCGAGGACCGTACGGGATCGCTCACCCCGGGCAAGCAGGCCGACGTCGTCGCCATCGACGCGACCGCGCTCAATGTGGCGCCGGTGCATGACCCGGTGGCCGCGGTGACTTTGAGCGCCGACGTGTCGAACGTCGACACCGTCCTGGTCGCCGGTGAGGTCAAGAAGCGCGACGGCCGGCTGCTCGCCGACACCGCGCGGGCGCGGCGGCTGGTCGAGGAGTCCCGCGACCGGCTGCTGGCGGCGGTCGCGGCCCGGGGGCCGCAGCAGTGAGTGCGTATCTGGTGCGGCGGGCGGCGGACGCGGAGTTCGCCGCCACCGGGCAGCCGGGGCACTCGCGGTGGGCGGCGGTGGGTGAGCGGGATGGCGCCGTGCACACCGGGTTCGGTGTCTGCGAGCTGGCGGCGGATGGCGCGGTGGGGGCGCATGTGCATGCGTACGAGGAGTCGTTCTTCGTGCTGGACGGGTCTGTAGTGCTCGATACGGCTGAGGGCGCTTGGCTGCTGCGGGCGGGTGATTACGGGCTGCTGCCGGTCGGCGTGCCGCATGCCTGGCGGGGTACGGGTGCGGGGCCCGCGCGCTGGGCGGACATGCTCGCTCCGGTGCCGCGGGCGCGGTACGGGCACGACACGGAGGCGGTGGCGGGGCTGCCGGTGCGGGAGCCGGTGCCCGTGGACGTACGCGATCCGCGGACGCGCTCCTTCGGGCACTTCGAGCCCGCGCAGATGGACCCGGGAAAGCAGAGCCAGGACCTGCTCGCGGTCTCGGCGAGCATGCATACGGCGCTGCTCGTCTACAGCGGCATCGGCGTGAAGATGATGGTCGACGGTGATCTGGGGGCGGTGGCCTCGACGATGTTCATGGTGCAGTACGAGCCGGATGGTGCTGCCGGGGCGCATGATCACCCCTTCGAGGAGACGTACTTGATCCTCGAAGGCAGCGTGGATGCCTCCTTCGACGGGACCGTGCACCGGCTCGGCCCTGGCGACCTGGCGTGGGCGGGGGCGGGGTGCGTGCACTCCTTCGCCAACGCCGGTGCGGGGCCTTTGCGGTGGCTGGAGACGCAGGCGCCGCAGCCGCCGGCGCGGCACTCCTACCGGTTCGCCCGGGACTGGGACTACCTGCGGGAGCGGCTGGAGGAGAAGCGATGAGTGAGGCGATTTCGCGCAACGTGGTCGTCGTCGGCGGCACCGCCGGGATCGGGCGGGAGATTGCCCGCCGGTACGCGGCGGCCGGGGACGACGTCCTGCTCACCGGGCGCGATCCGCACCGGGCGGCCACGGTGGCGAAGGAGTGCGGTGCGCGGGGGCTGGCGCTCGATCTTGCGCGGCCGCGCGAGATCGCCGCGGCGCTGGACGGCGTCGAGCGGGTGGACGCCCTGGTGCTGGCGGCGATCAGCCGCGATGAGAACTCGGTGGCTGCATACGATGTTGAGGCGGCGCTGGCGCTGGTGACGCTCAAGCTGGTCGGCTACACCGAGGTGGTGCACGCGCTGCGTCCCCGGCTGGGTGAAGACGCGGCGATCGTGCTCTTCGGCGGGCAGGCCAGGGCGCGCCCGTATCCCGGGTCGACGACCGTGACGACGGTCAATGCCGGCGTCGACGGGATGGTGCGTACCCTCGCCACCGAGCTCGCCCCGGTCCGGGTCAACGCCGTCCATCCCGGCATCGTCGGCGACAGCCCGTACTGGCGGGACAAGCCGGCCGCCGCGCTCGATCCGATCCGGTCCCGTACGCCGACGGGGCGGCTGGCGGGAATGGGGGACGTGGTCGACGCGGTGGACTTCTTGCTGCGCAATCGCTCGGTCAACGGAGTCGGGCTGCCGGTCGACGGCGGCTGGCTGCTGAGATGAGCGCGGGGCATTGACACGTGTCGGCGCCGCCATGACTGTTACTTCCCGGTAAGTGACGCGGAAGTCACGGGAGTGGAGGCAGGGATGGGCGCTAGGAGAGCGAGACGGGTGGCGATGTCCGCCGCCGCGACGGGCGGGGCCGCCGCCCTCGTCCTGGGTGCGGGCGCCGTGCCCGCGCAGGCCACGCCGAAGCACGGCGAGCGGTATGTCGCGCTGGGCGACTCGTACACCTCGGGGCCCGGGATCCCGAAGCAGCTCGACGCCAACTGCGCGCGTTCCGACCACAATTACCCGACGCATGTCGCGCTGCGGTACCGGGTGGCTTCGTTCAAGGACGTGAGCTGTGGTGGCGCCACGACCGCCGAGATGTGGCAGCAGCAGGGGACCAATCCGCCGCAGCTGGACGCCCTTGGGCGGGATACGACGCTGGTGACGGTCGGGATCAGCGGGAATGACATCGGGTTCGGCGAGATCATCGGTACGTGTACGACCCTGGCCGGGGCCGATCCGACCGGGAACCCGTGCGAGAAGCACTACAAGGCGAGCGGCAAGGACGAGTTGGCGAGGCGGATCGGCCAGGCGTTCTTCAAGGTCGACAAGGTGCTTGACGCGATTCGCGACCGGGCGCCGCGGGCGCGGGTGGTGGTGGTCGGGTATCCGGTGATCGTGCCGGACAGCGGCGTCGGCTGCCGTCCGGATGTGCAGATGGCGGACGGCGACGTGCCGTATCTGCGCGATACGGGGAAGCGGCTGAACGCGATGCTGCGGATCGCCGCCGGGGTGAATCGCGCCAAGTTCGCGGATACGTACACGCCGAGCATCGGGCACGACGTGTGCAAGCCGCCCGCGGACCGGTGGGTTGAGCCGCTGGTGCCGGCGAACCCGGCGGCGCCTTTCCATCCCAATGCGACGGGGGAGGAACGGATGGCGGTGGCCGTGCTGGCGAAGTTGAAGCGGCACTAAGCCGCTTCGCGGAGCGCCTCCGGGAGATAGACCGTGAACTCCGCGCCGCCGCCCGGGCGGTCGTCGACCGTGACCTTGCCGCCCTGGCGTTCGGCGAGGCGGCGGACCAGGGGGAGGCCGATGCCGCGTTTGGCGCCGTGAGCGGGGAGGCGCTTCGTGGAGTAGCCCTCCGTGAAGATCTTTTCGCGTTGGTCGTACGGGACGCCGGCGCCTGAGTCGGCGATACGGAGGTGGACGGCGCGGCCGTCGGCGTCCACCTCCACCTCGACCTCCGGCTCGGCGGAGCCGACCGCCGCGTCCAGCGCGTTGTCGATCAGGTTGCCGACGATGGTGACCAGGCCGGTGGGGTCGACGACCTCGTCGGGGAGGCTGCCGGCGAGGTTGAGTTCCACGCCGCGTTCGGCGGCGACCGTTGCCTTGCCGACCAGGAGGGCGGCGAGGAGCGGGTCGTGGATGTGGCCCGTGACCTGCTCGGCGGTGGCGCGGTGGCCGCCTACCGCCTCGGTTATGTAGTCGACGGCCTCGTCGGTCAGGCCCAGCTCCAGGAGGCCCAGGAGCGTGTGCATGCGGTTGGCGTGCTCGTGGTCCTGGGCGCGGAGGGCGTCGATGAGGCCGCGGGTGGAGTCCAGCTCGCGGCCGAGGCGCTCCAGCTCGGTGCGGTCGCGGAGGGTGGCGACGGCGCCGCCGTCGGCGGTGGGCATCCGGTTGAGGACGAGGACGCGGCTGCCCGCGACGGCGAGGAGGTCGTCGCCGGTGACGCGGCCGGCCAGGATGTCGGTCGTACGGCCCGGGGGGAGGGCCTCGTCGAGGGGCCGGCCGGTGACGGCGGGGGTGAGGCCGAGGAGGCGCTGCGCCTCGTCGTTGACCAGGCGGATCCGGGCGTTCTTGTCGAGCGCGACGACGCCCTCGCGGATGCCGTGGAGCATGGCCTCCCGCTCGTCGAGGAGGGCCGAGATGTCGGAGAAGGCGAGGTCGTGGGTGCGGCGCTGGAGGCGGCGGGAGAGGGCGTAGGCGGCCAGGGCGCCTACGGCCAGGGCGCCGCCGGCGTAGGCGAGGATGCCGGGGACGGCGCCTACGAGACGGTCTTGGACGCTTTCGTAGGCGATGCCTACGGAGACGGCGCCGATGACGCGGCCGTTCTCGTCGCGGAGGGGGACCTTGCCGCGGGCGGTCTGGCCGAGGGTGCCGTGGTCGATGCCCATCCACTCGGCGCCGGAGAGGGCCGGTTCCGGGTCGGTGGAGACGTGGCTGCCGATGCGGTGGGCTTCGGTGTGCGACCAGCGGACGCCGCGCTCGTCCATGATCACGATGTATTCGGCGCCGGTGGCGCGGCGGATGCGCTCCGCGTCGCGCTGGACGGGGTTGTTCCTGGTGGGCTTCGAGGCGAGCAGCTGGTCCGCCATGCCGGGCTCGGCGGCGGTGGTCTGGGCGATGGCCAGGGCGCGGCGCATGGCCTGGTCGTCGAGATTGTCGCTGAGGGGCGCGAGGAAGAGGGCGGCGGCGAGGAGGAGCACGCCGGCGGTGAGGGCGAGCTGGGTGGCGAGGACCTGGGTCGCGAGGCGGCGGGGGCCGCGTATGCGCCTCCGGCGCGCCGTGTCGTGCATGGGGACGGAACCTACGGGATTCGGGCATATCTGTCAGCGGTGCAGTTCACAGTGGGGCCGGGGACGGGGTTCCACGACACCACCGAAAAAACGCGGTGGTCGGCCGCCGCTGGGGACGCTGGGTTTTTTCGGCGGCGTCGTTCCACCCCGTCCCCTCCTTGCGCTGCCGGGTGCGGTCAGCTGCGCTGCGGGATGCCCGTGACCCATCGCTCCTGCGGGAGCGGCGCCGCTCCGCACGATGCCGGTGTGGGAGTCGCCCCGGTGGGCGCGGCTGAGGTGACGTCGATCGACCAGGTCGCGGCCGTGTGCCGCAGCTGCACCGACCACCGCGGATGCGCTCCGGTCACGCCGGTGACGGCGATCGCGTCGGCGTCGTCCTCGCCCAGATGCTCGCGCAGCGCCAGCTCCGCCGCCTGGGCCGGGCGGTCCCACGTGGAGCGGCCGCGGCAGCCGGTGGTGATGACGCGGTTGTCGCGGAGGGCTTCCACTGCCTCCTTCACCGCGTGCGGGGTCATGCGGCCGTACGCATAGCCGTGGGGGAGGAGCAGCAGGGTGGGGGAGAAGCGGTGGCCGCCGATGTGGGTGATTTCCCAGGTGTCGCAGGCGGCGGAGGCCGCCAGGGTGGTGGCCAGCGGGCGGCCCAGAAGGGCGCAGCAGCGGTCGCGTTTGCCGTTCGTGCAGACGAGAGCCAGGGGGCCGGTGGCGGGGGTGCCGGGGAAGGACGCCTGGTGGCCCGCGCCCAGGGCGGTGAAGTCCAGGTCGAGGAGGTGGGCCGGGTCGGACAGCTGTGTCGTACGGACCCATGCGGCGCCCGGGGCGGTGTGGGCCGCGAAGATCCGCCGGTGGCCGGCGGTCCCACTGTCCGCGTGGCGGCCGGGGCGGCGGATCAGGGCCGCGCGTACGCCCGTCCCGGCCGTCGCCGCCTCCAGGGCGCGGCCCAGCGCCGGGTCCAGGTGGCTCGCGGTGAGGGCCTTCGCGCCCCAGGGGCCGTTCTGCTCGATCAGCAGCCAGGTGGCTGCCGTCGCGGCGGTGCCGGCCAGCGGCTCGTCCAGGGCCTGGGAGGCGGTTGCGCACGTCGTCACCGCGAGAGCGTATCGCAAGGGACTTGCAAAGCTTGCGTTGACTTACGCTAGCCTTGCGGGCATGACGCGACGACTTGCTGAAGTAGCCAAGAAGGTGGGGGTCTCCGAGGCCACCGTCAGCCGGGTGCTCAATGACAAGCCCGGGGTTTCCGAGGCCACCCGCCAGGCGGTGCTGTCCGCGCTCGATGTGCTCGGGTATGAGCGGCCTACGCAGCTGCGGGGGGAGCGGGCGCGGCTGGTGGGGCTGGTGCTGCCGGAGTTGCAGAACCCGATCTTTCCCGCGTTCGGTGAGGTCGTCGGGGGTGCGCTTGCGCAGCTCGGGCTGACGCCCGTGTTGTGTACGCAGACCAAGAATGGCGTTTCTGAGGCCGACTACGTCGAGTTGCTGCTGCAGCAGCAGGTGTCCGGTGTCGTCTTTGCCGGCGGGTTCTACGCTCAGGCCGGGGCGCCGCACGATCACTACAAGCGGCTTGCCGAGCGGCATATCCCCGTCGTGCTGATCAATGCCGCCATCGAGCATCTCGGCTTCCCGACCGTCTCCTGCGATGACACCGTCGCCGTCGAGCAGGCCTGGCGGCATCTTGCGTCGCTCGGGCATGAGCGGATCGGTCTTGTGCTGGGGGCCGAGGACCATATGCCGTCGCGGCGCAAGCTTGCGGCGGCGCGGGCCGAGGCCGAGCGGTCCGGGCTCGAGCTGCCGGACTCGCGCATCGCGCGGGCGCAGTATTCGCTGGAGAGCGGGGCCGCGGTGGCCGGGCGGCTGTTGAGCGAGGGAGTCACCGGGTTCGTCTGCGCCAGCGACCCGATCGCGCTCGGTGTCGTACGGGCCGCGCGGCGGGCCGGGCTCGATGTGCCGCGGGATGTCTCCGTGGTCGGGTACGACGACTCCGCGCTGATGAGCTGCACCTCGCCGCCGCTGACCACCGTGCGGCAGCCCATCGACGCCATGGGGCGGGCGGCCGTCGACCTGCTGCACGCCCAGATCGGCGGGGCGAAGGTCGCCGATGACGAGCTGCTCTTCGAGCCTGAGCTGGTGGTGCGGGCTTCTACTGCTCCTGTGCGATAGGGATCTACAGGTAGCTGTTTAATTCTTGCGAAGTCTGCGCGAGATATTGCGTTCACAAGTCGTCGGTGGTTGAGTGTGCCGCCTCGGCAGCGAGGGCTGCCGGGGCGGGCTCCCTTTTTACGGGTGGCCCTCACTCGCTCATGCCCGAAGGGGACCACCGATGAGAAGCTCCGGGTTCCGCCGTACATGGACAACGGCGGCGATATCGGCCGTACTCGCGCTGACCGCGGCCGCGTGCGGTACCTCCAGCACCGATGACAGCGGCGGCAGCGATCCCGGCGCCGACGCCGGCCAGCCGCTGGACAAGAAGACCAAGGTCACCATCAGCATCGACTGCATGCCGCCGGCGACCAGGAAGAACGAGCTCAAGGGCTGGAAGCGGGACATCGCGGCGTTCAAGAAGATGTACCCGAACGTCACCATCAAGGGGAAGAACACCGACCCCTGCCTGGAGCCGCCCCGATTCACCGCGATGCTGAAGGCGAAGTCGCAGCCGGACGTCTTCTACGCGTACTTCACCGACCGGCAGCAGATCCTGGACAACGACGCCGCCCAGGACATCACGCCGTACGTGAACAACAAGACGGTGCCCGCGTTCGGCGACATCAGCGGCAGCGTCCTCAACGACCTGAAGTCCGACGGCAAGCTCTACGGCCTGCCCCGCGAGCACTACTCCATGGGCCTGCTGATCAACCGCAAGCTCTTCGAGAAGGCCGGCCTCGACCCGGACAAGCCGCCGACGACCTGGGAAGAGGTCCGCAGCGCGAGCAAGAAGATCTCCGCGCTCGGCGGCGGCGTCAACGGCTTCGGCGAGTACAGCGCCACCAACCAGGGCGGCTGGCACTTCACCGCATCCGTCTACAGCCGCGGCGGGAGCGTCGTCACCCAGGACGGCAAGAAGGCCGCCTTCAACGACGCCACCGGCAAGGCCGTGCTGCAGCAGCTGAAGGACATGCGCTTCAAGGACGGCTCGATGGGCAAGACCCAGCTGCTGAAGTGGGGTGACCTGCAGAAGCAGATGGCCTCCGACAAGCTCGGCATGTTCATCGCCGCGCCGGACGACCTCACGCATATGAAGCAGCAGCTGGGCGCCGACTTCAGCCGGTTCGGGATGGGGCCGATCCCCGGGCAGAAGTTCACCCTGACCGGCGGGGATGCGTACTACATCAAGAAGGGCCTCTCGCCGGACAAGACCAAGGCGGCCATCGCCTGGCTGAACTACCGCTTCCTGTCCCAGGGCAAGGGCCGCTTCAACTGGGAGGGGATCAAGAGCGACGGCAACCCGGTCGGGCTGCCGCAGCCGGACTTCTGGGCCGGTGAGACGCGCAAGAAGGACGACGCGGAGCGGGAGAAGTACGCCACCGTGCCGGTCGAGAACTTCAAGGCCTTCCGCGAGAACCCGGTGCCCGGCAAGAACGAGCCGGCCAAGGCGCAGGAGGTCTACAAGATCCTCGACACCGCGATGTCGTCCGTGCTGACCAACAAGAACGCCGACGTGGAGAAGCTGCTCGACACCGCAGAGCAGCAGGTCAACCAGGTCCTGGCGAACGGCTGACGGGAGCGAAGTCCAGATATGTCGGCCCCCGCACTCACCAGGAGCGAGGCCCCCAAGGGGCGGCCCGGCGGCAAGCACGCCGCGGGGCCGTCCGCCGGGCGGCGGCGCGAGGACCTCGCGCGCTCCATCCGCCGGAACCTCTCCGCGCACGGCTTCCTCATCGGCGCCGTGCTGTGCTTCGGCTTCTTCTCCTGGTATCCGATGGTCCGCGAGTTCCTGCTCGCCTTCCAGCAGAACAAGAACGGCGTCACCACCTGGGTGGGCTGGCAGAACTTCCAGCACGTCATGAACGACCCGGCGTTCTGGCAGGCGTGGCGCAACACCCTGCTGTTCACCGCCCTGGCGCTGGTCCTCGGCTTCGCCATCCCGTTCTTCGTGGCGGTGCTCCTGAACGAGTTCCGGCACGGGCAGGGCTATCTGCGGCTGCTGGTGTATCTGCCGGTGATGCTGCCGCCGGTCGCGTCCGTGCTGCTCTTCAAGTATTTCTACGACCCGGGCCACGGCCTCTTCAACGCCATCCTGGGGTCGGTGGGACTGCCGGAGCCGGAATGGCTGCAGTCCACCGATACGGCGATGCTGTCCGTGGTCATCGCCGCGACCTGGATGAACATGGGCAGCGCCACCCTGATCTACCTGGCCTCGCTGCAGGGCATCCCGGGTGAGCTGTACGAGGCCGCCGACCTGGACGGCGCCGGGCTGTGGGGCAAGATCTGGCACGTCACCATCCCGCAGACGCGGCTGATCCTGTCGCTGATGTTCCTGATGCAGATCATCGCGACCATGCAGGTCTTCGTGGAGCCGTTCCTGCTCACCGGCGGGGCGGGCCCGGAGGGCTCGACGACCACGGTCGTCTATCTGATCTACCAGTACGCGTTCAACTTCAACAACTACGGCTCCGCCGCCGCCCTCGGCCTGATGCTGCTCCTGCTGCTGGCCGTCTTCTCCGGGGCGTACGCGAAGCTGAACCGCTCGGACGGGGAGTGAGACA
Source organism: Streptomyces boninensis (assembly GCF_048572725.1). Taxonomy (NCBI): domain Bacteria; kingdom Bacillati; phylum Actinomycetota; class Actinomycetes; order Kitasatosporales; family Streptomycetaceae; genus Streptomyces; species Streptomyces boninensis. The sequence goes on from NZ_CP183837.1 coordinate 7,371,682, forward strand.
TGGCAGCGATCGAGGCACGGCCTCGCACCCTCATATCCCCGGCCCAACTCGGGCGCCGGCGCGGCAAGGTGACGTACTGGATCATCTTCGGCGTGACCATGGTGGTCTTCACCCTGGTCTTCCTCGGGCCGCTGTACTGGATGGTCACCGGCGGGCTGAAGTCCACCGCCGAGGTCATCCAGTCGCCGCCGACCGCCTATCCGAAGGACCCGCAGCCGGCGACGTACGGCGACGCCTGGGACAAGCTGAACCTGGCCAAGCTGCTGGGCAACACGCTCTATTACGCCTTCGGGGCGCTGGCCTTCCAGCTGGTGCTGTGCGTGGCGGCCGCGTACTCGCTCTCCAAGCTGCGGCCGGTGCTGGGGAACGTCATCCTCGGCATGATGCTGGCGACGCTGATGATCCCGGCGACGGTGCTGATCGTCCCGCAGTACCTCACCGTCATCGACGTGCCGATCTTTGAGCGCAATCTGGCCAACTCGCCGTGGGCGATCTGGCTGCCGTCCGTCACCAATGCCTTCAACATCTTCCTGCTGAAGCGGTTCTTCGACTCCATTCCGCAGGAGCTGCTGGACGCGGCCTCGATGGACGGCGCCTCACGGGTGCGGACACTGTGGTCCGTGATCCTCCCGATCTCCCGGCCGATCCTTGGCGTGGTCTCGATTTTCGCGATCGTGAATGTCTGGAAGGACTTCCTCTGGCCGATGCTGACGCTCCCGGATCCGGGCAAGCAGACGCTGAACGTCGGCATCTACTCGCTGTCGACGGGGGTCTCGGAGAACGTCCTCATCGCGGCCATGACCATCGCCTCAGTTCCGACTCTCATTCTCTTCCTCATCTTCCAGCGGAACATCATGAGCGGCCTGACCGCGGGCGGGCTCAAGGGCTGAATCGAAAGGAACATCCGTGTCCGACACGAGCTGGTGGCGGCATGCCGTCATTTACCAGGTCTACGTTCGCAGCTTTGCCGATGCAGACGGCAATGGCACCGGCGACCTGGCCGGCGTCCGGGCCAAGCTGCCGTACCTGGCGGAACTCGGCGTAGACGCCCTGTGGTTCAACCCCTGGTACCGCTCACCGCTGGCCGACGGCGGCTACGACGTCTCCGACTACCGGGCCATCAACCCGTCCTTCGGCAGCCTCGACGAGGCCGAGAAGCTCATCGCGGAGGCCCGCGAGCGGGGTCTGCGCACGATCGTCGACATCGTCCCGAACCACGTCTCCGACCAGCACCCGTGGTTCCAGGCGGCGTTGGCGGCCGGGCCCGGCAGCCCGGAGCGGGAGCTGTTCCACTTCCGCCCCGGGCGCGGGCCCGGCGGGACGCTGCCGCCGAACGGCTGGGTGAGCGAGTTCGGGGGTGTGCCGTGGACCCGTACGGATGACGGCGACTGGTATCTGCACCTCTTCGCGACCGGGCAGCCGGACCTCAACTGGGCGCATCCGAGGGTGCGGAAAGAGCATGAGGACGTGCTGCGGTTCTGGTTCGACCGGGGGGCGGCGGGCGTGCGCATCGACTCGGCGGCGCTCGCGGCCAAGGACCCCGCGCTGCCGGACTTCGAGGCCGGCGTCGACCCGCATCCGTTCGTCGACCGCGATGAGCTGCATGACATCTACCGGTCGTGGCGGGCCATCGCCGACGAGTACGACGGGGTGCTGATCGGCGAGCTGTGGGTGGAGGACCCGGAGCGCTTCGCGCGCTATCTGCGCTCCGACGAGCTGCACACCGCCTTCAACTTCGACTTCCTGGCGCGGCGGTGGGACACGGCGGAGCTGCGCTCGTCGATCGACCAGACGCTGGCGTATCACGCCCCGGTCGGGGCGCCGGCGACCTGGGTGCTGTGCAATCACGATGTGACGCGGACCGTGACCCGGTACGGGCGGTCCGACTTCACCGGCTTCGACTTCGAGAAGAAGCGCTTCGGCACGCCTACGGACCTGGAGCTGGGCACGCGGCGGGCGCGGGCGGCGGCGCTGCTGTCGCTGGCGCTGCCCGGTGCCGTCTACCTGTACCAGGGCGAGGAACTCGGGGTGCCGGAGGTGGAGATCCCGCGCGATCGCATCGAGGACCCCATGCACTTCCGCTCCGGCGGCACGGATCCCGGTCGTGACGGCTGCCGGGTCCCGCTTCCCTGGTCGTCGGGCGGAAGCTCGTACGGATTCGGGCCCGACGGGGGCGCCGAGCCCTGGATGCCGCAGCCGGCGGACTGGGGCACGTATGCGGTGGCGGCGCAGGAGGGCGACCCGGGGTCGATGCTGGCGCTGTACCGCGATGCGCTGCGGCTGCGGCGCGGGGAGCCGTCGCTCGGCGACGGGCCGATGCGGTGGCTGCACGCCCCGGAGGGGGTGCTCGCGTTCGCCCGCGACGGGGGATCCTTCGTCTGCATGATCAACATCAATGGACGCCCGGCGGAACTCCCGCCGCACAAAACTGTCCTGCTGGCCTCCGGCCCGCTCGCCGGCGGTCGCCTCCCGCAGGACACGGCGGTCTGGCTGCATACCTGACTCTGGCAGCCAGGCCGGCACGGGGGAGGACCGATCGCCCAAGGGTGGGGCGATCGGTCCGCCGTGTTTTACGGCCCGTTACACCGGCCCCGCGATCGACGCCACCGTCTTCGACAGCGGTGTGCCCGAGCCGTCCCGGCGCGGGTCGGTCTCCGGCAGCGGCACCGCCGCGCCCGTCTTGCTTGCCGCTCGGGCCGGGGTCGGGCCCGCCCAGGCCAGGGTGAGGCAGTCCTCGCCCTTCAGGAAGCGCTGGCAGCGGACGCCGCCCGTGGCGCGGCCCTTCCTCGGGTACTGGTCGAAGGGGGTCAGCTTCGCCGTCTGGACCCAGGCGCCGTCCAGCGCACCCGTCGAACCGGCGATGGTGAACACCGCCGCGTCCTGCGCCGGATCGACCACATTGAAGGAGATCACCTTCGCGCCCGCCGACAGCTTGATCCCGGCCATCCCGCCCGCCGGGCGACCCTGCGGCCGGACCTGCGAGGCCTGATAGCGCAGCAGCTGCGCATCATCGGTGATGAAGACCAGGTCCTCCTCGCCCGTACGCAACTCGGCGGCGCCCACGATCCGGTCGCCGTCCTTGAGGGTGATGACCTCCAGCTCCTCCTTGTTGGCCGGATACTCGGGCACCACCCGCTTCACCACGCCCTGTTCCGTGCCGAGCGCGAGGCCCGGTGAGGATTCGTCCAGGGTCATCAGGCAGACGGCCGTCTCGCCGTCCTCCAGCGTCAGGAACTCCTTCAGCGGCGCGCCGCCGGCCAGCGTCGGCGCCGCCGCCGTCTCCGGCAGGATCGGCAGGTCGATCACCGGCAGCCGCAGCAGCCGCCCGTCCGACGTCACGACGCCCACCTGCGCTCGCGAGGTCGTCGGCACCGCCGACACGATGACGTCGTGCTTCGCCCGCTTGGCGCCCTCCGCCTCGGGGAAGGCCGAGCCATTGGCCGTACGGGCCAGCAGGCCGGTGGACGACATGAGCACCCGGCACGGGTCGTCGGACATCTCCAGCGGGACCGCGGAGACGGTCGTCTCGGGCGCCTCCAGCAGCACCGTGCGCCGCTCGGTGCCGTACTTCTTCGCGACCGCGCCGAGCTCGGACGAGACCAGCTTGCGCAGCTCCGCGTCCGACTCCAGGATCGCCGTCAGCTCGGCGATCTCGGCCTTCAGCTTGTCCCGTTCGGACTCGAGCTCGATCCGGTCGAACTTCGTCAGCCGGCGCAGCGGGGTGTCCAGGATGTACTGCGTCTGGATCTCGGACAGCTCGAAGCGGCGCATCAGCTTGTCCTTGGCCGCCGCCGCATTGTCGCTGGCGCGGATGATGCGGATGACCTCGTCGATGTCGACGAGCGCCACCAGCAGGCCCTCGACCAGGTGCAGCCGGTCCTCGCGCTTGCGCCGCCGGAACTCGCTGCGCCTGCGGACCACCTCGAAGCGGTGGTCGACATAGACCTCCAGGAGCTCCTTCAGGCCGAGCGTGAGCGGCTGGCCGTCCACCAGCGCCACATTGTTGATGCCGAAGGACTCCTCCATCGGCGTCAGCTTGTAGAGCTGCTCCAGCACCGCCTCCGGGTTGAAGCCGTTCTTGATCTCGAAGACCAGGCGCAGGCCGTGCTGGCGGTCGGTGAGGTCCTTCAGGTCGGCGATGCCCTGCAGCTTCTTGGCGCCGATCAGGTCCTTGACCTTCGCCCGCACCTTCTCCGGGCCGACGGCGAACGGCAGTTCGGTCACCACGATGCCCTTGCGGCGCGGCGTGACCTGCTCCACCGTCGCCGTGGCGCGGATCTTGAAGGTGCCGCGCCCCGTCTCGTACGCGTCCTTGATGCCGTCCAGCCCGGTGATCTTGCCGCCGGTGGGCAGGTCGGGCCCCGGCACGTACTTCATCAGGGTGTCCAGGTCGGCGCCCGGGTGCCTGATGAGATGGCGGGCCGCGGCGATGACCTCGACCAGATTGTGCGGCGCCATGTTCGTGGCCATGCCGACGGCGATTCCGGAGGCGCCATTGACCAGCAGGTTCGGGAACGCGGCGGGCAGCGCGATCGGTTCCTGCTCGCTGCCGTCGTAGTTCGACTCGAAGTCGACCGTGTCCTCGTCGAGGGACTCGACCATCAGCGAGGCGGGCGGCGCCGGGCGGCACTCCGTGTAACGCATGGCGGCGGGCGGGTCGTCATTGCCGAGCGAGCCGAAGTTGCCGTGCCCGTCCACCAGCGGCACCCGCATCGAGAACGACTGCGCCATGCGCACCAGGGCGTCATAGATGGCCTGGTCGCCATGCGGGTGCAGCTTGCCCATGACCTCGCCGACGACGCGGGCGCACTTCACATACGGCCGGTCGGGGCGCAGCCCCATGTCGTTCATCATGTGCAGGATGCGCCGGTGCACCGGCTTCAGGCCGTCACGGGCGTCGGGGAGCGCGCGCGAGTAGATGACGGAGTACGCGTACTCGAGGTAGGAGCCCTGCATTTCGTCGACGACGTCCACGTCGAGGATGCGCTCCTCGAAGTCGTCAGGCGGCGGGGCTGCCTTCGTGTTGCGGCGGGCCATCTTAGGCTGCGGTCCCTTCGGCTCATCGGATCGGGCAGGTGTCTGTCAGAAGACGGGTCGGCCCCCATTGTGGACCCACGGACTGACAACCCGGCCCGCGACCCGGCATAACGCCCTCGCACGGGGGCCCGACATACAGTGGGCATCACATCATTTACGTTCGGACTTGACGCCAAGAACGCTGCGATCGAAGGGACGATACGGCCCATGGGTCAGACGGCCACACCCCAAGCCGGCTCCGGCGGGCTCACCGCCACAGAACACCGCCTCTCCAACGGGTTGCGCCTGATCCTCTCCGAGGACCACCTGACCCCCGTCGCCGCCGTCTGCCTCTGGTACGACGTCGGCTCCCGGCACGAGACCGAGGACCGCACCGGGCTCGCCCACCTCTTCGAGCACCTCATGTTCCAGGGTTCGAAGCAGGTCCAGGGCAATGGCCACTTCGAGCTCGTCCAGGGCGCCGGCGGCTCCCTGAACGGCACCACGAGCTTCGAGCGCACCAACTATTTCGAGACCATGCCCGCCCACCAGCTGGAGCTCGCCCTCTGGCTGGAGGCCGACCGCATGGGCTCGCTCCTCGAAGCGCTCGACCAGGAAAACCTGGACAATCAGCGCGACGTGGTCAAGAACGAGCGCCGCCAGCGCTACGACAACGTCCCGTACGGCACCGCCTTCGAGAAGCTCACGGCGATGGTCTTCCCGGAGGGCCACCCGTACCACCACACCCCCATCGGCTCGATGGAGCACCTGAGCGCCGCCACGCTGGAGGACGCGCAGGCCTTCTTCCGGACGTATTACGCGCCGTCCAACGCCGTCCTCGCGGTCGTCGGCGACATCGACCCGGAGCAGACCCTCGCCTGGGTGGAGAAGTACTTCGGCTCGATCCCGAACCACGCGGGCAAGCAGCCGCCGCGCGACGGTTCGCTGCCGGACATCCTCGGCGCGGCGCAGCGCGTCGTCATCGAGGAGGAGGTGCCGTCGCGGGCCCTCATGGCCGCGTACCGCCTCCCCGAGGACGGCACCCGCGAGGCCGACGCCGCCGACCTGGCGCTCACCGCCCTCGGCGGCGGCGAGTCCTCCCGGCTCTACAACCGGCTGATCCGCCGCGACCGGCTCGCCGTCGGCGCCGGCTTCGGCATGCTGCGGCTCGCCGGCGCGCCCTCGCTCGGCTGGCTGGACGTGAAGGCCTCCAGCGGCGTGGAGATCCCGCAGATCGAGGCCGCCGTCGACGAAGAGCTCAAGCGCTTCGCCGACGAGGGCCCCAGCCCCGAGGAGCTGGAGCGGGCGCAGGCGCAGCTGGAGCGCGAGTGGCTGGACCGGCTCGCCACCGTCGGCGGCCGCGCCGACGAACTGTGCCGCTACGCCGTCCTGTTCGGCGACCCGCAGCTCGCCCTGACCGCCACCGAGCGGATCCTCAGCATCACCGCGGAGGAGGTGCAGGCCGTGGCCAAGGCGCGGCTGCGCCCCGACAACCGGGCGGCGCTCGTGTACGAGCCCACAGAGGGCGCAGACAGCAGCGACGAGGAAGAGGGAGCCGACCAGTGAGCGCGGCACAGATGACGTTCCACCCGCAGCCGCAGGCCGGGCAGCCCAAGCCCTGGGCCTTCCCGGCGCCCGACCGGCGCACCCTGCCCAACGGCCTCACGGTCCTGACCTGCCACCGGCCGGGCCAGAAGGTCGTCGCCGCCGAGGTCAGCCTCGTCGCCCCGCTCGCCGCCGAGCCCGCGGGCCTCGACGGCGTCGCCACGATCATGGCGCGCGCCTTCTCCGAGGGCACCGACAAGCACTCGGCCGAGGAGTTCGCCGCCGAGCTGGAGCGGGCCGGCGCCACCCTCGACGCGCACGCCGACCACCCGGGCGTACGCCTCTCCCTGGAGGTCCCGGCCTCCCGGCTGGCCAAGGGCCTCGGCCTCCTTGCCGACGCCCTGCGCGCCCCCGCCTTCCCGGACAGCGAGATCGAGCGCCTCGTAGGCAACCGCCTCGACGAGATCCCGCACGAGCTCGCCAACCCGGGCCGGCGCGCCGCGATGGCCCTGTCCGCCGACCTCTTCCCCGCCACGGACCGGGCCTCCCGCCCGCGCCAGGGCACCGAGGAGACGATCGAGCGGCTCGGACAGGAAGGTGCGGCGGCGGTACGGGCCTTCTACGAGGCGCACGTCCGCCCGGCCACCGCCACCGCCGTCATCGTCGGCGACCTGGAGGGCATCGACCTCGACGCCATCGTGGCCGACACCCTCGGCGCCTGGACCGGCAACACCGCGGAGCCGCAGCCCGTCGCGCCGGTCACCGCCGACGACCACGGCCGCGTCGTGATCGTCGACCGCCCCGGCGCGGTGCAGACGCAGCTGCTCATCGGCCGCATCGGCCCGGACCGCCACGACCGCGTCTGGCCCGCCCAGGTGCTCGGCACGTACTGCCTCGGCGGCACCCTCACCTCCCGTCTGGACCGGGTGCTGCGTGAGGAGAAGGGTTACACGTACGGCGTCCGCGCCTTCGCCCAGGTGCTGCGCTCGAACGAGGACGGCACCGGCGCCGCGATGCTCGCCATCAGCGGCTCCGTGGCCACGGAGGTGACGGGACCGGCGCTGGAGGACACCTGGACCGTGCTCCGTACGCTCGCCGCCGAGGGGCTGACCGACGCCGAGCGGGACGTGGCGGTGCAGAACCTGGTGGGCGTGGCCCCGCTGAAGTACGAGACCGCGGCCGCCGTCGCCGACACCCTCGCCGACCAGGTCGAGCAGGGGCTGCCGGACGACTACCAGGCGCAGCAGTACGCGCGGCTCGCCGAGACCGGCACGGTGGAGGCGACTGCGGCGGTCGTGAGCGCGTACCCGGTGGACCGCCTGGTGACGGTCCTGGTCGGCGACGCCGCGGAGATCGAGGAGCCGGTGCGGGCGCTGGGCATCGGCGAGGTGCGCGTGGTCAAGGGCACCTGATCTGTCCGGAACATGTGGTTAAGCCCCGGCCGCTCGGCCGGGGCTTAATCTTTTGCCCGAGCATTCCTCACGCAATTTCATTTCCGCTGCCATACTGTGCATTCCTGAGGCGGGCCAGGGGAGGCGGATAAAATGCGGAGAGAACGATGAACGGCGGGTCCTCGCATGCAGTGTGCACGGCGATCCGCGACGACATCGTCTCCGGATTCTTCGCCCCCGGTGCACGCCTGACCGAGGAGCACCTCGCCCGCCGCTACGGCGTCAGCCGGGTCCCCGTACGGGAAGCCCTGCGGACCCTCGAATCGGAGGGCTTCGTCACCACAAAGCGGCACGTCGGAGCGATGGTTGCCGAGCCCGGGCCCGAGGACGCGGCCGATCTGCTGGACATCCGCGCCCTGTTGGAGCCGCTGGGCGCCGCGCGGGCGGCGAAGCGGCGTACGGATGCGCATCTGAAGGTGCTGCGCGGGCTGGTCAGGCTCGGTCAGGAGCGGGCACAGCGCGGGCAGGTCAGCGAACTGCCGTCGCTGAGCGGCTGGTTTCACGAGACGCTCGCGCAGGCCACGGGGTCGCCGAGCCTGGCGGGGCTGCTCATCCAGCTGCGGCGGAAGATCGCCTGGATGTACGCGGCGGCGCCGCACCGGCGGGCGGTGGACTCGTGGGCCGAGCACGGGGCGATCGTGGACGCGGTGGCGCGCGGGGACGCCGAGCGGGCGCGGGGGCTCGCGGTGCTGCATGTGGAGCGGTCGGCGGGGTCGTATGAATTCCGAATCCCGGCGGGTGTGAGTAGCCGGAAACATGCCGTAAACATAAGCGGCGACCGGTCGTAACAAAGGAAGGGTAATTACCCCGGAAATGCAGCGAGCCGCACCGGCCGGGTAATTCCGGCCAAGTGCGGCGCTACGTGAAGCGACTGCTTCAGACGGTCTCCGGAAGCTCCTCGAGCCCCTCCGAGACCAGCTTCGCCAGGCGGTCCAGGGCGCCGTCGGCGCCTTCCGCGTCGGAGGCCAGGATGATCTCCTCGCCGCCCTTCGCGCCCAGGCCGAGCACGGCCAGCATCGACGCGGCGTTGACCGGGTTGCCACCGTTCTTCGCGATGGTCACGGGGACGCCGGCGGCGGTGGCGGCGCGGACGAAGATCGAGGCGGGACGGGCGTGCAGGCCCTCGGCCCAACCGACGGTGACACGGCGCTCAGCCATGGTGTTGCCCTTCAGGTCGTTGCGGTTGTCTAGACCATTCTTGCATGGTGTGCGGGGTGCTCCGGCAACCCCACCTTGCCCTGCACCGCCGCCCTCCGCGAGCGGAAACGGTCCAATGCGGTACCCCGCCTAGGGCCTGTCTGGAGCCTCCCGTCTGCGCCCCGACGCCCGGCACGCACGCTCGCCGCACGGGGGAAACGGACAGGTGGCTCCGCCACATGACCGTTTCCCCCGCACGCCGATCGCACGCACCGACCGCCGCTGCGCCGCGCTGCGCGCGACGACGGGAGGCTCCAGACAGGCCCTACTCTTGCCCCATGGGCACGGAGGCGGCACCTGACTACCCCGACTACCCCGCGCACTGGGAGGCCGACGTCGTGCTGCGCGACGGTGGCACGGCGCAGATCCGGCCCATCGGGCCCGAGGACGCCGACCGGCTCACTGGCTTCTACGAGAAGGTCTCCGACGAGTCGAAGTACCTCCGCTTCTTCGCCCCGTACCCCCGGCTGTCCGACAAGGACGTGCACCGCTTCACCCACCACGACTACGTCGACCGGGTCGGGCTCGCGGCGGTCGTCGGCGAGCAGTTCATCGCCACCGTGCGCTACGACCGCATCGCGCCGACCGAGGCCGAGGTCGCCTTCCTCGTCCAGGACGAGCACCAGGGGCGCGGCGTCGCCTCGGCGCTGATGGAACACATCGCGGCCTGCGCGCGCGAGCGCGGCATCCGCCGCTTCGCGGCCGAGGTGCTGCCCGGCAACACCAAGATGATCAAGGTGTTCACGGACGCCGGATACACGCAGAAGCGCACCTTCGAGGACGGGGTGGTGCGGCTCGAGTTCGACCTGGAGCCGACGGAGAAGTCCGTCGCGGTGATGCGCGCGCGGGAGCAGCGGGCCGAGGCCCGGTCCGTGCAGCGGCTGCTGTCGCCGGGCTCGGTGGCGGTGGTCGGCACCGGGCGGCGGCCAGGCGGGGTCGGGCGTACGGTGCTGCGCAACCTGCTGGACGGGGGGTTCGGGGGATCCGTGTACGCGGTGAACCGGGCGCTGGACTCCGGTCAGCCGGAGATCGAGGGCGTCGCCGCGTATCGCTCGGTGCGCGACATCCCCGGCGAGGTCGACCTCGCCATCGTCGCGGTGCCGGTCCCGGAGGTGCCATCGGTCGTGGCGGACTGCGGCGAGCACGGCGTGCAGGGCCTCGTGGTGCTGACGGCGGGCTATGCGGACGCGACCGGCGCGGGCGCCGAGGGCCGGGCGCGGCAGCGCGAGCTGGTCCGCCAGGCGCGCTCGTACGGGATGCGGCTGATCGGCCCCAACGCCTTCGGGCTGCTGCGCCAGACGGCGGGTGGCGGCGAAGCGGCGGGTGGCGGCGAGGCGCCGGGTGTCCACCTGAACGCCTCCCTCGCCCCGACGACGCCGCCCGCCGGACGCATGGGCGTCTTCACGCAGTCGGGCGCGATCGGCATCGCCCTGCTGACCGGGCTGCAGCGGCGGCCGGGCGCCGGGGTGTCCACCTTCGTCTCGGCGGGGAACCGGGCGGATGTCTCCGGCAACGACTTCCTGCAGTTCTGGCACGACGACTCGGATACGGACGTCGTGCTGATGTACCTGGAGTCGATCGGCAACCCGCGCAAGTTCACCCGCCTCGCGAAGCGGACGGCGGCCCGGAAGCCGGTCGTGGTGGTGAAGGGCGCCCGGCACACCGGCAGCGCCCCGACCGGACACGCGGTGCCGACGACCGGGGTGTCGGCGGAGACGGTCTCCGAGCTGCTCGCCCAGGCCGGCGTGATCCGCGCCGATACCGTCACGGAGCTCGTGGACACAGGCCTGCTGCTGGCGAGCCAGCCGCTGCCGGAGGGCCCGCGGGTGGCGATCGTCGGCAACTCCGAGTCGCTGGGCCTGCTCGCCTACGACGCCTGCCTCACCCGCGGCCTGCGCCCGCTGCCGCCGCGCGACCTGGGCAGCGGGGCCGGACCCGAGGACTTCCGCGCGGCGGTGGCGGCGGTGATGGCGGACGCGAGCTGCGATGCCGTGGTCGTCACGGCGATCCCCTGGGTCGCCGACCCGGACCTGCCGGCGCTTGCGGCGACACCGGGACCGCAGGACGCGCGGACGCTGGCGCGGGAGCTGCGGGCGGGCGCGGCGGGCGGGGCGAAGCCGGTGGCCGTCGTATCGCTGGCGCTGGAAGGGCTGGGGGAGGCGCTGGCCGGGGTGGCTGGGGAGCCCGGCGCGCCCGCCGCCGCCCGTACGATCCCCGCCTACGACGCCGCCGAGCGCGCCGCGCTGGCGCTCGCCGAGGCCGTGCGCTACCGGCAGTGGCGGCGGGAGGCCGCCGAGCCCGGCAGGGTGCCGGAGCTGGACGGCGTGGACGAGGCCGGGGCGGAGGCCGAGATCGAGCGCGTGCTCGTGGATGCCGCCGAGGGCGAGGTGCGCGAGCTCGGCGCGGTCGACAGTGCGGAGCTGCTCGGGCGGTACGGGATCCCGGTGCTGCCGGTGCTCCGGGCGGCCGATCCGGACGCCGCGGTGGCCGCGGCCGCGCGGCTGGGATATCCCGTGGCGCTGAAGACCACCGCCGCGCATCTGCGGCATCGGCCCGACCTCGGGGGCGTACGGCTGGACTTGGCCGACGAAGGCGCGCTGCGGCGGGCGCACGACGAGCTCACGCGGACGCTGGGGAAGAGCGAGGAGCTGAACCTCGTCGTGCAGGCGATGGCGCCGCGCGGGGTGGACACCGTCGTACGGGCGACCGTGGAGCCCGCGGTGGGGGCGGTGCTGTCGTTCGGTCTTGCGGGGGCGCCGTCCGAGCTGCTCGGGGATGTGGGGCATCGGCTGGTGCCCGTCACGGACCAGGAGGCGGCGGCGCTGGTGCGGTCCATCCGGGGCGCGCCGCTGCTGTTCGGGTGGCGGGGGGCGGATGCGGTCGACACCGCGGCGCTGGAGGAGCTGCTGCTGCGGGTGTCGCTGCTCGTCGACGACCATCCCGAGGTGGTGGGCGTGGAGTTGACGCCCGTGGTGGTGGCGGCGCAGGGGGCGGTGGCGCTGTCGGCGGTGGTGCGGGTGGCCGTGCCCCCTGCGCGGACGGATCTCGGGCCGCGGGTGCTGCCGTCGTACTGAGAGCCTGTCCTCAAACCCGGCCGCTACCCGGCGTCGGGGCCCGTGGCCACCGGCCGCTCCGGGTCGTTCGACCACTCCGACCAGGAGCCCACGTACAGGGCCGCCGGGACGCCGGCCACGTCCAGCGCCAGCACCTGCTGGGCGGCGGAGACGCCCGAGCCGCAGTACACGCCGACCTCCGCGTCCGCCGTGGCGCCGAGCGCGGTGAAGCGGGACGCCAGCTCTCCGGCGGGGAGGAAGCGGCCGTCCGCGGCCACGTTCTCCGTCGTGGGTGCCGACAGCGCGCCCGGGATGTGCCCGGCCACCTTGTCGATCGGCTCGACCTCGCCGCGGTAGCGCTCCCCGGCGCGGGCGTCGAGCAGGATGCCGCGCTGGGCCAGGGCGGCCGCCTCGTCCGCCGTCAGCAGCGGCATTCCGCCCGGAGCAGGTACGAAGCTGCCCTCCGCCACCTCCGGCGTCGACGTGGACAGCTCGCCGCCCGTCGCCGTCCACGCCGCGAGCCCGCCGTCCAGCACTCGGACGGCACCGTGGCCCGCCCAGCGCAGCAGCCACCACGCGCGCGCCGCCGCCCAGCCCTGCCCGCCGTCATAGACGACCACCGGACGATCGGCCGAGACCCCGGCCCGGCGCATGGCCGTACCGAATACCTCCAGGTCAGGCAGGGGGTGGCGGCCCGCGGCGCCCGGTGCGGAGGCCAGCTCCGTATCAAGGTCCACATAGACCGCTCCGGGGATGTGCCCCGCCTCGTACTCGGGGCGCCCAGGCGGGCCGCCCAGCTGATAGCGGACGTCCAGCAGCGTGGGGGCTGCCAAGTCGCTCGCGAGTTCGGTTGCGGAGATGATGGAAGCAGTCATGAAGGCCATCTTGGCGTACGGCGGAAAATCGCCGCATAGGGGCAGCGCAATCACAGAAGCGATGGAAGCATCTACAGCGCGTGACGCCGCCCGTGATGGCCATAGGAGAGAGTGACCTGACCATGACCCCGCACCCGCGCACCCCCGGTATGCCGTGCTGGGCGAGCCTTATGGTCCACGGCCTCGAGCCCGCGCAGGACTTCTACCGTGCGCTCTTCGGCTGGGAGTTCCAGCCCGGCCCCGAGCAGCTCGGCCCGTACGTGCGGGCGGTGCTGGACGGCCGCGAGGTGGCCGGCATCGGCATGCTCGCCCCGGAGCGGCAGCTGAGCATCGCCTGGACCACCTACCTGGCGACGGACGACGCCGATGACACCGCCCACCGCGTGTGGATGTGCGGCGGCACCGTGGGCGTCGGGCCGCTGGACGCGGGGGAGGCCGGGCGGGTGGCCATGTGCGCCGATCCGGCGGGTGCCGTCTTCGGGATCTGGCAGGCCGGGCGGCATGAGGGGGCGCAGCGGCACGGGGTGCCGGGGACGACCGTACGCAATGATCTGCTGACCGTGGAGACGCCCGCCGCTGTGGCGGCCGAGTTCTACCGGCTGGTCTTCGGCTACGAGGTCGAGGACGCCGGGGACGACGGCGTGAACCTGCTCGTGGAGGGCCACCCCGTGGCCGTCGTGCGCGGCGGGGACGCGGATGAGGCGCCGCACTGGATGACGTACTTCGCCGTCGAGGACGTCGAAGCCGCCGCCAAGCTCGTCGTGGAGCTCGGCGGACGGGTGGAGGAGGGCCCGTACGACGGGGACTACGGGCGGGCGGTCGAGGTCGCCGACCCGGAGGGCGCGGTCTTCACGATGGTGGCCGCCGGTTAGCCGCGGATCTCGATCAGGGGCACCAGCTGCTCGCGCGAGGTGAGCGTGCCGTGCATGCCCACCAGGGCTGATTCCTTGGGCTCTGTACGGGTGGCCACGATCGCGATGTCGGCGGCGGCGGCCACGACGATGTCGCCGATCCGGGCGCGGACCCGGTCGTCCACCTTGGGGCCGAACCAGCCCAGCGCGATCGCCTCGTCCCGGCTCACCACCCACGCCTGATCGCCCAGCACCTCGCGCCAGACGGTGAGCACGTCGCCCGCCGCGCCGGGGACGGCGTAGACATGGCGGGCCCGGCCCTCGCCGCCCAGGAGGCGGACGCCGGCGCTCAGCTCCCAGTCCTCGTCGAAGTCGTAGCGGTGTTCCGGGGTGAAGGGAATGTCCGTCATGCCGTGGTCGGCGGTGACGTAGAGGGCCGATCGCGGGGGGAGTTGCTCGGCGAGGCGCTGGGCCAGCCGGTCGGCGTAGTTCAGCTGGCCGCGCCAGGCGTCCGAATCGACGCCATAGCGGTGACCCTTGCCGTCCACCTCGCTGTAGTACGTATAGACCAGGGACCGGTCGGCCGACCCCAGCTGCTCCGCCGCCAGGTCCATGCGCTCCTCGCCGGAGAGGCGGCCGTGGAAGGTGCCGCCGCTCAGGGCGATCTTCGTGAGCGGGGTGTGCTGGAAGGCGGGGGAGGAGACCTGGCAGGTCCGGATTCCGGCGGCGGCGGCCTGCTCGAAGATCGTCGGGTACGGCTGCCAGGTGTGCGGGTCGGTCCAGGGGTTCCAGCGGAGCTGGTTCATCAGCGCGCCGGTCTCCGGGTTGAGGGCGCTGTAGCCCGGCAGGCCGTGGCAGCCAGGCGGCAGGCCCGTACCGACCGAGGCCAGGGACGTGGCGGTGGTGGCCGGGAAGCCCGCGGTGATCGGGTCCGCGGTGGCGTGGGCGTAGAGGAAGGGGGCGTCCTCGGGGTGGGCCAGGAGGAGCTCCCAGCCGAGACCGTCGATGAGGAAGACGCAGGCGCGGTCCACCGGGTCGAGGGGGAGCGCCCGCTCGAATCCGGGCACCGCCAGGCCCGCGGCCAGCGTCGGCAGGAGGTCGGCCAGGGAGCCGGTGCCGTAGCGGGGGGCCGGGGCGGTGCGGGCGTCCAGCGGTTCCGGCCAGGGGGGTGGGGTGTGAGTCAGGTCGGTCACCGGGCGGTGGCGCCGCCCTCGGCCGTGGCCTCGGAGAGGGACTGGGCGAAGGCGAGGGCCTGCCGGACGGTCTCGGGGCCGTCGCCGGCCTCGCTGACCCTAAGGCTCAGGTCGTCGGCCGTGGAGGAGCCGGTGTAGCCGTGGTCGGCCTCGCAGTTGGGGTCGCCGCAGGTGGCGGGCTCCATGTCGAGGCGGGCGACCGCGCCCCAGCCGACGGTGAGCACGACCTCGCGGGGGAGGGTGCCGGTGGTGTACGACTCCGGGTTGGCGACGACCCGGCTGAGGACGACCGAGGAGATCCGGGAGAGCTTCACGGACTCGGTGGAGGTCGTCGCGTACGGCGTCGGCGAGGTGCCGTCCGCGGCCTGCTCGTCGGTGTGGCTGACCAGGAAGCGGGTCTTGGTCAGGACCAGGACCGTGACGTGGCGGCGCACCTCGTTGGAGTCGAAGGTGGTCTCCTGATGGACCAGGTAGGAACTGACCGGCTCGCCGCCGACGGCGGCGTCCACCGCCTCGGCCACGAGCGTGGGGTAGTAGCCGCTGCGCTCGATGGCCTCACGCAGGCCCTGGGTCGCGGTTCCGGTCTTTGCCATGGGCCCCAGCATACGATGCGGCTCGCGGCGGGCCGGTGCGCGGAGCCGAATCGCCCGCTCCGTCGAGCACCTCTTCGAGTACGACAAGGGGCCCCGCGCGATTGCTCTGCGCGGGGCCCCTTGTCGTACGCCTGGATTTACTCCGGCTTCTTGCGGCGGCTGCCGAAGACGATCTCGTCCCAGGACGGGACCGCGGCGCGGCGGCCGGGGCGGACGCCGTCCGCCTCCGCCTGGCGGTCGGTGTTGCCCGTCAGGCGGTCGCGGTGGGCGCCCACCGAGCGCGGCATCAGGACGTCCGCATACGCCGAGCCGGCGCTCGCGGCCGGGGCCGGCGGCTCCTCGCGCTGCTCCTCCGGCTCCGTCGGCGGCATGACCGGCGGCACCGCCGGGGCCGGGGGCTCCGGCTCCGGGGCCCGCTCCTTCGGGACGGGCGCGGAGGGCGGGGGCGCGGGCTTCGGGACGACCATGTCGCCGCGGAAGTTCGGCACCGACTCCAGGAGGCTGGTCAGCGAGTCGCCCTTGCCCGAGCCGCTCGCGGGGTCGCCGGGGCGATCCCGGTCGCGGTCCCGGGACTCCTCCGGGCCCTGCGCGTCCCGCCCGGGCGCCTCGTCGCGCGGCAGCCGCGCGATCCGGGGCACGAACGGGAAGCTCGGCTCCGGCGCCTCATCGGTCTCGCCGATCAGCGAGCGGGCCTCGTCGTCCACGGCCTGGACGAGCCGCCGCGGCGGGTCGTACGTCCAGCCCGCGGAGTGCGGCGTGCCCGCGACCTGATAGCCGAGGACGACCTCCCAGGTGCCGTCGTCGCGGCGCCAGGAGTCCCACTGCACGGTGTCCTTGTCCGCCCCGCGCAGCAGCAGCCGCTCGGAGACGGCGTCGCCGAGCGTGGGGCCGCCGCCCGTCTCGCCGGGACGGCGCACGGGCGTCTTGCGGGCACGCTCGGCCATGAAGGCGCGCTCGGCGAGCACCGGACCCTCGAAGCGCCGGACCCGGTCCACCGGGATGCCGGCCAGCGAGGCGACCTCCTCCGCGGAGGCTCCGGCTCGTATGCGGGCCTGAATGTCGCGGGGCCGCAGGTGCGACTCGACCTCGATCTCGATCTGGCCGAGCCGGGCACGGTCGTTCCGGACGGCGGCGCGCAGCCGTTCGTCAATCGGAAGGGTGTACTCCGTCGAGTCCGCAGCCTTCAGCACCAGCCGTGTGCCGTCATTGCTGACGGCCACGACACGCAGTTCGGGCATGGGGACCTCCCGGGTGGTGCCTGCCGACGTCACGTGTGCGTCGCTGCTTCCGCTAGTCGAGTGTGGCCTGCCCGGGTGCAGCCTGCCACAACATTGCCGAGTTGCCCGGCGTGTCGGGCCGTGGGCCCGATGCGCCGTTATGGCACGGTTACCAGTTTGCAACGCAGAGTGACCGAGGAGTCACCTGCCGGACGGGACACCGGAGCACGGGTTCGCCACAGTACTCCATTCGGACCACCGTAGTGGACCGGCACGCCGCCTAAGTTCTCCGGGATTGCGGGAGTTGGTTGGCCGGGCTGTCCCGCGGCGTGGAGTGGATCACAGAATGTCCGTATTCGGAACTATCCGGTCCGCAAAGGTGTCGTTTCAGTCGAGGATGGGGGCCGAAAGAGCGATTTTTGGGATGGGGATGCAGAAACAGTCGGATACCGACACGGAACAGCCCGCCGACGGTCAGAAAAAGATCGAGCTGAGCGGCGCGCAGGTCGCGGGCAGCGCGGCGGCCACCGTGGTCACCGCGTTCCTCGCCTCCAGCATGGGCGTGTACGGCACGATCATCGGCGCCGGGGTGGTCAGCGTGGGCGCGACCGCGGGCGGCGCGGTGTTCCAGCACGTCTTCCGGCGCACGGGCGAGCAGATCAAGGAAGCGGCGGTGCACGGGCCGAAGGCGACGAAGGTCGCCAAGGCGCTGCCGGTGCTGAACAAGACCCGCGAGACGGCGGCGGTGACCGATGCCACGCGCCCGCTGAATGCCACGCAGATGATGCCGCAGGCGGACGCGACCGCGCTGCTGACCGCGGACGCGCCCGGCGCCGGAGGCTCGCCGCCCGGCGCCGGCGACCCGCCCCCCGGCGGCCCGCCTTCGGACGCCGGCTACGGCGACGCCACCGTCCACGGCTCCGCCAAGCGCGGCATGCGCTGGAAGCGCATCGCCCTCA
Source organism: Streptomyces boninensis (assembly GCF_048572725.1). NCBI lineage: Bacteria > Bacillati > Actinomycetota > Actinomycetes > Kitasatosporales > Streptomycetaceae > Streptomyces > Streptomyces boninensis. The sequence goes on from NZ_CP183837.1 coordinate 7,389,632, forward strand.
CCGCCGCCGGCGTCTTCGCCATCGGCATCGGCGCCATCACCGCGGTCGAGGCGGTGGCCGGCGAGTCGATGTCCGACGTGTGGGGGCGCGGCAACGGCGGCGGCACCAGCGTCGGCTCGATCTTCGGCGGCGGAGGCGGCGGTACGAGCACCGACGACTCGGAGCACCAGCAGCAGGACCAGCAGAAGGACGAGGACGGGAAGCAGGACAAGAAGTCCGGCGGCGGCGATACGGACCCGACCCCCGGGACCGGCGACGACGGCGCCACCAACACGTCCCCCGGCGCCTCCGAGGGCGGCCAGGGCGGTCAGGGCGGCGGCCAGAAGCCCGACCCGGGCAAGACGCCGGACACCGGCGGCGACTCCGGTCAGGGCGACGGCGGCAAGCAGTCCCCGGCCCCGACGCCGAAGCCGAGCACGTCGGACGGCGGCGGCGCCTCCCCGGAGGGCGGCAGTGCCGGGGCGGACGCCCAGCTGCCGAAATCGGAGTCCTCGGCGGGCTGACTCAGTCGCCGAGGACCCGCCGCAGATAGTCGTTCGCGAACACGCGCTCCGGGTCCAGCTGGTCCCGGAGCGCCGTGAACTCGCCGAAGCGCGGGTACGCGTCCGACAGATACGCAGCGTCACGGCTGTGCAGCTTCCCCCAGTGCGGGCGGCCGCCGTGCGCCGTCATGATCTCCTCGACCGCGGCGAAATACGCCTCATGGGGTGTCCCCCGGTACATGTGTACGGCTACGTACGCGGTATCCCGCCCCGACGCCGTCGACAGCGGGATGTCGTCGCCAGGGGCGACCCGTACCTCCACGGGGAAGCTGACCCGGAGTTCCGAGCGCTCCACCATCGCCTTCACCTCCCGGAGCGCGGCCACCGCCTCGCCTCGCGGCAGCGCGTACTCCATCTCCAGGAAGCGCACCCGGCGCGGGCTGGTGAAGACCTTGTAGGCGATGTCCGTGTACGTACGGGCCGACAGCGCGCGGCTGGAGATCTTCGCGATCGTGGGGATGGTGCCGGGCGCGGCCTTCCCCAGCGCGCAGGCCGCCTGGAAGACGCCGTTCGACAGGAACTCGTCCTCGAACCAGCCGCCCAGCGCCCCCACCGGCTTCGCCGGGCCCGCGCTGCGGTTGTTGCGCTTGGTGTTGCAGTTGTCCGTGTGCGGGAACCAGTAGAACTCGAAGTGCTCGTTCTCGGCCGCCAGCCGCTCGAAGTCCGCCGTGACCTTGTCGAAGGACATCGGCTCCTCGCGCGCGGTGAGCAGGAACATCGGCTCGACATGGAAGGTCACCGCCGTGACCACCCCGAGCGCGCCGAGCCCCAGCCGGGCCGCCGCGAAGATCTCCGGGTTCTCCTTCTCGGAGCACTGCAGCACCCGGCCGTCCGCCGTCACCAGTTCGAGCCCGGCGATCTGGGCGGCTATGGACGCCGAGTCGCGGCCGGTCCCGTGGGTGCCGGTGGCGGTGGCGCCGGAGACCGTCTGCTCCATGATGTCGCCCATGTTGGTCAGCGACAGGCCCTCGGCCGCCAGGGCCAGGTTGAGCTGCTTCAGCGGGGTCCCGGCGGCCGCCGTGACCGTCCCGGCCGCGCGGTCGATCGCGCGGATCCCGGCCAGCCGCTCCGGCCGGATCAGCACCCCGTCCGTGGCCGCCGCTGCCGTGAACGAGTGCCCCGTCCCGGCCGCCTTGACCTTCAGCCCGGCGGCGGCCGCGTCCCGCACCGCCTCCGCGACCTCGGAGGCCGTCGCGGGCGAGACGGTACGGACCGGCCGGGCCGTCACATTCCCCGCCCAATTGCGCCAGGTGCTGGTCGTGGTGGTGCTGGTCATGTGGGTCATGCCCTCCCGTAGCTCCGGTGCCGGGGATCCTACTCACAGGTCGCTTTAGGATCGATGGCATGTCCGAACTGCCTGAAGGGTCGCCCACGGCCCCGTACGACGCACTGCTCCTGCTCTCCTTCGGCGGCCCTGAGGGGCCCGATGACGTGGTGCCCTTCCTGGAGAACGTCACCAAGGGGCGCGGCATCCCGCGGGAGCGGCTGGAGGAGGTCGGGCAGCACTACTTCCTGTTCGGCGGTGTGAGCCCGATCAACGCGCAGAACCGCGAGCTGCTGGGCGCGCTGCGGAAGGACTTCGCGGACGCGGGGCTCGACCTGCCGGTCTACTGGGGGAACCGGAACTGGGCGCCGTACCTGACGGACACCCTGCGCGAGTTGGCGCAGGACGGCCGCGAGCGAGTGCTGGTGCTCGCCACCAGCGCTTACGCCTCGTACTCCGGCTGCCGCCAGTACCGCGAGAACCTCGCCGACGCGATCGCCGCGCTGCGGGCGGAGGGCATCGAACCGCCGCGCATCGACAAGCTGCGGCACTACTTCAACCACCCGGGCTTCATCGAGCCCATGGTCGAGGGCGTCCTGAGCGCGCTGCGGCAGCTCCCGGCCGACGTCCGCGACGGCGCCCGCATCGCCTTCTGCACCCACTCCATCCCGACCGCCTCCGCCGACACCTCAGGCCCGGTCGAGGACCACGGCGACGGCGGCGCGTACGTCGCCCAGCACCTGGACACCGCCCGCGTCATCGCCGAGCGGGTACGGGAGGCCACCGGCGTCGACCGCCCCTGGGAGCTCGTCTACCAGTCGCGCAGCGGCGCCCCCCACATCCCGTGGCTGGAGCCGGACATCTGTGATCACCTGGAGGAGGTGCACGGCGCCGGCGCGCCGGCCGTGGTGATGGCGCCGATCGGCTTCGTCTCCGACCACATGGAGGTCGTCTACGACCTCGACACCGAGGCCAGGGCGAAGGCCGAGGAGCTGGGCCTGCCGGTGGCCCGCTCGGCGACCGTGGGCGCCGACCCGCGCTTCGTCGCCGGGCTGCGGGAGCTGGTGCTGGAGCGGGCGGCCACCGAGCGCAATGCCGCCGGAGGCGGCGGAGCGGGCGGCCGGCAGCGCTGCGCCCTGGGCGCGATGGGGCCGAGCCACGACGTCTGCCCGGCGGGCTGCTGCCCGGCCCGTACGCTACGGCCCGCCGCCGCGGGCACCGACTGAGGAGCACTGTGAACGATAAGCTCAAGGACGACCTCCTCGCCCTCGCTCAGGAGGCCGCCCGCCGGGCCGGCGACCTGCTGCACGGCGGCCGCCCCGCCGACCTCGGGGTCGCCGCCACCAAGTCCAGCCCCATCGACGTGGTCACGGAGATGGACATCGCCTCGGAGAAGCTGATCACCGGCTTCCTGCTGGAGGCCCGGCCCGACGACGGGATCCTCGGCGAGGAGGGCGCGAATGTGGCCGGATCCAGCGGGGTGCGGTGGGTCATCGACCCGATCGACGGCACGGTGAACTACCTCTACGGGCGCCCCGACTGGTCGGTCTCGATCGCGGCCGAGTGCGAGGGCGAGACGGTCGTCGGCGTCGTCGCCGGGCCGCAGCGCGGGGAGACCTTCCACGCGGTGCTGGGGCGCGGCGCGTACCGGGAGGGCGCCGAGCTGCGCCACCGTCCGGCGCCGCCGCTGTCGGAGGCGCTGGTCGGCACCGGCTTCGGCTATCTGAAGGAGCGCCGGAAGGCCCAGGCCGAGGTCGTACGGGTGCTGCTGCCGCAGGTCCGCGACATCCGGCGGGCCGGGTCCGCGGCGCTCGACCTGTGCGATGTGGCGTGCGGGCGGCTGGACGCGTACTACGAACGGGGGCTGAACCCCTGGGACGCGGCGGCAGGCGACCTGATCGCCCGCGAGGCGGGCGCCCTGACCGGCGGCCGCCCCGGCGAGCCCGCGTCGCACGAGCTGACGGTGGCCGGGTCACCCGGCGTCTTCGAGCCGCTGCAGGCGATCCTGGAGGACTTGGGCGCCTGGCGCGACTGAGCACACGACAAGGCCCCCCGCTGCGAGCAGCGGGGGGCCTTGCTGTTGCTTGCGTCAGTGGGCCTGGCCGGCCTCCACCGGGACGCCGTGCTGTTCGGCGAGTCGGCGGAGGTCCTCCAGCTCTGCCTGTTCGACCTCGACGAGGAAGTCGTCGCCCGTCTCGCGGGCCTGCTCGATGTCGGACTCGGTATTCCTTATGCGCTGCAGAAGACCAGCGGTGAATGCGTCCATTTTGCGCCCCCTCGTCGGTATAGGTCGGTGGGCACGGGGTGTGCCGACGGTGGGTGATCACTTGGCGTGCCCGGTGAGCTACAGCTCGTGTGCCGTGCTCGGTAGGGGCATACACAGCGGTGATCGGCGGGTGTGGAGTCGTCCTCCCCGCCCCAGCGAACGGCAAAACATCGATAGCGGGAAAAAGATTCCACGGCCCCCACAGGGGTTCGCCGCGGCTCCCCTTACCACCGGTTTATGGTCCTTCCGTGCAGGATGGACGGGTGCACAAGCACGCAACGTGCACTCAATGTGAGGGCGAAGAAGAGGGAGACACCGCCTTGCGCGTACTCGTCGTCGAGGACGAGCAGCTGCTCGCCGATGCTGTTGCCACCGGTCTCCGCCGGGAGGCCATGGCGGTGGATGTGGTCTACGACGGCGCCGCCGCACTCGACCGCATCGATCTGAATGATTACGACGTCGTGGTTCTCGACCGCGACCTGCCCGTCGTCCATGGTGACGACGTCTGCCGCAAGCTCGTCGAGCTCGGGCTGCCCACCCGGGTGCTGATGCTGACCGCCGCCGGCGACATCAGCGACCGGGTGGAGGGCCTCGAGCTGGGCGCGGACGACTATCTGCCGAAGCCCTTCGCGTTCAGCGAGCTCATCGCGCGCGTACGGGCCCTGGGCCGGCGCACCACGGCCGCGCTGCCGCCCGTACTGGAGCGGTCCGGGATCCGGGTGGACCCGAACCGCCGCGAGGTGTCCAGGGACGGCCAGGAGATCCAGCTGGCGCCGAAGGAGTTCGCCGTCCTGGAGGTGCTGATGCGCGCCGACGGGGCCGTGGTCTCCGCGGAGCAGCTGCTGGAGAAGGCCTGGGACGAGAACACCGACCCGTTCACCAACGTGGTGCGCGTGACCGTCATGACGCTGCGCCGCAAGCTCGGCGAGCCCCCGGTGATCATCACCGTGCCGGGCTCCGGCTACCGGATCTAGGCCACCGGATCGAGCCATGGAAGACAGAGAGCTCCTGACCGCCCCCCAGCAGTCCGCGCCACCCCCGAAGCCCACCTGGGACCCGCGCGACCCCTCCCGGCAGTACCCGTGGCTGCGGCCCACCATCCGGATACGGCTCACGCTGCTGTACGGCGGCATGTTCCTGATGGCCGGGATGGTGCTGCTGACGATCATCTATCTGCTGGCCGCCCAGGCGCTGCACAACGGCGGCTCCTCGCCCTTCCGCGTCCTCGGCGACAGCCAGCTGCAGATGACCAGCAACTACTGCCCGGAGCTGCAGGGCCGCGAGCTGCCGTCGAACCAGTTCAACGACATCCTCGACGCCTGCGTGGCCAACCAGCGCGCGCACGCGCTGGACTCGCTGCTGCGCCGCTCGCTGCTGTCCCTCGTCGGCCTCACCATCGCCGCCTTCGCGCTCGGGTATCTGATGGCCGGCCGGGTGCTCTCGCCGCTCGGCCGGATCACCCGCACCGCCCGCAGCGTGGCCGGAAGTGATCTCCACAAGCGGATCGAGCTGGACGGCCCCGACGACGAGCTCAAGGAGCTCGCCGACACCTTCGACGAGATGCTCGACCGCCTCGACCGGGCCTTCAACGCCCAGCAGAGATTCGTGGCGAACGCGTCCCATGAGCTGCGTACGCCCCTGGCCATCAACCGGACGCTGCTGGAAGTGCAGATGTCCGACCCGGAGGCCACGCCCGAGCTGGCCCAGCTCGGCAAGACCCTGCTGGCCACCAATGAGCGCAGCGAGCAGCTGGTCGAGGGCCTGCTGCTGCTCGCCCGCAGTGAGAACGAGCTGGTCGAGCGGAAGCCCGTCGACCTCTCCGAGGTGGCCTCGCAGGCCGTCGACCAGGTGCGCACGGAGGCGGACACCAAGGGCGTCGAGCTCCGCGGCGTGCGCGCCCCGGCGTACGTCCAGGGCAATGGCGTGCTGCTTGAACGGGTGGCGCTGAATCTCGTACAGAACGCCGTGCGCTACAACCAGCGCGAGGGCGGCTGGGTCGAGGTCACCACCGAGGCGCATCCGGGCCATGCGGTGCTGGCCGTGTCCAATACGGGCCCGGTCGTCCCGGCGTACGAGGTGGACAACCTCTTCGAGCCGTTCCGCCGGCTGCGCACCGAGCGCACCGGCAGCGACAAGGGCGTCGGGCTCGGTCTGTCCATCGTCCGGTCCGTGACCCGCGCCCACGGCGGGACGGTCACGGCGGAGCCGCGTGAGGGGGGCGGGCTTGAGATTCGCGTCACACTCCCGGTCTGAGCAGCTCGGACCGAGTGTTTTACGCCAGTTTCCGACAAGGGAGGGTCCTGTGTGATCGATCACAATCCCGATGGCGTCCGAACGTGTGCGCTGGGGATCGCGATCGGCCCGGAAAAGTCCGGGAAGATCCGGGTTTCCGCAGGCCATAGAGGTGGGAACTACAGGGGGTGGCGCGCGCGAGTCCGCCATTCGGACCGTGTACGGTCCCCTTCGCCACCCGGCCCGATCACCTCTTCAGGGGTCCGGTTGGGTGTCGATTGCATAACAGGCCTTGAAGTGAGGCAAAATCTCCGCCTCGGGTCGGGCACAAGTCCGGCCTCTCACGCGTTACGAGCGCTGGAGACACCGCAAACACCCAGAGGGGGAGAGCGACAACCATGGCAACGGATTACGACACTCCACGCAAGACCGATGACGACGTCGAGAACGACAGCATCGAGGAGCTGAAGGCCCGGCGGAACGACAAGTCCGCGTCCAATGTCGACGTCGACGAGTTCGAGGCCGCGGAGGGCATGGAGCTGCCCGGCGCCGACCTGTCGAACGAAGAGCTCGCGGTGCGGGTGCTGCCCAAGCAGGAGGACGAGTTCACCTGCATGAGCTGCTTCCTGGTGCACCACCGCAGCCAGCTGGCCGCCGAGAAGAACGGCCAGCCGATCTGCCGCGACTGCGCGGCCTGAGGTCGGACGCGTGAAGCGCGTGGGGCGCAAGGAACGCGAGGAACAGGCCGACGGGCTTGACCAGCCCGGCAAGGCCGTAGAGGTCGCCAAGGCGCGCCCGCTGGGGCGCGCCCGCGCCGCGGCCGGTGCGGTCACCGACCTGATCATCGCGAACGCCCCGCGCATCCCCGTCCGCGACCTCGACACCCTGCGGCGTCAGTTTCCCGGCCTCGGCCCTGAAGAGCTTGCCGACAAGCTCGTCGCCGGGGCCGAGAAGGGCACCGCCACCGTAGGGGCCGGAGTCGGGGCGGCGGCGATGCTGCCCGTACCGCCCGCGATGCCGGCCGAGCTGGCCGCGGAGCTGACCGGGGTGGCGTCGATAGAGCTGAAGCTCATCGCCGAGCTGCATGAGGTGTACGGCGCCCGGCCGGCCGGCAATGCCCGGCAGCGGGCCGCGGCTTACCTCGGCGCGTGGGCCGACGAGCGGGGGATCGATCCTTTGAAGCCGCGCACGCTGAACGGCGTGCTCGGCACCCAGATGCGCAGGGAGCTGCGCCAGCGCGTCCTGAAGCGGACGCTGCGGAATCTGCCGACGCTGGCGCCGTTCATGATCGGCGCCGCCGCGGGGGCGATCATGAATCGCCGCGAGACGCACCACCTCGCCGACCGGATCCGCCGGGATCTGCGGCGCCGGCAGGTGTACTGGGAGGCGCTGGAGCCTTCGCCTCTTGAGCGGCCTGCCCTGCCGGGCATGGTTATCGAGCCGACTGAAGAGCGCTGACGAGCTTCTCCGGCTGCCGCGTCGACAAGTACAAGTACGGCGTCGGGTCCTCCGGATCGGTGACTTCCACCCGTACCGCCGTCGGCACATACGCGCGCAGCAGCATGTACGCCCGCGTGTCCGCCTTATGCGTGCGCCAGGCCCTCGCCTCCTCCGCGTCCAGCGGCTCCGCCTTGCCGAGGGCGGTGAGCGGGATGCGGGCCGTGGGGGTGACCAGCGAGTCGGAGACGACGCGGATGCGGGCCGAGCCGTACGAGCTGACCGCCACGCCCGCGAGGACGAGGCCGGCGGCGAGGCCGCCGAGGGAGGCCAGGACGCCGTACGGCGTCACGATCAGGGCCCCCGCGAGGCCGGTCAGGGCCACGATGAGCCACCACGAGCGCGGGGCGCTCAGACGTTCTTCGTACGACTGCGTTGAAGCCATGTGCCAAGCCTGCCACGCGCGCGGGTAGGGTCTGACCACGTGAGTGCCAGTACGAACCTGAAGCCGCCGGAGCGGCATCCGGACGCGCCCGCGCCCGGCGAGCTCCTCGGCCCCCACTACGACGAGTGCTTCGGCTGCGGCGGCGGCCAGGAGCACGGGCTGCACCTCGCCGCGCGGGCGGGTGAAGGCGTCAGCGTCACCGCGGAGTTCACGGTCAAGAAGGCCCACCAGGGCGCGCCCGGACTCGCCCACGGCGGCGTCCTCGCCAGCGCGCTGGACGAGACCCTCGGCTCGCTGAACTGGCTGCTGCGGGTCATCGCCGTCACCGGCCGGCTGGAGACGGACTTCGTCCGCCCCGTGCCCGTAGACACGAAGCTGCATCTCGACGCCAGGGTCACCGGGCGCCAGGGCCGCAAGATCTACTCCACCGCCACCGGCCGCCTCGGCGGCCCCGACGGCGAGATCGCGGTCAAGGCCGACGCCCTGTTCATCGAGGTGAAGGTGGACCACTTCATCGAGCACGGCCGCGACGAAGAGATCAAGGCCGCCATGGACGACCCGGACCAGGTCCGCCGCGCCCGCGCCTTCGAGGTGAACCCGTGACCCGTGAGCCCGTCGACATCCTCATCCGCCGCACCGACCCCGAGGTGCCGCTGCCGTCGTACGCACATCCGGGCGACGCCGGCGTCGACCTGGTGACGACCGAGGCCGCCGAGCTCGCCCCCGGCGAGCGGGTGCTGCTGGGCACCGGTGTGGCTATCGCGCTGCCTGATGGGTACGCGGCCTTCGTGCACCCGCGGTCGGGTCTCGCGGCCCGCTGCGGCGTCACGCTGGTGAATGCCCCGGGAACCGTGGATGCCGGGTACCGTGGGGAAATCAAGGTGAATGTGGTCAACCTCGATCCGCGCGAAAGCGTCAAGATCGAGCGATTCGACCGGATCGCCCAGCTGGTGGTCCAGCAGGTGGAGAAGGCCCGCTTCCATGAGGTGGCCGAGCTCCCCGGCTCCGCCAGGGGCGCGGGGGGTCATGGATCCACGGGAGGTCACGCCTCGCTGGGGGATCTCACCGCTGCCCAGGGTTACGCTTCGGTCGTTGCCGACCGGGAAGGACAGTGACGTGTTCGGACGTCGTCGCAAGGGGCACGAGGAGCCCGTCGACCAGCTCGCCGACGGCGCTGAGGCCGAGGTCGACGAGGAGGAGCCGGAGGACGAGAAGTCCTCGTACGCCCTCCCGCCCGCGCCGCGGCCCGACGGGCCGTGGGACATCACGGAGGTGGACGCCCCCGAGGAGGGCCGCGTAGACCTCGGCGGGGTGTACGTGCCCGGGGTCGACGGCATGGAGCTGCGGGTGGAGGTCGCCGGCGAGGAGATCGTCGCCGCGACCGTGGTGCTGCGCGACAGCGCCGTACAGCTGCAGGCCTTCGCCGCCCCCAAGAACGAGGGCATCTGGGGCGAGGTGCGCGCCGAGATCGCCTCGGGCATCACCCAGCAGGGCGGCATCGTCGACGAGATCGAGGGGCCGCTGGGCTGGGAGCTGCGGGCGCAGGTGCCGGTGCAGCTGCCGGACGGCAAGAGCGGCGTGCAGGTGGTCCGCTTCGTGGGCGTGGACGGCCCGCGCTGGTTCCTGCGCGGCGTGATCTCCGGCCAGGGCGCGGTGCAGCCGCAGGCCGCCGGGGTGCTGGAGCAGATCTTCCGCGACGCCGTCGTGGTCCGCGGCGAGTCGCCAATGGCGCCCCGCGACCCGATCGTCCTGAAGCTGCCGAGCGACGCCCAGATGGTGCCGGACGGGGTCCAGCAGGACCAGCAGGAGGGCTCCCGCTTCGCGGGCGGCATCGACCAGCTGCAGCGCGGCCCGGAGATCACCGAGGTCCGCTAGGCACGCGTAGTCCCACACGGCAGGCGGCGTCCGGAGCTTCCGGGCGCCGCCTGCGGCGTGTCGTGGGCGGCCGTAACGAATCCGTCAAGTCGGCGGTCCGTGGCCTGACATGATCCTGACCTTGTCCCGTACGCTCCGCGACAGGGTCTGGACCACGTACGGGGGTGCGCGACGGCATGACCGCCACCGCGGGGGGCACGGTGCGGCCGCGGCCGCGCGTGTTAAGACGGCGGCCGCGGCACGGGCTCGTGCTCGCGGCGGCCGGGCTCGCCGTGCTGCTCGCGGTCACCGTGCTGGCGGCCCTGGTGGCGCTCACCGAGCACGAGGCGGAGCAGGGCGCGCAGCGGCGGCTCGCCGCCGAGCAGGGCGCGGCGGTCCGGGTCACCGGGCGTTACGACGCCGAGGGGGTGCGCGCGGCGGACGGGCCCGTACGGGCCGCGCTGGCCCGGGTCTACGGCGGGGTGCCGCAGCGCACCGAGACGCTGCTGCGGGCGCCCGCCGACGACACCGACCAGCTGACCGTGCGCTCCGGCGGCAGCATCAGCCTCTCCGACAACACCCTTGAAGCCGCCGTGGCGCTCACCCTGCTGGCGCCCGAGCGGCCCGCCCGGCATGTGCGGCTCACCGCGGGCCGCTGGCCGGCGGCCGGGGACGCGCTGCAGATCGCGGTGCACAGCGACTTCGCGGAGCGGCACCGGCTGCGCCCCGGCAGCACGCTGATCCTGGGCGGGAAGGACGACACCCTGCAGGCGCGGATCACCGGCACCTACCGGCCGCGCGACGCCGATGCCCCGCTGTGGGACCGGATGACGGGCAGCTTCGGCACTCCGGACAGCGTGGCGCTGACGGCGCCGGGCGCCTTCGCCCGTACGCCGAAGCTCGCCGGGGACGCGACCGCGACCTGGCTGGCGGTGCCGGACGCGGCGCGGCTGCGGCTGGGTGACATCGGGCCGCTGCGCGAGCGGTCGGCGGCGTTCGGCGGCAGCAAGCCGGAGCTCACGGTCTTCCAGGGGCGGCGGGCGCCGATCGCGGACGCCGAGGCCGAGGCCGACCTGCCGTACGCGCTGCGCACCCTGGACGTCCCGGTCTCGGTGACCCGCGCCGGCATGTACATTCCGGCGGCGCTGCTGGCCGCGCTGGCCACGGCCACGCTGCTGCTGACCGCCCGGCAGCTCGCCGCGCACCGCGAGGCCGAGCAGGCGCTGCGGGCGGCCCGCGGCGGCGGCACGCTGCACCTGGCGGGCGCGGCGGCGGCGCACTGGGCGCTGGTCGCGGTGCCCGCCGCGGTCGCAGGCCCGCTGCTGGCCGGGCCGCTGCTGCGGCTGCTGCACGACGCCGGGCTGCTGGACGCCGCGCCGCCGCCGACCGCCGCCACCGCGGCGGGCTGGACGGTCGCGGCGGGCGCCCTGCTGGTGCACGGCGCCGCGGTGCTCGGTCCTGCCGTACGGGCCGCGCGGGACCGGCGGGCGCTGGTCCGGCTGCGGTGGCGCGGGGCGCGCTGGGCGGGCTTCCAGCGCGCCGGTACGGACCTGGCGCTGGCGGCGGTCGCGGTGCTGGCCTGGCGGCAGCTGGTGACGTATCGCAGTCCGGTGGCGGGCGGCGGCACCCTCGATCCGGTGCTGGTGCTCGCGCCGGTCGCGATGACGGCCGCCGCCGTGCTGCTCGCGCTGCGGCTGCTGCCGCTCGCCGGCCGCGCCCTCGACCGGCTCGCCCGCTGCTCCAGCGGCCTGGTGCTGCCGCTCGGCGGCTGGCAGCTGGGCCGCCGCTCGGGCGGGCATGCGGGGCCGCTGCTGCTCGTGGCGCTGGCCCTCGCGGTGGCCACGCTGAGCGGCACCGCCGTGGCGATCATGGAGCGCGGCGACCGCGACCAGGCCGCCTTCCAGGTCGGGGCGGACCTGCAGGTGCGGCCGGAGGGCGACAAGGAGGGCTATGTGCCAGGGCCGCAGCGGCGCGGGCGGCTGGAGCAACTGCCCGGGATCGCCGCCGTGAGTCCGGTCGTCGACGTACCGACCACCGTGGGCGGCGAGTCGGCAGGCCTGACCGCCGTGAACGCCCGCGCGCTGGCCCCCACGCAGCGCGCGGGCGGCAGCGGCCCGGCACCCGCCGCCCGGCCGGACATCACCGGCGGCGAGCTGGGCGGGCAGCTGCGGCGGCTCGCCCCGAAGCCACCCGCCCACGGCATCCCGCTGCCGGGCCGGCCGCGCTCACTCGACCTGCGGGTCCGGCTGGACGCCAGTGGCCCCGGCACCCCGGAGCCGTTCCGGCTCGGGGTGACGCTGGAGGACGCCGACGGCCTGGCGCACGACGTCGGGCAGGTGCTGCCGGCCGCCGACGGCAAGGCGCGGGACATCCGGATCGAGCTCGGCCGGCGCGCGTATCCGCTGCGCATCACGTCGCTGCAGCTGAGCACCCAGCGCGAGAGCGAGCGGCGCACGTACCGGCTGACCATCGACAGGTTCAAGGCCGCCGGCGAGGACGTGGAGTGGCGTGACGTCATGCCCGAGGGGCCGGCGAAGCGGCTGGCCGGCTGCCCGGGCACGGGCGGCCCCGGGCGGCCGGAAGCCTATGCGCGGGACGCCACCGGATACGTGCTGTGCGAGCACCGGCCGGGCCCCGGAAAGCTGCTCGACGCCGTGCTGCGCGGGCCCAACACCGCGCTGCCGGAGAAGTGGCTGAGCTGGCGGCTCGGGCTCGGGCTCGACTATCCGCGGCGGGAGCCGCTGCCGCCGGTGCCCGCGCTCGCCGACGACCGCCTGATCAGCTCCGGCGAGGCCCGGCCGGGCCAGCGGGTCGAGGTCACGGTCGACAACCAGAAGGTCCCGGTCGAAATCGTCGGCCGGATCGGCGCCGTCCCCGGCTTCGACCACCGGGAGCCGCGGCTGCTGGTGGACAGCGGCATGCTGTCGGCCGTCCTGGTGCGGCTCGGCCGCGCCCCGCTGAGCGACGAGGCGTTCTGGTGGCTCTCGGCGGACGGCGGCGACGCCTCCGCCGCGCTCGCCGCCGTCCGCCGCGCCCCGGAGCTGGGCACCGCCACCGACATCCCGCACACCCGGACGGACCTCGCCGCCGCACCGCTGCGCACCGCCCCCGAGACGGCGTACGTGCTGTGCCTCGTGCTCGCCCCGGCCTTCGCGGTGATCGGCTTCGCGCTGCACACCGTGCTCGCGGTCCGGCGGCGGGCCGGCGAGTTCGCGCTGCTGCGGGCGCTCGGGGTGCGCCGCCGGCAGGTCACCGGGGTGCTGTGGACCGAGCAGCTCGGCCTGGCGCTGTACGGGGCGGTGGTCGGGGCGGTCGCCGGGACCGCGCTGGCCTGCGTCGTCACGCCGGTGTTCGGGGTCGACGAGCACGGCGCGGCGGTCTACCCCGAGCTGGTGCCGGTCGTGCCGTGGGGGCGGGTGCTGCTGCTCACCGCCGGTACGGCGCTGGTCATCTGCCTCGCCGTGACGGCCGCGGCCCGGGTGCTGGCGCGGGTGGAGCTCGCGCGGGTGCTGCGGGCGGGCGAGGAGGAGGGCGGCGCATGACACGCACACCCCCGGCACTGCGCGAGATACGGGCCGAACTGCCGCTGCTCGCCGGGCTGCTGGTGCTGATCGCGCTGCTCGCCGGCGGCAGCGCCGCCGCCGCGCCGCTGCTGGACCGGACGGAGGGGCGGGTGCTGGCGGCCCGGCTCGCCGACGCGCAGGAGTCCGACGCGGCGATCCGCTTCAGCAGAAGCTTCCGGCCGGGCCTCGACTTCGACAAGAACGTGAAGGCGCCCGTGCTCGCCTCCGACCTCCAGGTGATTCGCGGCAATCTGGCCAAGCAGCGCCCGAAGCACCTGGTCGGCCCGCTCGGGCTGCCGACCGCGCACATCGCCCTGCCGGAAACCGGTGCCAGGATCGGCGGGCGGCCGACCCTGCTGCGGCTGCTGCACACCGACGACGCGCCGCGGGCCCCGGCCTACGTGGCCGGCCGGCCGCCGCGCGCCGCCGGGCCCGGCGAGCCGGTCGAGATCGCCGTCTCCACCCGCACCCGGGACGCGCTGCGGCTGCGGCCCGGGTCCCGTATCGACGCCAACGCGCCGGGCCAGCACCTCGGCGGCGTCTACCGGCGGCACGGCTACACGGGGCCGATGGTGGTCAGCGGCGTCTTCCGGACGCCCGCGGCGCGCGGCCCGGCCGCGCTCGGCAAGGTGCGGCCGCTGCTCGCGCAGCCGCTGCGGGCCGACGGGGTGGTGCAGGCCGAGGCGCTGTTCGCGCTCGGGTCGCTGCCTGCCGTCTTCCAGGGCGGCACGGCGCAGTTCACCGTGGACTGGCGGGTCCCGCTGCGGCTGACCGGGGCGCGGGCCGCGCGGTACGCCGGGGACGACGGCAGGGCCGGGCTGATCCGCGGGCTCGCGGCGTACCGGCAGGCGGGGGAGGCGCACATCTGGGACGACATCGTGGTGCTGAACTCGTACGCCGTCGGCCGGAACCTGGCGCCCGACGTCGAGGACGAGGCCACGCCGGTGATCCGGCGGCTCGGCGGCGAGTGGGGGCAGGCCGCGCTGCTGAGCTCGTTCGCGCTGGCCGCCGTGGCCGCGGTCGGGCTGGCCACCGTCGCGGTCGTCGCGCGGCTGGCGGTGGTCCGCCGGGCCGCCAGGGACCAGCTGCGCCGGGCCCGGGGCGCCTCGGCGACGGGGCTGGCCGCGGAACGGGCGCTGCTCACCGCGCCGTTCGCGGCCGCCGGGCTGGCGGCGGGACTGCTCGCCGCCCGGCTCGCGGTGCCCGCCGGAACGTCGCTGCAGATGGGGTGGGCCGTCGCGGTCGCCGCGGCGGCCTGGCTCGCGGCGCCGGCGCTGACCGCCGCCGGCACCCGGGAACACCGGCTGCGCCGCGCGGAGCCCGACACCGGCGTCCGGCGCCCTGCCCGGGTCCGGCTCACCGCGGAGGCGGCGGTGCTGCTGACGGCCGTCGCCGGCATCGTCGCGCTGCGGGTCCGCGGCACCACCTCGGGCCCCGACCCGCAGCTGGCCGCGGTGCCGGTGCTGGCCGGGCTCGCGGTCGTCGTCGTGCTGATCCGGCTGTATCCGCTGCCCGTACGGGCCCTGGCCAGGCTCGCAGGGCGCGGCCGCGGCGCCGTCGGGCTCATCGCGCTGGCCAGGGCGGCCAAGGAGGCGCCGGCCAAGGCGCTCGCGCTGCTGGTGCTCGTGACCACCCTGGGCACGGCGGTCTTCACCGGCCTGGTCTCCGAGACCGTCACCGAGGGCCGGCGCACCGGCCTCGACTGGCGCACCGGCGGCGCCGACGCCGTGGTCACCGGCCTGCAGAACGAGGGCGCCGAGCTGCGGGCGGCCCCCGGCGTCGAGCACGCCGTGCCCGTCACCGGGTACAGCACCGGCCTGGTCAGCGACCGTACGGGTCTGAGCAGGCGCACCGCCGACCTGGTGGCCTTCGACCCCGGCCGGCTGGCGGCGGCCAGGCCCGGCGCACCGGCCGCAGGGGCACTGCGCGGGCTCGGCGCCGCCGAACGGCGCGGCGGCCGCGTCGAGATACCGGCCGTGGGCTCCGCGGGCACCGCGGGCGACACCTACACCGCCGACTTCAAGGGCGCCTCCGTACACCTCCGCGTCGTCGCCGAACTCGGCCGGGACGCGGCCGCGGACCCGGTGCTCGGGCCGCTGCTCCGGGCCCGCGGCGACGCCCCGGGCAGCTCCGCCCCGCTGCTGCTCACCGACGCCCGCGCGATGGCGGCGGCCGAGCGCGCCGGGATGCGGGAGCCCGGCGAGCGGGTGCTGCTGCTGTACGGCGAGCGCATTGATCCCGCGCAGCTGCGCGCCCTGGCCACGGCGAGCGGGGTCGTCGGACTCCGGGCGGACGACGCGCTGATCTTCCGTACCGAAGAGCGGGCGGCCGGTGCGGGCGACGTGCTGCGGCCCGCGCAGCGGGTGAGCGCCGTGTGCGGGGCGGCCGCGGCCCTGCTGGCGCTGCTCGCGGTGCTGCTGGAGCTGGCGCTGACCGCACCCGAGCGCGGGCGCACCCTGGCACGGCTGCGGCTGCTCGGCTTCGGCAGCCGCCCGGCCACCGCGCTCAACGCGCTGCAGCTGCTGCCGATGACCCTGGCCGCGGTGGCCGGCGGGACGGCGCTCGGCCTGGCGCTGCCCGCGGTCCTCGGGCCCGCCCTGGAACTGCGCGACCTGGCCGGCACCCCGGCGGAACCGGCCCTGCAGACCGACTATGTGCTCACCGCGGCCCTGGCCGCCGGTGTGGTCGCGCTGGTGGCGTGCGCGGTGGCCCTGGAGACGGCGGCCGCCGGGCGGCGCGGCTCGGGGGCCACGCTGAGACTGGGAGACGAGACATGACACCACCTGATCGCGCACCGGCGGCCGAGGGCGAGGTCATCCACTGCGAGAACCTCGTCCGCATCTTCCGTACCGACGGCGTCGAGGTGCAGGCGCTGCAGGGCCTCGACCTGACCGTCGCCGCCGGCGAGATGACCGCGCTCGTCGGCGCCTCCGGCTCCGGCAAGTCCACCCTCCTCGGCATCCTCTCCGGCCTCGACCTGCCCACCGCGGGCCGGGCCGCCGTCGCCGGGCACGACCTGCTCGCCATGGGCCGCCGCGAGCGGCTCGGCTACCGGCGCGGCACCGTTGGCTTCATCTGGCAGCAGACCGCCCGCAATCTGCTGCCGCAGCTGACCGCGCTGGAGAACGTGATGCTGCCGATGAAATATGCCCGCAGCCCCCGCCGCGAGCGCCGCACCCGCGCCGCCGAGCTGCTCGGCGCCCTCGGCATCGGCGACTGCCGCGACCGCACCCCCGCCGAACTGTCCGGCGGCGAGCAGCAGCGCGTAGCCGTCGCCGTGGCCGCCGCGAACGGGCCGCGGGTGCTGCTCGCCGACGAGCCCACCGGCGAGCTGGACAGCGCGAGCGGGGCGGAGGTGTTCGGCGCGCTGCGGCGGGCCAACGAGGAGCTCGGCGCCACCGTCCTCGTCGTCACCCACGACACCCAGGTCTCCGAGCACGTGCGCCGTACGATCAGGATCCGCGACGGCCGCACCTCGACGGAGACGCTGCGGGACGGCGCCGCGGCGGGCGGCGCCGAGGAGTACGCCGTACTCGACCGGGTGGGGCGGCTGCAGCTGCCGCGCGAGTACGTTGACCGCTACCGGCTCCGCGACCGGGTCAGGCTCACGCCGGAGGAGGACCACATCGGCGTGTGGCGGGCCGGTGCGGACGACGAGGAGAAGGGGGAGGACGCGTCATGAGCGTCGTCACCGTGCAGGACGTCCACCACACCTACGGCAGCGGCCCCACCGCCGTACACGCCCTGCGCGGCGTCTCGCTCGAGGTGGCGCCCGGTGAGCTCGTCGCGCTGCGCGGCCGCTCCGGGTCGGGCAAGACCACGCTGCTGAACCTGATCGGCGGGCTCGACTCCACCCAGCAGGGCCGGATCACCGTCGACGGCCGCGACCTCGCCGGCATGAGCGAGGCCGAGCGGCTCGGGCTGCGCCGGGACCGGATCGGCTTCGTCTTCCAGTCCTTCGGGCTGATCCCGATCCTGAGCGCCGCCGAGAACGTCGGCGTGCCGCTGCGGCTGCGCCGCACCCCGGCGCGGGAGCGCGAGGAGCGGGTGGCGCTGCTGCTCGCCCTCGTCGGCCTCACCGACCACGCCGCGCAGCGCCCCGGCGAGCTCTCCGGCGGCCAGCAGCAGCGCGTCGCCGTCGCCCGCGCCCTGGCCAACCATCCGGCGCTGCTGATCGCCGACGAGCCCACCGGGCAGCTGGACGCGGACACCTCGGTCGAGGTGCTGCGGCTGCTGCGTTCGGTCGTACGGGATGAGGGCGTCACCGCGATCATCGCCACCCACGACCAGCAGGTCCTCGACGTCGCCGACCGGGTGCTGGAGCTGGGCGACGGGCTGCTGGCCCCCGGGGACCCGGCGCATCAGGAAAGCGTCAAGACCGTCTGAGCAGGGCCTCCCGTCCGCTTTGCCCTATTGGTTCGCCGTACGCTCGTCTCATGGGACGTGGACGGCTGCGCATATACCTGGGCTCGGCGCCGGGTGTGGGGAAGACCTACGCCATGCTGTCCGAGGCGCACCGGCGCGTGGAGCGGGGCACGGATGTCGTCGTCGGCTTCGTCGAGTGCCACCAGCGGCCGCGGACCGAGGTCATGCTGCACGGCCTGGAGCAGATACCCCGCAGGACCATCGGCTACCGCGACTCCGGCTTCGAGGAGATGGACGTCGACGCGGTGCTGGCCCGCCGCCCCGAGGTCGCGCTGGTGGACGAGCTGGCGCACACCAACGTCCCGGGCTCCCGTAACGACAAGCGCTGGCAGGACGTCAAGGAGCTGCTGGCCGCCGGCATCGACGTCGTCTCCACCGTCAACATCCAGCACCTGGAGTCCCTCGGCGATGTGGTCGAGAACATCACCGGCGTGCGGCAGCGGGAGACCGTGCCCGACGAGGTGGTGCGCAAGGCCGACCAGATAGAGCTGGTCGACATGTCGCCACAGGCGCTCCGCCGCCGCATGGCGCACGGCAACATCTACCGCCCGGACCGCATCGACGCCGCCCTGTCGAACTACTTCCGCCCCGGCAACCTCACCGCCCTCCGCGAGCTCGCGCTCCTCTGGGTCGCCGACCGGGTCGACGACTACCTGCGCGAATACCGCAGCGAGCACCGCATCCGCGACACCTGGCAGGCCCGCGAGCGCATCGTCGTCGGCCTTACGGGCGGCCCCGAGGGCCGCACCCTCATCCGCCGCGCCGCCCGCCTCGCCACCAAGGGCGCGGGCGGCGAGGTCCTCGCCGTGTACATCTCCCGCAGCGACGGCCTGTCCGCGGCCTCCCCCAAGGAGCTGGCCGTCCAGCAGACCCTCGTCGAGGACCTCGGCGGCACCTTCCACCAGGTCATAGGCGAGAGCATCCCGGACGCGCTGCTGGAGTTCGCGCGCGGCGTCAACGCCACCCAGATCGTGCTCGGCTCCAGCCGCCGCAAGGCCTGGCAGTACATCTTCGGACCGGGCGTCGGCGCCACCGTGGCCCGCGACTCAGGGCCCGACCTGGACGTGCACATCGTCACCCACGACGAGGTCGGCGCCGGGCGCGGGCTGCCGATCGCGCGCGGCGCCCGGCTCGGTCGCGGGCGAGCCCTGGCCGGCTGGGCGGTCGGGCTGCCGGGCGCGGCGCTGCTGACCTATCTGCTGACCCTCGCCGACCCGCAGACGGGGCTGGCGAACACCGTCCTGCTGTTCCTGTGCCTGACCGTGGCGGCGGCGCTCCTCGGCGGCATGCTGCCCGCGCTGGCCTCGGCCGCGTTCGGCTCGCTGCTGCTGAACTACTACTTCATGCCGCCCACCCACCAGTGGACGATCAACGACCCCAAGAACATCGTCGCCGTCTGCATCTTCTTCGGCGTCGCCGTCTCCGTTGCGTCCGTGGTCGACCTCGCCGCCCGGCGTACGCACCAGGCCGCCCGGCTGCGCGCCGAGGCCGAGATCCTGTCGTACCTCGCGGGCAGTGTGCTGCGCGGCGAGACGTCCCTGGAGGCGCTGCTGGAGCGGGTCAGGGAGACGTTCGCGATGGAGTCGGTGGCGCTCTTCGAGCGGGACGGCGACGGCGGCGACGCGTGGACCTGCGCGGGCCGGGCCGGGACCGTGCCCGAGCAGCTCGTACGGCCCGACGACGCCGACGTCGACATGCCCGTAGGGGATCACCTCGCGCTCGCCCTCACCGGCCGCAAGCTGCCCGCCGCCGACCGGCGCGTCCTCGGCGCCTTCGCCGCCCAGGCCGCCACCGTCCTGGACCGGCAGCGGCTCGCCGCGCAGGCCACCGAGGCCCGCAAGCTCGCCGAGGGCAACCGCATCCGCACCGCCCTCCTCGCCGCCGTCAGCCACGACCTGCGCACCCCGCTCGCCGCCATCAAGGCCGCCGTCAGCTCCCTGCGCTCCGACGACGTGGCCTGGTCCCAGGAGGACGAGGCCGAGCTGCTGGAGTCCATCGAGCAGGGCGCGGACCGGCTCGACGCCCTCGTCGGCAATCTGCTCGACATGTCGCGGCTGCAGACCGGCACCGTACGGCCGCTGGTGCGCGCCATCGATGTGGACGAGGTGGTGCCGAAGGCCCTGGTAGGGGTGCCGGAGGGCAGCGTCGTCCTGGACATCCCGGAGACGCTGCCGATGGTCTCCGTCGACCCCGGCCTGCTGGAGCGCAGCGTCGCCAATGTGGTCGAGAACGCCGTCAAGTACAGCGCCGCCGACGAGCCCGTCCTGGTCCGCGCCAGCGCCCTCGGCACCCGCGTGGAGCTGCGGGTCGTCGACCGCGGGCCCGGGGTGCCCGACGACGAGAAGGACCGCATCTTCGAGCCCTTCCAGCGCTACGGTGATGCCCCCCGGGGGGCGGGCGTCGGCCTCGGCCTCGCCGTGGCGCGCGGCTTCGCCGAGGCCATGGAGGGCACCCTGGTCGCGGAGGACACCCCCGGCGGCGGCCTGACCATGGTGCTGACGCTCCCGGTGGCCGCCACCGCACCCCCGGCCCCCGCGGACCTCCCGGCCCAGGCCACGACATAGCGACGCGACCTACCCCCGCTTCCGTAAACGCAGAAAGGCAGGTGCCATGCACCGGGTCCTGGTGGTCGACGACGAGCCGCAGATCGTGCGTGCCCTCGTCATCAACCTCAAGGCGCGCAAGTACGAGGTCGACGCCGCCCACGACGGCGCCACCGCCCTCCAGCTCGCCGCCGACCGCCATCCGGACGTGGTCGTCCTCGACCTCGGCCTGCCCGACATGGACGGCGTCGACGTCATCCGCGGCATCCGCGGCTGGACCCGCGTGCCCATCCTGGTCCTGTCCGCCCGGCACTCCTCGGACGAGAAGGTCGAGGCCCTGGACGCGGGCGCCGACGACTACGTCACCAAGCCCTTCGGCATGGACGAGCTGCTGGCCCGGCTGCGGGCCGCCGTCCGCCGCGCCGAGCCGGGCGCCTCCGACGGCGGCGACGTCTCCATCGTCAAGACCGAGGCCTTCACCGTCGACCTCGCGGCGAAGAAGGTGCAGCGCGACGGCCGCGATGTGCGGCTGACCCCGACCGAGTGGCATCTGCTGGAGGTGCTGGTACGGAATTCCGGCCGCCTGGTCGCCCAGAAGCAGCTCCTGAAGGAGGTCTGGGGCCCGTCGTACGGCACCGAGACGAACTATCTGCGGGTCTACATGGCCCAGCTGCGCCGCAAGCTGGAGGCCGACCCCGCACACCCGCGCCATTTCGTCACCGAACCGGGCATGGGATACCGGTTCGAGCCCTGAGGCGGCAGGCGGCCGTGGCCGTCCGTCCACCCGGAACCGGTACCCTGCCCGCATGAGTACGGGCCGTTTCCGCAAGTTCCTCGACCGCATCGCCGCCTCCGGTGCGCAGGAGGACGGCGACACGCTGCCCCAGGAGCCGGCCGAGGAGGCCGCGACCGAGATCCGGTACTGCCAGGACCGACAGGTCGTCCGGGTCATCGGCGTGCTGCGCACGGTGCGCATGCAGCCGCGGGCCGGCACCCCGGCGCTGCAGGCGGAGCTCTTCGACGGCACCGACTCGCTCGACGTGGTCTGGCTCGGCCGCCGCTCCATCGCGGGCATCGAGCCGGGCCGGCGGATGAGCGCCTCCGGCCGGATCGCGATGAGCCACGGGCGGCGCGTGCTGTTCAACCCGAAGTACGAACTGCGACCCACCGGACAGGAGTAGCGGGTGACGTCCCTCGACAAGCAGCAGCCGGCCACCGGGGAGGCCTCCGAGCAGGAGGCCCCGTCCCAGGACGGGCAGGCGGCGGCGAAGACCGCCCTGCTGGAGGCGTTCGGCGGGGTCCGCGGCATGATCGACACGACCGTCCCCGGACTGGTCTTCGTCGTGCTCTACACGATCAAGCGGGACATCCAGTTCGCCGCGCTCATCTCGCTCGGTCTGACGGTCGCCCTCGCGCTGATCCGGCTGGCGCAGCGGGACACCCTCAAGCACGCCTTCAGCGGCGTCTTCGGGGTGGCGTTCGGCGCGGTCTTCGCGATGATGTCCGGCAACGCCAAGGACTTCTACCTGCCCGGCATGCTCTACACGCTGGGCCTGGCGGTCGCGTACATCCTCTCCGCGATCTTCCGCTTCCCGCTGATCGGCGTCCTGCTCGGCCCGATCCTGAAGGAGAACCTCTCCTGGCGGACCCGCAATCCGGGGCGCTTCACGGCGTACACCAAGGCCACCTGGGCGTGGGGTCTGATCCTGCTGGGGAAGTCGGCGATCCTCTTCCCGATCTACTGGTGGGGCGATGTCACGCAGCTCGGCTGGATCAAGGTGGCGCTGGGTGTGCCGCCGTTCCTGCTGTGCGTCTACCTGACCTGGATCTTCCTGGCCAAGGCCCCCGCCCCCATCGACGTCATCGCGGAGATGGAGGCGGAGGAGAAGGCGCAGGAGGAGCGGGAGAACGCGGAGCGTTAGACGTCGGCCTCGCGCCGGACCGACAGGAGCTCTTCCAACTGCTCCTCCCGGGCCTGCGCGGCCACGAACAGCAGCTCATCGCCGGCTTCCAGGGTGTCCTCGCCCTTCGGCGTGAGCACTCGGCTGCCACGAATGATGGTCACCAGGCTGGTGTCCTCCGGCCAGGAGACATCCCCGACCAGCGTCCCCGTCAGCGCGGACTCCTCGGGGAGCGTGAGCTCCACGAGATTCGCGTCGCCGTGGCTGAAGCGCAGCAGCCGTACGAGATCGCCGACGCTCACGGCCTCCTCGACCAGCGCCGACATCAGGCGCGGCGTGGATACGGCGACGTCGACGCCCCAGGCTTCGTTGTAGAGCCATTCGTTACGGGGGTTGTTCACGCGGGCGACCACCCGCGGCACCCCGTACTCGGTCTTGGCCAGCAGCGATACGACGAGATTGACCTTGTCGTCACCCGTAGCGGCGATGACGACATTGCAGCGCTGCAGCGCTGCCTCGTCCAGCGAGGTGATCTCGCAGGCGTCCGCCAGCAGCCACTCGGCGCGCGGCACCCGCTCGACCGAGATCGCGGCCGGGGTCTTGTCGATGAGGAGAACCTCGTGGCCGTTCTCCAGCAGCTCGCCCGCGATCGAGCGGCCCACGGCGCCCGCTCCCGCAATCGCGACCCTCATCGCTGTGCCTCCTCAGGCCCCTTGGCGAACGCGGCCTCGACCTGATCGACCTCGTTGCTCCGCATCATCACATGCACGAGGTCGCCCTCCTGCAGCACCGTCTTCGACGTCGGCAGCATGGCCTCGCCCTGGCGGGTGATGAAGGCCACCCGTACGCCCGTCTCCTCCTGGAGCTCGGCGACGCGGTGCCCGATCCAGGCCGGCGACGGGTGCACCTCGGCCAGTTCCAGGCGGCCGCTGGGGTCGCGCCACAGCGGCTCGGCGCCGGACGGCAGCAGCCGGCGCAGCATCTGGTCCGCGGTCCAGCGGACCGTGGCCACGGTGGGGATGCCGAGCCGCTGGTAGACCTCGGCGCGGCGGGGGTCGTAGATGCGCGCGGCGACGTTCTTGACGTTGAACATCTCGCGCGCCACCCGGGCCGCGATGATGTTGGAGTTGTCGCCGCTGGAGACGGCCGCGAAGGCGCCCGCCTCCTCGATCCCGGCCTCCTTCAGGGTGTCCTGGTCGAAGCCGATGCCGGTCACCCGGCGGCCGCCGAAGGAGGACCCGAGCCGGCGGAAGGCGGTCGGATCCCGGTCGATGACAGCGACCGTGTGGCCTTGCTGCTCCAGGGTCCGCGCCAGGGTCGACCCGACCCGGCCGCAGCCCATGATGACGATGTGCACGCCCGTCCCTCCAGGCCATCCATGCTTGTCCGCTCAAGCTACACACCCGGACGGCCCTGCGGCACCCCGGGTATCCGCCCGGCGCGGCCGATAACGACCTGATGCACGAATGGTCACACGAGCGGGTGTGTTTCCGGTGAGGGGTCTTGCCGGAATACGATCGGCGCGTGTCCAAACTGACCGACCTTCCGAAGCGGATACTGATCGGCGACCCGCTCCGCAGCGATCGCCTCGGTGAAACGCTTCTCCCCAAGCGCATCGCGCTGCCCGTCTTCGCCTCAGACCCCCTCTCCTCGGTGGCGTACGCCCCTGGTGAGGTGCTGATGGTGCTGTCGGTCGCGGGCTTCTCCGCGTACCACTTCAGCCCCTGGATCGCGGTCGCGGTCGTGGTGCTGATGTTCACCGTGGTCGCGTCCTACCGCCAGAACGTGCACGCCTACCCCTCCGGCGGCGGCGACTACGAGGTGGCCAACACCAACCTCGGCCCGCGCGCCGGACGCACGGTGGCGGCCGCGCTGCTGGTCGACTACGTCCTGACGGTGTCCGTGTCGGTGGCCTCGGGCGTGGAGAACCTCGGCTCGGCGATCCCGTTCGTCTCCGAGAACAAGATCGGTGTGGCGCTCGCCATCATCGCGCTGCTGACGATGATGAACCTGCGGGGCGTGAAGGAGTCGGGCAAGATCTTCGCGATCCCGACCTACGTCTTCGTGGTCGGCGTCCTCGCCACCATCGCGGTGGGCATCTTCAAGGCGACGGTCCTGGACACGGACATGCGGGCCCCCTCCGCCGCGTACGAGGTGGTCGCCGAGCACTCCGACCTCACCGGCTTCGCGCTGGTCTTCCTGCTGCTACGGGCCTTCTCCTCCGGCTGTGCGGCGCTCACCGGCGTCGAGGCGATCTCCAACGGCGTCCCGGCGTTCCGTAAGCCGAAGTCGAAGAACGCGGCCTCCACGCTCGCCCTCATGGGCGGCCTGGCGGTGACGATGTTCTGCGGCATCATCGGCCTCGCGATGACCACCGACGTGAAAATGGCCGAAAACCCGGCCAAGGACATCCTGATCAACGGCGAGGCGGCCGGCGGCGGCTACCACCAGGACCCGGTGATCGCCCAGGTCACCGCGGCCGTCTTCGGCGACGGCACGATCGCCTTCGTCATCCTGGCCGCCGCCACCGCGCTGGTTCTCTTCCTCGCCGCGAACACCGCGTACAACGGCTTCCCGGTGCTCGGCTCGATCCTCGCGCAGGACCGCTACCTGCCGCGCCAGCTGCACACCCGCGGCGACCGCCTCGCCTTCTCCAACGGCGTCGTGCTGCTGGCGATCTTCGCGGCCGTGCTGGTGTGGGTCTACCAGGCCGACTCCACGAAGCTGATCCAGCTCTACATCGTCGGCGTCTTCGTCTCCTTCACCCTCAGCCAGACCGGCATGGTCCGGCACTGGAACCGCCACCTGCGCACCGAGACCGACCCGGCCGCCCGCCGCCGCATGATCCGCTCCCGCGCGATCAACGCCTTCGGCGCCTTCTTCACCGGTCTGGTACTGGTCGTCGTGCTGCTGACGAAGTTCACCCACGGCGCCTGGGTCGCGGTCCTCGGCATGGTCTTCTTCTACGGCGTGATGACCGGCATCCGCCGCCACTACGACCGCGTCTCGGAGGAGCTCGCGGTCGCGGACGAGAAGGGCGACGACGTCATCCGCCCCGCCCGCGTCCACTCCATCGTCCTGGTCTCCAAGATCCACCGGCCGACGCTGCGGGCGCTGGCGTACGCGAAGCTGATGCGCTCCGACACCCTCGAAGCCGTCAGCATCAACGTCGACCTGCACGAGACGAAGGCGCTGCAGCGGGAGTGGCTGGACCGGGGCATCGACGTGCCGCTGACGGTGCTGGACTCCCCGTACCGCGAGATCACCCGGCCCTTCATCGACTACGTGAAGGGTCTGCGCCGGGAGAGCCCGCGGGACGTCGTCAGCGTCTACATCCCGGAGTACGTGGTGGGCCGCTGGTACGAGCACGTGCTGCACAACCAGTCGGCCTTCCGCCTGAAGGCCCGGCTGCTGTTCACCCCCGGCGTGATGGTGACCTCCGTCCCGTACCAGCTGGAGTCCTCCGAGCGCGCCAAGGTCCGCGCCCGCAAGCGCGCCGAGTGGAACGCCCCCGGCTCGGTCCGCCGCGGCCCCGCGGCCCCGGCGAAGCCCGCCAAGGGAGAGAAGAGCTCCACGAAGAAGTAGGCTGGCGCGGTGTCAGCACAAGGCGAAATCGGTGGAACGTCCCTGGTCGGGACGGAGTACGAGGTCGAGGTCGGCCCGGTGGCCCACGGCGGCCACTGCATCGCGCGCAATGACGAGGGCCGCGTCCTCTTCGTGCGCCACACGCTCCCGGGCGAGCGGGTGCTCGCGCGGGTGACGGAGGGCGAGGCGGACTCCCGCTTCCTGCGCGCGGACGCGGTGGAGGTGCTGTCGCCCTCGAAGGACCGCATCGAGGCCCCGTGCCCGTACGCGGGCCCCGGCCAATGCGGCGGCTGCGACTGGCAGCACGCCAAGCCCGGCGCCCAGCGGCGCATGAAGGGCGAGGTGATCGCCGAACAGCTCCAGCGCCTCGCGAAGCTGACGCCGGAAGACGTCGGCTGGGACGGCACGGTGGAGCCGGCGCCCGGCGACAAGCTGCCGACTGGGGTGGTGCCGCCTTGGCGGACGCGGGTCACGTACGCGATTGATGACGAGGGCCACGCGGGGCTGCGGAAGCATCGCTCGCATGAGGTGCAGCGGATCGATCACTGCTTGATCGCGGCTACGGAGGTCTCGGAGCTGGGGGTCGAGCGGCACGACTGGCCGGGTGTCGACACGGTGGAGGCCATCGCGGCGACGGGCTCGGCGGACCGCCAGGTGGTGCTGACCCCGAAGCCGGGGGAGCGGCTGCCGATCGTCTCGCTCGACCGCCCGGTCTCGGTGCTGCGGATCCACGAGCGAGACGGCAGCGTGCACCGCGTCCACGGCCGCCCGTTCGTACGGGAGCGGGTCGCGGAGCGCACGTACCGCGTGGGCGGCGCCGGCTTCTGGCAGGTCCACCCGAAGGCGCCGGAGGTCCTGACTCAGGCCGTGATGACGGCCCTGATGCCGAAGAAGGGCGACATGGCCCTGGACCTGTACTGCGGCGTGGGCCTTTTCACGGCGCCGCTGGCGGAACGGGTCGGCGAGGCGGGCGCGGTGCTGGGCATCGAGTCCTCGAAGCGCGCGGTCGAGGACGCCCGCCACAACCTGGGGGACCTGGACCGGGTGCGGATCGAGCACGGCAAGGTGGACCGGGTGCTGCCGCGTACGGGCATCACGGATTGCGACTTGGTGGTGCTGGACCCGCCGCGCGCGGGGGCGGGGCGCGAGACGGTACGGCAGGTGGCGGCACTCGGCCCGCGGCGGCTCGCGTACGTGGCGTGCGACCCGGCGGCGCTGGCGCGCGACCTGGCGTACTTCAGGGAGGAGGGCTATGCGGTGAAGTGGCTGCGGGCCTTCGATCTCTTTCCGATGACGCACCATGTGGAGTGCGTGGCGGCGCTTGTTCCTTCGGAGAAGGGTCGCTGACCTGCAATTTCACTAGTGCGCATTACGTGCCGTGTGGGCGTTACGGGCGATATCCTGACGCTGAAATGATGCTCATTTGACGCTCGTTCTGATGGGGTGCCAGGCGTCTTGTTGGGCAGGTCAAGCCCTCTCAGGGGGCGTATGCCGATGGAGTATCGAGGGTAGGTGACGCTCTGCGTGGAGCTGCTGGCTCGTCGACCGCAGGCTCGGGCTCGCCCAGGATCAGGGGTCGGGAGTTCGCCCGTACCGTGTCCGTAACTCGGTTGCTCTTCTTGCTATCGGTGCCCCTGCGGAGTTGGCGGGGCATGACGTGGTTGGGCAAACTGCTGCGGAGTCAGCGGCTGCAGACGGCCATTGGTGAGCAGATTCGAAGCGGCAAGGCCGCTTCGATAGATGAGGGCGGGGCAGGGTGGCGGAGATCGGGCTGGCTGCAGCAATTGAGGAGCTGCGGCAGGAGCTGTACGCGGCCCAGGGGGCGGGCGCGGGGCAGCAGTTCGCCTTTGAGATTGAGACAGCCCAACTCGAGTTGCTGTTGGAGCTACGCAACGAGGGCCGTGGGGAGGGGAAGCTGACGTTCGGCGTGGCCACCGTAAGTGCCAGCGGCTCGACCGGGGCGATGCGGACACACAAGCTAACCCTCGTGTTGAAGGTCAAAGATCGGGCTATCGGTGGCGGGAGGGCTGAGGTCAGTGCCGACGAGACCGGCTCCTGGGGTGAGGATTGACGGTAACCCAGGGTGACTGATCAAGGTATGGGTTGAGACAACTGCATGGACGAGTACAGGCTTACAGATGTCCGCTGCGATGGCACCGGCCGTGGGCTTGATTCGCTTTGACGGACATCCGAGATCAGGGGTCACGGCCCCGGAAGGATGTCCACCATGGAGAGCATGGGGAAGAAGAAGCCGCGTCCCAGGCGCTCGTTCACGCCGGAGTTCAAGGCCGAGATCGTCGAGCTGTGCCGGCGAGGCGACCGCTCGGTCGGCCAGGTGGCCAAGGACTTCGATCTGACCGAGACCGCGGTGCGTTTGTGGGTCAGCCAGGCCAAGGTCGATGGCGGTGAGGAGCCGGGGCTGACCAGCGATGAACGGGTGGAGCTGGCCCGGTTGCGGCAGGAGAATCGTCGGTTGCGGCAGGACGTGGATGTCCTCAAGCGGGCGACGGCTTTCTTCGCGAACGAGACCCGGTGACGGTGCATCCGTTCATCGAGGCGGAGAAGCAGGCAGGTCACAGCGTCAAGCGGGCGTGTGAACTGCTGAAGGTCTCGCGTGCCGCCTTCTACGCCCGCCGCGCGGGCAGTCGTTGCCCGCGCCGGCAGCAGGACGACGAGCTGGCCGACCAGATCGCCGCGGTGCATGCCCATTCCCGCGGCGCCTACGGCTCCCCGCGCGTCCACGCCGCGCTGCGGCGAGAGGGCGTGCGGTGCGGCCGGCGTCGCGTGGCACGGCTGATGCGTCAGGCCGGGCTCTTGGGCCGGTGCCGCGGACGCCGTGTCCGCACCACGGTCCAGGACCCGCACGCGAGAAGGCGACCGGACCTGGTTCAGCGCGACTTCGCCACCGCGACTCGGCTCGATGCCCGCTGGTGCGGCGACATCACCTACATCCCCACCGATCAGGGCTGGCTCTACCTGGCCACCGTGATCGACATCGCCTCGCGGAAGGTCGTCGGCTGGGCAACGGCCGACCATTTGCGCACCTCGTTGGTCACCGACGCGCTGCTGGCGGCCTGCCGCGGCCGTCGCCCGGGGCGAGGGCTGATCTTTCATGCGGATCGCGGCTGCCAGTACACCAGTCGTGAATTCGCCGAGGTGGCAGAGGGTTTCGGGATCCGGCTGTCAACCGGGCGGACCGGGGTGTGCTGGGACAATGCCCTGGCCGAGTCGTTCTTCGCTACCCTCAAGCGCGAGCTGGGCGCCGGCGGCCCGCAGATCTGGCCCAGCCGCGCCGTCGCCCACTCAGCGATCTTCGACTTCATCGAGGGCTGGTACAACCCGCGCCGTCTGCACAGCAGCCTCGGCTACCGCAGCCCCGCCGAATACGAAGCCGCCCTCGCGGCCTGACCGACACAGCCACCGTGTCCGTCAAACCGGAGCAAGCTCACCTTGGACGAGCTTAGACCGCACCTCAAGGGATGGGACCCCCAAGGACCGGAACGGCATGGTTGAGGATGCGACAGCCTGGTGGCACGGGGAGCCTGCGGGCTGATCTGGACACAAGGGCATGGCACGGCCGTTGAGAACTTCGTCCGCAAGAGCTTCAACGACCAGCGCGCGCGAGGGCGATGCGATTCCGAAGGGGTGTCAGTTAGGGAAGTCGAGGCTCTCCTGCCCAGTTCCAGGGGTGCGCCGAGACTTCCGCGGGGGCTTGGGTTCCTTGGTCGCATAGGCCGGCACAGGCAAGATCCCCTCGCTCCGGAGGTCGTGGATGGTGATGAGCGGACCACTGCTCACGGCGTCCAGGAGCTGGGCCTGTCGCGGTTCGAGGGCTATGAGGAGCCCGAGTGCGTTGATGAGATCCAGTAGTTCGACGGTCCACCGAGCAGGCCAGGTCGGAGGCAGGATGTCGTTCAATGGGGTCTGCCGTTCCACGTCTGGCTTGCTCTTGCGGAAGCTGAACCACTTGCGGATCACCTGCACCCCACCGATCCGATAGTCCCAGACTTCCGGCGCCACCGGACGTATGTAGCCCGCGCCCGCAGTGAGGGTTCGTGTGGACGCGTCGTAGGAGATGTCCTCAGGTAAACCGTCCTCCTCTCCGATCACGGCGACGCATTTCGGTTGCTCCTCCGGGGGAAGCCTCGGGGTCGATCCAGGCGAACTGTCGTTGTGGGCGGCGAAGCGCTGGCCGTACGTGTGGATCCACACCGTGCGCCTGCCCACTTCCACGACCTCCGCCCATAGAGCCGGGTCGCGCGTTATAGGGACACGGGCACCCCGCTCGGCGAGGTTCGCAGCGAAGCGGCGGGTGTAGCCGCTGTGGCCGGCTATTCCCGCGATGTACGTGAAGAGGTCCTCGGCGGTGACCGTCACGCCGTGCGCCTTGGTGAGCAGCCGCAGCAGGCCAGGGGTCACGTTTGGTTCAGCCTGGTGGGGGTGGCGGTAGAGAGGGGCGACGCGGCCGCCTTCGGTGCCTTTGAAGTGGTGCATGTCGGGAAGCAGAGCAGTGAACGCGACCGCCGGGCCAGCGCGTCCCGACTCCGTATGAAGCTCGGAGAGGTAGATCTGGCGTCGGTCGTTGTGGGCGAACCATAAGGCCGGCCGCGGAAAGTCGATCACTCGCCTGTCCGCGATGATGTACTGCCTGTCGAAGGTCATCCGGCCGTAGGGAACGATGACCGGCACTGTCTCCTTCTCCGCAGCAAGGCTGTCCCTTTCTTGCTGGCCGGGCAGTGGTGGTTCCGGCTTGTCCGGTCGGCGGTCTCTGGTGGATTTCAGCAGTGCGGCCTTGTCCTCCGCAGGGGCTTGGACGAGCCTGCGCCATCGGCTCTCCAGGACGTCCCGGCTGGGTGAGACGGGCCAGTTGCGGTTGTTCTTGTTGCCGGAGCTCGTCCAGGGCAGCAGCGCGTCCACCGGTGGCATTGCCGACCACTTGGAGTCGGACATGACGTGAAAAGGCGCGGTCCACTCTGTGGGGGACAGCTGCCAGGAGGCCCCGTCGCGATGGCCGCCGAGGCCAAGCCCTTCCAGCCAGTCGAACTTCTCCTCGCGTGTGCCCGCGGGGACGTCGAGTCGCCAGACCTGCGCTGGTGTACCCGTGTCCGGGGCGCCATGGCGGACGAAGACGGCGATGCAGATCTCCCGCTTAACTCCTTGGAAGACGCGGGTGCGCGTGTCGGAGAAGGCGCCCTCGGGGGAAAGACCGATGACCCAGCCCTCGTCGGCGGCCTCGCGCAGGTAGTGACGCATGCCGGCCGAGCCCTCACTGTCCAGGTATCCGGAGTTGGTGATGAGGGCGACGATCCCACTGGGGGACTGCGGCGCTCCCGAGGCGGTCAACTGGTCGAAGACCTTCCATGTGGACCACGCCCAGAAGTAGACGTAGAGGTTGTCGAGGGCGTATCCGACGCGGCCGTTGTCCTCTGGGTGGAAACGAGCGAGGATCGGGCCCTGGCCGTTCGGGTTACCTTCGGTGACCCAGCGTCCGACGCCCGATTGTCTCGCGCCCCGCAGGTAGGGCGGGTTGCCGATGACCACCATGACCCTCTCGTCCGCCTTGATCTTGTTCGCCATTCGGCGGTGGCGGGCGATCGCCTCGTACATGAAGCCCAGGTGGTGTTCGATGGCGGGGTCATCGAGTGTGTCGGCCACCAGGAGCCTCGGCGGGCGGCGTGTGACGTCGGCGTCGTGGGACCGGAAGGCGTGGTGCACACGGAGTTCGGCCACTGCGTATGGCCCGGTCTGTTTCTCCAGCCCGACCAGCCGGTTCGAGAGTTCCTGGAGAAGCCCAGACTTGAGCGTCCTGCCGTACTTCAGTGACAGGGACTTAGCGACGTGGTCGATGATGTTGATGAGGAAGGTCCCTGTGCCCATGGCCGGATCGACGACGGTGACGTCCTCGCTTCCGTACCCGTCCTCCTGGCCGAGCCGGTCACGCAGCACCTCGTCTGTGAAGCCGACCATGAAGCGGACAACCTCGCCGGCCGTGTAGTACGTACCCGTCCTGCGTCGCAGTTCCGGGTCGTAGGCGCTCAGAAAGCCCTCGTACAGGTGGAGGTAGGCGTCTCCGGTCGCGTCCTTGAACATCTCGGGGTCGACGGCCGATATGACGTCGATCAACGGGTCGATGATGCCCCTCAGATCGTCGAGGGCGTCGTCCGTCAGCACCGCCAGCGCCTTGCCCATCAAGGAATGCCGCTTGCCCAGTCGGATCGCGACCTCGGGGAGCGTGAGCCTGCTCAGATCAATGTGTTCAAGACGAGCCAGCAGCATGGCAAACGTCAGCGTCTGACTGTATTGGTCCGCGAACTCCTCCGGGCGAGCATCGGGAAAGAGCAGGTCCTTCCAGTTGTCAGCCAAGATCGAGAACGCAACGTCCGCCTCCCCGTGCTCCTCGCGGGTGAGACGTTCGGTGACCTCGTCGCGCAGCAGGGCGCAGATTCTCGCGATGCGCCTGACCAGTTCGTCGATGCTGCCGTGGTCGATGGGTGCCGGCATGAAGAAGTGCGTGAGGGCGCGCTCGAACCCGGTGTCCAGGGTGATGAGTTGCTGGCTACCGGACTCCAGGTCTCCAACCAGGATTCCGGTTGGGCCGACTTGTACACCGAAGCGGTAGACCGCCCACTGATATCCGTCGGTGTACAGCACGTTGTGGAGAGCCTTGATCTTCTCCCACTGCTTCCGGTCGTGGGTCTTCATCGACCACTTTTCCGGGTCGGCGCCTGATCCGGGCTGCTTCAGTTCGACGTGCCCTATGGTCCTGCCGCCGCAGGAGATGGCGAAGTCGGGTCGTATCCCGAGTTCCTTGACACGACTCTGACCGTGGGCGATGAGCTTGAGGCGCTGCCGGGAGGCCATACCGCGCAGCAGCTGTTCCACGGGCGCGGTGAGGCTGTCCTCTCTACTGCTGACCGCCCCAGAGGGACCTTGCAGCTTGGCCCGGACCTCCTCACCGAACCGGGCGACGAGGTCCGTGACCGATGCGGTCGTGCCCTTCCGAACCCAGGCGTCCCCTCTTGACATCGGCCCCCCAAGGTTGCACCCACGCCGACGATCAGACCTATACAGAATGCCCATGACAGCCCAAGTGGCAAACGCCAGTGAATGTAGGTCGATGAGTGATATATAGCCAAAGACCCTTACCTGGATGAGGGGTGGCGTGAGCCGGGAGTGTGTCCCGGGCGTGCGTCAGCGTGCGGAGCGCAATCGGCGGACAGTACGGCGACCTTGCAGGCGCGCTGCGTGAGTTGACAGTGGGGTGCGTGCACGCGTCAAACGAAGCTGTTACAGCTGTGAGGCTCCTGACGCTGCCCCCGGCCACTGCTCTCGGAGATCGACCCCGCCTCCGACGCCCACCACGCGGCGGCGACGCGGCGCTCAGCGCGGCCGGAGCCGTCTGACATTGGATGCGACGAGGCTGTGCCGTTCTGCCCAGATCACGGAGGATCATCTGGGTGTCGCCCAGCTGGTGCGCGCCGGCTATCGCGACTTGGGCCTGAACCACGCGGACCCTGTGAAGGTGGCCCTCGCCTCTGACTACGGCTCCGGCGCGGAACTCACGCTTGACCGGCGCGATTCCCGGGCTGTGCGCCCGCTGGGTTGGCACATAGCGTTCGGGGTGTTGCCCGACCACCTCCCGATCAGTTTCGGATGGTGTCTGGCTGTGTCGTCTTTCGATTCCGTCGTTCGTGACGCTCGTATGACGCTCGCGGCCCTCACGGACTCACTAGTTGGGGCTGGAGACCTTCCCTGACCTGCAGTTTCCCGAGTGCGACTTCCAGCCGACATACTTCCGATGATGCATCATGTGGAGTGCGTGGCGGCGCTTGTTTCCGTGGGGAAGGGTTCCTGACCTGCGCCTCAGTATCCGTACACCGCCGACTTCCCCAGCTCCTCCTCGATGCGGATCAGCTGGTTGTACTTGGCCGTACGGTCAGACCGGGACAGGGAGCCGGTCTTGATCTGGCCGCACCCGGTGGCGACGGCCAGGTCCGCGATGGTGGTGTCCTCCGTCTCGCCGGAGCGGTGCGACATGACGACCGCCCAGCCGGCCCGCCGCGCGGCGCCCACCGTGCCGAGCGCCTCGGTCAGCGTCCCGATCTGATTGACCTTGACCAGGACCGCGTTCCCGATCCCGGTACGAATGCCGTCCCGCACCAGCGCCTCGTTGGTGCAGAACACGTCGTCGCCGGTCAGCTGGCAGCGGTCGCCGACCCGCGCGGTGAGTTCCCGCCACCCGTCGAAGTCGTCCTCGGCCATCGGGTCCTCGACCGAGACGATCGGGTACGCGTCGATCAGCCCGGCGAGGTAGTCGACCT
Source organism: Streptomyces boninensis (assembly GCF_048572725.1). Classification (NCBI taxonomy): domain Bacteria; kingdom Bacillati; phylum Actinomycetota; class Actinomycetes; order Kitasatosporales; family Streptomycetaceae; genus Streptomyces; species Streptomyces boninensis. The sequence continues at coordinate 7,424,010 of NZ_CP183837.1, forward strand.
GCTCGGCTGACGTCCGCCGCACGCCCTCACCCGTGTAGTCGTACCCGCCGTCCCGGTAGAACTCCGACGATGCCGGGTCCATGACCAGGCCGAGGTCCGCGCCGGGCCGGTACCCGGTGCGCTCGATCGCCGCCATCACGAAGTCCAGTGCCTCCTCGGCCGTACGCAGCGAGGGTGCGAAGCCGCCCTCGTCGCCGACGCCGGTGGAGTGGCCGGCGGCCAGCAGGTCGCGGCGGAGGGTGTGGAAGACCTCGGAGCCCATCCGGACGGCCTCCGCGAAGGTCTTCGCGCCCACCGGCGCGATCATGAACTCCTGGAAGTCCAGCGGATTGTCGGCGTGGGCGCCGCCGTTGACGATGTTCATCATCGGCACCGGGAGCACGCGGGCGTCGGCGCCGCCGAGATAGCGGTAGAGCGGCTGGCGGTGCGCGGCCGCGGCGGCCTTCGCGGTGGCGAGGGAGACGCCGAGCACGGCGTTGGCGCCGAGGCGCGCCTTGGCCGGCGTGCCGTCGAGAGCGACCAGCGCGGCATCGAGGCCGGCCTGGTCGTCCGCGTCGCGTCCGGTGACGGCGTCCGCGATCTCGCCGTTCACGTGGGCCACGGCCTGGTCGACGCCCTTGCCGTGCCACCGCTGGGGGTCGTCGTCGCGCAGCTCCACCGCTTCGCGGGCGCCGGTGGAAGCGCCGGAGGGGACGGCGGCGCGGCCCAGGGATCCGTCGGCGAGGACGACGTCGACCTCGACGGTGGGGTTGCCGCGGCTGTCCAGGACGGTGCGGGCGGTGACGTCACGGACGGTGGTCGACTCAGCTATCGGCGCGGGCATGGGAGGTCCTTCCCGTTGTCACTGCCGGACCCCGGCTGCGACAACGCTGGCGCTCGGCCCGACGTGACGAAACTATACAGCATTGCTGTTTAGATTCTCTATTCAGTTCTGCTGTGCAGTATTGCTGCGCAGTGTTGCTGCACAGCTCTGCTGTACAGCCCAGCTGCTCACCCGTATCCGCCGAGGTAAAGTGCCCCATGCCCACTCCGGAAGCCGCCGCCATCGCCGCCGACCTGCGCACCGCGATGGGCAAGCTCAGCCGGCGCGTCAAGCACGAGGACCGGATTCCGCAGGGACAGATCGCCGTGCTCGGCGCCCTGGACCGCGACGGCGCCATGACCACCAGCGATCTCGCGACCGACCAGCGGGTCCGCCCGCAGTCGATGGCCCGCGCGGTCGCCCTCCTCCTCGACCAGGGCCTGGTCACACGCCGGGCCCACCCCACCGACGGCCGCAAGTCGCTGCTCGAGCTCGCAGACGCCGGCCGGACGGCCCTGGAGGCCGAACGCGGCCGCAGGGCCGGCTGGCTCGCCCAGGCCATCGAGTCCGAACTCACCCAGGCCGAACGGGAACTCCTCGCCCGTAGCACCGCCTTGATGGAACGCCTGGCGGCGCGCTGAGCTGAGACTCAGCGGTCCGCAGGGTCTCAGCGGTCCGCCGGGTTGATCCACTGCGGCTGACGCCGGTCGAGGAACCATTGGGCGTGGCCGACATTGCGCGGCGTCCGCTGGGGCTGTGGCACCGGGTCGTGTCTTATGCGGCCGGGTGGGACGCCGCTGCCGGCCAGGAGGTCGGTCGCGTAGGAGATGAAGCCGGGCGGGCCGCTGACGTACGCGTCGTGCTGCTCCCAGCCGGCGTACGCGGACAGCGCGGCCGGGAGCCGCTCGGCGCGGGTCAGCAGCTGGACGTTCAGCCACGGGTGTGCCTCGCCGAGTTGGCGGATCGCCGCCTCGTCGTAGAGCTCGCCGGAGGCGCGGGCGACCAGGAAGACGCGGGTCTCGACCGGCGGGCGGCGGGTGAGCTCTTCGAGCAGCGCCCGGACCGGGGCCCAGCCGGTGCCGGCGGCGACGAGGGTGGTGGGGGTGGCGGGGGCCGTGGGCGAGGGCTCCTCCGGCAGCGTCATCATGCCGGTGGCGGGCCCGAGGCGCAGAATGTCCCCCATCCGCACCTCATCCGTGAGGGCCGGGCTGAGCAGGCCGCCGTCGACCCGGCTGACGTGCAGCTCCAGGGTGTTGTCCGGGCGGGGCGCGGCGGCCAGCGAATACGGCCGCCAGACCTGCGGCAGCTGCTCCGCGGCCACGCTCACGAACTGCCCGGCCCGGAACGGGAAATGCCCGTCGGGCGCCAGCGTCAGCACGGCGACCCCGCGCGCCGGGCGCCGGTGCTCGACCACCCGGCACTCCCACCACCGCGGCGCGTGGTCCCGGTCGGCCTCCTCCGCCCCACTGATCATCGCGTCCGAGAGCACCTTGTACGCCCCCAGCCAGGCCGCCTCCGTCTCGGCGTCCCAGGTCGTCGGCGTGGCGAACTTCAGCGCGGCGATGAGGCTCTCGCCCACCGCCGCGTAGTGCGCGGGCTCGGCGGCGAACTTGCGGTGATCGCGGCCGAGCGCCTTGAGGTAGACGGGCAACTCCGGGTCGTCCAGCCGCTGCACGACGGCGGTGAGCGCGGCGAAGAGCCGGTCGCGCTGCTCGGTCATGTCCTCCGGGAAGAGGGGGCGGACGCCCGGATTGGCCGTGAACAGATGTGCATAGAAATATTTCGCCACATGGTCGGCTCTGAGTTCAACTCGCCCGAAACTGGCCCGGATTCGATCGTTGGCGTCCACGAAGGAGGATCGTAGTGGCGCGGGAACATGCGCTCGATGCCGGGAGGGGTGGCGTTCCTCACGGACGGGCACACGGGGTTCATCTTCATGACCCGGGTGTGTGTGCTTCGCCACGTCTGGTGGAGATCGAGGGGTGTCACGCGCTGTGTCGCCGTGATGCCGTCTGAGCGAACCCGCAGGCCGGACAGGCCTGTGCGCAGCGGCGCCGATGATTCTGATGGGATAACTCCCGTATGTCGCACACGACTTGTTCGCCCGGTTCGTCAGCAGGTCATTTTCATGAATTCTGCAGAACTGCTGGCGCTGCGCGGGCACATGGGTCAGTCTTTCCCTTAGGCAGGGGCGGTTCCCCCGGTCGCCCCGGGCTCTTTGGGCGGTGCCGTCGTGACGCAACCCACGACGGCACCGCCGCACCACAGGCTAGGTCGACGGCAAAGGCAAGGACGGAAGATGCGTTCTGACTGGCACCACGTCGATCTTGCTTCGTCGCTGGCTGCGCCGGGTGACTCCATGACGGTGGTCATCGGCGGCTGGCACATCGCCATCGTGCGTGAAGGTGTAGGCGAGGGTGAGCTGCGGGCATACCACCGCCGCCGCCCCGAGCGGGAAGTCGAGTGCGCCGTGCGCGCAGGCGTTATCTTCGTCAAACTCGGCGCCCGCGACCTGGAGACCAATTTCACCCCCCACAGCGCCTGACGGCGGTCCCCCTCGGGGGACCGCCGCCCAGGGCGCCAGGCCGGCGGTGCCGTCGTGATGCCACCCACGACGGCACCGCCGCAGGCGTGTCCGGGGCCCCATCGAGGCCCCGGACCCCCACCCATCCCCACGCCTCACCGCCGCGCATCGTCGGCGGCACTCTCCAGCAGCCCGGCCCGGGCCAGCATGTAGCCCATCTGCCCGCGATTGGTGGTCCCCAGTGCATCGGCCAGGGCGGCGAAGTGCTTGGCGACGGTACGGACCGTGACGCCGACGTGGGCGGCGATTTCCTTGTCCTGCATACCTTCGAAGACCATGAGGCGGGCGATGCGGAGTTGGATGTCCGAGACTTTTTCGCGCGCGGCCTCCAGCGGGTCGTAGTACGGGCGGCCATAGCGCCAGAGGCGGTCGAAGGCGGAGCGGAGCAGCGCGATCAGAGCCGGGTGGCGAACCTCCAGGGCGCTTGTGCGCTCCGGGTTCCCGGGCACGAAAGCGACCTCGTTGCCGACGATGATGATGCGGTCAATCACCTCGTCGACGGTGCGGACTTCCACCTTGCCGCCGGCACGGAAGTGGTCCTGTAGATCGTGGATAACCGGGTCATCTCGGGTCGGGTGCGTATAGATCGTGCGTATACGGCTGCCCCGGGCCAGGAATTCACTCATACGCGCAATGCCGGTGGCCGAGTCCTGCTGGGTGCGGCGGCTCTGCGGCTGCATGGTCAGCATTTCGCCGGTGCTCGTGCGCATGGCCGCGTCTATCGCCTCGTCGATCCGCCTCTTGCCTTCGAGCAGGATGACGGAGTCGCCCAGCCTCGAGGTGCTCAGCCGCAGGAACGGCGAGAAGCTGTCCGCCAGTTCACCGATATGCCGGTGCTGCGAGGCAATGGTGTTCTCAAGCTCCCGCAGATGCCGGTGCAACGCGATTCTGGGCATCGCCGGGTGCAGCATTCCCGGCTCATCGTCGTCCGGGACGAGCAGGGCGTACTCAATCAGGCAGGGGGCCAAGGTGTCGACATCCGATTCGACGCGTGCGAGCCCGTCATCCAGCAGCGCCTGGGAGTACAGCCGTTTCCCCGCGTCGCAGAGTTCCCAGACGGGATGCGTGTGGTCATTGGTCACTGTTGTGTGTCTCCCTGCCGACCGGCCGCACTCTGTCGCCCTCGGATCGCGGCAAACTATCATTCTGCCCACTGGTGGCGGGTAAGAAGTACCCAGGTAGTAGCGGAGAGATTGGTGGTCTCGATGATCAAGCGACGCACTGTCATACGGAAGGTGGCGATCGGCCTCGGGGCGGGTGCCATCGCTCTGGGCGCGCTCGCGGCTGCGGTCCCCGGCGACCCGATCTGGGGCAAGTCGTCTTCGGCGGCGGCTCCCAAGGACCCGATCTGGGCGCACCAGGGGGCCACCCAGGATGACCCGATCTGGGCCGCGCCGGCCTCGGCGGGCACCCTGGACGACCCGATCTGGGGTTAACCAGTCAGTTGAGCTGCTGACTGGGTCAGGTAGCCACATCCCGTAACAACGCCACGAATGCCCGCTTCGCGGCGGGCGACAGCAGGCGGTCGCGACGGCGTACGAGGTTGACGAGCCGGGAACGGGGGATCGGTTCCACCGGCGGCACGGCCAAGTGGCCGGCCCGTACGTCGTCTGCGACTGCGGCTCAGCTCACCGGCAATCCCGCGTAGTTCTCCGCCAGCTCGGCCGCGGCGTGTGGGGAACTGGCTATGCGGTCGAGTTGGGAGAGTTGTAGGCGGGTGTCGAAGGGGGTTTGGTTCGGGGTGGTGTGGAGGGTTGTGGTCATGAACCAGGAGAAGTGTTCGGCTCGCCAGACGCGCTTCAGGCAGGTGTCGGAGTAGGTGTCCAGGGCGGCGGTGCTTCCTGTGGTTGCCCAGGTTGTGAAGGCGCGGGCCAGGACGATGACGTCGGCGGCGGCGAGGTTCAGGCCCTTCGCGCCCGTTGGGGGCACGATGTGGGCGGCGTCGCCCGCGAGGAGTATCCGGCCGTAGCGCATTGGCTCGGTCACTGAGCTGCGCATCGGGAGGACGGCGCGCTGCGTGATCGGGCCTGGCGTCAGTTTCCAGTCGCCGTCGATGGCGAAGCGGGTGGCCAGTTCGTCCCAGATTTGGGTGTCGGTCCAGGAGTGTGGGTCGGTGCCGTTCGGGACCTGGAGGTAGAGGCGGCTGATCGTGGGGGTGCGCATGCTGTGCAGGGCGAAGCCGCGCGGGGAGTGGGCGTAGATCAGTTCGTCGCAGGAGGGTGGGACGTCCGCCAGGATGCCGAACCAGGAGTAGGGGTAGAGCCGTTCCGCGGTACGGAGCGCGGTGGCCGGGATCGCCGTGCGTACGACGCCGTGGAAGCCGTCGCAGCCGACGACGTAGTCGCAGGTGAGTGTGTGCTGCTCGCCCTTGTGTGTGTAGTGGACTACGGGGCGCTCTGTGTCCGCGCCGGTCACTTCCGCGACCTGTGCCTCGAAGAGGAGCGGGGGGCCGTCGGTCAGCTGGAGGGCGATCAGGTCCTTGACCACCTCGGTCTGGGCGTAGACCCAGACGCGGCGGCCGCCCGTCAGTGCGGGGAAGTCGATGCGGTGGGAGCGGCGGTTCCAGCGCAGTTCGATGCCGTCGTGGGGGAGGCCCTCGCGGTCGAGGCGGTCGGCTGCGCCGCAGGCGCGGAGGGCGTCGACCGTGCCCTGTTCGAGGATGCCGGCGCGTTGGCGCTGCTCCACGTATGCGCGGTCGCGGGCCTCCAGGACTACGCAGTCGATGCCTGCCAGGTGCAGCTGCCGGGCGAGTAGCAGGCCGGCTGGGCCGCCGCCGACGATGCCAATGGTGGTGTGGGTGGGGGTGTGGGTGGGGATCATGTCCCCTCCTCAGGGCGGTCTTCTTCCGACAGGATGCGGTCCGCGATGGCGAAGGCGGTGTTGGCTGCTGGGACGCCGCAGTAGATGGCCGACTGGAGGAGAACCTCCTGGATCTCGGTCGTCGAGAGGCCATTCGTGCGGGCGGCGCGGATGTGCATGGCCAGTTCGTCGTGGTGGCCGCGGGCGATCAGGGCTGTGAGGGTGATGCAGCTGCGGGTGCGGGGGTCCAGGCCGGGGCGGGTCCAGATCTCGCCCCAGGCGTAGCGGGTGATCAGGTCTTGGAAGGGGGCGGTGAAGGGGGTGGTCGCGGCTTGGGCGCGGTCGACGTGGGCGTCGCCCAGGACTGCGCGGCGTGCCGTCATGCCGGCGGTGTACGTGGCCGCGTCGTACCCCCGCGCGCCGAAGTGGTCGAGCAGCGCGCGCAGTACGCGGTCCGGCTGTTCGGCCGGGGCGAGGTGGGCGGTGGCGTCCAGCTCCAGCAGGGTGGCGTGGGGGATGCCGTCCGCGAGGTGGCGGGCGTGGTCGGGAGGGGTGGCTCGGTCCTGCCGGCCGGCCAGTACGAGGGTGGGGGTGGTGATGGTGGGCAGGTCGTCGGTCATGTCGTGGGCGGCTAGGGCGTCGCAGCAGGCGGCGTACGCGGCGGGGGCGGTGGCGCGATGGTCGGCGATGAGCGCCTCGGTGGTGGCGGTCTTCTCGTAGCCGGGGGTGAACCAGCGCTCGGGCGCCGAGTCCGCCAGCCACCCCACGCCTTCTTTACGCACCCGCGCCGCCCGCTCGCGCCACGCGGCCGGGTCGCCGAAGCGGGCCGAGGTGCAGAGGAGGGCGAGGGACTCGACGCGGTCGGGGTGGTGGGCGGCGAGCCAGGCGCCGATGGCGCCGCCGATGGAGACGCCCGCGTAACGGAAGCGCTCGATGCCTAGCGCGTCGGCGAGCTTGAGGACAAGGCCGGCCAGGTGGGGGATGGAGTCGGCGGGGGCGGCTTCTGGGAAGCGTGCCGGAGCCGGGGGGTCCGGTGCGGAGGGATCCAGTGCGGAGGAGCCCGCTGGGTAGCGGCCATGGCCCGGCAAGTCGTAACGGACGACCCGGTGGCTCCTGGCGAGGGCCGTGGCCTGGGCGTCCCACAGGTGGAGGCTGGTGCCCAGGGAGGGGCCGAGGAGGAGGGCGGGGGCGTCGGGGCGGTCGGTGGTGGTGTGGTGCAGGAGGTCGGTCATGGGGCCTCCTGGTGGGGGCGGTTCGGGCGATGGGGGCGGCTGGAGGGGTGCGGGCGGGGGTGGTGGGCATGGTCGTACGGGCCGAAGCTCAGCGCCCGGTCGGTCAGCGCGGGCGCGGCCCCGAGATACGCCGTGGCATCGAGCCACTCGCGCAGCCGCGCCGAGGAAACCCGCCCGCGCAACTCCGGCAGGACGGCGAGCGCGTCCGCGAGCGACGGGCGGGTGGGCGGCGGGCCGCCGGGCGGCGGGGCGGTGTGGCGGCTTGCGTCTGCGTGTGGCGGGGCGGTGTCAGGGCCGCGGCGTTCGGTGTCCGGGGCGGTGTGGTGGTCTGCGTCTGCGCGTGGCGGGCCCGTATGGCTGCCCGGGTCCGCACGGGCCGAGTCCGCGCGTGCCGGGTTCTCTCCGGCGCATCCGGCGCCCGCGAATCGTGTGTCCGGCTCCCGCACGGCTTGCGCGGCCCGCGTGACCAGCTCCCTCGCCCGCACCCGCCCGACCACCCCAGCCAGCTCGCTCACCACCCGCTCCGAAGCGATCAGCCCACCCGTCGCCCCCAGATTCGCGCGCATCCGCCGCTCATCCACCCGCAGCCCCGCTGCCAGCTCCACAGCCGCCCGAGCCGCCCCGCCCGCCACCCGCAGCGCCTCCCGCAGCGGCTGCCACTCCCCATGCCACGCTCCCGCCGGGCGCTCGTCCTCCGCGGCCATCGAGGACAGCAGCACAGCGGCGAGCTGCGGGAGTTGACGCGCCGCCGACGCGATCAGCGTCGCCCGCACCGGGTTCGACTTGTGCGGCATCGCGCTGGAGCCGCCGCCCGAGACCTCCGCGACCTCCGCGATCTCCGTACGGGACAGCACCAGCACATCCGCCGCCATCTTGCCGAGCGCCCCGCCGACCACCGCCAGCCCGGCGCCCAGCTCAGCCACCGGCGCGCGCAAGGCGTGCCACGGCACCGGCGGTTCGTCGAGTCCGGTCTCGGCGGCGTACGCGCCGAGCAGCGACACCCGCCCGTCCAGCGCCGCCAGCGTGCCCGCCGCGCCCCCCAGTTGCGCGGGCAGCGGCAGCGCCGCCAGCCGCTCCCGGGCGTGCACGAGCTGCTGCCGCCAGCCGGCCACCCTGAGGCCGAAGGTCGTAGGGACGGCGTGCTGGGTGAGCGTCCGGCCCGCCATCGGCGTCGTACGGTGCCGCGCCGCCAGCCGCGCCAGCTCGTCAGCCGCGCGGTCGAGGTCGGCCAGGATGTGCGTACGGGCCCGCGAACTCACCAGCATCAGCGCCGTATCGACGATGTCCTGGCTCGTGGCGCCCCGGTGCACCCACTCGGCCGCCTCGTCACCGGCCGCCGCCGTGAGCGCCGCGGCCAGCGGGATCGCGGGGTTGCCTCCGGAACGGGCGGCAAGCGCCAGCTCGCGCGCGTCGAAGCGGTCCGCGCTGGCGGCCTCCGCCACCGCCGCGCAGACGTGCCGGGGCGCGCCCAGCGCGCGGACGAGCGCCGCCTCGGCGTCCAGCATCGCCTGCAGGAACGCCCGGTCACCGGTCGCCTCCTCAACCGCCGAGCCGGCCCGTACGGGAGCCATGAGGCCGACATCGTCACCGGAACTCAAGAAACACCGTCTCCTCCCCGGCGGACCCACCCTGCAGCCGGATGTCGAAGCGATACACCCGCTCCCGCTCCTCCCGCGCCACCAGCGTCCCGCGCCGCTCCGCCGGCAAGGAAGCCAGCAGCCCGTCATCCGCACCCCCCGGCAGATACGCCCGCGTGTACAGATGGTGCAGCAGCCCCCGCGCAAAGACCCCCACGCTCACGTACGGCGCCTCCGCCGGCGGCGGCAGCGTCCGTACCGCGAAGTGGCCGTCGGCATCCGTGGCCACCCGGCCGAATCCCGTGAACTCCACCCCGTCCCGCCCGATCACCGCCCCACTCACCGGATCCCGCCGCAGCGACCCGGGCGCCCCGGCCCGCGAGCCGTCGGGCGCCGCCTGCCAGAACTCCAGCAGCGCGTCCGGGACCGCGGCCCCGGCCCCGTCCCGTACGACACCGTGCAGGGTCACGGTCCGCGGATCCCCGGCCGGGGCGATCTCGCCGCCGCCCGCGAACGGCAGCGCGTAGCCGTAGAAGGGGCCGACCGTCTGGGACGGCGTGGGCTCGGGGTTCACGGCTGCTCTCCTTCCGTCCAGGTGGCGGCGGGGCCGTCGAGCACGATGTCCCACCGGTAGCCGAGCGAGAATTCGGGCTCCGAAAGCCCGGGGTCGTACGCCGCCACCAGCCGCTCCCGCGCCCGCGGGTCGGTCACGGACTGCAGGATCGGGTCGTACGGGAACAGCGGATCGCCGGGGAAGTACATCTGCGTCACCAGGCGCTGCGCGAAGGCCGTGCCGAAGACGGAGAAGTGGAGGTGGGCCGGGCGCCAGGCGTTGACGTGGTTCAGCCAGGGGTACGCGCCGGGGCGGATGGTGGTGAAGCCGTAGCGGCCCTCGGTGTCGGTGAGGCAGCGGCCGACGCCGGTGAAGTTCGGGTCGAGGGGGGCCGGGTGCTGGTCGCGCTGGTGGGCGTAGCGGCCGGAGGCGTTGGCCTGCCAGACCTCCACCAGCTGGCCGCGTACGGGACGCCCCTCGCGGTCGAGGACCCGGCCGCTGACGGTGATGCGCTCGCCGAGCGGCTCGCCCTGGTGCTGCCGGGTGAGGTCGGCGTCGAGGTCGGTGACGTCGGTGGGGCCGAAGACCGGGCCGGAGAGCTCGACCGTGTCCGGGTCGGGTTTGACGGCGATGAGGGGGTGGTGGGGGTGGCGGAGGAGGGTGCTGCGGTACGGGGCGTAGGCGCGGTCGGGGTGGCCGGGGGCGGGGCGCCGGCCGGGCACCTCCGGCTCTGGCCGCTCCGCCAGCTCCGCGATTTCCGCGTCTATGGCCTGCTGGTCCAATGGCGTCTGGCTCATCTCATCCCTCCAGCCGTACGGGATCGGCGGCGACCGGTGCGCCGGTGCGCGCCCGTAGCTCGTTCAGGCCGACGTCCGGGGCGAGTTCCGCCAGCCGCAGTCCGTCGTCGGTGACGTCGAGCACGCCGAGGTCGGTGATCACCCGGTGCACGCAGCGGGTGCCGGTGAGCGGCAGCGTGCACTCCGGTACGAGCTTCGGGGAGCCGTCGCGGGTCGTGTGCTCCATGAGGACGATGACGCGGCGGGCACCGTGGACGAGGTCCATTGCCCCACCCACCCCCTTGATCATCTTGCCGGGGACGGCCCAGTTGGCGAGGTCGCCGCGGGCGGAGACCTGCATCGCGCCGAGCACGGCGACGTCGATGTGGCCGCCGCGGATCATCCCGAAGGAGAGTGCGGAGTCGAAGAAGGCGGCGCCAGGGGCGACGGTCACCGTCTCCTTTCCCGCGTTGATCAGGTCGGGGTCGACTTCGTCGGTGGTCGGGTACGGGCCGACGCCGAGGATGCCGTTCTCCGACTGCAGCACCACGTCGGCGCCCGCGGGCAGGTGCCCAGGGATCAGCGTCGGCAGCCCGATGCCCAGGTTGACGTAGCTGCCTGCGGGGAGTTCGCGGGCCGCTCGCGCGGCCATGGCGTCGCGGGTCCAGGGCATCAGGCGCGCACCGTCCTCTTCTCGATGCCTTTGTCGGCCGCTTCGGCCGGGGTCAGCGCCAGCACCCGCTGGACGAAGACGCCGGGCACGTGCACCGCGTCCGGGGCGATCTCCCCGGGTTCGACGAGCTCCTCCACCTCGGCGATTGTGACGCGGCCCGCCGTCGCGGCCAGGGGGTTGAAGTTGCGCGCCGACTTGGCGAAGACGAGATTGCCGTGCCGGTCGCCGCGGGCGGCCCGTACGAGGGCGTAGTCGGTGGTGATGCCGTGCTCCATGACGTACGACCGACCGTCGAAGTTGCGCACCTCCTTGGGCGGTGAGGCCACCGCGACCTCGCCGTCGGGCCCGTAACGCCAAGGGAGCCCGCCCTCGGCGACCAGGGTGCCGACGCCCGCCGGGGTGAAGAAGGCGGGGATGCCGGCGCCGCCGGCGCGGAGGCGCTCGGCGAGGGTGCCCTGCGGGGTGAGTTCGAGCTCCAGTTCGCCGGCGAGGTATTGGCGGGCGAATTCCTTGTTGTCGCCGATGTACGAGCCGGTGACGCGGTCGATGCGGCCGGACTTGAGGAGGATGCCGAGGCCGCCGCCGTCGACGCCGCAGTTGTTGGAGACGACGTGCAGGTGCGCGGAGCCGCGGCGGTGCAGGGCGGCGATGAGCACGTCGGGGACGCCGCTGAGGCCGAAGCCGCCGACGGCGAGCGAGGCGCCGTCCGGGATGTCGGCGACCGCTTCGTCGGCGGAGCGCACCACCTTGTCCATGGCTGGAGTCCCTTGCTGCTTGCGGGTGTTCGCCTGGTGAACTATAGTTCATTTTATGCGATAGCCGTGAGTCTCCGCCCTGACTCGCCCGGCTGTCAATGGACTTGGCGTGGATCGAGTTGGCAGGGATCGAGGGGGGTGCGCATGACACCGGTCGGACCGCTGGAACGGGGACTCGCCGTGCTCTGCGCGCTGGCCGCGGCGCCCGGCGGGCGGCTGCCGCCGAGCACGCTGGTGAAGGCGACGGGGCTGGCCCGCTCGCCCGTCGACCGGATAGCGGCCACGCTGGCGCGGCTCGGGTATGTACGGGAGGAGAGTCGTGAACTTGTGCTGGCGCCGCGGCTGCTGCGGCTGGGCGGGGCGTATCTGCGGTCCGCCGGGATAGCGGAGGCGGTCGATCCGCTGGCGGCGCGGCTTGCCGATGAGCTGGACGAGTCGGTGTCGGTGGCCGTGCCGGACGGGGGTGCGGTGCGCTTTGTCGTGCAGCACACGCGGCGGCGGGCGCTGTCGGTGTCCTTTCGGGTCGGGGATGTGCTTCCTGCTGAACGGTGCGCGCCCGGGCTGCTGTTCGCGGAGGCGGGGGCGGAGGGGGAGGCGGGGGCGGCGGCGCGCGGCTGGGCCGTGGACGATCAGCTGATCGAGCCGGGGCTGGTGGCCGTCGCGGTCCCGGTGCGGGATCCCGGGAGCGGGGCGCTGTACGCGCTCAGCGCGGTCAGCCATACCAGCCGGCATTCGGCGGAGGGCCTGCGGGCGCACACGCTGGAGGCGCTGCGGCGGACGGCGGCGGAGATGGAGGAGGCGCTGGCGGCCGGCCCAGAGGTCACTGACGCCGCCCCCGCCCCCGCCCCCGCCCTCGACCCCACCCCGGAGGCCAAGCGTGAACTCGGCCCCGAATACCTCCAGTCGCTCGCCCGCGGCCTCGCCGTGCTCGCCGCGCTCGGCGAGGCGCGCGGCGGCATGACCCTCGCCGCCGTCGCCCGCGCGACGGGCCTGTCGCGCGCCACCGTGCGGCGCAGCCTGCTGAGCCTGGAGGAGCTGGGTTACGTGGCCGGCGAGGACGGTCGCTTCGCCCCGCTGCCGAGCGTGCTGGACCTCGGTTATCCGCTGGTGTGCGGGTTCTCGCTGGACGAGATAGCCCGCCCGCACCTTGCCGAACTGGTGCGGCAGGTGCACGACTCCGCCTCGATGGCGGTCCTCGACGGGCCCGACATCCGGTATGTGAGCCGCATCGCGGCAAGCCGGATCATGCATGTCGCCATCACCACCGGCACCCGCTTCCCGGCGTACGCCACCTCCATGGGCCGGGTGCTGCTCGCGGGACTCACCCCCGTCGAGCGGGCGGCCTGGCTGGCCACCGCCGAGCTGCGGCCGCTGACGGAGCGCACTCGGACCGAGCCAGCCGCCCTCGACCGGATCATCGATGCGGCGGCGCGGGACGGTTACGCCATCGTGGACCAGGAACTGGAGGACGGCCTGCGCTCGGTCGCCGCCCCGGTGCGCGGCGCCGACGGCTCGGTGGTCGCCGCCGTCAATGTCGCCACGCACGCGGGCCGGACGCCGGAGTCCGAGGTCAGAACCACCGTCCTGCCCGCCCTGCGCGCCGCGGCCGCGCGGATCTCGGCGGATGTGGCGGCGGTCTACGGGACGCGGCGGGTGTGAGGCCTGGCGCCTGATCGGCCACGGGCGGCGCTCAGGCCAGCGTGAGGAAGAGCTTCTCCAGCTCCTCCTCGGTCAGCGGGGGGCGCTCGCCCTCCTCGGCGTTGATGCAGTCGCGCATGCCGGAGGCGATGATCTTGAAGCCGGCGCGGTCGAGGGCGCGGGAGACGGCGGCCAGTTGCGTAACGACGTCCTTGCAGTCGCGGCCCGCCTCGATCATCGCGATGACGCCGGCGAGCTGACCCTGGGCGCGGCGGAGCCGGTTGAGGACCGGGGCCACGGCGTCCTGTTCCGCGGTCACTTGGCCAGCTCCTTCCGGGCGGTGTCGAGGGCCTCGGGGCGCGGGCGGTTGAAGGGCAGCTTGCCGAGCAGGGCGGCCATGCCGCAGGTGTTGCTGATGCCCGAGTAGACCAGGCCGGCGGCGATGCCCGCGGAGAGGATCAGCCCGTACGGAGTGATCAGGCCGATCGCGATCCCGATCAGGACCAGCAGGCCGGCGGTGAAGCGGACTTGGCGGTCCATGGCCCACGGGGTGCGGCCTTCCGTCTTCGCGGTGTGTACGGGCAGCCCCGCGGCGCGCCAGCCGTCGGTGCCGCCGGTGAGGCTGCGGGCCGATACGCCGGCCTCGGCGAGCTGGGTGCGGGCGTTCTCGGAGCGCAGGCCGGCGGCGCAGACCAACACCAGCTCGCGGCGCTCGGCGGCGGCGCGCAGTTCGGGGATGAGGGTGGCGAACTGGTCGAGGGGGACGTTGACGGCGTCGGGGATGTGGCCGGAGGCGTGCTCGCCAGGGGCGCGGACGTCGATGACGGTGTGCGTGTCGGCGTCGAGGGCGTGGAGTTGGGCGGGGGTGAGGGTGGTGGCTGTGGCGGTCACGCGGGCTCCTTTTGTGTGGGGGGTGGGGGATGGGTCTGGTCACGCGGTTTTGTGTGGGGGCGGGGGATGGGGGCTGGTCACGCGGTCTGAGGGGCGGTCAGCTGGGAGGCGTCCGCGGTGGGGTCGACGGCGGACGCCGACCCTCCGGCGGCGGACGCCGACCCTCCGGCGGCGCGCGCCGGCCGACCGGCGCCCCGTGCCGACTGCCCCGCTGCCCACGTCGCGTAACCGCCGTCCAGGTTGGCCGATTCCCGGCCGAGGCCGGCGAGCAGCCGCTGCGCGTTGTGGCCGCGCAGGCCTACCTGGCAGTGCACGATCAGGTCGCCGGGCGGCAGCTCCGCGGCGCGGGCGCGCAGCTCGTCCAGCGGGATGTTGACCGCGCCCGGGATCGCGCCGCGGGCGTGCTCGGCGGGGGTGCGGACGTCGATGACGGCGGCGCCGCTCGCCGCACCCTCGTCGCCGACCTCGTGCCACTGCACCGCCCGCGCCGTCCCGTTCATCCGGTTCTCCGCGATGAAGCCCGCCATCGTGACCGGGTCCTTGGCGGAGCCGTACGGCGGGGCATACGCCAGCTCCAGCTCGGCGAGCTCGGGCGCCGTCAGGCCGCCCGCCATCGCCGTCGCGATCACGTCGATGCGCTTGTCGACGCCGTCCTCGCCCACCGCCTGGGCGCCGAGAATCCGCCCGTCCTGCGGGTCGAAGAGCACCTTCAGCGCGATCGGGGAAGCGCCCGGGTAGTACCCCGCGTGCGACCCCGGGTGCAGATGCACCGCCTCGTACGGCCGGCCCGCGGCCCGCAGCCGCTTCTCGTTCCAGCCTGTGGCCGCCGCGGTCAGCTCGAAGACCTGGACCACCGCCGTGCCCGACGCCGCGCGGGCGCGCACCTCGCGGCCCGCGATCGCGTCGGCGACGAGGCGGCCGTGCCGGTTGGCGAGGTTCGCGAGGGGGATCAGCACCGGCTCGCCGGTCTGGGCGTCGCGCTTCTCGGCGGCGTCGCCGACCGCGTAGATGTCGGGGTCGCTGGTGCGCATCGAGGCGTCCACGGCGATGCCGCCGCGCTCGCCGAGCTCCAGGCCCGCGGCGCGCGCGAGGCCGGTCTCGGGGCGTACGCCGATCGACATCAGCACGACGTCGGCCGGGACCCGCCGCCCGTCGGCGAGCGTGACGGCGTCCGGCAGCACCTCGGCTGCCTGCGCGCCCAGCTCCACCCGTACGCCATGGGCCCGCAGCCGCTCCGCGACCGGCGCGGCCATCTCCGGGTCGAGCGGGGGCAGCACCTGGTCGGCGAGCTCGATGAGGGTGACGTCGAGGCCGCGCTCGCGCAGATTCTCCGCGGCTTCGACGCCGATGAAGCCGCCGCCGACCACGACCGCGCTGCGGGCGCCGGCCGCGAGGTCGGCGGCGAGCCGGTCCACGTCGGTGACGTCGCGCAGCGTGCGGGCCCGCTCGACGCCGGGCAGCGGCGGCACGAAGGGGGTGGCACCGGGGCTGAGGACGAGCTTGTCGTACGCCTCCTCGTACTCGCGGCCGCTCGCCACCTCGCGCACCCGGACCGTACGGGCGGCGGGGTCGACGGCGACGGCCTCCTGCCGCACCCGCACGTCGATGCGGAAGCGGGCGGCCAGCGACTCGGGGGTCTGCAGCAGCAGCGCCGCGCGCTCCTCGATGACGCCGCCCAGGTAATAGGGGAGGCCGCAGTTCGCATAGCTGACGTGCGCCCCGCGCTCCAGGACGACTATCTCGGCCTGCTCGTCGAGCCGCCGCAGCCGCGTGGCCGCGGACATGCCGCCGGCGACGCCGCCGATCACGAGGACCTTCATCGCTGTGTCACTTCTTTCTCTCCAGCCCCCCAGGACTCGATACCCCCGAGGGTATCAAAGAATACGGGTGGGGGTATCAGAGGGAGTCGGGTGAGGCGGGTACGGGCAGCGGCCGTGCCGCCGGATGACGTACGGATCCCGGGCTTTCGGGTGGCTTTCCTGGGGTTTATGCGATGAATGCCCTAGTTTGACTGCGCCAGTGCATCAAATCGCATGATCGGAGTGTCCCCGCATGATCCGTACCCGCCTCTTCGGCACCTTGGCGGTGGCCGTGCTCGCCGCCGCGCTCGGTGGTCTCATCGGGCTGTCCGCCGGGACGTTCGACGGCGACTCCGGCGACAAGCCGGCCGCCGAGAACAACATGGACCGGCCGGAGAAGTCCGGCCCCGACAAATCGGATGCCGCACCGCCCGCGGACGCCCCGGAGTCCGGTGCGAAGGAGGGCTCGCAGCCGGGCGCTCAGCCGGGTGCCCAGCCCGGCGAGAAGGCCGCGCCGCCGGACGCCGGCGGTCAGCAGCAGCCCGCCGAGCCCGACCAGGGGCAGGGCAGCGACGGCGAGCTCGAGGAGTGGGGCGTCGCGCCCTGACCGTGACGCTGCGGTGCCGGGTGACGCTGAGTGGGGTGAGGTTGAACTATCCGGGCGCGTGGTGACCGAGTGGAGTCGCGGTGTGAGACAAGTCTCAACTCCGGGCCTTTTAGGCCGGTTTGGGTCGCAGTGGGGCCGCGGCTGCGCACAGACTGGGCCGCGTCCGGACCAACCTCCTCGACGGAAGGGACGGCAAAGGTGACAGCGCAGCAGTGGCCGGAGCGACGGGAGCCCGGCGCGATACCCGGGCCCGGGAGGGCCGACGCCATGCGCCGGGTCCGCGGCGTGCAGCCGGGACCGCGGCGCGGTGGCCGGCCGGCAGCCGCGCCACGCGGTGCGATGCCCGATCCCGGGCCGGAGGAGACGACACAGCCGCTCCCGGCACAGCCGCCCGCGGGAGCGCGGCCTTTCCCGGCGCAGCCGGGAGGCGAGCAACAGCCCTTCCCGCAGCAGCCGGGAGGCGCACAGCCTTCCCCCGTGCAGCCCCAGCCCGCGCAGCCCCGCGGCACGCAGCTCCCGCCCGGCCCGCTGTGGCGACCGGAGGAGGAGGCTCCCGAGGGTCCCGCCACCGCGGACCTCGAGCTGCTCGAGTTCGACCAGGAGCCGCTCGGGCGCAGCTACTCCGGCGTGGACGTCGACGTGCGCGCCGAGGACATCGGCCCGCGCCGCCGGGCGCGGGCGCGGCACCGGCGCCGTAAGCGCATCTTTGTCGCCGCCGCGGCCGCGGGCGTGACGGCCGTCACCGGCGGGCTGATGGCGGCGGGGCTGCTGGGCAGCGACGACGGCGGCGCCGACAAGGCCGCCGCGCCGGCCACCTCGCTCCCGCCCGAGGAGATCGACCCGGACGACGAGGCCCCGGAGCGTACGAGCGACAGCCCGTCGCAGCGCGCCGAGACCCCGGACCGCTCGGACCGCTCGGAGCGGGTCGCCCCGGCCGCGCCGACCACGTCCCGCGAGACGCCGACGCAGCGGGAGACCACGGCGTCGCCGTCCCCGTCCCGTACGCCCAGCGAAAAGCCGTCGACCTCGAAGCCGCCGTCCGCGGCCGAGGAGCCGACCGAGTCGGAGTCGCCGTCGGAGTCGGAGACCGCGAGCCCGTCGCCGACCAAGACCAGGACGCCGCCGGGGCGGGACAAGGACGAGGACTGGGGCTTCATGCCCTGAAGTACCTGAAGCAAAAGCAGGGGGCCGCGTCAGACGTTCGCCTCGTACGTCCGCCGCAGCAGCGCCGCGAAGCCGTCGTCGACCTCGTCGACGGCGGCCAGCGGCACCCGCACCGCCATCTCGTCCCCGAGCCCCTTCGCCGCCAGCAGCCGGCCACCCGGCTCCGCGTCCGGCAGCCGCAGGCCCACGTCCACCCGGCTGCGGGTGGTCGGCCGCACCCGGGCGAAGGTGCGGCGCGGACCGACCAGGGCCACGAAGGTCTTACGGACCTGGACGGTGACCTCCGGCAGCCCGGCCGCGCGCAGCAGCACCGCGTCCAGGACCGGGTGCAGGTCGGGACGGTCGGCGTACTGGGCGTCGATCAGGTCGTCCGCGCTCTGCCGCAGAAAGTCCGGATAGCCGAAGGTCTCGTGCACCAGCAGCATCTGCGCGTACCCCTGGACCCCGCGCTCCGCCAGCCAGTCCCGCAGCTCCTGCTCGCTGCCGGGCGCCACCGCGCCGATCCGCTCCGTCCAGGTGGCGAGCGGCTCGCCGGTGCCGCGTTCCAGCAGCTCGATCTGCCAGTCGCGCATGTCCTGCCAGGACTTGATCTTGGGCTTTTCCGGCATGCGCGCACACTACCTTCGCCGCGGTGAGCGGGTGTGGCACACTCCGCCGCGGAGGTGATCCGGGTGACCGATGGGACCGTGAATCCCCGAATCCGGCAGGTGGTGCTGGACACGAGCGACGTGCGCGGGCTCGCCGAGTTCTACCGGCAGCTGTTCGGCCTCGTCTACCGGCCGGGCGACGAGCAGCCGCCCGCGGGCGAGCCCGATCCGCTCGGCTCCGACTGGCTGGTGCTGCGCACCCCGGAGGGCGCGCCCGCCCTCGCCTTCCAGCACGTGGACGAGCTGCCCCGGGCCACCTGGCCCTCGCAGGAGGTCCCCATGCAGCTGCACCTCGACACGGAGGTCCCGACGGTCGAGGCGCTTGAGGCGGCCCACCGGCAGGCGCTGAAGCTGGGCGCCCGCGAGCTGCTCGACCGCACCGACGACCCGGAGGAGCCGCTGCACGTGTACGCCGACCCGGCCGGACACCCCTTCTGCATCTTCGTCGGGTGACCCGGTCTTCCCCGCGGGCGGCTTCTGGGTGAGCATGAGGTACCGGCCGCTGTAATAAGGGGAGACGGGGGGCTTTTCGTGCGTGTGGGAATGCTGACCCGCGAGTATCCGCCCGGGGTGTACGGCGGCGCCGGCGTCCACGTCGAGTTCCTCGCCCGGGAATTACGGACTCTGGTCGACGTCGACGTGCACTGCTGGGCCGCCGACGGCGCCCCCGACGACGAGCGCGTCACCCGCCATCGCCCCTGGTCACGGCTCGACGGCGCCAATGACGCGCTGCGCACCCTCTCCCTCGACCTCTCCATGGCCGCCGCCCTCGACGGCGCCGACCTGCTGCACTCCCACACCTGGTACGCCAACCTCGCAGGCCACCTCGGCAAGCTCCTGCACGGCATCCCGCACGTGCTGACCTCCCACTCCCTGGAGCCCCGCCGCCCCTGGAAGGCCGAGCAGCTCGGCGGCGGCTATGCCCTCTCCAGCTGGGCCGAGCGCACCGCCATCGAGGCCGCGGACGCCGTCATCGCCGTCTCCGCCGCCATGCGCGACGACATCCTCGCCTGCTACCCGGCCCTCGACCCGGCCCGGGTCCGCGTCGTCCACAACGGCATCGACACGCGCCTGTTCCGCCCTGACCACGGCACCGCCGCCCTACGGCGCCTCGGCATCGACCAGGACCGCCCGTACATCCTCTTCGTCGGCCGCATCACCCGGCAGAAGGGCGTGCCGCACCTCCTCCGCGCCGCCCGCGCCCTCGACCCGGCGGCGCAGGTCGTGCTGTGCGCGGGCGCGCCGGACACGCCGGCGCTGGAGCGGGAATTCCAGGAGCTCTACGAGGAGCTGGCCACGGGTCGCGACGGGGTCTTCTGGGTGCCGGAGATGCTGCCGCGCCCGGAGGTCGTGCAGCTGCTGACGCACGCCCGCGCCTTCGTCTGCCCCTCCGTCTACGAGCCGCTCGGCATCGTGAACCTGGAGGCGATGGCCTGCGGCACCGCGGTGGTGGCCTCCGCGGTGGGCGGCATCCCCGAGGTCGTCGCCGATGGCCGCACGGGGCTGCTCGTCCCGTACGAGGAGGGCGCGCAGGCCGTCTTCGAGGCCGGGCTCGCCGACGGGCTCAACCGGCTGCTCGGCGACCCTGCCGAGGCGGCGCGGATGGGCGCGGCGGGGCGGGAGCGGGTGGCGGCGGAGTTCGGCTGGGACGCCGTGGCGCGGCGGACGGCGGCCGTGTACGAGGAGCTGGTCAAGGCATAGCGGATACGGGCTACGGGCTATGGGCGGAGGTGCCGCGATGCGGGACAGGGACGGCTATACGGTGCTCGGGATCGTGCTGGCGGGCGGGGAGGGCAAGCGGCTGATGCCGCTCACCGCGGACCGGGCGAAGCCCGCGGTGACCTTCGGCGGCACCTACCGCCTGGTCGATTTCGTGCTCTCGAACCTCGTCAACGGCGGCATCCTGCGCATCTGCGTCCTGACGCAGTACAAGTCGCACTCCCTCGACCGGCACGTCACCAAGACCTGGCGGATGTCCGCCCTGCTCGGCAATTACGTGACCCCGGTCCCGGCCCAGCAGCGCCTCGGCCCGCGCTGGTACCTGGGCAGCGCGGACGCGATCCTGCAGTCGCTCAATCTCGTCAATGACGAGCAGCCCGACTACATCGCCGTCTTCGGCGCCGACCACGTCTACCGCATGGACCCGCGGCAGATGATCGACCAGCACGTGGAGAGTGGCGCGGGCGTCACGGTCGCCGGGATACGGGTCCGGAGCTCCGAGTCGCGGGCCTTCGGGATCATCACGCCGGGCGGGGACGGGCGGCAGGTCGAGGGCTTCCTGGAGAAGCCGGCCGACCCGCCGGGGCTGCCCGCCGACCCGGATCACGTCTTCGCGTCCATGGGCAACTACGTCTTCACCACGAAGACCCTGGTCGACGCCCTGCAGCAGGACGCGGACGACACCCACTCGGTGCACGACATGGGCGGCTCGATCCTCCCGGCGCTCACCGAGCGCGGCCAGGCCCAGCTGTACGACTTCAACGCCAACCGGGTCCCGGGCGAGAGCGCCCGCAGCCAGGGCTACTGGCGCGACGTGGGCACCCTCGACGCGTACTACGACGCCCACATGGACCTGATCTCCGAGCGCCCCGCCTTCGAGCTGGACAACCGCCGCTGGCCCGTCTACACCCACCCGGGCCAGCTGCCGCCCGCCCGCTTCCTGTCCGCGGGCATCGCGTCCGAGTCGATCGTCAGCCCCGGCTGCGTCATCCGCGGCCAGGTCACCCGCTCGGTGCTGTCGCCGGGCGTGGTGGTCGCCGAGGGCGCGGTGGTGCAGGGCGCGGTGCTGCACGACAACGTGCGGGTGGGGCGCGGCGCGGTGGTGCGCGGGGCCGTACTGGACAAGAACGTGGACGTGCCGCCGGGCGCCACGATCGGGGTGGATCCGGAGCGGGACCGGGAGCTGTACACGATCTCGGAGGCGGGGGTCGTGGTGCTGGGGAAGGGGCAGCGGGTGGGGGTGCGCTAGGCGCCTTCGGCCGCCAGGAAGCCGCGCAGGGACTTGGTCATCGCGCGGGCGAAGGCCTCGCGGGTCTGTTCGGCCACCAGGTCGACGGAGAGGTACGGGTTCAGGTCCTCCAGCTCGACCAGGAGCAGCTCGCCGTCGCGGGTGCGGCAGGCGTCCACGCGCTGGATGCCGTGGTCCAGGGTGTTCCAGTCGATGAAGCGGCGGGCGAAGGCCAGGTCGGCCTCGGTGGCTTCGTACGGCTCCAGGGCCCAGCGGCGCGCCGGGTCGGGGGCGTAGAGGGCGTACTGGAAGGCGTCGTCCACGTAATAGAAGGACACCTCGTGGACGAAATCGATCCGCGGCTGGACGAGGACATCCCCGTAAGAGAGGGCGGTGAGGCGCTCGGGCGGGAGGAATTCCAGGCCTATGGAGTCGGCGCCCGCCTTCGGCTTCACGGCGTACGAGGCGGCCTCGGGGAGGCGGTGCAGGTCTTCGGGGGCGTCGACGGTCGGGATGACGGGGTAGCCGGCGGCGGTGAGGTCGAGGAGGTAGTGCTTGCCGGCCATGTCGGCGCGGCCGGTGAGCGGGTTGTAGACGCGGGTGCCGCGGGCGGTGGCGGCGGTGCGGAAGGCGTCGTAGGCCTGCTGGTAGCCGAGGACCGGGCCGCTGTTGCGTACGACGACGGCGTCGAAGCCGTCCATGAGGGCGGTGGCGTCCAGGGGGTGGCAGAGGGCGAGGTCGAAGTCCTGGCGGAGGCGGGCGGTGAGGGCGATGTCCTCGTCGCAGTAGCGGCGGCCGCGGGCCGGATAGGCGAGGTCGGTGACGTAGAGGAGGGCAGGCATGGGGGCACTTTAGGCGGGGTTCGCGGAAAAGTCCCAGGTCAGGGGCTTTTGCCTGCCGGTAATGTCCTTTTTGCGGTGCAGGGATATCGCATTCTAAATACCTTATGTCCCATGTAAAGGACTAATGTCCTCCCTGTGACGTCACGCATATGGAGCGAGTCACATACGATCCAGCCTCGTTGTCGAGCCGATCCGTAAAGCGCCAGCGCACGGAGCGAATGTCGGGAATGGGTAAAGGACTAAAGTCCTCGGGGTCTACTAAGGGTGCTCGTAAGAGCGGGGGGTGCGTTCCCGTATCCGATTCGGCTAAACATGCCGGAGTCGCCACGGAGCGCCGCATTCGAAACCAAATGTTTCCAAGAGTGCGGACCCAAATGCCGAGGGGACACGGCAACGACGACAACCGCTCTTATCCCCGAACGAGGATCTACAACATGCCGAACACGGCCACCACTGCCCGCACCACCTTCCGCAAGCGCCTGATCGCCGCCGCCGGCGTCTCCACCGCGGCCGTCGCCGTCAGCCTCGCCGTGGTGCCCGCCGCGAACGCCGCGCCGGCCCCGCAGGCCGTCACCTACGCGACCCCCGCCAAGGCGGACACCGTCCCCGAGTGGATCAACGCCGCGCTCAAGGTGATGGACAAGCACGACATCCCGGGCTCCTACAACGGCCTGTACAAGAACATCATGCGCGAGTCCTCGGGCAACCCGAACGCCATGAACGGCTGGGACGTCAACGCCGTCAACGGCACCCCGTCCAAGGGCCTGCTCCAGGTGATCCAGCCGACCTTCGACGCCTACCACGTCAAGGGCACGTCCACGAACATCACCGACCCGGTCGCCAACATCGTCGCCGCCGCCAACTACGCGGCCGACAAGTACGGCTCGATCGACAACGTCAACGGCGCCTACTGAGCCGCCTGTAGACGCCCTCCGGGCATCGGCTCCGGGCTTGGCTCCTCTCGCCCGGACATAAAGAAATCCCCCGGCCGCATTGACGGCCGGGGGATTTCTCTGCGACTATCGGGTGTTTCCGTGTCTTGACTCAACTCAAGGCAGGGAGAAGCTCAATGACGTCAGCATACCCGGGCGGGAGTCGAATTGTCAAGCAGAAGTGAAGAACTGCAGCGCGAGCAGCTATTCATCGACGAACTCTACGAGCGCCTCGCCGAATTGCGCGACGGCGCCGAGGCCGCCGTCAAGCAGGCGCTGTCCCGCGACGGCGGCAACACCGGGCAGGCGATGCTGGAGCGCGACATCCTCGTCGCCGAGCAGTCCGGGCTGCTCGCCGCCTTCAACGCGGGCGAGCGCGGCCTGTGCTTCGGCCGCCTCGCCTTCCGCGACGGCCGCGACCACCACATCGGCCGTATCGGCATGCGCCGCGACGACGCCGAGCGCACCCCGCTCGTCATCGACTGGCGCGCCGAGGTCGCCCGCCCCTTCTACCTGGCCACCGGCCACACCCCGATGGGCCTGCGCCGCCGCCGGCACCTGACCACCGAGGGCCAGACGGTCACGGACCTGCACGACGAGATCCTCGACCTGGACGACGACGTACGGACCGGCTACGAGGGCAGCGACGCCGACGCCGTCCTCCTCTCCGCCCTGGACGCCGCCCGCACCGGCCGCATGCACGACATCGTGCAGACCATCCAGGCCGAGCAGGACCGCATCATCCGCGCCCCGCACCGCGGCGTCATGGTCGTCGAGGGCGGCCCCGGCACCGGCAAGACCGTCGTCGCCCTGCACCGCGCCGCCTACCTGCTCTTCGCCCACCGCGAGCTGCTGGCGCGCCGGGCCGTCCTGGTCGTCGGCCCGAACCCGGCCTTCCTCTCCTACATCGGCGAGGTCCTCCCCGCCCTCGGCGAGACCGGCGTGCTGCTCGCCACCCCCGGCGAGCTCTTCCCGGGCGTCACCGCCACCGGCACCGACACGCCGGCCGCCGCGGCCGTGAAGGGCTCGGCGGCGATGGCGGACGCGCTGGCCGCGTTCGTACGGGACCGGCAGGCCGTCCCGGACCCGGCGATCGTCATCGCGCACGACGACGGCGAGCTGCGCCTGACCCGCGAGCTGGCCGAGGACGCCCGGCACGCCGCCCGGGAGACGGCGCTGCCGCACAACCTCGCCCGCGCCACCTTCGCCTTCCACATCATCGACGGCCTGACCGAGCAGCTCACCGAGGCCCTCGGCGCCGACCCGTACGGCGGCCCGAACCTCCTCGGCCCCGACGACATCGCGCAGCTCGGCAAGGCCATCGCCGCCAATGAGGACGTGCACGCCGCCATCGCCGGGCTGTGGCCGCAGCTCACGCCGCAGGAGCTGGTCGAGGACTTCCTGGAGGAGCCCGTACACCTCCCGGAGGCCGACGCGGCCGCGCTGCGGCGGGCGCCGGGAGCGGCGTGGACGACCGCCGACGTGCCGCTGCTGGACGAGGCCGCCGAGCTGCTCGGCGTGGACGACTCCGCCGAGCTGGCGCGGGCCGAGGCCGAGCGGCAGGAGCGGATCGAGTTCGCGCAGGGCGTGCTGGAGCTGTCGTACGGATCCCGAACCCAGGAATTCGAGGACCGGGACGACGAGGAGTCCGAGGTGCTCCTCGCCCACGACCTGGTCGATGCCGAGCGGCTGGCCGAGCGGCATGAGGAGGCCGACCACCGCACGGCCGCCGAGCGGGCGGCCGAGGACCGCGGCTGGGCGTTCGGGCACATCATCGTGGACGAGGCGCAGGAGCTGTCGCCGATGGCCTGGCGGCTGCTGATGCGCCGCTGTCCGACCCGCTCGATGACGCTGGTCGGCGACCCGGCGCAGACCGCGGAGCCGGGCGCGAGCGGATCGTGGGAGTCGATCCTGGCGCCGTACGTCGCGGATCGCTACGAGAAGACCGTGCTCGGGGTGAACTACCGCACCCCCGCCAAGATCATGGAGGTGGCGGCGGACCTGCTGCGCGCTGCGGACCCGTCCTTCACGCCGCCGACCTCGGTGCGCGACACCGACGGGCGGCCGTGGTCGCAGTGGACCGACGACGTGCCGGGGGCGGTCGGCGAGGCCGTGAAGGGTGCGACGGGCGGCAGCGGGCGGGTCGCGGTGATCGCGCCGCAGACGCTGCTCGGCGCGCTCGCCGAGGCGGTGCCGTGGGCGTCGTACGGGCCCGAGCCCGACCTCACGCGGCAGGTCGTGCTGCTCGACCCGCGGCAGGCGAAGGGGCTCGAATTCGACACGGTGGTGGTCGCGGAGCCGGACGAGTTCGGGACCAGCGACCTGTATGTGGCGCTGACCCGGGCCACCCAGCGGCTCGGAGTTATCCACAGCCGGGCGCTCCCGAAAGGCCTGGAGGGGCTGGCGCCCGTAGCCTGAGGGGCGTGCCCCCTGCATTCACCGAGTACGAGGCGGTGCTCGAGGGCGTCGACAAGCTGGTGCAGCCGCTGGTCGGCAGCGGCGAGACCGCCTCGTACATCCCGGCCCTCGACGCCGTCGACCCGTACCGCTTCGGCATGGCGGTCGCGGACGTCGACGGCAGGACGTACGGGATCGGCGACTGGAAGGAACCCTTCTCGGTCCAATCGATCTCGAAGATCTACACGCTCGCCCTGGTGCTCGCCCAGGACGGCGAGACGATCTGGCGACGGGTCGGCAGGGAGCCGTCGGGAAACCCCTTCAACTCCCTGGTGCAGCTGGAATACGAGGACGGCATCCCCCGCAACCCGTTCATCAACGCCGGCTCCCTGGTCGTCACCGACCGCCTGCTGACCCTGACCGGCGACGCCTACGGCGCCCTGCGCGACTTCCTGCGCGCCGAGTGCGGCGACGCCCGCATCGACCACAGCCCGCTGGTCGCCGCCTCGGAGGCGGAGCACGGCGACCGCAATGCCGCGCTGGCGCACTTCATGGCCTCGTACGGGAATCTGGAGAACCCGGTCGAGGAGGTCCTCGACCACTACTTCGCGCAGTGCGCGGTCGAGATGAGCTGCCGCGACCTGGCCCTGGCCACGGGCTTCCTGGCCAGGCACGGGGTGCGCGCGGACGGCACCCGGCTGCTGCCGGTGCGCTCGGCGAAGCAGATCAACGCGGTGATGCTGACCTGCGGGGCGTACGACGCGGCGGGGGAGTTCGCGTACCGGGTGGGGCTGCCCGGCAAGAGCGGGGTCGGGGGAGGGATCGTGGCGGTGGTGCCGGGGAAGTGCGCGGTGTGCGTGTGGAGCCCGGGGATCGACGCGCAGGGGAACTCGGTGGCGGGGGTGGCGGCGCTGGATGCGTTTACCACGCTGACCGGGTGGTCGGTCTTCTAGACACGATGTGTGTCGTTACGCCAATGGGGGGACCCTGCGTGGCTAGACTCGCCCGCGATGTACATACCAGCAGGCGAGGTGGCCCGGTGAACGGACAGGATGTCACCGACGAGCAATGGCGGGGGCTTGCCGAGGTAGTGCCGCTGCGCGGCAACGAATGGCCGTCCTGGACCGGCCACGAGACCATCCCGGGGCGGGACGATCCACGGTATGCGGAGGAGTCGCGGCGCTTCGTCGTCATCCGCTGCCAGTGCTTCGCCGACGCCCGGCAGGTCGCCGAATACCTGATCGCGCAGGTCCCGGTGCTGCTCGATCTCACCGCCGCCGAACACGACGTCGCCAAGCGCATCCTCGACTTCGCGAGCGGCGTCACCTTCGGCATCCGCAGCAGCATGCACCGCGTCGACAGGAACGTTTTCCTGCTCGCACCGGTAGGCACCGAGGTGGACCTGACGGCGGGGCGCTAGCACGAAAGAGGGAAGGCGCCGACGGCGTAACGGTTCGGCATACGCGCGGTGACTAGCGTCGCGGCCATGACCGCGACACCGGAGTCCGAACCCCGGCCAGGGCTCACCGAATTACGCCTGTCCGCCTTCAAATCGCATCGCGGCGCCACCCTGCCGGTCAGCCCGCTGACGGTGCTCACCGGCGCCAGCGGCAGCGGCAAGTCCAGCGCACTGCAGGCCTGCAGGGTGCTCGCGCGGCTGGGCGGCGGGGCGCTGCTGGCCGAGGCGTTCGGGCTGGTGACGGGCGGCGCGGGCGCCTGTGTGCCGTACGGGGCGCAGGCCGATCCGCAGGGGCGGCGGGGGTTCCGTATCGGCTGCACGGTGGACGGACCCGCGGGCGAGGTGCGCCTGGACGTGGCGGTGCAGGCGGAGCCGGAACTGCGGGTGGTGGGGGAGCGGTTGACCGGCGACGGGCAGGTGCTGTTCTCGACCGCGCTGCGCGACCCGGGGCGGCCGCGGGTGCAGGCGGCCTGGCGTACGGCAGGCACCGCCCCGGTCACCAAGGCGCCGCTGCCGGACAACCGCCTGGCCACGGCGATGGTGCCGCTGCGGGTGTCGGGCCGTACCGAAGGCGAGCGGGCGGTGCTGGCGGCGGCCGAGCAGGTGGTGGTGGCGCTGCGCTCGGTGTACTGGTGCGACCCGGAGCCGGCGGCGATGCGGGACGGGGCGGGCGCGCCCGGGGTGTCGGGGGCCGCGGAGCTGACCGGGGACTGCCGCAACCTCGGGGCGGTGCTCGGGCGGGTGCGGGCCGAGTGCTCGGCGCGGCACGGGGCGCTGGTGCAGGCCGTACGGGCCGGGTGCTGGGGGCCGGTCGAGGACCTGCGGGCGGAGGGCGTGGCGCGCGGCGGGTGGCGGGCGGTGGTGGACCGGGGGCCGCAGTACGGGCGGACGCCGCTCGGCGGGCTCGGCGATGGGGAGTTGCGGTATCTGGCGCTGGCGCTGGTGCTGCTGACCGGGCCCGGGGTGCTGGCGGTGGACGCGGCGTCGGAGGTGCTGCCGGCGCGGCAGGCGCTGACGGTGGTGGCGGACGGGTTGGACCGGTGCCTGGACGGGGGGCAGGCGCGGGAGTTGCTTGAGCTGGCGGGGCGGATGTGCGAGCGCGGGCATATCCGGCTGCTGGGCGGGGTGAGCGACTCGGGGGTGGTGCGGGGGATCGGGGGGCCCGGCGGGGTGGGGTCGGTGGTAGACCTGGGGCATGAGCGAGGACGTGGGCGCTGAGGGCGTGGGCGCTGGTGTGACGGTTGCTGACCTGCAGAAACGGCTGGTGGCGTTTGCGGAGGCGCGCGATTGGGGGCAGTACCACACCCCCAAGAACCTGGCGGCGGCGCTGAGCGTGGAGGCCGCGGAGCTGGTGGAGATCTTCCAGTGGCTGACGCCGGAGCAGTCGGCACGGGTGATGGCGAAGCCGGAGTCGGCGCATCGGGTGACGGATGAGGTCGCGGATGTGCTGGCGTATTTGCTGCAGTTCTGTACGGCGGTGGGGGTGGATCCGCTGGCGGCGCTGGCGGCGAAGATCGAGCGGAATGAGGAGCGGTTTCCTGTCACTGGAGAGTGACGGGGTTTTGCACACTCCTGTGGTTGTCCACAGGCAGCCCGGGGTCGTTTTCCTTTCCGGCCGGTTGGGGTCACGCTGAGTAGCGACTGATCGAACCGGAGGGGGGCAGGGGTGATGGATGCGATCCGGCTCATCCATGCCAATCGCCACGCCTTGGCGAAGGCGGGGGGAGTGGCGGAGGTCCTCGCGGAGGCGCGGCAGGCGCAGGCGCTGACGGAGGCCGTCCGCGGCCATCTCGCGGCCGGCGGCCCGGAGCCGGAGACCGTGGAGATACGGGCCGCGCAGCTTACGGACGTGGCCGATCCGCGGGCTGCTCTGGCCGGGCTCGGCGAGCTGCTCGGCGAGGTCGGGATGGCGCTCGTCGGCGTGGCATGCGGGGATGACGCCGAGCCGTTGTACTGGGAGTGCATGGACGCGATCGAGGCGGCGGGGGAGTCGCGTAAGCGAGTCGCGGAGGCGCTGCGGGCGATCGGGGAGGAGGCATGAGTGCGATGAAGGCGACGGGGCCGATGAGGCAGCCGCTGGCGCAGGCGCTGGCCGCCCGTATGGTGCTGCTGGACGGCGGCCTGTCCAACCAGCTCGAGGCACAGGGCTGCGACCTGTCCGACGAGCTGTGGTCGGCGCGGCTGCTCGCGGACGGCCCAGGGCAGATCGAGGCGGCGCATGCGGCGTATATACGGGCCGGGGCCGAGGTGCTGATCACCGCGAGCTATCAGGCGAGTTACGCCGGCTTCGCCCGCCGCGGCATCAGCCGGGCGGAGACGGCGCGGCTGCTGCGCGAGAGCGTCGCGCTGGCCAGGCGGGCGGCGGGCGACCGGGCGTGGGTGGCGGCGTCCGTAGGCCCGTACGGGGCGGTGCTGGCCGACGGCAGCGAATACCGCGGCCGCTACGGCCTGAGCGTCGCTGACCTGACCGCCTTCCACCGCCCGCGGGTGGCGGCGCTGGCGGCGGCGGAGCCCGACGTGCTGGCGCTGGAGACGGTCCCGGACGCGACGGAGGCGGAGGCGCTGCTGCGCGCGGCGGAGGGCACGGGCCTGCCGGTCTGGCTCTCGTACACCATCGCGGGCGGCCGCACCCGGGCCGGGCAGGATCTGGCGGAGGCCTTCGCGGTGGCCGCGGGGCATCCGCAGGTGATAGCCGCGGGGGTCAACTGCTGCGCGCCGCAGGACGTACAGGAGGCGGTGGAGGTGGCGCATGCGGTGACGGGGCTGCCGGCGGTGGCGTACCCGAACAGTGGGGAGGACTGGGACGCGGCGGCGGGCGTGTGGCGGGGCGGCGGCTCGTACGCGCCGGAGTTGGCGGCAGGCTGGCGCAAGGCGGGTGCCCGTCTGATCGGCGGCTGCTGCCGGGTGGGGCCGGGCGAGATAGCCGCGCTGGGGCACACGCTCGACAGCTGACCGGGCCGGGAACCGCATCGCCACGAACCACGTCGAAACGGCCATGACGGGGAGAACGGCAAAGTGGAAGAGCGGCCGCATCGCGCTGATTTCCACGCTGGCAGGCATGCTGCTGGCGACGGGGGTGTTCTTCGGGATGGACCTGCTGCGGTCACCGGAACCGCCGGGCCCGGCCCCGGAACCGGTCGAGCGGGTGGATGCGGAGCTGGTGCATTTCGCGCAGGGCACCGAGGACTTGCCGCGCATCGAAACGGTCCTGCGGTCGCCGGCGGACGCGGTCGCGTTCAGCGGCTGGTTCCCAGAGGACGGCGATGACGGCCAGGACCTGGCCCGTAAGCTCGCCCGCCGCGACTTCTCCCGCCACTCGTTGGTGGCCTTCGGCTGGAGCAGCGGCTGCTCAAAAGGCAAGAGCGCTGAGCTCGTCGCCTCCGACGACCCGACCAACTACTACCCGCGGCTGACGGACACCTCCACCACCGAGACGTGTTACGCGCCGTGGAACGCGATAGCCGTATTCGCCGTGCCGAAGACCTGGGTGGCATCGGACACCGTCCACCTCAGCGGCGGACCGCCGGAGCCGCCGGGCCCCGCCCGCCTGCACGCATTCGAGCACCTGAAGGGAGCGCAACAGCCCAAGGCAATGGAAGTAACCCAGCCCGACCAGCTCAAGGACTTCCTCGGCACCCTCCCCGCCCCGGCCGCCGACCAGCTCAAACGTGAGCTGACCATCAGTGCCGAGGAAGACACCACCGAGACAGCCGCCTCGGGCCCCGCCCGCCGCTTCGCCTTCATCCACCACGGCTGCGGCAGCAGCGCCGTCCTGAGGGTCACGGCCGACCGCCTGCAGCCGCAGCCGACGGGCGAGGTCCTGGGCGAGGACTGCACCCAACCACGCCCGTACGCCGCGATCTTCGCGGTCAGCGCCACCCAGGTCCCACCCGAGGCGCGGCTGACCGCGGGCGACTGACGGATAACTCCGTGGCCTGGACGAATGCCACCGGGGATACTCGACCGCATGTTCCTGACGATCTCGACTACCGGCACAGCCGAGCGGCCCGCCACCGACCTGGGGTTTCTGCTGCATAAGCATCCCGAGAAGGTGCAGGATTTTTCGACCTCGCATGGCACCGCGCATGTCCTCTATCCCGAGGCGAGCGCGGAGCGGTGCACGGCTGCGCTGCTGCTCGAGGTCGACCCGGTGGCGCTCGTGCGGAAGGGGCGGGGGAAGGGGAGGGGCGGGGCGCCGGACTCGGCGCTGGCGCAGTACGTGAACGACCGGCCGTACGCCGCGTCCTCGCTGCTCGCCGTCGCGCTCTCCGCCGTCTTCCGCACCGCCCTGCGCGGCGTGTGCAAGGCGCTGCCCGGCCGTGCCGACGAGTCGCTCCCGCTGCGGATCGAGGTGCCGGCCGTGGCCGCCCGCGGCGGGGCCGACCTGGTCAAGCGGCTCTTCGAGCCGCTCGGCTGGGCCGTCGTGGCCGAGACCGTGCCGCTGGACACGCAGTTCCCCGAGTGGGGCGACTCGCGGTATGTGCGGCTCACGCTGGAGGGCGAGCTGCGGCTCGCCGATGCCCTGCGGCACCTGTACGTGCTGCTGCCGGTGCTCGACGGCGCCAAGCACTACTGGGTCGCCCCCGACGAGGTCGACAAGCTGCTGCGGGCCGGCGAGGGCTGGCTGGAGCACCACCCCGAGCAGCAGCTGATCACCAACCGCTACTTCTCCCGCCGCTGGTCCCTCGCCCGCGAGGCCCGCGACCGGCTGGAGCTGGCCCGCCTCGCCGAGGCCGACGACGCCGAGGCGGAGGACATCGACAACGCCGTAGACGAGGAGACCGACACCGAAGAGAAGCCCGTACCCCTCGCCGTGCAGCGCCGCGAGGCGATCCTCGGCGCCCTCCGCGACGCCGGCGCCGGCCGCGTGCTCGACCTCGGCTGCGGGCAGGGGCAGCTGGTCGGCGAGCTGCTCAAGGACACCCGGTTCACCGAGATCGTCGGCGTCGACGTGTCCGTACGGGCGCTGACCGTCGCCGCCCGCCGCCTCAAGCTCGACCGCATGGGCGAGCGGCAGGCGGCCCGGGTCAAGCTGCGGCAGGGCGCCCTGACGTACACCGACGCCACGCTCATGGGCTACGACGCCGCCGTGCTGAGCGAGGTCATCGAGCACCTCGACCAGCCGCGGCTGCCCGCCCTCGAGTACGCGGTGTTCGGCGCGGCCCAGCCCGCCACCGTGGTCGTGACCACGCCGAACGTCGAGTACAACGTCCGCTGGGAGACCCTCCCGGCCGGGCACGTACGCCACTCCGACCACCGCTTCGAGTGGAGCCGGGAGGAGTTCCGCGGCTGGGCGGAGGCGGTGGCGGCCAGGCACGGCTACGCCGTCGCGTACGCCCCCGTCGGCGACGACGACCCCGAGGTGGGACCGCCCACCCAGATGGCAGTGTTCAGCAAGAC
Organism: Streptomyces boninensis; assembly: GCF_048572725.1. Lineage (NCBI taxonomy): Bacteria > Bacillati > Actinomycetota > Actinomycetes > Kitasatosporales > Streptomycetaceae > Streptomyces > Streptomyces boninensis. The sequence continues at coordinate 7,456,484 of NZ_CP183837.1, forward strand.
CGCAAAGGAGGCCGCGGCATGACGACCATCCCTCGCACCCTCGGCGTGCCCGACCTCTCCCTCGTCGTCCTCATCGGCACGTCCGGCGCCGGCAAGTCCACCTTCGCCCGCAAGAACTTCAGGACGACCGAGGTCATCTCCTCGGACTTCTGCCGCGGCCTCGTCGCCGACGACGAGAACGACCAGTCCGCCACCCCCGACGCCTTCGACCTCGTCCACTACATCGCCGGCAAGCGCCTCGCCGCCGGCCGGCTCACCGTCATCGACGCCACCAACGTCCAGCCGGAGGCCCGCCGCCAGCTCGTCCGCATCGCGCGCGAGCACGACGTGCTGCCCGTGGCGATCGTCCTCGACGTCGAGGAGCGGATCTGCATCGCCCGTAACGCCGGCCGCCCCGACCGCGCCGACATGCCCCGGCACGTCATCCCGCGCCAGCGCCGCGAGCTCCGCCGCGGCCTGCGCGGCCTGGAGCGCGAGGGCTTCCGCAAGGTGCACTTCCTCAAGGGCGCCGCCGAGGTCGAGACCGCCGAGGTGGTGCTGGAGAAGCGGTTCAACGACCTCGCCCACCTCACCGGCCCCTTCGACATCATCGGCGACATCCACGGCTGCGCCGGCGAGCTCGAGACGCTGCTGACCAAGCTCGGTTACGCGGACGGCGTGCACCCCGCGGGGCGTACGGCCGTCTTCGTCGGCGACCTCGTCGACCGCGGCCCCGACACCCCCGGGGTGCTGCGCCGCGTCATGAGCATGGTCGCGGCGGGCAGCGCGCTCTGCGTGCCGGGCAACCACGAGAACAAGCTGGGGCGTTACCTGAACGGCCGCAAGGTCCAGCACACCCACGGCCTCGCCGAGACCATCGAGCAGCTGGACGGCGAGAGCGACGAATTCCGGGCGCGGGTCCAGCAGTTCATCGAGGGCCTCGTCAGCCATTACGTGCTCGACGGCGGCCGCCTCGTCGTCTGCCACGCCGGGCTGCCCGAGAAGTACCACGGCCGCCAGTCCGGCCGCGTCCGCAGCCACGCGCTGTACGGCGACACCACCGGCGAGACCGACGAGTACGGCCTCCCGGTCCGCTACCCGTGGGCGGAGGACTACCGCGGCCGCGCCGCCGTCGTCTACGGCCACACCCCGGTCCCGGACGCCACCTGGCTGAACAACACCATCTGCCTCGACACCGGCGCCGTCTTCGGCGGCAAGCTCACCGCACTGCGCTGGCCGGAGCGCGAGCTGGTGGACGTGCCGGCCGAGCAGGTCTGGTACGAGCCGGTGAAGCCGCTGCGCGCCGAGGCGCCCGGCGGCGCCGAGGGCCGCCCGCTCGACCTGGGCGACGTACACGGCCGCCGGATCATCCAGACCAACCACCACGGCCGCATCTCCGTACGCGAGGAGAACGCCGCCGCCGCACTCGAGGTGATGAGCCGCTTCGCGCTCGACCCGCGGCTGCTGCCGTACCTGCCGCCGACGATGGCGCCCACCGCCACGTCCAAGGAGGAGGGCTATTTGGAGCACCCGGCGGAGGCCTTCGCCGAGTTCCGGGACGCGGGCGTGCGGCAGGTCGTGTGCGAGGAGAAGCACATGGGCTCGCGCGCGGTGGTGCTGGTCTGCCGCGACGAGGAGGCCGCGGCCAAGCGCTTCGGGATCGCAAACGTCTCCGGCGCGCTCTACACCCGCACCGGCCGCCCCTTCTTCGACGATGCGGCCAAGACCGAGGCGCTCCTCGACCGCGTCCGCGCCGCCGCCACCGGCGCCGGGCTCTGGGACGAGTACGCCACCGACTGGCTCCTGCTCGACGCCGAGCTGCTGCCCTGGTCGCTGAAGGCCGGCGGGCTGCTGCGCAGCCAGTACGCGGCGGTCGGCGCCGCCGCGGGCGCCGCGCTGCCCGCCGCCGTGGCGGCGCTGGAGCAGGCGGCGGCGCGCGGCGTCGACGTCGCGGAGCTGCGCGACCGGCAGCGCGAACGGGCCGTGGACGCGAGCGCGTTCACGGACGCGTACCGCCGCTACTGCTGGCCGGTGGACGGCCTCGACGGCGTGCGGCTGGCCCCGTTCCAGCTGCTGGCCACCGAGGGCGCGAGCCACGCCGCGCTGCCGCACGACCAGCAGCTCGCCCTCCTCGACCGGCTGGCCGAGCACGACGCATCGGGGCTGCTGCGGCGCACCGGCCGCCTGGTCGTCGACACGGAGGACGAGGCCTCGGTCGCGGCAGGCGTGAAGTGGTGGCTCGACCTCACCGCGGCCGGCGGCGAGGGCATGGTCGTCAAGCCGCTGCAGGCGCTCGTACGGGACGGGAACAACCGGCTCGTGCAGCCGGGCGTGAAGGTCCGCGGCCGCGAGTACCTGCGGATCATCTACGGCCCCGAGTACACCCGCCCCGACCAGCTCTCCCGCCTCCGCCAGCGATTCCTCGGGCACAAGCGCTCGCTCGCCCTGCGCGAGCACGCGCTCGGCCTGGAGGCGCTGGACCGGCTGGCGGCGGGGGAGCCGCTGTGGCGGGTGCACGAGGCGGTGTTCGCGGTGCTGGCGCTGGAGTCGGAGCCGGTGGACCCGCGGCTGTAGCATCCAGTCATGCCCACCCAACGCCCGCCGCTCGCCGACGCGCTCGGTCTGCAACCGCACCCGGAGGGCGGCTGGTTCGCGCAGACCTGGGCCGTCGGGGCCGAGGTCACGCCGCCCGGCTATCCGGGGCCGCGGGCCGCCGCCACCGGGATCTATTTCCTGCTGGCGCCGGGCGAGGAGTCGGCCTGGCATGTCGTACGGTCCGACGAGCTGTGGCTGTGGCATCGCGGCAGCCCCCTGGTGCTGTCCTTCGGCGGGAGCGGCGAGCGGCCGGACCGGGCCGGTACGACGGAGGTCGTGCTCGGCCCGGATGTCGCGGCCGGGCAGCGGCCGCAGGTGCTGGTGCCGGGCGGGGTGTGGCAGGCGGCGCGGCCGGAGGCGGCAGCTCAGGAGGCGACGCTGGTCAGCTGCGTGGTCTCACCCGGCTTCGACTTCGCGGACTTCCGCCTGGAGCCGCCGGAGGCTACAGAGTCGCGTTGAAGGAGTGCAGCCTCGCCTGGGCATCCGGGTCCGCGGTGATCTCCAGCTCCGTCAGCGCGCCATTACGGACCTCGGGAAACACCCGCCGGTAATTCCGCTCCGGGATGCCGAGGAGCAGGCAGAGCGCCAGCCTGGTCAGCGTGCCGTGCCCCACCACCAGCACCTTCGCGTCACCCGGGTGCTCGGCCGCGATCCGCCGGTACGCCTTCACCGCCCGGTCGGCGGCCGCCGCGGGGTCCTCGCCGCCCGGGAAGTGGTGCTGCACCGGGTCCGCGTCGAAGAGCGCCGCCAGCTCCGGGTCCGCGGCCCGGACCTCCTCCAGCGTGTGGCCCTCGCCCCTGCCGAAGTCGACCTCGATCAGGTCGGGGTCGATATGCACCTCCAGACCCGCGGCCCGCCCGGCGGGCTCGGCCGTGTGGCGGGCCCGGGAGAGGGTCGAGCACCAGATGGCGGCGAGACCCGCGCCCGCGGCCCAGGTGCCGAGCGTGCCGGCCTGCCGTTCGCCGAGCTCGGTCAGGCCGATGTCGCTCACGCCGGCATAGCGATTGCCGCCGTGCCAGACGGTTTCGCCGTGCCGTACCAGGAAGAGGGTGGTCATTTCCTTGGTCGCCGCTCCTTGGCCGGGAAGGTGCTCTCACCTGCGAAGGTAGCAGTGCCAATGGCGCAGACCAACGGCAGTTCTCAACTGGCCGGAAAACCCTGGACATTGATGTGGCAACCGGGTTAGAAGAAGGCAGACTTTCCTGGAGAGGAATGCCCCATGGCCTTCGAGCCCGTTTACATATCCCGCCGCAATGCCCTCCGCGCCGGCACCGGCGCGGCCGCCGCCCTCGGCCTCGGCGCCGGGCAGCTGGCGTCCGCGGGCGGCGCCGCGGCCGCGCCCGCCGACCCGTCGGACACCGACTACATCCTCAGTTGCGACGAGTGGGGCGCCCGGCCCCCGTCGAGCGAGCTGTCGCTGCGCTACGGCACCACCCGCAGGATCGTCGTGCACCACATGGCGTTCCCCAACACCAACGACTTCTCCCTCGAAGCCGCCGTCGCCTGCGCCGAGCGGGTCCAGCACATCCACATGGACATCAACGGCTGGTCGGACACCGGCAACCACTTCTCCATCAGCCGCGGCGGCTATGTCATGGAGGGCCGGCACCGCAGCCTGGAGGGGCTGGAGGACGGCGGCTTCCAGGTCGTCAGCGCCCACGCCGTCGGCCAGAACACCCAGTCCATCGGCATCGAGAACGAGGGCACGTACATCACCGAGCTGCCCACCGGGAAGCTGTGGCTGTCCCTGGTGAAGCTCTGCACGACCATCTGCACCCAGTACGGCTTCGGCGCCGAGAAGATCTCCGGCCACTGGGACTGGAACGCCACCCAGTGCCCCGGCGCGAAGTTCTACTCCGCCTTCCCGCTGCTGCGCCTGATGGTCGCCAAGTCCCTCGGCCAGTCCGCCGGCAGCATCCCGGCCCGCACCTGGCTGGACACGTACACCTCCTGCGTCGGCTCGACCGTCACCCTGCTGCAGTACCTGCTGCAGGCCGCGGGCTTCGACACCGTCGCCGCGGACGGCAAGTACGGCCCGGCGACGCTGGCGGCGGTGCACGAATTCCAGACCGCGCACGGCTTCCCCACCGCCTCCGACGGCACGATGAGCGGCCCGACCTGGGAGGCCCTCGCCCCGGAGATCGGCATGGGCGCCAAGGGCCCCGCCGTCCTCGCCGTCCAGTCGATGCTGGCGACCAAGCTCTTCGACGTGCAGGCCACCGGCACGTACGACCGCGCCACCTTCGTCGCCGTCGCGAAGATGCAGGCCCTGCACGGGCTGCGGGTCACCGGGCGGATGGACGACTCCACCTGGTGCGCCACGCTCGGCGGCGTGGTGAAGGAGGAGTTCCGCGCGCTGGGCAACCGGGCCGCGACGGCGGCCCCGTCCGTACCGGACGCGCAGGACCTGCCGGCGCCGGTGCTGCCGCGCGGCGGCGTCGAGGCGGCCGACCCGGCCTCGTCCATGTACGAGGCGGCGCCCAAGGATCAGGAAGGGGCGTAGTCACCCCTGCCAGGCGGCCGGTGGCATGGGAGCCTGTCTGTCATGACCTACCGCGTCGAGTCCGAGACCGGCCGCCTGCGCAGAGTGATCCTTCACCGGCCCGACCTCGAGCTGAAGCGGCTCACCCCCAGCAACAAAGACGAGCTGCTCTTCGACGACGTCCTGTGGGTGCGCCGCGCCGAGGAGGAGCACGACGGCTTCGCGGAGACGCTGCGCGACCGGGGCGTCGAGGTGCACCTCTTCGGCGACCTCCTCGCCGAGGCCCTCGACGTGCCGGCGGCGCGCACGATGGTGCTCGACCGGGTCTTCAGCGAGAAGGAATTCGGCCCGCTCGCCACCGACAAGCTGCGCGCCTCCTTCGAGGGCCTGCCGTCCGCCGAGCTGGTCGAGGACCTGGTCGGCGGTCTGACGAAGCGCGAGTACCTGGAGCGCTTCCCCGAGCCGACGTCCGTGCTCTTCCACGCCATGCACCCGGACGACTTCCTGCTCGGCCCGCTGCCCAACCACCTCTTCACCCGCGACACGTCCTGCTGGGTGTACGACGGCGTCTCCATCAACGCCATGAAGTGGCCCGCCAGGCAGCGCGAGACCGTGCACTTCGAGGCGATCTACAAGCACCATCCGCTGTTCGTGGGCCCGGAGTCGGGCCCGTTCCACCACTGGTCGAAGGGCCAGGAGGACTACCCCTCCACCATCGAGGGCGGCGACGTCCTCGTCATCGGCAACGGCGCGGTGCTGATCGGCATGAGCGAGCGGACGACACCCCAGGCCGTCGAGATGCTCGCCCGCGGCCTCTTCGCGGCCGGCTCCGCCCGTACGATCGTCGCCCTCGACATGCCGAAGGCCCGGGCCTTCATGCACCTCGACACGGTCATGACGATGGTCGACGGCGACACCTTCACCCAGTACGCGGGCCTGGGCATGCTGCCCTCGTACACGATTGAGCCCGGCGCGGGCGACGAGGAGCTGAAAGTCACCGACCACCCGGCCGAGCACATGCACCGCGCCATCGCCGCCGCCCTGGGCCTCGACTCGATCAAGGTGCTGACCGCGCACCAGGACGTGCACTCCGCGGAGCGCGAGCAGTGGGACGACGGGTGCAATGTACTGGCCGTCGAGCCGGGGGTCGTCGTCGCGTACGAGCGGAACTCCACGACGAACACCTTCCTGCGCAAGGAGGGCATCGAGGTGATCGAGATCCGCGGCAGTGAGCTGGGGCGGGGGCGGGGCGGGCCGCGGTGCATGAGCTGCCCCGTGGAACGCGAGGCTGTATAGTGATGCGTTCTACCGTATAGATTACCGGGAGCGCGACCATGGCGATAGCACTGACCGGCCGCCACCTGCTCAAGGAGCTGGACCTGACCGCGGCGGAGTTCCGCGGGCTGGTCGACCTGGCAGCGGAGCTGAAGGCGGCGAAGCGCGCGGGCACCGAGCGCCCGCGGCTGGCCGGGAAGAACATCGCCCTGATCTTCGAGAAGACCTCCACCCGTACGCGCTGCGCCTTCGAGGTCGCGGCCGCCGACCAGGGCGCCTCCACCACCTACCTCGACCCGTCCGGCTCGCAGATCGGCCACAAGGAGTCGGTCAAGGACACCGCCCGGGTGCTGGGCAGGATGTTCGACGCGATCCAGTACCGCGGCGCCGCCCAGGAGTCCGTCGAGCAGCTCGGCGCGTACGCCGGCGTCCCGGTCTACAACGGCCTCACCGACGACTGGCACCCCACCCAGATGCTCGCCGACGTGCTGACGATGACCGAGCACTGCGCGAAGCCCCTGGAGCAGCAGGCCTTCGCCTACCTCGGCGACGCCCGCTTCAACATGGGCAACTCCTACCTGATCACCGGCGCGCTGCTGGGCATGGACGTACGCATCGTGGCGCCCAAGGCCTACTGGCCGGCCCAGCCGGTCATCGACCAGGCCCGCAAGCTCGCCGAGGCCAGCGGCGCCCGCGTCACCCTCACCGAGGAGGTCGCCGAGGGCGTCTCGGGCGCCGACTTCGTGGTCACCGACGTGTGGGTGTCGATGGGGGAGCCGAAGGAGGTCTGGGACGAGCGGATCGAGCAGCTGGCGCCGTACGCCGTGACCATGGACGTGCTCCGGGCGACGGGGAACGACGCCGTGAAGTTCCTGCACTGCCTCCCCGCCTTCCACGACCTCGGCACCGCGGTCGGCCGCGAGATCCACGAGCGGCACGGCCTGGAGTCCCTGGAGGTGACGGACGAGGTCTTCGAGTCGGACCACTCGGTCGTCTTCGACGAGGCCGAGAACCGGATGCATACGATCAAGGCGCTGCTGGTCGCGACCCTCGCTTGACCTTGACCAAAGGGCAGGCCGCCGTCAGTCCGCCGCCGCGAGGCGGGCCCGGTACTCGGCCGTGCGCACGCGATTCGCGCAGCGCAGCGTGCAGAACCGGCGCCCGCCATTGCGCGAGGTGTCCATGAAGACGATCCCGCACCCCTCGCGCGCGCACTGCCCGGGCCGCCGCCAGTCCCCGTCGCACAGCACGTGCGCCAGGCCCGAGGCGGTGCGGGCGCGCATGCGGGTGAGCAGGTCGTCGTTGATATCGGCGTAGTGCAGATGCGGCGCGAAGCCGTCGTGGAGCGCCACGACCGGGCTGCGTACGGCGGCCGCGAGCAGCTCATTCACCAGCGCAACCCGGGGAGCGAGCTCGCCCTCGGCGAAGACGGCGCGCAGCCGGGCGGCCCACGCCGCGACCTCCGGCACGCGCTCCGCCACGAGCGTCCCGCTCGGCGTCGCGTACGCGTCGATCACCGCCTGATAGGCGTCCACCGTCGCCGCGGAATTGACCAGGGCGGCCGCGTACTGCGCGGAGGCCGCCGGCCCGTGATGGTTGAAATGCACACAGGCATGACAGCACACTCCCCGTATGGACGGCAACGGGCCTGCTGGACAGGTCACCTGTGACGACTGCGGATGGCCGCTCGATGGCGGCGGCCTGGTGGAGGTGTCCCGGCACCACACCTCCGAGGGCGTGGTGCGCTATCGCCGCTGCGTGTGCGGGGCGTGGCTGATCGACCTGCTCAGTGCTTCTTGAGGATGAACCAGACCGCCTTGCCCTGCGGCGTGCGCCGCCAGCCGGCGTCCGTGGAGAGGGTACGGATCAGGAGGAGGCCGCGGCCGGTCTCGTCCAGGAGCGGGGCCGGGGGGATTTCGGGGCCGGTCAGGCCCTCCGGGTGGTGCGGGTCGCGGTCGAAGACCTCGACCTGGAAGCCGGTGGGGACCAGCTGAACCCGCAGCTCGACCGGGTCGGTGCCCGAGGTGTGCGTGATGGCGTTCGTGACCAGCTCGGACGTGAGCAGCTCGGCCGTGTCGCGGTCGGTGTCGGTGGCGTCGAGCTCCTGCAGCACGTTACGGATCAGCGCACGCGCGATCGGCACCGCGGCGGCGGTGTGCGGCAGCTCGATGCTCCAGGCCGTCTGGTCGGAGACATGCTCGCCATCGTGCGGCATCACTGGGGGTCACATCCGTATCGGCAGGGGGTGGGCTCCCTCCAACCTAAGAAAGCGGACGGTCTCCAGGTCAGGGTCGGGCTGCCCTAAGGGGCGGGACCTTCTGCCCGAGGCAGCCATCTATCGCGCACTCGTGACGACAGTCACGCATCGGTGATAACTTCATGCACATGAGCCCGTTCACCGGATCCGCCCGGTCCACCGGGAGCTGGGACCACCTCCGCGTCACGACCGAGGACGGCGTCGCCACCGTCACCCTCGACCGCCCCGACAAGCTGAACGCCCTCACCTTCGGCGCCTACGCCGACCTGCGCGACCTGCTCGCCGAGCTGTCCCGCAGCCGCGGCGTGCGCGCCCTGGTGCTGGCGGGGGAGGGCCGCGGCTTCTGCTCCGGCGGCGATGTCGACGAGATCATCGGCGAGACCCTCGACATGCCGACAGGCCAGCTCCTCGACTTCAACCGCATGACCGGACAGGTGGTGCGCGCCATCCGCGAGTGCCCCTTCCCGGTCATCGCCGCCGTCCACGGCGTCGCGGCCGGCGCGGGCGCGGTGCTGGCGCTGGCCTCGGACTTCCGCGTCGCCGACCCGTCCGCCCGCTTCGCCTTCCTCTTTACGAAGGTGGGTCTGAGCGGCGGCGACATGGGCGCGGCCTATCTGCTGCCCCGCGTCGTCGGCCTCGGCCACGCCACCCGGCTGCTGATGCTCGGCGACCCGGTCCGCGCCCCCGAGGCCGAGCGGATCGGCCTGATCAGCCAGCTCGCGGAGGAGGGCGGCGCGGACGCGGCCGCCCAGGCGCTCGCCCGCCGCCTCGCCGACGGCCCCGCCCTCGCGTACGCCCAGACCAAGGCGCTGCTCACCGCCGAGCTCGACATGCCGCTCCCGGCCGCGGTCGAGCTGGACGCCTCCACCCAGGCGCTGCTGATGACCAGCGACGACTACCGCGAGTTCCACGCCTCCTTCACCGAGAAGCGGCCGCCGAAGTGGCAGGGGAGCTGAGCGCCATGCGCATCGCCGTGATCGGCGGCGGGCCCGGGGGCCTGTACGCCGCCGCGCTGCTGAAGCGCCTCGACCCGGCCCGCTCGGTGACCGTCTGGGAGCGCAACGCCCCCGACGTCACCTTCGGCTTCGGCGTCGTGCTGTCCGACGAGACACTCGGCGGCATCGAGCACGCCGACCCGGTGGTGTACGCGGCGCTGCAGGACGAGTTCGTCCGCTGGGACGACATCGACGTCGTGCACCGCGGCCGCACCCTCCGCTCCGGCGGCCACGGCTTCGCCGCCCTCTCCCGGCGCCGGCTGCTCGCGGTGCTCCAGGAGCGCTGCCGCCGCCTCGGCGTGGACCTCCGCTTCGGCACGGAAGCCCCGCCGGACCTCGCGGACACGCACGACCTGGTCATCGCGGCGGACGGGGTCAACAGCCTGACCCGCACCCCCGCCTTCGGCACGGCCGAGACGGTCCACCGCTGCCGCTACATCTGGCTCTCCGCCCCCTTCGCCTTCGACGCCTTCCGCTTCGAGATCGCCGAGACCGAACACGGCGTGATGCAGCTGCACGGCTATCCGTACGCACCCGACGCCTCCACGGTCATCGTGGAAATGCACGAGGACGTCTGGCGCCGCGCCGGCCTGGACCAGGCCGACGAGCAGGAGTCCATCGACGCCTGCGGCAAGTACTTCACCGACGCCCTGCGCGGCCGCCCCCTCACCGGCAACCGCTCGCAGTGGCTCCTCTTCCGTACGATCACCAACGCCCACTGGTCGCACGGCAATACGGTCCTCCTCGGCGACGCCGCCCACACCGCGCACTTCTCGGTCGGCTCCGGCACCAAGCTCGCGGTCGAGGACGCCCTCGCGCTGGCCGCGTGCATCGAGGAGCAGCCGTCGGTGGCGGCGGCCCTGGCCGCGTACGAGACGGAGCGCAGGCCGGTGGTCGCCTCCACGCAGCGGGCGGCGCAGGCCAGCCTGCAGTGGTTCGAGGAGCTGGGCCGCTATGTCGACCAGCCGCCGCGGCAGTTCGCCTTCAACCTCCTCACCCGCAGCCGCCGCGTCACCCACGACAACCTGAAGCTGCGCGACCCCGCCTTCGTCACGGCCGTGGAGCGGGAGGCCGGGGTGCCGGAGGGCACGCCGCCGATGTTCACCCCCTTCCGGCTGGGCGGGCTGACGCTGCGCAACCGGGTCGTGTGCTCGCCGATGGACATGTACTCGGCGGTGGACGGCCACCCCGGCGACTTCCACCTCGTCCACCTGGGCGCGCGGGCGCTGGGCGGGGCCGGTCTGGTGATGACCGAGATGGTGTGCGTGAGCGCCGAAGGCCGGATCACCCCCGGCTGCACGGGCCTGTACGCCGACGAGCACGAGGCGGGCTGGCGCCGCGTCACGGACTTCGTGCACGCGCAGTCCCCCGGCACCGCGATCGGCGTCCAGCTCGGCCACTCGGGCCGCAAGGGCTCCACCAAGCTCATGTGGGAGGGCATCGACCAGCCTCTCCCGGACGGCAACTGGCCGGTGGTGGCCCCGTCCCCGCTCCCGTACCAGCCGGGCGTGAACCAGACCCCGCACGCCCTGCATCCCACCGAACTGGCGGCGCTCCGCGACCAGTTCGTACGGTCCGCGCAGCGCGCCGCCCGCGCCGGCTTCGACCTGCTGGAGCTGCACTGCGCGCACGGCTACCTGCTGTCGTCCTTCCTCTCCCCGCTGACCAACGCCCGCACCGACGCGTACGGCGGCTCCCTCACCGCCCGCCTCCGCTATCCGCTGGAGGTCTTCGACGCGGTACGGGAGGCCTGGCCGGACGACCGGCCGATGACGGTCCGCATCTCGGCCACCGACTGGGCGGAGGGCGGCACCACGGCCGCCGACGCGGTGGAGATCGCGCGGGCGTTCGCGGCGCACGGCGCCGACGCGATCGACGTGTCGACAGGCCAGGTGGTGCCGGACGAGCAGCCCGCCTTCGGCCGCTCCTACCAGACCCCGTACGCGGACCGCATCCGCCACGAACTCGGCGTCCCGGTGATCGCGGTGGGCGCGATCTCCTCCTGGGACGACGTCAACTCCCTGATCCTCGCGGGCCGCACCGACCTGTGCGCGCTGGCCCGCCCGCACCTGTACGACCCGCACTGGACCCTGCACGCGGCCGCCGACCAGGGCTATACGGGCCCGGGTGCCCCCTGGCCGCTCCCGTACCAGGCGGGCAGCCGCAAGCCTCCGACGGGCCGCACGGACGACCCGAAGCCGCGCCTCACGCTGTGAGCCCCTCTTCAGACCAGCACAGCCTGCACGAACTCCCGTCCCCGCTCCCGCAACTCCCGGTGCAGCCGCCCGAACACCTCCGCCGCGACCCCGCCCGGCCAGTCGTCCGGCAGCAGCGACGCGGGCAGCCCGGGATCCGCGTACGGCAGCTGCCGCCACGCGTCGACCGCCAGCAGATAGTCGCGGAAGGCGTCCTCGGCCGACCCGGCGCCCTCGCGCCCCAGCCGCGCCAGCACCGGCTCCTGCCCGTCCAGGAACTGCTGGTGCAGCCGCGCGATCCCCTCCAGGTCCCACCAGCGCCGCACCGCCTCGGGCGTCGGCGTGAAGCCCTCGTGCGTCCCGCGGAAGAGCTCGACATACGCGTCCAGCTCCAGCCGCGCGAGGGTGTGCCGCGCCTCCCCGCCCACATGCGCGGGCGCGATCCACACCCCGGGCGCCGCCTGCCCGAAGCCGAGGCGGGCCAGCCGGGACCGCAGCAGATGGCGCTTGTTGCGCTCGGACTCCGGCACGGTGAAGACGGCCAGCACCCACTCGCCGTCGTCCTTCACCGCGGGCCGCTCGTAGATCCGCCGGTCGCCGTCGTCGAGGGTCTGGCGGGCGTCGGCCGTAAGCAGGTAGGCGCTGGCGCGCGTTGACCCGGCGGCCGCCAGGAAGCCGCGCCGCTTCAGCCGCGAGACGGCGGAGCGGACGGCGGGCGCGTCCACGCCGACCTCGGCCAGCAGCCGGATGAGTCCGGCCACGGGCACGCGGCCGTCGCCCACGTCGCGTCCGTAGGCGCCGTAGAAGCTGACGATGAGTGATCCCGGGGTGCGGTGCTCTGCCACAGGATCACCCTATCGACACAGGTCAGGACTGCCGCAGCCGGAACCGCTGCAGCTTGCCGGTGTGCGACCGCGGCAGCGCGTCCACGAAGTTGATCTCGCGCGGGCACTTGAAGGGGGTCAGCTCGCCGCGGGCGAAGTCCTTGAGCGTCTTCTCGTCGATCGCCGAGCCCTCGGCAAGCACCACATACGCGACCACTACCTGCCCGCGCTCGGCATCAGGGCGTCCGACCACGGCCGCCTCCGCGACTTGCGGGTGCCGTAGCAGGGCTTCCTCGACCTCGGGGCCGGCGACGTTGTAGCCGGACGTGATGATCATGTCGTCCGCGCGCGCCACGTAGCGGAAGTAGCCGTCCGGCTCCCGGACATACGTGTCCCCGGTGAGATTCCACCCGTCCCGTACGTACTCCCGCTGCCGCTCGTCCGCGAGATACCGGCACCCGGTCGGCCCGCGCACCGCCAGCAGCCCCGGCTCGCCGTCGGGCAGCACGGTCACCCCGTCCCGGTCCACCACCCGCGCCTCGTAGCCCGGCACCGGCACCCCGGTCGTGCCCGGGCGGATCGCGTCGTCCGCCGCCGAGATGAAGATGTGCAGCATCTCGGTGGCGCCGATGCCATCGATGATCTTCAGCCCGAGCTGCTGGTGCCACGCCTGCCAGGTCGCCGCGGGCAGGTTTTCCCCGGCCGATACGCAGCGGCGCAGCGAGCTCAGGTCGTACGAGCCTGCCTCCGCGAGCATCGCGCGATACGCGGTCGGCGCGGTGAACAGCACCGACACCCGGTGCTCGGCGATCGCCGGCAGCAGCTTGCCGGGTCCCGCCTGCTCCAGCAGCAGCGTCGACGCCCCGGCCCGCAGCGGGAAGACGACGAGGCCGCCGAGCCCGAAGGTGAAGCCCAGCGGCGGGCTGCCCGCGAAGACGTCCTCGGGTCGCGGGCGCAGCACCTGCGCCGAGAAGGTGTCGGCGATCGCCAGGACGTCCCGGTGGAAGTGCATCGTGCCCTTCGGCCGCCCGGTGGTGCCGGACGTGAAGCCGATCAGCGCCACATCGTCGGCGGAGGTGTCCACCGGCGTGTACCACTCGGGCTGCCGGGCGGCCCGGCGCAGCAGGTCGTCGGGGGCGTCGCCGCCGTACGCGAGCATGGTCAGCCCCGGCACCTCGGCCTTCGCCAGGTCGTCCACGGAGCGGATGTCGCAGAGCGCGTACTGCACCTCGGCGATCCGGCAGACCGCCGCCAGCTCGGTCGCGCGCTGCTGCGCCAGCACCGTGACGGCGACGGCACCCGCCTTCAGCACCGCGAACCAGCAGGCGACGAGGTACGGCGTGGTGGGGCCGCGGAGCAGCACCCGGTTGCCGGGCAGGACGCCGAGTTCGCTGGTCAGGACGTGCGCGATGCGGTCGGCGTGGGACTGCAGATGGGCGTACGACCAGACCGTGCCGTCCGGCGTGCGCAGCGCCGGGCGGGCGCCGCCGTAGCGCTCCACTCCCCGGTCGAGGAGTTCCGCGGCGCAGTTGAGCTGGTCGGGATAGTGCAATTCGGGCAGGTTGAACGTGAGGTCGGGCCACTGGTCCGCCGGCGGGAGGTGGTCGCGGGCGAAGGTGTCCACGTGGGCCGAAGGCTTCAGCTGCATGATGCAAGCGCCCCCTAGGTCCTGTAGGCCGCTTTGAGCGTAGCGTTAGTGTGACGGGAGTCAACAGTGCGCGATAATCATCCGGCGTACGCCGAAAGGGGTGGTGGTCCGATGGCGAGTCGTTTCGCGCTGGGTGAGGACGAGGAGCGGTGGTGTACGGAGCTGCGCGCGCTCGCGGCCGAGCGGCTGCGGCCCCTGGCGGAGGCGGGTGAAGCGGGGCGGGTGAACCGGCCGTTGGTCGCCGCGCTCGGCGAACTGGGGCTGCTGGAGCGGGTCTTCCCGCCCTCCGGCCGCCCGGCCTCGGCGCTGGAGCTGTGCCTGCTGCGGGAGTCGCTCGCCCGGGAGTGCACGGAGGCGGAGACGGCCCTTGCCCTGCAGGGGCTGGGCGCGTACCCGATCGCGCTGCACGGCACCAAGGAGCAGCAGGCGCGGTGGCTGCCCGAGGTCGCGGCGGGGCGCGCGGTGGCGGCCTTCGCGCTGTCGGAGCCGGGGGCGGGGTCGGATGCGGCGGCGCTGTCTCTGGCTGCTGAGAGCGACGGCGACGGGTGGCGCCTCACCGGCGAAAAAGCCTGGATCTCCAACGCCCCCGAGGCCGACGTCTACACCGTCTTCGCCCGTACGACCCCGGCCGCGCGCGCCCGCGGCGTTACCGCCTTCTGCGTACCGGCCGACCGCCCCGGCCTGACCGGCTCCGCCCTGGAGATGCTCAGCCCCCACCCCATCGGCACCCTCCGCTTCGACGGCGTCCCGGTGACGCCCGCCGATGTGCTCGGCGAAGTCGACCGCGGCTTCACCACCGCCATGGCCACCCTGAACCGCTTCCGCCCCAGCGTCGGCGCCTTCGCCGTCGGCATGGCCCAGGCGGCCCTCGACGCCGCGCTCGCCTGGGCGGGGGAGCGGCAGGCGTTCGGCGGCCCGCTGAAGGACCTCCAGTCGATCGGCCACACTCTCGCCGAGATGGCGACCCGGGTGGAGTCGGCGCGGCTCCTCGTCTACGCGGCCGCATCGGCGTACGACGCGGGCGCCCCCGATGTCGCCCGCCGCGCCGCGATGGCCAAGCTGCTCGCCACCGAGACCGCCCAGTACGTCGTCGACGCCGCCGTCCAACTGCACGGCGCCCGCGCCCTCCAGTCGGGACACCTCCTGGAACACCTCTACCGCGAGGTCCGCGCCCCGCGGATCTACGAGGGCGCCACGGAGGTGCAGCGCACCATCATCGCCAAGGAGCTCTACCGTGAGGGACGTGACCGTGCACCGCATTAACCCCGTATCCCTCGCCAAGCCCTCCGGCTTCAGCCACGCCGTCACCGCCACCGGCGGCACCCTCGTCTTCCTCGCCGGACAGACGGCGCTCGACTCCCACGGCGACATCGTCGGCGACACCCTCCCCGCCCAGTTCGAGCAGGCGCTGCGCAACCTCCTCACCGCCCTGGCGGCCTCGGACGGCGACCCGTCCCAGCTGACGCGGGTCACGGTCTACACGACCGACCCGGGCGCGTACCGCGAACACGCCGCGGAGATCGGCCGGGTCTGGAAGCGGCGGGTCGGCGATACGTACCCGGCGATGGCGCTCATCGGCGTCACCCGCCTCTGGGACGAGGCGGCCATGGTGGAGCTGGACGGGATCGCGGTGCTGCCGTAGCGGCGGGCTCCGTACTGGCCAGGGCCGGCTCGCCCGCTCCGTCGTCACCAAGGCCCCGTACGACTCCGGCAAGCAGATGGCGAAGGACTGGTGCGGCAGGGCGCGAGCATCGAATTCCGCGACCTGCTCGCCACGCCGGTGGCCGGCGGGCATGTCACGGCGATGCCGGCGGCGATGGGCGACTCGTCGAACTTCCTCGCCGACCGCTTCGCGGGCAAGCAGGCGAGCGGCAACTGCGGGAAGTTCTAAGCGCCTTCGCGCCGGGCCGGCGCCCCCACCTCGGCCCTCGGCCAGGTAACAGGTCCGCATCATGTATTCCCGGGCGGGCAGGCGTTCGCCAGGATCGATCACGCACGGGTACGGGGACGTCGACGCAAGGACAGGTGTGTCATGACCATGCAGTTCGAAGGCCCCGCGGCCGATTCGCTGTATCCGGCGGGCCGCGCTCCGCAGCGGCATTCGGCGCGGTATGTGACGACCGGATTGCTGCTGCTCGTCTACGCGGGCGGGCTGATCGCGTGGATCGTCTACGCGATGCGCACCTACGCCCGCCAGTCGGTCGCCGACCTGGCCCAGGGCCTCGTCGACCCGGCCCAGGAGGTGGCGGCGCCGTACCTCACGCCGTACGAGTGGATCCTCGCCCTCGCCCTCCTCGCCGTCGCCGTCCTCGCGCTGCTCCGCCGCCGCCTCGCCCGCGGCGGCGCGCTGGTGCTCGGCGTGATCCTCCTCGGCCTCGGCATCCGCGAGGGCATCGCGATCGGCCTCAGCAGCGGCTACCGCGACTCCGCCATCGACCCGCCGCACAGCGAGTGGTACCTGAGCACCTACGGCGGCGCGCTGCTCATCGGCGCCATCGTCGTCTTCCTCATGGCCCGCGCCACGGAGGACACCGGCGAGGGCGTAGCCGCCCGCCGCTGGCCGCTCGCCGTCGCCGGTTCGCTGCTGCTGGTCTACGGCCTCGCCGCCGTCAGCTGGAAGGTCTGGGAGCTCCGCCAGGACCCGGCGTACGCGGCCCCCGACACCGACCTCCGCTTCACGAAGAACGTGCCCTTCATACCCAACGGCGTCGAGGACTTCTTCCGCGCCGTCGGCTATCCGTTCCGGGCATCGCTGGTGGCCCCGTACTACGAGCAGGCCGCCATCGTCCTGGCGCTGATCGTGGTCGGGGTCATCGCCTTGTACGGGCGGCGCTGGGCGCGCGGGGCGGTGCTGGTGCTGGGCGGGATGGTGCTGTACCTGATGGCGCGGAACGTGGTGCTGTGGTCCACGTACGACAGCGGCCTGGGCCTCGACCCGAGCCGCATTCCGTCGTGGACGGACATCGCCTTCGATGACACGACGGAGATTCTGCGGACGTCGACCTATCTCTTCGGTGCGGTGGCGGCCCTGGCCGCCATCATCCTGGCGCTCGCCTTCCGCGACCGTCCGGCGGAGGCCACGGCCGGGGGCTTCGGCGCCGACGACGACACCAGATCCTTCTCACCGCTGCTCTGACCGCCGCCCTCGGCGCGCCGCCGGCGCCAGTACGCCCAGGTGACGGCGGCGAGCAGCGGGCCCCAGAGGAGCAGCGGGGCGTAGCAGGCGACAAAGACGACGGTCTTCCAGCCGCCGCTGGTGATCGGGTCGTCGTCGGCCGTCGGTTCACCCTGCAGATTGGTCCCGTTGACGAAGGTGACGAGGAACGTGCCCCACACGGCGATCAGCGCCACGGCGCCGAGCGCACCGGGCACGACGGCCGCCGCCACCGGCACCCGCCGCCCACGCAGCAGCGGCACCCACCGCGGCCAGACCTCGCCCCACCGGGCGATCAGCCCGACCGCGGTGAACGCCAGCAACTCCGACACCACGCTCAGCAGCACGATGTAGAGCCGTACCGGAAACCACCACGGCAGCGGATTGGGCTCGTCGAGCGCCTCGGCATTGCCGCCGAGCCCCGGGTAGACGCACACCGCGAGCCGCCACAACCCGGACGGCAGCACGGCGAGCGGCACGGCGAGCGCGGCGAGGCGCGCCCAGCGGGGCACTCCGGGGACGGGCAGGTGGGCGGCCTTCCAGGCGGTGCGTATCTCCATGCCGCGAAGGTGCCACCCCAGCCCGGCCGCGCGCGTCGCCCGCGGGCGGCAACCGCCGCTCCGCCGCGCGGGGGAGGGGGATCAGCCTCTGGGGTACGGGTGCGGGTATGGGTGCTGATGCGTGCCCGACAACGCCGTACGGATGGAAGGGAGTTCAGCGCCGCCGATCAGTTCCCGTGAGCGTACGCGGGTGCGGCCCAGCGCCGCTCCGTGGTGGGATGCGCCGCATGAACGATTCGCTGCGCACCCGCATCGAGGAGTACTACGCCGCCGTGCCGCTGCTGTTCGCCGACGCCGAGGAGTTCGGCTCGCTGCGGCTGTTCGTGCGCAGGCTGCCGGGCACCCCGTACTACGGCGGCCCCGGCTACGCGCAACCCGTCGCCGGGCACATGGCCGCCGCCGACATCGCCCGGGTACGGGCCCGGCAGCGCGAACTCGCGGTGCCGGAGGCCTTCGAGTGGCTGGCCGAGACCGCGCCGGGCATGCGCGCCGCGATCGAGGCCGCGGGCCTGCCGGTGACGGAGCGCCCGCTGATGGTGCTGGACCGGCGCCACGCGATCGAGCAGGGCCCGCTGCCCGACGGCGTGACGCTCCGCGCGCTGACGGCCGACGACCCCGCCCTGCCCGCGGCCCTGGCGCTGCCCGGTCTGGCCTTCGCCGACGAGGGCACGGCGGTGGGCCCGGCGGGCAGGAAGGAGCTGTCGGCGGCCGCCGAGGAGGTGACAGCGGACGGCACCCTCGCGGCCGCCCGCCCCACCATCACGGCCGGCCACAAAACGGTGATCGCTGCGATAGCCGCGGACGGCACCCCACTGGCCGTGGGCCAGTACCACCCGGCGCACGGCACCACCGAAATCGGCGGCATCGGCACCCTCCCCGCCGCCCGCCGCCAGGGCCTCGCCGCCGCCGTCACCGCAGCCCTGGTCACCCACGCCAGGACCCAGGACGTGCACACCGTCTTCCTCGCCTACGCCCTGGCCCCCGTAGCCCGCCTCTACGCCCGCATGGGCTTCCGCCCCGCCGGCATCACCCTCCTGATCGCCGACCAGCCGGCCCGGGGCGCGTAGCACGCCGGTCGGCGCCCGTGCTGCTCACGCCCTCACCCTTACGCACCGCCGCTCCGGGGTACCCGACACCCCCGCGGCCCGATGGAGTAGGGTTATCTCGACATCGAGATATCTGCCGAAGGCCACCCCGCGGTCGCCCGCTCCTCCTGTTGGAGAAAAAACGGGCGTAACGGCAGGATTGCGGTGGAAGGCGCAAAGTGACGAAGGAGACTGTCGTGTCGGCGAACAGCTTCGACGCCCGCAGCACCCTGCAGGTGGGCGGCGAGTCGTACGAGATCTTCCGGCTGGACAAGGTGGAGGGCTCCGCCCGGCTGCCGTACAGCCTGAAGGTGCTGCTGGAGAACCTGCTCCGGACGGAGGACGGCGCGAACATCACCGCCGACCACATCCGGGCCCTCGGCGGCTGGGACTCCCAGGCTCAGCCGAGCCAGGAGATCCAGTTCACGCCCGCCCGTGTGATCATGCAGGACTTCACCGGCGTGCCCTGTGTCGTCGACCTCGCCACCATGCGCGAGGCCGTCAAGGAGCTCGGCGGCGACGCGGACAAGATCAACCCGCTGGCCCCGGCCGAGCTGGTCATCGACCACTCGGTCATCGCCGACAAGTTCGGCACGAATGACGCCTTCAAGCAGAACGTGGATCTCGAGTACGGCCGCAACAAGGAGCGCTACCAGTTCCTGCGCTGGGGCCAGACCGCCTTCGACGAGTTCAAGGTCGTCCCGCCGGGCACCGGCATCGTCCACCAGGTGAACATCGAGAAGCTGGCCCGGGTCGTCATGACCCGTAACGGCGTCGCCTACCCCGACACCCTCGTCGGCACCGACTCGCACACCACCATGGTCAACGGCCTCGGCGTCCTCGGCTGGGGCGTCGGCGGCATCGAGGCCGAGGCCGCGATGCTCGGCCAGCCGGTCTCGATGCTCATCCCGCGGGTCGTCGGCTTCAAGCTGACCGGCCAGCTCAAGCCGGGCACCACCGCCACCGACCTGGTGCTGACCATCACCGAGATGCTGCGCAAGCACGGCGTCGTCGGCAAGTTCGTCGAGTTCTACGGCGAGGGCGTCGCCGCCACCTCGCTCGCCAACCGCGCCACCATCGGCAACATGTCGCCGGAGTTCGGCTCCACCGCCGCGATCTTCCCGATCGACGACGAGACGCTGAACTACATGCGCCTGACCGGCCGCGACGACCAGCAGGTCGCCCTGGTCGAGGCGTACGCCAAGGAGCAGGGCCTCTGGCTGGACCCGGCCGCCGAGCCGGACTTCTCCGAGAAGCTGGAGCTGGACCTCTCGACGGTCGTCCCGTCGATCGCCGGGCCGAAGCGCCCGCAGGACCGCATCGTCCTCGCGAACGCCGCCCAGCAGTTCAAGCAGGACGTCCTCAACTACGTCGACTCCGTCGACGAGTCCGGCAAGGAGTCCTTCCCGGCGTCGGACGCCCCGGCCGTCTCCCCGAACGGCACCCCGTCGAACCCGGTCGCCGTGACCGCCCCCGACGGCACCACGTACGAGCTGGACCACGGCGCGGTCACGGTCGCGGCGATCACGTCCTGCACCAACACCTCGAACCCGTACGTCATGGTCGCCGCCGCGCTCGTGGCGAAGAAGGCGGTCGAGAAGGGCCTGACCCGCAAGCCGTGGGTCAAGACCACCCTCGCCCCCGGCTCGAAGGTGGTGACGGACTACTTCGACAAGGCGGGCCTCACCCCCTACCTCGACAAGGTCGGCTTCAACCTCGTCGGCTACGGCTGCACCACCTGCATCGGCAACTCCGGCCCGCTGCCGGACGAGGTCTCCAAGGCGGTCAACGACCACGACCTCGCCGTCACCTCGGTCCTCTCCGGCAACCGGAACTTCGAGGGCCGCATCAACCCCGACGTCAAGATGAACTACCTGGCCTCCCCGCCGCTGGTCGTCGCGTACGCCCTCGCCGGCTCCATGAAGGTGGACATCACCCGCGACGCCCTCGGCACCGACCAGGACGGCAAGCCGGTCCACCTCGAGGACATCTGGCCGTCCGAGGCCGAGGTCAACGACGTGGTGGCGAACGCCATCGGCGAGGACATGTTCAACAAGTCCTACGAGGACGTCTTTGCCGGCGACGCCCAGTGGCAGGCGCTCCCGGTCCCGACCGGCAACACCTTCGAGTGGGACGCCGAGTCCACCTACGTCCGCAAGCCCCCGTACTTCGAGGGCATGACGATGGACCCGGCCCCGGTCGAGGACATCGCGGGCGCGCGGGTGCTGGCGAAGCTGGGCGACTCGGTCACCACCGACCACATCTCCCCGGCCGGCGCGATCAAGGCCGACACCCCGGCGGGCACGTACCTGACGGAGTACGGCGTGGAGCGCCGCGACTTCAACTCGTACGGCTCCCGCCGCGGCAACCACGAGGTGATGATCCGCGGCACCTTCGCCAACATCCGCCTGCGCAACCAGATCGCGCCGGGCACGGAGGGCGGCTACACCCGCGACTTCACCCAGGCCGACGCCCCGGTGTCGTTCATCTACGACGCCTCGCGCAACTACATCGACCAGGGCACCCCGCTGGTCGTCCTGGCCGGCAAGGAGTACGGCTCGGGCTCGTCCCGCGACTGGGCCGCCAAGGGCACGGCGCTGCTCGGCGTCAAGGCCGTCATCGCCGAGTCGTACGAGCGCATCCACCGCTCGAACCTCATCGGCATGGGCGTGCTGCCGCTGCAGTTCCCCGAGGGCACCACGGCCGAGTCCCTCGGCCTGACCGGCGAGGAGACCTTCGACTTCACGGGCATCACGGCCCTGAACGACGGCTCCGGCATCCCCGAGACGGTCAAGGTCACGACGGACACGGGTGTCGACTTCGACGCGAAGGTCCGCATCGACACCCCCGGTGAGGCGGACTACTACCGCAACGGCGGGATCATGCAGTACGTGCTGCGGTCGCTGATCCGCGGCTGACGCTGACGCTCCGTATCGGCTGAAGGGCCGCATCCCGCAGAGGCGGGGTGCGGCCCTTCACGCGTCATCTCTCAGCATTCGACCCCGCTTCCGGCCGCCGGAAGCCACTGGTGTCCAGCTCACACCCGAAGGGCGCAGGCATCCGCAGCTTCTCCCCGAACGGCACCGTCATCTGCGAGGAGTAGCCCTCCCTGCCCTCCCCGGGCGCCCACAGCACGGTGGCACGCTCCTCCTGCATGTCCAGGAGCAGATAGACCGGCACACCGGCAGCCCCGTACTGCTCCGCCTTGTCGTGGAAGTCGTCGTCGCGAGTCGTGGGCGACGTCAACTCCGCGACGAAAGACAGGCCTTCACCATCCAGCCGGATACTCTCGCTCTCCCGGGTCGACCGGTGTGCCGCATGGATATCGGGCCCGTAGGCCCGCTCGACCTCCGGGAACACATAGAGTGCGGGCCCGTAACTGATCAGATGCTCCGGCGGCAGGTGCGGCCGCAGCTGGTCGCAGACCAGATCCATGACCGTGAGGTAGTACGCCTTCGACCACGGCGACACGACGATGTTCCCCCTGATGATCTCGGCCTTGTAGCCGTCGGGCAGCACCAGCCCTTCGAGGACCTGGCACAGCTCCTCGAAGCCATCGGGTACGCCATCCGCTATGGCCGTCTCGCGCTCGATCATCACAGTCATGATGCGCCCTCCCCTGGGCAGCTAACCAGTCGACACTCAGAGTAATCGGCGCCACTGACAGCGGGCGCTGCGTCGCGCAGCATCGCCGTGGGCGCTGCAGGGCCATTGCCCGCCGGCGGGCGCGGCACGTAGAAACGACGCCATGGAGATCCGTGGCTTTCGTGCCGGCGACGGTCCTGAGCTCATCGAGACCTGGCGGCGCAGCGCGCCACGGGACCCGATCGCGCCGGACCGCTTCCGCGATCTGGTGCTGCTCGACGCCAACTTCGACCCCGAAGGCCTGCGGCTCGCGGTCGACGGCGGCCGCATCGTCGGCGCCGCTTACGCCGTCCGCAGGCTGCTGCCGCTGTCCGGCGCCGACCTGGAGCCGGAGCAGGGCTGGATCCCGTTCTTCTTCACGGACCCGGCCCACCGCCGCCGCGGCATCGCAAGGCTGCTCCTCACCGAGGCGCTCGACTGGCTGCGCGCCCACGGCCGCACCCGGGCCGACTTCTCCTCGTACGCCCCCAACTACCTGCTACCGGGCCTCGACACGACCGCCTACCCCGAGGCCGCCGCCCTCCTGGACAGCCTGGGCTTCCGCCGCCTCTATGAGGCGGCCGCGATGGACCTGAGCCTCGTCGACTACGCCATGCCGCCGGCGATCGCAGAGCGCACAGCACAGCTCACGGCCGCCGGCCACCGCTTCGCGCCTCCGGCCGCCGACGAACTGCCCGAGCTGCTCCACCTCGCCGGCGCCCACTTCAACCCCGACTGGGCGCGGGCGATCCGCACCTGCCTGCTGCAGGGCACGCCCCTGGAGCGCATCATCACCGCCCGAGGCCCGGACGACCGGCTGCTCGGCTGGGCGATGCACGAGGCGTACGAGGGAATGACCGAGCGCTTCGGCCCCTTCGGCGTACACGAGGACGCCCGCGGCACGGGTCTCGGGAAGGTGCTGCTGCACCTGGCGCTGGAACGGATGCGCGGCTGCGGGGCGCACTCGGCGTGGTTCCTGTGGACGGGCGAGCAGACGCCGGCGGGGCATCTGTACCGGGCTACGGGCTTTACGACGACGCGCACCTTCCGGGTGCTGCGGTGGGAGGCGGGGACGGCGTGAGGGCGCAGGAGGACGGCGCACAGGAGCAACACACAGTGCTCGCCATAGGCGCGCACATCGGCGACATGGACCTCACCGCGGGCCCGCTGCTCGCCGAGCACGTCCTGGGCGGCGGCCGCGCGGTGCTCCTGGCGCTGACGCCGGGGGAGCGCGGGCATCCGCGCATGGAGCCCGATGCGTACAAGAAGCAAAAGCTCGCGGAGGGGCGGGAGTTCGCGCGGGACATCGGCGCGGAGTTCCGCTGCTTCGACGACCTCTCCGACGGCTTCCTGCACACCGGGGACGCGACCGCGGCCCGGATCGCGGACGTCATCCGCGAGGTACGGCCGACGACGGTGATCGCCCACTGGCGCCACAGCATGCACACCGACCACGAGCACGCCTCGGCGCTGGCGGAGCGCGCCCGCTTCCTGGCCGGACTGCCGCAACAGGGCCTGGTACGGCACGGCGTCACGAACCTCTACTACGCCGAGAACTGGGAGGACGCGGAGGGCTTCACCCCGGCCCGTTACGCCCCGGTCTCCCCGGCCGCATTCGCCACCTGGCAGGCCGCCATCACCAAACAGGCCTTCGCCCGCGGCGAGACCTACGGCTTCCGCTACATCGACTACTACACCGCCCTCATGACGATGCGCGGCTGCCTGGCGGGCACCGACCGCGCCTGCGCCCTGGCACTGCCCTCGACGGACCGGCCACCAGTGCGGCCGCTGTCCGGCTGACGGCCCCGCCGCCGGTGGTCTGTACCTCTGCGACCAGCGGAGTCGCCCTGATTTCCGGGAGATCTCAATGCGGGAAATCTGTCCGCGAAGTTTGTAATCGATCTTGCTCAGGGGCAAGGAGTGGACTATACCTGTCGCGACCGATGGCGAAGACTGCCATCGGGCCAACTGACCGCGGTAATCGGCCCCTTTGCCGTCAGGCGCTTGATGACGGGGACCCGGTACACCGCCTGAGTCCTGTCGAGAGTGAGGACTTGAGCATGGGATCCACCTCCGATGTCGGTCGCCGCGATCTGATCAAGCGGGCTGCTGCGCTCGGCCTGATCGCCGTACCCACCATGTCCACCCTTGCGGCTTGCGCCAGCGGTGGTGGGGATGACGACAAGAAGGATGCCAAAGGAAAGAAGTCGAAGAAGAACCCGCTGGGCGTCAAGGCGGATGCCGCGATCGAGATCCACATTTTCAATGGCGGCTTCAGCGACCAATACGCCAAAGACGCCGAGAAGATCTACAAGAGCAGCTATCCCAAGGCGGATGTGCAGCACAAAGCAGGTCAGCAGATCGGCCGTGCGCTGCAGCCGCGAATGGCTCAGGGCGACCCGCCGGACGTCATCAACAACTCCGGTGACGGCAACATGGACGTTCAGGCGCTGCTGAAGAACAAGCAGCTCGAGCCGTTGAATGACCTGATGGACGCGCCTTCGTGGGACGACCCGAACAAGACTGTCCGCGAGACTCTGGTCCCAGGCACGGCCGAGATGGGGCAGTTCGGGGACGACAAGGTCTACGTCCTCTACATCGCCTACGGCGTCTACGGCGTCTGGTATGGCAACGCGATGCTCAAGAAGCTCGACGTGGAGTACCCCAAGACCTGGGATGCCATGCTGGACGTCTGCAAGAAGGCGAAGGCGAAAGGGATCGCAGGCTGGACCTATGCCGGTGCGCATCCACGGTATGTGAGCTTCACGATGTTCCCGCAGATCTGCCAGGTCGGCGGCTATGAAGCGCTCAAGAACATCGACAACCTTGAGCCGAACGCCTGGAAGTCGGACGCGGTCAAGACGGTGTTCGAGGCGTACGAGGAGCTCGTCGCCAAGGGCTACGTCCTCAAGGGCAGCAGCAGCATGGACCACACCAAGTCCCAGCAGCGCTGGGCCGAGGGCAAGGCCGTGTTCATCCCGAACGGCAACTGGCTGGAGAACGAGTCGAAGAAGTACATCGAGGACAAGAAGTACTGGCCTGATGGAATGGATCTCGCCATTGGCGCTACCCCGAGCATGACCGACAGCGACAAGATGCCGTTCGGCACGCTCTACGCCGCAGCCGGCGAGCCGTTCATCATCCCGTCATCCGCCAAGAACAAGGCGGGCGCAAAAGAGTTCATGCGGATCATGTACAGCAAGAAGTCCGCGCAGAACTTCACCAAGCTCGTCGCATCGATTCCAGCCACCGCTGGAGCCGCTGACGGCATGGAGTTGAAGCCCGGCATGACCTCCTCACTCGAGGCGATCAAGAACGCGGGCAAGAACATCATCGTGCCGCGCTTCCGCGACTTCTACCCCGAGCTGTGGACGGACGACATGAATGATGTCTGCGGTGACCTGATGGAGGGCAAGTCCACCGCCAAGGAAGCGATGGACAAGATGCAGAAGGCGGCGGACAGGGTCGCCAAGGACGACGGCATCAAGAAGATCAAGCGCTCCGACTGAGGTCGGCCGGCTTCAGGCGGATCGGTGGCGGCACGACCAGGCATAGGGGCGGCATGAAGACCCAGGCGCAACAAGCACGGCCCACTGCGGAAGCGAGCGCAACCTCTTGGTGGCGGCTCCCGCTCACGGTGAAGTTGCTCTTCATAGTGGCCTGCTTCGTGCCGCCCCGTTTCACACCTGCCCGGGTGCGGGCCGATCGCCGCTACCGAAAGCTTGATCAGTACCGCTTCGCCTATGCGTTTCTGGCGGTGCCGCTGCTGTTCTATGTCGTATTCGTCATCTCGCCGTTCCTGCAGGCGTTCTTCTACTCGATGACAGACTGGACCGGCTTCACCTCTAGTTTCAGTTTCCTCGGATTCGACAACTTCACCAAGCTCTTCGAGGACGAGAAGTTCACCGACTCGCTCAAGGCCAGCATCATCCTCCTCGTCGTGGCGCCGGTCCTCACGCTGAGCCTCGGCCTGTTCTTCGCCTACATGCTGACGTCAGGTGGAAGGCATCGGCGCGGCCAAGCCATCTCCGGCATCTTCGGTGCCAAGTTCTACAAGATCGTCTTCTTCTTCCCGCAGGTGCTCTCGGTCGCCATCATCGCGGTGGTGTGGCAGCAGGTGCTGGCAGGGGACGGCCTGCTCAACGGAGTGCTCGGCGCGATCGGGGCCGGAGAGCCCGGCTGGCTGGGCGGCGATTACAACTGGGCCCTGGCCGCCGTGCTCATCGTGCTGTGCTGGAGCTTCACCGGCTTCTACATTGTTCTGTTCTCCGCCGCGATGGGGGCGATCCCCAAGGATATCTACGAGGCCGCGCTGCTCGACGGTGCTGGTCGCAGCAGGACGTTCTTCAGCATCACCTTTCCGCTGACCTGGGACACGATTCGCACCGGCTGGATCTACATGGGCATCCAGGCGCTGGACTCCTTCGCCATCGTCCTTGTGATGGTGCCAAGACACGCCCTCAAGGTCGCCCCTGTCTATCTGTACGAGAAGGCCTTCCGGGACGGCCAGGCCGGGTACGCCACCGCCATCGGCGTGGTGCTGTTCGTCATCAGCATGCTGTTCGCCCTGATCATGATGAGGATCGGCCGGCGTGAGCGGATCGAATACTGAGCGGAGCGGGAGCAAACGGAACATGAGCGTAATGAAGGCTTCGTCCGAATCCGCGGCGCAGGACGCCGGCTCCGACGCCCACGCCGGTCAGCTCGACGACCGCAAGGACGCGACGTCCAAGCAGGGCGGCGTACTCAACGTCTTCTCCCACGGCTTCCTCATCCTCTGGACAGTGATGGCGGCGGGCCCGCTGGTCTGGGTGGCCCTGACCTCGTTCAAGCCCTCCGCCGACGCTCTGGGTGACCCGCTGTCTTGGCCCGCCAGCTGGCACTGGGAGAACTTCACCAATGCCTGGTCCGAGGCCAATATCGGTGGCTATGCGCTGAACTCGGTGATTATCCTCGCGGGTTCGCTCACTGGCACCATGCTGCTGGGGTCGATGGCCGCGTACGTCATCGCCCGCTTCACTTTCCCCGGCAACCGACTTGTGTTCCTGCTGTTCGCGGGCGGGATGATGTTCCCGGTGATTCTCGCGCTGGTGCCACTGTTCTTCATTATGGACAATCTGTCCCTTCTGGACACCCGCCCCGGCCTCATGGTCGCCTACATCGCCTACTCACTGCCGTTCACCACGTTCTTTCTCACCTCCTTCTTCCGGACCCTCCCTACGGGCGTACATGAAGCCGCCATGATCGATGGTGCCTCGCACACCAGGACGTTCTTCCAGATCATGCTGCCGATGGCGAAGCCCGGGCTGGTGAGCATCGGGATCTTCAACTTCCTCGGCCAGTGGAACCAGTACTTGCTGCCCCTGGTGCTCAATAACCGGAATGAGGACAGCTATGTGCTGCCCCAGGGCCTGGCCAACCTGGCAGTCGCGCAGGGCTACGCCGGTGACTGGGGTGCGCTGTTCGCGGGGATGACCATTGCGTTGCTGCCGGTGCTCGTGGTGTACGCGGTCTTCCAGCGACAGGTGCAGGCCGGGCTGACCGTAGGTGCGCTGAAGTAGCCGGGGGATAGGCACAGTTGTACTGACAGGTTGCTTTAGGTTGCAGTAACCTCATCAGGCACTGTCGGCCTGCCCCTGTGGAGTTGCACGTGAGACGACCGGTACTACCGTTTGCCGCTGCGATGCTGGCTGCTGCGGTGTCGCTGAGCGCCTGCGGTGACGACGGCGGGACGGCGGGCGGCAGCATTGACGGTGCGAAGTCGGGCAATGAGGCCGAGACCCCGTCGCCCTCCTCGTCTCCCGCTCCGAAGTTCGTCTATCCGGGCAACTTCAAGGTCGTCGTCGACGCCAACGCGACCGGAGACAAGGCGAAGGATGCGGTCCTGCGCGACCACGGATTTGCACTCCAGGCGATGATGGAGGGCTACGCCCAGGCCAAGGTCACCACGAACTTCGAGCGCTACTGGACCGGAGTTGCATATTCCGGCTATGCCAAAGACTTCCGGATGTTCAAGAAGCTGGACCGCGGCATGGGCGGCACAAACCGTTTTTACAAGCGCAAGGTCGCACACCTCAAGGGTGCCAAAGCACGCGTGGTCTTCTGTGAGGACCAGAGCAAGGGATATGCCACTGACCGGAACACCGGGAAGCGTGTCAAGGCAGGTTCGGATGATCCATCCGACTGGGTCCGGCTGTACAGCGTTTGGTTGGCCAAGCAGGGAAGCAGATGGGTGGTCACCCAATCCACCTGGGTCAAAGGGGGAACGTCATGTTGAGTAGCCGCCGGCCGGTAGGCCGGGCAGCAATGATGTCCACGGCGGGGGCTGCCGCCGCGATGCTTCTCGTTGTCACTTCACCCGCCACGGCCCAGGAGACCGGCGGTGGCGGAAGGTATGGCGCGGATGGCAAGGGGGGCTCGAACAGCGACGAGATCGATGCCTTCACCCGGGTGCAGGTCCACTCGTCGGGCTCGACCGGCGATTCCGGCTCGACCATGACTGCCACCGACGTGAACTGGGAGCCGCCGGCCTGCTGGTGGGAGCCGGCGTACGACCCGAAGGGCATGGGAAAGTGGGTCGATGAGAACCCGGCGCACGAGATGAGTGCCCAGACCGACTGGTACCGGGAGATCGCGAAGAACGACTACAACAAGGGCAAAGACGGCGCGTGGTGGGACCTCAGGTACAACAAGAACCTGAGCCGCGAAGAGGCCCTGGAGCAGTGTGATGAGGCCGGCAACCCGATGT
Source organism: Streptomyces boninensis (assembly GCF_048572725.1). NCBI lineage: Bacteria > Bacillati > Actinomycetota > Actinomycetes > Kitasatosporales > Streptomycetaceae > Streptomyces > Streptomyces boninensis. Next base: position 7,485,905 of record NZ_CP183837.1, read on the forward strand.
GGGTGGACGCCGGCGAGGAGCCGGAAGGCGTCGGACCGCACATCGAGCCGTGGATGCTTGCCCAGGTCGCCTACAACGCCACCAAGCTGCCCGCGCCTCCCGTCGAGCTCAAGCCGAAGGCGGGACTGCAGAAGGTGAACCTCCCGGTCCATGCGACATTCGAGGACGACGCCGCGCTGCCACGCGTGACGACCACCGCCGAGATCAACTACCTCGGCGTGCAGTTCGCCGCCACCACAGTGGCGACACCCGACAAGCTGCGCATCGAGGCCGGGACGGCCAACGCCAATCCGCGGGCGTGCACGTACCAGCTGAAGCCGGCGGGCGACGGATACGCGATCGACACGGCGGACGCGGGCTGCAACGTGAAGTACACCAAGGAATCGGGCGAGGACACCTACCCGCTGAAGGCCCAGCTCACCTGGAAGGTGTACTGGACAGCGTCGGCCGACCCCGATGGCGCGCCACAGAACCCGGAGCTGCCCGACGGCGCGTCGGAAGAGGAGTACGACGTGACGGTCAAGGAGGTCCAGGCGGTCGTCACCGACGACTGACGACGGCTCCAAGCAAGCCGCCCGCCCTTCTTGGGGTGGGCGGTTTTGTGTGCGATACGGCAGAGCTGAAAGATCTTGTGATTACTTAGCGTTACTTCGGAACTTTGGCGTGACCTCGCTCGTTTACAGAGTGTGAGCACTGTGGCCATGGATTCGGTCCGCTCCGGCGGCACCCGCGGGGTGCGGCAGCCGGAGCTCGTTGCCCTGGCCGCGATCCTGGATGGGCTGGCCGCCGAGCCCGGCGGCTGGGTCCAGCCGATTGACGGCGGCTACGGCCACGACGAGGAGGCCCTGCAGCAGCTCGGGGAGGACACCCTGGCGCTGCTGGCGGCCGCCGATCGGCTGAAGGCTGAAGCGCTGCGTCGGCTGGGGGAGTTCGCCGCCGCCGACGGCCCGGTCAAGGTCGGCGGCTGCCGGGATACCGCCACCTGGCTACGGGCCCGGCGGGCGATGGAGCCCGCCCGCACCCGCGAAGCCGTCGCCGACGCGGCCACCCTGGTACGGCTGCCCGCCACCGCAGCCGCAGCCGGTGCCGGGACCGTCACCCTCGACCAGGCCAAGGTCGTGGCCCGCACCACCGAGCGCATCGGCCTCGACGCCCACCCCCAAGAAGCCGCCGCAGCCGAGGAATTCCTGCTCAAGGCCGCGGGCGCGGACGGCAGCGAGCCGGTGCACCAGACCCACCTGCACACCTGGTCCAAGCGCCTCATCCATACCCTGACCCCCGACCAAGCGCAGACCGACCTCGACCGGGCCGAGGCCGCCCAATACCTCACCATCACCCAGCCGGTGGCCGGACTGTGCGACATCCGCGGACGACTGACCGAAGCCAACGCCGAAATCCTGCGCATCGCCCTCGAAGCCGCCACCGAACGCCAGCGCAGGCCACCCGTACCGGAAACCGACGCTGACGCTTACGTTGGAGACGCCAACGAAACCTGCGGCGACGCCACCCACGGCCCGGTGGGCGAGACCGACACCGACGAGCCGGCCGTCATCCAGCCACCGGCGCCCGGCACCGCCGGGAAGGTTTCGTTGGTCGAACCCACCAATTTTGTCGGGGACTTCGTCGAACGCGGCCGCCAGCGCGCCGTCGCCCTCACCGACCTCGCCCGCCTCGCGCTGGCCACCGGCGAACTGCCCGCCTCCGGCGGGATCCGCCCCCAGGTCATCGTCCGTATCACCCAGGACACCCTCACCAGCACCGGCGAAGCCCCCGGCGAGACCGAACGAGGCACCCTCATCCCCGCCCACACCGCCCGCGCCTACGCCTGCGACGCGAACATCCGCCGCCTGATCACCGACCCCGACGGCGCAGTCCTCGACCTCGGACGGGCCCAACGCGTGGTCACCCACCACCAACGCCAAGCCGTCATCGAACGCGACCGCGGCTGCATCTTCCCCGGCTGCGACCGACCACCCCGCTGGTGCGAAGTCCACCACATCACCGAATGGCAACACGGCGGCACCACTGACCTCCCCAACCTCGCCCTCCTCTGCACCACCCACCACCACGACGTCCACCGCTACAGATGGCACATCACCCCGACCAACAACGGCGGAACCCGCCCTCACATCCAGCCACCAGAACATGCACCACCACCCGCGGCCCAGGCTTCGTGACGAGGTCAGGCAAGCGACTGAACTCGTGACTGGAAACTCTTTGCCAAGCAGGCCCGCGATGACGAGAAAAGGCAACGCCTCGGTCCTGCTCCCCGCCTGAGCTGCCCCGAGTTTCATAGCGTCCGGACTTGATTGGTCAGGCGGACTGCTGGGTGGCTTCCTGACTTCGCCAGAAGGCGTCCTCGTACTCGGCGGGTGGCACGTAGTCGAGGGCGGAGTGGAGCCGTTCCTCGTTGTACCACGTCACCCAGCGAAAGATCGCCCGCTCGACCTGGTGGACGTCGTGCCAGGGGCCCTGCATCTCGATCAGCTCGGCCTTGAAGGTGCCGTTCAGCGCCTCCGCCATGGCGTTGTCGTAACTGTCCGCGACGGACCCGACGGATGCCGAGGCGCCGATGTCGGTGAGCCGGTCTGTGTATCGAATTGATACGTATTGCGACCCGCGGTCGCTGTGATGTATGAGACCGGAACCCGTCTTGATCCTCCGGCGCCACAGCGCCATTTCCAAGGCGTCCAGCGGCAGTTCGGTCCGCATGTGACCGGCGATCTGCCAGCCGACGATCATCCGCGAGTACACGTCGAGGACGAACGCGACATACGCCCAGCCGGACCAGGTCCGCACGTAGGTCATGTCCGCCACCCACAGCTGATCCGGCCGGTCCGCGGTGAAGTCGCGGTCGACCAGGTCCGGCGGCCGCGGCGCGGTCGGCTCGGGGATCGTGGTGCGGCGCCGCTGGCCGCGGATGACGCCTTCCAGGCCCAGCTCGCGCATCAGCCGCTCGACGGTGCAGCGGGCAGCTTCGACGCCCTTGCGCCGCAGCGCGCGGGTGATCCGGCGGGCCCCATAGGTGCCGCCGGACTCGGCGTGGATCTCCTCGATCATGGGCATGAGCTGTTCGTCGCGCAGCCGGCGGGCCGATTTCGGGCGCCGCTTGCGGGCGAAATAGGTCGAGACCGACAGGTCCAGCACCCGGCAGACGGGATCGACCCCGAGGCCGCGTTCCTTCAGGTGGTCGATCACCTGCTCGGCCTCGTCCGGGGACGGTCGATCTCCTGGGCAAAAAACACCGAAGCGGCCTTCAGGATCTCATTGGCCCGCTTCAACTCGGCGTTGTCCTTGCGGAGTTGTTTCAGCTCGTCGCGTTCGGCGCTGGTAAGCCGGTCATCGCGGTCGCCGCTGTCCGCCTCGGCCTGGCGGACCCACTGCCGCAGGGCTTCCTTGTGGATGCCGAGGTCTTTGGCGACATGGGCGACCGGGCGTCCGCTGGTGCGGACCTCGCGGACGGCACGCTCGCGGAGCTCGTCGGGGTACTTCCGTGGTGCTGGCACTTGCTCGTGTGTCTCCTTACGCCAAGATCATAGACCTGGCTTCAGGGACGCTACGAAACGGGGTGCAGCTCAGCCTTCTGTATCTGGCGCCGCCAGCCCCGCTGCTGCGTTGCCCCTCACGCAGCCAGCCAGTCTCACCGGCACCGAGACCACACGCGCCCCGGCGACGCGGCTGTCACCATCCGATACCAACTGATCCGCTTCTTTGTCCTCCAGCCGTACCCAACCTGGCAGCACGCAGCACGCAGTCAGCTCGATCACGAGTCCCCAGATGCGAGTAAGAGTGCGTAACAACTGTAAATACCCTCCGGCGGAGCCAGGCGCCCCGCCGGTAACGTCCACAGACCGCCAGCACGGCTGTCTCAACCGGGAGTTGAACGTGAGCCGTTCCACCACCCCCGGCGTGATCGTCGCCGCCGCTGCATTGAGCCTGATGTTGGGCGCTTGCGGTAGCGATGACGGTAGCGGTGAGAAGGGGACGGGTTCGATCAACGGTGCACAGGAAGGCGACAAGCCGTCGGCCTCTGCCGACTCGAAGCCTGCTCGGGTGGTCACGACCGTGATCCTCTCCCGGCCCGAGGTGCGCAACGCAGTCGACGGGCCGACCGCGGCGGCGCTGGCAAGCGTCCGCTGACCCGGATGGCGAGGAGGCCGGCGACCTGCCGGGCGGGACGTCCGACTCCGAGCAAGAGTCCAGGTGCGCGAGGTCCAGACGGTGGTGGGCTGAGGCATGGCTCAGGTTCCCGCGCAGAGAGTGCGACCGGGCAGCGGCTGACCGCTGCCCGGTCTTTCCGCTGTAACCATCTGGTCAAGGTCTTGACGCAGGTAACCCATCCCACCGAGCCTATAGTTCACTAGTTGTAGACAGTCCGGATCCCATTGGCGTGGTCCGGGCGGCGGGTCGGCCGTCGTGCCGGGTCGCCCAGGCGGGAGTGGATGGTCGTGGAGACTCCGGGTTCGCAGTCGTCGCTGCACCGGGCCAACCTCGAGCGGGTCGTGCGTGCCGTGCGCCTGGCCGGCTCGCTCACCCAGGCGGAGATCGCCAGGAGCACCGGGCTGTCTGCCGCAACGGTCTCCAATATCGTCCGTGAGCTGCAGGAATCCGGCACGGTCAGCGTCACCCCGACCTCCGCGGGAGGCCGCCGGGCGCGGGCCGTATCACTCAGCGGGGACGCCGGCATCGTCATCGGCGTCGACTTCGGGCACACGCACCTGCGGGTCGCGGTCGGCAACCTCGCCCATCAGGTCCTCGCCGAGGAGTCCGAGCCGATCGACGTGGACGCCTCCGCCGCCGAGGGCCTGGACCGGGCGGAAGACCTGGTCAAGCGCCTGCTGGCGGACACCGGCGCGCCCGCCGAGAAGACCGTCGGCGTCGGCCTCGGCGTGCCCGGGCCCATCGACGTGGAGACCGGGGCGCTCGGCTCCACCGCGATCCTGCCGGGCTGGGCCGGTACGAACCCCCGCGAGGACCTCGCCGATCGCCTCGGCGTCCCCGTATACGTCGACAATGACGCCAACCTCGGCGCCCTCGGCGAGCTCGTCTGGGGCGCGGGGCGCGGCGCCAAGGATCTCGCGTACATCAAGGTCGCCAGCGGTGTCGGCGCCGGGCTCGTCATCAACGGGCAGATCTATCGGGGCCCGGGCGGCACCGCCGGCGAGATCGGGCACATCACCCTCGACGAAGCCGGCCCCGTCTGCCGCTGCGGCAACCGCGGATGCCTGGAGACCTTCACCGCGGGCCGGTACATTCTCGGCCTGCTCGCCGCGAGCCACGGCCCGGATCTGACCGTGGAACGCATGGTTCAGCTCGCCCGCGAGGGCGACCCCGGCTGCCGCCGCGTCATCGCCGATGTCGGACGACACATCGGCAGCGGCGTGGCCAGCCTCTGCAATCTCCTCAATCCCAGTCGCGTGGTCCTCGGCGGCGACCTCGCGGAGGCCGGTGAGCTGGTCCTCGACCCGATCAGCGAGTCCGTCTCGCGGTACGCGATTCCCAGCGCCGCACGGCAGTTGACGCTCGTTTCCGGGGCGCTCGGCAGCCGGGCCGGGGTGCTGGGGGCGCTGGCGCTCGTGCTCAGCGAGATGGGCGATACGTCCGTTTTGGACGGAGCTGCGCCTTCTGAGATCGCTGCGTTCACCTAAAGAACGCCTGGCATCGTTGTCGTCTCGTTAAAGAGTTACTTCTTGACGGTAACGCGCCGGGCGAGTTGACTTCGTGGCACCTCGGCCGCAACGACGCGGCCTCGTCAGGGAGGTTTTCCCACGTGAACACGCATCTGCGTCGTGCGGTCATAGCCGTGGCCGCCGTTTCGATGACCGCCGGTCTCGCGGCCTGCGGCAGTGCCAAGGAGTCGGACGGTGGGTCCGGCGACGACGGTGGCAAGAAGAAGGGCAACGACCTCACCATCGGTCTGCTCCTGCCGGAGAACGAGACCGTCCGGTACGAGAAGGCCGACAAGCCCTACATCGAAGCCAAGGTCAAGGAACTGACCGGCGGCAAGGCCAAGCTGCTCTACTCGAACGCGAAGCAGGACGCCAACCTGCAGCGGCAGCAGGCCGAAACCATGATCACCAAGAAGGTCGACGCGCTCATCGTCGACGCGGTGGACTCCAAGGCCATCGCGACCACGGTGAAGAAGGCCGACGACGCAGGCATCCCCGTCGTCGCCTACGACCGCCTCGCCGAGGGGCCGATCAAGGCCTACACCTCGTTCGACAACGAGACCGTCGGCAAGGCGCAGGGCACCGCACTCCTGAAGGCCCTGGGCGGCAAGGCCAAGGACGGCAAGATCGTCATGATGAACGGCTCGGCCACCGACCCGAACGCCGCCCAGTTCAAGAAGGGCGCCCTTTCGGTCCTCGAGGGCAAGGTCGACATCGGCCGCCGGTACGACACCAAGGACTGGAAGCCGGTCAACGCCAAGTCCAACATGGACGGCGCCATCACCGCGCTCGGCAAGAAGAACATCGTGGGCGTCTACTCCGCCAACGACACGATGGCGGGCGCCATCATCCAGTCGATGAAGAACGCTGGCTTCGACAAGCCGCTGCCCCCGGTCACCGGCCAGGACGCCGAACTCGCGGGTGTGCAGCGAGTCGTGGCGGGCGAGCAGTACATGAGCGTCTACAAGTCCTACAAGCAGGAGGCTGAGGTCGCCGGTTCGATGGCCGTCGCCCTCGCCCAGGGCAAGAAGCTCGACGGCATCGCCAAGACCAAGGTGGACAGCCCCACCGCCAAGGGTGTCCCGAGCGTGCTGGTGCCGGTCGTGCCGCTGACCAAGTCGGTGGAGTCGATCAACGACACCGTCATCAAGGACAAGCTCTGGTCGGTCAGCGAGATCTGCACGCCGAAGTTCAAGGCCGCGTGCGACAAGCTCGGCCTGAAGTAGGCAAGCCGGGCGGCTGACGCCCCTCGGAGCTGACGCCCCTCATATCGTCCGGCGGTCCCACGCCGCCAACACCCCCGCTGACCGCGCGGGGCCGCCGGGCAATACCCCTCATCAGTACTTCTGCTCTGCATCCCCGCCGGTCAGGCGGCGAAGGAGATGGTTCACGTGTCCGCTACGCCAGTGCTGGCGTTGCGCGGGATCTCGAAGCGGTTCGGCGCCGTACAGGCGCTGACCGACGTCGAGCTCGAGGTCCACGCCGGAGAGGTCGTCGCCCTCGTGGGCGACAACGGCGCCGGCAAGTCCACCCTGGTCAAGACGGTCGCGGGCGTACACCCGATCGACGAAGGCACCATTGAGTGGGACGGCAGCCCCGTAACGATCCACAAGCCCCACGATGCCCAGGACCTGGGCATCGCGACCGTCTACCAGGACCTCGCGCTCTGCGACAACCTCGATGTCGTGGGCAACCTCTACCTCGGCCGGGAAGTCCGCAAGGCGGGCGTCCTCGACGAGGTCGAGATGGAGCGGCGGTCCCGCGACCTGCTGCAGACGCTGTCGATCCGGATCCCGAGCGTGCGCATCCCGATCGCCTCGCTCTCCGGCGGCCAGCGGCAGACCGTCGCCATCGCCCGCTCGATGCTCGGCGAGCCCAAGCTCGTCATCCTCGACGAGCCCACCGCCGCCCTCGGCGTCGAGCAGACCGCGCAGGTCCTCGACCTGGTCGAGCGGCTCCGCGAGCGCGGTCACGCCGTGCTGCTGATCAGCCACAACATGGCGGACGTCAAGGCGGTCGCCGACAAGGTGGCCGTGCTGCGTCTCGGCCGTAACAACGGCATCTTCGAGGTCAAGTCCACCTCCCAGGAAGACATCATCGCCGCGATCACCGGCGCCACGGACAACGCGGTGACCCGCCGTTCGGCGCGCGGCAACGGAGGGCTGCAGAAGTGAGCATCGAAAAGACCTCCGCCGACGTACCCGAGCAGGCCGACTCGCCGGTCGACGCTCCCGCGGCCGCCGCCGAGGCCGTCACGGCCGTCGACCCGCGGCTGCTGGTCCGCGAGCAGGGCTTCGCCGGCTACTGGACCGAGTTCAAGCGCAAAATGCGCGCCGGTGAGCTGGGTTCCGTGCCCGTCGTGGTCGGCCTACTGATCATCTGGGCGATCTTCTACAGCCTGGACTCCAGCTTCCTGTCCGCGGAGAACCTCTCCAACATCTCCGTGACCATGGTCGGCACCGGCATGATCGCCGTCGGCATCGTGTTCGTGCTGCTGCTCGGGGAGATCGACCTGTCGGTCGGCTCGGTGAGCGGCATGGCGAGCGCCGTCTTCGCGGTCATGAACATCACCCACGGCATGGCCGAGTGGCTGGCGCTGATCCTCGCCATCCTGTCCGGCGCCGTCGCGGGTGCCATCCACGGCTTCTTCTTCGCCCGGGTGGGTGCTCCGGCCTTCGCGGTGACGCTGGCCGGCCTGCTGTTCTGGAACGGCTTCATGCTCCAGATCCTGGGCGACAACGGCACCATCAACCTCGACGACACCGGCCTGGTCGCCAAGCTGACCAGCTACTACTTCTCCGACGTAGCCGCCGCTTACGGCCTGGCCACGGTCGCGGTCGCGGCGTTCTTCGCGTCGTCCTTCCTCGACTCGCGCCGCCGCGAGGCGGCCGGGGTGCCGTCGCGCCCGCTCAGCGAGCTGCTGCTGCGCACCGGGGTGCTGGCGGTCGTCGCGTACCTCGCCGCGTACTTCCTGAACCAGTACAAGGGCTTGCCCCTCGCGCTGGTGCTCTTCCTCGTGGTGCTGGTGATCACGGACTTCGTGCAGCGGCGTACGGCGTACGGCCGCAAGGTCTTCGCCCTCGGCGGCAGCGTCGAGGCCTCGCGCCGCGCGGGCATCAACGTGACCGCGGTACGGATCTCGGTGTACTCCATCGCGGGCGGCATGGCGGCCATCGGCGGCATCTTCCTCGCCTCCCAGATCAACGCGGCCAACCAGGGCGCCGGCTCCGGTGACCTGCTGATGAACGCCATCGCGGCGGCCGTCATCGGCGGTACGAGCCTCTTCGGCGGCCGCGGCCGCACCTGGAACGCGCTGCTCGGTGTCCTGGTGATCACCTCGATCCAGTCGGGCCTCGCCCTGCAGGGCATTGCCTCGCCGGTGCAGTACATGATCACCGGTGGCGTGCTGCTCGCCACGGTCGTCATCGACTCCATCTCGCGCAAGACGCAGAGGACCGCGGGCCGCGCCTGACCGCGGCGCCGCGCGCAAGAGGCCCCGCCCGGGAGCCGTGCTCCGGCACGGTCCCGGGCGGGGCTGTGTCGTGCTCGACCCCGGTTCCGCCGTTTGTGGCACGACTGTGTCACCCGATGTGTCATAGATCGCAGGCGATCGGAGCTCGCAGCCCGCACGATTAGACTCGACGGATCGGCACCCGCCGGGATGGCTGCCGGAGTGGCTCGAACAGCAAGGAGGAACGGGTGGCACTGCTTGCCCGTATCAAGGGACCGCGCGACCTGGACCGCCTCAGCGCCGAGCAGCTTGAGCAGCTGGCTGCGGAGATCCGGACCTTTTTGGTGGAGTCGGTGGCACGGACCGGCGGCCACCTCGGCCCCAACCTCGGCGTCGTCGAGCTGAGCATCGCGCTGCACCGGGTCTTTGATTCGCCGCGGGACCGCGTGCTGTGGGACACCGGGCATCAGGCGTACGTGCACAAGCTGCTCACCGGGCGCCAGGACTTCGCGAAGCTGCGGGCCAAGGGCGGGCTGTCCGGTTATCCGTCCCGCGCCGAGTCCGAGCATGACGTGATCGAGAACAGCCACGCCTCGACCGTCCTCGGCTGGGCCGACGGGCTGGCGAAGGCCAATGAGGTGCGGGGCAAGGTTGATCACCACGTCGCCGCCGTGATCGGCGACGGCGCTCTCACCGGCGGCATGGCCTGGGAGGCGCTCAACAACATCGCCGCCGCCAAGGACCGGCCCCTCGTCATCGTCGTCAATGACAATGAGCGGTCGTACGCGCCCACCATCGGCGGGCTCGCCAATCACCTCGCCACCCTGCGGACCACCGAGGGGTACGAGCGCTTCCTCGCCCGTACGAAGGATCTTCTGGACCGGACGCCGGTCGTCGGGAAGCCGCTGTACGAGACCCTGCACGGCGCCAAGAAGGGGCTGAAGGACTTCATCGCCCCGCAGGGGATGTTCGAGGACCTCGGTCTCAAGTACGTCGGGCCCATCGACGGGCACGACCTCACCGCCGTCGAGTCCGCCTTGCTGCGGGCCAAGCGGTTCGGGGGCCCCGTCATCGTGCACTGCCTCACCGAGAAGGGGCGCGGGTATCTGCCCGCCCGTAAGGACGAGGCCGATCAGTTCCACGCGGTCGGGGTCATTCACCCCGACACCGGGCTGCCCGTCGCCGCCTCCGGCGAGGACTGGACCTCCGTCTTCGGGGACGAGATGGTCAAGCTCGGGCGGGAGCGGGACGACATCGTCGCCATCACCGCTGCCATGCTGCGGCCCGTCGGGCTGAAGGCGTTTGCCGATGAGTTCCCTGAGCGGATTTACGATGTCGGGATCGCCGAGCAGCATGCCGCCGTTTCCGCGGCCGGGCTCGCCACTGGCGGGGTGCACCCCGTCGTCGCCGTCTACGCCACCTTCCTCAATCGCGCCTTCGACCAGGTGCTGATGGATGTGGCGCTGCACAAGTGCGGCGTCACCTTCGTGCTCGACCGGGCCGGTGTCACCGGCACCGACGGGGCTTCGCACAACGGCATGTGGGACATGTCCGTGCTCCAGGTCGTCCCCGGGCTGCGGATCGCCGCGCCCCGCGATGCCGACCAGGTGCGCGCCCAGCTCCGCGAGGCCGTCGAGGTCGATGACGCACCGACCGTCGTGCGCTACTCCAAGGGTGCGGTCGGGCCCGCCGTCCCTGCGGTGGGGCGCATCGGCGGCATGGACGTGCTGCGCCGGCCGGCCGCGGATGCGGGCACCGCCGACCACAGCGCCGATGTCCTCCTCGTCTCCGTCGGCGCCCTCGCGCCCATGTGCCTGGAGATCGCCGATCTGCTCGACGCGCAGGGCATCTCGACGACCGTCGTCGACCCCCGCTGGGTCAAGCCGGTCGACGAGCAGCTCCCCGCGCTGGCCGAGCGGCACCGCGTCGTCGTCACCGTCGAGGACAACGTCCGCTCCGGCGGCGTCGGCTCCGCCGTCGCCCAGGCGCTGCGCGACGCCGGCGTGGACCTGCCGCTGCGCGACTTCGGCATCCCGGAGCGCTTCCTCGACCACGCCACCCGCAAGGAGGTCATGGCCGAGATCGGCCTGACCGCCCCCGCCATCGCCCGCCAGGTCACCGGCCTGGTCGCCCGCCTCGACGGCCTCCCGACGGCCCGCGAGCAGGACGAGGCGCCGGTACGCGACTGAGCACGCCCGCGATGATTTCGCCTCCGGCGTCCGGTCTCACCTGTTGACGCGGGCGGCGGCACCAGGCCGCCGCCCCGCCCCGCAGAACGGGAGAGCGACCATGGGCACCCACCTCGACAAGACCTTCACCGCGCAGCTGGTCAAGAGCGACGCCAAAGGCGGCTGGACGTATCTCGTCTGGCCGGAGGCGGCCGAGTTCTTCGGCACCCGCGGGCTGGTGAAGGTGCGCGGGACGATCGACGGGCAGCCGTTCCGCAGCTCCTTCATGGCGCTCGGCGACGGCACCCACAAGCTGCCCGTGAAGACCGACCTCCGGCGGGCGATCGGCAAGGAGGCCGGGGCCACCGTCTCGGTGCGGCTCGAGGAGCGCCTGGACCGGTAATCCAGCGGGATAGCCCGTCCGCCGCCCACCGTACGGGTGATCGGGACCCCCGCTCCGATACGTACCGCCTCCACCAGGGGAAACCTCCCGGCGGAGGTGGTGCGCCCGTGCCCGGACCAGGCAGCATGTTCCGTACGAAGTCCATCGAGCAGTCCATCCAGGACACCGAGGAGCCCGAGCACCAGCTGAAGAAGTCGCTGTCGGCGCTCGATCTCACGGTCTTCGGCGTCGGTGTCGTGATCGGCACCGGCATCTTCGTCCTCACCGGCACGATCGCCCGTGACACGGCGGGCCCCGCCACCGCGCTCGCCTTCGTCCTCGCCGGAGCGGTCTGCGCGCTGGCCGCGCTCTGTTACGCCGAATTCGCCTCCACCGTGCCGGTGGCGGGCTCCGCCTACACCTTCTCGTACGCCTCCATGGGCGAGCTGCCCGCCTGGATCATCGGCTGGGACCTGGTGCTGGAGCTGGCGCTCGGCTGTGCGGTGGTCGCGGTCGGCTGGTCGGGGTACGTGCGGTCGCTGATGGACTCGGCGGGCATCGGGCTGCCGCAGCAGCTGTCCGGGACCCATGACGGGGTGTTCGGCTTCGATCTGCTGGCCGCGCTGCTGGTCGTGGCGATCACCCTCGTCCTGGTGGCGGGCATGAAGCTGTCGTCCCGGGTGACCGCGGTCGTGGTGGCGATCAAGGTGACCGTGGTGCTGCTGGTGATCATCGCCGGCGCCTTCTTCATCAAGGGCGCGAACTACACGCCCTTCATCCCGCCCTCCAAGCCGACCGAGGGCGGCAGCGGCATCCACGCCCCGCTGGTCCAGCTGCTCTTCGGCTTCACCCCGAGCAGCTTCGGCGTGATGGGGATCTTCGCGGCCGCCGCGGTGGTCTTCTTCGCCTTCATCGGCTTCGACATCGTGGCGACGGCGGCGGAGGAGACCAAACTCCCGCAGCGCGACGTCCCGCGCGGCATCCTCGGCTCGCTTGCCATCTGCACGCTGCTGTACGTCCTGGTGTCGCTGGTGGTGACCGGCATGCAGCCGTATACGGAACTGACCACGGACGCGCCGCTCGCGGACGCGTTCAAGGCGGTGGGCCATCCCTTCTGGGCGAGCCTGATCAGCTTCGGCGCGGCGGTGGGTCTGACGACGGTCTGCCTGATCCTGCTGATGGGCCAGAGCCGGGTCTTCTTCGCGATGAGCCGCGACGGGCTGCTGCCCCGCTTCTTCTCGCAGGTCCACCCGCGGTTCGGCACGCCCTACCGGTCCACGCTCCTGCTGGGTCTCGTGGTCGCGGTGGTGGCCGGATTCACCTCGATCGACGAGCTCGCCGAGCTGGTCAACATCGGCACGCTCTTCGCCTTCGTGGTGGTGGCGATCGGCGTCGTGATCCTCCGCCGCACCCGCCCCGACCTGCCGCGCGGCTTCCGGGCGCCGTGGGTCCCGGTGCTGCCCGCGCTGTCGGTGCTGGCGTCGCTGTGGCTGATGCTGAACCTGCCGGCGGAGACGTGGCTGCGGTTCGGGGTGTGGATGGCGCTGGGCGTCGTCGTGTACTTCGCGTACGGGCGGCGGAACAGCCGGCTGGGGAGCAGGCTCTAGCGGGGACGGACCGTCCGCGGTCCCGCGACCTGTGCGCCCAGCGCCCGCACCCGCTCGCGCAGCTCGCGGTCGGCGGTGATGACGAGTACCTCGCGGGAGGCGGCCTCCGCCCGCGCCTCCCGCACCAGCTCCACGATCCGGTCGTCCCCGCTGCCGTCGGCGGCCACGACCCGTACGCCCGGAACGGTCTCGACGCCCCGCGCCGCCCCCTCGACCACGAGCAGCACCTCGACCGGCGCCGCGAGCCCGGACACGCCCTCCTCGCCGTACGGCACCAGCGCATCCCGCAGCCGCTCGGCCGCCCCGCGCCGGTCGCGCCACCACCCGTCCGGTACGGAACCGACGACGTTGGCGGCGTCGACGACGAGGAGGGGGAGCGGTGCGGAGTCCGACATGGCGCCAGCCTTTCACGTCAAGACTTCTGTTCAACCTCACCTCTGCGTGTGATCAGGCGGCTGATCGCACTTAACCACCCACCCCGACTGGCAACACTGCACGCATGGGACCGCGGACCTCAGCCTCACAGACGGTGATCGCCCTGATTCCCGCTCACAACGAGGCAGCGCGGATCGCCGCCGCGATCGCGGGACTGCGGGCCCAGCACCACCGGCCCGACCGGATCGTCGTCGTGGCCGACAACTGCTCCGACGCCACCGAGGACATCGCATACGCCGACGGCGCCGAGGTCTTCAAGACGTACGGCAACACCCACAAGAAGGCGGGCGCCCTCAATCAGGCCCTGGAGTACTTCGTCCCGCAGCTGCACCCGGACGACCTGATCCTGATCCAGGACGCCGACACGGTCATAGCCCCCACCTTCATCGGCGCCGCCCGCGCGGTGCTCAGCCGCAAGGTCCCGGCGGTGGGCGGCATCTTCCACGGCGAGGAGGGCGGCGGCCTCCTGGGGATGCTGCAGCGGATGGAGTTCCACCGCTACGCCGACGACATCAAGCGCAAGCGCAACCGCGCCGACGTGCTCACCGGCACCGGCACCCTCTTCCGGGTGGGCGTCCTGCGCGAGGTGCGCCGCGGCCGGCTGGCGGGCCGGGTCGGGGACGGCACCTCGTACTACTCCCTGGTCTCCCTCACCGAGGACGACGAGATGACCAAGGCCATCAAGACGCTCGGCTACCGCACCGTCTCCCCGCCCGGCTGCGAGGTGGTCACCGAGGTCATGCCGAATCTCCCCAAGCTCTGGCACCAGCGCATCCGCTGGCAGCGCGGCGCGCTGGAGAACCTGCGGGAGTACGGGCTGACCAAGGTGACCGCACCCTATGTGCTGCGGCAGCTGATGATGGGCTTCTCGTGCATCGCGCTGCTGCTCTATCTGGTGCTGATGGCGCTGATTCTGGTGCTGTTCGGCACGCCGAGCATCGATCCCTTCTGGGCGTCGATCGGCCTCATCTTCATGGCGGAGAAGGTCTTCACGGTCCGCAAGGCGGGCCTGCGGGCTCAACTCCTCGCCGCCCTCATCGTGGTGGAGCTGGTCTACGACCTCTTCCAGCACTTCGTGTACTTCCGCTCCCTGTACGACATGGTGCTCAGGCGCCGGGAGCGGTGGATGGCCACGTAGATCCCGCGTGGCCGGGTCAGGAGAAAAGGAGAGATCGCTTGTACGGACACGCCGCCTCCAGCGGAACCGCAGGCGCCGGAGGCGCCGCCCTGGCTTCCACGGGAGTCAGCACGCTCGGCTCGATCGTCGCCGCCACGACGCTGCTCATGGCAGGGCTGGCCCTGACCAAGCTGGTGGCCCGCCGCCGCAACAGGGAGGAGTAGGCGCTAGACCCGCCACTCGGCGAATTCCACCAGTCCGCGCACACCGGTCCCGCCGCTTGCCGCCGTCATGAACACCCCGGCGTCCTGGCGGCGGGCCGATCCCGGCACCCGCACCCGCCCGACGCGGCGCCAGCCGCGGCTGTCGTCGGTCGAGAGTTCGCCCGTGTACGTATCGCCGTCGCGGCGCAGCCGCAGCGTGACCGGGGCGGAAATCCCGGGCACCCGGACCGACTTGTTCGCCGAGCCGTTGCCGTCCGAGTCGTACGAGAGGACCACGCCTCTGGACGGGGTGACGCTCAGGGTCACCAGGCCCTTGCCGGCCGCGTGCGTGATGTCGTTACGGATCAGCAGCCCGGCCCGGGCCCAATGCGCCGTCCGCTCCTGGGAATCCACCCGTACGGTCGCCGTGCCGCCTGGCCCCAGCGCGGCCTCCCGGTAGATGGCGCCGAACTCCTCGTTGCCCTTCCAGAAGTCCCGCCCCGCCCCCGCGATGCCGAGCCGGCCGTCCTCCGCCTCGCCGAAGACCGCGTCACCGCCGCCGCTGTACGTGCGCAGCCCCGCGCTTCTGACCGGACGGCCGACGTAGACCGCGCCGCGCACCGGGTGGGACATGCGGTCGCCGGCGTTCGCGCCGTAGCCCGTCCGCAGCTGGTAGGGGAGGGGCAGCAGCGGGCGGTCTGGGGCGCCGGACGGGGCCTTGAGGGTCCAGGTCGCGCTGGTGGAGCCGGCCGGGTCGACCGTGTCGGCCACCCTGCGGACCTGCTCCGGCACCCCCTTCAGGCCCGTGAGCTGCATGTCCACCTGGCCCGTCGACGCCAGCCCGTTCTCGTTGCGGAAGGTGGCGCGCAGCTCGCCCTTGGCGCCCGGTGGCAGCGGCTCCGGCGCGGTTGTCACCCGTATCCGGCCCTGGAAGGGCGCCGCCGCGAGGACGTCGCGGATTCGCGTGGCCACCTTGTACGCGTCCGCCACCGGGCGTACCGGATGGGCGGTCCGGTCCCGGGTCCAGGCGGCCTCCAGCTCGTACCAGTCGATGGGCGATGGCTCCCGCTCCGCGGCGAGGGCCGCCTCGTGCTCGTCCAGGAAGCGGCGCCAGCGTGGCAGGTGCAGGCCGGAGAGGAGGCCGTGCCAGTCGCGGTCGGCGTAGTCGGCCAGCTCCTCGGCGGCGGCGCGGCCCGCCCAGGTGGTCAGCAGCACCCGGGCCGTGCGTTCGAAGTCCGCGGCCTCCGTCCGCGAGGTGCCCGCGCGGGCGGCCTGCCGCAGCCAGGGGCCGAGGAGGAAGGATGCGTGCGCGCCGGTGATCTCGTCGCTGAGCTGGATCAGCCGCAGCCACAGCGTCGCGAGGCGGCGGAAGTTGCGCAGGTCGCCGCGCTCGTACGCGGCCCGCAGCTGCGGCAGCAGCAGCCGCGAGCGGTTCGCCAGGCACTGCCGGGTCACGTCGGTCAGATCGTGGCGGTAGGCGTCGGAGTCGCGCAGCCACGGCGGCATGGTCAGCAGGCCGGTCAGCACCGCGTCGAAGTCGGGCTGGTCGAAGGCGCCGTCGTACGTGTTGGCGCCGGCCGTCAGCGAGGGGCGGGCCGTGAAGATGGACTCGTACGGGCGGCCGTCGGTGGTGTTCAGCTCGTACGCCGTCTCGCGCAGCACCGCGAAGGCGTCCGCCGCGCCCGCGTCCTGGCCGCCGTAGCGATAGCGGGCGTACGCGGTGAACCACTCGGCCCGGTCCACCGCCTCCTCCCGCCACGCCAGCTCGCTGAACAGCTCGAAGGCCGCCGGGTCGCGGTGCGTCGCCTCCGGCATGTACGCCGTGCCGACCAGCGCGCTGCCTTCCTTGTCGCGCCAGGCGGTGAAGCGTTCCGTCCAGCGGTGGGTCTTGGCGCCGATGGTGGTCCGGCCGCCGAAGTTGGGGATGGTGCCGAAGGCGTACGGGGTGCCGCCCCAGGTCTCCTCCCGGTCGGTGGTGCCGTCCAGGTCGGACAGGCCGTCCACGATCAGCATCCGGTCGGTGTCGACGCCGCTGAGCAGCTCCGGCGTGGGGTTGTTCTGCCAGCCGATGATCACCCAGGTGGCACCCGGACGGGCCGACCGCAGGGCCTGCTCGACCGCGCGCGCGGCGTCAGGCACGGGCACGTCGCCCGGGCGGCCGCCCTCGTGCAGGAGGTCCATCTTGAAGTGGTCGGCGGGGCCGAAGAGTTCGGCCTGGTGGCGGTAGTACGCGGCCGCGACCTCGCGGAAGAGCGGGGTGCGCGGGTCCAGCCAGTCGGGGCGGCGGAGGTTGTTCCAGGTGCCCTGGGGGATCGTGGCGGCGCCTTTGTTGCGGCCGGCGAAGTCCGTGGGGACGCTGCCGAAGTAGCCCGGCAGCACCGGAGCCATGCCCAGCTCGCGCAGCCGCCGTACGATCCGCTGCCCCAGCTCGACCCGGCGGGCCAGCGCCCCGGGCGATACCGGTCCGCCGTAGCCGCTCAGGTTCTGCAGCAGCCACCACGGCTGGTGGGAGGGCGCGGGTATCCAGGAGCGGCTCTCGTTGTCGGAGTAGCCGAATTCCTTCAGGAGCCGGTGGTAGACCGCCTCCTGGCCGGGCGTGACGAAGATCTGGTTGCAGCCGTGCAGGGCGAGGATGTCGAGGGTCCGCTCCCACTGCGCCCAGGAGTCGTACGGGCCGGTGTAGCCGTCGTGGGTGTCGTTGAGCGCGAAGCGGACGGGGACGGTGGCGGTGCGCTCCAGCGGCGAGCGCGGCGCGGGGAGGGTGCGGGGGAGGTCCAGCTGGGAGCCGGACCAGGATATGTGCGCGTCGCAGGCGTACTTCAGATACCAGTGCAGCCCCGTCAGCATGACCGCGGGCGTGGTGCCGGCGATCTCGACCGCGCCGCGGGAGCCGCGGACGGTGAAGCGGTCGCTGTTTTCTGCGAGGGGCACGAAGGTGAGCTGGTCGGCGTGCGCCGGGAGCAGCCGGCGGGCGGCGGCCGCCGCAGGGGCCGGGTCGGGGGCGGGCCTGCGGCTGACGCCGCCGCGCGCCGCCCAGGCGCCGCCGCTCACGGCGAGGCCGGCTCCGAGGACACTTGCGCTGCCCAGCAGCGTACGTCGGCTCACTTCTGTCACCTGGGGCACGGTAGACAACAAAGTAAACGAGACGCAAAAAACCGTGATGTATCCGATTACTAGGGACTTTGGTCCTGAGGGTTCGGGACTTTTGCGCGGCATGTCCCTTCCGCGGAGGCGGAAAGGTGCAAAGCGTGAGGCGTACGCACCACGGAGGGGATTCGAGTTGAAGATCGCGTTTCTGCTGTACAACGCTTACGGGATTGGCGGCACCATACGGTCCACGTTCAATCTCGCGGGCGCGCTGTCCAAGCGCCACGACGTCACCATCGTCAGCGTGCACAGGACGGCGAAGCGTCCGGCGCTGCCGCTGGCCGGGAAGGTCAAGGTGGTCGACCTCGTCGACCTGCGCAAGTCGCAGCCCAGCTACGAGGGCAACCACCCGCTGGTCGGCGAGGAGCGCACCCTGATGCCCAGCGACGGCCCGGCCCACGGCGCCGGCGGGCAGGGCGGGCTGCTCAGCGAGGTGCGGATCCAGCAGTATCTGCGCGGCACCGACGCCGACGTGGTCGTGGCCACCCGGCCCGTCCTGGTCGCCTGCCTCGCCGAGTTCGGCGACGACCGGTTCATACGCATCGGCCAGGAGCACCTCACCCACGCCATGCACCGCGACCCGGTGCGCTCCGCGCAGAACGCCGCCATCGCGGGCCTCGACGCCTGGATCACCGTCTCCGAGGGCGACGCCGCCGCGTACCGCAAGGCGCTCGGCGCCATCGACACTCACATCCAGTGCATCCCGAACGGCTCCCCGGCCCCCGCCGTCGAGCCCGCCGCGGGCGACGCGAAGGTCGTGGTCGCGGCCGGCCGGCTGATCCGGGTCAAGCGGTACGAGCGGATGGTCGAGGCCTTCGGCAAGGTCGCCGCGCAGCGCCCCGACTGGACGCTCCGGATCTACGGCCGCGGCGGCAAGCGCGCCGCGATCGAGAAGCGCATCGACGAGCTCGGCCTGCACAACAACGTCTTCCTGATGGGCCCGCACTCCCCGATCGAGACCGAGTGGGCCAAGGGCGCCATCGCCGCCGTCTCGTCCGACGGCGAGTCCTTCGGCATGACCATCGTCGAGGCGATGCACTGCGGCGTGCCGGTGGTCTCCACGGACTGTGATTACGGGCCCGGCGAGATCATCACGCATGGGCAGGACGGGGTTCTGGTCCCGATGGGCGAGGGCGTGGTGGACGCGTACGCGGACGCTTTGCTGCAGCTCATCGACGACGAGGACCGCCGCCGCGCGATGGGCGACAAGGCCCGCGAGAAGGCGCGGCAGTACCTGCCGGAGCGGATCGCCGAGCGCTATGAGGACCTCTTCGCGCTGCTGCGTCCGGCGGCGCCGACGGCTTCGGAGCCCGCGGCCCCTGAGATCCCGCGTCCCGCCCCCGCCTTCGCGCCCGGCCAGGCCCAGCCCTTCGCCCCAGTCCCCGTCCCCCTCTACCGCCTCCTCCGCCGCCAGGCAGGGCGCCTGCTGCGCGCCGCCGGGCTGCGCGCCCCCGTCCCGGCCAAGAAGGCCGCCCGCCCCAAGGCGGGCTGCCGCGTCGCCCGCGGCACCGGCGACCTGGTCTTCCGGCTGCCCGCGAAGCGCCTCCCCGAGGGCGCCCGCGGCATCGTGCTGCGCCGCCGCCGCGGCGAGCCGGCCGAGGAGATCCGCGTCGCCTTCGCCAAGCGCCCCGCCGCCGACGGGTACGCCGAGGCCACCGTCGCCCGCGGCGCCCACCGCCTCGCCGAGGGCCGCTGGGACTGCTACCTGGACCTCGGCAAGCGCGCGGGGCCGCGGCGGCTGCGCGCCGGTCTCGTGGAGACCCAGCACCTGCTCGCCCTCACCCCGCCGCCGCCCGGCACCGCCGAGGTCGCGCAGTGGATCCCGTATCCGACCAGCGACGGCTTTCTGGCCGTACGGACCTGGCTGCGCGCGGGCCATGCCGAGGTGACCTCGGTGACGCCCGAGGCCAGCGCCTTCCGGGTCTTCGCGACGCTGCACGGGCGGGCGCGGGCCGGGGAGCTGTGCGCGGTGATCGCCAGGTCGCGGAAGGGGAAGCGGTACGAGTTCGACGTCATGGCGCAGCCGCTCGGCGAGGGCGCGATCGCCTTCGAGCTGCCGTATCCCCTGGCGGAGGCGCACCGCGAGGGCGGCCACGACCTGTGGGACCTGTGGGTGGTGCCCAGCTACGGCGCCCCGCCGGTCCGCCTCGGCCGCCTCTTCGGCGACCGGGTCGACCGCAAGGACACCGACGTCTTCGCCGCGCACGAGCGCGAGACCGGCATGAACGGCCCGGTCCGGCTGCGCCCGTACATCACCGTCCACAACAACCTGTCCCTCAGCGCCCGCGACCTGGCCAACCACGACGGCCTCACGGACGCGGACCTGGAGCTGCTGCAGTCGCGCGGCGAGCAGTGGCGGGCGGCCTGACCGCGGCGGGTCAAGGCCCGTGCCGCTGCGGTAAGTTGGCGCCCGACAGGTGACGCGATCTTGCTGGGGAGGGCGCGGTGTCACAGCCCGCGATCGACACGACCAGGGCGCACACCGCCCGGATCTGGAACTACTGGCTCGGCGGCAAGGACAACTACAAGGTCGACCGCGAGACCGGCGACCAGATCCGCCAACTGCACCCGGGCATCGGCGACTACGCCCGCGCCGACCGCCTCTTCCTCGGCCGCTCGGTGCACCACCTGGTGGCCGAGGCGGGCCTGCGCCAGTTCCTGGACATCGGCACCGGCCTGCCCACCGCCGACAACACCCACGAGGTCGCCCAGCGCGCGGCGCCGGAGTGCCGGGTCGTGTACGTGGACAACGACCCCCTGGTCCTCACCCACGCCCGCGCGCTGCTGACCTCCAGCCCCGAGGGCCGCACGGACTATCTGCACGCGGACCTGCGCGACGTCGACGGCATCCTCGACCGTGCCGCGCAGACCCTCGACCTGTCTCAGCCGGTGGGCCTGATCCTCCTGGGCGTCGTCATTTTCATCGAGGACGACGAGGAGGCCTACGGCACCGTCCACCGCCTCCTCGACGCCCTCCCGGCCGGCAGCCACCTGGTCCTCTCCCACACCATCACCAGCCCGGACATGCCGGACGTGGACGCCGCCGTGGCCTTCTGGAACGAACACGGCACCCCAAAGCTCACCCAGCGCTCGCCGCAGGCCGTGACCCGCTTCTTCGACGGCCTCGACCTGCTGGACCCGGGCGTCGTCACCTGCTCCCGCTGGCGCCCAGAGGACTCCCAGTGGGGCGAGCCGGACGAGGTGGCGATGTACGGCGGGGTGGGCCGGAAGTCCGCCATGTGACGCGTGCCATCCGGCGCGCGGGGCGGCAGCTATGGGCACGTTGGTTACCGGTGGGTAGCATGGCGGTAGTTTCCGCATCTACCGACCACCCCCAGAGGAGAGCCCGTGCCTCGTACCGCCAGGGACGTCGTCTTCGTCGACGGCGTCCGGACCCCATTCGGCAAGGCGGGCCCCAAGGGCATCTACCACGAGACCCGCGCCGACGACCTCGTCGTCAAGGCCATCCGTGAGCTGCTGCGCCGCAACCCGAACCTCGACCCGGCGACGATCGACGAGGTGGCCATCGCCGCCACCACGCAGATCGGCGACCAGGGCCTGACCCTCGGCCGTACGGCGGGCATCCTGGCCGGGCTGCCGCAGTCCGTGCCCGGCTACTCCATCGACCGCATGTGCGCGGGCGCCATGACCGCGGTGACCACGGTCGCGGGCTCCACCGCCTTCGGCGCGTACGACATCGCCATCGCCGGCGGCGTCGAGCACATGGGCCGGCACCCGATGGGCGAGGCCGTGGACCCCAACCCGCGCTTCGTGAGCGAGAAGCTGGTCGACGAGTCGGCCCTGTTCATGGGCATGACCGCGGAGAACCTGCACGACCGCTTCCCGACGATCACCAAGCAGCGCGCCGACGAGTACGCGGTCCGCTCGCAGGAGAAGGCCGCCAAGGCGTACGCCAACGGCGACATTCAGCAGGACCTGGTGCCGATCTCCATCCGGCGGACGTCGCCCGAGGGCGGCGAGACCGGCTGGGGCCTGGCCACCGCCGACGAGCCGATGCGGCCGGGGACCACCCTCGAGAACCTGGCGGGCCTCAAGACCCCGTTCCGCGCGCACGGCCGCGTGACGGCCGGCAACGCCGCCGGGCTCAACGACGGCGCCACGGCCTCGCTGATCGCCGGTGAGGACTTCGCCCGCGCCGCCGGGCTGCCGGTGAAGATGCGCCTCGTGTCGTACGCCTACGCGGGCGTCGAGCCGGAGGTCATGGGCTTCGGCCCGATCCCGTCCACCGAGAAGGCGCTCGCCAAGGCGGGGCTGCGCATCGAGGACATCGGCCTCTTCGAGATCAATGAGGCCTTCGCCGTGCAGGTGCTGGCGCTGCTCGAGCACTACGGCATCGCCGACGACGACCCGCGGGTGAACCAGTACGGCGGCGCGATCGCCTTCGGCCACCCCCTCGCCTCCTCCGGCGTGCGGCTGATGACCCAGCTGGCGCGGCAGTTCGAGGCGCAGCCGGAGGTCCGCTACGGCATCACCACCATGTGCGTCGGCTTCGGCATGGGCGGCACGGTCATCTGGGAAAACCCGCACTGGGAGGGCAAGTGAGCAGCACCAAGGAACTTCTGAAGGGCGCCGCGGAGCTCTTCCCGGATGAGGTCGTGACGCAGGCGCACGTACGTCATCTTGATCTGCCGGGCGGCGCTGGGCGCTTCGCGCTCATCACCCTCGACAACGGCCTGGACCACACCAAGCCGACCACCTTCGGCCCGCAGTCGCTGTCGAACCTCGACGCGGCCATCGACCAGGTGGAGGCCGAGGCGGCCAAGGGCGACATCGTCGGCGTCGGGGTCACCGGCAAGCCGTTCATCTTCGCCGTCGGCGCCGACCTCAAGGGCGTCGAGCTGCTGAAGCGGCACGAGGATGCCCTCGCCATCGGCAAGGGCGGCCACGACGTCTTCAAGCGGCTGTCCGGGCTGGCCGTGCCCACCTTCGCGTACTACAACGGCGCGGCCATGGGCGGCGGCGTCGAGGTCGGCCTGCACTGCTCGTACCGCACGGTGTCGAAGGCCCTCCCGGCCTTCTCGCTCCCCGAGGTCTTCCTCGGCCTGGTGCCGGGCTGGGGCGGCTGCGCGCTGCTGCCGAACCTGATCGGCGCGGACCGTGCGGTGAGCGTGATCATCGAGAACAGCCTCAACCAGAACAAGCAGCTCAAGGGCAAGCAGGTCTTCGACCTCGGCATCGCCGACGCGCTCTTCGAGGGCGCGGACTTCCTTGAGCAGTCGCTGCTGTGGACGGCGTCGGTGCTGAAGGGCGATGTCGAGGTCGTACGGCCCGAGATCGACCGCTCCGAGGTCTGGGACCAGGCCGTCGAGCGCGGGCGCGCGATCGCCGACTCGAAGGTGCACGGGGCGGCGCCGGCCGCGTACCGGGCGCTGGACATCATCGCGGCGGCGAAGAGCGGCGACCTGCGGGCGGGCTTCGACGCCGAAGACACCGCGCTCGCCGACCTCATCATGGGCGGCGAGCTGCGCGCCGGCATCTACGCCTTCAACCTGGTGCAGAAGCGCGCCAAGCGCCCGGCGGGTGCGCCGGACAAGAACCTGGCGCGTCCCGTCACCAAGGTCGGCGTCATCGGCGCGGGCCTGATGGCCTCGCAGCTGGCGCTGCTCTTCGTGCGGCGGCTCGAGGTGCCGGTCGTGCTGACCGACATCGACCAGGAGCGCATCGACAAGGGCGTCGGCTACGTCCACGAGCAGATCGACATCCTGCTGCTCAAGGGCCGTATCAACCAGGACAAGGCCAACCGCCTCAAGGCCCTGGTCACCGGCTCCCTGGACAAGAAGGCCGGCTTCGCCGACGCCGACTTCGTCATCGAGGCGGTCTTCGAGGAGCTCGGTCTCAAGCAGAAGATCTTCGCCGAGCTGGAGGACATCGTCCCCGAGACGGCGATTCTCGCGACGAACACCTCGTCCCTGTCGGTGACCGACATGGCCGCGAAGCTCAAGCACCCGGAGCGGGTGGTTGGCTTCCACTTCTTCAACCCGGTGGCGGTGCTGCCGCTGCTGGAGATCGTACGGGCGGAGAAGACGGACGACGCGTCCCTCGCCACCGCCTTCGCGGTCTCGAAGAAGCTGAAGAAGACCTCGGTGCTGGTCAAGGACGCCCCGGCGTTCGTCGTGAACCGCATCCTCACCCGCTTCATGGGCGAGGTGCTCGGCGCCGTCGACGAGGGCACCCCGGTGGAGGTCGCGGACCGTGCGCTCGCGCCGCTCGGGCTGCCGATGTCGCCGATCGTGCTGCTCGACCTGGTCGGTCCTGCGGTCGCGAACCACGTCGCCGGGACGCTGGCCGGTGCCTTCCCGGAGCGGTTCCGGCAGTCGGAGAACCTCGGCCGGGTGGTCGAGGCCGGCAAGCGCAACCTCTACCTCTACGACTCCGGCAAGCCGGAGATCGACCCCGAGGTGGCTGCGCTGTTCCAGGTCGGGGATGTGGTCCTCACCGAGGAGCAGGTGCGCGAGCGGGCGCTGAACGCGATCGCCGAGGAGATCGGTCTGATGCTCGACGAGGGCGTCGTCGCCGAAGCTCAGGACATCGACCTGTGCCTGATCACGGGGGCCGGCTGGCCGTTCCACCTGGGCGGGATTACGCCGTACCTGGACGCTCAGGGCGTCAGTGAGCGGGTGACCGGGAAGCGGTTCCTGGCGCCGGGCCTGGCGAGCGTTCCGCAGTAAGCCTGCGTTGGGCGGGTGGTTGGGTCTTGTATCCACCCACCCGCCCGTTGCTGTCAGAGCATCAGCATCAGCAGCAGCCTGCGGACCAGCGGGTTCGCGTAGCTTGCCAATTGCCGGCTGTCGAACTCCGTGACGATCTGGACCAGATTGGCGCCCCGCCCGGCGGCCATCTGCACGTACTCCGGTGGCAGGAGGTACGGCCGTGCCAGCACGTGCGTGACGAGTTCCTTCGGCAGCGGGCGCAGCCGGAAGAACGATCCGTCGGCCGTCATGAAGAACTGGCCCTTCTCGATCGCCCGCGCCGTCCTGACCTGCCCGCCGGCCTGCTGCAGGGCCGCGCTCAGGGCGGCGTCGTACGGCAGGTCCTCCAGCGCCAGCTGCCGGGCCGCGGCGGACCAGGCGGCCTCGGCCAGCAGCTGAGCCTGCCTGGCTTCGTAGTGGACGGCCAGCACCGCCTCGCCCGCCAGGCCGCGGCCCGCACCCCGCCGGAGCACCCCCAGGAGCCCCCCGTCGCGGAACTCCTTCCGGCCGGCGGCGCCCTCGGCGTTGAAGAGCCAGCCACCGCTGAGCATCTCGACCGGCTCCAGGCCGTGCTCCCGGAGGATGCCGCTCGTATCGTGGATGACCTTCCGGTGCGCGGCGTGCGAGACGCCGAGCATCTCCTCCAGATGCTGCGAAATGACCTTGGCGTGGGAGCCTTTCCCGCGCACGGTGGTGAGGTAATAGGCGAGCCGCTGGATCCACACCCCATCGGCGAACGGGCCGCCCGCGAAGGCGCGTTCGAGGTGCTGGTGCATGACCGGATTGCCCGCCCGGCCGGCCGCCGCCACGCTCTGCTCGAGCCGTGGCAGGCTCACGCCCCGGAACAGCGCCGAGGGCTCCGGCTGCAGGACCTTCAGCGCCTGGCTGCGTACGCTCTCGGGCACGATGTCGCCCGCCCCGCCGCGTGCGGCCCGTCGCTCCAGCGCGGCGAGCTGGGCATCCGTCGTGGCGACGTCTCTGATGATCTCGGTCGCGTCCCCGGGATTCAGATCCCCCCTGCGGTTCAGTGCCTTCGTGTCCTCGATGAGCGAATGAAGCACCCCGCGCTGGTGCGCGGCCTGGTCCGCGATGAGGGTGAGGCTGCCCCGCGCCAGCACGTCCTCGACCTTGGTGTAGCGCAGGTTCATGTGCAGGACATCGAGGGCGGCGGGGCCGGCGAACGCCCGCCCCCAGGCGGAGGCGATGCGCGGGCCGCGAAACGCCCCGGTCCGCTTGCAGGCCGTCATGATCAGGGTGCCAAGAGCGCGGTCGTCCATCACGGGCTCGCCTCGGCCGCCGCCGCGGCGGCCGCCAGCGCGGTCGCGGTCGCCGCCACCTTGGCCGCGGCGAGCTGGGGGACAAGGTCGAGCAGCAGGAAGACCAGATCGGCGAACGCCATGCCGTAGGCGGCGGCCACCCTGGCCAGGCCGGGCTCGGCCTCGATGAGCCGCAGCGCCGGATCGAGGACGGCGTTCCAGGCCGTGGACTGCGAGCTGAACCAGCGGGTCCGCTGGTAGGCCTCCCAGGCCGACAGCGCGAAGCTGGAGGCGGACCCGATGAGATTCAGGCGCTTGAACGCGATGGAACCGATCCCGACCGCCTGGTCCATGGCGCTCCAGAGCTGCTCGTACGCCCCTGGGATGCCGCGTGCCCGCATCACCTCGCCGGCCGCCGACCAGGCCAGCGAGCCGGGCTGGTACCCGGCTTGGCGCAGCGCCTCATAGACGGCGACCGGGTAGCAGAAGCAGTCCCTGGCGGACTCCGCGCCGGTGCCCGAGTCGGGCCGGACGTCCAGCATGTGCTGCAGCGACGTGGGTCGCGCGCCCAGTTCGGCTGCCACGGTGGCGGCGTCCTTCACCACCTCGAGCGCGGTCTCGGCGCAGGCGTCGGCCACCCGCTCGGCGTCCGCTCCCACCAGGGCCCGCAGGTCCAGCGCCCGTGCGAGCGGGAAAGCGGCGCAGACCGCGGCCTCGGTCGCCAATACGGTCTGGGTGGCACGGACTTCGGTGTTCTCCGCGAGGGTGAGAGTCTTCAGCAGGGCGCTCGGCGCGGCGGACGTGGTCTGCTGCTTGCCGGAGAAACTGTCGGCCGCCGTCTGCACGAAGCGGACGAAGTCCCGGACCTCCCGCAGCACCGGGCCGTCAGCTCCCGGCCGCCGCTGCCTCTCCACCGCCGAGCGGGCCTGCGCGGCGAGCGCGGCCACGACAGCGGCCTGTTCTCGTGCCCGCACCTGCGCCGCCCACTTCCACGCCTTGTCCAGGTCCGCGATCACGGCCAGCAGTTGTACGAACTCGGGGCAGGTCTCGTCCGGCCGCCAGGGCTCGTCCTTCAACCGCGCCGCGAGCAGCTCAGGCGTGAGGTCGTCCAGCGCCTTCTGGTTGCCGTAGCGCGCGTACGGGCCCTTTGGCGCCAGCCTTGCGAGGTGGGCCGCGAGGCCGCGTACCGACGTGTCGAGGCGGCGGAACACCTCGGTGCGGCCCAGCAGTTCCGCTTCGACGAGCGGCCTGCGGAGCCGGGGGCCGAGGGCGGTCCGCGCGGCGCGCAGCATCTCGACGAGCCACTCGGCCTCCGCGTGCCGGCTGCCGCGGACGCCGGATGGCCGCCGCCCGCGCACCGCCGCCTTCGCCACTGCCCGGCGGGCCGCCGTCATCAGCTCGTCCACGGCCGGCCAGCCGCCCATGCGATAGCGGAGTTCGACCAGCTCCGCGACCACGGCTGGGTCATGCCTGATCCGCATCGGGACCGCCTCGCCCGGCAACCGCAGCTCCACGTACGGCCGCTCGCCCGGGAAATCCGGCGCGGCCTCCGGGTCGGGTCCACGGGGCGCGGCCGGCGGACCGGCGGTGAACAGGTCCTGCTGCTCCCTGACCTGCGGCTCCGGCACCACCGGCAGCGAGGCCGGGAACGGCAGCAGCGGCAGCCGCTGCAGCGGCGGCACTCCCGGCGGCGCCAGGCCCGGCGGCAGGTCGGCCGCGCCCACCGTCGGCAGCTCGCTCTCGTCCGGACGCGCCATCAGCCCGGGTCGCCCAGCTGCTTCGCCGCCACCCGGGCCTCCAGCCGGGCCGCCTCCGCCTCCGCCTGCTTGGCGTTCGCCGCGAGCCGGCGCAGCTCGTACTCCCGGCTCTTCTCGATGAAGCCCTCCGCGGCGCTGCACTTGCCCAGCCGGCTGTCGATGGTCATACCGGGGGTCGGCAGCATGACCCGCGAGGTCGACACCTTCATGGACTTCAGGCGCTCCACGATCGTCTTGCGGAACGCGCTGACCACGTCCTCGCCATCCGCATGCAGCGGCACCGCCAGATACGGCCCGTGCATGCTGACCACCCGCGGCTCGAACATGCCCACCCGCAGCGCCCCGCCGGACCCCGACATCAGCCGCTCCAGCTGCTCGGACGGCGGCAGCGCCTGGAAGAGCACATAACGGTAGAAATCCAGGTGCTCATTGAGGTGGTCGCGCAGCGTCTGGCTGCGCTCCCTGGCCCGGCCGACCTCCTCCAGGCCGAACTTCATCTCCAGCACGTCCTCGGCGGCCTGCTGGTCCTGCCGCTGGTTCGCCTTGTCGGCCTGCTGGTCGCCCTTCTCCAGCGCCTCGTCGGCGACGGTCGGCGCGGCATCCAGCGCCAGCTGCTTCTCCACCAGGCGCTGCGCCGCCGCGGGGATGCCCATGTCGTCGGGCGTGTAGACGTGCTCCTCGCGGCATCGGCCCGTCCACCAGGCCCAGTCTCCGGGCAGATTCATCTGGGCGTGGATCTTCGCGGCGAGCCCGGCCCCCTCCTTCTCCCGGTCGCTCAGGTCGCCCAGCCCGCCCAGCTGCGGACTGCCGGTCTGCGGCGGCACCGCCGCGGCCACCCGCCGGGCCAGCTCCAGGCGGACGGTGAAGGATTCGGCGGCGGGCGGATCCTTCGGCACCGCGGCGAGTTCGCGCAGCGTGCCGGCGAAGTTGGGGAACTTCGCCACCACGAGCCTTTCGTACATCCAGCGCCGCGCGCCCTGCCGCGACGCGTCATCGATGGGTTCGTCGCCGCGGATGCGCCCGAGCAGCTGATCGGGCGAACCGGGGTTGAAGAACAGCATCGCGGCCCTGTGCAGGCTGCTGAGGGCGTCGAGCACATCCGCCTGCCGGCGGGTCGGCTTCGGGTCGGGCTTGTCGTCCTTCTTGTCGTCCTGGCCGACCTTCGCGGCCTCCGCTGCCGCCGCCTTGCGCTCGGCCAGCTCCAGCTTCGCTTCCTTGTACGCGCCCAGCAGCCGGATCGCCTCGAATCCGTCCGCCAGCGCCGGATCGAGGAGGCCGTCGTGGAGCGCGGTCTCGTTGACCCGCACGATGTGCTCCTCGAACCGGGTCACGCTGATCGGGTTGGCGACCATCGCGCACAGCTTGGTGTCCTGGGGCAGGAAGGCGGTCGAGATGTCGTAGTGCGCCAGCACCTCGTAGTAGTCGAGGTTCAGCGTGTGGCACATGTTCAGGTTGCGGATCTTGCGGGTGACGCGCTGCTCGGAGCCCCACTCCCGGGTCTCGGTGATCTTTGTGGTGCGCTGCGAGCGCACCTTCGTCGTGGCCTTGATGACCGCCTCGTGCAGCCGCGTCTGGGTGTTCTTGCCGATCTGGTTGATGGCGTTCTTGCCGGACACCGAGGCATTCGCCCCCACCTCGATCTCGCCGGCGGCGGGCCGGTACGTCGCCTTGAACGAGCCGCCCACCTGGTACTGGAAGTCGGACTGCGCCTGCAGCTCCCGGTAGCACTCGCTGGTGTCCTTGGTGGTGTCCGTGCCCTCGACCGTCTGCTCGGTCTCCGTCTCGCTCGACTGCTCCAGGGCCTTGGTGCGCCGCTCCCAGTTGTGCAGCTCGATCGTCGTCTCCTCCTGCGGCGCCAGGGCGAGCGACTGCAGCATCCGGCCGCGGCTGAAGCCCTTCATCGTCCAGGTCTGCCGCCAGGGCAGGAACAGCGCCACCCGGAGCCGGAACGGCGGCCGGCGCGGCGGCTTGTCCGCGGGCGGCTTCGGAACGAAGCCCCGGAGGAAGTCGTCCGCCTTCTTGAGCCCGGGCCCTGACTTCATCAGCTTGCCGAAGTATTCCTGCGCGGACTTCGAGGTCGCCGTCATCTTGATGACCGTGGCGGCGGTCTCGGCCGGGGGCTGCGGCTGGTCCGCGGGCTCGCTGTCGGGCCCGGGCTGCGCCCGGTCCGGCTGGAGGTAGTCGTCGTCCGCGGGCTGGAACTTCTCCATCACGGGCGCGGCGACCATGATGGCGAAGGCGGACTGGCCGGGAAGCCGGATGGTGGTCCGGCCCGCGGACCGCAGCTCCTTGACGGCCTCCTTGGTGAGCGGCACCCGGTACGGCCTGCCGTTGTCCCCCTCGACCTCCGGGTTCGCCAGGAACGCCGGCAGATCCCGGATGATCGCCTCCGCGTTCTTGGGCCGCAGCGGAGCCTCCGGCGCGGCGACCGCGGCACCTGCCTGCTTCAGCCGTACGAGCCGCGTCTTCCCTTCGGATGTCACCCGTACCACCACGGACCGCCCGGCCAGCAGCGCGGCGACCTCGGCGGCCTCAAGCGCCAGGGTGTGGCCGACGTTGTCGAGCGTCACCGTCCGGTCGGCCAGCAGGTCGTCCAGGTCCTTCAGCTCGACGTCGAACACCACTGGCACCAGCCGCACGGTGACATCCCGGACGCCTGCTGAACCGGGCATGCCGGTGAGCCGCGCGGTCCGTACGATCCGCTCGCCGTCCGCGAGCGCCTGCGCCTCGTCCCGGGTGAGCGTCAGCAGAAAGGTGGCGCCCGCGTGGACCACCCTCCCCTCGCGGATGACCTGGTCGACATCGGGGACGGGGAGCTCGCGCGCCGTGTTCAGCGGCCCCAGCGCCTGGCTGCCGCCGCCGTGCTCCGCGTCCGCGAGGTCGGCGAGCGGGATGCCGCCCGCCACGTCGACGGTGCGCAGGACGATGCCGTCGTCCTTCTTCATCTCGCCGGCGGCGCGGGCCAGCGCCTCGTCATTGGCCAGCACCACGGGATGCGAATAGCCCGCCTCGTCCACCGCGAGCAGCTCGACGAACTGCCCGAAGTCGAACCACTCCACCACCTCGCCGCCGGGCAGCTCGGTGTTGCAGCCCGCCTTCTCGGTGAAGAGCGCGGGGGAGACCTTGGTCTCCGGATAGCCGTTCAGCTCGCTCAGCTCGTCGGCCATGGCTCAGGCGAACCGCAGCAGCACGACGGCGGTGGGGTCCTTCACCCGCACCGTGAAGCGCTCGTAGACGCGGAAGCGATACAGCCCGCTCTCCGCCTCCTGCGTGAACGCGGTGACCGCGTCGACCGCGATGGCGACATCCATGGTGTTGCCGCCGGTGGACACCATGAGGGCGGTCTTGGGCGGCAGCGTGCCGGTGCCGTAGAAGCCGGCGTCCATCAGGGCGCGGATCCGGTCGGCCGGCATGATCAGGGTGTTGTCCAGCGGCGCATGCGCGTCGGCGAACGGCTCGAAGTGCGAGACCAGGGCGTACGGGCCGTAGTGCACCTTGCTCTCCAGGAGGGCGTACGCCTGGGCGACGGCGCCGAAGTAGCGCTCCCCGTACCGGCCGGGCACATCGTCGTCCCGCAGCGGCACGTCGATGATCTGCTTCACGCGCTCCGCGGCGGCCAGCAGGCTGGTGTTGGGGCTGTCCTGGAAGACCGAGGTGTCCATCAGCCGCGCGAGCCGGTTGGTGGCCCGGACGGCGAGGGTGCGGGCGGTGCCGATCCGGGCCTCGGACTCGTACTGCTGCTTGGTCAGCGCGAAGGTGACGGACTGCTCCTCGAGCGGCAGCTCCTCGCCCTCGGGCACCGAGAGCGCGCCGCCCTCGGGCGCGCTGTCGACGGCGTCGGCGGGCACGGTGCGCGCTTGCGGCGACATCGTCTGCCCCGCGACCGGCAGGAACCTCGTGCACAGCCGGGAGCGCTCGATCTCCGCGCACACGTCCCGGTCCAGCCGCTCCCAGACCCCGGATTCCCAGTCGATCTTGTGACGGCCGAGGTTGTTGCCGCCCACGGCACCGTTTGTCGTCCCGATCGCGCCCATGGCTCTCCCCACGAGCGGCTTCCGGCAGTGCGGGCAGCTTGCTGCGCGGGGACGTTGCGGGTCAATCGCCCCGGCAGGCGTAGCGGCGCTAGTACCGGGGCGTTTCGGTCAGCGCGCGGTGCGCTCGTGCACGTACTCCACGAGCCGGGTCAGGGCCTCGGGCTCGGTCGTCGGCAGCACGCCGTGCCCGAGGTTGAAGACGTGGCCCTCCAGGCCCGCCGCCGACGCCAGTACCTCGTCCGCCTTCGCCTCCACCGCCTCGCGGCCGGCGAAGAGCACCGCCGGGTCGATGTTCCCCTGCAGCGCCTTCCCCGGGCCGACCCGTCGCGCCGCCTCGTCCATCGGCACCCGCCAGTCGACGCCGACCACGTCGGCGCCCGCCTCGCCCATCAGCCCGAGCAGCTCGCCCGTGCCCACGCCGAAGTGAATGCGCGGCACCCCGTACGAGGCCACCGACTCGAAGACCTTCGCCGACGCCGGCATCACCGCGCGGCGGTAGTCCGCCGGGGCCAGCGCGCCGACCCACGAGTCGAAGAGCTGCACTGCCGAGGCGCCGGCCTCGAGCTGGACCTTCAGGAACGACGACGTGATCTCCGCCAACCGGTCCACCAGCGCCGCCCACAGCTCCGGCGCGCCGTACATCATCGCCTTGGTGTGCTCGTGATTACGCGACGGGCCGCCCTCGACCAGATAGCTGGCCAGCGTGAACGGCGCGCCCGCGAAGCCGATCAGCGGCGTGGAGCCGAGCTCGCGCACCAGCATGCCGATCGCCTCGGAGACGTACGACACGTCCTCGGGCGTCAGGTCGCGCAGCTGCGCGAGGTCGTCCTGGGTGCGGATCGGGCGCGCCACCACCGGGCCGACGCCAGGCTTGATGTCGAGGTCGATGCCGATGGCCTTCAGCGGCACCATGATGTCGCTGTAGTAGACCGCCGCGTCGACGCCGTGCCGTCGCACCGGCTGCAGCGTGATCTCCGTGACCAGCTCGGGCCGCATGCACGAGTCGAGCATGGCGACGCCCTCGCGCACCTTGCGGAACTCCGGCAGCGAGCGCCCTGCCTGGCGCATGAACCACACGGGCGTGTGCGGCACCGGCTCCCGGCGGCAGGCCTTCATGAAGGTGGAATCCTGGGCGGCGGCGTTGGCGGGGGTCTTGGCAGCGTTACTCACATGTGAATCCTCGCACGAGCGCGGGAATGTCCCGTCACGAGCACCCACCACTCCGCGCCACGCCAACGCAAGGTCCTGGCCAAGCCGCCGCGGAACCCGGGTGTCATCCCCACCTGAAGCCGCCGTTCCCCCTAGTCTTCCCCGCATGGCTGCGGCTTCTGGACATCTGGCGGACGGAACGATGGATTTTCCCGAAGGGGAGGGACAGAACAACTCCGACACCCCGCTGGCCTTCCGGCAAAGCATCGAGGCACTGCGCACTGCCCGGGTACGCCCCGAGGTGCAGCTGGAACCGATCCGCGCGCCGCGACGGCTGGCGCCCTATGCGTACGCCCTGGAGGCGCTGGTCGAGGACGCCGACGAGGAGCTGGCCGACGGGCGTCTGGTGCTGCTGCACGACCCGGACGGGCATGAGGCCTGGCAGGGCAACTTCCGGATGGTCACGATCGTACGGGCGGAGCTGGAGCCCGAGATGGCCGCCGACCCGCTGCTGCCCGAGGTGTGCTGGTCCTGGCTGACCGGGGCGCTCGACCTGCGCGGCGCCGTGTACGGGGAGCCGAGCGGGACGGTGACGCGGGCCGCGTCGCACTACTTCGGTGGGATGGCGGACCACGAGCCGTCCACGAAGATCGAGATCCGGGCGTCCTGGACGCCGCGGGAGTCGGCGACGGCGCCCGGGCCGGCCGCGGACCACGCCGCGAGATGCGCGGCGAAGTCCGCGCCCGGGCCGGCCGCGGACTTCGCCGCGCATCTCGCGGCGTGGTGCGAGCTGCTGTGCCAGTGCGCGGGGCTGCCCCCCGCGCCGCCGGAGTCCCTCGCGGAGGCCGGCGTCGTCACGCTGCCGCAGCGGCGGCGGGGGTCGCAGTCCTCGCGTTAGTGCTAGCCGGAACGAGTACGGGGACGCGCGTGCGAAACCCGTAACGAAGGATTCTCACCTATTCGTGATCATTCACTAAAGCCCGCCGGGTTTGGTGCCGAAGAGGTGAATGACCCTTCCAGTACGGAAAAGTCCCGGCTTTCCCCAAGCCGGTCCCCGTCCCCGCACCGCCATCAGGAGGCCCGGTGTCTGTTCTCCTCGAGCAACCCACAAGCCTGGTCGCCTACCGCCCCAACAAGCCGACGGCCATGGTCGTCGTGGCCGACCCCCGCGTCCGCTCCACCGTGACCCGCCACCTGTGGGCGCTCGGGGTGCGCGACGTGATCGAGGCGTCGTCCATCGCGGAGGCCCGTCCCCGAGTCGGCAACCCGCGCGACATCTGCGTGGCCGACGTCCACCTCCCCGACGGCAGCGGTCTCACGCTGCTGTCGGAAACCCGTGCCGCGGGCTGGCCGAACGGCCTGGCCCTGTCGGCGGCCGACGACATCGGAGCCGTACGCAACGCCCTCGCGGGCGGCGTGAAGGGCTACGTCGTCACCGGCACCCGCACCAACCTGAGCATGACCCGGCCGGGAGCCGCCCACATCGGCGCCCGCGCCGGAGCCCTGCACCGCCGACCCGGAGCTCCCGGCCAGCCAGGCCAGGGCGGCCAGCCGGGGCAGCAGGGCGCGCCCGGGCACCCCGGTGGCTACCGGGAGCTGTCAGGGCGTGAGGTCGAGGTCCTGAGGCTGGTTGCGGAGGGCCAGTCGAACAAGGCCATCGGCGTCTCCATGGGCCTGTCGGCGCTGACCGTGAAGTCCCACCTCGCGCGCATCGCCCGCAAGCTCGGCACCGGCGACCGGGCCGGGATGGTGGCCGTAGCGCTGCGTACGGGGATCATTCACTAGCCGTATCGCCCTATACACAAACGCTGCGCCCGTCGACGGAACGTTCCGTCGACGGGCGCTTGCGCTCCTCACACACAGATACTCTTGACACGTGACCGACGCCCAAGACACCGCTGCACACACCTCTGCTGGAAAGAGTGAGCCGCGTAGCACCGCAGAAGCCCCGGACACCGCTCCGGCGCCGGTCCCGCTCCTCGAGCCGCGCGAGGGCATCCCCGCAGTCACCGCGTCAGCCGACGCACTCGGCCGCGCCGTCGAGGCCTTCGCCGCTGGTGAGGGCCCCGTCGCCGTAGACGCCGAGCGCGCCAGCGGCTATCGCTACGGACAGCGGGCCTACCTCGTACAGCTGCGGCGCGAGGGCGCGGGCACCGCGCTCGTCGACCCGGTGGAATGCCCGGACCTGACCGCTCTGGACGAGGCGATCAACGGCGCCGAGTGGGTGCTGCACGCCGCCACCCAGGATCTGCCCTGCCTGCACGAGATAGGCATGCGCCCCAGCAGGCTCTTCGATACGGAGCTGGCCGGCCGGCTCGCCGGGTTCCCCCGGGTGGGGCTCGGCGCCATGGTCGAGAACGTCCTCGGCTATGCCCTGGAGAAGGGCCACTCCGCCGTCGACTGGTCGACGCGCCCGCTGCCCGAGCCCTGGCTGCGCTATGCCGCGCTGGATGTCGAGCTGCTCGTCGACCTGCGCGATGCGCTGGAGGAGGAGCTTCAGGCGCAGGGCAAGCTGGAGTGGGCCCGGCAGGAGTTCGCCGCGATCGCCGCCGCGCCGCCGCCCCCGCCGCGCAAGGACCCGTGGCGGCGTACGTCCGGGATGCACAAGATCCGCAAGCGGCGGCAGCTGGCCGTGGTGCGCGAGCTGTGGACGGCCCGCGACCATGTCGCGCAGCGGCGCGACGTCTCGCCGGGGAAGGTCATCGGCGACGGCGCCATCGTCGAGGCGGCGCTGAACCTGCCGTCGAATGTGCGCGCCCTCGCCGCGCTGCCGGGCTTCGGCCATCGCATGGGCCGCAAGCAGCTGGAGCAGTGGCTGGCCGCCGTGGACCGCGCCCGTACGCTGCCCGAGTCGGAGCTCCCGCAGCAGGGCCAGACCCTCAACGGCCCCCCGCCACCCCGCTCCTGGGCCGACAAGGACCCGGCCGCCGCGGCGCGCCTGACGGCGGCCCGCGCGGCGGTGACGGCGCGCGCGGAGGAGCTGCACCTGCCGCAGGAGAACCTGATCACCCCCGACACGGTGCGGCGGCTCTGCTGGGAGCCGCCGGCGGAGCTCTCGCAGGAGTCGGTGGCAGGCGTCCTGACCGGCCACGGCGCCCGCCCCTGGCAGGTGGAGCAGGTGGCGCCGCTGCTGGCGGTGGCGCTGGACGGCTCGGCTAAGGGCGCTTGAGCAGCCCCTGCTCCATCGCCACCACCACCGCCCGGGTGCGGTCGCTGACGTCGAGCTTGGCGAAGACGCGGAGCAGGTGGGTTTTCACGGTCGCCTCGGCGATGAAGAGGCGTTCGCCGATCTCCGGGTTGGACAGGCCGTCGGCGACGGCGGTCAGCACGTCCACCTCGCGCCTGGTGAGCTCCACCTGCGCCGGGCGGCGCATCCGGGCCACCAGCCGCTGGGCGACCCGCGGGGCGAGGACCGTCTCGCCGCGGGCGGCCGCGTGGATCGCCTCCACCAGGCGCTCGCGGGTGGCGTCCTTGAGCAGGTAGCCGGTCGCGCCCGCCTCCACAGCGCGCTCGATCTCGGCGTCCGTGTCGTATGTGGTGAGGATCAGCACCCGGGTCTCCGGATACAGCGCCACGATCCGCTCGGTGGCGCCGACCCCGTCGAGTACCGGCATCCGCAGGTCGAGCAGCGCCACGTCCGGGCGCACCTCGCCGACCAGCGAGACCGCCGCGCGGCCGTCGCCCGCCTCGCCGACGATCTCGATGGACGGCTCCGCGGAGAGCAGGGCCACCAGGCCCGTACGCATGACCGTGTGGTCGTCGGCCATGATGACGCGCAGCTTCGGCATGTCAGTCCTGCCCTTTCGCGGGAAGTACGGCGAGGACGCGGGTGCCGTCGCCGGGGGAGCTGGTCACGGTGAGCTCGCCGCCGAGCTCGGCGAGCCGGCGGCGCATGCCGTCCAGGCCGAAGCCCTCTGCTTCGGCGACCAGGAAGCCGCGGCCGTCGTCCATGATCTCCAGCTCGATCGTTTCGGGGCCCGCGGTCAGCACGACGCTCACGGCCGAGGCGGCGGCGTGCTTGCGGACGTTGGCGAGGGACTCCTGGGTGCAGCGCAGCAGGGCGATGCGGGTGGTCTGGTCGAGGCCGGGGCCGAGGTCCGGCAGCTCGGCGGTGACCGGGATGCCGGTGTCCTCCGTGAAGCGGTCGAGGGTGCGGCGGAGCGCCCCGGCGGAGGCACCGGCCGGACCGCCGCCGTGCGCGCCGGCGCCGACCAGGACCCGCGCCTCCGCCAGGTTCTCCCGCGCGGTCTGCTCGATCGAGTGCAGCTGCTGCGCGCCCCGCGCCGGGTCGGACTCCAGTGCCGTACGGGCCGCCTCCGCCAGCACCACGATGGACGCGAAGCCCTGCGCAAGGGTGTCGTGGATCTCCCGCGCCAGCCGCTCGCGCTCCGCGAGGGCGCCCTCGCGGCGGTGGGCCTCGGCCAACTGGAGCTGGGTGTCCTCGAGTTCCGCGCCCAGCTGCTCGGCGCGGGCGTCGTTGCGGGTGGCGATGTGGTGCAGCCAGAGGCCGATCATGGTGCCGGCGGCGTAGCCGAGGAGCGCCGCGGTGGCGTTGCCGGTGCCGAAGTCGGGGCTCCAGCCGTCGTCGAGGACGCCGCCGAGGATGGTGGCGGCGGTGGCGGCGCCGCTCAGCGCGATCGCGCGGCGCGGCCCGTTCCCGTAGATCCAGAACATCGGCAGCGACACGATCAGCAGCGCCGCCCCGCCGCCCGGCAGCCCCGCCATCGCGCCCACCCCGAGCATCAGCAGCGACAGGAAGACGAGCGGGCGGATCACGGGGTTCGCCGGCCACAGCCGCAGCACCGCGTAGCTCACGCCGAGCACGGTGAGCACCGCCGCCGAGGCCCAGCCCTCCCGGCCGCCGTCGTGCAGGGCGAGGGCCGAGGGGGCGAGGCCGAAGACCACCCAGCAGGCGTCGTACCAGCGGTGGAGCCGGTGCGCCCCAAGGGCCTCGGCGGGCGGCTGCGGATCGGTCGGCAAAGAGGCGCTGCTCATGCTGCGTCAGCCTACGGGGACGGCCTGCTCGGACCGTACGGCACGGGCCCTGGCCCGCCGCGACGGCCACCAGGCGCGGTCGCCGAGGAGCAGCAGCGCCGCCGGCAGGATCAGCATCCGGATCACCACCGCGTCGAGCAGCACCGCCACCGCGAGGCAGAAGCCCATCTGCTTCATCTCCGCCAGGTGCAGGGCGACGAAGCCGCCGAAGACGGTGACCATGACCACGGCCGCGCTGGTGACCACCTTCGCCGACCGCGAGATGCCCTCCAGCACCGCCTCCCGCGACGACAGCCCGCGCTGCCGCGCCTCCTGGATGCGGCTGACGACGAACACCTGATAGTCCATCGAAAGACCGAAGAGGATCACGAACAGGAACAGCGGCACCCGCGACGCGATCGCCCCGATCGAGTCGAAGCCCAGCAGCCCCTCGGCCCAGGTCCCCTGGAAGACCGCGACCATGAGCCCGAGCGAGGCGGCGGCGGACAGCAGGTTGAGTACGACGCCGAGCAGCCCGATCACCACCGACCGGAACGCCCAGACGGTCATCAGGAAGGTCACCAGCAGCAGCGCCCCGAGCATCAGCGGCAGCTTGCCGCGCTCATGGTGCACATAGTCCTGCCCGCGCGCGACATCACCGCTGACCGCGGTCTCCACGCCGCTCAACTCCCCGGTGGTGGCCGGGATGTACTCGCCGCGCAGCCGCTCCAGCGACGTGACCGCCTCGTCGGCCTGAGCGGCGTGCGGCACGGACACCTCCAGCACGCTCGTACGGCCGTCGGCCGACGTGTGCAGCACGGGAGCGTCGTGCTTCGCGAACAGCGGGTCCGCCTGGGTGCGCCCGTCCAGCTCCGTCAGCGCCTTCCGTACGGCACCCTCCTGGGCCGGCGCGTTCCGCACCACCACCTCCTGCTTCACCAGCAGCTCGGGGAAGTCGGCGGTCAGCCGGTCGTACGCCTGCATCGCCGGGATGTCGCGGGAGAAGGTGTCGCGGCCCGGGTCGATCAGCTTCATGCCCAGCGCGGGCAGCGCGAGCGCCAGCATCGCCAGCACCGAGACGACCAGGGTGAGCGCGGGCCGCCGCTGGGCGGGGCGGAGCAGGGCGGCGAAGAACCGGCCGGTCTCGGCGCGTTCGGGACGCGGCGCCTTGCCGCGGCGGGCCCGGCGTTCGGCCCGGCGCTCGGTGCGCCGGCCGATCTTGACCAGCAGCGCCGGGAGTACGGTCAGCGAGCTGGCCACCGCGACCGCGACGACGAGGACCGTGCCGGTGGCGAGCGAGGAGAAGATGACGTCGGTGGCGAGATAGAGCGTGGCCGTGGAGGCGATCACCGCGAGCCCGGAGATCACGATCGACCGCCCGGCCGTCGCCGCCGCCAGCTCGACCAGCGCCTCGGACGACAGCCGGCCGCCCGCGCGGACCCGTTCCTCCCGCTCCCGCTTGAGGTAGAAGAGCGTGTAGTCGACGCCGACGGCCAGGCCGATCAGCAGGATCAGGTTCGTACCCAGACCGGCGTCCGGGATCAGGTGCGAGGCCAGCATGTTCAGGCCGAGGGCCGCGGCGATCGAGGTCAGCGCGAGCAGCAGCGGCACACCCGCCATCACCGCGGAGCCGAAGACGACCAGCAGTGTGATCAGCGTGACCGGCAGCGAGATGCGCTCGGAGAGCGCGAGGTCCTTGCCGCGCTGGTCGTTGACGCCCTTGCTGATCGCGGGAGAGCCGGTCTCCTCGATGTCGAGGCCGGGGTGGGCCTTTGCCGCCTTCTCGGTCTCGGCGAGCAGCGGTACGACGTTCTTCTTGCCCTCCAGCTCCGGGCCCTTGAGCGCCACCGACACCCGGTAGGTGCCGCCGTCGCGGGAGCGCACCGGGTCCGCGACGCTCGCGACCTCCGGGAGCTTCGCCATCCGTGCGGCGACGTCCTTGGCCGCGGCCTTTGCCTGGGCGCCCGTACCGCCGCGGATCGTGACGTGCTCGACCGGCTTGCGCTGCATCCCGGCCTCGGTCGCCAGCTGTTCGGCGCGGCCGGCCTCGCCGACCCAGAAGTCCTTGGTGGTGGCCTCGTGTGTCCCCGTGCTGATCCCGGCGCCCAGGCACAGGACCACGAAGACGAACCAGCCGATGATCGCCCGCCACGGGTGCAGGGCGCTCCAGCGAGCCATGCGTACAGGGGTGTTAGTCATGCCATTCATGCTGGTCGGGAGGCCCGGGTTGGCATGAGCACCGGCCGGTGGGACTCCTTGTCCACCGACCGGTGGACAAGCCTCAGCCGTCCGCGCCGCCCGCGCCGTCCTCGGCTTCCCAGCGCAGCAGGTCGCCCGGCTGGCACTTGAGCACTTCACACAGCGCCGCGAGCGTCGCGAAGCGCACCGCCTTGGCGCGGCCGTTCTTGAGGACCGCCAGGTTGGCGGGCGTGATCCCGACGCGGTCGGCGAGCTCGCCCACGGACATCTTCCGCCTGGCCAGCATCACATCGATGTCGACGGAGATCGGCATCAGATCACCTCGTCGAGCTCGGCCTGCATCTGCGCGGCCTCGACGTCGCGCGCGACGGCCTGGGCGAGCAGCATCCGCAGCACGTACACGATGAGCGCGACCCCCAGGATGGCCACCCCGATCCCGCCCATGATGAGCGTGACGCCCGGGTCGTCCCGCTGGTCCGGCGCGTTGATGGCCGTGACCACGAACCACAGCACCGCCGCCGCCACGATCGAGCCGATCACCCCGTCCACGTACCGGAAGGCGTCGTGCGAGAACACGGTCCCGCGCCGCACCATCCCCACCAGCCGCCCGACGCAGACCACGGCGACCTGCGCCGCCACCATGCCGAGGATCACGATCACCCGCAGCGGGGTCAGCGGGAGGGAGCCGTCCTCCGGGTCGTTCCCGCTGAGCAGCGTCCACAGCATCAGCACCTGCACGCATACGGTGCCCGCGAGCACCAGTCCGAGCACGGCGCGCAGCGCACCGACAGCCATCTTTCCCATACCGGGGCCTCCCATCGACTTACGATGGGAATCTATCGAGTTTCGATAGGTTAGGCAAGGGCTGCCGTCGCCTTCCGCGCCGCCACCAGCACCGGGTCCCACACCGGCGAGAACGGCGGCGCATACCCCAGGTCGAGCGCCGTCATCTGCTCCACCGTCATCTGGGCCGTCAGCGCCACCGCCGCGATGTCGACCCGCTTGCCCGCACCCTCACGGCCGACGATCTGCACGCCCAGCAGCCGCCCGGTGCGCTGCTCGGCGAGCATCTTCACCGTCATCGGCGCCGCGCCCGGGTAGTAGCCGGCCCGGCTGGTCGACTCGATCTTCGCCGTCACGTACTGCAGACCCACCTCCCGCGCCTGCTTCTCCAGCAGCCCGGTACGGGCGATCTCCAGGTCGCAGACCTTGCTCACGGCCGTGCCGACTACGCCGGGGAAGGTGGCCACGCCGCCGCCGACATTGCGGCCGATGACCTGGCCGTGCTTGTTGGCGTGGGTGCCCAGGGGGATGTGCCGGGTACGGCCCGAGACGAGGTCGAGGACCTCGACGCAGTCGCCGCCCGCCCACACGTTCTCGTGGCCGCGCACCCGCATCGCCAGGTCCGTCAGCAGCCCGCCGGACTCGCCCAGCGGCAGCCCGGCCTGCTGAGCGAGGCCGGTCTCGGGTCGTACGCCGAGACCCAGGACGACGACGTCCGCCCGGTACTCGCCGCCCTCCGTCGCCACCGCGCGCACCCGGCCGTCGGGCCCGGTGAGCACCTCCTTGGCGGGGGCGCCGGTGACCGTGCGGATGCCCATGCCGTTCATGGCCTCGTGCACCAGGGCGCCCATGTCCGGGTCGAGCGTCGACATCGGCTGCTCGTCCCGCTCCAGGACGGTCACCTCGGCGCCGCGGTGCCGCAGCGCCTCGGCC
The DNA here is from genome assembly GCF_048572725.1 of Streptomyces boninensis. NCBI lineage: Bacteria > Bacillati > Actinomycetota > Actinomycetes > Kitasatosporales > Streptomycetaceae > Streptomyces > Streptomyces boninensis. Next base: position 7,527,879 of record NZ_CP183837.1, read on the forward strand.
ATCTCGACGCCGATGTAGCCGGCGCCGATCACCACCGCATTGCGGATCTCCTCCTTCTGGAGGGTGTCCAGCAGCGCCTGGCCGTCGTCGAGGGTCTGGATGCCGTGCACGCCGGGGGCATCCATGCCGGGCAGCGGAGGGCGTACGGGACGGGCGCCGGTGGCGATGACCAGGTGGTCGAAGCCGTGCCAGCGCTCCTCGGCGCCGGGCTCCTCCAGATCGCGGGTGCGCACGCACTGGCGGTCCAGGTCGATCTCGGTGACCTCGGTGCGCATCCTGAGGTCGATGCCGCGGCGCCGGTGCTCCTCGGGCGTACGGGCGATGAGCTGATCGCGCTCGGGCACGTCGCCGCCGACCCAGTACGGGATGCCGCAGGCCGAGAACGAGCTGAACCGGCCGCGCTCGAAGGCGGTGATGTCCAGCTCGTCCTCGCCCTTCATACGGCGCGCCTGCGACGCCGCGGACATGCCCGCCGCATCGCCGCCGATGACCACAAGCCGCTGCTTGGCCCCCATACCGAGCTCCCTTCGCGCCTCACACCGTAAGGCTGTGAGGGCAACGCTACGGTGTGCGATGCCGCCGCGCCGCGCCAGGGCGGAGTCTCACTCCTCCTTGCTTGGTGCAGAGACGGGCGCACGCCGCGGCAGGCGCGGGAGCAGCAGGCGCACGCCGAGGATCAAGACGGCGATCACGGCGGCGAAGGGCAGCACCGCGGCCAGCACGATGCCGATCCAGCGGAGGGTGTCGACGAAGGCGTTCCAGCCGCCGGAGAGGGCGGCGGGGATGGTGGTGTCGTCGTCGGCCTTCTCCGCGGGCGGCGCCTTCTTGGTGAGGGTGAGCGTCACGGTGGCGAAGGAGGTGCGGTCCTTCAAGCTCTTCTGCTGGGTCTGCAGCGCCTCCAGGTCGGCCTGGCGGGAGCTGAGCTCGCCTTCGAGGGAGACGACGTCGCTGAGCTTGGTCGCATCGTCCATGAGCTTGCGGATGCGGTCGACGCTGGCGCGCTGCGACTTGATCCGGCTCTCGACGTCGACCACCTGGTCGGTGACGTCCTGGACCTTTTCGCCGCGGTCGGTGAGCTTGCCGCCCTTGAGGCCGGTGATGTCCTTCAGGAAGTCCTCGTACTCGGCCGTCGGGACGCGGAGGGTGAGGACGGTGCGGCTGGTGGTCGTCCGCTCGTTGCCCACGTACCCGCCCGCGGTCTCGGCGGCGGTGCGGGCGGAGGCGGCGAGGTCCTGGGGGGCCTTGGTGCTGATGGTGAGGGAGGCGGTGCGGATCAGGGCCGTGGGGACGGCCTTGACGGGCTTGGCCTTTTCCTGGGCCTTCTGCTGCTGGCCGGGCTTGAGCTGCCGGCTGCCGGCATCGGCGCCGTCCTCTGCCTTGCCCTTGTCGTCCGCAGCGGCCTTGTTGCCGTCCCCGCCGCTCGCGTCGTCGCTCCCCGCGCCGCCGCAGCCCGCGGCCGTGAGGGCGAGCACTGCCGCCAGCAGCGCCGTGAGCAGTAAGCCGATGTGTCTGCGCATGGTGACCCCCGGGCCCTGGTGAGTGTCGTGCCCCTTCGACGGGGGGTGGGGGCGGCAGGTTGCGCGCGGGGTGCGGGGCGTACCCAATCGTTATCGGGTGAGAGAGTTGGGGGCATGAGCAGCTCGCACGTCGTCATCGTCGGAGGCGGTATCGCCGGTCTCGCCGCCGCCCACCGGGCCCTCGACCGCGGTGCACGGGTGACCGTGCTGGAGGCCTCCGGCCGGCTCGGCGGCAAGCTGCATGCCGGCGAGATCGAGGGCGTGCGCGTCGACCTGGGCGCCGAGTCGATGCTCGCCCGCCGCCCCGAAGCCATCGCGCTCGCCCGCGAGGTCGGCCTCGCCGACCGGCTGCAGCCGCCCGCCACCGCCGGGGCCTCGCTGTGGACGAGGGACGAGCTGCGCCCGATGCCCAAGGGGCATGTGATGGGCGTCCCGGCCGACGCCGCCACCCTGGCGGGCGTGCTGTCCGACGAGGGCCTGGCCCGGATCGGCCGCGACCGCGAGCTGCCGCCCACCGAGGTCGGCGAGGACATCGCCGTCGGCGAGTACGTGGCCGCCCGCGTCGGCCGCGAGGTCGTCGACCGGCTCGTCGAGCCGCTCCTCGGCGGGGTGTACGCGGGCGACGCGTACCGCATCTCCCTCCGCATGGCCGTCCCGCAGCTCTACGAGGCCGCCCGCACCCACGGCTCCCTCCTCGACGGCGTCGCGGACCTGCAGCGAGTGGCCGCCGAGCGGCAGCAGACCGGGCCCGTATTCATGGGCATCAAGGGCGGCGTCGGCACCCTCCCGCTCGCCGTCGCCGAGTCCGTACGGGCCCGGGGCGCCGAGATCGTACGGAACTGCCCGGTCGACCGCCTCCGCCGCACCCCCGACGGCTGGGAGCTCCACGCGGGCGAGCGGACCCTCACCCCCGACGCCGTCGTCCTCGCCGTCCCCGCCCCCCAGGCCGCCCGCCTGCTCGACCACGACGGCCCGGCGGCCGCCGCGGAGCTGCGCACCATCGAGTACGCCTCCATGGCGCTCACCACCCTCGCCTACCGCCGTGCGGACGCCGACCTCCCCGCGGGCAGCGGCTTCCTCGTCCCGCCCGTGGACGGGCATCGCATCAAGGCCGCCACCTTCGCCTCGCAGAAGTGGGGGTGGATCGCCGACGAGGACCCGGACCTCGTCGTGCTGCGCACCTCCGTGGGCCGGTACGGCGAGACGGAGATCCTGCAGCGTACGGACGACGAGCTCGTGGAGATCTCCCAGCAGGACCTCAAGGACGCCACCGGGCTCGCCGCCCAGCCGGTCGCCGCCAAGGTCGTCCGCTGGAACGACGGCCTGCCGCAGTACCCCGTCGGCCACCTCGGCCGCGTCGCCCGCATCCGCGCCGGGCTGCCCGCCGGGGTCGCCGTGTGCGGGGCCGCGTACGACGGCGTCGGCATCCCGGCCTGCATCGCCTCCGCCTACCGGGCCGCCGACGAGCTGCTGGGCGGAGCTGGGACAATGGGTGCATGACTGACGCTGCAGCCGCCCCCCAGAAGAGCCCCAACGCCGGCAAGAAGGCCAAGGACCTCAACGAGGTCATCCGGTACACCCTCTGGTCCGTCTTCAAGCTGAAGGACGTGCTGCCGGAGGACCGCGCCGGATACGCCGACGAGGTGCAGGAGCTCTTCGACCAGCTCGCCGCCAAGGACGTCACCGTCCGCGGCACGTACGACGTGTCGGGGCTGCGCGCCGACGCCGACGTCATGATCTGGTGGCACGCCGAGACCGCGGACGAGCTGCAGGACGCGTACAACCGCTTCCGCCGCACCAAGCTCGGCCGGGCGCTGGAGCCGGTCTGGTCGAACATGGCGCTGCACCGGCCCGCCGAATTCAACAAGTCGCACATCCCGGCCTTCCTCGCCGACGAGACGGCGCGGAACTACGTCTCGGTGTACCCCTTCGTGCGCTCCTACGACTGGTACCTGCTCCCCGACGAGGACCGCCGCCGGATGCTCGCCGACCACGGCAAGATGGCCCGCGGCTACCCGGACGTGCGCGCCAACACCGTCGCGTCCTTCTCCCTCGGCGACTACGAGTGGCTGCTCGCCTTCGAGGCCGATGAGCTGTACCGGATCGTCGACCTGATGCGCCACCTGCGGGCCTCGGAGGCCCGGATGCACGTACGGGAAGAGGTGCCGTTCTTCACCGGGCGGCGCAAGGAGGTCTCCCAGCTGGTCGCCGACCTGGCCTGATCGACCCGCTGATCAGCCCGCGTCCCCCGGCAGCACCTGACGGTCGCCCTTCGGCGTCTTGTGCGGCGCGCAGGTCGCCTCCCGCGGGGAGGCGCCGTTGTTGCCGTTGGCCTGCAGCGCGTTGGTGCCGGGGGTGGTGCCGTGCAGCAGGTACGCGTCCACGTGGCCGTTCACGCACTGGTTCGGGCCGCCGGAGATGCCGTGCGAGCCCGAGTCCCGCTCCGTGACCAGCGACGCGTCGGGGATGCGGGACAGCAGCTCGCGGGCACCCGCGTACGGGGTCGCCGCGTCGTCCTCGGCCGCCAGGATCAGCACCGGGGGCGTGGCGCCCGGCTGGGTGCCGATCTCGGCCGGGCGCTGCTGGGCGGTGGGCCAGAAGGCGCAGGGAAGGTTCATCCAGACGTTGTCCCACGTCTCGAAGGGGGCCTTGCGCGCCAGCGCCGTGTTGTCGCGGTCCCAGGTCGCCCAGTCGCGCGGCCAGGGGGCGTCGTTGCACTCGACGGCCGTGTAGACCGCGTTGCCGTTCTCCTCCAGCTCGTGGTCCTCGGGGCTGACCGCCGCGAAGTCCACCAGGGTCTGCGGCTTGCCCGCCAGGTAGTCGGAGAGGGCGGTGGCGGCGTACGGCCAGTACTCGTCGGCGTAGCCGGTCTTGAGGAACGCGGACTGCAGCTGCTTGGTGCCGATCTTCCCGCCGGCCGGCTTCGCCTCCACCGCGGCCCGCACCTTCTCGTACGCGGCGCGCACCTCGCGGGCGCTGTTGCCCAGCCGGTACGAGTCGTCGTGCCCCGCGGCCCAGCGGTGGAAGGCGGCCCAGCGCTTCTCGAAGGCGGCGGACTGGCGGAGGTTGTTGCCGTACCAGATCTGCTCCGGGCGCGGGTCGACGACGCTGTCGAAGACGAAGCGGCGGACGTGCTGGGGGAAGAGCGTGGCGTACAGGGCGCCGAAGTAGGTGCCGTACGAGGCGCCGACGAAGTTCAGCTTCTTCTCGCCCAGGGCGGCGCGGAGGACCTCGAGGTCGCGAGCGTTGTTGAGCGAGGTGTAGTGCCGCAGGCCCGGGATCCTGGCGCAGCCGCGGGCGTAGGCCTGGGCCTCGGCGATGCGCTCGCGCTTCTCGGCCTCGGTCGGGCGCTGCGGGCTGTCCGTCGGGGCCTTGTTGAACACCTTCGGGTCCTGGCAGGAGATCCGCCCGGTGCGCTCGACGCCGCGCGGCGCGTAGCCGATGAAGTCGTACGCCTTCGCCACCTTTGACCACTCGGGGGAGGCGGCGAGCTGCGGGAAGTACATGCCGGAGCCGCCGGGGCCGCCCGGGTTGAAGACCAGCGCGCCCTGCCGCTCCTTCGGCTCCGTCGCCTTGGCGCGGCTGACATCGAGCTTGAGCTTGCGGCCCTCGGGGTGGGCGTAGTCCAGGGGTACGGAGACGGTGCCGCACTTCGCCGGGGCGGCCAGCTCCTCGTCGGGGTGGCAGCGGCCCCACTTGATGCCGTCCGCGGCGGCGTCGGCGACGGCCGTGGCGACGCCGCGGGTCTCCGGCGAGGCCGTCGCGGGGCCGGTGCCTGCGGCCGGGGCGGCTGCCAGAGCGGTGAGGGCGAGTGATCCGACAATTCCGTACAGCGCGGCAGCAGCCCTCACATGGGTCCCTTCTTCGGAGGCTGACCGGGATAAAAGGGATAATTCGCTGGTCAGTTAGGGAAGTAAAGGACGCGCGCCGGGGTGTCGTCAGATGGCGGGCTACTTGCGCATGGACGGTGCCAGCGCCGCCCGCATGCCCGCCTCCGGGAGGGCGGCGGGGCCGCGCACGGCCACGGCGGTCAGCAGCGCCGCCTCGTCCTCGGTCTCGCCCAGGCCGTCGTCGGCGCCGCCGCGGCGCGGGCGCGGGACGCCCATGCGGGCGAGCAGCTGCTGGCCAGGGATCGAGGCCCACTGGGTGTACGGGTGGACCTCTATCCACGCCACCACCAGGCAGCCGGTGACCAGCACCAGCGGCAGCGCGAACCAGCCCCACAGCAGCGAGGCCCCCGTCCCTGCCGGATGCAGCACCCCCGCCGTCAGCGCCAGCGCCACATCGGCGGCCCCGGCCATCCGCACCTGCCGGATGCCGCCGCGCACCCCGTCCCTGGTCTCCCGCGGCACGGCGAGGCCCATGGCGGCGAGCCGGTCGTCGAGCGCCTCCATCGCCTCGTTGGCCGCGGCCGCGATGCGCACCAGCGGGATCCGGGCCTGGCCGCCGGGGCCGATGGCGGCGAGCACGGCGGCCTCGATGTCGTCGCGCGGCTCGGGGGCGGCGACCGACACCCAGCCGGTGTGGGCGAGCAGCAGCCGCCGCTCCCGCGCCATCCGTACCAGCGTCACGTCGACGACCCGGGCCGGGCCGCCGGCCAGGAACGCGGTCTCACGCAGCGCGAGTTTGCTCCCGTCGCGGACGGCCGGCGGCGGCTCGGGCAGCCGGGCGGCCGCCACGGCGGCCAGGCAGAGGCGGCCGCACGAGATCAGGGCGACGACCCAGGCGAGGACTAGCAGGAGCACCCACATGGCGGATTTGTATGCCAGGTCGTCACATGAGCGCCAGAGGTTTCCAGCATTCGGTCAGCCGCAGCGGCGGCCGCCGTTGATGCACCGAACGGCCCGGTTCATGACGTCAGTCGGCATGAAGTTGGCGAAATCGCCGTGGTCGGTGACCGGTTTGTGAAGTTGCTCCGGGAACGAGTCCACGGCGAAGTCCGGGGCCCGGGGCGCGTCGTACGTCAGCCGCATCCGCAGCTGCGGCACCGGCTTCGTGCCGGACGGACAGCGGCCCGAAGCGCGGTCGGGGAAGACGATGTGGGTGCGGTGATTGGCGCTGTCCGTATTGGTGCCGTCCCAGCAGCTGGGGAAGTCGAGGATGCGGACGACATCGCTGCGCCGCGGGCAGCTCGGGTATTTGTCGGTGAGCACGCGGCCGCCCGCCCCGGTGCAGGTCCACTGGGCGCGGGCGTTGGCAGGACCATTGGTGAACGCCTTCGCGTCGCCGGTGATGACGCGCAGGTCTTCGGGCATCGCGGTGACCTTCGAGGCCGGGTTGCCGCGGAAGCTGAGGGAGACGCGGGCGGGGGTGAGAATGCGGCCGACGTTGCCGTCGGCGTCGTCGGCGTTCTCGTCCGCGGTCCGGTCGCGGAGGACCGGCCAGTAGTACGCGGACTTGTCGCCGTTGCCGCACGTCGTGTCCGCGGCGCGGAGGGAGTCTGCGGTGGAGAAGGCGTCGGTGGAGAGGTTGCCGACGTAGTCGTGCTGGTGGTGGGCGCCGTTCTGCACGCCCGGGGTGACGATGAAATTGTCCGGGTTGCGATGGCCCTCGGTGTTGCGGCCGCAGCGGGACGTGAAGCTGCCGGTGGAGGCGCCGCGCTGATTGCGGGGGCGCTCCGCGCGGGCGCCGGTGGCGATGTCGGCGAAGTCCTCGGGCACGGGGCCGGCGTGGTCGCCGGAGTGGGAGGGGGACGGGGTTGCACTGGACGGGGAAGCGCTGGACGGGGGCGCGCCGGTCTCGCTCGCGCCGGCCGACGGCTCGCCCGCGGACGGCAGTGACGGCGAGGGCGAAGGCGGCGTCCGGTGCGCCGACGCGCTGCCCGTCGTCACCAGCGCGAAGGTGCCGCCGGAGCCCAGCAGGGCCAGTAACGCCACGAATATCAGGTGCTTGGCGCCCAGGCGCCGTCTGTGCGGTGGGGGGTGGTGCATGGGGGTCACTTCTTCTCTTGCTCGGGGGGCTTGGGTCCCTTGCTCGGCGGCCCGGGCTTGCCGGGCGGCTTCGGCTTGCCGCTCCTCTCCGGTCGCTGGGTGGGCGGGGGCAGCGGATAGGTACGCGCGGACCTGGGCGGCTCGGCCGGGGTGACGTCCTGGCGGGAGGCCTTCGGCGACGGCGGCGGCACGGACGGCGTCGGCAGCGGCGATGCCGTCTCCGCGTCCCGGACGATGGCGTCGAAGTCCACCAGGCCGGTTTCCTCGAGCACGGTGATGTGGTCGAGCACGGTGGTGTTCGCCTCGTCGGCGAGTGCGCGCACGAGGTTGTTGCGGGTGGTGGCGCGGATCTGCCCGATCAGGGCGAAGACCTTGCCGTGGGCCAGGCGCAGGATGTTCGCGAACTTCTTCTCGTAGCCGGACCCGCTCGCCCGCGTCAGGTCGTCCAGCGCCTTCTGCTGCTGCGCGTTGGGCTGGCTGGGCAGCTCCATGCCGAGCTTGCGGGCGGCCTTGCGGACGGAGGCGTCCAGGGCGGTATGGCCGTCGACGAGGTGCTCACCCGCGATGCGTACGGCCGGTGAGACGCCCCGCTCCTGCGCCTGCTGGCCCGCCGGAATCTCCCATAACCCGGCCAGCCGGACCCGGATGACGAAGTCCCGGTCGGCGGCGGACAGCGGCCCGAACTGCGTGGCCACGGTCTGCGTGATGCCGGCCCCCGGCCCGCCGCGGAAGGTGAGCACCGGCAGCAGCAGCGCGGCCAGCGTCGCCGCGAGGGCGGAGATGACGAGTCCGGTGCCGGTGACAGTTCGCATGGTGCCTCCTGGTGCGGCACCGCACGCTAGTGAGATCTGTGCAGATCCCGTCACGCGTTCGAGGAAACGGCCCAACTGACGTTTGGTGTTGGTACGTTGGGCCGTTTCGCGGCGTCAGCCCCCGCCCCCGCCGCCGCCTCCGCCGCCGCCCCCGCCTCCGCAGGACGAGCCGCCGCCTCCGCCGCCCCCGCCTCCGCAGGAGGAGCCGCCGCAGCCGCCTCCGCCCCCGCCGGAGGAGCCGCACCACGCGGCCCCGGTGTCGGCGGCGGACGAGCCGAAGAACACCGACCCGCCGGACGGCTTCGACCCGCCGGCCGCGCCCGCCTTCAGCGCGTCCTTCAGCGGCCCGGCCGCCAGCGCCGCCACGCCGCCCACGGCGACGAGGCCTGGCACGCCGGGACCGTACGGCTGGGTGCCGGCCGGCGCCCACGGATTGTGCCGGTTCAGCTGGGCCAGGGCGTCCCAGCCCGCCTTGGTGAGCCGCCCCCTGGGCGCCATCGCCTGCCCGATGCCGGCCGCCAGGACCGAGACGAAGAGCACCGGGAAGATGCTGAAGAAGTAGTCGTCCCCGGGGTCGGCGGACACGAACGCGACGAGGAACAGCAGCACGAACGAGCCGATGCTGGCCCACCGCTGCAACACCGCGGCGGCCTTCCACGCCTTCACGGCCTCCGGCCGGTAGAGCATGCCCCGCGCCGCCAGCCCGTCCCCGACCGCCTGCACCTCCGCGCTGCGCATGGCCCCGTCCCGTACGACCTCGACATCCGCCGCCCACTGCGGGCCGCAGGCGGCCAGCACCGCGCCCTCCACGGGGTGGTGCGCCACCGGCTGCACCACCTGGAGGTGCCCGTAGTGGTCCAGCTGCAGGCGTCCGTCCGCATGCATGGTGCTGATCGCCGTATCCACCACTCGGCGCGGCCCGCCGGCCAGGAAGGCGGCGTCGAGCGCCATCTCCGGGAGCCAGCCGGGCGCGGCGGGCGGGGCCGTGCGCCGCCCGCGGGCCGCCGCGACCGCCAGCCAGACGGTGGCCGCGACGATCGCCACGACGGCGGCTCCGGTCAGCGCGAGCATCAGCGCCGCCACCCGCGGCCGAGCACGCCGCGGGCCTGCCGCAGCAGTTCGCGCGAGCGGTGCGGCGCGGGGGCGCGCCGGTCGCGCCACCAGCGGCGCAGCTCGCGGCGGGCGGCGGCGTCGGCCGGTTTGCCGGTGTCGAGGAGGAGGCGGGCGAAGGCGAGGGCGTCCTGCCGGTAGCCGCCGGTGAGCGGGTGCTCGGCGGCGTACGCGAGGAACTCCTTGCGATACGCGCCGCCCAGGATCCGCGGCAGCTCCGGCGCGATCTTCGCGATCACATCCGCCCGCTTCGCGGCCAGCGCCCGCGCCTGCACCCGCAGCCGGGCCCGGTCGAAGCCCTCGGGCGCCGGGGTGCCCGCGACGAGCGCGGACAGCAGCGCGGTCTGGCGGAGGGCGAGGCGCTCGCGGGCGGCGGTGAGCTCTTCCTCTTCGTTCAAGATCTCAGGCATGGACGATCCCCCGGGTTTCCTTGGTGTCCTTGGTGATACGGCCGATCGCGTCCAGCTCGGCGGCGAGCTCGGTGACCGGCGGGAAGTTCTCGTCCCGCTCCAGCAGCACGCCGGGCGGGCTGATCCGCGCGCACAGCTGCCGCAGCACGTCGAGCACCGGCTCCGGCACCGGGTGCGCGTGGCTGTCGTGCCACACCCCGTCGCGCTCGAAGCCGCCGGCGACGTGCACGTACGCGATGGCCTCCAGCGGCAGCTGGTCGAGCGCCTTCGCCGGGTCCTCGCCGCGGTTGACGTGGTTGGTGTGCAGATTGGCCACGTCGATGAGGAGCTTGACGCCGGTGCGCTCCACCAGCTCGTACAGGAACTCGCCCTCGCTGAACTCCTCGTCCGGCCAGGCGAAGAGCGCCGCGATGTTCTCGACGGCGAGCGGCACCGGCAGCGCGTCCTGGGCGATGCGGACGTTGGCGCACAGCACGTCGAGGGCGTCGCGGGTGCGCGGCACGGGCAGCAGGTGCCCGGCCTCCAGGCGCGGCGACGCGGTCAGCGGCCCGCCGCCCCGTACGAACGCGATGTGCTCGGTGACCAGCGGCGACCCGGTCAGCTCGGCCCGCTGCGCGAGCGCGACCAGGCGGCCCGGGTCGGGGCGCTCCGCGCCGCCGAGGCCGAGGCCGACGCCGTGCGGTACGACGGTGACGCCGCGGTCGCTCAGGCGGACGAGCGCGTCGGGGAGATGGTCGTGGCAGATGTTCTCCGCCACCACCTCGACCCAGTCGATGCCCGGCAGCCGATCGATCCCGGCCGCGATCTCCGGCCGCCAGCCGATACCCGTCCCCAACTGCCGCTGCTGCTGTGTCGTGTGCTGTGTCATGCGACCACCTCCCCCTGTCACGCAATCGCTCGCGTGGGGGTCTTTTCACCGCCGGGCGCGGAGTCGAACCGTTGATCGCGTCATTTCAGAGCCGGATTTGAGGTTCGGCGGACGGTGAGGGTGACAGAGCGGGAGGATCAGGGCATGGATCAGCTCCCCGCGTACTTGATTCTGTGCCTCCTCATCACGATCACTCCGGGCCTCGACACCGCCGTCGTGATCCGCAGCGCCGCCGCGGGCGGCCGCGGGGACGGGCTGCGGACGGCGCTGGGGTGTGCGGCGGGGCTGTTCGTGCATGCGGTGGGGGTGGCCTTCGGCCTGGCCGGGCTGCTGCTGCGGAGCGCGGTGGCCTTCGAGGCGGTGAAGCTGGCGGGGGCGGCGGTGCTGGTGACGCTGGGGGCGCGGAGCCTGTGGGCGGTGTGGCGGGCGCGCGGCAGCTCCGCCGCGGCTCCGGGGGAGGAGGCCGCCGGGGCGTCGCCGCGCCGGCTGTTCGGGCTGGGCGGTGGCCCCTTCACCCAGGGCCTGCTGACGAATCTGATGAACCCCAAGGCGACGCTCTTCTTCATGGCGAGCCTCCCGCAGTTCATCCCGGGCGACGGCGGCGCGGGCACGGCGGTGCCGGTCGCCCTGGGCCTGGCCCTGATCGCGGTCCTGTTCAGCCTCTCCGGCCTCGGCCTGGTCGCACTGGCGGTCGGCCGGATCCGCGGCCTGCTGAAGTCGCCGCGGGTGCGGCGGGCGCAGGACGCGCTGCTGGGCGGGACGCTGGTGTTCCTGGGCGTACGGGTGGCGACGGAGTAGGCGCTTCCTGGGAAAACCGGATGGCGCCACCCTCACGCTCCGCCGGCCATCCGGGCCAGCAGCGCGGGCGACCAGTGCGCCCCGTAAGCGACCCGCAAAGCGGGCAGCCGCCAGTCGGCGCCGGTGACGGCGCCACGGCAGATCGCCGCGCCGCAGGAGCAGTCCATGGAGAACGACTCGACCCCGGTGAGCGTGGCGTAATCACAGGCCAGCTCCTCGCCCGCGGCGATATCGCGGCGCGCGACGAGGGTGACGGCGTCGGCGTGCCAGAGATTCGGGTCGCAGGAGTGGTTGCCGTAGCGGCCCGGGTCGTCGGACGCCATGAGCAGGTGCTGCCCCGGGCCGACCGTGAGGGTGCTGTACGGGGGCGTGAGCCGCGCGTGCTCGGCGTCGTCGATGAGCCGGCCGCCGGTGCGCTGCACGGGCTCGCCGCGGTCGATTGCCGTCACGGCGAAGAGGCCGCGGCCGGAGATGGGCGAGTCGCGGACCTCGGCTTTGGGGGAGAGCCAGGTGCGGCTGGGGAATTCGGGCGTGGCGCTCACACCGACGCCTCCATCCAGATCGTGTCCGGCCACTCCGGGTGGTCCGCGTCCGGTGCGCGGCCGGTTTCGCGGAAGCCCTTGGACAAGTAGAAGGCGTGCGCCGCGTCGTTGCCGGCCAGGACGTCCAGGCGGAGGCGGTCGGAGGTGCGGGCGGCGCGGATGAAGGCGGCGCGGAGGAGGGCGGAGCCGATGCCCTTGCCGTGGTGGTCGGGGTGTACGTACAGCTTCCACATCACCGGGATGCCGTCCTCGCCAGGGGAGACGCTCGTCATCCCGACGACCGTGCCGTCCTCGGTGGCGGCGACCGAGACCCGGCCCGCGGCGATCAGCTGCGCGATGAAGTCCGCGCCCCAGTAGCGCTCCAGGCCGTCGGCCACGTAGGCGTCGCCCATGATCGGCCCGTACGTCGGGGGCCAGGTCGCCAGGCCCACCTCGCGGACGGCGGGGGCGTCGGCGGGGACGGCGTCCCGGATGGTGATCGACTTCGAGTCGTCCATCCGGTGATGGAAGCCGGTGGAGGTGGGGCGGGTCAAGGGATTTGGCGGGCCGCATCCGCCGCCTCAGTGCAACTCTGGGGTTGCAGTACGTCGCCGTATGTGCAACCTTTGAATTGCAGAAGGTAGCCCTAGGAGGAAGCCATGACCGACCCCACCACCCACACCGCAGAAGAGCTCGCCGAGCTCGACCGCATTGCCCGCCGCATCGACATCGACGCCCCCGCCGAGCGCGTCTGGGACCTCGTCATGCGCCCCGGCTGGTACGTCAACGACGGCGCCGTCGAATCCGAGCCCGACCTGCGCTACGAGGGCGATGTCGCCGTCGTACGGCTGCGCTCCTCCGGCCAGGAGTTCCGCTTCCGGACCGTAGAGCTCGACAAGCCGCGCTATGCCGCCTTCCGCTGGATCGGCACCCCGTACCGCGACGAGTCGACGGCCTCGACCCTGGTCGAGTTCTGGATCGACGAGCGGGACGAGGGCGGGGTGACGCTGCGCGTCGTCGAGAGCGGTTTCTCCGGCCTCGCCGACGACCCCGCCGCCTGGCTGAAGGAGCGCGAGGGCAACGACAGCGGCTGGCTGCAGGAGCTCGCGGCCGCGAAGGCCTACGTCGAGTCGCGCGCGTGACCGCCGCGCTGCCCGTCGTGTGTGCCGCGCTCGGCGATGCCACGCGCTGGGAGATCCTCACCCGGCTCGGCCGCGGCCCGCTGTCGGCGTCCGCGCTGGCCCGCGAGCTGCCGGTGAGCCGGCAGGCGATCGGCAAGCACCTGGAGGTGCTGCGCGAGGTCGGCCTGGTCGAGTCCGAGCAGCGCGGCCGCGAGGTGGTCTACCTCGCCGTCGGCGCCCGGCTCGGCGCGCTGGCCCGGGAGCTGGACCGGATCGGCCGCTCGTGGGACACCCGCCTGCTGCGCATCAAGGAACTGGCCGAAGGCTCCGAAGACCCCCAGAAGACGAGAGAGGAAGACTGAAATGACCGACCGCGCACCGGCCTTGCCGCCCCTCACCGACCGGGCCTCCTTCCAGGCCGAACTCGACAAGCTGCGCATCCGCGAGAAGGCCCACACCCGCGAGGGCGACGCGATCGCCGCGGCCCGGCGGCGGCTGCCCATGGTCGAGGTGGACGGCAGCCTGGAGATCACCGGCCCCGAAGGGCCTGTCACCCTGCTCGACGCCTTCGAGGGCCGCCGGCAGCTCCTCGCGTACTACTTCATGTGGCAGCCGGGCCACCCGGCCGCCGAGCAATGCGAGGGCTGCACCTGGTGCGGCAGCCAGGTACGCGAGCTGTCGTATCTGCACTCGCGCGACATCACGTACGCGGTCCTCTGCCAGGGCCCGTACGAGGAAAGCCGCCGCTACCGGGACTTCCTCGGCTGGGAGATGCCCTGGTACTCCGCGCTCCCGTCCCTGGACCAGCTGCTCACCGGCCGCCACGTCGGCATGATGCACCTGGTGTCGTATCTCCGCGACGGCGACCGGGTCTTCGAGACCTGGTGGACCACCAACCGCGGGGTCGAGGTGCTGGACAACAGCTACCACCTGATGGACCTCACGGCGTACGGCCGCCAGGAGCGGTGGGAGGACTCGCCGGAGGGCTGGCCGTACGTCCAGGGCGAGCCGGACGACGACATCCGGCTGAGCAGCAATGGCCGCCCGATCCCGCACTGGCCGCGGCTGGAGGCGGGGCACTCGGACGACTTGAGCCCGGCGGGACGGGACTGAGCGCTAGGCCGACGCCTGTCGCAGCCTTAGCCCGCCCGCCGCAGCGCCGGGTGATCGGCGATCACCGTGCACGAGCCGGGGGAGATCTCCGTATAGCCCGCGTCGCGGACCACCGGCAGCCCGGCGCGCAGGAGTTGCGACCAGTGGTCCGGTGACGGCGTGCGTACGGACAGCGGGAAGCCCGCCTCCTGCCAGGCCGCGCGGGTCGCGTCGTCCAGCTCCCACCAGGCGAGTTGGGCGCCGTGGCCCGCCTGGGCCATGGCCTTGCCCGCCGACATGTCCAGGTCGGGGGCGAGCCACAGCACCGGCGCCGCGGGGTCGGGGTCCTCGGGCGGCTCGGGGTCGGTCAGGTCCGTGCCGGACACCTGCAGGCGGGCCAGGTCCTTCGGCCAGCCGTCGAGGGGCACCGGCGGGAAGACCCGCACCTCGGCCGCGGCGCCGCCGACCGTGATGCCCGGCAGCGCCTCGGCCCGCCGCCACTCCGCGCCGCGGGCCCGCCGGACGACCTTGCGGATCCGGGCGTCCTGCCAGGCCCGTACGACCTCCGTCCACTCGCCGTCCGCGGCCGTCGCGCGCTCGTCGGAGAGGAGGGTGAGGACCGCGCGGGCGGCGGTCTCCAGCGCGTCGGTACGGGCCGGGGGCGTGGCGCGCTCCAGGCGGACGACGAGGGGGAGCACGTACTGCGGCATGGCGTCCCGCTCGGTCTCGGCGTGCCGGAACGGGCTGGAGGAGTCGGTGCTGGTCACCGCACCAAGTCTGCCAGGGCTCTTTTCGGCTAACGTCTGCGGCCATGAGGCTGCACGGAGTCGGACGGCGTTACGGGGCCCGGGCCCCGTGGGTGCTGCGCGGGGTGGAGCTGTCGGTGGCGGGTGCGACGCTGGTGCGCGTGGCGGGGGCCAACGGGAGCGGCAAGACGACGCTGCTGCGGGTCCTGGCGGGGCTGGACGCGCCTTCGGCGGGACGGGTGAGCGGGCGGCCGCGCACGGCGTATGTGCCGGAGCGCTTCTCCGGGGAGCTTCCGTTCACTGCCGAGGGCTATCTGGTCCACATCGGCCGCATCCATGGCCTGCGGGGGCGGGTGGCGAAGGCGCGGGCGGGGGAGTGGCTGGAGCGCTTCGGGGCCGGGGGCCATGCCCGTACGCCGATGTCGGAGCTGTCGAAGGGCACGTGCCAGAAGGTGGCGGTGGCGCAGGCGCTGATGGGGGAGCCGGAGCTGCTGGTGCTGGACGAGGCCTGGACGGGGCTTGACCAGGCGGCTCGGGAGGAGCTGGATCGGGCGGTGGGGGAGCGGGTCGCCGGGGGCGGGACGGTGGTGTTCGTCGATCACGATCCGCGGCGGCTGGCGGGGGTTGCGGATGTGGCGTATCGGGTGGCGGGCGGGGCCGTGTCGCCTGCGGCGGCCGGGGGCGGGTCCGCGGTGGTCATCGAGGCCGCCGGCCAGCCGGGCGCCGCGCTCCCCGGCGGGCTGCCCGACGGGTGCGCGGCGGAGGCGACGCCCGGCGGCGCGGTCCGCCTCACCGTGCCCGAGGCCGAGGTGAACGCCGCCCTGCGGGTGCTGCTCGATGCGCGCCCGCCGTGGCGTATCCGGTCGGTCAATCCGGATGACCCGGCCCCGGGAGGACCCCGATGACCGCCCTCCTCCGCTACCAGGCGGCCCTCCTCCTCCGCTCCCAGCGCTGGCTGCCGCCCGTGCTGCTCTACGCCGTCGTCGTCGGGATAGGAGTCCGCGCCGGGGACCCGGTGCTGGACTCGCTCGGCTTCGCCGCCGCCGCGCTGCTCCCGGTGTCCGCCTGGCTGGTGCGGGTCTGCGTCAACACCGAGCCCAGCCCGGCGCGAGCCGTCGCGGCGGCGGCGCGGGGCCCGTGGCGGGTGCATCTCGCGGCCGTCCTGACGGGACTGTGCGCGGCCGTCGTGCTCGGCGTCGTGGGTACGGGCGTGACCACCGCCATCGGCGACGGGCCCACGGGGGCGGGTGGCTTTGCCCGGGCCGCGGGCTCCGGCATGGTCGCCGCCGTGACCTGCGCACTCGTCGGCACGGTGGTCGGCGCGCTGTGCAATCGCCCGCTGCTGCGCCGCCCTGGCTGGTCCGTACCGGCCACCGCCCTGTCCGCACTCGCGCTGCTGGTCGCCGGCGGCTCGCCCGCGAACGCGGCCGTATCCGACCTGGTCACCGCCTCACGCCAGGGCACGCTCCCGGTGCCGTGGCTACCCCTCGCGGGAGCGGCAGCCGCGGCCGCCGTGGCCGTGAGCGCAGCCTGCGCGGCCGCCGCCCGGCGGGGCTGAGCGCGGTCGAGCGCCACGCCCCCCGCTCAGCCCGCCATCAGGTCCGACACCTTCACGAAGCGATACCCCTCCGCCCGCAGCTTCGGCACGATCTTGCGTACGGCCTCCTCCGTCACCGGCGCCGCACTCCGCGTGCAGTGCATGACGACCACCGAACCCGGCCGCACACCCCCCAGCACCTGCTCCGCCACCGCATCCGCGTCCGACGCGAAGGCGTCCCCGCTCTCCGTGTCCCACTGCACCGCCGTGATCCCCAGCGGCGCCAGCGCGCGCAGCGCACTCGGGTCGTAGCACCCGCCGGGGAAGCGGAAGTACGGCACGGTGTTCCGCACCCCCGCGCGCTCGAAGGCCTGCCGCGCGCGCTCGACGTCGCCGCGCATCTTGCCCCGGTCCAGGCTCGGCAGGCCGAAGCACTTCGACGAGGTGAAGGCGTAGTGCGAATAGGAGTGGTTGGCGACCTCGAAGAGGTCGTTACGGCCGATGGCGCGGGCCTGGTCCGGGTACTGCGAGGCCCAGGCGCCGGTCATGAAGACCGTCGAGGGCACCTTCAGGCGCTTGAGGGAGGCGATCAGCTGCGGGTTGTCGAAGCGTTCGCCGCCCGCGGCCCGTTCTCCCTGGTCCGCGGTCATGTCGGCGTCGAAGGTCAGCGCCACCACCTTCTCCGCGCGGCCGCCGTGCTTCCAGACCGGCGCGAGGGCGCGCTTCTTGGCGGCGTGCCGGGCGTGCGGCGCCTTCTGCTCGGCGGTGGTGGAGGGGGAGGGCTCGTGCGAGCCGGAGCCGGGTGACGCCGGGGCGCCGCAGGCGGGGAGGAGCAGGAGCGAGGTCGCGGCGAGCGCGGGCGCGAGGCGGTGAGGGCGGATCATAGGGGGAACGTAAAAGCGCACCGGAGGGGGCCGCGCGCGCTGGCTATCGGATGGGCTACGCAGCCGGGTGACGGTACGTCATATGAGGGTGCGTCATGCGTGCCCGGCGCTCACTCCGCGAGCAGCTGCTCCCGCGCCCCCGCCACATCGAAGTCCGCCGCCGGATAGCGCGGGTCGAGCTCCCGCAGCTGCTCCAGCAGCAGCCGCGACACCGCCCAGTTGCGGTACCACTTCCGGTCCGCCGGGATCACGTACCACGGCGCCTGCGGCGTCGACGTGCGCGCCAGCACCGCCGCGTACGCGTCCTGGTAGTCGTCCCAGAACTGCCGCTCCTCGATGTCGCCCGGGTTGAACTTCCAGTGCTTGTCCGGGTTGTCGAGCCGGGCCAGCAGCCGCTCGCGCTGCTCGTCCCTGCTGATGTGCAGGAAGCACTTCACGACCGTGACGCCGTCGTCGGCGAGCGACTGCTCGAAGTGGTTGATCTCGTCGTAGCGGCCCGACCAGACGTCCTTCGGGACCATCTCGTGGACGCGGACGATGAGCACGTCCTCGTAATGCGAGCGGTCGAAGATGCCGATCTCGCCGGCCTCGGGGAGCTGCTTCCGGACGCGCCACAGGAAGTGGTGCTTGCGCTCCTCGGCGGTGGGCTGCTTGAAGGCGCGGATGCGGCAGCCGGAGGGGTTGAAGAGCCCGATCACGTGCTTGACCGTGCCGCCCTTGCCGGAGGTGTCCATGCCCTGCAGCACCAGCAGCAGGCGGCGGCGGTCCCCGGCGGTGGAGGCCGCGTAGAGCCGCTCCTGCAGGTGCGCGAGCTCCTCGCCCATCGCGGCGGTGGCCTCGCGGCCCGCGGCCTTCTGCTGCGGGCCCGCGGGGGTGGCGCGGGGGTCGTACGAGAGGAGGTCGACCGGCTCGCCCGGGGCTACGTGCAGGAGCTTGCGCAGATCCCCGGCCTCCGTCTGCTTGCCCTTGGCCATCGCCGTAACCCTTCCGCCGCTGCCTGGTCCGATCTTCCGCCGGACCGGGCAGCGGCGCCATCCGAAGCCGGTCTCAGTGCTTCCAGGGGCCGGTCACGGCGAAGGTGGTGCCGGGGTTGTAGCAGTTCACGTACATCGTCTCGCCGTCCGGCGAGAAGGCGACGCCCGCGAACTCGCCCCACTCCGGGGCCTCCGGCGTCCCGATGTTCTGCCGGTTACGGGCCATCGGGTACACGTCGCCGCGGCGCGAGAGCCCGTACACGTGCTGCGCGCCCTCGCCGTCCTCGCACACCATCAGGCCGCCGCTGGGCGCGAGGGCGATGTTGTCCGGCTCCTCGCCGGGCAGCTGCAGGTCGGTGTCGGGGCCGAAGACGATGACCAGCGTGAGGCGCTTGGACCTCGGGTCGTACTTCCAGATCTGGCCCCAGTGCGCGGCCGGCGAGCCGTCCGCGATCTTGGCGAAGCTGCAGACGAAGTACACGCTGCGGCCGCCCCAGTAGCAGCCCTCCAGCTTCTGACCGTGGGTGATGCCCTTCGGCCCGAAGTCCTGCAGCCGGATCGGGGTCTCCTTGGCGAGCGGGTCGGGGACGTCCACCCACTCGATGTTGTCGAAGGTGGCGCCGGTCTCCTGGACCACCGACAGGTCCGCGATCCCGGGGACCCGCATGGCCTGCAGCTTGCCGCCGGCCTGGAGCGAGCCGGGGCCGCCGAGCGGCTTCTTGGGGTGGAAGCGGTAGAAGAGGCCGAAGGGCTTTTCGAACGCGTCCTCGGTCTCGTAGACGGTGCCGTCGTGCGGGTCGATGGCGATCGCCTCGTGCTGGAAGCGGCCCATGTCCTTCAGCGGCACCGCCCCGCCGAGCTTGCGGGTGTCGGTCGGGTGGACCTCGAAGATGAAGCCGTGGTCCTTGGTGTAGCCGTTGGTGCCGGCCTTGTCCTCGTTCTCCTCGCAGGTCAGCCAGGTGCCCCAGAGGGACGGGCCGCCCGCGCAGTTGACCGCGGTGCCGGCGATGGCGGTGTGCTCGCCGAGGACCTTGTTGCGGCGGTCCAGGTGCAGGGCGGTGCAGCCGCCCATGCCGTTCGGGTCGTACGTGATGCCGTCGATGGCCGGGACCCGGATCTTGCCGTTGTGCCGGTTCTCGTGGTTGCGGATGAGGTGCCGGTCGCCTTTGCGGCCGCGGACGGCCGTCATTCCGTCGTGGTTGGTCGGGACAGGGCCTTCGCCGGACTTCATCGGATCGCCCTCGCGGGAGAGCACCTTGTATCTGAAGCCCTTGGGCAGGTCGAGCAGCCCGTCGGGGTCGTCGATCAGGGGGCCGTATCCGGCGCCGGCGGCGTAGGCCGAGCCGGCGAAGAGTTCGGAAAGCGCGCCGGAGAAAGCGATACCGGCGCCTACCGCGCCGGAACGGGCGAGCATCTGACGGCGTGTCGTTGACATCTGCAGTTCAACTCCCTGCTGGCGGACAGGAATATTGGGCTGCTTGTGTGTATCACCGGGTCAACTGCCGAGGGAACCAGGCGCGCACGATTTTCTACGCGGGTAGCAGTCCCTGCCCGTCCCTGGCCAGCGCCGTCAGCCTGGATATCGCACGGAAGTACTTCTTTCGGTACCCGCCCGCGAGCATCTCCTCGCTGAACAGCTGGTCGAAGGCGACGCCCGAGGCGAGCACGGGTATCTCCCGGTCGTACAGCCGGTCCGCGAGCACGACGAGCCGCAGCGCGGTGGCCTGGTCCGGGACCTCCTTGACCCCGGTCAGGCAGACCGCCCGGACGCCGTCGGTGAGCGCCCCGTACCGGCTGGGGTGCACCTCGGCGAGGTGCTGCAGCAGGGCCGGGAAGGGGTCGAGGGTGGCGCCGTCGGTCGCGTGCGACGCCTTGATCACGGCTTCCTCGGGCGCCGGCGCGGGTGCGGCGGGCAGGCCGCGGTGGCGGTAGTCCTCGCCGTCGATACGGAGCGGGCGGAAGTGCGCGGACAGGCCCTGGATCTCCCGGAGGAAGTCGGCGGCGGCGAAGCGGCCCTCGCCGAGCTTGCCGGGCAGCGTGTTGGAGGTGGCCGCGAGCGCCACCCCGGCCTCGACCAGCTTGCCGAGGAGCGTCGATACGAGGACGGTGTCGCCGGGGTCGTCGAGCTCGAACTCGTCGATGCACAGCAGCCGGTGGGTGGAGAGCGTCTGCACGGTCTTGGCGAAGCCGAGCGCGCCGACGAGGTTAGTCAGCTCCACGAAGGTACCGAACGCCTTGCGCTCGGGCGGCGCCGCGGTGGCGTGCCAGAGGGAGGCGAGGAGATGGGTCTTGCCGACGCCGTAGCCGCCGTCGAGGTAGACGCCGCGGGGGCCCTTGGGGGCGGCGGGCGCCTTGCGGAACCAGCCGCGCTTCTTCTCCGGGGTCCCGGTCCCGAGCCCCGCGGCGAAGTCCGACAGCACCTTGACCGCCTCGGCCTGGCTGGGCTGCCCGGGGTCGGGTACGTACGTCTCGAAGCGCACGCCGTCGAAGCGCGGCGGCGGCACCATCTCCGCGACCAGCCGCTCGGGCGGGACGTGCGGGCGGCGCTCGCAGAGGGCCGAGGGTATGTGGCCGGGGGCGGCGTCGGGCTGGGGCTCGGGGGACGTTGGCACGTACAACATTTTACGGCGCGTGCCGATGCCCGCCGGACCAGGTCCGGTCGGGCGTGGTCCATGCCACACTGCCCCCTATGCGACGTCTGTTCCCCACTACGCCCGATCCGGTCACCACGGCCGCACCTTTCCCGGACCTTACGGACCGCGAGTGGAGCCTCGACGAGCTCGCCGACGCGTACGCCTATCCGGCGGGTGAGCCCGTCTGGCTGCGGGCCAACATGGTGGCCTCGCTGGACGGCGCCGCCCACCACGACGGCCGCTCAAAGCCCCTGTCAGGACCCGCCGACCTGCGCATCTTCGGGGTGCTGCGGGGGTTGGCCGACGCGGTCGTGGTCGGTGCAGAAACGGTACGCCAGGAGGGCTACCGGCCCGCCCGCGCACGCGAGGAATTCGCCGCCCGGCGGGCCGCCGCCGGGCAGGGCCCCGCGCCCGCCGTGGTGGTGCTCTCCGCAGGCCTCGATCTGGACTTCTCGCTGCCGCTCTTCGCCGCGCCGCTGACGCCGACGCTGCTGGTCACGGGCGCTTCGGCGGCTCCGGAGCGGGTCGCGGCGGCCCGTAAGGCAGGGGTGGAGGTGGTCGTCGCGGGCGAGGGCCCCGGCGCCGATCCGGCGCGGGTGGTGACGGCGCTCGCCGAGCGCGGCCTCACCCGGTTGCTGTGCGAGGGCGGGCCGACGCTGCTGGGGCGGCTGGCGGCCGCCGGGGTGCTGGATGAGCTGTGCCTTTCCATTGCGCCGCGGGTGGTCGCCGGGGATGCGCCGCGGATCATGGGCGGCGGTGTGGCGCTGGAGACGCCCGCGGACTTCGCGCTGGACGCCGTGCTCGAGGAGGCCGGGTTCCTCTTCACCCGCTACCGTCGTCCCTGACCAATATCTGGAATCTGCCGTTCCGCTTAGCTCGGGATGGGCAGACTACTGCCGCAGGATCGTTTCTGAGGCTGCATCGTTTTCTACGACAAAGGGGCGCCCGACGTGTTCACGACTGTGTTGATGATCGAGAAGCCCCTGGTTCCCGTGGACGTCGAGATGGTCACGACGCTGCACGGCGACGAACAGGTGAGTTTCGTCGTCCTGCTGCAGCCGCGGGGGGACCAGGACCGGCTGCTGCGCGCGCTCGACGACGTGGCGCTGGGTGAACTGGAAGAGGCCGTGCACGAGGGGGATGAGCCGGAGGGGGATGCGGCGGGGCACGCGGCGCGGATCGCGCTCGAGCACTCGCTGAAGTCGCTGCGCGACACGGGGGCGGAGGCGGTCGGGCAGATCATGGGCGGGGATCCGCTGCAGCTGCTGAGATCCGTGGTCGAGGAGACCAACGCCGACGAGGTGATCGTCCTGACGGCCCCGCATCTGGTCGAGGAGTTCTTCCACCGCGACTGGGCGTCGCGGGCCCGGCACAAGGTCGGGGTCCCGGTGCTGAAGCTCTTCGCGCACAACGACGTGTAGCGGGCTCCGCGCGCCGACGGTGACCTGGCATGCGGCCGCCTGCCAGGTCACCCGTGCGAGAATCGGGCTCGTACCGACCCCTGCCTTCTAGGAGCAGCGCGCATGGCACCGGCGATCCCCACCGACCTGGAACGCCCCCACTTCATCGGCATCGGTGGCGCGGGGATGTCGGGCATCGCCAAGATCCTCGCCCAGCGCGGGGCGCGCGTCGCCGGCAGCGACGCCCGCGAGTCCGGCACGGCGGCCGCGCTGCGCGCCCTCGGGGCCACGGTCCACATCGGCCACGACGCGGCGCACCTGGCCGCGGACGCCACGTCGGTCGTCGTCTCGTCGGCCATCCGGGAGGACAACCCGGAGCTGGCCGCCGCCCGTGACCGCGGCATTCCGGTGGTGCACCGCTCCGACGCGCTGGCGGCGCTGATGGACGGCCTGCGGCCGATCGCGGTGGCGGGCACGCACGGCAAGACGACGACCACCTCGATGCTCGCCGTCTCGCTGCGCACCCTCGGCCTCGACCCCTCGTACGCCATCGGCGGCGACCTGGACGAGCCCGGCTCGAACGCGCACCACGGCGCCGGCGAGATCTTCGTCGCCGAGGCGGACGAGTCGGACCGGAGCTTCCACAAGTACGCGCCCGAGGTCGCGATCATCCTCAATGTGGAGCTGGACCACCACGCCAACTACGCGTCGATGGACGAGATCTACGAGTCCTTCGAGACCTTCGTGGACCGGATCGTCCCGGGCGGCACGCTCGTGCTGTCGGCCGACCACGAGGGCGCCCGCACGCTGCGGGAGCGGCTGCGGCCGGGCAGCGTCCGGGTGGTGACGTACGGCGAGGCGGAGGACGCGGACGTACGCGTCACGGCCATCGCGCCGCTGGGGCTGACGAGCCGGGTCACGGTGGAGATGGGCGGCGACGACGCTCGGGAGCTCACCTTCACGGTCTCCGTCCCCGGCCGCCACTACGCCCTGAACGCCGTCGCCGCCCTCGCGGCCGGCGCCGCGCTGGGCGTCCCGGCCACGGAGCTGGCGCCGGCGCTGGCCTCGTACACCGGGGTCAAGCGGCGCCTGCAGCTGAAGGGCGAGGCGGCGGGCGTCCAGGTCATCGACTCGTACGCGCATCACCCCACCGAGATGACCGCCGACCTGGAGGCCATCCGCGGCGCGGCGGCGGACGGCGCCCGCGTCCTGGTGCTCTTCCAGCCGCACCTCTTCTCCCGCACCCAGGAGCTCGGCAAGGAGATGGGCCAGGCCCTGGCCCTCGCCGACGCCTCCGCGGTACTCGACATCTACCCCGCCCGCGAGGACCCGATCCCCGGCGTGACCAGCGCCCTCATCATCGACGCGGCCCGCGCGGAGAACGCCGATGTGACGCACGTCCCGGACAAGTCCGCCGCCGTCGACGTGGTGGCCGGAATGGCGAAGCCGGGTGATCTGGTTCTGACTATGGGCGCCGGGGATGTGACGGACCTGGGCCCGCAGATCTTGACCCGTCTCCAGGAGGCGTGAAGTGCCGTCGTACGAGATCGACAAGCCGGAAGAGCAGTGGCGCGCGGAGCTGACCCCCGCCGAGTACCAGGTCCTCCGTGAGGCGGGCACGGAACCGGCCTTCACCGGCGAATACACGGACACCAAAACCACCGGCGCCTACAACTGCCGCGCCTGCGGCGCCGAGCTCTTCCGCTCCACCACCAAGTTCGAAAGCCACTGCGGCTGGCCGAGCTTCTTCGACCCGGCGGACTCGGACGCGGTCGAGCTGATCGAGGACCGCTCGCACGGGATGGTGCGCACGGAGGTGCGCTGCGCGAAGTGCGGCTCGCACCTGGGTCACGTCTTCCGGGGCGAGGGCTATCCGACGCCTACGGACGAGCGCTACTGCATCAACTCGATCTCGCTGCGGCTGGTGCCGGACGAGGACTGAGCCCGCCCGGCCAGGCCGCTCTCGTCAGCGTCCGCCCTCGATCTTGCGGCTGCGCTGCTCCTGGCCCGGGGTGCCGTACGGGTAGTCCGCGGCGCCCGGGTCGCTGGCCGCGTCGAGGCGGGTGCGTTCCGCGTCCGACAGGTGCAGGTCGGCGGCGCCGAGGTTGTCGTCGAGTTGTTCGAGGGTGCGGGCGCCGAGGATGACCGAGGTGACCGTCGGGCGGTCGGCGAGCCAGGACAGGGCGATCTGGGCCATGGTTGCGCCGCGGGCCTCGGCCACCTCGCGTACCGCGTCCACGACGGCCCACGTGCGCTCGATGCCGCTGCGGCGGTCGTACGCCTCGACGCCGCGCTCCGGGTTCTCGCCGAGCCGGGTGGCGCCGGTGGGGCGGTCGTCGCGGTGGTACTTGCCGGTGAGCCAGCCGCCGCCGAGGGGGCTCCAGGGGAGGAGGCCGAGGCCCTCCGAGGCGCAGGCCGGGATGACCTCCCACTCGATCTCGCGGGCCAGGAGGTTGTACTGCGGCTGGTGGGTCACCGGGCGGGTGAGGCCGCGGAAGTCGGCGATGTCGACGGCCTTCTGGGTCTGCCAGCCGGTGAAGTTGGACAGGCCCACGTAATGGATCTTGCCCTGGCGGACGGCGTCGTCCAGGAAGCGCAGGGTCTCCTCGACCGGCGTCAGCGGGTCCCAGGCGTGCACCTGGTAGAGGTCGATCGCCTCCACGCCGAGGCGGCGGAGCGAGGCGTCGAGGGCGCGGGAGAGGTGGGCGCGGGAGAGGCCGGCGTCGTTCGGGGCGCCGCCCATGGGGAAGCGGCCCTTGGTGGCGAGGGTGATCCGGCCGGTGATGTCGGCGGGGCGGCTGGCGAACCAGCGGCCGATGATCTCCTCGGAGGCGCCGCCGCTGTAGACGTCGGCGGTGTCGATGAAGGTGCCGCCGGCCTCCACGTAGCGGTCCAGCTGGGCGTGGGCGCCCTTCTCGTCGGTCTCGGTGCCGAAGGTCATGGTGCCGAGCGCGAGGGTCGAGACACTGCAGCCGCTGCGGCCCAACGTGCGGTATTCCACGGTCGGTTCTCCTCGATGCGGGGTGGGGTGGTGACGGCGCCTGCTGACCATGCTCGCCCCGGCCGACTGGGCGCGTCCAACAGTAGAAAGAGAACGGATTCAGCGACTAGCCTTCTCAATCGTGGAGCTTCGACAGCTTGAGTACTTCGTCGCGGTCGCCGAGGAGCGGCATTTCACCCGCGCCGCGCAGCGGATGCTGGTCTCGCAGTCCGGCCTGTCCGCGGCGGTACGGGCCCTGGAGCGGGAATTGGGCGCGCCGCTCTTCGTCCGTACCACCCGCAGCGTCGAACTCACGGGCGCGGGCCGTGCCCTGCTCACCGAGGCCTCCCGCACCCTCGCCGGCGCCCGCGCCGCGCGCGAGGCCGTCGCCGCCGTGCAGGGGCTGCTGCGCGGCAGCCTGTCGGTCGGGGTCGAGCAGTGCGTCACCGTCGATGTGGGGGCGCTGCTGGTCCGCTTCCGCAATGCGCATCCGGAGGTGGAGGTACGGCTGCGGCAGGCCGGCTCCGCCGTGCTCATCGACGAGGTGGCGGCGGGCCGGATGGACCTCGCCCTGGTCACCCTCCCGGGACCGCCGCCGGACGGTGCGCGGCTGCTGCCGCTGAGCCGGGAGCCCATGGTGCTGCTGTGCGGCTCCGACCACCCGCTGGCCGGCGCGTCCGAGGTGAAGTGGGCCGAGTTGGGGGACGCCACCTTCGTCGACTTCCACACGGACTGGGGCGCCCGCCGCCTCACCGACGAGGCCTTCGCGGCAGCGGGCGCCGACCGCCGCGTCGCCCTCGAGGTCTACGACGTCCACACCCTCATCGACTTCGTACGCCACGGCCTCGGCATCGCCGTGGTCCCCCGCCCCATCGCCCGCAAGCCGGAGGCGGCGTCGCTGTGTGCCGTACCGATGGCCGGGGCGGACCACCGCATGTGGGAGGTCCTGGTAGCCGTGCCGGCCGGCGACCATCTGGCGCCGGCGGCACGGGAGTTGCTGTCGTACCTGGGGTTGTGAGCAGGGACTGGCTCAGAGGCTGAAGGTGCTCACCACCGCCAGGTGATCCGACGGCCAGCCACTGCCGCCGCCCCACGTGCGGGAACCGGTGGTGTCGACGGCGCCGCCGCGGTAGAGGATGAAGTCGATACGGTCCTGGGGCTCGGGGCGGCCCTCGTTCTCCTTGACCACCGGGGACCAGGTGTTGCCGGGGGTGCCGGCCTCGTCGGGGTGTGCCTTGCGGTAGGAGTCGTTGTAGCCGGCGTCGCTGAAGACCTTGGTGGCGGGCCACTCGACGACGGAGTTGCAGTGCGCGGCCTTGGTGTCGGCCGTCCAGTCCAGGTGGGAGGGTGTGTTCAAGTCGCCGGCGACGATCGCCGGGCTGGTGCCGGACCAGTCGAGGATCTCCTGGGCCTGCTTCTTGCGGTTGGCCTCGTCGGCGTAGATCGTCTCGTAGCTGTCGTTGTCGAAGCAGGCGTTGTACGGGCCGTACTTGGTGTAGTCGAGGTGCGCCGAGTAGATCCACACGCCCTTGATCTTCACAGCCACGGTGCCGGCGCCGCCGTCGGTCCAGTCCTCGCCCTCGAACGGCAGCCGGCTGATGATGTCGACATCGGTGCCGGTATCAGTGGCGTGCCAGCCGAGCTTGGCGGCGATCTGCTTGGTGGAGTCCCCCTCGGACTCCTGCAGCGCCACGACATCCGCGTCGGCCGCGGTGATCTGCTGGGCGATCTTGTTGATGCCGTCGGAGACCTGGCTGCCGCCGTGCCAGGTGTTGAAGGTCATCACGGTCAGGGTGTCGGCGGCGGAGGCCGAGGGGCTGGAGCCGGCGAGGCCGAGCAGGGCGGCGGCGAGGGTCAGGCCTGCGGCGCGACGGACCCGCGTGGGGGTCTGGGTCTTGGTCATGACCATGGTGATATCAGAGCGGGAGGAAGACTACGGTGTAGTCGCGTTGACTTCTGCGGAAGGATTGGGATGAGCGATGCGGCGGCGGCAAGCCGGTTGCGGGTCGATCGGCCGCACCCCGCGCGTGTCTACGACTACTTGCTCGGCGGCAAGGACAACTACGCGTCGGACCGGGCCGCGGCCGAGGAGTCGCTGCGTACCAATCCGAACGGGCGGGTGCTGCCCCGCGTCAACCGGGCCTTTTTGCGGCGGGTGGTGCGGTATTTGGCCG
Organism: Streptomyces boninensis; assembly: GCF_048572725.1. Classification (NCBI taxonomy): domain Bacteria; kingdom Bacillati; phylum Actinomycetota; class Actinomycetes; order Kitasatosporales; family Streptomycetaceae; genus Streptomyces; species Streptomyces boninensis. The sequence continues at coordinate 7,555,386 of NZ_CP183837.1, forward strand.
AGGAGCGGGGGATTCGGCAATTTCTGGACATTGGCACCGGCATTCCTACGTCGCCCAATGTGCATGAGGTCGCACAGGCCGCCGTGCCGGAGGCGCGGGTGGTCTATGTCGACAACGATCCGATCGTGCTGGCGCATGCGCGGGCGCTGTTTACCGGGACTCAGGCGGGGCGGACCGCCTATATCGACGCCGACCTGCGCGACATCGACGCCATCCTCGGTGCGCCCGAGCTGCGGGACACCCTGGATCTGCGCGAGCCGGTCGGGCTGCTGCTGTTCTCGATCATGCATTTCATCGCCGACGAGCAGGATCCGGCCGGGATCGTCGGCCGGTTGCTCGACCCGCTGCCGCCCGGGAGCTATCTGGCGGTGTCCCATCTGACGGGGGACCTCGATCCCGGGGCGTGGCAGCGGGTGACGGATTCCTTCCGCGAGCGGGGGCTGACGATGCGGGTGCGGTCCAAGTCCGAAATCGAGCGGTTCTTCGCCGGGCTTGAGCTGCTGGAGCCCGGAGTGGGGCAGCTGCAGGACTGGCATCCCGACGCGGCCGACGTCTATCCGCCTGACCTCCGCACCGATGCGTACGGAGGCGTGGCCCGCAAGCGCTAGCCGTCAGTCGACGCGCTCGAACGGCGCCGGCGTCGCCCCCGTCCACCGGTACAGGTACACCTCGCCCTCCTGCTTCGCCGTGCCGCCGTCGTCCACGGCCCGCCCCTCGGCCACGTAGTAGCGGCCGTCGCCCAGGGCGTCGAAGCCGTAGTTGCCGTGGAATTCCCAGCCGCGGATGCCGGTGGCCTCGTCCTTCAGACCGGCGTTGCGGAGGGTGAGGAGCTTGCCGGTCTCCGGCTTGGGCTGGCCCTTGATCTCGCCGCGCTTCGGGGCGGCCGTGGCGTCGACCGTGAAGAAGGAGTAGTTGGGGAAGCCCGGCTTCTTGCCGTCGTAGACCGCCATGATCCAGTTCTTCGTGTACGGGTCGTACTGGAGGTTCTGCACGCCGTACGTGGTGTTGCCCGTGTACGCGAAGTACTTGCCACCGGGGCGCGCCGGGCCGCTGCGGTGGGGGTCGGATTGCGAGAGCGGGCGCTCGTACTTCGACCAGTCGCTCACGTCGTACTTCAGGATCACCTGGTGGTCGTTGTCGGTGCGGCCGGTGTTGGAGTAGACGCCGTACGCGACCATCAGCTGCTGGCGGCCGCCGCGCTTGCCGAAGTCCGGGCCGAAGGAGACGCCGTCGATGCCGCTGCAGCCGTAGCGGTGGTCGGGGGTGTCGGCGGTGTCGCCGTCGAAGACGCCGTTGCCGTCCATGTCCGCGGTGAAGTCCTTGGCGACCTCGCCGAGGTGGACGGCGGTCATGACGCCGTCGGTCTCCGCGTTCATGCCGACACGGTCGATCTTCGACACGTCGAAGACCGCGATGTAGAAGGCCTCGGCCGCCTTGTATTCGAGGGAGCCGTAGACGCGGCCGTCGCGGGCGTTCAGGTCGATGTCGCCGAGGTGGCCGGTGAGGCCCTCGACCGTCCCGATCACCTTTCCGTCGAGGTCGGTCTTGACCAGCATCTGCGTGAACGACCAGTAGACGAAGCCGCGTTTCTCGTCCACGGTCACGCCCTGGATGTGGCTGGTCGGCCAGGCGCCGCCGTGGATGTGGGTGGGGAGCCGGTCGCCGTCGTCGGCCGCCATGCCGGGGGCCGGGGTGGCGAGGAGGAGGGCCGGGATCGCCAGGCCGGCGACCGCCGCTGCTCGTAGCGTCTTGTACGTGCCGGGCATGCGAAGTCCTCTCATGGAACCAGGGGAGCCAGGGGGTTGTTGAACGCCAGCAGCGCCGGCGGCCCGTCGGGCCGCAGCACCAGTTCGTTCAGCGCGCAGTTGGCCAGGTACGGAAACGCGCGGCGATAGTCCTGCGGGGGCATGCCCAGCAGCCGGCAGAGCGCGAGCCGGATCGCCGTGTTGTGGCCCAGGACCAGGACGCGGCCCTCCTCGTGCTCGGCCTGGAGCCCGGCGAGGAAGGCGGCATAGCGGTCGGCGGCGGCGAGCGGGTCCTCGCCCTCGGGGAAGTGGTTCGCCACCGGGTCCGCCTCGAAGGCCTTCAGCTCGCCGGGCAGCCGCTGCCGCATCTCGGCGCGGGTCAGGCCCTCCGCGACGCCGAAGTCGAGCTCGCGCAGCCGGGAATCGAGGCGCAGCGGCAGTCCGGTGCGGGCCGCGCTCTCCTCGGCGGACCGGACGCAGCGGCGCAGCGGGGAGGACCAGACCGCCGTCAGGTCCGCCTGTTCCGCCCAGTCGGCGAGGCGGTGGGCCTGGGCGAGACCGTGGTCGGTGAGGTCGATGTCGGTGGCGCCGGCGTAGCGGTTCTCCTCGTGCCAGACGCTCTCCCCGTGCCGTACGAGGTAGACGGTCAAGGTCATCGGGTGGTCGTCCCCCAGATCGGGCGGTGCAGCTCCCGCAGCCGCAGGAACTCCGCGTAGCGGTCGCCCGCGGCGTGGCTGCTCTTCGGGTCCGGCTCGTACGTGCCGGCGATCCGCACATGCCGGGCCGCCGCCGTCGGGAAGTCCGGCTCGCGGCCGGTGGCGACCATGCCGGTGAGCCAGGCGCCGCGGGCCCCGATCTCGGCATCGGCGGGGATCGCCACCGGAAGTCCGGTGACATCGGCGATCATCCGGGTCCAGTAGCGGCTGCCGGCGCCGCCGCCGCTGAGGGTGAGCAGGTCGGGGGTGGCCGGGGCGGCGGCGAGGCAGTCGCGGATGGCCATGGTGACGCCCTCCACGACCGCGCGGGCCACGTCCTCGCGGCCGCTGTCCAGGGACAGGCCGGAGAGGGAGCCGCGGGCGGCGGGGTCGAAGAAGGGGGCGCGTTCGCCGGCGGGGGAGAGGTACGGGAGGAACCGCACCCCGGCCGTGCGTTCGGCGCCCTGCTCGGCCAGGTCCATCAGCTCGCCGGCCGAGGCGAGGCCGAGCAGCTTCGCGCCCCAGTCCAGCATGTCGCCGCCGCTCATGGTCGGGAAGGCGCGCAGGTAGTGGCCGGGGACGCCGAGGGTGACGGTGATGCCGACCGGCTCGTCGGTGCCGATCGAGTCCGCGGAGTCCGTCACGATCTCGGTCGCGAGGGTGGTGCCGAGGATCGTGCAGGCGCGGCCCGCGGTCACCGCGCCGGAGCCGATGGCGGTGGCGCAGATGTCGTACGGGGCCAGCACCACGGGGATGCCTGCGGGCAGCCCGGTCTCGGCGGTGGCGGCGGCGCTGAGCTCCGTGACGCGGTGGTCGTCGTCGCGCGGCGGCGGCAGCAGGCCGCGGGCCCAGTCCAGGCCGTACAGCTCGAAAAGCCGGTCCGATACGGTCCGTTGCCGCAGATCCAGGAAGGGGGCGGAGGCCTCCGACTCGTCCACGGCCGCCTCGCCGGTCAGCTTCAGGAAGAGCCAGCCACCGCAGGTCAGCAGGTGCCGGGCGCGGTTCGTACGGTCCGGGTCGTGCTCGCGCATCCAGGCCAGCACGGAGTTGGGCATGCCGGTGGACACCCGGGATCCGCAGATCCGGAAGGCCTCGGCCACGGTGCCGTCCCGCTCCCAGGCGCTGACGAGCTCCGCGGCCCGGCCGTCGTTCCACAGCACGGCGGGCCCGGTGGGGCGGCCGGCGTCGTCGACCAGCCAGGCGCCGTCGCCCTGCCCGGTCACGGCGACCAGGTCGGGAGGCTCCGGCAGGGCGGCGACGACCTCGCGGGTGGCGGCGGCGACCGCCTCCCAGACCTGGTCCATGTCCTGTTCCGCCCAGCCGGACCGGGGCCGCAGTACCTGCGTCGGGCGGCTGCTGGCGGTCAGCTCCGCGCCGTCAGGCCCGTAACCGATCACCTTTACATTGGTGGTGCCCGCGTCGATGGCTATCGAGGTCATGGGTCTCAGCCCCTTCCGTGGGCCTGCCGCGACCGGCGGGCGGCGGAGTCGAGGCCTACGGCGACCAGGAGCACCGCGCCGGTGATGATGAAGCGGTAGGAGGAGTCGAGGTTCAGCAGGGTCAGGCCGCTGGAGATCGACTGGATGACGAGGACGCCGAGGAGGGCGGCGAAGGCCGTGCCGCGGCCGCCGAAGAGGCTGGTGCCGCCGATGACGGCGGCGGCGATCGCGTTGAGGTTGACGTCGGCGGTGCCGGTGGACTGGTTCGCCGCCGCCAGCCGGGCCGCGGCCAGGACGCCGCCCAGCGCGGCGAGCGTGGAGCACATGACGAAGGCCGAGGTGTAGACGGCGCGCACATTGATGCCCGACCGCCGCGCCGCCTCCGCATTGCCGCCCACCGCGTACAGCGACCGGCCGAACTTCGTCTTGGTGAACACGTAATGGACCATCAGCACCAGGCTGACGAAGAGCATGAACGCCCAGGGCACGCCCCGGGTGCGGTTCAGGTAATAGACCGCGAACAGCAGCCCCGCCCCCAGCAGGCCCGCCTGCACCACCAGCAGCTGCAGCGAGGTCGACGACAGCCCGGCGGCCCGGCGGCTGCGGGCCCGCACCCACCCGACGGCGAAGTAGCCGCCGGCCGCCGCCACCGCGAAGACATACGCGAGGGCGTCGGGCACGAACCACACCTGCGCGAACTTCACCAGGGACGAGTCGTACGGCAGGTTGATGGCGTTCTGGCCGCGCAGCAGCCACAGCTGCGTGCCGAGGAAGGCGAGCAGGCCGCCCAGGGTGACGACGAAGCTGGGGATGCCGAAGCGGTTGAGCGCCTGCCCGTACACCCAGCCGATGGCCGCGCCCGCGGCGATCGCCGCCAGCAGCGTCAGCCACAGCGGCTGCTCGTGCCGGACCATGACCACGCCGGTGGTCGCGGCGGCGACGCCGCTCACCGAGCCCACCGACAGGTCGATCTGGCCGACCAGCAGCACGCAGACGATGCCCAGTGCGATGACCCCGAGGGACACCGAGTCGAAGGCCAGGTTGACCAGGTTGGTGCTGGACAGGAAGGTGCGGTTCAGCAGCTGGAAGATCGTCCAGATCACCACGATGCCGGCCACGACGGGCAGCATCCCGAGGTCCCCGCCGCGGGCCCGGCGGACCGCGGCGCGGACGCTGTCGCCGAGGCCCTGCGGCGTGACCAGCCGCTCGTCCTGCAGATCGGCGGCGGCCGCCGGGACCGGGGTTTCCAGGGACGTCATGGCGCCTCCTTCACTGACGACCGGCGCGCGGCCCGCTGCGATACGACGTTGTCGGCCGCGCCGGTGATCGCGGCGACGATCTCCTCGGACGAGACCTCCCGGGCGTCGAACACCCCGTTGTTACGGCCGAGCCTGAGCACCGCGACCCGGTCGGCGACGGCCCGGACGTCGTCCATGTTGTGGCTGACCATCACGACGCCGAGCCCGTTGCTCTTCAGCCGCTCGATCAGGTTGAGCACCTCGGCGGTCTGCGCCACGCCCAGCGCGGCGGTCGGCTCGTCGAGGAGGATGATCTCGGGATCGCCCAGCAGCGCCCGGGTGATGGCCACCGTCTGCCGCTGGCCGCCGGAGAGGGCGGCGACCGGGATGTTGAGGGTGGGGATGCGGGCGGAGAGCTCGCGCAGCAGCTCCCAGGAGCGCTTCTCCATCGTGACGTCGTCGAGCATCCAGGGGCGCAGCTCCTGGCCCAGGAAGAGGTTCGCCTTGACGTCGAGGTTTTCGCAGAGCGCCAGGTCCTGGTAGACGGTGGCGATGCCCATGGCGTGCGCCGCGGCGGGGGAGCCGAGGGTGACCTCCTTGTCGTGGAAGGAGATCGTGCCGCCGTCCGGGCTGTAGACCCCGGAGAGGATCTTCACCAGCGTGGACTTTCCGGCGCCGTTGTCGCCGACCACGGCGACCACCTCACCGGCGGCGACATCGAGGTCGATGCCGGTGAGCGCGGCGACCGCGCCGAACTGCTTGCCGACGCCGCGCAAGGAGAGGACGGGCGCGGTCACTTGATCTCCAGACGCTTGCAGTCGGCGGCGTACTTGCTGGTGCAGACGTCCTTGACCTTCAGCACGCCCTCCGGGCCGAAGATGACCTTCTTCAGGTTGTCCTGCGTCACCACGGTCGGCTTGAACAGCTGCGACGGCGTCTTGAACAGCGTCGTGTCCGGCTTGGGCTTCTTGCCCTCCATCAGCTGGTGGGCGACCTCGGCCGCCGCCTTCGCCACGATCTCGATGGGCTTGGAGATGGTGTTGTACTGGTCGCCCGCGATGACGCGCTGGACCGCCGCCAGCTCGGCGTCGTTGCCGGTGATCGGCGGGACCTTCTTCTCGGCGGCCTTGAAGGCGGCGATCGAGCCGCCGCCGGTGCCGTCGTTGGCGGCGACCACGCCGGCGATACGGTCGTCGTGCTGGGCGATCTTGCCGCTCACCCACTGCTGCGCCTTCTCCGGCGACCAGTCGGGGGTGTCGTACTCGGCGAGCAGCTTGAAGCCGCTGTCGTCGACGGCCTTGTGGATGCCCTTCTTGATCAGCCCGGCGGCGGCGTCGGTCGGGGAGCCGTTGACCTGCAGCACGCCGCCCTTGGCCTTCTCCTTCTTGAGGTGGTCGATCAGCGACTGGCCGATCGACTGGCCGATCGCCTCGTTGTCGAAGGAGACGTAGAAGTCCGCGGGCTTCTTGGGGATGGGCCGGTCGTACGCGATCACCTTGACGCCCTGGGACTGGGCGGTCTGCACGATGGTGGCCGCGGAGTCCGAGTCGACCGGGTCGAGGACGATGACCTTGGCGCCCTGCGCCATCGCGGAGTTGGCCTGCTGCTGCTGGAGCGAGGCGTCGCTGTCGGCGTTCTGGTAGAGCACCTTGCAGTCCGCGCACAGCTCGCGCATCCGCTTCTTGAACAGCGGGGCGTCGTATTGCTCGTAACGCGTGGAGGCGAGGTCCGGCATCAGGAAGGCGACCTTGCCCGCCCCGCTCTTGCCCCCGCCCTTGTCGCCGGAGCCGGCGCTGCCGGGCTCCTCGGCGCAGGCCGTGAGCGCGCCCACGGCGAGGATGCCGGTAAGAGCAAAACTGGCGAGTTTCCTCATGTTCCACACTCCTTGCTCGTGGGCTGCTGTGAGGCAACGCACACGAAACAAGGGTGTTTCAATAGTGTCAACTGGTCTCAAAAACTGCACATGTGGCTCGTTCGTTCCCCCTCCGGGAATGTTCGCTCAGCAGCTGTGGCCGCTCCAGAAGCCATGACGAGCGGGGTTGATCCGCCGGAGGCGAGGATGTTCACTTCACAGGAAACGAACAGGAGACGTCATGGAGGATGAGATCCCGCGGCCGGCGGACATGAGCGCACGAAAGCCGCGCGAGCGCCGGGAGCGGATCAAAAGCCGTGTCGTGGACGAAGGGTTCGTACGGATCGAGCAGTTGGCCGACGAGCTCGGCGTGACACCCATGACCATCCGGCGGGATCTGGACTATCTGCAGAGCAGGGGATGGCTGCGGAAGGTCCGCGGCGGCGCGACCGCCCAGCCGTCGACCGCGTTCCACGGCGACGTCCGCCACCGCACCCAGGCCATGGTGGCGGAGAAGGACGCGCTCGCGCGGGCCGCCCTGCCGCTGGTCAGGCCCGGGCAGTCGGTCATCGTCGACGACAGCACCACGGCGCTGGCGCTCACCCGGCTGCTCGCCCAGCGCGCTCCGCTGACCGTGATCACCAACTTCGTGCCCGTCACGCAGGCCCTCGCCGGCAGCCCCGGCATCGAGCTGATCTCCCTGGGCGGCACCTACTACCCCGCGTACGACGCCTTCCTCGGCCTGCGCACGGTGGACGCCGTGACCAGCCTCTACGCCGACACGCTCTTCGCCTCCACGACCGCGATCACCCGCGGCCAGTGCTACCACCAGTCGCAGGAGACCGTGGCGGTGAAGCGGGCGCTGATGGAGGCCGCCGCCCGCAAGATCCTGCTCGTCGACCACACCAAGTTCCGCCGCCGCGGCCTCTACCAGCTCGCCCCCGTCAGCGCCTTCGACCTGGTCATCGTCGACTCCGGCATCCCGGCCGCCGAGCTCGACGCGCTCCAGGCCGATGGCGTGGAGGTCCTGGTGGCGGAGGCGGAGTAGCGGACGCCGCCCCCGCGCCGCGCGGCCAGCGCGTGGACGGTGCCGTCGTCCGTGAGGACGAAGACCCACTCGCCGCTGACCGACAGCGCCGAAGCGACGCCCGCGCCCAGGTTGTACGACGCGAGCCGCTTCCCGCTCGCCCGGTCGAGGACCAGCAGCCGCCCGTCCCACGTGCCCACGTACACCCGCGACTTGGTGACCACCGGATGCATGGTGGGCGACCCGGCGCCCGCCTCGCAGCCCATCGCGACCCGCCACTTGTCGTCCAGCGGGCTTTCGCCCGGCAGATAGCCGACGGGCGTCTCCCACACCGGCTTCGACGGGTCGGCGGCACGCGTGTCGTACGCGCGCACCTTGCCGTCGCGCCCGGCCACATACGCCATGTCGCCCCACCCCGCCGGGCTGGTCAGCGGCGCCCGTCCGGGTTCGCAGACGCTCTCGCCGCCCGCCTTGGCGTGCCACGTCACCGCGCCGGTCTGCGGGTCGTGGCCGCGGAAGCCGCTCGCGGTGAAGGTCACCAGCCCCCCGCTCCTGGTGAGCAGCGGCGAGGAGTGGCTGTCGATGTCGCCGCCGGTGTCCTGCACCCACTTCTGGGTGCAGGTCGCGAGGTCCATGGCGATGACGGAGTTGCTGGAACCCGAGTGCAGATAGGCGGTGTTGGAGCCGGGCTCGCGCACCACTGCGCTGTGGAACTGGCCCCAGGAGGCTGCCGCCGAGAAGCCCCCGGGCAGCGCCTCGCCGCTCTCGGCGTCGCGGCAGCGCACCTTGTCGTAGTCCTGGTAGACGGCCACGTCCCGGTCCTTCCCGGCCACCTCGAAGACGCTCACCGGGCCGCCCGCGCGGCCGTAGCGGCGCACGGTGTCGCCGTGCCGCTCCTCGCGGTCGACGCGCTCCCAGGCGACCTTCCCGTCGCCGGCGTCCAGCGCGTACACGCGGCCGACCCCGGTCGTGAGATAGACCCGCCCGCCGTGCAGGGTGGGCGTGGACTCCGCGTCGCCGTCCAGATAGGTGCGCCAGAGCTCGCGCCCGGTGGAGATGTCGTAGGCGAGCATCATGCTGTACGGGGAGTCGAAGGCGCGGGACGACACGATCAGCTTGCCGTCGGCGACCACCGAGCCGTTGAGGTTGAACTGCTCGCCGGTGTTACGGGCCCACTTGAGGTCGAGCCGGGCGCCCGGCTCGTCGCCGCTCGCCGAGCGCCCGGCCTCGTCGCCGCCCTGGCGGAGCCAGTCCTGGCCCGCCTTGGGGGCGGGGAGGTCCGCCACCACCTTGAAGGTGTGCCGGGTGGTGGTCCACCGCTCGCCGCGGGTGTCGTACACCTTCGTCTCGGCCGTGTACGCGCCGGGCAGCAGCCCCTGCAGCCGACCGCTCGCCCGGGTCCAGGAGGTACGGGCCTCAGGGCAGGGTTCGGGACGGCCGCCGGGCGGGGTGTAGCAGTTCTCGATGCCGGGGCGGGCAGCCGCGCCGCCCGATCCGAAGTCCAGGGTCTGGCGCTTGACGGCACGGCCCCGGGCATCCCGTACGGTCAGCTTCGCCTTGCCCGGCGTGCGGCCGTCGTCCTCCGCGTACACCTCGACCGGGACCCCGGCGTCGGCGCCGTGCAGGCTGCCCTGGGCCGGGCTGACCAGCGCCGCGTCGTCGTCGACCTCGAACTGGCGGTGGCTGCCGGTGACATGGCCGGTGTCCTCATTGCGCCGCGTGTCCGGGTCGTCGGTGATGGTGCTGAAGTCCAGCACCTTGTAGTCGGGGCGGGCCCCGTCGATCCCGTATGTGCCCTGGTTGTTGATCTCCACGGAGCGCTTGAAGGCGCCGCGGCGGAACTCCGCCTGCTGGTTGTGCCCGGCCGCGACCATCCGCACGTCGTACTTGGCCAGCTCGTCGATGATGGGCTGCATGCCCGCGCCCGGACCCCACTGCGTGAACAGCGAGCGGTGCCCGAAGACGAACACCTGCTTGCCGACGGCGTGCCGGGCCAGGTCGCGGCGCAGCCACGCGAGCTGCGGGGCGAGGCCGCTGGCGTCGTAGTTGTCCTCCAGGACCACGATGTGGCGGCCGTTGCGGTTGAAGCTGTACCACTCGGGGCCGAGGTTGCGGCGGTAGTACTCGAGGCTGCCCGCATAGCCCTTGGAGCTCGCGGTGCCGCCGAAGTCGTGGTTGCCCATCACCGGGTAGAAGGGGTGGCCGAGCCTGCCTTCGGTCAGGCCCTTGCGGAAGAGGTCGTAGCCGCCCTGGCGGCGCGGCTCGTCCGCGTAGTCGGTGACGGTCAGGTCGCCGGTCGCGATCTGCATGGTCGCGCCGTCGACCTCGGACATCGCCCGCACCTGGCCGGTCCACATGGGCAGCGCCTTGCGGGCCTCCTCGTCGGTGCGGTTGCCGACCTCGGTGTCGGAGTTCATCACCCACTTCTCGGTGGGGTCGGCGGCGTGCTCGTCCTTGACGAGGGCGAAGTCGATGCCGTCGGCCCCTTTCTCCGGGACCTTGTGGAAGTACGCGGGGATGTGGTCCGCGCGCAGCGCCGGCGTATAGCCGTCGGGGGAGACGATGCTGACCAGGTCCGTCTCGCGGCGGTCCGGGTCGATGTCCAGGCGGTACGAGCCGTCGGGCCCGGTGGTGGCCCAGACCGCGCCGTCGGTGACGTCCACGCCCGGCATCGGGTCCTCGCCGGCGTCCCGCTTGCCGTCGCCGTCGGCGTCGTCGAAGACCGTGCCGGTCACCGTCGCCTGCCCGGCCGCCGCCGGGGTGCCGGCGAGCGCGGTCTGCGGGGCGAGGCAGGCCAGCGCCACCACGCCGGTGGTGGCGAGCCGCAACCGCGGACGCCGCGGCAGTCGCGGCAGCCGGCGCCCGCGCCGCAGCTGCCGTACGGCCAGCAGCAGCACGGCCGCGGCAAGCCCGGCCAGGGCAACGCGCGCCCAGGGGAACGACGGTGCGGCGTGCGCGCCCGCGGCATCGACGATCGGACGCCCGGCGCCCGCGTCGACGGTGGTGCCGTCGAACTCCACCACGACCTTGTCGAGTCCGCCCTGCTCCAGCAGCGCCCGCAGGTCGAGCGCGTCCACGTGGCAGCTCCAGGCCAGCTCGACCACGACGCCGCCGGGCACCCCGCCGTCATCACCGGGGACGCCGGACCCGGTGGCGGCGCAGCCACCCTGGCCGCCGGCCAGCAGCCGGGAGGCCCAGGGCCCGGCCTTGTCAGGGTCGACCACGTCCTGGTGCACGATGAGCCGCCCGCTGGTGACGCCGTCGCCCGTGGCGACGACCAGCTCGGCATGTTCGCGCGAGACATGCGCCGACGCGGACTGGACTCCGGCTCCCAGCACGAGAAACAGCAGCGCGACCGCGAGGCCGGCTGCTGTGCGTATGTGTTTCATAGGGGCGCACAGTAACCAGAAGTTGGCATCCACTGATCAGAATCGAGCAGACTTCATCGAATCGCGGGGAGAAGTTCAACGATCACATGAGGCGGGCGGGGTGGGGCTGGTGTGCATATGAGCGCGTCAACTGCCGCTTCGTGAGGCGGTCTTGAATGTTGAGACAGGGATGGGGATACTCGGCGAGTTGCCCCGCCGGGGTGCGACCCACCTTCGGTTTGGCATGTGCATGTCGCATCAACCTCCGGATCGCCGGACCTTCCGGTGGTCCTCCCCCCATAGGAGGAATTGAGTTGAGGCAGCGAATAACCAGGGCGCGTCTTGTCGCCGCAACCGCGGGGGCAGTCGCTCTCCTCGCCGGAAGCCTGACGCTGGCGGACGCCAATGCCGCCACCGGCGCTCCGGAAGCAAAAACCCTCAAGTCCGTCAAGGCTGATCTGACGGACAGTGCCGTCTCCGGCACCTCCCGCGCCATCGACAGAGCCACCGGAAAGGTGATCGTCACCGCCGACCGTACGGTCAAGGGCGAGGCGCTCGCGAAGCTGAAGAAGCAGGTCGCCGCGCAGGACGGCAAGGCGGTCCTCAAGCGGACGGCCGGCAAGTTCGAGATGTTCATCGCCGGCGGCGACGCCATCTACACTGGCGGCTCGCGCTGTTCGCTCGGGTTCAACGTCACCAAGGGCGGCCAGCCGTACTTCCTCACCGCAGGCCACTGCGTGGAGCTCGGCGGCACCGACTGGTCCGAGAGCTCCGGCGGTCCCGTCATCGGGACATCCGAGGCAGCGACCTTCCCGGGCAATGACCGCGCCCTGATCAAGTACACGGGCAGCACCGAGCACCCCAGTGCCGTCAACCTCTACAACGGCTCCACCCAGGAGATCACCGGCGCCCGCGCGGCGGTCGTCGGCGAGCAGGTGCAGCGCAGCGGCAGCACCACCCAGGTCCACGACGGCACCGTCAAGGCACTCGACGTCTCCGTCACCTACCCGCAGGGCACCGTCAACGGCCTGATCCAGACCGACGTCTGCGCCGAGCCCGGCGACAGCGGCGGCTCGCTCTTCGCGGGCGGCGACGCGCTGGGCCTGACCTCCGGCGGCAGCGGCAACTGCTCCAGCGGCGGCGAGACCTTCTTCGAGCCGGTCGTGGCCGCGCTCGAGGAGTACGGCGCGACCATCCCGTAAGTCCGTAGTCGTGAAGGGCGGGGCGCTATTGCCCGGCCAGGCCGGTGTGCGCCACGCCCTTCACGATCTGCCGCTGGAAGAGCATGAAGATGATCAGCAGCGGCAGTCCGGCCATGACCAGCGCCGCCATGATCTGCGCGTAGCGGACGCCGTAGCTGGACAGGACGTTCACCAGGCCGACCGGCAGCGTCATCAGCTTCGGGTCGGTGGTCACCAGGAACGGCCACAGGAAGTTGTTCCAGGTGGTGATGAACGTGAAGATGGCGACCGCCGCCAGCACCGGGCGGGACAGCGGCAGCACGATCGTGAAGAACACCCGCCAGCGCCCGGCCCCGTCCACGTACGCGGCCTCCTCCAGCTCGCGCGGCACCGCCTCGAAGAACTTCACCAGAATGAACACCATCGCGGGCACGGCGACCTGGGGCAGGATCACCCCCCAGTACGTGTCCACCATCCCCAGCTGCACCATCTCGATGAACAGGGGCGCGATCAGCACCTGCGGCGGCACCATGATCCCGGCCAGCACCAGCCCGTAGAGCAGCTTCTTGCCCCTGAAGTCCGTGCGCGTGAAGCCGTACGCCGCCATCGACGCCGTCAGGACCGTCAGCAGCGTCGTCACCGCGGAGATGAAGAACGAGTTGAGGAACCAGATCTGGACGTCGCCCGACTCCCACACCTTCTGATACGCGTCGAAGGTGACCGTCGAGCCGATCCACTCCAGCGGCGTCTTCGTCGTCTCGCCCTCCGGCTTCAGCGACGTGGCCACCGCCCAGGCCAGCGGCAGCAGCCAGATCGCCACCAGCAGCAGCGCGATCGCGAGCAGCGCGATCCGGCCCGGGGTCCAGCGGATCCGGCGGCCGCCGGCCGCGGAGACAACAGCGGACAGGACACTCATCGGGCGGCCTCCTCGGCACGTCGCCGGGCCAGCGCGGGCTGCACCAGGGACACGATCAGGATCAGGGCGAAGAAGATGTACGAGACGGCGGAGGCGTAGCCGATCCGGTAGCCGGTGAAGCCCTGCTGGTAGACGTACTGCAGCACGACCCGGGTGGAGTCGTCGGGGCCGCCGCCGGTCAGCAGATACACCTGGTCGAAGATCTTCAGCGAGGCCAGCACCTGCAGCACCACCACCAGGAAGGTGGTGCGGCGCAGCATCGGCAGCGTGATGTGCAGCATCCGCTTCCAGGCGCCGGCGCCGTCCAGCTCGGCGGCCTCGTACAGGTGCGGCGGGATCGACTGCAGGGCGGCCAGATAGAGCAGGAAGTTGAAGCCGACCGTCCACCACACCGTGGCGCCGACGATCGACAGCATCGCGTACCGCTCATCGGTCAGCCAGCCGATGCCCGGGTGCAGGCCGAAGGCGTCCAGCAGCTGGTCGGCCAGGCCGAACTCCGGCTGGTAGATCATGTTCAGGAACAGCAGGCAGACCACGCCGGACGGCAGCAGGAAGGGCGCGAACCAGCTCAGCCGCCACAGCCACTGCACCACCCGCAGCTGATTGGCCAGCAGCGCGAGCACCAGGCCGGTGAGGACCAGCGGGACCGTGGACAGGACGGTGAACCAGACGGTGTTCCAGAGCGAGGACCAGACGTCCGGGTCGGTCAGCGCCTCGGCGTAGTTGTCGAAGCCGGTCCAGGACGAGCCCTTGGCGGTGATGTCCGTATCCGTGAAGCTCATCCACAGTCCGGAGATCATCGGCCAGAGCATGAAGGCCGCGTACAGCAGCAGGAACGGGCCGACGAACAGCAGCCCGTGCTCCGTCCAGCGCCGGCCGACCCCGGTGCGGGCGGCGCCCTGCGCCTTGGGTGCGGCCGGGGCAGCGGGGGTGGCGGCCGTGGTGGATGCCGTGGTCATGACGCGGCTCCCGGGAGCGGGTTGGGGGTGTCGAGGAGCGTGCGCAGGCGCTTCTTGGCCTCCGTTACGGCGCTGCGCGGGCTGCGGGTGCCGGTGAGCACGCCGGAGAAGACCCCGCCCAGCTCGATCCACATGCGGGAGGCGGAGCCGGCGAACCAGGCGGGGTCGTCGAGGGCGACGTCGTCGATCACGCCGCGGTACTCCGACTGCGGCTTGAGCTTCACATACGCCGGATCATCAAGGACCGGGGTGTACGCGGGCACATGGCCGCCCTTCGCCCAGTCCACCGAGTGCCTGAGCATCCAGGCGACCAGGGTGTGCGCGGCCCGGTTCGGCGCGCCACCGCGGTCGCGCTGCTGCGGGAGGACGAAGGCGTGGCAGTCGGCCTGCACGCTGGGGCGGCCGAAGAGGCCGGGGACCCGGGCCATGGAGAACTTGGTCTTGGCGAGCTGGTACGTGGACACCTCCCACTCGCCGTTGATGTGAAAGCCGAAGCCGCCGCTGCTGAACTGCGCCACCGAGCCCGCGTAATCGACGCGGCGCAGCATCAGCCCCTCCTCGCCGAGCCGGGCGAGGTACTCCAGCACCTGCAGCGCCTTGGCGTCATCGAGCGCGAGCCGCTTGCCGTCGGCGGACAGCACCCGGCCGCCGGTCTGCGAGTAGAAGGTGGAGAACAGCCGCCACGGACCGATGCAGTCCGGGCCGAGCGTCTCGCTGACCAGGGCGGGTTTGCCGGTGACCTTCTTGATCGCCCGTAGCGCCGCGGTGAAATCCGCGGTCGAGCCGATCGGCTTCAGCTTGCCGTCGCCGTCCAGCAGCCCGGCCTTCTCGCAGACCTCGGTCTGGAAGTAGAGCACCATCGGGTGGGTGTCGAGCGGGATGGCGTACTGCTTGCCGCCGAACCGCCCCCGCTCCCACATCTCCGGGGTGAAGTCGTCCTTCTGCACCCCGAGTTCGGCGAGCAGATCCAGGTCGAAGGCGTCCAGCAGCCTGCCCGGCGCAAAGCCCGGCACCCGCGCCAGGTGCATCGCGGCCAGCTCCGGCGCCCGGCCGCCCGCACCCGCCATGCCGAGCTTGGTGTAGTACGGGGCGCCCCACTGGAGCACCGTCGTCTCCAGGTCTATGGAGTCGTGCCCGGCGGCGAAGGCGTCCAGCATCTCCGTCATGTTGACGCCGTCGCCGCCGGCGAAGAGATGCCAGAAGCGCAGCCGGGTCTTGTCCGAGGCGACCGCGTCGTACGGCGCCGAGCAGCCGGCCGCGAGCGGGGTCAGCGCCCCGGCCGCGGCCAGCGCGCCCGCGCCGGTGGCGAGCGCCCGCCGCCTGGTCAGGGGAGGTCGTGAGTGCATTGCGGCTCTTTCGGCAGGGGACAGGCCTCAGGCGAGGCGGATCATGGTCCAGGACAGCGGCTCGAGGGTGGCCGCGAGGCCGCCGGCGGTCAGCGCCGCGCCCTCGCCCGGGTGCGGTGCGACGCGCTCCGGGTCCGCGAGGGTGTTGGCGGCGTCGGGGTCGGCGTCGGCGAGCACCGAGTGCTCTTCGATACGGGTCAGGCCAAGGCCCGCGTCGAGCGCGATCTGCAGCGGCAGCGCCTCGGTCTGGCTGCGGTTCACCGCGAAGACGCTGACGCCGCCCGACTCCGGGTCGCGCACCGCGGTCGCGTGCAGCAGCGGCACCTCGCCGTACTTCGCGGTGGTGTACGTGGGCGAGTCCACCCGTACGTCCAGAACCTCCCCGCGCCCGTGCCGGGCGGCCTGCGCGAACGGGAAGAACGTGGTCTGCCGCCAGGCCGGGCCGCCCGGCTCCGTCATGATCGGCGCGATGACATTGACCAGCTGCGCCAGGCAGGCGGCCGTGACCCGGTCGGCGTGCCGCAGCAGGGTGATGACGAGGGAGCCGAAGACGACGGCGTCGGTGACGGAGTAGCTGTCCTCCAGCAGCCGCGGCGCCTCCGGCCAGTCCAGCGGCTCGGCCGCGGACTGCTCCTGGTGGCGCCGCATGTACCAGACGTTCCACTCGTCGAAGGACAGATGGATCCGCTTGTCCGACTTGAGCTTCGCGCCGACGTGGTCGCAGGTGGCGACGACGTTGTCGATGAAGGACTCCATGTCGGCGGCGGAGGCGAGGAAGGAGTCGCGGTCGCCGTCCAGCTCCTCGTAGTAGGCGTGCAGCGAGACGTGGTCGACCAGGTCGTACGTCTCCGTGAGCACCTCGGCCTCCCACGCGCCGAAGGTCGGCATCGACTGCCCGGAGGAGCCGCAGGCGACCAGCTCCAGCTCCGGGTCGTACTGCCGCATCGCCCGCGCGGTCTCGGCGGCCAGCCGCCCGTACTCGGCGGCGGTCTTGTGGCCGGTCTGCCAGGGCCCGTCCATCTCATTGCCGAGACACCACATGCGGATGCCGTACGGCTCCTTGTCGCCGTGCGCGATCCGCCGCTCGGCGAGGGCGGAGCCGGCCGGGTGGTTGGCGTATTCGAGCAGTTCGAGGGCCTCCGGTACGCCCCGGGTGCCGAGGTTGACCGCGAGCATCGGCTCGGACTCGGGGCCCAACTTCTTCAGGAAGCCCATGAACTCGCCCAGCCCGAAGGCATTCGGCTCCGTGGTCCGCCAGGCGAGGTCGAGGCGGCGCGGGCGGTCCTCGACCGGGCCGACCGAGTCCTCCCAGCGGAATCCCGAGACGAAGTTGCCGCCCGGGTAGCGGATCGCGGTGACGCCCAGCTCGCGGACGAGGGCGAGCACGTCCTGGCGCAGGCCCGCGGCGTCCGCCTCGGGGTGGCCGGGCTCGTAGATGCCGGTGTAGACGCAGCGGCCGAGGTGCTCGACGAACGAGCCGAAGACCCGGGGGTGCACCTGCCCGACGGTGAAGGCCGGGTGCAGGGCGAAGCGGGCGGTGGGGGAGGGCATGTGGATCCTTTCGCGCTCGTTCGAGATCCCGAACGTTGATCAAGACTTCGAACGGAAGGTAGATGTGCCTGGAAGACGCGTCAACGGGTCGGACCGAATTCGACGCGCGTTCGACAATGACGCGGAGCGTTGACAGTCCAAGACCCCCTTCGTAGGGTCACGCCGTCAGTTCGAACGGTGTGCGAAATCTCGAACCAAGGCTTGAGGAAAGGGGAGTTCCCATGCCCATCAGCAGACGTGGCGTGATCGCGGCGACGGCGGGCGGCCTCGCCGCGGCGGGCGGCCTGGCGGCGCCGGCGGCGGCAACGGGGGCGGGCGCGGGGGGCCGGGAGGCCCCGAAGCGGGCTCCGTTCGGCAAGCTCGCCGACGGCACCCGCGTGGATGTCTGGACCTTCGCGAACGGCGGCACCCGCTTGGCCGTTCTCTCGTACGGCGGCATCGTGCACCGACTGGAGCTGCCGGACCGGCGGGGACGGTACGCGAATGTGTCGCTCGGCTGCGCCGACGTCGAGGGTTACGTAAAGGCGGAGACGTACTTCGGTGCGCTCATCGGGCGCTACGGGAACCGGATCGCGGGCGGCACCTTCACGCTCGACGGCAAGACCTATCAGCTGCCGAAGAACGACAAAGAGAACAGCCTGCACGGCGGCACGAAGGGCTTCGACAAGCGGGTCTGGGATGTGGAGCCGTTCGTCAAGGGCGGGAATGTCGGGCTGACGCTGCGGTATGTGAGCGCCGATGGGGAGATGGGGTATCCGGGGACGCTACGCACACGGGTGGATTACACGCTCACCTCGCGGGGTGAATTCCGTATCGACTACGAGGCCACCACCTCGAAGCCGACCGTGGTGAACCTGACCAGCCACACGTACTTCAACCTCGCGGGCGAGGGCTCGGGCGACATCTACGGCCACGAGCTGCAGCTCGACGCGGCCCGGTACACGCCGGTGGATGCCGGGCTCATCCCGACGGGGGAGCTGGCTCCGGTGGCCCGGACGCCGTTCGACTTCCGTCGCTTCAAGGCGATCGGCGCGGATATCCGTGACCGGCATCAGCAGCTGCTGTACGGGCAGGGGATCGATCACAACTTCGTGCTCGACAAAGGGATGACGCGGGCCGCCGAGCGGATTCTCACGGTGCGCGAGCCGGGGTCGGGCCGGACGATGACGATCTCAACGACCGAGCCGGGGGTGCAGTTCTACACGGGCAATTTCCTGGCGGGGACGATTGTCGGGACCTCGGACCGGATCTACCGCCAGGGCGACGGCTTCTGCCTGGAGACGCAGCACTTCCCGGACTCGCCGAACCAGCCGTCGTTCCCGTCCACGGTGCTGCGGCCGGGGGCCACGTATCGCAGCACGACCGTGCACGCGTTCAGCGCTGGGTGAGCGACTGGGTGAGTGACTGCGGATAGTCCGTGATGATGCCGTCGACGCCGAGACCGGCCATCTGGCGCATGGCGCCCGGCTCGTCGACGGTCCACACATTGATGTCCATGCCGAGCTGGTGCACCCGGTCGACCAGCGCCTGATCGGTGACCGTGTACTGCGGATTCACCTGATCCGCCCAGGCGCTGAGGGCCACCAGCTCGGCCTCGGTCGGCCGGTCGGCGTCGAGGAAGCCGAAGGGTATCCGCGGCAGCCGGCCGTTGAAGACCCCGGCATCGTCCAGCTCGAAGGACTGCACGGCCAGCTTGCCGCGCGCCAGGGCGTCCCGCACGTATCCGGGCTTCGCCTCGAGGTAGCTCGCGAAGTCGGCTGCTATGCCGGTGCCGTAGTGCCCGCACGGGCTGATCTCGGCGAGCAGGGCCGATTTGCGGTGGACCAGCTCGATCACCCGGTCGACGGTGATGATCGGCGCACCCGCGTACTTCTCGTGGAACCAGGACCCGGCGTCCAGCCGCTGCAGCTCGGCCCAGGTGAAGTCGGAGACGCGGTAGCTGGGCCGGCCGGGGAAGACCTCCTCGACATTGGTCGTGCGCTGCATCGTGCAGTCGTGGAAGTTGACGAGCTTGCCGTCCTTGGTGCGCTGCACATCGATCTCGACGAAGTCGGCACCCTGCCGCACCGCAAGGCGCGTCGCGACCTCGGTGTTCTCGGGCGCCACGCCGGAGGAGCCGCGGTGGGCGATGACATCCGGCCCATCGGTGGCAGCCTGTGCGGCGGAGGGGGCGGCGAGGATCCCGGCGGCGGCGAGTGCCACCGCCACCGGGACCGTGCGCATCAGGGTTCGCAGAGGTCTCACAATCCGCCTTGTCTCTGGGGGAGTTGATGCCAGTGAGCCTGAGCGGCGGAGGTGAAGCAAGACCGACGGATCGGTAACTTAGTTATGTCCATGACATGGCGGGCATCTACTCCTTGATCCGCAGGAACGTCACCGAATGGGCCGGGAAGGTGTACGCGAAGCGCTCCGCGACGCCGTCGAAGACCGACCGCTCCGGCTTGACCGGCCGCGCGTCCTTCGTGTTCTCCGCCCCGGGGTCCGCCGTCAGCGTGGTGACGTCCGCCCGTCGCCCGGGACTGCTCCCCGCCCCGAGGGAGATCTCCGTACGGGCCGCGTCCGCCTGCGCGTTGACGACCTTGACGATCAGGTCGCCGGTGGCCTTGTCCCGCGTGACCACCTGCCGGAACGGCTCCGCCTTCTTGTCGTCCGTGAATTCGCCCCACTTCTCGCCGTCCAGGTACAGCGCCACCGTCCGGCCGCGGACCTTGACCTCCACGTCGTACGCCCGCCCCGTCTCGATCTTCGTGTCCTTCTGCAGCATCGTCTCCTTGCCGCCGTCGACCGTGCGCTCGACGGCGGAGGTGGTGTTGCCCCAGCCGCCCAGGTTCCACCAGTAGTGGTTTCCGGTGTCCTTGAGGCCGAAGGCGACCAGGAAGCCCTCCTTGCCGGACTTCTTCGTGGCCTTGAGCTTCAGGTCGTAGTTCTGCCACTTGGGATCACCGGCCGTGACCAGCGTGTTCTCCGCCGCCTCGTCCGACTGGACGTACGCCCCGTCCTGGACCGCCCACGCACCCGTGCCGGTCCCCGGCTTCCACTTCCCGGCACCGGCCGAGAAGTCGTCGGCGAAGAGCTCCTCGCCGCCCTCGCCCGTCACCTTCACTTCGTCGTACGCCGCGCTGGTCGCCCAGGTGGACAGGCCGATGCCGCCGGTGATTGGCCCGGACGTCAGCGGGGTCTCGGAGGCCTTCGACGGCACGACCGAATCCCCGGCGTTGTTCATGAAGAGCTTCTGCACCTCATAGTTCGCCGAGCCCCACGATCGGGTGTTGTCGAACCAGATCATGTCCGGGTCCCACTGCACCGTCCCCTCACCCGCCAGCAGCGGCGCGTACGAGGCCAGCTTGACGATGTCCGCATTGCGCTCCAGGCCGGTCATGTACGCCGCCTCGGCGAGGGCATTGCCGAACTTGTTGTCCTGGGAGGCGTACTCGCCGAGGAAGACCTTCGGGCCGCCGCGGTCGTACGCGTCGTAGCGGTCGTTGTTCTCCAGGAACCAGCGCGGGCTGTTGTAATAGTGCTCGTCGACCATCTCCACGCCGGCTTCCCGGTTGAGCTGCCAGGCGCGGTCGAAGGTCTGGCCGGAGTCGTCGGGTCCTGAGTTGGAGACGATCGTGATCTCCGGGTGCTTCGCCTCGATCGCCGCTTGGTACTGCTTGAAGCGGGCCATGAACTCGTCGGGCAGATTCTCCTCGTTGCCCACGCCGAGATGGGTCAGGCCGAAGGGCTTCGGGTGGCCCATCTCCGCCCGCACCTTGCCCCACTTGCTGCTCGCCGGGCCGTTGGCGAACTCGATCAGGTCGAGGGTGTCCTGGATGTGCCGCTTGAGCAAGGCCGGGTCGTCCGTCGCCTTGTTCTGCCCGCAGCCGGTCACCATCGCGGGGACGACGGGCAGCGGCATGGCGCCGATGTCCTCGGCGAACTGGAAGTACTCGTAGTAGCCGAGGCCGTAGCTCTGGTTGTAGCCCCAGAAGTTGGCGTTCGTCGCCCGCGTTTCCACCGGGCCGACCGTGTCCTTCCATTGGTACGAGCGCTTGCGCTCATAGCCCGAGGCCGCGTCGTAGCCCTGGTGGCTGCCGGTGTTGACCAGGCAGCCGCCCGGGAAGCGGACGAAGCCGGGGTGCAGCGCCTCGACCTTCTCGGCGAGGTCCTTGCGCAGGCCGCCCGGGCGGCCCTTGTACGTATCGCGCGGGAAGAGCGAGACCATGTCGAGGCCGGCGGGGGTGGAGCCGGACGCGATCGTCAGGCGGCCGGTCGTGGATGTCCGCCGCGCGGTCAGCGACGCCTTGTACTTCGCCCAGCCGCCCCGTGCGGTCACCTTGCGGGCGGTCGCGAGCGCGCCCTCGCCGTCGGCGAGCGACACCGTCAGCGGCGCGTTGCCCTCGGCCCGGGCCCACACCGAGAAGTCGTACGACTTTCCCTTCTCGACCGCTATCCCGGTCCTGAAGCCCTTGTTCGTCACGGACGAGTTCGCGCCGAGGGCGAGGTAGTTGCGGTTGCGCTCGTTCAGCCGCCCGTCGTCGCCCTGCACCTTCGCCGAGCCGCTCGTGTCCCAGCCGGTCAGCGGCGTGTACTTCGCGTTGTCCGCGGCCGAGAACTCGAAGGACCGGTTCTGCGCCAGCTCCGCGTAAATGCCGCCGTCCGCGGCCTGGTTGATGTCCTCGAAGAAGACCCCGTACATCGAGTCGTCGATCTTCGCGCCATTGCCCGCCGTATCCACGTCGATCGTGTAGTCGGCGGGCTCGGCGGCGGCGGCTCCGGGGGCGGGGGCCAGGAGCGAGGCGGCGAGCAGCGCGCTGAGCCCGAGGCGTCTGAGTGTCATGAGGGGAGGCCTCCGCAATTGAATGTTCGAAATATCGGACATTGTGCAGCACTTCGAACGAGACCGTAGGGATGGGGAGTTGCCCCGTCAATGAGTTGCGCAAGGTGGGGCTGGCTGCAGTACGGATCCGGCAGGGCTCCCCAGTGATCGGGCGCGGTGATCCAGGAAGGCTGTTGCCCGTACCGGTCAGCCAAGCCGAGGAGACGCCATGACCCGCTCGACCGCCCGCCGCACCACCGCTTCCTTCCTCCTCGCCGCCGCGCTGGTCGCCGCCGTCGCGCCGGGCGCCAGCGCCCTGGACGGCGGGGACGGCGGCTCACAGCGCGGCAAGGACCGGGTGCGGCAGGGGCTGGAGCGGCTCGTGGGCGAGGACGGGGTGCCGGGCGCCCTGGCGTACGACGGGCGCCGGACGCGCACCGCCGGCACCGCCGAGGTCGGCACCGAGCGGCCGATGCCGGGGCCTGACGCGAGCTTCCGGATCGCCAGCCAGACCAAGTCGTTCACCGCGGCAGCCGTGATGCGGCTGGTGGCCCACGGCGAGCTGGGGCTCGACGACCGCGCCGGGCGGTACGTACCGCAGCTCGCGGACCGCGACATCACCGTGCGGCAGCTGCTCAAGCAGCGCAGCGGACTGCCGGAGTTCGTCACCCAGGTGGACTGGACCCGCCCCGACCCGTACACGACCGAGGAGTATCTGTCGCTGTCGCTGCGCCAGGACCCCGACTTCGCGCCGGGCGCCGACTGGGGTTACTCCAACACCAACTACCTCATCCTGGGCATGATCATCGATAAGATGTCGGGCACGGATTTCCGAACCTACATCGAGCGCCACATCATCGAGCCGCTCGGCCTCGACGGCACGTACTGGCCCGCCCGCGGCGAACTCACCCTGCGCGGCCCGCACGCCCGCAATTACGGGGTCAACCCCATGAACCCGGAGGCGGGCTTCACCGACATCACCGACCTGCCGGGCTATGAGTTCGGCCCGTCCGGCGGGCTGGTCTCCACGCCGCGCGATCTCGACAGGTTCTGGAACGGCCTGCTCGGCGGCAAGCTGCTGCCGCGCTGGGCGGTGCGGCTGATGACCCACGACACCAGCAGCGTGGACGGCCGCAGCGAGTACTACCCGGCGGGCACCAGATACGGCTACGGCATCGCCCGGATCCCGCTGAGCTGCGGCGGCACCTACCTGGGCCACGACGGTGACCTGCCAGGCGACTCGGTGCTCGGCGGCCGTACCGCGAACGGCCGTACCGCCACCGTCTACACGACGGCGAATGCCTCGCAGGACGCCGGGGCGCTGCGGGACCTGCTGGGGACCGTGGACGCCGCGCTCTGCGAGAAGCGCTGACAACGCCCGACGGCCGGCCCGCGGATGCGGACCGGCCGTCGGCTGCGTTCAGCGCGAGATCACTTCTTCAGGTCGAACCGGTCCAGGTCCATGACCTTGGTCCACGCCTTCACGAAGTCCGCCGCGAACTTCTCCTTCGCGTCATCGCTCGCGTACACCTCGGACAGCGCCCGCAGCTCCGAGTTGGACCCGAAGATCAGGTCGACCCGGGTCCCGGTCCACTTCACCTGGCCGGAGGCGTCGCGGCCCTCGAAGGTGGTCGCGTCCTCGGACGTCGGCTTCCACTCGACGTCCATGTCGAGCAGGTTGGTGAAGAAGTCGTTCGTCAGCGACTCCGGCTGTGTGGTGAGGACGCCGTGCTTTCCGCCCTGGTGGTTGGCGCCCAGCACCCGCAGGCCGCCGACCAGCACCGTCATCTCCGGCGCGCTCAGGGTGAGCAGGTTGGCCTTGTCCAGCAGCAGGAACTCGGCCGGGAGGCGGTTGCCCTTGCCGACCCAGTTGCGGAAGCCGTCCGAGGTGGGCTCCATTGCGGCGAAGGACTCGACGTCCGTCTGCTCCTGGGAGGCGTCCGTACGGCCCGGGGTGAACGGGACCTTGGTGTCGAGGCCGGCGTTCTTCGCCGCCTGCTCGACGCCCGCCGCGCCGGCGAGGACGATCAGGTCGGCGAGGGAGATCTTCTTGCCGCCGGGGGCAGCGGAGTTGAAGGTCTGCTGGACGCTCTCCAGCTTGCTGATCACGGTGGCCAGCTCGTCCGGCTGGTTGACCTCCCAGCCGGCCTGCGGCTGCAGGCGGATGCGGCCGCCGTTGGCGCCGCCGCGCTTGTCGCTGCCGCGGAAGGACGCGGCCGACGCCCAGGCCGTGGTCACCAGCTGCGAGACGGTGAGGCCCGAGGCCAGCACCTGCTCCTTGAGCTGAGCGATCTCCGCGTCGCCGACCAGCGGGTGGTCGACGGCCGGGACCGGGTCCTGCCACAGCTGGATCTCGCTGGGCACCTCCGGGCCGAGGTAGCGCACGACCGGGCCCATGTCGCGGTGGACGAGCTTGAACCAGGCGCGCGCGAAGGCCTCCCGGAACTCCTCCGGGTTCTCCATGAAGCGCCGCGAGATCGGCTCGTAGACCGGGTCGAAGCGCAGCGACAGGTCCGTCGTCAGCATCGTCGGCTGGCGGCGCTTCGACGCGTCGTCGGGGGATGCCGGGTCCGGTACGGTGCCGGCGCCGGCGCCGTCCTTGGGCCGCCACTGGTTGGCGCCGGCCGGCGACTGGAAGAGCTCCCACTCGTAGCCGAACAGCACCTCCCAGAAGGTGTTGTCCCACTTCGTGGGCGTCGGGGTCCAGGTGACCTCGAGACCGGAGGTGATCGCGTCGGCGCCCTTGCCGGAGGCGTACGCGCTCTTCCAGCCCAGGCCCATCTCCTCGATCGGCGCGGCCTCGGGCTCGGCGCCGACCAGGTCGGCGTCGCCCGCGCCGTGGGTCTTGCCGAAGGTGTGGCCGCCGGCGATCAGTGCGACGGTCTCCTCGTCGTTCATCGCCATGCGGCGGAACGTCTCGCGGATGTCGCGGGCCGCGGCAATCGGGTCCGGGTTGCCGTTCGGGCCCTCCGGGTTGACGTAGATCAGGCCCATCTGGACCGCGCCGAGCGGGTTCTCCAGCTCGCGGTCGCCGGTGTAACGCTCATCGCCGAGCCAGGTCTGCTCCGGGCCCCAGTAGACGTCCTCCTCCGGCTCCCAGGTGTCGGCGCGGCCGCCGCCGAAGCCGAAGGTCGGGAAGCCCATGGACTCCAGGGCCACATTCCCGGAGAGGATCATCAGGTCCGCCCAGGAGATGCTCTTGCCGTACTTCTTCTTCACCGGCCACAGCACCCGGCGCGCCTTGTCCAGGTTGCCGTTGTCCGGCCAGCTGTTCAGCGGGGCGAAGCGCTGCTGGCCCGCGCCCGCACCGCCGCGGCCGTCGCTGATCCGGTAGGTGCCGGCGGAGTGCCAGGCCATCCGGATGATCAGCGGGCCGTAGTGGCCGAAGTCGGCGGGCCAGAAGTCCAGGGAGGTGGTGAGGGCCTCCTCGATGTCCCGCTTCACGGCGGGCAGGTCGAGGCTGTTGAACGCCTCGGCGTAGTCGAAGTCTCCGCCGTACGGGTTCGTGACCGGCTGGTTCTTGGCGAGGATCTTGAGGTTGAGCTGATTCGGCCACCAGCCGTGGTTGCCGCCCACGGCGTTCTGCGTGGGGTGGGGTGCGCGGGCGTGCACGACCGGGCAGCGGCCCTCGCTCTCCAGGCTGTCATCGGCGACGAGTGGCTGGTCCTGCTGCTCCGACATCTGAGTCCTCCGGTGGCATCAACGGGCAGGCACGTAGTGCCTTACTCAACCCCCAAACCAAGAACAAGTCAAAGATCCGACACGGTCAAATTTGGCCGACCGCCGGTCACTTCAGCCCGTCACCGCCGGTGACTTCAGCCCGTCTGTGCCAGCGCCCGGTCCACCTGCGCAGGTGACAGCGCATGCTCGATCCCGAGGATGGCGGCGCCCACCGCCGCGGCGTTCTCGCCGGTGCGGCTGGGCTCGATCCGCAGCACGTGGGTGGCCAGCGGATGCGAGCGCCGGTAGACCGCTTCCCGTACGCCCGCAAGCAGCTGGTCGTGGACCGCGGCGAGCGCGCCGCCGACTACCACCGTCTCCGGGTTGAAGAAGTTGACGAGCCCCGACAGCACCTCGCCGACCGCCCGCCCGGCCTCGCGCACCATCCGGACGGCGTCGCGATTGCCCTCCTGCACGAGGCGTACGACATCGACGCCGGACCGGGCGTCCAGCCCCAGCTCCGCCAGCCGCTCCGCCACCGCCGCGCCGCCCGCGATCGCCTCCAGGCAGCCGGAATTGCCGCACCGGCACAGGTCCTCGCGCTCGCCGACCCGTATGTGCCCGATGTCGCCCGCCGAGCCCTGGGCGCCGCGGTGCAGCCGGCCGTCGGCGATGATGCCGCAGCCGATGCCGGTGCCGACCTTGAGGTAGAGCAGATAGCGGGTCTCGGGGAAGGCCTGGCGCTGCTCGGCCAGGGCCATCACATTGACGTCATTGTCGACCAGGGCGCGGACTCCGTAGTGCTCGGCGAAATACTCCGGGATGGGGAAGCGGTGCCAGCCTGGCATGATCGGCGGGTCCACGGGGCGGCCTGTGGAAAACTCCACCGGGCCGGGCACCCCGACCCCGATCGCCCGCAGCCCGGCCCCCTGCCCGCGGTCCGTCTCCGCCAGCAGCGCGCGCAGCGTGCGGTCCACATGCGCCAGCACCGCCCGCGGCCCGTCCGCGATCTTCAGCGGATCCTCCCGTACGGCCAGCAGCGTGCCGCCGATGTCGAGCAGCGCCACCCGGCAGTGCGAGGCGCCCAGGTCGACGCCGGCCACGGCATGCTCGCGGGTGCGCAGGCTGAGCCGGCGCGGCGGGCGGCCGCCGGTGGACCCGGCGTCGGCGGTCTCGTCCACGAAGCCGTGCGCGATCAGCGCGTCGACGCGCTGGGAGACGGTGGAGCGGGCCAGCCCCGTCAGCCGGGCGATGTCGGCGCGGGTGGCGGCGGAGCCGGCGCTGATCAGCGCGAGCACATCGCCGGGCGTCCGGACTGAAGGCGAGGTCACGGCAGTCACCTTAAAGACGACTTCTGCAAGCGGCAAGACAGCCTTTGTTCGCGGATCATCCAAAGCTCCGGCACAAAAATCCAAATGCTCGCGTTGCTTTGGCCCTTGACGGTTCAAAGCTGGCTCGGGACATTGCACGTCATGCTGAAGATGCGGGACGTGTCCAAGAGTTTCCTGGGCGTACGGGTGCTGCATGGGGTGTCGCTCGACCTCGAACCGGGTGAAGTGCACGCGCTGGTCGGGGAGAACGGCGCCGGAAAGTCGACGCTGATGAAGATCCTCGCCGGCGAATACGCCCCCGACGGCGGCACCATTGAGTTAGCCGGGTCCGTGGTTTCCTTTTCCCACCCCGGCCAGGCCCAGGCCGCCGGAATCGGCCTGATCCACCAGGAGTTGGCGCTGCTCCCGCACCGGACCGTCGCCGAGAACGTCTTCCTCGGCCGCGAGCCCGTCCGCCGCGGCCTGGTCGACCGCCGCGCCATGGAGGCCCGTACGGCAGAGCTGCTCGCCGAGCTGGACGAGACCGGGATCGCGCCCGGGATGCTGGTGAAGGACCTGTCCGTGGCCCGCCAGCAGACTGTCGAGATCGTGAAGGCGCTGGCGGCTTCCGACGTCCGGGTGCTTGTCATGGACGAGCCGACCGCGCCGCTCGCCGACCACGAAGTCGAGCTGCTGCACGGCCTGGTGCGCCGTCTCGCCGACCGCGGCATCGGCATCCTCTACATCTCCCACCGGCTCCGCGAGGTCTTCGACCTGTCGCGGCGCATCACCGTCCTCAAGGACGGCCGCAAGGTCGCCACCCTGGACACGGCCGGGACCACCGCCGACGAGGTGGTCCGCGCGATGGTGGGGCGCGAGCTCGGCTCGTACTATCCGCCGCGCGCGGAATTCGAGGAGATCGGCGAGCCGCTGCTCACCGTCTCCGGCGGCGGCAACGAGCGCCTGTCCGGCATCGACTTGACCCTGCGCGCAGGCGAAGTGGTCGGCATCGCCGGGCTGCAGGGCTCGGGGCGCACCTCGCTCGCGCGGGCGCTCTTCGGGGCGGCGCCGTTCACCGAAGGGACGATGACGCCGTTACGGCCGGCCGGCCCCCGGCAGGCGATCCGCGCCGGGATCGCGCTGGTCACCGAGGACCGCAAGGCGGAGGGCCTGGCCCTGCGCCAGTCCGTACGCGATAACGCGCTCCTCGTCACGCGGGCTGTCCCGGGCCGCGGCTTACGCGACCTCGGCGGGCTGCTGGAACGGGTCCGGCTGCGCGCCCGCGGCGAGGACCAGGAGGTCAAGTACCTCTCCGGCGGCAATCAGCAGAAGGTCGTCATCGCCAAGTGGCTCGCCGTCCGCCCGAAGGTGCTGCTCTTCGACGAGCCCACCCGCGGCGTCGACGTCGGTGCCAAGGCCGCCATCCACACCCTGGTCCGCGAGCTCGCCCGCGACGGGATGGCGGTGCTGATCGTCTCCTCCGAGCTGCCCGAGCTGATCGGGATGAGCGACCGGATCGTGGTCATGGCGCACGGGTCCCTCGCGGGCGAACTCCCCGCCGGTGCGGGTGAGGAGCAGATCATGCGGCTCGCCACCAGCGAACCCGCCGCTGAGCCGAAGGGGGCCGCCGCATGACCGCGGTACGGACCGAGGCCGCCCCGAAGCCCTCCCGGCGGCTGCCGACGCCACGCCGGCTGAAGCTCAACGACCCCGTGGTGGGGGTGTGGCTGGCCGCCGGGGCCGTTACCCTCCTCGGCTGGATCATCGTCGCCATCGACGGCGGCAACCTCCTCTCCCGTACCGGCGTCACCGGCATCCTCCAGAACAGCGTTGCGCTGGGCCTCGTCGCCGTCGGCCAGTCCGCGGTCATCCTCACCGGCTCGCTCGACCTGTCCGTCGCGTATCTGATCAGCATCGGGACGCTGGTCGCCGCGGAGACGATGCAGGACGGCGGCGTGGTGACGGCCGTGCTCGCGGTGCTGCTGCTGTCGGCGGCGGTGGGGCTCGCGAACGGGCTGATCGTGACCGGGCTGAAGGTGAATGCCTTCATCGCGACGCTGGGGATGGCTTTCATCCTGCGCGGCTATATCGAGGACAACTACACGGGGCCGGCGGGGGATGTGCCCGCGTCCTTCCAGAAGCTGGGGTACGACCGGATCGGGCCGATCCCGGTGTCGGTCTTTCTGCTGGCCGGCGTCGCGTTTGCGCTGTGGCTGATCACTAAGCGGACGCGGCTCGGGCATCACATGTACGCCACGGGTGGCGATGAGCACGCGGCGCGGCTTTCGGGCGTACGGACCAAGCGGACTGTCGTCGCCGCGCATGTGCTGTGCTCGCTGTGCGTCGGGGCGGCGGCGCTGTTCCTCGCGGCGCGCCTTGGCGCGGGCGCGCCGTGGGCGGGGACCGAGGCGCGCTATGACCTGGAGTCGATAGCCGCCGTCGTGCTCGGAGGCACGGCCCTTGCGGGTGGCCGCGGCGGGGTCGCCGGGACGCTCGGCGGGGTGCTGGTGCTGTCCGTCCTGGACAGCGTCTTCAACCAGCTGTCGGTCGACCCGTTCTTCAAGAACGTCGTCCGCGGGGTCGTCATCATCGCGGCCGTGGCGATCTATGCGCGGCCGCGCGGGGCTCGGAGGCGCATGCCCGCCCGCCCACCCGCACGGCAATCAGAGCCGGAGAAGGAGGCGTCCGCATGAGTACGGCCACCGCCGTCATCACCGGCGCCGGGCGGCGCCTCGGGACCGGCGCTCCCGTCTACGTCCTCCTCATCGTCCTCCTCGCCGCCCTCGCCATCACCGAGCCCGCCTTCTACGAGCCGGACAGCTTCCTGGCCTTCATCAAGCGGGCCGCGCCCCTGGTGATCCTCGCGGCCGGGCAGTACCTCGTGATCGTCTCCGGCGGCTTCGACCTCTCCGTCGGAGCCGTCGTCACCGCCGGAGTGGTCGCGGCGGCCGAGTTCTACGGGTCGTATCCCGACGCGCCCTGGGTGCTGGTCACCGCCGGGCTGCTGGCGGCCGGGGCCGTGGTCGGGCTGGTCAATGGGCTGATCACCACCCGGCTCCGGGTGCCGTCCTTCATCACCACCCTCGGCATGATGCTCATCCTCGAAGGCGCCGTCTTCTACTGGACCGGCGGCTCCCCCCAGGGCACCCTCCCGGAGAGCTTCCGCGCCTTCGGCCGCGGCACCGCCGGCGGCTGGCTGCCGTGGGCGGTGCTTGCCTGCCTCGCCGTCGGCGCCGCCGCGTGGTGGCTGATGCGGTCGGACTTCGGCCGTACGCTCATCGCCACCGGCGACAGCGAGCGGGCCGCGGGGCTCGCGGGCGTGCGGGTGCCGCGCGTACGGACCCTCGCCTTTCTCGGCTCCGGCGTGGCCGCCGCGCTGGCGGCGGTGCTGGTCGCCGGGTTCTCCGGGGTGTCCGCGCAGGCGGGCCGCGGCCTGGAGTTCGAGGCCATCACCGCCGTCGTGCTCGGCGGCGTCATCCTCGGCGGCGGCCGCGGCTCCGTGCTCGCCGCCATGGCCGGCGCCTTCTCCCTCCAGGCCCTCTTCACGCTGCTCAACCTCCAGGGCGTCTCCGGCGCGCTGGAGTCCACCGTCCAGGGATTCATCGTCATCGCCGCCGTCGCTCTCGGCGCCGCCGACTACTCGCGGCTGCGCCGCCGTTCCCCCCAGGAGTCCTCATGAGCCGTACCCGCAGACGTGCCCTGCCGCTCGCCGCAGCCCTGCTGGCCGGAGCGCTGATCGCCTCCTGCTCCTCCGACAAGCCCGCCGAATCGGCCGACGGCGGCCCGTCCGCCGCGAAGGAGAGCGACAGCAAGCAGTCCAAGTTCTTCGACCAGGCCGACTACGAGCGCCAGCTCAAGCTCGCCAAAGCCACCCCCGAAGGGCCCGCCGACAAGCCCTGGGAGCAGATGCTCGAACCCGAGATGACCGACACCGCCAAGTACAAGGCGAAGTCCCCGAGCGGCCTGCACCTCTGCTTCTCCAACGCCGGCGTCTTCAACCCCTGGCGCCAGGTCGGCCTGAAGAATATGAAGGCCGAGGTGAAACTCCATAAGGAGATCGACGACTTCACCGTCCTCGACGCCCAGGGCAAGGACGACAAGCAGATCTCCGACATCCAGGAGCTCAGCGGCCAGAACTGCGACGCTCTCATCGTCTCCCCGAACACCACCGCCACCCTCACCCCGGCCGTCAAGCAGGCCTGCGGCAAGATCCCGGTCATCGTCTTCGACCGCGGCGTGCAGACCGACTGCGCGGTCACCTTCATCAGCCCGGTCGGCGGGTACGCGTACGGGGCCGCCGCCGCGGACTTCCTCACCCAGAAGGTGAAGAAGGGCGGCAAGATCGTGGCGCTGCGCATCTCGCCGGGTGTCGATGTGCTGGAGACCCGCTGGTCGGCCGCGCAGATCGCCTTCAAGAAGGCGGGCCTCGACGTGGCCGAGGTGAAGTTCACCGACGGCGACCCGTCCAAGACCAAGTCCGTCGTCTCCGACGCCATTTCGCGGCACGGCGACATCGACGGCGTGTGGATGGACTCCGGCGCCACCTCCGTAGCGGCGGTCGAGGCCTTCGAGGACGCGGGCAAGGATGTGCCGCCGATCACCGGCGAGGACCAGCAGGACTTCCTGCAGGCCTGGAAGGACAAGAAGCTCACCGCGATCGCGCCGACGTACCCCACCTTCCAGTGGCGGACCCCGGTGATCGCCGCGCTGAAGATCCTCAAGGGCGAGCAGGTCCCGAAGACCTGGACGTTGCCCCAGCCCACGGTCACGCAGCAGAACCTGGACGAGTATCTGCAAGGCGGCATGCCTCCGCTGCACTACGCCATGTGCGGCTGCGCCGACCTGCCCGGATACCCGAAGGCGTGGGGCAAGAAGTGACGTTCGCGATCGGCGCCAACCCCTGGATCTGGCACTCCCCGGTCACCGAGCAGGCCCTCGCCGAGGTGCTGCCACGGCTCGCGGGATGGGGCTTCGACTGCGTCGAGCTGCCCCTCGAAGACCCCGCCGACTGGGAGCCCAAGGCGGCCGCCCGGCTGCTGGACGCCAGCGGCCTCGCGCCCGCCGCCGTGATCGCGGTGCTGGGTCCGGGCCGGGATCTCGTACGGACCGAGCCGGAGTCGGTCCGTACGACCCAGGACTACCTCCGCCGCTGCGTGGACGCGGCGGCGGAGGTGGGCGCCCCGGTCGTCGCCGGGCCCGTGTACGCCGCCGTCGGCCGTACCTGGCGGATGGCCGACGGCGAGCGGGCGGCGGCCTACGCCGAGTGGCGCGAACACCTCGCCCCGGTCGCGGCGCACGCCGCCGCGGCCGGGGTGCGGATCGCGGTCGAGCCGCTCAACCGCTACGAGACCAGCCTGCTCAATACGATCGAGCAGACCCTGGCCGCGCTGGACGGGCTGCCCGCCGACGCCGTAGGCATCGCCCTCGATACGTACCACCAGAACATCGAGGAGCGGTCGCTGCCGGATGCGGTGCGCGCCGCCGCGGGCCGTATCGCGCACGTCCAGGTGTGCGCGAACGACCGCGGCACGCCCGGCGCCGATCACCTCGACTGGCCCGGCTTCGTACGGGCACTCACCGAAGCCGGCTACGAAGGCCCGCTCTGCATCGAGTCGTTCACCGCCCACAACGCCACCATCGCGGTCGCCGCCTCCGTCTGGCGCTCACTCGCCCCCACGCAGGACGCCATCGCCGTGGAGGGGCTCGCCTTCCTCCGCGGCCTGTCCTGACGCACTGACCCCCCACACCACCCCCGTTATCCATGGAGAGGACTGCTGAATGCATTGTCATGTACGCGTCTTACTCAGAGCGATCGTCGCGGTCGCGGCAGCGCTGCTGCTCGCGCTCACCGCGCTGCCCGCGAATGCCGCCCCCAAGGCCGAGTTCAAGGCCCTCCTCTTCACCCGGGCCGTCGGCTACGTCCACGACTCGATTCCGGCCGGGATCGAGATGATGAAGGAGGAGGCGAAGGAGAACAACTTCGAGGTCGTCCAGACCGACGACCCGAAGGTCTTCAACGACGCCGAACTCGCCCAGTACGACGTCATCATCATGCTGCAGAACTCCGGCATGGTCTGGGACACCGACGCCCAGCGCAAAGCCATGCAGGACTACGTCGGCAGCGGCAAGGGCGTCGTCGCCATCCACAACACCCTCGACATGGGCATCGAGGACACCTTCCCCTGGTGGGACGACACCATCAACGGCGGCGCCCACATGCCCTCCCACTCACCCGGCGTGCTGCAGGGCACCGCGAAGGTCGCCGACCACGACCACCCCTCCACCAAGGGGCTGCCGGAGCGCTGGGAGCGCCCGGAGGAGTGGTACAACTTCGACAAGAACCCGCGCGGTGAGGTGCACGTCCTGGCCACCGCCGACGAGACCACCTACGACCCGGGCGGCGACGCCATGGGCGCCGACCACCCGATCTCCTGGTGCCGCAACGCCGCGGGCGGCAAGGTCTGGGCCACTGCGATGGGCCACGACAAGGCCTCGTACACCGAGGAGTACTTCCGCGACCACGTCGTCGGCGGCATCAAGTGGGCCGCGGGCGCCGAGCAGGCCGACTGTGGCGGCACCGTCTGGAACGGCTACGAGAAGGTCACCCTCGACGACGACACCGCCGACCCGATGGAGCTCGACGTGGCCGCCGACGGCCGCGTCTTCTACGTCCAGCGCGCCGGCCAGGTGCAGATCTTCGACCCGGCCACGCACCAGACCACGACCGCCGGCAAGCTCGACGTCTACACCGGCGGCGAGGACGGCCTGGTCGGCATGGAGCTCGATCCGGACTTCGCCAAGAACAACTGGATCTATCTCTATTACGCCCCGGCGAGCAGTCCCGACGACGTGAACCGGCTGTCCCGCTTCACCATCAAGGACGGCAAGCTGGACACGGCGAGCGAGAAGAAGCTCCTCGACGTGCCCGCCTACCGCGACCGCACCTTCCCCGAGCCCGGGCACACCGGCGGCGCGGTGGAGTTCGGCCCGGACCGCACCCTCTACCTCGGCACGGGCGACGACACGCCGCCCAACCTCGACCCCAACTGGCAGGGCTACGCCCCGCTCGACTGGCGCGAGGGCAAGCAGATGCTGGACGCCGCCCGCACCGCGGGCAGCACCAACGACCTGCGCGGCAAGATCCTGCGGATCAAGCCCAAGAACGACGGCGGCTACACCATCCCGAAGGGCAATCTCTTCAAGGCGGGCACGGACAAGACCAAGCCCGAGATCTACGCGATGGGCTTCCGCAACCCGTTCCGCTTCACGGTCGACCCGAAGACCGGGTACGTACACGCCTCGGACTACGGCCCCGACCGCGGCGCCCCGGCGACGGACCGCGGGCCTGAGGGCCTGGTGGAGTACAACGTCATCAAAAAGGCCGGCAACTACGGCTGGCCGTTCTGCCACGGTGACAACCAGCCGTACGCGCCCTTCAACCCCGACACGGGCGAGATCGGCGCGAAGTTCGACTGCGCCAATCCCACCAACGCCTCGCCGAACAACACCGGTCTGAAGGAGCTGCCGACGACGCAGCTGCCCGAGGTCTGGTACGGCTACGGCAAGTCGGACAAGTTCCCCGAGATGGGGGAGGGCGGCTCGGCCCCGATGAGCGGCCCGGTCTACAACTACGACCCGGACAACAAGTCGGAGACGAAGTTCCCGGCCTATTTCGACGGCGCGAACTTCTTCTACGAGTGGTCGCGGAACTACGTGAAGGAGATGCGCTTCGACAAGGACGGGAAGGTGCTGAAGATCAATGACTTCCTCGACTCGCTGAAGTTCAACAAGCCGATGGACATGACCTTCGGGCCCGACGGCTCGATGTATGTCCTGGAGTGGGGCAGCGAATTCGGCGGCGGCAACTCCGACTCCGGGCTCTACCGGATCGATTACGCCCAGGGCAAGCGCTCCCCGGTGGTGAAGGCCACGGCGTCGGCCACGAATGGCCCGGTGCCGCTGAAGGTGGACTTCTCCAGCGAGGGCACGTCCGACCCCGACGGCGACTCGCTCAAGTACGAGTGGGACTTCAACGGCGACGGCACCTTCGACTCCACCGACGCCAACCCCTCCCACACGTACGACACGAAGGGCGACTTCACCGCGCAGTTGAAGGTCACCGACTCCAGCGGCAAGTCCGGCTTCGCCAACGTGCCGATCACGGCGGGCAATACGGCGCCCAAGGTGACCATCGAAACGCCGGTCGACGGCAAGGCGATCACCTTCGGCGACAAGGTCCCGTACAAGGTGACGGTCACCGACCCGGAGGACGGCACGGTCGACTGCTCCAAGGTCTTCGTCAACCCGGCCCTCGGCCACGACGACCACGAGCATCCGACCACCGACCTGCCGGGGTGCGAGGGCACGGTCGACACGGGCGACCTCGGCGGCCATCCGGAGGGCGCGGACCTGACGTACGTCCTCAACGCCCACTACACGGACGGCGGCGCGGGCGAGGGCGTCAGCAAGCTCACCGGCTACGGCAAGGCCGTGCTGCAGCCCCAGCACAAGCAGGCCGAGTACCGCGACGACCAGTCCGGCACCCGCATCGTCAGCCAGGCGGGCGCGGAGAACGGCAAGCGCATCGGCGACATCAGCGACGGCGACTGGATCTCCTTCGCGCCGATGTCCTCGGAGGGCATGGCGAAGGTCAGCTACAAGCTGTCCTCGCCGTACGGCAACGGAGCGATCGAGCTCCGGGCGAACGCGCCGGACGGGCCGGTCCTGGCGACGACCCCGGTGCCGAACACCGGCGGCTGGGATACGTACCAGGACACCCCGGCGGTGGACATCGCGGCTCAGGACGGAGTGACGAAGCTCTACCTGAGATTCACCACGCCGCAGAACAACTCCTTCGACGTGGACGCGATGACGCTCAGCTGAGCGCCCCGGCGGGCCCGCTCCGGCACACTGTGTCCGGGGCGGGCCCGACCGAGGGGGACACCAATGCATGCGGGACAGGACCACCAGGCGCCCGGGCGCTACGGCGAGCGGCTGTACAGCGGTGCGGCGACCGACGAGCTCACCCGCCTCGAAGCACTCGCCGCCGCCTTCGACCCGGCGACCCGCCGCTGGCTCGGCGACCTCGGCGTCGGCCCCGGCTGGCGCTGCCTCGACGTCGGCGCCGGACCCGGCACGGTCAGCCGCTGGCTGGCCGGACAGGTCGGCGACGACGGCGAGGTGGTGGCCCTAGACCGGGACCCCCGGTTCCTGGAGCGGATCAGCCATCCCAGGCTGCGCGTGGTCCGCGCGGACCTCACCCACGAGGAGCCGCCACCTGGCGGCTACGACCTGGTGCACGCCCGCTTCCTGCTGATGCACCTACGCGAGCGCGAGGAACTGCTCGACCGGCTGGTGTCGTATCTGCGCCCCGGCGGCTGGCTGCTGGTCAGCGACGCGGCAGACCTGGGATCCCCGTCGTCGCCCAACCCCGCCTTCCGGCGCACCATGGCCGCCCACTGGCAGGCGCTGACCGCCGTGATCGGCAGTGACGGGGAGTACGGGCGGCAGTACCCGGCCGCGCTCGCCCGGCGCGGCCTGGAGTCGCTCGGGATGGCCGCGGAGCTGCCGGTGGTGGCGGCGGACTCGCCGCTCGGGGTGTTCTGGGGGCTGACGCTGCGCAAGATCCGGCCGGGCATGGCCGAGCACACGGACGTACCGGAGCAGACCGTGGATCAGGCCCTGGCATACCTGGCCGCCCCCGGGACCCGCGATCTGTCCATGGCGCTGATCGCGGGTTGGGGGCGGCGGCCCCGGTGAGTGCCGGGGCGGTCAGCCGACCTCGCCCACCTCCGCCGCCGCCGGATCCAGCACCCGCGCCAGGAACAGCCGCGTGCGCGCATGCTGCGGGTCGGTGACGACCTGTTCCGCCGGGCCCTCCTCCACGATCCGCCCGTCGTCCATGAAGATGACGCGGTCCGCGACCTCGCGGGCGAAGCTCATCTCGTGGGTGACCACCAGCATCGTCATGCCCTCGCCCGCCAGCTTGCGCATCACCGCGAGGACATCGCCGACCAGCTCCGGGTCGAGCGCCGAGGTGGGCTCGTCGAAGAGCATCAGCTCCGGGCCCATCGACAGCGCGCGGGCGATCGCCGCACGCTGCTGCTGGCCGCCGGAGAGCTGCGCCGGATACGCCGACTCCTTGTCGCTCAGGCCGACTCCCGCCAGGTGCGAGCGGGCCAGCCGCTCCGCCTCCGGCTTGCTGCGGCCGAGGACCCGGCGCTGGGCGATGGTGAGGTTGCCGAGGACGGTGAGGTGCGGGAAGAGGTTGAAGGCCTGGAAGACCATGCCGATGCGGCGGCGCATCCCGTTGATGTCCACGTCCGGGTCGGTGACCTCCGTACCGGAGACGGTGACCGTGCCCGCGGTCGGCGCCTCCAGGAGGTTCACGCACCGCAGCAGCGTGGACTTGCCAGACCCCGACGGGCCGATGACGCACACGACTTCGCCGCGCTGGACCGTCAGGTCGATGCCCTTGAGCACCTCCAGGTCGCCGAAGGACTTGTGCAGCCCGGCGACCTCGATCGCGGGACCCTCCGGGGGTGCGTCCGTCTTGTCGAGCGTCACTTCGCCCTCGCCGCCTTCGCCTCCAGCCGCCGGACCAGATGGCCGAGCGGGATGGTGATGATGAGGTAGCACAGCCCGGCCACCAGGATCGGCGTCAGGCTGCGGTAGTCGTTGAGCGCGTCCTTGCCGAACTTCGACAGCTCCTGCTCCTCGAGCGCCAGCCCGAGTACGTACACGAGGGATGAGTCCTTCGTGAGCAGGATCAGCTCGTTGGCGAGCGGCGGCAGCACGATGCGGAAGGCCTGCGGGATGACGATCGAGACCATCGCCCGCCCCTGCGACATGCCCAGCGAACGGGCCGCCTCCACCTGCCCCTTGGGCACCGCCTGGATGCCGGCGCGGATCGTCTCCGCCATGTACGCGGCGCCGACGAGGCCGAGCGCCAGCATCACCGTGACCAGCTTGTCGACCCGGATCTGGAAGGCCAGCGGCACGCCGTACCCGAGCGCGATGAAGACCAGCAGCGCGGGCACGCCGCGGAAGAACTCGATGTAGACCGTGGCCAGCCAGCGGTTCGGCGGCACCGACGACAGCTTCATCAGTGCCAGCAGCAGGCCGAGCGCGAGGCCGAAGGCGAAGCCCATGCCGGTGTAGATGATGGTGTTGACCAGCGCCGTCGTGATGATGTCGGGGAACTGGTCCTTCGCCACGTCCACGTCGAAGAACGCCCGCCGGATCTCACCCCAGTCGGCGGCGAGCGCCAGCACGGCGGCGACCACGACCAGCGCGCCGTACTGCGCCCCCTGGATCGTCCGCGCCCGCTTGCGCGGGGTCATGCTCACTGCGCGTCCGCTTCCTCGCCGAACCACTTCTTGTAGATCTTGTCGTACGTGCCGTCCGCCTTGGCCTTGGAGAGGACGGAGTTGACGACCTTGCGCAGCTCCTTGTTCCCCTTCTTCATGCCGATGCCGTACTGCTCGCCGGTGTCGAACTCGGTGGTCACCTCGAACTTGGGATTCGCCTTCACCCAGTCGTAGAGAACCCCGTTGTCGTTGATGGCGGCCTGTACCTCGCCGGTCTCAAGGCCCGTCAGCATCAGGCCGAGGTCCTCGTAGTCGATGAGCGTGGCGCCCTTGGCGTTGTCGCGCGCGTACTTCTGCCCGGTGGTGTCCTGCTGCACCCCGAGCTTCTTGCCCTTGAGCGCGGCCAGCGCGCTCATGCCGGAGCCCTTCTTCGTCACCAGCGCCTGGGTGGCCTCGAAGTACGGGGCGGAGAAGTCGAACTTCTCCTTGCGCTCCGGGGTGATGGTCATGCCCGCGGCGGAGAGGTCGCACTTGCCCGCGCTGTAGACCTCGCCGGACTCGATGCCCTCGAAGGGCGTGTCCACGACCTCCTGCTTCACCTTCAGCTTCTTCGCCACCAGGTCCATGAGGTCGATGTCGAAGCCGACGACCTTCTTGGTCGTCTTGTCCTTGTACTCGAAGGGCTTGTACGGCAGCCCGGTGCAATTGAGGAGCTTCCCGTCCTCGACGAGCGACACGTCGCCGCTCTTGCCCTGCGACTCGGTGCTGGAGCAGCCGGCGAGGACCAGGGCCGCCGCGCAGACGGCGGCGGCGAAGGAGAAGGAGATGGTGCGGGTTGGCACGATGCCTCCAAGGCGGTGAGGCGGGCTAACGTACGTCCCGGTCGGCGGCGGTTTGCGCGCCGTGCCGGGCATCCTGCCACCGGGCGGGCCCGGTGTCGTGGTCATGGTCATTGCGGCCCGGTAACGACCCCGCGACCTGCCGCGGCACACGGCGCATACTGGACGTATGGGTGCCGATGTCGGGCTACAGGAGTTCGTGCGCATGACGCCCGGGCTGGGCGGCATGGTGCTCTCGGCCGTCGGCTATCACCAGCACGGAATGCGGCCGGCTGTGCACCGAGGGCTGCCGTCCCCGTATCTGACGCTGATCTTCTCGCTGGACGGCCCGGTCACCGGTGGGCTGACGCCCGAGCAGAGCGACGGGTTCGCCACCGACATCGTCATCGGCGGGCTGCAGGACGGGCCCGCCTATGTGCACCAGCCCGACCGGCAGACCGGCGTGCAGCTCGCGGTGCATCCGCTGGCGGCGCGGGCGCTGTTCGGGCTGCCGGCGGCCGCGCTTTCCGGGCAGGTCGTCGTTCCCGACGGCCGGGATGTGCTCGGCCGGGCCGGCGGCGAGGTGCAGGAGCAACTGCGGGAGAAGGCGAGCTGGGAGGACCGGTTCGACATCCTGCGGGGGTATTTTCGGCGCCGGGCCGCGGCCGCCCGCCAGGGCACGGTGCGGCCGGAGGTCGCCGAGGCCTGGACCTGGCTGGCCCGGCATCACGGGTCGGGCACCGTGCCGGGGCTGGCGGCGCACGTCGCGCTGAGCGAGCGGCGGCTCACCGCCCTCTTCCGCGCCGAGACCGGGGTCACGCCCAAGCAGGCCGCCAGGCTGATGCGCTTCGAGCGGGCGAAGGCGCAGGTCGTACGGGCCGTGGTGGCCGACGCACCGCCCGACCTGGCGCGGGTGGCCGCCGACTGCGGCTACTACGACCACTCGCACCTGGTGCGCGACTTCCGCCAGTACACAGGGGTGAGTCCGACCGCCTGGCTGGCCGAAGAGTGCCGGAATATCCAAGCCGGGGGGCACATGAACGGCCCAGAGTGAGAGTCATGAACAGCAACGAGAAGCAGACCAGAAAGCCCAGCGTCTGGCACACCCTCCAGGCGAACGACGCCGCCGCCCTGATCGACTTCCTCGTCGACACCGTCGGCTTCCGGCGCACCGCCGTCTACGAGGACGGCGGCCAGGTCGCCCACGCCCAGCTCGACTGGCCGGAGGGCGGCGGCATCATGCTCGGCTCGCACAAGCCGGACTCGGACTGGGCGACCCCGCCCGGCACCGCGGGTGCCTACGTGGTCACCGCCCAGGTCGACGCCCTGTACGACCGCGTGAAGGGCGCCGGCGCCAAGGTCATCCGCGAGATCGAGGACCAGCCGTACGGCAGCCGCGAATTCAGCATCGAGGACCCGGAGGGCAACAAGTGGTCCTTCGGCACCTACCCGGGCGAGCCGGCCTCCTGAATCGCGTCGGCCAGCCGCTCCAGCACGGGCGCGAAGCCCGCGTAGCTGTACCGCTCCTCCATGGCCCACGGGGTGATCCGGCCGGCCTCGACCGCGGGCAGCCGCGCGAACGTCGGCTTCTTCTTCAGGTCGGCCAGCGGCAGTGACTGGGTGCGGTTGTCGAGCAGGATCAGGTCGGCGTCGTACTTGTCGGCGTTCTCCCAGCTCAGGAACTCCCAGAAGCCCCACTTGTCGGACTTCTTGCCGCGTACGACGTCGACCCCCAGGTCGCGGAAGTAGTGCAGATCGCAGTACGCATCGGGCACCGCCACATACATGTTGTCGTCATCGCCGGTGAGCGCCAGCACCCGGACCCCGCCCCGCCCCTTGGCCGCCTTCGCGGCAGCGCGCAGCCGCTGCTCCGCGCGCTTGAAGCGGGCCTTGGCGTCGGTGACCTTTTTGGCCTTCAGGTCGGCGCCGAGCGCCGTGGCCAGCTCCTCGTAGCGGCGCAGCGGGTCGAGGAGGGTGGTGTTCGAGCCCTTGATGCCGATGCTGGGGGCGAGGGCGTAGATCTTCTTCGAGCTGTCGTCCGGGACGCTCCACAGCTT
Organism: Streptomyces boninensis; assembly: GCF_048572725.1. Lineage (NCBI taxonomy): Bacteria > Bacillati > Actinomycetota > Actinomycetes > Kitasatosporales > Streptomycetaceae > Streptomyces > Streptomyces boninensis. The sequence continues at coordinate 7,596,658 of NZ_CP183837.1, forward strand.
CGGCGGCGGGAACATGTTGCTGATCAGCACGTCCGGTTCGAGTGACGCGTACTTCTCGACGTTGAACTGGCCCCATTCCTCGCCGAGGCTGGTGACCTTGTCCAGATCGAGGTCGCCCGCCTGCGGGTTGGGCTTGCCGGCCACCGGCTTGCTGGGGCCGAAGATCGCTTTGCACTGGATGCCGTAGTCGTGCAGCGCGGCGGCGGTGCTGACATAGGCGACGACGGTGTCGGGGTGCTGGTCGAGGGCGACCGTCTTGCCGCGGTCGTCCTTGAAGGTGAAGCGCCCGCTTTTGCCGCCGCCCTTGTCGTCGCCGGCATCGTCCTCGCCGTCGTTGTTGCCGCAGGCGGCGAGGAGTGCGGTCAGGCCCATGGCTCCTCCCGCGGCCAGCAGGCGGCGGCGGGAGAGAGCGGCATCGATCGACATTTGGTTAGGCTAACCTAAGTCAGCCTGGGCGGGCTACGCGCAGGGCACGGTCTCCGCGGGGCGGCCCCGTACGACGATGCGCACGCCGGCCTCATTGACCTGACGGACCTGCACGGAACCGCAGGCGCATTGCGTCCACACCGTCAGCCCGTCGTGGGTGCAGTGCCGCGACAGTGTCGTGAAGGGCTGGGCGTCCGCCCAGCCGCAGTACGGGCAGTGGCCCATCTATCGGCTCTCCAGCTCTCTCTTTCGCGATTCCGTTTCAACGGCTACCCCCTCAGGATGGGGAATCACAGCCATACAGGTCCAGGTTGGATCTATTGACCGTATTGTGAAGGAGGGGCTACATGATTGACCTGCGCCGCCTGCGTGTCCTGCGGGCCATCGCCTACTACGGCACGGTCACCGCTGCCGCCGAATCCCTGCGGCTCACCCCCTCCGCCGCATCGCAGCAGGTCAAACAGCTCGGCCGGGACCTCGGCGTGGTGCTGCTGGAGCCCGTCGGCCGCCGGGTGCGGCTGACCGGCGCGGCGCGCGGCCTGCTCACGCACGCGGATGCCATCGAGGCCCAGTGGCAGAAGGCGCAGGCGGACCTGCTGGCCACCGACGGCGAGCCCGCCGGTGTGCTGCGCCTCACAGGCTTTCCCACCGCGATGTGCCGGCTGCTCGCGCCTGTCGCCGGGGAGTTGTCGGCCCGCTATCCGCGGCTCGACATCCGGCTGCGCGAGGCCGAGCCGAAGGACGCCTTCGACCTGCTCTTCGACGACGAGACGGACATCGCCGTGGTCGAGGCGCTGCCGGACGGGCCCGCCTTCGGCGACCAGCGCTTCGACCAGCGGCCGCTGCTGGACGACCCGTTCGACCTGCTGGTGCCGGCCGACCACAAGCTGGCCGGCGTCGCCGACGTGGACCTGGCCTCGGCCGCGGGGGAGCGGTGGATCATCGGCGTACCCGGCAGCTCCTCCCGCCAGCACGTGCTGGCGGCCTGCAGCGCGGCCGGCTTCAGCCCCAACGTCACGCACGAGTCCTGCGACTGGAGCGCGGTGACCACGCTGGTGGCGTACGGACTCGGGGTCGCCCTCGTGCCGCGGCTCGCCCAACTGCCGCCGCAGCGCGACATGGACCGGATTCCGGTTTCGGGCACGCCGGTGCCGACGCGGCGCTTTCTCACGGTCACCCGGAGGGGTGCGGACGCGGGCCCCGCGATAGCGGAGGCGCTGCGGGCGCTGCATGCGCGGGAGGATCTGCCGGCGGTGGGGGTGCCGGTGGCGCCGTAGCGGTCGCTGGCGCCGGAGTGGCGTCGGCGGCGGTCATCGACTCGATCAGGTGGTGGTCGGGGGAGCGGCGGCAGGCCGGGTCCGTACGGGATGCGTCGCCGGTCAGGGCATGCGCCTGGCAGCGGCAGCCGCCAAAGTCCAGTTCCCGCAGGTCGCATGAGCGGCACGGGTCCGGCAGCCAGTCCGTACCGCGATATCGGGTGAAGGCCGGGGAGTGCTCCCAGATCCAGCGGAGGTCGTGGTCGCGGACGTTGGACGGGTCCAGGCCGGGGAGCGAGGCGGCGGCCGGGCAGGGGAGTGCGGTGCCGTCGGGGGTGACGGTGAGGGAGACCGCGCCCCAGCCGCCCATGCAGGGCTTGGCCTCGCCGGTGAAGTAGTCGGGGAGGACCCAGACGATGTCGGTGCGGCCTTCCAGCTCGGCGCGGAGCGGCTCGATCGCGGCCTGGGCGCGGGCGAGCTGGTCGCGGGTCGGTAGCAGGGCGCGGCGGTTGCGCAGGGCCCAGCCGTAGTACTGGGCGTTCGCCAGCTCGATACGGTCCGCGCCCCAGGCCGCGGCCAGGCGGATCAGGTCGGCTACGGCGTCGAGATTGCCGCGGTGGAGGACGACATTGACGCCGAGGGGGAGGCCCGCGTCGCGGATGAGGTGCGCGGCGCGGGTCTTCTCGGCGAAGGCGCCGCGGCGGCCCGCGATGGTGTCGTTGGCGGGTGGGGTGGCGTGTTGTACGGAGAGCTGGACGCTGCGGAGGCCGGCGTCGGTGAGGGTGGCGAGGCGCTCGGCGGTGAGGCGGGTGCCGCTGGTGACGAGCTGGGTGTAGATGCCGGCGGTGTCGGCAGCCGACACGATCTGTTCGAGGTCGCGGCGGAGGAGGGGCTCGCCGCCGGAGAGGTGGGTCTGCACGACGCCAAGGGCGGCTGCTTGGCGGAGGACGTCCTGCCAGGTGTGCGTGTCCAGCTCCTGTGAACGGCGGGTCAGCTCCACGGGGTTGGAGCAGTACGCGCAGTGCAGCGGGCAGGCGTGGGTGAGCTCGGCGAGGAGCGCCCAGGGGGTCGCGGGGGCGGTCATCGGAGCAGGCCTGCGAGGCGGAGGCGGGTGAGGAAGTCCCGTACGTCGGCGGCCGCGTCCGGGTGGCGGACGGCCAGCTCGGCCGCAATTTCCGCGTCGGTGCGGTGGCCGTCGCAGCGGCGCAGCACGTCACCGGCGGAGCCGCCGAGGCGTACGACGCGCTCGGGGAGCAGCATCAGGTCTTCGCGGCGTACGGGATCGGCGCGGAGGAGCGCGCCGGAGGGAAGACGGGGGCGCCAGCTCTCACCGCTGCTCACAAGGCAACCCTCGCATCGCCCGACGCGCAGTCGACCGCGTCCAGCAGCGACCACAGCACATCGCACTTGAACGCGAGCGCCGCCACCGCCGCCTCCTGCTCCTCCTGCGTGCGCGCCCACTCCAGCACCAGCGCGAGCGCCTCCGCGCTGTCCCGGCTGCCCTGCCCGACCCGGGTGCGGAAGTACTCCAGCCCCTCCCGCTCGATCCACCCGTAATGCCGCTCGAAAGCGGCGATACGGGTCGTCATGATGCCCGGCGCCGACAGCTCCGTCAGCGAGGCCGCCACCGCCTCCAGCGGGCCGCGCAGCCGGCAGAAGTTGACGTAGCCGTCCACCGCGAGCCGCACCCCCGGCAGCACCCCCTCACCACTCAGCAGCAACTCCCGCGACAGCCCCGCCGCCTCCCCGAGCCGCAGCCACCGCTCGATGCCACCCTCACCATCCGCCGCCCCGTCGTGGTCCTGGATCCGCCGCAGCCAGGCGCGCCGCAGCGCGGGCGTCGGCAGCTTTGCCGTGATGTGCGCGTCCTTGACCGGGATGTGGCGCTGGTAGTGGAAGCGATTGAGGATCCACCGCCGCAGTTCGGCGGGGCTGAGAGCGCCCTCGTGCATTCGCACGTTGAACGGATGCCGGTCGTGATAGCGCTCCCGCGCCACCGCACGCAGCCGCTCCTCCAAGGTCGTCGTCGCGGTCGTGGTCACAGCTGGAGCACCATCCCGTCGTGGGCCACCTCGAGCCCGTGCGCGTCGAGCAGTTGGTGCTCGGTGGCGGTCGGAGCGGTGAGGGGGTTCGTGTTGTTGAGGTGGGTGTAGAGGCGGCGGGGTACGTCGAGAGCGCTCAGCCGCTCCGCCGTGCCGCCGGGCCCGGTGATCGGCAGGTGGCCCATCGCGGTCGCGGTGCGGTCCGTGAAGCCGGCCCGTACCGGCTCCTCGTCGTCCCAGAAGGTGCCGTCCAGGAGCACGCAGTCCGCCGCCGCGGCGGCCCCGTCCAGCCACTCCGGCCAGAGGCCGAGGGCGGGGGCGTACAGGAGGCGGTGGCCGGTGGTGCGGTCGACGGCGTCGAGGGCGCTGACCCAGTTGCCGGCGTGCCGGGCGTCGGCGGCGTAGCGGGGGCGTTTGCCGGAGACGCCGATCGCGCTGATCTCGACCGGCGAGCCGGGGGCGAGGGGCTGTGGGGCGGGGCCGAGTTCGCGGGTGGTGAGGCGGGTGTACGGGAAGAGGATGTCGCCGAGGTGGAGCCGGTTCAGCACCGCGTCGAGCACCGGGCGCGTCGCCAGCAGCTCCACCTCCCGCGCCTCGCGCAGGACGGCGAGGCCGAGGGTGTGGTCGAGTTCGGCGTCGGTGAGGATCACGCCCGCGATCGGTGTCTCGCGCGGGCCCGGGCCCGGGTGCAGGTCCGGGCAGCTCGCGAGCTGTTCGGCCAGGTCGGGGCCCGCGCCCACGAGGTAGTAGCGGCCCGGGGCCGCCTGCAGCGCGAGCGCGTCGTGGCGGCGGCGCCGCAGCGCGTGGACGCGGGCGCCCGCGCAGTCGGGGCACGCGCAGTTCCACTGCGGCACGCCGCCCCCGGCGGCGGTGCCGAGCACGTGCACCAGCATCGCGGCGGACCGGGCGGTCAGGCGGCGTCGGGCAGCGCCGCGGAGAGTGCTTCGGGCGGGGCCGCGGGGTGCTCGCCGCGGTCGCTGAGCGCGTAGCCGGTCACTTCGAGGCCGGTCTCGACGACGGTGAAGGAGGGCGGCTGCCAGGTGTCCTCGGCGGGGGTGGGCTCGGGCATGCGGGGTCTCCCGTTCGCATGGGATGCGGGCGTACGGAACCCATGCTGGTGCCGCACGCCCGACCCCGCAGCCGGAGTCCGCCGCCCGGGCGCCTCACACCCGCAGCTCGAGCACCTGCCCCGGCCAGGTGGGCTTGCCTTCGCGCTCGACGGCGAACTCCTCCGCCCGGGTGAACCCCAGCCGCTCGTACTGCGCCACCAGCGCCTGATCATCCCCGGCGTAACAGTCGACACGCAGCAGCCCCACCCCACGCCGCCGCGCCTCCTCCCGGGCATCGGCGATGAGCGCGGCGCCGATGCCGCTGCCCTTCAGGGCACGGTCGGTGACCAGCAGCCGCACGAACACCTCGGGCTCGTCCGTCGCCGGCACCCCGTCCCCTGGACCGGTGCCGAGCACACACACCCCCGCCACCCGCCCGTCGTCGGTCTCCGCGACCCGCATCAGATGCTCGGTGGCGTACCGCTCGACCCGTCCGGGCCCGTGCGGCAGCGAGGAGTACGGCTCCGTACCCCACTGCCCTGGGCGGCCGTTCGCGACGAGCCACGCGACCGCGGCATCCAGCAGAACAAGCGTGGCGGGGACGTCGGCGGGGCCGCCGGTGCGAATCTTCATGCCGCCGTTGTACCGCGCGCCCCGGCCGCCCTCGGCAGCAGGGCCACCATCGCGGCCCCGGCCGCCGTGAAGGCCGCGCACAGCAGGAAGGTGAGCGCGTATCCGGAGGTCAGCGCCTCGGCGCCGGTGTCGCTTCCGGTACGGGAGGCCGCCGCCGTCGCGAGCACCGTGAGGCCCAGGGTGCCGCCCAGCTGCCGCGAGGTGTTCAACGCCCCCGAGACCAGGCCCTGGTCGGCGGCCGCGACGCCCGAGACGGCCGCCTCCGCGACCGGCGTCATCAGCAGGCCCGCGCCGAGCATGGTGAGCGCGCCGGGACCGAGGATCACCGACAGGAAGGTGCCGTCGGCGGTGATGGTGGCCTGCCACAGCAGTGCGCCCGAGGCGATGACGGCGCCCGCCGCCGCGACCGTGCGCGGGCCGAAGCGGGCCATCAGCATCGGGGCGGCCTTCGAGCCGGCGATGACGGCGACGGTGTGCGGGAGGAAGGAGAGGCCCGCCTGCACGGGGGAGTAGTGCAGCACGTTCTGCATGTAGAGGGAGAGGAAGTACCAGGTCGCCATGAGCGCCGGGCCGCAGACCAGCAGGATGGCGTTGGCGGCGGCGACGGACCTGATGCGGAACAGGGCCGGCGGCACCAGCGGTTCGCGGACCCGCGCCTCGGCGGCCACGAAGGCGGCGAGCAGCGCCGCGCCGCCGAGCAGCGGCAGCAGCGCGGCGGCCGAGGTCCAGCCGTGCTCCTCCGTCTGCACGATCCCGTACGCGAGCGCGGCGACGCCGCCGGTGACCAGGGCCGAGCCGAGCAGGTCGAGGCGCCGCCCGGAGCCGGAGCGGCCCTCGGCCAGCCACAGCGCGGCGACGGCCAGGACCAGCGCGCCGATGGGCACGTTGATCAGCAGCACCCAGCGCCACGACAGCTGCTCGGTGAGCAGGCCGCCGACCAGGCCGCCCGCGGCGCCGCCGCCGGCGCCCACGGCCGTCCAGGTGCCGATCGCCCGGGTGCGGGCCTGCCCCTCGGGGAACGCGGTGGTGAGCAGCGTCAGCGTGGCCGGCGACAGCACCGCGGCGCCGACTCCCTGCACGGCGCGGGCGGCGATCAGCATCCCAGGGCCCTCGGCGAGCCCGCCGGCCAGGCTGGCGGCGGTGAACAGCGCGAGGCCCGCGAGGAAGACCCGCTTGCGCCCGAAGAGATCCGCCGCCCGGCCGCCGAGCATCATCAGCCCGGCGAAGGTGATGGCGTACGAGTTCACCACCCACTGCAGCTGGCTCTCGGCCATGCCGAGGTCGGCGCTGATGGCGGGGGCCGCGACATTCATGACGGATATGTCGAGCACGACCAGGAACTGCCCCGCACAGGCGGCCAGCACGACCGCCCACGCGGGCGGCGTACGGGCGCGGCGGCTCTGCGGGGCGCGGTCGGGGGCCGGTTCGGCGGCCAGTTCGCTCGTATCGCTCATGACCGCCATGCTGGCGATCGGCGGGACCTAGTCGGTATCGGGAATGAGGCGTACGGCCACCGGTGTACGCCCTCCCCGTGCGCGCACCCGCCGGGCCGCGACCCACAGCAGCGCCGCGAAGGCGACGGCGAGCGCCACGTGGCCGAGGGTGTTGGCTGTGCCGGTGGAGCCCGCGTCCGGGGTCTGGTCGAAGCCGACCCAGATGTACGTCAGCGTGGCCCCGGCCGCGAGAGCGAACACGTGCGGCAGGCCCCAGCCGCGCGCCCGCGACCACGCCGCGATGATCGCGGCACCCGCCGCGGCGATCGCCAGCGCGGCCGCCGCGCCCCACCAGCTCGGCACCAGGACCAGCCAGAAGCCGCTGGTCAGAGCGAGCGCGGCGGCGCCGGCGAGCAGGGGGTGCGGAGCGCTGCGGGCGGACCCGGGCTGCCGGGAGCTCTGGCGGCTTGCGAACGCCGCCACGACCAGCAGGACCACCACCGCGGCGGTGCCGGCCAGCCGCTGCCACGGCGCCATGAAGTGGGTCTCGTCGTACGTGCCCCAGCCGACGACCACGATCCCGAGGAGGAAGAGCGCCACGGTCACCGCGAGGCCCTTGCGGCCCAGCCACGGCTGGTGGGCGCGGTCCGGAACCAGGGCCTCCATGAGCGCGATGGGCACGGCGATGCTCCACAGGGCGTGCACGGCCAGCACCGAGAGCAAGCCGTACAGGCCGGTGCCGAGGAAGGGCACATAGGTCACGCTGACCATGTCGTAGTTGCCGGAGTAGTGCTCGTTGAAGAGCATCTGGTCCAGCAGCCCCTCCTCCAGCAGCGCGTACGCCGCGCCCAGCAGCAGGATCGCGCCCCAGCCGCGCCCGGTGCGCCGGACCACCTCGCGGATCAGCAGCGCCCCGCCGCCGTACAGCAGCGCCAGCACCGGCAGCAGACCGAGCGACTCGACGGAGGTGGCCCCGAGCAGCATCTCCCCGACCACGGGGGCGAGGAAGAACAGGGCGACGGCCGGCAGTGCGTGCTTCATGACATCCGACGCTATGTCGCGCACGGGTGCCGACGGATCCGCCGACCGGCCAGAGCGCCTCGGCCGTACGGCCAGAGCGGCCTGGGGCGCTAAGCAGCTGTTTCCGCGGCCCCGGCCGGCGCCTCGCGTACGGCCGTCACCAGCCCGTCGAGCCCGATGCCGAGCTCCGTCGCCAGCGCGGCCACCGTGAAGAACGCGGGGGTCGCGATCCGGCCCGACTCGATCTTCCGCAGCGTCTCGACCGAGATCCCCGCGCCCGCGGCGATCTCGACCATGCTGCGTGCGCCGCGCGCCTCGCGCAGCAGCGTGCCGAGCTGCTCGCCGCGCTCGCGCTCTTCCGGGGTCAGCGGAGTCCGTACCATGCACGTGATACTAATACCGGTATAGAAATTGGTACAGCGTGGAGGGGTCATTGCCATGGTCGAGTTGAAGTCTGCCGCCGGGATCGAAGGGATGCGGGCGGCCGGGCAGGTCGTCGGGCAGGCGCTCGAGGCCGTACGGGATGCGGCCGGGGTCGGGGTGAGCCTGCTTGATCTGGATGCGGTGGCGCGGGAGGTGCTGGACAAGGCGGGGGCCGGATCGCCGTTCCTCGGCTATACGCCGGCCTTCGCGGACAGCCCGTTTCCCGCCGTGATCTGCGCCTCCGTCAATGACGCCATCGTGCATGGCATCCCCGACGGCTACCGGCTGCGCGACGGCGACCTGGTCTCCATCGACTGCGGGGCGACGCTGGACGGCTGGACGGGCGACGCCGCGATCAGCTTCACCGTCGGCACCGCGCGGCCCGAGGACACCGAACTGATCGCCGCCACCCAGCGGGCGCTGGACGCCGGCATCGCCGCGGTCACGGTGGGCAACCGGCTCGGCGACGTCGGCCATGCCATCCAGCAGGTCGCGGATGCCGCCCGCTGCGGGATGCCGGCCGACTTCGGCGGGCACGGGATCGGGCGGCGGATGCACGAGGACCCGCCGGTCCCCAACCGCGGGCGGCCGGGGCGCGGCTTTCCGCTCCGCCCGGGGCTGGCCATCGCGATCGAGCCGATGCTGCATGCCGGCGGGTCCAATGCGTACTACTGCGACCCGGACGGGTGGACCCTGCGGACCGCGGACGGGAGCCGGGCCGCGCACATCGAGCACACGGTGGCCGTCACGGAGGACGGGCCGCGCATCCTCACGCTGCCCTGAGGCGGGCGTGTGGCCGGGGCGCGTACCCGGGTGGCGGGCGCCGCTTTGCGGGTACCCGGCACCCACCGGACAGTGGGGAGAACCGACCGAGGAGCCAGCGATGCCCACAGGATCCAGCCCCAAGCGCGAGCGGCAGTACGAGCACATCAAGAAGAGCGCCAAGAAGCGCGGCGCGAGCACCGGCCGGGCGGCGGAGATCGCGGCCCGCACCGTGAACAAGGCCCGCGCGCGCTCCGGCGAGTCCCGTACGGCGAGCAGAAGCTCCACCCGCGACATGTCCTCCGGCAAGCGCGGCGGCATGCGCTCGCACTCCGGGAGCGAGGGCCCGACGTACGACCAGCTGTACGCGGAGGCCCGCCGCCGTAACGTCCACGGCCGCTCGTCCATGAACAAGGCACAGCTCAAGCGGGCCCTCAGCCGCTGAGGGCCGGCCCGTCACCCGGCCACGGCGGACCGGCCGCCGTTACGGGCCAGCGTCAGCGTCGCCGCCGCCGTCAGTACGAGCCCGGCCGCCGCCAGCAGCATGCTCCAGCGCATCCCGGCCATGAACGTGCCCTGCCCGGCAAGCAGCGCCCCGAACACCGCCACCGCCATCGCGCCGCCGGTCTGCCGGGCGGTGTTGAGCACGGCGGCCGCCGTGCCCGCCCGGTCCGCGGGCACCGTGTCGAGCAGCATCGCGGTCAGTGCGGGCACCGTCAGCGCGCCGCCGAGGCCGACCGGCACCATCAGCGCCGCGACCACCCACACGCCGGTGTGCGCGCCGACCGTCGCGACCGCCGCGAGCCCCGCGGTCGCGAGCAGCTGACCCGCCACCATGGGCACCCGCGGGCCGAACCGCCCGGCCAGCCGCGCCGAGGTCAGGTTCACCACCGCGATCAGCGCCGTCATCGGGATGAACATCAGGCCGGTGTGCAGCGCGGACAGCCCGCGCTCCTGCTGGAAGTACAGGCTGAAGGTGAACACCCCGCCGTAGAAGGCGGCATTGAGCATGAAGCCGACGACCAGCGATACGGACACCACCCGCGACCGGAAGAGCTCCAGCGGCATCATCGGATGCGTGCCCCTGGCCTGCGCCCGCAGGAAGAGGGCGCCCGCCGCCACGGCCACCACCAGGGATATCAGCGTCAGCGGCCGGCCGAAGCCCTCGGCGCCGCCCTCGATCACCCCGTACGTCAGCGCGGCCATGGCGACCACCGCCGTCACCTGCCCCACCGCGTCGAGGCGCGCGGGCAGCCGCGGCGACGCCGGCACGCGGGCGAGGAGTGCGAGCGCCAGCAGCCCCGCCGGGAGGTTGACGAAGAAGATCCAGCGCCAGCCCACGGAGGCGGTGAGCAGCCCGCCGGCCACCGGCCCGGCAGCCGCGGCGACGGCGCCGCCCGCCGTCCAGATGGCGATCGCCCGCGCCCGCTTCGCCTGGTCGGGGAAGCCCTGCCGGATCAGCGCGAGCGACGCCGGCATCACCGCCGCCGCGGCCCCCTGCACCAGCCGCGCCGCGACCAGCACCCCGAGCCCGGGCGCGAAACCGCAGGCCGCCGACGCCAGCGCGAAGAGCACCAGACCGCCGCCGAAGGCCCGCCTCGCCCCTATCCGGTCCGACAGCGCACCGGCGGAGAGCATCAGGGCGGCGAAGATCAGCGTGTAACCATCCACGACCCACTGCAGCCCCGACATGCCGCCGCCCAGGCTGCGGCCGATGTCGGGCAGCGCGACGGTGACGATCATCGCGTCCAGCGCGATGAGGAAGAAGCCGAGCAGGGCGGCGCCGAGCACCGCACGGGATCCTTCGTTGTGAACACTGCCCCGGGCCGCCGGCGGCATCGTCGCGGCGCGGGCCGCGGCGGAGGGCTTGAACAGAGTGGTCATCGGTTGTGCACTCCTGAGTGGTTCGGGTTGTGCAAGGTGTGCATCCGAGATTCGACGCTACGACCCGCCACTGACAGACCGGCCTGTGGCGGGGAGCCGCGTGCGGGGGTGTGGCAGGGCCCCCCACGGCATCCGGTACGGAGCCCGTGGCTGCGACACTGGCCATATGAACGATCAAGGGCAGCCGGGCCAGGGCGGCCAGACCAGCCAGGGCAGCGAGCTGGGCCGCTATCTGCGCGCCAAGCGCGCCGCGGTGCAGCCCGAGGACGTCGGCCTGCCGCCGGGCACCGGCCGGCGCCGCACCCCCGGCCTGCGCCGCGAGGAGCTGGCCACGCTCGCCGGCGTCAGCATCGACTACTACACCCGCCTCGAGCGCGGCAGGGAAACCAATCCCAGCCCCGCCGTCGTCGACGCCCTCGCCGACGTGCTGCAGCTCAGCGACGACGCGTACGACCACCTCCGCACCCTCGCCGAGGCCGGCTCCCGCGGCCCGCGTGCCGAGCGGCAGCGCAAGGAGCCCTCGCGCAGCGTCCGCCCCGGCATCCGCCAGCTGCTCGAGACGCTGCGCCCGAGCCCGGCCTACGTGGTCACCCGCACCAACGACCTCCTCGCCGCCAACCCCGCGGGGCTGCGCCTCTACCACGGCCTGGCGGACTGGCCGGCGTCCCGCCGGAACATGACCCGCTACCTGTTCCTGCACCCGGCCGCCCGCGAGGTGTTCGCCGACTGGGCGGAGCTGCTCCCGGGCAGCGTCGCCCACTTGCGCGCGCTGGCGGGCGCCGACCCGGACGCGCCGGAGCTGACCCAGCTGGTCGGTGAACTGGCCGTGAAAAGCAAGGAATTCGCCCGCCTCTGGGAGCGCTACGAGGTCTGCGCCCGCTCCAGCGGCACCAAGCGCTTCCGCCACCCCGAGGTCGGCGCGATGAGCCTCAATTACGAGCAGATGACCCTGGCCCGTACGGACGGCCAGCGCCTGATCGTCTACCAGGCCACGCCCGGCAGCCCCGACCACGATGCGCTGGTGCTGCTCGACATGGCGAGCAGCAGCGCGCAGACGTCGGAGAACGAGAGCACCCTGGGCTGAACTTCAGCGCCGGGCCCGCACCCACCCCTCCGCCGCGAACACCTTCCGCGCCCGCTCCCGTACCTCCTCATCGGCCGCCGCCCGCGCCGCGAACTCCTCCGGCGTGTCCCCGAACAGCGCCCGCAGCCCAGCCGACTCCGCCAACAGGGCCGCAAGCAGCTCAGGTTGAGGGAGCAGCGGGCGCGGCGGCGCGGTGCGGGAGTCGTCCATCGCCAGCCACCCGTGCCGGCTGACATACGCCTCGCACTCCGGTACGGCCTCGCCGGAAGGCAGCTCGACCGCGCTCCCGGCCAGCGCCAGCCGCTCGTACGCGAGCTCCGTCGCATCCATCACCGGCAATTGCGCGTCGTCCAGCCACGACACCGCCAGCCAAGCCGTCCGCCCCGCCCCCGCGGGCACCGGCGTCGCGGGTACGTAACCGGCCCGCCCCACATGCGCCGACACCCCGGCCGCGACCCCGCGCACTCGCACCCGCGTCAGCGGCACCACCCCCCGCTCAGGCAGCCGCCGGAACTTCCGCCGCAGCTGCCCGGGCGCCCCGTTCGACCCGACCGCAAGCACGGGCGTCCGCTCGCCGCACGGCGGCAGTCCGAGCCGCCCCAGCACGACATCGAGCGCCTCGCACCCCCCGTCCTCAACCAGCCACGCACCAACCGGCACCCCCGCCTCCGGCACCAGCCGCAGAAAGCGATCCCCCACCAGCAGCCCGGACTCCGCGGGCAGCGCCCCGGGGTAAGTCAGCGGCGCCTGCAGCGGGCTGCCGCCGAGCCCCAGGGCGGTGAGCGTACGGGCGTCGTCGTCCGGGACAGCGGGGACGGGGGCGTGGCGATGAGGCACGCCGTTGATCGTAGGTGAGCGAGCCCCGCACACGGCTCAGCGACCACTGCTCTCCCGCGCAAAGCGCCGCACCGCATCCGTGAATGCCTCCGGCGCGTCGTAGTTCGCCAGGTGCCCCGCCCGCGGAATCAGCTCGATCCGCGCCCGCCCGTGCGCCCGCGCGAAGGCACGCTCGCCCTGCCGGAAGAGGCGGTCCTTCTCGCCGTTGAGGATCAGCACCGGGGCATCCGGCGCCGCCGCCGCGACCTCGCGCATCACCGACGCGTCGTAGCGGCCGAGGACCTCGCCCCAGGCGGCGGGCAGGGCCGCGAAGGCGTAGCCGGCGGCGATGGTCGGGTCGATCACCTCCGGCGGGTAGAGGCGGCGGAAGAGGCGGTCGTTGAAGCGGGTCAGGCGGTCCGGCGGGATCCGCGCGACCAGCCTCGCGACCAGGCGGTACGGCCCCGTCCACGCGCCGCGCGTCGGCGCGCTCGCACCTGCGAGCACCAGTCCGCGCAGCCGCCCGGATCCGTACCGGCGGGCGAACTCCAGCGCCACATAGCCGCCCAGCGAATGGCCGACGACCACGGCCGGCCGGCCGAGCGCATCCACCGCGTCGGCCACCACCCGCGCGGCCCGCCCCAGATCCCAGGACTCCCCGGCCCGCGCCCCATGCCCCGGCAGGTCCACCGCCTCGACCGTGAACTCCTCCCGGAGCGCGGCCACCTGCGGACTCCACTGCGCGCTGCTCAGCCGCGTCCCGTGGACCAGGACGATCGGCGGTCTGTCGGTCATTGCCGGATCCTAGCCAGGGCGTTGGAGGCCCCGCCCGCGCGGGTAGGGTCGGGAGGGCAAGCCGCCCCTGCGGAAGGAGCCCGCGACCATGGACGCCGCCGAGATACCGGACCGCCCCGAGTTCCAGGGCCGTCTCCCGGACGCCTTCCTCACCCCGGGCTCGTCCTCCTTTGTCGAGTTCCTGCAGGCGCAGGCGCCCGGCTTCCTGCCCGCGAATCGCCGGCTCCCGGCGGCCGCGCACCCCGACTTCGGGGAGACCCTCCCGCACGCGACCACCGTCGTCGCCGCCGCGTACGCCGACGGCGTCCTCATCGCCGCCGACCGCCGCGTCACCGCGGGGAACCTCATCGCCAACCGCGACTACGAGAAGGTCCTCCAGGCCGACGACCACTCCGCCGTCGGCATCGCCGGCTCGACCGGCATCGCCGAGGAGATGGTCGCGCTCTTCCGCATGGAGCTGGCCCACTTCGAGAAGATCGAGTCGACGGCCCTGTCCCTGGTCGGCAAGGCCAACCGCCTCGGCACCCTGATCCGCGGCAACCTCGAACTCGCCACCCAGGGCCTCGCCGTCGTCCCCCTCTACGTCGGCTACGACGCGCCCACCGCCCGCGGCCGGATCTTCTCGTACGACGTGACCGGCGGCCGCAGCGAGGAACGGCACTTCGCGGGCACCGGCTCCGGCTCCGTCTTCGCGCTCGGGTCGCTGAAGAAGCTGTGGCGGGAAGGGATGGCCGAGCGCGAAGCCGCCACGGCCGCCGTGCAGGCGCTCTACGACGCGGCCGAGGAGGACACCGCCACCGGCGGGCCCGACGCCACCCGCCGCCTCTATCCCCTCGTCGCCGTGGTCGACGCCGACGGCTTCCGGATGCTGCCGGAGGCGGACGTGACCGAGATCGCGCAGCAGGTCGTGAGCGGGCGGTACGAGCGTCCCGACGGGCCCGCGGCGCCGGTGCTGTGAGCCCCCGCCCGCGGGCCTATACGGTGCCCAGGTGAACGGCGATCTCTACTTCCCCTCCGACCTCCCCGTCTTCAAGCAGATGCGGATCCACGCCTCCGGGCGCGCCTGGCTCGCGGAGCTGCCCGCGCTGGTGGCGAAGTTCCGCGACGAATGGGAGCTGGAGCTCGAACCGCCCTTTCACGGCGGCAGTTGCTCCTGGGTGGCCCCCGCCCGTACGGCCGATGGCACCCACGCCGTCTTCAAGGTGACCTGCCCGCACCGCGAGGCCGCGGGCGAGGCGGAAGGGCTGCGGATCTGGGACGGGCGCGGGGCCGTGCGCCTGCTGCGGCACGACGCCGAGCACACCGCGCTGCTGATCGAGCGCTGCGAGCCCGGCACGGAGCTCGTCTCCGCCGAGCAGCTGCCGGCCGAGGAGCGGCTGCGGATCGGGGCCGGGTTGCTGAAGGAGCTGTGGAGCGCCGAGCTGCCCGCCGGTCACGGCCTGGAGCGGGTCGCCGACGTCTGCGCGGAGTGGGCGGACCAGGTCGAGGAGCGGATGGCGCGGCTGCGGCCCGGTTACGACCCGTACCTCGTCTCGCTCGGCGCCCGCCTGCTCCGCGAGCTGCCGGGCTCGGCCGCCCGCGAGGTCGTCGTGCACGGCGACTTCAACCCCGGCAACATCCTCGCCGCCGAACGCCGCCCCTGGCTCGCCATCGACGCCAAGCCGATGGCGGGCGACCCGGGTTACGACCTGTACCCGCTGATCGAGCAGGTCGACGACCCGTATGAATACGACGACCCGGCGCCCGTCGTCGCCGACCGTTTCGCGCTGGTCGCCGACATCCTCGGCGAGGACCGGGGCCGGCTGCTCGCCTGGGCGGTGGCGCGGCGCGTGGAGACCGCGCTGTGGGCCGCCGAGCACGGGGACCGCGACGGCGGTGCGGGCGTCATGGGCGAGGCCCGGCTCTTGGCGGACCTGGCAGGGCTGTGAAACTCTCCGGTAACCACGACGGAGGAGGCCGGCCATGGGCTTCGGCGACTACCAGACCGAGATATATCTGAACGGGCTCGCCGACCAGCTGCCGCCCTTCACGACCGACCCCACCGCCCTGGAGGCGGCCGCCCGCGAGGCGCTGGAAGACGGCCCGTTCTGGTACGTCGCCGGGGCCGCCGGCTCCGGCGCCACTGCCCGCGCCAACCGCGCCGCCTTCGACCGGCACCGCCTCGTCCCGCGGATGCTCGCCGACGCCACCGAGCGCGACCTCACCACGACCGTCCTCGGCACGGAGCTCGCCGCGCCCGTGCTCCTCGCCCCGGTCGGCGTGCAGTCGATCCTGCACGAGGACGGCGAGCTCGCCACCGCCCGCGCGGCGGCGGACGTCGGCCTCCCGATGATCCTCTCCACCGCCTCCTCGCACACCATCGAGGAGGTCGCCGAGGCGAATGGCGCGGGGGGCCAGCGCTGGTTCCAGCTGTACTGGCCCAACGACGACGACGTCTGCGCCAGCATCCTCGACCGCGCGAAGCAGGCGGGCTTCACCACCCTCGTCGTCACCCTCGACACGTGGATGCTGGCCTGGCGCCCGCACGACCTCGACGCCTCCTACCTGCCCTTCATCCGCGGCGTCGGCACCGCCATCCCGTTCTCCGACCCGGCCTTCCGCGCCCGCCTCGCCAAGCCGCCGGAGGAGGACCTCACCTCGGCGGTGCTGCAGTGGGCGCCGACGTTCACCGGCACCGACAAGTCCTGGGACCGGCTGCCCTTCCTGCGCGCGCACTGGGACGGCCCCATCGTCCTCAAGGGCATCCAGCACCCGGACGACGCCCGCCGCGCCGTCGACGCCGGCATGGACGGCATCGTCGTCTCCAACCACGGCGGCCGGCAGGTCGACGGCGCCGTCGCGGCCCTCGACGCGCTGCCCGCGATCGCCGCGGCCGTCGGCGACCGTACGGACCTCCTCTTCGACTCCGGCGTACGCACCGGCGCCGACGTGCTCAAGGCCCTCGCCCTGGGCGCCAAGGCGGTGCTGTGCGGCCGCCCGTACGCCTACGGGCTCGCGCTCGGCGGGGCGGACGGCGTCCGGCACGTGCTGCGGTCGCTGCTCGCCGACGTGGACCTCACGCTGGGGCTGACGGGTCACCGCTCGCTGTCGGAGCTGGGGCCTCGGTCGCTGGCTTCGGAATGAGGGCCGGGGCCTCGGCCTCGTAACGCCGTCCCATCCGCCGCAGCAGCACGCCGGTGGCGGCCGCCATCCCCGTCATGACCGTGGCGTAGACGGCGGAAGGGACGGCCATCTTGGTCGAGTCCAGAAGTGACGGGCTCAGCGCGATGGCCATGGCGAGGGTGGTGTTGTGCATCCCGATCTCGAAGCAGCAGGCCACCGACTGCCGGTGGTCGGCGCGCGCCAGCCGGGTCGCGAAGTATCCGGTGGCGAGGGAGAGCGCGCCGAAGAGGGTGACGACGATGCCGGCGTCGGCGAGGTAGCCGGCGACGTTGTTCCGCTCCATCGTCACCGCCGCGATGATGATCGCGATCAGGACGGCGAGCGACAGGATCTTCACGCGCTCGTGCGCCCGGTCGGCGAAGGCGGGATACCGCTTGCGCACCAGCATCCCGATCGCGACCGGCACCAGCACCACCAGGAACACCTGCACCGTCTTGTCGAACCGCAGACCGATGGCGTCCTCGCCGGTCATGAAGTGGGCGAGGGACAGATTGACGACGAGGGGGAGGGTGAAGACGGCCAGCACCGAATTAATGGCGGTGAGCGTGACATTGAGCGCGACATCGCCGCCGAAGAGATGGCTGAAGATATTCGCCATCGAGCCGCCGGGGGAGGCGGCGAGCAGCATCACGCCCACGGCGAGCGCGGCCGGCATGTCGAAGGCTTTCACCAGCCCGAATGCGGCCGCGGGCAGCAGCACCAGCTGACAGACCAGCGCCACGGTCACCGCCCGCGGGTAGCGCGCGATCCGCCGGAAGTCGGCGATGGTGAGGCCGAGACCGAGGCCGAGCATGATGACGGCGATGACGACGGGCAGCAGGACGTTCGTCAGAGGAGAGTCCACGGGCTCAAGGCTGCTGTCCGGTGCCCGTGCTGTCCACAGTTCAATCAGTCCTTGGGGCCCACCGCCGCCTCGATGATGGCCCGGGCAGTGGCCGCCGACTCGCTTGCGCTGCTGAGGTCGCCGGAGTCGGGCTTGCGCTCCTCCCGTACCACCGCGACGGCCACCTTGCGGTCGCCGCCGTCGGCGCAGGCGGCGAACCAGTTGAGCTGCCGCTCGTGCCCCTCGCCGACCTGCTGGGCGCCGCCGCCCTTGCCGGCGACCTCGACGTCGCGGACCGCGGCGGGCTTGCCGGTACCCTGCTCGACCGCGGTGACCAGGGCGTCGCGCAACTCCTTGGCGACGAGCGGGTTCAGCGCCTTCCGCGGGGCCTGGTCCGGCGGGCGGAAGAGGACCTTGCCGTCCGGGTCCGTCACGCGCGAGACGAGGTGCGGGCGGGGCAGCAGGCCGTCGTTGGCGATGGCGCCCAGCACCATGGCGAGCTGCAGCGGGGTGGTGCGGACCTTGCCCATGCCGATGCCGTTGAGGGCGTTCATCGGCCGTCCCGCGGAGGTGGGGAAGACGCTCTCGGCGGCGCGTACGGGTACGTCCAGCTTCTTGTCGTTGAACCCCAGCCGCTCCGCCGCCGCGCCCAGCTTCTTCTCGCCGAGGTCGTCGGCGAGCTTGGCGAAGACGGCGGTGCAGCCGTAGCGCAGGGCCGTCCGCAGGCTCGCGTTCTTGCAGGGTGCGGCGGGCGGGTTGGCGACCACCGCCCCCATGCCGCCGGCCCCGAGCCGGGCCCGCAGCCGGTAGCCGCCGACGTGCGTTGGATCATCCCCCCGTAGCTGCTCCATGGGAGGCCAAGCTACCGCAGCACCGCCACCGACTCCGGGGGCAGATCACGTCCGAGGGAGGCGTCGCCCCAGGAGGCGAGGAGGGTGTCGCAGCCGGGGTGCAGCGGGGCGGGCTCGTCGCCGAGGTTCACGGCGACGACGTACGGGCCGCGGTGCAGCTGCACGCAGCGCCCCTCGCCGCAGATCCGCAGCTCCGCCGAGGTGAACGCCGGGTCGGAGCGCCGCAGTTCGATCAGCTCCCGGTAGAACTCCAGCAGCGCCTGATGCGGCTGCCGCTCCGGCTCCGTCCAGTCCAGGCAGGAGCGGTCGCGGGTGGCCGGGTCCTGCGGGTCGGGCACCTCGGCCGCGTCCCAGCCGTGCTCGGCGAACTCCCGCCGCCGCCCTTCCCGTACGGCCCGCGCCAGCTCCGGATCCGTATGGTCGGTGAAGTACTGCCACGGCGTCCGCGCCCCCCACTCCTCGCCCATGAAGAGCATCGGCGTGGCCGGGCTGAGCAGCACGAGCGCCGCCGCGCCCGCGAGCTGCCCGGCGGTGAGGGAGGCGGCGAGGCGGTCGCCCGTGGCGCGGTTGCCGATCTGGTCGTGGGTCTGGGCGTACGTGACGAGGCGGTGCCGCGGCGTCTCGGGCGGCAGCGGGCGGCCGTGGCGGCGGCCGCGGAAGGTGGAGTACGTGCCGTCGTGGAAGAAGCCGCCGCCGAGCGTCTTCGTCAGGGCCGCCCGCGGGTCGGCGGCGAAGTCGGCGTAGTAGCCGTGGGATTCGCCGGTCAGGAAGGTGTGCAGGGCGTGGTGGAAGTCGTCGTTCCACTGCGCGTGCACGCCCCAGCCGGCCTTGCGCGGGGTGATGACGCGCGGGTCGTTGCGGTCGGACTCGGCGATGAGGAAGTACGGGCGGCCCACGCCGTGGCCCTCGAGGTCCACCAGCGCCGACAGCTCCTCCAGGAAGTGCAGCGCGCGATCGTCGCGCAGCTCGTGCACGGCGTCCAGGCGCAGCCCGTCGATGCGGTAGTCGCGCAGCCAGGCGAGCACGCTGCCGAGGAAGTACGCGCGGACCTCGTCGGATCCGGGGCCGTCGAGGTTGACCGCGGCGCCCCAGGGGGTCTGGTGCGCGTCCGTGAAGTACGGGCCGTACGCCGGGAGATGATTCCCGGACGGGCCGAGGTGGTTGTGCACCACGTCGAGTACGACCCCGAGCCCGTGCCCGTGCGCGCTGTCGACAAAGCGCTTC
Source organism: Streptomyces boninensis (assembly GCF_048572725.1). Taxonomy (NCBI): domain Bacteria; kingdom Bacillati; phylum Actinomycetota; class Actinomycetes; order Kitasatosporales; family Streptomycetaceae; genus Streptomyces; species Streptomyces boninensis. The sequence goes on from NZ_CP183837.1 coordinate 7,616,341, forward strand.
AGTCCCTCCGGTCCGCCGTACGGCTCGTGCACCGCCCACGGTGCCACCCCGTCGTAACCCCACCCGTGCCGCCCGGGAAACGGGCATACCGGCATCAGCTCCACATGCGTGATCCCGAGCCGCGCCAGATGCCCGAGCCGCTCCGCCGCCGCGTCAAAAGTCCCTTCCGCGGTGAACGTCCCGATGTGCAGCTCGTACAGCACCGCCCCCGGCAGCCCCCGCCCCTCCCAGGCATGTCGCCACGCGAACCGCCCGTGCTCCGCCACCGCACTCGCCCCGTCGGGCCCGTCCGGCTGCCGCCGCGACCGCGGATCGGGCAGCGCCGCCCCGCCGTCGAGCCGGAAGGCGTACCGCGTCCCGTCCCCGCCCGCCGCCTCCGCGCGCCACCAGCCCCCGTCGCCGGGCGCCATCGGATGGCTCCGCCCCTCGACCACGACCTCGACGCGCCCCGCCGCGGGCGCCCACACCTCGAAAAGCGTCACCCCCGCATATAAGCAGCTCGACCGCGGTTGTTACGCACTGGTCACGGCACGTACTGGACACGAATTGTCACCACCGCCGACAATCGTTGACGTGACCGCTTCCTTCGAGTTCCCGACGTCGGCCGTCGCCCCGGTGCGGATCTCCGACGCCGAGCGCGACCGCGTGCTCGCGATGCTGCGCGAAGGCGCGGCGCAGGGGAGGCTGTCCCAGGACACCTTTCTGCGCCGGATGGAGCTGGCCTTTGCCGCAAAGGCGGAGTGGCAGCTGGAGGCGCTGACGGCCGACCTGCCGAAGGAGGGCCGGTTCAGCCGGGCCGTCATCGGCTCGGTGGCGAAGGTTTCGGCCTTCGGCGTGCGGGTGCGGACCGCCTGGCAGAACGAGCGGCTGCCCAGCCTGATGCTGCCGGTCCCCGGCTCGTATCCGCTGCGCATCGGCCGCGACCCGGTCAATGGGCTGCGGATCATGGAGGAGACCGTCTCGCGCAGCCACGCCGAGCTGTCGTCCACCACCACCGGCCTGTGGCTGCTGCGCGACCTCCGCTCGACCAACGGCACCTTCGTCAACGGCCGCCGCATCACCGGCACCGCGCCCGTGCACCCCGGGGACCAGATCGGCTTCGGACACGCGCGGTATCGGCTGACCGGCCGCTGAGAGCGGTTTCCCGGGCCGCGTGAAATCGCTTGCGGGCGCGTCCTGTTGAACGTACAACTGCAAGATGCCGAAACCTGCCAGACCCGCTTGGCTCTTCGCGGAGTACGCGCCCGTCGGCGTCGACCTCGCCAGCCCCGAGGCGGTGGCCGCGTACGACCGCAACCAGGGCACCGACGCCGCCCGCGACGACGCGCTCCTCGACCGTCTGGGGGTGACGCACGGGACCCGGCTGGTGGACCTCGCGTGCGGCACCGGCTCGTTCCCGGTGCAGGCGGCGCTGCGGGGCGCCGAGGCGCACGGCGTGGACGTGGGCGAGGAGATGCTCGCGTACGCGCGCAAGCGCGCCGAGCGCGAGGGGACGCGGGTGCGCTGGCACCACGCCGGCTTCCTCGACTACGTGCACGAGGGCGACCCGGCCGACGTCGTCACGACGAAGGCGGCCCTGCACCAGCTCCCCGACTTCTGGAAGCAGCAGGCGCTGCTCAACGCCGCCTCCTTCCTCCGCCCCGGCGGCACCTTCTACCTGTGGGACGTGATCTTCACCTTCCCGCCCGACCAGGCCACGGAGAACCTCGACTGGTGGGTGGACACGGCCGCCCGCGCCGAGGGCGAGGGCTTCACGCGGCAGACCTTCGAGACACACATACGGGAGGAGTTCTCGACGTACTCCTGGATCCTGGAGGGGCTCTTCGAACGGGCCGGGCTCGAGGTCATCTCGAAGGACTTCACGTCGCCCGTGCACGGCGAGTACATCTGCCGGAAGAGCTAGGGCCAGAGCAGCTCGCGCACCCAGCCGCCCTCCTCGCGCCGGTAGTTGACGCGTACGTGCCGCCGCCGCGCGTCCCCCTGGAAGAACTCCGCCCGGTCCGGCGCCAGCAGATACAGCGTGTGCCCGGGCACGGTGGCGTCCGGTTCCCGCTGCACCCGCTCCCACGCCGCGTCCGCGGCCCGCTGCAGCGTCCCGTACGCATCCAGCACCTCGCTCTGCCGTCCCACCAGCGCCGCCGCCAGCGCGCCGGGCGAGCGCCGCGCCAGGTCCGCCGCTCTCTCCTCGGGCCCGGCCGCCGTCACCGTGCCGCGCAGCCGCACCTGGCGGGCGACGGCGGGCCAGTAGAAGTGCAGTGCGGCGCGCGGGCGGGCGGCGAGCTGGCGCCCCTTGGCGCTGGCGCGGTTGGTCGCGAACTGCCAGCCGCGCTCGTCCGCCCCGTGCAGCATGACGGTCCGCGCGTCCGGATCGCCGGCGGCATCGGCGGTGGCGAGCGTCATGGTGTGCGGCTCGACCTCCCCGGCGGCGACGGCCGCCGTGAACCAGTCGCAGAACAGCTCCAGCGGCTCGGCCGGCGCCGCCTCCGGGTCGAAGGCGGGCAGCTCGCGGTCCCAGACCTTCAGGGTGCGGAGCAGGCCGCCGAGCCGGTCGGTCACTGGAGGCCCAGCTTGCCGTGGTCGGGTGCGTAGACGGTCATCCAGTGCGGGTGCAGCCGGTAGAAGACCACCTCGTTGTCCCAGTCGAAGGCGTCCTCGCCGTAGAAGTCCTTGAAGTACGCCAGCACGTCCGGCCAGTCGGCGGCGGGCTCGCCCTCGCCCGCCGCCGGGTTGAGGATCTCGGCCTGACCGTGCGTGAAGACCCCCAGGTCCTCTCCGCGCATGTGCGCCACGCTGGCGGCCGGGCGGGCGGCCAGGTGGCGGGCCTTGGCGGCGGTACGGGCCGTGCCGAACAGCCACTTCCCGTGCAGGAAGTGCCCGTCGGCACCGCTGATCCGCGGCTCGCCCTTCGCGGTCACGGTGGAGAGCGCGAGCGTGCACATCCCGGTGAGGACGCCGGTGAGCTGCTCGGCGGTCAGCGTGCGCTCGGTGTTGATGATCGAGCGGAGGTGGGTGGTGGAGCGGGAGAGAGAGGCGTCGAGGAGGGACTGGAGCTCTGCGAGTTCGGTAGCGGATTCACGCATCCGGTCACTGTAGGTCTTTACGAAGCCGTGAGCACGGCTCTTACCAGCGGCCCCGCCGAGCTGCCCCCGGCCCCGCCGCCCGGCACCACGGCCGCCGCCGCGACCTCACCTCGATACGCCGTGAACCACCCGTCGGGCCGCTCGTGCCCGTCCACCTCCGCGGACCCGGTCTTGGCCCCGGCGGCCGGTCCGAGGCCGACGACCCTGGCGGTGCCGCTGGTGGACGTCAGCCGCATCATCGAGCGCAGCTGATCCCGTACGGACCCGGGCAGCGGCGTCGCGGTCGCGATGGTGCGGTCGTCGAGGGACCGCGGCACGACGACCGGCTGGTGGAAGCTGCCGGAGCTGACGGTGGCGGCGACGGAGGCGAGGTTGAGCGGGTTCATCTGCACCTCGCCCTGCCCGATCATCGCGGAGGTGAGCCCGTCGCCCCCGGTGACGGGGACCTTCCCGTCGAAGGACACCACGCCCGTCTGCCACTCCTTCCCGAGGCCGAAGTAGCGGGCCGCGGTGTCGGACAGGGTGCTCTCGGAGAGCTTGCCCGCGAGCGAGACGAAGGCGGTGTTGCAGGAGTTCGCGAAGTCGGTGGCGAAGCTCGCGCCGGGGATCTGGCCGTGCTCGAAGTTGCGGTACTCCTTCCCCTGGTTGTACACCAGGGTCTTGGGGCAGTCGACCTTCGTCGACGGGCTGACGCCCCGCTCCAGCAGCGCCGCCGCGGTCACGATCTTGAAGGTGGAGCCGGGCGCGGTGCGCCCGTTGAAGGCGGCGTTGAAGTCCCGGTGCCCGCTGCCGTTCGCCACGGCCAGCACTTGGCCCGTACGCGCCTGAAGCGCCACGACGGACGCCTCCGCCTTGCCGGCGACGGCCCGCTCCGCGGCCCGCTGCACCCCCGCGTCGAGGGTCGTGGGCAGCTTGCCCGGCACGCCCTTGGTGATGGTCAGCAGCGACCGGTTGCCGCCGGACTCGTCCGCGGTCTGCCGCTCCGCCCAGAGTTCGAGACCCGGGGTGCCCTTGATGCGGTCGCCGAATCGCTGGCGGAGCTGGTCGAGCACGACCCGCAGCGAGGGGCTGTCCGCGGCGGAGATCACCTTCCCGTGCCGGTCCACGGCCCGCACCTGCGGATCGGCGGCCCGCCCGGCCTTGAGCACCTCGCCGTCCTTCAGCCCCGGATAGAGGACGTTGTTACGCCACTGCACCAGCGGCCTCCCGGTGCTGCTGCCGCGGGTGATGCGGAGGCTGTTGTCGTACGCCCAGTCCTTGGCGTGCCCCTCGACGGAGACCTTGGCCTTGACGCCGAAGCGGACGGTATCGCCGTCGATCCGCCCGACCTTGAAGGCGACCTTTTTGACGTGCGCGTCATCGCGATACGAGGTCAGCGCGGTGCCCGCGGCACCCTCCTCTTCGGTCAGCTCCGCGGCGGCGGACAGCTCCCCGGCGGACCAGTGCCGCAGGAAATCCCCGGCGGTCTTCCGCACTTCGGCGCCGGTCAGCGGCCCGCTCGCCCGCGGGGCGGATTCCGATCCCTCCGGCTTTCCGCCGCCGCCGATCGCGCTGAAGATGTTGTACGCGCCGAAGGCGGCAGCTGCCACCATCCCGGCGAAAATGACACCGAACACCCATTTCCAGGCATGGCGCATTGAACCCCCCAAGGTCCCACCCCGGCCCCCTATATGGCACGCATCGTACGATGCGCGGACCCGGGGGCCGGAGTGAACTCGGTCACCTTGAGGGGCGCGGCGGTCAGTTCACGGAGAACCCGCTGCCGCCCTGCGCCAGCACCCCCGTCATCGGGAAGCGCGTCTTGCCGTCCCACCAGTGCCAGACCACCCGCGGCGAGCCGTCGGCGGCGCTGAAGACGTCCATGCCGCCCGGGCCGCGGTGGTTGGCCGGCAGGCCCTTGACCGGGTTGAGTCCGGTGGCGCCGGTGTAGCCGAAGTACGGGCGCGCCACGCCCTCGCTGATCGGCTTGCAGCGGGAGGCGGGGATGGGCGCGGTGCCGCAGTCGGCGATGCCGGTGGCATAGCGGTCGCTGTCCCAGTTGTTGCCCGCGTAGGCGAGATACCAGCGGCCGTTGGTGCCCTTCCACATCGACGGGTTCTCGACGACGTGCGTGCTGCCGCTGATGTTCTTCTCGTCCCAGGTGATGTCGGTGCTCTTCAGCGCGTCCCTGCGGGTGTCCCAGATGGCCCGGCCCTCGCCGTCCGTACGGACCGTGGAGATGCCGGTCTCGGGCCCGGAGGCGATCGCGTCGTCCCGGTAGGTGACGTACAACGTGCCGCCGCTGACGAAGGGGTTGGGGTCGATCGCCCAGCGCCCGCCCGGCGGGCAGGCCCACTCGCCGGCGTCCTTGAACGGCCCGCGCGCGGAGTCCGAGACCGCGCGGCCGATGCACTTGTGTCCGGGGCTGCCGGTGCCCTTCTTGGTGGCGGTGTAGTACATGACGTACCGGTCGCCGAAACGGGCCGCGCCCGGCGCCCAGACGGCGGTCTTCGGCTCGGCCCAGGCGCCCGGCCCTGCGGGCATCGCGTCGCCGGAGGCGCAGTCGGTCATGCCGACATTGTTGCCGGAGCCGTGCACCAGCACCGGCACGAAGAGCTCGCCGGTCGGGGCGCCTTCGCAGCGCTTGCCCTTGCCGGCGCCGACGGTGGTGCCGTACGTGACGTATTTGCCGTCCTTGCCGAGGACCGTGTCCGGGTCCGCCAGGGCGAAGGTGGAGGGGGTGGCCTTGGGAGTGGTGGCTGTGGGGGTGGGGTCGCCTGCCGCGTAGGCGGCGCCGCCGATCAGTAGTGCACCGGCCGCCGCAAGGGCGGTGAGATACCTGGTTCTCAGCTTCCGTCGCATCCGGACTTTGTAGTGTTCCAACGTTGTACATGTCAATGCTGCGAGGCGGGTGTGGGGAGCTCTCGGCCGAGGCGCGCCAAGGGGGAGAGGGCCATGAAGAGCGGGGAGAGGGCCAGCGCTACGGCGGTCAGCGTCATGCCCGTACGCAGCCCGAACTGCGCCGCCAGCGCGCCGCCGAGGAGCGAGCCGAGCGGGGTGAGGCCCATCCCGACGACGTTGATGGTGGCGACCACGCGGCCTTGGAGGGCGATCGGGGTGATCGCCTGGCGGACTGCGGTGACGGAGATGTCGACCAGCTGACTGGCGACGCCGAAGAGGAAGTTGACGGCCATCAGGCAGGCGGTCGCCGTCGTGCCGGAGCCGGTGACGGTGAGGACGCACAGTATGGCGCCGTCCGCGATCACTGCCGACGACACCAGCACCAGGCCGTATCGGAGGCGCCGGCCCGGGAGCACGGCGGCGAGCCAGGAGCCGACGAGCGCGCCGGGACCCAGCGCAGCCAGGATGAGGCCCACTGCCGCGCCTGAAAGGCCCAGTTCGCGGGGGAGATACAGCACGTACACGGTCATCAGGGCGGCGAAGGAGAACTGGAAGAGCGCGGAGGCGATGCCGACGGAGCGCAGCACCGGCTCGCGCGCGACCAGCCGCAGGCCTTCCGCGATCCGCCGCCGCATCGGCGGGCCGGCGCCCCCGGCGTCCGGGCTCATGCCCGCTGCGCGCTCGTCCGCCGGGCTCCCGTCCCGGTGCATCGCCCGGATGAACAGCGCGGACGCGCCGAAGGACACCGCGCTCAGCAGCGCCGCGACCGGCGCCGACGCCAGCGACATCACCCCGCCTCCGATACCCGGTCCGGCGATCTGTGCGGCGGAACGGCTGCCCTCCAGCGCGCTGTTCGCGGTGGTGAGTTGCACGCGCGGCACGTGCCGTACGAGCGCCGCCTGGTACGTCACGTCGAAGCACACCGTCAGCGCACCCAGCAGCAGCGCCACGGCGGCCAGGACCGGTAGCCGGAGGACGCCGAGTGCGTACGCGGCGGGCAGCGCGGCCATGGCCGCGGCCCGGCCCAGGTCGGACAGGATCAGGACGCGGCGGGTGCGCCTGCGGTCCACCCAGGCGCCGACGAAGAGCGACAGCAGCAGGATCGGGGCCTGCTGCACCGCGCGCAGGGCGCCGACCTCGGCGGCGCTCGCGCCGACGGTGACCACCGCGATCAGCGGGAGGGTGAGCTGGCTGGAGTGGGCGGCGAGTTGGGAGGCGGTCTGACCCGCCCAGAGCAGGCGGAAGTCGCGGTCACGCAACGGGCTTGGCACAGGGACTCCTGGCGGAGGGAGGTACGACGGAAGGAGGCGTCGCTGTGCCGCGGGGGTGTGGCTTGGGCGGCACGCGATGACGGGTGGCCGGTGTGGCGGCCTGCGGCGTCAGCGCGTGCCCGTGTGACCGGGCATCCTCAGCTCCCTGTGCGTGGTGGGGGGTGCGGCGCGAGGTTAATACGGGGGCGGGCGCGGGGGCGACCGGTTATCCCGCCCGTACGAGCAGCGCCACCGGTCGCTCGCGCAGCACGTCCGCCGCCAGCGCCGCCCCCGCGTGCTCGCCGCCCCCCAGCGCGTCCCGCCACGGCCCCTCCGGCAGCACCAGCCGCGTCTCCCGCCAGCCGCCCGCCCTCTCCAGCCGGTCCGCCAGCCGCGTCACCACCGTCACCGCGCGCCCGGCGCGGGCGAACGCGACGATGTGGTCTGCGGCGGGTCCGTTGGCCCTGACCGGTTCGTACGAGCCCGCGCGGCCGAACCACGCGGGGTGGTCGCGGCGCAGCCGCAGTGCCGTGCGGGTGAGCGTCAGCTTGGCGTCTTCGGGCGGGCGGTGGTGCATGGGGGCGCGGTTGTCGGGGTCGACGAGGGCGCGGTATTCGGCCTCGGTGTGCTGGTAGAGGTCGGGGACGCCCGGCATGGTGAGGTGGAGGAGGGCGGCGCCGAGGATGTTCGCGTGGGTCGCGGTCGCCAGCTCGGCGGCCAGCCGGGCCGTCGCCTCCGCGCCGGACTTCAGCCCCGTCGCCGCGAAGTCGGCCAGCGCCCGCTCGTACGCCTCGTCCTGCTCCGTCCACGTCGTATGCAGTCCGGCCTCCCGCGCCGCCTTGAGCAGCGCCTCGCGCAGGCGGTCGTCCGCGGCGCCTGCCCCGAGCCCGTACGCCATCTGCCAGGCCCACCACGCGGTATGGGGGTCGGGCGCGCCCGCCACGCGCTCGTCCAGGAACTCCCGCCACCGCCCAGGCCGTTGCGTCAGCGCGGCGATCGCCGCTCGCACGTCGGCGCTGCGCTTCGTGTCATGCGTCGACAGCACGGACGCCGCCGCCGGCCGCTCCCTCTGCCGCCGCGCGCAGAAGGCGTGGAAGTCCGGCACGGATACGGCGGGTTCGCCGGGCTCGCCGCCCACCTCGCAGGCCGACAGCAGGGGCACGTAGCGATAGCCCGCCCGATCCTCGACCGCCTTGGCCCGCAGCGCACTCGCGGTCTGCGCGAACCGGGCGCGGAAGTCCGCGCGCAAGCCGGCGGGGGGGCCCTCGTGGACGCCCTCGCGCCAGTCCGCGTGGCCGCCGCGGCGGCGGGCCGCGCCCGCGCCCGCCGCGGCTTCCCCGCCCGCCGCCGCGTCCCCGCCCAGCGCCAACTCCCGTATCGCCTCGACCGCATCCCCCTCCGCCGCCACCCGGAAGGCCGTCCGCGCCCCCCGTGCCGCCACCCGCAGCATTGCCGCATCCGCGGCGGTCGGGGGCTCGCCGGTGCGGGCATACGGGCGGTACACCGGCAGCCGGACCAGGATCTCCCGTATCGCCGTCCGCAGCGCCCACGGCGCATGGTCGCGCAGCGCCGCCGGGCCCGCCGCGCACAGCCGCGCCGCCGCCCGCGTCAGCCGGTCCACCTCCGCCGCCAGTTCGTGCTCCACCACCTCGCGCGCCGCGCCCCGCACCGTGGCCTCCCAGTCGCCCCTCACTTCCGCCGCCGTCGCGCAGAAGTCCGCGTACTCCGCCGCCAGCTCCCCAGCCCCCGCCGGGTCCACGAACACCCCGTCCACATGCCGCAGCGCCTCATACCCGGTAGTCCCCGCCACCCGCCACCCAGCCCGCAGCCCCTCACCCGCCGCCAGGATCTTCTCCGCCACCGTCCACGCCCCGCCCGTCGCCTCGTGCAGCCGCGCGAAGTACGCCTCCGGGTCCGCTAGCCCGTCCGGATGATCCACCCGCAGCCCGTCCAGCACCCCCTCCCGCACCAGCTCCACCACCTTCCCGTGCGTGGCCGCGAAGACCTCCGGGTCCTCGACCCGGACCGCGATCAGCTCCGAGATGGTGAAGAACCGCCGGTAGTTGAGCTCGGTCCGCGCCAGCCGCCACCACCCGAGCCGATAGTGCTGCGCGTCGAGCAGCTCCGGCAGCGGCAGCGACTCCGTGCCGGGGCGCAGCGGGAAGCGGTGGTCCGCCCCGTAACGCAGCACGCCCTCAGCCACCCGCAGCCGCCCCATCTCCGACCCGAGCGGACCGCCCAGCACCGGCAGCAGCAGCCGCCCGCCGTGCCGCGTCCAGTCGATGTCGAACCAGGGGGCGTACGGGGATGCCTCGCCCTCCCGCAGCACCTCCCACAGCGGCCGGTTCAGCGACGCGGGCGCGGGCAGCGCCATGTGGTTCGGCACGATGTCCGCCACCAGCCGCAGCCCGTGCTCGCGCGCCGTCCCCGCCAGCGCCCGCAGGCCCTCCTCGCCGCCGAGCTCGGCCCGTATGCGGCTGTGGTCCGTGACGTCATAGCCATGCGTTGAGCCGGGCACCGCCTCGAGGACGGGGGAGAGGTGCAGATGGGAGACCCCGAGCCCGGCGAGGTACGGGACGGCTTCGCGGGCCGCCGCGAACGGGAACTCCGGCTGCAGCTGTATTCGATAGGTGGCGGTGGGCGTCATGCAGGGTTACGTACCCTCACACCGCCCTTACCCTCACGCCGGCCGCCGCAGCACCGTCAGGCTCCGGTCCGTGAGCGTGACCCGCTCGCCCGCCTCGACCTTGGGCCCCTCGCCGGGCGGCACCGGGTCCGCCCGTGCCGTATCGACCACGACCTGCCACTGCCGGCCGTGGTCGACCGGCACGACGAAGTCCATCGGCGCGTGGTGCGCGTTGAACATCAGCAGGAACGAGTCATCCGCGATCCGCTCCCCCCGCAGATCCGGCTCGGAGATGGCATTGCCATTGAGGAAGACCGTCAGCGAACGGGCCTGCGCCGCCTCCCAGTCCGCCATCCGCATCTCCTCGCCGTCCGGCGTGAACCAGGAGATGTCGGAGAGCTCGTCGTGGGTGCCCTCCATGGGCCGGCCGTGGAAGAAGCGGCGGCGGCGGAAGACGGGATGGTCCCGGCGCAGCCAGATCATCGCGCGCGTGAACTCGTATAGGCCCTCGTCCTCGTCGCCCTCCGGCCAGCGCACCCAGCTGAGCTCGTTGTCCTGGCAGTACGCGTTGTTGTTGCCCAGCTGCGTACGCGCGAATTCGTCGCCGTGGCTGAGCATCGGCACGCCCTGCGACAGCAGCAGCGTGGCGACGAAGTTGCGCATCTGCCGCTGCCGCAGCGCCAGCACTCCGGGGTCGGAGGTCTCGCCCTCCGCCCCGCAGTTCCAGGAGCGGTTGTGGCTCTCGCCGTCCTGGTTGTCCTCGCCGTTGGCGTCGTTGTGCTTGCTGTCGTACGACACGAGGTCGTGCAGGGTGAAGCCGTCGTGGCAGGTGACGAAGTTGATGGAGGCGAGAGGGCGGCGGCCGTCGCCCTGGTACAGGTCCGAGGATCCCGTCAGCCGTGACCCGAATTCCGCCAGCGTCCGCGCCTCGCCGCGCCACAGGTCGCGGACCGTGTCGCGGTAGCGGCCGTTCCACTCCGTCCAGAGCGGCGGGAAGTTTCCCACCTGGTAGCCGCCCTCGCCGACGTCCCACGGCTCAGCGATCAGCTTCACCTGGGAGACCACCGGGTCCTGCTGCACCAGGTCGAAGAAGGACGACAGCCGGTCCACCTCGTGGAACTGCCGGGCCAGCGTCGCCGCCAGGTCGAAGCGGAAGCCGTCGACGTGCATCTCGGTGACCCAGTAGCGCAGCGAGTCCATGATGAGCTGGAGGACGTGGGGCGACCGCATCAGCAGCGAGTTGCCGGTGCCGGTCGTATCCATGTAGTAGCGCTGGTCGTCCTCGACGAGGCGGTAGTACGACGGGTTGTCGAGGCCGCGGAAGGAGAGCGTGGGGCCGAGGTGGTTGCCCTCCGCGGTGTGGTTGTAGACGACGTCGAGGATGACCTCGATGCCCGCCTCGTGCAGCGCCCGCACCGCCTGCTTGAACTCCAGCACCTGCTGGCCGCGGTCGCCCCAGGAGGCGTACGCGTTGTGCGGGGCGAAGAAGCCGATGGTGTTGTAGCCCCAGTAGTTCCTGAGCCCCGCGTCCACGAGCCGGTGGTCGTGGACGAACTGGTGCACCGGCATCAGCTCGATCGCCGTCACCCCGAGGGAGGTGAGGTGGTCGATGACGGCGGGGTGGGCGAGGGCCGCGTAGGTGCCGCGCAGCTCGTCCGGGAGGCCCGGGTGGCGCATCGTGAGGCCTTTCACATGCGCCTCGTAGATGACCGTCTCGTGGTAGTCGGTGCGCGGCGGGCGGTCGTCGCCCCAGTCGAAGTACGGGTTCACCACGACCGAGGTCATGGTGTGCGGCGCCGAGTCGAGGTCATTGCGCCGGTCCGGCTCGGCGAAGTGGTAGCCGTAGACCGCCTCGTCCCAGCTGGTCTCGCCGGCGATGGCCTTCGCGTACGGGTCGAGGAGCAGCTTCGCGCTGTTGCAGCGCAGCCCGCGCTCCGGCTCGTACGGGCCGTGGACCCGGAAGCCGTACCGCTGGCCCGGCATCACGCCGGGCAGATAGGCGTGCCGTACGAAGGCGTCGGTCTCGCGCAGCTCCACCGCCGTCTCGGAGCCGTCGTCGTGCAGCAGGCACAGCTCGACCCGCTCCGCGGCCTCGGAGAACACCGCGAAGTTCGTGCCGGCGCCGTCGTATGTGGCGCCGAGGGGGTACGCCTGACCCGGCCAGACCTGCATGGTGAGCATCCTTGCGCAGCCGCCGCCCATCGGGCCAACTCGCCGGGGAACTTCCCCCGGATAGGTGTACGAACTACCCGGTGTGGCAGAATCCCGAGCCGGTTCCGGGCTTGCCGAGTCAACTCCGCATCGACTTGGTGAACTTGTGAGTTCATCAGGGTGCACCGGCGTCGGGGGCGGCAGTAGTCTTCGGTGATCTGGCTGTGTTGATCATAAAGGGTGGGCGAAGGGCGGTGCGCAGGTGAGTTCGGGCGGTCTAGAGCTGCCGCCGGGAGCTTCCGGCGACGACGGACCGAGCCCGGGCGCCATCTCCGTGGCCGGCGAACCGGAGATCATGGGAGCCGAACTGGACTGGGGCGCCGACGCCTGGACCGAGGTGCGCACTCGCGCCCGGCGCGCCGGGCGGGCCTACATCTGGCTGAACCTGGTGGAACAGCGGCTGCGCACCGTAGTCGCCGCCGTGCTGCGCCCCATCTACGAGCCGGTGCACGGCGAGGAGTGGGTCCTCGCCGCGGCGGGCCCCGCGGGCCAGGAGTGGGTGCAGCGGGCCGCTGCCGTACGGGAAGTGAGCCGCCGCAAGGGCTATCTGCTCGACCCCGCCGACGACAACGTCATCTCCTTCCTCACCATGCCGCAGCTGCGCGAGCTGATGGTGCAGCACTGGCCGTGCTTCGAGCCGTTCCTCGACGACCGCCGCGATGTGGAGCTGGCGCTCGACGAGCTGGAGGTCACGCGCAACGTGGTCTCCCGTAACCGCGCCCTCTCGGAGGCGGTGCTGGCGCAGGCGGAGCGGGCGGCGGCGCGGCTGCTCGACATGCTGGGCGCCTCGGCGTCCGCGCCCTCCGACGCCCGGGCCGTGCCCAGCCGGCTGCCCGTGGACGCGGTGGAGGACCTGGTCGGGGACCGGTACGCGGACGTGATCGGGGTGCACCCCGACCGGGTGCGGCTGCAGCGGCAGCTGCCGGTGGAGGACCTGTTCGGCGGCGCCCGCCGCATCGACGCCGTCGGGATAGGCCTGAACCTGCTGGTGCAGAACTACTCCGGCCGCCGCATGGTGCGGCTCGCGGAGGCGGGCTGCCGGGTCCGGCTGCTGTTCCTGAACCCGGCGAGCAGCGCGGTGCGGCGCCGGGAGCGCGAGCTCGGCCTGAAGAAGGGCGAGCTCAGCCGGCAGGTGGAGACGAACATCCGGCACATGCGCCGGGTGCGCGCGGCCGTGCGCGCGCCGGGGGCGGGCGAGGTGGGTGCGGGCTTCGAGATCCGGGTCTTCGACGAGACGCCGCGATTTACGGCATATCTGGTGGATGGCGACCGGGCGGACGGCATAGGGGTGGTCCAGTCGTATCTGCGGCGGACGCGCGGGATGGAGGCGCCGGTGCTGGTGCTGCGGTCCGGGCGGCGGGACCTGATCCATGGGGAGGGGACGGGGGAGCCGGGGCTGTTCGAGACGTACCGGGAGGAGTTCGAGTCGGCTTGGGGGGACTCGCGGGCGGTGTCGTAGAACCGGACCTGAGCGCTCCGGTATGTCAGTGCCGCATGAAAGGCTGGTGACAGCTGGGGGAGAAGCGGGACTGTGAACGACCCCGTTTGATCGAAAACTGGGAGGGCTGGGCGTGACCCAAGGCTGGCTGAGCGGAACCCTGGTCGGATTCGACCTGGAGACGACCGGCACCGACCCGCGTGAGGCGCGGATCGTGACCGCGGCCGTGATCGCGACCCGCGCGGGCGATCCCGTGGAGCGGGGCGAGTGGCTCGCCGATCCGGGCGTCCCGATCCCGGCGGAGGCGGCCGCGATCCACGGGATCAGCACCGAGCGGGCCGTGGCCGAGGGCCGGCCGGTGGCCGCGGTGGCCGACGAGATAGCGGACCGCCTGGTGGGCCATTGGCGCGCGGGTGCCGCCGTCGTCGCGTACAACGCCGCCTTCGATCTCAGCCTGCTCGCCGCCGAGCTGGAGCGGCATGGACTGCCGTCGCTCGACGAGCGCCTCGGTCACAGCGAGCCGGGGCCGGTCATCGACCCGCTCACCATCGATCGCGCCGTCGACCGCTATCGAAAGGGCAAGCGCACCCTCGAGGCCGCCTGCGTCGAATACGGCGTGCCGCTCTCGTCCGCGCACAACGCCACCGCCGACGCCCTCGCCGCCGTCCGCGTCGCCCGCGCGATCGCCGAGCGCCATCCGGAGGTCGGCGAGGCCGCCGCCTGGGACCTGCACCGCTGGCAGGTCGGCTGGTATGCCGACTGGGCCGCCGGATACCGGCACTGGCTGCAGCGCCAGGGCCGTACGCCCGCGGAGACGGCCGCGATCGACGGCGCCTGGCCGCTGCGTTCGCTCAGTGGAAGCGAGTCGTGACGATGCGGGACTTGTAGATCTGGGCGCCCGGGCGGGTCATGGTCCGGCCCTGCGAGAAGTAGACCGTCGGCCCGCCCCACGGTGCGTCCGACGGGGTCGGGTCGAGGGTCCACATCGCCTCGCCGGAGGGATGGCGGACGTAGGACTTCACGTAGTTCTCCTCGTAGAAGATCGTGAGCTTGCGCGTCGCCTTGTCGAGGGAGTAGCAGCGGCCGCTGTCCGTCACCGTCAGCTTGCCCGGGTTGGCGTAGTCGGGCTGCAGGTCGTGGCCGTTGCCGGCGAAGGTGATGTCGGTGCCGTACTTCACCAGGCGGGCGGTGGAGTTGGCGCCCGTCACCTTGTACGTACGGATCTTCGTGCCGCCGGTGACCCACAGCAGGCTGTTCTCGTCGTCCCACAGCACCGCGTGCGGCTTCGGCATGTCGGTGATCGTCTGCACCTCGCGGAGCGTGGAGTGGTCGCTGTTCGCGCCGCCGAAGACATGGATGCGGTCGCGGGTGCCGGCCACGACGACCGCGGCGACATTCGGGATGCGCTCGATGCAGTGCGGATAGCTGGAGACCGACGCCTCCCAGATCAGATCGCCGCGGTCCAGCCGGTTGGGCTTCCCCGTCACCTGTACGATCCCGGCCCGGCCGTTGCCCGGCACGCCAGCGGTCATCAGCGCGATCGTGCCGTACCGCGTGGTCTCCCGGAAGCGGATCTCGAACGGGTCGTCCCAGCCGTTCGTGGTGCCCGGCGAGAAGGACCAGTTGGAGGCGCCGGACCAGTCGCCGGTGCGGTCGAAGACCTCGAAGACATTGGTCTTCTGATTGGTGAGCGCGATCGGGTAGTTCACGGGCTCGGCGGCGGCCGCGCGGGTCGTCGTGAGCGCGGCCGCCGCCGGGGCGGCGAACAACCCGGCCGCGGCGCCGCGCAGCAGGCTTCGTCGGCGAAGGGGAGAAGTCATGGCGATATGGGTAATGCGTGGTGGTTGCGTGCCGGTTGCGCGATGGTGCGCTGGCCGATCGGCGGCAGACGCGGCATGATTTCGTAACATCGTTATTGAGCGAGGCGGGGGAGGCCGGCGTTGCGCGATCAACTCCTGGCGGGGCGCTACCGGTTGGTGCGGCCGCTCGGCGAGGGCGGCATGGGCCAGGTGTGGGAGGCCCAGGACGAGACCCTCGACCGGCCCGTAGCGGTCAAGCTGATCTCCCTGCTGGCAGGCGGCGGCAGCCGCGGCGACGAGGCCCGCGCCCGGTTCTTACGGGAGGCGCGGATGACCGCCCGGCTGCAGCATCCGCAGGTCGTGACGGTCCACGACCTGGGCGAGACGGCGGCCGAGGACGGCGGCCAGGTGCCGTTCCTGGTGATGGAACTGGTCCGCGGCGAGAGCCTGGACGCGCTGCGGCGGCGCGGCGCCGTCGCCCCGGCGGACGCGGCCCGTTGGGGCGCGCAGATCTGCGACGCGCTGACCGAGGCGCACGGCGCCGGCATCCTGCACCGCGACATCAAGCCCTCGAATATCCTCATCACGCCTTCCGGCGCGGTAAAGGTCCTCGACTTCGGCATCGCGCGGGCCGCCGACCCGTACGCGACGGCGGACCGGCTCACGCAGACGGGCTTCATCGTCGGCACGCCGCCGTACATGGCGCCTGAGCAGGCGCGCGGGCGGCCGGAGGCGGGGAGTGATCTGTACGCGCTGGGGTGCGTGCTCTTCGAGCTGGTCACGGGGCGGCTGCCGTTCCGGGCGCCGGATACGGTCGGGTATCTGTCGGCGCATCTCACCGAGGAGCCGCCCGCGCCCAGCGCGGTGTCGCCGGGGCTCTCGGCGGCCTGGGACGCGCTCGTACTGAAGCTGCTGCACAAGGATCCCGCCCAGCGGTACGCGAGCGCCGCCGAACTGGCGGGCGCGCTGCGGCAACTCGACCGCGTACCGGACGCTGTCCCCACGCCCGTGCCCACAGTGCCCGCGCAGGCACCGACCGCGCCGTCAGTGCCGGCACCGACCGCACCGGCCGCGCCGCCGGCGCCGCGTTCCCCCCATGCGATCACGACGGCGCTGACGCGCTTCGTCCTGCCCGCCGGTCTGCTCGTCGGCCTCGGGATGACCGGCTGGTTCGTGCTCGCCCGCGACCACGAGTACGGGTATCTGAACTCCCGGGGATACGCCTACGCGGCCGTGTGGCTGCTGGCTCTGGTGGGTTCCCTGGGCCTGACGGCCGCGCTCACCCCGGACTCCAGCGATACGGTGCGCGCTGCGGGCCGTGCCGTCGCGGCGGCCTTCCTCCTGCTCACCGTGGGCTTTCCGTTCGTCGCGCTGCCCGAGGGGGTCGCCCTCCTGCTGGCGCCTTCGGTCTACGCGCTGTACTGCCTGCGCGACGGCTGGTCGCCGGAGCGTTTCCTCCTCCCGCTGCTCCCCGTCCTCGCCTTCGTCCTGGGATGGTTCGGCTTCATCCCGTATCTGGAGCCCGCGGGCACGCTCGGCGACGCCTACGCCCTCAGCCTGGCCCTCCTCGTGGGACTGACGGCCGCACTCACACCGCGCACGCGCGAGGCCGTCCGCCTGCTCGGCTATGCGGCCGCCCTGTCCGTCCTCTTCTTCGCGTCCTGGTACAAGATGTATCCGCTGCCGCAGGTCCTGGCCGTGGCGGCGTACGCCTACCGCGACCTCAGGACCCGCCGGGCCCGCTCGGCGGCCATCGCGCGGCCGAGCGGGCCCGAGGGGTCAGCGCAGCAAACCCGCGTGCAGACGTAGCCACTGGCCGGGCGTCACATATCCGACCGGGGTGTCCTGCCGTACCCCCGCCTCGGCAAAGGCGGCGGCCAGCCGTCGGGGCGGGTGCGCGGTGCGGAGGGTGGCGTACAGCGAGCCGCCGGTGCCGGTGAAGCCGAGGTCCACCAGGCGCCGGTAGCGGGCCCGTTCGGCGGCGGGCAGCAGCGGGTGCGGGCGGCGGTCGATGCGGAGCATCGCGGAGTCCACCCGCGGCACGGGCCGGAAGTCGCGGCGGGGCACGCTCCCGCCCAGCCGCCACCCGAACCACGGCCAGCTGCGTACGGTCAGCAGCGTCCAGCGCCCGTAGTCGCCGGTGCGCTTGCGCGCGTACTCGCGCTGGGTGATCAGCGACGCCGAGGTCAGCCGCGGCGCGCGCAGGCACCAGTCGACGACGTCGGAGGTGCGGGCGTACGGGACGTTGCCCACGACCGCGAACGCCCGGCCCGGCGGGCGGGCCGCAAAGAAGTCGCCGCGGTGCACGCGCACGGCGGGGTGTGCCGCCAGGCGGCGGCGCAGGGCGGGGATCAGGCGGGGGTCGATCTCGTACGCGACGAGGCTGCCGCAGCGCGGTGCGAGCGCGGCGGTGAGGGCGCCTTTCCCGGCGCCGACCTCGAGCAGGTGGTCGGCGGGGGAGGGCGCGGCGAAGCGGACGAAGCGCGCCACGGTGTGGTCGTTGACGAGGAAGTTCTGCGAGAGCGCAGGCGAAGCCGAGTGGGCCACGGCCGGCCGTCCTTTCGGAGCTGGAGCATTCCTGGACTGGCGGGTGGCCCTGACGCGGGCAGCGGTGATCGCCTGACGGCGAGGTCAGGTGAGAAGAGAGCCGTTCAGCGGAGAGGCGGCACCGGGCCGGTCAGGGCCGGCGGCCGCGCCGCGGACGGCGGGTGAACACGGATGCGCACACGCGCGACGCCCGGACGGGACCGCAGGTCACACCGCCGCGGGTCACCGCGCAGCAGCAGCAGGCGGCGCAGCAGCACATGCGAGTCTCCAGAATCCGGGTGCGCTTACGGACGCGAGGCTATCCGGACGCGCCGCGGCCCCGCACCGGGTTTTTCTCCCGGTACGGGGCCGTCCGCAGGCAGGCGGGCTAGACGCGTACCCGCTCGTGCTCGTCGCCCTCCCGCGGCAGCGGGACCGGCGCCGGCGCGGCCGGCTCGTCGTGCGCCAGGTTCGGCAGCCAGCGCAGCGACTTCGGGAAGTACCAGTTGCGGTCGTCGAGCAGCGCCATCACCGCGGGCAGCAGCACGCCGCGGATGATCGTCGCGTCGATGAGCACGGCCGTGGCAAGGCCGACGCCCATCTGCTTCATCGACTGCATCGACAGCGTCCCGAAGATCGCGAAGACGCCGACCATGATGACCGCCGCGGAGGTGACCACACCGGCCGTCGTGATGACGCCGTGCGCGATCGCGTCCTTCGTCGTACGGCCCTGCATCCGCGCCTCGCGGATCCGGGAGACCACGAAGACGTGGTAGTCCATCGACAGGCCGAAGAGGATCACGAAGAGGAACAGCGGCAGCCAGGAGATGATCGCGCCCACACCCTCGGCGCCGACCAGCCCCGCGCCCCAGCCGTGCTGGAAGACCATGGTGAGGATGCCGTACGCGGCGCCCACCGACAGCAGGTTGAGCAGGATCGAGGTGATCGCGATGGTCAGCGACCGGAAGCACATCAGCATCAGCAGGAAGGCGAAGACGACCACGAAGGCGAAGACCGGCACGACCGCGCCGACCAGCTTGTCGTTGAAGTCCTTCGACCCGGCCACCTGGCCGCCGATCGGCGCGTCCACGCCGTCGACCTTGCCGAAGGTCGCGGGCCGCACGTCGTCGCGCAGCTTCAGCAGGCTCTTCTCGGCCTTGTCCTGATCGGAGCCGCCGACCAGCGGCACATCGATGACGGCGACGTTCTCCTTGTCGTGCATGACGACGTCGACCGGGCCGCGGGAGGCGCCGGAGGAGACGGCCTGACTGCGGAAGTCCTGGATGGCCTTCCGTACGGGAGCGGCGCTGATGTCGTCGGCCTTGACGACGACCTGCGCCGGGTCGGAGCCGCCGGGGAAGGCGTCGTTGACCCGCTGATAGGTCTGCACGATCGGCAGGTCGTCGCCGAACTCCTGGTCCATCGTCAACTGCTGGGTGTTCATCCCCAGCGCGGGGAGAGCGATCGCCGCGAGCACGCCGGCCGAGACCAGCACTGCCGCCTTCGGACGCCGCAGCACTCGGGTCAGCACCGCGCGCCAGACCCGGCTCTCGCCATTGACATTGGTGCGGCCCCGCTTCAGCCGGTTGAGGAACGGCACCCGGAGCTTCTCCACCCGGTCCCCGAGCAGCGAGAGCAACGCGGGCAGCACCGTAACGGAACCGATCATCGCGACCGCCACGGCCATCAGCGAAGCGAGGCCCATGGACTCGAAGTCCGCGAGCCCGGTGAAGAGCATCCCGCACATCGCCACGATCACCGTGACACCGGAGACCAGCACGGCCCGCCCGGACGTGGCCGCCGCGATCTCCAGCGCCGTACGTCCGTCGTGGCCCTTCTCCCGCTCCTCGCGCTCTCGGCGCAGGTAGAAGAGGCAGTAGTCGACGCCGACCGCCATACCGACCAGCAGCATCACGGAGTTGCTGGTCTCGCCCATCGGCTGGAAGTGGCTCACCAGACCCATAAGACCCAACGTCGCCATGAGTGCGGTGATCGTCAGCAGCACCGGCAGCAGTGCGGCGACCACCGCACCGAAGGCGATCAACAGGATGCCGATGGCGACCGGCCCGGCCGAGTACTCCGCCTTCTTGAAGTCGCTGCCGAAGGCGTCGTCGAAGGTCTTGTTCATGCTGGCGCCGCCGATCTCCTCGACGACCAGCGTGTCCTTGTGCTTGTCCTGCACCTTCTCGACCGCGTCGAGCAGCGGCTGCACGCGGTCCCCGGCCGTCTCCGGGTCGCCGCGCATCTTGAACTGCACCAGCGCGGAACGGCCGTCCTTGGAGATCGTCTTGGTGGTGTACGGCGATGTGACCGAGGTGGCCTCGCCGGTGCCCTCGACGGCCTTCATGACCTGGGCGACGGCCTCGCGGAACTCTGGCGCGGTCGCCTTCGTTCCCTTGTCAACGCCCTGAACGAGTACGGTCTCGCCCTGCGGCTCGTCGATCCCCGCATCCTCGAGGATCTTCTCGGACTGCCCGACCTCGCCCGAAATCTCCTCGCTGCCCTTGATCTCCTTGGTGCCCACCGCGGAGCCGGCGCCCATCGCCAGCACCACGAAAAGCACCCAGATTCCTACGGCGGCCCAGCGGTGGCGGACGCTCCACCCGCCGACCCGGGCTGCGACGCCGCGCGGTCTGCTATTGGTTCGCTGCGTAAGGCGGTGGTCCGCCACGTTGATCCCCCTCGTGAGGGGTGGCGGCCCCTTGTCGCCACCACCTTTCGCTCACGACGCTATGGGCGGAGCGGCCCCCGCCCCATCCTGCCCGCCGGTGAGATGGAGCTGTGGACGGCTACACCCTTCGGGTAGGGCAAACCCCACCTGGGGAAGGGTCGTGTCCCTTACAACTATCTGCGCTAGGGGGTGAGTTGGCGGGAAGGCCGGCCCGCTCAGCGGTCAACAGGGCTGGTGGAGCGCAGGATGATGCCCCCTCCGGGGAGCTCCTCGTAGTACGACATCGACGTCAGGGCCGGTGCGTACGCGTGGATGCTGACCGCCGGCACGGAGCCGTGGTTGACGACCTCGTGCGTGTGCCGCGGCCCGAAGGCGCGGATGGCGCCCACGGGCAGCTCCCAGGGCGCCGGGCGGCGGGCCGAGGTGGTGAACGTACGCTCCGTCAGCGCGCCTTGGACCACCGTGAAGGCCCCCGAGGAGCCGCCGTGGTCATGGATGCCGGTGCCCTGCCCGGGCAGCCAGGTCAGCAGCCAGACCTCATACTCCGGGGTGACCTCTAGGCGGGCGTAGTACCGGTCGGCGGCGTCGAAGCGCACCCGCGGCCGCCAGAAGCCGGTGTCGGCGGCCACCCGGCGGGCGGTCTCGGCGAGGCGGGTGGGCGTGAGCAGGCCAGTGGGCTTGTCGAGGCGTGCGGGCGCGGGGGACTGCAGGGATGCGGACATGAGATTCCTCTTCCAGAGGTGAGTGCCGGTGCTGGGGTGTGGTTTACGAACCGCACTGACACAGCGCGCTGGCAACGCGGAGCAGATCCACGTGGTGACGCGCGAAGAGGAACTCGCCGGAAGGCATGCACCCACATTCGCATCCCGCGCCGCCATGGGCAAATGGCGGCGCCTGATATTCCGCCATCCGAGACCGCGGTACGGAAATCATTGACGGCACCTGGCAGTTGCTGCCATGCTCACATGTTGTGAGTCCAGCTGACATTCTCGTATCGCGCCTGCACGTCGATCTGCGACGGCACGCCAGCGCGATCTGTGCGCCCTTCTGTTGCGCGCACCACAGCTGCTGACCACCGCTTTTCCCCAGGTGCTCGCGCCGCTTCAGCGTGCCCGAAAACTGTTTCCGTGCAGCACATTTCCCCCCTGGAGCACCGCATGACGTCCATTCTCGCCCTGTCCGGAAGCCCATCGGTGAATTCCCGTACCGGATTGCTCGTCGACCATGCCGTGGACCGGCTTTCGCTCACCGGATTCGATGCCCAGCATCTCCGCATACGGAATTTGCCGGCCGCCGAGCTGCTTTCCGGCCGGACCGACTCCGCGGCCATTACCCGGGCGACGGACGCCGTCACCGCGGCCGAGGCGCTGATCGTCGCCACCCCGATCTACAAGGCCGCCTACACCGGCCTGCTGAAGTCGTTCCTCGACCTCCTGCCGCAGGCCGCGCTCACCGGGAAGACGGTGCTGCCGCTGGTGACCGGCGGCTCGCTCGCCCATGTCCTCGCCATCGACTACGCGCTCCGCCCGGTGCTCACCGCGCTCGGCGCCCGGCATGTGGTGGCCGGCGCCTTCCTGCTCGACCGGCACATCGACCGCCGCCAGGACGGCGGCGCCGTCCTCGAACCGGCGGCGGAGCTGCGGCTGTTCGAGGCCATCGACGACTTCATCGAGGCGCTGCCCGCGACAACGGACCTCGCCCGCGCCTGAGCGGGTGCCCGGATGCGGGCGCGACGGCGTCCTCGTACCGCCGCACGACCAGGGCGGCCAGCTCGGGCGCGGCGCCCAGCACCTCCGCCAGCACGTCCGCCTCCGCGGCCCCGGCCGCGATCCGGTCCGGCAGCCGGCCGGGGGCGATGACATACGGGGCGACGGCCACCCGCCGCACCCCGTCCGCGCGCAGCGCCCGTACCGCGTCCTCGGTGCGGGGCAGGGAAGCGGAGGCGAACGCAGGCCGCACGGCGCACCAACCGGTACGCCGCCACTCCCGCGCGACTGATGCGATCACTGCGATCGCCTCCGGGTCTGTGGAGCCCGCCGAGGCCAGCACGATGCCGGTCGACGGGCGGTCGGCGGGCGTCAGCCCCGCCTCGTAAAGCCGCCGCTCCAGCGCCGTCCGCAGCAGCGGCGAAGGGCCGAGCACCCCGGCCTGCCGGACGCGCAGCCCCGGGTGTCGTACGGCCGCCTCCGCCAGCACTCCCGGGATGTCGGACTTCGCATGGAAGGCACGGGTCAGCAGCAGCGGCACGGCCACCGCGTCCGTCACCCCGTCGGCCGCGAGCCGGGCCAGCGTGTCCGGTACGGACGGCGCGTCGAAGTCCAGGAACCCGACCTCCGTACGCACCCCGGGGCGCAGCGCCCGCACCCCCGCCATCAGCTCGCGCACGGTCGCGGCGTGCCGCGGGTCGCGGCTGCCGTGGGCTATCAGGACGAGGGCTGGGGTGTGGTGCATGGCTATCAGCTCAACTCTTGACCAAGAGGCCGCGGCTGCGCAGCACGCGGCGCTCCAGCGGGCTGAAGATCAGCAGGTCGATGGCGATGCCGACGATGAGGATCAGCAGGATCGCCAGGAAGATGCCGGGCATGTCGGAGTTGTTGCGGCCGTTCTCCAGCAGCTGGCCGAGGCCGAGGCCCAGGTCGGGGGAGGAGGCGATGATCTCCGCGGCCATCAGCGAGCGCCAGGAGAACGCCCAGCCCTGCTTGAGCCCGGCGAGGTAGCCGGGGAGGGCGGCGGGGAGCACGATGTGCCGCGCACCCGCGAGGCCGGTCGCGCCGAGCGTCTTGCCGGCCCGCAGGAACAGCGGCGGCACCTGATCGATCCCCGACACCAGGCCGTTGGCGATGGACGGGACCGCGCCGAGCAGGATCACCGCGTACATCATCTGGTCGTTGAGCCCGAACCACAGCACCGCGGGCGGCACCCAGGCGACGGACGGCAGCGACTGCAGGCCGGAGAGGATCGGGCCGATCGCGGCGCGGATGAACCGCACCCGGGCCACGATCAGCCCGAGCGGGGTGCCGATGGCGAGGGCGAGCAGGAAGCCGAACAGGCCGCGGGAGACGGAGGTCCAGATGACCTCCAGGAGGGTGCCCTCCAGCCACATCTGCCTGAGGCTGTCCCAGACGTCGGCGGGCGGCGGCAGCTTGTACTCGTCCGTGACCTGCGCCGCGACCAGGACCTGCCAGAGGACGAGCACCAGCACCACCGCGGTCAGCGGCGGCAGCACCTTCTGCACCAGCACCTGCCGCAGCGGCGTGCGGGTCGCGGAGCGCGTCTCCAGGGCGTCGAGTCCGGCTTCCAGGCCGGCCAGGTCCCCTTCCTGGCCGGCGGAAGGCTTCGGATCAGGCTTCGTATCAGTGCTGGCCATGACGGCGGATCTCCCCCCGGAGCTCTTCGGTGATCTCGACGGACAGCTCGGCGACCGCCGCGTCCTCGATCCGCCGCGGCTGCGGCAGGTCGACGTCCCAGATGCGGCTGACCCGGCCCGGGCGGGAGGACATGAGGACCACCCGCTGGGCGAGCCGGACCGCCTCGCGGACGTTGTGGGTGACGAAGAGGACCGAGACGCCCGTCTCCCGCCAGATGCGGGTGAGCTCCTCGTGCAGTACGTCACGGGTGATGGCGTCGAGGGCCGCGAACGGCTCGTCCATCAGCAGGACGTCGGAGTCCTGCGCGAGCGCCCGGGCCAGCGCGACCCGCTGCCGCATGCCGCCGGACAGCTCGTGCACCCGCTTCTTGTACGCGTCGCCGAGCCGTACGAGGTCCAGCAGCCGCTCCGCCTCCGCCCGCCGCCGCTCGCGCGGCAGGCCGCGCAGCCGCAGCGCGAGCTCGATGTTCTTGCCCGCGGTCAGCCACGGGAACAGCGCGTGCTCCTGGAACATCAGCGCAGGACGCTTCCCGCCCGGCACCTCGATCTCCCCGGCGGTCGGGGTGTCGAGGCCCGCGACCAGGTTCAGCAGCGTCGACTTGCCGCACCCGGAGGCGCCCAGCAGGCAGACGAACTCGCCGGGGCGGACGGCGAGCTCGATGTCGTCGAGGACCGGCGCCGCGCCGAACGACTTGTGGACGCCGCTGATACGGACCGCGGGGTCCGCGGCGGCGTCGGCCGGCGCGGGCGCCTTGGTCAGGTCAGCGGCCTTGGCCAGGGTCCGGGTCGTCATCTCCGGTCACCTCCTGTGCGTATCGCGGATGCGGGAAGAAGCGGGGCGGCCGGTGGCGGGGAGGGGTGGCGCCGCCCCGCCACCGGCGACTGGGGGTGCCTACTGCTCGCCGAGCCCGGCCGCGGACACCGCGGGCCGGCCCTCGGACTTCAGCACCTTGTTGAGGATCGACAGGTCGTAGATGCCGTTCAGGTCGGTCTTCTCCAGCAGGCCCGCCTTGACCGCGTGCTTCGCCTCGGTGTCGAGGGTGGCGGCGAGCGGGTCGTCGGTGAGGTCGATGGACTTGAACGCCGGGTCGAGCACCTTCGCCGGCAGCGGCTTCCCGGACAGGTCCTTCAGCGCCTCGTTGGCCTGCGCCTTTGCCGCGTCCGGGTTGTCCTTGATCCAGGCGTTGGTCTTCACTGAGCCGCGGATCACGGCCTCGACGACGTCCGGGTGCTCCTTCAGGAACTTCTGCGAGACGATCAGGTTCGTAATGATGAACTTGCCGTCCTTCCACAGCTTCCGCTCATCCAGCAGCACCTTCGCGCCGTCGGCGACGAGCTTCGACGCGGTCGGCTCCGGCACCCAGGCGCCGTCGATGGAGCCGGACTTGTAGGCGTCGGGGGTGACCTTGTTATCCGAGCGGACCACGGACACATCGCCCTTGCCGGACTGCGGGTCGACCTTCCAGCCCTGCTCCGCCGCCCAGTTCAGGAAGGCGACGTCCTGGGTGTTGCCGAGCTGCGGGGTGGCGATCTTCTTGCCCTTGACGTCCTTCAGGGACTTGATCTTCTTCGGGTTGACGACCAGCTTCACGCCGCCGGAGGCCGAACCCGCGACGATCTTCAGGGCCTTGCCCTTGGACTTGGCGAAGCCGTTGATCGCCGGGGACGGGCCGATCCAGCCGATGTCGATGGAGCCCGAGTTCAGCGCCTCGATCTCGGACGGGCCCGCGTTGAAGACCGACGCCTTGGCGGTGGTGCCGCCCAGCTCCTTGTCGATGATGCCGGTCTGGTCCTTCTTCAGGCCGACCAGCGGCGTGGGGTGGGTGAGGTTCGCGAAGTAGCCGACCTTCACCTCGTCCACGCTGAGCTTCTTGCCCTCCTTCGCCGCGGCGGCCGGCTCCTTGTCGTCCGACTCGGATCCGTAACCGCAGGCGCTCAGGGCGAGCAGCGGCAGAGCGACTACGGCGGTGAGGGTCTTTCTGGCATGCAACACGGGAAGGAAGTTCCTCTCGGCAGGGATACGGCAGGGGACCGGTGGCGGGTGCTCACGCACATCGCCCGGTGCCGCCCTGGCCGCAGCCGCGCCGGCCGCTGCCGATGCGGCCGCCTTCCTTGGCGAAGGTCGAGAAAGCTTCCGTGGCTGCCATGGCGCTCAGAAGTCCCATCCGTCATCGGCGGAGGTGCCCTTGGCCGCGCCCTCGTCCGCGTGCGCGGCGTGGGCGTGCTCGGTGAAAGCCGTGCCCGCCATGCCGGCCGTGAGGGTGGTGCCGTCAGCCGGGTCGACCAGCAGGAACGACCCGGTGCGCCGGGAGTCGGCGTAGTCGTCGACCGGCAGCGGCTCGGCGGTGCGCAGCACGACCTCGCCGATGTCGTTGGCGACGAGCTGCCCGGGCGAGGGGTGCTGGGAGAGGTCGTCCAGCGTCAGCCGCGACGGGATCTCCTTGACCAGCGCCTTGACCGTACGGGTGGCGTGCTTGATCAGCACCCGGTGGCCGACGGTCAGCGGCGCGTCCGCGACATGGCAGACGGTCGCCTTGATGTCCTGGCTGACCGCGGGCGCGTCGGAGGAGGGCGCGATCAGGTCGCCGCGGGAGATGTCGATGTCGTCCTCGAGCAGCAGCGTCACCGACTGCGGCGTCCAGGCCACGTCCACCGGCGTGCCCAGCAGGTCGATCCCGGCGATCTTTGTCGTACGGCCCGAGGGCAGCACGGTGATCTCCTCGCCGACCCGGAAGGTGCCGGCGGCGATCTGGCCGGCGTAGCCGCGGTAGTCCGGGTGGTCGGCGGACTGCGGGCGGATCACGTACTGGACGGGGAAGCGGGCGTGGCAGCCGGTCAGGTCGTGGCTGGCCGGGACGGTCTCCAGGTGCTCCAGCACGGTCGGGCCGCCGTACCAGTCCATGTGGGCGCTGGCCTCCACGACGTTGTCGCCGTTGAGCGCGGAGATCGGGATGGCGGTGATCTCCGGGACGCCGAGGTTGGTGGCGTACGCGGTGAACTCCCCGGCGATCCGTGCGAAGACGTCCTCGGCGTAGTCGACGAGGTCCATCTTGTTCACGGCGAGGACGACGTGCGGGACGCGCAGCAGCGCCGCGATGGCGGCGTGGCGGCGGGTCTGCTCCACGACTCCGTTACGGGCATCGACGAGGATCACCGTCAGCTCGGCCGTCGAGGCGCCGGTGACCATGTTCCGGGTGTACTGCACGTGCCCCGGGGTGTCGGCCAGGATGAAGCGGCGGTTGGCGGTGGCGAAGTAGCGGTACGCCACGTCGATGGTGATGCCCTGCTCCCGCTCGGCGCGCAGGCCGTCGGTGAGCAGCGCCAGGTCGGGGGCGTCCTGGCCGCGGCTGCGGGAGGCGTGCTCGACGGCCTCCAGCTGGTCGGTCAGCACCGACTTGGAGTCGTGCAGCAGCCGTCCGACCAGCGTGGACTTGCCGTCGTCGACGGAGCCGGCGGTGGCGAAGCGCAGCAGGGTGGTGGCCGAGAGCTGCTCGGTCGCGGACGTCATTTAGAAATACCCTTCGCGCTTGCGGTCTTCCATGGCCGCCTCGGAGAGCTTGTCGTCGGCGCGGGTGGCGCCGCGCTCGGTGAGCCGGGAGGCGGCGATCTCGGCGATGACGGCGTCGAGGCCGGTGGCGTCGGAGTCGACGGCGCCGGTGCAGGACATGTCGCCGACGGTGCGGTAGCGGACGAGGCGGGTCTCGACCGACTCGTCGTCCTTCGGGCCGCCCCACTCGCCCGGCGCCAGCCACATGCCGCTGCGCTTGAAGACCTCGCGCTCGTGCGCGAAGTAGATCTCGGGCAGCTCGATGTCCTCGCGGGCGATGTACTGCCACACATCCAGCTCGGTCCAGTTGGACAGCGGGAAGACCCGGACGTGCTCGCCGGGCGCGTGCCGCCCGTTGTAGAGCTGCCACAGCTCGGGCCGCTGGCGGCGCGGGTCCCACGCGGAGAACTCGTCCCGCAGGGAGAACACCCGCTCCTTCGCCCGCGCCTTCTCCTCGTCCCGGCGCCCGCCGCCGAAGACGGCGTCGAACCGCTCGGCGGCGATCTTCTCCGTCAGCGGCACGGTCTGCAGCGGATTACGGGTGCCGTCAGGCCGCTCCTTGAGCACGCCGCGGTCGATGTAGTCCTGGACGCTGGCCACATGCAGCCGCAGGCCGTGCTTGGCCACCGCCCGGTCCCGGTAGTCCAGCACCTCGGGGAAGTTGTGCCCGGTGTCCACATGCAGCAGCGAGAACGGCAGCGGCGCGGGCGCGAAGGCCTTCAGCGCCAGGTGCAGCATGAGGATCGAGTCCTTGCCGCCGGAGAAGAGAATCACCGGCCGCTCGAACTCCCCCGCCACCTCGCGGAAGATATGCACCGCCTCGGACTCCAGCGCGTCCAGGTGGGTCAGCGCGTACGGGGAATCCGTGTCTTCGGCCGGTGTCGTAACCGTCGTCATGCCAGGCCCTTCTCGTTGAGCAGCGCGATCAGCGCCGCGGCGGACTCGGTCACGCTCTGCTCGTGCGCCTCGATCCGCAGATCCGGCGCGGCCGGCGGCTCGTACGGGTCATCCACACCGGTCAGCCCCGATATCTCGCCCGCCGCCTGCTTCGCGTACAGCCCCTTCACATCCCGTACGGAGCACACCTCGACCGGCGTCGCGACATGCACCTCGACGTACGGCGTGCCCTGCGCGGCGTGCCGCTTGCGGACCGCCTCGCGGCTGTCGGCGTACGGGGCGATGACCGGGGCGAGCGCCAGGACGCCGTTCGAGGCCAGCAGCTCGGCGACGTAACCGATCCGCTGCACATTGATGTGCCGGTCCTCGCGCGAGAAGCCGAGTCCCGCGGAGAGGAACTCGCGGATCTCGTCGCCGTCGAGCACCTCGACGCGGTGCCCGGCGGCGCGCAGCCGCGCGGCCGCGTCCTGGGCGATGGTGGTCTTGCCGGCGCTGGGCAGGCCGGTGAGCCACACCGTGGCTCCGTTGGTTGGTCGGCTCAACTCGCTCATCCGTGAATCCCGCATTCCGTCTTCCCCTGGCCCGCCCACCGGCCGGCGCGTGCGTCCTCGCCCTCCAGCACCCGCCGGGTGCAGGGCGCGCAGCCGATCGACGGATAGCCGTCCATCAGCAGCGGGTTGGTGAGCACGCCGTGCTCGGCCACGTAGGCGTCCACGTCGTCCTGCGTCCAGCGGGCGATGGGGGAGACCTTGACCTTCTGCCGCTTGGCGTCCCAGCCGACGACGGGCGTGTTGGCGCGGGTCGGCGACTCGTCGCGGCGGAGCCCGGTGGCCCAGGCGTCGTACGCCTTGAGGCCCTGCTCCAGCGGTGCCACCTTGCGCAGGGCGCAGCACAGGTCGGGGTTGCGGTCGTGCAGCTTCGGGCCGTGCTCGGCGTCCTGCTCGGCGACGGTCTGCTTCGGGGTGAGGGTGATGACGTTGACGTCCATCACCGCCGCCACCGCGTCGCGGGTGCCGATGGTCTCCGGGAAGTGGTAGCCGGTGTCGAGGAAGACCACGTCCACGCCTGGCCTGGCGCGGGACGCGAGGTGCGCGACGACGGCGTCCTCCATGGAGGAGGTGACGGCGAAGCGCTCGCCGAAGGTGTCGGTGGCCCAGGTGAGGATCTCCAGCGCGGAGGCGTCCTCGAGCTCCCGGCCGGCCTTCAGCGCGAGGTCTTCCAGGCTCTGCTGCGTACGGTCAACTGTGGTCATCGGGCGCTCCCTTGGTCAGGCCCCGGGCGAGCAGCCCGAGGAACGAGAGCTTGAATGCGCGATTGCAGGCGGCGCATTCCCAGGCGGCCCCTTTCCCGGGAGAGGCGCTGCCTTCTTCGCTCGGGCGCAGGTCTTCGTCGCCGCAGTACGGGCAGTAGAAGGGCGCGGCTCGCTCGCTCACTGGAGGGCCTCCTCGTCCGCGCGGGCCGCCCACTTCGCGAACGGCTCGTCCTGGTCGCGCTCGGCCTCGAAGCGCCGGACGACCCGCTCGATGTACTCGGCCAGCTCGT
The DNA here is from genome assembly GCF_048572725.1 of Streptomyces boninensis. Taxonomy (NCBI): domain Bacteria; kingdom Bacillati; phylum Actinomycetota; class Actinomycetes; order Kitasatosporales; family Streptomycetaceae; genus Streptomyces; species Streptomyces boninensis. Next base: position 7,646,175 of record NZ_CP183837.1, read on the forward strand.
CGGCGGTGACCTTCAGGCCGCGGACCTTGCGACCGAAGGCGGAGTCCTCCATGGCGAGCGCGCCGCCGAGGTGGACCTGGTAGCCCTCGACCTGATTGCCGTCCTTGTCGCGGACCAGCTGCCCCTTGAGACCGATGTCCGCAGTCTGGATACGGGCGCAGGAGTTGGGGCAGCCGTTGATGTTGATGGAGATCGGCTCGTCGAACTCCGGCAGCCGCCGCTCCAGCTCCTCGATGAGCGCCGCCCCGCGGGCCTTCGTCTCGACAATGGCGAGCTTGCAGAACTCGATGCCGGTGCAGGCCATCGTGCCGCGCCGGAAGGCGGACGGCTTGACCTGCAGGCCGAGCGCGTCGAGGGCGTCGGTCAGCGGCTGTACCTGCTCCTCGGCCACGTCGAGGATGAGCATCTTCTGCTCGACGGTGGTACGGAGCCGGTCGGAGCCGTACTCGGCGGCGAGGTCGGCGATCTTGGAGAGCGTGGCCCCGTCGACGCGGCCGACCTTGGGGGCGAAGCCCACGTAGAAGCGGCCGTCCTTCTGCTGGTGCACGCCGATGTGGTCGCGCCATTTGGCGACCGGCTTTGCGGGGGGCGGGCCGTCGTTGAGCTTGCGCAGCAGGTACTCGTCCTCCAGCACCTGCCGGAACTTCTCCGGGCCCCAGTCGGCGACCAGGAACTTCAGCCGGGCGCGGTTGCGCAGCCGCCGGTAGCCGTAGTCGCGGAAGATGCTGACGACGCCCTCGAAGACGTCGGTGACCTCGTCGAGCGAGACCCAGGCGCCGATCCGTACGCCGATCTTCGGGTTGGTGGAGAGCCCGCCGCCGACCCACACGTCGAAGCCCGGGCCGAGCTCGGGGTGCTCGACGCCGACGAACGCGACGTCGTTGATCTCGTGCGCGATGTCGAGGATCGGGGAGCCGGAGACGGCGGACTTGAACTTGCGGGGGAGGTTGGAGAAGGCCGGGTTGCCGATGATGCGGCGGTGCGCCTCCTCGATGGCCGGGGTGCCGTCGATGATCTCGTCGGCGGCGATGCCGGCGACGGGGGAGCCGAGGATGACGCGCGGCACATCGCCGCAGGCCTCGGTGGTGGACAGCCCCACGGCTTCGAGGCGGCGCCAGATCTCGGGCACGTCCTCGATCCGGATCCAGTGCAGCTGGATGTTCTGCCGGTCGGTGATGTCCGCCGTCCCGCGGGCGAACTCCTGCGAGATCTCGCCGATGGTGCGCAGCTGCTGCACGCTCAGCCGCCCGCCGTCGACGCGGACCCGCAGCATGAAGTACTCGTCGTCCAGCTCGTGCGGCTCCAGGATCGCGGTCTTGCCGCCGTCGATCCCGGGCTTGCGCTGGGTGTACAGACCCCACCAGCGCATGCGTCCGCGCAGGTCAGCGGGGTCGATGGAGTCGAATCCGGCCTTGGAGTAGATCGTCTCAATGCGTGTCCGCACATTGAGACCGTCGTCGTCCTTCTTGAACTGCTCGTTCGCGTTCAGCGGCGTGAAATGGCCCACGGCCCACTGGCCTTCGCCGCGGTGGCGGCCGGCCTTGCGGCGATTCTGCGCAGCGGGGCGCGACTGGCTATCGGCCATGGTTGGTACGTCCTTCGGGCAGGCAGGCGGGCGCTGACCTGCTTAGTCAGGCGGAATAAGGGGGGCATGGCGGCTCGCCCACGACGGTGGGGGCGGCTCTGCACAAGTGAGATCTCGGCGGTGCTGGGACTGTCAGCCCGCCGGACAGATGGCGCTGGACATGCGGCCAAGGTCGACGTGACGTCGACTCACGAGGGCAACTCCAGCACGAGACATGACGGAAGCGTGGCATGGAGGCTTCCGGAGAGTCCACTGTTATCCATTATGTGGACGAGACTCGCTCGAATCGTGAGATGCGCTGATCAGCGCGCTAGGCGGAGCGCTCCTCGACGGTCGTGTCGTACACCCGGAAGCCGCGCTTCTCGTAGTTCGCCAGCGCATGCTCGCCGTCATCGCTGCAGGTGTGCAGCCAGACCCGCCGGGTCCGCTCCCGCCCCGGCCACCGCTCGGCGAGATCCCAGGCGCGGGCGACGCCGTACGCGAGCAGCGACCCGCCGAGCCCGCGCCCGCGAAATGCCGGAATGAGCCCGAACTGCGTGATCTCGATCACGCCATCCGCCTGCCCCCGCATCTCGACATACCCGGCCGGCGTCCCCCGGTCGTACGCGATCCAGGTCTCGGTCGCGGGCGCCTCGACGAACTCCCGCCACTGCTCGGGCGGCCACACCAGCCGGTCGGTCCAGGCGATGTCGCTGCCCACGGCGACGTAGAGGAATCGGTTCAGCTCGGGCGACGGCACCTCGGCGCGCATGATCATCGGCTGCTGGCCGCCACTCGGCGGAACGAGGTCCTCCGGCGCGGTCTGCTCGAGATACCAGGTGGTCAGGGTGGCGCTGGGCACGGCTGTCATGCCTCCCATCCCATCACAGCCCCGCCGAGCGGCCCTGCCGAGCGGCCGCGCTGAGCGGATCACTCGCCGGGGGGCTAGCTCCGCAGCTCGCCCCTCAGCGCCTTCATCGCATCGTCGAGCCGCCCCTTCGCGTCCTTCGTCGTGAGGCCGTCGAGGCCGACGAGGAGCGACGTGAAGATCTCCCGGTCCGGGGTCTTGAAGTCGAAGGGCGAGCCCAGCTCGGGGAAGAGCTCCCTGACGATGGTGGCGGTTGCCATCGAGACGTCGCTGTTCAGGACCTTCTCGTCCTCTTCGCCGAGCGCGGCAAGCGCGCCGAACCAGATGCCCAGACGCCAGGTCGTGGCCTTCGCGAACACCACATTGAAGAAGGCGCCGGCGACGGGGACATTGCCGAGGACCGTGTCCCAGACGAAGTCCTGGATCAAGAAGCGGATGTTCCGCTTGATGTACTCCTGCGCGGCGTGCGCGGTGATCTTGCCCTTGCCGTAGACGCCCCGGATGTCATTCCACATATCGCTGTACACGCCGATCATCCCGGCGTCGACGAGCACCGGCAGGCCGAACCCCACAACCCCGCTCAGCCCCTCCGCCCACATCCCGGCGGTAGCCACCTTCTGCGTGAGGTCGTACACCTCATCGGCCCGCTGCTGCTTCGCCTGCGGGCTCTTCCCGTCCCGGTCGCTTCCCTGTGCGCTCATGGATCCCCCTGCCGTCGTTGTCCGCACGACCAGCACCCCGGTCTCACCGTAGAAAGGAGCGACGGCCGCGCCCAGGGGCCAAATGTCCTTGAGCTCCGAGGAATCCGGGTGCAGACCCCTTGCCCGCACCCGTGCGTCGCGCTTAGCTTCGGGCAAGCGCTTACTAGGCGTGGCACCTGCTCTACCGCACACCCGCACGTCACCAAGCTGCACCGGGAGTCAGGCGATGCAGAAGACGCAGGATCGACGTCCGAGCTCCACCGGCCCCGAGACGGGAGTACCTACGCCGAATCGCGCCGGAGTACGGATCGGGGAGCGGCTGCGGCGGTTCGGGGGCGCGGTGTGGCGGCCGCTGATCCTGCTCGCGCTGCTCGGCGTCGTGTGGTGGTTCATCACCGCGCGGGAGATGGTCGAGCGATATCTCGTGCCGACGCCAGGCTCCGTGGTCGAGGTGCTGTGGGACGAGCGCTCCATGTTCTGGGAGCACTCGTATGTCACCTTCTACGAGACCGTGATCGGCTTCATCATCGCCGCGGCCGTCGGCGTCCTCGCCGCCGTGCTCATCGTCTACTCCGAGACCGCCGAGCGCACCCTCTACCCGATCATCCTCTTCGCCCAGGTCATTCCGAAGATCGCCATCGCGCCGATCCTCGTGGTGTGGTTCGGTACGGGCCTGTCGCCGAAGATCATCCTGGCGGTGCTGATCGCCTTCTTCCCCGTGGTGATCTCCGGCGTGGCCGGCCTCCGGGCGACCGACCCGGAACTGCTCGACCTGTCCGCCACGATGGGCGCCTCCCGGCTCAACGTCTTCATCAAGGTGCGCTTCCCCGGCGCGCTGCCGCAGCTGATGTCCGGGCTGAAGGTGGCCGTGACGCTGGCCGTGGTCGGCGCGGTGGTGGGCGAGTTCGTCGGGGCGAGCGAAGGCCTCGGATACGTACTGCTGCAGGCCAGCGGCAACCTCAACTCGGCGCTGCTGTTCGCCGACCTGATCCTGATGTCCGCGATCGGCATCGTGCTCTTCGTCGCCATCGAGGCCATCGAGGCGCTGCTGATCCCCTGGCACGCCAGCCGCCGCAACGCCGGTGGCGGCAGCGGCTCGACGATGCTGGCCACCACCTCGGCGTAAGCCCGCAAGCCAAAGCCCCGGGCCAACGCGCGCCCAGGTCCCCACCCCTCGTACCGACCCTCACCGGAAGGCCGCTCTGATGAGAACCGCAAAGAAGCGCACCACGACGGCCCGCACCCTGGCCCCCCTCCTGGCCGCCGTGCTGGCAGGCGCGGCCGCCTGCGCCCCCGACACCTCGGACGACAAGGGCGGCGGCAGCGACGCGGGGGGCGGCGGCAAGGGCAAGAAGGTCACGCTGACCCTGAACTGGGTCCCGTACGGCGAACACGCCGCCTTCTACTACGGCCTCGAGAAGGGGATTTACGAGAAGGCCGGCATCGACCTCACCATCAAGCCGGGGCACGGCTCCGCCGGCACCGTCAAGCAGGTCGCCCAGGGGCACTCGGACTTCGGCTGGGCGGACACCCCCGCGCTGCTGGCCGGGGTGAACGAGGGCATGAAGGTGAAGAGCCTCGGGGTCTATCTGCAAAAGGGCCCGTCCTCCGTGCAGTTCCTCTCCGACCAGAAGATCAAGACGCCCAAGGACCTCGAGGGCAAGACGGTCGGCGGCACGCCGGGCGACGCGCTGTACGCGACCTTCCCCGGCTGGCTGAAGGAGAACAAGGTCGACCCGGCCAAGGTGAAGGTCGTCAACATGGACCCGGCCGCGAAGATCGCCAACCTCGGCGCCGGCAAGGTCGACGCCATCATGGGCTTTTTCCACGACCAGGGACCCACCGTCGAGGACAAGACCGGCAAGCAGGTCGACTACCTCCTCTGGGCGGACTACGGCATGAACGTCCTCGGCAACGGCATCGTCACCGGCGACAAGATGCTGGGGGACGACCCGAAGCTCGCGAAGGCCTTCACCACCGCGACCGCCAAGGCGTGGACGGAGGCGGCGAAGCACCAGTCCGAGGCCGTGAAGATCATGTCGGAGTCGGTGGACGGGGCGCCGCCGGAGAAGGTGCTGGCGAGCCAGTTCAAGCAGACGCTGCCGCTGCTGGAGGGCCGTCACGGCGCCAATGACGAGAAGAAGTGGCAGGAGACCATCGACCTGCTCAAGGACGGCGGCATGCTGAAGAAGGCGCAGGCGCCGTCCGCGTACTGGGACGCGTCGTACGCGGGCCAGGGGTGAGCCGGGGCGTGGAGGCAGCGGTGGAGCTGGATAAGGAGCAGGCGGCGGCGGGCGGTCGGGCCGGTGTCGACATCGAGGACGTCACCTGTACGTTCACGACGAAGCGCAGCCGTACGACCGCCGTCGACGGGGTGTCGATGCGGATTGAGCCGGGGGAGTTCGTCTCCATCCTCGGCCCGTCGGGGTGCGGCAAGTCCACGCTGCTGAAGATGATCGCGGGTCTGGTACGGCCGACCACCGGCACCGTCCGGCTGCTCGGCGAGGAGGTGCGCGGCCCGCAGCGCCGGATCGGCTTCGCCTTCCAGCGGGCGGCGCTGCTGGAGTGGCGGGGCGCCCGTAAGAACATCCTGCTGCAGGCCGAGATGCGCGGCATGGACAAGGCCACCGCGGCCCGCAAGGCCGACGAACTCATCGAGCTGACGGGGCTGAAGGGCTTCGAGAACGCGCTCCCGCACGAGCTCTCCGGCGGCATGCAGCAGCGCGTCGCCCTGTGCCGGGCGCTGCTGCACGAGCCGCCGGTGCTGCTCCTCGACGAGCCCTTCGGCGCCCTGGACGCGCTGACCCGCGAGAACCTCAACACCGAACTGCACCGCATCTGGCGGGAGACCGGCACGACGGTGGTGCTGGTGACCCACTCGATCGCGGAGGCGATCTACCTCGGCACGCGCGTGGAGGTGATGAGCCCCCGCCCCGGGCGGGTGGTGGAGACGCTGCCGGTGGATCTGCCGCGGGAGCGGGAGTACGCAAAGGTGATGCGTACGGCCGCCTTCGAGGAACTGGCGGCGCGGATCAGGGGGATGCTGGGGGCGCACTGAGCGCCCGCCTGGCGCCCACCCCGAAGCGGGAGCGGGCCACCGGCTAGGCCGTGGTGGTCCGCGCCTCCCGCACCCCCGGCGCCGTGGAGTGCGGCAGCAAGTCCACCGGATGCTCCGGAAAGCGGATCTGCACGTTCACCCCGTCCGTGAAGCGATACGGGCGATGGGTGAGCACGCTCGACAGCGTCCGCCGCAGCCGAGACATCTCCGCCCGCACCGTCACCGTCCGGCTCGCATCCCCGAACAACCCGGCCGCCAGCGAAGCCGCACTCAGCCCATCCCGCCGCAGGGCCAGCAGCAGGAGCACCTCGGCGTGCCGCGGACTCAACTCCTGGGCCCAGCGCCCCGCGTACCCCTCGACCGTGAGCGTCCAGGCGTTGCGGCCGCTGACGTCGAGGACGACCTGGCTCGGCGCCTGCTCCTCCTCGGCGCGGCCGACGCGCAGCAGCCAGCCGCCGGGCAGCGGCTCCATGAGGCACCGGCCGAAGCCGGGCACGGTGCACTCGCCGGCCTCGGGACGGAGCGGCAGCCGGATCCGGTCCGGGGGCGCGAGGCCGACCGCGCCGGCCACCCAGCCGTGGGCGTCGACCGCGAAGGCCTGGCCGGGCAGGCCCGCGAGTACCGGGGCGGCCACCGCGCGCAGGCGGTCGAGGACTTGGCGGTGGCGTTCGCGCATGCTCGCTTCGGCGAGGCGGGTGACCGCGGTGACGAGGGGGAGGGCGGTGGGAGGAAGCGTTTCTGCAGGGCCGCTGAGGTCGGCTACGCCGAGCAGCTTGCCGTTCCGCGGATCGTGCAGCGGGGCGCCGACGCAGGTCCAGGACTTGTAGATGCGGAGGGAGTGCTCCCGGGCCCGTACGGCCAGCGGCGTGCGGGTGGCGAGCACGGTGCCGATGCCGTTGGTGCCGATGATCTCCTCGCCGACGTGGGCGCCCTCCGCGAGGCCGATGGCCTCCGCGGCGCGGAGGCCGCGCCGGCCGCCGCTGCGCCAGAGCACGACGCCTTCGGCGTCGGAGACCACGAGTACGTGGCCGGGCTCGTCGCTGACCGACTTCAGGCCCTCGTAGAGTTCGGGGAGCACGCTCGCCAGCGGGGAGGTCTCGCGGCGGTGCTGGACCTCCTCGCCGGGGACGTGGTGCTGGTCCGGGCCGCGGTCCGGGTCCACGCGGAAGCGGCTCGCCCGGCGCCAGGACTCGGCGATCTCCGGCCTTATGCGGTCCTTCGCGATGCGGTCCTTCGCGCCTAGCGCGCCAGGCTCCTCGAACATGACTCTCCCCCGAACGAGGTACTTACCACTCCATAGTGCGTCCTCCGGGCGTCAGCCACTGCCGTTTTCACCACATCGTTGCAACGCCCTGCAACTCTTGTGGGGAGCACGCACATTGGCGCAGGGTGAGGACCGCAGAGACCGGGAGCGGTGCCGAGTCGGCGCGGCACCGCTCCCGACGCGCGGCAGCGGAAACGATCCTCCCCTGTCCCCTTCAGGGGAGGGGCGGTACCGCTGCCGCGCACTGCGCTCCGCGCAAGGTGGGCCGGGATATCTGGGGGCTTCGCCCCCAGACCCCGACGCGCTGCCGCGCAGGCCGGTGCTCAGCCTCGTACCGGCCGAGCTCGCTCCACAATCGCGTCCAGGCCGCCCGACGGGGGCAGCGTGCCGAAGGCATGGCCCCAGTCCCCGCCCAGCCGCGACGCGCAGAACGCGTCCGCGACCTCCGCCGGCGCATGCCGTACGAGCAACGACCCCTGGATCACCAGCGCCAGCCGCTCCACCACCCGCCGCGCCCGCGCCTCGATCGCGTCCAGGTCGCTCAGCTCCGTCAGGAAGTCCTTCACCGCCGCGTCCAGCCGGTGATCAGCCCCCCGCGCCTCGCCCAGCTCCGTCAGGACCGCGTCCAGGGCGCCGGGCTCGCGCTGCATCGCGCGCAGGACGTCCAGCGCCTGGACGTTCCCGGAGCCCTCCCAGATCGAGTTCAGCGGGGATTCGCGCAGCAGCCGCGGCATGCCCGACTCCTCCACGTAGCCATTGCCGCCGAGGCATTCGAGCGCCTCCGCCACCGTCGGCGTGCAGCGCTTCGTGACGTAGTACTTCGCGGCGGGGACCGCGAGCCGCAGGAAGGCGCGCGCGGAGTCCGAGTCCTCGTCGTGCGCCGCCGCGAGCCGCAGCGCCAGCGTCGTCGCCGCCTCCGACTCGAGGGCGAGGTCGGCGAGGACATTGCGCATCAGCGGCTTGTCGATAAGGGGACCGCCGAAGGCGCTGCGGTGCTCGGCGTGGTGGACCGCCTGCGTCAGCGCCTGGCGCATCAGCGCGGACGAACCGATGACGCAGTCCACCCGGGTGGCGGCGACCATGCCGATGATGGTGCGGACGCCGCGGCCCTCCTCGCCGACCCGCCAGCCGATGGTCGTGCCGTCGAACTCGACCTCGCTGGAGGCGTTCGCGCGATTGCCGAGCTTGTCCTTCAGGCGCTGGATGCGGAAGGTGTTGCGGGTGCCGTCGGGGAGCACGCGGGGGAGGAGGAAGCAGGTCAGGCCGCCGGGCGCCTGGGCGAGGACCAGGAAGACGTCCGACATCGGCGCCGAGCAGAACCACTTGTGGCCGGTGAGCGCGTACGAGCCATCGGCCAAAGCCTCGGCCTGCGTCGTATTCGCCCGGACGTCCGAACCCCCCTGCTTCTCTGTCATGCCCATCCCGGCGATGGCGCCCGCCTTCCGCGCCGCGGGCTTCCCGAGCCCGAATTCGTACGACCGCGAAGTCAGCAGCGGCTCCCAGACCGCCGCCAGGTCCGGCTGCGCGCGCAGCGCGGGGACCGCGGCGTGGGTCATCGACAGCGGGCAGCCGTGGCCCGGCTCGACCTGCGTCCAGACGTGGAACGCGGCCGCCCTGCGCACATGCCCGTCGGGCCGCGACCAGGCGTCGGCGAGGCCGCCGGCCACCCCCTGCTCCATGAGGTGGTGCCAGGCCGGGTGGAACTCGACCTCGTCGATACGGTTGCCGTAGCGGTCGTGGGTGCGCAGCACCGGCTCGTTCTCGTTCGCCTGCCGTCCCCACTCCTGCGCCTCGGCGGAGCCCGCTCTGCGGCCGAGCACGCCGAGCTCGGCGTGCACCTCGGCGCGCCGCTCGGGGGCGACATGCCGGTCGATCCCCGCTCTTAGTGCCGCATCCGCCTCATAGGCGTCGTACTCCACCAGTGGCGGAGCCTGGTTGGTCACGGTGTGAGTGCTGGCTGCCATGACGGATACGGTAAGCAGGTGGGAGCGGGTATGGAAGGTGAACGGGAGCGGCCGCACGGCCGGCTCGACAGGGCGAAGGCCCTGTACCGGAACCTGCCCAAGCGCACCCTCGCCTGGCTGCTGCTGAAGGACACCGTCGGCTCCTGCATGCGCTACCGGGTCATCGGCCTCGCCGCCGAGGCCGCCTTCTTCTGCCTGCTGTCACTGCCGCCGCTGCTCCTCGGCCTGCTGGGCCTGCTCGGCTACTTCGACTCCTTCATCGACATGGAGACCATTCGGCGCAACATCATCGAGGCGTCGGAGAAGGTCCTCACCGAGAAGGGCGTCAACCAGCTCGTCCGCCCGCTGCTCGCCGACGTCATAGACGGCTCCACCCGGCCCGACATCATCTCGCTCGGCTTCGGCATCGCGCTGTGGTCGGGCTCGCGGGCGGTGAATGTCTTTATCGACACCATCACCGTCATGTACGGCCTCGACGGGCTGCGCGGCATCGTGAAGACCCGCATCCTCGCCTTCGGCCTCTACCTCGTCGGCCTGATCATCGGCGTGATCGCGCTGCCGCTGATGGTGGCCGGCCCGGAGGCGGTGGTGTCGCTGGTGCCGCAGAGCGAGGGCGCGGTGCGGGCGCTGTACTGGCCGGTCGTGGTGGTGCTCTCGATCTTCTTCCTGACCACGCTGTACCACGTGTCGGTGCCGGTCCGTTCGCCCTGGCGGGAGGACCTCCCCGGCGCGCTCGTCGCCTTCGGCATGTGGCTGCTCGGCAGCTTCCTGCTGCGCCTCTACCTCACCAACACCATCGAGGGCCCCACCATCTACGGCTCCCTCGCCGCCCCGCTCGCCGCCCTGCTGTGGCTCGGCGTCTCGGCCTTCGCGGTGCTGGTCGGCGCCGCGGTGAACGCCGCCTTCGACCGTGTCTGGCCGTCGGTCGCGACCGAGACCGGGCGGGCGGAGACGGCGCGGGCGCGGGAGGAGGCGGCGGCCCAGATCGTGGCGGAGGCCGCGGCCGAGCGGGTGGCGCGCGAGCGCGGCCTCGACGGCGACTCCTCGGCGCGGGAGTGGCGCGAGGGGCGCGAGCGCGAGTGGGAGGACGACGGGGAGGAGCGGGCGCGGCCGAACGGGGCCGTGTCGCGGTGGGCGAAGACGCTCCATGTGGAGGGGCTGGGGAGCCGGCTGCTGCGGCGGCGGGATCGGGAGCTCAAGTAGGCGGGTTCACCGTTGCGGGCTGAGGCGGGCGGATTCAGCGGATTCAGCGGATTCAGAGGTACGAGCTGAGCAGCCGCGCCAGGTGCTTGCCGGCGAGGTGGAGCGGACGTTCGCTACGGAAGACCTGGGCCGCGCCCTCCGCACCCTCGATGGTGGCGACGACGGTGACGGCCAGGTCCCGGGCCTCGGCATCGGCGATGCCGGCGGCGCGCAGCCGCTCGTGCACCAGCGCCTGCCAGTTCTCGTACGTCTCGCTGACCGCCTGCTGGATCTCCGGGATGAGCCCGGCGGTCTCGAGCGCCGTCGCGGTGACGGGGCAGCCGTCCGCCCAGTCCGACTCGCTCAGCCCGGTGGCGAGCGCCGAGGTGCAGGCGATGATCGCCTGGACCGGGTCCCGCGACCTGCCGAGGGTCTCGCGGAGGAGGTCGGCGAACTCCTGGTCGCCGTGCCGGATCGCGGCGATCGCGAGCTCCTGCTTGCCGCCGGGGAAGTGGTGGTAGACGGAGCTGACCGTGGCGCCCGACCCCTGCGCGATCTGCTTGATGGCGGTGCCCTCGTAGCCCTGCCGCTGCAGCAGCCGGGAGGTCACCTCGATGATCCGTTCCCGGGTGCCTGATGACGTCGTCTTCACGCGGGTGAGGGTACTGGATGGAGCGTTCGCTCCATAGCCGCAGCCCGCTGACCTGCTGGATGGAGCGTTCGTTCCAATCATGTGTTAGCGTCTCGCTGCATTGGATGGAGCGTTCGTTCCAGCCCGCTTCGGCCCGCTCCAGCCCCGCCCCAGCGCCTCAGGAGGTACGACAATGCCCACCACCCCCAAGCCCCACATAACCGTGATCGGACTGGGCCCCATGGGCCACGCCATGGCCACCGCCTTCCGCGCGGCCGGCCACCCCGTGACCGTCTGGAACCGCACCCCCGGCCGCGCCACCGCCCTCCTCGACCAGGGCGCCACCGAAGCCGCCACCGTCCCGGACGCCCTCGACGCCGGCGACCTGACCGTCCTCAGCCTCACCGACTACCCCGCCATGTACGCGATCCTCGACCCGTACACCCCCCACCTCCACGGCAAGACCCTCGTGAACCTCAGCTCCGACACCCCCGAGCAGGCCCGCAAGGGCGCCGCCTGGGCGGCCGGGCACGGCGCCGGCTTCCTCTCCGGCGGCGTCGGTGCAGCGCCCTCCGGCATCGGTGACCCGGAGAACTCCTTCACGTACTACAGCGGCGACAAGGCCCTCTTCGAGACCCACGAGCCCACCCTCGGCGTCCTCACCCGCACCGACTACCGCGGCAGCGACCCCGGCCTGGCCCAGCTGCACTACCAGCTCCAGATGGCCATGTTCTGGCCCGCCATGCTCAGTTACGTCCACGCCACCGCCCTCGCCCGCGCCAACGGCATCTCCGCCGCCGAGCTGCTCCCGTACGCCGTCGAGACCCTCGGCTCGCTGCCGCACTTCGCGGAGTTCTACGCCCCGCGCATCGACGCCGGCCACCACGAGGGCGACGTGGACCGCCTGACCATGGCCGAGGCGAGCATCGACCACGTCCGCCACACCGCCGCCGACTCCGGCGTCTCCCCGGGTCTCAACGACGCCCTCTTCGCCGCCGTCCGCCGCGCCATAGCCGACGGTCGCGGCGCCCACAGCCTCACGAGCCTCGGTGACCTTTTCGCAGAAAACGCCGCAGCTTCTGCAGCGGCCACGCGTTGATGACGTCCTCCGCCATCAGCCACCCGCGCTGCGCGATGCCCACGCCGTACGTCATGTTGTCCAGGTCCGGTACGGAATGCGCGTCGCTGTCCACCGAGAAGCGCACCCCGTGCTCCCGCGCCCGCAGGATCAGGTCGTCCGGGAGGTCGAGCCGGTTCGGGTGAGCGTTGACCTCCAGCGCCGTGCCCGTACGTGCGCAGGCCGCGAAGACCGCGTCCCAGTCGGCGTCGACGCCGGGGCGCTTGCCCGCCTTGCGGGTCGTCGGGTGGCCGATGATGTGCACGTGCGGGTTCTCGGCGGCCGCGATGAAGCGCCGCGTCATCTCGTCCTTCGGCTGGTCGAAGTGCGAGTGCACGGACGCCACGCATACGTCGAACGAAGCCAGGAAGTCGCCCGGCCAGTCCACCGCCCCATCCGGCCCGATGTTCAGCTCGGTGCCGTGCAGCAGCCGCATCCCCTTGGTCCGCTCGGCCAGCTTCGCCACCTGCTTCCGCTGGGCGAGCATCTTCTGCTTCGTCATCCGCTGCATCCGCAGGTCCGGCGCGTGATCGGTGATCGCGTAGTACGCGTAACCACGCTTCTTCGCCGCCGCCACCATCGTCTCCAGCGCATCCAGGCCGTCCGTCAGATCCGTGTGCGTATGCAGATCGCCGCGCAGATCGTCCTCGACCAGCAGCTCCGGCAGCTCACCCTCGAGCGCCGCCCGCACCTCGCCGCGGTCCTCCCGCAGCGGCGGCGGAATCCACGGCAGCCCCAGCCGCTCGTAGACGTCCTCCTCCGTCTCCACCTTGATCCGCCGCCCGCTCTTCGCGTGAAAGAGCCCGTACTCCGACAGTTTCAGCTTCTTCCGTACGGCGATCTCCCGGGTGCGCACGTTGTGCTCCTTCGAGCCCGTGAAGTACTGCAGCGCCGCGCCCCACGCACCCGGCGGCACCACCCGCAGGTCCACCTGCACCCCGTCGCCCGTACGCACCGAGGTCTTCGTCTCGCCGCGCCCGATCACCTCGGCGACCGACTCGTGCCCGGCGAAGGCCTCCATCAGCGGCCCCGAGTCCTCCGCCGCCGCCAGGATGTCCAGATCGCCGACCGTCTCCTTCCGCCGCCGCAGCGAGCCCGCGTACGCGCAGCGGACACACCCCGCCACCTCCGAAAGCCGCGCCACCAGCGACTGCGCGAGCTCGGTCGCCACATCCACCGGCACCCGCCCCGTCGCCGCCCGCAGCAGCTCGATGCCGTGCAGCAGCTTCTCCTCGCTCTTCGGGCCGAAGCCCTTCAGCCCGCGCAGCCGCCGCTCGTCGATCGCCGCCGCCAGCGCGTCCACAGAGTCCACGCCGAGCTCGTCGTACAGCTGCAGCGCCCGCTTCGGGCCGAGCGCGGGGATCTCCGTCAGCTCCCGCACACCCGCCGGGATCTTCGCCCGCGCCTCCTCGATGGCCGCGACCTTGCCGGTGCGCAGATACTCCGCCACCTTGTCCGCGATCGACGAGCCCACGCCGGGGATCGCCTTGAGCTCCTTCGCGCCGAGCTTGGCCACGTCCGCGCCGTGCCCGCCCACCGCGCGGGCGGCGCGCTCGTACGCACGCACCTTGAAGGCGTCGCCGCCGGTGATGGACAGCAGGTCCGCGTATTCCTGCAGCAGCGCCGCGATGTCGTCGTTCACACCCACCCCACGAAAACTAATGGCGACCGGCCCACACCGCCGCTTACGCTGCGGGCGCACGCCGTAACCCGAGCAGGGAGGTGAGGACCATGACCGTCGATTGCCGGGGCCAAGGCCCCAATTCGTCGCAGCTTCACCTCACCCTGAAGGGTCACTCTCTTGCCACACCTCTCAAGCTCTGACGCCCTCGCGGCCTACGGCTGGGACGAGGCGTTCGCCGACGCCTTCAGCCCGTACGAGGCCGATGGGCTGACCCCCGCCCGCATCGTCCGCGTCGACCGCGGCGGCTGCGAGGCGGTCACGGCGGACGGTCCGGTACGGGCCGCCATCGCCGCCGACTCGGGCACCGACCCGACCCGGCTGCCGTGCACCGGCGACTGGGCGGCGCTGGAGCCGGGGGAGCATCCCGTCATACGGGCGCTGCTGCCCCGCCGTACCGCGTTCCTCAGGTCGGCGTCCTCGAAGCGTTCCGACGGGCAGGTGCTCGCGGCCAACGTCGACCACGCCGTCGTCGCCGTCCCCCTCGCCCACGAGCTGCGGCTCGCCCGGCTGGAGCGGATGCTCTCGCTGGCCTGGTCGAGCGGCGCGCAGCCCGTCGTCGTACTCACCAAGGCCGACCTCATCGAGGACCCGGACGTCCTCGGCCACCTCCTCGCCGATACGGAGGCCGCGGCGCCCGGCGTGCCGGTGCTCGCGGTCAGCGCCACCACCGGGCAGGGCGTCGAGGCGCTGCGCGCCGCCGTCGCGGGCGGCACGACGGTGCTGCTCGGCCCGTCGGGCGCCGGCAAGTCCACGCTCACCAACACCCTGCTGGGCGCGGCTGCCCAGGAGGTCAACGCCATCCGCGACAGCGACGGCAAGGGCCGCCACACCACGACCACCCGCGACCTGCTGCCGCTCCCCGGCGGCGGCGTGCTCATCGACACGCCGGGGCTGCGCGGGGTGGGGCTGTGGGACGCGGAGGACGGCCTCGCGCAGGTCTTCACCGAGATCGACGCGCTGGCGGCCGGGTGCCGCTTCGACGACTGCGTGCACGAGAGCGAGCCGGGCTGTGCGGTGCAGGCCGCCGTGGAGTCGGGCGACCTCCCGTACCGGCGGCTGGAGAGCTACCGCAAGCTGCTGCGCGAGAACCGCCGCATCGCGGCGCGCACGGACGCGCGGCTGCGCGCGGAGGAGCGACGGCGCTGGAAGAAGCGCTAAGCGGCCTCGGGGGCTTAGAAGTACCCCACCCTGGCCCGCTCGGCCCGCTGCCGGCGCCGCTCCTTGGCCACCGGATCCGGATCCATGCAGACGAAGAGCCCGACGAAGAACAGCAGCAGCACCGGCCCGATCAGCATGGGCGCGAGCACCGCCAGCGGCTGGCTCCCGCCGTCGGCGGTGCCGGGCGCCGCCGAGATCCGCAGCGCCGCCATCCCGGTGTAGTGCATCCCGCAGACCGCGGCGCCCATGATCAGCGAGCAGCCGACCGCGGCGCTGAAGCCGGTGATCGTCACGGCCAGCCACAGTGCGCCCGTGGCGGCGAGCACCGCGATCACGATCGACATGAGCAGGGTCGTGGTGTCGTACGAGATGTGCCCGGCGAAGCGCATGCCCGCCATGCCGAGATAGTGCATGGCCGCGACGCCGAGGCCGGTGATCAGGCCGCCGGTCATCAAGGGCAGGGCGCCACGCCCGCCGTAGCCGACGACGAAGCTGCCGATGCCGACGACCAGGATGGACACGGCGAGGCTGGCGAAGGTGACCGGCACGTCGTAGTCGATGTCCAGGCCCTCGACGCTGAACCCGAGCATGGCGATGAAGTGCATCGTCCAGATGCCGGTGCCCAGACCGATGGCGCCCAGCACCAGCCAGCGGACCCGGACCTTGGGGGACCGGGTCACGGCGCGCAGCATGCAGCGCAGTCCGAGGGCGGCGCCGAGGCAGGCGGCCGCGTACCCGAGAATCGGGGTCAGCGCTCCGTAGGTGAAGCCCTCGACCGGTAGTTCGGCGGCCTGCATGTTGGCTCCTTCCGGTTGGGACAACCGGCGGCGAAGTTAGCAGGAGGAGGGGAACGGCTGATCGACCGGGGCGCGTGCCGAATCCGCGGCGGAGGCGGCGGCTGGCCTGCAATCACGGGGATTTTGCGGATTCGCCGAATATGGCCTGGGCTTTGATGTGTTGGCTATGTCATAGAATCCGCCAGAGAGCATTACGGGTTGTTCACGAATTCTCCACGTACCGGGGCGCGGGCGGCCGGGAGGCCGTCCGGGACACCCACCCCCGCTCGTACGCATACCAGCCGAGCTGTAGCCGGGTGGCGACGCCGACGATTTCCATCAGCCGCTTCACCCGGCGCTGCACGGTGCGCAGGCCGAGGTCGAGCTGCTTGGCCACGCTGGCGTCGGTGAGGCCGGCGAGGAGCAGCGACAGTATCTGCAGATCCGTACCGTCGGGCCCGTCCTCGCCCGCATCGGCGACGCTCCCGTCCGCGGTCAGCCGCAGCGGCAGCGCATGCCGCCACACGCTCTCGAAGAGCCCGGTGAGCGAGTCCGTGAGCCCGCTCGCGTGCACGACCAGCGCGGACGGCTCGGTGCCGCGCCCGGTGAGCGGCACCATGGCCACGCTGCCGTCCGCGACGACGAGCTTCGTCGGCACCCGGTCGGCGAGCCGCACCTCCTCGTCCCGGCCGAGCGCGGTGGCGGCCTCCTCGATGCCGGTGGGGTGGGTGAGCACCTCGCGCTCGATGACGACGCGATAGCGCACGCCGCGGGCGGTGGCCTGCTCCTCGGCGAGATTGTCGCGGGCGCTGACGGCGGTGGGCTTGCCGGTGACGAGCGCGCAGACTTCTTTCACGGCCCCGAGCTGGAGCTGCAGAAACCGGTGCGCGACGGCGCCGGCCCCGGTGACGACCTCGACGAGATCGTGCACGGCGAGCTCGGCGGCCTCGGCCCGATACTCCTCGGCGAGCCGGGCGGCAGCGAGCTCAGCCTGCTCCAGCTCGTGCCGCTGCTGGGTGAGCAGCGCGCCGAGCGCGACATTCGGCGGCGCGGCGACCCACCGCCCCGGCCGCGCCGACGACTGCGCGGCGAGCCCCTGCCGCTCGAGCCGCCGCAAGGTCCGTACGGCCTCCTCCTCCGGCAACGTCAACCGGAGCGCCAGCTCCGGCACTTCGGCACCCCCCAGCCCCACGAGCGTGCGATACGCCGACTCCTGCACCTCATCAAGCCCGATGGCATGCAGCATCTGAACAGCTCCCTCCCCAGGTGTCGCTGTACGACGGCCCCACCCTCGCCGTTGGCGGAAACCAGCCACGGCGCAAAACCGCCGCGCACATCATCCCTGCCAAAGCCCGGTTTCCGAAGCCGGTTTCCACACTCCCCGAAGTGTGGACAATAAGGGCATGGGCGAGCAGGGGGAGCACCACAGCGGGGAGCCACAGGGCGCGGATGCGGACGCGCATGCGAATGCGGACGCCTGGTGGGACGACTTGTACGCCCCGGATACCCCGGACACGGGGGCCCCTTCCGGGGCCGGGGACACGCTGGATGACCGGTATGCGTCGGCTTCTCGGGCGGTGGGGGAGGGGGATGGCGGGGATGCGGCGGCCGCGGATGCCGCGGGGGCGGCGGAGGCGGGCTTGGACGCGGGCCCGGCAGAGGAGGGCCTGGCCTCGGCCCCGGCGGAGGCGGGCTTGGACGTGGGCCCTGCGGAGGTGGGCTTGGACGCGGGCCCGGCCTCGGTCTCGGCCCCGGCGCCTGCCGCGGACTCGAGCTTAAGCACGGACCCGGACCCGGACCCGGACCCGCCACGAACCACGGCACCGGACCGACCACCGGAGCCCGCGAGTGCGATGCGGAACTGGCCGGACGCAGCCCTCGCAGCAGCCGCAGAGCCGACACCCACATCGCGACAGCCAACGGATCCGGAAGCCGACACGCAGCAGCCCTCGACGCGGCAGCCCGACGATGCGGACCGGGATGGCCTCGCCGACGCTGACCGCCCTGCCGGCCGGGGCGGCAGTGCCGGTCCGCAAGACGCCCGCCCGGCCGAGGACTTGCGCCCCGCGGCATCCGTCGACTGGCCCGCCCCGGCGGCCGAGATACCGCCATCGCCCGCCGCTCCGCCCGCCGCTCCGCCCGCCGCCTCGCCCACCGAAGACCTGCGCGAACCCGCCGACTCCACCCCACCCCCTCCACCGCCGACCCCAACCACCCCGCCGGTCACACCTCCCGACCGGCCCACCGCACCATCCGCAGACCCCACAACCGAACACCCGGCCAAGCCGCCAGCACCCACGCCGGCCCCGCAGCTCGCCCCCGACGCCACCACGTCCATGCCGCAGGCCCCGCCCGCTCCCCCTTCCGGCTGGCCGTCGGCCCCCGCCGAGCCGCCGCCCGCCGAGCCCGCACCCCCCGCCGAACCCGCACCCCTCCAGCCCGCGGCCGACCGCCCAACTGGCCCGGCTCCCTCACCGCAGTCGCCGCCCGTCACCGCGTCCGTGCCGGAGGTGCCGCCGACTCGCGCTTCCGGCGAGCCGCCCGCACCGTCCGCCGAGCCCGTGGCCGACCGCCCAGCCGCCCCGGCGCCCACACAGGATTCGTCGCCTAGCGCGGATCCCGCCTCCGCGTCGGACTCGGCACCAGTCCCCGCCCCCACGCCGGAGCCACCGCCTGCTTCTGCCTCTACTCCCGGGGCCCCGCCCGCTCCTACCCCAACGCCCGAACCCTCGCCCACCCCTACGCCGACGTCCGCTCCGACGCCCACGCCTACGCCCCAGCCCCCACCCGCCCCCACTCCCGAGCCCGAGGCACCACCCGCCCCAATGTCCGCACCCGCGCCGCCGCCCCCTCCCCATTCCCCGCCCGTACCCGACCCCCGTACCCCCGCCCGCGAGGGCGATCGCACCGCACCCGAAATCCCCCGCGACACCCTCCGCTTGCGCGGCTGGCGCGGCAGGGGCGGCGAGCCCCCGGACACGCGTGGTGACTTCGTAGGGGATCGGCCGCCGACTTACGAGCCCGAGCCGACGTCGCTGCCGCTTGCCACCGCCGGCACGCTCGCCGACCTTGTGTCGGACACCGTGCTCGATGGTGCGCATTACGGGACCATGACGCTGCGCACCGCCTCCATCCGCGGGGACTCCGCCCGCTATCGCGGCGAACCGCGTCGCGACGCCGTCCTCACTGCCCGCTTCGGTGCGGGCGACGAGGCGCTGCTGCTCGTCGCCGTCGCCACCGGCGCTCGCGCCGCGGAGCAGGCGCATCTCGCTGCCCGCGACGCCTGTCTGTGGATCGGCGGCGCGGTCGGGCGCAGCCATGCGCGGCTTGCCGAGGACATACGGGAGGGACGCCGCGGGTCGCTCAAGTCGGGGCTGCACCGGCTGACCGGGCGGAGTTACGGGCTGATGCGGGCGAAGGCGGCGGACCTGGGGTCCGTGGCCGGCGAGTACACCGCCGCCCTGCGCTGCCTGCTGCTCCCCGCCGATCCGTCCTGCCGGACGCGCGTGTTCTTCGGGACCGGACCCGGCGGACTCTTCCGGTTGCGCGACGGCGCCTGGCAGGACCTGGAGCCCGCCGCAGGCGACCCGACCGCGCCCCCCGGCGAAGCCGGTGAGCCCACGCTTCCCTTCGTCTTCCGCGCCTCCGTCGCCCGCCCCGACGACGTGCTGCTGCTCTGCAGCCAGGGACTCGCCGAGCCGCTCCGCGGCCAGCCCGCCCTCACCGACCGGCTCGCCGAGCGGTGGCACGACGGAGAGCCGCCCGGCCTCGCCGCCTTCCTTGCCGATGTGCAGCTGCGCGCCAAGGGATACGCCGATGACCGCACGGCCGCCGCGGTCTGGGAAAGCTGACCAATCGTCAGCACAGCCGGAAGCGCCCCGAATTCGGCTTCCCGAGCGGCGTTTAGATAAGGGATTAGGGAAGTCGACATATCACATTGGGTGCGGCCGTTAGAGAGAAAGAATGCGGCGGGCTCGGCCATACGGGTGGTTTCCGGGGCGTCGCGATTCGGTAAATGGCCATCCCGTCGCGCAGGATGAATCTCGTCCGATTCCGGCAAACTCATCTGCCCGCTCCCCAGGGCAGGAAGGAAAGCATCGAATGTCTGCCAAGAAGTCCGTGAAGCGCATTGCTGCCGTGGCGGGCGTCGCCGCCGTCCTCACTGCGGGTGCCGCTCCGGTTGCCTCCGCTGCCCAGCTCGGTGGTAGCGACGGTGGCGCCTCCAACTGCACCGTCAAGGAGCAGGGTGAAGAGGGCAAGGAGTACAAGTACATGGTTGACACCTGCCAGTTCATTGGCGGGTTCGGCCTGAACTCCCTGGTCCACGGCGCCGTCCTGGGCAAGGAGGTCCCGAAGGACGACAAGGCCGAGGGTGCCGACGGCACCAGCGCCAACGTGAGCGGCGACGCCAACGTCACCGCCCCGGCCACCGTGGTCGAGGAGCCTGCTGCCGGCCTGAAGTAACTCCGGGCGGCCCTGGCCGCTCAGGGCACCGACCGCTCCGGTGACCCGCAATGAATGTGCCGCTGCCCGGCACGGACCCCAAGTCCGTGCCGGGCAGCGGCGCTTCTGCACTCAGCCGCTATGAGGCCGCTGGCCGCAGTCGCAGCGTCAGGATCTGGAACGGGCGCAGTTCCACCGCCCAGCCCCCGTCCGCCCCCGGCTCCGCCGGGCCCAGCTCGCGCTCCAGCAGATCCGTCACCTGCGCGTCGGCCACCGCAAAGCCCGCGGTCAGCTCGCCCGCCGCGCGCCCGCCGCGCGACTCGTACAGCCGCACCACCACATCCCCGCTCCGGTCCTCCGCCAGCTTCACCGACTCAACGGTGATCGCCGGGTCGTCGACCGCGACCAGCGGCGCCGACGACGGCGCGGCAGCCGTGCGCAGCGGGAGGTTGAGCGCCAGGCCCTCCGCGACCGCCTCGCCCACGCCCGCACCCGGGAGCAGCGAGTACCGGTAGCGGTGCTTGCCGAGGTCCGTGCGCGGGTCCGGGAAGTGCGGGGCGCGCAGGATCGTCAGTCGTACGGTGGTGCCGAGGCCGTCGCGGTGCGGGGTGCGGGTGACGTCGTGGCCGTACGTGGCGTCGTTGAGGACCGCCACGCCATAGCCGGGCTCGGCCACCTGCAGCCAGCGGTGCGCGCAGATCTCGAACCTGGCCGCGTCCCAGCTGGTGTTGGCGTGCGTCGGGCGGTGCACATGACCGAACTGGATCTCCGAGGTGGAGCGCTCCGCGTGCACGTCCAGCGGGAAGGCGGCCTTCAGCACCTTCTCCGACTCGTGCCAGTCCACGTCCGCCGTGATGTCGAGGCGGTCGCTGCCCGCGGCGAGGGTCACGTCCTGCACGATCCGCGAGTCGCCGAAGGCGCGGGTGACGCGGACGGTGGCGCGCAGCGGGCCGTCCTCGACCAGCTCCACGGACTCGGCCGCGGTGAGGTCCGTGACCTTGTTCCGGTAGAACTTGTCGATGTCCCAGGCATCCCACTGGTTGGGGTGGTCGGGGTGGATCTGGAGCAGATTGCCGCGGGTGCCGGGCGCCAGCACCTCGCGGTCGGCGGCCAGGTCCCGTACGGACGTCAGCAGGCCGTCGGCGTCGACCGTGACGCGCAGCTTGCCGTTGTCCAGGACGGTCTCCTGGCCCGCGGCCGTCGCGCTGACCGAGCCGATCTGCGTCCCCGACGAAGCGGCGGCCGAGCCGAGGCCGGGGACCGTGATCGCCACCGGCGATCCGTCGACGTCCACGACCTCCGTGCGCTCGTACGGCGACGCGTTGAAGACCGCCGGTGCGGACGATGCTCCCAGCGCCTCGATCGCCGACGCCGTGATGTCGCGCAGCTCCGCCGCGACCGCGGCATAGGTCTCCGCCGCCTCCCGGTGCACCCACGCGATCGAGGAGCCGGGCAGGATGTCGTGGAACTGGTGCAGCAGCACCGTCTTCCAGATCCGGTCCAGCGCCTCGTACGGATAGGCGTACGCCGCATTGCGCACCGCCGCCGTGGCCGCCCACAGCTCGGCCTCGCGGAGCAGGTGCTCACTGCGCCTGTTGCCGCTCTTGGTGTCCGCCTGGGAGGTGTACGTGCCGCGGTGGAACTCCAGATACAGCTCGCCGGACCACACCGGGGCCTGCGGCCCGTACTCCTCCTCGGCCTTGGTGAAGAAGGCGGTCGGCGCCTCCACCTCGACCCGCGGGGAGCCCTCCAGCGAGCGCAGCCTGCGGGCCTTCTCCAGCATTTCGCGGGTGGGGCCGCCGCCGCCGTCGCCATAGCCGAACGGGACCAGCGAGCGGGTGGCATGGCCCTTGTCGGCGAAGTTCTTCTCGGCGTGGGCGAGTTCGCGGGCGTGGATCTCGGAGTTGTACGTGTCGACCGGGGGGAAGTGGGTGAAGACGCGGGAGCCGTCGATGCCCTCCCACCAGAAGGTGTGGTGGGGCATCTTGTTCGTCTGGTTCCACGACAGCTTCTGGGTGAGGAACCAGCGGATGCCGGCGAGCTTCGCCAGCTGCGGGAACGCGGCCGTATAGCCGAAGGAGTCGGGCAGCCAGATCTCCTCCGTCTCGTACCCGAGCTCCTCCATGAAGAAGCGCTTGCCGTGCACGATCTGGCGGGCGAGGGCCTCGCCGCCCGGCATGTTCGCGTCGGACTCCACCCACATCGAGCCGACCGGGGCCCACTGCCCGGACTGCACGGTCTTCTTGATGCGCTCGAAGACATGCGGCTGGTGCTCCTGCACCCATGCGTACTGCTGGGCCTGGGAGCAGGCGAAGACCAGCTCCGGATAGTCGCCGGAGAGGGCGAGCTCGGTGACATTGGCGAAGGTGCGGGAGGCCTTGCGGACCGTCTCGCGCAGCGGCCACAGCCAGGCCGAGTCGATGTGGGCATGGCCGGTCGCCGACAGGCGGTGCGCGCTGGCCGCGGCCGGCTGCGCCAGCGCGCCGGCGAGCTCGGCGCGGCCCGCCTCCGCCGTGCCCGGCACATCGTGCAGGTCGAGGGCGTCGAGCATGCGCTCCAGCGCGCGCAGGATTTCGTACCGCCGCGGGCGGTCCATCGGCAGCTCGTGCATGAGCTCCGCCAGCACCTCGATGTCGAGGATGAGGTGGAAGACGCTCTCGTCGAGCACCGCCAGGTCGGCGGCGCGGAAGACATAGATCGGCTGGTCGCCGGAGGTGTCCAGGTCGCCGAGCTCCGTGGGGGAGAAGTCGCGCAGCACCGAGGGGTTGGCGGCGGCCTCGAAGAGCAGCCGCACCGGCTCGCCGCCGGCCGCCGGGGAGGCGATCGGCACATGCCTGTTGCGCGGGTGCACGCCCTTGATCGGGACGCCCTGCGCGTCATAGACCAGGCCCTCGGCCTGGAAGCCGGGCTGGTCGCCGCCGAAGCCGGGGTCGATGACCGCCTCGACGCGCTTGCCCGCCCAGCCCGCCGGGACCTCGCCCTCCAGCCGGAACCAGCTGGTGGACCACGGCGAGCCCCATGCGGTGCCGGTGGCGAAGGGCTCGTACGCACCGCTGAGCGCCTCGGATACGGGCACGGGCTCGCCCGGGGCGTGCCACACGGTCAGGGTGAGCGGGGTCCGGTCGGGGTAGAGCGCCGGCCGGATGTGCTGGCGGAGGGCCCGGTCCAGGCGGCCCTCCACCAGCAGGCGATCGTCGTGCATGCGAGCTCCTCAGACTTGTTCCGTCGCGCACCAGCCTTTCCTGGCGGCGAAGTCGGAATCAAGGCCTGTGGACAACCCCGATGACAACGTTGTACGAATCCACGGCGCGAGCGGCGGGCAGCGGCCTCAGCCGAACTGCTTCTCCAGGTCGGTGAGCTTCTGCTCCAGGCTGTCGAGCCGCGGCGCCGCCGACGACTCGCCCTCCGCGGCGGCCTGCTTGCGGGCCGTGCCGTTCACGGCCCGCGGCGGCAGCTCCGCCGTGCCCTGCCCGCGGGCGGACGCGCCGGGCGTGACCGCGGTGACCTCGGCGTGATGCGTACGGAACCCGATGCCCCTGTGCCCCATGTGCCCCTTGGCCTGCGCGCGCTCCAGCCTGGCGTGCTCGCGGTCCTCGGTGCGCTGCCGCTCCCGGTCGCGCTTCTCCGCGCGCACGTCCTCGACCGCCTCATCGAGCGACCGCACGCCCTCGAGCAGCATGAGCGACCAGGCCTTGAAGGTCTCGCGGGGCGCCCGCATCCACCGCACGATGCGGATCTGCGGCAGCGGCCGCGGCACCAGCCCCTGCTCGCGCAGCGCCGCCCTGCGGGTCTGCTTGAGCGCCCGGTCGAACAGCACCGCCGCGGACAGCGACATGCCGGCGAAGAACTGCGGGGCGCCCGCGTGGTCGAGCCCGCGGGGGGCGTGCACCCAGTTGAACCAGGCCGCGGCCCCGGCGAACGTCCACACCAGCAGCCGCGAGCCCAGCGCGGCATCGCCATTGCTGGCCTCGCGGACCGCGATCACCGACGAGAACATCGCCGCGCCGTCGAGCCCGAACGGCACCAGATACTCCCAGCCCCCGGAGAGGTTGAGGTTCTGCCGGCCGAAGCCGACCAGGCCGTGGAAGGAAAGCGCGGCGGCTACCGCGGCACAGCAGAAGAGCAGCAGGTAGGAGAGGCTGCCGTAGAGCGCCTCCTTACGTCGGCGGCGCTCCTCCATGCGCTCCCAGGAGTCGTTGCCCTTGTCGTCGGACCGTCGTCCCCGCAACGCCACCGCGATCGCGGCGCCGACGCCGAGCACCAGCACGCCTGCCGGGAGCAGCCAGTCCAGAGATATGGCGTTCATTGACATCGGATGCCTCTCGCATCGCTTCGCTTGCGCTGCCTCTTGAGGGGTCATCCTGGCGGAATTCCGCCGTCCACTTGACGCTTTGGGATTCAGCCACACGAAGGAGTGGCGTAAGCGTCAACTGGTTGCACTGAGCCGCTCGACGCGCTCGGCATCTCCCGTACGCGGGCACGTGACGCAAGTGTCCTGCGGGCGCAGGGTGTAGAAGAGGCAGCAGGAGGCCCGGTCGCGCGTGCGCAGGTCCTCGCCGCACTTCCCGGGCAGGGCGCGGAAGGAAGCGCCACCGGCGTACGGCGCCTGAAGTGCGCTGTTCCCGGGCAGCAACCGCCCGGTTTCGGCCACCGCCCGGTCCTCCTCACCGAGGAGCGAGCCGATATACCACAGCCCCTCGACGATTTCGTCCGTAGCCATGCCCCACAGCGCCCGCCGCCCACGCCGCATCCGGGGCGCGAAGGCGTCCAGCACGGGCGCGAGATGCTCGGCGACGGAGGCCCGGAGCTCGGCGCGCAGCGCCTCCTCGTCGGGTACGACCCGGGCGCCGGGCAGCAGCGCGGCCGGGTCGTCCGGCAGGCAGGCGAAGGCGTCGAGCCGCACGGCCAGGCGCCCGCGCCCGCGGTGGTACGAGACGGCGTCGACCGGGATCCGCGGCACGCGGCGGTGCAGGAACCACGGGATGGTCGCCAGCAGGCAGACGCCCCAGGCGTAGCGGTGCAGCCCGAAGCTGGCGATGACATCGGGCCGGCCGGGCTGACCGTAATCGCGCCGCACCTGCTCCTCGTCCCACGCGAGGAAGCGGTCCAGGGTGGCCGGGTCGGCGGCGAGGCTGCTCGCCTGGAGCCAGCCGTCGGCGGGCGCCGGGTCGGGCTCGGCCGGCGTGAGCTCGATCACGCCGAGCGTCGGGAAGACCTCGCCGAGTCGCGTGTACGCGGCGGTGAACGGGCTCGGGCCTGCGGCGGCGCGGCGCGACGCCTTTGAGGCGTGCGGGGCCAGGGCAGGAGCGCTCATGAGGGTAACCACCGGCGTGCGGGCGACAGGGACGCGGAACCAGGTTGAACTAGGTAAGCCTTACCTTACCCATGGCTGGCGGCGGTGATGCAAGCGGGGCACGCGGGGCTGTCGCGAACGGGTGACGTGGCCTAGGGTGCACGGTCGGGAGTGAACGGGACGATTCGGACGTAAGCGGGTGTAGGCGGGATGGCCGAGCGGGTGGGCGCGGATGCGCTGCGGGTGCCTCGGCAGCGCGTGCGGCGGTCGTCGGTGCGGGGGCAGACGCTGGAGGCGCTGCGGGGGATGCTCGCCTCGGGCGAGCTGGCACCCGGGGAGGTGTACTCCGCGCCGAGCCTTGGGGCTGGACTCGGGGTGTCCGCGACGCCCGTACGGGAGGCCATGCAGCAGCTCGCGGCGGAGGGCGCGGTCGAGGTTGTGCCGAACGTCGGCTTCCGGGTGGTGGAGCGGCGCGCGCCGGCGGGGGAGGAGCTTGCCGAGGTGCGGCGGCTGTTGGTGGTGCCGGTAGTGCGGCGCCTGGCCGGCGGGGCGGCGGGGGAGCGGGGGCAGAACCTGGATGCGGACCTGGACCTGGACCTTGACCTGGACCGCCTGCGCGACGCCGCGCGCGCCGCGGATGCCGCGCCGCGGGACACGGCCGCCGAGTGCGGCTTCTTCGCGGAGCTGTTCGCGCTGGCGGGGAACGGTGAGCTCGCCGACGTCGCCGACGCGGTGCTGCGCCGGGCGCAGGCCGCGCGGGTTGGTGGCGCCCGGCCCGGGGGTGGCTCGGGCAGGGCGCCGTACGAGCGCGTCGTGGACGCGATCCGCGCCGGTGACGAGGATGCGGCCGAGGCCGCGGTGAGCGTGCTGCTGAGCTGAGGCCGGCTCGCTCCTTTGTGCGCGGTCGTCGGGCGCGGGGCTGGGTCGGGAGGGCGGGTGCGGGCCGCTTTGCCCGCCCGTGCCGCCCCTCGGCGGCCCGACCGCCCAAAGCGGCGCGCGGCGGGGCCGCCGCCCAAAGCGGTGCGGCGGGAGCGCTGTCCGAGCGGCGCGCGTCAGCCTGCTAGCGGACGCGCATCCAGCGCAGCTGTACCGACCGCTGCTCCGACGCCCCGCCCTCATGCAGATTCCACGGGTACACCGTGATGTCCTTCTCCGGGTGCGCCCAGTGGTTGTACGACGCGAAGACCGTCGACGGCGGGCACGTCTGGTCCATCAGGGCCACCGAGTACAGGGCCGGGCAGTCCGCTCGCGCGGCGAAGTTCGTGCCGTCGAAGTACGACAGCGTCCTGAAGACCGCCTCGTCCGTACCCCGCTGCGTCCGCAGGAAGCGGACGATCTCCTGATACGGCTCGTTGTCCGTGATCGTCAGGGCCCGCCGGAAGTGGTTCAGGAACGGGACGTCCACCATCGCGCCGCGCACGTCGTCCCGCAGTCCCGCGACGGCAGTCGCGATCGCGCCGCCCTGGCTGCCGCCGCTCACATACACCCGCTCCGGGTCCACCGCCGGGTGCGATTTCACCGCGTCCACGCCCCGTACCGCGTCCGTGAAGACGCGGCGGTAGTAGTAGTGCTCCGGGTCGAGGATGCCCCGCGTCATGAAGCCGGGGCTCTGCGGGTTCTCGCCGCCGTGCGGGTCCGCCGTGGCGCCCGTGTGGTTGCCCGTCGAGGCGCCCTGGCCGCGGGTGTCCACGACGAAGACGGCGCGGCCCGTGGCGGGCCAGGAGAGGTGGTCGTGCGGGGCGCCGCGGCCGCCGTGGTAGCCGATGTAGTGCATGACGCAGGGGAGGCGCTCGCCGCGGTCCACGGCGCCCTTAGGGACTATGAACCAGCCCGAGATGCGGTGCCCGCCCCACCCCGCGAACGACGCGTCGTACACCTCGACCTCCGTCAGCGCCGCATCGTACGGGCGGAACTCCGCCGCCAGGTCATGGTCCGCCGCCTCGCCCAGGGTGCGCTTCCAGAAGGCGTCGAAGTCCTCGGGTTCGGTGCGCTCGGGGCGGTATGCGCGCAGTTCGTCGAGGGGCATGTCGAACAGGGCCATGATGCGGCTCTCCTGATGTTTTCCGGTGCGATGCGGCGGCGGTGCCGTGAGCTGCATCCTTGCTCGTGGACACCGGCCGCCGCAAGCGCTTGCTCCCCTCCCCTCGCTACTCGCCCCTCACGGCAGGATGTTGAGCTTGAAGGTGGTCGTCTTGTTCCTGATCTCCTCCGCGCAATTGATCAGCTTCAGGTTGTGGAAGGTGGCCTCGCCCACCGCGGGGCCCTGGCCCGGTTCCGGCAGTTCGTTGACCCAGATGCCGATGCCCGATTTGTGGTCGTACGCATCCCCGCTCCGGCGCGCGTCGCGGATCGTCACGTCCCGTAGCACCGTGTCCTTGACCGGGTTTTCCGGCTGGGTGCCCGTGTACTTCGTCTGGAACATCACCCCCGAGTAGGTCGGCGCATTGATGTCGACGTCGCTGATGCGGATTCCCTGGAAGACCTTCGAGGCCGAGAAGAGCCAGATTCCGGGGAAGGTCTGCTCGCCCCAGAAGTGGCCGCCCGCCCGGTCGATGGTGATGTTCTCGAAGTTCGTCGGGTCCGTGCCGAAGCCGTTCATCGGATAGCCGAAGTCCAGCGAGCTGATGGTGATGCCCGAATAGACCAGGGTGTCCGCAATCCGGATGTTACGGAAGGTGTTGCTGTAGCCGCCGTACACCGCGATCCCCGCCGCCCGCCAGGTCAGCAGCGAGGTGAGGTTCTCGTAGACGTTGTCCTTCATGTCGGCGCCGCCCGCGTCGATCGCCGAGAACAGCGCGAAGCTGTCGTCGCCGGTGGCGCGGGACTCGTTGTTCGCCACGTGGTTGCCGGTGGAGCCGTTGGTCATGTTGACGCCGTCGGCGAAGGTATTGCGGATGCGGGAGTTCTTGATGGTCATGTTGTCGGTGTTGGCGCCCCAGTAGAGGCACACCATGTGTTCGTTCCAGACGTTGTCGATCGTGATGTCGGCGACGTTCTGGAAGTCGAAGACCTTGCCCGGGCCGTCGATACGGCTCGTGTAGTTGCCGAAGTAGGCGAATCCGGCGAAAGCCGAGCCATTGGCGCTCTTCTCCGCCCGGAATCCGATGTCGGTGTTCTCCTGCGATGCCGGCGCGTGGAAGCGGGTGTACCAGGGCCCGGCGCCGACGACCTTCACCGCCTTCCCGTACACCTGGAACTTGCTGCTCGTCTCATAGTCGCCCGGCGGGAGATAGACGCCGGTCAGCTTTCCGGTGGTGTCCATGCGGACCTTGTCGAGGGCGTTCTGCACGTCCTGATGCGTAAAGCCCGCGGGCACGGCGTACGCGGCCGGGTCCGGGTTCGCGTCCGGCGCCACCTGCTCCACGTCGATGAAGTCGATGGCGTATTTCGAGGTGTTGGCCGCGTCCTTCTGGAGCTTGATCTTCGCGCCCGCCGGGACCGTGCCGTCCAGGAAGGCATGCGCCTCGTCGTATATGTGGCGCGCCGGGCCCGCCCCCGGGGAGTTGCCAGGTGCGGCCTCCGCCCCGTACAGCCAGGCGTACTTGGACGTCAGGTCGAGGGCCTTGCGGAACTTGCCGTCGACGTAGACGTTCAGTGTCGCGTTAATGCCGCCACCGCCCGCCGCGTCCGGGATCGAGAAGCGCGTCACCAGCGTGTTCGTCGGCTCCTTGGTGGTGAACTCCACCGACGCGCCGGTCTCGTCGAGCGTGACCGCCTTGCGTCCTGAGGCCTCGCCGTCGAGCGTCCCTATGTCGCGGCTCGGGCCGACGACCTTGGCGCCACCGCCGAGCGCGGCGTCCTCCGCCTCGTACGTCTCGTACGGCATGTCGGCGCCGCGGCCCACGTACAGCGACCGGGTGGCGGTGTTGTTCTCGCGCTTGGCCTCGGCCTCGTTGGTGTCGGCCGCGACCGTGACCTTCACGGTGAAGCGGCCGTTCGCCGCGGTCCACGTGCCCAGCTTCACCGCGGGTGCCGAGTCGCCGGCGCCGATCGTGCCGGTGTACGCGCCCGTCAGCGTCTTCACCGTGGCGCCGTCCGCGTCCTGGAGGGTCAGCGTGATGCCGTGGCTGCCGGACGCCGAGGCCTGGGTGCCCTGGTTCTTGAGGGTGACGGAGAAGTCCGTGTCCTTGCCGCTGCTGGGCGCGCTCGGCGTCCATGACACGGAGGGCACCAGGTCGGAGCTCTGGATCGGCTTGACGACGATGGGGCTCGTGGCCGCCAGGGTGTTGTTGGCCTCGTTCGTCTCGACCACCTTGTTCGCGTCATCGGCCGTCGCGCTCAGCGCGTACGAACCCGCCTCCCGGGCGCCGACCACCGAACTCACCGTCGTCGACGCACCCGGCGCGAGCGCGGGCACCGCCGCCGTATCGACCTTCTCGCCGCCCAGCCGGAAGGCGACGTCGGTGGCGCCCGACGCCTCCTTGCCGCTGTTACGGACGGTCGCCGACAGGGTCAGCAGGTCCGACTCCACCGGCGCCTCAGGGGCGTGCGCGACCTTCGTGACCTCCAGGTCGGGGTTCGGCGCGGGCCTGCCCAGCACCTGGAACTCCGCCGCCTGCCCGGCGCCCGCCCCGCTGTTCGCGGTGAACGTCAGCCGCACGTCGGCGACCCGGCCACTGACCGGGATCTTCACGGTGTTCTGGTTGCCCGACGGGCTGAAGGAGTACTCCTTCTCCGCCACCAGGGACGTGAAGCCGTCCGCGTCCTGGGCGCGGCCCAGCACCGCCACCTTCTGGGTGCGGGCGCTCCACGCCGGGTCCGGGTTGAGCTTGACCACGACCGCGCTGACGTCGGCATTGGCGCCGAGCTTCACGGTCAGCGCGTTCGGGTAGCTGCCCGGGGCGCCCTCCCAATAGGTGGCCGTGCTGTCGTCGTTGGCGTTCTCCGCCTTGTACGTCTGGGTGACCGAGGTCGCGGTGATCGGCTTGCCCACCGCGAGGTTGGCGTCGTCGCCGGCGCCGGTGCGGGTCACGGAGTTGCTGAAGGGCGAGAGATTGCCCGCGGCGTCCTTGGCGCGGACCTTGTACGTCACCGTGTCGCCCGCGGCGCGGGTGTCGGTGTACGTGGTGACGTCGCCGCCGACGGTCTTCAGCGGCTTGTCGTCGGCGTAGATCTCGTAACCGGTCACCTTCACGTTGTCGCTCGACGCGGCCCAGGTCATCTTGATCTCGCCGCTCGTCGGCTGCGTATAAGCCAGGTTGCCGGGTGCCGTCGGCGCCTGGGTGTCGCCCGAGTCGCCCTTACGGGTCACGGAGTTGCTGTCCGGGGACTGGTTGCCCGCCGCGTCACGGGCGCGCACGCGGTAGGTGACCGTGGCGCTCGCCGGCTGGGTGTCCGTGTACGTGGTGACGTTGCCCTCGACCGATGTGCGCAGCTCGCCGCCCGCGTAGATGTCGTACGCGGTCACGCCTTTGTCGTCGTCGGCGGCGTCCCAGGTCAGCTTGATCTGGCCCGGTGCGGGTTCGGTGAAGGCGAGGTTCTTCGGGGCGGTCGGGGCCTGGGTGTCGCCGGTGGCGGGGCCGTAGACCTCGAGCTCGCTGAGCTGGCCGCCGGGCTGGACCGTGTTGGCGGAGATCAGCGCGCGGACGTAGCGGGTCGTGGTGGTGTCGAAGGTGATCGTGGCGCTGTTGTCAGTGCCGGGTGAGAAGGTGAACTCCTTGGCGGCCGTCAGGTCGGTGAAGTTCTCGCCGTCCGTGCTGCCCTGGAGCTTGAGGGTCTGCTTGCGCTCTTCCCAGCCCGCGGGGAGCTTGAGCACGACCTTGTTGACGCGCAGGCCGGCGCCGAGGCCGGCCTGCACCCACTGGGGGAGCCTGCCGTTCTCGCTCTCCCAGTAGCTGGCGCGGTTGCCGTCGCCCGCGTTGGCGGCCGTGTAGGTCTGGGTGTGGCTGCCGGCCTTGAAGGGCTTGCCCAGGGCCAGGTTCACCGAGGAGTCGTCGCCCGCGCCGTAGACCTTCAGCTCGGCCAGCTGGGCCGCGGACCAGCCGGTGTTGGCGGTGATGTGCACGCGGACGTATCGGGTCTGGGCGGCGGCGAAGCCGACCTTGACCGAGTTGCCGTTCGCGGGGGAGAAGGTGTGCGTCGCCGAGGCGGCCAGGGCGTGGAAGCCGGTGCCGTCCGTGCTGCCCTGCACGGAGAGGGTCTGCTTGCGCTCCTCCCAGCCGGCGGGCAGCTGCAGCACGACCTCGTCGACGCGGGTGCTGGTGCCGAGGTCGACCTGGACCCATTGCGGTAAGTCGGATCCCGAGCTCTCCCAGTACGTGCCCTGGTTGCCGTCGCTGACCTTGGCGGCGCCATAGTCCCCCTTGGCGCTGGAGGCCGTCGCGGGGCGCCCGGCGGCGAGGTCGGGGCCCCCGGCCGCGGTGGCGGTGGCGGTGAGGGCGGGGAGGCCGAGCAGCAGGAGGGCGGCCGCCGCGAGGAGGGCGGCGAGTCTTCGTCCGTAAAGTGGGCTATGAGGGCTTATGCGGCTCTTCATGGGGTCTTGTGGCTCCTTTGGAGGCGACAACGCATCTTCTTGCGAAGTTGAGTTGGAGAATTGCAGACCCCTGTCCGTATCGCTACTGAGAGGGCGAAGATTCTTTCGGCTGCGGCGGCGCCGTGCTCTCCCGTACGACCAGCGTGGTCGCCAGCTCCACCTGCTCCGGCGGCGCCGCGCTGCCGGTCGCGACCAGGCGGACCATGCGGAAGGCCGCCGCCGCCATGGCTTCCAGGGGCTGCCGGACGGTGGTGAGCGCGGGTGCCGCCCAGGCCGCCACCGAGACGTCGTCGAAGCCCGTGACGCTCAGGTGATCGGGGGCGCGCAGGCCGCGCTCGGCGAGGGCCTGCAGGACGCCGAAGGCCTGGGCGTCGTTGCCCGCGGCGATGGCGGTCGGCGGCTCGGGCAGGTCCAGCAGCCGCAGCGCGTAGGTGCGGCCCGCCTCCGGGGAGAACGCGGCGCAGTGCACCAGCGCCTCGTCCGCCGGCACCCCGGCCTGCAGCAGCGCGGCCCGGTAGCCGTCCAGGCGGGCGCGGGCGGACCACACGCCTTCCGGACCGCCCAGCGCGGCGATACGGCGATGGCCGAGCTCCAGCAGATGGCGGGTCGCCGCCAGGCCGCCGTGCCAGTTGGTGGAGGCGACCGAGCGGACCCCGGCGCCCGGCTCCGCCGGCGGGTCGATGATGACCAGCGGCGCGCCCTTCGCGGCCAGCCGGTCGCGGTCCCGGCGGGCGGGCAGATGGTGCACGATCAGCACCCCGTCGGTGCCGCGGGCGGCGATCCGCTCCAGCGTGGCGCCGAGCTCCCGGCCCTTCCCCGGCACGTCGTTGACGACGATGCGGCAGTCCTCCTCCGCGCCCGCGCCCACCGCGCCGGAGACCAGGGCGTCCGCCCACGGGCTGTGCAGGCCGCCGATGACCAGGTCGACGATGCCGCTGCTGGACTTATGGGTGCCGACGCTGCGATAGCCGTGGTCGGCGAGCAGCCGGGAGATGCGGTCGCGGGTGGCGGGGGAGACGTCGGTGCGGCCGTTGAGGACCTTGGACACCGTGGAGACGGAGACGCCGGCGGAGGCGGCGATCTCGGTGAGAGTGGATCTCATGGCTCGCTCCTTTTTCGAAAAACTCCCTTGCAATGTATGGGTGTTGACCGGGGGTTGGGCCGCCCGTACCGTCGAATGCAAGCGAAAAGTTATCGAAAAATGGAGGGGCTCATGCCCGTGCCACCCCTGGCCGTGCAGCTCTACACCGTTCGCGAACAACTCGCCGCCGACCGCAAGGGCACCCTGCAGGCCCTCGCCTCCTACGGCTACCAGGCCGTCGAGTGCTTCGACGCCCTCACCGACCCCGAGGCGCTGCGCGCCGACCTCGACGCCGCCGGGCTCGCCGTCAGCTCCACGCACGGGCCCGCGCTGGGCGACGGGACGGGCCGCGGCCCCGACGAGCTGTTCCCGGCGGCCCGTACGCTCGGCACCGACACCGTCGTGGTGCCCTTCCAGGCCCCGGAGCGGTTCGCGGACGCCGACGGCGTCGCGGCCGTGGCCCGGGAGCTCAACGAGGCGGCGGCCAAGGCCGCCGACCACGGCCTGCGCGTCGGCTACCACAACCACGCCTTCGAGCTGGAGCAGTCGGTCGGCGGCCGGCCCGCCCTCGAGGTGCTGGCGGACCAGCTGGACGAGGCGGTCTTCCTCGAGGTCGATACGTACTGGGCCGCGGTCGGCGGGCAGGAGGTGCCCGCGCTGCTCGGCCGGCTCGGCGAGCGGGTCACCCATCTGCACGTCAAGGACGGGCCGATCAAGCACGACGAGCCGATGACCGCGGTCGGGGCCGGGCGGATGCCGGTGCTCGACATCCTCGCCGCGGCGCCGTCCGCCCGCTGGCACATCGTCGAACTCGACCACTGCGCCACGGACATGCTCACCGCGGTCGAGGACAGTTTCGCCTGGCTGAAGGAGAATCGATGACCGACCCGCTCGGCATAGCCGTCGTCGGCTGCGGCACCATCAGCGACCAGTATCTGAAGAACCTCACCACCTTCCCCGACCTGCGCGTCGTCTTCTGCGCCGACCTCGACACCGACCGCGCGCGGACGCAGGCCGAGGCGTACGGGGTGCCGCGGCACGGCACCGCCGAGGCCGCGCTCGCCCGCCCGGACGTCGACCTCGTCGTCAACCTCACCGTCCCCGTGGCGCATTACGACGTGGCCGCCGCCGCCATCGCCGCCGGCAAGCACGTCTGGAACGAGAAGCCGCTCACCCTCGACCCCGAGTCCGGCCGCAAGCTCCTCAAGGAGGCCGCGACCGCGGGCGTGCTGCTCGGCTGCGCGCCCGACACCTTCCTCGGCGCCGGGCTGCAGACGGCGCGGCGGCTGGTCGACGCCGGGCGGATCGGCACGCCGCTGAGCGCGCTCGCGCTGCTGCAGGGGCCGGGGCCCGAGGGCTGGCACCCCAGCCCGGAGTTCTACTACCTGCGCGGCGGCGGGCCGCTCTTCGACATGGGCCCGTACTACCTGACCGCGCTCGCGGCGATGCTCGGCCCCGCCTCGCGGGCGGCCGCGGTGACGCGACGGGCGCGGGATGCCCGTACGGTCGGCTCCGGGCCGAAGGCGGGCGTGACCTTCCCGGTCGAGGTGGACACGCACGTGACCGCCCTCGTCGAGTACGCCTCCGGGCCCGCCGCCTCGCTCGTCTTCAGCTTCGACTCCCCGCTGCAGCGGCACGGCTTCATCGAGCTCACCGGCACCGAGGCCACGCTCGCCCTCCCCGACCCGAACACCTTCGGCGGGCAGGTACGGCTGCGCCCGTCGGGCTCGGACGACTGGACCGTGATCGAGCCGGAGGGGGCGACGAACGGCCGCGGCATGGGCGTGCTCGACATGGCGCGCTCGCTGCGCGACGGGTCGGCGCACCGGGCCTCGGGCGAGCTGGCGCAGCATGTGCTGGAGACGATGAGCGCGATCGAGCGATCGGCGGCCGAGGGCGCCTTCCTGCCGGTGGGCGGGGACTTCGCGGTGCCGGCGCCGCTGCCGGCGGAGTGGGATCCGACGGTACGGACGTAGGGCGCGGGCGCCGATGCCGAGATTGCCGTCGGCGTGAGTCCGGTTTCTTCCACGGCAGGCGGGTTGTGACCGGGCTCACGGCAACGCCGGCGCCGCGCAGGACAGGACGGGGTGTGGACGACCTATCTCAGCGGGCCCGGGTGCGGGCTGGGGACGCGGATGCGTTCGGGTGGCTTTTCGATGAGCATGCGGCGGCGGTGCATCGGTATGTGGTCCGGGTGACGGGCAGCTTCAGTGCGGCGGAGGACGTCGTGTCGCTTACCTTTCTGGAGGCCTGGCGGCTGCGGGAGCGGGTGTTGCCGGATGGTGGCAGTCTGCGGCCCTGGCTGCTCGGCATCGCGACCAACGTCATGCGCAACACGGGACGGGCAGCGCGCCGGCACACCGCCGCGCTGACCCGGCTGCCGCCCGCGCGGCCCGTACCCGACTTCGCCGACGAGGTGACGCAGCGGCTCGCCGACGCCGAGGAGTTGCGCGCGGCGCATCGTGCGCTGGCGGCGCTGCGGCCCGCCGAGCGCGAGGTGTTCACGCTGTGCGTGTGGGAGGGGCTGGACGCGGCGGCGGCTGCCGAGGCGCTGGGCGTGGCGGCCGGCACCGTACGGGCGCGGCTGTCGCGGGCGCGCAAGCGGCTGCGGAAGCTGACGGACGAGGAGCTGGAGCGGGGGGCAGCCGCCGCGGCCGGGGTGCAGCGCCCGCCGGCGGCCGGACAGGTACCGGGCAGCCGCCACCAGGCGGCCCGGACCGGGCGGGAGGGAAAGCGATGAATGTACGGCGCGACCCCGATGTGCTGCGCGAGGAGCTGGCGGCTTTGGTGCCGGCTCCCGGCGAACCCACGCTCCCGGCGGACCGGCACAGCGTCCTCAGGGAGTACCTGATGCAGGAAATCACCGACGTGCGGGTGGGCACCGAAAACCCCGCCCTCCCGCGGCCCATCTCGCGTCGCCGCCGCTTCGCGGCCATCGCCGCGCCGCTCGCGGTCGCCGCGACCGTCGTGCTCGGCCTGGCAGCCGCCGGCACCTTCGGCGACACGCCCCCGCCCGAGGCCCCGGTGTCCGCCGCCGAACACCGCGAAGCGGTGCGGCTGCTGGACCGGATCGCCACGACCGCGGCGCACCGCCCCGCGGTCGTCATCGGCGACCACCAGTACATCTACACCCGGAGCATCGGGTCGGCGAGGAGCCTGGGGGCGGACGAGAGCATCGAAGGGAACGCCGAACGGGAGGAATGGGAGTCGGTGGACGGGCGTCGCGAGGGTCTGATCCGCGTGGGCCCGCAGGGGGCGGGAGCGCTCGACAACATCGTGCTGTCGAGCGATCCCAAGCATGCCTTCCGTACCTATCGGGGGCTGCCCACCGATCCTGATGTGCTGTACGAGGAGCGCTATGCCGCGACCAAGGGCATGGGGCCCACTCACGAGGAGGCGCTCTTCGAGGACCTCGGCTACAAGCTCGAGAAGGCGTCGCTGATCCCTGAGTTGAGCGCGGCGCTTAATCGGGCGGCGGCCAAGATTCCCGGGATCGTGGTCAAGGAGCGGGTGACGGATGCCGCGGGGCGGGCCGGCATCGGGCTGTCGTTCCGCGGCATCACGTGGGTCTTCGACCGGGAGGACCTCACCTACCTCGGTACGACGAAGACGGCGCTGCTGGGGGTCGGCGTGGCCGACAGGGTGGGCCAACAGCCGGGTACATGACAATTTGTTAGTCATGAGAACTGAGTTGACACGTCGCAGACTGTTGCTCGTCGCGGGTGTGGGGGCGGCTGGGTTGGCGCTGGATGGATCGCTCCATTCGGCCGCCGCCGCCCCCACCGACGTCGACCTCCTGGTGTACGGCGGCACCTCCGCCGGCATCGCCGCCGCCGTCCAAGCGCGCCGGATGGGCGCCACGGTGGTCCTCCTGGAGCCCACCCGGCACCTCGGCGGGCTGACCACCGGCGGGCTCGGTGCCACCGACACCGGGAAGGGGGACGCCATCGGTGGCCTGGCGGGCGAGTTCTATCGCCGCATCTACGGCAAGTACCACGGCACCCCCGTGACCCCGGACTCGCCCGCCCGCTACACCTTCGAGCCGCACGCCGCCGCCGTCGTCTTCGGCGAGATGCTCACCGAGGCCGGGGTGCCGGTCGTCCGAGGGGCCCGGCTCGCCTCGGTCGACAAGCGCGGCAACCGGCTGCGCGGGCTGACCACGTCGGACGGCACGGCCTACCGCGGCCGGATGTTCATCGACGCGACCTACGAGGGCGACCTGATGGCGAAGGCCGGCGTCGCCTTCACCACCGGGCGCGAGGGCAATACGAAGTACGACGAGACGCTCAATGGCGTCCAGCACCGCACCGGCCACCAGTTCGTGCACCGCGTCGACCCGTACGTGACCCCCGGCATCCCCGCGAGCGGCCTGCTGCCCGGAGTGTCCGCCGCCGAGCTCGCCCCCAACGGCACCGCCGACGACGCGATCCAGGCGTACTGCTACCGCATGTGCCTCACGAAGGCCAACGACCGCATCCCCTTTCCCAAACCCTCCGGCTACGAGCCGATGCGCTACGAACTGCTCCTGCGCTACATCCAGGCAGGCTGGACCGGCCCGTTCTTCACCACGACACAGATGGGGAACGGCAAGACCGACTCCAACAACAACGGCGCCTTCTCCACCGACGACATCGGCTTCAACTACGGCTATCCGCTGGGCTCGTACACCCAGCGCGAGACCATCGCCGCCGAGCACCGCACATACCAGCAGGGCTTCATGTGGTTCCTCGCCAACGACCCGCGCGTGCCGGAGCCGATCCGCACCTCCGTAGGCGCGTGGGGCCTGGCGCGGGACGAGTTCGCCGACTACGGCGGCTGGCCGCCGCAGCTGTATGTCCGCGAGGCGCGGCGGATGCTGGCGCCGTACGTGATGACCGAGCACGACTGCCGCGGCACGGTGAAGGCGGCCGACCCGGTCGGCCTCGCCTCGTACACGATGGATTCGCACAACTGCCAGCGCCTCGTCGTCGACGGCGCGGCTCGCAACGAGGGTGATGTCCAGGTCGGCGTCCCCGCCCCGTACGGCATCAGCTACCGCTCGATCGTCCCGGCCGAGGCGCAGTGCGCGAATCTCCTGGTGCCGGTCGCGCTGTCGGCCTCACACATCGCGTACGGGTCGATCCGGATGGAACCGGTCTTCATGATCCTCGCCCAGTCCGCGGCGACGGCGGCGCGGCAGGCGATCGAGGCCAACACGGCCGTGCAGCGCATCCCGTACGCGAAGCTGCGGCAGCGGCTGCGGGCCGACGGCCAGGTGCTCGACTGGCCGCCGACGGTCCCGGGCGAGGTGGTGGTCGACAACGCCTCGCCGACCGGCGTCACCAAAGACGGCGAGTGGACGTCCAGCACCTCCATCTCCGGCTATTACGGCGCCGACTACCTCCACGACGGCAACACCGGCAAGGGCGTCACCCGACTCCGCTTCCGCCCCGAACTGCCCGCCGCCGGCACCTGGTCGGTGGCGCTGCGCTGGACCGCGGATGCGAACCGGGCGGGCAATGTGCCCGTGGACATCGAATCCGCGGGCGGCGTCCGCACCAAGACCGTGGACCAGCGCGGACAGGGCGGGCAGTGGGTGCCGCTGGGGAGCTTCGACTTCGCCGCGGGGGCGGGCGGGAGTGTGCTGATACGGACGGACGGCACCGACGGGTATGTGGTCGCCGATGCCGTCCGGTTCGCGCCTGCCGGCTGAGCGCTGCCGAGCGCTACAGCGCGATCTCCCGCTTCTGAGCCGCCGATCGGTAGGCGCCGAGGATCACCTTCAGGACCTCGGTGCCTTCCGCCTCGGTGTGCAGCGGCCGTACGCCGTCCTCGATGCGGGCCGCGAAGTCCGCGCACACCGCCGGGATCGAGTCCACGGCCGGGTACTCCGTCGTGACCACCGCCTCCCCCCGCGGCTTGTAATGCAGCACCGTGCCGTCGCTGGAGAGACTGCCCAGCTCGCCGACCGCCGAGAACTTCTCGGTGCCCGGCGCCGCCTCGTACGCCCAGCTGGTCACGATCTCGCCGACCGCGCCGCCGGCGAAGCGGACCAGCACCCGCGCCGAGTCCTCGCCCTCCATGAAGGCGAGGCGGTGGGTGCTGAGCATCGCCGACACCGCGGCCGGGCGGTCGTCGGCGAGGTGGAGGAGGAGGTAGGTGGGGTGGTAGCCGGTGTCGATGAGTTCGCCGCCGCCGCTGGTGGCGGCGTGGGCGCGCCAGCCCATGTTGGCCGGGTCGAAGTTGTTGTGGAAGCTGTCGGTGGTGCGGAGTTCGTAGATCTTGCCCAGGGCGCCGGAGGCGATCAGTTCCTTGGCCGCCGCCACGGCGGGGAGCATCAGCTGGTTGTGCGCGCACATCAGGGTCACCCCGGCCGTACGCACCGCATCCGCGATCCGCTCCGCCTCGTCCTCCGTCAGGCACAGCGGCTTCTCGCACAGGATGTGCTTGCCGGCCTTCGCGGCGGCGAGGATCGCGTCGGCGTGCAGATGGTGCGGGAGGCAGATGTCGACGGCGTCGATGGCGGCCTCGTCGAGCATGTGCCGGTAGTCGGTGAAGACCTGGGCGCCGCCGGCCTGTTCGGCCCGCTCGGCCGCGGCGGTGGCGTCCACGTCGGCGACGGCGGTGACCCGGGCGCGGTCGGGGGTCGAGAGATAGCCGCGGAGGTGGGGGCGGGAGATGCCGCCGCAGCCGATGATGCCTATGGATACGGTCATGTGGGGTTGCCCTCCAGTGCTGCTTCCATCAGGCGGGTCAGGTCAAGGCCGAGGGCGAGGTTCTCGTCGGGGCGGGTGCCCTCGGCCACGTGCCGTACGAAGTGCTCGAAGGGGGTGCCGGAGCCCGGCGGCAGCGGCAGCTCGCGGGTGCCGGAGGCGTCGGTGAGCAGCAGGCCGTGGCCCGCGGTGTCGGCGTAGCTGAGCGAGCCCTCGGTGCCGTGCACCTCGATGGTGAAGGCCGAGTGCGGGGCGGCGAAGGACGCTTCTACGATGCCGAGCGCGCCGTCGGCGCAGCGCAGGACCGCGACAGCGTTGTCTTCGACGGCGCGCCCGGTCACGTATCCGAAGGTGCCGGTCACCGACTCCGGGTGCTGCCCGAGGAACAGCCGCGCCAGATACATCGGGTGGCAGCCGAGGTCGATCAGCGAGCCGCCGGCGGTCTCGGCGGGGTCGTAGAAGTGCCCGGGCAGCCAGCCCTCCCCGACCGAGCCGCCGTGCGCGAGCCGGACCCGCACCGCGGTGACCCGGCCGACGGCGCCGTCGGCGAGCGCGGTGCGGATCGCGGCGGTGTAGCCCTCGTAGAGCCGCGGCAGCGAGAGCATCAGCGCGACGCCCGACTTCTCCGCGGCGGCGGTGATCTCCGCGCATTCGGCGGTGGTCGGGGCGAGGACCTTTTCGGTGAAGATGTGTTTGCCGGCGTTCGCGGCCGCGGTGATGACCTGCCGGTGGGCGGTGGTCGGGGTGGTGACGACGACGGCGTCGATGTCGTCGCGGGCGAGCAGGGCGTCGAGATCGGGCAGGAAGCCGGCGCCGAGGCGGGCGGCTTCGGCCGCGCCGCGCTCGGCGGATTCGTCCCAGATGGCGGTGATTTCGGTGTCGGGGTGTGCGGTGGCCTGCCGGGCGTAGTCGGGGGCGTGTACGTGCCAGAAGCTCAGTATCGCTATCCGCAGGGGCTGTGATGGCACCGGAGAGATCTCCTAGCCGGCCCCGCGGGGCGGGGCCTAGTCGGACGCGGTCGGGGCCTGGTTGAACGCGGGCTGGGCGAGCTGATCCGCCAGCCAGCGTGGCACCCCGCCCAGCAGCCGCACCAGACGGCGGGCCTCGCTGCGCAGCCGGTGCGCCTCCGGCTCCTCGTCCTCCACGTCCGCCAGCGACGCCAGCGCGGGCGCGATGCCGACCAGATAGCCGAGGTCCTCGCGGATCCGCAGCGACTCGGTGAAGCCCTTCTTCGCCTCCGCCCACTCACCCTCCGCGGCGGCGAGCCCCGCCAGATGCCGCCAGGTGAAGGAGCACAGCAGCGAGTCGCCCTGCGCGGCCGCGGCCTCGTGGGCGCGCTTGAAGGCGGCGTGCGCGGCGGCGGCGTTACGGGTGATGTGCTGGGCGACCAGGCCGCGGCGGAAGTCGAGCCGGGGCCGCAGCCGGGAGGCCGGCGGCAGCAGCGCCGCCGCGCGGCCGAGCGCGACCCGGGCCTCGTCGGAGCGGTCGCGGCCGCGGAAGACGGTGGTGGCGTACGCGAGGTTGCCGCGCTCGCAGGCCGCGGCGCCGCGCTCCTCGTTGTCGGAGGCGAGGGACTCGGCGGAGCGCAGCGCGTCCTCCGCCGGGCTCCAGCCGTCGCCGGTGAACATGGCGCGCTCCACGAGCAGATGCGTCCGCTCCACGGCGAGATAGGCGTCCTTCTCCGCCCCGGGCGCCAGCAGCGCCGCCGCATCGTCCCAGCAGCCGCGCGAACGCAACCGCCACACCGCCCGGCCGAGCGCCGAATCATCAGTACCGCCCGTGACCGAACCAGGCTGCGACATGGCGGTATCCGCCACATTCCCTCCCCAAGCGCACCGTCGAGCATGAAGACCGTGAGTCGATCACAGCATGAAGTCCGCTCCCGGCCAAGGGGTCGGGTGAACCATTTCACAAGACCTTGGTGTGACGGACTCCGTCAACTCATCCGCAGCGCAAGAAAGAAGTCCAGCTTGTCCTCCAGGCGCGAAAGATCGCGGCCCGTCAGCTGCTCGATCCGTCCCACCCGGTAGCGCAGCGTGTTCACGTGGAGGTGCAGCCGGCTCGCACACCGCGTCCACGAGCCGTCGCAGTCCAGGAAGGCCTCCAGGGTCTCCACCAGTTCGGCGCGGTGGCGGCGGTCGTAGTCGTGGAGCGGGTCCAGCAGGCGGGCCGTAAAGGCGCGGCGGACGTCGTCGGGGACGAAGGGGAGCAGCAGGACATGCGAGGCCAGTTCCTCGTGGCCGGCCGCGCAGACCCGGCCGCTGCGGGCCGCGGCCACCCGGCGGGCGTGTCGGGCCTCCTCCAGGGCGCCGCGGAGGCCCTCGGAGGAATGCACAGCGGCGCTTACGCCAATCGTGAGCGTGCCGTCGTCCGACAGGCCGCGGGCGAGCGGCTGGGCCACCGCGTCGAGCAGCCCCTGGGCGCTCAGCACGGCGGCGGTCGGCTCCGCCTCCTCGCCCGGCACCGCCGGCAGCGGGACCAGCGCCACCGCCTCGTCGCCGGTGTGGGCGACCGCGATCCGGTCCGACGGCTCCGGGCCGCGGTTCGCCGGGTCGACCAGGATCTCCTCCAGCAGCGACTGCGCCACTGCCCCGCCGGGCAGGTCGCCGCCCTCCCACTCGACCCGGGCGACCACCACCTGCCACTGCGGGGCCGTGCCCAGACCCGGCAGCAGTACGGGCACGGCCACCCGCAGCCGCGCCGCGATCTCGGCCGGCGGCGCGCCCGTCTGCACCAGCTCCAGGACCTCCTGCGCCAGCCGCCGCCGCACCGTACGGGCCGCGTCCCGCCGCTCCCGCTCCGCCGCGATCAGCTGCGTCACGCCCCGCAGCAGGTCGAGCCGCTCCTCCGGCCACTCGCCCGCATCGGCCGCGACGGCGAGCAGCCAGTCGGACAGCAGCGTCTCGCGCAGGTCGCGGCCGCCGCTGCGGATGGGGAAGAGGGAGTACGTCTGGCCCGCCACGGCCACCCGGTGCGGACCCATGCGGCCGCGCCGTACCGCCGCCAGGTGTTCGCCGGCCAGCTGGGAGCAGACCTCCGGGGGCAGCCCCGCGTCGCCGTCGCCCGTGCCGGCGATCTGGCGGCCCGCCGGGGTGAGCACCCAGGCGCGCAGGTCCAGGTCGGAGCCCAGCAGGTCCAGGACCGCCTCGGGGCCGCCGCCCGCGGGTCCGGACGACACCAGGCGGCGGTGCCGGTCCACCACGGCCGCCAGGTCGCCCGCGCGCTCGCTGGAGACCTGCCGGACCACATGCTCGGTGATCGTGGCGAAGGCCACACTCTCGTGCACGGCGAAGAGCGGCAGTCGGTGCTTCGCACAGGCCTCGACCAGGTCTTCCGGGATGCCGGTCGTCTCCGCCTCGCCCGCCGCGAGCCCGGCGACCCCGGCGGCGCTGAGGATCCGTACGAAAGGCTCGGAATCGGCCGGGTCGTGGCGCCAGGCGAGGCCGGTGAGGACCAGTTCGCCGCCGGACAGATAGCGGCTGGGGTCGGTGAGGTCCGTGGTCATGACGCCGCGGACCGTACGGTCGAGCTCGTCCTCGCCGCCGAGCAGGCGCAGGCCCAGCGTGTCGGTCTCCAGCAGTGCGCGGAGTCTCATGGCCGTGCCGTCCTGTCCTTGTGGTGCCGTGTTGCCGTGCGATTACGGCGGGGCCCCTGGGGCCCGCCTTTCGTCTGAATCTACAAGACGCGCGGCCTGGCCAGCCAAGTGCTTCATGGTTTCGGTGACTGCACCCGGCGCGCTTCCGGTCGGTCTACTTGGGCTCTGTTGCGTAAACAGCACGTGAAGAAACGTCGTCTCGGGCCGTCCCCCCGGGTCGTGCAGATCCCAAATCCCGCGATGAGGCGGGTGCCCCTATGAACCTTGGGAGAAGGGCACATGACCCAGCAGCATGCTGAGCCGGTTGCTACCACCGCGGATGACGCGGGAGCGGGCTCGCGCCCGCCCGCCGGCAGAGGCTGGCTCGACAGGTACTTCCACATTTCCGAACGCGGGTCG
Organism: Streptomyces boninensis; assembly: GCF_048572725.1. NCBI lineage: Bacteria > Bacillati > Actinomycetota > Actinomycetes > Kitasatosporales > Streptomycetaceae > Streptomyces > Streptomyces boninensis. The sequence continues at coordinate 7,690,117 of NZ_CP183837.1, forward strand.
ACCGTCGCCCGTGAGGTCCGTGGCGGCCTCACGACCTTCATGGCGATGGCGTACATCCTCCTGCTGAACCCGCTGATCCTCGGCGGCAAGGACGTCGACGGCAACATGCTCGGCCAGGCCGGGCTGATCACCGCCACCGCGTTCGCCGCGGCGCTCACCACCCTCCTGATGGGCTTCATCGGCAAGGTGCCGCTCGCCCTCGCCGCCGGGCTGAGCGTCTCCGGCGTGCTGGCCTCGCAGGTCGCGCCCCAGATGACGTGGGGCCAGGCCATGGCGATGTGTGTGGCGTACGGCGTCATCATCATGCTTCTCGTGGTCACCGGGCTACGGGAAATGATCATGAATGCGATCCCGCTGCCGCTGAAGCACGGGATCACGATGGGCATCGGCCTGTTCATCGCCCTGATCGGCTTCTTCAAGGCCGGCTTCGTGCACCAGGGCAAGACCACCCCCGTGTCGCTTGGCCCGGCCGGTGAGCTGCAGGGCTGGCCGGTCCTGATCTTCGGTGTGACGCTGCTGCTGATCTTCATGCTGCAGGCCCGCCGGGTGCCCGGCGCGATCCTCATCGGCATCGTCGTCGGCACCGTGATCGCCGTGATCGTGAACGCCGTCGTCGACATGAGCCCGAAGGCCTGGTCGGCCGGCCCGCCGGAGCTGCACGGCAGCGCGGTCTCGTCGCCGGACTTCTCGCTCTTCGGCGAGGTGGAATTCGGCGGCTGGGGCGATGTCGGCGCCATGACCGTCGGCATGATCGTCTTTACGCTGGTGCTGGCCGGTTTCTTCGACGCGATGGCCACGATCATCGGCGTCGGCACCCAGGCCAACCTGGCCGACAAGCAGGGCCGGATGCCCGGCCTGTCCAAGGCGCTGTTCATCGACGGCGCGGGTGGCGCCATCGGCGGTGTCGCCGGTGGTTCAGGGCAGACCGTGTTCGTCGAGTCGGCGACCGGCGTCGGCGAAGGCGCCCGTACGGGTCTCGCCAGCGTCGTGACCGGTCTGTTCTTCGCGGCCTGCCTGTTCTTCACCCCGCTGACCGCGATCGTGCCCGCCGAGGTCGCCTCGGCCGCGCTGGTCGTGATCGGCGGCATGATGATGATGCAGGCCCAGCATGTGGACTGGAGCGACTCGGCAGTTGCCATCCCGGTCTTCCTCACCGTGGTGCTGATGCCGTTCACTTACACCATCACCACGGGCGTGGCCGCGGGTGTGATCTCCTACGTGGCGATCAAGGCCGCGCAGGGCAAGTGGCGGGAGCCCGGAGCGTTCATGTGGGTGCTCTCGGTCATCTTCGTCATCTACTTCGCCCTGCACCCGATCGAGCAGTGGCTCGGGGTGAAGTAGCGCCTATGTAGGAGATGGTCACCATGCTGGACATCGCTGCCGAGCTGCACGAGTGGCTCGCCGAGGGCCGGGACTTCGCCGTCGCCACCGTCGTGGCGACGCACGGATCCGCCCCCAGGCAGCCGGGCGCCGCCCTCGCCGTGGACGCGGGCGGCACGGCAATCGGCAGCGTGTCCGGCGGGTGCGTGGAGGGCGCGGCCTACGAGCTGTGCCTGGAGGCGCTCGAGTCCGGCGAGTCCCTGCTCGAACGCTTCGGATATTCCGACGAGGACGCCTTCGCCGTGGGCCTGACCTGCGGCGGCATCATCGACGTCCTCATCACCCCGGTCCCGGCGGACGGCTCCGCACGCGAGCTGTTCGCCGCCGCGCTGACCACCGCCGCCAGAGGGGAGGCGGCGGCGGTCGCGCGGATCGCCGGCGGCCCGGCGGAGATGCTCGGCAAGGCCCTTCTCGTACGGGCCGACGGCTCGTACGACGGCTCCCTCGGCGGCCACCCGGACCTGGACGCGACGGCCGCCGCCGAGGCCGGCGCGCTGCTCGACGCGGGGCGTACCGGCATCGTGGAGATCGGCGCCGAGGGATCGCGGTGCGGCGAGCCGGTGAGCCTGCTGGTCGAGTCGTCAGTGCCGCCGCCCCGGATGATCGTCTTCGGCGCGATCGACTTCGCGGCCGCGCTGACCCGGGCGGGGGCGTTTCTCGGCTATCGCGTGACGGTGTGCGACGCGCGGCCCGTCTTCGCCACGACGCAGCGCTTCCCGGACGCGGACGAGGTCGTCGTGGAGTGGCCGCACAAGTACCTCGACACGACCGAGACCGACGCCCGTACGGTGCTGTGCGTGCTGACGCACGACCCCAAGTTCGACGTCCCGCTGCTGGAGCGGGCGCTGAAGCTGCCCGTCGCGTACGTCGGCGCCATGGGGTCGCGCCGCACCCACGAGGACCGCAACGCGCGGCTGCGGGAGGTCGGCGTCACCGACGCGGAGCTGGCCCGGCTGCGCTCGCCGATAGGCCTGCACCTGGGGGCCCGTACGCCGGAGGAGGTCGCGCTCTCCATCGCGGCCGAGATCGTCGCGCTGCGCCGCGGCGGGACGGGCGCGCCCCTGATCGGGGCGCACACGCCGATTCACCGCGGCGACAGCGCTCACTCCGTACGCAGCGCCCGTGCCGTCCCCGACTTGGCCGCCCAGGTCGCCGGGAGCAGCGCGCCCAGGGCCGCGATGACCAGGCCGCCCGCGGTGAGGAGCGAGAGCAGCCCGGCGCCGTAGACGTCGATGAACACGTCCGGGAAGCGGGTGCCCACCGACGCGCCCATGTCCGGAACCACCCAGTGGTGCAGCACCACCCCGAGGAACGTCCCCGGCGCGCCGGCCACCAGGCCCACCGCCGCCACCGACACCAGCACCATCGCCACCGTCTGCCGCGGGCTCATCCCCAGCGCCTTGAAGACGCCCAGGTCGTGCAGCCGCTCCCGGGTGTCGAGCACCACCGTGTTGAGCACCCCGAGACAGGCCACCGCCACCAGCAGCGCGGCCAGCAGCGCGATCATCGCCTGCATGGCGACGATGCTGCTGGAGCGGACGGCGGTCGAGTCGCCTGCGGTCGCGTGCACCGTCGTACCGGCGAACTTGCGGTTGATGGCGGTGGCGTAGGCGGCGGCGTCGCTGCCCGGTTCGAGCTGCACCCGGAATTCGCCGCCGACCGCGTCCGGCACCAGGCGCTTGAGCGCCGTCCGGTCCATCAGCGCCGCCATGCCGTCGTTGTTGAGGACGAAGGCCTCGCCGACGATGCGCAGCCGCACCGACCGGCCGCCGTCGGACACCGGCAGCGAGTCGCCGATGTCCTTGTCCATGGCCTGCAGCAGCCGGGAGGCCAGCACCACCTCGTCCGCGCCGCGGAACCAGCGCCCTTCGATCATCCGGTACGCGCCCCAGCCGGAGTCGCCCCGGTAGCCGATCGCGGTCGTCTCGCCGGTCACGCCGGGAATGTGCACCGGGCTGGTGGCGATCGTGTAGTACGCCTTCGTGTCGGCGTGGTCGCGGATCGCGGCGGCCACCTCGGCCGGATCCGCCGACTTCGGCGCGGGCACGTTGCCGGGCGCGCTGCCGGGCGCCGGGACGTGCTGGCCAGGACCGCTGTTCCCCGGCCCCGACTCGACCAGGACGTCGCCCGCCGTGGTCCGCTGCCGGTCGCTCTGGACGCCCTGCAGTGAGCTGCTCAGCCCCACCGCGAAAGTCACCGCCAGCGCCCCGAACGCGACCGCCCCGGCCAGCGTCGCCGTCCGCGCCGGGCGGGCGAACGGGTGCGCCAGGCCGAGCACGAGCGGTCGGGGGAGCGGCAGCCGCCCCAGCAGCCGGCGGACCCACAGGCCGCGCCCGGCGGCCGGGGCCCGGCCGACGGTCAGCGCCTGCGTCGTCCGCAGCCGGCCCGCGCGCAGCGCCGGCACCAGCGCGGTGACCGCGACCAGCGCCAGCACCGCCGCCGGAACGGCCAGGTCCACCCACAGCGGGATCAGCTGGGTGCCGGTGCCGTACGTGGCCGCCACCTCGTCGGTCAGCAGCGCGCCGAGGAGGTTGGCCGCGACGGCGCCCAGGACGACGCCGAGCGCCGCCGGGATCACCGCCTGCGCCACGTACGCCCGGCCCACCTGCACCGGCGTGAAGCCGAGCGACTTCAGCACCCCGATCCGGCCGGTGGCGGCGGTCACCGCGCCACTCACCGCGACCGCGACGACCAGCACCGAAAGCCCGAGCCCGATCACGGCGAAGGCGGTCAGGAACGGCACATACACCGCCGCGCCGCTGTCCACGTCCTGCTTCACGGTCAGATACGACTGCCCGCCGGTGACCGCCCCCTTCGGCACCGCGGCGGCGACGGCCGCCCGGCCGCGGGCGATGTCCGCGCGGCTGCCGGCGTCGTCGAAGCGGTAGAGCATCTGGTACGCCGGGCTGCGGCCCGCGTCCAGCTCGGCCAGCTGCCCCGGGGTGGTCCAGGCGTCGGCGGTGCGGCTGGCCGAGCTCGCGATGCCGACGACCTTCAGTGCGGGCTTGCCCGGCAGCTCCTTCGCCTGCAGCCGGGAGCCGACCGACAGGAACTCCGGGATCTCGTTCTGCTCCAGGACGATCTCCCCGGGCGCCCGCGCCCAGCGGCCCTTGACCAGGCCCACCCGGTCCACGTCCGGGGCGCGGTCGCCGCGCCCCGCGACGGTGAGCGGCGGCAGCTCCAATTCCTCGGGCAGACCGGGCGGTTGCGGCCCGGATGCCGCTCCGGTGTCCGCCGTCAGCGTCGCGTCGGCCACCCGGTACGGCCCGGCCGCGGCGTCCACGCCATCCGCCCGCGCCGTCCCCCGGATCTGCGCCTCCGACGCCTTCGCGGCGCTGAACTCGGCCGTCAGATGCGCCCCGTGCTGCCTCCCGAAGGCCCGGTCGAAGGGCGCCCGCGCCGTCTCGATCAGCCCCAGCGCGAGCACCGCGGCCGCGACCGAGATCAGGGCCGTAAGCATCATGACCAGGGACTGCAGCCGCCGCCTGCCCACCCCTGCCCGTACCACCTTCCCCAGCGCGCTCACGACGCCACCGCCGGCACATCGCGGGCCACCCGGCCGTCGAGCAGCTCGACGGTGCGGGTGGCGCAGCCGGCGGCAAGCGCCATGTCGTGGGTGACGAGGACGATCGTCTGGCCGTCGGCGTTGAGGTCCCGCAGCAGCGCCTGTACGTCGTCGCCGGAGGCGGTGTCGAGCGCGCCGGTCGGCTCGTCGGCGAGGAGCAGCTGCGGCCGGTTCATCAGCGCGCGGGCGACGGCGACCCGCTGCCGCTCGCCGCCGGACAGCCGGCCCGGGTAGGCGCGGGTGTGCCGGGCGATGCCGAGGTAGCCGAGCAGGTCGGCGGCCCGGTCGCGGGCCTCGGCGCGCGGAATGCCGGCCAGCTGGGCCGGGAGCAGGATGTTGTCGGCGACGGTGAGGTCGTCGAGCAGGTGGAAGAACTGGAAGACCATGCCGATCCGCGCCCGCCGGTACTTCGCCGACGCGCTCTCGCTCAGCCCGTCCACCCGCTGCCCGCCCACGGTGACGGTGCCCGCGCTGGGCCGGTCGAGCCCGGCGATCAGATTCAGCAGCGTCGACTTGCCGCTCCCGGAGGGCCCGAGCACGGCGACGGCCTCCCCGGGCCGCACCGCCAGGCTCACGCCGTCGAGTGCGGGCGGTCCGTCCTCGTACGACTTGGTCACATCGCGCAGGTCGATCAGCGGATCCGGCATGGCTTCTCCAGGCTTCGGCGGTCGGGAACGCCGGAAAGGTAAGCGCGCGCCCGGGCCCGGCACGTCGGCCCAGGTGTGCAAGTCCCGTACGGCATCGGACGCACCCGCGGGCGCGTCATCCCTGCGATGTACGCCTCCCGCGGCGGCCGCCTGCGCATCCCGGACGATGTCGCCGCAGCTGGGCGCTTGGCACACTGAGCCGGTGAACGCGAAAGACCTCTGGATACGGCCCCGGCATGCCGCCGCCGCCCTGCTGCGCGCCGCGGGCCCGCGCCCGAAGCTGTCCCGCTGGGCGTGGGTGGCGGACGTGGTGCTCGCGGCGGTGCTGGCGATCGGCATTGTGGTCGCCGACCTGGACCGCGATGTCGAGGTCGATGTGTACGCGCCACCCGGCCAGGAGCTGGTGCTGCCGGAGGAACAGCTGCCGCAGGAGCGGCCGCTGCCGCCGGGGTTCCGGATGCCGGACGAGCCGGTGCCGCCGCCGGGCTACGAGTGGCGGCTTCGGGAGCCCCCGGGGGATCCGCTCTCCGCCGTGCAGCCGTGGGAGCTGGCGCTGGGGGTCCTCGTGGCGCTCCCGCTGGCGGTGCGCCGCCGCTACCCGCTGGCCGCCTTCGGCGCGGTGTCGCTCGTGACGCTGTGGTTCCACGTCGGCTCGGTCAGCGAGGACGCCGCCGCCATCGCCTTCGCGGCCTGCCTGATCGCCGCGTACAGCGCGGCCATGTACAGCCCGTACCGACGGGCCGCGGTGGTGAGCGTCGCGCTGGCCGCGGTGGTCTTCGCCACCGCGCAGGACGGCGTCGTGCCGCAGGTCTCGTCGGGCTGGCTGCCGCTGCTGATCCTGCTGCCGCTCGGCCTCGCCGCCAACACCCTGCACACCTGGCAGCAGCGGATCCGCCGGCTGCAGGCTGAGCAGGAGCAGGCGGCCCGGCGCGCGGCCGAGCAGGAGCGGGCCCGTATCGCCCGGGAGCTGCACGACGTCGTCACCCACAATGTGAGCGTGATGACCATCCAGGCCGGCGCCGCCCGCAAGGTCCTCGACGCCTCACCGGACCAGGCCCGCGAGGCGATGCAGGCGGTCGAGGCGAGCGGCCGGGCGGCGCTCGCGGAGCTGCGGCAGGCGATGGGGCTGCTGACGATGGCCGCCCAGGGCGACGGCCACGACGGCCGGGACCCGGCGGTGGCCGTGGAACTGGCCCCGCAGCCGGGCCTCGACCGGCTGGAGCCGCTGGCGGGCCGAATCCGCGACGCGGGCGTCCCGGTGGACCTGACGGTGTCCGGCACCCCGGGACCGCTGCCCGCCGGCGTGGACCTGGCGGCGTACCGGGTGGTGCAGGAGGCGCTGACGAACGCGGTCAAGCACGCGGCGGGCGCCCACGTGCGGGTCGCGGTCGAGCATGCGCCGGATGCGATACGGGTCGAGGTCACCGACACCGGCGGCCACCCTTCGGCCGCCGCCGCCGCGGGGAACGGCCGCGGCCTGATCGGCCTCCGCGAGCGCCTCGCGGTCTACGGCGGCACGCTGGAGGCGGGCAGACGCCCGCGGGGCGGCTACCGGGTGCGGGCGGAGATCCCGGTGCGGGAGGGGGCGGTGCCGATGCAGGAGACGCAGCGGGCGGCGCCGCCTCGCGGGCGGGGATCCGGGACAGCGTCAGCCCCGCCGCAAGCAGCATCGGCCGGGCCGCAGTCCGCGCAGTCCGCGCCGCGTCGCGAGTCGGCGGAGACGGCACCCGCATCCGCCCCCACCAGCCCCGCGAAGGGGGCGAAGTGACCGACACCGCCGCCGCCCCACGCGTAGTGATCGCCGACGACCAGTCCCTCGTCCGCACCGGCTTCCGCATGATCCTCACCGCCGACGGCATCGAGGTCGTCGGCGAGGCCGCCGACGGGGACGAGGCGGTGGCCGAGGTGCTGCGCACCCGGCCCGATGTCGTGCTCATGGACATCCGGATGCCCGACACCGACGGCCTGGAAGCCACCCGCCGCATCATGGCCGCCGCCGAGCCGCCGCGGGTCGTCATCCTCACCACGTACGACCTCGATCAGTACGTCTATGCCGCCCTCGCCGCGGGCGCCAGCGGCTTCCTGCTCAAAGACGTCACCCCCGAACACCTCACCGCCGCCGTCCGCCTCGTCCGCTCCGGCGACGCCCTCCTCGCCCCCGCGATCACCCGCCGCCTCGTCGAGCGCTTCGCCGCCCGCGACGACCGGGCCGCGGCCGCGCCGCACGGCGACCTCGCCGCCCTCACCCCGCGCGAACTGGAGGTGCTCACCGCCCTCGCCCGCGGCCGCAGCAACGCCGAGCTCGCCGCCCGCTTCAGCCTGAGCGAGGCGACCGTGAAGACCCACGTCGCCCGCATCCTCTCCAAGCTCGGCCTCCGCGATCGCGCGCAAGCGGTGATCGTCGCGTACGAGACGGGGCTGATCACACCGGGAGCCGGGGAGCGGGACTAGCGGCCTTCCGCTCAACGGCCTCCCGATCAGCCGCCCCCCGCTCAGCCACCCCCCGCCGATAGTCCGTCGGCGTCTGCCCCGTATCCGCCACCAGGTGATGCCGCAGCGAATCCGCCGACCCCAGCCCCGCCCGCCGCGCGATCTGCTCCACGGTCAGATCCGTCGTCTCCAGCAACTCCCGCGCCAGATCGAGCCGCTGCCGCAGCACCCACCGCAGCGGACTCGACCCGGTCTCCTCCTGCCACCGGCGGCTGAGCGTACGCACGCTGGTGCGCGCATGCCGCGCCAGCGCCGCCAGCGTCAGCGGCTCGTCGAGATGCGCGCTCGCCCACGCCCTGGTCGCCGCGAGCGAGAGCGACGTGCGGGCCGAAGCGGCCGCCGCCGGGACCCGCTGTCCGGCGGAGCCGTGCCGCGGGGGAGCGGCGATGATGCGGCGGCCGAGGTCGTTGGCGGCGGCGACGCCGTGGTCCGCACGGATCAGGGCGAAGCACAGGTCGGCCGTGCCGCCGTGCCCGGACCCCGTGTAGGGCGGGGTGTCGGTGTAGATGATGTCCGTACGCACCCGGACGCCCGGGAAGCGGCGCCGGAAGTCGTCCGCGAAGCGCCAGTTGACGGCCGCCTCCGAGCCGTGCGGCAGCAGCCCGGCCTCGGCGAGCGTGATCGCCCCGCCGCACAGCGAAGCCACCCGCGCCCCGCGCTCCGCGGCCGCTCGCAGGGCAGCGTGCGCCTCGTCCGTCCCCGGGCCCTTGATCTGGCCGCTCACCAGCACGGTGTCGGCCGCCGCGAGCACCTCGACGCCGCGGCGTACGACCACCTCCACCCCCTCGTGCCCGGTGAGGGCGCCGGGGCGGGGCGTACACACCTCGATCTCGTACGCCGCCCGCCCGTCCGCCGTCCGCGCCTGCGTGAAAGCCATCGTCGCCGCGGACATGTCGAAGGCGGACACCGGCGCGCTCACCAGCAGGGCGACGCGGTGCTTGCGGGCTTCCTCGGCCATGGCCACATCCTCCGGAGAGTTGGCAAGCGCGGCTGTGTGCGCGGGGCGGGCGCCGCCGGACAGTGGTGATCAAGCCGCTTTCCTGCAGACAGATACGGATGACAACCATGGCGAAGACAGTGCTGTTCCACGAGCTCGGCGGACCCGAGGTGCTGAAGCTCGAAGACCGCGAACCGCGCGCCCCCGGCCCCGGCGAGGTCGCGCTGCGGGTGCAGGCCTTCGGCCTCAACAGGGCCGAGGCGATGCTGCGTTCCGGCACGTACTACTACCAGCCCCGCCTCCCCGAGGCCCGGCTCGGCTACGAGGCCGCGGGCGTGGTGGAGGCGATCGGCGAGGGCGTCGACGGCTTTGCGCCGGGGGATGAGGTCATGACGGTCTCCGGCCTGCAGATGGAGGACCACGGCGTCTACGGCGAACACGCGGTGGTCCCCGCCGCCACCAGCCTCCTCCACCGGCCCGCGGGCCTCGACCCGGTCGCCGCCGCCGCGATCCCGCTCGCCTACACGACCGCGTACGGCGCGCTGATCCACCGCGCCCGGATCCGCCCCGGCGACACGGTGCTGATCACCGCCGGCTCGGGCGGCGTCGGCCTGGCCGCGATCCAGGTGGTGCGCAATGCCGGCGCCGTCCCGATCGTCACCACCCGCCGCGCGGCGAAGCGGCAGCGGCTGCTGGACGCGGGTGCGGAGGCGGTCGTGGTGACCGATGAGGAGGATGTGCTGAAGCGGGTACGGGAGCTGACCGGCGACCGCGGCGCGGACGTCGTCTTCGATGCCGTCGGCGGCTCGCTCTTCCCCACGGCGGTGGCCGCGCTGGCGCCCGGCGGGCTGGTCATTCCGTACGGCATGCAGAACGGCGACGACTTCATCCTGCCGATCAACTGGCCGCTTGAGCTCTTCGGCTACGGCAACACCTACCTCACCGACCACCCTGACCGCTTCCGCCGCGCGGGCGCCTACCTCGACGCCGGGGTGCGCGACGGCTGGCTGAGGCCGCTGGTGGACCGGACCTTCCCGCTGGCGGAGATCGTCGCGGCACACCGTCTGCTCGACTCGGGCGCCCACGTCGGGAAGATCGTGGTGACCGTCGGCTGACGGGCCGCCGCCCGCGCCGCTCCCGGAGGCCATACTCGATTGGTATGGACCGACATGAGTGGGCGGCCGGGGTCGTCGCGGCACGGGACGGGGACCGGGTGCTTGAGGTGGGCTGCGGGCACGGGGTGACCGCATCGCGGGTGCTGGCGGGGCTGGGGGCGGAGGGGCGGCTGCTGGGGCTCGACCGGTCGCAGAAGATGACGGCGGCGGCCGGTCGGCGCAATGCCGCGGAAGTGGCGGCGGGGCGGGCCGAGTTCCGTACCGAGGTGTGGCCCGCGGACCTGTGCGGCGAGCGCTACGACGCCGTCTACGCCTTCAACGTGCAGCTGCTCACCGCCAACGTGAAGGCGGCCAGGGCGGTCGGCGAGGCACTCGCCCCCGGCGGCCGCTTCTTCGCCTTCTACCAGCTGCCGCCGTGGCGCGGCGTCACCCAGGCGGGGGTGGCGGGCGCGGCGGCGCGGGTGCTGCACGACGCGGGGCTCGTCGTCGTACGGGACGCGCATGACCTGGCCGCCGGCGTCGAATCAGGATGTGTCGTTGCCCGCAGCGCGGCCGACGGGTAAGGATGGGGATCATGACCGTACTCGGCGCCACCTTCCGTCCCCAGTACCCGCCGGAGAAGCTGCGCGAGGTCGTGCGCGCGGCCGAGGACGCCGGTCTCGAGGAGCTCTGGCTGTGGGAGGACTGCTTCCTGGAGAGCGGCCTCGCCACCGCCTCCGCCGCACTCGCCTGGAGCGACCGGCTGCGGGTCGGCGTCGGCCTCGCGCCCGTACCGCTGCGGAATGTCGCCCTCACCGCCATGGAGACGGCCACCCTCGACCGCCTCTTCCCCGGCCGCTTCCAGCTCGGCGTCGGCCACGGCGTACAGGACTGGATGGGCCAGGTCGGCGCGCGCGCCCAGTCACCGCTGACGCTGCTGCGCGAGTACCTCGACGCCCTGCGCGCGCTGCTCGCGGGCGAGGAGGTGAGCCGGGAGGGCCGCTACGTCCGCCTCGACAAGGTCAAGCTGGACTGGCCGCCGGCCGACCCGACGCGCGTGTACGCGGGCGGCACCGGCCCGAAGACCCTGAAACTGACGGGCGAGGCCGCCGACGGCACGATCCTGGACGCGGACTTGACGGTGGACCGGGTCCGTACGGCCGTCACGCTGATCAACGAGGCCAGGGAAGCGGCCGGCCGCCCGGGCCCACACCACTTCACGGTCTACGCCCACGCCGCCACGGGCCCCGACGCCACCGAGCGGCTCCGCCGCGAACTGGCCACCTGGGGCCACGACCCATCCGCCGACCTGGGCATCGCGGGCGACGCGGCCGACTTCGCCAAGGGCATCGAGCGCCTCGTGGCGGCAGGAGCAGACACGGTGGTGCTGCAGCCGACGGCGGACGACCCGGACCCGGCAGGCTTCATGCGCTTCGTGGCGGAGGAAGTGCGGCCGCTGGTGGCGTGAGGTTGGTGTCACAGGAATTCGCCCAGCAGCGGCAGCAGTACGGAGGTGCGCCGCATCACCCCCATGTGCGTCGTGTCGGGCAGCACCGCCAAGTGGGCCTTGGGGATCAGCCGCTGCATCTCGGCGGCGTGCTCGATGCGTACGAAGTCCATGTCGCCGATGACCAGCAGCGTCGGGGCGGCGATGCCGCGGAGGTCGTCGGCCGTCCAGGGCAGCGTGGCGTGGGCCGCGGCCGTCGCCTTGGCGATGAGGGTCTCGAAGTGCTCGGGGTGCGGCGCGATGCGGGCGTAGGTGGCGGCCCATTCCTCGAACTCGGCCTGGGTGGGCAAGGGCACGGTGGTCTCGCCGGTGCTGATCCCGGGGTGATAGCCGTCCTGGTGGTAGTGCGCGGAGGCCAGCACGACCCGGCTGACGTGTTCTGGGTGGGCCACCGCGATCTGCAGGCTCGTCAGGCCGCCGAGGCTGAAGCCGAGGAAGTCGGCCTGCGGGACGCCGAGTTCGTCGAGCAGGGCCACCACGTCGGCGGCGAAGTCCACCACGCTCATGTCCCGCTCGATGTCGGCGGTGCGGCCGTGTCCCTGCATGTCCACGGCGATGACCTGCCGGTCCTCGGCGAGCGCGGGCAGCACCGCGCTGAAGGCGAGATCGATCGAGAGCACGCCGCCGTGCAGCAGCACGAGCGGCCGCTGGTCGCCGGCCCGCGCGCGGCCGTGCACCTCGTAGTACATCTCCAGGCCGTTCACCTTGGCGTAGCCGCTCTGCTTCGCGGTCATGGGGTCCCTCCCGATGGCTGGTGGCTGTTGCTGACATCAAGTTTGACCGCGGGGCGACGCCGAACTCATCGGCTTGCCGCCGGGGGTTATCCCCACCCCCGGTCGGCCAGCGGGCCGGATGGGCCGGCAGGGCGGTTCGGGCGGAGGATCGTTGCCATGACCGAGATGACCGCAGCACCCCTGATGACGTCCCGCCCCGTCCCGTACGAGACCGCGCAGGGCGACCCCGCGAGCAGCCGCGCCGGTCGCTTCGGGAACGAACTCGGCTACCTGCTCGCCGGGCTGCCCATCGGCATCGCCGCATTCGTCGTGGCGGTCACCGGGGTCGCCGTCGGCGCGGGGGCCATCGTGGCCGTATTCGGGCTGCCGGTCCTCGCCGCGACCCTCGCCGCCGCCCGCTCCTTCGCCCGCGGCGAGCGGGCCCGGGTCGCCGCCGTCACCGGCCGGGCGATACCCGAGCCGCGCTACCTGAAGCCGGAAGGCACCGGGCTCGGCCGCCGGCTGCTCGCGCTGAAGGACCCGCAGGCGTGGCGCGACCTCGCCCACATGGTGGTTGCCTTCCCGCTCCGCGTCCTGACCTTCAGCCTCGCCCTCACGTGGACGGTCGGCGCCGTCGGCGAGCTGCTGTACGTGACCTGGTCCTGGGCCCTCCCGCGCGACAGGGGTGAGGAGGGGCTGCTCGACCTCGCCTTCGGGATCTCCTCCCGGGCCGCCGACATCGGCTTCAACACCGGCATCGGCGTGGTGCTGCTGCTGACCGCCGTCCCGGTCATGCGCGGGCTGACCGCGCTGCAGGCCGGGGCCGCCCGCGCACTGCTGGCGAACCCGGCCCAGGCGACCCGTCATTGACGGCAGCCGCGCCCGGTCACTCCCGGGCGCGCTCCGCCGCCTGCACCGTGTGCCGCAGCAGCAGCGCCGTGGTGACTGGCCCGACGCCGCCCGGCACCGGCGTCAGCCCCGCCGCCCGCCCGGCCACCGAGGCGGCGTCGACATCGCCCGCCAGGCCGCCGTCCTCGGTCGGGTTCGTACCCACGTCGATGACCACGGCGCCCTTACGGACATGCGCCGCCCGCACCAGCCCGGCCCGCCCCACCGCCGCGACGACCACATCCGCCGCCGAGGTGAGCGCCGCCAGGTCGGGCGTACGTGAATGGCACACCGTCACCGTGGCGTTGCGGTCGAGCAGCAGGTGGGCGAGGGGCTTGCCGACCACCGACGAGCGGCCGATGACCGCGACGTGCCGGCCGGAGAGCTCGACCTTGTGGTGCTCCAGAAGCGCCACCACCGCGGCCGCCGTCGCGGGTGCGTATGCCGGGAGTCCGGTGACGAGGCGGCCGAGCGAGAGCGGGTTCGCGCCGTCGATGTCCTTCGCCGGCGGGATCGCGTCCGCGAGGTCCTGCAGCGCCAGGCCGTCGGGGAGCGGGGTCTGCAGGATGATGCCGTGGACGGCCGGGTCGGCACCCAGGGCGGTCAGCTCGGCGCGGATCGCGCCGGGGGTGGCGTCCGCGCCCAGGTCGCGGATGTCGCAGTCGATGGCGGCCTTCTCCGCCGCCTTCGCGATGGAGCGTACGTACCAGGCGCTGGACTCGTCCGCGGTCGCCGTCACCACCGCGAGCCGCGGCGGCGTGCCGGACGCGGCCAGCTCGGTGGCGCGGGCGCCGACCTCCAGGCGCAGCTGCGCGGCATACGCCCGGCCGGACAGCTCCTTCGCCTCCGGCGCCGCACCGGTCACCGACTCCGTCGGCGCTTCGGCGCGCGCGGTCCCAGACACGCTCATCACGCTCCGCTCTCCCCTCGTCCGCCGGCCGTGGTCAGGGCGGCCGGATTGATCACTGACGCCGTTTCGGACGCGGCGGGCGCCCGCCGCGGTTCCCCTGTAACAGCGGCCGTCGTCATGCCGTGATCTCCTTGCGAACCGCGGCCGTGATCTCCTCCGCCCGGGCGGCGATTTCCTTCACCCCGGACGCCGTCGCGGCGAGCGTGGCGCGCAGCGACTCGTCCTTGATGCCGGAGAGGTTGACCTCGACGTTCACCTGGGCGGTCGTGGCCGCGGCGCGGGCCGCCTCGGCGGCGGCGGCCACGTCGGTGATCACGTTACGGTTCGCCCGGCCCGGCTCGGCGAGCAGCTCCTCCGCCAGCTCCACCACCCGCCGGGCCACACCGATCACCTCGGCCGGCGGCCGCGCCGCGCCCGCGAGCGCGGTGGCGATCGCGGCCGACCTGGCGGCCTTCTCCGCCTCGCCCTTCTCGCCCTCGCCGGACTTCGGCAGCCCGTACGCCCGCGTCACCGCGGAGAACGCTGCCACATCGTCGTCCGCGAGCCGCAGCGCCTCCTCCCGCAGCCGGTCGGCCTCCTCGGTGATCCGGCCGATGGCGGCGGCATGCGCCGCGAACTTCTCGCCGGAGGAGTAGCGCGCGACCATCGCGAGCAGCGCGGCCGCATGCGCCGCGTGCACCGCGGCGGCGGCCCCGCCACCGGGAGCGGGCACCCGCGCGGCGAGCTGCTCGAGAAAGCCGCCGACCGGTTCGTCCCGTACGGGCATCTGTGGTTCTCCTTCGGTGTCTTCAATTGGCGTTCGGGTCGGTGCCCCGGCCCTTGTGCAGGTCGAGGTCCACCAGTACCGAGCGGTGGTCGGTGTTCGCGAGGTCCAGGAAGCGGATCGCGGTCGGCGCCAGGCGGTCGCCGACCAGGACGTGGTCGATCTGGGCGCCGAAGGCCGGGGCGGTGCGCTGCGGCCACGTCGGGGTGCGCGAGCGGTCGAGGAGCAGGGCGCTGTCGCGCAGGCCGGTGTCCAGTATGCGGCGGAATGCGGCGTGGTCCTGGGAGGAGTTGAAGTCGCCCGCGATGATCAGCGGCTCGTCCGCATTGGCCGCCGCGAAGTCCCGCAGCCGCCCCAGCTCGGTGCGCCAGCCGTCCATGTACGCGTCCTCGGGCAGCGGCGGCAGCGGGTGGGCGACCTGGATACGGACCCGCTGCCCGGCGATCTCCGCGGTGCCGCCGGGCATCTTCAGCTCGCTGGGGATGGTGGGTTCCTTGGTCAGCGGGAACTTGCTGAGCAGCGCGGACCCCTCCGAAGGGCGGCCGTCGTCGATCACCCGGTACGGGTACGCCTTGCGCAGCTCGGGGGTGCGCAGCGCGGCCGCGCAGCGGGCATCGCACTCCTGCACCGAGACCAGGTCCGGCCGGTGTTCGCGGAGCGCGGCCAGCAGCCCGTCGGTGGCATTGCCGAACTCGAGGTTGGACGTCAGCAGCTTGACGTGCGCGGCCACCGGACCCGACGGCGCGTCGGCGGCCGTCTCGTACGGGCGCATGAACCACGCCGTGCAGGCCAGCACCGCCAGCGCCCACGCCACCCCGAGCGGCCACCGCGCAAGACCCACCAGCAGCAGCGCGAACCCGGCGGGCAGCAGGAACCAGGGCATGAACGACAGCACTTGCGGTATCGGCGTGACGCCGTCGACGCCCGCGGCCCGTACCGCCAGGGGGATGCACACCGCGATCAGCACCAGCGAGCCAAGGATCGCCATGGTCAGCCGCGCCTTTCCGCGGGGCGGCCGGAGCCCGGCCCGCAGCGCGGCCGCCGGTCCCGCCGGGGCGCCGGAGCGCTCTTCGGCAGCCCGGCTCTCGGTCGCTGTCCCCACGCTCGCCCCCGTCCGTCGCTTCCGGCCCCTCATCCTGCCTCACCGAAACGGGAACCCGGCCATCCAGCCCGCCATGCCGGTGACTTGCGGACCGGAACTGTCCGCAATCGGCCGTACCTTTGGCACATGGCAAAGACGGCATCCGGCTCTGAGACCCTGAGCACCCGCGCGCTGAACCGCGCCACGCTGGCCCGGCAGCTGCTCCTGAGCCGCTCCGAACGGTCGGCGCTCGACGCGACGAACCACCTGGTCGGCCTGCAGGCGCAGAATCCGGCGCCGCCCTATTACGCGCTGGCCGCACGGCTCGCGGACTTCGATCCGGGCGAGCTGTCGGGACTGCTGGAGCGGCGGGAGGTGGTGCGGCTGCCCGCGCTGCGCTCGACCATTCATCTGATGAGCGCGGAAGACGCCCTGATGCTGCGGCCGTTCGGCCAGCCGGCGCTCGACCGGGAGCTGAAGATGTTCGCGAAGGGACTCGAAGGCGTGGATCTCGACCGGCTCACGGCGCTGGTCGCCGAGCGCTGCACCGGCGACGGGGTGCCGCAGCGGGCGCTGGCGGCGGAGCTGACGGCGCTGTGGCCGGACGCGGACCGGCTCGCACTGACCATCGCGGCCCGGGTGCTGCTGCCGCTGGTGCAGACGCCGCCGCGGGCCCTGTGGGGCCGGGGCGGGCAGCTGACGCTGGCGACGCTGCAGTCATGGGTGGGCCGGGAGCTGGCGAAGCCGGACGAGGAGGACCTCGTACGCCGCTATCTGGGCGCCTTCGGCCCGGCCTCGGTGAAGGACATGCAGACCTGGGCGGGCGTGACCCGGCTGCGCCCCTTCTTCGAGCGGCTGCGCGACGCCGGCGAGCTGATCACCTTCCGCGACCCGGCCGGCGTCGAGCTCTTCGACCTCCCGGACGCGCCGCGCCCCGACGAGGACACCCCGGCGCCACCGCGCTTCCTGCCCGAGTACGACAACGTGCTGCTCTCGCACGCCGACCGGACCCGCGTGGTGCCGCCGGAGGTCCGCGACAGCTGGCGGGGCAACAGCAATTACTGCACCTTCCTGGTCGACGGCTTCCTCCGCGGCAGCTGGCAGCTCCAGGACGGCGTGCTGGTGGTGCAGCCGTTCACGCCGCTCACCCGCGCCGAGCGCCGCGCGGTCGAGGCGGAGGCGGCGCGGGTGCCGGTTGCGGATCAGTCCGGGTCGATCGGGCCGAGCAGCCAGACGCCGGTCGAGGTCCGCTCCTCGCTGAAGTAGAACTCGCGGATCGCCTCCAGCATGTCGTCGCGCGTGATCAGCCCGTCCGTGTCCTTGTCGAGGCGGCCGAAAACCTCCCGGGCGTCCGGCTCCGGCAGGCCCATCAGCGCGCCGGTCCAGCGGACCTGCTCATCACGGCCCAGCTTGCCGTCGCCGTCCGTGTCGGCGATGTCCATGAGGGCGTCGAGGAAGGGGACGTAACCGGCCTCGAAGGAGTCGGGCGTGACCAGCAGCCCGGCGGCGAACGCGGCCTGATACTCGCCCAGGTCTATGCGCCCGTCCGCGTTCGCGTCCGCGGCCTGCGCCAGGTGCTGCCACAGGCCGTCGCTCAGCTCCCGCAGGTGCTTCAGCGCGGCCGAGTCGGAGCCGAGGCCGAAGGCCGCGCCGAGGCGGTCGCAGGCGGCCTGGAAGTCGGTGCGGTCCACATAGCCGTCGCCGTCCGTGTCGAAGGTGCGGAAGCGACGGGCGAGCTTGCGCTGAAGGAACGGGGAAATGCCCGGAGTTGTGTCCATACCCCGCAGCAATACCCGCGGAATCGGACAGTCAGCAGGCGACGACCGGCCGTTTCGCGGGCTCGCCGGGGGCGGCCGGGGCCACCGGGCGCGGGCGGCGGGCGGTCAGCAGCGGATCGACGGTGATCCGGTCCGCGCCCAGCGGCAGCGCCAGCGCCTGGAGCGCCGACTCGGCGATCCGGATCCAGGGCTGTGCGGGCCCGAGCACCCGGCCGAGGGCCGCCTCGCTGGTGAAGGCCACCGCGGTCCGCGTGCCCAGGGGCGTACGGAACATTCGCATCGCGCAACCGCCGCCGGGCCCGGAGTGAACGGGGACGTACAGCAGGGGCTGCGACATGTCGGTTCCTTCGCCGTGAGGTCGTGAGGCCATCCGATAACCGACGGTACGGGCCGGATGAGCGGCGCGTCACCCGATTCCGGCATGCGAGACGCGGCGGGCGCGAGTCCGTAAAATCGGCGCCATGATCAATGGAGCGCATGTCATCCTCTACAGCCGCGACGCGGAGGCTGACCGGGCCTTTCTGCGCGATGTGCTCGGCCAGAAGCATGTGGACGCGGGCGGCGGATGGCTGATTTTCAAGCTGCCGCCGGCGGAGGTCGCTGTCCATCCTGCGGACGGCGACCCGAAACACGAGCTGTACTTCATGTGCGACGACGTCGAGGCGACCGTCGCCGAGCTGACCGCCAGGGGCGTGGAGTTCACCGCGCCGGTCACCGAGCAGCGGTGGGGGCGGCTGACGGCGCTGCGGCTGCCGGGCGGGGGCGAGGTCGGGCTGTACGAGCCGCTGCACCCGACGGCGTACGACCTCTGAGCCCAACACGAGGGCACCGCAGTGCCGCGTTGGGCACAATGTGGTGGTGGCACAGGCAGCAGACACCGCACCCCGGGAGTGGCGCGCGGGCGACCTCGTTCTGGACGTCTACGAGGTCAGGGACACGATCCGCAGCGGCGGCATGGGCCTGGTGCACCGGGTGCTGCACCGAGGCTGGAATGTGGAGCTGGCCGTCAAGGCGCCCCGGCCCGGCCTCGTCGGCACCGGTCAGGGGCTGCTCGACTTCGAGACCGAGGCCGCCACCTGGGCCGGGCTCGCCGAGCATCCGCATACGGTCAGCTGCGTCTACGTGCGCCGGCTCGACGGCGTCCCCCGGGTGTTCGCCGAGTGGCTGGACGGCGGCAGCCTCGCCGAGGCCGTGCACTCCGGGCGGCTCTACGAGGGCGGCCACCGGGCGGCGCTGCGCCGGATCCTGGACGTCGGCGTCCAGACCGCCTGGGGCCTGGAGCACGCGCACCGCCACGGCCTCATCCACCAGGACGTCAAGCCCGCCAACGTCATGCTCGACCGCGACGGCACCGCCAAGGTGACCGACTTCGGCCTCGCCAAGGCCCGCGCCGCCGCCGGCGAGTCGAGCACCGCCCCGCCCGGCGCCAGCGTGCTGGCCGGCTACGGCGGCATGACGCCCGCCTACTGCTCACCCGAGCAGGCCGACGCCGCCGCCTGGACGGCGGACTCCGGCCGGCCATCGCCGCTGCTCACCCGGGCGACCGACGCCTGGTCCTGGGCGCTGACCGTGCTGGAGATGTTCACCGGGTATCCGCCGTGCCAGTACGGGCAGGCCGGGGCCGAGGTGCTGGCGGAGTTCCGCTCCCAGGGCGCGGACGAGGAGCGGGACGAGCGCATCCCCGGCCTGCCGGAAGGCCTAGGTGCGCTGCTGGAGCGCTGCCTGGCCGCCGATCCCGCCCAACGTCCCAAGGACATGGGCGAGCTGGCCGTCGGCCTCGCCGCGATCTACGCCGGAGCCACCGGCGAGCCCTATCCGCGGCCCGGGCCGCAAAGCGCCGTACGGCTCGCCGACAGCCTCTCCAACCAGGCCCTGTCGATGCTCGACCTCGGGCGCGGCGACGAGGCCGACGCCCTGTGGCAGCGGGCGGTGGAGGCCGACCCGTACAACCCGCACGCGGCCTTCAACCGCGGCCTGCACCACTGGCGCACCGGGCGGCTGACCGACTCGCAGGTGGCCGCGGATCTGGACGGCGTCCGCGCGGCCGACCCGGATTCCCCGGATGCGCGCGGGGACTATCTGCTGGGGCTGTTCCACCTCGAGCGCGGCGACGCCGACGGCGCCCGCACCCTGCTGCGTACGGCGGCCGAACGGGTGCCGGGCGACAGGGAGTTCGCCGCCGCGCTCGACCGTGCGGAGCAAGCGGCGGGGGGCGGCGACACGTACACCCTCACCGGGCACACCGCCGAGGTCTACGGCCTCGCGGTGAGCGCGGACCGCCGCACCGCCGTCTCCGCCGCCCGGGACGGCACTCTCCGGGTCTGGGACCTCCCGGGCCGCGCCTGCCGGCAGGTCATCGCCGCCACCGACGGTGACATCGCGCTCTACGGCCTGGCCATCGACGGGGCCGCGACCCTCGCCATCGCCGGTCCCCACGAGGGCGACGCCCAGATCTGGGACCTGCGCACCGGGCAGCTGCTGCAGGTACTCGACCACGGCGACGACCACGTCGGCTGGATGTCCGGCTTCGGGCCCGGCCAGGTCGCGATGAGCGCGGACGGCGGCCTCGCGCTCACCGCGCTCGCCGAGGGCGGCCGCGTCCAGGTGTGGGAGCCGCGCACCGGCCGGCTGCTGCGCGAGTTCGGGAACGGCCCCCGCGGCAAAGGCGGCAGCCTCCTGGACGGGCTCGGGCTCAGCGCCGACGGGCGCCTCGCGCTCGCCCGCGACCGTTCGGCCGACGGCACGACGGGCACGCTGCACGTCTGGGACCCGCACACCGGCGAACTGCTGCGCGCCCTCGACACCGGCTTCCGGGACGCCGAGCTGAGCGCCGACGGCCGCACCGCCGTCACCTGCGCGGGCAACAACGTCCAGGTCTGGGACGTCGCCACCGGCCGCACAACCTGCACCGTCGACCGGCCGGGCGGCCTGGGCAACTATTTCACGGTGACCGAGGACGGCCGCCATGCGGTGGGCGTCGATACGAACACCACCCAGCTGTGGGAGACCGCCACCGGCCGCTGTCTGCGCACCTGGCGGCAGGGCGGTAACTGCGTGGCGAGCCCCGACGGCCGGCTCGTGCTGACCGGCGACAACGCGGGCACCATCACCGTACGAGAGGTGGCGCCGCCCGGACCGCCGGCGCCGTGGAGCTATCCGCTGCCGCGGCCGGCCGACGCCCGCGTGCGCGCGCAGGAGGCGGTACGGCGCGCCCTCGACCACTCGGCGCTGCTGCTCGACGAGGGCTTTACGAAGGCCGCCGCCGAGGAGGTGCGGCGGGCCCGGGCCCTGCCCGGCTACCGCCGGCACCGCGAACTCCTCCAGCGCTGGCAGGAGATCGGCCGCCGCAGCCGCCGTGCGGGCCTGACGGACGCCTGGCGCCGGGCCACGCCGCCGATGGTCGGACTCGAGCCGCACAGCGTCCGGGACGAGGAGACCGCCATCCTGGAACTGCACTCGGGCGCCGGTCTCTTCGAGCTCACCTCGACGCGCGAGGGCACCCGGCTGCGCCTGCTCGACCTGCGCGACGGGAGTCGGCGCGGCTACTTCGAGGGCGACATCGACGTCCAGCGCGACCTGACCGTCACCGCCGACGACCGCCTGGTGCTGTCGGCCGGTGCGGACGGCGTGATCCGCGGCTGGGACGTCGAGTCGGGCCGCTGCGTGCGCGAACTGAAGGGCCGGTGGGGGCGGGTGTTCCGCGTCAAGGCCGCGGCGGACGGCAGCGTCGCCCTCTCCGGCGGGCGCAAGCGCACCATCCGCGTCTGGGACCTGGAGCACGGCGCGTACCTCGGCGCCCTCCGCGGTCACCGCAGCGCCGTCAGCGAGTTCGGGATCAGCGCCGACGGCCGCTACGCCTACTCGTACGCGGACGACGGGCCGTGGCTGTGGGACGTGCCGCGCCGCCGCCGCATCGCCGCGCTCGGCGGCGGCGACTGGCTCGGGTTCGCGCTGAGCGGCTCCGGGACCGCGCTGTGGTCCCGGCACCGGGACGGGACGGTGCGGGTGTGGGACGTCCCCACCGGATCCTGCCTGCACACCTTCACCGGCCACGACCCCGACCGCCACCTGATGGATGTCGGCTGCTCCTTCGACGGCACCGTCGGCGCCTCGGTGAGCGACGACCGCACGCTGCGGGTCTGGGACCTGCACACCGGAGCCTGCCGGCACGTCGGCGGACTCGGGACCGCCTTCCCGGTGTACTCCGTACGCGGCCTGGCGGTCAGCGCCGACGGCCGCTTCGCCGTCACCGGCGGGCAGGACGGCGTGCTGCGGGTGTGGGACCTGGACTCCGGCGAGTGCCTGCGCACCCTCGACGCCCATACATCCGCCGTGATGTGGCTGACCATCAGCGCCGACGGCCACGCTGTCATCTCCCGCGACCGCAGCGGCGCCACCCGCGTGTGGGAGCTGGACTGGGACTACGACGTCCCGGCAGGGCCGTAGCCGCTCGGCGTCGTCTGAGCCTTCCGCGCGCATCGGGGATGATGTCGGGGTGCCTGAGAACCCCGTCCTGACCTGGACCGAGCCCGACGACGGCAGTCCGCGCTCCGCCCGCTGGCTGTCCGCGAGCGGCGCCCCCGCGCCGCGCCGGGTCGAGCCCGGTGACGACCGGATGCCGGCCGCCGTTGCGTACAAGCTCGCCTGTGAGGGGACCGCTGTGCTGTGGCGCGGGGACTACCACGGGGCGCGGCAGGTGCTGGCGGCCCTTGGGCGGCGGCTCGACAAGCGTCCGTCGCGGCGGAGGAAGGGGGACGGGGGTGCCGATCCGGCCGCCGACTTCCATCGCCAGCGGCAGGAGCAGGGGCACCGCGCCCGCATCCTCGGCATGCTCCTCATCCCCCTGGAGCCGGGGTACGTGATCCCCCTCCGCCGCGCGCCTGAGGTGGCCGAGGCCTGCGCGGCGGCGTACGGCCCGTATCCGGGCGACGGCGACGGTGACGGGCCGGCAGCCGTCTCCCTCCGCGACCTGCTCGGGGTCCTCGGCGCGTACCAGTGGCAGCAGCGCGGCGTCGAGGTCCCGGCGCTCGGCGGCGCGCGGATCCACCCCTCCTACGGCGTCTTCGCGCCGGTCCGCGGTGAATACGTCGACCTCGTCGCCGAGGCCCCGCTGCCGCCCGGCGCGGACCGGCTCGCCTTCGACGTCGGTACGGGCACGGGCGTCCTGGCCGCGGTCCTCGCCCGGCGCGGCGTGCGCCGCGTCGTCGCCACCGACGTCAACGAGCGCGCCCTGGCCTGCGCCCGTACGAACGCCGACCGCCTCGGCCACGGCGACCAGGTCGAGGTGGTCAGCGCCGACCTCTTCCCGGACGGCCGCGCCCCCCTCGCCGTCTGCAACCCGCCCTGGCTCCCGGCCAAGCCCACCTCGACCCTCGAGTACGCCGTCTACGACCCGGGCAGCCGCATGCTCCGCGGCTTCCTGGACGGGCTCGCGGACCATCTGGAGCCGGGCGGCGAGGGCTGGCTGATCGTCTCCGACCTGGCGGAACACCTGGGCCTGCGGTCGCGCGCCGAGCTCCTCGGCTGGATCGAGGCGGCGGGCCTCACGGTGGCCGGCCGCCTCGACACCCGCCCCCGCCACCCCCGCGCCGCCGACCCGGACGACCCGCTGCATGCCGCGCGCGGCGCGGAGGTGACGTCGCTGTGGCGGCTGCGGGCGGCGTAATCTCCTGCGGATTTATCCAAGCTGCCCGGCAAACGCGCTGTTAGCGTCCGCCGCATGACGATTCGCCGCGCCGTACCGGACCACACCACCGCCGACCCGGCCGCCAGCAGCGCCTTCTACCAACTCCTCGGCTTCCGCGAGGACATGAATATGGGCTGGGTGGTCAACCTGGTCTCCCCCTCCAACCCGACCGCCCAGGTCATCCTCATCACCAAGGACGCGAGCGCCCCCGAGAACCCCGACCTGAGCGTCGAGGTCGACGATGTCGACGCCGCGTACGCGGCGATCCGCGGCACCGGCGCGGAGATCGTGCACCCGATCACGGACGAGGAGTGGGGCGTCCGCCGCTTCTTCGTCCGCGACCCGGACGGCAAGGTGGTCAACGTGGTCGGCCACCGGTGACACCCGCCCTCCGCACGGCCCGCCTGGACCTGCTGCCCCTGGCACCCGGGCACGCCACCGAGATGGCGGCCGTGCTCGCCGACCCGGCCCTGCACCGCTACACGGGCGGGACGCCCGCCGCCCCCGCGGACCTCGCCGCCCGCTACGAGCGCCTCGCCGCCGGCTCCCCGGATCCCGGCGTGACCTGGCACAACTGGGTGCTGCTGCTCCGCGCCGAGGCTCGGCTGACGGGATACGCCCAGGCCACCGTCACCGCCGCCGCCGCCGGGCGCGGCCGCTCGCTCGCCGAGGTCGCCTGGGTGGTGGGTACCCCCTGGCAGGGCCAGGGCATCGCCAAGGAAGCCGCGCAAGCCGTCGTCCACTGGCTCGGGACAGCCGAAACGGCAATCGCCGAGGTCATCGCCCACATCCACCCCGACCACCACGCCTCCGCCGCCATCGCCGCGGCCGCCGGGCTGGCGCCCACCGACGAGTGGCAGGAGGGTGAAATCCGGTGGCGGCGAAAATTTCCGGCTCCGGACGGCTCCGGGTGTCGATCCGGCGGGAGCCCGTTCGTGTAGAGGGTGAGAACCGGCGGCAGGCGCCGGTCACGCACCGAGGAGAACGGTCATGAAGCAGTACATGCTCAGCATCATCCAGCCCGACGGCCCGGCCCCGCCGCCCGAGACGCTGGACCCGATCATGAAGAAGCTGGACGCGCTCAACACGGAGATCCGCGAGGCCGGCGCCTGGGTCTTCGCCGGCGGCCTGTTCCCGCCGGACACCGCCACCGTCGTGCGGGTCAAGGACGCGGAGGTGCTCACCACCGACGGGCCGTACGCCGAGGGCAAGGAGCACATCGGCGGCTTCACCGTCATTCAGGCCGAGGACCTCGACGCCGCGCTGGAGTGGGCGCGCAAGTACGCCGAGGTGATCACCCTGCCGATCGAGGTGCGGCCGATGCAGTACGGGACCTGCTGAGTGCCCTCCGCGGAGGTCGAGCGCGTCTTCCGCAGCGAATACGGGCGCGCCGTCGCCGTCCTGGTCCGCCTCCTCGGCGACATAGACCTCGCCGAGGAGGCGGTCCAGGAGGCGTTCGCCGAGGCGGTCAAGCGGTGGCCCGACGCGGGTACGCCGCCCAGCCCGGCCGGCTGGATCATCACCACCGCCCGCAACCGCGCCATCGACCGGCTGCGCCGCGAGAGCGCCCGCGCGGACAAGCACGCCCAGGCCGCCCTGCTGCACGCGGAGGCGGACGAGCCGCCCGAGGAGGGCCCCGTGCGCGACGACCGGCTCCGCCTGATCTTCACCTGCTGCCACCCGGCGCTCGCCCCGGCCGCCCGCGTCGCCCTCACCCTCCGCCTCCTCGGCGGCCTGACGACCCCCGAGATCGCCCGCGCCTTCCTGGTGCCAGAGCCGGCCATGGCGCAGCGGCTGGTCCGCGCCAAGCGGAAGATCCGCGACGCGGGCATCCCCTACCGGGTGCCGCGCGAGGCCGACCTGCCGGACCGGCTGCGCGGCGTGCTGGCGGTCATCTACCTCGTCTTCAACGAGGGTTACGCCGCCTCCGCGGGCGCCGACCTGGTCCGCGACGACCTCTGCGACGAGGCCGTACGCCTCGGCCGGCTGATCGCCGAGCTGATGCCGGACGAGCCGGAGGCGCTCGGCCTGCTCGCGCTGATGCTGCTCACCGCCTCCCGCCGCCCGGCCCGGATCGGCGCCGGCGGCGAGCTCGTCCCGCTGGCGGCGCAGGACCGGGCCCGCTGGGACCGCGCGCTGATCGCCGAGGGCCAGGACCTGGTCCGCCGCTGCCTCCGCCGCGGCCGGCCAGGGCCGTACCAGATCCAGGCCGCGATCAACGCGGTCCACAGCGACGCCGGCACCGCCGCCGACACCGACTGGCGGCAGATCGTGCGGCTCTACGACCAGCTGATGGCGCTCGCGCCGACGCCGGTGGTCGCCCTGAACCGGGCCGTGGCGGTGGCCGAGACCGAGGGGCCGGAGCCCGCCCTCGCGCTGACCGACGCGCTCGCGGCGGACCTCGACACGTACTACGTGCTGCACGCCGTGCGCGCCGAGCTGCTGCGCCGCCTGGGCCGGAGCGACGAGGCCGCGGCGGCGTACGGGCGGGCCGCCGAGCTCACGGACAACGAGGCCGAGCGGGCCTATCTCAGCGGCCGGATCCGGTGAGGCGCAGGTCACAGACGTGTCGATGTCACACACAGCGGAGCCGTGCCGTCTTAGGGGTGTAACCGCAAACGACGACACTGGAGCACATCATGGAAGCTCGTCTTGACTTCTTCGGCAACAAGGCCATGAGCAAGGCCTTCAAGCACATCATCGCCGCGAGCAAGTCGGTCGCCGACACCGAGCTGCCGGGGCAGACGGTCGAGCTGGTGCTGCTGCGCGCCAGCCAGATCAACGGCTGCTCCGTCTGCATCGACATGCACGCCAAGGACGCCGTCGCCGGCGGCGAGTCCTGGGAGCGGCTGAACATGGTCGCCGGCTGGCGCGAGGCCAAGGTCTTCACCGAGGCGGAGCGCGCCGCGCTGGAGCTCGCCGAGGAGGGCACCCGCATCGCCGACGGCGCCGGCGGCGTCTCGGACGAGGTCTGGGGCCGCGCGGCCAAGCACTACGACGAGGAGCAGCTGGGCGCCCTGGTGGCGGCGATTGCCGTGATCAATGCCTTCAACCGCGGCAATGTGATGCTGCAGAACCCGGGCGGCGATTACGTGCCGGGTCAGTGGAGCTGATCGCCTTCCGCTCGTGTCCGGGGGTAGCCGATCGCGGGGGCGCGCCCCCACCATGGCCCCATGCGCGTACCCATGACGATCGCCGACTTCCTCGACCGGGCCGAACTGGGTTTCGCCCGCAGCCCAGGGGTCATTGACGAGCCCTTCCAGCCCGCGCCGCCCGTGCCGGATTCGACGTACGGGCGGCTGGGCGAGCGGGTCCGGGCCTGGCAGGCCGGGCTCGATGCGCTGGGGGTGGGGGAGGGCGAGCGGGTCGCCGTCGTCTCGCACAACTCGGCGCGGATGCTGGAGCTGTTGTTCG
Source organism: Streptomyces boninensis (assembly GCF_048572725.1). NCBI lineage: Bacteria > Bacillati > Actinomycetota > Actinomycetes > Kitasatosporales > Streptomycetaceae > Streptomyces > Streptomyces boninensis. Next base: position 7,716,970 of record NZ_CP183837.1, read on the forward strand.
CGGTGCCGATGAGCGGGCGGATCGCCGTACCGGTGAACTTCCGGCTGCAGCCCGATGAGGTGCAGTACGTCGTACGGCAGAGCGGCGCGTCGGTGCTGCTGGTGGATCCGGAGCTGGATGATGCGCTGTCGGGCGTGAAGGCGCGGCACCGGTTCGTGCTCGGGGAGCAGACCGAGGCCGAGCTGATGCGCTTCGGGATGGAGCCGCGGCCCTGGTCGGCGCCGGACGAGGACGCGACGGCGACGATCAACTACACGTCGGGGACCACGGCCCGCCCGAAGGGCGTACAGCTGACCCACCGCAATATCTGGGTGAACGGCCTGACCTTCGGCCTGCATACGCGCGCCTGGGAGCGGGATGTGTATATGCACACGCTGCCGATGTTCCACTGCAATGGGTGGGGGATGCCCTTCGTGATGGCGGGCCTGGGCGTGAAGCAGGTCGCGCTGCGGAAGGTCGACGGGGCGGAGATCCTGCGCCGGGTCGAGGAGCACGGCGTGACGCTGATGTGCGGCGCCCCGGCCGTGTGGAACGCGGTGCTGGACGCGGCCGCCACGTGGAAGGGCGAGATCCCCGGGCGCGGTCAGGTACGGGTCGCCTGCGCGGGCGCGCCGCCGCCGAGCAGCATGATCCAGCGGTTCGAGGAGGAGCTGGGCTGGCAGTTCACGCAGCTCTACGGGCTGACCGAGACCTCGCCACTGCTCACGTACAACCGCACGCGGCCGGAGGACGATCACCTCCCGGCCGAGGAGCGGGCCCGCAAGCTCTCCCGCGCCGGGCTGCCCGCGCTCGGGGTGAAGATCAAGGTGGCCGAGTCCGGGGAGGTGCTGGCCCGGTCGAATGTCGTACTCGACGGCTACTGGGAGAAGCCCGAGGAGACCGCGGCGGCGCTGGAGGACGGCTGGTTCCACACCGGGGACGGCGGCACCGTCGACCCCGGCGACGGGCATCTGACGATCTCCGACCGGAAGAATGACGTGATCATCACGGGCGGCGAGAACGTCTCCTCGATCGAGGTCGAGGACACGCTCTTCAGCCACCCGGCCGTCGCCGAGGTCGCGGTGATCGGGGTGCCGGACGAGAAGTGGGGCGAGACGATCAAGGCGCTCGTGGTGCTCGGGGACGGCGCTCGTACAGACGAGGCGGAGCTCATCGCGTACTGCAAGGAGCGGATGGCCCGCTACAAGGCGCCGACGACGGTGGAATTCCGGGATGCCATTCCGCGTACGGCCACCGGGAAGATCCAGAAGTTCAAGCTCCGGCAGCCGTACTGGGCGGGGCGGGAGCGCGGGGTCAGCTGACGACCGGCTTGGTCGGCCGGTCGGGGGTGAGCTGCAGCTCGCCCTTCAGCATCCGGCCGCCGTCGCCGGTGAGGCGCAGGTAGTAGTCCGGGGAGCAGGCCGTGCCGTCCTCGTCGAGGGGCTTGATGCCCGTGCCGGCCGGGATGTCGGCGCGGGTGGCGGCGGTCTTGGCGATCTGGTTGCCCTCGTTGTACTCGTCGAACATCGATATGTAGATGCCCTGCGCGCCGAGCCGCACCATGTTGTAGAACATCCGCCACATGAAGTCGCCGTGCGCCCGGTGGCCTTCCTGCAGATTGCCCGGCATCACGCACGGCTGATAGTCGATGCCGTGGGCGTCGCAGTCGGCCTGGTCGGGGGTGTTGATGTCGCGGAAGAACTGGTCCGCGCCCTCGATGGTGCCGATCCGGCCGACCATCCACGGCGAGAGCATGTGGAAGGCGTGATAGACGTCCAGGAAGCCGGGGCGGGAGTCGCCGACCCCGCGGCGCCAGTGCGTGGGGACGCCACCGATCACGTAACAGCCGTGCTCCTTGAACCAGTCGACGACCTCCTTGCACTCGCCGGGCTCGAAGGGGCGGCCGTCGTCGTTGAAGCCGAAGCCCCAGATGCAGACGACGGGCTTGCCGTTCTGCATGGCGTAGGCGGGGGAGGCGGTGTGGGCCTTCATCTTCGCCGTCCAGTCCTCGGTGATCTGCGTACGCATCGAGGTCCAGCCGCTGACGTCGTACATGATGTAGAACTTCCGGCCGTGCGCCTCGGCGGCCTTGCGCACCTTCGCCGCCATGGCGTCGCGGGTGGGGCCTTCGGCGCCGAAGGGGTTGAAGCGCTGGAGGGCGGCGGTGTCGAGGTTGTTCTCGCGCATCCAGCGGAAGTGGGTGTCGACGGTCTGCTCGTCCCAGGAGGAGAAGAGCTGGGCGGGGCGGCCGCTGCCGAGGTCGGGGTAGGCGGTGGTGTAGGCGTGCTCGTAATCGGCCATGTCGGGCCAGGAGATGATCGTGGTGTTGGAGGGGGACGGGGGCTGTCCGGCGTCCTTGCTCCAGTGCCACCAGCTGTCGATGGGGGCGCCGTCGCCTTTGCAGGCGAACCAGCCTTGGTAGCCGACGGTGATCTTGCCGATTACGTCGCCGGTGGCGGCTTTCTTGGCGGCGGTCTGCTGTGCGGGCTCGGCGCCGGCGCGCTGCAGCCCGACGCCGATCCCGGTCGCGGCGGTGGCGGCGACGGCGCTGCCCGCGCCGAGGAGCTTGCGTCTGGTGATGGCCATGAAGTACCTCCTGTGGGGGGAGTCCCTGTCACGTGGTGGAGGGGCGGCGACCCAGGGAGCGATAACAGAAACCCGCGAAACCCGCGAGACCAGAGAAGCCCGCGAAGCCCGAGGAGCAACCACCGTGGCACCACACATCCTGCGCCCCGGCACCCCCGCCGACGCGCCCGCCGTCGCCGTCATCTGGCGGGAGGGCTGGGACGACGGCATGCGCGACCACGTGAACGCCGCCCTGGCGGCCGCGCGGACTGAGGCGTCTTTCCGTACGCGCGCGGAACGGCGGGTCGGCGACACGGTAGTGATCGAGGTGGACGGGGCGGTCGGCGGCTTCTTCATGACGGACGGCGACGAGCTGGAGCAGATCTTCGTCGACCGCGCCCACCGGGGTACGGGGCTCGCCGCGGAGCTCCTCGCGGCGGCGGAGGAGCACCTGGCGAAGGCCGGCCACGCGGAGATCTGGCTGGCGGTCGTCCCGGGCAATGAGCGCGCCCGCCGCTTCTACGCGCGCAATGGCTGGCGCGACGCGGGCCCGCATCCGTATGAGGCGGTCGCGGGGGACGGCATGCTGCCGGTGGCGGTGCACCGCTACACGAGGATGCTGGCGGAGGATTAATGGCATGCCACACCCCGTGATGTTCGAAGACGACGACCCCTACCTGGTGCGCCTGCGCCGCGTGGCGCTGGCCTTCCCGGACGCGGAGGAGCGGATCGCGCATGGCCGCCCGGGCTTCCGGGCCGGCAAGTTCTTCGCCTGGTACGGCGCCACCACCAAGGGCTCCGCCGCCACCCGCATCCGCTACGACCAGGCCCTCCTCATCCTCCCGGACGAAACCGACCGCGCGGCCCTGACGGAGGACCACCGCTACTTCACCCCCGCCTACCTCGCTCCGTCCGGCTGGATCGGCCTGGATCTGGCGGCGGCGGGCACCACACCCCCCAAAGACGTCGACTGGCAGGAAGTAGCAGAACTCCTCGACACCTCCTACCGCCAAGTCGCAGGCCCCCGACGGGTGTCGCGCTTGGAGGCGCAGGGCAGCCCGGCGGACCCCACCGCGCGCCAGGGGTGATCGCCTACGGCATCGCCGTGCGGTGCGTCAGGCCGTCGAGGATGAGGGCCAAGCCCGCTTCGAAGGCGGTGTCGTGGTCGATCGGTGGGATATCGGCCGGGAGGTCGCGGCTGCCGTCGGGCTGAGTGTCCGCCTGTTCTTCCAGGACGCTGCCGACCGTGAAGCGGCCCGCGGCGAGCATGGCCATCTGGGCGGGTTCCTCGGGTACGCCTGAGGCGGTGAGGAAGGCCATCTTGTGGCGGATCCGGTCGAGGTCCGCGGTGGGGGTGCTGCCGGCGTGGAGGCGGGCGCCGTCGCGGCGGAGCAGCAGGGTGCGGCGGAAGCTGCGGGTGTTTTCCAGGAACCAGGTGCGCCAGTCGTCGCCGGGGGCCGGGAGCGGTGCGGTCGCGTGGGGGGCCATCGCGGCCTCCGCCATGGCGGTCAGTAGGTCCTTCTTGGTGCGGAAATACCAGTACAGCGAGGGCTGCTCCACGCCTAGCCGCTTGGCCAGCTGTCTCGTGCTGATGGTGTCCAGCCCGACCTCGTCCAGCAGGTCGAGCGCCTCAGTGATCACGGTTTCACGGCTGATCTTTGTCACTTTGACAATCTATCGCTGATAGGCGACTCTGAAAAAGAATCATTCACTGATAGATTTTGGAGTGAGAGGGATGTCCCTGCGCGTTCTCATCGCCGGCGGCGGGGTCGCCGGCCAGGCCCTGGCGTACTGGCTCGCCCGGGGCGGCCACCAGGTGACCGTCGCCGAGCGCTTCCCCGCGCTGCGGGCCGGCGGCGCCCAGGTCGACCTGCGGGGGCAGGGCATCGAGGCCGTCGAGCGGATGGGCCTGCTCGACACCGTCCGCGGCAAGCTCGTGGACGAGGCGGGCGTCGCCTTCATCAACGCCCGCGGCAAGCCCAGGGCGACGATCATGGCCAATACCTCCGGCCAGGGCCGGCAGACCCTGACCTCGGAGTACGAGATCATGCGCGGCGACCTGGTGCGCATCCTCCACGACGCCACGAAGGACGATGCGGAGTACGTCTTCGGCAGCGGCGTGGACGGCTTCGAGCAGGACGAGGGCGAGGACAAGGTCATCGCGCACTTCTCCGACGGGTCCTCCGGCGCGTACGACCTCCTGGTCGGCGCCGACGGGCAGGGCTCCCGGATCCGCCGGGCGATCCTCCCCGAGGGCACCGACCCGTACTGGCGCGTCGGCATCCACATGGCCTACTGGTTCGTCCCGCGCATCGCCTCCGACACCAATATCCGCGACACCTACATGGTCCCGGGCGGCCGCCAGATCATGCGCCGCAGCCACAATCCCACCGAGACGCAGGTCTACTTCGTACTACGGGAGGACTCCGCGGAAGCCTCCGCGATCCACCGCGAACCCGTCGAGAAGCAGCAGGAGTTCTGGGCCGGCCGCTTCCGCGACGCGGGCTGGCAGACCGAGCGCTTCATCGAGGGCATGCGGACCAGCCCCTTCTTCTACTCCCAGGAGATCGTCCAGGTCCGCACCGACACCTGGTCGAAGGGCCGCGTCGTCCTGGCGGGAGATGCCGCGCACTGCGCGTCCCCGTACAGCGGCATGGGCATCTCCGGCGGACTGGTCGGCGCCTACGTCCTGGCCGGCGAGCTCAACCGGCACCCGGACGATCTGCCGACCGCCCTGGCGAACTACGACACCACGCTCCGCCCCTTCGTCGACGCGATCCAAGGCGAGGTCAACCCGCGCCTCCTGCGCCTGGGCCTGCCCATGACCCAGCGTGCGATCGACGCCTTCCTCACCGTCACCGGCCTGGCCACCGCACTGCGCATCCCCGAGCTGGCCGCCCGCTTCTCCAAGGAGGACCGCGGCGGTGACTGGCGACTCCCGGAGTACGCGGACCACCGAGCCGCCGCCTAGCGGCCCTGCCCGTACTGCCCCTGCAGTACGCCGCAGTGTCAGCAGGCGCCGGACGACGACTACATCCGCCGCCGCGAACGATGACGGCATGGCTTCCTACCTCTACCGGCTCGGCCGGCTGTCCTTCCGCAAACGCCGCTGCTTCGCCCTCGTGTGGGTGGTGCTGCTGGCGGCGTGCGCCTTCCTGGCGGCCACGGCGCCGGCGGCCGAGGACGACGGGTTCTCGATGCCGGGCACCGAGTCGCAGAAGGCTTTCGACTTGCTCGACGATCGTTTCCCCGGGGGAACTTCGGAGGGCGCCGACGCCCGTATCGTCTTCGCCGCCCCTGACGGGCAGAAGGTGACGGCCGGCGACCACCGGGCCGCGGTGGACCGGGTCGTCGACGAAGTCGCCGCCGGGGCCCAGGTGAAGGAGGCGCAGAGTCCCTTCGCGGAGGACGCCGTCAGCGAGGACGGCAGCACCGCGTACGCGACCGTCACCTATGACGTCCCGAGCGAGGAGCTGGCCGAAGGCACGAGCGAGGCGCTCCTGGACGCCGTCCAGGACGGGCGGGACGCGGGGTTGACGGTGGAGGTCGGCGGGTCGGCCGTGGACGGCGGGCCGGAGCTCGGCGGCATCACCGAACTGATCGGCATCGGCGTCGCGGCGCTGGTGCTGCTGATCACCTTCCGCGCCGTGGTCGCCGCCGGGCTGCCGCTGATCACCGCGCTCGTCGGGCTCGGGGCGGGCGTCTGCGCGATCATCGCGGCCGGCATGTCGACCACGACGATCACGCTGGCGCTCATGCTGGGGCTGGCCGTGGGCATCGATTACGCGCTGTTCATCGTCTCCCGGTATCGCAGCGAGCGGGCCGAGGGGCAAACCGCCGAAGAGGCCGTCGGGCGGGCGGTGGGCACGGCCGGCTCCGCCGTTGTCTTCGCCGGTGCCACCGTCGTCATCGCGCTGGCCGGGCTGTCGGTGGCGGGCGTGCCGATGCTGACCGACATGGGCCTGGCGGCCGCCGGGACCGTCGTGATCGCCGTGCTGGTCGCCCTGACGCTGCTGCCCGCGCTGCTCGGCTTCTTTCCGCGGGCTGTGCTGCCCCGGGCGCAGCGGCGCACCGTACGGGCGCCTGCCGACGTCGCGGCGATGGAATCCGCGGGCAGCCGCTGGGCCCGCTTCGTCGTCCGCAGGCCGCTGGCGGCGCTGCTGCTCGGCGTCGTGGGCCTGGGGGTCGTCGCCGTACCGGCGCTGGACCTGCAGCTGACCCTGCCCGGCGACGAGGCGCAGCCCACCTCGACCACCCAGCGGCGTGCGTACGACGCGCTCGCCGACGGATTCGGCCCCGGCTTCAACGGGCCGTTGACCGTAGCCATCGATACGCGCCAGGCCGACGACGCGAAGGCCGTCGTCGCCCAGGCCCGTAAGACCCTGGCGGCCACGGACGGCGTCGTCGAGGTGTCACCGGCCATGTTCAACAAGGCCGGGGACACCGCCGTCGTCACCGCCATGCCCAGCACCGGCCCCGCCGCCACCGCGACCAAGGACCTGGTCAGAACCCTCCGCGCCGAAGGCGGCCAACTCGAGGCCGACACCGGCGCGGCCATGCTGGTGACCGGTCAGACCGCCATGAACATCGACGTCTCGAACAAGGTCACCGCCGCGCTCCTGCCCTACCTCGCGGTCGTGGTCGGCCTGGCGATCGTGCTGCTGATGGTCGTCTTCCGCTCGATCCTCGTGCCGCTCAAGGCCGCGCTGGGCTTCCTGCTCTCGGTGGCCGCGGCCTTCGGCGTGATCGTGGCGGTGTTCCAGTGGGGCTGGCTGGCCGGTCTGCTCGGGGTCGCGCAGACCGGACCCGTGATGAGCATGATGCCGATCTTCCTGATCGGTGTGGTGTTCGGTCTTGCCATGGATTACGAGGTCTTCCTCGTGACCCGCATCCGGGAGGCGTACGTACGCGGCGAGCAGCCAACTCGCGCCATCGTCACCGGCTTCCGGCACAGCGCCCGCGTCGTCGTGGCCGCAGCCGTCATCATGATCGCGGTGTTCGCCGGCTTCATCGGCATGACCGACTCCATGATCAAAATGCTCGGCCTCGGCCTGGCCGCCGCTGTCCTCTTCGACGCCTTTGTCGTACGGATGACCATCGTCCCCGCTGCGCTGGCGCTCCTGGGGCACGCGGCGTGGTGGCTGCCCCGCCGGCTCGGCCGGGTGCTGCCCGACCTGGACATCGAAGGCGAGCAGCTCAGCCATCGCGAGGCCGACCCAGCCATCCCGCCGCAGCCACGGGCCGTACAAGGAGTCAAGTGATCGACGAAGCGCGGTTGTGGATCCGCGGAGTGCGTCCGTGGATCCGCAGCCACCCCCGCGGGGTCGACGCGACCCTCGCCGTGGTGCTCTGCGCCATCACCCTGGCGTCCACCACCATGGAGCGGCCGCCGCACATCCACCAATGGCCGCCGCTGCCCGCGGTGATTGTCGCCCTCGCCTCGTCCGGCGCTCTCCTCACCCATCGTCGCCACCCGCGCCTGACGGTCATCGCCACCACCGCGGGCGGCGCCGCCCTGGGGGCCATGGCCCCCTCGCTGGGCTACCAGTTCGGCTCGACCCTCGTCGGCACCACCATGGCGGCGCTGGCCTCCCTCGCCTGGCGCACCGACCAGCGCACCACCGGCCGCTACACCGCCGCCGCCGCACTGACCCTCCTCGCCGCTTCCGTCATCTGGGCACCGGACGGCACACTCCTCCAGCCCGAGCAGGTGGGGCTCGTCGGCTTCGTGCTCCTGGCCGCCGCCGTCGCCGACTCCACCCGCAGCCGCCGCGACTACGTCGCCGCCGTCGAGGCCCGCGCCGAACTCGCCGAACGCACCCGCGAGGACGAGGCCCGCCACCGGGTCGGCGCCGAACGCATGCGCATCGCCCGCGAACTCCACGACGTCGTCGCCCACCACATCACCCTCGCCCACGCCCAAGCCGCCACCGCCGACTACCTGCTGTCCACGAAGCCCGACCAGGCACGCGACGCCATGCGCCACCTCACCCCCACCCTGGTCTCCGCCCTGAACGAACTGCGCGCGACCGTAGGCCTGCTGCGCCAGACCGGCCGCCACGAGACCCCCCTCGACCCCGCCCCCGGCCTGGACCGGCTCCCCGGCCTGCTCGCCGACTTCAAACAGGCCGGCCTCGCGGTCCACCTCACCCGCGACGGCACCCCGCGGCCCCTGTCACCCGGCGTCGACCTCACGGCGTACCGGATCGTCCAAGAGGCCCTGACCAACGTCACCAAACACGCCCGCACCGGCTCCGCCTGCCTCCAACTCGCCTACGCCGAAAGCCTCCTGACCATCACGATCAGCGACAACGGCCCGCATGACATGGCGGCGGATACCAGCACCGGCTACGGACTCATCGGCATGCGGGAGCGAGTCCAGGCCGCAGGGGGACGCCTCCGGGCGCGACCGAAGGACGGCAGCGGATTCGAGGTGGTCGCCGAACTCTCCACCGACCCACCACACGAGGAGCGGCTGTGACGATCCGGGTGCTGCTCGCCGACGACCAGGCTCTCCTGGCCGGCACCTTCAAGATCCTCATCGACGCGAGCGACGACATGGAGGTCGTCGGCCTCGCCGAGGACGGCGCCCAGGCGGTCGAGCTGACCCGCGCCACCACCCCCGACGTCGTGGTCATGGACATCCGTATGCCCGGCAAGGACGGGCTGATCGCCGCAGCCGAGATCACCCAAGCAGGCGGCCGGGCCCGCGTCCTCATACTCACCACCTTCGAGACCGATGAGTACGTCGCCCAGGCCCTGCGCGCGGGCGTAAGCGGCTTTCTCGGCAAGGGCGTCACCCCCGGCGAGCTCCTCAGCGCCATCCGTACCGTCGCGGCCGGAGACATGGTCCTGTCCCCGCTCGCCACCCGCGCCGTGGTCGCCCGCTATCTCGCCACGCCCGGCCCGCCGACCGCGGTGCCCCAGGCACTTGAGGCGCTCACGTCGCGCGAACGCGAGGTCCTGGCGCAGGCTGCCAAGGGCCTCACCAATGCCGAGATCGCCGAGCTCCTGCACCTCAGCCCGCTGACCGTACGGACCTTCATCCAGCGCATCATGACCAAGCTCGACTCCCGCACCCGGGCCCAACTGGTCGCCATCGCCTACCGGACCGGATTCGTACGCGTCCACACTGTCAGATAGGCAGCCACTGCTTGACGAGGGATTCGTTGACGCCGATCCAGGTCTCGACCGCGTCCTCTTTCTGCTCCGCGCCGCCCGCGTCCTGGATCGCCGCCTCCAGGCCCTGCAGCTGATCCGGCGTTACGCGGAAGTTCCGCAGCCACTCCAGGGCTTCGTTGTCGCCTTTGCCGTGGAAGTCCCGGGAGACGACCGTGTGGAGCTTGTCCGGGTCGCCGAAGGCGTCGGCGGGGTCGTCGAGGTAGCGGATGTCGTACTTGGAGAAGGCCCAGTGGGGGCGCCACATGCCCACCAGGATGGGGTCCTTCGCCGCGTAGGCGGTGTCCAGGGCCTGCAGCATGGTGGCGGTGTCCTTGGCCTTCTGGCGGTACGAGTCCGCCAGGCCGTACTCCGGGATCACCGACTTGTTGATGGTCCTGGTCAGACCCGCGGTCGGCTCGATGCCGACGATCGTCCCGTCGAAGAGGCCCGCGTGCTGCGGCAGATCGACCAGGGACTCGACATCTTCCACGTAATCGGGCACGGCCAGGCCGAGGTCGCCGGGCTCGTACCAAGGGCCGAGGTCGACCATTGAGCCGCCGTATTGCGCCCATGGCTCGGTGTGGGTGCTCGGCAGCCAGGCGTCCATGAAGACGTCGAACTCGCCCTTGGCCACCCCGCGGAACAGGTCCGGCACGGCGTCCTTCTGCACGTCCTTGACCGTGTAGCCCTTGGACTCCAGCAGCTGCTTCCACAGCTCGGTGACCGCGATGGCCTCGTCCCAGGCTACGTAGCCGATGGTGATGGTGCCGCGGTCCTTCTGTGCCGCGGCCTTTGCCAGGCCCGGTCCGCTGTCGGTGCCGCAGGCGGCCAGGGCGGCTGGTGCCAGCGCCCCTGCGGCCAGGCCGCCAAGGAACCTGCGTCGATCCATTGCATGTGCACTGTTTCCCCCGGTGGACATTCGGTCACCCTAGTTGCCTTCGGCACTGAAGCACTAGTGTTCCAAGCAGCAGTACGCGGAGGGGAGCTCGGCGGGCACTGTAGGACGACAACGGGGAGGACCGGCGTGGTGACGCCGACGAAAACGGGGGTCGCGTCTGGACCGGACGCATCCGTACAAGCATCCGCACAGGTGGGAGTGCCCGCGCAGGCCGTTCCGGAACGGCGGCGAGGACGAGCGCAGGCGGTGGCTTCCGCGGTACTGGGGATCGTCGGGACGGGTTCCCCGCCGGCCCGGTTGCGGCTGGCCGGACTGATCATGGCGCTGGTGACGGTGCTCTTCGGAGCGCTGCTGGCCACGGCGGTGCTCGATCGCCAGACGGCGGCCGACAATGTGGCGCAGCAATCCGCGCCATTGGCCGCGGACGCGGCGGAGATATACCGCTCGCTGGCAGACGCGGACGCCACGGCGGCGGCGGGCTTCCTGCGGGGCAGCGAGGAGTCCCATGCGGACCGCGTCGCCTATGAGGCGAATATCCGTACCGCCTCCAGGCTGCTCTCCAAGGCGGCGGCGCGGACCGGCGACTCCTTCGCCGCGCAGCGGCAGATCGCCATCCTGAACAAGGAACTGCCCGGCTACACCAGCTTGGTGGAGGCCGCCCGCTCCGCGAACCGCGAGAACAAGCCGGTCGGTAACTCCTATCTCCGGTACGCCTCCGAGCAGATGCGCTCCACGATGCTCCCGGCGGCCGAGGACATGTACCACGCGGAGACCCGGCGCATGGCCGAGATCCGCGACGATGCCACCGCGCCGCCCTGGGCGGCGTACGGCGCCGGACTGCTCGTCCTCGCGGTGATCGGCTTCTACTCGTACCGGCTCTTCCTGGCCACCAATCGGATCCTCAACCTGGGTCTGGTGGCGGCGGCCGGCGCGGTGCTGGTCTCGTTGGTCTGGCTGACGGTCGGCCATTTCATGGCCAGCTCCTCGCTGGAGGACTCCGATACGCATGGCTCGGCTTCCGTGCAGTTGCTGACCCAGTCCCGGATCGCCGGGCTGAAGGCGCGGGGCAACGAGAACATGGCGCTGGTGGCGCGCGGGGAAGGTGCCGCGTATTCCCGGGAGTTCGACTACTGGGCGGGCGCGATGGACGACCGCGACAAGGGGCAGCGGCTGATGCAGCGCTCCGAGCAGCAGGCCGAGGACCGGGCGGGGCAGGACATGGTGGCGGATGCCTGGGCGGAGCTGAAGGACTGGAAGAAGCTGCACAACCAGGCCCGTAAGCAGGATGACCGCGGCGACTACGACGCGGCGCTGGCCCGCACGATCGGCGGGAAGGCGGACGGGGAGACCGTCAAGGACACGACTGAGCGCAGCTTCGCCGCGATGGACCGGAAGCTGGCAGCGGCGGTGGAGCACGAGGAGGCGCAGTTCCAGGAGCAGGCCGAGAGCGGACGCGGCGCGCTGTCCGGACTGCCGGTCGGTGGTGCGGTGTTGTGCCTGCTTGGTGTGGCGGGCGCGGTTCTGGGGATCGGCAAGCGGCTGGCGGAGTACCGGTGAGCGGCGGGGGTGACGGTATGAGGGACGACGGAATGAGGGTCCGGCGGCGCGTGGCCGGGGGGTGGACCGCGGTGTGGCTGACCGCCGTCGCTCTGGTGGCGGTGCCCACGATCAGCGGCGCCGCGCCGCAGCAGGCGTCGTCGGCGGGAGGGCGTGCCGCCGCGCCGGCGGCGGTGGCCCCGCAGCAGGGCACGGCCGCAGGGGAGGACTGCGACACCAAGGTGAGTCCGGACCCGAAGAGCGGCAGCAAGAACGGGCCGGCGGTCAAGAAGATCAAGGACCGCGGCAAGCTGATCGCCGGGGTGGCGCAGAACAGCTACCTGTGGAGCCACCGCAACGCCAAGGGCGACCTGGCGGGCTTCGACATCGACCTCGTCAAGGAGCTGGCCGACGCCCTTCTCGGCGACCCCGAGGCGGTGGAGTTCCGTACCGTCCCGATCGACCGCCGCCAGCAGGCCCTGGAAGACGGCGAGGTGGATGTGCTGGTGCAAACCATGCCGATCACCTGCCGGGCCCTCAAGGGCACCCCGGAGGAGCCGGCCGTGGACTTCTCCAGCCCCTACTTCGAAACCGGACAGCGCGTGCTGGTCCCGGAGAAGTCCAGCATCACCGGCTTCAACAGCACCCTGAAGGGCAAGACGGTCTGCACCGCCTACGGCTCCAGCGGCTACGAGCTGCTCAGCGGCCAGGGCCAGGAGAAGTACGGCGCCTGGATGCGCGCCCGCCCCAGCGCCCTGGACTGCCTGATGCTCCTCCAGCTCTCCCGCGTGGACGCGGTCCTCACCGACAGCGGCCTCGCCGCGGGCATGGCCGCCCAGGAGGACGGCAGCCGGCTGGTCGGCCCGCAGACCGGCAAGGATTCGTACGGCATCGCGGTGAAGGACGGGTCGGACGACCTGCTGCGAGCGGTCAACGACACCCTGGAAAAGGCCGGCAAGAACGCCTGGCAGAACAGCTACGACGAGTGGCTGCGGGGTTGGCTGGGCCCGGCGGAGCCGCCGGCGCCGCAGTACGGGTGAGGCGATCGCTACGCTGTCGTCGCATGACCAGCTCATATGCGCCGTACGAGCCATACGACCGCGGGATGCTCGACACAGGTGACGGAAACCGCATCTACTGGGACGTCTCCGGAAATCCCCACGGCAAGCCCGTCGTGAACCTGCACGGCGGGCCAGGCGCGCCCGGCGTCCCCAAGCCGGTGCGCGCCTGGGACCCGGAGCGCTTCCGCGTCATCCGCTTCGACCAGCGCAACTGCGGGCGCAGCACGCCGCATGCCTCCGATCCGGCGGCGGACATGAGCCTCAACACGACCGAGCACCTGCTGTCCGACATGGAGCTGCTGCGCGAACACCTGGGCGTGGACCGCTGGCTGGTCAAGGGCGGCTCGTGGGGCGCGACACTGGGCCTGGCGTACGCCGAGCGCCATCCGGAGCGGGTCACGGGCATGATTCTGATCAGCATGATGACGTCCCGTCGCTCGGAGATCGACTGGCTGTACCGCGGCGCCGGCCGCTTCGCCCCCGAGGCCTGGCAGCGCTTCCGCGACGGCGTCCCGGCGGCGGACCGCGACGGCGACCTGCTGTCGGCGTACGCGCGGCTGATGGAGGACCCGGACCCCGCGGTCCGCTCAAAAGCCGCGGCCGACTGGATGGCCTGGGAGGACGCGGTCCTGTCCGTCGCACAGGACGACACCGCACCCGACCACCGCAACGAGGCATCCGCCGCGGACCAGGCATGCGTCCGCATCTGCGCGCACTACTACAGCAACGCGGCCTGGCTGGACGAAGGCGTCCTGATCCAGCGGGCAGGGCAGCTGGCCGGGATCCCCGGCATCATCATCCAGGGCCGCCAGGACCTCGGCTGCCCACCGCTCACGGCCTGGGAACTGTCGCAAGCCTGGCCGGACGCGCGCCTGGTCATCGTCGAGGACGCCGGACACGGCGGCAGCCCAGCCATGGGCGCCGAGATCCAGAAGGCCATCGAGCAGTTCGCGGACCGGCCCTGACTCAGCGGTTCGTTGCCCACCAGCCCGCCGCCAGAGCCGTCATCACCAGCGAGGCTCCGGTGGTGAGGGCGAATCCGCCGTCTGCGCCTGCCACGTCCACCGCGTGGCCGGCCAGTGCGGCGGCGGCTGCGGAGCCTGCGGCGCTGGCGGAGTTCAGCCAGGTCAGGGCTTGGGTTAGGGCGGCGCGGTGGACGGTCGCCTCGGTGAGGAGCGAGAACAGGACCAGGAGTGGTGGGATCATCCCCTCCACCAGCGCCGCCGCACCGGCCAGTTGCAGGGGTGATTCGGCGAGCAGCAGGAGTGGGGTACCGGCAGCCAAGAGGCCCGCTGCCACCGGGAGTTGGGTGGATGGCGCGGCCTGCCACCGGCGTAGCCCGTACAGCCAGCCGGCCAGCAGGCCGCTCAGGCTGCCGGCTGCGAAGACCGCCGGGGCGGTGGTGGTGGCGTCGTGGTCCAGCATGAAGGCCGTCATCGAGACGCCCATGGCGCCGAAGTGCACGCCGATGGCGAGGTTCAGCGCGACCACCAGCGCGAAGCCGGAGCGTAGCAGGCTGCGTCCGGCGCGGGTGCGTTCCACCGCATCGGTGACGGTTGGGGGAGCGGTGCGGCTTTGAGCGGCCAGGGACAGGCCACTCACGGTGATCAGGGTGGTGGCAAGAGCGGTGGCGGCGGCGGGGCGGTCGAGGGCGCCGAGTGAGGTGACGAGCACCGGGCCGATCAGGAAGGCGGTGCCGTTGGCCAGGGATTCGAGGGAGAAGGCGGTGGGGAGGGCCTGCGGGCCCGGCGGGGTGGTCAGGTCAGCGGTGCCGGAGTCCGGTCCGGCGGGCTTGTGTTGACGTAGCAGCGCCGCCCAGCGCGCCGCCGACAGCGCCCCCAGTTGCGGTACGGCGGCGCCCGCCAGCGCCCCGCAGGTGGCCAGCGTCCACCGCGGCGCCGTCCCCGGCACCAGCAGCAGCGCGCTCACCGCCGCGGCGTGTGTCAGTACGGCCGGTGGCAGCACCCGCACCTGACCGAAGCGGTCGATCAGGCGGGCCAGTTGCGGTCCGGCCAGCGCCTCCGCGACGGCGAAGGCTCCGGTGACCAGGCCGGCCGCGGCGAAGGAGTCCGTGCGTTGGTGGATCAGCCAGACCAGGCCCAGGCCCGTCATGGCGAGGCCGATGCGGCCTGCGGTCGCGGTGAAGTAGAAGGTGGCGGCGCCGGGCATGCGCAGCAGGGCCCGATACCCCGGTTGTGTCGGGGGTGCGGTGTTCACGGATATACCGGAATTCCCCGGGCGGCGGGGCGGACCGCGGCGGGGTCGCCGGTGCCCGGATGGTGCAGGAAGGCTGCGAAGCCTGTGCAGCCTGCACCGGGAAAATGCGACCCGCGGTCGACGCCGGAGCCTTTCCACCTCGGGTGCGGCGCGGGGACACGCGCGGTCGCACCGGCTCCGTCACCGTCCGGTTGCTTACTCGTCAGCGGCGGCCCGGGCGTGCGCCCGAACGGTTGGAGTGTAGCGGGCGCCGATCGCCCAGCCGACACCGCGAGTTCACCGGCATCCCCTTGGCACCGCTCCGGCCGCCCTGCTAGCTTCCGCCTGACAACGTTGCCAAACGGTGCTGTCCGCCCGGGATCGGAGCCCGCACGATCATGTCGACCAGCTCAGCGCGCAGGCCGGCCGGGCAGCGAACCCGCCTTGTCCTCAGCGGACTTGCCCTCGGCGCGACCGTGGCGGCCGTCCTTCCCGGCCCCGCGGCCCAGGCGGCGGCCCCGGCGCCCAGCGACGCGGCGACCGCCGTCTCCCACCCCACCGACTACGTCGACCCGTTCATCGGCACCACCAACGGCGGCAACACCTACCCGGGAGCCACCCGCCCGTACGGCATGATCGGCTGGTCGCCCACCTCCACGAAAGGCGACCAGACCAGCACCGGCGCGGCCAACGGCTACGAGTACAACGTCACGCGCATGCGCGGCCTCAGCCTCACCCACGTCAACGGCGCCGGGTGCAATCCGGGCGCGGCCGGTGATGTGCCGATCATGCCGTTCGCGGGAGACGTCACGTCCTCACCCACCGCCGACACCAAGGACGAGACGTACGCCGCCAACTTCTCGCACGACAACGAGCGCGCCGAGCCCGGCCGTTACGCCGTCCGCCTCGACTCCGGCGCCGGTGCCGACCTCGCCGTCGGCGAGCGCTCCGGCGTCGCCGACTTCAGCTTCCCCGCGGGCAAGCCCGCCAGCCTGCTCTTCCGTACGTCCAACTCCCTCAACGGCAGCGAGGACGCGCACACCGAGATCGACCGCAAGAACCGCAAGGCGACCGGCTGGGTGAAGACCGGCGCCTTCTGCGGCCGCCGCGCCAATGGCGGCACCAACAACCGCAAGAGCTACTACAAGCTCTACTTCTCGGCGTCCTTCGACCGAACCTTCGCCACCACCGGCACGTGGCGCGACGGCGACGTCTCGCCCGGCTCCACGTCCGCGGACGGCGGCGAGGGCTACGCCACCGGCGCCGACCGCGCGGGCCGCGGCTCCGGCGGCTGGGTCGGCTTCGATACGGGCAGCGACCGCGACGTTCGGATGCGCATCGGCATCTCCTACGTCAGCCGGTCCGGCGCCGAGGACAACCTCCGCCGGGAGATCTCCCCGCGCGCCGACGTCGACGACATCGCCTCCGGCGCCCGCGCCGCCTGGGACCGCGAGCTGCGCTCCGTCCGTACCACCGGCGGCACCGACGCCCAGCGCACCGCCTTCTACACCGCGCTCTATCACTCCCTCATGCAACCGAACCTGATCAGCGACGCCGACGGCCGCTACCCGGGCATGGACGGCGCCACCCACCGCCTCGCCCGCGGGCAGGGCGCGCAGTACAGCAACTTCTCCGGCTGGGACCAGTACCGCGCCCAGATCCAGCTGCTGGCGCTGCTCAAGCCCCGTATCGCCGGGGACTTCGCCCAGTCGCTCTACAACTTCGCGCGGCAGAACGGCGGCGTCTGGGACCGCTGGGTGCACATCAACGGGCCGACCCACGTCATGACCGGCGACCCGACGGCGGCCACCCTGGCCACCTTCTACGCGATGGGCGTACGCAACTTCGACTACGAGGGAGCCTTCGAGTCCCTGGCCCGGCAGGCCACCGTGCCGCACGAGGACGGGTGGTCGGATGCCGGCTGCCCCGGGCAGTGCGAGGGCCAGCGCCCAAATCTCGCCGAGTATCTGAGGCTCCATTACGCGCCTCAGGACACCTGTCACTGCTGGGGCGGCGCCGCCGAGACCCTCGAGGACGCCGTCGCGGACGACGCGCTCGGCCGCTGGGCGAAGCTCCTCGGGCGGGACCGCGAGGCCGCCTACTTCGCGGAGCGCGGCACCTGGTGGCGCAATGTCTACGACCCCGACGCCACGGATGGCGCCGGCTACATCCGCGCGCGCAACGCCGACGGCTCCTGGGTCGCCCCCTTCAGCCCGGGCAGCGACCTCGGCTTTGCGCAGGGTACGAGCGCCACGTACACCTGGATGGTGCCGCAGGACGTCCCAGGGCTGGCGGCCGCCATGGGTGGGCGGGCCCGTGCCGCCGAGCGGCTCGACGCCTTCTTCCACAAGCCCGACGGCTCATGGTCGGTCAAGGGCGGCGACCCCTTGCGCTACGACCCGACCAACGAACCCGGCATCCACGCCCCATGGCTCTACAACGCCCTCGGCCAGCCGTGGAAGACGCAGGCGACGGTCCGCGAGATCGTGAACACCGTCTACGGCACCGGCCCGGCGGGGCTGCCCGGCAACGACGATCTCGGCACGATGTCGGCCTGGTACGTCTTCTCCGCCCTAGGCATCTACCCGCAGACCCCCGGCAGCGCCAACCTGCTCCTCGGCACCCCGCTCTTCCCGCAGGCGCTGCTCGACCGGCCGGGCGGCACCGACATCAGGATCTCGGCGCCGGAGGCCGATGCGGAGCATGCCTACGTGTCGGGGGTCAGGCTCAATGGCCGTAACCACGACAGGTCTTGGGCCGGCTCGGGCCTGACCTTGAAGGGCGGCTCGCTCGACTACCGGCTGGCTACGCAGCCGGACCGGGACTGGGCCACCGACCTGCCGTAAAGGCGGATACTCGGCTCCGCGTCCACGGCTACCGGCCGCCGTGCCTGAGCATCTAGGGTCGGATGACCTGGACGCGACAGGGGTGTGAGATGACCGGCACGGTGAACGGCGGGTCGCAGGTCCGTACGTATCGCGGATCGGTGGGGCTCAAGGTGGGCATCGGTGCCTTGCTCAGCGTTATCGCAGGTGCGCTGGCATTTTTCGCCGTGCTGCTCGTGAGAGTGGCCGAGGCGCCGTTCGTCTTCGCGCTCCCGTTCGCCGCGCTCGCGGCCGTCACGCTCGCGCTCATGGTCGGGTTCGTCAGAAGCGCGACCATTGTCGAGCAGGACCGGATCACGGTCCGGGACGCCGGGACCCGCAGCGTGGCCTGGCGCGACATCACCGCCATCGCGGTCGAGGAGAACTTCATCGGAGGCGGCAAGACCGCGGAATGCATCGCGGTCTACACCCGCGACGGCCGCCGGCTCGTGCTCCCCAACATCGCCGGCATCCCCACCCTGTCGGTGCAGCAGGAGGCACAAGCCATCCGTGCGACGTGGGAGCGGCGGCGCGGCGAGGACTGGACTCCGCAGCCGGCCGCCGTCGAGGCGGGGAAGGAGCGGGCCGCGGCAGGGCAGCGGATCGAGGCGTCGATCGTGGGCGCCATGGGATGCGGGTACACGGCAGTGCGGATCACCGTATTCGGCATTCTTGTCCTCGGCGTCATCGCGCTGGCCAGTGGCAAAGGCGGCGATCTGCCGGAGATTCCCTGGTGGGTCTTCGCCGCGGTGATCGGCGGCGTGGCCGTGCTCCCGCTCCTGGTGGTCCTCCTGGCCGGCCTCATCCGAGGCAAGCGCAGGTAACATTCCCGTCTCTGACGTGAGTTGGACGCCCACGAGGAGGACCACGCATGAGCGCCCTCTCGTACGCATCGGGGACCGGCACCACCCCGCTTCTCGGTGACACCATCGGCGGGAATCTCGACCGTGCCGTAGCAGCCTTTCCCGGGCGGGATGCCCTGGTCGATCTGCCGAGCGGCCGGAGATGGACGTACGCCCAATTCTCCGTAGCCGTCGAAGAGGTGGCGCGTGGGCTCCTCGCGTACGGAGTCGGCAAAGGCGATCGGGTCGGGATCTGGGCGGTCAACTGCCCCGAGTGGGTGCTGGTCCAGTACGCCACGGCGCGGATCGGCGCGGTCATGGTCAATATCAATCCGGCGTACCGGGTGCACGAGCTGGAGTATGTGCTGCGGCAGGCCGGGGTGTCGGTGCTGGTGGCCTCGACCGCGTACAAGACGAGCGATTACCGGGGGATGGTCGAGGAGGTCGGGGGGAAGTGTCCTGAGCTGCGCCGGGTGGTCTATATCGGCGATCCCAGCTGGGATGAGCTCGTCGCCGCCGCGGCCGAAGTGCCCGCCGAGGCCGTCAGCGTCCGGCAGGCCGAGCTGTCCTGCGATGACCCCGTCAATATTCAGTACACCTCGGGCACGACCGGCTTTCCCAAGGGCGCGACGCTGTCGCACCACAACATCCTCAACAACGGCTACTTCGTGGGCGAGACGATCGGCTACAGCGAAGCCGACCGGATCTGCATACCCGTGCCCTTCTATCACTGCTTCGGCATGGTCATGGGAAATCTCGCGGCCACCAGCCACGGCGGCTGCATGGTGATCCCGGCGCCGTCCTTCGACCCGGCGGCCACGCTGCGGGCGGTCGAGCAGGAGCGGTGCACGTCGCTGTACGGCGTGCCGACGATGTTCATCGCGGAGCTCGGCCTTGCGGACTTCGCCTCGTACGACCTCGGCTCGCTCCGTACCGGCATCATGGCGGGCTCGCCGTGTCCGGTCGAGGTGATGAAGCGGGTGGTCGCCGAGATGCATATGGCCGAGGTGTCCATCTGTTACGGGATGACCGAGACCTCGCCCGTGTCCACGCAGACGCGGATCGAGGACGACCTGGAGCACCGGACGGGGACGGTCGGCCGGGTGCTGCCGCACATTGAGGTGAAGGTGACCGATCCGGCGACCGGAGTCACCGTCCCGCGCGGTGCGTCGGGGGAGTTCTGCACGCGCGGGTACAGCGTGATGCTCGGCTACTGGGATCAGCCCGAGCGCACCGCCGAGGTGATCGACGCCGGGCGGTGGATGCACACCGGGGACCTGGCGGTGATGCGTGAGGACGGGTATGTGGAGATCGTCGGGCGCATCAAGGACATGATCATCCGGGGTGGGGAGAACATCTACCCGCGGGAGATCGAGGAGTTCCTGTACGGCCACCCCAAGATCGCCGATGTGCAGGTGGTCGGGGTGCCGGACGCCACGTACGGCGAGGAGATCCTCGCCTGCGTCATCCTCCGCGAGGGGGTGGCGGCGCTGACGCTCGACGAGGTCGCCGGCTTCTGCCGCGGGCGGCTGGCCCACTACAAGGTGCCGCGGCGGCTCGAGGTGGTGGACTCCTTCCCGATGACGGTCAGCGGGAAGGTCCGGAAGATCGAGCTGCGGGAGCGGTACGCGGACGCCTAGTGACGGCCTACGCCGCGATCCGCCAGGAGCCGCCCGCCCGGGGCGCCGCGGGGTGGCTCCAGCGGGCCAGGGGGATGACGGGTGCCGGGGTCTCGTGCGTCTCGGTGCGCTGCAGGAGTGCGGACAGGACGGCCGTCACGGCCGCCAGCTCCTCCGGGGTGGGGGAGCCTGAGATGACCTTCCACAGGGTTGCTTCCACTGGAGTGCCTCCGGGTGGGTGTCGGGCTAGTAGGGAAAAGAGTTGGGCGGCCGGTCCCAGGGGGACTGAGGACCGGCCGCCCGGTTTACGGGGCCGGGGTCAGGGGACCGCCGGCACCTGCTCGGTGGCGGGCTTCTTCGTGTCGACCGGCGCGGTGGACTGCGCCGGACCGGCCTCGGTCGCCGCGGCCTCCGCGGCCGCCGCGGCTTCGGCCTCCGCCGCCTCCGCCGCCGCCCCGACAGGCCGCAGCCCGCCCGGGATCAGCATCGAGGCGACCGCCGCCGCGAGGAGTACGACCGCGCCGACCCACACCGCGGGGATCACGCCGTCGACGAAGTGCGTCGGCGTCTCGTAGCCGCCGTTCGCGGCGAACACCGCGGCCAGCACGGCCACGCCGAGGACGCCGCCGAACTCGCGGCCCGCGTTGTTCACGCCGGACGCGATGCCCTCCTGGTCGCGGCGGACCGAGGAGAACACCATGTTCACCACGGGCGCGTAGAACAGGGACATGCCGACGCCGAGGATGGCGAAGGGGGCGACCAGGGCGCTGTAGCCCACGGTCGAGGTGGCCACCATGGCGAACCAGCCGAGGCCGATCGCCTGCAGCACGAAGCCGATGGCGAGGATGAGCCGGCCGCCGAAGCGGTCGGACAGCGCGCCCGCGATCGGAGCGACGACCATCGGCATCGCGGTCCACGGCAGCGTCCTGATGCCCGCCTCCAGCGGCGAGTAGCCCTGCGCGGTCTGCAGGAACTGCGCGATTAGGAAGATCGCGCCGAACATGCCGAAGTACATCAGCACCGACGCCAGGTTGGTCATCGAGAAGGCCCGGCCGCGGAACAGGCCGAGCGGCAGCATCGGGTGCTTGGTCCTGTTCTCCCAGGCCAGGAAGGCCGCGATCAGCACGCCGCCCGCGATGAAGCCGGTCAGCACCTCGCCCGAGGTCCAGCCGATCGCGCCGCCGCGCACCAGGCCCAGCACCACGCCGAACAGGCCGAGGCTGAGCAGTGCGGTGCCGGTCAGGTCCAGCTTGGCCTGCGAGCCGCGGCTCTCCGCGAGCCAGGCCTTGGACAGGGGCACCAGGACGATGCCGAGCGGCACGTTGATCCAGAAGATCCACTGCCAGGACGCGCCCTCCACGATCGCGCCGCCGACCACCGGGCCGAGCGCGATGGCGAGGCCCGCGACCGCGCCCCAGGCGCCAAGGGCGGCGCCGCGCTTCGCGGGTGGCACGGCCGCGGAGAGGAGAGTAAGGGTCAGGGGTACGACGATCGCGCCGCCGATGCCCTGCACGGCGCGGGCGATGATCAGCTCGTTCGCCGTGTCGGACATGGCCGCGGCGGCCGAGGCCACGGTGAAGATGGCCATACCGATCATGAACAGCCGGCGCCGGCCGAAGCGGTCGCCGAGTGCGGATCCCGTCATCAGGAAGACGGCGAACGTCAGCGTGAACGCGTTCACCGTCCACTCCAGTTCGTCGAGCCCGGCGTTCAGGTCGTCCCGGATGGCGGGCAGCGCCGTGGTCACGACGAGGTTGTCGAGGGAGGTGATGAACATCGCCACGGCGGCGATGACAAACGTACGGACTGGATGGCCCTGTGTCTGGGCACTCATGGTTCGTCCTCTCACATGTCGCGCAGGAAATCCCTGGCTTGCCGGAGAATGCGGTTACGGGTGGGGCCGATGGAGCCGCGCGGAATCGCGAGCGCCGCGCTGATGGCGTCGTAGCTCATGGGTGGATCGCGGAGCAGCATCCCCAGGAGCGCCTGATGCCGGTCCGGCAGCTGCCGGAATGCCTTCCGGGCGAGATCGCCCTCCGCTCTGCTGAGCACGGTCTCTTCCGGGGTGGCCTGATGGCCGGTCTCGTGGGTGAAGGCGGAGAGGTCGTCGACGAGGTGGTACTTGCCGCCGGTGCCCGACACCCGGAGCGCCTCGCGGCGGGCCGTGGTGACGATCCAGGCGCCCAGCCTGGCCGGGTCCGCGATCGCGCCGATGTGCTCGAGGACGCGCAGCCAGGTGGCCTGGCAGACGTCCTCGCAGTCGGCGGGGCGCAGCCCGTGCGAGCGGGCGACGGTCCAGACGACCGGGCGGTACCTCTGGATGAGGCTGGCCCACGCCGTCTGATCTCCGGCGAGGCAGGACGCCACCAGCTCGGCGGCGGGCCCGTTCGCCGGGACCAGGACCGGGGTCGTACCGGCCACGTCAACTCTCCTTCCGTCTCCCCACGGGGGCCTGGTGGGACTTGGTGAATCCCTTGTCCCACAGCCGGGTGGCACGCCACTGGACCGCTGGTCGCCCCGGGCTTTACGCGGGAGTAGCGGCTCGGCGGGCGGGAGCGAAACGGCGTGCGGAGCCCGTATCCGTGCGCCCTTTTGCGCGCTCTGTCGGATGACGGTCGCTCCGCCCGTCCGGCTCGCCCGAGGCGGGCGCGACGCTCCGAGAGGGGAATTCACGAATGATCACGGATGAGTACGCCCGGACCCTTGCGTCCGTCAACGACCGGATTCGGGACCTCAAAGGCAGCGGCCTCTATACGTTCGAGATGCCCTTCACAGCCGCTCCCGGCGGCCGGTCGGAGATCGACCACCGCGAGGTCATCATGCTGACCAGCGGCAACTACCTCGGTCTCGCCGGACACCCGGAGATCAACAAGGCGGTCAAGGAGGCCCTGGACACCTACGGCTCAGGCGCCTGCGGCGCCCGGCTCAACAACGGCACCACCGTGCTGCACCTGGAGCTGGAGGAGAAGCTCGCCGCCTGGATGGGCACCGAGGCCGCCATCACGTACAGCTCCGGCTACATGGCCAACCTCGGCACCATCTCGGCCCTGTGCGACAGCGACACCATCGTCATCACCGACCAGATCAACCACATGAGCATCCTCGACGGCTGCCGGCTGGCCGAGGGCCAGGTGAAGATCTTCGCGCACAACTCCATGGAGAAGCTGGAGTACGTCCTCCAACGCAACGCCGACGCCAAGAAGAAGTTCGTCGTGGTCGACGGCGTCTACTCCATGGACGGCGAGATCGCGCCGCTCGACGACATCCACCGCCTCACCGAGCAGTACGGCGCGATGCTCATGGTCGACGAGGCGCACGGCACCGGCTTCCTCGGCGAGACCGGCCGGGGCACCGGCGAGCACTTCGGCATCATCCCCGACATCAGCATGGGGACCTTCAGCAAGACCCTCGGCGGCGTCGGCGGCTTCATCACCGCGAACCACGACATCGTCGAGTTCCTGCGCCACTCGGCGCACGCCTACATGTTCAACGCGAGCCTGCCCGCGCCCACCGTGGCCGGCGTGCTCAAGGCCCTGGAGCTGATGCGCCGCGAGCCGTGGCGCACCGAAAAGCTCTGGGAGAACACCATGCGCTTCCGCTCCGGGCTCATCCGCCTCGGCTTCGAGGTGATGGGCAGTGTCACCCCGGTCATCCCGATCCTCATCGGCGACGACGAGACCGCGCTGCGCATGTCCCAGGAGCTGATGGCCGACGGCCTCTACATCTCCGGCGCGATCTTCCCCGCCGTGCCCAAGGGGCGCGCCCGGTTCCGGGCAACGGTGACCGCCGCGATGACGACCGAGGACGTCGACCGAGCCGTCCAGCTCCTGGGTGACGCCGCCCGGCGGCACAACGTACTGGCCTGAGAGGACACACGACAGTGACATTCACACCGACCCGAGTCCACGCCGCCGAGCAGGTGTCCGCCGCCAGCCGGCGGGCGCTGCAGGCCCAGGGCGTCTATCTGGGCACCCAGGGGACCGACCTGCGCACCGCCTTCCTGTTCCCCGGGCACGGGGCGCAGTACCCGGACATGTTCGCCGACCTCGCGGCCCGTAACCCGGTCGCCGCCGAGACGTACGAGCAGATCGACGCCACCTACCGCGAGCTGACGGGCCACACCCTCACCAGCCGCATGTTCAGCTCCGGCGGCCACGACCCGGCCAAGGAGCTGCAGGACCCGGTCGTCATGCAGCCCGCGATCTTCGCCGGCAGCATGGTCGTGCACCGGCTGCTGCGCAGCCAGGGCATCACCGCCGAGACGTACATCGGGCACAGCCTGGGCGAGATCAGCGCGCTGGTCGCCGCCGACGCGCTCAGCCTCGAGGACGGCGTGCGGGCCGTGTACGGGCGGGGCGAGGCCGTCAAGGTCATCCCCGAGCACCGGCGCGGCGGCATGCTGAGCCTGCAGACCGACAGCGACGGCAGCCGCGAGCAGCTGTCCCGGCTGCTGCTCCTGCTGAGCGGCGGACAGAACGGCTATCTCGTACGGAGCCTCGTCAACTCGCCCGACCAGACGGTGATATCGGGCGACTCCGACGCCCTCGACAAGGCCGCGGACCTGTGCCGCGAGCGCGGCATCAAGGCCACCAGGCTGCGGGTCTCGCACGGCTTCCACTCCGACCTGCTGGCCGAGGCCGTACCGCACCTGGAGCGCACCCTCGCCGCGCTCGACTGGCGGATCCCGAAGGTGCCCGTGCTGTCCACGGTCATCTGCGACTACTACACCGCGCAGGACGTCAGGGACCTGCCGATGCTGCTGGCCCGGCAGCTGGTCACGCCGTTCAGCTTCCAGGACCTCATCGGGCGGCTGCACACGGACGGCCACAACAGCTTCGTCGAGGTCGGCCCCAAGTCGATCCTGTCCGGGCTCACCGAGCGGACGCTCGCCGCCCACAGCGACGCGCTGGTCACGCCGACCAACATCCAGTCGCTCGGCGGCGTCGAGAGCATGCGCCGCTTCTCCGCCTTCGCCGAGGTGCACGGCCTGGCCAAGGACGTCGGCACCCTTCAGGAGGCCGAATCCGTGCCGGAGGCCGCCGCCGGCCCGTCGAACGCGCAGCTGCGCGAGGAGCTGCTGAAGGTCGCCGCCCGCTGCACCGGCTATCCCGTACGACTCCTCGACCCGGCCCAGATGATGGGCGCGGGGCTGGGGCTGAGCCATCGGGTACGGGAGGAGCTGGCGACCGCGCTCTCCTCGCACCTGGGGCTGCCGGGGCCCGCCGTCGCCACCGCGACGGACTCCCCGCTCGGCTATCTCCTCGACCAGCTGATCGACGCCTCCCGTGCCGCCGGCGCGCCCGCCGCGACCGACCGGGAGACCGTCGCGGCGCCGGAGCCCGTCGCGGCCCCGGCGAAGGACGCCACGGCGGCGGAGCACGTGGAGGTGGCCGAGATCACCGAGGCCGCCGAGCCCGTCGTCACGGAGATCGCCGAGCCCGTCGAGATCACCGAATCCGTCGAGCCCGCCGCACCCAGCGAGCCCGCCGAGCCCACCGAGGACGACCGCGCCGAAGCGGCCCGCGTCGTATGGGAAGTCTCCGAGGCCAAGACCGGCTATCCCGGCGACCTCCTGGAGGGCGACCTCGACCTGGAGGCCGACCTCGGCATCGACTCGGTGAAGCAGGCCGAGATCCTCGGCGAGGTGCGCGAGTCAATGGGTCTGCCGGTGGTCGAGGACATCGACTCCGCCTCCCTCAACACCCTCAACCGGATAGCGGAGTTCGTCGCCGGCCTCCAGGCCGCCACCGGACGCAGCCCGCGCAGCGGCGCCGGCTCCGGCGGCAGCTCCGACGGTGACGCCTCGGGCGACAGTCACATACCCGAGGCGGCACCCGCACGGCCGGTGCTGCCGCCTGTCCTGGAGCGCACGATCGAGCGCATCGCGAAGCGGTACGTGCCGCTCGCGGTCGAGAGCCCGCTGCGGCACCCCGGCGCCCGCCCGTTCGCCCTGGACGGCAAGGCGGTCGTGGTGATCACCGGCACGGATACGGGCCTGGCCCGCGAGGTGCTCCCGCGCCTCGCCCGGCACGGCGCCCGGCCGTACGTCGTCGCCCCGGAGGACGCCTCCGTGCCCGACGACTGGCCCACCGCCCGCGCCGATTTCACCGACCCGGACTCGCTCACCCGCGCCCTGGCGACAGCCCGCGGCGACACCGGCGTACAAGTCGTCGTCAACCTGCACCCGTACGGCACCGGGCCCGACCCGGACGCCGAAACCACCTCGTTCGACCTTCCCGCGGCCGACTGGAGTGCGGCGGCCGACCAGCACCTCACCGTCAACCTCCTCGCCGCCAAGGCGTACTTCGACGACCTCGGCACCGCCGGGGGCGAGGGCGGCTACTTCGCCGCCACCGCGACCGGCGGAGTGCTCGGCCTGGAGAGCGACGGCGCGATGGATCCGCTCGGCGGGATCACCGCGGGCTTCGTCAAGAGCCTCGACCTGGAGCTCCCCGGCACCCGCGTCAAGGTCGTCGACTTCACCGAGGGCGATGCGGCCACCGCGGCCGAAGCGCTCCTCGCGGAGATCACCATCGACGCCGAACGCAGCGTCGAGGTCGGCTATCTGCGCGGCCTGCGCAAGATCGTCCAGGTGGTGCCGCACGAGATCACCACCCATGAACGGCAGCAGCCGCTCCAGCTCGACCCCGGCAGCGTCGTCGTGTTCTCCGGCGGCTCCCGCGGCATCACGTATGCCTGCGCCAAGGAGATCGCCCGCCTGGAGGGGGTACGCGTCATCATCCTCGGCCGCACCCGCCCCGCGGCCGGCACCGAGGAGTGGATGGCGCTGGACGACGAGGCCTTCGAGGCCCTCGGCAAGGCCTGGTTCCCGCAGGCCAAGAAGAAGGACCCATCCATCACCCCGGTCGAGGCGAAACGGCAGTTCACCCGCATCGCCAACTCCCGGGAGCTGTACCGGAACATCGAGGAGCTCAAGGCCATCAACCCGCTCGCCGCATACGAGGTCTGCGACGTCGGCGAAGGCGAGCAGGTCAGCGCCGCGATCGAATCGATACGGCAGCGCTACGGCCGGATCGACGGCGTCGTGCACGCCGCCGGGCTGGAGTCGGTGTCCACCGTCCCGCGCAAGTCCCTCGACCACGCCAGGCACGTGGTCAAGGTCAAGGCGGACGGCTCCCATCACCTCTGGCACGCGGTGAAGAACGACGACCTGAAGTTCTTCGGCTTCTTCGGCTCCTTCCTAGGCCGCTTCGGCATGGACGGCCAGGTCGACTACACCGCGGGCGCCGACCTCGTATCGAAGCTCTCCGCGCTGCTCGCCCGCCGCAACCCCGGCATCCGGGTCTTCACCCAGTGCTGGACCGGCTGGGCCGACGTCGGGATGGCCGCGACCGAGGCCGTACGACGGGTCCAGGAAGAGGTGCGCGGCCTGCACTACCTGGGCGTGGAGGAGGGCGTGCAGCACTTCGCCCGGGAGGTCTTCCAGGGCGGCGACGACCCCGAGGTGCTCATCTTCGGCGAGATCGGCAAGAACAGCTACGGCGGCCAGGACGCCACCATGGACGCCACCCGTACCGGCGTCGCGGTGCCCGTCGGCCCCGACGGCAGTGTCCGGGACCGGATCAACCTGCCCCTGCTCGACACGGTGGTGGCCGAGGACGACGGCACCCGGATCCTGGCCGCCAAGCGGCTCGATCCGCGCGCCGACCGCTACCTCGCCGACCACCAGGTCAAGGGCGCGGGCACCTTCCCCGGAGTGCTGCACATCGAGGGGCAGGCGGAGACGGCGGGGCTGCTCGTGCCCGGCCTCCAGCTGACCGGCGCGGAGCACATCGAGTTCAAGAAGTTCGTCAAGCATCTGCCGAACTTCCCGCTGGAGCTCCAGTTCGAGGCCGAGGCGGCGGTGGCAGGCGCCGACGGCAGCCGGCGGGTCGGCGTGGAGATCCGCTCCGACCTAGTCGCCGCCGACGGCCGGGTGCTGGACGCCGGCCGGGTGCATTCACGCGGGACGTATGTCTTCGCGCCGCAGCCGCCCGAGGCCCCGGCACCCGACCCCGGGCTGGCGGAACTGGTCGACAAAGCGACCGAGTTGAACCTCGACCGCTTCTACGAGCGGGCCGCCCACCAGATCACCTTCGGCCCCAGCTTCCGCCAAGTGCGGCGGACCGGGTTCGTGGGCGACATCGAGGACGGGCGGATGGTGAGCGAGATCGTGGCCGATTCAGGGCGCGGGCTGTTCTCCAGCACGTCCACGCCCCGGCTGCGGACCCTGCCGATCGTGATCGACAACGCCTGGCGGTCGACCCTGCTCTGGGCCTACCACCACCTGGGCACCCATGTGGTCCCGGTCTCCATCGCGGCGGTCAGCTGGTATCGCGTACCGCTGCCGGGCGAGACCGTGCACACCGACTCGACCGTCACGGCCGATCCGGGCGGCAAGCCCGGCGACCTGCGGATCAGCACGTACATCCGGGACGTCGCGGGGCAGCTGCTCTGCGAGATCCGGGATCTCGTCGTAACCCAAGTAGGACGTGATGACGGCGATACGAGTCTCCTGGACTGAGGCCGCCCAGCCGGGCAGCGGGACCCCGCTGCCCGGGGGTGGCGGCGTAACCGCCGAGTGGCTCCCCATCGCGCAGGTGCGCGGGGACCACGCGGCGGACCCGGCGGCCTACCGGGCCCGCTATCTGGCCCCGGCCGAACTCCCGGTCCTCGACCGGCTGGCCGTGCCCAAGCGGCAGGCCGAGTGGCTGGCCGGGCGGGTCGCCGCCAAGCGGCTGCTGTGCCTGACCCTCGAACGGGCCGGCGTGACCGCGGCCCCCGGCGAGCTCGCCGTCCTCGGCAGCAAGCCGGGCGGCCGGGCGGGCAAGCCGCGGCTGTCCTGCGACACCCCGGGCCAGGCCGACGCCGTCGGCCGGCACGTCACCGACATCTCCATAGCGCACACCCTCCGGTACGTGGTGTGCGCCCTGGCCCACGGCGGACGGGTCGGCGTGGACGTGGAACCGCTGCGCGGCTTCGACAGCGCGCTGCGGCGCACCGTATTCACCGACCACGAGGCCGCCCTGGCCCAGGGCGCGTTCCGCACCTTCGACCCGGACCACCGCGGCACCGCGCTGTGGGTGGTCAAGGAAGCACTGCTCAAGGCGTACGGCACCGGCTTCGCGCACGGCTGGGGAACCGCCCGGCTGCGCGCGGCGGGAGCGGACGCCGCCGAGTTCGACATCACCCTCCCCGCGGGGACGGATCCGGGCCACCGGGTCGCCGTCCGCTACGGCCGGGTCACCGACCACATCTTCGCCATCGCCTCCGTGGCCGCCCGGCCCCGGGACGGCCACCAGCAGAAAGGGCAGCTCCGTGGCTGAGACCGACTTCGCGGGCTTCGACCCCATCGCCGTAGTGGGCTACGGCTGTGTCTTCCCGCCGAACTCCTACAACGCCGACACGTTCTGGCAGAACATCCTTGGCGGCCGCATCGGCATCGGCCTGCCGCCCGAGGAGCGCTGGCAGTGGGAGGACTACCACCGCGACGACAAGGGTGTCGACGACAAGACGTACTGCCGCTGGGGCGGCTTCCTCGACGACTACGCGGGCCCGGCGGGCCTGGAGGAGCTGACGCAGCTCGGCCAGGCGGCCGTCGGCGAGCTCAACCACACGCAGCTGATGGTCCTCGACACGGTCCTGCAGACCCTGCGCATGTCCGGCTATACGCCGAGCGGGCTCAGCCGCACCGACACCGCCCTGTTCGTAGGCAACATGCTCGGCGACGAGGCCGTCATGGAGTCCTCGCTGACCTTCCGCAGGACCGAGGTGCTGCACCACCTGCGCGGCAGCGAGGCCTTCCGCAAACTGGACGGCGATACCCAGGCGGCCCTGGAGACCGGCTTCCCCGCCGCGGTCAAGGAGCGGCTCTACGACCCCGACTCCGGGCCCGCCGCCCACGTCTTCCAGGTCTCCGTCGCCAAGGCCGTCGCCCGCGTGCTCGGGCTGCCGGGCCCCGCGGCGATCGGCGACGCGGCCTGCGCCTCCGGGCTCACCGTGATCGACACCGCCGTCAAGTACCTGCAGGACGGCAGCCACGACATGGTCCTGGCCACCGGTGTGCAGGGCAACATGAACATCACCGGGAACGTCTGCTTCGCCAAGATCGGCGGCCTGTCGGCCACCCGCAGCACCCCCCTCGACGAGAACGCCAGCGGCCTGATCAACGGCGAGGGCTCCGGCACCGTCCTGCTGAAGCGGCTCAGCGACGCCGTCCGCGACGAGGACACCATCCACGGCGTCATCCGCGGCGTCGCCACTCGCTGCGACGGCAAGGGCAAGGCGATCTACGCCCCGTCCTCCCGCGGCCAGGTCGCCGCCATGCGCCGCGCCCTCGAACTCGCCGACGCCGAGCCCGCGGAGCTCGACTACATCGAGACCCACGCCACCGCCACCTCCACCGGCGACCTCGTCGAGGTCACCTCGCTGCAGCAGGTGTACGAGGGGTCGGGCACGGAGCCCGGCGCCATCCGGCTCGGCTCGGTGAAGGCGCAGATCGGGCACACCTTCTCCGCCGCCGGCATGGCCAACCTGCTGAAGATCCTGCTCGCCTTCAAGCACGAGACGGTGCCGCCCACCCACGCCTTCACCTCAGCGCAGAAGGGGATGAAGCTGGACGGCTCGCCGTTCCGGGTGCCGGTCGAGGCCGAGCCGTGGCAGGCGTCCGAGGAGTGCCGGCCGCGGCGCGCGCTGAGCAACGCGTTCGGGTTCGGCGGCGTCAACACCAGCATCGTCGTGGAGCAGTACGACCCGGTGCACCACGCGGACGCGGCCCTGGAGCAGCAGGGCCACACGGACAGCAGCCGCAGCGGCGCCAACGCCCCGCTCGCCGTGCTCGGCATCGGCTGCGTGGCCCCGTTCGCCCGCGACACCGAGTCCCTGGTCCCCGAGCGGGCGCCGGACGCCGGCATCACCGGCTTCCCCGAGGACCGCTGGCACCCGGACGCCGCCGCGATCTACGACCCCGAGGGCACCTGGCGCGGCGGCGTCGTCACCAACCTCGACTTCCCCTGGAAGACGTACCGCATCCCGCCGAACGTCCTGGCGGACCTCGACCGGGCGCAGCTGCTGTCGGTGATGGCGGCGGGCCAGGCGCTGGAGGAGTACGGGGCGGACCCGGCCGACCGGGTCAACGCGGGCGTGTTCGTCGGCGCGACCTGCGGTCTCGAACACGGCCTGACCCGCAACTTCCGGATCCGCCTGGTGGAGTTCGAGCGGGCCCTGGAGGACGTGCCCGCGTACCGGGCGCTGGACGAGCAGACCCGCGCGGGCCTGGTCGACGCGTACACCCAGGAGGTGCACCGCTACATCCCGCCCACCCGGGAGAACGCGCTGCCCGGCTACATGGACAACATCACCGCGGGCCGGATCCAGAACATCTTCGACCTCCGCGGCCCCGGCGTCGTCATCGACGACGACCTGTGCTCCTTCGGCACCGCCCTCGGCCTGGCCAAGCGCAACCTGGACCAGGGGGAGTGCGACATCGCCCTCGTCGGCGGCGTACACGCCAACCTGACACCCGAGTTCACCCAGCTCTTCGGGCGCCGGCTGCGGGAGGCCGGCCATAACACGGAGCGGCTCACGCACGCCGAGGGCGCCGCCTTCCTCGTCGTGAAGCCGCTGGAAAAGGTCACCGACGACGACAAGGTCCTCGCGGTGATCGACGGGGTCGGCTGCGCGGACGCGGACATCCCGGCGTCCCGCCCCGGCGTGCCGTTCTTCTACGGCGCCGACGGCGCGATCCGCTCCGTCGAGGCGATCGCCCGGATGCGCGCGTCGGCCGACCACGCCGACCTGGCCCGGGTCCGGCTCCCGCAGATCGAGAGCGGTTACGGCTATGTGCTGCGGATCCGCCGGGACGACTCCATTCCCGACGACGAGGAGCCCCAAGTGCAGCAGGAGCAGGCGCCCGCGCAGGAGCAGACCCAGCTCCCGCAGCCCGTCGCCGCCTCGCCCGACGACCCGGGCACCGGCTATCTCACGGCCGCCGATTACGACGAACTCCTGGCCAAGCTGGAGCGGCTGGCCCAGGGCGAACTCGTCCCGCTCGACCGCATCGACGCCTCGGAGCCCGGCGGCTACCGGCTCGGCTTCAGCTACGCGTCCTGGGTCGACCTCGCCCGCAAGGCGCAGCTCGCGCTGCGGCTGCTCCGTCCCGACAGCTCTCCCGCCCCGTCCAACAATCCCACCGTCACGAGGTGAACCTTCCCATGGCAACCACCATCGAGCCGGTCCGCACCGAAGAGCGGATCGCCCGGCCCGTCCACCCCTGGCTGCGCAGCCTGTTCTTCTGGCCGGTTCTCATCCACTGCGTCGCCTGCTTCATCCCGCTCTACTTCCTGAGCTCCCGCACCGGCGACGTCTTCGCCTGGGAGACCGGCAACTCGCTGACCGCCGCCGCCCTCGGCGCCGGCTACGCGGGCGCCTGCACGATGTTCCTGCTGACGCTGCCCGAGAAGGACTGGACGAGCGCCCGCGGCACGGTCTTCGCGCCGATCACGCTGCTGCTGTCCGCGCTGCTCCTCACCGGCGTGTACGCGGACGACTTCCACTTCACCGACGGCCCGGCGGCCGCCCGCGTCTTCGCCTGGCTGTTCCTCGGCTCGCTGGCGGTCTTCCCGGTGACCTGCTTCATCGTCTACAAGGTCCACAACTCCGGGCCCAAGGTCGCCGACCCGCGCCGCCCGGCCCCGATGCGGCCCGACGTGGCCATCCCCACGGCCATCATGGGCGCCGTCCTGTGGGGCCTCGCCTTCGCCCTGTGGATCGCCCCCGAGGCCGTCGGCGACAACTGGGCCTGGCAGCTGGACACGCTGGACGCCCGGATGCTCGGCGCCTGGTTCTTCGCCTTCGGCGCCGGCGCCTGGCAGGCCCTGTGGGAGCACGACCTGCACCGCATGCGGGCCGGCTTCCTCACCGACGTCACCCTCAGCGTCCTGTCGATGATCGCGCTCGTCGTCTACGCGGACGACGTCCGCTGGGGCAACGCGCTCACCTGGGTCTACATCGTCACCCTGGTCGGCCTGCTGGTGGCCGGCCTCACTGGCCGCTACATGGCGCTGCCGGAGGCGCTTGAGGCGGAGCGGAAGGCGCGCGCGGAGGAGGCCGCACGCGCCTGACGACCGCGGCCGCCGGGGCCCTCGGAGCGAGCCCCGGCGGCCGTTCGCCCGCACTCCACGTACACCCCAGGCCACTTAGGAGTCGGTATGCGGAAGCAGAACTGGCACACCGGGCGAGGGCTGCCGGCCGCCGTCGAGGGGCTGGAGCACATTCCGGCCGAGGGGTCGCTCGTGGTGCTGGCCGGGGGAGACGGGCAACAGGCCCTCGATAACGTCCTGTTCGCGGTGCGGGGTAGCCCGCCGCTGCGGGTCGACGGGGCCGAGGCGCTGCAGGCCCTCGCCTACGACGAGGCCGTCGTGGTGCCCGGCGTGGCCGCCGCGGTCGCCGCGGCCGAGCAGGTCGGGGCCGCCGTGCTGCCCGTCGTGTTGTGGCCCGAGGGCCGCCGCCCGCGCGTCCTCGTGGGCCCGGCGCTGCCCGACGCCTTCGCGCACTCCACCCGGGACCGGATCGGCGCCGGACAGGCCGCCCTCGCCGCGCTGGTCGAGCGGGCGCGTAACCCCGAATGGTCGGCGGGCCCCCGCTCGGCGCGGGCCGCCGCCGCGCATCTCGACCGGGTCCTGGAGACCCTGCTCAGCCGCACCGACCAGGTGCCGGCGCGCACCCGGTACGCGCAGGCCGCGCAGCTGCTCGCCCTCGGGCGGCTCGGCGACCCGCACAACACCGACCTGCGGGTGGGCCGGCTGCGGCTGAGCGCGCTGCGCAACGAGCACCGGCCGCTGCCCGTCAAGGCCGCCGCGGCCTGGCGGCTGCGCGCCGGCACCGAGGAGGCGCTGCGCAGCGACCCCGAGCACCTGATGGCCCACTACCTCCTCGGCCGCTGGCACCTGTCCGCCCCCGGCTTCCTCGGCGGCAGCCGCGACCTCGCCCTCGAACACCTGGCGGCCGCCGAACGCCTCGGCCGCGGCGACACCCGCTACGGACTCGGCCACGCCGAGGCCCTCCTCGCCGCCGACCGGCCCGCCGCCGCGATGTCCGCGCTGGCCCGCGTCATCGAAGCCCCCGCCGACCAACCGCGCACCCAGCGCCGCAGGCAGTCCGCGATCCGGATGAGCCGGGCGCTGCAACTGGCCCGAGGGAAGGAAGCACCTGACACATGGACCCGCACAAGGGAACCTTCAAGGTCAACGACACCATCACCACGTCCTTCCGCCACTGGGTGGCGGCCAACTACGTGGACGCCTTGGAGGGGATCGGCCACATCCCTGCAGAAGGGCCTTTCATCGTCATCGCCAACCATCTGAGCTTCTTCGACCACTACCTGCTGGAGGCCGCGCTCTTCGGCGCGCGCGGCGAACACGTCTACTTCCCGGCCAAGGCCGCCAACTTCAAACACCCCGTCAAGCGGCTGCTCAGGCTCAGCGTCGGCTGCATCCCCCTCGACAGCGACAAGCCCGACCGGCACGCCCTCACCGCCATGAAGGAGGTCCTCGACGACGGCGACGTGCTGTGCATGTATCCGGAAGGCACCCGCCACACCGGCGGCGGCCTTGCGCCCTTCAACGACGGCGCGTTCTACTTCGCCGTCCGCACCGGCGTCCCTGTCGTCCCCGCCATGCTGCACGGCTCCGACCGGATCCTCGGCAAGGGCGAGGCCGTGCCGCGCCGGGCCACCGCCAGGATGGTCTTCGGCGCCCCCCTCACGGCGGCCCCCGACGGCCCCCGCAGCGCCAGGATCGCCGACCTGCGCGGCCGGGCCAGAGCCAGGATGGAGCGGCTCGGCGAGCGGGTCCGATGGTCGTACGGCCACGCCACCGAGGACGGCGCGGCGCGCATCCGGCACCGGGCCGACGAGATCGCCGTCACCGCCTGCGTGCGCGGCCGCGGCCTCGACCGTACGGAGCACCGCCGGATCGCCGTCCTGCACAGCTTCGCCCGCGTCTCGGCCGCCCCCCGGCCGCGCCGCGCCACCGCCCCCCTTGCCCCCGTACTGGGCTGACCGCCCTAGGAACGAGGTGTCATGCGCAAGAACATCCTGATCACCGGCGCAAGTTCGGGGCTCGGCCGCGGCATGGCCAGACAGCTGGCCGCCAGAGGACGGAACCTGGCCCTGTGCGCCCGCCGCGCCGACCGGCTGGAGGAGGTACGGGCGGAGCTGGCCGGCGCCTACCCGGGGATCCGGGTCACCGTGCGGCAGCTCGACGTGCGCGACTACGAGGCCACCGCGGCAGCCTTCCGCTCCGTGCGGAAGGAGCTCGGCAGCCTCGACCGGGTCGTCGTCAACGCGGGCCTCGGCGACGGCGCCTCCGTCGGCACCGGCGCCCACGACCTGAACAGGGCCACCGCCGAGACCAACTTCCTCGCCGGACTCGCCCAGTGCGAGGCCGCCATGGAGATCTTCCGCGCCCAGGAGGCCGGCCACCTCGTCGTGGTGTCCTCGGTCAGCGCGGCCCGCGGCATGCCCCGGCACCTGACCGCGTACGCCGCCTCCAAGGCGGGCATCGCCACCCTCGCCGACGGCATCCGCGCCGACGTCCTCGGCACCCCGCTGAAGGTCACCGCCCTCTTCCCCGGCTACATCCGCACCGAGATGAACGAGAACCTGGAGAAGACGCCGTTCATCATGGACACCGCCAAGGGCTGCGAACTCCTCGTCCGCGCCATGGAACGCGAACCGGCGCGGGCCTACGTGCCGGCCTGGCCCTGGGCCCCCGCCGGCCGCATGCTGCGCCACCTGCCGCTGTCCGTCGTCGCGAAGTCGGTGTGAGCATGGCAGAGGCAGCATCCACCGCCACCGAGCGGCACGGCAGCACCCTGGTCGTCTTCGAATACCGCCGCATGCTGTGGACCCGTCCAGGGCCCGGCCGCTGGCATCCCGCCGGGATCTGGCCCCAGGCCGCCGAGGCCGCGGAGGTCGCCGCCCACATCTCTGCGGGCCACGGCGTCCTGGTCGTCCTCGACGGCGGCGAGCCCACCGTCCCCTTGCTCGCCGAGGAGTTCGCGGCGGCACCCGCGTCCGTACGCCGACTTGTGCCGGAGGCAGGACCGCATCCGCCGGAGCCGATCGACGTCCCGATCCCGGTCCTCGACTGGCTGCCCGTGCCGCTGCGTCGCCGCGGGTTCGTCTTCCTGCGCCGGTGCGCCGAGCTGCGGCGGCGGACCCCGGCCGCGCTGCTGCCGTCGCTGCTCGTGGACGATCCCGACCCGGACCGGCTGCAGCTGAGGTTCGCGCTGCGCATCCGGTCGCCCGGGACCGGCGACTCCCGGCTCGCCGATACCGCCCGGCATCTTTTCGAGCCGAAGCTCAGCGTGTCCTGCGTCTGAGGGCATGCCTACGGGCCCGGCGGCGGACTCCCGCCGCCGGGCCCGTAACCGAGCGGCGCTCAGCCCTTCCCGGGATCGGCCGCGGCCCGTAACGCCTCCTGCTCGCTCAGCCGCTTGTCCGCCTCCGCCCAGCTCGGCAGGCTGCCCCCGTCGTGCTTCCAGAAGGTGAACAGCGACTCGCGCATCGCCGGCTTCAGCTTCGTCATCACCGTCAGATGCGGGTCCGTGCCGACGTACTCGTTGAGCGCGTCGCGGCTCTCCCACGCGGACAGCGTCCAGAAGGTCTTGCGCCACGGGTCGGCCCGCAGCGACACCCCCACATTGCCCGGCGAGACGCGGACCTGGCGGAGGACGCCGCCGGAGAGCATGAAGAAGCGCGGCACGCGCAGTATGGACTTCAGCCGCAGCCGGGACGCCATGACGACGATCTGATCGCGCGTCCCCCTGGCTGCCGGACCGTCGGACCAGGGAAGGGTGTGACTCATCGGAGCTCCTTGTCGAGTCGGGCCGGGACCGTCACACGGGCGGATTCCCGTGCTTCCTTGAGGGCAGTTCGCCGTGCTTCGCGCGCAGCATCCGGAGCGAGGTGATCAGCAGCCGGCGGGTGTCCCGCGGGTCGATCACGTCGTCAACCAGGCCGCGTTCCGCCGCATAGTACGGGTGCATCAGCTCGTCCTTGTACGAGGAAATCAGCCGTGCCCGCTCCGCCTCCGGGTCGTCGGCGGCGGCGATCTCCCGCCGGAAGACCACATTGGCCGCGCCCTCCGCGCCCATGACCGCGATCTCGTTGGTCGGCCAGGCGAACGACAGGTCGGCGCCGATCGACCGGGAGTCCATGACGATATAGGCACCGCCGTACGCCTTGCGCAGAATCACCTGAATCCGCGGGACGGTGGCATTGCAGTACGCGTACAGCAGTTTGGCGCCGTGCCGGATGATGCCGCCGTGCTCCTGGTCGACGCCGGGCAGGAAGCCCGGCACGTCGAGGAGCGTCACCAGCGGGATGTTGAAGGCGTCGCAGGTCTGCACGAACCTGGCAGCCTTCTCCGACGACTGGATGTCCAGGACGCCCGCCTGCGCCTGCGGCTGATTGCCGACCAGGCCCACGACCTGCCCGCCGAGCCGGGCCAGCGCGCACACCACGCTGCCGGCCCAGGCGGACTGCACCTCGAAGAACTCCCCGTGGTCGGTGATCTCCTCGATCACCTGCCGGATGTCGTACGGCCGCGACGGATCCTCGGGGACCAGGTCGAACAGCCCCTCGCAGACCCGGTCGTCGGGGTCGTCGCTCACCTCGACGGGCGGCAGCTCGCGGTTGTTCTGCGGCAGCAGCGACAGCAGATAGCGGACCTCTTCGAGACACGTCTGCTCGTCGTCGTACACGAAGTGCGCCACCCCCGAGATCGACCCGTGGGTGTCGGCGCCGCCGAGGCCGTTCTGGCTGATCTCCTCGCCGGTCACCGCGCGCACCACGTCGGGTCCGGTGATGAACATCTGCGAGGTCTCCCTGACCATGAACACGTAGTCGGTCAGGGCGGGGGAGTAGGCCGCGCCGCCGGCGCACGGGCCGAGCATGACGCTGATCTGCGGGATGACGCCGGAGGAGCGGGTGTTACGGCTGAAGATGCCGCCGTATCCGGCCAGCGCCGTCACCCCCTCCTGAATCCGGGCGCCGGCCCCGTCGTTGAGGCTGACCAGCGGCGCGCCGGCCGAGGAGGCGAGATCCATCACCTTGTGGATCTTCTGGGCGTGGGCCTCGCCGAGGGCGCCGCCGAAGATCCGGAAGTCATGGGCGTACACGAAGACGGTCCGGCCGTGGACGGTGCCCCAGCCGGTCAGCACCCCGTCCGAGTACGGCTTCTTCGCCTCCAGGCCGAAGCCGGTGGCGCGGTGCCTGCGCAGCCCCTCGATCTCGGTGAACGTGCCCTCGTCCAGCAGCAGTTCGATGCGCTCGCGCGCGGTCAGCTTGCCGCGGGCGTGCTGCCGCTCGGTGGCCTTCGGGTCCGGGCCGGTGCGCGCCTGCTGCCGGATGTGGTTGAGCTCGGCCAGCCGGCCGCTGCCCGCGTCCAGCTGGTCGGGGGCCGCCGGGTCCTGGGTCCGCGGGGAGACCGTGGTCACTGTCCGCTCCTCAGCTGGTCGAGCCAGGTCACGGCGAGCACGACGTCCCCCTCGACCTGCAGCGCGCCGGTGCTGAACGCCAGCGAGCCGCGCATCTCGCCCAGCGCGAGCCGGGTCAGGTCGGACTTGCTGATCTGCACGGTCGAGTTGGGCGGGCACGGCGGATACCTGCGCACCCGGGCCCCGTCGTCGGACACCGTCACATGCCTGGTGTGGGCGCCGGTCTCCGTCTGCACGACGAACCGGAGCACCCCAGGACGCCCCGTAGAGCGGGCAGGGGCGCCCGCGCAGCACCAGTCCAGGAGCTGGTCGACCGACCGCTCCGCATCGTTCCTCAGCTCCGCTGCCACCACGGTTCCTCCCTTACGTCGATGTGCCGGATCGTGACGGGAAGGCCTGGCAGGCGGGTGGACCGGGGGTGGACGGAAGCGGCCCCGCGTCGGTGCGACGGCGGCCCCGGGGACGTGTGAATTCCTCACAGGGGGCCGGTGACTGGGTGACTGTGCACGGGGGTGGTGCGCCGAGCATGCTGATGACTGTTCGAAAGGCACCACAAGAGCCAATGCCATTCATCCAGGGGGATCAGATGTCCAACATCAGCCAGGTCAGCAGCCAGGAAAGCCGCTCCATCACCGCGGTCCAGCACCTTCAGGAGACCTTCCTTCCCGGCCCCGGGCAGGAAGAGGGCACGGACCTCGTCATTGAGGTACTCGCCGCACCCAGCTCCAGGCCCGCCGTGTTCAGCCTCTGCCTTGCGAGCAACCTCCCGTCATGAACCAAGGGCTGATCGGGTTCCGGCGCCACCTCCGTGCGGAGGTGGTGCCGGACGACGCTACCTACCTGATCTCCGAGCAGGGCATCACTGCCCTCCGGGCGCCCCATCTGGAAGCGGTCGTCCCGCTTCTGGACGGCAGCCGCGACCTTCCGGCGCTGCTTCGGGACAGCCCGGCCCCCCTGCCCGCCGAGCGGCTGACCTCGCTGGTCACGCAGCTCACCGACGCCGGTTTCCTCGAATACCGCGAGCACCCGTGCTCGGAGCCCGCAGAGCACAGTGCCGAGGCGTACTGGGAGCTCGCGGGCCTCGACGGGCGCCCGACCCGGATCAAGACCGCCTCGACGCTCGTCGAGCTGCGCACGGTCGGCGACTTCGACCCCGCGCACGCCGTACGGGCGCTGGGCGCGTCGGAGCTTGCCGTCACCGCTGAGCCCACCCCTGGGGCCGCGCTGACGCTGGTCATCTGTGACGACTACCTCGCCCCCGAACTCGCCGCCATCGACGCCGAACACCGGGCGAGCGGGCGACCCTGGCTGCTGGCCAAGCCGGTCGGCGCCACCATCTGGGTCGGCCCGGTCTTCCGCCCCGGCACCGGCGCCTGCTGGTCCTGCCTGGCCCATCCGGTACGGCTGCACCGCGGCGTCGAGTCGCAGGTCGGCGCCGCCCTCGGGCGGACCGGGCCGATGTCGTCGCCCGCCGCCGGCACCCCCTGCACGCTGGGTGCGGGCCTGCAGCTGGCCGCGATCGAGGCCTCCAAGTGGCTGGCCGGGCACCACCCGGGCCAGGACCGGGTGCTCACCTTCGACACCCTGACCCTCGACTCCCGCCACCATGTGGTGCGGCGCCGCCCGCAGTGCCCGGAATGCGGCTACCCCGACTTGTCCGCCGCCCGCGCGCTGACCCCGGTCATCCCGCAGTCCCGGCCCAAGGCACCGGGCGGCGGCGGAGGCCACCGCTCGCGCTCCGCGCAGCAGATGCTCGATGCGTACGGCCATCTCGTCAGCCCGGTCACCGGCGTCACCGCCGGCATCACCCGGGTCGAGGGCGGCCCGGCCTTCCTCAACAGCTTCAACTCAGGTCCGAATCCGGTCTCCGGCGCCGGCGGCCTCACCGGCCTGCTCGGCGGGCTGCGCCAGGTCAACGGCGGCAAGGGCGTTACCGCCCTGGACGCCGAGGTCAGCGCGCTGTGCGAGGCGGTCGAGCGGTACTCGGGCTGCTTGCAGGGCGACGAGTACCGGCTGCGGGCCCGCTACCGGGACGTCCAGGAGAACGCGGTCCACCCGGACGCCTGCCAGCTGTTCGCGGACGAGCAGTTCGCGGGCCGTACCGAGTGGAACGCCACCCACTCCGGCTTCCACCACGTACCGGAGCGCTTCGACGAGGACGCCGAGATCGACTGGACGCCCGTCTGGTCGCTCACCGGTGAGGAGCGCCGGCTGCTGCCCACCGGGCTGCTGTACTTCGCCACCGCCGCCGAGCTCCAGGACCCGGTCGCGGGCCGCCGCTTCCTGCACGCCGACTCCAACGGCAACGCGGCGGGCAGCAGCCTGGAGGACGCCGTTCTCCAGGGCTTCCTGGAGCTGGTGGAGCGGGACGCGGTCGCGCTGTGGTGGTACAACCGCACCCCACTGCCCGCCGTCGACCTGCACACGACGGCCGACCTGTGGACCGAGGAGCTCCTCGCGGTCCATCGCGGGCTGCACCGCGAGGTGTGGGCGCTCGACCTCACCTCGGACTTCGGCATCCCGGTCTACGCCGCGCTGTCCCGGCGCACCGACAAGGAAGCCGAGGACATCGTGTTCGGCTTCGGCGCGCACCTCGACGCGCGGATCGCCCTGCGCCGGGCACTGACCGAGCTCAACCAGCTGCTTCCGGCCGCCGTCGACGCCCGCCCCGACGGCAGCGGCTACGCCCTGAGCGACCCCGAGCTGCTGGGCTGGTGGCAGGGCGCCACCGTGGCGAACCAGCCGTACCTCACGCCGGACGGATCCCCCGCGCACAGCGTCGCCGACTACTCCTTCCCCATCGGCACCGACCTGCGCGACGATCTCACGACCATCACCGGAAGGTTGCGTGACTGTGGCCTCGACTTGCTCGTCCTCGACCAGACCCACCCCGATGTGGGCCTGCCCGTGGTCAAGGTCCTGGTCCCCGGACTGCGCTCGTTCTGGGCCCGATTAGCCCCAGGGAGGCTGTATGACGTGCCGGTGGCCCTCGGCCGGCTGCCGGAGCCGCGTGTACGCGCGGAGCTGAATCCGATACCGCTCTTTGTCTGACCTCTGTCCCCTCCCCCCGACCAAGGGAGCCCCCGTGCTGCAGCCACCCGGCCTTGAAGGCCTCGACGCCCCGCAGGCGACCACCACCCTGTGGTCCCTGCGGGAGGACGTACGCGTCGAAACGACCGATGACGGCGCCGCGGTGGAACTGCACGGCCGCTGGTCCGACCTGCGGGTGCGCAACCCTGATCCGGCCCTTGCGGAGACCCTGCGCCGGATGAGCCTGGGCCCGGTCAGCCTGGACAACGTCACCTGCGGCAGCACCGACACCATCCGCAGGACCTGGCAGGGGGCGCTGAAGTATCTGCAGGACCTGGTCGTCAGGTCGCTGGCCTTCGCCGACAGCGGGCAGGTCCTGCTGTCGGCGGTGCCGCTCACCCGCGCCGCCCGCTTCAGCCCCGCGCCGCCGCAGGAGGACGACCTGGTCAAGCTCTCCCGGTTCGCCGTGCTGCGGCGGGAGGGGGATCTGTTCCAGCTGGAGTCCCCGCTCTCGCTGCACCGTGTGGTGCTGCACCGGCCCGAGGCCCAGTGGGTGGTCGCGGCGCTGGGCAGGCCGGTGGCCGCGGCCAAGGCGGGCAACGGCCTGCCGCTGGCCGCGGAGGCGGTGCGCGAGATCCTCGGCTATCTCGTCGGCACCGGCATGGCGGTGGTGGCGTACAACCCCGAGGGTGACTTCGAGGAGGACCAGGACCCGGTGCTGCGCACCTGGTCGGCCCACGACATGCTCTTCCACTCCCGCTCCGTGATGGGCCGCGACGACGGCGACTTCGGCGCGACCTTCGCGCACGCCGCGCAGCTCAGGCCGCAGCCCGCCGTCAAACCGCTGCCGGCCGGGCCGGTAGTGCAGCTGCCCCGCCCCGACCTGGCCGAACTCGCGGACGCCGACCCGGCGTTCAGCACCGTGCTGGAGAGCCGCAGGTCGGTGCGCGAGTACGGCCCGCGGCCGCTGACCCTGCAGTCCCTCGGCGAGTTCCTGTACCGCACGGCCAGGGTCCGTTCGCTGCGCACCGTCGGCACCGGCGAGACCCGCTACCCGGCCAGCGACCGCCCGTATCCGACCGGCGGCGCCGCGTACGACCTGGAGCTCTACCTCACCGTCACCGACTGCCCCGGCCTGCGCCGGGGTATCCACTATTACGACCCTCAGGGCCACCGCCTCGTCCTGGTCAGCGACGACCTCGGGGCCGCCGCCGAGCTGTCCGCGGGCGCCATGGCCGCCGCCGCGCTGTCCGCGCCGCCGCCGGTGCTGATAACGCTAACCTCGCGGTTCCAGCGGCTGTCGTGGAAATACAGCGGGCTGGCGTATGCACTGGTACTCAAGCACGTCGGGGCGCTCATCCAGACCTTCTATCTCGTGGGTGCCGCGATGGGCCTGGCCACGTGCGCGGTGTGCAGTGAGGACATCGCCGTTTTTTCCCGGGCACTGGGGCTTGACTGGCGGGCCGAGTCGCCCGTGGGTTCCTTCGTCCTCGGTCCGCTGCCCGGTTGAACGTTCGGAGAAGGACTGGTTTCGGCCCGCCGCTGGGGCTCGGCTGCGTCTACTATGTCGGCACAAATGTGGGGCTTTCGAGGGGGAGTTGTGAGTGCCGCATAGAGTCGTACCTTCCGAGGGACAGCAGCGCGAGACTCTCCCTCCGCAACTCGCTTTTGCCATCGTCCTGACGGTGCTGTTCGGCTTCGCTCTCATCGCCGTACTCAATGTCATTTACACCGATCCGGGTCCCTGGCCGTTGGCCGGATCCATTCTCTCCAGCATCGTGCTGTTCGCCCTCCAGATCGTGCACAGCGCCCCCGACGCGGAGGAGTTCAGACAGCGGCACGGTCGCTGGACGCTGCTCGCCCAAGCCGTTCTGACCTACGTCCCCACGCTGTTCTTCGGCATCACTTGGGGCGGCATGGGCGGATTCCTGGCCGGATCATGCCTGCTGATCATCGCGGCGCCGCTGTGCTGGGTGGCGTTCGGCGCGATCGTGGTGATGGCGGGGGTGGCCGCGGTCGTGGCGGATATCAGCTGGGTGGACACCTCCTACCTCGTCGTCTCCACCATCCTCACCGGCCTCATCGTCTTCGGCCTCACCCGGCTGTCGAACCTGGTGGCCGAAGTGCACCGGGCGCGCGAGGAGCTGGCGGAGATGGCGGTGGCCAGGGAGCGGCTGCGCTTCGCCCGCGACCTGCACGACCTGCTGGGCTTCGGACTCTCCGCCATCACCCTCAAGAGCGAGCTGACGATCCGCCTGGTGGGCACCAGGCCGGAGCGCGCCCGCGAGGAGCTGGGGGCCATCCTGCAGATCTCCCGGCAGGCGTTAGCCGACGTGCGCTCGGTGGCGCGCGGCTACCGCGAGATGTCCCTGGACGACGAGGCGGCCTCGGCCGAGGACGTGCTGGCGGCCGCCGAGATCGAGGCCAGGATCGACCTGGACTGCGGCGCGGTGTCCGCCAGGACCGGCACCGTGCTGGCCACCGTGGTCCGCGAGGGCGTGACCAATCTGCTGCGGCACAGCAAGGCGGAGCACTGCGTCATCGAGGCGCGCGCCATCGGCGGTTCCGGTGAGGGAACGATCCGGCTGACGCTGGCCAACGACGGCGTCGACGCGTCCCGCCGTACCGGCCCCGACGACGACGGCGGCAGCGGCCTGGGCAACATCCGGTCCCGGGTCGAGGAGAT
Source organism: Streptomyces boninensis (assembly GCF_048572725.1). Classification (NCBI taxonomy): domain Bacteria; kingdom Bacillati; phylum Actinomycetota; class Actinomycetes; order Kitasatosporales; family Streptomycetaceae; genus Streptomyces; species Streptomyces boninensis. The sequence continues at coordinate 7,761,908 of NZ_CP183837.1, forward strand.
CGGCGGCACCCTGTCCTGCGCCGTGGACGCCGATGGCTGGTTCCGGCTGGTGGCGGAGGTGCCGCGGGCCGGCCTGCCGCAGCCGGCGGCACCGGCGGCGTGACAGGGCGCCGCTCGGGTCAGGTGAGCCAGCCGTTCTCGCGTGCGATACGGATCGCGTCCACGCGGTTCCTCGCGTTCAGCTTGGTCGCCGCGCTGGAGAGGTAGTTGCGTACGGTCCCGATCGACAGGAACAGCCGGGTCGATATCTCCATCGCCTCCGCCCCGTCCGCGGCCAGCTTCAGCACCTCGACCTCGCGCCGGGTCAAAGGATTCTCCTCGACCTCCCAGGCCGCGAGCGCCAGCTGCGGGTCGATCACCCGGCCGCCGAGCGCCACCTTGCGCACCGCTTCCGCCAGTTGGTCCGGCGGGGCATCCTTCAGCAGGAAGCCCGCCACCTGCGCCGCCATGGCCCGCCTGAAGGTCCCGGGCCGGCCGAGGCTGGTCAGGATCAGCACCCGGCAGGACGGCGCCTCCGTGCGTAACAGGGCCGCCGCGCTGAGCCCGTCGAGGCCCGGCAGGTCGATGTCCACGATCGCCACATCGGGCACCAGCTCCCGGACGGCGGACACCAGCCGGTCGCCGGAGGCGAATTCGGCGACCACCTTGATATCGGGCTCCATCTCTAGCAGCGCCACCAGTGCGCCGCGCACCATGTGCATGTCCTCGGCAATCACAATGCGGATCATGAGCCGGTCTCCCCCCGGTACGGCCCGGTGGCCGCCCTCTCCCAGCTCGCATCGTATTCGAACGACTGTGAATCCATCACACGCAACGGTTGAAAAGGCCACCCGGGACCGGGGATACCTGCACTACTGGACGAGGTCCAGAAGTGGGAGCGTCGTAGTACTTCGAGTTCCTAGCATCCCGGGGGATCGCATGGACATCACCCTGCTGGGGCCGCTGAACGCCGACAAGGATGGCGCTCCGGTCCTGCCGTCCGCCGCCAAGACCCGACAGATCCTGGCGCTGCTCGCGGTACACGCCAACCGCGTCGTACCCGTATCGACGATCATGGAAGAGCTGTGGGGCTACAACCCGCCCCGCACCGGCCCCACCACCCTCCAGACCTACATCCTGCGACTGCGCCGGCTGATCGCCGCCTCCGTCGCCGGGCGGTGCAACGCCAAGGAAATCCTGGTCTACCGGCATGGCGGCTACTGCCTTGTCGTGCCGACCGGTTGCGTGGATGTCCTTGAGTACGACCGCCTCGCGGCGGAGGGCCAGCGGCTGTTCGATCTGGGCGAGGACGAGGCCGCGGTGAAGTCGTTCCGGGCCGGCCTCGACCTGTGGCGCGGCCCCGCGCTCGCCGACATCCGCTGCGGCGCGGTGCTGGAGATCGAGCGGGTCCGGCTGGAGGAGAGCCGCCTTGGGGTGCTGGAGCGCCGCATCGACGCCGAGCTGCACCTGGGCCGGCACGCCGAACTCCTCACCGAGCTCGTGGTGCTGACGGCCCGGCAGCCGCTGCACGAGGGCCTCTACGCCCAGCACATGATTGCGCTGTACCGCTCCGGGCGGCCCTCTGAGGCGCTGGCCACCTTCACCAAGCTGCGCCACCGCCTGGTCGAGGACCTCGGCCTCGAACCCTCGCCGCGGCTCCAGCGGCTGCAGCGGGCGATGCTCGCCGGGGACCTGCTGCTGGACCACCCGCAGCCCGGCCCCGGGCGCAAGGTGCTGGACATGTTCGCCGCGTGAGCGGCGGGCTCACACCACCTCGAAGTTCGCCATCATGGCCATGTCCTCGTGCTCCAGGTTGTGGCAGTGCAGCATGTACCGCCCCCGGTGCCCGCGGAACCGCGCCAGCACCTCCACCACCTCGTACGGGCGCACATCCACCGTGTCCTTCCAGCCCGCGTCGCTGCGCAGCGGCCCCCCGCGGCCCCTGGAGACCACCAGGAAGTGCGCCAGGTGCAGATGCACCGGGTGGTGGAAGTCGCTGCTGAACCGCCACCGTTCGACGGTGCCGAGCCGGGGCCTGGCCAGCACCCGGGAGCTGTCGAAGGCGTGGCCGTTGATCGTCCAGCCGCCGCCCCTGGACGCCAGCCGGAAGTCGAACCGCCGCTCCGCCACCGACCGCCCGGCATCGGTGGGCGCAGCCCCGGCCAGCCGCTCCGGCACCCGGCTGGTCTCCCGCTCCCGGCGGACGATCCGGAAGCGCATCACCGAGCGGGTGCCGCCCTCGCCGAAGGTGTTGACCAGGGTGACGGTGGAGCCGACCGGATAGGCGGCGAAGTCGACGACGACATCGAAGCGTTCACCCGGCGCGACCGGCAGTGCATCGTGCCGTACGGGCCGCTCCAGCAGCCCGGAATCGCTCCCCACCTGCACGAACGCCGCACCCTCGCGCGGCCCCGGCTCCAGGGCCAGCCGGTAGCGGCGGGCATTGGAGGCGTTGGCGATCCGGAACCGGTAGCGGGTGCCGGAGACCTCCAGCTCGGGCCAGGGCGCGCCGTTGACCAGCAGCACATCCCCGGTGACGCCCTCCATGTACGCCTCCTCGACGCCCGGCTCGCGGGTGAGCGTGGGGTCGAGGGAGGGGTAGCGCAGCGCGCCGTCCTCCTCGAAGGCGCGGTCGCAGATCATCAGGGGGATGTCCTTGTCGCCGCGGGGGAGCGGCAGCGCGTCCTCGGCCTCGTCGTGTACGAGGAACATGCCGGCGAGGCCGCGCCACACCTGCGGGGCGCTGAAGTCCATGCGGTGGTCGTGGTACCAGAGCGTGGCGGCGGGCTGGCGGGTCGGGTAGGTGTAGGTTTTCGCGCCGCGCGTGTGGGTCCAGTCGCCGGGGCGTACCCGCATGGGGCCGCCGTGCCCGCCGTGCCCCGCGTGCCCGGTGTGCCACTTCGGCGGGACGACGAGGTCGAGCGGCGAACCGTCCGACTCCGGCGCCTGGATCCCACCATGCAGATGCGTCGAGGTCGGCACCGGCAGCTCGTTGCGCATCCGCACCGTGGTCGTACGGCCGGACCGCCCCACCAGGGTCGGCCCCGGGAAGGTGCCGTCGTAACCCCACACCTCGGTCCGCAGCCCGGGGAGGATCTCCTGCCGGGCGGCGCGCTGCACAAGGTCGTAGTGCCGGCCGCCGTCCGGTCGGCGGGTGGCGGCGGGCGTCGCGGGGATGGGCAGCGGCACCCGGAAGGGGGCGGGCAGCCGGGCCCGGCTGGCCAGTTGCTCGCCGGAGACCTCGCGGGTCAGCGCGCCGCAGCCGGCGGCGCCGAGGCCCGCCGCGGCCAGTCCGGTCGCGGCGGCGGCCTTGAGCAGGGTACGGCGGTCGGGTCGCGCGGTCACCGGGCCGCGTCCTTGGCGGCGGCGTCCTCGGCGGCGGCCCGCGCGTGACGCGCCCGCTGCCGGTGTGCGAACACCCAGTACGTCTGCGCGGTCAGCCCGGCGACGAGCGCGGTGCCCAGCGGTATGTGCAGGCCGAGCTGGCGCGCGTACCCGAAGCCGCTCTGCGCCTCGATCAGCCCGGCCACCGCCAGTGTCAGCCCGATCGGCCACATGGGGCCGCGGCCCGGCCGCCACAGCGTGACCGCCGCGGCGACCGTGATCCAGCTGAGGGTCGCGATGACGGTGGCATTCTGCTCGTGCAGCCGCAGCAGATCGGTGTCGCCGGTGATGAACAGCCCGGCCAGCACCGGCTGCAGCAGCGTGAGCAGCAGCAGGAGCACGGTGCACACCCGCAGCACGAGGAGCGGCCAGCGTGGCCCGGTCCCGGCTCCTGGCGCGGTCAAGGCCCTGGCCCAGGCCTTGGTCCGGGCGCCTGCCCGGGTGCCGGTGCCGCTCGCACCGGCCGCGGCCGTGGTGTCCGCTGACGGCTGCATCTGCATCACTCCGGATCGCCGACGGCGTGCCCAGCCGTCGCGCCGCAGCGAGCATGCCAACCGCCGCTGGACCTCGACTTGACCCGGAATGGGTGCCTACGGCAGCTTCAGCTCACCCTGATTGAGCACGCGGGGGTGGAAGTACGCCGCCTGGATCTCGGCGTTGGTGTTGCTGCCGCGGAGCTGCTCCGACCACATCATGAAGTAGCTCCACCGCGGCTGGCTCTGCAGCAGCGACGCGTTCGGCACCTTGCCCATCTCGGCGAGCGCGATGGGCTTGCCGCCCGCGATGCCCTGCAGCTGCTGGTAGTCGCCGCTGCTCGGGTGGCCCTTGTACCAGACGTCGAGGGAGACCACGTCGGCGTAGCTCGCGCCCGGATAGTACGAGCTCCAGCCGCCGGCCGGGTTGTCCTGCACGTTCCATACCCAGACGAGATTGCCGAGGCCCTTGGTGCCGGCCAGGTAGTCGCGGGTGAGCCGGTACAGCTTGGAGCTGCCGCTCGCGCCGGGGCGGTGGCCCCACCAGTTCCACGACTCGTTCATCTCGTGGAAGGGCCGGAAGAGCACGGGCACGCCCGCGTCCTCGAGCTGCTGGAGGTACGGGGCGATGGAGTCGAGCCGCTGCTTCCAGGTCTTGTTGAGCGCGGTGCCGTCGGTGACGAGCTGGTTGAACTGCGCGTCGGAGATGTTCGACTTGACGCCGCCCTCGAACTCGCACGACGCGGGCCCGGTCGGCGGGCAGGCGTGCCAGGTGAGGGTGACGAGCGAGCCGTTGCGCCACTCGGTCTTCGCCTGGTCGACCACCCGCTGCCGGTTCGCGATGTCGTCCGCGCGGAACATGAGGTCGCCGCCCCACAGCCCGGGCCACTGGCCGGTGATGTCGTGCACCTGCTGGGTGTACTGGCCGGGCTGGGAGGCGGGTTCCTTGTTGTGCTGTCCCGAGACGATGGCGGAACCGGTGTTGGCACGCAGGTAGTCGATGACCTGCTGCCTGGATCCGGCCGGGAACGCCTCCGCGGTGGGCTGGCCGGGGAGGACCAGGGCCCCGGCGGTGATGGCGGCGGCCGCCGCGACGACGAGGGGTAAGAACCGCATCGGGTTCTCCTTTTCGCTTGAGGGCGAAGGGACTGGGGACTTCGGAGCGGCCACAAGCTAGCGCCGCCGTACCGCCGTGTCCATAAACCGCTCAAGCTAAACTCCACGCGGCTTTACTTTAGTTGGGAGCCTCCCCGGACTGAATCGGTTAAGTCGGGGTTAAGTCGGTTAACCGAGCTCGGCGATCGCGGCGAGCGCCTCCGCGGCCGGCTTCGGGTGGACCAGCCACCGCAGGTGGGCGCTCTGCAGCGTGCGGACGTCGAAGCGGTTCTCCGGCGTGAGTGCGTCAGCCTCGCGGATCATCCGGTCCTGCATGGCGAGCGTGATGCTCGCATCGTCGGTGAGCCGGACGTACGAGCGCGGGATGCGCCCCCACGTGGCGGCCTTGGCGCGGTCGTCGTCGGTGTCGGCGTGGAGGCTCTCGTCGGGCTGGAAGGTGTTCAGGAAATTGCGGAACTCGTCGTCCGTCATGTCGGCGGCGAAGGCCTGGCGGAGGCCGTCAAGGGCCTTCGGGTCCGCGGTGCGGAAGTTGAAGCGCAGCAGGCCGAGTTCGGCGGGGTTGCCGACGAGGGCGCCGGCCAGCGCGTTCGGGTCGACGGCGGCCATCTCCGGCTCGGCGTAGTACGCGCCGGTGGTCAGCTCGACGGGGCACCAGGCGGATACGTACACGAGCCGGTCGATCAGGTCAGGGCGGGCATTCGCGGCGGCGGTGATCGCGACGCCGCCGCGGCTGTGCGCGACGAGGATGACGGGGCCGTTCCGCTTGGCCTGCTCCAGCACCTCGATCACCCGGGCCACAGCCTCGCTCAGCGGCACCCCTCTGATGCCGCCGGGCGCGGAGGCGAGGTCCTCGAGGTCCTGCGGCGCCTGATAACCCGCGGGAAAGGTCGCCTCGAAGCCATGCCCGGGAAGATCGACCGCCGCCGACCGATGCCCGAGCAGAGCGAGCTCGGCCTGCAGCGGGGCGAAGGAGAAGGAGTTGGAGAAGGCGCCGTGGACAAGGACGAAGGTCGGGCTCTGAGTAGTCATGCCTCATCCTCGGACGGAGCGATCTTGCAGGCAAGAGCCGATGCGCGTACGGAATAACCGGGCTGACCGCGGAGCTGGCAACGGGCATGGAGGTCTTCAGCGACGACGACGTGCGCAGGCTGCTCGACCCGGCGACGGCGGTGGCGGCCGTCCGCGGCGCCCTGCTCGCCCATCACGCGGGCACGCTGCACGCACCGCCGCGCGTCTTCGCGGAGCTGCGCGACGGCCCGCTCGCCTTTACGGCGGGGGAGTTGGGGGATGCGGGCCTCTTCGGCTTCCGCGCGTACGACCTGTTCGCCGGCGCCGAGCAGCTGGTGGCCGTCTGGGACCGTAACGACCGGACCCTCCGCGCCGTCGTGGCCGGCGACGAGCTCGGGCCGCGCCGGACCGGCGCCATCGGCGCCGTCGCCCTGGACACCGCGGCCCGGCCGGGCCCGCTGCGGCTCGGCCTCGTCGGCGCCGGTGCGCAGGCGTGGGCGCAGCTGTGGGCGTCCACGGCGGTGCGCGAGCTGCCGGACGTGGCGGTGTACGCCCGCCGGGCCGACCGCGCCGCCGCCTTCGCCGAGCGGGCGCGGGCGGAGCTGGGGCTGCCTTCGGTACGGGCCGTAGCGACGGCGGAAGCGGCGGTACGCGACCGGGACGCCGTCATCCTGGCGACCAGCAGCGGCACCCCCGTCATCGACGCCGACTGGGTGGCCCCCGGCACCCACGTCACCGCCCTCGGCCCCAAGACCCGCGACCAGCACGAGCTCCCGGACGGCCTCGCCGAGCGCGCAGGCGTTGTCTTCACCGACTCCCGCGCCCAGTCCGCGGCCTTCGGGGAGCCGTTCCTGGACCCGGACCGGATGGTGGAGCTGGGCGCGCTGCTGGCCGGCGCCGCTCCCGGCCGGAGCGGCGCGGAAGAGATCACGCTCTTCTCATCGGTCGGCCTGGCAGGGACGGAAGTTGCCCTCGCCGCCGCGCTGCTCGCGCGCTAGCCCTCCGCGTCCAGCGCCGTCAGCAGCGCCGCCGCCCGCGACGTGCGCTCGTAAAGCACGCTGTGCCCATCCTGGCGGCGGGCCACCAGGCCGGCCCCATGCAGCCGCCCGAGGTGATACGACACCGTCGCCGGACTGAGGTCGTGCCGCCGCGCCAGCTCCGTCGTCGAACGGGCCACCGCCAGGTCGGAGAGCAGCGCCGCCTTGCGCAGCCCCAGCACGCCCGCGTCCTCGGCACCCGGCCGCGGCACCACCCACACCTGCCCGCGCCCGCGCGCCGGATAGCCGATCATCGCCCCACCCGCGCCGCCCAGCCACAGCGCCGTCCTGGGCAGGAAGGCGGACGGCGCCAGCACCAAGCCATCGGCCAAGTCCTCCACGACAAAGGCAGCCGCATGCTGCATCGTCACCTGCTCGCCGTCCCAGTCGAGCGACGGATGCAGCCCCCCGACCAGCCCGGCAAAACCACCACGCCCAGCCCCCGCCGTATGGTGCCGCACATCCTCATCCAGGATCCGCCGGACCGCCGGCCAGGTCTCCCGCAGCCCGGCCTCCCACGCCAGCCGCAACTGCTCGGCGCACCGCCGCGCCAGCGCGACCTCACCACCGGCGTCCAGCACAGCCCTAACGGACTCCGGCAACGGACCCTCGCCGAGGGCCTTCCCCAACTGGGCCGCCACGACCGCCGGATCCGCCGCTGCCACATCCGCCAGCTCCTCCTCCAGCGACGGCTCGTAACGCCGTGGCACCGGACACAGAAAGTCCGGCACGTACGGCCCGCCATGCCCGATCAGCGCGCAGAGCGCGGCGACCCGCTCGGGCGCCAGCCGCTCCCGGGTGCGCGCCACCCAACCGCGCGCGTACGGCGCCCGCTCCGGATGCGCCAGCACCTCGAGTGCGCAGCTCAGCTCCGCGAGCCGGGACAGCGAAAAGCGCGTGCGCGCCAGCCGCGCCGCGTCCACGCGGAAGGTGATCAAGGCTGCCTCCTGGAGGGGTGGTTGCGCGCCCGCTGTTACGGATCGTGCCCGGGCCGCGCCGCCGACGGCACCCATTAGAAACCTCTCGAATCCTTCGCGCCTTCCCGCGCCCACTGCTCGACTCGCCCTGTCGGCAACCATGTCGAGCCCTTCGGGAGACCCGCATGACCCACGGCCACAGCCACCCACCCCGCCGCACCATCCTGCGCAGCGCCACCGCCCTCGGCCTCGCGGGCGCCACCTCCGCCACCACCTCCGCCGCCACCTCCGCACCCGCCGCCCGCGCAGCCGCGGTCACCCTCCCCGCCATAAGCGTCGGCACCTACGACGTACTAGCCCTCCTCGACGCCACCGGCACCTTCTTCCGCCCCCGCGAAGAAGCCTTCCCCGGCGCCACCCCCGCGACCTGGGCCCGAGCCCGTCGCCTCGACCCCGACGCCTTCGGCGCCGACGGCGCCTGGGTGCTGGACTTCCGCTGCTTCGTGATCCGCCGCCCCGGCGGCCGCCTCGCCCTGGTCGACGCGGGCGTCGGCCCCGCCAACAGCCCCGCCGCCGAGTGGTGCCCCGTGCCCGGCCGCCTCCCTCAAGCCCTCGCGGAAGCAGGTCTCGACCCGGCCGACGTCGACACCGTCGTCCTCACCCACCTCCACGAGGACCACTACGGCTGGACCCGCGACGAATCCGGCGCCCCCGTCTTCCCCAACGCCCGCCACCTGGTTCAGCAGCGCGAACTCGATACGCTCCCACCCGACTCCGACGACCGCGCCTACATCGAACCGCTCCGCACCGCCGGCCTCCTCGTCCCGGTCGACGGCGACGTCCGCCTCTGGCACTGGGGCGGCAACGTCACCCTCGTCCCGACCCCGGGCCACACCCCAGGCCACCAGTCAGTCATCGTGTCCGGCCGCCACGAAGAGGTGGTCCTCACCGGCGACACCCTGGTCAACGCCGTCCAACTCGCCGACCCTGCCATCCCGTACATGTACGAGGCCGACAAGGCGGCGGCCCGAGCCTCCCGCACCGAACTCCTGGCGCATGCCCGCGAGCGCCGCGCCTGGCTCGCGACGCCGCACCTGCGTCGCCCTTTCGTACGGGCCTGAGCCGGGTCGGCCTCCCGGGCAGCGGTCGCATCAGCCGGTGAGCCATCCTCGGGTCGCCGCGCGGAGGCCGGCCTGGAAGCGGGAGGTGGCTCCGAGGCGGTTCAGGAGCAGCTGCAGGCGGCGTTGAAGGGTGCGGTGCGACAGGCCCAGGTGCTTGGCGATGGCCTGGTCCGGCATGCCGGTGGCGAGGAGGTGGAGCAGGCGCAGTTCCTCCTCGGTGGGTCTGTCGGTGTCGGTGGCCGCCGCGGCGGCCGGGGAGTCGAGCGGGAGGGCGCGCTGCCACAGGTCTTCGAAGAGTGCGCACAGGGCCTGCAGCAGACCGGACCTGTGCACCACGATCATGCTGGAGATCGTTGAGGGGGCGGGCTGCAGCGGCAGCATCGCGCACCGGTCGTCGAAGATCACCAGTTTGGTCGGAGCGCTCGCCAGTACCCGGGCCTGCTCGCCGAGTTGGATGGCGTGCTCGATGTCGGAGCGCCAGTCGTGAAAGTTCTCCAGGCCCTCGGTGTCGTAGATGACGCGGTAGTCGACGCCGTGTGCGAGCAGGTCCTGTTCCACCTGGGTCGAGGCCTGGCTGGGCACGGTGTACGGCGGCTTGTCGATGCCCCGCAGCTCGCGGCGGAGCCCGCGCTGCAGCTGCTCCCAGCGTTTGCGGATCGCGGGGATGCCGCTGATGACCTCGATCAGTTCGGCCGGGTCGCCGGCGACGGAGGTCTCCTTGAAGCGTGCGGTGAGCTGCTCGGCGTACGCCCTGGCCCGGGTCAACTGCCGCTCCCGCTCCAGGAACAGCACCTCCAGCGCGAGGTCGGGAGCGTGTACCGCATAGCGCACGGGGCTGCCCGGCACCTGGTTGACCAGGCCGAGCGCCTCGAGGGAGCGCACGGCGCGGCGGCCTTCCGCATGTTCGAGACGGGCGCCGTCGCACAGGTCGTCGAGGGTTTGCGGATGCCGGTCGACCAGCGCCTCGTATACCTGCTGCGAGTGCGCATCCATGCCGAGTGACTCGAACATGCGTAGAGGGTGCGGCACGTGGCGCGAACTGGTCAATGGCCATAGCGCGCCGCGTGCGGGGGCTTACGGCACAGGGGTGTCACCGGCAGTCTCGGGCCCGGTCAATCACCCTGCCCCCGATGGAGGTTTGGCATGTACCGAACACGCAAGGTCTGGCCCCCGGGCCGCTCTCGGCCGCTTGCCGCCGGAGCCGCCACGGCGCTCGTGCTGTCCCTGCTCGCCCTGGCCGGTGAGGTACCTGCGCTGGGTGAGGCCGCCGCGGGACAGCCGGCGGCGGCAGCGAAGGGCTCGGACAGAGAGTCGGACAAGGGCTCGGACAAGAAGTCCTCGCGCATCACTCTCCTCACCGGCGACACCGTCACCTTCACCGACGGCAAGGACCCGCGCGTCCACATCGAGCAGGCCGAGCGCGAGGGCCGCGGCGATGTCGTCTTCCGCACCGGGCCGCGCGGCCGCGGCTTCTACGTGATCCCGTCCGATGCGCAGCGGTACGTACAGGCAGGCACCCTGGACCGGGAGTTGTTCAACGTGCGCTCCCTCGCGCGCCAAGGCCTCACCGACCCGCGCACCTCCGCCCTGCCGCTGATCGTCACGTATGGCAAGGGTGTGCGCGCCTCCGCCGAGGAGCTGCCCGCCACCCGCGGCAAGGACCGTCCGCTGCCCTCGGTCAACGGCGCCGCCGTCGAGGTGACGCGGGCCAAGGCGGCCGACTTCTGGCACGCCCTGCACCGCCCCGGCGCCCGCACCCTGGCCGGCCAGGTGAAGAAGGTCTGGCTGGACCAGCGCCTGAAGCCCGTACTGGACAAGAGCGTGCCGCAGATCGGCGCGCCCGAGGCCTGGAAGGCGGGCTACGACGGCAAGGGCGTCGACGTCGCCGTGCTCGACACGGGCATCGACGCGAACCACCCGGATGTCAAGGACCGCATAGCCGAGGCCAAGTCGTTCCTCGAAGGCGATGCGGACCCGGCCGACGCGCACGGCCACGGCACCCACGTGGCGTCGACGATCGCCGGAACGGGCGCGGCGAGCGGCGGAAAGTTCAAGGGCGTCGCGCCCGGCGCCCGGCTGCACGCCGGCAAGGTCTGCGACGCCGGCGGGTGCCCCGAGTCCGCGATCCTCGAAGGCATGGACTGGGCCGCCAAGAGCGGCGCCAAGGTCGTCAACATGAGCCTCGGCGGCGCGCCCACCGACGGCACCGACCTGCTCTCCCAGCGCGTCAACCAGCTGACCGAGGAGACCGGCGCCCTCTTCGTCATCGCCGCCGGCAACGACGGCCACAACCTGACCGTCGGCTCTCCGGGCTCGGCCGACGCGGCGCTGACCGTGGGCGCGGTCGACAAGGACGACAAGCTCGCCTCCTTCTCCAGCCGGGGCCCGCGCTGGGGCGACGCCGCCGTCAAGCCGGAGATCACCGCTCCCGGCGTCGGCATCAACGCGGCCCGCGCCGAAGGCATGCTGCCGGACTATCCGGGCGACGGTGAGGGCTATGTGCGCATGTCCGGTACGTCAATGGCGACCCCGCACGTCGCGGGCTCGGCGGCCCTTCTCGCCCAGTCACGACCGGAGTTGAAGGCGTCGGAGCTCAAGAATGCCCTCGCCTCGACCGCCAAGGACAGCGGCCGCGCATGGCACGAGCAGGGCGCGGGACGCCTGGACGTGCCCGCCGCCCTGAAGCCGGTCACCGGCCCCGCGTCGCTGAGCATGGGCCGGCTCGCGCACGACGCGCGCCCGGCGACGCGCGAGGTCACGTACACCAACCGCGGCGATACGGACGTGACCTTGAAGCTGGACCTGTCGCAGCGGGGCTGGGACGGCCGCGCCGGCGAGGCCGCGACCCTCAAGGAGTCCGAACTGACCGTGCCCGCCAAGGGGTCGGCCACGGCACACGTCACCGTCGATCCGGCAAAGGCGGATCAGGGCGTGTACGGCGGTGCGGTGACCGCGGCTGCCGACGGCGTGGCGCTGCGTACGCCCGTGAGCTGGTACCGCGCCCCGCAGCCCGAGCCGAAAAAGCCGCTCACCATCAAGCTGACCGGCAGCGACGGCAAGCCCCTGGCCGACAGCCACCCGTACGTCTACGCCCAGCTGGACGGCTCCGACGTCCCGGCCAACGACCCGCTCGACCAGGTCACCGACCAGGTCGACGTGGAACAGAGTGCGCCGGGTGTCTACACCGCCCAAGTGCCCGCTGACGGCCGCTACATGGTTTACGGCAGCGAGAACACGAACGCTCCGGACAAGCTCCGCACGACCGTGCTCGCCGCCACCGGCGTCAAGCCGGGCTCACCGGTCACCCTCGACGCCCACAAGGCAGTCCGCGTCCAGGCCCGCACCCCGGATCCGGTATACCGCTACAACCACGCGATGAGCGTGCACGTGGGCAGCCTGACCGGCATCGTCTCCACCCACTCCACGGGCCGCGCGCAGGGCGCCGAGCTGTGGGCGCTGCCCGCGGCGGGCCCCGCCAAGGGCAAGTTCGCGGTTCAGGAGACCTACACCCTCGGCGAGAAGACCGTCACCGCGACCGCTCGCCTGGGTGGCAAGAAGGTCGACCTGCGGCCGGAGTACGAGCCGGTGCAGGCCGCCCGGCTCCCCGGCAGGCACGCACTGCCGGTGGTGTACTCGGGCGCCGGCACCGCGGACGACTTCGCCAAGGTGGACGTCAAGGGCAAGGCCGCGCTGGTCAAGATCCCGTTCGAGCCGTCGGACGAGAACCTGCCCTGGTCCTACAAGGCCGCCAAGGCGGCCGAGGCCGCCGCCAAGCTCGCCAAGGACAAGGGCGCGGCCGCGATCCTGCCCTACCTCGACTCCCCGAATGCCCGCCCGCTGGTCCCGCTGAGCACGGGTCCGCGCGCGGTGGCACTGCCGTACCTCGGCATCCGCCAGACCCACGGCGAGCAGCTGCGCGCCCAGGCGCGGCCCGTGCTGGACCTGTCCGTCAAGGCCAACCCCGGCTACATGTACAACCTGCACTACGCGCCGCCGCTGTCCGCCGGCGTCCCGAAGAACCTCACCCACGTCGTGGATCCGGCCCGGCTGAAGAAGACGACCACCGGCTACCACTCCGAGGTGCGCGGCCTCATGGGCTACGCCTGGACGTTCGCCTTCGAGAAGGACCGCGCCGGCACCTACCAAGGCGCGTCGGTGTACTTCGACGCCCCCGCGAAGATCGACCAGTACTACGGCGGCATCACCGGCAAGCAGCGCTGGTCCCGCTCCGCGTCGCTGACCGACGGCAGCAACCAGTACTTCCAGCGCGACTGGGTCCCGTGGCGTGGCGCGAAGGAGAGCTTCTTCGCCGGACCGACGACCATCGTGGCGCCCGACGTCGACGAGCTGGCAGGTGTCTCCCGCTTCCCGCTCGGCGGCAGCACCCAGGTCCTGTTCGCATCCCCCTACCTGGGTGACTCCGCACCCGGGCATTTCATCAACGTGGACGCCGGCATCGTCTACCCCTTCGGCTACAAGCTGTTCCGCGACGGAAAGGAGATACCGGCCAGGCACAGCCCGGGCTTCAGCACGCCGTACTTCGAACTGCCCCCGGACAAGGGCGAGTACCGCATGGAGGGCACCTTCACCCTGCCGTCCTCGGGCCCGTACGCCCCCAACGACAAGGTGAAGACATACGCGCCGAAGACGGAGAACGTGTGGACCTTCACCTCCGAACCGGCCACGGGTCCGCAGTGCGGGACCGGCACTGACCTCACGGTCTGCAACGTCCCGCCGCTGCTCCAGCTGCGCTACGACCTCGGGCTCGACCTGACCAACCGCGCCAAGGCGGGCGGCAGTCACCGCATCGCCGTCCGCGCCTACCCGGCCCGCCACTCGTCGGGCGGCGGCGAGGTCAAGGAGCTGGACCTGTCCTACTCGCTCGACGCGGGCAAGAGCTGGCGCAAGGCGAAGGTGACACCGGGCGGCAAGGGCCGCTTCACCGCCTCGCTCGACCACGCGGCGGCGAAGGGCACCGCGGTCTGGCTGCGCACCGAGGCCAGGAGCGACTCGGGCGCCACGCTGAAGCAGACCGTCCAGCGCGCCTACGACCTGCGCTGACACCCGTCATCCGGGCGACAGTCACGGTGGCGGGGTGCGGGTGCGATAGAAGCCGCAGTCGTCGACGCCACGCGGGTCAGCGGGCGGGTGCTCCAGCCGGAGTCCGCCGCTGTCCCGCCTGGCCGTGGCCGCCGCCCGGCCCGCGGTGCCGACGGGCCCGAGCCGGGGGCGTGAGCCCGGCTCAGGCCCGTAGCAGCTCGGCCAGCCGCCGGTATGAATCCATCCGCTCCGCCGGCTCAAACGTATGCAGCGATACCAGCAGTTCATCCGCACCCGTGGCGTCGACGAGCGCGTCGACTTCCTTGCGGACCGTCTCCTGCGTGCCGTGGATCTGCGACGCCCGAGCCTCGTCGAAGAACGTGCGCTCCCGCTCGCTCAGCTCGCGGGCGAGGGTCTCGTTCGCCGGCTCCAGCGCCGGGAAGACGCCGCGGGTCCGCGACCACACCGTGGCCCACGCCTCCGGGATCTGCAGCAGCGCCGCCTCGTCGGCGGTGCCGGCGACGGCGACGCTCGCGGCGATCGTCACGTACGGCTGGGCAGCCCGCGCGGACGGCCGAAAGGCGGACCGATAGCGCTCGATCGCGGCCTGGGTACGGGTGATGTCGCGGCCCGCGCCGATCACCAGCGGCAGCCCGTGCTCGGCGGCGATGTCGGCGCCGCCGCTGATCGCGAGGACGTATGCGGGGATGCGGAGGCCCTCGGCGGGAATCGCATGGACGCCGGGGTGCTCCGACTGGCTGCCGTCGACCCAGCCGAGCAGCTCGCCGAGGCGCGCGGAGAAGTCGTCCGCCTCGTCCTTGCCGACCCCCAGCGCCTTGCGCACCCCGTTCGTAAAGCCCACCGACCGCCCGAGCCCCATGTCTATACGGCCAGGGAAGAGCGACTCCAGCACCCCGAACTGCTCCGCCACCACCAGCGGCCGGTGATTCGGCAGCATGACCCCGCCGGTCCCCACGCGGATACGGGACGTGGCCGAGGCCACCGCCGCGGCCAGCACGGTCGGCGCGGAGCCCGCCACCCCCGGCACGCTGTGATGCTCCGAGACCCAGATCCGCTCGTAGGCCCCGAGCGCCTCCAGCTCCTGCGCGAAGCGCACGGTCCCGCGGAGCGCGTCGGCCGGCTCCTGGCCGCGGCGTATCAGGGAGCGGTCGAGCACCGAGATCTTGAGGTCTGCGCTGGTCATGGTCGTAACAACGCGGGGAGGCGGGTCAGGGATTCCCGGCGTCGTGGACGACGAGGGCGATCTGTACGCGGTTGTTCAGCTCCAGCTTCGACAGGATGCGGGAGACGTGGGTCTTCACTGTCGGTACGGACATGTAGAGCTCGGCCGCGATCTCGGCGTTGGACTTGCCCTGGCCGACGGCTACGGCGACCTCTCGCTCGCGGTCGCCGAGCAACGCCAGCTGCGCGCGGGCGCGTTCCGCGCGGGTGTCGCGGGCGCCGGGCCCGGCGCCCTCCGCGACCTGGGCGATGAGCTGCTGCGTCACCGCGGGCGAGAGGACCGGCTCGCCCGCCGCGACCTTTCGTACCGCCGCCACGATCTCCTGCGGCGGGGTGTCCTTGAGTACGAAGCCCGCGGCGCCTGCGCGGAGGGCGCGCAGGACGTGCTCGTCCGTGTTGAAGGTGGTGAGGACCAGCACCTCGGGGGCATCGGGGCGCTTGCGGAGCGTCTCGGTGGCGGCGAGGCCGTCGATGCCGGGCATCCGGATGTCCATCAGGACGACGCCGGGGGAGTGGCGGGTCACCAGGTCAGGTACGTCGGCACCGTCCGTCGCCTCCGCGACCACCTCGACGTCCTGCGCACCGCCGAGCATGAGCCGCAGCCCAGCGCGTACGAGGGGATCGTCGTCGACGAGGAGCACGCGGATGGGGTGGGGGGCGTTCACTGCTGGGATGCCTCACCTTCGATGGATCCGGCGGACGTGCCGGAGCCCGGCGGCGGGGCGGCCGCCGCCGGGCCTGCAGGCCAGGGTAGCCAGGCGCTGAGCCGGAACTCACCCCCGACCCGGTGGTGCTCCAGTCGCCCGCCGGCCAGATTCGCGCGCTCCGAAAGCCCGATCAGCCCTTGCCCCGCCCCCGGAATGACCTCTCTCCCCGCCGCGCCGGAGCTGCCCGCCGCGCCGCCCCCGCCGGAGCTGCCCGCCGCGTCAGCCGCGCCCACCGCTCTCGCGCCGCCAGAGGCGCCCGCCGCGCCCGGCAGGGCATTGCGCAGCTCGACCGTCAGCCCGTCCGCGGGTGCGCCCGTGATCCGTACGGTGACCGGGGCGCTGGGGGCGTGCTTGCGGGCGTTGGTCAGGCCCTCCTGCACGATCCGGTACGCGGCCCGCCCGGTCGCCGCGGGCACCCCGGCCGGGTTGGCCGGCTCCGCCTCGTACTCGACGTGCGTGCCCGCCTCCCGGGACTCCGCCACCAGCCGGCCGATATCCGCCAGCGTCGGCTGCGGCCTCGCTCCGGCCACCCCGGCCCCCGCGGGGCCGCCCGCTGGCGCCCGCAGCACCCCGATGACCTCCCGCAGGTCCTCCAGCGCCTGATGCGCGCTCTCGCGGATCACCCCGGCCGCGCGCTGCACATCGGCCTCGGGGGCGCCCGGATTGAACTCCAGCGCCCCCGCGTGCACGCTCAGCAGCGACAGCCGGTGCGCGAGCACATCGTGCATCTCGCGCGCGATCTCCTCGCGGGCCTCGCGGCGGGCGTCGGACGCGGCCTGGGCCTTCTGCGAGTTGAGGAGGGTGCGGCGGGCGCGGACGTAGAGGCCCCAGCCGATGGCGGAGGCCAGCAGCACGAAGTAGGTGAGGGCGGAGCCCACGGCCGGGTCCTCGGAGTCCGGGCTGCGGAGCACGAAGAGGGTGAACGGCACCAGCGCCGCCGCCGACACCCACGCCGTCGTCTTCAGCGGCCGGTGCGCGGCCACGGTGAAGAACGCGACCAGCGTCGCCCCGGTCATGAAGTGGAACGGACTCCCCAACAGCAGCAGCACCAGCGCCAGCGGCACCGGCCACCGCCGCCGCAGGAACACCGCCGCGCAGCCGAGCCCGCCCACGACCTGGTCGATGATCATCGCCGTACGCGACATGCCCTCGTCGATGTGCACCGAGTCCGCCGTGACCACGGAGAACAGCACGGCGAAGAGGAAGAACGCGATATCGACGTACCAGTCGCGGGGGCTGCGCATAGTCGGTGAATCTAGTCGGCGGCCGCGCCCGACCTTGTCATCCGAAAGTCGCGCCGTTGCATACCGACGGCTGATACCGCCCGTGACCTGCGCTTTCTACCGTAGAAGGCATGAAAGGCATCCTCGGCTTCCTCAGCCTCCTGCTCGTCGTCGCCGGCCTCCAGGGCATCGTCCACGAGGCCTTCGGCAAATGGATCCCGTTCCTGGGCTTCACGCGCTTCGTGTACGTGGACGGCTACGAGATCTACATCAGCATCGCGCTGCTGGTCCTCGGCGCCGCCGTGGGCGCCCTCGCGACAAAGGCGCCGCAGGACTAGCGGGGTTACGGTGTGAGTTTCATGAAGTGATCTGACTCACGTCCTGTCACAGCGGCCGACGGCGCGGTGTCTTGTGGCCGAGAACCTGCCAGGGCCGGCCGCGAAGGACGGGGAGATGGGATCTGAGATGAGCGACGAGGCCACCGACCCGGCGACCGAGGCGTTCATCGCCCACCGCAACCTGCTCTTCACCGTCGCCTACGAGATGCTCGGATCGGCCGCCGACGCCGAAGACGTCCTCCAGGAATCCTGGCTGCGCTGGGTCAAGGCCGACCTGGGGCCGGTGCACGACCAGCGCGCCTACCTGGTGCGGATCACGACCCGGCAGGCGCTCAACCGGCTGCGCGCCGTGAAGCGCCGCAGGGAGGCGTACGTCGGCTCCTGGCTGCCAGAGCCGCTGCTCACCACGCCGGACGTGGCCCAGGACAACGAGCTCGCCGAGAGCGTGTCGATGGCGCTCATGCTCGTCCTGGAGACGCTGTCGCCGATGGAACGCGCCGTCTTCGTACTGCGCGAAGCCTTCGACATCGGCTACGACGAGATCGCCGGGGCCGTCGACAAGAGCCCCGCGGCCGTCCGCCAGATCGCCCACCGTGCCCGCCGGCACGTCGACGCCCGCCGCCCCCGCCGGGTGGTCTCCTCCAACGAAGGCCAGGCGGTCCTGCAGTCGTTTCACCGTGCGATCGAAACCGGGGACCCGCAGGCCCTCCTCGAGGTGCTCGCCCCCGGGGTCGTCCTGATGAGCGACGGCGGCGGCATCAAACACGCCGCGCTGCGGCCGGTCATGGGCGCTGAACAGGTGGCCCGTAGGTTCGCGGGCGGCATCGGCAAGTACGCGGACAGGCTCACCGCCGAACCGACCGTGGTCAACGGCAGCCCGGCAGTCCTCGTCCGCCTGGATGGCAAGATCGACGGCGTCATGGCGATCCGAGTCCAGGACGCCCGCATCACCGGCCTCTACTACGTCCGCAACCCGGAGAAACTGTCCCACCTCACATCCGCGACCCCGCTCACCCTGCGCTGAACACCCACGGGAGCAACCATGAAGGCAGTGCGCTACCACTCCTACGGCGGCAGCGACGTCCTCGTCTACGAGGAGGCAGACCGGCCGGTGCCAGGTGTGGGCCAAGTCGTGGTGCAGGTGGCCGGCACCTCGTACAACGACGCGGACTCAGGCCTCCGCGCGGGATTGCGACAGGACCTGCTCCCCCTGGCCTTCCCGCACATTCCCGGCCTCGACCTGGCCGGAGTCATCACCGAGGCCGGCGAGGGCGTGCGCAACTGGAGCGTGGGGGACGCGGTGGTCGCGCTGCTGCCGGCGGACGCGCCCGGCGCGGCTGCCGAGTACGTCGCCGTATCTGCCGACGCGCTGGCCACCGCCCCCCGCACCGTCGAACTGGCCGACGCCGCCGCCCTGCCCCTCGTCGGGCTGACGGCATGGCAGGCGCTGTTCGAGCACGCCGCCCTCAAGCCCGGGCAGCACATCCTGATCAACGGCGCGGGCAGCGCGGTAGGCGGGTACGCCGTCCAACTCGCCGCGCAGGCCGGTGCCGACGTGACCGCGACCGCCGGCGCGCGCAGCCGCGACCGGGTGCGCTCCTACGGCGCGGAGCGGATCGTCGACTACGCCGTGACCCCCGTCGAGCAGGCGCTGGCCGGGCAGCACTTCGACGTGGTGCTGCAGCTGGCTCCCGCCGGCATCGAGGAGAACGCGCGGCTGGTGGAGCTGGTCGCCGACGGCGGAGCCTTCGTCAGCGTCACCACTCCCGGCCCGGAGGATGCCGGGCGCGGGGTGCGCACGGTGCACGTGTTCGTGCGCGGCGACGTCACCCAGCTCGCCGAGCTGGTCGCCCGCGTCGATGCCGGAGATCTGGCGATCGACGTGGCCCAGCGGCTGCCACTGGCCGACCTGGCCATGGTCCATGCCCGCGCCGCCGGCCGGTTCGCCCGGATCGCCGAGCTGGCCGCCGGGGTCGAGGGCGGAGACCTGGCCGAGCGGCTGCGTGCCGGCCAGGCCGCGATCCGCGTCCCGGCTGCCGCCGGAGAGCTGGCCGGCAAGACCGTCCTGACCCCAGGAGGACCTGTGCGGCGAGGCGAAGTCTGGTGGGCGGATATCGACGAGCGGCGGCCGGTCGTCGTGCTCTCGCAGGAGGCGTCCGAGTTCCGGGCGATGCAGGTCGTCGCCCCCGCCGGCACCGAGCTCAGCGGGGTGGCCGCTGAGCTGGCGGTAGGTGCCTCCGAAGGACTGCCTTTTGAAGGCGTCCTGCGCGTCGCACTCCCTCGCCCCGGACTCATCCCCTGCACGTGGCTGGTCACCTTGACCCGGGAAGACCTGGTCGAGCGGGCAGGAGCCTTGTCGTCTGCGAAACTTGGGGATCTCCAGGAACTCCTCCACCTCGGTGGACTTGAGTAGGAGACCAGAAGGAGGTGTGCGCTGGTGGATCTGACTGGGCGCACAGTAGTGATCACCGGGGCCGGGCGTGGGTTCGGGCGGGCTTTGGCCCTGCTGGCGGGCCGGCTGGGGGCGCGCGTGTTCGTGTCCGCACGTGCGCTGGCCGCGGCACAGAAGGTGGCCGACGAGGTGGCGGCCGACAGCGGCGCGAGAGTCGACGCCTTCGCCTGCGATCTGGCCGACCCGGCCGCCATCCGGGCCTTCACGGAGGGGATCGCCGCCCACGCCGACCGCGTGGATGTTCTGATCAACAATGGTGCCCGCTACCTGGACGGCCCCGATCTGTGGGACGCCGATGACGACGCGATCACCGACACCATCGCCTCCGGTGCCACCGGCACACTGCTGACGGTCAAACACGTCCTGCCGCTGCTGCGCGCCTCTGCTGGTGCGGACGTGGTCAACCTGGTCTCCTCCGCCGCGGAAGCCCGGGACCACCGCTCGCAGGCACACCCCGCGTTCTACACGGCCAAGACCGCCCAGGCCGGCTTCGCCGACATCCTCTCCCACCGGCTCCGTCCCGAGGGGATCCGTGTCATCTCGCTCTATCCGCCGGACTTCACGGACGGTGACCCGCTCGACTCCACCTGGGAGCACGCATCCCGGGCCGCAGACAGCCCCCTGACCGCCCAATCCGTACTCGACTGCGTGCTGTTCGCGATCGGCCAGCCACGAGACTGCTTCATCCGCTCCTTCCACTTCGAGCAGATGTAGCAGCACCCGGTTCTCGCGCTAGAACGCCCCCGCCCCCTTGCGGAGCAGCTCGTCCGCCGGGTCGTTGACCGGCTGCGGGGTCCCCGTCAGATCCATGACGAACAGCGGTATGTGCAGCTCGTCGGCGCGGGCGCGGGCGTCGCGGGCGTATCCGGCGAGGGAGAAGAAGACCGAGACGGCGGACTGGTTGAGCCCGTTCAGCCACAGCGTTTCCACGTCCCGTAGCGCCGTGGGTGTCGTGGTCGGGTCCACATGCGCGACCACCCCACTGCCCCGGATGTCGACGCCGGACGCCGGGCGGTCCTCGGCCGGAGTGATGTCCGCGTAGCCGAGCCATTTGAGGTATTGCGCGGAGGCGGTGACCGCGTCTCTGGCCGTACGGATCGTGACCGGGCGGAAAGCGGGGCGGAAGACCGGCTGGGACTGCGGCTTGTGCGCCTCCGGCGTGCCCAGGTGTCGGCTGCCCTGCGCCGCGCTCCCGGCGCCCGCGCCGCGCGCCTGCGCCCGGGGCTGCGGTGGCGCCACCGGGACGCGGATCACCGCGCCGCAGCCGCAGGCCACCTCGGGCTGCGGCCACTCGTCCTGCCGGGAGCAGGAGGGGCAGCGGACGCTCACCCAGGAGTCCTGCCAGGTGCGGTGTTTGAGCTCCACCGGGATGCCGCCGTGCAGCAGCGGCAGGGTGAGCGGTGCGCCGCAGGCGCACGGGAAGGTCGGCGGGGTGAACGAGTGCTCGCGGCGGCACACCGGGCAGCGCACCGGCACGCTCTCAGCCATCTACGGGACTCCTTGGAGCTCGCTGGGATGTCCATCGTCCATGATGCGGCCACGGTTGGGGAGGCATATGCAGAGAGTCAGGGAGCGAATGCACAGAGCGCGGGTCGCCCGGGGGACCGTCCCCGAAAGACCCGCGCTCTGCGGAGGGTTGCCGTCCGGCGGCGCGAGGCAGGCGCGACACGTAAATCGCGCCGCCGGACGAGTTTCCCGCCGCCACCGGCCACCCCTCATCCGGGCCGGCGCGGCGGGAAGCGCAAGTGACCGACCTCCCGTCGGTCCCGAGCGCAGTTCGGTGCCTCTCAGTCCTCGCGCAGGGCGCGGACTGCCTCCTCCACACGCTTGCCGTAGTCGGTGTCGGCGGCGTGGAAGTGGGCGAGGTTCTTCTCGATGACGTCCTCGCGGGAGACCTGCGAGAGGCCGCCGGCGATGTTCGCCACCAGGCGCTGCTTCTCGTCCTCGGACATGAGGCGGAAGAGCTCGCCGGCCTGGAAGAAGTCGTCGTCCTTGGTGTGCGCCGGGGCGGCGTGGGTGCCGGTGTAACCGGTCAGCGCCAGCGGGGCGGCACCGGGGACGCCGGTCTCGGCCGGGCCCTGGTAGGAGTTCGGCTCGTAGTTCTTCGCGCCGCGTCCCTGGCCGTTGGTGGCCATGAGGCCGTCGCGGCCGTAGTTGTGGGCCTCGGTCGCCTTGGGCGCGTTCACGGCCAGCTGGGTGTGGTTGACGCCCAGGCGGTAGCGGTGCGCGTCGGCGTACGCGAAGAGGCGGCCCTGCAGCATCTTGTCCGGGGAGGCGGAGATGCCCGGGACGAAGTTGTTCGGCGAGAAGGCGGACTGCTCGACCTCGGCGAAGACGTTGTCCGGGTTACGGTCCAGGACCAGGCGGCCGACGCGCTGCAGCGGGTAGTCCTTGTGCGGCCACACCTTGGTGAGGTCGAACGGGTTGAAGCGGTAGTCCGCCGCCTCGGCCGCGGGCATGATCTGCACGTACAGCGTCCAGGACGGGTGCACGCCGCGCTCGATGGCCTGCAGCAGGTCGGTCTGGTGGCTGTTGGCGTCCTTGCCGGCCTGCTCGGCGCCCTGCTCGGACGACAGGCTGCGGATGCCCTGGTTCGTCTTGAAGTGGTACTTCACGAAGAAGGCCTCGCCGGCCTCGTTCGTCCACTGGTAGGTGTGCGAGCCGTAGCCGTTCATGTGCCGGTACGAGGCGGGGATGCCGCGGTCGCCCATCAGCCAGGTGATCTGGTGGGTGGCCTCGGGGGCGTGCGCCCAGAAGTCCCAGACGTTGTCGGCTTCCTGCTTGCCGGTGAACGGGTCGCGCTTCTGCGAGTGGATGAAGTCCGGGAACTTCAGCGGGTCCTTGATGAAGAAGACCGGGGTGTTGTTGCCGACGAGGTCGTAGTTGCCCTCTTCGGTGTAGAACTTCAGCGCGAAGCCGCGCGGGTCACGGACCGCGTCCGCGCCGCCCAGGTTGTCGGCCACGGTCGAGAAGCGGATGAAGGTCTCGGTCCGCTTGCCGATCTCGCTGAGGAAGTCGGCCTTGGTGAAGCCGGTGACGTCGTCGGTCACCTCGAAGTGGCCGTACGCGCCGGAGCCGCGGGCGTGCACGACGCGCTCCGGGATCCGCTCGCGGTTGAACCGGGCGAGCTTCTCCAGGAGGTGCTGGTCCTGGATCAGGAGGGGGCCGCCGACGCCGGCGGAGGCGGAGTTCTGGTTGTCGGCGACCGGGGCGCCGGACTCAGTCGTCAGCGTGGGCTTAGCCATGGTGACCTGTAGGACCTTTCATGCGATGCAGCATTGACTTCGTGGAGGCGAGTCAACACTCTGTTGAAGCAGATTTCAACAGTTCGTTGAAAAACAAATGGGTGGAATCCGGGCGGCGCCGGCCTGGGCGCGACAGGACAGGTGTCAGCCGGCGCCGCCCGGGGTCATTGGGGCGCGGTCGGGGGTCCGGGAGCGAAGCCCCCGGGATTCCCCCGGACCGCAGCGGAGCTGTTACGCGACCTTGTCGCCCGACAGGCGCTCCACCGCGCGCAGCAGCGCCGAGTGGTCCAGGCCGCCGTCGCCCTGGGCGCGCAGGGAGGCGACCAGCTGGGCCACGACCGCGCCGACCGGGAGGGCAGCGCCGACGTTGCGGGCGGCGTCGGTGACGATGCCCATGTCCTTGTGGTGCAGGTCGATCTTGAAGCCGGGGGCGAACTCGTGCTTCAGGAAGTTCTGCATCTTGCGGGTCAGGACGGTCGAGCCGGCCAGGCCGCCGTTGAGGACCTCAAGCGCCGCCTCCATGTCGGCGCCGCTCTTCTCCAGGAAGACGACGGCCTCGGCGCAGGCCTGGATGTTCACGGCCACGATGAGCTGGTTGGCGGCCTTCACCGTCTGACCGGCGCCGTGCGGGCCGCAGAGGATGATGGTCTTGCCCAGCTTGTCCAGGATCGGCTTCGCCTCGGCGAAGATCTCCTCGGTGCCGCCGACCATGATCGACAGAACGGCCTCGACGGCGCCGGCCTCGCCGCCGGAGACCGGGGCGTCCAGCACGCGGATGTTCTTGGCCGCGGCGTTCTTGGCCAGGTCCACGGAGGTCTGCGGGGTGATCGAGGACATGTCGATCAGGAGGGCGCCGGACTTGGCGTTCTCCAGGATGCCGTCCTCGCCGTACGCGATGGCCTCGACCTGCGGGGAGGCCGGAACCATCGTGACGATCACATCGGCGCCCTGCACGGCCTCCTTGACGGAGCCCGCGGCCTTGCCGCCCGCGGCGGCGAGGCGGTCGAGCTTGTCCTGCTCGAGGGTGAAGCCGGTGACGTCGTAACCGGCCTTGATCAGGTGCTCCGACATGGGGGAGCCCATGATGCCGAGGCCGATCCAGGCGATCTTGGGGAGGTTGCTCATGGGTAATGCCTTTCTGGGTAAAGCGAAGTCTTTGAGGGCGGCCCTTTGCGTACGGGCCTCAGTGCGAGGCGCGGTGCTCGGGCGCGAGCCACCCGAACGAGTCGGCGCTCGGGGCGTCGCCCGGCTTGTACTCCAGCCCGACGTAGCCGTCGTAGCCCGCCTTGCGGAGCTGGGCCAGCAGGTCCTCGAGGGGGAGCGCGCCCGTTCCGGGCGCCCCGCGGCCCGGGTTGTCGGCGATCTGCACGTGGCCGGTGATGTCCGCGTACTTCTCGATGACCTCGTTCAGGTCCTCGCCGTTCATCGACAGGTGGTACAGGTCCATCAGGAACTTGGCATTGCCGAGCCCGGTGGCCTTGTTCACCTGCTCGATGACCTCGGCGGCCTTCGGGGCGCTGACGATCGGGCACAGCGGCGACTCGGGCTTGTTCAGCGCCTCGATCAGGAGGATGGCGCCGACGCGGTCGGCCTCGCGGGCGGCGAGGACGAGGTTCTCCAGGGCGAGCTTGTCCTGCTCGGCCGGGTCCACGCCCTCGACGCGGTTGCCGTAGAGCGCGTTGAGCGCGGTGCAGCCGAGCGACTTGGCGAAGTCGGCGGCGACGGCGAGGTTCGCACGGAACTTCTCCGACTCGGCGCCCGGGATCGACAGCGCGCCGCGGTCGGGGCCGGGCAGCTGGCCCGCGTAGAAGTTGAGGCCCACGAGCTTGGTGCCGGCGTCGTTGAGCGCGTCGCGCAGGGCGTCCAGCTCGGACTGCTCGGGGGTGGCGGCGTCGACCCAGGGCCACCAGAGCTCGACCGCGTCGAAGCCGGCCGCGGCGGCGGCCGCCGGGCGCTCCAGCAGCGGAAGCTCGGTGTAGAGGATCGACAGGTTCACATCGAAGCGCTGGTTCTCGAAGCCCATGAGGGGTAACGCGCTCCTTCCGTATCGCGGAAGTTTCTTTCTGATTAACGGAAGTCTTGCCGCCGGGAGGGGGTGGTGTCAAGGCCTCCCGGCCGATCCCGCATCACGCCACGTCCTTGCGCCGCAGGTCCGGCTAGGGTGAGGGCGTGCGTTTGCGAGTGGAGTTCACGACGGAGCCGTTCGATCTGGACGAGTCGCCGGAGCATGCGGTGGTGGCGCGAGAGGTCGTGCAGGGGGCGGAGCTGGACGGGGTCGATGTCGGCCCGTTCGGCAATACCGCGGAGGGGGAGGCCGACGCGGTGCTGACCGCCGTCGACGCGCTGCTGCGCAAGTCGCTGGCCGCCGGCGCCACCCGGGTGTCGCTGCAGGTGAACGTGGTCAGAGAGGGCGATGCGGCATGACTGGGGGCCAGGGGGAGCACCCTTTCGTCGCGGCGGTGAAGCCGCTGGTCGACGCCATGGGCGCGGAAATGGTCCCGCCCGATGACGCAAAGAACGACGACGTCGTGCTGGCCTGGGAGGGCGAGGACGTGGTCGCCGTCCGGCTGCCGCACCTCTCCGACTCCCTCGACCACATCCTGGCCGACCTGGAGCGCCGCCACGGCGGCCCGCTGGCCGACCTCGACCGCAAGACCAAGCAGTCGGTCGTCAGGATCCTGGAGCAGCGCGGGGCCTTCTCGGTGCGCCATGGGGTGGAGACGGTTGCTTCGGCGCTGGGTGTGAGCCGTTTTACCGTGTACAACTACCTGAACCGGGAGTAGGGCGGGGCGACGGGGCGGTTGGTCGGCCTGAATGATCGATCAAACTTCCTTCAACAAACTGTTGACGCTCCCGCAATGCGGAATTAGCTTTCCGTTGTGACTTCCAGCGCAACGCCGGGTCTTTCCCGGTTCAACTCCTCCGACGCCCCCATCGCGGCCGAGCTTCTGCACGAGGTGTGCAGCTCCTCCGCCTGGGGGCAGACCGTCGCCGCCGGGCGGCCGTACGCCGACGCCGAGTCCCTGTTCGCCGCCAGCGACGCCGCCATGGCGAAGCTCAGCGCGGCGGACCTGGACGAGGCCATGGCGGGCCACCCGCCGATCGGCCGCCCCAAGCCCGGCGACCCTACCTCCAACAAGGAGCAGGCGGGGATGGCGGGCGCGTCGGAGGCGCTCAAGGCGGAGATGCTCGAGCGGAACCTGGCGTACCAGGACAAGTTCGGGCACGTCTTTCTCATCTGCGCCACCGGCCTCACCGGCGAGGACATGCTCGCCGCGGTCAAGGAGCGCATCGGCAACACGCCGGAGCAGGAGCGGGAGATCGTCCGTGAGCAGCTGGGCAAGATCAACCGCATCCGGCTGACCCGTCTCGTAGAGGAAGAGGGAACCTCCGCATGAGCACCGCAACGACCGCATCGGTGTCGACGCACATCCTCGACACCAGCATCGGCCGACCGGCCGAGGGCGTCGCCATCTCACTGTCGGCCAAGGACGCCGATGGGAACTGGCAGAAGCTCGGCGGGTCCAAGACCGATGCCGATGGCCGCTGCAAGGACCTCCCGGCGCTGTCGGAAGGCACCACCCATGTACGCCTCGACTTCGCGGTCGAGCCGTACTTCACCAACAAGCAAGCCGATACGCAGCAGGACGCCCCCGCGAATCGGGACAGCGACGCGACCGGAGTGTTCTTCCCGGAGGTGGCGATCACGTTCGCCGTCAAGCCGGGCGAGCACTACCACGTGCCGCTGCTGCTCAACCCGTTCGGCTACTCCGTTTACCGAGGGAGCTAGCAGACATGCCCACCATTCTGGGACAGAACCAGTACGGCAAGGCAGAGAACCGGGTCGTCAAGATCACGCGGGACGGCGACACCCACCACATCAAGGACGTCAACGTCTCCGTCGCCCTCAGCGGTGACCTGGACGACGTCCACCTCACCGGGTCGAACGCCAACTGCCTGCCGACCGACACCACGAAGAACACCTGCTTCGCCTTTGCCAAGGAATACGGCATCGAGTCGATCGAGCAGTACGGCATCCACCTGGCCCGGCACTTCGTCGACAGCCAGCCGTCCATCCACCGGGCGCGAATCCGCCTCGAGGAGTACGCCTGGGAGCGCATCGCCGGCTCCGACGCCAACTCCAACTTCATCGGCGCCGACGACGTCAAGCACTCCTTCGTCCGCAAGGGCCAGGAAGTCCGGGTCGCCCAGGTCACCTATGACGGCGAGAAGTTCGAGGTCCTCTCCGGCCTCAAGGACCTCACCGTCATGAACACCACGAACTCCGAGTTCTGGGGCTACATCAAGGACAAGTACACGACGCTGAAGGAGGACTACGACCGCATCCTCGCGACGTCGCTGTCCACCTGGTGGCGGCACACCTGGACCGGCGGCGACGACGAGCGGAACCCCAACTGGGAGCGCTCGTACGAGCAGGTGAAGAAGAACATCCTGCACGCCTTCGTGGAGACCTACTCCCTCTCGCTGCAGCAGACCCTCTTCCAGATGGGCTCGCGGGTCATCAACAACCGCGCGGAGGTCGACGAGATCCGCTTCTCGGCGCCCAACAAGCACCACTTCCGCCAGGACCTCGGCTTCTGCGACCTCGACAACGACGCCAAGGACGGCGCCGTCTACTACGCCGCGGACCGCCCGTACGGCCTGATCGAGGCCACGATCCTGCGCGACGGTGCAGAGCAGCGCATACCGATCGACATGACCAACCTCTGACGTCGGCCGCACGGCCCCGCCCGAAACGCAGCGGGCGGGGCCGTGCCACACCCGAGGGAACGACCGTAAATGGCTCAGCAGGCAAAGAGGCCGGCAGAAGGCCCGTGTACGACTCCACCGATTGACGGACAAGATGCGCAGTCCGAGCAGTGCCACCCGGTGGATGAAAAGCTCCATCCCTCGCGGCTCGTCCCCGCCGCGCTCCAGCACATAGCCGCGATGTACGCGGGTGTCGTCACCCCGCCGCTCATCATCGGCCAGGCCGTCGGCCTCGACACCGCCGCGCAGACCCGGCTGATAGCCGCCGGACTGCTCCTCGCCGGGCTCGCCACCCTGTTGCAGACCCTCGGGGTGAAAGGTTTCGCCGGAAACCGGCTCCCCTTCGTCAACGCCGCCTCCTCCGCGGGCATCGCCCCCATCCTCGCCATCGCCGAGTCCAACTCGAAAGGCGAGCAGCTCCCCGCCATCTACGGCGCGGTCATGGTCGCCGGCGTCTTCTGCCTCGTCATCGGGCCCTTCTTCGGCAGACTTCTGCGTTTCTTCCCGCCGCTGGTCACCGGCGTGGTCATCACCCTCATCGGCGTCACCCTGATGCCCGTGCCGATCGGCTGGGCGCAGGGCGGCGACGAGAGCTCACCGCAGCACGGGGACATGAAGTTCCTGGCCCTCGCGGCCTTCACGCTCGTCGTGATCCTGCTCTTCCAGCGCTTCGGGCGCGGCTTCCTGAAGCAGATCGCGCTGCTCATGGGGTTGCTCATCGGCACCCTCGCCGCGATCCCCTTCGGCCTGGCCGACTTCTCCGCACTGTCGTCCGCCCCGGTCGCCGCGCTGCCCACGCCCTTCGACTTCGGCGCCCCCACCTTCCAGCCCGCCGCGATCCTCTCGCTGTGCATCGTGATGCTGGTGCTGATGACCGAGTCGTCGGCCGGGATGATCGCCGTCGGCGAGATCTGCGAGCGCAAGACCGACGGGAAGACCATCACCCGCGGGCTGCGTACGGACGGCCTCGCCACCCTCATCGGGCCGGTCTTCGGCGGCTTCCCCACCTCCGCCTTCGCGCAGAACGTCGGCGTCGTCTCGCTGACCCGGGTGCGCAGCCGCTATGTGGTCGCCGTCGCCGGCGCCACCCTCGTCGTCCTCGGCGCCTTCCCGGTGCTCGGCGCCGTGGTCAACCTGGTCCCGATGCCGGTCCTCGGCGGCGCGGGCATCGTCCTCTTCGGCTCGATCGCCGTGAGCGGGATCCGTACGCTCTCCGAGGCCGGGCTCGACGACAGCTCGAACATCATCCTGGTCGCCATCTCGCTGGGCGCGGGCATCATCCCGCTCGCCGCGCCGAAGTTCTACGCCGACTTCCCGGCCTGGGCGCAGACCGTGCTCGGCTCCGGGATCAGCGCGGGCGCGCTGGTCGCCGTGTCGCTGAATCTGTTCTTCCACCATCTCGGCACCCGCAGCGGCGTCACCGCGGCTGCGGCACTCAAATCTCCGTAGGGCCCTGCCGTGCCCGCCCCGCCGGAAACCCGAGAAGGAAACACCATGGCACCATCGGCAGCCCCCGAGCGCATCGTCATCGAGAATTGCGCCATCGCGACCGTGGACGCACACGACACGGAGTACGTGTCCGGCCACCTCGTCCTCGCGGACAACCTGATCGAGGCAGTGGGTCCAGGAAAGGCCCCGGACGGTCTTGAGAATGTGGTCCGCCGCATCGACGCCGACGGCCACCTGGCCACGCCCGGCCTGGTCAACACGCACCACCACTTCTACCAGTGGATCACCCGCGGCCTGGCCCAGGACCACAACCTCTTCAACTGGCTCGTCGCCCTCTACCCGACCTGGGCCCGGATCGACGAGCCGATGGTACGGGCGGCCGCCCAGGGCTCCCTGGCGATGATGGCGCGCGGCGGCGTCACCACGGCGATGGACCACCACTACGTCTACCCGGTCGGCGCCGGCGACCTGGCCGGCGCGATCGTCGGCGCGGCCCGCGACATGGGCGTGCGCTTCACCCTCGCCCGCGGCTCCATGGACCGCAGCGAGAAGGACGGCGGCCTGCCGCCCGACTTCGCGGTGGAGACCCTCGATGGCGCGCTGGCGGGCACGGAGCAGGCGATCGACACGCACCACGACGCCGCCTTCGACTCGATGACGCAGGTGGCGGCCGCGCCGTGCTCGCCCTTCTCCATCTCTACGGAACTGCTCAAGCAGGGCGCGGAATTGGCCCGCCGCAAGGGCGTGCGGATGCACACACACGGCTCGGAGACCGTGGAGGAGGAGAAGTTCTGCCACGAGCTCTTCGGCATGGGCCCGACCGACTACTTCGAGTCGACGGGGTGGCTCGGCGAGGACGTGTGGATGGCGCACTCCGTCCACATGAGCGACTCCGACATCGCGGCCTTCGCCCGTACGAAGACGGGGGTGGCTCACTGCCCGTCCTCCAACGCGCGGCTGGCGGCGGGCATCGCCCGGGTGCCGGACATGCTGGCCGCCGGGGTCCCGGTCGGCCTCGGCGTCGACGGCACGGCGTCGAACGAGACCGGCGAGCTGCACACCGAGCTCCGTAACGCGCTGCTGGTCAACCGCCTCGGCCCGCACAAGGAGAAGGCGCTCAACGCCCGCGAGGCGCTGCGCCTCGGCACGTACGGCGGCGCGCAGGTGCTCGGCCGCGCCGACTCGATCGGCTCGCTGGAGCCCGGGAAGCTCGCCGACGTCGTGCTCTGGAAGCTCGACGGCCTCGGCCACTCGACGATCGCCGACCCGGTCGCGGCGCTGGTCTTCGGCGCCGCGGCGCCGGTGACGGCGTCCTTCGTCAACGGGCGGCAGATCGTGACCGACTCGCACCTCACCACCGTGGACGAGGAATCGATCGCGCGGGACGCCCGGGACCAGGCGAAGCGCCTGGCGCGGATCGCCGCGGAGGCGTAAGCGCACTCACAGACTCCGGCCGGGAGGGACGGCTCCCGGCCGGGCCAGACCCCCGCACGGGGCGTAAACAAACGCACAACCGCATCACCGAAGCACCACCAGCAATACCTCCCTGAAAGCAACGTCAAAGACGACGTAGTAAATCGACAGGAGGCGCCTCGTGGCCGCCGAAAGCACTGTGCAAGAAGAACAACAACCGAATAGCGGGACGCACCCGGTTGACGAGATGCTGCCGCCCTGGAAGCTCTTCACGAACGGCCTTCAGCATGTGGCCGCGATGTACGCCGGGGTGGTCGCCCCGCCGATGATCGTGGGTCCGGCGGTGGGTCTTGACGCGAAGGAAACCGCCTTCCTGATCGGCGCCAGCCTCTTCACGGCGGGCCTCGCCACGCTCCTCCAGACGCTCGGGGTCTGGAAGATCGGGGCCAGGCTGCCCTTCGTCAACGGCGTCACCTTCGCCGCGGTCACGCCCATGGTGGCGATCGGCGCGGGCCGGGGTGACGAGGGCATAGCCGTCATATTCGGCGCGATAATTGTGGCCGGATTGCTCGGCTTCGCATTCTCCGGCGTTTTCTGTAAATTGCTGCGTTTCTTCCCGCCATTGGTCACCGGGACGGTCATCGTCCTGATCGGCCTCTCGCTGCTGCCGGTAGCCTTCAATTGGGCGCAGGGCGGCGATGCGAAGGCGCCTGATTACGGCTCCACGGAGAACATCGCGATGGCGGCGGTGACCATGGTCATCGTGCTGGTGCTGCGCAAGCTGCTGAGCGGCTTCCTGCAGCAGATCGCGATCCTGATCGGCCTCGTCATCGGCACCCTGATCGCCATCCCGGTCGGCATCACGGACTTCTCCGCGATCTCGGACGCGGACGTCATCGGCTTCCCGACGCCGTTCCACTTCGGCGCCCCGCAGTTCGAGGTGGGCGCGATCATCTCGATGTGCATCGTGATGCTGGTCTGCATGACCGAGTCGACGGCGGACATGCTGGCGCTCGGCAAGATCGTCGGCAAGCCGGCCGACGAGAAGACCATCGCCGGCGGCCTGCGCGCGGACACCCTCGGCAGCGCCCTGTCGCCGCTCTTCAACGGCTTCATGGCCTCCGCCTTCGCCCAGAACGTCGGCCTGGTCGCCATGACCAAGGTGCGCAGCCGCTTCGTGGTCGCCGCGGGCGGCCTGATCCTGGTCGTGCTCGGCCTCTTCCCGGTCGCGGCCTCCGTCGTCTCCCTGGTGCCGATGCCGGTCCTCGGCGGCGCGGGCATCGTCCTCTTCGGCTCGGTCGCCTCCAGCGGCATCCAGACCCTCGCCTCGGCCGCCCTGGAAAAGGGCGAGAACGCCATCATCGTGGCGGTCTCGATCGGCGTCGGCATGATCCCGGTCGCCGCGCCGGAGTTCTACCACAACATGCCCGAGGACCTGCTGGTGGTCCTGGACTCCGGCATCAGCACCGGCTGCCTGACGGCCATCGTGCTGAACCTCGCGTTCAACCACCTCGGCCGGAAGAAGCCCACGGAGGACACGGTCGAGGAAGAGCCGGCACTCGCCGCCGCCGCGCACTGACGGTCGTACGGCGGTCAGCGTGCAGTCGTCTTGAACACGCTGACCGCCACGACGGCCGGTCAGTACCTGATGCAGGCCGAGCGCAGGTCCGTGTAGAAGTCCCACACCTCGGGTGAGCACTCCGGGGCGCCGAGCTGGGAGGCCTTGGTGCCCATGTGGGGCAGGTGGGCGTAGGCGCCGGTGCCGGGGCGGTTGACGTGGAGCATGCCGGCCTGGAAGTCCTGGAGGGCCTGCATGGCCAGGGACTGGCTGCCGGTGAAGATGGTGCCGGACATGCCGTACTTCACGGAGTTCGCGATGCGCATGGCGTCCTCGTAGCCGTCGCAGTCGATGACGGACAGGACCGGGCCGAAGACCTCCTCCTGGGCGATCTCGCTGTCCCAGGGGACGTCGGCGAGGACGGTCGGCTCGACGAAGTAGCCGGGCGTCCCGACATCGGCGGCCCCGCCGCCGCACAGCACCCTGGCCCCCGCCGAGCGGGCCGTCCCGACCGCGTCCAGGCAGGCGCGCTGCCGCTCGTCGTTGACCACGGGGCCGATGTCGGCCCACTCCTCGTCGCCGGGCCCGACCCGCATGGCCCGCACCCGCGGCACCAGCAGCGCGAGCAGGTCGTCCTTGACCGTACGGTCGACTATGACGCGGCTCGTGGCGCTGCAGCGCTGGCCGCTCTGCCCGAACGCGCCGTGCAGGATCGCCTCCACGGCGGCCTCGAGATCGGCGTCTGCCAGCACGATCAGCGCGTTCTTGCCGCCGAGCTCCAGCTGCGTGCGCAGCAGCCGGGCCGCGCCCGCCTGGTTGATGGCCTGCCCGACGGGCAGCGAGCCGGTGAAGGAGATCCCGGCGATGCGCGGATCGGCCACGAGCGCCGCCCCCGGATCGCGGTCGCCCTGGAGGAGATTGAGTACGCCGACCGGCACCCCCGCGTCCGTGAACGCCTGCACCAGGAGGGCCCCGGTCCACGGGGTCAGCGGCGACGGTTTGAGCACGGCCGTACAGCCGGACAGCAGCGCGGGGGCGACCTTCCACATGGGGATGGCGACCGGGAAGTTCCACGGAGTGATCAGGCCGACGACGCCGAGCGGCCGCCGGAACGTCATCGCGAGCGTCCGCGGCTCCTCGGCGGGCGTGGTGATGCCGTTGATCCGGCGGGCCTCGCCGATGGTGAAGTCGAGGATGGCGAGGGACCGGGTCACCTCCGCGTGCCCCTCGGCCAGCCGCTTGCCCTGCTCGCGGGTGATCGCCTCGGCGAACTCCCCGCGCCGCTGCTCGATCAGCCGCCCGGCCGACCGCAGGATTTCCGCGCGCTTGATGGGGCCGAGAGCGTCCCAGCCGGCGGCGGCCGCGTGGGCGGCGTCCACGGCGGCCGCCGCGTCCTTGGCGTCGGACTCGGTGAAGTGGCCGATGATATCGCCGGTGTCCGCCGGGTTGACGTTCGCGCGGACCGCTTCTGTGGCGGAGGCCGTCCAGCGGCCGTCGATGTGGTTCAGCAGGTGGTCGGGGCTCGGATGTGCCATGCGGCGGCTCCGGGAGTACGGCCGGCCTGGTCGGCCGGCGGGGGCGTACGGGCAGGTCAGACGGTGTGCAGGGCGACACGTGGCGCGGCCCCGCGGCGGGCCGCGGCGACGGCCGCGTCGATCTCGGACAGGGGGAAGGAGTCGGGTACGAGACCGGTGAACAGGTGCTGTCGCGAGGTGCGCGCCAGGAAGCCGACGGCTTCGGACAGGTCGTCGACGGTGTAGTTGTGGCAGCCGACGACGCGGGTGAGGTTGCGTACGAAGGCGTTGGGCTCGAAGTCGACCCTGGGGCCGGGGGAGACCGAGCCGACGAGGGCCACCCGGCCGTCCATGCCGACGATGTCGAGCGCCGACTGCACGGCGCGGCTGTTCCCGGAGAGCTCGAAGACGACGTCGGCGCCCGACTTGGCCGCGTGCTCCGCGAGTTCATCGGGCGCGCATACGGCGGTGGCGCCGAAGGCCGCCGCCAGCTCCCGCCGGGTCTCGTCGATGTCGCAGGCGATGACGTGCTCGGCGCCCTGCTCGCGGGCGTACGCGACCGCGGTCAGGCCCAGCATGCCGCAGCCGGTCACGATGACCGAGTCCCCTGCCGCGAGCCCCGCCCGGCGGGCGGCGCAGACGACGGTGGCGGTCGCGCAGTTGGCCGGGGCCGCGACCGTGGCGGGGAGCTCCGGCGGTACGGCGACCAGCCCGGTGCCGGGGACGAGATGGCAGTGGCTGGCGAAGCCGCCGTTCAGCCGCCAGCGGCCGGTGAGGGCCTCGTGGCCGTACTTCCGTACCTCGGTGCACTTCTGGGGTACGCCGCGGACACAGCGCCGGCAGCTGCCGCAGGACGTGCCGATCGTCCACGTCACGCGCAGGCCGGGCTCGACCGGGCTGCCGTCGGCGGTCCGTACCGACCCCGCCACCGCCTCGACGGACCCGACGGCCTCGTGCCCGAGGACGGTGGGCAGCGGCGTGGGGCGGTCGCCGGCGATGGTGTGCAGGTCGCTGCCGCAGATCGTGGCCAGCTCGACCCGGACCAGGACCTCGCCGGGGGCCAGTTCGGGCACCGGCTGCGCCTGGAGGGCGAAGCCGCTGTCCGGACCCGACCAGACGGCGGCCTGGGGAAGTGCGGTGCCGGTACGGGCGGCAGGGCTGGTGCTTGTCGTCGTCATCCTGGTCCTGCCTAGCGTCGAATCGTGAGGGCGACCAGAGCGCTGCACGTGCAGCAGGCGGCCACGATAGGGAAGATGAGGCTGGTGTTGCCGGTGCTGTCCATCAGGTGGCCGACCATCGGCTCGGCCGCTCCGGCGAAGAGGTAGGCGAAGCAGTTCACGGCGCCGGTCGCCGTGCCGGCCATCCGCTTCCCGGCGATGTCCGGGCACAGCGCCCAGAACGACGACTGCGGCCCGTACACGAAGAAGCCGGTGAGGAACAGGACGACGATGCCGGTCGTCGTGCCCAGCGGGGCGGCGTACATGACCATGGCCATCACGGCGCCGAGGACCATGAACAGGATGATCGGGCGGTCCCGCCGGGAGCCGAAGAGGCGGTCGGAGAGCTGGCCGTTGACCAGCGCGCCCGCCGCCATGCCGACGGGCAGCGCGACCGAGATCCACAGCGGGCTGATGCTGCCGCCGCCGTCCTCCCAGTCCTCGCCGAGGAAGTAGACGGGGACCCAGATCAGCAGGCCGTAGCGGGCGGCGTTCTGGAAGCCGATGGCGATGCCGGCGGACCAGATCTTCGGGTTGCGCAGCACCGCGCGGTAGCGCTGGAGGGAAGTCTCGCCCGGCGGTTCGTCGGCTGCGCTGGGGGGCTCGTCCGCATCGGCCGCGGTGTGGCCGGCGGGCGCCCGCACCCCGGCCCGCTCCGGGCTCTCCCGGGCGACCAGATAGAACGTCACGCCGCCCACCAGCATCAGCAGCACCGGCGCCCGGAAGATCCACTGCCAGTCCAGCTCCAGCGTGTCCACCACGATCGTCGACGTGACGAACGCCAGCACCGAGGCCATGCCCGCGGCGAAGGTGTAAAAGCCGAAGCTCTTGCCGCGCTCGTGCGGCGCCCACCAGTTGGAGATGACCCGCCCGCCGGACGGCCAGCCCAGCGACTGCGCGAAGCCGTTGGCTCCCCACAGCACGCCGAGCGACTTCGCGCCGGTGCCGAAGCTGGTGCCCCAGTTGAGGATCGTGGACAGGATCGCGCCGGCCGTCATCATCCGCCGGCCGCCCCACTTGTCCGCCAGATTGCCGGTGATCATCTGGCCGGCGGCGTACGACCACAGCAGCGCGCCGCTGATCGCGCCCAGGGTGGCCTTGCTCAGGCCCAGGTCCTCCTCGATGCCGGGGATGGCGAAGCCGAAGGTCTGCCGGCCGGTGTAGAAGAAGAAGTAGCAGAACATGGCCGCCAGCAGCATGCGCCACTTCAGCCGCCGGTACGCCTTCTCGGACAAGGGCTCGGGGTCGGGGAGCTGCGTCCCCGGTATGAGATCTCCTGTGCGGGACATGGGTTACGACCAATCTGAACTGCGGGATCAGTTGGTGTGCTGGGGCTCCTGGCGGCTGACCAGCGTGGTGGCCGCCCAGAAGGCGTCGTAGTTGTGGATCCGGCCCTGCTGCTCCGGCAGCCGCCGGTTGACCAGGAACGGGATCTGCTGCTCGCCGAGCGCCCCGTGCGAGCGCAGCGGAGCGTCGAGGCCGCTGAGGTCGTGCCAGGCGGCGAAGCGGCCGAGGGCGGTCCCGGCCTCGGCGAGTACGACGATGTCGCCGATGCGGTCGGCGGGGAGGGCGTAGCGCTCGGCCGCTTCCTCCCGGCCGTGGACTTCCTCGATGCCGGGGATCTCGCGGAGCCGCGCGATCGTGGTCGTACGGTCGGCGTCCTGGGGGAGGTGCACGCTCGCGAAGGAGCCGAGGGCGCCGTGGTGGACGGTGTACGGGTCGGTGATCGGGAGGATGACGCGCAGGTCACCGGGCTCGGCGTCGGCGGGGGTGCCGAGGATGCGGCGGACCTCGTCCTCGACGTACACGACGCGGGCCTTGCCCGATTCGTCGGACTTCGCGCTCATGCCATGGTCCGCCGTCAGCACCACG
The DNA here is from genome assembly GCF_048572725.1 of Streptomyces boninensis. NCBI lineage: Bacteria > Bacillati > Actinomycetota > Actinomycetes > Kitasatosporales > Streptomycetaceae > Streptomyces > Streptomyces boninensis. Next base: position 7,798,983 of record NZ_CP183837.1, read on the forward strand.
ACCGCGCCGAGGCCGGCCAGCTTCCCGGCGTAGCCGTCGATCATCTCGTAGAAGGCGTTGGCGGTCTCGGTGCCGGGCGCGTGCTTGTGCTGGATGTAGTCGGTGAGCGACAGGTACATCAGGTCCGCGCCGCGTGTCGCGAGGATCTCCACGCCCGCGGCCAGGGCGAACTCGCTGAGGTCGGGGGAGTAGACCTCGGGGAGCGGCTTGCCGACGAGGTCGAGTACGCCGTCGATCCCGTTCGCCGCCTCCGTGGCCCGGTCGGCCTGCTCCGCCGAGAAGCAGATGCCGCGCCGCGACGGGGCGGCGAAGCCGTCCGTACCGTCGAGCGCCGGTCCGTCCTCGACGAGGCCTGCGCCGAGCAGCCTGCGCAGCTTGTCCTTTGCCGTTACGACGACGACGTCGAGGCCCGCCTCGTTCGCCGCGGCGAAGAGCGTGGGGGCGCGCAGGAAGCGCGCGTCGTTCATCAGGACCTCTTCGCCGCTCTCCGTGTCGAAGAGGTAATTGCCGCTGATGCCGTGCACGCTCGGCGGCCGGCCGGTGGCGATGGACACGTTGTTCGGGTTGGTCAGCGCCGGCATGGCGCAGTGCGCGGGCCATGAGGTGCCCTCGGTCTCCAGGACCTTGCTGAGCCAGGGCATCCGGCCGGCCGCCATCGCCTCGAGGTGGTAGTCGGGTTCGCTGCCGTCGATGCAGATCACCACCACGGGCTGGGCCGGCATGGCGTACGTTCTGCCGTTGACGCTGAAGGTCCGCGCTGTCACTCGTGCTCCCTGGGCTTGCGGGTGGGACTTCCTGCTGCCCATGAGCGTGCTGGCGCGAGCGGCGGAGCAGAACCCCGGGATTGGCTATGGGAGCTATTCGCCCACCCGCCAAGTGCGCTGTTCCCGCAGCAACTCCATGAACGCGGTCTCCGCCGGGGAGAGGATGCGGTCCCGGCGGCGTACGAGCGTGATGGCCCTGGTCATGGCGGGCTGCTCGGTCGGCAGCCGCACCACGGTCCCGGCCGCGAGCTCGTCCTCCACCGCATGCTCGGAGATCAGGGAGATGCCGAGCCCGGCCCGTACGCACCGCTTCAGCACCTCTGGCCCCCAGGCGTCGGTGTGCGGCGGATCCACCACGCCCCAGTGCTCCAGGGTCCGCTGCTGGACCTCGCGGGTGTGGGAGCCGGGCTCGCGCAGCACGAACCGCCGGCCGGCGAGCATGTCCGCGGTCACCGCGCCGCCCTGCCGCGCGAGCTCGTGCCCGGGTGGCGCGATGAGCGCCATGCCGTCCTCCAGGACCGCCTCGCCGGCGAGCCGGGCGTCCGTGGGTGTTCCCGCGATGACGGCGACGCCGACCTCGCCGCTGAGCAGCTGGCGGGTCACGTTCGCGTTGTTGTCGACGAGGATGTGCGTCTCGATGCCGGGGTAGCGGCCGCGATACAGGGCCACCAGGTCCGGGAGCAGATAGGTGCCGACGGTAGTCGTCCCGCCCACCACCAGCCGCCCGGTCTTCAGCCCGCTCAGCTGCTGCACCGCCGAGACGGCCTCGTCGGCCAGGAGGAAGACGCGGTGCGCGTACTCCGCCAGCAGCTCGCCCTCGGCGGTCGGCCGGACCCGCGCACTGGACCGGTCCACCAGCGTGGTCCGCAGGGATTCCTCCAGCCTGCGCACCTGATTCGAGACGGACGGCTGGCTCATGTAGAGCTTCTGGGCCGCGGCAGAGAATCCCTGCTGCTCTACGACGTGCATGAAGATCCACAAGCGGTGCAGGTCGAGTGTCACGGCCGCATCGTAAGTCCTGGCCGACGGATAGATCCCTTGACGGGCCAGGGTGGCGGGCCTACATTGCTTTCATATCGTAGAAGCTAACTTCCGCATAGCGGAAAAATGCAGGCGCACGACACAGCAGGAGAACTCACATGCCTCGTATGACAGCCGCCCGTGCGGCAGTGGAGATCCTCAAGCGCGAAGGCGTGACGAACGCATTCGGCGTGCCGGGCGCCGCGATCAACCCCTTCTACAAGGCCCTCAAGGAGGCCGGCGAGATCGACCACACCCTCGCCCGCCACGTCGAGGGCGCCTCGCACATGGCCGAGGGCTACACCCGCGCCAAGGCCGGCAACATCGGCGTCTGCATCGGCACGTCAGGCCCGGCCGGCACCGACATGATCACGGGCCTGTACTCGGCGATCGGCGACTCGATCCCGATCCTGTGCATCACCGGCCAGGCGCCGACCCACCTCCTGCACAAGGAGGACTTCCAGGCCGTCGACATCGCCTCCATCGCCGCCCCGGTGGCCAAGAAGGCGACGACCATCCTGGAGGCCGCCCAGGTCCCCGGCGTCTTCGCCGAGGCCTTCCACCTCATGCGCTCCGGCCGCCCGGGCCCGGTCCTCATCGACCTGCCGATCGACGTGCAGATGACGGAGATCGACTTCGACCCGGAGACGTACGAGCCGCTGCCGGTCTACAAGCCGGCCGCGACCCGCGCCCAGGTCGAGAAGGCGATCCGCTTCCTCCTGGAGTCCGAGCGCCCGCTGATCGTCGCCGGCGGCGGCATCATCAACGCCGACGCGAGCGACCTCCTGGTCGAGTTCGCCGAGCTCACGAACACCCCCGTCGTCCCGACCCTGATGGGCTGGGGCGTCCTCCCGGACGACCACGAGCTCAACGCCGGCATGGTCGGCCAGCAGACCGGCCACCGCTACGGCAACGCCACCTTCCTGGAGTCGGACTTCGTCCTCGGCATCGGCAACCGCTGGGCCAACCGCCACACCGGCTACAAGCTGGACGTGTACCGCGAGGGCCGCAAGTTCGTGCACGTCGACATCGAGCCGACCCAGATCGGCAAGATCTTCGCCCCGGACTACGGCATCACCTCCGACGCCAAGGCCGCGCTGCAGCTGTTCGTCGAGGTCGCGAAGGAGCTCAAGGCCGACGGCCGGCTGCCCGACCGCTCGGCGTGGGTCGCCTCGCACCTGGAGCGCAAGGCCACGCTGCAGCGCAAGACGCACTTCGACAACATCCCGATCAAGCCGCAGCGCGTGTACGAGGAGATGAACAAGGCGTTCGGCCGCGACGCCCGCTACGTCTCCACCATCGGCCTCTCGCAGATCGCCGCCGCCCAGATGCTGCACGTCTACAAGCCGCGGCACTGGATCAACTGCGGCCAGGCCGGCCCGCTCGGCTGGACCATCCCGGCGGCGCTGGGCGCGGCGAAGGCCGACCCGGAGACCCCGGTGGTCGCGCTGTCCGGCGACTACGACTTCCAGTTCCTCATCGAGGAGCTGGCCGTCGGCGCCCAGCACAAGATCCCGTACGTCCACGTGCTGGTGAACAACGCCTACCTCGGCCTGATCCGCCAGGCGCAGACCAACCTCGACATCAACTTCGAGGTCAACCTCGAGTTCGAGAACATCAACGCCCCCGAGCTGGGCGTCTACGGCGTCGACCACATCAAGGTCGCCGAGGGCCTGGGCTGCAAGGCGGTGCGGGTGACCGACCCGAGCGAGCTGGGCGAGGCCCTGGAGCACGCCAAGAAGCTGGCGGAGGAGCACCAGGTCCCGGTCGTCGTCGAGGCCATCCTGGAGCGCATCACGAACATCGCGATGTCCCCGACCGCGGACATCAGCGCGGTGAAGGAGTTCGAGGAGCTCGCCACCGAGCCGGGCGACGCCCCGACGGCGGTCCTCCCGCTGAAGGCGTAACACCGCAGAACCTGCCGGGAGGGGGACGGCCTCCCGGCACGCCGGGCCCCGGGAGCACATCAGCTCCCGGGGCCCGGCATCATTTCCGCGACTGTCCTACGGCTCTCCTGCGGCTCTCCTACGGCGCCCAGGCAGGCGCCACCGCCCACGTGGTGTCCTCCGTGAACGTCGCCGGGTTGTCCCAGGCGTGGCCGCCGCCCGGAGTGGCCAGCCAGACCTCGGCGTTGATGTGCCGGATGTGGCTGCCGGGAAGGTTCGCCGAGGACAGCCGCAGCCCGCCGCTGCCCTGCTGTGGGCAGAATGTCGCGTCTTCCTTGGCGAGGCGGGAGCCGTCACCCGCCTCCTTGTACAGCCGGAAGTCGCGGTGCCGGAGGTACTGGCCGGGATAGTTGCGGGACTCGAAGGAGTAGCAGAGCGAGTTGCCCAGGCCGGCGACCACCTTCCAGGTCGCGTCCTGCTTCAGCAGACTGCTGCTGCCCGCGTCGACGACCTCGGTGAAGCCGAGCCCGTCCTGGTGCCGGAGGTAGCGATTCGTATAGCCGGGGGTCGTCACGCGGAGCGAGACGTACTGCCCCGTCGGCATGGCGGCCGGCTTCGCCGGGTCGCGGGAGGCGGCGATCAGGGCCTCGTTGGCCGCCTTGACCCGGGCGGTGTCCACCTTCGTGACCTGACGGTCGTACGTGAGCAGGCCGTTGACCTCGTTCTCGACGTCGGTGGTCTCGGTGTATACGGCCGCCGAAAGACCGGCCGGGAGGGAGTGGATGCGCAGGGTGTTCAGCAGGCCGGTGAAGCGGTCGTTGAGCGCGGCGAGGCTCGGCTGGTCCTCGTACGAGAAACCGCCGCCCGGGTACCACTCGTGGCCGGCGACCTTGAAGCCCAGGCCCCCGTACTCGCCGAGCACCGCGGCGCGCGAGGCGCTGGGGGAGGTGTTCCCCGGGCCGACGTACACGTGGTTGTCGACGACGTCCCCGTTTCCGCCGTCCACCGAGCCGCAGCAGTTGACCCCGCTCATGTTGTTGACCAGCCGCGACGGGTCGCGGGACTTCACCTCATTCGCGATCCGGGCCTGGTCGTACTGGCCCCAGCCCTCGTTCTGGTTCACCCACATCACCAGCGACGGCGAGCTGCGATGCTGGTCGATGATCGCGTGGTACTCCGCCTCCCACTGCGTGCGGGCACCGGCGTCCGGGGTCTTGCCGCTGTCCATCGCCGGCATGTCCTGCCAGACCAGCAGGCCGAGCCTGTCCGCCCAGTAGAACCAGCGCTGCGGCTCCACCTTGATGTGCTTGCGGACCATGTTGAAGCCGTGGTTCTTCAGCGCCTGCAGGTCGTATTTCAGAGCGGCGTCGGTGGGGGCGGTGTAGATGCCGTCGGGCCAGTAGCCCTGGTCGAGGGTGCCGGTCTGGAAGACCGGCTTGCCGTTGAGTACGGGGCGTTTGACGCCCTTCACATCGGCGATCGCGATGGAGCGCATGCCGGTGTAGCTGCCGACGGTGTCGACGGGCGTGCCGCCGCTGCCGATCAGCTCGGCCTTCACGTCGTAGAGGAAGGGATCCTCGGGCGTCCACAGGCGCGGACTGGCGATGGGCACCGTGAACTGGCTGCCCGCAGCGCCGGTCGCGCTGCCCGCCACCGTGCCGCCGGACGAGACGGTGATACGGGCGGTGTGGCCCGCGAGGCCGGTGCCGCGGACCGTGACCTTCAGGGTGTTACTGCTCAGGTCCGGGACCATGTCGACGCGGGTGATGTGCGCGGCGGCCACCGGCTCCAGCCACACCGTCTGCCAGATGCCGGAGGCGGCGGTGTACATGATGCCGCCGCCGGGGTGCGGCTTGATGTCATGGTCGGCGCGCTGCTTGCCGATGGCCTGGCCGCCGTTCTCGGTCGGATCGTAGACGGAGACGGTGAGGGTGTTGCTGCCCGCCTGCAGCAGGTCGGTGATGTCGTAGCTGAAGGCGTCGTAGCCGCCACGATGGGCGGCACCCGCCTGCTTGCCGTTGACCCAGACCGTGGTCTCCCAGTCGGCACCGCCGAAGTTGAGCACAACGCGGCGGCCTGACCAGCCGGCGGGGACGGTGACGGTGCGCTGGTACCAGAGCTTGTCGTTCTGGCTGACGCGGCGCTGGATGCCGGACAGCGCGGACTCGGCGGGGTACGGGACGCGGATCTGATCGGGGAAGGCGGCGGGCTTTCCGGCGTCCCTGCCGGTGACCGCGAAGTCCCAGATGCCGTTGAGGTTGGCCCAGTCGGGGCGGGTGAGCTGGGGTCGCGGGTACTCGGGCAGCGGTTTGTCGACCGGGACGTCGTTGGTCCACGGGGTGGTCATCGGGGGCGGCTTGGGCGTCCAGTCGGCGGTGGGCGCGGCGGGTGCCGCGGGGGCGGCGGGGACGAGGAGGGTGACGGCGGCCAGGGTGAACGTGGCGGCTGCCGTGGCCAAGTTGCGTAAGCGTCTTGGGTGTCTTGGGTGTCTTGAGCGTCTTGAGCGTTTTGCCATGCGAGGGATCTGCACAGGGGCCTCCGGAGCTTTACAACGATGTAAGAACGGGGCGTATCCCATACGACAGCAGCAGGGGCGGACCTAGTCCAGACCTTTGGCCGAGATTGTTGACGTAAGCATGACAGTGACGGGCATCGGGGGATTTGGCATCGGATGGTGACGGCCGCGTCGCCGGGTTGCTTGGGGGTGCGGTGCCGGTGGGTTGGCTGGCTGCGGAGGAGTGAGGGGCGGGGGGCGAGTTGGGGTGCCGGGTGCCAGGTGGGGAGGGTGGGGGCGCGCCTTCGAGGTCGGGGGCGCGAACGGGGGCGGCGTGCGCTCTTTTTCGTGTGGGTGTGTCGGGGCGCTTGGTACCGAGGCTGTGCCGACGGTCGACGGAAGGCGGCGCTCAGCACCGACGACCGCCTTGCAGGCCTCCGGCCACGACCTCGGTACCTCGCCCCCAGACACCCTCACACGAAAAAGAGCGCACACCGCCCCTCCGCACGCCCCCGACCTCGAAGGCGCGCCCCCAACCCCCCAGCCGGCTCCCGGCAGTAGGACGCAACCCCCACCCCCACTCCTCCGCAGCCAGCCAACCCACTCGCACCGCACCCCCAAGCAACTCGGCAACGCGGCCGTCACCATCCGATACCAAGCCATCCGCTCCCGCCCCCGCCCGGCAACCCGACGACCCGACGACCCGACGACCCGGCCAAGACAACACCCAGGGTCTTGCCAGGCATTGGTCCTATCTCTAGCGTGACGCACCATGGCTGACGGGATCACGCGAAGAGCGACAGTGAAGCTGGCCGCCGCCGGTGCAGGCGCGCTGACGGTGGGGATGCCCGGGGGGATGCCCGGGGTGGCAGCCGAGGCTAAGACCCCAGATAGCTCGGATGAATTGATGCTCTGGTACGAGAAGCCCGCCGCCGACTGGGAGCGCGAGGCGCTGCCCATCGGATCCGGCGCGCTTGGCGCCATGGTCTTCGGCGGAGTCGCCACCGAGCGGCTGCAGTTCAACGAGAAGACTCTCTGGACGGGCGGCCCCGGGTCCGCCGGCGGTTACGACTTCGGTAACTGGACCGCGCCCCGCCCCGGCGCCCTCGACGGCGTCATCGACCGGATCGACGACGAGACCAAGCTCGCACCCGAGGCCGTCGCCACCGAGCTCGGCCAGCCGAAGCGCGGGTACGGCGCGTACCAGACCTTCGGCGATTTCTACCTCGACGTGCCCGACGCCCCCGAGCAGCCGAAGGCGTATCGCCGCGACCTCGACCTCCGCGACGCCATCGCCGGGGTGCGCTATGGCGGCGCCGGCGCGGACGGCGAAGTGACCTACCAGCGCCGCTACTTCGCTTCCCACCCAGCCGGCGTCATCGTCGGCCGGCTCGAAGCCGACCGGCCCGGCAAGGTCGGCTTCACCCTCCGCACCGAGTCCCCGCACGCCGACCGTACGGTCACCGCCGCCGGCGACCGGCTCACGATCCGCGGCACCCTCGCCGACAACGGCCTCCGTTACGAGGCGCAGCTGAGGCTCGTAGCACAGGGCGGCACCCTCAGCGCAGGCGACGGCACCCTCACCGTCTCCGGCGCCAACGCCGCCTGGTTCGTGCTCGCCGCGGGGACCGACTACGCCGACGCGTACCCCAAGTACCGCAGCACCGACCCGCACGACCGGATCACCGCCACCGTCGACGCCGCGATACGTAAGGGCTACAAGGCCCTCCTCGCCGAGCACACCCGCGACCACCGCCAACTCTTCGACCGCCTCACCCTCGACATCGGCCAAGCCGCCCCCGCCGACGTCCCCACCGACCGCCTCCTCGCCTCGTACGCGGGCGGCACAACCCCCGCCGACCGCGCCCTGGAAGCCCTCTTCTTCCAGTACGGCCGCTACCTCCTCATCGCCTCTTCCCGCCCCGGCTCGCTCCCCGCCAACCTCCAGGGCGTCTGGAACCACAGCACCGAACCACCCTGGTCGGCCGACTACCACGTCAACATCAACCTGCAGATGAACTACTGGCCTGCCCTCCCGGCCAACCTCGCCGAGACCCTCGACCCGCACGACACCTACGTACGGAAAATGGTGGAGCCGGGGCGGGTGACGGCGAAGGAGATGTTCGGCGCCGGCGGGTGGCTCGTGCACAACGAGACGAACCCGTACGGCTTCACGGGGGTCCATGACTGGGCTACGGCCTTCTGGTTCCCCGAGGCCGCCGGGTGGCTGGCCCAGCAGCTCCACGAGCGCTACCGCTACAGCGGAGACACCGCCTACCTGCGCGCCACCGCCTACCCGGTCATGAAGGACGCCGCCGCCTTCTGGCTCGACACCCTGCACACCGACCCCCGCGACGGCACCCTCGTCGTCTCGCCGAGCTACTCGCCCGAGCACGGCGACTTCACCGCGGGCGCGGCCATGTCGCAGCAGATCGTGCACGACCTGCTCAGCAGCACCCTCGCGGCCGCCCGTACGCTCGACGACGACCCCGCCTTCCGCACCCGCTTGGAGAAGGCCCTCGACAAGCTCGACCCGGGCCTGCGCATCGGCTCCTGGGGGCAGCTCCAGGAGTGGAAGACCGACCTCGACAGCCAGTCCGACGATCACCGCCACGTCTCCCACCTCTTCGGCCTCCACCCCGGCCGGCAGATCGAGCCGGGTACGAAGTGGGCCGAGGCCGCCAAGGTCTCGCTGACCGCGCGCGGGGACGGTGGCACCGGCTGGTCCAAGGCCTGGAAGATCAACTTCTGGGCGCGGCTGCGGGACGGCGATCACGCGCACAAGATGCTCTCCGAGCAGCTCAAGTCCTCGACCCTCCCGAACCTGTGGGACACCCACCCGCCGTTCCAGATCGACGGCAACTTCGGCGCCACGGCAGGCATCTGTGAACTCCTCCTGCAGAGCCAGCACGGCCCGATCGAGGTGCTGCCCGCCCTCCCGTCCACCTGGCCGGACGGCAGCGCACGCGGGCTGCGGGCGCGTGGCGATGTCACGGTGGACGTGGAGTGGGCGGCGGGCAAGGCGCGGAAGGTGGTGGTCGCCGCGGGGCGAGACGGTGCACTGACGCTGCGGAGCACCGTCTTCGCCTCGGGCGAGCACACTTTTACGGCGCGGGCTGGGGAGCGGTACGAGTTCGGTTAGAGCTGTCCGAGTCCTCCTCGCTCTCGTCCAAGAAGCCACCCGACTGGTGCTGCCACAGCTTCGCGTACGCGCCCTCGGCCGCGAGCAGCTCCTGGTGCGAGCCCTGCTCCACGATCCGGCCGCGGTCCAGGACGATCAGGCGGTCCATTGTGGCCACCGTGCTCAGCCGGTGCGCGACCACCAGTGCCGTCCGGCCCTCCATCAGCCGCCACAGCGCCTCCTGCACCAGGACCTCGCTCTCGGAGTCCAGGGCGCTGGTCGCCTCGTCGAGCAGCAGCACCGGTGCGTCGCGCAGGATCGCGCGGGCCAGGGCCACCCGCTGGCGCTGGCCGCCCGACAGCTTTACGCCGCGTTCGCCGACCATCGTGGCGAAGCCGTCGGGCAGGGCGTCGGCGAACTCCGTGACATGCGCCGCCTCCGCCGCCAGCCGGATCTCCGCGTCGGTGGCGTCAGGGCGGGCGAAGGCGATGTTCTCGCGCAGCGTGCGGTGGAACATCGCCGGGTCCTGGGGGACGTACGAGATCAGGCTGCGCAGGTCCGTCTGGCGCAGCGCGCTGATGTCCTGGCCGCCGATCAGGATGCGGCCGCCGTCGATGTCCTTCATCCGCAGCAGCAGCCTGGCCAGCGTCGTCTTGCCGCCGCCGGAGCGGCCTACCAGGCCGACCTTTGTGCCGCTGGGGACGTCCAGGTCGAGGCCCTCGAAGAGCGGCTTGCCGCCGTCGTGGGCGAAGCGCACCCCGTCGAAGCGGACCGTGCTGGGGCGGCCGGTCAGGGCCTGCGGGGTCGCCGGGTCGAGTACGGTCGGCGACTCCCGCAGCAGTTCGGTGAACTGTGCGGCCTCCGTCATCGAGCTCTCCAGGCGGCGGTAGATCTGGTTGAACTCGAACATGATCCGGGTGGCGTTGGAGTAGTACGTGAACGCGACCACGACCGCCTCCACCCCGTGCGAGCCGGCGCCGAGCGCCACCGCCAGCAGCAGGCCGAGCACGTTCGTCAGCACGGCCATCGGGGCGACCAGCGTGTCGATGCGCAGGTTGCCGTAGTCCCAGGAGCGCAGCGTCAGCCGACGCGACGTGGCGACCCGGGAGCGGTGCTCCGCCGCCTCGCGCTCCTCGGCGGCGAAGGCCCGCACCGTGTCCATGTTCATCAGGCTGTCCGCGACATGTCCCGAGACCCGCGCGATGGCCTCTTCGCGCTGGTCGACCAGGGCCTGGCGGCGGCGGATGAGGGGGGCGACGATGAACGCGGTCACGGCGACCATGGCGAGCAGCACCACGACCAGCAGCGGCTCGTACTGCCACAGCACCACCGAGCCGAAGATCAACGGCACCAGATTGGCGATGACATTGAAGGTCAGCGCGTCCACGAACGGCTCGAAGCGGGACGCGAAGCTCAGCACCCGCTTGGTCAGCGAGCCGGCGAAGTGGTCGTGGAAGAACGCGGCGTCCTTCGCGAGCAGCTCGTCCATGCCGATCACGTACAGCCGCTCCATGCCGCGGGCGGCCAGGCGGTTCAGGCAGTGGAAGCCGATCCGCCACAGCGTCTCGGCGAACAGCAGGACGCCCGCGAAGGCGAGCAGATACGGCAGCGCCGCGTCCACGCCCGTGTCGCCGCCGCCGGCGATCTGTCCTACGAGCTTCGCGACGACGAGGGGCGCGATGTAGTTGAGGCCGATGTTGCCCAGCGCGGGGAGCAGCAGCGCGGGCACGGCCAGCAGGCGGAGCCGTGACAGCTCCTGCCCGTAGTAGCGCAGTGCGAGGAGTACCGGGCCTTTCCCCGGCCGGATTTTGTGTGGTTCAGGCGAGTTCATTCCACCTCAGTGGGGTCGCGGGAGCAGCCCGCAGCGCAGCGCGCGGCGACGCGTTGGCAGGGGCTGGGAAGCCAAAGATTCTCCCGCGCCGGCCCCACTGAGTTCAAAAGGTTTTTGGGTGTGGCTCCTCAGTCCACGTCCGCGTAGCTCGTCCCGACCCTCAGGCCATCGATCCAGTTGATGACGCGCTTGTTCTGCACCTCGGCGCCGTACGTGCCCCAGCGGGTGTCATTGCCGCGGTCGTCCCACGTGCGGCCGGAGAAGGACGCGACCTTATTGCCGTTGTAGTACGCCTCGACCCAGCCGCTCCCGGCGTCACTCGACGTGTGGATGCCGAGCACGATCCGCTTGTACGTGGATGTCTCCACCGGGGTCGACCACTTCAGGTTCCAGTTCTCGCCGGGGGAGATGTAGAAGAGCTTCAGCTGACCGCCCTCGACCTTCATCAGGACCGGGTAGTTCTGCTGGTGCTGGTCGTTCGTGCCGTACGACTTCCACTGGAAGATCGTGGCGGCGTCGGGGGTGTTGGTGCTCGTATCCCAGCCCAGGTAGTAGGTGCTGTTGTTCTTGAAGGTGTAGCGGGAGCCGCCGACCGAGATGCCGTGCGCCTCGCAGCGCTCCAGGCCGAGTGGCTTGTTGAATTTGAACACCTTGCCGCGGCCGTCGTTGTTGTCCTGCGCGGTGACGCTGCCGGGGGAGTCGCACAGGGTCGAGGAGAAGACGCCGGTGCCGCCGGAGGCGTCGCCATTCCAGATGACGGTCGCGCCGGCCGGGTTGGCGATCAGCAGGCCGAGGGAGCAGGTGAGGGCGGGGATGGTCCAGCGGAGCAGGCGCATGTGGGGGGTCGCCTTTCGGGTGTGGGTTTTTGAGTCTCAGGCCAGCTGCGCGGAGTGCGTGTGGCCTCGGGAGCCGCCGGTCTTGATGGTCAGCACCGGGCGGCGGCCCGTCGTGACCGACACCGTGGGGTCGGCGGAGACCACCTCGCGGGCGGCGTACGGGAGCTCGATGCGTACCGTGTCCTGCGTGCGGGAGGAGTCCGCGACCGCGACCGAGATGCCGTCGGCACGCCGCTGCACCAGGACGGTCGCGGTCCCCGAGCAGGTCAGCCCGGCGGCGCTGCCCTCGCCCCAGAAGTGCGCGGCCAGCACGCCGTCGCGGCGGGACTGAACGGCCTGCACGGTGGCCGAGTTGGCGACGACCGAGACCGGGTTGCTCGCCGCCCATATCGCGGTCGCCGTAGCGGAGGCGCCGGGGAGCAGGACGTACGCGTACGTGGCCGAGGCCGGGGACGTGCCGTGGTCCAGCCACAGCGTCACGTACCGCCGGGTGATCGGGTCGGCGGGCCCGCCCGTGTCCGCACCCGTGTTGATCTCCGCCCAGCTGCCCGTACGCTCCTCGCGGAGAGCCTTGAGGGGCGTACGGCCGGGGAAGACGTAGCCGCCGGTGCCGGCGAGGTGCGCCCAGCCGGCGCGCCGGAAATCCTTCGACCAGCCCTGGGTGCCGGGCTGGGGGAAACCGTCCACGGTCAGGCGGTTGGTGCCCGCCGCGTGCAGATGCCGGTTCTCCACGATCGTCTCGATCGTGCGGCCGTCGCTCGACGCGATCCCCGCGCCCAGCGCCACCACCGCACCGTCGAACGTGAACCACGCCTTCTTCGCCCGCAGCGTCGAGCCGTCCGCGATCAGGTCCAGCGCGGCCGCGGCGAAGCGCTTCCCGAGCGCCGCCCCGCCCGCCGTCCTGTTCTTCGGTACGTAGGTGCCGAACGTGTCGCCGACCGGCGTCCGCTCGCGGGTGTCGACGGTCGTGCCCGGCAGCCGGTAGGAGTTCACCGTCGGCCAGTACGCGTCCGTGTAGTGCGCCAGGTCGCCCGGGACGTAGAGATACGTGACGCCGTCGCCCTGATACCAGGCCTTCTTGTTCTCCTTGTTGCCCGCCTCGTAGCCCGCCACCCGCGTCGACGACAGGGCGAGGCTCAGCGCCCACTCCGGGCGGCGGTGCACCACCCGGTCCATGTCGGCGAAGGCGTACGCGCCGGTGAGGCGGGGCGTGGCCGGGACGGCGGGGTCGTCGAGGACGGCGCGGGCGCGGATGATCTCCGGGATGGTGGTCTCCAGCACCTCCTGGTACGGGGTTGCCGTGTTGCGGGTCATCCAGCCCTTGGCGAGGGCGCGCCAGCGGGCGGCGTACTCCGCCGGGGCGCCGGGGGCGAGCTGCAGCATGCTGGAGATGGTCCAGGCGCCCCAGTAGGCGTCGCCGCCGTCGTAGCGGGAGACCGCCCGGCCGTTCTGCGAGTCCATCATCAGGCCGTCGAAGACGACCGGGGAGAAGGCCCGCTCGACCGCGTCGAAGATGACCGTGACGTCCGGGTCGGTGACCTTCCAGGTGGAGCCGTCGAGGAGCGCGATCAGGTGGGCCACGCCGCTGAGCAGCACGTTGCCGTACGTACCGGTGTACGCGACATTGCTGTGCTGGATCAGGGAGCCGTCCTCGTAGATGCCGTCGCCGCTGGTGACGTAGCGGAAGAGGCTGTTCTTTCCGGCGCCGACGACGTCGGAAAGGCTGTCGCGGGCCGAGGCCATCTTGGCGGCATCGCGGGCGAGCAGGCCGTGCTGGACGACGATGACGGCCTTGTCGGCGCGGTTGCCGCCGGTTTCGGGGGAGCCGCCGGGGAGGCGGCGGTCGGCGTCCGGGCACCAGCGCTGCACGGTGGCGAGGTAGTCGGCCAGGTCGGCGGCCGGGATCCGGTCGCGCAGCAGCACGCACGTGTCGAGCATGGAGCGCGGCGAACCTATCTGCCAGAACCACCAGTTGCCCGTCTGCGTGGCGTCCGCGTTGTAGCCGCCGTCGTGCAGGAAGCGGAGTGCGGCGACGATCGCCTCGGCCACCTCGGCCTTGCCGCTGAGGGAGGTGCCGGGGGTGGCCCAGGCGGTGGCGAGGGTGGTCAGCCGCGGGTAGCTCTGGCCGAACTTCTCCGGGTCGGAGACCGGGGCCAGGTCCGGCCAGACGGCGGTACGGCCCGCGGAGCGGTCCATGGACTGCCACCACTCGTCCGCCTCCGCGTCGAGGCGGCCCAGCGCGGCGGCGAAGTCCGGGTCTTCGGGGTCGAACTCGCCGCCGGCCAGCTGATCCGCGGCCCGCTGCAGCAGGGTGTCGAACTCGTCCGCGGCGGCGGCCGCGGGCCGCGCCGCCAGCAGGGTCGCGCCGGTCGCGGCCGCACCTGCCAGAACGCTGCGGCGGCTGATCCGAGGTACGAGGGGCATGGGCACTCTCCCGGGGCTCGTGCGGGCTCGTGTCGCGAGGTGTGCCGCATAGCATGTAACCGCTTGCTATGGCTGACAAGAGGCCGCACAAGGGAAGTTGAGCCAACTTCCCTTACTCCCGGTTAAACGGTTACTGCCCCTGCGGGGCGGCGCCCAGCGCCGGGATCCGCGGCCCGTACGCGGCCAGTAGCGCCTTGTTCGCCTCATCCCCGCCCGGCACATTCGCGCTCACCCACCGCGGCAGCTCCACGCCCCGTACCGCCGCCAGCTCGTCGAGCTCGACCAGCACCTGCGACCACAGATACGCCGCCAGCACCGTCGACACCGCCGCCGTCCGCGGCTCGGCCGCCGGGTGCACCACATCGCCGTGCGGCACCCGGTTGTCGAGCACCACCGTGGCGTGGTCGGCGAGCCGGGTGCCGCTGCGGTCCGAGGCCTTCGCCGACGCCTCCAGCGAGGTCACCGCGATCACCTTCACGCCGCGCGCCAGGGACTCCTGCGCGATCTCGACGGGGTACGGATTGCGCCCGCTGGTGGAGAACACCACCATCACATCCGGCGCCTGAGGAGCCGCCTTCTCGACCACCGCCCGCCCGCGCCCCGGCTCCCGCTCCGCCGTGGTCGACCCGATCGCGTCCGGCAGCGGGAACACCGCCGGATCCCACGCCGGCTTCACGCAGGCGAGCCCGCCCGCCCGGTAGAACATCTCGCACACCATGGCGAGGGAGTGCCCGGCCCCCGCGGCATGGATGACCCCGCCGCCCGCGACGCAGTCGAGCAGTACCTCCGCCGCCGCCGTGACCTGCGCGGGCGCGGCCGTGTCGAGTTCGTCGAGCAGCGTACGGACACGGGCGGCGTGGTGCTGGCGGGTCGCGTCGGAAGACGTCATCGGGCGGGGCCCCCTCGATCTCGGTGGTCAGTGCATGCATACGGGTGCGGCGCCCGCGCAGCCTATCGGGCAGGTGTGCGCCCGCGGAGGGGCCGTGCTCACCCGCGGCTGTCGAGCCGGGCCACCGAGTCCCGTACGACGATGTGCGTGCCCAGCGTCTGCCGCTCCTGCCGCGGCCCGCCCCCGGCCCGGGCGGTGGCCCGCAGCGCCATCCGCACCGCCGTGCGGCCGAGCTCCTGGCCGGGGATGTGGACGGTGGTGAGCGGCGGGTTGAGGTGGGCGGCGAGCGGGTCGTCGTTGTAGCCGACCACGGACACGTCCGCGGGCAGCGCCACCCCGCGCTCGCGCAGCCCCCGGATCACCCCGGCCGCCACCCAGTCGTCGGCCGCGAAGACCGCCGTGAAGTCCGGCTTCCCGCCCGCCGCGTCGAGCAGCCGGTGCGCCGCCTCCCGGCCCTGTTCCTCGCCGAAGTCGCAGTTGACCACCTGCGCCGCGGACTCGGGCAGGCCGAAGGCGGCGAGCGCGTCGCGGAAGCCGCCAACCCGCTGTTCGCTGGTGGACAGGCCGGGGACGTGTCCGACGTACGCGATCTTGCGGTGGCCGGCCGCCAGCAGGTGGCTGGCGATGGCGTACGAGCCCGCCCGGTTGTCGTACTCGAGTATCAGCGCGGGCACGTCCGCGACCGGCGCCGGGCGGCCGCACAGCACCATCCGCGACCCGGCCGCCGCGAGGGCCTCCGCGCAGCGGGCGATCTGCTCGCGGTAGCCGTCGTCCTCGACCACCCCGCCGGCCAGGATCACGACCTCGGCGTGCTGCTCGCGCATCATCTGCACCAGCGCCAGCTCCCGTTCGGGGTCGGCGCCGGTCTGGCAGACCAGCGAGAGCATGCCGCGCTCGGCCGCCTCCGCCTCCACGCCGTGGGCGATCGCCGCGTAGAACGGGCTGTCGACGGCGGAGAGGAGGACGGCGACGGTCTTGCGGCCGCTGCCGGCGAGGCCGCGGGCGTGCGCGTTCGGCACGTAGTCCAGGTCCTTGACCGCGCGCAGCACCTTGGCGCGGGCGCCGGTCGAGGTGGGGTAGGTGCCCGCGAGCACCCGGGAGACGGTTGCCACGGACACGCCCGCCTGGGCGGCGACGTCCCGGATGGTGACTCGTTGCGTCACCGGCCCTCCTGTCCTTGGGGGCCGGGCCCGTACGCGCTGCGGCGCCGAAGGGCCCGGCCGAATGCGAAATCAGCCTATGCGGTCGGCTATTTGACCGCCGCGCGCTCCTCCGCGTACTCGTCGGCGATCTTCTTGCCGCCGCCGTTCTGCCACTTCTTGTAGATGTCGTCCCAGGAGGAGACCGGCTTGCGGCCGGTGACGATGGCGGTGACGCCGTCGGCGAGCTGCTGCTCCAGGGTGGCGCCCTGGGAGACGGCGGTGGCGGACTGCAGGCCGAAGTGGTCGGCCGGGACCAGGAGGGGGAGCGTGTCCTTCTCCCAGGCGTGGGTGCGCTTGGCGTCGTCCGGGAAGCCGGGGTAGTACAGCGGCTGCGGGGCGTCGGAGATCGCGCCGAAGGGGAGGCTGCCGCTCTGCACGTCGGCCAGGCCCTTCTCGGTGGCGATCGGGTTGTTGTCCTTGTCGCGCTTGAAGTGGGTGCCCTCGATGCCGTACTGCAGCAGCTCGTACTCCTTGCTGCCGAAGGGCGCGGCGAGATAGTCGAGGATGGTCAGCAGCAGTTTGATGCGCTTCGCCGGGGCCTTCTTCAGCACGGTGTAGCCGAACATGCCGCGGCTCTGCATCGCGTGCTGCGCCCCACCGGCCTGGTACGGGAGGGCCAGGCCGACCGTGAAGTCCTCCTGATTGCCCTGGAGGTTGGGGAGCATCGCCATGAAGCCGTCGGAGAGGCCGCCGACGGTGCCGTTGTAGAACTTCGTCTTCAGGTCCGGCGGGGCGAGGGTCGCCGAGTCCGGGTGGAAGCCGCCCGCCTTGTGGATCTTCGCGAGCAGCTCCAGTGCCTCCGTGAAGCCGTCGCTGCCCCACATGCTGGTGAAGTCGCCGCCCTTGGCCTGCCACTGGTTGGGGGCGCCGTGCCAGACCGCGTGCAGCCGGTGGCCGAAGGGGTTCGGGCCGACGGCCGCGCCGAGGGCGTACTTCTTGGCGCGGGAGACCTGCTGCGTCACGGCGGCGAAATCGGCGGGCGACATGCCGTCCTGGTAGCCGCCCTTCTCGTACATCTCCTTGTTGTAGAAGAGCTGGTCCTGGAACTTCGGCCGCTCCACCGGCACCCCGTAGATCTTCCCGGAGATCCGGCCCATGCCCTCCCACGCGTACGTGGGGATATTGGCGAGGTGCGGGTAATCCTTGGCGCTGTCGCCCGACAGATGCTCGGTCAGGTCCGCCATCTGCGACTTCACGAACTGCGCCTCGCGCGGCAGTGTGTAGCCGCCCGCGCCGACGCTGATGATGTCCGGCAGCTCGCCGCCCGCCATCACCGTGGCCATCTTCTTCGGATAGTCGGCGGCCGGGATCACGGTGAATTTGATCTTTACGCCGAGGGCCTTGGCCACCTCCTGCCAGTATGCGTTCTTCTCGTACGGGGCGGGCGCGGCGCCGTACGACAGCGCCATCATGTGCACGGTGGAGCCGTCGCCGGGCTTGTCGCCGTACGCCTCGTACAGCTCGCCCGGGTACGTCAGATACCCGGCCTGAATGCCGTCCGCCGTGCCCGGCAGGTCGGGCTTCGGCCCCTTCTTGACCGGCGTGTACGTCGGCCAAGGCGCGGCCTTCGTGCCCTTGTTGGACACCGACCCGCCGGTGTCGCCGTCGCCGCCGCAGGCGGTCAGCAGCGACGGGGCGGCCAGCGCGGCGCCGCTCACGCCGATGGCGCGCATCAGGGTGCGGCGGGACATCGGTGCAGTCATCTGATTCCCTCTCAGCTCTTGATGGCGCCGGTGAGCACGCCCTTGGTGAAGTACTTCTGCAGGAACGGATAGACGAGGAGGATCGGGACGGTGGCGATCACCAGCACCGCCATCTGGATGGTCTGCGGCGCGGCCACATTGCCCGCCTCCGAGGCACCCGAGTCGGCGAGCTGAGCGCCGCCGATGACGTAGGTGCGCAGCACCTGCTGCAGCGGCCAGTGCTCCTGCTCCAGGTAGATGGAGGCGTGGAACCAGGCGTTCCAGTACGACACGGCGTAGAAGAGGCCGACGACGGCGAGGACCGCCTTCGAGAGCGGGATGACGACGCGCCACAGGATCATCCAGTCGCTGGCGCCGTCGAGCCTGGCGGCCTCGTACAGCTCTTCCGGGATGCCCTGGAAGAAGCCGCGCATGACGACGAGATTGAAGACGTTGATGAGGACGGGGAGGATCACGGCCCCGTACGCATCGAGCAGGCCAAGCTCCTTGACCAGCAGATACGCGGGGATCATGCCGGGCGGGAAGAGGAAGGTGAAGAGGACGAGGAGCAGCACCGGCTTGCTGCCGTACACCTTCGGCCGGGAGAGGGCGTAGGCGAGCAGCACCGTGCAGAGCATGCTGGCCGCGGTGCCGACGACGGTGATGCCGATGCTCACCCATAGCGCGTCGCCGACGATGCCGCCGTTGAAGATCTGCCGGTACGCGCGGAGCGTCGGGTCGGTGGGCCAGAGCACCCAGCCGCCGTTGGCGACGACCTCCTTGTTGGAGGCGAAGCTGGTCGCGATCACGACGAGGAAGGGGAGGAGGACCAGGACCAGGACGATGGCGAGCGCGATGCCCTTTGCGACGAGGGTGAGGGGCTTGGGCTTCTCCATCCAGGCGGGGCGGGCTGCGGTGTTGCGTACGGCGTTTCCGCGGATCACTTGTAGACCCCCTGTTCGCCGAGGCGGTGGGCGACCTTGTTGGCGGTGAAGACGAGGGCGGCGCCGATGACGCCCTTGAAGAGGCCGGCCGCGGCGGCGTAGCCGAAGTTGCCGTTGACCAGGCCCTGGTAGTAGACGAAGGTGTCGATGATCTCGGCGGCCTCTGGTCCGTACGCGTCCCGCTGCAGCAGCATCTGCTCGAAGCCGACGGAGAGGATGTCGCCGAGCCGCATGATCAGCAGCAGGATGACGATGGGCCGGATCTGCGGCAGCGTGATGTGCCAGAAGCGGCGCCAGGGGCCGGCGCCGTCGAGGGCGGCGGACTCGTAAAGCTGCTCATTCACCTGCATCAGCGCGGCAAGGAAGATGATCGTGCCCCAGCCGCCGTCCTTCCAGATGACCTGGGCTACGACCAGCGGCTTGAAGGCGTCCGGGTTGCCGATGATGTCGACGGTGTGCAGGCCCGCGTCGCCGAGGAAGCCGTTCAGCAGGCCCGCGCCGCCGAGGATCTGCTGGAAGAGGGCGACGACGATCACCCAGGACAGGAAGTGCGGCAGGTAGACCACCGACTGCACGAAGCGGCGCAGCAGGTCCGAGGTGAGGCTGTGCAGCAGCAGGGCCAGGGCGAGTGGCGCCGGGAAGAAGAAGATCAGCTGTAGTACGGCGATGAAGAGCGTGTTCCAGACGGCGTGCCAGAACTCGCCGGACGCGAACATCGCCTGGAAGTTGTCGAAGCCGGTCCACGGGCTGTCCCACACGCCGACGAACGGCACGTACTCCTTGAACGCGATGACGTTGCCGAGCAGCGCGCCGTAGTGGAAGACCAGGAAGTACGCGAGCCCCGGCAGCATCAGGAGCAGAAGGACGCGGTCGCGCCGGAACCGTTTCCAGCGCTGCCTTCCCTGCGAATCGACTGCCACAAGCGCCCCTCGGTCGTCGGTCAAGTGACCGGAATCTAAAGCGGTTACTATGGGAGGTCAATGCCTCAACGCGCGGAAGTTTCCTTGACCTTGGGGTTACTGGCTCCTAGCCTGCGAGCTCGCGACGTAAACGGTTACTACGCTCCCTAGAGCTTGGAGGTCCGGTGGCTGAACGGCTCACCGCGGCGCTGGCCATGAACGCCGATGAGGCGGACCACGTGCTGCCCAGCGAGGTCCGCGACCGCATCGCGAAGCTCACGGACCTGCGGCCGGAGCCGCTGTCGGGGGACCTGACCGGGCGGTTGGCGGGCATTGATGTGCTGGTCACGTGCTGGAGTTGTCCGCCGCTGACGGAGGGGGTGCTGGCGGGAGCTGACCGGCTGCGGGCGGTGATCCATGCGGCGGGGTCGGTGAAGCCGGTGACGACGGCGGCGGTCTGGCGGCGGGGGCTCGCGGTCTCGTCGGCCGCCGACGCCAATGCGGGGCCGGTCGTGGACTTCACGCTGGCGGCGATCACCTTCGCGGGGAAGCAGGCGCTGCCGTCCGCCCGGCCCGGCTTCGATCGGCAGCAACCCGTGTCTGGGCGGGAGGGGTTGGACGGGCGCACGATCGGCCTCATCGGCGCGTCGCGGATCGGGCGCGGGGTGGTGGCTGGGCTGGCCGCGGCCGCGCCCGGCCGCCGTCATCGGATCCTGCTGTACGACCCGTACGTCCCGGCCCGCGAGGCCGCCGGGCTCGGCGCCGAGCGCGTGGACCTGGACACGCTGTGCCGCGAGTCGAGCATTGTGAGCGTGCACGCGCCGGAGCTGCCCGAGACGTGGCACCTGCTGGATGCCCGCCGGCTGGCGTTGATCCCCGATGGCGGGACGGTGATCAATACGGCGCGGGGCTCGCTGGTCGACACCGACGCGCTGACGCGCGAGTGTGCGAGCGGCCGCCTGAACGCGTACCTGGACGTGACGGACCCGGAGCCGCTGCCGCCCGGCCATGCGCTGCTGGAGATGCCGAACGTCCTGGTCACCCCGCACATCGCCGGCGTGCAGGGCAGCGAGCTGCGGCGGCTGGGGGAGTACGCGGCGGCGGAGGTGGAGCGGTGGGTGCGGGGCGAGCCGCTGCTCGGGCTGGTGACGGAGGCCGAGCTGCCGCGGCTGGCGTGAGGGGGCTTTCTTTATCCCGGCGTTCGGTCACGGCGGGGATAATCGCGCCATGCCATTACGACGCAGGGTTTTCGTCGCCGGGTTGGTGACCCTGGCCGCATCCGCCTGTACGGGCAGCGACGCCGACCCGCCCGCGTCGGCCTCCTCCCGTACCGCCGCGCCCGAATCCACGACGAGCAAGCCGTCAGCCTCACCCAGCCTCCCCCCGGTCAACAACCCGGTCTCGATCCCCGCCCTCATCGCCCGCAAGCACACGGGCTCCGACCTGACCTTCGGGAAGGTACTGGCGCGCAACTCCGCGTACACCCGCTACGCGATCACCTACCGCGCGAACGGCCTCCGCATCTCGGGCGTCCTCAACCTCCCCCGCGGCGACGGCCCCTTCCCCGCCCTGGTCCTGGCGCACGGCTACGCCGACGTCGACACCTACGTCTCCGGCCGCGGCACCCTCGACCGCGAGCACGACCTCCTCGCCCGTAACGGCTACGTCGTCCTCCACACCGACTACCGCAACCACGCCGGCTCCGACGACGACCCCGACAACGACATGAGCCTCCGCCTCGGCTACACCGAGGACGTCATCGGCGCGGTGAAGGCCCTGCGCGCCTCGGACCGCCCCGAGATCGACGGCGACCGCATCGGCCTGCTCGGCCGGTCGATGGGCGGCGGCGTCGTCTACAACACGCTGGTCGCGGCCCCGGGTCTGGTCGACGCGGCGGTGGCGTACGCGCCGGTGAGCGGGCGGCCCGCGGAGAACATCGACCAATTCCAGCGCCGCGAGGGCGACCCGCTGGTGAAGCGGATCGACGCGAAGTACGGCACACCGAAAACCAACCCGCGCTTCTGGCGCGAGGCGTCCCCGCTGACGTACGCCGACCGCGTCAAGGACCCGCTGCTCATCCAGCACGGCACGCGGGACACCTCCTGCCCGATCCGCTGGTCGCGAGAGGCGACGTCCGTCTTCAAGAAGGCGGGCAAGGACGTGCGGCTACGGGAGTACGAGGGCGAGGCTCATGTCTTCGGCCCGCGGTGGCGGCAGTCGATCGATCGCACCATGGCCTTCTTCGAGGACCACCTCCGCTAGCCCTCCGGGAAGTCGACCCGCAGCGCCCACTGTGATCTCACCTGGCTAAGGTGTCACCTCATGGCATCTTCCGTGACGGCACACAGCACGCGGCTGGCCGCTCACGGTGCTGTGTCGAACTCGCTGGCGCTGTGCAGCGATCGCGGGCTGCTTGAGCTCGTGGAGAGCGCCGCACCCCTGGGCACCGGCATCGGTGGCACATCGGCGCTGCTGGAGATCGCGGGATCTCCCGTCTTCGTGAAGCAGATCCCGGTCACCGAGCTGGAGTTGCGGCCGGAGTTCGTCCGGTCGACGGCGAATGTGTTCGGGCTGCCGGTCTTCTGTCACTACGGCATCGGCGGGCCGGGTTTTGGGGCCTGGCGGGAGCTGGCCGTGCAGATCAGGACGACGAATTGGGTGCTCGGCGGCGAGTATGAGGGCTTCCCGCTGATGTATCACTGGCGGGTACTGCCGAGCCCGCCGCGGGCGCTTCCTGCGGAACTGGCCGATGTGGAGGCCGCTGTTGCCTACTGGGGTGGCGGGCCGGAGGTACGCCGACGACTCGAAGCCTTGCAGCGCTCCACCGCCGGCGTCGTGCTCTTCCTGGAGCACTTTCCGCACAACCTGCACGACTGGCTCGGCGGTGAGGTCGCCGTAGGCGGCGAGGTGGCCGAGCGGGCCTGCGCCATGGTGGAGCGGGAGCTGGCGGCCGGCACCTCGTTCATGAACGCGCGCGGGCTACTGCACTTCGACGCCCACTTCGAGAACATCCTCACCGACGGCCGAAGCCTCTTCTTCGCGGACTACGGCCTCGCCCTCTCCTCCCGCTTCGAACTGGCCCAGGACGAAGCCGACTTCTTCGATCAGCACCGCACCTACGACGCCCGCTACACCGTCACGCACCTGGTGCGCTGGCTGGCCACCGCCCTGTACGGATACGATGCGGAAGGCCGGAGCGCATTCGTCCGGGCGTGCGCCGAGGGGGAAATCCCCGCGGAGTTGCCGCCGGGGATCGCCTCGATCCTGTCGCGCCATGCACCGGTCGCCGCGGTGATGGGGGACTTCTATCGCGAGCTCCAGCAGGAAAGCCGCACGACCCCGTACCCCGCCGCTCTCCCGCTCTAGCCCCGCCCGGGCTCCGGCAGCACGCCGGGCGGGACCTCCGCCTTGAGCGCCTTGTCTCCCGCCGTGAGCTTGTCGGCGTAGCCGGCCTCCGTCCAGACCAGCTTCTTGAACTGGTCGGGGGTGAGGAGGCCGCGCCACGGGACGCCGTCGACGCAGAAGACCGAGGAGCAGCCATAGCAGTAGTGCGCCTGCCGTGACAGCTGCTCCGCCCGCTCCGCGCCGGCCGCCACCGCCTCCTTCTCGCGGCCGTCGTCCCGTACGACATAGCCGGTGATGACGATGATGACCAGGGCGAGCAGGACCCCGCCGGCGATGTAGAGCGGGGCACCGTCATTGACCCCCTTGTACGCCAGCCCGCCCCCGACCCCCGCGGCGATCACCAGCCCCTCGGCGGCGTGCAGGCAGCCGTCCCCGGCCGCCGGCTGCGTCTCGAGCCGCGTCAGCAGATCGTCGCGCCGCGCCCGCTTGGCGGTACGTGCCTGCTCGACCGTGCTTATGTCGCCGCTCCCGCAACCCGGGCACGCCACCCCAACCGGCACACCGGTCTCCCCAGTTCCCATGCGCCTCAGTGTGCCAGCCCCGTCACGCGGCCCCGCGCTCGGCCAGCCCCAGCGCCAGCGAGGCCGCGGCCAGCGCCAGGCAGAAACCCGCCCCGCCGAGGTCGTAGTCCCGTACGCGCAAATGGGCGCCGAACGCGCCCAGGAAGTACAGCACCAGCCCCGCGGCCGCCGCCGTGCCCACCCACGGCACGGCAAAGCCGGCCGCGAGGCCGAGCGCGCCTGCCGCCAGCAGCACGCCCAGCGGGAGCATCCAGGACAGCGGGACCCGGAGCCGGTTGGCGATGCCGATGACGTATTGGTGCTGTACGAAATCCAGGCATGCCGCGGCGGCCATGACCAGTGCGGTGAAGGCGGTGACCGTGGCGTAGGCGGCGAACACGAGCGGCTCCTTTGTACGGACGTGCCCCCACCGTCGCCGCCGTCCCCGATTGCCGTCCAATACCTGCATTCATAACCTGACGGCATGGATGTGGACACCCGCCTGCTGCGCTACTTCGCCGCCGTCGCGGAAGAGGGGCACCTGACCCGGGCCGCGCGGCGGCTCTATGTCTCGCAGCCCGCGCTGACCAAGCAGATCCGGCAGCTGGAGACGCAGCTGGGCGTGCGGCTGTTCACCCGGTCGCGAACCGGCATGGCACTCACCGAGCCGGGGCGGGCGCTGGCCGCCGGGGTGCCGGGGCTGCTGGCCGGGTGGGATCAGGTGCTGCGCGACACCCGGGGCGCGGCCGCGCGGGCGGACCGGGTGCTGCGCGTCGGATTCCTGGCCAGCGCCGCCAACGAGCTCACGCCGCGGATCATCGCCGCCTTCACCCGCCGGCAGCCCGGCTGGCGGGTCGATATGCGGCAGGGCTCCTGGTCGGAGCCGACGGCCGGGCTGCGGGACGGGGACGTCGACGTGGGGCTGCTGCGGCTGCCGTTCCCGGGGCAGGAGGAGCTGCGCGTGGACGTGCTGCTGACCGAGCCGCGGTGCGTCGCGCTGCCGGACGCGCACCCGCTCGCCGGGCGGGCGGAGATCGGCTTCCGGGAGCTGTGGGACGAGCCGTTCGTGGTCCCGGTGGAGGAGACGGGCCGCTGGCGCGACTACTGGCTGGGCACGGATGAGCGCCAGGGCCCCCCGGTCGTGGTCGGCGCCGTCACCGAGAACCCCGACGAATGGCTCACCGCCATCGCCAATGGGTACGGCATCTCCCTCGCCCCCGAGTCCGCCGCCCGCTTCTATCCCCGTCCCGGCATCACCTACCGCCCTGTCACCGGCGTCGCCCCCAGCCAGGTCGGCGTCGTGCGGCCGCCGGGGGGTGAGGGGGATCCGGTGGTGAGGGACTTCGTTCGCGCCTGTCTGGAGTGCAAGACGGAGTAGCGTCGGGGGAGTTGGTGACGAGACCGACGGGGGCGCGTATGTGGCTGTGGCTGGATCGGATCGTGCGGCTGAAGGGCCGTGATGAGCCGGGTACGGGCGGGCGGCTGCGTGTCATCCCGCATGACTGGCGCGAGTGCTTCCCCGTCATCCGTAACGTGGACCCTGTCACCAGCGAGCTGACCGAACCGCACTCGGAGCGTGACGCGGTGCGGGTGGGGGTGGTGGAGGAGGTCTGGGCCAGGGTGCAGCCTGCTGACCGGCAGGCTTTTCACCGGTACAACTGCGATGGCTCACGTGACCCCGAGGATGTCGAGATCATGCAGCACTTGGTCGCCACGCTGCGCGCGGAGTTCAAGCGGCAGGGCTTGGAATGAGCGGGGTGGGACCGGCAGGCCGTGGGACCGGCCAGCCGCCGAAGTGGACGTACGGGGCCCAGCGCGTCGTCTCGTACGGGTGGGCGTCGCGGAGCTCCCGGACGGCGCGGTGCAGGCAGGCGGCGCTCGTGGTGAAGTCCAGCTCCGGACCCATGAGTTCGTAAGTGCGCAGGGCCACCTGGGCCGAGTCCTGGTCGTCGATCGACCAGAGCGTGGCGATGACGTGCCGGTAGCCCGCCAGCTGGAGGGCGGCGGCCAGGTGGATGGCCTCGTCCGGGAGGCCCGCGGCGCCCGCGGCGGATTTGCAGGCGGACAGGTAGGCGAATTCGGCCTGCTCCAGGCGGAGTGCGGCGATGTCGCGGATGGTCAGTGCGGTGTCGTGGAGGTGGATGGCGCCGGAGGCCGGTTCGTCGGGGTGCTGGGTGCCGTGGCAGGCGAAGTGGGTGGCGGCGTGGCGGGCGAGTTCCCCGGTCACGGCGGCGTGGGTCGCTTCGGGGCCGATGAGGAGGCGGCCGGTCCGGTCGGGGAAGCCCTCGGCCAGGGTGCGTGCCTCGGCGCGGGCGGCGGGGAGGTCCGGCAGGGCGTCGCCCGGGGACTCGGGCACGGCGGCGATCAGCAGCCGCCGGCCGCGGGAAGCGTCGGCTCTGTCGTGCGGGCGGGCGGCCGCGCGGACGGACGGCGTGTAGGACGAGACCACGCGGTCCAGCACGGAGCGCCCGCGCCCGCCCGGATCGTGATAGCCGGCGGCGTGGATCGGCAGCAGGGCGAGCGGGCCGGTGGGGCACCAGGTCACCCCGGGCCAGTCGCCTGGTGGCGGGCCGTGGTGGCCGACGTGTTCGAGTACGGGCTCGGCCATGGTGTCCCACAGCCACTCCAGCGCCGCGGCCAGAGTCTGCTCGGCGTGCGTGACGTCGACCCGGGAGCGGTGGCCCAGCTCGAGCCGCCGCACCGCGATCAGATACGAATCGGCGCGGGCGCTCACCTCGTCGTAACCGAGCGCGGGCAAGGGCAGGTGGGTCACCGACTCGCCGGTCACGATGATCGCGTCGGAGCGAAGCGGGTGGATGTTGATCACCACAACGGGGTGCGAGCCGAGGCCGCGCTGGAGATGGGCGGAGGGCGGAGTGGTCAGGAAGTCCTCGAAGCCCGGGAGGAGCCGGACCCGCTCGACCAACGCGTCCCACTCGTGGGCCAGTTCGAGGCGCTGCTCCGCGGCGTGGTGATGCCGGCCCGCGTACTCCCGGGCAGGGTCCGCGGGCGGTGCGGACGGCTCCGCGAGCCGCCGGCCGACGTCGGTGAGGGCCCGGTGCAGCTCCGGGTCCGCCTCCGCGAGGGCGGCGCGCTCGTCCCGCAGCTGCAGGTCCTGGTTCCACAGCACCGTGCGGCCCTGTTCGAGCAGCGCGAGGGCGTGCCCCGGATCGCCCAGGGCGAGCGCGGCCGCGGCGGCCTCGGACGCCATGCCGCTCAGCGGTTCCAGCAGGCGCTCGCGCTCGGTCCGGTCGAGGCCCAGCCAGGCGAAGCGCGGCAGGTTCTCGATCGCCGCGGTCCACCCCTCGGTGGCGCCGGCCCAGTCTTCGCGGGCGGCGGCGAGCGTGCCCCAGAAGCGCGCCGCGTTGTCCCGGGCGGCGGGGTCGGAACCAGCCGCGGCCACCGCCTCGCGGAAGGCCTGGACCGCCTGGGCGTAGTCGTCGTCGGAGCCGCTGTGCTCAAGCCGCGTCCATAGGCTCCTGCCCAGCTCGAACAGGCGCATGGCGCGCATACTGTGGCCGTCGGGGGTGGCGTCGAGGGCTGCGCGCAGACTGAGGACGGCCTCGTCCGCGATCGCCGGGTCGGGGTCGCGCTGCTGCTGGAAGAGCGTGGTCAGCGTGATGCCGAGGTTGCCGAGGACGCGGCCGCGCTCGGGGTCGTGCTCGTTGTCGTGCTCGGGGTCGTGCTCGGTGTCGGCAGGGGCGAGCGCCGCGGCGGCGCGACGGCCGGCCAGGACCGCCTCATCGAGATCGTCGGGATTGCCCATGCGCTCGTGGCGTCGGCGCAGCGCGACACCCAGGTTGCTCTGCAGCGCGGCGGCGTCGGGATCGTCGTCGCCGAGCAGCGGCACGGCCCGCCGGTAGGCCTCGATCGCCTCGGACAGGATGAGGAGCCGGTTCGACCTGTCGTACAGACTCACCAGCGTGGTGGCGAGATTGGTCCAGATTCCGGCCTGACGGCGTGGCTGCGGCTCGGGCAGCGCGGCGAGTTCCTTCGCGAACCGTACTGCCTCCTCGGCGTCGGAGACGCTGCCGGTCCGCTGGGCGCGGCGCAGCAGGGCGTCCGCCAGCAGGCCGAGGGAGGCGGCCTTGTCCACACCGGCGGCCACCGCGCGCCGGGCGCTGTCGACCGCGGCGTTCAGGGCGGACAGACTGGAGAGGCCGGACGGGCCGGCTGGCGACCCGGAGACCTCCGTGCGCAGGGTGAGGCCTTGGGACAGGCAGGTCCACGCCTTGCGGCGGACCTGCCTGTCGTCGCTCTCGGCGAAGTGCCGGCTGATCTCGATCGCCCGGTCGAGGTCGGCCGGACGCCGGGTCCTGCGGTAGCGGGTGAGCAGCAGTTCCGCGATCGTCAGGCGCATGTCGGCGGCCGCCGCGGGCGTCTCGGCGTCGGCCTCGTCCACCGCCGCCACGGCCTCGGCGAGGAGCCGCGGTGCCGGGTCGTGGTCGTGCAGGGTGAAGAGGGTTTCGGCCAGGGCGGCGAGCGCGTGCTGCCGGACCGGAGCGGCAGAACGCCGGTCAGGAGCGGCGCGCAGCGCGGCGCGGAGCGTGTCCACCGCCTCCCGTAGCGGTGCGGTCTCGTCCGTGCACTTTCCCAGGTCGTGCAGGCAACCGGCGAGGTTGACCAGGACGGCCGGGTAGTCCGCCGCAGCCCGCGGCATCGACTCGGCCGCGCCGCGGAAGGCGGCGAGCGCTTCTTTGAGATGGGGCAGCTCGCCGTCGGCCACGAAGCGCCGCATCCGCAACTGGCCGAGCAGCGTGAGGCACTCGGCCTGCACGTGACTGGCAGGGGCGGCGAGGTCCGCGCCGCGGCGCGCCATGTCGATGCCCCGGCCGAGCCGCGCCGGATCGCCGTCGAGGCTGAAGCGCGTCTCGTGGTTGCGCGCCATCCGCAGGTACGTCATCGCCTCCAGCTCTCGCTGCCCGGAAGCCAGCCGCGCCGCGTCGTGCAGCAGATTCAGGGCGCGGTCCAGGTCGTCCGGCGCGGAGCGGGTCATCAGCGCGTCGGCGAGGAAGATCAGCCGGTTGGGGCGGTACGCCTCCCCGGGCGGCGTCGCGGCGACGGCCGCTTCGCCCGCGGCGACCGCCGCGTCGATGTGGGCGGGATCGCGCGTGTCCGCGAACCGCTCGCGCCACAGCGCGGTCAGCACGGTGTGCGCCTTCGCCGCGGTCGCGCCGCGGGCCTCGCTGGCGCCGCTGGTTGCGCTGGTGGCCGACGCCAGGGCCGCGTCGAAGTCTTCCGCGCGGCGCGCCAGGCGATACCGGTCGCTGAGGCGGCCGGCGAGGCTGATGGCGAGCAGCTGCCGCATCGGCGCGTCGGCCGGCAACTCCGCGGCTGCGGCCCGCGTCACGGTGATCGCCTCGGACAGGTCCTCAAGGTCTCCCGCGGCGTCGAAGGAATCCGCCAGCGCATTACCAAGGCTGTTCAGACACACCATGCGCACCCCGCCGCGCACGGACTCGACCGCCGCCCCCGCCCGTCCGGCCCG
Source organism: Streptomyces boninensis (assembly GCF_048572725.1). Classification (NCBI taxonomy): domain Bacteria; kingdom Bacillati; phylum Actinomycetota; class Actinomycetes; order Kitasatosporales; family Streptomycetaceae; genus Streptomyces; species Streptomyces boninensis. Next base: position 7,828,368 of record NZ_CP183837.1, read on the forward strand.
TAAGGCGGCGGCGAGGTCCTCGGGGGCACCGGTCCGACCGTATCGGGCCCGCAGGCCGCCGCAGAGGTTTCCCGCGATGGCCACGCGCTCCTCGTCATCCTCGTCGGCCAGGCTCTCCGCCACCCGCAGGACGTCGATGGCCACGTCGAGCAGCGCGGCATTGCCGGGCGCCGCGGCGGCGCAGCGCACCAGGACCGGGCCGCAGGACGGGGCCGGGTGGAATGCGCCGCGCGGGTGGCGGGCGGCGTGGCCGAGGGCGAGTTCACGCAGCCCGGGGGAAAGCGCCCCGGGGTTGCGCCGGACGATCAGAGCAGACAGCCGCACGCAGGCCTCGTAGTCGTCCGCGTCGTCCGGCGCGGCCAGGGCCCGGAAGCGGGCCAGATGCCAGTTGGCCAGGGCGGGCAGCACGTTCTCGGTCAGGTCGCGAGCACGCGGCGGTACGGCGAGGATGGTGCGGCCCGCGGCCAGGGCGGCTTCCGGGGTGAGGAGCGGGGCGGCGCTGCCGGTGGTCCCGGCGCGGTTGAGGAGGTGCCGTAACTCGGCCAATTCCGCGGGCAGTTCCATCCGCATGCGCTCCCGGCGATCGAGTAAGGTCGCGCTGACCAGTGTCCTTCACATCGCCCGAGAGGGGACATGGAACGTGCCGAGCGACCCTCGGGACCCGGATCCGCCCGCCGATGAGCCGGAGGCGCTGACCGTCCTGTGCGGCGACCTGGCCGCGCTGCGCCGCCGCGCGGCCGAGGGGCTCTGGACCGCCCGGCTGGAACGGGTCGTGCAGGAGGTCCGCGACGGCGGCTCGGCCGTCGAGGCGTGTACGCGACTCGGGCTGATCGGCACCGTCCCCCGCCATGAACGTACGGGCGACGACTCGCCATGGCCCGCGGGCCTCGGCCCCGAGGAGCCACCGCTCGGCAAGGGCAGCTACGCCTGCCCGCGCCGCACCTGCGAGCGCGCCGGGCAGCGCGGCGACAACGGCCGGCCGCCGTTCTGCATGATCTACGACCTACCGATGCGGCCCACGTGAGCGGCCTCCTGGCCGAGGTCGGGACGCGGGTCCTCGACCGGTGGCTGAGCCTGCTCGCGCTCCCCGGCGTGCTGTTCACCGCGGCCGCCGTGTGGGGTGTGGCGGCGGGGCACGGGGGCGCGTTCGCGCCGGAGACGTGGTCCGGCCTGGTCGACTCGGCGGGGGGTGCGGGGCAGGGGGCAAAGACGGCGGCCGTGGTCGTCGCGCTGGTGCTCGCCGCGGTCGCGGCCGGTTACGTGGCCCGCGGCGCCGGGGCGGCGGTGCGCACGGTGTGGCTGGGGGAGTGGCGCGGCCCGGCCGCACCCGTCGCGCGCCGGCTGGCGTCGCGGCGCCGGGCCAGGGCGGCCGCCGCGGCGGCGCGAGACGGGATCGAGCCCGTAGCGGCGTATCTTCCGGTGCGGCCGACATGGATGGCCGACCGGATGCGGCTCGCCCAGGCGCGCGTCGAGGGCCAGTACAACGGCCTGAGCCTCCCGGCGACCTGGCCCCGCCTGTGGCTGCTGATGCCGGAGGAGAGCCGGGCCACGGTCCGTACGGCAGGCGGCGACGTGGAAGCGGCGTCGGTCCTGACCGGGTGGGGCGTGCTCTATCTGGCGCTCGGCACGGTTTGCTATCCGGCGGCGGTGGTCGGCGCGATCGTGGTGGCGGTGGGGTGGCGCCGCGGTCGTACGGCCACGGGCGTGCTCGCGGAGCTGGTCGAGTCGGCGGTGGACGTCCATCTCGCCCTGCTCCTTGAGGCCTTCGCCATCGAACCGCTGCCGTATCTGACCGAGGACACCGCGCGGCAGGTCAACGACCGGGCCCGGAAGGGCTCGTCGTCTGCGCCGCGCCGGACCTGACCGGTCGCCGCGGCCGGCGACGCGCATGGCGAGAGCCCCGGCCGAAGTGCGTCGGCCGGGGCTCTCGAGCTTTTTGCGTACGGGCGTCAGCGGAGCTGCTCGTACGCGGGAAGGGTCAGGAAGTCGACGTAGTCCGTGTCCAGGGAGACCTGGAGGAGGAGGTCGTGAGCCTGCTGCCACTTGCCGGCGGCGAAGGCCTCTTCGCCGACCTCGTCCTTGATGGCGGCCAGCTCCTCCGCCGCCACCTTACGGACCAGGTCCGCCGTCGCCGTCTCGCCGTTCTCGAAGACGACGCCCGCGTTGATCCACTGCCAGATCTGGGAGCGGGAGATCTCGGCGGTGGCGGCGTCTTCCATGAGGTTGAAGATCGCGACCGCGCCGAGGCCGCGGAGCCAGGCCTCGATGTAGCGGGTGCCGACCTGGACGGCGTTGCGGAGGCCGTCGAAGGTGGGCTTGGCCTCGAGCGACGCGATGTCGGTCAGCTGGTCGGCCGTCACGTGGACGTCCTCGCGGAGCCGGCCGGTCTGGTTCGGGTGGTCGCCGAGCACCGCGTCGAAGGAGGCGCGGGCGACCGGGACCAGGTCGGGGTGGGCGACCCAGGAGCCGTCGAAGCCGTCGCCGGCCTCGCGGTCCTTGTCGTTCTTGACCTTCTCGAAGGCGACCTTGTTGACCTCGGCGTCACGGCGGGACGGGATGAAGGCCGCCATGCCGCCGATCGCGAAGGCGCCGCGCTTGTGGCAGGTGCGGACGAGGAGCTCGGTGTAGGCGCGCATGAACGGGGCCGTCATGGTGACGGCGTTGCGGTCCGGCAGGACGAACTTCGCGCCACCATCACGGAAGTTCTTCACGATGGAGAAGAGGTAGTCCCAGCGGCCGGCGTTGAGGCCGCTCGCGTGGTCGCGCAGCTCGTAGAGGATCTCCTCCATCTCGTACGCGGCGGTGATCGTCTCGATCAGGACGGTCGCGCGGACGGTGCCCTGCGGGATGCCGACGTAGTTCTGGGCGAAGACGAAGATGTCGTTCCAGAGGCGGGCCTCCAGGTACGACTCCGTCTTCGGGAGGTAGAAGTACGGGCCCTTGCCGAGGTCGATCAGGCGCTTGGCGTTGTGGAAGAAGTACAGGCCGAAGTCGACCAGGGCGCCCGGGACGGCCTTGCCGTCGATCTGCAGGTGCCGCTCGTCGAGGTGCCAGCCGCGCGGGCGCATGACCACGGTGGCCAGCTCGGCGGCGTCCTTGAGGGCGTACGACTTGCCCGACTTCGGGTCGGTGAAGTCGATGCGGCGCTCGTAGGCGTCGATCAGGTTGATCTGGCCACCGATCACGTTCTCCCAGGTGGGAGCGGAGGCGTCTTCGAAGTCGGCGAGCCAGACCTTGGCGCCGGAGTTCAGCGCGTTGATCGTCATCTTGCGGTCGGTGGGACCGGTGATCTCCACCCGGCGGTCCTGCAGGGCCGCCGGGGCCGGGGCGACGCGCCACGACTCGTCCTCGCGGACGTGGGCGGTCTCCGGCAGGAAGTCCAGCTGCGAGGTCTTGGCGATCTCAGCACGCCGCTCGCCGCGGCGGGCCAGCAGCTCGTCGCGGCGCGGCGTGAATCGCTGGTGCAGCTCCGCGATGAACGCGAGAGCTGCATCGGTGAGGACCTCGTCCTGCCGCTCGATGGGCTCGGCTTCGACGATGGCCAGCGGGGACGGCGCTGGTGCGGACATGGCTGTCACCTACTCCTAGACCGGCACTGGGTGCCGGGCGCTGCGAAACGCTGATTTCGGGCGCCGTGCGGGTGCGCGGCGGTTCTGACCAGTGGAGAATAGTTTCCTTATGGCGGAAGTTCAACGGTGTGTTGACGTCAAGATATCCAAACCGGACGTGAGGTGGCTCTCAGTGCCAGTGCCCTCGCGGGCGGCTGGCCATTCACGACGGGCCCACCCATCCACCCGCGTCAGTCGAGAAGGTTCAGGTCGTTCGGTGTGTCGATGTCGTCCGGGGTTGCCACGTCGGCGCATTCCACCAGGGTCAGCTCTGCGTGGTGGGTGCGGAGGAAGTCTCGGGCGCCGCGGTCGCCCGTGGCTGCTGCGGTGGTGGCCGGCCAGTGCTTGCGGGCGATCAGGACCGGGTTGCCGCGATCGCCTCCGTACGATGCCGCTGCCAGCGTCGCGCCTTCGGCATGGGTCCGTATGAGACGGGCTATCGCCTCTGCGCCGATTCGCGGCTGGTCGACCAGCATGATCAGCGCGGCTGAGGCGGTGGTGGGTTCCAGGGAGGTCAGGCCTGCTCGCAGGGATGAGGCCATGCCGGTGGGCCAGTCCGGGTTCGAGATCAGCTTGCAGCCCTGCAGCTTCGCTCGTTTACGGACCTCCGGCTCCGCCGCGCCCAGCACCACGTGCACCAGCTCGCAGCCGCCCTCCCGGAGCACCCCAGCCGCCCGCTCGACCAGCAGCTGCCCACCGGCTTCGAGCAGCGCCTTCGGGCGTCCGCCCAGGCGTCGTCCGCCGCCCGCTGCCAGCAGGAGGCCGGCCACGGAGGGATGGGTCCCCCGGCTCCCGATCTTCATTCCTCCAACCTAGCCGGAGGCACCGACAGCGCCCCCCATCAGGCGTTCCCTGGATGTGAGTGCGACTTCACAGGGGGATTTGATGTGAATTTCTTGCGCTTTCTGGCGTGTCGGTGGGCGGGTGGCGTTAACTGAGCCGAGTCCTGTGCGCGTCTGACCAACGTGCGGGGGGCGATGAGTCAGGGCAAGCAAGGGGGAGGGCTGCCGTGGTGAATGATCGTATGCAGCTGAGAGGTGCCGTCGCCGTGGAGGACCCGCGGGTGCAGGCGCTGCAGAGCGCCGTGTCCCGCCTCCGACGGGAACTGGCCGCGCTGCCGGGAGAGCTGTCGGACCGCGAGGCGGCGGAGGATGAGCTGCTCGTGCTGAGCGCGATGGCGCGCGCGGGCGAGCCGGAGGTGCCGCGGATGCGGCGGTCGCTGCTGCTGATCGCGGGGGCGGTCGGGTCCGTGAGCGCGCTGTCGCCCGCGCTGAGCGAGGTGCGGGAGGTCATCGACCTCTTCGGCGTCGATATCCCGCGGCCGCGCACCGGCGACTGACGTCAGCCCGTCAGCCCCCACCGCCCCACCAGGCCGTCAGGCCGAAGTCGTGTCCGCCCAAGCGGCCGACAACTCCCGCGCAATATCCTGCAACACCGGCACGATGTCCTGGATCGCCTCATCCGTGACCCGCCCCGCCGGCCCCGAAATCGACACCGCCGCCGGCGCCGGCGCATCGGGGATCGTCACGGCCACGCACCGGACCCCGATCTCCTGCTCGTTGTCATCGACGGCATAGCCGTCCTCCCTGACCTGGGCCAGCGCCGCCAGGAAGGTGTCAGCCGAGGTGAGCGTCTTCGGCGTCTTCGCAGGCATCCCGGTGCGGTTCAGCAGCGCCCGCACCTCGTCCTCCGGTACGTGCGCGAGCAGCGCCTTCCCGACGCCGGTCGAGTGCGGCAGCACCCGCCCGCCCACCTCCGTGAACATCCGCATCGCATGCGGCGACGGCGACTGCGCCACGTAAACGATCTCGTCGCCGTCGAGCAGCGCCATGTTCGCCGTCTCCTCGGTCTTCGCGACGACCTGCGCGAGATACGGCCGCGCCCACGTGCCGAGCAGCTTCGACGCGCTCTCGCCGAGGCGGATGAGGCGGGGGCCGAGGGCGTACCGGCGGTTCGGGCCCTGGCGGACGTATCCGCAGGCCACGAGGGTGCGCATCAGGCGGTGGATGGTCGGCAGCGGCAGGCCGCTGGTCGTCGCCAGTTCGCTGAGGCCGACCTCGCCGCCCGCGTCGGCCATGCGCTCCAGCAGGTCGAAGGCGCGCTCCAGGGACTGGACGCCCCCGGAGGCGGCGGGAGCCGACTTAGCGGCGGCGGCGGTGTTGGCGGTGGACGGCGGCACGGAGCGGTCCTTTCGCGTCGTCACTGCAGGCAGGAGAGTGTGGGGAGCCTACCGGCCGGAACCACACTTTCGTTATGTGGAATCGTACAAGGGTGTCCGGACCGGATCGTGGGTGAGGCCAATCCCACAGTCGACTGCCACGAAAGTGACTCTTGACTGCCGGGACCCCGGCACGCAAGGTGTTCAACAGAAAGTTGAATTTCTACCAAGGGAATACGGAGGGTCACGGGTGTCCGACGTCGATCTGGTACTGCGCTCGCGGCGCGTCATCACGCCTGAAGGCGAGCGCCCCGCCACGGTCACCGTGTCCGGCGGCCGCATCGCCGCGGTGCTTCCGTACGAGGCCGCCCTCGAAGACATCAGTCCGGCCGCGGCCCGCCTGGAGGACTTCGGCGACGACGTCCTGCTGCCCGGCCTGGTGGACAGCCACGTCCACGTCAACGACCCCGGGCGCACCGAGTGGGAGGGCTTCTACACCGCCACCCGCGCCGCCGCCGCCGGCGGCATCACGACCCTCGTCGACATGCCGCTGAACAGCCTGCCGCCCACCACCACCCGCCGCGCCCTCGGCATCAAGAAGGACGTCGCCCGCCCGAAGGCGCACATCGACGTCGGCTTCTGGGGCGGCGCGATCCCCGGCAACCTCAACGACCTGAAGCCGCTGCACGACGCCGGCGTCTTCGGTTTCAAGTGCTTCCTGTCGCCGTCCGGCGTGGACGAGTTCCCGGAGCTCGGCGGCGAGCAGCTCGAGGGCGCGGTCGAGGAGCTCGCCCGTATCGGCGCCCTGCTGATCGTGCACGCCGAGGACCCGCACATCCTCGACTCCGCCCCGCACACCCCGGGCCGCGACTACGACGACTTCCTCGCCTCCCGCCCCCGGGACGCCGAGAACCAGGCGATCGCCCAGCTCATCGACCTGGCCAAGCGCTTCGAGGCCCGCGTGCACGTGCTGCACCTGTCCTCCTCCGACGCCCTCCCGCTGATCGCCGCCGCCAAGGCCGAGGGCGTCCAGCTGACCGTCGAGACCTGCCCGCACTACCTCACCCTGACCGCGGAGGAAGTGCCGGACGGCGCGAGCGAGTTCAAGTGCTGCCCGCCCATCCGCGAGTCCGCCAACCAGGACCTGCTGTGGCAGGCGCTCGCCGACGGCACCATCGACTGCATCGTCACCGACCACTCGCCGTCCACCGCCGACCTGAAGACCGACGACTTCGCCACCGCCTGGGGCGGCATCTCCGGCCTCCAGCTGAGCCTCGCCGCGATCTGGACCGAGGCGAGGAAGCGCGGCTACGGCCTGGAGGACGTGGTGCGCTGGATGTCGGCGCGTACGTCGGGCCTGGTCGGACTCGACCAGAAGGGCGCCATCGAGGCCGGCCGCGACGCCGACTTCGCGGTCCTCGCGCCCGAAGAGACCTTCACCGTCGACGCCGCCGCGCTGCAGCACCGCAACAAGGTGACCGCCTACGCGGGCAAGACCCTCAGCGGCGTCGTCAAGTCCACCTGGCTGCGCGGCGAGCGCATTTACGCGGACGGCGAGTTCACCGAGCCCGCCGGCCGCCTCCTCGAAAGGAACAACTGACACCGTGGCGTCTGAAATACCCGCCTTCACCGGCAACGCGAACCCGTACGGCGGCGGCGACCCCTTCGCCGACTACCGGACCGCGGACTTCCCGTTCGCCCAGTACGCCAACCTCGCCGACCGTACGCTCGGCGCCGGTGTCATCGCCGCCAACGACGAGTTCTTCGCCCAGCGCGAGAACCTCCTCGTCCCCGAGGCCGCCGAGTTCGACCCCGAGCACTTCGGCCACAAGGGCAAGGTCATGGACGGCTGGGAGACCCGCCGCCGCCGCGGCGTCTCCGCCGACCAGCCCTGGCCGACCGCCGACGACCACGACTGGGCGCTGGTCCGCCTCGGCGCCCCCGGCGTCATCCGCGGCGTCGTCGTCGACACCGCCCACTTCCGCGGCAACATGCCGCAGGCCGTATCGGTGGAAGCCACCTCGGTCGCGGGCGCCCCGACGCCCGAGGAGCTCCTCGCCGACGACGTGAAGTGGACGACCATCGTCCCGCGCACGCCGGTCGGCGGCCACGCGGCCAACGGCTTCGAGGTCACCGCCGAGCAGTCCTTCACGCACCTGCGCGTCAACCAGCACCCCGACGGCGGCATCGCCCGCCTGCGGGTGTACGGCGAGGTGCTGCCGAACCCGGCGTGGCTGGCCGCGCTCGGCTCCTTCGACGTGGTCGCGCTGGAGAACGGCGGCCAGGTCCTCGACGCCTCCAACCGCTTCTACTCCTCCCCGGTCAACACCATCAACCCGGGCCGCTCCCGCAAGATGGACGACGGCTGGGAGACCGCGCGGCGCCGCGACAACGGCAACGACTGGATCAACTACCAGCTCGTCGCCGAGTCCGCGATCCGCGCGATCGAGATCGACACGGCGTATCTGAAGGGCAATTCGGCGGGCTGGGCAGCCCTGTCCATCCGCGCCTCGGCGGACGCCGAGTGGGAGGAGTTCCTCCCGCGTACGCGCCTGCAGCCGGACACCAACCACCGGTTCGTCCTCGACACCCCGGCGGTCGGCAGCCAGGTCCGTATCGACATCTACCCGGACGGCGGCTTCTCCCGCCTGCGGCTCTTCGGCTCGCTGACGGAGCCGGGCGCGGACGCGCTGCGCGCCCGGCACACGGAGCTGCAGGGCTGACGCCCGCTTGGCCGCGACGGCGCCGCGGACCCCACCGGTCGGGGGGTCCGCGGCGCTTCGGCTGTTACGTCCCCACCCGGCGCAGCTCCGCCATCGCCTCCCGCTCCAGCCGGGCGAGATCGGCGAGGACGCCGCCCGCCCTGTCGAGGCTGCCCTTGGCGATCAGCTCCGCGACCTCCGTCCAGCCGCCCGCCGCCTCGCGGTAGCCGTGGTGGCCCTTGCGCAAGTGCTCGTCGTCGGAGAGCCCGGCCGGCTCCAGCTCCCGGCTCTCCGCCAGGAAGTCGCGGTAAAGGTTGCGGAAGAGTGCGCCCCCGGTGCCGCCCCGCTCCATCAGGTCGGCGATCTGCCGCAGATCCTGCTCGTGATGCCCCTCGCGCCGCCGCCACTTGGGCACGAGGCGCGCCGCCTTCTCGATGCCGCGATGGCCGAGATTGGCGATGGGCGGATTCAGAAAGGCCTCTGCACAGGCCCTGATCGCCGGGACGATCCGCTCCCGCGGATCCGGCGCCCCGGGCGGCACGGCGACCGTGAAGGAACGGCTGCGCGCGGTCATCGGCCCGCGCTCGGCGCGCGCCGCCGCCAGCGACGCGAGCGAGGTGGTGACCTCCCCGCCCTGCTGCGCGGTGTCGGTCAGATACGCCAGCTCGTCGTCGTAACCGCGCATGGCCACCACATGGCCGCCGAAGTGCACCTTCGAGGTGAAGTACTCGAGGTGATAGCAATCCAGCTGCAGCCCCACCGGCCGCCCCGCGTCCAGCGGCTCCGCGACATTCGCCCACGCCTTCTTCGCCGAGCCGGTCTCACGTATGTCCAGCTCGAGCCCCAGCCGCACAGCAAGATTCCGGGTCAGCTCGAAAGGCTTGACCCGCCCGCCCAGAAACGGAAAGTCCATCGCCTTGCTGTCCCAGTACACAAACCCCAGCCCACCCCCGAGCCCGAACAGCATCGGCTCGGACAGCTCCAGCCCTTCATGGCGCAGCAGCACACCCAGCGCCGTCGTCTCACAGTGCAGCATGCGCTCATGCTGACCTTCCCACCGCATGAGAGTCCAGCTGGCCATGGCGATGGTGTATTGCCCAAGCCCGCTCCTGAAACCTGGCAGCGCCCCTCCGTGGGCTGGCAGTTCCAGGAGGGCGACAGCGCGGTCATCGGCAAGGGCGAGCTCGAGGGACGGGGCCAAAGTGCTGCGCAGGCTATGGCGGTCGGCGCGCAGTCCGACCCCAACCCCGGCCTTGAGGAAGAGATGGCCGGGAAGAGCGCCGCGGAGCTCGTCCGGTCGCTGAGAGAGGCCGAGCCTGCGGCCGCCCGCGTCGGCGCGGCAGCGTCCTCGGCCACTGAGTGCGACTGACGCCGGCACCCGGGGGGCAGTGCGAGCGAACGTTTTGCTGGGCTTTTCCGTCGTAGGGGAAATGAGGAGAGGCTGGGGGATGGCTGGCAGCGATAGCGCGCGACCGGAATCCCATGGCGTCGCGCAGTCCTCGGCGGCTGAACTGCCGCACGTCGGCCGCGTCCGCGGGATCCTCGCACTGGGCGGCGTGCCCTGGGACCAGCTCGACGACGGCGTGCAGCAGGTGCAGCTGAAGCTGCTCGAGGCGCGGCGCCGAGAGCCGATCCGTAACGAGGACGCCTGGACAGCGGTGGTCGCCTCCCGCGTCGCCGCGGACTGGCACCGAAGCCGAACCCGGGACGGGGTGGCCGCGCTGCGTACACAGCTCGGTCCGGCAGCGGACGAGAGGAAGGTGATCTGAGGTGACCGAGCCGACACGACGAGAGGAGCAGCTCCTGGAGCGGGCCTTTCACATGATCGGAGATGAGGTGGCTGACAGCGATGGAGACGAGGTGGCTGACGGCAAAGCCGAGTCGCCGCGGCAGGTGGACCGCCGACGCCAATATCGTCGCCGCATTGTCGTTGCCTTGGTCACCGCCGCGGCCGTAGGCGCCGGCATCACGGCCTACAGCCTGGCCGGCGACGACAGCGATGACGGCAGGGAAGCGTCGTCCGGGGCGCTCCGTCCCGCGGAGGAAGTCGCCTGCGCCGCCCGGATCCTCGAAGGCGATGTGGTGTCCGTACGGGAATCCGGCCGGCGCGAGGGCGGATATCCGGCTGTCACCGTGACGTTGGCCGTCAAGGATTGGCTCAAGCCGGCAGCGGGGCCTGGGACAGCGAAGTTCAGCATCCCTGAGCCCAAGGAGGCCGGCGGTCCCGTGTTGCGGACGGGCGACCGGGTTCTCTTCGAGGCCTGGGACCATCCCGACATCGTCGACGCGTACTTCACCGGCAGGCGGATCGAAGTGAAGCGCGCGTCTCTCTCAAGGGCACTCGAGAAGGGGGCGCAGACCCGCTGCCCGGACTCCTGGACCCGCCGTCAGGATGACGGGTGACGAGGGCTCAGCGCAGCACCACCTCGCTGATGCGCGGGGGTGCGTCGCCGCCCTTCCATGTGATGCGGACGGCCTCGGCGCGTACACCGCCGGTGTCCAGCTCCGTGTACGGGCCGGACAGCCGGCCCAGCGCCCGCCACTTGCCGCCGATGCGGATCTCCACCGACGCGGAGCCCTCCGCGTCCTGGGGGCGCAGCACCGCGACCTTGTCGGCGTCGCGCGGCTCCGCGGGCGTCACCGTCAGGGTCTCGCCGGCCTCCGGCGCCCGGGCCGCCGTGTAGGCCGCGTCCAGGTCGCCGTCCGCCGCGCGCGCGAGGTCGCTGTCGTCCGCGGCGGGTGGGCCGCCCGTGACCGTCGTCGTGTCGGTGGCGGTCGCCGTGAATTCCCGTATCACCAGCCACTCGGACTGCGCGGCCGTCGCCCGGGCCCGTACGAAGCGGGCCTCCGCCCCGTCCGGCGCCTCCGCCTCGACCTCCGCCTTTCCGGAGAAGTCCGCGAGCTTGGTCCACTGCTTGCCGTCGGCGGAGTATTCGAGGATGCCCTGGTGGATGTGGTCGGCCTCGCTGCCGGGCTTGCCCATGGAGAGCTGGAGCTTCTTCAGGGGGCGGGTGGAGTGCAGGTCGAGGGTGACGGCGTCGTCGGCCTTCACCGCACGGTCGCTCCAGTAGTACGTGGCGTCGTCGCCGTCGGTCATCCGGGAGACCGCGTTGTCCTGGTACGTGCCCAGGGTCGAGGTCGCCTTGATGCGGCCCGGCACGCCCAGGGACTTGTTGTGCTCGGCCAGGGCGTCCTCGACGAAGGCGTCCAGGACGCCGTCCGCGAGCACCACCTGGACCTTGGTGCCGTCGATCCATTCGTACGAGAAGGACTTGGCCTTCGCGACCTGTCCTGGCAGCTGCTGCCGCAGCTTCCACGCCTTTGCCGCGTCGCCCTCCCGGGCCGCGCGGACCAGGGCGAGGGCGGTGCGGCCCGCGGTGCCCCAGGCCTCGGCGGAGTCCAGCCAGGGGTCCGCGTCGGCTATGAAGCCGCGGTCGGGGAGGGCGTCGCGGAGGGTGGCGGGGGCGTCGTGGAGGGCGCGGAGGCGGGTGGCCAGGGCGGCCGGGTTGCCGCCGTCCCAGAAGGTCTTGATGGCGGCTGCCAGTTCGGGGGACTGCTGCTTGTTGAGGAGCGAGCCGTAGCCGGCGTCGGCGAAGGCGCGCAGGGCGGCTGTCGTGTCGCGGTCGTCGCCGGACATCTCGCGTAGTGCTGCCGAGTAGGAGGCGGCGGGGTCGTAGGCCGCGTCGTTCCAGGCGTAGTCGGCGACCGTGTAGAGGGCGAGCTTGGAGGCGTACGGCTGCACCATCGGGTTCGCCGTGATGCCGGCGAGCTCGGCGGGCAGGCCCTGCTCGCGGCCGTTGAAGGGGCCCAGGAGGAGGCGGCCCCGGATGTAGTCGTTGACCGGGTAGTTGTCCCAGGTGAGGATCGGGTGGCCGAAGACCTCGCGGGCCGCCTTCGCTTCCTTGACGGTCATCGTCGGGGCGATGACGCCGATGCCCGTCCACTCGACCAGCACATCCTTGTCGAGCTGCTCGGCGAGCGCCTTCTTGTACGGGGACGGCTTCACGTCGTAGTACTCGGTCGGCACCATCTGCAGCGGCTCGGCGCCCTCGTGGGCCTTGATGAAGTCGCGGTTGACGCGATTGAGGAGATGCGCCTGGGCCGCGCCCGCGGCGCCGCCGCCGGTGCCGAACTTCTCCTCGTCCGCCTTGCAGTTCCAGTCCGTATAGCTGATGTCGTCCAGCGGCACGGCGAAGGTGCGGACGCCGATGTCCCAGAGGGTCTGGAACTTGTCGTTGAGCGCCTTGACGTCCTCGTCCGAGCTGTAGCAGACGGAGAGACCGGGGGAGAGGGCGTACGTGAACTCGACATGGTTGGCGGCCGCGCGGTCCACCAGCTCCTTGATCTTCGCCAGCTGGTCGGGCGGGTACGGGTCGCGCCACTTCTCGCGCAGGTAGGCGTCGTCCTTGGGGGAGTAGACGTAGATGTTCATCTTGTGCGCGCCGTAGAAGTCCAGCTGGTCGAGGCGGGCCTCATGGGACCAGGGGGTGCCGTAAAAGCCCTCGATGACGCCGCGCCAGCCGGTGCCCGGCCAGTCGCGCACGGCGGTGCCGCGGACCTCGGCGCCGGGGGAGCCGCGGTGCGGGAGGAGCTGGCGGAGGGACTGGGCGGCATAGTACGTGCCGGTGGCGTCGACGCCGGACAGGACGATCGTGTCGCGGTCTTCGTTGGCTGTGCGGCCGATGCCGAGGGCGTAGCCGTCGGCCGGGAGGCCGGCCGGGCCCTCGATGCCGAGGCCGGAGAGGGCGGTGGCGGCGCCCGGTCCGTCGAGGTGGACGACGAGGCCGTCGCCCGGCGGCTTGGCGGTGGTGGTGCGTTCGATACGGGCGGCGCCGGCGTCGCGGAGGGCCTTCTCTGTGAGCTTCAGGGCGGGGGCGTCCGGGTGGTCGCCGGTGACCAGGTGGACGGTGGGGGAGACCGTGATGGTGTCGTCGCGGTCGGCGACCGAGCGGGGGGTGGGGGTGATACGGGGCGGGGGGTCCGGGTCGCGGTCCTTGGCGGTGGCGGGGAGGGCGGTGCACAGGGTCGCGGCGAGGGCGAGGGGCAGGGCGAGGGCCAGGGTGGCGGTGAGCGAGACGCGGCGGCGGGGGCGGGGCATGGAAGAAGGCCTCCTGCGTGCGGGGTGGCGGGTGCACGACAAGTACGGTCTGCAAGCCTCTCGCGGCGGTTGCGGGCCGGGCAATGGACTAATCCACTGGATTCATGGACTTGAATTGGAATTTTCCCCTCCGGGGGCGCTGGTCAGAATGTCACTGGTCCGGGATAACGTTCGGTGAACGAGGAATCGACTGACTGGGGAGACCGGCATGGCGGATCGGGCGGCACCGGAGGCGGTCACCTGCGGCGAGGCGATGCTGCTGATGCTCGCGGAGCCCGGTGTGCCGCTGGACCGCGCCATCGCCTTCCGCCGCTCTGTGGCAGGGGCGGAGTCGAATGTCGCTGCCGGTCTCGCCCGGCTCGGGCATCACGCGCGCTGGCTCGGCCGCTTGGGCGCCGACCCGGCGGGCGAGGCGGTGCTGCGCGAGCTGCGCGCGGACGGTGTCGACGTGGCGTATGCGGACCGGGACCCGGAGGCGCCCACGGGCCTGCTGCTGCGCGACAGCCACCCGGCGCGGGCGATCGACGTGCAGTACTACCGTGCCGGGTCCGCCGCGTCCCGGCTGGCGCCCGAGCACATCCGGGCGGAGGCCCTTGAGGGCGCCCGACTGCTGCACATATCCGGCATTACGCCCATGTTGTCGCCGTCCGCCGCCGAGGCGACCGCGAAGCTGATCGAGCTGGCCCGGGCGGGCGGCACGACGGTCTCCTTCGACCCGAATGTCCGCCGCAAGCTGGCCGCGCCCGAGGCGTGGGCCGCCACGGTGGGGCCGCTGCTCGCCGAGGCCGACCTGGTGCTCGCGGGGGAGGACGAGCTGGAGCTGCTCGCCGGGGGGCGGGATGCGGACGGGACGGCCGCCGAGCTGCTGCGGGGGCGGGCGCATACGGTCGTACTCAAGCGCACCGACCACTCCGCCACGGCGCTGACGGCCGAGGGCGGGACGTACCACCAGCCGCACTTCCCGGTGCCGCTCGCCGACCCGGTCGGGGCCGGGGACGCCTTCGCCGCCGGCTATCTCTCCGCCTGGCTGCGCGGGCTGCCCGCGCAGCGGGCGCTGGCCGAGGCGGCATGCGTCGCCGCGCTCGTCGTCCAGGCCGCCACCGACACCGACGGCCTCCCCACGGCCGCCGCCCGCGACCGCGCCCTCGCCGCCTTCACCGGCGGCGGTGACTCGGTCCACCGCTGATGCCTGCCTCGTGAACTGAACCCTCACACGCACCACTGATGCAACACCCGAAAGGATCCGCCTTGTACCGCTGGGAGATCACCCAAGCCGCGCTGGCGCAGCGGGTGTTCGCGATTGTCCGCAGTGACTCGTACGACCACGCCGCCGACACCGCCGACACCCTGCTCTCGGCCGGGATATCCAGCCTCGAGATCTCGCTGACCACCCCCTTCGCGCTGGAGCTCGTCTCCACGCTGCGGCGCGAAGTCGGCGATGATGCGGTGATCGGCGCGGGTACGGTCCTCGACGCCGCGTCGGCGCGGATGGCCGTCGATGCCGGGGCTCGCTTCCTGGTCTCACCGAACCTCGACGCTTCGGTGATCGCTACGGGTCACCGGTATGGCGTCCCGGTCTTCCCCGGCGTCTCCACGCCGACCGAGATCGTGCGGGCGCTGGAGTTGGGCGCGGATGCGCTGAAGCTCTTCCCGGCCTCGGGGCACGCGCCGTCGTGGATCAAGGACGTGCGGGCGGCGCTGCCGCAGGCGGCGCTGCTGCCCACGGGGGGCGTCACGATCGAGAACGCGCCCGACTGGATCGCGGCCGGGGCGGTGGCCTGCGGGATGGGGTCGGCGCTCTCGGCCGGAGACCGCGAGGAGGTCGCGAAGCGCACGGCGGACTTGCTGGCGCGCTTGGCCGAGGCCTGACTGGCCCACCTACCCGCCCGTTGCTCCGTGCGATAGGGCGGGGGTGAGGTGGGCCGGAAGCGAGTCGCTCTTGGCGGCGCCTTGGGAGGGCTTGGCCGCCCGTTGCTCCGTGCAGTAGGAGAGTGGGCGGGCGAGGAAGGAGTCCGGCGGAGGCGAGGTGTCCCACCCGGTGCTCCGTGCGACACAGCAACGGGCGGGTGGGTGGGAAGCAGGCTTGGCCGGTGGGGGCGCGGCATGATCGGGGTATGAGCGATCACGGCGGCCGCGATGACGGCTATCTGCTCGACAATCGGCAGGTCGAGGCCGGTGCGCGATTTGATGCGCTTGCCTCGCTCTTTGATCCGTCCACCTTCCGGCACTTCGACGCGATCGGCGTCGCGGATGGGTGGCGGTGCTGGGAGGTCGGGGCCGGCGGGCCGTCCGTCGTGCGGGAGTTGGCGCGGCGGGTCGGGGCGGCTGGGCACGTGCTGGCCACCGACATCGATACGTCCTGGATCGCTGCCGCCGCAACGGCCACCACGTCCGCCACGACCCCGCCCTCCGCCACCGTCGACATCCGCCGCCACGACGTCGCCGCCGACCCGCCCCCGCCCGGCGGCCCCTTCGACCTCGTCCACGCCCGCCTCGTCCTCGTCCACGTCACCGACCGCACCCGCGCCCTGGCGGCGATGACCGCCGCATTGCGGCCCGGCGGCGTCCTGCTCCTCGAAGACGCCGACCCGGCCCTGCAACCGCTCATCTGCCCCGACGAATACGGCCCAGAGCAGGAGCTGGCGAACCGCCTCCGCCGCGGCTTCCGCACCCTCCTCGCCGAACGCGGCGCCGACCTCTCGTACGGCCGTCGCCTCCCCCGTCTCCTCCGCGAGGCCGGCCTCGCGGACGTACGAGCAGACGCCTACTTTCCGCTCACCTCGCCCGCCTGCACCGCCCTGGAGGCGGCGACCGTACGACAGGTGCGCCACCAGCTGGTCGCCAAGGGCCTCGCCACCGACGCCGAGATCGACGCCCACCTCGCCAACGTGGCCGCGGGCGGCATGGACTTGGCCACCTCCCCGATGATCTCCGCCTGGGGGAGGACGCCGGACTGATGGGGTCGCACTAGCGTGGTGGGCCCTGTCGTCATGCCACCGGAGGTGCTCGTGTCCGAGGGGACCGAAATAGTCGATCTCACCGTGGACGCAGGGGAGTTCATCGCGAATCCGTATCCGCGGTATGCCGAGCTGCGCGAGCGCGGTCCCGTGCACCGGGTGCTGCTGCCGGAGGGCGAGACCTGGCTGGTCGTCGGGCACGACGCGGTGCGCGCGGCGCTCAATGACCACCGGCTGACGAAGGACTATCACGCGATGGTCGGCGAGCGGCGGCCGGAGGAGGCCGTGCAGCCCATCGACGTCCACATGCTCACCACCGACCCGCCCGATCACACGCGGCTGCGGAAGCTGGTGGCGCGGGAGTTCACCCCGCGGCGGGTCGCCGCGCTCGAGCCGCGCATCCAGGAGATCGCCGACGGGCTGATGGACACGATGCTGGCGGCCCCCGACCGCCGCGCGGACCTGCTGGACGCGCTGGCCTTCCCGCTGCCGATGACGGTGATCTGCGAGCTCCTCGGCGTACCCGATCTGCAGCGGGACGACTTCCGCCGCTGGTCGAACGAGATCCTCTCCCCGACCAGCCAGGAGTCGGCGGTCGCCGCGGTGGGGGCGATGCAGCAGTACATGGACGAGCTGATCGAGGGCAAGCGCGCCACCGCCCCCGGCGACGACCTCCTCAGCGCCCTGATCCGCACCCGCGCCGAGGACGGCGACCGCCTCTCCCACCACGAACTCATCGGCACGGCCTTCCTCCTCCTGATCGCCGGCCACGAGACGACGGTCAACCTCATCGCCAACGGCATGCTGGCCCTCCTCCAGCACCCCGAGCAGCTGGCCGCCCTGCGCGCGGACCCAGGGCTCCTCGACGGCGCGGTGGAGGAGTCGCTGCGCTACGACGGGCCGGTGGAGGGCGCGACCTTCCGGCTCGCGACCGAAGACCTGGACTATGGCGGCGGTACGGTCATCCCTGCCGGGTCGGTCGTCAGCGTCATCCTCGCGTCCGCGGGGCGGGATCCGAAGCGCTTCCCGGCGCCTGACGACTTCGACATCCGGCGCAGCGCGCAGACGCATGTGGCGTTCGGACACGGCATCCACTTCTGCCTGGGTGCGCCGCTGGCACGGCTGGAGGGGCGGATCGCCTTTCGGGCGCTGCTCGACCGGTGTCCTGAGCTGGCGCTCGATGCCGATCCGGGGACGCTGCGGTGGCGGCCCGGGCTGATCATCAGGGGGATGCGGCAGCTGCCGGTGCGGTGGTGAGGGGCGGGCGCGCACAGGGCGCGTAGCAAGCAGCGCGGCGCGGTCACATCCGGTCAGGGCGCGCCGCTCCGCGCCCGAGCCGGTGCGCCGCCAGGGCCGCGGCCGCGGCGGCGAAGAGCAGGAGCATGCCGCAGGCGGGCAGCGTCGTGCCCGTATCGCCGTGGAGGGCGCCGCGGAAGGCGGACACCGCCCAATAGCCGGGGGAGACCGGGGCGATGTCCTGGATCCAGCCGGGCAGCGTGGTGAGCGGGACGAAGGCGCCGCCGAGGGTGCTGAGGAGCATGCCGCCGATGTCGTAACCGAGGGAGAGCTCGCCGAAGCTGCGGGCGGTGACGCCCAGGGCCGTACCGATGGCGAGCAGCGCGGCGGTC
The DNA here is from genome assembly GCF_048572725.1 of Streptomyces boninensis. Classification (NCBI taxonomy): domain Bacteria; kingdom Bacillati; phylum Actinomycetota; class Actinomycetes; order Kitasatosporales; family Streptomycetaceae; genus Streptomyces; species Streptomyces boninensis. The sequence goes on from NZ_CP183837.1 coordinate 7,846,519, forward strand.
CAGGCGAGGCAGACCGCGAACAGCAGCGCGGGCGCGCCGACATGCACACCAAGGACGGCGATGCCGAAGCCGAGCACCACCGCCTGCTGCGCAAGCAGCGCGGCCATGACGGGGAGCGCCTTGCCGGCGAGGAGTTCGGCGGGGCGGGCGGCGGTGGCGCGGATGCGGTCCCAGGTGCGCTGCATGCGTTCGGCGAGTACGGCGCCGCCGACGATGTTCAGGCCGAGGAGGGAGAAGGTCACGAGTGCGCCGATGACGGCCTGCTCGGTGCCGGCCTTCTGGCCCTGGGTGGCCACCAGGAGCGGGCGCATGAGGGCGAGGAAGCCGAGGGGGACGATGAGGCGGCTGAGGAGGGGGCCGGGTTCGGCCAGGAGGAGACGGACGTTGTGGCGGATGAGGGCGGTGGTGCGTAGAGCGGTGGTGCGTAGGGCGGCGGGCTTGGCGGCGGAGGTGGCCATCGCGGCGTCACGCGGCATCGGCGGTCTCCTTCGGCTGCGCAGGCCGGCGGTGTGCGAGGGCGCGATAGAGGTCATCGAGGCTCGGGCGGCGGACATCCACCTCGACGGGACGGCAGCCGGCCGCCAGCCAACGCGCCAGCTCCGCGGCGGGATCGGGCACCGCAAGACCCACCTCGACACCTTGCACGCGTGCGCGTGCGCGTGACCGGCCGGACGCCCGCTCCACGGTCTCGGCGGCGGCCGCCGCCTCCTCCGGCCCGCCGAATCGCAGCCGCAGCTCCCCCGGCAGCCCCCGCAGCAGCTCCTCCCGCCGCCCCCTGGCGATCACCCGCCCCGCCCTGACGACGGCCAACGAGGCACCCAGGTCGGCGAGTTCCGGGAGATAGTGCGTCGTGTACAGCACCGCCGCTCCCGCGTCCGCCCGTGCCCGTACCGCCCCCAGCAGCGCCGTCCGGGTCTCCGGATCCGCCCCGGCCGTCGGCTCGTCCAGGAGCAGCAGCGGCGGGTCGCCGATGAGCGCGGCAGCGGCCTGCGTGCGGCGGCGCTGGCCGCCGGAGAGGAGGCCGGCTCTGCGGTCGAGCTCGGCGGTCAGCTGCAGTTCCTCGGCGATTCCGGCGATGGCGGTACGGAGCGCACCGCCCGCGAGCCCGGCCAGCGACCCGTACAGGCGCAAGTGCTCCCGCACCGTGGCGCCCGGATACAACGCCAGCTCCTGCGGAGCGAGGCCCAGGAGCGCGCGGGCCGCCTGCGGGCGGCGGAGGGCGTCGATGTCGCCGATGCGGACCGTGCCCGCGTCGGGGCGGGTGAGGCCCGTGACCACCTCTACGAACGTGGTCTTGCCCGCGCCGTTGTGCCCGATCAGGCCGGTGATCTCGCCTGCGGCGACGGTGAGTTCGAAGCCGTCCAGAGCGATCGCGGCGGAGCCGTATCGCTTTACCAGGCCGTGTGCGCTGAGCACAGTCAAACCCTCCCCACTTTGTGATCTACACCGTATAGATCTACACTGTATACACATGAGCGCACGACGGGAAGAGGCAGTCGACGCGGCGATGGCCATCGCCGGCGAAAAGGGCCTGGCGGCCGTCTCCATGCGTGCCGTCGCACAGCGCGTCGGCGTCACGCCGATGGCGCTTTATCCCCATGTCGGCAGCAAGGCCGCGCTGCTCGACCTGATGGTGGGCCGGCTGCTGTCGCTGCTCGGCGAGGACCCCGCGATGAGGGCCGCGGCGGACGCCGACTGGCGTACGAGGCTGCGCGTCTTCGCCTCCTCCGCCCGCCTCGGCCTGCAGACGCACCCCTGGGCCACGACGCTGCTCTTCGACCGCCCCGCGATCACTCCGGACGCGGTGGCCGTCGTCGACGCGCTCTACACCGCCCTCCTCGACGCCGGCGTCCCGGACCGCGAAGTCCCGCGCGTAGAGCGGCTGGTGTCCACCTTCGTGCTCGGCTACGTCGCCTCAGAGGTCGGCGGCCGCTTCGGCCCCGGCGAGCTGGACCCCCGGGGCCGTCGCGGCCAACTACCGGACGGCGCCGCCCCCGCCCACACCCGCCTCGCGGAGGTTCTCGACGCGCCCGTCGACTGGGACGAGGAGTTCAAGGCGGGCTTCGAGGAAGTGCTCCGCCTCGTCGAGTCGGTGGCGGCGGGCGCCCGTACACGAGTCCGCTGACGCGCGCCGCCCCTCAGCCGCCCCTCAGCCCACGCTCGCCGTCTCCTCGCCCGCGTCCCTGTCGCTGGCGCCCTCCCCGCCGCGCCCCCGCCCGTCGCCGCGCCGCGACGGTCGGCGCCTGAGGAGCAGCGGCGCGGTGATCAGCGCCGCGGCGAGCAGGATGGCGAAGGCGACCATGAGCGCGGTGGTGTACCCGTGTACGGCGCCTGCGCCCGCGGCCGCCCGCGGGTGTGCGGTCAGATACGACGCAGCGGCGCTGGCCGCCAGGGTGTTGAGCAGGGCGGTGCCGAGGGCGGCGCCCAGTTGCTGGGCCGCGTTGTACGCCGCCGATGCCGCCCCGATGTCCTGCCAGTTCATGTCGGCGGTGGCCAGGCTGGCGGTCGGGGGCATGACGAGGCCGAGCCCGAGGCCGGTGAGCAGTAGCGCGGGCACCAGGAAGAGGCCGAAGACGTCGGCGCTCTCGGGGGTCAGCCGCGTCAGCAGCAGCATCCCGCCGGCCGCGGCGAGCAGCCCCGGAAGGACCAGCGCCCCCGGGGCGACGCGCCCGTGCAGCCGTCCGGCGATGAGGGTCGAAGCGAGCAGCGTGGCCAGGGCGTTGATGAGCAGCGTCAGGCCTGCCTCGACGGGGGAGTAGCCGAGCACGGTCTGGGTGTAGTAGCTCATGAAGAGGTAGAAGCCGAACATCGCGACGAACATCAGCATGATCGCCAGGAAGGCGCCGCCCCGCGCGCGGTGCAGCAGAATCCGCATCGGCAGCAGCGGGCGAGCCGTGCGCAGCTCGACGGCGACGAACAGCGCCAGCAGCAGCACGCCCCCGCCCAGCAGCCCCAGCACCTTCCCCGAGCCCCATCCGTACGGCTCGGCCTCGCCGAACGCATAGACCACCGCCGCGAAGCCCGCGGCGCTCAGCAGCGCGCCCGGTACGTCGAGACCTGAGCCGTCCCGCTCCGGCCGGTCCCTGGTCACGAACGTGGTCCCGAGCGCGGCCAGCACCGCGATCGGGACGTTGATGTAGAGACACCAGCGCCAGCTCACGTACTCCGTCAGCAGCCCGCCCACGACCAGCCCGAGCGCCGAACCCGCGGCGCCGACCGCGGCGAACACCCCGAAGGCGCGGCCCCGTTCCCGCCCCTCGGTGAAGGTGAGGGTCAGCAGCGAAAGCCCGGCCGGCGCGAGCGCGGCCGCGAACACGCCCTGCAGGGCGCGCGCCGCGAAGAGCATCTCGGGGTTCACCGCGGCGCCGCCGAGCGCGGATGCGGCGGCGAAGCCGAGCAGGCCGCCGGCGAAGGTGCGGCGATGGCCGAGCGCGCTGCTGACCCGCCCGCCGATCAGCAGCAGCCCGCCGAAGGCGAGGGTGTACGCGGTGATGGCCCACTGCCTGCTGGCGTCGGACATCTCGAGTGCGCGCTGCGCGGAGGGCAGCGCGATGTTGACGATCGTCCCGTCGAGTACGACCAGGAGCTGCGCCGCGCTCACCGCCAGGAGCGTGCCCCACCGCTTTGGGTTTTCCGTTGCCACAGCATTCCCCTAACAACGTTTGGTGTTCCCTAACAACGTTAGATGCCGCGAACACGGTACTACACTGATCCGACCGGTCCGGTGACGTCAGGCGAGGTGCGATGGGGACGACGGGCAAGACAAGTGACGTACGCAGCGTCTGGCTGCGCCCGCGCCGCGAGCAGCGCGGAGAGCCGCCGCTGACCCGTACCCGCATCGTCGACGCGGCCGTCGCCCTCCTCGACGAGGAGGGGATCGACCGGCTCACCATGCGGCGGCTCGCGGAGCGGCTGGACGTCGTCGCGCCGTCGCTGTACTGGCACGTCGACACCAAGGACGACGTGATCGACCTCGCCGTGGACGCGATCTTCGGGGAGGCGCCCCCGAGGTCCCGTATGGGGCGTGCCGAGGAGTGGCGCGCCGACGTCACGGCGCTGCTGGCCTGCTGGCGGACCGCGCTGCTACGCCACCCCTGGGCCGCCGCCGTGCCGGCCCGCCGACGGCCTACGATCGGCCCGCACTTCCTCGCCGGAATGGAGATCCTGCAGGCGACCCTCACCCGCGCCGGCTTCACCGGCGACGGCCTGGCGGCGGCTACTTGGGCGCTCTACAACCACGTCATGGGATCCGCGTCGTCGCAGACTGCCCTGCACATCACCGCCGAGGAGCGCCGCCTCGGGCAGGAACAGCTGCAGGCAGCCGCCGACCAGTACCCCACTCTGGCCGCCAACGGCTACCTCTACGACGACGATTGGGACGGCAGCTACAGCACCGGCCTCGCCTACCTGCTCGACGGACTGGAAGCGCAGCTCAAGCAGCGTCCCCAGCGTCCCCAGCGACCTCCGCGACCGTGACCGCCCGCCGCTCCCGCCGCGACCGCTCGCACGCCTCCGCCACCAGCAGCGCGGCCAGCGCCTCGCGCCCGTCGCACGGGTTCTCCAGCTCACCCCGCAGCACCCGCACAAACGCGTCCAGCTCTGCCTCGTACGCCGGCGCGAAGCGCTCCAGGAATCCCGGCCACGGCTTCCCCGACAGCGGTACGGCCGCGGGCTCCACCGACGTGATCGGCGTCCGCTCGCCGAGCCCCACCGCGATCTGGTCGGACTCGCCCGCCAGCTCCATGCGCACGTCGTAGCCCGCCCCGTTCACCCGCGTCGCCGTCGCCGTGGCGAGGGTCCCGTCGTCCAGCGTCAGCAGCGCCGCCGCCGTATCGACGTCGTCCGCCTCCCGGAACATCGCCGGGCCGCGGTCAGACCCCATCGCGTACACCTCGACCACCTCACGCCCCGTCACCCAGCGCAGGATGTCGAAGTCGTGGATCAGGCAGTCCCGGTAAAGCCCGCCCGACAGCGGCAGATACGCGGCCGGCGGCGGCGCGGGGTCGGACGACATCGCCCGTACGGTGTGCAGCCGACCGAGGCGGCCCGAGCGCACCGCCTCGCGCGCGGCCACGTACCCCGCGTCGAAGCGCCGCATGAAGCCCACGTGCAGCAGCGTGCCCGCCGACTCCACCTCCGCCAGCGCCACCTGGGTGCCGGGCAGATCGAGCGCTATCGGCTTCTCGCAGAAGACCGGGAGTCCGGCCCTGGCCGCCTTGGCGATCAGTTCGGCGTGGGCGGCCGTGGCCGCGCAGATGACGACGGCGTCCACGCCCGCCGCGAAGACCGCGTCGGGCGAGGCGGCCGGCTCGACCCCCGTCCGAGCCGCCACCTCCGCCGCCCGCGCGGCGTCCGCGTCCGCGATGACCAGCGAGTCGACCTGCGGGTGCCGGGCCAGCACGCCCGCGTGGAACGCGCCGATCCGCCCGGCGCCGATGAGTCCAATGCGCATGGCCTCAACTAGACGGTGGAGATCCGCCGATGTCAATTGTCAGGACAACTGGACTTTTTCACGCGGGCAGCGGACTGTTCTGGTCGTGCGGGCGGCACCGCTCCGGGCTGGTGCTGCGACAGCGCGAGCGGCAGCGTGTCTGCTACCGGCGCAGCGCGGAAGGGGACGCGCTTCTGGGCCACGGGCCGTACCCGAGCTGCACCGCCCGAAGGTAAATGTCAGGACAACTGGACCTGATCCCTTCCCGCGGCCCGCACCTGCCGTTACGCTCCGCTCCGTGGTGAAGCGCGACGCGGGAGCGCAGGTCTCCCTACGGCTCGGCGTGGACCGCAACAGTCCGGTCCCGCTCTACTTTCAGTTGGCGCAGCAGCTCGAGTCGGCGATCGAGACCGGCGGGCTCACGCCGGGCTCGCTGCTCGGCAACGAGATCGAGCTCGCGGGGCGCCTCGGCCTGTCCCGGCCGACCGTACGGCAGGCGATTCAGTCCCTTGTCGACAAAGGGCTATTGGTCCGCCGCCGCGGCATCGGCACCCAGGTCGTACACACGCAGGTGCGCCGGCCGCTCGCGCTGACCAGTCTGTACGACGACCTCGCCGCCGCAGGCCAGCGGCCCGCGACGCGGGTGCTGCGCAACGAGGTCGTGCCCGCCGAGCCGCGCGTCGCGGCCGCGCTCGGGGTGGCCGAGGGGGTCGAGGTGGCGTTGGTCGAGCGGCTGCGGCTGACGCACGGCGAGCCGATGGCGCGGCTGACGAACTATCTCCCGGCCGGGCTGCTGCGGCTGGGGACGGGGGAGCTGGAGGAGGCTGGGCTCTACCAGCTGCTGCGCCGCGCCGGGATCACGCTGCACAGCGCCAGGCAGTCGGTGGGCGCGCGGGCGGCCACCTCGGCGGAGGCCGGGGAGCTGGGGGAGGAGCCGGGGGCGTCGCTGCTCACCATGGAGCGGACGGCCTTCGACGACACCGGGCGGGCGGTGGAGTTCGGCTCGCACCTGTACCGGGCGTCGCGCTACACCTTCGAATTCCAGCTGCTCGACCGCGGCTGAGGCCGCGGGCCTCTCATTCCCGTGCCGTCCCACGTCCCGGGACGCGGGCCCTGTTGACGCGTACGACACCCGTCGATACGGTCCGGCTCGAAGAAATCGATTTCACCGACCTCCCCTTCGTGCACCCCGACCCCGTCCCATCGGAGACCTCGATGCACCGAAGAGTCAGACTCCGCTCCTGGCGCATGCTCGCGGCAGGCGTGCTAGCCCTCGCGACGGCCGTCACCGCGGCCAACTCGGCCGCCCCGGCGGCGACCCCGGCCGTCCCGCAGGCCGCCTCGCTCGCCGGCTCGCCCCCGGACAGCAGTTTCTTCTCCACCGTTGAAATCGATTCCGGCGCCACGGTCGGCGCCCCGGCGAACGGCAACAACAGAAACCGCGGCGACCTCTGGCCCAACTGCTGGTCGGACGACGACAACGTCTACGGCGCGTACGGCGACGGCATCGGCTACGACGAGTCGTACCACGACATCGGCGTCGCCAAGATCACCGGAACGCCCGGCAATCTGGAGGGCAGCCAGCTCGCCGAGGGCAACAACGTCGGCCAGGTCTGGAACGCCGACCACACCCGCAAGCCCACCGGCATGGCCTGCGTCGGCGGCGACATGTACCTCGCCGTCCAGGACCTGGCCTTCAACTTCGATGCCGCCCCGGCCGCCACCATCGCCAAGTCCACGGACCACGGCAGGACGTGGACCTGGGACAAGTCCAAGCCGATGTTCCCCGACGGCGTCTTCACGACGGTGATGTTCCTCGACTACGGCAAGGCCTACGCCAACGCGCCCGACGACTACGTCTACGCCTACGGCCTCGACCACAACTGGCGCGACTCCTTCAGCGACAAGGTCCCCGACCCCGTCGACCTCTACCTCGCCCGGGTCCCGAAGTCCGACGTCATGAACCGCGGCGCCTGGGAGTTCGTCAGCGGCTACGGCACCGACGGCAAGCCCACCTGGTCCAAGGACATCGCCGCCCGCAAGCCGGTCATCCACGACGACCGCCGCGTCTACCCGGACGTCTACAGCGACCGGATCAGCAATATGACCACCCTCAGCCAGGGCGGCATCGTCTACAACAAGCCGCTGAAGCGCTATATCTACACGTCCTGGACGGAGTACAGCTTCGAGTTCTACGAGTCGCCCACCCCGTACGGCCCCTGGAAACGCTTCGATTCGAAGGACTTCGGCGGCTATACGTGGACGCACCAGAAGCACGGCGGCTACGCCACCACCATCCCGTCGAAGTACATCAGTGCCGACGGCAAGGACATGTGGCTGCAGTCCAACGTCTGCCCCTGCGGCGGCGGCGTCCCGGCCGACGACTGGTACGCGTACACCTTCTCGCTCCGCAAGATGCACGTGGAGCCGTACAAGGAGACCACCCCGGCGAACCCGGCCGACCCGGCGAAGAACCTCGCCAAGGAGCCGGGCACCGCGAACATCGAGCGGGTCGCGCACTTCGGCAATGAGTACTACTACAACGACGGCGTGAAGGACCACAGCGAGGACGACTGGAACGACGAGAACAAGCCCGCGAGCTGGTGGGGCTACACCTGGCCGCGGCAGTACAACGTCGACAAGGTCACGTACACCACGGGCAAGATGTTCGAGGACGGCGGCTGGTTCGCCAAGGACCTCCGCGTCCAGGTGCGCAAGGACCACAAGTGGACGGACGTCACAGGGCTGAAGATCGGCCCCGACTACCCGTACAACAGCACAGCAGGCCCCAACAAGACGTACGAGCTCACCTTCGACGCCACCGCGGGCGACGGCATCCGCATCATCGGCACCCCGGGCGGCAGCCGCACCTTCACCTCGGTCGCGGAGCTGGAGGCGTACTTCACGGGCTGAGTGTGGCTGACCGTGGCTGACCGCCTTCAGGGATGACCGCGGCCGCGGCGTCCGAATGTTATGACAAATTCATTGACGCCCGCTCAGCCGCCTCGCTACAACTCCTCCAGTCCACCGGGTCCATCCCGGCGGCCTGGAGGAGAGGCGGGGATCGGGATGATGATGCGTAGTCGGACGGCGCGGGCGGCGGCTGTGGTGGCGGCCGCGGTGATGGCCTTCGGGGCGGCCGCGTGCAGCGACTCGGGCGGCAAGGAGTCGGAGGAGAAGGCGGGCGGCGGTACGGGCGGCAAGGCGGTCAATACGCCGAAGCTCGACATCGCCATGATCACGCACTCCGGTCAGGGCGACGCCTTCTGGGACATCGTCCAGAAGGGCGGCGAGCAGGCCGCCTCGAAGGACAACGTCGAGCTGCACTACAACAACGACGACAAGGCCGAGGGCCAGGCCACCCTCGTACAGAACGCCATCGACCAGAAGATGGACGGCATCATCGTCACCCTCGCCAAGCCGGACGCGATGCGCGACAACGTCGAGGCCGCCGTCAAGGCCGGGATCCCGGTGGTGACGATCAACTCCGGCGAGCAGTTCTCCAAGGCGATGGGCGCGCTCACGCACATCGGCCAGAACGAGGGCGTCGCGGGCGAGGCGGTCGGCGAGAAGCTGAACGAGACCGACCGCAAGAAGGCCATCTGCGTCATCCACGAGCAGGGCAACGTCTCCCTGGAGGAGCGCTGCGCCGGTGTGAAGAAGACCTTCAAGGGCGACATCGAGAACCTGACGGTCGACGGCACCGACGCGGGCGGCTCCACCGCCTCCATCCAGAGCAAGCTGGAGTCGTCGAAGGACCTGGACGCCGTCGTCACCCTGAACGCCGGCATCGCGGGCTACGCGCTCAAGGCCAAGGACGAGACGGGCAGCGAGGCCGAGGTGTCGACCTTCGACCTGAACAAGGAGGTCGCGGAGAAGCTGGAGAGCAAGGACATCGCCTTCGCCGTCGACCAGCAGCCGTACTTGCAGGGCTACCTCGCCGTGGACGAGCTGTGGCTCTACAAGACGAACGCCAACGTCATCGGCGGCGGCAAGCCCGTCCTCACCGGCCCGGCGATCGTCACCGGAAAGGACGCGCCGGCGCTGAAGAAGTACACCGCTCGCGGTACCCGGTGACGGCCGTGCCAGCCGTGGTGAACCATACTGGGGCGGTCGGAGCAGATCATTCCGCGGGCTGCGAGGCCCCGGGCTCCGGCCGTACCGGATGGCACTACGCAAGGGACAACAGCTCGTGGCAAGGGTTCGGGCCGTGGTCGGCGGCATTCTCGCGCTGGCACTCGGCGCCTCGGTGGCCGGCTGCAGCAGCACCGGTGGAAAGCGCGCCGAGGAGGCCGCGGCCGGCGCCGGCGGCAAGCCCGCCGTGGACACGCCACGCTGGACGGTGGCAATGATCACTCACTCGGGCCAGGGCGACACCTTCTGGGACGTGGTCCGCAAGGGCGCCGAGCAGGCGGCCGCCAAGGACAACATCAACCTCACCTACGGGGCCAACCCGGAGGCGAACGAGCAGGCGCAGCTGGTGCAGAACGCCATCGACCAGAAGGTCGACGGCATCATCGTGACGCTCGCCAAGCCGTCCGCCATGAAAGCGGTGGTGCAGAAGGCGGTGAAGGCCGGCATCCCGGTCATCACCATTAACTCGGGTGCCGAGGAGTCCAAGGAGTTCGGCGCCCTCGTGCACATCGGCCAGAACGAGGAGATCGCCGGCGAGGCCGCGGGCGAGCAGCTCAACAAGACCGGCCGCAAGAAGGCGCTCTGCGTGCTGCACGAGCAGGGCAACGTCGGCCACGAGCAGCGCTGCGACGGCGCCGCCAAGACCTTCAAGGGCAAGATGGAGAAGCTGTACGTCGAGGGCACCAACATGCCCTCCGTCGAGTCCTCCCTGGAGGCGAAGCTGACCGCCGACAAGGCCATCGACTCCGTCCTCACCCTGGGCGCGCCCTTCGCGGACACGGCGGTGAAGGCGAAGGACTCGGCGGGCTCCGACGCCCAGATCTCCACCTTCGACCTCACCGCGGGCGTGGCGAAGGGCCTCGGCGACGGCACCCTGTCCTTCGCGATCGACCAGCAGCAGTATCTGCAGGGGTACGAGTCGGTCGACGGGATCTGGCTGTACCGATACAACGGCAATGTGCTCGGCGGCGGCAAGCCGGTGCTCACCGGCCCGCAGATCCTGACCAAGAAGGACGCCGCCGACCTGCAGAAATACGCAGAGCGGGGGACTCGATGAGCGATACGAGCACGGCCGAGAAGGCCGCCGCCGTGGACGAGCGGCTGGTGCACCGCCCGCTGTGGCACCGGCTCCTCGGCCGCCCCGAGCTCGGCTCGGTGATCGGTGCGGTCGCGGTCTTCCTGTTCTTCGCGATCATCACCGACTCCTTCCTCGGCAGCCTCGACACGGTCCTTTACGCGGCGTCGCTGATCGGGATCATGGCGGTGCCGGTGGCGCTGCTGATGATCGGCGGCGAGTTCGACCTGTCGGCCGGTGTGCTGGTGACGGCGTCGGCGCTGGTGGCGTCGATGTTCGCGTACCAGATGACGGCGAATGTGTGGGTCGGCGTCGGGGTGTCGCTGCTGGTCACGCTGGCCATCGGCTTCTTCAACGGCTTCATGCTGATCCGCACTGGACTGCCCAGCTTCATCATCACGCTGGGCACCTTCCTGATGCTCCAGGGCGCGAACGTCGGCGTCACGAAGCTGATCTCCGGCACGGTGCAGACGAAGTCGATCACCGACATGCAGGGGTACGAGTCGGCGAAGGAGGTCTTCGCCTCGACCATCTCCATCGGCAGCTTCGACCTGCGGGTGACGATCCTGTGGTGGCTGGCCCTGGTGGCGATCGCGACCTGGATCCTGCTCCGTACGACCTGGGGCAACTGGATCTTCGCGGTCGGCGGCGGCAGGGACGCGGCCCGCGCGGTGGGCGTGCCGGTCTTCCGTACGAAGATCGGGCTCTACCTCGGGGTCGCCGTGGCGGCCTGGATCTCCGGCATGCACCTGCTGTTCTCCTTCGGCGTGGTGCAGTCCGGCGAGGGCCGCGGGCTCGAGCTGCACTACATCGCGGCGGCCGTGATCGGCGGCTGCCTGCTGACCGGCGGTTACGGATCGGCGATCGGCGCGGCGATCGGCGCGCTGATCTTCGGCATGACGAAGCAGGGCATCGTGTACGCGCAGTGGGACCAGGACTGGTTCTGGTTCTTCCTCGGGGCGATGCTGCTGCTGGCCACGCTGCTGAACGCGTGGGTGCGCAAGCGGGCGGAGGCGGCGAAGTGACGCAGGACGTGAACGAGCAGGACGTGAACGAGCAGGCACCGCTGGTCGAGCTGGACGACGTCAGCAAGTACTACGGCAACATCCGCGCCCTCGAAGGCGTCTCGCTTGAGGTCCATCCCGGCGAGATCACCTGCGTGCTCGGCGACAACGGCGCCGGCAAGTCCACCCTCATCAAGATCATCGCGGGCCTGCACCAGCAGACCTCGGGCAGCTTCCGTATCGAGGGCAAGGAGACCAAGCTCGCCAACCCGCGCGAGGCCCTCGACCGCGGCATCGCCACGGTCTACCAGGACCTGGCGGTCGTCCCGCTGATGCCGGTCTGGCGGAACTTCTTCCTCGGCTCCGAGCCCACGAACGGCCGCGGCCCGCTGCGCCGCATGGACGTCGAGATGATGCGCCGTACGACCCACGCGGAGCTGCTGCGCATGGGCATCGACCTGCGCGACGTCGACCAGCCGATCGGCACCCTGTCGGGCGGCGAGCGGCAGTGCGTGGCGATCGCGCGGGCGGTCTACTTCGGCGCGAAGGTCCTCGTCCTGGACGAGCCGACGGCGGCGCTGGGCGTCAAGCAGTCCGGTGTGGTCCTGAAGTACGTGGCGGCGGCGCGGGACGCGGGCCTGGGGGTCGTGCTGATCACCCACAACCCGCACCACGCCTTCCTGGTCGGCGACCGCTTCGTCCTCCTGAAGCGCGGCATCATGGCGGGCAGCCACCTGAAGTCCGAGATCGACCTGGACGAGCTCACCCGCCAGATGGCGGGCGGCTCGGAGCTGGAGCAGCTGTCGCACGAGCTGGAGCGGGCTCCCGTGCCCGATCACCTGGGCGGCCACGCGCGGTAGCAGTTAGATGCGCCTATTGTCCTGTTTGTGCGCATCTTCGTGTCGCATCTCTCCGGCATCGCCGTCTTCGACCCCAACGGCGACCAGGTCGGCCGTGTCCGCGACCTGGTCGCCATGCTGCGCGCGGGCGAGCGCCCGCCGCGGCTGCTCGGCCTCGTCGTAGAGCTCTCCACCCGGCGCCGCATCTTCCTTCCCATCACCCGCGTGACCGGCATCGAGTCCGGCCAGGTCATCACCACCGGCGTGGTCAACGTCCGGCGCTTCGAGCAGCGCCCCACCGAGCGGCTGGTCTTCGGCGAGATGCTCGACCGGCGGGTGCACCTGGTCGACAGCGGCGAGGAGGTCACCGTCCTGGACGTGTCCATCCAGCAGCTGCCGGCCCGCCGCGACTGGGAGATCGACCGGCTCTTCGTACGGAAGGGCAGGCTGGGCACCTTCCGGCGCAAGGGCGAGGTGCTCACCGTCGAGTGGGGCGCCGTCGACGGCTTCTCCCTGGACGAGCAGGGGCAGGGCGCCGAGAGCCTGCTCGCCACCTTCGAGCAGCTGCGCCCCGCCGACTTCGCGAACGCGCTGCACCACCTCACCCCGAAGCGGCGCACCGAGGTCGCCACCGCCCTCACCGACGAGCGCCTCGCCGACGTCCTGGAGGAGCTGCCCGAGGACGACCAGATCGAGATCCTCGGCCAGCTGGCCGAGGAGCGGGCCGCCGACGTCCTGGAGGAGATGGACCCGGACGACGCCGCCGACCTCCTGGCCGAGCTGCCGGAGCCCGACAAGGAGCGGCTGCTCGCCCTGATGCAGCCCTCGGACGCCGCGGACATGCGCCGGCTCATGGCGTACGAGGAGAAGACGGCCGGCGGCCTGATGACCACGGAGCCGATCGTGCTGCGCCCGGACGCGACGGTCGCCGACGCCCTCGCCCGGGTACGTAACCCCGACCTGTCGCCCGCGCTGGCCGCGCAGGTCTACGTGTGCCGCCCGCCGGAGGAGACCCCGACCGGCAAGTACCTGGGCACCATCCACTTCCAGCGGCTGCTCCGCGATCCCCCGTACACCCTGGTCAGCGCCGTCCTGGACGAGGATCTGATGGCACTGTCCCCGGCGGCGCAGCTGCCGGAGGTGGCCGGGTTCTTCGCCACGTACGACATGGTGGCCGCGCCCGTCGTGGACGAGACCGGGTCGCTGCTCGGCGCGGTGACCGTCGATGACGTCCTCGATCACATGCTCCCCGAGGACTGGCGGGAGCAGGAGTTCCACCTGGAGGAGGCACCGAATGCCGGTCGATGAGCGGGAGACCCGGACGGCGCCGCGCCAGCGCACCCGGCTCGACCAGCCGCAGCAGTCCAGGCGGCGGCTGCTGCCCGAGTACGACCCCGAGGCCTTCGGGCGGCTCTCGGAGCGGATCGCGCGCTTCCTCGGCACCGGGCGGTTCATCGTCTGGATGACGGTGATCATCATCATGTGGGTGGTCTGGAACGTGAGCATGCCCGCCGGGCTGCGCTTCGACCAGTACCCGTTCATCTTCCTGACGCTGATGCTGTCCCTGCAGGCCTCGTACGCGGCGCCGCTCATCCTGCTCGCGCAGAACCGGCAGGACGACCGCGACCGGGTCAACCTGGAACAGGACCGCAAGCAGAACGAGCGCTCCATCGCCGACACCGAGTATCTGACCCGCGAGATCGCCGCCCTCAGGCTCGGCCTCGGCGAGGTCGCCACCCGCGACTGGATCCGCTCCGAGCTGCAGGACCTGGTCAAAGAGCTGGAGCAGCAGGAAAGCCCCCGGCACCAGCGGAACCCGCGCTCATAAGGCAGAATCGGCCGGGATGACGTACCGGGAAAGAGTCCACCGCGGCTCGGCAAGGGCCACCGTCCTGCGCAGCGTGAGCCAGCGCGAGCGCCGCTCGCACCTCACGGCTCCGCGCGTGCCCACGGTCGGCATCGATATCGGCGGCACCAAGGTCGCCGCCGGCGTGGTCGACGCCGACGGGAACATCCTGGAGCGGCTCCGCGCCGAGACCCCGGACAAGTCCAAGAGCCCCAAGGTGGTCGAGGACACCATCGTCGAGCTGGTCCTCGACCTCTCCGAGCGGCACGACGTGCACGCCGTCGGCGTGGGCGCCGCAGGGTGGGTCGACGCCGACCGCAACCGCGTCCTCTTCGCCCCCCACCTGGCCTGGCGCAACGAACCCCTCCGCGACGCCCTCTCCGCCCGCCTCCGCGTCCCCGTCATGGTCGACAACGACGCCAACACCGCCGCCTGGGCGGAGTGGCGCTTCGGCGCGGGCCGCGGCGAGGACTATCTCGTCATGATCACGCTCGGAACCGGTATCGGCGGCGCGATCCTGGAGGACGGGCAGGTCAAGCGCGGCAAATACGGGGTGGCGGGCGAGTTCGGCCACATGCAGGTCGTGCCCGGCGGCCACCGCTGCCCGTGCGGCAACCGCGGCTGCTGGGAGCAGTACAGCTCCGGAAACGCCCTCGTACGGGAGGCGCGCGAGCTCGCCGCGGCCGAGTCGCCCGTCGCGTACGGGATCATCGACCGGGTCGGCGGCGACATCAGCGAGATCACCGGCCCGCTGATCACCCAGCTGGCCCGCGAGGGCGACGCCATGTGCGTGGAGCTGCTGGAGGACATCGGCCAGTGGCTCGGCGTCGGCATCGCCAACCTCGCCGCCGCCATCGACCCCGCCTGCTTCGTCATCGGCGGCGGCGTGAGCGCCGCCGACGACCTGCTGATCGGCCCGGCCAGGGACGCCTTCCGGCGCTCACTGACCGGCCGCGGCTACCGTCCCGAGGCCCGTATCGCCAAGGCCCAGCTCGGCAATGAGGCCGGGCTCGTCGGCGCCGCCGACCTCGCCCGCCTCGTCGCCCGCCGCTTCCGGCGCACCAACCGGCGCCGGGTCGAGCGCTACGAACGATTCGCTCAGGTGGTAGGCAAGTGACCTTGCACGACTCCGGGCCGCCCTCGGGCCCGGACCAGCCGCACGTCCCGCACCAGTCCCACCCGGAGCGCAACGGCTCGGGGCCACAGCCGCCGGTCCGCCGCGTGCCGCGGAACTGGAAGTCGTGGACGATCATCGGGCTGCTCATCCTGATCCCGGCGGTCAATTTCTTCATCTCCGCGATGCAGAGCCGCGACTCCGGCCGCGACAAGGCCGACAAGGCCGACGCGCAGGGCATGGAGAAGGGCTGGCCGTCAAAGGTGCAGCGGCGGATCTACGACGTGCCGATCCCGTCGAAGTCGAAGAAGATCGCGTCGTACGAGACGAACAAGTGGGGCGCCAGCTCGCTGTTCGTGGAGTTCACGACCACCAAGAAGAAGCTCGACGGCTTCCTGGAGAAGCTCGGCAGCGACACGGACGAGCTGGAGAAGGGCGCCATCCCGATCACGGACAAGCAGGCCGACCTGGTCGGCTGGAAGTTCGCTAAGCCGGAGGAGTGGAGCGGGGTGCGCATCAACCAGAAGGACCCGCAGCCGGATCTCCGGATCGCCGTCGACCAGAGCAATCCGAAGAAGCCCGAGGTGCGGGTCGTATCGACTGCGAAGTACTGAGGAGCGTTGGCATGCAGCTGACCAAGAACGGCCACGCGTGCGTACGGCTGGAGAAGGACGGCCGCAGCCTGGTCATCGACCCGGGGGCCTTTACGGAGGCGGGCGCGGCCGTCGGCGCCGACGCGATCCTCGTCACCCATGAGCACCCCGATCACTTCAGCGAGGAGCAGCTGCGGGCCGCCCTGGAGGCCGGCCCCGGTACGGAGCTGTGGACGCTGCGCAGCGTCGCGGACCAGGTCGCCGCGGCCTTCCCGGGGCGCGTGCACACCGTCGGGAACGGCGACACCTTCACCGCCGCCGGCTTCGAGGTGGAGGTGCACGGCGAGCTGCACGCGGTGATCCACCCGGACATTCCGCGGATCACGAACGTCGGGTACGTGATCGACGGCGCCGTCTTCCACCCCGGCGACGCGCTGACGGTCCCCGAGCGGCCGGTGGACACGCTGCTGATGCCGGTGCAGGCGCCGTGGAACAAGCTCTCCGAGGTCATCGACTACGTCCGCGAGCTGAAGCCGCAGCGGGCGATCGACATCCACAATGCGCTGCTGACGGAGGACGCCGCGGTGCCGGTCTACAACCGGATGCTGGGGCCCGACGGTCCGGGGATCGGCGGGGCGGAGCACATCCGGCTGGCGGCGGGGGAGAGCCTGGCGCTGGCGTAGCTCGCGCCGGCGGAGCTCGTGCTGGCGGACCGCGCTGTCAGACCCACCCGGTAGGGTCAAAGCCATGTCTGTGCGCATCGCTACCTGGAACGTCAACGGGATCAATCCCCGCATCGACCGCGTCACCGGCTGGCTGCAGTCCGCCGCGCCCGACGTGGTGTGCCTGCAGGAGCTGAAGTGCACGCCGGAGCAGTTCCCGCAGGAGAAGCTGGCCGAGCTCGGATACGAGTCCGCGGTGCGCGCCGGCGGGCGGTGGAACGGCGTGGCGGTGCTCTCCAAGCTCGGCCTCGACGAGGTCACACTCGACCTGCCGGGCCAGCCCGAGTTCGACGGCGCGGTCGAGGCGAGGGCGATAGGAGCGACCTGCGGCCCGGTGCGGGTCTGGTCGCTGTATGTGCCGAACGGCCGCGAGGTCGGGCATGCGCATTACGAGTACAAGCTGCGGTGGCTGGAAGCCCTCCGCCAGGCGGTGGCCGAGGACGCGGCGGGCGCACGGCCCTTCGCCGTCCTGGGCGACTTCAATGTGGCGCCCAAGGACGAGGACGTCTGGGACATCGCGAAGTTCGAGGGCGCCACCCACGTATCGGAGCTGGAGCGCACGGCCCTGATCGAGCTGCAGAAGACCGGCCTCGACGAGGTCTATCCGCGCGCCCTGAAGTACGACATCCCCTTCACCTTCTGGGACTACCGCATGCTCGGCTTCCCGAAGAACAAGGGCATGCGTATCGACCACATCTATGGCAACGCGGGCTTCACCGCGGCGGTGAAGGACGCCTACGTGGACCGCGAGGCGCGGCGCCCCGGCAAGAAGGACGCCCCGGCCTCGATGGCTCCGTCGGACCACGCGCCGGTGGTCGCGGACCTGGAGCTGTAATCGGCGCTGCAGTCGGCGGCCGCTAGGGGAGGAGCTTCCTGAGGTCGAGGGAGTCCGCCATCGCCTTCAGCCCGGCGTCGTTGAGGTGCAGGTGGTCGCCGCTGTCGTACTGGGCCTGGAGGCGCGTCGGGTGCGCCGGGTCCCGTACCACCGCGTCGAAGTCGGCGATCGCGTCGAAGGCGAGGCCGTCCTGGGCGCGGATGAAGTCGTTCACCTTGGCGCGGGTCGCGTCCGCGGCCGCGGTGCACATCTTCTCGCCCTCGCAGGGCACGACGGTGGCCACGACCACGCGCAGCCCGCGGGCGTGCGCGCGGTCGGCGATGCGGGTCAGGCCCGCGATGACCTCGTCGGCGGAGAAGGACCAGCGGGCGTCGTTGACACCCTCGAAGACGAAGACCGTGCGAGCGGAGGTCTGGGCCAGCACATCGCGCTCCAGGCGGTTCTGCGCCGAGACGCCGCCGACGTCCGTGGAGACGCCGTCGCCGGTGTAGCGGTCGCCGACCACCCGGTTCGCCGAGATGCCCTGGTTGAGCACGCCGTACGCGGGCACGTCGGTCGCGCCGCGGAGCCGCTCGGCGAGGAAGTCGGGCCAGCGGCGGTTGGCGTCCTTGGTGGAGCCCTGCCCGTCGGTGATCGAGTCGCCGAGCGTCACCACCGAGCCCGGCCCGCCGCCGACGTCGACGCCGGTGAGGAACGGCCAAGTGGTGATGGTGCTGCCGAAGGCCGCGGCGTCGGTGTCGCCGGTGCGGTTGCCGCTGCCCGCCGCGGAGATGTACGACGTCTGCATCGCCAGGCTGTGTACGGGCGCGGCCTCGACCCGCTCCGGGAGATGGAAGCTGACCAGCAGGTTCGCGCCGGACGGCACCCGGAAGCCGACCGGGTCGCTGACCGCCTGCGCGCCTGCCGCGATCTCCGTGCCGGACCTGCCGCCGAAGGTCAGCCGCACCGGCTTGCCCGCGGGGCTGGCGCCCTGGCCCTGCAGCGCGACGGTGGCGCCGCCGACGCGGAGCGGGACGCCGGCGAAGGTGTTGGAGAGGCGGATGCGGGCGTAACTGCCGCCGGCCGAGCTGTGCACCACTAGGCGCAGAGTCTGGTCGGTCCAGGGGCCCACGGCCGTATAGCCGGAGGTGGAGGCGCCCCAGCTGCCGGTCCAGGCGCGCGCCTCGGCCCGTACGGATGCGGCGAAGACATGCAGGTCGGCGTCCGGGCCCGGGTCCTGGGGGAGCACGACGGAGTCGACGGCGGCGCCGCGCTTGACCGGGACGGTGACGGCGTAGAGCTTGGGCCGCTCGGCCTGCTGGCCGCCCGGGGTGTTCAGGTGCGGCAGGGATATCGCCTTGGTGGAGTGCGGGCCGCCGCGCCAGTCGGGGGCGCTGAGGTCGTACGAGCTGGTGGAGCCGTCGCGGTAGCGGATCGTGCCCGTGCCGGTGGCGCCGGTGCCCGCGGCGCCGGGGGACGTGGCGGCGACCAGGAAGGAGATGGCGTTGCCGCGGCCGCGGAGCTTGACTGCCTGGCCTGCGGCGCGGACGTTGTCCGGGGTGCCGGGGCGGGAGGCGGGGAGGGTGAGCTGGGCGGCGTCGAGGTTCAGCCGGGTGCCGGGGCGCCAGCCGGCGGCGGCGAGGTCCTGCGCGGACAGGGAGGCGCCGGCGCCGTCGAAGTCGGCGGCCCGGGGGTTGGCGTCGTCGCTGATCGCGGTGTTGTCGTACAGGCGCTCCAGGGGCACCGGGCGGCCCGTCCGCTCGGCGGCGCTCGCGGTCGCGGTGGCCGTGGCCGGCAGGGCGGTGGCGGCGAGCGCGACCAGGGTGGCCGCGCTCAGGAGTCGGCTCGCTCTGAGCGCCAAGACGGTTTCCTTCCGGGAGCACCAAACACCGTGCGCGTGCCGGTGGTTCAGCAGTGGCGCCCTGAACCTAGAGAGGCGCTGAGGAGTGGTCAAGACCACAAACATGACCGACAGGTGAAGATCCTTCATCAGCGTGCCTGTGGTGCTTCGAGCGACCGGGATGCGACGCTTGACGTATGAACATCCCGTTCCTGGACAACTGGCGTAAGCGGTCCGGCACGGCTGCGATCGGCAGCGTGGCGGCCGGCGGCAGGCCGGACGACCCGGAGGGGCTGGCCGCGCTGCTCGCCGAATGCGACCTGCTGCGCAGGCAGGCGGAGGCGGCGGGCGTGGAACTGGACGACTCCGCGGCCTCGTTGGAGGCCCTCGATCAGCTGCTGCCGCGGTGGCGGGAGGATCCGTCCTTCGAGATGGACTGGCTGGGCAATGACGCGGGGTTCTACCTGGGGACTGTGGTGGTGCGTACGGTGCCGGGGGCGCGGTGGCGGCTTGCGGCGGACGGGCGGCCGGTGGTGGAGCTTGCGTCGGGGCGGGCGATCGATGTGGTGGAGGTCGGGGCGGGGTGGGCTGAGGACGGGACGCCGGAGCTGTCGCAGCTTTATGCGGAGGTTTCGGAGGTCTAGGAGTCTCTGAGGCGGTGAGGCGCGGCTGCTGAGGCGAGGAGTCCCAGGGCGGCGTAGGCGGCGCCGAGGAGGCTGACGGCCGGCCAGCCCGCGGCGCTGTAGGCCCAGGTGGTGGTGATGGCGCCGAGGGCGGAGCCGAGGGAGTAGAAGGCCATGTAGGCGCCGATGGTGCTGCTGCTTCGGTCGGGGTGGGTGGGTGCTGAGCGGGTGGTGGTGAGCAGGTGCTGGCTGCTGACATGGACTGCTTGTACGGCGAAGTCCAGGACGACGATGCCGAGGATCAACAGCCACAGCGATGAGCGGGCTTGAGAGATCAGCAGCCATGAGGCCGTGAGCAGGGCGAGGGACCAGCCGGTGACGGTTGGCGCGAGGCCCCGGTCGGCCCACCGGCCGGCGCGGGCTGCGCCCAAGGCGCCGATGAGCCCGACGAGGCCGAACAGGCCGATCTGGGTGGTCCCGAGGTGCCATGGGGCGTCGCTGAGGGGGAGGGCCAAGCCGCTCCAGAGGGTGCCGAAGGAGGCGAAGAGGAAGAAGGCTATGAGGCCGCGGGTGAGGAGGAGGCGGTCGTGGGTGATCAGGCGTCCCAGGGATGAGAGCAGCCGGCCGTACGGGGCGTGGGGGCGGGCGTCGAGGCGGCGGGCGTCGAGGCGGCGCGGATCGGGCGCGAGGGTGCGGTGGGCGATGAGCGCGAGGATCGCGCACAGGGCGGCGAGGACGAGGTAGATCGTGCGCCAGTCGGTCAGTTCGCCGAGGGCGCCGGCGGCGACCCGTACGCCGAGGATTCCGATGACGACGCCCGAGGTGACGGCGCCGATGTTGCGGCCGCGTTCGCCGGGCGGGGAGACGGCGGCGACGTAGGCGACGGTGATCTGGACGACCACGGCGAAGAGGCCGGCGAGGGCGAGGCCCGCTATCGCGATCACGGCGTTGGGGGCGGTGGCGGTCATGGTCGCGCCTGCCGCGGTGAGCAGGAGGTGCACCGTGATCAGCCGGCGGCGGTCGAAGAGGTCGCCGAGCGGGACGAGCAGCACGAGGCCCGCGAGATAGCCGATCTGGCCGGCGGCGACGAGGCGGCCGAGCGCGCTGTCGCTCAGGCCGAGGTCTTGGCCTGCGGCTTCGAGGATGGGTTGGATGCCGTAGATGGTCGACACCGCGACCGCGCAGATCAGGGCAAGGAGGGTGCGCTGGGGTCGGGACAGTCGCTGTGCCACACGGTTGCCGCCTTCCTCTTTTGGTTTCAAAATGAAACCTACTGAGAGGTCGAGGCTAGGGCATACTGGTTTCAGATTGCAACTCTTCATGGGGAGGGCTCGGCTCAGTGGATGTAACGCTCGCTACAGGAAGCGCCTGGACCGACCCGACGTGCCCGGTGGCGCGCACGTTGGACCTGGTCGGCGACCGGTGGAGTCTGCTGATCATCCGCGATGCGATGGACGGGGCGACGTCGTTCACCCAGTTCCGGGAAGGGCTGGGGATCGCCCGGAACATCCTCACGGACCGGCTCCGAAAGCTGGTCGAGCACGGGATTCTCGACAAGAGCGCCGCTGACGACGGCAGGCGTCATACGTATCGACTGACGGAGGCCGGCCGGGATCTCTTCACGACGGTGGTGGCTCTGCGTCAGTGGGGCGAGCGCCATGCCTTCGCCGCGGGCGAGGCGCGCTCGGTTCTCGTGGACGCCGGTGGCCGGAGGCTCCCGGAGCTGAGGCCGCTGGATGGGGGCGGCGCGCCGGTCTCGGCGGAGGAGTCACGCGTGCAGAAGCCCGCCTGAACGCTGCCCCGCTGGGCGTCATCACGGATTGTCAGTGCCTGGCGATAGATTCGTCACTGTCGGTGAGCAAGCTGGAAAGCCGGGGGTGTGACGGGCCATGGGGCAGTGGACAGTTGGTGAAGATTCAGTTCGTAAAGGGAATGTCGTATTCGAGCCGCCAGCGGTCGGCGCGGATGACGATGTCGGAGGTCTCGACGGGGCGGTCGTCCGCGTCGTAGTGGGTGCGCTCCACCACGGTGAGGCACTGGCCGGGGGAGCAGCCGAGGGTCTCGGCCTCGGCGCTCGTGGCGGCGCGCGAGCCGACAATCTCCGCCGCGCGCACCACCCGCACTCCAATCGCCGCGAGACGGCCGCGCACGCCCCGCTTGCCATACGGGCCGCGCTCCGGGAAGAGCACATCCGTGCCCTCGGTGATGGCGAGCGGCTCCCAACTGGTCGCGAGCTGCACCGGCTTGCGGTCCGCCAGGTATTCGTACTGGGTGCACATCACGCGATCCCCGGCCGGGATCCCGAGCCGCTCGGCGACCCGCCGCTCGGCGGGGGTGGTGACGGAGGTGGCCTCCCAGCTGAGCGAGGTGTCGTCCACCGAAATGCGGGCGGCGAAGGGCGAGTCGACGGATCCGGTGGAGCGCAGCAGCGTCCCGAGCGGCTTGCGATCCATGACGAAGACACCGCGGCCGAACTGCCCCTGCGCATACCCGGCCGCCTTGAGCACGCGCACCGCGCGGTCGACGGTCTGGTCGCTCGCCTCGTAGGCGCGCTTGAGGGCGGAGCGCGAGGGGATGGGTGCGCCGACTTCAAGGTCGCCCTTGTCGATCTGCTCGCGCAGATCGTCAGCAATGCGCTGGTACACCGGCCTGGTGTCGCCCATTTCGGGCTCCTTTCCCGCAACTCGCTTGACAGGCTAGGTACTAAGGGAAGAAGTATGCACCTAGGTAACAAGGTTGCAAGTGGAGGTGCCTGTGGAGCCCAGACCCGAAGTCCTCGCCTTGCCTGACGGGGCTAGTCCAGCGAGGGTGCGAGCGTTCGTCGCAAGCACCTTGCGGGGCCACGAGTTAGGACCGTGCGCGGCTCGGCTGGCCGCCGCGCTGGCGGCCGATACGGCGCTGCATTTCAACGGACGGCCCTGTCAGGTCGATCTCTACTTCACGCCGGCGGCGCTACGGATCACGGTCACGGCCATACTGCCCGAAGTCCCCTCCCCCCGCCCCCCGGACACCGAAGAACCCCGCCCGATGGACGTCGTCCTGAACGAAGGCGTCCTGTACGGCTCGGCGGTCAGCATGCGCGACGGCACGTCGGCGGTGTGGGTCGAGTTGCCTTGGGATGCGCTGCCGTGGGACACGAAGTGAACTACTACGGGGATCGGGGGGCGCCCGTGAAGTCCATGTCTGAAGAGTTAAGTCCGTGCGCGGCTTGGTTGGCGGCGAGGCCGGCGGTGGCCTGGGCTGAGCTGCTGTGGGACGTGCTGTGACCAGGTCCGCGGGCCGGACGGCCGCAATGGGCAGGACGGCCGCAATCGGTCCGGGCGGCGGACTCGCCGCAGAGGTGGCCTCCGCCGCGTGCACACTGCCTGCGACCGCGGTAGCGGTACCGGAGGCGCGGTCCTTCGCCGCCGCTGTGCTCAGTGTGTGGCGGGTGCCGGAGGAGGTGGGGTTTGGGGTGCGGATCATTGTGTCGGAGCTGGTGGGTAATGCTGTGCGGCACAGCGGGTCGGCGCATGTGTCGCTGCGGCTTACGTGCACCGGCGCGGTGTTGCGGGTGGAGGTGTCCGACGCGGGCGCATGGCGGCCCGCCGCCGCGCCTGCGGAGCAGCAGGACGCGGGGCAGGCGGAAGCGGGCCGGGGCCTGTTACTCGTGCGCGCTTACGCGGACAGCACCGGCATCATCCGCAGCGCAGCCGGCACCCGAGCGTGGGCGCAGCTCACTTGGTGAGCTGGTCCTTGCCGTTGTCGGCCTTCGGGGTCAGGGCGAGCGGCGAGGGCGCCTTCGCGGCCTTCGTGACGTCGCCGACCAGCTCGACGACGTCAGGTCCGTAGGACTGGGAGTTGACGACCTTGAGGAGGAGGACGAAGGAGCTGTTGCCGTACTTGCGGGTCAGCCGGGCCTCGTTGCGCGACAGGTAGCGCATCGCGGCCTGGTTGGTGATCGACCGCTGCCCGCAGGAGATGAAGACCGGCCGGGCGTCCTGCCCCGCCGTCAAACGGGCGAGGATGACGTGTTCCGACACCCCGTTCTCCAGCCGATAGCGCTCGCTGCCCACAGCGAAGGCGCCGCGGTCGGGCCCGGGCTCGGGATCGGTGTTCACGCGGACGCCGGGAAGGAGGGACTGCAGATGCGCTGCCATCCGGCGGTTGGATATCGGGGTGCCGACGCAGAACTCGGTGCGATCGCCGAACCCCTGCTGAGCCGTGTCATGCGCGATGACCTGGACGTGCGCGCCGCACTCCTTGATCACAGCGGCGAGCTCAAGGAGCGCGAGCGCATCGTGCTTGGCCACGCTCCAGTCACCCCCGCTCGCGTCGCGGTTCACCACGACAAGGCACTCGGAGTTCTCCGGCAGACCGTAGAAGCGCTCGCGCCGGGCTCTCTTCCGGCCCGCGAGGGAGTTGCGGGCGTACCAGCCGAGGCCGGCCCCGACAAGCACCCCCGCGGCGACGAGGACGATGGTGAGCATGGCGTCATTCATGGCCGCGCATGCTAGCGGTATCGCGCACCACTGTTCGAGTTTGCCGCCCGCAAAGTATCCGTAGCCCGGACGTAACAGACCTGGTGTCCAATGCCCGGGCGAGGTCTGGCCGGAAGCGGACGCGGGTGGCGGTGGAGAAACGCATGGTTGTGGCGGAAGTAGAGCGCTTTGCGGAATTTCTGCGCGAGGTGGTGACCGGCCTCGATCCGCAGGCCGGCTGGTACGGCGTCTTCGCCCAGGAGGACCCCGAAGGCCTACGCGCCTGCCTGCAGGGACGCGAGCTGCCGCCGTGGGACGTGGTCGAGTCCCTGCTGTCCGACACCGGCGCGCACGCCGGCGAACCGGCGGCCCGGGCGAGGGCGCTGCACGCGGCGGCGATCGCGGCGTGGGATGTGCGCGAGGGCAGCGTGGCGGAGCTCGCGGCGCGTCTGGACGCGATGCAGCAGGAGCTGCAGAGCAAGGAACGCGACCTACGGGAGGTCCACGCGGCTCTGGCCCAGGCGGCATCGAGGGAGGCACACGAGCGGCTCGCGCGCGAGCAGGCGTGGCTGCAGGACGATCGGATGCGGGCAACTGCTCGGTGCGAGGAGTTGCGGGGGCGGATGGCGGCGCTGCGGGAGCGGGTGGGGGTGGAGTATCGCGCGGAGCAGCTACCCGCGGCGGGGGGACTCGCGGCGGAGCGACCCGCGGCGCAGCGTCACGCGAAAGCCGCCCGCCCCCGCGGCGCTCGCTTCGCCGGTGTCGACGGCGCCGCCGTCCCCCCGCCCGTTCTCCCGGCGATGGGGGACGGGGCGGCCGTGGCCGATGCCCCGAGCGGGGGCGGGGCAGGAGGCGCTCGCTTCGCCGGAGCGGCGGGCGGCGCCGCCACCCGTACCCGCCGTGGCGACGCCAAGCGCGCCGAGGCCGCCCGGCTCGAAGAGGAGGAGCGGGTCGCCGAGCGCCGGGACGCCGCGGCCGCCGTCGAGCGGATCGTGCGGCTGCGGGCGGCGGGCCGTACGGGCGAGGCGTACGCCGAACTCACCGCCGCCGCGGCCGGCGCGGCGAACCGGCTGCCCGCGCTCGTCAGCGCCCTGGAGCGGGCCGGACTCGCGGCGGACACGTCCACCCTGCTCTGGGAGGCAGGCAACCAGCCCGCGCTCCGATTGGCGGCCACCGCCGCGGCCTTAGCGACTTCCGGACACCCCGATGCGGCGGCGCAACTCCTCCGCCAGTCCGTATCCCGCCCACCCGCCGACCTCGCCACCATCACCCGCGCCCTCCACGAAGCCGGCCGCCCGGCCGAACTCCACACCCTCCTCGTCGCCTTCATCCAGACCCGCACCGCAGACGAGGCCACCCGCCTCGCCCTCGAAGCCCCTGCCCTCCTGGTCCCCCACCTCCTCACCGCGGCCAAGTCCGCCTCACCCACCCGCCACCACGCCCTCACCAGCGCACTCCGCTCGGCGGGCGTGCCAGGCGCCGGGTGAGGCCCGTACGAGACGCCACACCCACGCCCGCACGCCGCTGCCGCGCCCGCACGCCGCTGCCGCGCCCTCCCGCCCTCACCCCCTCCGCCCGATCACCTCCACCACCCGCGAAAACCCGTCCTCCCCATGCCCGAGCCCAACCACCCTCCGCGCCATCCCCTCAGCCGCCCGCATGACCCCCGCCTCGATCCCATGCGCCTCCGAGGCATGCACGATGTGGGCCATCGACGACGCCGCCGACGTGATCGGGTTGCCCTCCCCGGAGAAGCTGCCGGAGTCGATGTCCTCCGCGGACTGTTCGAAGACCGGCGGGAGGATCGCGCCAATGCCCTTGGCGAAGGGCGCCAGTTCACGCGCGCTGATGCCCTCAGCCCGCGCCACCGCCAGGGCATGCGCATAGCCCGCCATCGCCGTCCAGAAGATGTCCAGCAGCGCGATGTCGTACGCCGCCGCCCGGCCGATGTCCTCGCCGAGGTGGGTGTGCGTGCCGCCCAGGGTGTCCAGTGCGGGCCGGTGCTCGGCGTAGAGGTCCTCGGGGCCGGAGTAGATGAAGACACCGTCCGGCGTCCCGATGGTCGTGGTCGGCGTCATGATGGCGCCGTCCAGGTATCGGATGCCGTGTCCGGCGGCCCAGTCACCCGTGTCCCGGGCCCGGGCCGGGGTGTCCGCGGTCAGGTTCACCACCGTGCGGCCCTTCAGCGCATCGGTGACGGACTCCCGCCGCAGAATGGCGTCCGACGCGTCGTAGTTGAGCACGCAGACCACCGTCAGCCCGCTCGCCGCGACCGCCTCCGCCGCCGTATCGGCGCTCAGCGCGCCGCGGGCGACCAGGTCCCGGTCCTTGCCCGGCGTACGGTTCCAGACCGTCGTCCGCAGCCCCGCGTCGAGGAAGGCGCTCGCCAGGGCCCTTCCCATCGGCCCCAGGCCGAGGACGGTGACGGTGCGGGTGCCGGTGACGGCAGACTGTTCAGAGTGCAGTGACATGCTTCAACTCCCGTATAAATAGCTATAAAGCAAGAGAAAAGGGGCGCAAAGTGACGCGCAGTCGGGCCCAGGATCTGAACGTGTGCGGGGTAGTCGCCGCAATCGCCGTCATCGACGGCAAGTGGAAGACCGCGCTGCTCTGGCAGCTCGAGTCCGGCCCACGCCGCCCCGGTGAGCTACGCCGTCACCTGCCCGGGCTCACCGAGAAGGTGCTGACGCAGGCGCTCCGCGAGATGGAGGCTGACGGGCTCGTGCACCGCGAAGTGCACGACGTGCTGCCGCTGAAGACCACCTACTCCCTGACGGACTTCGGCAGGGACCTCTCCGAGCGGCTGGCGCCCTTGTCCGACTGGGGCCACCGCCGCCTCGAAAAGCTGGCTATGGCGGCCGGCGGGCAGCCCTCCTAACGCGCATCACCCCAGTTCCCGGACCGGCCGACCACCCACAACGAGCCTCGCCCCTCCACCACCCCCTGCCAAGTACCCACAAAAAAGTGGCCACCCGAGATCGACCCGCGACACACCCGGACGCCCCAGCCCGCGGTCTTGTCACCGCCTCCCTGCCCGCTTACGTTCGGATTTCGACGGCTGTCCTCTACAGGCGTAGACCGCACAAGGAGCAGCTCATGAGCAACGTCGTACGCGCCGCCCTGGTCCAGGCGACCTGGACCGGCGACACCGAGTCGATGATCGCCAAGCACGAGGACCACGCCCGCGCCGCGGCCGCACAGGGAGCCAAGATCATCGGCTTCCAGGAGGTCTTCAACGCCCCCTACTTCTGCCAGGTCCAGGAGCCCGAGCACTACCGGTGGGCCGAGCCCGTGCCCGACGGCCCCACCACGGTCCGCATGCAGGCCCTCGCCCGCGAGACCGGCATGGTGATCGTGTCGCCGGTCTTCGAGGTCGAGCAGGAGGGGTTCTACTACAACACCGCGGTCGTCATCGACGCCGACGGCACCGTCCTCGGCAAGTACCGCAAGCACCACATCCCGCAGGTCAAGGGCTTCTGGGAGAAGTACTACTTCAAGCCCGGGAACGCCGGCTGGCCGGTCTTCGACACCGCCGTCGGCAAGGTCGGCGTCTACATCTGCTACGACCGCCACTTCCCCGAGGGCTGGCGCCAGCTCGGCCTCAACGGCGCCCAGCTCGTCTACAACCCCTCCGCCACCTCCCGCGGCCTCTCCGCCTACCTGTGGCAGCTGGAGCAGCCCGCCGCCGCCGTCGCCAACGAGTACTTCATCGCCGCGATCAACCGCGTCGGCCAGGAGGAGTACGGCGACAACGACTTCTACGGCACCAGCTACTTCGTCGACCCCCGCGGCCAGTTCGTCGGCGACACCGCCGGCGACAAGGAAGAGGAACTCGTCGTCCGCGACCTCGACTTCGGCCTGATCGAGGAGGTCAGGCAGCAGTGGGCGTTCTATCGCGACCGACGCCCCGACGCGTACGAAGGGCTGGTGCAGCCGTGAGCGATGAACTGCTGCGCCGCCACAAGGCCGTCATGCCCGACTGGCTCGCGCTCTATTACGGCGACCCCATCGAGATCACCCACGGCGAGGGCCGGCACGTCTGGGACGCCGTGGGCAACCGCTACCTCGACTTCTTCGGCGGCATCCTCACCACCATGACCGCCCACGCCCTCCCCGAGGTCACCAAGGCGGTCGCCGAGCAGGCCGGCCGCATCCTGCACACCTCCACCCTCTATCTGAACCGGCAGATGGTGGAGCTCGCCGAGCGCATCGCCCAGCTCTCCGGCATCCCGGACGCCCGCGTCTTCTTCACCACGTCCGGTACGGAGGCCAACGACGCCGCCCTGCTCCTCGCCACGGCGCACCGCAGCTCGAATCAGATCCTGGCGATGCGCAACAGCTACCACGGCCGCTCCTTCTCGGCCGTCGGCATTACGGGCAACCGCTCCTGGTCGCCCACCAGCCTCTCCCCGCTGCAGACGCTCTACGTGCACGGCGGCGTCCGTACGACGGGCCCCTTCGCGCACCTCTCCGACGCCGAGTTCATCGAGGCCTGCGTCGCCGACCTGCGCGAGCTGCTCGACCAGACCCGCGGCGTCGCGGCGCTGATCGCCGAGCCGATCCAGGGCGTCGGCGGTTTCACGTCCGGACCCGACGGGCTCTTCGCCGCCTTCCGCGAGGTGCTCGACGAGCACGGCATCCTCTGGATCTCGGATGAGGTGCAGACCGGCTGGGGGCGTACCGGCGAGCACTTCTGGGGCTGGCAGGCGCACGGCCAGAACGGGCCGCCGGACATGCTCACCTTCGCCAAGGGCATCGGCAATGGCGCCTCCATCGGCGGCGTCGTCGCCCGCGCCGAGGTCATGAACTGCCTCGACGCCAACTCCATCTCCACCTTCGGCGGCAGCCCGATCACCATGGCCGCGGGCACCGCCAACCTCACCTACCTCCTGGAACACGACCTCCAGGGCAACGCCCGCCGCGTCGGCGGCCTGCTCCTGGAGCGCATGCGGGCGGTGGCGGCGACGCTCGACGTGGTCCGTGAGGTACGCGGCCGCGGCCTCATGATCGGCGTCGAGCTGGCCACTCCTGCCGCGGCGACCGCCGCCCTGGAGGCGGCCCGCGAGGCAGGCCTGCTGATCGGCAAGGGCGGCCTGAACGGCGCCACGCTCCGTATCGCGCCGCCGCTGAGCCTCACGGTCGCGGAGGCGGAGGAGGGGGCCGGGCTGCTGGAGGGGGCGCTGCGGGAGGCGGCCACCGCCTGACGGACTCGGACACCAATGTCCGGATGTGACAGAAAGCAGTCATTGCGGCCATCCGGTCGCCGCGCGACCATAGACGCATGCCCACCACCCGCCGCATCGTGATCACGGTCTTCCCGGACGTCGACCTCCTCGACGTCACCGGCCCGGCCGAGGTCTTCTCCCTGGCCAACCGGGAGACCGGCGGCGCGGCGGGCTACGAGGTGCAGCTCGCCTCCCCGGAGGCGGGCGTGGTCACCACCTCGGCGGGCGTGCGGCTGGTCACGGACCTGTCGTGCGCCGAGGTCGACGGCGTCCTGGACACCCTCCTGGTGCCCGGCGCCGTGGACGCCCACCCGGAGGGCCCCGTGCCCCGCCTCGACCCGGAGGTGGTGGCGTGGGTGGCCAAGGTCGCCCCCGCGGCCAAGCGCGTGGCGTCCGTCTGCGTCGGCGCCCATGTGCTGGCGGCGGCCGGGCTGCTGGACGGCAGGACCGCCACCACGCACTGGTCGACCGCGGGCCGGCTCGCCGCCGATCACCCCGAGGTCACCGTCGACCCGGACCCGATCTTCGTACGCAGCGGGAACATCTGGACCGGCGCCGGCATCAGCGCCTGCATGGACCTGGCCCTGGCCCTGGTCACCGAGGACCTGGGCGAGGAGGTCGCGCTGACGGTGGCCAGGCAGCTGGTGATGTACCTGAAGCGGCAGGGCGGCCAGAGCCAGTTCTCGGTGCCGCTCAGCCGCCCGCCCGCGGCCCGGCGGGACATCGACGAGCTGCGGATGTACGTCGCCGAGCACCTGGACGCGGACCTGTCCGCCCCCGTACTCGCCGAGCGGATGTGCCTGAGCGAGCGGCACTTCGCCCGGGTCTTCCGCCAGGAGACCGGGACCACGCCCGCCGGTTACGTCGAGGCCGCCAGGGTCGAGGCGGCCAGGCGGCTCCTGGAGAGCACCGACGACCCCCTCGACAAGGTGGCCGCCGCCTGCGGACTCGGCTCGGTGGAGACCCTCCACCGGGCGCTCCGCAAGCACATCGGCACCACGCCTGCGGCGTACCGCCGCCGGTTTCGCACGGCGAGCTGAGCGCTCGCGGCTTCCGTACCACCGCACATTCCGTACCACCGAATATGGAGACACCCATGTCTGCTGTGTCCGCTTCCAAGACCCTGCGCGAGCTCGGCGGCGCGTCCGAGGAGGCCCCGCGCCTCGTCGACGCCACCCTCATCATGATCGACTACCAGAACACCTACCGGACCGGCGTCATGGAGCTCGTCGGCGCCGAGGAGGCGGTCAAGGCCGGCAAGCGGCTGCTGGAGGCCGCCCGCGCCGCCGGCGCCAAGGTCATCCACATCCAGCACGACGGCGGCGAGGGCAGCCCGTACGACATCAACACCCACCTCGGCGCCATCAGCGACGAGGTCGCCCCGGTCGAGGGCGAGCCGGTGATCCTCAAGAAGGCGCCGAACTCCTTCCACGGCACCACGCTTGAGCAGACGCTGAAGGACATCGGCGCGGGTGAGGAGCTGGTCCTGGCGGGCCTGATGGCCCACATGTGCGTCACCTTCACCTCCGAGGGCGCCGCCCTCCGCGGTTACCGCCCGACGGTCGTCGCCGACACCACGGCCTCCCGCAACCTGCCCACCGCCGACGGCAGCGTCGTCCCGGCGGAGACGCTGAAGCGGTCCGCGCTGGCCCAGATCGGCGACGCGTACGGCCTGGTGGTCAACTCGGTCGAGGACCTCAAGGCGTAACCCTCAGCCACGCGCATACCGCGCCAGCGCCCGCGCCTCCTGTGCCGCGCTGAACCCCTCCGCCAGCGGCGGCCGGCCGCGCTCGCGATCCCACGCGAGCACGTCGGCC
Organism: Streptomyces boninensis; assembly: GCF_048572725.1. Lineage (NCBI taxonomy): Bacteria > Bacillati > Actinomycetota > Actinomycetes > Kitasatosporales > Streptomycetaceae > Streptomyces > Streptomyces boninensis. The sequence goes on from NZ_CP183837.1 coordinate 7,878,056, forward strand.
GCCGTTCGCGCGAGCGGCGTCGCGGGCATCCCGGCGGCCCGCGCCCGCGCCGGGTTGTGCTGCGAGACCGGCCAGTGCGGCCGTACGAGCGGAAAGCCGGGCCACCCGGGCAGCTCGTCGTCCGGCACGTCCACGCGGACGAGCTCCACCTCGCTCCCGGCCGCCTCCGCGCAGGTCTGGATCACCCCGCCGAGCGTCGTCGGATCCGCGGGCCCCACCGCGTGGAAGGCGCCGGCCCGCCCGTCCTCCAGCAGCCGCAGCACCAGCCGCGCCACATCCCGTACGTCCACGACCTGCACCGGCTGGGCGGGGTCGCCCGGCACCGGCACCCGGCCGCCGAGCGCGGCCCGCCGCACCCAGTACGTGAAGGCGTCGAAGTTGTCGTACGGGCCGACGACGCGGCCGGGGCGGACAAGGGTGGCCCGTGCCCCGTACCGCGCGACGACGTCGTCCTCGCATGCCACCTTCAGGGCGCCGTAGTTGTCCCCGTCCAGGGTTTCGGTGTCGCGTACGGGTCGCTTGCGCGCGGCGTCCTCGTCGGCGCCGGGGGAGAGGGCCTCGTCCGCGTACACGGCCCGGCTGGAGATGAAGAGATAGCGGGCGACGCGGTCGCCGAGGGCGTCCATGGCCTGTCCGACCTGGCGCGGGACGTAACCGCTGACGTCCACGGCCGCGTCCCAACGGCGGTCGGGGGCGCCCGTGATGGCGCCGTAGTCGCCGGTCTCGCGGTCCCCGATGAGCCGCTCGGCCTCGGGGAAGAGATCGGCCCCGGTCTTCCCTCTCCCGAAGAGCGTCACCTCGTGCCCCGCCCGCAGGGCATCCGCCACGATCGCCCGCCCGACAAAGGCCGTTCCGCCAAGCACCAGGAGTCGCATGGCGGCGGACCCTACCGCCGTCTCCTCAAGACTGACAGTGAACCCTTGACGTATTCCGATATAGGCATATGATGGAGCCATGGCACGAGCAGCGACGACCTCGGACGCGTTCAACGCGATCGCGGAACCGCAGCGGCGCGAAATCCTGGAGCTGCTGCGGGGCGGCGAGCAGCCGGTGAACGACCTGGCGCAGGGCCTCGGCATGACCCAGCCGCAGGCGTCCAAGCACCTGCGGGTGCTGCGGGAGGTGGGTCTGGTGCGGGTCCGCGGGGTGGGCAAGCAGCGGCTGTACGGCCTGGAGGCCCGCGGGCTGCGGCCGATCCATGAGTGGGTGGGCGGCTTCGAGCAGTTCTGGCACGAGAGCTTCGACCGGCTGGATGTGTACGTGCAGGAGTTGAAGCATGCAAGGCAGGAGGCACCACACCATGGCGACACCCAGAAGTAGCGGCGGCGAGGCAGCGCAGGCGTCCACGGCCGCAGTCGCGGCCGACGCGGGCCGCGAGGTCGTGATCTCGCGGCTGATCGACGCCCCGCGGGAGTTGGTCTTCGAGGCGTTTACGCAGGTCCGGCACCTGTCGCGATGGTGGGGGCCGGAGGGCTTCACCACCACGACGCGGACCTTCGACTTCCGCGTCGGCGGGGTGTGGGACTTCGTGATGCACGGGCCCGACGGGACCGACTACCAGGAGTGGATCACCTGGCAGGAGATCGTCCCGCCGGAGCGGATCGCGCTGCTGCACGGCGAGTCCCGCGATGACCCCAACGCCTTCGAGTCGTTCCTGGACTTCGAGCCGGCCGGCGACGAGACGCGGATCGTGATGCGCACGGTGTTCCCTTCCAAGGAGCTCCGCGACGAGGCGGTCGAGAAGTATCACGCGATCGAGGGCGGCGAGCAGACCCTGAGCAATCTGGCGGCCTACGTCGCCGAACTCACCCGAAACGAGCAGGAGAAGGGGGCGGAGGGCTGATGGCCGGGAAGGTGTTCTTCAGCGTGACGATGTCGCTCGACGGATTCATGGCCCCGGAGGCCGTGCCGGCCGAGGACGCGTTCTCGCCCGCGAAGAAGGACGATCCGGGCGTGCGGCGCTGGAACAGGAAGTGGGCGGAGCTGCAGGCGTGGGTATTCCCGCTGCGGTGGTTCCGGGAAAACCTCAAGCTCGGCGAGGGCGGCGAGGAAGGCATAGACAATGACATCGTGCGGGCGACGTATGAGCGCACCGGCGCGAGCGTCATGGGCAAGCGGATGTTCGACCTGGGCGAGCAGGCGTGGCCGGAGGAGGCCCCGTTCCACACCCCGGTCTTTGTCGTAACCCATGAGAAGCGGGAGCCGTGGGAGCGGCCGGGCGGCACGACCTTCCACTTCGTCAACGACGGCATCGAGAGCGCGCTGCTGCAGGCCCGCGAGGCCGCCGGCGGCCGCGATGTGCGGATAGCCGGCGGCGGCGAGACGATCCAGCAGTATCTGGACGGCGGGCTGATCGACGAGTTCACGATCGCGCTGGCGCCGGTGCTGTTCGGCGCGGGCGTCCGCCTCTTCGACCACGTGGACCCCGACCGCCTCGCGCTGGAGCAGGCCCGCTCGGACGCCTCGTCACGGGTGACCCACCTGACGTACACGTCCGCGAAGCGCTAGGCGCGCACTGCGCTTCAAGCGTTAGGCGCGCGCTGCGCTTCAGTCGATCGCCTGGTACGCGGTCGTCCAGAAGTCGCGATGCAGGCGCGGCGTGTCCTCAGAGTCGATCGCCGCCTGGGACAGCAGGATCCCGGCGAGCTGCTCGGCGGGGTCGCCGTACGCGGTCGTGCCGAGGCCGCCGTCCCAGCCGAACTGGCCGACGGAGGCGAGGTCGCGGCGCTGGGTGCGGACCGCCATGCCGAAGCCGAAGCCGCCGTGCGCGCCGAAGTATTCGGGGAAGCGGTCCTTCTCCGCCTTCTGTTCCGGAGTGAGGTGATCCATCGTCATCAGCTCGACGGCGGCCCGCGAGAGGATGCGCACGCCGCCGTACGTGCCCTTGTGCAGCAGCATCTGGAAGAAGGTGTGGTAGTCATCGACGGTCGAGACGAGGCCGGTGCCGCCGGACTCGAAGGCCGGGGGCCGGCTGTAGAGCCCGCCGGCCGCCTCGTCCCAGACCACCAGCTCACCGGTCTCCGGATCGTGGGCGTAACTCGTGGGCAGCCGGTGGATCTTGTCGGCCGGGACATGAAAGCCGGTGTCCCGCATCCCCAGCGGCGTGAAGACGCGCTCCCGCAGGAACGCCTCGAACGACTGCCCCGCAACCCTGGCGACCAGCACGCCAAGGATGTCGGATCCGGTGTTGTACAGCCACCGCTCCCCGGGCTGGCAGATCAGCGGCAGCCTGCTGAGATTACGCATCCACTCATCGGGCCCGCAGGTCGGCACCTGCCCGAAGGCGCCGATCCCCGACTCCTCGATCAGCTCCTGGACCGGGTAGGTGCCGGGCGCGGCGACCACCATGCCGAAGCCATTGGTGAAGGTCAGCAAGTCCCGTACGGTGATGGGCCGCTTGGCCGGCACCGTGTCGTCGGCCGGCCCCTCGATGCTCTTCAGCACCTGCCGGTCGGCGAGTTCGGGCAGCCACGGGTCGACCGGGTCGTCGAGCCGCAGCCTGCACTCCTCGATGAGAATCATGACCGCGGCCGTGGTGACGGGCTTGGTCGCGGACGCCATGCGGAAGATGGTGTCGCGACGCATGGGCGATCCCGCGCCGCCCGCCTCGTGTGAGCCGAGCACTTCGACGTGCGTCTCGCCCTTGCGGCTGACGAGCGCCACGAGTCCGGGTATCGCCCCGGATTCGACGTGCCCGGACAACACCTCGCGCATGCGGCGCAGACGGTCCTCGGACAGGCCTCCGTCCTGGCTGCCCTTCCATCCCCAACTCGTGGATTTAGACACGGTTCCTCCCTGGTGGCGCCTACGGTGCTGCCACGCTTGCGCACACTGTACTCACTTGCGTACGGCGTTCTCATGGGGTTCCCGGATGGCGTTCCGGGGGGTCAGCATCGCCGCCCCCGCCCGCACTTCCAGCAAACTCGCACACCACCCCTCCCTCCCGTGATGCGCTAGCCCCGGTACGAAGATCCCGCGCCGACCGGAAGGGTGGCCGAAGGCCATGACCGTACTCGCCCTCGACCAGGGCACTTCGGGCACCAAGGCACTCGTCGTCGACCCCGCCGATGGCGTCCTCGCGGTGGCCGAGGTGCCCGTGACCGCGAACTACCTCCCGGACGGTGGCGTCGAGCAGGACCCGGCGCAGCTGCTCGACTCGGTGCTGCGTGCGGGCCGGGAGGCGTACGAGCGGGCCGGGCGGCCGTCGCTGGCGGCGATCGCGCTCGCCAACCAGGGCGAGACCGTGCTCGCTTGGGATCGCGCCACCGGAAAGCCGCTCACCCCGGCGATCGTCTGGCAGGACAGCCGCTCCCAGTCCATCTGCGATGAGCGCGCCGACGCCCGCGACTGGGTGGCCGAGCGTACGGGCCTCGTCCTCGATCCGTACTTCTCCGCCCCGAAGATCACCTGGCTGCGCGCCAACCTGACCCGCGAGGGCGTCGTCACGACCACCGACACGTGGCTGCTGCACCACCTCACCGGCACCTTCGTCACCGACGCCGCCACCGCCAGCCGGTCGCTGCTCCTCGACCTCGACGCGGTCGCCTGGGATCCGGAGTTGGCGGAGCTGTTCGGGGTCGATGGTGCCGAGCTGCCGCGGATCGTCGGCTGCGACGAGGTGGTCGGCACGACCAGCGCCTTTACGGGTGGGGAGGTGCCGGTCGCCGGGCTCGTGGTCGATCAGCAGGCCGCGCTCTTCGGCGAGAGCTGCTTCGCCGCGGGCATGGCCAAGTGCACGTACGGGACCGGTGCCTTCCTGCTCGCGAATACGGGCGAGCGCGCCATCCGCTCCACCTCGGGCCTCACCGCCTCCGTCGCCTGGCGGGCCCGCGGCGCCACGCCGTACTGCGTCGACGGGCAGGTCTACACGGTCGCCTCGGCCATACGCTGGCTCGCCGACCTGGGGCTCATAGGTTCCGCGGCAGAGCTGGACCGGGCGGCGGCAGCGGATGACGCGGGCGGTGTGCTGTGCGTACCCGCTTTCGCGGGCCACGCCGCCCCGTGGTGGCGCTCTGACGCCACCGCGTCTCTCGCGGGCCTGACCCTCTCGTCCCGCCGCGAACACATCGTGCTCGCCGTCCTCCAGGGCGTCGCCGCCCAGATCGCCGACCTGGCGGGCCTGGTCGCGGCTGATCTGGGCGCGCCGCTGACCCGGCTGCGCGCGGATGGCGGGCTCACCGCCAGCGCGACGCTGATGCAGGCGCAGGCCGATCTGGCGCAGATCCCGGTGGACGTCTATCCGTCGCCGCACGCCACCGCCCTTGGCGCGGCGGCGTTGGCGCGGCTGGCGGTCGAGCCGGGGCTCGGGGCGGCGGAGGCGGTGGGGGAGTGGCAGCCGGGCCGCACGTATGAGCCGCGGTGGCCGGCCGAGCGGGCGGCGGAACACCTGGGGCGGTGGCGGGAGTCGGCCGCCGCGAATCTGCCGGGGGCGGCGGGGCGTGGCTGAGGGGGCGGACGGGCCGTACGACATCGCCGTCATCGGCGCCGGCGTCGTCGGCTGCGCGATCGCGCGCGAGCTGGCGGGTTACGACCTCAGCGTCGCCGTCCTCGATGCCCGCGACGACGTCGGGGACGGCACCAGCAAGGCCAATACCGCGATCCTGCACACCGGTTTCGACGCCTCGCCCGGCACTCTCGAGGCGCGGCTCGTGCGGCGCGGGTATGAGCTGCTCACCTCGTACGCGCCCGCCGCCGGCATCCCCGTCGAGCGGGTCGGTGCGGTGCTCGTCGCCTGGACCGAGGAGGAGCTCAAAGCGCTCCCCGCGCTCGCGGAGAAGGCCGCCGCGAACGGTTACCACCGCTGCGAGCTCATCCCCGCCCCCGACCTCCGCCGCCACCTCCCCGCCCTCGCCCCGGGCGCCCTCGGCGGCCTCACCGTCCCCGACGAGGCCATCACCTGCCCCTGGACCACCACCCTCGCGTACGCCACCGAGGCCCGCGCCCGCGGCGCCGGACTCCTCCTCGGCCACCGCGTCCTCGCCGCCGAACCCGGCGCACACACCACCGTGTTGCGCACGACGCGCGGGCCGGTCAGCGCCCGCTGGGTGGTCAACACCGCGGGCCTCGGCGCCGACACCGTCGACGCGCTCTTCGGCCACGACCGCTTCACGGTGATTCCGCGGCGCGGCGAGCTGATCGTGTACGACAAGGCGGCGCGCCCGCTCGCCGAACGCATCGTGCTGCCGGTGCCCGGCCCCTGGGGGAAGGGCGTGCTGATCTGCCCGACCGTGTACGGCAATGTCCTCCTCGGCCCCACCGCGGAAGACCTCACGGACCGCACGGCGACCGGCACTTCGCGGGCGGGGCTCGACCGACTGCTCGCGAAGGGTGCGCGGCTGATGCCGCGGCTGGTGGCGGAGGAGGTGACGGCGACGTATGCGGGGCTGCGGGCGGCGACCGAGCGCGATGACTACGTGATCGAGGCCGCGGCGGGGCAGCGCTACCTGCTGGTCGGCGGCATCCGCTCCACGGGCCTGTCGGCGTCGCTGGCGATCGCGGAGTACGCGGCGGGGCAACTGCGCGAGGCAGGCCTGCGCTTGCCGCCCCGCGGGTCGCTGCCCGCCACCCCGCGCATGCCCAACCTGGGCGAGGCCTTCCCGCGCCCGTACGCCGACCCGGAACTGATCGCCCGCGACAGCGCGTACGGCCGCATCGTCTGCTACTGCGAGCACACGACCGAGGGCGAGATCCGCGACGCCCTGCGCTCCCCCCTCCCGCCGACGACCCCGGGCGGCCTCTCCCGCCGCACCCGCGCAGGCGCGGGCCGCTGCCAGGGCACGGCATGCGGCCCGCGACTCGCCGCGCTGCTGCGGGACGCGGGCGGGTCTGCGGGGCCGCCGGTGGAGGGGGCTGTGCCCGGCGACCGCCCGGTGGCAGGGCTCGTACCGGCCGATCGGCCCGTGGCCGGGCCTGTGCCCGCCACCCGCCCGGCGGCCGAGGCTGCTGAGACCGACAAGGCCGCCCGCCCCACCGCGGCCGACCCCACCGCCGCCCACCCCATGGCCGACGCCCCCACCTCAACCCCCACCACCCTCACCCCCGACGTAGTCATCGTCGGCGCCGGCCCCGCCGGTCTCACCGCCGCCGCTCGCCTGGCCTCCCGTCTCGACGGCGGCGTCCTGGTGCTCGAGCGGGAGCCCGAGCCAGGCGGCCTGCCCCGCCTCTGCCGCACGTGGGGGTTCGGGGTGCGGGATCTCCACCGGCCCCTCACCGGCCCGGGCTACGCGCACGCGCTCGCTCAACGCGCCGCCGCCGCAGGCGCCGTCGTCCTCACCGACGCCACCGTCACCGGCTGGTCCGGTGAGCGCAGCCTCGATGTCACGACGCCCGAAGGACTCCTGCAGGTGACCGCCCAGGCCGTCGTCCTCGCCACCGGCGCCCGCGAGCGCACCCGTCATGCCCGCCTGATACCCGGTGATCGCCCGGCCACCGGCATCTGGACGTACGGACAACTGCTCGCCGGCATCGATGACTTCACCGGACATCGCGCCGTCATCGTCGGTACGGACCCCCTCAGCTGGTCCGCCGTCACCACCCTCCGCCGCGCCGGCTGCCGGACCGCGCTGCTCACCACCGAGCGGCCGGCCCGCGGCCCGTACGCCCCGCGCCTGCGCCACGCCATCCCCGTCGCCACCCGCACCCGCATCTCCCGCATCGACGGCCGCCGCGGCCGCCTCGCCGCCGTCGAGATCGAGCACCTGGTCACGGGGCAACGCCGCACCATCCCCTGCGACACGCTCATCCTGACCGGCGACTGGATCACCGACCATGAACTCGCCCGCCCAGGCGCCTACACCACCGGCGCCCTCACTCTCCCCGGCGGCGGCACAGCCGCAGCGGCCGCGGCCGGCGGACGCCGCATCGCCGACCAGGTCCTCGAGCAGCTAGCGCGCGGAGCTCGCTGACCCGGAGCCCGCAGCCCCGGAGCGCGCCTGCTTGTGGGCATTGAAGCGCGCCTTCTTCTGGCGATTCCCGCACGTATTCATTTCGCACCATCTGCGGGTCCGGCTCTGGCTCGTGTCGAAGAAGGCGGCCTCGCAGGTCGGCGATGAGCACAGGGCCAGCTTCCCGTCGCGCTCGCCCGAGATGATGCTGATCGCGTCGGCGGCGATGACGCCCAACGCATCCTCCACGGACGACGTCGAGCCAAGCCGCCATTCCCGCTCCCCCTCAGCCGTCAAGAAAGCCGCGGCCCCGCCCTGCGCGCTGTAGTCATTGATGATCTCCACAGCGGCCGCAGGGAGCGGATCACGCCGCGCCGCCGCCGTCGCCGCGGCGTGAATCGACTCCCGCAGCTCCCGCGCACGCTTGAGCTGGGCGGGGGTGCAGGAGGGCACGGCGAGGCCGCTTACCGCCAGCCAGTCGGCGAGGCGGTCCGGCGTGGGGATGCGTTCCACGGGATCGCCGCGGCGCTCCGTCAGGGTCGCCGTGAAGCTGGTCGCCAGCACCTTGCCGAGGCGGAAGCCGGGGGGCTGAGAAGTCGTAGAGCCGGACATGGAACCACCTTAGCCGGTTGCGGTTCGCCGTCGCGATCTGCTAGAACCGTCTTAGCTGGTTCATGCACAATGACCTGGAGGTCTCCGTGCCCACCACCGACGTGCAAGCGTTCACGGCCCACGCGACCGACGCCGACCTCGACGACCTGCGCGCCCGCCTGGCCGCGGCGCGGCTGCCGGAGGCCGAGACGGTCCGCGGCGCCGCGCCCGGCCCGCGCCGCTGGGAGCAGGGGGTGCCGCTCGCCGATCTCGTGGACGTCGTGAACTACTGGCGCACCGAGTACGACTGGCGGTCGTTCGAGAAGCGCCTCGACCAGATCGGCCAGTTCCGTACGGCCATTGACGGTCTGGGAATCCACTTCCTGCACCGCCGGTCCGCGCGCGCCGACGCCACGCCGCTGCTCATGACGCACGGCTGGCCGGGCAGCATCGCCGAGTTCACCGACGTCATCGATGAGCTGGCCGATCCGGACGACGCGGACGCGCCGGCCTTCCATGTCGTAGCCCCGTCGCTGCCGGGCTTCGGTTACAGCGACAAGCCGGACAGCACCGGGTGGGGGACCGGGAAGATCGCGGACGCCTGGGTGGAGTTGATGGGGCGGCTCGGGTACGGCAGGTTTCTGGCCCACGGAAACGACTGGGGAGGCGTGGTCACCACGATCCTCGGCGGCCGGTACCCGGAGCACGTGCTCGGCATCCACACCTCGACCGCGCAGGCGCCGCCCGGGCTGACCGCGGACGGGCTGACGGCGGCAGAGCGCAAGTGGGTCGAGGACACCCGCGACTTCTGGGACCAGCACGCGGCGTACGCGAAGGTGCAGGCGGCCCAGCCGCAGACCGTCGGCTACGCGCTCGTCGACTCACCGGTCGGGCTGCTCGCCTGGATCCTCGACAAGTTCGCCGAGTGGACGGACACGGAGGACAGCCCGTTCGAGACGATCTCCATCGACCGGATCCTCGATGACGTCACCTTGTACTGGCTGACGCGGACCGGCGCCTCGGCAGCCCGCATCTACTACGAGAGCCACGACTCGCTCGACCCCGACCTCCGCGTCGACGTCCCGTCCGCGATCAGCGTGTATCCGCGCGACGTCGAGAAGTGCCCGCGCCCGTGGGCGGAGGAGCGGTTCCGGAAGCTTGTCCGCTGGGGGACGCCGGAGAGCGGTGGGCACTTCCCGTCGCTGGAGGTCCCCGAGTTCTACGTAAAGGATCTGAGGGCGGGCCTCACGGCGGTCCTGGACGCCTGAGCGGCTCGACGTCCCGATCTCACTCCGCCGTCTGGATCCGCGGCCACCCCCGCTCGGCCTCCATCGCATACGCGACCTCCAGCAGCGTCCGCTCGTCACCGTCCCGCGCCGACAGCATCACGCCGACCGGCAGCCCGTCCGCCGTCCGCTGCGCCCCCGGCAGCGAGATGGCCGGGCTGCCGGAGACGTTGTTGAGCGGGGTGAAGGAGACGTACGAGGTCAGCCGCCGCATCAACTCGTCGTACGGCACGTCAGGGGACAGGTGCCCGAGCGGCGGCGTGGTGTGCGCGAGCACCGGGGACAGCAGCAGATCGTAGCGGCCGAGCGCCGATTCGTACGCCGCCCGCGAGGCCTGCCGCAGCCGTCGCAGCACGGCCGGGGTGGCGGCGATCCGGCGCCGGTAGCGGGCCCGCAGGCCCAGGCTCAGGCCGTCCATGCGGCGGCCGTCGAAGTGCCGGTCGAGCAGCAGTCGCCCCGTCGCGGAGGCGAGGAAGGACAGCATCCCCCAGTACGTGATGAAGTCGCCCTCGAAGCGCGGGTCCAGCGGCAGCGTGCACGGCTCCACCTCGTGGCCCTGCTTCTCCAGCGCCGCCGCCGTCGCGTTCACCGCGGCGCGCGTCTCGTCGTCCGTCACCACGCCGGTGGGGGAGTCGAGCAGCAGGCCGATCCGCAGCTTGCGGTCCGACGGGCCCTCGACGAGGCCGAGTGGCGGCAGTTTCGGGTTCTGCCAGTGCTGTTCGGCCGCGGCATAGAAGGCGGCGGTGTCGCGGACCGTACGGCTGAGGACGCCGTCGCAGACGACGTCGATCGGCAGCCGCCGGCCCTGTTCGCTGGCCACCATCCGGCCCCGCGTCGGCTTCAGCCCGACCAGGCCGCAGCAGGCCGCGGGGATACGGATCGAGCCGCCGCCGTCGTTGGCGTGCGCCATCGGCACCGCCCCGGAGGCGACGAGCGCGGCGCTGCCGCCCGAGGAGCCGCCGGCGGAGTGGCCGGTGTGCCAGGGGTTACGGACGGCGTCGCCGCCGGGGTATTCGGTGGTGGCGTTGAAGCCGAACTCCGGCAGCCGCGTCTTGCCCAGCACCGTCATCCCGCTGGCCAGGAACTGCTCGGTGAACGGCGCATGCCGCTTCGCCGGACGGGCGTGGAAGGCCGCGCTGCCGTGGCCGGTGGGCAGCCCGCGGTAGTCGGTGTTGTCCTTGACGAAGGTCGGCACGCCGGCAAGGGCCCCCGCCGTGCGGATGTCGGGCGCGTCGAACGCCGGTATCGCCACCGCATGCAGCTCGGGTTCAACCTGCCGTACGCGCGCGACCGCGGCTTCCGCCGCCTCTTGGGCGCTCACCTCGCCGGCGCGGATCAGCGCGGCGAGGGCGGTGGCGTCGTGGTCGCCGAGGGCGTCGGCGGCGCTGAAGGCGTGCACGCGGGAGGTGGTCATGACGGCAGCGTAAGGCCGATCGGGGCGCCGATCGAGTGACCTGACCAGCACGGATTGCCGGAGTGCGGATCGGATGCTGATACGAAATGCGTGATGCACTCCCGTAATCGCGCGTTGTGGCTGCCAGGCGCCGCGCTCACGCTCGCCGCCGGCACGGCGCTGGTCGCCTTCAACCGGGGCGCGCTCCCGGTGCCGGAGGGTGCCGCCTCCCTGGTGGACCCGCAGCCGCCGGTGCGGGCCGCGCAGGCGGCGGAGCGTACGGACGCGGAGGGGGCCGGGCAGTCCGCGCCGCCCCGTCCCGCGCAGTCCCGGCCCGCACCGCCCCGTCCCGAGCCGAACTCGGCGGCCCGTACCGCCGCGGAGGCGGTCCGCGCCGCCCTCGGCTCCGGCGCGGACGGCGAGCGGCTGCGCTACAGCATCGCCGTCGAGGACCTGGACACCGGCGAGTTGGCGCACTCGTCCGCGGGCTCCGGCTCGTACGACACGGCCAGCATCGTGAAGGTGAACATCCTCGCCGCGCTGCTGCTGCAGGCCCAGACGACCGGCGTCGCGCTCACCCCTGAACAGCAGGGCGAGGCCGCGATCATGATCCGTAACAGCGACAACAAGGCCACGGACACGCTGTGGCGGGCCATCGGGGCGGGGGAGGGCCTGGCGCGCGCCAACCGGACCTTGGGCCTGACGGGCACGACGCCCGGCAGCGGCGGTCAGTGGGGACTCACCCAGACCGTCGCCGAGGACCAACTCCGGCTGCTGCGCGCGGTGTTCACGCGTCCGTCGCCGCTCACGGACGCATCGCAGGAGTACATCCAGTCGCTGATGGCCAATGTGGCCGCCGACCAGGACTGGGGTGTCCCGGCGGCGGCCCCGGACTCGGCGGGCTTCGTGAAGAACGGGTGGCTGCCGCGGAGCGCGTCGGGACGTTGGGATGTGAACAGCATCGGGCGCGTGGACTACGCGGGGCACACGCTGCTGGTGAGCGTGCTGTCGGATCGGCATGCGACGCGCGAGGCCGGAATCGCGCTGGTGGAGAAGGCGGCCTCGACGGCGGTGCATGCACTGGTCGCCGCGGCGGATACGCCCGTACGCGGGCCGGAGACGCTGGCGCGGTGAGGTGTCCCGCCTCAGTCCAGAACCGCGGTGGCCTCGACCTCGACCATGATGTCGGGCTCTCCCAGGGCGGAGACGCCGATGAGAGTGATCGGCTTCAAGGGATCCACGCCCAGCTTGGCGGCGGCGCGTTGGACGCCCTCGCCGAGGAGCGGGTACTTGTCGGCGGACCAGTCGACGACATAGATGGTCAGCTTCGCGATGTCGTCGAAGGAGCCGCCGATTTCCGTCATCGCCCGGCCGACGTTCACATACGCCTGCTCCACCTGCGCGGCGAAGTCCCCCTCGCCGACCTTGTTCCCATCGGCGTCGCGGGCCACCTGGCCGGCGACGAAGACCAGCCTCGACCCTTCCGCGATCGACACCTGCCGGTACACGTCGGGCTTCGGAATTCCATCGGGATTGAACAGCTTTACGGTCATGTGATCACCATAGCCGCGGCTTCCGCGGGGCGCGGCTCAACGTGGGGCGGCCTCAACGCGGGTCGGAGGCGGCGGGGCGCGGCAGTATCTGCCGGGCGAGCTCCGCGCGCAGCCCGAACCGGCGCCATTCACGGGGGTAGCCGAGGGAGACCTCCTCGAACGGGACCCCGTCGTACACGGTGCTGCGCGGGATATGGAGGTGGCCGTAGACCACGGCCGCCGCGCCGAAGCGGGTGTGCCAGTCGGCGGTACGTTCCGTGCCGCACCACTGCACGAACTCCTGGTGCGTCATCACCTCGGTCGGCTGCCGCACCAGCGGCCAGTGATTGACCAGCACCAGCGGCATCTCGCCCGCGACATCCGCCAGCCGCCACTCGGTCATCTCGACCCGCGCCGCGCACCAGTCCTGGCGGCTCTCGTACGGGTCGGGGTGCAGGAAGAACTCGTCGGTGCAGACGATCCCGGCCGCGTGCGCCTTCGCCAGGGACTCCTCGCGGGTGGCGGTGCCGGGCGCCAGCCAGGTGTAGTCGTAGAAGAGGAAGAGCGGCGCGATCCGGACCGGGCCGCCGGCGCCGCGCCAGACCGGGTACGGATCCTCGGGCGTGAGCACGCCGAGGCGGCGGCACAGCGCCACGAGCGCCTCGTAACGGGCCACGCCCCGCAGGTCGTTGGTCTCCTGGGGGATGGTCCACAGCTCGTGATTGCCCGGCACCCAGATCACCTGGGCGAACCGGTCGCGGAGAGTGCCGAGCGTGCGCTCGATGTCCGACATCAGCTCGCCGACGTCGCCGGCGACGATCAGCCAGTCGTCGGGCGAGTTGGGCTGCAGGTCCGCCGCGATACGGCGGTTGTCGGCATAGCCGACGTGCAGGTCACTGATGGCTCGCAGCGCTGCCCCGGCATCGGTCATGGAGGCAGCGTAGACCGTGCCCGCCGGTGGCGGATCACGCTCGTCCACAGCATGGCCGCGCCGGCGGCCTCTTCGTCTCCGCCCGCCGCCCACGCGTACTCCCACCCGATCCGGACCCGACCGGGACCCGATCCGCACCCCATCTCTGGGAGATGCCCCTAGATGACCCGCACTTAGCAGTGGTCGGCAGACCGCGTGATCGACGCCTCCCAGAGGTACGTAACCCCAGGCGTCGCGGACGCATACACCCACATGGAACTCCCCTTCGGCGGCACCTTCGCCTCGGACACCTTCGAAACAGGCACACAGGCAGCAGCCTGGGGCGGCACGACAACAATCGTCGACTTCGCGGTGCAGTCCCAGGGCCACGCCCTGCGCGAGGGCCTGGACCTGTGGCACGCGAAGGCCGACGGCAAATGCGCCATCGACTACGGCTTCCACATGATCCTCTCGGACGTGAACGACGGCACGCTGAAGGAGATGGACACCCTCGTAGAAGAGGGAATCACCTCCTTCAAGAATCACATTGGCGAAGGTGACCGGGAATTTTCTAGCCGGTGACCCGTCGGATTCGGGCGCGAGCTGAACGACACGGCCGGTGGCGCGGGCTGCGATGACGTGACGGACTGGGCCCCGCCCGTCGAGCGATTCCTCGACGATCGCGGCTGCCTCCCGCGGCACTGGCTGCTGGGACCGGCGGGCCTGCCGCGGCCAGCGGCCCCGCAAGGCCGACGCGTCACCCTGCGCCGCGGGCTTCGCACCGCGCCCGGATGATGCGCACGAACTGAGCATGGCAGCAGCCGGCCGGCCGCGGCGGCGAGGAGCATTCTGCGGCGATTCAACTGGGCCACCGTCCAACGCACCCTGGGCGGCACGGCGTCAGGTCAGGGATTCGAGATACTTCTGGGTCTCCGGCTTCTTGAAGTACTGGGCCCAGCCCGCCGGCTGTGCATTGAACCCGGGTTCGCGGGCGGTGTGGTCGGCGCCGTGCTCGACCAGCAGGCGCGCGATCGACAGCTCGCCCGCTGCCGCCGCGTAGTGCAGGGCCGTGGCACCGGCGGCCGTGACGCCGTCGACGCCGAAGCCAAGATCGATCAGCAGCCGGACCGTTGACCAGTTGCGCGCCTCGGCCATCAGCGCGACCAGCTCTGCGTGCCGATCATGCAGCCCGGGATCGGCGGCCAGCATAGACCTCATTGTTGTCTCATCGGCAGCCTCGACGGCTTCTACGAACTGCATGGTGTCCTCCTCGCATATTTGCTTCCATGCCTACGAGCCCAGATAACGAGCCGATGTGACACGGCGAAGCGTTCGAGCTACTGCCCGACGATAACCATCCGGCCCGGCGAACCAGTCCAATGACTGCGACTCCCTGGACGGCTGACTGACCACCGACCACGGTCACTTCGGCACCTCCCTTGAGTACGTTTGCCCGTACACACTCGGGCACTGTGGTCAGTCACCAGACACTACGCATTCCGAGCGGGAGTCGAGGGGCCTGATCGGATGGATGGTCACAGCGGCGTTCGGTTTCTGGCGCATCTACAGGGAACGCCGGCTCCAGCCCTCCGAGCCCCGGCCACATGCCGTAGGTCGGTTTGCAGATCAGCCGGTGTCCTGGCTTGGAGTCAGAGGGATGACCTCCAATTGCAACTGGTCAATCCGGCTCTTCTCGGCGGTGAGGTCGATGGTGGTGATCAGGTTCCCGACGATTCCGAATCTGAACACCATGAGCGGTCGTTCACCCGGCCAGACGGCACCAATGGCGCCGTCCACCAGAGCGAGCTTTGCTCCGCCGGCCCGACCGCGCAGGAACCGGGCCGCCTCCGCTGAACCGAACGACTCCCTGGGTGCCCCCATCCGTGCCGCGTTCTGATCGGCGCGCAGGATGACGTCGGGATCGAGCACGCTGAGGAGTGCCTCGAAGTCACCGCCTCGGGAGGCCCTGAGGAACGCGGAAACGATCTGACGCCTGCGGCTGACGTCAGGCGCGGACGGCGTCTCCGCTCCCCGAATGCGGCGCCGCGCACGACTGGCGAGCTGACGGGCCGCAACTGGTGAACGCTCGATGATTCGCGCGACTTCGTCGAACGGTACGTCGAAAAGGTCGTGCAGCACGAAGGAGACGCGCTCGGTGGGGCGAAGCGTGTCGAGGACGACGATCAAGGCCAGACCGACGGAGTCGGCAAACAGTGCCGCCCGCTCGGGATCCGGTGCGTCGCTGCTTTCGTTGTCGGTCATCAGCAGCTGTTCGTCGGTGAGGTCTTCGTTTCGCGAACCCCGGGCACGCAGCATGCTGACGCTGACCCGTGCCACCACGGTGGTCAACCACCCGTCGAGGTTGCGTACCTGGTCGGCATCGGTGCGGCACAGCCGCAGCCACGTCTCCTGGACCGCGTCCTCAGCGTCGCCCGCGGAGCCGAGCATGCGATAGGCGATTGCCTGCAAGCGTGCCCTGCGTGCTTCGAACAGTTCTGCCTGCAGCTGCTGAGCGTTCACTGTCACACATCCCTCCTGGCGCGCGACATAGTAGTGACCCACGCGCAGCCCGGCAGGCATTGCGGCCACACACGAGGCCTTGGCCCGGCTGTGGGGGTGGGTGCCCGTCATTAGCCGAGGAGGACATGATGCAGTTTGTACTGATCATCTATAACGGCACCGAGCAGGCGGTCTCCGATGAGGAAAAGCAGGCGGTCTATGCCGACTATGCCGCTCTCACCAGCATGGAGAACGTGACCGGCTGCCCCCCGTTGGGCGTGCCGGAGAACGCGACCACGGTCCGGGTGGAAAACGGCTCGGCCGTCACCACCGAGGGGCCTTACGTCGATGTGAAGGGGGCAGTCGGAGGCTTCTTCATCGTCGAGGCCGAGAACCTCGAGGAAGCCGTCGCCGTGGCCTCCCGTGTCCCGCAGGCGCGGTTGGGCGGTGCGGTCGAGGTGCGGCCGTCCGAAGTTTCCTGGTGACCCCGCGCATGCGCCTTCGCGACCCGGCGAAGGCGGCATACGTTATGTCACGTCATTTCCCCTTAGGTGACAGCTCAGGAGACTGACAGCCATGATTGAGGTCAGCGACCTGACCAAGCATTACGGCGAGACGGCCGCAGTCGAGGACCTGTCGTTCAAGGTGGAGCCCGGCAGGGTCACCGGCTTTCTGGGCCCCAACGGGGCGGGCAAGTCGACGACCATGCGTCTGCTGCTGGGTCTTGACCGGCCTGACGCCGGCGACGCCACCGTCGACGGCGTGCACTATCGTGAGCTGCCGCGGCCCTTAGACGTGGTCGGCGCACTGCTGGAGGCGCGTTCAGTGCGAGGCCGGCAACTACTGCCAGAGCGACGGGCGTTGTGGTCCACCCGACCTCCGGGCCCTGGACGAGGGCGAAGACCACCAGTGTCGTTCCGGCGGTGGCGGTCAGTGCGCCGGCGGCGTCGAAGCGGCGCCCGGCGGCGCGGCGTGCCGCGTCGGGGGCGAGCAGCGGGAAGGCGAGCAGCGCCGCGAGCACGGCCAGGGGCACGTTGACGTAGAAGACGGCGGTCCAGCCGAAGGAGTCGGTGAGCAGTCCGCCGAGCAGCGAGCCGAGGATCATGCCGCTGCCGCCGGCGGTGCCCCAGACGGCGAACGCCCGGTTGCGCTCGCGCCCTTCGGCGAAGCTGGTGCCGACCAGGGTCAGGGTGGCGGGGAAGAGGAAGGCTCCGCCGATGCCCTGCACCGCCCGCGCCGCGATGAGCACCCAGGGGTCCCACGCGAGGCCGCCGGCCAGTGACGATGCGGCGTACAGGGACAGGCCGAGGACGAACATCCGGCGCGGGCCGAAGAGGTCGCTCGCCCGCCCGCCGAGCAGCAGGAAGCCGCCGAAGGCGACCGCGTAGCCGCTGATCACCCACTGCAGGCTCTGGGCGGAGAAGCCGAGGGCGGAGCCGATGCCGGGGAGGGCGACGTACACGATGTTGTAGTCGATGGAGATGATCAGTTGGGCGAAGGCCAGGAGGGCCAGCGTCCAGCCGGGGTGGCGACGGGTGGTGGTCATGATGCTTGGTCTCCCTCAGCCCAGGACGGGGTAGTTGGTACGGAAGGTGTTGCGGGGGTCGCGCTCCTGCTTCAGGGCGCGCAGCCGGCCCAGGGTGGCCGGGGTGAAGGCGTTCGCGGCCTTCTCGCCGGGGGCGAGAAAGGTGTACGGCTTGCGGCCGCTGGTGTGCGGGGTGAGGGCGGCGGCCAGCTCGCGCTGCCGGTCGCGGACGGCGGCGGCTGTCTCGGGCGTGGCCGGGATGCCGAAGGTGTAGAGCAGGTACGGCTCGGTGAGCTCCCCGCTCGCCCCAGCGCGCACCGAAGGGCGGGCCAGTGCCCCGCCGAGGTGGCGCAGCTGCACGCTCAGCAGCGGGTCGATCGGCTTGGCCAGCAGCGCCTCGGCGACGTCGTCCGACAGCTCGGTGAGCAGCTCGGCCCGCGACATGCCGGGGCCCGGGTCGGTCGGTTCGGCGGTGATGGTGCCCAGCTCGGCGATCGGCAGCGGGGCGCGGGAGTCGCTGATCCGGCCGTCGATCTTGTCGAAGCGGCGCAGCAAGGTCTCGGCCTCGGCGGCCGGGCCGAGGTAGGTGGTGTCGATGGCGACCATGGCGGGGGCGCCCGGGAACTGCAGCAGGTCGTACCAGACGGTGAGCTCGTCCGGCGCGGCGGCGGTCACCTCGCGGTACGCGTCGAGCACCGCGGCCGCGGCGGCCGCCGGCCACACCATCCGCCCGCCGTACAGCTCGGGCGCCGGGTGCAGGTCGAACTCCACGGCCGTGACGACGGCGAACTCGCCGCTGCCGCCGCGCAGCGCCCAGAACAGCTCGGGGTCCGACGAGGCGGTCACCCGCCGCTGCGCACCGTCCGCGTCGACGACGTCGAAGGCGCGCACGCTGTCGGCCGCGAAGCCGTGCGCGCGGCTGAACCAGCTCAGCCCGCCGCCCAGCGTGTAGCCGGTGACGCTGACCGCCGGGGAGCTGCCGGCGAGGCCGGTCAGTCCGTACGGGCCGGCCGCGTTGAGCACCTCGCCCCACTTCACACCCGCGCCCACCCGGGCCAGCCGCTCCCCGGGGCGGATCTCGACACCGCCGAGGCCGCCGGTCCGCAACAGGATCGCGCCGTCGGTGTCGCCGCTGGCGCCGTGGCCGCTGGGCTGGGCCAGCACCGCGAGACCGGCGAGGCGGGCGGCGCGGACCACGGCCGCGACATCGGCGGCGTCCGCCGCGTCCACGACGGCGGCCACCCGCTGGTCCACCGCGAGGTTCCAGGGGCGGGTGGCGGCGGCGAAGCCCTCGTCGCCCGGAGTGAGAATCCGGCCATTGACGGCGGCGCGCAGATCGTTTCGTATGGTCATTGCCGTTTCCCTCTCGTACGTCTCGTGCGTCTTGCTGTTCGATGTCGCTACCTTGCGCCTGCACGTCTGGGGTCGAGCTGGGATCGAGTTGAGGTGCGAGCTGGGGCCGTAGGAGAGGGGGTGGGGCGGTGCCGGGAGATCTTCAGTTCCGTCTCTTCGGGACCGTCGAGGTCGCCGACGGAGCCGGCCGCGTCCTGGATCTGGGCACCCGCAAGCAGCGCGCCCTGATCGCGATGCTGGCTCTCGAACCCGGCCGGGTGGTGTCCCTGGACCGGCTGATCGACGAGCTGTGGGCCGGTGAGCCGCCCGCGCAGGCCACCCGCACCCTGCAGGCGTACGTCGCCCACCTCCGCAAGGTCCTCGAACCCGACCGCCCGCCGCGCACCCCGCCCCGGCTGCTGCTCACCCGCGAGCCCGGCTATCTGCTGGCGGCCGCCCCCGGCCAGGTCGATCTGGAACGCTTCACCGCCGGCGCGGACGAGGGCCGCGCGGCCCTGGCGCGCGGTGACCATGCCGAGGCGGTACGGGTGCTGGGCCGGACGCTCGAGCTGTGGCGCGGGGACCCGCTGGGCGAGTTCGCCGACGAGCGCTTCGCCGGGCCGGTGGCGACGCGGCTGGCCGAGGTGCGAGCGGCGGCGGAGGAAGACCGGTACGAGGCCCGGCTGGCAGTCGGTGAGGCGGCCGCGTGCGTGGCCGGCTTGGAGGCGCTCACCGAACGGCAGCCCTACCGCGAGCGCGGCTGGGCGCTGCTGGTGCTCGCCCTGTACCGCACCGGCCGCCAGGCCGACGCGCTCGCCGCGCTGCGCCGGGTGCGCGCCCGGCTCGACGACGAGCTGGGGCTGCAACCGGGACCCGAGCTGCAAGAACTGGAGCAGGCGGTCCTCGACCACGCCGCCGAGCTGCGGCCCGCGGCCCCGCAACAGCCGGCTCCCGGCCCCGCCCCTGCGGCCCGGCCGGCCGTGGCCGGCGTGGCGGCCGATGGGCTGATCGCCCGGGAGGCCGAACTGGCCCTGGCCGAACAGCGGCTGGCCACGGCACGGCGCGCTGTCGGCGGCGTGCTGCTGGTATCGGGCGAGGCGGGCATCGGCAAAACCCGCTACGCCGACGAAGTGGCCCAGCGGGCCGAAGCGCGCGGCTTCACCGTCGCCCGCGGCAGCTGCGTCGACGGCACCGCACCCGCCTTCTGGCCGTGGATCCAGGTGCTGCGCGAGATCGCCGGCGAGGCCGCAGGCGCCCTCCTGACGGACGAGGCCTCCGTGGCGGACCCGGATACGGCACTGTACGAACGGTATGAGCGGGTCGTATCAGCGTTGACCGGCTCCGGCGCGCCTTCTCCGGCCTCCGGCCAACCAGGACCCACGCTGATCGTCCTCGACGATCTGCACTGGGCCGACGTCTCCTCGCTGCGGCTGCTGTCCTATGTCGCCGGTGCCGTCGCGCGCCGGCCCGTGCTCATACTCGCCACCCTGCGCCCCGAGCCCGGCGATTACCCTGGCCCGCTGCGCGACACCCTCGGTGCGCTGGCCCGCCTGGAAGGCGCGGCTCGGGTTGAGCTGAAGCCGTTCACGGACGCCGATGTGGCGGCATATCTGCGCGCCCGAGGGGCCGATGCGGACCTGGCACCCGCGCTGCTGCACCGGACCGGCGGCAACCCCTTCTACCTCGGCGAGGTGCTGCGGCTACGGCAAAGCGAAGGAGGCACGGCGACCGACCGGCCGGCCGCGGGCGACGCCGGGCTCGCGGAAGTGCTGCCCGCCGGCGTCCGGGACGTCATCGAGCGACGCGTGGCCCGCCTCCCGGAGGAGACCGCCCGACTGCTGCGGGCCGCGGCGGTGGCAGGCACGGAGGTGGACGCCGACCTGCTCGCCGCCGTAACCGACCTCCCGGTCGAGGAGGTGCTGGACGGACTCGAACCGGCCGTCGCCACCGGCCTGCTGACCGAGCCCCTGGCCGGCCCCGACTACCGCTTCGGCCACGCCCTCGTACGCGACACCCTCGACGCCGGACTGTCCCGCCTGGACCGCGCCCGCCTGCACCTGCGCATCGGCGAGGCACTCGAGCCGGTGCTGCCCGCGGCCGAAGCCGCCACCCTGGCCCGGCACTTCGCCGCGGCCGCCCGTATCGGAGGCGCACCCGCGGCGCTGACGCACGCCTCGGCCGCGGCCCGGCACGCCACGGCGCAGCAGGCGTACGCCGAGGCCGTGGAGTTCTGGGAGCTGGCGGTGTCCGTCCTGCCGCCCGCCCAGGGGGCGGGGCAGCACGCCCGGCTGCTCACCGAGCTCGGCCAGGCCCGCCGCGCCGTCGGCGACGCCACCGGCGCCCGCCGGGACCTGGATACCGCCTTCAACCGTGCCCACGAATCCGGCGACCGCCAGGCCCTGATCGGCATCCTTACCGCCTTCGCCGCCCCCGCACTGTGGAACTGGCGCCCGTACGGCACGGTCAACCAGGCCGTCATCGACGCAATCGAGGAACTGCTGGCCGAGCCGCTCGACGCCCCGGACCGGGCTGCCCTGCTCGGGGCCCTCGGCGTCGAGCTGCACTACGGCCCGCGCCGCGCCGAGGGGGAGGGGCACGCCGCCGAGGCAGTTCGGATGGCGCGTGAGCTCGACGATCCGGCGCTGCTCGCGCGGGCCCTCGGCAACTACCTGCTGGCGAGCTTCGCCCCCGGCCGCAACCGCGAACGCCTGGAAGCCGCCGAGGAGATGGCAGGGCTGGCGGGCCTGCCCCGCTCCACCGAGCTGATCGCCCGGACGTTCCAGATGGCCTGCCTGCTGCGCGCGGGCGACCTGCTCGCCTGGGAACAGCAACTGGACCACTGCCGACGGCTGCTGAAAGAGGCCCCCCGCCCCGAACTGGAGTCGATCGTCAAGATCGCCCAGACCGCCCGCGCCACCCTCGACAGCCACTGGGCGAAGGCGGAGGAGCTCGTCGGCACCTACGCGACCATGTGCTTCGCCGCCACCCCCTGGGGAACGCGCTGGCACACTCTGGTAACCCTCTACACCTGCCGGCGTGCCCAGGGCCGGGTCGCAGAGATCGCCGACGACCTGATCACCGCCGCGGCGGAGCCGGACATGACCCCGCTGCGCCCGGTCGCGATCCTGGCTGCCATCGAGGCCGGCCGCACCGACCAGGCTCACGAGCTGCTCACCCGCTGGGGCACCGGCATCGCGGACGACTGGACCGCCGACTTCCTGCTACCGGTCTGGGGCCTCGTCGCCGCCCGCCTCGGCACCCCCGACCCGCAGAGCCTCTACGACCATCTGATCCCGTACGCCGACCAGCTCGTCATAGCCGGCATGGGCACCGCCGGCTGGGGCTCCACCCACCTGGTCCTGGCCGCACTCGCCGCCCGCCGCGCCCGCCCGGACCTCGCGTCCCACCACACCGAGTCGGCCCGGATGATCCACCAACGCCTCGGCCTCGCGCCACCACCCGCCCCGCGCTGACCGAGCGGCCGACAGCCGTGCTCCTGTTGTTGGCCGCATTCGCAGACCTGTACCGCCGCCCCATGGCCGTGAAGGTGTTCGGCGCCGTCGGCGCCCTGATGCTTGCCGGAGCACTCACGGGCCTTGCAATCTTCTGCTGGTTGTACCAGTCGGCCCATTCGACGGTGGCCAGTTCGACGTCGGCCAGCGTGAACGCCGTGTACTGGAACCCGGCATTGGCGTGATGCATCAGCTCGCCGGCCACCCGCGGGACGCCGGACCGGTCCGCTGCCACAGCGTCATCTCCGACGCGGCCAGCACCAGTTCGGGGTGCTCAAACGGTGCCGGCCCATGCCGCGACGTGCATCCACGCTCGGAAATGCTAAGGAGGACCCTCCTGCGCCAGCAGAGCCGCATGCGCCAGAAGGAGGACCAGACGCGTCAGGGGATGCGCTGCTGTGCGGCCGTGCGGATCGCTGACGGGCCGCGGCCGTACCAGCGGTGGATGGCGCGGCTCAGCGCGCGGGGTTCGGAGTAGCCGACCCTCGTGGCGATCGACTCCAAGGTCAGCGAGGTCTCGCGCAGCAGCTCATCCACCCGCTGCTGCCGGTAGGCCCCCAGTTCCTCCCGCCAGCTCGTCCCCTCCTCGCGCAGCCGGCGCTGCAGAGTGCGCGGGCTCATGCCGAGCCGATGCGACACCCGGCCCTGGTCGGGGTGCCCGCTGTCGACCGAGGCCTGCAGCGCGGCCCGGAATCGGTCCAGCCAGCCCTGGAGCGGCCGGGCGGTGGCCATCGTGATGCGCGCGTGGTCGTTGAGGATCGCCGACAGCGCCGGGTCGGCGCGCGGCAGCGGCGCATCGGCATCGGCCTCGGTGAAGGTCACCGACGGGAATCCGGCGCCGAAGTCAATGCGGCGAGTGCCGTACAGATCGACGAGATGACCGTGCCTGGCCGGGGCACTGTGGGGCAGCCGTACGCTCGCCGGTGTGAGCACACGCCCCGCCCCCGAGCCCGCCGTCGTCAAGAACATGGCGGGCACAAGCTCCGCGATCTGGCGGTAACTCGGATGGTCGATGTGAGGGCCTTTCCAGCTCACCGTCACCCCCTCGTCATCGCGCACCACGACGACCTCGTCGTTGGGGTCAGCGATGACGGCGAACTGACGGGCGCCGTCGCGCAGCGCGTCGGCGAGCGTGTCAGCGGCATGGAACAAGTAATCCCACACGCCCAGTGTCCCGGGCCGCCACAGCCGCATCGCCTCGCCGCTCCCGCCGACACCCTGCATCGGAGCGGCGATCACCTCCCAAATCCGCAGCATCGCGGCGGTGGAAATGCGCCCCGGGCTCTCTCCCAGGCCGGCCACACCGGGAACGCATGCCAGCTGAGACCGATCGAGCCCTGCCATGACGGCCGCCTCGATCAGCATTCGTGTCAGCTGCGGGGATACGGTGTCCAGCGCAGGCTCTGAACGCTCCCGTTCCGCGTCCGCCCCACCGCCTGCCAAAGACCCTCCCCAACAACATCCAACGGGTTACTTCGATAAACACTGACGACCGACCGCTAGTTGTCGCGGGCCACAGCCACCGCATCGATCTCGAACAGCATGCCCGGGAGGGCGAGGGACGCGACGCCGATGAGGGTCTGCGCCGGAAGGGCCTGGCCCCAGGTCGCGTGCAGGTGCTTGAGCAGAGAGTGCAGCTTGTCCTCGTCGTGGGCCACGATGTAGGTGCCGAGGCGGACCACGTCCTGGAAGCCGAGGCCGGCGGCCTCGAGCGCCGTGCCCAGGTTGGCCAGCGACCGGGCGACCTGCGCGTCGAAGTCGTCGGAGACGACCGCGCCGGACGCGTCCGACGCGTACTGGCCGGCGATGTACACCGGCTGGCCGGGTACGGTGGCGACGTGGGTGTAGCCGAAGCCCGAAGGGTCGTGCAGGGCGGGCGGGTTGATGAGCGTGCGGGTCATGATGAACATTCCTTCCGGTGGGCCACCAGAGCGGCGGCGACGGTGAGCACGGCCGCGGCGGCGAGCGCCGCGCCGACGGACAGGGAGTCGACCAGCCGGCCGCCGGCCAGCGCGCCGACGGCGATGGAGAGGCAGAACACGGCGACGTTGAGGGATGTGGCGGCCTCCACGTCGTCCGGTGCGGCAGCAAGGAACCAGGTCTGGAGGGCGACGGACACGCCGCCGTAGGCCAGGCCCCAGGCCAGCAGGAGCAGGCCGCCCGTCGCGGACCCGCCGGGGAGTACCGCGAGCGCGGTCAGCACGGTGGTGAGGGCGGTCGCGATGAGCAGGTTGCGGCGGGCGCCCAGGGCGCCGGCGAGGAAGTTGCCGACGAGGCCGCACAGGCCGTATCCGAGGAGCAGCCAGCCGACCGCGGAGCCGGAGATGCCGAAGCGCTCGGACAGGATCGGCCGGACGAACGTGTACGCCACGAAGTGGCCGGTGACGAGCAGGGCGGTCAGGACGAGCCCGGTGGGGACCCGGGCGTTGCGGCGTACGAGGGAAGTGAGGTCGCCGAAGGTCAGGCCGCGCTCGGCGGGCAGAGGGGGCAGAAAAGAGTACGAGCGCGGCGAGGACGAGCAGCGCCAGCCCGCCCACGGCGGCGAAGGGCAGCCGCCAGCCGCCGAGTTCACCGGTGAGCGTCCCGGCCGGCACCCCGAGCACGGATGCCGCCGAGACGCCGCCGAAGATCACGGCGGTGGCCCGGCCCACCTTGTCCGCCGGTACGAGCCGCACCGCGAGCCCGCCCGCAAAGGCCCAGAACCCGCCGATGCTGACGCCCAGCAGCACGCGCGCCCCGAGTACATAGGCAAAGTGCCCCGCGAGCGCGGAGATCGCGTGCGCGACTGCGCCGAGTCCGATGAGGGCGACGAGGACAAGGCGGCGGTCGAGCCGCCCGGAGACCACGGTGAGCAGCGGCGCGGAGCCGGCGGCGACCAGGCCCGGCACGGTGACCAGGAGTCCCGTCGTCCCGTCCGAGACGTCGAGCGAAGTGCCGATCGGGGTCAGCAGGCCCACCGGCAGCAGTTCCGCGGTGACGCCGGCTGTACTGGCAGTGCGGTCGCAGTATCGGCGAAGATCGCGGTGGGTTCGCCGGTATACCAGGTGTTGTCGATGCGTATTCGGGTCAGGGTGGTGCTCACGATGGTGTCGCGCCCGGACATCACCAGCGGCTCGGCACCCCACTTGGAGGCAGCGTCGTGGTCAGGGGCGGTCAGGGCGCGGTCGCTGGTGACGTACATGATGTTCTCCATGCAGGTCAGGGTCTTTCAACACCTCCGATCCTGCGGTGGCCCCGGCAGACCATCAACGCACACCTGCGTAACGATCGTGAAGCCTCGATTAATGGTGGGAGGCGGCAGTGAAGCTTGTATGCAGGGCGCCCCGAATCGCCCTGCGCCCGCAGTTCTCCACTTGACCGCCTTCGATCAGTACCTCGGCGTAGCAGGCTAGGCCCGTGGCCCGATCCGCATCGGCCTGGTGCGCCCGCTGGCAGACCTGTACCGCGGTCTGGGCTTCGCCGGGCAGCGAGGCCGGGTCCCGTCGGGGGCTGGCAAGCAGGGGCGGACGTCTGGTCCGGTCACGGGCTTTGCTTGCCATGAACCTTCACAGGCGCGTGCCCAGTCTCATCGGGCGGCGCAACGATCAGCAGCTGCGGTCTTGCCGATCATCTACGGGAGTAGAACCCTGGATGTCGTTCCGTGAACGAGCAGGGAGCACGTGCCTGGAGTCCACGTCGAATCGGCGATGGCCGGGCCCCGGGGGTGCCGGCGTGAGGGAGATGCTCAGGATGACTCGTACCTTGATCACTGGCGGCCTGGTCATCACGGCCACTGACGAGATCCACGCTGACGTGTTGATCGAAGAGGGCAAGATTGCGGCGTTGGCGGCAGCTGGAAGTCAGCGGTGGAGCGCGGATCGGGTCATCGACGCGGCGCACAAGTATGTGATCCCGGGCGGGGTTGATGCGCACACGCACATGGAGCTGCCGTTCGGCGGCACCTTCGCATCCGACACCTTCGAGACAGGGACGCAGGCGGCGGCGTGGGGCGGCACGACGACGATCGTCGATTTTGCCGTGCAGTCGCAGGGGCATGCGCTGCGCGAGGGCCTCGACCTCTGGCACGCGAAAGCGGACGGCAAGTGCGCGATCGACTACGGCTTCCACATGATCCTGTCGGATGTGAATGACGGGACACTTAAGGAAATGGACGCCTTGGTAGAGGAAGGGATTAGCTCGTTTAAACTGTTCACTGCGTACCCTGGGGTCTTCTACTCCGATGACGGGCAGATCCTGCAGGCGATGCAGCGGGCGTCGGTCAACGGCGGTCTGATCATGATGCATGCGGAGAATGGCATCGCGATCGATGTGCTGGTGCGTCAGGCGTTGGAGCGGGGGGAGACGGATCCGCGCTATCACGGTGAGGTGCGGAAGGTGCTGCTGGAGGCGGAGGCGACGCATCGTGTGATCAAGCTGGCGCAGGTGGCCGGGGCGCCGGTGTATGTGGTGCACGTGTCGGCGCGGGAGGCGGTGGCGGAGCTGGCGCGGGCGCGGGACGAAGGGCTGGCGGTGTTCGGGGAGACGTGTCCGCAGTATCTGTTCCTGTCGACGGACAATCTGGCGGAGCCGGACTTCGAGGGGTCGAAGTATGTGTGTTCGACCCCGCTGCGCCCGAAGGAGCACCAGGCGGCGCTGTGGCAGGGCCTACATACCAACGACCTGCAGGTGGTCTCGACCGACCACTGCCCGTTCTGCTTCGTGGGGCAGAAGGAGCTGGGCCGCGGCGACTTCTCGAAGATCCCGAACGGGCTGCCGGGGGTGGAGAACCGCATGGACCTGCTCCACCAGGCGGTCCTGGACGGGCACATCACCCGCCGCCGCTGGATCGAGATCGCCTGCGCCTCCCCGGCGCGGATGTTCGGCCTGTACGGCAAGAAGGGCACGATCGCGCCGGGCGCGGACGCGGATGTGGTGATTTACGACCCGGCGGCGGAGCAGGTGATGTCGGCGGAGACCCACCACATGAACGTCGACTACTCGGCGTACGAGGGCAAACAGGTCACCGGGCAGGTGGAAACGGTCCTCTCCCGCGGCGAATTGGTCATCGACCAGCGCAAGTTCGTCGGCCGAGCCGGCCACGGCGTGTACACGCCACGCAGCGTCAGTCAGTATCTCGGCTGACAATTGGGTGGGCCCGCGCGTGGGTCACAAGGTCGTGAAGTCCAGCACCATCCTCACGCCGACTGGGTGGGCGCCTTCGGGGACGCCACCGTCGCAGCGGCCATGCTCGACCGGCTCCTGCGCCGCGCCGCCGTCGCCTGCATCGACGGCCCGTCCTGCCGCCTGCGCGGACACCGGAGCGACATGGGAGATCGGACGCCCTGCGTCAACCCCTTCGCATAAACCCGCCACAGAGTCTCGCCATCAGTCAATGGTGCGCAGCACGGCCGTCTTGGGGTGCTCACGCAGCACCTGGATCGCTTCATGCATGCCGGACTTGGCGGCGTCCTCCATGTGCGCACGGAAGGCGTCTGCGTTCTCCCAGACCTGGATGGCGTAGAAGGCCCCAGGATCGTTGAGGTCCTCGTATTCGGTGGAGCTGACCAGGCCGGGCTTCTCGGAGGTCTGGATCGCATGGAGCAGCGAGTCGCGGGCCTCCTGTTCCTGGCCATCCTTGGCGTGGATCTCGATGAGGACTGTGATGGTGCTCTGGATGCTCATCGGTGGTGCTCCCGAGCTTGGTGCCGACTCAGCCGGTCAAATAAGATGCGGTGGCACTTCTTATTTGTGACGGTACACCGGCGCCGTAGAGTGCACAAACGCAACCTTGCAGGAGAGGAGAGATGCAGCGCAGGCGAGGTAAGGATCTTGAAGATGCCCTGCTCGGAGCCGCGTGGGCAGAGCTGACCGAGCGCGGGTATGCCGCGTTCACGCTGGAGGCGGTCGCGAAGCGGGCCGGTACGAGCACGCCCGTGATCTACCGCAGATGGGCCAACAAGGCGCTCATGGTCGAGGCGGCCATCGCGCACGCGAGTGCCCGGCGAGTCATCGACGTCCCGGACACAGGATCACTCCGCGGCGACTTGATCGCCATCATGCACGCGGCTAACGCATCGCGAAGCGATCTCCTGGTAGCAGCCGCGGTCCTGCTCGACGGGTACTTCGCGGATACGGGATCAAATCCGCAGCAGCTCCGCGACCAGATACTGGCAGGCCGCCATTCGGCAGCCGAGACGATCGTCCAGCGCGCCGTACAGCGGGGCGAGGTGGACGTCTCCCTGCTGGAACCGCGCCTTGTCTCGCTGCCCTTCGATCTCTTCCGGCATGAGGTCCTGATGACGCTTCAGCCCGTATCCAATGAGGCCATCGAGCGGATCGTTGACGGCATTGTGATGCCCCTTCTGACGCGGCAGGCGCCCGGCTAGACCGTACGACGCCGACCAACTCGGCCTGTGCGACGGCGCTCTCGCCCGGATCACCACGAAACGCGGCACCACTGAGGCGACCGTCGAGGTCGACGACCGCCTGCAGCCCGGACACGCGGCCCTGCCCAACGGCTTCGGACTCGACCTGCCAACCGGCAACGGCGATACCGAACGCACCGGCGGCGCCCTGGACACCCTCACCGACCTCACCTGGCGCGACCCTATCGCCGGCACTTCCTGGCATAAACACGTCCCCGCCCGCATCGAACCCCTGCCCGGGTGACGGGCCTTGCGGTCGCGGGCTGATGCGCATGCAGACGCGCACCAGCCCGCGAGCGTCGCCGATCCGGGTCAGAGATCGATCTCGGCCGGCCACTGGGTCGCGGTCCGGGGAGTCATGCCGAGGCGCTTCTGGGCGCGGAGCTGGGCCGTGACCGCCAGTTCCTCGCCGCTGACCGCCGGGAGACCACACCGGTGACGACGACAGCTCCCTCCCACCCGCCGAGGAGCCCTGAGAGTGGAGGAGCGGTGGTTCATCGCGCGGTCTGGTGGAACGGCTATCTCGTCGTCAGCGACCAGGCGCCGCTCCCACGTCGTCGGACGTACGCCCGAGGGCTCGCAGCGCCTCGTCCCGGGCGCCTAGGACGTGAGCGAACGCGAGGTTGTGGGCGTGGGCGGGGTCGTCGGCCGCGATGGCGGCCACGATGTTGCGGTGCTCGGTGAGGGCGTGGTCACGGCGGGTCTGGGTGTGGTTGGTGTAGGCGCGGTAGCGCTGCATCTGGTTGGCGATCTGTTCGTGGAGCCGGGTGGCCCACGAGTTGGCGGCGATCTCGTGGATGTGGGTGTGGACGGCCTTGCCGGCAGTCATTGCGTCGTCGGCGAGATGGACCAGGGCGGCGTTGCGGTCGATGCATGCCTTGAGGTCGGCGATGTCGTCGGGGGTGGCGTTCTCGCAGGCCTGGGAGGCCATGAGGCCTTCAAGTGCGGCGCGTACGTCGTAGAGCTCGGCGATCTCCTTGGCGTCGAGCTTCGGGACGACGACGCCGCCGGTGGGGAGCTGACCTGGAGGGCCGGTTCAGCATCCCGATCCTGATGGGGGCCGAGGACGCCTTCGGCGCCGGCCAGGTCTCGGTGTTCCTCTGCGATACGCGCGGCGACGCGATCCGGGAGCAGTACCACGTGCAGGCGCTGCTGAGCCGCAACGTGGACGGGCTGATCGTGGTGGGCAGCAGGACCGATCCCCGTCCCTCGCTGGGCCGCGAACTGCCGGTGCCGGTCGTCTATGCGTACGCTCCGTCGGCCGATCCCGCCGACCTGTCCGTCGTCCCGGACAGCGTCGCACCCGCATCGCCCACATCACCGGCGACCCGGGCTACTGCGCGGCACGTGAGCGTGCCGACGGCGCCCGGCAGGAGCTGGCGGACGCCGGACTGGCGCTGGTGGGCGAGCCGCAGTTCGGCAGCTGGTCCGAGGGATGGGGCCGGGCAGCCGCCACCATGCTGCTCGAACGGCATCCGGAGATCGATGCCTTCCTGTGCGGCAACGACCAGCTGGCCAGGGGCGCGATGGAGATCCTGCGCGAGCGTGGCCGTACGGTCCCGGACGACGTGGCGGTGATGGGCTTCGACAACTGGGAGATCTTCACCTCGGCCGCCCGCCCGCCGCTGACCAGCGTGGACATGAGCTTGGAGCAGGTGGGCCGGGTCGCCGCGCAAGAGCTGTTCGCGGCGATCAGCGGATCCTCGCGCTCGGGCCTTGAGAAGCAGCCCGGCCGAGTCGTGATCAGGGAATCCACGGCACCGCACTCGTGACCTGCCGGCCTCAGCGGTGGTGGTGCGGTGTGCCAGAGTTATCGTCGTGGCCGTGCTCGGCCGAGGACCTGGGCGGCGCGGACGTGGGTTCGCGATCGGCCGGCCCGCTGCGTGCGCTGTCGGGTGCCGGGCGGCCGTGCCACATGGCGTTGGCTGCGTCGATTCCCGCTGCGATGTCGCGGAGCATACCGACCCCTGTCTTGAGCTGGCTGGGCATGACATCTCCCTGTGTCCGATATCTACGGTTTTGAGGCCAGGGTGCGCTATAGAAGCTTTTGCGTCAATAGGTGGATTGGGAGGCCGGCCCACGGCAAAG
This sequence comes from Streptomyces boninensis, assembly GCF_048572725.1. Classification (NCBI taxonomy): domain Bacteria; kingdom Bacillati; phylum Actinomycetota; class Actinomycetes; order Kitasatosporales; family Streptomycetaceae; genus Streptomyces; species Streptomyces boninensis. The sequence continues at coordinate 7,909,011 of NZ_CP183837.1, forward strand.
GTGCCGGCTGAGAGTCGACCCAGCCGGCACCTCTGCCCTCCGGGGTGGTTTACGGTGCGGTGCCGTAGGCAAGGGTGCCGCTGACGTAGGCCGTGACCTTCGGGTTGTCGGCGAAGGCCGTCGATGTGCCGCGGCTGTAGTCGTCGGCCTCGTTGAAGTTCGACCAGTCGGTCTTGGCGAAGCGGAGCTGTATTTCGCCCGTGGCCGCGCCCGCGGCCAGCGTGCCGCCCGAGAAGCTGACCTCCAGGTAGTGGTCGGCGCCGGTCTTGGGGCTGCTCAGTGCGCTCACCTTTGCGGTCAGGGATCCGCAGCCCACGACCGCGTAGTCGCACCAGGCGCTGTACGTGGACGCGCCGGACTCGCCGGTGAAGTAGTAGCGCACTGTCACCTTCGACAGATCCACCGCACTGGTGCCGGTGTTGACCAGCTGCAGCCCCGGCCTGATCTGATTGTCCGTGGCGCTGGAGTCGTTGTTCTTGTACTGCACCTTGATGTTGCCGCCGCCACCGCCGCCGGCGTCCGTGGTGGCGCTGACCGCCGCCGAGGCAGCCGAGACGTTCCCGGCCGCGTCCCGCGCCCTGACCGTGTAGGAGTAGGCGGTGGACGCGTTGAGACCGGTGTCGGTGAACGACGTGGTGGTGGACGAGCCGACCTGGGTGCTGCCGCGGAAGATGTCGTAGCCGGCCACGCCCACGTTGTCCGTCGCGGCCGTCCAGGACAGCGACACGCTGCTGCTCGTCTTGCCGGTGACCGTCAGCCCCGTGGGCCTGCTCGGCGCGGTCGTGTCATTGCCGCCGCCACCGCCGTCGAGGGGCGGGTAGGCGTTCTGCAGCAGCTGCTGGAACTGTGCCGAGAACCAGTGCCCGGCCAGCGGCGCGTTCGGCAGCGCACCCGACATGTTGTTCCCGTTGCGGTCGTTGCCGGTGTACGTGGGGTCGCACATCCGGTCGAAGCCCTTGCCCTCGTCGTTGTCGACGGGCTGGCTGGCGCCGTCCGACTCGCCCGGGGGCTTGGCCCACACATACGCGTCGATGCCGGCGGCGGGCGCCGACTTCGGCCGCTCGCCGATGCCCGCGCCGCTCTGGTTGCACCAGTTGCCGAGGTGGATGCGCCGGTCGATGCGGCTGCCGTTCACGTAGGCGTCCACGCTGGTCGTCGGGCCCGGGCCGGTGGGCCGGTCCGCGCCGCCCCAGCCGTTGCGGGCCGTGTCGATCAGCATGCCGATGTTCGAGTTGAAGCCGCCCCGGCTGACCGCGAGGGACCGCAGCGCCTGGGCGTACGTGATCTCGTCCACGTACTGGTTCCAGTCCACCCACTTCGACTGCCGCACGGTGGTGCCGTTCACGGTGTCCGTCACCTTGAAGTACGGCTCCTGCAGTGCCGTGTAGTTGGCGGTGTTGGCGATGAAGCCCTGCACGTCGTCCACCGTGGCGCCGGACGTCGTCGCGGCCTTCTTGAACACGTCCACGGCCGGGCCGAGGTTGGTGTCCCAGCCGAGCCAGCCATGGTGACCGGCGTCGATGTAGTTGTACGCGTTGGGGAGGTCGCCCAGGGTGGCCAGCGCGTAGCCCACGCCCTTCTCGTAGTTGCCGTTCGCCTTCATGACCCGGCAGGCCTCGGTCGCGCCGGCCTGCTGGTCGGCGTTGGTGACGATGTTGGGCAGCGAGTCCGGCTCGATGATGTTGACGATCCGCAGGTTCGCGTACTTCGAGTCCTTGAGGATCGCGGCGATCGGGTCGATGTACTCGTTCTGGTAGCGGCCGAGTTCGGTCGGGCCGAGCTCGCCGTTGGAGGCGAGCGCGGCGCAGTCGCGGCCCGGCAGGTCGTAGATGACCAGCTGGATCATGTTCGCGCCCTGGGCCAGGGCGGCGTCGAGGTGGGCGCGCAGCCCGCGGGAGGTGCTGGTGCCGGTGATCGCGGCGATCCGGTCCAGCCAGACGAAGGTCGGCTGGTCGGCGATGGCGCTGCCGCCGGGCTCCGCCTTCGCGCGCGCGGCCCAGTCCGGGTTCACGTACGTCTTGGCGCCCACGTACGGGTTGTCGAGGGTGGCGGCCGCGGCCGGCTGCGGGGCGATCCCCACGGCCAGCGCGGCGCCGACGGCGAACGCCGCCACCGCGGCGGCGAGCCGGCGGCCCGGCCCGCGTCGTGCGGGCTTCAGTCTTCGTGTCTTCATGCGGCTCTTGTGCTCCTCATCGGTTGGTGGTGACTGCCGGGTGCGGAGGTGTTACGGCTCGGTGCCCCAGGCCAGGACGCCGTTCACGTAGGCCGTGACCTTGGGGGCGTCGGTGAAGGCGGTGCTGGCGGCGCGGCTGTAGTCGTCGGCCTCGCTGAAGGCCGACCAGTCGCTCTTGTTGAGGCGCAGCTGGATCTCGCCGGTGTTCGCACCCGGCGCGAGGCTGCCGGCGCCCGCGGTGAAGCCGGCCTCCAGGTAGCGGTCGGCGCCGGGGCGGGCGGGGCTCAGCGCGGCGGTCCTGCGGGTGACGTTCGCCGCGCCGAGGGCGGCGTAGTCGCACCAGGTCTGATACGTGGCGGAGCCCGCGTCGCCGGTGAAGTAGTAGCGCAGTTTCACCTTCGACAGGTCCACGGCCGTGGTGCCGGTGTTGACCAGCTGCAGGCCCGGCTTGATCTGGTTGTCCGTGGCGCTGGAGTCGTTGTTCTTGTAGCGGACCTTGACGGCGCCGGTGGGGCCGCCCGGGTCGTTGCCGGAGGCGTCGGCGTAGACGATGCCGCGGCCGTTGGTGCCGACGTAGACGCGGCCGTACAGGCGCGGGTCGCCGGTGATGCAGGCGCCGATGTTGCCGTACTGATGCCGGTCGTCGTTGATGCGCCGCCAGGTGGCGCCGTTGTCGTCGGAGGCGTGGATGCCTGCCGTGCCGCCGGCTGTGCCGATGAGGTAGAGGGCGGGGCGGCTGCCCGAAGCGGGCTTGCCGAAGCCGATGTTGAGGGAGGTGGTCACGCCGCTCGCCTTGGTGAAGCTCGTACCGCCGTCGGTGGAGTGCCACAGCCCGCCCTCGCCGGCCAGCCACAGCTCGCCCTCGGCGCCCGGCACCGCCTTGAGTACGGCGCCGGACGCGGGCAGCCCGGAGGCGGCGGTGGCGGTGAAGCTCGCGCCGCCGTCGCGGCTGGCGTAGATCTTGCCGCCCGCGTACGCGTAGAAGCGTGCCGCAGCGGCGCGATCCGCCCGTACCATCGCGCCCTGCGGGACCCCGGAACAGGCCGTCCAGGAGCCGCCGGAGACGGTGGTGCGGCTGACCGCGGCGCCCTCGGGCGCCCACACGGCCACGGACCCGTCGGCGCTCACAGCGATCGTGCCGCCGCCGCTCACCCCGCCCGGCTCGCCGCTCGCCTGGGACCAGTGCGCGCCGCCGTCGGTGGAGAAGGCGGCTCGGTTGACGCCGGGGTTGGCGGACTTGTCGATGTTTCCGCAGCGGGCGATGACGGCCGGCTTCAGCTCGGCGTAGTCGAGGCTGGTGGTGGAGGTGTAATTCGGCTGTGTGTACATCAGCGCCGGGATCTTGGTGAGGTCCGTATGCACGAAGCCGCCGATGTCGCCGAGGGCGGAGAGGAGTTGGGGGCCGGACGGTGGGCTGATGAGGTCCAGGACCGCCGTCTCCTCCAGCCCGGCCACGATCGGCTTGATGGTGATCTTGCCGCCGCTGTCCCACTTGGTGAGGTCGGTGGCGGCGTAGATGGTTGCGCCCGTGCCGTACAGCATCCGGTCCGAGTCGAAGGGGTCGATCTCCAGCGCCTCGGTCATCCAGCCGAGCTTCGGCGTGATCTCGGGCAGCTGCGGGGACGAGCCGAAGGTCAGCCACGGTACGGAGCTGATGTCCTGGGTGTAGCGGAAGGTGCGCTCCGGATACGCGCCCCAGTCCCAGATGCGGGTCCAGGTGGCCCCGGCGTCGGTGGAGCGGAAGATGGTGATGTCCGGCCACCAGGCGATCTGCGTGGCCACCATGATCGTGTCCGGGTGCTGCCGGTCGATGGCCAGGCCCGAGTAGCCGAAGGTGTTGTCCGACGAGGTGGACGGGACCGGGCTGATCCGGGTCCACGCCGAGTCGGCCGTGTCGTAGCGCCACACGTCGCCCTTGGCGCCGTCGTACGGGCCGCCGGTGTCGCTGGTCGCGATGTACAGGCGGCCGCCCACGTGGTCGAAGACGCCCTTGTGCGCGAGGTAGCCGGCGGGCTGCCCGGCGATCCTGGACCAGGTGGCGCCCGCGTCGGTGGAGCGGTAGACGGTGTTGTCCTTGTCGGCGACGCCGACGTAGATCGTCCGGGACGCGGTGCCCGCGCTGCCGCTCCGCTTGTCGAACAGCACCCAGACGACGCCCTGGATGTCGGACTGGTAGCCGGAGGAGTCGTTCGGGTCGGCGACGTAGTTTCCGGGGTTGGGGAAGGACGCCACCTTCGACCAGGTGGCGCCGGCGTCGGTGGAGCGCCACAGGCCGTGGCCGCTGGGCGCGCCGAGGTAGAGCACGCTGCCCTTGTTCGGGTCGACGGCCAGCCGCTCGCCCATGCCGCGCCCGGGCATGTTGCCGCCGAGCTTGAACGGCAGCGGCGAGGTCTGCCAGGTGTCGCCGCGGTCGCCGGAGCGCAGCACGGCGCCGTTGTTCGGGTCCCAGCTGTTGGTGTACATGCCGACGGCGGCGTACAGCCTGTCGGGCGCGGACTCGTCGATGGCCAGGCTGACGACGCCGTTGTAGCCCCAGTTGCCGAGGCCGACCCAGTCCAGCAGCGGAATCCAGGCGGCGCCGGCGGCGTCCCACCGATAAGCCCCGCCGATGTCCGTACGGGCATACACCAGCCCCTTGCGGCTCTGGCTGAAGAGGATGCCGGGGACGAACCCGCCGCCCCCGACGGCGACGCCCCGCCACACCGGCGCCGCCCGGGCGTCGGTGGCGGGCGCGGCCGTGGCCAGGGACGGGCGGGCGAGGATCGGGGTCGCGGCGGTGGCGGCGGTGGCGGCCGCGAGGCCGAGGAAGCGGCGTCTGCGCATGCGAGATCTGCCTTCGTCAGCTGGAGGATGGCTCTCGGCGACCCGGGCAAGGACGGCGCCCGGATGCGAGGGCCCCGGTGGCGGGACTACAGCGGGAGGCGCCCCGCCACCGGGGGTTGAGGGGGGCTAGGGCGCGGTTCCGTAGACGAGGGTGCCGTCGGCGTAGCCGGTGATCTTCGGGCTGTCGGCGTACGCCGTGTTGGTGCCCCGGCTGTAGTCGTCGGCCTCGTTGAAGTTCGACCAGTCCGTCTTGTTGAGGCGCAGCTGGATGTCGCCGGTGGACGCGCCCGCGGCGAGCGAGCCCGCGCCGGCCGTGAAGCCGACCTCGAGGTAGTGGTCCGCGCCGGTCTTCGGGCTGCTCGCGGCCACCACCTTGTGCGTGATGTTCGAGGAGCCGAGCTGGGCGTAGTCGCACCAGGTGCTGTATGTGGACGCGCCGGACTCGCCGGAGAAGTAGTAGCGCACCGTCACCGTGGACAGGTCCAGGGCGCCGCTGCCCGCGTTGACTATCTGCAGGCCCGGCTTGATCTGGTTGTCGTTGGTGCTGGAGTCGTTGTTCTTGTACCGGACCTTCACCGCCCCGGAGCCGCCAGGACCGGCCTTGGTGGTCGCGGTCACCTCGGCGGACAGCGCCGAGGCGTTCCCGGCGGCGTCGCGGGCGGACACCGCGTAGACGTAGTCGGTGGACGGGGACAGGCCCGAGTCGGTGAAGGAAGTGGTGGTGCTGGAACCGGCGAGAGCACCCGCCCGGTAGATGTCGTAGCCCGCCACGCCCGTGTCGTCGGTGGCCGCCGTCCAGGACAGCGACGCCGTATTCGCGGTCGTCCCGGTCACTTGCAGGCCGGTCGGCACCGTCGGCGGCTGCGTGTCCCCGCCGGGGCCGCCGCCCGCGAACAGCTCGGCGTAGGTGGCCAGCGCGATCGCGATGTCGGCCTGCGCCCAGAAGCGGTGATACGTGAAGACCGGCGCGGCCCCGCCGTCCAGATACGCCTGCACCTTGGACCACTGCGGGTCCTTCTTGTACCAGGAACGTATCCCGATGAAGGTGACGCCCGGGGCGAGGGCGTCTCCGTTCGGCATCTTCCCGGACCAGCCGGCCGGTATATAGACCGGGTCGTTGAAGCGCTTGTAGTCGGTACGGGTCTCGGGCACGGCGATGCCCTTGCTGTCGGCGTGCGCCGCCATGGCGTCCAGCAGCGACTTGGCGAGCCCCGCGATCTCGCTGTTCTCCGCCTTGGCGGCGTAATACATGAGCGTCTTGACGTACGAGGCGCCGACGCCGATGTCGTTGGTGTAGTCGGTGACCGAGACGTGCAGGCCGGTGTTGGCGCCCGGGTTGGAGGCGTTCCAGGTGTCGGGCGCGCCCGACCACTTCAGCGTGGACGGGAACCGGTAGCTGCCGTCCGCGCCGACCGTGGTCTCCGAGGCGGCCCACGCGACCCACTTGTCGAGGATCGCCTTGGCGGTGGCGTTGCCGCTCACGTAATACAGCTCCGCCACCCGCTCAAGTCCCCACGCCTGCATGCCGAACCAGTTGTTGCTCGGCGGGTCGTGGTAGACGGGCTGCCAGTCGTACGCCATCCCGTAGAAGGTCGGCGTGCCGGCCGGCGGGGTGGCGTAGGCGCCATCCCAGCTGTTGGTGCAGCCGCCGGCGAGCGCGCCTTCGGCGGACTGCAGCCAGCGCAGGAACTCCAGCTGCCGGGTCAGGCTCTTGGACCAGTCGCCTTTGGCGGTGGGGGACTTGGGGGTGAGCGCGGGGATGGTGGACAGCGCCCAGGCCGCGAAGGGGTTCTGATAGCCCTGGTGGGAGGCGCCGTCGCCGATCCGCCAGGCCCAGCCGCCGCCGGGCGTGGCGCCGCCCCAGGCGTAGTACCAGGCGAGCAGGTAGTGCTGGGCGTCGCGGCCGGAGGCGGCCGAGCAGCCGGTCGGGCTGGTGCAGTTGCCGATTTTCTTGAAGTACTTGTCGAACATCGAGTAGCGCAGATAGTCGCCGAGCTTCGCGGCCTTGGCGACGGAGGCGGACACCTGGTCGGCCTTGCCCTGCGCGGTGGCCCAGCGGAGGGCCCAGTAGGCGGCCTGGATCGCCCGGGCGTCGGCGTCCGGGGCGTTCGTGTACTTCCACTGCTTTGCGTAGGACGAGTCCTTGACGAAGAGGTCGAGGTAGCCGTTGGTGCCGCCGTAGTTGAACAGGTCGGTGGTCGGCTGCGGGACGGTCTCCCACACCGACTCCTGCGAGCCGCGCTGGTAGCTGTTGATGAACGACGGTCCTGCGCCGGGCCCTGATTCGCCACCGGTGCCGGGCTTGTTGCCGTAGCCGTAGGTGTTGTCGACGTCCATCAGCCAGTGCATGCCGTAGATGTCCGTCGTCCCGTACGCGGACGACAGCTCGGAGGCGATCGGGTCGGCGCCCACGGAGACGGAGCCGTCCAGCGGGGAGGGGTACTTGGCCGGGTCGGGCCACTCCGGGGCGTAGGTGGCGGGCTTGGAGGCGGTGTAGGAGTCGTTGGTGGGCTGGTCGACGCGCTGCGGAATGATCGACTTCTCGGCCACCGACCAGGCGTTGTTGAAGGCCGACCAGTCGCCGGTGACCCGCCCGTAGGCCGCCTCCAGCCACATCCAGAAGCTGAACGCCTCCGAGGTGGTCTGATGCCCGTGGTCGGGCGCCTCGACGATCAGGGTCTCGACGCTGTGGTACGGGATGCCGTCGGTGGAGAAGTAGCCGTTGGCCGGGTCCTTGATCTTCTTGTACTGGGTCAGGAACGCCTGGGTGTACGGGTCGTCGGCGGCCGCCGCGATGGCCCTTTCGCGCTGCGCGTCCGGGTCGACGGCCCGGGCTAACCCCTGGCTCGCGCCGAGCGCGACGAGGGCGCCGCCTGCGGCGGTGGCGAAGGATCTTCGGGATATGGGCACGGTTGTCCTCCTGGTGGCGGAACGCGGCTCGATGCCGGAGGCGAAGGTGTGGCAGCACCGGACGACGGTGCAAGCATTGAAGTGTGGGAGCGCTCCCAAAGTGCTGGAGCGTCGTGACCCTGTCAAGACTCCGGGTGGAATTTACCGGGAAATAGACGCAAGTCGCCGAGATGCACACTTGAGCTGCAATGATCCGCAGTCGTTCCCTACGCCTGAAGAGGTCGGGCGCGGTTGGCCCGAAGGTGCAGCTCTACGCGAAATCGCGGGGGAGCGCTCCCAGTCGAGTCTGCCGGATGCCTCACTTCGCCCTCACTCAAGGATCGAGGTCCCCATGCGCAGACGAAGTCTCAGCCGAAGACGTCCGTCCGCGGTGCTTACGGCCCGACCAGACCATGACCATCGACCCGTGCAACCTGCAGCTCCTCTACCAGGGCAAGTCCCCCAGCGCGGGCGGCCCGTACGACCAGCTGCCCTGGCGGCCCGGTCTCCTCACCCTGCAGCGCTGACCGGCCTGATCCACGGCCGTCGTCCCAGGGGGGCAGGCAGATTGGTCAGGACTTCGTCCGCGTCGTCAACTCGTGCCGTCGGAGGAACGCCTCGACGAGCCCGTCGGTGAATTCGTGGCTGATCGGTTCGTCGGTCACCAGCACGCGGTAGTAGAGAGGGCCCACGAGCTGGTCCGTCTCGGCCGCCATGTCGAGGTCCGCGGGCAGCTGGCCCCTGTCCACGGCCCGCTCCAACGGCAGGCGGTCGCGGCGGCGTTGTCCGTCGAGGTAGCGGGACCGGAAGTCCTGGGCGAACACCGGATCGTGCTGCGCCTGGGCGATCAGCGCCTTGAAGACGGCGCCGGGGTCGGACTCGCTGAGGAACCACGCCAGTCGGCGCAGATAGTCGCGCAGGTCGAGGGCGATATCGCCGGAATCGGGAGCCGTGAGGTCCTCGGTCGCGTCCTGGAGGAAGGCGTCCATCAGGACGTCGGTCTTGCTCTTCCACCAGCGGTAAATGGTCTGCTTGGCCACACCGGCCCGTGCGGCGATGCCCTCCATCGTGACGCCGGCGAAGCCCTTCTCGACGAGCAGGCCGTCGGCCACCTGCAGTACTGCCAGCCGGGCCGGTTCGCTGCGTCCGTGCCGGTTGCCGTGGTGACGCCGCCCCGATCCGCCGGTGCCGCTCGCCTCGGCGGCGCTTGTCGCAGATGCCATTTCGCCTCCCGTCGGTCAGAGTATCGCCCCTAGAAATGACGCTACGTTGCGTCTACTCTAGCACTCATGACACACACCCACACGCTTGCCGACCCCCGCATCGAGGCAGCCCTCGGCCGGATGTTCGAGCGAGCCGAGCAGGACGAAGCCACTGCCGCGCGCGTCAGCGCGCAGCTGCCCGGCGGGTTCGCGCCGCTGACGCCCCAGGAGCAGGCCGACGCCGCGGCGGAGGTCTATATGCCGATCTCCGCCAGCGGCGGGGAACTGCTGTACAACCTGGTCCGGGCCGTCCGGCCGGCCACGGTCGTCGAGTTCGGCATGTCCTTCGGGATCTCCACGCTGTACCTGGCCGCGGCCGTACGGGACAACGGCACCGGACGCGTCATCACCACAGAACTCAGCAAGGACAAGATCGCCGCAACCCGCCGGACCTTCACCGAGACCGGCCTGGACGACTTGATCACCACGCTGGAGGGAGACGCCCGCGACACCCTCCGCGGCCTCGACGCCCCCGCGGACTTCGTCCTGCTGGACGGCTGGAAAGAGCTGTGCCTGCCCGTCCTGCGGCTTCTCGAGCCGGGTCTGCGGCCCGGCACACTCGTCGTGGCCGACGACGTCGGCCTGAGCAGTCTGCGCCCGTACCTCGACTACGTACGCGACCCGGCGAACGGATACCAGAGCGTGACGTTCCCCGTCGAGGACGGCATGGAGATCAGCTGCCGCCTCTGATGGGGTCGGCACGGAGGCGAGGCGTCATCGGTGGCTGGACACTCGGCGAGCGCCGCAGCATCTCCGCGCGCGGCCGACGGCGAGCCGGGAACGGCCGCTGCCTCTGCTGTCGAGGTAGGCGAGCACCGCCAGCACGCGCCGGTTGTCGCGTTCCTCGGGTGGGATGGCGAGTTTGGTGAAGATGCTGTTGATGTGTTTGGCGACGGCGCTGCGGCTGAGTGTGAGGGCGAGGGCGATGCCCGCGTTGGAGCGGCCCTGGGCCATCAGGGAGAGCACGTCGCGCTCGCGGGGGGTGATCCGGGCGAGCGGGAGGTCCGTCGCGCCGGCCCGGCGGGGCATGGTCAGTCCTCCCGTAAGGTCAGCGGGTCCAGTTCCGTGGGGACGGCGTAGATGGCGGTGTGTACGGGGTGGGCGCCCGGGCTCGGGGTGCGGCTGCGTTCGGCGTAGCGGTGCACGACTGCCAGGAGGTCGGTGCGCAGTTCGGCCAGTTCCTGCGGGGTGAGGCGCAGGGGGTTGCTGGACAGCGCCGAGACGTTGCGCCAGCTCTCCGGCAGCAGGTGCCGCCGGCGGATGAACTCCTCGATCACACGCGCGTCCCTGGCAGCCATGGTCGCGGCGAACGCGTCGGCGGCGCGCGTGACCGCGGCGTCCTCGCCAGGACGGCGCGTGTAGTTGAGGCCGACCGCCTCGCGCACCCGCCACGGCCGCGCGCGGCCCTTGCCGCCGCCCGCTTCCTCGATGACGCCGTACTTGCCGAGCAGCCCCAGGTGGTACGAGCACACCTTCGGTGTGAGGCCGAGCAGTTCGGCCGCGCGGCTCGCGGTCAGCGGTCCTTCGCGCTCGAGGAGGTAGAGCAGGTCGAGCCGAACGGGGTGGGCGAGGGCGCGCAGGGGCCCATGAGCGAGCTGAGAGAGATACGGACCGGCCTGACGCGGCGATCGGCGGTGACCGGCGCCGGCTGGCCGTCGCTACGGCAGGCACGGCCGTCGCCACGCGAGCGGCGGCAGCCCGCGGCGCGGGGCATGGACTGCCGCACGAGGTGCGCCGCGCACTGCACGACGGCGGATTCGTCGGCATCGCCGCCGAACTGCGCGACGGCAGGCGGTACGAGTCCGCCCGGGCCGGAGTCGCGGACCTGTCGGCCAACGCCCCGCCACCGCGCGCCGGCTCCATCCGGATCGGCAGCGTGACCAAGGCCTTCGTCGCCACCGCGATCCTCCAGCTGGAGGCCGAGGGACGGCTGTCCCTGGACGACTCCGTGGAGCGCTGGCTGCCCCGCCTGATCTCCGGTCACGGCAACGACGGCCGCGCCATCACCCTCCGCAACCTGCTCCAGCACACCAGCGGCCTGGCCAACCACTCGGACGTCAAGGACTTCGACCAGACCGCGACGGCCTTCGCGCGCGAGCGCCACCGCCACTACGACCCCGCCGAACTGGTCGCCATCGCCATGCGCCGGCCCCCGGCCTTCCCACCGGCCGACGCGGACGACCCATACCCCCAGTGGTCGTACTCCAACACCAACTACATCGTCGCCGGCATGGTCATCGAGGCGGCCACCGGCCGCGACTGGCGCACGCAGGTCACCGCCCGGGTGCTGCGCCCGCTGCGGCTGTCCGGCACGTACGCTCCCGGCGACGCCACCCGGCTGCCGCGACCGCACGCCCGCACGTACAAGCGCTTCCCGGAGAGCCGCGACACCTGGACCGACACCACCGTACGGAACATGTCCTCGGCCGGCGCCGCGGCCGAAATGATCAGTACGCAGCGGGACCTGAGCCGCTTCCTGGCAGCACTCCTCGCCGGCGACCTGCTCCCGCCACGCCAGCTGGCCCGCATGCAACACACCGTCCCCGTCCGCGGCGACCTGGCCCAGCTCATCCCAGGCGCCCGTTACGGCCTGAGCCTGATGGGGCAGCCCCTGGCCTCCGGCGGTCGGCTCTGGTACCTGGGCGGGCAGGTCGTCGGCGACACCGTCGTGGCGCAGACCGCGGACGGCCACCGCGGTGCTGTGAGTCGCTTGGCGAGACCGGCTCCGCCTTTACCGACCGGTGGCGGACCGTCCCACCGTGGTCTGCGCGTCGGCTGCCGCGAGTACGGTGTCAGCCAGTTCGGTGGCGGAACGTCCGCCGCCCGCGTCGATGCGATCCAGGCTCAGCTTGTCAACGGCATCGATCATGAGTGTCTGGTAGCGCTCAGTGCGAGCCAGGAACTTGTCCATCAGGACCTGTTCCTCGTCTGTGGCTGTGTCATAGCGGCCTGCCGCGTGAACGCGGGCGCGCACCACGGAGTCGTCCGTGGTGAGCCACACGGCGGCCGTGCGCGGGATCCGCAGCTTTGCGACTCGGACGGGCCAGAGTGCCGACCCCTCCAGAACCAGGCCTGTCCTGCCGCGGTCCTCGGTAGCACGGACCGTAATCAGCTCTTCGATGCGAGGCCAGAGTCGATCGTAGTGGCCGAGTACGGATGTGATCAGTTCGTCCACCGTCAGTGATCCGTAGTGCTCGGCGACATGCGCAGGCACCTCCCGCTCCGGGGTTCTCCAGGGTCGCCCAGGATGCCGGGCCAGCCCGTCAGTGCTCAGGCACTCGAACCCGAGCCTCTCCGCCACCACTTGGCCAACGGTCGACTTCCCCACGTTCGATGTCCCGCCGATCAGGACCACCCGTACATCGCGCACGCCAGCGACCCTACTGATCTATCCGGGACGATGCTTCACGGCCATAGGCCGAGCGCTGGTGGCAGGCGCGGGTGTCGGCCGTCTTCGCTCCGGCCGGCGCGGTACGGACTTGGTCGGCTACCCAGCCATGTTTTTGCTCGCCGCATCGCCGAAGGTACCCGGCTGACCGCTGAGTTCATGCTGGGCCGTGATACGTGGGAAGGGCCGGAATATCTGCAGTTTAGTCTGGTCGTCGAGACGCAGGTCCAGCGCGTCCCCTTCGATGTCTGCGCCCCACTCAGTCGATGAATCCGACGGGGATTTGGTGCCCGCTTGCCTCTCGGGCGACCGCGGCGGCGGAGATGCCGAGCCCTGCGTAGAGTTCGACGATTCCGGCGCCTCGTGCGTGCGCTTCGCGGACTTGCGCCCTGAGATCGTTCTCGTCGGCGACGCCGGCGACGAGAACGCCATCATGCTGGGTCAGCGGAGTCGACTCCGCGGCGGGGAGGAAGAATGCCGCATTACCCGGCTCACCATTGGCGAAGGCAGTCTTGTACGCGGCGACCTGCTCGAGCGACTCGAAGCCGTAGCGGTTCACCCGTACGTCGACATCGGCGCTGACGGCCGCACGCACCCTGGCGGCAACGTCGACCGGCATGCCCCCGCACAGCTCGATCCGATCTGCCGACTTGGCGGCACGGACCGCGGCGCTCACGACATCGTCGAGGGCGGCTCCCTCGATGACGAGGTCATCGCTTCGCACGATCACGCCTGGCGTTCCCTCGAAGAGCACATGTATCGCCATGCCCGGTAGAACACCCCGGGTGTTCAACTCCTTCCCGTGGTGAACCGGCACCGCGCGGCAGAGCCTCGCCGCGGACGGCCGGTTCGTCATCCTGACCCGGCAAGCACGCAGCTGGACTCGGAGCTGGCAGAACTCCGCCCTCAACAGGTTCGGAATACATAACCCGCGGCGCCACGCTGTCGCACATCGAGATCGCGGAGCGTCAAGGACAGTTCCTCGCCCCAGCGGCGGCAGCCGCGCTCGAAGGCGGCCGGCTGGTACTCGACCGCGAAGACCCTGCCGTCGTACGCCTTGATGAAGGGCCCGCACTCGTCGTAGGCGGCGCACTCCTCCACGACCGCGAAATCGAAGCCGATCCTCCCGCTCCGGGGCAGCAGATCGGCGGTGTTCTTCTGCCCGATCGCCAGGCCCTTCTCGTGCGCCCGCACGGCGAGCAGCCGGGCGAACGCGACCGCATCCTTCGCCTTCAGCAGCCCGTCGGAGCGGGTGTACGAGTCGAGGTTGTCCGGCTCGACCGCGTCGTAGCCGTCCCGCGCGCAGCCGTCGAGCCACGGTCCGACGACCTGCAGCAGGTCGTCGCGCTTGTCCGCGGTGGAGATGTCCAGGAGCGCCTCGCCCCAGTCCTCGTCGATCACCATCTCGCCGCCCCTGCGCAGCAGCAGGTCGTCGTGATGCTTCTGCCACCAGGCGATGGACCGGCCCGGCTGGGTCTGGAAGGCGTTGACGTAGCAGATGTTGTAGCGCCCGGGCGCCGGCTTAGCGGTGCGATCGCGCGCCACCGCCTCGACCTGCTTCTCGGGCTGGTACGGGCCGCCCAGCTGGTAGTCGAAGACCGCACCGGGCTGCGGCAGCCGCACGCCGGGCCCGGCGTCGCCGGGGGAGCAGGCGGTCAGGGCGAGCAGGAGCAGGAGCAGGGCTACGGGGATGCGGCGCACGTGCGTTCCCTCAGCTGGTCGTATGCGTCAGCCGGCAGACGCCAGAAAGCCGCGCTGGAGTGCCTCCAGTTCAGCCGCTTCGGTGGCTGCCGTGGGGTGATCGAAGTGGCCCGTGCGCAGGACGAAGAGTTCGTGTTGCCCCGCGAGGGCGTTGTGTACCGCGAACTGGCCCGGTGGGGGGACGGACGGGTCGAAGAGGGCGGCGCCTACGTGGACGGGCAGGCGGAGGTGTCGGGCCGCCGTGGCCGCGTCGAAGTACGCCAGGACCTCCAGCACGCCGGGATCATCGCCGTACCTGGCTTGCACCGCATCGCCGCTGCCCGTGCACGGCAGGGTCACCCGCAGCGGGTGGTTGCCGAAGGTCGGCACCGTGAGGGCGGCCGCGTGGAACCGGTCGTCCCAGGGGAGTGCCAGCGCGCCGATGCCGCCGCCGAAGCTGGTGCCCAGGTAGGTCAGGCGCCGGGCGGCCGCGGGGAACAACCGCAGCAGCGCCGTGGCCGCGCACCATACGTCCGCGGCGCAGCCGCCGAGGACGTAGGACTCGGGCGAGTCGATGCCGTGGAGCACATGCCCGGCCGCGTCCGGCGGCATGCCGGGCAGCAGGCTGCGGGTGCCCAGCCCGCGCAGGCAGGGCCAGATCGTCGCCGATCCCGGCGGCGGCAGGTGTGGGGACGGGGCGTCGCGGCCTCCGTATCCGTGGGTCGCGACACAGCCCTGCGTCACGCGGCCGTCGGCCGGGGCCGTCAGCCAGCCGCCGATACGGACGCCGTCGACGGAGGTGTACGAGACGGGGGAGATCCGTATGCCGTCCACTTCCGCCTCGGGTGGGCCCACCTGCGGTGACGGGTCGATGCCGCGGGCCTGGTCATGGCGCTTGCGCCAGAAGCCGGCGAAGTCGGCGGGGCCGGCCGGAGCCGTCACCTCCAGCAGCCGCGGCAGGTCGTATCCGTGGGTGGGGTCGAAGGGGAAGTCGTGCTCGGGCAACGTCGCTCCTGGTGATGCCGTGGGCGTGTTTGTGAGCGGGTCTCGGGCTGCGTATCAGCCAATATTTCCGGAAACAACCAAAACGCCACCTGCCCGCCTGCCTGACCCCCGGCCCGTAACTCAAGGAGATCTTCATCGTGCAGTCGATGGCCACGGCAACCACCGAGCGCCGCGACGCCTACTTCGACAACGCCAAGTATCTCGTCATCGTGCTGGTCGCCTGCGGCCACGCCTGGGAGCCGCTGACGCACACCGGCCGGGCGGTTCATGCGGCGTATCTGACGGTGTACGCCTTCCATATGCCGGCCTTCGCGCTGATCTCCGGCTACCTCTCGCGCAGTTACGACGCCGGCCCCCGCCGTACGCGTCGGCTGGTGGCCGGCGTGCTGATCCCGTATCTGGTCTTCGAGACCGCGTACTCCCTCTTCGCCCGCTACACCATGGAGCCCGGCAACCCCATCAGCCTGATGGACCCCTGGTACGTGATGTGGTTCCTCGTCGCCCTGTTCATCTGGCGGCTGACCGCACCCGTCTGGCAGCAGCTGCGCTATCCGGTGCCGATCGCGCTGGCCATCGCGACACTGGCGGCGGCCTCGCCCGGCCTGGGCGGCGAGCTCGCGCTGCAGCGGGTGCTGGGCTTTCTGCCGTACTTCGTCCTGGGGTTGCGGCTGCGGCCCGAGCACTTCGCCGTCGTACGCAACTGGCCGGCGCGGCTGGTCGCGCTGTCCGTGGTGGCCGTCACCGCGGTGGGCTGCTACGCGGTGGCCCCGTGGTTCAACACCGAGTGGCTCTACCACCGCGACAGCGTCGACGGCTTCGGCGCCGCCCGCTGGACGGCCGTCGTGGCGGTACCGGCGCTGTTCTGTCTCGCGCTGCTGCTGACGGGGTGTCTGCTGGCCTGGGTGCCGGGCCGGCGGCTGTGGTTCACGCGGCTGGGCACCGGCACGCTCTACGGATATCTGCTGCACGGCTTCCTGGTCAAAGCCATCCGCTGGTGGGGCTGGTACGACCACCCGTGGCTGCACACCCCGCTCGGCGAGCTGGCCGTGACGGGATGCGCGGCAGTGGTCATTACGCTGCTGTGCACACCGCCGGTGCGGCGCGCCTTCCGCGGCGTGGTGGAGCCGCCGCTGAGCTGGGCCTTCCGGGACCGTACGGCTCCGGCATGAGCTCGCGGGACACTGACCGAGTGAGTTCTCCGATGAGCCATGGCTCCCGTCCCGGACTGCTGCCGGGCGAGGTCCTGGACGATGTGGCCGGTGTGGTCGGGGCGGACGTCACTCTCCTCGGTCGCCTCCCTCAAGGCGTCAATGGGGGTGCCACGCGCGTCCAGTTGGGCGGAGGGGCGCATGCCGTGCTCAAGGCTGTGCCCCGGGTGCACCCCGGCCAACTGGACGAGACGCGGCGAGCCCAGAGAGTCGTCGCGCACATGCGGCGTCGCGGCTATCCCACCCCGGCCTGGCTCGGAGTGGGGGCCACTGCCACTCATGTGTGGCATCTGATGGACCTCGTCGACGCGGCGCCCGCGCCGGAGCTGACCGCGTCCCTCATCGAGCAGCTGATGGAGATCATCGAGCTCCAGGCCGGGCAAGCCTCCGAGCCCTATGACCACTGGTCGTACGCCTGGCGGGTCGCCACCGGCCGGGAAGCGGCTGTCGCCGGCGGGCCGGATGTCGAGGAGACGCCCGAGCAGGCGCTGCTCCGCCGGTCCGTGGCCGGGCTCTCGGGATATTCCGCCGAGGTGGCGGCCTTGGTCGAGCGCCTGCGGCTCCTGTGCGCCGACATCCCGCCACCAACCAGGGCACCTGACATGGTCCATGCCGATCTCGCGACCCCCGGCAATGTCCTGGTCCGTGACGGAGCGGTGGTGGCGGTCGTGGACATCGGGAACGCGGGCAGCGGTACGCGGGCGATCGATCTCACCACCCTCTGGTGGTACGCCCTCCGGGATCCGCTGCTGGACGGTGTCCGAAGGCGGCTGTGGACGCGAATCCTCGACCTGGTCGGCCGGGACGGTGCGGCGGTGCTCGTAGCGGCGCAGGTCCTCCACATGCTCGAGATCCCCGTCCGTGACGGGCGCCACGAGGTCGTTCCAGGGGTGGTCGAGCGCGGCTATCGCGCCCTCGGCGAGCTGTCTTACCAGGGTTGACACACTTAGTACACTAAGTACATGACCGACCGACCGAGCCGCACAGCGCTCTATCGCATGATCCAGAACGAGATCCAGCGCGACATCCTGAGCGGAAAGCTGAAGCCGGGAGCCTGGCTGCCCTCCGAGAGCCAGCTCCGGGAGCGGTACGGGGTGTCGCAGACGTCCGTACGGAGGGCGCTGCAGGAGCTGCAGCGGCTCGGGCTGGTCGAGCGGTTTCACGGGCGGGGCAGCATCGTCGCGTCGAATGAGATTCGCGCGATGAGCCCGATGCTCGGCCTGGGGCGCGAGCTGCGGCAGCGCGGCTTCGCGATCCGGCCCGAGCTGCTCAGCAATGCCGAGGCAGCCGCCGATGCCGCGGTCGCCGCGGCGCTGGACATCGAGGCCGGCGACACGGTGGTTCACATAGAGCGGCGCTACTGGATCGGTGACGACCCCTTCGTCTTCCTTGATCACTATCTGGTTCCGCAGCCGGGGATCGACTTCGCGGAGTTCGCCGGGGAATCGCTGTACGCCTTCTTCACCGAGCGCGGCGCCCAGCCGACGCATGCGCGGGAGCGCGTCAGCGCCGTGAACCTCTCGGAGGCGGAGGCCGAGCTGCTCCGGGTCGAGCCGGGCGCGGCGGCCATGCTGCGGGAGCGTACGGCGTCCGGGGCCGATCACCGTCCGGTCGAGTTCACCCGCTACATCCTGCGCGGTGATCGCTACCACCTCGACATAGACCTCAGGAGCTGAGCATGAGCAACGACCGGCAGCCGGCGCCGCGCCTTGTCGTCGTGGGCGACGCGAGCATCGACTACTTCGTCCGGGTCCCGCACATCGCGGGCCACGACAACAAGGCCATCGGCGCCCTGGCCGGCGTGTACGGCGGCGGCATGAGCGCCAACCTCGCCGCCGCGGCCGCGCAGCAGGGCGTCGCGGTGGAGCTGATCACCAAGACCGGCGCCGGTCCCGACACCGACGCCGCGCTGGCCGAGCTCCGCGGGCTCGGGGTGTCGACCGAGCATTCCCTGCGGGATCGCCGGCACCCGACCTGGATGTGCTTCGTACAACTCGACCCGAGCGGGGAGAAGGCGCTGACCGGCGCCGACACCGGGATCAAGCTGCCTGAGATCGGGGAGATCGACGCCTCGGTCATGGCGGGCGCCGCCATCGTCGCGCCGCTGGCCGACGACCTCGAGTGGGCCGCGGCCGTCGCCGAGCTCGCCCGTGAGCGCGGCGCGCGGGTCGCCGTCGATCTCGAACCGGACGCCTTCGAGCCGGACCAGCCGGAGTTCACCCGGCTGCTCAAGCTCAGTGACATCGTTTTCCTCAATGCCGCCTCGGCGGCCAAGCTCGCTCCCGGCGGGTCACTGGACGCCGCCCAGCGGCTGGTCCAGCTCGGCGCGGAGCTCGTCGTGGCCAGTGAGGGCGCCCGGGGCGCGTTCACTCTGGACCGCGACGGCGTCGTCCACCGTGCGCGGTTGCGCACCGAGGTGACCGCCGTCGATACGACCGGTGCCGGCGACGCGCTGGCCGGCGCCTTCCTCGGCGCCCTGCTGGCCGGGACCGGCGTGCACGACAGCCTGCGGCGCGCCGTCGCCCAGGCGACCCACTGCGTGACCGCCATCGGCGGCCGCACCTACCTGTCCGACTCGCAGCGCGGCGAGCGGCCTGACGTACAGATCATGAGCACGACTGAGAGGTACCCGAGTTGAATACGTCGCTCCACTCCAAGATCCACGGCAGCCTCGCCGCGGCCTGCCTGGCCGATGCGCTCGGCGCACCGACCGAGGAGCTGAGCCGCGATCAGATCCGGGCGGCGTTCGGCGGTTACGTCACCGGGTTCCATGCCCCGCTCCCCGGCGCCCCGTACGCGAAGGGCCGGGCCGCGGCGCAGATCACCGACGACTCCAGCCAGATGATCATGCTGGCCCGGCTACTGGCCCGTACCGGAGCCGCGCTGACGCCCGGCGACATGGCG
This sequence comes from Streptomyces boninensis, assembly GCF_048572725.1. Lineage (NCBI taxonomy): Bacteria > Bacillati > Actinomycetota > Actinomycetes > Kitasatosporales > Streptomycetaceae > Streptomyces > Streptomyces boninensis. The sequence goes on from NZ_CP183837.1 coordinate 7,928,343, forward strand.
CAGCTGCTGATCGAATGGTCCAAGAACGAGAACTACTTCCCGCATTTCGCCGGGCCGACCACCCGCGAGGCCATCGCCCGCCTGGAGCGCGGCGAGGACCCCCGCGAGGTCGGCCGGGCCGGGTCGATCATGACCCAGGGCGCCAGCAACGGCGCCGCGATGCGGGTCGGCCCCGTCGGTCTCTTCCACCACGGCGACCCGGCGGCGGCGGTCAAGACCGCCTTCACCACCTGCGTGCCCAGCCACAACACGCCGCCCGGCGTGGCGGGTGCCGCGGCCATCGCCGCCGCGGTCGCTCAGGCCTGCGTCCCCGGCACGGAGATCGTCGATGTCGTACGGGCGGCCACCGAAGGCGCCCGGGCAGGTGCCGAACTCGGCCGCGCCCAGGGGCGCGACGTGCCGGGCGCCTCGGTCGAGCGGCGGATCGACCGTGCGGTCGCGCTGGCCGTCACGGCCCGCGACGACGAGCACGCCATCGACCTGATCGCCGGCGAGATCGGCGTCGGCCTGCCCGCGGCGGAGGCGGTGCCGGCCGCGCTCGGCTTCTTCGTCGCCGGCGCCGGCGACCCGGTGCGGATCGCGCGGCTGGCCGCCAACGCGGGCGGCGACAGCGACACGATCGGCTGCATGGCGGCCGCGATCGCCGGAGCCTACCGGGGCATCGAGGCGATAGACCCGGCCGCTGTCGCCGAGGTGGAACGCGCGAACGACCTCGATCTGGCCGGTCTCGCCCGCGAACTGCTGGACGCCACCCAGCACTGACCCCCCAGCACTACTACGCCACCAGCCACTACTACGCCAGCACCCCCTGATCGTGAAGGGACGCTCGACGATGAGCGAACACACCAACGAATTCACCCAGGAACGCGCGAAGACGAGCGAACACGCCAACGAATTCGCCACGGTGACATGGAAGGAACGTCTCTCCTTCGGCGCCGGTGACCTTGCCACGAACATTGCCTGGGGGGCGCTGGCCACGTATGTGGTGTTCTTCTATACGGACGTGATCGGGGCGGCGGCCTCAGCGGTCGGCACCATCGTGCTCGTGGTCCGGCTGGCCGACGGGGTGGTAGACGTCGGGATGGGCGCGATCGTCGACCGGACCTCGACCCGCTGGGGCAAGGCCCGTCCCTGGGTCCTGCGGGCCGCCGTTCCCTTCGCCGTTGCGCTGGTCCTGGTGTTCGCCGTGCCGAATCTGGGATCGACGGCGACCCTGATCTATATAGCCGTCACGTATCTGCTGATGAACGTCGCCCTCAGCGCGGCGGTGATCCCGTACGGGACGCTCAACACCCGGATGACGCGCGACTTCACCGAACGCTCCCGGCTGAACGTCACCCGGATGTTCGGCGCGACCCTGGGCGCGCTGATCGTCACCGTCCTCACCCTGCCCCTGGTGCGTGCGCTGGGCGACAACCAGCCGGCGTGGATCATCACGTTCACCCTCTTCGGTGCGCTCGCGGTGGTCCTGTTCTTCATCACCTTCCGCAACACCCGCGAGCGCATCGTCGACACGGCGCCGCCGCGGAACCAGCCCGGCATCGGCGAGGCGCTCAAGCTCGCGGGGAAGAACCGCTATTGGGTGCTGCTCTTCGCGATATTCATCGTGTTCAGCATCGCGGAATCGCTCTATACCGGGGCGACCGCCTACTTCGCCGAGTACTTCCTGGGCGATGTCGGGTTCGCCGCGCTGATGTCCTTCATGCTCTACATCCCGGCGCTGATCGGCATGCTGTTCATGCAGCCCGTCTACAACCGGTTCGGCAAGATCGTCCCGATGATCGTCGGCGCGGGTGTCTTCCTCGTCGGCTCGCTGCTGATCGCCATCGACCCGACCAATATGGAGCTGGCGATCGTCGGATCGATCCTCCGCGGCATCGGGCGGATCCCGATCTTCGGCGCGATCTGGGGCATGCTCCCGGACACCATCGAGTACGGCGAGTGGAAGAGCGGCCGCCGGCTCGAAAGCGTCCTCTACAGCGCGGGAAGCATGGGCCAGAAGCTCGGTTACGGCCTGGGGGCGGCGCTGCTGGGCTGGGTCATGGGCGCGGCGGGCTACAACGGGAACAAGGACGCCCAGTCGGACTCGGCGCTGAACGCTATCGAGGCGATGTTCATCTACGTGCCGATGGCGCTGTTCCTGCTGCTGATCATCCTCTTCTGGGCCTATCGCCTGGAACGGATCTACCCGAAGGTGGAGAAGGAACTGGCCGAACGCCGGGCCGCGGCCGACTCGGCCCAGTCCGCGAGTTCCTGAGGGCTTTCGCGCTCGACTGAGGCGGGTGGGCGTACCGGCTGACCGGTGCCGCCGGTACGGTACGCCCACCCGTCGTCGTGGTGGTCAGAGGTCGAATTCGGCGGGCGGCAGGCCTACTGCGAAGCACGCCTCGCGGACCACGGCCTGCTCGGTCTTGTCGAAGTCGCCGTCGGCGCCGCCGATGACGATGCCGATCTGGATGACGGCGCGGGCCTCGGCGGGCTTCTTCTTCGCCTTGGCGATCTCCTGCAGGATGCTGACCTTGCCGAAGTCGAAGTCGGCGGTGAGCTTGTTGCAGTAGTCCTCGAAGCGGCGCTGGAGGTCGTCGGCCGGGAAGTTCTGCAGGACCTCGTTGCTCATGATGAGCTGGGCGACCTTGCGGCGCTCGTCCGGATCGATCGATCCGTCGGCGGCGGCGACCAGGGCGCACATGGCCATGCTCGCGTCGCGGAAGGCGCCGCTCTTGAGGTCGTTCTTCTTCGCGTTGAGCTGCGATTGCATGGTGGAGGCGGAATCTTTGAGCCGGTCCCACAGGGCCATGACGGTGTCAGTCTCCTCTGTTTACGGGCCCGTTCAGCGGCGGGAGTTGCCGAAGACCAGGCGGTAGGCGATGAGCAGGACGAGGGAGCCGCCGAGGGCGGAGACCCAGGTCGCGGTGTCGTAGAAGTCCTTGGCGATCGGGCGGTCGAGGAACTGGGCGGACAGCCAGCCGCCGACGAAGGCCCCGATGATGCCGATGATGGTGGTGCCGAGGATGCCGCCGGGATCGCGGCCGGGGAGCAGGATCTTGGCGATCGCCCCGGCGACGAGGCCGAGGACCAGCCAGGCTATGAGGCCCATGTCGGGTGCTGCCTTTCGGTGTTCACACGCGTGCAAAGTTGCTACATTGCGCAACTATACAAGCCGGTCCGCGGGGGAGCGGATCAGCGCAGGATGCCCTCGTGCAGGGCCCGCAGCACCGCGTTGGTGCGGTCGCGGGCGCTCAGCTTGAGCAGGATGGTCGAGACGTGGTTCTTGACCGTGCCCTCCGCGAGGAACAGCGCGCCCGCGATCTCCCGGTTGCTGTAGCCCTCCGCGACCAGCCGCAGCACCTCCAGCTCGCGCCCGGTGAGCTCCTGCACCGGTGGCGCGTCGCGGCCCACCGGCGACGGGCCGGAGCGGATGGCGCGCAGCAGCCGGTCGGTGATGGACGGGGCGATGAGTGTGCCGCCCGCGGCGAGGGCTTCGACGGCGTTGGTGAGCTGCTCCAGCGTCACGTCCTTGAGCAGGTAGCCGCGGGCTCCGGCACGCAGCGCGTCGAGCACGAGGGTGTCGTCGTCGAAGGTGGTGAGCACGAGAACCGGGACCTCGACGCCGCGCTCGCGCAGCTGCTCCAGCGCCCAGATGCCGTCGTACCGGGGCATGCGCAGGTCGAGCAGGACGACATCGGGCTTGGTGTCGTCGATGACGTCGAGCGCGGCGGCGCCGTCGTCGGCCTCGCCGACGACATCGATGCCGGCGACGTCGAGCAGGCCGCCGATGCCCTGCCGGACGAGAGTCTGGTCATCGACCACGACGACGCGGGTCATGGGGCCGACGCCCGGTCCGACGCCGGGTCCGACGCCGGGTCCGGCAGCCGGTCCGGAGCCCACTCCGGCGCCCATTCCGGCGCTCGCTCCGGCACCAGGGCCGTAACCCGGAAGCCCTTCCGCCCGTCGAAGCCGGCCTCGCCGCCCAGCGCGGCGACCCGCTCGGCCAGGCCGCGCAGCCCATTGCCGACGACGAAGTCGGACGCGCCCTGCCCGTCGTCGGCCGCCGTGAGGCGGATCGCGGCGCCGTCCCGTACGACGTCGACCCACAACTCGCGTGCCTCGGCGTGCCGCAGCGTGTTCGTGACGATCTCCTGCATGGCTCGTATCAGCACCGCGGCCTGCTCCTCGTCGGCCTCGACATCGCCGCCGACCTCGACCGCGACGTCCAGACCGGGGATGTCGCGGCCGACGCTGCGCAGGGCCTCGCCCAGGTCGGCGGCCGGGGCGGTGCGCAGCTCGCCGACCGTCGAGCGGACGTCGGCGAGCAGGTCGCGGGCCACGCCATTGGCGCGGTTGACGTGCTCGCGGGCCGCCTCGGGCGGGCGGTGCCGGGCGGATTCGAGTTCCAGGGTCAGGACGGTGAGCTGGTGTCCGATCAGGTCGTGCAGGTCGCGGGAGATGCGCAGCCGTTCCGCGGTACGGGCGGCGTCCTGCAGCAGGACGGTGGCGGCCTGCTGCTCGACATGCGCCTCGGTCAGCTCGCGGCGCTGCCGCTGCTCGCGCCGGATCGCCACGACGCTGAGGACCGAGGCGGCCTGCACCAGGGCGTAGAAGGCCCCGCCGATGAATACGTCGATCGCCTCCTGGCCGCCGCGCCAGATGGACACGGTGATGACGACGGTGTTGAGGGCGACCACCGCCATGTTGGCGGGCAGGCGCACGATGTCGGTGCCGACCGCCGCGACGGCGACCAGGAGGACCGGCAGCAGGCCGGCGTACGGCACGGACAGCACGACCAGCCAGGCCAGCACGATGCCCGCCCCGTAGGCAATACGGCCGGCGGCGGGCCGGTGCTCCAGGCTGAACGCCGCGATGACCGCGGCGAACACCAGGAAGAACAAGGCCATCCACAGCGGCCTGGGCAGATCCGGGTCGGTGGCCCCCACCATGGCCGGGATGCCGATCCCGGCGCACAGCACGAGCATGGTGAGGCCCGACCATTCCTCTGGTCCGAGACGTCTCATGCGCTCACGATAGAGGTGGTCAACGCGCCGCCGGAGGTGCCAGAAGTCACCCACCGGATCACTGACCTTCGGCACAGGCGGGCACGAGCGGGCACTCCGTAGCGTCAGCGGCATGAACGAACCAGCTGTCCTCGTCGAACACGTCCACAAGCGCTACAAAGACAAGCAAGCCGTCGACGACATCAGCCTGCGCGTCGAGCCCGGCGAGGTGCTGGGCATCCTGGGGGCCAATGGCGCCGGGAAGACCACCACGGTAGAGATGATCGCCGGGCTGCGCACCCCGGACCGCGGCAGCATAGCGGTGCTCGGACTCCATCCGCGCCGCGACCGGGCCGCGTTGCGGCAGGTGCTCGGCGTACAGCTGCAGCAGTCGTATCTGCACGGGGCGCTGACCGTCGCCGAACTCGTCGGCCTCTACCGCACGTTCTATCCCGACCCGCGGCCGGCCGACGAGCTCCTCGACCTGGTCGACCTGCGCGACCAGCGGCGCACCCGGTTCGAGCGGCTCTCCGGTGGCCAGCAGCAGCGGCTGTCCATAGCCCTCGCCCTGGCCGGGCGGCCCCGACTGGTGATCCTCGACGAGCTCACCACCGGACTGGACCCGCGGGCGCGGCGGCGCATGTGGTCGGCCATCGAGGAGCTGCGCGAGGAGACCGTGCTGCTGGTGAGCCATGCCATGGACGAGGCCGAGCGGCTCTGCGACCGCGTGGCGCTGCTCGATGCCGGGCGGGTGATAGCGCTCGACACCCCCGCGGGCGTCGTCTCACAAGCCGGCGCCGCGAACCTCGAGGACGCCTTCGTCGCCCTGACCGGCAAGGACCTCGACCTCGAGGAGGAGGAAGCCGCATGAGTACGGGGACCGTCACCGCCCGCCGGCCGGGACCGCGGTCGTGGCTGACGCTGGCGCTGTGCGAGGCCAAGATGGTGGCCCGCGACACCGCCGGGCTGGTCGTGCCGATCCTGCTGCCGCTGCTGATCCTCGTCATGAGCGCGGCGGAGGCCAGTACCGACGAGGTGGCCAACGGTCGCTCGGCCCTGGATGTCTACGTCCTGCCGCTGGTCTTCACCATCGTCATGGCGTCGATCGGGATCATCAACATGCCGAGCTTCCTGGCGTACTACCGCCGCTCCGGCATCCTGCGCCGGCTCGCCGTCACCCCGGCTTCGCCCGCGATGGTGCTGGTCGTGCAGATGCTCGTGAGCCTGGTGCAGGCCGTCGCCGGGATAGGGGTGGCGTTCACGGTCGCCGTGCTCGCCTTTGAGGCCCGCCCGCCGGTGCACATATGGGCTGCCGTCGGCGTCGTCGCGCTCGCCGTCCTCGGCATGTACGGGATGGGCATGATCGTCGCCGCGCTGGCACCCACCCCCAACTCCGCCGTCGCGATCGGCCTGACCGGCTTCTTCGCCCTCGGCGCGCTGGGCGGGCTGTTCGGCGGCACCGACGCGCTGCCGGAGCCGGTGGCCCGGGTCGGTGAGTGGCTGGCGTTCGGCGCCTCGGCCGAGGCGCTGTCCGATGCCTGGGCCGGCGTCCCGCTCGATGCGGCCCACCTGGTGTCGCTGGGCCTGACGACGATCGTCGGGATGACGGTGGCGGCGGTGGCGTTCCGGTGGGAGTGACCGGGGCGACGCGGCTACCCGGCGTACGCCGCGCCACGTGCCGACTTCTTCTCCTGTCGCGCCGCCTCCGCCTCCCGGCGCGCCCGCCGCCGCCCCGCGAAGGCCAGCGCCGTCGCGTACAGCCCGAGGACGACGGCCAGCAGCGCGTAGTACACGGGCGGCAGCGAGGTCATGCCGAGGACGGGGCCGAGCGGGGTGAGCGGCAGCAGGATGCCGATCGCGGCCAGGGCGCCGACGGCCAGCCAGACCGGACGCGGCGCGCGCGTCTGCGCAGTGGCGGTGCGCAGCAGGAGCATGACCAGGGCCTGGGTGAGGAGGTTCTCGGTGAACCAGCCGCCGTGGAAGGCGGCCTGGCCGTCGCCGGGTTCCCCGAAGCGGTGCACCGACCAGGCCAGGATCGCGAAGGTGGTGATATCGGCGGCGGCGTTGAGGACACCGAAGCCGGTGATGAAGCGCAGAAAGTCCCGGGGCACCAGTCGGGTCGGGCGCCGCAGCACGGCCGGGGCCGGGCGGTCGTACGCCAGGGAGAGCTGCGCGGCGTCGAAGCACAGGTTCTGCACCAGCACCTGGACGGGCAGCATCGGCAGGAACGGCAGCAGCAGCCCTGCGGTGAGCATGGCGATCACGTTGCCGAAGTCGGAGGAGAGCGTGATCCGCAGGTAGTTGGCGATGTTGCCGCCGGCGTGCCGGCCCGCGGTGATGGCATGGCCGAGGGCCGTGAGGTCCTTCGCCGCGAGGACGGCGTCGGCCTGTTCGCGGGCGACGGCGACGCCGCCGCGGGGGGTGATGCCGACGTCGGCGGCGTGCAGGGCGGGCAGGTCGTTGATGCCGTCGCCGAGATAGCCGGTGACGTGCCCGGCGCGGCCGAGGGCGGCGACGATACGGGCCTTGTGGGCGGGGGTGCAGCGGGCGAAGACCGTGGTCGTACGGGCGAGCTCGGCAAGCTCCGCGTCGGTGAGCGCGTCGATGGCCTCGGCGGTGATCACGGCGCCAGGGGGCAGGGCGAGGTCGCGGCAGGCGCGGGCGGCGGTGGCCGGGTGGTCGCCGGTGAGGACCTTCACCGCGACGCCGCGGCCGGCGAGGTCCGCGAGGGCGTCGGCGGCGGTGCCGGTGGGGGCGTCGCGCAGGCCGAGGAAGCCGAGGAAGGTCAGGTCGCGCTCGTCGGCGTGGGTGTAGCGGCCGGAGAGGCGGGCGGGCCGGTCGGCGGTGGCGACGCCCAGCAGCCGCAGGCCGTCGCCGGAGAGCCCGGCGGCGCGGGCGGCCAGCCGCGTACGGGTGGCGGTGTCCAGCTCGCCGCCGCCGAAGCGCGTACATCGCTCCAGCACGTCCTCGACGGCGCCCTTGACCACGAGGGTGTCGGTGCGGGCGGGGTGGTCCGGGGCGGGGATCACGGCGGTGGCGCTGCGGGCGGGGCCGTGCGGGGCGCGGACCACGGCGGTGGCCAGCCGGCGGGCGGGGTCGTACGGGAGAGCGGCGATGCCCTCGTACGCATCGAAGACGTCTGGCGGGGCGGCGGCCAGGATGGCGTCGTCCAGCGCGTCGGGGGCGGGCGGGTCGGCGAGCTGGAGCGTCCACAGGCTATTGACGGCGGCCCAGTGGAGCACCGACTCGTCCGGAGCGCCGAGCGCGTCGAGGTGGCAGGCGACCGCGGGGCGGTTCTCGGTGAGGGTGCCGGTCTTGTCGACGCACAGCACGTCCATGGCGCCGAGGTCGTGCAGCGCGGACAGCCGGCGGACGATCACGTCGTGGTCCCGGGCGAGGCCGGCGGCGCCCCGGGCCAGCACGGTGGTGACGATCACCGGCAGCATCTCGGGGGTCAGGCTGACCGCCACCGCGATGGCGAACGGCAGCATCTCCAGGCCCCGGTCGCGCAGCGCGGCGTTCGACATCAGCACCAGCGGCGGCGTCAGCAGCATGAACCGGATCAGGATCCAGGCGATGCCGTGCACCGACCGGTCGAAGGCGGTCCGCCGCCACGCCGGCGCCCGCCGGCGCTCGGCCGGGCCGCTCCGGCCGCCCGCCAGCTGGGTGGCGGGCCCGGTGGCGACGACCACGCCCAGGCCGCTGCCCGCCTCCACCGTCGAGCCCCGGAAGCACAGGTGCGGCAGGTGCAGCAGGCCCTGCCCGGCGGTCGGGGCGCCGGCGGAGCGCCCGGCGGCCGGGTCGTCCGAGCGCTTGGCGACCGGGACGTCGTCCGAGCGCTTGGCGACCGGGACGTCGTCGGAGCGCTTGGCCGCCGGCCGCGTCTCGCCGGTCAGTGGCGCCTGCTGCACGGTCAGCCCGTCGGTGCGCAGCAGCCGCAGATCCGCCGGTACGACATCGCCCGGACCGAGCCGCACCACATCGCCGGGCACCAGCTCGTCCACCGGCACCTCGCGCACGCACGGCTCGGCGCCCTCGGCGGGCCGGCGCTGCACGCTCGCCGTGGCCGCGATGAGCCGCCCCAGGGCGGCGGCGCTGCGGTCGGCGCGGCGCTCGCCGGCGGCCCGCAGCGCACAGCTGACCATCACCAGCACCAGGGTCACGACGGCCGGACCCCAGGAGGCGATCGCCGCGGACACCAGCGCGAGGCCGAGCAGTACCGCGGTGAACGGATCGCGGACGCCCGCCGCGAAGCGCCGCCACCACGAGGGGGTGGACCGCTCGGGCTGGGCGTTGCCCCCGTAACGCAGCAGCCGCTCCTCGGCCTGCGCCTCGGTCAGGCCGCGCGGCCCCGTACGCAGCGAGCGCAGCAGCTCGAGCCGCGTCCGCCCGGCGGCGGCCGCGGCACCATGCGGGTACGGCGCCTCTCCCAGGGCCGGGTCCCGGCTCTGGGGGTGCGCCCCGTTCAGGCGCTCAGGCGCCCAGGTCACGCGTCCGCCGCCGCGCGGGCTTGCGCTGCTCGGCGCGCTCGGCGAGCCTGCCGACGAGCCACCGGACGACTTCCTCCACGTCCGGATCGTCGATCAGATAGACCACCCGCCGGCCCTCGCGGCGCGAGCGCACCAGCCCCGCGAGCTTCAGCTTGGCCAGGTGCTGGCTGACCGCGGGCAGCGCGCCGCCGACCCGCTCGGCAAGGGCCGTCACGTCGCTCTCGCCCTGGGCGAGCGTCCACATCAGGTGCAGCCGCGCCGGCGAGGCCAGCAGCCCGAACGCCCCGGCCGCCTCGGCGAGCACCTCGGCAGGCGGATCCTCCACGCCCTGGACCTTCGCCGCCATGCCGTCACTCCTGTCGTATCCCCCCGCCGGACCTGCTGCCCGGCAGCCCCAAAGTCTAGGGCCGGTCTCACGGAAACCGGCTGCGCGCCCGGCCACCACGCCCGTACCCAGCGATACTTTACGAATTGCGCAAGTGTACCTATGGTGCGGAAGATATGTCCCGTTCGACCCTCGAGGCCGCGCCGCCCCGGGCGCGCCATGCAGCCACGTCGCCGTCTCCTGGCCCGCTGACACCACCGCAGGGGGCGAAGGACCGGGATGCCTTTTTCGACAACGCCAAGTATCTGGCGATCGTGCTGGTCGCCATGGGGCATGCCTGGGAGCCGCTGCGAGGCGACAGCCGGGCCGCGGCCGCGCTGTACAACTTCGTGTACACCTTTCACATGCCGGCGTTCCTGATCATCTCCGGCTACTTCTCGCGCAGCTTCGACGCGTCGCCCCGGCGGATCCAGCGGCTGGTCACCGGCGTGCTCGTCCCGTACGTGATCTTCGAGGTGGCGTACACCCTCTTCAAGCGGTGGGCGGACGACGACCCCGGCTATCCGATCAGCCTGCTCGATCCCTGGTATCTGACGTGGTTCCTGATCGCCCTCTTCATCTGGCGGCTCACCACCCCGCTGTGGCAGGCGATCAAGTGGCCGCTGCCGGTCGCGCTGCTGATCGCCTGCGGTGCGTCGATGTCGCCGACCATCGGCGACGACCTCGACCTGCAGCGGGTGCTGCAGTTCCTGCCGTACTTCGTGCTCGGCCTGTGCCTGAAGCCGGAGCACTTCTCGCTGGTCCGGCAGTGGAAGGTGCGGCTGCTCGCGCTGCCCGTCCTGGCCTGCGCCGCGCTCTTCGCGTACTGGGCGGCGCCGCGCATGAACGCCGCCTGGTTCTACAACCGCGACAGCGCCCAGGAGCTCGGCGTGCCCGGCTGGGTCGGCGCCGTGATGACGCTCGCCGTCTTCGGCTGCGCCGTGCTCCTCTCCGCCTGCTTCCTGGCCTGGGTACCGGGCCGCCGGATGTGGTTCACGGCACTGGGCGCCGGCACCTTGTACGGCTACCTGCTGCACGGCTTCCTCGCGAAGGGCTCGCGCTTCTGGGGCTGGTACGAACACGACTGGATCCACACCCCACTCGGCGCCATCGCGGTGACCGCCGTCGCCGCCACCGTGATCACGGTGCTGTGCTCCCCGCCCGTGCGACGGATCTTCCGCTTCGCGGTGGAGCCCAGGATGCGCTGGGCATTCCGCGACCGCCCGTAAGGTCCGCCCGCCGGCTATCGCGCGGTCGGCGGATCGACACGGTGGGGGCGGGCGATGCGGCCGAAGGCCGCGACCGCGGGGTGGGCGCTCGTGGCCGGCCAGCCCAGGCCGAGGGTGCGGTCGCCGAGGCCGCGGACGCGGCGGGCGACGACGTCGGGGCGGGGGTAGAGGCGGGGGAGGTGGTCGGCGGCGAAGGAGACGCAGCGGCCGCTGGCGACGAGGCCGACGAGCTCCTCCATGCCGTTGGCGGTCGGCCCGTCCACCGGTGCGGAGCCGTCGGGACGGGGGTTGACCCGCCAGAAGTCCCGCCACACCCGGGGCACGTCCTCGCGCATGCCGACCGTCGGCACGTCGCGCAGGTCGTCGAAGGTCAGGTCCTCGCGGCCGGCGAGCTCGTGGTCGGCGGCGAGCAGGACGAGCCGGCCCTCGCGCAGGACCGGCAGGATCGTGAGCCCGTCCTCCGGCACCGGCAGGCAGAGGACGCCGATGTGGGCGCGGCCGTCCAGCAGGTACGCCGGCTGCTCGTGGTAGTCGAAGCGCTGCAGGCGCACCTCGACGTCGGGGTATTCGGCCTGGAACTTCCGCAGCAGGCCGTCGATCTGCGGTAACGCCAGCTCATTGCCCATGAAGCCGATCGTCAACGGGCCGGCGGCCCCGGTGCGGTGCAGGTCGGCGGCGGCGACGACCTGTTCGGCGGAGGCGAGCGTGGCGCGGGCGCGGGCGAGCACGTCCTCGCCGGCCGCGGTCAGCGACACCCGGCGGGCGTCGCGGTCGAAGAGCCGGACGCCCAGCCGGCGCTCCAGTGTTCTGATCGCCTGGCTGAGCGAGGGCTGGGAGATCAGCAGCCGCCGGGCGGCCCGCCCGAAGTGCAGCTCCTCGGCGACGGCGACGAAATAGCGCAGCGTACGAAGCTCCATGCACCAACGATAGGTGGTGCCAATCGGCCGATCGGTAAACGGTCTTGGCGCGCTTGACGGGCCGCCCTGTCTGATGGGGCGCATGACCCACGTACCGAAAGCGACCGAAATCCGTGACCGCACCGGAGGACAGGACCGAAGGCGGACAACCATGCGCGCGGCGGTGCCGGCCCTGGCCCTCGGCGCGCTGCTCGCCGGGGGCCTGCCCGCGTCGGCGCACGACGACATCCCCGATCCCGCGCCGCATGGGCCGCAACGCCCGTACGAGGACCAGGTCGACGGGCCGCGGAATGCCGACGGTCTTTCGGCCGCCATCAGCGCGGTCCCGGAGGTGCGGGGCGGCGTGCGCGTCCGGTTCGAGCGGACCAGCGCCGCCGCGTCCGGGCCGGAGGAGCGGCCGGCGCCGGTCCGTCGCTTTGTGATCATGTTCGACAAGAGCGTGCGCCTCAACACCTGGGCGTTCCCGGCCTGCGACCTGGAGGCGCTGCGGGCCGACGGCCCCTCGGCGTGCCCGGAGGCGTCCCGGATCGGCGGCGGCGAGTACGTACCGTGGACGCCGCCTTCGCGGCCACCGTCCGACTCCGCCGAGGTGTTCGTCTTCAACGGCCGCTCGGCGGGGCGGCCGGCGCTGTACGTCTGGACCGCGGGGACCACGCTGGTGCAGACGGTCGAGAACGTGGTCGGCGGCTACCGCAAGCACCTCGGGACCGGCCTGGACGAGATCCTCCCGGTGTCCGCGACGCCGCCGCTGGAGCGGGCTGTCTCGGCGAAATTCGTCCTCGACTTCGGCGCGACCACGACGGTGCACGGGCGGCCGGTGAGCTTTCTCAGCACCACGCCGCGCCCGCAGAAGCCCTACCGGTTCGGATACTGGACCGAATTCGTCACCGGGCAGCGGCAGTTGACCACGGCCGGGGCGCACCTGACCGGAGGTGCCCGATGAACCGCCGCGACCTGCTGGGACTCGGCACCGGCGTGGCGGCGGGACTGGGCGCCGCGGCGCTCGGCCTCGGCTCCGGCGTCGCCCGGGCCGCCGGGCTGCCGACGCGGTACGTCGTGCCGGGCGAGCGGACGTTCCCCGGCGGGCTGGCGTACGACCGGCTCACGGGCCGCTACTACACGGGCAGCACCGCGAACGGCGCCCTGTTCAGCGGCTCGGTGCGCGAGCCAGAGGCGACGCTCTGGAAACCGGCCGGCTCCGACGGGCGCACCGTCACCGCCGGCCTCGCCCTCGACGCCGCCGCCCGGCTGTACGTCGCCGGCGGCAGCGTCCCCGCCGTGTGGATCTACGACACCCGCACGGGCCGGCTGCTCGCCAAGCTGGCCACCACGACCCGCGGCTTCACCAACGAGATCGCGGTGACGCCGGACGGGGTATACGTCACCGACTCCTACGAGCCAGTGATCTACCGGATCACCCGCGCCGGCGGCCGCTTCACGCTCGCGCGCTGGCGCGAGCTTGCGGGCACGCCGATCGCGTACGACGGAACGACCGTCGCGCTCAACGGCATCATCGGCGCCGGCCCGTACCTCCTGAGCGTGCACTCCTCGCAGGGGCGGCTGTTCCGGATCGACCGGACCACCGGCGGCATCGCCGAGGTGGACCTCGGCGGTCTCACGCTGCGGAACGGCGACGGCCTGCTGGTCCGCGGCGCGACGCTGTTCGTCGTCCAGGGCAGCCTCTACGACGACGGCGAGTCGCGCCCCCGCGTGACGGTGCTGGAGATGAGCCGGGCCTACGACAAGGTGCTCGCCTCCTCCGAACTGACCGGTGACCTCCTGCACCCGAGCGCCGTCCAGCTCGCCGGGGGACGCATGCTGATCGTCAACAGCCAGTACAACCGGTTCATCGGCGACGAGGAACCCGAGCTGCCGTTCACCATCTCGGTGCTTGATCCCGGGGCCGGTTCCTAGGTGTTCAACTGCGTCAAGGCGTAGCGCGGGGGAGTGGCTACGATCAGGGCGAAGTGTTGGGCAGGTGGGGGGAGTGGTGAGGTTTGGGATGGCTGCTGGTCGAGTGATCCGGTTTGACGGGATGCGGGGATACGGGTTCATCGCGCCGGCGGAGGGCGGGGAGGACATCTTCCTCCATGTGAATGATCTGCTCATTCCCGAGGCGTCGCTGCACCCCGGGCTCATGGTGGAGTTCGAGGTCGAGGAGGGCGGGCGGGGGCTCAAGGCGTCCAAGGTGCGGCTGCTTGAGTCGGATGAGGCGCTGCCGCAGGAGTCCGGTGCGGTCGGTGCGCGCGGGTCCGCGTCCGGCACGGATGCGCAGGAGCCCATGTGTGACGTGCTCGGCTCGGCGGAGTTCAGGCACGAGGTGACCGAGTTGCTGCTGACCTCGGTTCCGGAGCTGACGGGACATCAAATTCAGTCGCTGCGCAAGCAGCTCGCGCTGCTCGGCAAGCGGCACGGTTGGGTCGAAGACTGACGTGAGGATGATCATGGATCTCAATGGCACCCCCAACGTGTTCCTCAGCGGCGGCTCTCGTCTGGGATTGACCGACGAGCAGCGGCTGCACTACATATCCGATCACAGCGTGACCAAGGTCAAGGTGCTGAACGGCAACCGCTACGAGCACTTCGAGGCCAGCACCGAGACGACGCTCGTGGACGACCGTGAACTCAGAGTCTTTTCCTGGACCCAGAGCACGTATGTGGCGGAGTGAGGCGTGACCGCCGACGGTCTCAGGCCCGGAAGTGCTGCTTCAGCACACCCATGACCTGCTTGGCCTGCTCGCTGATGAAGAAGTGCCCGCCGGGGAAGACCCGCAGATCGAGGGCCCCGGTCGTGTGCCCGCCCCAGGCCTTTGCCTCATCGAGCGTCGTCTTGGGGTCGCTGTCGCCGGTCAGTACCGTGATCGGGCAGTCCACCGTGGCGTCCGGCGCGCAGCGGTACGTCTCCGCCGCCTTGTAGTCGGCGCGGAGCGCGGGCAGCGCGGCCCGCATCATCTCCTCGTCGTCCAGCAGCACCGACGAAGTGCCGCTGAGCCGCCGCACCTCGGCCATGATCGCCGCGTCATTGCGATGCACGCTCTCGTTCCGGTGCGCCGAGGGCGCCCGCCGCCCCGAAGCGAACAGCCGCACCGGTCGCTGCCCGGCCGCCTCCAGCCGCCGGGCCACCTCGAAGGCGAGGGTGGCCCCCAGGCTGTGCCCGAACAGGGTGAGGGGCAGGGGCGGTTGGCGCCGGAGGACTCCGTGGATGCGGTCGGCGAGTATCGCCGCGTCATCGATGGCCGGTTCGGTACGGCGGTCCTGCCGGCCCGGGTACTGGATCGCCAGCACGTCAACGTCAGGGCTCAGTTCGGCGGCCACCGGGAGGAAGAAGGACGCCGACCCGCCCGCGTGCGGGAGGCAGACCAGCCGCGCGGCCGGATTCTTGGCGGGATGAAAGCGGCGCGACCACAATTCATCTGCGGACGAAGGCTGCGAAGACTGCGAACGCTGCGAAGGCTGAGACATGCCACTCCAGAAATAGTCGTCCCGGAAGATTGAGTGGCATCCGAACCTAGCGAATTACCGGAACGGCGGCAAGGCAACCCCTAGGGCCATAGGTGGCAACCCACCGCGTGCAGGCCGGAGATTAGGGGGGAGCAGGGGTTGGGTGAGGTTCGCCGGGCACCCGTAGCATGGCGTCGAATCCAGGGGTGCCGAAGCCAAGGGTCTGGATTCGCGGAAAGCGGAAATGCGATACGCCACTGGGTTTCATGGCGGCTTTAGGGAATGGCTCGTAGAGGTGTCATGGGGGTGCAGTATGGGCCGTGTTGCCGACGATATTCTCGCGGGTGGAGTGAGCAATTGCCCGGACGAGGTCGACGAGGTCCTCGACCGCACCGCGGCGGCGCTGCGGATCCTCAGATCGCACCCCAGCATGTCGGACCGGGCCATCGCCAAGGCCAGCGGGCTCGACGGGCGTGCGGTCGCCGAGCTGCGGCGCACGTCGGACTCCGTACCGAAAGCCAACTTCCGGATAGGGCGCGACGGCAAGGTCCGTCCGCTGAACGGAACGCAGGGACGGCTGCGGGCCGCCGAGCTCATCAGGCAGAACCCGGATGCTTCGCTGCGCCAGGTGGCCCGTACGGCCGGGGTGTCGCCCGCGACGGCACTCGACGTGCGCCGGCGCCTGGAGCGCGGCGATGAACCCGTCCCCGGCCGTGGAAAGCCGGCCCGCACCGGGTCGATCGCCGCACGGAGCGCCTCGCGCGGCGCTGACCGGATCATTCCGGGACCGGCGTCCGCCGCCACCCTCGACAAGCTCATGCGCGACCCGTCGCTGTGGCAGAGCGAGCTGGGGCGGCGGCTGCTGCGGATGCTCCGGGAGAACATGCTGAGCGCGAAGGACATGACGGCCATCGTCGCGTCGGTGCCCTCGCACCGCATCGAACTGATCGCTCATCTCTCGCGGCGCAACGCGCAGATCTGGTCGGACTTCGCGCAGGAGCTGAACAGACGGGCCGGGACGACGACAGCGCCTGGCTGACCATCACGGGTGCGGGATGGCCACCGCGGTGGCCACCAGGCCCTGCCGTACGAGCCAGCGCCCCTCGAAGCGGCCGAGCCGCACGCCACCCACCAGCGGCCCGGGAACGAGCAGTTCGGCGCGGAAGCGACCCTGAGGCGCCGGCGAGGGCCCCGGATCCTGGTGGAACTCGATGTCCGCCTCCGCGAAGCCCAGCGGCAGTCCGGTCAGCGGGAACCACGCCTTATATATGGACTCCTTGGCGCTGAACAGCAGCCGGTCCCAGTGCACCCCGCCCCGCCCGGCGGCGAGATACGCCAGCCGCCCCCGCTCGGCGGGAAGCGCCACGGTATCCAGGATCCCGGCGGGGAGCGGAGCGTGCGGTTCGGCATCGATGCCCAGGGCGGCGAGGTCGCCGGCGCGGACGACGGCGGCGGCCCGGTATCCGTCGCAGTGGGTCATGCTGCCGCGCAGCCCCTCCGGCCAGCGCGGGGCGCCGCGCTCGCCCGGCAGGACGGGCTGCGCCGGGAAGCCGAGCTTCTCCATCGCGCGGCGGGCACAGGCCCGTACGGCAGTGAACTCCTGGCGCCGCTTGGGCACGGCGTGCGCCATCACCGCCTCTTCCTCGGGGAGCAGGGGCGGATGGTCCTCGTCGCCCCGGCTCTCCACCGCGACCACCGGGTCGGGCAGCAGCTCCTCGATCATTGGCCGTGTCCCGTCGTCGGCAGGATGCGGCGGAGTCGCCCGGGCGCCTTCGCGCGATTGCGCCACTCGCGGGGGTAACCCACCGAGACCTCCTCGAAGCGGACGCCCTCGTGCCAGGTCGTCCTGGGGATGTGGAGGTGTCCGTAGACCATGGCGGCCACCCGGAATCTGCGGTGCCAGTCGGCGGTCAGGCGGGTGCCGCACCACATGGCGAACTCCGGATACCACAGGACATCCGTCGGGTGGCGGTCCAGCGGATAGTGGTTGACCAGCACCGTGGGCAGGTCGCGGGGGAGCGCCGCCAGCCGGCGCTCCGTCTCGGCCACGCGGTCCCGGCACCAGGCCTCACGGCTCGGATAGGGGTCGGGGTGCAGCAGGTGCTCGTCGTTGCAGATGATCCCGGTCTTCTCCGCGTAGGCGAGCCCCTCGGCCTTGGTGGCGCAGCCGGCGGGCAGAAAGCTGTAGTCGTACAGCAGGAACAGCGGGCAGACGGCGACCGGCCCGTCGGGACTCTCCCAGATGGGGTACGGGTCCTCGGGCGTGATCACGCCCAGCTCGCGGCACGTCTCGACCAGACGCTCGTAGCGGGCGACGCCCCGCAGGGTGACGGCGTCGCTCGGATGCGTCCACAGCTCGTGGTTGCCGGGCGCCCAGACGACCTTGCGGAAGCGGCTCGTCAGCGTCTTGAGGGCCCAGTGGATGTCATCCACCGTCTCGGCGACGTCGCCGGCCACCAGCAGCCAGTCGTCATCGGAGGCGGGCGTCATCTCCTCCACCAGGGCGCGGTTCTCGGCATAACTGATGTGCAGGTCGCTGATGGCCAATAGTCGCCCGGATCCGTCGGCCATCGCGCCTCCTTCGTTCCCGCTCAACTGACCGTTCATCTGATCGCCAACACCAGACCACACCACACCGGACCCTGAAAAGTGTTCAAGTGCCGCCTGGCAATTACCCCCGACCGCCACCGGAAAGGGGTTAGGGGGGATCAGGGGTTGGGGGTCGATTTCCGTGCTGCGTACCGTTCCAGCCACATAGCCGTCGCCTGCCGACGCCTTCACGACCTGGGGTGGTTTTGGAAACGCAGCTCAGAAAGGGAACCGTCCCCTTCCGGCAGTACGCCACCTGGTACCGCGTCACCGGACGCCCGGAACCCGGCCGCCCCACCCTCGTCGTCGCCCACGGCGGCCCCGGAGCCACCCACGACTACCTGCTCCCCCTGGCCGACTTCGCCGCCGAGGGCTGGCCCGTCGTGCACTACGACCAGATCGGCAACGGCGGCTCCACCCACCTGCCCGACGCCGACCCCGGCTTCTGGACCCCCCAGCTCTTCCTCGACGAACTGGACAACCTGCTCCACCAGCTGAAGATCGCCGACGACTACGTCCTCTTCGGCCAGTCCTGGGGCGGCATGCTCGCCGCCCGCCACGCCGCGGCCCGCCCCGCCGGGCTGCGCGGCCTCGTCATCGCCAACTCGCCCGCCTCGTACCCCCTGTGGCGCTCCGAGATGGACGTGCTCCGCGCCCAGCTCCCGGACGGCGTCGACGCGACGCTGCGGCGCCACGAGGCCGCCGGCACCACGGACACCGACGAATACCTCGAGGCGATGCTCGTCTTCTACGGGCGGCACTTCTGCCGCCTCGACCCGCTGCCCGCCCAGCTGCTGGCCACGTACATCGAGACCAACGCGAACCCGACCGTCTACCACACCATGAACGGTCCCAACGAGTTCCACGTCATCGGCAGCCTGCGCGACTGGTCCGTCATCGACTACCTGCACCGCATCAACGTGCCCACCCTGGTCCTCTCCGGCCGCCATGACGAGGCCACCCCGACCGCCGTCCGGCCCTTCAAGGACCTCATCCCGAACGCCCGCTGGGAGATCTTCGAGGACTCCAGCCACGCCCCGCAGTTCGAGGAGCCGGAACGCTTCACCGACGTGCTGGGCGCATTTCTTGACTCGGTTGGCGCGACCGGCGCGCAGACCACGACGCTGAGTGGAGGCTGAGACGGCGATGGATGCCAAGGCCGAAGAGATCATCAAGGCCCTGCGCGGCTCGCTCATCGAGAACGAGCGACTGCGCCGCGACATCGACAGCCTGCGCGCCGAAGCCGACCTCGCCACCGAGCCGATCGCGATCATCGGCATGGCCTGCCGCTTTCCCGGCGGCGTCAGCACCCCCGAGGAGCTGTGGACGCTCGTCGACGAAGGCCACGACGCCATCGGCCCGTTCCCCGCCAACCGCAACTGGGACCTCGACGCCTTCTACGACCCCGAGCCCGGAAAGCCCGGCAAGAGCTATGTCCGCGAGGGCGGTTTCCTCTACGACGCCGGCCAGTTCGACCCCGAGTTCTTCCGGATCAGCCCGCGCGAGGCCCTGGCGATGGACCCGCAGCAGCGGCTCCTGCTGGAGATCACCTGGGAAGCCATAGAACGCGCAGGGCTCGACCCGATCGCCCTGCGCGGCAGCCGCACCGGCGTCTTCGCCGGCTCCATGTACCACGACTACGGCGTCACCAGCAGCGACGGCAGCCTCGTCTCCGGCCGGGTCGCCTACACCCTCGGCCTCGAAGGCCCCGCGGTCACCATCGACACCGCCTGCTCCTCCTCACTCGTCGCCCTCCAGTGGGCCTCCCACGCCCTGCGCAGCGGCGAATGCAGCCTGGCCCTCGCCGGCGGCATCAGCATCATGGCCACGCCCGAGACATTCATCGAGTTCAGCGAGCAGCGCGGCCTCTCTCCCGACGGCCGCTGCCGCTCCTTCGCCGCGGCCGCCGACGGCACGGGCTGGGCCGAAGGCGCGGGCGTGCTGATGCTGGAGCGGCTGTCGGACGCGCAACGTAACGGCCATCAGGTCCTCGCGGTCGTCCGCGGCTCCGCCGTGAACCAGGACGGCGCCTCCAACGGTCTGACCGCCCCCAACGGGCCGGCCCAGCGCCGGGTCATCCAGGACGCCCTGGCCAGCGCGCAGCTTTCGGCGGCGGACATCGACGTCGTCGAGGCGCACGGCACCGGCACCACGCTGGGCGACCCCATTGAGGCGCAGGCGCTGCTGGCGACGTACGGGCAGGAGCGGCCGGATGACGACCGGCCGCTGCTGCTCGGCTCGATCAAGGCCAACATCGGCCACTCCCAGGCTGCTGCGGGGGTCGCCGGTGTCATCAAGATGGTCGAGGCGATGCGGCATGGGCGGCTGCCCAGGACGCTGCACGTCGATGCTCCGACGCCGGAGGTGGACTGGGAGGCCGGTCGCGTACGGCTGCTGACCGAGGGTGCGGCGTGGCCGGAGGGGGAGCGGCTGCGGCGGGCTGCGGTGTCGTCGTTTGGGGTTAGCGGGACTAATGCGCATGTGATCTTGGAGGAGGCACCGGGGGGTGCTGGGGAGCCCGAGGCTGCTCCTGAGGACCCGGCGGGGGTGCCGGTGTTTGCGTCGGGTGTTCCGGCGTGGGTGGTGTCGGGGCGTAGTGCGGGCGCGCTTGCCGGGCAGGCTGGGCGGCTGCGGGAGCATGTGGTGGGCCGACCGGGGCTGCCGGTAGGGGATGTTGCTTGGTCGCTGGCCACGTCGCGGTCGGTGTTTGAGCACCGTGCGGTGGTGCTGGGCGCTGAGCGCGATGAGCTGCTGGCCGGGCTGGCGGCGGTGGCGACGGGACAGCCGGCGGCTGGTGTGGTGGCTGGCGAGACGGTGTCGGGCACGGCCGGGGGGACGGTGTTCGTCTTTCCGGGGCAGGGCTCGCAGTGGGTGGGGATGGGCCGTGAGCTGGCCGAGTCCTCGCCCGCCTTCGCGGCGCGGCTGGCTGAGTGCGCGCAGGCGCTGGCTCCCTATGTCGACTGGGAGCTGGACGATGTTCTGGCCGGTCGGCATGGGTTGGAGGCCGCGGATGTGGTGCAGCCTGCGCTGTGGGCGGTGATGGTTTCCCTTGCTGCTGTGTGGCAGGCGGCCGGCGTTGAGCCCGATGCGGTCGTCGGGCATTCGCAGGGTGAGATCGCGGCGGCTGCGGTGGCCGGGATCCTGTCGCTGGAGGATGCGGCGAAGGTGGTGGCGCTGCGCAGCCGTGCCTTGACCGCGCTGGCCGGCCGGGGCGGGATGCTGTCCGTCGCTGAGCCGGTCGCGGCGGTGCGGGAGCGGATCGCTTCGTACGGGGAGCGGCTGTCGATCGCTGCCGTGAACGGCCCGTCGGCGACCGTGGTTTCCGGCGAGCCGGAGGCGCTGCGGGAGCTCCAGGACGCGTGCGGGGAGTCGGTGCGTACGCGACTGATTCCGGTGGACTACGCCTCGCACGGCCCGCAGGTCGACGAGCTCCGTGACGACATCCTGGCCGCCCTGGACGGAATCGCTCCTGGTGAGGCGCAGGTTCCGATGGTCTCCGCGATGAGCGGCGAATGGCTGGCCGGGCCGGAGATGGATGCGGGGTACTGGTATGCCTCGCTGCGGGAGCCGGTCGAGTTCGACCGTGCGGTCCGCGTCCTGGGTGAGGCCGGGCACGGGGTGTTCGTGGAGGCCTCTCCGCATCCGGTGCTGGTGCAGGCCATCGCTGACAGTCTCGAAGATCGCGACCCGATCGCGGTGGGCAGCCTCCGGCGCGATGACGGTGGTACGGAGCGGCTGCTGGCCTCGTTCGCCGAGGCGTTCGTACGTGGCGTGGCCGTCGACTGGGCGGCGGTGCTGGGTGGCGGGGACACCGTTGACCTGCCGACGTACGCCTTCCAGAGGCGGCACTTCTGGCCGGAGCAACTGGAGCCGACGACCGATTGGCGTCGTCGGGACCGGGCTGACGCGGCGGGCGCGGACTGGCGGTACCGGATCGGGTGGACGCCGGTCGCGGAGTCCGCGGCGGTGCTGTCGGGGCGGTGGCTCGTGGTCGGCGGCGGCGCTGACGCGGAGGCCGTAGCTGCAGTGTTGGTCGAGCGTGGTGCCGAGGTCACCGGCGTTGACGACCTGGAGCAGCTGGCTTCGTTCGATGCCGCTGATGTGGTGGGTGTCGTTTCGGCGTTGGCGTTGTCGGAGGAGGTGCTCGCCGGAGATGGGGTCGTCTCGGCGGGTGTGGTGGCGACGGTTGAGCTGGTACGGGCGCTGGGTGATGCCGGGGTGTCGGCTCCGTTGTGGGTGCTGACGCGGGGTGCGGTCGGCACCGGGGCGGGCGATCCCGTTGTCAGTCCTGTACAGGCGCAGGTGTGGGGTCTTGGCGTGACGGCTGGTCTGGAGCTGGCCGGGCGTTGGGGTGGGCTGATCGACCTGCCGGCAGTGTGGGATGCGCGGGCGGGTGGCCGGCTGGTGTCGGTGCTTGCTGATGGTGGTGAGGACCAGGTCGCGATCCGTACGCGGTGGCGTCCTGGGGCGGCGGCTGGAGCATGCGCCCCGGCCGGTTGTACGTGAAGCGTGGGCTCCGCGGGGCTCGGTGCTCGTCACCGGTGGCACCAGCGGGGTCGGCGCGATCACCGCTGGCTGGGTGGCCGAGCGTGGCGCTCCCAGCGTGGTTCTGACCAGCCGGTCGGGTCCGGCCGCCGCCGGGGTGGCCGGGTTGGCGGCATCGATCGCGGGGGCTGGGACGGCGGTGGAGGTGGTCGCTGCCGACATCGCGGATCGTCGGGCGACCGGTGCGCTGCTGGAGTGGATCGACGCGTCCGGGGCTGAGCTGTCTTCGGTCGTGCACGCCGCCGGGGTCGCCGGCCGAGGGCCGGTGGAGGAGGTCGGTGCGGCCGACCTGGCGTATGTGCTGGCGGCCAAGGCCGGCGGTGCCGCGCTGCTGGATGAGCTGACCGTCGACCGGGACCTGGATGCGTTTGTGTTGTTCTCGTCCGGTGCGGGGACGTGGGGCAGTGGTGGGCTGAGCGCGTATGCGGCGGCCAACGCCTATCTCGATGCGCTGTGTGACAGCCGCCGTGCCCGGGGGCTGGTGGCCACCTCGATCGCCTGGGGGCTGTGGGCCGGCGTCGGGATGGCGGCCGGCGGTGACGGGGAGCGGCTGCTGGACTTTGGCATGGCGGGCATTGACGCGGAGCGTGGGATGCGCGCTTTGGGCCAGGTGCTGGACGCTGACGAAGGGTCGCTGGCGATCGCCGGCTTCGACTGGGAGCAGTTCGTACCGACGTACACCCTGCATCGCCCGAGCGCGTTCCTGTTGGGGCTGCCTGAGGTGCGGTCGGTCCTGGCCGCCCAGGCCAGGGAAGAGATTGCCGCCGAGGCTGACGGGTCCGAGCTGGTCGTCCGGCTGCGGGGTATGTCGGTCGGTGAGCAGCGGCAGGAGCTGACGCAGCTGGTGCGTGGTCATGCGGCTGCGGTGCTGGGGCATGCGTCGGCTGAGGATGTGTTGCCGCAGCGGGCGTTCAAGGATCTCGGGTTCGATTCGGTCGGTGCGGTCGAGCTGCGCAATCGGCTGGCGACCGCGGCTGGTGTGCGGTTGCCCTCGACGCTCGTTTTCGACTACCCCAATGCCGAGGCGTTGGCGGAGTTCATCCGCGATGAGCTCGTGGGCTCGGACTCGGCTTCGGCTGAGGGCGCGGTGCGGGTGGTGGCCGCGGCTGGTGGTGAGCCGATCGCGATCGTGGGGATGGGCTGCCGTTATCCCGGTGATGTGCGGGGGCCGGAGCAGTTCTGGGAGCTGCTGACCAACGGCACGGACGCGATTTCCGGATTCCCGACCGACCGTGGTTGGGAGGCGTACGAGGAGGAGTTCGGCAGCGAGGCCGTGCGCTCTGGTAGCGCCTATGTGCGGGAAGGCGGCTTCGTTTATGACGTAGCCGATTTTGATCCGGGATTCTTCGGGATCAATCCGCGTGAGGCGCTGGCGATGGATCCGCAGCAGCGGCTGTTGCTGGAGACGTCGTGGGAGGCGATCGAGCGGGCAGGGCTTGCTCCTTCGTCGCTGCACGGCTCGGCCACCGGCGTATTCATCGGCGCCAGCCACTCGGGCTACGAAAGTAGCCTCCCGGTCCATGACAAGAGCCTGGATGGCTACCGGCTTATCGGAACCGTCTCTTCGGTTGCCTCTGGTCGGATTTCGTACGTGCTGGGGCTGACCGGCCCTGCGGTGACGATGGACACCGCGTGCTCGTCGTCCCTGGTGGCGCTGCATCAGGCTGCTCAGGCGCTGCGCTCCGGCGAGTGCACTATGGCGCTGGCCGGTGGCGTCACGGTCATGACGTCACCCGGGGCGTTCATGGAGTTCTCCGAGCAGGGCGGGATGGCCTCCAACGGGCGGTGCAAGGCGTTCTCCGATGGCGCTGACGGCATCGTCTGGGGTGAGGGCGCCGGGGTGGTGCTGCTCGAGCGGCTGTCGGATGCGGAACGTAACGGGCATCAGGTCCTGGCCGTGATTCGGGGCAGTGCGGTTAATCAGGATGGTGCGTCGAATGGTCTGTCGGCGCCGAATGGGCCTTCGCAGCGGCGCGTGATTCGGGCGGCGCTGGCGAATGCGCAGGTGTCGGCCGCGGATGTGGATGTGGTCGAGGCGCACGGGACGGGGACGTCGCTCGGTGACCCGATCGAGGCCGGTGCGCTGTTGGCGACGTATGGGCAGGAGCGGCCGGGTGCGGATCGGCCGTTGTGGCTGGGGTCGGTGAAGTCCAACATCGGGCATTTGCAGTGTGCTGCGGGTGTCGCCGGTGTGATCAAGATGGTGCTGTCGCTGCAGCATGGCCGGCTGCCGCAGACACTGCACGCCGAGGATCCGTCGTCCCAGGTGGATTGGTCGGCGGGGAACGTACGGCTGCTTCAGGAGGCGCGGGAATGGGCCGCGGGTGAGCAGCCTCGGCGGGCGGGTGTCTCGGCGTTCGGGGTCAGTGGCACGAATGTGCATGTGATCTTGGAAGAGGCGCCGGTCGCCGTCGAGGAGGCGGAGGCGGAGCCTGCTCCTGAGATCGTGGATGCGCCGGCGTTGCCGGTGGTTGCTGCGGTTCCGGCGTGGGTGGTGTCGGGGCGTAGTGCTGTCGCGCTTGCTGGGCAGGCGGGGCGGCTGCGTGAGCATGTGGTGGGTCGGCCGGGGCTGCCGGTGGGGGATGTCGCCTGGTCACTGGCCACGTCGCGGTCGGTCTTCGAGCACCGTGCGGTGGTGCTCGGTGCCGAGCGGGAGGAGCTGCTCGGCGGGCTGGCGGCGGTGGCCACCAACCAGCCTGCAGCCGGTGTGGTGACTGGTTCGGTGTCGCCGGTCGGTGTGGGGCGGACGGTGTTCGTCTTCCCGGGGCAGGGCTCGCAGTGGGTCGGGATGGGCCGGGAGTTGGCCGAGTCCTCGCCCGTCTTCGCGGCGCGGCTGGCCGAGTGTGCCCGGGCGCTGGCTCCGTATGTCGACTGGGAGTTGGATGACGTCCTGGCTGGTCGGCATGGGTTTGAGGCCGCGGATGTGGTGCAGCCTGCGCTGTGGGCGGTGATGGTCTCCCTGGCCGCCGTGTGGCAGGCCGCTGGAGTCGAGCCCGACGCGGTCGTCGGTCACTCCCAGGGTGAGATCGCGGCGGCTGCGGTTGCCGGGATCCTGTCCCTGGAAGATGCGGCGCGGGTGGTGGCGCTGCGCAGCCGTGCGCTGACCGTGCTGGCCGGCCACGGGGGCATGCTGTCCGTCGCTGAGCCGGTCGCAGCGGTGCGGGAACGGATCGCTTCGTACGGCGAACGGCTGTCCATCGCCGCCGTCAACGGCCCGTCGGCGACCGTGGTCTCCGGCGAGCCGGACGCGCTGCGCGAGCTCCAGGAGGCCTGTGGCGAGGTCGTGCGGACGCGGCTGATTCCGGTGGATTACGCCTCGCACAGCCCTCAGGTGGACGAGCTCCACGACGACATCCTCGCCGCGCTGGAAGGGATCGCTCCCGGCGAGGCGCGGGTTCCGATGGTGTCGGCGATGAGCGGCGAGTGGCTGGCCGGGCCGGAGATGGATGCCGGCTACTGGTACGCCTCGCTGCGCGAGCCGGTCGAGTTCGACCACGCAATCCGCATCCTCGGTCAGGCCGGGCACGGAGTCTTCGTAGAAGCGTCCCCGCATCCGGTGCTGGTCCAAGGCATCGCCGACAGCCTGCAGGATCGCGACCCCGTCGCGGTGGGCAGTCTCCGGCGCGAGGACGGCGGTGTGGAGCGCCTGCTCGCCTCCTTCGCTGAGGCGTTTGTCCGTGGTGTGGCCGTCGACTGGACTGCGGTGCTGGGTGGCGGGGATTCCGTCGACTTGCCGACGTATGCCTTCCAGAAGCGCCGGTTCTGGCCCGAGGTGGCCGCTCCGCAGCGCAAGTCCATGGATGACTGGCGTTACCGGATCACCTGGCAGCCGCTGGACACCAACGGGGCAGTGCCTGCGCTGTCCGGGACCTGGCTGCTGGTCGGGGACGATCCGGACGGGTCGGCGATCGCGGAGGCGTTGGCCGGTCACGGCGCCGATGTCGTCACTGTCGCCGGTCCCGACGAGCTGACCCCGTCCGTGCTCGCGGAAGCCGCGGGTGTGGTGTCGCTGCTGGCCTTGGACGAGACCCCGGATGCGGAGTTCCCGTGGATTGCGCGGGGTATCGCGGCGACGGTGGAGCTGGTCCAGGCGGTGCAGCAGGCTGGGGCCGAGGTTCCGGTGTGGATGCTGACCCGGGGTGCGGTGCAGGCCGGTGCGGGTGAGGTGACGACCAGGCCAGGGCAGACCGCGGTGTGGGGTCTGGGGCGTGCGGTCGGCCTTGAGCGTCCCGAGCTGTGGGGCGGGTTGATCGATCTGCCCGCCGAGTTCACTGCCCGGTCCGGGGCAGGGCTGGTGTCGGCGCTGGCCGGCGGTCGTGAGGACCAGGTCGCGCTGCGCGCGTCCGCGCCTCTCGTTCGGCGTCTCGTACGGGCCGAGCCCAGGCCGGCGGAGCGTCAGCCGTGGTCGCCGCGGGGCACGGTGCTGCTGACCGGCGGTACGGGCTCGATCGGCGTCAGTGTCGGTGACTGGCTCGCCGACCGTGACGCGCCGCGGGTGGTGCTGACCTCGCGTTCCGGGCCGTCGGCTCCCGGAGTGGCCGGCCTGGCCGCGTCGATCGCGGCCGACGGTACGGATGTCGAGGTGCTCAGCTGCGATCTGCAGGCGCTGGAGCAGGTCTCCGGGATGGTGGCCTGGATCGAAGCATCCGGACCGGGACTGTCGACGGTCCTGCACTCGGCGAATCAACCCTACCTGGCCTGGGTGGAAAACACCGAACGCGAAGGCCTGGCCGCCGCATTGGGCGCGAAGGCGGTCGGGGCGATGCATCTGGACCAGGCCACCGCCGCGCTGGACGTAGACGAGTTCGTGCTCTTCTCGTCGATCTCGGCCACGTGGGGCAGCAACGACCACGGCGCCTACGCGGCAGGCAACGCCTTCCTGGATGGGTTTGCCGAGGACCGTCGGGCCCGAGGGCTGCCGGCGACCTCGATCGCCTGGGGCGTGTGGGATACCCGCGACTGGGACGCCGTCGATGCCGCGATGACGCAGGGGGCGGGAGCGGTCACGCCGAGCCGGCTGCGGCGGCAGGGCATGAACTTCCTGGACACCGACCGGGCGCTGACCGCGCTGGGGGAGATCCTCACCGAGGACGAGACGTTCATCGCGGTCGCCGACGTCGAATGGGGGAAGTTCGCGCCGGTCTTCCGGATGGCTCGTCCGCGTCCGCTGCTGGACACCATCCCCGAGGCGCGCGAAGACGACACCGCGGCTGCGACATCGACGGATGCCCGGGATGACGGACGTGGCGAGTACGCCTCCCGCCTCGCCGCGATCTCGGAGGCCGAGCGCCGCCGTACGGTCATCGAACTGGTGCGGTCGCACGCCGCGGCCGTGCTTGGGCATGAGTCGGTGGCGGAGGTGCCGGCGCGGGCGTTCCGTGACGTCGGGTTCGATTCGCTGACGGCGGTCGAGCTTCGTAATCGGCTGAATGCTTCGGCGGGTGTGCGGTTGCCGTCGACGGTGGTCTTTGACCATCCCGATCCCACGGCGCTGGCTGAGGAGATCCTCACCCAACTGCTCGGTAGCGCGTCGCAGCGGGGTCGGGGTCGGCGGTGACGGTGGCTGCAGCCGCGCCGTCCGAGCCGATCGCGATTGTGGGGATGGGGTGCCGTTATCCGGGTGGGGTGCGTAGCCCGGAGGAATTGTGGTCGCTGCTGGCTTCGGGTGGGGACGCGGTTTCCGGGTTCCCGGTGGATCGGGGCTGGGATGCCGAGGCGCTGTTTGATGCGGACCCGGACGCCGAGGGTTCCACCTATGTGACCGAGGGCGGCTTCATCACCGGAGCCGGGAATTTTGATGCGGACTTCTTCGGCATCAGCCCGCGTGAAGCCCTCGCAATGGACCCGCAGCAGCGGCTGCTGCTGGAGACGTCGTGGGAGGCGATTGAGCGGGCGGGTATTGATCCGGGTTCGTTGAAGGGCTCCGGGATCGGTGTCTTCGTGGGCGGTACCACGTCCGACTACATCACTGCTGCGGATGGGGATCCGGACACTCAAGCGCATTTGATTACGGGTAATGCGCTGAGCGTGCTGTCGGGGCGGATCTCCTACACCCTGGGGTTGGTCGGTCCGGCGGTGTCGGTGGATACGGCCTGTTCGTCGTCGTTGGTGGCTCTGCATCAGGCGGTTACGGCGCTGCGCGGTGGTGAGTGCACGATGGCGCTGGCCGGCGGTGTGATGGTGATGGCCGATCCCATGGAATTTGTGGGCTTCTCGCGACTGCGGGCGTTGTCCTCGGACGGGCGGTGCCGGGCCTTCGGCGAGGGTGCCGACGGCATGGGCATCGCCGAGGGCGCCGGCATGGTGATGCTGGAACGGCTTTCCGATGCGCAGCGGAACGGTCATCAGGTGCTGGCCGTCATTCGCGGTGGCGCAATCAATCAGGACGGGGCGTCGAACGGTCTGTCCGCGCCCAACGGCCCCTCGCAGCAGCGCGTTATCCGGGCGGCGCTGGCGAATGCGCAGCTCTCGGCCGCGGATGTGGATGTGGTCGAGGCGCACGGCACGGGGACGTCGCTGGGCGACCCGATCGAGGCCGGCGCTCTGCTGGCGACTTACGGGCAGGAGCGGGCGGATGCGGATCGGCCGCTGTGGCTGGGGTCGATCAAGTCGAACATCGGGCACGCGCAGCAGGCGGCCGGCATCGCCGGTGTGATCAAGATGGTGATGGCTCTGCGGAACGGTGTCCTGCCCAGGACGCTCTATGCCGAGGAACCGTCAACCCATGTGGACTGGTCGGCGGGGAACGTACGCCTTCTCCAGGAGGAACGGGAGTGGCCGGCCGGTGAGCAGCCGCGTCGGGCTGGTGTCTCGGCGTTCGGGATCAGCGGTACCAACGCGCACCTGATCCTGGAGGAGGCGCCGGCGGTTGTTGGGGAGCCGGAGTCTGTTCCTGAGATCGCGGATGCCTCGACATTGCCCGTACTCGCGTCGGCGCTTCCGGCGTGGGTGGTGTCGGGTCGTAGTGCGGTGGCGCTTGCGGGGCAGGCGGGGCGGCTGCGTGAGCATGTCGTGGGTCGGCCTGCGGTGCCGGTGGGAGATGTCGCTTGGTCGTTGGCCACGTCGCGGTCGGTCTTCGAGCACCGTGCGGTGGTGCTGGGGGCTGAGCGGGAGCAGTTGCTGGCGGGGCTGGCGGCGGTGGCCACCGACCAGCCTGCTGCCGGTGTGGTGAGCGGCGAGGTAGTGCCTGGCGGGATCGGGCGGACCGTGTTCGTCTTCCCCGGTCAGGGCAGCCAGTGGGTCGGGATGGGCCGGGAACTGGCCGAGTCCTCGCCCGTCTTCGCGGCGCGGCTGGCCGAGTGTGCGCAGGCTCTTGCTCCGTACGTGGAGTGGGAGCTGAATGACGTCCTGGCCGGACGGCACGGCTTCGAAGCTGCGGATGTGGTGCAGCCTGCGCTGTGGGCGGTGATGGTCTCCCTCGCTGCTGTGTGGCAGGCCGCGGGCGTCGAGCCGGATGCGGTCGTCGGCCACTCCCAGGGCGAGATCGCGGCGGCTGCGGTAGCCGGGATCCTGTCACTGGAAGATGCGGCGAAGGTGGTGGCGCTGCGGAGTCGTGCCTTGACCGCGCTGGCCGGGCGGGGCGGGATGCTGTCCGTCGCCGAACACGTCGCAGCGGTCCGGGAGCAGATCGCCGCCTTCGGCGAGCGGTTGTCGATTGCTGCGGTCAACGGCCCGTCGGCGACGGTGGTGTCCGGCGAGCCAGATGCGCTACGGGAACTGCAGGAGGCCTGCGGGGAGTCGGTGCGGACACGCCTGATCCCGGTGGACTACGCCTCCCACAGCCCGCAGGTCGACGAACTCCGCGACGCCATCCTGAACGCGCTGGACGGGATCACTCCCGGCGCGGCGCGGGTCCCGATGGTCTCCGCGATGAGCGGTGAGTGGCTGGCCGGCCCGGAGATGGACCCCGGCTACTGGTACGCCTCGCTGCGCGAGCCCGTCGAGTTCGACCAGGCCATCCGCATCCTCGGTGAAGCCGGCCACGGCGTGTTCGTGGAAACGTCCCCCCACCCAGTGCTGATCCAGGCCATCAGCGACAGCCTGGACGAGAGGTCGCCGATCACCGTAGGCAGCCTCCGCCGCGATGACGGTGGTACGGAACGCCTGCTGACCTCCCTCGCCGAGGCGTTCGTGGGCGGTGTGTCCGTCGACTGGGCGGCGGTGCTGGGCGGCGGCGACACGGTCGAGTTGCCGACCTATGCCTTCCAGGAGCGGTACTTCTGGCCGGAGCCGGTCGAGCAGGCGGCGACGCTGTCGCCGGCCGGGAGCACTCCTGCTGAGGCGGGTTTCTGGGCGGCTGTCGAGCAGGGTGACGCTGGCTCGCTGGCGGAGTTGCTCGGGGTGGATCCGGCCGAGAGCACGCTGGGTGCGTTGACCGACTGGCGTCTGCGGGAACGGGCCGACGCGACGGTCGCGGACTGGCGGTATCGGGTCGGGTGGGCGTCGGTCGCGGAGTCCGCGGCGGTGCTGTCGGGGCGGTGGCTGGTGGTCGGCGATGGTGCCGACGCCGAGGCCGTATCGGCGGTGCTGGCCGAGCGTGGCGCCGAGGTTGTGGCTGTTGCGGGGCCGGAACAGGTTGCTGCGAGCGATGTCGCTGATGTGGCGGGTGTGGTCTCGGCGTTGGCGATGGGTGAGGCGACGCATCCGGAGTATCCGGGGGTTCCTGCGGGGCTGGCGGCGACGGTGGAGCTGGTACGGGCCCTTGGCGGCGCCGGGGTGTCGGCTCCGTTGTGGGTGCTGACGCGGGGTGCGGTCGGCACCGGGGCGAACGACCCGGTCGTCAGCCTGACTCAGGCGCAGGTATGGGGCCTTGGCGTGGTGGCCGGTCTGGAGCTGGCCGGGCGTTGGGGTGGTCTGATCGATCTGCCCGCGGTGTGGGATGCGCGGGCCGGCGTCCGGCTGGTGTCCGTGCTTGCCGATGGCGGCGAGGACCAGGTCGCCATCCGTACCGGTGGCGTACTCGGGCGGCGGCTGGAGCACGCGCCCCGGCCGGTTGTACGCGAGGCATGGGCTCCGCGCGGTGCGGTGCTCATCACCGGTGGCACCAGCGGAGTCGGCGCGATCACCGCCGGCTGGGTGGCCGAGCGTGGTGCTGCCCGGGCGGTGCTCACCAGCAGGTCGGGACCGCGGGCTGCCGGAGTGGCCGAGCTGGCGGCATCGGTTGCGGCGGCCGGAACGGCGGTGGATGTGGTCGCCGCCGACATCGCGGACCGTGGGGCAACCGGTGCGTTGCTCGGATGGATCGATGCGTCCGGTGCCGGGCTGTCGTCGGTGATGCACGCGGCCGGCGTGGGCGACCGCAGGCCGGTGGAGGAGGTCGGAGCGGCTGAGCTGGCGTATGTGCTGGGAGCCAAGGCCGGCGGCGCCGCGGTACTCGACGAGCTCACCGCCGACCGGGATCTGGACGCCTTCGTCCTGTTCTCGTCCGGTGCGGGAACGTGGGGCAGCGGCGGCCTGAGCGCGTATGCGGCGGCCAACGCCTACCTCGACGCGCTCTGCGACAGCCGCCGCGCCCGGGGCCTGACGGCCACTTCGATCGCCTGGGGTCTCTGGGCCGGCGTCGGCATGGCGGCCGTCGGCGGCGGCGGAGAGCGGCTGCTGGACTTCGGGATGGCGGGCATCGATGCCGAACGCGGGATGCGCGCCATGGGCCAGGCGCTGGACGCTGACGAAGGCGCGCTGGCGATCGCCGGCTTCGACTGGGAGCAGTTCGTACCGACCTACACCCTCTACCGCCCGAGCCCGCTGCTGTCGGGGCTGCCCGAGGTGCGGGAGGTCCTGGCAGCCGAATCCGGTACGGCCGATGGTGCTGCCGGTGACCCGAGCGCCTCGGAGCTGGCGATCCGACTGCGCGGCATGGGCGAGGGTGAGCAGCTGCAGGAGCTGACGCAGCTGGTACGTGGCCATGCGGCCGCGGTGCTCGGACATGCGTCGGCCGAGGACGTGCTGCCACAACGGGCCTTCAAGGACCTCGGCTTCGATTCGGTCGGCGCGGTCGAGCTGCGCAACCGGCTGGCGAACGCGGCAGGGGTACGGCTGCCCTCCACGCTCGTCTTCGACTACCCCAACGCAGCCGCCCTGGCGGAATTCATTCGCGGGGAACTCCTGGGCTCAACCGGCGCAGGACAAGGCGACCCCGTATTGGATGCCTTGGATCAACTGGCCACCGCACTGCAGTCAATCGAGGACGGCGGCGATGTACGCCAAGACATCACCGAGCGCATGCAGACCATGCTCTCCCGCTGGCTGCGCAGCGGCGGATCCAGTGAGTCCGCCGCCCCCAGCGACACCGGACGAGAAACCGTAACCGGGCAGCTTGACGACGCCTCCGCGGACGAGGTGCTCGACTTTATCAACAAGGAACTCGGAGGCGCGTGATGATCACTCGTGGTCAGGTAGGCGCACCGTCAAGGAGGAGTTTTCGTGGCTGACAACGAGAAGTTGCTCGAGACTCTGAAGAAGTTGGCGGCCGATCATTACGTGACCCGCGAACGGGTCAAGGAGCTGGAATCCGGCGCCCGTGAACCCATCGCGATCGTGGGTATGGGCTGCCGTTACCCCGGTGACGTCCGTGGACCCGAGCAGTTCTGGGAACTGCTCACCGCCGGTACGGACACGCTGTCCGGATTCCCGACCGATCGTGGATGGGAAGCGTTCGAGGAGGAATTCGGCGGCGAGGCGGCGCAGTCGGATGGCGCTTATGTGCGCGAGGGCGGCTTCCTCTATGACGTAGCCGATTTTGACGCGGGCTTCTTCGGGATCAATCCGCGTGAGGCGCTGGCGATGGATCCGCAGCAGCGGCTGCTGCTGGAGACCGTGTGGGAGGCGATTGAGCGGGCGGGGCTGGCTCCGTCGTCGCTGCACGGCTCGGCGACCGGTGTCTTCATCGGCGCGAGCGGTTCCGGCTACGAGACCATCCTGCCTCCCGACGACAAGAGCCTGGACGGCTACCGGCTCACCGGCACGGTCTCCTCGGTGATCTCGGGGCGGATCTCGTACGTGCTGGGGCTGACCGGGCCTGCGGTGACGGTGGACACGGCGTGCTCGTCGTCGCTGGTGGCGCTGCACCAGGCGGTTACGGCGCTGCGTGGTGGCGAGTGCACGATGGCGCTGGCCGGTGGCGTGGCCGTGATGACCTCGCCGGGCGCCTTCATGGAGTTTTCCGAGCAGGGCGGGATGGCCTCCAGCGGGCGCTGCAAGGCGTTCTCGGATGAGGCCGATGGCATCGGCTGGGGCGAAGGCTCCGGTGTGCTGCTGCTGGAGCGGCTGTCGGATGCGCAACGCAATGGCCACCAGGTGCTGGCCGTCATCCGCGGCAGCGCGGTCAACCAGGATGGTGCGTCGAACGGCCTGTCCGCGCCCAATGGCCCCTCGCAGCGGCGCGTGATCCGGGCGGCGCTGGCGAATGCGCAGCTGGCTGCCGGTGAGGTGGACGCGGTTGAGGCGCACGGTACGGGGACATCGCTCGGTGACCCGATCGAGGCCGGGGCGCTGCTGGCGACGTACGGGCAGGAACGCTCCGACGAACGGCCGTTGTGGCTGGGGTCGGTGAAGTCCAACATCGGGCATCTGCAGTGTGCTGCCGGTGTGGCCGGTGTGATCAAGATGGTGCTGTCGCTGCAGCACAGCCAGTTGCCGCGGACGCTGTACGCGGATGCGCCGTCCACGCAGATCGACTGGTCGGCCGGGAACGTACGCCTTCTTCAGGAGGCGCGGGAGTGGCCGGCTGCTGAGCAGCCCAGGCGGGCCGGTGTCTCGGCTTTCGGCGTCAGCGGCACGAATGTGCATGTGATCTTGGAGGAGGCGCCGGCGGCGGTCGAGGAGCCGGAGTCTGCGGGTGAGGGCGAGCCAGAGCTGCCGGTGTTCGCGCCTGCGGTTCCGGCTTGGGCGGTTTCGGGGCATAGCGCGGGCGCGCTTGCCGGGCAGGCTGGGCGGCTGCGTGAGCATGTCGTGGGTCGGCCTGGGATCCCGGTGGCGGATGTGGCGTGGTCGTTGGCTACGTCGCGGTCGGTCTTCGAGCACCGTGCCGTAGTGCTGGGGGCTGAGCGGGAGGAACTGCTGGCGGGGCTGGCGTCCGTAGCCACGCAGCAGCCTGCTGCCGGTGTGGTGACCGGTGAGGTGGCGCCTGGCGGGATCGGCCGGACCGTATTTGTCTTCCCCGGTCAGGGCTCGCAGTGGATGGGGATGGGCCGGGAACTGGCCGAGTCCTCGCCCGTCTTCGCGGCGAAGCTCGCCGAGTGCGCGGCGGCGCTGGCTCCGTACGTGCAGTGGGAGCTGGATGACGTTCTTGCTGGTCGGCATGGGTTCGAGGCTGCGGATGTGGTGCAGCCTGCCCTCTGGGCGGTGATGGTCTCGCTCGCCGCAGTGTGGCAGGCCGCCGGCGTCGAGCCGGATGCGGTCGTCGGCCACTCCCAGGGTGAGATCGCGGCTGCTGCGGTGGCCGGGATCCTGTCGCTGGAGGACGCGGCCAAGGTGGTCGCGCTGCGCAGCCGTGCCCTGACCGTGCTGGCCGGGCGGGGCGGCATGCTGTCCGTCGCCGAACACGTCGCGGCCGTACGGGAGCGGATCGCCGGGTTCGGTGACCGGGTGTCGATCGCTGCTGTGAACGGCCCGTCGGCGACCGTGGTTTCCGGTGAGCCGGACGCGCTGCGCGAACTCCAGGAAGCGTGCGGGGAGTCGGTGCGGACACGCCTGATTCCGGTGGACTACGCCTCCCACAGCCCGCAGGTGGACGACCTCCGCGACGCCATCCTGGCGGCGCTGGACGGGATCGCTCCCGGCGAGGCGCGCATCCCGATGGTCTCGGCGATGAGCGGCGAGTGGCTGGCCGGGCCGGAGATGGACGCGGGGTACTGGTATGCCTCGCTGCGGGAGCCCGTCGAGTTCGACCAGGCCATCCGCGTCCTCGGTCAGGCCGGCCACGGCGTGTTCGTAGAGGCCTCCCCGCATCCGGTGCTGATCCAGGCCATCGCCGACAGCCTGGACGAGAGGTCGCCGATCACCGTAGGCAGCCTCCGCCGCGACGACGGCGGTTCCCAGCGGCTGCTCGCCTCCCTCGCTGAGGCGTTCGTACGTGGTGTGGTCGTCGACTGGACCGCGGTGCTGGGTGGCGGGGACACCATCGACCTGCCGACGTATGCCTTCCAGCGGCGCCGCTTCTGGCCCGAGATACGTGAGATCAAGCGGGCCGCCCGGTCGATAGATGACTGGCGCTATCGCATCACCTGGCAGCCGTCCGACCTCAACGGGGTTCCCGCGCTGTCCGGGACCTGGCTGCTGGTCGGAGACGATCCGGAGGCGCCCGCGATCGCGGAGGCGCTGACCGGACACGGCGCCGACGTCGTCACCGCCATGAGCGTCGAGGACCTCGAGGCCTCCGCGCTCGCGGAAGCCGCGGGTGTGGTGTCCCTGCTGGCCCTGGACGAGACGCCGGATGCGGAGTTCCCGTGGATCTCGCGTGGCATCGCCGCGACGGTCGAGCTGGTCCAGGCGGTGCAGCAGGCCGGGGCCGAGGTTGCGGTGTGGACGCTGACCCGCGGCGCGGTGCAGACCGGCGCGGGCGAGGTGACGACCAGCCCGTCCCAGACCGCGGTCTGGGGCCTGGGTCGCGCGGTTGGCCTTGAGCGTCCCGAGCTGTGGGGCGGCCTCATCGACCTGCCCACCGAGTTCACCGACCGAACAGGCACCCACCTCGCATCCGTCCTGGCACAAACCAGCGAGGACCAGATCGCTTTGCGCGCCGAAGGCGTCTTCCTGCGCCGGCTGGTACGGGCCGAGGCACGCCGCGCCCAGTCCAAGCCGTGGTCCCCGCGGGGCACGGTCCTGCTGACCGGTGGCACCGGCTCGATCGGCGTCAGCATCGGTAGCTGGCTCGCCGATCACGACACCTCGCGGGTGGTGCTGACCTCCCGTTCCGGCCCGTCCGCTCCCGGCGTACCCGCCCTCGCAGCAGCGGTCGCCGCCGGCGGCACGGACGTCGAGGTCGTCAGCTGCGACCTGCAGGCGTACGAGCAGGTCTCCGGCATGGTGTCCTGGATCGAAGCATCCGGACCCGGCCTCTCGACCGTCCTGCACTCGGCGAATCAGCCCTATCTCGCCTGGGTGGAAAACACCGAACGCGAAGGCCTGGCCGCCGCACTCGGCGCCAAAGCAGTCGGCGCGCTCCACCTGGACCAGGCCACCACCGACCTTGACCTCGACGAGTTCGTGCTGTTCTCCTCGATCTCAGCGACCTGGGGCAGCAACGACCACGGCGCCTACGCCGCAGGCAACGCCTTCCTCGACGGCTTCGCCGAGGACCGCCGCTCCCGCGGTCTCCCCGCGACATCCATCGCCTGGGGGGTCTGGGACACCCGCGACTGGGACGCCGTAGACGCGGCCATGACCCAGGGCGCAGGGGCAGTCACCCCCAGCCGCCTCCGCCGCCAGGGCATGAACTTCCTCGACACCGACCGCGCCCTGACCGCCCTCGGCGAAATCCTCACCGAGGACGAGACCTTCATCGCCGTCGCCGACGTCGAATGGGAGCGATTCGCCCCCGTCTTCCGCGCCGCCCGCCCCCGCCCCCTCCTGGACACCATCCCCGAAGCGCGCGAGGACGACCAGCCCGCAAGCCACGCCGAGTCGGCGGCCTCCGGGCTCGGCGAGTACGCCTCCCTTCTCGCCGCGATGTCCGTGAGCGAGCGTCGCCGTACGGTCATCGAGCTGGTCCGCTCCCACGCCACCGCCGTCCTGGGCCACGACTCCACGGACGCGATACCGGCCGAGCGCGCCTTCCGCGACGTCGGATACGACTCGCTCACCGCGGTCGAGCTCCGTAACCGCCTCAACACCGCCACCGGAGTCCGGCTGCCGTCCACCGTGGTCTTCGACCACCCCAACCCCACGGCCCTGGCCGAGGAGATCCTCACCAGGCTGCTGGGCACCGCATCGCAGCAGGCCGCCTCCGTCGTGGTGCAGGCGCCGACCGAGCCGATCGCCATCGTCGGCATGGGCTGCCGCTATCCGGGCGGGGTGAGCAGCCCCGAGGAGATGTGGGAGCTGCTGGCTGCGAAGGGTGACGCCATCTCGGACTTCCCGGCCGATCGTGGCTGGGACGCCGAGGCGCTGTTCGACCCGGACCCGGACGCCGAGGGTTCCACCTATGTGACCGAGGGCGGCTTCATCACCGGAGCCGGGAACTTCGACGCGGACTTCTTCGGCATCAGCCCGCGCGAGGCGCTCGCGATGGACCCGCAGCAGCGGCTGCTGCTGGAGACGTCGTGGGAGGCCATCGAGCGGGCGGGCATCGACCCGACCTCGCTGAAGGGCTCGGGCACCGGTGTCTTCGTCGGCGCCGCGGCATCCGGCTATATCGCCGTGGCCAGCGGAGATCCGGAGACCGAGGCGCATCTGATCACCGGCAACGCGCTGAGCGTGCTGTCCGGGCGGATCTCCTACACCCTGGGACTGGTCGGCCCGTCCGTATCCGTCGATACGGCCTGCTCCTCCTCCCTCGTGGCGCTGCACCAGGCCGTGACCGCGCTGCGCGGTGGCGAGTGCACCATGGCGCTGGCCGGCGGTGTGATGGTGATGGCCGACCCGGGTGAGTTCGTCGGCTTCTCGCGGCTGCGCGTGCTGGCATCGGACGGGCGGTGCAAGGCCTTCGGCGAAGGCGCCGACGGCATGGGCATCGCCGAGGGCGCCGGCATGGTGATGCTGGAACGGCTCTCCGACGCGCAGCGCAACGGCCACCAGGTGCTGGCCGTCATCCGCGGCAGCGCCGTGAACCAGGACGGCGCCTCCAACGGCCTGTCCGCCCCCAACGGCCCCTCCCAGCAGCGCGTCATCCGCGCCGCCCTGGCCAACGCGCAGCTCACGCCCGCCGACGTCGACGTCGTCGAGGCACACGGCACGGGCACCGCCCTGGGCGACCCGATCGAGGCCGGCGCCCTCCAGGCCACGTACGGCGACGAACGGCCGGACGAGGACCGGCCGCTGTGGATCGGCTCGGTCAAGTCGAACATCGGGCACGCGCAGCAGGCGGCCGGTGTTGCCGGGCTCATCAAGATGGTGATGTCCCTCCAGCACGGGCAGCTGCCGCAGACGCTGTACGCGGAGACGCCGTCGTCGCATGTCGACTGGTCGGCCGGGAACGTACGCCTTCTGCAGGAGGCGCGGGAGTGGGCGGCCGGTGAGCAGCCCAGGCGCGCGGGTGTCTCCGCCTTCGGGATCAGCGGCACCAACGCGCACGTCATCCTCGAAGAGGCGCCGGTCGCCGTCGAGGAGCCGGAGCCTGTTCCCGAGGCTGGGGAGGCCCCGGCGCTGCCGGTGCTCGCGCCCGCCGTTCCGGCGTGGCTGGTGTCGGGCCGCGGCGCGACCGCGCTGGCGAGCCAGGCCGGCCGCCTTCGCGAACATGTCGTGACCCGCGCGGAGCTGTCGGCGGATGACGTGGCGTGGTCGCTTGCCACGACCCGGTCGGCGCTGGACCACCGCGCCGTAGTCCTCGGTACCGAGCGCGACGGCCTCCTCGCCGGACTGGCCGCGCTGGCCACCGACCAGCCGGCCGCCGGGGTGGTGACCGGAGAGGTCGCGCCCGGCGGCATCGGCCGGACCGTCTTCGTCTTCCCCGGCCACGGCAGCCAGTGGATCGGGATGGGCCGGGAGCTGGCCGAAGCCTCGCCCGTCTTCGCGGCGAAGCTCGCCGAGTGCGCGGCGGCCCTCCGGCCGTACGTCGACTGGGAGCTGAACGATGTCCTGGCCGGAAGGCACGACTTCGCCGCCGCCGACGTGCTGCAGCCGGCCGTATGGGCGGTGACCGTATCCCTGGCCGCCGTCTGGCAGGCCGCCGGCGTCGAGCCGGACGCCGTCGTCGGGCACTCGCTCGGCGAGATCGCCGCGGCGACCGTGGCCGGGGTGCTGTCGGTCGCGGACGGCGCGAAGGTGGCCGGCCTGCGGGCCAAGGCGCTGCGGACCCTGGACGGCCGCGGCGGGATGCTGTCCGTCGGCGAGCCCGCCGACGTGGTACGGGACCGGCTCGCCGGCTTCGGCGAGCGGCTCTCGGTCGCGGCCGTCAACGGCCCCTCGTCGACGGTGCTTTCCGGCGCCAACGACGCCCTGGACGAATTCGTCGCCGCCTGCCCCGAAGGCGTACGGACCTCGCGTATCCCGATCGCCTACGCCTCGCACAGCGCGCAGGTGGAAGAGCTGCGCGAGCAGATCCTCACCGCCCTGGCGGACGTCGTGCCGGGTGCGGCACGGGTGCCGATGCTGTCGGCGATGAGCGGGGAGTGGCTGGCCGGGCCGGAGATGGACGCGGGGTACTGGTATGCCTCGCTGCGGGAGCCGGTGGAGTTCGGCCGGGCGGTCCGGGTGCTGGGGGAGTCGGGGCACGGCGTCTTCGTGGAGACGTCTGCGCACCCGGCGTTGATCCAGGCCATCACCTCCAACCTGGAGGACCGTGACCTGGTCGCGGTGGGCACGCTCAGGCGGGACAACGGGGGTGCCGAGCGGCTGTTGGCCTCCCTCGCCGAGGCGTATGTGCGGGGTGTTCCCGTGGAGTGGGCCGCGGTGCTGGGTGGTGGCGGGTCGGCGGTGGAGCTGCCGACGTATGCCTTCCAGCACCGGCACTACTGGCCGCGGGCGGTCGAGCAGGCGGCGACGGGGGCGGCGGGCGGGAGCACTCCTGCTGAGGCCGGCTTCTGGGCGGCTGTCGAGGAGGGCGACGCGGGTTCGCTGGCGGAGCTGCTCGGGGTGGATGCGGGCGAGATCGATCTGGCCGCGCTGACCGAGTGGCGTCGTCGGGAGCGGGCCGACGCGACGGTGGCCGACTGGCGGTACCGGGTCACGTGGATGCCGGTCGCGGAGTCCGCGGGGGTGTTGTCGGGACGGTGGCTGGTCGTTGGCGACGGCGCGGAGGCGGAAGCCGTCGGGGCGGTGCTGGCCGAGCGTGGTGCGGAGGTTGTGGCCGTTGCCGGGCCGGAGCAGGTTGCCGCCGCGAGTGATATCGCTGATGTGACGGGTGTGGTGTCGGCGTTGGCGCTGTCGGATGCGGAGCATCCGGAGTTCCCGGTGGTGCCGGCCGGGCTGATGGCGACGGTGGAGCTGCTGCGGGCACTGGGTGGCGCCGGCGTGTCGGCACCGCTGTGGGTGCTGACGCGGGGTGCGGTCGGTACCGGGGCGGGCGATCCGGTCGTCAACCTGACTCAGGCGGAGGTGTGGGGTCTTGGCGTAACGGCTGGTCTGGAGCTGGCCGGGCGCTGGGGTGGGCTGATCGATCTGCCGGCGGTGCTGGATGCGCGGGCGGGTGGGCGGCTGGTGTCGATGCTCGCCGATGGTGGCGAGGACCAGGTCGCGATCCGTGCAGGTGGCGTCGTCGGGCGGCGGCTGGAGCATGCCCCGAGGCCGGTTGTACGGCAGGCGTGGGCTCCGCGCGGCTCGGTGCTGGTGACCGGTGGGACCAGTGGGGTTGGTGCGATCACGGCCGGCTGGGTGGTCGAGCGCGGTGCTGCGCGAGTGGTGCTGACCAGTCGGTCGGGGCCGCGGGCCGGTGGGGTGGCCGGATTGGCCGCCGCGCTGTCCCAGTCCGGGGCCGCGGTGGAGGTGGTGGCGTGTGACGCCGCCGACCGTGGGTCCGTCGCGGGACTGGTGGAGTGGATCGACGCCTCCGGGGCCGAGCTGTCTTCGGTGGTGCATGCGGCCGGGCTAGGTGACGGCGGGCCGGTCGAGGAGGTCGAGGCGGCGGATCTGGCGCGGCTGCTGTCGGCCAAGGCCGGTGGCGCAGCGGTGCTGGACGAGCTGACGGCCGACCGGGACCTGGACGCCTTCGTCATGTTCTCCTCCGGCGCGGCGGCCTGGGGCAGCGGCGGGCTGAGCGCGTATGCGGCGGCCAACGCCTACCTCGACGCGCTCGGCGACAGCCGGCGTGCCCGGGGCCTGGCGGCGACCTCGATCGCCTGGGGTGTATGGGCCGGCGTCGGCATGGCGGCCAGCGAGGGAGGCGAGCGGCTGCTGGCGTACGGAATGGAGGGCATCGACGCGGAACGCGGGATGCGCATCCTCGGCCAGGCGCTGGACGCGGACGAAAGCTCGCTGGCTGTCGCCGGCTTCACCTGGGAACAGTTCGTACCGACGTACACCCTCTACCGCCCGAGCCCGTTCCTGTCGGGCGTACCCGAGGTCCGGGACGTCCTCGCCGCCGAAGCCGAAGGGGAGGCCGGCGGCGAAGCCGATGCCCGTGGTTCGGAGCTCGCGGTGCGGCTGCGGGGGATGGCCGAGGGCGAGCAGCGGCAGCTTCTGACGGACATGGTGCGTGGTCATGCGGCGGTGGTGCTGGGGCATGCGTCGGCCGAGGATGTGCTGCCGCAGCGGGCGTTCAAGGATCTCGGGTTCGATTCGGTCGGTGCGGTCGAGCTGCGTAACCGGCTGGCGGCGGCGGCCGGTGTGCGGCTGCCCTCGACGCTGATCTTCGACTACCCCAACGCCGCCGCGCTGGCGGAGTACATCTGCGGTGAGCTCGTGGGCTCGGACGCGGCTTCCGCTGAGGGCGCGGTGCGGGTGGTGGCCGCGGCCGGCGGTGAGCCGATCGCGATCGTCGGGATGGGCTGCCGTTATCCGGGTGATGTGCGGGGGCCCGAGCAGCTCTGGGACCTGGTGGCATCCGGGACGGATGCGATCTCGCCGTTCCCGACCGATCGTGGGTGGGAGGCCTTCGAGGAGGAGTTCGGCGGGGAGGAGGCGCTGTCCGGGCGCTCCTACGTGCGAGAGGGCGGCTTCGTCTACGACGCGGCCAAGTTCGACGCGGACTTCTTCGGGATCAGCCCGCGCGAGGCGCTGGCGATGGATCCGCAGCAGCGGCTGCTGCTGGAGACGTCGTGGGAGGCGATCGAGCGGGCGGGGCTGGCTCCGTCGGCGCTGCATGGGTCGGCGACCGGTGTGTTCATTGGTGCCAGTGGTTCTGGCTATGAGAGCAGTCTCCCCGTCCATGATCAGAGTCTGGACGGTTACCGGCTCACGGGTTCGGTTTCCTCGGTTGCTTCGGGCCGGATTTCGTACGTGCTGGGGCTGACCGGGCCCGCGGTGACGGTGGATACGGCGTGTTCGTCGTCGCTGGTGGCTTTGCATCAGGCGGTGTCGGCGCTGCGTGGTGGTGAGTGCACGATGGCGCTGGCCGGTGGTGTGGCCGTGATGACCTCGCCTGGCGCCTTCATGGAGTTCTCCAAGCAGGGCGGCATGGCTTCCAGCGGGCGCTGCAAGGCGTTCTCCGACGGTGCGGACGGCATCGTGTGGGGTGAGGGCGCCGGGATGGTGGTGCTGGAGCGGCTGTCGGATGCGCGGCGTAATGGGCATCCGGTGCTGGCGGTTATTCGGGGTAGTGCGGTTAATCAGGATGGTGCGTCGAATGGTTTGTCGGCGCCGAACGGTCCGTCGCAGCGGCGGGTGATTCGGGCGGCGTTGGCGAATGCGCAGGTGTCGGCGGCGGACGTGGATGTGGTGGAGGCGCACGGTACGGGGACGTCGTTGGGCGACCCGATCGAGGCCGGGGCGCTGCTGGCGACTTATGGGCAGGAGCGGCCGGACGACGACAGGCCGCTGTGGCTGGGTTCGGTGAAGTCGAACATCGGGCACGCGCAGCAGGCGGCCGGGGTCGCCGGTGTGATCAAGATGGTCCTGGCCATGCGTCACGGCGTCCTGCCCAGGACGCTGCACGCCGGGGATCCGTCGTCGCATGTGGAGTGGTCGACGGGGAACGTACGGCTGCTGCAGGAGGCGCGGGAGTGGCCGGCTGGTGAGCAGCCGCGTCGGGCGGGTGTTTCGGCGTTCGGGATCAGCGGCACCAATGTGCACCTGGTCCTGGAGGAGGCGCCGGGCAGCGTCGAGGAGCCGGAGCCTGTTCCTGAGACTGTGGATGCACCGGGGTTGCCGGTGTTTGAGCCTGCGGTTCCGGCGTGGGTGGTGTCGGGGCGGAGCGCGGTGGCACTTGCTGGGCAGGCGGGGCGGCTGCGTGAGCATGTGGTGGGTCGGCCTGCGGTGCCGGTGGGGGATGTTGCTTGGTCGTTGGCTACGTCTCGGTCGGTGTTCGAGCATCGTGGGGTGGTGCTCGGGGCTGAGCGCGAGGAGCTGGTGGCCGGACTGGCGGCGGTGGCCACCGACCAGCCGGCTGCCGGTGTGGTGACGGGCGAGGTGTCGCCGGTTGGCGTGGGGCGGACGGTGTTCGTCTTCCCGGGGCAGGGGTCGCAGTGGGTCGGGATGGGGCGGGAACTGGCCGAGTCCTCGCCTGTCTTCGCGGCAAGGCTGGCCGAGTGTGCGGCGGCGTTGGAACCGTTCGTGGACTGGGAGTTGGATGACGTCCTGGCCGGTCGGCATGGGTTTGAGGCTGCGGATGTGGTGCAGCCTGCGCTGTGGGCGGTGATGGTTTCCCTGGCCGCCGTGTGGCAGGCCGCCGGTGTTGAGCCTGAGGCAGTCGTCGGCCACTCCCAGGGGGAGATTGCGGCTGCTGCGGTGGCCGGGATTCTCTCGCTGGAGGATGCGGCGAAGGTGGTGGCGCTGCGCAGCCGTGCCTTGACCGCGCTGGCCGGTCGCGGCGGGATGCTGTCGATCGCTGAGCCCGTCGCAGCGGTACGGGAGCGGATCGCC
The DNA here is from genome assembly GCF_048572725.1 of Streptomyces boninensis. NCBI lineage: Bacteria > Bacillati > Actinomycetota > Actinomycetes > Kitasatosporales > Streptomycetaceae > Streptomyces > Streptomyces boninensis. The sequence continues at coordinate 7,972,521 of NZ_CP183837.1, forward strand.
GCCTTCGGTGATCGGCTGTCGATCGCCGCCGTCAACGGCCCGTCGGCGACCGTGGTCTCGGGCGAACCGGACGCGCTGCGCGAACTGGCCGACTCCTGTGGGGAGTCGGTGCGTACGCGGCTGATTCCGGTGGATTACGCCTCGCACAGCCCGCAGGTTGATGAGCTGCGCGACGACATCCTGGCGGCCCTCGACGGCATCACGCCGGGTGAGACGCGGGTTCCGATGGTCTCGGCGATGAGTGGAGAGATGCTCGCCGGGCCGGAGATGGATGCCGGCTACTGGTACGCCTCGCTACGCGAGCCGGTCGAATTCGACCAGGCGATCCGCGTGCTGGGTGAGGCCGGGCACGGGGTCTTCGTAGAGGCCTCTCCGCATCCGGTGCTCATCCAGGCCATCAGCGACAGCCTGGACGAGAAGGCGCCGGTGGCGGTGGGCAGTCTCCGGCGCGACGACGGTGGTACGGAACGCCTGCTGACCTCCTTCGCGGAGGCGTTCGTACGGGGTGTGGCCGTCGACTGGACCGCGGTGCTGGGTGCCGGCGACACGGTGGAGCTGCCGACGTATGCCTTCCAGGAGCGGCACTTCTGGCCGGAGACGCGGGCGGCTGAGGTGCTTGGGGTCTCGGAGGGGGATGCCGAGTTCTGGGCCGCGATCGAGGGCGGTGACCTGGAGGAGCTTGCCGCGACGCTGAACGTCGATGGCGACAGGCTCGCCGAGATGGTGCCGGTGTTGGCCGAGTACCGGCGGCGCAGTCAGGTCGACGCGGCCGTCGCCGATTGGCGTTATCGCGTCAGGTGGACTCCGGTTGCCGAGGCCGGGTCGGTGCTGTCGGGGCGGTGGCTGGTGGTCGGCGATGGCGCCGATGCGGAGGCTGTGTCGGCGGTGCTGGCGGAGCGTGGCGCGGAGGTCGTGGTCGTTGCGGGGCCGGAGCAGGTTGCGGCGAGCGATGTCGCTGATGTGGCGGGTGTGGTGTCGGCGTTGGCGCTGTCGGATGCGACGCATCCGGAGTATCCGGTGGTGCCTGCCGGGCTGATGGCGACGGTGGAGCTGATACGGGCGCTGGGTGCTGCCGGGGTGTCGGCTCCGCTGTGGGTGCTGACGCGGGGCGCGGTTGGCACGGGCGCAAGCGACCCGGTGGTCAGTCCCGTACAGGCACAGGTGTGGGGTCTTGGCGTAACCGCTGGTCTGGAGCTGGTCGGGCGCTGGGGCGGGCTGATCGATCTGCCCGCGGTGTGGGATGCGCGGGCGGGTGGCCGGCTGGTGTCGGTGCTTGCCGGTGGTGGCGAGGATCAGGTCGCGATCCGTACCGGTGGCGTCCTCGGGCGGCGGCTGGAGCACGCCCCCCGGGCGGCCGTCGGGGAAACATGGGCCCCGCGGGGCTCGGTGCTCGTCACCGGTGGCACCAGCGGAGTCGGCGCGATCACCGCTGGCTGGGTGGCCGAGCGTGGCGCTCCCAGGGTGGTGCTGACCAGTCGGTCGGGGCCGGCTGCCGCCGGGGTGGCCGGGCTGGCGGCCGCTATGGCTCAGACCGGGGCTGCGGTGGAGGTGGCCGCGTGTGACATCGCCGACCGTGGATCCGTCACGGGACTGCTGGAGTGGATCGACGCCTCCGGGGCTGAGCTCTCTTCGGTGCTGCACGCCGCCGGGGTCGCCGGCGGAGGGCCGGTGGAGGAGGTCGAGGCGGCGGAACTGGCGCGGCTGCTGGCGGCCAAGGCCGGTGGCGCCGCACTGCTGGACGAGCTGACGGCCGACCGGGAGCTGGATGCGTTTGTGTTGTTCTCATCCGGTGCGGGGACGTGGGGCAGTGGTGGGTTGAGCGCGTATGCGGCGGCCAACGCGTACCTCGACGGGCTCTGTGACAGCCGGCGCGGCCGGGGGCTGGCGGCGACCTCGGTCGCGTGGGGTCTGTGGGCCGGCGTCGGCATGGTCGCCGGTGGTGACGGTGCGCGGCTGTCGGACTTTGGCATGGCGGGCATTGATGCGGAGCGTGGGATGCGCGCTCTGGGGCAGGTGCTGGACGCGGGTGAGGGTGCGCTGGCGTTCGCCGGCTTCGACTGGGAGCAGTTCGTACCGACGTACACCCTCTACCGCCCCAGCCCGCTGCTGTCCGGCCTGCCTGAGGTGAAGGATGTCCTGGAGGCCACGGAAGAGGTCGCCGCGGCGGCCGACGGGTCCGAACTGGGCGTCCGGCTGCGGGGCATGTCGGTCGGTGACCAGCGGCAGGAGCTGACGCAGCTGGTGCGTGGCCATGCGGCGGCGGTGTTGGGGCATGAGTCGGCTGAGGATGTGCTGCCGCAGCGGGCGTTCAAGGATCTGGGCTTTGATTCGGTCGGCGCGGTGGAGCTGCGTAACCGCCTGGTGTCGGCGGTCGGGGTGCGGTTGCCCTCGACGCTGGTCTTCGATTACCCCAATGCCGCCGCATTGGCGGAGTTCATTCGCGGGGAACTCGTGGGCTCGGCTGAGGCAGCTCCGGGTGACGGCGGGGTGCAGGTGGTGGCCGCGGCCGGTGGTGAGCCGATCGCGATTGTCGGGATGGGCTGCCGCCTTCCGGGTGATGTGCGAGGGCCCGAGCAGTTCTGGGAGCTGCTGACGGCCGGCACGGATGCGGTTTCCGGCTTCCCGACCGACCGTGGGTGGGAGGCGTTTGAGGAGGAGTACGGCAGCGAGGCGGTGCGGACGGGCCGTTCCTATGTGCGGGAAGGCGGCTTCCTTTACGACGCCGCGGACTTTGACGCGGGCTTCTTCGGGATCAATCCGCGTGAGGCGCTGGCGATGGATCCGCAGCAGCGGCTGCTGCTGGAGACGTCGTGGGAGGCGATCGAGCGGGCGGGACTGGCGCCGTCGTCGCTGCACGGCTCGGCCACCGGCGTCTTCATCGGGGCCACCTACTCGGGTTACGAGGGCAACCTTCCGACTCACGACGAAAGCCTGGACGGCTACCGGCTGACCGGCATGATCTCCTCGGTCGCCTCGGGTCGGATCTCGTACGCGCTGGGGCTGACCGGGCCCGCGGTGACGGTGGACACGGCGTGCTCGTCGTCGCTGGTGGCTTTGCATCAGGCGGTTACGGCGCTGCGTGGTGGTGAGTGCACGATGGCGCTGGCCGGTGGCGTGGCCGTGATGACTTCGCCGGGCGCCTTCATGGAGTTCTCCGAGCAGGGTGGCATGGCTTCCAGCGGGCGGTGCAAGGCCTTCTCGGATGAGGCCGATGGCATCGGTTGGGGTGAAGGTGCCGGTGTGCTGCTGCTGGAGCGGCTGTCGGATGCGCGGCGCAATGGGCATCAGGTGCTGGCCGTGGTCCGGGGCAGCGCTGCCAATCAGGATGGTGCGTCGAATGGTCTGTCGGCGCCGAATGGGCCTTCGCAGCGGCGGGTGATTCGGGCGGCCCTGGCGAACGCGCAGGTGTCGGCGGCGGATGTCGATGTGGTGGAGACGCACGGTACGGGGACGTCGCTGGGCGATCCGATCGAGGCTGGTGCATTGCTCGCCACGTACGGCCAGGAGCGGCCGGGTGCGGAGCGGCCGTTGTGGATCGGTTCGGTGAAGTCCAACATCGGGCATCTGCAGTGTGCTGCCGGTGTGGCCGGTGTGATCAAGATGGTGCTGTCGCTGCAGCATGGGCAGTTGCCGCGGACGCTGTATGCGGAGACGCCGTCGACGCAGGTGGATTGGGCGGCAGGGGACGTACGGCTGCTTCAGGAGGCGCGTGAGTGGCCTGCTGGTGAGCAGCCCAGGCGGGCGGGTGTCTCCGCATTCGGGATCAGCGGCACGAATGTGCATGTGATCTTGGAGGAGACGCCGGCTGAGGCCGGGGAGCCGGAGCCTGCGGGTGAGGGTGAGCCGGAGCTGCCGGTGTTTGCGTCGGCGGTTCCGGCGTGGGTGGTGTCGGGGCACAGCGCGGCGGCGCTTGCTGGGCAGGCGGGGCGGCTGCGGGAGCATGTCGTGGGTCGGCCTGGGATCCCGGTGGCGGATGTGGCGTGGTCGTTGGCTACGTCGCGGTCGGTCTTCGAGCACCGTGCGGTGGTGCTCGGTGGTGAGCGGGAGAAACTGCTGGCGGGGCTGGCGTCCGTAGCCATGCAGCAGCCTGCTGCCGGTGTGGTGAGCGGCGAGGTCGCGCCTGGTGGGATCGGGCGGACGGTGTTCGTCTTCCCCGGTCAGGGCTCGCAGTGGGTGGGGATGGGCCGGGAACTGGCCGAGTCCTCGCCGCTGTTTGCGGCTCGGCTGGCGGAGTGCGCCCAGGCGCTGGCTCCGTACGTGGAGTGGGAGCTGGATGACGTCCTGGCTGGTCGGCATGGATTTGAGGCCGCGGATGTGGTGCAGCCCGCCCTGTGGGCGGTGATGGTCTCCCTGGCTGCCGTGTGGCAGGCCGCTGGAGTCGAGCCCGACGCGGTCGTCGGTCACTCGCAAGGCGAGATCGCGGCAGCCGCGGTTGCCGGGATCCTGTCGCTGGACGACGCGGCGAGGGTGGTCGCGCTGCGCAGCCGTGCCCTGACCGTGCTGGCAGGGCGTGGCGGGATGCTGTCGGTCGCAGAGCCGGTCGCGGCGGTGCGGGAGCGGATCGCTTCGTACGGCGAGCGGCTGTCGATCGCCGCAGTCAACGGCCCGTCGGCGACCGTGGTCTCGGGCGAGCCGGAGGCGCTGCGCGAACTGGTCGACTCCTGTGGGGAGTCGGTGCGTACGCGGCTGATCCCGGTCGACTACGCCTCCCACAGCCCGCAGGTCGACGACCTCCGCGACGACATCCTCGCCGCCCTCGCCGGCATCACGCCCAGCGAGCCCCGTATCCCGATGATCTCCGCGATGACGGGCGAAATGATCTCCGGTCCGGAGATGGACGCCGGCTACTGGTACGCCTCGCTGCGCGAGCCGGTCGAGTTCGACCGAGCCATCCGCGCCCTGGGCGAGGCCGGCCACGGCGTGTTCGTGGAAACGTCCCCGCATCCGGTGCTGATCCAGGCCATCGCCGACAGCCTGCAAGACCGCGACCCGATCACCGTGGGCAGCCTGCGGCGCGACGACGGCGGTACGGAACGCCTGCTGGCCTCCCTCTCCGAGGCGTTCGTAGGCGGCGTGCCCGTCGACTGGACGGCGGTGCTGGGTGGCGGGGACACCATCGACCTGCCGACGTATGCCTTCCAGCGACGCCGGTTCTGGCCCGAGGTGGCTGCTCCGCAGCGCAAGTCCGTGGATGACTGGCGTTACCGGATCACCTGGCAGCAGTCCGACCTCGGTGGCGGCGTTCCCGCGCTGTCCGGGACCTGGCTGCTGGTCGGCGACGATCCGGACGCACCGGCGATCGCGGAGGCGCTGACCGGTCACGGCGCCGAGGTCGTCACCGTCCCCGCTCCCGCGGAACTGGACCCGTCCGCGCTGGCGGAAGCCGCAGGTGTGGTGTCGCTGCTGGCCCTGGACGAGACCCCGGACGCGTCCTATCCGTGGGTGCCGAGCGGCACCGCGACGACGCTGGACCTCGTACACGCGCTGCATCAGTCCGGAACGGCCGCGCCCGTCTGGGTGTTGACGCGGGGTGCCGTACAGACGGGTGCGGGCGAGGTGACGACCAGCCCGTCCCAGACCGCCGTGTGGGGCCTGGGCCGGGCCGTCGGCCTCGAGCACCCCGGGCTGTGGGGCGGGCTGATCGACCTGCCGACGGCATTCGATGGGCGGGCCGGGATGGGCCTGGTGTCCGTGCTGGCGCAGCCGAGTGAGGATCAGGTCGCGCTGCGGGCCGAAGGTGTCTTCCTGCGGCGTCTGGTACGGGCGGAGGCGCGGCGCGCGGAGGCCGGGCGGTGGACGCCGCGGGGCACGGTGCTGCTGACCGGTGGCACCGGCTCGATCGGGGCGAGTGTCGGCGGCTGGCTCGCCGAACACGACACCTCGCGCGTGGTGCTGACCTCGCGTTCCGGGCCGTCGGCTCCCGGCGTGCCCGCCCTCGCCGCGTCGGTCGCGGCCGGCGGTACCGCTGTGGAGGTGGTCAGCTGCGACCTGGGGGTGCCCGAGCAGGTCTCCGGGATGGTGTCGTGGATCGAGACATCCGGGCCGGGGCTGTCGACGGTGCTGCACTCGGCGAACCAGCCCTATCTGGCCCGCGTCGAGGACACGGAACGGGACGGGCTGGCCGCCGCACTCGGCGCCAAGGCGGCCGGTGCGGTGCACCTGGACCAGGCCACCGCCGGGCTGGATGTGGACGAGTTCGTGCTCTTCTCGTCGATCTCGGCCACGTGGGGCAGCAACGACCACGGCGCCTACGCCGCCAGCAATTCCTTCCTCGACGGGCTCGCCGAACAGCGCCGTTCCCGTGGCCTGCCGGCGACGTCGATCGCCTGGGGAGTGTGGGACACCCGCGACTGGGACGCGGTGGACGCGTCGATGAAGCAGGGGCCGGGCGCGGTCACGCCCAGCCGCCTGCGCCGCCAGGGCATGAACTTCCTGGACACCGATCGCGCGCTGACCGCGCTGGGCGAGGTGCTGGCGGACGACGAGACCTTCATCGCGGTCGCCGACGTCGAGTGGGAGCGGTTCGCCCCGGTGTTCCGCGCTGTTCGTCCGCGGCCGCTGCTGGACACGATTCCCGAGGCGCAGGAGGAGCTCGGTCCCATCGGGTCGGTGGAGACCGCGGTGGCCGGCCGTGGCGAGTACGCGTCCCGCCTCGCCGGGATGGCGGCGGGAGAGCGTCGTCGTACGGTCGTTGACCTGGTGCGTTCCCATGCCACCGCGGTGCTGGGGCACGCCTCGGTGGACGAGATACCTGCCGAGCGGGCGTTCCGCGATGTCGGGTTCGACTCGCTGACGGCGGTCGAGCTCCGTAACCGGCTCAACGCCGCGGCCGGGGTCCGGCTGCCGTCGACCGTGGTCTTCGATCACCCCAACCCCGCGGCGCTGGCTGAGGAGATCCTCACCGGACTGTTCGGTGTGGAGTCCGGGGCGGAGCGTGGCGTGACGGTGGCTGCTGCAGCGCCGTCGGAGCCGATCGCGATTGTGGGGATGGGCTGCCGTTACCCCGGTGGCGTGCGTAGCCCGGAGGAGCTGTGGGCGCTGCTGGCTTCGGGTGGGGATGCCATTTCGGGGTTCCCGGTCGATCGGGGGTGGGATGCCGAGGCGCTGTTCGATCCGGATCCGGATGCTGAGGGCTCGACGTATGTGATGGAGGGCGGCTTCATCACCGGAGCCGGGCATTTTGATGCGGACTTCTTCGGGATCAGTCCGCGGGAGGCACTGGCGATGGATCCGCAGCAGCGGCTGCTGCTGGAGACGTCGTGGGAAGCCATTGAGCGGGCCGGCATTGATCCGGGTTCGTTGAAGGGTTCGGGCACCGGTGTGTTCGTGGGTGGTACCACGTCGGGATACGTCGGTTCGGCTATGGACACTGCCGGGGCGGAAACGCATCTGATTACCGGGAATGCGCTGAGTGTGCTGTCCGGGCGGATTTCGTATTCGCTGGGGCTGGTTGGCCCGGCGGTGTCGGTGGATACGGCGTGTTCGTCGTCGTTGGTTGCTTTGCATCAGGCGGCTCAGGCGTTGCGGTCGGGTGAGTGCACGATGGCACTGGCCGGCGGTGTGATGGTAATGGCCGATCCGAGTGAGTTTGTGGGCTTCTCGCGGCTGCGGGCGTTGTCTTCGGATGGGCGGTGCCGGGCCTTCGGTGACGGTGCCGATGGGATGGGCATTGCTGAAGGTGCCGGGATGGTGATGCTGGAGCGGCTGTCGGATGCGCGGCGTAATGGACATCCGGTGCTGGCGGTCATTCGCGGCAGTGCCGTTAATCAGGATGGTGCGTCGAATGGTTTGTCCGCGCCGAATGGTCCGTCGCAGCGGCGGGTGATTCGGGCGGCGCTGGCGAATGCGCAGGTGTCGGCGGCGGATGTGGATGTGGTCGAGGCGCACGGTACGGGTACTGAGTTGGGTGACCCGATCGAGGCCGGGGCGCTGCTGGCGACGTATGGGCAGGAGCGGCCGGATGCGGATCGGCCGTTGTGGATCGGGTCGATCAAGTCCAATATCGGGCACGCGCAGCAGGCGGCCGGGGTCGCGGGACTCATCAAGATGGTGATGTCGCTGCAGCACGGGCAGCTGCCGCAGACGCTGTATGCGGACACGCCGTCGTCGCATGTGGAGTGGTCGACGGGGAACGTACGCCTGCTTCAGGAGGCGCGGGAGTGGGCGGCTGGTGAGCGTCCGCGTCGGGCTGGTGTGTCCGCGTTCGGGATCAGTGGCACCAACGCGCACCTGATCCTGGAGGAGGCGCCGGGCACCGTCGAGGAGGCGGATTCCGAGCTGGAGCCTGCGGGGGAGGGGCAGCTGGGGTTGCCGGTGTTTGCGCCTTCGCTTCCGGCGTGGGTGGTGTCGGGGCGTAGTGCGGTGGCGCTGGCTGAGCAGGCTGGGCGGCTCCGGGAGCATGTCGTGGGCCGACCGGGGTTGCCGGTCGGGGATGTTGCTTGGTCGTTGGCCACGTCGCGGTCGGTTTTCGAGCACCGTGCGGTGGTGCTCGGGGGTGAGCGGGAGGAGCTGCTGGCGGGGCTGGCGGCGGTGGCCACCGACCAGCCTGCGGCTGGTGTGGTGAGCGGCGAGACGGCGTCGGGTACAGCCGGTGGGACGGTGTTCGTCTTCCCGGGTCAGGGCAGTCAGTGGGTCGGGATGGGCCGGGAGCTGGCCGCGTCTTCGCCTGTCTTCGCGGCGCGGCTGGCCGAGTGTGCCCGGGCTCTCGCGCCCTACGTGGAGTGGGAGCTGGATGATGTCCTGGCTGGTCGGCACGGCTTTGAGGCTGCGGATGTGGTGCAGCCGGCCCTTTGGGCGGTGATGGTCTCCCTCGCCGCCGTGTGGCAGGCCGCTGGCGTCCAGCCCGACGCGGTAGTCGGCCACTCGCAGGGCGAGATCGCCGCTGCGGCGGTGGCAGGGATCCTCTCGCTGGACGACGCGGCGAAGGTGGTGGCGCTGCGCAGCCGGACGCTGGCCGCGCTGGCCGGCCGGGGCGGGATGCTGTCGATCGCCGAGCCGGTCGCAGCCGTACGGGAGCGGATCGCCGCCTTTGGTGATCGGCTGTCGATCGCTGCCGTGAACGGCCCGTCGGCGACCGTGGTCTCGGGCGAGCCGGACGCGCTGCGCGAACTGGCCGACTCCTGCGGGGAGTCGGTGCGCACGAGGCTGATCCCGGTGGACTACGCCTCCCACAGCCCGCAGGTCGACGAACTCTGCGAGGACATCCTGGCGGCCCTCGATGGCATCACGCCCAGCGAGACCCGTATCCCGATGATCTCCGCAATGACGGGCGACATGATCTCCGGACCGGACATGGACGCCGGGTACTGGTACGCCTCGCTGCGCGAGCCGGTCGAGTTCGACCGGGCCATCCGTACCCTCGGTGAGTCAGGGCACGGCGTGTTCGTGGAGGCGTCTCCGCATCCGGTGCTGATCCAGGCCATCAGCGACAGCCTGTACGAGAAGGCGCCGGTGGCGGTGGGCAGTCTTAGGCGCGATGACGGTGGTACGGAGCGGCTGCTGGCCTCCCTTTCCGAGGCGTTCGTACGTGGTGTGGCCGTCGACTGGACGGCGGTGCTGGGTGGCGGCGAGACCGTTGACCTGCCGACCTATGCCTTCCAGGAGCGGCACTACTGGCCGGAGGCGCGGCCGGTTGAGGTGCCGGAGGTCTCGGCGGGGGATGCCGAGTTCTGGGCTGCGGTTGAGGGCGGCGATCTTGAGGAGCTTGCTGCCACGTTGAATGTCGATGGGGCCGGGATCGCCGAGATCGTGCCGGTGTTGGCTGAGTACCGGCGGCGCAGTCAGGCCGATGCGACGGTCGCGGACTGGCGTTACCGCGTTACCTGGGCGCCAGTAGTCGAGTCCGCGGCCGTGCTGTCGGGGCGGTGGTTGGTCGTCGGTGATGGCGCCGATGCGGAGGCTGTGTCGGCGGTGCTGGCGGAGCGTGGCGCCGAGGTCGTGGCCGTAGCCGACCTGGGCCGGCTTGCTGCGTTCGACGCCGCTGATGTGGCCGGTGTGGTCTCGGCTTTGGCGGTGTCGGATGCGGCGCATCCTGAGCATGAGGTGGTGCCTGCCGGGCTGGTCGCGACCGTGGAGCTGGTACGGGCGCTGGGTGCCGCTGGAGTGTCGGCTCCGCTGTGGGTGCTGACCCGGGGCGCGGTCGGTACCGGCGCAAGCGACCCGGTCATCAGTCCCGTACAGGCGCAGATCTGGGGTCTGGGCGTGGTGGCCGGTCTGGAGCTGGCTGGGCGCTGGGGCGGGCTGATCGATCTCCCCGAGGTGTGGGATGCGCGGGCCGGTGGCCGGCTGGTGTCGGTGCTTGCCGATGGCGGCGAGGATCAGGTCGCGATCCGTGCAGGTGGAGTCCTCGGGCGGCGGCTGGAGCACGCCCCCCGGCCGGCCATAGGTGAAGCATGGGCTCCGCGGGGCTCGGTGCTGGTGACCGGTGGCACGAGTGGGGTGGGTGCGATCACCGCTGGTTGGGTGGCCGAGCGTGGTGCTGCTCGGGCGGTGCTCACCAGCCGGTCAGGCGCGGCTGCCGCTGGGGTGGCCGGGCTGGCGGCCTCGATCGCCACGGCCGGGACGGCCGTGGAGGTCGTCGCGTGCGACATCGCCGAACGTGGATCCGTCGCGGGATTGCTGGAGTGGATCGATGCCGATGGGCCCGTGTTGTCGTCGGTGATGCATGCGGCGGGTGTCGGGGATCGGCGGCCGGTGGCGGAGCTCGAGGCGGCTGAGCTGGCGTATGTGCTGGCGGCTAAGGCCGGTGGTGCCGCTCTGCTGGACGAGTTGACCGCTGGGCGGGAGCTGGATGCGTTTGTGTTGTTCTCGTCCGGTGCGGGGACGTGGGGCAGTGGTGGGCTGAGCGGTTATGCCGCGGCCAACGCCTACCTCGACGCGCTGTGCGACAGTCGGCGTGCCCGGGGCCTGGTGGCGACCTCGATCGCCTGGGGTCTGTGGGCCGGCGTCGGCATGGCCGCCGTCGGAGGCAGCGGTGAGCGGCTGCTGGACTTCGGCATGGCGGGCATCGACGCGGAGCGCGGGATGCGCGCCTTGGGGCAGGCGCTGGATGCGGGCGAGGGCGTGCTCGCGGTTGCCGGCTTCGACTGGCCCAAGTTCGTGCCGACTTACACCCTTCACCGGGCCAGCCCGTTCCTGTCGGGGCTGCCTGAGGTCCGGGCCGTGCTCGCCGCTGAAGCCGACCCGACCGATGGGGCTGCCGGTGACCCGAGCGCTTCGGAGCTGGCGATCCGACTGCGCGGCATGGGCGAGGGTGAGCAGCGGCAGGAGCTGACGCAGCTGGTGCGTGGTCATGCGGCCGCGGTGTTGGGGCATGCGTCGGCTGAGGATGTGTTGCCGCAGCGGGCGTTCAAGGACCTCGGATTTGATTCGGTCGGTGCGGTCGAGCTGCGGAATCGGCTGGCGAACGCGGCCGGGGTGCGGCTGCCCTCCACGCTCGTCTTCGACTACCCCAACGCAGTGACGTTGGCGGAGTTCATCCGGGGTGAGCTGGTGGGCTCGGACTCGGCTTCCGCTGAGGGCGCGGTGCGTGTGGTGGCCGCGGCTGGGGGTGAGCCGATCGCGATCGTCGGCATGGGCTGCCGATACCCCGGCGATGTCCGTGGGCCCGAGCAGTTCTGGGAATTGCTGACCAACGGCACGGACGCTATCTCCGGCTTCCCGACCGACCGTGGTTGGGAGTCGGTCGAGGAGGAGTTTGACGGGAAGGCGGCCCGGTCCGGCCGCTCCTATGTGCGCGAAGGCGGCTTCGTTTATGACGTAGCCGATTTTGATCCGGGCTTCTTCGGGATCAATCCGCGTGAGGCACTGGCGATGGATCCGCAGCAGCGGCTGCTGCTGGAGACGTCCTGGGAGGCGATCGAGCGGGCGGGACTGGCGCCGTCGTCGCTGCACGGCTCGGCCACCGGCGTATTCATCGGCGCCACCGGTTCTGGCTACGACAACGCTTTGCCTCATGACGATCAGAGTCTGGACGGCTACCGGCTTATCGGAACCGTTTCCGCAGTCGCCTCCGGCCGGATTTCGTACGTGCTGGGGCTGACCGGTCCTGCGGTGACGGTGGATACGGCGTGTTCGTCTTCGCTGGTGGCGCTGCATCAGGCGGTGTCGGCGCTGCGTGGTGGTGAGTGCACGATGGCGCTGGCCGGTGGCGTGGCCGTGATGACTTCGCCGGGTGCGTTCATGGAGTTCTCCGAGCAGGGCGGGATGGCCTCCAGCGGGCGGTCCAAGGCGTTCTCGGATGAGGCCGATGGCATCGGCTGGGGTGAAGGTGCCGGTGTGCTGCTGCTGGAGCGGCTGTCGGATGCGGAACGTAACGGGCACCAGGTCCTGGCCGTCATCCGCGGCAGCGCCGTGAACCAGGACGGCGCCTCCAACGGTCTGTCCGCGCCGAATGGCCCGTCGCAGCGGCGGGTTATTCGAGCAGCACTGGCGAACGCGCAGGTGTCGGCGGCGGATGTCGATGTGGTGGAGACGCACGGGACGGGTACATCGCTCGGTGATCCGATCGAGGCCGGGGCGCTGCTGGCGACCTATGGCCAGGAGCGGCCGGGCGACGACAGGCCGTTGTGGATCGGTTCGGTGAAGTCGAACATCGGGCATCTGCAGACGGCGGCCGGTGTCGCCGGTGTGATCAAGATGGTGCTGTCGCTGCAGCACAGCCAATTGCCGCGAACCCTGCATGCGGAGACGCCGTCCACGCAGATCGACTGGACGGCCGGGAACGTCCAACTGCTACAGGAGCAGCGCGAGTGGCTGCCGAATGGTCGGCCGCGTCGGGCGGGTGTCTCCGCATTCGGGGTCAGCGGCACCAACGCGCACGTGATCCTGGAGGAGGCGCCGGTCGCCGTCGAGGAGCCTGAGCCTGTTTCCGAGACCGTGGATGCCCCGGTGCTGCCGGTGCTAGCGCGTGCGGTTCCGGCGTGGGTCGTATCAGGTCGAAGTGCGGTGGCGTTGGCGGGTCAGGCGGGGCGGCTGCGCGAGCATGTGGTGGGTCGGCCTGGGATCCCGGTGGGGGACGTTGCGTGGTCGTTGGCCACGTCGCGGTCGATTTTCGAGCACCGTGCGGTGGTGCTCGGGGCTGAGCGGGAGGAGCTGCTGGCCGGGCTGGCGGCGGTGGCCACCGACCAGCCGGCGGCTGGTGTGGTGACCGGCGAGGTGTCGCCGGTCGGCGTGGGGCGGACGGTCTTTGTCTTCCCGGGCCAGGGCAGCCAGTGGGTCGGGATGGGCCGTGAATTGGCCGAGTCCTCGCCCGTCTTCGCGGCGAAGCTCGCCGAGTGCGCGGCGGCGCTGGCTCCCTATGTCGACTGGGAGTTGGATGACGTTCTGGCCGGGCAGCATGGGTTCGAGGCTGCGGATGTGGTGCAGCCTGCGCTCTGGGCGGTGATGGTCTCTTTGGCCGCCGTCTGGCAGGCCGCCGGCGTCCAGCCCGACGCCGTGGTGGGGCATTCCCAGGGCGAGATCGCGGCGGCTGCGGTGGCCGGGATCCTGTCGCTGGACGACGCGGCCAAGGTGGTCGCACTGCGCAGCCGGACGCTGGCCGCGCTGGCCGGGCGCGGCGGGATGCTGTCCATCGCAGAACCCGTCGCAGCGGTGCGAGAGCGGATCGCCTCCTTCGGCGAGCGGCTGTCGATCGCCGCCGTCAACGGCCCGTCGGCGACCGTGGTCTCGGGCGAGCCGGACGCGCTGCGCGAGCTGCAGGACGGGTGCGGGGAGTCGGTGCGGACACGCCTGATTCCGGTGGATTACGCCTCGCACAGCCCGCAGGTCGACCAACTCCGCGACGACATCCTCGCCGCGCTGGACGGGATCGCTCCCGGCGAGGCGCGCATCCCGATGGTCTCGGCCATGAGCGGTGAATGGCTGACGGGGCCGGAGATGGATGCCGGCTACTGGTATGCCTCGCTGCGCGAGCCGGTCGAGTTCGACCAGGCAATCCGCGTCCTGGGTGAGGCCGGCCATGGCGTGTTCGTAGAGGCCTCTCCGCACCCGGTGCTGATCCAGGCCATCGCCGACAGCCTCGACGAGGCGTCGCCGATCACCGTAGGCAGCCTGCGGCGCGACGACGGTGGTACGGAGCGGCTGCTGACCTCCCTCTCCGAGGCGTTCGTAGGCGGCGTGCCCGTCGACTGGACGGCGGTGCTGGGTGGCGGCGCGACGGTGGAGCTGCCGACGTATGCCTTCCAGCGGCGCCGCTTCTGGCCCGAGGTACCCGCTGCCCAGCGGAAGTCCATGGATGACTGGCGTTATCAGATCACCTGGCAGCAGTCTGACCTCGGCGGTCTCTCTGCGTTGTCCGGGACCTGGCTGCTGGTCGGGGACGATCGGGAGGCACTCGCGATCGCGGAGGCGTTGGCAGGGCACGGCGCCGACGTGGTCACCGTCGCCGGTCCCGACGAGCTGACCCCATCCGCGCTGGCAGATGCCGCGGGTGTGGTGTCGCTGCTGGCCTTGGACGAGACCCCGGATGCGGAGTTTCCGTGGATCTCGCGGGGCATTGCGGCGACGGTGGAGCTGGTCCAGGCGGTGCAGCAGGCCGGGGCCGAGGTTGCGGTGTGGACGCTGACCCGCGGCGCGGTGCAGACCGGCGCGGGCGAGGTGACGACCAGCCCGTCTCAGACCGCGGTCTGGGGCCTGGGCCGCGCGGTCGGCCTTGAGCGTCCCGAGCTGTGGGGCGGCCTCATCGACCTGCCCACCGAGTTCACCGACCGAACAGGCACCCACCTCGCATCCGTCCTGGCGCAAACCAGCGAGGATCAAGTAGCGCTGCGGACCGAAGGCGTCTTCCTGCGCCGGCTGGTACGGGTCGAGGCGCGCCGTGCGCAGGCCGGACGCTGGTCGCCGCGGGGCACGGTCCTGCTGACCGGTGGCACCGGCTCGATCGGCGTCAGCATCGGCGGCTGGCTCGCCGATCACGACACCTCGCGGGTGGTGCTGACCTCCCGTTCCGGGCCGTCCGCTCCCGGCGTACCCGCCCTCGCCGCCTCGATCGCGGCAGGCGGCACCGATGTCGAGGTGCTCAGCTGCGACCTGCAGACCCTGGAGCAGGTCTCCGGCATGGTGTCCTGGATCGAGGCGTCCGGACCCGGCCTCTCGACGGTGCTGCACTCGGCGAATCAGCCCTACCTGGCCTGGGTGGAGAACACCGAGCGGGAAGGCCTGGCCGCCGCGCTCGGCGCCAAGGCAGTCGGCGCGGTGCATCTGGACCAGGCCACCGCCGGGCTGGATGTGGACGAGTTCGTGCTGTTCTCGTCGATCTCGGCGACCTGGGGCAGTAACGACCACGGCGCCTACGCGGCAGGCAACTCCTTCCTGGATGGCTTCGCCGAGGACCGCCGCTCCCGTGGTCTCCCGGCGACGTCCATCGCCTGGGGCGTGTGGGATACCCGCGACTGGGATGCCGTCGATGCCGCGATGACGCAGGGGGCGGGAGCGGTAACCCCCAGCCGCTTGCGTCGCCAGGGCATGAACTTCCTCGACACCGACCGCGCCCTGACCGCCCTCGGCGAAATCCTCACCGAAGACGAGACCTTCATCGCCGTCGCCGACGTCGAATGGCAGAAGTTCGCCCCCGTCTTCCGGATGGCCCGCCCCCGCCCCCTCCTGGACACCATCCCCGAGGCCCAGGACGACCCCGCACCCGCGGCGTCAACGGGCGCCGGAGACGACGGCTACAGCGAATACGCCGCCCGCCTCGCCGCCCTCTCGGAGGCCGAGCGCCGCCGTACGGTCATCGAGCTGGTCCGCTCCCACGCCACCGCCGTCCTCGGCCACGACTCCACCGACGAGATCGACGCGGCCCGCGCCTTCCGCGACGTCGGGTTCGACTCGCTCACCGCGGTCGAGCTCCGTAACCGGCTCAACGCCGCCGCCGGAGTCCGGCTGCCGTCCACCGTGGTCTTCGACCACCCCAACCCCACGGCCCTGGCCGAGGAGATCCTCACCCAGCTGTTCGAGAACGAACTGGTGGGCCACACGGCCGTGCTGGACGAGTTCGAACGCCTGGCAGCCGGGCTCACGCCCTCGGACGAAGCGGCCCGTACCGAGATCGTCGCCCGGCTGGAAGCGCTGACCCAGCGGTTCCGCGCCCTCCGGTCCGAGCAGGGGACGGCGGGAGGCGTCGTGGACGAAGCGGAGCAGCAACGCGCGCTCGAGGAGGCGACCGCGGACGAGCTGTTCGCCCTCCTGGAGGACGAACTCGACGATCCCGACCTCGACTGATCCCGCCGGTCGGCGGTCCGGTGCGCCACCCACTCCCGAAGCAGGCCGAAGGGCAGAAGGCAGATGCAGAACGACGACAAACTCCTCGACTACCTCAAGCAGACCACCGCGAAGCTCCGCGCCACGCGGGCGCGGCTGCGCGAGGTGACGGAGCGGGAGCGGGAGCCGATCGCCATCGTCGGGATGGCCTGCCGCTACCCGGGCGGCCTCAGCGATCCCGAAGGGCTGTGGGAGCTGCTCGCCTCGGGCGGGGACGCGGTCGGGGACTTTCCCGCCGACCGTGGCTGGGACCTCGATGCGCTCTTCGACCCCGACCCGGAGGCCGTGTTCACCAGCGATGTGGCCCAGGCCGGCTTCCTGGACGGGGCGGCGGACTTCGACGCCGGCTTCTTCGGGATCAGTCCGCGTGAGGCCCTCGCGATGGACCCGCAGCAGCGGCTGCTGCTGGAGACGTCGTGGGAGGCGATCGAGCGGGCCGGTATCGATCCGGCCTCGCTGAAGGGATCGGACACCGGCGTGTTCGCGGGTGCCGCGCCCTCCGGGTATCCCGAAGGCGGCGACATATCCGGCTCCGAGGCGCATCTGATCACCGGTACGGCGATGAGCGTGCTGTCCGGGCGGGTCTCGTACGCGCTGGGGTTGGTCGGGCCCGCCGTCTCGGTGGACACCGCCTGCTCCTCCTCCCTGGTGGCCGCCCATCTGGCGACGCAGGCGCTGCGCAATGGTGAGTGTTCGCTGGCGCTGGCAGGCGGCGTGACCGTGATCGTCGGGCCGGGTGAGTTCGTGGGCTTCTCGGCGCAGAACGCGCTCGCGGCGGACGGACGCTGCAAGGCCTTCGGCGCGGACGCGGATGGCATGGGCATCGCCGAGGGAGTGGGCGTGCTCGTACTGGAGCGGCTTTCGGATGCGCGGCGCAATGGCCACCAGGTGCTGGCCGTCATCCGCGGCAGCGCCGTGAACCAGGACGGCGCCTCCAACGGCCTGTCCGCGCCGAACGGCCCGTCGCAGCGGCGCGTCATCCGCGCCGCCCTGGCCAGCGCGCGGCTGACCGCGGCCGACATCGACGTGGTCGAGGCACACGGCACCGGCACCACCCTGGGCGACCCGATTGAGGCACAGGCCCTGCTGGCCACGTACGGGCAGGGACACCCGGCCGACCGGCCGCTGTGGCTGGGGTCGATCAAGTCGAACATCGGGCATGCCCAGCAGGCGGCCGGGGTCGCCGGGATCATCAAGATGGTGCTCGCGCTGCAGCACGACGAGCTGCCCGCCACCCTGCACGCGGCGCAGCCGACCCCGCATGTCGACTGGTCCGCCGGCCACGTGAAACTGCTGCAGGAGCCCATGGCATGGCCCGCCGGCGATCAGCCGCGGCGCGCGGGCGTGTCGGCGTTCGGAATCAGCGGGACCAACGCGCACCTCATCCTTGAGGAGGCGCCGGCGGAGGAGAGCTCTGAGGAGAGCTCCGCGCCCGCCGCGGGACCGGAACGGCCGCCGCTGCTCCGCCCGGACCTTGAGATCGTGCCCTTCGCCGTCTCGGGGCGTTCCGCTGCCGCCCTTGCCGAGCAGGCGGAGCGGCTGCGGGTGCATTCCCTTACGCGACCGGAGCCGGCGCCACCCGCCGACGTGGCACGGGCGCTTGTCAGCACCCGCACCGCGTTCGAGCACCGTGCGGTGGTGCTGGGCGCAGGACGGGACCAGCTGCTGACGGGGCTGGCGGCGGTGGCCACCGACCAGCCTTCGCCCGGTGTGGTGACGGGGTCGCCGGCGTCCGGCGAGGGGAAGACGGTGTTCGTCTTCCCGGGGCAGGGCTCGCAGTGGGTGGGGATGGGGCGGGAGTTGGCCGACGCCTCGCCTGTCTTTGCGGCGCGGCTGGCCGAGTGTGCGCAGGCTCTTGCTCCGTACGTGGAGTGGGAGCTGGATGAGGTTCTGGCCGGACGGCATGGGTTTGAGGCTGCGGACGTGGTGCAGCCTGCGCTGTGGGCGGTGATGGTGTCGCTGGCTGCTGTGTGGCAGGCGGCGGGTGTGGAGCCGGATGCCGTTGTCGGGCATTCGCAGGGTGAGATTGCTGCGGCCGCGGTGGCCGGGATCCTGTCGCTGGAGGATGCGGCGAAGGTGGTGGCGCTGCGCAGCCGTGCGCTGAAGGTGCTGGCTGGGCGGGGCGGGATGCTGTCGGTGGCCGAGCCGGTCGCAGCCGTACGGGAGCGGATCGCCTCCTTCGGCGAGCGGCTGTCGATCGCCGCCGTCAACGGCCCGTCGGCGACCGTGGTTTCCGGGGAGCCGGACGCGCTGCGCGAGCTGCAGGACGCGTGCGGGGAGTCGGTGCGAACGCGGCTGATCCCGGTGGACTACGCCTCGCACAGCCCGCAGGTCGACGACCTCCGCGACGACATCCTGGCCGCGCTCGATGGCATCACACCGGGTGCGGCGCAGGTTCCGATGATCTCCGCCATGAGCGGCGACATGATCTCCGGTGCGGAGCTCGACCCGGAGTACTGGTACGCCAGCCTGCGGGAGACCGTCGAGTTCGACCGTGCCGTACGGACCCTGGTCGACGCCGGTCACAGCGCCTTCGTCGAGGTGTCCCCGCATCCCGTACTGACTCCGGCCATTGCCGACCTCGGAGACGAGGGGCGGTCTGTCGTCACCGTCGAGACGTTGCGGCGTGATGACGGTGGTGTGGGGCGGTTGTTGCGGTCGCTGGGTGAGGCGTGGGTGTGTGGGGTGTCGGTGGGGTGGGGTGCGGTTTTGCCTGCGGGGGAGAGCGGTGCTGTTGAGCTGCCGACGTATGCGTTTCAGCGGCGGCGGTTCTGGCCGGAGTATCCCGAGGGTGCGGGTGCGGTGTCGGGGGTGGATGGCTGGCGTTATCGGGTGGTGTGGGAGCCCGTGGAGGGTTCGTCCGGTGGCGGGTTGTCGGGTGTGTGGTTGGTGGTGGCGTCGACGGTGGGGTTGGGGCTGGCGGGCGAGGTGGCTCGTGTGCTGGAGGGGGGCGGAGTCGAGGTGCGGGTGGTTGAGGTGGATGGGGTTGAGGGCGTGAGGGGTGTGCTGGCTGGGGTTTTGGGTGGGGTGTCGGGTGTGGGTGGGGTGGTGTCGTTGTTGGGTGTGGACGAGGTGGGTGTGGAGGGGTGTGAGTGGGTTCCTGGTGGCGTGGTGGGTGTGACCGGTGTGGTGCAGGCGGTGGTGGATGCGGGGTTGGAGGTTCCCGTATGGGCAGTGACGCGCGGTGGGGTCGCGGTGGGGGAGGGGGAGGCGCCGAGTGTGGCGCAGGCTCAGGTGTGGGCGTTGGGGCAGACGGTGGGGTTGGAGTTGCCGAAGGTGTGGGGTGGGTTGGTGGACCTGCCGGCCGGCTGCGAGGAGCTCGAGGCAGGACTGGGTGCGGGGCTCGTGTCTGTGCTCGGGAGCGGTGCGGGTGGCGAGGACCAGGTCGCGCTGCGCCCCGCCGGTGTCTTCGGCCGGCGCCTCGTACACGCCGACAAGGACGACAAGGACGACAGGATCGCGCAGAGTTTCGTGCCCGGTGGCGCGGTGCTGGTCACGGGCGGGACGGGGCTGATCGGCGGGTATACGGGACGGCTGTTCGCTGAACGGGGTGCTGCCCGGGTGGTGCTGACCAGTCGGTCGGGGCCGAGGGCTGCTGGAGTGGCCGGGCTGGCGGCATCGATCGCCGCGGCCGGGACGACGGTGGATGTCGTGGCCGCCGACATCGCGGACCGAGAGGCGACCGGTGCGTTGCTGGAGTGGATTGACGGCTCCGGTGCACGGCTGTCGTCGGTGGTGCATTCGGCGGGCGTTGAGCATGGGGCGCCGATCGTGGAGCTGTCGGTGGAGGCGCTGGCGGCTGCCTCGGCGGTGAAGGTCGCCGGGGCGATGCACCTGCACGAGCTGACTCTTGAGCGGAATACGGAGCTGGACGCCTTCGTGGTGTTCTCCTCCGGCGCTGCGGCCTGGGGCAGCGGCTTGCTGGCGGGCTACGCGGCCGCGAACGGCGCGCTCGAAGCCTTGGTGGAGCAGCGCCGCGGCGCCGGCCTGGCAGGCACCGCGATCGCCTGGGGACTGTGGGGCGGCGGCGGAATGGGCGCCGGTGACAGCGGCAACTGGGTGTCGGGATACGGCGTACGGCCCATGGCCCCGGAACGCGGAATCCGAGGGCTGGCCGAGGCACTCGACGAGAACCACGACCGCCTGGTGGTCGCGGACGTCGACTGGGACCGCTTCCTGGAGACGTACACCCTCCACCGCCCCAGCCCGCTCCTCTCCTCCCTCCCCGAAGCCACCCCCGACCAACCCGACGACACCGACACCCGACCCGACGCCCCCGCCACCCCCCTGGTCCAGCGCCTGACCGCGCTCCCGCCCGCCGAGCGCAAGCCGGAGCTCGAGGCTTCCGTACGCGCCGAGGCCGCCGCCGCTCTCGGGCACGAGGGCGCCGAAGAGGTCGATCCGCACCAGGCATTCCGCGACATGGGCTTCGACTCGGTCATGGCGGTGGCCCTGCGCAACCGGCTTGTCGAGGTCACCGCGCTCCGGCTGCCCTCCACGCTGGTCTTCGACTACCCGTCGGTTGCGGCACTGTCGGACATGCTGCACGGCAAGCTCTTCGACATCCCGGAACCGGCGGCCGACACGGCCAGTGCGCCGGCCCGCCTCGCGCTCTCCGCCACCGAAGCCGCCGAAGCCATCGGTGCCCCCGGCGCCGGCAATGCCGCCGACCCCATAGTCATCGTCGGCATGGGCTGCCGCTTCCCCGGCGGCGCCGACACCCCCGAGCGCCTCTGGCAGCTGCTCGCCGACGGCACCGACGCCATCAACTCCTTCCCCGCCTACCGGGGCTGGGATCTGCACTCCGCCTTCGGCCAGGAGGGCGGTTTCCTCCACGAGGCCGCCGACTTCGACGCCCCCTTCTTCGGCATCGGGCCGAAGGAGGCGCTCGCCATGGACCCCCAGCAGCGGCTGCTGCTGGAGACCTCCTGGGAGGCGCTGGAGCGGGCCGGCATCGATCCGACCACGCTCAGGGGCTCCCGTACCGGAGTCTTCGTGGGCGGCTGGATGCAGCTTTACAGCCAGGCGCTCGTGGGCAGCACCGCCGGCGTCGAGACGAGCACGCCGGTCAGCGACGGCGGCGCGGTGCTGTCGGGGCGGGTCTCGTACGTCCTCGGGCTTGAAGGCCCCTCCCTCACGATCGACACCGCCTGCTCCGCCTCGCTGGCCGCGCTGCACCTGGCCTGCCAGGCGCTGCGCGCGGGCGAGTGTGAACTCGCCCTCGCAGGCGGGGTCACGGTGATGGCCGCCCCGGGCGCGTTCGCTTTCGGCTCGTCTCTCGGGCTGTCCGAGGACGGTCGCAGCAAGGCGTTCTCCGCCTCCGCCGACGGCATGGGCATGGGGGAAGGCGCCGGGATGCTGGCCGTGGAGCGCCTGTCCGACGCGCGCCGCCTCGGCCACCCCGTCCTCGCCGTCGTACGCGGCACCGCGGTCAACCAGGACGGTGCCTCCAACGGCTTCACCGCGCCCAACGGCCTCTCCCAGCAGCGGGTGATCCGCGCCGCGCTCACCTCGGGCGGCCTGACGCCCCAGCAGGTCGACGCGGTCGAGGCGCACGGTACGGGCACCGTCCTCGGCGACCCGATCGAGGCGGGCGCCCTGCTCGCCACGTACGGCCAGGAGCGCCCCGCCGAACTGCCGTTGTGGCTCGGCTCGATCAAGTCGAACATCGGCCATGCCCAGGGCGCCGCCGGCGTCGCCGGGATCATGAAGATGGTGCTGGCCATGCATTACGGGACGCTGCCGCGCACCCTGCATGCCGAGCAGCCCTCCAAGGAGATCGACTGGGATTCCGGCCAGGTCCGGCTGCTGACCGAACAGCGGCCCTGGCCCGTATCGGATCGCGGGCCGCGGCGGGCGGGGATCTCCGGCTTCGGCATCAGCGGCACGAACGCCCACGTCATCGTGGAGGAGCCGCCGCCCGCCGAGCCGCCGGCCGGTGCGAGCGACGATCAGGTCCCTGCCGAGCCGGCGCTGCTGGCGCCGGGTCTCGACGTCACCGCCTGGCCGCTGTCCGCGCGCGAGCCCGAGGCCCTGGCCGCGCAGGCCGACCGCATGCTTCCCCTCACGCTCGATGCGACGGACGCCGAACCTGCCGCCGTCGCCCGCGCGCTGGTCACCGGCCGCAGCGTCTTCCGGCACCGTGCCGTGGTCGTCGGCGCCGAGCGCGCGGCCTTCGCCGAGCGGCTCTCCGCCGTCGCCGAGGGCCGCCCCGACGGCGCGGTCGCCGTCGGCGCCGTCCCGGCCGGCGGTCCCGGCCGCACCGTGTTCGTCTTCCCGGGCCAGGGCTCGCAGTGGGAGGGGATGGGGCGGCAGCTGCTGGCTGAGTCGCCGGTGTTCGCGATGGAGTTCGCGCGCTGTGCGGCGGCGCTCATGCCGCATGTCGAGTGGGACCCGTATGCCGTACTGCGGCAGGACGAAGGCGCTCCCTCGGTCGAGGAGACCGAGGTGCTGCAGCCGATGCTGTGGGCGGTGATGGTGTCGCTGGCCGGAGTGTGGCGGGCGGCCGGGGTGCGCCCCGATGTGGTGATGGGCCACTCACAGGGTGAGGTGGCGGCGGCGACGGTGGCCGAGGTGCTGTCGCTGGAGGACGCGGCCCGGGTGGTTGCCGTACGGGCGCAGCTGCTGGCCGGCCTGGACGTCGACGGCGGGATGCTGTCCGTCGTCATGCCGGCCCGCGAGGTCGCGAAGCTGCTGGAGCAGTGGGGCGACAGGCTGGCGATCGCGGCGGTGAACTCGCCCCAGGCGACGGTGGTGTCGGGTGAACCGGACGCGCTGCTGGAGTTCGAGCGCGAGCTGCGGGCGCGGCGGGTCATGCGGTGGCGCGTCCCGGTTACGGGGTTCGTCGCGCACTCGCGGCTGTGCGAGCCCTTGGCGGAGACGCTGCCCGCGGCGCTGGCCGGTATCAGCCCTCGCAAGGCTGCCGTCCCCTTCTTCTCGACGGTGGAGGGACGCCTGCTCGACGGGCCGGAGCTCGGCCCGGAGTACTGGTACGCGAACGTGCGGCGTGGAGTGCGGTTCGCCGAGGCCGTCGAGACGCTCGCGGCCTCCGGGCACCGCAGCTTCGTCGAGGCCTCCGCGCATCCGGTGCTGCTGACCGCGGTGGAGGAGGTGCTGGTGCCGCGTGCGGATCTGCCCGATCCGGTGCTGATCGAGACGTTGCGGCGTGATGACGGTGGTGTGGGGCGGTTGCTGCGGTCGCTGGGTGCGGCGTGGGTGCGTGGGCTGTCGGTGGGGTGGAGTGGGCTTTTGCCCGCGGGTCAGGGCGTCGTCGAGCTGCCGACGTATGCGTTTCAGCGGCGGCGGTTCTGGCCGGAGTATCCCGAGGGTTCGCGTGTGGTGCCGGGGGTGGATGGCTGGCGTTATCGGGTGGAGTGGGAGCCCGTGGAGGGTGGCTCGGGCGATGACTTGTCGGGTGTGTGGGTGGTGGTGGCGTCGTCGGTGGGGTTGGGGCTGGCGGGTGAAGTAGCCCGGGTGCTGGAGGGGCGTGGGGTTGAAGCCCGGGTTGTTGAGGTGAATGGGGTTGTGGATCGGGGTGTGCTGGCTGGGGTGTTCGGCGGGGTGTCGGGTCTGGGTGGGGTGGTGTCGTTGCTGGGTGTGGATGAGGTGGGTGTGGAGGGGTGTGAGTGGGTTCCTGGTGGTGTGGTGGGTGTGACCGGTGTGGTGCAGGCGGTGGTGGATGCGGGGTTGGAGGTTCCCGTGTGGGCGGTCACGCGCGGTGGGGTTGCGGTGGGGGAGGGGGAGGCGCCGAGTGTGGCGCAGGCTCAGGTGTGGGCGTTGGGGCAGACGGTGGGGTTGGAGTTGCCGAAGGTGTGGGGTGGGTTGGTGGACCTGCCGGCCGGTTGCGAGGAGCTCGATGCAGGACTGGGTGCGGGGCTCGTGTCCGTGCTCGGCAGCGGTGCGGGTGGCGAGGATCAGGTCGCGCTGCGCCCCGCCGGTGTCTTCGGCCGGCGCCTCGTACACGCCGACAAGGACGACGGGGCTGAGACCGACGCGTTCGTGCCGAGCGGCGCGGTGCTGGTGACAGGCGGAACCGGGCTGATCGGCGGGCGAACGGCGCGGCTGTTCGCCGAACGGGGCGTATCACGCGTCGTGTTGGCGTCCCGATCGGGCCCGGGCGCGGCGGGTGCCGCGGAGTTGGCGGGGGAGCTGGCCGGGTTGGGGTGCGGGGTGGAGGTGGTCTCGTGCGATGTGTCGGCGCGTGAGTCGGTGGGCGGCCTGCTCGACTGGATTGACGGCTCCGGTGTCGGGTTGTCGTCGGTGGTGCATTCGGCCGGTGTGGAGCATGGGGCGCCGGTCGTGGAGCTGTCGGTGGAGGCGCTGGCGGCTGCCTCGGCGGTGAAGGTCGCCGGGGCGATGCACCTGCACGAGCTGACTCTTGAGCGGAATACGGAGCTGGACGCCTTCGTGGTGTTCTCCTCCGGCGCTGCGGCCTGGGGCAGCGGTCTGCTGGCTGGCTACGCGGCCGCGAACGGCGCGCTCGAAGCGCTGGTGGAGCAGCGCCGCGGCGCCGGCCTGGCAGGCACGGCGATCGCCTGGGGACTGTGGGGCGGCGGCGGAATGGGCGCCGGCGACGGCGGAGAGTGGGTGTCGGGATACGGGGTGCGGCCCATGGCCCCGGAACGCGGGATCCAAGGCCTCGCCGAGGCACTCGACGAGAACCACGACCGCCTGGTGGTCGCCGACGTCGACTGGGACCGCTTCCTGGAGACGTACACCCTCCACCGCCCCAGCCCGCTCCTGTCCTCCCTCCCCGAAGCCACCCCCGACCAACCCGACGACACCCAACCTGGCACCCACACCACCCCGGAGACCGCCGCTCTGCGCGGTCGGTTCGCTTCGGCTCCATCCGTACTCGAGCAGGAGACGATCCTCCTCGAAGTGGTGCGCGAGCACGCCGCCGCCGTTCTCGGACACGACGAGCCGACGGCCGTACAGCCCGATGTGACCTTCCTCGAGCAGGGCTTCAACTCCCTGTCCGCCGTGGACGTACGCAACCGCCTCGCCCAGGTCACCGGCCTGCGCCTGACCGGGCCGCTGATCTTCGAGCATCCCACCCCGACGGAGACGGCCGCCCACCTGCGGGAGCAGCTCGCCGCGGCCGCGGCCGCCGGGACGGGCCAGACGTCGGCCCCCGCCGCCGCGCAGTCCCTCACGCCCCTGTACGTACGGGCCCACAGCTCCGGCCGCGGCGCGGACGTCATGCGGATGATCACCAGCCTCGCCGCATTCCGCCCCTCCTTCGCAAGCCCAGCCGAACTGGGGGCCATCCCCCCGCTCGTCCCCCTCACCCGCGGCCCTGTCGACGCGGCCAACCCGCTGCTGATCTGCCTGCCATCGTTCGGCGCGACGGCGGATGCCCAGGAGTTCGCCCGGCTGGCGCACGCCTTCCGCGGCGAGCGGCGGATCGTCGCCACCTCGGTCCCCGGATACGGGCCGGACGAGCCGCTGGCCGCGGGCCCGGATGCGCTGCTCGACCTGTACGCCGAGACCGTGCTGGCCGCACCGGAAGCGGCCGCCGGCCCGTTCGTGCTGATCGGCTACTCGTCCGGCGGGCTGACCGCGCACGCGCTCGCCACCCGGCTCGCCGACCGCGGCCGGCCTCCGGCGGGCCTGGTGCTGCTCGACACCTTCACCCCCGAAATGGCCGGTGTGCCCGACGAGTTGCTCGCCGATCTGCCCGCGGCGGTGCTCGCCAACAACGGCGACGGCACCGGGGCATCCGGCGTCGGCGGCGACGACTGGCTGACCGCCTTCGCGCACTACTACGCCTTCGACTGGCGCGACCAACTGCCCCACGCCGGACCGCTGCCGACCCTGCTGGTCCGGCACGCCGATGGCCCGGACGCCGGCGAAGGCGGCGCCTGGGCATTCTCCGACGCCGTCACCCCGGTATCCGTGCCCGGCGACCACTTCTCAATGATCGGCTCCCAGGCCGAGACCACCGCGCAAGCCGTCGAGACCTGGCTTGCCACACACCTCACCGCCTCTCAGGACAGGGACGATGACTGACATACAGAACGAGCAGGCAGCCCACCACCGGCTCGCCGTCGTCGGCGCCGGTGTCATGGGCACCAACATCGCCGTCCTCGCGGCCGGTCACGGCGTGAGCGTCACGCTCGTCGACATCGACGACGAGATCCTGGCCGCGGCCCGTAAGACCATCCGGCAGAAGCTCAAGCACGCCCAGCTGATGGGCGCCCTGCCCGCGGACCGGCCCCAGGGCACCGTGACCACCACCACCTCACTGGCCGACGTCGCCGACGCGACCGCCGTCATCGAGGCCGTCGTGGAGGTCGCCGAGGTCAAGCGTAAGGTGCTGGCCGAGGTCTCCGCCCTGGTCGCCCCCGGCACTCTGCTGATCTCCAACACCTCCTGCGTCCCGGTCGACGAGATGGCCGGCTGGGTCGTCAGGGGCGAGGAGCTCGTCGGGGTGCACTTCATGAACCCCTCCTACCTGATCAAGATGGTCGAGGTGATCCGGGGCACCGACACCAGCGCGGCCACCATGGACGCGGTCGCCGAGCTGCTCGGCGCGCTCGACCGCGAGGCGCTGGTGGTCAACGACGCTCCGGGCTTTGTGATCAACCGCCTGCTGCACCCGCTCATCAACCGCGCGGCGATGCTCGTGGAGGAGGGGGTCGCCACCGTGGAGACCGTGGACGGCCTGCTGGAAGGCTGCCTCGGCCACTCCACCGGGCCGCTGCGCACCGCCGACCTGATCGGCATCGACAACCTCGTCGACTCCCTGCGGGTGCTGCACGAACGCACCGGCGACCCCGAGTGCGACCCCTGCGAGCTGATGCTGCGGAAGGTCCGCGACGGCCACCACGGCCGTAAGACGGGCCGGGGCTTCTACGACTACCAGTCCGCTACGGAAAGGCACACCCGATGACCGCCGCAAACGCCGAAGCCGACGGCGCCGCAGTCGAGAAGGAGCTGACCGCGTTCCTCGCCGCGCAGACCGGCAGCGAACCCACCGCGGAACAGGACCTCTTCGGCACCGGCGTCATCACCTCCATGTTCGCCCTGCAGCTGGTGGTGCACCTGGAGGACGAGTACGACATCGAGATCGTCGGCCCCGAGCTGGCCAGGGAGAACTTCACCAGCGTGCGGGCCATGGCGGCGCTGGTGCAGCGCCTCGGCCCGGCCGGAGCCGGCGGTCAGGACGGATGACGCCCGACACCGCGGTCATCGACGAGCTGATCGGTGAAGGACCCGCCGCCTGGGACGCCGCCGGCCGCATCCCGGTCGCCCTGCTCCGCAAGCTCGGCGGTCTCGGCGTGCTGGCGGCGGAGGTGCCCGCCCGCTTCGGCGGGCCCGGCGCCGACGGCCTCGCCAATGGCGAGCTGACCGCCCATGTCGGCGCCCGGTGCAGCTCGTTGCGCAGCATCATGACGGTGCAGGGCATCGCCGCCACCACCGTGCACCGCTTCGGCGACCGCGAGCAGCGCCGCCGCTATCTCGGGAAGCTGACGAGCGGGCAGCTCGCCTGCGCGGCCTTCAGCGAGCCCGGCGCGGGCTCCGACCTGAGCGGCATGAGCACGCGGATCCGCCCGGCCGGCGACGGCACGGGCGATCTGCTGGTCTCCGGCGAGAAGATGTGGATCACGGGCGCCGGGTACGCCGATCTCGTCCTCGTCTTCGGGCTGTACGGGGACGGGCCGAGCGGCGCCGCGGCCATGGTCCCCGCCGATGCTCCCGGCGTGACCGTCGAGCCGGTCCCGGACCCACTCGGCTGCCGCGCCGCCACCCACTGCCGCATCGTCCTCGACGGCGTACGGATCCCGGCCGAGGCGGTCCTCGGCGGCGGCGGGCAGCCGCTCTCGCTGCTCTTCACCGTCGCTCTGTCGTACGGCCGGATGTCGGTGGCCTGGGGGTGCGCCGGCATTCTGCGGGCCTGCCTGGCCGCCGCCACCGCCGACGCCCGCACCCGCGAGCAGGGCGGCACCCCCATCGCCGAGCACCAGCTGGTGGCCCGGCACATCGCCGAGCTCTACACCTCGGAGCGCATCGCCACCCAGGTCTGCCGTCACGCCGCGGACCAGTGGACCCGCGGCGCCCCCGACGCGGCCGTGGCCGCCGTGCTGGCCAAGCAGGTCGCCGCCACCCACGCCACCCGCGGCGCCGCGACCGCCGTCCAGGTGCTGGCCTCCCGCGGGTTCACCGACGGGCATGTGGTGTCCCGCGCCTACCGGGACGCCAAGGCCATGGAACTGATCGAGGGCAGCACCGAGATCTCGCAGCTGATCCTCGCCCGGCACGCCCTCGACGCCACCTAAGCAACCGCAGTCCCGAAGGAGCCACCCGTGTCCGAAGCGCCCGCCGTCGTCAAATGCCTGGTCTGGGATCTCGACAACACCCTGTGGCGGGGAACCCTGCTGGAGGACCCCGAGGTCTCCCTGCCCGACGAGATCCGCCGCACCATCGTCGAGCTCGACTCCCGGGGCATCCTCCAGTCCGTGGCCAGCAAGAACAACCACGACCACGCCTGGAAGCAGCTGGAGGCCCTCGGCGTAGCCGAATACTTCGTGCTGCCGCAGATCGGCTGGCACCCCAAGTCCCATTCGGTGAAGGAGATAGCGGACCAGCTGAACTTCGCGCTGCCCACCATCGCCTTCATCGACGACCAGCCCGCCGAGCGCGCCGAGGTCACGTACCACCACCCGGAGATCCGCTGCTACGACGCCGGCCAGGCCGCGGCGCTCACCCGGCTCCCCGAGTTCAGCCCCGCCGTCGTCACCGCCGACGCCGGCCGCCGCCGCGACATGTACCAGGCGGGCTTCCGGCGCACCGCGGAGCGCGAGAGCTTCGCCGGCCCGGACGAGGAGTTCCTGCGCTCCCTGGAACTCGTCATGGACATCAAGCGCGCCGACGCCGCCGACCTCACCCGCGTCGAGGAGCTCACCCTCCGTACGAGCCAGATGAACGCCACCGGCGTGCACTACTCCGACGCCGACCTGCGCGCCCTGCTCGCCGACCCGGGCCACGACGTGCTCACCGTCACCCTCACCGACCGCTTCGGCCCGCACGGCGCGGTCGGGGTGCTGCTGCTCGGCTATCACGAGCGGGTCTGGCATCTGAAGCTGCTGGCCACCTCGTGCCGGGTGGTGTCATTCGGCGCGGGTTCGGTGCTTCTCAACTGGCTGATCGACGGGGCCGCGGCGGCGGGCGTGCACCTGGCCGCGGACTTCCGGCGGACGGACCGTAACCGGATGATGGAGGTCGCCTACCGGTTCGCCGGGTTCACCGGCGACGCGTGCGAGTGCCTTGCCGAGCTGCCGGACGCTGACGGCGACCGGGCCGGGATCGAGTTCCGCCACCTGGTGGCCGAGTCGCGTCCGGGCCCCACGACGATGAGTGTGGCCGCTCCCGTCCTCGGCTCCGCCGGTGCTCAGGGGCGGCCGAGGATGCCCCTGTCGTAGCCGGCCGCGACCGCCGCGGCGCGGTCCTTCACGTCCAGCTTGGCGTAGATGTGCTGCAGGTGGGTCTTCACCGTGGCCTCGCTGATGAACAGCTTGGCCGCGATCTGGCGGTTGGAGGTGCCGCGGGCGACGAGCAGGAGCACCTCGTGCTCGCGGCCCGAAAGCGTCTCGTCCACGACCGCGGTCGGCTCGCGTACGGCGGTGACCAGCCGGGACGCGACCGCCGGCGACAGCACGGCGCGGCCGTCGGCGGCGGCGCGTACCGCCGCGAGCAGCTCATCCCGGGGCGCGTCCTTGAGCAGATAGCCGGTCGCGCCCGCCTCGATCGCCGGGATCGTGTCGGTGTCCGTGTCGTACGTGGTGAGCACCAGGACCCGGGACCGCGCCCCGCGCCGCTTCAGCTCGGCGATGGCGTCGACGCCATTGCCGCCGGGCATCCGCAGGTCCATCAGGACGACGTCGGGGTCGAGGCGGACCGCCAGGTCCACGGCCTCGACCCCGCTGGACGCCTCCCCGAGGACCGTGAACCCGTCGGCGGCGGCGAACATGCCGCGCAGCCCGTCCCGTACGACGGGATGGTCGTCCACCAGCAGCAATGTGATGTCAGCCATGTCGCGCCCATGGTACGGGAGAGGGGTCAGTCGAGCAGGTCGGGCTGGGTGCGGACGATGTGGTCGTAGAGCGGCTGGAACTGCATCCAGCCGGCCTCGTCCATGCCCGTCTGGTCGTACGTCAGCTTGGCGTACTCGGGGCTGATCGGCCGCGTTTCGCCGGCGGCCTTGGCCGCGAGCTGGGTCTGCGCGGAGCGTTCCATGGTGATGTACCAGTACGCGGCGGAGTCGACGGACTTGCCGACCGTCAGATGCCCGTGGTTCCTGAGGATGATGGCCTTCTTGTCGCCGAGCGTGGCGGCCAGCCGGTTGCCCTCGTCGACGTCCTCCAGCACGCCGCTGTAGTCGTCGAAGGACGCCTGGTCCTGGTAGAAGACGGCCGCGTCCTGGGTGAGGGGCTCGATGAACTGGTCCGTGGCCGAGAGCGCCTTGCCGTAGATGGAGTGGGCGTGGGCGGCCCCGACGACCTCCGGCCGGTGCCGGTGGATGCAGGAGTGGATGACGAAGGCGGGCTTCGCGATGGGGTATTTGCCCTTCAGCACATTGCCCGCCTCGTCCACCAGCGACAGGTCGCTGACCTTGACGTGCGCGAAGGGGATGAGGAACGGGTTCACCCAGAAAAGGTGGGGGAACTCCGGGTCGCGGGCGCTGATGTGACCCGCCACCCCCTCGTCGAAGCCGAACTCGGCGAAGAGGCGGAGGGCGCCGGCGAGCCGCTCCTTGCGGTAGCGGCGCTCCTGCGCGGGGTCCTCGTAGCCGGAGGGGAGCTCCGGGGAGTAGTTGGCGGCGAGCACCTCGTCGGGGATGGGCTCGAGGCCGTCGAGGGTGAGTTCTTCGCGGGGGATGCTCACGAGGCGGCCTCGGCCTTCTCCTCGGAGGCCCCGGCGTCCGCGTCGGCATCGCCGTCGGCCGCCGCGGGCTGGGCGGGGACGCTGAGGCCGGGGATGGTGACGTCGGGGATCGCCTTGACCGTCTCGAAGCCCGCCTCGATGGCCTCGGCGAGGGTGTCGGCGACATCGTCCTCGAAGGTGAGCTTCGTGACGGCCACGTCCGCGTCGGTGGGGAGGACCGCGTCGGCGAAGGCGATGCTCGCGGTGCTCTTCTCCTTCAGGGTGACGGTCTCCTGCTCGGTGACTTCCCGGTTCAGCGTGAGCGAGAAGTGGTGTCCCATGGTTGCTGCTCCTTAGGTGGGTTGACGGTCGGCGGGCCGTAGCACGAGGTGCTCGGCGGCGTTCCGCTCGACTGCTTCCGGGGTGTAGACGAGTGGGAAGGTCCCATTTCCTGCCCAGAGTTTGTGCAGGTCGCCGTAGTGCGGGCTGGTGGGGTCGCCGGACTGGCCGGGGGCGTTGATGGCGCGGGCGGCATCCCAGTCGCCCACGTCGAGGGCCATCCGGAAGACCGGGCCGACCATCTGCTGGAGGTTGGTCAGGTTGTAGGCGGAGTGCTGCACGGTCTGGTACGAGCCGCCGCGTGCCGTCGGGCCGAAGGTGTCGCCCAGCGGGTGGCGGAAGGTGTGGGTGTGCAGGTCGCCCCAGCGCCAGGCGGCCGGGTCAGGGCCGAGGGCGTCGGTGAGGATGCCGTACGCGGCCGGCAGGCTCTCCAGCAGCAGCCGGTCCCGCACCTTGGCGCCGTCCTGGCCGAACCACTTCTCCGGCTCGGCGAACGACTCCAGCATGAGCCCGACCTCGGGGACGGCGAAGAATCCCGGGTTGCCCGCGCTCTTGGGGGCGACCTCCTTCAGCCACGCCGACCGGAGGATGGCCATGCTCCAGATCTCGAACAGCGCGGCCCCCGCGGAGTCCTCGGCGATGACGCCGTCGAAGTCGCGGAGGATCCGCAGCGCCTCCCGGGTGTCGGGGTCCGTGGAGTCCAGGGAGCCGAGATAGGGCACCAGCTGCTGGGCGTAGAGCGACGTCTGGTCGGTCTGGAGGTCCAGCGAGTCCTTGACGGTGGCTTTCCCGGCGGCCGAGAGGACCTGGTCGAGACGGTCCTTGCGGAACCGCGGATGCCACTCGTAGGTCGGCGTCACGGAGTGGCCCTCGGGAAAGTTGTAGTCGTTGGCCGAGGCGAAGTAGCCCTGCCGCGGGTTGCGCGCGCTGGGCATCTCGTCCTGGCGGTGGAAGCCGTCCCACTCGTACCGCCCGTCGCCCGGCACCGGCAGCAGCCCGTCGTAGCCGTCCCCTTCGCGGCGCGGCGTCAGCCCCGCCGGGGTCCAGCCGATGTTGCCCTTGGTGTCGGCGTACGCCAGGTGGGAGCCGGGGGTCTTCCAGTCCTTCAGGCCGCTGGTGAAGTCCTCGGAGCTCTCCGCCCGCTGGAAGGCGAGGCTGCCGAGATACGGGGAGGTGCCCGGCTCGCTCCACACGGTGCGGACGGCGTAGGCGCGGTTCTTCTCCTCGTCCACCCGGACGACGGGGCCGTGCCGGGTGAAGCGGAGGGTGGCCCGGGCCGGGGCGGCGCCCTCGACCGGCACGTCCTCCTGGACGGTGTCGAACGACTCCCAGCCGTCCCGGTAGCGGTAGCGGGTGGGGTCGTCGGGGTCCAGCTCGTAGACGTAGAGGTCGTTCTGGTCGATCGGCATGTTGGTGAGGCCGAACGCGACGTGCCCGTTGTGCCCGAAGCTCACCCCGGGGTTCCAGGGCTCGCCGGCACCGATGACGTCGATGCCGGGGGCCGTCAGGTGGACGAGGTAGCGGCCGGCCGGGGCGGCGGTGCTGGCCCGGTGCGGGTCGGCGGCCAGGATGGGGCGCCCGGACGCGGTCCGTTCAGGGGCGAGGGCCCAGGCGTTGCTGCCGCCGGCCGCGCCCGCGAGCGCGTCGGCGGAGGGGTCGGTCGGCTGCGCCTCGCCGTCGGCGAAGGCGACGCCCGCCGTCGCCAGGTCGTAGGTCGCCAGCACATCCGCGGGGATGTCGCAGGGCTCAAGACCCGCCGGGATGCGGGGCGTATGGGCCGGCTCCAGCTTCCTCAGCGCCTTGGTGGCGTCGATGCCGTCCGCGCAGGTGATCTGGGCGCGGGCCAGCTCGCTGCGGAGGTTGTCGCCGAGGGCGTGGGTGCGGATCCGGACGAGGTCCTCGGGCCGCCAGCGGGCCGGCCGGTAGCCGAGCTTCTTGAACTCCGGCGGCAGGGCGTCGGGGTGCTCCGCCAGCCAGTCGACATAGGCGTTGATGCCGGCGGCGAACTCGGTGGCGACCGCGCGCGTCCCCGCCGGGTAGCTCTTCCACTCCCGGTCCATGCCGCCCCGGTAGAGGAAGAGCCGCGAGGCGGTGTCCTGCGCCACGTAATCGGGGCCGAGCACCTCGCTGAGCTCGCCGAGCCCGTCGCGCCGCCAGGTGTCGATCTGGAAGAGCCGGTCGCGGGCCGCGGTGTAGCCCTGCGCGAAGAACAGGTCGTCGCTGTTCTTCGCGCGGATGTGGGAGACGCCCCACGTGTCGACGGTGACGTCGACCGGGCGGTCGAGGCCGGGTACGTCGAGAGCTTGCCGGCCCGCCTCGCCGCCGGTGGCCGGGCCGGCGCCGATCAGGGGGGCGCTGAGACAGGCCAGGGCGAGAAGGGCGCCGTACGACCGTTGCATGAAGAGATCGTCGTGCCCGCACGCGGAGGGGCGGAACCCCTAACTGCCCCACCCTTCACGGGCGGAGCAGGGGCACCTGCGCCGAGACCGCCGTGCCGTAACCGGGCTCGGACTCGATGCTGAGGGAGCCGGCGACGCGCTCGGCGCGGGAGCGCATCCCGGCGAGGCCGAAGCCGCCGGCCCCGGTGCGCTCCGGCACCCGCAGCGGGTCGAAGCCCCGGCCGTTGTCGCGTACGTCCAGCGTCACCTCGCTGTCCATATAGCTGAGGGTGACGCCGACGCGGGAGGCGGCTGCGTGCTTGGCCGCGTTGGCCAGCGCCTCCTGGGTGATGCGCAGGAGCGTGGCGGAGAGCTCGCCGTGCAGCTCCACGGCATCGCCGGCGAGGGTGAACTCCGCGTGGATGCCGTTCTGTTCCCCCCACCGGTCGACCGAGTTCCGCAGCGCCTGCGGGAGCGTGTCGTGGACCAGGCCCACGGGAGACAGGTTCTGCACGGAGCGGCGGGCCTCGCCCAGGCTGTGCCGGGCCAGGTCGGCGGCGCGGTCGACGTGTTCGTGCGCCGTGGCCGGGTCGGAGGTGCCCGACACGACGTGGAGCTGGGTGATGATGCCCGTCAGGCCCTGCGCGATGGTGTCGTGGATCTCCGCCGCCAGCCGTCTGCGCTCCTCCTCGATGCCCGCCTCCCGGGCCTGGACGAGGAGTTTGGCCTGGAGGGTGGCGTTCTCGTCGAGCGCCCGCTGCAGGGCCCTGTTCGTACGTTCGAGCTCGTCGATGGTCTCGGCCCTGGCGGCCGACCGCTCCTCCTCGTGCTGGACGAAGTAGGCGATCATCGTCAGCAGCGCGTTGTTGACCAGGAGCAGCCCGGCGAACAGGGCCCACTGCCCGGCGTGCTTGAAGGGCACCCCGCCGGCCTGGGCGGCGGCCAGCGGGAGGGAGGAGGCGAATGCCCCGGCCTTCCGCCAGCGCTTGTCGGAGATCAGCTCGTTGTTGTCGATGTAGCCCGTGGCCGCGTAGAACGCGAAGAACGGGTTCAGCCAGGTGAGCACCACGCTGATCGCCCAGCGCAGCGTGAAGTACGTGGCCGAGGTGGCGTCCGGGCCCGTCCGTAGCCGACGGGCCCTTCCCCACCACAGCTGCAGTACGAGAGCCGTGACGACCAGCGCGCCGGTGGCGATGCGCTCACCCGTGGTGGACGTCAGCTCCAGGTTGGCCGCCGACAGCAGCACGCCGGTGGCGAGCAGCCAGTACGGATGCCACCTGAGGAAGGTCGCCCAATGCCGGTCGAGATCAGCGTCCGCCGTCGTCATGGCCTCAGTGTGCACGGTCGTTCCCCTACTCCCAGCGGAACCAGCGGATGGCGGCGGCCGAGGAGACCACGGCCCACACGGTGAGAACGATCAGATGCGACCAGGCGGGCCAGTCGCCGGCGGCGGCCTGGTCGAGGGCGGTGGCCGCGGCGCCGAAGGGCGTGAACTCGACGATGTTGGCGAGCACGTCCGGCATGGCCTGCACGGGAATCCACAGGCCGGTGCAGAACAGCGCGGGGAAGTACACCGCGGTGCCGATGCCCGTCGCGTGCTTGGCGGTCTTGGCCAGAGCCGCCACCACGGCGCCCATGGCGAGACTGGCCGCTGCGGCGAGCAGCAGCGTCACCGCGTACCCCGCGGCCTCGCGCGGGAACGCCACGTCGTAGGCGAGCCGGCCGGCGACCAGGCACAGGGCCGCGGACACCAGAGCCATCACCCCGTTGAGCCACATCTGCGTGGACAGCAGGGTGGAGGGGCGCACCGGGGTCGTCGACATGCGCCGCAGGATGCCCAGTTCGCGGTAGCTGGTCAGGATCGGCGGGAAGATCTGCAGGGCGGCCGTGATCAGCGAGATCAGCACCACCACCGGCACGTAGAGGTCGATGACCCGCAGGCCGTCGAGGTCCTTGTTGACCTCCCGGAACGACGGCACGAGGCCGAGCACCAGAAGCAGTAGGGGCGGGAAGGCGATGGAGATGATGTTGGAGAGGTCACGCCGGTAGAGCCTGATCTCGGTGCGCAGCACCGCGGCGCGGGCGGAGGGGCCGCCGGAGACGGTCGGCATCGTTGGTGTCGTCGTTTGCTGGGTGGTCATGTCGCTGCTCCTGTCGGGGGGCGGTCGGCGGGGCGCTGCGGGTCACGCTTTCGTCAGGTCGAGGAAGGCGTCCTCCAGCGTCGCTTCGGTGACCCGGAGCTGGTGAGCCTTGATGTTGCTGCGGGCGAGGAAGTAGATCACCGCGTTGACGGTCTCGTCCGTGCCGGTGAGCGCGATCCGCTCGTCCCTGATCTCGATGCTCGCCTGTCCGGGGAGCGCGGCCAGGACCTCGTGGTTGATCGGCTCCGACGGGGTGAAGGAGATGAGCGTGTTCCCAGCCGAGCGGTCGATGAGCCCGTCGGGGGTGTCGAGCGCGCTGACCCGGCCCTTGTTGATGAGGGCGATCCGGTCGCAGAGCCGCTGCGCCTCCTCCATGAAGTGCGTGACGAGGATGACGGTGACGCCGCTGTCGCGGACGTCCTCGATCAGCGACCAGGTGTCGCGGCGGGCGCGCGGGTCGAGGCCGGTGGTCAGCTCGTCGAGGATGACGACGCGGGGGGAGCCGATGAGGGCGAGTGCGATGAACAGCCGCTGCTTTTGTCCGCCGGACAGCTTGCCGAAGCGGGTGTTCAGCTTGGCGGCCAGGCCGAGCCGCTCGGCGAGCGGCCGCCAGTCGAGCGGCTGCGGGTAGAAGGCGGAGTACAGCTCGAGCGCCTCGCGCACGGTGAGCTTGGCCTGGAGGGCGCTCTCCTGCAGCTGGGCGCCGAGAATCCTGGTGACCTGGTCGTGATCGGCGATCGGGTCGAGGCCCGCGACCCGGATGCGGCCGGAGTCGGGCACCCGCAGGCCCTCGACGCACTCGACCGAGGTCGTCTTTCCGGCGCCGTTCAGGCCGAGAATCCCGAAGATCTCGCCCTCCTCCACGGTGAAGGAGACGCCGTCGACGACGGTCTTGCTGCCGTAGGCCTTGCGGAGGTCGCTGACTTCGATGATGGGCCCGCGGCCCGTCCTGGGGATGCTCGCTGTGGTCATGCGGAAAGCGTCGCGCGCGGGCCGCCCCCGCCACATCGCCCATCGAGCTACGAAGCGGAATCAACCGATCGGTTGATCGCGGTACGCCATGCGAGGCCGTCGCTCAGTCCCGACGTGCGGCATCGCCGGCCAGCCGCTTCCGGTCGATCTTCCGGTTGGCGTTCAAGGGGAACTCGCTCACATGCCGGAACGCCTTCGGCAGTATCGCCTCGGGCAGCCGCACGGACAGCGCGCGGCGCAGCGTCGCCGGGTGCACCCGGTCGCCGGTGTAGTAGACGACCAGCTCAAGACCGCCGCCGGGCGCCGGGCGCGTCACCGTGGCCGCGTTCTGTATCCCCGAGCACTGCCGTACGGCATGGTCGACCTCGGCCAGCTCGACGCGGACGCCCTGTATCTGCACTTGGGAGTCCATGCGGCCGAGATAGGCCAGCTCGCCGTCGGCCAGGCGGCGCACCCGGTCGCCGGTCCGGTACCAGCGGCGGCCGTGCCGCTCGAAGAAGCGGCCGGCGTCGTCCGCGGCGTCGAGATAGCCGGGGGTGAGCTGCGGCCCGGATATGCACAGGTCGCCCTCGGCCGGGGATTCCTTCTCCCCGTCGAGCAGGAGAAGCTCGTGGCCGCTGTGTACGCGGCCGATCGGGACCACGTCGTTGACCGCCCGGCTCGCCGAGGTCTCGGGCGACCAGCGGTGTCCGGCAATGGTGATGGTCAGCTCGGTCGGCCCGTAGAGATTCTCCACATGGGACCGGGGCGCGGCGGCCTGCCAGGCGGCGGCGTCGCCGCACAGCAGCGCCTCGCCGGCGAAGAGGCTCCACCGGAGCGTCGGCATGGCGCCCGGCGCCAGGCCGCCCACCCGCTGGGCGAACGCGATGGCGCTGGGCACGGAGAACCACACGGTCATCCGCCGCTCGGTGACGAACGCCGGGAGGTCCCGGTGCGCGGCCGGCGGGATGGCGTGCAGGGCCGCCCCGTGGCCCCAGGCGCAGAACAGCTCGAACATCGCGCAGTCGAAGTTGAGGCCGAAGTACTGGGAGAAGACGTCGCCGGGCCCGAAGTCGTAGCGCTCGTCGAGGAGCCGGAAGTAGTGCCGGTTGGCGGCGTGGGTCACCGGCACGCCCTTGGGGCGGCCGGTCGAGCCGGAGGTGAACAGGATGTAGGCGACGTCGGAGGGCCGGACGGCGGTGGGGGTGTCCAGCGGGGGCGCGGCGGCGGCCTCGTCCAGTACGGGCAGATCGAGGCCGGTCGCCGAGAGGGCGGCCCGGCCCGTCGCGTCGGCCACGACCGTACGGACGTCGGCGGCGGTCAGCATGGAGCGGAGGCTCTCGGCGGGGAAGCGGGGGTTGAGCGGCACGACCGTCGCGCCCGCGTAGAGAGCCGCCAGCAGTCCGACGTACGCGGTGATGCCCTTGTCCGCCAGCACGGCGACCCGGTGCGGGCCGCTCCCGGCCCGCGCCGCCAGCGCCCCGGCCTGGTGCAGGGCGAGCTCGTGCAGGGTCTCGTAGGTCACGCTCAGGTCGTCCACACGCAGCGCGGTCCGGTCCGGCGACAGCGCCAGGCCGCGGAGGAAACGCTCGTGCAGGCCGACTCCGGCAGTGGGTGTCTCGGTCATTTCCGGTCTCCGCGAGAAGAATGGGGTGGCTAGGGGTGCCGACGGGTGCGGGGTGGGGATTAGGTTTGCCGCTGAGAAGTGCGAGTTAATAGGGGAGTCGATATGTGGGACGCATCGTTCGAGCAATTGCTCCGCAAGCATCTTTCCTTGCTGGAGGCGGGCGATGTGCTCACCGCCGATGCGAATCTGAAGGACTTCGGCCTCGATTCGATGGGCGTGGTCGAGTTGCTGTCCGCCCTGGAGGCGGCGTACGAGGTGCGCTTTGTCGACGACGCCCTTCGTATCGACAACTTCGCCACCCCCGGGGTCCTTTGGGACACGCTCACGGCCATGCGCTCATGACCCGGGCCCGGCGAACGCGTAGCGCCGGCGCGGCCGCATGGCCGTCTCCGGCTTTACGGCGGTCACGTCGAAGGCGCCGGTCATGATCTCCACCCGGCCCCACAGCGCGTCCTGGCCGGGGACGTAAACCCGCCGGACGTCCAGCGCCTTGAGGGTGTCGACGACCGCCGGCCACCGCACCGGCCGCGTCGCCGCGTCCAGCAGCATGTCCCTGACCCCGGCCGCCGTCTCCACCAGCGAACCGTCGTGGTCGGACACCAGCGGCACGCGCGGGTCGGAGAAGGCGACGCCGTCGAATACCTCGGCCGCCATCTCCTCGCGGAGCTCGCCGAACGCCGGCGAGTGCATCGGCGGCCGCATGACGTACAGCGGCAGCCCGCCCGCCGCCCGCAGCCTGCCCTGCAGCCAGTCCAGTACGCCCTCGCGCACCGACAGCAGGTGGAAGTCGTGGTCGACCTGGCAGGCCACCTCGTTCCACTCGCCGCGCGCGTCCAGCTCGGCGCGGAGGTCGGCCAGCGGGTCCGCCGGCACCCGGGCGAACGACTGCGTGACGATGTCGCGGTGTTCCCGGGCGAAGTACGCGTCCGCACGGCGCCCCCACTCGGCGGTCAGGACCACCGCCGCCTCGAACGACAGCGCCCCGGCCTGCACCGCGGCGGGCGTGCCGCCGAAGCTGGCGCCCGCGCAGGCGACCGGCCGCAGGCCGTGATCGGCGACGGCCCAGTCGGCCAGCGCCAGACAGCCGACCAGGTACGAGATCCGCGCGGGCTCGGGGAACGCCGCCTGGCCGCCGCGGGCTTCCGCCTCCCGGTACCGGTCGATGACGGAGTAGCCCAGCACCCGGTCGGCCTCGGCGACGAGCCGGCGTGCCGCCGGATGCGCCGTCAGGAAACGCGCCGAGTCGGCAAGCGTAGTCGGGCCGATTCCGGGAAAGACAATCGCCGAGTTTCCCTCCGCCATTCCGACTCCCCGGTTCGTGTCAATTGCCGGTCAATTGCCGGATATTCTTGTGGCCGCCGCTCGCATGGCATAACCCCTAGGGCCCCCTAACCAATGGCCGGGTGATCGGCGGTTCTTGTGGGGAGTAAATGCCCTCTGTTAGAAAAAATGCGCTCTGCGGGACACAGTCCGCCAGTTGGTCAGCATCGAAGGGTGGCGTGTGGACAACCTCCGGACGTATCTGCTGAACCTCGACCTCGACGGACCCGGGACGGCACCCCACCGCCCCGCCGTGATCCAGGCCGCGCCCGGCGGCGGCCTGGAGACCGTCACGTACGGCGAGCTCGCCGCCCGCACCGACCGCTGCGCCGCCGCGCTCGACGCGCTCGGGCTCGACGTCGGCGACCGGGTCGTCATCGAGTCCGACACCAGCGCCGATGCCGTGGCGACGCTCCTGGCCTGCGCGACGCTCGGGCTGCCCTTCGTTCCCGTCAGCCCCGGACTGCCGGACGAGCGGCTACGGGCGATCATCGCCGCCGCCGAGCCCGCGCTGTACCTCCAGGCCGTGGACGGTGAGCGCACCGGCGTCCCGGAGCCGGTGGGCACCGGCCGCTTCGGAGGCCCCGCAGGCCTGACTCTCGAGCGCGCGCCGGCCCCGCCAGGTCCGCGCCGCCGCCGCGTCGTGACCCCCGTCGACACCGCGTACATCATCTTCACCTCCGGCACCACGGGCCGCCCCAAGGGCGTCGCGATGAGCCACCGCGGGGTCGTCTCCTTCCTCCGTGGCGTACGGGCCTCCGACTTCCTCACCGCCGAGGACCGCGTCGCGACCACCGCGCCGCTCCAGTTCGACTTCGCGCTGTTCGACATCGGATTCGCGCTCAGCCACGGGGCGGCGCTGGTGCCCGTGCCGCGCGACCGGCTCAACTGGCCGCGGCGCTTCCTGTCGTTCCTCCACGAGGCCGAGGTGACGCAGGTCGACGCCGTCCCCTCGCTCTGGCGGCCGGCGCTGCGCCACGAGCCGGACCGCCTGGCCGAGCTCGGCGAGAGCGGAGCCGTGCGCGGCGTCCTTTTTACGGGGGAGGCGTTTCCTCCGGGCGAACTGCGCGCGCTGCAGGAGCTGTTGCCGAAGGCCCGCTTCATCAACCTCTACGGACCCACCGAGGCGATGGCCGTATCCGTAACGGAGCTGCCGAACCCGCTGCCGTCCGACGCGCAACGCCTGTCGATCGGCGCCGCGATCCCGGGCGCCGAGGTCACGCTGATCGGCGCCG
Source organism: Streptomyces boninensis (assembly GCF_048572725.1). NCBI lineage: Bacteria > Bacillati > Actinomycetota > Actinomycetes > Kitasatosporales > Streptomycetaceae > Streptomyces > Streptomyces boninensis. The sequence continues at coordinate 8,013,634 of NZ_CP183837.1, forward strand.
ACGGCCAGGTGGTGACCGAGCCCGGTCCGGTCGGCGAGATCTATCTGCGCAGCACGTCACTCTTCACCGGCTACTGGAACGACCCGGAGACCACCCGCACCACCCTCGTCCCCGACCCGCTCGACCGCGCGTCGGGCCGGGTGGTGCTGAAGACCGGGGACCTGGCGTCCATCGGCCCGGACGGCGACCTGTACTTCCACGGCCGCGCCGATTCCCAGGTGCAGATCCGCGGCAACCGGGTCGAGCTCGGCGAGGTCGAGCTGCGTGTCGCCGCCTTCCCCGGCGTCACCGGCGCGGTCGCGACCGTGACGACGCAGGAGGACGGCGAGACGCGGCTGCACGTCTTCATCACCCGCGCCGCCGGGGCGCCGGCACCGGACGCCAGGGAGGTCAGCGCCTTCGTCCGCGCCGCGCTGCCCGCCTACATGGTCCCGCACCACCTGCACGCGCTGGACGCCTTCCCACTGTCCCCCAACGGCAAGGTCGACCGCGCGGCGCTGCGCGCCCTCGCGTCGTCGTGACCCTCACCACCCACACCGCTCGCCCTCGCTAGGGAGTACGTCCATGACCGAGCACACCAGGGCCGCGATGCTGGAACTGGTGCTGGCGCAGACCGCCGAGGCACTGCACGCCGTCGACCCCGACGCCCACCCGGACCCGGCCACCGTCGTGGCCGCCGACCGGCCCTTCCTCGCCCTCGGCCTGGACTCGCTCGGCCTGCTCCAGCTGCATCGGCGGCTGACCGCGGAGCTGAGGATCGAGCTGCCTGTCACGGTGGGCTTCGACCATCCGACGCCGGTGGCGCTGGCTGGGCATCTGGCGGGTTTGGTGTACGGCACCGAGGCGGGCGGCGGTGCGGAAAGCGGCCCCGCGGATTCAGCTGTACGTTCTTCCGTCGCCTCCGACGAGCCCATCGCGATCCTCGGCATCGGCTGCCGCTACCCCGGCGGCGTGGCCGCGCCCGACGACCTGTGGCGGCTGCTGGCGGACGGCACCCACACCCTCTCCGACTTCCCCGCCGACCGGGGCTGGGACCTCGACCGCCTCTACGACCCGGACCCCGCGGCCACCGGCGCCAGCTACGTCCGGCACGGCGGATTCCTGCCGGACGCCGCCGACTTCGACGCTGGCTTCTTCGGGATCAGCCCCAAGGAGGCCCAGGCGATGGACCCCCAGCAGCGGCTCCTGCTGGAGACCTGCTGGGAGGCGGTCGAACGGGCCGGCATCGACCCGGGCGGCCTGCACGGCAGCAGTTCCGGCGTGTTCATCGGCGTCGAGCCGCACGAGTACGGGCCCCGCACCCACGAGGCGCCGGACGGCGCCGACGGCTACGCGCTGCTGGGCAACCTGCCCAGCGTGGTCTCCGGCCGCGTCGCGTACACCCTCGGGCTGGAGGGCCCGGCCGTCACCGTCGACACCGCCTGCTCAGGGTCGCTGACCGCGCTGCACCTGGCGGTGCGGTCGCTGCAACGCGGGGAGTGCGGGCTGGCGTTGGCGGGCGGCGTCACCGTGATCTCCAGCCCCGGTACGTTCACCACCTTCAGCCGGCAGCGCGGCCTGGCGCCGGACGGGCGGATCAAGGCGTTCGCCGCTGCGGCCGACGGCACCAGCTTCGCCGAGGGCGCGGGCGTGTTCGTCCTGGCCCGGCTCTCGGACGCGCTGCGCGCGGGGCACCCGGTGCTGGCCGTGGTGCGCGGCACCGCCATCAACCAGGACGGCGCCTCCAACGGCCTGACCGCCCCCAGCGGCCTTGCCCAGCAGCGCGTCATCCGCCAGGCGCTCGCGGACGCCGGCCTCGCCGCCGGCGAGGTCGACGCGGTGGAGGCGCATGGCACCGGAACCATGCTCGGCGACCCGATCGAGGCGCGGGCGCTGATCGCCGCGTACGGCAGCGGGCGCGAACCCGCGGCGCCGCTGTGGCTGGGCTCGGTGAAGTCCAACATCGGTCACACCGGTGCCGCGGCGGGGGCCGCCGGCATTATCAAGATGGTGCTGGCGATGCGGCACCGTACGCTGCCGCGCACGCTGCACGTCGATGAGCCGACGCCGCACGTCGACTGGTCGGCGGGGACGGTCCGGCTGGCGACCGAGCCGGTGCCCTGGGAGGCGGGGGAGCGGCCGCGCCGGGCCGGGGTGTCGTCGTTCGGCGTCAGCGGCACCAATGCCCACGTCATCATCGAGGAACCTCCCGCCGCCACGGCGCACCGCGGGGGAGGTGCGGCTGACGGCCAGCCGGGCGACGGGACGGCCGCCGACGGGACGGCCGCCGACGGGACGGCGGCCGACCGCCCCGTGCCGGTCGTGCTGTCGGCGCAGGACGGCCGGGCGCTGGCCGACCAGGCCCGGCGGCTCCTGCCGACCGCGGCCGACGCCACCGCCCTGGACGTCGCGTACTCCACCGCCACCACCCGCGCCGCGCTGCGGGAACGCGCCACCGTGATCGCCGCCGACCGCTCCGAGTTGGTACGTACCCTCACCGCCCTCGCCGACGGCACCGAAGCGCCCGGTCTGGCCCGCGGCACGACCCTGGCCACCGGCCGCACCGCCTTCCTCTTCACCGGCCAGGGCAGCCAGCGCCCCGGCATGGGCCGCGAACTCATCCGCGCCTTCCCGGTGTTCGCCGAAGCGCTCCAGGAGGCCGCCGACCACCTGGACGTCCATCTCGAAGAGCCGCTGGGCCGGGTGCTCCTCGCCGCCCCCGACTCGCCGCACGCCGCGCTGCTCCACCAGACCCGGTACGCGCAGGCCGCCCTCTTCGCCGTCGAGACCGCCCTGTTCCGACTGCTCGACTCCTGGGGCGTCGCCCCCGACCTGCTCGCCGGACACTCCGTCGGCGAGATCGCCGCCGCGCATGCCGCCGGCGTCCTCACGCTGGCGGACGCGGCGCTGCTGGTCGGCGCGCGGGGCACGCTGATGCAGGAACTCCCCGCCGGCGGCGCGATGATCGCCGTACAGGCCACCGAGGAAGAGGTCGCGGGGCTGCTGACCGAGCAGGTGAGCCTCGCCGCCGTCAACGGGCCCGCGGCCGTGGTGCTCTCCGGCGAGGCCGAGGCCGTGACGGCCGCCGCCGCCCACTTTGCGGCGCAGGGCCGCAAGACGCGGCAGCTGAGCGTCTCGCACGCCTTCCACTCGTCGCTGATGGACCCGATGCTCGACGGCTTCCGCCGCGTCGCCGAGAGCCTGACGTACGCGCCGCCGCGGATCCCCGTCGTGTCCAATCTGACGGGGGAGCCCGTCAGCGCGTACGACGCCGACTACTGGGTGCGGCATGTGCGGCAGCCCGTACGCTTCGCCGACGGCATGCGCTGGCTGGAGGCCCACGGGGCCACCACCTACCTGGAGTTGGGGCCCGACGCCGTCCTGTCCGCGAGCGGGCGCGGGTGCCTCACCGACGAGGGTGCCGACGTCGTGTTCACCCCGCTGCTGCGCGCCGGGCACGATGAGGAGCGGCAGGCCGTGACCGCGCTCGGCCAGGCGCATGCGCGCGGTGTCGGCGTCGACTGGGAGGGCTTCTTCGCGGGCCGCGGGGCCCGCCGGGTCGAGCTGCCCACCTATGCCTTCCAGCGCACCCGGTACTGGCTGGACGCCGAGCCCGCGCCCAGCACCCTCGGGCATCCGCTGCTGGACACGTCCGTCAGCCTTGCCGGCTCCGAGGCGCTGGTGCTCACCGGGCGGCTGTCGACCCGTACGCATCCGTGGCTGGCCGATCACGTCATTGCGGGCACGGTGCTCTTGCCCGGCACTGCGCTGGTCGAACTCGCCATCAGGGCTGGTGACGAGGCGGGTTGCGGGGGGTTGGAGGAGCTCACGCTCCAGGCGCCGCTGGCGCTCGCGGCCGCGGAGGAGGTCGATCTCCAGGTCTCCGTCGGACCCCCTGATGCGGACGGCCGCCGCTCCGTGGACGTCCACTCCCGCCCAGCCGCGAGTGAGTCGGGGTGGACCCGGCACGCCACCGGGCGGCTCGCAGAGCAGGGTGCCGCGCCTGCGGCTGCCGCGGCTGCCGCGTGGCCGCCACCCGGCGCCGAACCGGTCGATGTCGAGGACCTCTACGAGCGGCAGGCCGCGCAGGGTTACGCGTACGGGCCGGCGTTCCGCCGGGTGCGCGCCGCGTGGCGCCGGGGGGAGGAGGTCTTCGCCGAGGTCGCCGCGGACGAGGCAGGAGCCGAACGCTTCGGCCTCCACCCCGCATTGCTGGACGCCGCGCTGCATGCCTTCGAGGCGCCGGAGGACGACGGGCAGGTACGAATCCCGTTCGCCTGGCTCGGCGTCGAGCTGCACGCCGCCGGTGCCACGGCGGTCCGCGCCCATGTGACCCCGGCGGGCGCTGACGCCGTCTCGGTGCGGCTGACCGACGCCGCGGGGGCGCCGGTCGCCACCGTGGAGTCGCTCGTCCAGCGGCCCGTGCCGGAGAGCGGCCTGGCCACCGGCGGAGGGCGGGGCGGCAGGTTGCTGCGCGTCGGCTGGACCGAAATCCAGCCCCCGGCAGAGCCGGACGCGGCCGCCGAGGCCTTCTCCATTGCGTACGTACCTGACGACCTCCCCGGAGGCTCCCCCGCAGAGGCCGCGCGTGCGGCAACCGGCCACGTACTGGCGCTGCTTCAGGAAGCGCTCCGCGCCGACACCCCCCTCGCCATCGTCACCCGCGGCGCCGCCGACGACCTGACCCTCGCGCCCGTCCACGCACTCGTACGCGCCGCCCAGGCCGAACACCCAGGCCGATTCGCCCTGCTCGACACCGACCGGGACCTCCCGGAACGCGACCTGCGCACCGCCCTCGCCGCAGGCGAACCGCAGCTGTCCCTGCGCGACGGCGCGGCGCACGCCCCGCGCCTCGCGCCGGTGCCCGTGCCCGTACCCGACGAGCCGCCCGTCGCCCCCTGGAACCCGGACGGCACGGTCCTGATCACCGGTGGCACCGGCGGACTCGGCGGCCTGGTCGCCAGGCACCTCGTGCGCAGCCACGGCGTCAAGCACCTGCTGCTCACCGGCCGCCGCGGCGCCGACGCCCCCGCCGCCGCGCAACTGGCCGCGGAACTCGCCGCACTGGGCGCGTCAGCGACCATCACGGCCTGCGACGCCGCCGACCGGACAGCCCTCGCCGCCGTGCTGGACGCCATCGCCCCCGACCGTCCGCTGACCGCCGTCGTACACACCGCGGGCGTCGTCGACGACGGCACCGTCGCCACGCTCACGCCCGGGCAACTGCGCGCCGTCTTCCACGGCAAGGCCGACGGCGCCTGGCACCTGCACGAGCTGACCAGCGACCTTCCGCTGTCGGCGTTCGTCCTCTTCTCCTCCGCCGCCGGCACTCTCGACGCGGCCGGGCAGGGCAACTACGCCGCCGCCAACGCCTTCCTCGACGCCCTCGCCGAACACCGCGCAGCCCGCGGCCTCCCGGCGACGTCCCTGGCGTGGAACCTGTGGGCCGGCGACGCCGGCATGGGCGCCCGCCTCGACGAGGTGACCCTCCGCCGCGCCGCCCGCTCCGGCCTCCCGGCCCTGAGCGCCGAGGACAACCTCGCCCTCCTCGACCAAGCTCTCCGCACCGACGCCCCCACCCTCGTGCCGCTGCGCATCGACGCCCCCGCACTCCGCGCCCGCCCCCAGGGCGTACCGCCGGTGCTGCGCGGCCTGGTCCGCCAGCCCACCCGCCGGTCCGCCACCACCGCGGCCGGTGGCGGAGGCACCCTCGCCGAGCGGCTCGCCGGACGGCCCGAAGCCGAGCAGGAACGCCTCGTCCTCGACCTGGTGCGGACGCAGATCGCGACCGTGCTCGGCCACGCCGACGCGACCGCCATCGACCCCCGCCGTGCCTTCTCCGACCTGGGCTTCGACTCGCTCGCCGCCGTCGAGCTGCACACCGCGCTCGGCACGACGACCGGGCTCCGCCTCACCTCCACCCTCGTCTTCGATCACCCGACGCCGAAGGCGCTGGCCGGGCACGTACTCGACAAGGCCCGCGGTGCCGCACCCGCCACCGCGCCGCCCTCAGCGGTACGGGCCACGCCCGCCGACGAACCCATCGCCATCGTCGCGATGTCCTGCCGCTACCCCGGCGGCGTCACCACCCCCGAAGACCTCTGGCGGCTCGTCGCCGAAGGCACCGACGCCATCACCGGCTTCCCCGACAACCGCGGCTGGCCCACCGACGAGATCCACGACCCGGAACCCGGCCGCCACGGCCGTACGTACACGCGCGAAGGCGGCTTCCTCCACGACGCCGCCGAATTCGACCCCGCCTTCTTCGGCATCAGCCCCAAGGAAGCGCAGGTCATGGACCCGCAGCAGCGCCTCCTCCTGGAACTCGCCTGGGAGGCCCTCGAACGCGGCGCCATCGACCCGCTGTCCCTGAAGGGCAGCGACACCGGCGTTTTCACCGGCGTCATGTACCACGACTGGGCGCCGCGTACCGCGGACGTCCCCGAGGACCTCGCCGGCTTCGCCGGGCGCGGCGGCATGGGCAGCGTCGCGTCCGGGCGCGTGGCCTACACCCTCGGGCTCGAAGGACCGGCCGTCACCGTCGACACCGCCTGTTCCTCCTCCCTGGTGGCGCTGCACTGGGCGGCGCAGGCCCTGCGCTCGGGCGAGTGCACGCTCGCCCTCGCCGGCGGCGTCACCGTGATGGCGACGCCGGAGACCTTCGTCGAGATGAGCCTCCAGCGCGGGCTCGCCCCGGACGGCCGGTGCAAGGCGTACGGGGCGGACGCCGACGGCACCGGTTGGGCCGAGGGCGCCGGACTGCTGCTGCTGGAACGCCTGTCGGACGCCGAGCGCGCCGGGCACCCCGTACTCGCCGTGATCCGCGGCTCGGCCGTCAACCAGGACGGCGCGTCCAACGGCCTCACCGCGCCGAACGGGCCCGCCCAAACGCATGTCATCCAGAAGGCGCTCGCCCTCGCAGGCCTCACCCCGGCCGACGTCGACGCCGTGGAAGGCCACGGCACCGGCACCACCCTCGGCGACCCCATCGAGGCGCAGGCGCTGATGGCGGCGTACGGCCAGGACCGGCCCGCGGACGCTCCGCTGTGGCTGGGTTCGATCAAGTCCAACATCGGCCACACCCAGGCCGCCGCGGGCGCCGCGGGCATCATCAAGATGGTCATGGCGATGCGGCACGGTTCGCTGCCCCGCACCCTGCACGCCGACACCCCGTCCCCGCACATCGACTGGACCGAGGGCGACGTCCAACTCCTCACCGAGGCCCGGAAGTGGACGACGGACGGACGCCCGCGCCGCGCCGGCGTCTCGTCCTTCGGCGTCAGCGGCACCAACGCCCACGTCGTCATCGAGGAGCCGCCGCCCGCCGCCCCCGCCGCCCCGCGCGGCGCCCGGCCACCAGCCGCCGCGCTGACCGTGTCGGCCCACTCACCCGAGGCCCTGACCGCCCAGGCGTCCCGTATCGCCGCCCACCTCCGCGACCACGCCGACGCCGACGAACTCGACATCGCCGCCACCCTCGCCCGCGGCCGCGCCGCCCTCCAGCATCGCGCCGTCGTCGTGGACACCGACCGCACCGGCCTGCTCGCCGGGCTCGACGCGCTGGCCGCCGGCACCCCGTCGGCCGCCGTCGTCGTGGGCGAGGCGCGCGGCGACGGGCGTGCCGTATTCGTCTTCCCCGGGCAGGGCTCCCAGTGGCCGGGCATGGGCATCGGACTCCTCGACCACAACCCGGCGTTCACGACCCGCCTCGGCGAGTGCGCCAAGGCCCTTGAGGCGTACGTCGAATGGGACCTGCTCGACGTGCTGCGCGGCGCGCCCGGCGCTCCGCCGCTGGATGCCGTCGACGTGGTGCAGCCGGCGCTGTGGGCGATGATGGTGTCGCTGGCGGAGGCGTGGCGCGCCGCTGGTGTCGAACCGGCCGCCGTCGTCGGCCACTCCCAGGGTGAGATCGCTGCCGCCTGCGTCGCCGGGGCGCTGTCCCTGGACGACGGGGCGCGGGTCGTCGCCCGCCGGAGCCAGGTCATCCGCGATGAGCTGGCGGGTCGTGGCGGCATGTTGTCCGTAGCGCTGCCCGCTGACCGCGTACGAGAGCACCTCGCCGACGCCGCCGACCTCCACCTCGCCGCCGTCAACAGCCCCCGCTCCGTCGTCGTATCCGGCGCCCCCGACGCCCTCGAAGCGCTGCGGTCCAGGCTCGACGACGACGGCGTACGGACCCGCCGGATCCCCGTCGACTACGCCTCCCACTCGGCTCACGTCGCCGAGATCCGCGACCGGCTGCTCGCCGAGCTGGACGGGCTGACGCCCCGTACCGCAGCCGTCCCCTTCTACTCCACCGTCACCGCCGGGCAGCTGGACACCGCCGGGCTCGACGCCGAGTACTGGTACACCAACCTGCGCCGGACCGTCCGCTTCGAGGAGACCAGCCGGGCGCTGCTCGCCGACGGTTTCGAGCTGTTCGTGGAGGCCAGCCCGCACCCCGGGATGCTCGTGGGTCTCGGCGAGACCGCCGAGGCGGCCGGCGCGGCCGCCGGGCTCGTCGGCACGCTGCGCCGCGATGCCGGGGGGCCGCGCGCCTTCCTCACCTCGCTCGCCGAGGCGTACATCCGGGGTGCGAGCGTCGACTGGGGCACGCACCTCGCGGGCAGCGGCGCCGGTCATGCCGACCTGCCGACCTACCCCTTCCAGCGCCACCCGTACTGGCTGACCGCGCCCCAGCACACCGGCGACGCCGCGGCGACGGGCCAGGTCGCCACCGGCCACCCGCTGTTGGGCGCGGCCGTGCCTGTGGCGGGCGCGGGCGGCGTGCTGCTCACCGGACGGCTGTCGCTCGCCGCCCAGCCCTGGCTCGCCGGGCACGTCGTCGGCGGCACGGTCATCCTCCCGGGCACCGCCTTCGTGGAACTGGCCATCAGGGCCGGCGACGAGGTCGGCCGCGGCGCCGTCCAGGACCTGACACTTGAGGCACCCCTCGTCATCCCGGCGAGCGGCGGCGTCGCCGTCCAGGTCCATGTCGCCGCCGATCTGCGTACGGTCGTGATCCACTCCCGGCCCGACGGCGCCCCCGCCGACGCCCCCTGGGTACGGCACGCCACCGGCACGCTCACCGGCACCGGTGCGGAACCCGCCCCGGAGGCCACGGCCTGGCCGCCGCCCGGCGCGGAGCCGGTCGACCTGACCGGCTTCTACGAACGCCTCGCCGCCGAGGACGGTTTGGCGTACGGGCCGGAGTTCCAGGGGCTGCGCGCGGCGTGGCGGGCTGCGGGGGACACGGTGTTCGCGGAGGTCGCGCTGCCCGCCGACGCCCTCGCCGAGGCTCCTCGGTTCGGGCTGCACCCGGCCGTGCTCGACGCGGCGCTGCACGCCACTGCCCTGTTCGATACGGGCTCCGACCGGGTCACCCTCCCGTTCGCCTGGACCGGCGTCGACCTGCACGCCTCGGGGGCCGCCGCGCTCCGGCTGCGGCTGACCCGGCGCGGCGAGGACGAGTTCGCGCTGCGGCTCAGCGACACCGAGGGCCGCCCTGTGGCCGCCGTCGAATCGCTCGTCCTGCGCCCGGTCGCCGACGCCCCCGCGGGCGAGCGTCCGGCGTCCGCCGGGGCCGCCAGCGATGCGCTGTACGCGCTCGAATGGGTCCCCGCCGCACGGGATGGCAGTCCCGCGCCCGTGGACGGCAGTCCCGCGCCCGCGACCATCGTGCACCGCTGCGCCGGTGGTACCAGCGCGGCCGCCGTGCACGCGGAGAGTGCCGCCGCGCTCGCCCGGATCCAGTCCTGGCTCGCGGACGACCGGCCCGGCGCCGACCGGCTGGCGATCGTCACCCGGGGCGCCGTGTCCGTGGCCGGGGAGGACATCACCGACCTCGCCGGTGCAGCCGTCTGGGGGCTGGCCCGTACCGCGCAGACGGAGAACCCCGGCCGGATCGTGCTGATCGACCTGGACCCCGAAGGACCGGAAACGGGCCCCGGCGGGCCCGACGCCCTGCTCGCCCCGGCACTCGCCACCGGCGAGCCCCAGCTCGCCTTCCGCTCCGGCACGCCCCACCGCCCACGCCTGTCCCGCGTCCCTGCCGTACGACCCGGCGCCGCAGCCACCGAATTCGGCGACCAGCCCGGCAGCGTCCTGATCACCGGCGGCACCGGCACCCTCGGCGGGCTCGTCGCCCGGCACCTGGCGACCGTCCACGGCGTGCGCGACCTGCTGCTCACCAGCCGCCGCGGCCCCGAGGCCGCCGGCACCGCCGCCCTCGCCGCCGAACTGGCGGGCAGCGGCGCCGACGTCGAGGTCGTGGCAGGCGACGCCGCCGATCGCACCGCGCTTGCCGCCGCGCTGACCGGCCGTACGCTCACCGGAGTCGTCCACACGGCAGGCGTACTCGACGACGGCACCCTCCCCTCACTCACCCCGGACCGGCTGGCCGCCGTGCTACGGCCCAAGGTCGACGCCGCGGTGAACCTGCACGACCTCACCGCCCACCAACCCCTCACGGCGTTCGTGCTGTTCTCCTCCGCCTCCGGCGTCACCGGCGGCGGCGGGCAAGGCAACTACGCGGCGGCGAACACGTTCCTGGACGCCCTGGCGACCCACCGGCGCGCGCAAGGCCTCCCCGCGCAGTCGCTGGCCTGGGGCATGTGGGAGCAGAGCAGCGGCATGACCGGTGACCTCAGCGCCGCCGACCTGTCCGCGCAGCGCAGCGACGGCGTGCTTCCGCTGCCCACCGGCCAGGCCCTGGCGCTGATGGACGCCGCGGGCACGCTCGACCTGCCGCTCGCGGTGCCGATCCAGCTCGACCTGACCGGCCGCGACCGCTCCGATGTGCCGTACGTGCTGCGCGACTTGGTGCCCGCCCCGGCCCGCCGTACCGTCGAGGCCGCCCCCTCCGAGCCCGCCGAGGGAATCCGCGAACGACTCGCCCGCCTCGCTCCCGCCCGCCGCGAACAGACGCTGCTGGAGCTGGTACGCACCCACGCCGCCGCCACTCTCGGCTATGCCGGCGCGGCCGCCGTCGACCCCGGGCAGTCCTTCCGCGACATGGGCTTCGACTCGCTCGCCGCCGTCCGGTTCCGCAACAGCATCGGCGAGGCCGTCGGCGAACGCCTGCCCGCGACGCTGGTCTTCGATCACCCGAACGCGCTCGTGCTGACGAGGCACCTGCTGGAGGAGATGGGGCTCGCTGACTCCGGCCCTGATCAGGAAGCCGAAGAGGCCGATACTGGGCAGGACTTCGAGAACCGGGCGGCGGAGATCGAGAGCATGAGCCTGGACGACCTGCTGCGCGCCGCCGGACGCCCGGGCGACCCGGCCTGAACCCTCAGGCCACCAGGCGGCGGACGCCGTCCTCGATCCGGCGGAGTCCCGCCGCGACATGGGGCAGGTCGAGGGGGGCGTCGGAGCGCAGCGCCCGCCACTGGAGTGCGGGCGTATCGCCGTACAACATGCTGGTGGCGGCCTTGAAGCGCAGCGCGCCGACCTCGTCACCCAGGAGATGCCCGGCGAGGACCGCCAGTCCGCCGGCGTCCAGCAGGTAGCGGGCCAGCGACGGCGAGTCGACCACGCCCTTGGCGGCGAGCACCGGCCGCAGCGGCTCGAAGTCGGGGTAGACGTAGAAGCCGCCCGTCGGCGGCCGGCAGCTCGCGCCCGCCCCGGTGAAGATGGCGTGCACCGCCCGGGCGATGGCTCCGTGCAGGCGGGCGCTCGCGGCCAAGTGGGCGCGCAGCTCGGGGGGTTCGGCGAAGGCGTAGGCGGCGACCTCCTGCATGGGCGCCGCCAGCGTGGACCACATCTCGCTGGCCACCGCGAGCACGTCGGCCCGCAGCAACCGTCCCGCCCGGTCGTCGGGGAAGCGGGCCACCCCGATGCGCCAGCCGCCCAGCGCCAGGCTCTTCGACAGCCCGCTGGTCACCACCGTCCGGTGGGGGAGTACCTCGCACGGGCTGAGGTAGGGGGTGTCCGGGTGGTGGATGACGTCCCGGTAGATCTCGTCGGAGACGACCGTGAGGTCCTCCCGCTCGGCGATGGCGCAGATCTCGCGGATCAGGGCGGGCGGGGCGAGGGTGCCGGTGGGGTTGTCGGGGAGGGTCAGGATGAGGGTCCGCGGGTCGTGGCCCGCGCGCCGTTCCGCGTCGAGGGTGCGGCTCAGCCCGGCCGGGTCGGGTACGCCGCCGGCCGCGGCGGGGATCGGCACCGGGATGGCGCGGCGGCCGGCGAGGGCGGCCTGGGGGGCGTACGTGTTCCAGGCCGGTCGGGGGATCACCACATCTCCCGGCAGGATCAGGTTGAGCGCCATCAGCAGCGGCTTGCTGCCGGGGGCGATCACGACCTGGTCGGGGCCGGTCGGCAGGCGTCGGCGGGTGAAGTAGCCGGCGACGGCCGCCCGCGTCGCGGCATCGCCCTGGACGGGGCCGTACGCATTGCGCCGGGAGCCCGCGATCAGGCTCTCCACCAGCGGCTCGAAGGCCGGCAGGCGGGACTCGCCGAAGCCCAGGTGCAGGATGTCCTCGCCGGCCGCGCGGCGCTCGGCCACCTGCTGGTTGAGCGCCAGATTCGGCGACATCGGGCGGGGCTCGGACGAGGGCTCGGCCTCGGTGTGCGTCGGGTTCACCGTGGTGGCCACGGCAGCCTCCCTTAAGTCTGCGTCAGGCCGCGCCGCCAGCGCCGCCCCAGACCGCGGCGGCGATGTCGGGCGGCGTGTCCTCGGCCGGCTCCAGCTCGTCCAGCCACGCCGCCGTAGCGGAGTAGCGGGCCCGGAACGGGCGCCCCACCAGCTCGGGGTCGCGCGCCTGCAGCATCCGCAGCTGGAAGAACCTCCCGCCGGCGGTCTCCTCGACGCCGTCCACCACGACCTTGCCGGGGGTGGCCGACATGACCGGGCCGCGCACCGTCCTGGCGAGCCCCGGGAGGGTCCGGTACGCCGAGCGGAACACGTCGGCCGCCTTCGCCAGCGGCACCTTGAAGTAGTCGTACGGACCGGTGTCGCGCTCGACGAACATGTAGTACGGCACCGCACCCGCGGCCAGCTCGGCCCGCCACAGCGCGCTCCACGTCGGCGCGTCGTCGTTGATGCGCCCGATCAGCGGCGCCTGGCAGTACACCACGGCGCCGGTGGCGCGGATCCGGGCGAGCGCCTTCGCCGCCAGGTCCGTGCCCAGCTCCCTGGGATGGGTGAAGTGCGCCATGACGGCCAGCGTGCGCCCGCCCGCCACCACCCGCTCGAAGAGGCGCAGCACGTCGCCCGCGTCGTTGTCGGTGACGAAGCGCTGCGGCCAGTAGGCGAGCGACTTGGTGCCGATACGGATGGTGCGCACCGACTCGACCTCTAACAGCGGCTCCAGATGGTCCGCGAGCCGGTCGGTGCCCATGATCATCGGATCGCCGCCCGTGAAGAGCACGTCGTACACCTCGGGGTGCTCGCGCAGGTAGCGGACCAGCACGTCCGGGCGCGGGGTGGCGAACCGCAGGTCGGCGTCGCCGACGAACTGGGCCCAGCGGAAGCAGTAGGTGCAATAGGAGTGGCAGGACTGGCCCTGGCTGGGGAAATACAGCACCGTCTCGCGGTACTTGTGCTGCAGCCCCGGCGCGGGTGAGCCGTCGATGCGGGGTACGTTCAGCTCCTGCTGGCCGGAGGGGTGCGGGTTCAGGCGCCCGCGGATCTCCTTGACCGCCGCCATCACCGCCTGCCGGTCCCCGGTCGTGGTCGCCGCCGTCAGCAGCCGCTCGTCGCCCGGCGACAGCATGCCGCGCTGGGGGAACACCATGCGGAACATCGGGTCGTCGGGCACCCGGTCCCAGTCGATGAGCTCGGACAGCGTGTACTCGTTGACCCGGAACGGCAGCACCTGGGAGACCAGCCGGACCGTCTCCACCTGCTCCCCGGTGAGCGGGAAGCGGGTGGCGATGGCGTCGAGCTGCCGGGTGCCGTACGCGCGGAAGCGCTGGCTCTGGACGGGGCTGGGGCCCGACAGCGGCATCATGGCGGATCTCTTCCGTGAGACTTCATCGAAAGTGGAGGGAAGACAGGGCAGGCGCCCGGGCAGCCGACGCGTTTGTACTGATTGGATCATCGGCCTCAGAGGCCGCCGCCAGCCACCCGTAGCGCCCCCTAGAGGTCAGACCGCCTGGCAGGAGATCACGCGATCCCCGTCCAGGAGCTGCTCCCGGTTCCTGACCCCCAACTTCCGGTAGACCCGCGTCAGATGCTGCTCCACCGTGCTGACCGTGATGAACAGCCGGTCGGCGATCTCGCGGTTGGCGTACCCCTGCGTGGCGAGTACGGCGACCCGCCGCTCCGACTCGCTCAGCCGCTCGAAGCCGAACTGATCCCCGCGGTGATCCCCGGCCGGACTCGCCGCCTCCTTCGCGTCGGCCATCCGGGTCGCCTTGGTCGGCACCAGCGCCTGGCACAGGGACTCCGCCCGGCAGCTCTTGGCGAGCCGCCACGCGCGCCGCGCCGTCTGCCGCGCCACCGACCGTTCCCCCAACTGCTGGTAGGCCCGGCTCAGATCGACCAGCACGGCGGCGGCCTCGTACCACGCGCTGTTGTTGTCCAGCCGGTCGAACGCGTCCTGCAGGATCGGCGGCTGCTGCGCCGTCGGCTGCAGCAGCGCCAGGCTGTGCAGCGTCATCCCGCGGGCGCGCGGCGACCCCAGCTCCGAGGCGGCGAGCTGCTTTTCCACGAGCCGTACGGCACGCTCCCGGTCGCCCAGCCGCATCCATGCCTCCGAGGCCCCCAGCCGCCACGGAGCCAGTGCGGGGGTGTCGACGTTCCAGCGCTGCATCAGCGTGCCGCAGCCCATGAAGTCGGTCAGCGCCATGCTCAGCTTGCCGGTCGCCAGATAGTGCCGGCCACGCGCGTAGAGGTAGTGCACCCCGGACCGCGTCTGGAACAGCGCCTGCGGCGGCTCCTCGGCGAGCAGCTTCACGACCGCCTCGTGCTTGCCCATGGCGGTCAGGGACTCGATCAGCACCGCGATCGCCGACGCACTGCCGACGTTCCAGGTGCGCCCCGACCAGTGGGCCAGCGCCGTCTCCGCCTGGCGTACCGCATCGCCCAGCTGGCCCCGCCGCAGCGAGATCATCGCGCCGGAGCTCTCCAGCAGCGCCTTCCACGCCGGGGCCTCGTACCGCTCCGACTCGGCCGAGAGCACCTCGTACCACTTGCGGGCGTCGTCGAGTTGGTCGGCGTAGCAGAGCGCCATCAGCGCGGCGCGGAATCCGTCGAGCTTCCAGGCGCCGGGGGAGTGGCTCCCCTGCAGCACCTGTTCGGCCAGTGCGATGGCCTCCTCGTCCGCCCCCCGGTGCAGCGCGCGGGCCAGGGCGTGCCGGGCGCGCACCTCCGATGTCGAGGTGGCGGAGAGGTGCGCCTTCGGGAGCGGCCGGCGCGGCCGGTCGAGCAGGCCCAGAAACTCCGAGGCCATCAGCAGCCGCGTGCTGTTGAGCGTCGGCCCCGCGACCTCGTCGCGGTTCTGGTGGTCCACGACCTTCATCGCGTCGTCGAAGTGGAGGTAGAACATCATGCCCTCCGCCACCCGCATCGCGTTGTCGTTCGCCAGCTTCCCGGCCATGATCGAGTTCTTCAGCGTGAGGAAGTACTGGGCCGAGTCGGCGGGTCTGAGCTGCCACTGGCTGAAGGCGTACTGCGACATCACCGAGAGCCGCTCCGCCTCCTCCGTGCAGCAGTCCCGGGCCAGCTCCAGGCATCTCAGCCCCTGTGCCACATCGCCGTCCGCCAGCGCCTGACGGGCGGCTTCCTGCAGTACGGGCACCACCCAGCCCTCCTGCAGGGGTCTGGAGTGGAGCAGGTGCGCGGCTACGGCCTGGGGCGCGGCCCCGTTGTTGTACAGCAGGCCGGCCGCGCGATGCCGCAGCTCCGTCCCTTCACTGGGGTGCATGTCACGCAGCAGCGTCTGCCGCATGCCCGGATGCCGCACCTGGGTGCCCTCCAGGGCGCCGATGCGCGTGAGCAGGTGCAGGCAGGTCTGCACCGACTGCTCGTCGATGCCGCTCAGCCGGCTCAGCAGCGCCGGCGTGGCCTCCCCGTCGAGCACCGCCACGCAGCGGGCCACCCGCTCCGCCTGCGGACCGAGCCGGTGCAGGCAGGTGAGCACCGCCTGCTGGAATACCTGTCCGGTCGACAGCCCCTCCGCGGCGGCCGGCTGGAGCGCGGGATCGTCGGCCGCCGGCAGGCCGGGAGCCGCCTCGGACTCCGACGCGGCGCGCAGCCCGTCCTCCACGAGAGCGTGCGCGAGCAGCGGATTTCCCATGCTCAGCCGGTGCAGCTCCTCCGCGACGTGATCGGAGGGAACGGCCGCCGTCAGGCGCGCGGCCAGCTGCCCGACTCCCTTGCGGGACAGCGGGTGCAGATGGAAACGCCGGACGCTGGCCTGGTACATGAGGTCGTCCAGGATGCGCGGCGACTGCTCGTCGGGCAGCAGGGTGCCGCGCGTCAGCACCAGCGCTACGGGCAGCTGCGGCAGCCGCTGCGCGAGATAGCGGAGGCAGAAGAGGGTGGCCGGGTCGGTGTACTGGACGTCGTCCACGGTGATGAGGAGATGCCCTGTGGCGGCGAGTTCGGTGGCGACCCGGTGCGTGTGCCGGGCGGCCCGTACCAGATCGTCCCGGTCCACGGCCGGCACCGGTGAGACGCCCGGCGCCGGCGAGCCGGCCGACACCGCGCGCGAGGCGGCCGACACCGCGGGCCCGCCGAGGGTGATACCGCCGGAGAGGTCGACGCCCTCCCCTCCGAGGTCCGGAATGTGGGCGTGCAGCGCGTGGAGCAGCTGGGTCAGTCCGCTGAACGAGTGCTCCCGCTCGTCCGGCGCGCTCACCACACTGAGGACGGTGCTGCCCGCCGCGGCAGCCTCGTCCGCCAGGATGTTCAGGACGGCGGTCTTGCCCATGGCGGTCGATCCGCTGATCGAGGCGATAGCGCCTCGTCCCCGTACGGACCGAGCTATTAAGTCGCCGAGTTCTCCCAGTATTTCCGAGCGCTCTACCAGCACTGATCCCCCTTGTCGGTGCGTATGAGCCGGGCTGGCAGGGCGGGTCTTGGAGGGAGAGTCGGTGACGCGTAGTCCACCTCGGGCGTAGCGGACCGGTTACTCCGCGCTAGGTAACAGCGCACGAATGCCCCCCGTATGGTCAGTATTTGCCGATGGGTGAGTAATGATTTGACCAAGAGTGCAGCAAGACTGCAATGGGGTGATTGTTTCGGCTGGGACGGGAGCGATACCCCTACCGGGGTCCCGACCCCTAGTGTCCGCGGACTCCCGGGTACGCGCCACCGCGCCCGGCGACGTTCGTAACTGGCGTTCCGTCAGCCACATCCGACCCACCGCAGCGACCCCTCCTCACCTGGGCCGCTTCCGGCCCCGGACACCCCCGGGAAACCTTCGCGTAACCGCGTCGCGCCAGCTCACCCCTACCGTCGGGCACCTGCTGGCACGCCGTCTGGAACGGGCCGCCGGGCCGTGCCCGACCCGGGGATTCCCGGGTCGGCAAAGGTTGCGTTAACGAGGGCACGTTAGGGGGTGTTCGGGGTCGGGGGAGAGGGGTGGAGGCGGGTGCTTCTCCAGTCGCATGATCGGCCCTCGGCGACGGCTGCCGGGCTGCAGCCGGCCGGTAACTGTCCGTAGCGGGGCCTGAGTTCAGCGGGCGCCCGGGGGCCTGCCGTCAGAACACCATCGTCAGGAGGTCGGCGAAGAGTTCCTGCTCGTCGACGTCCAGCCCGCGCTTGGTGAACCACGTCGCCATGTTGTGGCAGTCGCGCAGCAGGAAGTCCATGCCCTTCGGATTGCCGACGACGTCGACCACCTGCGGGAGGTCGATCATGACGATGCGCTCCGGCTGGGCGAGGACGTTGTACGGCGAGAGGTCACCGTGCGCCAGCCCGGCCCGCGCCAGCTCGCGCATGCCGCCCCGGAGCTGCTCGAAGTACAGCCCGAGCAGCTCCCTCGACGGCCGGACCTGAGCGAGCCGCGGCGCCGCCCCGCCCTCCCCGTCGTCGATGAACTCCATCAGCAACTCGGTCCCGTCGACCTGCACCGGATACGGCACGGGCACCCCGGCCCGCCACAGCCGGCACAGCGCGTCCCACTCCGCATAGGCCCACTGCCCGGCGGCGACACCGCGGCCGTGGGCCGTCTTCTTGGCCATCGCCCGGCTGTCACGGCTGTTGCGGGTGCGGCGGCCCTCGACGTACGACGTGCTGCGGTGGAAGGACCGGTGCTCCTCGGTGCGATACCGCTTCGCAGCCAGCAGCGCGGACTTGGCGGGCTGCTCGCCAATGGCGTCGACGGCCCGCTCGATCAGGAAGACATCGGCTTCCTTACCGGTCTTGAGGACACCGAGCTCGGTATCGACCGCGGCCTGTTCGGTCACGACCCACGCGGGACGCGGCTCCGGCCCGCGCGAACCGCGCTCGACATCCAGCCAGGTCGACCACCGCTGATCGGGACCCAGCCGCTCATCTACTGCAAAGAAATCAAAGTCAAAGTGGTGCTCGGCGCGAGAGGCGTCGAAAGACATCGGAAGTGCTCCTGAACGGTGAGGTGGGACTGACGCGGACATGCCGCAGCACAGAGATCGCCATTCGCCAGCCCTCCTTAGGTCCAGGCAGCGCTCCTCGCCGCTCGGTCGCACCAGGTTCCACGCCCGCTTCCGGGCGCGCAACGTATTTATTGCCGTACGAAGGCGAGCGCCTCGCCGGCCAGGTGGAAGGGGCATTCGGTGGTGCGGTGTGGGGCGGAGGTTTGGAGTAGGTGGGTCAGGCGGGTGTGGTGTGCGGCTACCTCGTCCCGGTCGTCGGCCAGGGCGATCAGGCCTTGCAGGGGGAGGATCTCCGCGTGGGGGCGGCCGGAGTCGCGGGCCGTGTGTAGCGCCTGTTCGTAACGGATGCGGGCCGGGAGGGGGCGGCCGGATTCCGCGGCCAGGGCGGCGAGCATGGTGAGGTCGTGGGCGGCGCATTCCGGGCGGGCGGCTGTGAGGTAGCCGGTGATGGCCGCGCGGTGGAGGTGCTCGGCCCGGGAGTGGTCGCCGTGGGCGCGGGCCGTGAGGGCGGCGGCGGTGTCGGCGGTGGCCAGGAGGAGGGGGTTGTCGTGGGTGGTGGCGTAGCGGCGGAGGGTGGTGGTTTCCTCGGCTGCTTCTTTCCAATTGCCGTCGCCTATTGCCGCGTACGCCAGGATGGCGCTGACGTACGCCGCCTCGTATGCGATGTCCAGCGCCAGCAGTTCGGCGCGGGCCTCGCGCCAGCACGTCACAGCTTGGGAGCGGTGGCCCAGGCGTTCGTAGGCGGCGCCGGTGACGGTGGCCGCGGTGGCGGCGGCGTACGGGTCGAGGCCGGTGAGGAGTTCGCGGGCGGTCAGGGCGGATTCCAGGCCTGGGGCCGGTTGGCCGTCCACGGTGAGCAGTTCGCCGTGGAAGAGGCGCCAGAGGCCGGTCTCCCAGCGGTGGGCGCGTTCGTCCGGTGCGGTGGCGGTGCGGTGGGCGGCGGCGCGGGCGTCGGGGAGGCGGTCGCGGCGTAGGTGGACGGTTTGCGCGAGCGCGCCGACGAGGGTGAGGCGGGCCGGGTCGGCGGTCTTCTCGGCAGCGGTCAGTGCGCGGGTCAGGAGCGAGCGGTCGTCGTCCGCGGCTGTGCGGGAGGCGTCGTCCCCGGGCTTCCGTACGAACATGCCCAGCCACGCGCACCACGCCAGCGCCTCCGCGTACCAAGGATCCTCCGCCGTGGTGTCGGGGAGGGCGCGCAGCAGTCTGCGGTGGCCCTCCTCCAGGCGGCCGGAGGCGAGCCAGTACAGGGACAGCAGCGTGGCTATGCGTGATGCCCCGCGTCGGTCGGCCTCGTCCTCGCTGTCCTGGAGGCGATCGAGGCACGCGGAGACCTCGGGCATGGCGGCGGCGACGGCCGCGAAAGCCTCGCCCGCCCGGCCGTCGCGGATGGCGGCGGCAGTGCGCTCCGCGAGGCCGGTGACCCAGGCGGTGTGGCGGTGCAGCGCCGCCGCCTCTTCGCCGTGTTCGGCGAGCTCGGCGCGGGCGAAGTGGCGTACGGGCAGGAGCATTCGGTAGCGGGCCGAGTGGGCGTCCGGTTCGTAGAGGAGCAGCGATTTGGTGGTGAGCCGGGACAGGGACTCCGCCGCCCGGGGGCCGGCCACCGCCTCGGCCGCTTCTGTGGTGATGGGGGAGGAGAAGACCGACAGGGCGCGCAGCGTGGCGCGTTCGGCGTCGGTGAGGAGGCGGTGGCTCCAGTCGACGGCGGACCGCAGCGTGTCGTGGCGGGGGTCGGCGGAACGTAGGCGGGGGGACAGCAGGCCGCGGTGGGTCTGCAGTTGCGCGAGGATCTCCGGCAGGCGCATGGACGCGGCTTCCGCGGCGACGATCTCGATGGCCAGCGGCAGCCGGTCGACGGCCGCGCAGACCTTCGCGATGTCCTGGAAGGTCTCCGCGCGCGCGGCGGCGGGGGAGAGCCGGGCGAGCCGGTGGCGGAACAGTTCGACCGCGTCCTCGTCGGTCATGGGTGGCAGGGCGAGGGTGGTTTCGGCGGTCAGGGCGAGTCGTTCTCGGCTGGTGGCGAGGATCCGCAGGCCCGGGAGGCGGTCCAGGAGCTGCACCGCGAGGGCGGCGCAGGAGTCCAGCAGGTGCTCGCAGTTGTCCAGTACGAGCAGAGGGCGGGTGGCTCGGGCGACGAGCGTACGCAGCCGCTCGGCCAGGTCCGCCGCCGCTGTCGGCCCCGGCGGCAGCCCCATCGCCGCGGCCACCGCCGCCGATACGCCGTCCGCCGCCCCGGGCGGCAACCCGTCCGCCGCGTCCGCCGCCCTTGGCATCCTGCCCGCCCCGGCCACCGTCCCCGGCACCGTGCCTGCCGCCCTTGGCATCCTGCCCGCCCCGGCCACCGTCCCCGGCCCTCCGTCCGCCGCGACCGGCACCAGGTCCACCGACCACACCGTGGCGCCCGACCTCCGCTCCCGGGCCACCGCCGCCTCCGCCAGCCGGGTCTTCCCGACCCCGCCGGCGCCGGTCACCGTCACCAGCCCCGCCAAGCCCAGCCGCGCCTCGAGCTCGCCCAGCTCCGCGCGCCGGCCGATCAGCGGCTCGGAGGCCGCGGCGTCCGGCCGGCCCGGCCCGTCCGGCGTGCCCGGCCCGCGCGGTCCGGCCGGACCGGGCGCGGCGGCGTCGCGGGCCTCGACACCGCGCAGCACCGCCCGCTGCGTCGCCCGCAGTTCCGGTCCCGGCTCGATGCCGAACTGCTCCCGCAACCCGTCCCGCGCCTCGCGGTACGCCGCCAGCGCCGCCGGCTGCCGGCCGGCCCGCTGCAGCGCCCGGATGAGCAGCGCGTACGACCGCTCCCTGCCGGGCTCCTGACGCACCGCCCCGCGCAGCTCCTCGACGAGCCCCGCCGGATCCGCGGCCCCGGAACCCGCCAACTCCGCCTCCGCCCAGTCCTCCAGCGCGCCGAGCCGCACCGCCTCCAGCCGGGCCCGCTCCTGCTGGACGAAAGGCAGCGCCGGCAGCCCGGCCAGCGGCGCACCCGGGAAGCCGTCCAGCGCCGCGCGCAGCAGCTCCGCCCGCCGGTCGGGGCCCGGAGCGGCGCGGGCGGTGGACAGCTGGGCCTCGAAGTCGCGTATGTCCAGGCGGTGTTCGCGGAGGTCCGCCCGGTACCCACCGGGGCTCGTACGGACCAGGGCCGCGCCGCGCGGGCCCAGCGCCCGGCGCAGCTTGGCGACCGCCGTGTGCAGCGCCGCGGTGGGCGACTTCGCCGGGGACGGGGTCCACAGCTCGTCCAGGATCCGGTCGGTGCTCACCGGGCTCGGGGCGTGCAGGAGCAGCAGCGCGAGCAGCAGCCGCTGCCGCGCCCCCGTGATCGGCAGGACCGCCTGCCCCGGGGCCTCACGGACGGCGACCTCGCCCAGCAGGCGTAAATCCATGGCGCCATCCGATCACTTGGCGGGATGGCCGTCGTCAGCCTCTGGTACGAAGCGCCCCCCGCGGGGGCGGACAGCGAGCGGACAGGAAGCGGACAGGGGCCGCGGCAATGCTGTGGCCGGGATCAACAGATCAACGGCGAACCTGAGGAGACATCGTGCTGCGGCTGGCACTGAGCACCCTGCGGGCCCGTACGTCACTCTTCGCCGGCTCACTCGCCGCCGTGGTGCTCGCCGTGACCCTGCTCACCGCCGCGGGCGTCCTGCTGGAGGCGGCGCTGCGCGGCGAGGGCGAGGCGAACCGCTTTCACGGCGCGACGGTCGTCGTGGCGGGCGATGCCGCGGTCGGGCTCGACGGGAGGCGGCACGAGCCCGGGTTCGGCGACGTCGAGGCGCCGCTGGTGCCGCGTCCGCTGGTGCCGGAGCGGCTGGTGGAGCGGATAGCGAGAGTGCCGGGTGTCCGTGCGGCGGTGCCGGACGTGACGTTCTACGCGCAGGCCGTAGGCAGCGGCGGCCGTCCCCTCACGCCGCGGCAGGGCGACCGGTCGGCTGGTCACTCCTGGGCGGGCGCGGCCGTCACGCCCTTCGAGCTGACGGCCGGGGCGCCGCCGCGGGGCCCGCACGACGTCGTACTCGACGCGGCGACCGCCGCCCGCGGCGGCCTGCGGACCGGCGATCGCGTGACTGTGCTGACCGGCGCGGAGGGCCGGGAACGCTACCGGGTCAGCGGCGTCGCGGCTCCGCCCCGGCCCGGGCTGACGAAGGATCAGTCGGCGCTGTTCTTCGCCCCGGAGACGGCGCGGCGGCTCGCACCCGCCCATGGCGGCCGGGCGCATGCCATCGCCGTGACCGCCGAACGCGGCGTGCACCGGGGCGCGCTGGCGGACCGGATCCGTAAGGCGATCGGCCCCGACGACCCCTCCCTGTCGGTGCTCACCGACACCGCGGCCGCCGAAGTCTCGCGCAGCGATGTGCTGTTCACCGAGACGCTTGTCTTCGTCGTGTCGATGGGGTCGCTGGCGGTGTTCGTCGCGCTGTTCGTGGTGGCGGGCGGGTTCGCCTTCGCGATTCTGCAGCGGCAGCGGGAGATCGCTCTGCTACGGCTGGTGGGTGCCACGCCGCGGCAGGTCAGGCGCATGATCGGCTGGGAGACCACGGCGGTGGGGCTGCTCGGCGCGGCCGTCGGAGTGCCGGCGGGCGCCGCTCTCGCCGGGCCGCTCGCCGAGGGCCTGGTCGCGCTCGGCGTCGCACCCGCCGAGCTGCGGGTCGAGTTCGCGGCCCGGCCAGCTGCCGTGGCCGCGGCGGCCGCGCTCGTCATCACCCGGCTCGCCGTGCTGGCCGCCGCCCGCCGTGCCGCGCGGGTGAGCCCCGCCACCGCGTTGCAGGAGGCCTCGCTGCCCAGCCATCGGCTGCCGCGCGCCCGGCTGCTGACCGGATGCGTGCTCCTGGTCGGCACCGGGCTCTTCCTCGCCTTCGGTATCGCCACCGGCGGCGTGCAGGGCGCAGGCCTGGCCTTCGGCGCCGTGCTGCCGCTGCTCGTCGCCGTCGCGGTGCTGGGTCCCTTGCTCGTACGCCCCGTACTCCCACTCGCCGGTGCCGTATTACGCGCCGTGGCCCGCCGCACCGGCCACCTCGCCCTCGCCAACAGCGCCGCCGCGCCGCGGCAGGTCGCCGCCGCCGCGGTGCCGATCGTCCTGCTCACCGGCTTCGCCGTCTCGGCGCTCTTCATGCAGAGCACGCAGCAGGCCGCCGCGGCCCGGTGGGCCGACGAACGCCTCCGCGCCGACACCGCGCTCCTCGCCCAGGACGCCGAGGGCCTGCCCCCTGCCGTAGCGAAGGAAGCCGCGCGGCTGCCCGGTGTGACGGCCGCCGCCGCGACCAGCAGCGCCTGGGTCCGGATCTCCGTACGCACCGATGAGGCGGAGAGTGTCAACGCCCGTGCGCTCGCCGCCGATCCGCGGCTCTCGCGGGCGCTCGCCGTGCACGTGCGCGCCGGCTCCCTGGCCGGCCTGGACGCCGGCCGGGCGGTGGCCGTCAGCGAGGAGCAGGCCAAGGAGTACGGCTGGCGGGTCGGCGACCGCGTCCGCCTCCGGCTGCCGGACGGCAGCCACGCGAAGCTCACCGTCGGCGCCCGCTACGACCGCTCCCTGGGCTTCACCGACCTCGTCGTGCCCGCGGCCGTCCTGCGCGCCCACACCCCCGACCCGCTGCTCGACGCGGTCTACCTGACCACCGCGCCGGACGCCGACCGGGCCGCGCTCGACCGCGGTCTTACGCGCCTGACGGAGCGCTGGCCGACCGCGGCCGTGGCGGACCGCGCCGCGATGCGCGACGCCGGGGCCGACAACGCGGCTACGGAGACCTGGCCGGTGTATCTCTTCAGCGCTCTGATCGCCGCTTTTACGGCGCTCGCGCTGGCCAACGCGCTGGTGATGGCGACGCTCGCGCGCTCGGCGGAGTTCGCGACGCTCCGGCTGGCCGGGGCCACCCGCCGCGATGTCCTCGCCCTCGTCGCCGGGGAGTCGGCGGTGGTGACCGCCTGCGGGCTGGTGCTCGGCGCGGCCGTCTCCGGTGTGGTGCTGGTCGGCGTGAGCGTGGCGCTGACCGGGGAGCCGGCCATCAGCGGGCCGCCGGGCTTCGTCGCCCGTGCGGCGGGGGGTGCGGCGGTGCTCGCGCTCGTATCGGCGCTGGTGCCGGCGCGGCGGATGCTGCGCACGCGACACAACGACCAGGAAACGTGGGGGAATCCATGACCGAACCGGACGCACTCGCCCGTATGCCGCTCACGCCGCTCGTCGCCGAGGCCGCCCTCCGCCTGCACGAGGTGACCCGCAGCTACGGCACCGGCAGCGGCGCCGTCGCTGCCCTGCGCGGCATCTCGCTGACCCTCCCCACCGGCTCCTTCACCGCCGTCATGGGCCCCTCGGGCTCCGGCAAGTCGACCCTGCTGCGCTGCGCCGCGGGCCTCGACCGGCCGACCGCCGGCGAGGTGTGGCTCGACGGCACCGGCATCGCCCGGCTCAGCGAGCACCGGCTTACGCTCCTGCGCCGAAGCCGCCTCGGCTTCGTCTTCCAGTCCTTCAACCTGGTCCCGTCCCTCACCGCCCAGGACAACATCCTCCTCCCGCTCCGCCTCGCCCGCCGCCGCCCGGACCGCGACTGGCTGCGCGACGTGGTCGCCCGCACCGGCCTTACCGACCGCCTCGGCCACCGCCCGGCGCAGCTCTCCGGCGGCCAGCAGCAGCGGGTCGCCATCGCCCGCGCCCTCATCACCCGCCCGAAGCTGGTCCTCGCGGACGAGCCCACCGGCGCCCTGGACCTCGCCTCCGGGCAGGAGGTGCTGTCCTTGCTGCGGGAGTGCACGGACGCGCTGGGGCAGACGCTGGTGATGGTCACGCACGATCCGAATGCGGCGGCGTGGGCGGACCAGACGCTCTTCCTCGCTGATGGCGAGCTTGTGGACGCCCTCCAGCGGCCAACGGCGGCGGCGGTGAGCGAGCGCATGGCGCGGCTGCGGGGGCGGGATTGAGCGTTGCCGCCGCCCTGTGGTGCTCGTCACACGCCGTTCCTGTCAGCAATCGGCGCGCTGTCCCGCTCAAGTCCGTGAGACCAAGCGAGCAGACAGGAGCAGCACATGAAGCACCGCATCGTCGTCCTCGGCGCCGGATACGCCGGGGCCTATGCGGCCGGGATCCTGGCGCGCCGGCTGTCACCGGCGGGCGTGGAGATCACCGTGGTCAACGCAGTGCCGGAATTCGTCGAGCGGATGCGGATGCAGCAGGTGGCGGCCGGGCTCCCGGTCGAGCCCCGTCAGCTCGCCGACATCTTCGCGGGCACCGGGATCAGGCTGCGGCTGGCGCGGGTCACCGCTGTCGATCCCGAGCGCCAGGTCGTCGCGGTGGCCGATGCCGAGGGTGGAGGAGAGCTCCGCTACGACACGCTCTGCTACGCACTCGGCAGCCGGGTCGCCGACCAGGGCGTGCCCGGGGTGGCCGAGCACGCTTTCAACGTCGCCAGCCGGCCCGCGGCGCTGCGGCTGCGCGCGCACTTGGACGGCATGGACGGCATGGCTGTCGCTGGCGGGCCCGTCATCGTCGTCGGCGACGGCCTCACCGGCATCGAGACCGCCACCGAACTCGCCGAAGCCCGGCCCACCCTCCCCGTGACGCTGATCGCCCGCGGCGAGCTCGGCGCCCGCCTCTCCGCCGGAGCCCGCGGCCACCTGCGCCGGGCCTGCGACCGGCTGGGCATCACCGCCCTGGAGCACACCACCGTCGATGAGGTGGAAGCCACCCGCGTACGGTGCGCCGACGGCACCGTCCTCGCCTCCGCCGCGACCGTATGGACGGCCGGCTTCGAGGTCGGCCCCATCGCCGCGGCCGCCGGGCTGGAGGTCACCGACAAGGGGCAGATCGTCGTCGACCGTACGATGCGATCGCTCTCGCACCCGAACGTCTACGCCATCGGCGACGCCGTCCATGCCGTCGGCGACAACGGCCTGCAGCTGCCGATGTCCTGCGGCTCGGCCGGCTACACCACCCGGCAGGCGATCGAAGCGATCGCGGCGCGCCTGACCGGCGGCGAGGTGCCCCAGACCAAGCTGGTCTATCTGTTCAACCACATCAGCCTCGGGCGGCGGGACGGGATCCTGCAGCCGGTCGACGGCGAGGCGCGGGCGCGGCCGCGGTACGTAGCCGGGCGGAAGGCCGCAGAGATCAAGAAGGGCATCATCAAGGGATCGCTGTGGGCGACCTCGCACCCGACGTTCGGCCTCCCCAAACGCAAGCGCGCGGTCGCCTCCGCCGAGAAGACGATGAATGCCCCCGCCTAGAGTGAACCATGTGGACAGCACCACCGATCGCTTCGACGCCGACCGCTTCGACGCCGACCAGTTCGAGGCCGGCCGGCACCGGCTGGCCTCGCTGGCGTACCGGCTGCTGGGCTCCGCCGCCGACGCCGAGGACGCCGTGCAGGACGCCTTCCTGCGCTGGCAGGCGGCCGACCGGCGGCAGATCAAGGCGCCGGAGGCCTGGCTGACCAAGGTGGTCACCAACCTGTGCCTCGACCGGCTCCGCTCGGCACAATCCCGCCGCGAACGCACCGCCGGCGCCTGGCTGCCGGAACCGCTCCTCGACGGCGACCCGATGCTCGGCCCGGCGGACACCGCCGAACAGCGCGAGTCCGTCTCCCTGGCCGTACTGACCCTGATGGAGCGCCTGGCACCGCGGGAGCGGGCGGTCTACGTCCTTCGCGAGGCCTTCGCCCACACCCACGCCGAGATCGCCGCGATCCTCGACATCACCGAACCCGCAAGCCAGCAGCACCTGCACCGCGCCCGCCGCCGCATCACGGCGGCCCGCCGGGGCGGCACGACCGACGTGGCATCCGACCCGACATCGGACCCGGCGACCGCCCGCGCGATCGTCGAGGAATTCCTGGCGGCCGCCACCTCGGGCCGTACGGACCGCCTGGTGGCGCTGCTAACCGACGACGCGATCGCGATTTCCGACGGCGCGGGCCTGACCAAGACCCTGCTCCGCTACGACACCCCAGAGCGCATCGCCAGCATCGCCCAGGCAGGCTTCACCCCCACCACCGCGAAACGCCGCTTCGCCGGCAGCCCGCTGACCGTCCATCACGCCCTCGTGAACGGCACCCCCGCCCTCCTCTTCACGGTCGCCGACCAGGTCGTCGGCACCGTAACCTTCGACATCACCAACGGCCGCATCACGACCGTACGAGGCATCGCCACCCCCACCCACCTCACACGCCTCACCAAAACCTGGCAGCATCACCACCCGAAACCGCCACCTATCACGAGGTGGTGAGCGGTCCCGGAAGCCAGCCCTTGGCCGAGCCCAGCAGGCTGCCGACGAACAGGCCCTGGCCGCAGGCAAGTCCGACCAGCACACCACGGCGAGATACGCAAGGACACTCGGAGATCCCCAACGGCCTGCCGGGTGTGGAAAACCGCATGGACCACCTCCACCAGACCGTCCTGGGCGGCCACCTCACCCCACTGATGATCACGGAGGCGCGCCGCCGCGTATGGAGGGTTAGCTGTAGAGGCTTGCCCTCCATTGCGTCACGGCATAGTTCGGGTATTCGGCCTCTACGGGATGATCGCCAATGTCGAAGGTGATCTTCTCGGTGGGGTAGCGCCCGCTTGGGTTCCATCGGCTGACGGCGATGTGGAAATTGTCGAACGTCGAACCGGGGAAGATGAATCCCCCGTACAGATTGGGGAAGACGTGGGTCAATTCCTTCGTGCTGCTCTCGCTGGCGGGGTTCTTCGGGTTGAAGTAGAGCATGGTTTGTTCGGGAGTCCGAAAGAGATCGGATGTGGGCAGAGGGAAGGTCATGGCACGAATGTCTGCGTACGCAAAGCTTTGAACCGGCGTCGGCTGGAACCAGCTGAGGGCGTACTTGCCCTCCATGGCCCGGAAGCAGATCTCTCCCCACTTTCGCGGATCCGTGATCGAAGTCGGCTCGTTCCCCCAGCCCCATTGACCGTCCTTGTGCCCCCATCCCTGGTAGGCGTATCGCCAACCCCATCCTGAGTCCGCGGCATCGGCGTCGGTCTTGTCCAGGTCGCTCTTGAGCACTCGGAACAGCAGCAGCCCGGAGTCCTTGTCCCGGTTGAACACGGTCGACATGACGTAGATGTACGGATCGCTGGGGTCTGTGTCGGCCGCGTACGTCTTCTGCTGGAACTGTCCGCTGGCGTTGTCATCCTTGTTGGCCAGAAAGGCGTTCCCCGGCCATTGCCGCAGGTAGGTCCATGTCTCACCGTTGTCGGTGGACTTCCAGAAGTCCGTATGGTGCGTATCGTAGATCACTCCGCGCATCAGATGCATATAGAGCGTGTCTCCGACCCGGAAAATGTCCGAGGGCAGAGCCGTTGTCTGGGGTCGCCGGTCGGGAGGGGTCTCGGGTGGGGGTCCGACCGGGTCATGTCCCTCTGGCACCAGGCCTTTGGCGTGGCCGGGCCGGTCGGCCACGGCGCCGTCGACCACTATGGATTCACCGGCGCTCAGGGCGGAATGACTGCGCAATGCAACTGGTGAGCGCCAGTCCGCACTGGAGTCGCCCGGCAGGCCACCTGCGTACGTGTCACCGCCGATCAGCAGGAGCGAGCCGTCGGACAGCTGTACCGGAATAGCCAAATCGGTGTACGGAACCGAAAGGTCGCCGGTCTGCGATGGCCCGGTGAGCTGGCCGAGTTGAATCGCGTTGGCCTTGGCTTTGACGGGATTACCGATCGCCGCATGGGCCGGATGGGATCCTCCTGTCATCGCCAGCCCGGTGCCGGCCGCCGCACCCGCACCTGCCTTGAGGATCGTACGCCGACTGACCAGCCCCAATTCAGACAGGCGCCGAGTCTCGCCAACTTCCCGCATCACACACTCCCTTGGTGCCCGTATCGATGCTGTGTCCGTACTTGTCTCCCCGCTGTCCGTCAGACGCCACTGAACCATCCGGTTCACGGCATGTGCACTGACAACCGTCAGGGTTCCGCCTGCCCCACTGGCGAGAGACGCCGGTTAGACCATGGCGGTCCAACTTCGTCTCCCCCTATTCTGCTGTCGGCGCGACGGGCTGGCCTGGCTGCAGTCAGAGCCAGAGGCTCAGGAGGGGCGACTGGGGGAGCGGCGTGGAGACGGTGATTGTGCAATTGCCTGATCGGCGGGACTGGCGATCGCAGCAGCAGGACCGGCAGAAACGTCCTGAGCTGCTTTGTCTTGCACCGGGTGACACCGCGGACTTCGGGCGGGGCGCACCGGATGCGCCCGTCGTTATCACGCTGTACGACCTCGGGGTATCACGCCGGGCGGGGCAGATCACCGCAGCCGAGGACTACTGGCGGCTGTCCAATTTCAGCGCAACGACAACGTACGCCGTGGAGAACCTCGAGGGGGCGGGGGAGCACATCAAGATAGCCCCGGGGAGGATCGGCGCGCCGGTGCCCTTCGAGTTCTCCCGGGTGGTGCTGCCGGCTCAGGACGGGGAAAGCGCCTTCAAGGTGTTCGCACCGGAGCACGCGTATCAAGACGGTGAGCCGCTACTGACGGGTGGAGAGTCCACCGTGAGCCCGTTCGCGCTCGACCCGACGTCGAAGTACTTCCTGGTGTTGCTGGCTCTGTGTGAGCCGCGGCTGCGTAACCCTTCCAGTGGCGCCGTGCCCAGTGTCGGCGACGTGGTGGAGCGGCTGCGCCCGCTGGAGAGCTGCCGCGATCTGACCCGTTCGGCGGTGAATTACCACATCGACTACCTCGCTTCCGTCAAGCTGCGGCTGCGTAGCGAGGCACACTCTCCGAGCCGTTGGGAGGGCGGCAAACGCGACGAGCTCATCGCCTTTGCGCTGCGCTTCAACCTGGTGCGGGAGAGCCACCTGGCCCTGCTGGCGCCCACGGACGAAGCGTAGGAGGGGCATCCGGGATGCACACGGGCAAACAACCACCGCTCGATCTCCCTCGCGGCTACCGGGTCGGCGACTGGAGTGTGATCGCGCGTATCGGAGATGGCAGTTGGGGCAGCGTCTACGCTGCAGAACACACGCGTGACCAGACCCAGGCCGCCATCAAAGTGCTGCGCACCGATCTGCTCACGCCGGCGCAGCGGACATCGATGGACGAGCTGATGCACCGCGAGGTCCGCTTCAGTCTCACAGCCGAGCACCCCAACATCGTGCGCACCTACGCCGTGGTCACCCTCCAGGACTCGCAGTACCCCGAGCTCGACGGTGTGACCGCGCTGATCATGGACCGGGCCGAACGCAGCCTTGAGGACCTGCTCACCAACGCCGCCCCGGGCACGCCGATGCCCAACGCCGCAGACCTGCTCACCGGAATCAGTGCCGGACTCGCCCATGTCCACACCCGCGGCTGGGTCCATGGCGACCTCAAACCCGCCAACATCTTGCTCGCCAACGGCAACCGGGTGTGGCTCGCAGACTTCGGCCTCAGCGCCGAGCTGGATGGCACCCACGCCTACGTGCCGCCGCTCGGCTCGCTCGACCACGTACCACCCGAGTGGTGGTCGCAGCGCCCCTCGCTGCGCGGGGCGCCGCTGCGCCCCTCCGCAGACATCTGGGCATTCGGCGTCGTGGCCCATCAGATACTTACCGGCGGCTTGCATCCCTTCCCCGGCGGCACGGCGCGAGCCCGTGCCATCGCGGCCGGCAGTTACGCGCGCGGACGCGAGAGGCTGCGACTCGATAACGCCGTCCCACCGGAATGGCGTCCTCTGATCACGGACTGCCTGCGCCCGGATCACGAGTCCCGGGCGGCGCTGACCGCACAAGATCTAGCCAAGAGAGTCCATTCTCTGCGCAGCGCATCCCCTCCTGCACGCAGCCCATTGGGCATGGCCCGGTGGACGCTCGGCTCCGCATGGCTGGTCGGCGTGGCTGCCCTCGTGACGCTGCTGGCCGGCGATGCGGCCAGCAGCCAAGAGGCTCGCACGCCGGTCGGCTCCGGCCCGATCGCCGGCGGCAGCGTCCGCACCTTCCAGAACATCGCCACGAAGGCGTGCATGGATGACAGCGACAAGTATGGCCTGCGCGGATATCCGTGCAACGGCTTCGACTTCCAGAAGTGGCGGATCCGAGACGTAACCGCCGCCACCCAGCACATCGAGAACACCAGCACCCGCAAGTGCCTCTACGACGACGGCGTAGTGCTCACCACCCAGCGCTGCAGCACCGCGCAGCCGCTGAGCTGGGTCGTCCTCGCCAACGAGGAGGGGACGTTCTCCGTTCGAAGCCGAGACACCGGCAAGTGCCTCCACGACGGCATACATGGCCTGCAAACCCTCCCTTGCCGGTTGACCAGCGATCATCAGCGATGGCATGAAGTTACGTATATTCCATGACAAGCGGCCAGGTCGACGTGCAGGTGCCGCTCAGTCATCGCAGGGCGTGAGCTCGTCCGGGGTGGGCCTGTGCGGCGTGATGGGTTCGTCGGGGAAGTGCTCGCGGAAATACTGGTTCCAGTCGCCTTTGGCGATGAAGGTCTTGAGGGCCTGGGTCAGGCGCTCGCAGGATTCCCTGTCGCCCTTGGGCACGGCGATGCCGAAGCGGTCCTGCGCCCCGAACTGCACGTCCGGCAGGCGAAGGTCCTCGTCCTTCTGGGCGTACCCGAGCAGGTCGACCTGGGCGGTGACGACGGCGTCAACGGCGCCCTGCTTCAGATCGGAAACGCACTTGGAGAGGCCGGCGTGTTCCACGACTGTCTTCTTCACAGCGACGTTGTCTCTGAGCTGCTCCAGCGAGGTGGTGCCTCGCATGGTGCACACGGATTTACCCCCCAGGTCCTTGAGAGTGCGGATCTGCGGTCCGTCCTTGGCGGTCATGACTCCCTGCTCGCTGAATACGTACGGTCCGGCGATGTCGACGTCCTTGCGGCGCTCGTCGGTCATGGCAAAGTTCGCCAGCATGATGTCGGCCTTGTGGGTCTTCATGTAGTGGAGGCGTTGCTCGAAGGTGACTTGGACCGGGGTGACGCGGATCCGTAACTGGTCCTCCAGCCAATACATCAGGTCGGCCTGGAAGCCCTTCAGTTCGTTCGACTCGGTGTCCAGTTCGCTCCAACCCGGCAGATCCCCGATGACGCCGACGTTGACCTGCGCGCCTGGCGCCACGACGGGGGTGTCGGCGGCCGGAGAGGCGGCCGCTTCCGTGCCGCCCGTGCTGTCACCGCCATCATCTCTATCGCCGTCGCTGTCGTTGCACGCAGGTAGTGCGGCGAGCGCCAGCAGTGCCGCGGCGAGCAGGGCGAAGTACCTTGAGGTTGGCCGCCGCGAGGCGGAGCGGCTGAATATCACAGGATCCCCCTGTTGTAGAGCACGGCCTCGGCGACGCCGAGGTCGACGTTGCAGGAACGGTCCGGTTCGTGGAGGCGCAGTGTCACGCGGGCCTGGCGTTCGATCTTCCCCAACGGCAGGCGCGTTTCCTTCCCCGAGCGCAGGGTGACGGGGTCGGTGGTGCGGCCGTCGATGATGGGGGTGGCGCGGAGCGTTGCCGGCACCACGCAGTCACCGAAGCCGCGGGAGTTGGTGAGCATCAGCGTGAGGGACAGCGCATCGCGGTCGGGATTCTTCGGTACGGACAGGATCGCTGTGCTGCCGTTCTGCATCCCGCGGCCGGCGGTGACGCCGACCTGGTCGGTCACGTTCGCATCCGGCTTGTGGATCCCGTACCAGAGCACCGCGGGCACGCTGACGCCCACGAGGGCGCCCAGAGCGATCGGGGCGATATTCCTGACGCGCCCCCAGAAGCGCTGCATCCAGCTGGGGTCCCGATCGGGGGCGGGCTCCTGATCGGGGGCGGGATCCTGATTGTCGGGCTCCTCATTGTCGGTGTCGGTGATGCGTGCCCACAGCTTCTCCACGCCCTGCGGCGCCAGGTATGCCAGGAGCGCGAGGCCGAAGGAGAGCTGGCCCGTGACGTCTGAGCCCTTCGCACCCGCGCTGATAAGCCCGACGGTAACGGCGCTGACCACGATGACGACGCCGAATCCCCACCAGCGATTCCGCGAGCCCCGCTCCGGTGGCATATCCGGCTCCCGCGCCATCGCCTGCGCCTCCACACTCCGAGTTCGGTTGCCCACGCTCGTTCCCCGGCACCGTAGAGCCGGCGTCGCCCGTACCGGACCTGACATCTGTCGGGGGCGAAACACCGCACCGCTCTGCGAGGATTCCGGCGGTCCATGAAGGGGGTACGGACGGCTGGTTCGCACCCACTCAGGCGTGCCTCGGGCGGGACTCCAGCCGTCTGCTGTGACTGCCCCGACACCACGACTGCGTGCCCCCATCGGTTGGCAGGGGTGGCGGCACGCGCCGCACGGGGGTCGGCGCGTGCCGCCCATGCAGCCGGGGGCCATCAGCATGGGCACGGTGTACCTGAGCTGCGATGAGGGCGGCGTGCAGCAGCTTGCGGTGATCGAGTTCTGGCAGGGCTTCCTCGGGCACGTGATGGGCTGCACCCACGAGCGGCTCGAGGACTGTCCCGAGTACCGGGAGCACCTGCGCCAGTTGACCGAGGACATCGTCGCGGGGAGCTACCGTCGCGCCGGCCATCCCCGGTTCCGGTTCTCGCCCGCGTCCCACCCGGAGTGGGACTGACCGCGCCGGTCAGTCCCGCAGAGGGTGGACAGCTGCCGTTCGCCCTGGAACATTCGATTTCTGATCAGTTACTCGCCCGTAGTTGACAATTCCCGCATAGCATCGGAGCGCATCGTCTGACGCACGTGCATCTTGCGTCACGTTGCGTCACCCCCCTCAACCGCCCCCGCACCTAGGTCACTTCCGTGATAACAACGCCGCACTCCGGCCCCACCCACGCAGGGGCCGTCGAGTGAGAATCAGCAGACGGCTCATACTTCTGGTCAGCGTGCCGCTCGCGGTCGCCGTCGCGTTCTCCTTACGCGCCCTGACCCCCGCGGTCGACCAGGCCGTTCAGGCACATCGGCTGACCGAGATGGTCGCCGCCGCCGACGCCGCCGCGCAGCTCACGTCGCGATTACAGCGTGAGCGGGCAGCCGCGACCGCGCTGGTCGCGTCGCAGGACGACGACGTGGCCTTCGCCAAGAGCACCGCGGCGACCGATGACGCGATATCGGACTACCGCCACGAGCGGGCCGGGCTCTCCGACGTACCGGACAAGGCCGCCACGGCACTTGACCGCATTGACGGCTCGCTGGAAGAGCTGCTCTCGCTGCGGCCTCAGGTGCGCGCGGGCTCCAGCGCCATCTCCGCGCTGGCCTTCGGCTACCGGATCGCGATCGCCGACCTGATCGACTACCGCGACGGCATCGCGCAGGCCGACGGCGTCGACGCGGACACCGCCGACCGGATCCGCGCCGCCGCAGCCCTCTCCCGCGCCACCGAACACCTCGCCCAGCAGCAGGTCGTGGTGCAGCGCGCCCTGCACGGCGGCGGCTTCACCCCGGCCGCGCAGCGGGCCTTCGACGCCACCCGGCTCGGGCACACCGAGGCGGTCCGGGAGATGTACGCGCTCGGCCCGGAGCAGTGGCGGACCTGGCTGGAGCGCAGCATGGCCGGGCCCGACGCCCTCGCGGCGCAGCGCCTGGAGGACGAGGTCGGCCGGACCAGCGCCGGGCAGGAGCTCATGCTCTCGCCGCGCACGTGGCTGGAGGCCAGCTCCGACCGGCTGGCGCTCCTCGGACCGGTCCAGCGCCGGGTCGACGCCTCCGTGCACGACACCGTCGACGACACCCGGACCACACTGACGTGGTGGGCCGTCGGCGAAGTGCTCGTGGTGCTGCTGACGCTGGTCGGCGCGTTCACCGTCGCCGTACGGCTCGGGCGGGTGATGATCGGCCGGCTGCGGGAACTGCGCAACGCGGCACGTGTCGTCGCCGAGCAGCGGCTCCCGGCGATCATGGCAGAGCTCGCCGAGCCGGGCGCCCTCGGCGGCGCCAAGCCAGAACACGTCGCCAACAGCTCGGGCAGCCCCGTGCGCACCACCGGCGACGACGAGATCGGCGAGGTCGGCGAGGCCTTCAACGCCGTCCACTACGAGGCGGTACGGCTGGCCGCGCAGCAGGCCCACGTGCGGGACCAGTTCGCCGAGACCCTCGTCGGGGTGGCGCGCCGCGGCTCGCAGATGACCTCCGTCATGGTCTCCGAGCTGGACGCCGTGCAGCGCGACGAGGCGGACCCGGAGCGGATGCAGACCCTGTTCGCCCTGGACCACCTGGCCATCCGGATGGAGCGCAACACCAACAGCCTGCTGGTGCTGGGCGGTTACGGCAACGCCCGGGTGCGGACGTCCGACGCGCCGTGCGCCACCGTCGTCGTCGCCGCGGCCCAGCAGATCGAGCGCTTCCACCGGGTGTCCCTCGGCACCGTCGAGCCCGGCATCGGCATCGCCGCGCGCGCTGTGCACGACCTCGCCCACATCCTCGCGGAGCTGCTCGACAACGCCACCCGGTACTCGCCGCCCGACCGCCAGGTCGGCGTGGCGGTCTGGTCGCTGGTCGACCGCGCGGTGGTGCAGGTCGTCGACGAGGGCGTGGGCATCTCGCCCGAGCGCCGGCAGGCGTTGAACGCCCGGCTCGCCAAGCCGACGGCCGACCTCGGGGATGTACGGGCGATGGGCCTGCAGGTCGTCTCCCGGCTGTCGGCCCGCCACGGCATCGTGGTGGAACTGCGGGACTCCTCGGGGCCCGGGACGATTGCCGAGGTCACGCTGCCGGCGGAGCTGTTGGTCGAGGTGGCCGGTGAAGGCGCCACCGATCAGGGACGGGCCGGTGGGCTGGGCGTGCCCGAGGACTTCTCCCCGTTCGTCCCGCAGCCCGGCCGGGCCGGTCGGCGGCTCGTGGGCGCGGGCGCAGGCGCGGGCGCGGGCGCAGGTGCGGGCGCCGGCGGGCTCGGGTCCGTACCAGCTCCAGGCGGCGGCACGTCCGTCGCCGAACGAGCACAGCCGCGGCCCCCCGACGAAGCCCCGGCCAGGCGGCTGCAGCCCCCGCCGGAGTACGACCCGGCCAAGCGGATCGCCGGGACCAGCGCCGCGGGCCTGCCGGTGCGGGCGAAGCAGCCCGCCGACGCGGACGCGCCGGTCCCCGGCCGCGCCGCCAAGACCGGGCCGCGGGCCGCCGCCAAGGCCAAGGGTCCGCAGCGCCGCCGGGACGCCCGGCAGATCTCCGACGTGCTGGCCGCGTACACCCAGGGGATCAGCCGGAGCACCGAGGGCCGTAGTGGATCATCCTCGGCGAGACCCGGCCGTTCCACCAAAGATGACGACAGATAGATGGAGCACGCGATGAGCACCCCACCCGCCGCCGACCTGAGCTGGCTGCTGAACGACTTCGCCAGCCGGTTACCAGAGGTCACCCACGCGATCGCCGTCTCCGTGGACGGACTTGCCATCGCCCACACCGAGATGCACCAGGACGACGCAGACCGCCTGGCAGCCATCGCCTCCGGCATCGTGAACCTGCTCAACGGCGCGGCTCAGCTGATCGAGACCGATCCCGTGGAACACAGCCTCACGGCGATGGAGGGCGGCTACATGTTCTCCATGGCGGTCTCCAGCGGCGCGTCCCTCCTGGTCACCACCACCCGGGACGCGGATATCGGCGAGGTCAGTTACGTGATGTCCGAGCTCATCAACCAGGTCGGCGACGCCCTGACCCCCGAAGTACGGCCCAACAGCGCGCAGCCCGCCTCCTGAAAAGAGTCCTCATGTACGTGAACCCCTCCATATCCCGGCGACCAGCCCGCGGCAGACTCCACGCCGCCGGTGCCGTCTCCCTCGTGCTCGCACTCGCGGCCGCCGCGGGGTGCAGCAGCGGCGGCAGCGGCTCCGGCGACGACACGATCAAGGTCGGCCTGCTGGCCTCGCTCTCCGGTACGTATGAGGCCGTCGGCGTCGATCAGCGCAAGGGCTTCGAGCTCTACCTCGACACCCACGACGGCAAGCTCGGCGGCCACAAGATCGACCTGTCCGTCGGCGATGAGGGCGACGGCCCGCCGACCGCCGTGCCCGCGGCCACCAAGATGATCAAGAAGGACCGGGTCGACGTGCTGACCGGCATCGTCGCCAACGGCTCGTACAAGGCCGTGCTGCCGCTGGTGGAGCAGGCCAAGATCCCGCTCGTCAGCTCCAACGGCCGCCCCCCGGTCAAGGACGTCAGCAACGTCTGGCACACCAGCTTCCTGTCGAAGGAACCCGGCACCGCGATCGCCAAGCACATCGAGGAGAAGGTCGACGGCCCGGTCTACGCGATCGGCCCCGACTACCAGGGCGGTTACGACCAGGTCGGCGGCTTCACCGATGAGTTCAAAAAGGTGGGCGGCAAGCTGGCCAACCCGAAGGGCAAGACGACCTGGACGCCCTTCCCGAAGACCACCAACTTCACCCCGTACCTCAACAACATCGCCAAGACGGACGCCAAGGCGGTGTACTGCTTCTACGCCGGCAAGGCCGCCCTCGACTTCGTCAAGCAGTACGCCCAGTCCGACGCCGCCGACCTGCCGCTGTACTCCACCGGCTTCCTCACCGAAGGCGGCCTGCTCGCCGCGATGGGCCCCGCGGCCAAGGACATCTACTCCGTCCTCAACTACGCGGCCGACCTGGACAACGACGCCAACCGGAAGTTCGTCGCCGACTGGACCGCCAAGCACGACACGCCGCCCAGCGAGTACGCGATGGCCTCGTACGACGCCGCCGCGGTCCTGGACAAGGCGATTGCCGACGCCGACAAGAAGGGCGATGTGACCCCGGAGTCGATCAACAAGGCCATCGACGGTCTGGGGCAGATCGACAGCCCCCGCGGCACCTGGGAGTTCGGCGCGAAGTCGCACTCGCCGGTGCAGAAGTGGTACCTCCGCCAGGTCCGCCGCGACGGCAAGCAGCTGGCCAACGTCATGATGCAGGACCTCACCACCCTCGGCAGCTGACAAATGAACCCGTTCGACGCCCAGCTCGTGCCGGCGGTCGACGGCGTGGCCTACGGGCTGCTGCTGTTCGTCGTCGCCGCCGGCCTGAGCCTGGCCTTCGGCACGGCCGGGGTGCTGAACCTGGCGCACGGCACGCTGTACGCGGTCGGCGCCTACGTCGGCGCCGACCTGAGCGACGGCACGTGGGCAGGGCTGGCGATCGGCCTGGTGGCGGGCACCGCGGCGTCGTGTGCCGCGGGCGGACTGCTGGCGGCGGCGACCGCGCCGCTGGCCCGCCGCGGCCATCTCGATCAGGCGCTGCTGACCTTCGGCCTGGCGCTGATCGGCGGCAATCTGCTGATCGAGTTCTTCGGCGCGGACGAGATGCCGGTCCAGGTCCCCGGCGCGCTGGACACGTCCGTATCGCTGCTC
The DNA here is from genome assembly GCF_048572725.1 of Streptomyces boninensis. Classification (NCBI taxonomy): domain Bacteria; kingdom Bacillati; phylum Actinomycetota; class Actinomycetes; order Kitasatosporales; family Streptomycetaceae; genus Streptomyces; species Streptomyces boninensis. Next base: position 8,052,318 of record NZ_CP183837.1, read on the forward strand.
GGCCACCGCTATCCCGCCTACCGGCTGTGCTTCATCCTCATGGCCGTGCTGGTGGCGGCGGGCGGCACGTGGGTGCTGACCCGCACCAAGGCGGGCGCGGCGGTACGGGCCGCGGCCGACGACCCGCAGATGCTCGCCGCCACCGGGCTCAGCCCGCGGCTGGTGCATACCGGCGTCCTCGCGGCGGCCGGTGCGCTGGCCGGGGCGGCGGGGGTCCTCGGCGCGCCCATCATCGGGCCAGGGCCCGGCACGGCGGAGAACGTGCTGATGCTGTCGCTGGTGGTCATCGTGCTCGGCGGCCTGCGGTCGCTGTGGGCGACGCTGATCGCCGCGATCGGGGTGGGGGAGGTGCAGACGCTCGGGGTGTCGGTGGCGCCGGACTGGGCGCCGTATCTGCTGTTCGGGGCGATGGCGGTCGTGTTGATCGTACGGACGCGGGGGGCGTCCGAGGCGGTGCCCGGCGGTCCTGAGGGGGGCGGTGATCCGCCGCGGGATCCGGCGACCTGGGTGCGGCGGCAGGTCGCGGCGCGGCTTGGTGGCGGCACCGGTGGCGGCACCGTACGAAAGCCTGCGCTTCCGCCCGCCGTCCGCCGGGCCGCGCCGCTTCTCGCCCTCCTGGCCGCCGCGGCATCGCTGCCCTGGCTGCTCGACCCGTACTCCCTCTCCCTCGCCGGATACGCCCTGGCCCTCGGCCTGCTGGCGGTCAGCGTCACCGTCCTGACCGGTTACGGAGGGCTGCCCACACTCGGCCAGACGGCGCCCTTCGCGGTGGGCGCGTACACGACGGCGCTGCTCGCCGACGCGGGCTGGACGGCGGGCTCGGTGCAGGTGCTCGCCGCCGCCGTGGCCGCCGCGCTCTTCTCCGCGGCCGTCGGCCCGGCGGTGATCCGCGCCCGCGGCACCACCGTCCTCATGATCACCCTGGCCGTCGGCGAACTCACCAACACCGCCATCGGCCAGTGGAAGTCGCTCACCGGCGGCACCGACGGCCTCGCGGGCTTCCCGCCGACGGCCGGCCTGTGGGGCGGGGGAGAGCTGACCGAGGAGGGCGCCATCTACGGCTACATCCTCGCGATCACGGCCGCCGTCATCGCGCTCACCCTGCTCCTGCTCCGCTCCCCGGCGGGCAAGCTGCTCATCGGCACCCGCAGCGCCGAGGAGCGCATGCGCGCTTCCGGCCACCCGGTCTCTCGCTATCTGCTGCTGGCCCACACCGGCGCGGGCGCGGTGGCCGGCATCGGCGGCGGGCTGATGGTGACCGTCCAGCAGTACGTCTCACCGGCGGACGCAGGCTTCGAGATCGCCGCACTCGCGCTGCTCGCCGCGGTCATCGGCGGCACCACGTCGGTGGTCGGAGCGCTCCTGGGGGCCGGGCTGATCGTCTATACCCGCGACTGGGTGGCCAGTTCGTGGCCGGGGCACGGGCCGCTGCTGCTCGGGGTGCTGTTCGTCGCCGCCGTGTACGTGCTGCCGCGCGGGCTGGCGGGGTTCTGGCGCAAGCCCGAAGAGACCCGGGAGACCGCGGGTGCCGTACGGGCCGTACCCAAGAAGGAGGAGGCCACTACGTGACCCTGCCGACCGAGGAGGACCACCCCCCGACCACCCGTCCACCGAGCACGGCCCCCCTGCTGTCGGCGTCCTGCCTGACCCGCCGATACGGGGCACTGACGGCCGTCGACGCGGTCGACCTGGACCTGTCCGCGGGCGCCCGGCACGCCATCATCGGCCCCAACGGCGCTGGCAAGAGCACCCTGCTGAACCTCATCGCCGGGACCGACAGCGCCGACGCCGGCCGCATCGCCCTGGCCGGCGACGACATCACCCGCACCGCCCCCGCCCAGCGCAGCCGCCTCGGCATCGCCCGCAGCTTCCAGCAGCCGGTCGCGATCGGCGAGCTGACCGTGCTGGAGAACGTCATCCTGGCCGCGTGGCGGCACCACCGCGACCACCGCCGCCACCACGCGGCCTGGCGCCGCCCGGCGCAGCTGCGCCGCCTGGCCGCCTCCGCCTCCAGCCACCTGGAGGCCGTCGGCCTGAGCGACGTGGCGGGGCGGCCGGCCGCGACGCTCTCGCACGGCCAGCGCCGGCTGCTCGACCTCGCCGCCGCCCTCGCGGCCGCGCCCCGCCTGCTGCTGCTGGACGAGCCCGCCGCCGGGCTGACCGACCGCGACATCGCCCGCCTGCTGACGGTCCTGGCCGGGCTGCCGGAGGACGTGACTGTGCTGCTGGTGGAGCACCACACCGATGTGGTCACGGAGTTCGCCGACGACATCACCGTGCTCGCCGCAGGGCGCGTGCTGATCTCGGCCCCGACGCAGGAGGCGCTGCGCCACCCGGAGGTCCGGGACGTATATCTGGACACCACCGCCGCGGACAGGGGCAGTCGCTGATGCTGCAGACGGCCGGACTCACGGCGGGCTATCAGGGCGGCACCGCCCTGCAGCCCCTGGACCTCGCCGTCCCCGAGGGCAGCGTGCACGCCGTCGTCGGCCACAACGGCGCGGGCAAGACCACCCTCGTACACACCATCGCGGGGCTGCTCCGCCCCCGCGCCGGCACGGTGGTGGTGGACGGACGGGACGTCTCCGGGCTGCCGGCCCACCACATCGCCCGCGCCGGCGTCGGCCTCGTCCCGCAGGGCCGCCGCGTCTTCGCCCGCCTGACGGTCGCCGAACACCTGCGCCTCGCGCACCGCCCGCCCGCGCGTGGGCATGCGGGCGAGGCGTGGACGCGGGAGCGGGTCCTCGACCTGCTGCCGCGGCTGGCGGAGCGGATGGGCAACCGCGGCAGCCAACTCTCGGGCGGCGAACAGCAGATGCTCGCCCTCGCGCGCGCCCTGCTGGGCAGCCCGCGGGTGCTGCTACTGGACGAGCCGACGGAGGGCCTCGCGCCCGCCCTCGTCCGTCAGATCCAGGACCTGATCCCGCGCCTGGCGGAGGACGGCATCGCCGTGCTGCTGGTCTCGCCGAGCCCGGCGCTGGCCGTGCACTGCGCCCGTACGATCACGGTCCTCACGTCGGGGCGGGTCACTGCCCGGCTGGACGGCGATGAGGTACGGGCGGACCCGGCGGCGCTGCATGAGGCGCTGGCGCTGGACGCGGCGCCGGCGGGTCGCTGATCGACTGCAGAGCTGCCGGTCAACTGCGCTTCAGGGCCTGCCCGCCGAAGCCGCTGCGCCGGTCCGAGCCGCCGTTCTGCTCGGTCCACCAGGCATCCAGGTCGTCCTGCCGCATGCCCGCCCAGTCCGGCGTCTCCTCGACCTGGGCGCGCCCCAACCGCCGCCCCAGCGCGACGATCGTGCCTCCCACGGCGCTGCGGTCACCGTCATAGACCTCGCCGATCTTCGCCCAGTCGCTCCCGGACTTCCCGGCCGTCTCAAGCGCGGTCGCGTCCTGCAGCGCCTTTACGGTGCCGCCGCCGGTGTGCGGCCGGGCGACCGTCGCGGAGTCCCCGGCGAGGAGCATCCGCTCGACGGCGTAGTGCGGCACCTCGAGGTCGTAAATCGGCTGGATGAAGGTGGACTCGCTCGGCGTGCGCAGCACCTGCTCGGCCCAGTAGGGCGGGAAGTGCTCGGCGACGAGATCCCGCAGGTACGCGGTCATGGCCGCCGCCACGCTCCCCGGCGGCAGCGACGTGGGCGTCCGCAGGTCCAGCTCGAACTCTGCGGGCGGGGACGCGTAAAGCACCCAGTTGAGCCGGTGCCCGCCCCCGGCGCTCGGGATCACGTACATCATGCAATGCCCGCCGGGGAAGCCCACGACCTGCGCATCGCCCCCCTCGGGCCCCGGCCCCGGCACCCCGTCGAGGGCGCCGCGCCAGCCGACGTAGCCCGCGTAGCTGGGCGTGAGGTCGGGGAACATCGCCTCGCGGACGACGGACCGGTAGCCGTCGGCGCCTATGACGGCGTCGAAGCGTTCGGCCCGGCCATCGGAGAGCCGCAGTGTCACGCCATCGGCATCGGGATCCACGGCGGTCACGGCGACGTCAGCCCGGTAATCGACGGTGGCCGGCACGCGCTGCCGCAACGCGGTCCACAGCGAACCCCAGTTGTACCCCCGGAAGGGGAAGGGCTGAGCCCCTATCTCGCGCCCGTGCTCAGCGTCCCCGTCCCGTACCGTCCACACGCGCCGCGTCAGCCGCACCCACGGCGCGGCCGCATCGAGATATCCCTCGGCCACTAACTCGTCGAAGCGGGCATTGTGGATCCCAATCCCCACCCCCCGATCACGCAGCTCGCTGCCGGCCCGCTCGAACACGCTCACCCGCCCGGCACCACACCGATGCGCCGCAAGCGCCGTAGCACAGCCCGCAATGCTCCCGCCCACGATGGCGACGGAGGCTCCCTGCATGATCGATCCCCTCGACGAGTGATCTACCGGAGCGCCAATGATCGCATGGGGCAACGGGCCCTGAATACGGCGGCGTTGAGGGATCTCAGCCGGGCACCGGCGTCACCACTTTGCCGTGGTCGAGGAAGCTGGCGAGGTTGTCCAGGGTGAGGCGTTCCATGTCGTTGCGGGTGTGGGTGGTGCCGCTGGCGACGTGGGGGAGGAGGACGACGTTGTCGAGGGGGAAGAGGGCCTCGGGGACGTGGGGTTCGGAGGTGAAGACGTCGAGGCCTGCGCCTGCGAGGCCGCCCGTGGTCAGCAGCTCGACCAGGGCGTCCTCGTCCACCACGCTGCCGCGGGCGACGTTGATGAGGGACCCGTCGGGGCCGAGCGCCTCCAGGACGGAGCGGCTGACCAGGCCGCGGGTGGCCGCGCCGCCGGAGGTGGTGACCACTAGGACGTCGACGGCGGCGGCCAGTTCGGCGGGTGAGGTGGCGTAGGCGTACGGGACGTCGGGGAGCTGTCGGCGGCTGTGGTAGGTGATGCCGCAGCCCAGGGCGGCGAAGCGGATGGCGGTGGCGCGGCCGATGCGGCCCAGGCCGAGGATGCCGATGCGGGCGCCGCTGACCCGGCGCATCAGGGGGAAGGCGCCTTCGCGAGGCCAGCGCCCGGCTCGTACGAAACGGTCGGCCGCGGAGAAGCCGCGCAGCAGGTCCAGGGTGAGGCCGAGTGCGGTGTCGGCGACGCAGTCGGTGAGGACGTCGGGGGTGTTGCTGACCAGGATGCCGCGGCGGTGGGCGAGTTCGACGTCCGTGGTGTCGTAGCCGACGCCGAAGTTGATCACGGCACCGAGGCGGGGCAACGCGGACATCAGGCCGGTGCCGACGCCGGAGCCGCCGGAGGTGACGGCGGCGGTGATGGTCGGGCCGTGCTCGGCGAGGAAGGCCTCGCGGGCGGGGCCCTCGTCCGGGAGTTCCAGGGCGTCGTACTCGGTGCGCAGGGTCTTGGTGAGCGACGGCTTGAGCGGGCCGACCGTGAGGACGGTGGAGGGCACGTCAGATCACCTGCTTCACGAGCGCCGCGAGTTCGGCCTGCTCGGCCTCGGTCAGATCCGTCAGCGGCGGCCGGACCGGTCCCGCCGGGTGCCCGGAGGCGGTGAGCGCGGCCTTGACGATCGCCACCGCATAGCCCGGAGCCCGGTCGCGGATGGCGATGTACGGCAGGACGAACTCGCGCAGCCGCGCGTACACCTGCTCGTTGTCGCGGGCGCGGACGGCGGCGTAGAAGTCGCAGGCCCACTGCGGTGCGAAGTTGAAGATCGCCGAGGAGTAGGTGGTGGCGCCGAGTTCCTGGTACGGCAGGGCGTAGGTCTCGGCGGTGGGGAGGCCGCCGATGAGGACGAGGCGGTCGCCGTGGGCGGCGTGCAGTCCGGCCAGCAGGTCGATGTCGCAGACGCCGTCCTTGAAGCCGATGAAGTTCGGGAACTCCGCCGCGAGCCGGGCGACGGTACGGGCGGTGAAGCGGGCGTTGGCGCGGTGGTAGACGACCACGCCGAGGGAGGTGGCCGCGCACACCCGCGCGACGTGGGTATAGAGGCCCTCCTGGCCGACCTCGGTGAGGTAGGGCGGCAGCAGGAGGATGCCGTCGGCCCCGCCCTGTTCGGCCTGCTGGGCCATCGCCACCGCCGTGGAGGTGCCGTAGCCGGCCGCGCCGATCACGGGGAGGCCGTCGCGGGCCTCGGCGACCGTCGCGCGCAGGACCGCGTCCACCTCGGCGTGGGTGAGGGAGAAGAACTCGCCCGTACCGCCGGGGGCGAAGAGGCCGGCCACGTCATAGCCGGTGAGCCGCTGCAGGTGGGCGCGGTAGGCGGGCTCGTCGAAGGCGTGGTCGGCGGTGGTGTGGGTGACCGGGAACGACAGCAGCCCCGATCCGAGGGCATGACGAAGTTCAGCGGGCGAGAAGTGGGCCATGGGCTCAAGCTAGCAGCAAGAAACGCATACAGGAACGGTGTCTACATATGAGAACCGGAGTCAGTCTCTCCTGTCAGATCTCTTGACGCTGCTCAAAAGCCACACCTACCGTGCATCCACAAATTGGAACAGCGTCTATATCCATGGACGCGACCATTCAAGCCCGTGGTGGAGGAACCCCATGCCCCGTCGGCACGCAGCGGTATCCCTCGCGCTGTGCACCGCCCTCGCCGCGAGCGCCTGCACCGTGGCCAACAGCGAATCGGTGACGGCGGACGGCGACACCCTCCGCGTCGTCCTGCCCGAGGAGCCGCCCACGCTGGAGCCGTGCGAGGCCTCCCTGACGTCGACCGGGTCGGTCGTACGGTCCAACATCACCGAGCCGCTCACCGAACGCGACCCCGGCACGGGCAAGCTCAAGCCGAAGCTCGCGACATCCTGGGAACGCACCTCCGACACCCGCTGGACCTACCGGATCCGCGACGGCGTGCGCTTCAGCGACGGCACCCGCTTCGATGCGAAGGACGCCGCGTACTCCATCGATCGGGCGGTCAACTCCAAGCTCGGCTGCAACGTGGAGGGTTACGTCTTCGGCGACACGGACCTGAAGGTCGACGCACCCGACGCCCGCACGCTGACGGTGACCACCCCGGAGCCGGACCCGATCCTCCCGCTGCGGCTCTCCTTCATCGAAATGGTGCCGACCTCCACCGACGCCACCAAGAAGGTGCGCGAGCCGGTCGGCACCGGCCCGTACCGCGTCGCCGACTGGCAGCCCGGCACGAGTCTCGCCCTGGGGGCCAACAAGAGGTACTGGGGCAAGAAGCCCGCCTATACGGCCGCCGAGTACCAGTGGCGCACCGAAAGCAGCGTCCGCGCCGCGATGGTCACCAACGGCGAGGCCGAGGTCGCCACCTCCCTCGGCCCCGAGGACGGCGCGGGCGACGCCGGGCACGCGTACCCGAACAACGAGACCACCGCCCTGCGGATGCAGCTCACCGAGGCGCCACTCGACGACAAGCGGGTGCGCCAGGCGGTCAATTACGCGATCGACCGCAAGGGCATCGTCGACTCGCTGTACGGCGGGGACGCGAAGGTCGCGGCGCAGCTGGTCCCGAAGGGGATCGCCGGATACCGCGCGGGCCTCGCCCCCTGGCCGACCGACCTCGCCAAAGCGAAGAAGCTGCTGGCCGAGGCGAAGGCCGACGGGGTCGACGTGAGCAAGCCGATCCGGCTGATCAGCCGCACCGGACTGTTCCCGAAGGTGCAGGAGACCATGCAGGTCCTGCAGAACACGCTGTCCGGCATCGGCCTCAACGTAAAGATCGAGATGAAGGACACCGCCGGCAGCGTCGAGCTGCAGGAGCGCCCCTTCCCCAAGAACGCGGGCCCGTACCTGCTGCTGATCCAGCACGGCAACCAGGCGGGCGACGCGGCCTTCTCCATGGACCAGTACCTCCTGGCCAAGGGCAACCAGAGCTCCGGCGGCACGGCCGCCTTCGACCGGCGGATCCGCGACGCCGAGGCGCTGGCCGGTGCGGGCCGGGCCAAGGCGCTGGCCGGGGTGTTCGCGAAGGAGCCGCGGGAGATTTCCCAGTACGCCTATATCGCCCACATGTACGGCACCATCGCGCTCGCCGAGGGGGTCCGGTACGAGCCGAACTCCGCGACCGGCGACGAGATGAGGCTCGCCGAGTTCACACCCTCCGACTGATCACCTGGGGACAGCGTTGTTCCATTTCCTGCGCCGCCGCGCGCTGACCAGCATCCTCCCGTTGGTCGCGGTGCTGCTCGGAGTCTTCGTCCTCGCGAGGCTCACGGGCGACCCCGCTTCCTTGTACCTGCCCGAATCCGCCACCGAGGCCCAACGGGCGGCCTTCACCGAGCGCAACGGCTTCGACGACTCGATCTGGCAGCAGATCGCCGACTACTTCGGCGGCGTCTTCCAGCTCGACTTCGGCGAGTCGCTGCGCACCGGGGAGTCCGCGGCGACGATGGCGCTGCGGGCCTTCCCCGCCACGCTGCAGCTCGCCTTCGCCACCATGCTGATCGCCGCGGTCGGCGCCGTGGTCATCGGCAGCTGGGCCGCCTGGCGCCCCAACTCGGTGGCCGACCGCATCTCGTCGTTCCTTTCCATGACCGCCGCCAGCGTCCCGGACTTCTGGTTCGCGATCATCGGCGTGTGGGTCTTCGCCGTGACCTTCGGCATCCTGCCGACGTCCGGTGTCGGCAACGGCATGCTGTCCTGGGTGCTGCCGGTCGCCACGCTGGTGATCAGGCCGCTGGGCGTGCTCACCCAGGTGGTGCGCGGCGCCATGATCTCGGCGCTGTCCGCCCCGTACGTCCGGCTGGCCCGCAGCAAGGGGGCGGGCAGCGTGCGCGTGGTCAGCCACCACGCCCTCCGTAACGCCGCCGCGCCCGCGCTGACCGTCGCAGGCGACCTCGCCGTCTCACTGATCAACGGGGCCGTGGTGGTGGAGACGATCTTCGGGTGGCCGGGCATCGGGAAGCTGATGATCGACTCGATCCTGGGGCGTGACTTCGCGGTGCTGCAGGCCGCGGTGCTGCTCACCGCCGTGTCCATCTTCGTGCTCAACATCATCATCGACATCTGTTACGCGCTGCTCGATGTGCGCGTCCGCGATACGGCGATGGCCTGAGGAGGGCTCCATGAGTGCCCCGAACGACACATCGGCCCGCGTCGGCCTGCGCCGCATGCTGCTGCGCGACCGGGTCGCCACCGCGGCGGCCGCGGTGCTGGCCCTGGTCGTGCTGACCGCGGTGTTCGGCCCGCTGCTGCTCGGCGACGCCGCCACCGAGCAGCATCTCGACAACGCCAACCAGCCCCCGTTCTCCCTCGACAGCGGCTGGCTGAACGTGCTGGGCACCGACCCGCTCGGCCAGAGCATGCTGGCCCGGCTCGTCGTCGCCGCCCGTACCACCTTCAGCGTGGCCGTCCCCGCAGTGCTGATCGCCCTGGTGATCGGCTCCCTGATCGGCATGTGGGCCGGCTACCACCGCGGCCGGCGGGAGACGGTCGCGATGCGGGCCGCCGACGTCATCATGAGCTTCCCTTCGCTGCTCATGGCCGTCGTCGTGCTGTACGTCTTCTCGCCGAGCATCGCCAACCTCGTCCTGGTGCTGGCCCTCACCCGCCTCCCGGTCTACCTGCGCACCGCCCGCTCGGAGTCCACCGAGCTGCAGAGCCGCCTGTTCGTCGACGCGGCCCGCACCTTCGGCACCCCGAGCGGCGCCATCATCCGGCGGCACGTGTTCCCGGTCGTGCTGCCGACCCTGCTCACCCTGGCCACCCTGGAGTTCTGCTACGTGATGCTGGCGGAGTCCTCGCTGAGCTTCCTCGGCATCGGCATCCAGCCGCCCGACGTGAGCTGGGGCCTGATGGTCGCCCAGGGGCGCAGCTATCTGCAGACGGCGTGGTGGCTGACGTTCTTCCCCGGCTTGGCGATCGTCATCACGACGGTGTCCGCGAGCGTGCTGGCCGCCTGGGCGCGGCTGGCCACCGACCCGGCCCAGCGCTGGCGGCTGGCGCTGCCGCGCAAGGCCCGCCGCCGGGCCGCCCGTACCGCTCCCGCCACCCAGGAGGCACAGTCGTGACCGGCACCGCTCTAGAGGTCGACGAGCTGTGCGTCGACATCCACACCCCGCACGGCAGCGTGCGCGCCGTCGACGGGGTCAGCTTCAGCGCCCGGCGCGGCCGCACCCTGGCGCTGCTCGGCGAGTCCGGCTGCGGCAAGTCGATGACCGCGCAGGCCATCGTCTCCCTGCTGGACCCGGCGGCCGAAGTGAGCGGCGGCCAGGTGCGGTTGGACGGCACCGACCTGGTCGGGGCCGGTGAGAAGACCCGCCGGTCGATGGCGGGCCCCGAGCTGGCCATCGTCTTCCAGGACGCGCTCACCGCGCTCAACCCCGTCTATACGGTGGGCACCCAGCTCGCCGAGCCGTTCCGGATCCACCGCGGGCTGTCCCGCAAGGAGGCCCGCAAGGAGGCCATCGAGCTGATGGCCCGGGTCGGCATTCCGGAGCCGGAGACCCGGGTCGACGCCTATCCGCACCAGTTCTCCGGCGGCATGCGGCAGCGGCTGCTGATCGCCATCGCGGTCGCCCTGTCCCCGTCCGTGCTGCTCGCCGACGAGCCGACCACCGCGCTCGACGTGACCGTGCAGGCGCAGATCATGCAGCTCCTCGCGGAGCTGCGCGCCGAACACGACATGTGCCTGGTGCTGATCACCCACGACCTCGCGCTCGTCTCCGAGCAGGCCGACGAGGTCGTCGTGATGTACGCGGGCAACGTGGTCGAATCCGGCCCCGTACGCGCGGTCTTCGACGAGCCCAGGCACCCGTACACCAAGGGCCTCCTGGACTCGGTCCCCATGCACGCCGCCCGCGGCGAGCACCTGAAATCCATCGGCGGCGCCCCGCCGCAGCTGCACGCGATCCCGGCCGGCTGCGTCTACCAGGACCGGTGTCCGCTGGTACGGGACCGGTGCCGGACCGAGCGGCCCGAACCCGCCGAGACCGGACCGGACCGTACCGCCGCCTGTCACTTCCCGAACGAGGTAACGCGATGAGTGACGTAGTCGAGGAGCCCCTGCTGCAGGTCAGCGAGCTGACCAAGACGTTTCCCGTACGCAGCGGGGGCAAGGCGCGGCAGCTGCGCGCGCTGAACGGCATCTCCTTCGACCTCCGGCGCGGCGAAACCCTCGGCCTGGTGGGCGAGTCGGGCTGCGGGAAGTCCACCCTGGCCCGCACGCTGATGATGCTGGAGCGGCCCGACAGCGGCAGCGTCCGCTTCGACGGCGTCGACCCCTTCCGGCTGAAGGGGCCGCGGCTGCTGGAGTGGCGGCGCCGGATCCAGATGGTCTTCCAGGACCCCTTCGCCTCGCTCAACGCCCGGATGACGGCCGGCGACATCATCGGCGAGCCCTGGCGCACCCACAAGGACCTGTACCGCACCGCCAAGGAGCGCGAGGCGCGGGTGCGGGAGCTGCTCGACCTGGTGGGGCTGCGCAAGGGCGACGAGCACCGCTACCCGCAGGAGTTCTCCGGCGGCCAGCGCCAGCGCATCGGCATCGCCCGCGCGCTCGCCCTCTCCCCGGACGTGATCGTCTGCGACGAGCCGGTCTCCGCGCTCGACCTGTCCGTGCAGGCGCAGGTCCTCAACCTCCTGGACGACCTCCAGCGGCAGCTCGGCGTCGCCTACCTGTTCATCTCCCACGACCTGTCCGTGGTGCGGCACGTCGCGGACCGGGTGCTGGTGATGTACCTCGGCGGCATCGTGGAACAGGGCGCCGCGCAGGCCGTGTTCGACCGCACCCTGCACCCGTACAGCGCCGCGCTCATGTCCGCCGCCCCTTCGCTGGACGCCGAGGCGCGCCGCGAACAGATCATTCTGTCCGGTGAGATTCCCTCGCCGCTGTCCCCGCCGTCGGGGTGCCGGTTCCGTACCCGCTGCTGGAAGGCGACCGACGCCTGCGCGTCCGCGGCGCCGGAGCCGGCCGCCGACTCGCGGGACGAGGCGCATACGGCCGCCTGCTTCCACCCGCTTGAGAACGCACCGGAACCGGCGGCAGGCCTGGGCGCCAAGTGACGGTCAGCGGCTATCTGGTCATCGCGGGCGCGGTGCTGCTGGCGTCCTGCCTGCAGGCGTCCGTCGGCTTCGGCATGGGGATGCTCGCCGCGCCCGTGGTGGCCCTGATCGACCCCGGGCTCGTCCCCGGCACGCTGATTATCCAGGCGGCGATGCTCACCCTGCTGGTGACGATGGTCGAGCGGGAGCACGTCGATCTGCGCGGCACCGGCTGGGCGCTGGTGGGCCGGGTGCCGGGCACAGCTATAGGCGCGGTGCTGGTGGCGGCGCTGCCGCCGCGCGTCCTGGGGCTGCTGCTCGCCGGGGTCGTACTCTTCGGCGCCGCCTCGGCCTCCCTCGGCTGGGCGCCGCGGCCGCATCGGCCCAATCTGGTGCTGGCCGGCTCCGCGTCCGGGCTGCTGGGCACCGCGACCTCCATCGGTGGCCCGCCGATGGCGCTGGTGTGGCAGGGCAAGGAAGCCCGCGCGCTGCGCGGCACCATGAGCGGCTTCTTCCTCGTCGGGTCCGTGCTGTCGGTGGCCTCGCTCGCGCTCGCCGGTGCCATCGGCACCCACACCCTGCTGATGTCCGCCGCCCTGGCGCCGGTGCTGCCGCTCGGCTATGCGCTGTCGCGCTTCGTCAACCGGTTCCTGGACGCCCGCCGGCTCCGCCTCGCCGCCATCGGGATCTCCGTCCTGGGCGCCGTGCTGCTGATCGGGGCGCAGCTGCTGTAGCGGGCCCCGTCGCTCCTCAGCGGGCGACGAGGCTGCGCAGCGGCCGGCCCGCGGCCAGGGCGTCGATGTTGTCGCGGATGTCCCGGGCCCGGCCGCGGAAGGTCTCGTCGGTGTGGCCGGACTGGTGCGGGGTGAGGACCACGTTGCCGAACCCGGTGAAGTCCAGGTGCGAGGGCGGCGGCGCCTCCGGCTCGCGCGGGTTGCGCCACCATACGTCGAGGGCGGCGCCCGCGATGGTCCCGTCGCTCAGCGCCGCGTGCAGTGCCGCCTCGTCCACCACTGGGCCGCGGGCCACGTTGACCAGGATCGCGGACGGCCGCATCGCGGCCAGCGCGGCGGCGTCTATGAGCGAGCGGGTCTCCTCGCTGAGCGGCACGGTCACCACCACCACGTCGCAGGCGCCGAGCAGTTCGGGCAGCTGGTGCTGGCCGCCGACCCAGTCGAGGTGCACGCCGGCCGGGGGCGGCGCGGCCGGGTTGCGGCGTACGGTCCGTACCCGCATCCCCAGCGCATTGGCGGTACGGGCCACCTCGCCGCCGATCTCGCCCATCCCGAGGACGCCCATGGTCCGCCCGGACAGGACGCCGCCGAACGGATAGGCGTGGTCGACCATGGCGTTGTGCCAGACGCCGGCCCGCATGTTCCGCTCGGCGCGGGCCACGTCGCGCAGCAGCATCAGGGAGACCATCACCACGTGCTCCGCGATCGAGCGGCCGTGGTGGAAGGTGTTGGCCACCTGGACGCCCGGCGGCAGCGCGGCCACCGGGATCTTGTCGTATCCGGCGCCGGTGACGTGCAGCAGCCGCAGCCGCTCCATAGGCGCCAGCTGCTCGCGGCTCGCCGCCGAGCACACCAGCACGTCCGCCGTCGCCGCCGCCTTGCGGGCGGCCGGATCGTCTCCGTACGCGAAGGTCCAGCGATGGCCGCCGCCCGCGGTCAGCACGTCCCGGAACCGGTCCATCACCGGCTCGGTGACCAGGATGTCCAGCGGCGCGTTCACCACCGCGGCACCGCCGGGTCGAAGCCGGGCTCGAACCGGCGCATGTACCCGGTGTCGTCGCGCTCCTGGAGGCCGCAGGCGGTGTACTGCTCGTGCAGGCGGGCGAGCGCGTCGCGGTCGAGTTCGACGCCGAGGCCCGGCGCGGTGGGCACCGCGACCGCCCCGTCCCGGAAGGCGAGAGGGCCCGGCACGATCACGTCCTCCGCCGGGTCCTTCCACGGCCAGTGGGTGTCGCAGGCGTAGTCGAGGTTCGGGGTGGCGGCGGCCAGGTGGGTCATGGCGGCGAGGCTGATGCCCAGGTGGGAGTTGGAGTGCATGGACAGGCCCATGCCGAAGGTCTCGCAGATGCCGCTGAGGCGCTGCGAGCGGCGCAGTCCACCCCAGAAGTGGTGGTCGGAGAGCACCACTTGGACAGCATCCTGTCGTACGGCCGGGGGGAGGTGGCTGAAGGCGACCACGCACATATTGGTGGCCAGCGGCATCGGCACCTCGCGTGCCACCTGGGCCATGCCCTCGATGCCGGGGGTGGGGTCCTCCAGGTATTCGACGACGCCGTCGAGCGCCTGGCCGACCTTGATGGACGTGGGCACCGCCCAGGCGCCGTTGGGATCCAGCCGCAGCGGGAGGCCGGGAAAGGCGGCGTGCAGCGCCTTCATCGCCTCGATCTCCTCCTCGGGAGCGAAGACGCCGCCCTTGAGCTTGATCGCGGTGAATCCGTACGCCTCGATCATGCGGCGCGCCTGGCGGACGAGCCCCTCGGGATCGAGCGCGGCGCCCCATTCGTCCTCGCCGAGATCCGGGTGCCCGGCCCACTTGTAGAAGAGGTACGCGCTATAGGCGACGCGGTCGCGCACGGCACCGCCGAGCAGGTCGCTGACCGGCCGTCCGACGATCTTCCCCTGCAGGTCGAGCGCGGCCACCTCGAAGGGCGAGAACACCCGGTCAGCGACACTGGTGTCCGTCACCATGCCGCTCATGCCGTGCCCACCCTGACCGCTGTCGGCGGCCAGGGCGGCGGTCACGGCCCGCCACATCCCGTTCAGGTCGAACACATCAAGCCCGGCCAGCGCCCGGCCCGCCTGCTCCAGCCGCCGCAGATGCGCGAGGTCGCCGTAGGACTCGCCGAGGCCGTAGGCGCCGCTGTCGGTCACGACCTCGATGACCGACCGCAGCGCGTACGGCTCGTGCACTCCGACGCTGTTGAGCAGGGGCAGGTCCCGGAAGGCCACCGGCGTCACGCGCACGTCGATGATCCGGTGCGAAGCGGAATCAGGCATGTCCGTGATACTGACACGGGTTCACGGATGTGGACAAGGGTTATGCATGAGAACGTGATCAGCCGCGGAGCGCCACCATCGCGTCGTAGCTCGTCTCCGCCGCCCACAGCGAGCCCTGCGGCTCCAGGGGCGCCCGGTCCTGCTCCCAGAAGTAGAGCGGGTAGCCGGGCTCGCGCAGGGCGCCGAAGAACTTGCGGAAGTTGATTTCGCCGGCGCCGAAGACCACGTCCCGGTACTGGTTCGTCACCGCGGGGTCCCGGACGCCGTCCTTGACGTGGAAGGCGATGAAGCGGCGCGGGTCGGAGTTGACGTAGTTGACGGGCTTGAATTCGCCGAGCTGGTCGCGGTAGCGCAGCGAGCCGCCGTGGGCCCACAGGATGTCGAATTCCAGGAAGACGTAGCGCGGGTCGGTGTTCTTCAGGAAGACGTCGTAGCGGCGCACGCCCGCCTTGTCCGAGACCGGGCCGAACTCCGCGGTGTGGTTGTGCTGGTAGATCTTCAGGCCGTACTTCCGCGCCACCTTCCCGGCCTCGTTGAAGCGGGCGGCGCCCGCCTGGATCTCGGCCATCGTGGCGCCGGGGAAGTCGCTCGCGGTGCCGATGTAGCTCATGCCGAGCTCCGCGGCGATCTCGAACTGCTGCTCCCTGGTGCCCTTGTTCAGCAGCGTGTCCAGGCCGATGTGGCTGCCAGAGGCCTTGAGGCCGTTGTCGTCGAGCAGCTTGCGGAGCTGCGGGATGGTCATGCCGGGCTCGGCCGGTGAGGTGTAGCCGGCGAATTCGATGCGCTGGTAGCCGATCCGGGCCAGCTCTTCGAGTACGGGCGTGAAGCCGAGCTGCTGGATCTTGTCGCGGACGCTGTAGAGCTGCAGGCCGATGCGTCCGCGCGGGATGAGCCGGCGGCCGCAGTCGGCCGCGGCGGGGGTGGCGAGGGCGCCCGTGCCCGTAGCGGCGACGGCGGTGGCGGCCGCCGCGGCGAGGAAGCGGCGGCGGGAGGTGCTGGAGGCCATGGCGATACTCCTGGATGAGTGACCGGAACTCCGGGGTGGTGTGGGGGCAGGGGCCGGGGTGCCCTGCGGCGGCAGGACACCCCGGCGTTTGCGATGTCCCTCAGGACGGGTCCAGCACGACCTGGGCGCTGCCCGTCTTGCCGCCCGGGTCCGTGTACTCGGCGACGAACACGCCGGTCACGTGCGGGTCGGCCGGGTCATGGCCCTCGACCGGTGTCGTCTGGATCGTGCCGGTGCAGCCCGCGGCTGTCGTCTGCGGGTGTCCGTGCGTGTCATGGCCGACGATGTAGTGCACCTGCACCTTCGTGCAGTCCACCGGCTGCTCGTCGGAGACCGTGACTTCAAAGTCCACCGCGTCGCCGAAGTGGAACGCCTGGTCCTCGACAGGCTTCACCAGCGTCACCTTCGGCGCTTGGTCGCCGACGGTGATGTCCACGTCCCAGGCCGCGGCCCGGCCGTGCTCGTCGGTCACCTGCAGGGTCGCCTTGTATGTGCCGTCGGTGCGGTACGTGTGCGACGGGTTCGCGGTGCGGGAGTCCGTCCTGCCGTCGCCGTTGAAGTCCCAGGCGTACCGGATCCGGTCCCCGTCGGGGTCGGCCGTGCCCGCGCTGGAGAACTTCACCGTCAGCGGCGCCAGGCCGTTCGTCGGCTCCGCCGCGATCTTCACCTTCGGCGCGTGGTTGCCGCCGGGGCCGATGTAGTCGATCCGGGACAGCTGGGCGTCCGCGTTCTCCTGGAAGTAGCCGTCGCCGTACTCGAGGACATAGAGCGCTCCGTCCGGGCCGAACTCCAGGTCCATGGGGTTGTCGACGACAGGGTTGCCGAGTGATGCCACCACCGGGTTGATGTCCTTGACGGCCCCGTCCTTGTCGAGCCGGAATTCCTTGATGTAGTCCCGCGACCACTCGGCGAACAGCGGCACGCCGTCGTAGTACTTCGGCCACGCCACCGAGCCCTTGCGGCCGGCGACCTTCCGGTCGTAGTCGTACGCGGGCCCCGCCATCGGCGCGATGCCGCCGGTGCCCAGGCCGGGGAATTCGGCGGACTGGCCGTACGAGTACCAGACCTCGGGCTGCTGCACGGGCGGCAGCTTCGTCAGGCCGGTGTTGTGCGGGGACTCGTTGACCGGGTTGACGCAGTCGAAGGGCGCGCCGGACTTCTGGGTGGCGAAGTCGTAGTCGGTGTACGGGAGCTTCGCGGTGGCGCAGTACGGCCAGCCGTAGTTCCCCGCCTTGCTCAGCGACACCCACCGGCCGGTGCCGGCCGGGCCGCGGGCCGGGTTGGCCTCGCGTGCGTCGGGGGAGTAGTCGGCGATGTAGACCTCGTCGGTCTCCCTGTTGATCTCGACGCGGAAGGGGTTGCGGAAGCCCATGGCGTAGATCTCGGGCCGGGTCTTGGCCGTCCCCGGCTTGAAGAGATTGCCCTTGGGGACGCCGTACGAGCCATTGCCCCTGACCTTGATGCGGAGGATCTTGCCGCGCAGGTCATTAGTGTTGGCCGACGTGCGCTGGGCGTCAAAGGCCGGGTTGCGGTCGGGGCGCTCGTCGATCGGTGCGTAGCCGTCCGACTGGAACGGGTTCGAGTCGTCGCCCGTCGTGAGCAGCAGATTCCCGGCGGAGTCGAAGGCGATGTCGCCGCCGACGTGGCAGCAGATGCCGCGGTCGACCGGCACCTGCATGATCTTCTGCTCGCTGCCCATGTCGATCTTGTCGCCGGTGAACTTGTAGCGTGACAGCTGGAGGTGGCCCTTGAAGCGGTCCCAGTCGGCCTTTGTGCCCTCGAAGGGCGCGTCGCCCTCGTTGGCGGGCGTCACCGGGTCGTCGACCGGGGTGTCGAGGGGCGGCGAGTAGTAGACGTAGACCCAGCGGTTCTTCTTGAAGTTCGGGTCGATCGCGATGTTCTGCAGGCCCTCTTCGTCGTGCTGGTACAGGTCGAACTGCGCGGCGAGCTTGTTCACCCCGGTGTCCGGGTCGTTCAGCCACACCTGCCCGCCGCGGGTGGTGTGCAGGACCCGGCTGTCCGGCAGCACGGCGAGGTCCATCGGCTCGCCGGGCCGGTCGTTGAGCGTGACCTTCTCGAACTCGGAGTCCGGCGGCGGCGCCTGCTGCTGAGCGGGCTGCGCCTGCGGCTCGGTCGGCATGGCCGACACCGCGGGCGTGGTCAGCAGCGCGGCGCTCACGACACCTGCCAATAACACGCTGAATCTTCGAAGCATGTCCCCTCCCCTGGGGCTCGAGCGACATGTCGTTCGAACGTCACCTGTGGGGCGCGACGTCGGCGTGGTGGAGATTAGACGGCTTCCGCCGGGACGCCAATGGCTATGACCGTAATTGGTCCAACTTTGTCTCGGCAGAGGGCAAACGGCCGTACGCGCTCCAACTCGGCGCAATATCAGCCCTGTTCCTTGACGCCAGCTGCCATCATGTCGAGGGCCCCGGGCCCGACGGCTCCCTGACGTCGGCCTTTCCCGACCCCGTGAAGGCAGGTGCCGATGGAGCCGCTACGCCCCGGCGATCCCCGGCAGATCGGCCCGTACCGGATCGAGGGGCGGCTGGGGGAGGGCGGGATGGGGCAGGTGTTCCTGGGCTTCTCGCCCGGCGGGCGGAAGGTCGCGGTCAAGGTGATCCGGCCGGAGCACGCCAGGTCCCCGCAGTTCCGCCGCCGCTTCGCGCGGGAGGTGGAGGCGGCGCAGCGGGTGGGGGGATTCCATACGGCGCAGGTCGTGGGGGCCGAGCCGGAGGCCGAGTCGCCGTGGCTGGCTACGGCGTTCATTGATGGGGTGTCGCTGCATGACTTGGTGGCTGAGCGGGGGCCGCTGGGGGATGCGGAGGTACGGGCGCTGGCGGCTGGGCTCGCGGAGGGGCTGGAGGCGGTGCATGCGTGCGGGCTGGTCCATCGGGACCTCAAACCGGGCAATGTGATCATGACGGATGACGGCCCGCGGATCATCGACTTCGGCATCGCCCAGCTGCTGGACGCGAGCGCGCTCACGTCGACGGGTGTGGTGGTCGGGACCTTCTCCTTCATGTCGCCGGAGCAGATCCGCGACGATGCGGTGGGGCCGCCGAGCGACGTCTTCTCGCTGGGTTGTGTGCTGGGGTTCGCCGCGACCGGGAGCAGTCCGTTCGCGGCCGGGGCGATTCCGGCGATCGCGCATCGGATCCTGAGCGAGCCGCCGCGGCTGGAGGGTGTCGAGGGCTCCTTGCGTATGCTGATCGAGTCCTGCCTGGCCAAGGATCCGGCGGAGCGGCCGGAGCCGGCCGCGCTGCTCGGGCAGTCCGCGCCCGCGCCTTCCGAGCCGCCGACCGAGCGGGCGCCCAGGCCGCCACGCACCAGGGTCGAGACGGAACGCGAGCCGTCGGCCGCCCGTCGCATTCCGCGCCGCGCCGTCCTCTTCGGCGGCTTCGGCGCGGTGGCGGCAGCCGCTGCGGCCACGGCCGCCGTAAAGCTGTGGCCGGAGGACGACAAGCGGCAGCTGAGCGACGAGCCGACGTTCTCCGTGCTGTTCAGCCCCGCGGGCGGGGAGCTCCTCGCCGTGCACCAGGGGATCCTGCGGCTGTGGAACACCTCGACCGGCAAGATGACCGCCGAGGCACCGAACAAGGACTTCACCAGCGGCCTGGCCTTCAGCCCTGACGGCAAGTTGCTCGCCACCGGCAGCGAAGCCGCGGTGGCGCTACGGGACGCACGCACCGGAGTCGTCCTCGACCGGCTCAAGAGCAGGTCGCCGGTGATGGCCATCCAGTTCAGTGGAGACGGCAAGACGCTCGCGGTCGGCGACGAGGACTGCGTCGTACGCCTCTGGGACGTGGCCTCCCGCAAAGTCACCACCACCCTGGCCGGGCGCGAGAACCGCGACGGCGCGGCGAAGGCGCGGCTGTGGAGCATGGCGTACAGCCCCGACGGAAAGCTGGTCGCGGTCGGCGCCTCCGCCGGAGTGGACGGCAAGGACAGCCCCCAGAGCTGGCTGTGGGACGCCCGCAGCGGCCGCGTCCTTCACCCCTTGTTGAACGAGAATGTCATGGGCCTGGCCTTCAGTCCGGACAGCAAAAGGCTCGCGTCGGGCAGTCGGGGCGGAGTGCGCACGTGGAACACGGCCACGGGCAAGGTCGCGGCCACCTTCGTTGCGACGTCGACCGGCGAGGTGGCGTTCGACCGGGCAGGCAAGCAGCTGCTGTCCGACGGCGGATACGGCGTCCGCGTCTGGGACGCGGCCACCGCCCGCGAGATCACCACCGTCACCGGCGACGAGCCCGACAGCGGAGTCCCCGCGCTCAGCCCGGACGGCAAGACCGTCGCGACGTGCAAGAACGGTGTGACGCAGGGCGACGACGTGGCCGGCTGCTGGCTGTGGCGGCTGTGAGTGCCGTGTTGCCTCATTTGCGCACGGTCAGGACCACGCGCTGATACGAGGTCAGGCTGGGGGAGCCGTCGTCCGCGGTCTGCAGGATGAGGTGGATGGTCTGGCCGGGCTTCGCGTCCGCGGGGACGCGGAGGCGTGCCGCGGGGCGGCTTGCGGCGGCTGAACTGTCCGTAATCGAGACGCTGCCCGGGTAGGTGTCCGCGTCCTCGTACTGCCACCAGCGGCTGCTCAGCGCATCGCGGTCGGGATCGGTGACCGCGCCCCTGAGCGTGACCTCCTGGCCCGCGCGGACGCTGCGGTCCTGCCTTCCCGTCACGCGGGCGACCGGCGCGTGGATGGCGTCGCGGTGGCGCGGGGTGACCGTCCAGCGGAGTCGGGCGGCGAAGTCCTGCTGGGCCGAGGCGAACCAGCGGGGTGCGGCGTAGCCGTGGGTGGCGTCCTGGTAGCCGCGGAGGCCGGTGTCGAGGAGGTTCAGGTACATCGAGGTGTCGCCCTCGGAGATCCACGAGCCCTTTTCCTGCGGCGGGGTCCACACGACGTAACCCTTGGCGCGGAGCTCCTCGGTGGTGAGGCCGGAGTATCCGAAGTGGTCGAAGATGTCGCCGGGGACCATTTGCCTGCCGTCGCCCCAGACGCGGTAGAAGTCGCCGAAGGGGCCGACGTTCGACACGTTTTCCCTTGTCCACTTCGCGGAGAGGTACTTGGCGTCCTCCGGACGCACAGCGTCGCGCGCTCCGTAGCCCCAGATGTCCGTCGCCATATCGCGGAATTCGATGTTCGGCCAGTTCGGCTTGATGTAGTTCGCGTACATGTCGTCCTGATCCCCGAAGGACTGGATGACCGCCTTCTCCGACACCTTGCGGTAGATGGCGGGCCACTGCGGGGTGTGCTCGTACTCGTCCTTGATGGACTTCAGCGCGCGGGCGATCGTGCTCTGGCCTGCGCCGGTGAGGAGGTAGAGCGGGCCGGGGCGGTGGTCGAGGAGGGCGCGGCGGATGCGGTCGGAGCCGGGGGAGTCCTTGGAGATGTCGCCGTCGAATTCGATGTTGCCGTTGAGGATGCGCGACCTCAGGTCCGCCGGCTTCGGGTAGCCGGCGGCGTGCTTGCGGAGGTTCGGGTACGTCTTCGCGTAGATGTCCACCGCCTCGTGGATGAAACGCTCGCCGGGCTTCCAGCGCCATGAGGTGCAGGGGCAGAGGTTCAGGCCGAAGCGGGTGTATTCACGGCCCGGCACAAACCATTTCGTGCCCTTTCCGTCGCCCGCCCAGTGGACGCCGCTGCTGCTGTAGAGCAGGGCTTCCGTGTCGAATTCGTTGCTGTAGAGCAGGTAGCGGATGAGCGTGTTCTGGTCGTCCAGTTCGGGGTCGGACATGACGATGGCGCGGGGCTTCTTCGCGTCGGCCGCCGCGGCTGGTTCGGCCGCCGCAGGAGTGGCCGCCAAGAGGCCGGCCGCCAGGGCGGTGGTCAGTGCCGGAACCAGGGTTCGTATCGCTCGCTTCATGCGCCGCAGCCCTCCAGGTTGCAGGTCTATTCAGCCTTGAGTCGACATGCATGGATGCTGGGGGCGGCCGCAAGGACTGTCAAGTGACAGGTACGACCCAGGGGTTGACGTGTCCGACTCCGCGTTCGTAGCTTGAATCGCATGTTGACTCAAGGGCGCATAGACATGCAGGAGCCTGATGGCGGCGAGCCGGTCTACGGTGCCGGCGTCTGGCACTTCGCCACCTACGTCGACCGCTACGCCACGGACGGGTACGGCGAGCCGCGTACGATCCTCGACGGCATCAAGCTCGCCGGAGCCGTCGGCGACCTGTCCGTACTCGACCTGAACTGGCCCTTCCCACCAGGGGACATCAGCACCGCCGAGGTGCGCCAGGCGCTGGCGGACGAGGGGCTGCGGGCGATCGCCGTGACGCCGGAGTTCTACACCGGGAAGTTCGCCAAGGGCGGCTTCACCAACCCGGACCCCGCCGTCCGCCGCCAGGCCATCGACCTCGTCGCCGGCTCGGCCGAGGTCGGGCGCGAGCTCGGCGTCGACTACGTGAAGGTCTGGCCCGGGCAGGACGGCTACGACTACCCCTTCCAGGCCGACTACACCGACCTGTGGGGCAAGTCGGTGGACGCCCTGCGCGAGCTCGCCCAGGGCTTCCCCGACCTGAAGTTCGCGATCGAGTACAAGCCGCGCGAGCCGCGCAACCGGATGGTCTTCTCCTCCGTCGCCCGCACCCTCCTCGCCATCCAGGACATGGGCGTGGAAAACGTCGGAGTGCTGCTCGACTTCGGCCACTCGCTCTACGGCGGCGAAACCCCCGCCGAGGCGGCCCGGATGGCGATCGCCCGCGACAAGCTCTTCGCCATCGACGTCAATGACAACTTCCGCGGCTGGGACGACGACATGGTCGTCGGGTCCGTGCACCTGCTGGAGACCTTCGAGTTCTTCTTCGCGCTGCAGGACGCCGGGTGGGAGGGCGTGTGGCAGCTGGATCAGTTCCCGTTCCGGGAGGATCCGGTCGAGGCGGCCCGTACGGGAATTCGCACCATGCGCGCCTTCCACCGCGCGCTCGGCTACCTCGACCGGGACGAGCTCGCCGCCGCCCAGGCCGCGCAGGACGCCCTCGGCGCGCAGCGCATCGCCAAGCGGGCGCTGTTCCGCGCTCTGGCCGAGAGCGAGTCCGCGTGACCATCACAGCATCGGCCGCCGACCCGCTGACCTCCGACGAGGCCGCCGCCGACGACTACCGCCACCGCAGCGCCCGCCTGCGCGCCGCGCCCCCGGCGGAAGCGGCCGAGGAGCTCGCGCAGCTCTCCGCGGCGGTACGGCGCGACATCCTGACCACCATCCGTACGGCCGGAATGGGCCACGTCGGCGGCGACCTCTCGGTCACCGACCTGCTGGTCACCGCCCTGTGGGGCACCCTGGAGCTGCACCCGGAGGACCCGGCCCACCCGCAGCGCGACCGCTTCGTCCTCAGCAAGGGCCACTGCGCCGCCGCCCTCTACTCCACGCTCGCCTCCTGCGGCTTCTTCCCGCGGGCCCGGCTGCGTGACTTCATGGCGCCGCTGTCGCCGCTCAACGGCCACCCGGCCCGGCTCAAGGTCCCCGGCGTCGAGACCAACACAGGACCGCTCGGCCACGGCTTCCCCGTCGCCACCGGCTGCGCCCTCGGCGCCCAGCTGCGCGGAGAGACCTGGCGGACTTTAGTCGTACTCGGCGACGGCGAGCTGCAGGAAGGCAGCAACTGGGAGGCCGCCATGACCGCCGCCCACCACGGCCTCGCCAACCTGACGGCCGTGGTCGACCGCAACCGGCTGCAGCAGGGCGCCCGTACCGAGGACACCAAGACGCTGGAGCCGCTGGCCGACAAGTGGGCGGCCTTCGGCTGGGAGGTGCGCGTCATCGACGGTCACGACCATCGGGCGATCAAGGAGGCGTACGGAAGGTCGACTACGGGCAGGCCTGTCGCAGTCATCGCCAACACCGTGAAGGGCAAGGGAGTTTCGTTCATGGAGGACCGCGTCGAGTGGCATCACAAGGTGCCCACGGCCGAACAGGTCCAGCAGGCGCTGCAGGAGCTGCCGCGATGACCGCCATGGCGGCCGAGGCGCCGGTTTTTGACTGCCGGGCGGACTTCGCGGACGAGCTGAGCGCGCTGGCGCGGGCGGACGACCGGATCGTGGCGGTGTGCAATGACTCGGTCGGGTCCAGCAATCTGGTCGGGTTCCGGGAGGAGTTCCCCGACCGGCTGATCAATGTCGGGATCGCGGAGCAGGACCTGGTCGGCGTCGCGGCCGGGCTGGCCAACGCCGGGTTCATCCCCTTCGTCTCCGCCGCCGCGCCCTTTCTCACCGGGCGGGCGCTGGAGCAGATCAAGGCGGATGTCGCCTATAGCTGGCGGCATGTGGTGCTGTGCGGACAGAGTCCGGGGATGGCGTACGGGCAGCTGGGGCCGACTCACCATGCCATCGAGGACATCTCCTGGATGCGGGCGGTGCCGGGGCTGGAGATCATCGTGCCCGCGGATCCGGCGGAGACGCGGAGCGCGGTGCGCTGGGCCGCTGAGTCGGGGGTGCCGACGTATATCCGGGTGCCGCGCTTCAAGGTGCCTGCCGTCACGCCCGCGGGCGCGGCCTTCGAGGCCGGACGGGCCACTCTGCTGGCCGCGGGCGGTGACGTCACCGTGATCGCGGCGGGCTCGATGGTCTCGCGGGCGCTGGATGCTGCGGCGGCCCTCGGGCGGGAAGGCGTCTCGGCGCGGGTGCTCAATATGACCTTCGTCGAGCCGCTGGACACGGTGGCCGTGGTGGCCGCCGCACGGGAGACCGGGGCGATTGTCACCGTAGAGGAAGGGCTGCTCTCGGGTGGTCTGGGCGCGGCCGTCGCGAAGGTGGTGGCGGAGCAGCATCCGGTGCCCGTACGGATGCTGGGCGTGCCCGCCTTTGCGCCTACCGGGAGCGCCGGCTTTCTGCTGGATCACTTCGGGCTCAATGCGGATGGGATTGCCGCGGCCGTACGGGATGTGCTGGGGCGGTCGCGGTGACCCGGCCCCCGCATGTCCTCGCCATCGATCAGGGCACCAGCTCGACCAAGGCGCTGCTGATCGATGCCCGCGGGGATGTCGCCGCCCGGGCCGAGGCGTCGTTGGCGCAGAGCCACCCCGGACCTGGGCTGGTGGAGCAGGATGCGGGGGAGTTGCTGGCGAGCGTGCGCGCGGCGGTCGCCGGCTGCCTGGGCGGCGTCGATCCGCGTACGGTCGCGGGGGTCGGGCTGAGCACGCAGCGCGAGTCGGTCGTGCTGTGGGATGCGGAGACGGGGGAGCCGGTCGCGCCGCTGGTCAGCTGGCAGGACCAGCGCGGTACGGAGCGGGCCGAGCGGCTCGAACGGGCGGGTGCGGGCGCGGAGATACGGCGCAAGACCGGGCTGCCGCTCGATCCGATGTTCTCCGCGCTGAAGATGGCCGCGCTGCTCGACCGGCACGATCCGTCGCGCAAACTCGCCGATGCGGGCTCGCTGCGCCTCGGCACCGTGGACGCCTTTCTCCTGCACGCCCTCACCGGCAATCCGGTGACCGAGATCGGCAATGCGTCGCGGACGCAGCTGCTCAATCTCGCGACCGGGGACTGGGACGACGAGCTGCTGGAGCTCTTCGAGGTGCCGCGGGCGGCGCTCGGCCGGGTCGTCGCGTCGGACGCGGACTTCGGCGGGGTGCGCGGACTTGAACCGCTGCTGGACGGGACGCCGGTCAGGGCGGTGCTCGGCGACTCGCATGCGGCGCTGTACGCGCACGCCGGATGGCGGCGGGGCATCGTCAAGGTCACGTACGGCACCGGCTCGTCCGTCATGACGATGGTCGGTCCGGAGGGCCCGGCGCCCGAGGACCGGCTGTGCCGCACGATCGCCTGGTCGACCGGCACCCCGGCCCTCGCGCACGAGGCCAACATCCGCTCCACCGGCCGCACACTGACCTGGCTGGCGGACCTGCTCGGGACGTCACCCGACGAGATCATCGGCCTCGCGGCCGCCTCCGACGCCGGCACCACCACGCTCGTCCCCGCCTTCGGCGGCCTCGGCGCCCCCTGGTGGGACGCCCGCGCCGTGCCCGTACTGGCCGGCTTCGACCTGGGCACCGGGCGGGGCGCCCTCGCGCGGGCCGGGCTGGAGTCCGTGGCGCATCAGGTGGGCGATGTGCTCGCGGCGCTGCCGGGCGCGCGCCGGGTCGTCGCCGACGGCGGGCTCAGCCGCAGCGACGCGCTCATGCAGCTGCAGGCGGACGTCGCGGAGGTCACCGTGGCCCGTACACAGAATCACGAACTCTCCGCCGCCGGCGCCGCGCAGCTGGCCGGGCTCGGGCTCGGCCTGTGGACGACCGACACGCTGGAGGAGAGAGCCGACAGCGGGCTGCGGTCCTTCGGACCCGCCTGGGACACCGAGCGCAGAAGAGCCGCCGTCGCCCGCTGGCATCGGGCCCTCGACGCCGCCCGGGACCTCGGAGAAAAGCAGAGGAAGTCATGACCACAGCAGACCTCAAGCCGGGAGAGCGGCGTAGGACCGCGCGCGGCTGGCTGACGCCGGGCCGCGGCAGCCTGATCGCCGTCGTACTCCTCGTCGCGGCCATCGCGCTGACCACGACCTATCGCTCGGAGTCCGCGGCCAAGTCCGGGGGCAAGGAGAAGTTCAGCCCGGCGAAGTACGCCGCCGATACGTACCAGCCGAAGGTAGTCCCCGCGATCAAGAAGAACGCGGTGGATCTCCCGAAGCTGCACAAGGCCATCGCCGCCGATTCCGATGCTGCTGGGAAGCGTTACGGCCACCGGCCCGGCACCGGCCCGTACAGCTTCGCCGTCACCCTCACCGGCACCGCGGGCGAGGCGCGCGACGGGCTGATGGCCGTCACCGTGCCCGGCGTCGACAAGGCCCGCATCTCGATCCAGACCGGACCCGCGATCAACGGCACCGCACTGCGGGACGCGGTCGGCTTCATCAAGTTCGGCCAGTTCACCAACCAGGTCGACTACGCCGACGCCGCCACCGCGCTCAACACCGCAATGAAGGCCAAGGTCCTCAAGTCCTTCGACGCCGCGGCCGCCAAGGGCAAGAAGGTCACCGTCACCGGCGCCATGACCCCGCTGACCCCCGACGTGCTCACCATCACCCCGGTCGCGATAGCGGAGGCATCGTGACCGCCCCCGCGCCACCGGTCATCCGCGCCGCCGAAGTGACCAAGGTGTACGGCGGCACCCAAGCCCTCAAGGGCGTCTCGCTGGACATCGCCGCGGGCCGTACGACCGTGCTCTTCGGCGAGAACGGCGCCGGCAAGTCCACGCTCATGAAGATCCTCAGCGCCGTCGAGCCCCCCAGCACCGGCCACGTCGAACTCGACGGCGAAGTAGTCGACTTCGGCAGCGCCCGCGAAGCGGCCGACCGCGGCATCTCGATCATCCACCAGGAGCTCAGCCTCTGCCCCAACCTCAGCATCCAGGACAATCTCTTCCTCGGCCGCGAGCGCACCCGCCAAGGCGGCGCGCTCCTCGACCGCGCCACCCAGCGCACCCTCGCCCGCGACGTACTGAGCCGCCTGGACGACAAGCTCGACCCCGAACTGCCCGTCAGCGAACTCCGCCTCGGCCAGCAGCAACTCGTCGAGATCGCCCGCGCCCTCCTCCAGAACGCCCGCGTCCTCATCATGGACGAGCCCACCTCCGCGCTCAGCGCCCCCGAGGTCGAGGTCCTCTTCCACGTCATCGGCGAGCTCAAGGCGGGCGGCGTCGCCATCGTCTACATCTCCCACCACCTGGAGGAGGCCCTCGCCCTCGCTGACGACGTCGCCGTGCTCCGCGACGGCAGCATGGTCGCCACCGCGCCCGCCGCGGACATCGACCTCGCCTGGGTCGTACGGACGATGGTCGGCCGCGATCAGGACGACCTCTTTCCCGCCCACGAACCCACCCTCGGCCCCGCCGCCCTTGAGATCACCGAGCTCTCCGTCGCCGACCCCGCCACCCCGGGCCGGCTGGCCGTCGACTCGGTGTCGGTGACCGTGCACGCGGGGGAGACCGTCGGCGTGTATGGGCTGATGGGCAGCGGCCGCACCGAACTGCTCGAATGCCTCGCCGGGCGGCTGCCCGCCGCGTCCGGGAAGGTGCTGCTGCACGGCGAGCCGCTCCCGAGCGGCGTCCGGCGGCGCATCCAGCACGGTCTTGCGCTGGTGCCCGAGGACCGGCAGCGGGACGGGCTCGTCCAGTCGATGTCCGTGGGGCAGAACCTGTCCCTCGCGTCCGTGACCCGGTTCGTACGCCGGATGTTCCTCAACCGGCGGGCCGAGCACGACGGCGTCGCCTCGATGATCTCCGACGTCACCGTGAAGACCTCCGGCGCCGACGCGCCCATCGGCTCGCTCAGCGGCGGCAATCAGCAGAAGGTCGTCATCGGAAAGGCGCTGATGACCGAGCCGCGGGTGCTGCTCCTCGACGAGCCGTCGCGGGGCGTGGACGTCGGCGCGAAGGCCGATGTCTTCCAGCTGATGACGAAGCAGGCGGAGCGCGGCCTCGCCGTGCTCTTCACCACCTCGGAGGCCGAGGAGGCGCTGCACATTCCCGACCGGCTGCTGGTGCTGGTCCGCGGCCGGCTGGTCGCCGACCTGGCCGCGGGCGAGATCACCCGCGACCGGCTGATGAGCCTTGCCGACGGGGCCGACACGACCGAAGAGGCGCAAAAATGAGTGACACCCAGGCCACCCAGGCCAAGGACCACGAGGTCGTCCTGCGGCAGCGGCGCGCGGCAGCGGCCGAGGCAAGGCGCCTCAAGACGCTCAACTCCATCTTCGAGCTGCGGGCATTCATCGCACTCGCCGTGCTGATCGTCGTCTTCAGCGTGCTGTCCGACTCGTTTCTTACGGTCGACAACGTCATCACCATGACCAAGCACGTGGCCATCAACGCGATCCTCGCGCTCGGCATGCTGCTGGTGATCCTGAAGGGCGGCATCGATCTGTCGGTCGGCTCGACCGTCGGCCTTTCGGGGGTGGTGGCGGGCGAGCTGCTGCAAGGCCTGCACCTGAACTTCGCCGACACCGTCGCGTACCCGCAGGTCTGGGCCGTCGTCGTCATCTGCCTCGCGGTCGGCGCCCTGGTCGGCGCGGTGAACGGCATCCTGATCACCCGGCTCAACGTGGCGCCTTTCATCGCCACCCTCGGCATGCTCTACGTGGCCCGCGCCACCGCCCTGCTGATCTCCGACGGCGCCACCTACCCGGACCTCGCCGGCGACCCCGACACCCACAACACCGGCTTCGACTGGCTCGGCGAAGGCCGCCCGCTCGGCCTCCCCGTCGCCGTCTGGATCATGATCGTGCTGGCCGCGCTGATCGTCGTCCTGCTCCGCTCCACGCCCTTCGGCCGCTGGCTGTACGCCACCGGCGGCAACGCCCGCGCCACCGAGCTCAGCGGCGTCCCCGTCCAGCGCGTCAAGATGATCGTGTACGTGATATCCGGCGCCTGCGCCGCGATGTCCGGGCTCATCATCGCCTCCGAACTGAGCTCGGCCGCGCCGCAGGCCGGCGACACCTTCGAGCTCAACGCCATCGCCGCGGTGGTGATCGGCGGCGCCGCGCTGTCCGGTGGGCGCGGCAATGTGCGCGGCACGCTGGTCGGCGCCTTTGTGATCGGGTTCCTGGCGGACGGGCTGGTGATCCTGGGCGTCTCGACCTTCTGGCAGATGCTGATCAAGGGCGCCGTGATCATCCTCGCCGTGATCCTCGACCAGAGCCAGCAGCGCTTCCAGCGCCGCAGGGCGGCGGCTTCGGCGGTCGCTGTCGGGGGCGGGGACGAACCGCCGCCCTCCGGGCCGCCGCCGAAGGTCCCCACCGATGTTTCCGCGTCCAACTGAAAGCACCCGCGCCACGTATCCCCGTACCGAGGAGAGCCGCATGTTCCACCGCACGTACACCTGTACCGCCGCACTCGCCGCAGGCCTGCTCGTCCTGACGGCGTGCGGGAGCTCCGACGACTCGTCGGACGACGCGAAGGGGGAGGGCGGCTCGGCGAAGGGCAAGCTGATCGCCGTCATCACGCCCTCGCCCGACAACCCCTTCTTCAAGGCCGAGGCCGAGTCCGCGAAGAAGAAGGCGGAGAGCCTCGGCTACAAGACCTCCGTCGCCTCGCACGACGACGACCCCAACAAGCAGAGCGAGTTGATCGACGCCGCGATCTCCCGCAAGGCCGCGGCCATCATCCTCGACAACGCGGGCGCCGACGCGTCGATCGGCCCGGTCCGTAAAGCCAACAAGGCCGACATCCCGGTCTTCCTCATCGACCGCGAGATCAACCAGACCGGCATCGCCAAGGCCCAGATCGTCTCCAACAACGCCCAGGGCGCCCAGCTCGCGGGGCAGGAGTTCGTGAAGGCGATGAAGGGCAAGGGCGACTACGTCGAGCTCACCGGCAAGGAGTCCGACACCAACGCGGGCGTGCGCTCCAAGGGCTTCGCCGACGTCCTCACCCAGTACCCCGACCTGAAGCGGGTGGCCAAGCAGACCGCCAACTGGGACCAGCAGGAGGGCTTCAGCAAGATGGAGACCATCCTGCAGCGCCACCCCGACATCAAGGGCGTGATCGCCGGCAACGACACCATGGCCCTCGGCGCGGTCGCCGCGCTGAAGTCGGCCAAGAAGAAGGACGTGATCGTCGTCGGCTTCGACGGCAGCCCGGACGCCATCGCCCAGATCAAGAAGGGCGCCATGCACGCGACCGCGCTGCAGCCCGCCGCGCTCGGCGCCGAGCGGGCCGTCGAGCAGGCGGACAAGTACGTGAAGGACGGCAAGACCGGCAAGCCGGAGAAGCAGGCCATCGACTGCGAGCTCATCACCAAGGAGAACGCGGCCGAGTTCGGGGTCTTCGCCCGCAAGTGACGTAAGGGCGCGGCGATACGATGCGGGCGCAGTGACCGGCCCGCACACCCGATCGATCAAGGAGGGAGGCCCGGTGGCGGTAGCGTCGACGCCGAGCCCTGACCATCTGCGGCTGCTGGTCAAGGTGGCCCGCATGTATCACGAGCGCGGCATCCGGCAGCCCGAGATCGCCGGTCAGCTCAACATGTCGCAGCCCCGGGTCTCCCGTCTGCTGAAAGAGGCCGTCGACCGCGGCGTGGTGCGCACGGTCGTGGTGCCTCCCGAGGGCGTGCACGCCGAGCTCGAGGACGCGCTGGCCGCCCGCTACGGCCTGCGTGACGCCGTGGTCGTGGAGGTGGAGGGCGCGGGCCTGGACGTCATACCCGCGCTCGCCGCCGCCACGGCCACGTACCTCGACGCGACCCTCACGGGCGGCGACGTCATCGGCGTCTCGTCCTGGAGCGCCACGCTCCTGGAGTCGGTGAATGTCATGCGCGCCAAGACCTCGTCCGTCGCCCAGGAGGTCGTCCAGATCATCGGCGGCTCCGGCAGCCCGGAGGTGCAGCTACACGCCACGCGGCTGACCAGCCGGCTCGCCGAACTCACCGGCGCCCGCCCGGTCTTCGCGCCCTCCGCCGCCCTCGTCGGCAGCCGCGAGCTGTGCGAGCTGCTGTGGCGCGAGCCCGCCATGGCCGACGCCATGAAGGTCTGGTCCCGGCTCACCCTCGCCCTCATCGGCATCGGCACCCTGGAGCCCTCGCCCCTGCTGCGCCGCTCCGGGAACGCGATCACGCCCGACGACCAGAAGCGGCTGGAGGAGCTCGGCGCGGTCGGCGATGTCTGCGCCCGCTACTTCGACGGCGCCGGGACGCCGGTGGCGGCGCCCTTCAACGACCGCATCATCGGCATCGAGCCGGAGCAGCTGCAGGCCGTGGAGCGCCGCATCGGCGTCGCCGGCGGCCTCAACAAGGTGGCCGCCATCCGCGGCGCCGTGCGCGGCGGCTGGATCAACATCCTGATCACCGACGCCGAGGTGGCCCGCGAGCTCCTGGCGGAGTGACTCAGCGCCCCACCGCGTAACCCTGCATGCCGCGCGGATTGGCCGCCGCCGACAGCACCCCCGTCTCCGGGTCGCGGACGACCGCGCACAGCCGGCCCTCCGTCCACGCGTCCGCCACGGTCACGTCGTGCCCGCGCTCGCGCAGCCCGTCCACCACGGCCGGGGGCATCCGGGACTCGACCGTGACGCTGCCGGGCTGCATGCCGCGCGGGTAGAAGGAACCGGGGAAGGAGTCGTTGTGCCAGTTCGGGGCGTCGATCGCGCCCTGCAGGTCAAGGCCGCCGCGGACCCGCTCGCGCAGCGCGACGGCCAGGAAGAAGTGCACGCTCCACTGGTCCTGCTGGTCGCCGCCCGGGGTACCGAACGCCATGACCGGCACCCCGTCGCGCAGCGCCAGCGACGGCGTCAGCGTCGTGCGCGGCCGCCGCCCCGGGGTCAGCGAGTTCGGCAGGCCCTCCTCCAGCCAGGTCATCTGCAGTCGGGTGCCCAGCGGGAAGCCGAGCTCCGGGACGACCGGGTTGGACTGCAGCCAGCCGCCGGACGGGGTGGCCGCGACCATGTTGCCCCAGCGGTCGACGATGTCCAGGTGGCAGGTGTCGCCGCGGGTCGTGCCGTCGGCCTCGACGGTCTCCTCGCCGGCCGGGTGTCCGCGGTGGACGGCGACCGTGGGCTCGCCCGCGCCCGCCGCCACCCCGAGCGCGTCGAAGCCGCCCTCCCCGGCGGCGACGGCCAGCGCGTGCGCGGCGATCCGCGGCTCGGCGCCGTCCGGGCGGCCGGGGCGCAGCTCGTACGAGGCCTTCTCGCCGACCAGCGTGCGCCGCTCGGCGTTGTACTCCGGCGACAGCAGCGCCGTGAGCGGCACCTGATCGGCGCCCTCGGCGTCGCCGTACCAGGCCTCGCGGTCGGCCATCGCCAGCTTGCAGCCCTCGATGAGCAGGTGCACGTAGTCGGCCGAGCCGTACGCCGGCAGCTCCGGCGGCAGCAGCGCGAGCTGCTGCAGGAACGCCGGGCCCTGGCTCCAGCCGCCGGCCTTCGCCAGCGTCCAGCCGTTCCAGTCGAAGGTCGCGGGCTGCTCGTATGTGGCGGCGAACCCCGCGAGGTCGGCGGCGGTCAGCGTGCCGGTGTGGCGGGCGCCGCTGGAGTCCAGCGTCGGCCGGTCGGACTGCCGCAGCAGCGCCTCGGCGATGAAGCCCGCGCGCCAGATGCGGCGCGCCTCGTCGATCTGCGCCACGCGGTCCTCGCCCGCCGCCTCGGCCTCGGCGACCAGGCGGCGCCAGGTGGCGGCCAGCGCCGGGTTACGGAACAGCTCACCGGGCCGCGGCGGCCGCCCGCCCGGCAGATACACCTCAGCCGACGAGGCCCACTCGCCCTCGAAGAGCTCCCGCACGGTCTCGACGGTCTCCCCGACCCGCTCCACCGGCGCGTGCCCGTCCTCGGCGTAGCCGATCGCGTACGACAGCACCTTGGCCAGGGACTTGGTGCCGTGGTCGCGCAGCAGCAGCATCCAGGCGTCGAAGGCGCCCGGGACGGCGGGGGCCAGCGGGCCGGTGCCGGGCACGAGGCCGAGGCCGAGGCCGTCGCGGTAGTGCGCCACGGTGGCGCCTGCGGGTGCCGGGCCCTGGCCGCAGAGCACCTGCACCGCGCCGCCGGCCGGCGCCAGGATGATCGGCACCTCGCCGGCCGGGCCGTTGAGGTGCGGCTCGACGACGTGCAGGACGAAGCCGGCGGCGACGGCGGCGTCATAGGCGTTGCCGCCGTCCTCCAGCACGGCCATCGCGGACTGCGAGGCGAGCCAGTGGGTGGAGGACACCATGCCGAAGGTGCCCTGCAGGGTCGGCCGGGTGGTGAACAAGAAGGTGCTCCTAGCGGTGTCGTCTGTACGGGTGCGAGCGTACGGGTGCGGGCGGCGGCTCAGGTCGCCCGGGCGGCAGCGGCCGCCGTCACCGGGGCGGTGCCGTCCTCCCCGACGAGGTGGCAGGACACCTCCCGCCCGCCGCCGGGCAGCGTACGCAGCGCGGGCTCCTCGGTGCGGCACCGGTCGACGGCCAGTGGGCAGCGGGTGTGGAAGCGGCAGCCGGACGGCGGCGCCAGCGGGCTGGGCAGGTCGCCGCTGAGGACGATCCGCTCCCGGGCCCGCTGCTCCCCGGGGTCGGGCACCGGCGCGGCGGACAGCAGCGCCTGGGTGTACGGGTGCTTGGGGTCGGCGAACAGCTCGGCGGCGGGCGCCTGCTCGACGATCAGCCCCAGGTACATCACGGCGATCCGGTCGGCGAGGAACTCGACGGCGGCCAGGTCATGCGTAATGAACAGGCAGCCGAAGCCGCGCTCGCGCTGCAGGTCGGCCAGCAGGTTGAGGACGGCGGCCTGCACCGAGACGTCCAGCGCGGAGGTCGGCTCGTCCGCGATCAGCAGCCGCGGTCCGGTGGCCAGGGCGCGGGCCAGGGAGATGCGCTGGCGCTGGCCGCCGGAGAGCTCGTGCGGATGCCTCTCGGCGTGCTCGGGGCGCAGCCCGACCTGGCCGAGCAGCTCGCCGACGCGGGCGCGGGCGGCGTCGCCGCGGGCCAGGCCGTGCAGCCGCAGGGGCTCCGCGACGATCCGGCCGACCGTCATCCGCGGGTCGAGGGAGGAGGACGGGTCCTGGAAGACGATGTGGAAGTCCTTGCGCAGCGGCCGCAGGGCGCGCCGGGAGAGCCGGGTGACGTCGGTGCCGTTGATACGCACCGTGCCGCCGGTCGGATCGTCCAGGCGGACCGCGCAGCGGCCGACGGTGGACTTGCCGCTGCCGGACTCGCCGACCAGGCCGACGACCTCGCCGCGGCCCACGGTGAGGCTGACGCCGTCGGCGGCGCGGACGGTGCCTGCGGCACCGGGGAAGTGCCGTACCAAGCCGTCGAGTTCGAGGACGGGAGTAGCGGCATCAGGGGGTTGGGTCGCCTGGGTCGTCACTTCGCGGCCTCCTCGGTCAGCTGGGGGAGCGGGGCGTCCTGGGGGTGCCAGCAGGCCGTACGGTGAGGTCCTCCGTCGTCGTCCGCCGCGGCCAGCACCGGACGGGCGGCACCGCACCGGTCGTCGGCGAGGGCGCAGCGCGGCGCGAAGGTGCAGGCGTCCGGCTGCGTATCGAGGCTCGGCACCAGGCCGGGGATCTCCGGCAGCCGCCGCTTGCCCTCCGCGCCGGGCCGGAGCACGGCGCCGAGCAGGCCGCGCGTGTACGGGTGCCGGGGCGCCCCGAACAGCTCGTCCACGGGGGCCTGCTCCACCGGCCGCCCCGCGTACATCACCAGCACCCGGTCGGCGGCGTCGGCGACCACACCCAGGTCGTGGGTGATCAGCACGACCGCGGTGCCGAGCCGCTCGCGCAGCGACTTCAGCACGTCGAGGATGCCGGCCTGCACGGTGACGTCGAGCGCGGTGGTCGGCTCGTCGGCGATGAGCACCGCCGGGTCGCAGGCGACGGCGATGGCGATCATGACGCGCTGCCGCATGCCGCCGCTGAGCTGGTGCGGGTACGAGCCCACTCGCCGCCGCGCGTCCGGGATGCCGACCAGGTCGAGCAGCTCGACCGCCCGTTCCCGCGCCTCCTTCCGCGTGAGTCCCTGGTGCCGGCGCAGCACCTCGCCGATCTGCCGGCCCAGGGTCAGCACCGGGTTCAGCGAGGTCATCGGCTCCTGGAAGATCATGGCGATCTCCTTGCCGCGGACCGCGCCGAGCTCCTTCTCACTGGCGCCGACGAGCTCCCGCCCGCCGAGCCGGACGGACCCGCCGACCCGCGCGCTGGGCGGCAGCAGCCCCACGGCGGCCATGGCGCCGACGGACTTCCCGCAGCCGGACTCACCGACGACGGCCAGGACTTCACCGGCGCGAAGGTCGTACGAGACGCCGTCGACGGCATGCACGGTGCGGCTGTCCGAGACGAAGGAGACGCTCAGATCGCGCACGCTCAGAACCGGACTGCTCATCGGGTCGCTCCACGGGGGTCGAGGACATCGCGCAGCCCGTCGCCGAGCAGGTTGAAGGCGAGGGTGGCGGCGACGATGGCGAGGCCCGGCCAGACCGCCAGCCAGGGCGCGTCGGCCAGGAAGGACTGGGCGCCGGCGAGCATCACGCCCAGCGAAGGGGCGGGCGGCTGCACGCCGAGGCCGAGGAAGCTCAGCAGCGCCTCGCCGATGATGGCGGTGGGGATGCCGACGGTCGCCTGGACGGTCAGCGCCGAGGTGGCGTTGGGCAGGATGTGGCGGAAGAGGACGGTGCCGTCCCCGCCGCCGTTGGCGACCGCGGCCGCCACGTAGTCGGCGCCGCGCAGCCGCAGCGTCTCCGCCCTGGTGATCCTGATGACGGCGGGGATCTGCGAGATGCCGATGGCGATGGTGGCGTTGGCGAGCGACGGGCCGAGCACCGCCGCCAGGCCGACCGCCAGCACCAGGAAAGGGAAGGCCAGCAGCGTGTCGGTGAGCCGGGAGACGAGGGTGTCGGCGAACCTGCCGTAGTACCCGGCGAGCAGCCCGACCGGCACCCCGATCACGAAGGCGAGCGCCACCGCGAGCAGCCCGACCTGCATCGAGGCGCGGGCTCCGTACACGATCCGGGACAGCTGGTCGCGCCCGAGGTCGTCGGTGCCCAGCCAGTGCTGCGCGCTGGGCGCGCCCAGGATGTTGTCGAAGTCTGTCTGCGCCGGGTCGTACGGGGCGATCAGCGGGGCGAGGAGCGCGGCCAGCACGAAGACGGCGCCGACCACGCCGCCGGTGACGGCGAGGCGGTTCTTGCGCAGCGCCCGTACCCGGTCGTCGGCGATGGTGATCATCGGGCACCTCCGAGCCGGATGCGCGGATCGATGACCGAGTACGCCACATCGACCAGCAGATTGATCAGGATGTACGCGGCCGAGGTGCACAGCACCACGCCCTGCAGGGTCGCGTAGTCGCGGTTGAACACCGAGTCGATCGTCAGCTTGCCGAAGCCCGGGAGCACGAAGATCTGCTCGGTGACGACCGCGCCGGAGATCAGATGGCCGAGCTGCAGGCCGAGCACGGTGACCACGGTGACCAGGGAGTTGCGCAAAGCGTGGCCGCGGATGACCTGGGAGCGCGACAGGCCCTTGGCGCGGGCGGTGCGCACGAAGTCGGCCGACAGCGAGTCGAGCATCGCCGCCCGGGTTTGCCGCATCACGACCGCGGCCAGCGCCGAGCCGAGGACGACGGCGGGCAGCACCATGCGGCGCAGGTTGTCCACCGGGTCCACGCCGAAGGGCACGTACCCGGAGGCGGGCAGCACGGGGACGGCGATGGCCAGGCCCAGCACCAGCACGATGCCGAGCCAGAACGCCGGGACCGACAGGCCGAGCAGGGCCAGGCCATTGACCAGCCACTCCTCCGGCTTGCCGCGGCGCACGGCGGCGACGATGCCGGCACCGATGCCGACGGTGATCGCGAACAGCAGCGACAGCGCGGCGAGTTCGAGGGTGACGGGCAGCGCCTCGGTGATGCCGTCGGCGACCGGCAGTCCGGTGCGGGTGGAGGTGCCGAAGTCGCCGGTGACGGCGTCGCGGATGTACGTCAGATACTGCACGACGATGTTGTCGTTGAGGCCGTACTGCTCGCGGATCTGCGCCAGCATCTCGGGCGTGCGCTCCTCGCCGGCGAGGGCCAGCGCGGGGTCGCCGGGCAGCGCGCGGATGCCGGCGAAGACGACGATCGAGACCAGGACCAGCGTGACGGCGGACTGGCCCAGGCGCGCCAGCACGTAGCGCAGCATGGGCTGGGAGCTCTTAAGCCGCGAGATATTCAGCTGCGAGATCTTCATCGGACGTACCCCGCGTTCTTCACCCGGACCAGGCCGTCGCCGTAGACGTCGATGCCCGCGACGTCCTTGCCGGCGACGACGTAGTTCTTCTGGCGGTAGAGGTAGATGAGGGCGTGCTGGTCGCGGGCGCGTTTGACCAGGTCGTCGTAGATGCGGGCGCGCTTGTCCTTGTCGAGTTCGGTGCGGCCGCGCTCGACGAGGTCGTCCATCCGGGGGTCGGCGATGCCGTAGGTGTTCATCGCGGCCCGGGACTTGAGGAAGCTGGCGATGTTGCCGTCCGGGTCGAGCCGTCCCGACCAGCCGCTCAGATACGCCTGGTAGTTGCCCGCGTCGGTCTCCTCCAGCATCGTGGCGTACTCGGTGGGCCGCAGGGATACCGCAAAGCCGGCCTCCTTCGCCATGGCCTGGATGACCTGGCCGACGCGGCCCGACTCGGGCGTCGTGGAGACCTTGAGCTCCACCGGCACCGGCGCCTTCACCCCGGCGGCGGCCAGCAGCCGCTTGGCCTTCGGCACGTCCCGCCCGGGACAGTCGGCCGGGTCGGGGCCCGGGGCGACGGCGGACTGGGGGGAGACGGGGCCGCAGGCCGGCTCGTACATGCCCTGGAAGACGACCTCGTTGAGCACGGCCCGGTCGAGGGAGAGCTCGAATGCCTCCCGTACGCGGACGTCCCGGGCGATGGCGGTGTCGATCCGGCCGGGTTTCGCGCCGAGGCCGCGGACGTTGCCGATGTTCAGGCCGAGGCCCTGGTAGCCGAGCGAGGGTGAGTTGAACAGCTGCAGGTCGTCGTCCTCGGCCGAGTTGCGCACCTCGACCGGGGTCATCTGGTCGCCGATCTGGAGGTCGCCGGAGCGCAGGTTGGCGAGCCGGACATTGCCGTCGGGGATGGGCTTGTAGACGACCTCGTCGAGGTGGACCTGGCGGGCGTCGTAGTAGTGGGAGTCCTTGGTGAGGACGATGCGGTTGCCGCCGACGCGCTCCTTGTAGCGGAAGGGCCCGACGCAGGAGGGGTTGCCGCCGAAGTTCTTGCCGTACTTCTTCAGCGCGGCCGGCGACATCACCATGCCGGCCCGGTCGGCGAGCACGGCCGTCAGCGGCTCGTAGGGCTGCTTCAGCTTCAGCTCCACCTCGTACGGGCCGGTGGCCCGCGCGCTCTTCAGCGGTGCGAGCTCGGTGGCGCGGGCGGAGCCGGCGAGGTCGCGGTGGCGCAGCAGGGAGGTGACGACGGCCTTGGCATTGAGGCGGGTGCCGTCGCTGAACTCGGCGTCCCGGCGGACGGGGAAGGAGACGGTCCGGCCGCCGTCGGATATCTCAGGGAGCGCGGTGGCGAGTTGGGGCGTGAGCTCGCCTTTGCGGTCGACGTCGTAGAGCTTCTCGCACATCGCCGCGAAGATCGTGCGGCCCACCAGGGTCTGCGCGACCGTGGGGTCGAGCTTGTCGGGATCGGAGGCAAGGGCGACGGTGAGCGTGCCACCGTCGCGCACCGGCCGGTCGTCGGACATCCGGACGCCGCCTATGTCTGTCGCCGCATCCTGCAGCGAGCCGCAGGCGGCCACCGTGGACAGCAGCGCCGCCGCTGTCAGGGCGAGGGCAGCGCGAGCACGACGCATCCAGGCCCACCTCCACCGGAGTTGTGTTCATGATGAATGGATACCGCGGACCGTATTTCGCATACAGTCGGCAAGGCAAGAGCGCCGTCCGGATCTTGAAGAGGCCGCTCAGATCAGCCCGGCGGCCGCCATTCCATTTGTGACCATGCGGGCGACTTCGGTGGCGCCGAGCGGCGTGACGTGGATGTCGTCCGGCATGAAGGCCGCCCTGCTGCCCTCGGGCCCCATGCGCTGCCACAGCGCCCGGCTTTCGGCCTGTACGTCGATCAGCGCGGCCCGCTCTTCGGCGGCCATGGCGCGTACCGCGTCCGCGTATCGGCCGTGCGTGGACAGGGCGGTGCCGTGCGGGCCGAAGCGGCGGCGCTCCACCGATGTGAGCAGCACCGGCACGGCGTCGGCTTTACGGGCGGCGGTGACCATGCGCAGCAAATTGCTGCGGTAGGTGGTGTCCGGGTCGGTGTAGCGGGTGGGGTCCTCGGTCTTCTGGTCGTTGTGCCCGAACTGGATCAGCACCAGGTCGCCGGGCCGTAGCGCGGCGACGAGCGCCGCCAGCCGTCCCTCCGCGATGAAGCTCAGCGAACTGCGCCCGTCAC
Organism: Streptomyces boninensis; assembly: GCF_048572725.1. NCBI lineage: Bacteria > Bacillati > Actinomycetota > Actinomycetes > Kitasatosporales > Streptomycetaceae > Streptomyces > Streptomyces boninensis. The sequence goes on from NZ_CP183837.1 coordinate 8,092,024, forward strand.
GCGCGTGATTGGCCACCTCCATGCCGCCGCCGATAACGCGGGGGAGTGCCACCCCCCACCCCGACATCGGCGCCGCGGACGCGGGCTTCGCGGCGGCGGTGGAGTCGCCTGCTATGTGCACCGTGCGAGGCGTCATCGCGGTCTTCCCGTCCCGGAGGGTGGTCATGGACGCGTCACTGTGCTTCCATTCCTGAACATGGCATACCAGAGGGATGCCAGCAGCATGCTAGCAGCGCGGCGCCCAGCGAAGGAGCCCGTCCCATGCGCCAGTTCAGCTCGTTACCGGCCGTCGTCGTGGTCCTCGCCGCCCTCGCGGCGCTGCTCGTCTCCGCCCCCGCGGCGGACGCGCGGTCCGCGCCGCCCGGGCTGCAGCCGCGCGGGCCCGCCGCGGCGGCCTGCACCGACACCCCACTGCGGATGACGTTCGACAAGCCCGTGCGCCTGGGCAGCAGCGGCCAGCTGCAGGTGCACCACGCCGACGGCACGCTGGTCGACGTCGTGGACCTGGGGGACCCCGGCACGTACCAGAAGAGCATCGGCGGGGCGCTGACCGACTATGGCGAGGTGCACCGCTGGTTCTACGAGCCGGTCGTGCTCGGCGGCGACGGCCGCAACGCCGCCATCTACCTGCACTATCCGCTCGACCCGGGCCAGGAGTACTACGTCACCCTCGACGAGGGCTTCTTCCGCGGGCAGCCGGCCATCGACGACCCGCAGGCCTGGCGCTTCACCACCCGCGACCACCCCGCGCCCGGATCCGGCCGCCTCACCGTCGACCAGGGCGGCGACGGGGACTTCTGCACCGTGCAGGGCGCCGTCGACTTCGTGCCGGAGCACAACACCAAGGACGTCCGCATCGACGTGGCGCCGGGCACGTACCGCGAGATCGTCTACGTCCCGCAAACCAAGCCGCACCTGAGCGTCCGCGGCAGCGGCGCGGGCCGTACCGTCATCGGCTATCCCAACAACAGCGTGCTCAACGGCGACGCCGCCATGTCCGACGTCCCGGCCCGGCAGAGCTACTGCCCGCGCCGCGTGCTCCCGCAGCCCGACCGCTTCAACTGCTGGCGCGCGGCCTTCGGCGTCGACGCCGACGACTTCCGGCTCGCGGACGCCACCATCCACAACACCACACCCAAGGGCGGCTCCCAGGCGGAGGCCTTCCGCGGCAACGGCGACAAGATCGTGCTGGACCGGGTCCGGGTGCTCAGCCACCAGGACAGCCTGCGGCTGCAGGGGCGGGCCTTCGTCACCGACAGCTATATCGAGGGCGACGTGGACTTCGTCTGGGGGACCGGCGGCGTCTTCGTCCAGGACACCGAGCTCAAGTCCCTCGGCACCGGATACGTCAGCCAGGTCCGTAATGCCGAGGACGGCCCCGGCAATGTCTTCCTCCGCACCAAGCTCACCCGCGCCGATGGCGTCCCCGACGGCAGCGTGCTGCTAGGCCGCATCGACGACCGCTTCCCCGGCAGCCAGGTGGCCTTCCTCGATACGCAGATGGACGCCCACATCGACGCCGTCGGGTGGGGTCTGACCGGCTTCGACTGCGCGGCGGGCGAGAAGCTGCGCTTCTGGGAGCACGGCAGCACCGACCTCGACGGCCGCCCGCTCGACGTCTCCGGCCGGCTGCCCTGCTCGCGCCAACTCGACGCCGCGGAGGCGGCGAAGTGGCGCGATCCGGCGACGCTGCTCGACGGCTGGGACCCGCGCTCGTGACCAGGCATTTCCGACAACGCTTCCTGGAAGGTGACTCAGCGCATGTCCGCGCTCTCCCGCAGAACCGTCCTCGGCGCCCTCGGTGCCGCCGCCACCGTCGGCGGCCTGTCCGCGCCGGCCTCAGCCGCCCCCGCCGCAGGGAAACCGCCCCGCGCCCGCCCGGTAGGCCCGGTGAACGCCGAGGTCGCCGCCGCGCACCCGCTCACGTACAAGGCGCTGCCCGAGGAGGTCGTCGGCGTAGACGTCGAGGAGCTGATGAAGGTCCACACGACCGACGACGTCAGCGACCTGCGCGCCGCCCTCGTACGGGAGGTGTGGAAGTCCGCAGACGGCAAGCTGCCCGGTGGCATGCCGGACGTGGCCAAGGGCGTCGAAGCCCCCGAGCTCCCCGCCTTCACCGGCGTCCGGCGCATCGACCGGCTGACGGTCCAGCTGCCGTACGGGCTCCGCTCGATCGCCTTCCTCCTGCTGCCGCGCGGCACCGGCCACGGCCGCCTCGCGCTCTACCACAACGGTCACGGCGAGGAGCCGAGCACCATGCAGCGCACCGCCCAGGCGCTGCTCGACGCCGGCTATCTCGTGCTGCTCTTCGCGATGCCGCTCTACCACTGGAACCCCAAGGAGCTGACCGACCCGGCCGACCCCTCCCGTACGGTCACGGTCGAATCCCACAACGACCTCGGGCCCTGGGAGACGGCGGACTTCTCGACCCTCCGCTTCTTCCTGGAGCCGCTCGCGGTCGCCCTCAACCACGTCCAGCGCGCCCACCAGCCGCCCTCCGTCCAGATGATCGGCCTGTCCGGCGGCGGCTGGGCCACGACCGTCTACCCGGCCCTCGACCCGCGCGTCACCCGCAGCTACCCGACCGCCGGCTCGCTCCCCTTCTTCCTGCGCTCCGCACCACCCAAGCCGAGCCCCACCACCGGCGACTGGGAGCAGCGCAAGGACCGCCACCCGGTCTTTTACGGGCTGACCGACTTCATGGATCTGTACGCGCTGGCCGCGACCGGCCGGCACCGGCGCCAGATGCAGATCCTCAACCGCTTCGACGAGTGCTGCTTCAACGCCGTGGGCCACCGCGCCTACGAGCCGGTGGTACGCCACCGCGTCCAGGTCATCGGGGACGGGCACTGGGAGCTGCTGGAGGACGCCACGCATGGCGACCACACCATCAGCCCGTACGCGCTGTCCGTCATCCTCTGGGACCTGGAGGTGGCCTGCGCCCACCAGCCGTAGGCACAGCTCACTTGGCGGGCAGCGGGACGAGCGCCTCGGTGGCGACGGCGGCGCCCGTCTCGAAGGACTCGTTCGCGGCGAGCCCGGTGACCAGGGCGAGGGCGCCGTCGACGGCGGTGGCGCGGGCGTCGTCGGCGGACCCGGACCCGGACTCGCCCGCGCCCCCGTCCGCCGGGCCGAACAGCGCCGACAGCATCCGCTCATCACCCCCGCCATGCCCGGCGTGGTCGTAATCCGGCAGCGCCACCTCCTCCGGCTCCTCCCACAGGCGCCGCAGCAGGATCCGCGGGCCGCCCGCATTGGCCATCGCCTTGTCGCCGTGGATGGCGCCCTTGCCCGACGAGGTCCGCAGCCGCCGCGGCTGCCAGCGGCTCTCCTCGACCTCCAGCTCCAGCCGGCCGCCGGTGCCGTTGAAGGCGACCCGGTAGCCCTCCCAGGGGGAGTAGGCGGTGAGGTGGTACGTCATCGAGGCCCCGGTGTCATAGCGGACCAGCACCGACATGTCGTCCTCGATGGTGATGTCGTCGCCGAAGACGTTGCGGTCGCGGAGGTAGCCGTCGTGGGTTTCGGCGTCGAGGTAGAGGGAGCGGAGGGCGTCGTTGTCGGCGAGCGGCAGCGCGAAAGGGTCATCGGCAGCCGCGGCGGCGCCGTGGGCGCGCTCGTACTCCCTGCGGTAGCCGGTGCGCTCGCCCGCGTCGCGGCCGTAGAACGCCAGCCTGCCCTGCCCGTACACCTGCTGCGGCCGGGCGCCGAGCCACCAGTTGACCAGGTCGAAGTGGTGGCTCGCCTTGTGCACCATCAGCCCGCCGCTCTTGTCCTTCTCGCGGTGCCAGCGGCGGAAGTAGTCCGCGCCGTGGCGGGTGTCGAGCAGCCACTCGAAGTGGACCGACAGCACGTCGCCGATGGCGCCGTCCGCGAGCAGGCGGCGGACCTCGGCGTGGACGGGGTTGTAGCGGTAGTTGAAGGCGACGGCGAGGTCGCCGCCCGTATCGGCGGCCGTCTGCATGATGCGGCGGCAGCGGGGCGCGTCCGTCGTCATCGGCTTCTCCGTCACCACCCGGCAGCCCGCCTGCAGCGCCGGGACGATGTACGCGTCGTGCAGCGAGTCCACGGTGGTGACCACCACCGTGCTTATGTCCTCGGCGCGCAGCCGCTTTTCGAATTCCTCTGGGGCCCAGGCCGCCGCCTCCGGCCGGCCCGCCTCTTTGAGCAGCTTCTGGTGGTGCGCGATCCGGGCCGGATTCGGGTCGCACAGCGCTGCCACGCTCAGCTGTGGGCGGCGGGCGAGCGCGTTGGTGAACATCTGGGCGCGGGAGCCGGTGCCCACCACGACCGCGCGGGCGGGTTCCGTGCTTGCTGCCATGCTTCAGGCCTCCTGGTGCTGGCCGTTGACGACCACGTCGTGCAGGGAAAGATCCGTTACCGATTCAAGCAGGATGTTCTGCGTGGCGGCGTCGAAGTCGAGCTCCGACAGCCGCACATCGCGCACGGGCGCCTGCGGGCGGGCGCGGATCCGTACGGGGTACTCGCACGGCCCGCGCATGGACCAGCGCGCCGCCGACAGCCGGGAGACGTCGGCGAAGCGCTCGCCGCCGGTGCCGCCGGCGTACTGGAAGGTGACCTCGAAGGGGACGTACGTCCAGCCGGGCGCGTCGACGTCGGTGACCCGGATGTCGCGTACGTAACCACCGCGCGTCGGCGTCGACTTGACGTTCAGGATCCAGCCGACGGACGCCTCGTCCAGCGCCGGATCGAGGGGTACGCGCAGCCGCCGGGCCAGCACATCGTGGACCCCGCCGCTCATCTCGCTGCCGATCGCCACCGCCGCGCCGCCGCTGAGATACGTGCAGTCCTCGATCAGGATGTTCCGCGAGGGCACGCCCACCCGCCAGCCGTCCTGATCGCGCCCCGACTTGATGGCGATGCAGTCGTCGTCCGTGGCGAAGGTGACGCGGCGGATGACGACGTTCGCGCACGAGTCGGGGTTGCAGCCATCGCTGTTCGGCCCGTGACTGGCGATGGTGACGTCGCGGACCACGATGTCGCGGCTGAGCACCGGGTGGATGTTCCAGAAGGGGGAGTTGCGCAGGGTCACGCCCTCGATCAGGACATTGCGGCAGGAGTGCGGCTGGATGAAGCTCGGGCGGAGGTAGTGGCCGGCGCCGAGGACCCGCTCGGCCAGCGGGACGCCGTCCGTGCCCCAGCGCTCCACCATCGCCCAGTCGTCGCGCTCGTGTGGCATACCAGGCTTCCAGCCGAACTGGCCGGAGCCCTTCCACGGCCACCAGTGCTCATTGCTGCCCTGGGCGTCCAGCACGCCGCCGCCGGTGACGGCGATGTCGTGGGCCTCGTAGGCGTAGATCAGCGGGGAGTAGTTGTGCACCTCGATGCCCTGCCAGCGGGTGCGTACGACCGGGAGATAGTCGGCCGGGTCGGTGCTGAACAGCACCGTGGCGCCCTCGGCGACATGCAGCTCTACGCCGCTGAGCAGGCGTATCGCCCCGGTCGCCCAGCGCCCGGCGGGCACCAGGACGCGCCCGCCGCCCGCGGCGTGGCAGGCCTCGATCGCGGCGCGGAAGGCGCCGGTGCAGTCGGTGCCGCCGTCGCCGATGGCGCCGTAGCCGAGGATGGGGAAGTGGGGGCCGGGTGGCGAGGCGGCCGCCGCCGTGGTGCTGGAGAGCGGGACGGCGGCGGCCGCAAGTGCGCTCAGACGCAAGGCGGTTCTACGGGTGGGACGGCTCATGCAAGCTCCTTCGAGCTGGAGTCGCGGTGGCATGCCAGAGGTATGCCACCATGCATGCTAGCCGCGAGCGCCCGCTTCCGTCATCACCTGCTTCGCCTCCTCGGGCCAGTCGTCGCGGTCGACGCCGTTCAGGTCGACGTTGTCGGTCCACGTGAAGTTGTACTCAGGGCCGCTCGGCGAGCGCTCCTCGCCGCCCGTCCGCCAGTTGCTGGTGAAGGTGCAGTCGAGGGTGTTGAAGATCTCCGCGCCCTCCTCGTCGGCGTTGACGTAGATGTAGCGGCTGCTGTCGAGGATCACGTTCTCCCGCACGTCGATATACCGCGACCCCTGGTCGATCAGCATCCCGAAGGTCTCCCGGCTGTCGTAGATGTAGTTGCGGTCGATGACCGTGCCGGGGCTGGCCGACAGCGTGTAGATGCTGCCGCCGTCGTGCATGCTGTTCTTCGTGTCGTAGATCAGGTTCTGGCTGACGCGGTTGTCGCGGGAGGTCGTTGGCGTGTCGTAGACCGGCTGGTATGCGTAGAGCCCGGCGTCCTTGTAGTACTGATTGCCGCCCGGGTCATTGATGCCCCAGCCCCAGCCGATGTCGATGCCGTCGTACGGGAGGTCCGTGAGCGTGTTGTGCGAGATGGTCGCCCGGGTCACGTACGTGGACAGGACCCCGGCGCTGTCGCGGTAGCTCTGCCCGACCCGGGTGATGGTGTTGTCCTTGATCGTGACATCGCGGTTCACCTTCCGCCGTTCCTTGGGGTGGTGGGCGTCGGGCTGGACGCCGCCGACGACGATGCCGGAGCCCGCCGTGTCGGAGATCGTGTTGCCGTGGATCCCGATGTCCGAGGTGCCGTAACCGACGCCGGTCGCATGCGCATTGGGGTCCATCCCAATACCCAGGGCTACGGAACCGAGCTGATCGAAGTCATTCCCGCGGAAGCTGACGCCGCTCGCCGCCGAGACCTGCACCGCCGCGGGCACCTGCCACCACTCGTTACGGGTCTCCTCGAACTCCGGGCAGCCGTCCTGGCAGCTGGTGAGGTAGTCGGCCGGCGGCTCGTACTCGCCGACGATGTGCGCGCCGCTCTGCTGGTCGGCGTACCCCCACTTCGAGCTCGGCCGCATCCAGGTGGTGTGCGAGAACTGCAGCCCGCGGAAGGCCAGCCCGCGCACCGGCCGCTCGTAACTCCCGCCGATCTCGACCAGCGTCTCCAGCTTCGGCAGCCGCACGTCGTGGTCGGCCATCGTCGTGCCTGACTCGGCCTGGTAGTAGACCTTGCCGCCGGGGGAGTCGAGATACCACTGGTCGGGGCCGTCGAGGAATTCGTAGGCGTTGACCAGGTAGAGCGCGCCCCGGTTGTACGGCGACTTGAGGGTGTCGTAGCCGAAGTTGTTGTTCTCCCAGGCCGGCTGCGCCATGCGGATCTCGCGGCCCGCGATGCTCTCGACCGGGGAGATCCGGTCGGTGAAGGACCCCATGCTCACCACCTCCAGGTCGGAGGGGTTACGCAGCTTGCTCAGGTCGCCGAACCGGTCGTCGCTGAGCGTCAGCCCGCGCTCGGTCCAGGTCAGATGCTCCCGGTCGTCCTTGTCGGCGGCGAGCTGCCGCTGGGTCTTCTCGGCGAGCTGCCCGTCCACGTACAGCTGCCGGGACTCGGTGCCCTTCGGGACGTCGGCGGCCCAGACGTTCTTCTTCCGGTCGTGCAGCTTCCAGCCGGTCAGCCGCTGCCCGCCCGACAGGACCGGGCGCTCGCCGGGCGCGGCGGTCCAGGTGACCGTGTGCCCGCCCGAGCCGCCGTCCGCGGCGCCGAAGCGGAGCGGCTTGTCCAGTTCGTACGTGCCGCCGTCCAGCACCACCCGCGTCTCACGGTCGCGGGCGTGCTTCCGGGCGAGGGCCTTCGCCGCCGGGATCGAGGTGACGGTGACATCGCCGTCCGGCGCCGCTTCGGGGCCGTGCGGGGCGATGACGATCGTGAAGGGTCGGGGGGACGCGCCGGCGGGAGCTGCCGAGGCGGTGGCGCCGAGTGCGGTCGTGGCCAGCAGGAGGGTGAGTCCGCTTGCGAGGTGGCGTCGCCAGGGTGGTCTGCTCCAGCGCCGGGGCATAGCAGCTCCTCACATGTCTGTTGACTGTCAGGTCAGATGTGTGACCGTAGTCCCGTGTTCTGAACGCGTCAACGAGTGCGGGGAGTTGGCGTAAGAGCGGCGCTACGCCGGCCGGCGGCGTGACCAGGCCGAGCGGATGTGTCCGGCCATCGCGGCCGATGCCCCCTCGGGGTCGCGGGCCAGCAGGCTCTCCAGTACGCGAGCGTGCTCGCCATTGGTGACGGTGACGTCCTCGACGCTGGGGTGGCCCTGATAGCGCTCGCTCGTGCGGGCCTTGCTGTGCACGGTGCTGACGATCGAGCGGGCCAGCCGATTGCCGCTCGCCGCCATGATCCGGTCGTGGAATTTCACATCCGTGCCGATGAAGGCCTGGGGCGTGCGGACCTCGGACTCCAGCTGATGGAACAGGCCCTTGATCTCCGCCAGATCGTCCTCCGTGGCGTGCACGGCGGCCAGCGCCGCCAGGTCCGACTCCAGCGAGATGCGGACGCTGACCAGCTCGTCGAGGATCGCGAGGTTCTCGTCGTGCCGCATCGCGGCCGCCAGCACGTCGGAGTCGAGGAGGTTCCACTCCGTGTCCGCGTTGACCACGGCGCCCACCCCGTGCCGTACGGACACCAGGCCCTTCGCCTCCAGCAGCTTCACGGCCTCGCGCACGGTGATGCGGCTGACCTCGAAGGTCTGCGAGAGCACCGCCTCGGACGGCAGCCCGGCGCGCGGCGGGACCTTGCCGGAGACTATGCCGTCCACCAGGGAGTCGACGACCAGTTGGGCAAGTCGGGTGCGGCGACGGGAGGCGGTCGGGACCTCCAGCTTGAACTCCACGCCGGCCTCCGGGGAGACGCTCACTGCGGGTCCTCCTCCTCGTAGCGGACTGCTGCCCGGCCAGTCTAGCCACGCGCTCCAATCTCTTGACAACAGACAACTGCTGACTGTGTGATCAGACATGCGCCTGTCAAACTTCCCACCGGTGAAGCGTCAGGAGAGACCCCTCATGCCGCAGGATCGACGGCACGCATCAACTCGCCGCTCAACGCCGTACATAGCCGCCGCGGCCGCATCTCTGCTCGTAGCAACGGCCAGTGCCTGCGGAGCCGCGGCGCCGGACGACGGGTCGGGCGGCAAGGCCGCACCCAGGCAACTGGTCGTCTGGGACTGGAAGTCCGGCGACGCCAACGCCAAGGAGTACTTCGAAAAGGCCGAGGCCGACTTCAAGAAGAAGCACCCGGACATCGAGGTCGAGTTCGTGGCCCAGCCGTACGACCACTACTACACGCTGCTCGGCACCGCCATCGAGTCGGGCAAGGGCCCGGACGTCGCGCTCTTCAACGGCGGCGCGCAGCTGCGCGAGCGGGCCGGCTCGCTCGTGGTCCTCGACGGCCACGTCCGGAAGCTGCGCGACCGGCTCACCGGCTGGGAGGCCTTCGAGGACAAGGGCGGCACCTACGCGGTCCCGGTCACCCTGCAGGGCTTCCCCTTCTACTACAACAAGGCCGTCTACAAGAAGGCCGGGCTCGACCCCGACGCCCCGCCGAAGACCCTCGACCAGCTGGTCAAGGTGTGCCAGGCCATCAAGAAGAGCGGCAGCAGCTGCTTCAGCCTCGGCAATAAGGAGGGGCTCGGCATCGAGTTCTTCCTGTCCGGTTTCGCGCCCGGCGTCTTCCCGCCGAAGCAGTACGACGCCTGGCTGGCGGGGGAGCGCGACTGGTCGTCGCCGGAGGTGCGGCAGATCTTCGAGCTGTGGGTGCGCGGGAAGAGGGAGGGCTGGTACAACGACGGCGTCAATTCGACCGCCACCTTCATGGACCAGTACTCGAAGTTCTCCGGCGGCGAGGGCGGCAATGTCATCGGGCTGCTGTCCGACACCGCCCACTGGAAGTCCTTCGGCAAATACCTCGGCAAGAACCTGGGCGTCTACGACCCGCCGCTGCTGTCGCCGAAGGTCGCGGAGTCCTTCCTGCCCGCCGAGGGCGGCATCGGATACGGGGTGCTGAAGCGGACGCCTGACGCCGACATCGCGTACGACCTGGTGCAGAGCCTGGCGAGCAGCGGCGCGCTGGAGTCCTTCGCGGACGGCACCGGCGCGATCGCGGCCGATACGACGGTCGAGCCGCCCGGCAAGGGCTCCTCCGTCGCGGGCGAGCTCGTCGCCTCGCTGAAGACGAGCAAGCCGCTGCTGCACACGGCCCTGTCCGCCAAGACCCTCGACCTGCTGCACCGGCTGTCGCAGGAGCTGCTGGGCGGCGATGTCTCGATCGACGCGGCGCTGGCGCAGCTCGGCAAGTCGGACCGGCAGACGAGCAAGTAGGAGTCCCCATGTCGCGACGCCGGTGGCGGGCCGAGGCGATCGGTCCGGTTGTGCTGCTCGGGCCCGCCCTCCTCGTCATCATCCTCATGCGAGTGGTGCCGCTGCTGCTCGGCGCGCAGTACTCGCTGACCGGGGACGGCGACCTGAACGGCGTCTTCATCGGCCTCGACAACTACCGGGAGCTCGCCGACGACCCGGTCTTCCGCAGCGCCGTAAAGAACGTCGGTCTTCTCTTCGCCGCGCTGCCGGTGGTGGTCGCGGTGCCGGGGCTGCTGGCGACCTTCCTCTTCCTCAAGGTCCCGGGCTACCGCTTCTACCGCAGCGTCTACTTCTTCCCGGTCGTGCTCTCGCCGGTCATCGTCGGCGCGATCTTCAACATCCTGCTCGCCTACGACGGGCCGCTGAACCGCCTCCTGGAGTCCGCCGGCATGGGCTCCGTCGACTGGCTCGGGGACTCGAAGACCGCCATGTTCACCGTGGTCGCCGTGCACACCTGGGCGACCTTCGGCATGGCGCTGGTGATCTTCATGGCCGGGTTCTCGACGCTCGACCAGTCGCTCCTCGACGCCGCGCGGGTCGACGGGGCCGGCCTGCTGCAGACGCTGCGGCATGTGATCATCCCGGAGCTCAGCCAGACCATCCAGTTCGTCTTCGTGACCACCATGATCGGGATGCTGACCGGGATGTTCGGCCTGCTGTACATCATGACCGCGGGCGGCCCTGGCTCGGCCACGTACCTCCCCGAGCTCTACATCTGGGTCGAGCAGGGGCAGATGAACCGGCCCGCGCTCGCCTCCGCCGCCTCGATGGTGCTGTTCGCGGTGATGCTCGTGGTCGGCCTGCTGCAGATCCGCCTCATCAAGCGCGCGACAAAGGAGGCTTCCTAATGCTGTTGTCAAGCGGCGAGCGTGACTGGCGGCGTGACTTGGTAGCACCTTCGGTCTCGGATGAGGGCCCACAGCACGTTGACGCGCCGGCGGGCGAGCGCGAGGACGGCCTGGACGTGGCTCTTGCCCTCGGCTCGCTTGCGGTCGTAGAACCGTTTGGAGTTGGGATCGCTCCAGGAGCTGACCAGCGCGGAGGTATAGAAGACGCGCTGCAGGCGCCGGTGGTAGCGCTGAGGGCGCCGCAGGTTGCCGCTGGTCTTGCCGGAGTCATGCGGGGCGGGAGCGACGCCACCGAAGGCCGCGAGGCGGTCCGCGGTGGGGAAGCCGTCCAGGCTGCCGCCGATGGCGACCAGGAACTCGGCACCGAGCTTGGGCCCCATGCCCGGCATGCTCAAGATGACCTCGGCGAGTTCGTGCTCGCGAAACCGGCCCTCGATGAGCTTGTCGATCTCGGCGATCTTCTCGTTGAGGGCCATCACCTCCCTCGCCAAGGTGTGCACCATCTTCGCGATGACCTTCTCTCCGGCCACGGCGGTGTGTTGGCGTGCGGCGGCCTCCACGGCCGCTTTGGCGAGGCTTTCGGCGCCGCGGACCTTGCGGTTGCGCAGCCAGGTGGTCAGCCGGCTGACGCCGATGCGGCGCAGGGAGGCGGGTGTCTGGTAGCCGGTGAGAAGGACCAGCGGCCCGGCGTTGGTGAGTTCCAGGGCACGTTCGAGTGCGGGGAACATGCTCAGCAGGGTGCCCCGCAGACGGTTGATGGTTCGGGTGCGGTCGGCGACCAGGTCGGTGCGGTGGCTGGTGTGCAGCCGCAGCTCGATCGTGGTCTCGTCGTCGGGCCGGATCGTTTGGAGGTCACGGCGCATGCGTGCCTGGTCGGCGATGATCCTGGCGTCGCGGGCGTCGGTCTTGCCCTCGCCCCGGTAGGTGTCGGCCGCTCGGTTGACCATGCGGCCTGGGATGTAGAGCAGCTCCTGCATGTGGTTGACCAGGACTGCGATCAGCAGACCCGGTTCACCGCCGGTCATGTCCATCGCCCACGTCACCTCGCGGCCGTCGGCGAGGTCGAGGACATCGCCCATGAGCTGGAGGAGTTCCTGCTCGTCGTTGGCCACCCTGCGCGACAGCAAGGTCTTGCCGTCGGTGTCCATGGCGACGCAGTGGTGGTGGGTCTTGCCGCAGTCGATCCCGGCCCATATCCGGCTCATCGTGCTCCCGAAGTCGTTCCTGTCTGGCGTACCACGGACGACCTCGCCGGCATTGCCCTACACAGCGACCTTGTCGCACTTCCTAATCGGCGGCCGAGTCGTCGTGGGGAGCGGGGCGGCCAAGCCTCTTCAGCCTCGAACGGCAGCCAGCCTGAGAGCCACACCCCGCCCCCCTGGGTGCCACAACCCTACGAATGGCTGGGGTTCACCCGTGATCTGGAAGGTAGGGCCGCCTGATATGCGGCGTACGGACGTGAGCCGCTGGGCGGTCGCGGTGCCGATGTTCGGGCTCGCCGTCGCCACGGTCTATCCGGTGCTGTTCACCGGCAACGTGGCGATGAAGACCCAGCGCGAATACACCCTCGACCGGCTCTCCCTCGCCGACCGGCTATCCGGCGACGCGATCAGCGACGCCTGGAGCGGCTCGGGTCTCGGCCGGTACGTCTTCAACACGACGGTGGTGACAGCCGGGAGCGTCGCCCTGCTGCTCCTCCTCGGCTCCATGGCGGGCTTCGCGCTCAGCCGCCTGACCTTCCGCGGCCGCAAGACCCTCTTCCTGGTCTGCCTCGGCACCCTCATGATCCCGTTCCAGGTGATCATGGTGCCGCTCTCCCGGGTGCTCGGCCAGCTCGGCCTGCTCGACACCCACGCGGGGCTGATCCTGGCGTACACCGGCCAGTTTCTCCCGTTCACGATCTTCCTCATGACCAGCTATTACGCCCGTATCCCCAAGGAGATCGTCGAGGCGGCGCGGGTCGAGGGCTGCGGCACGCTCGGCGTCTACCGGCGGATCATGGTGCCGCTCGGCCGCCCGGCGCTGCTCTCCGCGGGCATCCTCAACGCGCTCTTCTGCTGGAACGACGTGCTGATCGCGCTGCTGGTCATGCAGTCCGAGGACAACCGGACCCTGATGGTCGGCGTCACCGCGCTCCGCGGCCAGTACTCCGACAACATCCCGCTGTTCGCCGGCGGCGTGCTGATCGCCGCGCTGCCCGTGCTGCTCCTTTATCTCTTCTTCCAGCGGCAGATCACCGATGGCGTCACTGCCGGCGCCACGAAGGGGTAGGCGTGCGCGTTACGGGATACCGAACCCTGACCACCGTGCACCGGTGGGGCCGGCCGATCGGGGACGCCAACGGCTCCGTCGCCTCCGGCGTGACGCGGGTGCCGCTGGTGCTGCTGACCACCGACACCGGCCACACCGGCGTCGGCCTCGGCTCGTACGAACATGTGGCGGACCTCTTCCCGGTCCTCGACGGGCAGGATCCGCGGTCCGTCGGCGCGCTCTACGACGGCATGCTCGCGCAGGTCTTCAAGGCGGGCCACGCGGGTGCCGTCTTCGGGACCATCGGCGCGCTCGACATGGCGCTGTGGGACCTGAAGGCGAAGGCCGCGGGCGAGCCGCTCTGGCGGCTGCTGGGCGCCGCGGACCGGGTGGTGCCCGGGTATGCCTCCGGCCTCGACGGCCCACTCGGCGACGCCGAACTGGCCGGGCTGCAGCAGCAGTTCGCCGAGCGCGGCTTCACCGCGGTCAAGGTCAAGGGCGGCCTCGACCCGGTCGCGGACATCCGGCGGCTGCGGCTGGTCAGCGACGTGTACGCGGCGTCGGCCGGCCGCCCGCCGGCGCTGATGCTCGACGCCAACGAGACGTGGTCACGCAAGGAGGCGGTGCGCCATGTGGCACGGATCGAGGACGCCCTCGACCTGGTCTGGATCGAGGAGCCGGTGCGGCGCTGGGACGTCGAGGGCCTCGCGCGGGTCTCGCAGTCGGTCAGGGCAGCGGTCGCGACGGGGGAGAACCTCACCGGGCTCGAGCAGTTCCGGCCGCTGCTCCGGGCCGACGCCGTCGACATCGTGCAGGCCGGCAGCGTCTGGGGCATCACCCACTTCCTGCGGGTGGCGAACCTGGCGCACGCCTTCGACCTGCCGGTCAGCCCCGTCGGCTACTGCGCCAACCCGGTGGCGCATGCCGCGGCGGCCGCACCGAACCACCTGGCGATCGAGGTCCAGGACCTCGGCTTCCCCGACGGCCTCGCCGTCGACCAGTCCTTCGAGGACGGGCAGGTGGTGCTCGGGTACGAACCCGGCCTCGGCATCGCCGTCGACGAGGAGGCCGTACGGAAGGTCGCCGGCGCCGCGGACAGCGGCGCGGGGCAGGGGCCGCATGTGCGGCCGGCGCGGGCGGGGCGGCGGATGGTCGCGTCGCTGCGTATCGACGAGGCGGTGGACTGAGGCGGTGCCGCGGACTGACGCGGGGCCGCGGACTGCAGCGGGGCTTCGGACTGACCCGGACCCGCTGCTACGGGCGCCCCGGGTGCTCGCGGTGATACCGCGACGCCTCGCCCGCCGCATGCGCGGCGAACATCCGCCCCGCGACGTCCGCGTCACCGGACTCCAGCGCCGCCAGCAGCTCGGCGTGATAGTCGGCCATCGCCCGCCAGTCGCCGCCGTAGCGCGGATTGCCCAGCACATGCAGCCCCCACATGCTGGACTCGATCATCCGCCACAGCCGGGCCAGCGCCGCATTGCCCGCCGCCTCGCACACGTGCCGGTGAAAGCACATGTCGGCGTCCCGGAAGGCGCCGATGTCGCCGCGGTCGGCGGCGGCGCGCAGCTCGGCCACGTCGTCGGCGATCAGCCGCGCGTGCTCGGGGGCGAGGGACTGCGCCACCTTGCGGGCCGCGTACTCCTCGAACATCACCCGGATGTCCCGTACTTCCTGCGCCTGCTGCTCCGATATCCGGGCCACATACGTGCCGCGGTGCGGCTGCGTGAGCACCAGGCCCTCGTGCGCCAGCCGCTTGATCGCCTCCCGGGCGGGGGCCTGGCTGGTGCCGACCCGGCGGGCGACGTCGGACTCCACGAGACGGTCGCCGGGGAGGAGTTCGCCGCCGACGATCCAGTCGCGCAGCAGCGCGTAGACGTGATCGGAAAGCAGCTGGCGCGGCAGCTGCTCGGCGAGCGGGACCTCGCCCGACACCGGTGCTACGGGTGCGGGTACGGGCCCGGCGGCCTGCGGCTCCGCCTGCCGCAGCCGGCGCTCCTGCTCCTGCCAGATGCGGGCGACGGTGGACTGCGACAGGCCGAGGGTCTGGGACAGCGCCCGGGTGGACGGCACGGTCGCGCCGCCGCTCCGGGACTGCTCGACGACCCCGGCGATGTGGTCCTCCGCCTCCTGCCGGGTGCTGCTGCGCGGGCGGCCGGAGCGCGGCGCGTCGCTCAACCCCGCGACGCCGCGGCTGAGATACCGCTCCCGCCACTTCGCCACCGTCGCCGGGCTGACCTGAAGCCGCCGGGCGATGTCGGCGTTGGCGAGGCCGTCGGCGCAGGCGAGCACGATCCGGCTGCGCAGCTGCATGGCCACGGAGGAGCCCGCCGCGAAGTCGCGCAGGGTCGCCCGGTCCTCCTCGCTCAGCCGCGGGAACCTCGGCAGATCACGGATGGTCACGGGGACGAACACCTCCGAAGATGCAGGTACTTATGACTCGACAGCGCGGCCGAGCCGCCGCACTGTCATCAACTTTCCCTTGCTGTCACACGCCTTGACGGGTGCATCCGTCACGAACATATTAACAATCGTTGCTCGATGATTGACCCGTTAAACCGTAATCAGGGTGCTCGCCAAGGAGGAACCAATGCGTCAGCGGCGGACGGCGAAGGTGTGGGCGGGCGGCGCGGCGGCGGTGCTCGTCGCCGGGCTCACGGGGTGCGGCTCCGGCGGCTTCTCGGACGACGGCTCGGCGGACGACGACAAGGGCGGCACCGTCCGGATGCTCGTCAACATCACCCCCAACCTCACCAAGGAGTACTGGAATCAGCTGGTCAAGCCGTTCGAGCAGGCGCACGACGGCGTGGACGTGAAGATCGAGGCGCCGAGCGGCAAGGGCGTCGCCGACACCCTGCAGCAGCAGCTCGCCGCGGGCGACGCGCCCGATGTCGTGGAGACGCTCATGGTCGACAAGGTGCTGGCGCCCAAGATGCTGGACCTCACCGGAAAGCCATGGGTGAAGGACACCCCGCTGGTCAAGGAGGCCGCGCTCGACGGGAAGGTATACAACGTCGGCGTCGGCGAGCAGGCGCAGTCGCTCGTCTTCTACAACAAGAAGGCCTTCGCGAAGGCGGGCATCGACACCCCGCCCACCACGCTCGACGAACTCACCGCCGCGATGGGCAAGCTGAAGAAGGCCGGCTATCTGCCGCTGCAGACCTCCGGCGAGTTCGTCACCGGCCTGCAGCTGCTGCAGCTCACCGACCCGTCCCTCGCCCAGCGGCACCCGAACTGGTATCAGGACGTGGCATCCGGCAAGACCACCGTCGGCAAGTCGATGCTGCCGCACCTGAAGCGCTACGACACGTGGCTGAAGCGCGGCTACGTAGACAAGAACGCGATGGGCCTCAAGAACGCCGACGGCGAGACCAGCTTCCTCGGCGGCAAGTCGGCGATGTACGTGATGGGCAGCTGGTTCACCGCCTCCGAAAAGGCCGCCAAGGACAAGGACTTCGAGGTCGGCGTCTTCCCCGCGCCCGTCGAGAAGGGCCAGGACCACCCCGGCCCGCAGGGCGCGACGATGGCCGCCCCGTACATGATCCTCAAGAACGCCAAGGAGCAGAAGCTCGCGCTCGAACTGGTCGAGTGGCTCGTCACCGACAAGAAGGCGATCGCCAGCCAGCTCCAGCAGGACGGTAACTTCCGCCGCGGCTTCGACCGCAAGTTCACGCCGCTGGAGAAGGACATCCAGCAGATCCTGGAGAAGGCCCCCGCCGGGGTGGCCCAGGGCGAGGGTTACGGCGACAACACGCTGCCGCGCGGCTTCAACTCCGCCTTCAACACCGAAGTGCAGGGCCTGTACACCGGCAGGTCGCCGGAGCAGGTCGCCGAGGCCGTGGACCGGTGGGTGAAGTCCCACTCATGAGCGCGATACGCAGCAGCAGCACCCGCACCACACCCCGCACCCGCTCGCTCCGGGACAGCCTCACCACCCTCGTGATGGTCGGCCCCGCCACCATCCTCTACACGGTGATGCTCGTCATCCCGGTCGGCCTAGCCTGCTACCTCAGCCTGACCGACTGGGACGGCTTCAGCGCCAGCCCGGCCATCGTCGGCGGCGCCAACTACAGCGAACTGGCCGGCGACCCGGCGCTGCGCCGCGCGGTCACGGTCACCCTGCTGCTGGCGGCGGCCGGGACCGTAGGCCTGAACGTCCTCGGCCTCGGCTTCGCCCTCCTCCTCAACGGCCGCGCGCGGGCCAACTCCTTCTTCCGCATGGTGCTGTTCTACCCGCACGTCCTCAGCGCCCTGGTCGTCGGCTTCCTGTGGAGCGCGATCCTCGGCTCGACCGGCGCGGTGAACAACTTCGTCACCTCCCACGGCGGCGAGGTGCTGCCCTTCCTGTCCGACCCGGACTGGGCGGTGGCGACCATGACCGGCGTCGTCATCTGGGCGGCCTTCGGCGTCAACGTCGTGCTGTACCTGGCCGGTCTCCAGGCCGTGCCGCACTCGCTGATCGAGGCCGCCAAGATCGACGGCGCGACCCGCTGGCAGGTCTTCCGTAACGTCACCCTCCCGGCCCTCGGCCCCTCGGTGACCATCAACCTCGTCCTGTCGCTGGTCACCCTGCTCAAGACGTACGACCTGGTGGTCTCGCTGACCGCCGGCGGTCCCGCCGGACAGACCCAGACGATCGCCTACCTCATCCTCTGGAACTCCTTCCACGACGGCCGCCTCGGCCTCGGCTCGGCCCAGTCGGTGGTGCTCATGCTCGTCACTGCCGCGCTGGCCCTCGCCGTGACCCGGTTGCGGCGGCGCGGAGAGACGGCGGTGTACTCATGACGCTGACGGTCCAGGCGGTGCCCGAGAACACCACTGGCAGCCCACGGAAGGCGGCGAAGGCCCCGGACAAGAAGCGCAGGAACGGCCGCTGGCTGCGCCTCGGCTTCCTCTCCCTCGTCTCCCTGATCATGCTCGTCCCGCTGTACGTGCTGGCGGTCAACGCCTTCAAGCCGCAGCAGGAGATCCTCTCCAACCCCTTCGGCCTGCCCCTCGACGGCATGACCTTCTCGTACGTCGCGGACGTGCTGCGCGGCGGCGAGTTCAACATCATCCGCGGCTACGGCGTCACCATCCTCTTCGTCGTCCTGGTCAACGTCCTGTCCGTGGGGCTGGCCGGCCCGGCCGCGTACGTCATCGCCCGCAGCTCGCGGCGCCGCTACCGGGCGCTGATGCTCTTCTTCCTGGCGGGCACCTTCATCCCCAGCCAGGTGCTGGTGATCCCGGTCGTGTACGTACTGAAGACGCTCGGCCTCATGGGCACGGTGCGCGGCTTCGTCGCCTTCGAGACGGTGCTCACGCTGCCGTTCTCGATCTTCCTGTACGCCGGCTACATCGCCACCATCCCGCGCGAGCTCGACCAGGCGGCGGCGGTCGACGGCGCCGGACGGATCCGGACCTTCTGGCGGATCATCTTCCCGCTGATGCGGCCGGTGGTCGCCACGATGGTCATCCTCAACACCTTCTCGGTGTGGAACGACTTCGTGAACCCGCAGATCATCCTCGGCCCCGGCAGCGGGTTGTACACCGTCACCACCGGCGTGTACGCGGCCGTCAGCCAGTACCAGACCGACTACACCGTCGTCTTCCCGACGCTCCTGCTGGCCATCGCGCCGCTGCTCGTCTTCTTCGTCTTCATGCAGCGGCACATCATCAGCGGCCTCACGGCCGGGGCGTCGAAGGGCTGAGCCATGGACACTCCACGCATCACCGCCACCGTCCCCGTCGGCCCCCCGCCCGCCTGGGCCGTGCTGCAGCGCCGGCTCTTCGCCGTACTCGACGAGGCGTGGCGGGCCTTCGCCGACCGGTACTGCGCGCCCGACGGCAGCCTCCTGTACGAAGGCCCCACCGAGGCCCGCGACGGCGCCGACGACTTCTACGAGGCCTTCTTCAACTGGCCGGTCCTCTACCAGCTCGGCGGCGGCGACGACCTCCTGGACGCCGCCAAGCACCACTGGCAAGGGGTGACCAGGCAACTCACCGAACTCGGCTATGTCACCGACGAATTCGAGCGCGGCTACGACTGGTTCCACATGGGCGAGTCGCTGCTCCTCTTCTACGGGATCTGCGCCGCCGACCCCGCCGACGCCGACTTCGAGCGCCGCGCCCACCGCTTCGCCGAGCTCTACCTGCCGGGCGCGGACGCCGCGAACTACGACCCGGACGCCCGGATCATCCGCGCCCCCCACAACGGTGCAGGGGGTCCCCGCTACGGCGTCAACGAGGAGTGGGCGGCCGGCTTCGGCGCCGACCTCGCCTCCATGCGCCCGTACGGCCTGCCGCTCCAGGACCTCCCCGCCATCACGACCTGGGAAGACCTCGAGGACCCCGCCAACGCCGCCCGCATGGGCGCCGCCATGGACGAACGCCTCGGCCGCGGCGACACCGCCATCAACCTCGCCGCGACCAGCCTCGCCGCCAACGCCTGGCTGTACGGGCACGACGACCGCTACCGCGACTGGGCGCTGTCGTACATCGCCGCCTGGCAGCGCAGGGCCGACGCCAACGACGGCATCCTGCCCGACAACACCGGCCCCTCAGGCCGCGTCGGCGAGCTGCACGACGGCCGCTGGTACGGCGGCAGCTACGGCTGGTCATGGCCGCACGGCATCTACAGCGTCGGCACCGCGGCCGCCGTCGCCGCCGTCAACACCGTCCTGCTCACCGGCGCCACCGACGGCCTCGGCATCGGCCGCGGCCCCCTCGACCTCGTCGCCCGGCACGCGATCACCGGACCCGTAGCGGGTACGGAGATGAGCACCGCCGACCGCTGGCACGCCGAGCTCGGCGACGAGGTCGACCGGCCCACCCTGCTCGTACCCAACCGGCACGCCGACGGCGGCTGGTTCGACTACCAGCCACCGCAGCTCGGCCTGTCGGCATGGCTGTGGCAGGCCGGTGGCGCCGCCGAGGACGCCGAGCGCCTCGACCGGCTGCGCAAGGCCAGCGGCTACGACTGGCGGACGGTGCGCCCCTTCCGTAACAAGGAGGAGGCCGGACACGAGGCGCCCTGGCTGGAATACCTCCGGGGCGCGAACCCCGGCTACCCGGAGGCGATGCTGGCCGCCGCCCTCGCCCAGGTCGAGCGGCGCATGGCCCTCATCGACGCCGACACCGCCGGCCCCGCCGACCTCAACATCCACCACTGGCAGCGCCACAACCCCGTGGTCACCGAGGCGCTGCTGCAGCTGACCGCCGGCACCCCGCAGGTGCTCTACAACGGCGGCCTGCTGCCGCTGCGCATCGCGTACGAAGACGCGCGGCGCGGCCGCCCCGGGCTGCCGCCGGACGTCGCCGCCCTCGTAGACGAGGCGGGACCCGACCGGGTGTGCGTCCAGCTGGTGCACACCGGGCTCAAAGGCCCAAGACGCGTCGTCGTACGGGCCGGCTCCTTCGGCGAGCACCGCATCGACTCCGTACGCGCGGATGCCCTCGACCCGACCGGCCCCGCCTACCCCGGCGACCCGCGCTCGTACGCCGCCCCCACCCCCGCCACCACCACCCGCGAGCTGCCCGTCGGCGGCCCGCGGCTGGAGGTGGAGCTGCCGCCCGGCCGGTGCATCCGGCTGGAGCTGCGCCTGACCCCGCGCGCCTACCGCGCCGCCCACCACAGGAGCCGAATGTGAGGAGAGACGCCGTGGAGGAAAGTCCCGTGTGGGACCTGCCGGTACGGGGCAACCCGCCGGGCAAGGCCGACCCAGAGCTGGTGGAGCAGCTGTCCGCCGTCTCGTCGGCCACCGCCTGCGCCAAGCTGCACGGCCAGGGCATCCGCCGCACCTATGTCTCCGGGCCGCGCCCGCTGACCGGCGGGCAGAAGATCGCGGGCCGGGCCCGCACGCTGCAGTTCATGCCGCAGCGCGAGGACATCGCCTCCGGCCTCGGCCAGGAGTACGTCGAGCGCCACACCGCCCTGTGGGCCGTACTGGAGGCGGTGGAGCCCGGCGACGTGCTGGTGGTGCAGGCGTACGGCAGCACCCACACCGGCTGCTTCGGCGACATGCTGGTGCGCTACTTCCAGCGCAAGGGCGGCGCCGGGATCGTGGTCGACGGCCGCATCCGCGACTCGCCCCGGGTGCGGCAGACCGGCGTGCCCATCTGGTCCACCGGCGTCACCCCGCATTACGCCTCCCAGGCCGAGCTCTTCCCCTGGGCGTACGACGTGCCCATCGCCTGCGGCGGAGCCCTCGTGCTCCCCGGCGACCTCGTCGTCGCCGATGACGACGGCCCCGTGGTGGTGCCCCGGCAGCGCGCCGCCGACGTCATCGACGCCGCCCGCGAGCACGAGCAGTGGGAGCGCTTCAGCCGCCGCCGCATCGACGAGGGCGGCGCGCTCGCCGACTACTACCCGCTCACCCCCGATACCCGCGCCGAGTACGAGCGCTGGCGCACCGACGGCGCCGGCTGAGCCGCGATACACCCCCGACGAGCGAGGAGATCTCGTGTTCCTCCGCAAGTACCGCAGAGCCAGGACACCGTTACTGCTGGCGGCCGCGGGCGCGCTGCTGCTCGGCGGCGCGACCCTGCCCGAGGCGGGCACGGAAAACGCAGCCGACGGCTGCAGCCCGCGGCAGTTCTTCATCGCCCCCGACGGCAGCGACCGGGCCGACGGCAGCAAGGACGACGCCTGGCGCACCGTCGAGCACGCCCGCGACCAGCTGCGCGACAAAGGCCTGACCAAGCGGATGCGCTGCGACATCGTGGTCAACCTGCGGGCCGGCGACTATCCGCTGGACAAGGCCGTCAAGTTCGACGAGCGCGACTCCGGGTCCGGCGGCCACCAGGTCATCTACCGCAGCTACGACGGGCCCGGGAAGGCCCGCATCACCGGCGCCAAGCCCGTCACCGGCTGGGAGGCGTACAAGGACGGCATCTACCGCGCCAATGTCGGAAAGGGCGCCCCCTTCTACACCCTCTTCGAGGACGGCAAGCGCGCCACCAACGCCCGCTTCCCCAACCGCCGCACCGACACCGAGTGGGCCCCGTACCTGATCTCCACCATCCCCGAGCCGGAAAAGGAGGCCGTACGCCGCTGGCTGTGGGCCAAGCCCGGTGAGCTGGACCCGAAGTGGGATCCGGAGGACATGGCCAAGGCCTCGGTGACCATCTGGTCGGGCGGCAGCTGGAGCTGGTTCACCGACACCGTGCCGATCAAGGACGTGAACCTCGAGGAAGGCCAGATCTCCCTCGAATACCAGACCCGCTACGCCATGATGAACAGCCGCAGCGGCTCCCGCTACTTCCTCCAGGACTCCCTCGCCTTCCTCGACCAGGCCGGCGAGTACTACCTGGACAAGGAGAAGGGCCAGCTCTACTACAAGCCCCGCGGCGACATCAAGGACGCCAAGGTGCTGCGGCCCACCACCACGCAGCTGCTCGACCTCGCCGGCAGCAGCGAACGGCACCGGGTGCAGGACATCACCTTCGACGGCCTGGCGCTCCAGTACAGCGACTACATGGAGTGGTACCGCTTCGGCTGGGTCGACGACGGCGACTCCGGGTTCAAGCACAAGTACCCGATGTACGACCGGCAGATCGAGATGAACCGCAACCGTTTCGGCGCGGTGACGGTGACCAACAGCAAGGACATCACCCTCACCGGCATGCGCATCTCCGACACCGGCTACCACGGCGTCTACGCCCTCTTCGCCAACGACCACCTGACGGTGAAGAACAGCCTCCTGGAGAACATCGGTGCCGACGGCATCAAGGTCGAGGGCCCGTATCCAGGTGAGGGCGACACCTCCAAGAACCACCTCTTCACCAACAACTACATCACCCACTTCGGCGAGCTGGTGCCCGGCGACGCCGCCGGCGTCGAGCTGATGGACACCGGCCACAACACGGTCAGCCACAGCGTCATCAAGCACAGCGCCCGCTACGGCGTCAGCCTGGAGGTCCGCCCGGAGGTCCCGGCCGAGGACAACTACGCCCGCGAGAACACCTTCGAGTACCTGCGCATCGAAGAAGCCGGTCTGGACAGCGGCGACATGGGCGCCTTCTACACCTACGGCGTCGACAACGAGGAGCCGCATCCGGTCGACAACTACGTCCGCCAGGTCGTCATCGGCGACGTCATCCCCGACCCCTCGATGCCCGACAGCGGCACCCGCGGCGTGCACATGGACGCCGGCGGCTGCGGCTTCAGCTTCAAGGACATCGAGGTCGGCAAGGTCACCGACGACAAGTACCAGAGCTACCAGTGCAACGAGGTCGAGAACGCCAACTGGGCGGACGGCTTCGACAAGTCGCGGATGGAGTACGACAAGATCGGCGTCAGCGACTCCTTCCCGTACGAGGTGCCGGAAGGAGACACGGAGTGAACGCCGGATGAGCGGACACATCCGCTGCGAGACGGAAGGCCCGGTCGCCGTGGTCACCCTGGACCGGCCGGCCAAGCTCAACGCCCTCACCCCTGAGATGGCCGACGAGCTCCGCCGCCTCCTCGCCGGGCTGGACGACGACACGGCGGTACGCGCCGTCGTCCTCACCGGGGCCGGGGACCGGGCCTTCTGCGCCGGCAGCGACATCCCCGAGCTGGACACGTACGACACCCCGTGGGCCTTCCGCAACCGGCTCGACTACGGGGACGTGCTGCGGGCGCTGCGCACACCGGTGATCGCCGCCGTCGGGGGCCACGCCCTCGGCGGCGGGCTGGAGCTGGCGCTGGCCTGCGACATCCGCCTGGCGGCGGAGTCGGCCCGCTTCGCCGCGCCGGAGATCAAGCTCGGCTGGATCGGCGGCAGCGGCATGGCGGCGCAGCTCGCGCACAGCATCGGGGCATCCAACGCCGCCCTGATGCTGCTCACCGGCGACCCGGTCGACGCCCGCCAGGCGCTCGCCTGGGGCCTGGTCAGCCAGGTGCTGCCGGACGACGGACTGCTCCCGGCGGCCCGGGAGCTGGCGGCCCGTATCGCCGCGCGAGCCCCGATCGCCGCGCAGACCGCCAAGGCGAACCTGCGGGCGGCACACAGCATGCCGCTGCAGCAGGCCATCCAGTACGAGCGCGACCTGCAGACGGTGTGCTTCGCAACGGCCGACGCGGCCGAGGGCCGGGCCGCCTTCAAGGAGAAGCGCGCGCCGCGATTCAGCGGCCGCTGAAGGAGCCCGAGAAGGGTCCGGGGGCTTAGCCCCCGGACCCCCAACGCGACCACGGAGGAATGGATCATGGGAATCCTGGACGGCTATCGCGTGGTCGACCTGTCGATCGCCATGGCGGGGCCGCTGGCCGCGATGCGGCTGGGCGATCTCGGCGCCGACGTCGTAAAGGTCGAGCCGCCGGGCGGCGAATGGCAGCGGCACGCCCCCGCGGGCGGCGCCACCGGCCGTGAGCTGAACGCCTCCTTCCTCTCCCTCAACCGCAACAAGCGCAGCTTCGCCGTCGACCTGAAGAGCGAGGCGGGCCGGGCGGCGGTGCATGACCTGGTGCGCGGGGCGGATGTCTTCCTGCAGAACTATCGGCCTGGTGTCGCCGAGCGGCTCGGTGTCGATTACGAATCCATCCGGGCGGTGCGGCCGGAGATCGTTTACGTCTCCATCTCCGGGTACGGCGACAGCGGTCCGTACGCGGAGATGCCGGGGCAGGATCTGCTGCTGCAGGCCATGACCGGGGCCATGTACAGCGTCGGCCGCGAGCAGGATCCGCCACAGCCGTCGGGCACGTACGCCGTCGACGCCATCACGGCTTACTCCGCCTTCGAGGGCGCGCTGGCCGCCTTGCTGCATCGGGAGCGGACGGGCGAGGGCCAGCTGGTACGGGTGAACATGCTCGACGCCGCCATCGCCGTGCAGATGCAGGAGCTGAGCGTCTTCACGGTGGGCGGCATCGCGCAGCGCCGCGGCGCCGAGCGGCACGGGCACACGTACATCCGCGCCCCGTACGGCGTCTTCACGACCAAGGACGGCCACCTCGCGCTGGCCATGCCGCCGCTCGACGCTCTCGGCGAGGCGCTCGGCCTGCCGGAGCTGGCCGCCATGGACACGGACGTGGACGGCCACACCCGGCGCGACGAGATCACCGCCCTCGTACGGGAGCGGCTGCCGCGCCGCACCACCGAGGAGTGGCTGGAGCTCTTCGCCGGACATCGCATCTGGGCGGGCCCGGTGCATTCGTACGCCGATGTGCTCGACGACCCGCAGGTGCGGCACAACGGCTCCCTCGTCACGTACGACCACCCCACGGAGGGCGAGGTGACCACGCCCGGCTTCCCCTACACGTTCAGCGCCACCCCGCCGGCGGTGCGCCGCGGCGCACCCAGGACGGGCGAGCACACCCGGGAGATCCTCGCCGAGCTCGGCTACCCCGATGAGCGGGTGGACGCCCTGATCGGCGAGGGCTCCGTCAGCACGCGAAAGGAGGAGTGATGACCACCTTGACCGCCGACCCCCCGACCACCGCAACCACCGCAACCACCGCCGAACTGCGCGGGCTGACCTGGGATCACCCGCGCGGCTACCGCCCGCTGGAGGAGCTGGCCAGGCTCGACGCCTCCCTGCCGCCCGGCTGCGAGACCGTCGGCCGACCGCTGCGCTGGGAGCGGCAGCCGCTCTCCGGCTTCGAGTCCACGCCGATCGCGACGCTCGCCGAAACGTACGACATTCTCGTCGTGGATCACCCCGGGCTCGGGTCCGCGGTGGCCGCGGGGTGCCTGGTGCCGATGGAAGAGCTCTTCGGGGCTGCCGAGCTGGAGGCTTGGCGGGCGGGGAGTGTGGGGGCGAGTTACGACAGTTATGCGCTCGACGGGCGGACGTGGGCGCTGCCGCTGGATGCCGCCGCGCAGGTGGCCGCGCATCGGCCTGACTTGATGGGGGAGGTGCCGCTGCCGCGCAGCTGGGGGGAGGTGTCCGAGCTGCCCGCGCGGCTGCAGGTCACCCTCTGCCTCGGCGGGCCGCATGCCTTTCTCACCTTCTGCTCGCTGATCCTGGCCCAGGGGGAGCGGCCGCTGGCCGATGACGGCGATGCGGTGGTCTCGCGCGAGAGCGGGCTCGCTGCCCTGGAGACGATGGCCGAGCTTGCTGCCCGTACGCCGCGGGACCTGCTGTCGGCCAACCCCATTGGCGTGCTGCGGGCGATGGCGGCCGGGTCGGGCCCGGCCTACTGCCCGCTGGTCTACGGCTATGTCACCTACACCCGCGCGGGCCCGTACCCGCTGGCCTTCACCGACGCGCCCGGCTGGCGGCCCGGCGGTCCGGCGGGCAGCGTGCTCGGCGGCGCCGGGCTCGCGGTCTCCGCCCGGCGCACCGGCGATCCGGTGACCAGCGATGCCGTGCGCGATCATCTGCGGCGGCTGCTCGGGGCGCCGGTGCAGCGGGAGCTGTTCCCAGTCACCGGCGGGCAGCCCGCCGCCCGCGCGGCCTGGACCGATCCCTGGACCAACGAGCGCTGGGACGGCTTCTATCGCGCCACCCTCGGCACGGTCGAGCAGGCGTGGGTGCGCCCGCGCCGCGCCGGCTATCCCGTCTTCCAGGCCGCCGCGTCGCGGCTGCTGCGCGAGGGGCTGGCCGAGCGCCGGCCGTACGGGGCGCTGCTGGACGCGCTCGACGCATGTTTCCGGGACTGGAAGGGAGAAAAGCCATGACGACCGCCGTAGTCACCGGCGCCGGTGGCGCCCTCGGCCACGCCATCGCCGTGCGGCTCGCCGCCGACGGGTACCAGGTCGCCGCCCTCGACGTCGACGGCGCCGCGGCCGAGGAGACCGCCACGGCCGTCGGCAAGGGCGGCGGGCGTGCGCTGCCGCTGGCCGTCGACCTGCGCGACGCCGACGCCGTAGAAGCGGCCTTTGCCGAGGCCGCCGCGACGCTCGGGCCGATCGGCGTCCTCGTCAACAACGCGGCCGTCTACCCCAAGCGCGCTTTCCTCGACGTGCCGTTGACCGAGTACGAGCAGGTGGTCGAGGTCAATCAGCGCGGCTATTGGATCTGCGCCCAGACCGCTGCTCGCCGCATGGTCGAACACGGCGATGGCGGCGCCATCGTGAACATCGCCTCCATCACCGCCTACGGCGGCTGGGACGGACTCGCCGCCTACGTCTCCACCAAGGGCGCCGCCATCTCCCTCACCCGCGCCCTCGCAGGCGAGCTCGGCCCGCACGAGATCCGCGTCAACTGCGTGGCCCCCGGCGCCTTCCCGACCGCCGCCGAGGAGATCCACGAGGACCTGGAGGCGTACCAGGCGATGATCCTTGAGCGCCAGGCCCTGAAGCGGCGCGGCCGGGCCGAGGAGCTGGCGGCGGTGGTGGCGTTCCTCGCGGGGCCGGACGCGTCGTTCGTGACCGGCCAGACGATCGATGTGAGCGGGGGGTGGCAGGTCGGATGAGGCTGCACGGACAGGATCTCTCCCAGCGCGAACTGGCGGCCGTGTCAGGTGAGGTGAGCGCGGCCGGAGGCGTACGCCTCGTCACCCTCGCCGACGGCGCCGAACGCGGCATCCGCACCCTGGAATTCCGCACCGGCAGCGGCCTCGCCTTCGACGTCCTCGTCGACCGCTGCATGGACATCGGCGCCGCCGAGCACGCCGGCGCCGCCTTCGGCTGGCGCTCCCGCACCGGCTTCCGCCACCCCGGGCTGCACGAGCACGGCGACGAGGACGGGCTGTCCTGGCTGCGCTCCTTCTCCGGGCTCACGGTCACCGGCGGCCTCGACCACACGCTGTTCGGCGGCGAGGTGGACGCGAGCGGCTACCGCTACCCGCCGCGGACGTCCGTACGCCACGGCCTGCACGGCCGCGTCGCCAACCTGCCCGCCCGGCTGACCGGTTACGGCGAACGCTGGGACGGCGACCGCTGCGTCCTGTGGGCCGAGGGGGAGATCCGCCAGGCCGCGGTCTTCGCCGAGAACCTGGCCCTCACCCGCCGCATCGAGGCCGACCTCGGCGGCGACGAGATCCGGCTCACCGACACCGTGACCAACCCCGGCTTCGACCCGATGCCGCACATGTTCCTGTACCACATCAACCTCGGCTGGCCGCTGCTCGACGAGGGCAGCCGCTTCCTCGCCCCGGTCGCGAAGATGCTCTGGCAGTCCGACAGCGTCGCCGAGCAGGGCATCGACCACCGCACCCTGCCCGCACCCCAGCCGGGCTTCATCGAGCAGGTCTACGAGCATGAGCTGGCCGAGCTCGCCGATGGTCGTACCGCCGCGGCCGTCGTCAACGACCGCCTCGGCTTCGCGGTGAGCGTCGAGTGGGACCAGGCATCCTTCCCCTGCTTCTTCCAATGGCTCAACGTCCGCGCCGGGGACTACGCGATCGGCCTGGAGCCCTCGACGCACCACGTGGCGGGGGACGCCGCCGCCCGCGAGGACCGGTCCATGATCTGGCTCGGCCCCGGCGAATCCCGGACCTACCGCACCTCCTTCCGCGTCCACCGCGGAGCCGACGCCCTCGCCGCCCTCGAGACGCAGCTGGAGCCGTCCGATGCCTGAGCTGTCCAGACGCCACGTCCTCGCGGCCGCCGGAGCCGGGGCCGCCGCGACCGCCCTCCCCACCAGCGCGTACGCCTTACCCGACGCACCGCGGCGCACCGGCCCCAACCCGATGCGGCTCTGGTACACCGCACCCGCCGCCGAATGGCTGGAGGCGCTGCCCGTCGGCAACGGCCGCCTGGGCGCGATGGTATTCGGCCGCACTGACACCGAGCGGCTCCAGCTCAACGAGGACAGCCTGTGGGCTGGCGGCCCCCACGACTACGCCCAGCCCGACGCCGCCCGCCACCTGGCCGAGCTCCGCCGCCTGGTGGTCGAGGAGAAGTGGCACCAGGCGCAGCTGCTCGCCGACGAGCACTTCCTCGGCACCCCCTCCGAGCAGGCCGCCTACCAGGTCCTCGGCGACCTCGAACTCGCCCTCACCGGCGACGGCGAGACCACCGGCTACGAGCGCGAGCTCGACCTGGAGACGGCCGTCACCCGCGTCACCTACACCCGCGGCGGCGTGCGCCACACCCGCGAGGTCTTCGCCAGCGCCCCGGACCA
Source organism: Streptomyces boninensis (assembly GCF_048572725.1). NCBI lineage: Bacteria > Bacillati > Actinomycetota > Actinomycetes > Kitasatosporales > Streptomycetaceae > Streptomyces > Streptomyces boninensis. The sequence continues at coordinate 8,121,227 of NZ_CP183837.1, forward strand.
GGTCCTGGTCGTACGCCTCACCGCCGCCACCCCCGGCAGCGTCGCCTTCACCGCCCGCTTCACCACCCCGCAGAAGGCGTCCTCCTCGGCCATCGACGGCCGCACCATCGCCCTCGACGGCGTCAGCGGCGACTGGCAGGGCCTCGAAGGCAAGGTGCGCTTCCGCGCCCTGGTCCGCGCCGTCCCCGAGGGCGGGCAGACCCGTACCAAGGACGGCGAGCTGACCGTGACCGGCGCCGACGCCGTCACCCTCATCGTCTCCATGGCCACCAGCTACCGCGACTACCTGGACGTCTCTGCCGACGAGGCCGCCCGCGCCCGCCGCCACCTGGAGCCGGCCGCGCGGATGCCGTACGAGCTGCTGCGCCGCCGCCATGTCGCCGACCACCGCCGCCTCTTCAGCCGCGTCGCCATCGACCTCGGCACCTCCGACCGCACCGCCCTGCCCACCAACGAGCGTGTCCCGCTCTTCAAGGACGGCGGCGACCCGCAGCTGGCCGCGCTGTACTTCCAGTACGGCCGCTACCTGCTCGCCTCCTGCTCCCGCAGCCCAGGGCAGCCCGCCAACCTGCAGGGCCTGTGGAACGAGAGCATGACGCCCAACTGGGAGTCCAAGTACACGATCAACATCAACTTCGAGATGAACTACTGGCCGACCGGCCCCGCCAACCTCGCCGAGTGCTGGGAGCCCGCCGCCGACATGATCCACGAGCTGGCCAAGTCCGGCGCCCGCACCGCGAAGGCGCTCTACGACGCCCCCGGCTGGGTCGCGCACCACAACACCGACGGCTGGCGCGGCACCGCACCCGTCGACCACGCCTTCTACGGCATGTGGCCCACCGGCGGCGCCTGGCTGTGCCTGCTGCTCTGGGACCACTACCGCTTCACCGGCGACCGCGCCGTCCTCAGCCGCAACTACCCGGTCCTGAAAGGCGCGATCGACTTCTTCCTCGACTTCCTCGTCGAGGACGCCAAGACCGGCTACCTGGTCACCAACCCCTCGCACTCCCCGGAGGTCGGCCACCACGAGGACGAGGGCGAGAACGTCAGCATCTGCGCCGGCCCCACCATGGACATGCAGCTGCTGCGCGACCTCTTCGACGCCTTCCGCGCCGCGGCCACCGCGCTCGGCCGCGACCCCGGCCTCGCCTCCCGCGTCAGCGAGGTCCGCGACCGGCTCGCCCCCAACCAGGTCGGCTACGCGGGCCAACTCCAGGAGTGGCTGGAGGACTGGGAGGAGGCGGCGCTGGTCAAGCACCGGCACATATCGCAGCTCTACGGGCTCTTCCCCAGCGCCCAGATCACCCCGCGGCAGACCCCGGAGCTGGCCGCGGCCGCCCGCAAGACGCTGGAGCTGCGCGGCACCTCGGGCACCGGCTGGTCGCTCGCCTGGAAGATCAATTGGTACGCCCGGCTGCTCGACGCCGACCTCGCCTACCGCCGCCTGTCCGAACTCCTCACCCCGGCCCGTACCGCCCCCAACCTCTTCGATCTCCACCCCCCGTTCCAGATCGACGGTAACTTTGGCGGCATCTCCGGGATCACCGAGATGCTGCTGCAGAGCCATGCCGGCGAGATCGACCTGCTGCCCGCGCTCCCGGGCGCCTGGCCGGATGGCTCCGTCCGCGGACTGCGGGCGCGCGACGGCTTCGAGATCGACCTGGAGTGGGCCGAGGGCAAGGTGACGCGCGTCGCGGTGCGCTCCTTGCTCGGCAACCCGGCGCGCATCCGCACTCCACACCCAGTCGAGGTGGACGGCGCGCACCCCGAACGCCCCGAGGCGAACGTGGTGTCCTTCACCACCCGCCGCGGGGCCGCGTATCACCTGAGAGCCGCGCAGAACCGTCACTGACTCAATGGACGAAGGAGCAGTTGCACGTGACTGACGCGAATGGCACCACCACGACTGAACACAGCCCGTTCGGGAGGCGGTCCTTCGTGGCCGCCTCCGGGGCGGTGCTGCTGGGCGCGACGGCGCTGCGCGGCGCCCAGGCGGCGTCCGCGGCGCCGCTGCCCGAGGCGCCGGACCCGGGCCTCGCCGCCGCCATCCCGGCCTTCCCGGGCGCGCTGGGCGGCGGGATGTACGCGACCGGGGGCCGGGACGGCGAGGTCTACGAGGTCACCACCCTCGACGACTCCGGGCCCGGCTCGCTTCGCGAGGCGGTCTCGGCCGACAACCGCACGATCGTCTTCCGGGTCTCGGGCACCATCCACCTCGACGGCGGCCTCGACATCACCGGCTCCAACCTCACCATCGCCGGACAGACCGCGCCCGGCGGCGGCATCTGCGTGGCGGGGAACGAGACGGAGATCAAGGGCAGCAACATCATCCTGCGCTATCTGCGCTTCCGGGGCGGCGACACCCTCGGCACCCCGATCGACACCTTCGGCATGGAGGGCCAGGAGAACGTCATCATCGACCACTGCTCCATCAGCTGGGCGGTCGACGAGAACTGCTCCCCGTACAAGAACAAGAACGTCACCGTCCAGTGGTGCATCATCTCCGAGCCGCTGACCATGTCGAAGCACGAGAAGGGCCGGCACGGCTTCGGCGGCATCTGGGGCGGCGACAACGTCTCGTACCACCACAACCTCCTGGTCCACAACGGCGGCCGCAACCCGCGCTTCGGCTTCGAGGAGGGCCTGAACCAGCTGGCGGACAGCCGGAACAACGTGATCTACAACTACGGCTATACGTCCTGCTATGGAGGGGAGTGGGCCGAGGGGATCAACATCGTCGGCAACTACTACAAGCCCGGTCCGAATACGCTGGCCGACATCGCGCCGGTCATCGTCAGTCCGGACCGCTTCGGCGCCTGGCACGTGTCTGGGAACGTCATCGAGGGGCACGACGACGTCACCCAGGACAACCGCGAGGGCATCAAGCTCGGCGTCGGCGGGATCACGCTGCTTGAGAAGCCGGTGGAGCTTGAGAATCCGCTGCCGGAGGAGAGCGCCAAGGAGGCGTACGAGGCCGTGCTGAAGGGCGCGGGCGCGATCCTTCCGCGGCGGGACGCGATCGACGCGCGCGTCATCGCCGATGTGCGCGGCGGCACCGGGCGCATGATCAACTCACAGCGGGAGGTGGGCGGCTGGGCGCCGCTGGCCGCCACGAAGCCGCCGGCGGACTCCGACCACGACGGCATACCTGACGACTGGAAGGGCGACCCGGAGGGCGGCTACACGCGCCTGGAGACGTACCTCAACTCCATCGAGCGCTCCGGCAAGGACAACCCGGTCATCACCCTCAAGTCCCCGACCGTCGACCAGGTCTTCTCCGGTACGTCCGCCACCGCCGACGTCGCCATCGAGGCCGAGGCGACCGCGGCCGACGGCGAGTCGATCGCCACCGTCGAGTACTACGCGGCCGACAAGAAGCTCGGCGAGACGACGAAGGCGCCCCACACCTTCACCTGGAAGGGCGCCCCCGACGGCACCCACTACCTCACCGCCCGCGCCACCGACTCCACCGGCACGGCCACCACCTCCACCTGCACCCCGGTCCACGTCAACCACACGACGGCGACCACGCCGTGGCGGCTGAAGAACATCGGCAAGGTCGGCATCCCCGGCGCCGCCGCCCTGGAGGACGGCACCATCAGGCTGAAGGGCTCCGGCAAGATCAAGGGCCGCAAGGACGCCCTCACCTTCCTCTACCAGCCGATCCAGGCGCCGGACGACGAGGTCGTGGAGATCATCGCCCGGCTGGACTCCCTGGACGCGGTGTACGAGGGCGTCATGGCGGGCCTGATGATCCGCGAGAACCTCACCCCGGACTCGGCCTTCCTGATGCTCGGCATCACCTATCTCGACGGCGGGCTCAAGGCCAGGGGGTTTCGGATCGGCCGGTACGGGACGGAGACCTCGGACAGCATCTTCCCGTACGAGGGCGCGGAGGATGAGCACCTGAACGACCTGCCGTACTACCTGCGCATCACCAAGCGCGGCAGCGAGATCCAGGGGCACATCTCCTCGGACGGCCTGAACTGGGGGAGTCATGTCGTCTACGAGCGGCTGCCGATGGTCGACCGGGTCTACCTGGGGCTTGCCACCGACGGCAACAAGGAGGCGAATGCCGTCGAGCACTACTGCACGGCGGCGTTCAGCCGAGTGAAGATCAACAAGTGACCTGCTCCTCGCCCTGACGGGCGGGGGACCCCGGTCCGTCACTCAACGGCGTCTCGTGCCGGACCGGGGTCCACTTCCTCCGCCCACTGCCGGCTCCACGCATCCAGCGGCTGGAGGGCCTCACCGAGCGCTGTCCCCAGCTGCGTGAGCTCGTAGCCATCGGCCGACGAGGCGATGATCCCGCTTGACGTGAGGTCGCGAAGCCGCTGGTAGAGGACGCTGGACGACAGGCCTTCGCACCGTGCCAGCAGCGCACGCGCACCGAGCGGTCCCGCACGCAGCTCCCAGAGGATGCGCAGCGCCCACCGGCGGCCGAGGAGGTCCATCGCGGCCATGATCGGACGGCCGGTGGTCGATCCACGAACCGGTCTTCCTGGGCGCGGTGTCGGCATGATCCTCCTTGCGTTTCGTTATTCGAAACACTAGCATCCAGCGGTGTGTTTCTAATTTCGAAACAACCTCAAAGGGGGCGCCGATGTCGCGCATAGCCCTGCTGGAACCGCCGTACGCCGACGAAGCCGACGCGCTGTTCGCGCGCATGATGCCCGGTGACGCGCCGCCGATCGGGCTGTTCCGGATGTTCGCCAGAAACCTTCCGATGGCCGACGCCATGCACGGATGGGGGCGCTACGAGCTGGGCCGACAGCTCACCCTCACCATGCGGGAGCGCGAGATCGTCATCGACCGGACCTGCGTGCTGTGCGGCTGCGAGTACGAGTGGGGCGTGCACATGATGACGTTCGCCGAACGGGTCGGGCTCACCCGCGAGCAGGCGGCATCCCTGGTGCACGGCGGCCCCGCCGACGACTGCTGGACGTCCGAGCGGGAACGGGTGCTCATCCTCGCCGTCGACGCGCTGCACGAGCGTTCCGACATCGATGACGCGCTGTGGGCCCGGCTCGCGCCGGTCTTCGACGAGCTCCAGGTGCTCGATCTGCTGCTGCTGTGCGGGTGGTACCACGCCGTCAGCTTCGCCGCGCGCGCCGCGCGCGTGCCGCACGAGCCCGGCGCGCCTCGCTTCACCGACTTCTTCCCCGTCCAGCCGAACACAGGAGGCTTCCATGGCTAAGGGCTACTGGGTCAGTGTCTACCGCGCGGTTTCCGACCCGGAGACGCTGGCTGCCTACGACCAGCTGGCCGGTCCGGCCGTCCAGGCCGGGGGCGGGCGGCTCCTGTCCTCCCGTGACAGCCGGGTCGTCGCCCACGAGGCCGGAAACACGAACCGCGTCATTCTGATCGAGTTCGACAGCTTCGAGCAGGCGGTCGCGGCGTACGAGAGCGAGGCTTACCAGAAGGCGCTGGCGGTCCTCGCCGACAGCGCCGAGCGCGACTTCCGCATCATCGAAGGCATCGACTGATCATCCGCTGGCCAGCGGCATCCACACCCGCATCGCGCCGTCGCCGCGGTTGTCCCACTGGTAGTACGGGACCGCGGTGGCGGTCGCGGGGGTTCGGGTGTCAGAGGCCTCGGGGCCGCCCCTGGTGCGGTACGGCAGTCCCGCCTCGTGCGCGCCGGACACCGCGACCGCGTCCGCCTGCAGCAGCACCGTGGGGCCGACGCCCTGCAGGTCCGGCCGCGGCAGTTCGGTGAAGGCCGCGTCCGGGAGGAGTGCGAGGTCGTCGACCGCCGTGCCGTCCGCCTGGTCGGCCTGCTCGAAGCAGTAGACGAGCGGGCCGCGTTCCAGGGCGGCGCAGCCCCGTACGGCATCGATGCGCGGGTGCGGGACGGTCAGCCGCGGCGTCATGTCCAGCTCCAGCGTGACCGCGTCGCCGGGGCGCCAGGTGCGGCGCAGGACGGCGTAGCCGCGGTCGTCGCGCTCGGCCGGGTGGCGCTCGCCGTCGACCGTGATCCAGGTGTTCGCGCTCCACGGCGGGATCCGCAGGGCGAGCGCCCATGGGCCCTCCGGCGCGTGCGTGACCGTCACCGAGACGGCGCCCTGCCAGGGGTATTCCGTCTCCACCCGCAGGCCCAGCTCCCCGGCCGCGATCGGAGCGGACAGCTCCATCGGCGCGTACTGGTGCAGATCCAGAACGTCGTCCGCCTGCGTCACCGCATAGTGCTCCAGCGACGCCACCAGCCGCGTCACCGCCGGCGGGCAGCACGCCGAGTAGAACCACTCGTCCCGCCAGCGCGGATCGCCCACCGCCTCCGCGTGGTCGGTGCGCCGCTGCAGCGGATTGCCCTTGTAGTACGTCCGGCCGTCCGCCGAGCGCGCCGCGCCGAAGGCGTTGTACAGCGTGCGCTCGATGAGATCCGCGTACCGGGCCTCGCCCGTGGCCAGCAGCAGGCGCCAGCTCCACTGGATGCTCGCGGCCGAGGCGCAGGTCTCGTTGTACGAGAGGTCGGGCGGCAGCTCGTACCGCTCGCCGAAGACCTCGCCCACCTGCCGGGAGCCGAGGCCGCCGGTCAGGGACGTACGGGCAGCGACCATGTCCTCCCAGCGGGCGGCCGAGGCGGCCAGCAGCTCGTCGTCGCCGTTCTCGACGGCCACGTCCACCACCCCCGCCTCCAGGTAGAGGCCGCGCACCGCGTGCCCGGTCATCGCCGGGGCCTCGCGCACCGGGAGGTGGTCCTGGCGATGGCGGTTGCCGTGCTTGTGCGTGCCGACCAGGCCATTGCCGCGGCGCTCGGTGAAGGCGGTGGCCAGCCGCAGATAGCGGGCCTCGCCCGTCACCCGGTACAGCTCCACCAGCGACGTCTCCACTTCCGGGTGGCCGTCGAGGCCCGGGCCCGGGTCGTCGAGGAAGACGTCCGCCAGGTGGTCGGCGAACCGCCTCGCCACCTCCAGCAGCCGCCCGTCCGGGTCCGCGTCCGCGCGATGCGCGGCGACGGCGGCCTGCATCAAATGACCGGCGCAGTAGTGCTCGTGGCTGTCCACGAGGCGGGTGTAGCGGGCGTCGGGGGCGGTCACCTGGTAGTGCGAGTCCAGGTAGCCGTCGTCCGCCTGCGCCCGCTCCAGCAGCCGGGCCGTATCCGCGATGAAGCCGGCCAGGTCTTCATCCCGAGCGTGCTGCAGCTCCCAGGCCGCGGACTCCAGGACCTTGTGCACGTCGGAGTCCATGTAGACCGGTCCGCGGAAGGTGCCGTCCTCCTCGCCCGCGGCGATGCGGAGGTTCTGCAGATTGCCGGCCTTCTGCAGCCACTGCCGGGCCAGCGGCAGGCTGACGGCGCGGTTGACGTCCTGCCATTGCCTTAACGGGCCGCCGGTCAGGGCGAGATGGGTGGGCCGCAGCGGCCGGTGCGCGGCGTGCGCGGCGGGGGAGGGTATCGCGGGTCCGTCCATTACCAGTACCAGCTCCTACATCCGAGGCCGGGCGAGAAAGGCGATCGTCTGGTCCCGTACGCGCATGATGTGCGCCTCCAGGAGGTCCCGCGCGCCGAGCCGGTCGCCGCTCTCCAGCGCGTCGACCACCGCGCGGTGCTCGGAGACCGCGGTGTTCAGCCGGACGGCCGTGATCGGGGCCTCCATGCCGGCGCGGGTCACGTGAATGCTCAGGTGCAGGTCGTCGTGGAGCTCCAGCATCCTGGGCAGGCCGCCGAGCTCCACCAGGGCGCGGTGGAAGCGGCTGTCGTTGTTACGGAACTCGATGTACTGCTCGGGGTCTTCGAGCGAGGTGCGGGCCAATGCCTCCGCCTCGTCGACCAGTTCGCGCAGCCGCGCGGGCGGCTCGCGGTCGGTGCGCTCGGCGAAGAGCCGCAGGCTGTGCGACTCCAGCATCAGCCGCAGCTCGAAGAGCTCGTACAGGCTGGACAGCGAGGGTATGGCCACGGTGAAGCCGGCCGTGGCGTCGTACGCCAGCAGCCCCCGCTCGTACAGCCGGCCGACGGCGCTGCGCACCGGGGTGCGGCTCATGCCGAGCCGGCGGGCGAACTCCCGCACCGGCACCGGCTGTCCGGGCGCCGGGTGCTCCTTCGTCAGCCAGTCCACCAGCGCCTGCCGGGCCCGCGCCTCCAGGCTCTCCTGCGAGTCGGACGCGGACGTCGCCCCGGCCGTGGGTGCCGGCTCTTTCCGGGCCGCTGCCGTTCTCGATGGGGTCATGCCGCCTCCTTGCTCCGCGAGTTGCTTGCGCCACCCTATGGTATGCCGCTGGTCGACCGGCAGTGGGGCGGATTCGCGGACGCAGTTAAATTCCTTCTGCACGAGGGTTGACGGTCGATTTACCCTCACACAACACTCGTGGCATACCACCGACATTCCCTTGGGGTGCCCATGGCGTTACCACTTCTGCACGGCATCATCGCTCCGGTCATTCTGCCCATGCGGGCGGACGGGGCGGTGGACGAGCAGTCCCTGGAATGCCACCTGGCGCACCTGTGCCAGGCCGGCATTCACGGACTCTGGATGAACGGCACCACGGGGGAGTTCCACGCCCTCGACCCGGACGAGCGGGCCGTGGCGGTACGGGTCGCGGCGAAGGCGGCCGCGGGCCGTACCCCGGTCGTGGCGCATGTGGGCGACGCGGCCACCAGGCTCGCCGTCCGGCATGCCCGCGCCGCCGTGGACGCCGGGGCCGATCAACTCGCGGTCATCGCGCCCTACTTCGCCGAGTTCACCCGCGAGGAGCTGCGCGAGCACTACCGGGCGATCTCCGCGGCCGTCGGCTTTCCGGTGTACGCGTACCACATGCCGCGGCTCACCAAGATCAGCCTGACCGCGGACTGCGTGCTGGAGCTGGCGGGCGAGGGCGTCCTCGCCGGCATCAAGGACAGCGACGGCGACCTGGCGTGGTTCCGCCGGCTCGTCAGGGAGGCCGGCGCCAGGGGCCTCGACCTGCAGTGCTTCACCGGAGGCAGCAGCATCAGCGATCTGTCGCTGCTGGCGGGCGCCGCGGGCGCCACCTCCTCCCTGGCCAATCTCACCCCCCGGCACCTCGTCGCCTTGTACGACGCCGCCCAAGCGGGCGACTGGGCGCGGGTGCGCCGGATGCAGGACCAGCTCGAAGACCTCGCCGAGGCCATGCGCAGCGCGCGCCGGACCCCCACCCTCTCCGCGGTCGTCAGCACGTACAAGTTCGTACTCGCCGCCCTCGGCCACATCGAGGCCGAGCACGCCGCTGCGCCGCTGGCCCGCCTGCACGAGGACGAGAAGGAACGGCTCGCCTCGACGGTGGTCCCCATGATCCGCGAACTGGAGAGCGCGGCCGCCGCGGCCCCCGAGCCGGGGGCACACGCAAAGGAGCGTGCAGATGACACCTGAAGGCATATCGCGTCCGACGCTCGACCGACGGCAGCTGCTGCGCGCAGGCGGCGGGCTGCTGGTCGCGGCCACCGTCTCCGGCTGCGGCTTCTTCGACACCGAGGCCGATGACGGCAGCGGCGGCGGGGGAGCGAAGGGCAAGGAGGCGCCGTCGCTGAAGAAGCAGGTGGAGGCAGGCAAGCTGCCCAAGGTCGAAAAGCGGCTGCCGGCCAAGCCCCTCGTCGTCGAGCCGCTCGACGACGCCGGCACCTATGGCGGCACCTGGCACTCCGCGATGATCACCCAGGAGGACCTCGGCTGGCTGAAGTTCAGCCTCGGCTACGAGCCGCTGGTGCGCTGGGCGCCGGTGTGGCAGGGCGTCACCAAGACGAAGCTGCTGCCCGGCATCTGCGAGAAGTACGAGGTCAAGGGCGGCGGCAAGGAGTTCGTCTTCCACCTGCGCAAGGGCCTGAAGTGGTCCGACGGCAAGCCCGTCACCACCGACGACTACAAGTTCGCCTTCGAGGACTTCAATGTCGACAAGAAGCTGCACGCCTACGGGCTCTACGCCCTGTGGACGTCGCAGTCCGGCAAGCCGGCCCGCTTCGAGGTCGTCGACGACCTCACCGTGAAGTACGTCTTCGAGGAGCCCAAGCCGGGCTTCCTGGAGGAGATCGCCAGCGGCACCACGATCTACATGGTGCTGCCGAAGCACTACTTCGAGAAGTACCACCCCAAGTACAACAAGGACGCCGACGCGGTCGCCAAGAAGGCCGGCTCGGCGAGCTGGGTCAACCACTTCGAGATCATCCAGGAGCCCTGGAACAACCCCTCCATGCCCACCCTCAGCGCCTGGATCCCCAGGAACGCGGCGACCAAGGGCAGCCAGGTCGTCTGCGACCGCAACCCGTACTACTGGAAGACCGACCCGGACGGCAGCCAGCTGCCGTACATCGACAAGGTCATCGTCAACATCCTGGAGGACATCGAGGTCGAGGTCCTGCAGGTCTCCAACGGCGACCTGGACATGCAGCTGTACCAGTTCGGCACCGTACGCAATAAGCCGGTGGTCACGCGGAACCGCGAGAAGGGCGGCTACCGCATGGTCGACGTGGCGCCCGACAACACCGCCAACACGATGATCATCGGCTTCAACCAGACCCACAAGGACAAGAAGAAGCGGGAGCTGTACCGCAACAAGGACTTCCGCATCGGCCTGTCGTACGCCATCGACCGCAAGAAGATCATCGAGACGGTCTTCGCCGGACAGGGCAAGCCCTGGCAGGCGGGCCCCAACGAGGGCAATGAGCTCTACAACAAGGAGCTCGGCACCCAGTACACCGACTACTCCGTGGCCAAGGCCAACGATCACCTGGACAGGGCCGGCTTCACCAAGCGCAACGGCGACGGCATCCGCCTCACCAAGGACGGCGACCCGGTGGCCTTCAAGGTCTTCGTGGTCTCCGAGATGGCCGACCTGGTCGACGCCATGGACATGGTGCGTGCGGACTGGAAGAAGGTCGGCGTCGACGCCACCGTCTCCCGGATGGCCGAGGAGCTGTACTGGGAGCGCGTCGAGGCCGGCGGGTCCGAGGCGGCCGTCTGGGACTGCAACAACTTCGACCTGCGCTTCGGCGAGGGCGGCAACCACTACTACGCGCCCACCAACCCGCGCGGCTCCTCCCGCTTCGGCGGCGAATGGGCCAAGTGGTACATGCGCGACGGCAGCGACGGCGAGGAGCCGCCGAAGCGGATCAAGGAGCAGCTGAAGCTGATGAACGAGCTCAGCCGCACCTTCGACAACAAGAAGGCGCTGAGCCTGGCCCGGCAGATCCTCGAGATCACCAAGGAGGAGTTCTACTACATCGGCATCTCCAGCCCGGCCAGGGAGTACGGCATCGTCTCCAACGACATGGGCAACGTCCCCAAGTCGTTCAGCAACGCCGGCTTCCACCAGGCCCCGGGCCCCAGCAACCCGAGCACCTTCTTCTTCAAGGGCAAGGCCTGACGGCCGGACGGGAGTAGCCGGGAATGCTCTCGTTCCTGACCCGCCGCCTCGGCTGGATGGTCGTCACCCTGTGGGCCATCTCGCTGGCGACGTTCTTCATCATCCAGCTGCCGCCGGGCGACTACGTCTCCACGCTCCAGGCCAACGCCGAGGAGCGCGGCGAGGTGATGGGCCCGGCCGAGGCGGCGGGGCTGCGTGAGCGGTACGGGCTCGACCAGTCGTTCTTCGCGCAGTACTGGAAGTGGATCAGCAACATCGTCTTCCACGGCGACTTCGGGCAGGCCTTCGCGTACAACATGCAGCCGGTCTCGGATCTGATCTGGGACCGGGTGGCGCTGTCCTTCACGCTGTCCGTGGCGACGATGCTGCTGATCTGGGCGATCGCGTACCCGATCGGCATCTACTCGGCCGTCAAGCAGTACTCGGCGGGCGACTACGTGGCGACCTTCTTCGGCTTCGTCGGCATGGCGATACCGGAGTTCATGCTCGCGCTGGTCCTGATGTGGGTCGGCATGCGCTACTTCGGGATGAGTCCCGGCGGGCTGTTCTCGCCCGAGTACCAGGACGCCGCGTGGAACCTCGGCAAGGTCCTCGACCTGGCCTCCCATATGTGGCTGCCCATCGTGATCATCGCGGTGGCCGGCACCGCGGGCGGCATCAGAATCGCGCGCGCCAACCTCCTCGACGAGCTGTACAAGCCGTACGTCGTGGCGGCCCGCGCCAAGGGCCTGCCCGAGTGGAAGCTGCTGCTGAAGTATCCGTTCCGGATGTCGATGAGCCCGTTCTTCTCGACGGTCGGCTGGATGCTGCCGGGCCTGATCAGCGGCGAGACGATCATCTCGATCGTCATGAACCTCCCGACGACCGGCCCGCTCATCCTGAGCGGCGTCACCAACCAGGACATGTATCTGGTGGGCAGCTTCATCCTGATCCTGTCCACCCTCACCGTCATCGGCACCCTGATCAGCGACCTGGCCCTCGCCTGGTGGGACCCCAGGATCAGACACAGCTACGAGGGAGGGTGAGCGGCCGTGGCCATCACCAAGCCGCGCAGGATGCCGCGGCTGCTGAAGCGGGGCACGCCGCCCGAGGCGGCGGCCGCGCCCGACCACGGCGACCTGATGACCGGGCAGGCCAGCCCCTGGCGGCTGGTGTGGCGGAAGTTCCGCAAGCACAAGCTGGCCATGGCCGGGGCGGTGATCGTGCTGCTCGCGTACTTCGTCGTCGCCTTCGCCGAGATCCTCGCCCCCGGCTCGCCGAGCGAGGCCGACCCGAAGCAGACGTACGCCCCGCCGCAGATCGTCAAGGTGGACCTCAGCTGGGACGACGGCCTGCAGTTCTACGCCAATGGCTATACGACGCGGCGCGACCCGAACACCTTCGAGCAGATCCACAAGGTCGACCCCGACAAGCGGATCCCGCTGAAGTTCTTCGCCAAGGGCGACTCGTACAAGATGTGGGGCCTCATCCCCGGCGACCGGCATCTCTTCGGCGCCGCGAACCCCGGCGACAAGGTGTCCTTCCTGGGCACCGACCGCTCCGGCCGCGACCTGCTCTCCCGCATCATCCACGGGGCGCGGGTGTCGCTGTCGATCGGCCTGGTCGGCGTCGCGGTGAGCTTCCTGCTCGGGCTGTTCTTCGGCGGCATCTCGGGCTACTTCGGCGGCGCCCCCGACCTGGCGATCCAGCGCATCATCGAATTCCTGATGTCCATCCCGACGCTGCCACTATGGCTGGCGCTGTCCGCGGCCGTACCGGATGAATGGGGGCCATTGGCGCGGTACTTCGCCATCACCACCATCCTCTCCGTGATCGGCTGGACGGGACTGGCGAGGGTGGTACGCGGCCGCTTCTTCTCGCTCCGTGAGGAGGACTTCGTCACGGCCGCCCGTCTGGACGGCTGCGGCAGGCGCCGGATCATCTTCCGGCACATGGTCCCGTCCATGTCCAGCCACGTCATCGCCTCGATCACCATGGCCGTCCCCAGCATGATCCTCGGCGAGACCGCCATGAGCTTCCTCGGCCTCGGCCTGCAGTCGCCCGCGGTCAGCTGGGGCGTGCTGCTCCAGGAGGCGCAGAACATCCGCACGGTCGAGACCGCGCCCTGGCTGCTGATCCCCGGCTTCGCGGTGTTCATCACCGTCCTGGCCATGAACTTCGTCGGCGACGGGCTGCGGGACTCCGCCGACCCGTACAAGTAAGGGGCTAGGTGTGGATGTAAGCCTCCTCGAAGTCGAGGACCTGCGGACCCAGTTCGAGCTGGACGACGGCCTCGTACGGGCCGTGGACGGCGTCACCCTCGACATCCGGCGCGGCGAGGTTCTCGCCGTCGTGGGCGAGTCGGGCTGCGGCAAAAGCGTCATGGCCCGATCCATCCTGCGCCTCGTGGACAAGCCGGGAAAGATCACCGGCGGGCACGTCCGCGTACACACGGACGACGGCGTCGTCGACATGGCCACCGCGGCCGAGGCCGCCGTCCGCTCCGTACGCGGCGCCAAGGTCGCGATGGTCTTCCAGGAGCCCATCGCCTCGATGAGCCCGATGCACACCCTCGGCAACCAGATCGGCGAGGCCATCCGCCTGCACGAGGGCGCCGACAAGAAGGAGGCGCGCAAGCGCGCCATCGAGCTGCTCCGCCGGGTGGGCATCCCGGCGCCGGAGCGGCGGGTGGACGAGTACCCGTTCCAGATGAGCGGCGGCATGCTGCAGCGCGCCATGATCGCCAGCGCGCTCTCCTGCAGCCCCGACCTGCTGATCGCCGACGAGCCGACCACGGCGCTCGACGTCACCACCCAGGCGCAGATCCTGGAGCTGCTGCGGGAGCTGCAGCAGGACACGGGCATGGCGGTCATGCTGATCACCCACGACCTGGGCGTCGCCGCGCAGCTGGCCGACCGGATCGCGGTGATGTACCTGGGCGCGGTCGTGGAGACGGGCACCACGGACACGGTGCTGCGGCACCCGCGCCACCCGTACACCCAGGCCCTGCTCCGCTCGGTGCCCAAGCTCGGCAGCGGCTCGCGGCAGCGGCTGAGCCCGGTGCGCGGCATGGTGCCCAGCCCGTATCACCGGCCGCCGGGGTGCACCTTTCACCCGCGGTGCGATGCCTTCATGGAGGGCCGCTGCGAGGTGACGGTGCCCGGCCTGGTCCCGGCGCCGGTGCTCGCGTCGGCGTCCCTCGACAAGGAAGGCCGCACCGACGGCGCGGTCAGCTGCCTCCTGTACGAGAACGAAGGCGAGGATCCCGCATGACACCGCCCCCCGTGGCACCGGCCGCCGAGGCCAACGGCCACACCACCACCGGCAGCACGCTGCTGCAGACCAGCGGCCTCACCAAGCACTTCCCCATCCGCCGCGGCCTGTTCGGCCGCACGGTCGGCGCCGTGCGCGCCGTGGACGGCGTCGACCTGACCGTACGTTCCGGCAGCACCGTCGCCCTGGTGGGCGAGTCCGGCTGCGGCAAGAGCACCCTCGGCCGCTGCCTGCTGCGGGTGCACGAGCCGACCGCCGGCGCGATCACGTACCACCGCACCGACGGCACCACGGTCGACCTCGCCGCGCTCAACGACAAGCAGCTGGCGCCGTACCGCCGCGAGATCCGCCTGGTCTTCCAGGACCCCTTCGCTTCACTCAACCCGAGGATGACGCTGCTGCAGATCGTCGGCGAGCCGCTGAGGGTGAACCTCGGCCTGAGCGCGTCCGACACGGAGGAGCGGGTGGCGGAGCTGCTCCGCCGCGTCGGCCTGAGCCCCGAGTACATGCGCCGCTACCCGAACGCGTTCAGCGGCGGCCAGCGCCAGCGCGTGGGTATTGCCAGGGCACTGTCGCTGGCGCCGCGCCTGGTGGTCGCCGACGAGGCGGTCAGCGCCCTGGACGTGTCCGTACGGGCCCAGATCCTCAACCTGCTCAAGGACCTCCAGGACGAGTCCGACCTGACCTATCTCTTCATCTCCCACGACCTGGGCGTGGTCGAGTACATGGCCGACGAGGTCGTGGTCATGTACGTCGGCAAGGTCGTCGAGACCGGCGCCACCGACGAGCTGTACCGCAGTCCGCTGCACCCGTACACCGAGGCCCTGCTCTCCGCCGTCCCCGACCCCGACCCGGCCGCCCGGCGCCGCGAGCGCATCGTGCTGCGCGGCGAGGTCGCCGACCCGTCCCGGGTGCCGGCCGGCTGCCCCTTCCACCCACGCTGCTTCCACGCCAAGGAAAGGTGTGCCACCGAAGTGCCCCAACTGCGCGAGATCCGCCCCGGCCGTAAAGCCGCCTGCCACTTCGCCGAGGAACTGGAGCTGACGGGCGTGAACGCGGCATGACCTTGGACCCGCGCTTCGACGGTGTCGTACGGCCGGTGGCCGGGGATCCGGCGCTGCATCAGGCGCTGCTGCCGGTGCTGCATCCGGGCGACAGCCATGCGGCGAATCTGCTGGAGCTGGATGACGGGGATCTGTTGTGCACGTGGTTCAACGGGCCGGACGAGGGCGACCGCGAGACGAATGTCGTCGTCTCGCGGCTGGCCCGCGGTGATACCCGCTGGAGCAAGCCCGAGCTGCTGGCGTGCGATCCGGAGAGGTCCGAGCAGAATCCGGTGCTGGCGCAGGACGGCGACGGGACGGTCTGGCTGTTCCACCCGTCCAATACGCCGCACGACCAGACGACCGCGCGGCTCGTCGTCCGCACTTCCGCGGACCGCGGGCGCACCTGGACACCGCCGCGGACCCTGCTCGAAGGGCCGGGCATCTTCGTACGGAATCCGCCGCTGGTCCTCGATGGCGGGGCGTGGCTGCTGCCCGCCTATCTGTGCCGTCGGGGTGCCGAGCGCAGCATCGCCCTGATCAGCGAGGACGGCGGCGCCACGTGGCAGGAGCACGATGTGCCGGACGGCGACCACCAGGTGCAGATGACCGTGGCCCGGCGTGACGGCGACGGGCTCCTGGCCCTCTTCCGAAGCCGGGCGGCCGACCGCATCCATGCGTCCGAGTCGTACGACGAGGGCCGGACCTGGACCGCGCCGCGGAAGACCGCGCTGCCGAACAACAACTCCGCCGTCCAGATGATCCGGCTGGAGAGTGGCGCGCTGGCGCTCGTCTATAACGACGCGTCGCTGGAGCGGGATCAATTCCGGTGGGTGGGGGAGGGGGCCGGGCGGCGCAAGAAGGCGGTGCGGACGCCGCTGACGGTGGCGTTGTCCAATGACGGTGGGCGTACGTGGCCGTACCGGCGGGATGTGCAGGTCGCGGATGCCGAGTACCAGGAGAATCAGCTTGGCTACTCGTACCCGAGCATTCTGCAGACGCGCGACGGGCGGCTGCACGTGGCGTACTCCTTTCTGCGCAAGACGATCAAGCACGTATCGCTCGATGAGAATTGGATCAGGGAGTGCGGGCGGTGAGCGTCGAGCGGTGGGGGGTCCACGAGATCGCGCTGGACGGTCCGGTGGGTGGCAATCCGTACCGGGACGTGTGGCTGCGCGCGGAATTCCAGTACCGGAACCGGGTCGTTGAGGTCGACGGCTTCTACGACGGCGACGGGCGCTATCGGGTGCGCTTCATGCCGGATAGGGAGGGGGAGTGGGCGTATGTCACTCGCTCCAGCGCGCCGGAATTGGACGGGCGGCGGGGGACTTTCGTCTGCACGCCGCCGTCGCCCGGCAACCACGGCCCGGTGCGCGTCGCCGGGCCGCGGCATTTCGCGTACGCGGACGGCACCCGGTATCTGCCGGTGGGCACGACCTGTTACCACTGGAATCACCTCGATGATCTCGAGCGCGAGGAGCAGACGCTGCGCTCGCTGGCCGAGTCGCCGTTCAACAAGGTGCGCATGTGCCTGCTGCCGACCGGAAAAATGCGGCCGCCGCGGCTCGTGGTCGCCGGGGACAGCCCGGGCGGCCTCGATACCAGTCGCTTCAATCCGGAGTTCTGGCAGCGCTTCGAGGAGCGGCTGCGCGAGCTGCTGGCGCTCGGCATCGAGGCGGATGTGATCCTCTTCCATCCGTACGAGGACGGCGAGTGGGGGCTGGACCGGATGGGGGCGGAGCAGGATCGCTTTCTGCTGCGTTACGCGGTGGCGCGGCTGGCGGCGTTCCGGCATGTGTGGTGGTCGCTGTCGAATGAGTACGACTTCAACCGCAATAAGACCGTGGCCGACTGGGACGGCCTCGGCCGATACGTCCAGCGTCACGACCCGTATCAGCGGCTGCGGTCGATCCACAACGGGACGCGGATGTATACGTACGAGCGGATCTATGACTTCACCAAGCCGTGGATCACGCATCAGAGCATTCAGCACTGGGATGCGCGGCTTGCGGGCCGTTGGCGGGAGGCGTGTCCCAAGCCTGTGGTGATCGATGAGATCGGGTACGAGGGCACGGCGGACCGGCGGTGGGGGAATCTCAGCGGGCGGGCGCTGACGCGGCAGTTCTGGCAGGCGGCGGTGGAGGGCGGTTACGTCACGCATGGCGAGGCGTATCCGGAGGCGGGGGAGGGGGCAGACGGGACCACCTGGATCTCGCGGGGTGGGCGGCTGCGCGGGGACGCCGTGGCGCGGATCGGCTTTCTGCGCCGGGTGCTGGAGGACGGGCCGGCGGATGTGGTGGCGGCGCGACGGGAGGGCTCGTACTGGCTGGAGTTCACCGGCGGCAGCCAGGCCGGGTATCGGGAGGTGGAGCTGCCGGGCGGCGGCGAGTACCGCATCGAGCTGATCGACACCTGGAACATGACCGCCGCGGAGGTCCCCGGCCCGCATCGCGGCCGGGTGCGGGTGGAGTTGAAGGGGCGTACGGACATGGCCTTGCGGATCCGGAGGGTGCAATGAGCGGCGGCATGCGGACGGTGGAGCGGTGGGGGGTCTTCGAGCTGCCGGTCGCCGGGCCGGAGGTGGAGGCCGTCTTCAGCGATGGGGAGCGACGGTTCACGGCGGCCGCGTTCACCGGCGCGGACGGTGGCCATGCGGTGCGCTTCATGCCTGACCGGGAGGGGGAGTGGTCGTACGGGGCGGGGGCGGGGGACGCCGACGCCGGGGTCTTCACCTGCGTGCCGCCTGCGGCGGGCAACCACGGCCCGGTGGTGGTGGCGGGAGCGCGGTTCGCGTACGCGGACGGTCAGCCCTTCCACCCCGTGAGTACGGCGGTGGGCGAAGCGGGACCGGCCACGCGGCGGGCGCTGGCCGCGGCGCCGTTCAACCGGGTGCGGCTGCTCGCCTCGGCCTCGCTGCCACTCGATCGGCTGGTGGAACAGGTCGCTGGGCTGCGGGAGTTGGGCATCGAGGCGGAGGTGGATCTCGGGGGGCGGCGCGATGTCGCCGAGACGGTGTCGCGGCTGGCCGCGTACCGGAATGTGTGGTGGCGGGCGCCTCAGGACGCGGACGTCCAGACGGTGATACGGGACTACGACTACGGCCACCACCTCCTGACCGTCCACGGCGGCCCGGAGACGGACTTCGGCGCGCCCTGGATCACGCATGTGAGCGTGGCTCTGGAGGACACCAGGGCGGTCGCCGCGCTCTCCGGGCAGCTGGGCAAGCCGGTCATGGTGGATGACTGCGGCGCGGAGGGCGATGCGCCCGTCCCGGAGCGCAGTCTGCCGGGCGCGGAGCTGCTGGCCCGGCTCTGGGAGGGCCTCTGCCAGGGCGGCTATGCCACCCACGCCGAGTCGTACGGCACCAGCCCTTGGACGACCCACGGCGGCCGGTTCTCGGGGGAGGCTCCGGACCGGATCGCCTTCCTCTCCCACATCCTCGACGACGCGCCGCCCGGTCTCGTGCACAACCCGGCCTACTACGACGCCTCGACGCTGGAGCTGCCGGGCGAGTACGTGCTGCAATACCTGGGCGCGCACCGCTATCCGTACCGCCGCTTCGAGCTGGCGGAGGGGACCTGGCGGGCGGAGGTGCTCGACACGTGGAATATGAGGGTGGGGGCGCCGCGGTATGTGTCCGGCGGTAGTGGGCGGGTGCAAGTCGAGCTGCCGGGGGAGCCGTATTGCGCGGTAAGGATCCGCAGAGTGCCGGCGGATCCGGGCCGCGCCACCCGGATCCGCCGGATCCCCGGAGCCTGAGAGCCGCGAAGCGACCCCGGGGAATTCAGGGGGTTCTCACCAGTCGAAGCCGGCTTCCACCTGGGACTTGATGTAGGCGGGGATGTCCTTGGTCTCGGTGATGTGGAGCGCCGAGGGCGCCGACAGGCCTTCCCGGAGGACGTGCTGGCGGAAGACCATGTACATCGGGATGTCCCAGTACTCGGTCTCCTTGTAGCCGCTCACCGACGCGTTCTCGCCCCAGAAGACGCCCGAGGTGTCGATGCCGTCGAGGGCGGGGGAGGACGTACCGAAGGCCTCGATGACGGCGTCGGACTGCAGCGCCGGCTTCATGCCGTACCGGGAGAGGCCGACCTGCGCCTCCTCGGAGACGAGCCACTTCACCACGGCCAGGGCCTGCTTCTTCTTCGCGGACTGCGGCGGGAGGTAGGCGGCGATGGTGTTGGGCTGGTAGGTGGCATTGTCGCCGTCGCCGAGGACCGGGATCGAGGTGACGCCGAGGTCGATGTTCGCCGCCAGCCGGGCCCACTCCTCGCGGTCGTCGGCGTGGAGGTACATCTCGTTGCCCGCGTAGGCGTTGAACTTCCACAGCGTGTCCACCGCCATCGCCACATTGCCGGTGGTGAGGAAGTCGTCGACGGACGTGAAGATGTTGCGCGGGATGAAGAGGAAGCGCTCCATGTTCGCGCCGAGCCGCTGCCAGTCGTCCGAGGTGATGTTCACCTTGACGTCCTCGGGGGCGGGCTTCTCGCTGCCGGTGGGGAGGAAGGGGTAGCGGCCGAGCTGGTTGAAGTCCAGGTAGTTGTCGGGGTGCTGGAGGTAGCCCTTGTACGCGACCATGTCCTGCTCGCGGGTGAGCTTCCTGGCCTTCCGGTACGCGTCGTCGTAGGTGACGCCGTTGACCGGGGGCTTCACCTTGAAGCGATTGAAGATCTTCTTGTTGTGGAGCAGCACGAAGTCGTCGACGAAGAGCGGAACGCCGTAGATCCCGCCGTCCGAACGGGACTTGATCAGCTCAACGGTGGCCGGGTTGAGCGTGCTGATGTCGATGCCTGCGTCACCCAGCTCACCGCTGAGATCGCGCAGCCAGCCGCGCGGCTCCAGATCGCGGTCGATGCGGCGGCGCGGGTCGTCGATGACGATGTCCGGCACGACCTTCGCCTTGTCGAGGTCCTCGTACCGGATCGGCAGGTCCCAGGTGGCGAACTTGAACTTGATGTCGGGGAACGCCTTCCGCAGCCGATCCCCGATGACCTTGTCGAAGAAGCCCTCGACCTCGAACGGCTTGTAGTTCGCCATGAAGACGAACAGCTCGTCGTCGCAGACCTCGAAGGGCTCGTCGTACTTGTTGGGGATGGGCGTACACACCGCGCCTGCGCGTGTGGCATACCGCGCGGCGGTGCTTTTGGCGGGCTGTGCGGCGGCCGCTTGCGAACCGGCCAGCGATGCGCCGGCCACGGCCGCCGTACCAGCTAAGGCTCCGGCGGCGACGAACCGTCTGCGGCTCAGTCGGCTCGAGGTGCGGTCGTCCTTCGACCCCTCGCTCATGGTCACGCTTCCCTTCGGTTGGGGAGGTGTAGGGGAGGTGGCATGCCATATGAATGCCACTATGGTGTGGGTGTCGGGTCGGGGCGTCAACACCCGTGCGGTGACTCGGAAGTTGATGCGTGATGGAGGGGAGTTCGTGGGCGTGCACGCGACGGTGGGGAGCTGGCGGAGTGAGAGTGCCGACGGTGCTGCGCTGGAGGTGGTGCGGGACGGGGATGCGGTGCGGCTGCGGTTGTGCCGGGGCGGGGTGGCGTACGTCGACGCCGACCTCGGCGATGTCCTCGTCGTCTCGGCCGGGCGGCCTTGGCGGCCGGCGCGTCCGGGAGTGCGAGCGCCCGAGGTGCGGCGGACGGCTGCCGGGCTGCGGGTGCGGTGCACGGTGGGGCCGCTGCGGGTGGGGGTGGAGCTGGAGTTCACGAAGGAGGGGGTGCTGCGGGCCGAGGTCGGCTGGCGGAATGCCACGGGGCGGGCGCTGGCGGACCTGGCGGTCGGCCTCGCGCTGCCGCTGCCGGGCGGCGCGAGCGCCGACGGGGTGACGCTGCCGCAGGTGCTGTATCGCGGGAATCCTTCGGCGGATCCGGCCCGTACGGTGCCGCGGCTGGGGGCGGGACCGGAGGGCGGCGGCCTGGTCGTCGAGGAGCACCGGCTTCCGGTGCCGTGCGCGCACGCGGAGTGGCAGGTACAGCGGGTCGAGGCGCGTTTCCTCACCCTGTTCGCCCTCGACCCCGGCGACGGCTCCCTCGGCGCCATCTCCCGCGACGGCGGCGTGCGGCTGCTGGCCCTGTCCGGCCCGGTGATGTTCAACGGCGCCCCGGACGTGGCGTACACCCACAAGGCCACCACCGCCCCGCACCCCCACGGCTACCGCACCCTCGCCCCGGGCGCGGCCCTCACCACCCGCCACGCCCTGCACTGGGGCCGCCCGAGCCGCCCCGGCCACGGCTTCCGGGACCTGGTGCGCCAGGGCCTCCGGCTGTACGAGCCGACCGGGGCGCGCCCGCTGTCCCTGGACCGGATGATCGAGCTGAAGACGGCGGCGCTGGACCGCCGTTGGCGCGAGGCGGACGGCGGGGTGGCGGGGTACGTGAAGTTCCCCGGGCCCGGCCATGTGCCCGGCTTCATGTACGGCTGGACCGGCCAGTGCCTGAAGCTGGCGTGGTGCGATGCCACGCTGGGCCTGGAGCGCGCGGAGGCGTGGCGGGTGGAGCGCTGCCGCCGCGCGGTGGACTTCTACCTCAAGGGCAGTCCGGCGCCCGCCCGCGGCCTGCGGCTGAGCTTCTACGGCACGGAGGACGGCCGCTGGTCGGGCTTCGAACGCGACGGCCGGCCCTTCGTCTCGTCACGGGCGTACGGCGATGCGCTGGGCGACCTCGCCGACATCTGCGAGCTGCTGGCCGACCACGGGTCCGACGTGCCCGAGCACTGGACGCAGGCGCTGGAGTCGGGCCTGGACGCCATCCTGGCGGACCTGCCGCAGGACGGCCCGGTCCCGCTCGGCTGGGACCTCGCCGACGGCGCCCCACTCGCCGGCCCCGCGGGCGCGGCCGGGCTCAGCTGCGTACTGGCGCTGCTCAAGGCCCAGCGGGTGGTGCCATCGGACCGCCGCCTCGCCGCCGCGATCCGCCTGCTGGACCACTACCACCGCACACACGCCGACGACTTCGCCGTCCCCTTCGCGTACGCCACGCTGGACGCCGCGTGCGAGGACAAGGAGGGCGGGATGGCCTTCTTCCAGTGCGCGTACGAGCTGCTGCGCCTGACCGGCGAGGCCCGCTACCGCGACTGGGCGGCGGCGACCGCCGACTGGCTGCTCACGTGGGTCTACCAGTGGAACCCGCCGTACCCGCCCGGATCCGCCCTCGCCGACCGCGGCTTCTCGGCCGTCGGCTGGCCGGGCGTGAGCATCCAGAACCACCACGTCGACGTCTTCTTCCCGGCCCACGAGCTGTCGCACTTCGCCGAGCTCTCCGACCGCCCGGAGTACGCCGAC
This sequence comes from Streptomyces boninensis, assembly GCF_048572725.1. Lineage (NCBI taxonomy): Bacteria > Bacillati > Actinomycetota > Actinomycetes > Kitasatosporales > Streptomycetaceae > Streptomyces > Streptomyces boninensis. Next base: position 8,144,111 of record NZ_CP183837.1, read on the forward strand.
CTGGCGCACCTGATCATCCATGCCATGGGCCAGGCCATCTCCACCCACCCAGGCGACTGGGACTTCACGGACCAGGGCGAACAGCCCGAGGGCATCTTCCCCACCAACTGGCAGCACCGCGGCGCCACGAACACCTGGAACCCGTCCTGGGTCACCGCCCAGGTCCTGTCCCAGACCCTCCGCCTCCGGCTGCCGTCATCGTTGCCCGCCCGTACGGCACAAGCCGCACCGGACCCGTCAGCCCGTACTCCTGCCGCTTCGCGGCCCCGAAGACCGACGGGCGCGTGATCCGCAGCCGGTTGAGCAGGGTCGTCGACACCTCGATCTCGATCGTATTGCGGCCGCGCCGCAGCCGGGTGCCCAGGTCGGCGACGCGGGTGAGCTGGTCGACCGGGGGCAGCTCGCGGCCGTTGACCGTGATGCGGAAGGTGTCGAAGACGGCGCCCAGTTCGAGCAGCGCGCCCTGCTGCCCGGTCCACTCGCCGCCGAGCGCCACCGTCGTGCGGTAGCGGCCCACCCCCGAGACGTCCTCCAGCCCGGGGATCCGCGTCCACGGCAGGAGGGCGTCCAAGGCGAGCTCGTGGTGCTCGTGCGCCGTCTCCGTGGCGCCGTCCCCGGGCCGCCAGTCGTCGACCGTCAGCGTCCAGGAGGTCAGCGGCACCGGGGCCGGAACCGCGCCGATGGTGGTGGCCACTTCGTGGCCGTCGTCGAAGGTGGTGGTGTACGTCCCGGCCGCCGCGGCGCGCACCTCCAGCGTGCCGCCGTCGCGCACCCGGATCTCGTCGGCCTCGGTGGCCGTGGCATGCCTGCGGGGCGGGCCTGAGGCAGGGCGCGCCAGCACGAACACGGTGACCGCGCCGGGCTGGAGGTCCACCGTGAGGCGGATGCGGCCGTCCTCGGTGCGGGTGTACACCGCGACCGGTGCCGTCGCGCCCGTCCAGGGGTCGAGGCGGTACGGGACCGCGCCCCGCACGTGTGTCGCGAGGGTGACGTCGTGGGTGATGCGGGTGCCGGTCGAGCCCTTCTTGCTCACCGCGTCGTTGGCGAAGAAGTAGTAGTCGGCGTCGGCGTCCGCCCGGTGGGTGTGCAGCAGCATGGACGACTGGGCGTACTCGACGTCGCGGCGCAGCCCCAGGGCGGCGATGGCCTCGGGCACGTTGGGCCGGTCGGCGACCGTGTGGACCGTCGGCAGCGTCCGCAGCTCGGCGAGGAGCGCGCGCAGCTTCTCGTTGTCGCCGGGTCCGGCGAGGCCGGGGACCCGGGCGTGTGACCAGTCGCCGATGAGGATGACCGGCAGTCCGGCTCGCGCGTACGAGATCAGCTTCTCGGCGACGCCGGGCTGCAGGGTGCGCTCCCTGCCGATGAAGATGTCGCCGTCGACGACCAGCGCCTTGAGGGCCGGTCCGCCGGGCGCCAGCCGCCCGTCTCGTACCACCGCCGACGGCAGGTCGAGCAGGCGCGGGCTGAGGAACGTGTGCGTCCACCCTACGGGCACGCCTTCGGCGGTGAACCACGGGGCGCCGAGGCCGGTGCTGCCGTAGCCGCGCTGCCGCAGCACGCCGATGTCGACCTTGTTGACGCCCGTCTGCAACACCTGCTGGACGCGCCCGAGGAAGTCGGCGATGGCCCGGGTGTGGCGCCACGACGGCTGCCGCGGCCCCCACGCCTCGCCGTATCCGGCCGCGCCCTGGTACGGGGAGAACGCTGCGAACCCCGGCCACTGGGCGCCCGGCGCGTCGGCGTACGCGAAGCCGTGGAAGACGGCCTGATTGACGCCGGCCGCGTACTGGGTCACGAGCTTCTTCAGGGTGGCCGCCCAGGTGGTGGCGTACGCGCCGCCCGCGGTGGCGCCCGCCTCGTTGGAGAGTACGGTCCTGCGGCCCATGTCGCGGCCGCCGGCCAGGCAGCGGAAGTCGTCGATGTTGTCGAAGCCGAGCGACTCGCCCTCCGTTTCGTCGAGGATGGCCGACTTGTAGATCGCGTCGGTCTCCAGGCCGTACGGCTGCAGTCGCAGCTTCAGGCCCAGGGAGTGCGCCCACTTCTGCAGCGGGAGCAGGTGGTGTTCGGCGTAGAGATCGGTGGCGACCTCCATGACATCGCTGCGGACCGCCTTGTCCAGGGTCGGCTCGAAGCTGAAGACGTAGTCCTCGTCCTGCTCGACGACCGCGGCCAGATACGGCAGCAGGGAGTAGCCCCTGCGGCGCTCGAACTCGGCGGGCAGTGCCGGGGTCCACAGCGTGGCCTCGGTCTCCATCTCGATGGAGTCCTCGAAGAGCGATCCGCCGGTGGCGCGCAGCAGCGAGCGGATCGGGGGAGTGAGGATGTGCTGCTCCCAGAAGTCGGTGACCGCGCGGGTGCCCGCGTCGCTGAAGTGGTCCACGACGTAGGACAGGGGTGTGGTGTGGTCGCGGCCTTCCGGGCGCTGGCCGGAGCCGCGCTCCCAGTAGGCGATGACCAGCCAGGTGCCGCCGTCGTCGGGCGCGGTCCAGGTGAGCCGGCTGCCGTCCAGATGCTCGCGTAGATCGGTGACGCTTCCAGCGTCCAGGTGCACCGGCTCGGCCGTGGCCTCGCTGCCCGCGGATATCCGGGCCGCCTGCACGAGGATCAGCCGCCGGCCGGTGACACCCGGCTCCGCCTCGGTGACGGGGGCCGGCACCGGGCCCTCGTACGTCGCGCCGGCCGCCACCGTGGCCGTCCCGTGGGCGAGTTCCTTCGCCGCGGCCGGGCTGTCCGGCGTGATCGAGGGAACGGCGGCCGGCCATGCCGGGCCGACGGTCACATCGACGACGACGCCGCACTTCTGCGCCTCACGCAGGGCGGCCTCCAACGCCGCCCGCCAGGCCGCGGTGCCCCAGCCGTAGCGGATGGTGTCCAGTTGCTGGTCCATGCTGTGGGTGACCGCGGCGATCTCGACCCCGCCGAACCCGGCGTCGGCGATCGCACGGATCTCCCGGCCGAGCTGGCCGGCGTCGACCTTCGCGTCGGGCCACCACCAGCGGAACTTCGGGCGCACGGCGGGCGCAATGGCACCGACAGCACCGTCCCGCGCGGCGGCCGGCCAGGGCAGCGCGGTCGCCGCCCCCGCGAGGGCGCTGACTTTCAGCAGGGTCCGGCGTCGCAGTTTCATCCTTGCCGTGCCGGATGTGGGCGGTGGACGCCTGCTGGGCGGTAGCCGAGGTTTTCGGAGAGGCCGAGGTGGTCGGCCAGGTACCAGGCGATCGCCAGCCACATTTCCGTGCCTTGGAGGCCTGGTTCGGCATTCCGGGTGCCGGCGAAGGAGAGGCCGGCGCCGTCTTGCCAGGAGGCGAGGAGGCGGTCCAGTTGGGTGCGGGCCCAGGTCTGGGTCGCTTCGAGGCGGTGGGTGGTCTGGCGGGCGGCCAGCCACAAAGGGTGGATTACGTCCAGGACGTTGCAGGCGTTGCCCCTCGTGGGGGCGAAGAAGGCTGGGTCCGCGGCGTGGGTCAGTACCGTGTCCACTACCCGGTCCGGGTACGGGATCGGGAGGCCGAATTGGGCGAAGGTGCCGCGGGTTGCCCGGTAGAAGCCGTTGACCGGCTGCAGCCAGCGGTCCTTCGGCGTCGGGCGGCCCCACATGCCGTGCCAGGGATCGGCCCGCGTGAGGAGCCAGCCGAAGAGGGTGTCGGCCGCGGGGGCGCGTAGGCCGTGGTCTTCGATGTTGCGCAGTACTGCCGTGCCAATGCCGTCCACCCAGTGGCCCGCGCGCCATGCCTCGCGCTCCCAGGGGAGGGCGGTCAGGCGGGTCGTGAGGTGCTCCGGTGACAGCTCGTGGACGGCCCGTATCGGATGGGCGAAGGCTGAGTCGAGGAGCTTCAGTGCGTAGCCGACGGACAGGATGTGGTACATCGCCGTCTCGTCGTCCAGCGTCGGGGGTCCCGCTCCGTACTCGGGTACCAGGCCGGTGGCCGGGTCCTGCAGTCCGCGCAGGTGCGTGCCGAGGTCGTCCGCCGGGACCTGCGGCGGCGCGCTGCGCAGCAGCAGGTGGGACACCTCCACCGCGTCGCACTGCGCCCGTACGGTCGGCTCGGTGCCGGGCCGGTCCGTGAAGAGCGGCCGGCCGTCGGGCCCGTCGACCAGGCTGCGGGCGAGGATGTCGGGAGCCTGGGACCGGGCACGGTCGGCGAACTGCGTCAGGCGCTCGGCGAGTTCGGCGTCGGCACGGTCCTCCGCGGGCGCGCCCGCCCCGGAACGCGCGGCCGCACGGCTCCCGCCGCCGGCCACCTCCCGCCGGTCCCGCACCCTCCGCGCCGGATTCCCCGCCGCCACCGACCACTCCGGCAGATCCCGCGTCACCACCGCCCCCGCGCCGATCACGCTGTGCGCGCCGATGCTCACCCCGTCCAGCACCACCACATGCGACCCGATCCACACGTCATCACCGATTTCGATGCCCTTCGACGTCAACGGCTGCTTGTACACCGGCCGTTCCGCCGCCATCGAATGATTGAAGCCCAGCACCGAGCTGTGCGCCCCGATGCGCACCCCATCGCCCATGCGGACCTGTCCGCGCACGACCGCGTACGGATTCACCGTGCAGTCGCGCCCCGTCGTCACCTCGCCGGTGACGTAGGCGTGCGCGGCGATGTACGACTTTCTGCCCAGCCGGAGGGAGTCCACGAAGACCCCGGCCCACTCGGAGACGTACGTCTCCTCCGCCAGCTCGACCTCCCCCTCGCTGCCCTCCTGGAGCCGGCGTCGCCGCGCAGCCTGCCGCGCCCGCTCCTCCTCCGTCGCGGAGCCGAAGTACAGCCAGGGGCAGTAGTCGTAACGCCCCGGCACCGCCACGCCGTCAGCGGACATGCGCCGGCCTTCCGTCGTGGTGCAGCCCGGCCACGTTCTCGACCAGGTCAGGACCCGTCAGCTCCCCGAAGCTGCAGTCCTGCAGCCGCAGGTCGCGGACCGGGGAGTGCGGATAGCCGCGTACCAGCAGGGCCCGGCGGGCGCGGGCCACCGTGACGTTACGGATGCCGATGTCGGACACCCGCGGCGGGTAGCGCCCCGTGTCGCCCTCGCCGCGGTAGAAGTCGAGGTTCACGAAGTCCTTGATCAGGCTCGTGACCGTGATGTCGTCCAACTGGATGTTCTCGGCGAAGCCGCCGCGGACCGAGTTGGTCTTGATGTACAGGCCGAAGTACAGGCCCGGGCCGCCGATGCGGCAGCGGCGCGCGAAGACATTCCGGATGCCGCCCGTCATGTCGCTGCCCAGCGTGATCGCGCCGTAGCGGTGCCGCATCTCGCAGTCCTCGATGAGGATGTTCTCGCTGGGGATCGCCACCCTGCGGCCGTCCGCCTCCCGGCCCGACTTGATCGCGATGCAGTCGTCGCCGGCGTTGAACCTGCAGCGGCGGATGACGACATCCCGGCACGACTCCGGATCGCAGCCGTCGTTGTTCGGGCCGGTGCTGTCCACCGTCACATCCTGCACCAGCACCCGCTCGCACCGCACCGGATGCATGATCCACATGGGGGAGCGGATGAAGGTCACGCCCTCGACCAGGACGTCCCGGCAGTCGTACGTCTCCAGGAAGTTGGGGCGGAAGTGCCGGCCCTCCGCGTACACCCGGGCGGCCACCGGCTCACCGCGCTCGGCCTGCCGCCACAGCTCCGGCCAGTCGTCCTCCTGCTGCGGAATGCCGGGCCGCCACCCGAACTCCTCCTGCCCGGACCACGGCCACCAGTGCACCTCACCCGCCCGGCCGTCGAGCACCCCGTCGCCGGTGACGGCGATGTTCTCCTCGCCGCGGGCGTAGATCAGCGGCGCGTAGCCGTAACACTCCACGCCCTGGAAGCGGGTGAGCACCGGCGGCAGATAGGCCGCCGGATCCCGGCTGAAGGCGAGGATGGCGCCCGCCTCCAGGTGCAGGTCGACGCCCGAGCGCAGCCGTACGGCACCGGTGGCATACCGGCCCGCGGGGATGGTGACATGGCCGCCGCCCGCGGCATGGCAGGCCTCGATCGCGTCGCGGATGGCGCCCGTACAGTCCGTGCGGCCGTCGCCTCGGGCGCCGTAACGGGTGACCGGGAACTCCCGGTCCGGGAACTCCGGCCGCCGCACCCGCGCGGCGATGGCGTCGGCCTGCTCGCGGGCCCGGTCGGCGGCGGTTCTGGTGGTCGTACTCGTGCTCGTACGGGGCGTGGTCACGAAGCCCCACCGCCGCCATTGACCTCGGTGCCGTTGACCGTGACATCGCGCAGCTCGAACCCCGTCACGTTCTCCTGCAGATAGCCCTCCGTGATCCCGTCGAAGACGCAGTCGCGCAGCGTCACGTCATGGATCGGATTCGCGTCGTTCCCGAGGAGATTCCAGGCCAGCGGTCCCGAAGCCGCCGTCAGCCGCCGCACCGAGATATCGCCGACGTCCGGGTAGTACGCCCCCACGTCCACGTTCTCGTAATTCAGCGCGATCTCCAGCACCGCATCCGCGACCGTGCCCACCGTAATGTCGCGGAAGGCGATCCCCGTCATGTAACCACCCCGCAGCGGATTGGACTTCAGCCGCAGCGCCCGGTCCAGCTGCGGGCTGTCCATGACGCAGTCGCGGGCGAGGATGTCGCGGACGCCGCCGCTCATTTCGCTGCCGATGGTGACGCCGCCGTGCCCGTCCTGCATCTCGCAGCCCTCGACGAGGGCGTGATGACAGGGGACGTTCACGCGGCGGCCGTCGGCGTCGCGGCCCGACTTGAAGGCGATGCAGTCGTCTCCGGTGTTGAAGGTGCAGTCCTTGATGTGTACGTACGCGCAGGACTCCGGGTTGCAGCCGTCGTTGTTCGGGCCGTTGGGGCTTTCCACGGTGACGTCGCGGACTGTGACGTTGCGGCACAGCACCGGGTGGATGTTCCACATCGGGGAATCCTTGACCGTCACCCCCTCGATCAGGACGTCGCGGCAGTCGTAGAACTGGATCATGTTGGGGCGGAGGTGATGGCCGTCGCCGAAGACCCGCTGCTCGACCGGCACGCCCTGGTCGGCCCACGCGATCAGCTGCTTCTTCGCGTACGAGTCGGGGGAGGGGCCGCCGTTCTCCCCCTTCGACCAGTCCCACCAGTGCGTGTCGTCCGCCCGGCCGTCGAGGACGCCGCGGCCGGTGAGGGCGATGTTGCGGCGGCCGTGGGCGTAGACGAGGGGGGAGTAGTTGTAGCACTCCATGCCCTCGTAGCGGGTGTAGACGGCGGGGAGGTAGGCCGCGGGGTCGCGGCTGAAGCGGAGCGTCGCGCCGTCCGCCAGGTGCAGGTCGATGCGGTCGCGGAGGTGGATGGCGCCGGTGAGGTACGTGCCCGGGGGGACGACCACGCGGCCGCCGCCGGCCGCGGCGCAGGCGGCGATGGCGTCGCGGATGGCGGTGGTGCAGTCGGTGGTGCCGTCGCCGACGGCGCCGTGGTCGGTGATCGGCACCTGGCGGCGCGGGAAGCGCGGCGGGCGTACGCCCGCGAGGATGGTGGCCGCCAGCGCGTCGGCGGTGTCGGGGGCGCGCCTCGGTGTGGCGGCGGAGGCCTGCCCTGCGCCGAAGGCCATGGCGGCCGTGGCGCCGGTGCCGAGGACGAAGGCGCGTCTCCCTGGATGCGGGGGCGGGGTCTCGCGCCCGTTGGCGGATGGACTGCTCACGATGACCACTCCTGCTCGGGTATGTGCAGCGGGTAGGTGCGGAGCTGGAATTCGAGGTGAGCTCCAGTGGAATGCCACCAACGCTAAGTTGCCGCAATGAGCCCGTCAACCATCGCGCTTACCTGCACTATGTATCAACTTTGCTGGCATGCCAGCCTGTTGACGCCACACGTGACCGCCTCTAGCGTCGAGGACGGTTCACCGGTGTCAGCGGCCACTTCGTGGCAACCGGCAGACAGGAGACCTGAGATGACACCCGCAAACCCCGCCGCACCGACCCACCTCCGCACCGGCTACCTGACCAACCCCCTCGGCATCGACGCCCCCCACCCCGACCTCTCCTGGCGCCCCGCCGCCGGCCCGCAGCGCGCGTACCGCATCCAAGTCGCCACCACCCCCGCCCAGCTGACCACCGGCACCCCCGACCTCTGGGACACCGGCCGAGTCACGGCTGAGTACGGCGCACCGATCCCGTACGACGGCACCCCCCTCCGCTCCGCCCAGCAAGCCCACTGGCGCGTCCAGGTCTGGGACGACCGCGACCGACCCTCACCCTGGAGCGACACCGCCACCTGGGAGACCGGCCTCCTGCACCCCACCGACTGGATTCCCGCCCGCTGGATCACCGCCCCGGACTGGGCCCCGCCGAGCACCACCGCACACGACCCCGACCGCCCCCACCCGCTCCTCGCCGCCGACTTCCGCCTCGACAAGCCGGTCCGCAGCGCCCGCCTGTACGCCACCGCCCTCGGCCTGTACGTCCCCACCGTCAACGGCCACCCGGCCGGCACCGCCGAGCTGGAACCCGGCTGCACCGCCTACGACAAGCGCCTCCTCTACGCCACGTACGACGTCACCAGCCTCCTCATCCCAGGCGCGAACGCCGTCGGCTTCCGCCTCGCCGGCGGCATCGCCCACGTGCCGGACGTGCCGGGCCGTTACCAGAAGCTGCACGTCAGCTACGGTCTCCCGAAGCTGCTCGCGCTCCTGCGCATCGAGGCGGACGACGGCACGGTCACGACCGTCGGCACCGACGACACGTGGCATACCGCGCCGGGCCCGATCACGCTCTCCGACTGGTTCGGCGGCGAGGAATACGATGCCCGCCGCGAGCTCCCCGGCTGGGACACCCCGGTCGCCGACCGGACCGACGCCGCTGGCTGGCGCCCGGCCGTCCCCGTGTCCGCGCCCGCCGCCGCGCTCACCGCCCGCGCCCACCCCCCGGTGGAGATCACCGAAACCCTCGACCCGGTCTCCATCACCGAGCCCGAACCCGGCACGTACGTCCTCGACTTCGGCGTCAACATCGCCGGCCGCCCCGAGCTGCAGGTCACCGGCCCACCCGGCACCACCGTCACCCTGCGCCCCGCCGAGCTGCTCCACGACGACGGCACCGTCAACCAGCGCTTCACCGGTCGCCCTTGCTACGACGCGTACACCCTGAAAGGCGGCGAGCCCGAAGTCTGGCAGCCGGTCACCGGCTACCACGGCTTCCGCTACCTCCAGCTCGAAGGCCTCCCGCACCCGGCCACCCGCACCACCGCCCGCGCCCACGTCCTCCGCGCCGCCAACACCCCCGCCGGCGGCTTCACCAGCTCCGACGACCTGCTCAACGGCATCCACCGGATCACCGAACGGGCCGTCCAGTCCAACATGCTCAGCATCCTCACCGACTGCCCGCACCGCGAAAAGCTCGGCTGGCTGGAGGAGGCCCACCTGGTCTTCCCGGCCGTCGCGAACAACTACGACGTCGCCGCGTACTACCGCAAAATCGTCCGCGACATGGCCGACACCCAGACCGCCACCGGCCTGGTGCCGGACATCGCCCCCGAGTACAAGGTCTTCGAGGACAAGTTCCGCGACGACCCCAACTGGGGCGGCGCCATCGTCCTCGCCCCCTGGCAGCTCTACCGCCGCTACGGCGACCTCACCACCCTGCGCGCGTACTACCCGAACATGCGCCGCTACCTCGACCACCTCGCCACCCGCGCCGACGCCGACGACCTCCTCTCCCACGGCCTCGGCGACTGGATGTCCTTCGACAACTCCACCCCGAAGGCCGTCACCGCCACCTTCGGCTACCACCGCGCCGCCACCGCCCTCGCCCGGATCGCGACGGTGCTCGGCGAGGACGCCGACGCGATGGGGTACGAGGCGGACGCCAAGGGATACGAGGCCGACGCCAAGGACTATGCGGCCCTCGCCACCCGCATCGGCCGCGCCTTCCACGCCGCCTTCTACGACCCGCAGCGCCAGACCTACGCCACCGGCAGCCAGGCCGCCGACGCCCTCGCCCTCGACCTGGGTGTCGTCCCCGCCGCCGAGCGGGACGCGGTCACCGCGCACCTCGTGGCGGCCGTACGGGAGGCCGGCGACCACGTCACCGTAGGCGAGATCGCGCTGCCCTCGCTGCTGCGCGCGCTGTCCGCGCAGGGGCGTGACGACGTGGTGTGGGACCTCGTCAGCCGTACGGACAGCCCGAGCTACGGCTATCAGCTGGCGCACGGCGCGACCGCCCTCACCGAACGCTGGGACGGCCCCACCCGCGGCTCCTCGCAGAACCACTTCATGCTCGGCGCGATCGAGGAATGGTTCCTCGCCTCGCTCGCCGGCATCCGGCAGGCGCCCGACTCGGTGGCGTACTCCCGCCTCCTCATCCGGCCGACCCCCGTCGGCGACCTCACCCACGCCGAGGCCTGGTACGACACCCCGCGCGGCCGCGTGCGCAGCGCCTGGCGGCGGCCGTCCGACGGCGGCTTCATCCTCGACGTGACCGTGCCGCCGGGCGCCCCCGCCCGGATCGAGCTGCCGCTGCCCGACGGCGGACGGGCGTGTTACGAAGCGGAGCCCGGCGACGGCCGGTTCGAGGTGCCGGCGTGAACAGACAGGAACTTATGCGTACAGAACCCGTCACCTACGAACCCACCTGGCACTCCCTCCGCCACCACCACCGCATCCCCCGCTGGTTCCAAGACGCCAAGCTCGGCATCTGGGCCCACTGGGGCCCGCAGTCCGTCGCTCGCGCCGGCGACTGGTACGCGCGCCACCTCTACGGCCCCTTCGCCGGCACCGAGGGTTTCGAGCAGAAGCGCTCCCGCCGCCAGACCGCCCTCCATCGCGAGCGATACGGGCACCCCTCCGAATTCGGCCACAAGGACCTCTGCCGCCATTGGCGCGCCGAGAAGTTCGACCCCGACGAACTGATGGATCGCTTCCGGCGCACCGGCGCGCGCTACTTCGTCTCCATGGCCGCCCACTGCGACAACTTCGACCTCTGGGACTCCAGGCACCAGCCCTGGAACTCCGTCAACGTCGGCCCCCGCTCCGACATCGTCGCCCGCTGGGCGGACGCCGCCCGCGGCGCAGGGCTGCGGTTCGGCATCAGCATGCACGCCGGCTCCTGGACCTGGCGCTGGCTGGACGCCGCCCACGCCGCCGACGCCGACGGGCCGTACGCCGGCGTCCCGTACGACGGCCGCCTCACCGCCGCCGACGGCCGCGGCACCTGGTGGGACGGCCTCGACCCGCGCGCGCTCTACGGCCCGCCACGCACCTCCGGCGACCCGGTCCCGCCGGACTTCATCGACAACTTCTACGCCCGCCTCCGCGACATCACCGAGCGCAGCGCACCCGAGCTGGTCTACCTCGACGACGGCCGCATGCCCTTCGACACCGGCAGCGTCTGCCCGGCGACCCCGCCGAGCGACGCGGGCCTGGCCTACCTCGCCGACTACTACGCGGCCGTGCCCGAGGGCGTGGTGAGCATCAAGACGGTGCCCGACGCCGACCGCCAGGCCGTGCTGCTGGACGTCGAGCGGGGCCAGCTCGGCGGCATCTCCGCCGACCCGTGGCAGTACGACACGAGCATCGGCGACTGGTACTACCGCGACGGCGAGCGCTACAAGACCGCGGACGAGATCATCCACCTGCTCGTCGACACCGTCAGTAAGAACGGCTGCCTGCTCCTCAACGTCCCCCAGCTCCCGGACGGCACCATCGACGACCCGACCGCGGCCGTCCTCGACGACCTCGCCGCGTGGACGGACGCCTGCGGCGAGGGCATCTTCGGCACCCGGCCGTGGCGCGTGTACGGGGAGGGCCCGAGCGGGGTCGAGGGCGAAAAGGCGCGCGAGAAGGCCATCGCGTACACGCCGGAGGACGTCCGCTTCACCTGCGGCGAAGGAGCTGTGTACGCCCATCTCATGTCCTGGCCGCCCACCGCAGCCGGCACCACCGCCATCCGCAGCCTGGGCACCGATGCCGGCCTGCTCGACCGCACCCCCCACCGCGTGGACCTCCTCAGCCACACCACCCCCTTACGCTTCACCCAGCGCCCCGACGCGCTGCACGTGGAACTGCCGGCGACCCCGCCGACCGAGCATGTCCAGGTGCTCCGGATCGAGTGAGGCGGCTCAGGGAAATACGTGCAAGGAGTACTCACCGGCTTCGCGGTGCTCACCGTGGTGATCGGCGTCGGCTATGTCCTCGGCAGCCGCGGCCACCTGGGGCCCGACGGGGCAACTGTGCTGACGCGGCTGGCTTTCAACGTCGCCACCCCGGCCCTGCTGTTCAGCACGCTGTCGGATGCGGACCTGTCCGTGATCCTCTCCGTACGCCTGCTGGTGACGGCGCTCGCGGTCGCCGCCGCGGCGGCGTTGTTCATAGCCGTGGCGGCGATCCGGGGCTGGGGCGTCGGCTATACGACCGTGGGCGCGCTGTGCGCCGGCTATGTCAATGCGGGCAATCTCGGCATCCCGATCGCCGCCTACGTCCTCGGCGACGCGTCGCTCATCGCCCCGGTGCTGCTCTTCCAGCAGCTCATAGCCGCGCCCATAGCCCTGGCCGTGCTGGACCTGACGCGACAGGGCAGGCGTGCCCCACTGCTCCGCCGCCTCGCCGCCCCGGTCCGTAACCCGACGACGATCGGTTCCCTCACCGGCGTCGCCGTCGCGGCCACCGGCTGGACGGTGCCGGGACCCGTACTCGAACCGCTCGTCCTCATCGGCGGCATGGCCGTGCCAGCCGTCCTCCTCGCCTTCGGCATATCCCTCCACGGCAGCGGGCTCCCCGGGCGCGGCCCCGACCGCGCCGCCGTCTTCCTCGCCACCGCGATCAAAACCGTCGCCCAGCCGCTCATCGCCTGGGCCCTCGCCACCGGCGTCTTCCACCTCAGCGGCGCCGCCCTGCGCGACGTGGTCGTCACCTCGGCCCTCCCGGCAGCGCAGAACATCTACACCTACGCCGCCCACTACCGCACCGCGGAACGCTTCGCCCGCGAGGCGATCCTCCTCTCCACGATCGTCTCGGCACCGGTCCTGATCACCGTGGCGACGCTCCTCGGGTGAGCGTGGCGGGTGCCAGCCACTGCTGCAGTTGCTGATGGCGGAATTGGTAGGCGGTGGACGTGGTGCGCAGAATGCCCGCGTCGTAGGCCCAGATGAAGAAGGATCGCAGGCGCCAGGGGAGTTGTCCGCGGGTGGCCAGCAGCATCGCGAGGTAGCGGCGGGCGGCCTCGGAGACGAAGCCCGGGCCGGCGGCGAGGAAGGCGGTCAGGCCCAGCAGAGCGGCCATGGGGGGTGGGGCGGCCAGCCAGCTCGCGCGCCAGCCGATGACGAAGGCCGCGACCCCCGTGATCGCACCGGCGAGCAGTCCGGCCGTGATGTCGTGGCGCAGTGCGGCATACGGGTGGGGTGTCGCGGCCGTGTTGTCGGGCAGGCCGCCGCCGTACCGGCGCGCCGCCACGATGCCGGTCTTCACGGCGACGAACAGGGCCAGGGTCCCGGCTCCGAGCCCGGCGACCAGCCCTCCGGAGCCACCGAACCGCGCGCCCGCCGCACCTGCAGCCGCGCCCAGCACGATCGCGGTCACACCGGCGCTGACCAGTGCGGTGGGCAGATGGATGTCCCAGCGTACGGCCGTGGCGAGACCCAGCCCGAAGACGAACGCGAACCCGGTGCCGAAGAGCATGCCAAAGCCGGGGGAGAAGGCCAGCGCCGCGTTCATTGCGAGCACGGCGCCGAGCAGAAGGGCCAGGCCGAGGCGACGGCTGCCCTGCGGCGTCAGCGCACGGTGCAGGTCGATGCGCCGGGGTTCCAGCCAGGGGTCGAGTGTGCCCCAGGCGGCCAGCAAAGGGAGGGCGCAAACGAGCAGCACACCCAGGATCCCCGGGTGGGGAAAGTAGTCCTTCCGCGCGGCCAGCACACTGCCCGTGATGAGTACGGGAAGCCAGAGGGCGACCGTCACCGCGGCGGTGATCAGGCGCGGTGCCCGCAGACCGGTGATCGGCCACAACTCGTGCGGCACCAGGTCGGTGCCGGACATGACCCGGCCCGCCAGATTCCGGCCCCCGGTGTCGCGCAGGAAGCGGGCCAGCCGGCCGGTCCACAACTCCACCTGCGCGCTGTCATAACGCGGGCCGCCGGGCGGCGGATGGAGTGTGGTGAGCGCGGGGATGAACCGCTGCAGCAGGCGGTGTTCGAGGGTACGGGCGCCGGTGGGCTGCGCGGCGACTCCCACGAATGAGTCGAGGATGCGCGGACTGCCGTCCGCCAGCGCCACCGTCGAGGCGAGCGTGAGGAGCCAGGGGGTGGTGAGCGTGGTGGCCAGGGCTCCTGAGCCGGCGAGCCGGATGTCGTCCAGGACGCCCTGCCATTGGTCGGGGTAGGGGGCGCGGCTCGACAGATAGTCATGGGCCTGGGACGGCGTCACGTCATCGAGGTTGATCACGGCGCAGTCCCACAGCCGGTGCCGTCTGCCCCGTAAGGCCGCGTACTGCGAGCTGCGGCAGGTCAGTACCAGTGCCCGGTGGTAGCGGTTCAGCTGCGTAAGGGCGGCCTCCGCGCGACGCGCGGACGTGCCGACGGGGTCCATCTCGTCGAGGCCGTCCAGGACCGGAAGGATGCGGTCGTGCTCCACCAGCGCCCGGGCCAGGGACAGCGGGAAGCCGTAGGCGAGGGCGACTTCCGCGGCCAGCCAGTCGGCGAACGGCTTCGCGGTGTCCCACGCGGACAGCGAGAACAGGCAGGGCACCGGCACGCGACCGTCCCGGTCCTCCAGCAGCCGCACCATCAACTCCACGGCAAGGAGCGTCTTGCCCGACCCCGGCTCTCCAGTGATCGCCAGCCGCCGCGGCTCGAGTCGACGGTAATAGTCGCCAACGGCGGCGAAGCTGCCCCGCTCGGCGGCGTGCTCGGCATTGCGCGCCGGCTCGGGGCCGTACCGGAAGGTGAGGTCGATCGCCCGGTAGTCCGCGCCGAGCAGCCGCTCGCGGTGGCGCCGCTGCTGAGTCAGGACCACCTGTGCGAGGCCTTCCGCGGCGCCGTTGAGGACATCGGTGTCCACCGCGCGACGGTGGACCGATGTGCCCAGCACGCCCAGGGTTCCGAGGAGTGAACTCACGATGCCCACCACATTGCTCGCGGCTGTCAGGTTGCTGCCGTAATAGACGCTCCACCCGAGGGCGGCAAGACCGACGGCGGCGAGGGCGACGAATCCGCCGGTGACCAGCCGTCGCATCCGCCGGCGCGGTCCGCGGATCAGTTCACCGGCCATGCCTGCCATCCTGCCGACCGGCCGGGTTCCGCACAACACGTGGCCGGGGCGGGTGGACCGCGTTCACCACATGGGGAGTGGCGCGGGTGTTGACGTGAACGGGGGCAGTCGGTAACTGTTGTTGGGCCAATTTCAAACCGGTTTAGATTACGGTGCGCATCAAGCCCGAGCCGCGACCGCCGCCCAAGGAGCCCGCATGCCTGAAAACGGAGCCGTACCTCTGCCCGATCGACGCCGTGTCCTGTTCGGCGGGCTCGGACTGGCCGCGGGTGTGGCCGGTCTGTCGCTGTCGGCGCCGGCCCTCGCGCGGGCCGCCGAGGCCGGTGGCAGCGCGAGCGCGGCGGTCGCGGATGACATTCAGCTCATCATCGACCGCCTGCAGCAGCGCTTTCTCGCCCAGGGCGACCAGGTGCGGCTCGCCAACGGCATCTTCCTCGCCCGTACCTCCGAAGCCCTCAGCTACGTCGATTCGCTGCAGGCCGACGGCTCGTGGCCCAACGTGGACTACACCGACACCACGAGCTCCGCCAACGGCCGGGTCTGGTCGCCGTACCACGCGCTCTACCGCATGATGGCGATGGCCCACGCCTACCGCGACCCGAAGGCCCCGGGCTACGGAAAGCCGGAGCTGATCGAGGCCCTGAACCGCGCGCTGCTCCACTGGGACGGCGCCAAGCCGACCAGCGAGAACTGGTGGGAGGTCGAGATCGGCAAGTCGATGGCCATGGGTCGGGTGTCGATCTTCGCAGGCGACGAACTCAGCGCCGAGGCGCGCGAGGTGACCTACGCCCACAACGGCGGCAAACTCGACCCGGTCGGCGCGAACGGATCCTGGCGGACCGAGAATTACCTCTACGAGGCCGTCGCCAAGCGCGCCACCGCCGATATCGAGCAGGGCTACGGCACCATGTCGCAGACCATCGCCGTCGACAAAAGCGGCGGCATCAAGGAGGCCGTGCAGGTCGACTCGAGCTTCTGGGCGCATGGCGCGCAGCTTTACAGCGAGGGCTATGGGATGGCCCTGTTCACGATTGTCGCCGCCTGGGCCGATGTCGCCCGCGGCACCAGCTTCGCCTTCGCCGATGAGGACATCGACGCCATTGCCTTCTACATCGTGGACGGGACCCGCTGGCTGATCCGCGGCGAGATCGGCATGATGTATCTCGGGTACCGGCCGCCCAACACCATTGACGGCGTCACGAGTTACGCGGCCGACTTCCTGGAGCCGCTCGACCGGATGGCGCGGGCCGATGAGGGCAACTCGGCGGCGTATACGAAGCTCGCCGACAATATCCGCGGCGAGACCCGCTCGAATGGCGTCACCGGGCACAAGTACTTCTGGCGCTCCGAGTTCTCCTCGCACCTGCGCGACCGGTACGGCATCTTCACCAGGGTCAATTCCCCGCGCATGGTCGGCGCCGAGTACCGCTCCACCCTGCGGCCGGAAGTCGGCAATGAGATTGACTGGAATGCGCAGGGCGCCACCGCGATCCATGTCACCAACCGTGAATACGACGACCTCGTGCCCGCCTTCGACTGGTTCCACTACCCGGGTGTCACCGCGCCGTACGCCAAGGTGACCTCGCAGTCGAGCAAGCGCAATGCCGGCAGCTTCACCGGCGGCGTCTCCGACGGGCGCTACGGCGCGACCGTCTACACCCTCGACCGGGCCTCGACCACCGGGCGTAAAAGCTACTTCGCCTTCGACGACGAGATGGTGGTGCTCGGCGCCGGGATCAGCTCCACCTCGACGCACGCCGTCCACACCACCGTCAACCAGGGCGCCGCGAAGGCCAATGCCTCCGTCGGCGGCAAGCCGGTGCGGCCCGGCACGGATGCCGCCGGGACCGGCGCCTCCTGGGCGTACAACGACGAGATCGGCTATGTCTTCCCCGAGGGCGGGCCGCTGAAGGTCTCCAACAAGGAGCAGACCGGCAGCTGGCTCGACAAGGATCCGGTGAAGCGGAAGGCCTTCACGCTCTTCTTCGATCACGGCGTCGCCCCGGACAAGGCGAAGTACGCGTACATCGTCCTGCCCGGCACGGCGCAGGCCAAGGTCAGGGCGTACGCGGCCAAGCCGGCCGTCGAGATCCTCAGCAATACCGAGGAGATCCAGGCTGTGCGCCACCGTTCGCTGCGGCTGACGCAGGCGACCTTCCACGCCGCGGGCACCCTCGACCTGGGACCGGGCCGCCGCCTGCAGGTCGATCAGCCGGCGATCGTCCTGCTCAACGAGGCGGATGGCAAGGCCGTGGTGAGCGTCGCCAACCCCGACAAGCCCGGCCTCAAGGTCGCCGTCACCCTGATCTCTCCGGGCCGCACCCGCCGCGCCGACTTCGCGCTCGGCTCGGACGCGAACCTCGGCGAGACGGTGACGCAGCCGCTCAAGTGACCTCCGCCGGCCCATATTTCGAACCGGTTTAGAAATGTGTGTGTCAACTCGACGACGAGACCGCCGCCCTAGGAGTCCCGCATGCCTGAAAACGGAGCCGTACCTCTGCCCGATCGACGCCGTGTCCTGTTCGGCGGGCTCGGACTGGCCGCGGGTGTGGCCGGTCTGTCGCTGTCGGCGCCGGCCCTCGCGCGGGCCGCCGAGGCCGGTGAATCCGGCGGCAGCCGGGCGGTGGCGGACGACATCCAGCTCATCATCGACCGCCTCCAGCAGCGCTTTCTCGCCCAGGGCGACCAGATACGGCTCGCCAACGGCATATGGCTCGCTCGCGTCTCCGAGGCCCTGACGTACGTCGAGTCCCAGCGCACCGACGGCTCGTGGGCGGACGTGGACTACGCCGACACCACGAGGTCCGCGAACGGACTGGTCTGGTCGCCGTATCGCGCGCTCTACCGCATGATGGCGATGGCGCACGCCTTCCGCGAAAGGAGCGCCCCGGGCTACGGAAAGCCGGAGCTGATCGAGGCCCTGAACCGTGCGCTCGTCTACTGGGACCAGGTCAAGCCGAAAAACGACGGTTGGTGGGACATCGAGATCGGCACATCGATGGCCATGGGCCGGGTGTCGATCTTCGTCGGAGCTGAACTCAATGCCGAGGTGCAAGAGGTGACCTACGCGCATAACGGCGGCAAGCTCGACCCGGTCGGTGCGAACGGATCCTGGCGGACCGAGAATTATCTCTACGAGGCCGTCTCCGAGGGTGCGACCGCCGATATCGAGCGGGGCTACGACACGATGGCGCAGACGGTCGCGGTCGACAAGAGCGGCGGCATCAAGGAGGCCGTGCAGGTCGACTCGAGTTTCTGGTGTCATGGGGCGCAGCTTTACAGCGAGGGCTATGGGATGGCCCTGTTCACGATTGTCGCCGCCTGGGCCGATGTCGCCCGCGGCACCAGCTTCGCCTTCGCCGATGAGGATATCGACGCCATTGCCTTCTACATCGTGGACGGGACCCGCTGGCTGATCCGCGGCGAGATCGGCATGATGTATCTCGGGTACCGGCCGCCCAACACCATTGACGGCGTCACGAGTTACGCGGCCGACTTCCTGGAGCCGCTCGACCGGATGGCGCGAGCGGACTCGAAGAACTCTGCGGCCTATGCGAAGCTCGCCGACAATATCCGTGGCAAGACCCGCCAGAACGGCGTCACCGGGCACAAGTACTTCTGGCGCTCCGAGTTCTCCTCCCACCTGCGTGCCGGGTACGGCATCTTTACCCGGCTCAATTCCCCGCGCATGGTCGGCGCCGAATACCGCTCCACCCTCCGCCCCGAGGTTGGAAACGAGATTGACTGGAATGCGCAGGGCGCCACCGCCATCCACGTCACGAATCGTGAATACGACGAGCTGGTGCCCGCCTTCGACTGGTTCCACTACCCGGGCGTCACCGCGCCGTACACGAAGGTGACCTCGCAGTCGAGCAAGCGCAATGCCGGCAGCTTCACCGGCGGCGTGTCCGATGGCCGTTACGGCGCCACCGTCTACACCCAGGACCGGGCCTCGACGACCGGGCGTAAGAGCTATTTCTACTTCGACGACGAGATGGTGGTGCTCGGCGCCGGGATCAGCTCCACCTCGGCGCACGCCGTCCACACGACCGTCAACCAGGGCGCGGCAAAGGCGAATGCCTCCGTCGGCGGCAAGGCCGTCCGCCCCGGCACCGACGCTTCCGCCGCCCGGGCCTCCTGGGCGTACAACGACGAGATCGGCTATGTCTTTCCGGACGGCGGGCCGCTGAAGGTCTCGAACAAGGAGCAGACCGGCAACTGGCTCGACAAGGACCCGGTGAAGCGCAATGCCTTCACGCTCTTCTTCGACCACGGCGTGGCCCCCGACAAGGCGGAGTACGCGTACATCGTCCTGCCCGGCGCGGCGCAGGCCAAGGTCAGGGCTTACGCGGCCAAGCCAGCCGTCGAGATCCTGCGCAACGACGAAAAGGTGCAGGCGGTCCGCCACCGCAGGCTGCGCCGGACGGCGGTGACCTACCACGCCGCGGGCACCCTAGAGCTGGGTGCCGGTTACACCCTGAAGGTCGACCAGCCGGCCGTCGTCCTGCTCAATCAGGCTGATGGCAAGGCCGTGGTGAGCGTCGCCAACCCCGACAAGCCCGGCCTCAAGGTCGCCGTCACCCTGACCTCCCCGGGCCGCACCCGCCGCGCCGACTTCGCGCTCGGCTCGGACGCGAACCTCGGCAAGACGGTGACGCAGCCCCTTAAGTGACCCAACACAGAAGGTGGTGCCGGCGGGCTCAAGGCCGCCGGCACCACCTTTTGCGTTGCTCAGCAGCGTCAGTCCGCAGCGGTCCGCTCCAGCGCCGCCACACCGATCGTGCTGTCCGCCATCCCGTAGAAGACGTAGTCGGTCCCCGCGATGCGCTCGATCGCGGTCGGGAAGACAACATTGCCGAGCGTCCCCACCGTCTCCTCCGGCGTCTCAGGCGACAGCCACGGCTCCGCCGAGCGCGCCAGCACCCGCCCCGGATCGTGCGGGTCGAGCAGCATGCCGCCGGCCCGGTACACGGCGCCATGGCTGAGCTCAAAGCCCTTGGCCACCGGCCCCGTTACACCATGGTGGATCAGCAGCCAGCCCTCTGGCACCCGCACCGGCGGCGGCCCGGCGCCGATCTTGGCGGCCTCGAACCGCATCTCGGGACCGGCCACCGGCGCCGAGTGCCGCAGCGACGTCAGCGCCGTCAGGTCACGGCGGGCCTCCAAGGCATCGACGTATGCGATCCAGATCGACGGCCGCCTGTCGGTGACCCCGGCCGGCGCCGGAGCGCCCTCACCCGGGCGCAGCCAGTCCAGGTCCCACATCGGCCGGTGCAGCATCGCAAAGCTCGGCCGGCCGTCGGGTCCGGGCACAACCTCCGGAAAGAAGACCAGGTCCTTATTGGGGAAGAAGTTCAAGTCGGTGCCCAGCTGCGGCTCATACGCAAAGTGCAGCGGCCCGAGGCGGCGCCAGCTGATCGCGTCCGTGGAGACGGCGAGCGCAGGCTTCGGCCCCAGCGGCCCGTACGCGACATACGTCATGACGTGTACGCCGAGCTCCGGGACGAAGCTGATGCGCGGATCCTCCACCCCGGCGTTGTGTGCGCCCCGCTCGAAGCCCTCGTCCGGGGCCAGCACCACGCCCTGCCGCTCCACGGAGACGGGCACGCCGTCCTCGATCACGATGCGCGCCCGGCCGATGCGGGAGACATTGCCGGCCGCGACCATGCGGGGGAAGAGGTAGAGCTCGCCGTCGGATCCCCAGGCGGTGGCCGGGTTGAGGACGCCCTCGGCCTCCAGGGGCTCGGTGGGGTCGGCGGTCATCAGCACTCCGACCCGGTTCAGGGCGTACGGGAGCGTTGTTTCGGTATTCAGCTGGATCATTCCTAGCCTTTGATCGCGGAGCCGAGGTTGGCGGAGGTGAAGTGGCGCTGGAAGAGGAGGAAGAGCACGACCGCGGGGACTGCCAGGACGCAGGCGCCGGCGAGGACGGCGCCCATCGGGTTCGCCTGGAAAGTCGAGTTGGCCTGGGAGAAGTTCGCCAAACTCACCGCGAGGGGCTGCATGCTCTGGTCCTTGGTGACCAGGAAGGGCCACAGGAATTCGTTCCAAGGGCCGATGAAGGTCACCAGCATCGCGGTGAGGATCGCCGGGCGCACCAGCGGCACCGCGACCGAGCGCAGGATACGCAGCTCGCCGGCGCCGTCCATGCGGGCCGCGTCGAAGATCTCGCTCGGGATCTGCAGGAAGTACTGGCGGAAGATCAGCACCGCCACGGAGTTGATCGCGAACGGCAGGATCATGCCCGCGTACGAGTCGGCGAGGCCGAAGTAGCGCACCACCATTACGTACAGCGGGATCATCAGCAGCTGGAACGGGATCGCCTGCACCAGCAGCACCAGCGCGAAGACCAGGCTGCGGCCGCGGAAGCGCAGGATCGCCAGGGCGTATCCGGCGAGCAGGCCGAAGACCAGCGTGCACACCACCACCCCGACGGTCATGATGAGCGAGTTGGCCAGGGCGGTGAGCAGGCTGAACGAGTCGTCGATGCCGGCGAGGTTGTCCAGGGTGAGGTTGCCCGGCTTGGGCAGCAGGCCGCCGAGGCTGGTGTCACGCTTCTTCTGGAGCGCGCCGATCAGCATGTAGTAGAAGGGCAGCAGCGCGGCTACGGCGCCGAGTCCGAGCGCGGCGTAGCGCAGGATGCGTGCGGTGCCGGCCATGTCAGTCCCTCTCCATGACGCGCCGGGCGAGGGTCGCGATGATGAGCACGCCGGTGACGAGGATCAGCCCGATGGCGGCCGCGGCGTCCGGCTCGCCCTGCTCGATGCCGCGTTGGTAGACGAGCAGCGCCGGGGTGACCGAGGCGCCGCTGGGGCCGCCGCCGGTGAGCAGGAACGGCTCGGTGAAGATCTGTCCCGCGGTGATGATCGAGAGCAGGATGACCAGCGAGGTGACCGGGCGGACGGCCGGGAGCGTGACCGCGCGAAAGGCCTGCCAGCGGCCGGCGCCGTCGGTGAGCGCGGCCTCGTGCAGCTCCTTGGGTACGTTCTGCAGCGCGGCCAGGTAGAGCAGGATGTAGAAGCCCAGCTGCTTCCAAGTGACGTAGACCGCGATGACCGGCATGACAAGCGACTTGTTCGCCAGCCAGGACGGGTCGGGGGCCCAGGAGCCGAGGACGTTGTTGACGGCGCCGGAGCCGTTGAAGAGGAACAGCCAGACGGCGAGGGTGGCGACCGAGGCCGTCACGTACGGGACGTAATACGCGACGCGGAAGAAGCCGCGCCAGTGGGTGGCGGCGTTGAGCGCCGAAGCCAGGGCGAGGGCGAGCACCACGGTCAGCGGGATGTTGATCAGCATGAAGAGACCGAGGTTGCTGAACGCGCGCTGGGTGTTCTCCTCGCCGAGGACCTTGGTGAAGTTCTCGAAGCCGACGAACGGGTGCGGCACGCTGACGCCGGGCGCGGTGAAGAAGTAGTCGTGGAACGCCATCCAGATGCCGACGGCGAACGGGATGATGAACACGACCAGGACGTACGCGGTGTACGGCGCGGTGAGCGCGATGCCGAGAGGGCTGTTGCCGAGCCAGCGCTCGGTGCGCGAGGTGCGGGGGCCGAGGGCTTTGTTTGGCGCATCGGCGGCCGGCGTCCGCCGCGCGGCCGGGCCGGACGCCCGACCGCGCGGCTTAGCCGCCCTGTCGCTTTCAGGGAGTGCAGTCATCGGGTGCCTCGTCAGCCGTTGCCGGCCTGGTCGTCGATCTCTTGCGCGGCCTTGTCGAAGGTGCCCTTGACGTCGCCCTTGCCGGGCAGCACCGCGTCCTCCCAGGCCGTACGGAAGGTCTTCCACACCTCGGTCGAGCCGGCGGTGTTCGGCACGTCGACCGACCGCGGGACGGCGTCGGCGAAGGGCTGGTAGAAGGGGTTCTCCTTCAGGTAGCTTCCGGCGACGGCGGCCACGTCACCGCGGGTGGGGAACTGGCCGGTCTTCTGCAGCAGTTGGCCGTCATTCTTCGCGTTCATCGAGAACTTGGTGAATTTCCAGGCGGTCTGCTTGTTCTTGCAGGAGGTGAACAGGCCGACGTTCTTGGAGTCCGCGAAGGTCGAAGTCTCGTCGGCCGGCTGCCCGGCGGCCGTGGGCAGCGGCACCACGCCGTACTTCACCTTGCCGTCGAACTGCCCCTTGCCCCAGGGCCCGGCGATGCCCATGGCGGCGACTCCGTCGGAGAACGGGCCCGCCCACATATCGCCGCTGTACGCCTCGGGGGACGAATAGCCCTTGGCGTACATCTCCTGCCAGAAGCCGAGGGTCTGCTGCCCCGCCTGGGACGTAAAGGTGGCCTTCTTGTCCTTCACCAGCTGCGTGCCGCCGGAGTTGGCGAGATACAGCGGGTAGAAGTCGAAGAGCGAATTCGTGTAGTCGCTGGTCGCCGGCGGGTACAGGGCGAATTTCGCCGCCTTGCTGCTCTTGATGGCCTTTGCCGCGGCCAGCACGTCGTCGTACGTGCTCAGCTTCGGGTTCTTGGCGTCCAGGCCGGCCTTCTTGAAGACGTCCTTGTTGTAATAGAGCATGAACGGGTTGGTCTTCCACGGCACCTGATACAGCTTGCCGTCGGGGGAGCGGAAGCCGTCCACGGCCTTGCCGGAGCGCTTCTTGATGAAGGACTCGGCGTCGGCGAAGGTCTCCGAGAGGTTCACCAGGCCGCCCTGCTTCTGGAATGCGGAGACGGCCGCTGGGGCGGTGTTGTAGACGAGGCACGGGGTGTTGCCCGCGGTGATCGCGGCCCCGATGACGTCCTCGGTGGACTTGCCCGACGGCACCGCCTTGGCGGTGACCTTCTCCTTGGGGTGCTCGGCGTTCCAGGCGGCCACCGTGGCTTTGGCCCAGGCCTGTTCCTGCTCGTTCGTCGAGTACCAGATGTCGATCGGGCCCGCGGTCGGCTTGCCGCCGCCGGCGTCGTCCGAACCGCAGGCGGACAAGGGTAGGACCACCGCCGCGGCGGCCGCCAGTACTGTCGTGCGCGGGTGACGCATCATTGCACCCAAGTCCCTTCGAAAATGATCGCCGCGGGGTGACGAGCGTCAGTCAAACCGGTTTAGGATCGGAGCGTCAAGGGTTGAGGCTTAACATTTCCGTCATCCGGGATGAAGGCGAGGCGGCATGGCACAGGGGCACGATCAGGCGGGCGGACCGGCCGGCGGCTCGGCGCGCGGTTCGGGTACGGCGAAGGCGCCGGCGCAGCGCCGGGGGCGTGGCAGCCGGCCGACGATCGGCGATGTCGCCGCGCTCGCCCAGGTCTCCAAGGCGACCGTCTCCTTCGTCATCAACGGCCGCTCCGGCGTCAGCCCGCAGGCCCGCGTACGTGTCATGGAAGCCATCGACCAACTGGGCTGGCAGCCCAACGCCGGCGCCCGGGCGCTCTCCAACAAGCGTGCCCAGACCCTCGGCCTGGTGATCCGCCGCCCGCCGGAACTGCTCAGCACCGACCCGTTCTTCCTGCAGTTCGTCGCCGGCGTCGAGACCGGCCTCGCCCCGCTCGGCTACGCGCTGGTGCTGCAGGTCGTACCGGACGAGGAGGCCGAGCGGCAGGCGTACGAGCGGCTGGCCCGCGACGGCCGGGTCGACGGCGTCTTCCTGACCGACATGCGCGCCGACGACCCCCGGCCCGCGCTCGTCACGGACCTGGGCCTCGGCGCCCTGATCGTCGGCCCGCCCCAGTCCGGCAGCCCGGTGCCGGCCCTCGCCGCCGACGACGGCAGCGGCGTCCGCCGCGCGGTCGGCCACCTGCGCTCACTCGGCCACCGCTGGATCGGCCACGTCACCGGCGCCGAGGGCTACGTCCACACCGAGGCCCGCCGCGCCGCCTGGCGCGCCGCCCTGGCGGACGCGGGCCTGCCCGAGATCCCGCCCGCCGAAGCGGACTTCACCGGCGCCGCCGGCGCCCGCGCCACCCACGAGCTGCTCGACCTGGACCGGCCCCCGACCGCCATCGTGTACGCCAACGACCTCATGGCCATCGCCGGAATCGCCGCCGCCACCAGCCGCGGGCTGCGGGTCCCCAGCGACTTGTCGGTGGTCGGCTTCGACGACATTCCGCTGGCCGACTGCATCGCGCCGCCGCTGACGACGGTGCGCCAGGACGTACCGGCGTGGGGGCGCGCCGCCGCGGAGGCGCTGGTGGCGCTCGCGGAGGGGCGGGAGGTGACGGAGACCGAGCTGCCGCCGGTGGCGTTCGTGGTGCGCGGCAGCACGGCGCCGCCTGCGGCGGAGTGAGGGCGCCTACTCCCGTTCGGCGGACGGCACCATCGCGATCAACTCGACCTCGAAGCCGTCCCCGTTCTCCAGGTAGGCGGCGTAGTGCTCGGGACCGCCGGCGTACGGGTGCTGGTCCTCGAAGAGCAGCCGCCAGCCGTGCTCGGGGGCCTCGGCGGTGAGCTTGTCGACGGTGGTGCGGTCCTGCACGTGGAAAGCCAGGTGGTTCAGGCCCGGGCGGCAGCGGTCGTGGCGGTCGGCGGTGAGGGCGGGGGACTGCTCGACGACGATGTAGGTGCCCTGGAGCTGCCAGCTGCGCCCGTCGCTCCAGTTCTGGAACGGGCGGTAGCCGAGCGTCTCCAGCAGCCAGCCGAGTGAGGCGGTGGCGGTGGCCAGGTCGGGTACCCAGAGTTCGACGTGGTGCAGGGTGCCGCTGATAGGGCGGTGCACGGGGCCTCCGTGTGCTGAAAGCGGCACCTCCTGGGCGCGCTGGGCGCCCAGGAGGTGAGGGAGCTACTGCTGGGCTACTTCTGCCAGCCGATCAGCTCGGGCGGGCCGATCAGGCCGTAGTTGCCGTAGAACTGGGCGGGGCCGTAGTTGGCGACGCCCTTCTTGACGGCCCAGATGCTCGGGCCGTTGTGCAGCGGCATGATGCCGTACGTCTTCATGGCCTTGGCCTCGACCTTGTTGCCGGCGTCGATCTGCTCCTGCTCCGTCGGCAGCTTGGTGACCGCCTTCACCTCGGTGTCGAAGCTCTTCGGGGTCGAGCGCGAGACGTTCAGCGAGCTGTTGGAGCAGTACATCTGGCAGATGAAGCCCATGCCGTTGGCGCTGCTGGAGATGAAGCCCATGCCGAAGATGTCGAAGGCCCGGGTCGTAAAGACCTTGTTGAAGTCGGACGAGGGGCGCGCCTGAATGTTCAGCTTCACGCCGATGTTCTTCATCATCTGCGCCAGCGCCCCGGCGCGGGCCTTGACCTCGGCACTGTCGCCGATCGTCGGGAAGTTCAGCGACAGCTTCTTGCCGCCCTTGGCGCGGATACCGTCGGAGCCCGGCTTCCAGCCCGCTGCGTCCAGTTCCTTCTTCGCCTTGGCGGCGTTGAATTTCACCAGCTTGCCGAAATTGTCCTGGTACCCCTTCTGGAACGGGTACAGGTTGGTGGAACCAGGCAGCGTCTCGGTGTAGTTGAGGCCTTGGAACGTGACCTTTGCCAGCTGTGCGCGGTCGATGCCCTCCATCAGCGCCTTGCGCACTGCCACGTCCTTCAGCTGTGGCGAGGTGCTGTTGAAGACGAGCAGGTTGGTCTCCGCGGAGGTGCCGCGCCGGATGTCGATGCCCTTCATCGACTTCACCTGGGCGAGCTTCTCCGCCCGCTGCACCTCGGCGCCGTCAGTCTGCCCGTTCTTGAACGCGTTGATCTCTGCGCTCTCCTCCATCTGCACGAAGGTGAACTTGTCCAGATGCGGCTTCGCGCCCCACCACTTGGGGTTGGGCTTGTAGGAGACCGTGCCGCCCTTGGCGTCGAACTTGTCGATCGTGTACGGGCCCGCGCCCCACTCGGCGTGCGGCTTGCTCACGTACGCCTTGTTGAAGGCGTCGGGCTTGGCGATGTGCGGGTTGATCACGGTGTTGAAGATGTAGTCCCACCACACGTACGGCCCGTCGTAGGTCACGATCGCCTGCTTGGCGTTCTCGCCCTTGGTGACCGACTTGATGTTCTGGTAACCGTCGGTCGAGCTGACGACGTACTTCTTGTCCTTGCCGCTGTTGGCCTTCCACGTGTCGCGGATGGCGGTCCAGTCGATGGCCTGGCCGTCGTTCCACTTGGCCTTGGGGTTGAAGTCGTAGGTCACCTGGGTGTTGCCGTCGACCGTCTTCTGCTTGACGCTGGTCAGGTAGTCCTTGTTGAAGGTGACCTTGCCCTTGGGGTCGTTGTACGACAGTTGCGGCTGGTAGAACCAGGCAATCTTGGATGTGTACAGCGACCCGTTGCCCTGCATCGGGTTGAGCTGATCCGGGATCTCCACGATCGGCAGGGTCATCTTCCCGCCCTGCTTGAGATTGCTCGCGGGCTGGGGGTTGTACGAGGTCAGCACGTCCTTCTCGGACTTGGCTCCCCTGGTGTTCTTCTCGTCCGAGTCATCCCCTCCACCGCAGGCGGAGAGGACCAGTGAAGCGACAGCCGCGAATGCGACGCCGCTCAGCGCGTATTTCTTCATGGAGCTCTTTCTGGTCGGTGGTCAGCGTTCTGCCGGCACGGGCAGGTCCGCGAAGTGGCAGGCGTCGCGGTGGTCCCCGTCCTCCCTTCCCGCGAGCTGCGGTGTCTCCCCGCGACACCGCTCCTTCTGGGGATCGGCCAGCGTCTGATGGAGCGGGCACCTGCTCACGAACCGGCATCCGGGCCGGTCGTCGGTCGGGCTGGGCAGGTCGCCCTTGAGCAGGACGCGCTCCCGGGTGCGCTCCGCCGCCGGGTCGGGCAGCGGGATCGCCGAGAGCAGCGCCTGGGTGTAGGGGTGGCGGGGGTTCTCGAAGACCTCGTCCACCGCGCCGACCTCGACGATCCGGCCCAGATACATCACCGCGACCCGGTCGGAGATGTGCCGTACCACCGACAGGTCATGAGCGACGAACAGGTAGGACAGACCCAGTTCGGCCTTGAGGTCGTTGAGGAGGTTGATGACGCCCGCCTGGATGGAGACGTCCAGCGCGGAGACCGGCTCGTCCAGTACGAGCAGCTTCGGCTTGGTGGCCAGGGCCCGGGCGATGCCGACGCGCTGCCGCTGGCCGCCGGAGAAGGCGGCCGGGAAGCGGTCGCGGTGCTCGGGGTCGAGGCCAACCAGCTCCATCAGCTCGCCGACGCGGCGGGCGAGGGTGGCCTTGTCGCGTTCGCCGATGGCGCGGATCGGCTCGGCGAGGATGTCGAAGACGGTCATGCGCGGGTCCAGGGAGCCCATCGGGTCCTGGAAGACCATCTGGATGTCCCGGCGTACGGCGCTGATCTGCTGCTTGCGCTTCAGGCTCGCCACGTCCGTACCGGCGACCGTGATGCGGCCCTGCTCGGGCGGCTTCAGGCCCATGATCTCCAGCAGCGTCGTGGTCTTGCCGCAGCCGGACTCGCCGACGAGGCCGAGCGTCTCGCCCTCGCGGATGTCCAGGTCGATGCCGTTGACGGCATGGACGGAGCCGACCCGGCGCTTGAGCAGGGCGCCCTGCGTAAGGGGGAAGGTCTTGGTGACGCCGGAGAGCTCCAGGACGGTGGCCCGCTCCTCGCGGGGGAGCTTCGTGAGGTCGGCTTCCTTGCGGGTGGGTACGGGGAAGACCGGGGCGCCGTCGATGGCGCCGTCGCTGACTTCGTCGGCGCGGCGGCAGGCGGCGAGGTGACCCGTGGCCACCTCGGCCAGCGCCGGCTCCTCCGCGCGGCACTCGTCCTGCACCACCGGACACCGCGCCGCGAACGGGCACGCGTCCGGCAGCTCCACCAGCAGCGGCGGCGTGCCCTTCACCGGCACCAGCGCGTCCTTCGCCCGGTCGTCAAGACGCGGGATCGCGCCCATCAGCCCGATCGTGTACGGCATCCGCGGCCGCGCGAACAGCTCGTCCACCGGGGCCCGTTCGACCGCCCGCCCGGCATACATCACCAGCACGTCATCGGCCGACCCCGCCACCACCCCCAGATCGTGGGTGATCATGATGACGGCCGCGCCCGTCTCCCGCCCCGCCGTCTTGAGTACGTCGAGGATCTGTGCCTGGACGGTCACATCCAGCGCGGTCGTCGGCTCGTCCGCGATGATCAGATCCGGGTCGTTGGCGATCGCCATGGCGATGACGGCGCGCTGCCGCATGCCGCCGGAGAACTCGTGCGGGAAGCCCTTGGCGCGCTTGTCGGGGTTGGGGATGCCGACCAGGTCGAGGAGCTCCACGGCGCGCTTCCAGGCGGCGGCGGAGGAGAGGTCCTGGTGGATCTGGAGCGCCTCGACCAGCTGCGTGCCGATGCTGAAGATCGGGGTGAGGGAGGAGAGCGGGTCCTGGAAGATCATGCCGATCCGGCTGCCGCGGGACTTCGACATCTCGCGGTCGTCCAGGCCGAGCAGGTTGTCGCCGCCCAGGGTGATCTCTCCGGTCACGGCGGCGTAATCGGGCAGCAGGCCCATGACGGCCATGGAGGTGACCGACTTGCCGGATCCAGACTCGCCCACGATGCCGAGGGTGCGGCCGCGGTGCAGGTCGAAGGAGACGCCGCGGACCGCGTCCACCCGGCCGGCCTCGGAGGGGAAGGCGACGCGCAGGTCGCGGACCGAGAGCAGCGGCTGCGTGGTCGCGGTCTCGGTGGTGACGGTGCCCTGCTTGATCATGCGCGGCCTCCGGAGTGCGAGGTGGGGTCGAGGGCGTCGCGCAGGCCGTCGCCGATGAGCGCCATCGCGACGGTCAGCAGCACCACCAGGACTGCCGGGCAGTAGAAGAGCCACGGCGCGGTGGAGAGGGTGTTCTGCCCGTCGGCGAGCATGGTGCCGAGCGAGACGTCCGGCTGCTTGACCCCGAAGCCGATGAAGGACAGCGCGGTCTCGGCCTGCACGGTCGAGGCCACACCGAGGGTGAAGGTGACGATGAGCAGGGAGCCGATGTTGGGCACCATGTGGCGCACGATCGTGCGCAGCGCGCTCACCCCCATGAACCGGGCCGCCATCACGT
The DNA here is from genome assembly GCF_048572725.1 of Streptomyces boninensis. Taxonomy (NCBI): domain Bacteria; kingdom Bacillati; phylum Actinomycetota; class Actinomycetes; order Kitasatosporales; family Streptomycetaceae; genus Streptomyces; species Streptomyces boninensis. The sequence continues at coordinate 8,174,156 of NZ_CP183837.1, forward strand.
ACTCGCGCTCCCGCAGCGACGTCGCCAGCGACCAGATGACCCGGGCGGTGAGCATCCAGCCGAAGACGGTGAGGACCACGACCAGCACCTGCCAGTCGCCCCGGTAGTGCGTGCCGACCAGGGCGATGATGAGGAACGACGGCAGGATCATCAGGAAGTGCACGAAGCCGAGCATCAGCCGCTCCGCCCGGCCGCCCAGGTAGGCGGCGGTGGTGCCGAAGAGCGCGGCGATCGCGGTGGTCAGCAGCGAGACGCTGACCGCGATGATCAGCGACCGGCCGAGGCCGTGCACCAGTTGGGCGTAGACGTCGTTACCGGCGCCGTTGGTGCCGAGCAGGTGGCCGCCGGTGCCGGGGGAGACGCTGAGGGCCGCGAAGTCGGCCTCCTCGTAATTCCAGTCGGTGAAGAAACGCCCGGTCGACGCGAGTAGAACCAGCAAGATGAAGAGGAAGAGCCCCGCGACGGCGGGCTTGTTGCGGAGGAAGCGGCGGAGGTAGAGCCGGCTGGGGGAGAGCCGCGTGGCGCGCTTGCCGCCGCCATTGGCGTCCTGCGCGTCGACCTCGTCAGGGCGGGCCGCCTCGTCGATGTCGGACCCGACGCCGGGCATGTTGATGGCCATGTCAGTTCACCCGCACTCTCGGGTCGAGGGCGACGACGGCGAGGTCGGCGAGGATGGCGCCGATAGCCGTCATCAGGGCGCCGAATGCCGCGACGGCGACGGCCCCGTGCACGTCATTGGTGCTGATCGTCTTGGTGAAGTACTCGCCCATTCCGTGCCAGGCGAAGACCGTCTCGGTGATGACCGCGCCGGTGAAGAGCGTCGGCATCGCGAAGGCGACCTGGGTGGCTACGGGAATGATGGAGGTACGCAATCCGTGCCGTCGGATGGCCTGTTGGCGGGTCAGGCCTTTGGCGCGGGCGGTCCGTACGTAATCCGAATTGATGTTGTCCAGCAGCAGCGACCGCTGGAGCAGGTGATATCCGGCGTACGAAATGAAGGTGAGGGAAATCGTCGGCAGTATCGCGTGGGTCATGCGCGACCCGAACACCGCCCAGAAGCCTGACGCGTCGGGGCTCTGGGCGCCCGCCACCGGGAGCAGCGTGCTGCCGAGCGACTCGTTGAGCGAGATGGTCGCGAACACGACGGCCAGGGACGCCACGGCGGACGGCGTGTTGAACGACAGCACCGACAGGCCCTGCCACGCCCGATCGGAGGCCTTGTACTGGCGCGCCGCGGTGAAGACGCCGAGCGCGACGCCGATGACGATCGACAGGATCGTCGCCCCCAGCACCAACTGCCCACTCGTCAGGGCGCGGAAGACGATCTGCTCATTGACGCTGCCGCCGGTCGGCGAGGCACCCCAGTCCCAATGGAAGAGAATCCCGGAAAACCAGTCCCACCAGCGCGACATGATGGGCTTGTCCGGGTTGAGGTTGTACAGCGAAAGCGAGTGATTGATCTGAGCCGTGGTTCGTGGCGGCCGCAACGCAAGGTAATTTGAAGCGGGTTTGAGAAATGCGTTGGCAAGGAAGTAGGTGATGTTCGTCGCCACGACAATCATCACGATCCAGCCGGCGGATTTCCGCGCGACGTATCGCAGCACTGGCTACCCGGCCTTTCAAGGGTGGTGGGGGGTGTGGGGCTACGCCCTGGTGGCGGGATGGCGCCCAGGTCTATGGCAGGCGTAGTGCGTGGGCCGGGTCGCGAGCGGCTTGGCGGGGGGTGGGGGCAAGTAATGCGCCGAACATGGGGGGTTGACCTCGGGTAGGGGCGTCACTCGGGCCGGAGCGTCAGCTGGGTGGCAGCTGCATGCCTGGCCGGCGCCGATCTGGCCAGCGCCGATCCTGACGATCGCAATCCGCTGTACGGCGCGTCAATACCGGCCGGGTCAAGTTCCGGTAAGGGAGTGGCATGTGTGACGACTGCGCACGCGGTTGTAAAGGATCCCTTGACGCGCTGGATGTGTAAAGGCACCCTTTACGTATGGCTGACATGGCTGACATGGCTGACGCCCCGCAGTCCCTCACCGCCCTGAGCGCCCTGCTGTCCGAGCGCGCCTCGGTCCTGGCCGACGCGGTACGCAGCCCGTTGGCGTCCCCCGCCTACCTCGACCTGGTCCGGCACGCTCAGCGCGTCGACGGCCTCGCGGAACAGGTGCTCAAGCTGTCCGTGCAGCAGTGCCGGGACGCCGGCCACACCTGGCAGGAGATCGGGGACCTGCTCGGCGTCACCCGCCAGGCCGCGTTCCAGCGGTTCGGCAAGCCCATCGACCCCCGTACGGGAGAACTCATGGACAAGACAGTGCACATGGCCGACGCCGGGCATCGCGCGCTCGGGATCGCCACGGACATCCTCGAAGGCCGCATGGACGAGGCGAGGCAGTCCTTCAACGCCGAGGTTCTGGAGGCATTCACCGACGAGGTACGAGGCGACACCCTGGCGGCGGTCGCCGGCCTGGTCGGCGCCTTCGAAGGCTTCGGCGAGGACGCCCCCTTCGTCCGGCGCATCGGCGACCACACCGTCGTCGACATCCCACTGCACTACGAGGCGGGCGACATGAAGGCCCGCATCGCCTTCGACCCCGACGAGAAGGTCGCCGGCCTCTTCATCCTCCCGCCCGAGACCCCCTAGGGGCAGCGCCCCGCTGTACGGTCTGCGGCATGGACACCGAGGAGCTTGCGGTTCAGGGGCGGGCGATTATTGACGGCAACCGGTTCATGACGTTGGGGACCGCGAGCGCGGATGGTGAGCCGTGGGTGTCGCCGGTGTTTTATGTGGCCGACGGGTACTCGACCTTCTACTGGATCTCCTCGCCCGAGGCGACCCAGGTCCGCAATATCGCGGCGCGGCCCCGGATCGGCATCGTGGTCTTCAACTCGCAGCAGGTGCCGGGCTCCGGTGAGGCGGTGTACATGGCCGCCACGGCCTGCGAGTTGAGCGGAGCCGACCTGGACCGGGGGCTGGAGATCTATCTCGGGGCGGCGCCGTTCGGCAAGGGGCCGGAGGCTTTCCGGCCGCCCGGCGTGTATCGCGCGTACCGGGCGACGGTGACCGAGCATTCCATGCTCTGCCCGGATGCCTCCAGCGAGCCGTGCCCGGCGCACGGCCGCACATCCGATCACCGCGTCCCTGTGGTCCTCTAGCCGGGCGGCGCTTCCCGGCAGGCGCCGAGTGGCCGAATGGCCGGGCGGTTGTGGCCGGGTGGCTGAGGTGCGGGCCGGTTCTGCCGCCATAGCTTCGAGGGCATGGATGAGCACACTGCCCGAGACCAGGGGCGCAGCGCCCCGCAGAGCGCCACCAGCCGGCGACGGCTCCTCGCTACCGCCACGGCGCTGGGCGCCGCCACGATCCTGGCCGGCGCCGGCCGAAGCCAGGCAACGCCCGCGTCCGGAACCGCACCACACGCCAATTCCGGCGCCGGGCGCGGCGTCCGGTATCGCGGGGTCTGTTACACCATCGGTTCGGGCGAGAGCCCGGCCACCGCCTTCAGCGCCGCCCGCATGCGGGCCGACGTCCGAGCGATCAAGCACGACCTGCACGCCAACTCCATCAAGGTCACCGGGGACGGCGTGAAGCGGCTGACCGCCACCGCGCAGGAAGCCGCCGAGCACGGCCTGCAGGTGCGTGCCGAGCCGACGCTGGGGGACCGGCCGCAGCGGGAGATCCTCGAGCACCTCGCCGAGGTCGGCCGGCACGCCGAGGGGCTGCGCCGCCATGGCGCCGGCGTCGAGCTGAGCGTCGGCTGCGAGTTCCAGCTCTTCGTCCCCGGCATCATCCCCGGCGCCAATGCCGTCGAACGGATCGAGAACCTCACCAGCGGCAACCTCGACTTCGAGAAGGTGCAGCGGCGCCTGAATCGCTTCACCGCCAAGGCGGCGGCCGTCGGCCGCTCCGTCTTCCGCGGCCCGCTGAGCTACGCCGCCGCTCAGGACGACGAGGTCGACTGGAACCTCTTCGACATCGTCGGCATCGACTACTACTCGTACCACCAGAAGCGCTCCGACTACGTGCGCGAGCTGCGCCGCTACCAACGCTTCGGCAAGCCCCTGGCGATCGCCGAATTCGGCACCTGCGCCTACCGCGGCGCCCCGGCCGACGGCGGCATGGCCTGGGACGTCATCGACTACACCAAGCAGCCGCCGGAGCTCTCCAAGCCGCTGGTACGGAGCGAGCGGACGCAGGCGCGGTACGTAACAGAGCTCTTCGACGTCTTCGACAGCATGGACCTCTACGCGGCCCACGCCTTCGAGTTCATCAGCGCCGACGCGCCCCACTGGCCGGGCGACCCCCGCCGCGACCTGGATATGGCCACGTACGCCCTGGTCAAGACCGTCCGCGACACCCCCGCCGACCCCAACTCCCCCTGGCACTGGGAGCCCAAGGAGGCGTACCGCGCGCTTGCCGAGCGCTACCGGCGTTGTCCCTGAGCCGTTTCACGCGGTGGTGGCCAGCATCTCCTCGGTGATCTCGTGCCGGAGGGCCGCGCCGGCCAGCCAACGTGCGATCTCGTCCACGACGATGCGGCCCTGGCGCTGCCGCACCTGTACGGCCGCCGCCGCCTGGTGCGGGGTGAGCAGCGCGTTCGGGAGGGTGCGCAGGGGGTGGTCCGCGGGCAGGGGCTCCTCGTCGTAAACGTCGAGGGCGGCGTCGATGCGGCCCGTACGCAGCTCGTCGAGGAGCGCCGCCGTGTCGATCAGCGCCGAGCGGGCCGTGTTGACCAGGCCCGCGCCGTCCGGCATGAGGGCGAGCTCGCGCTTGCCGATCATGTGGCGGGTCGCCGGGATGCTCGGCGCGTGTACGGCGACGACCCGGCAGCCGGCCATCAGCTCATCGAGCGGTACGAGCCGGGCGCCGAGTGCGGCCGCGCGCTCGGCGCTGATGTGCGGGTCGGTGAGCAGCGGGCGGGCGCCCAGCGCGCGGATCATCTCCAGGTACGCACGGCCCGTGCGGGAGGCGCCGATGACGCCGATCTGGGTGCCGCGCAGCTCGCGGGCCGGCTGGTCGGGATAGCGGAGTGCGTCGAAGTCGGCGTCCGTATGCAGCGCGTGGTCGAAGCGGTGGATGCGGTGCAGCAGGGTGAGCGTGAAGGTCAGGGCCACCTCGGCGACGGCGGGCGCCATCGCCTCGCCGGTCTGGCTCACCCGTATCCCGCGGGCGAAGAGCTCGTCGGAGACGAGGAAGCGGACCGCCGCGCCGCTGTGCGCGACCAGGCGCAGGCGGGGTGCCGCGGCCAGTAGGCCGGCGTCGAGGCGGGGGCTGCGCCAGCCGGTGATCACGACTTCGGCGTTACGGAGATGGGCCGCCGCCTCGGCGGGTGAGGTCCCGCAGACCTGGAGGCGGCCGAGGTGCTCCAGTTCGCGCCACAGCTCAGGGGTGAAGAAGAGGCTCCGCAGCCGCTCCTCCATGACGACGGCGATCGTGGCGGACCCGACGCCGGTCACACCTCCCCACCCGCACCCGGCCGCCGCGTCGAATCGCGGACGACCAGCTCCGGCCGATGCAGCATCGAGTGACCCGCCCCCGGCTCGTCCTCCTCCAGCCGCTCCCGCAGCGTCGTGAACGCCGCCGCCGCCATCTCCGCCACCGGCTGCCGCACCGTCGTCAGCCCCGGCATCGCCATCTGCGCGAGCATGATGTCGTCGAAGCCGACCACCGACACATCCCGCCCGACCTCAAGCCCCGCATCGCGCACCCCCGCGCACACCCCCAGCGCGCAGATGTCGTTGATCGCGACAATCGCGGTCGGCGGATGAGGCGCCTCCAGCAGCTCCCTGGCCGCCGCCCGGCCCATCTCGGCGGCGTCCCGGTCGTCGAAGTTCTTCCCCGTGGCCCCCGACCACACGGTCACGTCCGCGTCCGCCACGCCCGCCGCTTCGAGCGCGCTGCGGAAGCCGTGATAGCGCTCGGAGCGGTTGATCGAGCCGATCGAGCCGGAGACGAAGGCGAAGCGCTCGTGGCCGAGTTCCAGCAGGTGGCGGGTGGAGAGCTGGGCGCCGAGGACGTTGTCGGTGCCGATGTTCACCACCGACTCTGGGTCTCCCGGCTGCGCGGTGCGGTCGAAGGCCACCAGGCCCATGCCCTGCTCCACCACCGGTCGTACGTGGTCGAGCGAGGGCAGCGACGAGCACAGCACCACGCCGCCGATGCCGTCGCCCCACAACTCCTCCACGTAGCCGCGCTCCCGCGCCGGGTCGCGCTCACTGTTGCACAGCAGCACGTAGAAACCCTCCGCCAGCGCGGCCGCCTCCAGCCGCCGCGCGAACGTGCCCCAGAAGGGGTTGGCCACCGACGGCACGACCAGACCGAGCATCTGGATACGGCCCGTGCGCAGCTGTCGCGCGGCCCGGTTCGGGCGGTAGCCGAGACGGGCTATCGCCGACTCCACGCGCTCCCGGGTCTCCGGCTGCATCTTGCCGTGCCGGCCGTTGAGCAGGTTGGAAACGGTGCTGGGTGAGACCCCCGCAGCCTTGGCCACCTGGTAGATCGTTACACCACTCACGTACCCAGCCTCCTGCAGCGCACATTACCGAGATGTTTCCGAACCATTGACAGCCCCTCAAGGCATTCCTAGTCTTCGTGCATCGATGTACCAGTAAACCGATGCACCACCGCAGACGCAAGACCAACTGATCCCGGGAAATACCGCGGCAACTGCCGTGCCGCATCCCGCCGATGGGAGTTCAGCCATGCGTTCCATATCCGCATCGTCCCTGTCCAGGAGGCGTCTGCTCGGGGTCGGTGCCGCGGCGGCCGCGGGCGCGGCGCTGTCCGCGTGTGGCGGCCCCGCGCCCGGTGCGGCCGGGGCGAAAGGAGACGGTACCGGCTCCCTGCGCATGCTCAGCCCGCTCTTCGACGATGCCAAGGGGCAGAAGCTCCTCGAGTCCATGGTCGCCGAGTTCACCGACAAGCACCCGGGCATCGACGTCCAGATCGACCACACGCTCTACGACAAGCTCAACGAGAAGCTCACCACCGCCTTCGCCGGCGGCCAGCCGTACGACGTGATGCTCATGGGCGCCGGATGGATCCCACCCTTCGCCAAGCGCAAGGTGCTGGCCGAACTGGGCGACACCCGCGCCGGGCTCGCGAAGATCTACAACCCGCGGGTCGTCGATCCCGGCGTCTACGAGGGCAAGGTGTACGCACGCCCGATCGTCCTCGACACCCGTATCGGCATCTACCGCAAGGACATCTTCGCCGATGCCGGCATCGACCAGCCGCCCAAGGACCTCGCCGAGATGCGCGAGATGGGCAAGGAGCTCACCGTCCGCGAGGGCGGCAAGCTCAAGCGGGCCGGCATCGACATCCTCAGCAACGACCCCCGGCAGACCTTCCTGCCCATCATGTGGGCCTACGGCGCCGACCTGTTCAAAAACGGCAAACCGGTCTTCGACTCACCGGAGGCGATCGACGCCCTCCAGTGGATGACCGACATCATCCGTACGGACAAAACCGAGGAAATCGGCTTTACCCAGAAGGGCGCCCTGGTCTCCCCGATCACCCAGGACCGCGCGGCCATGATGATCGGCCACAACGACCAGTGGAAGATGTACAAGGAGAAGAATCCGCGGCTGATCAAGGAAGACCTGATCGGCGCCTTCCTGCTGAAGCAGGAGCGCCCGGCGATGTTCCAGGGCGGCACGCTCGCCACGATGTCCTCGCGCAGCAAGTCCCAGGCCGCCGCCAAGAAGCTGATCGACTTCCTCACCGGCGCGGAGGTCTGCCTGAAGGCCGCCGCCGCCCGCGGCAACATCCCGGCGGCGAACAGCGCCAAGGATTCCGCGTACGTCACGGACAACAAGCTCGTCTCCTTCGCCATGGACCACCTGGACGCGGCCTTCTCCGAGGGCGGCATCCCGGCCTGGCTGGAGATCCGCGACGAGTTCAAGCCCGCGGTCGAGAGCGCCCTGCTCGGCAAGGCCAGCCCGCAGAAGGCCCTCCAGCAGCTCGCCGACAAGGCCCACACCTACATCAACAGGAGCTGGTGACGACGATGACCCAGCTGACCCCGGCCGCCGATACGGGCCGCCGCCCCGCCTCGCGGGCGAGCACCCCGGCGCCACGGCCCACCCGCAGAAAATTCGGTCACGAGCGCCGCCGCACCGCCTACTTCATGCTCGCCCCCGCCGTCATCCACCTCGTCTGGTGGATCGGTATACCCGTGGTCGCGACGATCGCGCTCGCCTTCACCAACTACGACATCCTCGCCGGCACCGGCCGCTTCGTCGGCATCGACAACTTCCGGCAGATCTTCGAGGACCCCAACTGGACCTCCTCGATCTGGCACACCGTCGTCATCACCTTCTTCACCGTGCCGGTGGCCATGGCGATCGCGGTGGTCATCGCCGTACTGCTCAACAACAAGCTGCGCGGCCGCGCCTGGTACCGCACCGCCGTATTCATGCCGCACGTCACCGCGACCGTCGCCATCTCGATGGTCTGGCTGTGGATGCTCGAACCGCGCATCGGCCTCGTGAACACCATGCTCGGCTGGGTCGGCATCGACGGCCCCGCCTGGGCGAACGACCCGGACTACGCGATCTGGGCCGTGATCATCGTGACCATCTGGAAGGGGATCGGCATCAAGATGCTGATCTACCTAGCCGCCCTCCAGGGCCTGCCGCAGGATGTCTACGAGGCGGCCGAGCTGGACGGCGCGTCCAAGACCCGGCAGTTCTTCTCGATCACGCTGCCCCTCCTCCAGCCGGCCACCTTCTTCGTCCTGGTGATCTCGATGATCGGAGCCCTGCAGGTCTTCGACCAGGTGTACATCCTCACCCCGCAGGGCGGCCCCAACAACTCAACAACCGTCATGACCTACGAGATCTACAAGACGGCCTTCCAGCAGTTCCGCATGGGTCCGGCGGCGGCGCAGAGCGTGGTGCTCTTCGCCTTCCTGCTGGTGCTCACGCTGATCAGCCGGCGGTTCACGGGGAAGGAGGAAGATGTCCGCTGACACGGCACTCAAGTCCGCGCCGCAGAAGGCCCGCCGCATCCTCCTGCATACGGCGCTCATCCTCATCTCGCTCTCGATGGCCATCCCGTTCTTCTGGATGATCGTCTCGTCGCTCAAGGGCGAGAGCGAGCTGGCCCAGTACCCGCCGACGCTGCTGCCGCACGACTGGCACTGGTCCAACTACCCGGACATGCTCGACTACGCGCCCTTCGGCACGTACTTCAAGAACAGCCTGATCATCTCCATCGGCCACACCGTCATCAATCTGGCGCTGGCGTCGATGGCGGGATACGCCCTGGCCCGGGTGCCGTTCCGCGGCCGCACCGTGATCTTCATGGGCGTGCTCACCACCATGATGATCCCGACCTACGCCAAGCTGATCCCGCAGTATCTGATCGCCAAGGGCATGCCGTTCTTCGGCGGCAACGACTTCCTCGGCCGCGGCGGCAACGGCTGGCTGGACTCCTGGTGGGCGCTGATCGTGCCCGGCGCCCTCACCCCCTTCGCGATCTTCCTCTTCCGGCAGTTCTACCTTTCCCTGCCGCGCGAGCTGGAGGAGGCGGCGAGGATGGACGGCCTCAGCGAATTCGGCATCTTCCTCCGCGTCATGACGCCGCTGGTCAAACCGGCCATCGCGACCGTCGCCCTGATCACCTTCGAGGACAGCTGGAACAACTTCCTCTGGCCGCTGATCGTCACCCAGGACTCCAACCTGCGCGTCATCCAGGTCGGGCTCGCATCCTTCCAGCAGGCCGACCAGACCGCCTGGGGCTTCCTGATGGCGGGCACGACGCTGGCCACCATCCCCATGGTCCTGCTCTTCCTCTTCACCCAGCGCTACTTCGTGCAGGGCTTCGTGAATGCCGGGATCAAGTAACTCCGGTGCCAATTAATCGCCTTATCGATATGGAGACACCAGCAATGCCCTTCGAGCTCACCGGCCGCCGCGCCCTCGTCACCGGAGCCGGCCACGGCATCGGCGCCGCGATAGCCCGCGGCCTCGCCGCCGCAGGCGCCGACGTCGTCGTCCACTATGGGCACAGCGCGGCCGGCGCGGAGCAGGTGGCGAGCGACATCGCCGGGCTCGGCGTCAAGGCCAAGGCGCTGCAGGCGGACGTGACGGACCCGGCCCAGGTGGACCGCCTGATCGACGAGGCCACGGGCTTCCTCGGCGGCCTCGACATCCTCGTCACCAACGCCGGCCACCTCATCGCCAGGGTCCCGGTCGCGGACATGGACGAGGCGCACTGGGGCAAGGTCCTCGACGTCAACCTCGGCTCCACGTACCGCACGGTGAAGGCGGCGCTGCCGCACCTCAAGGCCTCGGGCCGCGGCCGCGTCATCACCATGGCGTCGCAGGCCGCCCACGACGGCGGCGGCCCCGGCGCGGTGGCGTACGCGGCCGCGAAGGCCGGCGTCATCGGCCTGACCAAGGGCCTGGCCAAGGAGCTCGGCAAGGACGGCATCACCGCCAACGCCCTCGCCCCCGGCTTCATCGGTGACACGGCCTTCCACGGCACGTTCACCGCGCCCGAGGTGCAGAACAAGATCACCGGCAGCCTGCCGGTAGGCCGCGGCGGCGTCCCTTCAGACGTCGCCGGCGCAGCCGTCTACCTCGCCTCCGCCGAGGCCGGCTACCTCACCGGCACCACCCTCGACATCGGCGGCGGCGCATGGCCCCGCTGACCCTCCCGCGCGACCGCGGCGGCTGGTGGCACCAGTACGTCTGCCCGGTGCACGGCACCGAACTCGCCCACGACGGCCTGCTCTCCGGGACCTTCCCGGAGGGCGGCGCCGCCTGCGCGCACGGCTGCCGCCTGGACACGCCCGAGATCCGCGGCGCCTGGACGGTGCTGGCGCACCAGGCGTGCGCGCTGCGCCTGCGCGAGCTGGCGGCGTCGAGCGCGGACGAGGACCGCGCCGCGGCCGCGGCGGGGCTGGAGGCGTACGCGAAGCTGTACGCCGAGCTGACCGCCGAGGGCGAGCTGCACGCCGGGGCGCAGGGCTGGATGCTCCGCGGCCGCATCTTCCACCAGGCCCTCACCGAGGCCATCTGGGCGGTGAACATCGCGCACGCGGCCCGCAGCCTCGGCGCCGAAGCACCACCCGCGGCCGAGCCGATGCTCGCCGGCCTCGCGGCGGCGGCCGAGCAGGCCCGCGACAAGTTGATCGCCGACGGCAAGGAGAGCTCGAACTACACGGCCTGGCTGAACGCCGCCGCAACCACCTGCATAACCGCAGCCCGCCGACGCAAGGAGGGGCCGGAGTGGAGCGACGCCGCCGAAAAAACCCAGCACCGAGCCCCAGCCGACCACCACGTTTTTTCGGTGGTGTCGCGGAACTCCGGCCCCGGCCCACTACGCGGCCATCCCGCGATCGCCACCCACCCCGACGGCTGGGAGTGGGAGGGCAGCACGTACTACCACCTCTTCGTGCTTCGCGCGTATCTCCTCAGCCTTCGTGGTACGGACCCGGCGGCCCTGTCCCCGGACGACGCCGATCGCCTCGCCGCGATGATTGCCGTCCTGCAGGGCATCGCGACGCCCTCCGGCGAGCTGCCCGAGCTGCACGACGGCCCGTACCGCCGCCAAGCCGCTCTCGCTGAACTGCGGGAAGTGTGCCTGCTGGCGCACCAGTTGTACGAGGGCGAGCCGCTCGCGAAAGTGCTGGCCTGGGCGGCGGCCCGTACCCCAGAGCCGCCCGCCGACCTGCGCGACTGGTTCCGAGGCGAGCCGCTCTCCTGGCCGTACGAAACCATCCGCCGCACCTTCCCCGACGCCGGCTACACCGTCATCCGCGCCGCCGGGATCCACGCCGTCCTCGACGCCGGGCCGCACGGCGGCAGCCACGGCCACCAGGACAAGCTCGCCCTGTACCTCTACGGCGACGGCGCCGCCTGGCAGCCCGACCCGGGCCAGGTCCCGTACGGACACCGGCACTTCCGGGAGTACTACGCGTCGGCGGCCGCGCACCCGACGTTCACCGTGGACGGCGATGACCAGCTGAAGGTCGACGCGCTGCCGGCCGGCCAGGGTGGTGGCAGCTGCCAGGGCGCGTACGACGGCGTGCACGCCACTCGCACCCTCATCCCTGCCGACAGCTACCTCCTCGACGTCCTCACCATCGAGTCCGCCGACGAGCGCACGCTGACCGCTCACCTCCGCCCGGCCGTACGCTTCGAAGCGGTCACGGGGCCCGACGGGACCGTCAGCACGGTCTGGGGTGAGGGCGAGGGCCCGGTCCTCAGCGGCCTGCACCGCTCCTCCGCCACCTCCGCCGAGTTCACCCTCCACCCCCACCCCGGCCCCGCCGACGACCCCTCCCGCCCCTGCCAAGGCGCCGACTGGTCGGTCCACGGCCGCCGCGCCGTCTTCGTCTCCGCGTACCACCGAGGCCGCTCCCACCTCCGCGACCTGCGCCTGAGCGACGACACGGCGACGGTCGTCCTCACCGACGGCTCCACCCACGACCACCGGATAGGTGACTGACGTGCTCCTCCTCGACGGCCGCCTCGACGCCCTCCGCCGCGAGCTGCGCGACACCCGCGCCGCGCAGTGGCGGCGGCTGTACGAGCAGTGCGACTGGTACCGCGGCCAGGCGCCGCCCGCCGAGCACCCGCGGGCCTCCATCACGTACTTCGGCCCGGCCGCCGCCAATCTCGCCCTCGCGTACCGCCTCACCGGCCGCCGCGGCTACCTCGAAGAGGCCTGGCGCTGGATCGACACTTGCACGTCGTACCCCCACTGGGGCAAGGCCCACATGCCCGACCACGACCTCGACGCGGGCTGGCTGCTGCACGGCCTCTCCCTCGCGTACGACTGGCTCGGCGACGACCTGCCCCCCACCCGCCGCAAGCAGCTGCGCGCGAAGCTCGAGCTCCAGGGCGAGCGCCTCTGGGAGTACGTATCGCAGCACAAGAACACCTGGTGGACCGACGCCTACTGGCAGAACCACAACTGGATCTGCTGGACCGGGCTTGCCACCGCCGGCTACGCCCTCGGCCGCCGCGACTGGTCCGACGCGGCGCGCGCCAATCTCGAAGAGGTGCTGCGCCGGCTCCCGGAAGACGGCTCCGACTCCGAGGGCGTCGTCTACTGGCGCTACGGCGTCCCGTGGCTCGCCATCCACGCCGACCTGGTCCTCGACCAGGAGGGCGCGGACCTCTTCAAGGACTGCGACTTTCTGCGCAATACGACCCGCTGGCGGCTGCACCAGTTCGCGAGCGGCGGCTTCGAGGAGAACATCGACCACGGCGACTGCCACGACCGCCGCAGCGGCCACAGCGTCGCGCTCTACTACCGCCTCGCCGCCGCCTACGGCGACGCGACCGCCCAGTGGCTCGGAGACCTCGTCGCCGAGAAGCACTTCTGGCGCGAGGCATACGCCTCGGGGGTGCGCCCCGGCGTAATGCCGGAGTGCTTCCTGGAGCTGCTCTGGTACGACCCGTCGGTGCCGGCCCGCGCCCCTTCCGCCGAGCCGCGTACGGCGTACTTCCCGGACCTCGGCCAGCTCACCGCCCGTACCGGCTGGGACCCCGACGCCACCGTCGTCTCCTTCAAGTCCGCCCCGGGCGGCGGCCACGGCGCCTGGGAGCAGGGCGAGCAACTGCGCCGCGAGACCGGCTGGGACGCCGCCAGCGCCGGGCACCACCACCCCGACTCGGGTGCCTTCGTCATCGCCTCGCACGGCGCCTTCCTCGCGGTCGACGAGGGCTACAGCAACCGCAAGCGCGCCGCCCACCACAACCTCGTCCTGGTCGACGGCCACGGCTGGGCCGACGAGGACCGCTACCACGTCTACAAGGGCATCCCGTACGACCGACGGCCGCGCCTGCGCGACGTCCTGGCGGCGGACGGCTTCGCGCACGCCACCTCGGAGACGGCGTGCATGTTCCCGGCGGAGCTGGGCGTCACCTGCCTGGACCGCACTCTCGTGGTCACCCCGCTGGGCCGCACGGTCATCCTGGACATCCTGGCGGCGGACGAGCCGCGAGCGTGGACGTACGCCGTGCACGCCGACTGGCAGCAGGAACAACTCGACCACCACAGCTGGCTCCTCGCCTCCGGCCCGGCCCACGCCCGCCTCACCCGCCTCGCCCCGCACGCGGTCGCCACCTCGCAGCACCCCACCCCGATCGAGGCCAACCCGACCTCCTCCACCCCCAGCCTGAAGATCGAAAAGACCCTGCAGACCCTGCACTTCACGACGGAGCCGCGCACGCAGGCCAGCTTCCTGACGGTGTACGAGTGCGGCTCGTCGCTGGACGCGGTGCCGGCCGCTCCCGTACGAATCGAGGCCACTGCGGGGCACGCGGTCCGCCTCGGCGGAGGCGACGGCGCGGACGCGGAGACGGTGCTGCTGTCGCCGGCCGCCCGGCACATCCAGGCACCGGGGATACGGGCAGACGCCGCGGCGCTGATCCTCTCGGGCGGGCGCACCGCCGCGGTGGCGGCGACCCGGGTCGAACGGGAAGGGCTCGACGTGCACATATCAGACGAGCCGTTCACAGGAGTGCTGCAATGACCGGCGGCTGGGAGCGCAAGGCGCTGCGGCTGATGGAGTTCGTGGCGTATCCGGCGCTCGCGGGCGCGGCGTTCTGCGTGCTCGCGCTCGGCGTCGTCACATGGCTCCCGGCGCTTGCCGCGGCGGCGTACGTGCTCCAGAGCTGGCGCACCGACGGCGTGGGGCGCTGCTTCACCGGGGTCTTCGCCGCATTCCCGCGCCTGTGGCGCGAGCTGTGGCGGGAGAGCGTCATGGCCACCGCCGCACTGGCGCTGCTGGCGGCCAACACCGCCTTCCTGTGGGGCCGTCCCGCCTCCGTCGGCTATCTGCTGCTGCCGGTCCAGCTGATGCTGATCGCCGCCCTGGCTCTGTACTGCCTCGCCCTCGCGGTCGTCACCACCACCGAGCCACCGGCCCGCCGCCGACGCGCGGCCCTGGTCTTCGCGTACGGCACCCCACGCCGCGGCCTGCTGTTGCTCGCGGTCCTGGTCATCGCCCCACTGGCCGCCCTGCCCATCCCACTGGGCCCACTGCTCCTCGGCCCCACCCTGCCTCTGATGCTCGGCCTCTCCCTGCACGCACCTGCCGCCGGGGCCGGGAAGCGGCCACTGACGCGAGAGGTGTCGACGGCGTAGCGGGTGGGGCCGTCACTCGCGGGTCCGGGCGGCTTCTGTGCTGGGTGCGGGATGTGTCGCATCGCTGGTCGCGGTCAGGCTCGCCAGGAGGCGGAGGCTGTCCTCTGTCGGGCTGCCCGGGGGCGCGGAGAGGACCAGTAGCTCCATCCCGGAGGCGTCCGGGAGGGCGAAGTTCTCCTGGTGGAGTTCCAGGAGGCCGACCAGGGGGTGGTGGTAGGCCTTGCGGCCGTGGGTGCGGGCGCGGACGTCCGCGCGGGCCCATAGGCGGCGGAAGCGGTCGCTGCTTATCGACAGTTCGCCGATCAGGGAGGCCAGGCGCGGGTCGTCCTGGTATTTGCCTGCCGCCAGGCGCAGGTGGCCGACCACGTCCAGAGTGCAGGTCTCCCAGTCCGCGTACAGGCCGCGCTCGGTCTCCTCCAGGAAGATGTGGCGGGCGGTGTTCAGGCCGGGGAGCGGGCGGCCGTAGAGGAGGCCGGCCAGGCGGTTCCCGGCGAGCACGTCCAGGCGGTGGTCGACGATGAGCGCCGGTGCGTCGGGGACCAGGTCGAGGGTGCGCAGCAGCTCGGGGCGGACCCGGCCGCCCGGCGTCTTCGCGCGGCGGCGGGGCTGGCGGGCGAGGCGGTCGAGGTGCTCGCGCTCGGTCTCGTCCAGGCCGAGGACGCGGGCGAGGGCGTCCAGCACCGAGGCCGAGGGCTGGGTGGCGCGGCCCTGCTCCAGGCGTACGTAGTAGTCGACGCTGACGCCGGACAGGTGCGCCACCTCTTCGCGGCGCAGGCCCTCGACCCGGCGCCGGGTGTCGGTGGGGATGCCGACGGTGGCCGGGTCGACCCGGGAGCGCCGGGTCCGCAGGAAGCCCGCAAGATCGTCCATTCCTCCAGTATGCGCGCGCCCCGCGGCCGCGAGGGTGGCCCTGCGAATACCAGGAAGTCCGGTCCGACGGAAGCGGCGCCCCTGAACAGCGGGCGCCGCTTCCGCCACGATCGAAGGCATCCGATCCGAATGCCTTGTGAATCCGAAGGACTTCAGCATGAAGACGCTCATCGTCCACGCCCATCCCGAGCCGCAGTCCCTCAACGGCTCCCTGAAAGACCTCGCCGTCTCCACCCTTGCGTCCGCCGGACACGAGGTCCAGGTCAGCGACCTGTACGCCATGAACTGGAAGGCGGTGGCCGACGCCGACGACTACGGGCCCGCCGCCTCCAGCCCGCTCAAGGTCGCCCGCGACTCGGGCCGCGCCTTCGACGCCGGGACCCTCACCCCCGACGTCCGCGCCGAGCAGGAGAAGCTGCTGTGGGCGGACACGATCATCTTCCAGTTCCCGCTGTGGTGGTACTCGATGCCCGCCATCCTCAAGGGCTGGGTGGACCGCGTCTTCACCTACCACTTCGCGTACGGAGTCGGCGAGCACAGCGCCACCAAGTACGGCGAGCGCTTCGGCGAAGGCACGCTCACGGGCCGGCGGGCGCTGCTGTCGGTGACCGTCGGCGGCCCGGAGTCGCACTATGCCGAGCGCGGGATCAACGGGCCGATCGACGATCTCCTCTTCCCGATCCAGCACGGCGTCCTCTACTACCCGGGCATAGAGGTGCTGCCGCCCTTCGTGCTGCACGGCACCGACCGGATGTCCGCGGAGGAGTACCGGGACGCCGCCAAGGCCTGGGACCACCGCCTGCGCACCCTGGAGACGACCGAGCCGATCGCCTTCCGGCGGCAGAACTTCGGCGACTACGAGATCCCGTCGCTGCAGCTCAAGGAGGGTCTGGAGCCGGTGGGCCGGAAGGGATTCGGGCTCCACGTCCGCGGCTAGGGACGCCAATACTTAAGTGCCCACTTGACTTTCCCAGGCTGCCCGGTAAAGTTAAGTACATGCTTAAGCGTGATGCGGAAGCAGCCGACCGCGTGTTCCACGCGCTCGCGGACGCGAACCGGCGGGCGGTGGTCGAGCGCCTCACCCGGGGCCCGGCCACCGTGAGCGAGCTGGCGGCCCTGCTCGGGGTGACCGTCGCCGCGACAGTCCAGCATCTGCGGGTGCTGCAGGACAGCGAGCTGGTGCGGTCGGAGAAGGCCGGGCGGGTCCGTACCTGCCAGATCGATCCGGCCGGCCTGCGCCACGCCGAGGCATGGCTGCAGCGCCAGCGCACGGCGTGGGAGCACCGCCTGGACCGCCTCGGCGCGGTCCTCGACGAGAGCGACGATCAGCCGAAGGAGTCAGGATCATGACCAACCACTCGGTAAAACACAGTACGTTCACCCTGGAGCGGACCTACGCCGCCGCGCCCGCCGCGGTCTTCGCGGCCTGGTCCGACCGCGAAACGAAGGCGAAGTGGTTCGCCGCCCAGGACGCGCGCTACGCGCTGGACTTCCGCGTCGGCGGCACCGAGGCCGTGCACGGCGGCGACGGGGTCGACCTCGTCGCGCGGAGCGAGTACCGCGACATCGTCCCCGACGAGCGCATCGTGTACACCACGGCCCTGTTCGCCGACGACATCCTGTCGACCGTATCGCTGACCACCGTGCGCTTCGCCCCCGACGGCGACGGCACCCGCCTGGTGCTCACCGAACAGGGCACCTTCCTGGACGACCAGGAACAGCCCGAATGGCGCGAACAGGGCACCGGCGACTGGCTGGACGCCCTCGGCCGCCAGGTGACCCCCAGCTGACGTCCCTCCATCGACCGCCCGGTCGTCGACGCCGTCGCCGGTGTGACCGAGGGCGGCCCGCTCGCCTCCTAGCCCTTCACCGCCCCCGTCGTCAGCCCCTGCACAATGTGCCGGCTCGCGAAGGCGAAGAGCACCATCGTCGGGGCGATCGTCAGCACTGCCGCCGCCGACATCGAGCCCCAGTCGATGTTGAAGCTGGAGATGAAGCCGTTCAGGGCCGTCGGGATGGTCTTCGTGTCGTCGCTGTTCATCAGCGTCACCGACAGGAACAGCTCGTTCCAGCAGTTGACGAAGTTGAAGATGAAGGCGGCGATGATCCCGGGGCGCATCACCGGCAGCAGCACCCGGAAGAGTGTCGCGAAGCGGGAGAGGCCGTCGATCATGGCGGCCTCTTCAAGCGCGTCGGGGATGTTCTCGAAGAAGCCGCGGAGCATGACCGTACAGAAGGGGATGCAGACGGCCACGTAGACCAGGATCAGGCCGAAGCGGTTGTCGACCATCTGCAGGTCGGTCATGAGCAGGTAGAGCGGGCCGAGTGCGATGAAGGCCGGGATCATCTGGGTGACCAGCGCCGCCATCAGCAGCGCTGATTTCGTGCGGAATTCGAAGCGGGCCAGTACGTATCCCGACAGCATCGAGACCGCCGTCGCCACCGTGGCGGCCACCGTCGCGACGATGATGCTGTTCGTCAGGTACGTGCCGAAGTTCGCCTTGCCGAACAGGCCGCGGTAGTTCTCCAGCGAGAAGGTCTCCGGCCAGTACGAGATCGGGTACGTGAAGATGTCGCCCGGCGCCTTCAGCGAGGTGATGGCGATCCAGTACAGCGGGAAGATCGTGAAGAGCAGCCACAGGCTGAGGAAGGCGATCTTTACGGCGCGGCCCGGCCTGGTCTCCTTGCCGATCATCGCGGCTTCGCCTCCTTGCGCTCCCGCGTGGCCAGCAGGAAGAAGATCGCGAAGAGCAGCAGGCCGGCGACGATGAGGAGGCCGATGGCGGAGGCCCGGCCGTAGTCGCCCTGCTGGGTGATCTTGATCATCCAGGTGGACACGATGTGGGTCTCGTTGTTCGGCCCGCCCCCGGTCATGCCGAAGATCAGGTCGGGGAAGTTGAAGATCCAGATCACCCGGAGCAGCACGGTCAGCGCGAGGGTGGTCCTGATGTACGGGATGGTGATCTGGAACAGCGTCCTGGCCTTGCCCGCGCCGTCGAGCGCCGAGGCCTCGTACAGCTCGTCCGGGATGGACTGCAGCGCGGCCAGGATCATGATCGCGAAGAAGGTGACGCCGTACCAGGTGTTGGCGACGATCACCGCGAACATCGCGGTCTTCGGATCCGACAGCCACGCGACCGGCTCATCGATCAGACCCGCCTTCTGCAGCAGGTCGTTGACCACCCCGAACTCGCCGTTGAACAGCCACCGGAAGAGGATCCCGATCAGAAACCCGGAGATCGCCCACGGGAAGAAGATCAGCGCCTGATACACCCCGCGGAAGCGGAAGCGGCGGCGCAGCCACAGCGCGAGCGCGAAGCCGATCACCAGCTGCGGGACGATCGACGCGACCACCCATATCGCGGTGTTGGACAGCACCGTGCCCCACGCCGGGTCGGCGAAGACGTCGTGGAAGTTCTTCAGGCCCACCCAGGACGTGTCGGTCAGGTCCGCCAGCTTCCAGTTACGGAAGGCCATCTGGCTGCCCGCGACCATCGGGTAGTACGTGAAGATCGCCACGAAGATCGCGGCCGGGGCCATATAGGCGGCGATGACGAGGCCGCGGCGGGTGGTGAACTCGCGCTTGCAGCGGCCGGGGGCGCGGCCCGTAGCGGACCGGCCGCCGGGCGGCGCGGCCTTCACTCCTCGTGCGGGCGACGCGACCTTCACTTGTCCTGCTTCCACTTCTTGGTCCAGAAGGCGTCCCACTCGGCCAGCAGCTGCTTCGGCTTCATCTTGCCGAGCAGCACCTTCTGCACGTCGGCGTCGGCCTTCTGCTCCCACTCCGTCCACCAGGCGACGCTGCGCGGCTGGACGACGTTCTGGTACTTCTCCGGGTTCTTGGTCATCGTCACGTAGCTGGACCAGGGGCCGGACTTGTAGAAGGGGTCGGAGGCCGCGGCCTTCTGGATCGGGACCAGGCTGTTCTTCTTGGAGAAGGTCGTCGAGGCCTTGCCCTCGGACAGGAACTTCACCAGCTCGACGGACTCCTTCTTGTGCTTGCTGCCCTTCGCGATGCCCCATCCGGCGGTGGCCAGCGGCTGGACGGTCTTGCCGCTCGGCCCGGTCAGCAGCGGGGCGGTGTTCCACTGCTTCTCGGTGACCGCCTTCGACTCCCGTACGGTCGCGATCACCTCCGGGTCCTGGAGGAGGAACGCGGTGGAGCCGTTGGAGAAGCCCTCGACGACCTCCGGGTAGCCCCAGGAGACGGAGGACTTGGGGGAGGCCTTCTTGAAGAGGTCGAAGTACATGTCGACGGCGTCCTGGGCCTCGGGGGCCGAGAAGATGGTCTTGCCGTCCTTGAGCTGGTAGCCGTTCTCGGGGTCGATCTTGTCGGCGACGTACGCCGAGATGGCGGCGGTGACATTGCTGTTGCCGTTGGCGCCGCCGCGGAAGGCGTAGCCGTAGCGGCGCTTCGCCGGGTCGTGGATCTTCGTGGCCTGCTTCTGCAGGTCGGACCAGCTGGCCGGCGGCTTACTGAAGCCCGCCTCCTTGATGAGGTCGGTGCGGTAGAAGAGGCTCAGCCCGTAGAAGCCGTACGGGACGAAGTACGAGTGGCCCTTGATGAACTCGCCGGCGTTGACGGCGTTGTCCGTCATCGCCTTCCAGCCCTTCCAGCCCTTCAGGTCCTTCTTCATGTCGTAGAGCCAGCCATTGGTCGACCACGGGCCGACGGTGAGGTCGCGGACCTCGAGGACGTCCACGCCGCTGCCGGACTGCAGCATCTGCTGCATCTTCTGGTCGGCCTGCTCGGTGGGCGGCGAGATCAGGTTGACCTTGATCTTCGGATGCTGCTTCTCGAAGTCCGCTATGAGGTCCTTGAGGAGGTCCGTACGGGTCGGGTTGGTCAGGCTCTCGACCATGTTGAGCGTGACCGTCCCGCCGGATTCGCCGCTCATCGCGGAGCAGCCGGACAGGACCAGCGTGGCGGCGGTGCCGAGGGCCACGGCCGTGGTGCCATTGCGCACGAGCTTTGTCATGGGCTGACCTCTTCCTAGTCGTTGCGGGCGGCCTGGGCCCAGTCGCCGAGGACGGGGACGCAGGCCTCGGCGAAGTACTCGTAGTCGGCCGGGGTGTTGTAGACGTGGGCGGACAGGCGCAGGAAGCCCTCCCCGCCGAAGCTGGTGAACGCGGCCTCGACGCCCAGCTCGCTCGCGGCCCGGTCGCGCAGCTCGTCGGCGGCGATGCGGCCGTTCGCGAGGCCGTCCGGGAGCCGTACGAGACGCATCCCGGGCACCGGCATGCCGACGTCGACGGCCGTCGCGTCCTCGCCGGTCAGGCGGGAGACCGCGGCGCCGATGACCGCCGCGCCGTAGTCGGCGAGCTCGTCCATGTAGCGGCGGGCGGCGGGCCAGCCCCAGGTCTGCTCGATGAAGTCGAGGGCGACCGGGGCGGCGAGGTAGTTGGTGGCGTCGAGCGTGCCCTGCTGGTCGAAGCGGATGGGGTACGGCTCCGCGGCGCTCCACGAGTCGATGAGGGGGTGGAGCTGGTCGCGGAGCGGGCCGCGGGCGATGAGGGCCGCGGTGCCGCGGGGGGCGCAGCCCCATTTGTGCAGGTTGCCGACCCAGAAGTCGCAGTCCACGCCTTCGAGGGGGGCGTCGATGAGGCCGGGCGCGTGGGCGCCGTCGACCAGGAGCGGGATGCCGCGGCGGCGGGCCTCGGCGGCGATCCGGCCGACGGGGAGGCGGCGGGCGGTGGCGGAGGTGATGTGGTCGGCGACGATGAGCGCGGTGGCGTCGGTGAGCTCGGCGGCCACCGCCTCGTACGCCGCGTCCGCGTCCGCGGCGAGCGGCACGCGGGCCGTACGGACCCGGCCGCCCCAGCGGCGGGCGAGGCGCTCGGCGCCCATGGTCACGGCGCCGTAGCCGTGGTCGGTGACGATGATCTCGCCGCCCGGGTGGTGGGGGAGCGAGGTGTATACGGCGCTGACGCCGGCGCTGGCGTTCGGGACGAGGGCGAGGTCGTCGGGGGCGGTCCGCAGGAAGGCGGCGATCTCGGTTCTGGCGGCGGCGATCCGGCGCGGGAGCGCCGGGAACCACACCACCGGGGAGCGCTCCATCTCGGCGCGCAGGAGGCTCTGGCGCTCTTGGGCGGCTCGCGGGACGGCGCCGAAGGAGCCGTGATTCAGGTGCCGGATCGCGGGGTCGAGGGACCACGCGTCGGTCGCCGGGCGGTCGTCGGCGAGCCGCAGGGGACGCGGCGGTGCCGTGGTGACCTCGGTGTCGCTCACTGGACTCCAGATGTGCTTCGTGCGGGGTTCGGGCCCTGATTCGTATGATGACTCTGGATGACTCGGCATCCTGGCATGGCGGTTTCCGGCTCGGCAAGGGTAGAAATGTAAAAGTCATCAGATGACTCTGAGGTGAGATCGTGAGTCATCTATGGGAGGAGACCGATGTCCGCAGTAGACAAGGCGTTCCACGGCCTACGGCACATGATCGCCACGGGGCGCCTCGGCCCGGGGGAGCGGATCCCGCCGGAGAGCGACCTTTGCGAGGAACTGGGCGTCTCCCGCGGGCCGTTGCGCGAGGCCGTGCGGATGCTCGCGGCGCTGGGGGTGGTCGAGCCGCGGCATGGCTCCGGCACGTATGTCTGCCAGCTGCGGCCCGAGGACGTGATCCGCAGCCTGCTGCTGACCTTCGAACTGCTGCCGCTGCCCGGGCTGCTGGAGATCTACGAGATCCGGCGGGTGCTGGAGGCGCATGTGGCGGCGATGGCGGCGGCGCGGCGGAGCGAGGAGGAAGTGGCTGGTCTCTTCGCGCTCATCGAGGCGATGGAGGCCACCGCCGACCCCACCGAGTCGTCGGATCTCGATCATCGCTTTCATGCGGAGATCGCCCGTATCGGCGGCAATCCCACGCTGGCGTCGCTGCTGTCGGTCTTCCGGGCGCGGTCGCGGAAGTATCAGGTCTTTACGCTGCCGGAGGGGCCGGAGATGCGTCGTAAGAGCGATGCGGACCACCGGCTGATGGCCACGTCGATCGCTGAGCGTGATCCGGGGGCGGCGGCGGGTGCCGCGGAGGCGCATGTCGCGCAGACGGAGCGGTGGCTGCGGGCGTTCATGCCGCCGGTGGAGGAGGACGGCGTCACCAACCCGTGAGCAGGAGGTGATTGAGCGCCAGGGCGATGCCCGCTTGGACGGCCAGCCAGCGGCGGTGGTCCTGGCGGGGGAGCAGGGCTGCGGCGGGGAGCAGCCAGAGGGTGAAGGGGAGCCAGATGCGCTCGGTCTCGGCTTTGCTGAGGCCTGAGAGCGTGGCGGCCAGGAGCGCGGCGAGCCCGGCGAGCGCCAGCCAGGCGAGGGCGCGGCAGTGGTCAGGAGTCGCGCGCCGCGTCGTGGCGGCGAAGGCGCGGCGGAGGCCGGCGGCTGCGGCGGGGCCCGCGACGGCCGCGGCGCAGGCGAGGTTGGCCCAGACCCAGTAGGAGTACGGGCGGATGCGGGCGACTCCCTGGTAGTAGCGCTCGTGGAGGGTGCGGTAGCCCTCGTACCAGTCGAAGCCGGAGGCGGTGAAGGCGATCGCGACGGCGGCGATGCCGAGGAGGACCCAGGGGAGTGGGCGGAGGGTGCGGGTGAGGCAGAGGACGGTGAGGGCGGGGATGGCCATGAGGGTCAGGCCGTAGGAGAGGTAGAGGGACCAGCCGAGGAGGAGGCCGGCGGCGAGGGCGGTCAGGGGCGTGCGTCCGGCGCTGGTTGCCGCCACCGCGACAAGCGCGATGCCCCACGCCGCCACCGCCGCGAAGTAGCCGTCTGCCGAGACGCCCGCCCAGATCGCCCACGGCGCCAGGACCAGAAAGGGCGCGGCGGTACGGGCCGTGTCCTCCCCGGTCAGCGCGCGGAGCGTGACGAGCACCGCGACCGCCGCCGAGCCCGCGACGGTGATGACGAACGCCGCGCCCCAGGCGCCGCCGCCCAGGCCGAGACGGTGCAGCGCCATGAAGGTCATGCCGGCGGCCGGGGGATGGCCGGCGAGGTGGGCGGGCCAGTTGTCGGGGGAGTCGAGGAGGATGTGGTCCGTGTACGTGCGCAGCGCGTGGCTCAGGTCGGCGAGCCGGGCGATGACGTCCGGCTGGACGTACTCGTGCTTGGTCGTCAGCCGGTCCGCGACGCCGCGGTGCCAGCCGTCGATGAGTGCGAGCGACCACAGCCAGGCCGTCGACGCCAGCCAGGTCGCGGCGAGCAGCGCCCGCCAGGGCAGGGCGCGGGTGACGGTCGGCCCGTACGACACGACCGCCACCGCGATCGCTGCCGCGGCGAGGCTGCCGGGGCCGGTGTGCGGCAGCCAGTCGGCGTAGAGCGGCGGCCAGTCGACCTTCGGGGTGTCGTACGCCCGGGCCAGCCAGTGGCCGATGCCCGCGGCGACGGCGAAGAGGGCGGCGGCGAGGGTGGCGGTGAGCACGTCGAGGGTGCGGCCGCGCCGGTTGTCGATCACGCCGTCACGCTAGGCGGGCGGGGGATGGCGGCGGGGCGATGGCGCCGCACCGTAAGACTTTTGTCAGGGTTTGCCGCGCCCTGGCGGCGCTCTCCGCGCCTAACGTCGAAGTCATGTCACGAGCCCTCAACCGCGGCCTGGAAGCGGCGGCTTCACCCTTTCGCCCAGGATTCTGGCGCAGCCCCCTGCGCGGCCCCCGGCTGACCGCGATCCTCAGCACCGCGCTGCTCATCGGCCTGCCGCTGGTCCTGCTGACCGGCCTGCTGTCGTACGCGGCGTACAACCCCGATCTCGGCGGCAATGACCGCACGCCGGAACGCGGTTGGCTCGGCTTCTATCTCTTCGCGTGGCCGACCGACCCGCACTGGCTCTACCGCCTCAACCAGGGCGTACACGTCACCCTCGGCATCGCCCTGGTGCCGGTGCTGCTGGCCAAGCTCTGGTCGGTCTTCCCGCTGCTCTTCGCGTGGCCGCCGGCCCGTTCGGTGACGAAGGCGGTGGAGCGGATCTCGCTGCTGTTGCTGGTCGGCAGCGTGCTCTTCGAATGCGTGACGGGACTGCTCAACACGCAGCTCGACTACCTCTTCCCCGGCTCCTTCTACACCCTGCACTTCTACGGCGCCTGGGTCTTCTTCGCGGCTCTGATCGTGCACATCGGCACCCGGCTCGGCAAGCTGCGGCGGGGCCTGTGCGACGAGGGCGGGGAGGAGCTGCGGGCGCCGGACCCGGACCCGCCGACCCTGTCGAGGCGCGGGGCGATCGGCCTGGTGGGTGCCGGTTCCGCGCTGCTGACGGCGGTGACGGTGGGGCAGTCCTTCGGCGGCCCGCTGCGCCGCACGGCGCTGCTGGCTCCGCGCGGGGGCCCGTATCCGGACGACGGGCCGAACGGCTTTCCGGTGAATCGGACGGTGGCGAGCGCGGGGATCGGTGCTGCTGAGTTGGGGGATGGCTGGCGGCTGACGGTGCGGGGGCCGGAGCGTTCGATGGTCCTGTCCCGGGCCGATCTGCTGGCGCTGGCGCAGCACAGCGCGCGGCTGCCGATCGCGTGTGTGGAGGGCTGGTCCACGGGCGACTTGCACTGGAGTGGCGTACGCCTGGCCGACTTGGCGGCGCTTGTCGATGCGGATCCCGGGCGGGGCGTTTTTGTGGAGTCGGCGCAACTGCGGGGGGCCTTCCGGGCGGTGTCGCTGCGCGGGAATCAGGTGCGGGACGGGCGCTCGCTGCTGGCGCTGCGGGTGGGGGGCGCGGACCTGTCGCCGGATCATGGGTATCCGGCGCGGGTGGTGATTCCGGCGGCGCCCGGGGTGCACAACACCAAGTGGGTGACGCGGTTGTCCTTCGAGCGCGAGGGGAGGCAGTCGTGAGCCGGCGTCGTCTGAGGCCCGTATTGCTCAGTGCCTCCTTGGTCTCCTTCGCCGTCACGCTTTACGCGGGCGTGCGGCTGCTCGCGGACGATCCGCTCGGGGTGACGCTGTGGCTGCTGGGTGCGGCGGTGCTGCATGACGCGGTGCTGCTTCCCGGGTACGTGCTCGCCGACCGGGCGGTGCTGCGGGCGCTCGGCGCTCGGCGGCGGTGGCTGGTGAATTACGTGCGGGTGCCCGCAGTGCTGTCGGGGTTGCTGCTGGTGGTGTACGCGCCGCTGATCCTGGGGTCGTCGGCGGAGCGGTATGAGCTCGCCACGGGGGCTCCGCCGGAGGGTTTTGCCGTGCGGTGGCTGCTGATCAGCCTTGCGCTGTTCGCGGCATCCGCTGGGTGGCTGGGGGTGCGGCTATGGTCCGGGGATGCCAGTCGAGCAGTACGCCTACTTCGCGCTCCGAAGCGAGCGCACCAGCGCCCGCGAGATGACCGCTTTCCTGGGAATGGAACCTGACGAGACGACCGTACGCGGCAGCCGCATCGCCCAACCGGCGCTCCCGGTCTGCCATTGCTGGAAGATCGTCTGCCGGCAGCCCGTGCTGCGGGTCGATGAACAGATCACCCAGGTCATCGAGCGCCTCGATCCACACATAGCCCGCGTCACCGAGCTCGTACAACAGCTGACCGGTGAGCCCGAGGCCGGGCATGCCGCGGTGCTGCAAGTCGTTCGTTACTTCAGCCCAGTCGAAGGCCCGGACAACCTCGCCGCCGAAGCACCGAACCTCTTCGGCTGGGACCTCGACCGAAAGGCCCTGGCCTTTCTCACCGCCACCGGCGCGGTCCTCGACGTCGATGAATACGATCTGAGTACGGACGCGGAAGCCGGCGGCCAGAGCCGGCCATAGCGGGGAGGGGCCGGCGCGGCTACGCGCCCTCGGCGGTTGAGCGGCGTGCCGCCACGAAGCTGCGGCCCGCCGCCTGCCACTCCTCGCTCACTCTCCAGCCGGCCCCGGCGGCCCGCCGGCGCAGGGCCGCTGACCCGACTCGCGCCCACGGGAAGGACGGTGCCGAGGCAGCCGTCCCTCGGCCGTCGTCGACGTGTACGTGTACGCGCTCGTCCACGTCCTCCGCGGCGACTTCGATGAGTAGGAGTGCGGTGGGGCGGAGGAGTTGGGCGATGCGGGTGAGTAGGGCGTGCGGGTCGCCGCCGATGCCGATGTTGCCGTCCATCAGCAGGGCGGTGCCCCAGCGGCCCGCGCCGGGCAGCGGGTCGAAGACCGAGCGGCGCAGCGCGGAGGCGCCGCGGGCGCCGGCGTGCCGTACCGCCTCGGTGCTGAGGTCGATGCCCAGCGCGGGGTGGCCATCGGCGGCCAGCGCCGCGACCAGGCGGCCGGGGCCGCAGCCGATGTCGAGGACCGGCCCTGTGCAGCGCTCCAGCACCGTACGGTCGGCGGCGTCGGGCCCGGCACACCACCGCTCGACGTCGAGCGGCAGCAGCCAGCCGTCCGCCCGGCGCAGGAAGAGCGGGCCGCGCCCGGCGCGCAGCGCCCTGCCGTAAGGGCCGGGGCTGGTCCAGGCGAGGTCCGCTGCCGCGGCGGCCGGGGTCACGAAGGCCGCCCTGCGCGGACGGGGGCCGGGGGTCGCCCCGCGGGACCGGCTGCCGCCGGCTGGGGCTGCGGCGCTTCAGCCGGCTGGGGGGTCGGGTGGTCGGGAGGGCTGGGGGCTGCGGCAGGGACCGCCTCGCCCGGCGGGCGCAGTCGTGTCGCCTCGCGGCGGAACGATGCGTCCGGTGCGCACAGCGGTGCCACTTCGGCGACATCCGCGGGGGTGTCCACGTCTCGTAGCGGCGGCAGGTCCGCCACTCGCAAACCGGCCGCTGTCAGCCGGGCTCGCTGCGCCGCGCCGGTGTGTGCCGTGGACATCGGCACTCCGCGCACCAGGTCGCCGTCCGGCCGCGCCATGCCCAGGGCCCAGAAGCCGCCGTCGGCCGCCGGGCCGTAGTACGCGTCGGTGTGCCGCCAGGCGTCCGCGCGCAGCGCCGGGGCCAGCGACGCCCGCGTCAGCTGCGGAGTGTCCATGCCGACGAGCAGCGCGGGGCCGTCGCCCGTACACGTGTCGAAGGCCGCGGCCAGCCGCTCGTCGAGGCCGCCGGCGCACTGCGGCCAGACCTCGAAGCCGCGCGGCAGCCACGGGCCGGGGCGGCCGTCCAGCACCAGCACCCGCCGCGCGGCGGGCAGCGCCCGCACCGTACGCAGGGTGTCCGCCAGCGCGGCGGCGGCAAGCCGCGCGGCCTGCTCCGGCGAGTACGCGCTCTGCAGCCGCGTCTTGACCCGCCCCGCGACCGGCTCCTTCGCCACGACCAGCAGCGTCAGGCCTCCCGTCGCGCCGCCCGCGCCCTCCACGCCCCCGCTCACCGCCGCCCCTCCGTAACCGCCGTCGCCGGCCGCGCCCCCGGCTCGGCCCGCAGCACCCCGCTCATATCCCGCACCGCCTGCCACGTCCCCCGCCACGTGCCCGTCACCTTGGACTTGCCGGTCCGTGGCAGGTACGGCACATCCACCTCCGCGATCCGCCAGCCGGCCGCCGCCGCCCGTACGACCGTCTCCAGCGGATAGCCGCTGCGGCGGTCCGCCACCGCGAGCGCGCTCAGCTCCGCCCGGCGGGCCGCGCGCATCGGGCCGAGGTCGTGCAGGCGTACGCCGGTGCGCCGCCGCAGCATGCGGGCCAAGGCCGCGTTGCCGGCGCGGGCGTGCAGCGGCCAGGCGCCGCGGGCCTGGGGGCGACGGCGGCCCAGGACCAGGTCGGAGGCGCCGGTCGTGACCGGGTCCGCCACCAGCGGCAGGTCCCGGGGATCCAGCGACGCGTCGCAGTCGCAGAAGCACACCACCTCCGCCTCAGCCGCCGCCAGGCCCGCCGCACAGGCGGCGCCGAAGCCGCGGCGCGGCTCGGTGACGACGGTGGCCCCGAGCGCCGCGGCGAGCTCCGCCGAGCCGTCCGTGGAGCCGTTGTCGACCACGATCGGGCGCCAGCCGGGCGGGATCCGTTCCAGCACCCAGGGCAGGGCCTCGGCTTCGTCGAGACAGGGGAGTACGACATCGACATCGGTCATGCCAACCCACCCTACGAGCGCAAAACGGGCATTTGGGATCCAAGGTCCTTACGAAACGGGGACGTCGAGGCATCCGCCCGCCGCGGCCGCCCCATCCGCGCAGCCGCGTGCAAACCTGGGCTCATGCAGCCTGACCAGCCCACCACCGGCGCCCGCAGCCGCGTGCTCGTCGTCGACGACGACCCCACCGTCGCCGAGGTCGTCGCCGGCTACCTCGACCGCGCCGGCCACGCCGTCACCCGCGCCGCCGACGGCCCCGCCGCGCTCGCCCGCGCCGCCGAGGCGTGGCCGGACCTCGTCGTACTCGACCTGATGCTGCCCGGCATGGACGGCCTCCAGGTCTGCCGCGCGCTGCGCGAACGCGGTCCCGTCCCGGTCATCATGCTCACCGCGCGCGGCGACGAGGAGGATCGCATCGTCGGGCTGGAGCTGGGCGCGGACGACTACGTCACCAAGCCGTTCAGCCCGCGGGAGCTGGTGCTGCGCGTCGAGTCCGTGCTGCGCCGCACGGGCGGTGGTGGTGGCGGCGGTGGCGGTACGGCCGGCTCCGGCGGGCTGCTGCACGCCGCCGGGCTCAGCCTCGATCCCGCCGGGCGGCGCGCCTCCAAGGGCGGTACGGAGCTGGCGCTCACCCTCCGCGAGTTCGATCTGCTCGCGCACTTCCTGCGGCACCCGGGGCGGGTGTTCAGCCGCGAGGAGCTGATGCGCGAGGTGTGGGACTGGGATTTCGGTGACCTGTCGACCGTCACCGTCCACGTCAGGCGGCTGCGAGGCAAGGTCGAGGACGACGCCGGTGCGCCGAAGCTGATCACGACGGTGTGGGGCGTCGGTTATCGCTTCGACGCCCCGGGCGCGGACGGCCCCGCGGACGCCACCGGCGCGGAAGGCCCCTCCCATGCGTGACCTCCTCCTCATCGCCGTCTTCGCCGTCGCCGGCGCCGCCGTCGCGGGGCTGTTCGGCGCCCTCGGCCTGCGGCTGCTGCGGCACCGCTCGCTCTCCGTGTCGGTCTCCGTCGTCGCCGTGGTCCCGGTGGCGGCGATGCTGCTGGGTACCCTGCCCGTCGCGTACGCGATGCTCATCAACTCGCACGACCTGCAAGTGGTCCTGCTGGTCTGCATCACGGCCGCGGCCGTCTCCCTCGCCACCGCGCTGCTCCTCGGCCGCTGGGTGGCCGCCCGCAGCCGCGAACTGGCCCTCGCCGCCCGCGACTTCGGCGACGGCGGCGACTTCGTGCCACCCGCCGGCGAGGCCACCGCCGAGCTCGCCGCGCTCAGCCGCGAGCTCGCCGCCACCTCCGCCCGGCTCGCCGACTCCCGCGAACGCGAGCGCGCCCTGGAGACCTCCCGCCGCGAGCTCGTCGCCTGGATCTCGCACGACCTCCGCACCCCGCTCGCCGGCCTGCGCGCCATGGCCGAGTCCCTCGAGGACGGCATGGCCCCCGACCCGCCCCGCTACTACCGGCAGATCCGCACCGAGACCGAGCGCCTCGACGCCATGGTCGGCGACCTCTTCGAGCTCTCCCGTATCCACGCGGGCGCGCTCTCGCTCTCCCCGGCCCGGATGTCGCTGTACGACCTCGTCGGCGACGCCCTCGCGGGCGCGCACCCGCTGGCGCGGGAGTGCGGCGTGCGGCTGGTGGGGGAGGAGGTCGCGGCGGTGCCGGTGGAGGTGGACGGGAAGGAGATGACCCGGGTGCTGGGAAATCTGCTGGTCAACGCCATTCGTCGGACGCCCGCCGATGGCACGGTGGCGCTGGCCACCGAAGTGCGGGGGGAGCGTGGGGAGGTGGTGCTGTCGGTGACCGATCAGTGCGGGGGTATTCCGGAGGAGGACCTGCCCCGCGTCTTCGATACGGGCTGGCGCGGCACCGACGCCCGCACCCCGCCGGCGGGGGCCGGACTCGGGCTGGCGATCGTCCGCGGCATCGTGGAGGCGCACGAGGGGCGGACGCTGGTCCGTAACGTCGCGGACGGCTGCCGCTTCGAGGTCATCCTGCCGGTGCCGTAAACCCTTCGTGGGCGGCCACCAGCCCCGCCTCGCCCGCGAACTCCGCGACCCCCGCCGGGAACGGCACCCGCGGCACCCACCCCATCTCCTCCCGCAACCGCCGCGAATCCGCCGTCACATGGCGTACGTCCCCCAGCCGCCACTCCCCGGTGACCACCGGCTCCGGCCCGCCGCACGCCGCCGCGAGCTCCGCCGCCAGCTCGCCCACCGTCCGCACCTCGCCGCTCCCGGCGTTGTACGCCACGAAGCCCGGCGCCGCCGCCTCCAGCGCCCGCACATTGGCCGCCGCGATGTCCCGGACATGCACGAAGTCGCGCCGCTGCGTCCCGTCCTCGAACACCCGCGGCGCCTCCCCGCGCGCCAGCGCCGACCGGAAGTACGACGCCACTCCGGCGTACGGGGTGTCCCGCGGCATGCCGGGCCCGTACACATTGTGATAGCGCAGCGACACCGCCGCCCCGTCGCACTCCCGCGCCCACACCGCCGCCAGCTGCTCCTGCGCCAGCTTCGTCACCGCGTACACGCTCCGCGGGTCCACCGGCGCGTCCTCGCCCACCAGGCCCGGCGCGAGGGGCGTTCCGCACCCGGCGACGGGGCACACCGGATCGAAACGTCCCGCGGTCAGGTCGCCGGGCCGCCGCGGCCCCGGCCGCACCACCGAGTGCCGGGGACACTCGTACCGTCCCTCCCCGTACACGACCATGGACCCGGCGAGCACCAGCCGCCGCACCCCCGCCGCCGCCATGGCCGCGAGCAGCACGGCCGTCCCAAGGTCATTCCGGCCCACGTACTCGGGTGTATCCGCGAAGTCCTTGCCGAGCCCGACCATGGCGGCCTGATGGCATACGGCGTCGACGCCCCGCAGCGCCGCGTCGACGGCCGCCCGGTCGCGGACATCCCCGCGCCGTCCCACGCCACCCTCGGCCCTGGTGTCGAGCACCACCGCCTCATGCCCGGCCGCCCCCAGCGCGGCGACGATGTGCGAGCCGATGAATCCGGATCCTCCGGTGACAAGTACGCGCATGCCGGTGAGCGTACGAGCGGTGCGGCCCCCGGGTCCGTGCCGGCGCCCCGCCGTCATGATTCGGTAAGGGGTATCCGATCAGAAGGGAGCCGGCCGTGCGCGCACGGGAGCTGGCCCAGATGTATCCGAGCGTCCGCGTCGACGACGAGGCGCTCGCCGCGGCGCGGCTGATGGCCGAGCAGAAGCTGCCGGGGCTGCTCGTGGTCGACAGCGGCGGCGAACCCGCGGCGATCCTGCCCGCCTCGCAGCTCATCCGGGTGCTGGTGCCCGGATACGTACTGGAGGATCCGACGCTCGCCGCGGTGATCGATGAGGCGCACGCCGACCGGGTGTGTGCGGCGCTCGCCGGGCGCTCGGTCGGCGACTGCCTGCGGCCCGATGCGGGGCCGCCGCCGGTGGCCGCGCCCGACGACACGGCCGTGGAGGTGGCCGCGCTGATGGCGTCGGTGCGCAGTCCGCTGGTGGCGGTGGTCGACCGGGACGGCGAGGAGCCGCGGCTGCTCGGGGTCATCACCGCGGTCCACCTGCTCGACCGACTCCTCGGGGCGCAGTGAACGACTGGCACGCGTGGGCCGCGCTCGCCGTCTTCGCCGGCACGTACACGCTGATCATCAGCGAGAAGATCCACCGGGTGGCGGCCGCCCTCGGCGGCGCCGGGCTGATGCTGGCGATCGGGGCCACGGACGACAAGTCGGCCTTCTACGACGAGCGTTCCGGCATCGACTGGAACGTCATCTTCCTGCTCATGGGCATGATGATGATCGTCGGGGTGCTGCGGCAGACCGGCATGTTCGAGTACCTGGCGATCTGGGCCGTCAAGCGGGCGCGGGCGCGGCCCTTCCGGGTGATGGTGATGCTGATCGTCATCACCGCGTCGGCGTCGGCGCTGCTGGACAACGTCACCACCGTGCTGCTCATCGCCCCGGTGACGCTGCTGGTGTGCGAGCGCCTCGGGCTGCCCGCCGCCCCGTTCCTGATCGCCGAGGTGCTGGCGTCGAACATCGGCGGCGCCGCCACCCTGGTCGGCGACCCGCCGAACATCATCATCGCCAGCCGCGCCGGCCTCTCCTTCAACGCCTTCCTCGTCCACCTCGCCCCGCTGTGCGTGGTCCTGGTGGCGGTGCTGATCGCGCTGTGCCGGGTGATGTTCCGTAAGACCTTCGCCTACGACGCGGACCGGGCCGACGAGGTCATGGCGCTGGAGGAGCGCGAGGCCATCCGCGACCCGCGGCTCCTCACCCAGGGGCTTGTCGTGCTCGCCCTGGTGGTGGCGGGCTTCGTGCTGCACCCGGTGCTGCATTACGAGCCGTCCGTCGTCGCGCTGCTGGGTGCGGGCGTCCTCGTGGCCATCTCGGCCGCGGAGACGGGCGATGTGCTGAAGGAGGTCGAGTGGCCGACGCTCGCCTTCTTCGCCGGTCTCTTCATCATGATCGGCGGGCTGATCGAGACCGGCGTCATCGGCGAGGTGTCCGGTGCGCTGGCCGATGCCGTCGGGGACAACGAGCTCGGCGGCACGATGCTGCTGCTGGGCGGGTCCGCGGTGCTGTCGGGGGTCGTCGACAACATCCCGTACGTGGCCACGATGGCGCCCATCACGGCCGATCTGGTGGCGAACGTGGGCGGCGGCAGCGACCACGTCATGTGGTGGGCGCTGGCGCTGGGCGCCGACCTCGGCGGCAATGCCACGGCGATCGGCGCCAGCGCCAATGTCGTGGTCCTGGGCATCGCGGAACGCAATCGCCAGCCGATCTCGTTCTGGCAGTTCACCCGGTACGGGCTGGTCGTCACCGCGGTCACCGTCGCCGTCTCCGCGCTGTATCTCTGGCTGCGGTACTTCGCGCTGGGGTGACCGCAGCAGGGGTCCCGGATCCGGCGTGAGTGGTGTAGACCTTCGGTTGACGATCAGGCTCGCGACTGGAGGTCCGCATGGCTGCTCAATCTCCGTTGTCCCGCCGATGGTTCCTGGGTGCCGCAGGGGTGCTCGGGGCCGGTGCCGCAGTTGGGGTGCCTGGTGCCGCGTTCGCCGCGGATGCGTCCGCTGGTGTCGTGCCCATCCGGTGGGGGAAGTTGGGCTCGTATCAGGGCTCCGACGCCGCCGGGAAGCGGGTGACCGCGGTGCTCGCCGGGAGCTCCCGCTACCTCATCGGGCCCTGGTATGCCGGGATGTACACGCGGTACCTGCCCGACGGCTACATAGATCTCAAGGGCACCGACGAGCGCGCCATCCGGCTGCCCGCCATGGCCGCCGTCGCCGCGGCGACCGCGCTGGCCACGGGCACGTACGACCCGCGGACGCTCTCCGCCGCCAACGCCACCATCAGGACCCGCAACCTCATCCGCACGCTCGCCGCCCGCCACCGGGTCAACAACCCCGACAGCGCCACACGCTGGGGAAACACCTGGCAGAGCGCCCTGTGGGCGTACTACGCCGCGCTCGCCGGCTGGCTGCTCTGGGACGAGCTCGACGCCGCCGACCGCGAGCATCTGGCCGCGATGCTGGTGTGGGAGGCCGACCGGCTGACCACTGGCAACGATGTCCACCTCATCGGCACCAGCGGCGAGCAGCTGTACATGACCCGCCGTGACGGCACCGTCGTCACCCCCGGCGACAGCAAGGCCGAGGAGGACAACTGGAGCGCGGCCGCGCTGTCGCTGGCCGCGGTGATGCTGCCGGGGCACCCGAACGCCGCCCGCTGGAGGCGCCGCAACATCGAGCTTCTGCTCGCCGCCGCGGCCTGCCCGGCGGACCTCACCGGCGACCTGACCATCAACGGCATCCACCTGCCGACCTGGCTGCAGGGCACGAACATCGCCGACGACGGCACCCTGGAGAACCACGCCCGGCTGCACCCGCTGTACATGGTCGCGTTCGACCAGAGCCTCTACCAGGGCTTCGTCTTCGGCCTGGCGGGCCGGGCCGCGCCGCGGGCCGCGCTGCACAACATCAACCGGACGTACGGCGCGCTGGTCGACCTGCCGTTCCCGCTGCCCGAAGGCGGCACCAGCCCGATCTACCGCGCGAACTCGGCGGAGATCTACTACCCCGAGGGCAACGACTGGGGCACCCACTTCCCCTTCTACTTCGGCAACTTCGACCTCCTGGTCAGCCTCACGGGCCAGGACGCCGGCATCGACCCGGCAGCGGCGAAGTGGGAGCGGCTGCACAACGAGGACCAGCTGCGGCTCATGTCCCGCTTCACGGACGGCCGCACGTACGGCGAGAACGGGGAGAACACGTACTACGGCCGCGAGCATCGGATCGGGGCGATGGCGGGTCAGGCGTATCTCACGCTGTTCCTGGCCCGTAACTCGACGGGGAACCGGCTGCGCTGGCGGTGAGGCCCTCATCGCCCTGAATAATCCGAAGCGTTTATTGCGAAGTTGTTGCTTCATATCTACGGTGTGGGTATGCGGCCCAAACACGAGCCCGAGCGGATCACCGACCTGGCGCGGCTCAAGGCGCTGACGAACCCGCTGCGGCTGCGGCTCTACCGGCTGCTCTACGCGGCCGGTCAGGCGACGGCGTCTCAGCTGGCCGAACAGGTCGGCGAGACGCCGTCGTTGGTGAGCTATCACCTGCGCAAGCTCGCCGACCACCGCTTCGTCGAGGCGGCCGAGGGGGCGGGCGAGGACGGCCGGGAGCGGTGGTGGCGGGTGGCGTCGGAGGAGGGCTGGGGCTTCAAGGACTCCGACTTCACCGGGACGCCGGAGGGAGCGGCCGCCGTTGGGGCGGTCACCCGGGGCATCTTCGAGACGCGGGCGGTTGCGTACGGGGTCTATCTCGACCAGCTGGCCACCTGGGAGAAGGACTGGACCGACGCCGCCTTCAGCTCGGAGTGGGTGCTTGATCTGGGGCCCGCGGAGCTCGCCGAGATGAGCGATGAGCTGGAGGCAGTGGCGCGGCGGTGGCGGGAGCGCGGGAAGGCGGCGCGGGCGGAGGGCGATACGGACGGGCGGGAGCATGTGTCGGTGCACCTGTACGGCTTCCCGTTCCGGCCCTGACCTCTCATCTCCGTGGAGGTACGGATGGCCCTCGCCCAGTCGGACGCCCTCGCCGCCCCCCGCCCGGCCCACCGCGACGGCAACGTGCTGCGCTGGCTCGGCGCGTACACCGCCGCGCTGATCGGCGACGGCGTCTACTTCGTCGCGCTCGGCTGGAGCGCGCGGTCCATCGCGGGGCCCGCGGAGGTCGGCCTCGTCGTGGCCATTGGGGCGCTGCCCCGGGCGCTGCTGATGCTCGTCGGGGGCGTGGTCGCCGACCGGTTCGGGCCGCGGCGGGTGGTCCTGGGCAGCGATGCGCTGCGGTGCCTGTGTGTCCTCGCGGTCGCGGGCTGCGTCGCGGTCGCCGGGCCCGCGATGTGGATGCTGATCGTCGCGGCGGTGGTGTTCGGGGTCGCGGATGCGGTCTTTGTGCCGGCGGTGGGGGCGTTGCCGCCGCGGATCACCGGCGCCGATCAGCTGGCGCGGGTGACCGGCATGCGGTCGCTGTCGATGCGGATGGGGCAGATCGCGGGGCCGCCGGCCGGCGGGCTGGCGATGGGCTTGGGGGGCCCGGCGGCCGCGTTCGCCGCCGCGGGACTGCTCTTCGCGGTGTCGCTGCCGCTGCTGCTGGCCATGCGGCTGCGGCCGTTGCCCCCGCACGAGGAGTCGCGGCCGGTGCCAGGGACCGCCCGGCAGGACCTGCTCGACGGCCTCCGCTACATCAGGCGCCACCCCCTCGTCCGCCCGCTCGTCCTCGCCTGCGCCACCTTCGAGCTCGGCCTCGGCGGCACGATCGGCGTCGGCATGGTGCTGCTCAACGACGAGCGCGGCTGGGGCCCTTCCGGCTACGGCTGGATCGTCAGCGCCTTCGGCGCCGGAGCCGCCGCCAGCGCCGCGCTGCTGGCCATCGCGGGCCGGCTGCCCCGGGCCGGGCTGCTGCTCGCCTGCTCGCTGGGCACCGGTTGCGCGGGCGCCGTCGTCATCGCGCTGGTGCCGTCGCTCCCGTACGCCGTGCTGACCGCCGTCGGCATGGGCCTGTCCGCGGGCATCTTCGGCAGCCTCGACAACGCCCTCATCCAGGCCGCGACCGCCCCCGCCTACCTGGGCCGGGTGACCTCCGTCGTCATGCTCGCCGTGGTCGGCCTCGCGCCGCTGGGCTACCCGGCGATGGGCGCCGCGATCGGCGCCTGGGGGGTCGCGCCGACATTCACCGGCTGCGCCGCCTTCGCCGCCCTCGGCGTGGCGATCGCGCTGGGCTCGCGGGCGGTGCGCGGGGCGGAGCTGCCGC
This sequence comes from Streptomyces boninensis, assembly GCF_048572725.1. NCBI lineage: Bacteria > Bacillati > Actinomycetota > Actinomycetes > Kitasatosporales > Streptomycetaceae > Streptomyces > Streptomyces boninensis. The sequence goes on from NZ_CP183837.1 coordinate 8,211,312, forward strand.
GGGGCCGCTGATCGCGCGGGCCGCACCGCCGTGGTCAACTGTCCGTCATGCCGCTTCTGCTGCTCGACCTCGACAACACTCTGGTCGACCGCGACGCCGCCTTTCGCGCCGCGGTCGCCGCGTTTCTCGCCGAGTACGGACTGCCCGCCGCCGATCTCGCGTGGCTGATGACGATCGACGGCGGCGGCTACACCCCCCGCGCCGAAGTCGCCGCGGCGATGACCGACCGCTACCGGGACCCGGCCCCCGCCCCCGCCATCCACGCCCTGCTCGACCAGGGCGCCGCCGACCGCGTCACGCTGCCGGACGCCACCCGCGAGGCCCTGGACGAGGCCCGGGCCGGTGGCTGGACCTCGGTGATCATCAGCAACGGGCGCACGGCCCAGCAGGAAGCAAAGATCCGCCACTGCGGCCTCGACCGGCTGGTCCAGGGATGGGCGATCTCCGAGGCGGTAGGCAGCAAGAAACCCGACCCGCAGATCTTCCACGCCGCCGCGAACGCCGTCGCCGCACCCCTCACCGACGCCTGGGTCATCGGCGACTCCCCGCACGCCGACATCGCCGGCGCGCACGCCCTCGGCCTGCGCAGCGTGTGGGTGTCGAACGGGCGGCCGTGGGACCTGGACTCCTGCCGCCCTACCCAGGTCGCCGCGGATGCGGCCGCCGCGATCGCGTACGCCACGGGGAGCCCGGCATGACCGAGCCCCGGCCCGACCTGTTCGCGTACGGGACCCTGCAGTTCGACGAGGTCCTCCAGGCGCTGCTCGGACGCGTGCCGCGGCATGCCCCGGACCGCGCTCCGGACTGGCGGGCGGCGGCCCTGGAGCGGCGCCTGTACCCGGGCCTCGTGGCGGGTCCCGGCGCCGCCGCCCCCGGTGCGCTGCTCACCGGCCTCAGCGCCAGGGAGTGGGCGATCCTCGACGCCTACGAGGACGATCAGTACGAGCTGCGCGAGATCACCCTCGCCTCCGGCCGCCGCTGTCTCACCTATGTGTGGGAAGGCGGCGAGGTGCTGGACGCGGACTGGGACGCGGAGGAGTTCAGGGTGCGCCACTTGCGTGCGTATGCCGAACAAATGCGCCCATGAATTCGTAAGTGTCGCTGCTTTCGCAAATAAGTTCTTATCCCTATAAATGCCAGATGATCCTCCACGCCTTGCGCCGCCCCGGCCTCCTGGCAGCAGGCGGAGCACTACTCGCGCTCCTCCTCCCGGCGGCGGCCGCCGCCGACGTCACCTCCCGGGCCCCGATCGGCAACCCGATGGCCGGCAACAACGGCTTCTCCACGATCGTCCGCGGAGACGCCCTGCTGGGCAGCACGGAGATGGAAGGCCCCACGGCCATCGGCGGGAACCTGCGCTTCGGCCCCGGCTACAACGTGGCGCTGCACACCCCGGGCTCCTGGACCGCGCCCGGCGACAGCGAGCCCACGGCGCTGCTCGTCAACGGCCAGGTCGACCTGGCCGATTCGGCGACCAGCGGCGTGCTGCGCGTGATCAGCGGCTACACCAAAGTCGGCGACACCACCGGCGTAAGCATCGCCGACGAGGACAGCAACGGCGCATCCGTCAACACCCGGGTCGTCGCGGACGGCGCGGGCTACGACAGCACGCCCCGCATCGAAATGACGACGCGGCAGCCCGTCGACTCGGTCGGCCCGCAGCCGGATCTGATGGACTTCGACTCGATCTTCGACACCTACAAGGAGCGGGCCCGCGCCATCGCCGCCTGCCCGAACAACGTCGACCTCAACGGCGGCCGCATCACCCTCGCCCCCGACCGCACCAACATCCTGCACATCACCGGCGACCAGCTGAACGACCTCAGCGAGCTCACCTTCCTCAACAAGCCCACCAAGTCGGGCCCGCTGGCCATCGTCGTCGACACGACGGCCACGGGCGGCACCTACTCGTGGGACGTCCCCAACATGGCAGGGGTCAGCGGGGAGGACGCGCCGTACATCCTCTGGGACTTCCCCGACGCCACGGACATCACGATCGCCAGCGGTGACAGCATCGAGGGCACGATCTACGCGCCCAGCGCCAAGCTCACCGACATCGACCCCGCCAACATCGAGGGCGACATCGCCGTGGACGAGCTGGTCGCCGGGCCAATGAGCAGCCCCACCGACCCACCGGTGAACGCCGGCGAGATCCACTATTTCCCCTTTGACGCGGAGCTGGACTGCCAGGGGCCGGCGCCCAGCGGGGCGGTCCTCGGGGCGATCCACCTACGCAAGACGGACACCGCCAACAGCAAGCTGCTGGCGGGCGCGGTATTCGAGCTGTGGCGGGAGAACAACGGACAGCCCGGACTGCAGACTTCAGGGGATGACGCCGACCTGCTCGTCAGAGCCCCCTGCACCACCACCGACCGCGGGAGCTGCGAATTCCGCTTCCTTCTGCCGGGCGACTACTACCTGCGCGAGACCGCCGCACCCGAGGAATACGACCTGCCCGCCGACCCGGTGACGGGGCCGTACGCCGTCACCGCGGGCAATGCCGATGCCGGCGTCGACGTCGTCCTGGACAACACCCGCAGCGACGGCGGCAAGGACAAGTGAGTCCACGGCCACGAGCTTGGTCACGCATGACACGACCCTGCTGACGGCGGTCTACCAGACGGCGCGGATCCATGACGGCCGGCTGAACTGACCCGGACCTCGATGTCCTCGGACTCGGCCTCGGCCACCGGCTCGGCCGTCACCCGGACGGTGACGGGCCGGCCGGTGCCCGACTCGACGAAGGCCAGCGGTGGCCGCCCGTCCTGCAGATGCTCATCGCCCCACCGCATCAGGGAGAGAAAGACCGGGAGCAGATCCTCGCCGGCGAGGGTGAGGTGGTATTCGTCGCGCGGCCGACTGCCCTGCTCCTGATACGGCACGCGCACCAGGATCCCGGCGGCCTCCAGCTGCTTGAGCGCCCGCGACACGGCGGGCGCGGAGGCGCCGATCCGCGATACGAACTCCTCGAACCTGCTGGTCCCGTAGAAGCACTCGCGGATCACCAGAAACGCCGTCTTCGTGCTGATCACGCCCAGCACCCGCTCAGCCGAGCACCCGTCCCCGACCGCCCACGCATCCCGGTCGCGCAGCCGCTCCTCGAACTCCATCGCCATACCGGCATGGTAACTAACGCTTGCGTTAGGCAGGGCGGCCGTGATTCCGTCTGGCTAATGCCGTCGTTAGTCAGATGAGGGAGTGCTCAACTGCCATGCCCATGTGGACCGTTCACCACACCCCGGGACTCTTCACCGCCGAGGACAAGCACTCCCTCGCCACCCGCATCGCCGACCACTACGAGGCCGTCGGACTGCCCCGTTTCTACGTGGTCACCCTGTTCCACGAGTCCCGGCCCGAGGACTTCTACGTCGGCGGCGAACCCGCGGCGCCCGCGGTCCGTATCGCCATCGACCACATCGCCCGCCGCAACCCCGACCAGGCGACCCGCCGCCGCACCGCCCAGTGGATCAAGGGCATGCTGCTGCCGCAGCTCGAACGGCACCCGGGGCTGCACTGGGAGTTCCATGTGGACGAGACCAGCAGGGACCTGTGGATGATCAACGGCATCGTGCCGCCGCCGGAGGGTTCCGACGCGGAGCGCGCGTGGGCGGAGCGGAACGCCGCGGTTCCGTACTGATGGCGGCGGGGCTGTGGGGGAACTCCGCGTATCGCACCTTCCTCGGGATCCAGACGCTCTCCGCGCTCGGTGACTCCTTCTCGTACGTCGCGCTGCCGCTGCTCGTGCTGCACAGCACCGGGTCGCTGCTGCAGATGGGGCTCGTCACGGCGCTCACCGGGGCCGCGTCCATCCTGACCGGGCTGTTCGCGGGCGTTGTCGTCGATCGCTTCGATCGGCGGCGGCTGCTCATGCTCGCCGATGGGGCGCGCTGCCTGCTCTATCTGCTGATACCGGCCGCCTGGGCCTTTGCGACGCCGGTCTGGCTGATCTATGCCGTCGTCCCGGTCGCGGGCTGCTTCTCGATGCTCTTTCAAGTCACGTACGTGACCGTGGTGCCCGCCATCGTCCGGCCGGATCAGATCACCAAGGCCAATGGCCACATGTACGCGACGTACGCGATCGCCGGCGTCGCAGGCCCGGCCCTCGCCGGCTTCGTGGCGTCGGTCGCCGGGCCCGCCGCGGCGATCGGGATCGACGCGGCGACCTTCGCGGTGTCGGCGCTCGGCATCCTCTTCGTACGATTCGACGCCAGGCCCAGAGCCGTGGCCGACGGGCACGAACGCGGTGGCGGCATCCGGCAGGAGTTCCTCGCCGGCGCGAAGTTCCTCTTCGCCCATCCCGTGCTGCGCCCGCTGACGCTGCTGCTCTCGCTGCTCACCTTCCTCATCTACGGGCTGACTGACCTGGTCATCTATCTCGTCAAGCACGAGCTCGACCGCCCGGACACCACCGTCGGCTGGGTGCTGACGGCCGGGACCGTCGGCTCGTTCATCGCGTCCGCTGCCGTGTCGCGGGTGCGGAAGCGGCTCGGGTTCGGCGTGGCGTGGGTGGGCGCCTTCGTGGTCGCCGGGTGTGCCGTCGCCGGGATCGGGCTGGCCGGGAGCGTGCCGGTGATCGCCGGGCTGATGACCGTCACCATGATGTGCACCGGCATCGCCGGGATCTGCTCGATGTCGCTGCGGCAGGAGGTGACGCCCCGGCATCTGCTGGGGCGCGTCACGTCCTCGTTCTGGACCATTCACAACGCGCTGGGCCCGGTCGGCGCAGGCGTCGCCACCGCGGCCGCGGGCGGCTTCGGGGTCACCGCCATCTGCCTTGTCATCGGCGGCGCCGTGCTGGCCATCGCGCTCACCGGCCTGCTCACCGGCATCAGGACCGGAGCGCGCCCGGCGCCCGCACCAGATGAGGCGAAACCCGCTGTCAGTCCCGATATAGCGCCTTGATCCGCTCCCCATGCAGCTCCCGCACCACCCGCCTGCGCAGCTTCAGCGACGGGGTCAGCTCGCCCGTGTCCGGGCTCCACTCGCGGTCGAGGAGGGCGTGGCGCTTGACCTGCTCGGTGCTGTTGAGGTGGGTGTTGGCCGCCGCTACCGCCCGCGCCACCTCCTCCCGCAGCCGCGGATGTGCCGTCACCGCGGCGAAGTCGCCCTCGATGCCTTCCGCTGCCGCCCATGCCGCCGTCGCCTCCGGGTCGGGGACGATCAGCGCCACCAGGTACGAGCGGCCGTCGCCGTGGACGAAGGCCTGGCCTATCAAGGGGTGTTCCTTGAGGGTGTTCTCGACGAGCGCCGGGGAGACGTTCTTGCCCGTCGACGTAACGATCATTTCCTTCTTACGGTCCGTGAGCCACAGGAAGCCGTCGTCGTCCAGCCGCCCGATGTCCCCCGTCGCGAACCAGCCGTCAGCGTCCACCGCCGCCGCCACCGAGCCATCGGCCTGCAGATATCCCGCGAACACCGTCTCCCCGCGGACCTCGATCTCGCCGTCCGCGGCAATCCGTATCTCCACCCCCTCGATCGCGCGACCCACCGACCCGAGCCGGAAGCCGGACGGGCTGTTGGTGGTGGCGACGCCGACCGTCTCGGTCAGGCCCCAGGCGTCGTTGATGACGATGCCGAAGCCCGCGAAGAAATCGACCACATCCCGCGGCATCGGCGCCGACGCGCTTGCCGTCCAGACCAGTTGCTCAAAGCCCGCCAGCGCGAGCAGCGGCTCGATGACCTCCGCCCGCGCCTTCGCGTACGCCGCCGCCAGCTCGCCCGGCGGCTCCTCGCCGCGCTCCTTGCACGTGACGTACGAGCGCGCCGTCCCGCCCGCCGCCGCCAGCGCCTCCCGCTGCGGCTCCGGCAGCAGCGCGAGCCCGGCCCGTATCGAAGCGGCGAGCTTCTCCCACACCCGGGGCACGCCGAAGAACTCTGCCGGGTGCAGCTCGCGGACCGTCGCCGCGACTGCCGTCGGGTCGGTGCACAGGCGGACGTGGGCGGCGCGGAAGACCGGGAGGTAGATGCCGAGCATGCGCTCGGCGATGTGCGCGAAGGGGAGGTAGCAGACGTGCTCGACGTGGTCGGGGAGGTCGGTGACGCCGTCCAGGGAGACGGCGTTGCGGAGCACGTTGTGGTGGCTGACCACCACGCCCTTGGGGTCGCCGGTCGTGCCGGAGGTGTAGACGACGGTGAGCGGGTCGGCGGGGGTGGTCTGCCGCCAGGCCTTGTCGATGGCGTCGGCGGTGTCGGCGTACGTGCGCCGGCCGATCTCCAGCAGCGCCGCATAGCCGCCCTGCTCGACATTGAGCAGCTTCTCCAGGCCCGAGCCCGTGTCCGCGAACGCCGGCTCGAAGCGGGACGCCTGCGCCGCCCCCTCGACCACGGCGAGGCGGGCGCGGCTGTGGCGGGCGATGTAGGCGACCTGCTCGGGCGCCGACGTGCCGTAGACGCTGACCGGGACGGCGCCCAGCTGGACGAGGGCGAGGTCACAGAGCCAGTGCTCGGGGATGTTGCCCATCATCAGCAGGACGTGGTCGCCGCGGCCGATGCCGTGCACGGCGAAGCCCGCCGCGAGGTGGTCGATGCGGGTGCGGGCCTCGGACCAGGTGAGGGTGGTCCAGGTGTCGTCCGGCGCGCGCCAGGACAGGGCCGGGAGGCCGGGGTGGTCCTCGGCGTTCCGGGCGAGCAGCGCCGGGATGGTGAGCGGGTCGGGCAGGCGCAGGATCGTGGTCACAGCGGCCTCCTAGAGCCAGTTTTTCAACATCTCGAGCTGCCGGGCCGGCTCCTGGCCGACGGGATGGACATTGAGCATCGTGACCCCGGCCTCGCGGAATGCCGCCACCCGCTCGCGTACGTAACCCTCCGGCCCGCACAGCGTCGTGAGCTCGCACAGCTCATCCGGCACGGCCGCCGCCGCCTCCGCCTTCTTGCCCGCGAGATAGAGGTCCTGGATGCGCTCGGCCTCCTTCTTGTAGCCGTACGCCCGCGCCAGGTCGTTGTAGAAGTTCTTGCGCCGCGAGCCCATGCCGCCGACGTACAACGCGATCTGCGGACGCGCCAGATCGCGCAGCGCCGCCGCGTCGTCGCCGATGGCGAGCAGCCCGCCCGCGACGATCTGCAGCGGGCCGAGCTCGGCGGAGCGACTGGCGAGGCCCTTCGCCAGCGAGGCGCCCCAGACGTCCTGGACCTTCTCCGGGATGACGAAGGTCGGCAGCCAGCCGTCCGCGATCTGCGCGGTGGCCTCGGTGTTGGCCGGGCCGAGGGCGGCGATGTAGACGGGGACGGACGGGCGCACCGGCTTGGTGAGGATCTTCAGCGGCTTGCCGCGGCCGCCGCCCTTGTCCGCGGGCAGCGGCATGTCGCTGATGCCGTGGTGGTCGATCACCTCGCGGCGCAGGATGCGGCGGCAGAGCTCGACGGTCTCGCGGGTGCGGCCCAGCGGGCGGTCGTACGGGCGGCCGTGCCAGCCCTCGACGACCTGCGGGCCCGAGGCGCCGAGGCCGAGGATCGCCCGGCCGCCGGAGACGGCGTCCAGGCCCGCGGCGGTCTGGGCGATGAGGGCGGGGGTGCGCGAGTAGACATTCAGGATCGCGGAGCCGATGCGGGCGCGCTCGGTGCGGGCCGCCAAATAGCCCATGATCGTGGGGGAGTCGAAGCCGTACGCCTCGGCCACCCAGATGGCGTCGAGGCCCGCCCGCTCCCAGCCGGCCACCTCATCGGCGGCGGCGCGGGGGTCGGTCGCGTACTGGAGGGTGGTGGCGAGTTCCATGGGGGACAGTGTTGACGTGCGCAGTGAAACAAGTCAATGCCCCGTGTATCACCGTCGCCCGACCGGCTCGGGCTCTCAACTCCCCAGCAGCGGCGTCAGATAGCGGCGGACGAACTTCCGCGCCTGCTCCGTATCGTCCAGCTGGAAGCAGCTGACCGGGTTGAGTAGGAAGGACACCGTGATCCGCACCATCAGCTCGGCCACCGGCGTCGGGTCGCCGGCCGGGCGGCCCTCCTCGCGCTGGGCGTGCCGCAGCCGGGTCGTCAGGTAGTCGCGCATCATCACGAACTGCGGGCCCGACTCCACCGTCAGATACGGCAGCATCACCTCCGGCTCCAGGCGCAGCAGGCCGCCGATGAGCGGGTGATCCCTGATGTGCCGGAGCAGGATGACGAAGCCCTCCTCCAGGCGCTGCTGCATCGTCGGCACGTCGGCGACCGCCTCGTCCACCTCGGCCACGAAGCGGCGGTACTCGCGCAGCAGGCACTCCTGGACGAGCTGGTCCTTGCTGCCGATCCGGCGGTAGACGGTGACGCGGGAGACCTTGGCGCGCCGCGCCACGTCGTCGATCGTGGAGCGGCGCAGCCCGAAGGTCATGAACTGCTGGCACGCCGCGTCCAGGATCTTCTCCCGCAGCGCGTCCCCGGCCGGCGCCGTCGCCGCCGCGCGGGCGAGCACGACGGCCTCGGCCTCGGTGTCGCTTATCGGTGGTGCCATACAGAGAGACTAACTCAGTGCATCTGTTTCACAGTCCGTATGTCCTGCCGATGATGTCCCGCTGGATCTCGCTCGTCCCGCCGTACACCGTCGATACGACGGACGAGCGCAGCAGCGCCTCCATGCCGTACTCGGTGGCGTAGCCGTAACCGCCCATCATCTGCATGCCCTCCAGCGCCATGTGCTTGGCGAGTTCGGTGCACTTGAGCTTGGCCATCGACGCCTCGCGGGCGAAGACCTTGTCCGGGGCGGCGTCGATCTGCGCGGCGACGTCGTCGAGGAGCAGGCGGGCGCACTCGAGCTCGGTGGCGTTGTCGGCGATGCGGTGCTTCAGCGCCTGGAAGGAGCCGATCGGGCGGCCGAACTGCTCGCGCTGGCGCACGTAGTCGAGGGTGTCGTCGAAGGCGCGGCGGGCGACGCCGAGCATCACGGCGGCGAGGATCATCCGCTCCAGGTTCAGCCCGGTCATCAGCTGCGGCCAGGCCTGGCCCTCGGCGCCGACGACCGCCGACTCGGGGAGGTAGCAGTCGGTGAAGTAGAGGTCATTGACCTCGCGGCCGCCCATCGTGTCGATGCCGCGGATCTCCAGGCCCGCGGTGTCCGTCGGCACCATGAACTGCGTCAGGCCCGCGTGCTTGGACTCCTCCTGGGACGTACGGGCGATGAGGAGGATGTGGTCGGCGAGGTGGGCATTGGAGCACCAGGTCTTCTGCCCGTTGATGACATAGCCGCCGTTCTTGCGCTCCGCGCGGCAGGTCAGCGCGCCGACGTCGGAGCCGGCGCCCGGCTCCGACATGGAGATCGCCTCGATACGGCCGCGTACGACACCCTCCAGCACGGTCCGCTTCTGCTCCTCGGAGCCGAATTTCTCGTACGCGGCCGCCGCGATGATCGTGGTCGAGAAGCCGCTGATCGGGGCGCGGCCATAACCGGTCTCCTCCAGGAAGAGGCACAGCTCGCCCATCCCCATGCCCGCGCCGCCGTACGCCTCGGGCACGGCTATGCCGAGCCAGCCGAGGCCGGCCATCTTCTCGTAGAGCTGCTGGCTGTGATGCTCCCGGCCATGGTCGGTGAGCAGGTCCCGCTGCTCCTTCGTGCCGCACTCGCGGCGGCAGAAGTCGGTGATCGCCTTGACCAGGTCGCGGCGCTCATCGGTCAGGACTCGGGGCATGGGTGATTCCTTTCATCATGGCGGGGTGCACCGTGTGCAGCAGATGGATCACGGTGCGGGTCAGCATCACGTGCAGGTCGTCGCGGGTGAGCGTGCCGCGCACCAGCCACTCGCGGGAGGCGGCCTTCAGCATGGCGCTGTGCGCGCGGATCATCGCCCGGAGCCGGTCGCGGCCGTCCTCGACGTCGGCCAGCAGCGCGGCCTGGAGGATGTGGTCGGTGGCGATCTCGTCGGCTTCCAGCATGATCTGGTCGATGTCCGGGTCGTTGCCGAGCGCGGCGGGACCGATCGCCGACAGCCACATCTCGCGGTTGCGTTCCACGACGTCGAGCCAGCGGTCGACGCAGACGGCGAGCCGCTCCTCGGGGCCGGTGGCCGGCAGCCGCTCGGAGACGGACGGCGGCACGACCATCATCTGCCGTACGACCTCGAGGTAGAGCTGCCGCTTGTCGCCGAAGTAGTGGTTGATCAGCCCGCGGGCGGCGCCGGCCTCGGCGGCGATGTCGGCGGTGGCCACGGCGCTGTAGCCGTGGGTGCCGAACAGCCGCCTGGCCACGGCGAGAATCTCCGCCCGGCGGGCGTCGGGATCCAGCCTGCGTCGCTGCGTCCGGTGCATGGAGCAACGGTGCGACGCTATTGGCGAAGTGTCAATAAGCAGTGAACAGGTCAAGCGTCCCGGACACTTGACTGACTGTCAGGTGCGCGCCATTCTCATCCGTACCTACGCGTCAGTAAGTTCTACGGAAGGCAGGTTCGCGATGACCCTCCTGCGCAGACGCGCGCTGCTGGCACTCCTCACCACCTTCCTGCTGACCTGCGGACTGGCCGGCTCGCCCGCGACCGGCGCCGACGGCGGCAACTGGTGGGAGCCCAGCGCGCGCCCCGCCGCCGACTCGCAGATCAACGCGACCGGCGAGCCCTTCCGCGGTACGGACAGCCAGGGCAAGGTCCGCGGTTACGTAGACGCGCACAACCACGTCATGTCCAACGAGGGCTTCGGCGGCCGGATCATCTGCGGCAAGCCCTTCGACCAGACCGGCGTCGCCGAGGCGCTCAAGGACTGCCCCGAGCACTACCCGGACGGCTCCGGCGCCCTCTTCGAGAACATCACCGGCGGCGCCGACGGCAAGCACGACCCGGTCGGCTGGCCGACCTTCAAGCACTGGCCCGCCCACGACTCCCTCAGCCACCAGCAGAACTACTACGCCTGGCTGGAGCGCGCCTGGCGCGGCGGCCAGCGGGTCCTGGTCAACGACCTCGTCACCAACGGCCTGCTCTGCTCGATCTATCCGGCCAAGGACCGCGGCTGCAACGAGATGGACGCGATCCGGCTGGAGGCCAAGAAGACCTTCGAGATGCAGGACTACATCGACAAGATCTACGGCGGCCCCGGCAAGGGCTTCTTCCGCATCGTCAAGGACTCCGCCCAGGCCCGTCAGGTCATCGAGGACGGCAAGCTCGCCGTGGTGCTGGGCGTGGAGACCTCCGAGCCCTTCGGCTGCAAGCAGACCCTGGGCATTCCCGGGTGCTCGAAGGCCGACATCGACCGCGGCCTGGACGAGCTGTACGACATCGGCGTACGCAGCATGTTCCTGTGCCACAAGTTCGACAACGCGCTGTGCGGCGTGCGCTTCGACTCCGGCGGCATCGGCACGGCCGTGAACGTGGGACAGTTCCTGTCCACCGGCACCTTCTGGCGTACGGAGAAGTGCAAGGGCGCGCAGCAGGACAACCCGATCAGCAACGCCCCGCTGCCCGACGAGATCGCCAATCTGCTGCCGCCCGGCACCGGCCTGCCCGTCTACCCGACCGATGCCAGGTGCAACGCCCGCGGCCTCACCGGGCTCGGCGAGCACGCGGTCAACGGGATGATGAAGCGCGGCATGATGCTCGAGGTCGACCACATGAGCGTCAAGGCCGCGGGCCGCGCGCTGGACATGCTGGAGGCGGCGAAGTACCCGGGCGTCATCTCCAGCCACAGCTGGATGGACAACAGCTGGATGGAGCGGCTCTACAAGCTCGGCGGCTTCGCGGCCCCGTACATGAACGCCGCGGCACACTTCGTCGAGGAGGCCAAGGGCACCAAGGCGCTGCGCGACAAGTACGGCATCGGCCTCGGTTACGGCACCGACATGAACGGCGTCGGCGGCTGGCCGGCACCGGGCGGCCAGGAGGTGAAGTACCCGTACCGCAGCGCCGACGGCGGCACCGAGCTCGACCGGCAGAAGACGGGCGAGCGGACCTGGGACTTCAACAAGGACGGGGCCGCGCACGTCGGCATGGTCCCGGACTGGATCGAGCAGATGCGGCTCAGCGGGGGCGCGGACACGGTGCGCGATCTGCTGGGCGGCGCGGAGTCCTACCTACGCACCTGGGGAGCCACCGAGCGCCACTAGATTCATGATCTGATCCGCGACCGTGTCGAGGACCTCACCCGCGTTCTCCTCGTCGCCGAGGACGAGGAAGTTGAGGGTGAGGCCGTCGGTCAGCGCGGCGAGATAGCGGGCGGCCGTCCCCTCGGGGACGGTCAGCTCGACGCCGATGCGCTGGATCACCTTGGCGTGCGCGTCGACATAGCGCTCGTACTGGCGCCGGGCCAGATGCTCGTAGCCCGGCTCGCGCAGCGCGTACTGCGTCAGTTCGTACGTCAGCAGGTGCTCGCCGCGGCTGGCGAGGACATGGTCCCAGTACGCCTGCAGACCCGCCCGCACCGTGCCGCGCAGGGTGTCCTCCTGCGCGGCGCGGTGGCTGACGGTGGCCAGCACCCGGGACTCGGAGTGGTCGGATATCGCCTCCATGACGGCTTCGAGCAGCTCCTGCTTGGCGCTGAAGCAGTAGTGGAAGACGCTGAGCGAGACGCCCGCCTCGGCCACGATGGCGCGGGTGGTGGTCCTGGCCACCCCGTCCCTGGTCATGACGCGGATGGCCGCCTCGACCAGCTGCCGACGGCGTTCGGCATGCGGCATGCGTCCCATGTCAACCTCCCCCCGGCCGGTGGATCGGCGCGCGTCAGCCTACCCAGGGAGGGCGAAGTCCGCGACGCGGATGGGGGAGGGAGTCGTTCCGGTGGATGTCCGCTGGTAGAAGACGGAGAGCACGCCGTCCTGCTTGAGGCGCGGCTCGTCGATGAGGACCTCGCCGTACGCGTCCAGCTCCTTGCCGTCGTAGAGCTGTTTCCAGTCGGTCCAGCCGCTCGCCGCCGACGCGGCGACGATCCGCCCGCGGGGCATGATCGCGTACGCGTTGTCGTACCGGTCGAAGGCGAGGCGGCTGCGCTGCGTCGATCCGGGCGACACCGGGATCTCGGTCTTGCGCCAGCTTCCGGAGGCGTCGCGGTGCATGTGGAAGGTGCGGGCGTTCTTGGTCCGGTCGGCGGCGTAGTCGGTGGTGCACTGGCCGAAGCGGCCGGGGACGTACGACCAGAGGGCGTGCGGGCGGCCTGCGGAGTCGATGGCCTGGCTCTCCTGGTTCATGAGGGAGTGGTCGGGGTTGATCGGCTCGGCGACGGTGCCGGTGTCGGTGACGGCGACCAGGTCGCTGGTGCCGGTGGTGGCTATGGCTTTGCCGCGGGCGTCGTGCCAGGTGCGGCCGCGGTCGGGGCTGGAGACGTACGCCATCTCGTGGTTGGTCAGCCCGCCCGGGCTGCACATGACGGCGGCGTTCTGCTCGCGCCAGGTGAAGAAGACGTGCAGGGTGCCGTCCGGGCCGTAGTCGACGCCGTTGACGTACATATTGCGGGCGGTGCTGCTGCCGTGCTCGCTCGTGTACGTACCCGAGGCGCTGGACCATTCGCCGAGGGCGCGCCAGGTGGTGCCGTCGTATTCGGCGAGGGCGGTCTGGCCGTTGCCGGAGACGCCGGTGCGGTAGTGGAGCTGGAGCCGGCCCTCCGGGGTGGGGAGGAACTGCGGGTAGGTGAAGCGGTCGGTGAGGGGGAGGCCGTCGAGGGTGGTCTGGATGGGACCGAAGCGGGCGGTTTCCCAGTTGAAACGTTCTGGGTTGCTGGCGAGGCCTGCCGCCGACTTCACGTAGAAGAACTCGTCGGAGTGCGAGTCGAGCATCGCGTGGATGCGGCCGTCGGTGGGGGAGATGCCGAGGCTGATGACGTTGTGGGAGTCGTCGTAGCGCAGCTTGTGCGGGAGGCGGAGGGTGCGCCATGGGCCGCGCGGGAGGCGGCGGCGGGCGAGGACGGCGGTGCGGTCGGCGGTGTACCAGGCGGCGTACTGGTGGCCGCGGTGGGTGAGGATGCCGCTCTTTTGGAAGGAGTTGTTGTTGACCAGGCCGTCGAAGGAGACGAAGTAGATGGCCTCGGGGTCGAGTTGGGTGTCGGCGATGCGGCGGACCGAGGGGGCGGTGCGGGGGGCCGCGGAGGCGGCCTGGGGTGCGGTGGCGGTCGTGGCGGCGGTGGCGAGGGCGCCGAGCAGGATGGTGCGGCGGGTGGGCATGGGGGCTTCCCTCCGGGCGAGTTGGGGTTGAAACGTTAAAAATTTCAACCCCCTCTCACCTACACGACTCACCGCCCGGAGGGAACCCTTGGCGCATGGATCAGCCCGCGGTGCGCCGGCATCAGCCCCGCAGGCAGGTCGTCAGGAGAGAACCAGCGCGCTTCAAGAATCTCGAAGGGATCCGCCTTGAGCGTGCCCCCGACCAGCAGCGCCTCGTACGCCACCTCCACCCGCAGCCGATAACCGCTCCGCAGCCGCACCAGCCGCCCCGGCTCAACATCCAGCCCGGTCTCCTCCTTGACCTCCCGCACCGCGGTCTCGGTGAACTCCTCACCCCGCGCCGCGTACCCGGTCGGCAGCCCCCACGCCCGGTCCGGCGGCCACATGCGATGCCGCAGCAGCAGCACCTGCCCCCGGTCGTCCCGTACGACCGCGGTCACCCCGACCGTGTACTTCGCGTGCAGCAGCCACATGACACGCCACTGCAGCCTGCCGTTCAGCAGACGCCAGACGCGGGCGGCGATCCGGTACACCGTGGCCTCCTCATTCCCGGGCAGTACTGATCATGATCCCCGACGCCTCCGCCGCGCCGCCACCGCCTCCGGATCGATCTCCGGACGCGACCAGCGGGCCGCGATGGCCAGGGACTCGGCGCGCCCGTCCGCCACATGGGCATGCGCCAGGGCCGCCGCGCCATCGGCGTCGTGGGCGGCGATGGCCTCGTAGAGCTCCTCGTGCTCCGCGCATTGCCGCGCAGGGTCGCGCTGCGCGGTGAGCCGGAAGAGCCAGTGCGTACGGGCCTCCAGCGGCCGCATCATGCTGGTGAGCAGCGGGTTGGCGGCCGTATCGACGATGTCGGCGTGAAAGCCCGCGTTGGCCGCGGCGATCGCGGCCCGGTCGTCGCGGCGGGTGGCGGTACGGGCGGCGTCCAGGCGGGCGGCGAGGCGGGCCAGCGCCGCGTCGTCGGCGCGCTCCGCCGACAGCCGGGCGGCGAGCGACTCCAGCGATTCGCGTACGTCGAAGAGATCGCGCACGTCGGCGGGCGTGAAGGGCGCCACCAGGGCGCCGCGTCGCGGCACCACGAGCACGAGCCCGTCCGCTTCGAGCCGGCGGATCGCCTCGCGCAGCGGGATCCGCGAGACCTTGAGCTCCTCGGCGAGCACCCGCTCCACGAGCCGGTCGCCGGGCTGGAGTTCGACCTCCAGGATGCGCCGGCGCAGGATCTCGTACACACGGTCGCGCAGCGAACCGCGCCCCGTGTCCGGCTGCTGAGCCGCTGTCACCAAGGCCATCCTCCGTAGTCATCGCCGCCCCCACCCTAAGCGGGCCACGCAGAGGGGAGCACAGTGCTAACCGCCCGCTAACACCCGCGCAACACATGCCTCCCAGACTGAGGGCGCGTAACGGTATACCACTAGCGGGCCCGCGGGCCCTTCCCCTGGAGGCACCAGAAGTGGCACTCACGCATGCACCACGCGCCGCCGCGCTCGCCGCGCTGTCCTGTCTCGCGCTGCTGACGGCGTGCGGCGGGGGCGCCTCATCGGCGTCCGGCTCCGGGGGCGACGGGGACAAGCTCAAGGTGGGCGTCCTGTTCCCCGGCTCGCTCTCGGACGACGGCTTCATGGAGTCCGCGCACCGCGGCTACCAGCGGGCGGCGAAGCAGCACACGGGCAAGGTCACCTTCACCAAGGTCGAGCAGGTCCAGGCCGCCGACTACGAACAGGCGCTGGTCCGCTTCGCCACCACCTCCGACCTGGTGATATCGCTGGGCGGCCAGACGGACGCGGACGTACGCAAGGTGGCGCAACGCTTCCCGAAGGTGAAGTTCGCCGAAATCGGCGGCCCGGCGGACGGCAAGCCGACGGCGAATCTGGCCCTGTACGACCCGCAGCAGGCGGAGGCGGCCTATCTGTCGGGCGCGGCGGCGGCGCTGCTGTCGAAGAAGGCGGTGGTCGGCTTCATCGGCGGCGCGGAGCTGCCGGCGATCGTGAATGCGGCGAAGGAGTTCGAGCGGGGGGCGAAGGCCGCGGACTCGGGCGTGAAGGTCCTGAATCCGCAGTACGTAGGCGACTTCAACGACGCCGCGAAGGCGAAGCAGTCCGCGCTGGCCGACTACGGCGCGGGCGCGGACGTCCTGGGCCAGGTCCTGAACCTGGGCCACAAGGGCGTCGCCCGGGCCGCGGCGGCGCGCGGGGGCGCGCTGATCGGCGGTCCGGTGCCGCGGGAGTGCGGCGACAAGGCGTACGCCGGATATGTGGAGACGGACATCGGCGCCGAGATCGAGTACGCCACCGACCACCTGGTGAAGGACACCTGGAAGCCCGAGGCGGTGCACTTCGGCCTCACCTTCGCCGAGCCGCAGAACGACATCAAGCTGTGCGGCGAGGCCGACCCGAAGGTGGAGAAGAAGCTCGACGAGCTGAAGTCGAAGATCGCGTCCGGGAAGATCAAGACCCGATGACGGCGGCCGCCTTGGAGCTGAGCGGGCTCACCAAGTCGTACGGCACGATGCGCGCGCTCGACGCGGTCGACCTCGTGGTGGAGGCGGGGAGCGTGCACTGCGTGCTGGGGGAGAACGGCGCGGGGAAGTCGACGCTGTGCCATCTGGTGGGCGGCTCGCTGACGCCGGACGCTGGTTCCCTGCGCCTGTACGGAACGGCGTACAACCCGCGCCGCCCTGCCGATGCCCTCGCTGCCGGGGTGGCGATGGTGCACCAGCACTTCAGCCTGGTCCCGACGCTGACGGTGGGGGAGAACCTGCGGCTGTTGCGGCTGCGGGACTTGGCGGGTCGGGTCGCGCGGGTGCGGGAGGAGTACGGGCTGGAGGTGGAGCTCGACGCGGTGGTGGGGGAGCTGCCGGTGGGGGTGCGGCAGCGGGTGGAGATCGTGAAGGCGCTGCTGCGGGCGCCGCGGATGCTGGTGCTGGACGAACCGACTGGGGTGCTGGGGCCGTCGGAGGTGGACGCGCTGCTGGCTACGTGCCGGCGGATTGCTGATGCGGGGCAGGCGGTCGTTCTCGTCACGCACAAGCTGGGCGAGGCCACGCGCGCCGGGGATGCGGCGACGGTGCTGCGGGGTGGGCGGGTCGCGGGTGGTGGGGCGATGGGGGAGCTGTCGGCCGAGCGGCTGGTGTCGCTGATGATCGGGCGGTCGGCGGGGACGTTGGGTGCGGGGTTGGTGGGGGCGGTGGGGCTCGATACGGAGCCTGCCACCAGCTCCGCGCGGGCGGGTGATGGCGCTACCGACCAAGCCGTGCTGGACAGCGATGCGGCTGCGCTGCGGCTGCAGGACATCACCGTCAGGCGGGGCGACGGCACGTACGCGCTCGACCGCGTCTCGCTCGATGTCCGCCCCGGCGAGATCGTCGGCGTGGCCGGTGTCGAGGGCAATGGGCAGAGCGAGTTGATGGCCGTCGTGGGCGGCTCGCTGACGCCGCAGCGCGGCCGGCTCGAGCTCGGCGGCCAGGACGTCACCCGTGCCCGCCCACGCGAGCGCACCCGGGCCGGGCTCGGCGTCGTACCCGAGGACCGGCATCGCGAAGGCTGCGTGCCGGAGCTGTCCGTAGCCGAGAATCTGCACCTCGGTCGACTCGCGGACTTCCGCCGGCTGGGCGTCTTCCTCGACCGCGGGGCGCTGGCGCGGACCACGACCACGGTGCTCGCCGACCACGACATCCGCGCGTCCGGGCCGGCCGCGCCCATGACTTCCCTCTCCGGCGGCAATCAGCAGAAGGTCGTCCTCGCCCGCGAGCTGGCCCTCGACCCACTCGTCTGCCTGGCCGCGGCGCAGCCGACGCGCGGCCTGGACATCGGCGCCGTGGACGCCGTCCACACCCGCATCCGGGAAGCGGCGGCGCGCGGCGCCGGGGTGCTGCTGGTCTCGGCCGAGCTGGATGAACTGCTCGCGCTCTGCGACCGGGTGGTCGTCGCGTATCGCGGGCGGCTGCTGGGACCGGTGGATCCGAAGCGCGCCGATGCGCGGGAGCGGGTGGGCGAGCTGATGCTCGGGACGGGGTCGGCTACGGACCCGAGCCCCGACTCGAGCCCCGACTCGCGCCCCGACTCGAGCCCCGACTCGCGCCCTGGGGCTGAGGCCTCCGCCCACGCGGGCGGGTGAACGGCGCAGGCAACCGGCCCATTCGCCACCATCCCCGATGCCAAGCCCGGGCATCCGCCCCGACCTGCCCCGATCTGCCTCGCCCCGTCTCGTCTCGCCTCGCCTCGCCTCGCCCCGACAAGGATTCCCATGACAGCGACCCTCACCACCAAGCCCGCTCCACCCCCATCACCACCCACCACTCAGGCCACCCCCACCCGACTCCGCACCCTCCCCCGCCACCCCCTAACCATCGCCGCCCTCTCCACCCTCCTTGCCGCCGCAGCCGGCCTCCTCCTCGTCATCGCCGCCGGCGCCGACCCGGCCACCGCCTGGCGGGCCCTCGACGAGGGCATGTTCGGCTCTCCGTACGCCATCGGCAGCTCGCTCAACTCCGCCGCCGTACTCGCCCTCATAGCCACCGGCTTCACCGTCGCGCACCGAGCCGGCCTGGTGAACGTCGGCGGCGAAGGCCAACTCTGCGCGGGCGGCGTGGCCGCGGCAGCTACCGGCCTGGCACTCCCCGCCACCGTCCCCGCCGCGCTAGGCGTGCCGCTCGTCCTGGCCGCCGGTTTCCTGGCCGGCTCCGCCTGGGCCGGCATCGCCGCGTGGCTGAAGGTCAAGCGCGGCACCAGCGAAGTGATCACCACCCTCCTCCTGAACTTCGTAGGCACCGGCCTGGTGGCAGTCGCCGTACACGAGGAGGCCCTGCTGCGCCAGCCCGTAACGTCCTCCGAAACCCTCCCGCAGTCAGCACCTCTCCCCACGGGCGCCCAACTCCCCCTGATCGGCGGCCAGGAGTCACCGGCCACCGCCGTAGTCCTCATAGCCGCCATCGCAGCTCTCGCCACCGGCATCGCCCTCCGCCACACCGCAGCGGGCGTACGCCTCAAAGCCGTCGGCCGCACCCCCGCAGCCGCAGCCCGCCTCGGCCTGCCCGTCGGCCGGCTGCAGACCACAGGCCTGGCCTTCGCCGGCGGCCTCGCGGGTGTGGCAGGGGCGGCCCTCGTCGCCACCGCGCCCTACGTACTCGCCGAGCACTTCTCCTCCGGCTACGGCTTCTCCGGCCTGGTCGTCGGCCTCCTGGCCCGCGGCTCGCTCACCGCCGTCGCCGCCGTAAGCCTCGTCTTCGGCTTCCTCACCAGCGGCGGCATCAACCTCCAGCTCGCCGCCCAGGTCCCGGCATCGACGGTGCAGATCGTGCAGAGCCTGCTGGTGCTGTTCATCGCCGCGGCCATGATCTTCACGACCACGAGGAGGTTCGCGCAATGAGCGCCGTAATAGACGAACTGGCAACCGGCGGCGTCCGCATGGCGCTGCCCCTCCTGCTCGCCTCCTCAGGCGAACTCCTCAGCGAACGCGCAGGCGTCCTCAACCTCTCCGTAGAAGGCATGATGCTCACCGGCGCCTTCGCGGGCGCAGCGGGCGCGCACGCCTCGGGCAGCGCCACCGTAGGCGTCCTCACGGCCCTGGCCGCCGGCCTGCTCTTCGCCGCCCTGCAGGCACTGCTCAGCGTCACCCTCCGCGCCGACCAGATCGTCACGGGCATCACCGCCAACGCCCTGGCCCTCGGCGCCACCACGTACGGCGCCCGCCTCCTCTTCGGCGGCGAAGGCAAGGCCGACACCCTCCCCGGCTTCGACCCGCTCGCCATCCCGGCCCTGCACGACATCCCCATCCTCGGCCCGGCACTCTTCGAGCAGACCCTGCTCGGCTACGCCGCCTTCGCCATAGCCGCGGCCCTGGCCCTCACGCTGAGCAGGCGTACGACCTGGGGCCTGGCCATCGACGCGGTGGGCGAGGACGCGGTGACCGCCGACCGCTGCGGCCTGCCGGTGCGCCTGATCCGGTACGCGACCGTCCTCCTGACCGGCGCCACCGCAGCCCTCGCGGGCGCCCACCTCGCACTGTCCGAGGTCCATGCCTTCAGCGACAACATCACCGGCGGCATCGGCTACCTGGCGGTCGTCGCCGTCATCGCAGGCCGCTGGCGCGGCTGGCCAACGCTGCTGGCCTGCCTGGTCTTCGGCCTGGCCCAGTCCCTGCAATACGCGGCCCCGGCCATCGGCCTGCACATCTCAGCTCCGCTGCTGACGACACTCCCGTACGCCTTCGCCCTGCTGGCAGTCAGCGGCTTGGTGGGCCGCAGCCGGGCCCCGTCGGGCCTGACGACACCCTTTGCTCGCGCCGGCTAGCAGCCCACAGCCCACCGCCACCCGGCAGCCCAAAACCCCGCCCACCCACCCAAGCGCCCGCACCCAGGAGACCCCGCTCCATGACGCTGATCCTCACCCGCTCCACGATCCGTACCCTCCTCGCCGACACCCTCGACGCCGTCGAAGCCGCCATTGCCCAAGCCCACCGCGACCTTTCCGACTCCAAAGCCACCCTCCCCACCCCACCAGCCATGTCCCTCCCGGCGACCACCGCCACCCCTGACACCGACTCCGCCACCTTCCTGGCAATGCCCGCCGCCTCCACCCCCGCCCGCCTCGCCACCGTCAAACTCCTCGCCGACCTCCCGGCGAACCACGCCGCCGGACTCCCCGTACAGCGCTCAGCAGTTCTCGCCGTCGACACCACCACAGGCGCCTGCCTAGCCCTCCTCGACGGCGCCGAACTCACCCGCATCCGTACCGCCGCCGCCACAGCAGTCGCCACCCGAGCCCTCGCCCGCACAGACGTAACAACCCTCGGCCTCATCGGCACCGGCCCCCTCGCCTACGCCCACGCCCGAGCACTGCTCCCCACCCGCCCGTACGAGAACGTCGTCCTCTGGGGCCGCACCCCCACCAAAGCCCAGACTCTCGCCACCTGGATCACCACAGAATTCGGCATCCCGGCCAAGGCCGTAGACCACCCGCGCACGGTCACCGAGGCCGCCGACGTCCTATGCACCCTGACCCCATCCCGCGACCCGATCATCAAGGGCGCCTGGCTCTCCCCAGGCCAGCACATCAACGCCGTAGGCGCGCCACCCCGCCCCGACCACCGCGAACTCGACACCGAAGCGATGGTCCGAAGCCGCATAGTCATCGACGCCTACGACACGGCCCGCACCAAATCAGGCGAGATCCTCATCCCGCTCGCCGAAGGTGCCCTCACCAAGGACGACTTCCACCACGAGCTGGGCGACGTACTCACCCACCGCACCCGAGGCCGTACGCACAACGACACCGACCTAACCCTCTTCAACTCGGTCGGCATAGGCCTCCAGGACCTGGCAATCACCCGCCTCCTGATCGACCTCGCCACGCACCACGGAGTCGGACACGACATTGACCTGGCAGGGTGACGCGCGTCGACCACGTCTTGCCAAGCCCTCACAACCCGTCCACGATGAAGGCTTTCAAGGCCGCGACAGACGCGACAAGGACGCGAAAAGGTCGCGACACGGACGCGACAAGGGGGACCAACCCGTGGACTTCGGACTCGTCCTGCAGACCGACCCGCCCGCCTCCGCCGTCGTCGGCCTGATGCGCCGCGCCGAGCGCAACGGCTTCCGTTACGGCTGGACCTTCGACTCGACCGTGCTGTGGCAGGAGCCATTCGTCGTCTACAGCCGCATCCTGGAGCACACCACGAAGCTCAAGGTAGGCACGATGGTGACCAACCCGGGCACCCGCGCCTGGGAGGTAACCGCCTCCGCCTTCGCCACCCTCAACGAGATGTACGGCAACCGCACCGTCTGCGGCATCGGCCGCGGCGACTCTGCGATGCGCGTCGCAGGGCGCAAGCCGAACACCCTCGCAACCCTGAGCGACGCAATGCGCGTAATCCGCGATCTCGCCGAAGGACGCGAGACCGACGTCGACGGCACGCCGCTCAAGCTCCCCTGGGTCAAGGACGGCAAGCTCCCGGTCTGGATGGCCGCATACGGCCCCAAGGCCCTGGCCCTAGCCGGCCGCGAGGCCGACGGCTTCATCCTCCAGCTAGCGGACCCGTACCTAACCGAGTGGATGGTCAAGGCGGTGCGCACCGCAGCCACCGAAGCCGGCCGCAACCCGGACGACGTAACCATCTGCGTAGCAGCCCCGGCTTACATCGGCGACGACATCCCCCACGCCCGCGACCAATGCCGCTGGTTCGGCGGCATGGTAGGCAACCACGTAGCCGACCTGGTAACCCGCTACGGCGAACACTCGGACCTGGTCCCCGAAGCCCTAACGGCCTACATCAAACAACGCGAGGGCTACGACTACTCGCACCACGGCCGAGCCGGCAACCCCTCCACAGACTTCGTCACCGACGAAATCGTCGACCGCTTCTGCCTCCTGGGCCCACCCGAGGCCCACATCGAAAAGCTGCAGGCGCTCCGCGACCTGGGCGTCGACCAATTCGCGATCTACGCCATGCATGACGCAAAGCAAGCCACCATCGACGCGTACGGCACGCACGTCATCCCCGCACTGTCCTCTTGAGGAATCCGCCGCCTCAGGTCACGTCCCGCTAGGGATCGACTGGAAGCCTTGACCCGGGCCGGGGCCATCCGGCCCCTGGCACCTAACGCCCGCTCCCATCCACGCTGTTGCCCCTCACGTCGGGGGGCGTGGGGTGGGGGAGGGGGGCCGCGATGGCTGGATTGCGTGCGGGTGCGGGTGCGGCGGTTAGGGGCTTGGCGGTTCTCGCGTTTCTCGTGGCGCTGGTGGCCGGGCCGCCGGCCGCCGCGCGAGCCCAGGCGGCGTTCTCCGTCAAGGTGGACTTCGGCGCCGCGACCACCGTGCCCGTCAGCGGCTTTGTGCTTGATTACGGGCAGGGCTACGGCGCGCGCACCGGGTCTGGCCAGGGCTCCGGACTGACCTACGGCTGGGTGGGGATGACCGGCTCAGCCCCGCTGAGCCTCGTCGGCAACGGCCGCGACCGCGGCACCGCCGAGCCGAACCGACTCCTCGCCACCCTGATGCACATGCAACTGCCCGCCTCCTCCGCGGGCGTGAAGGCCCCGGGCCGGTGGGAGATCGCCGTACCCAACGACACCTACCGCGTCACGGTGACCACCGGCGACGCGACCTCCGTCGACAGCGCGCACGCCCTGCAGATCGAGGACCAGAACGCCATCGACCGCTTCACCCCGACCACTTCCACCCGCTACCAGACCCGCACCGTCACCCCGCGCGTCACGGACGGCCGACTCACGATCAGCCCTGCCACCGGCACCAACACAAAGATCACCCACCTCGAGATAGCCCCAGTCGCAGACGCCGCCCAGCACCCCGAGGTGCGCGCCACCACCCCCGCGAACACCGCCACCGGCGTCCCGCCGACCAGCAGCATCGTCGCCGACCTCCGCCTGGTCGGCGCGGGCGTGGACGCCGCCTCGCTGACCTCGTCCACGGTCCGGCTCACCGAGGCGGTCAGCGGTGCGGCGGTGGCCACCCGGGTCATCACCTCGGGTGGGGGCGACGTCATCAACGTATCGCCGACCACCGGCCTGAAGCCGAACACCCGCTACCTGCTCGAAGTGACCAGTGGAGCCAAGGACTTGGCTGGCCGCACCTTCACCCCATGACGCTCCGTCTTCACCACCGGATCAGGAGACGGTGGCTCCGCCATCGCCTTCACCAAAGCCACCGCCGCCACCGGCCGCAGCTTCACCTCCGTCACGAAAGGCCCGGACGGCAAGCTCTACGCCGCCACCCTCGACGGCTACCTCATGCGCTGGACCATCGCCTCCGACGGCACCCTCACCAACGCACAGACGATCACCACCGTACGAGCCAACGCCACTGCCCGCGGCCTCCCAGGCGCCCCGAACCGCACCATCATCGGCCTGGCCTTCGACCCGGCCTCGACCCCAACCGCACCGATCCTCTGGATCAGCTCCAACACCATGTATCCCGGCGGCACCCCGTCCGAACCGGACTTCTCCAGCAGCATCGCGCGGCTGACCGGCCCGGCCCTCGGCACGTACACCGAAGTCCTCTCGAAGCTGCCGCGCTCCGTGAAGGACCACGAGACCAACTCCCTCGCCTTCGGCCCGGACGGCGCGCTCTACATCAGCCAGGGCGCCAACAACGCGATGGGCGCCGCCGACCCGGTCTGGGGCAACCGCCCGGAGCGCCTCCTGAGCGCCGCCGTCCTGCGCCTCGACCCCGCCAAGCTCCCGGCCACCCTCCCGCTCAACGTCCAGACGGAGAACGGCGGCAGCTACGACCCCTTCGCGGCCAACGCGCCCCTCACCCTGTACGCGACCGGCGTCCGCAACGCCTACGACCTGCTCTGGCACACCAACGGCCACCTCTACGCCCCCACCAACGGCTCCGCCGCCGGCGGCAACACCCCGGCCACCCCGTCCCCCCTCCCGTCATCCTGTACGGGCCGCCGCATCGACGCGGCCACCGCAGGCCCGTACGCAGGCCCCGCCGCGCCGGCCCTGACCTCCAACCCCAACGCCGAGACCGACTACGTCTTCGACGTAAAGAAGAACCGCTACTACGGCCACCCCAACCCCACCCGCTGCGAATGGATCCTCGCCGGCGGCAACCCCACCACCGGCACCGACCCCTTCCAGGCCGCCGCCTACCCGACCGGCACCCAGCCGGACCGCAACCTCGACCTGGCCGGCATGTACGACGCAGGCCTGCACGCGTCGGCCAACGGCGTGGTGGAATACCGCTCGGGGGCCTTCAGCGGCGCGCTCCGCGGCAAGCTGCTGGTCGTGCGCTACTCCAGCGGGCAGGACATCGTGATCTTCGGCGTCGATGCCCAGGGGCGGCTGTCGCCACCGACGACCGGCACCACCGGCCTGACCGGCTTCCAGCAGCCCCTGGACGTCACGGAGGACCCGGCGACAGGCAATCTCTACGTCACCGAACTGGGCGCCACGCGCATCACCTTGCTGCGTCCCGTACCGGCTGCTGCTGCCACCGCCCGACGCTGAGGACCGTATACAGCACCAGCGCGCTCCCCAGCCCCACCGCCCAGCCGTAGTCGGCCAGGGGCTTGAGGAAGGGGATGAGCCCGTCGGCCGGGAAAGGCCCCTGCTTCTTGCCGTCCGCATTGACCGCCGAGTACGAGCCACCGATCGCGAGAATGCCGCCCACCGCGAAGGCGACGACGGCGCGCAGGTTCCAGCCGCCCTGATACCAATACCGGCCCTCCCGGCGGTACAGGTCCGCGAGGTCGAGATGCGTGCGGCGGATGATCCAGTAGTCGGCGATCATGACGCCCGCGACCGCACCCAGCAGGCCCCCGACCGTGCCGAGCCACGTGAAGATATACAGCTCGGGCGTCGACGTCAGCTTCCACGGCATGACGATGACGCCGACCACGCCTGTGATCAGGGCGCCAACGCGGAAGTTGATGAGCTTCGGGAGCAGGTTGGACAGGTCGTACGCCGGTGAGACCACATTCGCGGCGATGTTCACGGAGATCGTCGCGATCATGACCGTGATCAGGGCGAAGAGCAGGCCGAAGACATTGTCCGTCTTGGCGGCGAGCTGGACCGGGTCCCAGATCGTGGCGCCGTAGACCGCCTGCGAGCCCGCCGTCACCAGGACCGACATCAGGGCGAAGGCCGTCATCGTGGTCGGCAGGCCGAGCGACTGGCCCCACACCTGGGCGCGCTGGCCCTTTCCGAAGCGGGTGAAGTCCGGGATGTTCAAGGACAGCGTCGACCAGAAGCCGATCATTCCCATCAGGGCCGGGAAGAAGACCGGCCAGAAGTCCGCGCCCCAGCCCAGCTTCGACGGCTGGTCGAGCAGCGGGCCGAAGCCGCCCGCCTTCACCGCGATCCACACCAGCAGGACCACGGCGCCCACCAGCACGAACGGCGCCGCCCAGTTCTCGAAGCGGCGCAGGGCGTTCATGCCCCGGTAGATGATGGCCAGTTCCAGCGCCCAGAAGATCACGAAGCACAGCCACAGCGTCCACGGATAGCCGCCGACCTCGCCCGCCTCCGTCCAGCCGCCGAAGACCTTCCCCAGCAGCAGAAAGATGCCCTGCCCGCCGATCCACGTCTGGATCCCGAACCAGCAGCAGGCGACGGCCGCCCGGATCAGCGCGGGCAGGTTCGCGCCGCGCAGTCCGAAGGAGGAGCGCACCAGGACCGGGAAGGGAATGCCGTACTTCGGCCCGGCGTGCCCGGTCAGCAGCATCGGGAGCAGCACGACGACGTTCGCCAGCGCGATGACGAACACCGCCTGCTTCCAGTCCATGCCGAGGGCCACCAGGCCGGAAGCCAGCGTCCAGGAGGGGATGTTGTGTGCCATCCCGATCCACAGGGCGGTGTAGTTGTAGACGCCCCAGGTGCGGTCCTGCATCCGTACGGGCAGCAGGTCGGCGTTGGCGAACCGCGGGTTGTCGGGGCTGACGCCGTCGGCGAGGGAGACGCGGCCGTCGGGATGGGTGATCTGCGTGGCCGGCTGGTCCGGGGTGGTGGAGCCGAGCGAAGTCAACGGTGGTGCCTCCCCCTGGGTCGAATCCGCAGGACTGTACTGCCTGGAAGTGCCGGGCGGGAGGGGGCGTGACCCGCGTTCCCCGGCTAGCGCGGTGAGGCGGGCGGGCCGGTTACGCGGATGCCCGCGGGCACGCCGCTCGGCGCCGGCAGTCCCTCGCTGACGTGCAGGGTCTCCAGGGACTTGAAGGCCGACAGCCACTCCATCGAGGCCCGCAGGTCGTAGTGGAGCCACAGGCCGGTCAGGCGGGTGCCGGCCAGCGGCCCGGTCAGCTCCTCCGGCGCCAGCGGGCCGGTGACCTTCACCAGCGGGCGGCCGCCCAGGTCGGCCAGCGCCTTTGCCTCGTCGGCGTCCGACACCGGGAAGTACAGGTCGTCGGCGGCCAGATGGGCGATGATCTCCTTCGCGTAGCGGGCGGTGTCGTAGCGGTGCCAGGCGCCGGCCAGCTCGGCGCGGATGTCGTGGCGGGTGCGGTCGCGCAGGCCTGTCAGGTAGTCGATGGCCATTTCGTCGCGTACGGACGTGGCGGTGATGGCGAGCAGCAGCGCGTCGTCGTCGGGGGCCGTGGTGGTGTCCTGCAGGGCGTCGAGGATTTCCAGGACGATCGGGCCCATCCAGCCGAGGCGGCGGGCGCCGACCGGGTCGCTGGGGCGGACGATGCTGCGGGCGTAGCGCTCGACGCGGGCCCGTACGGCCGGGTCGATCTCGCTGATGTGCTCCAGGCAGGCGGCGGCGAGCAGCTTGCGATGCGGGCCGGCGTCGCCGTGCAGTTCGCGGGAGGTCGGGCCGATCATGCGGTCCAGGAGGTCGGCGCACTCGGCGGGGCGGGCGAGTGCGAAGGCCATGCGGATGACGTCCTCCCAGTCGGTGCGGTGGGAGTTGTTGAGGAGGAGGTCGAAGTCCTCGCGCTGCACGCACGCTTCGGCGGCGAGATAGTCCTGGAAGGTGCGGTGGATGAAGTCGACCGTGTCGGGGGTGGGTTCGCGGAGCAGGCCCGTACGGTCGAGGAGGTGGCGGTAGATCGTCTCGGCGTCGTGGCCTGCCGCATCCGGGACGGCGGGCAGATGCTCGGCGAGCGTGCGGATCGCGGTGGAGCGCTTCATCTCCGAGCGGCCGTTGACGAGCATCCAGTGGGCCAGCTTGTGCAGCAGCCGCACCTTGGGCTGGTGCTGCAGGTCGATGCCGTCGACCGGGGCCATGGCGCGCTCCGGGTCGCGGCGCTCCAGGAGCATGCTCATCGCGGCCTCGTACAGGTCCTT
This sequence comes from Streptomyces boninensis, assembly GCF_048572725.1. NCBI lineage: Bacteria > Bacillati > Actinomycetota > Actinomycetes > Kitasatosporales > Streptomycetaceae > Streptomyces > Streptomyces boninensis. The sequence goes on from NZ_CP183837.1 coordinate 8,239,103, forward strand.
GCGGCCGCGCGGCAGATAGCCGTTGCGGTCCAGGTGCAGAGCGCAGAGCAGGCCGCACATCAGCGGGTTGGTGGCGAGGCGGCCGAGGTCGCGGGTGATGCGGACGGCTTTGAGGAGCGACTGCTCGTGATGGTCGAGGACGCCGAGGTCGTGCTCGAGCAGGATCGCGTCGGAGGGGGTCGCGTCGGCGGGCTCCGGCGCCCCGCCTCGCGTGCCGGGCGCCCGCTCCGGCGATGGCAGGGCGCGCCTGGCCGCCTCGCGGGCCGAGCGGTGCCAGCGGCGGATGAAGGACGCCACCTCCTCACGGCCCATCGGCGCCAGCTGCAGCTCGCCGAAGTCCTCCTCACGCAGCCAGTCCTGGGGCACGGCGGAGGGGCGGGTGGTGACCAGCCATACGTTGCCGGGGTAGACCCGGTTCCAGTCGCCCAGCAGCCGCTTCAGCTGCTCGCGCTCCGCCTCCGGCGCCTCGTCGACGCCGTCGATCAGCAGCAGGCCGCGGCCCGCGGTGAGCACCCGGTCCGCCCAGCCGGGCGGCTGCGAGCCCGCCCGCGGATAGCCGGCCGCCTCCAGAAACTGTTCAGGCGCCGGAAACCCCTCGCCCGCGAAGCGCCGTACCGGCAGCAGAAACGGCACCCGGAAATGCAGCTCGGCAGGCTCCGCCGGCAGCTCGCTGCGCGCCGTACACACCGCAAGCCACTGCAGCAGCGTCGTCTTCCCCGACCCCGCCTCCCCGCGCACCAGCACCCGGGTCCGGTCCTTCAGCTCCAGCGACACCGGCAGCCCCGGCTCGGAGGAGGCCGGGTCGGACGGCTCGCAGCGCAGGTCGAGATAGGCGGTGTCCAGCGGCCAGGAGCGGGGGGAGTGGGCGAGGTCGATGCCGTAGATGGTGAGCTGGTTGTGGAGTACGGCGATGTCGCGCTTGTAGCGGCGCTCGAAGTCGGCGTCCGCCGCGCTGCGCGACGGGATCCGCTCGGCCAGCCGCGTATACCGCTCCTCCAGCTCGGCCACGTACTGCCCGTACGCCACCAGCGTCGCCGTCTCGAACTGCTTCTGCTTGCTGAAGAACTCCAGAATGTGCCGCGCCGCCAGCTCCAGCAGCAGCCGGTACAGCAGCGTCCCTTCCTCGGTCAGCTCCCGCTCTACGTCGGGGGCGCGGGATTTGAGCTCGGCGGCGAAGGCCTCCGGGCGCAGCCCCAGCGCCTGTACGTCATCCATCTCCACCTCGCCCATCGCGTGCAGCGTGCGGGCGAGGGCGTCGGTGACGGCCTGGTCCTCATCGGCGGATACGGGGCGCTCGGCGCGCTCGCCGCCGCCCGCGTCGACCGCGCGGCGCACCAGCTCCGCCGCGATCTTGTTGAGATCCCGCTCGGTGAGCGTGGCCTTCTGCGGCAGCCAGCGGCGGATCCGGATCGGGGCGTCCACGTATCCGGCGCCGGGCCGCTCCACAAAAATCTTCGCGATCGCCGATTCGACGGCCTTCTGGGTGAGACGGGCGATGACGAGCGAGAGATCCATCCGTCCATGCTCCCCGCAACGGGGGTGCTAAGAAAGGCCAGTTACGAAGCTGGGTCAATGATGGCGACGCCGGTCCGGAAGGCCTGACCCAATTCGGCCAACGCGGCCGAGGCGGCATCGAGGCCGATCGTGTCGGTGATCAGCCGGTCGGGCCGCAGCAGGCCCGCGGCGACCTGGCGGAGCAGCTCCGGGTAGGCGTGGGCGGCCATGCCGTGGCTGCCGATCAGCTCCAGCTCCTGGCCCATGACCAGGCCCATGGGTACGGGGGAGGTGCCCTGCGGGAGCCAGCCGACCTGGACGTGCCGGCCCTGGCGGCGGAGGCTGCGGATCGAGGCGGCGCAGGTGGCGTCGGAGCCGAGGGTGTCGAGGGAGAGGTGGGCGCCGCCTTGGGTGGCGTCGTGGATGGCTGCGGAGGCGTCGCTATCGGTTCCGTCGACCGTCACCGCGGCGCCGAACTCGCCCGCCAGCCGCAGCGCTTCTGGCGCGATGTCGACGGCGACCACGCGCGCCCCGGCGGCCGCCGCGATCATCACCGCCGAAAGACCGACCCCACCGCACCCGTGCACCGCCACCCACTCACCGGCCCGCAGCCGCCCCTGCTGCAGCACGGCCCGGTACGCGGTGGCGAAGCGGCAGCCGAGGGAGGCGGCGGTGGCGTACGAAAGATCCTCGGGCAGCGCGATCAGATTGGCGTCGGCGTGGTGCACGGGCACGTACTCGGCGAAGGACCCCCAGTGCGTGAAGCCCGGCTGCTCCTGCCGCTCGCAGACCTGCTGCTGCCCTTGTGCGCAGGCCGCGCAGCGCCCGCAGGCGCAGATGAACGGCACGGTGACCCGATCACCCTCCCGCCAGCCGCCCGCGACCCCATCCCCGACCGCGGTGATCACGCCCGCGAACTCGTGCCCGGGCACATGCGGCAGGCTGACCGTCTCGTCGTGCCCCATCCACCCGTGCCAGTCGCTCCGGCACAGCCCGGTCGCCTCGACCCGCAGCACGACACCGCCGGGCGGCGGAGCGGGGTCGGCGACCTCCCGTACGGCGGCGGGCTTGGCGAACTCCTCGAAGACGACGGCGCGCACGGTGCTACCTCACAGGTCCTTGAGCAGAGCGGGCAGGGAAGTGCCGATGGGCTCGCGGATGACGCGCTCGGCGAGCGGATCGTACGGCGTCGCCTCGGCGTTGACGATGATCAGCCGGGCGCCGTGCTCCGCCGCCATGCCGGCGAGGGAGGCGGCGGGCTGGACCTGGAGGGTGGTGCCTACGGCGATGAAGACGTCGGCGGCCTTGGCCACCGCGACGGCTTCGGTGAGTACGGCCGGGTCGAGAGACTCGCCGAACATCACCGTGGCCGACTTGAGGATCCCGCCGCAGGTGCGACAGCCGGGGTCTTCCTCCCCGCCCGCGACCCGCTCCAGCGCGGCCGCCATCGTGCCGCGCTCCCCGCACTCCGTGCATACGACGGAACGGGAACTGCCGTGCAGCTCCAGCACCTTCCGCTCCGGCAGCCCGGCGCGCTGATGCAGGCCGTCGGTGTTCTGCGTGACGACGCGCAGGGGCGTGCCGGTCCGCTCCAGCGCGGCGACGGCATGATGCGCGGCATTCGGCTCGGCCTTCCAGGCGGGGCTGGCGGCGCGCATCTGCCAGGACCGGCGGCGGATGTCCGGATCCGACATGTAGTGCCCGTACGTGACCAGCTTCTCCGCCTCCGGATCCCGGCGCCACAGGCCGTTGGGGCCCCGGTAGTCCGGGATGCCGGAGTCGGTCGAGATGCCGGCGCCGCTGAGGATGGCGACGAGGGGTGTGGCGGACATGTCGCCAGCGTACGGGGTGGGGGTGACGGCTCTCAGCGGGTCCGGTAGTGGGCGTGGATGAGGCCGCTGGCGAAGGTGTGCTGGTCGAGCAGGGTGAGGTCGAGGCGGATGTCGTCGGGGAAGAAGCGCTTGCCGCCGCCTACGACGGTGGTGGTGATGAAGAGGTGGTATTCGTCCACGAGGCCGGCCTTGATTGCTTGGGCGGCCAGGTTCGGGCCGTCGACTGTCAGGTCGTGGTCGGATTCGGCCTTGAGTTTGCGGATCGTGTCCGGGTCGAAGGTGCGCTCGATCCTGGTCTTGGCGCTGGATACGGACTCGAGTGTCGTGGAGTACACGACCTTTTCCGCGGCCTGCCAGTCGCGGGCGTACTGCTGGATGTGCGGCGGCAGGTCGGGGTCGGTGAGGGCGGTCTCCCAGAAGATCATCGTCTCGTACATGCGGCGGCCGTAGAGGTACGTGCCGACCGGGCGGAAGAGATCGTTGATGAAGGTGTGCACCTCCGGGTCCTCGGCGGCTCCGGTGCCGAGGTCGCCCTCCGCCGCCTCGGCGTAGCCGTCGAGCGAGGTGATCATTGAGTAGATGAGCTTGGCCATGGGGGCTCCTTCGTCCGCGGTCCTGCACATGTGACGCTCGTACGTCCCGAAACTCATCGGCCGCCACCGTGAACGCTCGGATCCCCGGTCCCGTATGCCGTAGAAAGCGCGTGCTGAGCTCGCGTGCCCATCGGCAAGAGGCTGGAGGAACTTGTGCACAGCAGAATGACTCTGACCGTCGCCTTTCTCGCTGTCTCACTCGCCGCCGGGATGACGGCGCCCGCGGTGGCGGCGGAGGACCGGGAGCCGCCGCAGACGCCCACCGCGCCGACCTTCGTGGACCGGACCGGCAGGAGCGTCACCATGGAGTGGGCGTTCTGGGATGTCACCACCCCGCCGGACAACGTCGGTGTCGAGGACTTCCTGGTCAGCAATGGGGAGACGACCAAGGTGGTGCCGGAGGGCGTCGCCTGGGGCACCGTGTTCACCGGGCTGGAGCCGGCGACCAGCTACTCCTTTACGGTGCGGGCGCGGGACGCCGCCGGCAATGTCTCGGCGCCGAGCCCGGCGAGCACCATCACTACCGGCGTCGAGCCGGACACCGAGCCGCCGACGCCGGTGACGCGGATCCAGCCCGAGGATGTGGCCGACGGCGCCCACTACGTGTGGTGGGGCGGCGCGACTGACAACGTCAACTTCGAGCGGGGGCTTCGCTACCGGATCACCACCGATGGCGGGACCGATCATGTGGTCAGCCGGAGCTTCTACGCCGACCACCCGAACATCGGCGATCCGCTGCTGACCGGCTGCACCATTACGGTCCGGGCCATCGACAGCTCGGGCAACGTGTCCGCGCCGCGGTCGGCGAACTTCTGCTGAGCTGGCCGGTACCGTACCTCCGGGCTCTGGTGCCTCGAAATCGCGTGCTCGGAGGAGTTGGTGGTGGGATGACGGCAGGGCGGGCGATGCCCACGCAGGACGATGTGCTCGGGTACTTCGACACGCTGTCGAACTGGGGGCGGTGGGGCGAGGACGACGAGCTCGGGACGCTGAATCTCATCACCGACGAGGTGCGGCTGGGGGCGGCGCGGGCCGTACGCCATGGCCGGAGCCTGTCGTGCGCGTGGGAGATCGCCGTACCGGGGGAGATGGAGCGGGCGACGACGTCGTGCCCGTGTGCCGCGGACATGCCGGGTGCCGAGAACATGCCGGTGGCCGGCTTCCGCAATGACCGGCGCTGGGGCTTTTCGAATGAGCAGCTCGGCATCATGTTCCACAACAACACCGTCACTCACCTCGACTCGCCGTGCCACATCTTCTGGGACGGCAAGATGTACAACGGGCGGTCGCACGAACTGGTCGACGCCGACACGGGGTCGGCGTGGGCGGCGGTCACGGCGGCGGCAAACGGGATCACCACGCGTGGCGTCCTGCTCGACATCGCGAAGGTCCGCGATGTGCCGTGGCTGGAGCCGGGCGACGGGGTGTTCCCCGAGGACCTCGAGGAGGCCGAGCGCCGCCAGGGCGTACGGGTGCGGCCCGGCGATGCGGTACTCATCCGGACCGGCGGTGGCCGCGTCCGCCACGAGGGCGGCGCGGCCGGCGGCATCACCCAGGCCGGCTGGCACGCCTCCTGCCTGCCGTGGCTGCGCGACCGCGAGGTCGCACTGATCGGCGCCGACACTCCCCAGGACGTCCAGCCGTCGGGCTACGACGACGTACTGATGCCGGTCCACGCCGTAAGCCTCGTAGCAATGGGTCTTTGGATGCTCGACAACTGCGACCTGGAAGCCTGCGCCACGATGGCCGCCGAGCTGGGCCAGTGGGACTTCCAGCTCGCAGTCGCCCCGATCCGCTTGGCCGGCACCTCCGGCAGCCCGGCCAACCCGATCGCCACCTTCTGACCGCGGGCCTGTCCACGCATCACCAAGAGCCTTGCTGCATGTCAATTACGGCACCGAGCGGGCTGCCGGTCTTGCCGCGCCTGCGGCGCCGGTGGCCGCGCCGGCCCGCGTAGCCGACGATCAGCGTCCAGCCCACCGCACCCCCGATCGCCCAGCCCATGCCCTCCTGCTCCCAGTACACCCCGCCGAAGAGAACCGCCGCGCCCGGCACCAGCGAAAGCACCGCCAGCCACCAGGCGTAGTTGTGCAGGACGCTCACCGCGACGGGGAAGAGCATGCAGGCCGCCGCGCCGATCATGAAAGCCGCGAACTCCGGCAGGGCGGCGGCGAGGAGGGCGATGCCTGCGGTGATCGCCCAGCCGGTCAGTGCCACCAGGACGGTCCGCAGGAACGACCGGCCGGCCGATGGGCCCATGGCTGTTTGATCCATGGGCCCAGAGGCTACGGGATCGGGGTTACGGGGTTATCCAGCCGGGTGGGCACGTCGGGCCGGGCAGGTTGTAGGCGAAGGAGAGGAAGTTCTTCAGTTCCGGGGTGAAGGTGTTGAAGTCGTGGGCGCCTGGGCCCGTGCAGTAGCGGTGCGGGATGTTGGTTTTCTGCATGGCTGTGTGGAGGTTCTTGGTCCACTGGTAGACGTCGGTTTCGCCGGAGCTGCCTTGCGTGCCGTCGGGGTTGGCGCCACCGCCGTACAGCGCCACCTTTCCGCTGTAGGCGGCGTATTTTGCAGGGTGCTTTTCGGCTACCTGCACCGGGTTGAACGATTCCCAGTTCGCCGACGCCGGGCCGGGCGGGCCGAATATCGCCGCAGTGCGTTCCGCCGGGCCAGGGTTGTCGGGGAGCAGGTACTTCCAGTAGTTGCCCGCGTCGCCCTCCGTGCCCAGCTTGTAGAAGCGGGCGCCGTAACTCGTCGTGCCGTCGTTGATGATCTGCTGGTGGTCCGCGCGGCGGATGTCCGTGCCGCCCGAGAGGTCGCCGACGGCCGAGAACAGGGTGCCGTACTGCGCGGCGTACTTGAGCGCGCCGTAGCCGCCCATCGACACGCCCGCGATCGCCCGGCCGGACTTGGTGCCGCTGGTGCCGAAGTTGGCGTCGACCCACGGCACCAGCTGCTTGATGTGGAACGTCTCCCAGAGCGGGGCGAAATTGCCGTACGTGTGGCCTCTCCAGTCGTTGTAGAAGCCGGACTTGCCGCCCTCCGGCATCACGACTATGCCCTTGAAGCCGGCGTCCGCCACCGTCTTCTTGATGTCCCCCGACGTGGACCACTGCAGATAGTCCGTGGCGCCGCCGTGCAGCAGGAAGAGCACCGGGTAGTCGGCCGACGGCGTGTAGCCGGACGGGAGGTATACGCGGACGCGGACCGGCTTCTGCACCGGGTCGATCTGCGGCGCGCCCGGGCCGCGCGGCGTGAACAGCGCGCCGGTCGTGAGCTCCGCCTCGCAAAGTCGGCCGTCATAGTTCGGTACGACGGACCAGTTCTGCAGGGTGAGGCCGTTCGAGGTCCCGGCGGCCAAGTCGCCGCAAGGCGCGGGCGCCGCAGCCGCCTGCGTGGCCGGCAGGGCGCCCAGCAGCAGCCCGATGGCCGTAACGAGCGCGGCTAACCAGGCGCGCATTGATACATGTCTCAACGAGATCCCCCCAAAGAATCCGCGATCGAAGAGTGACGGAATTCAGGTATAACAGCCCCCACTGACAACCGCGTACGACGACGGTTCTACCGCCGGAGTTGACAAGCCGACGCACAAATTCCGCCGCGTTCCGCCGCCCCGCATACTCCTCAGGATGACAATTCCGCGACCCGCACCGTCCGCTCCGCCATCTCCCCGATGCTCGCCCGGTCGCACCCGAATACCGCGCTCCGCACCGTGTCCTCCAACGGCACCGTCCACTGCGGCGGCAGCGCCGCAGCCCCGCACAGCACCCCCGCCACCGACCCCGCCGTCGCCCCATTGGAGTCGGTGTCGAGCCCGCCGCGCACCGTCAGTGCGATCGTGGGCGTGAAGGCGCCCTCGCCGTAGAGCAGGCCCGCCGTGATGACCGCGGCGTTCGGCTCTACGTGGATCCAGTGCCGCTCGCCCTCCGGCGCCGTCTCCGCGAGCGTCTCGCCCCACGCGGCCCCCTTGGCGTGCAGCTCGACGGTCCGCCGGATCGTACGCGCCAGCTCGCAGTCGCCCGGGATCACCTCGAGCCCGGCCGCCACCACCTCGCCGGGCCCGCTGGCCGTGAAGGCCGCGGCCACCATCGCCGCCGCCCACATCGCGCCGTACACCCCGTCGCCCGTATGCGAAAGCCGCGCGTCCTTACGGGCCAGGCCCGCGGCCCGCTCCGGGTCGCCGGGGCAGGTCCAGCCGAAGATGTCGGCGCGGATCAGGGCGCCGATCCAGTCCTGGTACGGGTTGTCGGTGGTCGCGGTCTCGGGCGGGGCGAGGCCGTCGACCAGGTTGCGATAGGCGACTCGTTCCGCCGTGAAGACCTGCCGGTACGGGAGGTGCTCCAGCCACAGCTCGCCCACCTGCTCCGTGGTGAACGCGAAGCCGTGCCGCTCCAGCAGTTCGAGGCCGAGGATGGCGTAGTCGACGTCGTCGTCGCGGCAGGAGCCGTGGATGTTGCCGCGGGTGCAGTCCGGCCACTCCGGGCGCAGCTTGAAGTCGTGTTCGTGCGGGCCCGGGGGCGGGATGTAGCCGCTCAGGGGGAGGGCGCCGGTGAGGCGGAGGTAGTGGTCGATGCGGTCGCGGGACCAGTAGTCGCCGTCCTCGACCGGCTTGCCGAGCATGTTGCCGGCGATGCGGCCGAGCCAGCCGCCCAGCACCTTGTCGCCGATGGCTTCCATGCCGTCCATTTTACCGATGGTCGCCGTGTGTCACATGTGGTCACAATGTGTCAGTGGTGTGCAGGAGAACTTCCTTATAGGGTCGTTGAGTTGACCAAAGGCGTCCCCGCTCGCGCCCCGAGGAGTCCGCACGATGACCGCGCAACAAGCCGCTGCTCGCCCGCATGCGGCCCGTACCCTCTGGGCTTTTCTCGTGACCGCGCTCGCGGGCGCGGGCCTGGTGCTGTGGGCGGTGGCCGCGGCCCCCGAATCGTTCCGTAACGAGGCCGCCTACGGCGCCGGCGGCGCGGGCCTGGCGCTCGCGCTCGCCGTCACGCTGGCCGTGCGCTACCGCGAGCGGTTCCGGGCCGGGCGGCTGCAGCTCGCCGCGGAGGCGGGTGCCGCGGCCAATGCCTCCGCCGCCTCCGCCGCGGACGCGGCCCGCTTCGCCGACGAGACGGTGCCCGCCGTGCTGGCGCAGCTCGGCAAGGGCTCTTCGGCGGACACCGCCGTCTCCGGCGTGCGGCTGCCCGACAATGAGGCGTACGTGCGCGCGCTGCGCGCCATCGCCGAGGAGGCCGCGCGCAGCGAGAACCGCCGCGCCGCCGCCATGGCCGCCTGCGCCAACGCCGCCGGCCGGATGCAGGCCATGGCCACCGGCATGCTCGCCGACCTCCGCGACATGGAGAACCGGCACGCCGACGCCGCGATCCTCGGCGACCTGCTGCACCTCGACCACCGCACCGCCCAGGCGGGGCGGGTCGCGGACTCGATCGCGGTGCTCAGCGGGGCGCGCTCCGGGCGGCGGTGGGCGAAGCCGATCGCGATGGAGTCGATCCTGCGCGGCGCTATGGGGCGGATCGCTGGCTATCAGCGGGTGCGGCTGCGGTCGGTCGCCGACATCGCGGTCGCCGGGCATGCGGCGGAGGGCGTCATGCACGTACTCGCCGAACTCCTCGACAACGCCTGTAACTTCTCGCCGCCGACTACCGAGGTGCATGTCTACGTGTCCGAGGTCCCGGCGGGTGCGGCGGTCACCGTCGAGGACGCCGGGCTCGTGATGAGCGAGACGGCGCTGCGGCGGGCGGAGCGCGCCGTCGCGGGGCCGCCTGGTGACCTGTCCACGTTGACCGGGACGCGGCTGGGGCTCGCGGTGGTGGGGCACCTGGCGTACAAGCACGGTCTTACCGTGAACTTCCGGCCGTCGGCGATCGGCGGCACGGGGGTTGTGGTGATGATCCCGCAGGAGCTGATCAGCCGCGTGGCGGCGCCGGTCGGCGCGTCGGCGTCGGCGTCCGGGTCCGCGTCCGCGGCGGCGGTACGGGAACTGCCCGGCGGCGCCGCGCCCGGGGCCGTACGCGAACTGCCGGGCGGCGACCCGGAGGAGCAGCACGCCGGTGGCGGCGCTGAGCGGTACGCCGGTCGAGACGGCGAGGAACACGTCCGCGCGCGACCGGGCGCCGGGGACGAAGGTGCGCGCCACGCAGCCGAGGAGACCGCCGTCGAGCCCGAGCCCGCCGACTTCGCCCTCCCCGGCCTGCCCCAGCGCCGCCGCGGCCGCGCCCTGGAGGCCGCCCACCCCGAGGGCCTCCCCGGCGAGCGGCGCCGCGAGCGCGCCGAACGCGAGCCGCGGGCCGGCGGCAGCGGCGGCAACCTCCAACGCGCGGGCTCCGCCGCCCGCTTCGGCGCCTTCCACCGCGCCGTGACCGGCGAGGAGACCCTGGCGGACCCCCCACCGACCGATCGCGCCCCACAGCCGGACGCCAACCACCGCGCGGCACCCGCCGCCGACCCCGCCACCGCCCCCGACCCCGCCGACTCGCTCGACCCCTCGAACACCCCCGGTCCCCCCGGCGCGCACAACCGCGCCCCCGTACCCCCCTCGGAGGACGAAACATGACCAACTCCGCCGCCGAGGCCGGAAGACTCGCCTGGCTGCTGGAGGGCCTGCTGGAGCGTACGCCCGGCACCCGGCACGCGCTCGTGCTGTCCCGGGACGGCCTCAAGCTCTGCCACACCCGCGAGCTCTCCGCCGATCGCGCCGATCAGCTCGCCGCCATATCCGCCGGCATCCAGAGTCTCGCCCATGGCGCGTCCGTGGAGTTCGGGGACGGGAGCGGGGGTGTGCGGCAGTCGATGACCGAGTTCTACGGCGGGGTGCTGTTCATCGTCGAGGCGGGGGAGGGGAGTCATGTGGCCGTCGTAGCAGGGGAAGAGTCCGACCCCGGGCTCGTAGGGCACAACCTCCTGGCGCTCGTCGAGCAGATCGGCGAGCACCTGAGCGCCGCGCCGCGCGAGGACGACCTCGCGTACAAGCTGCGTCTTGGCAGCGCGGAATGACGCCGCGCCCCGGCCGGGACGACGACCCTGACCGGCTCTACACGCTCACGCAGGGGCGCAGCAGCCCGGGGACGGACGAGTTCGATCTCGTGACGCTCGTGGTCGCCGAGAGCGACCCGGTCCCGGGCATGCAGTCCGAGCATGTCGCGATCCTGCGCATGTGCCGCCGCCCGACCGCCGTGGTGGAGGTGTCCGCGCAGCTGAAGCTGCCGGTCAGCATCACCAAGATCCTGCTCTCCGACCTGCTGGAGTCGGGCAAGGTCACCGCCCGCCACCCGCGGACGGCCGCCTCCGCGAGACGGCTGCCCGACCCGACCACCCTGGAGAAGGTGCTCGTTGGACTCCGCCACCGGCTCTGAGCCGGGCACGCAGCTGGCCGCCACCGCCGACAACGGGCTCAAAATCGTCATCGTCGGCGGCTTCGGCGCGGGCAAGACCACCATGGTGCGGTCGGTCAGCGACATCCGGCCGCTGAACACCGAAGAGACCATGACCCAGGCCGGCGAGGGCACCGACGACCGGTCGGCCGTCCCCGGCAAGACGGCCACCACCGTCGCCTTCGACTTCGGGCGGATCAGCCTGGATGAGCGCACGGTCCTCTACCTCTTTGGCGCGCCCGGGCAGGAACGCTTCTGGTTCCTCTGGGACCGGCTGTTCGCGGGCACGCTCGGCGCGATCGTGCTGGTCGACGACCGCAGGCTCGCCGACTCCTGGTACGCCATAGACCGGCTGGAACACCACGGCACGCCGTTCGTCGTGGCCCGCAACGACTTCGGCGGCCCCCCGTACAACGCCGCCGAGGTGCGCAAGGCCCTCGACCTCGACGAGCAGGTGCCGCTGCTCACCTGCGACGCCAGGTCGCGCGCCTCCAGCAAGCAGGTCCTCATCTCCCTGGCCGAGCATCTGCAGTCCCTCGCCGCCGCACAGCAGGAGACCGCCGCACCATGACCTCCCCCCAGCCCACTCCTGGAAACGACACTGCCACCGGCTGCCCCGTCGCCCACGACGCCGTCCCGCTGAGCGGCCCCCGCTTCCACACCGACCCGCTGCAGCTCTACCGCGAGATCCGCCGCGAGCACGGCCCGGTGGCCCCCGTCGAGCTGCCCGGCGAGATCCCCGCCTGGCTCGTCATCGGCTACCGCGAGCTGCACCAGGTCACCTCCGACCCGGAGCTGTTCTGCCGCGACCGCGGGGTGTGGAACCAGTGGCCGAAGGTCCCCGAGGACTGGCCGCTGATGCCGATGGTCGGCGGCGTGGCGCCCTCCATCCATTACTCGCCCACCATCGACGAGCACCGCAGGCACGCCGGCGCCGTCGGCACGGCACTGGAGGGCGTCGACCCCTTCGACCTGCGCCGCCAGTGCGAGGAGCTGGCCGACCGGCTCATCGACGCCTTCTGCGCCCGCGGCAGCGCCGAACTGGTGGCCGACTACGCGGTGCCGCTGCCGGTCCTCGTCCTCGCCCGCCTCATCGGCATGCCGGACGACGGCGGCCGCGAGCTGGCGGGCGTGATGACCGAACTGGCCGACGGCGGCCCCGGGGCGGTCAAGGCGTACCAGACCTACGTGGAGCGCATGCGCGAACTGGTCGCGCACAAGCGGCAGCAGCCCGGCACCGACATCGCCTCCCGCCTCCTCGCCGACTCCGCCCGCCTGTCCGCGGACGAGGTGATGCTCAACCTGAAGGACACCACCGCCGCCGGCTTCCTGCCCACCGCCGACTGGATCGGCAACTCCGTCCGGCTGATGCTCACCGAAGACCGCTTCGCCGCCGCGCTCGGCGGCGGCCGGCACAGCGTCGCCACCGCCATGAACGAGGTGCTGTGGGAGGACACCCCCACCCAGATCCTCGTCGGCCGCTGGGCCGCCCGCGACACCCAGCTCGGCGGCCGCCCCATCAGGGCCGGCGACATGCTGTTGCTCGGCCTCGCCGCCGCCAACGGCGACCCGGTCATCCAGCAGGCCCTCGCCGGCCCCGACGGCGGCGAGGCCGCCAGCGGCAACAGCGCCCACTTCGCCTTCTCCTACGGCGACTTCCGCTGCCCCTTCCCCGCGCAGGAGATAGCGGAGATCATCGCTCGTACGGGCATCGAGGTGCTGCTCGACCGGCTCCCCGACCTCGACCTGTCCGTACCGGCACAGACGCTTGTCCGGCGGCCGTCCGCGTTCCTGCGCGGCATGACCGCCCTGCCCGTCAGCTTCACGCCCGTACGAGCATCAGGAGGACACCCGTGAACTGCCCCCATGCCGCCGCTGCCGGGCACACCGCCGAAGGGCTCCCCGAACCGCTGGCCGTCGATCCGCTGGTACGGGACCTCGCGGGCGAGACCGCGGCGCTGGCCGGCGGGCCGCCGCTGGCCCGTCTCGACCTGCTCGGCGCGACCGCATGGACCGTCACCCGGCAGGCCGAGGCGCGCAAGCTCCTCACCGACGACCGGCTGGTCAAGGACATCGAGGCGTGGCGGCTGTGGCAGAGCGGCGAGATCACCGCGGAGTGGCCGCTGATCGCCATGGTCAATCCGGGTCGGTCGATGTTCACCGTCGACGGCGCCGAGCACCGGCGGCTGCGCATGAAGACCGCGCAGGCCATCACCCCGCGCCGGCTGGAGGCGCTGCGCCCGACGGTGGAGCGGATCGTGGCGGAGCTGCTCGACGATGTGGCCGCTGCCGCCGAGAAGGCGGACGACGGCGTCGTCGACCTCAAGCATGTCTTCGCGCGGCCGCTGCCGATGCGGGTGGTGTGCCTGCTGATGGGCGTGGACGAGGAGGAGATACCGCGGCAGACCCGGCTGTGGGAGGCCTTCTTCTCCATGCTGACGCCGCATGAGGAGCGGATGGCGGCGATCGGGGAGCTCAACGGGATCTTCACCGAGATGGTGCGGGAGAAGACCGCCAACCCCCAGGACGACCTCACCAGCGCCCTGATCCTCGCGGAGGAGGGCGGCGAGCCGCTCACCGAGGAGGAGGTCGTCGGCAACCTCCAGTCGATGGTCGGGGCCGGGCACGAGACCACGATCCAGCTGATCCTCGCCACCGTGCGGCACCTGCTCGGCCACCCCGGCCAGCTGCGGCTCGTCCTGGACGGCGAGGTCACCTGGGCCACCGCCATCGAGGAGGCGCTGCGCTACGACCCGCCCAACAGCCACCTGCTGATGCGCTTCGCGACCGAGGACATCGAGGTCGGCGGGCAGGTGATCGAGAAGGGCGAGGGCGTCGTCATGTCGTATCGCGCGATCGGCCGCGACCCCGAGTCGTACGGGCCCGACGCCGATGCCTTCGACATCACCCGGCCGACGCCGATCCGGCATATGTCCTTCGGGCACGGGCCGCACATCTGCCCCGGCGCCGCCCTGTCGCGCCTGGAGGCGGCGGTGGCGCTGCCCGCGCTCTTCGCGCGCTTCCCCGGGATGTCCCTGGCGGTGCCGGACGAGGAGATCCGGAACCTGCCGGTGATCACGCAGAACGAGCTGGAGGCGCTGCCGCTGAAGGTGCGGTGAGAGCCGTTGTCGGAGGCACGTGGTTCGATGGGGGCATGATCGACGAGTACCTCGGTGACGTCGCTTGGAATGACGCTGCCTGGCTGGACCGGGTCGAGGCCGCGCTGCGGGACGCCGCGGCCGAGGCCGTCGTGCCGCGGTTCCGGGCGCTGGCCGCGGACGAGATCGCCGAGAAGGCCGGGCCGCATGACCTGGTCACCGTGGCCGACCGGGAGGCCGAGCAGCTGCTGGAGCGGTCGTTGACCGCGCTGCTGCCGGGCTCGGTGCTGGTCGGCGAGGAGGGGGTTGATGCCGACCCGGCGCGGCTGGCGGCGGTCCGCGGCGCGGATCCGGTGTGGATCGTCGACCCGGTGGACGGCACCGCCGCGTTCGTACGGGGCGAGCCCGACTTCGGCATGCTCGTCGCGCTGGCGTACGGCGGCGAGGTGCTCGCCTCGTGGACGTACGCGCCCGCGCAGGACCTGATGGCGGTCGCCCGCCGGGGCGCGGGGGCCCGGGCGAACGGCGGACCGCCGCTGGCGTCGGGACACCCGGACCGGGACGGCGTCCTGACGGTCGCCACCTCGCATCCGAACTACACGACGACGGGGGAGAAGCGGGTCCTGGACGGCCTCGACGCCCCGGGCGTGGCCGCGCGGCCGTGCAAGTCGGCTGGGCTGGAGTATCTGCGGGTGGCGTCCGGCGAGTTGGACGCCGTCGCCTTTTCGTGGGAGAGCCCCTGGGATCACGCCGCCGGGCTGCTGCTGGTGGCCGAGGCGGGCGGGGCGAACGGCACCGTCGGCGGCGAGCCGTTCCGCATCACCGGGGGCAATGCGCTGCCGTTCGTGGCCGCGCGGGACGAAGAAACGCTCAGACATATCCTGGGCCTGCTCGGCCCCGAGGCGCGATAGCCTCGGGCGCCGGACGCGGACCTCAATGGCGAGGGGAGAGGCGAAAACTTATGACCTCGATGGTGGACGTGGTGGTCGTCGGCGCCGGGCCCAACGGGCTCACGGCGGCCGTCGAACTCGCCCGGCGCGGCTTCGCCGTCGAGGTCTTCGAGGCCCGCGACAAGATCGGCGGCGGCGCCTCCACGGAGGAGCTGACCCTCCCCGGCTACCGGCACGACCCCTGCTCGGCCGGCCATCCCTTCGGCGTCGGCTCCCCCGCCTTCCGCAATATGCCGCTCGCCCGGCACGGCCTGGAGTGGCTGCACGCCGAGCTGCCGATGGCGCACCCCTTCGACGACGGCACCGCGGCCGTGCTGTCCCGCTCGGTGGGGGAGACGGCGATGTCGCTCGGCCCGCGGGACGCGGGCTCGTACCGGCGGCTGCTCGAGCCCTTCCTCGGCAAGTGGGACACCCTGTCGCAGGACTTCCTCGGCCTGTCGCTGAACTCCCTGCCCCGCGACCCGGTCACGCTCTTCCGGCTCGGCAAATTCGGCCTGCCGATGTCCGTGATCAACCGCCGCTTCCGCGACGACAAGGCCAAGGCCATGATGGCGGGCCTCGCCTCGCACGCGGTCTCACCGATGAGCGGCATCGTCACGGGTGCGCTGGGCCTCACCTTCGCCATCGCGGCCCATGCGGTGGGCTGGCCGGTCGCGAAGGGCGGCTCGCAGTCGATCTCGGACGCCCTCGCCTCGTATCTGCGCGAGCTGGGTGGGGTGATCCACACCGGCGTCGAGGTGAAGCGGATCGATGAGCTGCCGCCGGCGCGGGCGTACGTCTTCGACACCTCGCCGACCGCGCTGGCGCGGATCGCGGGGCTCGGCAATGCGTATGCGAACTATCGCTACGGCCCGTCCTGCTTCAAGATCGATTACGCGCTGGACGGGCCGGTGCCGTGGACGGCGGCCGACGCCCGCCGGGCGGGCACGGTGCACGTCGGGCCGACGGCGGGGGAGATCGACGACTCGGTGCGGCGGGCGGTGCGCGGCGACGATCCGAAGGTGCCCTTCCTCATCACCGTCCAGCCGACTGTGGTCGACCCGAGCCGGGCGCCCGCGGGCAAGCACACCTTCTGGGCGTACGGGCATGTCCCCAACGGCTGGAAGGGCGACGCGACCGAGCTGATCGAGCGGCAGATAGAGCGCTTCGCGCCCGGCTTCCGCGACCTGGTGCTGGCCAATGCGGTGGCGGGCCCGCCGGAGATGGCGGCCCGTAACGCCAACTATGTCGGCGGCGACTTCGCCTGCGGCGCCTTCTCCGGGCTGCAGACGCTGCTGCGGCCGAAGCCGGCGAGGTCGCCGTGGTCGACGGTGCATCCGCGGGTGTTCCTGTGCTCGCAGGCGACGTATCCGGGCCCTGGCGTGCATGGGATGTGCGGGCAGAATGCGGCGAAGGCGGTGTGGCGGGCGCTGACGCGCTAGTCGCCTGCGGGCGTCTCAGCCGCCCCCTGCGCCTTGCTGCGCGCGCGCAGGTGCGTGCGCTCGCCCTGGCTGCCGAACAGGCTCAGGAACTCGACCGGATGGTCGTCCGCCGGCCCGAACCAGTGCGGCACCCGCGTGTCGAACTCCGCCGCCTCGCCCGGCGCCAGCACCATGTCGTGCTCGCCGAGCACCAGCCGCAGCCGCCCGTTGAGCACGTACAGCCAGTCATAGCCCTCGTGCGTCTGCGGGTCCGGCGGATTCGGCCGGTCGGTCGGGTCCAGCACGATCTTGTACGCCTGGATGCCGCCCGCGCGCCGGGTCAGCGGCAGCAGCGTCATGCCGTGGTGGGTCACCGGGCGCAGGTGCAGGCGCGGGTCGCCGGTCGGCGGGGCGTCCACGAGCTCGTCGAGCGAGACGCCGTGCGCCTTGGCCAGCGGGAGCAGCAGCTCCAGGGTCGGCCTGCGGGAGCCGGACTCCAGCCGCGACAGGGTGCTGACCGAGATGCCGGTGCGCTCCGACAGCTCGGTGAGCGTGCTCTGCCGCTCGCCGCGCAGGGCACGCAGCCGGGGGCCGACGCCGGCAAGGGCCTGATCGAGTTCTTCGTCCATAGAGACAGCTTGCCGGAACGGCAACGGGTTTTGCCATTCGATAGCCCGCCTCAGACTCCCGCGGGTCCCGCCGCCTCCACCACCGCGTCACCCGCCGCCGTGCGGTAGTACAGCACCGACCGCCCGGCCCGCCGCCGCCCGACCAGCCCCGCGTCCAGCAGCACCCTCAGGTGCCGCCCCACCGACCCCAGCCCCTGCCCCGTCAGCGCCACCAGCTGCGTCGTGCTCAGCGGCGTATCGAGGCGTACGAGCACCCGGGCCCGCGCCTCGCCCAGCAGCCGGCCGAGGCCCTCCGGCACCGGCTCCGGGGGTGCCGCCAGGGCGCCCGCGCAGGGGTAGATGATCGCGTACTCGCCCTCCTCCGCGCGCCACGACACCCAGCCCGAATCCGGGGTCACCGGCACGAAGAACAGCCGGGCCCCGGACAGGTCGCGCGGCGGGTAGTCGTGCGCGTTGATCTGCAGCCGGCTCTCGCCGAGCCAGCGCATGCCGGGCCGCAGCGTGTCGAGCGCCGACGCCCAGCCGCCCGCGCTCAACTGCCGGGTGCGCGCGACCACATCGGCCTCCAGGACGCGGCGGCGGCGCGGCCAGTACGGGCGTACCGTCTCGTCCCAGACCCACTCCAGGAGGTCTGCCATCAGCGCGGCCGGATCGGCGTCGTCCAGCGCCGCCGGCAGCGGCGCCCGTAGCGAGATCATCAGATTCGCGCGGGCCCGCTCGCGCGAGGTCGCCCGGATCTCCGCGAGCCCCGCCGCGACATCCCCGACGGGATCGCCGTCCGCCCGCCCCGGCGTCGGCGTCACGAAGTCGGCGATCCAGTGGTGCCGTTCACCCAGCGCCGCCGGCACCAGCTCTGCCAATACGGGATCGGCGGCCAGCCGCGCCCGGTAGGCGGGACCGTGCGCATCCAGCCACGCCCGCTCGCCGGGATGCGCCGCCGCGCCATGGTGCAGGGCGAAGAGGCTCGCGTTGACCTCCGCCATCTGCGAGATCACAAAGCGGCTGCCCGCAAGCGTGTCCGCGCTGAACTGCCACCACCCCATAGCCACCCCCACCTTTCGCGCCCCGGCGAAACATTAACCCCCGTCACCACCACACCCCGAGACTCCGGGCATGCGCACGTACCGCGAGCTCGCCCACGTCCCCGAATTCCGCCCCCTCTTCGGCAACGCCGCCGCCCACGTAGCCGGCATGACGGTGAGCGGCCTCGCCCTCGGCACGCTCGTCTACGACCGGACGCGCTCGCCGTTGCTGTCCGCGCTGAGCATGTTCGGCCCGTCCCTCGCCCAGATGCTCGGCGCCACCATGCTGCTCTCCGCCGCCGACCGGCTGCCGCCCCGCGCCACCACGACCGGCATCGAGCTCGTGTACGCGGCCGGCACCGCCGCGCTCGCCATCCCCGGGATGCCGCTGGGCGGCATGTTCGCCGTCATCGTCGTCCTCGGCGTCGTGGGCTCGGTCGGGGGTGGCGTGCGCTATGGGCTGCTGACCGAGGTGCTGCCCAAGGAGGGCTACCTGCTGGGGCGTTCGGTGCTCAACATGTCGGCCGGCACGATGCAGATCTGCGGTTACGGGGCGGGCGGCGTGCTCGTCCTGGCGCTCGGCGAGCGCGGCACGCTGCTCGCCGGTGCGGGCCTGTACCTGCTCGCGGCCGCCGCCTCCCGCTTCGGCCTCACCCGCCGCCCGCCCCGCGCCTCCGGCCGTCCGTCCGTGGCCGCGACCTGGCGCACCAACCGCCTGCTGTGGTCCTCCCGCCCCCGCCGCTACGTCTACCTGGCGCTCTGGGTGCCCAACGGCCTCGTCGTCGGCTGCGAGTCACTCTTCGTCTCGTACGAGCCCCGGCACGCGGGCGTGCTCTTCGCGGCCGCGGCTGCGGGCATGCTGACCGGCGACATCATCGGCGGGCGCTTCGTGCCGAAGGGGCGCCGGACGCGGCTCGGCGTCCCGATGCTGATCCTGCTCGCCGCGCCGTACCTGATCTTCGCCCTGCAGCCGCCGCTCTATCTGGCCGCGGCGATCGCCGGGGTCTCCTCGGTCGGCTTCTGCGCGAGCCTGATGCAGCAGGAGCGGCTGATGAACCTCACCCCCGAGGAGCTGAGCGGCCACGCCTTCGGCCTGCACGCCTCGGGCATGCTGACGATGCAGGCGGTGGGCGCGGGGCTGGCGGGTGTGATCGCCGAGCGGACGTCGCCCGGCACGGCCATGGCGGTCATGGCGGCGGCCTCGCTGGCCGTGACGGCTTCGCTGGCCCGCGGGCTGAGCCTCAGCTCGTCGCCGCGAATAGCTCCTGGCACCGTCATGTCGGATTCTCGCTAGCTTCGGGCCCCTGACTCGGCGACGCTGGACGCATGCACACCGACACCGAGCGCTGCGTCCGCGCCGTCCAGTCCAAGGACGCCAGGTTCGACGGCTGGTTCTTCACCGCCGTCCTGACGACCGGCATCTACTGCCGCCCCAGCTGCCCGGTGGTGCCGCCGAAGCCCGAGAACATGCGGTTCTACCCGAGCGCGGCCGCCGCCCAGCTGGCCGGCTTCCGCGCCTGCAAGCGCTGCCGCCCCGACACCAGCCCCGGCTCCCCGGAGTGGAACGTCCGCGCCGACCTCACCGCCCGCGCCATGCGCCTGATCGCCGACGGCGTCGTGGACCGCGACGGCGTGCCGGGCCTGGCCACGCAGCTCGGCTACAGCACCCGCCAGATCGAGCGGCAGCTCAACGCCGAACTCGGCGCGGGGCCCCTCGCCCTCGCCCGCGCCCAGCGCGCACAGACCGCCCGCATCCTCATCGAGACCAGCGACCTGCCGATGTCGGACGTCGCCTTCGCGGCCGGCTTCTCCTCGATCCGCACCTTCAACGACACCGTGCAGGAGGTCTTCGCCCTCGCCCCCTCCGAGCTGCGCCGCCGGGCCGCGGCCCGTAAGCAGCCGGCCGCCGCCCCCGGCGTGATCTCCCTCCGCCTCCCGTTCCGCAAGCCGCTCACCCCCGACAACCTCTTCGGCCACCTGGTCGCCACCGCCGTCCCCGGCGTCGAGGAGTGGCGGGACGGCTCGTACCGCCGCACCCTCGCCCTCCCGTACGGGCACGGCACCGTCGCCCTCACCCCGCACCCCGACCACATCGAATGCCGCCTGGCCCTGACCGACCAGCGCGACCTCTCCATCGCCATCACGCGCTGCCGCCGGATGCTCGACCTCGACGCCGACCCGGAGGCCATCGACGAGCAGCTCAGCACCGATCCGCAGATGGCGGAGCTGGTCGCGAAGGCGCCGGGGCGGCGGGTGCCGCGGACGGTGGACGGGGAGGAGTTCGCGGTACGGGCCGTGCTCGGGCAGCAGGTCTCCACGGCCGCCGCCCGCACCCACGCCGCGCGCCTGGTCAAGGCGTACGGCACCGCCGTCGAGGACCCCTTCGGCGGCGGCCTCACCCACCTCTTCCCGTCCGTCCACGCCCTCGCCGCCCTCGACCCCGAGTCCCTGGCGATGCCGAAGTCCCGCCGTACGACCCTCACCACCCTCATCGCCGCCCTCGCCGACGGCTCCCTGGACCTCGGCGGCGGCAGCGACTGGACGCAGGCCCGCGAACAGCTCGCGGCGCTGCCCGGCATCGGCCCCTGGACCATCGAGGTCATCGCCATGCGCGGCCTCGGCGACCCGGACGCCTTCACGGCGACCGACCTGGGCGTACGGAAGGCGGCCGAGGGCCTGGGCCTGCCCTCGTCCCCGGGCGCCCTCACCCGGCACGCCGAGGTGTGGCAGCCGTGGCGGGCCTACGCGGTCCAGTACCTCTGGGCCACCGACGACCACCCGATCAACCTCATGCCTACGGAGTGATCACCAACTCATGCGCACCCACACCGTCGCCGACAGCCCGTACGGCCCGCTCACCTTGGTGGCCGAGGACGGCGAGCTGACCGGCCTCTACATGACAGAGCAGCGCCACCGCCCGGGGGAGGAGACCTTCGGGGAGCGGGCCGATGCCGGCGATGCCCCGTTCGCGGCGGCGATCGTCCAGCTCGACGCGTACTTCGCGGGCGAGCGCACCGACTTCGACCTGCCGCTGAAGCTCACCGGCACCCCCTTCCAGCAGCGCGTCTGGAAGGAGCTGCAGCAGATCCCGTACGGCGAGACGATCAGCTACGGCGAGCTGGCGGAACGCATCGGCAATCCTGCCGCCTCCCGCGCGGTGGGCCTGGCCAACGGCAAGAACCCGATCGGCATCATCGTGCCCTGCCACCGCGTCGTCGGCGCCAACGGCAGCATGACCGGGTACGGCGGCGGCATCCAGCGCAAGCAGCGGCTGCTGGCGCTGGAGCAGGAGGTGCTGCCCGGGACGTGACGCCCCGGGGCGGGCTCCGGGTCAGGCCCCGGGCTGCTGCTCCGGCTCCGGCACGGCGAAGAGCTGCCGCCCGATCAGCCCGACCGGGTGGAGGCCGTCGGTGAACAGCTGCGGCTGGGCGCCGACGGACGTAATCGGCAGTGCGATCTTCTTGCGCAGGGTCACCTGCCCGCTTCCCGGGTCGACGATGCTGAGCACACCGCCCGGGGTCAGCACGTAGATCCCGTACGGCGTCGGCGCGACCGCGGGCAGCCGCCGCCCCCAGGACGCCACGGTGCGGTCGTCGGCGCCGGTGATCTTGCGGAGGTTCAGGGTCAGCGGCACGGTGCGCCCGGGCACCGGCACCGAGACCGTGCCGTCGGTGTGCTGGAGGACGATCACGCCGTCCTTGGTGATGGTGGGCCGCCGGGCCGGGGTGGCGGGGGCCCGGAGCCGGGAGACCTGGACGCGGGAGCCGGAAACCTTGTGCAGCCGGGTGTAGCGCACGGCCGGCTTCCCGGCGTCCTCGGGGCGGTATTCGGCGAAGTAGAGCGAGGCACCGCGGACGCCGATGAAGTGCGTGTTGCGCGGCACGGTGGCGGCATCGGCCGGCAGGTCACCCCCGCCGGCGTCGATGATGCGGACCCGGCCGGCCGGGTCACCTGGTTCCGGCGGACAGACAAGCACCGCCCAGCCGACGGTCGGCCCCCAGGTGCAGCCGGGCTCGTCGGGAAGGGGTCCACTCCAGCCCAGCCGGCCGGTCTCCGGATCGAATCCGGCCAGGCCGGCGCCGTCTTTCTCGGTACGGGCGTACACCAGGTCCGCGCCGACCGCGGCGGCATGCTCGTCCAGCGGTACATCGGCGAGCTCCTGCTTCCAGACCTGCCTTCCGTTGCGCCGGTCTATGCCCGCCACCACCGCGGCCGCGGAGGGCGCGCCGGGGGCGGGGGAGCGGAGCACGTAGACCATCCCCGCCATGCCCATCGGCCGGACGCCGAGCGGGGCGGCGTCAGGTGCGGGTGCACTGCCGGAGGCGGCGGAGCGGATCTTCCACAGGACGCGGCCGTTGGGCGCCCAGATGCGGATGGCGTCGTATCCGGCTCCGTTGCAGTAGACGGAGCTTCCGTCGGGGACTATGCAGCGGGCGTCGCCGCGGACCGGCAGGCTGATCGACCAGCCGTCGCCGTGCCGTACCGGGTCCGGCTTCGCCGTCGGTTCCGCGGAGGGTTCGGCGGGTCCGTAGAGCAGGAGGGCCGCGGCGACGGTGGCCGCGAGGGCGAAGGCCGCACCCGCGAGGATGCGCAGCCGGCGGCGACGGCGGTGTATCGCGTCCGGGACCGTGTCGGCAGGGCCGGCGCCGCTGGGCGCGGGCCGCGCGTCCTCGGTCCGTACGTCCTCGGGCTGCGCTTGCTCAGGCCGTACGTCCTCGGGCTGCGCCCCCTCAGCCGTTGCCTCCTCCGGCCCCTCCGGATCCGGACCGCTCTCTCCCCGACCAGGTCTCTTTATCGCCCTGCCCCACCCCACCAGCACGCCCCCCTCGCTCGATGAGGCGGCAGCCTACCCTTCCTCGTCCCGCCCCCGGATCGCCGCCGCAGCCCGCCGCAGGCGATAGTGCCGCTGCGGTCCGCGACCGCCCCCGCCCTGCTGCTCGTCGATCGCCTCGCCGACCATCACCCGCACCGCGTCCTTCAGCCCGTGCATCGCATGGTGGCGCGGCGGCCCCACACCGGGATCGTCCCGCAGCTCCTTGAGCAGCGCCCAGCACACCACCAGCATCACCACCACAAAGGGCAGCGCCACCAGGATCGTCGCCGTCTGCAGCGAGTCGAGGCCGCCGGCGACCAGCAGCACCGCCGCCACCGCCGCCATCAGCACGCCCCAGGTCACGCTCAGCCAGGTCTTCGGGTGCAGCGCGCCCCCCGAGGTCAGCGAGCCCATGACCAGCGACGCCGAGTCCGCGCTGGTGACGAAGTACGTCATCACCAGGATGATCGCGATCCAGGAGGTGACGACCCCGAGCGGCAGCGCCTTGAGCAGGGCGAACAGCGAGGCCTCCGCGCCATCCGCCGCGGCCGACGTCATGTCCGCCGTGCCCTTCTGGTCCAGCCGGATTGCGCTGCCGCCCATGGTGCAGAACCACACGATCGTCGCGCTCGACGGCACCAGCAGCACCCCGAGCAGAAACTCCCGGATCGTCCGGCCGCGCGAGATCCGCGCCAGGAACGTACCGACGAAGGGCGCCCAGGACAGCCACCACGCCCAGTAGAAGATCGTCCAGGTGCCGAGCCAGCCGGCGTCGGTGAAGGCGCCGGTACGGGTGGACATCTGCAGCAGGTGGTCCATGTAGCCGCCGACGGACGCCGGGATGCTGTCGAGGACGTACACGGTCGGCCCGAAGATGAAGACGAACAGCATCAGCACCGCGGCGAGCATGATGTTGATGGTGCTCAGCCACTTCACGCCCTTGTTGAGGCCGCTCATCGCGGAGACGACGAAGGCCGCGGAGAGCGACACGATGATGATCAGATTCAGGGTCGTCGAAGCCTTGATCCCTGCGGTCAGGTCCAGGCCCTCGGCGATCTGGAGGGCGCCGAGGCCGAGGCTGGTCGCCGTGCCGAAGACGGTGGCGAAGACGGCGAGGAGGTCGACGCAGCGGCCCGGCCAGCCGTTGGCGCGCTCCTCGCCGATCAGCGGGACCAGGACGGCGCTGATGCGGTTGCCGCGGCCCTTGCGGTACGCGGCGTAGGCGAGGGCCAGGGCCGTGATGCCGTAGATCGCCCACGGGTGCAGGGTCCAGTGGAAGAACGAGTACTCCATCGCGGACCGCGCGGCGGCGTCGGTCTGCGGCTCCGCGCCGGATGACGGCGGCGGATCGACGTAATGCTGCAGCGGCTCGCCCACCCCGAAGAACATCAGGCCGATCCCCATGCCCGCGCTGAACATCATCGCGATCCACGCGAGGTTGTTGAACTCCGGCTCCTCGTCGTCCTTGCCGAGACGCAGCCGCCCGAACCGGCTCAGCGCGATCACCACGCACAGCACCAGGAACAGGTCGGCCGCGACGACGAACAGCCACCCGAAGTTCTTCAGCACCCAGGCGAGGGCGGAGGACGACGAGCTGTCGAGCGAGTCCTTGCCGAAGGTGCCCCAGGCCACGACGGCCAGCACGACCACGGCGCCGATGACGAAAACGGGCCAGTCCGGCGGCTGCGACTGCGGTCGAGGCGGCTCTGGCGGCTCCTCCGTCGGGGGCGGAGCGGTCTCGACGGTGCTCATGTCGCCCCACTATGGTGCGCTATGTCCCTGATGTCGCCTCTGGCGCGCCGAACGTGGTGGCGGATAGTGTCGGCTCCGGCGCGACTGCACGTTCGACAGTAAGGAAAAGCAAGGTGGCGGACGGAGCAGTGAACCGCGTGCTGATCGCCGCGGACAAGTTCAAGGGATCCCTCACGGCCGTACAGGTCGCGGAGCGGGTCACGGCCGGGCTGCGCAAGGCGGCGCCGGATGTGTCCGTGGAGGCGCTGCCGGTGGCGGACGGCGGCGACGGCACGGTGGCCGCGGCGGTGGCCGGCGGCTTCGAGCGCCGCGAGCTGCAGGTGACGGGCCCGGTGGGCGCACCGGTCACGGCGGCGTACGCGCTGCGCGGCGACACGGCCGTGGTGGAGATGGCCGAGGCCTCGGGCCTGGCCCACCTCCCCGGCGGCGTCTTCGCCCCGCTGACCGCCACCACGTACGGCAGCGGCGAGCTGCTCCGCGCGGCGCTCGACGACGGCGCGCGCACGATCGTCTTCGGCGTCGGCGGCAGCGCGACCACCGACGGCGGCGCCGGGATGCTGCAGGCGCTCGGCGCCCGCCTCCTCGACGCGGACGGCGAGCCGGTCGCCCCCGGCGGCGGCCCGCTGCGCGACCTGGCGACGGCGGACCTGTCGGGCCTCGACCCGCGCTTCGCGGACGTGGACTTCGTCCTGGCGAGCGACGTCGACAACCCGCTGACCGGGCCGAAGGGCGCGCCCGCCGTGTACGGCCCGCAGAAGGGCGCCTCCGAGGAGGACGTGGCGACGCTGGACGCCGCGCTCGCCCACTTCGCCGAGGTGCTGGCGACCGCGATCGGCCCGAAGGCCACGGAGCTCGCGCTCCAGCCCGGCGCCGGCGCCGCGGGCGGCATCGGCTACGGCGCGCTGGTCGGCCTCGGCGCCCGCTTCCGCCCCGGCATCGAGGTCATGCTCGACGTCCTCGGCTTCGCCCCGGCCCTGGAGCGGGCCGACCTGGTGATCACCGGCGAGGGCTCGCTCGACTTCCAGACCCTGCACGGCAAGGCCCCGGCGGGCGTCGCCGCGGCGGCCCGTACGGCAGGCAAGCCGGTGGTCGCGGTCTGCGGCCGCCTCGCCATCGACGAGTCCGCCCTGCAGGGCGCGGGCATCGAGCGCGCCTACGCCCTCGCCGCGCTGGAGCCGGACCCGGCGAAGTCGATGGCGGGCGCGGGCCCGCTGCTGGAGCAGGCGGCGGAGCAGCTGGGGCGGGACTACCTGAGCTGATGGGCGCCGGGTCGGTCGTGGACGCGACCGACCCGGGTTTCCACTCGAAGGGTCAGACGACGGACAGCTCGAAGCCCACCGAGATCTTTCCGGTCGACTGCCAGCCGCCGACGCAGGCCGTCACCGCCGTGATCTCCGGGTCGAGCGTCACCGTCCGGTCGATGTCGGCGGCATTCACGAGGAGCGCCTCCCAGTTCCCCTCGTAGTTGTTCGTGTGGCCGGTGACCGCGATGAACCACTGGGCCGGACCGGTGGAGGTGCCCGCGAGCCGGACCCTGGCCCCCGGCTCGACGAAGGTCTGGTCGCCGCACGCCTGCGCCGACGTGGACAGCGTCGCCGTGTCCGGGCCGATGTCGTCCACCGCGGTCGGGCTGGTCGAGGCCAGCGACATCCGGTAGTTGGCGATGCTGAAGAAGCCGTGCTTGACGATCCGGTCCACGCGCAGGCACGCCCGGTAGCGGAAGTCGCCGGCTCCGGGGTCGGGGAGCACCTTGTCGACGGGGACCTGCTGTCCGTTGAGCGAGCCGGCCGGGGTGCGGAAGACCACGGTTTCCGCGCCGCCCGCGGCCGCGGCCCGGCGGATGGTCCATTCGCCGGTGCCGTACGTGAGGAATCCGGTCAGGTGCGCCCCGTTGTCCGACTGGACCTGGTCGGTGCACCGCGAGTCGCCCGCGCCGAGCGTCTGGCCGGAGCCGCCGCCGGCGCTGGCGGGACTGGCCGCGCTGATCGCGATCAGCGCTCCCGCCGCGACCGCGATGGCCATGATCCGGCTACGTAATCGCATGCCATCCTCCTTCGCCGCGCCCCGCCCGTGTGCATGCGGTGCCTCCGCCGCCGAACGGGGACATCGATTGCATCTTCAACTACCTACACGTGTGGAGCGCGCCGCCCGTTCAACCGTCCTGGGTGAGCCGGTACGCGTCCAGGGCGAGGGTGATCTCGGTAAGATCGCGCGGCCGCGACAGCGACCGCGACGTCAGCTGCTCCACCCGCCGCAGCCGGTTGAAGACCGTGTTGCGATGGCAGTACAGCCGCGTCGCCGCCCGCCCCGCCGACCCGCTGCACTCCAGCCACGCGTCCAGGGTCTCCAGCAGCACCGCCCGGTCCGTCGCCTCCAGCGCCAGCAGCTCGCCGAAGACGTCGGCCACCAGCAGCCGCGCCAGCTCCGGCTCGCTCACCACCAGCGCGGCCGGCAACCGCCGGTCCAGACGCACCAGTTCGGTGGAGCCCGCGGGCACGGTACGTAATGCCAGCTCCGCCCACCGCCGGGCCCGCCCCAGCTCGGTCAGCCCGCCCACCACCGGGCTGATCCCGCCGGGCCCCGCGGACCGCGCCGCCACCGCCGCCGCCACCTCGGCGGTGCCCGCCTCCTCGCCGAGCGCGACCAGGCCCACCTCCCAGTCCGGCCGGATCCGCCACAGGAACCGCAGCCCGCCCGGCTCCCCGAACACCCGGTGCTCCGCCCCCCGCAGCACCACCACCGCGTACCGCCCCCGCACCGGCAGGTCCAGCGCCGCCGCCGCGCGCTGGGCCAGCTCCGGCTCGGCGCCGCCCGCGAGCAGCGCGTCGAGCAGCGCCTGCACCCGCTCGTCGGTGCGGCGGCGCAGCTCCCGCTCGGTCGCCCGGTAGGCGTCGGTGACCGTCGCCGTCTGCCGGTCGGTGCCGGCCCAGATCACCGTCGCGGTGTGCCCGAGCAGCGGCAGCGCCTCCGGGTTCTTCGCCGTGACGATGTCGAGGAGCGTCTCCCAGACCAGATAGCCCGCATGCCGGTACGCGTACAGCAGCAGCTCAAGCGGCAGCCCCTGCTCGGCGCGGCAACGCCCCAGCTCCGCCGCGTAGTCCAGGTCGGGCCTGGCGCCGGTGCGCGAGGTGACGATCGCCTCGATCCCGTACCGCAGCGCCGCGTCGATCTGCCGCCAGTGCTCGTCGCGCGGCACCGCGAGGTCGTACTGCGGCGAGTGCGCCTCCAGCTCGGCGAGGAGCTTGTCGGTGAGCTCCGGCACCCGCTCGGCGAGCTCGCCCTTGGCGCCGAGCAGGACTTCCCACTCCCGTTCCGTGCGTGCTCTCACAACGGCCACGCCGTCAAGATGGCAGGCATTGTGCGCCTGCACAATCGTCCCGTTTGACAGGTGTTCACGGGCAGCGATTCCGGCGCTCGCCGTGGACGGGCGGCGCCGCCGGGTGCTGTGGTATCCGCACTCACGGTGAGAAGACCCAAAGGCACCCCGGAGAGCCATCCCCGGGAAGAGGAGCGCCGATGCCGCACGCCGCCTTGGAAGTGGGCGCGCTGACCGCTGGATACGGACCCGTGCGGGCGCTGCGGGAGGTGTCGCTGACCGTCGGCGACGGCGCGGTGGTGGCGGTGCTCGGCGGCAACGGCGCCGGCAAGACGACGCTGTTACGCGCGATCTCGCGCACCCTCGGCTTCCACGGCGGCGCGGTCGCGGACGGCGAGGTCAGCTTCGGCGGCGTACGCCTGGACCGGCTCGCGGCCCCCGAGGTGGTCGCGGCGGGCGTCGTCCAAGTCCCGGAGGGACGCCGGGTCTTCGCCCGCATGACCGTCGCCGACAACCTGCGGGCAGGCGCCCTCGGCGCGCCGCGCAGCTCCCGCGCCGCGTCGCTGGAGCGGGTGCACGATCTCTTCCCCGTCTTACGGGAACGCGCCGCCCAGCCCGCGGGCCTGCTCTCCGGCGGCGAACAGCAGATGCTCGCCCTCGCCCGCGGCCTGATGGCCCGCCCGAAACTGCTCCTCCTGGACGAGCCCACCCTCGGCCTGGCCCCGCTGGCTGCGGAACGCATCGCCGACCAGATCCGCGAGATCAACCACCAGGGCACCTCGGTGCTCCTGGTCGAGCAGAACGCGGCCATAGCGCTGCGGGTGGCCTCCGACGCGTACGTCCTGGAGACCGGCCGGGTGGCGCTGAGCGGCCCGGCGGCCGAACTCGCGGCCTCCGACGAGGTCCGCCGCCGCTACCTGGGCGTGGTGGACGAGGCGGCGGCGGAGGACGCGGCCGGGGCCGCGCGGGAGGTCCCGGTGCTGCGGAGGTGGGAGGGATGACGGAATCCACGGCCCTGGAGGTACGCAACCTCACCGTCCGCTTCGCGGGCCTCACCGCGCTCGACGACGTCTCCTTCACCGTCGCCCCCGGCAGCCTGCACGCCATCATCGGCCCCAACGGGGCAGGCAAGTCGACGTGCTTCAACGTCCTCTCCGGCGTCTACCGCGCCACGTCAGGCCGCGTCCGCTTCGGCCCCGACGACCTCACCGGCCTGCCCCCACACCGCATCGCGGCCCTCGGCATCGCCCGCACCTTCCAGAACATCGCCCTCCCCCCGTACGCCACCGTCGCCGACGCCCTCATGCTCGGCCGCCACCGCCTCACCAAGGCGGGCTTCCTCGCCGCCGGCCTGCGGCTGCCCGCCGCCGCCCGCGAAGAGGCGCGGCACCGCGAACGGGTCCGGGAGATAGCCGAGTTCACCGGCCTCGAACGGCATCTCGACCACCCGGCGGCCGCGCTCCCGTACGGCCTGCAGAAGCTGGTCGAGCTGGGCCGCGCGCTGTGCATGGAGCCCCGCCTCCTGCTGCTGGACGAGCCGGTCGCCGGCATGACCTCGGACGAGCGGCGCCGCACGGCGGCCGTCATCGCGGGCGTACGGGAGGGCCTCGGAATCTCCGTCGTCCTGGTGGAACACGACATGGGGGTGGTCATGCGCCTCGCCGACGAGGTGACCGTGCTCGACTTCGGCCGCCGCATCGCCAGCGGCCCGCCCGCCGAGGTGCAGCGCGACCCGGAGGTCGTACGGGCCTACCTGGGCGACACGAACAACTCCGAGGAGGAGGTGACCTCATGACCACCTTCTCCGAGCTGCTGATCAGCGGCATCTCGCTGGGCGCCGTCTACGCGCTCATCGCCCTCGGCTTCGTCGTCATCTTCCGCGCCACCGAGGTCGTCAACTTCGCGCACGCGTCCCTGCTCCTCGCCGGTGGGTACGTGACGGCGCTGCTGACCGACGACATCGGCTTCTGGGCGGCGCTGCTCGTGGGGATCGCGGGTGCGGCGGTGGTCGGGGCGCTGGTGGAGTTCCTCGTCATACGGCGCTACCGGGGCCGCGACCACAGCGTCCTGGCCATCGTCACCATCGGCGTCGACATCATGCTGCTCACCGAGCTGACCCGGCGCATCGGCACCGACGTGCTGCCGCTCGGCGACCCGTGGGGCGACAAGATCGCGGACATCGGCCCGCTGTCCGTACCGCAGACGCGGATCGCGGCGCTGCTCACCGCGGCCGCCGTGATCACCGTCTTCCTGCTCGCCTTCCGCTACACCTCCTGGGGCGTCGCGATGCGCGCCGCGGCCGAGGACCGGGAGGCGGCGGCGCTGATGGGCGTACGGCTCGGGCGGGTGTCGCTGTCGGCGTGGGCGGTGGCGGGCGCGCTGGCCGCGGTGGCCGCGCTCTTCCTGACGGTCTTCCCGACCCCCGGCCTGGAACGCAACACGTCACTCGTTGCCTTGAAGGCCTTCCCGGCCGCCATCATCGGCGGCCTCGACTCCACCACCGGCGCCCTGGCGGGCGGCCTCATCGTCGGGGTGACGGAGGCCATGGTCACCGGCTACCAGGACGAACTGTCCTTCCTGGGCCGCGGCTTGGGCGAGATGGCCCCGTACCTCGTCATGCTGCTGATCCTCCTGGCCCGCCCGGCCGGACTGCTCGGCACGAGGGAGCTGACCCGTGTCTGACACGCGTGGCCGCATCCGGATCGCCCTGGTCGCCGCGGGCGTCCTCGTCCTCCTCGCGCTCCCCTTCTACGTCGACCGCTTCTGGCTGCAGGCGGGCCTCTTCGCCATGGCGGCATCCATCGGCGCGATCGGCCTCAACCTCCTCACCGGCGCCACCGGCCAGCTCTCCCTCGGCCACGCCTTCTTCCTCGCGGTCGGGGCGTACGGCTACTGCGCCCTGGGCGACGTCCTCCCGACCGCGCTGGCCGCGCTCGGCGCGGTGCTGGTCGCGGGCGCCGCGGGCGGCCTGCTCAGCCCGATCGCGGGCCGCCTGCGCGGCGCGTACCTGGGCATCGCCACCCTCGCCCTGATCTTCATCGGCCAGCACGTGCTCTTCAACGCCACCGACCTCACCGGCGGTTACAACGGCCGCGACGTGCCCGCGCTCAACCTCTTCGGCCTCCGCTTCGACGACACCGAGACCGACATCCTCGCGGTCCCGTTCCAGTCGATGGAGAAGCTCTGGTACGCGGGCCTGCTGCTCCTCGCGGCCGGCGCCCTCTTCGCCCGCGGCGTGCTGCGCGGCCGTCCCGGCCGGGCGATGAACGCGATCCGGGACCACCGGGTGGCGGCGGGCGTGATGGGGGTGCCGGTGGCGCGGCTGCGCGCGTGGGTCTTCGTGCTGTCGTCGATGTACGCGGGCCTGGCCGGCGTCCTCCTCGCCCTGATCCTCCAGCGGACGACCCCCGAGTACTTCGGCTTCGCGCTCTCCCTCGAATACCTCGCCATGATCGTCATCGGCGGCCTCGGCTCGGTCGCGGGCGCGGTCCTCGGCGCGGTCTTCGTCTCCCTCCTCCCGCAGCTCTTCGACCGCTACAGCGAGTCCCTGCCCCTCGTCTCCGCCTCCGGCACCGGCGGCATCGCCCCGGGCGAGGCGTCCTCATACCTCTACGGCGCCGCCGTCGTCGCGGTGGTGCTGTTCCTGCCCGGCGGCCTGGTCCGGCTGGGCTCCGGAGCCGCCCTCACCCTCAAGAAGGAGCCGTCCGATGAAAGCGCACCCGCGTAGATCAGCACTGGTGGCGGTGGCCGCGATCCTCGCCCTCACCGCCGCAGGCTGCAGCAGCAAGGCCAAGGACGACGACGGCGAAGGCGGCGGCAAGGGCGCCAACGCGCTCAAAACCGGCGACGGCGTCACCGCCACCACCATCCCGCTCGGCGTCCTCACCGACATGACCGGCGTCTACGCCACCCTCGGCAAGAGCGTCACACAGGCCCAGCAGCTGTACATGAAGCAGCTCAACGCGAAGGGCGGCATCTGCGGCCGCAAGGTGGAGCTGACGATCCGCGACCACGGCTACGACCCGCGCAAGGCGGTCGCGGCGTACACGGAACTGGAGCCCAAGGTGCTGGGCTTCCCGCAATTCATCGGCTCCCCGTTCGTAGCGGCCCAGAAGAAGCGCATCGACGAACAGGACAAGGGCCTGGTCATCCCGCAGGCCTGGTCGGCGAATCTGCTCGGCAGCGAATCGATCCGCCAGATCGGCGCCACGTACGACTACGAGATGATCAATGCGGTCGACTTCCTCGTGAAGAAGAAGTTCGTGAAGTCCGGAGACAAGATCGGCCACGTCTACTTCGAGGGCGACTTCGGCGAGAACGCCCTGGCGGGCTCGAAGTACGCGGCCGAGGAGGCCGGCGTCTCGGTGGTGGAGCAGAAGATCAAGCCGACCGACCAGGACATGACGGCTCAGGTGACGGCGCTGAAGAAGGCCAAGGTCAAGGCCATCTTGATCAGCGCGGGCCCGGCCCAGTCCGCGTCCCTGACGGGCGTAGCGGCAGCGGCGAAACTCCCGGTCCCGGTGGTGGGCAACAACCCCACCTTCGCCCCGCAGCTCCTGAAGACCCAGGCGGCCCCCGCCCTCCTGAAGAACTTCTACTTCATGGCCTCGACGCTCCCGATCGGCGACAAGGGGTCGGGCCCGGCGGAGCTGGCAAAGACGTACTCAGCCGCGTACAAGGGCGCCCTGCTGGACAACGGCATCATCGCCGGCTGGGCCGCCGCGGATGTCTTCGCCGAGGCCCTGAAGCAGGCCTGCAAGTCCAAGGACCTGACCCGCGACGGCGTCCGCAAGGCCCTGCTCTCCATGACCGACTACGACCAGGGCTTCGGCATCAGCCACGACTTCTCGGATGCGGCTGCGCCGTCGACGAAGGAGAGCTACGTCCTCCGGCCGGACGCCAAGGCCAAGGGCGGCATGGTGGTGGCGGAGAAGACCTTCACCGCGCCGGCGGCGGAGGGCTACACGCCGGAAGGGTGAGCCCTAGACCCCCTTGTCGGCGCCTGCGCGCCTCGTCCTCAAGCGCCGGACGGGCTTTAAAGCCCGTCCGGCGCTTGAGGACGAGCGCCGCCAGGCGCGATCAACCCCGCACGCAGCAGTTACCGCTCGGCGGCGCCGACTTTCGCACAGTCGACATGCCCCCACCCATCAGAATTCTTGGCGATCGTCGCGCCGACCTCATAAGACCGCCCACACCGACACCGCCCCGCAAACTTAGCCTTCACCGTGCCACCGCCGGAGGCCCGCTTCCGCGCCGCAGGCACACCCGCCGGCTTCGCCGGCTTCGTCGGCGCGTCCCCCTCCGGCAGCTCACTGCCGTACGCGCTGCCAATCGCCTCCTGAGTCCGCGCGCTATAGCTCGCGGCAGCGTCCGCGGCCGCGTTGTACGGGTCGCCATCCACCTGATGCGCGGCCACGTACACGAGTCCCACCTCGCGCCCCGCCAGCGCCGCGTCAATCGCGACGATCAGCTCCTGGTTGGCCACGGGCTTCCCCGCCGCCGTCTTCCACCCACGCTTGCGCCACCCCGGCAGCCACTCCCGCACCGCCTTCATCGCATACGTGGAGTCCATCCGGACCTCGAGCGGCACCGCCGCATCCGTCGCCTCCAGCACCCGCAGCAGCGCCGTCAGCTCCGCGATGTTGTTCGTCGACGTGCCCAGCGGCCCGGCCTCCCACCGCTCGACGCTTCCGTCGGCCCCGGCGATGGCCCAGCCCCAGGCGGCCCGCCCGGGATTCCCTTTCGACGCGCCGTCGCACGCCGCGATGATCAAGTCAGTCACCGGGCGATTCTCCCATCCCGGCCACCGATTCCCGGACCGAGGCGGCGATCTCGTCGAGGGAGTCGGCGAAGTCCTGTTCCCCGCCGGTCTTGATCCAGCGCTCGAAGGCGTTCTGAAAGATGAGCGTGGCGAGCTGCGCCACCAGTTTCGCGCTGTCGTCCGCCACCCCGCGCTGCCCCAGCGCATCGCGGATCGCGGCGCCGACCGCGGCGGTCTTGGTGCGCTCCCGCTCCTGGAGCTCCGGGCTGGCGTTGATCACCGCCCGGCGCTCGGCGATGTGGTCGACGTCCGCGACGAGCCGGGAGCCGATCGGGGCGAGCGCGTCGAGCACCGCGGCCAGCGGAGCGGCGTCCGGGTCGGCGGCCAGGACGGCCGCGGCCACGGCGGGCGGCAACTGCTCCGAGCCGGCGAAGAGGACCTCACGCTTGTCGGGGTAGTAGCGGAAGAACGACCGCCTGGTGATCCCCGCGCGCTCGGCGATCTGGGTCACGGTCACCTGCTCGTAGCCGCGCTCGCCGAAGAGCTCCAGTGCGGCCTTTCTCAGCCGCTCCGCCGTGCCGGGATCCCATCGCGCCATGGACTCGACAGTAGCAAGTGATGTCTCGGTGTGTCATGACTGCTAAGCTAAGTGATGAGCCGCGGCGTCGCCGCGGACCTGGCCGCCCGGGGCCTGGCGCCCGTGCTGGTGGGACGCGACGAGAAGCGCCTGCGCAAGACCGCCGCGGACCTTGGCCTCGCCGCCGACGCAAAGGTCGTCGCCGCCGCTGGGGCGGACCGCATCGCCGCCGAGATCACCCGGCAGCGACCGGCCGTGGTGGTCAATACGATCGGTGACTACGCCGACACGGCGGTGCGGATCGCCCGCGCCTGCATGCCCGGCGGCCACTACCTCGATTTCGCCAACGACCTGACCGCGACC
The DNA here is from genome assembly GCF_048572725.1 of Streptomyces boninensis. Lineage (NCBI taxonomy): Bacteria > Bacillati > Actinomycetota > Actinomycetes > Kitasatosporales > Streptomycetaceae > Streptomyces > Streptomyces boninensis. Next base: position 8,274,073 of record NZ_CP183837.1, read on the forward strand.
CCCCGCCTGCTCGGCCTCCACCAGGAGGCGGCCGCGGCGGGCAGCACCCTGGTCACCGACGCCGGCTTCGGCGTCCTTGGCACCGAGGCCGTGGTGGCGAAGCTCCGCGAGGGCCGCCCCGCTCCGGACCGGGTGCGTATCGACGCCCTGCCCTCGGTCGCCACGGAGGGCGGCGTCATGGGCGCCGCCCTCGCCGCCTCCATCGTCGACGTGCTGGCCACCGGCGGGCGCCGGTACGTGAACGGCCGCCTGGCCAAGGCGCGGTTCGGCGTCGAACCGCAGCGGCTCGCCCTCCCCGACGGAGAGACGGCGCGCAGCGCCGGCGGCCCGTCGGGCGAGCTGGTGGCCGCCCAGCGGGTCAGCGGCGCACCGAACGTCACCGCCACCTCGGCCCTCGTCCCGACCGCCCCCGCCGCAGGAGTGGCCATGTCGCTCGTCGGCAAGCTGCTGACCGTACCAACGCTGCGGCGCGTCGCCGTCCGCGGAATGGCCAGGATCTCGGTGAAGCCCGCGCCCCGGCCCCGGCAGCACTCCTGGGGGCACGCGGTCGTGCACTGGTCCGACGGCACCCGCCGCGAAGGCTGGCTGCGCGCCGGCGAGGCCATGGACTTCACCGTGGCCGTCGGCGCCGAGACCGCAGCCCGCCTGGCCCGGGGCGAGGGTGAGCCCGGCGCGTACACGCCGGCCGCCGCGCTCGGCCCCGAGGTCGCCATCGCCGCCGGGGGCACCTTCGTCCTCGAGTGAGCACGCATGCGTCCTTGAGCGAGCACGCATTACGGCCCCGGGCCCACGTCCAAGACGCGGGCCCGGGGCCGTAGAGCTTCAGCTGCGGGTGTCAGCCCTGGGCGGCAGCCCGCGCCTCGCGCCGGTTGTCGCGGAAGGTGTTCACCCGCCGGGCCGTGGCGAAGACCGGGATGATCGCCGCCATCACGATCTGCAGCGAGCAGCCGGTCTGCAGGAGCAGCTGCGCGCCGGGCGCGTCGAAGGCCCAGGAGGCCAGGCAGCCCATGCTGATCATCGCCCAGACGAGCGTGGCCAGCGCCAGGCGGCCGCGCGGCTTCGGGTACTCGACGCGGCTGACCATCAGCCAGGCCACGCCGACGATCGCCAGCAGCGTCGGGATGAACGGCAGCTCCAGCAGCACGACCGAGATGACCGTCAGCGCCCCGAAGGGCGACGGCAGCCCCTGGAAGCCCCCGCCGGGGACCTCCACGCAGGAGAACCGCGCAAGCCGCAGCACCACCGCCAGCAGCACCACCACCGCGGCGACCGCGGAGATCCGCTCGTGGGCGCCCTCGGTGACCATGCCGTAGACCAGCACGAAATACGCCGGCGCGAGGCCGAAGCTGATCAGGTCGGAGAGGTTGTCCAGCTCCGCGCCCATGGCCGAGGAGCGCAGCTTGCGCGCGACCAGGCCGTCGAAGAGGTCGAACACCGACGCCAGCAGCATGAGCATCACAGCGGTAGCGGCGCTGTGCCGGGCCATGCCGCCGTCGCCCTCGCCCGTGATGTGGGGCATGAGGACGCCGGTGGTCGTGAAGTAGACCGCGAGGAAGCCGCAGGTGGCGTTCGCGAGGGTCAGCGTGTCGGCGATGGACAGCCGCGTCGACAGCGGCATGTCGTCATCGTCGTCCTCCGCGGCCTCGGGAACCCACTGGGCATCCGCTGAGGTACTGGGATCAGTCACGGTCAAGGCGTGTCACCCCCGCTGTAGTGGCCTGGCCGACCTCGACGGCCGGCTCGACGCCCTCCGGGAGGTAGACGTCGACACGCGAGCCGAACCGGATGAGTCCGATCCGCTCGCCCTGCTCGACCTTCGTCCCCGCGTCCACGTACGGCACGATGCGGCGCGCCACGGCGCCGGCGATCTGGATGATCTCCACATCGCCGATCTCCGTGTCGAAGTGCCACACGACGCGCTCGTTGTTCTCGGACTCCTTGTTGAAGGCCGGGACGTAACCGCCGGGGATGTGCTCTACGGACGCCACCGTGCCCGAAAGCGGGGCTCGGTTGACATGGACATTGAGGGGGCTCATGAAGATCGCGACGCGGGTGCGCCCGTCCTTCCACGGCATGATGCTCTGCACCACGCCGTCAGCGGGGGAGATCACACGGCCCTCGGAGATCTCTCTCTCCGGGTCGCGGAAGAACCACAGCATGCCCGCCGCGAGAGCGGTCGAGGGCACGGCTGCGGCGGCCCACTTACCCGAGCGGCGGGCGCGGGCGAGGCTGACGGCTGCGGTGGCCAAGGTCGGCAGGAGCCACGGCGTAGCGCCGCGCGCCAGGCTCACCTTGCGGCGAGGCTGGTGCGTCGGTGCTGAGGGGTTGCTGTGGGGCATGGATGACCTTCGTAGCGGAGGATGCCGCGTAGACAAGGGGGACGGCGGCTTCCCGGGATGTTATCGGTTGACACCGGCAACTCGGCAAGCGCGCGTGGGTAGTCCACACCCGTAAAACGGTGACTGGGGGTCACCTGGTTCCCGGACGGGATGCCCCAAACGAGACATTCACCCTTGGCTCTTGTACTCCTCGAGTAGTCGGCGTCCAATGATCATTTTCTGGATCTCGGCGGTACCTTCACCGATCAGCAGCATGGGCGCCTCCCGGTAGAGGCGCTCGATCTCGTACTCCTTGGAGAACCCGTATCCGCCATGGATACGGAAGGCGTCCTCCACGACTTCCTTGCAGTATTCCGAGGCGAGGTACTTCGCCATGCCTGCTTCGAGGTCGTTCCGTTCCCCGGTGTCCTTTTTGCGTGCTGCTCTCACCATCATCGCATGGGCGGCCTCCACCTTGGTAGCCATCTCCGCCAGCCGGAACTGAATGGCCTGGTGCTGGGCGATCTGCTTGCCGAAGGTGTGTCGCTGCTGGGCGTAGTCGATGCCCAGCTCGAACGCACGCTGCGCGACGCCGCAGCCACGCGCAGCGACATTCACCCGGCCGACCTCGACGCCGTCCATCATTTGGTAAAAACCTCGGCCCGTCTCACCACCCAAGACGCGATCGGCCGGAATGCGGAGCCCGTCCATGATCAACTCGGTGGTGTCGACGCCCTTGTAGCCCATCTTGTCGATCTTCCCGGGGATGGTGAGCCCCGGGAAGACCTCACCGAAGCCGGGCTCCTTCTCCACCAGGAAGGTGGTCATCGACTTGTGTGCGGGGGCGTCCGCCGGCTGTCCCTCGTCCGAGCGGCAGAGCACGGCGACGAGGGTTGACGAGCCGCCGTTGGTGAGCCACATCTTCTGGCCGTTGAGGACGTAGTGATCTCCGTCACGGACGCCCTTGGAGGTGATCGCCGACACATCCGAGCCGAGCCCCGGCTCGGACATCGAGAAGGCGCCGCGCACCTCGCCGGTCGCCATCCGGGGCAGGAAGTGGTCCTTCTGCTCCTGGGTGCCGTGCTGCTTGATCATGTACGCCACGATGAAGTGCGTGTTGATGATCCCCGACACGCTCATCCAGCCGCGGGCGATCTCCTCGACGCAGAGCGCGTACGTGAGAAGCGACTCACCGAGCCCGCCGTACTCCTCCGGGATCATCAGGCCGAAGAGGCCGAGCTCCTTGAGGCCGTCGACTATCTGCTGCGGGTACTCGTCCTTGTGCTCAAGTTCCGTAGCCACCGGGAGGATCTCTTTGTCGACAAAGTCCCGGACGGTGGACAGGATTTCCTGCTGGATGTCGGTCAGACCTTCGGTCTGTGCGAGACGTCCCATCTGACTCACCGCTCCTGAAGTTCTGGGCGGCCGGGCTGTTCGCCGCCGCGCTCCTTGATGTACGTGGCCGTCGGGACCATGACCTTGCGCTTGAAGACGCAGACCAGCGTCCCGTCCTGCTTATAGCCCTTGGTCTCGACATGGACGATCCCGCGGTCGTCCTTCGACTTGGACGGCCACTTGTCCAGGACCGTCGTCTCGCCGTAAAGCGTGTCGCCGTGGAAGGTCGGCGCCACGTGTTTCAGGCTCTCGATCTCCAGGTTGGCGATCGCCTTACCCGACACATCCGGCACCGACATGCCCAGCAGCAGCGAGTAGATGTAGTTGCCCACGACGACGTTCTTGCCGAAGTCGGTCGTCGACTCCGCGTAGTTCGCGTCCATGTGCAGCGGGTGGTGGTTCATGGTGAGGAGACAGAAGAGGTGGTCGTCGTACTCGGTGACCGTCTTGCCGGGCCAGTGCTTGTAGACCGCCCCGACCTCGAACTCCTCATAGGTGCGTCCGAACTGCATCGCGCTCAGGCCTCCGGCGGGGTGAAGGTGGTGGTCCGATGCATGCCGGCGGCACGCCCCTTGCCGGAGACGACCAGCGCCATCTTGCGGCTGGCCTCGTCGATCATCTCGTCCCCGAGCATCGCCGAGCCCTTCTTCCCGCCCGCCTCCGACGTGAAGTACTCGTACGCGTCCAGGATCAGCTCGGCGTGGTCGTAGTCCTCCTGGGACGGCGAGAAGACCTCATTGGCCGCCTCGACCTGCCCCGGGTGCAGCACCCACTTGCCGTCGAAGCCGAGGGCGGCGGCGCGGCCGGCCACGGTGCGGAAGCCGTCGACGTTCTTGATCTGCAGGTACGGGCCGTCGATCGCCTGCAGGTCATTGGCGCGGGCGGCCATCAGGATCTTCATGAGGATGTAGTGGTACGCGTCGGCGTCGTAGCCGGGCGGCTGCTCGCCGACGACCAGGGATTTCATGTTGATGGAGGCCATGAAGTCGGCCGGGCCGAAGATGATCGTCTCGGTGCGCGGGGAGGCCTCCGCGATGGCGTTGACGTTGTTCAGGCCGCGGGCGTTCTCGATCTGCGCCTCGATGCCGATGCGGCCGACCTCGAAGCCCATCGTCTTCTCGATCTGGGTGAGGAGGAGGTCCAGCGCGACCACCTGCTGGGCGTCCTGCACCTTCGGCAGCATGATGCAGTCGAGATTCGGGCCCGCGCCCTCCACGACCGTCACCACGTCGCGGTAGGTCCACTCGGTGGTCCAGTCGTTGACCCGCACCACCCGGGTCTTGCCGGTCCAGTCACCCTCGTTGAGGTACTTCACGATGGTGTGCCGGGCCTCCGGCTTCGCGAGCGGCGCGCAGGCGTCCTCCAGGTCGAGGAAGACCTGGTCGGCGTCCAGCCCCTGCGCCTTCTCCAGAAAGCGCGGGTTGGAGCCGGGGACGGCGAGGCAGGAGCGCCGCGGGCGCAGACGGTTGACGGGGGACGGGGCGGTCATGCGGGGACCTCCAGGGGGTCGAGCTTTCCAGCGGTGCGAATCTCATCGACGATACGGCCGATGATCTCCGTAAGGTCGAAGTCCTTGGGTGTGAAGACGGCGGCCACTCCGGCGGCCCTGAGGGCGTCGGCGTCCGCGCTCGGGATGATGCCGCCGGCGATGACGGGGACATCGTCCACGCCGGCCGCCGTGAGCCGCTCCAGTACGTCAGGCACCAGCGCGGCGTGCGAGCCGGAGAGGATGGACAGGCCGACGCAGTGCACGTCCTCGGCGATGGCGGCGTTCACGATCTGCTCGGGCGTGAGCCGGATGCCCTGGTAGACCACCTCGAAGCCGCAGTCGCGGGCGCGGACGGCGATCTGCTCGGCGCCGTTGCTGTGGCCGTCGAGGCCGGGCTTGCCGACCAGGAGGCGGAGCTTTCCGACGCCCAGGTCGGCGGCGGTACGGGATACTTTGGCGCGGACCTGGGAGAGCGGTGAGCCGTCCGCGCCGGTTACGGCGAGGGGCGCCGAGCTGACGCCGGTAGGCGCCCGGAACTCGCCGAAGACGTCCCGCAGCGCCCACGCCCACTCGCCGGTGGTGACGCCGGCGCGGGCGCATTCGAGGGTGCGCTCCATGAGGTTCTCGTCGCCGGCCGCGGCGGCCTTGAGCGCGGAGATGGCCTTGTGGGCGCGCTCGTCGTCGCGGTGCAGGCGCCAGTCGTGCATGGCGCCCACGACCCGGGCCTCGTTCTCGGGATCGACCGTCATGATGGCCGTGTCCAGGTCGGCCGTGAGCGGGCTCGGCTCGGTCTCGGTGTAGCTGTTGACGCCGATGATCTTCTCCTCGCCCGCTTCTATTCGGGCGCGGCGGGCGGCGTGCGAGGAGACCAGCTGGGATTTGAGGTATCCGGACTCGACGGCGGCGAGCGCTCCGCCGAGGTCCTGGATGTGCTCGATCTCGGCGAGCGCGGCCTCAGTGAGCTCGGCGGTCTTGGCTTCTACGACGTGCGAGCCGGCGAAGAGGTCCTCGTATTCGAGGAGGTCGCTCTCCTGGGCGAGGACCTGCTGGATGCGCAGCGACCACTGCTGGTCCCAGGGGCGGGGGAGGCCGAGCGCCTCGTTCCAGGCGGGGAGCTGCACGGCACGCGCGCGGGCGTCCTTGGAGAGGGTGACGGCCAGCATTTCGAGGACGATGCGCTGGACGTTGTTCTCCGGCTGGGCCTCGGTGAGGCCGAGCGAGTTGACCTGGACGCCGTAACGGAAGCGGCGGTGCTTGGGGTTCTCGATCCCGTACCGCTCCCGCGTGATCTTGTCCCAGATGCGGGTGAAGGCCCGCATCTTGCACATCTCCTCGACGAAGCGGACGCCCGCGTTCACGAAGAAGGAGATGCGGGCGACGACATCGCCCATCTTGTCCTGGGGGACCTGGCCGCTGTCGCGGACGGCGTCGAGGACGGCGATGGCGGTGGACATGGCGTACGCGATCTCCTGGACGGGGGTCGCTCCCGCCTCCTGCAGGTGGTAGCTGCAGATGTTGATCGGATTCCACTTGGGGATGTGGGCGACCGTGTACGCGATCATGTCGGTGGTGAGGCGGAGGGAGGGGCCCGGGGGGAAGACGTAGGTGCCCCGGGAGAGGTACTCCTTCACGATGTCGTTCTGGGTGGTGCCGGACAGCTTGGTGATGTCGGCGCCCTGCTCCTCCGCGACCACCTGGTAGAGCGCCAGCAGCCACATGGCGGTGGCGTTGATGGTCATCGAGGTGTTCATCTGCTCCAGCGGGATGCCGTCGAGCAGCTTGCGCATATCGCCCAGGTGCGAGACCGGGACGCCGACCCGGCCGACCTCGCCGCGGGCGAGGATGTGGTCGGGGTCGTAACCGGTCTGGGTGGGGAGGTCGAAGGCGATGGAGAGGCCGGTCTGGCCCTTGGCGAGGTTGCGCCGGTAGAGGGCGTTGGAGGCCTCTGCGGTGGAGTGACCGGCATAGGTGCGCATGAGCCAGGGGCGGTCTTTGGGGGCTGTCATCACACGTTCCGGAAGCGGTTGATGGCGTCGATGTGCGTGGCGCGCTTCTCCTCGTCGCGGACGCCCAGGCCTTCCTCGGGGGCGAGGCAGAGGACGCCGACCTTGCCCTGGTGGAGGTTCTTGTGGACGTCGTACGCGGCCTGGCCGGTGTCCTCCATGGCGTACGTGCGCGAGAGGGTTGGGTGGATCTTGCCCTTGGCGATGAGGCGGTTGGCCTCCCAGGCCTCGCGGTAGTTGGCGAAGTGGGAGCCGATGATGGACTTGAGGGACATCCACAGGTAGCGGTTGTCGTACTCGTGCTTGTAGCCGGAGGTGGAGGCGCAGGTGACGATCGTGCCGCCCTTGCGGGTCACGTACACGGAGGCGCCGAAGGTCTCGCGGCCCGGGTGCTCGAAGACGATGTCGACGTCCTCGCCGCCAGTGAACTCACGGATGCGCTTGCCGAAGCGCTTCCACTCCCTGGGGTCCTGGTTGTGCTCGTCCTTCCAGAACTTGTACCCCTCGGCATTGCGGTCGATGATCGCCTCGGCGCCCATGGAGCGGCAGATGTCGGCCTTCTGCCGGCTGGAGACGACGCAGATGGGGGTGGCGCCGCCCGCCAGTGCGAACTGGGTCGCGTACGAGCCGAGTCCACCGCTCGCGCCCCAGATGAGGACGTTGTCGCCCTGCTTCATGCCGGCGCCGTTACGGGAGACGAGCTGGCGGTACGCGGTGGAGTTGACGAGGCCCGGGGCTGCGGCCTCCTCCCAGCTGAGGTGGCCCGGCTTGGGCATCAGCTGATTGGACTTGACCAGGGCGATCTCGGCGAGGCCGCCGAAGTTGGTCTCGAAGCCCCAGATGCGCTGCTCGGGGTCGAGCATCGTGTCGTTGTGGCCGTCGGCGGACTCGAGCTCGACGGAGAGGCAGTGGGCGACGACCTCGTCGCCGGGCTTCCAGGCGTTGACGCCGGGGCCGGTCTGGAGGACCACGCCCGCCAGGTCGGAGCCGATGACGTGGTACGGGAGGTCATGGCGCTTGGTGAGCTCGCTGAGCCGGCCGTAACGCTCCAGGAAGCCGAAGGTGGAGAGCGGCTCGAAGATGCTCGTCCACACGGAGTTGTAGTTGACCGAGCTGGCCATCACGGCCACGAGGGCTTCGCCCGGGCCGAGTTCCGGGGTGGCGACGTCCTCGACGTGGAGCGACTTGCGGGGGTCCTTGTCCTTGGTGGACAGCCCCTCGAACATGTCGGCCTCGTCCTTGTGGACCGTCACCGCCCGGTAGTGGTCCGGGATGGTCAGTGCCGCGAAGTCGGCGGGGGTGCTGTCGGGAGCCATGATGGCGTCGCGGATCTCGTTCACGGTGTGCCTCCGGCGGAAAGCGGAGCCCTGCGGGGCGTGGAGCCGTGCGGGGCGCTTTGAGGGACGTCGGGTGCAGCTGCCGTCGGTTCGGTGGTGTTGCCTTGCTTGCGCTCGAGCGCGATGGCGCTCGCTTCGGTCTGTGACGGGACCGAGAATCCGGGCGAGCCGGCGGGTGTGCTGGCTGGGACAGCCGACTCGCAATCTCGCTCCGCGAGCCGGCCGCCCGGATGTCTTCACCGTATGGCACCCGGTGCCAGCTGACAAGACACTCGGTGCCACGATTTCCCGTGCTGGTTCAGAGCTCGTACTGCGGGCGGCCGGTGGTGCGGTAGGTCTGGATCGTCAGCCCTTTCGGGGTGGACTGCACATCGATCAGCTTGAGGCCCAGGTCCGGGCCGGCGGCGGGAAAGAGCCTGGTGCCCTGGCCGACGACCACGGGATAGGTGAGCAGCACGATTTGGTCGACCATCCGATGGCTGAGCAGCCACCGGATCAGGGTGCCGCTGCCCCACACCTGCAGCTCACCGCCGGGCTCGGCTCTCAGCTTGCCGATGGCGCCCGCGATGTCACCGGACAGGACGGTCGTATTCGGCCACTGCGGGGATGTGAGCGTGGTCGAGGCGACGTACTTGGGTCGCTGGTTCAGCGCCTCGCCGACGGGGTTTCCCGGATCCGTATCAGCTCCCCAGGAGCCGGCGAAGATCTCGTAGGTCCGGCGGCCGAGCAGGAACGCGTCGGCGCGCTGGAAGGCCTGGCTGATGAACGTCGAGGCCTTGTCGTCGAGCAGCGGCGGGCCCCATCCGAATCGTCCGAAGCCAACGTTGCCGTCTTCATCCGGCATGCCGTCTTCGCTCCAGTCCCCGACGGTGATTCGCCGGTGTCCCTGCGTTACTCCGTCGAGAGAGATGTTCGTGACGGTCGTCAGTTTCATCTCGCAGTTCCCTTCACCCCAGGTTCGTCGTTCGGTATGACCGGACTGCGGCGCCAACCTCATCGCTGAGGGCCTCGCTCACCGGGAGTGGGGGCGCATGCCTTGAGCTGGGGGCGTGGGGTGGATTTGCGTGCGCCCTTTTTCGTAGGGGTGTGTCGGGGAGGGCGGGGGCGCGGGACAGGCGGGGACGCGGGACAGGCACGGGCACAGGCAGAAGCAGGGGCAGGGGTGTGGTGAGTTGGTGGGCGGTCGGCGGTCGGCCGGTGACTGGGAGCTGGGGGGGCGAATCGGTGGCTGGTGGGTGTGGGGCGGGTTGCTGGGTGGTGGTCGGTTCGCGGTAGTCGGTGGGCAGCGGTCGGGTCGGTTCGGTTCGGTGCTCCTGGCTGGAGTGCCTCCCCCCGACACGTACCTATGGAAAAGGGCGCGCGCCCACCCTGCATGCGCCCCATCCAGGGGGTGTGCGCCCCCCTTACTCGCCAGAGTCAGGCCATCTGCCGCGCGGCAGGCCGAGGAGCGTCCTGCCTCCTCACTCCGTCCGGTGTCAGCCCATACGCCGCCGCGCAGGCCAAGCCCCCTTGCATGCGCCCCTGCCCTCAGCCGCCGCCCGGCAGGCCAAGGCGCCCCCGCCTCCCCGCTCCTCCGCAGCCAGCCATCCGTTTCTTGCACCGAACCCCGACGCACCACGGCGACGCGACCGTCACCATCCGATGCCAAACCCCCCGCCCCCGCCCCCGCCCCCTTACGACCTGTCCATCGTCCCCCTCCAGGCTCGGGAATGCGGGCGGGTGGATGGTGGATGGGCGAGTCAGGTGTCGTCCAAGTGTGCATTCAGCGCCGTCGCCGCGCGCAGCGCCTCGCGGCTGCGGCTGGTCAACTCGCGCTCTCTGTGGGCCAGTGCCTCGCGCAAGCGGTCCGGGTTGCCGGAAGCGCGGAGCTCGGCGATGACCGCGTCGATCGTCGGCAGGGGATACGCGCCCCGCCGCAGCAGCGCGATCGCATGCGCGATGCGGGTCTCCGTCGGCGGGTACACCCGGTAGCCGGTGTCACGCTCGCGCTCCGGCCGTAGCAACCCCCGCGACTCCCAGAGCCGCAGCACCGGCGTCCGTACGCCCACCGCCTCCGCCACCGCCCCGATCCGCAGCGGCCGCGCCGCGGCAGGGGCGTCCGCGACCGAGGTCCGTGGCGCCTCGCGCAGGGTCGCCGTGAAGGCGTCAAGCACCGTCGCGAGCGCCTCGCGCTCCTGGTGCAGCTCCGCATGCGCGGCGTCCACCGCCGCGAGCGCGGCCGGGACGTCCCCGCCTCGGACCGCCCGCATCACCGTACGGGCGACCGCCCACCCGTGCCCGGCCGCCAGAGCGCGGACCGCCGCGACGGCGCGCACGTGCTCCTCAGTAAAGGCGCGATATCCGCTCGGCGTCCGCTCGACGGCAGGCAGCAGCCCCAGATCCTCGTAATGGCGCACCGCCTGCGCCGAGATGCCTGCCGTACGGGCGACATCGATGGCTCGCATGGTGGTCGCCTCACCTCTCGTTTGAAGGTTGAGCCCGCTTACCCACTCCATCTGCCCCGGCACGCGCACAGGATAGGCGCCCGCCGCTGCCGCAACCTTCACAAAGCACTTCAATGAGATCCTTGAAGGCATGGAAAAGGGCAACGCGACATTCATCCTCGAGGTAGACCTCTCCGCCGACACCTTCCAAGCCGACGCCGCAGCAGAGCTCGGCCGGATCCTCCGCTACTGGGCCGGCAACCTCCGCCACTACGACCTCGCCCCCGGCACCACCGAGACCATCTACGACTCGGCGTACAACCTGGCCGGCACCTGGCGGATCAGTCCGAAGGGCGCTCCAGCGCCTTCTCGATCGTCCGCATGACCTCGCTCAGCGGGGCATCCGTACGGGCCACCGTCACAAGGACCTCGTCAGAGGCGTGTACGGACGCCGACGCCCGCCCCCCGTCCGGCCCCGCCCCCGGCACCCGGCCGCGCCGGCCGATCCCCGCGCCGAAGGTCTCTCGCACCACCCCGAAGGCATGGTCGAGCTGGCCCTCCACATCGCCCTGCCCACCCGCTCGCAGCCAGCGTCGCAGGACGTGGTTGTGTGCCGTGACGACTGCCGACGCCGCGACCTCCGCGAGCAGCGGGTCGTCGTCGCCGTCGCGGTGGGCGCCCTCGTCGAAGTGGCCGAGGAGGTAGCGGGTGAATACCCGCTCGTAGCGGGAGACGGAGGCGATCTCGCGCTCCCGCAGAGTCGGTACCTCGCGGGTCAGCTGGTAGCGCTCCACCGAGACTGCCGGAGATGCCGCGTACATGCGCATGACTTCCTTGATGCCGCGGCAGATCGTGTCGAGGGGGTTCTCGTGCGGGGGCGCCGCGTCGAGGACCGCGATCACGCGGTCGAGGGTGTCGTCGTGGTCGGGGAAGATCGCCTCTTCCTTGGAGCGGAAGTGGCGGAAGAAGGTGCGCCGCGCGACCCCCGCGGCCGCCGCGATCTCGTCGACCGTGGTGGCCTCGTACCCCTTTGTCGCGAACAGCTCCATCGCTGCCGCCGCGAGCTCGCGGCGCATCTTCAGTCGTTGGCCCGCGGCGGTGGTGCGGGTGGCGGGTGACTTCCGGTCTGCGGCAGGCTGGGGCTGGGACATGACTGGAACGTACTCCATTGGTCGGTGGGAAACGTACTCCATTGCCTGGTGGCGGGGCCGGCCCGGGGTTCATCCGCGGCTCATCCCCGGCCCGTCCCCGGCTCATTCCCGGCCCGTCCCCGGCTCGCCCCTTGCCCGTACGCAGCCCCAGCCCGCCGCGCGCAGCCGCCCTCAGCGCTTCGCGTACTCCCGGAAGCCCCGCCCCGTCTTACGGCCCAGGCACCCGGCCGCCACCAAGTGCTCCAGCAGCGGCGCCGGCGCCAGGCCCGGGTCGCGGAATTCGCGGTGCAGCACCCGCTCGATGGCCAGCGAGACATCCAGGCCGACGACGTCGAGGAGCTCGAAGGGGCCCATCGGATAGCCGCCGCCCAGCTTCATGGCCGCGTCGATCGCGTCGGGGGTCGCGTAGTGCTCCTGGACCATCTTCACGGCGTTGTTGAGGTACGGGAACAGCAGCGCGTTCACGATGAATCCGGCCCGGTCGCCGCAGTCCACCGGGTGTTTGCGCAGCTTGCCCGTGACCTCGCGGACCGTGGCGTGGACGTCGTCGGCGGTGAGGACCGTACGGACGATCTCCACCAGCTTCATCGCCGGGGCCGGGTTGAAGAAGTGCATGCCGATGACGTCCTGCGGGCGGCTCGTCGCCCGGGCGCAGGCGATCACCGGCAGCGAGGACGTCGTGGTCGCGAGCACCGCGCCCGGCTTGCAGATCTTGTCGAGGGTGGCGAAGAGCTGCTGCTTCACCGCGAGGTCCTCGGCGACGGCCTCCACCGCCAGGTCGGCCTCCGCGAGGCCGTCGAGGGAGCCGACCGGGGAGATGCGCTCCAGGGCCGTCTCGCGGGCCGCGGCGGACATCCGGCCCTTGTCGACAGAGCGCTGAAGTGACTTGGCGATACGTGCCTTTGCCGACTCGGCCTTCTCCAGCGAACGGGCCGCGAGGACCACGTCGTAGCCGCCCTTCGCGAACACCTCCGCGATCCCGCTCGCCATCGTCCCGGAACCGGCGATCCCGACGCTGCGCACCTCGCGCGCCTGCGCGCCGCCGGAGTGCTGCGCCGGCGTCTCCGCGTCGTCGACGACCGTCGGGCTGCCCGGCGCCTCGTACGTGTAGAAGCCGCGGCCCGCCTTCCGGCCGGTCAGCCCTGCCGCGCTCAGGTGGCCCAGGATGGGCGCCGGCGCGTGCAGCCGGTCGCGGGAGGCCTTGTACATCGCCTCCAGGACCGTGCGGGCCGTGTCGACGCCGATCAGGTCGAGCAAGGCCAGCGGGCCCATCGGCAGGCCGCAGCCCAGCCGCATCGCCGCGTCGATGTCCTCGCGGGTCGCGTACTTCGACTCGTACATCGCCGCGGCCTGGTTGAGATAGCCGAAGAGCAGGCCGTCGGCGACGAAGCCGGGGCGGTCGCCGACCGCGACCGGCTCCTTGCCGAGCTCGCGGGCGAGGGCCGTCACCGACTGCACCGCCTGTGGGTCGGTCAGGACCGATGAGACCACCTCCACCAGCTTCATCGCCGGGGCGGGGTTGAAGAAGTGCAGGCCCAGGACGCGTTCGGGGTGGGCGGAGTCGGCGGCGAGGCGGGTGACCGACAGGGCGTTGGTGCCGGTGGCGACGATCGCCTCCGGGCGCAGCACCCGGTCGAGCGCCGCGAAGACCTCCCGCTTGAGCTCCTCGCTCTCCGGGACCACCTCGATCACCAGGTCGGCGTCGGCGGCCGCCTGGATGTCGGAGTAGGTACGGAAGCGGGTGAGCACGTCGCGGCGTTCGGCGTCGGTGAGCCGCTCGCGTTCGACGGCGCGGGCCGTCGAGCGCTCCAGTGCGCCGACCGCCTGCGCGGCGGCGGCCTCGCTCACGTCGATGCCGATGACCTCGCGGCCCGCGCGGGCCAGTACCTCGGCGATACCTGTGCCCATGGTGCCGAGGCCGACCACGGCGATCACAGGAAAGGGGACATTACGGTCCATCGCGGGACTCCAAGCTGCAAGTCTCGCCCCAGCGGCGGGGGCGCGGCGACTGATGAGGGTGCCGACCCGGGCCATGGCAACGCACACGCCCATGGCGGGGCCGGGTGAAGGGGTGGAGAGCTGCGACCGGCCCTGTCCCGGGGCCGTGCCGTATTGAAAGTCGCCGAACCGACTGCAAGCTTGGCGGCTGCGTCACCAGCCGCACGGGCGTGAGGTGCGCCCGTGCTTTCGACGTTAACTCAGCAGTAGCCAAATGCGCTAGGGGGCCGCCCAGATGAGCGCGTGTGAGGCGGGGCACGCTGCCGGGCACCCTTTGGGGTGAAGAAATGGCCGGTCATGGGCTCTCAGCTGCCCTGATTTTCCCTACCCTGAGGTGCGTAATACCTAAAAGGGGGCGGTATGGACGACGAGTTCACGGCGCTGACACGTCGGGTGCAGGCGGAATTGCACGGACATGCCGCATGGGCCGCCTTCGAACGTGTCGTCTCCCTGGCGCGGGCCGCGGCCGTCAACTCCTCCGCGCGCGACACCCTCGCCGGCTATCTGGACGCGCCCGCGCAGCCGCTGTGGGCGCGCGAGGTGGCGGCGTACGCGCTGGGCGCGGCCGGCGACCGGCGCGCCTTCGAGACGCTCGTGCTGCTCCTCAACTACCGCGATCCGGCCCGCGGCGCGACCGCCGCCGAGGCGCTCGCCAAGCTCGGCGACCCGCGCACCGCGCGCGCCGCCGCCGCCCTGGCCACCAACCCGCTGCGCACCTCCTACGCGCGGCACGCCGTCCTGCTGCTCGGCCGGCTGCGGGCGCCGGAGTCGGTGCCGGCGCTGATCAGCACGCTGGAGCGGCTGGTGCGCGGGCCCGACCACCACTGGCCGGTGGCCAATGCCTGCATCGCCGGCCTCGGCCTCGCGGCGGACGAGCGCGCGATCCCGGTGCTCACCTCGGCGCGCGTCTTCCCCGAGCTCCGCGATACGGCCGCGGACGCCCTCGCCAGAATCTGGCGCCAGGCGCCCCCGTCGAGCTCCAGCGCGTAACGGCGGGGGCGGCCAGGGTGGTGACGGGTGCGGGCGGCGCGGCTAATGTCCGGTCATGGCCGTTGATTTGAATCACACCATCATCGCCGCGCGGGACAAGAAGGAGTCGGCGGAGTTTCTCGCCGGGATCCTGGGACTCGAGGTCGGGCCGCAGTTCGGGCCCTTCCTGCCGGTCGCGACCGCCAATGGCGTGACGCTGGACTTCATGGACGCCGACCCGTATCACCCCATCAATGAGCAGCACTACTGCTTCATCGTCACGGAGGCCGAGTTCGACGAGATCTTCGGGCGCATCCAGGAGGCGAAGATCGAGTACTGGGCGGACCCGGGCCACACGCGGTCCGGCGAGATCAACCACAACGACGGCGGTCGCGGCGTCTATTTCCCCGACCCCTGCGGCCACAACCTGGAGATCATCACCCGGCCTTACGGCAGCGGCAGCTGATCACAGCAGGGTGAGTTGGGTCGCGCCCGGCGCATCCTCCGCGGGCCGCTCCGGCTCCGGGATGCGCCGCGCGACGCCCCGCCCGGAGGGTCCTATGCCGGCCGCCTCCGCGAACTCGTGCACCTGCCGGGTGATCCGGCGCTGATACCACTTGGGCGCGTAGGACCCGTACGCGTACATCCGCTCGTACCGCCGCACCAGATGCGGATGATGCGCGCCGAGCCAGCTCATGAACCACTCCCGCGCCCCCGGCCGCAGATGCAGCACCAGCGGCGTTACGGACGTGGCCCCCGCCGCGGCGATCGCCTGCACGGTGGCTTCGAGCTGCTCGGGGCTGTCGCTCAGGAAGGGGATGACGGGGGCCATCAGCACCCCGCACTGGATCCCCGCGTCGGTGAGCGTCCTGACGACATCAAGCCGCCGCTGCGGGGCGGGCGTCCCCGGCTCGACCGTGCGCCACAGCCCCTGGTCGAGGAAGCCGACGGAGACGGCGACGCCGACCTCCGTGACCTCCGCGGACTGCCGGAGGAGGGGGAGGTCGCGGAGGATGAGGGTGCCCTTGGTGAGGATCGAGTACGGGTTCGCGTAGTCGCGGAGGGCGGCCAGGATGCCGGGCATCAGTGCGTAACGGCCCTCCGCCCGCTGGTAGCAGTCGACATTCGTGCCCATCGCGATGTGATCGCCGTGCCAGCGCGGCGAGCGGAGCTCGCGGCGGAGGAGGTCCGGGGCGTTGACCTTCACGACGATCTGCGAGTCGAAGCCCTGGCCCGTATCGAGGTCGAGATAGCTGTGGGTCTTGCGGGCGAAGCAGTACACGCAGGCGTGTGAGCAGCCGCGATACGGGTTCACCGTCCAGTCGAAGGGCATCTGGGAGGCGCCCGGCACGCGATTGACGATCGAGCGGGCGCGGACCTCGTGGAAGGTGATGCCTTTGAACTCAGGGGTGTCGAAGGTGCGGGTCACCACGTCCGTACCAAAGAGGGCGGGCGCGGCCGCCGTGCCGCCATCGGCTTCGTCCTGGCTCAGGTTCTGCCAGCGCATCCGCATGCACCTCCGGTGGGTCTGGTTCTTGCTGCGCCCGAGAATAGAACAAGCGTTCCCTTCGCGTCGAGTCCACGAACGAGTGAACCCGCGCCGACCCCCCGCGCTACCCTGATCGCCGACCGGGTGGCGGCTGGTGAGCAGCCGGTGAGCAGGGGGACGGTGGATGCGCGCACTTGGGCCTGATGACCCGCGCTGGATCGGCGAGTACGAGCTCAGCGGCGTCCTCGGCGAGGGCGGCATGGGCAAGGTCTACAAAGGGCGCTCGCCCGGCGGCCGCCAGGTGGCGGTCAAGGTCGCCAAGCGCGAGCTCGGCGCCGACCCGCGCTTCCGGGACCGCTTCCGCAGCGAGATCGCGGCCGCGCGGAAGGTCGGCGGCTTTCATACGGCGCCGGTGGTGGACGCGGATCCGGACGCGGAACTGCCGTGGATGGTCACGGCGTTCATCCCGGGTCCTTCACTGGGGCAACTGCTGCACCGCGACGGCAGCTTCGCCGAGGCCGGCCTGCGCGGCCTCGGCGCTGCCCTGGCCGAGGCGCTCCGCGCCATCCACGCCTGCGGCCTGGTCCACCGCGACCTGAAGCCGGCGAACATCATCATGGCCGACGACGGCCCCCGCGTCGTCGACTTCGGCATCGCCCGCGCCCTGGACGAGACCCGGATGACCACGACGACCGTGGTGGTGGGCACGCCCGGCTTCCTCGCCCCTGAGCAGATCACCGACCGCGGCGGGATCGGCCCGGCGAGCGACGTCTTCGCGCTCGGCGCGGTGCTCGTACACGCGGCGGGCGGCGTGCCATTCGGCGATGGCGACGCCATGGCGCTGATGTACCGGGCGGTGCACGAGGAGGCGGACGTGAGCGCCGCGCCGGCGGGGCTGCGGCCGCTCGTGTCGGCGTGCCTGGCGAAGAAGCCGGAGGACCGGCCGACGCCGGGAGCGATCCTGTCGGAGCTGACCGGCAGGACACCGACCGTCCGCGACCTGCCGCCCAGGGCCGTGCCGACCGTACCGGAGGGGCCTATCGCCGACTCCCGGCTCGTCCGGATGCCGCCGGCGGCGGAAGAGGACGTCACGCCGGTGCGGCTGCCGACCGAGGCCGAAGCCGAGGGCGTGGACCCGGCCCGGGACACCGAGCCGGCGACGCGGGTGGCGGCGCCGCCGGTGGTCTTCGCGCCGCGCCCCGGCAGCGGCGGCTGGCGCTTCGCGCGGCTGCTCGTGCTCGTGCTGGCCCTGAGTGTGTCGGCGGGCTATATGTCGGAGGGCCAGCTGGCCGGGGGCTTCATGGTGCTGTTCCTGGGCGCGTTGTTGTACGGCTTCGTGCTGGCGCCCGATCTCGGCGGCCGGCCCGCCGCCACCTTCGACGACCGGGGCATCAGCGTCGAGCGGCGGCGCTCGACGCTGAGCGGCATGAAGACGAGCAACGCGGCGTTCTACCCTTGGCGCGACGTCAAGTCCGTCCGCAGGCCGGCCGGGGACAAGGGGAAGGTCCCGGTCCAGCTGGCGGTGGCGACGAAGGACGGCGGCACGGCGAACATCCTCGTGCCCTGGCCGCCCCGCCCCGCTGAGCTCAAGGCCCTGACCGACGCGCCGGTCTATCGCACCGCCGCCGACCTGGGCACCAACGACGGCGCCTGCGAGCTCATCGTGCGTACGGCGATACGGGAATTCGCCCCGCACGTCCGCGTCTTCAACCTCTGAGCGCCGCCAGCGCCGACCGCAGGTGGCTCAAGGACGCCGCGATCCAGGGCAGTCCGGCGGGGTCGTCGGCGCGCAGCGCCTCCCAGCGCTGCTCGTCCGTGTCTCCGTACAGCAGGCTGGTCGCCACCCGCACCCGCAGCGCCTCCGGCGCGTCGCCGAACGCCGCGCCCGGCAGCACCCCGACCCCGTGCCGCTCCAGCAGCCGCGCCGCCAGCGCCGCACCCGAGTCGACGCCCTGAGCGGCGAGCGCGGGCCGCAGCGGCTCGAAGTCCGGATACAGATAGAACCCGGCCGCCGGCGCACGGCACTCCACGCCCGCCCCCACGAACTCCGCGTGCGCCGCCCGTACCACCGCACCGTGCAGCCGCCGGGCGGCGGCAATGTGCTCCCGTACCTCCGCCGGCTCCGCCATCACATGGGCCGCCACCGCCTGCATCGGAGCCGCCAGGCTCGACCAGATCTCGCTGGCGACGCCGGTCAGTTGCGTACGCAGCCGCTCGCCCCACGCGCCCTCGGGGATCCGCGCGCAGCCGATCCGCCAGCCGCCCAGGGCCATGGACTTGCTCAGGCCGGTGGTCACCACCGTTCGGGAGGGGAGGTACGCCGCCGGGCTCGGCGCCGCGGCGCCGGAGTGCACCAGCTCCGCGTAGATCTCGTCCGCGATGACCGCGAGCCCGTGCCGCTCGGCCACCTCGCACGCCGCCCGCACCTGCTCCGCGCCCGCCACCGTCCCGGTCGGATTGTCCGGCACCGTCAGCACCAGCACCCCCGCGTCGGGCGCGGCTTGGAGCGCCCGCTCCAGCAGCTCAGGATCCGGCACGCCGCCCGCCTCCGCCGGCACCGGGACGCCGATCGTGCGCTTCCCGGCCAGCGCCGCCTGCGCCGCATAGCTCACCCACGACGGCCGCGGCAGCACCACATCCCCGGGCAGCGCCAGGATCAGCGCATACAGCAGCGCCTTGCTCCCGGGCGCGAAGAGGATCTGCTCCGGCTCGGTGGCAAGCCCCCGGCGCGTGAAGAAGCCCGCCGCTGCCGCCCGCGCCTCGGCGGACCCGGCCACCGGGCCGTAGCCATTACGGTCGGCCGCCCCCGCAAGCACCGCCGCCACCTTCTCCGGCACCGGCAGCCCGGCCTCGCCGAAGCCCAGGTGGAGCACCTTCTCGCCCGCGGCCCGGCGGGCGCGCAGCTCCTCGTCGATGGCCAGCGTGGCCGAGTGCGCCGTAGCGGTCACGGCGACCCCCTCTCGCTTACGGGCGGGGAGTGTCCTTGAGGCGGCTCCCCACCAGCTTGGTGAACGCGTCCGGCGACATAGCGTCGCCCGTTCCGGAGAGTACGTCGACCGGCTTTCCATCGAGCTTCACCACCGGCGTGCCGGTCTCGCCGCTGCCGTAGAAGGCGGCCGAGACCTTCTCGACCCACGGCAGGTAGGTGAGCTCCTTGACCGCCTTGTTGAAGGCGGGGGTACGCAGCCCGGCTACCTCGTCGGCGAGCTCCAGCAGGGTGGCGGTGGAGCCGAACTTGTCGTCGGACTCCTCGGCCGGGTGGTTCGCGTACAGCACGCCGAGGTACGCCGCGAACTTCGCCGGGCTCTCGTTCGCCGCCGCCCCGAGGGCGTTCACCGCGCGCTTGGAGCCCTTCCCGCCGAGGGCGCCGTCGAGGAAGGTGGCGAAGTGGTACTCGATCTTGTAGCGGCCCGCGTCGGCCTGCCGCGTCATCGTCTTGCCGAGGGCGTTCTCGACGTCGGCGCAGTACGGGCAGCGCGGGTCGAGATAGACGGACAGGGTGTGCTTGGCGGTGGGCTTTCCGTACGTGACCGTGGTGCCGTCGACGTGCTGCGGCTGCGCGTACGTCCTGGTGGCGGGGCGGTCGTCGGCCTCCGAGCGGGTGGCGGAGAAGGCGCCGACGCCGGCCGCGCCCGCGATGACGGCGACGAGGACGGTGGCGATGAGGAAGGTCCGCCACAGGTTGGTCCGCCCGCGCGTCCGTACCGACTTCGACTTGCTCATGACGACGACTCCGATTCTTCGCAAAAGCCCTGCTCGTCACCTTAGTGACGGTTGCGGGCGGACCCTGCCGCCATTGGTCCCGCCGGTCCGGGGCCAAAGTCCCTGGCGCGGCCCTGCCTCCGGCCCGTACCGCCCGGATTTGGGGCGCCGCCACGATGGTGGTTGGCTGGGGCGCGGAGACCGTCGCGTAATCGACACAGGCAGGAAGCAGGAGACATGGCACAGGTAGAGGCGACCACCGAGCGGGTCATCGGCGCCGCGCCCGAGGCGGTGTTCGCCGCGCTCGCCGACTACAGCGCCACGCGGCAGAAGCTGCTGCCCGAGCACTTCAGCGAATACGAGGTGCGCGAGGGCGGCAGCGGCGCGGGCACGGTCGTGCACTGGAAGCTGCAGGCCACCAGCAAGCGGGTCCGCGACTGCCTGCTCGACGTCACCGAGCCGACGGCCGGGCAACTGGTCGAGACCGACCGCAACTCCACGATGGTGACCACCTGGACCGTCACCCCGGCCGGGGAGGGCAAGTCCCGGGTCGTCGCGGACACCACCTGGAAGGGCGCGGGCGGCATCGGCGGCTTCTTCGAGAAGACCTTCGCGCCCAAGGGGCTCGGCCGGATCTACGGCGCGGTGCTCGCGAAGCTCGCTGCGGAGGTCGAGAAGTAGTCCGTACAGCCTTGTCGCGCGCTCACCGAATCGGGTGGTTTTCCTGGTTGCACCGTTAGACGGTGTATAGCTGCGCGCGACATGAAAGGCGCAGATGAGCGCGGGGAGCGGGCTGCTGAGGTCCGCTCCCGTCCCCTTTAGCCGCCGATTCGCCGAGCTTGCTCGCCCTTCTCCCCGAATGAGAGAAACGTGCAGGCGCAGGCGGACGATGGGGAGCTGATGTGGGCGGGACGACCTTAGTGGCGAAGGACGAGTCGGACGCCGTCACCGCCCCCAGCGAGACCGCCCCGCCCGCCGCCGCAGGCGAAACGCTCAACCCGCGCCAGGTCCGCCTCGTCTTCGTCGGCCTGATGCTCGCCCTGGTGCTCGCCGCGCTGGAACAGATGATCACGGCGACCGCGCTGCCGAAGATCGTCGGCGAGCTGCACGGCCTGGACCGGATGTCCTGGGCGATCACCTCGTATCTGCTGGCCGCCACCATCGGGCTGCCGCTCTACGGAAAGCTCGGCGATCTCTTCGGCCGCAAGGTCGTCTTCCAGGTCGCCATCATCGTCTTTGTCGTCGGCTCCGCGCTGGCCGGCTGGTCGCGGACGATGGACCAGCTGATCATCTTCCGGGCGCTGCAGGGCATCGGCGGCGGCGGGCTCATGATCGGCGTGCAGGCGATCATGGCGGACATCGTCCCGCCGCGCGAACGCGGCCGCTACATGGGCCTGATCGGCGCCGCCTTCGGCGTCGCGTCGGTCGCCGGGCCGCTGCTCGGCGGCTTCTTCACCGACCACACGTCGTGGCGATGGTGCTTCTATTTCAACGTCCCCTTCGGCATCCTCACCTTCCTGGTCGTCCAGGCCGTACTGAAGCTGCCGAAGCCCGACGTCAAGCCGCGCCTCGACATCCTTGGCGCACTGCTGCTCGCCGGCGCCTCCACCTGCCTGGTGCTGCTCACCACGTGGGGCGGGGTGGAGTACGCGTGGGGCGACGACGTCATCATCGGGCTCGGCGCCGGGGCGTTGCTCGCGTCCGTGCTCTTCCTGGTGGTGGAAAAGTTCGCGCCGGAAGCGATCATCCCGCTGCGGCTCTTCAAGGACTCGATCTTCAATGTCACCAGCCTCGTCGGCGCGGTGATCGGCGTCGCGCTCTTCGGGGCCGCCAGCTATCTGCCGACCTTCCTGCAGATGGTCGACGGCGCCACCGCCATGGAGTCGGGGCTGCTGATGCTGCCGATGATGGGCGGCGTGGTCGTCGCGTCCATCGTCTCGGGGCAGTTGATCACCCGCACCGGGCGGTACCGGGTCTATCCCATCGCCGGCTGCGCGCTGTCGGCGGTCGGCATGTGGCTGCTGTCGCGGCTGGAGATCGACACCGCCCGGTTCACGTACAGCGTCTGGATGGCCATCCTCGGCATCGGCATCGGTCTGGTGCTGCCGGTGCTCATCCTCGCCGTGCAGAACGCGGTGCCGCCGCACGACCTGGGCGCCGCCACCAGCGCCCACAACTACTTCCGGCAGATCGGCGGCTCCGTCGGCGCCGCCGTCTTCGGCACCCTCTTCTTCGACCGGCTCGCCGACAAGCTCGTCGGCGAAATCCCCGCGGGCGTCCCCACGGACAAGCTCCCGGAACCCGACTCGATCACCCCGCAGACGGTCTATGCGCTCGACGCACCGCTGCGCGACGGCTACATCCGCGCGTATGCCGAGGCCATGCCGCGGATCTTCCTCTACCTCGTGCCGGTGCTCGTCCTCGGGCTCCTGCTCGCCTTCCTGCTGAAGGAGAAACCCCTGGTGTCCCAGAACGTTCCCGGCCCCGACGCCCTCGCCGAGCCCGACACCGCCTACCCAGGGGGCCACCCCAACGGCGCCATCCCCGGCGCACGCGCCGACGATCTGCCGTACGACCAGGACGCGCCCCGCGCCGAGGCGGCGGTCGCGCCCGTGCCCGCGGTCCGCGGCGTGCCCGTCTGCGGCACCGTGCAGCACGGCGACGGCAGCACCGTGCCGCGGGCCGCGCTCACCCTCATCGACAGCGCCGGGCGGCAGGTCGGCAGGGACGCCAGCCGGGGCGACGGGCGGTACGCCCTGTCCACCCCGGGCTCCGGGTCGTACGTCCTGATCGCCGCCGCCGGCGGGCACCAGCCGCAGGCGGTCAGCGTCACCGTGGGGGACCGGCCGGTCGAGCTCGACGTGGTGCTCGGCGGCGCCGGGCGGCTCGCGGGGCGGGTCACCACGGCGGACGGCACGCCGCTGCGGGATGCCGCGGTCACCCTCACCGACGTGCGCGGCGAGGTGGTCGCCACCACCCGCAGCGAGCGGGACGGCGAGTACGCGATCGGGGAGCTGGTCGCCGGGGAGTACACCCTCGCCGCCAGCGCGCCCGCCTTCCGGCCGGCCGCGATGCCGGTGTCGGTGCAGGCCGCGCGGGAGACCCGGCAGGACGTCGAGCTGGCGGGCGGCGCGGTGCTGCGCGGGACCGTACGGGCCTACGGCGGGCGGCCGGTGGAGGACGCCCGGGTGACGCTGCTCGACGCGGCCGGGAACGTCGTCGACACCGGCACCACCGGGCCCGACGGCCGGTTCCGGTTCATCGATCTCTCGGCGGGCGAGTACACGGTGATCGCCGCCGGATATCCGCCCGTGGCCACGGTGCTCAATGTGACGGGGGGCGGGCGGACCGAACGGGACCTCCAACTCGGCCATGAGGATTAGCCGTTGAGCAGCGGGTGAGCGTACGTGGGCGTACCGTGGTTGACGACGACAGCCGCAGACGCAGGGAGCCTTCCCCATGGTCCATGGAGGCGGGAGCGGGGACGGCCGGGCCTCAGTGCCCGGCAGGATCCCCCTGGGAGTGGTGGTCGTGGATGCCCGCGGCCTGGTCACCCATTGGTCGAGCGGTGCGCGCAGACTCTTCGGGCACGACCGGGAGGAAGCGGTCGGCGCCCCTGCGGTCGACCTGATGCCGGTCACCGGCGCGCTGGAGGCCCGGCAGCTCGACTCCGGTCATGAGGCGCCCTATAGCGCGCAGGCCGCCTATAGCGAATATGACGCGTACGGCCCCGAGTTAGGGCTCACGCCCGCCACCGCCACCGCGTATCCGACCGCGGGCCGGGCCCGTACGGCACAGCCGGGCAGCGGCTCGCGGGACGTGATCTGGTGGGCGTATCCGCTGGTGGGTCCCGGCAGCGGGCGGCTGCTCGTGCTGGCGGCGGACGCGGCGTCCGTGACCGCGGGCAGTGTCGACGGCGATGACGGCTATGAGCGGATCGGGCCCGGCTTCGCGCTGCATACGGAGTTCGAGGACTCGGCCGAGCTGGCCAAGCGGCTGCCGGAGATCCTGCCGTCGATGAGCCCCGCGGAGAGCGGCCGGATAGCCGCACAGGTCCTGGAGCTCGGCTATCCCGTGCTGGAGGTCAGCCAGCAGGAGCGGGTGCCGGTGACGCCCGACTGGGGCGTGTCGCTGCGCGAGGAGCGCAAGGAGCGGCGGCGCCAGGTCGTCGTCCGGCCGCCGGCGGGCGCGCCGGAGCACGAGGTGGCGGCCGCGCCGGCGGACGAGCCCGACCTCGAGTATGTGGCGGTGCGCGAGCGTCTCGAGTTCCTGAACGAGGTCAGTGGCCGCATCGGCACCTCGCTCGACCTGGCGAAGACGATCCAGGAGGTCAGCGAGGCAGTCGTGCCGCGCTTCACCGATGTCGCGGGCACGTATCTGCGGGAACAGGTCGTCGCGGGTGAGGGCTTCCCCGACGGCGCGCCGGACGCCACCACCATGTGGCATCGCGTGGCCGTCGTGCATGACGACGAGCCGGGGCGGTGGGACGACGTGGTGCCGGTCGGCGAGTCGATGCCGTTCCCGGTGCACACGCCGTTCTTCCAGTGCATGACCAGCGGGGAGCCGGTGCTGGTGCCCCGGATCACCGAGCAGATGGGCAATGCGATCGCGGCGCAGTTCGAGAAGCGGGACATCAGCCCGCTGATCAACGGGCGTTCGATGCTGGTGGTGCCGCTGAAGGCGCGCCAGGTGGTGCTCGGCTTCATGATCCTGCTGCGGCATGGCGAGCGGCCCGCGTACGACGACATGGACCGCGTCACCGGCGCGGAGCTGGCGGCGCGCGCCGGGCTCGTGCTCGACAACGCCAGGATGTACACCCACCAGGAGAATGTCGCCGAGACGCTCCAGGACAGCATGCTGCCGCAGGTCGAGCCGCGCATGATCGGCTGCGACACGGCGACCCGCTATCTGCCCGGCACCCGGCTCGGCCGGGTCGGCGGCGACTGGTTCGACACGATCAAGCTGCCCGGGTCGCGTACGGCCCTGGTGGTCGGCGATGTGATGGGCCACGGCCTCAACTCCGCGGCGATGATGGGCCAGCTGCGTACGGCCGTACAGACGATGGCGGCGCTCGACCTGCCGCCCGCGCAGCTGATGCGCAACCTCGACGACCTGGCGCAGCGGCTCGGCGAGAACTACCTCGCCACCTGCCTGTACGCGGTCTACGACCCGGTCGCCTCGCAGCTGCTGATCGCCAATGCCGGGCACATTCCGCCGGTGCTGGTGCGGGCCGAGGACGGCCGCAGCGAGCTGCTGGAGGTGCCGACCGGGGCGCCGATAGGGGTCGGCGGGGTGCCCTTCGAGACGGTGACCGTGGACGTCAGCCCCGGCGACCGGCTCGTGCTGTGCACGGACGGCCTGGTGGAGGTGCGCGGCGAGGACATCGGGGTCGGTCTGGCGGCGCTGTGCGAGTCGGCGGCGCACCCGGCGGCCTCGATGGACGCGGCCTGCGACGACATCATTCGCGCCCTCAACACCACCGGCGGGCGCAAGGACGATGTCGCGCTGCTGATGGCGCGGCTGAACGGCGTACCGGAAGACGACGTCGCCGACTGGGTGATCGGGCCGCGGGCCGAAGAGGTGCTGCTGGCCCGGCGGCTGGTGCGCGGCAAGCTCACCGACTGGGGCCTCGACCGGATGTCCGACACGGCCGAGCTGCTGGTCAGCGAGGTCGTCACCAATGCCGTACGGCATGCGGGCGCCAGCTCGCAGCTCGGGCTGCGGCTGGTGCGGGCCGATGACGCGCTGCTGTGCGAGGTGACGGACGACGAGCCGGCGATGCCGGTGCTGCTGGATGCCGGGGTGGAGGACGAGTTCGGGCGCGGCATGCGGATCGTGAGCAGGCTGGCGCGGGAGTGGGGCGCGAGCCGGCTGGCGGCCGGGAAGTCGGTGTGGTTCGAGCAGGCGGTGCCGCGGCGGCGGTGAGCGTGTGCGCGGCTCGGTCTCGGTGAGCGTTTGGTGAGGGGCGTACGCAGGTTTGCGTCGCGCCCTTGCCGAGACCCTGCCTTGGCGATAGCAATGGCTTGGTCAGGCCATCGGGAGGTGCCCCATGAATATGTCCAGCCTCAAGGCATGGGAAGGGTATTGGGAGGACGCCCCCGAGGGGCCGAGTGAGGTCTTCTGGGACGCCGCTCCCGAGACGGTCGCCGCGCTCCATCTGCCGCTGTTCGACGACCACTTCGACGCCGGCCTGCCGCTGGTCGACCTCGGCTGCGGCAACGGCACCCAGACCCGCTTCCTCGCCGCCCGCTACGGCCAGGTCCGCGGCATCGACCTCTCCGCGGCGGCCGTGGAGCGCGCGCGGCGCGCGGACCCGGGCGGGGTGTACGAGCAGGGGGACGCGGCGGACCGGGCGGCGATGGGGCGGCTGCACGACGAGCTGGGCGACGCGAACGTGTACATGCGCGGGGTGCTGCACCAGTGTGACGAGAGCGAGCAGCCGGAGCTGGTCGGCGGGATCGCGGAGCTGCTGGGCGGGCGCGGCCGGGTCTTCGCGGTGGAGCTGGCGGAGACGGCGCTGGCGAAGATGCAGTCCTTCGCGGCGGCAGGCGGCGGGGCCATGCCGGAGAAGCTGCGGCCGGTGATCGAACACGGAATCGCGCCGGGGCGGCTGACGGACGCGGCGCTGCCGCGGCTGTTCGCCGACGCGGGCCTCGCGGTGCTGGCGGAGGGCGACATGCCGCTCGCCACGACCGAGTTCCAGCCGGACGGCTTGCGGCTTGAGCTGCCGTCGAAGTGGCTGGTCGCGGGCCGAATGGGCGTGGCATGACCACCCGTTAGAGGTCTAGACCTGTGCAGTTATCCACAGGGGTTTTGCCGGGTCTGCGGACCGCGTAGATTGCTCGGCATGAAGATCCTCATCAGCGCGGACATGGAGGGCGCCACGGGCGTCACCTACCCCGCGGACGTGTTGCCCGGCGGGCCGCAGTGGGAGCGGTTCCGGCCGGTGTTCACGTCCGATGTCAATGCGGCCATCGCCGGGTTCAAGGACGGCGGTGCCGATGAGGTGCTGGTGAATGAGGCGCATTGGACGATGCGCAATCTGCTGCTGGAGCAGCTCGACGATCGCGCCCAGATGCTGACGGGGAAGCACAAGGCGCTGTCGATGGTCGAGGGGGTGCAGCGGGGCGATGTCGACGGCATCGCCTTCGTCGGCTATCACACGGGGGCGGGCACCGAGGGGGTGCTCGCGCATACGTATCTGGCGAATCAGATCACCGGCGTATGGCTGAACGGGCAGCGGGCCAGCGAGGGGCTGCTCAATGCCCATGTGGTGGCCGAGTTCGGGGTGCCGGTGGTGCTGGTCACCGGTGATGACAAGACCATCGAGGACGCGCGCGGCTATGCCCCGGAGGCCAAGGGCGTCGCCGTGAAGGACTATGTGTCGCGCTATGCGGCCGTCTGCCGCACCCCGCAGCGCACGGCCAAGGACATCCGCGTGGCCGCCATGGAAGCCGCGGTGCTCGCGGTCCGGCGGGAGCCGGTGCGCGGCGGGCCGTTCACGGTGGAGGTGGAGTTCGACGCCGAGCATCTGTGCGGCGCGGCCACCGTAGTGCCCGGTGTGAAGCCGTCCGGCGAGCGCAAGGTGGCGTACACGACGGAGACCATGTACGAGGGGATCCGCTGCTTCAAGGCGGTCACCACCCTCGTCGCGGCCGCGGTGGAGGAGACGTATGGCTGAGGTGACCGCGGGCGAGGCCGTGACGGTGGACGCCCAAGCGCTGGACGAGGTGGTGCGCTTCACCTCGGACCTGATCCGTATCGACACGACCAACCACGGCGGCGGCGACGGCGTCGAGCGGCAGGCCGCCGAGTATGTGGCCGCGCAGCTCGCCGACGCCGGCATCGAGCCGACGCTGCTGGAGAAGGCCCCGGACCGTACGAACGTGGTGGCCCGCATCGAGGGCACCGAGCGGGGCGCGGACGCGCTGCTGGTGCACGGCCACTTGGACGTGGTGCCGGCCGCGGCCGAGGACTGGAGCGTGCACCCGTTCTCCGGCGAGATCCGCGATGGCGTGGTGTGGGGGCGCGGCGCCATCGATATGAAGAACATGGACGCGATGATCCTCGCGACCGTACGGGCCTGGGCCCGGGCCGGCATCCGGCCGCGGCGCGACATTGTGCTCGCCTTCACCGCCGACGAGGAGGCCAGCGCGGAGTACGGCTCCGGCTTCCTCGCCGACCATCACCCGGGGCTCTTCGAGGGCTGCACCGAAGGCATCAGCGAGTCCGGGGCGTTCACGTATCACGCCGAGCCCGGCATGCGGCTGTACCCGGTGGCGGCGGGGGAGCGGGGCACGGCCTGGCTGCGGCTGACGGCGCGCGGCAAGGCGGGCCACGGCTCCAAGGTCAATCGCGCCAATGCCGTCAGCCGGCTCGCCGCCGCCGTCGCCCGCATCGGCGACCACCAGTGGCCGGTCCGGCTCACCCCCACGGTGCGGGCGGCGCTGCGCGAGCTCGCGCTGCTGTACGGGGCGGGGGAGCCCGACTTCGACGCCCCCGACTTCGACGTGGACGCGCTGCTGGCGAAGCTCGGCAAGGCCGCCGCGCTGGTGGAGCCCACGGTCCGCAACAGCTCGAACCCGACGATGCTCGACGCCGGCTACAAGGTGAATGTCATCCCCGGCGAGGCCAGGGCCCAGGTGGACGGGCGGATGGTGCCGGGCGGCGAGGAGGAGTTCACGCGGACGCTGGACGAGCTCACCGGGCCGGATGTGGACTGGGAGTTCCAGCACCGCGAGGTGCCGCTGACCGCGCCCGTCGACGCGCCGACCTTCGCGGCGATGCGCGCCGCGCTGGAGCACTTCGACCCGGATGCGCATGTGGTGCCGTATTGCATGTCGGGAGGCACGGACGCCAAGCAGTTCTCGCGGCTCGGGATTGTCGGGTATGGGTTCTCGCCGCTGAAGCTGCCCGAAGGGTTCGACTATCAGGCGCTGTTCCATGGGGTGGATGAGCGGGTGCCGGTCGACGCCCTCCACTTCGGCGTCCGGGTTCTCGACCGGTTCCTCCGTGCGGCATAGAAAGTGAAAGACCACGTGACACAGCTGCAGATCGCTCCGTACGGCTCCTGGGCCTCGCCCATCACCGCCGAGCTCGCCGCCTCCCATGACGGCCGCCCCGAATATCTCGACGCGGTCGGCCAGGAGATCTGGTGGACCGCCCCCCGCCCGGCTGAGGGCGGCCGCCGCGCGCTGGTGCGGCTGCGCCCGGACGGCGCGGAGGAGTCGGTGCTGCCGGCGCCGTGGAATGTCCGCAATCGTGTGCATGAGTACGGCGGCCGGCCCTGGGCGGGCGTAGCGCGGCCGGAGGGTGGGCCGCTGCTGGTCTTCACGCACTTCGACGACCAGCGGCTGTACGCGTACGAGCCGGACGGCGGCGGGGCGCCGCGCCCGCTGACGCCCGTATCGCAGACGGGTGGCGGGCGGCGCTGGTGCGACGCCGTCATCCTGCCGGAGCGCGGCGAAGTGTGGTGCGTGCTGGAGGAGTTCACCGGGGAGGGGCCCAGCGACCTGCGGCGGGTGCTCGCCGCCGTGCCGCTGGACGGCTCCGCCGCGGACGACCGCGGCGCGGTCCGCGAGCTCACCGACGACCGGGACCGCTTCGTCACCGGGCCGCGGCTCTCCCCGGACGGCAGCCGGGCCGCCTGGATCGCCTGGGACCACCCGAGCATGCCCTGGGACGGCACGGAGCTGCGGGTCGCGGACGTATCGGCGGCGAGCGCGCTGACCGGCGCCAGGACCGTCGCGGGCGGGCCCGAGGAGTCCATCGCGCAGGTGGAGTGGGCGCCGGACGGATCGCTCGTCGCCGCCACGGACCGTACGGGCTGGTGGAATCTGCACCGCATCGACCCGGAGACGGGGGCGGCGGTCAATCTGTGCCCGCGGGAGGAGGAGTTCGCGTCGGGGCTGTGGAAGGTCGGGCTGCGGTGGTTCGCCATGCTGCCGCACGGTCTGATCGCCACCGTGCACGGCGCCGGGGACACCGCCCTCGGGATACTCGACCCGGCCACCGGCGAGCTCGCCGACGTGCCCGGCGGATGGACCGAGTGGGCATCGGCGCTGGCCGTCGTCGGCGACCGGGTCACCGGCGTCGCCGCGGGCCCGTACACCGGATACGAGATCGTCGAGCTGGACACGGCCACCGGCCGGACCCGGGTGGTCGGCAGCGCGCATGCGGATGCCGTCGACCCGGCGTACTACCCGCAGCCGCGGCACCGCACCTTCACCGGACCCGACGGCCGCGAGGTGCACGCCCACGTCTATCCGCCGCGTAACCCGGACTTCGGCGGGCCGGACGGGGAGCTGCCGCCGTATGTGATCTGGGTGCACGGCGGGCCGACCGGCCATGTGCCGCTGGTGCTCGACCTGGAGCTTGCGTACTTCACCTCGCGCGGCATCGGCGTCGTGGAGGTCAATTACGGCGGGTCGACCGGGTACGGCCGCGCGTACCGCAATCGGCTGCGCGAGCAGTGGGGCGTGGTCGACGTCGAGGACTGCGCGGCCGTCGCCAGAGAGCTGGCCGCGGAGGGCACCGCGGACCCGGACCGGATCGCGATCCGCGGCGGCAGCGCGGGCGGCTGGACGTCGGCCGCGTCGCTCACCTCGCCGCTCGCGGAGGGGGTGTACGCCTGCGCCACGATCATCTATCCGATCCTCGACCTGGCCTCCTGGGCGACGGGGGAGACCCACGACTTCGAGTCGCAGTATCTGGAGTCGCTGGTCGGGCCGCTCGCCGAGGTCCCGGAGCGGTATCGGGAGCGGTCGCCGCAGCATCATGCCGATCGGGTGCGGGCGCCGTTCGTGCTGTTGCAGGGGCTTGATGACGTGATCTGCCCGCCGGTGCAGTGCGAGCGGTTCCTGGAGCAGATCTCGGGGCGCGGGGTGCCGCACGCGTATCTCACCTTCGAGGGCGAGGGGCACGGCTTCCGGCGCGCGGACACGATGATCAGGTCGATCGAGGCGGAGACGTCGCTGTATGCGCAGACCTTCGGCTTCGAGGCCGCGGAGCCGGGGGTGCCGCGGCTGGAGCTGAAGCCGTGACGAAACCGCTGGCGCGTCCGCCGCGCCTTCGCCCCGGGGACCGGGTCGCGATCGTCGCGCCGAGCGGGCCCTTTCCGCCGGAGCGGCTCGATGCCGGGCTCGACATCCTGCGCGGCTGGGGGCTGGAGCCGGTGGTCGGCGAGCAGGTGTACGCGGGCCATCCTCGGCTCGGCTATCTGGCGGCCGACGACGCCGCCCGGGCCCGGGACTTCGAGCGCGCCTGGTGCGACCCGACGGTACGGGCCGTCTTCGCCGGGCGCGGCGGCTACGGCTCGCAGCGCATGCTCGACCTCATCGACTGGGAGGCGCTGCGGGCGGCGGGGCCGAAGGTGTACGTCGGCTTCAGCGACAGCACGCCGCTGCACGAGGCCATCGCCGTCGAGCTCGGCATCGTCACGCTGCATGGGCCGATGCCCGCGTGGACGGTGTTCCTGAAGGACGAGCCCACCCGGGAGCACCTCCGCCGCACGCTCTTCGACCCCGGGTCCGTCACGACGCTGACCGCCCCGGACGCCGGGGCGCTCGTCTCCGGCCGGGCCCGCGGCGTCACCATCGGCGGCTGCGTCAGCATGCTCGCCGCCGGGCTGGGCTCACCGCTGTCCCGACCGGGGGCGGCCGGCGGCATCCTGCTCATCGAGGACGTCGAGGAGGAGGACTACCGCCTGGACCGCATCCTCACCCAACTCCTCCGCTCCGGCTGGCTCGACGGCATCGCGGGCGTCGCCTGCGGCTCGTGGGACGACTGCGGCCCGTACGAGAATGTGCGCGCCGTGCTGACGGACCGGCTGGCGCCGCTGGGCGTGCCGGTGCTGGAGCGGCTCGGGTTCGGGCATGGCGCGCCGGCGCTGACGATCCCGCTCGGCGTGCCGGCCGTACTGGACGCGGACGCGGGGACGCTGACGCTCGACACCCCCGCCCTGGCCTGAGGACGGGAGACAGGATGGAGAGGCCCATGCCCATCGACGCGCAGCAGGGCGCCGCGGATCCGCATGCCCTCCTCGCCCGCTACCTCGACTTCTTCCGCGAGGTCACGCTCGCCAAGCTCGACGGCCTGCCGGAGCACGAGCTGCGCTCCAGCAGGCTCCCGTCCGGCTGGACGCCGCTGGAGCTGCTCAACCACCTCGGGTACGTCGAACGCCGCTGGCTGTGCTGGGGCTTCCTCGGCGAGCAGGTGCCGGACCCGTGGGGCGACCGAGGGCCCGACGACCGCTGGCGGGTGCCGGCGGACGAGCCGGTGGCGGCGGTGCGGGAGCGGTATGAGGCGCAGTGCGAGCGCTCGCGCGCGATCGTCGCGGCGGAGCCGGATCTGGACCGGCGGGCGGCGGTCGGCGGGCGCTTCGCCACGGCGGCGGAGGCGCCGACGCTCGGGCAGATCCTGTTCCACCTGGTGCAGGAGTACGCCCGGCATGCCGGGCACCTCGACATCGTGCGGGAGCTGGCGGACGGGGCGGTGGAGGATTAGCGCCTCCCTGCTACGACCCTCTACGACAGCGCCTTGCCCAGGCGGGCAAGGCCCTCCTCGATCTCCGCCGGCGGGTACGAGGTGAAGCTCAGGCGCAGCGTCGACCGGTCCGGCTCGCCCGCGTAGAACGGGGCGCCGGGGACGTACGCCACGTCCTGGTCGACCGCGCGGCGCAGCAGGGCCGTGGAGTCGCGGTCGTACGGGAGGCGGGCCCAGATGAACATGCCGCCGTCGGGGCGGTTCCATGTGCTGCCCGGCGGCAGGGCGGCGGGGAGACCCGCGAGCATCGCGTCCCGTCGCTCGGCGTAGACGCCGCGCATCCGCGCCACGTGGGCGTCCAGGTCGTGCGCGGTCAGGTACGCGGCGGCCGCGGCCTGGGCGATCGTGGAGGTGTGCAGGTCGGCGGACTGCTTGCCGATGGCGCAGGCCCCGCGCGCGGCTTCCGGGGCGCGCAGCCAGCCGAGGCGCAGGCCCGGGGCCATGATTTTGGAGAGGCTGCCGAGGAGGATGGTGCGGTCGGCCGCCGCGGGCTCCGCCGCGATGGGCGGGAGCGGGGTGCCGTCGTAGCGGAGTTCGCCGTACGGGTCGTCCTCGATGATCCAGAAGCCGTAGCGGGCGGCGAGGTCGGCGACGGCGCGGCGGCGGGCGGCGGGGAGGGTGCGGCCGGTGGGGTTCTGGAAGTTGGGGACCAGGTAGAGGAGCTTCGGGCGCTCGCGGCGGACCGTTTCCTCCAGGGCGTCCGGGAGGATGCCGTCGTCGTCGGTGGCGACGGGCACGGTGCGGGCGCCCGCGAGGGTGAAGCACTCCAGCGCGGCGAGGTAGCCCGGGTCCTCGACCAGCGCCACGTCGCCCGGGTCGAGGAGCGCGCCCGCGGCGAGGGCGAGGGCCTGCTGGGAGCCGCTGGTGACGATGAGCTCGGCCGGGTCCGCGGGGAGGCCGCGGGCGGCGTAGCGGGCGGCGAGCAGCTCGCGCAGCGCGGGGTCGCCGTCGCTGGTCGAGTACTGCAGCGCCTGGTGGGGGCGGGTCAGCGCGGCGGCAAAGGCCTCCCGAAGTGCCTCCGCGTCGAAGAGCTCGGGCGCCGGCAGCCCGCCCGCGAAGGAGATGATGCCGGGCCTCGCGGTCAGCGCGAGGATCTCGCGCAGGGCGGAGCCGTCGATACGGGCGTAGCGCTCGGCAATGGGGGCGGGGGGCGTGGCATCCGGCATGATCACTCCTAGAGGCGGAACGTTGCGCAGCCTATGCCTAGTCCGGGGGCGTTGTTACCGGCCGTTCATAATGTGGTCAAGAAGAGGCAGGCCACCGGCGGGCAGGGCACCCCAAGGACCCCCAACCCGCCGGCCGCTCCGCCCTCACACCACCGCGACCGGCCGGTTCACCCGCGCCGACTCGCGCGCCGCCAGCGCCACCTTTAGCGACCGGAGGCCCGCCGCGCCGTCCGCGACTCCGACGCCGCCGCGCTCTTCCCTGTACAGGAAGGATCGCAGCAGCAGCTCGTCCAGATTTACGCCCCACGGCAGCTGCAGACCGCGCCCCGACCGCTCATCGAAGCCGCCGACCGACTGGCCGAAGGCGTCCATCTCGACCGTCGCCCGCTCGCCCACGACCTGGAGCTCAAGGCCGCCCCACTGCGGGTGGCTGCGCGGCTGGCTCCAGCTGCAGTCGATGGTGGCGACCGTGCCGTTGGAGTAGCGGACCGTGACCAGGCCCGCCGTCTCGGCGTCGGCCTCGTCGGCGTACATGAGGTTGTTGGACTGGGCGTAGACCTCTTCGGCGTGTACGTCATCGCCGAAGAGGTCGTCGAGCAGGTCCGCGATGTGCACCGTGTGGTCCATCAGCGCCCCGCCGCCCGCCAGCTCCGGGTCCGTGAACCAGCGCCGCAGCCCCGTCGGCAGATAGCCGTTGTTCGCGCCTGCCACCGCCAGCACGCCGCCCAGCGACCCGCCCCGCACCGCGCGCCGCAACGCCCCGTACGCCGGGTGGAAGCGCACCGGATACGCCACCCCGAGCCGCGTCCCGGCCTCCCGGCAGGCGGCCAGCATCGCCTCGCCGTCCGCGGCCGTCGTGGCGAGCGGCTTCTCGCACAGCACCGCGCCGACGCCGTGCTTCGCCGCGGCCTCGACCAGGGCGCGGTGCCGGGAGTTCTCCGCCGTTACGATCACCGCGTCCGGGCCCCAGTCGAAGACCTCCTGGTACGAGTCCGCGTACGCCACGCCGAGCTGCGATGCCAGCTCCCGGCCGCGCACCTCGCCCTCTGCGGCAGGGTCCGGCTCCGGGTCGGCGGCCAGCACCTCGACGCCGTCCATCGCCTGCAGCACCTTCACATAGCCGGTCGCATGCACATGCGCGAACGACAGCACTCCGACCTTCACCGGGACACCAGCTCCCCACTCTCGATCTCGACTGCGGCCCCGGTCAGGGCCGACTCCGCGGCCGCCGCCGCGATCCGCACCGCCGCCAGCGCGTCGTCCGCCGACACCCGCGGTTCGGGCCCGCCCGCCAGCGCCGCCGCCGCGAACTCGCTCAGCTCCGCCTCGAACGGATTCCGCGCCAGGTCCGTCGCCGGAATGCCCTGGCCCGCCGCCCGCTCGCCCTGCGCGATCACCCGGAACGCCCGCGTCTGCAGCGAGTCGTGATGCAGCACCCCGTCCCGCCCGGCCACCCGATACGTGGTCCGGAACTGGGTGTCCGGCAGCCCCCACACCCCGTGCACGTGCGACACCGCGCCCGACGCATGCGTGAGCACCGCCGTCGCGGCCGCGACCGCCCCGGCCTCGGCGGGCGCCGTCAGCTTGCCGCGCGCCTGCGCGTGCACCCGTACGACCTCGCCCGCCAGCAGCCTGGCGAAGTCGAAGTCGTGGATCATCTGGTCCAGCAGGATGCCGCCGGACAGGCCGGCGTCCGCGAACCACGGCGCCCACACCGGATACGACCCGCTGCGGGTGAAGCGAAGCACCGCCGGTTCGCCGACCGCGCCGTCCGCGACGGCCTTGGCGAGGGCCTCGTACTCCGGGAAGAACCGCACCACATGCGCGGGGAAGAGCCGCACTCCGGCCGCCGCGGCCGCGTCGATCATCTCCTGCGAATCCGCCGTCGACAGCGCCAGCGGCTTCTCGCAGATGACGTGCTTGCCCGCCGCCATCGCGGCCAGCGCCAGCTCCTTGTGCGTAAAGCTGGGCGTGCAGATGTCGACCAGTGAGCAGCGGGCGAGCAGCTCGTCGAGGGTGTCTACGGCCTCGACGCCGTGCGCGGCGTATTGCGCTGCCAGCCCCGGGGCCTGGCCGTCGTTGGACAGGACCGTGACCTTGGCGCCGAGCGCGGTCCATGCGGGCAGATGCGCGCGGGCGATGCCGCCGGCGCCGATCAGGCCCACGTCGTATTCGGGCATGTGCGGGCTGCCTTTCTGTCGGGGTATTCGGGGCTACTTCGAGCCGCTGAGCGCGATGCCCTGGACGAAGTGCCGCTGCAGGAAGAGGTAGAGGAGGATCATCGGCAGGCCCGCGATGAGCGAACCCGCCATCAGGATCGGGTAGTCGGTCAGGTACTGGCCCTCCAGCGACGAAAGGCCGGCGCTGATCGGCATCGTCTCCGGGTCGGTGTTCACGACCAGCGGCCACAGCAGGTCGTTCCACGACCACATCGACGTGATCACCGCGAGCGCGGCCAGCGCGGGCCGTACCAGCGGCAGCATGATCGACCAGAAGATGCGGAAGCTGCCCGCCCCGTCGATCCGCGCCGCCTCCTCCAGCTCCCGCGGCAGCGACAGGAAGAACTGCCGCAGCAGGAAGGTGCCGAAGGCGCTGAACATGCCCGGCAGGAACAGCGCCGGGACGCTGTTCAGCAGGCCGAGCTGCTGGATGATCTGGTGCTGCGGCAGGATCAGCAGCTGCGACGGGACCATCAGCACGGACAGGAAGACGGCGAAGAGCACGTTCTTGCCGCGGAAGGTCATCCGCGCGAAGGCGTAGGCCGCCAGCGAGCAGAAGACCAGCTGGCCGAGGGTGCGGCCCAGGGTGTTCAGGGCGCTGTTGGTGAGCATCTCCGCGAAGGGCAGGGAGCTGAAGACCTTCTCGAAGGCCGCCCAGGTCCAGTCCTCCGGGAAGATGGTCGGCGGTACGCGCACCGACTCCGGCATCGTCTTCAGCGCCGTGAGCAGCTGCCAGAGGAACGGGAAGAGCATCGCGAACGCGCCGAGTGAGAGCAGCAGATGCGTGATCAGCGCGCCGGTGTCGAAGCGGCGGCGCTTCGCGGCAGGCTCGTCGCCCCAGGAGCCCGAGGCGGTGGACGCCTGCCGCGGCAGCTTGACCGCCGTGGCAGCGGTGGTCGACTCAGGCATAGTGCACCCACCTCTTCTGGAGCCGGAACTGCAGGAACGTCAGGGCCGCGATGAGCAGCATCAGCAGGAACGCGAGCGCGGCCGCCGGGCCCTGCGAGTTCTCCTCGAAGGCCCACTTGTAGAAGAGCGTCACGATCGACTGCGTGGAGCCGAGGGCCGGGTTGCGCTGGCTCATCATGATGTAGATGAGGTCGAAGGCCTGCAGCGAGGTGATCACGCTGATCACCGAGGTGAAGAAGATGCTGGGGCTGAGCAGCGGCAGCGTGATCTGGAAGAAGCGCCGGACCGGGCCCGCCCCGTCGAGCTCCGCGGCCTCGTAATAGTCGCGCGGGATGGCCTTGATGCCGGCCAGGAAGATGATCAAGTAGTAGCCGACATGCGACCAGATCATCACGAGCCCGATGGCGTACGCGGCCGTGGTCGGGTCCGAGACCCAGTACTTGCCGTTGATGCCGACCCAGGACAGCACCTCGTTGACCAGGCCGTAGTCGCCGTTGTAGAGCCAGTTCCAGAGCAGGCCGACGGCGGCGGGCAGGGTGACGAAGGGCAGGAAGTACAGCGCCCGGTAGACGGCGACGCCGCGCAGCCCGGGGCGGTTCAGCAGCTCGGCGATGATGATCGAGATGGGGAGCGTGAGCAGGCCCAGCACCGTATAGAGCAGGGTGTTGAGCAGCGCCCGGCCGACCGTGACGTCCTGCAGCACCCGCTCGTAGTTCTCGCCGCCGATCCAGGTGTTGCCGCCGAAGACGCCGAACGAGGTGAAGCTGAAGTAGAAGGTCTGCAGCAGCGGCCAGATGTAGAAGACGGCGAAGCCGATCGCGATCGGCGCGATGAAGAGATACGCGGCCTTCTGCGTGCGCGGCCTGCGGGGCTTGGGCTTGTTACGGGCCTGCGCGGCCGCGGTGGAGGGGAAGACGGCCATCGGTTCAGTTCTCCCGTTCCAGGACCAGGTCCATCTGCCGGGCGAGGGTGCGGGAGGCCTTCGCGATGCCGTCGCCGTGCCCGGTCCAGGAGGAGCCGAGCAGCTGGTACTGCAGGTTCTCCCAGGCGTTGGTGTAGGTGGAGTGCGGATACGGGACCGCGTAGTCGAGCATGTCGATGAAGACCTTCAGGTCGAATTCCGGCATCGACTTCACCCACGCGTCCTGCGTGCCGGTGTACGAGGAGATCGTGACGCCCTCGCGGGCCTGGATCTCCGCCGCCTTCTTCGACCCCATGAACTTCACCAGCTTCCACGCGGCCTCGGTGTGCGGGGACTTGGCCGATATGACGTTGGCGAGGCCGTGGATGGTGGTGGCGCGCTTACGGCCCTTGGGGAGGACGGCGACGCCGCCGTGGTCCTTGATGCCGGGGGCGGCGTACATCATCGAGGCCATCGCGGACAGGTCATAATTCATCGCGACCTTCTCCGATATATAGAGCTGGCGGCCGCTGGTGTCCGTCATCGCACTGGCGGTCGGCGACCAGCCGCGGTCGATGAGGCCGGTCCAGAAGCGCAGGCCCTCGATGGTCTCGGGCTCGGCGAAGCCGGACTTGCCGTCGCGGATGACATAGCCGCCGGCCTGCGGGATCGAGTTGTAGTAGCAGTACTGGCCCTGCATCTCGGCGGCGATGCCGTAGACGCTCTGCTTCGGGTTGGTGAGCTCGCGGGCGGCGTCGTAGACCGTCTCCCAGGTCCAGGACTCGTCCGGGTAGGGGACGCGCGCCTTGTCGAAGAGCTCCTTGTTGTACCAGAGCCCGATCGTGTCGAAGTCCTTCGGCATCCCGTAGTGCTCGCCCTCGTGCGAGTAGATGCCGACCAGCTCCTCCGGGTGTACGCCCATGTCGAAGCCGTCGCGGCGGATGTATTTGCCGAGCGGTTCGAGGGTGTCGTTGGAGGCGTACAGGCGGAGGTTGGGGGCGTTCATCCAGAAGACGTCGGGGGCGGAGCCGCCGCGCATCGCGGTCTTCAGCGTCGTCCAGTACTGGACGAAGGGGATCACCTGGATTTTCACGGTGATGCCCGGATTCTCGGCCTCGAAGGCCTTGATTATCTTCTGCATGCCGGGGACCTGGAGTGGGTCCCACATGCCGTACGACAGCTGGGTCCGGCCGCCGGAACCGGCGGCGGAATCGGCGCCATTGCCGCAGGCCGTGGCGCCGAGGGCGGCCGGGGCGGCGGCCAGGGCACCGGCTAGGAAGGTCCTTCTGTGCATGCGCTACTCCGGGAAGGGGAGGGGTGGGGCATGGCTGGGGGAGGGGTAGTAGGGGGCTTCAGCGGTGAGTGGTCGGCTTCAGCGGGTGGTTGAAGGCAGCGGTCCTGCGGGGTCGTCGAGGATGGCGTCGACCGAGTCGAGGGCGGTGCGGATGGCACCGAGGCTGACGCCCGGCTCGCCCAGGGTGCTGACGGCGATGCGCGGTACGTGCAGGGTCAGGTCGCGTAGCTGTGCGGTGAGCAGCGGGGTGAGCCACGGCCCGGCCGGCGTCACGCCGCCGGAGATGACCACCAGGTCGGGGTCCACGGCGAGGACCAGGGCGGCGACCCCGGGCGCGAGGCGGGTGGCGTAGGCGTCGAGGACCGCGTGCGCCTCAGGGTCATCGGCTTCCAGCGCGCGGACCAGCGCGTCGATCTCCGACTCGCCCTCCTTGTCGCCGTGCTGCCACTGCAGCGCCTCGTGCGCGGAGGCGAGTCCGAGGTGCGGCAGCGAGCCGAGCTCGCCGGCGCCGCCGCGGCGGCCGCGGTGCAGCCGGCCGCCCAGCAGCAGGCCGCAGGCGGCGCGGCGGCCGGCCAGCACGCAGGCCACGTCGTCGGTGAGCCGGGCGGCGCCGCGCCAATGCTCGGCCACGGCCGCGAGGTTGACGTCGTTCTCGGCGACCACCGGGCAGCCGAACGTCGCCGACAGCCGGCGGCCGAGATCGAGCCCGGTCCATTCGGGCACGACGACCGACTTGATCAGCCCGGCCTCGTCCACCATGCCCGGCACCCCGACGGTGATCGCCCACAGCTCCGTGCCGCGCACGCCATGGTCGTCGAGGAACCGCCGCAGCCGCTGCTGCAGGAAGTCGAGCCGGTCGGCGCCGTCCATCGCGGGGTCGATGGCCTCGCGTTCGGCCGCGAGCGCCTCTCCGGCGAGGTCGGCGAGCGTCAGCACGATCTTGTGCAGCCCGATGTCCACGCCCACCACCCGCCCCGCCTCGGCGCGGAACCGGAACCGCCGCGCGGGCCGGCCCGGGCTGCGCCCCTCAAGCCCCTCGCCGCTCGCGGTCTCGGCGACCCAGCCGCGCTCGGTGAGGTCTTCGAGCGCGAGCTCGAGGGTGGGGCGGGAGAGATTCGTGGCGGACTTGAGCCCGCTCAGCGTGAGCGGCTCGCCCGCGCGCAGGGCACGCAGCACGGCGACGGTGTTGAGGCGGCGCAGCGCGCCTAGGTCGTGTCCCTGCATGGTGCAGGACTCTTGCATAATGCCGGGAGGTTGAGAAGAGGCTGGTGCGGAGTAATTTGCAGTAGCCCTGCCGAATCCCCGGAAATCCCGGGAGACCTGGGGGCGGCCGGTGGTGTAGGAAGGCCGGGATGAACGATTCGCAAGAGCCCGCCCTCGTCGCCCGGCTGCGTGCCGCCGGATGCGTCTTCGCGGAGGAGGAGGCGGACCTGATCATCGCCACTGCCCGTACCCCCGCGGAGGCCGACGACATGGCGGCCCGGCGGGCCGAAGGGCTGCCCCTTGAACATGTGCTCGGGTGGGCGGAGTTCTGCGGCCGGCGCGTATCCGTGGATGCCGGGGTGTTCGTGCCGCGGCGGCGGACGGAGTTCCTGGTCGAGCGCGCGGTCGCGGCGGCGCCTCGCGGGCGTTCCGCCGTGGTGGTCGACCTGTGCTGCGGTACGGGCGCGGTGGGCCTCGCGGTGGCCGCGGCGCTGCCCGGTGCCGAGCTGCACGCCGCCGACGTCGAGCCCGCCGCGGTGCGGTGCGCCGCGCGCAACATCGCGGCCGTGGGCGGCCGGGCGTACGAGGGCGATCTCTTCGCGGCCCTCCCCGCCGGCCTGCGCGGCCGGATCGACGTCCTCGTCGCCAATGTCCCGTACGTCCCCAGCGGCGACATCCCGCTCCTCCCCGGCGAGGCCCGCGACCACGAGCCGCTCGTCGCGCTCGACGGCGGCGCGGACGGGCTCGGCGTGCTGCGGCGGGTGGCCGCGGGCGCGCGGGAATGGCTGGTCAGCGGCGGGACCGTGCTGAGCGAGACGAGTGAGGCGCAGCGAGCCGCCGCCCTCGCGGCCTTCGCGGCGGGCGGGCTGGACGCCCGCGCGGCGTGGTCCGAGGAGCTGGGCGCCACGGTGATCGAAGGTGTTCGTACGTAACGGTGCTTCGGCCGCTTCCGCCCGATTGAGTGCATGGGCGCATGACGGGAGGGGACTCGGGTATGCGCGGCCCGCCGTCACATCACGAGATGGGAAAAGCAACCATGACCGACATGCCTCAGCAGAGCCCCGACGGAAACGCGTCTCCGGCACAGCAGGCGCTCACCACCCTGGCGGGCACCTCGGACGACGTCGCGGCGCTGGACACGCTCGCGGCCAGCGACGTCCTGGTCCCGGTGCCCGCGGGCGCGCAGGACCCGGAGCAGCCCGACCAGGTGATGCTGCCGGTGATCGAGCAGGACGGGGAGCACCAGGTGCCGGTGTTCACCTCGGAGCCACGGCTGGCACAGGCGCTGCCGGGCGTGGAGAACTACCTGAAGATCCCGCTCGGCGTCCTCGCCGCACGCTGGCCGAGCGACGACGTGATGCTCACGATCGACGCGGGCGTCCCGGAGGCCCTCACGCTGCCTGCCGAGGGCGTACGGACGCTGCTGGCGCGCGACGCCTGAGCAGCGCTACCGGCGCCCTTGGCAGGGCAGCTCAGTAGGGCAGCGGCCGACCGCTGGGCGTACGGCGGTCCAGCGGCGGCAGCTCCCTCGGCCGGGGCTTCGGCCGGACCCGGATCTGCCGCCTGACCCGGCCCGCCGCGGCGGCCGGCGGCCCCGTCTCCTCAGCCGCCGGCAACGCACTGCCCCGTAGCGCCCCGCACATCCCGCAGCCGCGCTATGCCCGCCTGCGCCAAGGCACGGCGATCATGGGCGGCGAGCAGCTGCGGGAATCGGACGCGTGAGGTCATGGGCCCATCATGTGCGCTCGGCAGCGTGCGGGCATCACGAACCGAGATAGCGCAGCACCGCCAGCACCCGGCGGCTGTACCCTTCCCGGCCGCCCAGGTCGAGCTTGTCGAAGATCGCGTTGACGTGTTTCTCGACCGCGCTCTGCGATACGTAAAGGCGCTGCGCGATCGCGGCGTTGGTGTGTCCGGCCGCCATCGCGGCGAGCACCTCCTGCTCGCGCGGGGTGAGCCGCTCCAGCGGATCGGCGTGGCTGCTGCGGGCGAGCAGCTGCCGTACCACCTCCGGGTCGAAGGCGGTCCGCCCCGAGCCGACCCGCTCCAGGGCATCGAGGAACTCGTCCACCTCCACCACCCGGTCCTTGAGCAGATAGCCGACGCCCTCGGGCGCCGTCGTCAGCAGCTCGGTGGCGTACCGCCGCTCGACGTACTGGGAGAGCACGAGCACCCCCAGCCGCGGATGCTCGGCGCGCAGCCGCAGCGCGGCCCGCAGCCCCTCGTCGGTGTGCGTCGGCGGCATCCGCACGTCCACGACGACCGCGTCCGGCGGCTCCGCGGCCACCGCCGCCAGCAGCGCCTCGGCATCGCCGACCGCCGCGGCGACCTCGTGCCCCTCGTCGGTGAGCAGCCTGACGAGGCCCTCCCGCAGCAGCGTCGAGTCATCGGCCAGCATTACGCGCACGGCAGCTCCGCGGTGATCGTGGTGGGCCCGCCGGGCGGGCTGTCGACGGCGAACCGCCCGTCCAGTGCGGCGACCCGTCGCGCCAGCCCGGTCAGGCCGCCGGCGGCGGGGTCGGCACCGCCGTGTCCGTCGTCGGTGACGGTGAGGCGGGCGATGTCTTCGGCTTCGTGGGTGGTCAGCCGGATGGTGATACGGGCGGCGCCCGAGTGCTTGATCGCGTTGGTGACCGCCTCGGAGGCGACGAAGTACGCCACGGTGCGCTGCGCCTCGGGGAGGGGCTGCGTCAGCTCGTACGCGACGTCCACGGGCAGCGTCGACCGCTCGGCGACGGTCTCGAGCGCGGCGCGCAGCCCTTCCTCGTCCAGCGAGGTGGGATAGACCCGCCACGCGACCTCGCGCAGCTCCGTGAGCGCCTGCCGCGACTCCTCGTGGGCCTGGCGGAGCAGCTCCGCCGCCTTCGCCGGATCCCGGTCGCCTGCCCGGCGGGCGCGGCCGATGAGCATGCCGAGGACGACGAGGCGCTGCTGCACGCCGTCGTGGAGGTCGCGCTCGATGCGGCGGCGCTCGTCGTTGACTGCCTCGACCACGCCCGCGCGGGTGGCGGCGAGCTCGCCGATGCGGTGGTGGAGAAGCGACTCGTGGCTCGGGCCGAGGAAGCGGCGGGCCGTGCTCGCGTCGAGGGCGGCGACGCCGTAGACGGCCTGCGCGGCGAGGAAGAGCAGGAAGATGCCGGCGAGGCCGGAGCCGGCGGCGGTGAGCGGATAGTTGAGGTCCGGCAGGAACCACACCCACAGCAGCGTCGACGTGTAGAGCGCGCCGACGGCGGCGGTGCCCAGCACCAGCCCGCCGAGCAGTCCGACCGCCCACCGGGCGGCGACGTACCGGAGCGTGCGCGGGCCGGCGGCCGGGCCGGCGGCCGGGCCGGCGGGCGGCGTCCCGTAGAAGGCGTGCATCCGGCGCTGCTCCAGGCGCGTGAGGCGGGCGCTCGCGGCGTACAGCGGGCGGCGGGCGCGCGGGCGGCGGGCGCGCGTGTGGTCGGTGCGTGGGCGGCCGGTGCGCGGCCGGGCCGGGGTGGCGATGAGCCACGGTCCGGCGGCGATGGTGAGCAGCAGCTCGGCGAGCGCCGTGACGGCCCCGGCCAGCAGGCCCGCGGCGAGGCGGAGCCAGCGGCGGAGGGAGTGGGGCATGATCGCCACGGTAGCGGAGCGGGGGCGGCGTCGGGACTGCGGTTTTCCGCAGTAATGCCGGGTGGCCTCCCGCATTACGATTTTGCCGTTCCTTTACGTACGGTCATAGGCATGATCGAGTACACAGCAGTGCTGAGCAGCGGCGCCGGCGGCGCGGACGGCGCCCCCGTCGGGGGCATCGCCGGGTGGGCGGCCGACCTGATGGCGTCTCTGGGCGCCCCCGGCGCGGGGCTGGCCATCGCCCTGGAGAACCTCTTCCCGCCCCTGCCCAGCGAGATCATCCTGCCGCTGGCCGGCTTCACGGCGAGCCAGGGCGGGATGTCGCTGGTGGCGGCGCTGGTGTGGACGACGCTCGGGTCGGTGGTGGGCGCGCTGGCTCTGTACTGGGTGGGGGCGCTGCTCGGGCGGGACCGGGTGGTGGCGATTGCCGGTCGGCTGCCGCTGGTGAAGGTGTCGGATGTGGAGCGTACGGAGGCGTGGTTCCTGCGGCATGGCACGAAGGCGGTGTTCTTCGGTCGCTTCATCCCGGTCTTCCGGAGTCTGATCTCGATCCCGGCTGGGGTGGAGCGGATGCGGCTGCCGGTCTTTCTTGGCCTGACGGCGCTGGGGAGCGCGGTGTGGAACTCGATCTT
Organism: Streptomyces boninensis; assembly: GCF_048572725.1. Taxonomy (NCBI): domain Bacteria; kingdom Bacillati; phylum Actinomycetota; class Actinomycetes; order Kitasatosporales; family Streptomycetaceae; genus Streptomyces; species Streptomyces boninensis. The sequence continues at coordinate 8,318,808 of NZ_CP183837.1, forward strand.
TGTGCTGGCGGGGTATGGGTTGGGGTCGCGGTGGCATGAGGTGTCGGATGTGGTGGGGGTGTATTCGAAGGTTGTGCTGGTGGGGGTCGCGGTGGCGGTGGTGGGGTTGATCGTGGTGCGGCTGGTGAAGTCGGGGACGGGGAAGCGGCGGGCCAGGCGGCGCTGAGCGGCTTCGCTGGGCGATCGTAAACTCGCCGGTATGCGAGGCGGAGCGGATGTCAGCGGGGCGGCGTGGGCGGCGCTTGGTGGGGACGCCGGGCTGTTGGAGCAGGTTGAGTACGGGGGGCCTGCGGGGCTGTTGGCGGGGCGGCTGCCGGTGATGGCGTTGGCGCGGGGGTCGGTCGCCGTGTGCTCGTTGGCGGCGGCGGAGTTTGCCGCGCGGCGGTGGGGCGGGGGCGTGCCCCGGGTGCGCGTCGATGACGGTGCGGTGGCCACCGCCTTCGTGAGCGAGCGGCACCTGCGGGTCGACGGGCGGGCGCCGGTGAACTTCGCGCCGCTGTCGCGGTTCTGGGCAGCGGACGGGGGGTGGGTTCGTACGCACGCCAACTACCCGCACCACCGGGCGCGGCTGCTGGCGGCGCTCGGGGTCGCGGACGGGGGAGCGGCCGGGACCGGGGCAGGAGCCGCGGACGGCGTCGTCGAGCGGGTCGCGCGCGAGCTGGCCAAGCGGCGACCGGAGGAGATCGAGGAAGCCGTCTTCGCGGCAGGCGGGTTGGCCGTGGCCGTACGGGAGCCGGCGGAGTGGGCGGTTGGTGAGCAGGGGCGCCTCGTCGGCGGACGGCCGCTGCTCAGCCTGGAGCGAGATGGCGGCGCCGAGGACCCGCGCGGATCTGGTGTCCCGAGCCTGCGCGGGCTTGGTGTCGCCCGGCTGCCCGCCGCGGGCATGCGCGTGCTCGACCTGACCCGGGTGATCTCCGGGCCCGTGGCCACTCGCACCCTCGCCCTCCTCGGCGCCGACGTGCTCCGCGTCGATGCGCCGCAGTTGCCCGAGAGCCAGGACGCGCACAATGACACCGGGTTCGGGAAGCGGTCCGTGTCCCTGGATCTGGACCGTGCTGCCGACCGCCGCGTCTTCGACGAGCTCCTCGGCACCGCCGATGTCGTCGTCACCGGCTACCGGCCTGGCGCCCTCGATCGCTTCGGGCTCGACGCCGCCGCGCTCGCCGAGCGGCGGCCCGGGCTGGTGATCGTGCGGCTCAGTACCTGGGGGGAGTACGGGCCCTGGGGCGGGCGGCGGGGGTTTGACAGTCTCGTGCAGGCCGCGACCGGGATCGCCGCCCTGGAGCGGGCCGCCGACGGGACGCCGGGTGTGCTGCCCGCGCAGGCGCTCGATCACGGCACCGGCTATCTCATCGCGGCGGCCGTGCTCCGCGCCCTCACCGAGCGGCTGGACACCGGCGGTACGTACACCGCGACCTTCGCGCTGGCGCAGACCGCCCACTGGCTGCTGACCGCCGAGCGGCCGGACACCGCCGCGCAGCCGGACACCGCCGAGCGGCCGCAGGCCGCGAAGCGGTCGGAGGCGGCGGGACCCGTCGGCGCGTACGACGACGCCCCCACCCCGTACGACGCCACCCCCCACCTCAAAGAAACCCCCAGCTCACAAGGCCTGATCCGCCACGCCCGCCCCCCAATCACCTACGACGGCAGCCCCACCACCTGGCCCGCCCCACCAGGCCCCCTCGGCAGCGACCTGCCGCACTGGCGGCAAGACGCGGCATAGTAGAGGTATGACCGTCTCATTCCGCCGCACCGTCCCCCTCTTCCGGATCTTCGACATCGAGAAGGCCAGAGAGTTCTACGTGGACTACCTCGGCTTCACCGTGGACTGGGAACACCGCTTCTCCGACGGCATGCCGGTGTACATGCAGGTCAGCCGCGCCGGACTCACCCTCCACCTCACCGAGCACTACGGTGACGCCTCGCCGGGCGCGACCGCGTACATCGAGGTCGACGGGGTCGGTGAGCTGCACGCCGAGCTGCAGGCGAAGGACTATCCGTACCTGAAGCCCGGCATCGAGGAGGACGCGACCATCGGGTCGATCCTCGAGCTGATCGACCCGTTCGGTAACAAGCTGCGGATGGTCCAGCCGTAGGGCCGTTACGGCCCTTTCGTACACTCGGGCGATGACCACCGAGCACGAGTACGTGGCCCGCGGGCCGCGCGTCGCCATCAGGCCGACGAGGCCTGCCGACGAGCAGGCGTGGATCCGGGCGGTCCGGGCCAGCACGGGGCTGCACCATCCGTGGATGTATCTGCCGGATACCCCCGGGGACTACGCGGAGTTCATGGGCCGGCTGACCGAGCCGGACACCGAGTCGTACCTGATCTGCGACCCCGGCACCCACGACATCGTCGGCTTCGTCAACGTCAACTCGATCGTCCGTCGCGCCTTCCGCAGCGCCGCCCTCGGCTACGCCGCCTTCGTGCCGCACGCCGGCCGCGGCTACCTCACGGCGGGCGTCGGCCTCGTCACCCGCTACGCCCTCTCCCCGCAGGGCCTCGCCCTGCACCGCCTGGAGATCAACGTCCAGCCGGGCAACGAGGCCTCCATCAACATCGCCAAGCGCAACGGCTACCGCCTGGAGGGCTTCTCGCCCGACTACCTCTTCATCGGGGGCGCATGGCGAGATCACGAGCGGTGGGCGATCACCGCGGAGATGGTCACGGAACAGGGAAAGTAGGGTCGTGCCCACGACCATAGGTGCCACCACCGTCACCCTGCCCGCTGCGCCCCTCGGCCCCGAGAACCCGCTGCCGGCGCTGCGCACCCTCGACGAGTTGCACGCGGTCGACGCCGGCGAACTCGACTCGCTCCCCGCGGACATGGCCCGCCAACTCGGCTACGGGCAGCTGCGCGACACGCTCCCGGTGCGGCGGCTGGACGGCTACGGGCGCCGGCGGGTGCCCGCGCACCTCCCAGCGCTTGTCATCGAGAACGACCGGCTGCGCGCGACCGTCCTGCCCGGCCTCGGCGGCCGCCTGCGGTCGCTGTTCCACAAGCCGTCCGAGCGTGAACTCCTCTACGTCAACCCGGTCTTCCAGCCCGCGTCCTTCGGCCTCGCCGGCGCGTGGTTCTCCGGTGGCGTCGAGTGGAATTCCGGCGCGACCGGCCACACCACCCTCACCTGCGCCCCGCTCCACGCCGCCCGCGTCCCCGCGCCCGACGGCGGCGCGATGCTGCGGCTGTGGGAGTGGGAGCGGCTGCGCGACCTGCCGTATCAGGTGGATATATGGCTGCCCGAGGACTCCGACTTCCTGTACGTGGGGGTACGGGTGCGCAATCCGCACACCGAGACCCGGCCGGTGTACTGGTGGTCCAACACCGCGGTGCCGGAGCGGGAGGGGGTGCGGGTGCTCGCGCCGGCCGACGAGGCCTGGTACTTCGGCTACGAGCGGCGGCTGCGCCGGGTGCCGGTGCCGGAGCGCGACGGCGTCGACCGCTCGTATCCGCGCCGCAGCGAATACCCGGCGGACTACTTCTACGAGCTCCCCGCCGAAGAGCGCCGCTGGATAGCCGCCCTGGACGCCGACGGCCGCGGCCTCGTGCAGACCTCCACCGACGCGCTGCGCGGCCGCAAGCTCTTCCACTGGGGGCACGGTCGCGGCGGCACGCAGTGGCAGCGGTGGCTGAGCGGCGGCGCGGGGGAGGGCTATCTGGAGATCCAGGCCGGTCTCGCCCGGACCCAGCTCGAGCACCTGCCGCTCGTCGGGGGCGGCGAGATCTCGTGGCTGGAGGCGTACGGGCCGCTGGCCGCCGACCCCGGGCTCGTACACGGCGCGGACTGGGCGGCGGCGCGGTCCGCGGCGGGGGCGGCGCTGGCCGCGGTGCTGCCGCGGGAGCGGGTGGCGGAGGCGTACGGGCGGTGGTCCACGCTCGCGGCGGATGCCGAGCCGGGGGAGTGGCTGGCCAAGGGGTCCGGGTGGGGCGCGCTGGAGGTGGAGAGGGGCGGATACGAGCTGCCGGGGACGCCGTTCCCGGCAGCCACTCTGGGGCCGGAGCAGGAGCCGTGGCTGGAGCTGGTCCGCGGCGGGCGGCTGGCCGCCGATCCGCAGGCGCACGTGCCCGGCCCCGCACCGGTCGCGGCGCCCTGGCGGAAGCTGCTGGAGGAGGCGGAGCCCGGGCCGGACCGGGACTACTTCCTCGGCGTGGCCCAATGGCATGCGGGCGAGCATGCGGAGGCGGTGCGCACGTGGGAACAGGCACTGTCGTACGGCGGTGACCACGACCCGTGGACGGTGCGCGGCCTGGCCGTCGCGGCGGCGGAGTCCGGTGCCTGGGAGCGCGCCGCCGACCTGTACCTCGGGGCCTTCCGCGAATCCGTCGACAGGTGCTGGGACCGTCGCTATTGGAAGCACTTCCATGTCGCCCTGGCCCGGGAGGCGGTGCCGGCGCTGCTCGCCGTGGGCCGGCCGGACGACGCGGACGAAGTGCTGCAGGGCCTGCGGCCGTCGGACCGTGCCCGCGGCTGCTTCCAGCTGCTGCGCGCCCAGACTCTCGTAGCCCGCGGCGACGCCCGTGCCGCTCGCGCGATTTTCGACGCCGGCTTCGCGGTCGCCGATCTGCGCGAGGGTGCCGGGGTGCTGGGTGAGACCTGGTTCGCCATCGCGGAGCGGCTGGTGGCGGGGGATGCCGAGATCACCGCGGCAGTACGGGAACGGGCCCGCGCCGAGCACCCGTTGCCCGCCCGGTACGCGTACCGGATGCGCCCCCAGCCGGACTGAGCCGGTCTGAGCCAGACTGCGCCGGTCTGAGCCCGACTGAGCCGGTCTGACCTGCGCCGCGGCCCGCCGCCAGGCGCCTACGCGTCCGGCCGCCGGTCCACGTACTCGAAGATGCTCCCGTCCGGATGCCGCGCCACCAGATTGCGGCCGATCGGGGTCGGGGACGGGCCCGCGATGATCTCCGCGCCGACGTCGTGGAGCGCGAGCAGCGCTTCGTCGACGTCCTTCACCGCCAGCGTCGCATGGATCTTGCGCAGCACCTCGACTGTCGCCTGCGGGCCGCTCATCAGCAGGAAGCAGCCGACCGCCGCCACCGAGACGCCGCTTCTGTCGAAGCGCAGCGCCTGCTCGCCGGTGAGGCGCTCGTACACCCCGATCGCTGGCTCGAGTTCGTCGACGACCACACGCAATGATGAGCCAAGAATCTCCATAAAGGCAGCCTAGTTGGCCTCGGCCGCCAGGTCCGCCGCGCTCACAGAACCCGGCGCCCGGCCCTCGCGGGCGAAGGCGTTGGCGGTGCGCTGGAGGAGTTCGTTGACCGGGGTCGGGACGTCGAATTGGCGTCCTAGCAGGACGATTTCGCCGTTGAGGTAGTCCGCCTCGATCGAGCCCGTGCCGCGGGTGAGGCTCTGCCAGGAGGAGCCGCCGACCGTGCCGACGCCCTCGACCGGCTGCCGGTCGACCCGGTTTCCGCGGACCTCTTTCTGCTCGGCTTCACTCGCGTGAGGGATGCCGGCGGCGGCCAGGGCCGCGCGGCCCTCGGCCTGCGCGCGCTGGCGGAGGTCGGTGCCGGCGGGGGAGGCGTGCTCCTCCGGGCCGAGGACGGCGTCGAGGGAGTTGCCGAGATTGGCGAGCAGCTTCGCGTACTTCCAGCGCATCACGTCGTCCGCCACCGGCGCCGCGAAGTGCGACTTCTCCAGGTCGGCGGCGATCGTACGGGCGGTGTCCGTGCTGCCGGACGGGTAGCGGCCCAGGTGCAGGATGCCGGTGAGCGGGCCGCAGACCGCGGCCACATGGCCCGGCTCCAGGTGCGCGGCCGGCAGCCACACGCACATTCCGTACACCTCGGGGAAGCGGCGCAGCGCGAGCCGCTCGCCCGCCACCCCGTTCTGCGCGCACACCACGGGTGTGCGGCCGTGGCGGGGCGCCCAGGCGTCGAGGGCGGCGACGGCGTGCTGCGTCTTTACGGCCACCACGAGCACGTCGCCGTCGCGCGGCTCGACCTCGTCGGGCCCGGCGACCACCGGGATGTCCAGCGTGCGGGTGCCCTCCGGGGTCGCGAGGCGCAGGCCGCCCGCGCGCAGCGCGTCATAGTGCGCGCCGCGGGCGACCAGGACCACGTCGTGGCCGCTCTCGTGCAGCCGCCCGCCGATGGAGCCGCCGACGGCTCCCGCTCCGATCATGATGTAGCGCATGCACTGATCCTTTCAGCAGGCGCTTCCGCTACGGAACCCGGCACAGGATCTCGCCGTGCAGCACCGCGAACCACCCGTCCTCATGCGCCCCCCACTCCCGCCACGCCGCCGCGATCCGCTCCAGGTCCGCCGTGGTGGCATGGCCGCCGTCCACCGCCATGCGGGCGTAGTCCGAGGCCACCGTGCGGTCCGCCCACAGGCCGCTCCACCAGGACCGGTCCTCGGCGGCGGCGAAGGTCCACACCGAGCCGGTGGCGGTGACGTCCGTGAAGCCCGCCCGCAGCGCCCAGGACTTGAGGCGGCGGCCCGCGTCCGGCTCGCCGCCGTTGGCGCGGGCGACGCGCTCGTACAGGTCCAGCCACTCGTCCAGCGCCGGGTGCAGCGGGAACCAGGTCATCGCCGCGTAGTCGGAGTCGCGGACCGCGACATAGCCGCCGGGCTTGGTGACGCGGTGGAACTCCCGCAGCGCCTGCACCGGGTCGGCCACGTGCTGCAGGACCTGGTGCGCGTGCACGACGCAGAAGGTGTCGTCGGCGTAGTCCAGCGCGTGTACGTCCCCGGTGGTGAAGTCCACGTTGGCCAGGCCGCGTTCGGCCGCGGTGGTACGGGCCTGATCGAGGACGCCGCCCGCTGCCTCAAGCCCTGTGACGCGGCCGTCCGGCACCAGCGCCGCCAGGTCGGCGGTGATGGTGCCGGGGCCGCAGCCCGCGTCGAGGACGCGCATGTGCGGCTTCAGGTGCGGCAGCAGATACGCGGCGGAGTTCTCCGCGGTGCGCCAGGTGTGCGAGCGCAGCACGGACTCGTGATGTCCATGGGTGTAAGTCGCCATGCCGGAGACCGTAGTTCACGTCTCGTAAAGTGAGAAGATCTGTCTCGCAATTCGGACTGCCGGGTGGCCGTGTGCAGTCGCGTGCCTGATGCTGGATGGCATGGCCGGCATCGAAGCGCACGAACTGGACGATCATCAGCTGCTCAGGGAGCTGGAGACGATCCACCGCACCCGCCACGACACGCTGCTGCACGGCTCACCCGCCGCGCTCGCCGCGCACAACAGCCGCATGGCCGACCTGGAGGGCGAGTACCTGCGCCGGCATCCCGAGCGGGCCGTCGCGTACGGGCGCACCCGCGACGGCGCCCGCGAGCGGCTCAAGTAGCGGGCCAAGTAGCGGGCACCCGGGCGACGCTCACCCGAGCCACGCTCACCCGGCCGGCGGATCCCCACCACCGCTGACCTCGCCGGTCTGGGAGGGTGGGGACAAGGTCCCAATGCCGGGAGGTGACGGATGCGGCTGGCCGTCCCTGACCCCGGGCTGCCCGTGCTCGGCGAGCTCGCCGCCTGCCTCGCGCACGCCGCGCACCGCACCGACCCGGAACCCGCCGGCGGCGCCCTCCCGCTGCGCACCGCCGCCGCCGGCTACTACACCCGCCGCGGCCTGCACACCGCCCCCGGCGACACCCTCGCCGGACCCGGCGCGCAGCCGCTGCTGCTCGCGCTGCTGAAGGCGGCGGGCGGCGATGTGCTGGTGCCGCGCCCCGGCGCCGCTTGGTACGCCCCGCAGGCCCGGCTCCTCGGCCGCCCCGTGTACGGCGTCGGGGTGCCCGCGGAGAGCGGCGGGGCGCCGGATCCGTACCAGCTGCTGGAGACAGTCCGGCGGGTGCGCGGCGAGGGCGGCGATCCGCGGGTGCTGATCGTCTCCGCCGCCGACGACCCCACCGGCACCGTTCCACCGCCCGAGCTGCTGCACGAGGCCTGCGAGGCGGCGGCGGGGGAGGGGCTGCTGGTGGTCAGCGACGAGAGCTTCCGGGACACGCTGCACGACCCGCACGACACGGTCGTCGTCAGCCCCGCCGAGATGCTGCCGAACGGCGACCCGGGCGTCGTCGTCATCACCGACCTGGCCGCCGCCTTCCTGCCCGCCGCCTGGCCCGCCGCCGTCGCCCGCTTCCCGGTCGCCGGGCGCGGCGCCGCGCTGCGCGCCGCGATGCTGACCTCCCTCGCGGCCGTCCGCGCCGAGCTGCCCGCCCCTGTCGCCGAGGCAGCCACCTTGGCGCTCAACGAATCCCCGCCGGTCGCCGAGCGAATACGCGCCGCCGCCAGGCTGCACGGCGCCCTCGCCGCCGCCCTGCACGCCACCCTCACCGCCACCGGAGCCGTCTGCCGCCGCCCGCACGCCGGGCACCAGGTCTACGCCGACTTCGAGCCGCTGCGCGGCGCCCTTGAGGCCGCCGGGGTCAGCGACTCCGTGGACCTGGAGCGGTACTTCGCCGACCGGGTCGGCGACGGCGCCGTCCTCGGCGGCCACCGCTTCGGCGACGCGCTGCACGCGCTGCGCGTGCGCTTCGCCACCGCGCAGCTCACCGGCGCGGTCGACGAGGAGCGGGAGCGGGCCCTCGCCGCGGCGGACCCCTTGGAATTGCCCCACGTAGCCCAGGCGTTGACCTTCCTCGGATCGGCAGTCACCGAGCTGACAGGAGCCCCGCGATGACCGAACAGGCAGAGCGCTCCCTCGACCACCGCCCGCCGCCGGCCGCGACCCGGCCGGCGGCCACCCCCGCCTTGTCCGACCCGCGCCCCCTGGGCGAGCTCCGCACCTGGCCGCGCTCCTTCACCGACCGGCTCACCGCGCCGCTGCCCGGCGTCGGCATGTTCGCCCGGATGGCCCGCGAAGGGACGCTGCGGGCGCCCGCGGAGGCGGCGAAGGAGATCCCGCAGCTGCCCTTCGAGCCCGGCACGCTGCCGGAGGCGGACGCCTCGACCGTCGCCGTGACGTGGGCCGGGCATGCGTCCTGGCTCGTACGGATCGGAGGGCTCAGCGTGCTCACCGATCCGGTGTGGTCGCGGAAGATCCTCGGTACGCCGGCCCGTATCACTCCGGTCGGGGTGCGGTGGGAGGACCTGCCGCACATCGATGCGGTGGTGATCTCGCACAATCACTACGACCACCTTGACGCGCCTACCTTGAAGCGGCTGCCGCGCGAGACGCCCGTGTTCGTGCCCGCCGGGCTTGCGCGCTGGTTCCGGCGGCGGGGGTTCACGGTCGTCACCGAACTCGACTGGTGGGAGGCCGCCGAGCTGCCTGCGGGGCCCGGCGGCGGGGGCCGGGTCCGCTTCGACTTCGTACCGGCGCACCACTGGAGCAAGCGGACGCTGACGGACACGTGCCGTTCGCTGTGGGGCGGGTGGGTGCTGACCGACGCGGTCGGGCAGCGGGTGTATTTCGCCGGGGATACGGGCTATGGGCACTGGTTCGAGCAGATCGGGGCCCGCTACCCGGGCATCGACCTGGCGCTGATGCCGATCGGCGCGTACGAGCCGCGGTGGATGCTGCGGCCTGTCCACACCGATCCGGAGGAGGCGGTCAAGGCGGTGCGGGACCTCGGCGCGCGGCATATGGCGCCGATGCATTGGGGGACCTTCATGCTTTCCGCCGAGTTCCCCAAGGAGCCGCTGCACCGGGTGCGGGCGGCGTGGGCGGCGGCGGGGCGGGCGCGCGAGGAGCTTTGGGACCTGCCGGTGGGTGGGTCGCGGGTGCTGCCGGGGCTCTAGGGCGCTATGCGTGGCGCAGGGCGCGGGCCTTGCGCCACAGCATCGGTGCCACGCTGATCACGATCGTGAGGCCCACGGCCGCGGCGACGCCCTGCCACGGCTCCGGGAAGAGCGAGCCGCCGAGGATGCCGATCAGCTGATAGGTGGCGGCCCAGGCGAGGCACGCCGGGAAGTTCCCGCGGATGAAGGTCCGCAGCGGCATCCGCGCGAGCAGGCACGCCAGCATCACCGGGATCCGGCCCGCCGGGATCAGCCGGGAGACGATCAGCACCGGGATCTGCTTCTCCTCCAGCTGCCGCTGCGCCTGCGCGAGGCGCTCGGGGGCGGCCTGGTCGCGGATCCGCTCCAGCCAGCGGGAGCCGTTCTTCGAGCCGACGCCGCGGCGGCCGAGCCAGTACAGGATCGTGTCGCCGAGGAACGCGGCCGCGGCGCCGACGGCGAAGACGTACAGCAGCGAGAACGGCGACGACTGGTGGAAGGCGACGACGGCCGCGCCGCTGACGACCGCGCCGGTCGGGATGACGGGGACGAGGGAGCCGACGAGGACGAGGAGGAAGACGGAGGGGTAGCCGATCGCCTGCTGGGTCGATTCCGGCGGGACGGCGCGCTTCGCGGTGGTCGCCAGGATGTTGCCGGCGTCGGTGGCGGTGGTGGCGGCCGCGTTCGCGAGGTGCTGCAGCTGGCTCATCTCGCGGCCTCCAGGCGGATCGACTCGCCGTGGGTGAGGCGGTGCACGGCGACGCCGGGCGCGGTGCCGCCCGCCAGGCGCTCGAATTCCTGGCCCGGGGCGTGGAACTCGTGCGGGCGGATCGCGTCCATGCCGATCGGCCAGTACGTGCCGTAGTGGATCGGGATCGCGGCGCGCGGGGCGAGGGTGGCGAGGGCCTGGGCGGCGCGGTCGGCGTTGAGGTGCCCGTGGCCCAGGAAGGGGCCCCAGCCGCCGACGGGAAGGAGGGCGACGTCGGGGGCCGGTCCGGCCTCCTCGGCCATGTCGAAGAGGCCGGTGTCGCCGGCGAAGTAGGTGGTGGCCTCCCCGCGGATGACATAGCCGAGGGCGGGGACGGTGCGCGGCCCGTACGGCCAGCGGCGGCCGTCGTGCTCGGCACGGACGGCGCGGATGACGACGCCGTCGCCGACGTCGGTCTCGTCGCCGGGGACGACCTCGTGCACCTCCAGCTCGGCCTGGGCGGTGGTGCGGCGGAGCCCCGGCACGGCGGTGAGGGCGCCGCGGGGGACGAGGAGGCGGGTGCCGGGGTGAAGGAGGGCGACGGAGGGGAGGTGGAGGTGATCGGAGTGCAGGTGCGAGATGACGGCGACGTCGGCGACGGTGGCGCTGCGCGGGGGCAGGTCGCCGCGGCGGCGGCGGAGGTGCATCAGCCGCTGCGCGAAGAGCGGGTCGGTGAGTACGCGGACGCCCGAGTCCACGACGGTGGTGGTGGCGTGACCCCACCACGTGACCTCAACCGGCACCTTGATCGCTCCTCTCACCTGCTACGAGCCTACGGCAGATGAATCCTGTGGCTTCGCCACGGATGTCCTCAAGCGCCGGACGGGCTTGGTTGGTGGGTGGGCCGGTCCGAGTTCCACGACACCACCGAAAAAACGTGGTGGTCGGCTTGTTCTCGGTGCTGGGTTTTTTCGGCGGCGTCGTTCCACTCGGCCCTCCTCCCGTAGGGAAGGATCGCGTTTCTGCCTGTCGCACGGAGCAACGGGTGGGCGGGTGGGCACAGCCCCGTATGCGAAGGTAATCGCATGCCCGAGCGCGACCACCAAGACCGCCGCAGGCGCCTTCGCACCGTCGGCGGAGCCGTCCTGCGGGTCATTGCCGTGTGGGCCGTCGGCACCGTCACCATGCTGATTCTCGCCGGGGCGCTGCCCGACTTCAGGCTGCAGTCCGAGGACGGCGACAGCGCCACCACCATCGCGATCACCGCGGCCGCGGGCGCCGGGGTCTTCGGCCTGCTCAGCGCCGTCGTGTGGCCCGTGGTCGTACGGGCGCTGCTGCTCGTCCCCGCCTACGTCCTCGGCCTGCTCGCCTTCTTCATCAACGGCACCCTGCTCTGGGTCGCGCTCAGCCTCATCCCCGCGGGGCGGGGGCAGGTCGAGCCCGAGACCGCGGTGGTCGTGGCCGCCGTCATGTCCGCGGCCTCGTCGGCGGCGAGCACCGCGCTGGCCGTGCGCGACGACGGTGCGTACCGGCGCCGCCTGGCCCGGCTCGCGTACCGGCGCATGGATCGCGAGGAGCTCGCGAAGGCCTGTGACGGTCCCGGCACGGTGATACTGCAGCTCGACGGCATCGGCCACGATGTGCTGCTCGCCGCCCTCCAGCCGCGCGAATGCGGCACGGGAGTGAAGCGGGGGACCGTGCCCCCGCTGATGGAGACCGTCGCCGGCTGGCACGGCGACACGCACCGGCTCGCCGAGTGGCGTACCGACTGGTCCAGCCAGACCGGCGCCAGCCAGCTCGGCATCCTGCACGGCTGCAATGCGGACGTGCCGGCCTTCCGCTGGCACGAGAAGGAGTCCGGGCAGGTGATGGTCTGCAACCGGCCCACCTCCGCCGCCGAGCTGCAGGCCCGCGCGGCCCGCCGGGCAGGGCATACCGGGCTGCTCGGCCGGGACGGGGCCAGCCGCGGCAATCTCTTCACCGGCGGCGCCCGCGAGGTCGCGCTGGTGCTGTCCGTCGCCGCGCGGCGCGGGCGCGACAACCGGTCGCGGGCCGGGTACTTCGCGTACTTCTCCGACCCCGCCAACTTCTCCCGCACCTTCGCGTCCTTCGTCGCCGAGGTCTTCCGGGAGGTCGGGCAGTCGCTGATGACCCGGGTGCGGCGCGAGAAGCCGCGCGTCGGCCGCGGCGGGCTGTATCCCTTCATCCGGGCCTTCGCCACCGTCGTGCAGCGCGACGTCGTCGTCGCCGCCGTGCTCGGCGACATGCTCGCCGGGCGCAGCGCCGTATACGCCGACCTGGTGGCGTACGACGAGGTGGCGCACTACGCGGGCCCGTACCACCGCAACACCCACCAGGTGCTGCGGCGCATCGACGCGCAGATCCGGATGATCGCCAAGGTCGCCGAGTACGCGCCGCGCGAGTACCGGATCGTGCTGCTCTCCGACCACGGCCAAAGCGCGGGGCCCACGTTCGCCGATCATTACGGGCTGACGCTGCAGGACCTGGTTCGCGCCGGGTGCGGGCTGCCGGTGTCGCGCAAGGCCCGGAAGAGCAAGAGCGGCGCCGAGGCGCGGGCCGCCGCGCGGGCGGCGCTGCGGCGGCCCGAGGAGGCGGAGGAGCCGGGGTCGGCGGAGCGCGGGCGGGCGGCCGGGCCGATCGTCCTCGGCTCCGGGAACCTCGGCCTGATCTCCTTTCCCGACGTGCCGGGGCAGGTCAGCCGGGAGGAGCTGGACCGGCGGCACCCGGCGCTGCTGCGCACCCTCGCCGAGCATGCCGGTGTCGGCTTCCTGCTCGTACGGTCGGAGGAGTACGGGCCCGTGGTGCTCGGCCGGAACTGCTCCGAGCACCACCTGGAGAGCGGCAAGGTCATCGGCGACGACCCGCTCGCTCCGTTCGGTCCGGGCGCGGTCGATGCGGTCCGGCGCACCGCCGGCTTCACCAACACCCCGGACATCATGGTCAATTCGGCGTACGACGAGAAGACCGGCATGATCCACGCCTTCGAGGACCAGGTCGGCTCGCACGGCGGGCTCGGCGGGGATCAGAGCCGGCCGTTCCTGTGCTGGCCCCGGGAGCTGACGCCGCCGTCGGAGGGCGAGGAGATCGTCGGGGCCGAGCAGGTGCACGCCATCCTGGAGGGCTGGCTGGGTCTTGAGCGGCCGGGTCTGGGGGGCGAGCCGGTGGAGGGCGAGCCGGAGGGCGCCGACTACCCGCGGTCGACGGCGGCGAGGTAGCCGCCCAGGGGCCGGTTGGGCTATCGACGCTGTTCCGCGGGCCGGTGAACATGCCTGGTGTGGAACGGGTGTTCGTGGGTCGGGAGGCAGAGCTCGAGCGGCTGGGGCAGGCGCTTGAGGCGGCCAGGGCTGGGGTGCCGCAGCGGGTGCTCGTCGAAGGACCGGCGGGAGTCGGCAAGACCGCTCTGGTGCGGTGCCTCCTTGCGGGCAGCGGCGTCGGGCGGGTGCTTGAGGCGGGCGGCGAGGAGGCGGAGGCGGGGCTTGCCTTCGGGGTGCTGCAGCAGCTGCTGGGCGTACGGGAGCGATGGCCGGACGCGCTTGCCGGGGGCGCGGCGCTGGTCGACGCGATCGGGGAAGCGCAGGAGGCGGGGGCGGAGAACGGCGGGGGCGAGGCGGGCCGGGCGAGTGGCGTCGGCGGGTCGGCGGCTGCGGCTGCCGGAGGCGGCGTGCCGGGGCAGGTCGGCGGCGCCCCCGAGCCGGGTCCGGCGACCGGTGCCGAGCCCGGGCCCGTTGCCGTGCTCCTCGACGACGCGCAGTGGGCCGACCACCCCTCCCTGCAGGCTCTCACCTTCGCCGTGCGGCGGCTGCGCGCCGACCGGGTGCTGGCGATTCTCGTCGTACGGGACGCGGACGACGTCGCTCTCCCCGCCGGCACCCGCCGCCTGTGGACCGCCGACGACACCGTCCGCCTGCGCCTCACCGGCCTCGCCCCGGCCGAACTGCGCGGCCTCAGCGACCGCCTCGGCACACTGAAGACCCCGCTCTCCGCCCGCGCCGCCACCCGCCTGCACCGCCACACCGCAGGCAACCCGCTGCACGTACGCGCGCTGCTGGAGCAACCCGCCCCCGACCTCCTCGACGACCTCGAGCATCCGGGCGCCGCCCTCCCCGCCCCCAAGTCGCACACCGCCCTCGTCCTCGGCGCCCTCCAGTCCGTCACCCCACCCGCCGAGGCCCTCGTCTCCGCCGCCGCCGTCCTGGGCACCCACTGCGAACTCGACGTCGCCGCCGCCCTCGCCGACCAGCCCGACCCCCTCCCGGCCCTGGGCGAGGCGGCCGCCGCCGGGCTGCTCACCGAGCGCGCGGGCGACCCCGTCGTACGCTTCCCGCACCCGCTCGTACACGCCGCCGTCTACCAGCGCCTCACCCCCTCCCGCCGCCACCACCTCCACCTCCGCGCCGCCGCCCTCGCCCCCGGCGAGCCGCAGGCCCTCCGCCACCGCGCCCGCGCCGCCACCGGCCCCGACCCCGAACTGGCCGCGGACCTCGCCGCCCTGGGCCGCCGCCGCGCCGCCACGGGCGACTGGTCGGACGCCGCCACCCACCTGGGCACCGCGGCCCGGCTGACCGCGGACCGCGCGCGGCACGAGCAACTTGCCATCGAGGCCCTGGAGTCGGGGCTGCTGGCCGGCGACGTACCGGACGCGGGGGAGGCGGCCCGGCGGGTGCAGGGCTTCGCGGACAGCCCGTGGCGCAGCTATCTGCTGGGGCGGCTGCTCCTGTACGACCCGCAGCGGGCGGAGGCGCTCCTGCGGGACGCCTGGCACCGCGCCGACGCGCGTGCGGAGCCGGAGCTGGCGGCCCGTGTCGCCGGGCAGTTCGCGGCGCTCGCCGGGGTCGAGCTGCGGGGCGCGGACATGGCCGAGTGGGCCGACCTGGCGCTGGAGATCGCGCCCGCGGCGACCGCCACCGACATGATCCACTACCTGGGGCTCAGCGGCCGGGCGATGTGCGGCCGGGCGACCGAGGCGCTCGCCACGCTGCGCGACCTACCGGACCCGGCCACCGCGAACCCAACCGAACTGGAACAGCTCCTCGGCCGCGGCACGCTCCGCGAGGTCACCGGCGACCTCGCGGGCGCCGTACGCGACCTGACCGGCGTGCTCGCCGCCTGCCACGGCCGCGCCGCGTCCTTCCGGGTGGTCACGGCGACGGCGCTGGCCTCGGCCGAGTACCAGGCGGGCCGCTGGGACGACTCCCTCACCCACAGCGACCTCGCCCGCTCCCTCGCCGCCGACACCGACCAGCCGCACATCGCCCTGTACGACCACCTGCTCGCCTGCCTCGCCCACGCCGCCCGCGGCGACTTCGCCGAGGCGGAGCAACACCTGCGCACCATCGAGCAGTACACCGTCCTCGGCCACGCCGCCCCCGTCCGCTGGGCCGGCCTCGCCGGCGGCTACCTGGGCCGCGCCCGCGGCGACCCCGAGGAGACCGCCGCCGCCCTCGCCCCGCTCTGCACCCCGGGCGACGAGGGCCGCTACGACGAACCCGGCCAGGTCTCCTGGCCCGACCTGCTGGCCGAAGCCCGCGCCCAGCTCGGTGACTTCACCGGAGCCGAGCAGGCCCTCGTCCCGTACGAACGCATCGCCGCCGACCGCCGCCACCCCGCGGCGCTGCTCGCCGCCGGACGCGCCCGGGCGGTGCTGGCCGCGGCCCGCGGCGACGCGCCGGCGGCAGCGGCCGCCTTCACCGCCGCGCACGACCACGCCCCGCGGGTCGAGGCGCCGCTCGACCGCGCGCTGCTGCACCTGGCGCACGGCCAGTTCCTGCGGCGTACGGGCAGACGCAACCGCGCGGCCGCGGAACTCCGTAGCGCCCGCGACCTCCTGTCCCGCCTCGGCGCCCGCCCCGACCTGGCCCGCTGCGAGCGCGAGCTGGCCGCCTGCGGCCAGCCCACCGCCCCGCCCAACGGCGCCACGCGCACCCCCGCGGCTGAACTCCTGACGCCCCAGGAGCTGGCGGTCGCCCGCGCGGTCGCCGGTGGGCTGACCAACCGGCAGGTGGCGCGCGAGCTGGTGATCAGCGTAAAGACGGTGGAATACCACCTCGGCCGGCTCTATCCGAAGCTCGGCGTCGAGTCCCGTACGCAGCTGGCGACCCGGCTGTCGACGGAGGCCTGAGCGGCCTAGCGCTCCGCGTCCTGCGTGCGCAGCTGCGGCTTGACCACCTTGCCGCCCGCGTTGCGGGGGAGTTCGGGGACCAGGACGAGGTCTTTGGGGCGCTTGAAGGAGGCCAGCCTGCCGGAGAGGAAGTCGGTCAGTTGGGGGAGGGTGAGTTCGGAGTCCGGCGGCACGGTGACGTACGCGACCGGGATCTGGCCCCAGCGCTCGTCCGGCCTGCCGATCACCGCGACCTCCCTTACGTCCGGGTGCGCGGCGATCGCGTTCTCCACCTCCGCGCAGTAGATGTTCTCGCCGCCGCTGATGATCATGTCCTTCTTGCGGTCGACCACCCAGATGAAGCCCTCGTCGTCCCGCTTGACCAGGTCGCCGGAGTGGAACCAGCCGCCCTCGAAGGCCGCCGCGGTCTCCTCCGGCTTGTTCCAGTACCCCCGCATCAGCGTCGGCCCGCGATAGACGATCTCGCCGATCTCGCCCACCGCGACGTCGTTCATCTCCGCGTCCACGATGCGGTGCTGGATGCTCGGTATCGGACGGCCGACCGAGCCGAGCTTGCGCAGGGAGTCCTCGCCGCGGAGGACGCAGGTGATCGGGGAGGTCTCGGTCTGGCCGAAGACGGCCACGTTGAGGGCGGCGGGGAACTTCTCCGCCATGGCGCGCAGCGTCGCGTCGCTCGCCGGTGCGGCGCCCCAGCTGATGATCCGCAGCTTCAGATCGCGCTTGTCGATGCCGGGCTGGGCGCAGAGCAGGTCCCACTGCTGCGGGACGTTGAACACGACGGTGGCGCCCTCCTGTTCGTACGCATCGAGCACCGCCGCCGGGTCGAAGGCGCCCAGCGGATGGATGACGGTCGTGCCGCCGACGACGAAGTTCGCCACGATCGAGCCGAGGCCCGCGATGTGGAAGAAGGGCGCGGTCAGGAAGCCGACGTCGGAGTCGTCGAAGATCTCCATCGCGCGGATGCAGGTGAGCGCCTGCACCTGCATGTTGCGGTGGGAGAGCATGACGCCCTTCGGGCGCCCGGTGGTGCCCGAGGTGTACATGATCAGCGCGGTCGAGTCCTCGCTGATGTCGGGGAGTTCCATAGGCTCGTACGCCGAGAGCAGTTCCTCGTACGGGTCGCCGACGACGACCACCGTGCCGATCCGCTCGGCGCTCGGCACCGCCTTCAGCAGCGGCAGCAGCTGCGCGTCCACGACGATCGCCGCCGGTGTGCAGTCGTCCAGGATGTAGCCGAGCTCCAGCGGTGCCAGCCGGAAGCTGAGCGGTACGGCCATGGCGTCGAGGCTGTTCGCCGCGAAGACGCTCTCCACGAACCACGGATGGTTCAGCGTCAGCATGGCCACGCGGTCGCCCGCGGCGACGCCCCGGTCGGCGAGCGCGGCGGCCAGCCGCAGGGAGCGGCGCGACAGCTGCGCCCATGTCGTGGTCTCCCCGCGATAGCGCAGCGCGGGCTTCTCGGGGCGCATCAGCGCGTGCGTGGCGGCCTGGGACATCCAGTGCTGCCGGAAGGTCCAGGCGGGCGCCGTGTCGGTCGGCATGGGTGCGGCTCCTCAGGTGTCGTGTGACGCATTTTGTTAATGGAAAATCACAGCGCGCTCATCGTGTGGTTGACTGAATCGCATGGCCACCGCCACCCGTCCCCGCAACCGCAGACAGCTCATCGTCAAGGCGGCAGGCCGGCTCTTCAGCGAGCGCGGCTACCACGCCGCGTCCATGGAGGAGATTGCCGCAGGCGTGGGCATCACCGCCACGGCCCTGTACCGGCATTTCCCCAACAAATACGCCCTGTTCGCCGAGTGCGCGCACGCCATGGTCGACGGGCTCGTGGAAGTCCTCGACGGGATGCCGGCCGAGGCGGCGCCGGAGGAGCTCTTCGCCGCGCTGATCCGGGTCACGGTGGACAACCGGGAGTCGGGCGGGGTGTACCGGTGGGAGGCCAGGTACCTCAATCGCGAGGACCGGCTGCTGCTCAAGGCGAAGTTCGGGCGCCTCGTCGGGCGGGTCACCGAGGCCGTACGGAGCGAAGGCCGGCTCTCCGACGAGGAATTGCGCGTGGTCGCCGCGCTCGGGGCGATCGGGTCGATCACGATGCACCGCACCTCCATAGCTCAGCGCCGGGTCGAGGAACTGCTGCTGGCCTGCGCCCTCCGCGTGGTCGCCACCGACCCCGCACCGGCGAAGGGAAGCTCGCACGCCGTCGAGCTGCCCGTGCTCCCCGTGCCCCGCTCGCGCCGGGCCGAGATCCTCGCCGCCGCCATCCCGCTCTTCGCCCGCGACGGGTTCAACAACGTCACCAACGGCCAGATCGCCAAGGCGGTCGGCCTCGCCCCGTCCGCGCTCTACCGCCACTACCCGGGCAAGGTCGACATCCTGGCGGCGGCCTGCCTCCAGGCCGCCGGGCTGCTGACGCAGGCCGTGGAGCAGAGCCTCAAGGACGCGCCGGAGCCGCGCGCCGCCCTCGCCGCGCTGGCGGCGACCTACGTGGCGTACAGCTTCGAGCACACCGCCCTCACCAGCGTCGCCGAAGCCGAGTTCGTCGGCCTGCCCGCCGACCTGCAGCGGCCCCTGGTCCTCGCGCAGCGCGAGCACATCGCCGTATGGGAGCAGCAGCTGCGGCTGGCCCGCCCGGAACTCGACCCGCGGCAGGCGCGGGTCCTGATCCACGCCGGCTTCGGCGTCGTGGTCGAGGCCGGGCGGCGGCTGCGCTGGCGGGACAGCCCCGGGCACCGGGCCGCCGTGACGCGGCTGGTTGTGGGTGCCCTGGGGCTGTGAGGCGGGGTGGTTCAGGAGCCCGCCCTGTTCCCTGTCGGGATCACGATGGGGGTCGTGGTGCCCGAGGAGCCGTTGTTGAGGAAGGCCATGGCCAGGGCGCGTACGAACTGGTCGAGCATGTAGAAGGCGCCGGGGGCCACGGGGTTCAGGCCCTCGCGGAAGGCGATGAAGGCCGGCCATGCGGTCCGTACCAGCGCCGCCGCCGCGTAGTCGCGCTTCAGGCCCAGCCAGTCGCCGATCTCATTGCTGAGGACGTAGCGTACGAACTCATTCAGGAAGCCGCGGGTGACGCCCAGGTCAACCTGGGAGGGCAGGCCGAGCAGGTCCTCGGCGAGCTTGATGCCCTCGGTGGACGGGGCCAGGATCGGCGTGAGGACCTGCGCCGACTGCGCTTCCGCGGCGGCCCATGACTTGGGGATGTACTCCTCGCGCACCCCGAGCAGGTGCAGCGCGACCTGCCAGCTGTGCAGGAAGGCGTCCTGGTCCTCGGCGGAGAAGGGGACCTTCCAGTCGAGCAGCTTCCTGCGGACGTACGTGCCGAGGCTGTGGAAGGTGACCAGGATGTCGGCGTTGCTGATCGGGATCTTCTGGTCCGAGACCGCCGTCCAGTGCGGCGACTGCGGCAGCAGGTGCCGGACCGCGGCGTGCACGAGGCGCGTCTTGTTGGCGGTGACGATGAACTGGCCCTCCGGCTCGAAGCCCTTCAGCTGGGCCAGGTCGTAGCCGAAGGTGAAGGTCTTGGCCGCGCGGTCCTTCATGTCGGCGCCGCCCGCCGACCAGTAGACGCTCTTGGCCTCGCGCGGGATCACCGTGCTCATGATGCCGCTGCCGAGGCCGTACAGCATGAAGAGGTACGTGTCCTTGCGCCGGTTGAAGTCGGCGGCGCGCTCCAGCTTCTTGTGGTCGGCCCAGGAGGGAAGCTTGTTGACCTTCTGCAGCCAGGCGGTGAGGCCGGAGGGGAAGGCGCTGGGCAGCGGGTCGTTGTTGTTCACCCAGGACGCCATCGCGGTGTTGACCGCCGGGATCTTGCCGTCGCCGAGCAGCGAGACCAGCAGCTTGTCGACCTCGTCGTCCCATACGTACTCCGGGTCGGCGCCCGCCCCCGCCCCGGCGACCGAGTCCTTCGCCGACCACGCCCATGCGCTGCCGGTGGAACCCGCCGCGCCCACGAGGCCCAGTGCGGCGCCGAGCGAGAGAACTTTCCTGCGGCTGAGATCTGGCATTGACTTACTCGCTTTCCTGGTCGGTCGAGCGGCTCAACGTGCCTGGCTCAGCGCGGTCTTGGCGTCGCCAGAGACGGTTCAGATCTTGTTCCAGGATGTGATTTCCGATTAACATAGCGACGTGTGCTGCCGCCGACAAGGGCATCGACATGACCGAGGAGACCCGCATGACGAGCTCTCGACCCGCATGGGTCACGGATGAGTTGATCGCCCAGTGGTGCGCGTGGGTGGGCCAGGACGCGGAGCGCCCCGAGCCCGACCGCGCCGAGCCGGTGACCGCGGTCGCCCCGTACGACCTGACGCCGACCGCGACCGTCCCCGGCTGCACGCCGGAGGACGTGGCGGCGGCGGTGGCCGGCGCCCGGTCGGCGCAGCGCGACTGGGCGCGGACGCCGCTGCGCCGCCGCGGCGAGATCGTCCTCGCCTTCCACGACCTGCTGCTGGCCCGGCAGGACCAGGTGCTCGACCTGATCCAGTGGGAGACCGGCAAAGCGCGCTATCACGCCTGGCAGGAGGTCGCCCAGGTCGCCACGATCGCCCGGCATTACGCGCGGCGGGCCCGGCACTACCTGGCCCCGCGGCACGTGCGCGGGATGGTGCCGGGCCTGACGAAGGTGAAGGAGGTGCCGGTGCCGAAGGGCGTCGTCGGCATCATCTCCCCGTGGAACTACCCCCTTTACCTCGGCGTGGGTGACGTACTGCCGGCCCTCCTGGCGGGCAACGCCGTCGTCTCCAAGGCGGACTCGCAGACCGCGCTGACCATGCTGTGGACCCGCGCCCTGCTCGCGGAGGCCGGGCTGCCGGCCGAGCTGTGGCAGATCGTGACGGGCCCCGGCTCCGTGGTGGGCACCGCCCTGATCGACGCCGCCGACTTCATCGGCTTCACCGGCTCGACCGCCACAGGGCGTACCGTCGCCGAGCGCGCCGCCCGCCGCCTGATCGGCGCCTCACTCGAGCTCGGCGGCAAGAACCCGCTGATCGTACGGGCGGACGCCGACGTCACCGCCGCCGCGGCCGGCACGGTGGTGGCGGCCTTCGCCAACTCCGGCCAGATGTGCATCCACATCGAGCGCGTCTATGTCGACGCGAAGATCCACGACGCCTTCCGCACCGAGCTCGTCCGCCTGACGGAGGCGCTGCGGATCGGCCAGACCTACGACTACGCGGCCGACCTCGGCCCGCTCACCTCGGCGGCGCAGCTCGCGGCCGTCGCGGCCCAGGTGGACGGGGCAGTGGCCAAGGGCGCGACCGTACTCGCGGGCGGCCGGGCCCGCCCCGACATCGGGCCGCTCTGCTACGAGCCGACGATCCTCGAAGGCGTCACCGACGAAATGGACGTGTGCCGGGACGAGACCTTCGGCCCGGTGCTGTCGCTGTATCCGTACGGCACGGACGACGAGGCGGTGGGCCTGGCCAACCAGGGGGCCTACGGCCTGTCGGCGTCGATCTGGTCCGGCGACGCGCGCGAAGCCGACCGGATGGCGGCACGGATCCGCGCCGGGGCGGTGAACATCAACGACGGCGCCGCCGCGGCCGCCGGCAGCATCGAGGCCGGGATGGGCGGCATGGGCGACAGCGGGCTCGGCAGGCGGCACGGGGCCGAGGGGATCCGCAAGTACACGGAGAGCCAGACGGTCGCCAGGCAGCGGCTCATGCCGCTCGGCCCGCCGAAGCCGGGGGAGAGCGGCGTGCGGACGTTCGTACGCCGCACCAACCAGCAGCTGGGGCTGCTGCGTCGGCTGGGGGTGCGATGAGCGCGGCGAGCGTGGGTGAGCGCTGGCGGGCGCTGCGGGCGGCGGAGGGGCAGGTCGACCCGGGTGAACTCGATGCGGTGTGGGCGGGACTTGAAGCCGTCGACGCGGCGGCGATCCTCGGCTCTTGGCGCGGCTTCGCCTTCCTGACCGGCCACCCCATCGAGAAGGTGCTGGCGGCCAGCCGCTGGCACGGCAAGCGCTTTGACGCGCCGGATGACGCCAAGCCGCTGATCTGCCGGGCCGAGGACGGCAGCCTGTATTCCGATACGGAGTCGGGGCGCGGTGAAGCAAGCCTGTGGAATGTGGAGTTCCGTGGGGAGATGACGGCCACGATGGTGTACGACGGCATGGCTGTCTTCGACCACTTCAAGCGCGTGGACGACGACACGCTGATGGGCGTGATGAACGGCAAGCCCGGCGTCGTACTGGCGGATGGCCGGCACTTCTACTTCGGCCTGGAGCGGGAGTGAGCCACCCGGCCTCTGTGCTGCTGTCGCGCGGGTCCGGCTCTTGGGAGATAGCCGAGGCGGAGCTGGACGCCCCCCGCCCACACGAGGTGATCGTCCGGATCGAGGCGGTCGGCGTCTGCCACACCGACCTCGTCACCCGGAAGGCGCTCGGTGACCGGCCCGCGGTGCTCGGCCACGAGGGCTGCGGCGTCGTGGAGCGTACGGGCGCGGAGGCCGGCCCGCTCGCGGCGGGGGACCGGGTGGTGATCTCCTTCGCGTCCTGCGGCCGGTGCGGCCAGTGCGCGGCGGGGCATCCGGCGTACTGCGAGCGGGCGACCGCGCTCAACGGCTCGGGGCGGCGGCCCGACGGATCGCCGACGATCCGCGTCGGCGGCGAGCCCGTGTACGGCGCGTACTTCGGCCAGTCGTCCTTCGCCACGGCCGCGCTCGCCGACGCGCGGTCGTGCGTGCCGGTCGGCGACCTGCGGCCGGAGCTCGCCGCGCCGCTGGGATGCGGCTTCCTGACCGGCGCGGGCGCGGTGCTCAACACCCTCCGCCCCGGCCCCGGCGACCGGCTGCTGGTGGTCGGCGCGGGCGCGGTCGGCACCGCGGCCGTGCTGACCGCCCTGTCCGAGGGCGTGGAGGTCGTGGTGGCGGAGCCCGTCGCCGCCCGCCGCAAGCTGGCCGTCCGCCACGGAGCGACCGCCGTCGCCTCCCTGGACGCCCCCATCCCACCGCCCACCCACGCACTCGACACCACCGGCCACCCCGAGCCAATCACCCGCACCCTCGCCCTGCTGCGCCCGCGCGGCGTGCTGGCAGTGGTCGGCCTCGGCCCCGCCACGGCCGAGCTCGGCATCCGCGACCTGATGCTGCGCGGCCTGCAGCTACGCGGCTGCGTCGAGGGCGACGCCGAGCCTTCACTACTCATCCCGCAACTGATCAGCCGCTACGAGCAGGGCCACCTGCCACTCGACGACCTGGTAACCACGTACCCCCTCGCCGCCTTCGACCAGGCAATCGCCGACCACCACGCCGGCCTGACCCTGAAGCCCGTCCTGCTGCCCTAGGCACGCGGCAGCCGCTGCCGGAAGGCGAGCCGGGCCGGGTGTTGGGGCGGTCCTAGGGACATCCCCTGGCCGCACCCCGGGGCGCCCCCCACCCCCGCCGCCCTACGGTCGATGACGTCGCCCGCGGCACCGGCCGCGGGGTCCGGCATACCAGGGGGAAACCGATGGCGTCGTCCAGTGCTGCACCGAAGAAGCCGCCCGTGAATACGGACTCCGTAGTCCAGTCCGTACCCAATCCCAAGCTGCGCGCCGTCGCCGATCGCGTGGTCGCCGAGCTGCAGCTCGCCGCCGACAAGGTCGCGGTGCACCACTCGGACCGGGTCAAGTACCCGATGCCGAAGGATCCGAAGTCCGCGGAGGCGGTGCTCGCCATTCGCTTCGGGGCGCTGCCCGAGGGGCTGCGCAAGCAGGCCGCCGACAAGGTGGCGGCCGATCTGAAGGCGGCGGCGACGCGCGCCAAGAGGTACGGGGACCTCGCCTCAGTAGACCTGCGTTCGCCGGCTTCGGTGGGGGCGCAGGCGGCGAAGCTGAAGTTCCCGGACCGGCTGAAGTTCCCGTCGAGCGAGCTGGGGAAGGCGCCGGCGGAGAGTGCCGTCGGGGAGGCGGCCGCGGCGCAGCTGACCAAGCTGTCGTTCCGTATCCACCGGGTGAAGTGTGTCGAGGAGACGAATGAGCTCGGCAAGGACGAGTTCTATCTCGGCGGCACCACGATCGACGAGAGCGGGGATACCCACAAGGTCAGCCAGTTCAAGGTGATGAGCTGCAACAGCGGGGACGTGAAGACGTATACGCCGCCGCGTGAATTCAGCTGGTTCAACATCGCCGAGGGCCCGGTGAAGTTCCCCAAGGGCTACTTCGTCGTCCTCGGCGCCGCCGAAAAGGACAGCGGCGGCTTCGCCGAATACCTCGACAAGCTGCTCGACCTGGTCGATTCGAAGGTCACCGCAGCGATCGCCGCGGCCATCGGCGGCATCATCGGCGCGCCCGGCGGCCCGGTCACGGCGGCCATCGGCGCCTGCGTCGGCTATGTCGTCGGGAGGGTCTTCGACTTCCTGAAGGCCTGGTGGGGCGACGATGTCTTCGCACCGAAGCAGACCAGCACGGTGATCGCGTCGCTCACCTCCCGGTGGAGCACCGGCACCGCATCGGCGAAGCGCACGCTGGAGTTCACCGGCCACGGCGGCAAGTACCAGGTCGACTACGACTGGCAGCTGCACACCTGACCCCCGCAGCGGCCGGGGGATTGCCGCCCGGAATGACACGGGGCATTACCCGTGCGGTAATCGACGCCTCCCCGCGACCCCGGCATGCTGGCACCAAGCGGCCCCGGACCGGCGCACTCCGGCCCGGGACCGTACTCCTCCCGGCGGTGGGGCGGCTGCTCTTATGCCGCCGCTCCGCCGTCCACCACGAGGTCGGCGCCCACGGTGGCGCCGGCCTCGTCGCTTGCCAGGTACAGGACCGCGGCGGCGATCTCGTCCGTGGCGAGGACCCGGCCGAGCGGCACCTGGACCTTCATGCGCTCCACCTTCTCCTCCGGGGTCTCGCCGGGGCGGCCGGAGAGCGGGGTGTCGACCGGTCCCGGGCTGACGACGTTGATACGGACGCCGTCGGCGATGTGGTCGAGGGCGGCGTTACGGGACAGGGCGGTGACCGCGGCCTTCACGGCGACGTACGCGCCGACGCCCCGGACCCGGCGGTGGGCGCCGAAGTTGGAGGAGACGTTCACGATCGCACCGCCGCCGTGGGCGCGCATGTGGCCGATCTGCTGCCCCATCGCCAGCAGCACGCCGGTGAGGTTGGTGTCCACGAGACGCTGCCACTCCGCCTCGTCGACGTCACCGACCGGTCCGGTCGCGGCGACGATCCCGGCGTTGTTGACCGCCACATCGAGCCCGCCGAAGCGGTCGACGGCGGCGGCGACGAGCGCGGCGAGATCGGCGGCGCTGGTGACGTCCGCGGTGACGGCCTGCGCCTCGCCGCCCGCCTCCTCGATGAGCGCCACCGTCTCCTTGAGCGGCTCGGCCCGCCGCCCGGCGACGGTCACCCTGGCGCCCTCCCGGGCGAAGGCGAGCGCGATGGCGCGGCCGATGCCGGTGCCGGCGCCGGTGACGAGGACGGACTTGGCGGCAAAGCGTGTGGACATGGGGGTGCCTTTCGAGTGGTTCCAGTGGTGGTGATCGGTTTTCTCGTTACGGCCCGAGCCCGAGCCCGAGCCCGAGCCCGGGCCTCAGCCGTCCAGCAGCGACAGCGCCGTATCCGACGCATCCCGCAGCCGCGCCGGATCCCCGCCGGTCTTGCCGACGACGCGCATGCCCTGCAGCAGCACGACGAGCATCCGGGCCAGCCCCCGCGGATCCCGCCCGGCGGGCAGCTCGCCCGCCGCGGCCGCCCGGTCGAGGGCTGCGGTCAGCGCGGACTCCATCGCGTCCCAGGTGCCAAGGACGACGCGGGCCGCGTCGGCGTCGTGCGGGGCCAGCTCCACGGCCGTGTTGGTGACGAAGCAGCCGCGCTGCTCGTCGTCGTGCACGCACTCGCCCACATAGCCGCGGACGTACGCCCGCACCGCGTCGAGCGCGGGACCCGGCCGCTCCAGCGCGGCGAGCTGCGCCGGATTACGGGCGCCGGCATAGCTGGCGAGCGCCTTCTCGTACAGCTCCCGCTTGCTGCCGAAGGTGCCGTAGATGCTGGCGCGGGCGATGCCGAGGTGGTCGACGAGGTCCGCCATGGACGTCGCCTCGTAGCCCCGCCGCCAGAACAGCTCCAGGGCCGCCTGCAGCGCCGCGTCGGGGTCGAACTCCTTGCTCCTGGCCATGCAAAGGACCCTAGCCCTTTCGAGAACGATCGGTCAAGAACGATCGGTCAAGAATTTCTGCGTGGCCGCATCCGCGGGCAGCAGCGTCTCCATCGCCAGCTCGGAGACGGTGATGTCGACGGGCGTATTGAAGGTGGCGATCGTCGATACGAAGGTCAGCACCTGCCCCCCGTACTCGACCCGCAGCGGCAGCGCGAGCGGCGCATAGCCCGCGGGCCCGCCCACGTCCTCACCGGGGTCGTGCACGGGATACGCCACCACCTCGTCGTACACGGCCTTGAGCGCGGGCGACCGGGCGAGGGCGAGCTGCCGGTCCATCTGCGTGATGAGATGCGCGCGCCACTCGCGCAGATTGCGGATGCGGGGGGCGAGGCCCTCGGGGTGCAGGGTGAGCCGCATGGCATTGAGGGGAGGGGTGAGGAGGTGTTCCGGGACGTCATCCATCAGCATGACCATGCCGTTGTTCGCCGCCACGACGTTGTACGCGCCGTCGACCACCAGCGCCGGATACGGGTCGTGCGCGGCCACCAGCCGCTCCACGTTCTCCCGCACCAGCGCCATGGCCGGGTCGTCAAGGGGCGTCTCGCGGTATTCGGGGGCGTAACCGGCGGCCACCAGCAGCGCATTGCGTTCGCGTACGGGCACATCCAGGTGCTCGGCGAGGTGCAGCACCATGGCCCGGCTGGGGCGGGAGCGCCCGGTCTCGATGAAGCTCAGGTGCCGCGCGGACGACTCCGCCCGCAGCGCCAGCTCCAGCTGACTGAACCCACGCCGCTCGCGCCAGCCGCGCAGCAGGGGGCCGATGGGGTTGCCGTCGGGGGCGTCGGCGGTCGCAGTGGTCATGCTCTGGACCGTACCCAAGCCTCCGGCGGTACGGTCGAAGCATGGCAGTAGAACCGCTCTCCCAAGACGACATCGAAGCGCGCCTCGCGGACCTGCCCGGCTGGACGGTCACCGACGACGAGCGCCTCACCCGCACGTACTCCTTCGCCGGTCATCCCCCGGCGGCAGCGATGGTCGCGCACATCGCGCAGCTCCAGGAGGAGCTCGGCCACCACTCCGACCTCACCCTGGGCTACAACAAGCTGACGCTGTCGGTGAACACCCACAGCGTCGGCGGCAAGGTGACAGAGTTGGACTTCGACCTGGCGCGGCGGGTGGAGGCGATCGCGGCGGCGCATGATGCGGGCTAGGGCCTAGGGCGGCCGCCCGGCTCCGCTAATCCAGATATTCGCGGTGGTGCTCTCGCCACTTGACCGCTATCCGGCCGTCGGTGGTACGGAAAACGCTGCCGCGGAAGTAGAGGTAGCAGCCCTGCGCATTGTCATAGCCGGGGCGGGCCACGCCGTCGCGGTAGTCGGCCGGGAGCTCGTCATCGCCCTCGGCGTTGTAGCCCATCGCGCCTTTGCCGTACACGGCGAACTGGCCCAGGTGGCGCGCGGCGTCGTCGCTCCCGTAGACCTCCCAGCCCTTCCTCGCCCGCAGGTCGTCCGACAGCTCCTCCATCACGGGAGCGTCGGCCAGCCACGCCGCGGCTTCCCGCGTCTTGGCGGCCACCTCTTCCTCCGCTTCGCGCCGCGTGGCGGCCTCGATGGCGAGGCTCTTGTCCCAGCAGTCGCGGCAGACCCGGGTGGCGAACCGGTGGTTGACCCTGCCGGTGTTGACCAGCCAGCCCTGGCCGCCGGGCCAGGGTTCTTCGTCGATATCCGTGGCGGTGAGCAGCGGTACCGCGCGATCGCACACCTGGCAGGAGTTCGGGTCTTCGGGCCCGGTGACGTCGGTCGATGGCTGAGGCGACCGGGGCTTGCGGCGAAACACAGCCAGGCGGGCCCAGCGCGCTTCGCTCATGGTCCTGGTCCCCTCGTGCTCGGCGTCAGCGGTGATAGGTCGGCATCGGGCCGCGCAGGTCGGCGCCCACCTCGTCGCAGGCCGTGGCCACATCGGAGGGTAGTGGTCCGGCCGTGGCCGCCGCCAGGTTGGCGCGCAGTTGGGCGGGGGAGGAGCAGCCGATCAGGACCGCGTCCGTCGATGCGCGGTGCAGGAGCCAGCGCAGGGCGAGGTCGGCGAGGGGGATGCCGGCGTCGGCGGCGATGGACTGGAGCCGCGCGACAGCTTCGAACATGTCCTGACGCCAGTAGCGTTCCTGGTACAAGCCCGCCAGCTGGGACGTCGCGTACCGCCCGTCGCCGGGCTCCTCTCCCGCGCGGTAGCGACCGGTCAGCAGGCCGCCGGCGAGCGCGTTGTACGCCATCAGCCGCAGCCCGCGCGCCGCCGGGTCGGCGACGAAGTCCGTGAACTCCTCCTCGATGCGCCGGGCGAGCAGGTTGTGCAGCTGCTGCGCCACGGCGGGCTGCGGGGCGCCGACTTCATCGGCCGTACGCATGAGGTCCGCGATCCGCCAGGCGGAGTGGTTGGAGACGCCGAACGCCCGGATGCGGCCTTTGGCCGCGAACTCGGCGACGGTCTCAAGGGTCTCGGCGATCGGCGTGCCGGGGTCCGGCTGGTGCAGATAGAAGAGATCGACGTGATCGGTGCCGAGTCGGGCGAGGCTGCCGTCGAGTGCCTTCTGCAGCCCCGCGCGTGAGAGCGGGGCGTGCTCGCCCTGGTCGGGGTGCGGGATGCCGGCCTTGGTGGCCAGCACCATGCGCTCACGGCGGCCCGGCAGCAGCTCGGCGAGGATGCGCTCGGTCTCGCCGCCCGCGTAGACGTTCGCGGTGTCGATGCCGGTGACGCCGGCGTCGAGCGCCATGTCGAGGACGGTGGCGGCGCCGCGGCGATCGACGGTGTCGCCGAAGGTCATGGTGCCGAGGACGAGGGGGGAGAGGGGGACGGGGACATCCGGGAGATCGAAGGCGGCGGGCATGCGAACGAGGCTTGCAGCGATGCGCAGTTCGCGCAAGGCATCTCGCGCGAAACGCGCACGTGTGCCATGCTCCGAGTCGGCCGCTTTGGCGAGTGGGAGGGGGTGGCTGGGGTGGTGAGCGACTTGGGCAAGGAGTGGGCTGGGGGCGGGCTGATGGTGCCCGCCGACGACCTGAGGGTGCTCGGCAGCATGGTCGAGGCGCTACGCCAGGCAGCCCAACTCGCCACCGGGGTGCGCCGATGAACGGCCAGGCGCCGACGAGCAGCGCAGCCCAACGCCGTGACCGCATCCTCGCCCTCGCACAGGAAGCCGGCCTCGCCGACGTCGCGGCGCTCAGCGAGCAGTTCGGCGTCACCGCCTCCACCGTCCGGCGCGACCTCGCCCGCCTCACCGCCGAGGGCCTGCTCGCCCGCACCTACGGTGGTGCCATCGCGCTCGCCTCCCCCGTCGAGCCGTCGCTCCGCCACCGCGCCGCCGAGGCCCCTGCCGCCAAGCGAGCCATCGCCGACCTCGCGGCGACTTTCGTCGCCCCCGGCCAGACCGTCTTCCTCGACGCGGGTTCCACCGTCGCCGGGCTGGCTCGCGCCCTCCGTGGCGCCCGCGAGGACGCGACGGTGGTGACCGCATCCCTCACCGCGGTCCTCGAACTCGGCGGCTCGGGCGCAAGCGCGGGCGCAGGCGCAGGCGCGGACCACACCCGCCTCACACACCACATTCAACTCACCTGCCTCGGCGGCACCTACCGCCCCCTCAGCAATGCCTTCGTCGGCCCCCTCGCAGAGGCCGCCGTCGAGCGCATGACCTTCGACACCGCCTTCCTCAGCGCCGACGGCGTCGTACCGGAGCACGGGCTCTGCGAAGCCGACGCCGAGCAGGTCAGGCTGAAGGAGCAAGTGGCTTCGCGAGCCCGGCGAGTGTACGTACTCGCGCACGCGGCCAAGCTCGGCGCCGCACCCTTCCACGCGTGGCTGCCGCTGCGCCCCGGATGGACCGTACTGACCGACGCGGCCGCCGATCCGGCGCAGCTCGACGCGCTGCGATCCCGCGGGGTCGGGGTGGAGATCGGGGCCGAGGTCGAGGCCGAGGTCTCCAGGGCCGTACCGAGACACTGAAGCCCGCCGTGAACTGCGACTTCTGCGCGACCCATTGACAACGACCGCACGCAGAGCCAAGCTCCCCCACATCAGTGTTAACGATAACACGCACCTGAATGAGGAGCCGCCCATGTCAGGTCGCCACCCACCCCGCGTGACCAACCTCGACCGCCGCACCCTCCTCCTCGCCGCCGGCGCCGGCGCGCTCACGACTATCGGCGCCACCGCCTGCGGCACCGCCGCCGGGCAGCCTGCCGGGAAGGTGGCGGTGCACGGGGACAACCCCAGCTTCGCCGAGCCGATCGCGGCCGCCGGCGCCGCGATGAAGAGTGAGGCCGGGCTTGCCCTGGTGCCCGAGGTCATTCCGTCGCTGGAGTCGTTCGAGCAGGTCGTCAAGTCGTCGCTGCGCACCAGTAAGACGCCCGACCTGCTCAAGTACTGGTCCGGCTACCGGCTGCAGGATCTCGCCCGCACCGGCGGCCTGGTGGACCTCACCGACGTATGGCAGAACGTCGCCGCCAAGGGCTGGGTCGACCCGGCGCTGCGCAGCGCGTTCACCTACCGCGGCAAGGTCTACGGGCTGCCGATGAACCTCGCGTACTGGGTCTTCTACTACAACACCGAGGTCTTCAAGGAGAACGGGCTCAACAAGCCCGAGACCTGGGACGACTTCCTGCACGCCTGCAAGACCCTCAAGCGCGCCGGGATCACCCCCATGCACGCCGCGACGATCGGCCGCTGGCCGTCCTTCATCTGGTTCGGGGAGGTGCTCAGCCGCCAGGATCCGCAGTTTTACGAGGATCTGCTCAACGGCCGCGAGCGCTACACCGACCCCCGTACCGAACGCGCCATGCGCACCATCGGGGACTTCGCCGAGAACGGCTGGTTCACCTCACTCGACATGGACACCAACATCGCCGCCGCGCAAATGGTGCACGGCAAGGTCGGCATGGTGCCGTGCGGGACCTGGCTGGGGGCGACGATCGTCGGCGCCGGCGGGAAGATCGGGAAGAATATCGATGCCTTCCTGCTGCCTATGCAGAATCCCAAGGCCAAGCCCAGCATGATCTTCGAGGCCAGCGCCTTCGCCTCGACCGTGAAGGGCCCCGATCGCAAGGAAGCGCACAAAGCCGCCGAGTACTGGCTGCACCCCAAGGTCGCCAAGGGCTTCGCGCACGCGCTGCAGGACGGCAGCCCCAACCCCAAGGTCCCGGCCGCGAATCCGGCCCTGGAGCACATTGCCGGCACCGTGCGCGACAAGAAGCTGCGGATGCTCAATCGCTTCTGGGAGCTGGGGCCGCCCGAGCTGGTCGAGTCGACCGTGGATGACCTGGCGGCATTCATGCTCAACCCGTCCTCGTATCGAAGCGTGCTGAAAACCATGCAGGAGCGCGCCGACGAGGCGTGGCGGGTCTGGCGGGAGGCGGAGAAGGCATGACGGACATGGCAGCCACCGCGGATACCACCACCGCCAAGCCGGTACGGGCCCGGCGCCGCATACCCACCCGCACCCCGCACCAGGCCGCCCGCCGCTCCGGCGCCGCCGGGCGCCTCGGCGGGCCGCTCGCCGGCGTCCCGTGGGCGCTGCCGGCGCTGTTGTTCGTCGGGGTGCTGCTGATCTATCCGTTCTTCCGCAGCGTCTACGGCAGCTTCTTCGAGGACAACGGCTTCACCAGCTCCTTCACCGGCCTCGACAACTACACCCGGCTCGCCGACGACCCGATCTTCGGCAAGTCGCTCATCAACACCGTGCTGTGGGTCATCGGCACCCTGCTGCTGCCGGTGCTCGCCGGCCTCTTCATCGCCGTGGCCACCCACCGGATGCGCTTCGGCACCATCGCGCAGCTGATCATCGCGGTGCCGTACGTCATCTCCGGCGCCTCGACCGCCGTGCTGTGGAAGTTCATCCTGACCACCGAGGGCGCGCTGAACAACGTGCTCGGCGCCATCGGCCTCGGCGGCTGGGAGCAGAGCTGGCTGCAGGAGTGGCCGCAGAACACCCTCTCCATGATCGTCGCATCCACCTGGCAGGGCACCGGCATCAACGTCGTCCTCTTCGCCATCGGCCTGCGCGCCATCCCGCGCGACACGATCGAGGCGGCCCAGCTGGACGGGGCCACCGGCTGGCGGATGTTCCGCTACATCACGCTGCCGCAGCTCAAGGCGATGACGGTGGTGGTCGTCGGCATGGCGATCGTCAACAGCCTCAAGGCCTTCGACATGATCTGGATCCTCACCCAGGGCGGCCCGGCCCGCTCCTCCGAGACGCTCGCGCTGACCATGTACCGCGAGGCGTTCCGGCTCTTCCACGTCGGCTACGGATCCGCCATCGCGCTCGTGCTTTCGGTGATCGTGGTCGCTTCCTCGTGGGGGTATCTGCGCCGCCAGATGCCCGACACCCGTGCCCAAGGATCGAGGTGACGGCTGCCATGGGACGTACGATGCGCAATCTCTTCGTCGGCGGCTGCGTGGTGCTGTGGCTGGTGCCGCTGTACCTGCTGCTGATCAACGCGCTCACCCCGGCGACCGAGTACTCCGGCAGCCCGACCTGGTCCCCGCAGGGCTTCGCCCTCTGGGACAACCTCTCCACCGCCTGGGGCGAGGCCAAGATCGGGGAGGGCTTCGGCAGTTCGCTGCTGTACGCGGTGGTGTGCGGGGCGGCGGCGGTGCTGGTCGCGGCGATGGCGTCCTTCGCCGTCGTGGTGCTGCCGATCCCCAAGCCCGCCTTCTGGTTCTGGCTGATCTTCTCGGGGACGCTGTTCCCGCTGCAGATGTTCCTCGCGCCGCTCTTCGGGATGTACGCGGACGGGAACCTGTACGACACCCGGCTCGGGCTGATGCTCGTCTACGTGGCCTGGGCGATCCCGTTCGCCTTCTTCCTGATCCGCAACCAGATGACGACCATGCCGCCGGAGGTGACCGAGGCGGCGATGCTGGACGGGGCCTCCTTCCGGCGGATCTTCTGGCGCATCCATGTGCCGCTGCTGGCACCTTCGCTCGGGGCGGCGTTCATCTTCCAGTTCACCGCCGTCTGGAACGAGCTGCTCTTCGGCATCACGCTCAGCCGCAGCCCGGAGATCCAGCCGGTGATGGCGACGCTGACCGCGCTCAACAACGCGTACGCCTCCACCGGGCCGCCCGTGATCCTCGCGGGCGCGCTCATCGTCTCGCTGCCGACGCTGCTGCTCTTCCTGGTGTTCCGCGGCCTGTTCCTGCGAGGCCTCACCGCGACGGCGCGCTAGCGCGCGCCTGACAACCGAAAAAGAAATGACCTGGGGACTTCGTCCCCAGACCCCTGGCACCGCACCGACTGGAGAGATCCGCATGACCACTCGGGCCCTCGTCCGTACCACCGACTGGGACAACGACCGTATCCGCGATAGCCTCCGCTCCTCCGTCGTCAGCGCAGAGGGCAGTGTGAATGGCGCCGCGCTGCGGCTGACCGTCGAACCACTGCTGCGCCGAGCCGCGGACGGCGACGGGCTGCTGCAGTCGCTGCGCGTGGAGGCGGTGAACGGGTCGTCCCTGCCAGGGGAGTTGGTGGTACGGACGGAGTCCGGGTCGGCGATACCCGCGGAGCGGATCGCCGGGCCGGGCGGATCGGTGCGGCTGCTGCTGCCTGCCGTGGATACGGCCCAGCGGATCAAGGTCAATGGCATCGACGTCACCCTCACCCCCCAGCGCGAATGGACCATCCACCTCGTCCACCACTCCCACCTCGACATCGGCTACACCGACCCGCAGGGGCGGGTCCTCGCCGAGCACCTCTCCTTCCTCGACTCCTGCCTGGAGCTCACCCAAGCCACCGACGACTGGGAGCCGGAGTCCAGGTTCCGCTGGTGCGTCGAATCCCTCTGGTCCTTCCAGCAGTGGGCCGACGCCCGCCCCGCCGAGCAGGTCGCCGAGTTCGTACGGCGGGTGAAGGAGGGGCGGATCGAGCTCACCGCGATGCCGTTCAACCTGCACACCGAGACCTGCTCCACCGACGAGCTGCACGAGCTGCTGCGCCTCGCCCGCCAGGTGAAGGACGAGCACGGCGTCGACTTCACCGCCGCCATGCAGACCGATGTCCCCGGCTCCGTCGTCGGCCTGATCGACGCGCTCAGCGACGCGGGCGTCAAATACCTGTCCGTGGCGCACAACTGGGCCGGCCGCTCCGTCCCGCATCTCGTCGGCGGCGAAAAGCTCCCGCGGCTCTTCCGCTGGCGCGCACCCAGCGGCAAGAGCCTGCTCGTCTGGGTTACCGACACCCCGCACGGCCTCGCGTACATGGAGGGCCCGCTGCTCGGCTTCGACACCAACTATGCCGACGTCGACGACCTCCTCCCCGCGTACCTGACCTCCCTCGCCAGCAACCCGTACCCGTACCGCGGCGGCATCTTCGGCTGGGCGATGGACCAGGAGGAGGTCAAGCGCGAGCCCTACCCCTGGGATGTGCTGCACCTGCGCGTCCAGGGCAAGTTCGGCGACAACGCACCGCCCCGGCGGATCATCGCCGACACCGTCCGCCGCTGGAACGAGACCTGGGCCTACCCGCAGCTGCGCCTCTCCCGTAACGAGGACTTCTTCACCGACGCCGAGGCCCGCCTCGGCGAGCAGATCCAGACCTTCGAGGGCGACTGGACCGACTGGTGGGTCGACGGCGTCGGCTCCGGCGCGCACCCGCTCTCCCTCGCCCGCACCGCCCAGTCCGTCGTCGCCGACGCGCAGACCCTCGGGACCTTCGCGGGGGTGCTGGGCGCCGAAGGCGCGGCCGACGACAGCCGGGATTCCTTCGGCGTGTACGAGGCCGTGTCGCTGTTCGACGAGCACACCTGGGGCGCGGGCGACCCGTGGACGCACGGCGACCACGGCGGCCACTCCGGCGAGCAGCAGTGGCACTGGAAGTACGGGCAGGCGCTGCGCGCCCACGACGACGGGAATGCGCTGCTGAACCGGGCGTCGGCGCGGCTGGGCCAGCGCCTCTCCCGCGCGGCCGGGGCGGCGGCCTCGTATCACGTGGTCAACACCTGCTCGTGGGCCCGGACGGACGTCGTACGGATCTTCCTGCCGGAGAGCAGCGTGGACCTGGACCAGCCGGTCGCGGTGACCGACGCCCGCACCGGCGAGCGGCTCGCGCACGAGGAGGAGGCGCAGGTCAACGACGAGCACCGGGACGCCGGACGCTTCCTGGTGGTACGGGTCGACGACGTGCCCGCGGCCGGGTCCGTACGCCTCGACATCACGCCCACCGAGGCCGCGGACGGCGGCGACGCGGACACCACCGTCGTCAAGGCCGCCACCGGCTGGAACCCCACCGGCGGCACCGAGACCGAGGACCCGGCGGAGACGGCGGCGGAGGCGTACGCGCACCCCAACCCGACCGTCCTCGAGAACGACCACCTCACCGTCCGCGTCGACCTCGCCCGCGCCTGCATCGCCTCCATCACCGACAAGGCGACCGGCCGCGAGCTGGTCCGCGCCGACGCCATCGCGGGCTTCAACGCCTACATCCACGACAGCTACACCACGGCAGGCGCCTTCAACCACAACTCCAGCCGCACCACGGCCTCCGACCGCCTGGAACACCTCGGCAACCGCGCCGTAGCCCCGCCCGCCGCGCTCATCGCCCGCCGGTCGACGGCGACGGCGGAGATCCTCACGTACGAAACCCGCCCCGCGGGCGCCAACCGCCTCCGCACCACCCTCACCCTCCCGCACGGCGTCGGCCGCCTCGACATCGAGAACCGGCTCGACAAGGACGCGACGCTCGGCAAGGAGAGCGCCTACTTCGCCTTCCCCTTCGCCCTCGAAGAGCCGACCGTACGCATGGAGGCCTCCGGCGGCGTCACCGGCACCGGACTGCCCGTGGTGCCCGGCTCGGCGCTGCACATGCGGGCGGTGCGACGCTGGGTGACGGCCGCTTCCGGCGACTTCGCCGTCGCCTGGTCGACGCAGGACGCGCCGCTGGTGCAGTTCGGGAACATCGCGCTCCCGTACGCCCCGTTCCCGAAGACGATGGGCCACGACGAGCCGGCCACCGTCTTCTCCTGGATCCACAACAACCTCTGGGACACCAACTTCCCCAGCCAGCAGGCCTTCGAGTTCACCTTCCGCTACAGCGTCGCCTGCGGCCCGGCCGCCGACGCCGCCGGTCTCGGCGCGCGCACGTCCGCGGGCTTCAGCCGCCCGCTGCATGCCGTACGCGCCCGGGCCGCCGCCGCGGCGGACGCACCCGCCACGCACGGCTTCTGCTCGCTCGGCGACCCGCGGGTCCGGCTGGTGGGCGCGACGACGACCGCCTCCGGCGGCGTGCTGCTGCGGCTGCAGTCCTTCGCCGAGGAGCCGGTGGACTGTCCCGTACGAGCGGGCTTCCCGGTCGCGGCCGCGCACCAAGCCGACCTCCTGGGCGGCCCGCAGCAGGAACTCGCCCACACCGACGGGGAGGTGACCGTCACCACCCCCGCCCTCGGCACGACAGCGGTGCTCTTCGAACGCCCCTGACCCGCCCCCCTCCGAACCACCGCTTCACCGCACAAAGGAGAACGCGTGTACCGGCTCGACCCCCGATACACCCCCGCCCCGCAGTCCGTCCTCACCACCGGCTGGGAGGCGGCAGCCGCCCGCCTCCCGGCCGCCCCGGCCGTCCTCGCCGTGGACGGCTCCCCGGCGGCGGACTGGGCGACCCTGGCCGCCCGGCTGTCGGCCGCGGGCGCCGACCTCCTCGACGTCCGAGCGTATTACGCGCCCGCGGCCGAGGTCCGCCGCCGCACGGTACGCGCCGAGGACGCCGACGACCCGTACTACTGCCGGCTGGCGGAAAACCCCCTGGACGATCTCTTCGATGGGCTGCCGCGCCCGGACCGCGGCTCCGGCCTCCTCGTGGTCTATGGCCCGGGCGCGGCGCTCATCGATCACGACGTGCTCTGGTACGCGGACGTGCCGAAGCGGTACGCCGAGGCCGGGGTGGCGGCAGGCCGGGCGGTGAACCTCGGCCTCCCCGGCGAGAAGGCCGACCACCGCCGCCTCTTCTACGTCGACTGGCCGATGCTCGACCGGCACCGCGACGCGCTGGCGTCCCGTATCGACGCATGGCTGGACCTGCAGGACCCGGACCGCCCGGCGCTGCTCGACGGCGACGGCATGCGCGCGACTCTTGCGGAGCTGTCCCGTCGGCCGGTCCGCGCCCGCCCGTTCTTCAACTCCACGCCGTGGGGCGGGCACTGGGGGCAGCGGGAGCTCGGCTTCAATCGGGACGCGCGTAATACGGCGCTCGGGTACGAGCTGATCGCGCCGGAGGCGGGCATCCTGGTCGGCGACGGGCCGTCGGCGCAGGCGGAGATCCCGTTCCAGCTGATGTGCGTGCTGCATCCGGAGGCGGTCCTCGGGGCTGATGTCCACGCCCGCTTCGGGACGTCCTTTCCGATCCGCTTCGACTACCTCGACACGGTCGGCGGCGACAATCTGTCCATCCACTGCCACCCCAAAGAGCAGTACATGCGGGAGCGTTTCGGCTGGTCGTACACCCAGCATGAGACGTACTACATGACCATCGGGAGCCCGGACACGACCGTCTTCCTCGGCCTGCGCGAGGACGCCGACGTCGACCTCTTCCGCAAGGAGGTCGAGGAGGCGGCGACGGACGGGGTGCCGATGGACCCGGCGGACCACGTCATGACCTTCCCCGCCGAGCAGGGCCGGCTCTTCATGATCCCGGCCGGCACCCCGCACGCGAGCGGCACCGGCAACCTGGTACTGGAGATCAGCGCCACCCCGTACCT
Source organism: Streptomyces boninensis (assembly GCF_048572725.1). Taxonomy (NCBI): domain Bacteria; kingdom Bacillati; phylum Actinomycetota; class Actinomycetes; order Kitasatosporales; family Streptomycetaceae; genus Streptomyces; species Streptomyces boninensis. The sequence continues at coordinate 8,357,105 of NZ_CP183837.1, forward strand.
CTACAGCCTCCGCTTCTACGACTGGCTCCGCCCGGACGCGGACGGCAATCCACGCCAACTCCCGTATGAACACGGCCTCGCGAACCTGGAGACCGGGCGGCGGGGGGAGCGGGTGGCGGAGGAGCTGGTGCAGGAGCCGCGGGTGCTGCGCGAGGGGGATGGGTGGCGGGAGGAGGTGCTGGGGGCGCTGGAGGAGATGTTCTACGAGGTGCGGCGCTTCGCGCTCGACACGGGGGCGGTGGCCGCGGACGATACGGACGGGCGCTTCCATGTGCTGAATGTGGTGGAGGGGGGCGGCGTGATCATCGAGACGGAGGCGGGGGACCGGCATGCGCTGTCGTACGCGGAGACGCTGACGGTGCCGGCGGCGGTGGGGGCGTATACGGTGCGGGCGGTTGGGGGCGGGCCGGTCAAGGTCGTTAAGGCCCTGGTCCGTTGATACCGGTCCTGGAGGTCGGCGGCACGCATGTGGTGGCGGCGATGGTGGACTTGGAGGGGGTGGGGGCGGGGGTGGGGCCGGGGTCGGGTGATGCGGCGCGGTTCGGTGCGGCGCCCGCCGTCCGGTGCCAGGCGCGGCGGGCGCTGGATGCGGCGGCAGATGCCGACACCGTGCTCGGGGCGGTGTTGCGGTGCGGGGCCGAGCTGTCGGTGCCGCCGGGTGCGGTGTGGGGTGTGGCGGTGCCCGGGCCCTTCGATTACGCGCGCGGGATCGCCCTCTTCGAGGGGGTGGGGAAATTCGACGCGCTGCATGGCGTCGATGTTCGCAAGGTGCTGCTCCACGGGCTCCCGGGGCGCCCGCGCGACGTGGTCTTCCTCAACGACGCGCACGCCTTCCTCCTCGGCGAAGCCCACGCGGGCGCCGCGGCCGGCCACCGGCGGGCGATCGGCATCACCCTCGGCACCGGGGTGGGCTCCGCGTTCCTCGCGGACGGCGAGCTGCGTGCCGAAGGCCCCGGGGTTCCGCCGGAGGGGCGGGTCGACCTGCTGCGGATCAATGGCCGTCCCCTGGAGGACACAGTCTCGCGACGCGCGATCGTCGCCGGGTACGCGGCGGGGGATACCGACACGGGCGCGGTCGTGGACGTACTCGAGATCGCGGTGCGGGCGAGGGCGGGCGAGGAGTCTGCCACCCGCATCCTGCACACGACCTTCCACACCCTCGGCGCCACCCTGGCCCCGCATGCGAACGCCTTCGGCGCCACGGCTCTCGTCATCGGCGGCTCCATGTCCCGCTCCTGGGACCTGGTCGCATCCCCGCTCCGCGCGGGCCTGGGGCATACTCCTGTCTCGGTGCAACGGAGCACCCTGGACGCAGCAGCCCCGCTGCTCGGCGCAGCGCTGGCGGCGACCCGCCGAGTGCCGTCCGGGGGCAGGCGTCCCGCACGGCGGGACGGGTGGGCCCGGACGGCACCGCAGCCGCCGGCGTGACCGGCACCGAGCAGCACGTGTGCGCACGAAGGGACACCCCATGCCAGACCCACGGGAGACCAAGTCGGCGCAGCCGACATTGCGCGACGTAGCCGAGCGCATCGGCGTCAGCGCCATGACCGTCTCCCGCGCCCTCCGCGACGACCCCCGCGTCCTCCCCGCGACGCGGGACCGCGTACGGGAAGCCGCCGCCGACCTCGGCTACCGCCCCAACGAAGTCGCCCGCAGCCTCCGCCTCGGCAAGGGCACCGGCCTCGTAGGCCTCATCGTCACCAACCTCGCCAACCCCTTCTACTCCCGCCTAGCCCTCGGCGTGGACTCGATCCTCCAGACCCAGGGCGCCGGCCTGAAGACCGTCATCGGCAACACCGGCCAGGACCTGGACAGCGAGCGCAGCCTCGTAGAAGACCTGGTCGCCCGCCGCGTCGACGGCATCATCGCCGTCCCGGCGGGACGCGACCAGCGCCACCTGGCCGCCGCGGCGGCGGAGGGCGTCCCCGTCGTCCTCGCCAGCCGCCCGCCCGAGGGCTTCGACGCCGACTGCGTCCTGGTCGACGACTACGGCGGCGCCCAGGCCGCCACCCGCAAGCTCCTCGACCGCGGCCACCAGCGCATCGGCTTTCTCGGCTCCCCACCGGCCGTCTACACCGGCACCGAGCGCCTCCGCGGCTTCCACGCCGCACTGTCCGACGCCGAGGTCGCCCTCGACGACGCGTACGTCCGCCAAGGCCAGCAGCAAACGGCGGAAGCCGCCCGCGCCGCCGCCGACCTCCTCCGCCTCCCGGAGCCCCCCACCGCCCTCTTCTGCTCCAACAACCGCAACACCATCGGCGCCTTCCGCGCCATCAGCGCCGCAGGCACCCGCACCGCCCTGGCCGGCTTCGACGACTTCGAACTCGCCGACGCCCTCGGCCTCCCCCTCACCCTCGTCGACTACGACGTGGACGACCTCGGCCGCCAGGCAGGCCGCCTCCTGCTGGACCGCATAAACGAGCGCGACACAAGGCCCGCCCCCGCCCGCCGGACCGTGATCCCGACCAGCCTGGTCGAGTACGGCCGCTAGAGCGGCGGGTGTGCGTAGCGGGTCCCTCGTACTCGCCGCCGCTACTCGCGGGGGTCGAGCACGGTGCCGAGGAAGAGGATGGACCCGGTCTTGCGGTCGGAGATGGTGAAGGCGAAGGGGCGGTCGACGCGGAACACCAGCGGGTCCACAGGCGCCGATGACAGCATGGCGCCGCCGGTCACCGCCGCCGCCTCGGTGCCGTTCTCGTCGACCCGGATGTACGTCTTGTGCACCACCACGTCCAGCGCCGGAGCCGCCTTCGAGATCCGGGTGAAGTCGCCGTCCTCGAAGGCGGTGGCCATGCCGAGCCTGGACAGCGGCGTGTTGAGTTTCTGGCCCCAGCGCAGTTCGAAGCGGGGCAGCGCGAGCTCCTGCACCTCCTCCTTCGCCAGGGCGCCGGTCGCCGCGCGCCATTCGCGGAGGTCGAGGCGCTTGAGGAGGCCGTCGATGCCGGACTTGCCCGGGAGCATGACCTCCATGCCGTAGCGCTCCTCGTCGCCGTACGGCAGCCGCAGCATCTCGTATCCGTCCCGGCGTGCGTACGAGTACGTCTCGCTGCTCATGTGCATCATCGGCAGCCGCACCCGCTCCCCGCTCGCCAGCGTGAACGGCTCCTTCCGGGTGGCATCCCGGTCGAAGCGCTTGGTCCAGGTGCCCAGGAAATACACGGCGTTGAGGAGGACGAGCGACGCGTTGGGGGAGGGCAGGCCGAGGTCTTCGGCCATCTCCTCGATACGCCCCTCGGTCTGCTCAGAAGCCCAGGCATCGATATCGTCAGCGGCCTTCCGCGACCCGAGCTCGGCCTCGCGTACGGTGGCGCCGAGGGTCCCCTCCACATAGTCGAGGTATCCGCCGCGTACCGGGAAGCCCTTATCGGCCCAGAGCGCGTTGGCCACCGACAGATCGACATCCTTGGTGTCCGCCAGCAGCCGCAGCAGGGCGCCGACCCGGACATCCCGGGTGCTGTCCAGGTGCAGCACATCCGCCATCGCGCCCGCCGTCCGCTCTCGTGCCCCGGCCAGCAGCAGCGCCAGCAGCGCCGCCACCGAGAGCGGCGAGATGACGGTGTTACGCCGCCCCGCATCCAGCTCACCGAGCAGATCGAACCCGAACGCCCCCAACGCCCCGGCCACTTCCTGCCGATCCGCCGCGGACAGCCGCGCGACCAGCTCAGCGTCGATGCGCCCGGCATCCCCGGGCACGGCATCCTCCGATCCACACCCCACCGCCAGCAGCGCCAGCGCCGCGCCAAGAACAGTCCTGCGGGGCACCATGCGCCCGCCCCCCTCCGTGCCGGGTTCGTACGTGCCATCGGACGTGCGAACCGGCCGGGCAGTTCCCTCGGTGCTCCGGGAGCGCGGCGGGTCGGCCCGCCGCGCTCGCTCGACGTGAGACTAGATCGGGCTGACGTTGTCCAAGGCGCCGTGCGGGTTCAGCACGTACTTGCGGCTGGCGCCCTGGTCGAACTCGGCGTAGCCGCGGGGGGCCTCCTCCAGGCTGATCGGGGTGGCGTTGACGGCGCGGGCGATCTGGACCTTGTCGTGGAGGATCGCGCGCATCAGGTGGAAGTTGTACTTCATGACCGGGCACTGGCCCGTAATGAAGGAGTGGCTCTTTGCCCAGCCGAGGCCGAGGCGGAGCTTCAGGGCGCCGGTCTTGGCGTCGCTGTCGATGCCGCCGGGGTCCTCGGTGACGTACAGCCCGGGGATGCCGAGCCCGCCACCGGCGCGGGCCAGCTCCATCAGGGAGTTGAGGACGGTGGCCGGGGCCTCTTCCGAGTCCTTGCCGTGGGCCCTTGCCTCGAAGCCGACTGCGTCCACGGCGCAGTCCACCTCCGGCTCGCCCAGCAGCTGCTCGATCTGCTCGGCGGGGGAGCCGCGGGTCAGGTCGATGGTCTCGCAGCCGAAGCTGCGCGCCTGGTTGAGGCGGTCGGCGTTCAGGTCGCCGACGATCACGACCGCGCAGCCGAGCAGCTGCGCACCCGCCGCGGCGGCGAGGCCGACGGGGCCGGCGCCCGCGATGTAGACGGTGGAACCGACCTGCGCGCCCGAGCTCACCACGCCATGGAAGCCCGTCGGGAAGATGTCCGACAGCATGGTCAGGTCGAGCAGCTTCTCCTTCGCCTGGGCGGCGTCGGGGAAGCGGAGCAGGTTGAAGTCGGCGTACGGGACCATCACGTACTCCGCCTGGCCGCCGACCCAGCCGCCCATGTCGACGTAGCCGTACGCGGCGCCTGGGCGGGCGGGGTTGACGTTCAGGCAGATTCCGGTCTTGCGCTCCTTGCAGTTGCGGCAGCGGCCGCAGGCGATGTTGAACGGGACGGAGGCGATGTCTCCGACCTTGATGAATTCGACGTCGGGGCCCTTTTCGACCACCTCGCCGGTGATCTCGTGGCCGAGGACCAGATTCTCGGGGGCGGTGGTGCGGCCGCGGACCATGTGCTGGTCGCTGCCGCAGATGTTGCTGGCTAGGACCTTGAGGATGACCCCGTGCGGGACCTTGCGGCCGACATTCGCCGGCGCGACCCCGGGTCCGTCCTGGAGCTCGAGCGTGGGGAAGTCAATGGACTGGACTTCCACGGCGCCGGGCTTGAGGTAGGCGACTGCCCTGTTGGTGCTGCTCATAGTTGTGCCGTCCCTCCGGATCGATTTCTCGGGCTCCGGATGAGTCCGTGTCGCGGAGTCTGCTACCGGAGGTGAGAATCGGCCAGGGGGACGGCACAGGGCTGTTGGCTACTAGCCGTCCATCGTGTCGGGGTCCGACCCGAGCCGCGTCCCGTTGTCGAGGCCGCCGATCGCCGCCATGTCATCGGCGTCCAGTTCGAAGCCGAAGACGTCGATGTTCTCCTTGATACGGGACGGGGTCACCGACTTCGGGATGACCACGTTGCCCAGCTGGAGGTGCCAGCGCAGGGTCGCCTGGGCGGGCGTCACGCCGTGCTTCGCCGCGATCGAGGCGAGCACCGGGTCGGAGAGGAGGCCCTTGCCCTGGCCGAGCGGGGACCAGGCCTCGGTGGCGATCTGGTGCTCGGCGTCGAAGGCGCGGGTCTCGGTCTGCTGCAGGTTCGGGTGCAGCTCGATCTGGTTCACGGCCGGGACGACGCCGGTCTCGTCGATGACGCGGCGCAGGTGCGGGGGCTTGAAGTTCGAGACGCCGACGGCCTTGGCGCGGCCGCTCGTGTGCAGCTCGCCGAAGGCGCGCAGGATCGTGAGGTAGTCGTCGCGTACGGGGCGCGGCCAGTGGATCAGGTACAGGTCCACGTAATCGAGGCCGAGACGGTCGAGGGAGTCGTCGAAGGCGCGGAAGACCTCGTCGCGGGTCCACTGGATCTTCTGGGTGTTCCACAGCTTCGTCGTGACGAAGAGGTCCTCGCGGGGGAGCCCGGAGGCGGCGAGGGCCTTGCCGGTGCCCTTCTCGTTCTCGTACACCGCCGCGGTGTCGATGCTGCGGTAGCCCGCCTCCAAGGCGTGGCCGACGGCGGCGGTCGCCTCGTCGTCCGGCACCTGCCAGACGCCGAAGCCGAGCTGGGGCATGGAGACGCCGTTGTTGAGGGTGATGGAAGGAACGTTGCTCACGAGCGATGGTTTCCCTGGGTCTCGTCGACTGCAAAGTGGTACGTGCTGCTAACCACCATCCACCGGGGACGCATTCCCCGCCACTGAGGTGCCCAGGTATGCCGCTCTTACCGCGGGATTTTCGCGTATCTCCTGAGGAGTCCCTTCTGCGAGGACGCGGCCGAGGTCGAGGACCACGACGCGGGAGCAGAGCTCCATGACGAAGCCGACGTCGTGCTCGACGACCACTACGGCGCAGTCGCCTCCGGCGGCGGTCTCGCGGACGACGCCGGCGAGCCGTGCCCGCTCGGGCTTCGTCATGCCGGAGGCCGGCTCGTCCAGCAGCAGCACGCTGGGTGGGTCGGCGAGGGCGCGGGCGAGTTCGACCATGCGGGCCTGGCCGACGGGGAGGGTGCCGGCGTAGCGGTCGCGGAGCGGCTCGAGGCCGGTGCGGGCGAGGACCTCGTCGGCTCGCGCGGCGCGCCGGGCGCGGGTGGCGGCCAGGTGGCCGCCGTGCCACTCCTGGGCGACGAGGAGATTGTCGGCGACCGTGAGCTGCCCGAAGAGCTGCTGCCGCTGAAAGGTCCGCCGCAGTCCGCGCCGGGCGCGCCAGACGGGGGCGCGGCGGGTGACGTCGTCGCCGCCGAGGAGGACGCGCCCGGCGTCGGGGCGGCGGAGGCCGGAGAGGGCGTCGAAGAGGGTGGTCTTGCCGGCGCCGTTGGGGCCGATGAGGCCGACGATCTCGCCGGGGGCGGCGGAGACGGAGACGCGGTTGAGGGCGGTTACGCCGCCGAAGCGGACTTCTATGTCGGTGGCGGTGAGGACAGGGGCGGGGGCGGCCGGCGCCTGGGCCTGTTCGGCGGGGGCGGCGGGCGTGGCGGGCGGCGGCTCGTGTGCGGCGGGCGCGGCGGCCTGCGGCCCGTCCTGGTCGGCGGTCATGGCCGCATCGCCTCCTCCTCGTCCGTACGGCTTGCGTCGCTCCGGACCTGGCGCGGCGGAGCGCCGTCCGGCGCGGCGGCTTCCCGGCTCCCGCCCGACCGGGCGTCGCCACTCTCATCGTGATCCGGCCCGGTCTGGTCCGGCGGTTGCCCGTCGGCGGCGATCCCCAGATAGGCGGTCGTCAGCTGGTCCGCGTCCACCTCGGCGCGCGGGCCGTGCCAGGCGAGCTGGCCGGCGGCGAGGTAGGCGACGGTGTCGGCGAGGCCGAGCACCTCGACGGCTTTCTCCTCCACGAGCAGCAGCGCGGACCCCGCGTCGCGGAGGGCGGCGAGCAGCGCGAAGGCCTCATTGGCGGCCTTGGGCGCCAGGCCGAGCGACGGCTCGTCGGCGATGAGCACGGCGGGCGGCCGCTCGAGCAGCGCCGCTAGCGCGAGCATCTGCTGCTCGCCGCCGGAGAGCGATCCGGCGAGGACGCGGCGGCGGGCGGCGAGGGAGGGGAAGCGGTCGAGCACGGCGGTGCGGGCTGCCGGGTCCGGCAGATGCAGCGCGAGATTCTCGTCGATGGAGAGGGCGGGGAAGATCCCGCGCCCTTCGGGCACGAGCACGACTCTGTCGCGAGCGCGCTTGACGGGGCCGTCGCGGGTGGCGTCGCGCTCGCGGACGAGGATTTCGCCCTCGGTAGGGCGCAATAGCCCGGCTGCGACTTTGCAGAGCGTGGACTTCCCCGCCCCGTTGGCCCCGAGGAGCGCTAGGACTTCGCCGGGACGGAGATCGAGACTGACCCCGTGCAGGACGGCAGCCCCGTCGTATCCGGCACTGATGCCGCGGAGGCTTAGGACGGGAGCCGCGGGGGCCAGGCCTGAGGCGGTGGCGGAGGCGGCGGGCCCCGCTACGCCGGCGCCGTCCGGAAGTGCGCCCGCACCCATACGCGCTTCGGGGACGCCCGCGGGCCCTCGCTCGCCGGCCGCGGCAGCAGTCGCCCGGGGGCCGTCGAGGTGCGCGATCGCCCCGGCGCCACCTCCCGCTCCCGGACCGGCCGCGCCGCCAGGCGCCCCCGCGCTCGCCACCCTGCGCCGATGCAGGCGCATCGGCACCGCCGCGCAATAGCCGTCCGGGTCATTCGCCAGCGCCAGCCCGGCCAGCCCGAAGAGGATCACCGGCAGATGCGTCGACTCGGTCGCGTACTCCGACATCACATGCGGGACCAGCGCGAAGACCAGCCCCGCCACCACCGCGAACTGCGGCCTGCGCAGCCCGGCAGCCACCACCACCGCGAGCCAGATCAGGCCCGTCATCGCGGTGAAGTCCGTCGCCGTGATGTGGGTGTTGTACGACGCGTACATCACCCCGCCGAAGCCCGCCAGGCCCGCCGACAGCGCGAAGAGCAGCAGCTTCGTACGGGCCACCGAGACACCCACCGACGTGGCCGCCGACGGCGCCGAGCGCACCGCGAGCATCGCGCGGCCCAGCGAGGAGCCGCGCAGCCACGTCAGCCCCGCCACGCACAGCGCCGCCAGCAGCAGCATCGCCAGGCCGAAGGCCCGGTCGTCGGTCAGGTCGATCGGGCCGAAGACCGGGCGCGGGATCTCCCAGCCCGTGTCGCCGTTGCGCAGCCAGCCCATCTGGAAGAGGACCTGGTCCGCCAGGAAGGCGAGCGCCAGCGTCGCCAGGGCCAGGCTGCGGCCGCCGATCCGTAGCGCCGGGAGCGCCGTCAGCGTCCCCAGCAGCGCCGCCACCGCCGTCCCCGCCAGCGCCGCCGCCGCAAAGGGCACGCCGTGGCTCATCAGCAGCCCGGCCGTCAGCGCCGCCGCCGTCACGAAGGCCGCCTGCGCCAGCGAGACCATCGCTCCGATGCCGGTGACGATCGTGAAGGAGAGGAAGACGAGGGAGATCGCCAGACCCTGGGCGAGCAGGCCGCTCCAGAAGGGCGTCGTCACCGTATAGAAGGCCACCCCCAGCAGCAGACCTCCCGCCGCCCACGGCCCCCACCGCCGCGCCCACGAGCGCCCCGCCAGATAGTCCGGCGGTGGCGCGTCCACCGCCGCCGTGCCCGCCGTTCGCTGCCGCCTCGTCAGCAGCAGCAGCCCCGCGAAGAGCAGCACGAAGGGCACGGCCGTACGAAACCCCGTGATGTCCTCCGCGAAGCTCGCGTACTCCGCCGCCAGGTTCTGCAGCACGCCAAGACCGAGGCCGCCCGCGAAGGCCAGCGGGATCGACGCGAAGCGGCCCAGCACCGCCGCCGTCGCCGACACGAACAGGAACAGCGTGTAGTCGTGCGCCGACAGCCCCAGCAGCGGCGTCGCCAGCACCCCGGCGAGGCCGGCGAGCATCGACGACAGCGCCCAGGCCACCGACGACAGCCGGTCGGCGCTGATCCCGCGGAGCTCGGTCAGTTCGCGGTTGTCGACGGCGGCGCGGAGCCGTAGGCCCAGTGCGGTGTGGCGGAGCAGCGCCCATAGCGCCACCGCCACCACCGCCGTCGTCACCCATGTGATCAGCTGGTTCGAGTCGATGCCGACGCCCGGCAGCAGCTGCCAGGTCACCGCCGGGTCCGGGCCGACGCCCGGCAGCCCGAACTGGTTCTCGGCCGGCTTCAGCGGCGCGCCCGCGTCCGTGAGCAGCTCCACCACCCACAGGCCGAGCGCGGGCAGCGCGACCAGCAGCCCGATGGTGGCGACGATCTGCGCGGACTGGCCGACCTTCGCCAGCTTTCTGAACATCAGCACGTCCAGGCCCCACCCCAGCGCGGGGGCCACGACGAGCACCAGCAGCAGCGCCGTCGGCACCGCCGGCCAGCCGAGCCCGGAGTGCAGCTCGTAGAAGGTGAGCGCGGTGAGGAACGCGGTCGCGCCGTGCGCGAAGTTGAAGAGTCCGGACGCCGAGTACGAGAGCACCAGGCCGGTCGCCAGCAGCGCGTACAGCGCGCCCGAGACCAGGCCGCTCAGGATGAGATCAAGCACGTGACCCCCGCCCCGCCGCTACTTGAACGGAACGGTGTCGGAGCAGCGGAACTTGGACGCCACCTCGTACGCGCCGCCCTTCAGCCGCACCAGCGAGCCGCAGTTGAACGACTCCTCGTGCCCCTTGGGGAACTCCCGGTCCCCGGCCATCGTGCCGGTGTCCTTGAAGCCGTCCGCCGCCGCCTGGAAGCTCTCCGTCGTCAGCTCCTTGCCCGCCTTCTCGGCGATGGCGAGGAAGAGGTCGGCGGAGAGATAGCCGGTCATCATGTGCATATTGAGCGGTACGTCCTTGCCCGCCGCCTTCTTGATGTCGGCCTTGAACTGCTTCATCGCGGGCTTGGCCGACTGGAAGGGCTCGCTCTGGATGAAGACGTAGACGCCGTCGAGGGCCTTGCGGGTCGTCTTCTTCGCCAGCAGCCCGGGGTCGTAGTCCGTCGGGTCGGTCAGGACGCCCTTGTAGCCGGCCCGCTTCAGCGCCGTGAACAGGCCGATGTTGTGCGGCGTCTGCATGACGGAGACGACCGCGTCCGGCGCCTTGCCGCCGTCGCTCTTCATGATCTCGCCGATGTAGCCGGACCAGTCGCTCGGCGCGGCGGCCGCGGGCACCGTGGACTTGGCGTACGTGACCTTGAAGCCGGCCGCCGCGAAGCCCTGCTTGTAGGTGCGGATGCCGAACTTCCCGGCGTCGCTGTCGTTGGCGACCAGCGCCACCGACTTGCCCTTGGCGCCGCCCATGACGTGCTTGAGGCCGTCCTGCCAGCTGAGCCCGATGTTGTGGCCCGGGCGCGGGACGAGGCAGCCGTTGTACCCGTAGGCGTACTCCTGGTCGCAGAAGGACGGGATCGTGCCCCAGCCGAAGACCGGCACCTTCTGGTCCTTCAGGAAGCCGGCGGCGGAGAAGGTGACCGAGCTCATCGGGGAGATGGCGAAGACCTTCTCGCGCTGGACGAGGGTGCGGGCGGCGGCGAGGTTCTTGGCCGGGTCCTGGCCGTCGTCCTCGGCGCCCAGATAGTCGATCTTACGGCCGTTGACGCCGCCTTCGGCGTTGGCGCGGTCGAAGCGGGCCTTGGCGCCGAGGTCGGTGTCGGCCTTGCTGTAGCCGCTGGTGGTGGTCTTGGAGACGATGCCGCCCACCTTGATCGAGTCGTCGGTGACGCCGCGTACGGAGGCGGCTTCGCCGCCGCTCTTTCCGGCGGTGGAGGCGGAGTTGCAGCCCGCGACGAGGGCGAGCGGGACGAGGGCGAGCATGGCGGTGCGGAGCAGGCGAGGCATACGAGGACGATCCTTCCCACCGATGCGAAGTTGCTGCATTCTGCGGGCGGATCTGACGGGTCGTCAATAACTGACGGAGCCTCAGTTTCCGTAGAGGGCTTCGACCTCGTTCCCGTACGCCTTCTCGATCGCCCGCCGCTTCAGCTTCAGCGACGGCGTCAGCAGCCCCTGGTCCTCGGTGAACTGGGTGGCCATGATGCGGAAGGTCCTGATCGACTCCGACTGCGAGACATGCGTGTTCGCCGCCACCACCGCGCGCCGGATCTCCGCCTCCAGCTCCTCGTCGCGGACCAGCTCCGCGCCGGTCAGCTCGGGCTTGTCGCGCATCTTCAGCCAGTGCGAGACGCCCTCCGGCTCCAGGGTGATCAGGGCGGCGATGTACGGGCGGTCGTTGCCGACCACCAGGCACTGCGCGACCAGCGGATGGGCGCGGACGCTCTCCTCCAGGCCGACCGGCGAGACGGTCTTGCCGTTGGAGGTGACCAGCATTTCCTTCTTCCGGCCGGTGATCGTCAGATAGCCGTCCTCGTCCAGCTCGCCGACGTCGCCGGTCGCCAGCCAGCCATCGCGCAGCACCGCGTAGGTGGCCTGCGGCTCGCCCGTATAGCCGGAGAAGATCTGGCCGCCGCGCAGCCAGATCTCGCCGTCCTGGGCGATGTGCACGGTCATGCCGGGGATCGGCCGGCCGACGGTGCCGTAGCGGGGGCGCTCCCACGGGTTGGCGGCGGCCGCGGCGGTGGACTCCGTCAGGCCGTAACCCTCGATGACCGACAGGCCCGCGCCGGCGAAGAAGAGGCCGAGCCGGCGCTGCATCGCCGAGCCGCCGGACATCGCGAAGCGGCAGCGGCCGCCGAGCGAGTTGCGGATCTTGGCGTAGACGAGCTTGTCGAAGACCTGGTGCTGCATCCGCAGCGCGGCCGAAGGCCCTGGCCCGGTGCCGAAGGCGCGCGCCTCCTGCGCCTGGGCGTAACGGACGGCGACGTCGGCGGCCTTGTCGAAGGCGTCGGCCTTGCCCTGCCCCTCGGCCTTGCGGCGGGCGGCGGCGAAGACCTTCTCGAAGATGTGCGGTACGGCCAGGATGAAGCTCGGGCGGAAGGCGGCCAGGTCGGGGAGGAGCGAGTCGGGGCGGACGTCCGGGGTGTGGCCGAGCTTGATCCTGCCGCGGAGGGCCGTGACCTCGATCATCCGGCCGAAGACGTGCGAGAGCGGGAGGAAGAGGAGCGTCGCCGGGCGGTTGCCGGGGCGGTTCTCGAAGAGCGGCGGATAGCGCTCGATGATGTTGTCCGCCTGCGCCATGAAGTTGGCGTGGGTGATGGAGCAGCCGCGCGGCCGGCCGGTGGTGCCCGAGGTGTAGATGACCGTGGCGACGGAGTCCGGGGTCACCGCGAGGCGGTGCCGCTCCACGACGTCGTCCTCCAGGTGCGCGCCTGCCGCCATCAGGTCCTCGGCGGCGCCGGAGTCCAGCTGCCAGAGCCGGTTCAGCTTGGGCAGCTGGTCGATGACGGAGCCGACCGTCATCGCGTGGTCCTCGTGCTCGACGATGCAGGCGACCGCCGCGGAATCGTCGAGCATGTGCAGCACCTGGTCCGACGAGGACGTCGGGTAGACCGGCACCGGCTGGGCGCCGATGGTCCACAGCGCGAAGTCGAAAAGCGACCATTCGTAGCGCGTACGGGACATCAGCCCCACCCGGTCGCCGAATCGGACGCCCTGGGCGAGAAGGCCTTTCGCGACCGCCACGACCTCGTCCCGGAACGTGCCGATGGTCACATTCCGCCAGTGCCCGTCGACCTTACGGCCGAATGCCGGACGATCCGGTTCCGCGGCCGCCTGCTCGAATACCGCGTCCGCAAGTCCACCGACCTGGGGCGCCGTCGCAAGGGACGGGACGGTGTACTCGCGCAATTCCGCTCTCCTCGAGGGTTGGGGGGTCAGACGCCCGCGCAGACGGTACAGCAGACACCGCTTGACGTGCGCAAATGTGAAGACCTTGCACCGAATCTCCGCGCTGGAGTCACATGCGGTTCCTCCCCGTAGGGCCCCCAAAAGGAGAGTGCAACACGGGTCGCCGCGAGCCACCAGACCCCTGGGGGCAGAATGTGAGGCAGCCCTCCTGGAAGGCAGCGCTGGAAGAAAGACGTGTAAAGGAAGTCATGCGCCGTATCGCACTACCGTCCTGGCTGCCGCTGGACCCCTTCGTACTCACCCTGCTGGCAGTCGTGGGCCTCGCCGCACTGCTTCCCGCGAGCGGCGTCGCGGAAACGGTGGTCTCCGACGCGTCCAAGGTCGCCATCGGGCTGCTGTTCTTCCTCTACGGGGCGCGGCTGTCCACCCGCGAGGCGCTGGACGGGCTGCGCAACTGGAAGCTGCACCTGTTCGTGGTCGCCTCGACCTTTGTGCTCTTCCCGCTGCTCGGGCTCGCGGCGCGGGGCCTGGTGCCGTGGCTGCTCACCGAGCAGCTGTACACGGGCTTCCTGTTCCTGTGTCTGGTGCCGTCGACGATCCAGTCGTCGATCGCGTTCACCTCGATCGCGCGCGGCAACGTGCCGGCGGCCATCTGCGCGGGCACGTACTCGGCGCTGCTGGGCATGGTGCTCACGCCGCTGCTGGTGGCGTGGTTCATCGGGTCCGAGGCGGATTTCTCGGCGGACGGGCTGCTGGGCATCGGCACGCAGCTGCTGGCGCCGTTCATCGCCGGGCAACTGCTGCGGCGGTGGATCGGGGGGTTCATCAAGCGGCACCGGCGGGTGCTCGGGTATGTCGATCGGTCGTCGATCCTGCTCGTTGTCTATACGGCCTTCAGTGAAGGCATGAACCAGGGGATCTGGAGCAAGGTCACGCCGCTGCGGCTGCTGGCGCTGGCGGCGGTGCTGGGGGTGCTGCTCGCGGTGGTGCTGCTCTTCACCTCGACGGTGTCGCGGCGGATGGGGTTCAGCCGGGAGGACCGGGTGGCGATCGTGTTCGCAGGGTCGAAGAAGAGCCTGGCGAACGGGTTGCCGATGGCGGCGGTCCTGTTCGGCTCCGCCGCGAGCATTACGATCCTGCCGCTGATGCTGTTCCATCAGCTGCAGCTGATCGTGTGTGCGGTCATCGCTAAGCGATGGGCGCGGACGGCGCCCGAGGAGAGCGAGGCTGTTACCGCTGGAGCGGATCGCGCTTCGCGCTCGTCCTCAAGCGCCGGACGGGCTTGATTTCGGCAGCTTGCGCCGATAACCACCTGTCCGGTATTCGGGCATGACTGTTCGACTAGTGCCCCTCGCCGCTACTCTGGCGATCTTTCCCTGCCCCACCGCGCCACCTGGAACGTCCCCCATGCAGACCACCGCTCCCCCCGACAGCAAAGCGCCGGCGCTTCCCCACCGGCTCAAGCAGCGTCACCTGACCATGCTCGCCCTGGGCGGCGCCCTCGGCTCCGGGCTCTTTCTCGGCTCCGGCGCCGCGCTGCAGGCCGCCGGGCCGGCGATCATCCTCTCCTACCTGCTGGCCGGGGCACTCGTGCTGCTGGTCATGCGGATGATGGGCGAGATGTCGGCCGCGTACCCCTCCAGCGGCTCCTTCTCCACCCACGCCGAGCGGGCGCTCGGGCGCTGGGCCGGGTTCACCGTCGGGTGGCTGTACTGGATTCTGCTGGTCGTCGTGCTGGCCATCGAGGCGACCGGCGCCGCCAGCCTCGTCCGCGGGTGGTTCCCGGACGCCCCGCAGTGGGCGCTGGTGCTGCTCTTCGTCGTCGTCTTCACCGCGGTCAACCTGCGCGGGGTGCGGTTCTTCGGCGAGTCCGAGTTCTGGTTCGCCGCCATCAAGGTCGCGGCCGTGGTCGGCTTCCTGATCCTCGGCGTCCTCGCCATCTGCGGCGCCTTCTCCGACGTCGACGGCGGCCTGTCGAACCTCACCAAGAACGGCGGCTTCGCCCCGAAGGGCTGGGACGGCATCTCCGCGGGGCTGCTGATGGTGATCTTCTCCTTCGGCGGTCTGGAGGCGGCCACGATCGCCGCCGGTGAGGCCGAGGACCCGCAGCGCTCGATCGCCAAGGCGGTGCGCAGCGCGGTGCTGCGGATCCTGCTCTTCTACGTCGGCTCCATGATCGTCATCGCTGCGGTACTGCCGTGGGACAAGGTGGACCCAGCGGCCAGCCCGTACGCCACCGTCCTCGACATGATCGGCATCCCGGGTACGGGCCGCCTCATCGAGGTCATCGCGGTCGTGGCCCTGCTCTCCGCGCTGAACGCCAACATCTACGGCGCCTCCCGCATGATCTACTCGCTCGCCGACCGCGGCCAGGCCCCGAAGGCGCTGCTGAAGGTCTCGGGCGACGGCGTCCCGCGCACTGCCGTCCTCGCGTCGGTGGCCTTCTGCTACGTCGCAGTGCTGCTGAATGTGTACTGGCCGGACACCATCTTCAAGTTCCTCGCCAACGCGGTCGGCGCGCTGCTGCTGGTCGTCTGGTTCATGGTCGCCGTCTCACAGCTGCGGCTGCGGCGGATGCTGGAGCGCGACGACCCGGCCAGGCTCGCGGTCAAGATGTGGGGCTTCCCGTACCTGACCTGGATCGCGATGGCGGGCATGGTGGCGCTGACCGCGCTGATGCTCACCGACTCGGCGAACCGGAACAACCTGATGTGCGCCGGCATCGTCACCCTCGCGGTGGCGGTCGCCTCGGTGATCGTGGACAAGCGGCGGCACCAGGCCGCCTGAGCGTCGGCCCCGGCGGGTGGGCGAGCGCGCGGCGCCCACCCACCCGCCGTAGCTCAGAGCGCGCCCGCGGCCCGGGCCGCCCAGATCGACGGGTACAGCGGGCTGAAGCCCAGCTCGTCCCGGAGCCGCCGGTTCGAGACGATCCCGGACCACGGGTCGGACAGCGGGCGCTCCGCCATCCCCTCCGGTACGGGGGTGCCCGTCACCTCCAGGATCTCCGCCGCGGACACCGGCGCGTCGTCGGCGACGTTGTACGTACGACCCGCGGCCGTCGCGGCGTCCGCGCGCAGCACCAGCCGCAGCGCCTGCGCCACGTCCGCGTGGTGCCCGAAGCTCATCCGCCGGTGGGCCGGCCAGTCGGCCGCGAAGCCGGGCAGCTGCGCGAGATGGTCGTCGCCCTCGCCGTACACGAACGGCAGCCGCGCGATCCGCAGGTCGAGGCCGGTCTCCCGGTGCAGCTCCAGCAGTTCCCGCTCGGCGTCCCGCTTCGACTGCGGGTACGCGCCGTCCAGCGCCCCGCCTGCCTGCGGCTCGTCCTCCTCGACGGCGGGGCGGCCGCGGCCCGGCCCGTAGACCAGGCCGGTGCTGGTGAAGACGAAGCGGCCCACGCCCTCGGCGACCGCGTCCCGCGCGAAGCCGATCGTGGCTTCGTGGTTGACCGCGTACGCCTCCTCGTCCGGCACGCCGCGGAACGACGCCGCGATGTGGATCACCGTGTCGACCCCCGCGAGCGCCTTGCGGCGGGCCTCCTCGTCCCGCAGGTCGCCCACCACCGGGACCGCGCCGAGTGCCGCCGCCGGGGCGCCCTTCTCGGCGGTGCGCACCAGCACCCGCACCTCGTCCTCCGGGCCGTTCGCCCACTGCAGCAGACGCGGCACGAACCGGCTGCCGACCTTGCCCGTGACGCCCGTGACCAGCATCTTCATGGTCTTGCTCCTCAACTGTGCGGTTACCTGATCCAGGCTGCGGCCAGCCTCGACGGGGCGGGAGAGACCCGCTTATCCGGGGATCGGCAGTCCCTGGATGCGCCGGACGATTCGCGCGATGCTGGAGGGGTGGACCGCACCGAGCTCGCCGACTTCCTCCGCCGCTGCCGCACCCGCCTGGCCCCGGCGGCCGTGGGGCTGCCCGAGGGCCCGCGCCGCCGCACGCCGGGGCTGCGCCGCGAGGAGGTGGCGCAGCTGGCCGGGATGTCCGTCGACTACTACACGCGTCTTGAGCAGGCCCGCGGTCCGCGTCCTTCGCGGCAGATGCTGGGCGCGGTGGCGCGCTCGCTGCGGCTGACTGACGACGAGCGGGACCACCTCTTCCGGCTGGCGGGGGAGGAGCCGCCCGCGCAGCACGAGCCCACCGATCACGTACGCCCCGGGCTGCTGCTGATCCTGGACCGGCTCACCGACAACCCGGCCATGGTGATCAGCGACCGCGGGGACGTACTGGTGCAGAACGCGATGTCGAAGGCGCTGGTCGGCGACTACGCCTCCACCCCCGAGGGCGAGCGCAATCTGTACTGGCGCTTCTTCACCCACCCCGAGACCATCCGGATGCTGCCGTCCGAGGACCGGCAGGAGATCGCCCGCGCGCACGCCGCCGACCTGCGCGCCACCTTCGCCAAGCGCCCGGACGACCCCAGGCTGGCGGCTCTGGTACGGCGGTTGCTGGCGGCGAGCGCGGAGTTCGCGGAGCTGTGGGAGCTGCACGAGGTCGCGGTCCGCCTGTCAGCGGCGAAGCGCTTCCGGCACCCCGTGGTCGGGCTGCTGGAGCTGGACTGCGAAATCATGCTGAGCCCGGCACACGATCAGCGCCTGGTCCTGCAGACCGCCCGGCCGGGCAGCGAGGCGGCCGAGCGCCTGGAGCTGCTGCGGGTGATAGGGCTGCAGGACATGGGCGCGTACGCACCGGAGCAGTCCCGCTGAGGGGTCCGTTGAGCACATCCGGTGTCAGCTACCGCACCAGTTCTTTATCTCGACTGCAACTTCACGGACCGGCAGCCGCTCGACCTGCGCCCGCTGGGCGAACTGCGCGACCCGATATGGCTCGACTGATACCTGTTCTCCGCTGATCTGCAGGTACGCCAGGGCTACCGCAGCGGCGTACTGCTCGTTAGCCCAGTCGAGGCCGGGTACATTGATCAGCTGGTGAAACAGTGCAGCGGCGCGGTGCTGGGACGTCGTGTAGACCGGCACATCCAGCACGGTGTCTGCGTGCCGCGCTGCAGCAGCGGCAAATGTTCCGTAATCGGTCACATCGGGGTCGCCGGGGACATATTTTGCGGCGACGTCCAGCAACCAGGCACGGTCCACGTGCATGATCACGCGGCTTTGCCCTTCCGGTCGCCGGCCGGATACGAACCGAAGACCTCCTGGAAGGCATCCGTCAGTCGTTTCATGTGGAAGTCGGCTGCAGCGAGGAAGCGATTGCGTTGCTCGTCGGCGTCGTCGGCGATGAGCGCCCGGACATAGTCCGTCGGCGACATGTTGGCGCTCTGCGCCCGCTGTTCGAGGGCCTTGGAAAGCTCCTCGTCCAAGCGGATATTGACCTGCTTCGGCATACCTCGACGATAGCGCCAGTAGCGGACGCTACACCAGGGGCGTGAATCAGCCCGGATGGTTGTGCGCCGCTCAAGTGCGCTCAGCTCCGTACCAGATCGCTCTGCTTGACCGGCGGCAGATACTCGCCGACCAGCTCGCGATGCCACCAGTTGCCGGTGGCGCGGAGCTCCTGCCAGTCGCTGTAGCTGTAGTGGTAGAGGCGGGCGCGGATGTGCGTCGGGCCGGGGCCGGTCGCGAAGGGGTTGCGGCGCAGCATCTTGGTGAGGTGGCGGTCGTTGGCGAGGAGGCCCGCGATCAGTGCCGGGAACCAGCGGACCGCGTATGACGGTGACATCGCCGCGAACCACATCAGCCAGTCGAGGCGCAGGTGGTACGGGGCGTACTGGCGCGGCAGGCGGTGCGGGTCGCCGGGCTTGCCCTTGAACTCGTACTCCTGCCAGCGGGTCTGCGGGGTGACCAGGGCCTCGTCCGTGCCCTCGATGACGATCTCCTGGCGGACGCGGGTGATGGAGCCGAAGGCGCCGTACGTGTTCGCCAGGTGCAGGGAGTTGAAGGAGGCGTTCATCTTCTGGCGGCGGGAGAGGAGGTTGCGGGCCGGCCAGTAGCTCAGGGCGAGCATGAGGGCGGTGGTGGCGCAGACCAGGACCGTGAACCAGCCTGGTGCACCGGGGAGGTCGCGGTCCGGGAGCGGGAGCTGGACGGCGGAGAGCGCCAGCAGGATGGTGATCCAGTTCAGCCAGGAGAAGTTGCCGGAGATCACCAGCCACAGCTGGGTCGCGGCGATGGCGAGGGCGGCGGCGGTCGCGATCGGCTGCGGGAGGAAGAGCAGGACCGGCAGGCCGAGTTGGGCGACGTGGTTCGCGGCCGTCTCGACCTTGTGCAGCGGCTTGGGCAGATGGTGGAAGAACCAGCTCAGCGGGCCGGGCATCGGCTGCGTCTCGTGGTGGTAGTACAGGCAGGTCAGATCGCGCCAGCAGCGGTCCCCGCGCATCTTGATCAGCCCGGCCCCGAACTCCACCCGGAACAGCAGCCAGCGGAGGAGGAAGAGGATCAGGACGGGCGGCGCGGTCTCGGCATTGCCCAGGAAGACCGCCAGAAAGCCCGCCTCCAGCAGCAGCGACTCCCAGCCGAAGCCGTACCAGACCTGGCCGACGTTGACGATCGACAGGTACAGCAGCCAGAGCACCAGCCACATCGCCATCGCCGCCCACAGCGGCACGGCGTCGGCGGCCCCGAAGACCATGGCCGCCGAGAGCGCCGCGCCCGTCCACGCGACGGCCGCGAACAGCCGGTCCGAGTAGCGGAGGTGGAAGAGGCTGGGGGAGCGCTTGAACGGCACCTGGGCGGTGAAGCGTGGCACCGGCGTGAGGCCGCGCTCGCCGATCAGCGCGCGGAATTGGTTGGCGGCCGCCAGGAACGCGACGCAGTACAGCGCCGCGAGCCCGCGCTGGAAGACCAGCCGGGACCAGTAGTAGCCGTCGTCGGTGAACCACTCCACGGGGGCATGGGTACCACCGCGGGCGCGGACGTAATACCCGGCGCGCCGTGGGTTGACATGCACCTGTAAACAGAGCAGAGTCCTGGACTGGCTCATGTTAACGCTAACATCCCCGAGTTGGGAGCGCAATGAGATCTCGTCTCATCCGCCAACTGATCGTGATGTTGAGCGCCTTGGCGCTCGTCCTGACCGCCGCCACCACGGGCCCGAGTGCGGCGGCGGCGCCGTCCGCCGAATCCGCCCGTCCCGCCCGCGACTACGTCGACCTGGTTAACCCCTGGGTCGAGGCCGACATCGGCCGCTACTTCTTCTTCCAGTCCGCCTCCCGCCCCTTCGGCATGGTCAAGCTGCGCCCGGACACCAGCACCCACACCTCCTGGGGCACCGGCTACCGCCGCAACGAAAACCAGGTCAAGGGCTTCAGCCACCTGCACGACTGGCGCCTGTCCGGCGTCCAGGTGATGCCCACCACCGGCGAGAGCGTGCCGAAGCTGGAGGGCGACAAGGGCTGGCAGTCGCACGTCGACCACGACAACGGCGAGGTCGCCGAGCCCGGCTACCACAAGCTGCACCTCGACCGGTACGGCATCGACGCCGAGCTCACCTCCACCGACCGCGTGGGCATGCACCGCTATACGTACGACAAGGCGGGCCCGAGCGAGATCCTGGTCAACCTCGGCGGCCCTCTCGGCGAAGCCATCATGGACAGCGCCCACGTGACGAAGACCAGCGACCGCGAGATCGAGGGCTATGTCCTGCAGCGCGGCGAGGGCTACGGCGAGGACGACGCCGACCACAAGGTGAAGCTCTACTTCGACATCCGCTTCGACAAGCCCTTCGACTCGATGCGCGGCTGGGCCGACGGCAAGCTCACCGACGACGGCAAGCCCGTCGACGAGGTCGCCGGCAAGAAGCCGGGCGCGTACGTCCGCTACGACCACCTCAAGGCCGGCGAACAGGTCCAGATGAAGGTCGGCCTCTCCCTGACCGGCGCCAAGGGTGCCCGCGGCAACCTCCAGACCGAGCTGCCCGGCTGGGACTTCGACGCCGTCAAGGCCGACGCCCAGGGCCAGTGGAACCGCATGCTCGGCCGCATCGACGTCAGCGGCGGCACGCCCAAGCAGCAGGAGAAGTTCTACACCGACCTCTTCCATGTCCTGTGCGGCCGCAGCATGGTCAGCGACGCGGACGGCGCCTACCTCGACAACACCTGGGGCCGGGGCCGTATCGGACAGATCCCGGCGGGCCGCGACGGGAAGCCGAAGTTCGCGATGTACAACTACGACGCGCTGTGGCTGACGCAGTGGAACCTCAACAGCGTCCTCGGCCTGGCCTATCCGGAGATCTACAGCAGCCTGGTGAAGTCGCAGCTGCAGATGTACGAGGACGGCGGGCTGCTGCCCAGAGGCCCGGTCGCCGGGAACTACTCCATGGTGATGAGCGGCTCACCCGTCACCTCCTTCATCACCGGCGCGTACAACAAGGGCATCCGCGACTTCGACACCGACCTGGCGTACGAGGCGATGATGGACGCGCAGTCGATGGGCGGCCTCTTCGACAAGGAGTGGTTCGACTACAAGGGCTGGGGGACCGGCGGCAACCGCGAGTACCTCGACCTCGGCTACATCCCCAACGGCGTGACGTACCAGGGCGCGGGCATGACGCTGGAGTACGCGAACCAGGACTGGTCGCTGGCGCAGTTCGCCGGCCGGCTGGGCAAGCGCGGCATCAACGCCACCCAGTACGCCAAGGCCAAGGCGTCGTCGGAGCTGGACAAGGAGCACGGCGCCGGGCGCGCGATCGACGGCCGCCCGCTGCGCGCGCCGACGGATGTCGAGTGGGCGTCGAAGGGGGAGAAGAGCCCCTGGATCGAGCTGACTTGGGACAAGCCGCGCAACCTGCACAAGGTCGTACTGAGTGACCGGGCGGCGAAGGGCAGCAATGCGAATTCCGGAAAGCTGGAATTCAGCGACGGCTCGACGGTCGCGGTGAAGGACATCCCGGACGACGGCTCCGGCACGAAGACCGTCGAATTCCCGGCGCGCAAGGTCACCTCGGTCAAGTTCACCGCCACCGGAGGTACGGGCGACAACGTCGGCCTGAACGAATTCGAGGCCTGGGACGACACCGACACCCACCGCTACCTGGAGGACCGCTCCCGCAACTGGCGCAAGCTCTACGACAAGGACACCGGCTTCATCCGCCCCCGCAATGCCGATGGCAGCTGGCGCACCCCCTTCGACCCGCTGGCTCCGGATGACTTCGCGGAGGCCAATGCCTGGCAGGCGACCTGGTTCACCAACCACGACGTGATGGGCCTGGCGAACGAGATGGGCGGCGAGACGGCGTACGCCGACAAGCTCAACTACGCCTTTACGGCAGCGGAGAAGGAGAATTTCATCGGCCAGTACGGGGAGGGGTACGTCTCGTACGGGAATCAGCCGGGTCTGGAGGTCGCGCACCTCTTCAACTACGTCGGAAAGCCGTGGCTGAGCCAGTACTGGGTGCGGCAGGTGAAGGAGAAGACCTTCGGCTCGACCGCCACCGACGACGGCTACGGCCACCACGACGAGGACCAGGGACAGATGGGCGCCATCAGCGCCCTGATGGCCATGGGCCTTTTTGAGGTCACCGGCGGCGGCCTGGAGAAGCCGGTGTACGACATCACCTCGCCGGTCTTCGACGAGGTCACCATCAAACTCGACCCGCGCTACAACAAGGGCAAGCAATTCCGCATCGTCACCCACGGCAACTCGGCGAAGAACCAGTACATCCAGCGCGCCAAGCTGGACGGCAAGCCGCAGGACAATGCCTGGTTCCGGCACGACCAGCTCGCCGACGGCGGCACGCTGGAGCTGTGGCTGGGCCCGGAGCCGAACAAGAAGTGGGGGACGAAGCAGCTCCCGCCCTCCGAGTCGGCGTCCGAGGGACGGCAGTCGACGTACGTGAAGGACATCGCTGTCAGCGGCCCGGAGAAGCTCGACGAGCCGTACGGCGAAAGCCGCTTCAAGGCCACGGTCCAGCCGGACGACGCGACCTTCAAGGAGGTGGTGTGGTCCGTGACCGAGCCGGACGGCTCGCCCACGGACAAGGCGGAGATCGACAGCCACGGCACCCTCACCGTGAACCATCGCGACGGCCGGGTCCGGGTCACGGCGAAGTCCGCCGACAGCGGCGACGCGACCGCGTCCAAGCTGGTGGACATCGGTCTCGACAAGAGCAAGCTGCGCGGCAACGCGGCCTGCCGGCCGGACACAAAGGCGACGGCGTCCTCCGTGTACAGCGAGCAGTATCCGCCGGAGAACGTCTTCGACAGCTGCAAGGGCGCCGACGCGCCCGACGCCGACTGGGCCTCGAAGGGCGACCTCAACCCCTGGGTGCAGCTGAACTGGGGGGAGAAGATCAAGGCCGACCGGATCACGCTGTCCGACCGCATCACCCGGGACGACGTCAACGGCGGCGTGCTGACCTTCTCGGACGGCAGCGAGGTCGAGGTCGACGACATCCCCGCCAAGGGCCCGATGACCGTGGACTTCGGCATGAAGACCTTCGACTGGGTGCGCTTCCAGGTCAAGGGCGGCACGGGGTACAACAACGGGCTGCTGGAGTTCAAGGTGCACTCCGTACCCGCGCCGCCGGACGCGCCGAAGGAGGTCGCGGCCAGTCCCGCGGAGGGCGGGGCGAAGGTGCGGTGGAAGGCGCCCGGGTTCAACGGCGGCGTCCCCGTCACCGGGTACCTGGTCACGCCGTACCGGGACGGGAAGAAGCTCGACCCGGTCGCCGTGGGCGAGGACGCGAACGAGGCGGAGGTGAAGGGCCTCGACACCGGAGTGCCGTACACCTTCACGGTCATGGCCGAGAACATGGCGGGTCGCGGGCCGGAGAGCGCGTACAGCGAGGAGGTGCGGCCGGAGTGACGCCGGAGTGACGTCCTGTCCTGGCCGGCGGCGGGTGATCCCGGTCTCCCGCCGCCGGCCGGGGCGCGCCGCTCAGGCGGTCCGCACCCGCGCCAGCTGCCGCGACTGCGCGACGAGGCGGTCCTTCGAGTCCCAGATCTCGGCGTCCTCCTCCAGGTAGCCGTCGGCGAAGTTACGGGTCGAGTGCACGACCCGCAGCCAGCCCGGCGCCGGGTGCGCCCGCACGTGCGCGGTCAGCTCCAGCGTGGGCGCCCAGCCGATGATGCCCAGGTCGAAGGTGACCGGCGGCAGGGCGTCGGCGACGAGCAGGAGCAGCAGCGGGTCCGGCTCGCGCCCCTCCGGGAGCCGGAACCAGCCACGGATCTCGCCGCGGTGCGACGGCGAGCCGACCGCCCAGCCGACCGTGTCGGGGTCGAGGCGTACGTCAATGCGCTTGAGGAGCGGCGCGGCGTGGGTGAACTCCTTCGGCGCCTGGTCGGACGTCACGCACTGGTCGGGCGGCGGCAGTTGCGGCGGCTTGGCGCTGGTGCGGACGTCGCCGTTGTCGTGCCCGTTGAGATCGCCGAAGGTGGCGAGCGCGCGGAGCCGCTCGACCGGTTTGCCGTCCTCGCCGGGCTGGGTGAGCGTGGCCTGGCCGGTGGAGACCGTACGACCGCGGCGCAGCGTCTCGGTCCGTACGGTGCCGGGCCCCGCGACGGACGTCGTCTGGTAGTACGCGCTGATCGAGAACGGGTCGCGGTGCGCGTCCTCCCCCTGCCCGAGCTCGGCCTGCAGCGCGCGGGCGACCACGGACAGCAGCAGCCCGCCGTTGATCCCCATGCCGATCTGGAAGCTGCCGGGCAGGTCGGTGTCGTACGCCCCGGGCTCACCGACTCGCGGGGTGACGGCGGTCTCGCGGTCGAAGTCGTGGGTGCTTTCCGTGGTCAACGTGTGGGTCCTTCCGTGCCGGTGAGATCGAAGGCCTGGCAGAGCCCGTCGAGGGCGTCCTCGACGGTCGGGGCCTTCGTGGCCAGGGGCAGCGCGCCCCACGACCAGAGCTGGGCGAGGCCGTGCATGGCGGACCACATGGCGCCGGTGAGCAGCCGGGTGTCGGCGGCCGCGCGCCAGCCGGCCGCCTGGTGGTCCTGCACCAGGGTCATCAGCCGCTCAAAGCCGCCGAGGCTCACCTTGCCGAGCTCGGCGTCCTCGTCGTCGAGCAGGTCGCGCCGGAACATCAGCGCGAACATCTGCGGCCTGGCGACGGCATATTCGACGTAGGCCCGGGTCCCGGCCCGCAGCCTTCGTGCGGTCGAGGCATCGGGCGGCAGCGCGTCGAGCGCCTGCTCGGCCCACGCCGAGAGCTCGGTGAAGCCGCGTAGCGCCACGGCGGAGAGGAGCGCGGCGCGGTGCGGGAAGTGCTTCAGCGGGGCGCCGTGTGAGACGCCGGTGCGGCGGGCGATGGCGCGCAGGGTGAGGGCGTCGACGCCCTCGCTCTCGAGGAGTTCGAGGGCGGCTTGGAGGAGCCGGGTGCGCGTATCGGTGGCCATGGTGGACAGTGTCTACCAGGCAGGTGGACACTGTCTACCCCGGGCTGTGCATGGACTCTTGCAGCCCACCTCCGTACCTTCCGCGCATGCTGCCCACCCGGCGCTACGCCTGCACCTTCTCGATGCTGGCCCTGCTCGCGGCGATGCTGGTCGTCCGGGATATCCCGGGCCGCGCCGACCCGATCCCGCAGGATCTGGGGCGCTTCGCGGTGCCCGGTTACGTGGGCACGCCGGCGCCGTCGCGCCCGCTGACCGGGGCTTCGCAGCCCCAGCACCCGTACCTGGCCGCCAACGGCCGCAGCGGCATGCACGCCGACGGGGCGAGCAGCGACACGCACCCGTACGCGGGCCCGCTAGGCCGCAACCCCACGGTGACCAGCGAATCGATGGCGGTGGTAGGCGGCGAGTGCGCGACTCTCACCTTCGACAGGGGCGGCCGGATCGTGGCGGTGTGCGGCACCTTCTCCGGCTTCCTGGTGAAGCTCCTGCACCCGCGCACCCTGAAGACCCTGGCCGAACACCAGCTGCCGCAGCGGCCGTCGAGCGTGGACGCGATCACATCGATGGACCTTTCCAAGATTTTCAAGGACACGTCGGGGGGTGCGTATGCCTACCTGGACAATCGGGACCGCTTGGTCTTGGCCGACTCGCGGCAGCATCTGCTGCGGATCGCGCACTCGCGGGATGCGGGGAGTGAGTGGCGCTTCACGGTGGAGGACGACTGGGACCTGGGCCGTTACGTACCGCACGACTGCAAGAGCTGGGGGAACCTGTCCCCGGACGGGGACTGCGATCCGGTGACGTCGGTGATGCCGGACTGGGAGGGACGGATCTGGTGGGTGACGAGGGAGGGCCGGATCGGGACGGTGGACCCGGCGAAGGGGTCGGTGAAATCGATCCGCCTCCAGGGCGAGGAGATCCAGAACTCCTTCTCCGCCGGCCCCGACGGCATGTCGATCGTCTCCGACCACGCCCTATACCGCTTCGACACGAAGGCGGACGGCACCCCGCGGGTGCTGTGGCGCCGCGCGTACGACCGAGGCACCGGCTCAAAGCCGGGCTCGGTAAACCAGGGCTCAGGCACTACCCCAACCCTCCTCGGCGACTACGTCGCCATCACCGACAACGCGGACACCCGAATGAACGTCCTGGTCTACCGCCGCAAGTCCGGCGACCTGATCTGCAAGATCCCGGTCTTCGGCGCCGGCGCCTCCACCACCGACAACTCCCTCATCGGCTGGAACCACAGCCTGATAGCGGAAAACAACTACGGCTACGAGAACGTCACCTCGCTGACGAGCGGCCGCTCGGTGGTCGGCGGCGCCACCCGCATCGACATCCGCAGAGACGGAAGCGGCTGCAATGTGGTGTGGAAGAGCCAGGAACGCTCCCCATCAACGGTCGCCAAACTCTCCACCGGCAACGGCCTCGTATACCTCTACACAAAGCGCCCCAGCCGCCTGGGCATCGACGCCTGGTACCTCACGGCAATCGACTTCCGTACGGGCAAAACCCACTGGCGCCGCCTCACCGGCACAGGCCTGCTGTACGACAACAACTGGGCGCCTGTGACCATTGGCCCGGACGGAACGGCGTACGTCGGCGTCTTCAACGGGCTGGTGGCGGTGCGTGACCGGGAGTGATGCGTGAGCGGTGGCTGGGGGATGGTGCCGGGGGATACGGCGCTGACGATCCATGTACCGGAGGCTGATCATCTCGTACGGGGCGATGTCCCCGCGCATGTGACCGTGCTCTTCCCGTTCCTGCATGCTGACCGCCTGGGCGAGGCGACGGAGCGCGAGCTCGGGGTGCTGATCGGTGGGCACGACGCCTTCGCCCTCACCTTCGCCGAGTTCCGCCGCTATCCCGGTGTGCTCTACCTCGACCCGTGGCCCGCCGATCCCGTGCGGGCGCTGACCAAGGACGTCACCCACCGCTGGCCGGAGTGCGTGCCGTATCGCGGGATATTCGGGCCCGAGGGGCTGAATCCGCACCTCACCGTCGCCAACAGCGAAGGGCCGGAGACCGCCGATGCCGCCTACGACGCCCTTGAAGCGGAGCTTGCGCCGATGCTGCCCCTCACCGCCCACGTCCGCGAGGTGCTCATGATCGTCTGGGACGGGGAGCGGTGGGTGGACCGGCGGGGCTACCCGCTCAGGCGTCGATGATCACCGGGATGATCAGCGGCTTGCGGCGGTGCGTGCGGAAGGCCCAGTTGGCCACCGCGCGGGCGATGAGCTGCTCCAGCTGGTGGGCGTCGCCTACGCCCTCCTCCGCAGCCCTCGCCAGGGTCTTTTCGATTACCGGGATTACTGGCTCGAAGGTCTTCTCGTCATGTACGAAGCCGCGTGCCAAGAAGTCCGGCGGCTCCGCCAGGGCGCCTGTGTCGGCGTCGACCAGGGCGACCACCGTGACGACGCCCTCCTCGGCCAAGGTGAGGCGGTCCTTCAGGGACGCCTCCGTGGCGCCGCCCACCGTCATCCCGTCCACGTAGACATTGCCCGCCGGGACCTTGCCGGTGATCGATGCGCGGCCGTCGACCAGGTCGACCACCACGCCGTCCTCCGCGATCACTACCCGGTCGCGCTCCACGCCCGTGCGTACGGCCAAGTCGGCGTTGGCCTGGAGGTGGCGCCACTCGCCGTGGACGGGCATGACGTTCGAGGGGCGGACGATGTTGTAGCAGTAGACGAGCTCGCCGGCCGATGCGTGGCCGGAGACGTGGACCTTGGCGTTGCCCTTGTGGACGACGTTGGCGCCCCAGCGGGTCAGGCCGTTGATCACGCGGTAGATGGCGTTCTCGTTGCCGGGGATCAGGGAGCTGGCCAGCAGCACCGTGTCGCCCTTGCCGATGCGGATCATGTGGTCGCGGTTCGCCATCCGGGACAGCGCGGCCATCGGCTCGCCCTGCGAGCCGGTGCAGACCAGCGTGACCTTCGACGCCGGCAGCTTCTCCAGTTCCTTCATCGGCACCACCAGGCCCTGCGGGACCTTCAGATAGCCCAGCTCGCGGGCGATGCCCATGTTGCGGACCATCGACCGGCCGACGAAGGCGACCTTCCTGCCGTATGCGTGCGCGGCGTCCAGGACCTGCTGGATGCGGTGTACGTGGCTGGCGAAGCTGGAGACGATGACGCGGCGCGGGGCGGTGCGCATCACCGTGTCGATCGCCGGGGTCAGCTCCTGCTCCGAGGTGGTGAAGCCGGGCACCTCGGCATTGGTGGAGTCGGTCAGGAAGAGGTCGACGCCCTCCTCGCCGAGCCGGCCGAAGGCCCGCAGGTCGGTGATCCGCTCGTCCAGCGGGAACTGGTCCATCTTGAAGTCGCCGGTGTGCAGCACCAGACCGGCACCCGTGCGGATCGCCACCGCGAGGCTGTCCGGGATGGAGTGGTTGACCGCTACGAATTCCAGGTCGAAGGGGCCGAAGTCGCGCCGGTCGTCCTCGCTCACCCGCACCGTACGCGGCTTGATCCCGTGCTCCTTGAGCTTCGCCTCCAGGAAGGCGAGGGTCAGCCGCGAGCCGACCACCGGAATGTCGGCGCGCTCGCGCAGCAGATACGGCACGCCGCCGATGTGGTCCTCGTGGCCGTGGGTGAGCACCACCGCCACGACGTCGTCCAGCCGGTCCCGGATCGAGGTGAAGTCCGGCAGGATCACATCCACACCAGGCTGGGTCTCCTCGGGGAAGAGCACGCCGCAGTCGACGATCAGCAGCTTGCCGGCGTACTCGAAGACCGTCATATTGCGGCCGATCTCACCGAGCCCGCCCAGTGCGACGATGCGCAGCCCGCCTTCACGCAGCGGCGGGGCGGCTTTCAGCTCAGGGTGCGGATGACTCATACCTCGACGCTACCCGAGAGATCGCCACGGCTTGCTCACCCCGCCGGTACGTTGTCCCGATGACCGCACCCCTGCCGCCCGGCGGCACCGAGCTCGACGCCGCCGAAATCGACGCGCGCTGGGCCGGCGCCTGGCGGCCCGAGCAGGTCGCGGAGCGGCTGGCGGGGGTCGGCGCGCCCTGGTGCGTCGCGGCGGGGTGGGCGCTGGATCTCTTCCGCGGGGAGCAGTCGCGGCCGCATGGTGATCTTGAGATTGCGGTGCCCGCGGCTCGGTTCGGCGAGATCCGGGAGCGATTCCCCGAGTACGCGTGGGACGCGGTCGGGTCGGGGCGCGTCTGGCCGGAGGCGAGCGCCGAGGTGCTGGCGGCCACGCATCAGACCTGGGTGCGGGATCCGGCCAGCGGACAGTTCCTCTTCGATGTCTTCCGCGAGCCGCAGGCGGGTGGTGGCGGGATGTGGGTCTGCCGGCGCGATGAGCGGCTGCGGCTGCCGTACGACGCGGTCATCGAGCGGACGGCGGACGGGGTGCCCTATCTCGTACCGGAGCTGGTGCTGCTCTTCAAGGCGAAGCAGCCGCGGGCCAAGGACCAGGCGGATTTCGACGGGGTGCTGCCCCTGCTGGGGCGGGCGCGGCGGGAGGCGCTGCGGGGGTGGCTGGCGCTCGTACATCCCGGGCATCCGTGGCTGGCGGAGCTGGGGACCTGAGCGGCTTCAGCAGCGGCTGAGGACCGCGTCCGCCGTCTCCTCCGCCGTCAGCGCGGTCGAGTCCAGGGCGTTCTCCTCGTACGCGCCGAGGTCCTCGAAGCCGTCATAGACCTGCCCCAGGATCTCCCGATCCGTGAGCGGATGCTCGGCGCGCGACGTCCCCCGCACCAGCGCCGTCTCCCGGTCCGGCCGGAGCACCACATACGTCAGGCCCACCCCCGCCGCCTTCGCCGCCTCCTCATACGGCTCGATGAACCACGGCCCGATCACCCCGTCCACCACCGTGTGATAGCCACCCGCCGCATATCCCGCGGCCGCCCGCGCGATCACCCCGGTCACGGTCTCGTTCTGCGCCTGCGCCTCCGGCAGGTACGGGGCCACCGCCCCCTGCTTGATCGCCGCGTAAAAGTCGTCCGTATGCAGATGCACGCCGGGGGACAGGCGGCTCTCGGCCAGGATGCGTGCGACGGTCGTCTTCCCTGAGCCCGAGGGGCCGCTCACCACGATGATCCGCATGGCTTCCAGCCTAGGTGTCTCCCACACCAGGTGTTACGTTCTGCACGGCACCCCGACCCCGCCCGCTCACGGGAGGCAGTCATGTCCGTGCTCGCTACGCTCACCGCGGCGTTGGCCGACGGTTCGGTCGAGGTGGTCGACCTCACCGCGCCGCTGTCGGAGACGACGCCCGTGCTGCAGCTTCCGCCGCCCTTCGCCAATACGCGGCACTTCGCGCTGCATGAGCTGAGCCGTTACGACGAGCGCGGGCCCGCCTGGTACTGGAACGACATCACCACCGGCGAGCACACCGGCACCCACGTCGACGCGCCCATCCACTGGGCGACCGGTCGCGACGGCGAAGACGTCGCCGCCATCCCGCCCCGGCGGCTCGTCGGCCCGGCCGCCGTGCTCGACGCCTCCGCCGAGGCCGCCGCCGACCCCGACTTCCTGCTCCAGGTCGACCACATACAGGCGTGGACCAAGACCCACGGCCCCCTCCCGCCCGGCGGGTGGCTGCTCTACCGCACCGGCTGGGACACCCGGTCCGCCAGCGAGGACGACTTCCTCAACGCCGACGACACCGGCCCCCACACCCCGGGCATCGCGGGAGACTGCGCCCGGTGGCTCGCCGAGGAGACCGACCTCGCCGGGGTCGGCGTCGAGACCGTCGGCACGGACGCGGGCGCCGCGCACGGCTTCGACCCGCCGTTCCCCTGCCATTCGCATCTGATGGGAGCCGGGAAGTACGGGCTCACCCAGCTGCAGAACCTTGCGCTGCTCCCCGCGCAGGGCGCGGTCATCGTGGTCGCGCCGCTCCCGATCGTCGGCGGCTCGGGCAGCCCCGCCCGGGTCCTGGCCCTGATCGAGCGGTGAACGTCGCCGAGGCGGCCGGCGCCGCCCTCGCCGCGCTGGGCGTACGACGCGTCTTCGGCGTCGTCGGCAGCGGCAACTTCCGCCTCGTCAACGCCCTCGTCGCGGGCGGCGCCGAGTTCACCGCCACCCGCCATGAGGCCGGGGCGGCGGTGATGGCAGACGCGTACGCACGGGTCTCCGGTCAGGTGGGCGTGGTGTCCGTACACCAGGGGCCCGGCCTCACCAACGCGCTGACCGGGATCACGGAGGCGGCCAAGAGCCGCACGCCGCTGCTGGTCCTGGCGGCGGAGACCGCGGCCGCGGCCGTACGGTCCAACTTCCGCATCGATCAGCCGGCCCTGGCCACCGCGGTCGGCGCCATCCCCGAGCGCATCCATAGCGCGGACAGCGCCGCGGCCGACCTGGCGCGCGCCTGGCACACGGCCGCGGAGCAGCGGCGGACGGTCGTACTCAACCTGCCGCTCGACGTGCAGGCCGCCGAGGTGGCGGGGCCGCTGCGGCTGCCCGCCCCGGCGGTGACGTCCAGCCCGGCGCCAGCGGCGGATGCGGTGAAGGTGCTGGCGGATGAGCTGGCGATGGCCCGGCGGCCGGTCTTCATCGCCGGGCGCGGCGCCATGTTGTGCGGTGCGGGCGCCGCGCTCCGCTGGCTGGCGGAGAGTACGGGTGCCCTGCTCGCCACCTCGGCCGTTTCCCGTGGGCTCTTCCGCGGCGACCCGTACGACCTGGACGTCAGTGGCGGCTTCGCCACCCCGCTCGTGGCCGAACTGATCGGCGGCGCCGACCTGATCATCGGCTGGGGCTGCGGCCTCAACATGTGGACCCTGCGGCACGGCACCCTCGTCGGCCCGGACGCCGTCCTGGCCCAGGTGGACGACGATCCCGCGGCGCTGGGCGCCCACCGCTCCGTCGACATCGCCGTCACCGGCGACGCCGCCGTCACCGCGGACGTCGTCGCGGCCGAACTCGACCGCCGCGGCCACACGGTGACCGGCTATCGCACCCCGGAGATCGCTCAAAGGCTTACCCGCGAGGGCCGCTGGCGTGACGTCCCGTACAAGGATCTCTCGACCGACGGGCAGATCGATCCGCGGACGCTGTCCGTACGCCTCGACGATCTGCTGCCCGCCGAGCGCCAAGTGGCCGTGGACTCCGGCAACTTCATGGGCTACCCGGCGATGTATCTCAGCGTGCCGGACGCCGGCGCCCTCGTCTTCACCCAGGCCTTCCAGTCCATCGGCCTCGGCCTGGCCACCGCGACCGGCGCGGCGCTCGCCCGCCCCGACCGGCTGACGGTTGCGGCGCTCGGCGACGGCGGCGCGCTGATGGGCATCGCGGAGCTGGAGACGGTCGCGCGGCTGGGCCTCGGCATGCTGATCGTGGTCTACGACGACGAGGCGTACGGCGCCGAGGTCCACCATTTCGGCCCGGGCGGGCACGCGCTCGACACCGTCCGCTTCCCGCCCACGGACCTCGCCGCGATCGCTCGCGGCTTCGGCTGTACGGCCACGACCGTGCGCGGGCCCGATGATCTGCGGCCCGTACGGGACTGGCTGGCCGGCCCTCGTGACCGGCCGCTGCTGCTGGACGCGAAGGTGACCGCGGACGAGCCGGCGTGGTGGCTGGAAGAGGCCTTCCGCGGCCACTGATGCGCCGGACGATCGGCTGATCATGCTAGGTTCGACAGCTTCCCGTGTGGACTGCGGATGCCGGCAGCCGAGCCGCGATCTAGCCTGGGTTCACCAAGGGCTCAGGAAGGCACGTATGACCAGCTCAGCCCGCCGCGCAGGCACACCTCGCCGGCGCACCGGGGGCGTCGGCGCGAAAGCGGGCGCCGGGAAGCCGGCGGCCAGGAAGGCGCCGGCCAAGAAGACGCCCGGCGGAAAGCCGGCCGCCCGCGGCGGCGACTTCGCGGTGCCGGAGTCCACGACTCCCGGGCTGCCCGCGGTCGAGGCGTTCGCGGATATGGAGCTTCCCGCCGCCCTCCTCAAGACCCTCGCAGAGCAGGGCGTCACCGAGCCCTTCCCCATCCAGGCCGCGACCCTGCCCAACGCCCTCGCCGGACGCGATGTCCTCGGCCGGGGGCGTACGGGATCCGGAAAGACCCTCGCCTTCGGCCTCGCGCTGCTCGCCCGCACCGCGGGCCGGCGGGCCCAGCCGCGGGCGCCGCTGGCGCTGGTGCTGGTGCCGACGCGCGAGCTCGCCCAGCAGGTGACCGATGCGCTGACGCCGTACGCGACCGCCGTGCACCTGCGGCTGACCACCGTCGTCGGCGGCCTGTCCATCACCCGGCAGGCGAGCGCGCTGCGGCGCGGCGCGGAGGTGCTGGTCGCGACGCCCGGGCGGCTGGCGGACCTCATCGAGCGCGGCGACTGCGAGCTGGGGGACGTGGCCGTAACCGTCCTGGACGAGGCCGACCAGATGGCCGACATGGGCTTTCTGCCGCAGGTGACGAGGCTGCTGAAGCAGGTGAAGCCGGGCGGGCAGCGGCTGCTCTTCTCGGCCACGCTGGACCGGAATATCGACCGGCTCGTCAAGCAGTTCCTCACCGACCCGGTCACGCACTCGGTCGATCCGTCGGCGGGCGCGGTCACCACCATGGACCACCACGTCCTGTACGTGGCCGACGTGACCGAGAAGCGGGCCGTCGCCACGCGGATCGCCGCCCGTGACGGGCGCGTCATCCTGTTCCTGCACACCAAGCGGGCCGTCGACCGGCTCGCCAAGCGGCTGCTGGCCAGCGGCGTACGGGCGGCTCCGCTGCACGGCGGGCGGTCGCAGCCGCAGCGGGACCGGACCCTTGCCGCCTTCAAGACCGGCGATATTACGGCGCTGGTGGCGACCAACGTCGCCGCGCGCGGCATCCACGTCGACGACCTCGGCCTCGTACTCAACGTCGATCCGCCGAAGGACCACAAGGACTATCTGCACCGCGGCGGGCGCACCGCGCGGGCCGGGGAGTCCGGGAGCGTGGTGACGCTGGTGCTGCCGGAGGAGAAGCGGGATGTCAGCCGCCTGATGTCGGACGCGGGCATCAGCCCGAAGACGACGCGGATCAAGTCGACGGACGCGGAGCTGGCGGAGATCACGGGTGCGCGGGAGCCCTCGGGCGTCCCCGTCGTGGTGACGCCTCCGCCGCAGCCGGCCGCCCGGCCGAAGGCCAAGTCCGCCGGAAGCGGGCGGGCGAGGAGGCCGGCGGCGAAGGCGAAGGCGACGCCTGCCGCGAAGGCGAAGGCGACGCCCGCCGCGAAGGCAGGTGCGGCGACCTCGGCCAAGCCCAAGTCCCGCACCAGGACCAAGTCCGCGGGCGGCGCCCCCAAGACCGGCGCCCCCAAGACGGGCGGCCAGTCGCAGTCCGCCGCCCGGAAGAAGCCGGCGGGCCAGTCCAGGACCCAGCCCGCGCGCAAGCGGCAGGCCCCGGCGGCCGGCCGGAAGCCCGGGCGCGGATCGCGCTAGGACCTGAGCGAGCTCGGCGAAGCCGGTCTGGGGGCGGAGCCCCCGGATGCTCTCAGCGACGAGCCGCGGCGAAGCCGCCCAGCGTCAGCCGCTCCTCGCCCGCGTACACATTCATCGACGTCCCGCGCAGAAAGCCGACCAGCGTCATCCCGGTCTCGGCCGCCAGATCGACCGCCAGCGACGACGGCGCCGAGACCGCGGCCAGGACCGGGATGCCCGCCATCGCCGCCTTCTGCGCCAGCTCGAAGGACGCCCGGCCCGACACCATCAGCACCGCGTCCGCCAGCGGCAGCCGCCCGTCCTGCAGGGCCCGGCCGACCAGCTTGTCCACCGCGTTGTGGCGGCCGACGTCCTCGCGTACGTCCAGCAGCTCGCCGTCCGCGGTGAAGAGGCCGGCCGCGTGCAGCCCGCCCGTACGGTCGAAGACCCGCTGGGCGGCGCGCAGCCGGTCCGGGAGCGCCGACAGGGTCGCGGGCGTCAGCTCGATCTTGCCAGTCAGCGGCCAGCGCGCCTGCGTGCGTACGGCGTCGAGGCTGGCCTTGCCGCACAGGCCGCACGATGACGTCGTATAGACGTTCCGTTCGAGCGTGATGTCCGGCACCGGGACGCCGGGGGCCAGCTGCACGTCCACCACGTTGTACGTATTGCCGGTGCCGTCGTCGGCGGTGGCGCCCGCGCAATAGACGATGCGCTGCAGCTCGTCCGCCCGGCCCAGCACCCCCTCGCTCACCAGGAAGCCCGCCGCCAGCGCGAAGTCGTCGCCCGGCGTGCGCATCGTGATCGCGAGCGGTCGCCCGTTGAGGCGGATCTCCAGCGGCTCCTCCGCCACCAGCGTGTCCGGCCGCGCGCTCACCGCCCCGTCCCGTATCCGCAGCACTCGCCGTCGCTCCGTCACCCGTCCCATGCCACCCAGGCTAAGGCCACCCGGGGACCCCCCTTTGTCCTGAGTCGGGGAAAAGTCCGCATCAGTTGCTGCGAAACTTCTTCCCCGTTCCGGCATCCGCTGCTAATTTCCCCTTGACCGAAGGAAGCAGCACGGCCGAAGTGACGGCGGGGAGGGACAGCGTGAGGCGCATGACGGCACGGCCCGCGAACGCGCACCAGGCGCGGCTGCTCCGCCTGCTGCGTGACGGTGGTCCCAGCTCGCGTGCGCAACTCGGCGACCTGGTGGAGCTCTCCCGCTCGAAGCTCGCGGTGGAGATCGACCGGCTGCTGGAGACCGGGCTCGTCGTCGCCGACGGGCTCGCCGCCTCCCGCGGCGGCCGCCGCTCGCACAACATCCGCCTCGCGCCCGGACTCCGCTTCCTGGGCGTCGACATCGGCGCGACCTCGGTCGACGTCGCCGTGACCAACGCCGAGCTGGAGATCCTCGGCCACCTGACCCACCCCATGGACGTACGGGAAGGTCCGGTCGCGATCTTCGAGCAGGCGCTGGCGATGGCGGCGAAGCTCCGCGCCTCCGGGGTGGCGGAGGGCTTCGACGGCGCCGGCATCGGCGTCCCGGGTCCCGTCCGCTTCCCCGAGGGCGTCCCAGTATCACCGCCGATCATGCCCGGCTGGGACGGCTTCCCGGTGCGCGAGGCGCTCAGCCAGGAGCTGGGCTGCCCGGTCATGGTCGACAACGACGTGAACCTGATGGCGCTGGGGGAGCAGCACGCGGGCGTCGCCCGCAGCGTGCGCGACTTCCTCTGCGTCAAGATCGGTACGGGCATCGGCTGCGGCATCGTGGTGGGCGGCGACGTCTATCGCGGTACGAACGGCTCCGCCGGCGACATCGGCCACATCCAGGTGGAGGTGGACGGGCGCCAGTGCGCCTGCGGCAACCGCGGCTGCCTGGAGGCGTACTTCGGCGGCGCGGCGCTCGCGCGGGACGCGGAGCACGCGGCCCGCGAGGGGCGGTCGCCGGAACTCGCCCAGCGTCTCGACGACCAGGGCGTGCTCGCCGCCTCCGACGTGGCCGCGGCGGCCGTCGCCGGGGACACCTGCGCCCTGGAGCTGATCCGCGAGGGCGGGACCCGTACCGGACAGGTGATCGCCGGTCTGGTCAGCTTCTTCAATCCTGGTCTGGTGGTGATTGGGGGCGGGGTGACCGGACTCGGTCACAACCTCCTCGCGTCCATCCGTACGCAGGTTTACCGCCAGTCGCTGCCGCTGGCGACCGGCAATCTGCCCATCGTGCTGGGTGAATTGGGGCCCACCGCCGGCGTCATCGGCGCGGCCCGGCTCACCAGCGATCACCTCTTCTCACCCGCGTAGTCAGCGAACAGCGCCACCGCACGAGCCGCACCACCGCGCACGCATAACACCAGGTAACGCCAATCCGCGATGCCCCCTTGCCAAGTTCCGCCAGCGCACCGCCTCCTCGAGGAGAACGATGGCAACACCCTCGACACCACCCGCCTCACCCCCCTTGCTCACGATGTCGGGCATCACCAAGTCCTTCCCCGGCGTCCGCGCCCTCGACGGCGTCGACCTGGACGTCGCCGCCGGTGAGGTGCACTGCCTGCTCGGCCAGAACGGCGCCGGCAAGTCCACCCTGATCAAGGTGCTCGCCGGCGCCCACCAGCCGGACGGCGGCGAGATCGTCTGGCAGGGCGCGCGCACCGAGCTGAAGTCGCCGATGGCCGCGATGCGGCTCGGCATCGCGACCATCTACCAAGAGCTCGACCTCGTACGGCACTTGTCCGTGGCGGAGAACGTCTATCTGGGTCACGAGGTGGCATCCAAAGGCTTCGTACGGCGCCGCGAGGCGAAACAGCGCACCGCGGAGCTGCTGAAGCGGCTCGGCCATCCGGAGATCGGCCCGGGCACGATCGTCGGCTCGCTCTCCGCCGCCGGGCAGCAGATCGTCTCCATGGCCCGCGCGCTCTCCCACGACGTGAAGCTCATCGTCATGGACGAGCCGTCTGCCGCCCTCGACCCCGACGAGGTCGACAACCTCTTCCGTATCGTCGCCGACCTCACCGCCGAGGGCGTCGCCGTCATCTACATCTCGCACCGGCTGGAGGAGATCCGCCGGATCGGCGACCGCGTGACCGTACTGAAGGACGGCCGGCACGCGGCCCGCGGGCTGCCCGCCGAGTCGACGCCGACCCCCGAGATCGTCTCGCTCATGACCGGGCGCAATGTCGAGTACGCCTTCCCGGAGAAGGCCATCAGCGACGTGCGCAAAGGGCAGCCGGTGCTCAAGGCCGAAGGCCTGGAGCTGGCCGGGGAGTTCGCGCCGGTGGACTTCGAGCTGTACCCCGGGGAGATCGTCGGCCTCGCCGGGCTCGTTGGCTCCGGCCGCTCCGAGATCCTCGAGACCGTCTTCGGCGCCCGCAAGCCCACCGCGGGGCGGATCACCGTCGAAGGCGAGCCGCTGCGGCCCGGCAGCGTCCCCGCCGCCGTACGCGCCGGGCTCGGGCTCGCGCCCGAGGAGCGCAAGGCGCAGGCGCTGCTCATGATGGAGTCCGTCACCCGCAACGTCTCCATCTCCTCGCTGTCCCGCTTCTCCCGCGGCAGCTGGCTGGACCGCGGAGGCGAGCGCACCGCCACCCGCGAGGCCGTGCGCGACCTGTCGCTGCGCCCCGACAACCCCGACGCCCTCATCCGCACCCTCTCCGGCGGCAACCAGCAGAAGGCGGTCCTCGCCCGCTGGCTGCTGCGCGGCTGCAAGGTGCTGCTGCTTGATGAGCCGACGCGAGGCGTGGACGTCGGCGCCCGCGCCGAGCTGTACGCCCTGATCCGCCGGCTCGCCGACGAGGGCGTCGCCGTGCTGCTCGTATCGAGCGAGATCCCCGAGGTGCTCGGGCTCGCCGACCGGGTGATCGTGCTGCGCGAGGGCCGGGTGGTGCACACCGCGCCGGCCCAGGAGCTCGATGAACACCGCGTACTTGACCTGGTGATGGAAGGAAGCTGACCGTGCTGAGCTCTCCGGAGACCGTGACCGCGGACAAGGCCGGCGCCCCGGGCCCGGCCTCCCCGCTGCGTCTGCTGCTGCAGCGCGCCGATCTGCGCGTACTGTCGCTGCTCGCCGTGCTGGCCGCACTGATCGTGGTCGGCGGCGTCACCAAGCCCGACGAGTTCCTGGAGTGGGCCAACTTCCGGCTGATCCTCACCCAGGGCTCCATCATCGGCGTCGTTACGGTCGGCATGACCCTGGTCATCATCGGCGGCGGCATCGATCTGTCCGTAGGCGCGATCGTGGCGCTCGCCTCGGTGTGGGCGACGACGGTGGCGACCCAGGACTACGGGTTCACCGGCATTCTCTTCACCGCGGTGATCGTCGGCGTCGGCTGCGGCCTGGTGAACGGGGTGCTCATCTCGTACGGCGGGATGGTGCCGTTCATCGCGACGCTGGCCATGCTCGCCTCCGCGCGCGGCCTGGCGCTGCAGATTTCCAGCGGCAACACCCAGATCGTGGAGGTCAATTCGGTCACCGACCTGGCGCTGCCGAAGTCGTTCGTGCTGGGCATTCCGCCGCTCGTGATCATCTTCGCGGTGATCGCGGTGCTCGGCTGGCTGCTGCTCAACCGCACCACCTTCGGCCGCCGCACCGTCGCCCTCGGCGGCAACCCCGAGGCCGCGCGGCTGGCCGGCATCAATATCAACCGGCAGCGGCTCGTGCTGTTCGTGCTGTCCGGGCTGTGCTGCGGCATCGCCGCCTTCATGCTGGTCGTCCTCAGCGGCTCCGGCCAGAACACCAACGGCAACCTCTACGAACTGGACGCCATCGCCGCGGCGATCATCGGCGGCACGTTGCTCAGCGGCGGCCGCGGCACGATCGTCGGCTCGGTGCTCGGCGTGCTTGTCTTCACCATGATCCAGAACATCTTCATCCTCAACAACCTCGAGACGGCCGTCCAGCAGATCGCCAAGGGCGGAATCATCGTCCTCGCCGTGCTGATCCAGCACCGAACGAGCCGCAACGCAGCTGATGCCTGACCCCGCTCGCCCTCACCCCGCTCACGCAGAAAGGCTCCGCCATGCCTGAATCGCCCCTCACCAGTCGCAGAAACATGCTCTTCGGTGCCGGCGCCATCGCCGCCGGCGGCTTCCTCACCGCCTGTACGTCCAACTCCGACGACGGCGGCGACGACGGCGGCACCGACAACAAGGCCGCCGTCGCCGACAAGAAGAAGGGCAAGCAGGTCACCATCGGCTTCTCCGGGCCGCAGGCCGACCACGGCTGGCTCAACGCCATCAACGACCAGGCCCGCAAGCGCGCCAAGGAATACGAGGACATCACCTTCCGGGCCGTCGAGGGCTCCAATGACGCCGCCACCCAGTCGGGTTCGATCGAGACGCTGATCAACCAGAAGGTCGACGTCATCGTCATCCTCCCGGCAGACGGCAAGGCCCTCACCCAGGCAGGGCTGAAGGCCATGGAGGCGAACATCCCGGTCGTCAACCTCGACCGCGCCTTCGCCACCCCGCAGGCCTCCCGCTGCTGGATCGGCGGCGACAACTACGGCATGGGCCTGAACGCCGGGCACTACATCGGCCGCGCCATGAAGGACAAGAAGGCCGCCAAGGTCGTCGAGCTCGCCGGCATGGACACCCTGGAGCTGACCAAGCAGCGCAGCAAGGGCTTCAGGGACGCGCTGAAGAACTACAAGAACTGCGAGATCGTGGCCCGCCAGGCCGCCGAGTTCACGGTCGAGTCCGGCCAGAAGAAGATGGCGGACCTGCTGCAGGGCCAGAAGAAGTTCGACGCCCTGTGGAACCACGACGACGACCAGGGCGTGGGCGCCGAGAGCGCCATCAAGCAGGCCGGCCGGGAGGGCTTCCTGATGGTCGGCGGTGCCGGCTCCAAGCACGTCATGGACCAGATCAAGGCCGACAACACCGTCATGAAGGCCACCGTCCTCTACCCGCCCACCATGGCCGCCTCCGCCATCGACCTGGCCAGGGCGCTCGGCCAGTCCAAGGGCATCGGCGGGCTGGCGGAGTTCGAGATCCCCGCCTCGATCACCCTGTACTCCGCGGTTGTCGACAAGAAGAACATCGATCAATACCTGCCGACCGGCTTCAAGTAGGCCGGACAGCACGCAGGGGGGAACGCAGCTCAAGACAGCTAGGAGATACATGTCCGAGGAGACCGACACCAGCGACAAGCCCGCACTCGGCGTGGGCATGGTCGGCTACGCCTTCATGGGAGCCGCCCACTCCCAGGGCTGGCGGACCGCCGCCCGGGCCTTCGACCTGCCGCTGCGCCCGGCCATGGCGGCCGTGTGCGGGCGCGACGAGGCCAAGGTGCAAGCCGCTGCCCGGCAGTTGGGCTGGGCCGCCACCGAGACCGACTGGCGGGCCCTGATCCAGCGCGACGATGTGCAGCTCGTCGACGTCTGCACGCCCGGCGACAGCCACGCCGAGATCGCC
Source organism: Streptomyces boninensis (assembly GCF_048572725.1). Lineage (NCBI taxonomy): Bacteria > Bacillati > Actinomycetota > Actinomycetes > Kitasatosporales > Streptomycetaceae > Streptomyces > Streptomyces boninensis. The sequence goes on from NZ_CP183837.1 coordinate 8,398,237, forward strand.
ATCGCCGCGCTGGAGGCGGGCAAGCACGTCCTGTGCGAGAAGCCCCTCGCCAACAACGTCGCCGAGGCCGAGGCGATGGTCGAGGCCGCCCGCCGGGCCCGCGAGCGCGGCCAGCTGGCGATGGTGGGCTTCAACTACCGCCGGGTGCCCGCGCTTTCGTACGCCAGGAAGCTGGTCGCCGACGGGCGGCTCGGGGCGCTCAGGCACGTACGCCTGACGTATCTGCAGGACTGGCTGATGGACCCGGACTTCCCGCTCGCCTGGCGGCTGCAGCGCGAGCACGCCGGGTCCGGGGCGCTCGGCGACCTGGGCGCGCACATCGTCGACCTCGCGCAGTACCTGGCGGGGGAGCGGGTCGCCGGGGTGTCCGCGCATACGGAGACCTTCGTCAAGGAGCGGCCGCTGCCGGCCGAGGCGGCGGGCCTGTCCGGGGCTGCGGGCGCCGGGCGCGGGCGGGTCACCGTGGACGACGCGGCGGTCTTCAGCGGGCGGATGGCGGGCGGGGCGCTGGCCACCTTCGAGGTGAGCCGGATGGCCGCCGGCCGTAAGAACGCCATGTCGGTGGAGCTGAACGGCGAGCTCGGCTCCCTCGCCTTCGACCTGGAGCGGCTGAACGAGCTGCAGTACCACGACCACGCCGAGGATCCGCAGCTCGCGGGCTTCCGCCGGGTCCTGGTCACCGAGCCCGAGCATCCGTACCTGGAGGGCTGGTGGCCGCCCGGGCACGGCCTCGGCTACGAGCACACCTTCGTCCACCAGGCCCGCGACCTGGTCACCGCCATCGCGGCGGGCGAGCAGCCCGCGCCGTCCTTCGAGGACGGGCTGCAGGTGCAGCGGGTGCTGGCCGCCGTGGAGGAGAGCGCGGAGAAGAACGCCGTCTACACCGCCGTCGACTGAAGAACCGTTCTGTACAGAAGGAGTCGCAGCATGCCCCGTCAGTTCACCCTGTTCACCGGACAGTGGGCCGACCTGCCGCTCGAGGAGGTCTGCCGGCTGGCCCGCGACTTCGGCTACGACGGCCTGGAGCTGGCCTGCTGGGGCGATCACTTCGAGGTCGACAAGGCGCTCAGCGACCCGGGCTACCTCGACAGTCGCCACCAGCTGCTCGACAAGTACGGCCTGAAGTGCTGGGCGATCTCCAACCACCTCGTCGGCCAGGCCGTCTGCGACAACCCCATCGACGAGCGGCACCAGGCGATCCTCCCGGGCGACATCTGGGGCGACGGCGACCCCGAGGGCGTACGGCAGCGGGCCGCGCAGCGGATCAAGGACACCGCGCGGGCCGCGGCCGCCTTCGGGGTGGAGACGGTCATCGGCTTCACCGGGTCGTCGATCTGGCATCTGGTGGCGATGTTCCCGCCGGTGGTGCCCGGGATGATCGAGCGGGGTTACGAGGACTTCGCCGAGCGCTGGAACCCGATCCTGGACGTCTTCGACGCCGAGGGCGTGCGCTTCGCGCACGAGGTGCACCCGAGCGAGATCGCGTACGACTACTGGACGACGCATCAGGCGATGGAGGCGATCGGCCACCGGCCGGCGTTCGGGCTGAACTTCGACCCGTCGCACTTCGTCTGGCAGGACCTCGACCCGGTCGGCTTCCTGTGGGACTTCAAGGACCGCATCTACCACGTCGACTGCAAGGAGGCGCGGAAGCGCCTGGACGGGCGCAACGGGCGGCTGGGGTCGCATCTGCCGTGGGGGGATCCGCGGCGGGGCTGGGACTTCGTGTCGGCCGGGCACGGGGATGTGCCATGGGAGGACTGCTTCCGGATGCTGCGGTCGATCGACTACACCGGGCCGATCTCGGTGGAGTGGGAGGACGCGGGGATGGACCGGCTGCAGGGGGCGCCGGAGGCGCTGCGCAAGCTGAAGGAGCTGGACTTCGAGCCGCCGCAGGCGTCGTTCGACGCGGCTTTCGGGGGCGGGGAGTAAGCCTGCCCTCCCGCCCGCCCGTTGCTCGGTGCGACAGGAACGGGCGGGCGGGAGGGAAGAGCCGCCGAAGGCGAAGCGCGACGCAACGCATGCGCCTTTGTCCCGCCAGAGGTAAAAGTTTCAACTCGCCGCTGTCAAAGGGCTTCACGGGGCGGTCAAAGCCGTTTACCGTCCTGTAATGAACCTGACAAAACCCCACAACATCTCGTCAGGAGACCCCCAGCGTGCTCCGACTAAGAAGCCTCACCGCCCTCATAGCCGCGGCCCTCCTCGTCCTGACCGGCCTCGCCGGCGGCGCCGCGGCCAAGCCGATGACCGACGCCGACAAGAAGCCCAAGGCAGAAACCTTCCAGCAGGTCCCCCTCGCCAAGGGCGAAGCCGAGATGGGCGAGCCGATGACGCTCGCGCTCCTCCCGGACAACTCCGCCCTCCACACCTCCCGCGACGGCGAGCTGTGGCTGACCAGCAAGGACGGCGACACCAAGCTCGCCGGCAAGCTGGACGTATACAGCCACGACGAGGAGGGCCTCCAGGGCGTCGGCGTAGACCCCAACTTCGCCCAGAACCGGGCGATCTACCTCTACTACGCGCCCCCGCTCGACACCCCCACAGGCGACGCCCCGGAGACCGGCACCGCCGCCGACTTCGCGAAGTTTGACGGCGTCAACCGCCTCTCCCGCTTCGTACTGAAGGAAGACGGCACCCTCGACGCCGCGTCCGAGAAGAAGGTCCTCGACGTCCCCGCGTCCCGCGGCATCTGCTGCCACGTCGGCGGCGATATCGACTTCGACAAGGACGGCAACCTCTACCTGTCGACCGGTGACGACACCAACCCGTTCCAGTCCGACGGCTACTCGCCGATCGACGAGCGCGCCGACCGCAACCCGGCCTTCGACGCCCAGCGCTCCGCCGGCAACACCAACGACCTGCGCGGCAAGATCCTGCGCGTCAAGGTCAAGGACGACGGCACGTACACGACGCCGGAGGGCAACCTCTTCGCGCCCGGGACGGAGAAGGCCCGCCCCGAGATCTACGCGATGGGCTTCCGCAACCCCTTCCGCTTCTCCGTCGACAAGGCCACCGGCATCGTCTATGTAGGCGACTACGGCCCCGACGCCGCGGCCGCCGACCCGAACCGCGGGCCCGGCGGACAGGTCGAGTTCGCCCGCGTCACCAAGGCCGGCAACTTCGGCTGGCCGTACTGCACGGGCAAGAACGACGCGTACAACGACTACGACTTCGGTACGAAGGAGTCCGGCGGGAAGTTCGACTGCGCGGCGCCGAAGAACAACTCGCCGCACAACACGGGCCTGACCGACCTGCCGCCGGCGCAGAACGCCTGGATCCCGTACGACGGCGCGAGTGTGCCGGAGTTCGGCAACGGCTCCGAGTCGCCGATGGGCGGCCCGGTCTACCACTACGACGCCGCCTCGGACTCGAAGATCAAGTTCCCGGAGTCGTACGACAAGAACGTCTTCCTGGGCGAGTTCGGCCGCAAGTGGATCAAGCGGATACAGGAGGACTCCTCCGGCACGGTCCAGTCGATCAACGATTTCCCGTGGTCCGGCACCCAGGTGATGGACATGGCGTTCGGCACCGACGGCGCCCTGTACGTCCTCGACTACGGCACCGGCTACTTCAACGGCGACGAGAACTCGGCTCTCTACCGGATCGAGAACGCCCCCAACGGCCTCTCACCGATCGCCGCGGCCAAGTCCGACAAGACCAACGGGCAGGCACCGCTGGAGGTGAAGTTCTCCTCCGAGGGGACCAGTGACGGCGACAGCACCGAGCTGACGTACGCCTGGGACTTCGGCGACGGCGGCAACTCCACCGATGCCAACCCCACGCACACGTACACCGAGAACGGCACCTACACGGCCAAGCTCACCGTCAAGGACGAGAAGGGCAACACCGGCACCGCCGGCGTGCAGGTGATCGTCGGCAACACCGCCCCCACGGTGGAGCTGCAGAAGCCCGCGGACGGGCAGCTGTTCAAGTTCGGCGACGAGATCCCGTTCGAGGTGAAGGTCACCGACCCCGAGGACGGCGAGATCGACTGCGCCAAGGTCAAGGTGACGTACATCCTCGGCCACGACAGTCACGGCCACCCGATCACCTCGGCCAACGGCTGCACCGGCACCCTCAAGACGCCCATCGACGGCGGCCATGACCCGGCCGAGAACGTCTTCGGAGTCTTCGACGCCGAGTACACCGACGGCGGAGGCGGCGGCCAGGCGGCGCTGACCACCCACGACCAGAGCGAGGTCCAGCCCACCCAGCGGCAGGCCGAGCACTACGACGAGATGAAGGGCGTCGCACCGCAGGACAAGGCCACCGCCCACGGCGGCGCCACGGTCGGCGACATCAACAACGGCGACTGGATCTCCTTCAAGCCGTATGTGCTGGCGGGCGCCACCAAGATGAGCGCCCGGATCTCCTCCGGCGGCACCGGCGGCACCCTGGAGATCCGCGCCGGGGCGGCGGACGGCACCCTGCTCGGCTCGACGGAGGTCCCGGTGACCGGCGGCTGGGACAAGTTCCAGGACGTCAGCGCGGATCTGTCGAACGCGCCGGCGGGCACCACCACGCTCTACCTCGTCTTCAAGGGCAGCGGCGACGGGGCGCTCTACGACGTGGACGACTTCACCTTCACCACCGGCTGACACCCCCTCCCGCCCCGCCGGCTGCCCCCGGCGGGGCGGGCCCCCTTCTCCTCACTGGAGTAACTCGCATGCCTGAGCCATCGAGACGTTCGGTCGTGCTGGGCACGACCGCGATCCTGGGCGCCATGACCCTGAGTGGAAACGCACACGCCATGTCCACCGACGCCGCGGCCCGTAGAAAGCCGAAGCCGAAGCCCTGTCCGAAGGCCGACGATGCCGTCCTGGTCTTCTCCAAGACCGCCGGCTTCCGCCACGACTCCATCCCCGACGGCATCGCCGCGATCCAGCAGCTCGGCAAGGACAACGCCTTCACGGTCACGGCGACGGAGAACGCCGCCGACTTCAACCCGGGCAACCTGGCGAAGTACAAGGCGGTCGTCTTCCTGTCGACCACGGGCGACGTGCTGGACGCCGCCCAGCAGACCGCCTTCGAGGACTACATCAAGGCGGGCGGCGGCTATGTCGGCGTGCACGCCGCCGCAGACACGGAGTACGACTGGCCGTTCTACGGCGGCCTGGTCGGCGCGTACTTCGACTCGCACCCGGCGATCCAGCCGGTGAAGGTGCTGGTGGAAGACCGCGCCCACCCGGCGACGTCGCACCTGCCGGCGGTCTGGGAGCGCACGGACGAGCTGTACAACTACCGCAAGAACCCGCGCGAGGTCGTGAAGGTCCTGGCGACCCTGGACGAGTCCTCGTACACCGGCGGCAACATGGGCGAGGACCACCCGATCAGCTGGTGCCAGGAGTACGAGGGCGGCCGCGTCTTCTACACGGGCCTGGGACATACGAAGGAGTCGTACGCGGAGGAGAACTTCCGCAAGATGCTCCTCGGCGGCATCCGCTACGCGATCGGCGCGGCGCATGCGGACGCCCGCCCGGAGCTGGGGTATTCGGCTCTGTTCGACGGCACGTCGACGACGGGCTGGAAGCAGGCGGGCCCGGGGTCCTTCGAGCTGGCGGACGGCACCCTGTCGTCGGTCGGCGGGATGGGCCTGTTCTGGTACGAGGCCAAGGAGCTGCACGCGTACTCGCTGAAGCTCTCCTGGAAGATGGACGGCGACTCCAACTCCGGCATCTTCATCGGCTTCCCGCCGTCGGACGACCCCTGGACGGCCGTCGACAACGGCTACGAGATCCAGATCGACGCCACGGATGTCGTGGAGAAGACGACGGGCTCGGTCTACGGCTTCCAGTCGGCGGACATCGCGGCGCGCGACGCGGCGCTGAACCCGCCGGGGGAGTGGAACACGTACGAACTCCGCGTCGAAGGCGAGCACCTGCAGATCTGGCTCAACGGCGCGAAGATCAACGACTTCACGAACGCGGAGCCGGCCCGCAGCCTCGTAGACGGTCACATCGGCATCCAGAACCATGGGGACGCTGACCATGTGTCGTTCCGCAACATCCGCGTGAAGGAACTCACCTGACCGCGCCCGGCGGGGGCGGTGCCACAGCGGCGCCGCCCCCGTCGGTGCGGGGTTGGTGGCGAACCGGTGGGAGGTCTTTTCCGTTGACTAGTCGAAGCGAGAGCTCTGGCTCTGAGCGAGGGCGTGTGGGTGGCGGGCTGGGAGGGGCCGGCCGGGCCGAGCCCGGCGGGAGCGAGCGGACCGGGCGTACCGGGCGGACCGGCGTGTGGCTGGTGGGCGCCCGCGGCTCGGTGGCGACCACGGCGGTGGCCGGATGCGCGGCCATGGCCGGGGGCATGTACCCGCCGACGGGGATGGTGACGGAGCTGCCGCCCTTCGCGGACTCGGGCCTGCCGGCCGTGTCGGACCTGGTCTTCGGCGGCCATGACGTGACGTCCACGCCGCTGCCGAAGCGCGCGGAGGAACTGGCCGCGGGCGGCGTGCTGCCGCACGGGCTGCCGGCGGCGGTGGCGGCGGAACTGGCGGCGGCGGACGAGGAGATACGGCCGGGCGGGCCGCAGCCGGGCGATGCGCGTACGGAGGCGGAGCTGATCGACGCGCTGGCGGCGGACATGACGTCCTTCGCCGACCGCCACGACCTGGCGCGCGTGGTGGTCGTGAACGTATCAACGACGGAACCGGCCCCCGACGACCCGGAGGCTTTGTTCCCGCCCAGCTCCCTGTACGCGGCGGCGGCGCTGCGGGCCGGCTGCCCGTACGTGAACTTCACCCCGTCGACGGGCCTGCACCACCCGCGGCTGGCGGCGGCCGCGGCTGCCGCGGACCTCCCGTACGCGGGCCGCGACGGCAAGACGGGCCAGACCCTGCTCCGCTCGGTCCTCGGCCCGATGTTCGCGCAGCGCGCGCTGACGGTCCGCGCCTGGTCCGGCACCAACCTCCTCGGCGGCGGCGACGGCGCCACGCTCGCCGCGGACCCGGGCGCCGCGGCGGCGAAGAACGCGGGCAAGGAGCGGGTGCTGGCAGAGACGTTGCCCGGCGGCGCGCCGGAGGGCGAGGTCCACATCGACGACGTCCCGTCTCTGGGCGACTGGAAGACGGCGTGGGACCACATCGCGTTCGACGGCTTCCTGGGCACGCGCATGGTCTTGCAGACGACGTGGCAGGGCTGCGATTCGGCGCTGGCGGCGCCGTTGATCCTGGACTTGGCGCGATTGCTGGCGCGGGCGGATGAGCGGGGGGTGCGGGGTCCGGTCGCGGGGCTGGGTTTCTACTTCAAGGACCCGGACGGTGGTCCGGCGGGGTTGGCGGAGCAATGGACGGAGCTGCTGTCGTTGGCGGAGCGGCTGCGATGAGGCGGTGCGGGTTGGGTGCGGGCGTGGGAGTGAGGGCGCTGGGCCTGGCTGCGGGTGTGGTGGGTGTGGTGGGTGTGGTGGGTGCGGTGGGTGCGGCGGTCGCGCTGACGGCGGCCGTACGTGCGACGCCGGGGGGACCCGGCGGGGGTGAGCGGCGGCGATACGGAGCGGCTGGTGCGGAGCCCGGATCGCGGGCTGCTGGCACGCCGCGAGTGCCGATGTCGTCGGCTGCTGAGCCGGCGTCCGCGGAGTCAGCGGCGCCGGAGTCCGGGCCCGCAGCGGCTGGCGCGGAGCCCGGATCGCCATCCGTGAGCACGCCGCGAGTGTCGACGCAGTCGGCTGCTGAGTTGGCGTCCGCAGCGTCAGCGGCGCCGGGGTCCGGGCCCGCATCGGCTTCGGAGCCCGAACGTGCGGCGGGGGCTGTCCCCGGGGCGGCGGGGCCGCCCGAGGGGGCGCCTGCGCGCGCCTCGGCGGCGGAGGACGGCCGGGTGCGCGCCGCCTCGGCGCCAGACGAGCGGGTGCCTGCGCCCGCCGCTTCGGCGCCAGAGGCCGAGCGCCCGGCCGCGTCCGACCCCACCCAGGTACCTGCGGCCCCCGGCCGCCTGGGCGCCGGTCGGGCAGACCAGGGGGCTTCCCCACCCTGGCTGCCCGCCGCTGCCCGGCACACTGGCGACGCGGCCGCGACCGCCACCCAGGCGGCGGCCTCGGCTCCGGCGGCGGCCTCGGCCCCGTCCCGGGCTCCGGCCCGGCCGCGCGGCGGCAAGCTACGGGCATGGGCGGAACTCCTGCGAATATCGGCGGTGTTCACGGTGCCCGGCGATGCGCTGGCCGGAGCCGCGGCGGCGGGTCGCAGGCCGAACCGGGGCACGCTGCTGGCCGCAGGAGCCTCCCTCTGCCTCTACGAGGCAGGCATGGCCCTGAACGACTACGCCGACCGCGACGTAGACGCCATCGAACGCCCCCACCGCCCCATCCCATCGGGCCGCATCAGCCCACGCGCCGCCCTGGCAGCAGCCACAGCCCTAACCGCAGCCGGCCTCTCCCTGGCAGCAGCCGCAGGCCGCAAACCGCTGGCGCTGGCCACGGCCCTGGCAGGCACGGTCTGGGCGTACGACCTCCGCCTGAAACAAACTCCGGCGGGCCCGGCGGCAATGGCGGCAGCACGTGGCCTGGACCTGCTGCTGGGTTCAGCAAGCGCACGAGCTGCAGCCGCATCTGCCGTCAAGGGGCCCGGGGGCATCCCCCCGGTTTCGGGAAGGGGCGGGTCTGGGGCATCCCCCCTCCGCGCCACTGCCCCCCGCCGCACAACCCCCCTCCCGGCAGCCACCCTCCTGGCCGCCCACACCTACGCCGTAACCACCGTCTCCCGCCGCGAGGCAGAGGGAGGCGCCACCGTCCCACCCCTCGCCGCCCTCGCAGCCACCACCGCCATCACCTACACCCTCCGCGACAGCGGACCTCGCAGCGGCCACCACACCAGCCGCCAACCCCCAACCCCCGCGGCAGCGGCCACCGCAGCGGCAGCCGCCCTCTACTTCACCACCGCCGCCAAACCCTCCCTCCACGCCGCCCTCAACCCCTCCCCCCTCCTCACCCAGCGCGCAGTCGGCGGCGGCATCCGCGCAATGATCCCCCTCCAAGCCGCCCTCGCCGCCCGCGCAGGGCACCCCGTCACGGCCGCCGCCATCACCGCCCTCGCCCCCCTCGCCCGCCGCGTCGCGCGAAAGGTGAGCGCCACATGACGCCTCTCCGACTCGCCTACGGCACCAACGGCCTCACCGACCTCCGCCTCACAGACGCCGCCCACCTCCTCGCCGACCTCGGATACGACGGCATCGCCCTGACCCTCGACCACATGCACCTCGACCCGCTGGCCCCCGACCTCCCGGCCCGCACCGCCCAAGTCGCCCGCCTCCTCAGCGATACCGGCCTCTCCGTCACCATCGAGACCGGCGCCCGCTACGTACTCGACCCCCGCCGCAAGCACCACCCCACCCTCCTCGACCCAGACCCGGCCGCCCGCCAGGCCCGCGCCGGCCTGCTCCTGACCGCGGTACGCGTCGCCGCCGACCTCGGCGCCGGCGCCGTGCACTGCTTCTCGGGCCAGCGCCCGCACGGCGTCCCCGAGGACGAGGCCTGGAAGCGCCTCGCCGACGAGCTCGCCCCCGTCCTGGAGGCGGCGGCCGCCGCCAACGTCCCCCTCGCCGTCGAACCCGAACCCGGCCACCTCCTCCACAACCTCGACTGCTTCCACCGCCTCCGCACCGCCCTCGGCGACCCCGACTCCCTCGCCCTCACCCTCGACATCGGCCACTGCCAGTGCCTGGAACCGGCCCCGCCCGCCGACTGCGTACGCGCCGCCGCGCCCTGGCTGGCACATGTTCAGATCGAGGACATGTACCGCGGGGTACACGAGCACCTGCCCTTCGGCGAGGGCGAGATCAACTTCCCGCCCGTACTCGAAGCCCTCCAGACCACCGGATACCGCGGCCTGATCAGCGTGGAGCTGCCCCGCGACTCCCACGCAGGCCCCGAACTGGCCCGTACCTCCCTCGACTTCCTCCGCGCCGCCGAAGCCGAGGCAAGCACCCGAGGAGGCGCCCTATGACGAACACCGCAGACACCCCCGACCCCAGCACCACCACCCCCGCCACCCTCCGCGCCGCCGTGGACGCCGCCCTCCCCACCGACGCCCGCGCCTGGCTGGCCGACGCCCTGACCGAGGCGGCGAAGGGCGCGCCAGGTCCCAGCCCCTCCATCCCGGCCTGGGAGGCCCACTTCGCCGCCGCCCGCCGCCGCGCGGGCGGCGAGCAGGCCATGGCCGTACGCATCCTGCTGCTCCAAGCAGCCCGCGCCGACACCGACGCGGCCACCCGGATCTACGAGCGCGGCGACACCGCAGAGCGCATCGCCATTCTCACCGCGCTCCCGCACCTCGAGCCCAGCGACGACGCCCTCCCGCTCGTACACGACGCGCTGCGCACCAACGACACGCGCCTGGTGGCGGCAGCCCTCGGCCCATACGGCGCCGAGCACCTGCCCGCCCACGACTGGCGGCAGGCCGTGCTGAAGTGCCTGTTCACCGGCGTCCCGGTGACGGACATCCACGACCTCGCCGACCGCGCCCGCGATGACGCCGAACTCGCCCGCATGCTCCGCGACTACGCCGCCGAACGCGAGGCCGCCGGCCGCGACGTCCCGCAGGACCTGCACCGCGTGCTGTCCCTCACCGCCGTCACCGACGGCGCAGCCGACCCCGGCAGCGCCACCGCCCCCGGCGCAAGCGCACCAGCCGTCAACGAGGAGGGCTGACCTCACCCATGCGCATCTTCGACCCCCATATCCACATGACCTCCCGCACCACCGACGACTACGCGGCGATGTACGACGCAGGCGTCCGCGCCCTGGTCGAGCCCTCCTTCTGGCTCGGCCAGCCCCGCACCGCACCCGCCAGCTTCTTCGACTACTTCGACGCCCTCCTCGGCTGGGAGCCGTACCGCGCCGCGCAATACGGCATCGCGCACCACTGCACTCTCGCCCTCAACCCCAAAGAGGCCAACGACCCCCGCTGCACCCCCGTCCTCGACGAACTCCCTCGCTACCTCCTCAAAGACCACGTCGTCGCCGTCGGCGAAATCGGCTACGACTCGATGACCCCGGCCGAGGACCACGCCCTCGCCGCCCAGCTGCAGCTGGCCGCCGACCACGGGCTCCCCGCCCTCGTGCACACCCCCCACCGTGACAAGGCCGCGGGCGTCGCCCGCACCCTCGCCGTCATCGCCGAGTCCGACCTGCCCCCCGCGCAGGTCGTCCTCGATCACCTGAACGAGACCACCGTAAAGGCCGCCACTGACAGCGGTGTCTGGCGCGGCTTCTCCATCTACCCCGACACCAAGATGGACGAGCACCGCATGGTCGCGATCCTCCGCGAGTACGGCACCGACAAGATCCTCATCAACTCCGCCGCCGACTGGGGCAAGTCCGACCCGCTCAAGACCCGCAAGACCGCCGACGCCATGCTCGCCGCCGGCTTCTCCGACGACGACGTGGACAAGGTCCTCTGGCGCAACCCGGCCGCCTTCTACGGCCAGTCAGGCCGCCTGGAACTGGAGCCCCCGAAGCCACAAGACGGCGCGGCCACCCACGAAGGCAACTCCATCCTCCGCGGAGGGAGCTGACCCCCCATGCGCTTCCGCCACCCCGACGGCTCCACCGTCCACCTCGCGTACTGCACCAACGTCCACCCCGCCGAGGACTACGACGGCGTCCTCGCCCAGCTCGGCGACCACGCCGAGCCGGTACGCCGCCGCCTCGGCCGCGACCGCCTCGGCATCGGCCTCTGGCTGGCGGCCGACGCCGTCCGCACCCTCGGCTCCGACCCAGCCGCGCTGCGCCGCCTCAAGCGTGAACTCGACGACCGCGGCCTGGAGGTCGTCACCCTCAACGGCTTCCCGTACCAGGGCTTCGGTGACCAGGTCGTCAAATACCGCGTCTACAAACCCGACTGGACCGAGCAGCCCCGCCTCGACCACACCGCCGACCTAGCCCGCCTCCTAGCCACACTCCTCCCGGACGACGCCGCCGAGGGCACCATCTCGACCCTCCCGCTCGCCTGGCGTACGGACTTCGGCGACGACCAGCGCAAGAAGGCCCTGGCCGCGCTCCACATCCTCGCCTCTCGCCTGGAGGCGATCGAGGAGCTCACCGGCCGCCGCATCCGCGTCGGCCTCGAACCGGAGCCCGGCTGCACGGTCGAGACCACGAGCGACGCCATCGAAGCCCTCACCGGCGCGGATGCCCCGCCCCCCGACCGCATCGGGATCTGCGTCGACACCTGCCACCTGGCGACCGAGTTCGAGGACCCGGACACCGCCATCCCGGCCCTCACCGCGTCCGGCGTCGCGATCGTCAAGACCCAGCTCTCCGCCGCCCTCCAGGCCGCCGACCCGCACGACGCCGCCGTACGCACCGCCCTCCAGGCCTTCGCCGAGCCGCGCTTCCTGCACCAGACCCGGACGCGCGCGGCTCAGGGCGTACGCGGCGTGAGCGGCACCGACGACCTGGACGAGGCCCTGACCGGCGGCCTGCCGACCGCGGGGGAGTGGCGCTCGCACTTCCACGTACCCCTGCACGCGCCCCTGGAGCCCCCGCTCGCCGCGACCACCGGCGTCCTGAAGTCCGCCCTCACCCACCTCGTCGGCGGCCCGCACCCGCTCACCCGCCACCTGGAGGTGGAGACGTACACCTGGCACGCCCTACCACCCCACCTCAGACCCCGCAGCCGCGCCCAGCTCGCCGATGGCATCGCCGCCGAACTGTCCCTGGCCCGCGACCTGCTCACCGAACTCGGCCTGAAGGAGCTGCCGTGACGACACCAAAGCGCCTGGTGGTCATAGACGTCGTCGGCCTCACCCCCCGCCTCCTGGAGCACATGCCGAACCTGACGGCATTGGCCGACGCCGGCTCGTGCGCCCCACTGCAGCCCCCGCTCCCGGCCGTCACCTGCACCGCCCAGTCCACCTTCCTGACCGGCACCACGCCCTCGGCGCATGGCGTGGTCGGCAACGGCTGGTACTTCCGCGACCTGGGCGAGGTCCTGCTGTGGCGCCAGCACAACGCCCTCGTCGAAGGCGACAAACTCTGGGACGCCGCCCGCCGCGCCCACCCCGGCTACACGGTGGCGAACGTCTGCTGGTGGTACGCGATGGGCGCGGACACGGATTACACGATCACTCCGAGGCCCATCTATTACGCGGACGGCCGCAAGGAACCGGACTGCTACACCCGCCCGGCGGCGCTGCACGACGAGCTGGAGGCAAAGCTGGGCACCTTCCCGCTCTTCACCTACTGGGGCCCCACGGCAGCAATCACCTCATCCAAGTGGATCATCGCGGCGGCTCGCCACCTCCTGGCCACCCGCCGCCCTGATCTGACATTGGTCTACGTCCCCCACCTCGACTACGACCTCCAGCGCTACGGCCCCGACGACCCCCGCGCCCACGCGGCGGCCCGTGAGGTGGACGCGGAACTGGCACCGCTGCTGGCGGACGCATCCGCTGCGGACGCGGAGACGGTGGTCCTGTCGGAGTACGGCATCACATCGGCCGACCGCCCGATCGACATCAACCGCGCACTCCGCCGCGCAGGCCTCCTGGAGGTGCACACCCAGGACGGCATGGAATATCTCGACCCGATGGCGTCCCGCGCCTTCGCGGTGGCCGACCACCAGATCGCCCACGTGTACGTCCGCCGCCCCGAGGACATCCCGGCCGCACGGGAGGCCCTGACCGGCCTCGCGGGCGTGGCGGAGCTGCTGGACGACGAGGGCAAGAAGTCGTACGGCCTCGACCACCCGCGCGCCGGAGAGCTGGTGGCGCTGGCGGAGCCGGACGCCTGGTTCACGTACTACTACTGGCTGGACGACGCGAAGGCCCCCGACTTCGCCCGCCTGGTAGAGATCCACCGCAAGCCCGGCTACGACCCGGCCGAGCTCTTCATGGACCCCGCGGACCCGTACGTACGCCTCCGCGCGGCCACCGCCCTGGCCCGCAAGAAAACAGGCCTCCGCTACAAGATGTCCGTCATCCCCCTCGACCCCTCACCCGTCCGCGGCAGCCACGGCCGCCTCCCGGACGACGAGCGCGACGGCCCGGTCTTCCTTACGTCCCGGCCAGGAGCCGCGACGGACCCAGTCGCAGCCACCGACGTGAAGCAGCTGCTGCTCTCACTGGCCGGGCTGTCGACACCTCACCACCTCGAATAATTTCAAGAACAAGGAGTACCCGCCTGATGAGTGACAACTCCGAACTCGCCAGACGCCTCAAGCGCCGCAGCTTCCTCGGCGTCGCGGCGGGCGCCACCGCCGCCGCGATCACCGGCGCGGCGGCGTCTCCGGCCGTGGCGGGGGGCCACGGCCACGGACACGGCAGCCGCCGGATCGTGCCGCGCGGCAAGCTGGGTATCCAGCTGTACACGGTGCGTGACCAGATCGCCTCGGTCGGCTTCGCCAAGGTCTTCCAGGAGCTCGAAAGGGCGGGCTACGACCAGATCGAGTACGCGGGCTACACCCAGGGCACGGGGTCCATCACCTTGCCCCAGCTCAGGCGGCTCGCGCGGGACCACGACCTGTTCCCGATCGGCAGCCACGTGTCCCACACCGGCGCGTACTCCTTCGCCGAGAGCCTCGACCAGGTGCTGGACGACGCGGAGGCGCTGGGCATGCCGTACATCGGCACCTGGGCCGGCCCGAACAACCGCTACGGCACCACGGTGGACGCGGTGAAGCGCTCGTGCGCGGAGTTCAACGAGTACGGCGCGGCGGCGAAGGCGCGCGGCATGAAGTGGTACACGCACAACCACTCGGAGGAATTCGGCTTCTGCAGCGACAACCCGAAGGTCCGGATCTACGACCTGATGCTGGCGGAAACGGACCCGGACCTGGTCTACCTGGAGATGGACATCTACTGGGCCTACGTCGGCCAGTACCGCTTCAGCAAGCGCCCGGACGGCACCCCGGCCCCCTTCAAGCCGCTGGACTACGTACTGGACGACCCGCGCCGCTACCCCCTCTTCCACGTCAAGGACGGCGAACACGACGAGGCCCAGGAGCACGGCTACCACATGACAGACGTCGGCGACGGCGACATCGACTACCGCCGCTTCATCGGCACGGTGACCCGCCGCCGCGGAGGTGACCGCTATCACAACTGGCTGGTGGAGCGGGACGACGCGGTCGACCCGGCGACGAACCCGGCGGGCAGCTTCAGTACGGCGAAGCGGTCGGCGGCGTATCTGACGGGCCGGCGCAAGAACGCCTAACGCATCGGGGGACACGGGCTCCGCCGCCGGGCGGGCCCGT
Organism: Streptomyces boninensis; assembly: GCF_048572725.1. Classification (NCBI taxonomy): domain Bacteria; kingdom Bacillati; phylum Actinomycetota; class Actinomycetes; order Kitasatosporales; family Streptomycetaceae; genus Streptomyces; species Streptomyces boninensis. Next base: position 8,413,415 of record NZ_CP183837.1, read on the forward strand.
GTCCCCTCCTGACCTGCGAATCGTCACTTACCGCTCACGTAGCGTAACGCCATTAACGGGTGGCAGAGCACCCCGGAATCCTTGGTATGGTTGAGATGTCGCCGCGGCCGCCAGGCCATCGGCAAGACACCCTCGTCCGGGTGGCGGAATGGCAGACGCGCTAGCTTGAGGTGCTAGTGCCCTTTAACGGGCGTGGGGGTTCAAGTCCCCCCTCGGACACTCTCTGGCAGCCTACGGTTGTGGGCTGGGTGCTGGTCGAGATCTATCTCGGCCAGCACTTTTTGCTTTGCGGGGTGGTAGGTGAGGCGCAAGCCGAGCTGCTGGTAGATGACTGCTTTGTCGGCGGGGTCGGCTTCGCGGATGACGGCGGTGACATCGGCGATGGTGCGGACCAGGCGGGCGATCTCGTCGCGGGACATGCGGGTGGAGGCTTCGCCGGTGAGGTGGCGGAGCTGGGCCTGGGCAGTGGCGCGGCGGGCCTGGATCTCGGTGATCCATTCGTTGACGATGGTTGGCTCGGTGCCGGATTCCAGGGCGGTGCGGTAGGTGGCGAGTTTGGCGTCGCATTCGGTCAGCGTGGTGTGGGCGGCTTGCGCGGCGGCTTCGCCGGGGCCCGGATCTGTTGTGGTGGCGGCCGCGAGTTGGTCGATGGTGTCGTCGAGCCGGTGTGGCAGAAAGCAGGTGGCCACCCACGTGTCGAGGGGTGGGAGGATCCAGGCTTCGCGCAGGTAGATATTCCGCGGATGGTGGATGCGATTGGCGAGGGCGTATTCGTCGGGGTAGCGGCAGCGGTAATAGGCCTGGTCGTGGGTCCAGTTGCCTTGCATGCGGCGTTCGCAGATGCCGCAGATGAGGGCGCCGCGCAGCAGGTAGGGGTGGCGGGCCCGGGGGACGCCGGGGGCCGGAGCGGGGCGGACGGTGCGGCTGCGGAGTTGCTGGGCGCGGGTGAAGGTGGCGTCATCGATGAGCGCGGGGTGAGAGCGCTGCTCGGAGTAGATCCATTGGTCGGGGGTGTTCCAGCGCATGGTGGTGGCATAGCCGAGGGTGACATCGTCGGGGCTGAGGAGCGTTTCGTGTTTGCGCTGGCGGTTCCATACCTGGCGGCCGGTGTAGCGGGGGTTGGACAGGATGGCGCGGACCGCACCCTTGGACCAGGCGTGGCCGTCGCGGTGCGGGTTACGGGCCCGGTCGGCGGCCGAGGGGCAGGGGATGGCGTCGCGGGTCAGGCCCTCGGCGATGGCGTAGTCGCCTCGGCCGCGGATGTATTCGGCGAAGATCCGCACGACGACCGGGGCAGTGGCCGGGTCCGGGGCCAGCTGGCGCAGGCGTTTGCCGTCGGCGGCCTTGCCCGGGTTCGGGTGTGGGCCGAGGTCCACCAGCTGATAGCCGTACGGCGGGCGTCCGCCCAGGAAGCGCCCTTCGATACGGGCCTGGGAGGCCATGGCCGTTCGTACTGAGCTGCCCCGAGTTTCATAGCGTCCGGACTTGATTGGTCAGGCGGACTGCTGGGTGGCTTCCTGACTTCGCCAGAAGGCGTCCTCGTACTCGGCGGGTGGCACGTAGTCGAGGGCGGAGTGGAGCCGTTCCTCGTTGTACCACGTCACCCAGCGAAAGATCGCCCGCTCGACCTGGTGGACGTCGTGCCAGGGGCCCTGCATCTCGATCAGCTCGGCCTTGAAGGTGCCGTTCAGCGCCTCCGCCATGGCGTTGTCGTAACTGTCCGCGACGGACCCGACGGATGCCGAGGCGCCGATGTCGGTGAGCCGGTCTGTGTATCGAATTGATACGTATTGCGACCCGCGGTCGCTGTGATGTATGAGACCGGAACCCGTCTTGATCCTCCGGCGCCACAGCGCCATTTCCAAGGCGTCCAGCGGCAGTTCGGTCCGCATGTGACCGGCGATCTGCCAGCCGACGATCATCCGCGAGTACACGTCGAGGACGAACGCGACATACGCCCAGCCGGACCAGGTCCGCACGTAGGTCATGTCCGCCACCCACAGCTGATCCGGCCGGTCCGCGGTGAAGTCGCGGTCGACCAGGTCCGGCGGCCGCGGCGCGGTCGGCTCGGGGATCGTGGTGCGGCGCCGCTGGCCGCGGATGACGCCTTCCAGGCCCAGCTCGCGCATCAGCCGCTCGACGGTGCAGCGGGCAGCTTCGACGCCCTTGCGCCGCAGCGCGCGGGTGATCCGGCGGGCCCCATAGGTGCCGCCGGACTCGGCGTGGATCTCCTCGATCATGGGCATGAGCTGTTCGTCGCGCAGCCGGCGGGCCGATTTCGGGCGCCGCTTGCGGGCGAAATAGGTCGAGACCGACAGGTCCAGCACCCGGCAGACGGGATCGACCCCGAGGCCGCGTTCCTTCAGGTGGTCGATCACCTGCTCGGCCTCGTCCGGGGACGGTCGATCTCCTGGGCAAAAAACACCGAAGCGGCCTTCAGGATCTCATTGGCCCGCTTCAACTCGGCGTTGTCCTTGCGGAGTTGTTTCAGCTCGTCGCGTTCGGCGCTGGTAAGCCGGTCATCGCGGTCGCCGCTGTCCGCCTCGGCCTGGCGGACCCACTGCCGCAGGGCTTCCTTGTGGATGCCGAGGTCTTTGGCGACATGGGCGACCGGGCGTCCGCTGGTGCGGACCTCGCGGACGGCACGCTCGCGGAGCTCGTCGGGGTACTTCCGTGGTGCTGGCACTTGCTCGTGTGTCTCCTTACGCCAAGATCATAGACCTGGCTTCAGGGACGCTACGAAACGGGGTGCAGCTCAGGGCCCTGGGCCCACCACACCCTGCCGAACCCGGGTCACCCCGCGGCGGACCGACCTACACTGACCTTCGTGCCCAGCCAACTCATCCGGCTTCGGGCACTCTTGAGGTGATCATGTTGATCGCGACACGTAGAGCCATACTCCTGCTGTGGGCCGCCGGAGGACTGACCACAGCCTGCGCAATTCACCGCAGGCCACCCCACCCCGACCCCGGCAACAAACGGCTGCACCGGCTGGCATCCGAACCGATCCTCACCGCGCTCCCGCCCGCTGCGAAGCGCACCGCGCGAGAGGAAAAACCCGCAACCTACTCGAAAGGCAGCATTTTTGAGGCTGGCGCTTGGAGCGGCGGGCATGTGACGGCGACGTTCACCTCGACGCTCTCGGTCCGCGACGTGTATCACTTCTACGCCGAACTGGCAGACAACTCCGGCTGGAAGCCCTGGCAGAAACTGGCCAAGGGCTTCACTGCGACCTGGGTAAAACACATCGCCTCAGCGCGGCAGTCTTACATCCGACTGGATCCTGACGGATTCAGTACCCACACCGTTGACCTGACCGCAAGCGGAACCATAAGAAGCTACCGGCTGACTGGCAGCCTCTAGGTGCCGTACTCCGGAGCCGAGGGCGGCCTCATGAAACCAGAGTGAGCTGGCAAAGCCGTAGCGGTGGAGGAAGCAGTCTTCCGCTAGCCGAGTAGCTTGCCCATCAGCGTCTTCACCCCTTCCCCCATTGCCGCCCCGGCGGCAGCTGTAGCCGTCCATGATAGGGCGGAGTTCAACTCACTCAAACGCATTCGGTCGCGAAGCTCCCATTGTCTGCTCCCAGGCAAGAATTCTCTTGGCAACTGGACAGTGCGCCAATCTGAATGCGCCTCAACGGCCCAGCTTAGCGATTTATCAGGTTCGGCAATGTTGCACGAAACCAGCGAGGACCAGTCAGGTCGCGCCCAGTCGGAAGCGAACCCCCAGAAGCTAACCAATTCCGGTTTCCCTGAGTATCGCCAAGACTCACGTCTTCCTCTGAGAAGCCCTCGAGTCGTCACTGCTTCTCTGTGCCGACTCTCTACGGCACCCCGTATGTCGTTGAACGCAGTGGGGCTAAACCACCAACCCCCCTCAGCTGCATACGCTGTTGGATCATCCTGCGGTTGCCCTGGACAATACCCGGCGACAAACAGATCCCATCCCGCACCCGACCGGACGTTGTAGTATACGATTTCCCTCTGAAGGTCAGAGAATATCGCCGAATCGGGCCTGGCAAACAGGATGCTGATTAACCTCCGCCCATCCTCGGTATCCCAAAGGTCATTTGGCCCTGCACCCGGGTCATCCACTCCTTGGGCTTCGCCCCGCTACGTGGACATCTGCGAACTATGCAGCCAGATTCAGGCTACCTGACATGACCGAGCGCCTTTCGAACTCGACCGGGCTGATGTGACCCAGTGCGGAATGCCGACGCCGGTTGTTGTACCAAGCCATCCACGAGAACACGGCCAGCCGGGCCTCGCAACTCTTCAGCCACCGCTCGCCGTAGAGGAGTTCACGTTTGATGCTGGCGAAGAACGACTCTGCCATCGCATTGTCGTAGCTCGATCCCGTTCTGCCCATCGACCGACGTACTCCATGCTTCCGGCAGGCCGCGGCGAACGCCGCCGACGTGTATTGCGTTCCCCTGTCGCTGTGGAATACCACGCCGTTGACGGAGCCGCCGCGGGTCGCGACGGCCGCTTCGAGCGCGTCGACGACCAGGGCGGAGCGCATGTGCTCGGCCATCGACCACCCCACCACCCGCCGGGAATGAATGTCGATGACGGTCGCCAGATACATCCATGCGCCTCCCACCGGCAGGTAGGTGATATCGCCGCACCAGCGCACATTCGGTGCCCGGGCGGTGAAGTCCCGCTCCAGCAGGTCGGGGGCCTTCGGCGCACGGGCATCCGGGATCGTGGTGCGCTTGCCCTTCCGCAGATGCCGCCCCGATATCCCAGCCGCCCGCATCAGGCGAGCGACCTTCTTGTGGTTCACCGCCGGCCCATCCGCGCGCAGCTCCCGCGTCACCCTCGGCACCCCATAGGCGCCCTTCGTCTGCGTGTGTATGGCCCGGATCTGCTCGGTGAGCGCCGCCTCGGCGGCTGCCCTGGCCTGCCGGGCCGGCGCCGCCTGGCGCCACCGATAGAAGCCCGACCGGGAGACGCCAAAAATTCTGCACAGCCGCTGAATGCCGTACTCCACATGGTGGTCGGAGATGAACCGCCAGCGGCCGGTCAACGACCCATCTCCTTCGCAAAATACTGTGCTGCCTTCCGCAGGATCTCCTTCTCCAGCTCCAGCTCACGAACCTGCTTGCGCAGCCGCTTCAGCTCCTCACGCTCCGACGGCGTCACCGCGTCACCACCGCCGTCGCCGGCCACGGCCTGGGATTTGCGCACCCACTGGCGCAGCGACTCGGTGTTGACACCGAGCTCCTTGGCGACCGAGCCGATCGACCGACCGGTGGACCGCACCAGCTCCACCGCGTCCCGCTTGAACTCCTCCGGATACCGGGCAGCACCCACCAGAACACCTCCTCGGATCCCAAGATCCGATCTTCAAGAGATGTCCACAAACGGGGGCAAACCCCACTTTACCGGCAACCCCGGCAAGGACACATCCGATATCACCGACTACGTTCGCACGCCCACCCAGTTGAAGAAGATCCAGGCGCGTGTCGGCAAGCCAGAGGACGAATTGGAGCTGATCATCGTCCAGTCCCTGTGGCTGACCGGCTTCGACGCCCCACCTCTGCACACGATGTACATGGACCGCCGGATGCGCGGCGCCGCTCTCATGCAGGCCGTCGCCCGCGTCAACCGTACCTGGGACGAGAAGCCTTCCGGCCTGGTCGTGGACTTCCTGGGCGTGGCCAAAGAACTGAAGTACGCGCTGGCCACGTACTCGGAGGCAGATCAAGAACAGAAGACCATCGGCGCGCACATCAAGGAGGCGGTCAAGACCGTACGCGGCATGCACGGCAAGGTTGACGCCGTACTCCGAAGCTGCCCCTGGCGCGCCACGCTGCGGGATGCCGGCTACCGCGGGGCTCTCCGTGAGGCACTCGACCTCCTGGAGACCGCCGAGCCCGCCCTGCCACCGGGCGAGCCCACCCGCGCGCAGCGCTTCCTGCACTTCAGCCGCTTGCTCTCCCAGGCGTTCTCGCTCTGCCCGACGCACCCCGACGTCCAGGATCTGCTGCCCGACATCCACTTTTTCGCATCCGTACGAACCACGTACCGGAAGCTGGCTGCCGAGCACCGGCAGCGGCTCGGTCTGGCCACCGAGGCCGATGTCCGCCGCATGATCGAGCAGCTCAACGCGGAGATGGTGGCCGCCGACGGCGTTGTCGATATCTACGACGCCGCTGGCCTCACCAAGCCGGACCTGTCCCACCTCGACGAGGGCTTCGTTCAGCAGCTCAGGGAGAGCCGGCACCCGAACCTGGCACTCAAGGCCCTGCGTGACGCGATCGCCAGGGAGATCCAGGAAGCACACCCGAGCAATCTCACGCGGCAGCAGGAGTACTCCGAGCAGATGAAGTCGGTCATGAACCGATATCACAACGGCCTCATCAGCTCTGCCGAGGCGGCGAGGCTCCTCGTCGAGATGGCTCAGGCAGTATCCAGCTCCCGCACACTCGCAGCAGAACTCGGCTTGTCCGAACATGAGATGGCCTTCTATGACGCCATCGCGGCCAACCCGAAGGCGCTGGAGATGGGACAAGACATCCTGTCGCAGATCGCCCGCAAGCTATACGAGCAGATCACGGAAGACGTCACCATTGACTGGCGCGTCAAGAGCCAGGCCCAGGACCGCATTCGCGCCAAGGTCAAGCTGCTCCTCAACTTCTTCGGCTACCCGCCGGACGAGGAGCCAGGCGCGGTCGACCGCGTCCTGAAGCAGACCGAGGTAATCGCGGATGATCTGGCCTGACGACCGATTGCCGCCAGAATAAGATTGCCGGTTACGAGCCCAACTTCCGACTTCGGCTGAGCTGAGGCGGATGGCAGCGTCAGCACCCCGTGAGAGGCTGACTTCGACAACCCGCCCAGGGAACTGACGATCGACAAGGAGGGCTGGGTGTACGTCACAGAGTTCGGTCTCTCCAACGTGAGGGGCTTCTACGGGGCCCGTGCAGTGGACGCTCTCCCGCTGCCCCAGCCCGAGGACGGCGGCAGTTGGACTGTCATCGCGGGGCGTAACGGGTCCGGAAAGTCCACACTCCTGCGCGCCCTAGCCCTCACACTCGCCGGCCCACAGGTAGCCCGCACGCTCGCCCAGGACTTCAGTGGCTGGATCACCACCGGTGAGCTGGATGCCTGGTCTCAGGCCGCGGTCTCACCCGACTACACGGTCGATCAACTCACCGGACGGGGTCGAGGTCCGGACGGGCGCATGATGCTCGGACTGGGCTGGACCCTGCCAGAGGCCGACGACACCCAACCCCGGAACCCGTTCGGCAGCCCCGTTCAGCCTTCACTGGCCCCGTACGACGGCGTCAACTACGGCTCCCCTTCGTCCGCCCGCGGCCCCTGGGCCGATCATCCGCAGGGCTGGTTCTGCGCCGCCTACGGCCCGTTCAGACGCCTCGCAGGCGGCAGTGGGGAAGCCCAACGCCTGATGCTCGCGCCGGGACCCGCCGGGCGGATGGCTTCGCTTTTCCACGAAGACGCCTCACTCGCCGAAGGCGTCAGCTGGCTCAAGGAATTGCGACTACGCAGCCTGGAGGAACGCGAGGAAGCCACCGAGCTCCTGGATATCGTGAAGGATTTGCTATCTGACGGCCTGCTACCAGACGGCTACCGGGCACTTCGGGTCTCGTCCGAAGGACTATGGGTGGCCCCCGTTGATGATCCAGAACGGGCCTATCCACTGCGAGAGATGAGCGATGGCTTCCGGACCGTCGTGGCGCTGGTCCTAGACCTGGTCCGACAGCTCCAGACCGCGTACGGGACTTTGGACGTCGGGACGGACGACAGTGGCCATCCAATCGTGCAGATGCCGGGTGTGGTCATCATCGATGAGGTCGACGCTCATCTACACGTCACATGGCAGCGGCGAATCGGTGACTGGCTCAAGAGCCACTTCCCGAAGATCCAATTCATCGTGACCAGCCACAGCCCCTACATCTGCCAGGCTGCCGATCCAGGCGGACTAATTCGGCTGCCAGGGCCTGACGAGCAGCGGGCGCCAGAAGTCGTAGCACAGGATCTGTACCAGCGGATTGTGTACGGGAGCGGCGAGGACGCGGTGCTTTCTGAACTCTTCGGCCTGGAGACCCCGTACTCCGAACGCGCGGACAGGCTGCGTCGCCTACTCGTACGCCTGGAGGAGAAAGTCTTCGACGGCGAAGCGGACGAGACCGAGGTAGCGGACTACAAGAAGTTGGCGGCCGAATTGTCGAGTTCCCGCACTGCACGAGTGTACGAGATGGCGGCGCACCTGGCAGGTGACGAGTGATCCCCGTGCAACGGCTGTCGGCCACGCATGAGTTGACCAAGCTTTGCGACGACCGCACTGCGAAGATCCGTGAGGCGGGGGCCACAAGCAAGGCTGCGGTCGCGGAGTGGAAGGCCGCGAAAGTCGCGAAAAGGCACATCAAGAGCCTGCTCATCCAGATGGCGCCCGGCCGTATCCGCTGCATGTACTGCCTGGATAACCAGGGCACCGACATTGACCACTTCGAGCCGAAGGCGCGCACCCCGCTACGCACCTTCTGCTGGGACAACCACCTGTTGGCCTGCTCCCACTGCAACAGTAACGAGAAGCGAAACCTGTATCCCTGCGACCCCAGCACCGGCGCCTGTCTGCTCATCGACCCGACCGTGGACGACCCAGCAGACCATCTGATGCTGCTGCCGAAGTCGGGCGAGCTGAAGGCGCGCACCGCCAAGGGGTGTCACAGCATCAAGGTCTTCGGACTCAACCGATACGACCTGAGAATTGGCCGCGCAGACGCCTGCGGGGTGTTCATCTCCGAGCTGGTCCGGTGGCACAGCCAAGTGCAGCGAGGGAAGGTCAAGGCAGCCACGCATACGGCCGTACGGTTGCGCCGGTCGGGCTTCCCCGAGGTGCTCCGCACACTGGAGAGCCTGGCCGGATCGTCCTACGCCGCCCTCCTGGAAGACGAGGACTTCCCCGAGGCATTGTCTGCCTGGGTCGAAAGCCCTGACCGACAGGTGGCGATCCCGCCTATGCGTTCAGCCCCTCCTGGATCACTCCAGGCACGTCCCTGAGCGGTCGACCGCTGGTGCCGCACCGCGCCGGGGTGAGCCCGGGGAGATTCACGCCGATGACCATTCCGTGTCCATGACCGTAGGCATGGGCATCGCTCGTGTGACGTGGTTCCGGGCTCATCCTTGCCACCCACTCCTCGCGAGAGTGCCACCTCTCTTACGACGAGCGGGGGCATGTGGCATTGCCGCCCCGTACCCGGGCGTCACCGAGTCCGCTCCGGCGTCGGTCGGCATGCGTTGCAGGCGGTCAGCGGCCGACCGGTGATCGCGTCCAGCAGAAGACGGTCGCCCAGCGGGCGCTCCAGCTTCACTGCCATCCGCTGTATCTGCGCCCTATCGGTGCAGATGCCCTTCCTGGGGTTCTTCACGGAATTCGACAGCACCACGCTGCCACCCGTCTCCAGCACGGACACCACGGCACGGTCGTCACAGTCGCCGTGCATGGCCTCCACGGTCACCGACCGCCCGTCCGCGGCGAGCTGCGTCAGTCGCCGGAGCGGCAGTCCCGGCACGTCCGGGGCTCGCTTGACCGGCAGCCGGGACAGCTTCGACGGGACGGCAGCGGCCCGCTTGAGCGGAGGGGCCGTCTTCGGCCCGTACTTCCCGCCCGATCAGCGCGAGGTGCTGGAGTTCCTCGCCGAGGGCTACTCGGTGGAGGAGGTGTGGCGGGACCTGGTCTCGGTCAATCTCCCCACCACCGATCCCCGCCCGGCCGTCGTCGACCCGAGCGACTACGAGACCGCGATCCAGCACACCCGCACCCGCATCGCCCTGGTCACCGCGTCGGAGGACCTGCTCGACATCCTCGACAAGCCGTTCGCCGCGTGGCGGGTCTTCCTGCACCCCAGTCAGCACCGCGTGGCCCACCGCGCCAGCTACGCCGGCCCCGCCCAGGTCACCGGCGGACCCGGCACCGGCAAGACGGTGGTCGCCCTGCACCGCGTACGGCACCTGCTGCGCCACCTGCGCGACGGCGAACGAATCCTGCTCACCACCTACACCAACGCCCTCGTCGACGCACTGCGCAGCGGCCTGGAGACACTGGTGGAAAGCGAGGAGCAGCGCGCACGGGTCGACATCACCACCGTCGACGCCTTCGCGCGGCGCGTCGTGGCCACCTCCCGCACACCGCTCACCGGCACGGACGAGGAGACCCGCTGGGAGGCCGCGGCCGCCGCCACCGGCTGCGCGGCCACCCCGCAGTTTCTGGCACAGGAGTACCGGCACGTGATCCTGGCCCAGGACCTGCGGAGCTTGAGCGCGTACGAGGCCGCAGAGCGCCGCGGCCGCGGCAGCCGACTGCCAACCGCCGAACGGGCCCTGGTCTGGCACACCATGGAAGGGTTCACCCAACAGCTCGTGACCGACAACAGGCGCACCTACCTGGGCACCTGCGTCGAAGCCTCGGACAAGCTCCGCGCCGACGGCCCGCCGTACCGCCACATCGTCATCGACGAAGCCCAGGACCTCCACCCGGCGCAGTGGCGGCTGCTCAGGGCCGCCGCACCTGAGCGACCGGACGACCTGTTCATCGCCGGCGACCCCCATCAGCGCATCTACGACTCCCGCGTCTCCCTCAAGGCCCTCGGCATCAAGGTGACGGGACGCAGCACGAAACTGCGCAAGAACTACCGCTCCACGCACGAAATCCTCAGCTGGTCGACCGCCATCCTCCTCGGCACCCCCATCCGCCAGCTGGAAGACGACAACCGCCACGAAACCCTGCTCGGCTACCGCTCCGCGCTGCATGGCCCCGGCCCGCAGATCCACGCCGCGGCGACCGAGGAAGCCGAACTCGACGCGCTCGTGGACGTCGTGGCGGCGTGGCAGGCCGAAGGCGTGGCGCTGGACGAGATCGGCGTCACCGCCCGCATGAAGAAGGGCGTCGAGGCGGCCGCCGCCCACCTGAAGGCGGCCGGCATCCCCGCCCAGCGACTGCGGCCCGGTGCCCTCGCCGCCGACGGCGCCGTCCGCGTCGGCACCATGCACTCCTTCAAGGGCCTGGAGTTCCGCTGCGTCGCCGTGCTCGGCGTGGACGCCCAGACCCTGCCGCACCCCAAGGCCCTCACCCCGCTCGACGTCGACCGGCTGCAGCACGAAACGGACCTCATGGCGGAGCGCTGCCTGCTGTTCGTCGCCTGCACCCGCGCCCGCGACCGGCTGGCCGTGTCCTGGGCCGGCACCCCGAGCCGCTTCATCGAGGAAGCCGGTCTCGGCGGGTGAGTGCACGTACGGCCCGCGCGCCAGCCCGGTTCCGTGTGCCGGCTGCAGCGGCACCGTCCGGGAGCCGAAGTGGCTCAATGTCACCGCTGTGAACACTGAGTTGTGTGTTAGCGTCACCGGTCTTGTCGTGGTGACTAGTGCGCGCGGCCGTCACGGGTTGCAGGCGCAGGTCGGGGGTTTGTGGTGCGGAGGGTCACCCACGGGGTGTTGGCGCTGGCGGTGATGGGAGCACTCTTCGGCTGCAGCAGCGGCGACGGGGACGGCAAGGCCGACGGCGAAGGCGCTCATCAACGGGGACCGGCGCCATCCGAGAAGCTGGCCAAGTTGAACGTTCCCGACGGCTACAGCACCACCAAGGGGTGGCAGCAGACACTCGGGTGGGTGCCGCCTTCGGTGGGCTCGCTGCCCGTGACGACGGCCGAGGAGACCGGCGCCGTTGCCTATCTGCGCGCGGCCTCGGGCGGCTACTCGGTGGAGGTGCGCGCGGCAGAATCCGGCGATGTTCGCTGGTCCGGCAAGAACTGGCAGCCGCCGGTGCCCACCGAAGGAATCTCGGACGATCTCTCCGAAGACGAGGAGATCCCCGATGTGATCTCGACGGTACAGGCCGACGATGAGTACATCGTTGCCTGGGCTCACGGCTTGAAGGGCAAGGACGAGCTGCACGAGGGCACGGAGGTCGTTCAGCTCGCGGTGTACCCGGCGAAGGCCTCCGGCAGCGGGGTCAAGCCTGCGCGCGTGATCAATGTGCCGGTCAGCGCGAGCAGCGACGACCTCAACGTCGCCGCCAACGGGGACGGTCTGCTGATCACCTGGGGCGACGGCCAGGGCGTTGGCCGCGAAGCAGGCGCCGCAGTCGACGTCGCCTCCGGCAAGGTCACCCGCTACCAGGCCACGGAGCTGCTGCCGAAGGCATGGTGCGAAGACACCCTGTGTACGGACGGCCGGGTGTGGGCCACAGCCGCGGCCGGCCCGGTGATCTCCTCGGACAACGGTGGATTCGGGGTGCCGGGGTCCTGGTTCAGCAACGACCACGCACCCGCGGGCGTGAAGCCGGGCAGCAACGACTCCATCAACCTCAATGGCGACGCGCAGGCCGCGGCGGGCGAACACCTCGTGGCCGTGTGGAACCGACCCGACGGCACTCATGTGTGGGCAGTGCACGATGCAACCACCGGCAGGGTCAAGGCCACGACGACCTGCTCGACCGAAGACCTGACACCGGGAATGTACTCAGAGGCGTATCCGGCCGTCGCCTCCTCCAACGACCGCTACGTGGCCGCCGGCCCGGTCGCCTTCGATCTCAAGACACGCCGCGGCTGGTGCCTGGCCGGCGACGACAACCGCAAGGAGATCCTCCTGCTCTTCGTCACGGACCGCGGCACGGCGTTCGGCGGGGTCAACGACGGCGACGACGGCGTTCCGGCACAGGTCTCCCTGCGTACCGGACAGCCGAAGGCGCTGTCCCTGGACATCGACGTTCCATGGGCCGATGTGGACGGCTCCGGGATGTTCCTGACCCGGGACAAGAACAAGGCGCTCCGGATCTCGGTACTGCAGCAGGAGTGATCGGCTCTACGCGAGGCGTCGACGAACGCGAGCGCATCCAGCGCACGAGCGGAGCACAGCCCGGGTCCTCACCGAGCCAGCTCCAGCACCGCCGACAACACTCCGCACTTCCGTAGGCTCCCAGAGCCTTCGGACACGTACTTCCTACATGCGCGCCAAGCGGCGCGCATGTTTCTTTGGCACCCGTCCCTGACCCATTCTGGAGTTCACGTGACTGACAAGACGTCGCGCCCTGCCGCCAGGCTTGCTGTGCTGATGGTGGCGGTCGTCGCCGTGGGTTTCAGCACCGGGTGCGGCAGCCAGAACGAGGGCACGGAAGCCGCCGGTGATGCGAAGAAGCTGGCGGCCCGTGCACGGCAGGTGGCGGCGGCCTGGGACGGCTCAACCGCTGCTGCTGCGTGGCGCGCCGGCTATCACCCCATGGGTGACGTGGTCCAGCTGCCACGGGGCGGGCTGAAGAGCCCGGCGGATAAGCAGGCCTATGCAGAGCAAAGCTTCATCCTGCGCAGCAAATTGCCCGCCACCCGGCCGGCCGACGGCCGGGTGGCGTGGAACGAGGGCACAGCGCTCACCCGCCCGCTCCTGGGAGCGGACGAGGCGTACAAGACCCTCTCCGGCGATCACGCGGGGGAAAGCCCGCACCTTACAGTGACCGACGCGAAGCTCGGCGAGATGGTCCTCGCCACCAGCCGAGGCCCGGCCACCGTCCCAGCCTGGCTGTTCACCCTCGCCGGCTATGACTCTCCTCTGAAGCGGGCTGCAGCCGTGCCATCGAAACTTCCCCAACCGCCGATCAAGCGAAGGGTGGGCGGCCCAGGCTTTCCCCTGTCCAGCGTCTCTTACATCGCCTCGGACGGGCGCTCGGTCACGGTGCTCGCCCTCCACGGCTCCTGCGACGAAGGCCCCGCCGTGAAGGCGCTGGAGACGCGCGGCAGCGTGGTGCTGTCGAATTCCGTCAAGAACCCGAAGGAGGGCGTGTGCAGCAAGGATGCGAAGGAGGAACACGTAACGGTGAAGCTGGACCAACCCCTGGATGACCGCGTCCTGCTCGACGCCACCACCGGGCGGCCGGTTCCGTATCAAGCAGGGCGTGGCCCCACCCCGAGCTGGAGCTGAGCCACGTACGTTGCCGCACGGCGCGTTCGGCCAGCCGCGCCGCCTGGATGAGGACGTGCCCGGCGGCCGAGATGTCCAGCAGTTCGACGCACCGGTCGGTGAGCAGCTGGATGGTGGTTCCCGTGGGGAGGGGCCGATGCGCGGTCCGCCGCTCGGCGGGGCGTCGGCGACCCGGGGCAGCTCGCGGTCGACGACGGCGCGGGCGACGTCGGTGATGTCGCTGCCCAGGAGGAAGGCTCCGCGTAACAGGGCGATCGCCGAGGGCAGCGGGATGCCGAGCAGGGCGGCGAGCATCCCAGTGGCCCGATGCACCTCGACCCGGTGCATTGCCATCGCCTATGAGCTCGTAACACGATCACGATCCGGGCTTCTTGAGTCGTGTCCACGCACACGCGGGTCGTTGGCGGTGCGCGCCCCGAAGACGCGACGTCCTTCGGGGCGCGCGGCAGGGGTCCGGGTTCAGGCGTTGTAGCCGCCGTGGGCGTCCAGCACCGCGCCCGTGACGTACGACGCGTCGGGGCTCGCCAGGAAGGCGATCGCCGCGGCGATTTCGTCGGGGTGCCCCATGCGTTGCAGGGACAGCGAGCTGAGCAGGGCCTTGAGGGTGTCGGGGTCCGGCGGTTGCATGCCGCTGTCCATCAGCCCGGCTTCCACGACGTTGGCCGTGATGTCGCGGGGCCCGAGGTCCCGTGCGACCCCCATGGTGTACCTCTCGATGCCTGACTTGGTCGCCAAGTAGTCGGCAACGCCCGGGACGCCGACCCGGGAGCCCAGTCCGGAACTCACCGTGATGATGCGGCCGCCCGTGCGCAGCACTCGGGAGGCGGCCCGGATGACGGCGATCACGCCGAGGTAGTTGGTGGCGTGCATCCGGTCCAATGCGGCTGTGTCGGTCTCCGGGGCGTCCACCGTGCGGCGCTGCTCCACCGAGATCGCCGCGTTGTTGACGAGGATGTCCAGGCCGCCGAAGTGTGCGACCACGTCGTCGAAGCAGTGCCGGCCGGTCGGGGTATCCAAGATCCGGTTCGCTTAGGTTGAGTTCAATCCCCAGCGCTCGGTGGATGACGGGCTCTTCGCAGTTGAGGGTGTAAGTCCGGTCGGCGCGTCGGTGGCCGGGTAGGGGTCGAGGTCTCCCGAGGATGGAGGTGACTATGATCTCGGGCTCGAAGTGCTCGGGCAGCGGTTGGAGCCCGATCGGGCGATTCTCCGGTGCCGGGTTGTCGAGCCCGACAGATGGTGTCGTCGCTGCGGATGCCAGGGCGCGGCCAGGGACACGGTGGTCCGGCGGTTGGCGCACGAGCCGTTCGGGTGGCGGCCCACGGTGTTGGAGGTCAGCCTCCGCCGATACCGGTGTAACGCCGCCTCCGACGACCCGGAACACGGACCGACGACGCGTCGCGAGCCGTCAGTCGCCGACGCTGCCGTCGATCATCTCGCGCAGGATGTCCGCGTGGCCCGCGTGCCGGGCGGTCTCCAGGATCACGTGCAGGTACATCCACGTCAGCTCCCTGCCCCGCGGTGTGGTGACGGCGTAGTCGAGGCTGTGCTGGGCGGCGATCTCGCGGGAGCGGTCGCACGCCGCCTGGTAGGCGCCGATGACGTCGTCGAGCTTCTCGTGCGGCTCCAGCCGCAGGTCGGCCTCCGGGTCTGCGTCGGTCCACGGCGGCGTGGGCAGCTCCGCGGCGGGGATCTGCCCGATCTGCTGGGCGAACCCGCCCAGTTCCACCCACCGCAGGTGTTTGATCAGGCCGCCGAGGTTGGTGCCGGTCGGCACCGGGCTGCGCCGGGCGTCCTCCTCCGACACCCCGCGGACCTTGCGCACGACGGCGTCGCGCAGGTAATCCAGGAACGTCTCGAGCTGCTCGCGCTCGCTGGCGGCTAACACGCTGCCGAGGATCTCACCGGGTCTAGTCATGGCCGGAACGTAGCACGCGGGCCGACCCTCGCACCGGGGCCAATTTTGGGCTCTTCGCAGTCGCAGTTGAGGGTGTAGTCCGGTCGGCGCGTCGGTCTGCTGCACGTGTGGGTGACATGGGCATCCAGGTGGTCCTGCTGACACAGGCCGGGATTGACGGGTTGCCGGGGCCCACCCGGGTCAGACGTCTGCGTGGCGTCGCCCACATGCACAACCTCGCCCTCACAACATGACCAGAAGACTGCCTCCACGCACCCTGACCTGCCAGAACACATCCTTGTGCAACACGCTTTAGGTGCGCCCGTTGCTCCCGAGGGACTCTCCGCAGCCTGGCTTGCCGGCCCGGCGTCACGTGTGCCCAGGCCGCTTCTGATGGCACTGGGACGATGACGACCTGGTCGGGGTGTCGGGGTCGGTGATGCCGTTGCACTCCAGCGGCAGCGCGCGTGGCGCCGCGGTCTACTGCTTACCTTCGCCTTTGCTGGCGTTGACCAGTTCGTCGTAGAGCTTCTGGTCTAGCTTCGCGAACTCTTCGGCAGCTTTGTTCGCGAACTTCGAGACGCCTTTGGTCAGCTTGGACAGCTGGCCGAATCCGTAGTCCCACGAGTCCGCAAAATCATCGCACGCTGATTCCATCGCCTCGTGGCCGATCTCCTTGGTGTCGGCATACTTCATATTCTTCGAGGCGTCCTTCATCTGGCTGCCGCCGGTCTCCAGCGTGCCCGCCATTTGCTTGACTTCATCAGTCATGAACCTCAGAAATGACATTGACCCCCCGACTGTCCACATACCTCGATCGAGCGTCCTTGGCGAAGCATGCTATCGAGCGCATCCTCGGACACGCCAGCGTTCGTACCGGCAGGAGCGCACGCGGCGTGGTTTCCTTCGGCGCTCATGAGCGCTCGGGAGCCAGGACTTGAGAACTGGCTCCGCCTGTGGTTTCCCGGAGTCACGTGTTTCTGTCCGGCGGCCACCGGATCCCTGCGTCCGCCAGCGTGCGGCGGTAGTGGTGGTGTCGCCGGCGCATGATCTCCGAAGCCAGCCACAGGTACAGGCACCACGCCACGCAAATGCCGCCGGCCACGATGAATGCCGTTGCCGTGAAGCTCTGATTGATCAACAAGGCGAGGAACACCCCGATCGGGACCAGGACGGCAAGTTTCCGCACGCGCTTGCCCGCCGACTTCCCGAAGAGATCCACCTTGATCCGCGCGTGGAGCAGATCGACCTCGGTACGAGTCTCCGCGAGCGGGGTGAGTCCGTCACCGCCGGGGCGCATGCCCGGGTACGGGCCACCGAAGCGGGCGTTGGGGTGCTGAGCCGCCGTGTGAGCCGCGCGCTGCTCAGCGTCAGGCAGTCGGCGGAACGCGAAGACGGGATAGTTCAAGCTCCTGGGCACACCAGGAGCGAGGCCATCGTACTCGTACCCGTATTGTCCGGCGATGTACGCGAAAGCAGCGAATTTACGTCGCGACCCCCATGGATTGACGAGCGTGTACAGGCCGGATCCCTTGGCTCCGGCCTGTAGGAGTCCGTCGAGTGCGCGCTGAAGGCTCATCCCATCCCCAGTAGTCCGCGTTGCCGATACGACCTCGTTCAGGGGTCGAGGTCGTCGTCACACAGGTAGATTCCTATCATCTTGGCATCAGCCATCCCGCGGAGTGGCGTTCGTGGCATGCACAGGGGAGGAGCAGGATGGGCTCATCTAAGTATCCCAATCTCGGATTCGATCCGGCGCCGGGCGACCTGGAGACGGTGCGGCGCATAGTCTCAGCGGTGGGGAAAGTGGTCGGTGACAGCGGCACCACGCAGACTCAGCTGAGCAAGATAGGCACCTCATAGGGTATTTGGGTGGGAAAGTCCGCGGACAAGTTCAGCAGCTCCGTGGAGAAGATACCGCCCTACCTCAAGAAGGCGCTGACGTCCCTCAACACGGCACACCGGGCTCTGGCGGGGTGGGAGCGCAGCCTGGACGCCTTCCAGACGCAGGCTCGGCGGCTGGAGCGCGAGGCTGATGCGGCGGCCCAGAAGGTGAGTGCCGCCAGGGCCGACTTGGACGGCGTCAGCGGCGACACGTCCAAGCTGTCCGGCAAGGAGAAGGAAGAACACGAACGCGACAAGAAGGGCAAGCAGCGCGCGTATGACAGCGCCAGCGGCGAGCTTGAGTCGATCCGTAGCCGTTCCCGCGCCTTGCACGCCGAGTACGTCACCGAGGCAGACGCCTCGGCCCGCACCATCAAGGACGCGGCGGACGATGCGCCGCCCGAGCCAGGCTGGTTCGACGATTTGGTGGACGGGTTCAAAGAGGCGATCCTCGAGCAGCTGAGAGTGCTGACCGATCCCAACTTCTGGAAGCTTGTCGGCGACATCCTCGCCGACGTGGCGATGGTGATCGGAGTAATCTGCCTGCTCGCGATCCCATTTGGCGGCATAGCCGGGCTGGCACTCGTAGGTCTGCTTGTCGGCGCCGGAGCGTTGGCTGCGCACAGCGCAGCCATGATCGGTGGTGCCGAGGGCATGACCTGGCAGACCCTCGCCTGGGACGCTGCCGGTGTCCTGACCGGCGGACTTGGCGTTGCCGGCAGCGCGATGGCCAGAGCGGGACGAGGCCTGGTGGCATCCGGGCGAGCCCTGCGTGCTTCGGAAGGCTTCCTGGCCGCTGTCAGCAAGGTCCGTCCAGGATCTTGGGGCAACCTCGCGCATATTCCCAGCGGCGTCAGGAACTCCGCCCGCGGCTTCGTCATGGCTGCAGAGGGCTGGACGCATGTCGCCGCCGGGACTGTTGTCGACGTGAGCATGACGGCGGCCGGCGCCGGCTTCGCGCTCGGCTCCAACGTAAACGACACTCGCTGGAGCGATGGAAAGGGGACCATGGGCGACGTCCCCATTCTCGGGCCGCTCGCCGCGATGACGAAATACGAGCCACCCGAGCCCGACGTCATGGCTCCGGGCCCTGCGCGCCAGCCTCAGCTGGATGCCCCTAAGACCCTGATGTCTGCGGGCGACGCCTTCACGAAGGGACTCGACCCCTCGCAGTTCGGCACGGCAGCATGACCCACACGCCCGTAGAGGGCCAACCGCGCCCAGTCACGTATTCCTTCCGGCATTCCGTGCCGGATGAGTTCATCGAGCTGCCCGACCCCACCTCCTCGGACGGCTGGAGAGAGGCAATGGCGCGGCTGATGCCCGGTGCGGACGAGGAAGACCTTCAGGCCGCCAGCGACCAGATCCGCGGCCAGCTGCCGCCCCCGTCGGATGACGGATCCGGGATCCTCAACGCCATGTGCGTAGGCACGGAGGAAGTCGACGGCGACGAACGGCTGTCCATGGGTCTGCTCTCCGTGTCGATCATGGGCAGTGAGCACCACGACCGCTTGATGACAGCGGAGGGAATCTACCGGGCCAAGACCACGAAGTTCTTCAAGGGGGAGTCGAACCTGCAGGAACTCGACTTCGAGCTGGGCAAGGGCCTGCAGGGCCAGCAGGACATGGTGCTGGCGGCCAAGCTGCCCTGCGGCCCAGGGGCCATGTCGGTGTCCATGCGTTCGCTCACGCTCCCGGCTGGTGACTCGGCAACGACGCCTTTCGCGATCCCGGTTGCCGCCCTGCAACTGATCATCCCAGCTCCCCGCGACTACTGCGTGTACATCACGATCGCTACCCCCTCCGTCCACCTCCTCGACTCGTACTGCCACCGGCTGGCACACATCGGACGCACCTTTGCGTTTGATGTCCAGGACGGACCGAGCTAGCGGCCCTCCCGACATGGGGACCCTCAGTTCACCGGTGCCCCTCGCGCCGCTGGTGAGCGAGAGGGCATTCTCGGCTCGGGCACTGCTGGACCATGCGTGTCCAGGCGGCAGTCATGCGGTGGGGTCGCTGAACGACGTCATAGCCACCCGAGTCCGCACGGCGACCCGCCACGAGTGGCAGCGGCGACAGGCCGATCCTGATGCAGGGCAGCCCGGACACCAGCGCCTCCCCCGAACCGCTGCCTGACCTGCGCTCGAACGGCCGCAGCGACCGCTGAGGCGAGAGCATGCCCGGTGAACCCAGGTGATCCAGCAGCATCGTCAGCATGACGCGCAGTAACACTTCGCTAACGGAGTGGCGTTCGCGCTCATGCCTCTCGCATGATGCCATCCACCATGATTGCAGTGTGCAAAATAGCAGGTTCGGGTCGTCGTCGTTCGGGGGAAAGGTGCCGCACTCCAAGATTCTCCTGGTGGACGACCGTCCGGAAGCGCTGCTGGCGATAGGCGGCATTCTGGACGAGCTCGGTCAACCGGTGGTGACAGCCTCGTCGGGCGAAGCCGCGCTCCGGGCGCTGATGGCTGAGGACTACGCGGTCATCATTCTCGATGTCCGGCTGCCGGGCATGGACGGCTTCGAGACGGCGGTGTGCATCAAGGGCAGGGAGCGCACCCGCGCCATCCCCATCATCTTCCTTACGGCGAGCGCGGACGAGCCCCACCAGGTGCGCCGCAGTTACGAGGTCGGCGCGGTAGATTATCTCTGCAAACCCGTCGAGCCGAACGAGTTGCGCAGCAAGGTCGCGGTGTTCGTGGCCATGCATCAGCAGCTCACCCGGGTTCGCATGCAAGTCGCCGCCGCAGAGGTTGAGATGCGGCGGGTTGCCCATGAGCTGGCCGCCGCCGTGCAACGAATGCAGCACAGCTCGGACGTCCTGCCGATCCCCAGCCCGCGGCACTTTCGGTGAGCGGGTGCCGGCCGAGCGGCCATTCGGTCTTACGGTCCCGTGTCATTTTCCACCGGGCCAGTCGAGCAACTGTGCTCCGAGCACAGCCACTTGAAGGGTGAAGCTCTGCTGGGGATCGTGCGTCGAGTAGCCGGTGAGTTCTTCGACCCGGTCGAGCCGGTAGGTGACGGTACGGACACCGACGTGCAGTTCGCGTGCGGCGGCTGTGGCCATGCGGCCCGCCGCGAAATAGGCCGTGAGCGTCTCCAGCAGGGTGCCGGGGCCCGTGCGGGCCTTGCGCAGCGGTTCGAGGACGGCGTCCACGAGGTCGGCCAGCGCCGCCCGGTCCCGGCTCAGCACCTGGTAAACGAGCAGGTCGGCGGCCCAGTGCAGCTGATCGGGGAGATTCAGCCGCTGACCGATGTGCAATGCCTGCTTCGCCTGCTCGAACGAGCGGACGGCGCCGCCGGGCCCGCGCTGCGGCCGGCCGATGCCGATCCGCCATGGGGTGCCCGGACGGAGGACCTCCCGCACGCGTGCGGCGAAGTCCCGCACCATGTCGCCGGCGTCCGGCACGATGCAAACCAGCAGGCCGTCCTTGGTGGTGACGAGGATGTCCCGGCTCAGCGGGTCGAGGCCGGTGGCGGAAGCCACCTGCCGGGTCGCCGGTCCGCCGTCGACAAACGGCTCAGAGCCGCTGGCGGCCAGCACCACATAGCTGCCGGCGAGCCGCAGCCCGTACCGCTCGGCCCGGCCCACCAGGGTCTCGACGTTGTTGCCCTCCAGCAGGTCGTCCACGAATTCGCGGCGAAAGGACTCCTCCTGGCGCCATGACCATCGCTGCGCCTCCTCGTAGCCATCGGTCACCGCCGTGATCGCCGTGTCCGCGGCGCGGATCACAGCCTCCCCGACCCGACGCAGCGCATCAGCGCCGGTCGCCGCACGCACCCCGGGCAGCACGGGCCAGACGAGCCGGGTGGCGCTGAGGTAGAGGTCGATGATGCCGCGCATCGGCACGTTCTGTTCGGCGGCGCGAGCGCCGGTGGCGCGCCAGCGCAGACGTCCGTCCTGACGCTGTGGGGCGCCGGTGCTGGCTCTGGCGAGTTCGAGCAGATAGCCCTCGAGGAGATCGGTGGGTACGCCGCGGGCTTCCTCTGCCGCTAGCCGGGCGACCTCTATGAGATCTGGCGCCGGTTCCGGGTCCGCGCCCGTGCGTGGGTGCATGGTCCGCTCACCTCCCGCGGGGAGTGCGACTGTGACACGGGTAGCCTCCCGCTCCTTGCCGGTGCCCGGCAAGGATTGCCGGGCATTGATTGGCCGCGGCGAACGTTGGATGCTTCCGTCTCCTGCCGGACAATCGAGGCAGACAGGTTGGCAGGAACCCGGCTTCGCTCGCGGGAGGCTGACATGCACGCTGCCGATGTCGTGGAAACCTTGCCGACCGCCTTACCGGACGAGGACGCCCTGGCAGCCGTGCGGATGGTGGCGGAGCGAGGGCTTCCGGGGCTCGTTGTCGCCGACGAGCGCGCTGTGGTGATCGCCTGCATGTCCTCGGCCGCACTGCTGCGGGCGGTGCTTCCGCCGTACTTTCTGGAAGGGGCATGTCTGGCGCAGGTGATTGACGAGAGGCACGCCGACCTGATCGCGGCCGATCTGGCCGACACGCCGGTCAGGGCGCTGATCGGGCGGGTGCCGGACGCTGTCCCGCGGGTACGAGCGCAAGCCACGGCGGCCGAACTGGGCGCCCTGCTGGCGCGCCGGAAGTCACCGTTCGCGCTGGTCGAAGCGGCAGACGGGCACATACTCGGTGTCGTGACGGCCAACCGCCTGCTCGGGTTGCTCGCCGCGGCGGCGGAACAAGCGACGTGAAGGGTGCATGAGGGCACCCGGGAAGGCCAAGGTTGCCGGAGCGATCGATGCGAGCGCGGTTAAGGTCCGTGCGCCTGGCCTTGGGGCCGGGGCTCCTCCCGGCGGTGTTCTGGCTGGTCCTCTCCGGGCACTACACTCCGCTGCTGCTCACGCTCGGCGCGCTCTCCGTCGCCTGCGTCTGCTGGCTTGTCCACCGCGCGGGGCTGGATGGCTACCGGGTGCCGCTCGCCTTCGTGCTCCGGCTGCCGGGCTATCTGCTGTGGCTCGGCGGTGAGGTACTGCGCTCGGCGTGGGCGGTGGCACGGACGGTGTGGTCGCCGCGGCCGCACCTGCGCCCGGTGGTGGTGCCGGTGCCGGCGGAGCGGCTGCCGGAGCTGTCGCGGGTGGTCTACGCGAACTCGATCACGCTGACGCCGGGCACGCTGTCGCTGGACGTCGAAGCGGACCGCATCGAGGTGCACAGCCTGGTGCCGGACGACATCAAGGCGCTGCGCGAGGGCGCCATGCTGGCGCGGGTACGGCGGACGGAGTCCGGACGGTGATATTCGCCGTCATGGCCGCGCTCCTGGTCACCATGGTGCTCGTGCTGCTGCGGGCCTTCATCGGGCCGGGCCGCTACAACCGCATCCTTGCGGTCAATATGTTCGGCACCAAGACGGTGCTGTTCATCGCGATCGCCGGCTTCCTCTTCGGCCGGCCCGAGTTCCTCGACATCGGGATCCTGTACGCGCTCGTCAACTTCGTCGCGACCATCGCCGTGCTGCGGCTGACCCACTACCAGGAGCTGCTGCGCGGCACCCGGGACGGTGAGCGCACATGACCGTCCTCGAACTGATCAGCGGCGTACTGCTCGGCCTCGGCGGCGCGGCGGTGCTCACCGGCGGCGTCGGACTGCTGCGCTTCCCCGACTTCTACACCCGTATCCACGCCGCCGGCATCACCGAGACCGCCGGCGCCGGGCTGATCCTGCTGGGTCTGCTGCTGCGCTCCGACTCCTGGGGCACCGCCGTACGACTGCTGATCATCCTGCTCTTCCTCACCCTGACCAGCCCGACCGCCACGCACGTCCTGGCGCACGCCGCGCGCCGCGACGGCGTCCCGGTCTGGCAGGAGGGCGACCCGCGCCGCTGATGCCGACCTTCACCCTCATCAACATCGCTCTGCTCGCCATTCTCACGGCGACCGCGGTGACCATCGCCCGGCTGCGGGCGCTGTACGAGGCCGCCATGCTGGCGGCGCTGTTCAGCCTGACGACCGCGAGTCTGTTCGTCCTGCTCGACGCCGTGGACGTGGCGTTCACCGAGGCCGCGGTCGGCGTCGGCATCAGCACGGTGCTGCTGCTCGGCGTGCTCGCGCTCACCAGGTCCCGGGAGGCGGTCACGCCCCGGCGGCGCCGGCTGCCGGGAGCCATCGCCGTACTGCTGCTGGGCGGTGCACTCGGCTATGCCGCAACCGACCTGCCGGAGTTCGGCGCCGCGGACACTCCCGTGCAGCGGCACCCGCTCACCGAGGTCTATCTGCACCGCTCCCAGGAGGACATCGGCATCCCCAACACCGTCACCTCGGTGCTCGCCAGTTACCGCGGCCTGGACACCATGGGTGAACTGGTCGTGGTCTTCACGGCGGGGCTGGCGGTGCTGTCGCTGCTGAGTCTGCCTCCAAGCTCATCGAGCAGGGAACGGCCCCTGCCGGGCACGGACTTCCACCTCGCCGACTACCGGGTGATCCGCGTGGTCAGCGGCGCGCTGATGCCGCTGATCCTGCTCTTCGCGCTGTACGTGCTCTTCCACGGCGACTACGGCCCCGGCGGCGGCTTCCAGGCCGGAGTGATCTTCGCGTCCGGCTTCGTACTGTACGGGCTGGTCTTCGGTCTGGACCGGGCGCAGCGGATGATCCCGCAGACCGTGCTGTGGCTCCTCGTCGCGCTGGGTCTGCTGGTGTTCATCGGCCTCGGCCTGGCCACGGTGGCGCTCGGCGGCCCCTTCCTCGATTACGGCGAACTTGACCCGCAGCACCGGGAGTCCGGGCAGCACTACGGCATTCTCGCGGTGGAGACGGCCATCGGTATCACAGTCGGCGCGGTCATGACGACGATCTTCTTCGGCTTCGCAAGCCGGGGGGTGGCGCGGTGATCGCGACGCACTACGTCTACTGGGCGTTCTTCGCGCTGATGCTGATCGGTCTGTACGTGGTGATCACCCACGGCAATCTGATCAAGAAGCTGATCGGGCTGACCTTGTTCCAGGCCGGTGTCTTCCTGTTCTACATCAGCCTCGGCAAGCGGGACGGCGGCAGCGCCCCGATCATCTCGGACAAGGTCGAGACGTACTCCCACCCCCTTCCGCAGGTGCTGATCCTGACCGCCATCGTGGTCGGCGTCGCGACCCTCGCCGTGGGCCTCGCCCTGGCCGTGCGGATCTTCGAGACGTACGGGACCGTCGAGGAGGACGAGATCGAGAAG
This sequence comes from Streptomyces boninensis, assembly GCF_048572725.1. NCBI lineage: Bacteria > Bacillati > Actinomycetota > Actinomycetes > Kitasatosporales > Streptomycetaceae > Streptomyces > Streptomyces boninensis. The sequence goes on from NZ_CP183837.1 coordinate 8,438,296, forward strand.
GACGAGCAGGCGGAGGAGGCGGAGCGGGCGGACGAGGATGCCACCGACGCGGCCCCGGACGACACGGCCACAGCTGACTCGCCGCCCTACCGTCGGGACGGCGGCAGCCCGTGACCCAGCAACTGCCGGTGCTGCAGCTCGCCGTACCCCTCCTCTCCGCGCCCCTCACCGTCGTCCTGCGCTCCCGTACCGTCGCCTGGCTGCTCTTCCTCCTCTCCGCCCTGGCCGCGCTCGGCTGCGCCGTCGCGCTCGCCGTGCGGGTCAACAGTGGCGGGACGCTGCGGTATGCGGTGGGCGGCTGGCAGCCGCCGTACGGCATCGAGTTCGTGGTCGCCGGCTTCAACGTCCCCGTGCTGCTGCTGGTCTCGCTGACCGCGGTGGCGACGGCCCTCTACGGCCGCCGCGGCATCGCCGCCGAGGTCGATGACCGGCGGGCGCCGCTGGTGTACGCATGTCTGTGCCTGACGCTTGCCGGACTCCTGGGGCTGTCCGTCACCGGCGATATCTTCAACGCCTTCGTGTTCCTGGAGATCAGCTCGCTCTCTACGTACACGATGATCGCGATGGGGCGGCACCGGCGGGCGCTGATCGCCGCCTTCCGCTATCTGGTGCTCGGCACCGTCGGGGCCACCTTCGTGCTGCTCGGCATCGGCATGGCGTACGCGGTCACCGGCACTTTGAACATGGCCGACCTGGCGCAGCGGGTGACCGCGGAGCACGACAACCGCGCCCTGCAGGCCGCCGTGGTGCTGCTGTTCACCGGGCTCGCCGTGAAGATGGCGGTCTTCCCGCTGCACGCCTGGCTGCCCGCCGCGTACGGGGAGGCGCCGGCCGCCGTGAGCACCTTCCTGGCCGCGACCGGAACGAAGGTGGCGGCATATGTGCTCTGCCGGCTGGCGTTCACCGTCTTCGGTGCCTCGCTGGTGTTCGGGAAGCTGCCGCTGGACCGGATCGGGCTGCTGCTGGCTGTGGCGGGCATGCTGGTGGGCTCGGCGGCCGCGTGCTTCCAGGACGACCTGCGGTACGTGCTGGCCTGGTCGAGCGTCGCCCAAATCGGCTACATCCTCGCCGGAATCAGCCTGGCCACTGAGGCAGGGGTGTCCGCCGCGTACCTCCACATGATCATGCATGGCGTGACGAAGGCGGCGCTGTTCGCGCTCGCCGGACTGCTGCTGTTGCGGCTGGGGTCGGTGCGGATCACGGCGCTGGCAGGGCTGGGGCGGCGGCTGCCCTGGCCGGCTGCCGCCCTTGCCGTGGCCGGGATCGGGCTGATCGGCCTGCCGCCGTCCGCGGGCTTCGTCAGCAAGTGGGCGCTCGCGGTGGCGCTGGTCGAGCGGGGGCAGTGGGTGGTGCTGTCCGCGATGCTGCTCAGCTCGCTGCTCGCGCTGGTGTACGTGGGGCGGATCGTGGAGGCGGTGTGGTTCCGCCGCGAGCCGGGCGCGGGCAAGCCCAAGGACGCTCCTGGCCACGCCACGGACGGGCAACCGAAGCGGCTGCCCGCCTCCATGACCGCTGTCGTCTGGTTCCTGGTGGTGCTGTCGCTCTACTTCGGCATCGACTCCGAGCTGCCGGGCCGTCTCGCCGACGCCGCGGCCTCGGCCCTGCTCACAGGCGCCGGAAGCGGAGGTGGCTGAGGTGTCCGCCGCCTGGACCTCCTCCGACCGTGCCATTGCCCTGCCTGCGGCGGTGGCCGTCCCCCTGCTGGTCTGCGCCGCCGTCGTCCTGCTGCGGCACCGGCCGCTCGCCCGCGACGTGTGCTCGGCGGCCGGCGGCCTCGTGCTCGCGGGGGTAGTCGGCTCGCTCTGGCCCGCCGTCGACGACGGGCCGCGGTTCGCGCTGTGGGACTGGCTGCCGGGGCTGACGCTCGAATTCGCGCTGGAGCCCCTGGGGTTGCTGTTCGCCTCGGTCGCCGCGGTGCTGTGGCCGCTGACGAGTGTATACGCGGCCGGGTACCTGCGTGCGGTGTCGGCGCCGGCGCACGGCAGATTCTTCGTCTTCTTCGCACTGACCATTGCCTCCGCGATGTGGATCGCGTTCTCCGGCAACCTGGTCACCCTGCTCATCGGCTACGAGCTGATGACCCTGACCACCTGGCCGCTGGTCGCGCACAACGGCACCGAGCGGGCCCGCCGCGGCTCCCGTACCTACGCCCTGGTCCTGCTGGTCACGTCCATCGGCCTGCTGCTCCCGGCGATCGTGTGGACGTGGGCGCTGGCCGGCAGCACCGATTTCCGGCCCGGCGGGCTGCTCGGCGGACACGCCGGACCGGCCACCCTCACCGTGCTGTTCGCGCTCTATCTCTTCGGCATTGGCAAGGCGGCGCTGATGCCCGTGCACCGCTGGCTGCCCGCCGCCATGGTCGCGCCCGCTCCGGTGTCGGCGCTGCTGCACGCCGTGGCGGTGGTCAAGGCGGGCGTGTTCACGGTGCTGAAGGTCGCCGTGTACGTCTTCGGCCTGGACACCCTGCGGGAGAGCGGGGCCGCGCGGCCGATGCTGTGGGTGGCGGCGTTCACGCTGCTCGCCGCCGGTGTGGTCGCCGTGCGGGCGGACGACCTCAAGCGCCGGCTCGCATACTCCACCGTGAGCCAGCTCGCGTACATCGTGCTCGCCGTGACCATGGCCACCGACGTCGCCGTCGCCGGGGGTGCGCTGCATCTGGCCACGCACGCCGTCGCCAAGATCACCCTGTTTCTCTGTGCGGGCGCGATCGCCGTCAGCACCGGCCGTACGCGGGTCAGCGAACTGGACGGCGTCGGGCGCGAGATGCCGTGGACCTTCGCCGCGTTCGCTGTCGCCGCCGCCTCCATCGTCGGTCTGCCGCCGGCGGGCGGCACCTGGAGCAAGTGGCTGATACTCCTCGGCGCTGCGGAAGCCGGTCAGGTCGTCCCCATCGTGGTGCTGCTGGCCGGGTCGCTGCTGGCCGTTGCGTATCTGGTGCCGATCGTGGTCCGAGCCTTCCTGCGCCCGCCACCCGATCCGCTCCGCGGCGGTGACGCGACGGCCGTGCTGACCGTGCCGCTGCTCGTCACCGCGCTCGGCTGCGTCGCCCTGTTCTTCGGCGCCCAGACGGTACTCGACCCGCTGTCCGCGACCTTGGAGCTGCCGTGAGTCGCCGCAGACGCCGCCCACTGGACGATCCGCGCACGGTGACCCGGATCGTGTACGCGCTGGTCGCCTTCTGCACCCTCGCCCTGCTCGCCGACCTGCTCTATGTCAAGCACCCGCACTTCACGGTCGAGAAGTGGCCCGCCTTCTACGCCTTGTACGGCTTCACCGGCAGCGTGGCGCTGGTGCTCGCGGCCAAAGGGCTGCGCAGATTTCTGATGCGCGACGAGGACTACTACGAGCCGCCGGAGCGGGACCGCGATGACGACTAACCCGGCCCTGGTGCTCATGCTCGGCGCCGCTGCCCTGCCGCTGTTGCGCGGCCGGTGGCGCGGCGCCCTGATGCTGCTGCTCCCGGCGGCGGGCCTGGTGCTGCTGTGGCTGCTGCCGGGGGGAACCGGCGGCAGCTTCGTCTTCCTCGGCCTGGAGCTCACCCCGCTGCGGATCGACGACCTCTCCCGCCTCTTCGCCACCGGCTTCCTGATCGCCGCCCTGCTCACCGCGATCTACGCCCTGCACCTCAACGACCCGCTGCAGCAGGCCGCCATCGTCTTCTACGCGGGCACGGCGGTCGGCGGCGCACTCGCCGGCGACCTGGTCACGCTCTTCGTCTGCTGGGAACTGGCCGGGCTGTCATCGGCCTGCCTGATCTGGGCGGGCCGCACCGAGCGCAGCTATCGCGCCGGGATGAGATATCTGATCGCCCAGCTCACCTCTGGCCTGCTGATGCTGACCGGCATCGCGCTGCGGGTGCACGAGGGCCACGGGATCGGCTTCGCCGGACTCGGCGCGGACAGCGCCTCCGGCGTGCTGATCCTGCTGGCCGCGGGCCTGAAGTGCGCCTTCCCGCTGCTGCACGCGTGGTTGCCGGACACGTACCCGGAGGCGACGGCGGTCGGCACGGTGGCGCTGTCGCCCTTCACGACGAAGCTGGCCGTGTACGTCCTCGCCCGCGGCTTCCCCGGCACCGAGGCGCTGATCTGGGTCGGGGTCGCCATGGCGGTCTTCCCGATCTTCTACGCGGTGATCGAGAACGATCTGCGCCGGGTGCTGGCGTACAGCATGATCAACCAACTCGGCTTCATGGTGGCCGGCGTCGGCATCGGCGGCGCCCTCGGCATCAACGGGGCGGGTGCGCACGCGGTGGCGGACATGGTGTTCAAGAGCCTGCTGTTCATGGCCATGGGCGCGGTGTTGCTGCGCGCGGGCACAACGAAAGGCTCTGAACTCGGCGGTCTCTACAAGTCGATGCCGCAGACCGCGGCGCTGTGCATGGTCGGCGCGGCCTCGATCTCCGCCTTCCCGCTGTTCTCCGGCTTCGCCACAAAGTCGCTGATCATAGAGGCCGTGGGTCAGGAGCACCGCACATTGGCCTGGCTGCTGCTGCTCTTCGCCTCGGCGGGCGTCTTCCACCACGCGGGCATCAAGATCCCTTACTTCGCGTTCTTCGCCCACGACCGCGGGCTGCGGGTCAGCGAACCCCCGCTGAACATGCGCGCGGCGATGGCCCTGGCCGCCCTGATCTGCATCGTGATCGGCACGGCGCCGGATCTGCTGTACGCACTTCTGCCGTACGAGATGGACTATGCCCCGTACACGACGGCGCACGTGGTGAACCAGCTGCAGCTGCTGCTGCTGGCCGCCATGGCCTTCACCGTACTGATCCGCACCGGCCTGTACCCGCCGGAGCTGCGCTCGGTGAACCTGGACGTGGACGTCGTCTACCGCCGGCTGCTGCCGCGCGGCTTGCAGGCCCTGACCCGTACGGTGCCGCGGCTCGGCAGCGGGGTGAGGGCGTCGCTGGTCTCCCGGGTGCACCGGTTGGCCGGAGCCGCCACCGCAATGGTGCGGCCGGGAGCGCGGCTCGTATCGCCGTGGGCGACACATCTCACGGTGTGGTGGGCAGCGGTGCTGCTCGGCGCGGTGCTGGCGCTGACGCTGCTGTGACGGGAGCGGCTTCCGCCGCCGCGGACAGCGGCGTCCGATCCTGAAAGGTGCGCACGGACGTAGGGTTGTCCGGCGGCAGCGAGGTGGGACGCTTCCCGTATGGGGTCCCGAGCCGACGCGGAGGGTGCGTTTCCCGGCCGGCGGCACCGCTTCGATGGCTGGGCCGCTCATTATGAGCGCAGCCAGTTGCAGGAGATGGTGTACCAGCCGGTGCACCGCAAGGTGCTCGCCCGCGTTCGCCGTCGCACTTCCGAGCCCGCACGGATTCTGGATGTCGGCTGCGGTACCGGGCGCTTGCCCCGGGCCTTGGCCGAATGTTTTCCGCATGCGTCGGTCATCGGTGTGGATCCCTGTATCGCGATGATCAATCAGGCGGACGTCAGTGCGTGCCCCCAGTGGCTGCAGGCCCGCGCAGAGGAACTTCCCTTTGCCGATGCGGTCTTCGACCTGGTCGTCTCCACCCTCTCGGTGCGGCATTGGGGAGATCCACGCCTCGGGTTGGCGGAGATCAGCCGGGTCGCCGTCGGCGGTGGCACGGTTGTGGTCGCCGACGCTGAGATCGACAGCGGCCGGGCGGCGGCGCCGCATGGGCGACGGAGGCGGACAGGGCCCGGGCGGGTGTACCGGTGGGCCGTCCGCTCAGGAAGGCGTTCTGGAGTGCCTACCTCAAGGGCGTGCCTGGCGTATGAGATGCGGCGCGCCGGGCTGTCCACTGAGAAAGTTGAGCTCATCGACCTGGCATTGGCGTCGATCACGTTGATCACCGCCGCCAAGGCCGATTGAGCAGCCTGGTGGGGTCGGTTTCCAGCAGCGTTCGGATCTTCCAGTCTGCCTGAATCTGCAGCAGACGACGCCCCCTGGTCACATTTAGCTTCCCCTGCATGGCTGACCGCGTGTACGTCGTGCTGTTGATCGGAGTCGCACTCCTCGCGGCGACGGCGATCGTTGCTGCCGTGCGTGGCCTGAGCGGAGTCATTACGTGGTATCTGCTGGCCAGTGCCGTGGGCGGGCACGGCGCATGTAGACGAAGGGGTGGGCGGTGGTCGGGGTTGAGACGGGCCATGGCAGCAGGCACTTGGTGTACCGGCCGAGCGCGTTCGGTTGGTGGGGAGCTGCCATGTGCGGCCTCGCCGCCGCCGGAGGCGCCGCGTTCTGCTGGGCCGTCTACGTGATGGGCCGATACGCCGTCGGGGAGTTGCCGGCAGAGCAGGCCCGGGGCGGGCCCGCCCCGGACGGGCGTGGGTTCACCGGAGCCTGCCTGGTGATGCTCGTGGCTGTGGCCTTGGCCACCCTGTCGCTGAAAATGACGACGGTCGTCGACAGGCACGGCATCCAGGCCCGTTCACCGCTGCGGTGGCGCTTCGCCGCCTGGCACGAGATTCTCGCCATCGAGCTGGAACGGGGTCGGTGGTGGCGTGCCGGGTCCCGCGCACAGCTGTGGGTGACCTGCCGCGACGGCAGACGCATCAGGCTGCCGGGGCCGACCGCGTACAGCACCCGGAACGACAGGCTCCAGGCCGCGCGAGTGGCAGTGCACCAGCGGTGGGCGGAATCGCTGCGCCGGTACCCGGATGACGCGGGGGTATGGGCCGAGGGGCGAGTCCGGCTGCCGCCGCTGGTCCGGCTGATGTTCCTGGCCGGTGCCGCGCTCTGGGGCATCGCCGCCGTGGTCGCGCCGAATCCGGTGATCGGCGCCTGCCTCGGGGCGGGAGCGGTGTTCGCGGGCGGGTCCGCCATGCTGCCGCCGGAGTGGATCGCCGCACGGCTGATGTCCCCGCGCGGCAGGAGACAGCGCCCCGGAATGCTGGCAGCGAATGTGATGATTTCGACCGGTCTGACGGCGGTGCAGTGGGCCGCGGGAAACCTCACGCTGGCGCTGGTGGTGGTCGGCGTCCTCTATACCAATATCGCCACGTTGCTGACTCCGCCCGTCTTCTGGAGGCGGGTGCCTTCGGCGGGCGGCAGGTAGGAGACCGGTGTTTGCCGCCCGACCGCTGCCGCCCCGGCTGCCGAACCGCCGCATCGGGACAGCCGCCGCCGGGTCCCGAAGGTGGCTGGTGGCCTCACTCGAGCCTGTCGTTCAGTCGAGTCAGTTCCCGCCGGATGCCCCGTACGTCCCGCCGGATGGCATGCACAGCCAGTACGGCGGAGACGGCAAGGGCGGCGGCTCCGAGCGCCATCACCACATAGGCGAGGAGGATTATGTGCGCCGTCCCGAACATGCGTATGTCCTTGTCTGCGTGGTTGCGGTAACGGCCGGACGGCCGGCAGGTGCCTGGCTCCAGCCGGGCTGGACCTTGCCGTTGTCCAGGTGTCCGACGGCGAATGCCTTCTTCCGGTACGGCGGAATCTCCTCCTTGCCGGCCGCGCCGGCATCCCGGGCCGGCGATGTGCGAGTCGGCAGTCGGGCGGCGTCCGGAGCGTGAGGGCACAGCGTGGCCGACGGACGACCTGGACGTCAGGTCACCTCCGGTTCGTTACCCCAGCGCTGACCGGTCCGCTTGGGCTGCGGGGGCCAGCAATGGGAGGCGTTTCAGTACGGTCGAGGACAGCTACCAGCCCGGTCCGGTGGGAACACTCCCTGTCCCGGCGCCCGACCGTGTTCTGCTCGGCAGGGCCCGCAATTGAGTTGTTCGATGAGGTCGGCGGCAGGCAGTTTCGCGTGTAGTCCTCGGCCAGGTCACGCGCGCGCACCATCGCCCTCCTTGTCGTCGCGGCGGGCGCCGGGGACCGTCTCGTGTCCGTTCCGCCGGGCGCCCTCCTGGCCGCTGCGCTCGTCCTGGGCGTCGTCCGGAATGCCGACCAGTTCCTCGACGTCGAAGGCCCGCGCGATCGGCACGTCGGTGGAGGAGTGCGCGACGATCGAGACCGCGATGCACACCGCGATCAGCGTGAATGCCTCCTCGGCCTGCGGGATGCCGGACTGCAGCACCAGCAGTCCGTACACCACCGACGCGAAGCCCTTCGGCCCGAACCAGGCCGCGCACAGCCGCTCCCGCCGGTCGAAGCGGGTGCCGATCAGCGACAGCAGCAGCGAGGCGGGGCGGATCAGCACGATCGCCAGCACCACGGCGACGTAGCCGCCGATGGACAGGTCGCCGAACAGCTGCGGCGTCAGCAGCGCCCCGAACACCAGCAGCGCGGCGAACTTCGCCAGCTCCGCCAACTGCTCACCCAGCGGCTCGAAGACAGCCTTCGACTCCGGTGCCACCGCGGCGAAGACGGCGCCGGCGGAGAACGCGGCGAGGTAGGGGTTGGCGTGGGTGAGGTGGCAGGCACCGTAGAGGATCACGCCGACGGCCAGGGGCAACAGCGGCTGCAGCTTCGGCTCCGCCCCCAGCAGCTTGAAACGCACCAGCCAGGTCACCAGCAGCGGCGCCACCAGCCCGAAGGCCAGCCCGAGCACCAGCTCCAGCACAATCTTCGACGCCGATGCCTCGGCGTGTCCCGCTGCCGGGCCCGCCGCGGCGATCAGCAGCAGCACCACCGGTAGCGCCAGCCCGTCGTTGATGCCGGACTCGACGTTCAGCAGCTGCCGGAGCTTCGCCGGAACCTCCTTGCGGCCGACGATCGCGGAGGCGAACACGGGGTCGGTCGGGGCGAGTACGGCGCCGACGAGGAAGGACGTCGTCCAGTCGAGACCGACCACGTAGTGCGTGAGCAGTGCCATGCCGACGAACGCCAGCGGCATCCCCAGTCCAAGTGCCCGGGCCGGGTTGCGCCAGCCGGACTTCAGCGCCGGCAGCGATACGTGCATGCCGTCGGTGAAGAGCACCGCGAACAGCGCCAGGTCCGCGGTCACGGACACCATCTCGCTGTCCGGCGTTATGTGGATCAGCCCGAGGAAGCCGTCGCTGACCAGCGCTCCGCCGAGCAGGAACAGCAGCGATGTGGAGAGCACGGACCGCGCAGCCAGGCCGGACAGCAGCACCGCGACCAGCAGCGCCACCCCGAACACACAGACCAAGACCACCGCGAACGCCCCCGATCGGGATTGAAGAGATCTCTCCCTGCTCGCCGACCAGACTTCCCGGCACACCGCGACGGACCTTACCGGATCCTGATGCGTTCTTGACCGATCGTTAGCGCCCATCAATGGGTCTCCGGGATTGCCGGACCCTGGCAATCAGAAACGACCGGCCCGCTCGCGACGGGACGAGCAACGGGCGACGAGGTCTGTTCGCCGGTCCGGAGGCCGGGCACACTCAAAATCGAGGGCTGAAACCCGATCGGGACGCAGGGACGGAGGGGGCCGATGACAGCTGAGCGCGTCACTGGATTGATCATTGCGGCGTGCCTCGTCGGCTACCTCCTGCTCGCCCGGAAGTTCCCCGGGAAGTTCTAAGCCTGTACCCAGGAACCCCAGTAGCCGCCCGCACGCTCGGCGGCAGCGTCGTACCAAGCGGTAGTAAAGCCCCCTGCTCAGCCACACTTCGGCGGCGCCGACGGGCAATCCGGGGAAGCGGCCACGGTCGATGTTGCTCTGTGCAAACATGAGTGCAGTGGAGGCGTTCACGGGCGGATGCCTCCTGGTGAGCCGGGAAGCCTGGTCGGCGGCCGTAGCTGCCTGTCTGGGGAGGACCGTGCGCCATGGACGACACCACGTCACTGCTGCAGGGAGTTGCCGCCGGGGTGCGAGGAGCGCTCGCGGTGGCGCTCGTCGACTATGTGAGCCGCTTCATGCTGGCCGGCGTGCACACCGGCCGCGGCCCGAACCTGGAGAAGGCCGCTGATGCGGACACCGACGTGGTGCGCGCCAAGCTTGCCGCCCTGGAGCTGCTGGGTTACCACCCGGCCCGCATGGAGGACATCGTCGTCACGCTCGACGACGAGCTGCATGTGATCCGCCCGCTCAACCAACGACGCCACCAGGGGCTCTTCCTGTACCTGGTGCTGGATCGCCGCAGCGCGGACCTGGCACGGGCGCGTGCCAAGCTGTGCGAGGCCGAGCTGCGCCTGGACGTGTGATGCGGCGCCGGGCTCAGGACGACGCGACGCTGGGCTCGTCCCAGCCCAGCGGATACCGGTCGGCGCCACCCGCGCGGCCGGCGTCGGGCTCGCCACCGGCCTCGGCGAACGCGGTCAGCACGGCCACGAGCGCGTCCCGCTGCGCCGGCGCCATCCGTTCGACGATCGAGGCAATCTCCGCCTGGCGCCGTGCGGTGACCTGCTCCACGATGCGCTCTCCGGCCGCGGTCAGGCCAAGGCTGCGCTCCCGGCGGTTGGCGGGGTTGGGGCTGCGCGAGGCCAGGCCGGCGGCGATGAGCCGGTCAACCATCCGCATCGCGGTCGACGGATTGACTCCGAGCTGCTCGGCGAGGTCCACCAGTTTCGACGGCCCGTGCGTGGACAGCACGACCAGGGCCCGGAACTGCGGCAGCGTCACGGTGTCCTCGACCGCGGCCAGCGACCGCGCGGAGACCGCCACCAGCAGCCGCGAGGCGGTCAGTACCGCACGGGTGACCGCCTCGACATCCTCAGCGCTTTCCCGGATGCGCGCACGCTCTGCCATTGCTCCTTTCTACTCGTGGGAGCAGGTCAGCGTCACGTGGGTGCCCAAACCCGCCGGACTGTCCGCCGCTCGGATACGGACCGGGGTGGGCCGGCCCGTGCCGTGCGTCGGTTGCGTAGCGAGGCGGGAGCACAATGGTTGGCCTGCGCAAACGTTGCCTAGGGTCCGGCGAGCGGACCGGGCCCGGTTCGTATGGCCCGTGGTGGTTCGGTGGAGTCGTCGATGACAGCGCGACGCGCGCGCTGCCTGCTCGCCCACCGCGGTGTCACCTTCCAGCGCACCCATGGCGTGCGGTACTTCCACGGCTGCTACTCAGTCGGTGACGACACCCTGTGGGGCATCATCCGCCGCAAGAAAGGTGCGGCGAACACGCTGGCCGCGCTGAAATCGATCCGCGCCACCCGGTCCGAAGGCGCGCCGACCTACGTCATCCTGGACAACCTGTCCGCCCACAAAGGCGCCGCCATCCGTCGCTGGGTGAAGAAGCACAAGGTCGAGTTGTGCTTCACCCCGGCCTACGCCTCATGGGCGAACCCGATCGAGACGCACTTCGGACCGCTGAGGCAGTTCACCATCGCCAACTCGAACTATCCCAGCCACACCGTGCAGACCCGTGCCCTGCACGCCTACCTGCGCTGACGCAACGCGAACGCCCGTCACCGCGACGTTCTAGCCGCCGAACGCAGGGAACGCGCCCGCGTCCGAAGCGAGAAAGGCATCCGCTGGGGGTGGCGGACCGATCTCGGCAGCAGCCTGACAAGCCGACCCCGACCGAACCTCTCCTTTGCGGCGGAGACGCCTGAGCCTATGCCCGGGGTGTGCTGTACCAGCGCCACGTGGTGAGACGAGGCTGTCCGGGTAGTTCAGCGCGTCCAGTGGCCCACAAGAGAGTGGACCAGGGATCCGTGGACGACGGCGCGTCCGGAAACAGCCGGGCGAGCACCCGCGCGCACAGATCGGCAGGCGGGCTCCATGCGAGACCGAGCCCCTGTGCCAGGTCGTGCGTGTGCACCAGAGTCTCCACGATCCCCATCGCGGCGAAGCCCTCCGGATCCGAGACGCCGAAGCCGTGGTGAGCGCGGGCCCGCGGCGGCGTCGTGCGCACCATGGCGACCAGCAGCGCACCGCTCGCTTCCAGGACCTGCAGCAAGCCGGCAGGCCCCGCCTCGCGGTCCGCGTGAATGGCGTTCGCCGGCCCGCCGGGCCGCCGACTCTCCCACACGAAGGGCACATCACCGTCCAAGGGCGGTGCTTTGGGGCCCAGTTGCGCAGCGTAAGCGAAGAGGTCGTCGCTGAGGTGCTCGACGGTCTCCCAGCAGTCCCATTCCAGCGAACCGGCCTTGCCTTCCCAAGCGGCTGGGGGCGCCTCGCGAAGGACTGCCACAGCAAGCTGCACGGCAAGGTCGAGGTCATCGGCGGTGACCGGGGGCTGAGAGAGGCCAATATCGGCTGATCGGGACATGGCAGGACCGTACCGCGACCGGAAGGAGCCAGGAGCTACCTATCCCTATAATCGCCGGCCCAGCAACCCGGTGAAGGTTCGCGGTCACAGCACTAGTGAGCCCGCAGCGCGAAGGGGTGCCGCTCATGATGCTAACTCGGAGGCCGGCCTGCTGAGGGACGTGGCTGTTGCGGTCGTTCGACCTTGACCTCGACCTTGGTTGAGGTTGCAGGCTCGTGCCGTACACAGGAATGGGCTTCGGAAGGATCACCGTGCTGCACCTCGGCGTCACTCTCCCCTCGCTTGGCTCGCTGGACGAACTGGCGGCGGTCGGCGGCATCCAGGGGGCCGCCCGTCACCTGGAGCGGCTCGGCTTCGAATCCGCGTGGGTGGCGGACCTCACCATCGGTGACGGCACACCCGCTCTCGAACCCGTGGCCGCTCTCGCCGCCGCAGCGGCGGCCACCGATCGCCTGCGGCTGGGCTTCAGCACGCTGGTACTGCCGTTGCGTGAGCCCGCAGCAGTGGCCGCGCAGCTGCAGACGCTGCAGTACGTCTCGGGCAACAGGGTCCTGCTGGGCGTGGGCATCGGCGGCTACCCCGAGGCGCCGTACTGGTCGGCGGTCGGTGCACAAAAGGCCGGACGGGGGCGCCGTACGGACGACGCCCTCACCGTGCTGCCCCGGCTCGTCGAAGGCGCAGAGGCGGACGGCCTCCGGCTGGCCCCGGCGGCGCCGATGCCGCCCGTGCTCATCGGCGGCACCTCCGCGGCGGCGCAGCGCCGCGCCGCCCGCTACGGGGACGGCTGGTTCCCCTCGCTCCTCACGCCCCAGGAGCTCGGCGAGAGCACCGAGCGCCTGGCCGACCTGGCGGCGGCACAGGGCCGCCCCACTCCATCGGTCACCGTCGGCGGCCACGCCCAGCTCAGCGGCGACACCGCCGCCCGCGACTCCTTCGTCCGCACCCTCGTCGATACGCACGGTATGGCGGCTGAGCAGGCCGCCCGTGTCCCCGTCACCGGCAGCCCGGCCGAAGCAGCCGAACACCTGGCAGCGTACGCCGCGGCCGGCGCCGAACGTGCCGTCCTCAGCTTCGACGGATCGGATTGGCTGAAGCAGAGCGAACAACTCGCCCGCGCCCGGGACCTGCTCGGCTAACACCTTGTCCATGGCCGGCGGCCGGGACGGCCAGCCACAGCGCGATCGCCCGGTCTACCGTGCCGCGATCGCCGAAGCGCAAGCGAATCCCGACCTGCGAGCAGAACCGCACCGACGCTTCCTGGCCACCGTCGAACAGCGCACCCTCGAACGCATCACGCGCGCGCAGCACTCCGGCGAACTGGCCGCCGAGACGGATCTGACCTTCCCCGCCGAAGTCCACTGCGGCAGCCTCTACTACCGCTACCTACTGTCAAACCGGCCCGTCGGCACAGCCGAGGTCGACGCGCTCATCGATATGTTCCTTGCTGCGTACGGAACCCGCAGTTGGGCCCCCAGGTGCCGCGATCGAGCCCTCGGACATAACGCCCACCGAGTGCAGTCTGTGACTGGGCGACACCCAGACCACCAGCGGTCCCCGAAGACACCTCACGGCGCTGCGGCGGCCCCATCGCCTACCGGGCCAGTTCCAGCATTGCTGACAGGATTGCTGCGCCGGGCGCGCTGGCATTCCGTGGGCTCCCAGGGAAACTCGCCCCTCGGACACGCAATTGCGCACATATCTGACGCGGGCTGTGATTCAACGATCACGGTCCGCGTCTTTGCTTTGTAGGTCAGCTGGAGCCCGAAGGCGTCGTACAGCGGAGCCTTGTCCTGTGGCTCGGCGGCCTGGAGACGGTCCGTCATGTCGCCGAGCGCCTTGATCATGTCGTGGATCTGCTGCTCGGTGAGGATCTCCCGCTTGCGCCGGGCGGCGGTGGCCAGCTGCTGCTGGGCAGCGGCCTGCTCGGCCTGGGCGGTGCGGATCCACTCGGCGACCAGCGCCGGGTCGGTGCCGGCTTCCAGAGCGGCCCGGTAGCGCTCTATACGACGGTTACAGTCCGCGACGGTGCGTCGGGCTGCTTCGATCCAAGCGTCCAGTTTCGGCAAGAGCGCGTCCTGGCGGACGTAGACGGTCAGTGGGTGGTCCAGGGCCTCCTCCCCCGTTCGTACGACGACTTCGCGGGGATGGTCAGCCTTGGTGCCCATGGTGACCCTTCCCGGCCGAGGTCGCACCTCATGCCAGTTAGCGACAACGGCCCGGGAAGCGTCTGGCTGATGGCCGCGTCAGGAGGTGATCTTCTTGCCGTCCGGCTTTACCGCGTGCCATACGCCTTTCACGCCCTGGCCGTTGATGTCTCCGGGTTTCTTGTCGCCGGTGTACCAGTACAGCAGCCAGCAGTCGATCGCCAGTTGCTTGCTGCCGTCCGGCCGGGTGAAGGTGTTGACCAGCTTCTGCTTCACGTCCTGGACGGCGTTCTTGTCGACGGGTTTCGCGGGCTTCCAGGTCGTCAGGCACTCTCCCGTGCACGCGGTCTTCATCGGCCAGGCGCTGTCCTTGTCGAAGCGGTAGAGCGTGCGGCCCTTGGCGTCCACGAGGATCTTCTCGCCCAGCTGGGCGTTCTGCTCCGCGCGCAGTGGTGCCGCTTCTTCCTGCTGCTCCGCGTCCTGCTGCCCCGCTCCGCTCGTGCTCGCCTTGCCGCCGTCCTTGGAGATGGCGGACCACGTGCCGCCGACGCCGTGGCCCGTGGTGTCGCCGGGCTCCTTGTCCTTCGCGTAGCGGTAGACGGGCCAGCCGTTCATGGTGAGCTGCTGGGTGCCGTCCTTGCGCTTGACCGAGCCGATCAGTTCGGGGTCGATGCCGTCGGAGGCGTCCGGTTCGTCGGCGCGCACCGGGGGCCACGTGGTGGCGCAGTCGCCGTCGCAGTTGGAGGCCGGCGGGTCGGCGGTGTCCTTGTCGAAGCGGTAGAGGGTCCAGCCCTTGGCGTCGGTGACTACGGAGCCGAGCTTGTCCGAGGCGGTGAGGGTCAGCGTGCCGGCGGGTCCGGTGCGCGCGCCGCCACCCGCGCCGCCCGCCTCATTTCCGCCGGAGCCATAGTCTCCCGCGTCGTAACCGCCGGAGTCTTTGCTGTCCGTGCCGGCCGACTCCTTGGCGCCGTACTCGGAGTCGGCCACCGAACTGGTGCCGGCGGGTCCGGAGGTGTCGCCGCACGCCGCTGTCAGCAGGGCTGCCAGGAGGGCCGCGCCGGCGAGCTTCACACTTCGGTGGTTCCTCATCGCTGCTCCCTTCGAGAGTGCCTGAACGGGAGTCTTGCGACTGTCGCGCCTGGTGCGAGAAAAGTTGTTTTTCTCCGTCAAAGCCTTCGGGGCAGTGAACGGCGCCGGGCTCAGCGCCGTACTCACTTCTCCACGCGCAGCGCCAGCGCCGGACAGCGGCGCACCGCCCGCGTGGCCTGCCGGCCGAGCCGCTGTGGTACGCCGTAGTCGGCCCGCGTCGGGTAGCCGTCGCCGGAGAGCTCGACCAGGTCGGGCGCGGCTCCGGCGCACAGCCCATGGCCCTGGCAGCGCACCCAGTCAACGACCAGCCGCAGGTCCGTGCGGCGGTCGTCGCCGGGCGCTCCTGGCCCCAGCGCTCTTGACCCCGGTGCTCTTGACTCCTGCACGGGCACCGGCAGCGCGCCGAGCACCGGGCGGCCGCAGCCGTCGCCTTCCGCATGCCGGCGGAAGTCGGTGGCGAAGACGTCCAGCGCGGACTCGACGAAGCCGGCCGTGCCGTCGGGGTGGCTGCAGGCACCGCGCTTCTTCACGGCCTCGGTCCGGGCCCGCAGGCCCCGCAGCGCGGCCGCGCCCGCCCCCGGCTGCCCGCGCGGCCCTGCGGCGGCGCGCTCGAGTTCGTCGGCGAGCGCGGGCAGGCCGATGACGCAGGGCCCGCACTGGCCCGCTGACTCGGCCGCCAGCCACCGCACCACCTGAAGCGTCTCGCCGACCGGGCAGGTCTCGACCGGCAGCGGCAGCACCGCGCCCGCGCCGAGCCGGGAGCCGAGCCCTTCGAGCGAGGCATCCGCGATGCGGGCCTGCCACGCCGAGCGCGGGTCCAGCCAGCGGCCGTGGTAGCCGCCGACGAGCACCCCCTGGCCCGGGTGGCTGCCGCACAGGCCCAGCACGTACGGCAGCGGCACGCCGGTCGGCACCTCCAGTACGTGCGACCCGGCGACGGTCAGCAGGACCGTGCCCGGCTCGTCCGGCAGGCCCACGTCGCGGAAGCCCAGGGCGCCGAGCCTGCCGGCGACGGCGAGCTGGGCGAACGTCTCGGCGTTGGACAGCAGGGTCGGCAGGCCGTCAAGACCGCTGTCGCTGGTACGTATCCTGCTGCCGGTCGGCAGTGCAGGACCCTGGCCGAGGCCGCTGACCAGGGCGCTGGACTCGCCGGTGACGAACCGCTCGGGCAGCTGCCTGACCTCGGCCACAGGCCGCCGAGGGCCGCGCTCGGCGACGGCGGCGCGCACCGAGGCCGCCACATCCTTGCGCGTTACGCCCACGCACAGGCGCTCGGCGCCCAGCGCGTCGACAGCCAGTTCGGCGCCGTCGAGGACGAGGTGCGGCGCGCGCAGCAGCAGCGCGGTGTCCTTCAGGCAACTCGGCTCGCCCTCGGTGCCGTTGACCACCACGGCGGTACGGGCCCGGCCGCCCCGGGCGGCGGCCTCGATGACGGCGCGGAGCTTGTACGCGACGGGGAAGTGCGCGCCGCCGCGGCCGTGGAGCGCGGTGTTCTCCGCGAGATCGACCAGCTCCCAGGCGTCCAGCCGCGGCAGGGTGCCGTGCACCGTCAGGTGCCCGACCCGGTCGAGCCGCCCGCCGCCCGGGAAGCTGCCGGGCGTGAGCCCGGCCAGCAGCCGCGGCGGCCCGTAGCTGAGCACCGGGGGTGCGGCGGGGGCGGCGGAGACGGGCCGGGGCACGATGGAGGTCATCGCGTGGCCCTCCGCTTGGCCGGCCCGCCGGAGCCGGAGCCGGGGGCGCGCGGTGGGTTGCGGCTCGGCGCCAGCCGCCAGGCCAGCGCCACCACGGCACCGGCCAGCGCCAGCCCGTACATCGCCGACACCCAGCCGGCCGCGGGCCGGCCGGCCTTCAGGCCGTGCACGAGCGCCAGCCCCCAGGCCACGTACGCACCCATGTGCAGCCCGCGCCACCCGCGCGAGCCGCCCTTGCGCGCGAAGGCGCCGCGCACGGCGCCGGTCACCGCCACGGCGAGGAAGAGATAGCCGGCGACGGTGCCCAGCGCGATCAGCGGGGCGCGGCGCAGGGTCTCGAACGGAAGCAGCGCCTGGGCCGTGGTCACAGAACCGGCCGCGATCTTCACGCCCACGTGCAGCGCCAGGAAGCCGAGCCCGGACACCGCGAGCCCGCGGTGCACGGCCTGCGCCACCAGGCGGTGGTCGGGGATCAGGAGCTTCCGCTCGGCGGCGACCAGGCCCCACAGCGTTGCGCCGGTGAGGGCGACGAGCGCGAGCACCCCGGCGCCGAAGTCGAGGAATGCGGCGGTCCGCGAGAACGACCCGCCGCTGACGGCGAAGAGCACGGCCATCGTGGCGGCGAGACCGAATGCCGTCCACACCGCGCCCGTACGCGGCGGACGGTCCCGGTCCGGCGGTGGGCCGGTGCGCGGTCGTCTGCGGTGCGAGCGGGCCGAACGGGCGGCGGTGGTCTGCTGCGGTCGGGAAGTCCGGTTCGTCAGTAGGGACATCAGGCTCCCAAACGTGCAACGAATCGTTGATTTGCCAAAGCATGGCGATTCGGTGGCGAGCTGTGCAGATTTCTTCACTCTCCGCGACCGGATGGTTCCAGCCGGGATGCACAGCATCGCCGAGCCCGGCGGAACGGACCCAGAAGTTATCGCGCTGTGACAAATTCTTGTGGTGGCGTCGCGGCTCCGTAGTCCGGCTGTCGATGATGACCAACCAGGGATCCGGGGGGACCCTCACGGGCCTGACCACCCCGCACCGGGCCCGGCCCGACCCGGCAGGAACGAGGTACAAGATGAGCGACTTAGTCGATCTCGTGCGATCGCTCCCACGCAAAGGGCGCCCTCGCGTGGCACGCAAGGAAGTCTCAGCCGTCGCCCGCCAGGTGGTCGACGAGCTGCGGAGCGCAATTCCCCGATTTGCAGCTGCATTTCCGGATAACGAAGAGGACGACATACCGAGGGCCGTGGAACAGGCCTTGCTTACCGCGGTCGGTTGCTTACCCCGTCGGCCGGCGGGTGCTGCCGCCGAGGTGGACGGGCTGGATGAGGCGGACGAGGTGGAAGCGGAGCCGCCGCTCGGCGATGCGGTCCGTATCGACCGGGCCCGCCGGCGGCTGTGCGGCGTGCTCATCGGCCAGCAGGAGGCCGCGGCTTCCTCCCGGTGCCTGGCCGAGCTGTCCCAAGCGGCGCGCTGGCCGCTGCCCGACACCGTACGGGCCGTGGTCCTCTCCTGGCCCGGCGAGATCCCCCAGCTGGCCACCGCCCTCGGCAACGCGCTGGCCGGGCCGGTGCAGGGCGACGTGTGCCTGCTTGTCCCTGACCCCGGTCCGTACGACGAGATCCGGGACGTGGTCCAAGGGGTGCTGCGTGGCCGCGCTGCGGCGATCGGGCATGTCGTACCGCTGGGCGTCACCGCGTCGTCGGTGCGCTGGGCGTCCCGGCTGCTGGAGCTCGGCCCGGGCGACGGCGCGGGCGAAGAGCGGGTCCTGGTCGTCGATGAGTACCTGTCGGAGCTGCTGATGCTGCAGGACGAGTCGCTCACCCGCGCCCTGGCAGCGCGGTGGCTGCAGCCCCTCGACGAGCTCACCCCGCGCCAGAGCGCGCGCTTCGAGCGCACCCTCCTTGCCTGGCTCGAGGGCGGCGGCGTCCCCGAGGCCGCGAAGATCCTTGAGGTGCACCCGCAGACGGTGCGCTACCGCATGCGCCAGGTCGAGAAGCTCTTCGGCCCGGCGCTGCGCGACCCGCGCAGCCGCTTTGAGCTGGAGATGACCCTGCGCGGGCGGCGGCTGCTGGCGAGGATGCGCCACCACCGGTTGGTCCTCGGCCGCGGGGCGCGCGCCACCGGGGACGCGCTGCGCTCCTTCGACCCGGTCCGGCAGGCACGCGTCAACGGCCTGTGATGTGATCTCACACGGCGGCGGCCCCGGAGCTCTGAGCTCCGGGGCCGCCGCCGTGCTCCCGTATCACCCGCAGTCTCTCCCGCTGTTGATGCACTCCACAGCCTCAGCCATCAGCTCCTCCGGCATGACGTTGATGAAGTCGCCGTGGTCGGTCACCGGCTTGTGCAGCTGCTCAGGGAAGCTGTCCACCGCGAACGGTGTCTCCTCCGGTACGTTCCCGCCGCGTGGCACGTCGTAGGAGATCTGCTGGGTCAGCTGCGGGATCGCGGTGAAGCCCTCGGGGCAGGAGCCGTCCTCGCGGGCGAAGGCGACGTGGTCGCGGTGGTTGCCGCTGTCGGTGTTCGCCCCGTCCCAGCAGCTCTGGAACTCCAGGCTGCGGATCACGTTCGAGCCCTCCGGGCACAGCGGGTACTTGTCCTCCAGCCGCACCTTGTCCTCGAAGCCCTCGCAGGTCCACGAGGCGTTCGCGTTCGCCGTGCCGTTGGTGAACGCCTTGGCGTCGCCGGTGATGATGCGCAGGAACTGCGGCATCGCCGTCACGTCGCCGGCCTGGCTGCCGCTGAAGGACAGGGTGACACCGGCCGGCTTCAGCACCGTGCCGACGTTGCCGTCCGCGCCGCCGCCCGGGCCGCCGTGGTTCGGCTGGCCCTCGGTGACGCCGTCAACCGCGCGCAGCACCGGCCAGTAGTGGGTCGAGCGGTCGTCGCGCTCGCACGTCGTGTCGGCCTGCGCCAGGTCCTGGTCGGAGGTGAACGCGTCGGTGGCCAGGTTGCCCACGTAGTCGTGGACGTGATGGGCACCGTTGCCGATGCCGGGGGCGGCGATCACGTTGTCCGAGTTGAAGTGGCCTTCCTCATTGCGGCCGCAGTCGACAGTGAACGAGCCGGTGGAGCCGCCCTCCTGCTGCCCCGGGTCCGATACGTTCGGCCGGACCTTGGTGATGTCGACGAAGTCCTCGGCCACGGGGCCGCCACGCTGCTGACCCTGGTCGCCGCCTTGCTGTTCGCCGTCTCCTCTGTCTTCCGCCCCGCCGCCGGCGTCGCCGATCGGCTGCATGCGGCAGCTGTTCATGGACTCGAGTCCTTCGGGCGGCGCGGCACCCCCCTTCTCGACGGCGTCCGAAATCGCGCCGATGCTCCGCCCGCGCTGTTCGGCAAGGTCCTTGAGGATCGCCTGATCCTGTAACTGCCCGGTGCCGAGCATCTCGTACGCGCCTGCCACCTGCGCGTCCATCGCGGTCAGCCCCTTGGCCACATCCGTCCGCGCCCCCTCGGGCACCTTCCCCATCGCCAGCCCGATGTCCGGACAGTCGATGGTCCTGGTATCGGCTCCCGGCTGTTGCGGCCCGGTCTGCGCCGCCGCCGGATCCTCGTTGGCGCCGGCCACGGTGTTAACCACCACGACCCCGCTCCCGGCGAGCGCCAACGCTGCCACCAGGGTGATCAGGGGGCGTGTCGAGCGCGCGTGACTGTGTCTGTTGATTCTCATGAGCCATGTCACTCCCTCTCCAGAGCCTCGAAGTCGACGAGGCCGGTGTTCTCGAGGACGGTGATGTGATCCAGCACGACGGTGTTGGCCCGGGTGGCAAGTGAGCGCACCATCGAGTTGCGCGTCCGGTCCCGGACGATCCCGATCAGGCCGAAGACCTTGCCGTGCGCCCGGCGCAGCAGGTTGGCGAAGGTGCGGTCGTAGTCGTCGCCCTTGGCCCGCGCCATCTGCGTAAGCCATTCCTGCTGCTGCGCGTTGGGCTGATTGGGCAGTTCGATCTTCAGCGCCCGGCCCGCCTTTACGGCGCGCCGGTCCAGCTCGGTGTGGCCGTCGACGAGGTGGTCGCCGGCCATCCGGACCTGCTCGCGCTCGCTGCGCTCCTGCGCCTGGCGCCCGGCGGGCAACTCCCACAGTCCGGCGAGCCGCACTTTGCGCACGAAGTCGCGGTCCAGCGCGCTGAGCGGGCCGTACTGAGTGCTCCGCGTCCCCAGCCCGTCGTCCTTCCAGCCCTCCCGGGCCGCCGCGATGGAGCGGGCGCCGTCGAATGCCTGCACGGGGAACAGCAGCGCCGCCAGCGTCGCCAGCAGCGCGGCAATGACCACCGCCGTTCCGACCGCGCGGCCGGATCCGAGATACCGGTGGAGCAGGGCTCCGACGACGCCCGCCATACCGCCTCCTTTAGCACCTGTCCGCCGGCCAGAGCGGATCCTGCGGATTGGCATCGGACGGTACGGGGATGCCGGTGCGGCCGCGGAGGCTTCATCCGCACCGAACAAAGATTGCTCCGAGCGTTTCGGCCGTTGCTAGATTGCGCGCTCGGGCATGCCCGGACCACCGGGCCGTACACCCGCCCCGGGGCACCTCGTCGACGGATGGCCGCGCAAACCGCAAGGGACCGCCGAAGTCGCCGAGTTCCTCAACTCAATCGTGGGAAATTGTTAGACGACGGCCCCGGAAATGATCAAAGGGCCTGGATCTCACCGAAGTGAAATCAAGGCCTTGACCTGGGCTTGAAGCCCGTTCGCACCGTGTCGGGACGGCGGGATTTGAACGGGTAGCTGAGGCTGTCGGCGACGGTGCCGGTGGAGTGGAGGCGGCGGGGCAAGGCGGGAGGTGAAACCTGACACTCTCGCTCCCCTGCCGCACGGTCGAGGTAGTCGGCCCACTGCGGCTCTCCCAGTCGCCCTCGGCGGAAGTCCTGCTCGGAGCTCCATCGAGTCCAGGCGAGGGGCTGACGATGTAGGGCGAGACGCGTGATTGAGAGGACACCGCCGATGCCGCAGTCGAGGCGCATGATCTCTGTACGTCCGTTCACGCATGGGCCGATGTCCCTGGACTCGCCCCGCTTTCGGCAGGGAGGTGGTGCCGGCCGACCGGGATGACCAGCGGGGTGGCGCTGACCGGGTCGGTCGTCACCTGGCAGCGGAGGCCGAAGACGTCCGCCACGGTGGGCTCGGTGATGACGTCGGCCGGTGCGCCCTCGGCCACGACACCGCCGGACTTCATCGCTATGACGTGGTCGGCGTACCGGCAGGCCTGGTTGAGGTCGTGCAGGACCATGACGATGGTGCGGTTCTCGTGCCGGTTGAGGTCGGTGACCAGGTCCAGGACGTCGATCTGGTGGGCCAGGTCGAGGTAGGTGGTGGGTTCGTCGAGGAGCAGGATCTCGGTGCCCTGGGCGACGGCCATGGCGATCCAGGCGCGCTGGCGCTGGCCGCCGGAGAGTTCGTCGACGGTGCGGTGTGCGAGGTCGGTGGTGCCGGTGGCGGCGAGGGCGTCGTGTACGGCCTGTTCGTCCGCCTTGGTCCACTGTCGCCACCAGGTCTGGTGCGGGGAGCGGCCGCGGTTGACGAGGTCGAGGACGGTCAGGCCGTCGGGGGCGATGGGGGACTGCGGCAGGATGCCGAGGCGCTGGGCGAGTTCGCGGGTGGGGATGGTGTGCAGGGCGCGGCCGTCGAGGCGTACCGCGCCCGACTTCGGCGCCAGCAGGCGGGCCAGGGCGCGCAGCAGTGTCGACTTGCCGCAGGCGTTGGCGCCGACGATGGCGGTGATCCGGCCGCGCGGGACGTCCAGGTCGAGGCCGCTTACGACGGCACGATCGTCGTAAGCGAGGTGCAGGGCCTCTGCGCGCAGGGCGGGTTCGGCGGCGGTCGCCGGGGGTGTCATCGGTCAGCCTCCTGAGCCCGCGCGGTTGACGCGGATGAGCAGCCAGAGCAGCACCGGAGCGCCGAGCACCCCGGTGACGATCCCTACGGGCAGTTCGGTGCCGGGGATCACCTCGCGTGCCGCGACGTCGGACGCGAGGACGATGAGGGCGCCGGTCAGGCCGGCGGCCAGTGGCGGTGGCCAGGCCGTGCCGCACAGCCGCTGGGCGATCTGCGGTGCCGCGAGCGCCACAAAGGCCACCGGGCCCGCGGCTGCCGTCGCGAAGGCGACCAGGCCGACGCCGGTGAGCAGCACCGTCAGGCGTACGAGCTGGACCCGGGTGCCCAGCCCTTTGGCGACGTCGTCGCCGAGCTGGAGGGTGCGCAGCAGGCGGCCCACCAGCAGCGCGGTCGGCAGCAGCACGATGAGGGCGAAGGCGAGCGGCGCGCCTTGCTGCCAGTCGCGGCCGTTGAGGTTGCCGACGAGCCAGCCGAGCGCGGCTTGGGCCTGCAGCTGGCCGCCGCGGGCGAGGAGGTAGTCGGTGGTGCTCAGGCACAGCCAGGAGATGCCGATGCCGACGAGGATGATGCGGTAGCCGGTGGTGCCCCGTCGCCAGGCCAGCCCGTAGACGAGCAGTGCGCTGGCGAGAGCGCCGAGCAGGCCGAGCGCCTGGGTGTTGAGGCCGAAGTCCCAGCCCAGGACGATGCCGGCGACCACCGCGGTGCCGGCACCCTGGGTGAGGCCGATCATGTCGGGGCTGGCGAGCGGGTTGCGGGTCATCGTCTGGAACAGGGCCCCGGACACGCCGAAGGCCAGGCCCGCCAGCAGCCCCACCATGGCGCGGGGCAGCCGCAGTTCGCGTACCACCAGGACGGTGCCCGGGTCTCCGGAACCGGTCAGCGCGCGGGCGACGTCGGGCAACGGGATGCCGTACTCGCCCACCGACACCGCCCAGCACAGGGCGGCGAAGACGGCGGCGGCGAGGACGGCGCACACGGCCAGTTGCCGCGGGCGCACGAACCCGGAGACGGGCGGGACGGCCAGCCGGAAGGGCCGCGCGCCGCGGTACGTGGCGGCGTTCGCGGTGCTTGCGGCTTCGGTACGGACTTCGGCGGACACCGTCACACCTCCGCGAGCCGCTGCCGGCGGACCAGGGCGATGAAGAAGGGGGCGCCGACGAAGGCCACGATGATCCCGGCCTGCACCTCGCTGGGGCGGGCGATGAGCCGGCCGAGGATGTCGGCGGCGAGCAGCAGCGCGGCGGCCGCGGCCGCCGACAGCGGCAGCAGCCACCGGTGATCGGGGCCGAGGCCCGCCCATTGGGCCAGGACGCGGGCGACGTGCGGGACGACCAGGCCGATGAAGACCACCGGGCCGATGGCGGCCACGGCGGCGCCGGTGAGCAGGGTGACGGCGACGACGCCCTGCAGCCGTACGAGACCGAGCCGCCGGCCCAGCGAGGCGGCGACGTCGTCGCCCAGCGCGAGGCTGTTCAGCGCGGGCGCGCTCGCCAGCGCGAGCAGGGCGCCGGCCGCCAGGAACGGCAGGATGCGCCAGACGGTGGCCGCGTCCTGGTCGGCCAGCGAGCCGGCCGACCAGAAGCGGTAGCGGTTCAGCGCGTCCGGGTCGGTCAGCACCACGGCGCTGGTGAGCGAGGACAGCACGGCGGTCACCGTCACGCCGGACAGGGCCAGCTTCACCGGAGTGACGCCCGAGCGGCCCATGTTGCCGAGCAGGTAGACCGTGATCCCGGCGGCCATCGCCCCGGCGAAGGCGAACCAGATGTAGCCGAGCAGCGAGCCGATGCCCGCCACCCCGGCGGCGAGGACGATGGCGAAGGACGCCCCCGCGGTGACCCCCAGGATGCCGGGGTCGGCCAGCGGGTTGCGGGTCAGCGCCTGCATCAGCACGCCGGCCAGGCCGAGCGCGGCACCGGCCGCCAGGCCGAGCCCGGTCCGCGGGATCCGTACCGTCCAGATGACGTCGTCGATGCGCTTGTCGACCGTGCCGCCGGTCAGCGCGCGGAAGACCTGGGACGGTGGGATGTCCAGCGCGCCCAGGGCGAGCGAGAGCAGGCACAGCGCCGCCAGCGCGGCCACGGTGGCGGCCACGAGCACCGTGGGGCGCGCGGGGCGTGTGGGGTGCGTGGGGCGCCGGCTGGTGGCGCCCTGCTCGGCGGCGGTTTCGGGTCCTGACGTCATCACGGCTTGGGCGCCGGGACCGTCGTGGCCGGCTTGCCGTCGACGGCCGCGGACAGCAGCGGCGTCATCCGGTCGACCACGTACGGCAGGCTCAACGGGCTGACGAAGGAGATGGCGCTGCCGAAGTCGCTGCCCTCCTCGATCAGCACCTCGCGGCCCTGCTTGACCACGTCGAGGTCGCCGTAGAGCGGGTCATTGTGCAGCTTGGCGGCGTCCTTGGCCGGGTCGTCGACGAGCCAGACCAGGGCGTCGGTGTCCAGCAGGTCGGTGCGCTCCTTGCTGAGGTTGGCGCCGAACTCGTCGCCGACCACCTTGCCGAGGTCGGCGGGCTGGGTGAAGCCCAGATCGGCGAGCAGCCGGGTGCGGTTGTCCTGCGGGCCGTAGATGTACTTGCCCTCGTACGGGGTGGCCATCACCGCGCTCGCGCCCTTGAACTCGGAGTGCTTCGCGGCGGCGCCGGCGATGTGCTTCTCGGTGCCGGCGACCAGCTTCCGCGCCTTGTCCGGCTGCCCGAGCGCCTTGCCGATCTGCTCGGTCTGGTGCTGCCAGGTGATGGACCAGTCCGGGCCGTCCTTGGGCTGGGCGACGACCGGGGCGATCTTGGAGAGGGTGCGGTACTGGTCCTTGGTGAGTCCGGAGTACGTGGCGAGGATCAGGTCGGGGCGCAGCGCCGCGATCTTCTCGACCTGGGGGCCGGTGCCGTCGTCATGCAGCACCTTGGGCCGCGGCTTGGAGCCGAGTGCCTTCTCCGCCCAGGGGCCGATGGCGCCCTTGTACTCGCCGACGAACTCGGTGGTGCCGACCGGCACCTTCCCGAGCGCGAGCACGGAGTCCTGGTCGGTCAGGCCGACGGTCACGATGCGCTTGGGCTCGGACTTGACGGTGGTAGAGCCGTACTTGTGGCCGAGGGAGACCGGGAATGCCCCCTTGTCCGCCTTGCTGTCGGAGGCGGGCCCGGCTGAGTCGCCGGAGTCGCCGTCGGAGCCGCACGCGGCGGCGGAGACCATGAGCAGGGCGGAGGCGGCTACGGCGGCGAGCCGATGGCGCTGGAGACGGCGGTACATGGCGTTGTCCTCTGGGGTTCAGGGGCTGTCGGAGAGAAGGGGTCAGCGTTCAGGGGTGCGGGGCGGTGCGGCTGCCGGACCACGCCCGCCACAGCGCGGCGTACGGGCCGCCGGCATCCCGAAGTTGCTCGTGCGAGCCGGTCTCCACGACCTGGCCCGCCTCGAGCACCACGATCCGGTCGGCGGCGACGGCCTGGGTGAGCCGGTGGGCGACGACCAGGGCGGTACGGCCCGACAGAGCAGCCTCGGCGGCGCGCTCCAGCACCCGGGCGCCCGCGCTGCCCGCCTCCGCGGTCGCCTCGTCCAGCACGGCGACGGCGGGGTCGGCCAGCACCAGCCGGGCGAGGGCGAGTTGCTGGGCGCGGGACGGATCCAGCCGGTGGCCGCCCTCGCCGACCTCGGTGGCCAGGCCGTCGGGCAGCGCCTCGGCCCAGTCCAGCGCGTGCACGGTGGCGAGAGCGGCGCGCAGTTGGGCGTCGGTGGCATCCGGACGGGCCAGGCGCAGGTCGTCGGCGAGGGTCCCGCTGAAGACGTGGACCTCCTGGGTGACCAGTGCGACGGGCACGTCCGCGCCGTCGGCGGCGATCCGTACCGTCCCCTCGGTCGGCTGCTGCACGTTGGCGACGATGCGGGCCAGCGTCGACTTCCCGGCCCCGCTCGCGCCCACCAGCGCCACGTGTTCACCCCGGCGGAGGGTGAGGGAGACGTCGCGCAGGACCGGGCGGCCGGCTCCGTAGGTGTGGCTGACGGCGCGTACCTCCACCGCGGGCTCGGCCGCCTCGTCTTCCGTACGGACGCCCGCGGCCGCCGGCTCCTGCGTACGCAGATCGGTCACCCCGACCAGCCGCGCCAGACCGGCCGTCGCCGACTGCGCGTCGTCCAGCAGCACCAGCGCCTGGTTGACCGGCCCGAACAGGCTGTGGAAGTACAGCGCGGCCGCCGTCGCCGTACCCACGGACGCGGAGCCGTCGCGGACCAGCAGATAGCCGGCGAACAGCACCGCGGCCAGGCCGAGATACTCGGCGATGTGCAGCCGCCCGTAGAAGCCCAGCACCAGCTTGACGCCGCGCATGGTGACCTCGACGGCGGCGCGCGAGCCGCGGTCGCTGCGCTCGGTGTGCTCTCGCTCCAGCCGGTGTCCGCGCACCGTGGCGGCGCCGCCGATGGTCTCCAGCAGCTGTTGCTGCTGCGCGCCGTTGGCGACCCGCTGCTCGGCGTACAGCGGCAGCGCCCGGCGTACGTACCAGCGCGCGGTGAGCAGTTGCACGGGGACGGCGAGCAGTGCGGCCAGCAGGAATCGGACGTCCAGCAGCGCCAGCGCCCCGAGGGTCAGGACGATGGTGAGCACGGAGCGGGCCATTTCGGGCAGCGCCGAGCGCACCGCCTCGGCGACCCGGGCGACGTCTCCGGTGACCCGGGCGGTG
Organism: Streptomyces boninensis; assembly: GCF_048572725.1. Lineage (NCBI taxonomy): Bacteria > Bacillati > Actinomycetota > Actinomycetes > Kitasatosporales > Streptomycetaceae > Streptomyces > Streptomyces boninensis. The sequence continues at coordinate 8,465,741 of NZ_CP183837.1, forward strand.
AGGTCCCCGGCCCCCGCACGTTCCAGGCGGTCGGCGGGCAGCTGCAGCGCGTGCGCCACGAAGTCCTCGCGCAGCCGGGCCAGCACGCTCTCGCCGAGCCGGGCGACCTGGCCGAGTCCGATGGTCGTGGTCACGCCCTGCGCCACGGCGACGACGGCGATCAGGACGACCGGCAGGGTCAGGTCGTCGGCGGGCCTGCCGTCCGCCACGATGTCGACGACGCGGCCGAGCAGCGGCTGCACCAGCAGCCCGACGGCGGTCGCGGCGACCAGCACGCCGAGGCCGAGCACGGCACGCGCCCGCTCCGGCCGGACGAGTTCGCGCAGCGCGGCGCGGGTGCGGGCGGGGGAGGCTACGGGCAGGAGCTCGTAGCCGCCTTCCTCCGGGACGGCGGCGGCCGTGTCGTACGGCTCCGGCTTCTGGGAGACGGCGGTCATGTGAGCACCGCCGCGCGGTAGTTGGTGTGATCGCGTACCAGGTCCTCGTGCACGGCCTCGGCGGCGACGGTGCCACCGTCGATGAACACGACACGATCGGTGGCGGCCAGCAGCGCGGGACTGCTGGTGACCAGCACCGTGGTCCGCCCGGCCCGGACCCGGCGGATGCCGGCGGCGATCCGGGCCTCGGTGGCCGCGTCCACGGCGGTGGTCGGATCGTGCACCACGAGCACGCTGCGCTCCGCGGCCAGGGCGCGGGCCAGTGCGACCCGCTGGCGCTGGCCGCCGGACAGCGCGCTGCCGCGCTCGCCGATCCGGCCGTACGCGCCCGCCGGCAGCGCCGAGGCGACCTCGTCGGCGGCGGCCGCGGCCATGGCGGGGGAGGGGTCGGCGCCCGCTGGTGCGGCGGCGGTGACGTTCTCCCGCAGCGTCCCGTCGAAGAGTTGCGCGTCGTGCTCGGCCACCAGCAGCGTCGATCGCAGGGCCGCGGGTGCCAGTTCGGTTACGGGCAGCCCGTCGAGTTCGATACGTCCCTCGGCCGGGTCGCAGCGGCGGGCCAGGCAGTGCAGCAGGGCGGCCGCGTGGCCGGGGTCGGTGACGACGACACCGACATGCTCCCCGGGCCGCACGGTGAGGTCGACGCCGCTGAGGCCGCCATGCCCGAGCCCGCGCACCCGCAGCTCGCCCGCGGCCGGCCGGGCGGGCTCCCCGCTGCCGCCGGTGATCTCGCCCGGCGCGGCCAGGACATCGGCGACCCGTACGGCAGAGGCCCGGGCCCTGGCGAACTCCGCCCCGACCCAGGCCAGCATGCCGACCGGCCCCGGCAGGAACAGGGCAAGTCCGACCGCGGAAACCAGGGCCCCGAGCCCGATCGAGTCACTGAGGACCAGCCGCCCGCCCACCAGCGCCACCAGGGCGATGAACAGCCCGGTCAGCGTGAGCATCAGCCCGGTCTGGAACGCCTGCGCACCAGCCGCCCGGACGCTGGCCGCACGCGACGCCCCACTGGTCGCGCGATAGCGCGCCACGGCGGCGCGCTCGGCCCGCAGCCCCTTCAGCACCCGGACGCCGGCGACCAGGTCGGCGGCCACCCCGGAGGCGTGCGCCGCCCGCTCCTGCTCGGCGGCGCTGCGCCGCTCCAACGGCCGCGCCAGAAAGTGACCGAGCGCCATCAGCGCCGGGGCACCCAGCAGGATCAGCAGCCCCAGCGGCACGGAGGCCCGCAGCAGCATCACCGCGCCGGCCACCACGCCCACGACGGCGGCGAATCCGAGGGGCAGGGCCATGTTGAAGGCGCCCACCCGGCGGGCGTCCTCGGTGGCCACGTTCACCAGCGCCCCCGGCGGCCGGCCGGCCTCGGCGCCGCCGTGCGGGGCCAGCACCCGGCGCACCAGGTCCAGCCGCAGGTGATGGCCGGCCTCTTCGGCGGCGCGCTCAGCAAACCGGGCGCCGATACGGAAGCCGTACGACAGCATGACGTAGACGACGGCGAGCACCACGAGCCACCCGGCCAGCGCCCCGGCATCGGGCCGCGCCACCGCCCGGTCGACGATCAGCCCGATCAGCACCGGCACCAGAACCTCGCCCACCTGATGCCCGGCACTCAACAGCGCTCCGGCGACCACCCCGCCACGCTGCCCGGCGACGGCGCGACGCAGCACGTCACGCCCGGATATGTCCGCCTCCACCCACCCGCTCCTCAGCACGCTTCCACCAAAGGAAGGTAAGGCTAACTTAACTTCGAGGCGGAGTAGAACGATGCGCAGCTCGGCGACGAGCGAGACGGGCGGATTGGCCGTGCCAGTGGTGCGCGTGCTTGGTGACGGCGGTCAACGTGAACTCTGTGCGCTGGCCAGGGTGCTGTTCTACAGCGTCCTCGACGTGCACCCGTACGAGACCAGCATCGGCGAGCTGGCAGTACTCCTGGCCACGTCCGCACCCGCCGCTGCTCCACCCGTCGGTGCCGAGTCGGTGACGGAAGCAGATCCCGGCGCAGAGACGGCGGAGGCAGGGGTGCCGACTGCCCGGCGCCCGCTCGAGGGCGACTCGCCGCTCGGCTGGCTCGACCGTAATCGCGCCCGGTGGCAACCGCAGGACCTCATCCACGAGCTTGAGCGCGTACGCGACCTGGACCAGGTCGACTCGGACTGGCACCCCAGCAGCCCCGACCTGTCTATGATCGCCCAGCAGCTGCTGAACCTGCACCGTCGCCTCACCGCCGTTCTCGACGGCCAGGACACGATGCTGGCCACCGCGGTCGCGGCGGACCTGTTCACCCGGCAGGTCCACGTAGGTAGCCGCGCCTTTCCCGGCGGGCGCCGGCTGATGGACTATGCGATCAAACGCATCGGCTCGGATGCCGACGCGGCACAGCAGACCGCCGTCGACGAGCGACGCTGGCACGCCGCCACCGGCCCCGCGGACGCCGATGACGATGGCGTGGCCGAGGCCGGGCTCCATCTGCCCATGTGCGAGCGGTTCGCCCCGCTTCGCGAAGATCAACGCTAACGCAGCGTCAGTGCCCCAGTTCCAGTACCCCCTGCAGCATCGGCATGTGCGTATGGTGCGTGTCACTCCTCGGACACTCAAAAGATCATGACGGTGCTGGCCGACTTTCGGTCAGCACCGTTTGCGTTTGGTCGTCGCAGGCTGGCACGTCAACGCGAGTCCAGGGTGATCGCCCGATGGGACGAATTGAGAACTTAGCCTGGGACGCTCCGGGACCTTAGAGGTCGACGATACGGGAAGTCCATCTTCGGCCAAGGTGCGAGTGGACGGCGATGAGGAGCGCGGCCAGTTCGTGATGGCCGGCTCGCTGCGCTTCCTTTCCGTCCCCGGCATCACCGAGTCCCTTGCCGGACGGGCCGGAGTGCTTGAGGTGTGGCCATTTTCGCAAGGTGAGCTTGCAGGCGTGACCGAGCACTTCATCGACCTCGCCTTCGCCAACCCCGAGCAGCTACGAGACCTGCCGCCGTCCCCTCAGACCCGCAAGGACTACTTCGAACGCATCTGCGCCGGGGGTTACCCGGAACCGCTCGCGATCCAGAGCCCGCGGGTCCGGAGCAGCTGGTACGACGGCTACCTCACCAACGTCATCGAACGCGACCTGCGGGAAGTCGCGCGCATCAGGGAAGACAGCGCCGCGGAGTCGATGCTGCGCTATCTGGCCTCGACCATCGCGCAGGAACTCAACATCACCGCCGTGTCCAACAAGACCGGCTTTAGCGCCAAGACGGTGCGCCGTTATCTGGACCTGCTGCGCACCGCCTTCCTCATCCACCGCGTCCCCGCCCGGTCCAGGAACGTCACCGCCAAGGTCGTCAAGCACCCCAACGTCCATCTCACGGATACCGGCGTTGCCGCTCACCTCCTCTCCCTCAACGCCGCCGCCCTGGCCCGTCCCGTCGCCCCCTGCCGCGGTGCGCTCTTGGAAACATTCGTGGTCAATGAACTGGCGAAGCAGCGCGTCTGGAGCGAAACCGATGCCCGCATCCACCTCTGGCGCGACCGCAGCGGCCTGGAGGTCGACATCGTCCCTGCAAGCCGGCGACGGCCGCGTAGTCGCCGTGGAATGCAAGGCAGCCGACTCGGCCAACATGGGCGACTTCCGGGGCCTTGCCGCGCTGCGCGACAACCTGGGCGATGATTTCGTCCACGGCTACCTACTCCATACGGGCCCCCAGGCCCTGCCCTTCGGTGACCGGCTGACCCTCCTTCCGCTGTCTGCGCTCTGGCATCACCACCAGTGAAGACGTCGATACAAGGTTCCGCTGGAGACCTCCAACCTGTGGGTGGGGCGGCGGAGGAAGCCCAGAGGCGCCGAGAGCGCTGCCGGAATCCGCATGCCGACTTGTCGTCGATTGGCCAGTTGTTGAGAACCACACCAAGCGAGCGGGCCGGTTGTCGACTATGGGGGCGCGTAGCGTGGTCCTCATGCCAGCCAAGCCGCCGCAGCCTGTGCTCCCGGAGCTCTCACCTAACGAGGCGTTGCTGGACTTCCTGCGGGCGCAGGCTGTCCCGCCGGATGGCCCTGGCGATCACGCGCTCGGCAAGTGGCAGCTGCACACGCACCCCGACCTCTGCGACCGCCTGGCCGATCTGGCCCCGCGGCACCCCTTGCACACCGCCTACGGGGTTCCGGTCCTGGCTCACGAGGGCATCGCCGCCGCAGTCGCGCTAGGAACCGATCGCCTACTGGTGCGGCTGCCCAAGCTGCCCCACAACATCGCAGCCGGAGCTCCGATGCCCCCGCTGACTGATCAGGGGTGGCAGTCTGTCGATCCCTGGCTGAGCGAACTGCCGTCCGCGGAAGGCGTTCGCAGGCTCTGCGGACTTATCGGAGGCGCACTCGCCCACGCCAGATCCTTCATTGCCTAGAGCACCGTCACGCGGGACTCAACGAGCTCGTGGGGGGAGACAGTGGTGCGGCCAGGGCATGCATCGCATTCCTTGGGCGCAGTTGAGCGATTTTAGTCGTGGAATGGACCGGGCGAGGCACCCCGCCGAGGCCTCGTATTAGCAAGGCGTCTCGAGCCGGTGGTAAGACGTGCCTTCGTAGGCCTGCTGCAGAACGGCAAACGGACTACTGAGCGCATCGACTAGGTTCTTACTCGCTTCGTGGCTGAGTGGAAGCAGTCCTGGAGTCGCTGGGGCAGCGCGTAACGAGCCTAGGCAGGCGGCGAGCTTTCAGCCTTTGGCCTTAGCGGGCTAGGCATTTCCCTTGCACCAACTCACCCTCTACCTAGCTGCCCTCGCCACCAGGTCTGGGCATGAAGGCAAGGGGAGCGGAACCCGAAGCTTCCGTCCAATTAGCAGGGATTGATGGATACCGTCCATTCAGTACCCCTGCGCGGGAGAGAGATGAAGGAGCTCGGAAAGCTCAACAGAATTTGTCACGTACGCTCGACGTGCAGCCCCACAGTCACTACTCGCCAAGGGGACTGCTTGACCACGCCGCCATCACTTCATTAACTTTCGGGTATAGTAAGCCGTTCTATCGCCTGAATCGCCCGCTGAGAGCGTGGCTTCCTCTTGGGGTAGTCTGACCACATGTCGCGATAGGATGAAGGCATCTCGGAGCGGAACCTCAAGGCGTGCGACGGCTCCGAGAATATTGCAGACGTCATTACGTGCACACCCCTTCCAACATTCGGCATATTCAGCCACTCGAAGGGTGATGGAGAGGATACGGTAAATTTAAATCCGCGCACACTCGACAATGCGAGGGACTCTCTCCCGTAATTGTCGATTGATTTGGATTCGATTGCGTATGGGATACGCGAGAAACCTGCATCCTCAATAATTTGAACTGCGGATCGAATTGCGTGCAGACTGGTCCGCACCACGTCGAATCGAACTTCGTTGCGTCGCCCGTGTAGCCACTCATTTCGCGCACTCGATACATTGTTCGCAACCAAGACGCGACTAATACCTTGCAGGTTGTCTGCTACCGCTGTTCTGGCGTCGTTCGTTAGGTCAAGATATGGAATCACATGCGCAAATGGAAACCGCTGGAGCACCTGCTGCCCTGCCCACTCCGGGACGTCTTGTATTGGCCGTCTGTGACTTTCACGTTCTGAGGCGATTCGCAAGAGTTCGCTAGCCAGACACTGGAACCCTCGACAGAGGGCATACAGGCTAATACGTTCATTGAACTCCATCTGATCCTCAGATGAGCGGGTCGCGACCCCTTGTAGCCAATTATGCGACCGAACCCGTTCTTCATCCGCATTATATGCGAAGGGTTTCATGCTGGCGAAGTGGTCAGTCGTAAGCGCCCACACTGTGAAGCAAAGGCTGTCATCAAGGATGTTTTCAAGTTCAACGAAATAATTTGCGGCTGTACCGCGAAATTCTTCAACGGTGGGACCGAGCGGGCTCCCTGGAGAGCTTCGCACCATCCTTTCCATCTCTTCGTGCAGGCGCCAAAAATCGTCATGCGGGTCACCCTTCAGCGCTGAAGGGTATCCAAGTTTCCATAGGATAAGTGAGATGAATTCATCACGCTCTGCCGCGTCATCGGGTAGATTGAGAACTTCGCACGCGGTTATCGCATTACTCTTCCGGGCAAGCACAAGCGTACTCAGCACGCGCCGGGGTGATCTATTCTGTAGGTACTTGTCGAGGCTGGCCTCCAGGCTGGGGGCACCCTCGCTCCGCAGCTGCCACTCCAGCTCTTCCCTGTCGTCCGCGTTTTCCAGTCTGTACATGCGCTCGATCAGATTTCGCAGCCTCAGAGGAGCAACGTTCATCGCGTTCGAAAATAGGCGAATTCCATGGATGCTCGCTTCCGCGGATATTCTGAATTTCCCAAAAGCTGCGTGATTGATTACCGGCTCCCGCACTTCTCCAGCCGGGATCTGTATTTCACCCGAATGGATAAGTGAATCTATCCCTTGAATTAAATCCCTGTCGCTGACTGTCAGGCTTAGCTGCATTAGCTCTGCGGTCGTTAGAGGTGAAACTATATCGGGAGATGCTCCTCGGAGTTGAAGGGGCTCGCATGTCTTACGCAATCGCCCTTTCGTATTATCTAGCAGCCACGCAACGATTTTACCAAGCTCTTCGCGAGTGAAGGCGTCGCCAATCAACGCGACCAAGCCGTCACCAGCGTCGTCCCGCGCAACCTTCATTGTCCGAGTGAAAATATCTGACAAGAACGACCCCCAAGCGCTTGGGGTCTCGTTCTCTCGCTTGAGTACACGCAGCCGTTCTTCGCGATGCTTGATAATTCCCGCTTCCGGGGCAGTTGAGAAGTGAACGTGATGCACTTCATCGCAGCTGACATCGCTGCAGTGCATCAGCCGTGCATGCCGCTCCGGGCCGAAATAACGCATTTGTTGACTTGTGAGTAGGCCGTAGGGTCCCGTGACCATATCGTGAACCTGGAAGACCCCTTGGGGTGTTTCATCTAGAAATTCAAGAGTTTGAGGAAGGCTAAGCTGTCTTAGGCCATCCTTGAGGTCCAACTTCTCAAATGCGCGATCGTAAAGGTATCGACCAAATATGAATGGGAAATAGATCACCCTATCCTTGATCTGGCGGCCAATGGCTTCCTGTAGTCGGGCGTCATTTGTAGAATCCACATCGACTAATAGGTCAGTCCATGAAAATTCTAGAAAACAGCCCAGACGTGATTCCGGATAAGGAATCTTCTTGCGTGTGAACATTTGTAGCTTCTCGTCGCCGTAAGCGGTAAGTCTAATCTCTTCATAGAGGTCCCTAGGGGGCCGGTAGTTTTTCGCTATTAGGCAGGATCCCAGAAGTTCGCTCATCGAGGTAAGGCGGAATAATTTCCTCTGGAATTCCTCATCTGAGTATTTTTCAGCGAGCTCTTCTTTGCTGATGGGTTCCATCTCGCCCCCCAGGGTCGTCGCCGACCATAACGATACGCGTAGCAGACGCTCACCGCAGCTGGTATCAATCACTTCATCTTCGGGGTAGCTTGGCGGAGGCATGCAAAACATCAGCGCAGGTGCCTCCAAGCATGCTGGCCGGTGCCACGGATCTGCGGCTAGGGCCACGGTTGGCGAACAGCGAGTCTGGCCTGCGGCGGAGAGGGCCCGGGGCGTGGTGACCTCGTTCCTGTGCCAGCGGTCAGGAGGACGCAAGTGGAGCTGTGGCTGTCAGAGTTCGGGTGTTTCTTGGAGCTGTCCCGCCTGGCTCGGGGCCGGAGAGGGCTCCGTCACCGTCCTCTCTCAGAGCCCTGACGCGGCAGGAGTCGACGACGGAGCGGGAGCAGTGTAGCCGCCAGGCCATGGGCGGCTCGGCGATCAGAATCTCCTATAGCTGCCAGACACCAGCCAGTTCTCGTCCCGAACCGGCGCAAGCGCGACAGACCCGAGCTAGCGCGGAACTATTGCGGCAGGTACTCCCACGGGGTCCCGGCATGCAACGCGCACTGAGTCCTGCTCAGGATCTCGCGTTCTCACAGCGACTTGCGGCAGAGGTCGAAATCGCCGCCGACGTTGTGGCAGCGGCCGCTCCGCATAGTTCGCAGCTCGTCCGGCACGATCCCGTGGTGACACCCCACGCCGAGGACCGAACGCTTAACGGCCGCCGTTGACGCAGCTATCGGAGCCTCAGCGTGTGAGCCGTCGTTGGTCGATGTACAACCGGACGTTCTTGCTCAGCACGCCGGCTCACTGCCCGGTACGTCCCTCGGACACCGTTAGGAGCCTACGAGTGTGGGTACGGTGCTGGCTGAGATCCATCTCAGCCAGCACTTCTTGTTGTCCGGGTGGTGAGGCACACGCCGACCTCCTGGCGGAGCTGGGCCTGGGCGACGGCTCGCCGCCTGGCGTTCGGCCCACAAGCCCTGTGATCGGTGCTGGCCGCGGTGTGACATGGAAACGGTCCCGTTCTGGCAATTGCCCAGGTCAGGACTGTCTGGGTGGGCGGGTCGACCTATACGCCGCGGGACCATCCTACGTGCCGCCTGGTCGGCCGAGGCTACAAAGCGCAGACGGCTTCGCCAGCTGCTGGGTCTCCCCGTCAGACGCGTCGGTCACCCGAATCGGGCAGGGTGAAATTCGTGCACCAAGGCCCAAGGATCAGTCGGAATTGCCCTGAAAGTGCTCCCGGTACGCCACATCCTGTGGAGCGGTCCGGGGTCTGCTAGAAAGCGACCATGCATGCCGCCCTATCCACGTCTCAACTCCAGCTACTGCATCACCTTGTGCTAGCGCAGATCCCGCATCCCGATGCCGATCCCATGGCGGTGGCGGCGCGGGGCATGGATGCAGAGGCGACCCGGGAAGATGCACGCACCCTCGGGTGGATGGGGATGGTGGAGGTAGCGGACGGCTATCTGTCGATCACCCCGAGCGGGAGAGCTGCGTATTTTGAGTCCGAATGCGCTCGGCTCTCGACTCGTCTGGCGGATGTGGGCGTGTTCGCCGACGAGCTCGAACGGCTCACACCCGCACCCGCTGGCGGGGCGCACGCACTCCGTCAGCTGGCGCAGGAAGCCTGGACTATCCAAGAGGCGGTGGAATACATTAACCGCCGGGCGAAGGGAGCATGAGCCCGGCTATTCCTCGGTGGGGAATATCTCCACCCGGCCGCGCGGTTTGCGGTCTCTCCCAGTCACTGGCAAGATCCCGGCAGCTTCGAGGCTGGCAGAGGTGACCGTTGGGCCGGCGAGGATCCGACCGAGCAATTCTTTCTGGACGGGTGCAAGTTCTACAAGACGCCGCAGCGCCGAGAGCATCTCCATCAGCTCCTGCGACCAGTCTCCGGCCCAGGTCTCGACATGCAAGTCGTCCAGGGGGCTGGTTTTGCGGCTGTTGGGGCTGGCCTTGCGGTAGCCGAACCACTTCTTGACGATAGGCATCCCGCCGACGTTGTAGTCCCACACCTCGGCGGGCACCGGGCTGAACTGCCCCGGACCCACATGGAGCGTCTCGGTCATCTCCGAGTAGTCGATCCGAGCTGGTACGGCTTGCCCGACTGCCTGCTCGTAGATGACTCGGCGGGCGTCGCCCTGTGGGTACTCGACATTCCCCTGCGGCCTGCCTGCTTCCGGGGAGATAGAGCGCTCGCCGTATGTCGAGGCCCACAACAGCTCTGCGCCCAGGCGTAAGGCCTCCTCCCACAGCTGCGGATCCCTGGTGATCGGCAGCCGGACACCGGGGGTCAGCAGTTCCTCGGTGAACCGCTCGGTGAATCCGCCGTGCCCGGCAACAGCGAGCACATAGGCGGCGAGATTGTGCACAGTGATCCGGGAGACACCGATCTCGCTGGCAAGGTGAGCGAGCAGGCGTGGATGAACGTTGGGCGCGCCGTCCGGATGCAGGACTGGCATCACCTTGCCACCGCGACCGTTGAAGTGGTGGGTATCTGGGATTAGGGCGGTAGCGACTACGGCCGGTCCTGTGCTGATCTCGTGCGAGGACTGCTGGTTGAGGAACAACTGGTCCCCGTGCGCTGCCGCCCACAGACTGGGCCGGGGGAAGTCGATGACACGGCTGTCTGCGATAAGCCACTGGCGGTCGAAGCTGCGCATGGCGATGCGCGTCAGACGAGGGGTGAGCTCTGTTTCCGTTCGGAGGGCCCGGTCGTACTTGGGCTGGCCGGGAAGTCGGGTCGGTGTGGTGTCCAACGACCGGTCTCTGGTCTCCTTCAGCAGCTCGGCCTTCTTGGCCGCGTCGCTCTCGTGGATCAGATGTGCCCAGCGGTGGCGCAGAAGGTCCGGGTCTGGGCCATTGACCCAGGAATGGTTGGCTGTGACTCCGAGGCTTCCCCAACGGAAGAGATCCTCAAGGGCAGGGAAGTCCTCCCACCCCGTCACGCCAATCGGACGGAACGGTAGAACAGCGTCGGAATGGGTGTCGTGCCAGCCCTCATCGTCGAGGCGGATCTTCTTGAGCTCGCGATATTTGACGTCTCTTTTCCCGTGCACGGCGCGGTAATGGATACGAGCTGGCTGCTCAGGACCTTTGTTCCCGCTGCGCACGAAGAGACAGATCGCCAGCGGCTGGGCAACACCGGGAAAGATCCGGCTGGCCACGTCGGGACGGTGGCCTTCCGGGGACACGTCGATGATCCAGCCCTCGTCGCAGGTACGCCGCAGATAGTCCCTCAGCCCGCGCCCTCCCGGACCGGTGGTGAACCCAGAGGGACTGATGAAGCAGATGACGCCCTGCTGGTCCTCCGGGTGGGCGTCGAACACCTTCCAGGTCGCCCAGCGCCAGAAGTAGATGTAAAGGTTCTTGAGGACGTGCTCGTAACGGCCGTTGCCCGGCCACTTGAAGTCCCTGAGTAGTGGAACGCCCTGTGCCTCTGACCCGTTTTCCACCCAGCCGCCACGCCCCTTGGCTTTGTCGTCGTACGGCGGGTTTCCAATGACGACGGTGACAGGTGTTCCGGCCTTCACACGGTTCGCCTGCCTGCGCGACTCGGAGATCACCTCATAGGTCGAGGCAAATCCCTCCTCGGCGACGTAGGGGTTGTCCAGCGTGTCCGTCACGAATAACTGCATGCCGCTCGGGGGCGGTGTAGCGCGGTGTCGTTTGAGCAGGTCCGAGGTGCGCAGCTCGGCCACCGCATACGGGCCCATCTGCAGTTCGAAGCCGATGAGGCGGCGCGCAAGCCGGCCTATCGCGTCCGGTATTGCGCCAGGGCCGGTCTTCTGCGCGGCCCAGGCGGCGACGTGCTCAATGATCGCGTGGAGATACGTTCCCGTCCCCATGGCCGGATCGACGATGCGCACATCTTGGCTGCCATAACCGTCCGCACGGTCCAGGCGGGTGCGGAGCACGTCCTCGGTCAGCCGCACCATCTCCTCGACGACCTCGCGAGGCGTGTAGTACGAGCCGCTTTGCTGACGCAGCTTCTCGTCGTACACCTCCAGGAACGACTCGTACAGATAGAGGTAGGCATCGCGGCGTCCCTTGCGGATGGCGTCCCAGTCGACCTTGTCGATTACCTGGATGAGTAGCTCGAAGGTGACCTCGAAGCTCGGGGTGATGTTGTCGGTTAGTAGTTGGAGGGCCTTGCCCATCAGAGCGTGACCGGCATCGAGCCGTCGGCCGATCTCGTGCAGAGCGACCCCGGTCAATGAGATGTTCTCGGTCCGGGCCAGCAGCAGGGCGAAAGTAACCGTCTGTGCATAGCCGTCCGCGAAGGTGGAGTCGTCGGCGGTAGGAAAGAGCAGCGTGCGCCAGTCCTTCTTCAGTCCCGTAAACCGCAGATTGTGGGTCTGCTCGCCCTCAGCCTTCGCCCTGCCTTCGAGCTCAAGCTGCTCCCGGACCGCGGCGCGTAGGAGTCGGCACATCGGTGCGGTGCGCCGTACAAGCACGGAGACCTGACGGATTGGCTCGGGAATCCAGTGCAGGAAGGTGCGTAGAAGGGTGTTGAAGCCCTCAAGATCTCGGGCCCGTAGCGCGCGCCCTGCCACGGCCAGTTCTCCATCAAGGTATACGGGATCGCCCACGAGCTCCCCTGTGCGGAAGAGCCGCCACTCCGTGCCGTTGGTGTAGAGCACGTTTGGCAGATCGCGCAGGCGCTCCCACTGCTTCTTGTTACGCCCGGTGAACTTCGCGGGATCGACGGACTGGTCCGGACGCTTGACCTCTATATAGCCGACGATCGAGCCATGAACCTCCACTGCGTAGTCCGGGCGCACCCCGATGGAGCGCAGTGGTATCTCGGAGTGCCACAGAACACCGTCGAGGGCTTCATGATCACCAACAGTCTTGAGGAGCCCCTCCAGGGGAGGACGGATCGCCGCTTCCGGATCGCCGGGACCGTTCACCACCGGCCTGCACGACGCGCCGAAATCCGCCACGGCCTCAGTAAGCCAGGCGAGCCCGCTCTGCGCCATCGTCGCCCCCCACGCACCATTGATCATAACGGAACTGGAGTATGCCAGCCAGGAGTTGATACTGAACAGCCGCCGACCGGTCCCTTTGTCCGGCCTGCCGCTGCCATGGCCACGCCCCTTAGAGGTCCTAACACAATGACTGGATCTGTCGGTGGGTGATCAGGCAGCAGGCCAGTTTGAGGAAGGCTTCGTGGATGTCGGCTCGTCGCTCCCAGCGGATACGCAGGCGGCGGAAGCCGTGCAGCCAGGCGAAACTCCGCTCCACCACCCACCGGTAGATGCCCAGGCCGCTGCCGTGCCGGGTGCCTCGACGTGCGATGGCCCGCTCGCGTAGCCGGTCGCGGTAGATGTCGTGGTCGTAGCCGCGGTCGGCGAACAGCGCCTCCGGCTTGCGGCGGGGATGTCCGACGCGGCCGCGGACGGGCGGGATGGCATCCAGCAGCGGCAGCAGTTGGGTGACATCGTTGCGATTGCCGCCGGTCAGCAGGACCGCGAGCGGCGTACCGTGGCCGTCCGTGATCAAGTGGTGCTTGGATCCGGCCCGACCTCGGTCGACCGGTGACGGGCCGGTGTGGCTCCCCCTTTTATGGCCCGCACGTGACTGCCATCGACCACCGCCCTCGACCAGTCCAGCCGTGCGGCCGCGTTCAGCTCGGCCAGCAGTACCTCGTGCAGCTGCTGCCACACTCCGGCGTCGTTCCAGTCCGCAGCCGCCGCCAGCAGGTCATCCCGGAACCGAAGCCCAACTCCTTCGGCAGACGCTCCCACGGGATGTCGTTGAACAGCACGAACAGGATCCCGCACAGCACCCGGCGGTCCGGCACCGGCCTCCGCCCCGGGTAGCGATACCGGCGCTCCCACTTCGGCAGCAGCGGCTCGACCCGCGCCCACAGCTCGTCCGACACGATCCACGGCGATGACCCCATGCCCCGACGAACGTTCAACTCCCCGTCGCGACACGGCAATCAGCGTAGATCCACCTCATTGTGTTACGAGCTCTTAGTCGGCGGGATGTTCGGGGTACGGGCAGCGTTGCACGCAGTGGAGCCGGTCCTCGGCACAATACTGATGCGTCGCCCCCGCGATGCAAGTTGAGCGGTCGGGTGTAGCGGTGCTTCTGGTGGTCGACCGCGACAGCTGATCGGGGTGGTGGGCTCGCGATCCGCTGCTCAGCCGATGCCGAGCCCAATGCTCCTGGTCAGCGCGTCGGCCCACTGCCCCGGTCGGACCTCGGACACGCAATTACGCACATGACTGACGCGGGCTGTAATTCAACGATCACGGTCCGCTTCTTTGGTTTGTCGTGTCAGCTGGAGCCCGAAGGCGGCGTACAGCGGGCCTGGTCCTGTGACTCGGTGGCGCTCTGCCTCAGCTCGCCGCCACCGTCTATACCGGCAGCACGGGCGTACTTTACGTACTCGACGAACCCAGCAGCGGCCCCGGCGCGGGCCGTGACGGCGGCCGCCTCGACGCCGCAGGAACGACGGCGCAACTCGCCGCCGACCCGCGCTCGGTCACCGGCCCGTACCTCGCCGGCACCGCCCCGCAGACCGTCCGCACGCTGCGCCCGGTCGACGACGACACGCCCCGCCTGCGCCTGCACGTACCGGAGCTGCACAACCTGTGCAACCTGACCGCGGCCTTCCCGATGGGCCGCCTCACCCTGGTCACCGGCGTCTCCGGCTCCGGCAAGTCCACCCTCGTCCTCGACAGCCTCGCCCCGCCATGGCCGCTCAGCTCGCCGGGCGGGTGCTGTCGCTGCATGTGGACCGGCTGCACGCTGGCGAGCCGCTGGCTGCCCTGCGTCGCATCGACGCCACCCCGATCGGCCCCGACTCCCGCTCCACGCCCACCACCTACACCGGCGCGCTGGACGCCATCCGCAAGCTGTACGCGGCCACCGACGAGGCCAAGCGACGCGGCTGGACCGCGAGCCACTTCTCGTACAACACCAAGGCAGGGCAGTGCCCCGGTTGCCAGGGCATGGGTGAGCTGTCGATCGACATCCAGTACCTGCCCGACCTGCCGATGCCCTGCGGCGTCTGCCACGGCAACCGCTACAACCCCGAGACCCTCCCGGTGCTCCGCGACGGCATGACCATCGCCGACGTGCTGCGCCTCACCGTCGACGAGGCCGTCGAGCACTTCGCCGGCCAGCGCGCCGTCCACCGGCCGCTGCGGGCCCTGCGCGAGATCGGGCTCGGCTATCTCACCCTCGGCGAGGCCACCCCGGAGCTGTCCGGCGGCGAGGCCCAGCGCATGCGCCTGTCGACCGCCCTGCACACCGACAAGCCCGGCACCGTTTACATCTTCGACGAGCCCTCGGTCGGCCTGCACCCCAAGGACGTCAGCACCCTCGTCATCACACTGGACCGGCTCCTGGACACCGGCGCCACCGTCATCGTCATCGACCACGACACCGACCTGATCTGGAACGCCGACTGGGTCGTCGACCTCGGCCCCGGCGGCGGCTCGGACGGCGGGCGCATCGCCGCCCAGGGCGCCCCCGCCGAGCTCGCCGAGGCCGCGGCCACGCCCACCGGGACGTGGCTGCGGCGTGGCCAGCGCTGACTCAGCAGGTGTTCTGCTCGGAGTCAACGAGCTGTACGTCGCCCGGTTCTCCCGCAGGGTCGCGTTGTTGCCCATGCCGACGATGCCGATCTGGTTGATGACCGCGCTGTCCACCTGCGCCTAGCCGACCTCGGCGCCATCGCTGATCCTTCCTCGCCTGGACGACGACGCGGACAACCCGGTGATCATCACCAGGTAGCAGGCCGCGCGTGGCCGGCGCGGCTTCGCCGACCTGAAGAATTTGCGCATCCTCACCCAGCTCTGCCTGGGCGGCCCCTGGCACGCCACCACGCTGTTACGTGCCCAGCTCGTCCCACCCGTACCGAAAGCCTCCTGGTGAAAGACGATCACGCCACCGACCGGCACGAACACCCCACCCACCAGCCACACCAGCCCCTGAACAGCAACATCAGGATGAAACGATCTCAATCCGTACGCTCACCGCCCAGAGCACGAACACCGGTAGGATCAGCATGCGTTGGTCAGATCACCCAGGAGCGAGGTGGCGGTGTTAGAGAATGCTTTGGTGGTGACAGTCTCGGCTGAGGCGGAAAATGAACTTGCCGTCCTGGTGGTGCAGAACGCCACGTGGGAGTCCGACTATGCGGCTAGTCTAGCCGCCGAGTTCGGGGATGACTGCGCGTCGATCACCATGCGTACAGACCCAGGTCCAGACAGGCGGGGTCCGGATATTACCGACGTCGTCATAAGTCTTGGGGCCTGGGCGGCGACCAGTGCGGCCTGGGACGTGGCGAAAGTGCTCGCCGCGAAGGTGCGGACCAGGCTCGGGGCGAGGGCGGCGCCGCACATTCCACCGCTGGACGAGGACGAGGCTACCGCTCGGGCACTCTGGCTCATTTCTCAACGGTACGGGGAGGACGAGGGAGGTCTCACCGTCGACACGGTGGATACCGATATCGACGGCGGTGTGCAGGTCGTCGTGACCGGCGAGTGGGAGTACACCTGCTGGCTTGAGGTGCGGGACGGACTGGCGATCATGGTTCGCATTATCCGTTGCAAGCCGCGCTGACCACACACGAGGAAGATTGACGATGTTCAACCGCGATCGGGGTACGAAAAGGAATGCCGAGGAACTGCGACGGATAGCGGAGATTCTCGGCGTCGACATCATGACCGCGCAAGGGTTGGAACTGTTCGTCGAGGCAGACAACTTGAAGAAGATGGACGGGGGCAGGGAGGACCTGGAGAGTCTGCAACGACAACGGTCGCTGCTGGTCGATGCCGCCGCACTACTCAAGGACCGATCGCCGGAACGTCGAGCTACGGTGCTACACACGCTTTCTAACGTTCATCGCGACCTCGCCGACGCTGACCCCGGCCGTGCGCGTGAGCATCTGGAGGAGGCCATTTCGCGTCAGTTAGAGGCCTCCGCCGAACCGGGCCGCGCAGAGTCGGAATACGCTGCCGACGACGACTACCGTCTGGCTCAGCTCTACGACCACAGAATCAGCGGGGATCCAACGAAGAACCATTCCCTTGCGGTCGAATACGCACGGCGGGCCATTGCTGGATATCCCCGGGCGGCGATGCCCGTGTACTGGTCGGACGCTCAACAGGTTCTAGGCGACATTCTCCTCGGAGACCCGACAGGTGTGGCTTCACGCGACACGGATGCTGCCATCGCCTGCTTCGATCGAGCACTTGAAGTCCGCTCCCCACAACGAGATGTGGTGGCGTGGGCGCGGACCCTTTGGCGCCGCGGCGTCGCATTCGACGCACGCCGCGGCGGCGACCGTGGTGCAAATGAGGTAGCCGCGCTGCGCTGTTTTTCAGACGCCCTCACACAGCTCAGCGTGGTCGACGCTTCGGACCTCTGGGCGCGGCTACACGACAGCGCCGCGGTGACCCTATGCCAACGGCAACTCGGAGATCCCGCGGAGGATGCCGAGAATGCCGAGCGTCATCTGCAGCAGTGCCTGTCGGTGTGGACCAAAGAAGCCTCCGCGAGAGACTGGGCGCGGATTCAGCGTGCTCTAGGCGCGCTGCACGACGAACGCGTTGACGGCAACCCGCGAACGAACCACGAGAAAGCTGTTTGGCACTTTCAACAGGCGCTCGAGGTCACGACGCCCGAGACTGAACCTGCCGAATGGGGGGAAGGGCAGCGGAGCTTGGGAATCGCCTATCATAATTTGGCCATGGTGACTCACCAAGACGAGCACCACGCACTGGCCGACGAACATCTTTCGGCAGGATTACGGGTTCGTACCCGTGAGAATTTCCCACACGAATGGGCGATCACCGTCGAGGTGCTGGCGGCGAACCGGTACTCGCGTGGCGGCACCTCGCCTGACGTGCTGAAGGAAGGGCTTCGCCTGCTCGATCAGGCTGCCGAGGTGCACAGGGAACTTGGTGACCGAGCCGCGTTGGACACTAACCGGATGGTCAGGCGCGACCTGCTCCGCAGGCACGACAAGCTGACCGGGAGCGCGCGCGACGGCGAGCCAGACAAGATGGAAGAGATCGCGGAGGCGCAGTCGATTCTGGTCGCGAACCCGGTGGAGACGGCTCCCCGAATGCACAAGTCGATCGCCGTGCGTCTCGGTGAGTTGCTCGCCGAGACGGGACGCTGGGCGGAGGCGGCTGAAGCGTTCGCCTCGGCAATGGCGGCCGACGAACGACTGGTGTCCGGGGTGGTGACTAGAGCCGGGAGGGAAAATAGGTCGGAGTTTGCTCTGATCACGCAGCACGCCGCCTACGCACTCGCGCGTGCGGGGCGTCTTGCTGATGCTGTAGTCGCCCTGGAGCGCGGTCGTGCCAGAATGCTTGGCGATCGGCTGGGCGACAATGTGACCATTGCGGGTAGGCCTGGGCTGGATCGGCTCCGGACGGTCGCTCCGCATCTGACCGAGGAGTACCTGCAGGCACGCGAGCGCCTGGGTGCCGCACAAGCCGCTGACTCCAGCGGGTCGATCGGAATGCGGCATGCAGTGTTTGAGAAGCCGGCCACCGCGGCTGTGGTGGGCGGGGTCGCGCGGCAGATTCGCGAGGCGAGGCGGCAGCTCGACGACGCGCTATGCCGCATTCGCAAAGTCAGCGGGTTCGCCGACTTCGGCAAGCCGGCTGACCTGGACACCGTGCTTGCCTCTGCGGCGCCTCGGTGCCCGCTGATCTACATTGCCAGCGCCCTATGGGGCACGGTCATGCTGGTGCTATCGGCAGCACCGGACGGTCAGGAGGTGCAGGTTGTGTGGTCAGACTTCACCGAGGACGACGCGGTGAGTCTGCTGATGCACTCTGACAGCGAAGACGGCCCGTATTCGTTCGCCAACGGATACATGATGCGCCAGATGAACCTCGTGGAAACGGTCTTCGAGGACGGCAATTCGGCTCTGACGATCGGGTCATTGTTCGGGCCTGGTGTGACGCAGCGAACGGGACGCGACGAGGACGGTGGGATGTGGCGGCTCGGCCAGCGAGTCGTCGCACCGATCGTTGAAACATTGCGCCGTCTCAATGTCGAGGAAGTATGCCTTGTCGTTTGCGGACAGCTCGGTCAGTTCCCGGTGCACACAGCACCGTTGCACGCGGGCGCCGACGCGGAGTGCCTGCTGGACAGTGTGGACGTCGCGTTCGCCCCGTCCGCGCGGGTACTGCTGCACGCCAGGGCTCGTGCCGCGGAAGATTGGCCGCCCCCGATGTTCGGCGGCCTTGCCAATCCACGACCGCGATCGGCCCCGCTGGCCTACGCCGAGCACGAGGTACGCCGGATCGGTGCGCTGTTCGTGCAGTCGGAAGTGCGGGTTGGCCGGGAGGCCACCCGCGACGTGGCGCTTTCTGCATTTCGCCGCGCCAGCCACGTGCATCTAGCCTGCCACGGGGCTTATCAGCTCGGCGACTACAGTCCGTACCTTGAACTGGAGGAGGGAGCCGAGCTGACCCTAACCGACCTACTGCATGAACGCCCCTTCGAGGCGGCGCGGCTGGTGACGCTCTCGGCCTGCCAGACTGCGATCCCCTCGGCCCACGCCATGCGCAGCACCGACATCGACGGCCTGCCGTCCGCACTGCTCGCCGGAGGCATCCCAGCTGTGGTTGCCACCCTGTGGCCGGTAGACGACCTGTCGACCACCCTGCTCATGGAACGGTTCTACCTTTACCACCTTTACGGTGACCCAGTGGTGGGCGAGGGGCCGCTTCCGCCGCACCGGGCCCTGTCCCGGGCACAGCGATGGCTGGCGCAGGTCACGGCGGGTGAGCTTGCCCAGTTCTTCGAGCAACAGCCCTCGCTGCGCCAGGATGTTGAGGCACTGCCGAGCGGGCAGCGGTACCCGGCAGCCACTGCGGCCCGCAACGCGCTGCGCTTTGGTGTCCTCGACGCCGCCCACCGGCCGTTCAAGGAGTCTTGGTACTGGGGCCCGTTCGTGCTGCTGGGCGCTTGACCATGAACGACCCGAATAGCGCTGTGCCGGACGAGGCGGTCTTGACCGAGATTGTGCAGCTGGTCGCTGATCGCTGGGCAGAGCTGCCTGCGTTCTACGGCAAGGCGTGGCACAGTGTGGTCGGCGAAGTCGCCGGACTGATACGGCCAATCACTGACGGCCTGCCGCCGCAACGGGCTGTTGCTGTGCTTCGTCTCGGTCGCCTCCTTCGGGCTCACCCGGCGCTGGCCGCCGCGTTCGGCGAAGCGACTGCGCCGACTCGCAACAAAGCCGACCGAACCAAGCCAGAGGTGGACCGAGCGTGGTCGACGGCGGTGACCCTACTGGCGACGAGAGTTCAGAACGTTCTTGAGCAGCGTCAAGTGAATGTCGTCGCACCGAGGACAGTCACTGTCGGGACCCGGGCGATGGTCACCGTCGATCTACCACGATCGATCAAGACTATCGAGGCCGCCGCGACGGGTGCTACCACGTACATTGTGGTGCTGACTGCGCCGGCCTATGTCGTCCGTGTAGACGGGCCGCCACGCGGTGAGCTGACCGTGCAGCCCGACGACGACGGGCCAGCGCTGGTGTTTCCCATCGTCGGCCTCGCCACCGGTTCCACCCAGCTTACTTTCGATGTGCTTCACCGCGATAGCGGACGGACAGTCACGGTGATAGCCAGTGTCGACGTTGTGAGCGAGTCTGTCGATACGGCACAGGCGGTTTCCGCGGCGCGTGGTTCGGCCGTTGTAGCGCCACCCCGAATGAGGGCTGCAGGCATCGAGCTACGAATCCGGCTCGACGATAGGGGCAACAGCCCAGAATTGCTGTTTGAGCTGCATGCGCCCGACCGGACCGGCTTTCATTCGTTCCCCGCTGGGACCCGACGGCTGCACGACTCACCGGAAAAGTATCGGCGGGACCGACTACACGACTTCGAGCGGGCCCGCACCCCTCGCCAGCAACGTCAAGTTGGTGAGCAGCTCTGGCGCGACCTTGTGCCGGACGAACTGCGGGGATACTACCTGGACTTCAGGGAAGCAGGCTCGATGCAAATAACCTCGGACGAGCCGTGGATCCCATGGGAAGCTGTCCGACCGTTTGAGCAGGTTGGCGGGCGCACCGTTGTGGATGACGAACCATGGTGCTTGAGGTTCGAGCTCACCCGCTGGCTCTCCAGCCGCCACCCCGCTCCAGACGAGGTGTCGGTTGCCTCGTTCGCGTTCCTGGACGGCAGTAACTCCACCCGTTTCGACTCCACTGGATACTACTGGGCCGAACAGGCGCGCTCCAACGAACCCGCGGCCCCGTTCGTTCGGGAGCGCGGGGCGGCAACCGCGCTGTTCCGTCGCGCTGGTCTGCGTGACCTCAGCCCTACCCAAGCGGACGCGGCTTCCGTGGACGCGGTGCTCACAGAGTCGGCCAGCCACCTCGGCTTGTGGCACGTCCTCGGGCACGGGGACTCCGGAGGTGTATGTCTCGCAGATGGCACTCGGTGGCGTCCCACCGCGATCTGCGGCCCAATCGAGGCCGCGCTCGCGCAGAGGCGGCCGTTGTTCGTGTTCAACGTCTGCCGCTCAGCGCATCAGAATTGGGGACTGGCTGGGCTTGCCGGATGGGCGGAGACCCTGGTGCGGCGTTGCGGGAGCCCGTTGGTGGGTACCCAATGGTCAGTCACTGACCAAGCTGCTGCCGACATGCTCCTCGCCTTCTACCGCGGTCTTGCACAGGGGGAGACGGTTGGTAAAGCAATGAGGTGCGCACGGCATGCGGTGCGCGAAAGTCAGCCCGAAGACTCGTCCTGGCTGGCATACACCGCCTATGCGCACCCGCATACTCGGGTGGTGGTCGGCAATTAACCGTACTGTGTTCCCAACGCCTCGTGATCCGAGTCGAGTTGTTGTGTTCCAGTATCGACGACTTCTCCCACTTCGATGACCGCCAGCTTGCGCTTAGCATCTGCCCGCGTTCAATGGTGATGCGCATTGTTAGGTCTGTTTCGCCGCTACGGCTGTTGTCCGGGCGGTAATGGAACGTGCTCGAGTGACGACTACAGGGTATGACGAGGGGACTGCACACGTAGGGCTGCAGACGTTCGGGCGTGGAACGCTCTGCCTAAGTTTGCCGCACACCTTCATCGATCAACGGCGGGGCGATGAGGATCGACGCTGAAGACGCACCTCGACCTGGCGGACCTCGTCACGATCGCATTCGGCGCTTGCGTGAGCGAATGCGCGGGCGCGGAAGACCGAGTTGTCGGCGTGTCCGGCGACAGCGTCTCGGATAGGTGTGTCGCGGGCAACCGTCGATGTATGGATTTGGGCCAGCGGAGGCCGCGGCGCCCGACGGCCGCGGACAAGACGCTCGATGTCCTGGAGGCGCTGGCGGAGCAGACCAGCCACGGCAGCTATGCCGGGGGCCCGCGTATCCTCGCCCTCATCAGCTGCCACCAGCGCGCCGCTTGCCTGGCCGACCAGATGCGGCCCGCCCTGGAGGAGCTGCAGAAGCGGACCAACTGGACGGTGCACTTCGCCCTGCTCTCCGGGGACGAGGCCGTCTACGCCGCCAAGCTGGAGGGCGACCGGCCGTATCACCTGGCGTCCAGGGTCGGGATGAGCCTGCGCCTGCACTCCACCTCGGTCGGCAAGTCCATCCTCGCCGCGCTCCCGCCGGAGGAGACCCGCGACCTGCTCGGCCGTACGGGCCTCCCGGCGCGTACGGCTCGTACCCACACCGCCCCCGGGCCGCTGCTCGCCGAGCTCGACGCGATCCGGCTGCGGGGCTATGCCGAGGAGAACGAGGACGGGGTCGTCGCCGTCGGCGCCCCCGTCTTCGACCATCTCGGGCAGGTGATCGGCGGGGTCAGCGCGGCGGCGCTGCGGCACACGGTGGAGGCGGAGGCGGTGGCGGGGCACGGCCGGGCCGTCACGGAGGCGGCCCGGCGGATCTCGCTTACGCTCGGGGCGCCCGCACGGCGGTGCGACCTGGCGGGCCCGGCCGGCTGACCCAGCCGCTCGGACCCAGCCGCCCGCGCGGATCAGCGCGGCCTACGGTACGGCGCCCTCACCGGCGCCGGATCGCCCGCCGCCAGCGCCTCCCGTACGGACGTCCACCCGGTGAGCACCGCCCGCACCCCGGGCCGCCCCTCATCCGCCACCGCCTGCGCATGCGCCCGGTCCAGTACGGCGTCGACGGATACCCGCCGCCCTGTCCGCGCCGACTCCACCGCGGCCTCGACCATCGCCAGGCTCATCGCGTTCTCGTGCGCCTCGCCCATCGGCGTCCCGCCGGTACGCAGCGCCTCGACGAAGGCGTGCAGCGCACCCGCGATCTCGGCGGGTCCGCCGTACGCTTCCTCGAAGCCGTTGTCGGTACGGGATGACGCCACCGGATCGCTCTCGCCGTCCCACCGCGCCGTCCCTTTCTCGCCGCTCGCCAGCCAGGAACCGTTCCAGGAGGTCTCGTCTCCGGGAGCGCACCAACTGCCGTGGTAGAGATAGCGCGTTCCTCCTTCCATCTCAAAAGTTGCGCACGCGCTCGCATCCCCGGCGTACCAGCTCCACGGCGGATTGAACGCCTCGCAATACACCGACACCGGCTCCGCCCCCAGCAGGAACCGGGCCGCGTCGAAGGCATGAATCGCCATGTCCACCAGCAGCGGGTGCGCCATCTCCTCGCGGAAGCCGGGGAAGTGGGGCGCCTTGTAGAACTCGGTGGTCAGCGTGCCGATGCCGCCGAGACCCGCGAGCAGGTCGCGGAGCGCGAAGAGCCGTGGGTTCCAGCGGCGTGACTGGCTCACCATGAACAGCTGCCCGCTCGCCTCGGCCGCCGCGGCCAGCGACAGCGCGCGGGCGAGGGTGTCGGCGATGGGCTTCTCGCCCAGGACGGGAAGGCCGGCGAAGAGCGCCTCGGTGGTGACGGGGTGGTGGGCCACCGGCGTCGTCACGTTCACCACGGCCTGGGCGCCGGTCCGTTCGGCCAGCTCCGGCAGCGTGACGGCGGTGGGCAGGTCGGGGCGGCCGAGCTCGGCGGCCGCGCGGCGGGCGGCGTCGGCGTCGAGGTCGACGATGCCGACGAGCTCGGCCGCGGGCGAGTCGGTGATCGCACGCAGCCAGGCGCGGCCCATCAGGCCCGAACCCACGACGACCAGGCGCAGCGGCGACTCGGGTCCGCAGTCGATGGTTACGTGGTTCATCCCAGCGGCCCCTGGTACGCGCCGCCCTTGAAGAACTCCCCGCTCTCGTACCGCAGCAGCTCCGGCGCCGCCCGCTGCGGCCGGTCCGAGCGTGCCCAGCGCACCCCGTTGGCGATCACCCTGCGGACGTCCTTGTGGTGATAGACGGGATAGTCCTGGTCGCCGGGGCTGAAGTAGAAGATCTTCCCGTGGCCGCGGCGGAAGGTGCAGCCGCTGCGGAAGACCTCGCCGCCGGAGAAGGAGCTGACGAAGACCAGCTCATCCGGGGCGGGGATGTCGAAGAACTCCCCGTACATCTCCTGCTCGTCGATGATCAAGGGGTGCGGGACGCCCTCGGCGATGGGGTGCGTCGGGTTCACCGTCCACACCAGCTCGCGGTCCCGCTCCGAGCGCCAGCGCAGCGTGCAGCTGGTGCCCATCAGCTTGGTGAAGATCTTCGACCAGTGGCCGGAGTGCAGCACCACCAGGCCCATGCCGGCGAGTACGTGCTGGTGGACGCGCGCGACGACCTCGTCGGAGACCTCGGCGTGGGCGGCGTGGCCCCACCAGGTGAGTACGTCCGTGTGCGCGAGGACCTCCTCGGTCAGGCCGTGTTCCGGGGCGTCCAGTACGGCGGTGCGCACCTCCGCGAGGTCGCTCTCGGCCAGGTTCTCCCTGATGCCCTCGGCGATCGTGGTGTGCATGCCCTGAGGGTAGATCTTGGCTACGTGATCCTCGAGCTTCTCGTGCCGGTTCTCGCCCCAGACGGTTACGCGCAATGCAGAGGTGGTGGGCATGGCGGATTTCCTTTCAGGAGGGGTCACTTGAGCGCCCC
Source organism: Streptomyces boninensis (assembly GCF_048572725.1). Classification (NCBI taxonomy): domain Bacteria; kingdom Bacillati; phylum Actinomycetota; class Actinomycetes; order Kitasatosporales; family Streptomycetaceae; genus Streptomyces; species Streptomyces boninensis. The sequence continues at coordinate 8,490,471 of NZ_CP183837.1, forward strand.
AGACCCCACACCCGCGGCGATATAGCGCTGCGCCGCGAGCAGCAGGATCAGGGCGGGGATGGAGGAGAGCGTCGCCGTGGCCATGACCGTGTTCCAGTCGGAGACGTGCGCGCCCAGGTATTCGTAAAGGCCGAGGGTCACCGGCCGGACGTCATCGGTCGTGGTCAGCGTCAAGGCGAAGAGGAAGTCGCTCCACGAGAAGAGGAACGTGAACAGCCCCGCCGTGATCAGCGCATTCCGACTCACCGGCAGCACGATCGACACGAACGCCCGCACCCGCCCCGCCCCGTCCACCCGCGCCGCCTCCACCAGCGAGGCCGGGACGCCGCTCAGGAAGGCGCGCAGGATGAGGATCGCGAACGGGATGCCGTGGGTGGAGTCGGCGAGGATCAGGCCGCCGACCGAGTTCAGCGCGCCCAGTTGGTTGTACGCGCTGAACAGGGCGTTCGCGACGACAATGCCCGGGATCATCTGGCTGAACAGGATCGCCAGCAGCACCGGCGACACCCAGCGGGACCGCAGCCGGGCGAGTGCGTAGGCGGCGGGGGTGGCCACGACCAGGCTGAAGGCCACGCTCGATACGGAGACGATCAGGCTGGTCAGCAGGTTGCGGCCCTGGTCCTCGAAGGCCTGCGCATAGCCGTCGAGGTGCAGCGACGTCGGGATCAGGGGGGTGGTGAGAGTGGAGCCGGGCGGCTGCACCGAGACGTTGACCATCCAGTAGACGGGGAAGAGCATCACGGCGACGATCAGCGCGCCGAACGCGGTGTGAACCGTGGGTTTCATGACCGCCTCACTCGTCCACGGCGCGCCGGTTGGCGCGCAGGTAGAGGAGGGCGAAGACCAGCGAGACGGCGATGAGGACGTTGCCGAGCGCCGCGCCCTGCCCGAAGTCGAAGGTGCGGAAGGACAGTTGGTACGACTGGGTGGCCAGGGTCTGGGAGGCGTTCGCGGGGCCGCCGCCGGTCAGGCCGAGGATCAGGTCCAGCACCTTGAGCGTGTAGACGACGCCCAGGACCAGCACCACCGTGACCACCGGGCGCAGCAGCGGCCACGTCACGTACCGGAAGGCGCGCCGCCCGGTCGCCCCGTCCAGCGCCGCCGCCTCGTAGAGCTCGCGGGGGATCTCCTGGAGGCCGCTGTGCAGCAGGACCACGTTGAAGGGGATGCCGAGCCAGATGTTGACCAGGATCACCGACAGCAGGGCGAGCGAGGTGTCGGTGAGCCAGCCGGGCGTGCCCAGGCCGAGGCCGCCGAGGAGGCGGTTGAGCACGCCGCCGTCCTGGTCCAGGATCCAGCGCCACACCGTACCCGAGACGATCACTGGGACCAGCCAGGGCAGGAGCAGCAGGGCGCGCAGCACGCCGCCGAGCGGGAAGCGGCGGCGGAAGTACAGCGCGATCGCCAGGCCGATGCCGAACTGCGCGAGGATCGAGCAGACGGTGAACAGCGCCGTGTTGAGCACCGCCGTGCTGAATACCGCGGAGGAGGTGACGGCCACGTAGTTGTCCCAGCCGGCCCAGGGCGCCTCGCCGGTGTAGAAGGTGGCGATGCCGTAGTGCTGGAAGCCCATGAGGAGGTTCTGCACGACCGGGTAGCCGAAGAAGGCGATGAGGTAGACCAGGGCGGGCAGCAGGAAGAGCAGGTGGAACAGGCGCTCGCGGCCGCGCTGGGTGTGCCACCAGCGGAGCTGGGTCATCTGGAGGTCAGTCATGTGCGGCCTCCCTCAGCGCCTGCTGCGGGCTTGCGCCCCGGGCCAGCGCGGTCTGGAGCGCGGTGTAGATCTTCGTGGCGGCGTCCGGCCAGTCCTCGCCCAGTGCGCCGGTACGGGCCCGGGAGCCGCGCACCAGCTCGGTGAACTCCCGCATCTCCGGGTGCTTTCTGGCGAACGGGCCCATCAGCGCGGTCTTCGTCGGCACCGTCTGCCGCTTGGCGGCGAGTGCGAGTTGGTTGTCGTCGGAGGTGAGGCAGCCGAGGACCTTGGCCGCCTTGGCCTCGCGCTCGGCGTTGCCGGTGCGCGGCAGCGTCCAGCCCTCGCCGCCGAGCGGCACGACGGAGCGGTCGCCCGCCTTCGGCACCGGGATGCGGGCGATGCCGTAGTGCCGGTCCTTCTTCTCGTCCAGGGCGGGGAGCTGCCAGGGGCCGTTGACCATCATCGCGGCCTTGCCGGCCGCGAACTGGTCGGAGACGTCGGTCTGGCCCCAGTTGACCACCGAGCGGGAGGCGGAGCCTTCGCGGACCAGGTCGGACCAGAGGCGGAGGGCGGCGGCGTTACGCGGGGAGGTGAGGCGTCGCTCGTCGCCGCCGTTGGACCACATGAAGGGGAGGAACTGCCAGGTGCCCTCGTAGGTGGCGGCGGCGCTGAAGGCGATGCCGTAGCGGCTGCCTTCGGTCAGCTTCTTGGCGGCCGTCTTGAGCTCGGTCCAGGTGGTGGGCGGGTCGATGCCCGCCTGGGCGAGGGCGTCCTTGTCGTAGAAGAGGCCGATGGTGTTGGCGACGGGCTGCAGCGCGTACACCTTCCCGCGGTGGCTGGCGGCGGCCACGACGCTGCGGGCGTAGCCGCGGGCGGAGAGGCCCAGTTCGGTGACGGGGTGGAGGGCGCCGGTGGCGGCGATCTGCTGGATGTCCGGGTTGTCGATCATCAGCAGGTCGGGGAGGGTGCGGGAGGCGGCCTGCTGGAGCGTCTTGGGGATCAGCGAGGCGTTCGGCACGCTCTCGTGCTCGATCGCGACGCCGGCGCGGCGGCCGCATTCCTTGAGGGTCCGGTCGTATATGGACCGGTGCGGCTCGTCCACGTAGTAGTCCATGACGCGCAGCGTGCCGGCGTCGTCGGGGACGCCGTTGTTGCCGCCGCAGCCGGACAGGACCAGCGGGGCGAGGAGCGCCAGCGCGGGCCAGCGGGCTCGTCGTGGGGGCACGTTCGCTCTCCTTCATCGGTCGGTTGGGGCGCCGGGGCAGAGCGTTGTCGATACGTATCGACAGACGTGGTGCGAAGGCCTTCCGGGGGGCGTCGTCCGGATCCCGGAAGGCGGTTGGTGGGGGACGGGTGGGGTCAGTGGGGGTGGGGGAGGGTGGTGCGGCGTCTGGTGAGGCGGGGCTGGACCAGGTCGATGCCGGGCGGCTCTGAGGGGTCGTCCGCCAGTAGCCGGAAGAGGGTGCGCATCGCCCTGCGCGATACCTCTCGCGGCTCCAAGGAGACGTTGGTGACGGCGGGGTGGGTCGTCTCCGCGGAGTCATCGGTGCAGAGCGCGATGACGGACACGTCGCGGCCCGGGGTCAGGCCGCGGTCCGCGAGGCCGGTCAGCACCGCGGAGGAGAGCCGCCCCTCGGGGACCACCAGGCCGAGGTCGCCGGTGCCGTCGTGATGGGCCATCGCCTCTGTGAGCGCGGCCTCGACGGCCGCGTGTCCCGCGTCCTCAGGGGTGACCTGGGCGTACGGGATGCCGTGCCGCCGGGCGGCGGCCTCGGCGCCGCGGTGGAAGCGGCGGACGTAGTTCACGTCGCGCTCCACCGACCGGCGTTCATAGCCCAGCTGGACGATCCGCCGGTGCCCGCACGCGGCGAGCTCGTCCACCGCCAGCTGCCCGGCGCGCTCGAAGTCCACGTCCACGCACGGGAGGTGGCCCGGATCCTCGGGCACGCCGATCAGGATCACCGGGAGGTCGAGCGCGGCCGCCACCGCGACACGCTCGTCCGCCGCCTCGACGTCCATCAGCACCAGCGCGTCGCACAGCGCCTGCCCGGCGAGTCGCTCCACCGCTTCGGCGCCCTCTTCCTCGGTGACCAGCAGCACGTTGTGGTCCTCGGCGCGGGCGCATTTGGCGATGGTCTCGATGAACGGCAGCACGCCGCCGGTGTCGGCCCCCGGCGCGAACGGCACCATCAGCCCGACCACGCTGCTGCGGCGGCTGGCCAGCGCGCGAGCCCCGGCGTTCGGCTGGAACCGCAGCGCGACCATCGCCTCCTCGACCCGCCGCCGGGTCTCGGCCGAGATCGAGCGACGCCCGCTCATCACGTACGAAACGGTGCTCTGCGAGACACCCGCAAGGCGGGCCACATCACGGCTGGTCGCCATGCCCTGGCACCTCCTCGGCGGGGTGTCGATGCTGTCGATACGCATCGACTGACTGGGCAGCGACCGTAGTCCGGCCCGGCGGGCGGCGACAAGAGGCGTGCAGCCATGAACCGGAGCGGGGCAGCCACCAGGCGGCGCGGCCGAGCAGTGCCATGGATGCGGGTACGAGCACCATCCGGACGATCGTGGCGTCGAGCACGACGGCCGTCGCGAGGCCCAGGCCCATCATCTTGATCAGCGGTGACGGATTGACGACGAAGCTGAGGAAGACCACCGTCATGATCAGCGCCGCCGAGGTGATGACCCGGCCGGTGACGGCCATGCCGCGCGCCACCGCCTCCTTGGCGTCGCCTGTCGCGTCGTATGCCTCGCGGATGCGCGAGAGCAGGAACACCTCGTAATCCATGGACAGGCCGAAGAGGACCGCAAAGAAGATCGTCGGCATCGGGGAGGCGATCAGCAGGGTCTCGTCGACGCCGAACAGCCATCCCAGCCAGCCCCACTGGAAGACGGCCACCACCACGCCGTACGCGCCGCCGATGGACAGCAGGTTCATCACGGCGGCCTTGAGCGGCACCACGACGGATCGGAAAACCAGCATCAGCAGCACGAACGACACCACGAGGATCGCGGCGATGAAGACCGGCAGCGTGTCGGAGAGCTGCCGGGTGAGGTCGTCGGTCATGGCGGTCAGGCCCGATACGGCGACGTTGCCGGGGACGGCGCCGCGGATGCGGTCGAGGGTGCGGGAGGTCGCGGGATCCGCGGGGGCGGTGGTCGGGAGCGCGGGCAGCACGGCGGTGTCCTTCGCCGCGGAGAAGCGCGGCTCGCCGACCGATGCGATGCCGGGGTCATCGGCGAGGCGGCGGGACAGCTCGGGTATGCCCCCGGCGTCCACGCCGGAGCCGCGGAGGTCGGCGACGATCAGCAGCGGGGCGTTGAAGCCCGGCCCGAAGCCCTCCGCCAGCAGGTCGTAGGCGCGACGATGGGTGGTGTTGGCCGCGTCGTTGCCCGCGTCAGGGAAGCCCGTCTCCATGCGCAGGGCGGGTGCGGCCAGCGCCAGCAGCACCGCCGATGCCACCAGCAGGTACGGCCACGGCCGGCCCGAGACCCGGTGGGCAAACCGCCACCATGCCGTCCCCTCGGCCCGCTTCACCATGCGGGTACGGGAGCGCCGCGCCTTCAGGACGCGGTCGCCGAGCAGGGTCAGCAGGGCGGGCAGCAGGGTCAGGGCGGTCGCCACGGCGAACACCACGACCAGCGAGGTGGCGAGGCCGATCGAGGTCAGGAAACCCAGGCCGGTCAGCGCGAGCGCGGTCATCGCCACGACGACGGTGCCGCCGGCGAACACAACGGCCGCGCCCGACGAACCCATGGCGTTCGACAGCGCGGTGGAGCGCTCCTGGCCTGCGGCATGGTTCTCGCGGTAGCGCGCGACGATGAAGAGGGCGTAGTCGATGCCGACGCCCAAGCCGATCATCGCGCCGATGGTGGGCGCGGCGGTGGAGACGTCCATCGCATGGGCCAGCAGCGTGATGCTGCCCAGTCCGGCGGCGACGGTGACGAGAGCCAGGGCGATCGGGACCAGGGCGGCTGCCACCGTACCGAAAGCGATCACCAGGACGAGCAGGGCGGCGAGCAGACCCGCCGCCTCCGCGCCCGAGGTCGGCGTCTCGGCGTTGATGAAGACGGTGTCGCCGCCGAGCTCGGCGGCGATGCCGCCGTCGCGCACCGGTGCTATCGCCCGGTTGAGGGCATCGATCTCCTCCGGGTCCACCTCCATCGGCGGCACGTCGAAGGCGACTTCGGTGTATGCGGTGCGCCCGTCGGGCGAGACGGTTCCGGCGCTGAGGGGGTCGGTGACCGCGGCGGCCCCTTCCACATCGTCGATCCGGGCGACGGCGGCCTCGATCGCAGGCCGATGTCGCTCGACCCGGTCGCCTTCCGGTGCGGCGAAGACGGCCACGGCAGTGCCCCCGGACGCCTCGGGGAAGCGCTCCTCGAGTAACTCCATGGCCTCCTCGCTCTGACTGCCGGGAGCCACGAGGTCATCGACGAACGGACCGGCGGCCAGGCCGGCCAGGGGCAGCACGAGGGCCAGCGCGGCCAGCCAGGCGGCGATGGTCACCCAAGGCCGGCGGGCGCTCGCATCGCCGATCCGGCGCGTGAGTCGGTTCATGACGTCAGCTCCCTGTAAAGCGGCGAAAAGGGCAGGTCCATCGTGGGCGCCGGCACCGGCGCCGTCTCCCGCCGCACGGCGGGTCCGGCCCTCCCGCGTGCGGCGGGGAGAACAGGGCCGCGCCTCCTGCCCGCGGCGGAGGACCGGATCCGTCCGACGGCGGGTGACGGTGCGTCGGGGCCGAATTAGGATGACGTGCCCGATGCGCCCGAATGATCTGCAACCGGGCCCCGGCCGCCTCTCGTTGGAGTGACGATGAAGCGCAGCGCGCTGCACGCCGAGACGCCGGGCCGCGGCGTGCCGGGCAGATTCCGCGGCCCGTTCACGCGCTGGCCGCGGGGCGCGGACGCCGTCCTCGCGGTGGCGCTGTTCCTGTGGGTGGCGCTCCTCGAGGAAGGCCCGGAGAACTCGTTGGTCGTCCGCCCGGCCGCCGGCGTTCTCCACCCTGCCCCGCTGCTCGTCCTGGTGGCCGCCGCGGCCATCTATGTCCGCCGTACGCGTCCTGTCGCGGTCGTGTACGTGGTGCTGGCCATGTGGGCGCCGACGTTGGGCAGCAGCTACTCCACGCTGGGCGTCATGGTGCTCGTCGCGCTGTACAGCGCCGGTCGGCACGCCGACGACAGCCGGTGGGGCCCGCTCGGCATCGCCGCGGCCATCGTCGGCCTCACCATCGACGGCGTCCTCCTCAACTCCTCGGGCGGGGAGGTCTTCTTCAGCGCTCTCGTCATGGCGGGGGTCTGGTACCTCGGCCGGCGCCTGCGGCTGCGCGCCGGCCGGGCCGTCCGGCTGGTCGAGGAGCGGGCCGCGGCGGCGCGGCGGATCGTGGCCGAGGAGCGCACCCACATCGCCCGTGAACTGCACGACGTGGTCGCCCACCGGGTGAGCATGATGACGGTGCAGGCCGGTGCGGCCCGCATGGTGGCCGCCGAGGACCCGCAGGGCGCCCTGGAAGCGATGGCGGCGGTGGAGGAGGCGGGCCGCCAGGCGCTGGACGAACTGCGCCATCTGCTGGGCGTGTTACGGCCGGAGGCCGGGCGCGACGGCCTCGGGCCCCGGGCCGGGCTGGCCGATCTGCCGCGGCTCGTGGCCGAGGTGCGCGAGGCGGGCCTGGACCTCTCGGTCAGCAACGGCATAGCCGCCCCGCTCCCGGCCCGCGTCGACCTCTCGGCGTACCGCATCGTCCAGGAGGCCCTGACCAACGTGCTCAAGCACAGCGGACCGCGCACCCGCACCGAGGTGCGCCTGACCGGAGCGGCCGACGGCCTCACGATCGAGGTGACCGACGACGGCCGCGGGGCCGCCGCCCTTGCCGCGCCTGCCGGGCACGAGCGCCCGCCCGGCCACGGCATCGTCGGCATGCGGGAAAGGACCCACCTGCTCGGCGGGCATCTCGATGCCGGGCCGCGCCCCGCCGGCGGCTTCCGGCTCACCGCCTACCTGCCCGTCAAAGGTGAGCCCTCGTGACCATCCGCGTCGTCGTGGCCGACGACCAGGCGCTGGTACGGCGGGGCTTCGTCATGATCCTCCGGATCCACCCCGACATCGAGGTGGTGGCCGAGGCGGGCACCGGTCTCGAGGCGATCGAGGCGGCACACCGGCACCGGCCGGACGTGATCCTCATGGATATCCGCATGCCGGAGATGGACGGCCTCGAAGCGACCTCCCGGATCCTGGCGGAGGCCGACTGGGATGCCCGGGTGCTGATCCTGACCACGTTCGACCCGGATGAGTACGTCTACAAGGCGCTGCGCTCCGGCGCCAGCGCCTTCGTACTCAAGGACATCCCTCCCGAACAACTCGGCACCGCCGTACGCACCGTGGCCGAGGGCGGGACTCTGCTGGCCCCCTCGATCACCCGGCGCTTCATCGACCGCTTCGCGCCCCGCCGCGCTGTCAACGCGGCCGTCGCGGCCCGCCTGGAACGGCTCACCGGCCGGGAACGCGAGATCATGACCGCCGTGGCCTGGGGCGCGAGCAACGCGGAGATCGCCGGGCAGCTCGTCATCGGCGCCGCCACGGTGAAGTCGCATATCTCGAGCATCCTCACAAAGCTCGGGCTGCGCGACCGCGTGCAGATCGTGATCTTCGCGTACGAAAGCGGCCTGGTCGAGGCGGGCGATCACGATGTCGGCCATTGACGGCCGGTCCTGTCCAGCTCAGTGAATCGTCTCCCGCACCACTCAGCTGCGGCCGCGCGCCGCCGACATGGCGGCCTCCGCCGCAAGGCGTACGGCGAGGGCGCGGGCCAGCAGCACCGGGACGCCGGTGGCGCGGGCCGCGGCCGCGCGCATCTCCTCGGTGTAGCCGATGCAGTCCAGCACCAGCCACCGCGCTCCACCCGCGGCCAGCTGCCGCGCCGCCGCTGCGCAGCTGTCCGCCGCGGCCGCCCCGTACGGGTCGGCCGGAGCGGCGGTCACCGGGCCCGGCAGCAGCCGGGCCCAGCGGGCCGCGACGTCCTCCTGCTGCGCGGGCAGCGGGCAGACGATGCCGACCGGGTCCGCGCCGGCCAGGGCGCGGACGGCGTGCTGGACGAGCGGTTCGGCGTACAGCAGCGGGCGGGAGGCGGGCACCGGCGGGAAGTGGCCGGTGCACAGCAGCAGCGTGACGTCGGCGCCTTCGGCCTCGCCGCGCGCCACGGCGGCGGCCATCCGCGGCGCGAGCGCCTCGTGGCCGAGGACGGCGGAACCGCCGTCGCGCAGCCGGGAGATCAGCGGCGCCTCGCCGGGGACCGGGCCGACGGCGGCCCGTACGGCATCGGCGTCGGGCCCGTCGAACCGGTCGTCGTCGAGCGCGCCGTGCTCGGCCAGCCGGAGCCCGGCGGTGAGCGGCAGTATGTCGGGGGTCAGGTCGGTGCGCGGGGCCTGGCCGATGCTCACCAGACCCAGGACGCCCCGGGGCTCGGTTTCTGCTGTGGACACGCTCACACCGCCTTGTAGATCTGGCCGACATCGTGCACGGAGCTGCCCGCGATCAAGCCGGCGCCGACCAGGGCGAGATCGTTGTCGGCGGCCTCGGCGGCGGCGTCCTGCTCCTCCTTCGTACGGGCCGCGGCCCTGGCCTGGGCGCGGCGCCACCGGGTGTAGCCGAAGCGGACGGCGAGCGCGGCCAGGACCAGCCAGCCCGCCTGCGGGGTCGCCACCAGCAAACCGGTGGCCAGCAGCACGCCCATCTGCCGCTTTGAGCCGCCCAGCAGCTGGACCAGCGCACCGGGGATCGCCCACAGGAGCATCATCCCCACCGCGTGCATGTCGGTGAGGCCGGTCTTGATGGTGTCGACGTACACCTGGGCGACCGGCGGGACCCGGCCGTCGGAGAAGAACGGCTTCCACGCGATGGCGACGATGACGATCGCCACGGCGAAGCCGACCAGCTGCGACAGGTACTGCTGGCGGCGGCCCGCCATCTCGTACGGGCGCCACGGCACGCCGTCCCTGCGCAGCAGCCAGCCCGCCTTGAAGTCGAAGCCGACGTCGGCGAAGGCCGGTCCGGTACAGGCGCAGTAGCCGACCAGCAGGGCGAGCGGGATCATCGGGATGCTCAGCACCAGGCCGAGGATCAGGAAGATCAGCGTGACCGCGAAGGCCGGGAACCAGCCGGAGTGCATCGCGGCCAGGCCCACGATCAGCTGGTGCACCAGCGCGGCCACACCGGCCAGCAGCACCCAGGCGACCAGGCCGAGGCCGCCCATGTCGGCCGCGATGCCGCCGCCGGCGGCGACGACGATGGCGCCGACGAGGAACAGGACCATGCCCTCGAGGAGGCCGCGGCGCAGCCGTTGGGCGTCTACGGTGCGGAAGCCGGGGTCGTGCGCCTCGCTGTCGCTGGTGTCCACGGCTGACTGCGCCTCGGGCTGCCGCTGCGCGGAGCGGTCGCGCATCAGCAGCACCGCCTGCACCAGCGCCACCAGCCCGGCGCCGATCATCACGCCGTGCGGGACGTAGTTGGCGGTCAGGTCGTAGCCGAAGGCGGTCGGCACGTACTGCGCGGCCAGCAGGCCGAGGCCGAACATCAGCAGCGCCCAGATGTTGCCGAGGAACGCCACGCCCGCGGCCGACGTCGGGAGCTTGAACATCGCCCCGACGAAGCCGACGACGGCGCCGATGCCGAGCACCGCGGCCTTCTTGCCGCCCTCGTCGCCCGCCTTGATCGTCTCGGCCGCGGCGATGCCCGCGGGCCAGGCGGCCGAGGCGGGGAAGAGGCGGGAGTCGAAGACGCGGTAGAGCACCCAGCTGTCCACCGCCAGGCCGAGCACGGCGCCGAGCAGCATGATCCACACCAGGTCGGGGCGGCCGATGAGGAACGGCACCGCGATGGGCGTGATGAGCGAGTTCGCGGCGGCGAAGGTCGAGCCGGAGACGGCGGACTGGACCAGGTTCTGCCGGTGCCGGCTGCGCATCCGGCTCAGCCCCGCGACGGCGATCCGGCCGATCAGCATCGCCAGCAGGGCGCCGATGACGGAGGTGTTGGGGGCGATGCCCAGGGTCGTGATCAGCACCAGGCCGATCACGGACCCCAGCACGGACAGGACGATGGTGACGATGAGCGTCACCGGCTCGAATGCGCGGGGGTGCTCCGGCGGCGCGGTCGCCTGGGGCGCGGACTGTGAAGTGGTCATGGGGTGCTCCGTGGGGTGGGCGCCTGCAGCTGGGTCATCGGCCCGTAGAGCTCCACCAGCCGGTCGAACTCCGCCGGGTCGTGGAAGCGCGCGACCCCGCGCCCGAAGTCCTTCGCGGCCTCCAGCGCGAAGCGTGCGGCCGCGGCGATGTCCGGCTCATGGCTGGCGCCCGTCGCGCAGCCCGCCACCGTGGTCTGGGTGACCAGCGCGAGGCCGACCACCGGTGCGGCCGTGGCCACGCACGGCTGCATGATCGAGTTGATGTGGTGGACCCCGTTGCCGTACGGGGTGATGTCCTGCGTGTTGATCGGCAGCACTCGGGCGGTCTCGCCGGTGACGGTCTCCAGCAGCCCCAGCAGGTCGTCGCTGACGCGCAGGATCCAGCCCTCCTTGACGGTGGGGGAGAGGGCGACGCCGCGGTGGTTGAGGAGCCGGTTGCCCTTGGTGGTGTCGATGGAGACCACCGCGTCCATCTCCGGGGAGAGCTCCGCGCGGTTGCAGTCGAGGACGGAGATCGGCGAGTCCATGAAGGGCACCGGGTCGTGCGGGCGGGTCGGCGCGTCCGGGCAGACGTGCGTGGAGAGGATGACGTCGCCCTCCAGCCGGTCGCCGCGCCCGTACATGTCGAGCAGCTTCGCGGCGGCGGCCAGCGCGGCGACCGCGCCGTCGGCATCCGAGACGAGGCCGATCCGCTCCGGGCGGGCGCCGACGCCGCCCAGCCGGCCGAGGATGCCGAGGGTGGGAGCCTCGCCGCCGGCGCTCTTGCCGCGGGTGCCGGGGACGGTGACCTTGACGAAGTCGGTGCCGCCGCGCTCGCCCTCGATCCGGGTGACGGTGATCTCCGGCTTCGGGCCCTCGACGAGCGGGCCGGCCGCGTCCAGGACGGACCGCAGGTGGCCGGCGAGGAGGTCGCCGGTGGCCTGCGGGCGGTCGAGGAGGTCGATGACGTCGAGCACGTGCTTCAGCACGGCGGCTCCCTTGGTGCGTGAGCGTGCAGTGATAGGTGGCAGCCTGCGCCGGGCGTACCGGCTATCACAACCTTTTCTCTATTTGAGAGAAGCCTATCCACTATCCGGTACGCTGCGGCTCATGACCGCACCGCCGCTGCAAACCGCCGACCGCGCGCTCACCGTCCTCCTCGCCTTCTCGCACGAGCGTGAGGAGTGGGGCGTGACGGACCTGGCCGCCGAGTTCGGCTGGGACAAGTCCGTGGCCCAGCGGCTGCTGGCCGCCCTGGCGCACCGGGGCTTTCTCGTCTCCGACCCGGTCACCAGGCGCTACCGCCTGGGACCTGCCGTGTGGCACATGGCGACCGCCTGGGAGCGGCACGGCGGCATGGCGGGTCTGGTGCGGCCCGCCGTCCGCGCGCTGGCGATACGGACCGGGGCCACCGTGCTCTTCGCCGTACCCGACAACGTCCACGTGCGCTGCGTGGAGACGGCCGACGGCGGCAGCGGGCCGCTGCGCGCCTACCGGCTGACCGGCGAGCTGTACCCGGCGCATGCGGGCGCCACCTCCCGCGCGTACTTCGCGATGCTCACCCCCGGCGAGCGGGCCGGGCTGCTGTACGGGCGGCCGATGGCGCGGTTCTCGCCGGAGACCGTGACCGACCCGGAGGAGCTGGAGCAGCTGATGGTCCGCGCCGGCCAGGACGGCTATGCCTACTCCACCGGGGAGTACGATCCGGCCACGGCGGCGCTCGCGGTGCCGGTGCTGGTACGCGCCCAGCCGGTCGGCACCCTCTCACTCGTCGGGCCGCACGACGTGGTCACCGGGCCCGACGAGGAACTCCTCGACCCGCTCCGCTCCGCCGCCGCGGAGATCGGCGAGCTGCTGTCCCCGCGCCGCGCGCGTCCGTCGTCCCCCGCTTCATCCCCCACGTCGTCCGCAACCGCCCGGAAAGGCACCCCCTGATGAACCTGCTGCTGCTGTCCAACTCCGCCGCCCCCGGCCGCGGTTACCTGGAGCACGCGACGGAGGTGATCGCGGACCACCTGGCAGGCGTGGCCGAGCTGGTCTTCGTCCCGTACGCGCTCGCCGACCACGACACGTACACCGCGAAGGCCGCCGCCGCGCTCAAGCCGCTGGGCGTCACCGTCCGCGGCGTCCACGAGGACGGCGACCCCGCCCGTACGGTGGCCGGCGCGCAGGCCGTCTTCACCGGCGGCGGCAACAGCTTCCGGCTGCTCAAGGCGCTGCACGAGCACGGCCTGATCGAGGCGGTGCGCGAGCGGGCCGCCGCCGGGATGCCCTACATGGGCTCCTCAGCGGGCACCAACATGGCCTGCCCGACGCTCCGTACGACCAACGACATGCCCATCGTCCAGCCCCCGAGCTTCACCGCCTTCGGCCTCGTCCCCTTCCAGATCAACCCGCACTACCTCGACCCGGACCCGGCCAGCAGCCACATGGGCGAGACCCGCGAGGAGCGCCTCACGCAGTTCCTGGAGGAGAACGACGTACCGGTGCTCGGCCTCCGCGAGGGCACCTGGCTGCGCCGCACCGGCGACGCACTCCAGCTCGGCGGCATCACCGCCGGCGCCCGCCTGCTGCGGCGGGGCACACAGCCGCAGGAGTACGCCCCGGGCGCGGACCTCAGCGAACTCCTCTCCCTCCCGGCGCACTTCGACACACCAGCGGCGTGACGGAAGGACCGGACGTCGGCCTGCGGCCGGCCACCGCCGCCGACAGCGAGTACTGCTTCCAGCTGCACAAAGCCGCCATGGGCGGCTACGTCACAGCCGTCTGGGGCTGGGACGAGCAGGTCCAGCGGGACTTCCACGACCGCGCGTTCACCCCGGGCCGGTGGCAGATCATCACCGCCGATGGCCCGGACGCCGGGATGATCCACATCGAGCATCGGCCGCAGGAGATCTACCTGTCACGGATCGAGCTCCACCCCGATCACCAGGGCCGAGGCATCGGCGGTCAGCTCATCCGCGGCCTCCTGGACCAGGCCCGCCGGGAGGGCCGGATCAGAATGTCCACCTGACCTCAGATCAGACGCGGTCGGCGGCGATGAGCAGGTACTGGAAGGAGCCGTCCTTGTACGAGTTGATGAAGGCCTCCTCGATGCCGGTCACCAGGGACGATGTGGCCCTGAGCTCCCAGTAGGGCAGGGTCGCGGCGGTGAGGTCGACGATCGTGTTCGGGACGAGGCGGTTGTCGGCCATGGCGCGGAGGTATTCGCGGCGGGAGTGGATGTTGCATTCGAAGTGGGCGTTGATCTGGGAGACCCACTTCGAGGGCTGGCCGTAGCGGGGGTTCCAGCAGCCGGTGATCGTTACGTAGCGGCCGCCCGGCGCCAGGATGCGGGAGTGCTCTGCGAAGAGGTCGTGCAGGTCTACGTACATGCTCGACTCGTTGTTCCACGAGGCCGCGGCCTGCCCCGTGGTGAAGGGGGTGGCGAGCATGTTGCACACGCGGGCGTGGACCCGGTCGCCGATGCCCAGCTCGCCGGCTCGGCGGTTCGCGAAGTCGGCTTGCTTCGCGGACAGGGTGACGCCCTCCACCGCGCATCCGAAGCGCTGGTGGGCCATGACCATCGACCCGCCCCTACCGCAGCCCGCGTCCACCGCAGTGTCGTCCCGCCCGAGCTCCCCGAGGTGGTCCAGCAGGACGTCGGTCTGCGCCGACTCCAGGCGGTGCAGCTCGGCGATCAGCCGCTTCTCGTACGCGCTGTCGCCGGGCTCGCCCAGGGCCGTGTGGTCGACGTCGCCGATGCCGTAGTGGTGGTGGTACAGCCCGTCGACGTCGCCGAGCCGCAGGTTGACCGGCCGGGCCTCCTGGTCCCAGTAGCGGGCGATGTCTCCCTGGTAGGGGGATGAGGGGGCGGGCACGAACGCGGTGGTGCGATCGACGGTGGCGAGTTCGTTGCTGGTCATCGAGGCGTCGTCCATTCTCACCAGAAATCCGGCAGGTGGTATCGGTAGGTGTTGGTCTGGTGCCAGTAGTGGTTGCCGTCGACCCAGGTGGCCACGCCGCGCAGGAAACGCACCACGTCCGGGGCGGGGCACGCGGTGGCCAGGGCCTTCGCTTCGGCTTCGAAGGTGTGCATGAGGTCGTTGTGGACCTCGACCGACTTCAGGTACGCCTCGCGGTCGGAGAGACCCTCGCGTTCGGCGATCACCACGGGCAGGTTGAGGTGGCGGCCGGGGCTCTTCAGCTCCTTGGTGTACGAGTACAGGTCGTTCACGATCGTGGTGGCGTTGCCCGCGAGCGCGATGACGCGCTGCATGGCCGGCTGGGCGTGGAGGTCCGCGGGCAGCTCGTACGCGCCGATGGTGTCGGTGATGGTGGGGCAGGGGCGGAAGTTGTTGAACTGGCGCATCGCCAGGTACTCCCACACCTCCGGCAGCTCGCCGGTCTCGGACCAGGCCGCCTCCGCGAGGTATCCCAGGTGCAGGCGGGCCATGTCGTGCCGGTAGCGGTCGGCCTGCGCGGGGGTGGCCTGCTGCAGGAAGTACGCCATGGCGGAGCTGTAGGCGCGGCGCGGGGCATCCGACTGCAGCGACTGGATCCACTCCGGCTCGTACTCCTTCGTCGTGTGCAGCGGGTCGAGCGCGGTGTGGGCCAGCAGGAGGCGGCTGCCCAGGCCGACGGGTGAGCCGCCGTGGTCCTCGCAGTAGCAGTCATCGACCGCGTTCTCGGCGACCATCAGCCGGGCGGCGATCATGAGGTGGTCGACCGTGGGTGCGTCCGGGTGGCAGGCGACCATGTAGCGCCCGACGGCGAAGCCCTCGAACTGGTCCTCCCACTCGGGCGGATACACCTCCGCCTCCTCCACCGCCCAGACCTTGATCCGGCGGTCGACCTCGGCCACGCGGGCGGGGTCGGGCTCCGGGGCCGGGTGGTGGTAGAGGCCCGGGATGGCCTTCCCGTCGGCGGTGTCCGAGGCCGGGGCCGGGGGCTCGTCCCTGCCGCCCGCGAAGGCCTCGGCCAGTCGCGCGGCGGCCGTCCCCAGGCCGACGGGTCCTGCGAGGGGGTTCAATGCCCGATCTCCACGTCCTCGAGAATTCCGAGCGCGTCGGGTACGAGGACGGCCACCGAGTAGTAGGTGCTCACCAGATAGGAGATGATGGCCTTTTCGTCGATTCCCATGAAGCGGGCGTTCATTCCGGGTTCGATTTCATCCGGGATTCCGGTCTGGTGCAGCCCGACGACGCCCTGATTATCTTCTCCCGTACGCATCGCAATGATGGAGCTGGTGCGCTGCGGGGAGATCGGGATTTTGTTGCAGGGGAGGATGGGGATTCCGCGCCAGGCGGGGACCGTACGGCCGTCGATCTCGCTCATCGCCGGGTAGATGCCGCGGCTGTTCCACTCGCGGCCGATGGCGGCGATGGTGCGCGGGTGGGCGAGGAGGAAGCGGGTGGAGCGGCGGCGGGTGATCAGTTCGTCGAGGTCGTCGGGGGTGGGCGGGCCCGAGCGCGGGTGGATGCGCTGCTTGAGGTCGGCGTTGTGGAGGAGGCCGAAGTCCTTGTTGTTGACGAGCTCGTGCTCCTGGCGCTCGCGCAGCGCCTCGACGGTCAGGCGCAGTTGCTCCTCGGTCTGGTTCATCGGGTCGTTGTAGAGGTCGGCGACCCGGCTGTGCACGCGGAGCACGGTCTGGGCGACGCTGAGCTCGTACTCCCGGGGGCTGAGCTCGTAGTCGACGAAGGTGCCGGGGAGGTCGTACTCCCCGGCCTGGCCCGAGGTCAGCGCGATCTCGGCCTCGCCCTTGGCGTTCTGCCGCTGCTGCGGGATGGCGCGGAAGGACTCCAGGTGGGCGCGCAGGCCCGGGGCGTTCTCCAGGAGTTCTTGGAGGGCGGCGCGCTCCAGGATCAGGACCGTGCCGCGCTGGGTGAGGGTGCGGACGGTGTACGGCCAGGGCGACTCGCCGCCCAGCAGCAGCCCGTCGCCGAGGTGGCTGCCCTCGGCGAGCACGCCGAGCACGGTCTCGTCGCCGTACTTGCCGGCGCCGCGCTGCTCGAACCGGCCGTGCGCGATGAGGATGACCCGGTCGGCCGGCGTGCCCTCGGTGACCAGCGGCTCGCCCGCGGCCAGCTCACGCTGCTGGAACCGGCCGGCGAGCGCCTCGAGCACCTCAGGGTCGGTGTCAAAGCCGCGCAGCGGCGGGAGTTCGCGGAGCTCCTGGGGGATGACGCGGATTTCACCCGCCGTTGACGTGAATTCGACTTGCCCGTCGCCAAGGGTGTGCGTGAGACGGCGGTTGACGCGGTACGTGCCGCCCTTCACTTCGGTCCACGGCAGCATCTTCAGCAGCCAGCGGGAGGAAATCCCCTGCATCTGCGGGGGAGTTTTGGTGGTGGTCGTGAGATTACGGGCCGCGGCGGTGGCCAGGCTCTGCTGGGGCAGAGTTTCTTCCTGGGAGGTCGTCATGACAGCGAAACTAGATTGCTCCGACCGGACCGGCAATCACTCAAAAGAAGAGGGTTGGGGGGAGCTCGTGCCGGGGTATGGATCGCTGCATTTCCTGCCTTCGCCCCCTGGTCCGATGCTGCGGAGGGATTGGGGAGATCCCGTACCGACCGGCCGAGCGCCGTTGACCCGCTCCGCTGTGTGCTGCACGGTGCGGGAGGCCACAAGTCGCCACGGACCCATGGGGGTTGGTCGATGGACAGGGGTCAACCGCGTACGTGGGCGCTGCTCGGCGCGGTCGCCGCGCTGTTAGCCGTCGGCGGGTGCGACAGCAGTTCCCCGGGTGACGAAGGCGGGCGGTCGAAGTCGCCGTCACCCAGAGACCCCGGACTTCCCTCCGAGGAGAAGATCGCCGCGGCGACGAACAAGTACCTCAAGGGTGACGGCGCACTCCTGGTCCGGCTGCACCGGGACGCGGCGGGGCTGCCCGGGAAGGTGGACGGCGACGCGCTGGGCGAGAAGTGCAAGGGGCTGCGGGGGACGCTCGGCGACCGGTATCCGGCGAAGAAGCTCCTCGGGGCGCTGCAGGGCGTCCCCGATCCGGTGGCGGGACGCCTGTGGACGACTGAGCTCGACGCGATGCTGTCGGCGGTGGAGTCGTGCGCCGTCGGCGAGGAGGGCAAGGCGCGGCGAAGCGCGAAACTCACGGCGACTGCGGCGCAGCGGGTCGAGGGCAGGCTGGACGAGCTTCGGAAGGTGGGGGACGAGCGATGAGGCGCCCGTTGGCGACTGCAGGTGTGGCACTCCTCCTGCTGCTGGGCTCGGCGGCGCAACCACTGGCGGCTGCGCCGCAGGCCCCGGACGTACCGCCCCCGAAGCCCGTGCCCATGCTGGTGCTGGGGGACTCCTACTCGTCGGGCGAAGGCATGTACACCATCAAGGGGCCCTGCGCTCAGTCGACCTCCGCCTACGGGCCATATGCCGCGAGATTGCCGGAGATGGACGAGTACGTCGAGGACGCGGTCGATTTCCACGCCTGCACCGGCGCGTTGTCCAGATTCGTCGATGACAAGGACGAACCCGACCCGGTGGATCTGCCCGAACAGATCACCGCAGCAAGTCGCTCCGGCAAGCGGTACGGACTGATTGCCATGACCATTGGAGGCAATGACATCGGCTTTGCCGATGTCATTGAGCAGTGCGTGCTGCACCGTATCAGCAATACCTTCGGTGACACCCCTCTTGAGGCCAGCCAACGGCGAAGGAGTAGCTGCCCGGTCACCGAGGACCTCATGAATGTCCTGGTCGACAAACTCGGTGCACGTCTGCCCGAAATCTACGACCGCGTCTCCGACAAACTACTTGAGGACGGCGGTTACCTCGCCGTGCTGGGATACCCGCGACTCTTCGAAGAGCCGAGCAGGTGGAGTGGCCTCTCGGGGCTGGCCGACAGCTGCGGAGCCTTCCAGGCTCACGACGCCGCAATGTTCCGCCGTGTCGCGGACCGCCTGAACACGACCATCAGCGATGCGGTGGACAAGGCCACATCTCCCGGCGTCGAATACGTCGGAGTCTCCCTCGGATTCGAAGGGCACAATCTCTGCGGAGAGGAAGAGTGGCTCAACGGTCTGTGGTCGATATGGAACTACATCCTTCACAGGGGCAAGTTCCGGACCAATGTTGCCATGCACCCGAACTTCCGGGGGCATCAGTACGAGGCCAAGCAGCTGGCGCGCGCCGTGGCGAAATTCGACTGGTCTGCGTACGGTAAGCCGACCACCCCGCCGTCCACGGTCACTCCCAAGCCGCCCGGCCAGCCCCAGGTGATCTGCGACGAGGCGCAGCACAAGCGCGCCTGTGTCCACACCGACATCCTCACTGGCAGCGCCGACGCCGCCGGCATGGGGCACGGCCCCTACACCGCCCCGCGCAAGATGTACGTCGGCTCCAATCTCGTACTCCAGGGCCTGGAGTGGAAGGACTGGGGCAAGGCCACCGCCCGTGCCCGCGGCTGGACCGCGAGCACGGACTGTGACCCCAACTGCGGGGAGGGCAAGGCGGACCGGCAGGATGTGGAGGTCGAGATCACCAAGCTCGTCGACACCAGGGACCTCCGCCAGTACACCTGTGCCCGCGCCCGTAAGGAGGGGCAGGGCTGGGACTCGCTCGGGGTCGAGCGGGTCTGTCTCAAGGTGAAGGGGAATCCGGTGGGCGGATGACCCCTGCTGGTCAGTGCGAGTCGCGCGGCACCGCATGTCCGCGTGAGCCGCGGAGGAAGGTGAGGTCGGCGCCCTCGTCCGCCTGGGCGACGAACTCGGTGTAGAGCCAGGCGTAGCCCGAGGCGTGCTTGGGGGCCGGTGGCGTCCACGCCGCCTGCCGGTCGGCCAGTTCCGACTCCGGGACCAGCAGGTTCAGGCGCCGCCCGGCGACGTCGAGTTCTATCTCGTCGCCCGTACGGACCAGCGCCAGCGGGCCGCCGACCGCCGCCTCCGGGGCGACATGCAGCACCACGGTGCCGTAGCCCGTCCCGCTCATCCGGCCGTCGCAGATGCGGATCATGTCGGTCACGCCGGCCTTGAGGAGCTTGGTCGGCAGCGGGACGTTGGAGACCTCGGGCATGCCGGGGTAGCCCTTGGGGCCGGCGCCGCGGATGACCAGGATGTTGTCGGCGGTCACGTCCAGGTCCGGGTCGTCGCAGACCGCGTGGTACGCCTCGGGGGAGTCGAAGACCAGCGCGCGGCCGCGGTGCTGGAGCAGCTCCGGGGTGGCCGCGGACTGTTTGAGGACCGCGCCGTTCGGGGCGAGGTTGCCGCGGAGGACGGCGGTGCCGGTGCCGGCGGCCTGGAAGGGGGTGGTGAGCGGGGTGATCACGTCGTCGCCGATGCGTTCGGCGTCCGCGACGTTCTCGGCTATGGGGCGGCCCGTCACGGTGATCTGCTTCGTGTGCAGCATGCCGCCCGTGACCAGCTCGCGGTGGACCGCCGGCAGCCCGCCCGCGTAGCAGAAGTCCTCCATCAGGTACTTGCCCGAGGGCTGCAGGTTCAGCAGCGTCGGCACCTCGCGGGCCAGCCGGTCGAAGTCGTCCAGCGACAGGTCGACGCCCAGCCGGCCGGCGATCGCGGACAGGTGGATGATGGCGTTGGTGGAGCCGCCGATGGCGGCGTTGGTGCGGATGGCGTTCTCGAAGGCCGCGCGGGTCATGACCTTCGACGGGCGCAGATCCTCGTCGACCATCTCCACGATGCGCTTGCCCGCGCTCTGCGCGGTCTCGAAGCGGCGGGCGTCGACCGCGGGCCACGTGGCCGAGCCCGGCAGCTGCATGCCGAGCGACTCGGCCATGCAGGCCATGGTCGAGGCGGTGCCCATCGTCATGCAGTGGCCGTTCGAGCGGGCCATGCAGCCCTCGGCGAAGAAGCACTCCTCCTGGGTCATCCGCCCGGTCTTGAGGTCCTCCTCGAACTGCCACACCGCCGTGCCCGAGCCGACATCGCGGCCCCGGTACTTCCCGTTGAGCATCGGGCCGCCCGTCACCATCACCGCCGGCAGGTCGACGCTCGCCGCGCCCATCAGCATCGCGGGCGTCGTCTTGTCGCAGCCGCTCAGCAGCACCACGCCGTCGAGGGGATTGGCCCGTACGAGCTCCTCCACCTCCATCGCCATCAGATTGCGGAACAGCATGGCGGTCGGGCGCATCAGCGTCTCGCCGGTGGCCATCGTCGGGAAGGCGAGCGGGAAGCCGCCCGCCTGCCAGACGCCGCGCTTGACGGCCTCGGCGACGCGGTCCAGGTGGGCGTTGCAGGGCGCCAGCTCGGAGGCGCTGACCGCGATGCCGATCACCGGGCGGCCGTCGAAGACCTCGTGGCCGAAGCCCTGGTTGCGCATCCAGGAGCGGTAGATCATCCCGGCGCGGCCCTCGGCGCCGAACCAGGCCTGGCTGCGGCGGTCGGGTTTGGCTGCACTCACGTCAGTCACTGCGTTGCACCTCAGAAGTGGTCGATGTACTGCTGGCGGATGGTGAGGGCGGCCAGCGTGCCGTAGAGCAGCACGGCCCAGATCAGCGCCGCGATCCGGTAGTTGCGGATCTTCAGGGGCCGGGGGAGGGACTTGCGGTTGAGAACGAGCAGCAGGATCGAGTACACGAACATCATCACGCCCGACACGCAGGCGGAGATGACCAGCAGTACGAGTGGCTGGTCGAAGCCGGCGAGCAGGATCGCCGCGCCGACGGCGACGACGCCCCACACCAGCCAGAAGTACAGCTTGCTCTCGGAGACCGTCCGCCCGCGCAGGTATGTGGACTTGAGGGTGTCCGCCGCCATCCGCGACGTGTAGTCCACGATGCCGGTCGCGGCGGTGAAGAGGGAGAAGGCGCCGATCAGCCAGAAGGTCGTACCGAACCAGCCGCCGACGGCGGACTTCAGCTCCTCGCCCTCGGCCTCCACGAAGGAGACGTCGTTGGCCAGGCCCTCCATGCCGAAGACGGTGGAGTGCGAGAGCAGCGAGGTCAGCACGATGGTCACGATGGTGACCAGCACAAAGGTCATGCCCTGCTCGAGATTGGCCAGCCGCCACCAGCGGTGCCAGCGGGACATGTTCTCCCGGTCGTCCGGGTCGAAGACGTAGCCGGCCGCGGCCTCCGTCGTCGAGGCCGCCTCCTCCTTGCCGGTGATCGGGCTGACCACGCGCGGCACGTAGCGGCCCATGCCGAAGCCCTTGTCGCGGATCCAGTTCGACTGGCAGAGGTTCTGCCCGCCACCGGCGCCCGCGTACGCGATGGCGCCCATCAGCACAGCCACGCCCAGCTCAGTGGGGAACTGCCCGATGTGCGTGACGCCGTCGGGCAGGTCGCCCCAGCTGGAGGCCTCCACGGCGAGCACCACGGCCAGGACGAAGAAGACGGCGACGACGGCGAGCTTGAAGAAGAGCAGCTTCTCCAGGGCGTTGTAGACCACGGGTGCGAGCGTCAGCATCGCCCCGATCGCGGCCAGCAGGCAGATGCCGATGATCGCCGGGTCGCCGCCGAAGACGTAACTCAGCATCGTCGCCGAGCTGGTCGCCCAGCCGGGCCAGAGGTTGGCGGCGTACGTGAAGGCCACCATCACCGCGCCCCAGTGCTTCCAGTACCGGTTGAAGCCCGAGACGGCGGTCTCGCCGGTGGCGAGCGTGTAGCGCTCGACCTCCATGTTGATGAACCACTGGGTCAGCACGCCGACCACGGCGCCCCAGAGGAAGACGAGGCCGGCCTGCGAGGCGATGTACGGCCAGAGGATGAACTCCCCGGAGGAGAGCCCGACTCCGGCCGCTACGACGCCGGGGCCGATGATGGGCCACACCCGCTTCGGCGGGGCAGGGAGCTCGCGGACCTCGGGGGCGGGGAGGTTGTGGGTCCGCAGGGGGAAGGGCGTCATGCCGAGCACTCTCTTCGTTGGGGGGACGGCTCTGAGTACGGCTCTGGCAGGTGCAGTTGACGGGAAAAGTTAAATCATTCGATGATTGCCGTCGAGGGGGCGGGAGGAACTTTCATGCGCAGACATCGGACGATGCATGAGTGGGCGGTCGACGAGCTGGTGCGCCGGATCGTCTCGGGGGAGGCCGCGCCCGGCGACTCGCTGCCGGTCGAGGAGAAGCTCGCCGCCGAGCTCGGGGTGAGCCGAGGGGTGCTCCGCGAGGCCGTCAAGTCGGTCGCGGGCAAGGGCATGCTGGGCATCAGGCCGCGCACCGGCACCAGGGTGCTGCCGCCCGCGGGCTGGAACTACCTCGACGCGGACGTGCTGCGCTGGCAGCAGGAGTACGGGCCGCGGCTGCTGCTGCGCGAGACCGTGGAGCTGCGCCGCACCGTGGAGCCGGCCGCGGCCCGGCTGGCCGCTGCGCGACGAGTGCCCGGGGACGTACGCACCTTGCTGGACGCGCACGAGAGGATGGCCGCCGCCGCCCGCCACCCGGAGCACGCGGGTTACGTCGAGGCCGACGCCGCCTTCCACCGCGCCCTGCTGGACGCCAGCGGCAACCGCCTCTTCGGCTCACTGGGCCGCGCCCTGGACGTCGCCCTCCAGCACAGCTTCGCCATCAGTACGGAGACCCCCGGTGCGCTGGAGGCCTCGCTCCCGCGCCATCTCGCCGTCGCCGAGGCGATCGGCCGCGGCGACGGCGAGGCGGCGGCCACGGCGGTCCTGGCCATCATCGACTCCGCCGAGCACGAGATCGAGCAGTCCCCCGCGCTGGACCTCGTGCCGCGGCCGGAGGCGGAAGGCAGCACGCCGTAGGACAGCCGTAGGACCGCCGCCGACGGCGCAGCCCGCCGGGGTGCTCACCCCGGCGGGCTGCGACGGAAGGGGCGCCTGTCAGCCCGGTACGAGGCGGAAGCGCTGGTGCGGCCCGAAGTGGCAGCCGTACTGGCGGATCTCCGTCGCGTCGGCGGAGCTGGCGCCTGCCACGTCCAGGCACTTCTCGGTGTGCACCGGGCGGATCGCGTACTGGTCGGGCTGGACTTCCTGGAGGCGGAAGCGCTGGTGCGGCCCGAAGTGGCAGCCGTACTGGGCGATTGCCACGCCGTCCAGCGGGCTGGCGCCCGGCACGTCGAGGCACTTCTCCGAGTGCACGGCCCGGATGCCGTACTGGCCCGGCTGGATCTCCGGGAGGGTGAAGCGCTGGTGCGGGCCGCCATGGCAGCCGTACTGGCGGATGACGGTGCCGTCCGCCGTGCTGGCGCCGGTGACGTCCAGGCACTTCTCCGAGTGCACGGGGCGGATGGTGACCTGTCCGGTGGGGATCGCGGTCGCGGAGGCCGGTGCGGCCGCCGCGGTCGTCGGGAGGAGGGCCGCCCCGGTGCCGAGGGCGAGTGCGAGGGCCGGCAGCCTGAGGCGTTTCAGCGATGTCCGCATCGTCTCTCCAATCATGCGGTGACCTGTCGCTCGAAGTGAGCTGGCACGAGCGTGGCTCGCCGCGCTGTGGCGGCGATAAGCTGACGCTGTGCTGGCGGATTGTCCGTTCGCGAACAACCGGGCCCCGGCCGGGGGTGGGCATGCAGTTTCGGGTGCTGGGACCGCTTCAGGTCTGGGACGGTGCCGAGTGGTCGGCGGTCCGCGCGCCGCAGCAGCGGGTGGTGCTCGCGGTGCTGCTGGCCGAGGCGGGCCGCACGGTGACCGTCGACCGGCTGGCGGACGAGATCTGGGGCGAGCGGCCGCCGAAGACGGCCGCGACCGTGGTGCAGGGGTACGTCATGCGCCTGCGGCGGCAGTTCGGCCGGGACGGGGCGAGGCGGCTGCTCACCCGTGACCGCGGTTACCAGCTCGTACTGGACGAACCCGATCTCGACGCCGGGGAGTTCGAGCGGCTGGCCGACGCGGGCAAGCGGCGGCTCGCCGACGGGGATCCGGACGCCGCGGCGAGCCGGCTGGCGGCGGCGCTCGCGCTGTGGCACGGGCCGGCCATGGACGACGTACCGCCGAGCCCGACCGTCACGGCGGAGGCCGCCCGGCTCGAGCAGTGCCGGCTGGACGCGCTGGAGGCGCGGTTCGAGGCCGAACTGGCGCTGGGCCGGCACGCCGACGTGGCCGGGGAGCTGCGCCGGCTGGTCGGCGAGCATCCGCTGCGGGAGGAGCTGCGCGCCCAGCTGATGCTGGCGCTGTACCGGTCCGGCAGGCGCGCCGAGGCGCTGGAGGCCTACCGCCTGGGGCGGCGGCTGCTGGTGGACGAGCTCGGCCTCGAACCCGGCCCGCGGCTGCGTGAGCTGGAGCAGGCGATCCTCGCGGACGACCCGCGGATCGCGGAGCCGGTTCGGGTACGGGAGGCACCCGCGGGCGACGTCGCGGCGGACGGTCGCCGCGCGTCCGGCGCGGGCCCCGGATCCGCCGCCGCAGGCCAAGCCATGGCGCCGCGCCAGCTGCCCGCGGACGCGGCCGGATTCACCGGCCGGCAGGCCGAGTTGCGCCGCCTCGACACCCTGCTCCCGGCCCCCGCCGCCGCGGAGCGCGGCGCGGCGGAGCTGGTCGTCTGCACCATCGCAGGACCCGCCGGGGTCGGCAAGACCGCCCTCGCCGTGCACTGGGCGCACCGGGTCAAGGGCGGCTTCCCCGACGGCCAGCTGTACGTGAACCTGCGGGGATACGCGGCAGGTGCGCCGCTGCGGCCGCTGGACGCGCTCGCCCGGCTGCTCGGCGCGCTCGGCGTGCGGTCCGCGGACATCCCGGTGGAGCACGAGGCGGCCGCCGCCCTGTACCGCAGCCTGCTCGACGGCAGGCGGATGCTGGTGCTGCTGGACAACGCGCAGCACGCCGCCCAGGTGCGGGAGCTGCTGCCCGGCGGCGGCAGCCTCGTCCTGGTCACCAGCCGCGATCAACTCGGCGGCCTGGTCGCCCGGGAGGGAGCGGCGCCGCTCACCCTCGACGTGCTCTCCGCCGCCGAGGCCTGCGACCTGCTGGCCCGCCAGCTGGGCGCCCGGGCCGCGGCGGACTCCGCGGCGGTCGCCGAGCTGGCGCGGCTGTGCGGCTGCCTGCCGCTGGCGCTGCGGATCGCCGCGGCCCATGTGCTGACGCATCCCGGCCACACCATCGAGGACTTCGCGGCCCGCCTGCGCACCGGTGACCGGCTGGCCATGCTGGAGGTCGGCGGCGATGCGCAGGCGGCTGTCCGCGCCACCTTCGACCTGTCGTACTTCGCGCTGCCGGCCGCGGCCCGGCGGCTGTTCCGGCTGCTCGGCCTGGTGCCGGGGCCCGACGTGGCCGCCGCCGGCGCTGTCGCGCTGGCCGGTGTCGAGACACCGGCGGCGGGCCGGCTGCTCGACCGGCTGGTCCGCACCCACCTGGTCGACGAACCGGCCCCGGGCAGATACGCGTTGCACGACCTGCTGCGCCTGTACGCCGCCGAGCGGGCGGCCGCCGAGGAGTCCGAGGCCGACAGAACGGCCGCCCTGCACCGCCTGTTCTGCCACTACTCCGGCCGGCTGGACGCGGCGGCCAAGGTGCTCTACCCGGACAAGCTGCGGCTGCCCGCGGGCGAGGGCGGTGCGCGGGACGCCGCCCAGTTCGAGGGCCAGGCCGCGGCGTCGGCCTGGATCGAGGCGGAGCGGCCCAATCTCACGGCCGCCGTCCGGCACGCCGCCGAGCACGGCCCGCCGGCCGCGGGCTGGCGGCTCGCGGACGCCCTGCGCGGCTACTTCGACCTGCGCCGGGACACCGTCGACTGGCCCGCCGTGGCGCGCTGGGGCCTGCTCTGCGCCCAGGCCGACGGCGACCGGCGCGCGGAGGCCGCCGCGGAGCTCAGCCTCGCGCTGTTCCACTGGAACCAGACCGAATACCGGCCGGCCGTCGAGCACTACGGCAGGGCGCGCGACCTCAGCCGGCAGGCAGGGTGGCTCGACGGCCACGCCACGGCGCTGGCGAACCTCGGCATCGTCCACCACGAGCAGGGACAGCTGCGGCAGGCGGCCGACCACTACCGCCAGGCCATCGCGATCCACCAGCAGACCGGCTATCTCGCGGGCCAGGGCAGCCACCTCGGCAACCTCGGCGAGTGCTATCACGTCCTCGGCCGCCTGGACGACGCCCTCGCCGCGCTCACCGAGGCCCGCGAGCTGCGCCGCAAGGTCGGCGCCCGGGCGCCGGAGGCGGACGCGCTGCGCGTGCTCGCGGCCGTACACCGGGACGCCGGACGGCAGGCCCAGGCGCTCGACCTGGCCGCGGCCGCCGTCGGACTCGCCCAGGACATCGGCGACCTGCGCTTCCAGGCCGACGCCCGCAACACCCTGGCCACGATCCGCCACCGCCTCGGCGACCCCCGGCAGGCCGCCGACGAGCACCGGGAGGCGCTGCGGCTCGCCCGGGACATCGGCAGCGGCTACGCCGAGGCCGAGGCGCTGGTCGGCCTCGCCGCCGCGCACCGGCACGTCGGCCACCACGACAGCGCCGCCGCCGCGGCGGGGGAGGCGCTGACGATCGCCCGCCGGAGCGGCTTGCGCCTGCTGGAAGGACACTGCCTCACCGAGCTGGCCGCCCTCCACCTCGACCGGGACGACCGGGCCCGGGCCTTCGACCACGCGCGGCTGGCCCTGGCCGTCCATACGGAGACGGGCTACCGCCTCGGTGCGGCCCAGGCCCATCTGATCGCGGGCCACGCGCTGCGCGGCTCCGGCCGCCCGGCCGACCAGGACCATGAGCGGCTGGCCGGTGAGCTGTTCGCCGAGATCGGGGCAGATCCCGCGGATCACGCTCGGGCACTGTTCCGCCAGGTGTAGCGGTGGCCGACCAGGAGGCGGTGCTCAGCGGCTGCTCAGGGGGTTGCCGTACCGCTGGGCTGTGGCGGGGGACGGGAGATTGAGCGTGCGGGGGGAGAAGGCTGTTGAGGCTTTCGCTCCGGCGTTGGGGAGGTGCCAGGCCGCGCCCACCGAGGCGTTCTCGCCGGGGGAGCCGAGGGTGAGGTCCGGTGTGCCGTTGGCGTTGTAGTCGGCGGTGGCGGCTGCGGCGGCGAAGGTGTCGCCGGGTTCGGCGATGCCGGGGATGTTGGGGGTGTTCTGGTTCCAGGCGAGGGTGAAGGCGGCGCCGTCTTCGTTGAGGAGACCGGTTGCGCCGCCGCGGAGGAGCCAGGCGGCGCCTGCCTTCGCCTTGGTGCCGATGGCTTCGCCGGGGGCGCCGGCGATCAGGTCGTCGCGGCCGTCGCGGTTGAAGTCGGCGACGGTCAGGGCGGCGCCGAAGCGGTCGCCGTCCTCCGCGATGCCGGGGACGCCTGGCGTGTCCTGGTTGAGGGTCTGGGTGCGGCTGCCGAAGGAGCCGTTTGCCGGGCTGCCGTAGTGGACGTGGATGCCGCCGCCCTTGGCCAAGCCCTCGGGGCCGCACGGGTCGTCGATGTTCTCGTCGGCGATCTCGCGGCATTCGCCGAGGGCGAGGTCGTCGTGGCCGTCGCCGTCGAAGTCGCCGGTGGCCAGGGCCGTCACGCCGGCGTTGTCCGTGTTCCAGAAGTTGGCCATCGACTGCTGGGCGGCGTCCCACTTCCACAGGCGTACGTGCGACTGCGTGCTGGGGGCGCCGGCGTTCCAGTACGACAGGGCGAGGTCCGCGGTGCCGTCGCCGTCGTAGTCGCCGGTGGTCAGGGAGGGGGCGCCGCCGCCCATGGGAGCGGTGACGATGGTGGTGATCATGGCGTCTTCGCCCTGGGCGACGAAGGCGGCGACCTTGTCGTTGCCGCCGGTGACGATTTCCTTGTTGCCGTCGCCGGTGAAGTCGGCGGCGAGGACGGATTTGCCGTACGCGGCCGAGGGCGCGGGGCCGGAGAGGACCGTCGAGCCCGGTCCTGGGCCGCCCTTCGCGCCGCCCACGACGTTGAGCATGCCGGCGTCCGTGCCGCGGTCGGTGACGTCCTCGCCGGGGACGCCGGCGATGAGCTCCGCGATGCCGTCGCCGTTGAGGTCGGTCAGCTGCACGGATGCGCCGAAGCGGTCGCCCGCCTCCGGGGTGCCGGGGACCTCGGGCGTGGCCTGCGTGACGCGGATGCTGCCGTGGGCGCCGACGCCCTTGGGGCCGCCCCAGACGACGTTCACGTACCCGGCCTTGGCCGCACCGCCGACCGTCCCGTCCGGGACACCGACGGCGAGATCCGCGTAGCCGTCGCCGTTGAAGTCGCTGGCAGCGGCGCCGGGGGCGGCGGGTGCGGCGGCGGGCAGCGCGAAGCCGGCGGTGGCCGCGGTGGCGGCGGCGATGGCGTACGTCAGGATGCGGCGGCGGTGCGGCACGATGGCTCCCACTCGATCGACGGGTGCGGGACATTGGGTGTGACCGTCGAGGGGCGGGGCTGGTTGTACGCAGTTCAGCGGAGGTTCAACGGCTCGGCTAACTTCTGGATCTGTTCTGGCGGAATCCGGTCGCTCGCGGACGGGCGGATACCGGTTCTCGGGGTGTGTGCAAATGGCCCGCATGGCCCTCTTCACGGTGGCTTCGATCGTCTAGATTGACCGTGCTTCCGCCGTTTGGGCATGAGGCGGGCAATAACGATCTATAGGTCTGGTGCTGGGTGCTGCGCTGACAGCGGTTGTGGCCCGGTGCCGGCGTGGGGGTGGCGCTAGAGGGGATTGCTAGGACTGGCGAGATTGCTGCCGCCAGGTGAGTTGTTCAAGTCGCGCTGAGACTGCCGGGATTTGTGCCGGAGGGCGGGGAGGCCTTCCGCCGGGAGCAGTGGCGCGGCGCGGGAGGCGGGGAGGTCTCCCGAGGGAGGACAGCGCGGGGGGCGGGGAGGCCTCCCGGGGGGGAGTAACCGTGTTGGGCAAGCACGTCGCATCCACTGGCGATCCCGGGGGTTCCGTACCACAGGGGGAATTAATCGGCCCGTTTCCACCGGCGCGCGGGCGCCCGGTGAACGGGGCGGCACTCAGACAGCCCGCGATCGGATGGGAGCAGCGCTACCGCCGCGCCGTGATCACCAGCGACACAGTGGCCACCGCCTTCGTCGTGGCGGCGATCGGCGGCTTCTTCGGCGTACGGGACGCGGCCAACTGGCACGAGAAGTGGAGAATTCTCGCCTTCGGCACCGAACTGCTGGTGCTGGGCGCGCTCGCCGTGACCCGGTCATGGGCGCCGGCCGTACTTGGCCAGGGCGCCGAGGAATTCCGCCGGCTCGGCCGCTCGCTCTTCACCGCGGTCGTCGTGCTGGCGCTCAGCGGGATTGCGCTTACCTCGCGCAATATCAAGCTCTGGATATTCGTCGCGATACCAGCCATCGCGCTCGTCACCATGACGGAGCGATATCTGCTGCGGCTGTGGCTGCACCGGCAGCGCAAGGAAGGCCGGTGCCTGCGCCCCGTGCTCGCCGCCGGGAGCCCGGCGACCGTACGGGATCTGATCACCAGGACCCGCAAGTTTCCGCATCTCGGGTGGCGGGTGGAGGCGGTGTGCACGCCCGACCAGACACCCGGCCGGCCCGGGGCCGACAGGAACCATCTCGACGGGGTGCCCGTCGTCGGCCAACTCGCCGATGTCGCGGGCCACGTCCGCCGGGACGGCTACCGGGTCGTCGCGGTCACACCCGACCCGGCCTGGTCGCCCGACCGGCTGCAGCGGCTGGCCTGGAACCTCGAGGGCAGCGACGCCGAGATGGTCGTGGCGCCGGTGCTGATGGAGGTGGCCGGACCGCGGCTGCACGTCGACGCCGTGCTCGGGATACCGCTGCTGCGGGTCAGCATGCCGGCCTTCACCGGCGGGCGGCGGGCCATCAAGGAGGTCGTCGACCGGCTGGGCGCGGCGGTGCTGCTGCTGCTGTTCATGCCGCTGATGGTCGTGGTCGGGCTCGCGGTGCTGTTCGACAGCCGGGGCGGGGTGTTCTACCGGCAGCGCCGGGTCGGGAAGGACGGGCGCGAGTTCACCATCTTCAAGTTCCGCACCATGGTCGCCGGCGCGCATCGGGCCCGCGAGGCCCTCGCGGACCGCAACGAGGGTGCGGGACTGATGTTCAAGATGCGCCGGGATCCACGCGTGACCCGGGTCGGCGCGGTGCTGCGCCGGTACTCGCTCGACGAGCTGCCGCAGCTGTTCAACGTGCTCACCGGATCCATGTCGCTCGTCGGCCCGCGCCCACCGCTGCCGGAGGAGTCCGCGGCGTACGGCCCGGACATCCGGCGGCGGCTGCTGGTCAAACCGGGGCTCACCGGCCTGTGGCAGATCAGCGGACGCAGCGATCTGCCGTGGCAGGAGGCGGTCCGGCTGGACCTCCGGTACGTGGAGGACTGGTCGCTGGCGCTGGACACGGTGATCTTGTGGAAGACGCTACGCGCGGTGCTGCACGGTCAGGGGGCGTACTGAAGTGCGGGGGCTGGACGCAGGTCAGAAGGGCCTGCCTGGTGGGGGGAGTTACCGAGAATGAGAGTTAGCGTCTTAGGGCTCGGCTATGTCGGCTGCGTGTCGGCCGCGTGCCTGGCCAGCCTGGGGCACGAGGTCGTCGGGGTGGACGTGAACCCGGCGAAGGTCGCCCTGGTCAACGGCGGCAAGGCCCCCGTGGTCGAGGAGCGGATCGGCGAGCTGACCGCCGAGGTCGTACGGAGCGGAGCGCTGCGCGCCACCGTCGACGCCCGCGAGGCGATCCTGGAGAGCGACGTGTCGCTGGTGTGCGTGGGCACGCCGTCGGAGCCGAACGGCAGCCTGTGCACCACGTACTTGGAGCGGGTCACCGAGCAGATCGGGGCGGCGCTGGCCGAGCGGGGCGGCGACCAGGCCCGGCACACCGTCATCTTCCGCAGCACCATGCTGCCGGGCACCTGCCTGAATCTGCTGGTGCCGATCCTGGAGAAGTACACCGGCGGCACCGCCGGGGTGGACTTCGGGGTGGCGGTCAACCCGGAGTTCCTGCGCGAGGGCACGAGCGTCAAGGACTTCTTCGATCCGCCCAAGACCGTCGTCGGCGAGTTCGACCCGGCGAGCGGCGATGTGGTGGCGGGGCTGTACGACGGGCTGCCCGGCGAGGTGTTCCGGGTGCCGGTACCGACCGCCGAGGCGATCAAGTACGCGGACAATGCGTTCCACGGCCTCAAGATCGGCTTCGCGAACGAGCTCGGTGCCGTATGCCAGGCGCTCGGCGTCGACTCGCACCAGGTGATGGACGTCTTCCTGGCCGACCGCAAGCTGAACATCAGCCCCGCCTACCTGCGCCCGGGCTTCGCCTTCGGCGGCTCCTGCCTGCCCAAGGACCTGCGGAGCCTGGTGCACGCGGCGCGGCGGGCGGACGTCTCGGTGCCGATCCTCTCCCATGTGCTGCCCTCCAATACGGAGCATCTGCAGCGCGCGGTGGAGCTGGTCGAGCGCACCGGAAAGCGCCGCGCCGGCCTGTTCGGGCTGTCCTTCAAGCCCGGCACCGACGACCTCCGCGAAAGCCCGCTCGTAGAGCTGGCGGAGCGGCTCTTCGGCAAGGGCTACGACCTGAAGATCTACGACGCCAACGTCAGCCTCTCCCGGCTGCTCGGCGCCAACCGCGAGTACATCGAGACCCGGCTGCCGCACCTCGCGCAGCTGCTCGCGGACTCCGTCGACGAGGTCCTCGACCACGCCGACGTATGCCTGGTCGGGACGCGGGACCCGGCGGTGCTGAAGGCGCTGCCGCATGGCGAAAAGCCCGTACTGATCGACCTCATCCGCCTCCCCGACGCCGAGGCGCGCCGGGCCGAACCGGGGTACATGGGACTTGCTTGGTAACGCAAAGCGCAACGCACTTGGTAACGCGAACAACGGCGACCAGCTCGACCGGCGCGCGCTGATCCTCGTCGAGAATCTGTCCGTTCCCTTCGACCGCCGGGTGTGGCAGGAGTGCACCACCCTGCGCGACGCGGGCTGGGAGGTGCACGTCATCTGCCCCCGCGGCACCAAGCGGGACACCGAGCCGGAGGCGATGATCGGCGGGGTGCGGATCCACCGCTACCCGCTGAAGGCCGCCACCGGCGGGCCGGCCGGCTATCTGCGGGAGTACGGCGCCGCGCTCTGGCACACGCTCCGGCTGGCCCGCAAGGTCGGCCCGGTCGATGTGGTGCACGCCTGCAATCCGCCCGACCTGCTGTTCCTGCCCGCGCTGTGGCTGAAGCGGCGCGGCGCCCGGTTCATCTTCGACCAGCACGACCTCGTGCCCGAGCTGTATCTGTCCAGGTTCGACCGCGGCAAGGACCTGCTCTACCGAGCGGTGTGCGCGCTGGAGCGGCGGACCTACCGGACCGCCGACATCGTGCTCGCCACGAACGAGAGCTACCGGGACGTCGCCGTCAGCCGCGGCGGCCGCCGCCCCGCGGACGTCTTCGTGGTGCGCAGCGCCCCCGACATCGAGCGGTTCCATCCCGTGCCGCCCGAGCCGGAGCTGAAGCGCGGCAAGCCGCATCTGCTGTGCTACCTCGGCGTGATGGGCCCGCAGGACGGCGTCGACTATGCGTTACGGGCCCTGGCGAAGCTGCGCGACGAGGTGGGGCGGGACGACTGGCATGCCGTCTTCGTCGGCGGTGGCGACACCTTCGACGCGATGGTGCGGCTGTCCCGGCAGCTCGGCCTCGCGGAGCAGGTGCAGTTCACCGGGCGCATCCCGGACGACGACCTGGTGCGCTACCTGTCCACCGCGGACGTGTGCCTCTCACCCGACCCGCACAGCCCGCTCAACGACGTGTCGACCATGAACAAGGTCCTGGAATACATGGTCATGGGCCGGCCGATCGTCTCCTTCGACCTCAAGGAGGCGCGCGTCTCCGCCGGCGATGCCGCCCTGTACGCGCCCGCCAACGACGAGGCCGAGTTCGCCAAGCTCATCGCGGTCCTGATGGACGATCCCGAGCAGCGCGCCCGCATGGGCAGATACGGGCAGGAGCGGATCGGCGGACCGCTCTCCTGGCGCAACTCGCAGGAGTCGCTGCTCGCCGCCTACGCCGCCGCCTGCCGCGGAGCGTGGTCCCCGTGACCGACGACACCATCAGGCTGGCCACCATCGGCCGGATCTTCCGCCGCCGCGGGCGGCTGCTCGCCGCCTGCGCCGTGGCGGGGGCGCTCTTCGGTTTCGGACTCTCGGTGCTGTTCCCGCCCAGCTACACGACGGCCGCG
This sequence comes from Streptomyces boninensis, assembly GCF_048572725.1. Classification (NCBI taxonomy): domain Bacteria; kingdom Bacillati; phylum Actinomycetota; class Actinomycetes; order Kitasatosporales; family Streptomycetaceae; genus Streptomyces; species Streptomyces boninensis. The sequence goes on from NZ_CP183837.1 coordinate 8,524,241, forward strand.
TCCGTCGTGATGCCGGGGCAGTGGGAAGAGCGCGAGATCCTGACGCAGGCACAGGTCGCCACCAGCTCCGCCGTCGTGGACCGTACGGCCAACGCGCTCGGCTGGAGCGGCGTCAGCGGCAGCGACCTGCTGGGCAAGGTGACCGCCAAGGCCGGCGCCCAGGGCAACTTCATCCAGATCTCGGGTACGGCCGAGACCCCGGAGCGCGCCCAGCGGCTCGCCGACGAGTCGGCGCAGCAGTTCGTCACCTACTCCGCGCGGATCGCGGGCAGCAACCCCGAGGCGGCGGGCGGGCCCAAGGCGCTGCGCAAGAAGGTCGAGCAGACCAGCCGCGACATCACCGACCTGGCCAAGACGGCGGGGTCCGGGCAGTCCGTGGAGAGCGTGCAGGCCCGTACCAAGCTCGAGCAGCTGCGCACCGCGCTCGAGGAGGCCGTGGAGAAGCTGGACCAGTCCGATCCGGAGAACAACAAGGCCAGCATGGTCGTCATGGGCCCCGCCGCCCGCCCGACCGGCGAGGCGCCGCCGACCCGGACGCAGCTCGTCGGCGGTGGGGCGCTGCTGTTCGTCATCGCCGCGATCATCGGCCATCTCACCGCCGCCCGGCGCAGCAACCGGCTGCGTACGGAACGGGAGATGGCCGCGGCGCTCGGCTCGGCGCTGCTCGGCACCGTCGACGTACCCGGAGAACGGGGCGCGCACCGGCCCAAGGGCGGTGGCGCGCGCGCCGCTGCCCGCCGGCTGCTGGGCCTCGACATCCGGTGGGACACGCCGGCCCCGCGGACCTCGGGCGACGAGGCGAGCAGGCGGACCCGCTACCGGCGGGTGTGCGCCCGGCTGCGCGACCAGCTGCCGGGGCCGCGACGGCTGCTGGCCCTCGTACCGGAGGGCGACGAGATCGCCTTCCGGGCCGCCGGGCAGCTCGCCGCCGAGGCCGGGAGCAACCCGGGCCCGGCGAGCAGGGGATATCCGGCGCTGCGGGTGGTGGAGGTGCCGGTGTCCCGGCCGCTGGTGCCGGACCGCGGCACCGAGTCGGGGGCCCTGGTGGTGCTCAGCGCGGGCAACTGGACCGCGCCGGAGCTCACCGGGATCGCCGAGGCCTGCGCCGACGCCGGGCACGAGGTCGTCGGCATCGTCGTCGCCGGCGCGGTCCGGGGCCGTACGCGGTCCGCGGGGCCCGTGCCGGAACCCGGCCCGCCGGCGGCGACCGCGGTTGGCCAGCACGTAACGGGGGGATCAGCGTGACCACGAGCACGACTCCGCAGGCACCGGCAGCCTCACCGCTGCTCGACCTGCACGCACTGGTGGTGGCGGTGCGCAGGCGCCGCCGCCTCTGGTGCTCCATGGCCCTGCTGGGCCTGCTGGTCGGCGCGGCGCTCGCCGTGCTGATGCCGCCGCCGCCGAGGGCTACGACCAAGGTGCTCGTCGCCCACCAGGAAGACCAGCCGAACGACACCGGCACCCTGATCCGCACCGACGTCGAAGTGCTGCAGACCACCAGGGTCGCCGAGAAAGCCCTCAAGGCCCTGGGGTCCACGGAGAGCCCGGACGACTTCCTGCAGGTCTACCGGGGCGCGGGCGTCACCAACAACCTGCTGCAGATCACGGTGACCGGCGACACCGACGCGCAGGCGGTGGACCGCGCCAAGGCGCTGGCCGACGCGTTCATAGCCGACCACGTGAAGCGGATGCGGGACTCCGCGAAGGCCGAGGCCAAGGGCCTGATCGACCAGCGGGACCGGCTGCGCAAGGAGCTCGACAAGGTCAACAAGGCGATCGGCGGCCGCTCCCCGGAAAGCGCCCCGGCGCAGTCGGCGGAGCTCGAGTCGCTCTTCGACCGCCGCGCCAAGCTCAACTCGCAGATCGGCGACTACGACCAGCGCGCGGAGGAAGCGCGCATCGGCACGCCCCAGCTCATCGCCCGTACGCAGATCGTGGACGACCCGCGCGCGGTGGCGCACTCCGTGCCCAAGTCGGCCGTCACCAGCGGCGCGATCGGGATGGTCCTCGGGCTCGTCCTCGGGCTGCTCGTGGCCGCCGTCGGCACGGTGGTGGCCGACCGCCCGGTGCTGCGCCGGGAGATCGCCGTGAACCTGGGCGCCTCGGTGATCGGCGAGCTGCGGAAGCCGTCCAGGCTGTGGCTGCGCCCGCGGACCCGGGCCCGGGGACAGCTCACCGCGACCCTGGCCCGCGTCGTACGCGCCTCCGCCGACCCGGTGTCGCTGCTCGAAGTGGGCTGCGCGCGCACCACCAGCGTGATCGCCCTGGACCTCGGCAGAGCGCTGGCGGCGCAGGGGCCGCTGGTCCTCGTCGACGGCCTGCCCGGCGTGCAGCTCGCGGCGCTCAGCAGAGAGCCGGGCGACCCGGAGGTGATCGGCGCCGAGCAGGCCGCGGCCGTGCCCCGGCGGACCCGCAGGATCGGCGTCGGCTCGGTCGGCCCGGGCACCGCATGGACCGATCTGCACCACCTCGGCGCCCAGACCGTGCTGGTGGTACGGGCCGGGCACGGCAGCGCCGCATGGCTGCACACCGTGGCGCGGCAACTCGCCGACCTGCGCATTCCGGTGATCGGCGTGGTGCTGATCGACCCCGACCCGGGCGACAGGACCGACGGCACCCTGTGGGACGGCCTGCACACCGCGCTGCGCGGGCACGGCGAGCGGCAGGCCCGGCAGAACGGCACGGGGCGGCTGCGGACGGAGCGGGCGGAGCGGGCCGAGCGGCCGTCGTGGCCTGCCGTACGGGTCCCGGACAGCGACCAGGAGGCGCGCTAAGACGTGTGTGGCATCGCAGGCACCTACCGATGGCCGGACGGGAAGGCCGTGACCGACCGGCTCACCGAAATCCTCGCCCACCGCGGGCCCGACGGGGCGGGCAGGTACAGCCACGCCGCCGGCGACGGCGAAGTGGCGCTCGGACACCGCAGGCTCGCCATCATCGACCTGTCCGAGACCGGCGCCCAGCCGATGGCGGTGGACGGCCTCTCCCTTACGTACAACGGCGAGCTCTACAACGCACCCGAGCTGCGCGCCGAACTGGCCGCCGCCGGGGTGCGCTTCCGCGGCACCTCCGACACGGAGGTGGTGCTGGAGGCCTGGCGGCGCTGGGGTACGGACTGCCTGCCGCGGCTGCGCGGCATGTTCGCCTTCGCGGTCTTCGACGAGCGCACCGGAGAACTGACCCTCGCCCGCGACCAGCTCGGCATCAAGCCGCTGTTCCTGCTGCGGCGCGGCGACGGGCTGGTCTTCTCCTCGGAGCTGAAGGCGCTCGCGGCAGCCACCGGCGGGACGCTGGAGGTGGACCATGCGGCGCTGGTGGCCTCGCTCCTCTACTACTGGGTGCCGGACTCGCGCTGCGCCTACCGCGAGGCGGAGAAGCTGCCGCCGGGGAGCTGGCTGCGGATCCGGCCCGACGGCGATGTGCAGCGCGGCCGGTTCTGGGATCTGAAGGAGGTCGCCGCCGAGGGCCAGGAGCGGGCCCGTAGCGGCGAGCGTCCCGACCTGGCCGCCATCATCGAGGAGTCGACGCGGCAGCACCTGCTCTCCGACGTGCCCGTGGCGACCTTTCTCTCCGGCGGCCTCGACTCCAGCTATCTGACCGCCCTGGCCGCCCGCCACCAGCCCGGGATCGCCGCCTACACGATCGGATTCCGCGCCGAGGACGCCAAGTTCGAGGCCATGCCGGACGATCTGCGCTACGCGCGGCAGGTCGCCGAGTGGTTCGGCGTCGACCTGCGGGAGATCGAGATCGCGCCGAACGTGCTCGATCTGCTGCCGCGGATGACGTACCACCTGGACGAGCCGATCGGCGACCCGGCGGCGATCAACACGTACCTGATCTGCTCGGCCGCCCGCGAGGCCGGGGTGAAGGTGATGCTCTCGGGGATGGGCGCCGACGAGCTGTTCGCCGGCTACCGCAAGCATCTGGCCAACTTGATCGCGCTGCGCTACCAGCGCGTCCCGCGGCCGCTGCGGCGCGGCGTGCACGCCGCCGTGGACCGGCTGCCGGTCGCCACCGCCCGGCGCGGCTACCGCTCGGTGCGCTTCGCGAAGCGCTTCCTGTCCTTCGCCGAACTGCCGGAGGAAACCGCCTTCCGGCGCAGCTACACCATGTACGACCAGGAGGAGCTGCTCGCCCTGATCGACCCGGACCTGGCGGGGACGGTCGACGACGTGCTCACCGAGCACGCCGATACGTACGCGGACAACGAGCTCGACGACTTCGTCAACCGCATGTGCCTGGGCGACGCCCGCATGTTCCTGCCGGGCCTCAACCTCACCTACACGGACCGGTCGAGCATGGCCGCGTCGACCGAGGTGCGGGTGCCGTACGTGGACGTCGAGGTGGTGAAGGCGGCCTTCGCCTTCCCCGGCGACCGCAAGATCGCCGGACGGCAGGGCAAGGCCGTACTCAAGGAGGCGGCCACCTCGATCCTGCCGAAGGAGATCGTCTACCGGCCCAAGGGCCTGTTCAGCGCCCCGCTGCGGGCCTGGATGAGCCGCGATCTGGCGCCGCTCGTACGGGATGTGATCAACGACGGCGAGCTGGTGAAGGCCGGGTTCCTGCGCCGCGACGCGCTGCGGCGGATGGCCGCCGAGGACGCCGCCGGGCAGCGGGACTTTTCCAAGCATCTATGGCATGTGCTGACCCTCGAGTACTGGTACCGGGGCGCGACTTCTGGGGAGTTTTCCAGGTGAAACAGGTAGTGCAGAACTACAAGAGCGGCGAGCTGGCGCTGCTCGACGTCCCGGTGCCGGGCTGCAAGCCGGGCGGGGTGCTGGTACGGACCGCGTACTCGCTGATCTCCACCGGCACCGAGCTGATGAAGGTCTCCGAGGCCGGCATGTCGATGGTCGGCAAGGCCCGCTCCCGCCCCGACCAGGTCGCCAAGGTCATGCAGAGCGTGGCCACGAACGGGCTGCCCGCGACGTACCGCAAGGTGATGGGCAAGCTGGATTCGTATACGCCGCTGGGCTACAGCCTGTGCGGGGTGGTCGAGCAGGTCGGGGCCGGGATCGACGACGTCAAGGTCGGCGACCTGGTCGCCTGCGCGGGCAATGAGCACGCGCTGCACGCCGAGTTGAACTGGGTGCCGCAGAACCTCTACACCCCGGTCCCGGACGGCCTCGCCCCGCGGCACGCGGCCTTCGGCACGGTGGGTTCGATCGCGCTGCAGGGCGTCCGGCAGGGCGAGCCGCAGCTCGGCGAGGTGGCGCTGGTCATCGGGCTCGGGCTGATCGGGCAGCTGGTGGTGCAGCTGCTGACCGCCGCGGGCGTACGCGTCATCGGCGCCGACCCCGACCCCGCGCGCTGCGAGCTCGCCGAGCGTACGGGCGCCGCGGCCTGCGGCGACCCGGGCTCCGCGGACGTGGCGAACGCGGTCGCCGAACTCACCGGCGGGCACGGCGTCGACCAGGTGTATCTGGCCGCGGGCGGCGGCAGCAACCAGCCCGTCGAGCTCGCCGCCGAGCTGGCCCGGGACCGCGGCCGCGTCATCGACATCGGCAAGTGCAGCCTCGACCTGCCGTGGAACGCGTACTACGAGAAGGAGCTGGACGTCCGGTTCTCCCGGTCGTACGGCCCCGGGCGCTACGACCCGGCGTACGAGCTGGAGGGGCGGGACTACCCGATCGGCTATGTGCGTTGGACCGAGCGCCGCAATCTGGCCTGCTTCCTCGACCTCGCCGCCCGCGGCCGGGTCGACGTGGAGCCGCTGATCTCCCATGTCGCCGGCTTCGACGACGCCGTGGAGACGTACCGGAGCCTGAAGGAAGGCGAGCTGAAGGCGGTCGCCGTGCTGTTCCGGTACGCCGGGCAGGCGGCCGAGCCGCAGCCCGCGCCGACGGTGGCCGTGCCCGCGGTGAACGTGCGGCGGGACCGGGCCCGTACGCCCAAGGGGGCGCTGCGGATCGCCTTCGCCGGGGCGGGGAATTACGCCACGTCCATGCTGCTCCCGCACCTGGCCGGGCAGGAGGGCCTGGAGCTGGCCACCGTCGTCACCACGACGGCGCTGTCCGGGGCCAACGCGCAGCGGAAGTTCGGCTTCGCCGAGGCCACCACCGACCTCGACGCCGTGCTCGGCGACAAGTCCATCGACGCCGTCTTCGTCGTCACCCGGCACAGCTCCCACGCCGACCTCACCCGCAAGGCGCTGCAGGCCGGCAAGGCGGTCTTCGTGGAAAAGCCCCTCGCCCTCACCGAGGAAGAGCTGGCCGACGTCCTGGCCACCGTGGAGGAGACCGGCAACGACCGGCTGCAGGTCGGCTTCAACCGCCGCTTCGCGCCGCTGCTGCGGGAGGCCAAGCGGCGCTTCGGCACCAGGACGGGACCGGCGAACCTGCGCTACCTCATCAACGCGGGCCGGCTCGAGCACGGCAGCTGGTATCTGCAGCAGGACAGCGAGGGCTCGCGATTCGCGGGCGAGGGCGGGCACTTCATCGACACGGCGAGCTGGCTGCTCGGCGCCGACCCGGTGTCGGTGTACGCGGTCGCCACGTCAGGGCCCGACGACCTGCAGGTCGTGCTGCGCTACCCGGACGACTCCACGGCCACCATCAGCTACGTCACCACCGGCGCGCCCGGCTTCCCGAAGGAGACCCTCGACCTCGTCGCGGACGGCAAGGTGCTGCGGCTCGACGACTTCGTCAAGGCCTCGGTGTACGGCCGTGACCGCTGGGTCAGCTCGCGGCTCCCCAAGGCCAGGGACAAGGGCCAGCGCGCCGAACTGGGCGCGTTCCTCCGGGCCGTACGGTCCGGCGGGCCGATGCCGGTGCCGCTGGAGTCCCTGGCGGCCACCACCGCGGCCACCCTCGCCGTGCCGGCCGGGCTGGCCGGGGGCGCGCCGGTGACCTTGTCGAGGGCGGCGCGATGACGATGAGCGCGGGCTGGTACCTGCGCCGGCTGTCCCGGATGGAGCCGCGGGAGGTCGGCGGCCGGGTGGCCGACGCGGTGCGCAGACGGCGGTGGCGGTCCGCGCCGCCGGCCGCCCCGGACGTGACCGGCGCCCACTTCACCGGAGCACTGCCCGAAGGTGCCCTCGCCGCGGTGCCGGCGGACGCCGCGAAGCGGCTCGTAGCGGAGGCGGACCGGCTGCTGGCCGGGCGGGTCGAGTACTTCGGCGTCGAGCGCGACGACCTCATCGAGCCCGGCTGGTGGTACGACCCGAAGACCGGGCTCAGGGCGCCGTGGGGCTACGCCTTCGACGTGCCGTACCGGGACGAGGACACGGTCGGCGACATCAAGCAGATCTGGGAGCTGTCCCGGCACCAGTACTTGACCCAGCTCGCCGCCGCGTACGCGATCACCGGGAACGAGCGCTACGCCGAGCGCGTCGCCGAGCACCTGCGGTCCTGGTGGGCGGACAACCCGCCGCTGCGCGGCGTGCACTGGGTCAGCGGCATCGAGCTGGGGATCCGGCTGCTGTCGTGGGTGTGGATCCGGCGGCTGCTCGACGGCTGGCCGGGCGCGGCCGGTCTTTTCGAGGACAACCCGGCGGCGGTCGGCCAGATATGGCATCACCAGCGCTGGCTGGCCGCCTTCCCGAGCCGCGGCTCCTCGGCGAACAACCACGTCATCGCCGAGGCCGCGGGTCAGTTCGCGGCGGCCTGCGCTTTCGACTGGTTCCCTTCGTCGGCGCGCTGGCGGGCCGACGCCCTGCGGTCGCTGGACCGGCACCTGCGCAGCAATACCTTCCTCTCGGGGCTCAACCGCGAGCTGGCCACCGAGTACCACGGCCTGGTGCTGGAGCTCGGCCTGGCCGCGGTGGCCGAGGCGGATGCCGCCGGGGTGCCGGTGCCCGCGACGGTGCGGCTGGTGCTGTTACGGATGACGGACGCGCTCGCGGCCGTCGTGGACAGCGCGCTGCGGCCGCCGCGGCAGGGGGACGCGGACGATGGGCACGGGCTGGTCGTGGACGGGGCGGGGACCGACCGGTGGGGCTCGCTGCTGGCCACGGGGGAGGCCGTGTTCGGCCGGCTCGACTGGTGGCCCGAGGTGCCCGGGACGGATGTGCGCACGCCGCTGCTGGCCGCGCTCATCAAGCCGCATGAACTGCCGGCGTCCCGCCCTCCGAAGCGCCCTGCCCACTTCGCCGACGCCGGGCTCACCATCCTCCGCGGCCCCGGCGAGATCTGGTGCCGCTGCGACGGCGGCCCGCACGGCTTCCTGTCCATCGCCGCGCACGCGCACGCGGACGCGCTGTCCGTGGAGGTACGGCACGACGGGGTCGACGTGCTCGCCGACCCGGGGACGTACTGCTATCACGGGCAGCCCGACTGGCGCCGCTACTTCAGGTCGACGCTCGGCCACAACACCCTGCAGCTGGGCGCCGGTGACCAGTCGGGATCCGGCGGCCCGTTCCTGTGGACCCAGCACGCCCGCAGCCGCGTCCTGTCCGTGGACACCGCCGATGAGCAGGTGGCCAACTGGTGCGGCGAACACGACGGCTACCGGCGCCAGGAGGGCGTCGTGCACCGCCGCCGGGTCGAGCTGACGGCCGCGAGCCGGGAGCTGCGGATCGTAGACGAAGTGCGCAGGGTCGCCGAGGCGCGCGGCCCACGCCTGACGGCCCGGCTGGCGTTCCACCTCGGGCCCGCCATCTCGGCCGGCCTGGTGGGAAACCGGGCCGAGCTCACCTGGACCCGCGACGGCGAGCCCCGCTCCGCCGTACTGGACCTGCCGGAGCAGCTGTCCTGGCGGGCCCACCACGGCGAGACCGACCCGCCGCTGGGCTGGTATTCGCCCGGCTTCGGGCGCAAGGAACCCGCCACCACGCTGATCGGCAGCGGCTTCGCCGACGGCGCGGACGGGTTCACCACTGTACTCAGGTTCCGCGGCTAGGGAGGGCGCGTGGGGATGAAGTGGCGGCACTGGGCGCGGTCGGCGGCACCGCTGGCGCTGACGCTGCTGGCGACCGGCTGCACGGGCACGTCGGGTGGTGGCGCGGAGCCGGACGGCGCGGCGTCCACCGAGCCGGCCAAAGCCGGGTCGGCCCAGCCCGTGGCCCGGGTGTGCGCCAAGCCGACGGCCGGGCCCGCGAAGGCGCCGAAGGGCGCGGTGACCGTCGACCCCAAGAAGGTCGACGACCTGGCGAAGAAGACCAGGAGCCACCCCGCGGGCACGACGTTCTGGCTGCGGCCCGGCAAGCACCGGCTGGAGCCGGCGCGCTATGCCCAGGTCATCCCCAAGAAGGGCAACCGCTACGTCGGCGCGCCCGGCGCGGTGCTCGACGGCCGGAAGAAGAACCAGTATGCCTTCGGCGGCCACGCCGACAAGGTCACCATCCGCCACCTGACCGTGCAGGGCTTCGTGGCGCCGCAGGACGAGGGCGTGGTCAACCCCGGCTCGGGCGACGACTGGGTGATCGAGCACTCGAAGATCCAGTACAACAAGGGCGCCGCGATGATGACCGGCGCCCGCCAGCGGATCCGCGGCAACTGCCTGCGCGACAACGGCCAGTACGGCATCAACGGCTACAAGGAAGGCAACACCGTCCGCGACCTGGTCGTCGAGGGCAACGAGGTCGTCGGCAACAACACCGACGACTGGGAGCGGCGGAACGAGGGCTGCGGCTGCACCGGCGGCATGAAGTTCTGGGCGGTCAACGGCGCCGACATCCGCGGCAACTGGATCCACGACAACCGCGGCACCGGCTTCTGGGCGGACACCAACAACAACGACTTCCTGGTCGAGAACAACCTGATCGAGAAGAACGACGGCGCCGCGATCATCTACGAGATCAGCTACAACGCCGTCATCAGGAAGAACACGATCCGGCGCAACAACCTGGTCGACGGCCGCCGGAACGCCGACCGCGGCGACACCTTCCCCTTCGCGACCGTCTACGTCTCCGAGTCCGGCGGCGAACCGCGGATCAAGGCCCGTACGAGCAAGATCGAGATCTACCGGAACGTGCTGGAGAACAACTGGAACGGCATCACCCTCTGGGAAAGCCCCGACCGGTTCTGCAACAGCCCCTCCAACACCTCCTCCGGCGACTGCACCCTCCTCGTACGCGACAAGGACCGCTGCAAGCAGCCGGGCATCGCCAAGGCACCGCTCTACGCCGACTGCCGGTGGAAGACCCAGCGGGTCGACATCCACGACAACCGCTTCGCGCTGAAGAAGACCGCCATCAACTGCATCGACCTCTGCGACCGCATGGCGGTGCTGGCCAACTACGGCACCTACCCGAAGTGGTCGCCGTACAAGGGCAACGGGGTCGCCGAGGCGGTCACCCGCAAGCAGCACAACCGCTGGCACGACAACGTCTACCTCGGGCCCTGGCAGTTCGTCGCCCACGACCCGAGCCGGGTCCTCGACTACGACCAGTGGCAGGCCGGCCCGTACCGGCAGGACAGGACCAGCACCTTCCGCCCCGGGGCGGGTGGCTGAGATGGATACGGTACGCAAGCCGAAGGCCGTCGGGATCGTCTGGGGGCTGCTGGCGGTCAACACGATGGGCTCCGCCGGGGCGAAGACCATCATCCCGCTGCCCCGCTCCCTCATCCAGATGGTCACCATGGGCTCGCTGCTCGCGGCCTTCGCGCTGGCCCTCGCGCTCAACCTGCGGCTGCGGATCAGGCCGAGCGCCTTCGTGCTGCTGCTCACGCTGCTGCTGGTGCCGAGCGTGATCTCCAGCGTGGACCTGGAGTCCGGCTTCGGGGCGCTGTTCCGCTGCACCCGGCTGGCGCTGTTCGTCGGCACGCTGTGGCTGCTCACCCGCTGGTGGGACGGCAGCCTGACCTTCGTCAGAAGCCATATCCGGGTCTACTTCGGGATCCTCGGGACGGTGGCGGCCGGGCTGCTCATCTCGCCGGGCGCGGCCATGCCCGAGCTGTACGGCGGGCGGCTGGTCGGCGCCCTGTGGCCGCTGACGCCGCCGCAGATCGGGCAGTACACGGCGGTGATCATCGGCCTGACGGTGCTGCTCCTGGTGGGCCGCAGCATCGACCGGGCCAGCGCGGCCGTGGTCATCGTGCCGTCGCTGGTGCTGCTGGCGCTGACCCATACCCGTACGGCCACCATCGGCCTGCTCGCCGGGCTGGTGCTGGCGATCTGCTCACTCATCATGACCAGCGGCGCCGCCCGCCGGTTCTTCGGCTGGTCGGTGCTGGTCGTGGTGGTGGCCGCGGTGGGGTTCGCGGGCGCGCTGCAGGCGTGGTTCCTGCGCGGGCAGAGCCAGGAGTACTTCACCAGCCTCACCGGCCGGGCCAAGGTATGGGACGCGCTGCTCGCGGCGCCCAGGACCACCTCGGAGCAGCTCTTCGGTACGGGCCTGGGCGACAAGTCGTTCGGCGGGCTGCCGATCGACAACAGCTGGCTGGCCGCGTACAACGAGCAGGGCCTGGTCGGCGTGACCATCGTGGCGGTGTACATCGCCGTGCTGCTCGGCGTCGCGCTGCTGCGGCCGCCGTCGCTGTCCCGGGCCTGCGCGATCTTCCTGATCAGCTACGTCGCCATCTCCTCATACACCGAGGCCGGACTCGCCGACGCCTCGCCGTACCTGCTCCATCTCGCCCTGGCCGCCTCGCTGCTGGCGACGCCGGTCGAGGCAGCGCCCCTGAAGACACCCGACGTGCCCCAGCGGCGCATTCCGCGATGGGCAAGGAGGTGACCTGACCATGCATGTCCTCGTGGTGCACAACCGCTACGTCTCGGCGCAGCCGAGCGGGGAGAACCGGGTCGTCGACCAGGAGACCGAGCTGCTGCGCTCGGCCGGCCACCGGGTCGAGATGTTCGAGCGGCGCAGCGACGACATCGCCGCCAAGTCGCTGCTCGGCAAGGCCGCGGTGCCGCTGCTGGTGCCGTGGAATCCCGCGGTCCGTACGGAACTGGCCGCCCGGCTCCGCGCGACCCGGCCGGATGTGGTGCACGTCCACAACGTCTTCCCGCTGCTGTCGCCTGCGGTGCTGGCCGCCTGCGCCGACGCCGGGGTGCCCGCCGTGGCCACGCTGCACAACTACTACCAAATCTGCCCGCCGGGCACCCTGCAGCGGGACGGCCGCACCTGCACCGACTGCGTCGGCCACACCGTGCCGCTGCCCGCCGTCCGGCACGGCTGCTACCGCCACTCCCGGCTGGCCACGGTGCCGCTCGCGGTCGGCCTGCCGCTCAACCGGCGGCGCTGGTGGCGGGACGTCACCCGCTTCTTCTGCATCTCGGCCGCCCAGCGCGACGTCCTGGTGCGGTCCGGGATGCCGGCCGAGCGGCTGGTGGTGAAGCACAACTTCGTACCGGATCCAGGAGCTTGCCGCGAGGGCGACGGCGAGCACGTCCTATATCTCGGCCGGCTCGCGGAGGCCAAGGGCCTGCCGCTGCTCATGGCCGCGTGGGACGAGCTCGCGGTGGCCGGCGGCATCGGCGTGCCCCTCGTGATCGCGGGGGCGGGGCCGCTGGAGCGCGAGGTCGCCGACTGGGCGGCGGACCGGGACGACGTGCAGTACGTCGGCCTGTACGACCCCGCCCAGTGCCAGAAGGCCATCGAGCGGTCGGTCGCCGTGCTGGCCCCCTCGATGTCCCTGGAGACCTTCGGCCTGGTGGTCGTGGAGGCGATGGCCGCCGGGGTCCCGACCGTCGCCGCCGCCCACGGCGCCTTCGTCGAACTCGTCGAGGACGGCGTCAGCGGGCTGCTGCACCAGCCGGGCGACGCCGCCTCGCTGGCGGACCGCATACGGCGGATCGCGGCGGAGCCGCGCCGCAACCGGGAGCTGGGACTGGCGGCCCGGCGCCGATACGAGCAGGGATTCAGCCCGGCCGTCGGGCTGAAGCGCCTGGTGGATGAGTACCGCACCGCGATATTGGGGGGCACTAAATGACAGGATGCCGACTCTGCGGCTCGACGGCGCTGGAGAGCGTCGTCGATCTCGGGGCGACACCACCGTGCGAGAGCTTTCTCGCCGCGGACCAACTGGACCGGCCGGAGCCGGCCTATCCGCTGCATCTGCGGGTCTGCACCGAGTGCTGGCTTGCGCAGATACCGCCGTTGATCACGCCGGAGGAGACGTTCAGCGAGTACGCGTACTTCTCGTCGTACTCGACGTCCTGGGTGGAGCATGCGCGCGGCTTCGTCGCCGAGGCCGTGGCGCGGCTGGGGCTCGACACCGACTCCTTCGTGGTCGAGGTCGCGAGCAACGACGGATATCTGCTGAAGCACGTGGCGGAGCGGGGGATCCGCTGCCTCGGCATCGAGCCGTCGGTGAACGTCGGCGCCGCGGCGCGGGACGCGGGCGTGCCCACGGTCACGGAATTCCTGACCCCGGACACCGGCGACGCCGTCCGCACCAGGAACGGCCCGGCGGACCTGGTCGTGGCCAATAACGTGTACGCGCACATCCCCGACGTCATCGGCTTCACCAAGGGGCTGCGCTCCCTGGTCGCCGACGACGGCTGGGTCTCCATCGAGGTGCAGCATCTGCTGACGCTGATCGAGCAGAACCAGTACGACACGATCTACCACGAGCACTTCCAGTACTACACGGTCGCGTCGGCCATCCGGGCGCTGGCCAGCGGCGGGCTTGCGCTCGTGGACGTAGAGCTGCTGCCGACGCACGGCGGATCGATCCGGCTGTGGGCCAGGCCCGAGGAGGTGGCGGGGGAGCCGTCGCAGCGGGTGGCCGATGTGCTGGCCCGGGAGAAGGCCGCCGGGCTGCAGGAGCTGTCCGGGTACACCGAGTTCTCGGCGCGGGTGGCCAAGGTGCGCCGGGACCTGCTCAACTTCCTCATCGCGGCGGCGGAGCGCGGCGACACGGTCGCCGGGTACGGCGCGCCCGGCAAGGGCAACACGCTGCTCAATCACTGCGGCATCCGGCCCGATCTGCTGCCGTACACGGTCGACCGCAATCCGTACAAGCACGGGCGGTACACCCCGGGGACCCGCATTCCGATCCTGCCGCCCGAGCAGATCGCGGTGGACCGGCCGGATTACGTCCTGGTGCTCCCGTGGAACCTGCGGGCCGAGCTGGTCGAGCAGCTTTCCTACATCCACGAGTGGGGCGGGCGGCTGGTCTTTCCCATACCGGAACTCAGCATTGTCGAGGTGAAGCCGTGAAGGTCGTTCTGTTCTGCGGCGGTTATGGGTTACGGATGCGCAGCGGCTCGTCCGACGACCTGCCGAAGCCGATGGCGATGGTCGGGCCGCGGCCGTTGATCTGGCATGTGATGCGCTATTACGCGCACTTCGGGCACAAGGATTTCATCCTGTGCCTCGGATACGGGGCGCACCACATCAAGAACTTCTTCCTCACCTACGAGGAGACCACGTCCAACGACTTCGTCATGCGCAACGGGCGGGCCGAGCTGCTGTCCACCGACATCGCCGACTGGACGATCACCTTCGCGCAGACCGGCATCGAGTCGCCGATCGGGGAGCGGCTGCGCCGGGTGCGGCACCACCTGGACGGCGACGAGATGTTCCTCGCCAATTACGCGGATGTGCTCACCGACGCGCCGCTGCCGGAGATGATCGACGCCTTCGCGCGGCGCGACGCGGGTGCGTCGATGATGGTGGTGCCGCCGCAGTCCTCGTTCCACTGCGTGGACCTCGGTGAGGACGGGCTGGTCGGCGGCATTACGGCGGTGAGCGAGCTGCCGCTGTGGGAGAACGGCGGGTATTTCGTGCTCCGGCAGGAGGTCTTCGACCACATACCGGAGGGCGGCGACCTGGTCGCCGACGGGTGTGCGCAGCTGGCCAAGCGGGGGCGGCTGGTGGCGCACCAGCACCGCGGCTTCTGGAAGCCGACGGACACGGTGAAGGAGAAGGCGGCGCTGGATGCCGCGTATGCGCGCGGGGATCGGCCGTGGGCGGTTTGGGAGGAAGCCGCATGATCCGCCTCGGCGCCGGCGCCCTCGACTGGGTCGTCGCCATGGGCGCCCACTGCGACGACATCGCCATCGGCGCCGGCGGCACCCTCCTCACCCTCTGCCGGTCCCGCCCCGGCATCCGCGTCGACGCGCTCGTACTCTCCGGCGGCGGCACCGACCGGGAGCACGAGGAGCGGTCCGCGCTCGCCGCCTTCTGCCCGGACGCCGACCTGCGGCTGACCGTACTCAAGCTGCCCGACGGCCGGCTGCCCGCGCACTGGGACGAGGCCAAGGTCGCCGTCGAGGAGCTGCGCGCCGAAACCGACCCCGACCTGGTGCTCGCCCCGCGTACCGAGGACGCGCACCAGGACCACCGCGGCCTGGCGCAGCTCGTCACCACCGCCTTCCGCGACCACCTCGTCCTCGGCTACGAAATCGTCAAATGGGACGCCGACCTCGGCCGCCCGATCGCGTACCAGCCGCTGTCACCGCAGACCGCCGTGCGGAAGGTCGAGCTGCTGCAGGAGCACTATCCCTCGCAGCGGCACCGGCCCTGGTACGACCGGGAGGCCTTCCTCGGCCTCGCCCGGATCCGCGGCATCGAATGCCAGGCGCGCTACGCCGAGGCCTTCGCCGTCACCAAACTCACGCTCAACCTGGGAGGTTGAACCTTGCGCGTACTGCTGACCGGACATCAGGGCTACCTGGGCACCGTCATGGCCCCGGTCCTCAAAGCCGCCGGACACGAGGTCACCGGCCTGGACTCCGGCCTCTTCGCCGACTGCGTGCTCGGTCCGCGGCCCGCGGACCCGCCGGGGCAGCGGGTGGACCTGCGCGACGTCACCGCCGAGCACCTGACCGGCGTCGACGCCGTCATCCACCTGGCCGCCCTGTCCAACGACCCGCTCGGATCCCTGGCACCCGAGCTCACCTACGACATCAACCACCACGCGTCCGTACGCCTCGCCAGGCTGGCCCGCGAGGCCGGGGTGCGGCGCTTCCTGTACGCGTCCACCTGCTCCGTCTACGGCGCCGCGGGCGGCGACGACCTGGTCGCCGAGGACGCCCCCTTGCGCCCGGTCACCCCGTACGCGGAATCCAAGGTCCGCGTCGAGGACGACCTGCACGAGCTGGCCGACGAGGGCTTCACCCCGGTCTTCATGCGCAACGCCACCGCCTTCGGCTACTCGCCGCGGCTGCGCGCCGACATCGTGCTGAACAACCTCGTCGGCCACGCCTACCTGTCCGGCGAGGTGCTGGTGCTCTCCGACGGGACCCCGTGGCGCCCCCTCGTCCACGCCGCCGACATCGCCCGCGCCTTCACGGCGGCGCTCACCGCGCCGCGGGCGGCCGTGCACGACCGGGCGTTCAACATCGGCAGCGAGGTCAACAACGTCACCGTCGCCGAGATCGCCGAGCAGGTCGCGGAAGCGGTGGACGGCGCCAAGGTGGTGATCACCGGCGAGACCGGCGCCGACCCGCGCTCCTACCGGGTCGACTTCTCCCGCTTCCGTGCCGCCATACCCGACTTCGAGTGCGAGTGGACGGTCAAGCGCGGCGCCTTCGAACTCGCCGCCGCCTACCGCGAACACCAGCTCACCCGCGAGGACTTCGACCGCCGCTTCACCCGCCTCGCCGTGCTCCGCGCCGCGTCCGAGGACGGCGCCGTCGACGACACCCTGCGGTGGCGCCGATGACGGAGCCGGGGGAGGAGATGTACGCGCTGGTGGAGCGGCTCTACCCGCTCTGCCGGAGCATCACGGGCGACGGGGTGCGCGCCACCCTCGACATCGTCGGCGAGTACGTCCCGCTGGAGGTGCACGAGGTGCCGACCGGCACACAGGTGCTCGACTGGACGGTGCCGCAGGAATGGAACATCCGGGACGCCTACATCGCCGACCCCGCCGGCCGCCGGGTCGTCGACTTCGCCGAGTCCAGCCTGCACGTGCTCGGCTACAGCGTCCCGGTGGCGCGGCAGACCATGCCCCTGTCCGAGCTGCGCGACCACCTGCACACGCTGCCGGACCAGCCGGCCCTGATGCCGTACCGCACCAGCTACTACCAGCCGCAATGGGGCTTCTGCCTGTCCCAGGACACCCTGGACGCGCTGCCGGACGGCGACTATGAGGTACGCATCGACTCCACCCTCGAGGACGGCCACCTCACCTACGCCGAGCACGTCGTCCCGGGCCAAGTCCCCGACGAGGTGATCGTCTCCTGCCACGTCTGCCACCCGTCGCTCGCCAACGACAACCTGGCCGGCATCGCGGTGGCGACCTTCCTGGCGCGGGCGCTGGCGGAGGAGACGCCCTGGTACACCTACCGATTCATCTATGCGCCTGGCACCATCGGCGCGATCACGTGGCTGGCCCGCAATAGGGAGCGCGTCGAGAAGGTCAAGCACGGGCTCGTGCTGGCCTGCGCGGGCGACTCGGGCTCGCTCACGTACAAGCAGAGCAGGCGCGGCGACGCGGAGATCGACCGGGTGCTGGCGCATGTGCTGGCCGCCTCCGAACGGCCGCACCGGATCACCGAGTTCACGCCGTACGGCTACGACGAGCGGCAGTACTGCTCGCCCGGTTTCGACCTCGGAGTGGGCTCGCTCTGCCGGACCCCGTACGCGGGCTACCCGGAGTACCACACGTCAGGCGACAACCTGGACTTTGTATCCGGGGACGCGATGGCGGACACGCTCGCCGTCTGCCGCGAGGCGTTCGCCGTCCTGGACCGCAATCTGCGGTACGTCAACGTCAGCCCGTACGGCGAACCGCAGCTCGGCAGGCGCGGCCTCTACGACTCGCTCGGCGGCCGCAGCGACGCCAAGCAGGCGCAGATGGCGATGCTCTGGGTGCTCAGCCTCTCCGACGGCGGCCACAGCCTGCTAGACATCGCCGAGCGGTCCGGGCTGCCTTTCGACGCCGTCGCCGTGGCGGCGGGCGCGCTGCACGGCGCCGGGCTGATCAAGGCGTGACATCGCGATGACCATCGAGGGGGAGAAGACGAGGGAGACGGTGGCCAGGGGGCGGCACCGGCGGTCGACCGCCAGGCGGGCGATTGCCGGGCGGCTGTCGTGGGGGCTGGCCGACCAGGCGGCGTCCAGTGCGTCCAACTTCCTGGTGGGGATGTATGTGGCCCGCTCGCTGGGGCTGGCCGCCTTCGGCGTGTTCAGCCTGGCCTGGGTGACGTACGGAGTCGTGCTCAGCGTCTCCCGCGGGCTGGCCACCGACCCGCTCGTGGTGCGCTTCAGCGGCACGTCGGAGAAGTCCTGGCGCGAGGCCACGGGCCGGTCGTCGGGCACCGCGCTCGCCGTCGGCGCCGCGCTCGGGGCGGCGTGTCTGGTGGTCGGGCTCGGGGTCGGCGGGCGCGTGGGGTCCGCGTTCTTCTGCCTGGGCATCGTGCTGCCGGGGCTGTTGCTGCAGGACGCCTGGCGGTTCGCGTTCTTCGCGGCTGGGACCGGGCGGAAGGCGTTCGTCAACGACGTCGTGTGGGGCGTCGCGATGATCCCCGCGCTGGTGGCGGCGGCCCGGGTCGGGAGCGTGGCCGGGTTCGTGCTGGCCTGGGGCGGCACCGCCGCGGTGGCGGCCGCGTACGGCTGCTTCCAGGCCGGCGTCCGGCCCCGGCTCACCGGGGCGCGGCGGTGGCTGCGCGAGCAGCGCGACCTCGGCTACCGGTACCTGGTCGAGAACGTCGGCCTCAGCGGCGCCGCCCAGCTCCGCTCGTACGGCCTCGGGGTGATCGTCGGGGTCAGCGCGGTCGGCGTGGTCCGCGGCGCCGAGCTGCTGCTCGGCCCGTTCCTCGCCGTGCTGATGGGGCTTTCGCTGGTCACCGTCGCCGAGGCGGCGCGGGTGCTGCGGCAGGCGCCGCACCGGCTGGCCCAGTTCTGCCTGCTGCTCGGCGCCGGGCAGGCCGTCGCCGCGGTGCTCTGGGGCGCGGCGCTGCTGCTGGTCCCCGACCATCTCGGCGAACACGTGCTGGGCACCGTCTGGTACGGGGCCGCGCAGCTCATCGTGCCCGCCACCCTCGGCGTCGCGGGCGCCGGGCTCGGCACCGGCGCGGCGGCCGGGCTGCGCGCGCTCGCCGCGGCCAAGCGCAGCCTGCGCTGCCAGCTCTTCGCCTCCGCCTGCTACGTCGGCGGCGGCCTCGGCGGCGCGGCCCTGGGCGGCACCTCAGGCTCTGCCTGGGGCGTCGCCGCCGCGAC
This sequence comes from Streptomyces boninensis, assembly GCF_048572725.1. Lineage (NCBI taxonomy): Bacteria > Bacillati > Actinomycetota > Actinomycetes > Kitasatosporales > Streptomycetaceae > Streptomyces > Streptomyces boninensis. The sequence continues at coordinate 8,543,238 of NZ_CP183837.1, forward strand.
CGTCGTCAGCTCGGCCGTCTGGTGGCAGCAGCTGCGGTCCGCGCTGCGCGAGCGCCACCGTCATTCGATCCCTGAAGTGAGGTTGCCATGACCGACCGTCCCCGGCTGAGCATCGGCCTGCCCGTCTACAACGGCGAGGAGTACCTGGCCGAATCGCTCGACGCCCTGCTCGGCCAGACCTACGAGGACTTCGAACTGGTCATCACCGACAACGCCTCCACCGACGGGACGCAGGACATCTGCCGCCGGTACGCGGACAAGGACTCCCGCATCCGCTACCTCCGGCTGCCCCGGAACATCGGCGCCGCGCCGAACCACAACTACGTCTTCACCGAGTGCCGCGGCGAGCTCTTCAAGTGGGCCTCGCACGACGACCTTTACGCCCGCGACCTGCTGCGCCGCTGCGTGGAAGCGCTGGACGAGCGCCCGGAGGTGATCCTCGCGCACGCCGACCAGGCGGTCATCGACGAGAACGGGCAGGTGAAGGTCCCGTACGAATACACCCTCGCCACCGACTCACCGCACGCGCCGGAACGCTTCCGCAGCATGCTCTTCGAGCCCGGCGGCGACGACTTCTACGGGGTGATCCGGGCCGACGTGCTGCGCAAGGTGAAGCCGCACGACAGCTATCACCACGCGGACCGCACCTTCGTCGCCGAGATCGGCCTGCACGGGCCGTTCCACCAGGTGCCGGAGCTGCTGTACTTCCGCCGCGACCACCCGACGCGCGCCGAGCGGGCGAACCCCTCGAAGCGCTCGCGCTGCGTCAACCTCGACCCGCGCCGGGCCGGCCGGCTGCACCCGACGCCGCGGCTGCTCGCCGAGTACGTATGGGGCTTCGTCTCCGCGATCCAGCGGGCGCCGCTGTCCGCGCGCGACCGGCGCACGTGCTACCGCCACCTGGCCGCATGGATGACCAGCCGGGCCCGGCCGGGCACGGGGGAGCGGGTCGAGGACCGGGCGCCGGTCGACCCGGCGAAGCTCGCGGTGTCGGTGGACGCGCTGGTCGCCGGGCGTGAAGGGCGGCAGGCGTGACACCTGTGCGCGTAGGGGTGTTCGGCCTGCTCGGCTCCGGGAACCTCGGCAACGACGGGTCGCTGGAGGCCGTGCTCGGATATCTGCGCGCCGAGCATCCGGAGGCGGTCGTGGACGCGCTGTGCGGCGGTCCCGAGGTGGTGGCGGCCCGGTACGGGATCCGCGCGACGCGGCTGCACTGGTACCGCGGCGAGTACCGGACCGCGTCGCGGGCGGGGGCGATCGCGGGGAAGGGGGTCGGCAAGCTGGTCGATGTCTTCCGTACGGCCGCGTGGGTGCGGCGGCATGACGTGGTGATCGTGCCCGGGATGGGCGTGCTGGAGGCGACACTGCCGCTGCGGCCGTGGGGGTTTCCGTACGCGCTGTTCCTGCTGTGTGCGAGCGGGCGGGTGTCCCGTACGAAGGTCGCGCTGGTCGGGGTCGGGGCCGGGCCGATCGGGGTGCGGGCGACGCGGGTGCTGGTGCGGTGGGCGGGGCGGCTGGCCGCGTATCGGTCGTACCGGGACGTGCAGTCCCGGGATGCGATGCGGGCGATGGGCGTGGATACGGCGCGCGACGAGGTCTATCCGGACCTGGCGTTCGCGCTGCCGCCGCCCGCCGCGCCGGCAGGGTCCTCGGGGACGGTGTGCGTCGGCGTCATGGATTTCCACGGCGGCAATGACGACCGCGACCGGGCCGGGGAGATCCACCGGCGGTACGTGGACGGGATGACGCGGTTCGTACGTGCCCTGGTCGAGGACGGCCGGCAGGTCCGGCTGCTCATCGGCGACGAGGTCGACGTGGCGGCGGTCGACGCGGTGCTCGGCGCGGTCGATTCGCCTTTGGTCACGGCCGCGGAAGCGGGCTCGCTCGCTGACCTGATGAAGGAGATGGCGGCCGCCGATGCCGTGGTGGCGACCCGCTATCACAACCTGATCTGCGCGCTGAAGGCCGGCACCCCGACGCTCGCCGTCAGCTATGCGGCGAAGAGCGACGCGCTGATGGCGGCGATGAGCCTGGGGGAGTACTGCCACCCGGCGCGCGCGGTCGACGCCGACCGGCTGCTCGGGCAATTCCGGGAGCTGGAGCGGCAATCGGCGGAGCTGCGGCGGACCCTCGCCGTCCGCAATCGCGCCGCCACCGAGCAACTCGACGACCAATTCACCGCCTTGACCGCGGCCCTGTTCCAGGAGACCAGATGAAAGCCACCGAAATCCCGGAGATCGCGGGCGCCTATCTCTTCGAGCCGACCCCGCACGCCGACGAACGCGGCTTCTTCTCCCGTACCTTCGACGCCGACGTGATCCGCTCGGTGGGTCTCGACCCGCACGCCTTCGTCCAGGACAGCGTCTCCCGCTCGGCCCGCGGCGTGCTGCGCGGCCTGCACCTGCGGTCGGGCGCCGGGGAGGCGAAGCTGGTGCGGTGTTCGTACGGGAGCATCTTCGACGTCTCCGTGGACCTGCGGCCGGATTCCCCGACGTACCGGAATCAGGCCTACTACGAGCTGTCCGACGAGACGCAGCTGACGCTGTACATCCCGGCGGGCTGCGCGCACGGCTTCCAGGCGCTGTCCAAGACGGCCGACACCTCGTACCGGATCGACCGCCGGCACGACCCGGCGGAAGACGTGACGATCGCCTTCGACGACCCGGAGCTCGGGATCCCCTGGCCGCTGCCGGCCACATCGATGTCCCGGCGGGACCGGGAGGCGCCCGGCCTCGCCGAGGTCCTGAAGCAACTGGAGAGGTGAGGCGGCGTGGACACGGACGACTTTCAACTGCCCAAGTCGCGGGCGGCGAACGAGCGGCTGCACGCGGCGATTCCCGGTGGCGCGCATACGTACGCGAAGGGCGACGACCAGTATCCCGAGCAGCTGGCGCCGGTGATCAGCCACGGCCGGGGCGCGCATGTGTGGGATGTCGACGGCAACCGGTACATCGAGTACGGCTCCGGGCTGCGGGCGGTCAGCCTCGGTCACGCACATCCCCGGGTGATCGAGGCGGTGCGGCGGGAGCTCGACCGCGGCAGCAACTTCGTCCGGCCTTCGATCGTGGAGGCCGAGGCGGCGGAGCGTTTCCTGGCGACGGTGCCGACGGCCGAGATGGTGAAGTTCGCGAAGAACGGCTCCGACGCGACCACGGCCGCGGTGCGCCTCGCCCGGGCGGTCACCGGGCGGCCGCGGGTGGCGGTGTGCGGCGACCATCCGTTTTTCTCGGTCGATGACTGGTTCATCGGGACGACGCCGATGCCGGCGGGCATTCCGGCGGCGACCACCGACCTGACCGTGGCCTTCCCGTACGGAGATCTGGCCGCGACGGAAGAGCTGCTCACCCGCCACGCGGGCGAGGTCGCCTGCCTGATCCTCGAACCCGCGACCCACACCGAGCCGCCGCCCGGGTATCTCGCCGGGCTGCGCGAGCTGGCGGACCGGCATGGCTGCGTGCTCGTCTTCGACGAGATGATCACCGGCCTGCGCTGGTCGGCGGCGGGCGCCCAGGGCTTGTACGGCGTCACCCCGGATCTCTCCACCTTCGGCAAGGCGCTGGGCAACGGCTTCGCCGTCTCCGCGCTGGCCGGTCGCCGCGAGCTGATGGAGCGGGGCGGGCTGCGGCACTCCGGGGAGCGGGTGTTCCTGCTGTCGACCACGCACGGGGCGGAGACGCATGCGCTGGCGGCGGCGATGGCCGTACAGACCACGTATGTCGAGGAGGGCATCACCGCGCGGCTGCACGCCCTTGGCGAGCGGCTGGCCGCCGGAGTCCGCGATGCGGCGGCCGGGATGGGCGTCGGCGACCACGTCGTGGTGAAGGGCCGGGCCAGCAACCTGGTCTTCGCCACCCTGGACGAGAACGGCCAGCCGTCGCAGCCGTACCGGACGCTCTTCCTCCGGCGGCTGCTCGCGGGCGGCGTGCTGGCCCCGTCGTTCGTGGTGAGCAGCGCGCTCGATGACGCGGACATCGACGGTACGGTCGAGGTGGTCGGTCAGGCCTGCGCGGTGTACCGGAAGGCGCTCGACGCCGGTGACCCCACGCCATGGCTGGGCGGGCGGCCGGTGAAGCCGGTGTTCCGCCGGCTGGCGTGAGGGGCTAAGCGGTCTCGGCCGCGAGCCGGTCCGCGACGGTGCGGGGCTCGCGGCCGAGGAGGTCGGCCAGCAGGGGGCCGGCTTCGGCGAAGTAGCCCGCGTGGGCTGCCTGATACCAGGTGAGAAAGAAGCGGGCCAGCTGCTCCGGCACGCCTCTCGCGATCTGGTCGGCGATCCACCTTTCGTCGTCCGCGACGACGCGCTCGATGGTGCGGCCGGCGAGATCAGAGGCGATCTTGGCGAAGTCGTCGAAAGTCACGGCGGTCGGCGCGGTGAGGTCGACGGGGCCGTCGAAGGAGCGGTCCCCGGCGAGGACGACCGCGGTGGCCTCGGCGATGTCGTCACGGTCGGTGTACGGCACGGGGCCGTCCGCCGGCTGGGCGATCACGCCGGTCCGCTGCCACGGGCCGAGCATCTGGTCGATCGGGCCGTAGGCGGCATTGCGCAGCGCGGTCCAGGCGACGCCGGAGTCGGCGAGGATCGCCTCGGTGGCGATGTGGATGTCCGACGGCCGGTACGGATTGCCGGGGACGGCGCCGTGCTGGCTCGTGTAGAGGATCCGCCGGGCGCCGGCCGCGACCGCGGCTTCGATGCCGTTGCGGTGCAGGGCGACCATGTCGGCGGCCGGGTCGTTGCCGGACACCAGCAGGACCTGCTCGGCGCCCGCGAAGGAGTCGCGCAGCGCGGCCGGGTCCTCGTACGAGCCCTGCCGCACGCGCACGCCGCGGTCGGCGAGGTGCTGTGCCTTGGCGGTGTCGCGGACGCTGACGCCGATCCGGTCGGCGGGTACGCGCTTGAGGAGGTGCTCGACGGTGGTGCCGCCCAGCCCGCCGGTCGCCCCGGTGACAACGATCATGATCTTCACCCTCGTAAGTTGACCAGGTAGGTCAGTTTCGCTTGTGACTACGACCGTAGGTAAACTGACCGAGCGAGTCAAATTAGGAAAGTGGTGGTGAGGGCCATGCGCGCTGACGCCCGGCGCAATTCCGAGCAGATCCGGGCTGCCGCGATCGGCGCCTTCCAGGGGCAGGGCCTGACGGTGCCGCTGGAGGAGGTCGCCAAGGCGGCAGGGGTGAGCAAGGCCACGATCTTCAACCGGTTCGGCGGGCGGATCGGCCTCATCGAGGCCGTCATCGAGGAGGTCGTGGCGCGTGAGCTGGTCGCCCTGATCGACCACGCCCGGACCATCGACGACGGCGGCGCACGGATCGCGTACTACCTCACCGCGATCCGCGACCTCCAGTACCGCCAGCCCGCCTTCAACGACGTCCTGTTGCAGACCTACCCGCACTCACCGCAGCTGATGGAGATCTGCCGGGTCGGCAGCGAGGCCAACGATGAGTTCATCGCGGCGGCACGGGCCGTCGGTGCGCTGCGGCCGGAGTTCACGGCGGGCGACCTCCACGCGCTCGTCGTCGACAATGCCCTCGCCCTCAAGCACGGCGAGCGGCCTGCCCGGGACGACTACGACCGCCGCACCGGATACCTCCTGGACGGAGTGTCGGCGACCCGGTCGATGACCCACGCCGACGCCGGTACGACGACCAGCGCGGTGCACCAGCCGCCGAGGACGTCGGTCGGGTAATGCGCGCTGAGCGCGACCTGCGCCCAGCCCATGGCGCCGCCGCCCACCAGCGCGGCGCCCAGCACCAGCGATATGCCGCCCGCCCTGCCGAGGCCGAGTCGGCCGACCGCGACCAGCGCCGCCGCGACGGCGAGCGCGGTGGCGAAGGTGGTGTGGCCGCTCGGGTACGACAGATTGCCGGGGCCGTGAATGGTGCGCCCCACCAGGTGCTTGACCAGCGTCGTCGTCACCACGGCCGCGCCGACGCCGACCACGACGAGCACCGCCCCCCGCGGCCGCCGCAGCAGCAGACAGCCCGCCACCGCGGCCACGATCAGCAGCGCCGATCCCGCCGGCTCCCCCAAGAAGTCGATGGCCAGCGCGACGTTCCGCAGCGGCTGCCGCACGCTGTCCTCCGTCGGCAGCACAAACCACCGGTCCACCCGGCTTGACTCGCCGTCACCGGCGTACGGCACCCCGAACGCGACAACCACCAGCGTGGCAAGGACCGCGATCAGCCCCAACCACGCGCGTAATAACGGGGGCAGCACCTCGGTCTCCGCGTGCTGCCGCCGCGACCCCTCCCTCAGTGACTCCATGAGAAGTCAGGCTATATCCCCCTGCATCGGCGCCCAGAACTCCTCGAACGAATGGTCACGCCAGCTGGCGTCGTACCAGGTGATGGAAGAGGCCCGAGGCGTCTGCCAGGAGGTCGTTCGGGGTGCCCTGCTGGGCGATCTTGCCGTCGGACATCACGATCACGCGGTCCGCGTCGAGGATCGTCGTCAGGCGGTGGGCGATCACGATGCGGGTCGAATTCAGGGCGCGGGTGGAGTTGATGACCGTGCGCTGGGTTTCGTTGTCCAGGGCGCTGGTGGCCTCGTCGAAGAAGAGGATGCGGGGCTTGCGGATCAGGGCCTGGGCGATCATCAGGCGCTGCCGCTGGCCGCCGGAGACCGTGCCACCGCCGTCGGAGAGCATGGTGTGCATGCCCATCGGCATCGCCTTGATGTCGTCGGTGAGCCCCGCCATCGCCGCGGCCTCCCAGGCCTCTTCGAGGGTGTACGACTCGGTGCCGCAGATGCAGTCGAGGATGGAGCCGGTGAACGGCTGCGCATGCTGCAGCACGACGCCGCACTGGCGGCGCACCGCGGCCTGGTCGAGGGCGGCCAGGTCCTGGCCGTCGTACAGGACGCTGCCGGTGACCGGGCGGTCGAAGCCGATCAGCAGCCGCAGCAAGGTCGATTTGCCGCAGCCGCTGGCGCCCACCACCGCCACGAACTCGCCCTGGCTGATGGAGAACGAGACGTCGTCCAGCACCAGAGGGCCGTCGTCCGAGTAGCGGTAGGAGAGGTTACGGGCCTCCAGCGCGCCGGTCAGCTCGCCGGGCTGGGTGGCCGCGGGCCGTACCTCAGGAGTCTCCTCGAAGACCGGCTTGACCTGCTCGAACATCGGCAGCACCGCCGCCGCCGAGATCAGCGCGCCCGTCAGCTGCGTGACCGACGTCAGCATCATCGTCACCGCCGTCGAAAAGGTCAGGAAGGCGCTGTCCGACATGGAGCCGCGGGCCGGTCCCGCCAGGAGCATGAACATCAGGAGGGCGGTGAGCGGGAGATAGATCGCGTTCAGGACCGTCGTGGCGTTCTTGATCCGGCCGATGCGCTGCTGCAGTTCGCGGGTGCGCGCGAATTCCCGGGCCCAGGCGGCGTACGCGAAGGACTCGGCCGCGGCGACCCGCAGCTTGGGGAGGCCGCGGAGGGTCTGGAAGGCCTGGTTGTTGAGGCGGTTGGAGAGCTTGATCAGGCGGCGCTGGTAGCGGAGCTGCCAGAGGCCGAGGGCCGCGAAGATGCCCGCGATCACCAGCAGCATGGCGATCGCGGCCAGGGCGAGGGGGACGCTGTAGAGGAGCAGCAGGACCAGGTTCATCGTGCCGACCGTGCTCGCCTGGAGCGTCACCGAGCCGATGCCCGACAGGATCCGGCGGATGGCGCTGATGCCCATGGCGGCGCTGGCCAGTTCGCCCGTGGAGCGGTCGGCGAAGAAGCGGGTGGGGAGGCGGAGGAGGCGGTCCCAGACGGCGGGCTGCAAGGCGGCTTCGATGCGGCCTTCCATGCGCAGGATGGAGACGTTCTGCATGAGCATGAATGACGCCGCGACCACGCTGGTCGCGATCAGCGCCACCGTGGTCTGGGTGATCAGGCTCGTCTCGGCCTTGGGCACGAACTCGCCCAGCACCTTGCCCGTGGCGATCGGCACCAGGGCGCCGAGGGCGACGGCGACGAGTCCGGCGAGGAGCAGCGACAGCAGGTCGCGGCGGGTGCCGCGGACGCTGAAGCGGATCACCTGGGGGAGGGTGAGCTTGGTGTCGGGGAGCGGGCGGTAGAGCATGACGCCGCGCGGCTCGTAGTCCTCCTGCGTCACCTTGTCGATGCGGGTGCGCTCGCCGGACTCCGGGTCGACGGCCGTGTAGCGGCCATGGCGCCACAGCAGTGCGACGGGGGTGCCGTCGTCGGCGCGGTGGCCGACGAGGGGGCCGGTGTTCTCGTGCCACCAGCGGCCGGTCAGCTTCACGACGCGGGTGCGGATGCGGGCGGCGAGGGCGATGCGTTCGACGGGGCTGAGGCGGCCGGCGGCGGCGCCGGACGACCGGGCCTCGCCGAGCGGGACGCGGGCCTCGTCGGCGACCAGGCGGCAGGCCGCGTAGGTGGCGTCGTCGCCCGCGCGGCGCGAGCTGCCCCTGCCCGTACGCCCGATGGAGGCGACGAGCGCCTGGTCGGCCTGGGCGCGGGCCTCCTCGCCCGCCTCGATGCCGGCGGCCGTACGGTCCTCGTGGGCGCGCTCCAACTGCTCGATCCAGCGGTCGAGGGCGTACAGGAGGCGGTACTGCTGGTCGACCATGGACTGCCACATGGCGGGGTCGACGAGGAGCAGCCCCGCGGCGTCGGCCTCGTAGGCGGCGCCGTACTGGACCGATCCCGGGGCGATCTGCATCCAGAGGATGTCGTCGTCGCCGCCGTACTGATCGGTGGTGTGGCGGCCGTCCAGGGGCGCCTGGTAGAGGACGCGCAGGCCGCGGCCGATGCCCAGGGCGAAGGCGTTCTCGAGCGGGGTGGGCTGCGGGGCGTACGCGCCGTGGCCCTGGTCGGCGTAGAACTGCCCGGCGTAGAACTGGCCCGTGTCCCACTGGCCGGTCTGCCACTGGCCCGTATCCCACTCCGGCCGGTACAGCTCCCGCAGCTCGATCCGGCGCAGCCAGCACCCGGCGAGCGGCCGGCCGACGAGGGTGTGCCGCGGGCCCTCGACCGGGCCGAGCAGCAGGGTGCCCGCGCGCATGCGGCCGAGGAAGTGCCAGTGGCCGTCGGCGGCGGCGTCCACCGCGAAGAGGTCCATGGCGCCGTCGAGCACGAGCCACAGCACGTGCGGCCCCTCCAGGTTGATGCTGCGCATCCCGGCGCAGTCGACGGCGGAGCCGAGCTCGCCGAGGGCGGCGAGGACGGCGTCGGGGGCGGGCTGTCCCATGGCGGGGGCGCCGGTGTCGTAGGGCGTGCTCAACTCTCAGTGCTCCCTGACCAGTTCGGCGTACGCGCCGCCCGCCGCGACGAGGTACTCGTGGCGGCCGCGCTCGACCACCGTGCCCTTGTCGAGTACGACGATCTCGTCGCTGTCCCGGACGGTGCTCAGCCGGTGCGCGATGACGACGCAGGCGCAGCCGCGGCGGCGCAGGTTGTCGATGATGGCCTGCTCGGTCTCCGCGTCGAGGGCCGAGGTGACCTCGTCCAGGACGAGGACGGACGGGCGGCGGACCAGCGCGCGGGCGATCTCCAGGCGCTGCCGCTGGCCGCCTGAGAAGTTGCGGCCGTCCTGCTCGACGCGGGCGTCGATGCCGCCGGGGCGGCGGGCGACGACCTCGTACACGGCGGCGTCCCGCAGCGCCGCGACGACGTCCTCGTCGGGGACGGAGGGGTCCCACAGGGCGACGTTGTCGCGGACGGTGCCCTCAAAGAGGAAGACCTCCTGGTCGACGAAGGAGACGGAGGCGGCGAGGGCGCCGCGCGGGATGTCCTCCAGGCGCATCCCGTCGATACGGACCGCGCCCTCCCAGGGGGCGTACAGGCCGGCGATGAGCCGGGAGACGGTGGACTTGCCGCTGCCGGAGCCGCCGACGAGGGCGACCTGCTGACCCGGGCCGACGCTGAGCGAGAAGTCCTTGAGCAGCGGCGGGTCGAGGGGGCTGTAGCCGAAGGTGATGACCTCCAGGTCTACGTGACCCTTGAGCCGCCGCGTCGAGGCGGGCGGCTCGCGGCGGGTGTAGAGGGCGTCGACGGGGACGTTCTCGACGTCCTTCAGCCGGGCCACATCGGCGCCGAAGTCCTGGATGCGGCCCGCGACGCCGTTGAGGCGGGCGATGGGGGCCGTAAAGGAGGTGATCAGCGCCTGAAAGGCGACGAGGAGGCCGACGGAGAGGTGGCCTTCGACGGCGCGCATGCCGCCGATCATCAGGATCAGGGCGCTGTTGAGCGCGGCCAGGGTCGGGGCCACGACGGCCAGCCAGGCGCTCGGGACGCCGAGTCGCTGCTGCACCTCCAGCGTGGTCGCGTGCTGCCCGGCCCAGCGGCGGAAGAAGCCGTTCTCGCCGCCGGTGGCCTTCATCGTCTCGATGAGCTGCAGGCCGGAGTACGACGTATTGGTGAGCCTGGCGCTGTCGGCGCGCAGCTTCTGGGTGTTGGTGGCGCGCAGGCCGATGACGATGCGCATCGCCAGGACGTTCAGCAGCGCGATGCCGATGCCGAGGACGGTGAGCTGGGGGTCGTACGACCAGAGCAGCAGCGCGTACAGGACGACCACCACCGCATCCACGCCCGCCGCGGCGAGGTCCCGGGCGAGGGTCTCGGCGACGGTGTCGTTGGACTGCAGGCGCTGCACGAGGTCGGCCGGGCTGCGCTGGGAGAAGAAGGTGACCGGCAGCCGCAGCAGGTGGCGGAGGAAGCGGGCGCTGCCGAGGGTGGAGGCGATGATGCGGCCGCGGAGGAGGTTGGCCTGCTGCAGGGCGGTGAGGACCGCGGTCAGCACCAGCGTCACGGCCATCGCGGTGAACAGCACCGGGAGCAGCGAGGTCTGCTGCCCGATGAGGAACATGTCGATGTACGTACGGCTCAGCGCGGGCACCGCGGCGCCGACGGCGACCAGCAGCAGCGAGGCGATGACGGCGGCGGCCATCGTCCCCGAGGTGCCGCGCAGCCGCAGCGGCATGGCGCCGAGGACGCCCGGCTTGCGGCCGGTGCGGCGGAAGCCCGCGTCCGGCTCGAAGGTGAGGACGACGCCGGTGAAGGCGGCGTCGAGGTCGTCCAGGGGGACGAAGCGGCGGCCCTTGTCGGGGTCGTTGATCCAGGCGCCGCGCTTGCCGAAGCGGCGGCCCATGCCGTCGTAGACGACGTAGTGGTTGAACTCCCAGAACAGGACGGCAGGCCCGCGGACCTCGGCCAGGGCGGCGATGTCCATCTGCATGCCCTTGGCCTTCAGCCCGTACGAGCGGGCGGCCTTGAGGAGATTGGAGGCGCGCGAGCCGTCGCGGGAGACGCCGCAGGCGACGCGGAGCTCTTCGAGGGGGACGAAGTGCCGGTAGTACGCGAGCACCATGGCGAGCGCGGCGGCGCCGCACTCGACGGCCTCCATCTGGAGGATGGTGGGGGTGTGGACGCGGCGGGGGGTGCGGCCCTTCGGCGGGCTGGTCGTGCTCCTGCGGCGCCGGTGGCCCGAGGGCGGGAGGCGGTGCGGGGCTTGTCTGCCGGATTGCTGTTGCGTGGTCACGGGAGCAGCCAGTCGACGGGGCGCTCGGCCGTGAGGTGCACGGCGCCGGTGACGGGGGTGGGGGAGTCGATGCGGAAGGGCGGCCCGGCGTCGGAGGACCAGCGGTAGCCGGACTTGGTCGCTTCCGACGGCTGCAGCTCCACGAGGACGGCCAGCGGATTGCCCGCCTTGCTGAACTGGGCGGCCAGCTGCGGATTCCCCAGGAACCCGGCGAGCTGCTCGCGGCTCTGCGGCGCCCGCCCGACGGCCTTCACCTTGCCGCGCAGCACCCCGAACTGCTCCTGCGGCGCGGACTGCACAGTCAGGTCGACCTGCGCCCCGGGTGCGATGCCGGCGCCGCTCCCGCCGGACACGTACACCATGGCGATCAGCGGCTCATCGGCGCTGCGCATCCGCTCCACGGTCGCGACATCGGCGCCGGTCGTGACGACCGCACCGGTCTTGGCGACCAGGGAGGTGACCCGGCCGCCCTCCACCGCGCGCACGGCCCGATAGCCCATGTCCGTACGGACCTTGAGCAGCGGCGCACCGGCGCGCAGCACCTGCCCCTCCTTGGCCAGGACCTCGGTGACCTGCCCGGAGACCGGGCTCTGCAGCAGGTAGCTGCCCTCGGCGCGGGTGAGGATGCCGGGGGCGGAGAGCTTGGAGTGCACGGAGCCGGTGAGCGCCCAATAGGCCGCGGCGGCCATGACGATGACCGTCACGGCGAGGACGAGGCGGCCCTGCGGGCGGGCGAAGCGTACGGGGAGATCGAGCTCCTCCGGCGACTGCAGCTTGGAGAGCGCCTTCTGGCGGAACTGCACGGGAACGATTCCTTCAACTGCTACTGGGCCGCCCTGGTCCGGGCAGCGGTGAACCCCGGAGCAGAGCGGGCTCCGGGGTTCACGGGAGTGGCGGTGCTCAGCCGACCAGGCCGGAGATGGCCGCGGCGTCCTGCTGCACACCGGTGGCGCCGACGACGCCGCCGACGACGCCGGTGGCGACGCCCGTGACGGCCTGGGTGGTCTGGAGGCCGTTCACCGTGTTGGTGACGTCGCCGGCGACGGCGGTGCCGAGGGTGGTGGCTTCGGTGATCACGCCGCCGGAGATGGCGTCCAGCTCGGTGTCGGCGATCTCACGGGTCTCGAGGTCGTTACGCATTGGGCGCACAGCCCTTCCGTTGTCGGGGGATTCTTACCCCGCGGCAGGCAGACGACGGAGAATCCGGCGCCTTCCCGCAACTGCCGCGGTGCGCAAGATGAAATCACGCACACGGGTGACCCGGTCAATCTCGTTGACGCCGCATCGGCGGGCATTCCGGCCGCTCGTTGCCAACCGGTGCAGAGGTGATCACCGGATGGGGACGGATCCTTCACAAACGTGCGCGGCGGGCGACTGCCCTGCGTGAACGCCCTTGTCACGCAGGGGCGATGGGCTCCCCGATCGCTCCAGGCGATTCCGGCATAGCGGCGGGATTCGAGCTCCTATTCCATGCACTTGGAGGTCACATTGTGCAGATTTCTTGAACGTCGAATTCCACTCAAACGCGTGTGCGGAAGAAGTGGCTAATCGAGCGTCCGCTGCCTGAGCTCGTTCATGAACCCGTCCACCGTGGCGAGGTAGGAACTGTTCTGGGCGGCGTTGTCGGAGGGGAAGCGCCGCAAGAGGTCGGCGGACTCCTCCGCGGCGCGCAGGGCTTCGGCGGGGCGGAGCCGGCGCAGGTTGTCCGCGACGAGGAAGAGGGCGGCCGCGGCGGCCGGGTAGTGGGTGGGGGAGTCCCGGGCCAGGACGTACCGGAGGTCGGCGGCTTCCCGCGCCGCGGCGGCCGCCGCCTCCGCCTCGCCGGTGTGCGACAGCTTGTCGGCGAGATAGCGCAGGGCGAGGGCGAGTTGCTCGCGGTTCTCGGCATTGTCCTCCCTGGCGATGCGGCGGCGCCAGACGCGGACCGCCTCCCGGCCGGCGGCCGCGGCTTCCTGGAACCGCCCCAGCTTCCCCAGCGCCTGGGAGCGGATCTTCGCGGTGACCGCGACGCCGAGTTCGTGCGCGGCCGGGTCGTGCTGCGCGAGGCGGTGGTACGTATCGGCAATCCGCTCCAGCACGCGCAGCGCATCGGGGTCGGCCATCTGCTCGTACGGATCCTCCGGCGCGCCCGGATCGCGGTCGAGGAGCAGGGTCGTGATGTTCGTGAGCGCGCCACCCAGGCTCGCCGCGCGGGAACCCGAGCCCTCGGCCCACAGCTCCTCGGCGGCCTCGTCGAGGTGGGTCAGCGCCTCCTCCCAGCGGCCGGTCCGCGCCAGCCGGACGCTCATCTCGACCAGCACACCGAGCACGTCCGACGTGCCGACGAGGTCGCCTCCCGCGTACGGGATCTCGTCCGACGTCTTGAGCAGGTGGACGATGTCCCGGCGGACGGCGAGCGCGTCCTCCGTACGCTCGGACCCTTCGAGCATGGCGAGGACCGCGAACAGCGCCTGCAGCAGTGCGGGACCGCGACCCGCGGTGTCTCCGCGGGCCAGCCCGCCCAGCACCGCCGCGGCCGTGCCGAGTCCCGTCGACGCGCCGGTGGTCCGCTCCTGCACCCATACGAAGCTGAGCGCGTGCGACATCACCGACTGCCACGCGTCGGCGTCCTGGCCGGACTGCCCGGCCTGCCCGGCCTGCCCGGCCTGCCCGCCGCCGCTGAGCCCGGCGGCCTCGCTGAGCGCGTCCAGGGCCGCCTCGCCCTGCTCCAGCCGCAGCAGCAGCGCCGCCTGCGTCGGGAGGGCGAAGACGAGGTCCTTCAGGTGCTGTGCGGGGTCGTCGCGGGCGAGCCCGCGCGCGATGCCGACGCCCTCCGCCGCCAGCGCCAGCGCCTGCTCCGGGCGGCCATCGGCCAGCGTCCCGGCGGCGGCCACCAGCGCATACGCCAACCCGTCGAGCCATTCGCCCGGGTCCTCGTCCGCCAGCCGGCGGAGCATGCCGACCGCCTCCAGCGCCGTGGTCATCGCCAGGTCGGACGGGCCGAGCCGGGGCATCAGGAAGGGCGCTACGGTCAGCGCCACGGCCAGGTGCTCCTGGTGCTCGGCGGGGTTCGCGGCCGCCAGCCGGCGGAAGACCTCGATGGCGTCCCGGAAGGCCGCCGCCGCCTGATCCGCCCGGTCCGGATCGCCCCCGGGGTTCACCAGGGGATCTTCCGACCACTGGTCGAGGTCCGCGAAGACCAGCGCCATGGCGAGCTCCAGCGACGCCTCGGCGAAATCGGATTCGTACGCCCGCGGATCCGAGGCGGCGAGCTCGCGATACAGCCGCACGGCCTGCGCGAGCGCGGCGGGCGCCTTCGCGGACCTGCGCGCCTGGTCGAGGCGCTTCCCGAACGCGCGCTGCAGGCGGGCCGTATCGGCCGGCCCGGAGGCCGCCGCCAGGCGGTCGGGGGCGAGCCGCTCGGCGAGGTCGGCCGCGGCCGCCGCGAGCTCCTCGCTCGCGGCGAGGTCCTCCGGGAGCCGGGCGTCGAGGGCTTCGAGAGTGGGGCGCAGGTGGGGCCAGCGGTAGCTGGCGGCGGTGAGGAAGGTGAGTGCGCGGGGGGCGTACGGCGGGAGGCCGCCGTCCTTGTCGGGCTCGCTTACGGAGCCGGAGCTGGAGCTGGAGCCGGAGCCGGAGCCGTCGTCGGTGTCGGCGGCGGCGTCCGTCGGCTCGGCCGCGGGCAGCAGCAGCTCCGGGACCCCGGCCGCCCACGGGTCCGCGGCGTGGTCGGGCACCTGGTGCCCCGGCAAGGACAGTGCCAGGAAGTCCTCCGTGAGCCGGTCGGGGTAGAGCGGCTCCAGGACGGTGCCGGAGTCGCCTGGCGGATAGCAGTACGCGTGGCCGGTGAGCAGGCGGTCCGCATCGGCGCCGAGCCCGGCGAGGTCGAGCGCCTGCAGCGCCTCCCGGTACGGCAGCGGGCCGGTGAGCGACGCGACGAAGGCGGCGCGGGCGAGCTCCGCCGTGGAGGCGCCGAGCGCGCCGGTGGCATGCAGGGTGTGCCAGTGGCGGCGCTCCCGGTCCAGGAGGTAGGCGGTCAGCCCCGTCATGCCCGGCGGCGCCGCAGCCGCGGTGGCGGCGTGCGCGTGCCGGTCCACGGCCGCCAGCGCGGCCACGTGGACCGCGAGCGTCAGCCCGAAGTCCGGTCCGCGCAGCTCACCAGGCGGCTCGATGACGTGCGCGGGCACCCCGTACAGGCCGGCGAAGGCATCACGCGCGGCGACGAACATCTGGTGCCGCTCGCTCTCGCCCGCCTGCCGGCCCGCGTCCGCCAGCGGCGGCAGCGCACGGGTCGAGGCGTCGGCGTGCAGATCGGCGATCGCGGCCCGGACAGCGGGCCAGGGGTCCCTGCTACGGGCCAGAAGCAGCACCCGCGCCGGCTCGGTGGCCCGGTGCAGCAGCGCATTGCTGAGCAGCCACGTCAGGTGCGCCACCGGCCACCGGTCGGCGTAGTCGACGACCAGGAGCACCCCGGCCCCGGAGCCGCCGCCGCGCAGGTCCTGGCTGCCGGGCGGCGGGTGCGCCACACCAGGCCCTCGGGCGGCGGTCGCGACCGTCCACCCCGCCGCCTCCGACTCCTTCGCGAACTCCGCGGCCAGCCGGCTCTTGCCCTGGCCCCCCGGCGCATGCAGCCACTGGACCGCCAGCCGGGGCCCGTGATCGCGCCAGCGGCGCAGGTCGTCCAGCTCCTTCGTACGCCCGCTGAAGCCGACGACCTCGAACCGGGAATTCAGCATGCGGCTGGGCAGCGCCAGCAGCCAGGACGCGTCCGGCCGGGCGTCGCGGCTCCGGCGCTGCAGGACGTACAGCGGCACGCCGTCGCCGAAGACATGGATGTCCGCGCCGACGCAGCCGTACGCGAAGCCGTTGACCGCCTGGACGGTCTGCTGCTGGGCGGGGATCAACGACGGGCCTCAGGCGGCTCCGGGTGCGGATGGACGATGACTCTGCTGCCCGGCCCCTGCGCCCCGTAGGCGGAGCCGCCGTCGCGGGCCACGACGTGCATGATCCATTGCTGGTGGACGGGCGGCAGCTGCCTTTGTACGTCTGCCACGAGGTCCGTCAGCTCTGCCGCCGCCTCTGGATGATCTTGCAGTAGGTCCTCGAGGTACACCCGCCAGCGGCCGGCCTGCGCCTCCCGGGCCCGGTCCGGCTCGTCGGCTCGCCCGATCTGCGCCGCGCTGCGGTCCAACCGCACCTCGATGACGGCTCCGGACGGCGTCTCCGGCCCCTCCTCAGCCGCCCGCCGGAAGATCCTGGCCACCCCGGCCCTGGTCGTCTCCCACGCGTTCGTCGCCATCGCCGCCACAATCGTCGTCGCCGCGGTCATCGCCAGCACCGACTCCGGATCCGGCATCAAATCCCCCGTGAATACGACTAGTTGTGCTGTGTCACCCTAGCGACGAAGGGGGCGCACGGTCTCGACTTGACCTACTCTCGCCCTGTGGACCCAGTAGCGGCTGAACTCCTGATGGCTTGGATGAGCGGGGCGGCGAGCGGTGCCGGCGGGGGCGCCTGGCAGTCATTGCGTTCGCTGGTGACGCGTGGCGGCGACGGAGAAGAGGACCGCGGGCGAGCGGCGTTGGATCGGCTGGAGCGCGAGCCGGGCGATCCGGGCCTGGCGCAGGAGCTCGCCGACGCGCTGGCCGAGCGGGCGCGCCAGGACCCTGACTTCCTGCGCGAACTCCGCTCCCTGACCAGGATGCACGTGGAGATCACGGGCAACCAGCACAACGTCGTCGTGGCGGAACACATCGGCACCCTTAATCTCGATGGCCGCAGCGGCCCGGGGGCGTCCAGGTAACCGGTGATGCGCCGTCGTAACAGGCCGGCCGCGCCGATGCGGGTGCACGTGTCCGGGCGGCAGGAGACCGCCATCGTCGCCGGACAGGTGGAACGCCTCATCCTGCGCATCGGCATCGGCATCGGCACCGGAGCCCGCGGCCTGATCGCCGTACTCGGCGTCGTGCTGCTCCTCGCCCAGCCGCCGCTGCCGTTGCCGCGCCGGCTCGGCTTGGCGCCGGCGGAAGCCGGGTGGGTGCTGCTGGGGGTCTGGCTGGCCGCCGAGGTCCTCGTACGGATCGGCCGCGTGCTGCAGCGGCGGCGTGAGACCGTCTGGGACTCGCCCCAGGTCCTCGACCAGGCGGCGGACGACCTCGCCGAGGCGCTGCTGTACCGGTACGCCGAGGACGAGCGGCTGGCGCCCGCCCGTAACGACCAGCTGATGGACGTGCTGTGGAGCGAGGGCAGGGCGCCCGGCGGTGCGCCCGTGCTCGCCGCCGACGGTGTGCCGGAGATCGCCCGTTACTTCCTCGGCACGCCCGATCAGCGCCTCGTCGTTCTGGGCCCGGCCGGCGCCGGGAAGTCGGTCCTCGTGCTGCGGCTCGCGCGCGATCTGCTGGAGCGGGAGCGTGCGGCGGACCGGTCTGTGCCCGTTCCCGTCGTCATCGGCCTCTCCTCCTGGGACTCCGGGCAGGGCCTTGAGGCCTGGGCCGCGGAGCGGATCGCCGACGAGCACCCGCAGGCGTGCCGGCCGGTGTCCGGGGCGCCACCGGGCCGGGTCGCCGGGCGGCTGGTGGAATCCGGGCGGGTGCTGCTGGTGCTGGACGGCCTCGACGAACTGCCCGCGGCCGACCGTAAGAAAGCCGTGTCCGACCTGCTGCACATGCCGCAGTCCCGGAAGTTCGTCATGAGTAGCCGACCGGGGGAGTACGCGGCCGAACTTCCCGCCGACAGCGACCTGTTGCGCACCGAGATCACGCTGCGCGACCTGGACGCGTCGGCGATCGCCGCGTACCTGAATCCGGATGGCCGCCGGCCGCGCTGGCGGAACGTGACCGACCGGCTGCAGGACGCGGGCGACCAGTCGCGTGCGGTCGTGCAGTTGCGGCAGGCGCTGGCCGTGCCCCTCATGGTGGTGATCGCGCCGGACGCGTACCGAGACGGCGCCGGGGATCCGGACGAGCTGCTGGAGGCGGGCCGGTTCCGGGGTACCGGTGAGATCCAGCGCCGGCTCTACACGGCTTACCTGGATGCCGTATACAACCCCTCCCGGTCCGAGCGGGAGCTCAGCGGTGGGCACTCACCCGAACATGCCCGTAAATGGGCCGGGTTCCTGGCGGCGCGGATGCAGGCGGCGGGGCACACCGAGTTCGCCTGGTGGCGGCTGGACCGGGAGGTGCCGGCGCCGGTCCGGGTGCTGCCGCTGCTGCCCGCCTTCGCCATCGCCGTGGCGGTGATGGCGCGGCTGGACTTCGGCGAGACGTGGTGGCAGCAGCGGGTGGGCGGGCCGCCGCTGTGGGGCGGCTATCTGCTGGGGGTGGTGTCCGCGTTCGCGGCCCTGTGCCTGGGCGACCTGCGCGGCCGCGGCACCTGGCAGATGCAGCCGCACTCGCTGGTCGCGCCGTCGGTGGAACGGCTTCGCCTGGCGATGCGGTCGCGCCCGCTCCGGTGGGGCACGGTCCTGGTCGCCGGGGCCCTCGCGCTGGGCTGGGGCAAGGCGGCCGCGGAGCATTCCAAGGCCGGTGCCTGGTCCATGGCGGCGGTGAGTGCGCTGGTGCTGTTCTGGGTCGGGAGACGGCTGGTGCGCGCCGTGTGGCAGCCCGCCGACACCGCGCTGGCCGCGTCCCCGGCCGCCCTGTTGCGTTCCGACCGGCGTGCGGCGCTGTGCGCGGGGCTCCTTGAGCCGCTGCGGAAGCGGCCTGAGGGGGACGACCCCTTCCTCCTGCTCCTGCTGCCACCGGTGCTGCTGCTGTGGTGGCAGCTCTCCATGGCCGGCCGCCACCATGTGTCCGGCTACGACTGGGTGGTCACGGCGACCGGTTGCCTGCTGAGCTGGGTGCTGTACTCCGTGGGGGTCTCGGCGTGGGGCCGCTACTCGGTGGCGCGGCTCTGGCTCGCCGTGACCGGGGCGATACCCCGGCAGTTCATGGCGTTCCTGGAGGATGCGCACGAGCCGCGCGGGGTGCTGCGGCAGTCGGGCGGCGTGTACGAGTTCCGCCACCCCGAGCTGCGCGACCGCCTGGCCGAGGACCACGTGGCCGCGGATGAGCCGCGGGCGGGGGGCGGGCCGAGGACCGCCGCGGGGCGCGCGGGCAGGCTCGTCGGGGCGATGGCCGGGGTCTGGTTCGCCTTCGTCCCGCTGCTCGGCAGCGGGATCATGGCAATGCAGCCCATCATGCCGGTGCAGTCCCTGCCCGCGGCGTGCTCGCTGCTCTCGGAGCGGGATATGGAGCGGCTTATGGACGATGGCTTCAGGAGTTCGTACGGCAATACGTCCGAGAACGGCGCCAGGCATTCCGAGACCTGCGTCGCCGGTGAACAATCGCCGTTCCACCGCGACGTGCAGCTCGGCGTCTTCACGACCCGATTCAGCTCGTACGGCGAGTGGAACGGAAGGCAGTGGGCGCAGCGCTCGTTCGACCAGCAATTCCGTGAGTGGGGGAAGGCCAAAGGGGTCGAGCGGCGGTCCCTGCGCGGCCTCGGCGACGACGCCTATGTGGTGCTCCGGCGGTCCGCGGCCCCCAGCACGTTCATGGACGTCCCGTCCTGGCAGGGCCAGATCACCGTACGGCGCGAGAATGCCCTGGTGGCCGTCACCTACGACGAGGAGTTCGCCGCGAAGGGGCGGGTCTCCGCGGTCACCGACATCCTTGCGCGCAAAGCGGTGCACAAGGCCCTGCCGAAGCTGTCCCCGGCGCCCGAGCCGCCTGCTGAAGCGGCCATCGCAGAACTGCCCGCGACCCGTATCCCCAAGGATGGCGACCACCGGTTCGCCTATTACCAGCGCAATTGGCGGGAAGCGCTGCGCGGCGCCACTTGGAAAGGCAGTGAGCGCTCACACCTCTGGCATCTGACGGGCTTCCCGTTCGCCTTCCGCGCGCCGAAGCAGCTCGATTGCCTATACGGCGGCAGCGAGGCGGACGACGAGGTCGACGAGCTGTCCGTACGCGAATGCGAGCCGCGAGAAGAGGCCAAGGACATCGGGGGCACCCCGCCCGATCTGCGGGTGGACCTCACCCTGCTCTACTGCGGCCGCAGCTGCAGCGACAAGGAGGCGGACATTGTGCTCCGGGGTGAGCGCAGGTCGTCTTCGCGGGGTCTGGTGTGGCGGAAGGGGGATCGGGTGTCGAAGTACGCGGAGAAGACCGAGAAGGGCGAGAAGGGCCGACGGTACGAGATGTTCCTCTGGCGCAGTTTCGGCTACCAGGCCGACGACGGCACCCCGCACCAGTACCTGCTCTGGGCCCGGGCCGAGACCGCGAAGGGCAAGGCGTCGCTGGCCCAGAAGGTCGTGAACGACGTCTTCACGCAGACCGGCGGAAACCGGGAGATCCCGGATCACTGACCGTAAGCCCCCCGCTACCCACCGCCAGGTCTTGACCGGCGGGGCCGCAGGGACGTACTTTCGAGCGAACCCGTACCCAGGAGCTGCCAAAGGAGGCGTAGTCGGATGTCGATCTTCTCCGACCTGAATCGCCTCGTGCATGCGACAGCCTGGGTTCCGGGTCGTGTAGCGCACGGCGCCTAGCGCTGGGCTGCTGAGCAGCCGATTTCTCCGGGTGAGCCGCCGATGGCCCCGGTCTCTCTCCTGATCTCTGCCACTGCCTGTGGCATCGAGCCGCGCCACCGAAGTAGAAAGCTCCCGAAAAATGGCGACTAGGGTAATCATGACGACCGCGCACCGAAATGGGGATTTGCCATGACTACGGCGCGTATCACGGTGAACGGGAAAGAGACGCCGATTGCTCCGGCCGCTCCCCACACGACGGTGCTGGACTTCCTCCGCGACCGCGGCCTGACCGGGACGAAGGAGGGCTGCGCCGAGGGTGAGTGCGGCGCCTGTTCGGTCCTGGTGGCCCGGCCCGGCGTGGACAAGCCCACCGACTGGGTCGCGGTCAACGCCTGCCTGGTCCCGGCCGCGGCGCTGGACGGCCAGGAGGTCATCACCTCCGAGGGCCTCGCCACGCCTGGCGCGGACGGTACGGCGCCGACGCTGCACCCGGTGCAGGCGGAGATGGCGGTCCGCGGTGGCTCGCAGTGCGGCTACTGCACGCCGGGCTTCATCTGTTCCATGGCCTCCGAGTACTACCGGTCGGATCGGTGCGGGCCCTGTGGCTCGTCGAAGGCCGAGTCCAACGGCCACGCGGACGCCGCGACCGAGGGCACCGACGCCCACGCCGACGCCGAGCACGGCCCCAACGGCTTCGACCTCCACTCCCTCAGCGGAAACCTGTGCCGCTGCACCGGCTACCGCCCGATCCGCGACGCCGCCTTCGCCGTCGGCGCCCCCGCTGAGGACGACCCCCTCGCCCAGCGCCGCGAGCAGGCCGCCCCCGAGCCCGTCGCCACCGACTACACCCAGGGCGAGCGCACCTTCGTCCGCCCCGCCACCCTCGCCGAGGCCACGCAGCTGCTCCGCGACCGCCCCGAGGCGGTCCTCGTCGCCGGCAGCACCGACTACGGCGTCGAGGTCAACATCCGCTCCCGCCGCGACGACCTCGTCGTCGCCATCGACCGGCTGCCCGAGCTGCGCGAGCTGCGCGTCGGGGACGACCACATCGAGATCGGCGCGGCCGTCACCCTCACCGAGATCGAGCGCAAGCTGGACGGCAGCGTGCCGCTGCTGGCCGAGCTGTTCCCGCAGTTCGCGTCCCGGCTGATCCGCAACGGCGCCACCATCGGCGGCAACCTCGGCACCGGCTCGCCCATCGGCGACACCCCGCCCGTGCTCCTCGCCCTGGAGGCGTCGCTGCTCCTCGCGGACGCCGACGGCGAGCGCGAGGTCCCCCTCGCCGACTACTTCACCGGCTACCGGCAGAGCGTCCGCCGCCCGGACGAGCTGATCCGTGCCGTACGGATCCCGCTGCCGCTGTCGCAGACGGTCGCCTTCCACAAGATCGCCAAGCGGCGCTTCGACGACATCTCCAGCGTCGCGGTCGGCTTCGCGCTCGACATCCAGGACGGTGTCGTACGGAAGGCCCGCATCGGCCTCGGCGGCGTGGCCGCCACCCCGATCCGCGCCCTCGCCGTCGAGGAGGCCCTGGAGGGCAAGGCCTGGACGGCCGAGAACGTCGAGGCCGCGGCCCAGGTGCTCCAGGCCCAGGGCACGCCGATGAACGACCACCGGGCCAGCTCCGAGTACCGCTCCGCGATGCTCGGCCAGAGCCTGCTCAAGCTGTACGCGCAGACCACCGAGGCGGTGCCGTCATGAGCCATCTGTCCGAGATCCCCGAGAAGCCGGTCGTAGGCCTCCCGCTCCCGCACGAGGCTGCCAATCTGCACGTCACCGGCCACGCGCTGTACACCGACGACCTGGTGCAGCGCACCAAGGACGTGCTGCACGCCTACCCGGTCCAGGTGATGAAGGCGCACGGCCGGATCACCAAGCTCAACACCGAGCCCGCGCTCGCGATCGACGGCGTCGTCCGCGTCCTCACCGGCGCCGACGTGCCCGGCCTCAACGACGCCGGCATGAAGCACGACGAGCCGCTCTTCCCCGACGAGGTCATGTTCCACGGCCACGCGGTCGCCTGGGTGCTCGGCGAGACGATCGAGGCGGCCCGTATCGGCGCCGCCGCCGTCGAGGTCGAGCTGGACGAGCAGCCGTCCCTCATCACCCTGCAGGACGCGATCGCCGCCGAGAGCTACCACGGCGCCAAGCCGCTGATGACCACCGGCGACATCGACGCCGGCTTCGCCGACTCCGCGCACGTCTTCACCGGCGACTTCACCTTCGCCGGGCAGGAGCACTTCTACCTGGAGACGCACGCCGCGCTCGCCCAGGTCGACGAGAACGGGCAGCTCTTCATCCAGAGCAGCACCCAGCACCCCTCGGAGACCCAGGAGATCGTCGCGCACGTCCTCGGCGTTCCTTCGCACGAGGTCACCGTGCAGTGCCTGCGCATGGGCGGCGGCTTCGGCGGCAAGGAGATGCAGCCGCACGGCTTCGCCGCCATCGCCGCGCTCGGCGCCAAGCTCACCGGCCGCCCGGTCCGCTTCCGGCTCACCCGGACCCAGGACCTGACGATGTCCGGCAAGCGGCACGGCTTCAACGCCACCTGGAAGATCGGCTTCGACGCCGAAGGCCGCATCCAGGCCCTCGACGCCACCCTCACCGCCGACGGCGGCTGGAGCCTCGACCTGTCCGAGCCGGTGCTGGCCCGCGCCCTGTGCCACATCGACAACACGTACTGGATCCCCAACGCCCGCGTCGCCGGCCGGATCGCCAAGACCAACACGGTCTCCAACACCGCCTTCCGCGGCTTCGGCGGCCCCCAGGGCATGCTGGTGATCGAGGACATCCTCGGCCAGGTCGCACCGAAGCTCGGCCTCGACCCGGCGGAGCTGCGCAAGCGCAACTTCTACCAGCCGGGCCAGGGCCAGGAGACCCCGTACGGCCAGCCCGTCAACCACCCCGAGCGGATCGCCGTCACCTGGCAGCAGGTGGAGGAGAACGGCGGCATCGCCGACCGCAAGCGCGAGATCGCGGCCTTCAACGCCGCCCACCCGAACACCAAGCGCGCGATCGCGATCACCGGCATCAAGTTCGGCATCTCCTTCAACCTCACCGCCTTCAACCAGGGCGGCGCCCTGGTGCTGATCTACAAGGACGGCTCCGTCCTGATCAACCACGGCGGTACGGAGATGGGCCAGGGCCTGCACACCAAGATGCTGCAGGTCGCCGCGACCACCCTCGGCATCCCGCTGGAGAAGGTCCGCCTCGCCCCGACCCGTACGGACAAGGTCCCCAACACCTCGGCGACGGCGGCCAGCTCGGGCGCCGACCTCAACGGCGGCGCCATCAAGAACGCCTGCGAGCAGCTGCGCGGCCGGCTGCTGCAGGTGGCCGCCTCGCAGCTGGGCTCGAATGCCTCGGACGTACGCATCGTCGAGGGCGTCGCCCGCTCCCTCGGCTCCGACAAGGAGCTCGCCTGGGACGACCTGGTGCGCACCGCGTACTTCCAGCGCGTCCAGCTGTCGGCGGCGGGCTACTACCGCACGGAAGGGCTGCACTGGGATGCCAAGTCCTTCCACGGCTCGCCGTTCAAGTACTTCGCCTACGGCGCCGCCGCGACCGAGGTCGAGGTGGACGGCTTCACCGGCGCGTACCGCATCCGCCGCGTCGACATCGTGCACGACGTCGGCGACAGCCTCTCCCCGATGATCGACATCGGCCAGGTCGAGGGCGGCTTCGTGCAGGGCGCCGGCTGGCTGACGCTGGAGGACCTGCGCTGGGACACCAGCGACGGCCCGAACCGCGGCCGGCTGCAGACGCAGGCGGCGTCCACGTACAAGCTGCCGAGCTTCTCGGAGATGCCCGAGGAGTTCAACGTCACGCTGCTGGAGAACGCCACCGAAGAGGGCGCGGTCTACGGCTCCAAGGCGGTCGGCGAGCCGCCGCTGATGCTGGCGTTCTCGGTACGGGAGGCGCTGCGGCAGGCCGCCGCGGAGTTCGGCCCGGCCGGTGTGAGCGTGGACCTGGCGTCCCCGGCGACGCCGGAGGCGGTGTTCTGGGCCCTCGACGCGGCTCGCCGGGCGGGCGCGGGGGCGCCTGCGGACGCAAGCGCATTGAGCAATGCCTGACATGACGTGGGTAGCCGCGGTCGCGCGGTTGCGGGCCCGCCGGGAGACCGGCGTGCTCGTGACCGTCGCGGCCGTGCGCGGCCACGCGCCCCGCAAGGCCGGCGCCAAGCTCGTCGTGGGCCAGGCCGAGGCGTGGGGCTCCATAGGCGGCGGCAACATCGAGGCCGTCGCCATCGACCGGGCCCGCGAGCTGATCGGCACGCCGGACGCGGAGCCGGAGCTGATGGAGTTCGCGCTCAACGACAAGGTCAACAACGAGCACGGCGTGCAATGCTGCGGCGGCGTCGTCACCGTACTGCTCGAACCGCTGCCCGTGGTCCCGGCGGTGGCGATCTTCGGCGTCGGGCACGTGGGCCTGGAGCTGGCCCGCATCCTGTCCCGCCACGAGCTCGACCTGCACCTGATCGACACCCGCCCCGACATGCTCACCGACGAGCGCCTCGGCGTGCTCACGGCGGATACGGTGGCAGAGGTCCACGTCCACCGCACGCGCCTCCTCCCGGAGCAGGTGCTGGAGGAGCTGGCCCCCGGCACCCACGTCCTGATCATGACGCACGACCACGCGGAGGACGCGGCGCTGTGCGATGCGGCGCTGCGTACGGAAGGTCTCGGCTCGATCGGCCTGATCGGCTCGGCGGCCAAGTGGACCCGCTTCCGCAAGCGGCTGGCCACCGAGGGCGGTCATGACGACGCCACGATCGACCGGATCAAGACCCCGATCGGCCTGCCGGAGATCACCGGCAAGGAGCCGGCCACGATCGCGGTGAGCGTGGCGGCGGACCTGCTCAGGGCCTTCGAGCAGTAACGGGCGGCGTCAGCCGTCGTCCAGGGCTGGCGCATAACGGTATGTACGGTCGAGACGCCGCTGTGCCAGTCTTTGCGTCGTGTCAACGGCCAACGGGGGTCACCTGTGACGGCGTTGTACAACCTCGACTATGTGCACCGTACGCTCGCACCTTCCCTGATCGGGCTGGAGGCGGAGGACGAGGCCTGGGTGGATTCGCCTTTTCCCGCCGGCAATCCGGTCGTCGAGCTGACCGGTGACCGGGCGAGCGGCAAAACCCGGCTGTTGCGCATGCTGCACGAGGCATACCGCGACCTGGTGCCCACCGTGTACGCAGATCTCGGCCAGGCCCCGTACAGCGCGTCCGAACTCGAGGAACGCGAGCGCCTGGACCAGCGGCATTCCTCCCCGGTCACGAACGTCCTCTACGCGCTGATACGCCGACTCGACGGTCAGCAGCTCGCGCGGCAGGGGAGGGGCGGACAGACCCTGGAGTTCCGCCGGGTGTCGACCGCGCTTTACGTCGTCAGCGCCTGGCGCCGCTCGGAGGCGGACGAGGACGAGGCCGATTTCGAGCTTCCGGACCAGCTCATCGAAGCGGAAGCCGAACTCCAGCAGAAATTACGCCTGCTCCGGGAAGGCACGGTGAGCGAGCGCGACGAACTCGTCCGTGCCGCGGTGGATGCCTGGCTCGCTGCCGCCGGGCAGATCCTCGGCCATATTGTGCCGGTGCCCGCCGTCGGCGACATCCTCACCGCCGCGCAGCAGACCTTACGGGCCTGGTCCGCGGGAAAGGGCGGCGACGACCACAAATGGTGGGGCGAAAGGCTGCCCGGACTCGACCCGCCGATCAGGAAACTCTTTGACCTCGCGCAGCAGTTCCGCAGTGTGGGTGACCAGCGGGAAGCAGCGGAACACCACTTGATCGCGGCGTTCCTCGCCGACATCGACGCCGCGTACGGCCGACGACTGCGGAAGAGCAGGCACCCGCCGCTGATCCTGCTGGACAACATCGACGACGAGCTGCGCAAGCGCTGGCTGCGGCCCTGCTCCGGCCTCTTCGGCACGCAGCACGGGCGGCGGCGGACGATGAACCCCACGGTGCTGGCCACCTCGCTCGGCAGCGGCAGCGCCGGCTCCCTGACCCCGGCGACCCGCACCGAGCCGTGGCGGAGCCCGGATCTCGCGCCGCCCGTAACCTGGCTGCTGCGGTTCGGAATACCGGCGGTGTCCGCCGACGACATCGAGAACATGCTGCGCGACCACGGCTACGACACCACCGCGGACCGGGCCGCCGAGGTGATCACCGCCCGGCTCAAGACCCTCATCGGCCGGCTGTCGGGGGGACGTACGGGAAACGCCCTCGTCCTCGCGGCGGCGGCAGCGGGATGGCTGGCCGACGGGTTGCCCGCAGACGAGCTTCCCGGTCGGCTGCTGGATCTGCCGGCCCCGGGTGCCCGGGGCGACGATGTCCCGACCGTGGCCGAGCAGTTGCTGCTCGACCTGCTGCCGGACCCGGCGCTGCGCGAGCTGGCGCCACAGGCCGCCGCGGCCCTCGACGAATCGGCCGCCACGTGGCTGCTGCTGGGCCGGGCACCCCACGAGAGAGGCGCGGACGCGGCCGCGCCGGAGGTCCGGATCGCGGCGTTACGGCGGGACCACTGGCGCCGCGCACCCTGGCCGAAGGAGCTGGGGCGTGGGCCGCTGATCACGGACCGGGCGCTGCGCACGGTTTTGCTGCACCGGCTGAGGGGTGCAGGGAGTCAAGTCTGGCACAACATCCACGACGTATTGGGCGGCCACTACGACGCGGACGCGGGCCTGACCCCCGCACCGCCCCTCGCGGTCTCACCCCATGCGTTCCGGCTCCACCACGCGCTCGCCCGCGGGGAGCTCGATTCGACCGTGATGCCGGCGCTGCACCGGCTTTACGCGAAGCGTCCGCCGGCGCAGGTGCTGCGCGAGATCAACATCATCGCGGCCGCACCCGACGGCCCTTCGACCCCGGCGCCGCGCCCGCCCGGCCCCGGCCCGCAGTGTGCGGAGTGCAAGGACCACGGGACGCGGGAGGTGCATGATGCCCTGCGCACACTGGTGGAGTGCGTGCGAGAGCTCTCGTCGCCGCTGGCCCCCAAACCGACCCGTGGTTCGACCGAGACAGACCTGCTGCGCAGGCTGCTGCACACCCTGGCGTCGGGCGTCAGCGCGGACCGGCAGCACACCAGCATGATCAACGCGTACAGCCATGCCAAGAGCGGCTGGGAGAACGCCCTGGTGCACGGGAAGCAGGCACCGGACCTGCCCGTCCACGACGGAGGACGATAGCCATGGCCGGTGACCGAATCGGCAGACGCGAGCGACTGCGCCGGTGGTGGCGGAGGAAGCCGCCGTACATCAAGAAGCGGCTGGTCGCGCTGGCGGCTGCGCTGGGTGCGGGGCTGCTCGCCTTGGCGGGCTGGGGGATCTCGAACCTGCTGGAGGACGAGCCGCGCTGCGCGGCCGGGCTCTCATGGGACGCGGAGACCAGCGAGTGCTACGGCGTCACCGCCGGGGCGGATGACAAGCCGTTCATCGAGGAACTCCAGCCCGTCATGCGGCAGGTGGAGGAGCTGAATCAAGCGGTGGAGGACGACGGCCGGTCGTACGTCACCATCGCTCTGATGATTCCCATGGTGCCGGCCGAAGACGACCCCAACCTGACCCCGCGCCAGGTCCTGCGGGAAGTGCAGGGCGCGTATCTCGCGGTGCGCAATGCGAATGATCTCCAGGAGAAGGGCGCGGACAAGCCGAGAACCGGGAGCAAGACCTTGATCCGGCTGGCGCTGGCCAACCCCGGTCGCGAGATGGCTCATTGGGAGGACGTGTCCAACGACCTCGATAAATGGGAGGGCGACAAGAAGCACAATCTGCGCGCCGTCTTCGGATTCAACCTGAGCGTGAAGCGCACCGAAGAGACGATCGACTATCTGACCAACGACAAGCGCCTTCCCGTGGTCGGCGGCCCCATCACGGCTGACACCCTCTCCAACAGATACAAGAAGGGCCGCTTTCCGGGGCTGGTGAAGATCACCCCTGACAACCTGGAACAGGCGATGGCCATCAAGAAGGAGCACGGCGTGAAGCCGGAGACCGCCTTCAGGATGGTGGACACCGCGGCAAAGGACATCTACGCGAGGGACCTGATCGCGGCGTACGAGAAGGTGACCAAAGGGACGCCATACCCTCCCGAGGAGTTCGACGGCGGCAATGCGGACGAGGGTGACTTCACGCGCATGGTGACCGAGCTGTGCGGTGCTCGTACGGAAGGCGCCAAGCCGGTGGCGGCGGACACCGTGTTCTTCGCCGGGCGCCCGCGGCAGCTCTCCTACCTCCTCAACGCGCTCATCGGCCGGACCTGCAGCGAGCGCCACATCACCGTCATCTCGGTCTCGGGCGCATCGACCCTCACCTCTGTCGAGGGCGCCATAAAATGGGAAGAGCTGCAGCGCGCCAACGTAGCCGTCGAGTACACCACCGTCGCCCACAAGAACGCCTGGAAGGACGGAGCGGGCCGAAAGCCGCCGCCGTACGGAGGCTCCCCGCGGGATTTCGACAACCTCGAGAAGCTGGTGGACGGCAGGGTCAAGACCGAGAACATCGGCCCGACCAGCCTGGACGACGGGCGCACCATCACGATCTACGACTCCGCGCTCACCGCCATCGAAGGCATCCGCACCACCGGCGAGGAGATCCCCTCCGCGGATGAGGTCAGGGACGCCTGGAAGCGTCTCCACGGCAAGCATCCGGTGCCCGGAGCCAGCGGCTGGATCTGCCTGGACAATGACGGGCTGCCGATCAATAAGGCGATCGTCGTCGCCCGGCTGGACCTCGAGGAAAGGGGCATCAGGTTCAAGAAGCTGGTCTGGCCCGCGGGCGCCCCCAAGGAGGAATGCCGGGGGAGGGCGGACTGATAACCGACAAGAAGAGCAGAGGAGCCAGCCGCAGATGCCGCTTGACGACTTCGACCGATACCCCTTGCTCTTCGGACCCAGCCCCGTCCATCCGCTCGACCGGCTCACCGGCCACCTCGGCGGTGCCCGGATCTGGGCCAAACGGGAGGACTGCAACAGCGGCCTCGCCTATGGCGGCAACAAGACCCGCAAACTGGAGTACCTGCTGCCCGACGCCCTCGCCCAGGGCGCCGACACCCTGGTCAGCATCGGCGGCGTGCAGTCCAATCACACCCGTCAGGTGGCCGCCGTCGCCGCCCGCGCCGGCCTGCGCGCCGTCCTGGTCCAGGAGAGCTGGGTCGACTGGCCGGACCCGGTGAACGACAAGGTCGGCAACATCCTGCTGTCCCGCATCATGGGCGCCGACGTGCGCCTGGTGCAGGCCGGCTTCGGCATCGGCATCAAGGACAGCTGGCAGCAGGCCCTGGAGGACGTGCGCGCCGCCGGTGGCACCCCGTACGCCATCCCGGCCGGCGCCTCCGACCACCCGCTGGGCGGCCTCGGCTTCGCGAACTGGGCGGCGGAGGTGGAGCGGCAGGAGGCCGAACTCGGCATCTTCTTCGACACCATCGTCGTCTGCAGCGTCACCGGCAGCACCCAGGCCGGCATGATTGCGGGCTTCGCCGCCCAGCAGCGCCCGCGCCGGATCCTGGGCATCGACGGGTCGGCCAAGCTCCCGGAGACCCGGTCGCAGGTGGCGAAGATCGCCCGCAATACCGCCGAACTCATCGGCGTCGACCGGGAATTGACCGACGACGAGATCGTCCTGCTGGAGGGCTGGGCCGGTGACGCGTACGGAATCCCCGTCGAATCCACTATCGCGGCGATCGAGCTCGTCGGCCGCCTGGAGGGCGTGATCCTGGACCCCGTGTACGAGGGCAAGTCGATGGCCGCCCTCGTCGACCTCGTACGCTCCGGGGACATCCCGCGCGGCTCGAACGTCCTGTACGCGCATCTCGGCGGGCAGCCGGCGCTCAATGCCTACAGCGGCGCTTTCGGGTGAGTGCTCCGGCCGTCGACGGCGCCCGCGGCCTGGAACGTCCGCCGGTACGCCTGCGGCGAGACCCCGATCGCCGCATGCAGGTGCTGGCGCAGCGACGCGGCGGTGGCAAAGCCCACCCGGCCCGCGATCTGCTCCACCGGCAGGTCGCTGGCCTCCAGCAACTGCTGCGCCCGTGACACCCGTTGCTGGATCAGCCACCGGCCGGGGCTCATCCCGACCTCGTCATTGAAGCGGCGGGCGAACGTCCGCAGGCTCATCCGGGCGTGGCCGGCGAGATCGGTCAGCGTCAGCGCCGTGTCCAGCCGCCCGAGCGCCCACTCCCTGGTCGCCGCGGTCCCGGCCGCCTCCGGCTCCGGCACCGGCCGCTCGATGTACTGCGCCTGCCCGCCGTCCCGCCACGGCGGCACCACGCAGCGGCGGGCGACGTGGTTCGCGACCTCGCTGCCGTGGTCCTTGCGGATCAGGTGCAGGCAGACGTCGACGCCGGACGCGGCCCCGGCCGAGGTGAGGATGTCGCCGTCATCGATGAAGAGCACGTCCGCGTCCAGCCGCACCTGCGGAAACAGCTCCCGGAACCGGGCCGCCTTCACCCAGTGCGTGGTGGCGGGCCGCCCGTCCAGCAGCCCGGCCGCGGCGATCGCGAAGGCGGCGGTGCAGATCGACACGATGCGGGCGCCGGGCCGGATCTCCGCCAGCGCGTCCCTGACCGGCGCCGGGAGGTCGGCCGAGGCCGGCTCGGACTCGTACGGCGGGATGACGACCGTGTCGGCGGTCCGCAGCGCCTCCGGGCCGTGCGCGACAGTGACCGAGAAGTCCGCGGTGGTGCGGACCGGGCCGCCGTCGGCGCTGCAGGTGACCACCTCGTAGTGCTCCTCCGCGCTGCCGAAGACGCGCTTGGGGATGCCGAGCTCGAAGGGATAGACCCCGTCGAGGGCGAGGACGACGACACGATGACGCAGGGCACGATGGCGCATGGCACGATCATATCGGTGAATGGCATTCGTGCCACTGCCGCTCCGGGCCGGCGGGAGGCAGCCTGGTACCCATGAACGACACCATCACCATGCGCGCAATCAGCCAGGACGCCCTCGGCGGCCCCGAGGTGCTCAAGGAGGTCCGGCTCCCGCGCCCCACGCCCACGGTCGGCGAAGTCCTGGTCCAGGTGCACGCCGCCGGGGTCAACCCCACCGACTGGAAGCACCGCGGCATCCCCGGACTCTTCCTCCCCGAGCCACCCTTCGTGCTCGGCTGGGACGTCTCCGGCGTGGTCGAGGCGGTCGGCGTCGGCGTCACCCTCTTCAAGCCGGGCGACGAGGTCTTCGGCATGCTCCCGTACCCGCACGGAGCCGGCTCGCACGCCGAGTACGTGACGGGCCCAGCCCGCTCCTTCGCGCCCAAGCCGGCCGCCCTCGACCACGTACAGGCGGGCGCGCTCCCGCTGGCCGCGCTGACCGCCTGGCAGGCACTCGTCGACACGGCCGGGGTCACCGCGGGCCGGCGCGTCCTGATCCACGCGGCGGCGGGCGGCGTCGGCCACCTCGCCGTACAGATCGCGAAGGCCCACGGCGCCTACGTCATCGGCACCGCCAGCGCCCCCAAGCACGATTTCGTACGCGGCCTGGGCGCCGACGAGGTCATCGACTACCGCACCACCGACCCCGCCGAGGCCGTCCGCGACGCCGACATCATCGTGGACGCCCAGGGCAGCGAGCACGCCCGCCGCTCCCTCCGCAGCATCCGCCCGGGCGGCACCCTGATCTCCCTCCGCCGCGACGAGGGCAATGCGGCCCTGCTGGAGGAGGCGGACCGGCTGGGCGTACGGGTCGCGGTCATGATCGTCGAGGACGACCACGCCGGCATGACGGCGATCGCCGGCCTGGCCGCCGACGGAAAGCTCCGCGCCGAGATCGCCGGCACCTTCGACCTGGCCGACGCGGCCAAGGCCCACGAACTCGGCGAGACCGGCAGGACGACCGGAAAGCTGGTGCTCAAGGTGCGGTGACGGCCGCGCTAGTCCCACTCCCACCGGATGCCGTGCACGCCGGGCCGGACCTCCACCTCCGCCAAGTGCACCTGATCCCAGCCCGTCAGCCGCAGCTCCTCGACGTCGGTGGCCGGGGCGGTGGTGTTGGGCTGCCAGGCGCGGTAGCAGCGGGTGGGGAGGGCCGCCGGGTCGAACTGGACCTGGAGCACGTACTCGTGGGCCGGGAAGCGGAACCAGCGGTGGTAGTACGTGGCCTGCGGCCCGCCCGCCTCGTAGCCGAACTCGTACTCCACGACATGCGTCTCCCCGCGCCGCAGCGGCCGCTCGAAGAGCAGCTCCACGGCGGTGACGCCGGCGTCCGGGTCCGTGCGCATGCGGCCGGTGCGGCAGTACGAGGAGTGGTGCAGGTCGGGGAGGCGGCCGAGCTCGTTGTGGTGGACCGCCACGTGGCGGTCGACGCCGTCGGTCCTGGCGCGGAAGACCAGGCGGGTGTGGATGCTGCGTTCGGCGCGGTCGGGCCCGGCCTGGAAGCGCTCGTGGCAGCTCAGCCACTCCAGCTGGCCGTCCGCGGTGTTCTCGATCTGGCCGAGCAGCCGGCCGACGCTCTCGGGCACCGGGGAGACGTCGTCGTACGACAGCGCCCCCGGGACCGTACGCACCCACCGGCCGCGCGGCCGCGGCGGGCCGAGCAGCGCGACCAGGGAGTCGGGCGGCAGGTCGAGGATCTGCTCCAGGGCGCGCACGGCGTGCAGCGACTGGGCGCGCTCCGGGCGGCAGCGGCCGCGCTGCCAGTTGGAGAGGCTGGCCAGGCTGACGTGGAGGCCGCGCTCGGCGAGCCGGGCGTGCAGCCGGTCGAGGCTGAGGCCGCGGGCCCTGATGGCGGCGCGTAAGGCATCGGCGAAGGAGCCGGATTGGAGCGCGTGGGCGTGGGCGTCGGGGCGTCCGGGGCGGGGTGCGGGGGGCGTGCGGGTCACCATGGCGGGGTTCCTCCTGACGGCATACGTCGGCGCCCCCGGGACCAGGACGAAGGTACCCGGGGGCGCGGACGCAGTCGAGGGCGCGTCAGAAGGTGAGGCTCCACGCGTCGATATTGCCGCTGTCGTTCACGGAGGTGTCCCGCGCCCGCAGCTTCCACACACCATTCGCGGTCTCCGATGACGCGTCCACCGCGTCCGTCTCGTGGATCACGTCGCCGTCGTCGTCGGGGTCGGCGGCGCGCAGCCGGTAGGCGCGGCCGCTCGGGCCGAGGAGGTCGAGCTCCAGGTCGCCGCGCCAGGTGTGGTGGATGTCCTGGAAGACGGAGAGGGACTTGGGCGCATTGCCGGAGATGCCGCTGACCGTGATGGCCGACTCGGCCGTGCCCTGGTCGGGGATGCTGACGTTGTCCGCGTTCTCGAAGATCTTGCCCGGGGTGCCGCCGCCCCCGTAATTGACCAGGTTGCAGCAGGCGTTGCGGTAGATGCGCGTGCTGCCGCGCTGCGCGTAACCCGCATAGGCGGACGCGCCCTCCCACCAGGTCCAGCCGCCGATCTCCTTGCCCTGCACGGCGACCGGCGTGTTGCCGCTCGCGCCGGACCACAGGGTCCAGTGGGTGTGGTCGCCATTGGCCGAGCCGCCACAGGGCAGCTCCTCGGCTATCCGGCCGAGGTATTCGCCGTGCGCGACCGCGCTGCCGGAGGGCTTATTGGTGGTGTCGCGCAGGTGGTAGTAGCCGGTCGTGTAGCCGTTGTCGTGCATCACCGTGAGGTACGGCCAGCTGCCGCCGCTCGCGCAGTGCCGGTACATCGTCCCGGCGCGGGAGGCGCGGACGTTGCCGTCGCCGCCGTAGAAGTCGATCGAGTTGTACGGGCGGGACGAGCCGCTGTTGCCGTGCACGCCCCAGTGGGCCCAGCCCTTGTTCTGCTGCCAGGGGAGGGAGAGGCCGGTGGCGGCGGATGCCGGGCGGGGGGCGGTGGTGCGGGCGAAGGGGGCGCGCTCGGAATTCTTGACCACGGCGGTGGGGGCGTCGTGCGAGAGGGCGGCGAAGGCCGGGGTGCCCTGCAGGCCGACCTGCCAGCCGCCGGTGTCGGTACGCCGGGCCACGAAGAGCGAGACCACGGGGGAGCCCTCGACGCCGCGGGGGATCAGGAAGGCCGAACTCCCGAAGGTCCACGCCCGGTCGGCGGACCAGCGCTGCGGCTCGACCAGGACCTTGAGCCGCGCGGCGGCGGGCTGCCCGTAGCTCTGCCGCGCCTGGGCGCCGTGCTGCTGCTCCATGGCGCCGCGAACGAGTTCGGCGAGGCCGGGCTTCCGGTCATCCGCGGGTGCGGCGCCTGCGCTGCCTGCCGGGAGCACGGCGCAGACGACGGCGACCGCCGCGCCGAGGGCCGTCAGGACGGTCCGGATGCGTCTCTTCACGGTTCGCTCCTTCACCGGGAGGGGTGGCGTGAGGTGGGGCTGGCGGGCACTGTCCGCCGAGCGCGGGAGCGGAGCAAGGTGGGGCAGGAGGGGTGGCGGCAAAGCCTGAAATCCGGCTGCTAAACGCTGAAAAGCCGGTCGGGGCGGTGGGCGGGGGAGGCGGTGCGCCGGCGCGGACGACCGGGCCTGCCGCGGACCGCCGGCCAACTGAATTTCCAGTCCCGCTCACGACGGCTGCTCTCCGGCATCCCGCAACAACCGGTTTCTAGAGCGGAGTTAGCCCCGCCCCCCGCTCCGCGGCGCCGCCACCGAGTTCCGTACCACCACATGCGTCCCGACCAGCAGGTGCTCGTCCGGCGCGTCCGGGGAGCGGTTGATCGCCGTGTCGACCGCGAGGCGGCCGAGCTCCTGGTACGGGACGTGGACCGTGGTCAGCGTCGGGTGGAGGTCGCGGGCCAGCGGGATGTCGTCGTAGCCGACGAGGGAGACGTCGTCCGGTACGGACAGCCCGGCCTCGCGCAGCGCGGTCAGGGCGCCTGAAGCGACCATGTCCGTCGCCGCGAAGACCGCCGTGAAGCCGGGGCGGCCGTCTCCCTCCAGCGCGCGCCGCATCAGGCCGTAGCCGCTGTCCCGGGTGAAGTCGCCCTGAAGCCGCAGCGCCGGGTCCGGGGTGACGCCGTATGCCTCGTGCGCCGCGAGGTAGCCGCGCTCGCGGCCGCGCTGGGTGGCGTTGTCCGGGGCGCCGCCCAGCAGCAGGATGCGGCGGTGGCCCTTGGCCAGCAGGTGGGTGGTGAGGGCGTGGGCGCCGCTCTCGTTGTCGTATTCGATGACGGTCACCGGCGGCGCGTCCTGTCCCTCCAGCGGCGGGCGGCCGCACAGCACCAGCCGCGACCCGGCCCCTTGCAGCGCATGCGCCATCTTCGCCATGCGTGCATGGTGCGACGGCGTATCGCCCGCACCGCCGACCAGGATCACGGCCGCCGCCCGCTGCGCCCGCATCATGTCGACGAAGGCCAGCTGCTGCGCGTCGTCGCCGTCCGTGCTGCAGACCAGGCACAGGTGGCCCAGGCGCTTGGCCTCCCGCTCCACGCCCTGCGCCATCAGCGCGAAGGACGGGCCGGTGATGTCGTCCAGGACGAAGGCGAGGGTGGGGGTGCCCGCGCCCGCGACCGCCTTGGCACGGGCGTCCGCGACGTAATCGAGGGCGGACACCGCGCGCATCACCCGGCTACGGGTGTCCTCGCTGACCGGGTACTCGCCGCCGAGCACCCGCGAGACGGTCGAGGGCGAGACCCCCGCGCGGGCCGCGACGTCGCGGATGGTGTGCCGGCCGTCGGGCCGGGTGTTCTTGCGGGCCATATGCGAGGTGACTCCCCTTCGTTCCGGGAAGCGGTTCCCTGCGCGGGAGGCTAACAGGCGTCCGTGCCGCGCAAGGCCGGGAGCCAGATGCGCATGGCTGAGGGGCCGCGTTCTGCCCAGTGGTGGTACGGGACCAGGGGGAGGTCAGTGTGGCCTGCCGCCGCCTTTCCGGCCGGGTGGTCGGTGCCGTACGGCCAGTCGGCATCCGCCGCGGTGGGGGCAGGCGTCGTCGCGCGGATGACCGTGCCGCCCGCGTCGTCCCGCGGGGGTGTGGTCGTGTCGACCTCGAGGGCGTCCAAGGTACGGCCGGACGGCAGGTCGACGGACTCCGCGCACAGGACCAACGGGCCGCGTTCCACCGCCACACAGCCGCGGAGGGCGTCGATGCGGGGGTCGGGCCAGGTGTAGCGCGGGGA
Organism: Streptomyces boninensis; assembly: GCF_048572725.1. Lineage (NCBI taxonomy): Bacteria > Bacillati > Actinomycetota > Actinomycetes > Kitasatosporales > Streptomycetaceae > Streptomyces > Streptomyces boninensis. The sequence goes on from NZ_CP183837.1 coordinate 8,580,198, forward strand.
TATGGGGAGGTGGAGGCGGAGTTCCTCGCCGACCACCAGCGGCCGGTCCACGGTCGCCGCGCCAGGGGCAGCTGGGTGGCGCCGGCCGCCCTCCTCCAGCCAGGCGCCCTCCGCCGCCCACGCCGGTACGCGCAGCCGCAGCCGCACCGGACCGGCGGGCGCCTCCTGGATACGTACCGTGATCAAGCCGTCGTCCGGATACGCCGTCTCCACGTCGAGGGCCAGCGTGCTGCCATCGCCCAGCCTCGTGTCGATACTGGCGTCCGCGTACTGCAGCAGAGTCAGCTCCCGGTCGCCGGACGTCGTGGCCAGATACGTATGCCAAGTCGCCAGCGTCCGCGCCACGTTCGTCGGGCAGCAGGACACGTCGAACCACGCCGCCCGCGTGCCGCCCTCCGCCCGCCGGCTCACCTCCCCGTCGTCTGCCGCCGGTCCCGGCGCGCGCTGCTGCAGCGGGTTGGCGTAGAAGAACGCCCGGCCGTCCGAGCGCGGTGAGGTGGCGATGACGTTGTAGAAGGTGCGCTCCATCAGGTCCGCGTATTTCAGGTCGCCCGTCGCCAGATACAGCCGCCACGACACCATCACCGATGCCACCCCCGCGCACGTCTCGCAGTACGCGCGGTCCGACGGCAGCTCCCAGTCGTCGCCGAAGGCCTCGCCCTGGTGGCGGGAGCCCATGCCGCCGGTGAGGTATGTGCGGCGGGACACCGCGTGCGACCACTGGGCCGCCACCGCCGCCAGCAGCTCCTCGTCGCCCGTCTCCACCGCCACGTCCACCGCCGCGGCGGCCAGGTACAGCTGGCGTACGACATGGCCGCGCCAACTGCCCGACTCCCGCACCGGCTCGTCGTCCTGGAAGTACGCGGCGCCGCCGATCCCGAACGGGACCTCCGTCAGCCGCCCGTGCCCCCGCCGCTCGACAAAGACCCGCGCCTGCTCCACGTACCGCGGCTCACCCAGCGCCCGGCCCAGCTCCGCCAGCCCCGCCTCGATCTCCGGATGCCCGCAGATGTCCTGCCGCCCCGAGGCTCCGAAGGCCTCGCACACATGATCCGCCGCCCGCCGCGCCACCGCCGTCAGCTCGTCCTCGCCATACGTGCGCAGCCGCGCCACCGCCGCCTGCAGCAAATGCCCGGTGCAGTACAGCTCATGCCCGAACTCCAGGTCGCTGTAGCGCGCAGGCCGCCCCGGGTGGCCGAACGCCGTGTTCACGTACCCGTCCGACTCCTGAGCGCGGGCGATACGCGCCGTCAGCCGCCGCACCGCCGCGCCGTGCACCGGATCGGCGGTGCGGCCGTACTCCCAGGCGAGCGCTTCGAGCAGCTTGTAGACCTCCGAGTCCGAGAAGGACCAGCCCGGCCGGTCAGGCCCGGTCGTCCCCTCCGCCACCCGGTCGAAGTTCCCCAGCCACCCGAGACGCTCCATCCACTCCTCGCAATGGGCGAGCGTCGCGGCGGCGTTGGTCTGCTGCAGCTTGGCCCAGAAGCCGCCGGTGAGGGCGATCTCGGCCAGCCCCAGCGGGCGCGCCTCCCCTCGCACGGGTACCACCGGCCGGCCGTACTGCTGCCTTTTGTGCTGTGCGGTCACGCTGTGCCTTCCTCGTCTTCAGTCCTTTACCGCGCCCGCGGTGACCCCGCCGGCGACAAAGCGCTGGGCGATCACCAGCAGCACGGCCGCGGGGACGGACGCGACGGCGGCGGTTGCCATGATCGAGTTCCAGGAGGTGGTGTTGTTGCCGATGTAGGAGTAGATGCCGAGGGTCACCGGGATCGCTTCCGCGGTGCGGCTGAGGGTGGAGGCGAAGATGAAGTCGGACCAGGCCCAGAGGAAGGCGAAGAGGGAGACGGTCAGCAGCGAGTTGCGGCTCAGCGGGAGCACCACCGAGCGGAAGGTGCGCCAGATGCCGGCGCCGTCGATCGTCGCCGCCTGCAGCAGCTCCCGCGGGATGCCCGACATGAAGGCCGTCAGCACCATCACGCCGAAGGGGACGGCGATGGTCGAGTCCGCGAGGATGAGGCCCCATATGGTGTTGAGCCAGCCGAGCCGCACGTAGATCGCGTAAAAGCCGATGGCCATCACCACGCTCGGGATCATCTGCGCGACCAGCAGCACAAACCCCAGCGCCCCCGCGCCGCGCGGCCGCAGCTTCGCCAGCGCGAAGGCCGCGGGGGCGGAGATGGTGAGCGTCAGCGCCACGCAGCCGAGGCCGATGCCGAGGCTGGTGGTGAGGGCCGGGAGCTGGTCGCGGAAGACGTCCGCGTAGCCGTCGAGGGTGGGGTCCCAGGGGAACCAGTGCGGTGGGTCGGACCGCATGTCCTTGGTCCGGGTGAGGGAGACATTGAAGATCCAGTAGACCGGGAAGAGCATCACTGCCGTCAAGACGATCCCGGTGTACGTCTTCCAGCGCGGCCGGGCCCGCTTCGTATACGCCGTCATGAGTTCTCCTGCCGGCGCTGGAGCCGGAGATAGAGCAGGCCGAAGGCCAGCGCGATGACGATGAGCAGGTTGCCGATGGTGGCGGCCGGTGAGAAGTCGGGCAGTCCGGTGCCGAAGGCCTCCCGGTACGACCACACCGCCAGCGTCGTGGACGAGTCGCCGGGGCCGCCTGTAGTCATGATCCAGATGACGTCCACGACCTTCAGCGTGTACACCAGCCCCAGCAGCAGCGTGATCGCCGACACCGGCCGCAGCAGCGGGAAGGTGACCCGCCAGAAGCGCTGCCAGGCGCCCGCGCCGTCCAGGGCGGCGGCCTCGTACAGCTCGTCCGGGATGTTCTGCAGCCCGGCGTGCAGCAGGACCAGGTTGAACGGGACGCCGAGCCAGATATTCGCGATGATGACGGCCGTCAGCGCCCAGTCCGGCGAGGTCAGCCAGTTGATCTGGCCGAGGCCGAAGGCCTCCATTGCCGCGTTCACGATGCCGTTGTCGCTGTTGAGCATCCATGACCAGGCCGAACCCGACACGATCAGCGGCAGCAGCCACGGCACCAGGAACATCGCCCGTAGCAGCCCCGACAGCCGGAAACCGTCGCGGAAGAAGACGGCGAGCGCGAGCCCGATGGCGTACTGGAAGGCGATGGAGACGAAGGTGAAGAGGAGCGTGTTGCGGAGTGCCGGGCCGAAGGCGTCCGAGCCGAGCACGTCGCGGTAGTTGGCGAGGCCCGTGAAGGCGGCGTCGCCCTGCACGAAGGACCGGACGGTGTAGTCGTGCAGGCTCAGCTCGATATTGCGGAAGAGCGGGTACGCGTAGAAGGCCAGCAAATAGACCAGCAGCGGGGCGAGGAAGGCGAGCGCCGCCCAGCGGGTGGAACCCTCGCGCCTGCCGGCCGGCCGCGCACCCGCGGCCGGCCGGGCCCCGCCGGTGCGCGCCTCGGGCGCGGCGTCCGGGCGGGAGACAACCTTCATCGCGTCTCCGCCTCCGCGGTCGACTGGGCCTTCTTCAGGGCCTCTGCCGGGCTGAGCGAGCCGGCGAGGGCCTTCTGGACCGCCGTCCACAGCGGCTCGGAGATCTTCGGGTACTTGGTGCCGAGGTTGTCGCTCGTCCGCCCCTTCGCCGTGTGCACGGCGTCCACCCAGGGCTTCAGGTCGTCGTGCTCCTTCAGCAGCTGCTGCTGGCCTGCCTCCGTGGGCGGGATGTAGTACGCGAAGGTGTTGGCCGTCTCGACCATGCCCTTGGGGGTCGTCATGCAGTCGACGATCTTCTTGGTGGTGTCGTAGCGCTTGGTGTCCTTCTGCGCGGGCGCCGTGATGAACTCGCCGCCGGTGGGGGTGGGCGCGGCCCCGCCCGACTTCCCCGGTATCTGGATGATCCCGGTGTCGAAGTCCGCCTTCTTGGCGCTGTTCACCTGCCAGGTGCCGTTGACGCCGAAGGCGAAGTCGCCGGTCAGGAACTCCTCCCAGGTGGTGTTCTGCGAGTTGGTCTTGATGGAGTCGGGCGCATAGCCCGCCTTCAGCCAGCCCGTCCACAGCTCCAGCGCCGCCACCGCCTGCGGCGAGTCCAGGTCGGTCAGCTTCGCGCCGCCGCCCCAGAACCACGGCAGGAACTGGAAGGACCCCTCCTCGGTGCCGATCCCGGCGAAGGTGATGCCCTTCGCGCCCGCGCCCTTCACCTTCTTCAGCGCGGCGGTCAGCGCCTTCCAGTCCTTGATGCCCGCCGGGTCGACGCCGGCGTCGTCGAGGATCTTCTTGTTGTAGTAGAGGGCAAGGGTGTTGGCGCCGATGGGCACGCCGTACGTCTTGTCGTCGACCACGCCCGCCGCCAGGAGGTTCTTGTCGATGCCGGCGGTGTCGAGGCCGAGCTCCTTCGTCGTCGTCAGCATGCCGGTGTCGGCGAGCGTGGAGACCGCCGGGTTGTCGAGCAGGATGATGTCGGGGGCGGTGCCCTCCTGGGCGGCCAGCAGCGCCTGGTTGGTGAGCTGGGTGGTGTCGTAGGCGGTGCGCTTGATCTTGACGTCCGCCTCCTTGCCGCAGGCGGCGACCCGCTTCTCCCAGTCCGAGGACTTCTTGTGCTGCGGATACGGGTCCCACCAGGTGTAGGTGCCCTCGGACTTGCCGCCGCCGGCGGTGCCATTGGTGTTGGAGGAGCAGGCTGTCGCCGCGAGGAGTACCGCGCAGAGTACGCCCACGGTGCGCACGGGTCGGATCATGGTGCCTCTCCTGGGGAGGGTGCGGGGCGGCCGGTGCTGCCCCGGTCGGTGAGTTCGGGGGCGAGGAGCTGGACGGCGTACGGGTCCTTCCGGGCCTCGGCCGACGTGATGCGGCCGACCAGCTGCCGTACGGCCAGCTCCCCCAGGCGGTGCGCGGCGCTCTCCACGGCCGAGTACGGCAGCGAGAACATGCGGGCGAACTCGTCCGAGTAGCGCCCGATCACCGACAGGTCGCGCGGCGCCTCCAGCCCGCGCTGGTGCAGCACGGACGGGAGGGCGGCGGCCGCGGCCTCGTTGTTGAGCAGCAGGCCGGTCGCGTCGGGGTGCGTGTCCAGCAGCCGGTGCAGTGCCTCGCCCACCTCCGGCTGCCCGGACGGGCCGAAGACCGCGTGCAGCCGGATCCCGCGGGCCTCGGCCTGCTGCACCACGGAGTCCTGCAGCCGCCAGACGTACGCGCCGCCCCGCTCCACCACATGCTCCGGCTGCGAGACGAGGATCAGCTCACGGTGACCCAGCGCGTGCATGTGGTCGACCATCAGCCGGCCAGCCGCCTCGAAGTCGAGGTCGAAGACGTCGACGCCGTCGCAGTCCCCGGGCAGCCCGACGAGCGCGCCGGGCTGCCCGGCGGCGCGCAGCAGCGGCAGCCGGGGGTCGTCCTGCGCCACGTTCAGCAGCACGACCCCGTCGACCATCCGGGAGCTGGTGATCCGGGCCAGCGCCCGCGCCCCGTCCGCCTCGCTGACGAGCAGGGTGTCGTAGCCGAGCTCGCGGGCGGTGTCGGAGACGCCGAGGATGTACTGCAGCATCGCCGGGGCGAACTCGTCCTCGTGGAACTGCGCCAGCAGCCCGATCACCTTCGTCTGCGCGGTGGCGAGCGCACGGGCCCCGGCGTTGGGCGTGTAGCCGAGCTCCCGGGCCGCGTCGGCGACCCGCTGGCGTACCGCCGCGGAGATCGCCCGCTTGCCCGACAGGGCGTACGAGGCGGTGCTGCGGGAGACGCCGGCGGCGCGGGCTATGTCGCCGATGGTGACGGTGCCTTGGGTCACGGCCGCACCGCCGCGTACGGGGCGAGGGTGATGCGGTCCAGGACGGGCGCGTTCGGCGACCGCAGCAGGATGCCGGGCCAGGTGTCGGACGCGTACGACGTGCCGTCGAAGTTGGGCAGCTCCTCGGAGCGGAAGCCGACCGTGTTGCCGCCCTGCTTCAGCTCCACCGGCACCGTGAGCTCCCAGAAGTTGTTCTCGTGGAAGGAGTGCGGGAAGGTCACGCGCTTGGCGGCGCCGCCGTTGACGGAGACGTCCGCGTGCCGGACCAGCGGGTCGGGGTTGTAGTGGGTGGCCTCGGCCTGCTCCGGGTTGGAGTAGCGCACCCGCATCGCGTACGTGCCCGCCTTCGGGGCGTCGACCTTGAAGGTGGCGGTGTTGCCGTTGCCCGGCTTGCCGCCGATGCCGCGGACGGCCTTGCCGCCGGTCGCGCCGGAGAGCGCGGCGACCGTGGCCGTCCCGGCGAGGTCGGCGTCCTCCGCCTGGTACGTCATCGGGGTCAGGGTCCCGGCCGTCTGCTCGACGGTGAGGCGGTCGACGAGGGTGGTGCCGGAGGCGCCGGTGACGGTGACCTTGTTGATGCCGCCGGAGAGGGAGACGGCGGTCTTGCTCGCACCCACATCCCGGCCGTTGACCGCCAGCCGCGCCTTGCCGCTGCCGCCGGTCTTCAGTGTCAGCGTCGACTCGCCGTCGCGCGGCGAGTAGACCCAGAAGGTCGCGGTGGCGCCCTTGCCGAGCTCGGCCGCGCCCGCGCCGTCGGTCGGGTACACGGCCTTGGCGCCCTTCGCGAGCGTCGCGAGCTCGCCCTCGTAGACGGCCTTACCGGCGTCCGGGTGCGGCAGGGCAAGGGTGAGGCGGTCGACGATCGCGTCGCCCTTGGTGACGCCCTTGCCGTCGAGGCTGCGGGCGGCGAGGGAGAGGGTGTGCTTGCCCTTGGTCAGCTTGACCTTCGTGTCGGCGTGGTCCCAGACCACCCACTTGTAGCCGAGCGGGAGCTTCAGCTCCTGCTCGTCCTTGCCGTCGACGGTGAGGAAGACGTTGGTGGGGCCGTTCTCCTTGACCAGGTCGTACGTGTTGAGCGAGTTGGCGAAGACGCTCAGGTCGTACGTGCCGTCCTCCGGCACGTCCACGGTGAAGTCGAGCTTCACGTCGGAGCCGGTGCGCAGCCCGCCGACGTTGTAGCCGCCGGACGTGTAGAACTTCGACACCTCGTCAGGCGAGCCCTCGGGCCCGTTCTTGCTGTAGCCGCTGCCGGAATGCGCCGCGTCCTCGGCCTCGTACGAGCCCTTCCAGAGCGCGGACGGGACGGACTTGGCGTCGGCCTTGGTCGCGGGGGTGAGGATGATCTCGTACGCGGAGGACTCCTTCAGCGCGGGCAGGCCGCCGCTGCCGAAGTCGAGGACCGCCTTGCCGTCGCGCACCTGGACGGGGCGCTCGGCGATGGTGCGCGGCGGGCCCGAGTCGCCGACCTGGCCGGACCAGGGGATTTCGCGGATGCGGGCCTTGACGCTGCCGGTTTCGCCGAAGACATCCTTCGGCACATTCCCGAACTCGACATGTCCCGCGCCCGACGAGCCCCCGAAGATCGTCCGCGACTGCCGCTTCGCGCGGTCGAGGGTGGCGACGCCCTGCATCGTGTAGTTCTCGCCGGGGGAGGGCGGGGTCACCTTGACCGTGTTGCCGGTCATGCTGCCGTACGCGTTGAGCAGCCACCACTGGCCGTTGGCGCGATTCGACTGGACCGCCGAGTCCGACAGATTGCCGTCGATGTTCCAGTACGCGATGTCCGCGTCGACCTTCGACTCCTCGATCGCGGAGACCCACTGGATCATCTGGCCGGGGACGGAGGTGTGGTAGTTGAAGGCGTACTCGTTGATGTTGACGGGCAGTTCCTTGCCCTCGTACGAGGTGCCCTTGAAGACGTCCTTCTCCCAGCCGCGGTACTTCCTGACCGATTCCCGCACCTTCTCCGGGTGGCTGAGCTCGTGCCAGGTGACGACGTCCGGGATCGTGCCCGCCTTTATGGCGTGCTCCATGAAGCCCTTGACCTGGTCGTAGAGCACGCTGGTGTTGGGCCCGGCGATGCGCGCGGCCGGCATCTTCTGCTTGATCAGCCGGTAGAAGTCGTCCCAGGCGGCGAAGTAGGCCTTCGGGTCGTCGAGCCAGCTGACCTTGTCGTAACTCCACTCACCGGTCCCGAACATGTTGCCCTCGGGCTCGTTGAACGGCACGAAGACGACGTTGTCCTGATACCGCTCCGGCAGCTTCAGCACCTGGTCGACCTGCTTGCCGACCTTCTCGCGGTACGTGCCGAGCTTCTCCGCGGGCGTCTTGCCCGGCCACTGGTACGGGAAGCCGCGGTGGATGTCGGTCATGTAGATGTACGTGTCGCCGTCGGTGGAGTCGGCGAGCGGCTTCACGACCTCGAGGGCGTCGGCGCCCGGGTGCTGCGGGCCGTCCTGCGCCTTGGTCGATACGGTGCGCAGGTTCATGCCCTCGATGAGGTTGTTCGTCGGCACGTCCGGGCCGTAGAGGCCGTAGAGGGTGCCGGAGGCGCCGCCGTGGAACTCGCCGGTGTCCGCGCCGAGGTCGACCTGGAGGGTGCCATCGGCGGCGGCATCGCCGGCGTCGGCGTCGTCGCCCGCGGCGGGCGTGGAGAGGGCGGAGGTCAGCAGGAGGGCGCCGAGCGCGAAGGTGAGCGCTGCGCGTATCCGCAGGGTCCTGGCCGGTCGTGCTCTTGGTGGCACCATCGTTTGCTGCTCCTGAGGTTGTCCCGAGGGGTGTCGAACCGGTTCGACAGCGTCGGTGCGTCATTCTGGAGGCGCGCGAGAGCCGCGGGCAATACCCGTGCACGAATTCCCGTACGGCGTTCGAGATATCGGACCACGTCGTGACCGCCAAGCGCGCGGGCGCTCAGCGGTCACGCCGCAAAGTCAGGCAGCGACGCCCTGGGCGAGAAGATCGGAGATGGCGTCGACCGTACGGAGGGTGGGTACCGGGACGCCGGTGATGCCGGCCAGCTCGATCACGGCCGCCAGCAGCACATCGAGCTCGAGGGGCTTGCCCTTCTCCAGGTCCTGGAGAGTGGAGGTGCGGTGGTCGCCGACGCGTTCCGCGCCCGCGAGCCGGCGCTCGATGGAGATGTCGGGGCGGCAGCCGAGGGCGGCCGCGACCTCGAGGGTCTCGGTCATCATCAGCTCGATGACGCCGCGGGTGGAGTCGTGCAGGCACATCTGGCGCATGGTGGCGCGGGTGAGGGCGCTGATCGGGTTGAAGGAGATGTTGCCGAGCAGCTTGATCCAGATGTCGTTGCGGAGGTCCGGCTCGACCGGGCACTTCAGCCCGCCCTGCTGCATCGCCGCGCTGAACTCCAGGCAGCGGGCGGAGAGCGAGCGGTCCGGCTCGCCGATCGAGAAGCGGGTGCCTTCGAGGTGGCGTACGACGCCCGGGCCTTCGAGCTCGGTGGCCGCGTAGACCACGCATCCGATCGCGCGCTCGGGCGGGAGTACGGCGCTGACCTCGCCGCCCGGGTCGACGCTCTCGATGCGGGTGCCGTCGTGCGGGCCGCCGTGGCCGTGGAAGTACCACCAGGGGATGCCGTTCTGCGCGGCGATCACCGAGGTGTGCCGGCCGAGGAGCGGCTCGACCAGGGGGCCGCAGGCCGCGTACGAATTGGCCTTCAGGCCGAGGAAGACGTGGTCGACCGGGCCGATCTCCTTCGGCTGGTCGGTCGCGGGGACGGGTGCGGTCCAGTCGCCGCGGGGGCTCAGGACCCGTACGCCGTGCTGCCGCATCGCCGCCAAGTGGGGACCGCGGGCCAGGAGATGGACGTCGGCGCCCGCGCGGTGCAGGGCGGCCCCGACGTAGGCGCCGATCGCTCCGGCGCCGACAACTGCGACTTTCATGGTGGCTCTCCGATCGGTTGAGGGCTTACCGAGGGGATGAGAGGGAAGGCGACAGTGTGTCGACAATATATTGTCTACAGTATGTCGAGGGCCTGTTCAAGAGGGCCTGACCTCCTTACAGTTGCGGAACATGTCCCTCCCCCTCGCCCCACCCGGGTGGAGTCGCTGGCTGGTCCCGCCGGCCGCGCTGTCTGTGCACCTGTCCATCGGCCAGGCCTATGCCTGGAGCGTCTTCAAGCCCCCGCTCGAGGCCGCCCTCGACCTCTCCGGCACCCAGAGCGCCCTGCCCTTCCAGCTCGGCATCGTGATGCTCGGCCTCTCCGCGGCCTTCGGCGGCACGCTCGTGGAACGAAGAGGCCCGCGCTGGGCGATGTCCGTGGCGCTGTGCTGCTTCTCCTCCGGCTTCCTGCTCGCCGCGCTCGGCGCCTGGACCGAGCAGTACTGGCTGATCGTCTTCGGCTACGGCTTCGTCGGCGGCATCGGACTCGGCATCGGCTATATCTCGCCGGTGTCGACGCTCATCAAGTGGTTCCCCGACCGGCCGGGGATGGCGACCGGCATCGCGATCATGGGCTTTGGGGGCGGGGCGCTGATCGCCTCGCCGTGGTCGGCGCAGATGCTGGATTCGTTCGGGGCGGACAGCGGGGGGATTGCGGCGGCGTTCCTGGTGCATGGGCTCACGTATGCGGTGTTCATGTCGCTGGGGGTGCTGCTGGTGCGGGTGCCGCGGCCGGGCGGACAGGCCGCGCCGACGGCCACCGCCGAGCCGGCCGTTCCCGCCGGTCCGCAGGTCTCCGCCAACGCCGCCGTACGCACCCCGCAGTTCTGGTTCCTGTGGATCGTCCTGTGCATGAACGTGACCGCGGGCATCGGCATCCTGGAGAAGGCCGCCCCGATGATCACGGACTTCTTCGCGGACACCTCCACCCCGGTCTCCGCCTCCGCCGCGGCCGGCTTCGTGGCGCTGCTCTCCGCGGCCAATATGGCGGGCCGGATCGGCTGGTCCTCGACGTCCGACCTGATCGGCCGCAAGAACGTCTACCGGCTGTACCTGGGCGCCGGCGCGCTGATGTATCTGCTGATCGCGGCCTGGGGCAACTCCTCGAAGCCGCTCTTCATCTGCTGCGCCCTGGTGATCCTCTCCTTCTACGGCGGCGGCTTCGCCACCATCCCCGCGTACCTGAAGGACCTCTTCGGCACGTACCAGGTCGGCGCCATCCACGGCCGCCTGCTCACCGCCTGGTCGACGGCGGGGGTACTCGGCCCGCTGATCGTGAACTGGGTGGCCGACTCCCAGAAGGACGCGGGCAAGAGCGGATCGAGCCTGTACGGCCTCTCGCTCGGCATCATGATCGGCCTGCTGCTGGTCGGCTTCGTGGCCAACGAACTGATCCGCCCCGTCCACACCCGCCACCACGTACCCGACCAGCGAAAGGCGCCCGATGACGACATCGCAGCCCGCACCGCATGACCCGCCGACGCGGCGCCGCGGCCTGATCCTCTTCGCCTGGCTGTGGGTCGGGGCGCCGCTCGGGTACGGGGTGTACGAGCTGGTGCAGAAGGCCACGCAGCTGTTCACCGGCTAGGCGAAGCCGTCACCACCGCAGGTGCAGCGCCTCGGGGACGAAGGTGAGCCCCGGTGCCTCACGGGCGCGTTCGTAGTGCGGATACGGATCGCGCTGCCAGGCGTCGAGCGCGGCGAGGCCGGTCATCGTTCCCCCTCCGAGTTCCCCTCCGAGGACGTCCGGCCCCACGCTGCCGTTACCCGCGGCCCGCGGGCAACCGTACAAACCGGACGGCAGTGTGGGGCCGACGCCTTGAGCGGCTCAGAACTTGAAGGGACCCGGGGCTTGTGCCGACGTCGCGTTGCACGTCGCGGTCACGCCGAGCACCGTGACCTCCAGGGACTTGGCTTCCAGGCTGTCGCCCGCGGCGACCGTGCCGTCGAGCGGGCCGGTGGAGACCGGGCTGCCGGAGGGGATCGCCGGGTTGGCGCTGCCGGTGAAGGTGGTTGTGTCGGAGCCGTTCTTGGTGAGGGTGAGGGTGGAGTTGACCGAGTTCGCGCCGATGTCGATCGGCGCCGTGATCGCCGATGTCGAGACCGTGATGGTCGCGGCGGTGCCGTCCTGGGTGGCCGTGAGCGTGGCGGAGCCGGAGCCGTAACTGCCGCAGTCGAAGTCGATGGTGGCTGTGGTGGGTTCGACCGCGACCGCCGTCGGCGCCGTCACCAGGGCGCCGGTGGTGAGCGCGGCGGCGCCCGCGAGGGTGGCTATGGCTGCTCGGCGGGTGCTGCTTCTGTGTTTGGCTTGTGGCCTCATGGCGTCCCGCTTCCTTGTTGGGGGGATTTTCGCGCGGGTTGTCTGACGGTTAGTCAGGTCGGCGCGCTGTTGCTTATTGAGGCACCGGGGTCTTGAAGAGGCAAGAGAGGTCGGGCGATTGGGTTGTCATGTTTCGGCCAAGTTACGGGACGGCTCCTCGGGCCGTGCCGCCCCGGATCCGCGGCTCCGCGCGGCACCTGGGGCAGACTGGCAGCCAGGAGCGACGCGACTACGCGGACGAGGCAGGGAGCATGACGGGCACCGCACAGGCCTTCACCGAGCAGGACTACAGCGACCGGATGGCGCGCGCCGCCCAGGCCGCCCACGACGCCGGCCTCGCCGGGCTGCTGATCACCCCCGGACCCGACATGGTCTGGCTGTGCGGCTACCAGCCGACCGCGATCACCGAGCGCCTCACCCTGCTGGTGCTGTCCGCGGACGCCGAACCCCACCTCATCGTCCCGGCCCTCGAACGCCCCGACGCCGAAGCCGCCCCCGGCGCGGGCGCGCTGCGAATGACCGACTGGAAGGACGGCACCGACCCGTTCGCCACGGCCGCCTGGCTGCTCAGCGCCGGCGGCCGCTACGGCGTCTCCGACAACGCCTGGGCCCTGCACCTGCTCGGCATCCAGCGGACGCTGCCCGGCGGCTCGTACCGCGCGCTGACCGACGCGCTGCCGATGCTGCGGGCGGTGAAGGACGCCGCCGAGGTGACCCGGCTCGCGGCCGCGGGGGAGGCGGCGGACGCCACGTACCGCGACATCCTTGCCCTCCCCTTCGCGGGCCGCAAGGAGACCGACGTGGCCGCCGACCTGGCCCGGCTGCTGCGCGAGCACGGCCACAGCCAGGTCGACTTCACGGTCGTCGGCTCAGGCCCCAACGGCGCCAACCCGCACCACGAGGCGGGGGAGCGGACCATCGCGACCGGCGACATGGTGGTGCTCGACTTCGGCGGGCTCAAGGCCGGTTACGGCTCGGACACCACCCGCACGGTGGCGGTCGGCGAGCCGACCGAGGAGGCGCGGCGGGTCCACGACATCGTACGGACGGCGCAGCAGACGGCCTTCGCGGCGGTACGCCCCGGGGTGGCCTGCCAGGACATCGACCGGGCGGCGCGGGCCGTGATCGAGGACGCCGGGTATGGCGAGTACTTCATCCACCGCACCGGGCACGGCATCGGCGTCACCACGCACGAGCCGCCGTACATGGTGGCGGGGGAGGAGCAGCCCCTGGTGCCGGGGATGTGCTTCTCCATCGAGCCCGGGATCTACCTGCCGGGGCGCTTCGGGGTGCGGATCGAGGACATCGTGACGTGTACGGAGGACGGCGGGCGGCGGCTCAACAACACGCCGCACGAGCTCGCTGTGGTGGGCTGAGCCGTGCGGCGGATTGTGCTGCGGGCGGTTCAGCGGCCGCGCGGCAGCCAGATCGACCAGTCGTAGAACTTGCCGCCGGGGACCGTCTTGGTGGGCGCGGGCTGGGGCTTAGGGGTGGAGCCGCCGGAGTTGGTGGCGGTCGAGTCCTCTTCCGCGGTGCGGTGCTGGTTCGAGTCGGCGTCCTTCTCGTCGTCGGGGGTGGCGGACGCCTTGTTCTTGGTACGCGAGGGCTCGGGGGTCGGGTCCGCCGGCTTCGGCTTCTGCTGGGCGGCGGACGGCGGGGCCGAGGGGGTGGCGGACGGCTGCGTACGGGGCGGCGTGCCGGCGCGCTCGGACGTGCTCGGGCCCTTGTCCTCGAAGAGGTCGGCGATCTGCGGCCCGGGGAAGCTGAACAGCGCCACGGCGGTGAGCGCCGCGCCCACGGCACCGCGGACCAGCCAGCGACGGGGCTCGGGGGCGGCGTCGATCGCGACGATGCCGGCGGTGGCGCGGGAGGGGCGGGGCGAAGTGGGGCGGGACGGCTCAGCGGCGGGTGAGCTTTCGGCGGGTGCGGGGTCGCTCCCTTCCGCGTCTGTCTCTGTCTCTGCCGCTGCCTCTGGTGCCGCCGCTGCCGCCGCCTCCGGCTCGGACTCCTCGCCCTCCGGCTTCCCCCCGGTGACCTCCTCCACATCCGCCCACGCATGATTCACCATGTCGGCCGCGATGCTGCTCCAGCCCACCTCGGTGCGGTCGGGAATCTCCCGTACGCCCTCCCGGTAGTCCGCCATCCAGGACAGCACCGCCCGTACGTACATAGGCGCGTTGTGGAAGCTGCGGATCGCCTGGTGCAGGTCCGCGTCGCGGGTGAGGTCGCGGCCGGGGGCGCAGAGGAAGCGGCCGGCGGTGAGGGCGGCGTCGTGGATGTTCTGCGGGTCGGGCTCCGCGTCGGGGGTGCCGCCCGCTGCCCAGAGCGCCCATACGGCGGTGCTGAGCTGCATCGGACCGACGGTCTCCGCGCCCCGCCGCTCCCCGGTGACCGGCTCAAGCATCGTGCCGTCCGGGTCCACCGCGCCGCCCCAGGCGTGGCCGGACTCGACCATGCCGATGGCGGCCAACAGTTCCCAGGGCAGCCCGCATTCGGGATGCGTCTCGCTCAGGCTCGCGGCGGCAGCCCGGTAGGCAGCCAGCGGCGTCGCCGGTATCGCCGGGCGCTCCGGCTCTTCACCAGCCCCGCCCGTGGACTCCTCGTCATCTCGGCTCATCAGGCGCGTCTCCTCCCGGCGCGGCTCCGTGCCCCTCGCGGCGGCCCCCATTGCGGCCGTGTGGGGCGGGAAGGAATCTCGGCACCAAACGACTGCGGAACGTACCTGGGGCTGCATACGGGGTCAATATGGATGCAGTTGTACGGGCCCTGCCGCGCCGAAAGCTATCACCGAAGTGCGGAAGATGACTCCCGGTGTTTGTCATCTGGTGAGCCTTGCCCGGGGCGGAAACCTTCGCGGGGTCGGCGGCAACTACCTCGTGCCCCCCACCCCCAGCGGAAGGCTTCCGCCATGACCGAGTACCGAGTCCCTGCCCCGCGCCGCCGGCTCCGCCGCCTCCTCCTCGCCGCCGCGACCGCCACCGCCGTAGGCGCCTCCGTCGTCATCCTCGCCCCCGCCTCCGGCGAGGAGTCCAGGGAAGCCGCCGCCGAGTGGAATCCTCCCGCCAATCTCGTGAAGCCGCTCGACGAGGTGTGGACGCACATGGAGGACACCTACACCGACCTCAATGGCTTCAAGAACTACGGCTGGGACCAGCTGATGGCCAATGGCAACGGGACCATCAACTACTGCGTCCGCTGGGAATCCGACACCCCGGTCACCGCCACCCAGCGGGACAATGTGCACGCCTCCCTCGAAAAGCAGTACAACAAGTGGATCGACAAGGTCGCCGGCTTCGACGGATTCCCGTACGAGAAGGTCGAGGTGAATGTCGTCGGCTGGGCCGTCAAGGACCGCAAGACGCTGCAGTGGAGCGACGACTCCGTCGACGTCTACGCCGGTGAGCTCGACTCCGATGGCGCGCCGCAATGCGCGCCCGACTGCGGTCGCTTCTTCCACCAGGACGGCGATTATTCGCAGTGCCCGGGCAAGGAGGAGCGGCACTACGATCAATCGCTGTGGCTCACCGACGACTTCCAGGGTGGCGCGGGCGGCGACTGGGGTCAGCGGATCGGGCGCGGTTACTTCATGGACGCGGTCGCCAAGGATCAGGAAAACATCCACGTGCTGCTGCACGAAATGGGCCACACCTGGGGCCTCGACGACTTCTACGACTGGACCCCCACCGGCGTCGAGGGCTTTCTCATGAAGGCGGGCAGCGCCCAGGAGATCACCGAATTCGACCAGTGGATGCTGCGGGACTTCTGGCGGCACATGAAGAGCCGTTACGACGTGTGAGGGGGAGCCGGCGTGCAACGTATGACCGCAGCAACCGTCACAGCAGCCGCACTCCTCATCGCCCTCCCCACCGCCCAGGCCGACCCCCCACCCCACGCCCCCGGCTGGGCCTCCGCCGCCGGCGGCACCACCGGCGGCGCCGGTGCCGACGACGCGTCCGTCTGGACCGTACGCACCCGCGCCGACCTCGCCCGCGCCCTCGGCAACCACGGCGCCCCCACCTCCCCGAAGCGCATCCGCGTCGAAGGCGACATCGACGGCCACCAGGCCGCCGACGGCACCCACCTCGGCGAGCAGGACTACGCCCCCGGCTACGACCTCGCCCGCTACATGTCCTGCTTCGGCGCGGACGGCGCCGAATGGTCCGACACCCGCCACCCGTACTGCAAGGAGCAGCGCGCCCTCCGCCAGAAGGGCTCAGACGCCGAAAAGCGGCAGGTCCAGCTCACCATCCCCAGCAACACCACCCTCGAAGGCATCGGCAAGGACGCCCGCCTCCTCGGCGTCATGCTGTCCGTCAACACCGGCCGCAACATCATCGTCCGCAACCTCGAAATCGAAGCCCCCGTCGACCACTTCACCACCTGGTCGCCAGGCGACGGCGAGGATGGCAGCTGGAACGCCCGCCTCGACGCGATGTCCCTGGTCACCGGCCGTAACATCTGGATCGACCACTGCACCTTCACCGACGGCCGCTACCCGGACCGCGACGCCCCCGACGGCTTCCACGGCGAGCCCGTGCAGCGCCACGACGGCCTCCTCGACATCGAGGACGGCTCCGACCACGTCACCGTCTCCGACAGCCGCTTCACCGACCACGACAAGGCGCTCCTCATCGGCTCAGGCGACGGCGACTCGGCGAGCGACCGCGGGCACCTGAAGGTCACCTTCCTGCGCAACCTCTTCACCGACATCGTGCAGCGCGCGCCACGTGTCCGTTACGGCCAGGTGCACGCCGTGAACAACGTCTACCGGGGCAGCGGCGCCGAGTACGCCCTCGGCATCGGCCTCGAATCGGCCATCGAGTCCGAGCGCAATGTCTTCGATTACGACGAGGCCACCGACCCCGCCGTGACGACGGCCAACCTCGGCGGCGACCGCTTCAACGACACCGGCTCCTGGTTCAACGGCCGCCACGTCGACCTCAACGCCCTCGCCGCCGCCGAGGCCCCCGGCGACTTCTCCCACGACACCGGCTGGCGGCCCGCCGACGCGTACGACTACGACGCGCTGAAGAGCGCGGCAGCGGTACGGCGCCATGTCCTCGCCCACGCCGGTCCCGACGGGGGCTGAGATTCAAGGGCAACCTCCGCACCCCCGGCGGCGACTGACGGGAAACGCACCGACCTATCTCCCCACAGGAGTGCCCCCCATGCACAGGACCCGCAGACGCACGCTCCACCGCGCGCTGCTCACCACCACGGTCGCCGGCGCCCTCGCCGCCGGCACCCTGGTGGCGCTCCCTGATACGTCCAAGGCCGCGCCCACCGCCCAGGTCGAGGCCCTGGACCGCGGCGCGGTGAGCGTCGCGACCGGCGACGGGAACCTGGTCAGCTGGCGCTGGCTGGCCACCGACCCGGACGACGTCGGCTTCCATGTCTACCGCGACGGCAAGCGCGTCACCGACACGCCGGTCACCAAGTCCACCAACTTCGCCGACAAAGGCGCCGCGGCCGGCGCCGAATACACCATCGCCGCCGTGACGAGCGGCGAGGAGCAGCCGAAGTCCGGGCCCGCCAAGAAGTTCGCCGACGGCCACCTCGACGTGCCCATCACCCCGCCCTCCGGCGGCAGCGGCTATACGTACGAGGCGAACGACGCCTCCATCGGCGACCTGGACGGCGACGGCGACCTCGACTTCGTACTGAAGTGGCAGCCCACCAACGCCAAGGACAACTCCCAGTCCGGCGTCACCGGCAACACGATCGTCGACGGCGTCACGATGGAGGGCAAGCGCCTGTGGCGCATCGACCTGGGCCGCAATATCCGGTCGGGCGCGCACTACACCCAGTTCCAGGTGTACGACTACGACGGCGACGGCCAGGCCGAGGTCGCCATGAAGACCTCCGACGGCACGGTCGACGGGGCGGGCAAAGTCATCGGCAGCGCCTCCGCCGATCACCGCAACTCCGGCGGCTATGTGCTGTCCGGGCCCGAGTTCCTGACCATGTTCAACGGGAAGACCGGCGCGGCGATGGACTCCGTCGACTACGTGCCGGGGCGCGGCAATGTCGCCTCCTGGGGCGACAGCTACGGCAACCGCGTCGACCGCTTCCTCGCGGGTACGGCCTACCTCGACGGCGCCCGCCCCTCCCTGATCATGGCCCGCGGCTACTACACCCGCTCCGTCATCGCCGCCTGGGACTTCCGCGACGGCTCCTTCACCCGCCGCTGGACCTTCGACACCAACTCCTCCACCAACACGGGCAAGGGCTACGACGGCCAGGGCAACCACAGCCTGTCCATCGCGGACGTCGACGCCGACGGCAAGGACGAGATCGTCTACGGCGCCATGGCGGTCGACGACAACGGACACGGCCTGTGGACCACCAAGCTCGGCCACGGCGACGCCGGGCACGTCGGCGACCTGGACCCGTCGCGCGAGGGGCTCGAGTACTTCAAGGTGTCGGAGAACTCGTCCAGCCCCGGCTCCTGGTTCGCCGAGGCCCGTACCGGAAAGATCCTCTGGAAGACGGCCTCCGGCAGCGACAACGGCCGCGGCGTCAGCGGCGACGTGGACGCGTCCTCGCCGGGCGCCGAATCCTGGTCGGCCGCCGACTCGACGCTCCGCACGCCCTCCGGCGCCTCGGCCGGCCGGGAGCCGTCCAGCATCAACTTCCTGAACTGGTGGGACGGCGACCCGACCCGCGAGCTCCTGGACGGCACCCGGATCGACAAATACGGGAAGGACGGCGACCAGCGCCTGCTCAGCGGCGCGGGCGTGGCCGGCAACAACGGCACCAAGTCCACCCCGGCGCTCTCCGGCGACATCCTCGGCGACTGGCGCGAGGAGGTGGTGTGGCGTACGTCCGACAGCAAGGCGCTGCGGATCTACTCCACCCCGTACGAGACCGACCGCCGCATCACCACCCTGCTGCACGACCCGATGTACCGGACGGCGCTGACCTGGCAGAACACCGCCTACAACCAGCCGCCGCACCCGAGCTTCTACATCGGCGCGGGGATGAAGGCCGCGCCGCGGCCGTCGGTGAGCACGCCCTGACCCGGCTTCCCCTTTTCCCCGTACGCCCCCACCCTCTCAACCCACCCCCCACCGAGAGGCACTCCGTCATGAGCCGCACCGCACGTCCCCGCGCCAGACACCGCAGACCCCGCTCCCTGCTCCTCGCCGTCTGCACGGCGCTGGCCGCCGCGACCGGCACCGCCGTCATCGTCAACGACGGTGACGGCGCGCAGGCCGCCGAGCGGGTCGACAACCCGTATGCGGGTGCAAAGGTCTACGTCAATCCCGACTGGTCGAAGAAGGCCGCCGCCGAGCCCGGCGGCGACAAGATCGCCAAGCAGCCCACCGGCGTCTGGATGGACCGGACCGCCGCCATCGAGGGCACGGCGGACGCGATGGGCCTGCGCGAGCACCTCGATACGGCACTGGAGCAGGGCGCGGACGTCGTCCAGGTGGTGATCTACAACCTCCCCGGCCGCGACTGCGCGGCGCTGGCGTCCAACGGCGAGCTCGGGCCGACCGAGATCGCGAAGTACAAGAGCGACTACATCGACCCGATCGCCAAGATCATGGCCGACGAGAAGTACGCGAAGCTGCGCATCGTCAACACGGTCGAGATCGACTCGCTGCCCAACCTCGTCACCAACACCGGCGGCCGCCCCACCGCGACCCCGGAGTGCGACGTGATGAAGGCCAACGGCAACTACGTGAAGGGTGTCGGCTACGCGCTCAACAAGCTCGGGGCCGTGCCGAACGTCTACAACTACGTCGATGCGGGCCACCACGGCTGGATCGGCTGGGACGACAACTTCAACGCGTCCGCCGAGGTGCTGCACGAGGCCGCCACCGCCGAGGGCAGCACGGTCGACAACGTCGCCGGCTTCATCACCAACACCGCCAACTACAGCGCCCTGAAGGAGGACAACTTCGCGATCGACGACACGGTCGGCGGCAAGTCCGTACGCGAGTCGAAGTGGGTCGACTACAACCGCTACACCGACGAGCTCTCCTTCGCCCAGGCCTTCCGCAAGCAGCTCGTCTCGGCCGGCTTCAACTCCGACGTCGGCATGCTGATCGACACCTCCCGCAACGGCTGGGGCGGCGCCGACCGGCCCACCGGGCCCGGCCCCGAGACGGACGTGAACGCGTACGTCGACGGCGGTCGCTACGACCGCCGTATTCACCTCGGCAACTGGTGCAACCAGTCGGGCGCCGGCCTCGGCGAGCGCCCGCAGGCCGCCCCCGAGGCGGGGATCGACGCGTACGTGTGGATCAAGCCGCCGGGGGAGTCGGACGGGTCGAGCAAGGAGATCGACAACGACGAGGGCAAGGGCTTCGACCGCATGTGTGACCCGACCTACGAGGGCAATGTGCGCAACGGCAACAACCCCTCGGGCGCGCTGAAGGACGCGCCGATTTCCGGGAAGTGGTTCCCGGCGCAGTTCCAGGAGCTGCTGAAGAACGCCCACCCGGCGCTGTAGCGGGTGGACTGAAGGTGCCCCGGCCGCCTTTGCCGACGGGCGGCCGGGGCACCTCATTGCATTGACGCGATCACGGGCTCGGTCTAGGTTCCTGTTCGAAGTCACGATCGAAGTCCGAAATACCGAACAAGCTGGAGTGATGACCGGCGTCGCCGTCAACCGCGTCGTGCACCACGGCGGCCCCTGGCCCGCCACCACCAGCGCCGCGCACACCTCGGTCGGGACCGAGTCGGTGCGCCGCTTCCAGGTCCCCGTCGTCTTCCAGGACGTTCCGCGCGAACTGCTGCCGACGCCGCTCGGCGGCTAGTCCCCGCCTCCGAAAGGATCACGCATGAGCCGCCACGAAGCACCGCTGAACCGCCGCACGGTCGTCAAAGGCGCCCTCGCCGCGGGCGCCCTGACGGCGGCCTACGGAGCGGCCGGCGCGGCCACCGCGCACGCCGCCGAGCCGGTCGCCGCCGCCCGCCCGTACCGCAACCCGCTGGTCCTGAACCGCGCCGACCCGCACATCCACCGCCACACCGACGGCCGCTACTACTTCACCGCCACCGCCCCCGAGTACGACCGGATCATCCTGCGCCGCTCCCGTACGATCCAGGGCCTGGCCACGGCGGACGAGGCCGTCATCTGGCGCAAGCACGCCACCGGCGCCATGGGCGCGCACATCTGGGCGCCTGAGCTGCATCACATCGACGGCAAGTGGTACGTCTACTTCGCCGCCGCCCCGGCCGAGGACGTCTGGGCGATACGGATCTGGGTGCTGGAGAACGCGAGCGCCGACCCGTTCAAGGGCACCTGGACCGAGAAGGGCCAGCTGGTCACCGCCTGGGAGACCTTCGCGCTCGACGCCACCACCTTCACCCACCGCGGCGACCGCTATCTCTCCTGGGCGCAGCACGAGCCGGGCATGGACAACAACACCGGCGTCTTCCTGTCGAAGATGGCGAACCCGTGGACCCTGAAGGGCCCGCAGATCCGGCTGACGACCCCCGAGTACGACTGGGAGCGGATCGGCTTCAAGGTCAACGAGGGCCCATCGGTGATCGCCCGCAACGGCCGCCTCTTCATGACCTACTCGGCAAGCGCCACCGACCACAACTACTGCATGGGCCTCCTCACCGCGGCCGCCGACAGCGACCTGATGGACCCGGCGTCGTGGTCGAAGTCCCCGCGCCCGGTCTTCACCAGCAGCGAGAAGAACAGCCAGTACGGCCCGGGCCACAACTCCTTCACCATCGCCGAGGACGGCCGCACCGACGTCCTCGTCTACCACGCCCGCCAGTACAAGGACATCGTCGGCGACCCCCTCGACGACCCCAACCGCCACACCCGCGTCCAGCCCCTCCGCTGGAAGCCGGACGGCACCCCGGACTTCGGGGTGCCGGTGGCCGACAGCCGCTGACCGCTGAGCCGAGGCGTCCTCAGGAGGCCGGCAGGACCGTCTTGCCGCTCAGCCGTCCGGCGCCGGCATCCTCGTGGACGTCGGGCAGCTCGGCGATGGGGCGGCGGGCGGCGACGTGGAGGCGCAGCTTGCCGGCGTCCACCTTGGCGACCAGCTCGGCCAGTTGGGTTCCGTCGCTGCGCACCCACAGGTTCGCGCTGCGCACTCCCCGGGCGGAGTCCTCGGGAATCGGGCCCGCGGTGCTGGCGGCGACCCCGCCGTCGGCGACATACGGCGTCAGCAGCGCGAGCTCCTCCGGAGAGCAGCGCACATGGTTGACCACGACCTGGAACGGGCCACCCACCGCGGTCGGCCCCGCCGCCAGGCCGAGCGGGCCGACGACCCGCGCCGCGCCGTAACCGCGAAGCCGGTCGGCGTGCTCGGGCGCGTCCACCGCGGTCACCTGCGCCCCCGCGTCCACGGCGAGCTGCACCACGAGGCTACCCACCGCGCCCCCTGCCCCGTTGACCAGCACGGACTGACCGGGCTTCAGCTCGGCGAGCTCGAATGCCGTCTGCCACGCCGCCAGCCCGGTCAGCGGCAGCGCCGCGGCGTCGACCAGTTCGGTCGTACGGGGGGCCGGAGCCAGGGATTCCGCCTGCACGAGTACGTACTCGGCGGCGCCGCCGGCGGATTCGAGGGGGAGCATGGCCACCACCCGGTCGCCCGCCCGGTAGCCGGTCACGCCCGCGCCGGTCTCGGTCACGGTGCCCGCGAGGTCGATCCCCGGAACGTACGGAAGGGTGATCGGGATCATTTCGGCCAGGACTCCGGCGCGGATGTGATCGTCGACCGGGTTGAACGAGGTGGCAGCCACCCGCACCAGCACCTGCCCGGCGCCGGGGACCGGGCGGTCGATGTCCTCGTAGCGCAGCACGTCGCTGCCGCCGAACTCGTGGAAACGCATTGCCTTCATGGCACTTCCTTCAGGATGAGCTACTGCATTGACTTGCCTAGGCAAGTGAAAGGTACGGCACGATGACTTGCCCAGGCAAGTCATCGTGGTTGCCTGGGCAAGTAGGATCTGGCGCATGGAAACCCAGTCACCGTGGCTCGACGACGACCAGCAGGAGCTGTGGCAAGCGCTGCTCACGGTCGTCATCGCCCTCCCCGCCGCCCTGGACCGGCAACTGCAGCGGAGCGCGGGCATCTCCAACTTCGAATACGGGGTGCTGGCCCGGCTCGCCATGGCCGAGGACGCCACCATGCGCCTCAGCGATCTGGCCCGGCTCTGTGACAGCACCCAGCCCCGCCTGTCCAAGCTGATGGACCGCTTCGAGGCCCGCGACTGGGTCGCCCGCCGCCCCGACCCGGGCGACGGCCGCTACACCCTGGCGACCCTGGCCGACGCCGGCCGCCGCAAACTCACCGAGAGCGCGCCGGACCACGTCGCCCAGGTGAAGAAGCTCGTCTTCGACCCGCTCACCCCGACGCAGCGCCGCCACCTCGGAGTCGCGCTCACGCGGGTGGCGGCCACCGTACGAGAGGAACTCGAGGGCAGCTGAGGGCCCGCGGGGCGTCGTCGGTGGCGGGTTCGTGGTCTATCGGGCGGGGGTGGTCGGCCCGTAGCCTCCCCCTACCGCAACTCTCCCCCCACGACCCCCACAAGGAGTCCCGATGCTGCTCAGTCGCACGCGTACGCTCCTGGCCACCGCCACCACCGTGGCCGGCCTGACCGTGGTGCTGACGATGCCCTCCGGCGCAGCCGCTCCCCGTCCCGCCGCCGAGGCGCCCGACATTCCCGTGGCCAGTGTGAAGGCCCACCTCTCCGAGCTGCAGTCCATAGCGAGCGCCAACGGCGGCAACCGCGCCCACGGCCGCGCCGGCTACAAGGCCTCTCTCGACTACGTGAAGGGCAAGCTGGACGCCGCCGGATTCACCACCTCCATCCAGGAGTTCACGGCCGGCGGCGGCACCGGCTACAACCTCATAGCCGACTGGCCGGGCGGCGATGAGAACCAGGTCCTGATGGCCGGCGCGCACCTCGACTCGGTCGGCTCGGGCCCCGGCATCAACGACAACGGCTCCGGCTCAGCCGCCATCCTGGAGACCGCCCTCGCGGTCGCGAGCGCCGACCTGAAGCCCGCCAAGCACCTGCGCTTCGCCTGGTGGGGCGCGGAGGAGCTGGGCATGGTCGGCTCGGACCACTACGTGGGCGAACTCTCCGGCGCCGACCGCGACAAGATCTCCGGCTATCTGAACTTCGACATGATCGGCTCCCCGAACCCGGGCTATTTCGTCTACGACGACGACCCGGCCCTGGAGAAGGTCTTCAAGGACTACTTCACCGGCATCGACGTCCCGACCGAGATCGAGACCGAGGGCGACGGCCGCTCCGACCACGCCTCCTTCAAGGCCGCGGGAATCCCGGTCGGCGGCCTGTTCACGGGCGCGGAAACCAGCAAGACCGCCGCCCAGGCCGAGGCATGGGGCGGCACCGCGGGGGAGGCCTTCGACCCCTGCTATCACTCGTCGTGCGACACGACATCGAACATCAACGACACGGGACTTGACCGCAACAGCGACGCCATCGCCCACGCGATCTGGACCCTGAGCAGCTAAGCGGCCTCAGGTCTCCATCTCCGCCGGATCCCACGACAGCAGCCGCACCTGCGCGACCGTACGCACATGGTCGCGCATGGCCGCGGCTGCCTCGTCGGGATCGGCGGCGCGGATCGCGTCCAGGATGCGCTGGTGCTGGCCGAGCGACCGGTCAGGGCGGCCCGGCTGCCGCAGCGACTCATTGCGGCTTTCCGCGATCTGCGCCGAGATCTCCCGCATGAACTCCGCCAGCAGCGCGCTCCGCGCCGCCGCCGTCACCGCGGTGTGGAACAACCGGTCGCCCTCCACGCCGTGCGCACCATCGCCGATCTCGGCGCGCATCGTCGCCAGCGCATGCTCCATCGCTGCCAGGTCATCGTCCGTACGCCGCCGCGCCGCGAGGTCCGCGAGCTTTGACTCCAGGGCCTCCCGCGCGTCCAGTACGTCGGGCAGCACCTGGCGGCGGCGCACCAGCGTGGCCACCGGCTCGGCCTCAAGGGTGTCCCGCAGCAGATACACCCCGCCGCCATGCCGCGCCTCGACCAGCCCCTGCACCTCCAGGACCACCACGGCCTGCTTCACCGACGCCCGGCTGACCCCCAGCCGCTGCGCCAGCTCGCGCTCCGCCGGCAGCCGGTCACCGGCGTGCAGCCCGGACTCCAGGGCGTACGCGCGGATCCGCTCCAGCACCTGCTCGTGCAGGCGCGGGCGGGGGAGGGGACGCAGGGAGTCGTTGTCGGACACTGCGGCTGGCGTCCTCTCTGGTCGGCGGCTGACCTGCGGTTGAGCCTAACAGCGGGGCATCCGGAGGCAGTTGTTCTGCGCCATGTATTGACGCGTTCCCGCCAGCGGTGGAAAGTGGCTCAGCCACTCGTCCAATTCTAGTCGCGGCGGCCGACGACGGGAGCCCCTCGTGTCCGCAGAAATGATCTCGATCCTCGTGCTGGTGGCGGTGTTCGTCATCGCTACCACCCGCTCCATCAACATGGGCGCGCTGTCCTTCGCCGCCGCTTTCGGCGTCGGCACGCTGGCCGCCGACCTCGATGCGGACGGGGTGTTCAAAGGCTTCCCCGGCGACCTTTTCGTCGTGCTCGCCGGGGTCACCTACCTGTTCGCCATCGCCCGCGCCAATGGCACCACCGACTGGCTGGTGCACGCCTCCGTACGCCTCGTCCGCGGCCGGGTGGCGCTGATCCCGTGGGTGATGTTCGCGGTCACCGGCGCGCTCACCGCCATCGGCGCGGTCAGCCCCGGCGCGGTCGCGATCGTCGCGCCGCTCGCCCTCGGCTTCGCCGCGCAGTACGGCATCAGCCCGCTGCTGATGGGCATCATGGTCGTCCACGGCGCCCAGGCCGGCGGCTTCTCCCCGACCAGCGTGTACGGCTCCACGGTCAACAGCATCGTCGACCGCGAGCACCTCCCCGGCAACGAGGGCATGCTCTTCCTCGCCAGCCTGGTCGTGAACACGGTCATCGCGGGGATCGTGTACGTGGTGATCACCCGCCGCACCCGCTCCGGGACAGCGGGCGCCCGCGAGCGCGAGAAGGTCGCGGTGGGCGGCGCCGGATCCGTAACAAGCACGGGAGACGCGGGAGATGGCGGCAGCGCCATGCCCGAGGCCCCGCGCCTCGACCCGCCCCGCATCGCCACCCTCGTCGGCCTGATCGCCCTGGTCACCGGCGCCCTCGTCTGGGACCTCGACGTCGGCCTGACCGCCATCACCATCGCCGTCATCCTGGGCGCGATCTGGCCGGACACCTCCAAGGCGGCCGTCTCCGAGATCTCCTGGTCCACGGTCTTCCTGATCTGCGGCGTGCTCACCTACGTCGCCGTGCTCGACGAGATGGGCACCATCGAGTGGGCAGGCGAAGCGGTCAGCGACATCGGCATCCCGCTCCTCGCCGCCCTCCTCCTCTGCTACATCGGCGCGATCGTCTCCGCCTTCGCCTCCTCCGTCGGCATCATGGGCGCGCTGATCCCCCTCGCCGTGCCCTTCCTGGCCGCGGGCGACGTCGGCGCGGTCGGGATGATCGCGGCGCTAGCGGTGTCTGCGACGGTGGTCGACGTGAGCCCCTTCTCCACCAACGGTGCCCTGGTCCTCGCGAACGCCGAGGACGTGGACCGCGACCGCTTCTTCCGCCAGCTGATGATCTACGGCGGCGTGGTGGTCGTCCTGGCCCCCGCTGTGGTGTGGCTCGCTTTCGTAGTCCCCGGCTGGGGCTGACACGAATGCGCTCCGCTGAGGTGCCGCGGGAATGGAATCCTGTGGGCTCCGCCCCCAGACCCCCGGGTGCCGCCCCTGCACGACGACCGAGGAGTTCTCTTACGTGAACGCGATTCTCCCCGCCCTCCAGGCCGCGGGCCCGCGCACCGCCCTCCGCTTCGGCGACACCACCCTCACCTACGCCGAACTGGCCGCTGCGGCGGCCGCCGTGGCGCACCGGCTCGACGGCGTGCGCCGGGTGGCGGTGTGGGCCACGCCGACGCCCAGGACGGCGGTCGCGGTGACGGGCGCGCTGCTCGCCGGGGTGGCCGCCGTGCCCCTCAACCCGCGCATCGGCGAACGCGAGCTGGCGCACATCCTCGCCGACAGCGAGCCCGGGCTCGTACTGGCCGCGGACGGCGACGACCTGCCGGGCCCGCTCGCCGCCCTGCCCCGCCACGACGTGTCCCTGCACGCCGAGCCCGCGGAGGCGCCACCCGAGCCCGCCGACCCGGAAACCCCGGCCCTGATCGTCTATACATCCGGCACCACAGGCCCGCCCAAGGGCGTCGTCCTGCCCCGCCGCGCCCTCGCCGCCAACCTCGACGACCTGGCGGGCATGTGGTCCTGGACCGAAGCCGACACGGTCGTCCACGCCCTCCCGCTCTTCCACGTCCACGGCCTGATCCTCGGCGTCCTCGGCCCACTGCGCCGCGGCGGCACCGTCCACCACGTAGGCCGCTTCAACCCCCGCGCGATCGCGGCGGCGCTCGCCGCCGGCGGCACGATGCTTTTCGGCGTGCCGACGATGTACCACCGCCTGGCCGAGGAGCTCCCGAACGACCCCGACCTGGCCAAGTCCCTGACGGACGCCCGCCTCCTGGTCTCCGGCTCGGCCGCGCTCCCGCTGCACGACCACCGCCGGATCACCGCGGCCACCGGGCGCCATGTCATCGAGCGCTACGGCATGACCGAGACCCTCATGAACACCAGCGTCCTGCCCGGCGACACGGGCGCGGCAGGCACGGTCGGGGTCCCGCTCCCATCCGTCGAGGCCCGCCTCGCCAAGGACGAAGAGGCCGACGAAGCAGGCGAGATCGAGGTCCGCGGCCCGCACCTCTTCACCGGCTACCTCAACCGCCCGGACGCCACCGCCGCCGCCTTCCGCGACGGCTGGTTCCGCACCGGCGACATGGCCGTACGGGACGAGGCGGGCCGCTTCCGCATCGTCGGCCGCCGCGCCACCGACCTGATCAAGTCCGGCGGCTACAAGATCGGCGCGGGCGAGATCGAGAACGCCCTCCTCGAACACCCCGCCGTAGCCGAGGCCGCGGTCACCGGCGAACCGGACGACGACCTCGGCGAACGCATCGTGGCCTGGGTCGTCCCGGCGGGCGAACCCCCCACCACCGAGGAACTCGCGGACCACGTGGCCCGCCAACTCGCCCCCCACAAACGCCCCCGCAAGGTCCACTTCCTCGACACCCTGCCCCGTAACGACATGGGCAAGGTCATGAAGCGGGCCCTGCATGGCTGACCACCCCACCGCCCGCGACCTGATCGCCGCCGTCGCCGAGGACTTCACGGAACACACCGTCCCGGCCGCACCCCAGCCCCCCGACGGCCCCCTCGCCTGGACCGGCTACGACGCCCAGCGCGCCCGCGCGACGGAGCGCACCGGCGAGACCGAATCGGTGGTCTGCGGCACCGCGCGCATCGGCGGCGTACGGACCACCCTCATCGCCTTCGAGTTCGGCTTCCTGGGCGGCTCGCTGGGGGAGCGAACGGGCAACCGCCTCGAAGCCGCCTTCACCCACGCCCGCGAGCGGCACACCCCGGTCGTCTCCCTCATCGCCACGGGCGGCAGCCGCATGCAAGAGGGCATGCGCGCCCTGATCCAACTCCGCCGCATCGCCGAACAGTCCGCCCGCACCCGCGCCGCCGGCCTCCCCCAACTGGCGGTGGCATTCGACCCGACGACAGGCGGCGGCTGGGCGACCCTGGGCGCCGGCGCAGACATCACCCTGGCCGTACCGGGCGCCCAGATCGGCTTCGCCGGCTCCCGCGTCCGCCCCCGCGACACGGACCCGACCGCGTACACGGCCGAGGACCAGCACGCCCACGGCCACGTGGACGAGATCGTCCCCGAGGCCGACCTCCCGGAGACACTGGGCCACTGGCTGAGCCTGCTGACCAACCCAAGCCGGGAACCCGCCCAACCTCCCCACGCACTCCCCGCAGGCCGCCCGCCGGAACCCCGGCCCCGGCCCACCACCGGCTGGGACGCGGTGGCCCGCGCCCGTGCCGAGGACCGTCCGCGCGCGCACGCGTACCTGGACACATACTTCACCCACCGCACGACGATCACCAGCGGCACCACCGACGGCGTCACCTGCGGCTTCGGCCACCACCCCACCCAGGGCACCATCGCGTACGCGGCCCAGCTGGGAACCCCCACCCGCCCGGAGGGCTACCGCACCATCGCCCGCCTCCTCCGCCTGGCCGCCCGGCTCCAGATCCCGGCCCTCACCCTCGTAGACACCCCCGGCGCAGCAAACGACGCCGAAGCCGAGCGCCAGGGCGCCGGCCCCGCCATCGCCGACGTCTTCGCCGCCGTAGCCGAATCCCCCGTCCCGATCACCACCCTCGTGATCGGCGAAGGCGGTTCGGGCGGCGCCCTCGCCCTCACCGCCCCCGGCCGCACCTGGCTCGCCTCGGACAGCTACTTCTCCGTCATCGCGCCCGAGCTGGCGACCGCCATCCTGAAGCGCCCACCCTCCGCCACCGAAGCCACCGCCAACGACCTCCACCTCCGCCCGCAGGACATCGTCGAACTCGGCTTGGCGGAAGGCGTGATCGGCGACTGACCGAAGCCTCGCGTGACCCACGTCACACCGGCCCATCGTCACAAAGATCGCCCGCCCGGCATCTCCATGTTCGTAATCACCGGCACCACACAGTGAGGACGAACCCATGGCCCCTCGTATCAACCTCCCCGCCAGCCCGCTCGGCGCCAAGGTCAGCCGGCACTTCTACGCCGCCAGCCTCGCGCTCATGCAGGGAACCACCCTCCCGAAGGCCACCCAGGACCTGGTCATGCTCCGCGCCAGTCAGCTCAACGGCTGCGGCTACTGCACCGACATGCACAGCAAGGACCTCGCCCACAGCGGCGAGCCGTCCGTACGCATCAACCTCGTCGCCGCCTGGCGCGAGTCCACCGTCTTCACCGACGCCGAGCGCGCCGCGCTGGAGCTGACCGAGCAGGGCACCCGCATAGCCGACGGTGCGGGCGGCGTCACCGACGAGGCGTGGGAGAACGCCGCCAAGCATTACGACGAGGAGGAGCTGGCCGCGCTGACCTTGATCATCTCCCTGATCAACGCCGCCAACCGGATGGGCGTGATCACGCGCATGCCAGGCGGCGACTACCAGCCGGGGCAGGCGGGTTGAACTCGCAACCCACCGCTGCCCCGCCTCCAGCTGGGCCTGCTGAACCTTGCTGCTGACCGGCTGACACGGCCGACCGGGGCAGCAGCCCGGGCCCCGCCCGCTCAGCCCTCCAGCACCGTCAGATCCAGCCGCGCCACCCGCTCCGGATCGGACAGGATGTTCACCTCCCGCACCTTCCCGTCCGCGACCGTGAAGCTCACCACCGACCACGGCCGCCCGTTCAGCACGCTGACCAGCCCCGCAGCCCCATTCACCAGCGCCGGCCGCACATGCGCCGCCACCCGCTGGAAGGTCAGCGCGCCACCGGCGACAGCCTGCGCGCCGACGATCCGGGTCAGCCCGCCCGTACGGGACGGCCCGCGGTCGGCGCGCAGCACGACATCCGGGTCGAGGACGGACACCAGCGCCTCGAAGTCCCCCTCCCGCGCGGCGGCCAGGAAGGCATCCACCACCTCCCGCTGCTTGCCCAGGTCAGGCTCGGGCTCCGGCACGGAGCCCTGCACCCGCCGCCGCGCCCGACTCGCAAGCTGCCGCGCGGCAGCGGGATTGCGGCCGACGATCGGCGCGATCTCGTCGTACGGCACCGCGAACATGTCATGCAGCACGAACGCCAGCCGCTCGGCAGGGGTGAGCGACTCCAGCACCACGAGCAGCGCGAGGCCGACCGAGTCGGCGATCAGGACCTCCTGCTCGGGGTCCATGCCGTCCGCCGGAGCGGGCGTCACGACCGGATCGGGGAGCCGGGAGACCTCCAGCGGATCCTCGCGGCGGGAGGCCCGCGAGCGCAGCATGTCCAGGCTGACCCGCCCGACGACGGTGGTCAGCCAGCCGCCGAGGTTGCGCACCTCGCTGGTGTCCGCCCGGCTGAGCCGCAGCCATGCCTCCTGCACGGCGTCCTCCGCCTCGGCGAGCGACCCCAGCATCCGGTACGCGACCGCGCGCAGCTGCCCGCGGTGCGCCTCGAACTGCTCCGCCAGAAAGTCTTCGTCGATCCTGCCGTTGTCTTCCATGCCTACCTGACGGATCTGAGCTCCACGATGTGACGCGTGCCGGCCCTGATGTCCTTCTCGCAGAACGGCGGCGTCACCCACCGGCCGCGCGAGTACAGCCGCGTCTGATCCGCATAGTGCGGCGAGGCGGCGTTCGAGGACTGCGAGTACGTGAGCAGCGTGCGCGCCTGCGGGCAGCGGGAGCCGTCCCAGCCGACCGCCTGGATGTAGCTGGAGCCCGTCGAGACGTCGGTGTAGCCGCCGCCGGCCGCGTTCCAGACCGGCTCGGTCTTGTTCCACACGCCGAGCCCCTCCGTGCCGCCGGGGATCGGCAGCCGCTTTCCGCCGCGCTTCACGTACTGGTGCTTGCCCAGCGGCGCGTCCAGCGCGATCCCGGCGTCCTTCAGCTCCGCCACCGCGTCGGCGAGCGCGACGGCCACGCCGGGCGCGGCGGTGTTGAGGGTGTGGGGCGTACGGACCGGGGACGCCGCATCGAACGGCACCTTCCACAGCTGCCCGGCCGGCACCCCGGCCTCGGCCTTGCGCCAGAAGCGGTCGAAGAGCAGCGCGCCGCGGCTGGAGCTGCGCATCGTACGGTCCCAGTCGTGCAGCACCCCGCACGCGCCGGACACGTCCACCGCACGCCCGCCGGTCCCGGTCGCGGTGCCGCCGGGCAGCCCGGCACAGAACTTCGCGAGATCCTCGGCGGCGAGCTCGCCGGCGGGCACCCTGTTCCCGGTCCCGAACTGCTGTTTCTGCAGGTCGGACACCTTCAGCCCGCCCTTGCCTGCCATCGCCGACACATCCTCGACCGCCCCACGCGTGCGCATCGACCGCTCGGTGCCGAGGTCGCCGAAGATCCGCTCGTAGCCGGTGACGGGGGTGTCGGCATTGGCGAGCCAGGCCGAGTCGTTGGAATTTTCCGCGTACGGAGCATCGGTCAGCGTCGGCATCCGGGACGGGCCGAAGATGCCCGGCTGCACCGCGTCGTCGTCCTTGCCCAGGGCGCAGTCCGTACGGGAGCCGTCCAGGATCGCGAGGCCCGCGACGGGGTAGGTGAGCTTGCCGAGCGGGGTGGAGCAGCGCTCGGCGAGGTCGTTGGTGATGCGGGGGAGGACCTGGTTCTGGGTGAAGAGGGTGTGGCCGCTCGCGTCGGCGGCGATGGTGTTCACCCAGGGGAGGCCCTGGGTGTCGGCGAGGGCTTTCTTGATGCCCGCGATGGAGCGGGCCTTGCTGAAGCCGAGACCGGTGGCGGTGGCGCGGAGGTTCGACGCGTTGGGGTCGTTCAGCGCGTACGCCGTCGTCGCGGTCCACGGGAGGTCGATCCGGCCGCCGAGCGACGTGGTGACGGGCCCGTAACGCGTCCACCACTGCGTTTTGGTGACCTTGCCCTGCTTGGTCTCCACCGTCACCGGGCGGGGCCACATCCGCTCCGGCTTGCCGTCCACGAGGTACGCCTTCGGGTCGGCCGGGTCGAGCTTCAGCTCGTGGAGGTTGGCCGGGACGCCGGTGGCGACCGTGTGGCTCCAGGCGATGCGGTCGTTGTGGCCGATGGAGATCGTGGGGGAGCCGAGGAGCGAGCTGCCGGCGGCGTTGAGCTTGCCCGGGATGGTCTGCTGCGACTGCCAGAAGCGGCGGCCGCCGGCCCACGGGTAGTGCGGGTTGCCGAGCAGCAGGCCGCGGCCGTTCGCGGTGGTCTTGCCGCTGAACGCGACGGCGTTGGAGCCCATCGCGGCGTCGGAGCGGTCGAAGAGGTTACGGGCGGCGCGGGCGGTGGCCTTGGGGTCTGCGGACTTCTTACGGAGGGACTTGGCCGCCGTCGACCCAGGTGGCGCCGCCGCCGTGATGCCGTCGACGCTCATCCCCTGCCCGCCGAGGACGGCGAGCGCGTACGCCCGCGACGCCACGTCGAGCTCGGTGACGGGGCGGACCCAGGCGGCGCCCTTGCACGCCGGGTCGGTGACCTTGTGCCGCTTCAGCCACGTGTTGTAGCCCGCCGTCCAGCCGCGGGTCAGCTCCTTGATCTCGCGCGGCGGACCCTCCGGCGGCTTCACGTCCAGCAGCCGCTCGACCGTGCCGGAGTCCCGGATCCCGCGGAAGTACAGGTCGCTGCTCAGGTTGGTGGACGCGTCCGACAGCGCGTCGTCGGTACGGCCGTCGGCGCCGAAGTAGCGCGAGCGCTCCCCGCGTAGCGTCACGAACCCGTCGGCCAGGGTGCAGACCATGTCCTGCGCCTGCGCGTATCCGGTGCCGAAGCCGAGGCCCGCGTAGTCCTTCGCCTTGATGTGCGGGATGCCGTAGGCCGTGTACCGGATCTCGGCGGAGAGACCCCCGCCGCGTTCCGCCTGCGCCTGCGCCGCCGCGGGCGGGAGGCCCGCGGCGCCGGTGAGCATAGCCAGTCCGATGAGGGCATATTTCCTGGTACGCGCGCGGAAGGACACCGTGGGCCTCCAACTCAGCGGTAACAAACGATTGTTGACGCTGACCTCAGCAGAAGCCGCTGTAAGCGTCAATGCTCCTGCCGCTCACGCGTCACCGCCCGGGTGCGGGCCACGGGCCGATCGGCGGCGGCCGCCGCCGGGCCGCGCGCCGCCAGCCATACGCTCACCAGCACCAGCGCGCACCCCGCGTACTGCGTCACCGTCGGCCGCTCGTCCAGGAAGATCAGCCCCGCCGCGATCGCCCCCACCGGCTGGAGCAGCAGCAGCGCGGCGCCGGTGGCGGGGGCGAGCCGCGGCAGCGCCGGCGTGATCAGCAGCAGCGCGAGCACCTGCCCGAACAGCGTCGTCAGCCCCAGCCAGCCGAACGCCGCCGCGCCCGGCGTCAGATCGATGCCGGTCCACAGCGCGCCGAAGATCCCGGACGAGACGGCGGCGGACGCGGAGGCCGTAGCCACCGGCACGGCGATGTGCCCGCCGCCGCTGCTGGGGGCGTCGTCCGGTTTGGTCCGCCCGCCCTCCCGGGTGAGCAG
Organism: Streptomyces boninensis; assembly: GCF_048572725.1. Lineage (NCBI taxonomy): Bacteria > Bacillati > Actinomycetota > Actinomycetes > Kitasatosporales > Streptomycetaceae > Streptomyces > Streptomyces boninensis. Next base: position 8,614,165 of record NZ_CP183837.1, read on the forward strand.
CAGATAGCCGGCGAAAGCCACCCCCGCCGCGCTCCCGTACAGCACCCCGGTCACCGGACTGCTGCCCGGCTCGGACTCGCCGATCGCCCCGCTCGCGAGGGCGACGCCGCCGAGCAGCACCGGCGCGGTGACGTAGAAGCGGGTGGCCAGCGGCGCGCCCGTGAACACCCGCGCCAGCACCGGGAAGACGATGACCTGGACATTCAGCAGGACGGTGGTGATGGAGGCGCCGACGTCGCGGATGGCCGCCGCCCAGAAGACGAAGTCGATGCCGAGCAGCAGCCCCGCCGCCAGGTCGTACGCCACCAGCCGCCGCGGCCGCCACCCGCGCCGACGCACCTCGAAGACCGCCAGCGGCACCAGCGCGATCAGCGCCATCAGGCACCGCAGAAACGCGGCCGTCCCCGCGCCCACGCCGGAGAGCTTCACGAACATGGCCGACACGGAAATGCAGGCGGAACCGCCGATCACCAGCAACACAGGGGGCATGCCTCCCACCCTGCCCCCGCCATCCCAAAAGAAAAAGCGACGATTTCTTCCGGAAAAGCATTAGCATCACTGTCGTGTTCGGTCTCGACCGCCTCCGCGCCCTCGACGCCGTCAGGACCCACGGCTCCATCGCCCGTGCGGCCGACGCGCTGCACATCACCGCCTCCGGAGTCTCCCAGCAGCTGGCCAAGCTGGAGCGCGAGTCGGGCCACCGCCTCCTCGAGCCGTACGGCCGCAGCGTCCGCCTCACCCACGCGGGACGGGTGCTGGCCGAGCACGCCGCGCGGGTCTGCGCCCAGGCCGCGGCCGCCGAGGCCGAGCTGGCCGCGCTCGGCGACGAGATCCTCGGCCCGCTCCGCCTCGGCGGCGTCGGCAGCTCGCTGCGCGCCCTGCTCCCGGACGTCCTCGTCCGCCTCACCGCCGAACACCCGCGTCTGACCCCGACGGTGATAGACGGCGAGGCCGTCGACCTGGTGCCGCAGCTGATCGCCGGCAACATCGACCTGCTCCTCTCCGAGAGCTGGGACCCCCGCCCGCTCGTCCTCCCGCCGGGCCTCGGCGTGCGCACCCTCGCCGTCGAAGACGTCCAGGTCGCGCTCGCCGCAGGGCACCCCCTCGCCGCCCGCGCCGCGCTGGACCTCACCGAGCTCGGCGGCCTCGTCTGGGCCAGCTGCCCGGTCGGTACGGAGCCGTACGAGGCCCTCACCCAGGCGCTGCGCGGCGTCGGCCTGGAGCCGGAGGTGCGCTATCCGGTGACCGAGTACGCCACCCAGCTGGCGTTCGTCCGCGGCGGGCTGTGCGCCGCGCTCGTACCCGAAATGGCGCAGCAGCCGTGCCCGCCAGGGGTGCGCTTCGTGCCGCTGCGGCCGCCGCTGACGCGCACCGTGCAGGCCGCCTGGCGGACCCGGGCGGCGAGTCCGGCGGTGCTCGAGTGCCTGGCGGCGCTGCAGGCCGTGGTTGCACCGGGGGGCGCGGAGTGCTCTGGTGGGGCCGTGGCCAAGCGAGCTCCCGACCTCCGCGTCCGCCGTATCTATGACGCCCCCGACCCCGGCGACGGCACCCGCATCCTCGTCGACCGGCTCTGGCCGCGGGGCGTCGCCAAGGCGGACGCGCACGTGGACGAGTGGCCGAAGGCGGTGACGCCGTCGACCGAGCTGCGGAAGTGGTATCACGCGGGCGAGGGCACGTACGAGGAATTCGCCCGCCGCTATCGCGCGGAGCTCGCGGAGGGCGAGGCCGCCGACGCGCTGGCCGCGCTGCGCGAACTCGTCGCCAAGGGGCCCGCCACGCTGCTGACCGCGTCGAAGGACGTCGGGCACAGCCACGCGGCCGTACTCCTTGCGGAGCTGCAGGAATTGACCTAAATTCGGGGGCCGTGTCGCGTGCAGACGCCTGGTGGACGGTGATCGCATGGAGGCACCGGACCATTCCCGGGAGTGCATCGTGAGTACACACGCGCCCCTGATCTGAGCCCCGCCGCGCGGTAATTGCGCGCAGGCCCCGGCTGATCACTTTTCTCTTCCTCCCATGGCACAGCCATGCCTTCATTCAGGCGATCAAGGAGATCCCGCTTGTCCTTCCCCCTGCCAGAAACCAGCGACCTGCTGTTGCTGACCACCACCGGAGCCCGCTCCGGAAAGCGGCACACCACCCCGCTCGGCTACGTCCGTGACGAGCGCGGCCGCCCCCTCGTCACCGGCTCCGCGGGCGGCGCGCCCCGCCACCCCGACTGGTACCACAACCTGCTCGCCCACCCGGTGGTCGAAGTCGAGCTCGGCGCCGAGACCTTCCCCGCCGTCGCCGTGCCCGCCGAGGGCGCCGACCGCGACCGCCTCTTCGCCCTGGTCGTACGGGCCGCGCCCGGCTATGCCGACTATGAGGCGAAGGCCGGGCGGCAGCTGCCGGTCGTCGCCCTTGAGCGGATCGAGGCCGAAGGCGCCCCCGAGGAGGCGACGAACCTCGCCGACAAGCTCCTCCAAGGCCACGCCTGGCTGCGCCACCAGCTCGCGCGGGTCGAGGCGGAGGCCGACGCGTACTTCGCGGGCGACCGCGGCGCGGGGCTCGGGCTGCAGATCCGGCAGCACTGCCTGGCTTTCTGCGAGGGTCTGCACTTCCACCACACCGGCGAGGAGATGGCGGTCTTCCCGGCGCTGGAGCAGTCCCACCCGGACCTTGTCGGGGCGCTGACGCGACTGCGTGCGGAGCACGTCACGGTCGAACGGATCCGCGGCGAGCTGGAAGCCCTGCTCGGCGACCTGGCGGGGGCGGACCCGGAGCGCTTCCGGGCCGAGGCGCGGCGGATGGCGGCCGAGCTGGACGCGCATCTGGCGTACGAGGAGGAGCAATTGCTCCCGGCGCTGGCGGAGATCCCGTGGCCGCCGGTGGCCGGCTGAGGGTCCGGCCCGGCGCGGGGGTCTGGGGCGAGGCCCCAGGATCCCCCTTTGGCGACCGCGGGGGAGTCGCCTGCGCGCGGCGCGGTGCGGGGGTCTGGGGGGCGAAGCCCCCAGGGTTCCTTCTTCCGTGATCGCGGCGGAGCCGCCTACGCCCGGCGCGGCGACGCCAGCAGGTACAGCGTGCCGTCCCGCTGTGGATGCTCCGACACCTGCCAGCCGGAGCGCTCCAACGCCGCCGCGCAGCGGACGAGTTCGCGCAGGGCCGTGCCCGGTGCGGGCTCGTCCCCGGGGGCGGGGGGCCAGGCGATGCGTACCGCCTCCGGCTGGTGCTCCGCCAGGGTGACGCGGTAGCCGGTCGAGACGCGACGCCCGGCCTCGTCCACCGCGCCGGGGCGCAGGCCCGCGGCCTCCAGGGCCAGCGCCGCCGCGGGGACCAGGTGCGAGCGTTCCCACGGGCAGGGCAGCTCCGTGCTGCCGTCCTTGCCGGTCATGCGGCGCAGCTCGCGCAGGCCGTCGAAGGCGGTACGGACCTCGCGGGCGCGCGCCGCCGGGTCGCCGGGCGGCGCCGGCTGGTCGCCGGTCAGCGCGGCGAACGGGCCCGCCTCCGCCCGCTGCCGCGGCGCCGGATCGCCCGGCTCCGGGGCCGTACGGGCGAGCTCGCGGCGCAATTCCTGGCCCGTCGGGGTGAGGTAGTGCCGGTGCGGAGGGCGCGGGTGGCGGGCGGCGAGGCCCTGCGCGACCAGCCGGGCGAGCACCTGCGCGGGGGCGTGCAGGAGCCCGCTACCGGTCTCGGCGCCCAGCACCGCCCGGCGGCCCGCCGCGGTCAGGGTCGGCCTGCGTGCCACGTGACCACCATCGCCCGCGCCGGGCCGTGCATCAAGAGCACGCAGGCCGGGACCCGTACGGGACACCGCCAGGGGAGAGGAGACCCCCATGACCGGCATCGAGAGCCCGCTGCCGGAGCACCAGCGCACGGTCACCGGCGAGGCGCCGCAGGGCGCACTCGACCTGCTGACCCGCTGCCTGGCGAACGCGGTCAGCCGCATGCCCGCCCGCATCGACCTCACCGACGAGACCGACCTCGTCTCGCAGGACGTCCTCCTCGGCCTGACGGCGAAGCCGGCGAAGCACTGCTGGATGTTCCAGGCGGAGCAGCAGCATCAGCTGCCCTGACCCGCCAGCCGCACCCCCGCCACCGGCAGCCCCCCGTCGCGCACCCGCAGGTCCGGCTCGCCCGCCGTATCCCGCACCGCGACCGCCCACGCCGCGCCCGCCGCGGTCGTCCTCGCGGTGATGCCCCACCCCGCCGGGGCCGGGCCCGGGGCCGGCTCGTACGGCGGGCCGACGCCGGTGTGGTCCGCGTGCAGCGGGGCGGCGATGCCGATGCCGGTGCCTTTGAGGTACGCCTCCTTGCGCACCCAGGCCTGCCGGAAGGCGGCCGCCCGTTCCACGGGACCCGGCTGCGCCTCGATCACCCGGCGTTCGGCGGGGTGCAGCAGCGGCAGCACCTCGTCCGCCGCCGCCCGCCCGTTCGCGGTCTCGGCGTCCACCCCCACCTCGGTCCCGGCGACCGCGCAGACCGCGAGGCCGCGGGTGTGGGTCAGCGAGAAGTGCAGGCCCGTGCCGTGCCGCGCCGCGTCCGGCACCGGCCGGCCGTGCGGGCCGCCGCAGCCCGGGCACGGGGCCCGGTCGAGCACCACCTCGCGCGGGTGGCAGCCCAGGCTGGAGCCGAGCAGCACTCGGAGCCCGACGTGCGCGAGGAGATAAATCTCCCGGTCGGCGGCGAAGACGAAGCGCCCGGCCCGCTCGCGCTCCTCTTCATCGAGCACCCCGGCAAGCCCCTCGGCCGCCGCCAGCTCGCCCGCGTCGGCGGGCAGCAGCCATATCCGTACGGGCCCGCCAGGACTCCCAGTCATCGACACAGGTGCAGGCTACGCGGTCACCGTGAAGCCGTGCTTCGAGCCCAGCCGCTCCAGGCTCGCCTCGCCCGGGATGCCGTCCGCGTCGGGCCCCGAATAGCCGAGCTTGCGCTGCCAGGCGGCGTACGCCTTCACCGTGGCGGTGCCGAAGTGGCCGTCGGCGAGCGAGTCGTCCAGCAGCCGCTCAGCGACCAGGGCCTTCTCGACGGTCTTGGTTCCCGCGTACGACACCGGCCTGCCGTCCTTCCCCGGGTCGCTCTTCGCCGCCTTGATCAGCTTCGCGAGCGATATCTCCGGCTCCGGGTCGGGGCCGGGGCCGCTGGTGCCGCCGTCCGCCCAGGTGCGCAGCGCCGCCTTGGAGTCGAAGGCGCCGATGTTCGTGTCGATCGGTGTCGAGGTGTACTGGTGGAACCGCCACTTCGCCTCGATGCCCGGCTTCCCGGGCTTGCCGTTGTAGTGCGCGATCCACAGGCCGTCGCCGGCGTACGACGTGGTGTCCCGGTTCTTCCAGAAGTTGACGTTGCAGTACAGGATCACCCGGTGGCCGGGCCGCAGCCGCTTCACCTCGCGCAGAAACGCGTCCTTCTCGGCGCCGGTCGCGGCCGTGCCCGACGTGGTGCTCTCCCAGTCGCAGGCCAGAATGTCGCCCTCCTTGGACGCGCACTCCCGCACGAAGTAGGCCGCCTGCGCCTTGATGTTCCCCGGCCACAGGAAGTGGTAGAACCCGACGACCAGCTCATGCTCGCGCGCATGCCTGGCCTGCGCCTCCTGCTTCGGGCTGATGTAGGAGCGGCCCTCCGTCGCCTTGATGATTGCGAAGGACATGCCGCTGGTGGTGAAGTTGCTGGACTGGTGCGAACTGACGTCTACGCCCTTGATGGCCATGCAGTCCCCCTTTCGTCTGCCCCCAGTACGTGCCCCGTGGGGCCCGCGGGCTATCCGCCGGAGCGTGTGAATGTCCTGCGATCATCCGTTCGGAGCTGCGAAGTGTCCTGATTAGGATCGGTGGATGAGCATCGTGATGCGGGTGCCGGGGGCCGGCGAACTCGGTGGTGTGGTCCGGTCGTTGGGGGAGTGGCAGGAGGAGGGCGGGCCCGTGCAGCTGCACCCCGGGGATGTGGGGTGGTTCTGCCGGTACGGGCCGGAGCGGGCGGCGGCGGCGCTGCGGACCTGGGGCCGGGGCGGGGAGGTGCTGGCGGTCGGGCTGCTGGACGGGGCGGATGTGCTGCGGATGGCGATCGCGCCGGCGGCCGTGGGGGATGCGGCACTGGCGCGGCAGGTGGTGGCGGATGTGGTGGCGCCCGAGCACGGCGTGTTCGGCGAGGGCAAGGTGTGCGTCGAGGTGCGGGCGGGCGAGCTCGTACCGGAGCTGCTGCTCGAACGCGGCTGGGAGCGCGACGAGCCGTGGGCGCCCTTCCGGGGTGACCTCGGCGGCGCGGTGCCGGATCCCGGCGTACGCATCGAGGTGGCCGGGCCTGAGCAGGCGGAGGAGTGGGCCGCGGTCGTGCGGTCGGCGTTCAACGGGTCGACCTTCTCCGCAGACCGCTGGCACGCGATGGCGGCGGAGCCGCCGTACGCCGACGCGCGCAGCCTGCTCGCCCGTAACGAGGAGGGCGAGGCGGTCGCGGCGGTGGCGGTGTGGTCGGCGGGTCCCGGCAGGCCAGGGCTGATCGAGCCGATGGGCGTCCACCGGGACCAGCGTCGTCGCGGCTACGGCAAGGCCATCACGCACGCCGCGGCCGGCGCGCTGCGGGACATGGGATCGTCCAGCGTGACGGTGTGCACGCCGAGCTCCAACACGCCTGCCGTCGCCGCCTATCGCGCGGCGGGACTCACCTCCTTGCCGGCGGACCGGGACCTCTGCCGCCGCTGATCCGCGGCCGCGAGGAGGCGCAGCCGGTCGTGGCTCTCGCTGCCCGGGACCGCGGTGTAGACGAGCAGGAGGTGCGACTGGTCCGGGTCGAGGAGGGTCTGGCAGTGCAGTTCGAGGGGGCCGGCCTCCGGGTGGGTGAAGCGCTTGATGTGCTGCGGGCGGATGCCGACCTCCTGCTTGTCCCACAGCGTGCGGAATTCGGCGCTGCGGGTGCGCAGCAGCTCGGCGTAGTGGGCCGCCCGGGAGCCGGGGCCGCGCAGCGCGGTCACCTCGCGCAGGCCTGACGCGAACATCCGGGAGAGGAAGGCGTGATCCGTGGTCGCGTACAGCTCGCGGCTGGCCGGGTCGGTGAACCAGCGGTAGCCGATGGAGCGCGCCGGGCCGGTGTAGTGCGTCGTATCGCCGGTGAGGGCGATGCCGAGCGGGGTCTGCCGCAGCGTCTCCCCGAGCTCGGTGACGACCTCCGCGGGCGTGTCGCCCAGCCGGTCGAGGATGCGCAGCAGGCCGGGGCTGATGTGCTCGCTGAAGGCGCGCCCGCCTCGGGCGGGCGCGGGGTGACCCGCCAGCCGGAACAGGTGGTCCCGCTCGTCGAGGGAGAGGTGCAGGCCCTGCGCGATCGAGGCGATCATCGGCTCGGACGGCTGCGGGCCGCGCTCGCGCTCCAGGCGGGCGTAGTAGTCGGCCGACATGTGGCAGAGCTCGGCGACCTCCTCGCGGCGCAGCCCGCTGGTCCGGCGGCGGCGGCCGCGGGGGAGGCCGACGTCCTCGGGCTGCAGGAGCTCCCGGCGGCGGCGCAGGAACGCCGCGAGGGCGGGCCGGTCGATCTCCATGCGATGGCTCCCTTTCGTGCTGATCCTTTCTAGCGTGCGCGGGCGCGCTTAGCCACGGATCAAGAGGTCCTGGATAAGACTGTCGGCCGGGGCCACGGTGGGGGCAAGGACATCGCGCCGAGGAGTGCAGACATGCCACGCCAGGACATCGACATCACCGTTCCCGACCTGACCGGGAAGCGCGCCGTCGTCACCGGGGCCAGCGACGGGATCGGGCTGGGCATCGCGACGCGCCTGGCCGCCGCGGGGGCGGAGGTCGTCATGCCCGTACGGAATCCGCGCAAGGGCGAGGCCGCGGCCGCCGGGATCCGCGAGCGCGTCCCCGGCGCGGAGGTGTCGCTGCGCGCCCTCGACCTCTCCTCGCTCGCCTCCGTCGCGGAGCTCGGCAGGACACTGCTGGACGAGGACCGCCCCATCCACCTGCTGATCAACAACGCCGGGGTCATGACCCCGCCGGACCGGCAGACCACCGCCGACGGCTTCGAGCTGCAATTCGGCACCAACCACCTGGGCCACTTCGGGCTGGTGACGCACCTGCTGCCGCTGCTACGGGCCGGGCAGGCGCGGGTGACGTCCCAGATCAGCGTCGCGGCGAACCGCAACGCCATCAACTGGTACGACCTGAACTGGGAACGCTCGTACAACGGCATGCGCGCCTACAGCCAGTCGAAGATCGCCTTCGGCCTCTTCGGCCTCGAACTCGACCGCCGCAGCAAGGCGGCGGGCTGGGGCATCACCAGCAACCTCTCCCACCCGGGGGTCGCCCCGACGAGCCTGCTCGCCGCCCGTCCCGAGGTCGGCCGCGCGAAGGACACCCTGGGCGTACGCCTGATCCGGGCGCTGTCCGCCCGCGGCATCATCGTCGGCACGGTGCGGACGGCGCAGTTGCCAGCGCTGTACGCCGCGACCTCCGCCGAGGCCACGGGCGGGGGGTTCTACGGGCCGCGCGGGCCGGGGCACATGGGCGGCGCCCCGGCCGAGCAGAAGCTCTACGACCGGCTGCGCAGCACCCAGGACGCGCAGCGCATGTGGCAGATCTCGGAGGATCTGGTGGGAGCCAAGGTCGGCTAGCCGTTCGCGTCCGGCTTCCACTCCTGGACGAGGAGCCCCAGGATCACCTCGTCGAGGAACTCGCCCATCACCCACGCCGAGGAGCGCCGCTGCCCCTCGCGCGTGAAGCCGTTGCGCTCGGCGGCCCGGAGCATCGCGAAGTTGTCGGCCAGCGTCTCGATCTGCAGGCGGTGCAGGCTGCGGACGACAAAGCCGTAGTGACAGAGCACCGCGACGACATCGCTGCCGTAACCCTTGCCGCGGGTGGCGGGCAGCAGGCCGAGGCCTATGTGCGCGGACCGGTGGTGGGTGTCGATGTCCCACAGCGTCGCCGTGCCGACGAGCGTGCCGCCCTCCAGCTCCACCACGGAGAACGGCACCCGCCCCTGCTCCTTGTCGTCCACCACCAGCCGCGGATCCTTCGACCCGGGCGTCATCGGCCGCCAGGGCGCCCCTTCGGCCCGCGCGGAATTGACCACGTCGTCGTAGAGCTCGGCCCGCAGAATCGGGATGTCATCCTCGTGCCGGGCCCTGAGCCCGATCTTGGCACCACGCAGCATGCGAGCTTCCTATCCGCCCGGAGGCGCCGCTGGCAACCCTGTTCGGGCTGCTCACATGACGCCGACGGCCTCCAGGGCGGACCTTTGCGCGGCGGTGACGTCCGTCGGCCAGTAGACGTACGTGACGCCGCCCGGGCCCGAGACCGTCTCGCCCTTGTCGTTCTTGCGCTTGGTGCGGAGCCAGATCGTTTCGAATTGAGCGCGCTTGTAGACGTGGCGGACTGACGCGTTGTCCGGGCTCGCCGGGTCGTTGGCGATGACGTCGCCGGATGCGGTGAAGCCGATCACCGTCATGATGTGGCCCGCGGTGCCGTAGCCGGCGCCGTCCAGTTCCTTTGCCAAGAAGGACATCGAGACGATGGGCGGGATGCCTGCCGCCACCAGGGTTTCGATGTCGGTGAGCGTGGCGAGGCGGGTGATCGCGGCGTTCATGCCGGTGTAGGTGGCCGCGTACGCCGCGTTGAAGGGCCAGTTGCCGCAGCCCTCGTACTGGTAGTCGTAGACGTAGCGCGCCGCGTGGCAGACCTGCGGGTCGGCGTAGTCGGGGTTGACCCAGGAGAGATCCTCGGGGGTGGGCTTGCGGTCCCAGGACTCCAGGATCATCGTCGAGGAGGTGGGGGAGCACCAGGCCTCGCCGCCGCCGTCGTACTCCGGGTACTGGCCCCTATGGATCTCCTGCGAGTAGCGGGGGACCTGCAGCTCCTTGCCCGCGGCCGCGCCCGGCTCCGACGCCGGGACCGTGAAGCGGTCCGGGATGGCCGAGCCCATGACGCCCGTACGCCAGACCGTCGGGGTCGCGGTCGTGCCGGGGGTGCGGCAGAGGGTCAGGCGGAGCTGGGCTTTGGTCAGGCGGAGGCCGCTCGCCGGGTCCGAGATGGCGAAGGTGTCGGTCGAGATGGCGGACTTGTCGTCGGACTGGTCGTCGAGCGAGGTGCGGTGGATGTCGGCGGCCGCGTCGCCTGCCGTCCAGCGGCCCATGACGTACCACGGGGTCTGCGTGTCGTCGGAGTACGTGCCCTGCAGCTCGATCTGGACCCAGGTGCCGGCGGGGGTGTCGGCGTTCCAGGAGGCGATGGCCTCGGTGGCCGGGGTGGTGAAGGTGTGGGCGGGGGCGGTCCAGGTGGCGTACTCCCAGGTGGTGGCCGCCTTGGCGCCCTTCGCCGCCTTCTTCGCGTGCGGGTCCTTGTACTCCAGCGTGCCCGCCGGCTTGTCGATCGCGATGCCGGGGCGTTCTGAGCCGACCGCCTTCACGCCGTCGGCCGCGCCCTCCGCCCAGTGCTCGGCCGTGTGCCAGCCGCGGAAGTCGATGGGCGCCGCGGCGGCCGCTGTCCCGCCGCGCGGCCGCGCGGTGACCGAGGCCGAGGCGGACGAGGAGAAGGCGGAGCCCGCGGCGGCGGCTACCGCGGCGGCGAGGACAGTTCTGCGCGTGGGGGTCACGGACATGGTGGGGGCCTCCGTGGCGTCAGGTGCACGACACTGCACGACTATGCCTGGCCGCGGCCCGGATTAACCAGCGGTTCGCGGCGCGTCGCACAAACCGATATTGGGCGCGCCAATGAAGGCGGCCGCGAGGCGGGTTCCCGCGGCCCGTGCGGGGGTACCCGGGCGCGGCACCCGATGCGCACGATGCGAGTGCGCGAAGAGAGGCAGCGATGGAGTGGTGGAGGTCCGCCGCCTGCGTCGGCGTGGAACCCGACCTGTTCTTCCCGGTCGGCTCGACCGGCCCGGGCGCCGAACAGTACGTGCAGGCCAAGGCCGTATGCGAGCAATGCCCGGTGACCGAGGAATGCCTGGAGTGGGCGCTGCGCACCGGCACCGAGTCCGGTGTGTGGGGCGGCCTGGGCGAGGACGAGCGGCGGCAACTGCGGCGGCGGCGGGCGCGGTATCCCGCGGCCGAGAATGCACAACAGGCGGCTTGTGGAAGCTAATCCGGGGAACTCGGTGCGCATAGGAGGTGTGGCAAATGGCCGCAATTCTGCTGGTACTGCTCCTCGCACTGCTGCTCTTCGGCGCCGGATTCGCGCTAAAGGCGCTGTGGATCGTGGCAATTGTCGTGCTCGCCGTATGGCTGCTCGGATTCGTGATGCGCGCGACACCGACCCGAGGCGGCAGGCGAGCCCGGTGGTATCGCTGGTAATTCGCAGTCGGCCGACCACGACCGCGTGCGGGCGGGCTCTTACGAAGAGCCCGCCCGGGCGGCCGCCGGCCGGCCGCATCTTCAGCGCCTCAGCCCTCAGTCGTAATAGCGGTGGTGCTCTTCCTCGATGACCGGGGCGGCCGGCGGCGGTGCCTGCATGCGGCGGCGCTTGAAGATGCTCACGTACGCGCAGATGCCGATGATGCCCACGGCCATCATGATCAGGCCGACGATATCGAGGTTGACTCCTTTCACCTGCCAGTCGACGGCGAGCGCGAGGATCGCGCCGATGGCGAGCATGAAGATGCTTGCGCCCATGCCCATGGGTAGTTGCCTCCCCTGCGATCGGTGGGCTTTCCGGGCGCTGCCCGAGTACCCAGGGCACCGGCCGGAATCACCGCAACTTGCGCAGCTCCGTCTCGATGCCCCGGCCCCGCGTCCGTACGACCCCCTGCGCCAGGTCGGTCAGCTTGCTGTTCGTCCGCTGCGACAGCGAGCGCAGCGCCGCGAACGCGGCATCCGCGTCGCAGCCCAGCACGTGCATCAGAATTCCGCAGGCCTGGTCCACCGCGGGCCGGGTGCGCATCGCCTCGTCGAGCTGGCCGGCCTCGGCGACCGCCCGCTCGTAGCGGTGGTCCTGGGCGAGGGCGTGGGTCGCCATGTCGCCGAGCTGGGTGGTGGCCTGGCGGGGGACGCTGGTCAGCAGGCCGGGGCGGAAGCCGCACACGGTGAGGGTGACCGCCAGGTCGTCCTGCCGGAACGGCATCGTCACCGAAGAGCGGACCCCGGCGTCCAGCGCCACCGTACGAAAGGCGGGCCAGCGCGGGTCGCTGAGCAGGTCGTCGGCGCCGACGACGGCACCGGAGTCGACCGCGGCCGGGATCGGTCCCTCGCCGCTCTCCCACTGCACCGCCACCAGCGCCGTCAGATCGGGATGCGTGACGGCGGTGGGCGGCGGGCCCGATCCGGCGTCCGGGACGGCGGCCGTGGCCGCGGCTCCGCAGCAGTCGGGCGTACAGGCCGCGGCCCGCTCCGCGAGCGCGACCAAGGTGCCTGTCAGAAGCTCATCAGGCATGCCGTACGGCTTCCCGCCGAGGCCGTCCGGAAACGTCCCGCCACCGGCGGATACGGGCGGCCGGAGTATCTACCGGAGTGCAGCGCTCCGGACTTGCGGGGGTTACGGTGCAGCCATGGCCGAGGCGGAAGAGTACGGCGTCGAGCTCCACGACTTCCGTAAAAGAGTGGAGGAGTTGCTGGCCGCGCGTTCCCTCCCCGACGGCGCCCGGCCGTCCACTCTGGATGCCGCCCTCGTCGAGCTGCGGTACGCCGCCGACGTGCTGTGGCCGCGCTACGAGGAGCTGGCCGCGGGTCGGCGCAAGCGCAAGGGCAGCAGTGATGCGCGGGAGCTGCCGCTGCTGCGCGGCGTGTACCAGAGGCTGCCGTTCGCCGTGGTGCTGCTCGACAAGGACGGGGTCATCCGGCGGGTCAACTTCGCCGCCGCCAAGCTGTTCGGCATGCGCTCCGGCTACGCCACCGGGCGTACCCTCACCGGCTCCCTCGCGCATGAGAGCCGAGCGCCGCTGCGCAGTCAGCTTGCGGCCGTGTCCCGCGGTGAGGGCGACCGCAGCCTGGTCGTACACGCGATGGGCACCCCCGAGGGGCAGGGCCCGGGCGGCGCGGGCGCGCTGCGGGCCACGCTGACCGGGCTGCGGACGCCGGGGGAGCCGGAGGCCGTGGTGATGGCCGCGTTCCTGCCGCTGGACGACGGCGCCGCCGCGGCCGCCGCGCAAGGCGGCCGCACGGAGCGGCGTCCGCGCCCCGATCTGGCCGAGGTGAGCCGGCACGCCGAACAGCTCGACCTCGTCGACGACGTGGCCACCGTGCTGCTCCGGGCGGCGGCCGCCGGCCCGCAGGCCCGCCTCGCGCGCGCCGCCGAGGCGCTGCACGGCCGCTTCGCCGACTGGGTCATCGCCGACTACGTCACCCCGGGCGGCCGCACCCTGGAACGCGTCACCGTCCTCGGCACCGCCGACGCCGACACCGCGCCCCTGGCCGCCCAGGATCCGGAGACCGTCCCGCTGATCGCCGAGGCGGCCCGGGCCGGGGCCTCCGCGCTCCAGGTGCGTCCGGAGGACGTGGACGCCCTCGGCCGGATCGCGGACGGCACGGCCGTCCTGGCGCTGACCGGCGCCACCTCCCTGCTGTGCGTCCCGCTGCCGCTGCCCTCGGGCACCGTACGAGGCGCGCTCACCCTGCTCCGCTGCGGGCCCCGCCGCGCCTTCGAACTGGCCGAGGCGGGCGCCCTGGACCGAATATCCCGGCACATCGCGCTGGCGCTGCACGTGTCGTAGGGACGGTCCCGCTGCCGCGGGTCAGCGGTGCTGCTCGAGCAGTCCGCGCGCCATGGTCTGCGCGCGCCGCGCCGCCCGGCGGTCGCCGCCGGCCGCTGAGACGATCGACCCCTTCATCAGCGTGAGCCACGACCAGGCGAAGTCCTCGACGTCCCGCAGCCCGGCCTCCTCGGCCATGGTGCGCACCAGGCGACGGAGGTTCTGCAGGTGACGGATGCTGGCCTGCCCCAGGGGGTGCTCCGCGCCCATCTCCAGCAGCACGCTGGTGAATTTGCAGGCGTCGAAGTCGTCCCGCTGGAACCACTCGTCGAAGATGTCGAAGATCGCGAGGAGTTGCTCCTCCGGTCTCTCGGCCCGGCCCCGGGCGCCGGCCTCGACCATGTCGCGGGTCCACAGCTGCTCACGCCGGTCCAGGAAGGCGAGCACTAGATCGTCCTTCGTGGCGAAGTGACGGTACAGCGTGGCCTTGGCCACGCCGGACTTCATGATCACCTCGTCCACGCCGACGCCGCGAATCCCCCGGTGCGAGAAGAGCTCGTAGGCCGTGTCCAGGATCCTTTCCCGCGGCTCCTGGCGGGCCTGGAGGGCGGGTGCTTCTGAACGCATGAACGCCAGCTTAGGGGCGCGGGACTGTCCGTAACAGGCGGTAGACAGACCTGTCTGTCCGCTGGCATCGTATGCGCATGTCCTCCAAGACAGACCTGTCGAACTCATCGAACGGGCCCGCCTTGAGAGTTGAGAGCGAGATCAACGGCCGCAAGGCGGTGCTGGCCCTGTCCGGCGAGCTCGGCCACGGCACCGGCGAGGTCCTGTCCCAGGCGATCGCTGCGTTACCGCGTCAGGTCGACCATGTCGTTCTCGACATGACGGAACTCGGGCCCCCAGACGAGGGCGCGGCCGACAGCGCGGATCCGCCGCTGGCGACGCAGGTGGAGCAGTTGCGGGAGGCGCTGCGGCGGCGCCCGGTGATCGATCAGGCGCGCGGCGTGCTGATGGCGGCCGAGTCCTGCACGGCCGACGTGGCCTGGGAGATCCTGCGCGAGGCCTCCCAGCACTCCAACATCAAACTGCACTGGATCGCCGAGGCCGTCGTGGCGACCACCGGCGGCGAGCCGATGCCGGAGCCGATCGGCCGCGCGCTGAAGGACGCCATCGCACGGCAGCGGACGAGCGACGGCGCCGGGGGCTGTTGACTCAACCGTCCGGCGCCTGGCCCTCCGGGCGCCCTCGAGCGGGAGGGCCTCGCCGCACGGGTGGCCTGCCCGGGATGCCGTTAAACCTCACGATCGGGTTGCGGTACGAAGCCGGGCCCCGGCTCTGCTCAGGGGCCTTTCCGCTCAGTGTCCCTGCGGAAGCGCCGCGGCACCCGCGGCCAGCGACCAGTACACGGACGATTCGCGGGCCGCCTCCCAGTACGCCGCCTCCAGGTCCGCGTACACCTCGTCCAGCTCCGCCTCCGAGCGCGCCGCCAGCAGCAGCCGGACGCCCAGCGGGTCGCCTTCGAGGGGGCGGATCGCCACGTTCGGGCGGGGCTGGGCGCTGGGCTGGCAGACCGTGACCACCTCGCCGGTCGCGACCAGGTTGAAGGCCGTGAGGTAGTCGCCGTGCAGGACGCGCGGCTGTAGCCCGGCGGCGCGCAGCACCCGCAGCAGCCCCTCCCGCTCGCCCTCCACCGTCGGGTCCACCATCCATGTGTCGCCCGCCAGCTCCGCGAGCCGCACCGCGGGCCGTACCGCCGCCGGATGGTCCGCCGCGACGGCCACGAACTGCGGCTCCCGCGACAGCAGCTCCCGGAACCGCAGCCCGTCCGGGACCCGCAGCGGGCAGCCCTCCACCTCGTGTACGAACGCCACGTCCAACTGCCCGTCCTGGACCAGCCGCAGCAGCGCGCTCGCCGACACATCCATCTGCAGCGAGGTCTGCGCGGGCGCGCGGCGCAGCCGCAGCCGCCGCAGCCAGCCGGCGATCGCGCGGCTGGCGGTGGCGCCGATCCGCAGCTCCGCGCCGCCGTTCTCGCGCCATGCCGCCGCGCGTGCCTCCGCCACCAGCTCCCGCATCTCGGCGACCAGCGGCCGGGCCCGGCTGAGCAGCACCCGGCCGAGCGGGGTGGGGCGGCAGCCGGTGCGTTCGCGGGCGAAGAGGCGGCCGCCGAGGCTGTCCTCGATGCGGCGGAGCTGGGTGGTCAGCGACGGCTGGCTCATGCCGAGCTGGCGGGCCGCCTTGTGCATGCTGCCGGTGTCGGCGATGGCGCACACGGCGCGGAGGTGCCTCACCTCAAGCTCCATGCGGGCAGCGTAGAACGGTCAACACGATGCTGATAGCCCGGAGTTATCGCCAGTTGCCATCATCACATCAGGCTCTGCTTCCTCCACACTCACGGATGACCGCTCGCCCCACACGAGTAGGAGTCCACATGAGAGTCACCAAGTCCGCCCTCGCGGCGGCCCTCGGCCTCGGCCTGGCCGTCTCCGCGGTAGGTACGGTATCGGCCTCCGCGGCCCCCATCACGGACGCCGGCGCCACCCCGTCGTACATCACGTACGAGAAGTCCAAGGAGAACGCCAAGGCCAACAAGGCGTTCTTCGAGGCCGTCTGGAAGCAGGTGGCGAAGAAGCGCGCCGCGCACCCGGACGCGCAGGCCGTCACCATCACGTACGACGCGTCCGCCGCGCCCACCTTCAAGGCGCAGATAGACCGCAGCGCCCAGATATGGAACAGCTCCGTGCAGAACGTGCAGCTGCAGGCGGGCTCCGGCGGTGACTTCAGCTACCGGGAGGGCAACGACCCGCGCGGCTCGTACGCCTCCACGGACGGCCACGGCAGCGGCTACATCTTCCTCGACTACGCGCAGAACCAGGAGTACGACTCGACGCGCGTCACCACCCACGAAACGGGCCACGTCCTCGGCCTCCCGGACCACTACGAGGGCCCCTGCAGCGAGCTCATGTCCGGCGGCGGCCCCGGCCCGTCCTGCACCAACTCCCAGCCGGACGCCAACGAACGCGCCCGCGTCGAGCAGCTCTGGGTCAACGGCTTCGGCGCCGCCCTCGACCGCTTCAAGGACGGCGTGACCAAGGCCGCCTGACCCCTTCCCCCAATTACCGCCGGCGTCCCGGGCCTCCCACGCTACGCACGGGACGCCGGCAGCACTGCTCGCCGGCATCAGCTCCGCTTCCCTCAGCGGTTGGGCGCGGCCGCGCTGATCGCGCCGAGCGCGGACTCCGGGTCCCGGCCCACGGCCAGGTCGCCCAGCGCGACGATGCCGACCACCTCGCCGCCGTGCACCACCGGCAGCCGGCGCAGCGCGTGCTCGCGCATCAGCCGGACGGCATGGGCGGCGGGCTCGTCGGGACCCACGGTGACAAGATCCGCGCTGCACGCGGACATCACCGTCGTCTCACCGGGGTCCATGCCCTCGGCGATGACACGGACGACGAGATCGCGGTCGGTGACGACCCCTCGCAACTCCCCGCCGTCCATGACGAGCACGGCACCGATGTCCTCCGCCCGCATCCGGTGCGCGACCTCGGTCACGGCGGTCAGGGCGCCCACGGCGACGGGGACGCTGGTCATGACGGAGCGGACCTGCTGCTCCATGGCGGTGGCTCCCTTCTGGAAACGGCGTATCTCCGGGCACCGGCCGAGTACCCGCGCGCGCGGCGGGTACGCGCCGCACAACCACGGCTGCCAAGGAGGCCCGTCATGGACCTGCAGATCGTCAACGCCGGCCCGAAACACCGCCCCGCACCCCTGGTCACGCCGCCTCCGTACGGCTACCTCTACCTCACCGCGAGCATCGCCCCGCCGTCGGGCCGCCGCCCGGTGCCGGCCAGGTCCCAGGAGCGCCCGCGGGTGCTGACCCACGTCAAGGAGGCGGTACGGGAGCTGCGCCGCCTCGGCCCGGTCCAGCGGGCGACCGTCTACCGGACCGTCGTCGCACCCCCGCCGCGCGACTTCGCGGCCGCGCCCGGCGTGAAGCCGGCCCGCTTCGACGTCGCGGTGCTGGTGGAGGCGGGCAGTCCGGGCGACCTGCCCGCGGTGCGGGACAGCGGCCCGTACAAAGAGGTGTCGAACATCCTCAGCTCGGCCGCCACGGACGTGCGCGAGACGCCGGCGCGCTGCGCGAAGGCGGTCGCGGACGTCGACAAGTCGCTGCCGGGTCTGTTCCTCTTCAACCACTTCGTCGCCGAGGACCCGGCCATCGCGCTGGAGCTGTGGGACCACCTTGCGACCTGGTTCATCGACCACGCCGGGGTCGACAACTCCACGGTCCTGGAGCCGCTGGAGCCGGGCGAGGCCGACTTCGCCTTCGTCAACCACGCCCGCCTGAGGGGCCCGCTGCCGTACTACGCCCTGCGCCAGTTCGCCCAGCCCAGCTTCCGCAGCTTCGTGATGGGCAATCTGCTGGCCAACCGGACCGGGGCTATGCCGGTGCTGTGCCGGGCGGTGTGATCGCGCCTTGTAGTGAGGTGATTCAGTGCCTTCCGGGCGGGCTACCCGGCAGGCATGACGTATCCGTTCGGCCCCTCTGGCTCCTCCGACCCCTTCGGCGACTTCCTGGCCCGACTGCTCGGCGGCGGTGGGCAGGCGGCCGCGCGTGGGCCGCGGCAGGTCGACATCACGCGGCTCATGAGCGAGCCGGCGCGGCAGCTGGTGTCCGGCGCCATCACGTACGCCTCCAACCGCGGCTTCGGCGACCTCGACACCGAGCATCTGCTGCGTGCCGCCCTCGCCCAGGAGCCGACCCGCTCGCTGCTGACGGACGCCGGCGCCGATCCCGATGCGATCGCCGCCGAGATCGATGAACGGAGGGGGGCCAAGGACGCCGGTGAAGCGCGGGCGCCCAGCCGCAGAGCGCTCTCCGTCACCCCGGCCGTGAAGCGCGCGCTGCTGGACTCCGCGGAGCTGGCCCGCGCCGCCGGCGACACGTACATCGGCCCCGAGCACGTACTCGCGGCGCTGGCCGCCAACCCCGACTCGGCCGCGGGCCGCATTCTGGCTGCCGCCCACTTCGGGCCGCCGCGGCACGGCGCCGCCGACCGGCCGGAAGCCTTCATGCCGCAGCGCGCCACAGGCGCACCGCCGGCCACGGACACCCCGCGCGATCGCGGCACCCCCATCCTCGACAAGTTCTCCAGCGACCTTACGGACCTGGCCCGCGAAGGCCGCATCGACCCGGTCATCGGCCGCGGCGACGAGATCGAGCAGGCCGTCGAGATCCTCTCCCGCCGCGGCAAGAACAACCCCGTGCTGATCGGCGACGCCGGCGTCGGCAAGACCGCGATCGTCGAGGGCCTCGCCCAGCGGATCGAGGGCGGCGACGTACCGGACATCCTCCTCGGCCGCCGCGTCATCGCCCTCGACCTGGCGGGCGTGGTCGCCGGCACCCGCTATCGCGGCGACTTCGAGGAGCGGCTGAACACCATCATCACCGAGATCCGCGAGCACACCGGTGAACTCGTCGTCTTCCTGGACGAGCTGCACACGGTCGTCGGCGCGGGCGGCGGCTCCGACGGCGGCTCGATGGACGCGTCCAACATGCTCAAGCCCGCCCTCGCCCGCGGCGAACTGCACGTCATCGGCGCCACCACGGTCGACGAACACCGCCGGCACATCGAGCGCGACGCCGCCCTCGCCCGCCGCTTCCAGCCCATCCTCGTCCCCGAGCCGTCGCCCGCCGACGCCGCCGAGATCCTCCGCGGCCTCCGCGACCGCTACGAGGCCCACCACCAGGTCCGCTACGCCGACGAGGCGCTGCTCGCCGCCGTCGAACTCTCCGACCGCTACCTCACCGATCGCTTCCTCCCCGACAAAGCCATCGACCTGATGGACCAGGCAGGCGCGCGCGTCCGGCTGCGCTCGCACACCCGCGGCACCGACGTCCGGGCCCTGGAGCGCGAGCTGGAGCAGCTCACCCGCGACAAGGACCAGGCGGTGGCCGACGAGCGGTACGAGCGCGCCACCGAGCTGCGCGACCGGATCGCGGACGTACGCGCCCGCATCGAGGACGGCCGCACCCAGGAGCGCGAGCCCGGCGACGGCCACGCCACCGTCACCACCGAGGACATCGCCGAGGTCGTCTCGCGGCAGACCGGCATCCCCGTCGCCAGCCTCACCCAGGAGGAGAAGGAGCGGCTGCTCGGCCTCGCCGGGCATCTGCACCAGCGGGTGATCGGCCAGGACGAGGCCGTCGACGCCGTCGCCGAGGCCGTGCTGCGCTCCCGCGCGGGCCTGGCCGGCGGCGACCGGCCGATCGGCAGCTTCCTCTTCCTCGGGCCGACCGGCGTCGGCAAGACCGAGCTGGGGCGGGCGCTCGCGGAGGCGCTGTTCGGGGCGGAGGAGCGGATGGTGCGCCTCGACATGAGCGAGTACCAGGAGCGGCACACCGTCAGCCGCCTGGTCGGGGCGCCGCCGGGCTACGTCGGGCACGAGGAGGCCGGGCAGCTCACCGAGGCGGTGCGCCGGCACCCGTACAGCCTCCTGCTCCTCGATGAGGTGGAGAAGGCGCACCCGGACGTCTTCAACATCCTGCTCCAGGTCCTGGACGACGGCCGGCTGACCGACGCCCAGGGCCGTACGGTCGACTTCACGAACGCCGTCGTCGTGATGACCAGCAACCTCGGCTCCGAGGCGGTCACCGGGCGCAGCGCGCTGGGCTTCGGCCCGTCCGATACGGAGGCCGACGAGGCGGCCCGCCGCGAGCGCATCCTGCGGCCGCTGCGCGACCACTTCCGCCCCGAATTCCTCAACCGCATCGACGAGATCGTCGTCTTCCGCCAGCTCACCCAGGAGCAGCTCCGCCGCATCACCGACCTCCTCCTGGAAGACCCCCGCCGCCGCCTCCACGCCCAGGACGTGACGGTCGAGTTCACCCCCGCCGCGATCGACTGGCTCGCGGCCCGCGGCTACCAGCCGGAATACGGCGCTCGCCCGCTGCGCCGCACCATCCAGCGCGAGGTCGGCAATCCGCTGTCCCGGCTCCTCCTGGAAGGCTCCATCAGGGCGGGCGCGCGGGTGCGGGTGGACGCCCGCGATGACAGCCTCGACTTCGAGACCACCGACCCCGCTCCACAGGAGGAGGCACCGTGACCGAGCCCCCCATCCCCGTACCCCCGGAACCCACCCCACCGGTCCCCGGCCCCGGCCACCCGGACCCGGCGCCGGGCCCGCCCGTACCGAAGCCGGTGCCTGAGCCCGCGCCGGGCCCTGACCCGAGCCGGCCTCCGGTGCCGCCGGAGCCGGCGCCGGTGCCGCCGGAGCCGGAACCGGCGTAGGGGAGAGGGCAGCCGCCACGTGGGGGGCGGGAAAGGCCGCCGCCAGGCGGGGGAGTGGCCGGGTGGGGTGCGGAGTGGCAGGCGGGTGACCTGGCGGGGGCGTGCTGCGATGACCGCATGCTCCTTCGAGTCCGTGGAATCACCGCCGCCGCCGCTCTCGTGGCGGCTACCGCCCTCACCGCCGCCACCCCGGCCGCCGCCGTGGCTCCCGACCCCGCCACCATCTCCGTCACCGGCAACGGCACCGCCACCGCCAAGCCCGACCTCGCCATCCTGAGCATCGGCGTGGAGTCGCGCGGGGACACCGCGAAGCAGGCCGAGGAGGCGATGGCCAAGGCTTCGAGCGAGCTGCTGGCGGCCGTACGCGACGAGGGCGTGGCGAAGAAGGACGTGCAGTCGCAGGGGCTTTCGCTGCGGGCCGTGTACGACGAAAAGAGCGGCGACTCGAAGGTCATCGGGTACGAAGCCGGGCAGACGTTCACCGTCCGGGTCCGCGACATCGACACCACCGGCGAGGTCGTGCAGGCCGCGACCGACGCCGCCGGCGACGCGGCCCGCGTGAACAGCGTCAGCTTCGACGCAGCCGACCACGACCAGATCGAGGCGGAGGCCCGCGAGGACGCCTACCGCACCGCCCAGGCGAAGGCCGAGCAGTACGCCGCCCTGAGCGGCAACGAACTCGGCCCGCTGGTCAGTCTGAAGGAGGGCGGCGGCGGTTCCCCGCAGTCGATCGGCGTGGCGGCCCCGGAGGCCGCAGACGCGTCAAAGCTCGAGGTCCCGGAAGGCGAGATCACCTCGGATGTGACGGTGAGCGCCGAATACCGGCTGGACTGACCCGGTTCACCCGGCGGGCCGCTCCACGCCCCGTTCTCTCCCCGTTCCGACGCCGCCGCCCCGGGGGTGGGGCGGCGGCGTGATGGGCGGTTGGTGGCGATCAGGCCTTGCCGAGGCGGGTGAGGAGCAGCTGCTTGCCCAGCTCCGCGCCCTTGCGGCTGTCGGCCTGCGCCTTGGTGAAGAGCTCGGCGGCCTCGGTGTCGCCGTCGCGCTCCGCGTCTTTGACGTAGGTCTCCAGCCGCAGCGCATTGCTCAGACAGGCCTCGACGTACCAGACGAGGTTGTAGTCCTTGTCCTTCGTGCCCGTGATGTGACCCGTCTCCGGGGTCTGGGTCATGGGGTGCTTCCCTCCGTAAGAATCCGGCCGGTAGCGGTCCCACTCCCGGTAGCCCGGCAGCGGCCCCTGAAACCCACCCGGCTTCGCCCAGGCGGTGAATTGCTGAAATATGCAATCAGTCGGACACCTGCCCGTGCGGTGGTAGGAAAGCAGCCTGGCCTTTCCCGCAGGACTGCGGGGGAACTCGGGAGGGCGCATGGGGGATTTCGGCTGCGATGACGTGCTCGAAAGCACGCGGGCGCCGCGACAGCGGAGCACACGCATCGGCGGTCGGCGTGATGCGTTGCCGCACCGGCTGTGGTCGAGGATCTGTCGCTTCGGCGGCCCGATCGCCATGACGCTCATCGTCGGCTTCGCCGGTGGTGGGTTCGTCGGGTCGCTGGGGGAGGGGCAGGGCGAGGCCGGCCGGCCGCATGCGGCCGGGCCGGTGCGGGCCGTGCCGCCGCCGGCCTGCCGCGACAGCGACGTGTGGAAGACCGTCGACACCTCGACCCCGGCGGTGCCATCCGTCCCAGGCGGGGCGATGATCGACGTGCAGGTGCGGGCCCGCTTCAGCGACGGGCGGCTGCTCGGGCTGTGCGCCTGGTGTGCCGTACGCCAGGACCCGGGCGTGAAGCGGCCCGCCGCCACCCTGGACGCGTGCGTCCTCACGCCCGTACCGGCGCCACCCCGCAGCGCAACTCCGCCCGCCCTGAACCCCGACGGCTCCGCCAACCGCCTGACCCGCATCCGCGAGGCGGCGTGGACCGCGCCGGCCGGGCAGGCGGAGCTCCGCGCGTCGTGTGCGCATGCGTGGCAGGCGCAGGCGGAGGTGGCGAGCAAGGGCGGGGACGGCAAAAGCGCAGTGCGCGCGGTCCGTAGCGCGGGGTATCAGGCCACCTGCTGACGTCACAGCACCCATCCGAAGATCCCCGCAGCAGCAGCATCCGGGCCGGGCACGGACGGGATCAGCGCAGCGTGCGGCGCAGCAGAACGCGCGGATGACCGGCCAGCACCGACGTCGTATCGGCGGCGTGGACGAAGCCCGCGCGCTCGAAGTTCTTGCGCAGCCCGGCGTAGGCCATCGTCAGGTCGACCCTGGCACCGCCGTTGTCCAGCGGATACGCCTCCACCGCCGGCGCACCCCGCTCCCGCGCGAACGCGACCGCGCCCTCGATGAGCGCGTGTGAGATGCCTTGTTTGCGGTGGCCGGGGCGGACGCGGATGCACCACAGCGACCAGACCGGCAGGTCGTCGACGTGCGGGATCTTTCGGTTACGGGCGAAGGTGGTGGACTCGCGCGGCGCCACCGCGGCCCAGCCGACCGGCTCGTCGCCGTCGTAGGCCAGCACGCCGGGGGGCGGGTCTTCGCGGACCAGGCCGGCGACGTAGTCGGCGCGGGCCTGGCCGCGGAGCTCGTTGTTGAGCTTGGACGGGATCCGGTAGCTGAGGCAGAAGCAGACGTTGGAGGTCGGCTTCTTCGGGCCGATCACCGCGCGGACGTCCTCGAAGACCGTAGCCGGTCGTACTTCGATGGCCATGCGCTCACTCTGCCATGGCGCCGCCGCAGCACCTGCGGCATCGCGCCCCACAGCGCGGCGCACAGCGCCACCGCGCCCGAGCACGCCGCGATGCCCGCGGCCCGGCCCAGCACCACGTCCACGACCAGCAGCAGCGCCCCGCCGAAGGCGAGCATCAGCACCACGAGCCCGGCCGCCGCCAGCCGCGCCGAGACGTCCACCACGAGCCGCTTCGCGCCCCGCCGGAACAGCGTCCGGTGCAGCGCGGCCGGGGCGGTGAAGAGCACCGCCGCGACCGCCGCCAGCAGCAGCGTGGTGACGTACACCCCGCGCTGCACCGAATCCAGACTCGGGAACCGCGGCATGAAGGCGAGCGACAGCAGGAACGCGAACAGGATCTGCACCCCGGTCTGGGTCACCCGTAACTCCTGCAGCAGCTCCTGGAAATTACGGTCGTCGCGCTCCAGCTGTGTCTCGTTGCGGTGGTGTCCGGTGCTGCTCACCCGGTGGCCGCCGGCCGGCTCAGGCGGCTGCGGCACGGCCGGTCTCGGCCCGCTCGCGCAGCCTGCTGCAGGTGCGGTTGAGCAGGCGGGAGACGTGCATCTGCGAGATGCCCAGCTCATCGGCGATCCGGCGCTGGGTCAGATCGCGGAAGAAGCGCAGGTACAGTATGTGCTTCTCCCGCTCGGGCAGCTCCCGCAGCCCGTCGCGGACCGCCTCCCGCGCCAGCGCGAGCTCGTAGCCCTGCTCGCGGCCGCCGAGAGTGTCGATGAGCGAGTAGCCGTCGTCGGAGTCGCCGGCCATGGCGGCGTCCAGGGACAGCATGGCGTAGCTGTCGATGGCCTCCATGCCGGTACGGACCTCCGCCGGCGTCAGGTTGGTGCGCTCGGCGAGCTCGTCCACGCCGGCGCGCCGGTTGTCGAGCGAGTGGTTCACCTCGTGGTCCGCGGCGCGGACGCGGTTGCGCAGCTCCTGCACCCGGCGGGGCACGTGCAGGCCCCACATGTGGTCGCGGAAGTGGCGCTTGATCTCGCCGAGGATCGTCGGCACCGCGTAACTCTCGAAGGCGGTGCCGTACTCCGGGTCGTACCGCAGGACGGCCTTGACCAGACCGAGATGCGCGACCTGTTCGAGATCCTCGAGGTTCTCGCCGCGCCCGCGGAACTGCCGGGCGAGGCGGGCCGCCATCGGCATCCAGGCGCAGACGATCTCCTGGCGGAGCTGGTCGCGCTCGGGTCCCGGCGGCAGTTTCGACACCCGCTCGAAGGCTCCCCGGGTGTCGGGGGCGTCATCATGCGGATGGCGTTTGCGGTTGTGCTTGCGTATCGCCGTCGTCGGGGGCATGTGTGGCCTCCCTCGTCGGTGGGACAGTCGTCACCACGGAGGCCTTGGCACCCGGCCAGGACGGCCGACAGCACTCGCGGCCTCCGCGAGCGTGCCTGCAGTCCGAAGCACGTAAAGCGCCTGCCCGGCAGCGGCGGCGCTAAACGGGGGCCTGGCCGGTGCGGCCGCCGGGCCGCAGGCAGGTTCGTGCCGGACTGCGTCGACACACCCAACTCGCCGGTCACGCAGGGTAGTTATCTGGGTGCGAGCGATGGTTATCGGCCAAGGCTGACATGTATCGGCTAGGACGGGTTCCCCCTGGCCAGGGATGGGTAGGCCAGCGTATGGGGCAAGTGCAGCCAAGTGACGATCACTTACGATCATATACGGACAGTAACCGCGGTCGGGGCGGCCCGCGGATGAAGGGGACGCGATGGGCACAGTCACGGCATATGTGTGGCTGCTGCTCCCGTACCCGGTGGTGCTGGTTGCCGCCGTCGGCTACGCGATCTGGGCCTCGGGCCGCATAGCCGCCAGGGAACGCCGCCTGGCCGCCGCGGTCGGCGTCGCCCAGCGGGCGATACTGCGCCCGGGCACCTTCCAGCTCGCGGGCGCCGCCATCTCCACCCGCTACCGTCCGGCCGGCGCACACGACGTCATCGGCGGTGACCTGTACGCCTTCGCCGACACCGGCGCGGGGCTGCGACTGCTGATCGGGGACGTACGCGGAAAGGGGATGGCGGCCGCCGCGCAGTCCGCCGCCGCCATCGACTGCTTTCGCGACTGCGCCCATGGCCACCGCGAACTGACCGGCGTGGTAGCGGAGATGGAGCAGCGGATGGCCGGGAACCTGGCCTCGGAGGACTTCGTCACCGCGGTCCTCGCCGAGTTCGCTCCGGGCCGGCTCAAGCTCGCCAACTGCGGCCACCCGCCTCCGCTGCACCTCCCGGCCGGCGGTCCGCCCGCCTTACTGACGCCCGACGAGCCGGCGACGCCCTTCGGCCTCGACCCCACACCCTGCGTCCAGCAGGTCAAGCTCGCCCCCGGCGACCGGGTGCTGTTCTACACGGACGGCCTCACCGAGGCCCGCGACCGCCGCGGCACCATGCTCGACCTGCAGTCCGTCGCGCCCGCCTGCGCCCTGCCGGACCTCGACGACGCCCTCGACACCGTCCTCTCCGCGCTGGGGCGGCACACCGCCCGCGGCCGCGACAGCGATGACATCGCGCTGGTGCTGATAGAGCCGGAGCCGGTGGTGGCCGCGGCCGCTTGAAGCGGGCTCACGGCGGGGCGTGACACCGGTCCCCGGCCCGACCGCGGAGGTGCACATTCCAGCCACCGGCCCGAATTCCGGTGCCGATGCCGGCGGCGGGCGAAGCGGGTGAATAGCCCGCCGGAGACCGGGTACTGCGGCACGAGCCCAGTAGGTTCGTTCGGAAGAGTGAGCAGTCATGGCACAGATGGTGAGGGAAGTGATGACGCCGGCCGTGACCGCGGTGCGGCCCGACGCGTCACTGGTGGAGGCCGCCCAGCTGATGCGGGCGCAGGACATCGGCGACGTCCTCGTGATGCGGGACGAAACGCTGCTCGGCGTCGTCACCGACCGGGATATCGCGCTGCGGGCCGTCGCCGACGGCGTCGACCCGCTGACGGTCAGCTGCCAGGCGATCTGCACGCCGGAGCCGGTGTGCGTCGCCCCCGGTGACCCGGTCGACCTGGCGGTGGACCTGATGCGTACGCACGCGATCCGGCGGCTGCCGGTGACCGAGGACGGCACCGCCATCGGCATGGTCTCCATCGGCGACCTGGCGGTCGAACGCGACCCCGCCTCCGCCCTCGCGGACATCAGCCGCGCGACACCGGACAGCGGGCCGGGCACGGCGGGCCGGGCCCGTCGCGCCGGATAGCCCGGGCGTGCTGACGCCTTGACCACTCCGGCGACTTCAGGCGGCGACCGGGCAGGCAAGGGCCGGCCCGGCCTCGCCGGCGCCTTCGCGGCGTGGGACCTGGAACTGTTCCACCGCGTCGCCCGGCAGCACTGGCCGGGCGCCGAACGCGTCCTGCCCAAGCTCAGCAGGAGCGCCAACCACGGCGTGCTCTGGTTCGCCCTGGCGACCACGATGGCCGCCGCGGGCGGCCGCCCGGCGCGCCGCGCGGCCCTGCGCGGGGCGGCGTCGCTGGCGGCGGCGTCGGCGACCGTCAACACGGTCGCGAAGCGCTCGGTGCGCCGGCACCGCCCGCTCCTCGACGCGGTCCCCGTAGTGCGGCAGCTGCACCGGCAGCCGTTCACGACGTCATTCCCGTCCGGGCACGCGGCGTCGGCGGCGGCCTTCGCCGTCGGCGCGGCGCTGGAGTCGCGGCGGTGGGGTGCGGTGGTCGCGCCGGTGGCGGGGTCGGTGGCGTTCTCGCGGGTCTATACGGGCGGGCATTACCCGAGCGATGTGCTGGCGGGGATGGCGCTCGGCGCGGGAGCGGCGTATGCGGTAAGGGGGCTGGTCCCCACGCGCGCCCAGCTGGCCCCACCGGCGCGGCCGCGGGCGGATGCGCCGGTGCTGCGGGAGGGCCGCGGATTGGTGGTGGTGGTGAACGGCGCAGCCGGGGGCGGCAACACGCACGCCCCGGACCCGGCGCAACAGCTGGCAGCGGCGCTGCCGGAGGCGAATATCAAGCTCGTCCGGCGGCCGGCATCGGCGCTGCCGGACGCGAATATCAAGCCCGTCCGGCGCTTGAGGACGAGCGCCGTCAGGCGCGATGAACCAGTGCCGGACCTCGCGGATCTGCTCGACGAAGCCGCAGCGCAAGCCGCGCGCATCGGCGGCGCTCTGGGCGCCTACGGCGGCGACGGCACCATCAACGCCGCCGCCCGTGCCGCCCTCCGGCACAGCGTGCCGCTGGCCGTCTTTCCGGGCGGCACCCGGAACCACTTCGCGTACGACCTGGGTCTGGAGACCATCCGCGACACCGCCATGGCGGTGCATCGCGGCGAAGCCGTAGGAGTCGACGTCGGCCGCTTCGGCGACGAGGTGTTCGTGAACACCTTCAGCCTCGGCTCGTATCCGGACCTGGTCCGCGTCCGCGAGCGCTGGTCCCGGCGGATCGGCGCGTGGCCCGCCGGGGTGCTCGCCGCGCTGGAGGTGCTGCGCGCGGCACGGCCGGTCGAGGTGGAACTCGGCGGGAAGCGACGGGCGTTGTGGGTCCTGTTCGCCGGGAACTGCACCTATCGCGGCCTCGGCGCGATGCCCGTGCGGCGCTTCGACCTGGCGGACGGGTTGCTCGACGTCCGAGTCGTCCCCGCGGGCCGGCTGCCCCGGGCCCGGCTGCTGGGCGCCGCGCTCACGGGCCCGCTGCGCGGGTCGCCGCTGCACGCGGCCGCGCGGCTGCGCCGGCTCCGGATTTCCGGGGTTCCGGGGGATGCCCCGGTCGCGTACGACGGGGAGGTGACGGCTGCGCCGGGAGAGCTGACGCTACGCAAGGTGAATGAGGCCCTGACGGCGTACCGCCCCCTGCCGCCAAGCTGACCCGCTCCGGGCAGATCGCGCCTGGCGGCGCTCGTCCTCAAGCGCCGGACGGGCTGGTGGCGGTGCTCGGCCGCCGCCGAAGCCCCGGCTGTCGCCCGCGCCGCCGGCTCAGCCCCCCCCCGCCCATCCCCCGTGGGGACTAGACCTCCCGCGGCCGGCCGCCCCCCGGCAGCCCGCCCTTGTACGGCCAGCGCAGCAGCGCGCCCAGGCCGCCGACCGGGGCGGCGCCGCGGCCGTCCGGCTCGGGGAGCGGGATCACGTCGGCGCCGGTGGCGGTGGCGGAGCGGATGAGGGCGTCGTCGGCGCGGGCGGTCGAGGGGCGGGGTTCGCCGAGGTATTGGGCATCCGTGCGGCGCAACGCGAGCTGGTCAGGGGCGGGGCCGACCCAGACGTCGCGGTGCAGGTCGGAGCCGCCGGAGCGGACCAGAAGGGCCTCGATGCGGTGTTCGCGGGCGGCGTCGATCAGCGCCGGGACGCCTTCGGCGGCGTCGATCCGGCCCCCGGTCGGGACGCGCCCGGCGCGGAAGCGCTGCAGGGCCTCCTCGGCGCGGGCGTGGGCCTGCTCGGCGCGCAACTCGTCCAGCTCCGCGTGCGGCATCCGGCGCCCGGCTTCCGCGCCCGCCGCCCGGGCGGCACGGCTGGTCTCGACGGCGGCCGCGCGCAGCCGCCGCGGCAGCCTGTCGCGTACGGCACGGCGCTCGCGCGGGTCACCCGCCAGCACCACGAACTCCGCTCCGGTCTCCGCGGCCTTGGCGGCCACGGACTCGGCGGTGCGGGCGGCGTTCTCCTCCCAGGTGTTCTCTACGGCGAGCTGCGAGCGCCGCTCCGGCCGGACGGACGACGCCGTGCGCTGCACCGGCCGGTCCTCGCCCCTGACCTCGCCCGCGGTGCGCCGGCCCTGGGCGTCGTACAGCTCCAGCCCGGCGCCGGTGTGGTCCACATAGGCGACCAGGCAGGACGGGTCGGGCCCGGCGTAGTCCAGCAGCGGTCCGGTGTGCGGCAGCCACGTCCAGCAGCTCTCCGGCTGCGCGGGCGGGGTGGCGAGTGGCACGTCGAGCCGCACCGCGCCGTCCGCCGCGAAGAGGGCGCGGCCGGGGAGTTGCGGGGTGGGGGTGGTGAGTTCGGCGTAGAGCGCCTGGCAGGTGGCATTGTCCGCGCCCTGCGCCGTGAGGCGCTCGCAGGCGGCGCGGGCGTGGAGTGCTTGCCGGGCGGCCGCGTCTTCGGTGGTACGGGTGGTGCCGAAGTACACCGAGGCCCAGGGGCCGGGGGTGTGCAGCAGTGGGTCGAGGAATCCGAGCTTCATGAGGCGCGCGGGTACCCGGGCGCCGGGGGGCCGACACGGGCCGTACCGGTGTGGTTTGACCGGGCCGTACCGGTGTGGTTTAGGCGGGCGGGGGCGCGGGCACTCGCGGGCGTTGGTCGAGCGGCCACTCGGGGGGAAGGTAGGGGGGAGGGCTTCGGGTGCGGGGCTTCAGGGACCCCGCACCCGAAGCCACCCGCCCGCGCTTCCGCGGGACTTCGCCGCAGCCGCGCGCGGAACCTCAGCGCGCAAGCCCTCGCGTTCGTAGCCCCTCGCTCGCTCAACCCAGCGCGATCAGCGCGATCGCGCAGCCCGCGCCCACCAGCCCCAGCGTCTGCCGCCGGCCGCAGCGCTCGCCGAGGAACGCCAGCGCGAGCAGCACCGGAACCGCCGGATAGAGCGCCGCCAGGACCACGGCGAGTGCGGCCGGCTGGAGGGTCGTGGCCAGCCAGTACAGCGTCGTGGCGGCGGTGCCGAGCGCACCCGCGACGGTCACCACGAGCAGGGCCCGGGCGGGAAGCCGCAGCGGCAGCCCCGCGGCCACGGCCGGTACGGCGATCACCACGATCGACACGGCCCGGCTGACCGCGATCGGCCACAGCCCCGCCCCCTCCGGGATCCGGGCCAGCGCCAGGAAGTGCAGGGCGAACCCCACACCCGCGGCCAGCGCCGCCCGCACCCCCGCGGACCCGCCCGTACCCCCGATGCGGCCGCCCGGCCCGCGGCGGCGCGCCCCGGGCCCGCCGCCGCGCGTGCCCCCGCCCGAACCGCCGTCCCCGCGCGCACCCCCGTCCTCTCCACCGTCCCCGCCACGCGACACCAGCCAGATCGACGGCAGCGCAACGGCGATCCCCACCAGCGCCGCCGGCGACGCGCGATCGCCCAGTAGCGCGAGCCCCACCACCACCGGCAAGCCCATCGCGATCACGTCGCTGACCGGCACCACCACGCTCATCGCGCCGGAGTTCATCGCCACGTACAGCAGCGCCACCCCGGCACCGGTGCCGACCCCCGACACCGCCCCCCACCCGAGCGCGGCGGGGGAGGGGGACTCGGCGCCCCGGAAAGCGGCGCCACGCACGCGACCACCAACCCCGCGCACTGCGCGTACAACGCCACCGTCACACCGTGACGGCGCCGCGCCACCAGCCCGCTCAGGAAGTGCGTCGCGCCGAAGCACAGCGCCGAGACCAGCGCCAGCGCCTCGCCCACGGGTGCCGTACCCATGGCTCACGCACTCGCGCCGCGCGCCGCCTTCTCCGCCTCGCCGACCGGGCAGTGTGCGTCGCGGGTGCACGCCGTGCGGTCGCAGAGGCGGCAGATGCGGTGGTGGGCGGCGTCCGGGTCGGGGCCTGCGCGGGAGGTCGCGTACAGGCCGTCGAGGACCTTTTCCAGGAGGGCGCCGAGCGTACGGGCCTCGTCCTCGCCGAGGCCGGCGAGCGCGGCGGTGAGGCGCGCCTGGCGGCCGTGGAGCAGGACCTCGGCGGCGCTGCGGCCCTTCTCCGTCGGGTAGATCCAGGTGAACTTGTTGGCGGTGCGACGGCGCTCCACCATGGCCGAGCGCTCCAGCGCGTCGACCATGCGTACGGCGGCGGACTGGGTGAGCCCGACGCGGCGGCCGAGCTCGGTGACGCTGACGCCGGGGTCGGCATGCAGCGCGATGAGCGCGGCCGCGCCGCTCGGGCTCGCGGCCGAGGCGGCCACCGGGCCGCTGACCAGCTCGTCCGTCACCGCGAGCGCGGTGGCACCGAGGAGATTCGCGGTTCGCTGGTTCGTATGCATGACTCATGCATACCCGTAGTCCGGGTCATTCATGCGGATGCGTTACCTGCCTGCCCGCCCGGGTACTCGGCCGCCGTGACTGAGAAAGGCACGTATCCGGTGGTCCGGGACGAGCTGCGGCGCGAGCTGACCAGCCCGCCGCGCCCCCGCACCGCCCGGCTCTACACCGGAGCCGGCCGGCCTCGTACGCAAGGAAGAGGGCAGGACCCCATGACCAGCACCCACAGCACGCACGACAAGCTGCGCGAGCAGGTGTCGACCGCGCGTGAGCGCCTCGGCGACACCGTCGAGGAACTGGCCGCGAAGGCCGATGTGAAGCACCGCGCGCAGGAGAAGGCCGCCGAGCTGAAGGACGTGGCGCGCGACAAGACGCCCGAGCAGGTGCGCACCGCCGCGGGCCGCGCGGCCGAGGCGGGCCGCCGCCAGCCGGTACCCCTCGGCCTCACCGCCACGGTGCTGGCCATCGGCCTGGCGTACGTGGCGCTGCGCCGCCGGAACGCCAAGTGACGGCGGCGGTTCCTCTGAACAAAGGTCTGCACCAATCCTTGACGGTGTTCTGACAAGAGGTGTAAGTCTAGACCAATGTCTGGACCCCCCACCTCCAAGGAGCAGGCATGCGGATCAGCAGGAAGAAGCGTGCGGCCGTCATCGGTGCCGGCATAGCACCGCTTCTCGTACTGGCCCTTCCCTCGTCCCAGGCGAGCGCGCACGGCTACGTCTCCTCCCCGCCCAGCCGGCAGGCGCAGTGCGCGGCCGGCACGGTCCCCTGCGGGGACATCAAGTACGAGCCGCAGAGTGTCGAGGGACCGAAGGGCCTGAAGAGCTGTAGCGGCGGCAACTCGCGCTTCGCCGAGCTCGATGACGACTCCAAGGGCTGGGCGGTGACGAACGTCGGGAACTCGCAGGAGTTCACCTGGAAGAACACCGCGCGGCACGCCACCACCAACTGGGAGTACTACGTCGGCGGCACCAAGGTCGCGGACATCGACGGCAACAACGCCCAGCCGGGCGAGACCACGACGCACACCGTCAGCCTCGGCGGCTTCTCTGGCAAGCAGAAGATCCTCGCCATCTGGAACATCGCCGACACGTCCAACGCCTTCTACGCCTGCATCGACGTCAACATCGGCTAGTCAAGCCGCTGCCGCTCGCCCGCCCGTTGTCCTTGCAGCCGGCAGCGGGCGGGCGATTGCGGTCCGCGGGGCCAGCCGGTCAGGCCAGCGAGCCGAGCAGGTCGCGGCAGTGCTTTTCGCACTCCGCGCAGGCGTTGGCCTGCAGCGTGGCGCGTCCCTCCGAGCCGACGTACGGCGCCAGCCGGTCCACCTGCTCGGCGCAGGCGTTGGCGCACATTTCCACCTGGGCGTACAGCTCAGGCGCGGCAAAGCCGGGATGCCGGCTGAGCATGCGCGCGGTGCGCTCGCAGATCTCCGCGCACCTGACGTCGACGCGGCTCCACTGCTCCGGCTCGTCCGGGCCGATCGCGGGCAGGCACGCGGCCGCGCACCGCTCGCACGCCTGGGCGCAGACGAAGGCTTCCTCGATGAAGCGGACCAGCGTCTGGCGGTCGGCCTCAGCGGTTGAGGTATCCATGAGAAGCGCCGCCTCCTTTCCGTACGGCCGACGAGTAGCCAGCCCGGGGCGGCTCTAACGCCGACGGCCGCTACGGAGCTGGTTTCCTGGCCGCGGGGACGACCGTTCGCGCGGCCTACTGCCATAGCTGTCAGGGCCGCGGCCAAGGGCGGCCCTCAAGCCGCTCGATGTCCTCGTTGAAGCGGTGCAGCATCGCCGCGAACTGGGCGGCCTCCTCGGCCGACCACCCCTTCAGCACCTTCCCGAGGCCGGCGACATTCGCCGTACGATCCGCGGCCAGCCGCCGCTCACCCTCCTCGGTGACCCGGAACTTCCGCGCGATCCCCCCGTCCGGGTCCGGGATCCGCTCGACCAGCCCGGCGCGCAGCATGCCCGCCGTCTGCCGGTTGAGGGTGGAGGCGTCCAGGCCGAAGGCCTCGCGGAGCTGGCCGATCGACATCGGCCCGTCCAGCTGGAGCCGGCTGAGGAGGACGTACGCGCTGCGGTCCAGCCGCTCGCCGCCGGCGCTCTTCGCGCGCGGCTGTGCCAGCACCCCGTGCCGCATGAGCAGCATCGTCTCGAACTCGATCTGCCGGGTCGACCTCTCCATAAGGCCAGATATAGCACCTGGAGCGCTCCACGATGCAGCGGATGTGCATAATGCACAGTAGGTGTACGATGCACATCCATGAATGCAACCCGCCGCCCCGGCACCATCGTGGGAGTGCTCGCCCTCGCGGGCATCCTCGCCGCGCTTACCCAGACCCTCGTGGTCCCCCTGATCGGCGAGCTCCCGCGGATGCTGGACACCTCCGCGTCCAACGCCTCCTGGGTGGTCACCGCCACGCTGCTCTCCGCCGCGGTCTCCACGCCCGTGGCCGGCCGGCTCGGCGACATGTACGGCAAGCGGCGCATCCTGCTGCTGTCGATCGTCCCGCTCATAGCCGGCTCGGTCGTCTGCGCTCTGTCGTCGTCGCTCGCGCCGATGGTCGCCGGGCGCGCGCTCCAGGGCATGGGCATGGGCGTCGTACCGCTCGGCGTCAGCCTGATGCGGGACGTGGTCCCTGCTGAGCGGCTCGGCTCCGCGATCGCCGTGATGAGCGCGTCGATGGGCGTGGGCGGCGCGCTCGGGCTGCCGTTCTCCGCGGGCATCGCCGAGAATGCCAGCTGGCGCACGTTGTTCTGGGTGGTCGCGGGTCTGAGCGTGGTGGTTGCCGCGCTGGTGCGGACCGTGGTGCCGGCGGGCGCGGTCGGGGCGGCGTCGGCGCGCTTCGACGGACTTGGCGCGCTGGGCCTGGGCGGCGCGCTGATCTGCCTGCTGCTCGCGGTCTCCAAGGGCGCGGACTGGGGCTGGGGGAGCGGGACGACGCTCGGGCTCTTCGGCGCCGCTGTGGTGATTCTGCCGCTGTGGGGGTGGTGGGAGCTGCGTATTCAGGACCCGCTCGTGGATCTGCGGGTGACCGCGGGGCCGACGGTCCTGATGACCAATGCGGCCTCGATCCTGGTGGGTTTCGCGATGTACGCCCAGTCGCTGGTGGTGCCGCAGCTGCTGCAGCTGCCGGAGGCGACCGGCTATGGGCTCGGCCAGTCGATGCTCGCGGCGGGGCTGTGGATGGCGCCCGGCGGGCTGATGATGATGGCGCTGTCGCCGCTCGGCGCGAAGCTCTCGGCGGCGCGCGGGCCGAAGGTCACGCTGGCGGTCGGCAGCCTGGTGATCGCGGCCGGCTACGCGTCGTCGCTGCCGCTGATGGGCTCGACGCTCGGGCTGCTGGTCGTCACGATTCTGTGCAGTACGGGGGTCGGCCTCGCGTACGGGGCGATGCCCGCGCTCATCATGGGCGCGGTGCCGCAGTCCGAGACCGCCTCCGCCAACAGCTTCAACACCCTGATGCGCTCCATCGGCACCTCGGTCTCGGCAGCGGTGATCGGCGTCGTCCTCGCCAACATGACCACGTCGCTGGGCGGCCATGCGCTGCCGTCGGAGTCGGGCTTCCGGGTCGCGATGCTGATCGGCTGCGCGATGGGCGTGGTGGCGTCGGCGGTCGCGATCGCCATCCCGGTACGCAAGTCTGCGACGCCGGAGCCGAAGCCCTCGACGGAGCCGGTGTCCCAGACGGGCTGATCCGTGCTCAGCAGTCCGTGCCGGTGCGCGTGGGCCCCGCCCGCCTGCCGGCTGCATTGAGCGGCAGAGGCGGGCGGGTGGGTGGGGGGTTACCCAGAGCGCGGCTTGGGGCCGGGGTCTGGGTCGGGTACGGGGTCGGGGCCCGGCGGCTTCGGCACTGGGTCGGGAGCCGGGCCCGGTGGTACGGGCGGTGGGCCGGGTACGGGTGGTGGGCCGGGTACGGGCGGCGGGTTCGGTGACGGCACCGGGTCCGGCGATGGCACCGGGTCCGGCTCCGGCGAGATCTGGATCTGCATGGTTTCCTCCCTACGTGCTACCCCGCGGGTGCCCGCGACGCCACGCCCACTCACGCCCGGGATCCGCCGCCGGATTCGTCTTCCCGGCCCCGGCTCCTGAGTCCGGCGATGATGAGGGCGGCCGCGATGCCCAGGCCGAGGACGAGCGGGCCGACGCGATCGCGCTGTTCGGCCGGCCGGACGGGCGCGTACGCTGTGCAGGGCCCAACTTCCCGCTCAGCACCGCCGGTCGAAGCGCTTCGACGCACCCTAGACGTTCATCTGCCCAGTACATAGACTGGCGACCCGCAAGGATCATCGGAAATGGAAGCGCATCATCGAATCGCTTCCTGGAGGGCGGGGGCGTATGGTCACGATCGCGGAAGTCGCCCGCCGGGCCGGCGTCTCGCCGAGCACGGTGAGTTACGTGCTCAGCGGGAAGCGGTCCATCTCCTCCGAGACCCGCAGCCGCGTCGAGGCCAGCATCAAGGAGCTCGGCTATCACCCCAACGCCGGTGCCCGTGCCCTCGCCAGCAGTCGGTCGAACGTCGTCGCGCTGATGATGCCGCTGCGCACCGACATGTATCTGCCCGTGATGATGGAGATAGCCGTCGCCGTCGCCACCACCGCCCGCGAGCACGGATACGACGTCCTGCTGCTCACCGGCGAGGAGGGCGCGGAAGCGGTCCGCCGGATCCACGGCAGCTCCCGCGCCGACGCCATGATCCTGATGGACGTCGAGCTCGACGACGAGCGGCTGCCACTGCTGCGCGACGCCGCGCAGCCGGTGGTGCTGATCGGCCGGCCCGCCGACCCGGCCGGACTGATCTGCGTGGACCTGGACTTCGCCGCCGCGGGCGCCGAGTGCGTCGCCCACCTCGCCGGGCTCGGCCATCGCGAGATCGCGCTGATCGGCGAGGCGCCCGCGGTGTACGAGCGGCACACCGGGTTCGCCGAGCGGACGCTGGCGGGCGCCCGCGGCGAGGCCGCCAAGCTGGGCGTGCGGATGCTGCACCGCCCGACCGAGGCCTCGTACGACGCCGTGGCCGCGCAGCTCGCCCGGGTCTTCGACGAGCGTCCCGGCACCACCGGCTTCATCGTGCAGAACGAGTCCGCCATCGAGCCGCTGCTGAGCCTGCTGCGGCAGCGGGGCATGGCCGTACCGGAAGATGTGTCGGTGGTCGCCGTCTGCCCGGAGCAGGCCGCGCTGCACGCCTCGGTCCGGCTGACGTCCGTGGCGCTGCCCGCGCATGAGCTGGGGCAGCGGGCCGTGGAGCGGGTGATGGACCGGCTGACCGCGCGCGAGTGCGAGCAGCTCGATCTGCTGGAGCCGGTGCTGACCCAGCGCGGCAGCACGGGGGCGGCTGCCGCGCCGGGTAGCTGAGCCGTCAGCTCGAGGACTCTCAGCTCGAGGACACACTGATGTCGTTGGTACGGAAGTCCAGGCCGCCGGCCGACGACGTGATCTCGTAGCCGAACTGGACGTCGCCGATGGTCTCGCCGCTCCACCAGCCCTTCTCCTCGATCCACTTCAGGATCGGCAGGATGTCCACCTCACCAGCCGATGAGTCGGACGTGCGGAGGAACGAGAACACCTCGTTGGCGCCGTTACTGCCCTTGTAGACATCCCAGGAGTGGCCGCCGAGCGTGACCTTGCCCTCCGGAGTGCCGATCGGGCCGACCGCGCCGGTGTAGTTCGTCCAGAGCATGATCTCGTAGTCGTGGTCCGTGTCCCAGATGTCGTACGAGGTGTTGTACGCGCCCGAGTCCGGAACCGTGACGTCGTATTTGCTGCTCAGTGACTTCAGCTCCGAGAGCGGCTTGTTCACCACCTTCTTGGCGTTGGGGTAGGACTTGATGCCGCCCGTGTTGGGGTGGTCGGCCTTGACGCTCCAGTCGGCGGCCGACTCGGCGCTGATGCACTGGCTGCCGGCGCCGGAGCCCCAGATGTTGTTGTAGAGCGTGTAGCCGTCGAGCTCGGTGTTGCCCCACTGGTCGCAGGACTCCCAGGTGGCGGCCTGCGCCGGGGCGGCGATCCAGGCGCCGGCGGCGGCGAGGGCCAGCACGGGGGCGATCAGTATCTTCACGGATCTCATCTACGTTTCCTTCTTCTTGTGGGGGGTTGGGTGCAGCACGGCGACGCCATAGCGGCCCAGCTTCAGGGGGCCGGAGAGGGTGACATCGTCGAGCAGTTCGTGGTGGCGCCCGTCCGGCAGGTCGACGGACACCGGATCGCGGCCGTGGTTGAGGACGAAGAGCAGGTCGCCGCGGCGTACCGCCTCGACGCCCGCGGGCAGCTCGGCGAGCACCGGCCGTACGCCCGCCTCCGCGGCGATCCGCGCGCACAGGTCGCGCAGCGCGGCGGGGCGGGGGAGGGTGGAGACGTACCAGGCGCGGCCGTTGCGCAGGACGGCGGGGAGGCCGTCGAGTTCGCCGCCCGCGTACGCCGTCACGATTTCGGCGCCGGAAACCGGCTCCAGCTCCTCGGTCCACAGCTCGCAGTCGAAGGCGTCGGTGGCGGCGTGTTCGCCCTCGTCGAGCGGCCACCACTCGTGCAGTACGCGAATGCCGAAGAGGTCGCGCAGCCGGCCGTCCATGCCGCCCTCGCGGATCCGGTCGTCGGCGTCGGCGATGCCGGTGAGGAAGCCGGCGGCCACGTGTCCGCCGGCGAGGGCGAAGATGCGGAGGGTGTCGATGGCGGCGTCGGTCATGGCGTAGAGCTGCGGGACGACGGCCAGGCGGTATGGCGTCAGTTCCGTACCGGGCTGGACGAAGTCCGCCTGCAGGCCCGCCTCCCACAGCGCGCGGTGCCAGGCGCGCAGCACGTCGGGGTAGTGGACGCGGTCCGACGGGCGGCCGTCCTGCAGCCCGGCCCACCAGGACTGCCAGTCGTGCACGATGGCGACCGGTGCCGGATCGACGCGGCTGCCCGCGACCCGCGGGCCGAGCCGGGCGAGCTCGGCGCCGAGCTGCTTGACCTCCTGGTACGTACGGCCCTCGGGCCCGGCGTGGGAGACCATTCCCGAGTGGAACTTCTCCGCGCCCTGCCTTGACTGCCGCCACTGGAAGAAGCACACGGCGTCGGCGCCGCGGGCGACCGTCTGCCACGACAGCAACCGGTTGAGGCCGCGCGGCTTGGGGTGGTTGACGCCGCGGAAGTTGACCGGGCCCGCCGCCTGCTCCATCACCATCCATGGCGCGCCGCCCGCCTGGCCGCGGGTCATGTCGGCGATCAGCGCGTTGTACTGGCCGCCGAGCGGGTCCGCCGGGTCCGGGTAGACGTCGACGGAGACAACGTCCTCCTCGGCCGCCCAGCGCCAGGCGTCCTGGCCGACCCACATCGGCATGAAGTTGGTGGTGACGGGGGCGCGGGTCCGGGCCCGGATGAGATCCCGCTCCGCCGTGAAGCACTCCAGCAGCGCGTCGGACGTGAAGCGGCGGAAGTCCAGCATCTGGGTGGGGTTCTTCAGGTACTGGGTGCGGCGCGGCGGCAGGATCTCGTTCCAGGAGGAGTAGGCCTGGCTCCAGAAGGCGGTACCCCAGGCGTCGTTGAGCGCGGGCAGCTCCCCGTACCGCGAGCGCAGCCAGCGGCGGAAGTGCCGGGCGGTGGCGTCGCAGTAGCAGAAGGTGCAGTACTCGTTGTTGACGTGCCACATCCGCACCGCCGGGTGGTCGCCGTAGCGGTCCGCGAGCCGCTCGGTGATCGCGCCCGCGTACGTCCGGTAGGCCCGGCTGGAGGCGCAGAAGTGCTGGCGGGAGCCGTACCAGACGGTCTGGCCGTGCTCGTCGCGCGGCAGCGACTCCGGGTGCCGGGCGCCGAGCCACGGCGGGGGAGCGGCGGTCGGGGTGGCCAGGATGCCCCCCACACCGCCGTCGTGGAGCAGGCCGAGCAGCCGGTCGAGCCAGCCGAAGTCGTAGCGGCCGGGGCGCGGTTCGAGGCGGGACCAGGAGAAGACGCCTACGGTGGCGGAGTTGACCCCGGCCGCGCGCATCAGCTCGATGTCCTCCGGCCAGGTGTCCTCCGGCCACTGCTCCGGGTTGTAGTCGCCGCCGAAGAAGATGCGTTGCCCGGACGGGGGTCTGGGGGCGAAGCCCCCAGGAATCGTTTGTCCGTCTTGGGCTTCAGCCCTTGATCGCACCGGTGAGCATTCCCTTCTTGAAGTGCCGCTGGACGAAGGGCGACAGGACGGCGACCGGCAGCAGCGCCAGCACCATGACCGCCATCTGCACGGCCAGCGGCGACAGCTGGCCGGTCTTGATGGACTGGCCGAGGCCGGTCGGCGGCTCCTGCTTCTGGACCAGCTGGATCATGACGTTCTGCAGCGGCATCATGTCCTGGTCGCTGAGGTAGATGGAGGCGTTGAACCAGGCGCTCCAGTACGCGACCGCGTAGAAGAGGGCGATCACCGCGAGGACCGCGCGGGACAGCGGCAGCACGATCTGCCAGAGGATCCGCCAGTCCCCGGCGCCGTCGATGCGGGCGCTGTCGATCAGCTCCGGCGAGATGTTCATGAAGAAGGCGCGCAGGACCAGGAGATTGAAGACATTCACGGAGGTCGGAAGGATCAGCGCCAGATAGGAGTCGGTCAGGCCCAGCGACTGCACCAGCAGATACGTCGGGATCAGCCCGGCCCCGAAGAACATCGTCGCCAGCAGCAGCATCAGCATCCAGCGGTGCCCCACGGACCCGGGCCGGGACAGCCCGTACGCGCAGAGCACCGACACCACCATCGAGAACAGCGTCCCGGCCACCGTCACCCCGACGCTGATCAGCGCGGCCCGCTGCACCTGGCCGCCGCTGAGCAGTTCGGCGTACGCGACGAAGGTGATGTCGCGGGGCCACAGCACCAGGCCGCCGGCGTCGTTGATGGCGTCGCGGGTGGCGAGGCTGGTGACGACGATGATCCAGAGCGGGCCGAGGACGGCGAGGCAGGCGCCGCCCAGCACCACGCCCTTCGCCGCCAGGCCCGCCCGCGAAGGCGGCTCCTCCCAGACCGGACGGTTCGGTGCGGCCCAGGGGCTGCGGCGCTGCCCGGTCGTGCGGGGTACGGGGCGCCGCCCGGGGGTCCGGCGTACGGGCGGGGCATCGGTCGCGGTCACTTCTTGTACACCCCCTGCTCGCCCAGCAGATGAGCGGCCTTGTTGGCGGCGAGCACGAGGGCCAGGCCCACGACGCCCTTGATGATTCCGGCGGCGGCCGCGTAGCTGAAGTCCTGGCCGCGGATGCCGTTCCACCACACGAAGGTGTCCAGCACCTCGGCGGCGTCGAGGCCGACGTTGTCGCGCTGCAGCAGGAACTGCTCGAAGCCGACGGTGAGCGCGTCCCCGACCCGTAGCACCAGCAGCAGCGCGATGACGGGACGGAGGGCAGGGAGGGTGACGTGCCACATCCGGCGCCAGCGGTTCGCGCCGTCCATCGCCGACGCCTCGTACAGGTCGGGGTTGACGGCCGCCAGCGCGGCGAGGAAGACGATGATCCCCCAGCCCGCGTCCTTCCATACCGTCTGCGCGGTGACCAGGACCTTGAAGAGGCCCGGGTCCGTCATCAGGTCGAAGCCCTTCTGGCCGTGGTCGCGCAGGAAGCCCGCGATCACACCCGCGCCGCCGAAGATCTGCTGGAAGACCATCACCACCAGCACCCACGAGAAGAAGTGCGGCAGGTAGAGGATCGCCTGGGCGATGGCGCGGACCCGGGGGCGCAGGACGCTGTTGATGAGCAGCGCGAGCGCGATCGGGATGGGGAAGAAGAGCACCAGCTGGAGGATGAACAGCACCATCGTGTTCTCGACCGCCCGCCAGAAGGCGGGGTCGGTGAGCACCCGCTCGAACTGCTCCACCGCGACCCACGGGCTGTGCAGGATCGCGGTGAAGCCATTGCTGCTGACGAACGGGTCGTACTCCTGGAACGCGACGACATTGCCGAGCAGCGGGACGTACGCGAAGAGCAGCACCAGCAGCAGCGCCGGCAGCGTCATCAGGATGAGGGTGCGGTCGCGGCGCAGCCGGATGCGCAGCGGGACCTTGAGTTCCTTGGCCACTTCTCGTCAGCTGCCCTGCTTCTCGTGCAGCTCGGTGTACCAGTCGCGGAGCTTGTCGCCGCCCTTGCGCTTCCAGTCGGAGACGGCCTGCTGCATGTCGCTGATCTTCTTGCGGCCGCGGACGATGTCGTCCTCGAGCTGCTCGAAGTCGTTGGAGAGGTTGGTGTAGCGGTTGGGCTCGGCGATCGTCAGGCCGTAGAACGTCGACTTCTTGGTGAAGGCGCCCATGCGCTGCTGCCACTTGGCCTGCTCGCGGGTGACGTCGGGGAGGTCGGGCTGGGCGAGGTAGGACTGCGGGGCGCCGGTGTAGTCGAAGGCGCCCAGCACTTCGGTGTTGCCCTTGTCGTTCTTGACCGGGACGCCGTCCTTGACCTCGTAGTGGGTGCCCTCGACGCCGTACTTGGTGAGCATCCGCTCCTTGCTGCCGAACGGCGCGGCGGTGAAGTTGGCGGTGGCGAGGACGTCGCGGATCACCGCCTTCGAGGTGCCCTTGCGGATGAACGCCCAGAGGTTCGCGGGCTGGGTGGCCCACAGCGTCGGGTCGCCGCCGTCGTGGTTGAAGTAGTCCATGCCGCCGACCTCGAAGTCGCCCTTGGCGTTCGCCTGCTCGGCGGTCATCTGGTACCAGGCCGTGATGTCCGCGCAGAAGAAGAGGTGGTCGCCGGCGGCGAAGCGGATGCGTTCGTCGCCCTTGACGGCCTTGGAATCCGGGTGGACCAGGTCCGCGGCGTAGACCTTGCGGGTCCACTCCAGGGCCTCCAGATAGGCGTCGGTCTCGATGCGGTAGGTGAGCTTGCCGTCCACCTCCATCCAGCCGAGCGCCTTCTCGTCGCCGGAGAACACGCCGAACATCCGCAGCGCCGCCCACTTCAGGTCGCCGGTGGCCCACGACTTACCCTTGGGGTCGTTGATCTCCTTGAGCAGGTCGAGCCACTGAGCGGCCGATTTCGGCAGCTCGTAGCCCCGCTTGTCGAAGATGTCCTTGCGGTAGAAGGGCACGATGTTCGTCACGTACGAGCTGGGCATCGGCAGGCCGCGCAGCGCGCCGCCGAAGATGGAGCGCTGCCAGGCGTCGCTGGGGATCGCGGCCAGGTTCGGGTACTTCTTCACCTTGTCGCCGGAGAGGTACGGGCCCAGGTCCTCGAACTTCGAGATGACGGCGCCCGGGATCTTCCCGTTCAGGTTCCAGCCGGGCACGACCACCACGTCGGGTATGTCGCTGGAGGCGAGCACCGCGCCGAGCTTCTCGTCGTACGTGTTGCCGTCCTGATTGCGCCAGGTGGCCTTGATGCCGATGGCCTCGTTCATGGCCGTGTAGTACGCGCAGTCGCCCTTGGGCGGGGTGCCCCAGAAGGGCGCCATGACCGTGAACTTGCTGCCCTTGCCGAGCTTCTCCGGCACCGCCTGCTTCAGCTCGCCCAGCTCGATCTTCTGCGTAAAGGCGGCGGACGAGCCGTTCTTGGACGGCAGGTCCGGGGTCAGCATGTGCTTCCCGGCGTACGCGGGGAGGATCTTCTCCGCCGCCTTCCCCGAGGTGGTGCCCTCTTTTGAGCCGCTGTCGGAGCTGCCGCAGGCGGTGAGCAGGGGCAGGCCGCCGGACACCGCGGCCGCGGCCACGACGGTGGAGGCCAGGAAGCTTCTGCGGCTCGGGGAGGTCGGGGAGCTCGGGGAGTGCGGAGGCGGAGTCATCGGCTCAGACCTTGTCTGTGAGGTGGAAACCCAGCGTTGTTGAAACGCTTCGACAATGCAGGGACATTAAGTGAAGGTTTCCGGATCCGACAAGAGGCTGACTAGTTGCGGGGGTTGACAAGTCGGGGCGTCGAAATGACCATCGAAGCGCTTCAACGATCGCATCGAACGCCACCGCACTTCCGCACCGAGGAGCCCCGTGACCGCGCCCGAGCCGCCGTACCGCGACCCGCAACTGCCGCTCCCCGAACGGGTGGCGGACCTGCTCGGCAGGCTCACCGTCGACGAGCGGATCGCGATGCTGCACCAGTTCGCTCCGGCGGTGGAGCGGCTGGGGCTCGGCGCGTTCCGTACGGGACAGGAGGCGCTGCACGGCGTGGCGTGGATGGGCCCGGCGACGGTGTTCCCGCAGGCGGTCGGGCTCGGCGCCACCTGGAACGCGGGGCTGGTGCGGCGCATCGGCGAGGCGGTCGGGCGCGAGGTGCGGGCGATGCGCGTACGGGATGAGCGGGTGGGGCTGAATGTCTGGTCGCCGACGGTGAATCTGCTCCGCCATCCGCTGTGGGGCCGCGGGGAGGAGGGCTATAGCGAGGACCCGTGGCTGACGTCGGCGATCGCGACGGCGTATACCCGCGGGCTGCGCGGTGATCACCCGGTG
Source organism: Streptomyces boninensis (assembly GCF_048572725.1). NCBI lineage: Bacteria > Bacillati > Actinomycetota > Actinomycetes > Kitasatosporales > Streptomycetaceae > Streptomyces > Streptomyces boninensis. The sequence goes on from NZ_CP183837.1 coordinate 8,657,985, forward strand.
CAGCTGCGTACCGCGCCGATCCTGAAGCACTGGCTGGCGCACAACAACGAGACCGAGCGGGACACCAGCTCGTCGTCGGTACGGGCGCGGGTGCTGCACGAGTACGACCTGCCGGCCTTCCGCGGCACGATCGAGAGCGGTGCGGCGGTGGGCGTCATGCCCGCGTACAACCTGGTCAACGGGCGGCCGAACCATGTGTCGCCGTATCTGTCGAGCGAGCTGCGGGCGTGGGCGCCGCATCGGGAGCTGGCGGTGTGCTCGGATGCGGGGGCGCCGTCGAATCTGGTGGACTCCGAGCACTACTTCGGCACGCATGAGGAGGCGCTGGCCGCGTCGCTGAAGGCCGGAGTGGACAGTTTTACGGACCATGGGCAGGACTCGGCGGTGACCGTCGGGCGGCTGCGGGCGGCGTATGACAAGGGTCTGATCGGGGATGAGGACGTCGATCGGGCGGTGCGGCGGCTGCTGACGATGCGGTTTGCACTGGGGGAGTTCGGGCCGGATCCGTATGCGGAGGAGGCTGAATTCGACTCGCCTCGCCATCGCGAGCTGGCGGCGGAGGCGGCTGAGCAGGCGGTGGTGCTGCTCAAGAACGACGGGCTGCTGCCGCTCGCTCCCGGCGCCCGGATCGCTGTCGTCGGGCTGCTCGCCGACGAGTGCAAGCTCGACTGGTACAGCGGCGCGCTGCTCCGCCGCGCCACGCCGCTGGCCGCGCTGCGCGAGCGCTTCGGCACGGACGCGGTGACGTACGCCGAGGGGTGCGACCGGGTGCGGCTGCGGTGCGAGGACGGGTGGGTGAAGGTGCCCTTCGGCGCCGCCGACGCCCGGGCGGGTGTGGGTCCGGCGGCGGAGGGCGCTGCGGACGGGGACGCGGCGGACGCGGCCGCTCTGGACCCCGCGCTGCTGCCGGGACGCACCGATCTGCCTCCGCTGACCTGCGATGCCGCGCGTGACGACGCCACCGAACTCGCGCTCGTCGACTGGGACCGGGGAACGGTCACCCTGCGCGCGCCGGACGGGCACTATCTGTCGGTCGCCGAGGACGGGTATGTACGCGCCTCCGCCGACCAGCCCGGCGGCTGGGTGGTTCAGGAGACCTTCCGGCTGGTACGGCACGGGGCCGGTCACCTCCTGCGGCATCTCGGGACGGGTCGCTACGTCTCGGTTGCCGCCGACGGGCTGAAGGTTGCCGCGGAGGATGAAGCCGGGGTCTTCCACCTCGAGTACGCCGAGCGCGGCACCGACGCCGTCGCCCGGGCCGCCGCCGGCGCCGACGCGGTCGTCGTGATCGCGGGCAACGACCCGCACATCGCGGGCCGCGAGACCGAGGACCGCACCACCCTCGCCCTGCCACCGCAGCAGGACGCGCTCTGGCGGGCCGCGCACGCCGTCAACCCCCGCACGATCCTGGCCCTGACCTCGTCGTATCCGTACGCCGTACCCGGCGCGCACGCCGCCCTGCCCGCGCTGCTGTGGTCCGCGCACGGCGGCCAGGCGGCCGGGACAGGCCTCGCGCGGGTGCTGGCCGGGGACGTATCGCCGGGCGGGCGGCTGCCGCAGACGTGGTACGCGGACGATGCCGATCTCCCCGACCTGCTCGACTACGACATCATCGGCTCGCGGCAGACGTACCTCTATTTCGACGGCAGCCCGCTTTATCCCTTTGGGCATGGGCTGAGCTACGCCGCCTTCCGCTACGAGGACCTGACCGTCCGGCGCATCGCCGAGGCCATCGAGGTGACGGTCGCCGTCACCAACACCGGCGACCGGGACGTGGACGAAGTGGTGCAGATCTACGGCGCCGCCATCGACCCGCGGGTGCCTCGCCCGCACCGCGCGCTGCTCGCCTTCGAGCGGCGCCGGATCGGGGCGGGGGAGCGGGCCGAGTTCCGTTTCCGGAGGCCGCTCGCGGAGCTGGGGCACTACGACGTCGGGCATGGGCGGTGGACCGTCGACCCCGGTCCGTACGAGATCCAGGCGGGCGCATCCAGCGCGGATGTCCGGCTGCGCGTCCCGCTCGACGTCGGCGGTCCCGAGCCGCGGCCGCGGCCGGTGCGCGGGCGGTCGCTGCGGGCCGCGGACTACGACGAGCAGCGCGGCACCGTGCTGGTCGACCGGAGCCGGGCGGCCGGTGACGCGGTCGCGCCCGCCGGAGACCGGGCGGGCGACGTGCTCTTCCGCGACTGCGACTTCGGCGGCGACGGCGTGCGCGGGCTGGAGATCACCGCCGCCGCGACCGGCCCCGGCGCGGTGTCGCTGCGGGCCGGCGGCGCGGAGGTGACGGTCCCGGTCGCGGCGACCGGCGGCCCGTACGACTACGTGCGCACCGCCGCCGCGCTCGCCGTGAACGGGGTGCACGATCTGCGGATGCGCATCGCCGGGCCGGTGCGTATCGCGGAGCTCTCCTTCCGGGACCGGCCCGACGACGGCTGACAGGTGTGGTTGCTATGCTCACCGCCCCGCAGGCGAAGAAGAGGACGGGCGACGGCGCCCTGACCAGGGAAGGAGGCGCAGCCGTGGGCATATCCGCCGATCAGGCTGCGGCCGAGTTCCACACCTTCTTCGAGAGTCATCACGCCGAGTTGGCCCGGTTTGCGCACTTGCTTACGGGCGAGCACGAGGCCGCGGACGACATCGCGGCGGACGCGCTGCTCGCCGTCTGGGACCGCTGGGACCGGGTGCGCGCGGCCGAGTTCCCGGCGGCGTACGCACGCGGGGTCGTCGCGAACATGGCGCGCAGCCGGATCCGCAGTGCGGTGCGCGAGCGGCGGCGGATCGCGCTGTACTGGTCGGGGCGGTCCGAGGAGACCGCGGATCCGGACGTGGCGGCGATGGTGGATGTGCGGCGCGCGCTGAAGCAGCTGCCGTTCCGCAAGCGGGTGTGTGTGGTGCTGCGGCATGCGATGGATCTTTCGGAACGGGAGACGGCGCTCGCACTCGGCGTCTCAGTGGGTACGGTGAAAAGCCAGACGTCGAAGGGAATGGCCGAGCTGCAGCGCCTGCTCGGGCCGGAGGAGGCGGGGGAGCGGATGCTGCGGGCAGCGGCAGGAGAGGGCGGCGCGCACGGGCGCATCCCCGGCCCGCGGGCCGGCACCGGATCCCGGTCCGCGGCCGCGGAGGGCGGACGCTGATGCCCGAGCACCACCGGAACGAGCACCACGGGGGCGAGCCTCGCGGGGATGATCCGCGCCGGGACGAGCTCCGCGGGGACGAGCTCCGCGGGGACGAGCTCCGCCGGGACGAGTCCCTCCGGGACGAGCTCCGCCACGACGATCCGCGCCGGGACGAGCACAACCCGGCGGGGCGCGACGCGGACCAGCACCACCCCGACGACCTGCGCCAGCAGCTCCGCGCCGCCGCCGCCGAGTACCAGCCCGACACCGTCCGCATCCGCGCCCGCGTCGAGCGCGGCATGGCGGACCCCGGCTCCGTCGACATCACGCCCACCGCGCGGCACCGGGCCCGTACCTGGCTGCGGCCGGTCGGTGCCGCGGTCGCGGTGGCCGGGGTGCTGGCCGCCGCCGGGGTTTCGGCGACGGCCGCGCTGCGCCAGGACGACGGGCCGCAGCACCCCTCGGCCGCGACCTCCGCGCCCGAGTCGCCGTCCCCGTCGTCCGTACCGACACCGGCCGAGACCGACCGGCGCTCGGTGCCGCCGGCCCCGCCCGCCACCTCCGCCGACCCCAGCCGCTCCGCGGGGAAGCCGTCGAACTCGCCGTCGGAGACGAAGCGTTCCGGCAAGGCGTACGCCGACGGCCCGCTGTGGACCGATGGCTCGATCAACCCGCACAGCAGCGACTACTGGTCGCAGAGCGACATCACCCTCAAGACCCGCCGCACCCTCTCGAAGGTCACCGTCGAGCTGCGCGTCGCCCGCACCGAAGGCCTCGCGTCCACCGGCTCCTGGCAGACCCGCCCGGGGGACGACTTCACCATCGAGGTCAAGGAGCAGGGCGGCTACCTGGTCTACCGCTGGACCCTGAAGGACGGCCGCAGCATTCCGCCCGGCGACCACGTCTTCGCGGGTCAGTACGACCACGCCGAAGGCCCGCGCGACGCGGGCAAGGACGACTACGCCGCCACCGGGGTGGCCCCCGGTGACGACGAGTTGTCCGTCACGGGCGACTTCTACCCCCGCGACGAGGACTGACGCCCGGGCACGGGCGCCGTCGAGCCCGTGCCCGGGCGCCGTCAGGACGGGGCCACCGCGCGGCCGGTCTGCGGGGAGATCATGCCGGCGCACAGGCCGCGGGCCGCCAGGCCCTGCGCGATCCGCGGGATCGCGGCGCGGGTGTTCGCGGCCCAGTCGTGCATGAGGATGGTCTGGCCTTTGGTGAGCCGGGCCGCGGCCTGCACGATGGCATCGGTGGTGGCGCCGTTCCAGTCCTTCGAGTCGACGTCCCAGATGATCTCGGTGAGACCGTACTTGGCCGCCGCCGACTTCACGGTCGCGTTGGTCTCGCCGTACGGCGGGCGGAACAACCGGGGTGTGCCGCCGCCCGCATTGGCGATGGCCTGCTGGGTGCGGGAGATCTCGGAGTCGATCTGCGCCTGGCTGAGCTGGGGCAGGTGCGGGTGCAGGCGCCGGCCGTCGCGAGGACGGCCAGTATCGAGGTCCGGGTGCTCATCAGCTCACCGTGATGCTGGAGTTGCCGCTGCTCTGGTAGCCCTCGGTCGCCATGATCATGTAGTACCTGAAGCTGCCCAGCTGCATCCCGGCCCGGCCCCATGCGTCGAAGTGGTTGCCGGTGGTGATGCTGCCGCCCGTGCGCTTCGACTGGCGGACGCTCCAGTACTGGTCGAAGGTGCGGGTGCCCTCGACGGACGGGGCGTTGTAGCGGGTGGTCCGGTAGATGTCGTACGTGCCGCCGTCGCTGCTGACGGTGCCCTTGTACGCGCCGGTGGGCCGGTAGGTGCCCCAGTTGTCGACGATGTAGTACTCGACCAGCGGGTTCGACGTCCAGCCGTAGAGGGTGAGGTAGGCGTTGCCGGACGGGTTGAACGAGCCCGAGTAGGACACCGTCCTGCGGGAGCCGTTGGCCCAGCCCTTGCCGGCCACGAAATTCCCGGTATTACGCCACGACGTGCTGTACCGGCCGCCGGCGGACAGGGTCATGGAGACCGTGCCCTGGGCGTCGGTCCAGAACGAGTAGTAGTAGCCGTTGTTGGTGCCGGTCTGGTTGGTCGTGATGGTCGTGTCCGCGTGCGCCGTGCCCGGCAGCGCCAGCGTGGTGGCGCCGATCACCGCGGCGCCCGCGGCGCCGATTAAGCTGCGGCGGCTCATGTCGCTCGTGTTCATGCTTCCTCCTGGTGGGGCCTGGGAGTGCTGCATTGACGTGCGTGCGTGTCGACGCCGGTAGGTTCCTGCGAGCGGCAGGTGATGTCAATGAGAGTTTCGAGGAATGTCTCGAAACTTTTTCAGCTACTGAGGCGCCTCAGGACGGCTCAGGCGCCACCGTGCTCTGGCGGACCACCAGACTCGTCGCCAGTTCGAGCCGGGTCGTCACCGGCTCCTCCGAGCGCAGCCGCAGGAGCATCTGCGCTGCCGCCTCGGCCATCTTCATCAGCGGCTGGTGGACCGTCGTCAGCGCGGGGCTCGACCACTTGGCGAGGGGCACGTCGTCGTAGCCGACCACGGACAGGTCGTGCGGGACGCGCAGGTCACGCAGCCGGGCCGCCTCCAGTACGCCGAGGGCCTGCAGGTCGCTGCCCGCGAAGATCGCGGTCGGCGGCTCGGCCAGGTCGAGCAGTTCGGCCGCCCGCTCGCGGCCGCCTTCGACGTGGAAGTCGCCGTACCGCACGAGTTCGGGGTCGGACGGCAGTCCGGCCATGCTGAGCGCCGAGCGATAGCCGTCGAGTCGGGCCAGCGAGCAGAGCATGTCCGAGGGGCCGGTGATGATGCCGATGCGCCGGTGGCCGAGCTCGACCAGATGCCGGGTGGCGGCCAGGCCGCCGCTCCAGTTCGCCGAGCCCACCGAGGGCACGTCCGGGTCGGGGTCGCCGGCCGGGTCGATGACGACGAACGGGATGGAACGCGACCGCAGCCGCCGCTTCACATCGGCGGGCAGCGTCGAGAAGACCAGGACCACGCCGCGCGGCCTGCGCTGCAGCACGCCCTCGACCCACTCGGGGCCCGGGGCCTGGCGGGTGCCGCTCTCGGTGAGGACCACGCTGGCGCCCTCCGCCTTGGCCACCTTCTCCACGCCGCGGATGAGCTCCAGCGCCCAGACGCTCTCCAACTCGTGAAACACGATCTCGATCAGGGGTGCCTCACCGGCGACCCGGGGCATGCGGCGGTACGCGTTCTCGTCCAGCACGCGCTCCACCTTGACGCGGGTGGGCGCGGCCACGTCCTGCCGCCCGTTGAGCACCTTCGAAACTGTCGATATGGAGACGCCCGCCTGCTGGGCCACCTTCGCCAGGGTGATGCGGCCCAATCCCTCGTCATCGCGCATGTCAGGAGCATAGGCGACGACCAAGTCGCGCTGGAACCGGAAAAGTTTCGCCGCGTGCAGGGTCGCCGGAAAATTTCTGCCGCCCCGGCAACCTCACCTCCACCAGCGGCAACAACCTGGCGTAACCCGTCACCCCCCACTTAGGAAGTGACATGAGTACACGACAGGAACAGCGCGGCCATCGCCGCCGCCGCATCGGCAAGCGGACGGCGGCCATCGCCGGGGCCGGGGCGCTCGCGCTCACGGCCGCCGGGATAGGCGTTACCTCGCTGATGGGGACCGCCAGCGCCGAGGCCCCTGCCTGGCCGGACCCCTCCGGTGAGCAGGGCGTGTCCAAGACCATCGAGGTCGACGGCACGTACGACGGCGAGCTGAAGCGCTTCTTCGGCGAGGGCGACCTCGGTGGCGACGGCCAGGACGAGGGCCAGGACCCGATCTTCAAGCTGGCCGACGGTGCCGTGCTGAAGAACGTCGTCCTGGGCAGCCCGGCAGCCGACGGCGTCCACTGCTCCGGCAGCTGCACGATCGAGAACGTGTGGTGGGAGGACGTCGGCGAGGACGCGGCGTCCTTCAAGGGCGAGTCCGCGGACTCGGAGTACAACGTGATCGGCGGCGGCGCCCGCAAGGCCGACGACAAGGTGCTGCAGTTCAACGGCGCCGGCACGCTGAACGTCTCGGGCTTCCAGGTCGAGGACTTCGGCAAGCTGGTCCGCTCCTGCGGCAACTGCTCCACGCAGCACGAGCGGCACATCGTCATCAACGACGTGGACATCACCGCCCCCGGCAAGTCCCTCGTGGGCGTCAACGCCAACTACGGCGACACGGCGAAGCTCACCAAGGTCCGTATCCACGGCGACTCGGACAAGAAGATCGAACCGTGCGTCCGCTACGAGGGCAACGACTCGGGTGACGAGCCGAGCGAGATCGGCAGCGGCCCCGACGGCAAGACCTGCCTCTACCAGGAGTCGGACATCACGTACGACTGAGTCCCCCGCGGGCTACCCCCCACCCCGTCCCCCGTCGCGCATCCGGCGCGGCGGGGGCCGGGTCATGCCCGCGTACGAAACCCTCAACTCCCGCTCCAGGACTGGAAGTAAGCGATTTCTGTCCAACCCATTGACGCGTGCCGCGAGTGGTTCTAATTTCACCTCACCTTGCTTCGTATCTCATATATGAGACGCCATATGCCGAGAGTCGAGATGTCATGACCTTCGCAGCACCGAGCCCCATCCCGTCCCGCACGCAAGTCGTGCTGGAGGCGGTCAAGCGCGCGATCCTCACCGGCCGGCTGATCCCGGGCCAGGCCCTGGTGGAGACCGAACTCGCCGCGCAGTTCGGGGTGTCGAAGACCCCGGTGCGGGAGGCGCTGAAGACCCTGGCCGGGACCGGTCTTGTGGTGATGAGCCAGTACAAGGGCGCGACGGTGCGGATGGTCGACGCGCAGATGGCCCACGAGGTCTACGACGTGCGGCTGCTGCTGGAGCCCGAGGCGCTGCGCCGCAGCATCGCCCGCGGCGACGCCTTCGACCAGGCGGCGGGCGCGCTGCGCACGGCGGCCGGCGCCGACGACGCGGCCGAACGCAGCCTCGCCAACCGGGAGTTCCACCGCGCCCTGTACCTCCCCTGCGGCAACCCGCTGCTCGCCCGGATGCTCGACGAGGTCCGCGACCAGGCCGCCCTGGTCTCCGCCGTCGCCTGGGCCGCGCAGCCGTCGTGGGAGAAGGAGGCCGCCGAGCACCAGGAGATCCTGCGGCTGGCGCTGGCCGGCGACGCCGACGGCGCGGCGGGCGCGCTGCACGCGCATATCGCCGAGTTCGTACGACGCGCCTTTCCGGCGGCCGCCGGGCGTGGCGAGGAGGGGCGGAGATGACTGACTTCATGACCCAGCGGGCGGCGCTCGCGCAGGTGGTGGCCATCCCCGTCACCCCGTTCACCGCGGCCGGGACCGTCGACGCCCGCGCCTACCGCGCGCTGCTGCGGCGGCTGCTCGCCGCGGGCGTACGCACCCTGACGCCCGGCGGCAACACCGGCGAGTACTACGCGCTTTCCGAAGCCGAGCGGCAGACCGTCGTCGAGCTGACCGCGGAGGTGGCGGCCGCCGAGGCCGGCGAGCGGCCGGCCGTGGTGGCGGGCGTCGGCCTCGACGTTCCCAACGCGGTCGCCGCGGCCCGGCACGCCCGGGACGCGGGCGCGCAACTGGTCATGGTGCACCAGCCCGTGCACCCGTACGTCTCCGAGTCCGGCTGGGTCGGCTACCACCGCGCCATCGCCGAGGCCGTCCCCGAGCTCGGCGTCGTCCCATACATCCGCAACGCCCAGCTGCCGGGTGCGCGGCTCGCCGAGCTCGGGCAGGAGTGCCCGAACGTCGTCGGCGTGAAGTACGCCGTCCCCGACGCCACCCGCTTCGCAGTCTTCGCCCGGGACGCGGGCCTCGACCGCTTCGTGTGGGTGGCCGGGCTGGCCGAGCCGTACGCCCCCTCCTACTTCTCCGCGGGCGCCACCGGCTTCACCTCGGGTCTGGTGAACGTCGCCCCGGGTCTTTCGCTGGCCATGATCGAAGCGCTTCGAATCGCCGACTACGCGGCGGCGATGAAGGTGTGGGAGCAGATCCGCCGCTTCGAGGAGCTGCGCGCCGCCGACGGCTCCGCGCACAACGTCACCGTCGTCAAGGAGGCCCTCGCCTCCCTCGGCCTCTGCCGCGCCGACGTCCGCCCGCCCAGCAGCGCGCTGTCGGCCGCGGAGCGCGACGAGGTCGCCCTCCTCGTGGCCGGGTGGCCGACATGAGCGGCGACCTGCGCAGCAGACAGTGGTACGACGCGGGCGGCGTCCGCTCCTTCAGCCACCGCGCCCGCACCCGGCAGCTGGGCTACCTCCCCGAGGAGCACCTGGGCAAGCCGGTGGTCGCCATCCTCAACACCTGGTCCGACATCAACCCCTGCCACTCCCACCTCCGCGACCGCGCCCAGGCCGTCAAGCGCGGCGTCTGGCAGGCGGGCGGCTTCCCGCTCGAATTCCCGGTCGCCACCCTCTCGGAGACCTTCCAGAAGCCGACCCCGATGCTCTACCGCAACCTCCTCTCCATGGAGACGGAAGAGCTGCTCCGCTCCTACCCGGTCGACGGCGCCGTCCTCCTCGGCGGCTGCGACAAGACCACCCCCGCGCTGCTCATGGGCGCCGCCTCCGCCGACCTGCCCACCGTCTTCGTGCCCGCCGGGCCGATGCTCCCCGGCCACTGGCGCGGCGAAGTCCTCGGCTCCGGCACCGACATGTGGAAGTACTGGGACGACCACCGCGCGGGCCTGCTCGGCGACTGCGAGCTCGGCGAGCTCGAGAACGGCCTCGCCCGCTCACCCGGCACCTGCATGACCATGGGCACCGCCGCCACCCTCACCGCCGCCGCCGAGGCGCTCGGCGTGACCATGCCCGGCGCCTCGTCCATCCCGGCCGTCGACTCCGGGCACGAGCGGATGTCGGCGGCGGCGGGGCTGCGCATAGTCGAGCTGATACGGGAGGACCGCCGCCTCTCGGCCATCCTCACCCAGGAGGCCTTCGAGGACGCCGTCACCACCGTCCTCGGCCTCGGCGGCTCCACCAACGCCGTCATCCACCTCATCGCCATGGCCGGCCGGGCCGACGTCGCCCTCACCCTGGACGACTTCGACCGCCTCGCCCGCGCCGTCCCGCTGCTCGCCAACGTGCGGCCCTCCGGCGGCCCGTACCTGATGGAGGACTTCCACTTCGCCGGCGGCCTGCCCGGCTTCCTCGCCCGGATCACGGACCTGCTGCACCTGGACCGCCCGACCGTCGCGTACGACTCGCTGCGCGAGCAGCTCGACGGCGCCCTCGTCCACAACGACGATGTCATCCGCCCCCGCTCCCGCCCGGTCGCGAGCGAAGGCGGCGTGGCGGTGCTGCGCGGCAACCTCTGCCCCGACGGCGCCGTCATCAAGCACATCGCCGCCGAGCCCCGGCTGCTCAAGCACACCGGACCCGCGGTCGTCTTCGACGACTACCGCACCCTGCAGCGCACCATCAACGACCCGGACCTCGGCATCACCGAGGACCACGTCCTGGTGCTGCGCGGCTCCGGCCCCAAGGGCGGCCCGGGCATGCCGGAGTACGGGATGCTGCCCATCCCGGAGCACCTCCTCAAGCGCGGGGTGCGCGACATGGTGCGGATCTCCGATGCCCGGATGAGCGGCACCTCGTACGGGGCGTGCGTGCTGCACATCGCGCCCGAGTCGCATGTCGGCGGGCCGCTCGCCCTGGTCCGTACCGGCGACCCGATCACCCTCGACGTACCGGCGCGCACGCTCACCCTCGACGTCGACGAGGCCGAGCTGGAGCGCCGCCGCGGCGAGTGGACCCCGCCGCCGGAACGCTACGGGCGCGGCTACGGGGCCCTGTACTCGGAACACATCACCCAGGCCGACGTCGGCTGCGACTTCGGCTTCCTGGCCCGGCCGGGAGAAGTGCCGGAGCCGTACGCGGGCTGAGCTCTGTCCGCCATCGGGCCGAGCCTTGTCCGCCATACCGAACGACGTCCGCGAAGCGATTCGATCCGGACGACAGTGAACCCTCAGAACGGAGAACCAACTCATGGCCCACGCCGCAGCCGTGGCGAAGCCTAAGCCGCCACCCCGGCGCCGGCGCGCGCTCTACCCGCGCCGGCTGCCGTACCTGCTCATCGCCCCGGCCGGGCTGCTGATGCTGGGCTTCATCGCCTACCCCGTCATCAGCGTCTTCTACTACAGCCTGCAGCACTACAACCCCACCAAGCCGTGGCGGAACGGCTTCGCGGGCTTCGAGAACTTCACCCAGGCCTTCACCAACGACCCGATGTTCTGGGACACCCTGCAGTTCAGCGCCAAGTGGGTGATCGTCGAGGTCGGGCTGCAACTGCTCTTCGGCCTCGCCCTCGCGCTCATCGTCAACCAGACCTTCGTCGGCCGCAGCCTCGGCCGCGCCCTGGTCTTCTCGCCCTGGGCCGTCTCCGGCGTGCTGACCTCGGTGATCTGGGTGCTGCTCTACAACTCCCAGACCGGCATCACCCGCTATCTCGCCGACGCGGGCATCGGCTCGTACGGCACGTCCTGGCTCTCCGACACCGCGACCGTCTTCCCGGCCGCGATCGTCGCCGACCTGTGGCGCGGGGTGCCGTTCTTCGCGATCCTCATCCTCGCCGACCTGCAGTCCGTGTCTAAGGATCTGTACGAGGCCGCGGAGGTCGACGGGGCCAGCAGGATCAAGCAGTTCTTCCACATCACGCTGCCGCACCTGAAGAACGCGATCGTGCTGTCCACGCTGCTGCGCGCGGTGTGGGAGTTCAACAACGTCGACCTGCTCTACACCCTCACCGGCGGCGGTCCGGCAGGGGCGACGACCACGCTGCCGCTGTACGTCGCCAACACCAGCGTCGACGGCCACAACTTCGGCTACGCGTCCGCGCTGACCACCGTCGCCTTCGTGATCCTGCTCTTCTTCTCCATCGTCTATCTGCGGCTCAGCAAGTTCGGGAGTGACGACAAGTGATCACGCAAGACGCTCCCGCCGCCCCCTCTCCCGGCGCCGCGGCCGACCGGGCCCGTACGTCGCGCAAGAGGCCTCGCCGCCGCGCCTGGGACGAGGCGCCGCGCTGGCAGATCTATCTGCCGCTGTCGATCTATCTCCTCTTCACCCTCATCCCCTTCTACTGGATCCTGCTCTTCGCTCTGCGCCCCTCCGGCTCGACGTCGCTGGTCCCGTGGCCGATGACCGGCGAGCACTTCGAGAAGGTGTGGACCGAGCGCAGCTTCGGGCTGTACTTCCAGAACAGCGTCATCACGGGTGTGGCCTCGCTGCTGATGACCACGCTGGTCGCGCTGGTCGGCGGCTATGCCCTCGCCCGCTTCAACTTCCGGGCGAAGAAGGGCTTCATGCTGGCGCTGCTGTGCTCGCAGTTCGTGCCGGGTGCGCTGCTGCTGGTGCCGCTCTTCCAGATCTTCGCGAACCTCCAGATGATCAACTCGCTGGCGAGCGTGGTGATCGCGGAGACCGTCTTCCAGCTGCCGCTGTCGATGATCCTGATCAGCGGCTTCATACGTAACGTGCCGTACTCGCTGGAAGAGGCCGCCTGGGTGGACGGCTGCACCCGCTTCCGCGCCTTCTGCATGATCGTGCTGCCGCTGCTGCGGCCCGGGCTGATCGCGGTCGGCTCCTTCGCCTTCGTGCACGCGTGGAACCACTTCCTCTTCGCGCTGATGTTCCTCAGCCAGCAGGACAAGCAGACCATCCCGGTCGGCCTCAACACCCTGATGAGCGCGGACAGCGTCGATCTGGGCGCGCTCGCCGCGGGCGGCATCATCGCGGCCGTGCCGGTCGTGATCGTCTTCGGCTTCATCCAGAAGTGGCTGATCACCGGCTTCAGCTCCGGGGCGGTGAAGGGCTGATGACGGGCGCGATTCCGGTGGTGCTGGCCGGGGCCCGCGGGCACGGACGCTGGCATCTGCGCAACATCCGGCGGCTGGCCGACGCGGGTCTGGTGCGGCTCGCGGGGATCTGCGAGCTCAATCCGCTGAGCGCGGAGGAGCTCGACGGATTCGGTGCCCCCGAGCAGTCCGCGGACTTCGCCGGGCTGCTGGAGCGCACCGGGGCCCGTATCGCCGTCGTCTGCACTCCGATCCCCACGCATCGGGAGCTCGCGGAGTGCGCCGCCGCCCGCGGCGTGCACCTGCTGCTGGAGAAGCCGCCCGCGCCCTCGTACGGCGACTTCCAGCGCATCCAGCAGGCCGCCGCCGAGGCCGGCACCGCGCTCCAGATCGGCTTCCAGTCGCTCGGCTCGCACGCGCTCCCCGCGATCCGCTCGTTGATCGCCTCGGGCGCCATCGGCGAGGTGCACGGCCTGGGCGCGGCAGGGGCGTGGGCGCGGGACGAGGCGTACTACCGGCGCGCCCCCTGGGCCGGGCACCGGCGGCTGGCAGGCGCCGACGTGGTCGACGGCGTGCTCACCAACCCCCTCGCGCACGCCCTCGCCACCGCCCTCGCCGTGGACGGCAGCACCGGCTACGCGGACCTCACCGGCATCGAGACCGAGCTCTTCCGCGCCAACGACATCGAGGCCGACGACACCTCCTGCATCCGCTGCACCACCGCGGCGGGCCGCATGGTCACGGTGGCCGCGACGCTCTGCGCCGAGCGCCCTGACGAGCCGTACGTGATGGTGCACGGCGCCACCGGCCGGATCACCTTCTGGTACAAGCAGGACCGGGTGCTGGTGCAGCGCGCCGACGCCCCGCCGGAGGATGTTTCGTACGGGCGCACCGACCTGCTCGAGAACCTCGCCCGGCACCTGACGCACGGCACCGACCTGCTGGTCCCTGCCGCCGCGACCGCGGCGTTCATGCGCTGCATGGAGGCGGTCCGCACCGCCCCCGACCCCCGGCCGCTGCCCCGCACCGCCTGGCGCACCGTGCCCGGCGAGGCGGCGCCGCGGCGCGTCGTCCGCGGCATCGACGGCCTGGTCGCCGCCGCCGCGGAAACCCTCTCCCTCTATTCCGAACTGGGCGCCGACTGGGCGCGCACCGAGGAGGCAGCCGCGCGATGACCCTCCACGCAGGCTTCAACCTTTCCGCACTGGCCGAAGGGCCCGACGACCCGATGAGCGACAGCCACCTCCTGCACTGCTCGGGCCGGCCCGTGGCCCGCTACTGGCTGCGCACCGAACTGCCCGCGGGCCACGCCCCGCGCCCGTACTTCCACCCGGTCTGGACCCTCACCGGCACCCCGGTCACCGAGGAACTCCCCGCAGACCACCCACACCACCTCGGCGTCGGTGTTGCCGTACCCGACGTCGAGGGGCACAACTTCTGGGGCGGCCGCACCTTCGTCCGCGACCAGGGGCCGACCGAGCTCGACAACCACGGCGAGCAGCGGCACACCGGCTTCCCGCTGCGCGATGCGGACGGCTTCGTCGCCGAGCTCGGCTGGACGGCCGGCGGCCGCCCGCTGCTGCGCGAGCGGCGGACGGTGGCGGCGGCCGAGCTGACGGACTCGGCTTGGGCACTGGACTTCACCTTCTGCCTTACGAATGCGACCTCGTCGTCGCTGTCCATCGGCAGTCCGCAGACGAATGGGCGCCCGGGCGCCGCTTATGGCGGCTTCTTCTGGCGGGCGCCGAAGGAGCAGGTCGCGCCGCGGGTCTTCACCGCGGCGGCGGAGGGCGAGGCGGCGGTGCACGGTGCGTGTGCCGACTGGCTGGCGCTCGGCGGCGTCGGCTGGACGCTGGTCTTCGCGGGCGCCACCGAGGAGACGCGACGCGATCCCTGGTTCGTACGGGCCGCGGACTATCCGGGCGTGGGGTCGTCGCTGGCGGCCGAGCGGCGGCTGCCGCTGGAGGCGGGGGAGACGCTCGTACGGCGCGTGGTCACGGTCGTCGCGGACGGGACCCTGTCCCGGGGCGAGGCGGCGACGCTCGCGCGCAAGGCGGTGAGCCTGTGACGAGCACGTACCGCAATCCCATCCTCAACGCCGACTTCTCCGACCCGGACGTGGTGCGCGTCGGCGACAACTACTACCTCACCGCCTCCACCTTCGGCCGCGCCCCGGGGCTGCCGCTGCTGCACTCCAAGGACCTGGTCAACTGGACCTTCGTCGGCCACGCGCTGGAACGCCTGGAGCCGGAGGAGCACTTCAGCGTCCCGCGGCATGACTCGGGGGTGTGGGCGCCGTCGATCCGGCATCACGACGGGCGGCTGTGGATCTTCTGGGGTGACCCGGACTTCGGGATCTACCAGGTCAACGCTCCGGCCGCGACCGGCCCGTGGACGCGTCCGTACCTGGTGAAGGCGGGGAAGGGCCTGATCGACCCGTGCCCGCTGTGGGACGCGGAGACGGGGGACGCGTACCTCGTGCATGCGTGGGCGCGCTCCCGCTCCGGGATCAAGAACCGGCTCACCGGGCATCGCATGCGCCCGGACGGCACCGGCCTGCTGGATGACGGCAAGGTGATCGTCGACGGCGATACGATCCCCGGCTGGTTCACGATCGAGGGGCCGAAGGCGTACCGGCAGGATGGCTGGTTCTGGATCTTCGCCCCGGCCGGGAGCGTTGAGACGGGCTGGCAGGGCGCTTTCCGGGCGCGGGACTTCTTCGGCCCGTACGAGCAGCGCATCGTCCTGGAGCAGGGGAACACCGACGTCAACGGGCCGCATCAGGGCGGCTGGGTGCGCACGGGGGAGGGCGAGGACTGGTTCCTGCACTTCCAGCAGCGCGGGGCGTACGGGCGGGTGGTGCACCTGCAGCCGATGGCATTCGACGCCGGCGGCTGGCCGGTGATGGGCGATGGCGGCGCCCCGGTCGCCGAGCACCGCAAGCCGGACCTGCCGCCGCAGCGGCGCGCCGCGCCGGCGACCGACGACGACTTCGCGGGCGGGGACTTCGGGCATCAGTGGTCGTGGATCGCCAACCCGGGGTCTGACTGGCACACCCGCAAGCCCGGCAGCGGCCTGCACCTCACCTGCGTCCGCGGGACGGCGGACGCGCCGGGCGACGACCTCCGCGCCGTCCCGCACGTCCTCACCCAGCGGCTCCCGGGCGAGCCGGTCACCGTCGAGGTCGAGCTGGAGCTGTCGTCCGTGGTGGCCGGTGCCCGCGCCGGGCTGGTGCTGCTGGGCGACGCGTACCGCTGGGTCGGCCTGGAGCGCGCCGCCGACGGCCGGGCCCTGCTGGTCCACCACTTCGCGGAGGAGACAAGCGTCAAGGAGCGCGAAGCGGCCCACCCGCGCCCCGCCCCCGACGGCCGGGCCCGCCTGCGCATCGAGGCGGAGGAACACGGCCGCTGCCGCTTCTATGCCGACACCGGCGACGGCTTCCGGGAAGCCGGCCCGGTCTTCACCGCCCGTCCCTGGAGGTGGGTCGGCGCCCTGCTCGGTCTCTTCGCGGTCGCGCCGCCGGGGGAGGGGCGGGCTGGGGGAGCGGTCTTCACCCGGTTCCGTATCCGCGACTGACGGCGGACCCGCACAGTCCCCGCCCTCCCGGGGGCCACGCCCCTTCCAGGCTATCCCGCCCACCCAGACATCCCGAAGTTATCCACAACCCCAGAAAAGAGAGCCGCCCATGTTCACCAGCCAGCACCGCTCCGGCCGACACCGCCGCGCCACCTCCGCCATCACCCTCACCGCCGCCCTCGCGCTGACCGTCGCCGCCTGCGGGGACGACGGCTCCGGCACCGGGGGAGGCGGCGAGGAGGGCAAGGCCGCAGGCGAGATCACCTTCTGGGACAACAACGGGGGCGTCCGCACCGACGTCTGGCGAGTCATCATCAACGACTTCCAGAAGAAGTACCCCGACATCAAGGTCAAGTACGTCGGGATCCCCGCCGAGAGCGTCCAGTCCAAGTACGACACCGCCATCCAGGGCGGCGGCCTGCCCGACGTCGGCGGCGTCGGCGGCGCGATGCTCGCGGGCATCGCCGCGCAGGACGCCCTCGAACCGCTCGACGGGCGGATCGCGGGCAGCTCGCTGCAGGGCAAGCTCAGCGAGGTCATGACCAAGAGCGTCAAGTCGTCCGGCGGCGGCGAGCACATGTACACCGTGCCGACCTCCGCCAACAACGGCACGCTCTGGTACCGCACCGACCTCTTCAAGAAGGCGGGCCTGGACGCCCCGACCAGCTGGCCGAAGTTCTACACCGCCGCAGAGAAGCTCACCGACAAGGGCAGCAACAAGTTCGGTTACACCATTCGCGGTGGCGAGGGGTCCATTGCCCAGGCGCTCGACGCCATGTACGGGCAATCGGGGATCACGTCCTTCTGGAACGGCGACAAGACCACCGTCAATGACCCCAAGAACGTGGCCGCGCTGCAGCGCTACGTCGGCCTCTACAAGAAGACCACCCCGTCCGCGGACGTCAACAACGACTTCAAGAAGATGGTCGCCCAGTGGGACAGCGGCCAGATCGGCATGCTCAGCCACAACCTGGGCTCGCATCAGGACCATGTGAAGGCGCTGGGCGGCCCGGAGAAGTTCCGCGGCATTCCCAACCCGACGCTCGCGGACGGCACCCGCGTGCAGGTGTCGAACCCGATCGACGGCCTCGGGCTCTTCAAGGCGAGCAAGAAGAAGAAGGCCGCCTGGAATTTCATCGAGTTCGCCGCCTCGCACAAGGCGAACAGCCGGTGGAATGAGTCCGCGGGCGCCATTCCGGCCAACGTCGATGCGGCGAAGGACGCCTGGATCAAGAAGTCCGAGTCCACCGATCTCGCGGCGAAGGCGCTGAACGACGGCAAGATCAAGATCGTCGAGCTGCCGTACTACCTCCCCGACTGGAACACCATCAGCAAGGCCGACAACGAGCCCAACTTCCAGAAGGTGCTCCTCGGAAAGATGAGCGCCAAGGACTTCCTCGACACCCTCGCCGAGCAGCTCAACAAGGCGCAGGCGGAGTGGGACGAGCAGAAGAAGTAAGCAAACCGCACCTCCTATGACCGCGGGCCGGCGGTCTCCTGACAGCCGCCGGCCCGCCCACCTCCCCTGCACGGATTCCCGTACGGAAAGGCACGACGACGTGTCCCTGACCCGAACGCGGCTCACCACGGCCGGTGTGCTGGCCGCGGCCGGCGCGGCCCTCCCCGCCGCCACCGGCCGGGCTGCCGCGGACGGCCGGCGGCAGCCCGCCGTCTACTTCGCGGGCGACTCCACCGCAGCCCAGAAATACGCGGACGCGGCCCCGGAGACCGGCTGGGGGATGGCGCTGCCTTTCTTCCTCCATGCAGGCATCCGGGTCGCCAACCACGCGGTCAATGGCCGCAGTTCGAAGAGCTTCGCCGACGAGGGGCGGCTGGACGTCATCCTCGCGGCGATCGCCCCGGGC
The DNA here is from genome assembly GCF_048572725.1 of Streptomyces boninensis. Classification (NCBI taxonomy): domain Bacteria; kingdom Bacillati; phylum Actinomycetota; class Actinomycetes; order Kitasatosporales; family Streptomycetaceae; genus Streptomyces; species Streptomyces boninensis. Next base: position 8,676,288 of record NZ_CP183837.1, read on the forward strand.
GACCTGCTGCTGATCCAGTTCGCCCACAACGACGAGAAGGCCGAGGATCCCACCCGCTATACGGAGCCCTGGTCGACGTACCAGGACTATCTGCGCCGGTACGTCGCGGGAGCCCGGGACCGCGGCGCCCGCCCGGTGCTGGCCACGCCGGTGGAGCGGCGCCGCTTCGACGATGCCGGGCAGGCGCTGCCGTCGCACGGCGCATACCCGGACGCCATGCGGGCGCTCGCGAAGGCCGAGGACGTGCCGCTGCTCGATACCCAGGCGCAGTCGCTGGCGCAGTCGCTGGCGCTGTGGCAGCGGCTCGGCCCGGAGGAGACCAAGAAGTACTTCAACTGGACGCCGGCCGAACAGGACAACACCCATTTCAACCCGCCGGGCGCCATCGCCGTGGCCCGCCTGGTCGCCGCCGGATTGCTGCGCACCGGCGTGCTGGCCGAGAGGCAGCTGCGCCGGCTCGAGGACGACATACCCACATCGTGGATCACCTGGCCGCCCGCCGCGGCCGCCGACCGTTGAGGAGTCGCGGAATCATGAGATGTCATGCACGTGCCATCGTAGGAATCTTCTGCCTCGCGACCGTAGCCGTCCTCGCGCCGGGGGCGGGCGCCGCCGAGTCCGGGGCGCACCGCCCCGACACGGCCCGCGAGACGCTGCCGCGTGGTGACGGCTGGGGCGCGTACGGGCCCGGGGTCACCGGCGGCTCCGCTGCCGCCAAGGAGCAGGTGTTCACGGTCCGTACCCGCGAGGAGCTGGCCGCCGCGCTCAGGGAAGGCGGGGACGCCCCCAAGATCATCAAGGTGAAGGGCGTCATCGACGCCAACACCGACACCCAGGGCAAGCCGCTCACCTGCGACGACTACGCCACCGACGGCTATACGCGGGAGGGCTACCTCAAGGCGTACGACCCGGCCACCTGGGGCAAGGAGATGCCCTCGGGCCCCATGGAGGACGCCCGCCTCGCCTCCGCCGCCAGGCAGGCGGAGCGGGTGAAGCTCAGCGTGGGCTCCAACACCACCATCGTCGGCGCCGGTTCCGACCCCCGGCTGCTCGGCGCCACCCTGTCCGTACGGGACGCGCACAACGTCATCGTCCGCAACCTCACCTTCGAGGACGCCTACGACTGCTTCCCGCAGTGGGACGGCACCAACGAGGGGGAGTGGAACTCCGAGTACGACCAGCTGGTGATCGACGGCGCCACCAACGTGTGGGTGGACCACAACACCTTCACCGACGGCCGCCGCCCGGACAGCTCGCTCCCGGTGTACTTCGGCGCCCTGTACCAGCAGCACGACGGCGAGCTGGACATCGTCCGCGGCGCCAACCTCGTCACCGCCTCCTGGAACTCCTTCGAGGACCACGACAAGACCCTGCTCTTCGGCAACAGCGACAAGGCCGCCGCCACCGACGCCGGAAAGCTGAAGGTCACCCTGCACCACAACCGGTTCTCCGGCATCGTCGAGCGCGCCCCGCGGGTCCGCTTCGGCCAGGTCGACGCGTACAACAACCACTTCGACATCAAGCCGGAGCAGAAGTTCGGCTACGTCTTCGGCATCGGCTACGAGTCCCGGCTGTACGCGGAGAAAAACGCCGTCACGCTCCCCGACGGCATCGGCGCCGGGCAGATCCTCAAGCGCTGGTCGGACGCTCCGGTCACCGCTGAGCGCAACTACGTCAACGGCAGGCCGACCGACCTGATCGCCGCGCACAACGCGCAGTACCCGGAGGCGCCGCTGCGCGCCGACGCCGGCTGGACGCCGTCGCTGCGCACGCGGGTGGACCACCCGCGCGTGCTGCCGCACCTGCTGGCCGCCCGCGCAGGGGCCGGAAAGCTGCGCTGAGCCCCGGCCAGTCCCCACCCGCACAGCCGCTCACCGCTCCCTCGCGCACCGCACCACTTCCACTGGACGAAGGGAAGATCCATGCAACGGAGAACAGCCGCGGTCTGCGCCGGCCTGCTCGCCGGCGGGCTCGCCGCCGTTTCGGGCGGGTACGCACTGGCCGACGTCACCGGGCAGGAGTCCACGGCGCCGGCGGCCAAGGCGTCGGAGATCAAGGCGTCGGAGATCAAGGCGTCGGAGACCAAGGCCACCGCCCTCGCCGCCGACGCGCTGTACGTCGCGCCCGGCGGCACCGACGGGGCGTCCGGCACCCAGTCCGACCCGACCACGCTGAAGACCGCGATCGGCAAGGTCACCGCGGGCGGCACCATCTACATGCGGGCCGGCACCTACAAGTACAGCGCCACCGTCACCGTCCCCGTCGGCCGCGACGGCACATCCAGCGCCCGTACGACCCTGACCGCCTACCCGAGCGAGAAGCCGGTGCTGGACTTCTCCGCCCAGAGCGAGAGCTCGTCGAACCGCGGGCTGCAGCTCAACGCCTCGTACTGGCACATCAAGGGCCTCGCCGTGCAGCGCGCGGGCGACAACGGCATCTTCGTCGGCGGCAGCCACAACGTCGTCGAGGGCACCGTCACCCGCTTCAACCGGGACACCGGGCTGCAGCTGGGCCGGATCACCTCCACCACCCCGAAGAGCCAGTGGCCGGCCGGCAATCTCATCGTCAGCGCGGAGTCGCACGACAACGCCGACTCCGACGGCGAGGACGCGGACGGCTTCGCGGCGAAGCTCACCACCGGCACCGGGAACGTCTTCCGCAATGACGTCGCCCACAACAACATCGACGACGGCTGGGACCTCTACACCAAGTCAGAGACCGGCGCGATCGGCCCGGTGACCATCGAGAACTCCCTCGCGTACGGCAACGGCACCCTCAGCGACGGCTCCCAGGCCGGCAACGGCGACCGCAACGGCTACAAGCTCGGCGGCGACGACATCGCCGTCGATCACATCGTCAAGAGCTCGATCGCGTACAAGAACGGCAAGCACGGGTTCACGTACAACAGCAACCCCGGGAAGATGACGATCAGCGGCAACGTCAGCATCGACAACGAGGAGCGCAACTTCTCGTTCGACAAGGGCACCTCGGTGTACCGCGACAACACCTCCTGCCGCTTCTCCGTCGACGGGTCGAACGACAAGACCGTCGGCAGCGCGGACAGCTCGAACCAGTTCTGGACCGGCACCAACGGCTCCCGGTGCGGCGCCTACAGCGGCGCCCTGAAGTGGTCCTTTGCCTCCGACGGCAGCCTGAAGGTCACCTTCGGCTGAGCCCGGCCGGCGATCCATCAGGTCTTTCGCCGCCGGGGCGGCAACCTTCTCCTCCCCGGCGGCGACTGCCACCTGATCACTGTCCCCCCACTACGAACGGACCAGACGTGAGTGACCCGCGCAGAAAGCACCGGAACCGCCGGCTGAGGACGCTCCGTAATGTCGCCATCCCGCTGGCGGTCATCACCGCGGGCGGGCTGACCTACGGCTTCGCCGCCGCCGACGACTCCGGTACGGAGCCCGGGGCCAAGGCCGCGGTGGCCGCCTGGGCGGACGACACCGCTGACGGCTTCGCCTCGGTCGAGGCCGAGGGTCAGAAGGGCACGTACGGCGGCCGCGACGGCAAGACCGTCACCGTGAAGACGCTCGCCGAACTGGAGAAGTACGCCATCGCCGAGGAGCCGTACACCATCATCGTGGCCGGCAAGATCGATATGGATCCGGTCGGCAAGGAGATCAAGGTCGCCTCCGACAAGACCATCGTCGGCGCCGGCACCGAGGGCCACATCGTCGGCGGCGGCTTCTTCCTCGGCGAGGGCGTGCACAACGTCATCATCCGCAACCTGACGATCCGCGACTCGTACCAGGGCACCTGGAACGACAAGGAGCACGACTTCGACGCCATCCAGATGGACGGCGCGCACCACGTGTGGATCGACCACAACGACCTGCGGCACATGGCCGACGGCCTGATCGACAGCCGCAAGGACACCACCAATGTGACCGTGTCCTACAACCGGTTGTCCACCAACAACAAGGCCTTCGGCATCGGCTGGACCGAGAACGTCACGGCGGACCTGACGATCCACCACAACTGGATCCGCGAGACCGAGCAGCGCAACCCGTCCACCGACAACGCCGAGCACGCCCACCTCTACAACAACTACCTGCAGGACGACCCGGGCACCGAGATCTCGTCCTCGTACGGCAACTACTCCCGCGGCGCCACCAAGATGGTGCTGGAGAACAGCTACTTCCAGGGCTTCACCGACCCCGTCACCAAGGACGAGGGCGCGGAGATCGTCCAGCGCGGCAATGTCTTCAAGGACACCTCGGGCCGCAATGAGAAGGGCGGCAGCGCCTTCGACCCGAAGGACTTCTACGACTACGAACTCGACCCCGCCGACGGCCTCCCGGCGCTGCTGGCCACCGAGTCGGGCCCGCAGGGCTCCATCGGCACCACGACGGGCACCACGGCCAAGGGCGTCACCGCCGACACGAAGGCGGTCGCCGCGGAGAAGACGCTGACCGTGGCGAAGGACGGCAGCGGCCAGTACGAGAGCGTGCAGAAGGCCATCGACGCCGTGCCCGCGGGCAACAAGGACCAGATCACCATCGCCGTGGCTCCCGGCACGTACCGCGAGCTCGTGAAGATCCCGTCCAACAAGCCGAACATCACCGTCCAGGGCACCGGCGAGAGCAACAAGGACGCGGTGATCGTCTACAACAACGCCTCCGGCACCCCGAAGCCCGACGGCTCCGGCAACTACGGCACCTCGGGCAGCGCCACGATGCACGTCGAGGCCAATGACGTACGGCTGCAGAACCTCACCGTCTCGAACGACTTCGACGAGAAGAAGAACCAGGGCGTCATCAAGGACCAGCAGGCGGTCGCGCTGCGCACCATCGGCGACCGCATCCAGATCGTGGACGCGCTGATCAGCGGCGACCAGGACACCCTCCTGATGGACTCGCCGTCCAAGGACGTCCGCTCCCGCGTCTACATCACCGGGTCCACCATCACCGGCAATGTCGACTTCATCTTCGGCCGCGCCACCGCCGTCGTCGACCGCTCGGTGATCACGCTGAAGAAGCGCTGGAACGGCGACTCGGGCGGCTACGTCACCGCACCGAGCACCGCGGCGGGCCGCAACGGCATCCTGATCAGCCGTTCCACGGTCAACGGCGACGTCTCCGGGGACTCCTTCCACCTCGGCCGCCCCTGGCACGCCGGCGGCGACGCGGCGCTCGACCCGCAGACCACGGTCCGCGATTCGACGCTCAGCGGCGCCATCAAGGACGCGCCGTGGACCGACATGTCCGGGTTCTCCTGGAAGGACGACCGCTTCGCCGAGTACCAGAACTCGGGCGACGGCGCGGGCAAGGCGAGCGAGGACCGGCCGATCCTGAGCGACGCTCAGGCCGCGCAGCAAGAGATCGCCGACTGGCTCGGCGACTGGACTCCGGGTGCCGTCTGAGGGTGCAGCACCCGGTGGCAGGTGGGGACCTGCCGACAGTGAGGCCGAGGGGCGCCGGGCAACCGCCCGGCACCCCTCGGCCGATCTGTGCCAACCGGTTTCCACGGAGGGCGGGCTGCCCTACACTCCCGCGGGTTGGGATATCGGATCACGTTCGGTATCGCGAACAACGTCCCCCATTCATAAGGAGCCACCCCACATGGCCCGCCACAGACTCTCCCGCCGTTCCGTCATCAGAATGGCCGGCGCCGCGGCCGCCGTCGGCGCGGCAGGCACCGTCACCGCGTACGTCACCGGTGGCGGCGACAAGGCGAAGGCCGCCCCCGCCGCCTTCGCCCACCCGGGCGCGCTGCACAACGCGGGCGACCTGAACCGCGCCAAGGTCCGCGTCGCCGCCGGCACCGAGCCGTGGGCGGGCGGCTACCAGCGCCTGGCCGCCAACCCGCACGCCGCCGCCACCTGGGCCCCGCGCCCGCTGGAGACCGTCGTGCGTGGCGGCGACGGCCAGAACTACGTGCAGCTGTACCGCGACATCCACGCCGCGTACCAGAACGCCCTGCGCTACCACGTCACCGGCGACAAGGCCCACGGCGACTGCGCCCGCGACATCCTCAACGCCTGGTCCGGCACCCTGAAGACGGTCACCGGCAACGCCGACCGCTTCCTGGCCGCCGGCCTCTACGGCTGGCAGTTCGCCAATGCGGCCGAGCTCATCCGCGGCTACGAAGGCTTCGAGCTGGCCCGCTTCCAGAAGATGCTGACCGACGTCTTCTACCCGCTGAACAACCAGTTTCTGAAGGAGCACAACGGCGCCTGCATCACCAACTACTGGGCGAACTGGGACCTGTGCAGCATGGCCTCGGTCATGTCCATCGGCATCCTCAACGACGACGCCGCCAAGTACGACCAGGCCGTCGACTACTTCAAGAACGGCGAGGGCAACGGCGTCATCAAGAAGGCCGTCCCCTTCCTCCACGGCGACCTCGGCCAGTGGCAGGAGTCCGGCCGCGACCAGGGCCACACCATGATGGGCATGGGCCAGATGGGCGCCATCTGCGAGATGGCCTGGAACCAGGGCGACGACCTCTACGGCTACGATGACAACCGGTTCCTGAAGGCCGCCCAGTACGTCGCCAAGTACAACCTCGGCGAGGACGTGCCGTTCACGAAGTACACCTGGGGAACGGGCCAGAGTTGCGCGCAGCGCGAGCAGACCGTCATCTCCGAGGCGGGCCGCGGCCAGGCGCGGCCGGTGTGGGACCTGCTGCACTACCACTACGCGAAGCGGCGCAAGCTGTCGGTCCCGTACATCACCGCCATGGCGGAGAAGACCCGCCCGGAGGGCGGCGGCGGTGACTACGGGCCCAACAGCGGCGGCTACGACCAGCTGGGCTTCGGGACGCTCATGTACGCCAAGTGACGGCGGCGGGGCGGTGGATGTGCGCGCGGCCGGTCACTTCACCCGCAGCTCGCAGCGCAGCCTCCGCTCATGCCCCACCGCCCGCACCGGCCCGGTCAGGGTGAGCGGCACGGTGTGCCGGACGTCGGCGCTGGAGGCGGCGAACCGCAGCTCCAGCGCCCCGGGTTCGACGACGCGGCGGCCGTCCGCCGCGGTGTACGCCGCGACGTCCGCCGGGAAGACGGCGTGCACCTCGGCGGACGCCCCGGCGTCGAGCGGGACCCGGGCGTAGCCGACGAGGCGCATCACCGGGCGGGCGACGCTGCCGACGGGGTCGTGGAGATAGAGCTGCACGACCTCGGTCCCGGGACGGTCGCCCGTGTTACGGACCGTCAGCCGCACCTCGGCCTCCCCGTCGGTGGCCATCTCCGCCCGGTCGCACCGCGGCTCGTCCCAGGCGAACGACGTGTACGACAGCCCGTGCCCGAACGGATAACACGGCGTGGGATCCACCGCGCTGAGCGCCCCGCGGTGCCCCAGCGGCGGCGCGAGATACGGCGCCGGCTGCCCGCCGGGCGTCCGCGGCACGCCGACCGGCAGCCGCCCGGACGGCTCGACCCGCCCGGACAGCACGCCCGCGACCGCGCCGCCGCCCTCCTGCCCGGAGAAGAACGCCTGCACCACGGCCGCGGCCCGGTCCGCCCAGCGGCCGAGGGCGTACGGCCGCCCGCTGAGCACGACGATGACCGTCGGCGTCCCGTCGGCGAGGGTCTTGTCGAGCAGCTCCTCCTGCCCGTACGGCAGCCGCAGGTCCTCCGCGTCGCAGCCCTCGCCCGAGGAGCCGCGCCCGAAGAGCCCCGAGCGGTCGCCGACGACGGCGAGGCACACGTCGGCCCGCGCGGGGTCGTGGGTGACCTCCGCGTCCGGCCACTCGGCCCGCAGTGCTTGAGCGAGCGTCGGCACCTCGACGCCGGTGGGCAGGCCGGGGTGGCGGGGGCCGACGTGCCGGGGGAAGGTGTAGCAGCCGAGCATGGCGGCCTGTTCGTGCGCGAGCGGACCGACGAGGGCGATGCGCAGGCGGCCGCGGGGGAGCGGCAGCAGGCCGGACTCGTTGGCCAGCAGCACCACCGACTCTTCCGCCATCGTGCGGGCGAGGTCCCGCAGTTGCGGCGGGTTGAGGTCGGGGTCCGCATCGCCGTCCGGCACCCAGTCCGGGTCGAGCAGGCCCAGCTCGGCCTTCTGGGTGAGCACTCGCAGCGCGGCCCGGTCGAGCAGCTCCTCCGGCAGCCGGGTGCCGGGCGTTACGCAGCGGGCCGCCGGCAGCTCGACGTCCACGCCCGCCGACAGGGCGAGTTCGGCGGCGGCCGCGGGGGAGTCGGCGACCTGGTGCGCGGACTGCAGGAACGAGACGGCGAAGTAGTCCGAGACGACCGTCCCGGCGAAGCCCCACTCCTCCCGCAGCAGGTGCGTCAGCAGCTCGGTGTGAGCGTGTGCGGGCAGCGCGTCGATGTCGTTGTACGCGGGCATCACGGAGCGGGCGCCGCCGTCGCGCAGCGCCATCTCGAACGGCGGCAGGACCACATCCGCCAGCTCGCGCGGGCCGAGCGGGGCGGGGGCGTGGTTGCGGGCGCCGCGGGAGGCCGCGTAGCCGGCGAAATGCTTGAGGGTGGCGACGATGCCGGTCGCCTCCAGGCCCCGGACGTAGGCGGTGCCGATGGTGGCCACGAGATACGGGTCCTCGCCGATGGCCTCCTCGGTGCGGCCCCAGCGCGGGTCCCGTACGACATCGAGCACCGGGGCGAGGCCCTGATGGATCCCGGCCGCGCGCAGCGTGGCGCCGATCGCCTCGGCCGCCTCGGCGACGAGGTCGGGGTCGAAGGTGGCGCCCCAGGCGAGCGGGGTGGGCAGGATGGTCGCCTGCCAGGCGGCGAATCCCGTGAGGCACTCCTCGTGCGCGATGGCCGGCAGTGCGAACCGGTTGCCGGCCCTGATCTGCCGCTGCAGCGCCGCCAGCCGGGCCGCGCCATCGGCGGGCTCGAAGGGGGTAGTGCCGTACGGGCGGGTGAGGTGGCCGAGCCCGTACGGCAGCAACTCGTCGAGGGTGGGGCCGCGGTCGGCGTACTCCTCCTGGCCGGGGGCGACCTCGGCGCCGTCGGCGTTCTTCCCGCCCAGCCAGACGCCGGCCAGCTGCGCGGTCTTCTCGCCGCTGGTCATGCGGGCGAGCAGGTCGGCGGCGCGTACGGAGGCGGGCAGGGCCGGGTCCTGCCAGGGCTTCAGCATGTATCTCCTAGCGAAGTGTGGGGCCGGCAGCCTCAGCCCTTGGTCGCGCCCAGCGTGATGCCGCCGATCAGCTGCCGTTCCGCGACGGCGTAGAAGGCGAGGGCGGGCGCCATGGCGAGGACGAGGTAGGCGAAGATGCGGGCGATGTCGGAGGCGTACTGGCCCTGGAACTGCTGGACGCCGACGGGGATCGTCCACCACGTCGGGTCGGTGAAGACGAGCAGCGGCAGCAGGAAGTTGTTCCAGCTGCCCACGATGGCGAGGACGGAGACCGTGCCGAGCGCCGGGCGCGCCATGGGCAGCAGAATCCGCCAGAAGAAGCCGTACGCCGAGCAGCCGTCGATGGTCGCCGCCTCCTCCAGCTCGCCGGGGATCTGCCGGAAGAAGGCCCGCAGTACGACGATGGTCACGGGCAGCCCGAACGCGGCCTGCGGCAGGATCACCCCCCACGGGTTGTCGAGCAGTCCGAAGGTGCGCAGCAGGATGAACAGCGGCAGGATCGCCACCGCGAACGGGAACATCAGCCCCACGGTGAACAGCATGTACAGCGTCTCCCGGCCCCGGAACGCGAACCGGGCCAGCGCATACGCGGCGAGGGCGGCGGTGCCGACGGTGAGCAGTGTGGTGGCCACCGCGATCAGCGTGGACGAGCCGATCGAGCGCCAGAAGGCGCTGTCCCCGAGGATGCCGGTGTAGTTCTCCGTCACCCACGGCGACGGCAGCCCGAACTGGTTCCCCGACAGCTGGTCGGTCGACTTGAAGCCGGAGAGCAGGGCATACAGCAGCGGCGTCACCATCACGATCCCGACCAGCCACACCGCCACGTACAGCGGTACGGAGCGCAGCCGGCGCCACAGCGCCGCGGTCATCGGTTCGCTCGCATGGTGGTGATGGCTCCTTCGGTGTCGCGGCGCAGCACGTAGCGCTGGTAGCCGAGGGCGAAGACGAGGCTGATCAGGAACATGGCGATGCTGATCGCGCTGGCGTAGCCGACCTGGTAGCGCTTGAAGCCGTACTGGAAGAGCGTGACCGCCATCGTCTCCGAATGGTGGTCGGGACCGCCCTGCGTCACCACCCACACCAGGTCGAAGAGCTGGATGGCGCCGATGATGGACAGGAACACGGACATCCGCAGGGTGGGGCCGAGCAGCGGCAGCGTGATGTGCCAGAAACGCCGCCAGGCACTCGCGCCGTCGATCCGCGCGGCCTCGTGCAACTCGGCCGGGATGCCCTGCAGCCCGGCCAGGTAGAGCATCATGTGGAAGCCGAAGAACTTCCACGTCATGACCAGGAAGAGGGTCGGCAGCACGGTGTTCTGCCCGGCGAACCACAGTCCGCCCACCCCGTCCAGCCCGATCGAGCCGAGCACCTTGTCCGCGAGCCCGTCATCAGGACTGAAGATCATGCTGAACAGGACTCCGGTGATGACCTCGGACAGCACGAACGGGGCGAAAAACAGCATCCGGTAGAAGGCCCGGCCGCGCAGCTTCTGGTTCAGGAGCACGGCCATGGCGAGTGCGAACGGGAGTTGCAGCACGACGGAGAAGACGACGAGGAGCAGACCGCGCCACAGGTCGCCGAGGAAGACCGGGTCGTCGAGCAGGCGGGTGAAGTTGTCCGTGCCCACGAAGTCCGAAGGCGCTCCGATGCCACCCCAGTTGAAGAAGCTCACGTAGAGCGCGTACACGATGGGCAGCATCACGAACAGCAGGAACAGCACCAGCGCGGGCGTGGTGAAGGCGAAGGCGGTCAGCCAGTCCCGGACCCGGCGGGCCAGCGGCCGCCGGTTCTGCTCGGGCGGATCCGTTTCCTTGGCGAGTGCGAGCCGCTCGGCGCGCACATGAGTCGAAGACATCGTCGGCTAGGCGCTCTTGGCGACCTGAGTGATGGAACGGGTGACCTGCTCAGGCGACTTGGACCCGGCGATCAGCGCCGCCACCGAGTCGTTGATCTCCTGGCCGAGGGCGGGCGGATATGCCTGATCGAGGTAGAGCTGGAAGCCGGTGGACTTGTTGAGCAAATCGGAGACGGCCTTGAGCTGGGGGCTGGTGAGCGCGCTTACGGCCTCCTTGTGCACCGGCATCGCATTGGCCTCCTTGACCAGCTTGCGGTCGGAAGCGGCGCCGACGAAGAACTTCAGGAACTCGACCGCCTCCTTGGGGGCGCCCTTGCGCACGGCGTAGCCGCCACCGCCGCCGAACACGTCGGTGATCTTGCCCGGGCCGCCCGCCACGGTCGGGAAGGGGACGAAGCCGAGGTCGTCCCCCAGGCCCTTGCCCTCGGTCTCCTGCGTCGTCGGATCCCACTGGCCCATCAGGTCCATCCCGGCCTTGCCGTTGCCCATCAGGGCGGCCATCCCGCTGGGGGTGGAGTAGGGGGCGCCGAGGAAGCCCTTCTGGAAGGGCTTGAGGTCGACGAGCTCCTTGAGGTGCTCGCCGGCCTTGACGAAGGCGTCGCCGGTGAAGTCCTTGGCATCGGCGGCCTTCTGCATCCCGCCGATTCCGGCCAGGCGCATCGCCAGGTACGCCCAGTAGTACATGCCGGGCCACTTCTCCTTGCCGGCCAGGGCGATGGGGGTGATCCCGGCGGCCTTGAGCTTCTTGACCGTGTCGAGTAAGTCGGCCCAGGTGGCGGGCGGTTCGGTGATCTTGGCCTTCTTGAAGAGCGCCTTGTTGTACCAGAAGCCGACGCAGCCGATGTCGTGCGGGACGGCGTAGATCTTGCCGTCGAACTCGTATGCCTTGCGGGAGGCGGGCACCAGGTCGCCGATCCAGGGCTTGACCTGCGCCGTGAGGTCCTCGACGAGCCCGGCGTCGACCTGCTGCTTCAGTACGCCGCCACCCCAGGTGGTGTAGAGCTCGGGCAGCTTGCCCGAGCTGGTCAGGGTGGTCAGCTTCGCCTTGAACGCCTCGTTCTCCAAGATGACGATCTTGATCCGCACGTCGGGGTGCGCCTTCTCGAACGCCTTGGCCTGCTCGGCGAACACGCTCTTGCCGGGGTCGGAGGTGATGATGTGCCACCACTCGATCACGGTGCGGCCCTTGCTGTCCGTGCCGCTGCCGCCGTCGGAGCCGCCGCATGCGGAGAGCCCGGCCGCCCCGAGACCGGCCGCGGAAGCGGCCCCCACGAAGCGACGGCGGGAGAAATCGGAGGCTGCCATGGCACCCCTTCCGGAAGAATGCCGAGAATTATCGAGAAGTGGCGTCAGAAGTTACGGACACGCGAAGGGGGTGTCAACGGCCTTAACAAATAAGGTCGTTGACACCCCCAAGGGAGGAGCCGCCCGCTATGCCGGGTGCAGCGCCGCCGTACTGGCCCTGACCACGAGTTCCGTCGCCAGCTCGACCCGCGGCGAAGCCGGCTGGATCTCCCGCGCGAGATCGAGCACCGAGCGTGCGGCCAGCTTGCCCATATCGGCGAGCGGCTGCCGCACCGTGGTCAGCGGCGGCGCCGACCACCGCACCTCCGGCAGGTCGTCGAAGCCGACGATGCTCATGTCCTCCGGCACCCGCAGGCCGCGGCGGCGCAGCGCCTCGATCGCGCCGAGCGCCATCTGGTCGCTCGCGGCGAAGATCCCGGTCGGCGGCTCCGCGAGATCGAGGAGCAGCTCCGCGCCCGCGAACCCGGACGCGTGGTAGAAGTCTCCGGGCACGACCAGCGCGTCGTCGGCCGGCACGCCCGCGGCGTCCAGGGCGGCCCGGTAGCCGTCGAGGCGGGCCCGGGAGCACAGCAGCCGCGGCAGGCCCGCGATGAACCCGATGCGCCGGTGCCCGAGTTCGAGCAGGTGCTCGGTGGCGGCCATGCCGCCCGCCCAGTTGGCGGCGCCCACCGTCGGCGCCTCGGTGGACGGCGACCCCGCCGGGTCGACCACCACCAACGGCACCCCGAGCCGCCGCAACTCGTCGTGTATCCCCGGGGTCAGCGCCGACGTCACCAGGATCACCCCGTCGGAGGCGCGCGCCCGCAGATTGGTCAGCCACTGCTGCGCGGCGCCCGCCCGGTCGTGGATCGCGGAGACCACGGTGCCGACGCCCGCCTCGTGCGCGACCTCCTCGACGCCGCGGATGATCTCCACGGCCCAGGGGCTGTCGAGGTCGGTGAAGACCAGGTCGAGCAGGCCCGCCCGGCCGCCCGGCGAGGTGCGGCGCCGGTAGCCGTGCCGGTCCAGGAGGTCCTCGACCCGCGCCCTGGTGGCGGGTGAGACGTCGGACCGCCCGTTGACGACCCGGGACACCGTCGGTACGGAGAGCCCCGCCTCCCTCGCTATGTCGGTGATGGTGACCTTGCCGGTCATTCCGTCGGCCCCGTCGTCGGCCACGTGCCCCACCTCCACCGGAAGCTTCCGGAAAGTCAATCCCCGCCACTGGTCAGCGGGTTCACTCCTCGGTGACGTTACCGGAAGTCGACCGAAAGTTCTCAGGCGCTAACGTGGCCCGGATCACTAGGCGATGCGACCGCAGGTATACGCTCCGGTGTCGAGGTTGACGAAGGCCCACCATATGACGGTGCGGGTCTTCGGGCCGTACTTGCCGTCAGCGGTAATGCCGTTCGCGGCCTGGATCCACGTCACCACGTCCCGGGTGTCGTCCCGGTAGTAGCCGTCCAGGGCGATCGAGGCGTTGTTGCAGTACTTCAGTGAGAACTGCAGATACCACACAGCTTGGCTGGTTCCGGTGCCGCGGCCCGGCCCACTGCTGCCGCTTCCGTCACCCCAGGTGAGGAGGCAGTCCTTCGTGTAGTTGGCGAAGAGGGCGTAGACCGGGAGGCCGAGCACCCTGCCGGAGTTGGTGAACCGGCGGTAGTCGTTGCAGTGCTGGGTGGCGAGCGTGCCGCTGTCGGTGTCCGTGGCCGCCTGCGCAGCCGAGGAGGTCAGCCCGGTGGCCGTCAGCGCGACGGCCGCGCAGATCGCCGCGATCGCTCTCTTCGCCTTGGTCATGGAATTGAACATGTCCAGCGTCCCCCCTCGGTCCGCCCATGTCGCGAGGGTCAGTCAACCGCAACGATCACCCTCTGTCATCGCTCAATTCCGGCCTCGCATCATGCCCGGGCCGCCGCCGTCCGTCAGCCCTCGCCCCCGGCGCGCATCCGCTCGCGCAGGAAGGTGCCCGACTCCTTCAGCGCGCCGGCGCCCGCGTAGTCGCCCGAGGCGCAGGTGCCCGGCTTGAAGACGGCGCTGGACTGGGCGTCGTCGGAGTAGTTCCAGGCGGTCCAGCCGATCTTCTTCTCTGCCATCAGGTCGAGGTACTTGGCGCCCATCGTCAGGTCGTTGCCGCCGTCGCCGGAGGCCTCGTCGAGGCCGAACTCCGAGACGAACACCGGCAGCTTGCCGGCGGCGCGCTCCAGGGTCTGGAGGTAGTTGTCGCGGTGCGTGGCCGCGTAGAAGTGGAAGGTGTACATGATGTTCTTCGCGGCCACCGGGCTGTCCACGATCTCCTGCTCGGTCGCGCCCTCCGCCAGCCCCATGGAGGACCAGCCGCGGGTGCCGACCAGGACCACCGAGTCCGCGTCCCGCTCCCGGATCACCGGGATGATGGTCTCGGCGTAGTCCTTGATGGACTGCCAGGACACGCCGTGCGGCTCGTTGGCGATCTCGTAGATGACGTTCTCCGAGCCCGCGTACTTCTCGGCGAGGGCGGAGAAGAAGGTCTTCGCCCGCTCCGTGTTGTGCGCCGGGTCGCCGGGGTTGAGGATGTGCCAGTCGACGATCACGTAGAGGCCCTTGGCGGTGGCCGCGTCGATGGCGTCCATGGCGAGCTTGGTGAACTTCGCCGGGTCGGTCTCGTAGCCGTTTTCCTGCACGTAGGTGGAGATCCGGACCGTGTTGCCCTTCCAGTCGGAAGCCAGCGCGCCGAGCGAGGCGTCGGTGACGCACTGCGCGTACCACTGCATGCCGTGGGAGGACATGCCGCGGAGCTGGACCGGCTTGCCGTCGGCGCCGCAGAGCTGATTGCCGCAGACCTCGAGCTTTCCGTACGGGGCCGGGGCCGCCGCGGTGTCCGCCGGGGAGGACGCCGCGCCGCGCTGCTCGGGCGCCGGGCTGTCGTCGGTGCCTGCCATCGCGTAGGTGCCCGCTGCCAGCGCGGCGGTGGCGACGGCGGCCGCGGCGGCGGCGTGGAGGCGGCGGCTACGGCGGTGTGAACGCATGGGACGCATGGGGGGATTGCTTCCTCGTGGGGGACAGGGGAAAGAGTCACCGCGTAGTCGCCACCGCCGCGCCGGAAGGTTGCCGCGGCCTCCCTACTCCCCGGACGGCCCCGGGAGCGAGACCCCCGCCCCCACCGGCGCGCCGAAGTCCGGCGTCCCGTCCGCCTTCCACGACACCTTCTGCGCCCGCGTGGTCCGCGTGCCGCTGCACCCGTCCGTCGCCTTCGCGTTCGCGTGATACGCGATCCACGTCTCCTTCCCGTCCGGCGACGTGAAGAAGCTGTTGTGCCCGGGCCCGTAGACACCCGCCTTGTCATTACGTTCAAAGACCGGCTTCTCGAACTTCTTCCACGACCCCGCATCCAGCGGGTTCTTCCCGGTCAGCTCCATCAGCCCGAGCTTGTAGTCGGGCGTATTGCAGTGCGACGCCGAGAAGGTGAGGAAGATCCGGCCGTCGTGCTTCAGGACGTACGGGCCCTCATTGACCGAGCCGCCCGACTTCTCCCACGCGTGCGTCGGCGTCGCGATGCGCCGGCCCGCACCCGCCGGGGTCCAGGGATTCTTCATCTGCGCGATGTAGAGGTTCTGCGTGCCGCCCTCCCAGAAGGAGTACAGCATGAACAGCGCCCCGCCCCTGGTCAGATAGGTGCTGTCGATCATCCAGCGGTTGTCGCCGTATGGATCGACCTTGCCCGCGTAGTGGTACGGGCCGGACGGGTCGGTGCCCGCGCTCTCCAGCACATGCACCTGCTGGTGATCGATGTTCGCCGCGACACCCGCGCTGTACGTGATGTACCACCGCTTGCCGTTGGGCCCGTCGAGCTGGTGCAGTTCGGGCGCCCACATGTTGCAGCAGCGCGAGGGCTCCTTCTCCGTATAGACGGTCGTCGGCTTGGCGGACTTCAGGCCGCCGAGGGTGGTCGCCTTGCGGATTTCCAGGTGCGATTTCCAGGTGGTGCCGAGGTGGTAGTACGTGCCCTGGTGCTGGACGATCGACGGGTCGGCGCCGTTCTCGGTCACCACGGGGTTGGTGAACGCGGCCTTCGGCGCGGCCGCATCCTCGGCCTCGGGCGCCGCCTGGCTCTGCTGCGCCAGCAGCAGCGCGCCGGGGAGGAGCGCGGCGGCGGCCAGCAGCGGCGCCGGCCGACGGGTGCGCGCACGGGTTTTGAGTGTGGGGGTCATGGATGGCTCCTACTTCGTGCCCAGGTAGTAACTGACCTGCGGCGGCTGGTTGTAGCCGGTGTTCTGCCAGGCGATGCCCGTCCGGTAGACCGGGTCGTGCATCAGGGTCGGGAGGCGGTAGTCCGTCGGGTGCGGGGTGGTGTACAGGCGCAGGGCCGTCGAGTCCGCGTTGCGCCAGACCATCTCCTCGCGCCAGTCGCCGAGCAGGTCGGCGGAGAGCGACGGGTTGCCCTTGGTCCAGTTGTTGGACTTGGCGTCCTGGTCGGACCAGATGCGGGAGAGCTCGGTGGTGCCGGTGTACTTCAGGACCTGCGCATAGCCCGTGCCCGCCGAGCCCGACCAGCGGTGGTCGAGCAGCTCGCGGTTGGCGTCGCTGTCCCACCAGAGCGCCGAGTTGTACGAGGCGCCGCCGCCGAAGGACGGCACCGCGTCGCTGATCTTCTTCCCGGCGGCCGTGTACAGCCCGCCGCCGCTCGACCAGCACTCCGCGCCCGCGTGCTGCTTCGTCAGGTCGGCGCAGAGGCCGCGGCCCACGTCGGTGCCGGTCCTGCTGCCCCAGAGGACCTTGCCGGTCTTCGCGTCGTGCATCTCGTAGCCGTACGCGGAGTCCGTGTGCTCATGCACATTGAACGATTCAAGCCCGGCTCGCGCCGGATCGAGATCGCCGACGTGCAGCGCGTCGCCGTGCCCCAGCTTGGTGGTCCACAGCCCGCTGCCGTTGTCGTCGACGGCCATCGCGCCGTATACGACCTCGTCCTTGCCGTCGCCGTCCAGATCGGCGACCGCGAGGTTGTGATTGCCCTGCTGGTTGTAGCCCTTGCCGGCATTGGTGGAGCTGTTGCTGTCGAATTTCCAGCGCCGGGTCAGTGACGTGCCGTTCCAGTCGTACGCCGCCAGCGCCACCCGCTCGTAGATCCCCCGGGTGAAGACCATCGAGGGCTTCGACCCGCTCAGATACGCGGTCGCCGACAGCAGCCGCCCCTCGCGGTTACCCCACGTATCGCCCCAGTCGGAGACCTTCCCGCGGGCGGGCTCGAAGGGGACGGAGTCCATGACCTTCCCGGACGCGCCATTGAAGACGGACAGGAACTCGGGCCCGCTCAGCACCGCGCAGTTGTCCGCCAGATGCGAGGCGCTCGCGTCGCCGATGACCTTGCCGGCGGCGTCCTTGCTGCCGTCCGATGTACGCGCCGCGATCTCGGCCTTGCCGTCGCCGTCGTAGTCGTAGACCTGGAACGAGTCGTAGTGCGAGCCGCTGCGGATATTGGTGCCCAGATTGATCCGCCACAGCCGCTTGCCGCTCAGCTCGTACGCGTCATAGAGCGTCGGTCCGGTGCAGGTGCCGGAGTTGGCGACGTCGGTGGCGTTCGAGGGCACCCACTTCAGCACCAGCTCGTACGCGCCGTCGCCGTCTAGGTCGCCGACCGAGGCGTCATTCGCGGCGTACGTATACGACACGCCGTCGCGGGTCTTGCCGCCCGCCGGCTTGTCGAGGGGGATGTCCAGGCGTCCTGACCCCCAGACGCCCGCCTTCTCGCCGGGCTGTTCCGCGCCGTTGACCACGGCGCGCACCTCGTACGCGGAGTCGGCGGTGCCGTCGGGGTCGAGGAAGTTGGTCGTCTGGGTCTCCTCGATCAGCTTGTCGCCGCGGTAGAGCCGGAAGGACACGTCTTCCGGGTCGTCGCCCAGCATCCGCCAGGTGATCAGGATGCCGCCCTTGGCGGGCACGGCGACCGGGCCGCGGTCGAGCTGCTCGGCGACGCGGGCGGCGGCGAGCGCCTTGGCGGCGCTGTTGGCCGGCCGGGGGACCGTCTCGTCCGCCTGGGCGAGCTGGGTGGCGGCGAAGGCGCCGCCGGTGCCGAGCAGCGCGAGCGTGACCAGCGCGGCCATCGGGCGCCGGGTGCCGCGGCGGCGGCGCCTGGCGCGTGGGGGGAGAGCGGGCATCGGGGCCTCATCGGTCGGGGACGGAAGTGCTCTCTGGTCGCCGTGGATCCGGGAAAGGTTGCCGCCGTGTGACCTGCTGGTTGACGCGGCCGACCCGCGACCTTACGTTCACCGTGCGAAATCACAACCGTTGTACGGGATTTCGAACGGACGGAATCTCCCCTTCAGGCCCGCCCCCACCCCGGAAGGCAGCACCGGATGCAGAGCCGCAGAACCCTCCTCAGGTCCGCCGTCGCCGCAGGCGCCCTGGCCGCCCTACCGGCGACCGGGACCACGACCGCCCACGCCGCCGGCCGCCGTGCCCCGTACGCCGGCTACCTCTTCACGTACTTCACCGGCGAAGGCACCGCCGACGGCGAACAGATCCGCTTCGCCCTGAGCGACGGCAACGACCCGCTGCACTGGCGCGAGCTGAACGGCGGCGCGCCCGTCCTGGTCTCCGGGGTGGGGGAGCGGGGGGTGCGCGACCCGTTCATCCTGCGCTCCTCGAACGGCCGCCGCTTCTATCAAATAGCCACCGACCTGCGGATCTACGGCAGCGGCGACTGGGATGGCGCGCAGCGGCACGGCAGCCGCTCGATCGTCGTGTGGGAGTCCGCCGACCTGGTCCGCTGGTCCGCGCCTCGGCTGGCCCGGGTCGCCCCGGAGGCGGCGGGCAACACCTGGGCGCCGGAGGCCACGTACGACCCGGCGCTCGGTGCCTATGTCGTGTACTGGGCGTCGAAGCTCTACGACAACGCGGGCCACACAGGCGACACGTACAACCGCATGCTCTACGCCACCACGAAGGACTTCCGTACCTTCACCGATGCCCGGGTCTGGATCGATCGCGGCTGGTCCGTCATCGACTCGACCGTGATCCGGCACGAGGGCACGTACCACCGCATCTCCAAGGATGAGCGGAGCGCCGACGCGTCCAATCCGTACGGCAAATTCGTCTTCCAGGAGCGCAGCTCCAAGCTGACCTCCACGTCCTGGCAGCCGGTGCGCGAGGGGATCGGGTACGGGGCCATGGAGCGGGGGGAAGGCCCGCTGGTGTTCAAGTCGAACACCGAGGAGAAGTGGTACCTGTTCATCGACGAGTACGGCGGCCGCGGCTACCTGCCCTTCGAGACCACCGACCTCGCGGCGGCCGACTGGAAGCTGGTCGCCGGGCACCAACTGCCCGCCAGTCCGCGGCACGGGACGGTGCTGCCGGTGACGGCCGCCGAATACACGCGGCTCGACGCCGCCTTCGGCTGATCGCCGACTGATCGGTGTCGAAGCGCTTCAACAAATTCTCGTCACTTCCATTGACGGCGTGGAAACGTCCCGCCTACGTTGTCCCGGCAACCGCTTACCTGAAACGATTCACTCACCCTCTCTAGGAGTCAACCATGGCCACAAGTAGGGATGTTGGGCGACGCAGCCTGCTCAAGGCCGCCGGTGGCTCACTTGCGGCGCTGGGTGTAGCGGGTGCCGCCGGCGCCTGCGGAGGCGGCGGTTCCGGCGCCGGCGGAACCGTCACCATCCGCTACGCGTGGTGGGGCGCCGAGGACCGGGCGAAGCGCATCAACAAGTGCGTCGCCCTCTTCGAGAAGAAGCATCCGAAGATCAAGGTGAAGACCGACTTCCAGCCGTACCTGGACTTCTGGAAGAAGTTCAACACCCAGGCGTCCGGCGGCGGCGCCCCCGACGTCTTCCAGAACGCCATCGGCTTCCTCCGCAAGTACGACACCCGCAATGTCCTCCTCGACCTCAACGCCCACGCCAAGGGCGGCGATCTGAAGCTGGACGGCTTCCGCGCCGGTCTGGAGAAGTTCGGCGAGGTCGACGGCAAGCTCCTCGGCGTCCCGGTCGGCAGCAACTCCATGGCGCTGGTCATCGACAAGAAGGTCTTCGACAAGGCCGGCGTCGCCCCGGAAATGGGCTGGACCTGGGACGACTACCACACCGCCCTGCGCAAGATCCGCGACACCCAGAAGCGGGCGGGCGACGGCGGCTCCTTCGGGATCATGTACCTCTACGATCCGTACCTCCGCCAGCAGGGCAAGGCCTTCTTCACCGAGAAGGGCCTAGGCTTCACCGAGTCCGACCTGCGCGAATGGTGGGCCGACGGGCTCGCGCAGGTGAAGTCCGGCCTGACCGCGGACGCCAAGAAGGCCGTCCAGATCAAGCCCAAGTCGCCGACCGCGGACGGCCTCGCGGCCAGCGAGTTCACCTGGGACAACTTCACCGTCCGCTACACGGCCGAGGGCGACAGCACGTACGGCCTCGCCCCCATCCCGACCACCGACGGCAAGAAGACCGGCCAATACCTGGGCTCCCTGATGCTCAGCGGCTACAAGCGCACCAAGCACCCGAAGGAAGTCGCCACCTTCATCAACTTCATGGTCCACGACCCGGAGGTGGCCCGGATCATGGGCTACGACCGCGGCGTGCCGACGACCACCGCCCAGTACGAGGCGTACGACCCGGCCAAGGACAAGGACCCGGTCCTGAAGAAGGTGAACTCCGACATCGCCGCGTACGAGGAATCCCTCGTCAAGGCGAAGGTCCTCGGCCCCATCACCCCGCACCCGGCGGGCGCGGACGTCGTCGAGGCGGCCTTCCTCCGCATCGCCGAGGAGATGTCGCTCGGCAAGCGCTCCACGGACGACGCGGTGAAGGCCTTCTTCACCGAAGCGAAGACGGCACTCGGCGCCTGATGTCCACGGCCCTGCCCTCCCTCAAGAACTCCGGCCCTGCGGCGCCTGCCCCCGCCGCAGGGCCGGGCGGCCGGCCCTCCCGCCCCGCCGGACTGCGCGCCCGCCGGCGGCGGGAGAACCTGGCCGGCTACCTGTTCATGTCCCCGTGGCTGGCCGGCTTCCTGCTGCTGACCGCCGGCCCGATGGCGGCCTCGCTCTACCTCGCCTTCACCGACTTCAACCTCTTCGACACCCCGAAGTGGATCGGCTTCGGCAACTTCAGCGAGATGTTCGCCGACCCGCGCTGGCAGAAGTCGGTCAAGGTCACGCTGATGTACGTGGTGCTCGGCACCCCGCTGAAGCTCGCCGCCGCGCTGGGCGTCGCGCTGCTGCTGGCCCAGAAACGCCGGGGCCAGGCCTTCTACCGGGCGGCTTTCTACGCGCCCTCGCTGGTCGGCGCGAGCGTGTCGATCGCCATCGTATGGAAGGCGGTCTTCTCCGACGACGCCCTCGTCGACCGCGCCCAGAAGGCGCTGTTCGGCGTGGACGTGGGCGGCTGGATCGGCGACCCCGACTGGGTGCTCTACAGCCTCGTCGCCCTCACCGTCTGGCAGTTCGGCGCCCCCATGGTCATCTTCCTGGCGGGCCTGAAGCAGGTCCCGGTGGAGCTCTACGAGGCCGCCGAGATGGACGGCGCCGGCACCTGGCGCCGCTTCTGGAACATCACCCTCCCGATGATCTCCCCGGTCCTCTTCTTCAACGTCCTCCTGGAAACCATCCACTCCTTCCAGATCTTCGCCTCCGCCTACATCGTCGGCGGCGGCGCGGGCGGCAACGCCTGCGGCCCGGCGGACGGTTCCCTGGTTTACACCTGCTACCTCTACGTCCAGGGCTTCGAGAACAGCCGCATGGGCCTGGCCTCCGCCATGGCCTGGATGCTGCTGCTGGCCGTGGGCCTGGTCACCGCCGTGCTGTTCTGGTCCCAGCGGCGCTGGGTGCACTACGAGGAGGGCGCGCGATGAGCACCCTGACCACCCTGACCGCCGCCGGCCGCAAGGACCGGTCCCGCAGGAGCCGTGCCAGCCTGGCCTGGCATGTCGCGGCGCTGGCCGTGCTGATGGTCGTGCTGTACCCGGTGGTGTGGCTGATCGGCGGCTCCTTCAAGCCGAGCGAAGACATCATCGGCAGCCTGGACCTGCTGCCCACGGACCCGATCGCGAGCAACTACACGGGCCTGAAGGAAGGCATCGCGGACATCTCGATCGCGACCTTCTTCACGAACTCCCTGGTCCTGGCAGTCGGTTCGGTCATCGGCGTCCTGATCTCCAGCTCGCTGACGGCGTACGCCTTCGCCCGGATCCGCTTCGCGGGCCGCAATGTCCTCTTCACCCTCATGATCGGGACCCTGCTGCTCCCGTATCACGTCCTCCTCATCCCGCAGTACGTGATCTTCCAGAAGCTCGGCTGGGTCGACACCCTGACCCCGCTGCTGATCGGCAAGTACCTGGCGGTGGACGCCTTCTTCGTCTTCCTGATGGTGCAGTTCATCCGCTCGCTGCCGAAGGAGCTGGACGAGGCCGCCCGCATCGACGGCTGCGGCCACGGGCGCATCTTCCTGTCGATCGTGCTGCCGCTGTGCCGCCCCGCCTTGATCACCAGCGCGATCTTCACGTTCATCAACGCCTGGAACGACTTCATGGGCCCGCTGATCTACCTCAACACCCCCGAGAACTACACGGTCTCGATGGGCCTGAAGATGTTCGTCGACCAGGAGGGCCTCGCCAACTACGGCGGCATGATCGCGATGTCGATGGTGGCGCTCCTGCCGGTTCTGGCCTTCTTCCTCGTCTTCCAGCGCTATCTGATCGACGGCATGGCGACCTCGGGACTGAAGGGGTGACGACGATGTCCGCAGCCGCGGAGGTCCGCCCGCGCGACCGCTTCGCGATCTTCGCCGAATGCCTCCTCACCGGCATCTGGATCGCCGTCGCCGCCCTCCCGCTCCTCACACTCCCCGCCGCGCTCGCCGCCGGCGCCCGGCACCTGCACCGCCTCCTCGCGTACGAGCAGACCGGGCTCCGGCAGTACGCAGCGGACTTCCGCGCGGCGGCGCGGCGGGGGCTGGCGGCCGGCTGCGGGTGCGTGCTCGCGGCCGCGCTGCTGACCGCCGACATCGCCGCCGCCCGGGCCGGGGTGCCGGGGGCACAACTGGCCGGAGCGGTGGGCGGCCTCGGCCTCCTGGCCCTCACGGTCGTGGTGCTACGGGCAGCGGTGCGCTGGGAGCCGGACGCCTCGTGGCGCGCACTGTTCGCCGCCGCGATCCGCCGGACGGTGGCCGACCCGGTGGGTTCGTGTCTGCTGCTGTCGGCGCCGCTGGTCGTAGGAGTGTCGGCGGCGCTGTCGCTGCCGCTGGTGGCGCCCGCGCTCGGCATGGCGGTGGCCGCGGCGATCGCGGTCGAGCGCCGACGCGAGTCGCCGGGCTGACGCCCGGCCGCTGATCAGCACCGATGCACATTCTCCTGTTCCATCACCTGGAAAGGGCTGACCCCCCATGTCTCCGATCGACCGCAGGTTCCTGCTCAAGGCCGCGGCCGCCACCGGCCTGGTGACGCATCTGGGCGGAACCGGCACCGCCGGCGCCGCGAGCCCGGCTGCCGCTGCCGCAAAGCCGCGAGCCGCCGAGCCCGCCCGTATCGCATGGCTCGAGAAGGGCGGCCCAGGCGCCGCCCCAGGCACCACCTTCGGCGTCGCCTGGCCCAAGGGCGCCCTCAAGGCCGACGAGACCTTCGCCCTCACCGCCGGCGACGGCGCCGAGGTCCCCGTCCAGACCTGGCCCACCGCCTACTGGCCCGACGGCACCCTCAAATGGACCGCCCACGCCACCACCCGCGACGCCAAGGCCGACGAGTTCACCCTCAAGCCCGGCGCCACCGGCCCCGCCCCCGCCAAGAAGATCGCGGTCAAGAAGAGCGGCCGCACCATCACCGTATCCACGGGCGTCATCACCGCCACGCTCGGCACCGACGGCTCCGAACTCGTCCGCTCCATCACCCGCGGCAGCACACAGATCGCCCGCAATGGCCGCCTGGTCCTCCACCGCCAGCCCGACATCGACAACCCGGGCGCCGCCTATCACGCCTACGAAAGCGACATCCGCGAAGCCAAGATCGAACAGGACGGCCCCCTCCGCGCCGTCATCCGCATCGACGGCAAGCACCGCCGCCACGGCCACGCCTGGCTCCCCTTCTCCATCCGCCTGTACTTCTACGCGGGCGCCGACTCGTTCCGCATGGTGCACACCATCACGTACGACGGCGATCAGAACAAAGACTTCATCCGCGGCCTGGGCGTCCGCTTCGACATCCCCATGCGCGACAAGGCGTACGACCGCCACATCCGCATAGCCGGCCAGAACGACGGCTTCCTCACTGAGGCGGTCCAGGGCATCACCGGCCTCCGCCGCGACCCGGGCGCGACGGTCCGCACCGCCCAGATCAAGGGCGAGAAACTCCCCGACCCCACCACCTGGGACCAGCGCGTCACCACCCGCCTCCAATACGTCCCGCACTGGGGCGACTACACCCTCTCCCAGCTCTCCGCCGACGGCTTCACCCTCCGCAAACGCACCAAGTCAGGTCACGCCTGGATCCCCGCCGGCGGCGGCGGCCGCGCCACCGGCTTCGGCTACGTGGGCGGCGCCTCCGGGGGACTCTCCTTCGGCCTCCGCGACTTCTGGCAGAAGCACCCCGCCCAGCTCGACATCCGCGGCGCCCACACGGACACCGCCACCGTCACCCTCTGGCTGTACTCGCCCGAGGCGCAGCCCATGGACCTGCGGACGTACCACGACGGCATGGGCCAGGACACCTACCCTGAGCAGCTCGAAGGCCTTGAGATCACCTACGAGGACTACGAGCCCAAGTTCGGCATCCCGTACGGCATCGCCCGCACCAGCGAGCTGATGTTCTGGGCCAACGCCGCCACCCCGTCCGCGGCCACCCTCGTCGACCAGGCCGCCGCCGTCCGTACCCCGCCCCAGCTCGCCGCCTCGCCCGCATCCCTCACCCGCGCCGGGGTATTCGGCGGCCTCTTCGCCCCGGTCGACCGCAGCGACGCGGCGAAGGCGAAGATCGAGGACCACCTCGACTACCTCTTCGCCTACTACAAGGACCAGCGGGAACAGCGCCGCTGGTACGGCTTCTGGGACTACGGCGACGTCATGCACTCGTACGACCACGACCGGCACCAGTGGCGCTATGACGTCGGCGGCTACGCCTGGGACAACTCCGAACTCTCGCCCGACCTGTGGCTGTGGTTCGCCTACCTGCGCTCCGGCCGCGCGGACATCTTCCGCTTTGCCGAGGCCATGACCCGCCACACCGGCGAGGTCGACGTCTACCACCTGGGCGAGTGGGCGGGCCTGGGCACCCGGCACGGCGTGCAGCACTTCGCCGACAGTGCCAAGCAGCAGCGCATCTCGACGGCCGTCTATCGCCGCGCGTACTACTTCCTCACCGCCGACGAGCGCACCGGCGACCTGATGCACGCTCTCGTCGACTCGGACGAAACCTTCCTCGTCATCGACCCGATCCGCAAGATCCGCGAGGAGCCGTACGAGCCCGATCCGCACGCGCTGGACATCGGCTTCGGTACGTCCTGGAGCGGGCTGGCCGCCGCCTGGCTGACCGAGTGGGAGCGCAAGGGCCCCAAGGCGGAGAAGGCGGAGGCGCGGCTGCGCGCGACGATGGAGACCATCGGAGCGCAGCCCAACGGCTTTGTGCAGGGCTCGGGGCTGTACGACCTGGACACGGGGAAGTACGCGGTCGGCAAGGAGCCCAAGGTCGATGTGTCGCACCTGTCCGCCATGTTCGGGCTCGTCGAGATGTGCGCCGAGGTCATCGACCTGATCGACATGCCGGAGTTCACCGAGGCCTGGCTGGACTACTGCCGCTACTTCAACGCGACCAAGGCCGAGCAGAAGGAGCGCTACGGCAAGGACTTCGGTCCGATGCTGCTGTTCCAGGGCCACTCGCGGCTGGACGCCTACGCTGCGGTGAAGGCGAAGGACGACAAGCTGGCCGCGCGGGCGTGGGAGAAGTTCTACCGCTCCGACGGCTATCTGGAGTCGATGGACTGGAGCAAGACCGAGCTCACCGGCCCGCAGGTCCTCGAGCCCGGCTACGAGAACCCGGAGATCTCCACCAACACCACGGCGCTCTACGGCCTCGCGGCCATCCAGAACCTGGCGCTGGTCGGCGACAAGATTCCGGGCGGCGCGCGGTGAGACGTTCGCTCACCGTCGCGCTCGCGACGGCCACGGTCCTGGGCGCGGCGGCGTATCCCGTCGCCGCGTCCTCGGACCGCGGGCCAGGCCTGGAGAACTGCACCGGCACCGCCCCGGTCGTCTGCCACTTCGACGTCCCGCCGGGCACGTACACCGTCACTGCCGAGCTCGGTGGTGACACCCCGGGCAGCACCGCGGTCATGGCGGAGACCCGCCGCGCGATGCTGCCCGAGACGGCGACCGGCGCTGGGGAGCGGCTCAACCGCAGCTTCACCGTCGACGTCCGCAACCCGGAGGGCGAGCCGCTCGGCCCACCCGGGAACCCGGGCCTCGACCTCACCTTCACGGGCGCGGCGCCCAGGCTCGGCGCCGTACGGGTCACGCCGGCGAAGACCCCGCGGCTGCTTGTGATCGGCGACTCGACGGCGTGTGACCAGCAGAACGCCCCGTACGCCGGCTGGGGCCAGCAGCTGCCGCAGTTTCTGGGCCGCGGCATCTCCGTGGCCAACTACGCCGACTCGGGGGAGTCCACGGTCACCTGGCTGGACAACCCGGCCCTGTTCGCGGCGGTCCGCCCGCAGATCCGGACGGGCGACCTGGTCCTCATCCAGCTCGCCCACAACGACAAGGAGACCGACGCCGCCACCTACCGCGAGAACCTCACCACCCTCGTCGAGGGCGTACGCGCCGAGGGCGGTGACCCGGTCCTGCTCACGCCGATCGTCCGCCGCTGGTTCAGCCCGGACGGCACCCTCAACAACGACACCGCCCTGCTGGTCAACGGCCTCGGCGTGAACCACCCAGCCGAGGTCCGCGGCGTCGCCGTCGCCCTCGACACCCCGCTCATCGACCTGACCGCCCTGACCAAGGCCCGGGTGGAGGGTCTGGGCGTCGAGGGCTCCAAGCCCCTCTACCTCTACGACGAGAAGCGCGACAACACCCACACCTCGAAGCGCGGCGCGACGGAGTATGCGGCGATGGTGCGCGACGAGCTGCAACGTCAAGGGCTGCTGCGGGAACGGGACGTCAGCTGACCCGCGGCGGTCGGGATTACGCCGCATCCCGTCCCGTCATGCCGAGTCCCGCACCACCAGCTCCGTCGGCAGGATCACCGCGGCCGGGTCCTCGCCATCTATCCGGGCCAGCAGCAGGCGGATCATCTCCGCGCTGATCCGGTCGTACGGCTGACGCATGGTCGTCAGCGCCGGGCGGGATTCGAGGGCCGCCTGGGAGTCGTCGAAACCGCCGACCGCGACGTCCTCCGGCACTCGGCGGCCGGTCCGCTCCAGTACGGCGAGCACGCCCTGCGCCATCAGGTCGGAGGCGACGAAGACCGCGTCCAGGTCCGGGGCCCGTTCCAGGAGCTGCTGGGCGGCCGCGGCGCCGCTGCTGCGGCTGTAGTCGCCGGTGGCGATCAGCGCGTCGTCCGCGGGCAGCCCGTACTCGGCGAGTGCCTCGCGGTATCCGGCGAGCCGGTCCACGCCGCCCGGGGTGTCCAGCGGTCCCGTCACCGTGGCGATGCGGCGGCGCCCCGACCCGTACAGATAGCGCACCATCTCCCGTGCCCCGTCCCGGTCGTCCGCCGCGACGTGCGCGAACTTCGCGCTCTGGTCGAGCGGCTTGCCGCACACCACCAGCTGCACCCCGGCGGCGTGCAGCTCCGCCGTCACCGGGTCGCCGTGGTGGCTGGAGATCAGCAGCACGCCGTCGACGTGGCCCGCGGTGATGTAGCGCATGTTGCGGCGGCGCTCGTCCTCGGTCCCCGCGATCATCAGCAGCAGCGGGATGTCGTGCGCCGCCAGCTCCGCGGTGCAGGCGCGCAGCAACACGCCGAAGTTGGGGTCGTGGAAGAGCTTCTCCTGCGGCTCGGTGAGCAGGAAGGCGACCGATCCCGAACGGCCGGTGACCATCTGGCGGGCGGCCCGGTTGACCACGTAGCCGGTCTTCTTGATGGCGGACTTCACCGCCTCGAGCGCGGCGGGGCTGACGTTCTGCCCGCCCTGCAGCACCCGGGAGACCGTGCCCCGGGAGACGCCCGCCACCCGGGCCACATCATGGATGGTGGGCGCCTTCGCCTTGCGCCGGTCCGTCGCCATGTCTGCAGATCTTCCTTCTCGTTGCGCCCGCTGGTCAGGACTTTACGGCCCCGGACAGCAGATCCAGACTCCAGAAGCGCTGAATCGACAGGAACAGCGCGATCAGCGGGACGATCGCGAGCAGCGCGCCCGTGATCACCAGGGTGTAGAGCGCGGGGGTGCCCGCGCCCTGCCGCAGCAGCGTGAACAGCCCCAGCGTCACCGGGAAGCGCTCGTCGTCGCCGAGCATGATGTACGGCAGCAGGAAGTTGTTCCAGATCGCGATGAACTGGAACAGGAATACGGTCACGAGCCCCGGCCGCAGCATCGGCAGCGCCACCCGCGTAAAGATCCGCCACTCGCTCGCCCCGTCCATCCGCCCCGCCTCGACGATCTCGGCGGGGACGGCGGCGGCCGCGTAGATCCGGGCGAGGTAGATGCTGTACGGGGAGAGGATCGACGGCAGCAGGACCGACAGGTACGAGTCGGTCATGTCGGCCTTCGCCAGCAGCAGGTACTGCGGCACGGCGAGGATGATCGGGGGCATCAGCACGCCGGCGAGGAGGACGTTGAAGATGCTTTCCCGGCCGCGGAAGCGGTAGATGGCGAGGGCGTAGCCCGCCATCGCCGACACCGCCGTGGACAGCAGCGCGCCGCCGCCCGCGTAGAGTGCGGAGTTGCCCAGCCAGCGCCAGTAGATGCCGTCGCGGTACGACGAGAGGTCGGCGATGTTGTCCGTAAGGCCGCTGCCGGGGAGGAAGGTGAAGGTCGAGAACAGCTCGCCGCTCGACTTGGTCGCGGCCATCACCACCCACGCCACGGGGATCAGGCAGTAGAGCGCGCCCAGCGCCAGCACGATGGTCGGGGTCAGGGCGATGCGGCGGACGCGTACGGTCATCGGGCTTCCCTCTGGTTCGTGCGCGTGCCCACCGTCTTCAGGAAGCCGAAGGACAGCACCAGCGTGACCAGGGCGATCAGCACGGCGGTGGCGGCCGCGGCGTAGATGTCGCCGTTCACGAAGGCGTCCTGGTAGACCTTCATCAGCGGGCTCCAGGTGGTGGACATGGCGTTGGTGAGCGGCTTGAGGGTGGTCGGCTCGCTGAAGACCTGCAGGGTCGCGATCACCGAGAAGAAGAAGGTGAGGACGAGCGAGGGGGCCACCATCGGGATCTTGATACGGAGCGCGATCTGCATCGGCGAGCAGCCGTCGATCTTCGCCGCCTCGAAGACCTCGGCGGGGAGGGCGCGCAGGGACGTGTAGATCACGATCATGTTGAAGCCGGTGCCGCCCCATACGGCGATGTTCGCGAGAGCGCCGAAGAGCGGGGCGCCGTCCAGCAGGTCGGGTTCGGGGAGGCCGAGTTCGCCGAACAGCCAGTGGAAGGGGCTGACGTCCGGGAGGTAGAGGAAGCCCCACAGCATCGCCGCGACGACGCCGGGGACCGCGTACGGCAGGAAGATCGTCAGGCGGCTGAAGGCGGAAGCCCGTACTCGCTCGGTGTCCAGCAGCAGCGCGAACAGCAGCGCAAGGCCCAGCATCACCGGGACCACGATCAGCCCGTACCCGAGCACCCGCAGCGCCCCGTGCAGCAGCTCGGAGTCGGTGAAGGCGGCGGTGTAGTTGCTGACGCCCGCCCAGGTCTCCTCGCGGGCGCCCTTGCCGAGGCCGAGGCCCTTGACCTCCACTTTGCGGAGGCTGAGGTAGACCGCGTAACCGATCGGCAGGGCGAAGAAGAGCAGGAACAGCGCGCCGGCGGGGAGGAGGAAGGCGTACGGCGCGCGGCGCGGCGGCCCGTACGCCTTCCGGCGTGCCTTGATGAGGGGAGTCACTCCGAGACCTCGAAGCCCAGCTTCTTCAGGTCCTTGACCGTGGCGCTCTGCATCGCGGTCAGCGGGGTGCCGAAGTCTCCCTTGGACTTGGCGGCCTTGCTGAAGCCGTCCTTGAAGGACTGGTAGGCGACGTTGACGTTCGGGCCCCAGTTGCCGGGCGCGGTCTGCTGGGCGATCTTCGTGGCCGTGGGGTAGAAGTCGGTCTGGTCGGCGAAGAAGGCCGGCGGGGTCTTCAGCGCCTTCTGGGCCGCGGTGGCGGCGGGGTAGAGACCGCCTTCCTTGTTGAGTACGGCCAGGGCCTCCGGGTCGGTGTTCAGCCAGGTGGCGAACTCGGTCGCGGCCTCCTTGTTCTCGGCGTCGTTGGTGACGCCGGTGGAGGAGCCGCCCCAGCTGCCGGTGGCCGTATCGCCCTTGGACCACTGCGGCAGCGGGGCCATGGCCCACTTGCCCTTGGTGTCGGGGGCTACGGAGGAGAGTACGCCCGGCGCCCAGACGGCGCTGACCCAGGAGATCTGCTTGCCGGTGTTGAGGGCTTTGTTCCAGGCCGGGGTGTACATCGGCTTGTTGTCGACCGCGCCTTCCTTCACCAGACCGCCCCAGAAGTCGGCGACCTTCTGGGCGGGCGGGGCGTCGATGGCGACGTTCCACTTCTCGCCCTTTGCGGTCCACCACTTGGCGCCGGCCTGCTGGGCGAGGCCCGCGAACTGGCCGGCCTCGCTGGCGGCGAAGGTGGTCAGGGAGATGTCCGGGGCCTGCTTCTTCAGGTCGCGCGCCTGTTCGGCGAAATCGTCCCAGGTGGCCGGGACCTCAAGGCCGTACTTCTTGAAGAGGTCCTTGCGGTAGAAGAACATCATCGGGCCCGAGTCCTGCGGCAGTGCGTAAAGGGCGTCGGAGCCGAGGGTGACCTGCTGCCAGATGCCGGCGGGGAACTTGCTCTTCAGGTCACCGGCCTCGCCTGATATATCCGCCACCACGTCATTGCTGATCAGAGTGGGCAGCGCCTGGTACTCGGCCTGGATCAGGTCCGGGGCCTTGTTCGCCTTCGCGGCGGTGAGGATCTTCGTCACCAGGTCGTCGCCGGAGGCCTGCTTCTGGACGGTGACCTTGATGTCGGGGTTCTTCTTGTTCCAGGTGGCGACCGCCTTGTCCAGGCCGGGGGCCCAGGCCCAGTAGGTGAGCTCGACCGGTCCGTCGGAGCCGGCTGAGTCGTCGCCGGAGCCGCAGCCGGTGGCGAGCGCCCCGGTCGCCGCCATGACGGCAGCCGTGCCCAGGGCAGCGAAGTGCTTTCTCATGGGAGTGTCCCTCTCCTGGTCTGTGAACGTTCACAGTAGAGAAACACAGATGACTCTTGTCAATGGTCGAAGTGCTGCGGTTATCTAGGAGATATCGAAGCTGTGCACGTGCACACGAAATCTCGAACACGCAAGGAGCGCGCCCATGCCGCAGCACGCCCCGAAGGGCCTGACCCGGCTTGCCTTCGGCGGGGACTACAACCCCGAGCAGTGGCCGGAGGAGGTCTGGGCGGAGGACGTGGCGCTGATGCGCGAGGCCGGCGTGACCATGGTCAGCGTCGGCATCTTCTCCTGGGCGCTGCTGGAGCCGGAGCCGGGCCGCTACGACTTCGGCTGGCTCGACCGGCTGATCACCCTGCTGCACGAGAACGGCATCGCCGTCGACCTCGGCACCCCCACCGTCTCCCCGCCCGCCTGGTTCTACCGCGCCCACCCCGAGGCGCTGCCGGTCACCGCCTCCGGGATGCGGTACGAGTTCGGCTCCCGCGGCGCGATCTGCCACAGCTCACCGGCGTACCGCGAGGCCGCCCGCGCCATCACCTCCCAGCTCGGCCGCCGCTACGGCGACCACCCGGCGCTCGCCCTCTGGCACGTCCACAACGAGTACGGCGTCCCGGTCTCCGCCTGCTACTGCGACACGTGCGCCACCGCCTTCCGGGTCTGGCTGCGGCAGCGATACGAGACCGTGGCCGCCCTCAACGACGCCTGGGGCACCGCCTTCTGGAGCCAGCGCTACGGCGGCTTCGACCAGGTCAACCCGCCCCGTACCACCCCCACGACCGCCAACCCGGCGCAACAGCTCGACTACCAGCGCTTCGCGAACCACCAGCTGCGCGCCAACTTCACCGCCGAGCGCGACATCCTCCGCGCCCTGAGCCCCGACGTCCCGGTCACCACCAACTTCATGACGGCCCCCGCCCAATGCGACTCCATGGACTACTGGTCCTTCGCCCCCGAGGTCGACCTGGTCACCAACGACCACTACCTGATCACCGACGGCCGCCGCACCCACGTCGGCCTCGCCCTCGCCGCCGACCTCACCCGCTCCCTCGCCGCCGGCGCCCCCTGGCTGCTGCTCGAACACTCCACCTCCGGCGTCAGCTGGCAGCCCCACAACCCGGCCAAGGCGCCCGGCGAAATGGCCCGCAACTCCCTCGCCCACGTGGCCCGCGGCTCCGACGGCGCGATGTTCTTCCAGTGGCGGGCCTCCCGCCGCGGCGCGGAGAAGTACCACTCGGCGATGCTGCCGCACGCGGGGACGGAGAGTCGGGTGTGGCGGGAGGTGTGCGCGCTGGGTGCGCACCTGGACCGGCTGGGCGAGATCCGTGGGTCTCGTACGGAGGCGGATGTCGCCGTGCTGTGGGACTGGGAGTCGTGGTGGGCCCAGCGCCTGGAGTGGCGGCCCAGCGAGGACGCCGACGCGCGCGAGCGGCTCGACGTCTTCTACGAGGCCCTCTACGACCGGCACTTGACGGTGGACTTCCGGCACCCGGAGGCGGATCTCTCGGCGTACCGCATGGTCGTCGTCCCCGCGCTCTACCTGACGTCGGAGGCGGCGGGGCACAATCTGCGCGCGTATGTGGAGGGCGGCGGCACGCTCGTCGTGTCGTACTTCTCCGGCATCGTCGACGAACACGACGGCGTGCACCCGGGCGCCTACCCGGGCGCGCTGCGCGACGTCCTCGGCCTGACTGTCGAGGAGTGGTCGCCGCTGCTTCCGGGGGAGCGGGTGCGGCTGTCGGGGCAGGGCGGCGAGGAGTCCCTCACCGGCGACGTCTGGACCGAATTCGTGGTGCCGCGCGACGCCGAGACGATGTGGTCGTACGCCGAAGGACCCGCCGCGGGCCGCCCCGCGATCACCCGGCACCGGCTCGGCGCGGGCACCGCCTGGTACGTCTCCACCCGCCTCGACGCCGCGGCGCTCGACGCGGTGCTGGCCCCGGCGGGCACCGACGCCCGGCTGCCCGACCGCGCCGGCCTGCCGCGGGACGTCGAGGTGGTGCGCCGCAGCGCCGACGGGCGCGGTTACGTCTTCGCCATCAACCACACCACGGACGAGGCCAAGATCCCCCTCGACGGCTCCGGCACCGAACTCCTCACGGGCGAACGCACTGAGTGCCATCTCGCCCTTCCTGCGGGCAGCGTGCGGGTGGTGCGCCTCGATTGAACCGGTGGCTCGTCGTTCAGTCTCAGCCCTGAGAGCAGATCTCGCGGGGAACGTACCCGGGCAGCTGACTGCCGTGCTCTGCCTCCGTCAGAGCGCGGTGGTCCAGGACGTGGCAGAGGTGCTCCTTCCACTCGGCGGGATCGATGCGGAACAGGTCTGCGTGGTGGTACTTGTCGAGTAGATCCGACCGTGCGCGCACCAGCAGTTTCCCGTCATCGGAGATTCCGAGGAACTTCTGGTCCTTGCTGAAGGCGTATCGATCGCCACCGGCCGGGTTGTCCGGGGGATGGAAGCGCACGGAGTTGCCATTGGCCAGGGCGAAGGTGTCGCTGTCGGCCACGTAGGTCTGCGCGAAGCCGCCTTGGTAGGTCGCGTCATTCTGACCCAGGGGCCCGGTCGGGCCGTGGATGCGCTCGGTCCGGCGACCGGGTCCTACCTTCCAGAGTTCGACCAGTCCGCCCAGGGTCTGTACGGCGGCGTGCCCACGGGTCGGTGAGAAGATCACCGCCCGAGCGTCCGGGCCGAAGCGGATGCGGCGCTGCTTGTCCTCATGGAAGGTGCCTGAGTCGCTCAAGGTGATCGAGCGGAAAACGGCCTTGCCCGGCACTCTGGCGATCAGTTCGCCGGGCTTCTCTCCAGGGGCGATCCAGTAGCCGTCGGCAGGGGTTGGCTCACCGGCGGCGAGCTTCCCTCTGGAGAGGTCCACGGCTTTGCCCACCCGCTTGCCGGTACGGGGGTTCCATCGATCGACGCGGCTGCCGGAGAGCGTGATCAACACGTCACCGTGGAAGAAGAGCACCGGATCGGAGTAGTTCCCCTCGTCGTCGACCGGAGGTTCGGGTGGCCGGATCTCTGTCACCTTGGACAGCGTGCTGAACCGCCGGATCTGAACGCGATCCGGGCCGACCGCGTCGGCGATCAGTCCCTGGGAAACGCTGGCAGCGAACGGCAGCGAGCTGCCGTCCAAGCTCTCCTCCTCCACTGCGACAGCGGAATCCGGCCGATCTGTGGATACGAGCCGCCGCAGCCGGCCCTGGTCGGAAACGTCCAGGAGACCGAGCTCGGCACCACCGTCGAGACGGGCGGCGATGCGCGTCTCCCCGTTGACGGAGTACATGTGGGCCCGGTCCAGGGTCTGCCCCAGGCCGGTGTCCAGCTGTAAGCCGGACACAGCTCGACGTTCCATGGCCGCGATCACCGGGGCGTCTTCGCTGCCTGTCAACTGGAGCAGCGGCGTCGGTTCGGCGCCCGTGGCCAGTTCGGCCGGGCCGAGCGCCACCGTTGCCTTGCCGGGTTTCCCGTCGGTCGGCATCAGCCGCCAGGCGTATGCGTCGATCCCACCGTCCTTCGCGGCGAAGCGCTCGCCCGCCTCGTCGAGGGTGAGCTCGGGACAGATGCGGTCGGAACCCGACATGCGTCCGGTCTCCTTGCCGTCCGAGGTGCGGACGGACCGGTACACCACACTTCGGCGGGACGGCTCCTCGCATACGGTCACCACACCTCCATCGCCGGAGACGTCGGAGGTCACCATCCCGGTGGTGACAACATGTTCCTTGCCGGACGGTATGTCCACCGTGAGGACGGCCCGGCCCGAGGTGAGATCGATGGAGTCCCCGGAGTCGTACGGGTCAGGAGTAGCGGTCCCGATCAGGGTCTTGCTGTCGGAACCGAACCAGACGTGGTCCAACACCGGTGCCTTTTTCGGCGGCCGGAAGCTGCGGTTTCCTTCAAGATCCCAGATCCGGGGTCGCTCTCCCGGGGATACGGTGACCGCTCGGCTGCCGTCCGGGGAGAAGTCGGCCAGATCCAGGGGGTACTCCAGGCTCCCCTTCTCACCACCCAGGTCTTCGCCACCGGATATTCGGTGCTCAGCGCCGAGTAGCGGCTCTCCCGCTGCGGCGTCCCGGTTCACCTCATGCCAGATGAGCGTTCCGCCGTCGGCCGAGTAGGCGATGCGGCGACCGTCGCGGCTCACGAGCGGGGTGACGGCGTTGCGGGCGAGCGGCAGGTCATACCGGCGCACTCGCTCCGGTCCGCCGCGCTCCGCGGAGGTGCGTACGAACAGCGTGGCCCGGCCGAGGGTGGTTGTTACCAGTGTGACCGCCCCGTCGGTGCTCATGTCGGCCGCGTCAATCGGCGCCGGCACGCCGGTCATGCGCCAGGCGAAGTCCTTGGCCTCGTCGTATCGGCGCTGCAGCGCGGTACGCGCCTCGGGCGTCGGTGACAGGTCGTACGCCGCGGTGGCCGCGAGTGCCGCCAGCCCTGGGTCCTGACGATTCAGTTCCTCGGACAGGTTGGCAAGTTCTCGGGAGCGGGAGTCGTCCTGACGCTGGGTGCTGACCACGGACTGCACCGCGATGACGGTGAGTGCCGCGACAGCGGCCACCAAGCCGGTCAGGAGCGCGGCGCGGCGGCCACGGCGGGCGGTCCTGGCGCGGCGCAGGGCGGTACCTTCCGCGGCGGACAGTTCCAGTTCACGATCGTGCACCGCCTGGTCGATGGCGGCGAGTTCCCGGCCGCGAGGCGGTGGACCGTTGCTCAGCCGGGTTCGGGTACGCAGGAACTCTCGATCGGCCGCTGCGAGTTCACGCAGTCGGGGCCACTCCGTGATCAGCGCGTCGTGGATCAGCGAGATCCGGTCGTTGGGGCTCTCCTTGTCTTCCCCATCCCGGCCGATGACCAGAAGGCGCCTGGCCGCGAATTGCTCGGCCATCTCCTGCTGGCGGACGTCCGCGAGGTCACTTCGTGCGATGGGGCGCCGGATCAGCGGGGCACCCTCCCCGGTCGGATCCTGGATGAGGGCGGTCAGCAGGGACTTTGCCGCGGCCTCACGCCGAAGGCGATCGGCTCCGTTGCCTACACACTCGTTCCAGATCTTCTCGGCTTCCTCGCCGATGGCCTTCCGTACGCTGCCCGGGGCGCCGTCTGCCGAGTACCGCAGCACGCCGGACTGCCGCTTCTCCCAGAGCTGCTTCAAAGTGAAGGAGAGCAGCGGCAGGGCATCGAATCCGGTCCCGACTTCTTCCAGGATGCGCTCGACGAGCCCTTCCTCGTACACAACCCCCGGCGCGTGCTCCAGCGGTGCGCGCATCACCTGCACCAGCTTTTCCTTGCTCATCGACGGCAGCAGGTAGGTGCCATGGGTGCGGTGCAGCAGGATTCGGCCGAGCAGCGGGTGTTCCTGGGCATGGGACAGGAAGTCGGAGCGCAGGGTCATCAGGACTCGAGGCCCGTTGGCGCGGTCGTTGTCGAGGAGGCACTTGAGGGCGCGATAACTATCCGTGCTCGCGTCTGCTTCGAGGAGCTGCTCGGCCTGATCGAGCACGATCACCGTGCGCTTCTGGGCGCCGTCCCGCCTCGGTTCGGCCCCCGCATTCTGCTCCTGCCGGAGCAGGTCGGACCATCTCGTCGGGTGTGCATCCGCCGAGGGGCCACCCGGTGTGAGCACCAGGGGGGCACGCCCCTGCGCCGTGAGCGCGGGGACGACGCCAGCGCGCACCAGGGAGGACTTGCCGGAACCTGACGGACCCAAGACGGTGACGTACCGGTGCTCGTCGGTCAGACACTCGACGGCCTTGACGTCGTCCGTACGGCCGTAGAACTTCCCGCTGTCGTGTTCCTGAAAGGTGTCCAGGCCGAGGAACGGGCACGGCGGCCGTAAGAGGTCTGCCCTGTGCGGCAATTCTTTGACCAGGGTGTCGACCGGAATGACGTACGCCTGCCTATCGCCGCTGAGCGTGGCCGCCACGACCATGCCGGCCACGCCGCCGCTGTCCGCATCCCAGGCGGGGCTCCCGCTGGACCCGTAATTGATGGCCATGCCGCCCGACGGGGTCATCTGCCAGGCCCCCCACATGGTCTTCCCCAACAGCTTGCCCTCGTGCCAGGGACCACGGGCAGGGTTGTCCAGCGGGCCCGGCACGAGGACGGAACGCTGGGTCAGGCCATCATCCTCGCTCAGCGAGACCGGCGCGGCGCCTGGCAACGGCTCATCCAGGCAGAGCACCGCGACGTCCCCTGACTGGTCGTCGCGAAGCTCGATGCACTTCTCGACCGTGGCGCGCACGGATTGCGTGCCATCCACGGCAAGGGCTATCAGGACCGGGCCCGCTCCGGGATCCACCGGCTGCCGGCGGTCCAGCCCAAGTGCGTCCTGCACCACATGGGCGCAGGTCAGCACCAGTCCCGAGGCGAAGAGGAACCCCGCCCCGCAGCGGTGTCGATCCGCACTATGGATGTGGACGTATGCCCGGAGAACGGACTCGTTGGGGATGGGGAGTGCGGACGGCTTCCCGGAGCTCATCGGTTACGCCGCCCTCATCCGGCCTCCGCCGGCTCGTCTCCACCGGTGTCATCATTGCGCCACGTCAGCGTCACCCCGAAGTTGGCGGCGGTCGCGGTGCTGGCGATCACCACGTCTGCCTCGGCGGACAGGGATACGCCGAACTCCAGCGTCACCTCGTCCGGTGCCTGAGCCATGTCTCGCATTCGCCCGACGAACCGCTCTGCCACTGGACGCACCGTGTCCAGGATCTGGTCGAAGGACTGCCCGGCCCGCGCCACCGCCCGGCTGCCGCGACTGACCCGCACCAGGCTCTCGTCCACTTCCCTGACCTGGACCCGGACGACGCCGTCGCCCTGGCCGCCAAGCGGCACCTCGACCGTACGGACGGACCTGTCGCTCATCAGGGCTTCCTCGCCGTTGTCGCTCATCGCTCAGTTGATGTCCGGGAGCGTAGCAACGTCAAGTGGCGACGGCTGCCTGGACCTTCGGTTCGATCTGGTTCCTCCATGCCGCCCCGAAGCCTTCCGTACCCGTTCCGGCCCACAATCGCTTGCGCTAGGGTCTCGCCGCAGCTGCGAGGGGGCGTGGATGCAGGCTGGTGATGTGCTCGATGGCCGGTACGAGTTGGTGCGACGGCTTGAGGCCGGAGGCATGGGCGAGGTCTGGGAGGGTACGGACCGGCGCATCCGGCGTCGCGTGGCGCTGAAGCTGATTCGCGAGGAGGCGGACCCGGCAGTCGTGGCGGAGCTGGTCTCCCGGCTCGGCCGCGAGGCGACTGCGGCGGGCCGGCTAGCGCACCCGCACATCGTGGCCGTATACGACTACAACAGCATCGAGCGGGACGACATGCCGCTCGTCTACATCGTCATGGAGCTGGTGCAGGGCCGGTCGCTCGCCCGGGAGCTGCACGACCGGCTGCCGCCGGTGCCGCGGGCGCTGGAGTGGGCCACGCAGATCGCCCTGGCGCTGGAGGCGGCGCACGATCCCGAGGTCGGCGTGGTGCACCGCGACCTCAAACCCGGCAACGTCATGATCACGCCCGGCGGCCTGGTGAAGCTCCTCGACTTCGGCATCGCCCGCTTCATGGAGGAGAACGACACCCAGCACTCAAAGCTCACCGGCGCCCGCATGGTCGGCACCCCCTCGTACATGGCGCCCGAGCAGTGCCTGGCCCGGCCGGTCGACGGGCGGACCGACCTGTACGCGCTGGGCTGCCTGCTGTTCGCGATGCTGACCGGGCAGCCGCCGTTCCCCAAGGATCGTGGACTGCTGCAGGTGATGTACCAGCAGGTGCACGATGCGCCGAAGCCGCCCAGCGCGCTGCGCGGCGCCGCCGCGGTGCCGCCCGAGCTCGACGATCTGGTGCTGTCGCTCCTGGAGAAGGACCCGGCACGCCGACCGCCCGACGCCGGCTCCGTGGTCGACCGGCTGCGCGCCATCGACCTGATCGCGCAAGGGGACGCGACCCCGCCGCAACTCCCGCCGCCCGCGCGCCAGGCAGCCGCCGGTCCGCAGAGCGAGCACGAGAGCGAGCTGTTCGACACCGAGAGCATCAGGGAGGTCGTCGTCGAGATCGTCACGGATCCCGACGACGACCTGCTGCCCGTACGCGAGGAGCTGCGGCGCCGCCGCGACGAGGCACTGGAGGCGACCGCGTCCTGGGACGCAGTGCTTCAGCTGCGCCGCGTACGAGCGGAGGCCAAGCGGCTGCTCGGCGGCCAGGATCCGCAGCTCCTCGACTTCGACTTCGACCTCGCCTGCGCGGTGGCCAGAGACGGCAGTCCGCAGAACGCCTCGTGGATGCTCGCCCAGCTGCTGCCCGCGATCGCCCGGGAGAACGGCCCGTTCGATCGCCGCACGCTCTACGCGCGCAGCCTGCTGCCCTGGTTCCAGGCGGAGGCGGGCGATTATGTCGAGGCGGCCCGGCTGTACGGAGAGCTCGTCCCCGATTTGCGGCGCGCTCTTGGCGAGGGCGATCCGCTGACGCAGAGCGCGGCTTTCCAGGAGGCGGTGCAGCAGCGTCGGGCCGGGGACGCAGGCAAGGCCATCCAGTTGCTGATGCCGCTGCTGCGGGAGCTGGAGGAGCACGGCTCGGGCGCAGGCGTGTCCGGGACGCCAATCGCCGCGGCCCGCACCGAACTCGCCCGCAGCATCCTGCAGATGCACGACCCGAACGTGCCCCGGCGGCTGCGGGAGTCCATTCCGGCGATGGGCAGCCTGCTCGGCAGCGGCGATGAGCATGTGCTCGGCGCGCGCTTCGTCCTGGTGGACTGGATCGCCGCGACCGGAGCTGCCCACGAGGCACTGCCGGCGCTGAGGGTGCTCATCATGGACATGGCCAAGAGGCTCGGCGACCACCATCTGCTCACCCTGCGCACCCGGTACCGCCTTGCCGAACAGTCCGCCGCCGCCGGCGAGCCGGCCACCGCGCTCCACCACTTCCGCGCGCTGCTGCCGGATCTGCTGGAGCTGCTCAACGCGGACGACCAGCTCGTCCTCGCCACCCGCTTCCAGATCCTGCAGCTCGCCGCGCATTACGAGGACCCGATCCGCGCCCTGCCGTACTGGCACGAGTTCACCGAGGACGTGGCCCGGGTGCTGGGTGAGGACCACCAGCTGTCCGTCGAGGCCCGCTTCCACCTGGCCCTCTACACCGCCGAGTCCGCCAACCCGGCCGCCGCGCTGCCGCTGTTCGACGCGGTGCTGCAGCCCCGCATCGAGCGACATGGCCCGGACGACGAACTGACGCTGCGCGGCCGCTACGCGCAGGCCCACGCCACCGAGCACGTGGGGCGGGGAAAGGAGGCGGCCAAGCTGTGGAAGGCGCTGCTCCGTGACGCCGGCCGCGCCCTGGGGCGGAACCACAAGTTGACCGAGGCGGTGATGTGCCGCTCCGGCGGTAGCCTGCCTGAGCAGCCGCCGATTCCGTAGCAGGAGGTCCCTGCCCGTGCCCAGCTCTCGCGGCGCCGTACGCGTCGAGCGCGACGGCCCCGTCACCACCGTGATCCTCTCCCGCCCCGAGGTGCGCAACGCCGTCGACGGGCCCACCGCGGCGGCGCTCGCGGAGGCGTTCCGGGAGTTCGAGGCGGATCAGGCGGCGAGCGTGGCCGTGTTGTGGGGGGAGGACGGCACGTTCTGCGCCGGTGCGGACCTCAAGGCGATCGGCACCTCGCGCGGCAACCAGGTGTCCCCCGAGGGCGACGGGCCGATGGGGCCCAGTCGCATGCGGCTGTCGAAGCCCGTCATCGCCGGGGTCAGCGGGCACGCCGTGGCCGGCGGCCTGGAATTGGCGCTTTGGTGTGATATGCGGGTGGCGGAGGAGGATGCCGTGTTCGGGGTGTTCTGTCGCCGCTGGGGTGTGCCGCTGATCGACGGCGGTACGGTGCGGCTGCCGCGGCTCATCGGGGAGAGCCGGGCGATGGACATGATCCTCACCGGACGGCCGGTGCCGGGCCCCGAGGCGTATGCAATGGGGCTGGCGAATCGGCTCGTGCCGCCGGGGCAGGCGCGGGCCGCCGCGGAGGAACTGGCCGCCCAAATCGCCCGTTTCCCGCAGACCTGTCTGCGCGGCGATCGCGCCTCCGCCCGCGGCCAGCACGGCATGACGGAAGCCGAGGCCATGGCCGCCGAGCTGCGATACGGCGCCGAGGCGCTCGGCGAGGCGCTGGAGGGTGCCGCGCGGTTCGCGGACGGCGCCGGGCGGCACGGGAGCTTTGCGGCTTTCGAGGGGTAGCGCAAAGGTCTTGGCCGATGATCGCCAAGCGCGGGCAAAGCTCCAGTTAACGCGCCGGAAAAACAACCGGGCTAGCGTTCCCCAGCATCCTGCCGACCTACCAAGATCGGCACGGAA
The DNA here is from genome assembly GCF_048572725.1 of Streptomyces boninensis. Classification (NCBI taxonomy): domain Bacteria; kingdom Bacillati; phylum Actinomycetota; class Actinomycetes; order Kitasatosporales; family Streptomycetaceae; genus Streptomyces; species Streptomyces boninensis. Next base: position 8,718,057 of record NZ_CP183837.1, read on the forward strand.
GATCCGATGACCCGAGGTGAGTGCCGTGCAGCTGACCCCTCATGAGCAGGAACGACTGCTCATCCACGTAGCCGCCGACGTGGCCGAGAAGCGCAGGGCCCGCGGGGTCAAGCTCAATCACCCCGAGGCCGTGGCGCTGATCACCGTGCACATCCTCGAGGGCGCCCGCGACGGCCGTACGGTCGCGGAGCTGATGAACTCCGGCCGCAAGGTGCTCACCCGCGACGACGTCATGGAAGGCATCCCCGAGCTGATCCACGACGTGCAGGTCGAGGCGACCTTCCCGGACGGCACGAAGCTCGTCACCGTCCACGAACCCATCGCCTGAAGGGCCCGCATCGTGATCCCCGGAGAGATCATCCCCGCCGACGCACCGCCCGTCCCCCTCAACGAGGGCCGCCCCATCACCCGCCTCACCGTCCTCAACGCCGCCGACCGCCCCGTACAGGTCGGCTCCCACTACCACTTCGCCGAGGCCAACCCCGGCCTCGACTTCGACCGCACCGCCGCCCGCGGCAAGCGCCTCGGCGTCGCCGCGGGCACATCCGTGCGCTTCGAGCCGGGCATCCCGGTCGAGGTCGAGCTGGTGCCGATCGCGGGCGCGCGCCACATCGCCGGCCTGCGCGGCGAGACCGGAGGTGCCCTCGATGGCTGAGCTCAGCCGCGCCGCGTACGCGTCGCTCTTCGGCCCGACGACCGGCGACCGCATCCGTCTCGCCGACACCGACCTGCTGGTCGAGGTCGAGGAGGACCGCTCCGGCGGCCCCGGACTCGCGGGCGAGGAGGCGGTCTTCGGCGGTGGGAAGGTGATCCGCGAGTCGATGGGCCAGTCCCGTACGACACGGGCGGAAGGCGCGCCGGACACGGTCATCACGGGCGTCGTGGTCCTCGACCACTGGGGTGTGGTGAAGGCGGATGTGGGTCTGCGGGACGGCCGCATCGTCGCGCTCGGGAAGGCGGGCAATCCGGACACGATGGACGGCGTCCAGCCGGACCTCGCGATCGGCCCGGAGACGGAGATCATCGCGGGGAACGGCCGCATCCTGACGGCCGGGGCGATCGACGCACATGTGCACTTCATCTCGCCGGGCATCGTGGACGAGGCGCTGGCCTCCGGCATCACGACGCTGATCGGCGGCGGTACGGGCCCGGCCGAGGGCACCAAGGCGACGACGATCACGCCGGGGTCGTGGCACCTGGAGCGGATGTTCGCGGCGCTGGAGCAGTACCCGGTCAACATCGGGCTGCTGGGGAAGGGCAACACGGTCTCGGCGGACTCGATGCGCGCGCAGCTGCGCGGCGGTGCGCTCGCCTTCAAGATCCATGAGGACTGGGGCGCGACGCCGGCGGCGATCGACGCGTGTCTGGGCGTATGCGACGAGACGGGCGCGCAACTGGCCATCCACACCGACACGCTGAACGAGGCGGGCTTCGTCGGCGATACGCTGGCCGCGGTCGCGGGCCGTACGCTGCACGCGTACCACACGGAGGGCGCGGGCGGCGGGCATGCGCCGGACATCATCACAGTGGTGTCCGAGCCGAATGTGCTGCCGTCGTCCACCAACCCGACCCGCCCGCACACGGTCAACACGGTCGAGGAACACCTCGACATGCTGATGGTGTGCCACCACCTGAACCCGCGGATTCCCGAGGACCTGGCCTTCGCGGAGTCGCGCATCCGCCCGACGACGATCGCGGCGGAGGACGTGCTGCACGACCTCGGCGCGATCTCGATCATCTCGTCGGACTCGCAGGCGATGGGGCGTGTGGGGGAGGTCGTGCTGCGTACGTGGCAGACCGCGCATGTGATGAAGCGGCGGCGGGGCGCGCTGCCGGGCGACGGTCCGGCGGACAACCGGCGGGCGCGTCGATACGTCGCCAAATACACCATCAACCCGGCGGTGGCGCAGGGTCTGGCGGCGGAGATCGGTTCGGTGGAGCCGGGCAAGCTGGCGGATCTGGTGCTGTGGGATCCGGCGTTCTTCGGGGTGAAGCCGCTGCTGGTGCTCAAGGGCGGGCAGATCGCGTACGCGCAGATGGGCGACTCGAATGCGTCGATTCCCACGCCGCAGCCGGTGCTGCCGCGGCCGATGTACGGGGCGCTGGGGGCTGCGCCTTCGCGTAACTCGGTGAACTTCGTGACGGAGGCGGCGCTGGCGGATGGGCTGCCGGAGCGGCTGGGCCTGGGGAAGGCCTTTGTCGCGTCGGCGTCGACGCGGGGCGTGACGAAGGCGGACATGCGCGAGAACGATGCGCGGCCGCGGGTGGAGGTGGACCCGGATTCGTTCACGGTGCGGGTGGATGGCGATGTCATCGAGCCGGCACCGGCGGCGGAGCTGCCGATGACGCAGCGCTACTTCCTCTTCTGATGATGACGGAGCGAGTTGAGCGGGCGGGCGGGCGGGAACACCCCCGCGTCGCAGGCGCGGCAGCGCTGCTGGTACTGGCCGACGGCAGGTTCCCCGCGGGCGGCCACGCCCACTCCGGCGGCGCGGAGGCCGCGGTGAAGGCCGGCCGCGTACGGGACGCGGCGACCCTCGCGGCGTACTGCCGCGGCAGGCTGCACACGACCGGCCTCACGGCGGCGGCGCTGGCGGCAGCGGCCTGCGGGGGAGGCGACCCGTACGAACTGGACACGGCCGCCGACGCCCGTACGCCCTCACCGGCCCTCCGGACCGCAGCCCGCAAGCTCGGCCGCCAAATGCTGCGCGCCGCCCGCGCCGCGTGGCCGGGCCCCGAACTGGACGCCCTGGCCCGCACGTTCCCCAAGGGCACGCACCAGCCCATCGTCCTCGGCCTCGCGGCCCGCGCAGCGGGATTGCACCCCCACGACGCCGCCCACGCCGCCGCGTACGAATGCGTCTCCGGCCCCGCCACCGCCGCCGTGCGGCTGCTTTCCCTCGACCCCTTCGACGCCACCGCCGTACTCGCCCGCCTCGCCCCCGAGATGGACGAGATCGCCGCCCGCGCCACCGCCGCCGCGGAGCGAGCCCGTACGGAAGGCCTCGGCGCCCTGCCCGCCGCCTCCTCCCCGCTGCTCGACATCACGGCCGAGCGGCACGCGGGCTGGCCCGTACGCCTCTTCGCCTCCTGACCGGCACCACCACAGCGGAGCTGACATGCACCTGGACCACGACCTCGACGCCTCCTTCCCGGAGCGCCACACCCACAGCGCGACGGACGCCTGGCTCCCGAACGGCCGCCGCCGCGCCCTGCGTATCGGGCTCGGCGGCCCGGTCGGCTCCGGCAAGACCGCGACGGTCGCGGCGCTCTGCCGGGCCCTCCGCGACGACCACTCGATCGCCGTCGTCACCAACGACATCTACACCCGCGAGGACGCCGAATTCCTGCTGAAGCAGGCGGTCCTGCCGCCATCGCGGATCACCGCCGTGGAGACCGGCGCCTGCCCGCACACCGCGATCCGCGACGACATCTCCGCGAACCTGGAGGCGGTGGAGGAGCTGGAGGAGGAGTTGGGCGACCTCGACCTGATCCTGATCGAGTCGGGCGGCGACAACCTGACGGCCACCTTCTCCCGCGGCCTGGTCGACGCGCAGCTCTTCGTCATCGATGTGGCGGGCGGCGACGACATCCCGCGCAAGGGCGGGCCGGGTGTGACGACGGCGGACCTGCTGGTGGTGAACAAGACGGACCTGGCCCCGCACGTGGGCTCGGACCTGGCCCGGATGGCCTCGGACGCGCGGACGCAGCGCGGCGATCTCCCGGTGATCTTCCAGTCGCTGCGCGCGGATGAGGGCGTACGGCCGGTGGCGGACTGGGTCCGCGAGAGGCTCGCGGCGTGGCGCGCGGCCGCGCCTGCGGGTTCCGGCGCGGTCGCGCCTGCGGGTTCCGGCGCGGCGGCGGTACGAGCATGACCCCGGCCGCCGCCCCGCCCGATCCCGAAGTCGCCCCATCCCCGGCACCCGTTCCGCCCGCCTTGGCCGTGGGGGCTGGCCGGCCCCCGGCGTCCGGCGTGGCCGCGGCGTCCGGCGTGGCCGCGGCGCCCGCCTCGCCCGCGGCGGCGGCCTCGTCTCCGACATCCGCCTCGCTCGCGGCGGCCGCCCCATCCCCGGCACCCGTTCCGCCCGCCTTGGCCGTGGGGGCGAGCCGGCCCCCGGCGTCCGCCTCGCCCGCGGCGTCCGCCTCGCCCCCGGCGGCGGTCAAGGCCACCGCCCGCCGCACCCCCGCCGCCGTCACCGCCGCCGTCACCGCCACCGCACGCATCACCGCCGTCCTCGACGCCCGCGGCGTCACCACCCTCCCCGTCCTGGAGGGCGAAGGCCCCCTCGCCCTCCGCCGCGTCAGCGGTCCCGGCCCAGCCGCCCGGGTCTGCGTCATCGGCGCGATGAGCGCGCCCCTCGGCGGCGACGCCCTCCGCATCGAGGTCGAGGTCCAGCCCGGCGCCGCGCTGCACATCACCTCCGCCGCCGCCACCGTCGCCCTCCCGGGCAGCCGCCCGGGCGTGCCCGCGACGTACGACGTCCGCCTCACGGTCGCCGACGACGCCGAACTCCACTGGCTCCCGGAGCCGCTGATCGCCGCCGCGGGCAGCAACCTCCACATGACCACCCGCGTGCACCTGGCGCCCACCGCTCGCCTCGTCCTCCGCGAGGAACAGATCCTCGGCCGCGCGGGCGAGGAACCGGGCCACCTCACCTCCCGCCTGACCGCACGCATCGCCGACACGCCGCTCCTCGACCAGGAGACGGCCTTCGGCCCCGGCGCCCCCGCCTGGGACGGCCCCGCGCTACTGGCGGGCTATCGCGCGTCGGGCCAACTGCTCAGCGTGGCGCCGGACGGCAGAGAAACGGGTGCCGCCCCGGACCCTCACACCCCGGGCGAGTCCGTCACCCTCGCCCTCGCCGCCCCCAACACCACCCTGACCACCGCACTGGCCCCCCACGGCCTGGCCCTCCGCCGCCACCTGGACGCAGCGGCTCTGTCCACCCCTCAGCCCTAGCCTTCCGTGCCTGCCTGAGCAGCCGCCCGCGCTACCCGACCGCGAGCATCGCCTCCGCGACTTCCCCCACCGCCGCCTCCGGAATCGCGGTGCCCGCCTCCTCCAGCACCAGCAGCCGCGCCCCGGGGATCTCCCGCGCGAGCGCCTCGCCGTTGCCGACGGGGAAGAACGGGTCCCGACCGCCGTGCACGACGAGCGTGGGGAGCGCGAGCCCGGGCAGCCGCTCCCGCCACCGCGGCTTGCAGTCGAGCTTGGAGAAGACCATGCCCAGCTGGTTGGCCATCTGGACCGCGGGTGCGGTGCCGGGCGTACGGTCCCAGATGCGCGCGGCCGTCTCCCGCGCCACGCCGGGGTCGTCGCCGAGCACCTCCGCCCCACCGGCCGCGAAGTCCGCCACCGCTGCGCGGTCCGCCCAGTCGGGCAGCGGCTGCGCGAACATCTGCTCCATCGCCGCCGCGTCGTGGTCCGGGAGATCGTCGTCCACCGGCCCGGGCGCGACCGCGCGCGTGCCCGCCAGGGTGAGCGCCGAGAACGCGCCGGGATGGTCGAGCGCGGCCACCTGGGCGACCATCCCGCCGACGCCGATCCCCGCGAGGTGCGCGGGCCCGCCGCCGAGCACCCCGGCGAGGGCCGCCGCGTCGGCCGCGAGATCGCGCAGCGTGTACGCGGGCGCGTCCGGGTCCGCCGTCGTCGACTCGCCGCTGTCGCGCAGGTCGTAGCGGACCACGCGCCGCCCGCCGGCGGCGAGCCGCTCGCAGAGCGCGTCGGGCCAGGAGAGCATCGTCGTCCCGCCCGCTAGGAGGACGAGCGGTGCGGACTCGGGACCGAAGGACTCGATGCCGAGGGCGATGCCATTTGCGGTGACTGTGGTCATCTGAGCACCGTAGCCGGAATTCCCTGATCCGGACGTCTGGCCGAGAGGCGCTCTTGTGCGTCGTCCGCACCCGGCGGAGGGTGGGTGAAGATCGGAGTGAACGAGGCGTGGGGAGGCGGCGGATGGCCGGGGACGCGGCGTGGCGGTTCGGGGATGACACCGGAGTGACGGTCGAGGTGGGGCGGCGGCCGGAGCGGGTGGTGACGTATTTGCGGGCCGGGGCCTCGCTGTGGGACCTCGGGGTGACGCCGGCGGCGGTGTACGGATCCGGGCACGACGGCCGTGAGGTCGACCCCGTGAAGGCGGGGCGGATAGCCGGCGGGCAGGTGCCCTACGTGGGGCCCGGCGGGGATCTCGACGCCGAGTGGTTCGCGGCCGAGCGGCCCGACCTCATCGTCGATGTGACGTACGACGGGAAGGGCACCTACGCCATCGACAGCGACGCCGCCCGGCGCTTCGGCGTGCCCGTGGTGGCGCTCGCGGTGGGCGGCGGGGCCCCGTTGCGTACGATCCTGGACCGCTTCGCCGAACTGGCCGCCGCGCTCGGCGCCGCGCCCCGCGACCCGGACGGCGAGCGGAGCCTCGACGCCGCCGAGCGGGAGCTGCGCGAGCTGGCCGGGAAGCGGCCCGCGCGGGTGCTGGCGCTCTCCGGCGCCGACGCCGAACAGGTCTACCTCGCCCGCCCGGAGACCTGGCCCGACCTGCACCGGCTCACCGAACTCGGCCTCAACGTCCTCGACCCGGAGCCGGACGCGGGCCGGAACTGGGCGACGACCACATGGGCGGCCGCCGCCGAGCTGCGCCCTGACGTGGTGCTGTACGACAGCCGCCGGCACGCGGCCGCGGTGCCCGACGCCACCGCGCGCACCCGGCTGCCGTGGAACCCGGAGGAGCCGTGCAGCCCGGTGGCGTACGCCGCCTTCCTGCGCCGGGTCGCGGCGGCGCTGGCGGGCTGAGCGCGTGACCACCACCAGCCCGCCGGTCACCCTCGACGCGGTCCGGGCCGCCGCCGCCCGGATCGAGGGCGTTGTGCACCGCACGCCGGTGCTGCGGTCGCGGACGCTGGATGCGGCCGTCGGCGCCGAGGTCTTCCTCAAGTGCGAGAACTTCCAGCGGGTGGGCGCCTTCAAGTTCCGCGGCGCCTACCACGCGGCGTCCCGGCTCGGCCCCGAGCAGCTCGCCCGGGGCATCGCCGCGTACTCCTCCGGCAATCACGCGCAGGCCGTGGCGCTGGCCGCCCGCGAGCTGGGCACCTCCGCGGTGATCCTCATGCCGGAGGACGCCCCGCGCGCGAAGATGGCCGCGACCGCGGGATACGGCGCCGAGGTCGTGACGTACGACCGCTACACCGGCGACCGAACCGCGATCGGCGAGGCGCTGGCCGCCGAGCGGGGGCTGGCCCTGATCCCGCCTTACGAGCACCGGGACGTCATCGCGGGGCAGGGGACGGCGGCGCTCGAACTCCTCGAAGAGGTCGGGGCATTGGACGCGCTGGTGGTCCCGGTCGGTGGCGGCGGGCTCATGGCGGGGAGCGCGACCGTCGCCAAGGGGCTGCACCCCGGCATTCGCATGATCGGCGTCGAGCCGGAGGCCGGGGACGATACCAAGCGGTCCATGGACGCGGGGCGGCTGGTGAGCGTCCCGGTGCCCCGCACCATCGCCGACGGGCAGGCGCTGCCTACGCCCGGGGAGCTGACCTTCTCCGTGAACCGGCGGCTGGTCGATGAGATCGTGCTGGTCGGTGACGACGAGATCAGGGATGCGATGCGGTTCGCCTTCGAGCGGCTGAAGATCGTGGTCGAGCCGAGCGGGGCGACGCCGCTGGCCGTGCTGCTCACCGGCCGTGCGGGCGCCGAACCGCGGCGGGTCGGCGTGATCCTCTCCGGGGGCAACGTCGACGCCGAGCGCTTCGCCGAGCTCACATCGTGATCACGACCTTCGCCCGCGCGTGCTCCACCTCCAGATAGCGGATCGCCTCCCGCGTCTCGGCGAAGGGAAAGGTGCGGTCGATGGCGGGGACGACCTTCCCGGACTCGGCCAGCTCGCCCAGCACCATCAGATACTCCGTCGTCACCTCCGCCGGGAGCTCCACCACCCGGTGACGTACGAACTTGCTCACGGCCCGCCCCTGGAAGAACAGGCTCATCGGCCCGAAGAAGCTGCCGCCCTCGGAGGAGGTCCCACCGCCGGACAGCACCAGGGTCCCGGCGGGGGTGAGCAGGCGGCGGAACTCGCCGAGCGACCTGTTGCCCACCAGGTCGAGCACCACGTCGTACCGGCGGCCGCTCCGGGTGAAGTCCTCCGCGCCGTAGTCGATGACGTGATCCGCGCCAAGGGAGCGGAGCAAATCCACATTGCGGGCGCTGCACACCGCGGTCACGTCCAGGCCGTACGCCTTCGCGAGCTGCACCGCGAAGGTGCCGACGCCGCCGGAGGCGCCGTTGACGAGGAGGGACTGCCCTGACCGTACGCGGGCCACGTCGCGCAGGCCCATGAGCGCGGTGCAACCCGCCACCGGGATCGCCGCCGCCTGCTCGAAGCTGAGTCCCGGCGGCTTCGGCGCCACCGTCACGGCGCGGGGGCAGGCGTACTCGGCGAACGTCCCGTCCGTCTCGCCGAACACCGCATCACCCGGATGCAGCCCCTTGACCGCGCCGCCGACGGCCTCGACCTGCCCGGCGAAGTCCTGCCCGCGGACCTTCACCTTGGGCCCGCGCAGCCCCATGGAGAGCCGCATCAGCTTCGGATCGCCGTGCATGAGATGCCAGTCCTTGGCATTGACGGACGCCGCCCGCACCCGGACCAGCACCTGCTCGGGCCCCGGCACCGGCCGCTCCACCTCCCGGAACTCCAGCTCGTCCGCCGAGCAGTAGCGGTCCTGCAGCACAGCCTTCATGGATTTCCCCCCTCTTGTCACCCTGGAGCCTAGAAGGGTGAGGACTGTCCGGGAATGCGGCGACGTATGGTGATCATGGCAAACGCCGTCAGCACGATCGGAGTGACGCATGAGGGCAGCCCGCTTTAGCCGCTTCGGGGGTCCGGAGGTCCTCGAAATCGTGGATCTTCCCGACCCGCATCCGGGCCCGGGCGAGGTCCGGATCGCGGTACGCGCGGCCGGCGTCAACCCGAGCGACTGGAAGAAGCGCCAGGGCCTGATGGACGACGAGCTCCCGCAGACGCTCGGCTACGAGGCGGCGGGTGTCGTGGACGAGCTCGGCGCGGGGGTGACGGACGTCGTGGTCGGCGACCGCGTCTTCGGCTTCAACACCGAAGGCGCGGCCCAGGCCGAGCTCGCGGTGCTCTCGTATTACGCGCCCGTCCCGCCGTCGCTCGACTTCGCCGCCGCGGCCGCGCTGCCCGCCGCCGTCGAGACGGCCACCCGCGCCCTCGACCAACTCGGCGTCACCGGCGGCGGCACGCTGCTCATCAACGGCGCCTCCGGCAGCGTCGGCAGCGCCGCCGTCCAGCTCGCCGCGGCCCGCGGCGCCCGCGTGATCGGCACCGCAAGTCCGCGCAACCACGACTACCTCCGCACCCTCGGCGCCGAGCCCGTCGCCTACGGCGAAGGCCTCGCCGACCGGGTGCGCACCCTCGCCCCCGACGGCGTCGACCTGGCCCTCGACATCGCCGGGAGCGGCGTCCTCCCCGAGCTCATCGGGCTCGCGGGCGGCGACCCGAAGCGGGTCGTGACGGTCGCCGACTTCGCGGGCGCGGAGGCGTACGGGGTGACCTTCAGCCGCGGTGACGCCGGTCGTGCGCTGCATGCCATCGACGAGGTCGGCGGCCTGATCGAGACCGGCCGCTTCTCCCTCCCGGTCGCGCAGACGTTCCCGCTCGCCGACATCGCGGCGGCGCATCGCGCCGGGGAGCACGGGCACGTACACGGCAAGCTCGTGCTGCTGCCCGGCTGACGAATAGGATCTTCAGTCATGAAGCTCCGCTGCGCCATACTCGACGACTTCCAGGGCGTCGCCCTCAGCATGGCGGACTGGGCCCGCCTCGATGACCGCGTCGAGGTCCGGTCCTTCCGCGAGCACCTCGGCAGCGAGGACGCCGTGGCCGCGGCCATCGCCGACTGCGAGATCGTCGTCATCATGCGGGAGCGCACGCCCTTCCCCGCATCGCTGCTCGACCGCCTGCCGAAGCTGCGGCTGCTGATCACGTCCGGGATGCGCAACGCCTCCGTGGACCGGGGGGCCGCCGCCCGCCAGGGCGTCACCGTCTGCGGTACGGCCTCCAGCCCCGCCCCGCCCACGGAGCTCACCTGGGCGCTGCTCCTCGGCCTCGCCCGTAACATCGTCCCCGAGGCGAACGCCCTGCGCACCGGCGGCCCCTGGCAGTCCACCATCGGCGCCGACCTGCACGGCGCCCGGCTCGGGCTGCTCGGGCTCGGGAAGATCGGCGGGCGGATGGCCGCGATCGGGCGGGCCTTCGGGATGGAGGTGGCGGCCTGGAGCCAGAACCTCACCGCCGAGCGCGCCGCCGAGGTGGGCGCCGAGCGCGCGGAATCCCTCGATCAGCTCCTGCGCACCAGCGACTTCGTCTCCGTCCACCTCCAGCTCAGCGACCGCACCCGCGGGCTGCTCGGCGAGCGCGAGCTGAGCCTGATGCAACCGAGCGCGTACGTGATCAACACCTCGCGCGCCGCGATCGTCGACCAGCGCGCCATGGTCGACGCGCTGGTCCAGGGCCGTATCGCCGGCGCCGGAGTCGACGTCTTCGAGCACGAGCCGCTCCCCGCCGACGACCCCCTCCGCACCGCCCCGAACCTCCTCGGCCTCCCGCACCTCGGCTACGTCACCCGCGGCAACTACGCCGAGCGCTTCTTCCCGGAGGCCGTCGAGGACATCGAGGCGTACCTGGACGGCACTCCGGTCCGGCTGCTCTAAGCGGCCTCTAGCGCTCCGACAGGGGTGCCGGGGCCTGCTGCAGGATCCAGCTGTTGCCGTCCGGGTCCTTGAAGAAGGCGAAGGAATTCCAGGTCTCGCCCTCGCCCGGCTCCCAGCCGCCCGCGCCGACGTGCTGAACCTCCGAGATGTCCACGCCGCGCGCCGCCAGGTCCTCGCGGGCCGCGGCGATGTCGGTGACACAGACCTGCACGCCCTGCAGGGTGCCCGGCGCCATCTCCCCGATGCCGGGCGCGGGCGGCATGCCGGAGGTGAGCGCGATCGAGCAGCGCGAGCCCGGCGGGGTGATCTGGATGATCCGGGTGCCGGGGGCGACCTCCTGGTCGAGGTCGACCTTGAAGCCGCACTTGTTTCCGTAGAAGTCCTTCGCGCTGTCGATATCGGTGACCGGGACCGTGATGACCTCGATGGTGTATTCCATAGGGGACAAACTATTCCGGATCGGCGTGCGGAGCGCCCTTCAGCTCGTGGAAACCTGGCGTTCCGGCGACCAGCAGGGCACCGTCCCACAGCCGCCCGGCGGCCTCGCCGCGCGGGATGCGTGAGATGACCGGGCCGAAGAACGCCACCTCGCCGACGGCGATGACCGGCGTGCCGATGTGCGGGCCGACCTTCGCGATGCCCTCGGCGGTGGACGCGCGGATGGCGTCGTCGTACGCCTCCGACTCCGCCGCGCGCGCCAGGTCGGCCGGGAGGCCGGCGGCGACGAGGGAGTCCTCGAAGCCGCCCCACTCGCCATCGCGTTGAGTCCGGGTGCCGAACTCGGTGTAGAAGCGCCCGAGCGCCTCCTGGCCATGCCGGTCCGCGATCGCGGCGCAGACCCGCGCCGGGTAGCGGAGATAGCCCTCGGGGTCGTTCTCGGGATCGTCGTCGCGCCCCTCGTTCAGCGCCCACAGGCTCAGCACCCGCCACCGCGGCTCAATCGGCCGCACCCGCGCCGCCTCCACCACCCACCGGGAGGTGACCCAGGTGTACGGGCAGGACGGATCGAACCAGAAGTCGGCGATCATCCCGCCAGTTTAGGGTGGTGTGGCGAGCGGGCGCCGCGGGGCGTCGGTCGGCAAGGAGGCGGCATGGGCAAGGTGGCGTGGGGATTCACGTGCTCGATCGACGGCTTCATCGCCGGGCCGGGGCACGACATGAGCTGGATGTCGGCGGCGGAACCGCTGGCCGAGGGCACCACGGAGCGGATGGCGGGCGAGGTCGCGGTCATCATCTCCGGCCGGGACGGCTACGACGCGGCGAAGGCCCAGCAGGACGAGCGCGACGAGGTGACCTCGCAGGCCTACGCCGGCGCGTGGTCGGGGACCGAGTTCATCCTGACCCACCGCCCGGAAGAGCTCGCCGACGATCCGGCGATCGTCCCGTTGAACTGTGATGTCGCGGAGGCGATTCGTCGCGCTCAGGAGATCGCCGGCGACAGGGACGTGCAGATCATCAGCGCCGACATCGCCCGGCAGGCACTTGAGCACGACCTCATCGACGAGCTGCAGGTGTTCGTCGCGCCGGTGTTCCTGGGCGACGGCGTCCGCATCTTCGACGTTCCCGGCGGGCGCCGCATCGACTGGGAGCTGGTCGAGATCTATGACGACAGCCCGCGCAGCTTCGGACGGGTCTACCGCCCGAAGAAGCGCTAACCCCGCGCCAGGTCTAGACGCTGAGCGCCTCCCGCACCGCACCCTCCGCGGCCCCGTCGCCCGCCCCCTCCGACGTGACCCGCCCCGCCTCCAGCACGTAGTACTGCTCCGCGGCCCGCAGCGCGAAGCCGATGTGCTGCTCCACCAGGAGCACCGACAGGCCACCGCGCGCGGCCAGCTCCATGATCCGGGACTCGATCTCGGCGACCACCGACGGCTGGATGCCCTCCGTCGGCTCGTCCAGGAGGAGCACGCGGGGACGCGTGATCAGTGCCCGCGCGATGGCCAGTTGCTGGCGCTGTCCGCCGGACAGCAGCCCGGCGCGCCGCTCCAGCACCTCCCGTACCGCAGGGAAGAGGTCGAGCGCCTCGTCCAGCGCCGCCCGGCCGTCGCGGCGCCCGTCCGCGACCAGCTGGAGGTTCTCCTGCGCGGTGAGGTGCGGGAAGCACTGCTGGCCCTGCGGTACGTACGCCATGCCGCGGGCCACCCGCCGGTGCGCGGCGAGGCGGGTGATGTCCTCGCCGTCGAAGCGGACCGTGCCGCGGGACGGCTTCAGCAGGCCCGCCGCCACCCGCAACAGGGTCGACTTCCCGGCGCCGTTGTGGCCGAGGACGGTCGCCACACCCTCCGCGGGGACCGTCAGGGACACGTCGTGCAGGACGGGGCTGCGGTCGTAGCCCGCGACCAGGTTCTCGATGGTCAGCATCACGCCTCCTGGGGAATGGCGGTCGTACGGCCGAGGTAGACCTCCTGCACCTGCGGGTCCGCCTGCACCTGCTCGACGGTGCCCTCGCTGAGCACCTGGCCGGCGTGCAGCACGGTCACGCTGCGGGCGAAGGAGCGGACGAAGTCCATGTCGTGCTCGATGACGACGAGCGTGCGGTCGGCGCCGATGCGGCGCAGCAGCTCGCCGGTCGCCTGCCGCTCGTCGTGGCTCATGCCGGCCACCGGCTCGTCGAGGAGCATCAGCTGTACGTCCTGCACCAGCAGCATGCCGATCTCCAGCCACTGCTTCTGCCCGTGCGCCAGCTCGCCCGCCCGGCGGTCCGCGGCGTCCGCGAGGCCGGTGGTCTCCAGCGCCTCCGCGACCGACGCGGGGAGCTTCGTGCGGCGGCGCAGCAGCGTCGGTACGGATCTCCCCGCCCCCGCCGCGATGTCCAGGTTCTGCGTCACCGTCAGCTCCTCGAAGACGGTGGCGGTCTGGAAGGTGCGGCCGATGCCCAGCCGGGCGATCTTGTGCACGCTCCGCCCGAGCAGGTCGTGGGCGCCGAAGCGCGCCTTGCCGGTGGCGGGCGCCAGGCCGGTGACGGCGTCCACGAGCGTGGTTTTCCCGGCGCCGTTGGGCCCGATGAGGAAGCGCAGGTCGCCCGGCTCCACATCCAGGTCGACACCGTTCAGCACCGGCGTGCCGTCAAAGGCGACGCTCAGGTCGCGCAGGGAGAGAGTGCTCATGCCGTGACCTCCTCGGCAGCGGGCTTACGGGCGGGCTCCGGGGCTTTCACCGCGGCGGGGCGCCTGACCACGTACTTCTTCAGCGACGCAAGACCGCCCGGCAGGAAGGCAATCGCCACGATGAAGATCAGCCCCTGCACGTACGTCCACCCGGAGGGAAACTGTTCCGACAGCGAGCTGCGCGCCCACGCCACCGCGACCGCGCCGAGCACGACACCGGGCAGGCTGGCCCGCCCGCCGATGGCGGCGCCGATCAGGAACTCGATCGACGGGACGACCCCGATCAGGGCCGGGGACATGATCCCGACGGCCGGCACGAACAGCGCGCCCGCGGTCCCCGCCATCCCGGCCGCCAGCACATACGCGCCGAGCTTCACCAGCGCCGGGTCGTAGCCGAGGAAGCGCACCCGCTCCTCCGAGTCCCGCACGGCCACGAGGAGTTCGCCGTACCGCGATACATACAGCTGCCGGACGCCGATCATCAGTGCGAGCAGCACGGCCGCGATGATGAAGTACACCATCCGCTGATTGGCCGGGTCGCCCAGGTCGTAGCCGAAGAAGCCCTGGATGTCGGTGAGGCCGTTCGTGCCGCCGGTCGAGGTCTGCTGGCCGACCAGCCAGATCGCGAAGGCCGCGCACAGCGCCTGCGACAGGATCGCGAAGTACGCGCCGCGCACCCGCCGCCGGAAGACCGCCAGGCCGATCACCGCGGCCACCGCCATCGGCACCACCAGCACCATCGCGAGTGCGAAGACGGGATTGCGGAACGGCTCCCACCACCACGGGAGTTCGGTGCCGGAGCCGTACAGCGTCATGAAGTCCGGTAGCTTGCCGTCGCCCGCGTCGGCGAGCTTGAGGTGCATGGCCATCGCATAACCACCAAGGCCGAAGAACAGGCCCTGGCCGAGCGTCAGCATCCCGCCGCGGCCCCAGGCGAGGCCGATGCCGAGGGCGACGATCGCGAAGCACAGATATTTGGCGAGCAGGCCGAGGCGGAAGTCCGACAGGATCAGCGGCGCCGCGAGGAAGAGCGCCGCGGCCATCGCGGCGAAGCCGGCGGGCGCGCGCAGGCGGGGGGAGATATTCACGCGAGGCTCCTGGTACGCAGGGTGAACAGGCCCTGGGGCCGCCACTGGAGATAGACCACGACACCCGCCAGCACCAGCACCTTCGCGGTGCTGACGGTCGTCGCGTACTCGAAGACCGCCTGCAGCAGGCCGAGCGCGAAGGCGGTGATGACCGCGCCGCGCAGCCGGCCGATGCCGCCGGCGACGACGACGAGGAAGGCGTCGATGATCAGGTTCGTGCCCATGGCCGGGCCGATCGGGCCGACCAGCGTCAGCGCCACACCGGCCACGCCCGCGAGGCCCGAGCCGATGAAGAACGTCAGCCGGTCCACGGTCGCCGTCGGGATGCCGGAGACCTTGGCCAGGTCCCGGTTCTGGACCACCGCACGGATGCGGCGGCCCAGCGGCGTCAGCCGCATGGTGGCGGCGAGCGCGGCGATGGCGGCCAAAGCGAGGGTGAGGATGAAGAGGCGGCTGGCCGGTACGGACAGGTCGCCGCCGAGCGGCACCGCGCCGGTCAGCCAGCCGGGCGCCGCCGTCTGCACATTGGGCGCGCCGAAGATGTCCCGGGCGAGCTGCTGCAGCACCAGCGAGACGCCCCAGGTGACGAGGAGCGTGTCGAGCGGCCGCGCGTACAGCCGCTTGATCAGCGCCCATTCGAGCAGCACACCCATCGCCCCGGCGACCAGGAAGGCGACCGGCAGCGCGAGGAAGAGCGAGGCGCCGGCGCCGCTGACGCCCTTCTGGACGACATAGACGGTGTACGCGCCGGTCATGATGAACTCGCCGTGCGCCATGTTGATCACACCCATCTGCCCGAAGGTGAGGGAGAGGCCGAGCGCGATGAGGAGGAGGACGGCGCCGATGGAGACGCCGGTGAAGCCTTGGGTGAAGAGCAACGTCATGGTGATGGTCCCCCGAGGGTCAGGACAGGCCGGAGGCCCAGTCGTAGGACTTGAGGAAGGGGTCCGGCTTTATTGGTCCGCCGGAGTTCCAGACCTCCTCGATGAGGCCGTCGCCGCGGATGCGGCCGATGCGCGCGGTCTTCTCGATGTGCTGGGTCTTGCCGTCGACGGTGACCTTGCCCTCGGGCGCGTCGTACGTGACGCCGTCCGCCGCCTTGCGCACCTTCTCGACGTCGAAGGAGCCGGCCTTCTCGACCATCGCCTTCCAGAGGTAGACGGAGGTGTAGGCGGCCTCCATGGGGTCGGAGGTCGGCTTATCGGCGCCGTAGCGCTTTTTGTACGTGGTGACGAAGCTCTTGTTCTTCGTAGACGGCGTCGTCTGGTAGTAGTTCCAGGAGGTCAGCTGGCCCTTGAGGTACTGGGCGCCGATGCCCTTGACCTCCTCCTCGGCGATCGAGACGGAGACGACCGGGAGGTCCTTCGGGTCCAGCTCGGCGGACTTGTACTCCTTGAAGAAGGAGACGTTGCTGTCCCCGTTGAGGGTGTTGAAGACGGCGTCGGCGCCGGAGGTCTTCACCTTGTTGGTGATGGTGGCGAACTCCGTGGAGCCCAGCGGCGCGTAGTCCTCCCCGGCTATCTCGATGCCCTTGGCCTTCGCGTACGCCCTGATCTCCTTGTTGGCCGTACGCGGGAAGACATAGTCGCTGCCGACCAGATACAGCGACTTCACGCCCTCCTTCTTCAGGTAGTCGAGGGCGGGGATGATCTGCTGGTTGGTGGTGGCGCCCGCGTAGAAGATGTACGGGGACTGCTCCATGCCCTCGTACTGGACGGGATAGAACAGCGGCGATCGGTACTTCTCGAAGACCGGCTTCACCGCCTTCCGGGAGGCCGAGGTCCAGCAGCCGAAGGTGGCCGCGACCCGGTCCTTGCGCACCAGCTTCTGCGCCTTCTCGGCGAAGGTCGGCCAGTCGGAGGCGCCGTCCTCGCTGACCGGGACGATCTTGCGGCCGAGGACGCCGCCGTCGGCGTTGATCTCGTCGATGGCGAGCCTGAGGGAGTTGCGTACGGTCACCTCGCTGATCGCCATCGTGCCGGAGAGCGAGTTGAGCAGGCCGACCTTGACGGCGTCGGCGGAGACGACCGGCTTGACGGCGGCGCTGGCGCTGCGCTCGCTGCCGGCCTTGGCCCCGCAGGCGGACAGCGACACGAGCGCTGCCAGCGCGGCGGCGCTCGCGAGCATGCGATTCATAGGGGCAAGTCCCTCCTTGCTGTGGGCACGCCACAGCCTCAAAGGGCGCTGTTTCCATGGAATTTCGCGGCGGTTAATACTTCCTACGGGAAGTAATGCTGCTGATCGAGCTCCGCCACCACGTCGAAGTCCATCCCAGTCGCACGGGCCAGGTAAATTCGCTGCCGCACATGCCGGTCGGGCGCGATGCGCAGATGGCCGCGCGGCCCTTCGTAGCTGACAGCGCCCGCGCCGGTGGCGCGCTCGATCACCGGGACGTCGAGGGATCCGGCCCGGTCGATGAGCGCGGCCAGCAGCCGCACGCCCTCGTAGCACGACTCGCCGAGGCTGCCGGGCTGCGGCGCGGTCACGCCGAAGGCGTGCGCGTACGCCCCGTGGAAGTCCATCGCGTCCTGCCCGGCGAGCCGGGCGAAGAAGCCCGCGGTCGCGAAGAGGCCGCGGTGGGCGTCGGGGCCGCCGGCCGCGAGCATGTTCTCGTCCATGAGCGTGGACAGCCGCGGCGCGCGGGCGTCGAGCCCCGCGGCGGCGTACGCGCGATTGAAGCGCACCGCGTCGCTGCCGACCATCAGCATGAGCACCGCGTCGGCGTCCGAGCGCTCGATCCGCCCCAGCGTCGGGCCGAAGTCGTGGGTGCCGAGCGGCAGGAAGGCGGCGCCGGTGACCCGGCCGCCGGTCGCGCGGGCGTAGCCGGCGGCGGCGCGGGCGGTGCGGCGTGGCCAGACGTAGTCGTTGCCGACGACGAACCAGCGGCGGATGCGGTGCTCGCGGGCGAGCAGCTCGATGGCGGGCCGCAACTGGGCATCGGGGGTCTCGCTGGTGAGATAGACGCCCTCGGTGTGCTCGCCGCCCTCGTAGAGCGCGGTGTATACGTACGGCACCCGCCCGGCGATGCGTGGCGCGAGCGCCTGCCGTACGGACGATATGTGCCAGCCCGTCACGCCGTGCACGGCCCCGGCGGCGACGAGCCGCTCCACCTCGGCGGCGATCTCGCGCGGCGGCGCGCCGCCGTCCACGGGCACCAGCCGCAGCTCCCGGCCGAGCACGCCGCCCGCGGCGTTCACCTCGTCGGCGGCGAGGCGGGCGCAGAGCTCGCAGGCCGGGCCGAAGATCCCGGCGGGTCCGCGCAGGGGGACGACCAGCGCGATGCCGAGGGAGTCGGGGTGCCGTGCGGGCATTGGGCCATCATGGCTTATGCGCCGAGAACGTCAGTCCGTCGGTCACCCCGATCGTGAGGTTGACGTAGCCGAGCGTCTGCAGGCGGGTGAGGAAGGCGGCCGGCTCCACCGGGTTGTAGATGTCGCCCTGGTGGAATTCGTGCAGCGCATGGCTCGGCAGGCTGTCCGCGCCGACCAGCACGCCGCCGGGGCGCAGGACGCGCAGGATCTCCGCCAGCAGGCGGTTCTGCTCCGCGACGGTCGGCACGTGGTGAAGCATGGTGAAGGACGCCGCGGAGTCGAAGGAGTCGTCGGGGAAGTCCAGCGAGCCGCTTGCGTTGCCCTGCCGGACGTCCACGTTCGTATCGGCGAAGCGGTCCGCGAGCCGCGCCACCGCCTCGGCGTCGATCTCGACGGCGACCAGGCGCTCGACCCTGGTACGCAGCCAGTCGGTGGCGGCCCCGGGCCCCGGGCCGACTTCCAGCAGCTCCTTCCCGAGGTCGGCGCGGTCGACGGCGAGCGGCAGCACCTTGTCCTGAAGGACGGCGGCCCACTCGGGACTTGCACACAATTCGTCGTGTTCTTTGTTCATGGCGGCCACGCTAGGGAGCGGCGACCGCGTCTCCTAGGCCGTACGCTTCCATGTGATGTCGGGAAACAGACACGGGAGCGCCCTCGCCCTCATCGGGACCTTCCCGATGCCCGCGGGCACGCGCTTCGCCCGGCACCGCCACCCCGTACACCAGCTGGCCTGGGCCGCCAGCGGCACGCTCACGGTCGACGCGGAGGCCCGGCGGTGGGTGCTGCCGACGACGCGGGCGCTCTGGATACCGGCCGGGGTGCCGCATGAGGTGGTGGCGGCGAGCCGTACGACGATGCGGTCGCTCTATCTGCACGAAGTGCCGCGTACGGAGCCGGAGTCGTGGAGCGCGGTCCGGCCGGTCGACGTGCCTCGGCTGCTCGCGGAGCTGATCGGCTATCTGGACGACGCGGACCTGGCCGCCGACCGCCGGGCGCGCGGCGAGGCGCTCCTCCTCGACCTGCTCCGGCCCGTCGCGGTCACCGCCCTCGACGCCCCGCTGCCCGCCGACCCGCGCGCCCGCGAAGTCGCGCAGGCGCTCCTGTCCGCGCCCGCCCGCGACCTGTCGATCGACGCGTGGGGCCGCCGCGTCGGCACCTCGGGCCGTACGCTCGCCCGCCTCTTCCTGGCCGGCACCGGCATGACCTTCGGCCGCTGGCGCACCCTCATCCGCCTTCAGGCCGCGCTGCCCGCCCTGGCGGCCGGTGAGCCGCTCAACCGGGTGGCCAGGAAGGTGGGTTACGAGACCGTCAGCGCCTTCGTCGCGGCCTTCCGGCGCGAGACCGGCACCACACCGGGGGCCTACTTCCGCCCGCCGCCCGCGGATTAGGATGGGCCGACTGTCGCGCCGAGGAGCGTAATGAGCGCCATGAGGGGGGCCGAGCCCCAGGATTTGCTGCAGTTGCTGACCCGGGCGGAACGGCTTGCGGTCCGCAGGCTGCAGCAGGTGCTGTCGAGTACGGGCAGCGGCCTTTCGGTGGACGGCTGGCGGGTGCTGGCGCTGCTGTCGGACGGCGCGGGGCACCGGATGACGGCGGTCGCGGACTGCGTCTTCCTGCCCCCGGCGTCGCTGACGAAGCTGATGGATCAGCTGGTCGACCAGGGGCTGGTGCACCGCAGGGTGGATCCGCTGGACCGGCGCCGGATTCTGGCGTATCCGACCCCGCGGGGGCGGGAGCTGTGGGCGGAGGTCGACGCCCGGCTCGGCGAGGAGTGGGCGCGGGCGGGGGTGCTGCCGGACGCCGACCTGCTGGCACCGCTGCTGGGGCGGCTGGCGGAGGGGCTGGCCGGGCAAATGGGCGTGCTTCCGGTTGATCAGTCGCACTAGGTTGGCCACGTTCGGCCGCCCTAGGCCCACCGACCGGAGGACGATCGACCTTGAGTGACTGGTCCTTGGACAAGACCTTCGACAGCGAATCCGGGGAGGTCCGCTGGACCGTCCTCGGCGACGGGGACGGCGGCGACGCGCCTGTCGTGCTGCTGCACGGCACCCCCTGGTCGTCGTATACGTGGCGGGCCATCGCCCGCGGGCTGGCGCGGCGGCGGCCGGTCTACGTATGGGACATGCCCGGATACGGCCAGTCGGCGAAGCACGCCGGGCAGGACGTGTCCCTCGCCGCCCAGGGCCGCATCTTCGCGGCGCTGCTCGCGCACTGGGGTCTGGAGCGGCCGCTGGTCGTCGCGCACGACTTCGGCGGCGCGGTCGCGCTGCGCGCGCGGCTGCTGCACGGCGCCGCGTACCGGGCGCTCGCCGTCGTCGACCCCGTCGCGCTGGCGCCGTGGGGGTCGCCGTTCTTCCGGCTCGTACGGGACCAGGCGGACGTCTTCGAGCAGCTGCCGCCGCGGCTGCACGCCGCGCTGGTGCGCGAGTACATCACCACGACCGGCGGTCCCGGGCTGCACCCGGCCGTGCTGGACGCGCTGACCGCCCCCTGGCTCGGCGAGGCCGGCCAACCGGCCTTCTACCGCCAGATCGCCAAGGCCGACCAGCGCTACACCGACGAGATCCAGAGCCGCTACGGCGACCTCGACCTGCCCGTGCTGGTCTGCTGGGGCACCGAGGACACCTGGATCCCGGTGGCCAAGGCGCACGAGCTGGCGGGGATGATCCCCGGCGCCCGGCTGGAGCTCATCGAGGGCGCCGGCCACCTCGTCCAGGAGGACGCCCCGGCCGAACTGACGGCGGTGCTGCACGACTTCCTGCACCAGGCGCACTGAGGCGCACTAGCCTGGCGTGATGGGGGGATTACGCATGTCCGAACTGGAGCTCACCCACCAGCAGGTCCAGCACTTCCGCACCTTCGGCTTCCTCGTGCTCCGCGGCCTCCTCGACGCGGACGAGGCCGCGCGCCTCACCGCGGAGGTGAGCGAGTCGCTGCGCGCGGCGTACGGGCCGGGCCTCGGCGACGACGGCTCCGATTATCTGCCGCTGACCGCCGACCGGACCCCGTTCAGCCAGTCGCTCATCGCCGACGACCCGCGGCTCTTCCAGGGCTCCACGGAGCTGCTCGGCAGCGCGACCGTGCCCGCGGCGCCGGAGGCGGTGTGCTTCGGGCACAACTTCGGCTGGCACACCGACATCGGCCCCGACGTGGCGGGCGTGACCTTCCTGGCCCACCTGCAGCCGCGCACCGCGGCGACGGGCGCGCTGCGCGTCGTACCGGGCTCGCACGAGCCGTCCTTCGCCCGCCGGGTCCAGGCCTACCTCGGCCACGATCCGGGAAACCAGGGCTTCGAGGGCTGGCCCCTGCCCGCCACCGTCCTGGAAACCGAGCCGGGAGACGTACTCGCCTTTGACGTCCATCTCCTGCACTCCTCGGCAGGCGGCGAACGACGGCTCGCCTGGCGTACGGAGTACCTGGAATGGCCGGGCATGGGCGCACCGGACCGGATGCGCACCGTACGCGACCTCATCACCGACGCCGCCGACTACACCGACCACGGCTTCGACACCGCCGCCTGGCCCGTATGGCAGGAATGGGCCGAGGGGGCCGACAGCCGCCCCTCCCGCCAGGTGGCGGTGGAGCGGCTGCGGCTGCTGGGAGTGGTGGGCGAGGGCGGGTAGGTCAGGTGCGCCGCCTGACGTACAGCCGGTTGCCCTCCGGCCCCGTCCACTCCAGGCGTACGACGCCGGCCACCGCGGCATCGTCGATGCGTGCCGGGTCGGCCCAGTAGCCGTGCGCCGGGTTGCGGAAGAAGGTGGCCCACAGGCCGCCCTCGTGGTCCTCGAAGAAGTTGTTGTGCCCGGCGCCGACGCCCGCCGTGTAGCGCTTGGTGTACGGGCCCTCGAAGCGGTCCGCGACGGCGACGATCGCGTCGTAGTGGAGCTGGCTGCGGCCGGTGCCCGGCGGGTCGTACGC
Organism: Streptomyces boninensis; assembly: GCF_048572725.1. Classification (NCBI taxonomy): domain Bacteria; kingdom Bacillati; phylum Actinomycetota; class Actinomycetes; order Kitasatosporales; family Streptomycetaceae; genus Streptomyces; species Streptomyces boninensis. Next base: position 8,740,204 of record NZ_CP183837.1, read on the forward strand.
GTACCGCGTGCTGCCGTCGGCGTTCGTTGACTTGCGGTCCCAGGCGGCGTGCACGAGGTGGTACTTGCCGCGGTACTTGAAGACGTACGCGCCCTCGAGATACGGCTCGGGCGAGTAGGGCTGCTGCTGGAAGGCGGGGAGGTTGGTCGTCGGGACGATGTCCTCCATGTCGTCCCGGAACTTCGCGTACAGGTTGTTGTGCAGCACCAGCCAGGCGTCGTCGTCCTCGGTGTACATGCCGCCGTCGATGTGGAAGTAGGCGCCGGGCGCGACGATCGGCGGGCCGCTCTTGAGGGCCTCGCCGAAGGGCTTCTCCAGGCTGCCCTCGACGAGCCGGTACGGGCCCGCCACCCCGCCCTCGCTGACCAGCATGAAGGTGCCGACCTTCTGGGAGTGGTCGCCCATGCAGGCGACGATGTACCACTTGCCGCGGAAGCGGTGCAGCTCCGGCGCCCAGACGTTGCCGCGCTTGCCGAATTGGCCGTCGTCCTCCCAGTACTCCTGCCAGGGCGCGACGACGGTTCGCCCGGGCCGGTTCTCGCCGACGAACTCCGGCGACCAGACCTTGCCCTTCTCGGCGTCCGGGCGGATGCCGGTGGTGTCGGCGAGCTTCCACGGGCCGCGCAGGGCCGGCGCCGTCCAGACGAAGAGGCCGTCGTTCCAGGCGCCCGACGACCCCGGGGTGCGGGTGGTGCCCATGGCGACGTACAGCGGCTTGCCGTTGACGACGAAGCAGTTGACGTACGTGTCGCGCATCCACACCCGCCCGAGTTCCTCGTCGCGGGGGCGGAGCTCCAGCGGGAGGATGCGCGAGTTGTCGGGGCGCGGCCACAGGTCCTTGCGGGTGTCGGCGAGTCCGTACGGGGCGGGGTCCGGCCAGTTCGCGGGGTACTCGCGCTTCGCGCCTCGGGCGACGACCTGCGGCAGCGCCGCCACCCCCAGCGCGCCGGCGGCACCGGCCAGGAGGGTGCGGCGGCCGGGGCGCCAGCCGCGGGGCGAGCTCTCGGCGGATTCTTCGGAGGATGCTGAGGTCATGGGGAACAGCATGCGAAGCCCCGTATTTTTTGGTCAACACCCCGGAAAAATCCAAGACGGAACCGGGACGCCTGCGTTACGGCTTGACGATCGCGTCCTGTGCCGTGGGAGGCGTGCCGCCGTGCCAGTCCAAGGCCTTGCCGAACTGAACCAGTTCGCCGTAGTGGGCGGGGTCCGCGCCGGCGGCCGTCACCAGGTCCAGCACGGCCGTCGCCGCGTCGGCGGGGGACTGGGCGCCGCTGTAGTCCTCGAACCACGGGCGCGAGGTGGCCGTGTCCACCATGCCGGGGCACACCGAGGCGATCAGGGTGCCGGCGGCCAGGTCGCGGGTGCGGCGCTCGGCCGCGATGGCGCGGACGGCGGCGACCTGGGCGACCTTGGAGGGGACGTTCAGCCAGAGCGGCCAGCCCGCCTCCTGCGCCGTGCCGTTGTGGATCGCGGTGCGCCAGGACTCCACCGCGTACTCGACCTGGTCGAGGGTGGCGCCGTCGAACAGCGGGTGCAGCCGCGGGTCGAGGTGGCCGAGGGTGCCGAGGGCGCTGGCGACGACGAGCAGTCGGCCGCCGGGGCGCAGGATCGGGGTGAAGGTGCGGAGGACGGCGTGGGTGGCGGTGTTGGAGACGGCGATGAACTCGTCGGCGTGCTGCGACTGGGAGTCGTCGGGGAGGACGCGGGCGATGGCGTTGGAGATGACGATGTCGACGCCGCCGTGTGCGGTGCGGAGTTCGTCGGCGAGGGCGGCTATGGCGGCGGTGTCGGTGACGTCCAGGACCCGGCCTTCGACGCGGCTGCGGGTGCCGGGGAGCGCGGCGACCTCGCGGGCGGCGGTGGCGACGCGCTCGGGGTTGCGGCCGGTGAGGAGGACGAGGTCGTCCGGGCCGAGGCGGGTGGCGAGGCCTTCGACGAGGGCGCGGCCGAGGCCCTGGTTGGCGCCGGTGACGAGGGCGATGCGTCGTGAAGTGGTCATGGCTCGAAGGTAGTTCGGGGGTAAGTATGCGTCCAACGAAACTTTGGCATGCGTAGTATGCGTAAACATCATGGACTTCTCAGATGTCTCGCTCACCGCCCTGCGGGTCTTCCGCGCCGTGGCCGACGAGGGCACCTTCACCGCGGCCGCGGCGTCGCTCGGCTATACCCAGTCCGCGGTGTCCCGGCAGATCGCGGCGGTCGAGCGGGCGGCGGGGGCGCGGCTGCTGGAGCGGCGGCGTGACGGGGTGCGGCTGACGGGGGCCGGGCGGGTGGTGCTGCGCCGGGCGACGCTGGTCGTGGACCAGATCGACGCGGCGGCGCGCGAGCTGTCCGGGCTGCCGGACGAGACGGCGACCGTACGGCTGGGGTGGCTGCCGGTCGTGGGCGCGGTGCTGCTGCCGCGCGTCCTCGCGGAGCTGCGCCGCATCGCGCCCGGGGTGGAGGTGGTCACCCGGGAGGGGACCACTCCGGCGCTGGCGCGAGCGCTGCGGGCAGGATCGCTGGACCTGGCGCTGCTGGCGTCGGCGCCACCATTCCGCGCGCCGGACACGGAGTCGCCTCCGCTGGCGCTGCGGACCCTGACGGAGCGCCCGCTGCGCCTGGCGGTGCCGGCCGGGCATCCGCTGGCGCGGGGCGCGTACGTCGACGTGGCCGACCTCCGCGGCCGGCGCTGGATCGCCGGCTCGACGGCGGCCGCGGACGCCGGCCTGATGGGCGTGTGGCCGGGCCTGGACGAACGCCCCGAGATCGCCCACGTCGCCCGCGACTGGCTGGCCAAGCTGCAACTGGTCGCGGCGGGCTGCGGTATTACGACGGCAGCGGCGACGCTCGCACCGGCCGCCCCGGCGGGGGTGCGCATTCTCCCCGTACGGGGCGGCCCGCAGGAGCTGCGCCGGTTGTCGCTGGCCCGGCTGCCCGGTCGGGCGGGGGAGGCGGTGTCGCGGGTCGCGGAGGTGGTGCGGGATGTGGCGGTGGCACTGGACGCGGAGTCGCCGTGACGGCGGGCAGGGGGGGCGGGCGCGGAGCGGGGCGCATGAGCAGCACCGACGGCGGGGCGCCCGGAGCGGCAGCACCGACGCGGGGCGCCCGGAGGGGCAGCGGTGCCGCCCCACCAGCAGCGAGCAGGGGCCACGAGCCGCGCCCAGCGGGAGCGCTCCGCGCGCAGCCGGTCGGGGGCACCGGTGCGCGGGCGGCGCATTGCGGGCGGGTGACCGCGGGCAGGGCCCGAGACGCACCTCGCGGCGCCTGTCCCGCAGGCGGGGGCCGAGCCGCGTCGCGCGCCGTCCACACCGCGTCCGACCAGGACGCACCGTAACGGCCATCGCCCGCACCCGCTAAGGTGCCGCGCATGGAGACGACGCCGTCGTATGAGACGCCCGCGCGGCTGGCCGGGATGCCTAGCTGGCTCATTACGCACACTTCGGTGCACGCCTTCCGCCTCGTTCAGGAGGCCTTTGCTGCCAACGGGGCCCGGCACTATCAGTACGCGTTGATGGCGGCGCTCGCCGAGTTCGGCCCCTCCAGCCAGGCCGCGCTGGGGCGGCGCTGCGGCATCGATCGCAGCGACGTGGTCGCGGCCGTCAACGACCTCGTCGAGCGCGACCTCGTCGAGCGCACCCCCGACCCGGCGGACCGGCGGCGCAACACCATCACCCTCACCGCCGCGGGCAAGCGCCGCCTCGCCAAGCTGGACAAGGCGCTCGGCGCCGTCCAGGAGCAGCTGCTCGCGCCCCTGAACGACGCCGAACGCAAGCAGCTCACTGCCCTCCTCACCCGCGTCCTCGAGCACCAGCTCCGGCTCGCGGACTGACGCCGCACCGCAGCTACGCCCGCAGCGGCTGCCCCGAGCTAAAGATGCCCACCGGGTCGAGCTCCGCCTTCAGCCGCTTCAGCCGCCGGAAGTCCGCCGCCTCATACGCCGCCGCCAACTCCTCCTCCGTCAGCTCACCGAAAACGAAGTTCAGCGACCGGCCAACCGTCAGCGGTTCCGCCGCCTCCCGGACATCGGCCAGCACCTTGCCCAGCGTCTCGTCCGCCACCCCATCCGTCGGCAGCACCACCCGCAGCAGATACCCGGCACCCCTGCCGCCCACCGCGCTCGGCACGGCCGGCGGCCGCGTCAGGGCGCCGCCGAGATGGTTGAGCTGGGTGACGGCCATCGTGGGCGCCTCCGGACCGGTGAGCTTCGCCAGCTCGCGCAGCGTCCCGGCGTCCAGCCCCGCATCCAGCAGCAGCCCGTCCCCGGCATAGCCGTGCGCAAACGGCGGGTCATTGAAGATCGTGTGCGATTCCGTGTACGGCAGCACGCGCAGGTCATCCACCAGCCGCGGCCCCAGCGCCCGCAGCGGCGCGACGAGGCGCTCGCCCTCCTCGGCCGGGCCCGTATACGCGACCCGGATCTGAAGCACGTACTGCCCACGGAATTCGTCCCGCACAAAGGGGAGTTCGGGATACGACATCACCGACACCGACGACGTCAGTTCTTCCGGCAGCCCGCGCGTCCACTCCAGATACGCCCCCAGCGCCTCATCGACCACCTCCGCGCCGAAGGCGAGAATGCCGCCGTAGATCTCCGGATGCGGGACCAGGCCGATCTCCATCCCGGTGACGATCCCGAACTCGCCGCGCCCTCCCCGCAGCGCCCAGAAGAGATCCGGATCCGACGCCGCCGTGACCTGCCGCGGCTCACCGTCCGCGGTGACGACGTCGAGCGCGGTGACATGGTCGGCCGCATACCCGTACTGCCGCGCGAGCGCACCGAGCCCGCCACCCAGCGCATACCCGACCGCACCCACGGACGGCGCGCTGCCGCTGAGCGGCGCGAGACCATGCGGCGCGGCGGCCTCGATCACCTGGCCCCAGGTGGCCCCAGCCTCGATGTACGCGGACCGGGCGGCCGCGTCGATCCGCACGCCGTCCATCCCGCGCGTGCTCACCAGCACCCCGCCGTCGAGCGCCGCGGCCCGCCCGTGCCCGGTCGACTGCACGGCGACGGGCAGGCCGCGGTCGCGGGCGTGCGCGACGGCGGCGCGGACGTCGTCGGGACCCGACGCGGTGACGATCAGGTCGGGGCGGTGCGGGGAGCGCAGCTGGAATCCGGTGCTCGCCGCGTCGTAATCCTCGTCGCCGGGGCGCAGGGCGGGCAGCGCGGAGCGGTCGCCGGTCTCGTTGTCGATCTCACTCATGACACCGAGTCTGCCGCCCGGGTCTGACATCCGGCTTCTTGATTCTTGCGCGGCCGAGGCCATCTCCGGCATCCGGTAGGTGTGGTCTGCACCGGTTAAGGTGGTGCGCCGGGGGGCGGTCCGGGAGTGCGCGGCTGCTCTGCCTGTCAGTGACAGCAACGCCGTATGTAACCCGGGAGATCGCATGGAGTCCGCCGCCCACGCCAGGAAGACGCCGCTGCCGGGAGTCGGCATCCGGTACGACCTCGACACCGGGACCGGCCGCCACCTCTCCGTCGTCGCGCACCAGGACGGCCGCCGCATCCTCGCCGTGCACGACAAGGACGACGAGGACGTCTGCCGCGAGTCCGTGTCGCTCGCCCCGCCCGAGGCCGCCGCGCTGGCGAAGCTGCTCACCCCCGACCCGGTCGGGCACCTCCACCAGCACTTCGAGATCGACCTGGTCACCGAGCACATACCGATCACCAAGCGCTCCCCGTACGCGGGCCGCACCCTCGGCGCGACCCAGGCCCGCACCCGTACCGGCGCCTCCATCGTCGCCGTGCTGCGCCGCACCGACGCGCACCCCTCGCCCGCGCCCGACTTCCGCTTCGCGATCGGCGACGTGCTCATCGTCGTCGGCACCCGCGAGGGCGTGAACGCCGTCGCCGACCTGATCGACGAGGGCTGAGCATGCACGACACCACCGCACTGCTCATCGAACTCGGCGCGATCATCCTCGGCCTCGGCCTCCTCGGCCGCTTCGCGGGCCGGATCGGCTTCTCGCCGATACCCCTCTACCTGCTGGCGGGACTCGCCTTCGGCAGCGGGGGAGTGCTGCCGCTGGGCGCCAGCGAGGAGTTCATCGCCACCGGCGCCGAGATCGGCGTCATCCTGCTGCTGCTTCTGCTCGGCCTGGAGTACGCGGCGTCTGATCTGGTCTCCAGCCTGAAGACGCAATACCCCTCGGGTGCCGTCGACTTCACCCTCAATGCGCTGCCGGGTGCGGCCGCCGCGCTGCTGCTCGGCTGGGGGCCGGTGGCGGCGGTGGCGCTCGGCGGCGTCACGTGGATCTCGTCGTCCGGGGTCATCGCGAAGGTCCTCGGCGACCTCGGCCGGCTCGGCAACCGGGAAACGCCCGTCATCCTCGGTGTGCTGGTGATGGAAGACCTGGCGATGGCGATCTACCTGCCGATCCTGACGGCGCTCGTCGCCGGGCTGAGCCTGGGCGGCGCGAGCCTGACGCTGCTGATCTCGCTCGGCACGGTCGGCGCGGTGCTGTACGTGGCGCTGCGGCACGGCCGGCTGATCAGCCGCGCCGTCTCGTCCGAGAACCCGGAGATGCTGCTCCTCGTCGTCCTCGGCCTCGCGCTCCTGGTGGCCGGGCTCGCCCAGCAGTTGCAGGTGTCGGCCGCGGTGGGCGCCTTCCTCGTCGGAATCGCGCTGTCCGGGGAGGTGGCGGAGGGCGCTCACAATCTGCTGGTGCCGCTGCGGGACCTCTTCGCCGCGGTCTTCTTCGTCTTCTTCGGCCTGCATACGGACCCGGCCGAGATTCCGCCGGTGCTGCTGCCCGCGCTGGCGCTGGCGATCGTCACCGCGGCGACGAAGGTGGCCACCGGGTGGTACGCGGCGCGGCGCGCCGGGATCAAGCCCGCCGGGCGGTGGCGGGCGGGGGGTGCGCTGGTGGCGCGGGGGGAGTTCTCCATCGTCATCGCCGGGCTTGCGGTGGGGACCGAGCCGCGGATTGGGCCGTTGGCCACGGCTTATGTGCTGATTCTGGTGATCGCGGGGCCGTTGACCGCTCGGTTCACGGAGCCGGTGATGCGGCGGGTCGGCGAGCGGCGGGCCGCGGCGGCCGCGGCCGCCGCGGAGGCGGCCGGGGCATCCGGTGGAGCTATGGATGGGCCGGTTGCCCGGGATGCGGACGCAGGCGCCGGTAAAGGGCGGTGAGCGCCGCCTGCGCCGGCGACACGACCACGGCGGCGGCGAGGAGGATCGCGATGGCGTACGGGGTGAGTTGGGCGGCGACGTAGCCCACGTAGGTGTTGGGGGAGATGTGGGCGAGTACCGCCGCGTCGACCGGCTCCTCAAGGGGGTTGGCGAGTCGGAGCAGCACGTAGAAGAGCACCATGAAGCCCGCTGCCGCCGCCAGCAGCACGCCGCCCACCGCCGCCCAGGTGCGGCGGCTCCACACCACTGACCACGAGTGGCGGAGCGCCGCCATGGGCGCCAGCCCGTCGACGGCGGCGGCGGAAGGCGCCAGCGCGAAGCTGATCCGGACGGCGAACACGGCGGGCGCGACCATCATCGCGGTGCTGTTCAACCGGTCGAAGGGGCCGCCGCCGCGGAGGGGGCGCTCGCCACCGGCGATGGCGTAGTAGGCGTACGCGGCGGCCGCGCAGGCCAGGAGGCTGAGCATGGCGGCCGCGGCCACGGCGACGCCGCGCAGCAGGTGGACGCCGACGACGGGCCCGAGCCGGGCCCGGGCCCGTACCCACAACTCGCGCGCGGACGTGCCCGGCGCGTGGGCGACGGCGAGGTGGAGCGCGGCGCCGGCGAGGGCGAGGACGACGAGGAGGGCGGGGAAGGTGCCGAGGAAGGCGCCGATGACCGGCCCTTCTTCGGCGGAGACCGGCTCCTCCGCCTCCTTGGCGAAGAGGTAGTCGGCGCGCATGTCCGTGAAGTACGGCCACGCGAACGCGAAGGCGCCCACGGTGACGATGAAGCCGGCCAGTCCGGCGAGGGCCACGATGACCGCCGTGACGCCGACCAGGGGGCGGGCGCGGCGTATCACGGCGCGGTCCTGGGTGGGAGATTGCCACCGCCCATGGGCGGGTGGAGGCCGAGCTCGCCTGCCGGGAGTGGGGCGAAGTACGCGTCGACCGCGGCGGCCGGGACGTCCTCGAACCGGTCGGGGGACCAGCGCGGGCTGCGGTCCTTGTCGATGACCATGGCGCGGACGCCCTCGGGAAGGTCGTGGCTGTCCAGGAAGCGGGAGCACAGCCGGAAGTCCTGGGCGAGGCACTCCTCGACGGTGGCCATGGCGCGGGCGTTGCGCAGAGCGCGCAGCGTCACCTTGACGGAGGTGGGGGAGCCGGCGAGCAGCGCCTCGGCCGCGGCGGAGGCGGCCGGCTCGGGACGGGCGCGCAGGCGGGCGAGGATCTCCTCGGCGCTGTCGGCCGCGTAACAGGCGTCGATCCAGGCGCGCTGGGCGAGGAGGCCATCCGGACCCTCGGGCGGCTGCTCGGCGAAGGCGGCGGCGACGTGGTCCGGCTTGTCGCCGCCGGGCGCCCGAAGCGCCTCGGCCAGCTCCGGGAGGCGGGCGGCGGGGACGTAATGGTCGGCGAAGCCGCAGCCGATCGCATCACGGGCGCCGATCCGGGCGGCGGTCAGCGCCATGTGCGTACCCAGCTCGCCCGGCGCCCGCGTGAGGAGCAGCGCGCCGCCGACGTCGGGCGCGAGGCCGATGGCGACCTCGGGCATCGCGAGGACCGATCGCTCGGTGACGATCCGTACCGCGGCATGCCCGGTGAGGCCGATGCCGCCGCCCATGGTGATGCCGTCCATGATGCCGACGACCGGCACGGGGTAGTTCGCGATCAGCGCGTCGAGGGCGTACTCCTCGCGCCAGAACTGCTGCGCGATGCCATGGTCGCCGAGGGCGGATTCGCGCATGAGCGCGATGTCGCCGCCGGCGCAGAAGGCGCGCTCGCCGGCGCCGTCGAGGAGGACGGCGTCGATGCCCGGGTCGTCGGCCCAGTCGGTCAGGGCGGTGTGGACACCGCGGACCATGCCCAGGTCGAGAGCATTGAGCGCCTTGGGGCGATTGAGGGTGATGCGCCCCAAGCGCCCCTCGCGGCTGGCCAGTACGTGCGTGTCGTTCATGGCCCCACACTACGATCACGCGCATGACGATCTCGTACGCGTGGCGCGGCACCATCACGAGCGGGGAGATCGAGGCGCTGCATGCGGAGGGCTTCGGCCACGAGCCGTTGCCCGATACGGACTGGGAGGGCCGGCTGCGGTGGCACAGCCTGGGGTGGGTGTGCGCGCGCTCCGGCGAGGGCGCGCTGGTGGGCTTCGTCAATGTCGCGTGGGACGGCGGCGCGCATGCCTTCATCCTCGATACGGTCGTCGCCGCGGGCGAGCGGCGCTCAGGCGTCGGCGTACGCCTGATCGAGACGGCGGTGCGGGAGGCCCGCGCCGCTGGGTGCGAGTGGCTGCATGTCGACTTCGATGATGAGCTGCGCGACTTCTACTTGGAGGGGTGCGGCTTCAGGCCTACGGCGGCGGGGTTGATCGCGTTGTAGGGCGGGTGGGGGCGCACCTACGGCATGGAAACGCCAGCCACGGCCTCCGCCGCCCGGAGCGTGTCCCTGCCGAGCGGCTGGAGGTGGATCTGCGTGCAGAGCAGTGCCGTCTTCACCCGCTCGACCACGCCCCACTCCCAGGTGGCCACGGGATCGAGCCCCGTCCGGGCGGCCAGCCAACGGGCCCGCTCCAAGGGGTCACCAGCGATCAGCTCGACCGGGTCTCCACGCATCAGGACACCCAGGTCGTACTCGGCCTCCGCGAGGAGACCGTGCGGATCGATGAGCTTGAAGCCGCCATCGCTCTGCAGCGCGTTGAGTTGGTGCACGTCGCCGTGGACCAATACCGCCTTCTCGTCGCGGTGCGCTCGCTCCCGCCGTCCTGCGGAGACCAGGGCGTGCTCGATCGCCTCCTCGGAGCAGGGGTGATCGAGTTCCTCCCACAACCTCACAATGAAGTCGGCCAGCGACCGGGCCTTCTCGGCACCGGTGGGCAGCCCGCAGTCCGGTGCCGGCCGCCAGATGCCGGCTGCGGTATCGCAGAGAATCTCCAGGCGACGCGAGAGCGGCAGGCCGAGCTCGAACATCGGCTGCCCCAGTCGCTCCATGAGCAGGGCGCCCCGGTCGGCGTCATGTCGGTAGAGCGCCGGGCATCCTTCGCCTCCAACAATGCGGAGCACCGTCGCCTCGTTGGAGGATTCGTTCCCCAAGCCCGGCACCAGCACCTTGAGAATCGCCGAGGCCCCGTCGGCCCGCGTCGCTTCGGCCACGTAGGCCCCGGACCCGCCCGTGTACGGGCGCCCCACGCTGATCGACCAGTCAGCCTCGAGGGTCGTGATCAGCGCGGGCAGGCGCTCGAGCCAGTCTTCGGCTCCGGCGGCGCGAACCATGTTGCGTACGGCATCCGGTACTTCGATCACTCCCGAAGTCTCACATCGGACACCCGAAACGCGCACCCGAAACGCACACTCGGGTCGCACCGGGGATGCGCCGGTTTAGGCGGATTGTCTGGTTAAGGTGCTTGGGTGGAATCCACCCAGGGCTCAACCGAGGGCTTAACCAGCACGGCGCAGCCGCCGCCGACAGCCGAGCGCACCCCGCGCCCCACTCTGTCGGCGGCCGCCGTCATCTCCGGCGCGCTCAGCGCCGCCGCGGCCGTCGGCGTCGCCTGGGCGCTGGGGGCAGGGGAGTGGCTCACCCCCCCCGCCTTCCGCGCCTGGCAGACCGTATGCGTCGCCATCGCTGTCCAGGCGCTCCCCTTCCTCGTGCTCGGCACCCTCGTCTCGGGCGCCATCAACGCCTTCGTCCCCGCCCACGTCTTCAGCCGCCTCCTGCCCCGCAAACCCGCCCTCGCGGTGCCCGTGGCCAGCGCCGCCGGAGTGGTGCTGCCGGGGTGCGAGTGCGCGTCGGTGCCGGTGGCCGGGTCGCTGATCCGGCGCGGGGTGACGCCGGCGGCGGCCTTCGCCTTCCTGCTCTCCGCGCCCGCCGTGAACCCCGTCGTGCTGGTCGCGACCGCCGTCGCCTTCCCGGCCGCGCCCGAGATGGTCGCCGCCCGCCTCGTCGCTTCGCTCGCCACCGCCGCCGCGATGGGCTGGCTGTGGCTGCGCTTCGGGCGGGAGCGGTGGCTGCGGATGCCGGCGCGGCACACCGGCCACCGCGAAGGGGAGAGCCGCGTGAGCGAGTTCCGCCGCGGCTTCCAGCACGACTTCCTGCACGCGGGCGGCTTCCTGGTGCTGGGCGCGATGGCCGCCGCCACCTTCAACGTCGCCGTGCCGGATTCGGTCCTGCAGACCTTCGCCGACCACACCTGGCTGTCCGTACTCTTCCTCGCCGGACTCGCCATCCTCCTCGCCGTCTGCTCGGAGGCGGACGCCTTCGTCGCCGCCTCGCTGACCGGCTTCTCGCCGACGGCACGGCTGGCGTTCATGGTGGTCGGGCCGATGGTGGACGTAAAACTGATCGCCCTGCAGGCGGGCACCTTCGGCCGCTCCTTCGCGCTGCGCTTCTCCGCGGCGACGGTGGTGGTCGCGGTGGCCGCCACCTTCGTCACCGGGTGGTGGCTGCTGTGAGGGGGCGGGTGCAGGCGCTGGTGCTGCTGCTGGTGGGCGTCGGCGTGCTGCGGATCACGCTCTTCGGCGACCTCTATCTGCGGTACGTGAAGGAGGGGCTGCGGCCCTTCCTCATTTCCGCCGGGGTGCTGCTGGTGCTGACGGCACTGGCCGGGCTACGGGACCGGGCACCGGCGCACGCGGAACACGACGACCACCACGGCCACGACCACAGCTCCGCCCCCCGAGTCGCCTGGCTCCTCGTCCCGCCCGCCCTGGCCATGCTCGCCTTCGCCCCGCCCGCCCTCGGCTCGTACACCGCGCAACGGGAGTCCGCCAAGCGCACCTCCGCGGAATCCCCCGGCACCAAGCCGCGCTTCGCCCCCCTCCCGAAGTCGCACGGCCCCGTCCCCATGACGCTCACCGAATACCTCGAGCGCTCCGGCGGCGACCCCGCCGGCCTCCGCGGCCGTACCGTCACCATGACCGGATTCGCCACGCCGGACCGCCGCGGCTGGGAGCTCACCCGCCTCGTCGTCAGCTGCTGCGCCGCCGACTCGCAGTCGCTGAAGGTACGGGTCCGCGGCGCACCCGCACCGCCCGCCGACCAGTGGGTGACGGTCGTCGGCACAGCGGGGAAGTCGGGCGCGCTCAAGGTCACCGACCTCAAGCGCATCAGCCAGCCCCCCAACCCCTACATGGACGCCGTCCCGCCCAGCACCTCCCCGAGGTCATAGCTCAGCGGCTCCTCCAGCTGCTCGAAGGTGCAGCTCTCCGGCGTCCGGTCCGGCCGCCACCGCCGCCACTGCGCGGTGTGCCGGAAGCGCTGCCCGTTCTCCATGTGGTCGTACGCGACCTCCAGCACCCGCTCGGGCCGCAGCGGCACCCACGACAGGTCCTTCTGCCCGGACCAGCGGCTCGGCGCACCGGGCAGCCGGGCGGACTCGTGGGCTTCCTCGTTCGCCCAGTCGGCCCAGGGGTGACCGGCGACCGACTCCATCCGCAGCGGCTCCAGCTCCTCGACCAGCTCCTCCCGGCGCTTCATCGAGAAGGCGGCGCACACGCCGACGTGCTGCAGCCGCCCGTCCGAGTCGTTGATGCCCAGCAGCAGCGAGCCGACCACCGGGCCGCTCTTGTGCCAGCGGAAGCCGGCCAGCACCACATCCGCGGTGCGCTCGTGCTTCACCTTGGTCATCAGCCGCTCGTTCTGCCGGTACGGGCTGTCCAGCGGCTTCGCGATGACGCCGTCGAGGCCCGCGCCCTCGTACTGCTTGAACCACTCCTGCGCGACCTTCGCGTCCGTAGTCGCGGGGGCGAGGTGGATGGGGGGCGCGGCCTTGGCGAGGGCCTTCTCCAGCGTGGCCCGCCGCTCGACCAGCGGCGTGTCGGCCAGCGAGTCGTCGCCGAGCGCCAGCAGGTCGAAGGCGACGAAGGACGCCGGGGTGGTGCCGGCCAGCAGCTTCACCCGGGAGGCGGCGGGGTGGATGCGTTCCGTTATGGCGTCGAAGTCGAGGCGGCCGTTACGGACGATGACGATCTCGCCGTCCACGACGCACCGCTCCGGCAGATTCGCCTTCAGCGCCTCCACCAGCTCCGGCAGATAGCGCACCAGCGACTTTCCGGTCCGGCTGCCGATCTCGATCTCGTCCCCGTCCCGGAAGACGATCGCCCGGAAGCCGTCCCACTTGGCCTCGTACTGCATTCCGGGCGGGATCTTCTTCGCGGGCTTGGCGAGCATGGGCTTCACGGGGGGCATCACCGGCAGATCCATGCGCCGATTATGGAGCGGATCCGGCCCGCACGTCTTAACGTTTCCGCATGGGTGCCGCGATGGAGCTCCAAGTGGGCGAACGCAAGGTCCGGCTGTCCAGCCCGGACAAGATCTACTTCCCGGAGAAGGGCTACACCAAGCTCGACCTCGCGAACTACTACCTCGCGGTCGGCGACGGAATCCTGCGCGCGCTAAGGAACCGTCCCACCACCCTCGAACGTTATCCGGACGGGGTAACAGGCGAGTCCTTCTTCCAGAAGCGCGCTCCGAAGAACACGCCCGACTGGATCCCGACGGCCCGGATCACCTTCCCCAGCGGCCGGAAAGCCGACGAGATCTGCCCCTCCGAACTGGCCGCCGTCATCTGGGCGGCCCAGTTCGGCACCTTCACCTTCCACCCCTGGCCGGTCCGCGCCGACCACACCGACCACCCCGACGAGCTGCGCCTCGACCTCGACCCGCAGCCGGGCACGGACTTCAAGGACGCGGCACGGGCGGCGCACGAGCTGCGCGGCGTTCTGGCGGACGCGGGCCTCACCGGCTTCCCGAAGACCTCCGGCGGCCGCGGCCTGCACGTCTTCATCCCCATCGAGCCGAAGTGGAACTTCATCCAGGTCCGCCGCGCCGCCATCGCCGCCGGCCGCGAGCTGGAGCGGCGGATGCCGGAGCACGTGACGATGGCCTGGTGGAAGGAGGAGCGCGGCGAACGCGTCTTCGTCGACTACAACCAGACCGCCCGCGACCGCACCATCGCCTCCGCCTATTCCGTACGCCCCCAGCCCCACGCCCCGGTCTCGGCCCCCCTCCGCTGGGACGAGGTGGACGACGCGGAGCCGCGCGACTTCGACCTCGCCACGATGCCGAAGCGCTATGCCGAGGTCGGCGACGTCCACGCGGACATGGACGCCGAGCGCTACGGCCTGGAGACGCTGCTGGAGTGGGCGGACATGGACGAGTCGGAGCGCGGCCTCGGCGACCTGCCGTATCCGCCGGACCATCCGAAGATGGCGGGGGAGCCCAAGCGGGTGCAGCCGAGCCGGGCGAAGAAGGAGTCTTAGCTATCCGTTCGGGTCGAAGGGAATGGCCGCCGGCTTTGCCTTTGTGAGGTGGCCGGCGAAGCTGCCGTCCTTCAGGCCGAAGTGGGCGCTGCCGAAGTCGTGGGCGGCGAGCTTGTCGCGGAGGCCAGGCGGGTAGCCGTTCCAGCCGATGAGGGCCGGGAACTGCCAGGTGCCGCGGTGGTTTTCCGGCGGCTCGTCGTTGGCGTTCGCGCGGCGGAAGGCGTGGGTGCCGATGCCGTCCTTGTGGTAGACGACCTTGGGGTGGGTGCCGTCCCAGCGGATCTGGTCGCGGGGGTGGATGGTGAAGTCGCCGTGTGCGGAGGTGGCCACGTATTCGGCGGTGCCGCCGTCCTTGACCCAGACGACGACGTGTTCCCAGTCGTGCTTGTGGCCGCCGAGGCCGCTGCCCCAGACGGCCTGGTCCTTCTCGAAGTAGAGGCCGTAGAGGATGGCGCACCAGCCGTTGTTGCACTTGGCGCGGGAGTAGCCATTGGTGTTGGCGAGGTCGGCGGCGTCGTGGCAGCCGCCGCTGACGGTGCCGCCGGGGTTGAGGCCGGGGCTGACCGTGCCGTCCGGGCCGATGGCGGGGGTCGGGTAGCAGCCGTCGGTGTCGTAGTCGTACGCCGGCTGGTAGGTCTGCTCGGTGCCGTCGGCGTTGGCGGGGAGGGCCGGGGGCGGTGCGGCGAGTGCGGGTCCCGCGAAGGCGAGGACCATGGCGCAGGCGCCGGCGATGACGGATGTGCTGCGGACGAGCCTCTTCGTCTTCACGGCACGAGTGTGGTGACATGGGCACGCCACCCACAAGGGGGCGGAGGTGGTCGTCGTGCTGCCGTCGGCGTCTTGACTTCAGGTCGACATTAAGTCGCAGCCTGGGGTCCATGTCCGAGAACCAGCAAGCGGCGTCATCCCCGGCCACGGCCCACCGCGACGCGGCATCCCCGGCCACGGCCCACCGCGACACCGAGGCCCTGCTCGCCGTACTCGACGCGGCGGACGCGCTGCCGGATGCGAAGCGGCTGCGGGAGCGCTCGTACGAACTGCTCGCGCTCGCCCCCGACTCGACCGTCGTGGACGTCGGCTGCGGCGCCGGCCGCGCTGTCGCCGAGCTCGGCGGACGCGGGGTGCGGGCCGTGGGCGTGGACCCCGACACGCGGATGCTGGCGGCGGCGCGGGAGCGGTGGCCGGCGGGGGACTTCCGGGAGGCGGGGGCGGAGGAACTGCCCTTCGCCGACGGCAGCGTGCGCGGCTATCGGGCGGACAAGGTCCTGCACGTGCTGGCGGAGCCGGCGCGGGCCGTGGCGGAGGCGCGGCGCGTGCTCTGTCCCGGCGGCCGCATTGTCCTGCTCGGGCAGGACTGGGACGCCATCATGATCGATTCGTACGACCCGCCCCTCACCCGCGCCATCGTGCACGCCCGAGCCGACCTCCTCGGCGCGCCGCGGGCGGGCCGCCAGTACCGCAATCTCCTCCTGGACGGCGGCTTTACGGACGTCACGGCCGAGGCGCACACGAGCGTCTTCACGGCCGCCACGATGCTCCCCCTGCTGATCAGGCTCGCCGAGCAGGCGTCCGCAAGCGGCGCCATTGCCCGCGATGTGGCCGACGCCTGGCTGGCAGAACAGCGCAACCGCGCCGAGACCGACCGCCTCCTGATCGCCATCCCTTTCTTCGCAGCCGCGGCTTCCGCGCCCGCCCGGCCGATGTCATAGGGGCCGCCCCTTTGACCCGCACCTGCTGCGCCTTCGGCAACCCACCCGCCGCCGCGGTCACACCCGCTCCGCGCGATCCGTCAGTGCGATGAGGGCGGCCCGAAGGGCGCCTCGGGATTGTCGACGAGCACTGAGGAGATGTTGATGACAGCCGCGAAGCGATCTGGTCCAGGAGCGATCCTTGCCTTCTTGTGCATGGGGCAGTTCATGGTCTTCCTGGATATTTCGATCGTGAATCTGGCGCTGCCCTCGATCCGCGAGGGGCTGGAGATGTCCGAGGTCAGCCAGGAGTACATCGTCACCGCCTACGGGACGGTGCTGGGCGGGTTCCTGCTGCTGGGCGGGCGGTTGGGGGATACGTTTGGGCGGCGTCGGCTGCTGCGGGCCGGGTTTGTGGTCTTTGCGCTGGCCTCGCTCGTCGCGGGACTCGCGGTGAGCGGGCCGATGCTGATCGCCGCCCGCGGCCTGCAGGGGCTCGGCTCCGCGATGATTGCGCCGTCCGCGCTGTCGCTGCTGACCAGCGCTTTTCCCGAGGGGCCGCAGCGCAACAAGGCGCTCGGCGTGTGGGGCTCGCTGGCCGGGATCGCCTCGATCGTGGGCGTCATCGTCGGCGGGTTGCTGGCCGACGGCCCCGGATGGGAGTGGATCTTCTATCTGAATGTGCCGATCGGCCTTGGTGCCGCGCTCATCGCCCCGCGGATCGTGCCGGAGAGCCGGGGGGAGACGGGCGAGCCGGGCGCGACGGTGCGGCGCCGGTTCGACACCGCCGGCGCGGTCACGCTGACCGGCGGGCTGCTGCTGCTCATCTTCACGCTGGGGGAGGCGACCCGGATCGGCTGGTCGGCCGGTCGTACGGTCGGGGGTCTGGTGGGGGCCGGCGTGCTGCTGGCGGTGTTCCTTGTCGTCGAGTCGCGGGCGGCCGCGCCGATCATGCCGCTCGGGTTCGTACGGAAGCGCACCATGCGGACGGCGAACATCGCGGCGGTGCTGGTCTTCGGCACCTTCTCGGCGCTGTTCTTCTTCGCCAGCATCTTCATGCAGCAGGTGTACGGGTATTCGCCGCTGAAGGCCGGGTTCGCGTACCTGCCGCTGGCGGTTGCCGTCGCGCTGGGCGCGGGGATCGCCTCCGGGCTGATCGCGAAGGTGGCGGCGCGGACGGTGTTGATCGCCGGGCTGGCGACATCGGTGGCCGGGCTGCTGCTGATGTGGCGGGCGCCTGCGGGCGGTTCGTACGCGGTGGACCTGCTGACGCCGTTCGTGCTGCTGGGGCTCGGCTGCGGGATGGTCTATGTGACGCTGCAGATCGCCGCGTTCACCGGGGTGAGCGAGGCGGAGGCGGGGGTCGGGGCCGGGCTGATCAATACGAGTCAGGAGGCCGGTGGAGCGCTGGGGCTCGCGGTCATCACGACCATCGCGTACCACGGTCTCGCCGGGGATCTGGCGGCGGCGGGCGGCGATCCGCGCCTGGTGGTCGCGGCGCAGGAGGCGGCGAACCACGATGCCTTCCTGGCGGCGGCGGTGGGCGGCTTCGCCGCGCTGGTGGTCGCGGCGCTGCTGATGCCGCGGGCGCGGCAGGGCGAGGGCGGCCCAGACGCAGGGCCGCCGGCCGGCGGCTCGCGCCCTGATGAGGCGCTGCATCCGGTCGGCGGCCCTGGCGGCGAGGGCTGAGCCGGCGGGCGTCAGTCGAAGACGGCAGGTCGGCGTCAGTCGAAGACGCCCGCTCCGTGTCAGCCGAAGATCGCGGTGGGGTCACCCGTGTACCACGTGTTCTCGATGGTCATACGGGTGATCACCCACCGCTCGCCGTCCCGGGCCAGGTCGACCGTGTACGGGTTCTTCAGCAGCGCGTGCGTCGCATGATCCGCGGTCAGCAGGTGCTGGGCCTCGACCAGAGCCGTCAGGCGCGCCACATCGCCGTCGACCGCGATACGGACATTCGTGACCTGATGCGTGGTGTCCACCCGGCCCGTGAACAGCGCCAGGATGGACGTGACGATCGTCTCCCGGCCCACCATCAGCGGCGGCTTCGCGCCCCACTTGGCCGCCGCGGGCGCGAAGTCGAGTTCCGCGTCGGCGGCGAAGGCGGAGGCGAAGAGGTCGCGGTCCTTGAGGTCCTGGCCGAGGCCGAAGCGGTACAGCGCGTCGGCGATCTCGGCGCGGTCGCGGAGCTCGCGGACGACCGCGTCGGGGGTGGCGGACGGGGCGGTGAGGGCGTGGTGCGGCATGAGAGTTCCTTGGTGGTGAGATGTGATGAAACGAAGGTCAGCTGGACACCGGGAAGTTGCTCCGGATCACCCCCTGCGGATCCCGGTCCCGCTTCAGCGCCCGCAAGCGGTCGAGGACCTCGGGCGTGAAGGCCGCCCCCGGGGTTTCGCCCGCGGTGAGGTACGTGAAGGGCTTGCGGCCGGTGACGCGGTCGCCGAGGGACGTCACCAGCGACTGCTGGCGGGCCCGTATCGCAGTGGCCTTCCCCTCCGTGTCCGGGACGCCGAAGAGATACAGGGCGTACGGCTCCGCCAGCGCGCCGTGCGGGCTGTCGGACGCGTCCGCGAAGGCGCCGCCCAAGTGGCGCAGCTGCACACTCAGCAGCGGATCGATCGGCTCCGACAGGAGCGTCTTCACCGTGAAGTCATCCACCTCCGTGAGGAGTTCGCCGCGCGAGGAACCCGGCCCCGGCGTCGTCGGCTCCGCCGTGATGGAGCCCAGCTCCGGGAGGGGCAGTGGGCCGCGGGTGTCCGAGATGGCGTCGCCGATCGCGTCCAGGGGCGCCAGCAGGTCGCGGGCCTCCGCCGCCGCGCCCAGGTAGGTCGCGTCGATCGCGACCATCGGCGGGGCGCCGGGGAAGCTCAGCAGGTCGGCCCAGACGGTGAGTTCGCGGGGAGCGGTCGCCGTGATCGTACGGAACGCCGCCAGCACCTCTGCCGCCTGCCGTGCCGGCCACAGCCGCCTGCCGCCGTACAGCTCCGGCGCCGGGTGCAGGCGCAGCTCCAGCGCCGTGACCAGCGCGAAGTCGCCGCCACCGCCGCGCAGCGCCCAGAACAGCTCCGGGTCGTCGGCCGCCGTCACCCGGGCACGTACGCCATCCGCGCCCACCACCTCGAAGGCGAGGACGCTGTCCGCCGCCCACCCGTGCGCCCGGCCGAACCAGCTCAGCCCGCCGCCGAGCGTGTAGCCGGTCACGGTCACCACCGGCGAGCTGCCCGGCAGGCCGGTCAGCCCGTGCCGGGCCGCCTCCGCCTGCACCCGCTCCCAGCGCACGCCCGCGCCGATGCGCGCGGTGCGGGTCGCCGGGTCGACGGTCAGCTCGTCGAGGCGGGCCGGGCGCAGCAGGATCGCGCCGGCCAGTGCGGCGGTGGCGCCGTGGCCGCTCGGCTGTGCCGTCACCGGGACGCCGGCGCGGGCGGCGTAGCGGACCAGGGCTGCCACGTCGTCGGCGTCGGCGGGCTCCACCACCGCCGGGACCTGCTGGTCCACGGCGAGGTTCCAGGGGCGGGTGGCCGCGGCGAAGCCGTCGTCGCCGGGGAGCAGCACCCGGCCGCGGACGGCGGAGCGTAGCTCTGTGTGGGTGTCGCTCATGATCGGCCTCTCGTCGTCCGGAAGGGCGGGTGTGATCACTACCTTCCGGCGGCCGGGGTTTCGTATCAATGTGCGACTGTGCAACGATCGATAACCCTGGCTTAACGACGGAGGCGAGGTGGTGGGCGGCATGCTGGAGCGGCACGAGGCCGAGGTGTTTCTGACGCTCGCGGAGGAGCTGCACTTCGGGCGCACCGCCGAGCGGCTGCACGTGTCCACGGCCCGCGTCAGCCAGACCGTCGCCAAGCTGGAGCGCCGCGTCGGCGTCGCGCTGTTCAATCGCACCAGCCGGCGCGTGGAGCTGACCCACGTCGGGCGGCAGCTCCGCGACGACCTGCGGCCCGCCTGGGAGCAGGTCGGCGCCGCCGTCGAGCGGGCCGTCGCGGCCGGGCGCGGCCTCGACGGACGGATCACCGTCGCCTTCGTCGGCGCCGCCGGCGGGCAGCTCCTCGCGGGGGCGGCCGACGCGTTCCGCGGGCGGTATCCCGAGTGCGAGGTGGTGCTGCGCGAGGCGCAGATGGTGGAGATCGTGGACTGGCTGCGGGACGGCACCGTCGACCTCGGCATCGCCTCCCGCCCCGTCGGCGGCGACGGGCTGACCGAGGGGACGGTGCTGATCTCCGAGGCCCGGCTGCTCGCGGTGGCCGCCGACCACCCCTTCGCGCGGCGCACCGCCGTCGGCCTCGAAGACCTGGCCCGCGCCCCGATGATCCAGCTGCCTGACAACCTTCCCGCCGCCCTCCGTGCCCACCGCTCGCCGGCCACCACCCCGGCGGGGCGCCCGATCGAGCCGGGGCCCACGGCGCACACGTTCAACGAGGTCCTCACCCTCGTCGGCGCCGGGCGCGGCGTCTTCCCGGTGGGCGCCCAGGTCCGCCGCTACTACCCCCGCCCGGACGTCGCCTACGTCCCCTTCAGCGACGCGCCGCCGCTCGAGTGGGTGCTGGTGTGGCGTACCAACGACGACTGCGCGCGCGTCCGCGCCTTCGTCCGCACCACCCACGACGTGGTCGAGGCCGCCGCCTGACCAGCGTGGCCTGATCCGTACGATGTCCGGTATGCGCATTGGACTGCTCGGCACCGGACCCTGGGCGGAGAAGGCTCACGCCCCCGCCCTCCAGACCCACCCCGGCGTGGAATTCACCGGCGTGTGGGGGCGCCGCCCCGAGGCCGCGAAGGCCGTCGCCGAGAGCTTCGGCACCCGGCCGTACGAGGACGTGCATGCCCTCTTCGCCGACTGCGACGCGATCGCCGTCGCGCTGCCGCCCGATGTGCAGGCGCCGCTCGCCGTACGGGCCGCCGAGGCCGGGAAGCACCTGCTGCTCGACAAGCCGGTGGCGACCACGGCGGCCGGGGCGCGACAGGTCGCCGAGGCGGTGGCGCGGGCGGGGGTCGCCTCGGTCGTCTTCTTCACCATGCGGTTCGCCGATGTCAGCGCCGACTGGCTGGCCGAGCAGCAGGGGAAGGACGGGTGGCTGGTCGGGCGCGCCGACTGGCTCTCGCCCGTCTTCGCCGACTCCGGCAGCCCGTACGCCGCCTCGCCCTGGCGCGCGGAGAAGGGGGCGCTGTGGGACGTCGGGCCGCATGTGCTGTCGATGCTGCTGCCCGCGCTGGGCGATGTGGACCTGGACGCGGTACGGGCGGCGGCCGGGCCCGGCGACACCGTGCACCTGACGCTGCGGCATGCGGGCGGCGCGCTGAGCACCTGCACCCTCAGCCACACCGTGCCGCAGGCCGCGGCGGGCGTCACCGTCGAGCTGCGCGGGGCGCCGGGCGTCACGGTCGTGCCGGAGCGCGACGACCGCGGCCCCGTGCCGCCGTACGGCCGCGCCATCGACGCGCTGCTCGAATCGGCGCGCAGCGGCGTCCCGCACGCCTGCGACGTGCGTTTCGGACAGCGCGTGACGGAGATCCTCGCGGCGGCGGAGGAGCGCCTCGCCTAGGGCCTGTGTCGAATGTCTTCAGTTGGGTAATTGCGCCGCCTGGTGCGTCACCTTCTGGATCTCGCGCGCGGCCTTGTCGAGCAACTGCCTGGCAAGGTCGTTGAGCGCCCGGGCGGCCGCGATCTCCTCGCCCACGAGGCGCTGCCCGGGGTCGCTCGGGTGGCGCTTCGCCTCGCCGTGGGCCTCGAGTTCGGTGCCGTCGCTCAGGCGCAGCAGTGCAGTGGACCGGGTGTGGACGTCGTCCTCGAGGAAGTCCATCTCGATGTCCCAGCCCGCGATATTGCGCATGGCCATCACCTCCCGCGCTTTCTAGGGTGCACCCTGGGGCGCCCGCGGCGGCAGGGGATCCCAGCCGGAAGTCCCCGCGACGATCCGCGCGGCGGCGCGGGAGAGCGGCAGCAGGCCCTCCGCGTCCACCTTGTCGAGGGTGTCGGCGGGGTCGAAGAGGTACGGCGGCGCGGAGAGGAAGTGCACAAGGCGTACGCCCGCCTCGTGGAAGAAGGCGCCGTCGGTCGGCGGCAGCGGCGAGAACGCGTCCGGCGGCAGCACCAGCGAGCGGCGCAGCCGCTCCGAGCTGAGCGCGTCCAGCACCAGGTGTTCCAGGGGCTGATCGCGGCTGGTGAACCACCAGCGGACCTCGGGGTCGGCGGTCGGCTTCAGCAGCCCGTCCTTGAAGTCGCAGCGCAGCGCGGCGTGTTCCAGGTGCAGCTCAAGCACGACATCGCGCAGCAGGTCGCGGTGCCGGTCGATGAACGCGCGGGTGCCCGCGGCGTGCGCCATGTGCCCGGCCGTCAGCAGGAAGAGGAGATTGTGCGGCCGCTCTTCGCGCGGCACCTGCGCCCAGTGGCGGGCGGCGGCCAGGACGAGCGCGATGCCGGTGCCGTCCTCGACGGCGGAGGCCCACGGGGCGTCGTGATGCGAGGCGATGATCACCCAGCGGTCGCCGGCGCCGGGGAGGGTGGCCATGACATTGCGGCTGGTGGCGGGGGTGGTGGTGCCCTCGGTGAGGAGGGTGGCGGTGCAGGGGCCGGCGGCCAGCCGGTCGAGTACGCGAAGGGAGTTGGTGCGGGACAGCCATAGCCCGGGGACCGGTCGCTGCACGGCGTCGTACGGAACGTAGTAGGAGCTGGTCTCCCACGGGAATCCGGTCAGTGCGCCGACGTAGCCGCCCGCGCCCGCGGCGATGGCGGGCTCGGCGACCTCCTGGAGCCGGGGGCCGAAGGGGAGGGTCTGGGCGATGTGATCGAAGGCCTTCTCCGGGTCGTACTCGGCGGTGGCGAGCTCACGGGCGTCGGGCTGCGGGAGTTCGGTCAGGGCGAGTTCGTCGATGGCGATGGCGCCCGGCGGTACGTGGCCGGGGCCGAGGCGCACGAGCGGCGCCGTATAGCCGGTGGGGGCCGCCGCGCTGAACGGGAGCTGGAAGCCTTCGAGATGCAGGTCGCCGGGGCCGCCGTGCACGGTGAGGGCGGCGGCGCCGGGGTTCCAGCGCGGCACGGGCACGGTCTCGAGGCGGGCCTCAAGGCCGAAGGAGCGGAACATGCCGGCCGCCCAGTCCTCGGTCCAGGAGTCGGCCGGGTAGCCGGGGCGGCGGATGCCCTGTTCCGTGATGGTGCCGATCCAGTCCAGCAACTCCTGGGTCTCCGGCCACGCTTGACCGCTGCTCATCGTGCGCCCCCTCGTTGTGCTCGCCACCGGTTGCGCTGCGCGCAGGCTATCGCGACAGCCAGTGCCGGGTTCGGGTATCGGACGGTCCGGATTAATTATCCGACCTGTTGACGAAATTCGGAGCGGGTCAGCATGCTGACACAGTGAGTTGCCCGACCTCTCCGAACATCGTGTTCGTCATGACGGACCAGCACCGCGCCGGCTTCACCGCGGGCGAGGGATTCCCGCTGGACACGATGCCGTTCCTCGACGCGCTGGCCGCGGACGGCACCCGGCTGCGGCGGGCGTACACCACAGCCCCGGCGTGTGTCCCCGCGCGCACCAGCCTGCTGACCGGGCGGTGGCCGAGCACCCATCGCGTACGGCAGAACTCCACGCCGGAGGAGGCCGTCCGCGGCGACGACCTCCTGGATGTGCTGGGTGCGGCCGGCTACCAGCGGTTTTACGCCGGGAAGACGCACATGTACCGCGGCAGCAAGGAGGACTTCGACGCCTTCGCCGGGCCGTACGGGCATGAGTCGGGCCCGGACGAGACCACCGAGCAGCGCGCGTTCGCGCAGTGGCTGAAGTCCATCGACCACGGTCCGGCGAAGGAGCCGACGCCGTTTCCGGTGGAGCTGCAGTTCGCGCACCGGATCGTCTCCGACGCGATCGGGCAGATCGATGCCCGCGACCCGGCGAAGCCGTTCTTCTCGTGGGTGTCGATGCCCGAGCCGCACAACCCCTACCAGGCCCCCGAGCCGTACTTCTCGCTCTTCGGCGAGGACGAGGTCCCGGAGCGCGAGTGCGGCCCGGAGGCGGCGGAGGCCAAGGGCGGGGCGTACAAGTGGCTGCGCGACCTGGTCGAGGAGAAGCGCCCCGGCTACGACAAGCTGTGGCGGCGCTACCGGGCCACGTATTGCGGCATGCTCCGCCTGATCGACGACCAGCTGCGCCGCCTGGTCACCCACTTGAAGGAGCAGGACCTCTGGGACAGCACCCTGCTGGTCTTCCTCGCCGACCACGGCGACTACGTCGGCGACTACGGCCTGCAGCGCAAGGGTGCGGGGATGCCGGAGGCGCTGGCCCGGATCCCGATGGTGTTCGCCGGCTGCGGGGTCGGGAAGAGCGACAACAAGAAGGATTTCGTCTCGCTCGCCGACCTCCTGCCCACGGTCTGTGAGGCGCTCGGGCGGCCGATTCCGCTAGGGGTGCAGGGGCGCAGCCTGTGGCAGCTGCTGACCGGCGCCGACTACCCGGCGGCGGAGTTCGCCGACATCGTGATCGAGCGGGGGTACGGGGGCCTGCCGTACCCGGACGACGCCCGGCCCGAGCTGCACTTCCCGTACGAGGGGACCCGCTACGACGAGCTGAACACCGTGACCCAGAGCGGCACTTCGCGGGCGCTGCGGCACGACCGCTACAAGGTGTACTGCCATGTCGACGGCACGCACGAGCTGTACGACCTCGACGCCGACCCGATGGAACTGGACAACCGATGGGAGGACCCCAAGCTGCGGCAGGTCCGCACCGACCTGATGGAGCGCTGGCAGCGCTGGTCGCTGCGCCTCACCGACGACCTGCCTGACGGCAACTACAACCCGCGGCTACCCCGGCACAACTGGCATCGGACGTGAGACCGGCTCTGGACCTGAGACAGGCCCTCACCGCGCCCCCGCGTCCACCCCCACCGTGCTCTCCCGCGCGATCAGCGTGAAGGGGGCGACGACCTGGCGGGCCGGGCGGTCGGTGCCCTCGATGCGCTCCACGAGCATGGCGACCGCGGTGCGGGCGATGGTGTGCTTGTCCGGGGCGATGCTGGACAGGGACGGGGTGGACAGGCGGGCGCCCTCGACGTCGTCCACGCCGATGACGGCGATGTCGGCCGGCACCCGGACGCCCCGCGAGGTCAGCGCGCGCAGCGTGGCCAGGGCCGTGCGGTCGTTGAAGCAGAAGATGGCGTCCGCCGGGTCGGGGAGGCCGAGGAGATGGTCCACGGCCTCGCCGACGTCCTGCGGGGCGCTCACCCGGTGGTGCACCTCCAGCTCCGGGTCCGGGTCGAGGCCCGCGGCGGTCAGGGCGGCCAGGTAGCCGTCGTGGCGGCGGCGCGGCTCAGGCGGGGTGTTCGCCTTCCGCGTCAGCCGTGGGCCGATCAGCCCGATCCGGCGCCGCCCGAGCGCCACCAGGTGGGCGATAGCCGCGGCGGCTGCGGCCTTGCTGTCGATGGCCACGCTGTCCGCCGAGCGCACCTTGCGCTCGCCGAGCAGCACCAGCGGCGTACGGTCGGCGCGGTTGCGCAGATACGACGCGGGCAGCAACCACGGCTGCAGGATCATGCCGTCCAGCATCTGGCTGCGGAAGCCGTCCGCGACATGCTGCTCCCGCGCCAGATCGCCCTCCGTACAGTCGATCAGCACGGTGAGGCCGCGGTCCTGGGCCTCCTTGACGATCAGATGCCCGAGCTCACCGAAGTACGGGTTTATGGTCGTGGGGACCGCCAGCGCGATCAGCCCGGTACGGCCGCTGCGCAGATTGCGGGCCGAGATGTTGGGCCGGTAGTCCAGCTCGACCAGCGCCCGCTCGACCTTCCCCTTGGTCTCGGGGGTGAGATGCGGATATCCGTTGAGGACATTGGAGACCGTCTTCATGGAGACGCCGGCCAGCTTGGCCACGTCTTTGATCGTTGCGCCCATTCCCGCTCTCCTCCGCACCCCGCCGACCGCATCATTCTCACCCCACGCCCTCCGGCAGGGTCACCCCGGTACCTCGATCAGCGTGACCGAGTGCGCGGGGAAGGTGTGATCGAGGCGGCCGTCCCCGGCGTCCTGCTCCGTGGTCGTCACCTTGAGCGCGTCGGGCTGCGTGGCGCTGTTGTAGCTGGAGATGCCGGCTCCGTTCAAGGTGTGCACGCGCGCCGTGCCGCCCGTACCCGGCGGCAGCGCGACTCCGGCGTGCACATCCTGCTCGCGGTCCCGGTTGAGTACGAACACCCGCACCGTGCCGTTGTCGGCGCGGGTGCTGAGCACGCGCAGCGCCGGGTAGCCGCCGCCGGTGGCGTCCGGGTTGCCGGTGACCTCCTGCCGTACGGGCGTGGAGCCGGCCAGCTTGCTCACCAGCCCGAGCATCCGGGCGCGGCCGGTGTCGGTGAACTCCGGGGCGCCGCCGAAGAGCTCGCCGGCTGCCGGCTTGTCGGTATTGAGGTTGGAGGAGATGGCCAGCGGCACTCCGTGGTTGATCATGCCGATGACGTGACCGCCCTGGATGAGCACGTTCGTCAGCGAACCGCCCCACCCCTCCGGGGCGCCGGCGACGATCGTCCCGTACTCGCTCACTTCGAGGAACGGCCGCTTCCCCGCCCCCGGCCCGTACGCGTCGATCGCCGCCTCCAGCGCGTCCAGCTCCCGGTCCACCACCTGATCCGCCTCGGGGACGGTCGTGTCGTGAACCTCGGCGGCGGTGCCCTGCACCTCGCGGTTCAGGTACAGGTGCGGCCCGATGCAGTCGTAGCGGTGCTCGCGGCCCATCAGCTTGACGAACTCCGGCTTCTCCCAGGGAGAGCAGACCGAGATGGACGGATCGGCCTTCTTCATCGCCGCGTAGAAGTCGGTAAAACCCGCGTGCGGCCCCGAGTCGTAGTCCGCCTTGACGGCGGCGTCCGCGGGCGGGATACGGCCGTGGACGCCGTCGCCGAAGGTGACGCGGCCGGTCTTGGCGTCCAGCTGGTAGACGGCGGCATCGGGCCCGGCGGCACCGAGATCGCCGACCTGGCGCCAGGCCTCGCCCCCGACCCGTACGGTCGCGGAGCCCGGCACCACTGGCGGATACCAGACCTGGAACCGCTGCCCGGCGCTGCCGTCGCTCACCCCGGCCTCCGGCCGGTGGTCGCAGGCGGTGCCGAGCGGCTGGTCCTGCTGCCGCTGGGTGCCGCCGAAGGCGAACTGCCGGAGCCGTGTGTCGAGGTCCTTGGCGCGCCAGTAGGCCTGGTTGGGGAGGTAGAGCTCATTGCCGACTTCCCAGACGTCGATGTCGTACGGGTCGGGGTGGCCGTTCGCCGCGCGGACCTTGGCCCAGTCGGTGCCGCCGTTGGGGTTGGCGCCGGGCTTGGCGTTCATGTACTCGACGTAGTCGGCGGCGTCCCGCGGGGTCTGGGTGGTGCCATTGGTCATGATGGTGGTGCGGGCGCCGATGGCGTCGACGAAGCGCTCGTTCTCGTCGGGCCCGTACGCGCTGTCCATCGGCTCGGCGCCGCCGACGAAGCCGCCGCCGACTTGGCAGCCGCGCTGGTCCTGCGGGCCAATCGACTTCTTCCAGTCGAAGAGGTTGGCCACGGTGCCGCCGGGATAGCGGACCAGCTTCAGGTTCGTCTTCTTGGCCAGCTCGACCATGAGGGCGGAGGGCTGGTCCGTGCCGGTGTCCCACATGCCGAGGCCGCCGCGCGGCCAGCGGTGGTTGGCGCCGACGATCTGGTCGGGCACGGGCCTCGCGGTCGCCTCGGTGCCGACCGAGATGGTGACGGCCGCCGCCTCGGGGCCGGTGGCGGGGGCGGCCGGTGCGGCCTGCGTGATGGCGGTGAGTACGAGCAAGCCGCCGCCCAGTGCTGCCGTGAACGTGGTGCGTCGGTGCATCAATGTCCCCTTCGGGATGGCGGTGCCACTGACGTTACATGTACAACGCTGTGTACAACGTAATAGACAACTTGCCAACCCCGCGGCCGTCTTGAGACGGCCTGAGAGGTGATTCGATGGCGACCGACCGTCCCGCGGTGTTGTTGATCACGGCGGATCAGCTGCGGCGTGATGCGCTGGGGTGCTACGGGGGCCGGGCGGTGGCGACGCCGCATCTGGACGGGCTGGCGGGGGAGGGGACGGTCTACGACCGGGCGTATACGGCGAGCCCGTGGTGCCTGCCGAGCCGGAGCTCGCTGCTGACGGGGCGGTATCCGCGCAACCACGGCGCGTACAGCAACTTCCGGGACGGGGCCTGGCTGTCGCCGGAGGTGCCGAACCTGTACCAGGGCATGGGGCAGGCCGGATATGCGGTCGGGCACGTGGGCAAGTGCCACTTCGCGCCGGTGCCGTACGGCCGCACGCGGCCGGACGCGACGCTGCCGTACAGCGACTTCCGCGAGCACTACCGCGCGCTCGGCATCGACCATCTGGCGCTGCAGGACGGAAAGCAGGTGTCGGTGTGGTTCCGCGACGACTACGCGGCGGAACTGGAGGCGGCCGGGCATCTGGAGGCGTACCGGGACGCGGTGTGGGACCGCGAGGCTCGGAAGGTTTTCACCTTCCCGGGGCCCGCGGAATGGCATCCCGACAGCTGGGTCGGCGAGAAATCGGTCGACCTCATCCGCTCGCACGGGGACGGCGGGCAGCCGTTCTTCGCGTGGATCTCCTTCAGCGGGCCGCATTTTCCGTTCGATCCGCCGGAGGAGTATCTGGAGCGGGTGGACGAGGGCGAGTTGGGGGAGCCGCGGATCGATGCGGGGGAGTGGACTGATCCGGACCGACTGCACTACCGCAGCTTCCACGGCCCGTCCCAGGGCCGGGTGGAGGGCGGCGGGGACCGGCACAATGACCCGGAGTACTGGCGGCGGCTGCGCCGGCACTACGCGGCGAACGTGGCGCTGATCGACGACCAGGTCGGCTGCATCCTGGCCGCGGCACGAGAGCGCTTCGGCGACGACCTGGTGGTGGTCTTCAGCTGCGACCACGGCGAGATGCTCGGCAACCACGGCTTCTGGGGCAAGAACCGCTGCTACTACGACGACGTCCTCCGCGTCCCGCTCATCATCCGCCGCCCGGGTCTCCCGGACGCCGGCACCCGCAGCGACCGGCTCACCAGCCTCGTCGACGTCTGCCCCACCCTGCTCCGCGCCGCCGGCCAGACGCCCGACCCCGGCTGCGACGGCAAGCCCCTGGGCGACGCCGGGCACCCGCATGTCTTCGCGGAGGGCGAGCGCTATACGACCGTCACCGACGGCCGGCACAAGCTCACCCTCGCCCATGCCGACGGCATGACGTACACGGAGCTGCACGACACCGCCGCCGACCCGTACGAGACGACGAACCTCGCCGGCCGGCCGGAGGCCGCCGAGCCCCAGCGCGACCTCCAGGCCGCGGCGCTCGACGCCCTCCTCCGCACCGCCCTCCCCTGAGTGAGTGCTTGGGTGTTCATGCTGGGAGCCCGGTAGCAGCGAGGTCCGGGCCGGTCACCGGCCCCGGGTCGGCATGGGTACGGGGGCGGTGCACGGCGAGCAGTGCCATGTCGTCGGCGGTGGGGCCGCCGGAGAAGCAGTGCACATCCTTCACGAGTGTGCTCAGCAGTCGGGCGGGGGACGGAAAGGTTCGGCCCGCCAACTCGGCGGCCGGGTCGTAGAAGGTGCCGGAGGCGTCCCTGGCTTCGGAGAGGCCGTCGGTGTACAGCAGCAGTGTCCCGCCCGGGGAGTCTCCAGGTGTCCAGTTGGTGGGGCGTCGGAGCAAGCCCGGACAGGCCCAGTGGCAGCCCGAACTCGCGGGGAGTGAGGGTGGTGATGCCCCCCTGGCCGTCGAGCAGCAGCGGGGCGGGGTGGCCGCAGTTGGAGACGCGGACGACGCCGTGGTCCGCGGGGATCTCCACCAGGACGCAGGTGACGAAGTCTTCCGCGGCAGAGGCGCCGCCCCGGTCCGTCTGGTCCCGGGCCAGTGCTGCTTCCAGGCGCCGCGCCACGTCGGGCAGGGTCTTCTCGTGTTCCGAGGCTTCCCGAAAAGCGCCCAGGACGACGGCGACGGTCTCGATCGCGGTGATTCCCTTGCCGCGGACATCGCCCATGACCAGTCGTACGCCGTGCGGGGTCGACCGTGCGCCGTAGAGGTCGCCGCCGATGAGCGCGTCGTGCCGGGCCGCTTCGTAGCGGGCGGCCACCTGGAGGTTGGCCACCCGCCCAGCAGGGCGGGGCAGTACGGCGCGCTGGGCAGCTTCGGCCACCTCGCGTGCCGAGGCAAGTTGCTGACGCCCCCGGTGCACGATGGCATTGAGCAGTACGGCTAGGGCGGCGGCGAAGGCGATCGTGGTGAGCTGGCGCGTCGTGCTCTCCGGGTCGAAGCGCCCCCACGCGGTTTCCTCGACCACCTGGAAGGTCGCGGCCACAACGAGCGCCACGGCGCCGACGGCGACGGTCTTCCCCTTACTGAACAGCGGCGCGGCCATCAGCGGGGCGGACATGAAGAACGGCGAGCCGTTCAGGTGAGCGGGCTTGAAGAGCTGGAAGGCGCTTCCGAAAACGATCAGAAACACAGGAAGCAGGTACGCAAGCCGCCCGGGATCCGACTGCAACGGGGCGGTGGACTGGACCGTACCTAGTGCCGGGCGGGCGGCGATCCTCCCCATGTGGTCCTCCGGGTGTCCTGATGGCGGGTGCCTCGGGCACACACCGTCGGCGAAACGGTCCGCCTGCTGAATCCAGCGAAGGCCGGGGCATGCCCCGGAGCGAACAGCACGTCACGAAGCCGAACTGCGGACCCCGGTGGGAAGCGCGCTCCCATCGGTGTCCGAAGCACGACCCAAATGCCATTCCACGACGGCAAAACTTGGCTATCCACTGCTTCGTGCCCGCCAACCTACGTGCCGCCAGCGCACAGGTTCACGGCACAAGAACGTCCTGCGGCCTGGCTTCACCCAGGTGGCGGCCCTTCGGCGGTTGCAGGTGGACGGCCTCATCGGTGTCCGGGGGCGGAAGGATGAACGATCTGGACGGAGGCTTCTTCGACCAGTCCGGGCGGGGTCCTCGCCGGGTAGGCCTGCGGGGCATCAGAGTGATGAGTGCCCAGGTCAGATGCGCATCGGAGGGCCGCGGGAGGACGACGAAGCCCTTCGCGCCGCGGGGCCGGGAGACCGTCCTCAGCGACGCGAAGGCGCCAGAGGCGTTCGCGGGCGGCGTCGCGGTCGGTGGTGTCGGCGGGCGTCACCGTGATCATCACGGGGAGTCCGAGGGTGTCGACCGCGAGGTGCCTCTTGCGCCCGTTGACCTTCTTGGCCGCGTCGTAGCCCTGCGGGCAGGGCCCGCCACTTGATCCCGTTGTCGACGACGTAGCGGATGGCGTCGACGATCTCGCGCCGGTGCCACTTCTCCGGCCGGCCGCCGGTCTTGGTCCGGCAGGCCGGCAGGGGAAGGAGCGGTTCGAGCAGAGCCCACTCCGCGGCCGTGGTGTCGGAGGGGCAGCGGCGGCTCCGGGCGGTCAAGGAGATCAGACTGGTCCCGGCGTCACTTGGCGAGCTGGGACAGGGTCACGTGGACGCAGGTCGGGTGTGCTTCCATCAGCGCGACGCGGACCAGGTCGCCCGCAGCGCCGGCGCTGGCCGACGCCGATGCCAAACGGGTGCGTCACCTGGTACGGCAGCAGCGTTCGGCTACGACGTCACCGTGACGGAATCCCGCGACTCCTTGTCCCGCCAGGGCCGACAAACACTCACTTACGGCGGCACCGGTGCGTCGGGCCTATGCCTTGTACATGTCCGCCGTGTAGTCCTTGCGCGGCTCCCAGTTGGGGAAGGCCCAGGAGTCCACGTCCACCTTGGCGCCCTTCTTCTTCGCCTTCGCCATCGCCTGCTCGCGGTCCTTCGCGTTCCGGTCGCTGAGCTTCTTCAGCTCGCCGCGCACCGACGTCAGGTCCCCGCTGAACAGGCCCTGGACGACCTCGCCCAGCTGCGGCTGCGGACTCTTCTGTTCCGCCTGCACCTTCGCCACGTCCGGGTTCTTCTTCGCCGGTGCCGGGGCCTTGAAGACGGCGTCCTGGAAGAGCGCGACGACCTGCTTGTACGTCGGATGCACATCGGCCTTGTCGATCGCGTCCAGGTCGAGCGGCGGCTGGTCCATCTTCGCCGCGAGCTTCACATAGTGCTCCGGCCTGGTGAAGTACTCCAGCAGCCGGCTCGCGTCCTTCTGCTTCTTGGACTCGCCCGAGATCCAGAACGGACCCTCCGACGGCGGCCGGTACGCGGTCACCGGCGCGCCCTTCTCGGCCACCAGCATCGGCCCGACGCCGAGCTTGTCCGCGAACTGCTTCAGATCCCGCGAGACCACGCCGGCGCACCACGGGCCGTCGAAGTAGAAGGCCGCGGTGCCCGCCGCCCAGCGCGCCCGGGCGTCCTTGTCGACGAACGACTCGGTGCCGGGCACCAGCAGCTTGTCCTTCTTCAGCGACAGCCAGAACTCGATGGCGTGCACGTATGCGTCGTCATGGAAGGCGATCTCGCCCGTCTTGTAGCGCACCCCGTCCATGGCGTGCCCCTCGAAGCCGCCCGCCTGGGCCAGGAAGCCGATCTGCTCGCGCAGCCGCGGCGGCTGGCCGAGCGCCAGCATCCAGGCGTACGCGTCCCCGCCGCCCTTCTTCCGTACGGCCAGGGCGGCCTTGCGGAACTCGTCGTACGTCTCGGGCGGGCTGTCAGGGTCCAGTCCGGCCTTCTCCACCAGCTCCTTGTTGAACCAGGTGGCGGCCCAGTACTGGCGGAGGTGGAAGAGCGGAAAGTTGTACACCTTGCCGTCGATGACATTGATGCCGTCCACGAGCGCGTCGTCGGGCAGCCGGGAGAGCGCCTTCTCGCTGAGCTCCATCGGCTGGAACCAGCCCGCCTTGACCAGCGCCTGCGGCGGCAGCTGCAGCCCGGCATTGGTGAACACATCCGGCAGCTGATGGCTCTGCCGCGCCAGCTGCAGCGCCTGGCCCATCTTCCCGGTCTGCTGCGGGGTGTACTCCACCGGAATCCCGGTGTCCTTCTGGAACTCGGCGAAGACCTCCTTGTGCAGGTCCTGCAGCGGGTTGAAGTGGTCCCACCACTTCAGTCCCTTCCCGCCGCCGGAGCTCTTGCCGGCGGACGGGGCCGTGCTGCAGGCCCCCAGGGCGGCGGTGGCTCCCGCGGCGCCGATGGCGCCGAGCAGGGCGCGGCGGCTCAGTGTGGTCATCGCTCCTCCAGCTGATAAGTCGTGTTCCGGGGGTTGAGGTCGGCGGCGACCGTCCCGAAGACGTCCGCGACCTCCCTGGCGAGCAGTACGCGCAGCTCGGCCCGCTGCTGCGC
Organism: Streptomyces boninensis; assembly: GCF_048572725.1. NCBI lineage: Bacteria > Bacillati > Actinomycetota > Actinomycetes > Kitasatosporales > Streptomycetaceae > Streptomyces > Streptomyces boninensis. Next base: position 8,773,484 of record NZ_CP183837.1, read on the forward strand.
GTACTGCGGGTCGGTGGCACGGTTGTGCTGCTCGTGCGGGTCGTCGGTGTGGTCGTATAGCTCGTCGGTGTCGCGGGAGCGGTAGATGTAGCGCAGCTCCCGGGTCCGTACGGAGAGGTTGAGGGCGTCGGTGGCGGTGTCCCAGGACGCCGGGTCCCGGTACTGGCCGGCGGCGTCGGCCGACATCCCGTACAGCACGGATTCCGCCGTCACATGGCCGCGGGTGGCGGCGGCGTGCGGCGCGCCGACCATGGCGGCCGCGGAGATGCCGTCGCTCTCCTCGTCCCAAGCCACGCCCGCGAGCTCGGCGACGGTGGCGGCGATGTCCACGACGGAGACGGGGTTGCGGGTGCGGACGCCGCCGGCCGTGTCGGGGTGGCGGATCAGCAGCGGGACGCGCAGCGCCTCTTCGTAATGGAGCAGATGTCCCTTCTCCATCAGGCCGTGGGTGCCCATCATGTCGCCGTGGTCGGAGGTGAAGACGACGATGGTGTTGTCGAGCTCGCCCGTCTGCCGCAGCCGCTCCAGAACGGCGCCGACCTGGGCGTCGACCAGGGCGCACAGCCCGAGGTAATGGGCGATCAGCTCGGTCCAGCCGTCCTCGTCGAGCCCGGCGTACTTGTGCGCAAACTCGGACTCGGCGACCTCGCGCGGCTTGCCGGCGGCGCGGGTGCCGCGGAGGCCGGGTGGGAGCCGGATGCGGTCCCGGTCGATGATCCGGTCGTACGGCTCGGGGACGATCATTGGGAAGTGCGGCGCGTTGTACGAGCAGACCGCGAGCCAGGGCCGGTCCGCGGGCCGCCGGTCCAGCGCCGCCAGGAACTCGCCGGTCTGCCACGGCTCGAGGAAGTGCTCGTACGGGATGCGCGCGGTGCCGCGGTGCGGGGCGTCGCGGAGCGCCGCGGCATCGGGCGGGGTGAGGTTCTCGATGTGGTCCGGGAGCAACTCGTAGCCCAGCTCCGAGACATGCGCGCGATACGGCTCGATGTACCGGCCGCGGTCCTTGCCGCCCAGCACCGCGGGGATCGCGGCGGTGTCGGTGAAGCCCATCCGGTGTGGGGTGGTGCCGGGGACGTGCCACTTGCCGCAGTAGAGCGTGTGATAGCCGGCCTCGCGGAAGGCCCGGGCGAGCCCGGCCTCGGCGAGGTCCGGCCGGATGGCCTGCCAGTTGCCGAGTACGTGGTGATGGCGTGGCATGCGTCCGGTCCAGAGGCTGGCGCGGGACGGGCAGCACAGCGGGAAGGGCGTATAGCAGGCGTCGAACGATGTGGACTCCCCGGCGAGAGCATCCAGATGGGGGGTGTGCGCGGCGGGATTCCCGGTGTGGCCGAGGGAATCCCAGCGCTGCTCGTCGCTCATCAGAATCAGCACATTGGGGTGCGTGCGCGGCGCTGCTGCCGTCATACAGCTCCTCAGGCATGCGGTATTTACAGCGATGTGTACAACGTTATAGAACGGCTGACAAGACCAACGGCACGCACCACCCGCCCCAACTGCCCGCGCCTGCCCTGGAGGTGGCCCCATGCCCGGAGACCGTCCCGCGGTGTTGCTGATCACGGCCGACCAGCTGCGCCGCGATGCGCTGGGGTGTTACGGAGGCCGGGCGGTGCCGACGCCGCACCTGGACCGGCTGGCGGGGGAGGGGACGACGTACGACCGGGCGTACACGGCGAGCCCGTGGTGCCTGCCGAGCCGCAGCTCCCTGCTGACCGGCCGCTATCCGCGCAACCACGGCGCGTACAGCAATTTCCGCGACGAAGCCTGGCTGTCGCCGCGGCTGCCGAACCTCTACCGGGCCTTCGGCGACGCCGGTTACTCCGTCGGGCACATCGGCAAGTGCCACTTCGCACCGGTCCCGTACGGCGCCACCCGCCCCGACGCGACGCTGCCGTACGACGCCTTCCGCAAGCACTATCTAGCCCTCGGCATCGACCACTTGGCGCTGCAGGACGACAAGCAGGTGTCCGTCTGGTTCCGCGACGACTACGCCGACGAGCTGGACGCGGCCGGGCACCTGGAGGCGTACCGGGACGCCGTGTGGGACCGCGACGCGCGCAAGGTCTTCACCTTCCCCGGCCCGGCGGAGTGGCACCCGGACAGCTGGGTGGGCCGCAAGGCGGTGGAGTGGCTCACCTCGCCACTGGACGCGAACGCGCCGCTGTTCGGCTGGATCTCCTTCAGCGGACCGCACTTCCCGTTCGATCCGCCCGCGGAGTACCTGGCGCGCGTGGACGAGGAGCAGCTGGGTGAGCCGCGGATCGACCCGGCCGAATGGACCGACCCCGCCCGGCTGCACTACCGCAGCTTCCACGGCCCCTCCCAGGGACGGGTGGAAGGCGGCGGCGACCGGCACAACGACCCGGCGTACTGGCGGCAGCTGCGCCGCCACTACGCCGCGAACGTGGCGCTGATCGACGACCAGGTGGGTGCGGTGATCGCGGCCGCCGAGGAGCGCTTCGGCGACAACCTGGTGGTCGTCTTCAGCTGCGACCACGGCGAGATGCTCGGCAACCACGGCTTCTGGGGCAAGAACCGCTGCTATCACGACGACGTGCTGCGGGTGCCACTCATCGTCCGCCGCCCCGGCGGCGTCGGCGCGGGGGCGCGAAGCGACCGCCTCACCAGCCTGGTCGACGTCCATCCGACGCTGCTGGCCGCCACCGGGCTGCCGGTGGACGCGGAGTGCGACGGCCGGCCGATGGACGCCGCCGGGCACCCGCACGTCTTCGCGGAAGGCGAGGGCTTCACGACCGTCACCGACGGCCGTCACAAGCTGACCACCGCCCAGGTCGAGGGCAGCACGTACACCGAACTGCACGACACCGCGACGGACCCATACGAAACCGAGAACCTCGCCGGCCGTCCGGAAGCCGCCGAGCCCCAGCGCGACCTCCAGGCCGCGACCCTCAACGCCCTCCTGCGCACCACGCTCCCCTAGGGCATGTCGGCGCGCGGCGCCGCGCCGAAGGCCCCTACCATCGAGCCCCATGGATCCGTGGCAGCTGTCCAAGACGTACGCGACCACCTCCGGGGAGGTCCGCTGGGAGCACCTCGGTGAGCCGGGAAGCGAACCCCTCGTCCTGCTGCACGGCACCCCGTTCTCCTCGTACGTCTGGCGCCACATCGGACGCTCGCTGGCCGGTCACTACCGGGTCTTCGTCTGGGACATGCCTGGCTACGGCGCATCGGAGAAGCGCGCGGGACAGGACCTCTCCCTCGCCGCGATGGGGCGGATCTTCACCGATCTTCTGGAGCACTGGGGGCTGGACGAACCCCTGGTGGCGGCGCACGATTCGGGCGGCGCCGTCGCCCTGGGCGCCCACGTGCTGCACGGCGCGCGCTACCGCCGGCTCGCCCTGGTCGACGCCGTCTCCCTGCCGCCATGGGGTAGCCCGTTCTCGCAATTGGTCGGCGAGCACGCCCAGGTCTTCGAGCAGTTGCCGCTGCCGGTGCACCGCGCCCTCGTCCGTGAATACGTGAACTCCGCCAGCAGTCCCGGACTGCACCCGGCCGTCCTCGACGCGCTGGTCGAACCATGGCTCGGCGAGGACGGGCGCGCCGCCTTCTACCGCCAGCTCACGCAGCGCCTCGACGACCAGCGCTACACCGACGAGATGCAGGACAAGTACGGCGCGATCGAGCTGCCGGCCCTGGTCTGCTGGGGCGAGGACGACGCCTGGGTCCCCGCGGACCGGGGCCGGGAGCTCGCCGCCCGCATCCCGGGGGCCGCACTCCGGATGATGCAGAGGGCCGGCCATTTGCTCCCCGAGGACGCACCGGCCGAACTCGCCACCGCGCTGCTCACCTTCCTGCGGGCCGGCGACTAGCCGTACATCTCCTTCGTGTAGTCCTTTCCCGGCTGCCAGTCGGGAAAGGCGTAGTCGTCCGGCTCTACCTTCGCGCCCTTCTTCTTCGCCGCTGCGAGGCTCTTTTCGCGGTTCTTCTGCGCGCGGTCGGTCAGGTCCTTCAGGGCCTTGCGCGGGTTGTCCAGGTCGCCGCTGAACAGGCCCTGGATGACCTGGCCCAGGTCCGGGCTGATGCCTTTGTCCTCGGCATTGACCTTGTCGATCTCCGGGTTCTTCTGCACCGGGTGCGGGGCGATGAACGCCTGCTCCTGGTACCAGCCGATGAGCTTCTTCCAGGCCGGATGGACATCCGCTTTGTCGATCGCGTCCAGATTGGCCGGCGGCTGTGCCATGCCGTTGGCTATGTCGATGTAGTACTGCTCGGTCGTCTGCCGGGCGAGCAGCTTGTTCGCGTCATCGGCGATCTGACATTCCTTGGACAGCCAGAACATGCCGTTCTGAGCGGTCCGATACGCCTGGATCTTCGCGCCCGGCTCCGGCGTCAGCATCGGCGCGACGTCGAGCTTCTCCAGGAAGTCCGGGGCGTCCTCCGAGAGCGTTCCCGGGCACCACGGTCCGTCGAAGAAGAAGCCGGCCGCACCGGCCGCCCACTTCACCCGGCCCGCCTTGTCATCGAGCGCCGAGGAGCCGGGGAAGAGCAGCTTGTCCTTCTTCAGCGACAGCATGAACTCCAGCACCGTCAGGTACGCGTCGTCGTCGTACCCGAACTCGCCGGTCTTGAAGATCCTCCCTTCCAGGCCCTGCAGTCCTGCCCCCTGCGCCAGCGAATTGACGATCTCGGCCAGCCGCTCCGGCTGGGAGAGGTTGAAGATCCAGCCGTATGTGTCGTCGCCTGCGCTGTCCTGGACCTTCCGTGCGGCGGCGCGGAACTCGTCGTAGGTTCGCGGTGGTTCCACCCCGGCCTTGTCCAGCAGCTCCTTGTTGAACCACAGCGGCGACCAGTATTGGCGCGAGTTGAACACCGGCACCGTGTAGACCTTGCCGCCGAATCGGTGCAGGCCGTCCACCAGGGAGTCCTTCGGGAGCCTGCCAAGGGCCTCGTCCCCGATGTCGATGGGCTGGAACCAGCCGTCGGCGACCAGCCGGCCGGGCGACAGGAGCAGGCCGGCGTTGGAGTGCACGTCGGGCAATTGTTTGCTCTGCTTGGCCAGTTGCAGGGCCTGCCCCATCTTGGCCGTCTGCTGGAGGGTGTACTCGACCGGCCGTCCGGTCGCCTTCTCGAACCACTTGAAGCTGCGCTTGTTCGCCGGCTGCAGATTCGGCGTGTGATCCCACCAGGTCAGCGGGGCATTCTTGCCCTTTGCCCGGGCGCCGCCGCCTGGGGCGGTGCTGCAGGCGGCGAGCAGCGCCGCGGCGCCCATCGCGCCCGTGGCCGCAAAGAACTCGCGGCGTGTTGATCCTGTCATCGTCGGTCCCTCCGTCAGGTCCGGTGCCAGTTGTGCCGGGGGAGGTTCGGGTGGTAATTGCCTTGCGGCAGGTCGTCGGTGAGGCGGAGCGACCAGCGCTGCCAGCGCTCCATCAGCTCGGAGCGGATCGGCCGCAGGCTCGGGTCGTCCCAGCGGTTGTCCAGCTCCATCGGGTCGGCGTCGAGGTCGTAGAGCTCGCCCGTGCCGTCGACGTGGGAGTAGAGCTTGTAGCGGTCGTGGCGCAGCATCCGCGACGAGCCGCTCTGGGTGACCGTGTTGAGGGCGTCGTACGTGGTGCCCTCGTACGGGAAATGCAGCTCCGGGCGGGCGTCCTCCGGGTACGGCAGGCCGCCGTAGCCCCGTTCGGCGACGACGTCGGCGAACTCCGCCGCCGGATAGTCGCGACCGGTGAGCATCGGCCAGAGGCTGCGGCCCTGGACGCCGAGCGGGATGGAGCGTCCCACCGCTTCGCACACGGTGGGCAGCAGGTCGGCGATCGAGACGAAGTCCCGGGTGTTGTCGCGGGCCGGGATGCCGGGCCCGGTCACGACCATGGGGATGCGCGCAAGGGCTTCCGGCATCCCCGCGCCCTTGCGCTGCAGGCCGTAGTCGCCGACGTAATCGCCGTGGTCGGCGAGGAACACCAGGACGGTGTTCTGCCAGAGATCCTGCTCCTTCAGATGCTCGACGAGGCGGCGCAGCTGGTCGTCTATCAGGCGGAGCATGCCGCAGTACGTGGCGCGGTAGTGGCGCCAGCCCTCGTCGTAGCCCGGCCGCTTCTCCTCGACCAGATCGCGCAGCCACTTGTACGCGCCGCCCTTGGCCTCCGCCGCCTCCGGCCCGCACGCCCGCTCCGGGACCTCGTCCTCGCCGAAGAGCGAGAAATACGGCTCCGGCGCCTGGTACGGGTTGTGCGGCTCGGGCATCGACACCCAGGAGAAGAACGGCTTCGCCGTGTCCCGCGCGTCGATCTGCCCGATCGCGTCGGAGACGATCCGGTGCGCGAACTGCAGCTCCGCCGGGAACGGTGTCGCCTCGTCCGTCGGCCCGTGATCGATGGACTTCAGCCACTCGGAGAAGGCCCGCTCCTCGGCCGTCCCGTCCGGGCCGCTCTCATGCCCGTACGGACCGGCGAAGGCGTCGAAGTCCGCCGTCCCCCGGTACATGTGCGGCTTTCCCGCGAAGAAGGTCTGATAGCCGGCCGCCCCCAGCACATCCAGCAGGTCGTCACCGCGCACCGCCGCCTTGGGCGTGGAGTTCTGCCGTACGCGATGGGCGCTCGGCCACCGCCCCGTCAGGAGGCTGGTCCGCGCGGGGACGCACGCGGGTGCGGTCGTGTACGCGCGCCGCAGCCGCATCCCGTCCGCCGCCAGCGCGTCCAGGAACGGCATCGTGTCCAGCCCGAAGCCCTCGCCCGCGGTGAGGCCGGCGCGGTGCTGGTCCGTCATCACCAGCACGATGTTCGGGGGCGGCCGGTCGCTCATCGCGGGCCGCCCTCCCGCCCGCCGTCCGCCGCGCGGGCCGCCGAGCGGCGCTGCGCGTCCACGGCCTCCGTCGCCAGCGCGCGGCTCGGCCTGGTCACGATCGCGTGGATCGTCTCCGGCGGCAGCTTCGGGCTGCGGTCCTCCGTGAGCAGGCCGTTCTTCTCCTGCCGGGTGTCGGTGAGCTGGGTGTAGCAGAAGCCGGACACGCCCGGTGCGTCGAGGATCGCGTCGACCAGCCCCGTGAACTGGTCGCGCAAGTCATCCTGGTCGCCGACGATGCCGTACCCGAACCATTTCTGGCCCGCTTCGGGGAGATAAGACAGGCCGCCGAACTCGGTGATCACCACCGGCTGCCCGGCCCGCTCCGCCGCCTCCGCGAACACCTTGCGACGGCCCGGCCCCGCCTCGTGCAGCGTCTCCGCGAGCGCGTCGGCGTCCCCGTAGCGGCGGGTGAGGCTGTCGGGGTCCGGGGTGTAGTCGTGCACGCCCCAGATGTCGCTGACCGTGTGCTCCCAGCCCTCGTTGGACAGCGCCGGGCGGCTCGGGTCGAGGGCCTTGGTCATCCAGTACAGCGCGGAGATGTACGCGCGCTGCTGCGCGGACTCCATCAGGTTCGGGACGCCCCAGCTCTCGTTCATCGGTACCCAGGTGACGATGCACGGGTGGCTGTGGTCGCGGCGCATCAGCTGCTGCCACTCGGTGGTCAGCCGGGTCACGGCCCGCTCGGAGAACTCGAAGGCGTTCGCCATCTCGCCCCACACCAGCAGCCCGAGCCGGTCGCACCAGTACAGGAACCGCGGGTCCTCGGCCTTCTGGTGGATCCGGACGCCGGTGAAGCCGAGCTCCTTGATCAGCTCCACCTCCCGGCGCAGCGCCTCCTCGCTCGGCGCCGCCAGGTGCGACTCCGGCCAGAAGCCCTGCTCCAGGGCCATCCGCAGGTAGTACGGGCGGCCGTTGAGGAGGAAGAAGCCGTCGCGGTAGCCGGTGCTGCGCAGGCCCACGTAGCCGGACACCACGTCCGCGGCCGCGTCGGGCACCTCCTCCAGCACCACCTCGGCGTCGAGGAGCGTCGGGGTCTCCGGGGACCACAGCAGCCCGGCGCCGTCCAGCGACGCCAGCGCCGGTATCTCCACCGTCATCCGGGCCGTGTCCCGCTCGACGCGCCCGGTCCGCTCGGCCAGGACCGCGCCATCGGGGCCGGTCAGCCGCACCCGCACCGTGCGCGGCGTCTCCGGCATCCGGTTCAGCTCCACGTCGAGCAGCACGGCGCCGGCGCCCAGGTCCGGTGTCCACGCCAGCCGGGCCAGGTGGACCGCGGGCACCCGCTCCAGCCACACCGGCTGCCAGATGCCGGTGGTGCGGTCGTAGAAGATGGCGTGCGGCTCGGCCTTCCAGGTCTGCTTGCCGCGCGGCTGCGTCAGGTCGCGCGGCTGGTCCTCGGCTCGTACAACGATGGACTGGGCCGCCCGTCCGGGGTCGAGGTCGTCGGTGATGTCGAGCGTGAACGGGCTCTGCCCGCCCTCGTGTTCACCGCGACGGCGGCCGTTCACCCACACCGTGGCGCGGTAGTCGACGGCGCCGAAGTGCAGCAGCACCCGCTCCCCCGTGGCGGGTGCTGCCACCTCGACGGCGCGCTCGTACCAGACCACCAGGTGGAAGCCGGGCTCGTGCACCCCGCTGAGCTTCGACTCCGGCGGGTACGGGACGACGATCGTGCGGTCGTACGGGTCGGGGTGGCCGGCGGCCCGGTCGTACCAGCGCTGCCCGAGTCCGCGGTCGTCGTCGTCGAAGGCGAAGCGCCAGATGCCGCCCAGGTCCGTCCAGTTGTCGCGCCGGAACTGCGGCCGGGGGTGCAGGACGGCGGGCGTGGGCGAGGGTGCGTCGGTCACGGTGTCCTTTCGGTGAGGGGTGTTACGGGAGTGGCTTGCGGGGTCACCAGAACGCATCGCGCGGCTGGGTCCTGTCCTCGGTCGCGACCAGGACGTCCAGCAGCCGCTCCTGCATCGCGGCCCGCAGCTGGGCGTGCTGGGGCTCGCTCCACAGATTCGTGAGCTCCTGCGGATCGGACCGCAGGTCGTACAGCTCGCCGGTGCGGGCCCGGTCGGAGGCCGGGTCGCCGTGGTGGACGACGAGCTTGAGGTGGCCGCGGCGGAGCATCGTGGTGTGCACCGGCGGGTCGTACGGGTGGCCGCTGTTGCGGTACTCGCACAGCGCCCAGTCCCGCCAGCCGGTGGCGGCGCCGGCGTCGTCGCGGGCCAGCGGCAGCAGGCTCGCGCCCTGGCCGCGGGGGAGCGGCGGCAGCCCGGCGGCGTCGACGAGGGTGGCGGTCAGGTCGATCCACTGCACCAGCTCCTGGCGGCGGACGCCTGCCGGGAGGGTGCCGGGCAGCCGCATGAGGAGCGGCACCCGGATGGCGCACTCGTACATCATCGGGCCCTTGAGCATCAGCTGGTGGTCGCCGAGCATCTCGCCGTGGTCGCTGGTGAAGACGACGAGGGTGTTCTCGGCCAGGCCTTCCTCGTCGAGGGTGTCGAGGATCCGGCCGACCTCGTCGTCGACGAGCGTGACCATGGCGTAGTAGGCGGCCTTGGTCTGCTGCAGCTCCTCGGGGGTGTACGCGACATAGCCCTTGGCGTGGCCGCCGTAGGACTCCTTCGAGGCCTCGGTGTAGATCGGCGGCTTGGACGCGAGCTCGTCCGGGGTGGTGACCGGGCGCGACAGGGCGTCGGGTTCGTAACGCGCCAGGTATTCCTCCGGGGCGCCGAAGCCGTGGTGCGGGTCGAAGAAGTTGGCGATGAAGCAGAACGGCTTGTCCCGCTCCCGGCCGGTGCGCAGGAACTCCACCGTCTCCTCGCCGATCCAGTGGCTGTAGTGCGCCTCGGTGGGCATCGAGTCGAAGGTGACGTCGGAGTCCTTGTCGGCCGCCGCCTCGTACAGGCCGGGGTGGCGGGCGCGCAGCCAGCGGTGATAGGCGTTCTCGGACGAGCCCGGGTACGGGTCGTGGGCCCAGCGGAAGACCCGCAGGCCGTCGTCGAGACGCGGCTCGGTGCGGCCGCCGAAGCAGGCCGCGAGGTGGAGCTTGCCAACCAGGCCGCAGTCGTAGCCGGCGTCGGCGAGTTCGCGGGTGAAGAGGCGCTCATGGTTGGGGAGTTGGACGCCGTTGGCCCACTCGCCGTGGGCGTGCACGTACCGGCCGGACATCAGCGAACCGCGGGACGGGCCGCAGACCGGGCTCTGTACGTAGCAGTTCTCGAAGAGCACGCCCTGGGTGGCCAGCCGGTCGAGGTTGGGGGTGTGGATCTCGGGGTTGCCGTACGCCTGGACGGCGTCGAAGCGCTGCTGGTCGGTGCAGATCAGGAGGATGTTGGGGGCGGCGGGTGCCGGGCGGGCGCTCACGATTTCACAGCTCCTGCGATTCCGTCGATGAACTGGCGCTGCATGAGGATGAAGAGGATCACCACAGGCAGCAGCGAGATGGTCGCGGCGGCCGCCATGCCCGACCAGTCGGTGGAGTTCTCGCCGACGAACGCCGTCATGCCGACGCTGAGGGTGCGCAGCTCGGGCCGGGAGAAGGTGAAGACCAGCGGCAGGAAGTAGGCGTTCCAGGTGGCCAGGAAGGTGGTGAGGATGACGGTGGCGGTGACCGGGCGGGCCATCGGGAGCATCACCTTGAAGAAGATGGTGAAGAATCCGGCGCCGTCGAGGACCGCCGCCTCGTGCAGTTCCTTGGGGATCGACCGGAAGTAGCCGGCGTACAGCAGCACGCCGACCACGTGCGCGCTGCCGCTGAGCGCGACGACCATGCCGGTGAGGGAGTTGAGCAGGCCGAGCTTCATGGAGATGTCGACGACGGGGATGATCGTGTAGCCGGTCGGGGCGACCAGGGTGATCAGCAGGATCGCCATGATGACCTTGCGGCCGCGGAAGGAGTAGCGGCCCAGGACGTATCCGGCGGTGGCGCAGCGCAGCACCACGAGGATGACCGTGGCGAAGGTGACGATCACCGTGTTCAGCATGTAGCGGCCGAAGCCGGCGTCGTTCCACGCCCGGCCGTAGTTCTCCCAGGCCGGGGAGTCGGGAATGAGGGAGAGGCCGGAGCCGAAGATCTCCAGCTGGGACTTGAGCGAGGCGGCGATCATCCAGGCGAAGGGATAGACCCACAGCAGGCAGCCGCCCGCCATCAGCAGCGCGGCGATCCACCAGGGCAGCCGGCGGGCGACCCGGGGCCAGGTCCAGCGGTTGTTGCGGACGACCGCGGTGGCTTCGGTGGCGGCGGTACGTTCACTGGTCAGGGTCACTGCGCACCTCGCGCCTTCTGCGCCGCCCGGACGCCGACGAGTTGGAGGGCGCCGACCACGCACACGAACAGCCCGAAGATCACGGCGGCCGCGGAGGCGAAGCCGAGCTGCGGGACGGTGGCGGCGAAGGCCCAGCGGTAGATGTAGATCTCGACGACCTCGGAGGAGTAGTACGGGCCGCCGCCGGTCATCGTCTGCATCAGGTCGAAGACCTTCAGCGCGGACTCGAGCGACAGCAGGGTGATGATGATCAGGAAGGGCTTGAGCAGCGGGAGTGTGATGTGGCGCAGCAGCTGCCGGGGCCCGCAGCCGTCGATGCGGGCGGCCTCCAGCACGTCGTCGGGGATGGTCTGCAGGGCGGCCAGCCAGTAGATCAGGGTGATCCCGAACCACTTCCAGACGTAGACCAGGCTCACCGTCCAGAGGGAGGTGGAGGAGTCGCCGAGGAAGTTGATCCCTTCGGCGAGGCCCAGCTTGCGCAGCACCTCGTTCACCGGCCCGCTGGCCGGGTCGAAGATGAATTGCATGACGACGCCGACGATCGCCGTCGTGGTGACGACGGGGAGGAAGAGCGCGGTGCGGAAGAGCGTGCGCATCGGCATCTTCGGGGAGTTGAGCATGATCGCGGCGAGCAGGGTCAGGAAGACCTTCAGCGGCACGACCACGAGCATGAACAGCATCGTGATCTTGAAGGAGTTCCAGAACAGCGGGTCGGCGAAGACGTCGCTGTAGTTCTGCAGTCCGACGAAGGTCTGCTCGCCTTCAAAGCCGTTCCACTCGACCAGCGAGTACCAGTAGCTGGCCACCACCGGGTAAACGGTGTAAAGGCCGTACAGCACGATCGTCGGCGTGAGAAAGCCCCAGATCCACAGGGTGACATTGGGGCGCCGCCGGGATCGGGGCGGCTCCTCCGTCGTGCCTGGTGGCGGGGCTTTCTGACGGCTCAGTGACGCGATGCTCATGGGCGCTCCAGGGGGTGTCTCGTCCTCGACGTCCGGCGCCGGTGCCAACCACAGGGGAGTCCACGGGGGTTGACGTCCGCGGGGAGCAAGTATCACGTTGTCTACTACGTTGTACAAGCCCCTGCGGCAGACCTGATGAGCGGACCCGATGAAAGGCGGTCGGCGCGTGAGCCGAATCCAGGAGACCCATCCCGTGCAGGCCGTGATCGAGGTCGACACGCGGCATCCGACGGGCCGGATCGAGCGCGACATCTACGGCCACTTCCTGGAGTCGGCCTTCTTCGGCAACATCGACGGCGGCGTTTTCGACGAGGGCTCGCCGCATGCGGAGGCGGGGCCAGGCGTACGGGCGGGCTTCCGCCGCGATGTCCTCGACCTCTGCCGTGAGCTGGGCATTCCCAACGTCCGCTGGCCCGGCGGCAACTTCACCTCCCCGTACCACTGGGAGGACGGCATCGGCGACCGGGACGCCCGCCCGCGGCGGCTGGAGCTGGCGTGGGGGAGCGAGGAGTCCAATCGCTTCGGCACCGACGAATTCCTGGCCTGGTGCGCGGACGTGGGCGCCGAGCCATTCCTGGTGCACGGCTGCCGGAGCGTGGACGACGCGGTGCGCTGGGTCGAGTACACCAACTACGCGGGCGACACCGCCTACACCCGCCGCCGTAAGGACAACGGCCACCCCGACCCGTACCGTGTCCGCTTCTGGGGCATCGGCAACGAGCCGTACGGCCCCTGGCAGATGGGCTACCGCCCGGCCGCCGAGTACGCCGCCGCGGCCCGCGAGCACGCCCGCTTCATGCGCCTGGTCGACCCGGACCTCAAGCTGATCGCCTGCGGCAGCCCCTGGCAGCAGGAGGAGTGGACGCGGCCGGTGCTGAAGGAGGCGGGGCGGCTGATCGACTACATCTCACTGCACCTGTACGGCGCGGCCCGCCGCGACGGCGCGGGCGACGACTACGAGGCGACCGTCGCGCAGCCGCTGTATTTCGAGCGGCAGATCCAGGATTACGCCCACCTGGTCGCCGAGCTCTCGGCGGAGGCGGGCCTGGAGCGGCCGCCGGCGCTGGCCCTCGACGAGTGGAACATCCGGCATGTGGAGCCGGCGGCCTGGCCGGAACCGGAGCCGGGGGCGGACGGGGGGACGGCGGTGCGGGAGCTGCCGGAGCCGGCTGCCGACGGCCACCAGGACGGCTGGCGGGTGAACCGCTACAGCCCCCGCACCCTCGCCGACGCCCTGTTCTACGCGGGCGTCTTCCACACCCTGCACCGCACCGCCGCACTGCCCGCGCCGGTGACGATGGCCAATACGGTCAACCTGGTCAACGCCAACGGCCTCGTCGTCGCCCGCCCCGGCGGCGCGGTCAAGTCGGCGTCGTACCACGTGTGGGACCTGTACCAGAACCACACCGGGCAGGTGGCGCTGCCGACCACGGTCGAGGGCCCGGCCCGCAGCGCGGCCGTCCGGCAGGGCGACAACCGCGAGGCGGGGGGCGAGTTCAGCACCCGCCCCGGGGTCGTGCCGCACCTGGACGCGAGCGCGTCGCAGTCGGCCGACGGGCGGCGGCTGTACGTGGCCGTGGTCAACCGGCACCGGGACGCGGCGCTGACGGCCCGTATCGTCCGCGACGGCGCGGGCGGCAGCGGGCTGCCGGCCGTGGCGCAGGTCCGGGACCTGGGCGCGGACGTCGCCGACGTGCTGGCGGCCAACAGCCTCAGCGAACCCGAGCGGGTCGCCGTGCGGGAGCGCGGGGCGGTGGAGACGCCGGACGGGTGCTACACCTTCCCGGCGCACTCGGTCACGGTGCTCGCCTACGACCTGGGCTGACGGCGGGCGAGCAGCATCGCGTCCTCGGCGTGGACCTGCTCGCCGCCGCGGTCGAGGGTCCGGTTCCGCTGCTCGGCCACCACGGCCTCGAAGTCCGCCGGGAGGGCCGGCAGCAGCTGCTCGGCGCGGAACATGGCCTTGCGATGGCTCTCGGTCATCTCGCCGAAGTGCCCGGACGGCGCGTGGCCCACGACGAGCAGGTGGCCGCCGGGGGCGACGGCCTCGGCGAGGCGGCGGGTGACGTCGACCATGCCGCCGTCGGGCGCGTGCAGGTAGTGGGTGGTCACCAGGTCGTACGAGCGGCCCTCCGCCGCGAAGGTGCGGGCGTCGACCTGCCACCAGTCGACGCGGTCGGCGACGTCCGCCTGGGCGGCGTGCTTGGCGGCGCGGGCCATGCCGTTGGCGGAGAAGTCGGCGCCGGTGACCTTCCAGCCCTGCCGCGCCAGCCAGATCACGTCACCGCCCTCACCGCAGCCGACGTCCAGGGCGGTGCCGGGGGTCAGCTCGGCGGCCACGGCCACGAGCTGCGGATTGGGCTTCCCGCTCCAGAACACCTCCTCACCGGCATACCGCTCCTCCCACGCCGGCGGCTCGAACATGGCGGCCGCTTCTTCCTCGGACATCTGCTCGTGATCAGCCATCGGGCACGTTCCCTTCGGTGGTCCCTCTTCGTAGCGATCGTGCACGTCGCGGCCCGTGGGAGCACGAAATCTTGCCGAATCGGCAAGGCGTGCGCTGCGGGCGGCGGCCCGGCTGTTCACGGCGGATCTCCGCCAGCTCCGGCTCCGGGGTCTCGCTTGGGTGGATCACATGATCCGTACCGAAAGATCTTCCGCGCTCGGCTGGCCGGCCGTCGTCTCCATCATGCTCGGGATCTTCTCGATCGTTGCGACCGAGATCCTGCCCATCGGGATGCTCACCAAGATCGGAGCTTCGTTCACGATCTCCGACGGCATGTCCGGGCTGATGATGACGATGCCCGGCCTGCTGGCGGCGGTCGCCGCGCCCGTCGTGACGGTGACGACCGCGCGCATCGACCGCCGCCGGATGCTGTGCACCTTCATGCTCCTGCTCGCCGCCGCCAACTTCCTGGCCGCTGCCTACGTACACCTGGAGCGCGCGGCAGCCGGGCGCGCACAACTCCTGACGGAGGTGACCGCCTTCCTGGGCGAGCCGAGTTAGGGTCGATGGCATGGCTGGTGACGGAGAGTTTCGGCGGGACCAGAACTACATCACGACGCGCATCACCGCCGACGGGCGGGACGGATATCCCGTAGCCGAAGGCCGCTATCGCCTGGTCATCGCCCGCGCCTGCCCCTGGGCGAACCGGGCGGCGATCGTGCGGCGGCTGATGGGTCTCGAAGACGTGCTGTCGATGGGCATCGCCGGGCCGCTGCACGACGAGCGGAGCTGGTCCTTCGACCTCGACCCGGACGGCAAGGACCCCGTGCTCGGCATCGAGCGCCTGCAAGAGGCCTTCTTCCGGCGCGATCCGGAGTATCCGCGCGGCATCACCGTCCCGGCCATCGTCGACATCCCCACCGGCCAGGTCGTCACCAACGACTTCGCGCAGATCACCCTCGACCTGGGGCAGGAGTGGGCCGGCCTCCAGCGGGACGGCGCCCCCGACCTGTACCCGGAGAAGCTGCGCGACGAGATCGACGAGGTCGCCGCCGGCGTCTTCCGCGACCTCAACAACGGCGTCTACAAGTGCGGTTTCGCCGGCACCCAGGAGGCGTACGACACGGCCTACGGGCAGCTGTGGGACCGGCTCGACGCGCTGGAGGAGCGCCTGCGCACCCGCCGCTACCTTGTCGGCGACACCATCACCGAGGCCGACGTCCGGCTCTGGCCGACCCTGGTGCGCTTCGACGCGGTCTACCACGGCCACTTCAAGTGCAACCGGCAGCGGCTGGCCGACATGCCGGCGCTCTGGGCGTACGCACGGGATCTCTTCCAGACCCCCGGCTTCGGCGACACGATCGACTTCGAGCAGACCAAGCAGCACTACTACGGCGTGCACCGCAACATCAACCCGACCGGCATCGTCCCGCTCGGCCCCGACCCCAGCGGCTGGCTCACCGCGCACGGCCGCGAGGACCTCGGCGGCCGGCCGTTCGGCGACGGCACGCCGCCGGGCCCGCCGCCGGAGGCGGAGCGGGTGCCCGCGCTCGGCTGAGCCACGAGGCCAGGGGCTGATTGTCCTGGCCGGGATCGTTCATGCGGGGAGGGCGTCTCCGGGGAAGCCGTGGCACGGGTGAACCTCGCAGCGCATCATCCCGGCCTGTACGCAGGGGTCTCCTTCCATGATCACTGCGGCTTCCTCGGCCGGCACGGTCATGATTGCGACGCCGGCCACGGTGTCGGAGGCGACCGGGCACAGGACCGCGATCACCCCCTCAGCACGCAGCGACACCATGCGCCGCTGGTGCTCCAGTTCGATCGCGTCCGCGCCGTCCATGGTCCGCTCCGGCCCCCACTGAAGGAGCGCCAGGCTGAAGGGCTTCGCCGTCGCGGCCAGGGCCTTGATCTGTTCGTCGGTCACGGGCGTACTCATGACGTCTCCTTACTTCTCGGGCCTTCGGCCGGTCGAGGTGGGAGGTTACCGAACAGGCCCTTGCAATCCCTGGCTCCTTCGGCTTTGGTCACCGCATGGGTGAGCTTCCGGAGGTCGGCACAGCGTCGGGCACGGTGCGCGGGCGGCGGGAAGGCGGGACCGCCGTCTTCCGCGGCATCCCGTACGCGCAACCACCGGTCGGCGCGGCCCGGTTCGCGGCGCCGCGGCGGCCGGACGGGTGGGACGGCGTGCGGGAGGCCTTCTCGTACGGGCCGCAGGCGCCACAGGAAGCGCTGGGCCCCGAGCCCGCGCCGCCCGTCGTACCGCCGCAGGCCGGCGACGACTGGCTGACCGTCAACGTCTGGACCCCGGACGCCGACCCGGCGGCGCGGCTCCCGGTGCTGGTGTGGATCCACGGCGGCGCGTACAAGCTCGGCTCCGCCGATGACATCACCCACGACGGCGCCCGGCTGGCCCGCGAGGGCGAGGTCGTGGTCGTCACCCTCAACTACCGGCTCGGCGTCGAGGGCTTCCTGCAGCTCGACGGGGCACCCGCCAACCGCGGCCTGCTCGACCAGATCGCCGCCCTGGAGTGGGTGCGGGAGAACATCGCCTCCTTCGGCGGCGACCCCGACCGCGTCACCGTCTTCGGCGAGTCCGCGGGCGCCGGGTCCATAGCCGCGCTGCTGGTCATGCCGCGGGCCCGGGGCCTGTTCCGGCGCGCGATCGCGCAGAGCGTGCCGGGTACGTACTTCGACGGCGCCCTTGCGGCGGACATCGCCGAGGCTCTGACCAGCGGCATCGGGCTGCGTCCCACGGTCGCCGACCTGGCCGCGGTGGATCCGCGCAAGCTGCCTGAGGCGGGCGCGGCGTTCAGCGCCCGGATGTCGGAGTACGCCGACCGGTGGGGCGCGGTCGCGCACACGCTGACGCCCTACTCGCCCGTGGTCGACGGGGACGTGCTGCCCTCCGCCCCCTGGGAGGCCCTGGCCTCGGGCGCGGGCCGCGACGTCGACCTCATCGTCGGGCACAACCGCGACGAGTACCGCCTCTTCCTGCTGCTCGACGGGCGGCTCGGCCAGGTCGATGAGGCGATGGCGGCGCAGGCGCTCAGCATCTTCGGGCCGACGGCACACGCCGAGGACGCCTACCGCGCTGCCTTCCCCGGCGCCTCACCCGAGCGGCTGCTGGAATTCGTCCAGTCCGACTGGCTGTTCCGCATGCCCACCCTGCACCTGGCCGACGCCCACGTGGCCGGCGGGGGCCGCGCGTACGTCTACGAGCTCACCTGGCCCGCCCCGGCCGACGACGTTTCCCTGGGCGCCTGCCACGGCCTCGACGTGCCGCTGGCCTTCGGCGCCATCGACGACGGCCTCGGCGCGCTGCTGATCTCCCGCGACGAGGCGCCCGAAGCCGAGACCGTCTCCGCCCACCTCCGCGACGCCTGGACGGCCTTCGCCGCGACCGGCGCCCCGGGCTGGCCCGCGTACGACACCGGCCACCGCCCCGTACAACTCCTCGACACCGAACCCACCGTCGCCCCGTACCCCGAGGAGGCCTCCCGCCGCCTCTGGGAGCGACACGTCTTCACCGCCCTGCCGCTGACGGCGCAATAGCCCGGGACCGCGGCCGGGCGGATGGCAGGATGCGGTCCATGGGCACCCCTCCACCCCCGGCCATGCGGGCCTGGACCGTACGCCGCCCCGGGCGCCTCGACGCCGCCTCGCTGCCCGTACCCGAGCCCGCCGCCGGTGAGCTGCTCGTCCGCGTCCGGGCCTGCGGGGTCTGCCGCACCGACCTGCACGTGCGCGACCGCGACCTGCCCCCGCACCGGCCCGCCGTCGTGCCCGGGCACGAGGTCGTAGGCGAGGTGATCGCCGCTGGGCCCGGCACCCCCGCCGCGCCGCCCGCCGGCACCCGCGTCGGCATCGCCTGGCTCCGCCGCACCTGCGGCGGCACCTGCCGCTACTGCACCCGCGGCCAGGAGAACCTCTGCCCCGACTCCCGCTACACGGGCTGGGACGCCGACGGCGGCTACGCCCAGTACGCCACCGTGCCCGCCGACTTCGCGTACGAGCTCCCGGACGGCCCCAGCGACGCCGAGCTCGCCCCGCTCCTCTGCGCCGGCATCATCGGCTACCGCGCCCTCCGCCTCGCCGAGCTCCCGGAGGGCGGACGCCTGGGCGTGTACGGCTTCGGCGGCTCCGCGCATCTCACCGCGCAACTGGCCATCGCCCAGGGCGCGGAGGTGCACGTCTTCACCCGCTCCACCGCGGCACAGGAGCTGGCCCGCACCCTGGGCGCCGCCTCCGCGGGCCCACCCGCGAGCGCCCCCGCCGGCTCCCTCGACGCCGCCCTCCTCTTCGCCCCCGCCGGCGCCCTCGTCCCCGTCGCCCTCGAAGCCCTCGACGCCGGCGGCACCCTCAGCGTCGCCGGCATCCACGTCACCGAGATCCCCGCCCTCGACTACGACCGCCACCTCTTCCGCGAACGCACCCTCCGCAGCGTCACCGCCAACACCCGCGCCGACGGCCGCGCCTTCCTCCACGCGGCAGCCGAACACGGCATCCGCGCCACCGTCACCCCGTACCCCTTCGACCACGCCGACACCGCCCTCGACGACCTGGCGGCGGGGAAGGTCCGCGGGGTCGCGGTGCTTCAGCCTGCTGCTGAGAGGAGCTCTGGGCGTTCACGCCCGTGATGCCGGCTTCCGAAGTCGGTTGCCTCGCGGATGTTCATTCACCCCAGGGGTCGGCCTTGCCCTGCCCGTATCGGGCGAGGGCTTCGCGCAGTGCGGTTTGCTGCTGGTTCGTCATCGGTCCCAGGACGCAGACGGGCACCATTCCGTTGCGCTTGGGTACACCTGAGAAGAACGGCCATCCCGGCGGATGGGACTTCGATGAAGCATTGCCGTCGTCACCCTCCATGAACTTGATGTGGAGTCCGCCGGCAGCTCGATCACCACCCTCTCCCAAGACCTCTTCGGTGGAGAACGTCTGCACCTGGCTCCACTCGTACTCCCGCCTGTCGGTACCCTTGATGGTTCTGATACCCGGTGGCCCGATCTGCAGGGACCAGGGGGAGTTTCCCGTACTCAGCCCGAGCCAGCCGACCCCTGCAAGTCCAATGAGGCAGTACGCCCCGAGTATTGCGAATCCGCTCATCGTGCCGACCCACCAGTTGCTTTCCCCGTGGTCGGCCCTGAACGGGTCGCCGGGTGCCAGCACAAGCATGATGAGGAAACCGATCAGTAGTATGGCGAACGCGATCGTGTACCCGATGGTCAGGCCACGGTTGCCTTTCCACGATGTGTAGGCGTCCAGCGGCTCTTCTCCAGTCCATGACAAGGTGAAGGGCTCGTCAGGGCGGGATTGCTGCCGTGTTCTGTCCATGGGGAGCGTGCGCGGTGGCGGCGGCTGCGCCGCGGTGCTCTGGAGTGATACCTCGGGAATGTGGGTGCGATCGAGTTGTCGCAGCGCCTGGGCGAGGGCGGTGGCGTTCGGGTAGCGCTGGTCGGGGTCTTTGTGCAGCAAGGTCAGCACGAGGTCGTCCCAGGCGGAGGAGATGCCCGCGGACACGGAGCTGGGGGCGGGGGGTTCCTGGGTGAGGTGTGCGGTGAGGTAGCCCACGGTGTCGGGGGCCTGGAACGGCAGCCGGCCCGTAAGCATCTCGAAGATGAGGCAGCCGAGCGCATACAGGTCGCTTCGCGGTTCCGGGGCGCCGCGTGCCTGTTCGGGCGCCATGTACGGCGGTGTGCCCACGATGAAGCCGGTCTGGGTGAGGTGGCCTGCGGTCGCGGAGGGGTCGGCCGCCCGAGCGATTCCGAAGTCGAGCACCTTTACGTTGCCGGACGGCGTGATGAGGACGTTGGACGGTTTGATGTCTCTGTGCGTGACTCCGGCGCCGTGCGCGTCAGCGAGCGCGTCGCAGATCTGCGCGCCCCATCGGGCAGCGTCTGGCAGCGCGGCGGCACCGCGTCGGAGTTTCGCGTCGAGCCCCTCGCCCTGGAGCAGCTCCATGACCAGGAACGGGACTCTGCTTTCCGCTGTTCCGGTCTCGCCATGGTCGTGGACGGTCACGATGTTGGGGTGCTGCAGACGGGCGGTGATACGGGCCTCGCGAAGGAACCTGGCGCGCATCTCGTCGCCGCGGTTGCCGCCACCGGCGAGCAGGGAGATCACCTTGACCGCGACGGGCCGGCCCAGCGACTCGTCCTGCCCCTCCCAGACTTGGCCCATCCCGCCCTCGCCGAGCTGTCGCACCAACCGGTAGCGGCCTCCGAGGAGCTGGTCGTGCACCGGCTACACCTCCTTCGTGTGAGGCCCGAGGCCACTGCCTTGTTCATTGAGGAGCCTGGGTCGACTCTGCCACGACTCGCACGCCACAGAAGGGCGTTAGTCGACCCCGTCTAGGCGGTGTCTGACAATTCCCGTCGGATCAGCGCGCGTCCGCCGAGCTGGCAGTCCGGAGGTGCGCCGACATCTGGCAGGTATTGCCGGGCAGGACCTACGAGCGGCGGGTAAGCAGTGGGCGTCGAGAAAGCCCCGTTCGGAGGCCGGATCGTGGAAACCAGGAGCAGGCCATCCGGCGCCAGGACGCGTCCCTGCTCGGCGAGCAGCTCCGGCAGCTCCTCCGGAGGGGTGTGGATCATCGAGTAGTGGGCCAGTACGCCACCGAGCGCGCCGTCCTCGATCGGCAGGGATTCCATCCGTGCCTCCTGGAAGTGCAGCGCCGGATGGGCCCGCTGGGCGTGGTCGACCATGCCGGGGGAGAGATCGAGTCCCAAGGCATTCAGGCCCAGTTCGTGCAGCATGGCCGTCAGATGTCCGGGCCCGCACCCGACGTCCGCTGCCCGCAGGTTGCCCGTAGCGCGCACCAGTTCGGCGAAGGTGCCGATCATGGCCCGGGCGAACGGCTGTGTCTCCAGCCGGTCTGCGAACAGTGATGCGTACAGCTCGACGACTCCGTCGTAGGCCGCCCTGGTCTCGTCCTGATGATTCGCCACGGGAGGGACTCTATAGCCGGTCTGATAATTGATCTTGTGGCAGGTCGAGGTGAGTTGACGGATGCGGCGTGGGGGCATATAGAGCCCCTGTTGCCGCAGGTGAATGGACGCGGCCGTCCGTGGCGTGATCACCGGCAGGTGGTCAACGGGGTGCTGTGGCGGCTGCGGACCGGGGCTCCTTGGCGCGACCTACCCGAGCGGTACGGGCCGTGGCAGACCGTCTACGAGCGGTTCGCCCGCTGGGACGGCGATGGCACGTGGGCGAAGCTGCTGAAGCACGTCCAGGTCCGTGACGACGCGGTGGGCCGGGTGGAGTGGACCGTTGCCGTCGACTCCACGGTCAGCAGGGCCCACCAGCACGCTGCAAGCGCCCGTAAAAGGGGGACGCGGACGGGGACGAAGTGGAAGATCCGGGCCGCTCGCAGGCGTGCCAGGCCCTCGGCCGGTCCCGGGGCGGATTGACCACCAAGGTCCACCTGGCCGTCGACGGCCGGGGCCTGCCGCTGTCGATCGTGCTCACACCCGGTAACGCCAACGACGCCACCGCGTTCGCCGACGTCTTCGACGGGATCCGCACCCCGCGTGCCGGCACGGGCCGCCCGCGCACGACACCGGACCGTGTGCTGGGTGACAAGGCCTACTCCAGCAGGGCAATCCGTCACCTACTGCGGCGCCGGGGCATCGCCGCCACGATCCCCGAGCGCCGCGACCAGGTGGCCAACCGCCGACGCCGGGGGCGCCGCGGTGGTCGGCCACCCATCTTCGACACGGAGAGCTACCGCGACCGCAACGTGGTCGAACGATGCTTCGCCCGCCTCAAGCAGTTCCGCGCGATCGCAACCAGGTTCGACAAGCTCGCGGACCGCTACCGCGCGGGAGTCGTCCTCGCCTCCCTGATCCTCTGGCTTCGTGAAGCGGCCAGGTGATCATTTGTCAGACAGGCTCTAGACGTAGACCACCCAGACCTGGCCCTCCGCGAAGCGCATCGGCTTGCCGTCGGCCGTCTCGTACTTCGTGATCGCGTCCGCCTCCGGCCGCTCCCAGCGCACCGGATACGCCTTGCCGTCGCGCAGCACCGTCGCGTCGCCCTCGCCGACGGTCTCCGTGTACGGGGAGTTGTTGCCCCAGCGGTCGCCGAAGCCGCCCTTGCGGATGTCGACCTCCTGGATCACCACATTCGGCGGGGCGAGGCGCTTGCCGGCCGCCGTCGAGGACGGGGTGCCGTCCATCGAGACCTGCCAGCCGCCGGACTTCCAGTCGAAGGCGTAGCGCGCGGCCGGGAAGCGGACCGTACGGGAAGGCGTCGCCTTGCCGCCCGCCGGGGCCGGGCCGCGGTCGAAGCCGAGGTCCTGGGGGGTGCCTATCTCGGGGGCTTCCTTCAGTGCGTCGGCGGTGCGGAGGTAGAGGTTGTGCGGGGCGGGGCGGTTGCCGCCGCGGAAATAGCCGGAGAGCTTCTCCGGGGGCATCGGGCGGAGGGGGGCCTTGCGGATGTACGGCTTGAGCTTGCCCTGGGCGCCGGAGTAGGCGAGCACCGGATTCTCGTACTGGCGCAGGAGGTCGAGGTCCGTCTCGCGGGCGCTGCGCACCGGGCCGATCGCGTCGGGGAGGTGCGAGGAGAAGACGGCGCAGAAGCGGGTGATGCCGGCTTCGACGCGCTCGACGTAGAGGACGTCGGCCTGGTCGATGCCCGTCTGCGGGCGGGCGGCCGCGGCATTGTCTATCTTCACCGCCAGCACCGGTCCCGGTCGGGCCGGCTTGGCCTGCTGGGTCGGGGTGGGGGAGCCGCCGGAATGGGAGGGGGCCGGCTGATCGCGGCTGTCGGCCCGCAGCGGGCGATGGTCGCTCACGTACGTGAAAACCGCCACCGCCGCGAGCGCTATGGCCACCGTCCCGGCCGCCGCCACCCATCTTCGTGCCACCGAACCCCACCCTCCGCCGCCTGTCCGCCTACTCTCTTGACGAGGCAATGGGAACGACAGTTCCCCAACGGCGCCTGCAGATGGTCAGCGCAGCAGCGGATCCACCGCGGCCACGAGCGCGACCGCGCCCGCCACCACCGCCATCGCGACCCGGGTACGGCCCAGGTGGCTCAGCATGATCGCGGTGCCGGAGAACGTCAGCGCGCACCCGTACAGGGCGAGGGTCACCAGGGAGGGCGAGGCGTTGAGTTGCACGGCCATGGCCGCGGCCACGATGACCATGGCCGCGGCCGCGGTTATCGCCCGTACCCGGCGGGCCTGGCGGGGGGTGAGCCGCTGGGTCGTGAGGCGGCGGAAGGTGGGCCCGAGAGACGACATGCCGGGAGGTTACCGGGTGGTGTCGCCACCGATCGATGGGAGGTAGCGGGGAGCGCGCCAGGCGTGCAGCCGCTGCTCGACCGCGGCGCCGAGCGAGAGCAGGCTCGCGTCCTGCCGGTCGCCCGCCATCAGGAGCACGCCTACGGGCAGCTCGCCCACGAAGCCGGCGGGCACGGAGAGGGAGGGGTAGCCGGCGACTGCCGCCGGGGTCGAGGACGGGATCACATCGTTGTCGCCGCGCTCGCAGTCCGTGGTCCAGGCGGGCGGGTTCGTGGGTGAGGCGATGGCGTCGAGGTCGTGGGCGGCCATCGTCTCGTCGATGGAGCGGCGGGAGAGGTCGTTCAGTTCGGCGCGCATCGCCCGGTACCCGGGATCCGTGGTGGGCGGGGCGGCGAGCGCCTGCTCGAAGAGCTCCTGGCCCGCGAAGCAGGTCTGCTCCTCCGGATGGGTCCGGTTGAACTCGACCAGCCCGGCCAGATCACGGGGCCCCTTGCGGGTCGCGAGATAGGCGTCGATGTCCCGGTGGAACTCGCTGAGCAGCGCCGGGAACTCCAGCTCCCCGAGCCGCTTCTGATACGGCATCTCCACCTCGACGACGGTCGCCCCGGCGGCGCGCAGCTTCTTCGCCGTACGGGACATCAGGGCGTCGACGTCCTTGCCGAGGGAGGGCAGCCGCCACAGGCCGATGCGCTTGCCGCGCAGGCCGCCGTGCGCGGCCGCGGCGGTGTCGGTGCCGCTGATGACCCCGAAGGTCAGGGCGGCATCGGTCACATTCCGGGCCATCGGACCGGCGGTGTCCTGCTCCGCCGAGATGGGTACGACCCCGTCCTGGCTGACCAGCCCCAGGCTCGGCTTATGCCCGACCACGCCCGTCATCCCCGCCGGGCACACCACGGACCCGTCCGTCTCGGTGCCGATCGCGACCTGCGTCAGCGAGGCGGCGAGCGCGGCGGCGGAGCCGGAGGAGGAGCCGCACGGGTTGCGGTCCAGCACGTACGGGTTGTTGGTCTGGCCGCCCACGGCCGACCAGCCCGAGGTGGGCTTCGCGGCGCGGAAGTTGGCCCACTCGGAGAGGTTGGCCTTGCCGAGGATGACGGCGCCGGCGTCGCGGAGCCGGGTGACGAGGGCGGCGTCGTCGGCGGGCGGGGTGCCGGCGAGGGCGAGGGAGCCGGCCGTCGTCGGGAGGTCGCGGGTGTCGATGTTGTCCTTGAGCAGGACCGGGATGCCGTCGAGCGGGCCGCGGAGGTGGCCGCGGCGCTGCCGGGCGTCGCTGGCGGCGGCCTGGCGGAGGGCGGACGGGTTCTGCTGCAGTACGGAGTTGAGTTTCGGGTCGATGGCCTTGATCCGGCGCAGGTAGGCGCTGGTGAGCTGGGCGGAGGTCAGCTTCCCCGCGGACCTGCGGGCCTGCATCTCCGGGATGGTGACCGTATCGAGGTCGAAGGTGTCGGCGGCTTTGTGGGCGCGCGCACCTGGGGCGCCCGCGCAGAGCGAGCCCACAACGATGGCGGCGATCAGGATGGCGATGCTCGGCCGGTTGGTTTTCCGCATGCGCTCACCCCACCGGCAATGCCGCCCCGCCGGAAGAAGTTTGCACGAATCCGCGCATCCGGAACGCGGGCCTCAGGTCCGCCCCTCATCCTCCTGCGCCTCGTGCAGCGCCTCCGCGGCGGGCATCCAGTCCGCCCGTACGACCCGGAAGCCGGCGGCTTCGTACGCTGCGCAGACCTGCTCGTCGTCGTCCACGACGGCGGCCACCTGGCGCTCGGCGGCGAGGCCGCGCAGGAGCTGCGGCTTGGTCACGCGGGCGGGGCGGCGGTCGTTGGCGCGCCGCATCCACAGGGGCCCCTCGGGCAGGCCGTGCTCGGCGAGCCAGGCCAGCGTGGTCTTCCGCAGATACTCGGGCCGCCCGGTCACGTACCCGATCTCGCACTCCTTGCCCAGCTCCAGCGCCAGGGCCACCCCCTGCGCCAGCGGCGGATCCTCACCGGCGGCGCGGAAGAAAGCGCTCCAGTCCTTGGGGGTGGACTCGACGTAATGCAGGCGGTGGCGGGTGTCGGTGAGCGTGCCGTCGAGGTCGAAGACGGCCAGGGGACGGTCGGCAGCCATGGTCAGTCCGCCTTCGGCAGGTGCCGGTAGACGACGGAGTCACGAGCCTCGAAGCCGAGCCGCCGGTAGAGGCGGTTGGCGGACTCGCGGTCGGGGCGGGAGGTGAGATCGACGGTGCGGGCGCCTGCCGCGGCGGCGGCCCGGAGGGCGGCGCGGGTGAGCTCGGCGCCGACGCCTTTGCCGCGGGCGGCCTCGTCCACGACGACGTCCTCGATACGGGCGCGGAGGCCGGTGGCGAGGGGGAAGGTGACGAGGGTGAGCATGCCGAGGATGTCCTGCCCGGACCGCGCGAGGAAGAGCGTGCTCGAGTCGTGGCCGAGCATCTCCGCCAGGGCGGGGGCATCCGGCGGGGTCGCGCTGGACAGCTGGGGGAGGAGCCGCCGCACGGCGCGTACGACCTCGTCGTCGGCCTCACCAACCTCGTACACCACGATGCTCATGTGCTCGACCCTAGCCCGTCGCCCACGCCGCCCGGCAGCCGCGCCACCACGCCTCCCGCGCGGAGCGATAGGGCGGGTGGGTGGGAACATCCCCGCCAACCAACTACCGTGCGGGCGATGAGCAATGGTCAACGGCCCGACGGCGCCCGGCGGACGGGCATGGGCGTCGTGCTGCTCGTGCTGCTCGCCGCCGCGGTCATCGTGTACGCCGACCGCGACGAGGACGACGACGGCGAGGGTCAGGCCTGCAGACCCCTCCAGATCTCGCGGTGGGCGAAGGACCGGGGGATGACCGAGGAGTTCGTCCGGTACGGGGACGACACCGGGCGCGCCGACGACTGGACCGGGGGCGACGGCAATCATTCGGTGCGGCTGCCCGACGGGCGGACGCTGTGGCTTGCCTCCGATCCGTATCTCGACACGGTCAAGCGGCCGCCGAACCAGCAGGGTCAGCTTTATCCGTGGCGCGACACCTCCCTCGGCCGTACGCCCTCGTGGGTGCGCAACGCCGCCATGGTGATGTCGGCGGACGGACGCCTGGAGCGCACCATCCTCGGCCAGGGTCCGGGCGGCACCCCCACCCCGCTCTTCCCCGACCCCAGCGCCCCCGTCACCCAGTGGCGCTGGCCGGTGCAGGCCGTCGTGGAGCCGGAGCGGCCGGGCGCCGACAAGAAGGTCGTCCGCGTGCTGCTCTGGAAGCGGCAGCAGGCGCAGGCGCCCTGGATCTACGGCGTGCCCCTCGGCACCGAGGTGGCCACGCTCTCCCTCCCCGACCTCCGCGTCCAGTCGGTCGAGCAGGTCAGCGACCAGTCCGGGGTCAAGAACCCGGACAAGCGGGTCCTGTACGGGGCCGGGAGCGTGACGCACGGCGGCCACACGTACGTCTTCGGCGGCAGCGACGGCCGCAACGCCCAGGCGGAGAAGGGCACCTCCAGCGCCTACGTCGCCCGCGTACCCGCCGGCCGGCTCGCCGACCGCGGCGCCTGGCGCTACTGGGACGGCGACGCATGGCGTACGGACCCGGCCAAGGCCGCGCCCGTGCTCGGCGACCGCGGCAAGCGCGGCGTGGGCAGCGCCTTCAGCGTCGTACGGCAGGACGGTACCTGGGTGCTGTTCACCATGGACGCGGGCGACGGCGGCCGGAAGGGCCTCAGCCACATCACGTCCTATTGGTCGTGCTCGGCCACCGGCCCCTGGCACGGCCCCACCCGCTCGATCGAGGCCCCGCTGCCCCGTGACACCGCGCCCCGCGACGGCGCCGCCGTCTACAACCCGCAGGTCCACCCCGAGCTGAGCAAGGGCGGGCGGCTGCTCCTCAGCTACGACGTCAACTGGCTGGACGCCTCCGCGTCCGCCGTCTCTACCAACGTCAACCGCAACGTCGCCCTCTACCGCCCCGCTTTCCTCCGGCTGAGGCTGGGCCCCGCCCCCGATCCGGGCTAAGAGCGGGCATCAGGGGCGCCAGGGCGCCGGTATGTTTATGGGCGTGGCCGTCATCCTCTTAGCGGTGGGTGCCGCGGGCTGCCTGGGGGCCGGTTTCGTGCTCCAGCAGCGCGCCGCGCAGCGTGCGCCGCTCGCCGATTTCCTCTCCTTCCGTCTGCTGCTCGACCTGATGCGGATGCCGCAGTGGCGGCTGGGCATCGCGCTGATGGTGACGGGCATGGTCCTCAGCGCCCTCGCGCTCGCGCACGGCGAGATCTCCCTGGTCGAGCCGCTGACCGCGACCAACCTGCTTTTCGCGCTGGCCGTCTCCCGGCGGCTCGGCGGGCAGCGGCTCGGGTGGCACGGCTGGTCGGGGGCGGCGCTGCTGGCGCTGGGGGTGACGGCGTTCATCGTCGCCGGGCAGCCGTCCGGCGGCGGCCCGCACGCCGGTGCGCTGCGGCACTGGACGGTGGTCGGGGTCGTGGTCGGCCTCGCCGTGGTGCTGGTCGCGGCGGCCAAGCGATCGCGGCCCACGGTGGAGGCGGCGGTGCTGTCCCTGGCGGCCGGGCTGCTCTACGGGCTGCAGGACGCCCTGACCCGCACCTCCGGCCAACTCGCCGCGGAACACGGCGTCGCGGTGCTGCTCGTGCACTGGCAGCCGTACGCCATCGTCGGAATCGGGGTCACCGCGCTGGTGCTGGTGCAGAGCGCCTTCGAGATGGCGCCGCTGCGGATGTCGCTGCCCGCGCTGACGGCGGCGCAGCCGCTTGCCGGGATCGCTTGCGGGGTCGGATTCCTCGGCGACCGGGTGCGGATGGATCCGGGGGCGCTGGCCTGGCAGGCGGCAGGGCTTGCGGCGATCGTCGCTGGCGTGGTGCTGCTGGGGCGGCATCCGGCGCTGCCGTCGGCGTGCGCGGCGGAGCGCGTGCAGCGGGCGGGGCGGGCGGAACAGGCCAGAGTCTGATCAAGGAATGGGTCTCCTCAGCGGCCTTCGCCCCTGCTAGTTTCCCTGCTCATGACACCCCACCGAACTCTCCTGCGGCGGACCGCACTTGGTCTGCTGGCAGCGGCGCTCGCGACCGGGCCCATCACCCCGGCCCAGGCCGCGGCGCCGTCGGCCTCGCTCCCCGGCTGGCAGCTGAAGGACACCGGCAGCGACGCCCGGCTGCGCGGCCTGTCCGCGGTGAGCCGCGACGTGGCGTGGGCCTCCGGATCCGGCGGGACGGTGCTGCGCACCACCGACGGCGGCGGCAGTTGGCGCAGCGTGGGGCCGCCGGGGACGGGCGAGCTGGAGTTCCGCGACATCGAGGCCTTTGACGCCCGGCGGGCGGTGGCGCTGTCGATCGGCGAGGGCGGCGACTCGCGGGTGTACCGGACCGACAATGGCGGGGAGTCGTGGCGGGAGACGTTCCGTAACGACGACCCCAAGGCCTTCTACGACTGCCTCGACTTCTTCGCGGGCGGCCGGCACGGGCTGGCGATGAGCGACCCGGTCGACGGCAAGTATCGCATCCTGGCCACCGACGACGGCGGCCGCTCGTGGCGGGTGCTGCCGTCCGACGGCATGCCGCCCGCGCTGGAGGGCGAGGCGGGCTTCGCGGCGAGCGGGCAGTGCCTGGTCGCGTCCGGCGCCCGGGACGCCTGGTTCGCCACCGGCGGCGGCAAGGTCGGGCGGGTCTTCCACACCGCGGACCGGGGCCGTACGTGGTCGGTGACGGAGACGTCCATCCCGGCCGGCGACCCGGCCCGCGGCGTCTTCGCGCTCGCCTTCCGCGACGCGGGCCACGGCCTCGCGGTCGGCGGCGACTACCGCCCGGACCAGGCGTCCCCGCAGGCCGCGGCCCGTACGAGAGACGCGGGCGCGAACTGGACGGCCGCCGCGGAGCCGCCACCCGCGTACCGCTCGGGCGTCGCGTGGCTGCCGCGCACCCGCACGATGGCCCTGGCGGTCGGCCCGACCGGCACGGACATCACGGTCGACGCGGGGCGCACGTGGCACGCCTTCGACGACGGCTCGTTCGACACGGTCGACTGCGCGCAGGACCGCGGGTGCTGGGCGGCCGGGGAGAAGGGGCGGGTGGCCCGGCTGGGGTGATGACCAGGGGCTTTAAGGTGAGCTCCATGTTCGTTATGGAGCTCACCTACACCGCCCCCGTCGACAAGGTCGACGCCGCCCTCGCCGACCACGTCACGTGGCTGGAGCGACTCTACGAGGACGGCATCGCCCTCGCCTCCGGCCGCAAGCAGCCCCGCGACGGCGGCATCATCATCGCCGCGGCCAAGGACCGCGCGGAGGCGGAGGCGCTCGCCGCCACCGACCCGTTCGTGACGGCCGGGGTGTGCGAGTACCGGATCACGGAGTTCCTGGCGACGAAGACCGCCCCGGCGCTGGCCCAGTACCGGCAGCAGCTTCCCGGCTGAGGCGGCTCACTGGCCCGCGTCGGCCGGGCTCACGGCGAGGCGTGCACCACCCGGAAGGTGATGCCCTTCGCGGTGAGGCGCTCGATCAGCGCATCGCCCATCGCCGCCGCCGTCGTGACCTGGCCGGCGGTCTCCGGCAGCTTGTCGTACGCCAGGCACAGCGCCGACTCCGCGAGGATCTTCGCCGTCTCGCCGTACCCCGGGTCGCCGCCCGCGACCTCGGTGATGACCTTGCGGCCGCCGCCCTCGCCGACGAAGCGGACCTTGAACCAGCTGCGGGCGCGCTTCTCCGGCGAAGGCCCGGTGCCGGGCGCCAGCCTGGAGGAGAGAAAGCGGCGGACCGGGGACAGCTGCGCGGCCGCCGTGAAGGCGGCGAAGCCCGCGATGCCGCCGGCCGCGATCGGGAGGTGCTTGATCGCGGCGGAGTGGCGGTAGCGGAAGTCGGGCCCGTAGCGGTCCAGGGCCGCGGCGGAGCGGGCCACGATCTGGGCGTCGATGAAGGGCAGCGGCACCGCCCAGGCGTGCACGTCGGCGGCGCGGCGCGGGACGCCCAGGGGTGCGCGGACCCGGCGGCCGCCGGCGGGGCGGGGCTCGGCGTGGCGGCGTTCGCGGGCGGTGCGGGCCATGGCGCCGGGGCGGGACATGGCGTTCATCGCCGAGGCGAGGGTGCCGCCGGAGATCATGCCCCCGGCCCGTACGAAACCGTCCACCGTCAGCGGCACCCGCTCCGGGAGCTGCTTGACGGTGAAGTACGCGCCGAGGTCGTGCGGCACCGAGTCGAAGCCCGCCGCGTGGATCAGCCGGGCGCCCGACTCGCGGGCGGCGGCGTCGTGCTGCAGATACATCCGGTCGACGAACTCCGGCTCGCCGCACAGGTCGAGATAGTCCGTGCCCTCGGCGGCGCAGGCGGCGACGAGCGGCTCGCCGTACTTCAGGTACGGGCCGACCGTCGTCGCGAGCACGCGGGTGTCGGCGGCGAGGGTGCGCAGCGCGGCGGGATCGGCGGCGTCCGCTTCGAGGAGGGGCAGGTCCGGCTTGGCGAGCTCGGCGCGGAGCTTTTCGAGCTTGGTGCGGCTGCGTCCTGCCACCGCCCAGCGGAAGTCCTCTGGGGAGTAGGCGGCGAGATACTCCGCGGTAAGGCGCCCGGCGAAGCCGGTGGCGCCGAACAGGACAAGGTCGTATGAGCGGGCTGTGCTGGCCATTGCCGCAGCTTAGGGCGCTGGGCCCTTGACGTCGATGCGGTCCGTAGGAGAGATTCTGAATCGGACATGGGACGTCCAATGTCCGATCGTTTTCTCAGGAGAGACCAATGTCGTTCCCCGCCCCCTTCACGGGCGTCGTGCCGCCCCTCTGCACCCCGCTGACCGCCGAGGGCGAGGTGGACACGGAGTCGATGCGCTCCCTCGCCGAGCACCTCGTCGGCGCCGGCGTGGACGGCCTGTTCCTGCTCGGCTCCAGCGGCGAGACCGCGTACCTGAGCGACGCGCAGCGCCGTACCGCCCTGGAGGCCGCCGTGGCCGCGGCCGACGGGCGGGTGCCGGTGCTCGCCGGTGTGATCGACATGACGACGGCGCGGGTGATCGACCAGGCCCGGATGGCGCGGGAGGCCGGCGCCGACGCGCTCGTCGCCACCGCGCCCTTCTACACGCTGACCCACCCGGCCGAGATCGCGAACCACTTCCGCCGCATCCGCGCCGCCGTGGACCTGCCGCTCTTCGCGTACGACATCCCGGTCTCGGTCCACTCCAAGCTCTCCCGCGACACCGTCCTCGCCCTCGCCGCGGACGGCACCCTCGCCGGGCTCAAGGACTCCAGCGGCGACGACGCCTCGCTGCGCCGGCTCATGGTGCGGCTGCGCGAGCGCGGCCTGCTGGAGCGCTTCTCGGTGCTCACCGGCGCCGAGATGGTCGTGGACGGCGCGCTGCTCGCCGGCGCGCACGGCGTGGTGCCGGGCCTCGGCAATGTCGACCCGGCGGGCTGTGTGGAGCTGTACGGGCTGTGCCGCGACGGCAAGTGGGCCGAGGCCGCCGCCGCGCAGGACCGCCTCGCCGCCCTCTTCGCGATCACCGACTTCGGCGACGCCGACGGCTCCATGAGCCGCAGCGCCTCCGCCCTCGGCGCCTTCAAGGCCGCGCTGCACCTCCGCGGCGTCATCGCCTCCCCGGCGACCGCCGCCCCGCAGCTGCCGCTCTCCGACGAGCACGTGAAGGACATCCGCGGCCTGCTCGAGAAGGCCGGCCTGCTGTGAGCGCGGCGGGGGCGGTGCAGAACGTCCGCTGGTACCGGCAGCTGAGCCGGCAGCAGTGGAAGGCGATGGCGGCGTCCTGGATCGGATACGTCCTCGACGGCTTCGACTTCGTGCTGATCACGCTGGTGCTCACCGAGATCTCGGACGAGTTCGGGCTGAGCACCGTGGAGGCGGCGAGCCTGGTCTCGGCGGCGTTCATCACCCGCTGGATCGGCGGCGCGCTGCTGGGCGCGATGGGCGACCGGTACGGGCGGAAGATGGCGATGGTCACGTCCATCGTGCTGTTCTCCGTAGGCACCTTCGCCTCCGGGCTCGCCTGGAACTACCTGAGCCTCTTCGCGGCGAGGCTGCTGATCGGCGCGGGCATGGCGGGGGAGTACAGCGCCTCGGCCACGTACGTCCTGGAGTCCTGGCCGAAGCGGATGCGCAACCGCGCCTCCGGCTTCCTGATCTCCGGCTTCGCCTTCGGCTCGGTGCTGGCCGCCGAGGTCTACAAGTGGGTGGTGCCGAACCTCGGCTGGCGCTGGATGTTCTTCATCGGCATCCTGCCGATCGCGGCCGCGCTGTGGCTGCGGCGGGTGCTGCCGGAGGCGGAGGACTGGGCGGAGCAGGTCGGCGGCGGCGGTACGGGGGAGGAGCAGGAGCGGCCGAACCCTTTCCGGCCGCTGTTCGACGAGCGGCGCAAGGCCGTGGTGAACACGGTGCTCGCGGCGGCGGCGTCGGTGGCGCTCTTCCTCATCTTCACGCCGTACGGAACCGGGGCGGTGCTGCCGCTCGCGCTGCTGACGGCGGGGTGCCTGATCGCCTTCGCGGCGCAGCTCGGCGGCCGGAAGGCGTGGGTGCTGTACGTGACGCTGATGGTCACGGTCTTCGCGGCCTTCCTGTACAGCTGGCCGATACAGGCGCTGCTGCCGACGTATCTGAAGACCGAGCTCGGCTACAGCCCCGACCAGGTCACCGACGTCATGTACTACGCGGGCTTCGGCACGATGCTCGGCTCCTGCCTGGCCGGCTTCGTCGGCGACTGGCTCGGGACGCGGAAGGCGTACGCCGTCACGCTGCTGGCCTCGCTCGCCTTCATCTTCCCGGTGTTCGCGATGAAGGACAGCATGTTCGGCCTCGGCGTGCTGCTGTTCTGCATGCTGGCGCTGAGCCAGGGCATTTCAGGCATCCTGCCGAAGTACATCGCCGGACACTTCCCGGTCGCCAAGCGCGCGGCCTCGCTGGGCTTCGTCTACAACGTGGGCGCGCTCGGCGGCGCGGTGGCGCCGGTGCTCGGCGCGCACCTGGCGGGCGGGATGTCGCTGGGCCGCGCGCTGGCGGTGCTGGCCTTCTCGCTGACCCTGGTGGTCATCCTGCTCGTCGGCTTCGACGTGCCGCGCCGCCTGAACCGGCTGATCGACCCGGACACCCCGGACGACCAGCTCATGGAGGATCCCGCGCCGCGTGCGGCGGCCGCTGTCAGTGGCCGCAAGTACGCTGCGACGCATGGCGAAGCGTAAGGAAAGCGCCGCGCTTGCCGTGCGGGAGCAGGTCCGCTCGTACGCCCTCGGACTGCCGGGGGCGTACGAGGAATTCCCGTGGGGCGAGTCGGTCATCAAGGTGAACAAGAAGGTCTTCGTCTTCCTCGGCGTCGACGACGGCAGCTATCCGCCTGGCCTGACCGTGAAGCTCAAGGACCCGGAGGTCCATGAGCATGCGCTGAGCGCGCCGGACGCGGAGCCCGCGGGGTATGGCCTCGGCAAGGCGGGGTGGGTGAGCATCCCGTTGGCGCCGGAGGGGGCGCCGGGGGCGGAGCTGCTGGCGGAGTGGGTCGGGGAGAGCTATCGGGCGATCGCGCCCAAGAAGCTGATTGCGGAATTGGACGAGCGGTCGGCTTAGAGCTGTTCGGCTTGGAGCTGCGCCGCAAAGCCCGTGCGCCAGGTCGGGTAGGCCGGGCGCCAGCCGCGCTCGTGGGCCAGGGTGCCGTCGGCGCCGCGCTGCCAGCCCTCGCGGCCGGGCGCCGGGTCCGGGGCGGGGGCGTCCAGGGCCTTCGCCAGTACGGGGAGCCAGTCGCGGCCGGGGGCCGGTTCGTCGTCGACCACGTTGACCGGGCCCGATGGCCAGGTCAGCGCGGCGACGGCGGCGGCTGCCGCGTCCGTCACGTGCACGAAGGAGCTGACGGCGTCGTCGGCGCGGGGGCTGCCGAGGAAGGGGGCGCCCGGCTCGCCCGCGAGGGCGGCGGCGACCGCGCCGCCCGGCGCGTACCAGGTGCCGGGGCCGTAGAGGATGCCGTAGCGCAGTATCACTGCCGTCTCCAGCTCCGCGGCCGTCTCCTCCAGCGCCTGGATGGCGCCGACCATGGCGGCGCGCGGGGCCGGGGCTGCGGTGTCGAGCGCGACGGTTTCGGCGGCCGGGTTCTCGCCCGGTGCGTAGGCCCAGGAGACGGACTGGGCGACGATCCGCGAGACGCCCGCGGCCCGGGCGGCCGCGACGAGATTACGGGTGCCCTCGCGGCGGAGCCGGCCGTTGGCCGCGCCGTCGGCGGAGGCGAGGTCGGTGAGCTGGTGGATGACGGCGTCCGGTGCCGCCTCGGCGACGGCGGCGCGAAGGCGTGCGGCGTCGAGAGCGTCGGCCTGGACCGCGGCAGCGCCCTGGGCGCGTATCCGGGCCAGGCCCGCGGGGGTGCGCGAGGTGCCGGTGACCTCGTGTCCCGCGGCGCGGAGCTGGGGGATGAGCTGCTGTCCGATGGCGCCGGTGGCGCCGGCGAGGAAGATCCGCATGACAGCGAGGCTAGTCCGCATCCGGCCCAGACAGTTGGGCCACTCCCTTGCTGTCTTGCTGGGCCATTCACCGTGCCCGGCGCAGGTCGTCCCGGAAACGGCAACGTTATTGGTCCGACTCGGCCGCCTCCCCGCAGAGTGAGTCCCGGAGGTGATCGCCGTGAGCGATGCACAGGACAACGGGCGCGAGGCCCCGCAGGATTCGTACGACGCCGTGATCATCGGCGGCGGGGCCGCGGGCCTCAGCACCGCCCTGGTGCTCGGCCGGGCCCGCCGCAAGGTGGCGGTGATCGACGCCGGGGAGCCGCGCAATGCCCCCGCCGCGCACATGCAGGGCTTCCTCTCCCGCGATGGCATGTCGCCGGCCGCGCTGCTCGAGGTGGGGCGGGCCGAAGTGGCCGGATACGGGGTCGACTTGGTCGCGGGGAAGGCCGACGAGGTCGCGGGCGCCGACGATGGCTTCACCGTCCGCCTGGCCGGCGGCCCCGTGCTGCACGCCCGGCACGTGGTCATGGCGACCGGGCTGCGCGACGAGCTGCCGGAGATACCGGGCCTGCGGGAGCGCTGGGGCCGGGACGTGCTGCACTGCCCGTACTGCCACGGCTACGAGGTCCGCGACCGGGCCTTCGCGGTGCTCGGCACGCACCCGGTCTCCGTCAGTCAGGCGCTGCTGGTGCGGCAGTGGTCCGACGATGTCGTGTACGTCCCCGGCGAGCTGCCGCTCGCCGACGACGACCGGGATCGGCTTGCGGCCCGTGGCGTACGCATCGCCCCGGCCGGTGCGATCAAGGGCGTGGCGACCGCGGCCGACCGCCTGCGCGGCGTGGAGCTGGCGGACGGCCGCGTGGTGCCGTGCGAGGTGGCCTTCGTCTTCCCGCGGATGGTGCCCAACGACGGCGTCCTGGACGGCCTCGGCTGCGACCGCACCCCGGCCGGCTTCGTGGCCACCGACGACGCCGGGCGCACCAGCGTCCCGGGCATCTGGGCGGTCGGCAACGCCGGCGACCCCCGCGCCCTGGTCATCTCGGCCGCGGGCAAGGGCGCGGCGGCGGCCTTCGCGCTCAACCACGACCTGGTGGACGCGGAGGTGGCGCGGGCGGTGGCCGAGCGGCGCGGAGCGTAGCGCCAGGACGGGGAGTTGGGGCGGGGCCAGGACAGGGCGTCAGCCGAAGTATTCGACCTTGTCCCAGAAATCGGTCCGTGGGTCTTTGGCACGCGGATCGCGGGTCCGGATCATCCAGCTCCGCAGCTGCCCGCGGAGCCGGGCCTTCACCGCGGCCCGGCGCGGATCGTCCGCGAGGTTCTTCAGGCTGTGCGGGTCGGCGTCGAGGTCGTAGAGCTCCTCCTCCGGCCGCTTGCCGGCGGCCAGCTGAAACGCCCAGGAGAATCCCGGCTCGTCCCGGTTCTCGAGGAACTGCGTCTTGGTGGGTCCCGCGTCGATATCGGCGAAGGCCCCCCGGTCGGGCGCGGGCGGCTCCGGGTCGCCGGCGGGCCAGCGTTCCGGGAAGAAGTTGCGGATGTACAGCCACCGGTCCGACCGCAGCGCGCGGACCGGGTACGCGAGGTTCCCCTCCCGGGCGTAGGAGTGCCGCTCGCGCTCGATGACGACGAACTCGCGCGGGGCGGCCCTGCCCGAGAGGGCCGGCAGCAGCGACTGACCGGTCATCGCCCCGGGCACGGGCAGCCCGGCGGCGTCGAGGAAGGTGGGGGCGAGATCGCTCAGCACCGTCAGGCGGTCGACCACCGTGCCGGGGGCGACCCGGCCCGGCCAGCGGACCGCGAGCGGCACGTGGGAGCCGGCGTCGTACGTGTTGGTCTTGGCCCGGGGCCAGGGCCAGCCGTGGTCGCCGGTCATCACCACGATCGTGTTCTCGGCGAGCCCGCGCTCTTCCAGGAGCCGCAGGGCATCGCCGATCTCGCGGTCGAAGCGCTGCACTTCGGCCAGGTAGTTGACGGCGTCGTCCCGGATCTCGGGCGTGTCCGGGAGGTACGGCGGGATGTCCACGTCGGCCGGGTCGATGCCGGACTGCTTGCCGAACTCGGGGTCGTACGGCCGGTGCGGATCGGAGGAGCCGAGCCAGAAGCAGAACGGCGTCCGGTCCTGCTGCCCCTGCAGGAACTCGGCGAACGACGTGAAGCCCGGGCCCGCCGGGTCGTGCGGCCACTGCGGGAACGGGCCGGGGCCATAGCCCTTGCGCATCCGGCCGACACGGTATCCCGCCTGCCCGAGGAGCGTCGGATAGACATCGAATGTGGCCGGGAGCTCGGACCAGAGATTCGCCCCCGCCCCGAGGCGGTGTGGCGCCTGGCCGGTGAGGATCGCGTTCCGTGACGCAGTGCAGGAGGGGGCCGCGGTGAAGGCGCGCGTGAACAGCGCGCCTTCGCGGGCGAGCCGGTCGAAGGTGGGCGTCCTCGCGGCGCGGGAGCCGTACGCGCCGGCGTCCGGGTAGCCCCAGTCGTCCGCGATCGCGAAGAGGATGTTGACCGGCGGGTCCGGCTCGCTCTGCGTCGCCCGGGCCGGTGTGCCCAGTGCCAGCGCACCGGTGACACCGGTGATCCCGGTGAGCATCGTGCGCCTGCGTATGTCGTGGTCGCCAGGGTTCCTGCCGCTCAACGCGGGCCTCCATTCAGGTCGCCATCCGCCGTGTACAACGTTGAACACGGCCAGTGCGAGCGTGCCCCCAACTGCCCCGCGGAAACATGATTGCCGGCAGACGCGACTAGGCCGGTCGGCTTGCGCCCCTTGTGCGAAGTGGAACGTGTTCTTACCATCATTGGTGTTACACAGTTGGTGTCACACTCAAGGGGGCTCGATGGAGAGCACGGTGAACGGCGGTCCGTTGCACGGCATTCGCGTCGTCGAGCTCGCGGGCATCGGGCCCGGCCCGTTCGCCACGATGCTGCTCGCGGACCTCGGAGCCGATGTCGTACGGGTGGACCGGCCCGGCGGCACCGGGCTGGCGATCAACCCCGACTTCGACATCACCAACCGCAACAAGCGGTCGGTGATCGTGGACCTCAAGGACGCGGAGGGCGCGGCCGCGGTGCTCGACCTCGTCGAGCGCGCCGACGTCCTCATCGAGGGCTACCGGCCGGGGGTCGCCGAGCGCCTCGGTGTCGGGCCGGACGACTGCCTGGCCCGTAACCCCCGCCTCGTCTACGGCCGGATGACCGGCTGGGGCCAGGACGGCCCGCTCGCCAGCACCGCAGGCCACGACATCGGCTACATCGCCATCACCGGCGCCCTCGGCATGATCGGCCCGCCCGAAGGCCCGCCTTCGGTCCCCGCCAACATCGTCGGCGACTACGCGGGCGGCTCCCTCTACCTGGTGGTCGGCATCCTCGCCGCCCTGCAGCACGCCCGTACCGCGGGGGAGGGGCAGGTCGTCGACGCCGCGATCGTGGACGGCACCGCGCACCTCACCGCGATGATCCACGGGATGGTCGCGGCGGGCGGCTGGCAGGACCGGCGCGGGGCGAACCTCCTCGACGGGGGTGCGCCCTTCTACGGCGTGTACGAGACGGCCGACGGCGGCTATATGGCGGTCGGCGCGCTGGAGCGGCAGTTCTTCGCCGAGTTCGTACGCCTCCTCGACCTGGGCGAAGACCCCCCGGAACAGCGCGACTTCGCCCGCTGGGGCGAGCTGCGCGAGCGCGTCGCGGCGCGCTTCAAGGAGCGCACCCGGGAGGAGTGGACGGCGGTCTTCGCCGGCTCGGACGCCTGCGTCGCCCCGGTCCTCTCCCTGCGGGAGGCCCCCGCCCACCCCCACCTGGCCGCCCGTGGCACCTTCACCGAGGACGGCGGCCTCACCCAGCCCGCCCCGGCCCCCAGGTTCTCGGCCACCCCCGGCGCGGTCCGCCGCCCACCCGCCCAGCCGGGCGCACACGCCGCCGAAGTCGCGGCGGACTGGGACGTACCGGCGCTGAACAAGGAGGAGCAGCTGTGAAGAGGACTCTCTTCACCCCCGAACACGACGCGTTCCGCGACACGGTCCGCACCTTCCTCGAGCGCGAGGTCGCCCCCCACTACGAGCAGTGGAACCAGGACGGCATCGTCTCCCGCGACGCCTGGCGAGCCGCCGGCAAGCAGGGGCTGCTCGGCATCGCCGTGCCCGAGGAGTACGGGGGCGGCGGCGAGCCGGACTTCCGGTACGCCGTGGCACTCGCCGAGGAGTTCACCCGCGCCGGCGCGCCCGGCCTCGCAGTCGGGCTGCACAACGACGTCATCGGGCCGTACCTCTACAACCTCGGCACCGATGAGCAGAAGCGCCGCTGGCTCCCCGGCTTCTGCAGCGGCGAGCTGATCACCGCCATCGCCATGACCGAGCCCGGCGCCGGCTCCGACCTCCAGGGCATCAGGACCACCGCCACCGACGCCGGCGACCACTGGGTGGTCAACGGCGCCAAGACCTTCATCTCCAACGGCATCCTCGCCGACCTCGTCATCGTCGTCGCGAAGACGACCCCCGAGGGCGGCGCGAAGGGCCTCAGCCTCCTCGTCGTCGAGCGTGGCATGGAGGGCTTCGAGCGCGGCCGTAACCTCGAGAAGATCGGGCAGCACGCGCAGGACACGGCCGAGCTGTTCTTCAACGACGTCAAGGTCCCCAAGGAGAACCTGCTCGGCGAGCTGGACGGCGCGTTCATCCACCTGATGACGAACCTCGCCCAGGAGCGGATGTGCATCGCGGTCGCCGCGATCGCCACGGCGGAGAACCTGGTGGAGATCACCAAGACGTACGTCAAGGAGCGCGAGGCCTTCGGCCGGCCGATCGCGAAGTTCCAGCACATCCGCTTCGAGATCGCCGAAATGGCGACCGAGTGCGCCGTCACCCGCGCCTTCATCGACCGCTGCATCGAGGAGCACAATGAAGGCGCGCTCGACGCCGTGCACGCCTCCATGGCGAAGTGGTGGGCCACCGAGCTCCAGAAGCGCGTCGCCGACCGCTGCCTGCAACTGCACGGCGGCTATGGCTACATGACCGAATTCCCCGTGGCGCGGGCCTTCACCGACAGCCGCATCCAGACCATCTACGGCGGCACCACCGAGATCATGAAAGAGATCATCGGCCGCTCCCTGCTCTCCTGAGAGGCTGGCAAAAACACCGTGAGCACCGAAGCGTTCGTATACGACGCCATCCGCACCCCCCGCGGCCGCGGCAAGGCGAACGGAGCCCTGCACGGCACCAAGCCCATCGACCTGGTCGTCGGCCTCATCCACGAGGTCCGCCGCCGCTTCCCGGACCTCGACCCGGCAGCGGTGGACGACATCGTGCTGGGCGTCGTCGGCCCGGTCGGCGACCAGGGCTCCGACATCGCCCGTATCGCCGCCATGGCCGCCGGACTGCCGGATACGGTCGCCGGCGTACAGGAGAACCGCTTCTGCGCCTCCGGGCTCGAAGCGGTCAACATGGCGGCGGCGAAGGTCCGGTCCGGCTGGGAGGACCTGATCCTCGCCGGCGGCGTCGAATCCATGTCGCGGGTCGCGATGGGCTCCGACGGCGGCGCCTGGTTCGCCGACCCGATGACCAACTACGAGACCGGCTTCGTCCCGCAGGGCATCGGCGCCGACCTCATCGCGACCATGGAGGGCTTCTCCCGCCGGGACGTCGACGAGTACGCCGCGCTGTCCCAGGAGCGCGCGGCCGAGGCCTGGAAGGACGGCCGCTTCGAGCGCTCGGTGGTGCCGGTCAAGGACCGCAGCGGGCTCACCGTCCTCGACCACGACGAGCACATGCGCCCCGGCACCACCGCCGACTCGCTGGCCAAGCTCAAGCCGTCCTTCAAGGACATCGGCGACCTGGGCGGCTTCGACGCGGTGGCGCTGCAGAAGTACCACTGGGTGGAGCAGATCGACCACGTCCACCACGCGGGCAACTCCTCCGGCATCGTGGACGGCGCGGCCCTCGTCGCCATCGGCAGCGGCGCGGTCGGCGAGCGCTACGGGCTGACCCCGCGCGCCCGGATCATCGGCGCGGCGGTCTCCGGCTCGGAACCGACGATCATGCTGACCGGCCCGGCCCCGGCGTCCCGTAAGGCGCTGTCGAAAGCCGGGCTGTCGATCGACGACATCGACCTGGTCGAGATCAACGAGGCCTTCGCCGCCGTCGTGCTGCGCTTCGCCCGCGACCTCGACATCCCCATGGAGAAGATCAACGTCAACGGCGGCGCCATCGCCATGGGCCACCCCCTCGGCGCCACCGGCGCCATGATCCTCGGCACCCTCATCGACGAGCTGGAGCGCCAGGACAAGCGCTACGGCCTGGCCACGCTGTGCGTGGGCGGCGGCATGGGCATCGCCACCGTCATCGAGCGCCTCTGACCCTCGTCCACCTCTCATTACGGAGCCAGCAGCAGCATGAGCCACACCAACACCATCCGCTGGGAGCAGGACGACACCGGCATCGTCACCCTCGTCCTGGACGACCCCAACCAGTCGGCGAACACCATGAACGCCGACTTCATCGCCTCCATCGAGGCCACCGCGAACCGCCTGGAGGAGGAGAAGGACTCGGTCCGCGGCATCGTCTACGCCTCCGCCAAGAAGACCTTCTTCGCCGGCGGCGACCTCAAGGACATGGTCCAGGCCCGCCCCGAGGACGCCGCGGCCGTCTTCGAGACCGGCATGCGCGTCAAGCGCGCGCTGCGGAAGATCGAGACCCTCGGGAAGCCGGTCGTCGCCGCCATCAATGGCGCGGCGCTCGGCGGTGGTTACGAGATCGCGCTGGCCTCGCACCACCGTGTCGCCCTCGACGCCTCCGGCTACAAGATCGGCTTGCCCGAGGTCACCCTCGGCCTGCTCCCGGCGGGCGGCGGCGTCACCCGTACGGTCCGCCTCCTGGGCATCACCGACGCGCTGCTGAAGGTGCTGCTGCAGGGCACCCAGTACAACCCGAAGCGGGCGCTGGAGAACGGCCTGATCCACGAGCTGGCCGCGGACGCCGACGAGCTGCGTACCAAGGCCGTCGCCTTCATTGACGCGCACCCGGAGTCCGCGCAGCCCTGGGACGTGCCCGGCTACCGGATCCCGGGCGGCACCCCGGCGAACCCGAAGTTCGCCGCGAACCTGCCCGCCTTCCCGGCGAATCTGAAGAAGCAGACCTCCGGCGCCCCCTTCCCGGCCCCGCGCAACATCCTCGCGGCCGCCGTCGAGGGCTCCCAGGTCGACTTCGAGACGGCCCAGGTCATCGAGGCGCGCTACTTCACCGAGCTGGTCACCGGCCAGATCTCCAAGAACATGATCCAGGCGTTCTTCTTCGACCTGAACGCCGTCAACGCCGGCCGCTCCCGCCCGCAGGGCTTCGAGGAGCGCAAGGTCCGCAAGGCCGTCGTCCTCGGCGCCGGGATGATGGGCGCGGGCATCGCCTACTCCTGCGCCCGCGCCGGCATCGAGGTCGTACTGAAGGACGTCTCCGCCGAGGCGGCCGCCAAGGGCAAGGCCTACTCCGAGAAGCTGTGCGCCAAGGCCGTCGCCAAGGGCCGTACGACCCAGGAGAAGGCCGACGCGCTGCTCGCCCGGATCACGCCGACCGCCGACCCGGCCGACGCGGCCGGCTGCGACGCCGTCATCGAGGCGGTCTTCGAGGACCCGGCGCTGAAGCACAAGGTCTTCCAGGAGATCGAGGACGTCATCGCCCCCGACGCCCTGCTGTGCTCCAACACCTCCACGCTGCCCATCACCCTGCTCTCCGAGGGCGTGCAGCGGCAGCAGGACTTCATCGGGCTGCACTTCTTCTCGCCGGTCGACAAGATGCCCCTGGTGGAGATCATCAAGGGCGAGCGGACCGGCGACGAGGCCATCGCCCGCGCCTTCGACCTGGTCCGGCAGATCAGCAAGACGCCGATCGTGGTGAACGACTCCCGCGGCTTCTTCACCTCGCGGGTCATCGGCCACTTCATCAACGAGGGCGTCGCCATGGTCGGCGAGGGCGTCGAGCCCGCGTCC
Organism: Streptomyces boninensis; assembly: GCF_048572725.1. Classification (NCBI taxonomy): domain Bacteria; kingdom Bacillati; phylum Actinomycetota; class Actinomycetes; order Kitasatosporales; family Streptomycetaceae; genus Streptomyces; species Streptomyces boninensis. The sequence goes on from NZ_CP183837.1 coordinate 8,816,525, forward strand.
GTCGAGCAGGCCGCGGCCCAGGCCGGCTACCCGGCGAAGGTGCTGTCGCTCATGGACGAGCTGACGCTGACGCTGCCGCGGAAGATCCGCAACGAGACCCGCAAGGCCGTCGAGGCCGAGGGCGGCACCTGGGCGGTGCATCCGGCGGAGGCGGTCATCGACCGGATGGTGGACGAGTTCGAGCGCCCCGGGCGCTCCGGCGGCGCGGGCTTCTACGACTACGACGAGAACGGCAAGCGGGCCGGGCTGTGGCCGGGGCTGCGCGAGCACTTCGGGACGCCGAGCGCCTCGATGCCGATGCGGGACATGCAGGAGCGGATGCTGTTCTCCGAGGCGCTGGACACCGTCCGGCTGCTGGAGGAGGGCGTGCTGACGTCCATCGCGGACGCCAACATCGGCTCCATCTTCGGCATCGGCTTCCCGGCGTGGACCGGGGGCGTGCTGCAGTACGTCAACGGCTACGCCGGCGGGCTGCCCGGCTTCGTGGCGCGGGCGCGCGAGCTGGCCGCCGCGTACGGAGAGCGGTTCGAGCCGCCGGCGCTGCTGGTGGCGAAGGCGGAGAAGGGGGAGACCTTCACGGACTGAGTCAAGGTCCTGAGTGGGTGGCCAGTCCCGCCGGGGGACTGGCCACCGCGCTCAGAGCTTGTCCATACGGGAATACGGGCTGACGATCCGTGCCTGCTGCGAGCCGAAGTCGACGAGCAGCGCAAGCCCAGCCTCGACGCTGACCACCCTGCCGAGGCCGTATTCGTCATGCATGACCCGGTCGCCGACGGCGAACTCCTTCACGACCGGTTCGACGGGGGCCGCGAAAGGGCTGCTGGGCAGGTGGCGACGGGACGCGGATGATTTCTTCATTGCCCCCAGTATGGACCCTGGGAGCGAGAAGGACGCCGCGATGTCAGGCCTGGACGATGTTCTCCGCCTGCAGACCCTTCTGGCCCTGCACGACGTCGAAGGACACCTTCTGCCCCTCCTGCAGCTCACGGAAGCCCTGAGCTGCGATGTTCGAGTAGTGAGCGAAGACGTCGGCGCCGCCGCCGTCCTGCTCGATGAAGCCGAAGCCCTTTTCCGAGTTGAACCACTTCACGGTTCCCGATGCCATAACAATCTCCTCGCCGGGAAAACAGAAGTGCGCCCGATGGCTACATACCGTCAGGCGCACTCATAAATCCCATGTGGTACCAAAGCTGCAACGCGGCCCAAGCTAGCACATAGGTGACGCTCCGCAGCGGACCATCCGTCAGTCCGCGGCCCGGCGGATCGCGCCGAGCTTGGCGTACAGCTTGGCGCCCGGGCACGAGGTGGCGAAGACATTGCGGTGGGCGGCGACGCGGCTGACGCGGACCTTGTCGCCCTTGTCGTACTTTCCGTTGCTGACCCCGGCCTCCAGGGTGACCTTCTGGCCGGCGTTGTAGCCCGCGATCTTCAGCTTCCAGCGGGCGAAGCGGGCGAGGATCGCGGTCACCTTCGACGGGACGGCCTTGCTGCGGTAGTCGCCGATGACGGCGACGCCGCTGGTGTTGTTGTTGAAGCCCATGGAGTGCGCGCCGACCACCGGCTTGGAGCCGCCGCCGTAGCGGCCCTCGTAGATCCGGCCGCAGCGGTCCACCAGGAAGTTGTAGCCGATGTCGTTCCAGCCGTTGGTCTTCACGTGGTAGCGGTAGATGGCGCGGATGATCGATGGGGCGTCCGAGCAGGAGTAGCTGTTGCTGTCGACGGTGTGGTGCACGAGCACCGCCTTGACGCGGCTGCCGTACTCCGGGGGGTCGCCGCGCCACGACTCATTGGCTCCCCATTGCTTGCGGGTCTTGATGACGCCCTTGCCCGCGAGCAGCTGGGGCGCCGCCTCGGCGGGCTGATCCCGCACCTTCTCGATCCGCGCCCCGCGCGGCAGTGGGGTGCTGGAGCCGTCGGCCCGTACGACTCTCGCCTGGGCGCTGACGGCCGGTCCCGTCCACCTTGGCTCGGTGGTCGTACGGGCCCCCGACTCGGTCTGCCGCGGGGTCACGTCGAGCGTGTGCCACGGTGACCAGGCGCCGGTTCCGGCGGCGCGGGTCCGTAACTGCACGGCGCCCGCGGGCTGCTGGGCGCTGGGCCAGGAGACGCCTGCCAGGCTGAACTTCCCTGCGTTCTGGGCGGGTTCGGCCGAGGCGCTGGAGCCCGGCACGGACAGGCCCGCGCAGACCAGGAGTGCGGGCAGTGCGGCGACGGCGCGCTTGCGAAGGCGCATCTCAGTCCCCCCGTTCGTCGCTATTCGGACACTTCTCAGGAGCATGACAACCGATGCTGCGCGCCTGCAAGAGGGCCTCCGATCAGTTAGCTGGACCGGGTGAAACATTCGCCAACCCTTGTCACTTCGACCACAGTTATGGATGCCCGGCAAAGCGTCGGACATGTAGTACCTGAGGGGGAGACGGAGATATCCCTACGCAGGGGGACGTGCAGGTGGGGGCGGCGGACATACGGTTCCTGGCGTGAACGAGACCACGGGAAAGCTGACCCAGGAGCTGCACACCCTGCGGCGGGAGCTGATCGGCAATGCCGCCGCGGCGCGGCCGCTGCCGCCGCTGCGGACGGACCGCGGCGGGCTCGCGGTGCTGCCCGAGCGGGTGCGGAATGTGCTGCGCTGGCTGCCGCATGCGGTGCTGGTGGGCTGCGCGGGAGTGCTCTTCGTGTTCAGCTGGCAGCTGTACGGATCCACGGCGTTCGTGAGTGAGGGCTATTCGTACGCGTCGCGGCCGGGGCCGAGCCTGCTGCTCGGGCTGGCGGCTGCGATGCCGCTGATCCTCACCATGCTGCGCCCGATAGCGGCCTGGTGGCTGTCGCTCATCGGCACCTTCACGGCGGCGGCGGCGCTGGCGTCCGATCCGTGGCCGTTCGCGGAGACGACCTTCGCGTCGCATCTCCTGGTGATGGTCATGGTGGTGCTGCGCAGCCGTCCGGTCGTTGCCGCGGCGATGTGGCTGATCACGGTGGTCGCGGGCTGGGCGGCGGTGGAGCTGTACCACCCGCGTGACGACTACTTGTCGGTGAACAACGTGTTCGTCTTCGCCGCCTGGTCCGGCTTGGCGCTCATCCTCGCGGTCGCCATGAGCGGCTGGCTCGCCGCGCTGCGCGAGGTCGTCGCCAAGGACGAGCTCACCGTCATCGAGCGCGGCAAGCGCACCGTCCTCGAAGAGCGCACCACCATCGCCCGCGAGCTGCACGACGTCGTCGCGCACCACATGTCCGTCGTCGCCATCCAGGCGGAGGCCGCCCCGTACCGGGTAACGGATCCGCCGCCCGAGCTGGTGAAGTCCTTCGCCACCATCAGGGAGAACGCCGTCGCCGCCCTCGCCGAGCTGCGCCGCGTCCTCGGCGTCATCCGCGTCGGTGACTACGAGACGTACGACGCCCCCGAAGCGCCGCAGCCGACCCTCGACGCGCTCGACGGGCTCCTCGCCAACGTGCGGGAGGCCGGCCTGCCGGTGGAGAAGGTGGTGACCGGGGCGCGCAGGGAACTGCCGCAGGGGGTCGAGCTGTCGGCGTTCCGGATCATCCAGGAGGCGCTCAGCAATGTCCTGCGGCACGCATCCGGGGCTGACGCCCGGGTGGAGCTTGCGTATGTGCCGGTCGGCCTGGGCGTTCGCATCGTCAACGGGCCCGTGATCGCCGATGAGGTGCCGGGAGCCGAGGCCGTGGCGACCGGCGGCCTCGGGCACGGGCTCACCGGGATGCGCGAGCGGGTGGCGATGCTGGACGGCGAGCTGACGTCCGGGGAGACGGATGACGGCGGCTATGAGGTCGTCGCCTTCCTGCCCGCGCCCGCGGCGCCGGCCGCGCCCGCGGCGCAGGCAGCCGAGGAGCCCGCGTGAGCTACATCAGGGTGCTGATCGTCGACGACCAGGCGATGGTCCGCGAGGGCTTCTCCGTCCTGCTCGGCGCGCAGCCGGACATCGAGGTAGTGGGCGAGGCGAGCGACGGCGCGCAGGCGGTGCTGCAGGTGAAGGAGCTGCGGCCCGATGTCGTCCTCATGGACATCCGGATGCCGAAGCTCAACGGCCTGGAAGCCACCCGCCGGATCATCGCCGCCGACTCGGACGCCCGCGTCCTGGTGCTGACCACCTTCGACCAGGACGAGTACGTCTACCAGGCGCTGCGCGCAGGCGCGTCCGGCTTCCTCCTCAAGGACGCCTCCGCCCAGCAGCTCGCCGACGGCGTACGGATCGTCGCCGCCGGCGAGGCGCTGCTGGCGCCGACCGTCACCAAGCGCCTGCTGCGGACCTTCGCGCGCTCGGGCGCCGCCGACGTGGACGACGCGCTGTCGCCCCGCACCCGGGTGGGCGAGCTGACCGACCGCGAGACGGAGGTGCTGCGGCTCATCGCCCGCGGGCTCTCCAACGGCGAGATCGCCGCAGGGCTCGTCGTCGCCGAATCGACTGTCAAGACCCATGTCGGCAAGGTCCTGGAGAAGCTCGGCCTCCGCGACCGCACGCAGGCGGCGGTCTTCGCGTACGAGGCGCGGCTGGTGACTCCGGCGCCGTGAGGTAGCCGCGGGTCCGCGGCAAGGCTCCGCCCTCCTCACTCCTCTCCGCTCACTTCCCACTCCTCCCTCACCACTCCGCATCTCTCTCGAGCCGATCAACGGCCGCTTCCCTACCCGACCCATGCCGAAAACCGGAGGCCAGCCATGCCCGTCGCCGAGCGGCCGCGCACGATCGCACCCCGGCCCGCCGCCACCCGCCGCGGCGCGCCCGCCGCCACACGGCCCCCGCTCGCCGTCGTCGTCCTGCTCCCGGTCGCGCTGGCCCTTGCCCTCGGGCTGTGGGGCCTGCGCAGGCAGGGCGGGATGTGGCGGGACGAGGCAGCCACGTACGAGATGGCCCATCGGAGCCTGCCCGGGCTGCTGCGCACTGTGGCGGACTACGACGTCGTGCACGGGCTGTACTACGTGCTGATGCACGGGGTGTTCGCGGCGTTCGGCGACGGTGTCGTGGCGCTGCGGATGCCGTCCGTCCTGGCGACCGCGGCCGCCGCGGCAGGGGTGGCCCTGCTGGGGCGGCGGCTGGCGGGTCCGGGTGCGGGGCTCGCGGCCGGGATGGTCTTCCCGCTGCTGCCGGACGTGCAGAGGTATGCGCAGGAGGGTCGGTCGTACGCCCTGGTGTGCGCCGGGGTGGTGTGGGCGACGCTGCTGCTCCTGCGGGCGGTCGAGGCGCGGCGGACCGGCGCCTGGGCGGCATACGCCGCCGTCGCGCTCGGCGTGTGCCTGCTGCATGAGTTCGCCGTGCTGGCCGTACTGGCTCACGGGGTCGGGCTGCTCGCCGCCCGGGTGCGGCGCGGCGTCCTGCGCGCCTGGGGCGTCGCGGCCGGCTGCGTGGGTGCAGGCCTCGCGCCGCTGGCGGTGATCAGCATCGGGCAGGCGAAGCTGGTGGACTGGATCGGCGGCCCGGGAGCGGGGACCTACATGGGCCTCGCCGCGGTCGCGGGGCTCGGCCTCGGCTGTGCCGCCGTCGCTGGGCGGCCGGTCGCGCCGGTGGCGTTGCCGCTGCTGCTCGTGCCGAAGGCGGCGCTGCTCCTGCTGTCGGCGGTCAAGCCGCTCTATGTGGAGCGGTATGTGCTCTACTCCTACTCCGCATTGGCGCTGCTGCTGGGTGCCGCGGCGCAGGCGCTCTGGCGGCGGCGCGGGCCGGTCCGGTGGTACGCGGCCGTGGCCGGGGTGGTCGCGGCGGTCGTCCTCGTGGGGCCGGTGCGGCAGCACGTCTGCGCGCCGGAGAGGCGGGTGGACGACCTGGCCTCGATCGCCGCCGCCGTGCGCGCGCACGCGGAGCCGGGCGATGGGGTGCTCTTCACGCCGGCGAGCCGCCGGATATGGATGCGGCCGGAGGCGCCCGCGTACGACGGCCTCACCGACCTGGCCCAGGACGCAGACCCGAGCGCGTCGCACTCCCTGTACGGCACCGAGCTGCCGCCGCAGGCTATCCGGGCCCGTATCCTCGCGGCCCGCCGCATCCTGGTGCTGCACGACCCGGCGGGCAGCTCGCTCAGCCGCGGCGCGGGTGAACGCGTCAAGCGGGCCGCGCTGCGTGCCCACTTCGAGGTGTGCGCGAGCACGGAGGCGCAGGGCGGGCGCGTGACCGTCTACGCGCGCCCCGGTGCTTGCTGACCCCGCCGCTCACTCCTCCCGCGGGAAGGAGTCCTTCAGCTCCGCCCGCAGCGACTTCTGGAAGGCCGTCACCAGCGCCTGCACCACCATCGGCTGCATGTGCGCGGACAGCGACTTCATCGTCTCGACCTGCTCCGGGTCCGGATCGCCCTCCTGATACGGCTCCCAGACCTCGTCGCGGAACAGGCGGGTCAGCTCCCGCGCCATCGACCGGGTGTGGTCGAGCACCACCGCGCGCGACGCCAGCAGCGTCTCCAGGCCGATCGGCACATCCAGCAGGCGCACGCCCACGTGCAGCACCGCCGGGTCGACGCGGAAGGTGTCGCCGTCCTCGCCGAGCGGCTGGAGGACATCCATGGCTTCGAGGCGGTCGATGTCGGAGCCGGTCAAGGTGCGGCCCACCCGGCGCTCCAGCTGCTCCCGGGTGAAGTCGGCAGGCGCGTCGGGCGCCCAGCTCGACACCAGGGCGCGGTGCAGGGCCAAGTCCTCGGGGCTGAGGTCCTCGGGGAGCTGGCGGACATAGCGCTCGATCGCGGCAAGAGTCAGGCCCTGGTGCTGCAGCTCCTCGATCAGCGCCAGCCTGGCCAGGTGCTCATCGCCGTAACGGCCCACCCGGCGCGGGCCGATCACGGGCGGCGGGAGCAGGCCGCGGGTGCCGTAGAAACGGATCGTGCGCACGGTGACGCCCGCGCGCGCGGCGAGCTCGTCGACCGTGAGCCCCGGCGCCTGTACCTGCTGTCCTCCCTGTGCGGCCATGGTTCAACAGTATTGCTGTCTCACCGGCATTGCGACACCCGGTGCGTGACCCAGGCCACGGAGCGGCTACCCTGTCCGTACAAAACGGATGGGAAGGACGCCGAATGAACATCGCCGCGCTCTGGTTCGGCCCCGAGAAGTTCGGCCCGCTGCGGGTCGAGGTGTGGTCGCTCCTCATCGGGCTGGTGGGCTTCGCGATCCTGGCGCTGGCGCTCGGGAAGTGGCTGCTGCCGCGCATCAACGCGACGCTCGAGAAGCGCGAGGGCGCCACGACCGGCCGCTTCGAGCAGGCGGAGGCGCTGCAGGTCGAGGCGGACGAGGTGCGGGCGCAGTACGAGGCCGTGATGGCCGACGCGCGGCACGAGGCCAACCGCATCCGCCAGGAGGCGACCGAGGAGGGCGCCGCCCTGATCGCCGCCGCCCGCGCCGAGGGGACCACCGAGCGCGACGCCATGGTCGCCGACGCCCACACCCAGATCGCCGCCGAGCGCGAGGCGGCCGAGGCCGCCCTGCGCCCGAATGTGCACCTCCTCGCCGAGGAGCTCGCCGAGCGGATCATCGGCGAGCCGGTGGCGTCGAAGCGCTCCTGACACTGCCGCTGCCGCTGCCACTGCCGCTGACACCGCCGCTGCCGCGCAGCAGCCGGTTGATGTTGCCCGAATAGATCCGTGCCCGGGCGTCCTCCTCTATGTCGAGGGCGTCCAGCACCTTGATCGTCTCCCGGATGTACGCCGGGCCGCCCTCCGGGTCGAAGGGGCAGTCGGTGCCGAAGAGCACCCGGTCCGCCCCGAAGAACTCGAGCCCGCAGCGGATGCCGATGGCGGACCCCGACAGTGCGGTGTCGGCGTAGAAGCGGCGGAAGTACTCGATGAGCGGCCGCGGCAGCGCCTCCTGCCGCAGCCGTTCCAGGTCCGCGCCCGAGGTGCGGCTGCCGAGCTGGTCGCTCCAGCCGAGGCCGATCCGGCCCTCCAGATACGGGATCATCGCGCCCAGGTGATGCGTGATGATCTTCAGTTCCGGGTGCCGCTCCAGCACCCCGGCGAAGACCAGCCGCGCCATGGCCGCGCTCGTCTCGTACGGCCAGCCGAGCGCCCACCAGATCTCGTACCGCGACCGGTCCTCCGTGGCGTAGTCCGGGAAGCCGGGGCCGCGGGTGGGATGCAGCCAGATCGGCAGGTCGCGGCGGGCCATCTCGGCGAAGACGGCGCGGAAGGACGGGTCGTCGAGCGGCTTGCCGCCGACGTTGGTGAAGAGCTGGACGCCGCCGGCGCCGAGGTCGTCGATGGCGTACGCGAGTTCGGCCAGGGCCGCGTCCGGGTTGTTGAGGGGGAGCGCGGCGACCCAGGCGGGGAAGCGGTCCGGGTAGCGGTCGCAGAGGTCGCGGAGGGAGTCGTTGGCGAGGCGGGCGAGGGCGGGGGAGTCGGCCGGGCCCGCCAGCAGCTCGATCGGCGGCGAGGACAGCGTAAGCACCTGCTGATAGTCGGCGCCGAACTCGTCCATCATGCGCAGCCTGGCGTCCACATCGTGGAGCGCCTCCAGCTCCAGCCAGCGCCTCAGGTCGCCGGATCCCGCGGCCAGTTCGCGCATCCGGGCGAAGTAGGGGGCGGGCAGGATGTGGCTGTACGCGTCGACCTTCATCAGTCTCCCTTTGCGGTCTGCGGCACCCAGCGGGTGAGCCGCCGATCCGCGGCCTGGACGAGCGCGATGGCCACCAGGGCGACCGCGATGACGATGAGCAGCACGGCCAGCACGCTCGCGCTGTCGAAGCTGCCGCCGGCCTCGGTGACGATGTGGCCGAGGCCGACCACGGCGATGAACATCTCGCCGTTGAGCATTCCGGTGACCGCGCGGCCTACGCCGAGCCGCACGCCCGCCATGATCATGGGGGTGGCGGCGGGCAGGACGACGCGGAGCAGCAGCTGCGCTTCCCCGGCGCCGTAGGAGCGCGCCATCTCCTCAAGGTGGCCGGGCACGGCCTGGACAGCCGCGGCGGTGTTGACGATCACGACGAACACGGCGTAAATCACGATCACCGCCACCACCGCGCCGCGGCCCGCGCCGAAGAGCGAGAAGAAGACGGGCGCGAAGACGAGCGACGGGGCGGTCAGCAGCGCGTATACGTACACGCCGAGCGCCGCCTCGACGCGGCGGGAGCGGCCCATGGCGATGCCGATGAGGAGCCCCGCGACGAGGGAAATGGCCGTGCCGAGGAGGAGGTTGAGCAGGCTGTCGCGGACGCTGGCGAGCAGCTCGCCGTCGGCCGCCATCTCGCCGAGCCGGTCGAGCACGGTGCTCAGCGGCGGGAAGAAGGACGCGTCGGCGGCGCGGCCGACCGCCTCCCAGGCGGCGGCGCCGGCGGCGAGGCTGAGGGGCGCGGCGGGGAGCCGGCTCAAGGCACTCATGCCGCGGCCCCGGTCCGTACCGGACGGTGCTCCTCGTGCATCTCGCGCAGCCGGTCCCACAGATACGCGGTCAGCTCCGCATACACCCCCGACCGCTCAGGCCCGGCCCCGCCGCGGGCGGCGCGCGGGCGCGGCAGGTCCACCGGCACCAGCTCGGCGACCCGGCCGGGCCGGGCGCTCATCAGCGCGACGCGGTCGCCGAGCAGCACCGCCTCCTCCATGCTGTGGGTGACGAAGACGACCGTCGGCCGCTGCTCCTCCCACAGCGCGAGGAGCTCCTCCTGCAACAGCCGCCGGGTCTGCTCGTCCACGGCGCCGAACGGCTCGTCCATGAGCAGCACCTGCGGATTTACGGCCAGTGCCCGGGCGATGCCGACGCGCTGCTGCATGCCGCCCGACAGCTCGCCGGGGAGCTTCTTCTCGAAGCCCGCGAGGCCCACGGTGGTGATCAGTTCGCGGGCGCGCTCCTCGCGCTCGGCGCGGGCGACGCCGCGCATCCGCAGCCCGAAGGCGACGTTGTCGACGACGGAGGCCCAGGGGAGGAGGGCGAAGTTCTGGAAGACCATCGCCCGGTCGGGCCCCGGGCCGTGCACCGGGCGGCCGTCGACCTCGATCGTGCCGGAGTCGTACGGGACCAGGCCCGCGATGCACTTCAGCAGCGTGGTCTTGCCGCAGCCGCTGGGGCCGAGGAGGGTGAGGAACTCGTTCTCGGCGACGCTGAGTCCGGCGTCCTCGATGGCGGTGACGGTGTCGCCGCGGCGGTCGGTGAAGGTCTTGGACAGGCCTTGGATCTCGATCATTTGGGGCTCCTTGCGGTGTGGGCCCATCGGGTGAGGCGGCGTTCGCACCAGCGGGCGGCGGAGATCAGCAGCAGCGCCTCGGCCAGGATGATCACGATGGTGGCGTAGAGGGGCGGGGCCTTGAGCAGGCCGCGGTATTCGAGGATCAGGCCGCCGACGCCGTCGGAGATCATCAGCAGCTCGACGATGACCATGCCGGTGACCGCGCGGCCGAGGCCGAGGCGTACGCCGGTCATGACGGCAGGGAGGGCGCCGGGCAGGAGGATGCGGGTGAAGATCTCGCGTTCGCGGGCGCCGAAGGAGCGGGCCATCTCGATCAGCGAGGGGTCCACCTGCCGTACCCCCGCGCGGCTGTTCACGATCACCATGACGATCGAGAAGACGGTGACCAGGGCGGTGCGCGAGGTGAGGCCGATGCCGGTCCACATGACCAGCAGCGGGATGATGGCGGCCATCGGCGTGACCAGGAGGATGTTGAGGTAGACGTCCGTGAAGCGCTCCAGCGTGCGGAAGCGGCCCAGGAGGATGCCGAGCGGGATGCCCAGGGCGAGCGCGATGGCGAAGCCCAGGGCGAGCGCCTGGTTGCTGACGTAGAGCGCCCGCCAGAGCTCGGGCTCCGCGAGCAGGCCGGCGGTGGCGCGTACCGTCTCGAAGAAGCCGGGGACGAGGAGGCCGCCGCGGGCGCGGGCGTAGAGCTCCCAGGTGGCGGCGAAGAGGGCGAAGGTGAGGAGCTGGTACGGGAGGCGGGCGGGGGTCGCGGCGGTCCGCCTCGCGGTGAGCCGGGCGGCCTTCATGACGCCGCCCGGATGAAGCTGAGGTCGGCCGCTTCCTTCGCCGTCAGGTCATCGCCGACGACTCCGGCGCGGGCGAAGAAGTCGATGGTGCGCTGGACGTTGTGCGGGGTGAGGGCGGCCGCGTTGAAGAGCTTGCGGGCCTGGTAGCGGCGGGCGATGCGGGGGACGTCCTCGGGGTCCTCGTCGGGGAGGTGGCGGTGCACCAGGTCGACCAGGTGGCCCGGGCGAGCATTGATGCGGGCGTGCTCGCGGACCAGCGCCCTGACGAACGCCTGGGAGACCGCGCGGTGTCGCGTGAGGAAGTCGGCGTTCGCGTACACCGTCTGGGGGTGCACATCCGGGAGTGACTTGGCGAAGTCGGCGATCTTGGTGATGCGGTCGGCGCCGCCCGCCGACTCGAGGGCGACCGCGTCGGAGATCTCCAGCGGCGTGGCGTCGATCTCGCCGGCCGCCAGGGCCTGGGCGCGGACATCGGAGCCGCCGATGGTGAGGTAGTCGGGGGTGGCGCCGGCGCGGCATTCGGAGCGTACCCAGTCCTTGGACATGGCGGTGGCGACGGCGCCCTCGCTGAAGATGCCGAAGGGGCGGCCGCGGAGGTCGGCGCAGGAGCCGGTGCCCGGCTTGCCGTAGACGGCCCACTGGTTGGCGACTACGTCGGCGATGATCTTGATGGGGGCGCCCTGCTCGATGGCGCTGAGGGCCGGTCCGGTGGCCTCGGCGGAGATGGCGTAGTCGCCCTGGGCGAGGCCCTCGATGGCCAGCTCCGGCTCGGCGAGTTCGACGATCTTCACGTCGTGGCCCTGGCGGCGGACGGCGTCGGCGGCGGCGAGGACCGGCACGGCGGTGATGTCCCGCTCGGTGACCGCGACGGTGAAGGAGAGCTTCCCGTCGGCCAGCGATCGGGTGCCCGTGTCGGTGCCGCAGGCCGGCACGGCGGCGGCTGTCAGGGCGCCTAAGAGCGCGCCGACGATAAGCCGCTGCTTGCGGATGCGCATGGATTCCCCCTTCGTTGCTTCCTCGGTATGCCGAGGTCAGCGGTTAGGCAAACGTATGCCTTGCCGGGATGCTAGGTGGAGGTGCCCCGGGTAAGTCAAGGGTGTAACGCCGCGTGAAAGGCGGGTAGTTGAGGTCGGAGCGGTTGCGAAGCCGCCCTGACCTGTGCCATGTTGAGCCAGGCAGCAGGCAAACGTTTCCCGCGGAAGGTGGCCGTGAGCTCACTGGTGGAAGTCGCCCGCGAGGCCGGTGTCGCGGTGTCCACCGCGTCGCGCGTGCTGAGCGGCTCCGATCATCCGATCTCGCAGCGCACCCGCGACCGGGTGATCGCCGCCGCCGAGCGGCTGCACTACTCGCCCAGCGCCCTGGCCCGCGCCATGGTCTCCCCGCACAGCCGCCTCATCGGCGTGCTGGTCAGCGACATCGACAACCCGTACTTCTCAGTCATCGCCCGCGGCGTGGACGACGTCGCGACAAAGGCGGGTTACGTCACCATGCTCTCCAACGTCGACCGCCGCACCACCACCGAGATCAACCGCCTCCAGGCCATGCGCGACTACCGCGCCGCGGGCGTCGTCTTCGCCGGCAGCGGCTTCGTCGACGACCCCCAGGCCGCCGCGCTCACCGACGCCGTCAAGCGGGCCCGCGAGCAGGGCGTCAGGTCCGTAACCCTGGCCGCCCGCGACCTCGGCTGCCCGGCCTTCACGGTCGACAACCGCGCCGTGGCCCACGACATCACCGACCACCTCATCGCCCGCGGCCACCGCCGCATCGCCTTCATCGAGGGCCCGGAGGGCATGACCGTCAGCCGGCACCGCCGCGAGGGCTTCCTCGCCGCCATGCGTACGGCCGGACTGGAGGCCGCGGCCGACCTCCACCCCGGCGGCTTCGACTACGACGCGGGCCACGCCACCGCGCTGCGCATCCTCGCCCGCCGCCCCCTCCCCGACGCCGTCCTCGGCGCCAACGACGAGGTCGCCCTCGGCGCGCTCCGCGCCCTGCGCCAGGCCGGCCTCGACGTGCCGCGCGAGATCTCCGTGGCGGGCATGGACGACCTGCGGATCGCCGAATTCACGGGACTGACGACGGTGAGCCTCCCCTTGTACGAGATGGGCTCCCTCGCCGCCCGGCACATCGTCGACGCGACGGCCCCGGGTGTGGGCAAGGCACCCGGGGCCGGGGAGGCGTCAGCTTCAGCGACGGTGCTCAGCCACCGCATCGCCGTACGCGACACGGTGGCCCGTAAAGCCGCCTCTTAGTGCGAGTGCACGCCGTTCGTAGCCGCGATCTTCTTCCACGACTTGGGCTGCTCCGGCGCCGCCGCGGACCGCTTGACGGACGCCGGGGCCGCGGGCTTCTCCGGGGTGTACAGCCAGGTCTTGAACAGCGCGTCCAGGTCCTTGCCGGAGATCTTCTCCGCCAGCGCGATCAGGTCCGCGTTCGAGCCGTTGCCGTGCGCGCGCTCCTTCGGCCAGGTCTTCAGCAGCTCGAAGAAGGCCTTGTCGCCGATCTCGTTGCGCAGCGCCTGCAGGGTGGCCGCGCCGCGGTCGTAGACGGCGAGGTGGAACTGGTTCTCCGGGCCGGGATCGCCCGGCGCGACCTTCCAGAAGGCGTCGTCGGCCGGGTGCGAGGCGTAGACGTAATCCGCCAGCTCCTGCGCCGTGCCCTCGCCCTCCTTCTCCGACCACAGCCACTGCGAGTAGCGGGCGAAGCCCTCGTTGACCCAGATGTCCTTCCAGCCCTTGACCGACACGCTGTCGCCGTACCACTGGTGGGCCATCTCGTGCACGACGACGGAGACGTTCGAGCCGTTCGCGAACTGCCGCGGGCTGTAGAAGGGGCGGGTCTGGGTCTCCAGCGCGTAGCCGGTGGTGACGTTCGGGACGTAGCCGCCCAGGGAGTTGTACGGGTACGGGCCGAAGACCGTCTCCAGGTACTCGGTGACCTCCGCGGTGCGCTCGATGCTCGCCTTCGCCGCGCCCTCGTTGTCGCCGAGGTCCTTGCTGTAGGCGTTGATGACGGGGAGGCCGTTCGCCGTGGTGTCCTTGGTGACCTCGAACTTTCCGACCGCGAGGGTGGCCAGATACGTCGCCTGCGGCTTGTTGGAGCGCCAGGCGAAGCGGGTCCAGCCGGCCTGCGACCGCTCCGACTGCAGGGTGCCGTTGCTGATCGCCTGGGTGCCGTCGGGCACGGCGACGTTCACGTCGTAGGTGGCCTTGTCGGTGGGGTGGTCGTTCGACGGGAACCACCACCACGCGGACTCCGGCTCGTTGGCGGCCACGCCGCCGTCCGGGGTGCGCAGCCAGGAGGTGAAGCCGGAGACCTCGACCTTGCTCGGGGTGCCGCCGTAGCGGACCACGACGGTGAAGGACCTGCCCTTCTCGATCCCCGCGGGCGGGGTCACCTCGACCTCGTGCGCGCCGGTGGCCTTGAACTGGGCGCGCTTGCCGCCGATCAGGATCTCCTTCACGTCGAGCGCGAAGTCGAGGTTGAAGCGGGACAGATTCTGGGTGGCCTTCGCGAGGAGGGTGGCGGTGCCGTCGAGGCGGTCGGTGCCGGGCTCGTACTTCAGGCGCAGGTCGTAGTGCGAGACGTCGTAGCCGCCATTGCCGTAATCCGGGTAATAGGGATCGCCGATGCCCGGGGCGCCGGGCTCGAAGTCGGCCGCGGATGCCGGGATCGCCAGCATGACCAGGGCGGCGACGGCCGAGCCCGGGACGATGAGTCTGCGGTGCACGAATCCTCCAACTCGTCGGGTGCGTCCGCTGGGCACGGACACACACGCGAAGGTATGTACTCCCCGGCGGGCAGACGTGTCCATGGCGTTTTCCGTCATGCGATTGCCATGGCGGTGTCACACCGCTGCGTACGTCCCGAGCCCCAGGTAGACGCCGCCGACCGCGTAGCGCTGGCGGCGCAGCGCCTTCGGGCGGTTCGCGAGCCGGCTGCTGAGGCTGCCGCCCGCGTACGTGACCAGGCAGTTGACGCTGAAGCCGATCGCGCTCAGCGTCAGGCCGAGGACGAGCAGCTGGCTGCGGGTGGCGGCCGGGCCCGCGCCCGGGGTGACGAACTGCGGGAGGAAGGCGAGGAAGAAGAGGATCACCTTGGGGTTGAGCACCTGTACGAGAACCGCGTCCCAGTAGACCCGGGTGAGCGGCACGGGCTCGGCCTCGCCGGGGGCGAGGGCCGCGGAGCGGCTGAAGAGCGCGCGGATGCCGAGGTAGAGCAGATAGCCGGCGCCGGTGTACTTCAGCACGGCGAAGGCCACCTCGGAGTGGGCGATGACCGCGGAGACCCCGACGACGGCGGCGCTGACGTGCACCAGCGTGCCGGTCTCGACGCCGAGCGCCGAGAACAGCCCGGCGCGGCGGCCCTGGGCGACGCTACGGGTGAGGATGTAGATGAGGTTCGGCCCCGGCACCAGCACCAGGGCGAGCGCGGCCACGGCGAAGGCGGCGAGACGGGCGGGCTCGGGCATGTCGGCGGGCTCCAGGTGCGGGGCGGGCGGGCAGGGTGCCCCAGCTTGGCACGGGGGGAGGCGCCAATGTCAGGTTGCGGGGGCCAGCATCCTCTCGATCAGGTCGGCGGCGCGCAGGGTGCCGCCCTCGGCCCGGGCGGCGGTCTGCAGCTGCTTGGACCGCTCGATCCGTTCCGGGTCGGTGACCAGGTCGTTCAGCGCCGCGCGCAGACTCTCGGCGGTGGCGTCGGCGGTGTCCACGCGGCGGGCGATGCCGAGTTCCACGAGCCGGTCGGCATTCATGAACTGCTCGGCGCCCTGGGGCACGGCGATCATGGGGACGCCGGCGAGGAGGCCTTCGCCGCAGCCGCCCATGCCGGCGTGGGTGACGAAGGCGTCGGCCTGCTCCAGGATCGCCCGCTGCGGGACCCAGGAGTGCACTTCGACGTTGGGCGGGATGGCGCCGAGTTCGTCCGGGTCGGTGTGCCTGCCGATCTGGAGTACGACGTGCCAGCCGGGCAGGTTGCCGAAGGCGGCGAGGCACTGGCGGTAGAACTCCGGCTGCCGGGTGTACGCGGAACCCAGTGAGATCAGCAGCACTCGGTCGGCGCCGTCCGGGCGGGTCCAGCCGTCCGCGTCCGTACGGGCGTCGAAGCAGGGGCCGACGAAGGTCACCGTGTCGGTGTCGACCCGGTCGCCGTGCGGCTGCATCGCCCGCGGGATCAGGGCGAGGGCCCGGCCGGGCGGTCCGGAGAAGGCATCCACGTCGGTGGTGGTGGCTCCGCACTCGGCGAGCCAGCGCGCGAATCGCTCCTGGTACGCGTCGGCCCCCGGCAGCTTGCGCAGCTGCGCCGCTACTTCTTCTTCGTAGCCGTCCCAGGCAACGAAGGTCGGGGACAGCTGCATGAGCGGACGGCCCTGCGCCTCGGCGAGGGCGCGCGCGGCGTAGGCGCCGATGTCGTAGAGGTACAGGTCGGCCGGGTCGTCGTCGTAGGCAGCGTGCAGCTGCGGGAGCGCCTGGATGGCGTCGTCGAGGAAGAGGCTGCTCGCGGCGATGGGATCGGCGGGCCAGGCGTTGTCCACGACGGGCAGCGTGGAGGTGCAGGTCACCAGCTCCGCGCCGGTGGGCTCGATCCGGTCGGCCACGAACGGGTCGTTGGCGTAGGTGACCCGGTGCCCGCGGGCCACGAGCTCGCGGATGACCGCGAGGCTGGGGAGGACGTGGCTGACGGCGGGGACGCCGACCATCGCGATGTGGGCGGGGCGACTGGGCATGGGCGATCACTCGATTCTGGCGCGGGTGGTGTTGCCGGGATGCGGTATCAGGCGGTGTCAGGGCTCTGCGCGGCGGCGGCCTCCAGCTCTGCGACCGTACCCGACATGATCGTCCGTACGTGCTCGATGATCTGCTCCACTGGCCAGTCCCACCACGCCACGGCGAGCAGCCTGGTGACATCCTCCGCGTCGTATCGGGTGCGGATCAGCCGGGCCGGATTGCCGCCAACGATGCCGTAGTCGGGCACATCGCCCGTGACCACGGCTCCGGCGGCGATGATCGCGCCGTGGCCGATGCGTACTCCGGGCATGACCGTGGCGCCGTGCCCGAACCACACGTCATTGCCGACAACCGTGTCCCCCCGCCCGGGCAGCCCGGTGATCAGGTCGAAGTGCTCGGCCCAGGAGCCGCCCATGGTGGGGAAGGGAAAGGTGGACGGGCCGTCCATGCGGTGGTTGGCGCCGTTCATGATGAAGCGGGTGCCCGTCCCCAGCGCGCAGTACTTGCCGACGACGAGCCGCTCGGGACCGTAGTGGTAGAGCACGTTGCGCGTCTCGAAGGCGGTCGGAGCGTCCGGATCGTCGTAGTACGAGAAGTCACCGACCTCGATCAGCGGCGACTTGACCAGCGGCTTGAGCAGGACGACGCGCGGGTGCTCGGGCATCGGGTGGAGCACGGTGGGATCGGCGGGAACGGGCGGCATCGTGGATGCGGTTCCTCTCATAAACCTGACCTGACGAACCTAGAGCGACAAGTGTCGCATTAAGATGATGGCACGATGACAGACCCGCAGGACCCGCCAGCCGACCGCCGCCCGGGCGGCCGCACCGCCCGCATCCGCGCCCAGGTCCTCGATGCCGTACGCGCCGAACTCGCCGAAGGCGGCCACGAAGGACTCACGATCGAGGCTGTCGCGACCCGGGCGGGAGTGCACCGCGCCACGGTCTACCGGCGCTGGCGCGACGTAGGCGGCCTGCTGGTGGACGTCATCACCGCCGC
The DNA here is from genome assembly GCF_048572725.1 of Streptomyces boninensis. Taxonomy (NCBI): domain Bacteria; kingdom Bacillati; phylum Actinomycetota; class Actinomycetes; order Kitasatosporales; family Streptomycetaceae; genus Streptomyces; species Streptomyces boninensis. Next base: position 8,834,147 of record NZ_CP183837.1, read on the forward strand.
CGGTGAGACCGACTGGCAGCCGCCGGACACCGGCTCCCTGCGCGGCGACCTGACGGCCCTCAACCAGGAGATCCAGGACTCCCTGGTCGTACGGCCGTCGCTCGCCCTCGCCCTGATGGCCGCCTCCTTCCACTCCGAACAGGCCGCGCGCGCCCAGACGCAGCTCTGGGCGGACCGCTACGCCCAGTGCGAGCTCCTCGTAGAGCGCGCCATCGACCGCGGCGAACTCCCCGCACCGCACCCGGACGCGCGGAGCCTGCTGATCGCAGCCACGGCACCGCTCTACCACCAGCTGGTGCTCCTGCGCACCGCCCCGGACCCGCACCTCCCGGCGCAGGCCGCGGAGGCGGCGGTTCTGGCGGCTGCAGCGGGCGCCTTCGCTGCCTAAGCGCCCTCGATCACCAGCCAACCCCGGTAGGGGAGCGGCTCGTCCGCGGCGATGCCCCCCGCCGCCGCGGTGAGCGCGGCGGCGGCCGGCGGCTGCAGCGGGGCCAGCAGCGTCGCGTGCGCCGCGCCCGCGCCGGACGGGAGGTCGACGCGCGGCTGCGCCGGGTCCGGGCTGCCGTTGGCGACGGCCAGCTGCCAGCCGGTCGGCGTGCGGGCGAGGTGCGGGATGAGGTGCGGGCCGCCGGTGATCAGCGGGAAGGCGGGGGAGTCGCCTTCCAGGTAGCGGATCATGGCGTGCAGCACGGCCTGCCCGTCGTCGCTGTACGGGAGCTGCTCCGGGGCAGTCGCGGCGAGCACGCCGACGCGGCCGCCGAGGCTGTTGGTGAAGACGCAGCGCCCGGCACCCCACGGCTCAAGGCCGGCGGTGAGCACCTGAGTCCACACCCGCGCCCCGTCCGCGGGCCGCAAGCGGGCCAGCGCGGGCTGCACATTGACGCTCAGGTAGTCGTCGAGGCCGTCGAAGCCGATGCCCGGCAGCACCTGCTCGACGGCGTACGGACCCGGCTCCGTGAGCGCACCCCGGCCCTCAACGGCGGTGGCGCTGACGCCCATCAGCTCCGCGAACCCGCGCTCGGTGAGGATGCGCGCCGCCACACCGTCCAGCAGCAGCCCGCCGCCGAGCATCCGGCGCACCTCTTCGTCGTCGTACGCCCACGCCAACTGCCCGAACAGCACCCGTACCGGCGCGTCGTCCCCCGCCGTCACCGGCACTCCATACCGCAGCAGGAAGTCCGCCGCCGGACCCGGGTCGGCCTCGAGGCCCGCGAGGCTGCCGGTGGTCGTACGGACGTGGGCGGCCTGATCCTCCCGTACGGGCAGCCCGACCCCCAGCGTGCCGGTGGCGGGCGGCAGGTCCGCGAGGAAGTCGAGCGCCGGCCGCGACCGGCGCAGCAGCTCCCCGACGCGGGGGTGGCGGTCGGCGCGGCCGCAGTGCATGGGCAGCACATTCAGGAACTGGGCGTCCGCGCCGCCCAGTTGGGCCGCGGCCATCTCCGACCAGGTCTGGGTGTCGGACTTGGACCAGGAGGTGTGGGTCCAGTTCTCGATCTCCGGCTCGTTGCGCGCCCACGCGGGCCGCAGCGCCCGCTGCGTCTCGAGCATCCAGACCGAGCGGCTGAGGGTGCGGCCAGGGGTATCGCTGTACGCGGCGAAGTGCGGCCGGTGATACGCCTCGCCGTCGATCGCGAGCGCCTCGAAGAGCGCGGTCCAGTCGCGGCCCTCGACGGAGTGCGTGCCGGGGCGCGAGCTCATCAGCCCGAGCCGGGAGCGGCCGCCGGAGCCCTCCGCGACCGCCGCCGCGAGCTGCCCGGCGACCTCCAGCTGGGCCGTACGCCACACCTGCTGGAGCAGCGCGCGCCACGGATGCGGCGTCCCCGGCGCGGTGATGGCCGCGACGAGCCGCTCGCGGGTGACCGGCTCGCCCGCCAGCTCCGCGAACCGCTCCAGCATCAGCGGCTCGAAGCCGCCGCCCCAGGTCAGCGGCGCGTGATTGTGATAGCGGAAGTCGTCCTCCAGCCACAGCACGCGGAAGCCGAGCTGCGCGAAGCGGCCGTAGTGCGCGGTGACCCAGGAGCGCCAGCGCGGGCAGGCGAAGGACGCCTGGTCGGTGGCGGTGGAGCCGTCGGGGCCGACCATGGGCGCGAAGCCGTGCCGGCCCTGGCGGCCGCGGTCGCCGTGGCCCGAGGTCACCCACGGGTTGAGGCTCACCTCCAGGCCCGACTCCCGCAGCACCGCGACGGCCTCGGCGGTCGTCGCGTACAGCCGGTCCTCCGCCGCGCCTGCCGGGTGGCCGTCGTAGAACTCCTCGGCCGCGAGCAGCAGCACCACCTCGCCGATGGTGGCGTCGTGGCAGAACTTGGCCAGTTCCGCGGCCTGCCGGACGGCGTCGTCGGGGTGGAGCTGAAAGCGCAGGTGATAGCGGACTGGCACGTGCGGGCCTCCTTGGAATTAGTTCGACTAGAATCCGAACTATTATGGTGAGTGTCAAGACTGATCACGCCGACCAGCCCCGCGACCGCGGCTCGTTGCGGCGTACCAACCTGGGCAGCGTGCTGCGCCTGCTGCGCGGCGGCCCGCGCTCCCGGGCCCGTATCGCCGCCGAGACCGGCCTGCCCAAGCCGACCGTCACCAGCCTCGTCGGCGAGTTGGTCGGCCTCGGACTGCTGCGGGAGGGGTCGGCGCAGCGGGAGGGGTCGGTCGGGCGGCCCGGCACGCTGGTCGAGCTCGACGGGCGGGACATTTGCGGCATTGGCGTGGAGATCAGCACCAGTTACGTACAGGTGCTGGCGCTCGATCTCGGCGGCGAGCCGGTCTTCGAGCGCCGTACCGAGGTGGCCGTCGCCGAGCGGGACGCGGATGAGGTCCTGGACCTGGCCGCCCACGCGATCCGTGCCTGCGGCGCCGAGCTCGGGCGCGATGGCGTACGGCCCGTGGGCATCACGCTCGCCGTGCCGGGCGTCGTGGACGTGGCGGCGGGTGTCGCCGGTTATGCGCCCGGGATCGGCTGGCGCGACGTCGCCGTCGTCGACGGGCTGCGCTCGCGGCTCGGCCGTGACGCGCCCCCGATCGCGCTCGAGAACGACGCGAAGCTGTCCGCGCTCACGGAATACCGCCTGGTCGCGGACCCGGACGTGCACGACATGGTGTGCCTGACGGGGGAGCGGGGCATCGCCGCGGGCATCATCAGCGCCGGCCGGATGGTGCGCGGTGCCACCAACTTCGCCGGCGAGGTCGGCCACATGCCCCTCGACCCGGAGCGGCGGCCGTGCGTGTGCGGCCGGGCGGGCTGCTGGGAGGCGATGGTCGGTCTCGACGCGATCATGGAGCTGGCGGCCGATCCTGGTGACGAGGTCCGTGACGCCACGCGTCCGCTGGAGGAGCGCTTCGCCCTGCTGCACCGCCGTGCGGAGCGCGGCGATGAGCGGACCCGGCGCGCGCTGGCCCGCGTAGCCGACGACCTGGGCCTCGGCATCGCCTTGCTGACGGACGTGCTCAACCCGCGAGTCGTGGTCCTCGGCGGCTACTTCACGCACATCGGCGACCTGATGCTGGAGCGCGTCCGCGAGGTCGTCCGCGGCCGGGTGATCGCGCCGGAGGCCGGCGGCTGCGAAGTGGTGCTGTCCACGCTGGGGTTCACCGCCGCCGCCCGCGGGGGCGCCTTCCTGGCGCTGGATGCCGTGTACGAGGACCCGGCCGGAAGCCACCGCTCTTCACTTTCCTGAATTTCTTCACTCCGGGGGGTTGTCTTCATTTCGCTGAAGGTCTTCACTATGGGGAGTTCGTTCGGTCAACTGAAGGCAGGTCCAAGAGCGTGAGCGAAACCCTGGGCATCGAGGCGCTGGTTGCCTCCGTCGGCCTGCAGATCAAGGCCCTGCGCAAGCAGCGCGGTCTCACGCTCGACGAGCTAAGCCGCCGCTGCGGCGTCTCCACCGGCCTGATCAGCCAGGTGGAGCGGGGGAAGGGCAACCCGTCCTTCGCGACCATGGCGCAGCTCGCCCACGGCCTCGACGTCCCCGTCGGCCGGCTCTTCCCGCTGACCGAGCAGCTCAGTCCCGTGGTACGGGCCGGCGAGCGGCGCAGCCTCGACTTTCACGGCGAGGCGGGCGACGAGGCCGACGCGAGCTACGAGTTGCTGACCCCGAGCCTCAACGGCGCGCTCGAGGCCATCTGGGTCGTGACCGAGCCAGGACACGACACGAGCAAGACGCCCTTCCGGCACACCGGCGAGGAGTTCGGCCTCGTCCTGTCCGGCACCAAGGACGTCTTCCTCGACGGCGTCCGGCACCGCCTCGGCCCGGGCGACTCCATCACGTACTCCTGCGACATCCCGCACTGGTACGCCAATCCGGGCGACGAGCCAGCCACGTCGATCTGGGTGATCACCCCACCCACCTGGTAACAACCCGCACTTCATAACCCGCACCCCGGCGAGCACGCCGCCAGGGTGCAGGTCCTGCACGGCCGGATCCCCTTCCGCCCACCCCTTCTGCGAGGTGCCTTCCCATGGCATTGCTCACCAGACGTCCCCGTGCACCACAAACTCCCATCGCGCACCGGAAGGCGCTGCTCGCGCTCGGCGGCGGCAATGCCGTCGAGTGGTTCGACTGGATGGTCTACGGGCTGCTGGCCTCGTATCTCGGCCCGCAGTTCTTCCCGACCGACAGCTCCGTGTCCTCCACCCTGGACGCGCTCGCCGTCTTCGCCGTCGGCTTCGCGGCCCGCCCGATCGGCGCCCTCGTCTTCGGCACCCTCGCCGACCTCATCGGCCGCCGCCGCATCATGCTGCTCTCCATCGGCTGCATGGTGCTGAGCACCGCCGTCATCGCGGTGCTGCCCACCCACGAGACCATCGGCGCCTGGGCCGGAGTCATCCTGGTCCTCGCCCGCATTCTGCAGGGCCTGTCCACCGGCATCGAGGCGCCGCTCAACTCCACGTACGTGGTGGAGCTGGCGCCCGAGGGGCAGACCGCCCGCTACGGCGGGATCATCAGCATCTACGTCCAGGCCGGCATCATCGCCGCCTCGCTGGTCGCCTTCCTCTCCAGCGCGGCGCTCGGCGACGACGCGATGGAGTCGTGGGGCTGGCGCATCCCGTTCGTCGTGGGCGCCGTCGGCGGTCTGGTCTTCCTGTGGCTGCGGCGGAATCTGCCGGAGACGCTCGAGGACGAGCCCACCGGCAAGGACCAGCCCACCCCCGGCAAGCCCGCCGCCTCCAAGGAGCGCACCTCGCAGGTCTGGGCCGAGGTCGGCCGCAACAAGCTCGCCCTCGTCGCCATCATCTTCGTCGTCGCCGGTGCGCAGGTCCTCAACTACACCTGGGCGACCGGCCTCCCGAACCTGGCCCGCACCTCGTACGACGAGAACCCCACCGCGGTCTTCGCGGTCAGCACCATCAGCGGCCTCTGCATCGCCGTCCTCTACCCCCTGGTCGGCCGGATCGCCGACCGCCGCCGCATCTCGCGCACCTTCCTTGCCGCCCGGCTCGCCGTCGTCCCACTGGTCTTCATCGTTCTGCTCTACCAGGCGCCCGGCATGACGATGTTCACCGTCGTGATGCTCCTCGGCGCGCCGCTGCTGGCCTTCACGATGGGCCTGTACAACACGGTGTCCGCCACCCTCATGCCGATGAGCTGCCGGGTCACCGGCGTGGGCCTCGGCTACGCGGTCGGCGTGGCGGGCTTCGGGGGCACGGCCCCGTACCTCCTCCTCTGGCTCAAGGACCACGGCGCGTCCTGGGCCTTCCCCGTCTACGTCGCGCTGCTGTGCCTGCTCAGCGTGCTGCTGTACACCCTCGCCTTCCGTCGCGGCGCCGTCCGCGTCGGGAGCTGAAAGGAGATCCACTGTGGCAGCCCCCCTCATGATTCCCCTCGACGCCGTCGAGGCGCCCGTGGTCCAGCGCGCCGACGTGGTCGTGGTCGGCGGCGGCCCGGCCGGCGTCAGCGCCGCCGTCGCCGCGGCCCGCACCGGCGCCTCGGTGACCCTGCTGGAGCGGTACGCCGCCCTCGGCGGGCTCGCCGCCGGCGGGATGGTGCTGGTCCTGGACGACATGGTCAACGGCCAGGAGGTGACGGTCACCGGCGTCGTGGACGAGTACGTGGAGCGGCTGGCGAAGCTCGGACTCGCCGTCTATCCGCCACCGGAGGACCGCTATTCGTCGGCGGAGACCTGGGCCCGCTGGGGCCGCTACGGCGCGTACGACTTCCACCAGCACACCAACCCCAAGCCGATCTGCTACGCCGTGGCCTTCGACCCCGACGGCTGGAAGCGGGTCTCCAATGACCTGGTGCGGGAGAGCGGGGTCAACCTGCGGCTGCACAGCTGGTTCTCGCGGCCGGTGGTGCAGGACGGTGCGGTGAAGGGTGTGATCGTCGAGACCAAGTCGGGTCCGCAGGCGGTGATGGGCGATGTCGTCGTGGACACGACCGGCGACATCGACGTGGCCTCCCGGGCCGGCGCCGACTTCGCCCACGACCGCTACCTCGTCACGCTCGTCTTCCGCCTCGGCGGCGTCGATACGGCGGCAGCGGAGCGCTTCGAGCAGGAGAACCCTCGCGAGGCCCGCGCGATCAACCGCAAGGTCAAGCGCATGCTCGGCGGCGCCTGGGAGCTGTGGTGGCTGAAGACCCCGGTGCCGGGGGTGGTGTGGTGCAACTGCCCGCACCTGACCGGCTTCGACGGCGTCGACCCGGCCTCCCTCACCGACGCCGAGTTCGAGGCGCGGGCGCGCATGGGGGCGGCGCTCGAGTACGTACGCCAGGAGCTGCCCGGCTTCGCCGACGCGTATCTCCTGGACGTGGCCGAGCAGATGGGCGTGCGCCAGACCCGGCTGCTGCAGGGCGAGTACGTCGTCACCAAGGAGGACGTCACCACCCGCAGGCACTTCGCCGACAGCGTCGCCCGCGGCCGCGACTACTACACCCCGTACCGCGCGCTGCTGCCACGCGGCGTCGACCAGCTGCTGGTCGCCGGGCGGCACTACTCGGCCACCCCCGACGCGCAGCGCATCTCCCGCGAGATCCCGCCGTGCATGGCGCAGGGCCAGGCCGCGGGCATCGCCGCCGCCACCGCGATCGAGCAGGGCGTGACCGTACGGGAGGTGGACCCGGCCGTCATCCAGAAGCGGATGCGCGCGCAGGGCGCCGACCCCGGCGACGTACCGGCGCCGAACGCCACCATCGACGAGCCTGCCGGAGAGGCGATATGAGCACCCCGCAGCCGCTGAGCGGCATCACCGTCGTCGACTTCACGCAGGTCTTCATGGGCCCGTCGTGCACCCAGCTGCTCGGGGATTACGGGGCCGACGTGATCAAGGTGGAGCGGCCGGGGACCGGCGACATTTCCCGTACGTCCATCCCGGACGAGGCGGGCCTCGACAACCCGATCTTCCTCTCCATCAACCGCAACAAGCGCAGCGTCGCCGTCGACACGCGTACGGACGAGGGCCGGGCCGTCGTCCACGACCTGGTGCGCGGCGCGGACGTCGTGGTCAGCAACTTCCGCGCCGGCGTCATGGAGCGCCTCGGCCTCGGCTACGACGCGGTGCGCGAGCTCAACCCGCGCGCCGTGTGGGCCTCGGGGACCGGCTTCGGCACGTCGGGCCCGTACGCGCACAAGGGCGGGCAGGACGCGATCGCGCAGGCCTACAGCGGCGTGATGTGGCGGCGGGTCTCCGACGACGAACCCCTGGCCGTCTACCCGACCACCCTCTGCGACTACATCACCGGCCAGCACCTCCTCCAGGGCGTGCTGCTGGCGCTGCTGCAGCGGGAGCAGACGGGGGAGGGGCAGCGGGTCGAGGTCAGCATGTACGACTCGATGCTGCACCTGCAGATGCAGGAGGCCTGCCAGCAGCTGATGCGCGGCAGCGAGATCAACTGGGCGGCGATGCCGCTCACCGGCGTCTTCCGCACCACCGATGGCGCGGTGTGCCTGGTCGGCGGCTTCACCAAGGATCCGCTGCGGGCGCTGAGCCTCGCCCTTGAGCTGGACGAGGACCTGGGGGAGCGGCCGGAGTTCGCCACGCTGGAGGCGCAGTTCGCGGCCCGGCCGCAGCTGCAGCGGATCTTCGCCGAGCGGCTGGCGGTCAACTCCACCGCGTACTGGATCAAGCGACTGGAGGAGCAGGACGTGCTGTGTGCCCCGGTACACAGCCTGGAGCAGGCACTCGCCGACGAACAGACCGCGGTCAACGGGATGATCCTGGAGATGGACCACCCGACCGCCGGGAAGATCCGCGCTCTCAACGCGCCCATCGGGCTCTCCGCGGGCCCCGCCACCGTCCGCCGGGTCCCGCCGCGGCTCGGCGAGCACGGCGACGAGGTGCTGGCCGAGCTCGGGTACGGGCCGGAGGAGGTCGCGGTGCTGCGCGAGAAGGGGGTGCTGCGGTGAACGCCGTCGACGAGGTGCGCTTCGAGCGGGACGGGTATGTCGCCCGGGTGACCATCGACCGGCCGCGGGTGCTCAACGCCGTGGACGCCAAGACGAACGCCCGGCTGAATGAGATCTGGGACGAGATCGAGGCCGACCGCGACATCCGCGCGGTCGTGCTGACCGGCGGCGGCGAGCGGGCGTTCTGCACCGGCGCCGACATGTCCGCGGGGGCCGTCGACAAGACCGGCCTGGAGTACTGGGCCGACCTGGATCCGAACGGCTTCGGTGGGCTGACGCTCCGCACCACCCTGGACGTCCCCGTGATCGCCCGGGTGAATGGTTACGCGCTCGGCGGCGGCATGGAGCTCGTCCTCGGCTGCGACCTCGTCATCGCCGCGCAGCATGCGCAATTCGGCCTCACCGAGCCGCGCGTCGGCCGCATCCCGCTGGACGGCGGCGTCTTCCAGCTGGTGCGCAGGCTGCCGCATCCACAGGCGATGGGGCTGCTGCTCACGGGCCGCCGGGCGCCCGCGGCGGAGCTGTCGGGTATGGGCCTGGTCAATGAGGTGGTGCCGGCGGAGGAGCTGGACGCGGCCGTAGAGCGCTGGCTGGACTCCGTGCTGGCCTGCGCGCCAACCTCATTGCGGGCCATCAAGCAGATGGCCCGCGCCTCGGACGGCCTCACCCCGCGCCAGGCCCATGCCCTGCGCACCCCGGCCCTCGTCGCGGCCCTCGACAGCGAGGACGCCGTGGAAGGGGTGCGCGCCTTCCAGGACAAGCGCAGGCCCGAGTGGCCCGGACGCTGAAAGGAACCCACGTGTCTGCAGAACAACTCGCCCCGGGAGTCTGGGGCGTCGTCGCCACCCCCTTCCTGGGCAGCTCCCTCGATGTCGACGAGACCGGCCTGGCCCGGCTGGCCGAGCATTACGAGCGGATCGGCGCCACCGGGCTCACCGTCCTCGGCGTCTTCGGCGAGGCGGTACGGCTCTCCAGTGAGGAGCGCCGCACGGTGCTGGAGGTCGTCGCCGATGCCGTCGACCTGCCGCTCGTCGCGGGGGTGACCGGCCTGGCCACCGCGCCCGTCATCGAGGAGGCGGAGCTGGTCACCGACGCGCTCGGCGACCGCCTCGCCGCGCTCATGGTGCAGGTCAACTCGCCCGACCCGCACGTCCTCACCGACCACCTGACCGCCGTGCACGCGGCCTCGGGCGCGCCGATCGTCGTCCAGGACTACCCGGAGACCAGCAAGGTCACCATCCGCACCCCCGATCTCGTACGGGCCCTGCGGGCAACCCCGGGCGTCGCCGCCGTCAAGGCGGAGGCGCCGCCCACCCCGCCGGCCGTCGCCGCGCTCACCGGCGCGCTCGACGTGCCCGTCTTCGGCGGCCTCGGCGGGCTCGGGCTGATCGACGAGCTGGCGTGCGGGGCGGCCGGGGCGATGACCGGGTTCTCGTGCCCCGAGGGCCTGATCGCGTGCGTGGAGGCCTGGGAGAAGGGCGGTTACGAGGCGGCGCGGGAGGCGTATCTGCCGTATCTGCCGCTGGTCAACTTCGAGGCGCAGGCGGGCATCGGGCTCGCGGTGCGCAAGGAGGCGATCCGGCGCCGCGGCCTCATCATGGAGTCCCATGTGCGGCCACCCGCCCGCTCGCTGCCGGACGCGCTGACCCCGCAGCTGGAGCGGCATCTCGCCGCCACGCCGGGCGCGCTGCTGCGGGAGGTGCGCTGATGGATCTCGGCATTCGCGGGCGTACGGCCCTGGTCGCCGCCTCCACCAGCGGCCTCGGCCGCGCCGTCGCCGAAGCCCTCGCGGCCGAGGGCGCCCGGGTCGTGGTGGCCGGGCGGCGCGGCGGGCTCGCGCGGGAGATCGCGGCTGGGCTGCCGGAGGCGGTCGGCGTCGAGGTCGACCTGACGGCGGCGGACGGGCCCGAGCGGCTGGTGGCGGCGGCTCGGGAGGCATACGGCGATCCGGACATCCTCGTGCTCAACGGGCCCGGGCCCAAGCCTGGCCAGGCGGCGGCTTTGGCCACCGACGCGCTCGCCGACGGCCTCGGCCCGCTGCTGCTCGCGCAGCAGCGGCTCGTCGCGGCCACGCTGCCCGGGATGCGCGAGCGCGGCTGGGGGCGGATCCTCGCGGTCGGCTCCAGTGGCGTCGCGGCGCCGCTGCCCGACCTGGCCGCGTCCAACGCCGGACGGGCCGCGCTGGCCGCGTACTTGAAGACCCTCGCCGCCGAGGTAGCGGGCGACGGCGTCACCGTCAATCTGCTGCTCCCGGGCCGCATCGCCACCGACCGGGTCGCCGCCCTCGACCGGGCGCGGGCGGAGCGGCATGGCCGTACGCCCGAGGAGGAGGCCGCGGCGTCGCGGGCGACGATTCCGGCGGGGCGGTACGGCGAGCCGGCCGAGTTCGGGGCGGTGGCGGCGTTCCTGTGCTCCGCGGGCGCCTCGTACGTCACCGGGACGGCGCTGCGCTGCGACGGCGGCCTGGTGCGGGCGCTGTGACGCGAGAGACCACCTCAATGAGTTCAGTAAGGAAGCAGGCATGAGCACTCCCACCCCCGCCCGCATCGGCAACCTCATCGCCGGAGAGCGGCTGCCGGGCGACGACGTCGAGCGCCGCAATCCCGCCGACCCGTCCGAGGTCGTCGCCGTAACCCCCGCCTCCGGCGCCGACGCCGCGACCGCCGCCGTCGAGGCCGCCGTCGAGGCGCAGCGCGGCTGGGCCGCCAAGCCCGCGCCCGCGCGCGGCGCCGTGCTGCTGGACGCCGCCGAGAAGCTGCGCGCCCGGCACGCCGCCGTCGCCCGCGATCTCGTGCGCGAGGAGGGCAAGACATACGCCGAGGCCTTCGGCGAAGTGCGCCGCGCCATCGACGTGCTGCGCTACTTCGGCGCGGCCGGCTGGCGGTCCGGCGGCGAGACGCTGCCCAGCGCGCAGCCGGACACCCAGGTCTACACCCGCCGCGAGCCCCTCGGCGTCGCAGGGGTGATCACCCCCTGGAACTTCCCCATCGCCATCCCGGCCTGGAAGATCGCCCCCGCCCTGATCAGCGGCAACGCCGTCGTCCTGAAGCCTGCCGAGCTCACCCCGCTCTCCGCCCGCCACCTCACGGACGCGCTCACGGAGGCGGGCCTCCCGGCCGGGGTGCTGAACGTCGTACACGGCCGCGGCGCGGTGGTGGGCCCCGCCCTCACTGCAGATGAGCGGGTCGCGGCGGTCTCCTTCACCGGCTCGACCGCCGTAGGCAAGGGCATCGAGCGCGCCCTGCACGAGCGGCGCGGCCGCGTCCAGGTCGAGATGGGCGGCAAGAACGCGCTCGTCGTCCTCGACGACGCGGACCCGGAGCAGGCGGCCCGTATCGCCGCCGCCGGCGGCTTCGCCCTCACCGGGCAGGCCTGCACCGCCTCCTCGCGCGTGATCTGCACGCCTGGCATCCATGACGCCTTCGTGGCCGCGCTGCTGAAGGAGGCCGCGCGCTACCGGCCGGGGAACGGCCTCGCCGAAGGCACCCTCATGGGCCCGGTCGTCAGCGAGGCCCAGCTCGCCACCGACCTCGACGCCCTCCGCCGCGCGGAAGCGGACGGCGCGACGCTCGCCACCGGCGCGGCCGAGGCGGACGGCCAGTACCTCGCGCCCGCCGTCCTCACCGACGTCCGCCCCGACCACTCCGCCGCCCGCGACGAGATCTTCGGCCCGGTGATAGCGGTGCTGCGGGCCGACGACCTGGACGCGGCCATCGACCAGGTCAACGACTCCCGCTACGGCCTCGCCGCCGCCATCTGCACCCGCGACCTGGCCGCCGCCCACCACTTCGCCGCCCGCGCCCACGCCGGCGTCATCAAGGTCAACCGGCCCACCACGGGCCTCGACCTCAACGTCCCGTTCGGCGGCGTCAAGGACTCCTCCAGCAACACCTTCCGCGAGCAGGGCGCGAGCGCGGTGGACTTCTACACGTGGTCGAAGTCGGTCTACATGGGCTGGGACTGACCCCGCCTACGCCCCGCCGCCGTCCCCGGATCCGCCAACTTCCTTCACTGCGCGACCTCTTGGCACGCTCCTTGCGCCGTGCTACTTCTGATACGCCTTAGCAGTTCTTGTTTCAACGTATCAGCAAGGTGCACTCCCGTCCCCCAGCAAGGAGGCGCGCAGAAATGGACAAGCCGAGCAGGCGCAGAGTGCTGAAGGCGGGCGGTGCGCTCGGCGCCGTCGGCGCGCTGGCCGTCGCGCTGCCCGCCCAGGCGCGGGCGGCGGCGGCCGACCCGCGGTGGGTGTGGGACGACGAGGCGGACCCGCTCGTCGCGGCGCTGCTCGACCGGGGGGACGTACCCAAGGTCAATGAGCTGCTGTGGGACTGGAAGCGCAACGACCAGCCGCTGCCGGACGGACTCCCCGCCGACCTGCGGGACTTCATGGAGAAGGCGCGCAAGCTGCCGTCGTGGGCGGAGCGGGGGAAGCTGGAGACGGCGGCCGAGTTCAACAAGACGCGGGGGCTGTACCTCAATCTCCTCAACGGCGTCGGCGGCGGCATGCTCAGCACCGCCATCCCCAAGGAGGCGCAGGCCGTCTACTACTCCAAGGGCGGCGCCGACATGGAGGACCGGGTCGCCAAGACCAGCCTCCTCGGCTTCTCCGTCGGCCACCCGGTCGCGTACCGGCCAGAGGGCGACTGCATCGTCAATGCGGTGAAGACGCGGCTGGTGCATGCGGCCGTACGGCACCTCCTGCAGCAGTCGCCGCACTGGCCCGACGAGATCCCGATCAGCCAGAACGACATGCTCGTCACCTGGCACACCCTCCCCACCTTCGCCATGCGCCGGATGCGCGACTGGGAGATCGAGATCCCGGACGCGGACGCGGAGGCGTATCTGCATGTGTGGCAGGTGACCGCGCATCTGCTCGGCATCCGGGACGAGTTCATCCCGGACACGTGGGCCGCGGCCAACGCCCAGTCCGACCAGGTGCTGCCGCCCGCCATGGGGCCGACGCGCGAGGGCGTCGAGCTGACCGACATCCTGCTCGGGCAGCTCGCCGACCAGACCAGCCTCGGTACGGGCATCAGCCGGCCGCTCTGCAACGCCCTCGCCCGCATGCTCGTCGGCAAGAAGGTCGCCGACTGGGACCGGATCCCGCGCGAGCCGCTCTGGGATCCGGCGGTCCAGGCCGCCTGGCCGCTGCTGGTGAAGTTCCGCGAGGGGCTGATCCCGCGGCCGCTGGTGCCGGAGGCCGCGTGGCTGATCGATGAGGCGGCCCGGCAATACATCCTCTTTTACCTGACCAAGGGCAAGGAGACGAAGATCGAGATCCCGACGATGAACCGCCCGGAGCGTGCCGCCTGATGGGAAAGTCACAGGGATTCGACCGGCGTCGCTTCCTCGGCTACGTGCTGGCCGCCCCCACGCTGGTGGCCGCCGCCGAGCTCGCCCCCGGCGCGCGTAAGGCGGCCGGCGAGGGCATCCCGTCGCCGGAGATCACCGAGATCCTCGACCTCAACGACATGATGACCGTCGCCGCGCTGCCCACCTCCGCGCTGATCACGGTGGAGGTCGCCAAGGACGGCACGGTCTCCTTCGCACTGCCGCGGGCCGAGGTGGGGCAGGGCATCACCACGTCGACGGCGATGCTGATCGCCGAGGAGCTGTCGGTGCCCGTCGAGCGGGTACGGATCACGCTGGCCGACGCGCGGTCGGAGCTGCTCTTCAACCAGCTCACGGGTGGCTCGAATACGACGATCTCCACGTACACGCCGATCCGGGTCGCCGCTGCGATCGCCCGGCAGCGGCTGCTGGGGGCGGCGGCGATGGAGCTCGGCGCCACGGCTGGCGAGATGCGGCTGAAGGACGGCATGATCACGGCCCCGTCCGGCGCCCGCCTCTCGATCGGCGACGTCGCCGAGAAGGCCGCAAGCGACCGGAACCGCGAGGTCTCCGTCGAGCTCACCAAGCGCGCGGACTTCGCCGTCATCGGAAAGCCGCAGAACCGGATCGACGCGCGGGCGGCGGTGACCGGGCGCAAGAAGTTCGCGATGGACCTGGATGTGGCCGACGCCAAGCCGACCATGGTGTGCCGCCCGCCGACCCTGAACGGCAAGGTCGGCTCGGTCGCCAACACCGCCGCGGTGCTCGCCATGCCGGGCGTCACCGACGTCGCCGTCATCGACACCGGGGTCGCGGTGCGCGCCGCCACCTTCGGGCAGTGCATCGATGCCGTACGGACCCTGGAGGTGAGCTGGAAGCCGGGCACGGCGGCGGGGAAGTCGGACGATTCCGTACTGAAGGAGCTGGCGGGGGCGGAGATCCCGCTCGGGCCGAAGCCGCCGCTGGTGCAGTCCGTGGAGGAGAAGTTCACCTTCTACTTCCGCAGCAACAGCGCGCTCGAGACCAACTGCGCTGTCGCCGATGTGCGGGACGGCAGCGCGGAGATCTGGGCGTCCCTGAAGTCCCCGATCGTCGCCAAGCAGTCCATCGCCGCCAAGCTCGGCCTGCCGCAGAGCAAGGTGAAGGTGCATGTCACCGAGGGCGGCGGCTCGTTCGGCCGCAAGCTCTTCTTCGACGCGGCGCTGGAGGCCGCCGAGGCGTCGCAGAAGATGGGCAAGCCGGTCAAGCTGATGTGGCACCGCGCGGACGACTCGCGGCAGGGTCGGGCGCACCCGATGGCGACCTCCCGGATCCGGGCCACGTACGCGGCCGGGAAGGTGCTCAGCTTCCGCCAGCGGCACACGTCCGTGGCCACCGACCTGGGCCACGGCCTCGGCGAGATCATCACGGCGATGGCAGCGAAGCTGCCGGTCGGCGACATCGGCTTCGCGGAGACCTTCTTCCAGCTCAGCCAGACGATGTCGTACGACTTCGGGGCGTACAGCCGACTGCTCAACGAGACCGACAAGGGCTTCAACACGGGCAGCATGCGCAACGTCTACTCGCCCGACGTCACCTGCGCCCGCGAGCTCATCGTCGACCGGCTCGCGGCGAAGATGGACAAGGACCCGTACCGCTTCCGGCAGGAATTCCTGCGCAACGACCGCTCGCGGGCGGTGCTCGACAAGGTCGCGGAGGTGGGGGAGTGGGGGCGGTCGATGCCTGACGGTACGGCCCAGGGGATCGCCTTCCACGCCGAGTACAAGTCGGTCAGCGCGGCGCTGGTGGAGATCGACTGCCGACCGGAGACGGTGAACCGGAAGATCCGGGACGGCGTGGGCGGGCCGCGCATCACCAAGGCGGTCTTCGCCGTGGATGTGGGGCTCGCGGTCAACCCGCGCGGTCTTGAGGCCCAGATGATGGGCGGGATCATGGACGGCATCGCGCTCGCGCTGACGTCCAGCCTGCATCTGAAGGACGGGTATTTCCTCGAGGCCAGCTGGGACAACTACTTCTACACCCGGCAGTGGAATGTCCCGCCCGAGCTGAAGATCATCGTGATGCCGGATACGTCGGATGAGCCGGGCGGCGCGGGCGAGCTGGCGGTGGCCGCGTCCGTGTCGGCGGTGGCGTGCGCGTACGGGAGGGCGATGGGGACGATGCCGACGCGCTTCCCGATCAACCACGACGAGCTGTCCTTTACGCCGAAGCCGACGATCCCGCCCATCCCGCAATCCCCCACCGACGGCCTGGGCGACGCCCGCTGAGACAGGAGCCATACGTGCCTGAGCACACCTTCCGCGTCAACGGCGAGCAGGTCACCGTCGACGTCGCCGACGACGTGCGCCTGCTGTGGGTGCTGCGCGACATCCTCGGGATCACCGGACCGAAGTACGGCTGCGGCATCAACGTCTGTAAGGCGTGCACCAGCCATGTGAACGGCCGCGCCGTGCGCCCCTGCTCGGTCCCCGTATCGGCGCTCGACCCGGGCGACGAGGTCACCACCATCGAGGGCCTCGCCGACACGGTCGACGAGGAACTGCACCCCATGCAGCAGGCCTGGCTCGACCACGACGTCGTGCAGTGCGGCTACTGCCAGCCGGGTCAGATCATGGCGGCCGTCGACCTGGTGAAGCGGGTAACCGCGGAGGGGCGTGAGATCACGGACGCGGATCTCGACGGGATCCGCAACATCTGCCGGTGCGGCACGTACAGCCGGATCCGGGAGGCGATCAGGACGGGCGCGAAGAAGATGTGAGCTTGGTACGCGGACGCGAGATGTGTTTCACCGTATCTGGAGGTGTACCGCACATGGAGAATCCGAGCAGACGCAAGCTGTTAATGGCGGGCGGGGCGTTGGGAGCGATCGGCGCGGTGTCGGCCGCAGCGCCGGCGTACGCCCGTACGCCGTGGACGTGGTCGCCCAAGGGGTCGGTGGCCGGTGCGGGGGCGGGGGCGGACCCGCGGTGGGTGTGGGACCCGGAGGCCGACCAGCTGGTCGCGGGGCTGCTCGACCGCGGCGAGGTGCCCAAGGTGAACTCGCTGCTGCGGACCTGGAAGAAGAACGGCCAGGCACTGCCGGACGGACTGCCCGCCGAACTGCGCGACTTCATGGAGGAGGCGCGCAAGATGCCCTCCTGGGTGGACCAGGGCAAGCTGGCGAAGGCGGTCGACTTCAACGAGAAGCGCGGGCTGTACCTCGGAGTGCTGTACGGGCTGGCCAGCGGGATGATGAGCACGGTCATCCCCAAGGAGGCGCGGGCGGTCTACTACTCCAAGGGTGGTGCGGACATGAAGGACCGCATCTCCAAGACCGCGAAGCTCGGGTACGACATCGGCTCCCGGAACGCGTATCAGCCGGACGGCGAGATGGTCGTGACGGCCGTGAAGACGCGGCTGGTGCACGCTGCCGTACGGCATCTGCTGCCCCAGTCGCCGGCCTGGGACAAGGTCGCCGACGAGGAGATCCCGATCAGCCAGCGCGACATCATGGTCACCTGGCACAGCCTGCCGACGACCGTGATGCGCAAGCTGCGGGAGTGGAAGGTGCCGATACCGGCGGACGAGTCGGCGGCATTCCTGCACTCGTGGCAGCTGGGGGCGCATCTGCTCGGGGTCAAGGACGAGTACATCCCGGCGTCTTGGGACGAGGCGGAGGCGCAGGGGAAGCAGGTGCTGGATCCGGTGCTGGCGCCTACGGAGGAGGGGATCAAGCTCGCCGACATCCTGCTGAATCTGGGCTCCGAGGTGGATGGGGGGCTGGTCGGGGAGGATGTACTGGGGGCTTTCACGCGCTACATGCTCGGGGACAAGATCGCGCAGTGGCTGCATATTGAGCGGGAGCCGCTGTGGGATCCGCTGCTGCGGGTGAGCTGGAAGCCGTTCGTCGCGATACGGGAGGGGCTGCTGCCGCTGCCTGGGGCGTCGGATGTGTACTGGACGTTCGATGAGTTCCTGCGGAAGGCGGCGCTGCTGTTCTTGTCGGAGGCGCGGCCGATCAGCATTGAGATTCCGGTGGGGAACCGGCCTTCCTGACGGGCTGAGCACGTTTTCCACAGGCTCTGTCGTCACGGCGTCACCCTGCGCTACCTTCTCACCACCAATCGCTGCCAAGTCTGAGGAGGAGCGCCCGTGCTGCCGTTGCTCCGGCGACCACGCACCATCGCCTTCGCCCTGTTCGCCATCGCCGTGGCGCTCGCGTTTCCGGTCGCGAGCGCACCGGCGTATGCGTCGGCCCAGCCGCGTACCGGATTCGAGGAGTCCGGCGGCGCGCGGTGGACCACGCAGGAAGAGGAGGCGGAGTTCCTCGGGAAGCTCGTGCAGCGCAGCGACCGGATAGCCGTCGAGGAGATCGGCACCACCCGGCAGGACCGGCCGCTGCGGCTGGTCACGATCGGCCGGCAGCATGCCAATGTCATGCTGCTGACCTGCTCGCAGCATGGCGATGAGCCCTCGGGCCGCGAGGCCTGCCTGTCGGCGGTGCGCGACCTCGCGCTCGCCAAGGACCACCGCACCCGCAGCTTCCTCGCGCGGACCACGGTCCTGGTCATCCCGACCGCCAACCCCGACGGCCGCGTAGCCGACACCCGGGGGAACGCGGACGGGGTGGACATCAACCGCGACCACATAGCCCTCGCCACGAACGAGGGCCGTGCGATGGCCGCGGTCATCCGCGACCACAAGCCGGACATCATCTACGACCTGCACGAGTTCGGCGCCGAGCCGCCGTATTACGTGAAGGACGTGCTGTCCCTGTGGCCGCGCAACCTCAACGTCGCGGACGCCGTCCACGGCGAGGCCAAGACCCTGTCGGAGGCGTACATCAGGCCCAAGGTCGAGAAGGTGGGCTTCACCAGCGGCGTGTACGGGATCTGGACCGACCCGGTCACCGGCGACCCGGTGAAACAGGTCGCCGGCGACGGCCAGGAGCGCATCCTGCGGAACACGGCGGGCGTGAAGCACGCCGCGGGCCTGCTGCTGGAGACCCGGCAGACGCCGCTGACGGATGATGAGAAGAGCGACCCGGCGGCGTTCAACCGGCAGCGGGTGTCTGCGCAACGGGCGGCGTTGAGCGGTGCGTTCGGGTATGTCGGCGACCACCGGCGGGCGCTGGAGAAGGCCACGGCGGCGTCGCGGGCGCGCGGGCTGGCGGACTCGGGTCCGGTGTATCTGGGCGGGGCGGACAATGAGCCGCCGACGAGCGAGCAGACGATAGCCGACCCGCCGTGTGCGTACGCGCTGAATGCCGCGCAGGCGGAGGAGGTCGGGGACGAGCTGAAGCTGCATGGGGTGCAGATGTCCCGGGAGGCATCTGGATCGGCGCTGGTGCCGCTGCGGCAGGAGCAGCGGGCGTTGATACCGCTGCTGTTGGATGAGCGGGCTACCTATCACATCGTCAATGGGCGGCCGGTGGAGAGCTGTTGATGGTGAGCGCCGCGGCTCGCTCCCTGAGGAGGCGTAGCCCCTCCGCGATGGCCTCCTGACGCTCGCTGCCCTTGCGGGCGGAGGCGATGATGCGCCGGGCCGGTGGCGGGTCGGTGCGTACGGGCACGCGGACCAGTCGCGGAAAGGAGGCGAGGGCGACCAGGCGCGGGACCAGGCAGACGCCGAGGCCGTGGTCGATGAGGGCCAGCACCGCGTGCCAGTAGTCGGCTTGGTGGAGTGTGCGCGGGGTGAAGCCGGCCGCGGTGCACAGCGCGTGGGTGAGGCGGCGCTGGTCGCCGTGCGGGGCGATCCAGTCCTCGTGGGCGGTTTCGGCCAGGTCGACGGGGCCGGCCGCCGCTAGCCGATGCCGGGCGGGCACGACCAGGTCGAGCACGTCGTCCAGGAGCGGCTCCTGGTGGAAGCGGGCGTCGTCGGCCGGTGGGCTGTCGGGCACCGGGGTCACCAGCGCGATGTCGAGGCGGTCGGCGAGCAGGTCGCGGTAGCTGGGGCTGGTGTCCGTCTCCTCGACGGTGACGTGCGTCGGCGCCTCCCCGCCGCGCAGCTCCTCCGCGACGGGCGCGAGCAGCGGGGCGATGCTGGTGGCGAGGCCGCCGAACCGCACGGTGCGCTGCCCGGCAGCGCCCTGCTGCGCCACCTCGGCGCGCGCTTCTTCCCACTGCGCGCAGAGCCGGTCCGCGTGCCGCAGCAGCGCGCGCCCCGCCGCCGTCAGGCGTACGCGACGGCCGTCCGGCTCGAGCAGCTCCGCGCCGGCCTGGCGGGAGAGCTGGCGGAGTTGGTGGGAGACGGCGGAGGGCGAGAGGTTCAGGGCGTGCGCGGCGGCGGTGACGGTGCCCTGGTCGTGGAGCACGCGAAAGGTCTGCAGGAGAGCGAGGTCAACCATGCAATGAGATCGTACGGTCACGTGCCGCAATTTGTGATGGACGCGCACGGTCGCGGGTCCCCAGCATGGGGTGCATGACCGAACTCGAGCGGCACCGCCGCAGCAGCTGTCCCTCCTGCGGCTGGCCCGCGGGCGAGGCGGAGACCGTCGTGTCCCGGCATCCCGTCTCCGACGGCACGATCGTGTACGCGCACTGCGTGTGCGGGCTGCTGCGGGTGTGGCACGAGGCGGCGGGTAGCGCCGCTGAGCCGGCGCGGCTGGTCGTCGCCGGCCGGTGTCAGGCGACCCGTGACGCGGCGTGGCGCGACCCCTCGGCGCGCGGGCGATGAGGCGGCAGCTGCCCGCCCCGGCGCTCGTGCTCGGGGCCGTCGTCAGCGTGCAGACCGGGCAGGCGCTCGGCAAGGGGCTCTTCGACACGGTCGGCGGTCCCCTGGGAGCCGTCACGCTCCGGCTGCTGCTCGCTGCCCTCATGCTGCTCGCGCTCTGGCGGCCGCGGCTGCCCGCGGACTGGCGGGACCGGTGGCTGATCGGCGCCCTCGGCACCGCCATCGCCGGGATGAACCTCATCTATCCCGCGCTGGAGCGCATGCCCCTGGGCGTCGCCATGGGTATCCAACTCACCGGCCCCCTGGCCGTATCGCTGCTGACCTCGCGCCGGGCCACGGACGCCCTCTGGGGCCTGCTGGCCGCCGCCGGCCTCGCCTGCTTCCTGCTCCCCGGCTCCGGCGGCGGACCGCTGCCGCTCACCGGCCTGGCCTTCGCCGTCGGCTCCGCCGTGTCCATGGGCGGCTACCTGCTGCTCAGCGCCCGTACGGGAAGCCGCCTCAAGGGCGGCGGGCCGCTCGCGCTCGCCGTGCTGTGGGCCGGGCTGCTCAGCCTCCCCTTCGGCCTCGCCCAGAGCGGCACCCTGCTCGTACAGCCGCACGCCCTCGCCGCCGGCCTCGCCGTGGCGCTGCTGTCGGCGGCGCTCCCGTACTCGCTCGAACTCACCGCCCTGCGCCGCCTGCCGCCCCGCGTCGTCGGGGTGCTGCAGAGCCTCGAGCCCGTAGCCGCCGGGCTCGCCGGACTGGTGATCCTGGGCGAGCAGCTGTCGTCCCTCCAGTGGTGCGCCATCGCGCTCATCGGTGCGGCGTCGGGTGGCGCTGTCGCGGGCGGCAAAAATCCGTTGCCCGCCCGCCGCCCGTCTGCTGCACTGAACCAGTCCGAGGAAACGACCCAGGAGTTGATCATGCGGGGAACGCACGTGTCCACCTCAGCTGGAAACGTCGCCTACCCCCAAGGACATGACACTCCGTGCAATCACGGCACCCGTTCAAAGGGCTCAACCTCGGAATCCTGGCGCATGTAGACGCCGGAAAGACCACCCTCACCGAGCGGCTGCTGCACGCCGCCGGCGTCATCGACCGCCCCGGCAGCGTCGACGACGGCAGCACGCAGACCGACTCCCTGGCGCTGGAGCGCGCCCGCGGCATCACCATCAAGTCCGCCGTCGTCTCCTTCACCCTGGCCAACGAACTGGCCGCCCAACCGGCCGACGACCTGACCGTCAACCTCATCGACACCCCCGGCCACCCCGACTTCATCGCCGAGGTGGAGCGAGTGCTCAGCGTGCTCGACGGCGTCGTGCTCGTCGTCTCCGCCGTCGAGGGCGTGCAGGCGCAGACCCGGGTCCTGATGCGTACCCTCAAGCGCCTGCGCATCCCCACCCTGATCTTCGTCAACAAGATCGACCGCCGCGGCGCCGACTACGCCGCCACCCTCCGCGGCATCACCGACCGCCTCTCACCCGCGGTCGTCCCGATGGGCACGGCCACGGCGCTCGGCACCCGCGAGGCGCACTTCAGCGCGTACGGGCCCGGGCAGGCCGAGTTCACCGACCGGCTGGTCGAGGCGCTCGCCGACCACGACGACGCGCTGCTCGCCTCGTACGTCCACAACGCCGAAGGCGTCCCGTACGAAAGGCTGCGCGCCGCGCTCGCCGAGCAGACCGGGCGGGCGCTGGTGCACCCGGTCTATTACGGTTCCGCCGCCACCGGCGCCGGCCTGCCGGAGCTGATCGGCGGCATCCGCGAGCTGCTGCCCGCGGCTGTCAGTGACGCCGAAGGCCCGCCCGCGGGTGAGGTGTTCAAGGTGGAGCGCGGCCCGGCAGGTGAGAAGGTCGCGTATGTACGGATGCGCGCGGGCACGCTGCGCACCCGCGAGGTGGTCCGCTTCGGCACCGCAAGAGTGGGCCATGAGGCCAAGGTCACCGCCATCAGCGTCTTCGACGAGGGCGGCACCGACCCGCGCCGCTGCGTATCCGCCGGCCGCATCGCCAAGCTGTCGGGCCTGCCCGGCATCCGCATCGGCGACACGATCGGCGACGCGACCGGACAGCCGGGCGCCGGCGGCCACTTCGCGCCGCCCACGCTGGAGACCGTCGTGGTCCCGGCCGACCCGTCCGACAAGGTGCCCCTGCACACCGCCCTCACCCTCCTTGCCGAGCAGGACCCGCTGATCAACCTGCGGCAGGACGACGTCCGGCAGGAGCTCTCCCTGTCGCTGTACGGAGAGGTCCAGAAGGAGGTCATCCAGGCCACCCTCGCCGACGAGTTGGGCCTCGACGTCGGCTTCCGCGAGACCACCACCATCAACATCGAACGCCCGGCGGGCACGGGCGCGGCGGTGGAGTTCAAGGAGGACGACGACACGAGCCAGTTCCTGGCCACGGTCGGGCTGCGGGTCGAACCGGCGCCGCCTGGCAGCGGCGTGGACTTCCGCCTGGAGGTGGAGCTCGGCTCGATGCCGTACGCCTTCTTCCGGGCGGTCGAGGACACCGTGTACGCGACGCTGCGCCAGGGTCTCTACGGCTGGGAGGTGCCCGACGTGATCGTCACCATGACGCACTCCGGCTACAACCCGCGGCAGAGCCACTCCCACGCCACCTTCGACAAGGCCATGTCGTCCACCGGCGGGGACTTCCGCAACCAGACCCCGCTCGTGCTGATGGCGGCGCTCCAGCGGGCGGGCACGGTGGTGCACGAGCCGCTGCACCGCTTCCACCTGGAGATCCCCGCCGACACCCTCGGCGCGGTCCTCTCCGCCCTCGCCCGCCACCGCGCGGTGCCGCTGACCACCACGGACCGCGGCGGCGCGTACGAACTCGAGGGCGACATCCCGGCGGCCCAGGTCCACGCCCTGGAGCAGCAACTCCCCGGCCTCACCCGGGGCGAGGGCATGCTCGACGCCGCCTTCGACCACTACGCGCCGGTGCCGGGGCCACCGCCCACCCGGCAGCGCACGGGCCTCAACCCGCTCGACCGGAAGGAGTACCGGCTGCGGGTGCTGCGCCGCGGGCTCAGCCAAGTCTGACCCGTAAGAGATCAGCCAGGTCTGACCCGTACAAGAGCGGGCGAGGCGGTCAGGGCACCAGCCCGGCCGCCTCCTCCGCGCAGCCCCACGCCACCGTGACGCCGGCGCCGCCGTGCCCGTAGTTGTGCACGCACAGGCGGCCGCCGGGCAGCGGCTCGGTCTCCAGCCGGACGCTGGGCCGCCACGGGCGCAGCCCCACCCGGTGGTCGAGCACGCGGGCGTCGCGCACCGCCGGAACGCGCTCCGCGCATCGCTCGACGATCGCGCGCGCGACGGCCGGGTCGGGCTCGAGCCCCCACTCGCCGTCCCGCGCTGTGCCGCCGAGCACCAGCCCGTAAGGCTGCGGCAGCGCGTACATCGTGTCCGCCGCCGACCAGTCCGCGCCCACGAACCACTCCGTCACCTCGGGCGCGTCCACCAGCACCAGCTGGCCCTGCAGCGGCCGCATCGTCTCGTCCCCGGCCAGCTCGCGGGCCCCGAGCCCGGAGCAGTGCACGACCGTGGCGGCCGGGACCTCCGCGAGCGCGTGCACCTCGCGCTGCTCGACGCGGCCGCCGGCCGCTTCCAGCCGGCCGCGCAGATACCGCAGATGCGTCGGCATGTCGATCACCGGCACATGCATCCGCAGCCCGGCGTCGTACCCCGCCGGCACCTCATCAGGCGCCAGCACCCGCAGCTCGGCCCCGTCGAACTTGTCCGCCCACGCCCCCAGCTCGCTCCTGCGCACCCCCGCCTGCACGCCGGACACCATCCGCACGCCGGTCGCCGCCGGGTCGGCCGCCGCGAGCTCCGCATAGACGTCGTACGAACGCAGCGCCCAGTCCGACACCTTCGCCATCGGCTCGATCCGGTACGGCCACCACAGGCCGCCCGACACTGCCGACGTGGTCCGCTCGGCCGGGTCGCGCGTCCACACCGCCACCCGCCGACCGGACTCCGCGAGCCGCACCGCTGTGGTGAGGCCGATGACGCCGCTGCCGATGACGATCACTTCATGTTCCATGGGCAGCAGTCTGCGGGAATACTCCAGAGCATGTCAGCCGCGGAACATCCGGACCGGTCCGTCGACTACGTCACATTCGCCCTGGCCCCCGCCATCCGCGCGGGCGGCGTGCTGCCACGCGGGGCGCTGCAGTCGCACCGCGACTTCCTCGACTACCTCATAGACGGCCGCCCGCTGCTGCAGCTCCTCGACGACGTGGACGCGGTCTCGCCGCTCGCCGCCGACGTCGCCCCGTCCATCTTCACCGCGCACGTACGCAGGCTCCTGCTGGAGGACACGCCCGCGCCGCCGGTCGGCGGCGGCCGGCAGCTCCTCTACGGCTGCCCCGAGTGCGAGGACCTGGCCTGCGGCGCGGTGACCGCGGTGGTGGAGCGGTCCGGGGACGACTTCATATGGCGCGACTTCGTCTGGCAGACGGATGAGCGGGCGGATCCCGGGCTCAACGGCTATCCGGGGATCGGCCCGTTCCGCTTCCGCGGCGCCGACTACCGGGCCGCGCTGGAGGGGGTGCTGGCCGCGCCGCTCACCAGTGAGCGCCGCCGGGTGCTGCTGCTCGGCAGGCGCGCCGCCGTGCTGAATCGATTGGCCTCCGCGCTCCGCCAGGTCGGCATCGGCGCGGACATCACCGCCGACATCGCGGGCACGGACGCCGCCGAGCTGCGCACCTACGGCGCGGTCGCCTTCGGCCGGGCGGTGCCGGAGGCGCAGCGCACGGCGGTACGGACCGCCTTCGCCGCCGCGCACGCGGACACCACCTTCGTGACGGGCATGGCGCCGGTTATCCCGGTCCTGGTGGCCCAGATCGAGCAGGCTCTCGACCGCACCCCGCCCACCCACCGCCGGCTCACCGGCCTGACCGCCCGGAGCGGCGAGGTCACCTTCCGGCTCGCGGAGCCGGCCGCGGTCCAGCTCACCGCGTACCGCCTGGACCGCCTCTACCGCACCCGCACCGTGCCGCTGCTAGACGAACAGCTGGACGCGGGGGAGCACCGCTGTCCGCTGGACGCGCGGACCGCCCGCGGCGAGTCATTCGTGGTGGCCCGTACGACCAGTGGGGTCCAGGTGGTGCCCGCGGGAGGCGCCAGTCTGCGCTGACGCGCCCCCCGCGCGCGCTGCTACGCCATATGTCGTCATCTCTTTGCCGTTGGCATGTGACGGGCGGGTGGCCGAGGGGAATCCCCGGGAGGTGGACCGACCGGGGCGGTCGGGACGGGGCCACCGAGGAGGTTCAGGAGGCTCGCGATGGACGGCTACGTCATCAGTCGGCGCCACCACCAACTCCGCACACACGTGCGCGGATTCGCGGAACGGCACATCAGGCCGCGAATACCGGAAATGGAGGCGGCCCGCGCCGTGCAGCACGACCTGTCGCGGCTCATCGCCCGGCAGGGATGGATCGGCGTCACCATCGGCAGGGAACACGGCGGCATGGCCGCGGGACATCTCGCGAAGACCATCATCGTCGAGGAGCTCTCCCGGGTGAGCGCCGCCATGGGGGCCATGGCGCAGGCGTCGCAGCTCGGCGTCGCCAAGATCCTGCACTTCGGCAGCGACGTGCAGAAGAAGACCTGGCTGCCCGCCGTGGCCGCGGGCGACTGCCTGCCGACCATCGCGGTCACCGAGCCGGAGTCCGGCGGGCACGTCCTCGGCATGACGGCGTCCGCGACCCCGGACGGGGACGACTACGTTCTCAACGGCCGCAAGGTGTACGTCGGCAACAGCCACGTCGGCGACCTGCACGGCGTGGTCGTACGCACCGGGCCCGGCTCCAAGGGCCTCACCGCCTTCCTCGTCGAGTCCGGCCGGCCCGGCTTCTCGCTCGGCGAGCAGCAGGCCACGATGGGCCTGCACGGCTTCAGCTTCGGCGAGCTGCGCTTCGACGACTGCCGGGTCCCGGTCGGCAACCGCCTCGGAGAGGAGGGCGACGGCCTCGCGGTCGCGTACTCCTCCAGCGTCCTGTACGGCCGCGCCAACCTCACCGCCGTCTCGCTGGGCATCCACCAGGCGCTCCTGGAGGAGACCACCCGCTTCTGCGCCGAGCGGCACCGCTACGGCAAGCCGCTGCACGGGCTCGCCAACATCAAGCTGAAGCTCGGCCAGATGCAGTCACGCGTGATGACCGCGCGGCTCGCGGCCTACCACGCGGTGGGGCTGCTCGACCAAGGCGCGTCCTGCGACGCGGAGCTGATGAACGCGAAGCTGGTGAACGTGGAGTCGGCGCTGGACTCGGCCCGTAACGCCATGGAGATCCACGCGGCGGCGGGGCTCTTCACGGACCGGCCGATCGAGCGCTTTCTGCGGGACGCGCACCATATCTTCGCGCCCGCGGGCACATCGGACATCCAGCTGCTGCGGCTGGCGGAGGTGGCGCTCGGCACCGCCAAGGGCAGCTGGTCGGAACGCTTTTCCGGTCTCGTCAGCGGCTGAGGCCGGCGGTCTCAGATGCCGCCGTCCTCCCTCCGGTGGATCTGCTCGATCAGCTCGGCCGCCAGCGACTTGATCGTCGCGAGCCCCGCCCGCCCCCACGGGCGGGGCTCGGTGTCGACCACGCAGATCGTGCCGAGCGCCATGCCCGTACGGTCGATGAGCGGCGCGCCGAGATACGAGCGGATGCC
Organism: Streptomyces boninensis; assembly: GCF_048572725.1. Lineage (NCBI taxonomy): Bacteria > Bacillati > Actinomycetota > Actinomycetes > Kitasatosporales > Streptomycetaceae > Streptomyces > Streptomyces boninensis. The sequence continues at coordinate 8,861,106 of NZ_CP183837.1, forward strand.
GATCTCGTCGACCACCGGGTTCCCGGCGAACCGCGGATAGTCGCAGACGTCCTCCAGGACCAGCGCCTTCCGCCGCACCACGACGTGCGGGCAATATCCGTGATCGCGGTCCATGTAGCGGCTCACGCCGCCGTCCTGCGCCCCGGCGTCCGTGCCCCCGTGGCTGCCCTGCGGGGTGTGCAGGCCAGCGAAGAACTGCCGGTGCTCATCGATGAAGTTGACCATCGAGAAGGGCGCGCCGGTCACCTGCGCGAGCCGGTCCGCGAACGCGTCGAAGGCCGGATCGGGCCGCTCGCCCAGGCCGAGCCGCCGCAGCCGCTGCACGCGGCTCGGCGCCTCCGTGTCGACGGGAGTCAGCAGCAGATGCCCGGTCGGGTCGTATGTCATGGGGTCCCTCCGTAGCTCGGGATGGGGGTGTGGCTGAGCAGGTGCTGGACGAGGGCCACCAGCGTGTGCACGCCGGAGCTGCACAGCCGCGCGTCGCACAGCACCACCGGGACCTCGGACTTCAGGTCGAGGGCGGCCCGCACCTCGGCCGGCTCGTAACGGAAGCCGCCGTCGAATTCATTGACCGCGACGACGAACCGGATGCCGCGCCGCTCGAAGAAGTCAACCGCGGAGAAGCAGTCCTGCAGCCGCCGGGTATCGGCGAGCACGACGGCGCCCAGCGCCCCGTCGGACAGCTCGTCCCACATGAACCAGAACCGCTCCTGCCCGGGAGCGCCGAAGAGATAGAGGATGTGCCGCTGGCCGAGGGTGAGCCGGCCGAAGTCCATGGCCACGGTGGTAGTGGTCTTGTCGGCGATGCCGTCCAGATTGTCGGTGGCGGCGCTTACGGTGGTGAGCAACTCCTCGGTGCAGAGCGGGTCGATCTCGCTGACGGCGCCGACGAAGGTGGTCTTGCCGACTCCGAAGCCGCCGGCGACCAGGATCTTCACGGCTTCGGGGAAGGGGGCGGGGGCTTCGTCCGGGGCTCCGTCGGGTGCTCCGCGGGGCGCTTCAGAGCCGTCGGCGTAGACCATCGAGCACCTCCTCCAGCAGGGACCGGTCCGCGGGGGCGTAATGGAAGGCGGGTGCCCTGGCGGTGAGCACGCCCCAGTCGACGAGGTCCGACAGGAGCACCTTGGTCACTACGGCGGGGAGTCGCAGCTGGGCCGCGATCTCGGCGACCGAGGTCGGGCCGGCGTCGCAGAGGCCGAGGGCCTGGTTGTGTTCGGGGCCGAGCTGGCCCGCGGGCGCCGTGCCCGTGGGCACCAGCAGCGAGAGCAGGTCGAGCGGGGCGGTCGGCCTGGTCCTGCCGTTGCTCACCGCGTACGGGCGGATCAGCCGGCCGGCCGCGTCGTCGAGCCACGGCCCGTCCTGCGGCGCCGCCACGCTCAGTGCCCCGTCGCCGTCGGCGTGCCGGGCTGGCGCGCGGGCGTGACCAGGTACGGCCGCACGCTCTTCACCAGCATCCCCATCTCGTACCCGAGCACGGCCGCGTCCGCCTCGCGGTCGGCGAGCACGGCGAGGCAGGCGCCGGAGCCCGCCGTGGACACGAACAGCAGCGTGTGCGCCAGCTCGACCACCACCTGGCGGACATCACCGCCGTCGCCGAACCGGGCGCCGGCGCTTCTGCCGAGCGAGTACAGGCCGGAGGCCAGCGCCGCCAGGTGGTCCGCGCTGTCCTGCTCCAGCCCGTGGACCGACTTGACCAGCCCGTCGGACGAGAGCAGGACCGCACTGCGGGAGTGCGGCACGCGCTGCACCAAGCCGCCGAGCAGCCAGTCGAGGTCGGAAACCTTTCCGGTCGGCAGTTCGCTCGCCATGCGGGATCGACTCCTTGGAGGTGGTACGGGGGTGTGCGGGCGGGTCACTCGGCGGCGTCCTGGGGGCGGTCATGGGCGCGGTCTTGGGCGCCGGGGGCGGGCGGGGAGTCGCCGTTCTCCGAGTCCTCGCCCTTCGTCTCAGCGCGGCCGATGCCGAACTGGAAGGCGGCCATCAGGCCCGGGTCGTGGGCCGCTTCGGGATCCGTATCGGCGCCGCGGCCGCGGGCATGGCGCGGCGCGGGTGCGTCGCGGAGCTGCGGGACGAGGTGCTGCTGGGCGCGGCGCTGGGGGAGTTGGGGGCGGTCGTCGGGGTCGGCGGAGTCGGCATGCTCGGCGGTGGGAGCGGTTGCGGCGGGGGCAGGCGGTGCTTCGGGCGAGGCCTGCCGCGGCACGTGGGCGACCTCGGTGTGGGTGGCGGTGTGCAGGGTCAGCGCGGGTGCCTCGGCGGTACGGGCGGCGGGTGCGGCGGCCGTACCGGAGTGCGGGACGGTCTGCGGGTCGGCCTGCCGCGTGACCTGCGGCGCGACCTGCGCACCACCCTGGACTCCGCCCCGCACTCCGCCCCGCACTCCACCCTGCGCGTCATCCCCGAGCAGCCCCCGCGGCAGCACGATGACCGCCTGAATCCCCCCGTAAATATTGGTCTGCAGCCGCACCGCGATCCCATGCCGCCGCGACAGCGCGGAGACGACAAAGAGCCCGATCCGGCCGTCCGAGAGCAGCCGCGCGACGTCGACCTGATCGGGGTCGGCGAGCAGGCTGTTCAGGTGGTTCTGCTCGGTGACGGGCATGCCGAGGCCGCGGTCCTCCACCTCGATCGCGAGGCCGGCGGTCACCTGGCTGGTGCGCAGCAGGACCTGGGTGTCGGGGGCGGAGAACACCGAGGCGTTCTCCACGAGTTCGGCGAGCAGATGGATGATGTCGGCGACGGCGTGGCCGCGGAGCGTGCTGTCGGTCGGCGGCACCAGCTTGACCCGTGAGTACTGCTCGACCTCGGCGATGGAGGACCGCAGCACCTCGGTCAGCGTGACCGGATGGGACCACTGCCGCCGCGATATCGCCCCGCCGAGCACGGCGAGGTTCTCGGCATGCCGCCGGATCCGGGTGGCGAGGTGGTCCACCTGGAACAGCCCCTTGAGCAGCTCGGGGTCCTCCACCTCGTTCTCCAGCTCGTCGAGCAACTGGATCTCGCGGTGGACGAGCGACTGCAGCCGGCGCGCGAGGTTCACGAAGACCTCGACCTTCTGCTCGCTGCCCCCGCCCGCGGCGCCGTCGCCCCGGCGCAGCCGCTCCGCCATGCGGTACAGCTCCGCCTGGCTGTGCTCAGCGGTGCGGCGGAGGCCGGCGAGCCGGTCCTCGACGGCCCTGGCCTGCCGGTCGGCGACCGTGGCGCCGCCGCCCATGGCCAGCGCGGCGGCGACCACGGCCCCGGCCAGCACGGCCCACGCCTCGCGTGAGGGCGTTTCGGCAGCCGACCGCAGCGTGAACGAGACGGCGGCTATCGCGCAGAGGAGCACCACGGCGGCCGGAAGGACCGCGGCGCACAGCATCTGACGGCGTAACGGGGAGAAAGGCTGAGACATCAGCGTCCTCGGGTGACTCGGTGTACGGGTGCGCCTCGCAGCGAGTGACGGAGCCACACGTTAGCCACCAACGCCTCATGTGCAGTGGGCAATTGACAAAGCCCGCACTACGGCATTGCGCTCTGCCATGATGGCGCACGGAATCCACCAAATCGCAGGTCGGACAGGTGTTCCCGAGTTGGCAAGCACGTGCGAAGCCGGCGCCGGGTCGCGCCGGTGCGCAACGACCCTGCAGCGCCCTAGAGTTGGCGCGTGACGGAGGAGACTGGGGGCGGCGTCCGTAACGAGATCAGCGGCGACGCGCACATCATCGGCAATGTCTTCCAGGCGGGCTACATCGGCCAGGTGATCCACCAGCACCCACCGCCGCCGGTCCCGCGGCAGTTACCCCCGGAGCAGTCCGCCCTGGTCGACCGCGCCGCCGAACTCGCGGCCCTGCTCGCCGCCCGCGACGCCGCGGCGGGCACCCAGCGCCCCGCGGTGCTGGTGCTCTCCGGCCCCAGCGGCATCGGCAAGACCGCGCTGGCCCACCGCCTGGGCCACCGGCTGGAGCAGGAGTATCCGGACGGCACGCTGCACGAGAACCTCGGCTTCCTGCACGGCGGCGCGCGCCCGGCGGTGTCGGACGCGCTCGGCAGGATGATCGCGGCGCTGACGGGCGAGACGTCGGTACGCGCCGGAACGCCTGCCGCCCGCGCCGGCCAGTACCGCACGCTGACCCACGGCAAGCGGCTGATCGTGGTGCTCGACGACGTGGACCAGGCGGCCACGGTCGAGCAGCTGCTCCCCGCCTCCGCCGCGAGCCTGGTGATCGTGACCAGCCACTTCCGGTTGCCCGAACTGGCGGACCGGGGCGGCGGCCACCACGTACCCCTCGACCCGCTGGCGGACGCCCACGCGGCGGAGCTGCTGGGCGCGCTCGCGGGGCCAGGCAGGCTGGCCGCCGACCCCGCCGCGCTGACGGAACTCTCCCGCTACTGCGCGGGCTTGCCCATGGCGTTACGGGTGGCGGGCACCCGGCTGCGCAGCAGGCAGCGGCTGACCGTGGCCCGGCTCGTACGGACGCTGAACGCCGAGGGCGTGCCGGTGGTGGAGGCGGTGTGGGACGCGGCGTACCGCGAGCTGCCGCCGCCCGCGGCCGAGCTCTACCGGCTGCTGTCGCTGCACCCGGCGCGGCAGGTGTCGGCGGCTGCCGCGACGGCGCTGCTCGGCCGTGGGCCCGATGCCGGGGATGATGCGCTGGACGATCTCGTACGGGCGGGTCTGCTGCTCACGACGCCGGAGCCCGACCGCTATGCGCTGCACGATCTGCTGCGCCGGCATGCGGACCGGCGGGCGCGGGCGGACGGCGCGGAAGGGGAGGCGCGGGCGGGGTGTGAGCGGCTGGTGCGCTGGTACCGGCGCCAGGCCGAGCGGGCGGACCGGTGCGCGGAGGGGGCGAGCCGGCTGCGGCTGGCGGAGGCGGTGGGGCGGCTGGAGTACGCGCCGGATGTGGAGTTCGCGGAGTTCGCGGCGTCCGGCGAGTCCGTGGAGGCCGGCGAGTCCGTGGAGTCCGTGGAGTCCGCGGACAAGGCCGGCGCGCGGGCGTGGCTTCGGACGGAGCGCGCGGCACTGCACGGATGCGTACGGCTGGCGCACGAGTCGGGCCTGGTCGGCGAGGCCTGGGCGCTGTGCGAGCCGCTGTGGGTGGCGTACATGAGCGAGCGCGACCATGCGGCGGCGCAGACGGCCTTTGGTATCGGCGTCAAGGACGCCGAACGCGCGGAACACCTCCCGGCCCAGGTCCGCATGCGCAGCCAACTGGCGCGCCCGCTGTGGGAGCTCGGCCGGCTGGACGAGGCGGACGAGCTGATGCGGCGGGCGGTGGCGGCGGCGCGGACGAGCGGGCATGCGCGGCTGACGGCGTCGGCGCTGGAGTTCCGGGGGAAGGTGCTCCTGGCGCGGGGGGAGGCGGCGACGGCGGGGGAGCTTTTTGCGGAGTCGCTGCGGGTGAATGAGGAGCTGGGGAACGCGTACGGGGTGCTGCTGCAGCGGCACCACCTGGGTCAGGTTGCGCTGGCGCAGGAGGACATGGACCGGGCGGCAGGGCTTCTCGAGCAGGCGCACGCCGCCGCCCGGCGCCTGGGCAAGGACCGCATGGCGGGGCGGACGGCGGCGGAGCTGGGCCGGGTGCGACAGCGTCAGGGACATGCGGAGGAGGCCGGGCGGCTGTACGGGCTGGCGCTGGAGATCTCCGGTGGCCGGGGCGACGCGGCGGACGAGGCGCTGGTGCTGCGGCGGCTTGCGGGGTTGGCGCGCGAGTCGGGGGCGGAGGAGGCTGCGGCGGAGTATGAGGGGGCGGCGCGGGAGATCTATGGGCGGGCGGGGTTGAGCGGGGAGGGATGAGCGGCGAGCGGTGCGCAACGACCGCCTCCACGCAGTCACTTGAGACCGGCCCCACGCGCTGCTTCTTTAGATCTCCTCCGCAAGCGCCGCCGCACCGGCCGCGGCTATCCGCACGCGCACGGTCACGCCACCCAACTCGGCCCGGAGCGTCGCCGGGAGCGGGCGGGCGGCGCCTCCCGCCATGAGCCAGGCGTGCACGGCCGACAGCGCCGCCGCCGGGTCCGGCCAGTGCACCGGTGCCGTGGCCGGCGCTGCCTCGGGCTCGATCCGTATCTCCAACGGCGGGCCACCACCGTGGCACAGCACCACGCGGGCGCGGTCCAGCACGACCGCCGCGGTCCGGCAGCCGGGGTGGGCGTCGAGCGCGTGCGCGCACCATGCACCCGTCTGCCACGCGGTGTCCTGCCGGGGCTCCGGCTGCCGCGTCGCGCGCCGCCGCCGGAAGATGACTTCGGCGCTGTCCACGTCGCCTGCGGCTGCCACGTCTGCCTCGGCGGCGAGGTGCGCGGCATGGACTGCCCCGGGACCGGCGTGCGGGCCGGGCGCCAGGGCGTCTGGCGCCGGGCGATCCGGCGTGCGGGCGAGCCGGACGGTCGCCCCGTACACCACCGTCGGCACGCGGAATGCGGGGACCTGCGCCGCTGCGGCGCGGGGGAGGGGCAGCACCTCCGGGCGCGGGGCCGGTGCCGGGGAGCGCAGGTCCAACAGCTCGTACAGCCACCCGCGCAGCAGCTCCAGCGATCGCCCGCGCTCGGCAAACGCGGCCATGGCCGCGCGCTCAGCGGCCCCCGCCGCACGGTCGGCGGCCCCCGCCGCCAGCTGCGGCACGTACGGCCGCGTCTCCTCCAGGTGCGGCACGGTCGCCAGCAGCGCGGCCATCGGGGAGTCCGGGACCAGCTCGGCGCCGCCGTCGTACGCCCCGAGCAACGGCCGCCCCAGGGCGGCTGCGTACAGCGCGGTCGACCCGTGGTCCGTCACGACCACGTCCGCCGCCACCAGCGCCGCGCCCCACTCCTCGTACGGATCGGGAAGCACCAGCCCCGCGCGCAGCGGTTCGACGAGGAGCTGGCGGGTCATGCCGAGGCGGCCGAGGTCGGCGTACCAGTTGGGGTGGGCGATGAGGGCGAGTTGCCAGCCGTCGTAGGGGAGCTCGGCGAGGAGCCGCTCCAGGAGGTGCGGGCGGCGGGTGAGCAGCGACTCGGGGCCCCAGGTGGAGGTCACCGCGAGCAGCCGGCGGCCGCCCGTGGCCCAGCGGTCGCGATACGCGTCGCGGCGGTGGCGTGACGCCAGGAGCCGGTCGAGCGTGGGGTCGCCCACGACGCGGGCGCGGTCGGCGGATGCGGCGGGGAGGTGGCGGCGTTGGTAGGGGTGGGCGATGGCATGGACGGGGGCCGGGGCGTCGGGCGCGGCGCAGCTGCGTGCGGTGTCCGCCGCGCCCGGCACGCGCTTATTGAAGCCCGCGCCATGGGGGAGCAGGGCGAGTGGGGCGTCGAGTTCGTGCAACGGGCCATTGCGGCTGGCCGAGATGGCGAGGTCGTACGACTTGCGTGCTGGTGGCCACGGGACGGTGCGCGCGCCTTCGCGGTCGAGGCGGGCGAGGACTCCGGTGTCGTAGTCGGAGCCCGGGGCGAGGGTGAAGAGCGGGGTTATGCGCGGGTCGCCCGCGAAGGCGGGGAGGACGTCGAGGAGGCGGTGCAGCGTGGCGGCGTTACGCACAACGAACAGCACCCGCCGCGCACCAGCCGCCCTTCCGGCTCCCGGCTCCCGGCTCCCGGCTCCCGGCTCCCGGCTCCCGGCTCCCGGCTCCCGGCTCCCGGCTCCTACCCACCATCCATCCTACTTTCGGCCGGTATGCGCCACCTCGATTTCCGCTGAACCGCCACCGATTCGCCAGCTCTCCGGACGGTCTGGCGGCGATCGTACCCGCCCCGCTAGCCTCCCCTCATGGACCCGGCAGCCATCGCACCCCTGGTCACCGCCGCCGCCTCAGGCGCCGCCACCGAGGCCGGGAGGCGGGCGTGGGAGTCGCTCGTCGGCCTGTTCCGGCGGGGCGCGGGCGGTGGTGCGGAGGTCCGCGAAGGCGAGGCCCGCGAAGCCGACGCCGTCGAGGCCGAGCCCCTCGAAGCCGAGATCGTCGACCCCGGCGACCCCGCCGCCGTACGCACCCTCGCCCAGCGCATCGCCGAACGGGCCGCCGCCGACCCGGAGTTCCAGCGCGCGCTGGAGGCCTGGGCGCGCGAGCACCCGCCCGCGCAGCCCGTACGCAACATCGTCGCGGGAAACGCACAGGTCAGCGGCCACGTCTTCCAGGCGGGCGGCGATATCACTTTCAACGGGCCGCCCCCACCCGTACGATGACTGTATGACGTATACAACGAAGTCCCGCCGTGCCCGGGAGGCCACCTCCCCGCGCGCATGAGGGGCCGCCACGGCGCACCCCGCGCGGACCTCGCCGTCCGCACCCGCACCCCAGCCGAAATCCGCCGCACCCGCCGCCCCCGCTCCCACCCCTGCTGGGACCACCTCTACGCCGCCCCCCTCTGGCCCCTCCACGGCGCCAACCTGGGCACCCTCCTCCGCACCTGTGACGCAGTAGGCGCCTGCCTCACCGTCCCCCGCTTCCCCTGGGTCCCCGAGGCCCTCGCCCGCGGGAACACCCTCCGCCGCCCCGCCTGCGTCCACTGGACCGGCGACCCGACCGGCTGGCTGCAGCGACAGCGCGACCGCGGCCGTGAGCGCGAGCGCGAGCACGGCGAAGCCCCCACCCGCATCATCGGCGTCGAACTCGCCGAAAACGCCACCCGCCTCGGCGACCTGCCCGCCGCCCGCGGCCGTACGGTCATGGTCCTCGGCCACGAGCAATACGGCATCCCGCCCGAAGCCCTCGACCTCCTCGACGAGGCCGTCGAGATCCCCATGGTCGGCAGCGGCGGCAGCCTCAATGTCGCCGTCGCCGGGTCACTCGTGCTGTACAAGCTCGCGGGGCTGCTGTGACCTGGGTCGAGGTCGTCGTCGCCGGGCTGTTGCTCGTCGGGGCGCTCGTGCAGCGGGTGGCGGGCCTCGGGATCGGGCTGGTGTGTGTGCCGCCGCTGGTGATGTTGCTCGGGCCGCTCGACGGGGTGTCGCTGTCCAACTCCGCGTCGTCCGTGCTGAGCGCCTTCAGTCTGCTCGCCGTGTGGCGCGAGGTGCAGGTACGGACGATGCTGCCGCTCGCCGCTGCGGCGGCCTGCACCGTGCCGGCCGGCGCCTGGGTGGCGCATCACCTGCCCGCGCCGCTGCTGCTGACCGGGATGGGCGCCGCGGTCACCGTCGCCGTGCTGCTGGTGATCCGCGGCGCCCGCGTATCCGCGCTGCACGGCCGGAAGGGTGCGGTGACCGCCGGCGCCGTCAGCGGGTTCATGAACGCCACCGCCGGCGTCGGCGGCCCCGCCGTATCCCTCTGGGCGCTCAACGCCGGCTGGACGGCCAAGCAGTTCCTCCCCAACTCGCTCTTCTTCCTCTTCCTCGTCAACGGCCTTTCCGTCCTCACCAAAGGTCCGCCGCGGCTGGCCGCCCCCGCATGGCTGCTCGCCGGAGCGGGGGTCGCCATCGGTGGCTTGATCGGGCGGCGGCTCGAGAAGCGCATTCCGGAGGCGCCCGCCCGCCGGCTGCTGCTGATGCTCGCGCTCGCCGGCGGCCTCGCCACCCTCGGCAAGGGGCTCGCCGGGCTGGGGTGAACAGGTCACGAACGAAGCAGTTCGTGACGAGGTCTTGAAATCGATTGCAACCCTGGGGGAGCATCCACCCCAAGCCAGACCTGAGCCGTAGTCGATTCCCCCATGTCGTACGACTGGTCTAGTCCGCATCGCGCGAAATCGATTTCTTGCCAGGTACCCCACCCGCCACGCAGGAGTTGGCCTTGAACGCACCCGGAAACGAAGACTGGCCCGTCCTGCGGCGCTACCGAGGCGCGGAGCGCGCCCAAGTCGCGCTGCCGGTCGGCGGCATCGGCACCGGCTGCATCAGCCTGGGCGGGCGCGGCCAGCTGCGGGACTGGGAGCTGTTCAACCGGCCAGCCAAGGGCTTCGACCCGGATTCGTTCTTCGCCGTACGGGTCGCGGGGGAGTCCGGGACGGTCGCCACCCGGGTCCTCGAAGCGGCCTTGCTGGAGGACGAGTACGCGGGCCCGCACGGCAGTCCCTCGGCGCTGCACGGGCTGCCGCGCTTCCGCCACGGCGAGTTCGCCGCCGCCTACCCCTTCGGGCAGGCGCTGCTCAGCGACCCCGCGCTGCCGATCACGGCGGCCGTGTCCGCGTACAACCCGCTCATCCCCGGCGACGCCGACGCCAGCGGCCTGCCGCTGCTCGTGCACCGCACCCGGATCCGTAACACCTCCGCGGAGACGCTGCAGGTCAGCGTCTGCGGCAACCTCCAGCATGTGGCCGGGCGCGGCCTCGACGGCACCCTTCCGGCGGGCAATTCCTTCGCGCTCCTGCGCGCGGACGGGCTCACCATGCTCGCCGGCGGCACCAGCGAGGTCCCCGCCGACGCCGAGTCGTACGGCACCCTCGCCCTCGCCGCCCTCGGCGACCCGGTCGACAGCCACCGGCTCACCTGGGCCCGCCGCTCCTGGGGCGACTCGCTGCTCGACTTCTGGGACGACTTCAGCACGGACGGCGTGCTCGGCCACCCCGACGAGGGCGCCCGCGTGCCCACCGGCTCGCTCGTCGTCACCAAGGCGCTCGCGCCCGGCGCCGAGGCGGACTTCACCTTCCTCATCGCCTGGCACTTCCCCAACCGCCGCGCCTGGACCCACCACCACGCCGCCGCCCCCGACTACGGCCACGGCGGCCCGGTCGTCGGCAATCACTACGCCACCCGGTACGAAGACGCCGCCGATGTCGTACGGCAGGCAGCGCCAAGGCTCGCCTCGTACGAACAGCGCACCCGCGCCTACGTCGAGACGATCACCTCCAGCGACCTGCCCGCCGCCGTCCAGGACGCCGTCCTCTCCAACGCCGCCGTCCTGAAGTCCCCGACCTGCTTCCGCATCGCCGACGGCACCTTCCTGGCCTGGGAGGGCGGCAACACCGACCACGGCTCCTGCCACGGCAGCTGCACGCACGTGTGGAACTACCAGTACGCGCTGGAGCAGCTCTTCCCCGACCTCGCCTGGACGATGCGCGAGGTCGAGTTCGTGCACTCCCTCGACGAGCGCGGGCTGATGAGCTTCCGCGCCGGGCTGCCGCTCGCCACCGAGGGCACCGGCTGGCGCATCGCCGCCGCCGACGGGCAGATGGGCGCGCTGGTACGCCTGCACCGCACCTGGCGGCTGACCGGCCGCGACGACCTGCTGGCCGCGCGCTGGGAAGGGGCCCGGCGGGCGCTGGAGTTCGCCTGGATACCGGACGGCTGGGACGCCGACCGGGACGGGCTGATGGAGGGCTGCCAGCACAGCACCTCGGACGTGGAGTATTACGGGCCGAGCGGCATCAATCAGTCCTGGTATCTCGCCGCGCTCGCCGCCTGCGCCGAGATGGCGGCCGCGGTCGGCGACGACGGCTTCGCCAAGACCTGCGCCGACGTCCTCGCCAGCGGGGCGGCGAAGACCGACGCGGTGCTGTTCAACGGCGAGTTCTACGGCCAGCAGGTGCTCCCGCCGGGCGACGCCTCCCGGATCGCCGAGGGGCTGCGGATCCGCTACGAAGGCGACAACCCCGACGTCGGCTCCGACGACCTCGTCGACCCCGACCTGCAGATCGGCCCCGGCTGCATGAGCGACCAGCTCGCCGGACACGCCCTCGCCCTGCTCTGCGGCCTCGACGACCGCCTCGACACGGGCAACGTCGCCGCCGCCCTGCGCAGCATCGTGCGGCACAACCACCGCGAGGAATTCCACTCCCACTTCAACCACCTGCGTACGTACGCGCTCGGCGACGAACACGGGCTGCTCAACTGCACCTACCCACATGGCGGCCGCCCCGACCGCCCCTTCCCGTACTGCAACGAGGTGTGGACGGGCCTCGAATACACCGCCGCCGTCGCCCTCGCCGCGCACGGCGACCGGGAGACGGCCGCGCACCTGGTCGAGGACGTACGGGGCCGCTACACCGGCCGCGCCCGCAACCCCTTCAACGAGGTCGAGTGCGGCAACCACTACGTCCGCTCCATGGCCTCCTTCGGCCTCGCCCACGCCTGGCCGCGGACGGTCGTCGACGCGGGCGCCCGCACCATCACCCTCGACCTCCTGCCGGGCCGCTGGCCGGTGATCGCGGGCGGGCTGAGCGGGGTCGTGGAGGTGGCCGGCGGCCGGGCGGACTTCATCGGGCGGCAGGACGGCGAGCCGTACGCCGTCGTGCTGCGCGCGAGCTGAACCAGCAACCCTCAGGGACGAGACGGAGACGGAAGCCATGGATACGTACACGACATTCTCGCGGCGCCGCGCGCTGCGCATGACCGCCGCGGCGGCCGCCGCCATACCGGCGGCCTCGGCCCTTGCGGCCTGCGGCGGCTCGGACGACACCGGCGGCGGGGCGGCCACCGGTGAGCTGAGCCTGGTCTACCTCGGCGACGCCACCCAGCAGAAGTCCTTCAACGCCCTCTTCGAGCAGTTCAACCAGGCGCACCCGAAGATCCAGATCAAGGCGCGCGGGATCGCCGCCAAGGACTGGGCCACCTTCGCCAACACCGTCTCCACCCAGATAGCCGGCGGCAAGGTGCCCGACATCGTGCAGGTGGCGACGGAGGGCCAGCGGCTCTTCGCGTCGAAGGGGCTGCTCACGCCGCTCGACCCGTATCTGAAGCGCGACAAGAAGACGGTGGACGCCTACTTCGCGGACGTCGACCCCAAGCTGAAGCGGTGGACCGACAAGTACGGCTCCACCGGCGACGGCCGGACGTACTACGTGCCCGGCGGCTACAACACCTGCTGCATGTACCTCAACACGGAGGTCTTCGCCAAGGCTGGTGTCGACCTGCCGTCCGACGACTGGACCTGGGACGACTTCCGGCGCGCCGGCCTGCGCATCAAGGACAAGACCGGCGCCTTCATGCTGCCGGTCAACTACGTGAACCCCTTCCTGGACGTCATGCCCTGGCTGCTCACCAATGGCGCCAGCACCCTCAACGCCGAATGGGACAAGGGCACGCTCGACTCCCCGGAGGCCGCGGAGGCGGCCGAATTCGTCAAGAGCTTCCTCGCCGACGGCCTCTCGCCCAAGCCGGGCGGCGCCTTCGACGGCCCCGGCCAGTACGCCAAGGGCAAGCTCGCGGCGGTCGCCGGCGGCCGCTGGACGACGGTCGACATGCGCCGGGTCAAGATGACCGACAAGACCCGCATCGTCAGCTGGCCGGTGAAGAAGGCCCAGGGCTCGCCGGTCGGCTGGGACGGCTGGCCGATCCTCAAGGCGTCCAAGAAGAAGGAGGCCGCCTGGACCTTCCTCAAGTGGCTGATGACCAAGGACGCCTCGGACTTCTACGCGAAGATCGGCGGCACCACCGTCCCGGCCCGCAAGTCCGTCGCCGCCGGCGCCAGCTTCACCGCCGACTCACCGAAGGGCACGGAGGAGCTGCCGAAGGCCATCTCGTACGGCACGCCCATCCCCTCGCCCAACCAGGGCGCCCGGGTGCAGGCCGCCATCATGCAGGGCTGGCAGGAGGCGATCACCGGCACCAAGCCCGTAGCGGAGGCGCTCAAGGCGGCGAACACCGAGCTGAGCGGGCTGCTGTGACCACGACCGCTCCGGTACGGGCACCGGCCGCGGCCGGTGTGGCGGCGGCCGCTGGGCGTACGAAACGGCGGGACTGGGCGGGCTATGCCTTCCTCAGCCCGGCGCTGCTGCTCTTCCTGGTCTTCATCCTGGGCCCGTTCGTTGCGGCGATCGTGCTGAGCTTCTTCAGCTGGGACATGCTGACGCCCGCGACCTTCAACGGCGTCGGGAACTTCACGGAGATGTTCTCCGACCCGCTGCTGTACAAGGCCCTGGCGAACACCTTCATCTTCGCGCTGGCGTCGGTGGTGAGCCATGTGGCTGGTGGCCTGCTGCTGGCGCTCGCGGTGAACAAGGTGATGAGCCGGGCGCTGTCGTACTTCGTGCGGACGGCGCTGTTCTTCCCCTTCGTGATCTCGTGGGCGGCGGTCGCGCTGCTGTGGAAGTACGTACTCGACCCGACCTTCGGGATCTTCACGTACTACTTCGACAAGATCGGCTTCACGGCGCCGGGTTGGTTCACCGACCCGGCGTGGGCGCTGCCCGCGATCATCGGGATCGACTGGTGGCACACCATCGGCTTCACCTTCGTCATCATGCTCGCCGGGCTGCAGACGGTGCCGCGGCAGCTGGTGGAGGCGGCGAAGGTGGACGGCGCGAGCGGGCGGCAGATCTTCTGGTACGTGACGATCCCGATGATGTCGCCGACGATCTTCTTCGCGTCGGTGATCACCTTCATCGGCGCCTTCCAGATCTTCGACCCGGTGCAGATCATCACGCCGCAGGGCGGTCCCGACGACTCGACGGTGACGGTGGTGATGTACCTGTACCAGAAGGGTTTCGAGTCCTTCCAGGTCGGCTACGCCTCCGCCGTCTCGATCCTTGTCTTCGTCGTGATGATGGCCGTCACGATGCTGCAGTTCTGGGGTTCCAGGAAGTGGGTGCATCAGCAGTGACGAGGACTGGAAAGACGGCGCTGTACGGGGTGCTGCTGGTGGTCGGCCTGCTGATGGTGGCGCCGCTGGTGTGGCTGATCAGCCAGAGCCTGACCGCCGAGAAGTCGGCCTTCGAGCTGCCGCCCGGGTGGGTGCCGTCGCCGTTCACGCTGGACAACTTCGGGGATGTGCCCGGGCTGATCCCCTTCGGCCGGATGGCCTGGAACAGCCTCCAGGTGGCGGTCATCTCGACCGCCGGCTCGCTGCTGGTGAGCGTGCTCGCGGCGTACGCCTTCTCGCGGCTGAGCTTCCGCGGCCGGGACGGCATCTTCGCGCTGATGCTGTCGGCGCTGATGGTGCCGGTGCAGATGACGGTGATCCCGGTGTTTGTGCTGATGCGCAATCTGGGGCTGGTGGACAGCCTCCCGGCGCTGTGGCTCCCCGCCCTGATCAATGTCTTCTCGATCTTCTTCTTCCGCCAGTACTTCAACACGATCCCGCGGGAGCTGGACGAGGCGGCGCGGATCGACGGCGCCGGGCACCTGTGGATCCTGTTCCGGATGATCGTGCCGCTGTCGGGCCCGGCGATCGCGGCGATGACGATCCTGACCTTCGAGCTGTCGTGGAACAACTACTTCGGCCCGCTGATCTTCTTGAGCACGCCGGAGAACATGACGCTGCCGATCGGGCTGGTGACGCTGCAGAACGGGCAGGGCGGGTCGTCGGTGGTGGTCTTCGCGGCGATCACGGCGGTGGTGGTTCCGGTGCTGGCGGTGTTTGTGATCTTCCAGCGGAGCTTTGTGGCGTCGATCGCTTCGGCGGGATTGAGGGGGTGAGGGGCGTGGCTTCGGCTTCGGTTGTACGGGAGGCGTTGGCAGTACGCGAGTTGTCGGCCGCCGAACACCGGGCCCTGGTCCGTACCCTGCGCGGCGCATGGCCCGGCCTGCCCGCGCTGCTGTGCGGCTCCGCCGCGGTGTGCGCGGCGGCGGTGCTCGTCGTGCTGCTCACGCCGGGGGTGACGCCACTATCGGCGCTGCTGGCCTCGGTGCTGGTGACTCCGGCGGTGGCGGCGCTCGCCGCCGTCGCCAACTCCCTCTCCGAGGAGGGCGAGGCGCGGATCCGGGGCTGGTGGCGCGAACTGCGCCGCTTGTTCGGCTACGGGGCCGGGCACGGGCTGCTCGCAGGGCTGCCGGTGGCGGCGTTCCTGGTGGCGCTGGAAGTGTGGCGCGCGACGGGAAGCGCCTGGGCACTCCCTTCGCTCGGCGTGAGCGGCGCGGCATCGGCGGTCGCGGTGCTCGCCCTCGGCGCCCTGCTGCCCCTGGGCGCCCGCCGCCCGGATCTGCGCGGCCGGCACCTCTGGCTGTGCAGCGTGTACCTGGTCGCCCGCCGCCCACTCCGCTTCCTGGCGGGACCGGCGGTGGCGGCGCTCGGGGTATGGGCCGCGGTCCACTGGACGGCGTCGCTGCTGCTGCTCGTACCGGGGCCGGCGGTGCTGGTGGCGGTGGCGGCGGTGTGGAGCTCCGTGGCGGCGGAGGCGGCGCAGGCCGGGGATGACGCTGTCCTGGGCGCCAGGCCTGGCCACCCCGGGGGAGACCCCGGGTAGCGTCCGGGCCATGAACACCATGGAGCTGAGCGATCTCATGGCGGACCCCGCCCGGGCGCTGTCCCGTATCGAGGAGACCGGCGAGCGAACGGACCTCGCCGACGGCGGACAGCGAGCGGCGGTGCTGCTGCCGGCCGCCGACCTGGCCGAGCTGGAACACTTCGCACAACGCGGCGGCCACGCCGGCCGCAGACCCCGCCCGTACGCCGGGCAACGCGGCCCGCTCGGCGCGGAGCAACAGGGCCCGTACGTGCGGTACATACATGCCGACGGGGTCCGGATGACCTTCGCCCGGGGCCGCGCTGTCGTCGCCGAGGTTCGCTCCGCCGCCGAGTTCGACTGGCTGGAGGAGCGCGCCCGCATGGGCCGCCAGGGCTATATGTCCCCGAAGCAGGCGGCGGCGTTCGAGGAGTTCCTGGCCCGCCAGCCGCCGGTCGGCGACGGCATCGCATGGCTCGCCGCCGGCTGGCGGGAGCAGCAGCCCTTCACGGTGCTGGAGTTCATCAAGGGCGTGCCCCCCGAAGACGCGGCCCTCGCCTACGGGGCCGACCCCCAGGACATCGCCGACGGGCTGCGCCTGGACCAGGTGCGGGAGCGCGACGCGCGGGACGGCACGAACACGGCCTGGGACGTGCTCGCGTACGGCGAAGCGGGGGAGTGGAGCTGGCTGGGCTACCACGAGTTCGGCGGCGGATTCGCGTTCCCGCTCGACCCGCCGCCCGCGGAGCAGATCACCCTAACCGCCACGATGGCCAAGGCCATCTACACGTTCAGCTATCACAGGGACGGGGAGTACCAGAACCCCGTCCCGCTGGACGAGGAGGCCGGCGACCAGCGGGACATATATGAGCTCATCTGGTACGAGCCGGGGGAGCCGCCGTTCTCCCCGGAGGCGCCGCTGGCCTTCCTCAATCCACACATTCGCCGCGCGGAGGACAACACCGGCCATACGGACGGCATCGCCCTGTTCTTCGCCGGCCTGGAACGCGCCTTCGGCCTGTCCTTGCCTCGCGACGAGCTCACCTCGGGGGAGGTGCGCTGCGCCCGGCCGGCGCCTCGCTGAACGTCGGATTGTCAGTGGCGCCTCCTAGCCTTGGAGGCATGGAGGATCGGCGACGTAATCAGCCCGGGACGGACCTGTGTGGCCGTCGCCAGGCCATAACCCAGGTGGAGTGCTATCTGCCGGACACCCACTATCCGCACCCGCACGCCGCCATCGACGGCACGGTGTGGCATGACGCGCTGTGCCACGGCTGCCATGGCAGTGGGTGGGAGGAGAACGCGATATGCGGGGTGTGCAATGGCGGGGGCTTCGCGCTGCTGGAGACGTGAGGGACCGAGCGCTTGAGCCTGGTCGGCTTGTGAGCTCGTGAGCGAGCCGCGGGCGCCCGGTGGTGGGCCGGGCGCCCGCGGTGGGTGCGTACAAGCTCAGCGCTTGCGCTTGTCCCTGTCGTTGCCGCCGAGGAGGCCGGCGCGGCGGAGGGCGTCGGCCATTTCGCTGTTCTGGGGCTGTTGGTCGCGGCGGCCGCGGGCGCCCTGGTTGGCGCCCTGACGGCGGTTGCCGCCCTGGCCCTGGCCGCCCTGGTTGCGCTGGCCCTGACCGCCTTGACCCTGGCCGCCTTGGCCTTGGCGCTGGCCGCCCTGGCCTCGTTGGCCCTGGCCGCCGCCCTGGCGCTGGCGCGGGGGGCGGCCGCCGCCCTGGCTGCGTTCGCCCCGGTCGCCGCGTTCGCCGCCGCCCGCGCCCGACGTGCGGCCGCCGCCCGGCTCGTCGTCCAGCCGCAGCGTCAGCGAGATCCGCTTGCGCGGGGCGTCCACGTCCAGGACCTTCACCTTCACGATGTCGCCGGGCTTGGCGACATCGCGCGGGTCCTTCACGAACTGCTTCGACATCGCCGAGACGTGGACCAGGCCGTCCTGGTGGACGCCGACGTCGACGAAGGCGCCGAAGGCGGCCACATTCGTGACGACGCCCTCCAGGACCATCCCGGGCGCCAAGTCGCCGAGCTTCTCGACGCCCTCCTTGAAGGTGGCCGTCTTGAAGGCCGGGCGCGGGTCGCGGCCTGGCTTCTCCAGCTCCTTCAGGATGTCCGTGACCGTTGGCAGGCCGAAGCTGTCGTCGACGAAGTCCTGCGGCTTCAGGGCGCGCAGCGCCTGTGCGTTGCCGACCAGCGTCGCGACCTCGCCGCCCGCGGACTCGCCCATGCGCCGCACCACCGGGTAGGCCTCCGGGTGCACGGCGGACGCGTCCAGCGGGTCGTCGCCCTCGCGGATGCGCAGGAAGCCCGCGCACTGCTCGAAGGCCTTCGGTCCGAGCCGGGCCACATCCTTCAGCGCGACGCGGCTGCGGAACGGGCCGTTGGCGTCGCGGTGCGCGACGATGTTCTCCGCCAGCCCCGACCCGATGCCCGACACCCGCGCCAGCAGCGGCGCCGAGGCCGTGTTGAGGTCCACGCCGACGCCGTTCACGCAGTCCTCGACCACGGCGTCCAGCGAACGCGACAGCTTCACCTCGGACAGGTCGTGCTGATACTGCCCGACCCCGATCGACTTCGGATCGATCTTCACCAGCTCGGCCAGCGGATCCTGCAGCCGCCGCGCGATCGACACCGCGCCGCGCAGCGACACATCCATGCCCGGCAGCTCGGCCGAGGCGAAGGCGGACGCCGAGTACACGGACGCGCCGGCCTCCGACACCATCACCTTCGTCAGCTTCAGCTCCGGCTGCGCGGCGATCAGGTCGGCCGCGAGCTTGTCGGTCTCCCGCGACGCCGTGCCATTGCCGATCGCGATGAGATCGACCTGGTGCTCGCGCGCCAGCACCGCCAGCTTCGCGAGCGCCTCGTCCCACTTCTGCTGCGGCACATGCGGGTAGATGGTCTCCGTAGCCGCCACCTTGCCGGTCGCGTCGACGACCGCCACCTTCACGCCCGTACGGAACCCGGGGTCCAGGCCCATGGTCGCTCGCGTACCCGCCGGGGCGGCGAGCAGCAGGTCGCGGAGGTTGCCCGCGAAGACCTGCACCGCCTCGTCCTCGGCGGCGGTACGCAGCCGCAGCCGTAGGTCAATGCCGAGGTGCACGAGGATCCGGGTGCGCCAGGCCCACCGGACGGTGTCCTGCAGCCACTTGTCGGCGGGCCGGCCGCGGTCGGTGACGCCGAACTTCGACGCGATGGCCTGCTCGTAGAAGCTCGGCCCGTCGGAAGGCGCGTCCGCGTCCGGCTCCAGGGTGAGGTCGAGGACCTCCTCCTTCTCGCCGCGGAGCATGGCGAGGGTCCGGTGCGACGGCAGCGCGGTGAACGGCTCGGCGAAGTCGAAGTAGTCCGCGAACTTCGCGCCCTGCTCCTCCTTCCCCTCCCGCACCTTCGCGGCCAGCCGCCCGTGCGTCCACATCCGCTCGCGCACCTCGCCGATCAGGTCCGCGTCCTCGCTGAACCGCTCGGCGAGGATGGCGCGGGCGCCCTCCAGCGCGGCGGCCGGGTCGGCGAAGCCCTTCTCGGCGTCGACGAACGCCGCGGCGGCGGCCTGCGGCTCGACGGACGGGTCGTTCAGCAGCCCGTCGGCCAGCGGCTCCAGGCCCGCCTCGCGGGCGATTTGCGCCTTGGTGCGGCGCTTGGGCTTGTACGGGAGGTAAATGTCCTCAAGCCGCGCCTTGGAATCGGCCGCCAGGATCTGCGCCTTGAGCGCATCGTCCAGCTTGCCCTGGCCCTCGATGGACTCCAGGATCGCGGCGCGCCGCTCCTCGAGTTCGCGCAGGTAGCGCAGCCGCTCCTCGACCGTGCGCAGCTGCGCGTCGTCGAGGGTGCCGGTCGCCTCCTTGCGGTAGCGGGCGATGAACGGCACGGTGCTGCCGCCGTCGAGCAGCTCGACGGCGGCCTTGACCTGCCCTTCCCGCACGCCGAGCTCCTCGGCGATCCTGCCTTCGATTCCGGCAGTGCTGATCGAGGGGGTCGTCGAGGTCGTCGCAGTCTCGGTCACAGTGAATCCGACTCGCCTTCTGGATGTGCGTGAGCCTGCACATTGTGCAGGGTCGGAGGCCCGGATGTCGCGCGACCTGAGGAGACGGGGGCCGGTGTGACCGGGACCACGCACTGAGGAGCGGGTGATTACGCCACGCCCTGAGGGCCGGGCGGTTACCGCCTGCCCGCCGCGAAGGGCACCTACCGCCTGCCCGCCCCGAAGATCTCCGCCGGAAACGCCCCCGCCCCCAGCGCCGCCCCCGTAAACCCGCCCGCCAGCTCCGTCAGCCGCTCCACGCCCGCCGCGCCCAGGTGCTCGTACGGGGACGCGTCCACCCGGTCCGTCTCGTCCTCCAGCCCCTTGCGCAGCGCGACACCCGCCTCCGTCAGCGTGCCGTCCCCCGCCAGCAGGCCGCGCTCGCGCAGCCGCTCCTCCGCCGCGGACCACGCCTCCGAGCTCCAGCCGCGCGACGAGCGGGCGAAGTCCGGCGTGAAGCCCCTCCCCGACGCGGTGTGCGTGACCAGGGCCTCAAGCCCCGTCAGCTGCGCATGCGTCAGCAGCGCGATGTGGCCGTCGCCGCGGTGCTCGCGCAGCCGCGTCGCCGCGTGCCAGAGCGCCAGGTGCGGGGCGTCCGGGACCGGCAGCCCGGACTCCGCGGCGTACAGCGGCCGCCCGGAGATGATGCACCCCTCGGTCGCGCGTGTCGCGAGCTCCGCGGCCTCCGCCATCTCCTTCGAGGCCACCGACTCGTCGCCGAGCAGCCGTCGCAGCACCCGGTCGACCGCGCGCAGCCGGGTGTCGAGGACGGTGGCGGGCGTCGCGGTCTCCCAGGCCGCCGGGATGCGCTCGGCGACCAGTTCGGGGCTGAAGTTGTAGAACGTCGCGGTGACCGTGCCGGCCGCGGGCGCGCCCAGCGCCGCGGAGCGGGCGGCCAGATAGGCGCCGTTCCAGTCGGTGAAGCCGATCTTCTCCGACTCCTCCAGGAACTCGGCGGAGAAGTACAGCGAAGAGTGCAGCGGGTTGAGAACGTTGTGACAGCGGCGGCCGGCACGCGCCGGGAGGGTGATCGTCATACCCCGGAGCGTACTGAGCGGGCGCTTAGTCAGGAAGAGGGGCTCCACCATCAATGGGAGAAACCATGCAGGTAGCCATCGCGCTCTACCCCCGCTTCACCGCCCTCGACGCCATCGGGCCGCACGACGTGCTGGCGCAACTCCCGGACACAGAGGTCGTCTTCGTCGCCGAGACCGCGGGCCCGGTCCGTAACGACGCCGACACCATGGACATCGTCGCGGGCGCGTCCTTCGACGACGTCCGCAGCCCCGACATCGTCGTGGTCCCCGGCGGCCCGCTCGGCCCGGCGCACTCCGAGCCCGGAGCGCTGCACGCCTGGCTGCGCGCCGTCGACCCGACCGCCACCTGGATGACCTCGGTCTGCACCGGCTCCCTCGCCCTCGGCGTCGCGGGCCTGCTGAAGGGGCGGCGGGCCACGTCGCACTGGCTCGCGGTCGACTTCCTCGCCGGGCACGGCGCCGAGCACGCCGTCGGCGAGCGGGTCGTCTTCGACGGCAAGTACGTCACCGCCGCCGGCGTCTCCGCGGGCATCGACTTCGCCCTCACCCTCGCCGGCCGCCTGCACGGCGACACCGCCGCCCAGGCCGCCCAGCTCGCCATCGAATACGACCCGCAGCCGCCCTACGACGCCGGTTCCCCGGACAAGGCCCCGGCGGCGGCGAAGGAGGCGCTACTCGCCCAGTGGTCGGGCTGATGCCTAAGCAGCCCCCGCTCAGTCCAACGCCCGCGGCGTCACCCACCGCGCCTTGTAGAAGGGATACGCGGCCCCATTGTTCTTCAGCGTCCGCGTCTCGTACGGCCCGTGAAAACGCGCCGTATCGGACATCTGGGTCGACCCGCCGAAGGTGACATTGGACAGCACCCGCCCGGACGCCGGATCGGTGGACACGGCCTTCGTGCCCTGCACGCTGATCCCGGCGTCCACCTCGTCCCAGGACTTCGCGCCCAGGTCGACCTGGTATACCGGCGTGCCGCTGGCCACCCACACCTTGTCGCTGCCGGGCACCGGCGTCAGGTCGTGCAGCGCGCCGTGCGGCGCGCCCATGCTCAGCGCGGTGTCCTCGATCAGCTTCGGCTGCCCGGCGATCGACCGGTCGATCCGGTACGCCACCAGGCTCGGCTTGTACGGGCTGGTGCTGTTGCGCTGGCCGATGGCCCACAGTCGCTTGCGGGCCGGGTCCCAGTGCACGCCGTGCGCGGAATACAGCTTCTGGCAGCTCGACGCGGTCTTCACGCCGCGCGGGAAGAGGCAGACATTGCGGTCCTTGTACGCCACGCCGCCCTTCTTGTCGTCACCGGAGGAGGCCACGGCGACCTCGCCGGTGGGCAGGAGTTCGATGCTGTGCGGGTTGTACGCGTTCGGGCTGTCCGGCTGCGTCAGGATGCTGGTGCCCCAGAAGCGCTGCTTGCCGGGCCCGTATTCGACGACCGCCGCCAGGCCGCGCCCGGAGACCGTGGCCAGGTAGGTCTTGCCGCCGAGCCGGTAGAACTTGGCCTCGTTGGCGCCGGTCCAGGTGCGGTTCGGGTCCAGGTCGCCCCAGCCCGCGTCCTTGCGCGGGTCGAACGACCACTTCACGGCGGCCGGGTCGGCGCCGACGTCCCAGTTGGCCTTCGCCGGGTCCATGACGAAGACCTTGGTCGAGGCGAGGGCCACCGGGCTCGGCAGCACGGCGGCGTTCTGCCGCGCGGCCTGTGCCGCGATTCCCGTACGGCCGTGCTTGCCGTCGCCGTCGGAGTCACCGCCGGAGTCCCCGCCCGCGTCCCCCTGCCCGCACCCGCTTGCCAGCAGCGCGGCCGCCGCGGCACCCGCCACCCCGGCCCAGATACGTCGTCTCATGCCTCAAGTCCCCCCGCAGTCCCGCCGCATTCGACCGAACAATCTCATCGGACGGATGGATTCGGCAGCGCCGCCGGGCGCTTGTGACGCGAGAGTGACAATGCGCCGCGCCGGTCACACCGACCAGGTGAAGCGCGGCTCCCGGCGCTCCAGGAAGGCCGCGACCCCCTCCGCGGCCTCGCCCGCGTCGCGCGCCTGCGCCTCCCAGTGCGCGATACGGTCCGCCGCCGCCGGCCCCGCCGCGTACTCCTTCGCCGCCGCCTGCGTCAGCTGCGACCTGGCGGCCAGCACGGCGGTGAACTCCGCCACCCGCTTGTCCAGTTCCGCCTCCGCCAGCACCTCGTCGACCAGTCCCGTACGCAGCGCCCGCGCCGAGTCGATCAGCTCGCCGGAGAAGAGCAGGTACTTGGCCGTCGCCGGGCCGACCAGCCGGACGAGCCGCTGCGTCGAGCCGGGCGCGTAGACGATGCCGAGCTTCGCCGGGGTGATGCCGAAGGTGGCGCCGTCGGCGGCGAAGCGCAGATCGCAGGCCGCGGCGAGCTGGCAGCCGCCGCCGACGCAGTGGCCGCGGACGGCGGCGAGCGTCGGCTTCGGGAAGGCGGCGAGGGCCTCCTCGGCCGCGACCGCCAGTCCCTGCGTGCTGCCGCCCTGCTCGCGCAGCGACGAGATGTCGGCGCCCGCGCAGAAGGTCTCCCCGGCCCCCGTGAGCACCACCGCCCGCACCGCTCGGTCGGCGGCCAGCCGGTCGAGCAGTGCGGGCAGTGCTCGCCACATGTCCGCCGTCATCGCATTGCGCTTGGCGGGGTGGTCGATGACGAGCGTGGCGACGGCGCCGTCCGTGGACAGGCGCAGTTCGCCGGCGGGCGAGGGCGTGGGCATGCGGTGAGCGTAATGGGTCAGGCCGATGCCGGCTCGGGCGCCGCCCCCTCCCGCAGCTCGCCGTCCAGCTCCACCCAGCGGGTGATGCCGATCTCCTCCAGGAACCGCAGGTCGTGGCTCGCCACGATCAGCGCCCCCTCGAACGACGCCAGCGCCGCCACCAGCTGCTTCACGCTCGCCAT
Source organism: Streptomyces boninensis (assembly GCF_048572725.1). Classification (NCBI taxonomy): domain Bacteria; kingdom Bacillati; phylum Actinomycetota; class Actinomycetes; order Kitasatosporales; family Streptomycetaceae; genus Streptomyces; species Streptomyces boninensis. The sequence continues at coordinate 8,885,037 of NZ_CP183837.1, forward strand.
GTCGAGGTTGTTGGTCGGCTCGTCCAGCATCAGCAGCTGCGGCGCGGGCTCCGCGAGCATCAGCGCCGCGAGGGAGGCGCGGAAGCGCTCGCCGCCGGAGAGGGTGCCGGCGATCTGGTTCGCGCGCTGTCCGCGGAAGAGGAAGCGGGCGAGCCGGTTGCGGATCTGCTGCTGCGTGGTGGTCGGGGCGAGCAGGGCCACGTTCTCGACGATGGTCAGGTCCGGGTCGAGGATGTCGAGCCGCTGCGGGAGATAGCGCAGCGGCACATGCGTCCCGGCCGTCCCCGCCACCGCGGGCAGCTCGCCCGCGATTGTGCGCAGCAGCGTGGACTTGCCCGCGCCATTGCGCCCGGTCAGTGCGATCCGCTCCGGGCCGCGCACATCGAAGGCCTCGATGTGCGCGCCGTGCTGCAGCTCCAGCTCGCGCAGGGAGAGCACGGTGCGCCCCGCGGGTACGGCCGTGGCCGGGAGGTCGATGCGGATCACCTTGTCGTCCCGTACCGCCTGCTCGGCGTCGTCGAGCCGGTCCTTCGCGTCCTGCAGCCGGTCCTCGTGCATCATGCGGTGCTTGCCCGCCGACACTTGGGCGGCGCGCTTTTTCCCGCCGGCGACGATCTTCGGGATGCCGCCGGCGTCCTGGGCCCGCTGGCCGCGGGCCTGGCGCCCGGCGATCTTTTCGTGCGCCTCGATGAGATCGCGCTTCTGCCGCTTCACGTCGGCCTTGGCGGCGCGTACGGTCCGCTCCGCCGCCTCCTGTTCCACGGCGAGGGCCTCCGCGTATTCGGTGAAGTTGCCGCCGTAGTGGTGGACTTCGCCGCCGCGCAGGTCCGCGATCCGGTCGACCAGGTCGAGCAGCTCACGGTCGTGGCTGACCACGACCATGACGCCCGGCCAGGACTGCACCGCCGCGTAGAGGTGCTTGCGTGCCTCCCTGTCGAGGTTGTTGGTCGGCTCGTCCAGCAGCAGTACGTCCGGCCGCTGCAGGAGCAGCGCGGCCAGCCGCAGCAGGACGGACTCGCCGCCGGAGACCTCGCCGACGGTGCGGTCGAGGCCGATGAGCTCGAGGCCGAGGCCGTCGAGGGTGGCGCGGGCGCGCTCCTCAACGTCCCAGTCGTCGCCGACGATGGTGAAGTTCTCCTCGGTCGCCTCGCCTGCCTCGATGGCGTGCAGCGCCCGCCGGGTCTCGGCGATGCCGAGGGCCTCGTCGACCCGCGCCTCGGTGTCGAGGGTGAGGGTCTGCGGCAGGTAGCCGACCAGGCCTTCGACGCGGACGGTGCCGCTGGCCGGGGCCAGCTCCCCCGCGATGATCCGCAGCAGCGTGGACTTGCCGGAGCCGTTCAGGCCGATGAGGCCGGTGCGGCCCGGGCCGAGGGCCAGGTCGAAGCCGTCGAAGACGGGGGTGCCGTCGGCCCAGGCGAAGCCGAGCCCGGTGATGACGACGGAGGTGGATGAATGGGGGGTGGACATGGGGGCCTCCCGTGCGCGCTTGGTAAGTGACTGATTACTGCGCGTACGAGACTCCGTGCGACGGGCGCGATGACGTACGACAAAACCCTGCAGTGGACAGGGGGCGGCGCTCAAGCCGGAGGTCGCACGTGCCGCGCGCGGTGTGGTGACCGCGGGCACGGTGTCTCAAGACCTCAGGCGAGCAACGGCCTCTCCTATCGACGACTGCAGGGCCAATAAGAAGGTACGACATCGCGGACAGGACCCGCAACGCATTTATTCGCTCGCAGTCCTCCCTGGCATATGCGAACCCGATCGGAAGATGTCCAATCCTGGGCAACTTCTACACCTTGGCGCGCGGGACTGCTCCGTATACCAACACTCGTGGTGTGAGTGGTCGCAAAGGTAGGTGCCGGTGATGACTGACCGCGGGACTTCCCCGCCTTCGCCCGACCCGACGGGTCAGGTTGCTCCGGCACCGTACGAAGGAGTGTGGAGATTCACCGCACCGGCCCTGGACTCGTCGGTGCCGCAGTCCCGGCATGCCGTCCGGGACCTCCTGCACAAGCAGGGGGTCCCGGTCGCCGACGACCTGATCCACGGGCTGCTGCTGATCGTCTCCGAGCTGGTCACCAACGCCGTCCGGCACGCCGCCCTGCTCTCGCCCGAGATCGGCGTCGAGGTCGCGATCGGCGCGGACTGGGTGCGGGTCTCGGTCGAGGACCAGCACCCGTACCGGCCGAAGGCGCTGCTGGCCGACGACGACGAGACCGGCGGGCGCGGGCTGCTGCTGGTCAAGTCGATCGCGGCGGAGGCGGGCGGGGTCTGCGACGTGCAGCACACCGAGGTCGGCGGAAAGATCATCTGGGCGTCGCTGCCGCTGTCCCCGGCCCCCGTGGACGCGCTGGCGCCTACCAGCCTGCCGCAGCCCCGGTGAGCTCCCGGATCGCCGGGCGCGCCGCATCCAGCACCGTCATGAACCACGCCGAGAACGGCCCCTGCGCATGCCGCTTCGCCAGCTCCTCCGGCGTGACGAAGACGGTGTCGCCGACCTCCTCGGCATCGGGCTGCGGGGCGCCGCGCACCCAGCCGGCGAAGAGGTGGTTGTACTCCTGCTCGACCAGCCCGGACGCCGGGTCCGGGTGGTTGTACGTAACCGTCCCGGCCTCGCGCAGCAGGAACGGCGAGATGCCCAGCTCCTCGTACGTCCGGCGGGCGGCCGCGGCGAACGGCGACTCGTTCGGGTACGGGTGCCCGCAGCAGGTGTTCGACCACACGCCGGGGGAGTGGTACTTCCCCAGCGCCCGCTGCTGCAGCAGCAGCCGCCCGGCGTCGTCGAAGAGAAAGACCGAGAAGGCGCGGTGCAGCTGCCCCGGAGGCTGATGCGCGGCGAGCTTCTCCGCCGTGCCGATCGTCCGCCCGTCCTTGTCGACGAGCTCCAGCATGATCTGTTCCGTAGACGTCGGCATGACCCGTCCTCTGTGGTGCGTCGTGGCTGACTAGGTGTTAGCTGCGGCTGTCCAGTTTGCCGTACGGGCGCGGCCGGCCCGTGCCGGGCTGCCGGCGTCGCTCGTCCGTGTCCACCGCGCGTGTGTGCGGGGCGCTAGCGTGGGCCCGTGGGGATTACGTGGCGCAGGCTGGAGCGGAGCGACTTCGCGCTGCTGCGGGGGTGGCTCGAGCAGCCGCACGTGCAGCGCTGGTGGTATCACGACACGACGCCGGAGGCGGTGGAGCGGGACTTCGGTCCGGCGGCGGGCGGGGAGGAGCCGTCGGAGGATCTGCTGGCGCTGGTGGACGATCGCCCGCTGGGGCTGCTGCAGCGCTGCTATCTGCGTGACTATCCGGAGTACGCGGCGGAGTTGGGGGCGCTGGTGGCCGTGCCTGATGGCGCGATGACCATCGACTACCTGATCGGCGATCAGAAAGAGACCGGCAAGGGCCGCGGCACGGCCATGATCCGGTCGGCGGTCCATCACATCTGGACCGATCACCCGGCCGTGCCGGCGATCCTGGTGCCGGTGGTCGCGGCTAACCCGGCCTCCTGGCGGGCGCTGGAGAAGTCCGGCTTCACGCGGGTGGGCACGGGGGAGCTGAAGCCGGACAATCCGGTCGATGACTGGACCCACCATCTGTACCGCGTCGACCGCCCTGCGGCGGGGGCGTAGCTACCGGGTGGCGGTGTGCTTGCGGTAGGCCTCGCTCGTCTCGTGCACGTCGACCGAGGAGTGCACGGTCAGCCCTTCGGCCCCGGCCGTGTGCGCGATAACCAGGTCCAGCACGGCCTCGGTCAGCTCCGCCTTCTTCTCCTTGGAGCGGCCCGCGAGGATCCCGAACTCCACGTGCACCACGGCCTGGTCGGGGCCGCCGTCGCCCACCACGGAGTTGGTGAGGCACCGGAAGTGTGTCTTGCAGTTCCCGATCGCGGTGTCGATGACCTTGACGGTCAGCGGGTGCAGCTCGGCGGCGAAGGCGCGCTCGTCGAAGGTGCCGGAGAGCGAGGCGGAGTAGTCAACCGTGATGTGAGGCATGACGGCATCTTGTCAGCGTTGATCAATGCTGATCGCGGCGGGGGACGGGGGAAGGCACCCGATGATCTTCTGGGGGTGGCACCAGTGTGCGCCCGGGCGTGCCGCGCGAGGCTGAAGTGGCCGTAATCAAACCGGAATTGGAGGACTATCGTGGCCACCTTCGCCGCATCGTCAACACGCACCGCAACCCGGGTGGGCGTGGCAGCGCTCTGCTGCGGCCTGCTCCTGAGCGGGCCGGGCCTTGCCGCGGCCGCCGCCGCGGAGCCCGCCGCCCACGCCCAGGAGGAGCAGGAGTCGCACGGCCGGGGCACTCTCGTCTCCGCCGAGAAGCTCTATACGCTCACGACGACCCGGTCCGTGGCCGCCGAGCTCGCCGAAGCGGGCTTCGACGCCGACACCGTCCGGCACGGCGTAGCCGCGTACCGCCTCGAATACCGGACCATCGACGCACACGGCAGACCCACCACCGCCAGCGGCCTCTTCGCGCTGCCGCTCAAGAGCGCGAAGCGCCTGCCGACCGTCTCCTACGGACACGGCACCGGCAGCCACAAGAGCGACGCGCCGTCCATGCAGCGCGCCCACTTCCACGCCGCACCCGTGATCGCGCACGCCGCCGCCGGCGCCGCCGCGGTCGCGCCCGACTATCTCGGCCTGGGTACGGGCCCGGGCCTGCACCCCTGGATGGACGTCCCCTCGGAGACCACGGCATCCCTGGACATGCTGCGGGCGGCCCGCGCCTTCGCGGCCCGTACCGGGCATGTGCTGGACCGCGATGTCCTGGCGACCGGCTTCTCGCAGGGTGCGTCGGCGGCGCTGGGGCTCGGCAGGGCGCTGCAGGCGGGGGAGGACCGGTGGTTCCGGCTGGGCGCGCTGGCGCCGGTGAGCGGCGCGTACGACTTCGGGGGCGCCGAGCTGCCCGCGCTGCTGGCGGGGGAGCTGGAGCCGAAGTCGAGCGTGCTGTACGCGGCGTACACGCTGGTGGCCTTCAACCGCGTGCACCACGTCTACGACCGGCCCGGCGAGGTCTTCCAGGCCCCGTACGACAGCAGGATCGAGGCGCTTTTCGACGGCGCCCACACGGGTGAACAGCTGATGCGGGGCACGCCTGACACGATCGATGAGCTGTTGACCCCAGCCGGCCGCCGACTGCTCGCGCAGCCGACGGGCGGGCTGGCGGAGGGGCTGCGCGCGACCGATGCGGTGTGCACCGACTGGGCGCCGCGGGCGCCTTTGCGGCTGTACATGGCGGGCGGTGACGAGCAGGCCGCCACCGCCAATACCGACCACTGCGCGGGGGCGCTGCGGAAGAACGGTGTGCGTGCGCCGGTCATCGACCTCGGTGCCGCCGACTATCAGGGCTCGCGGCACCTGGGGTCGAATGCGGCGGCGACGCCGGAGATCATCCGGTGGTTCGCGGAGCTGCGGCGGTGACCCTTGTGCCCTTGTGCCCTTGTGCCCGGCCGGCAGGCTCAGCCCTCCTGGGACTCCTGGGCCTGCTGCTCGGCTACCGACTTGCGGACCTCGTCCATGTCCAGCTTGCGGGCCTGGCCGATCACGTCGTCGAGCGCCTCCTGCGGGAGCGCGCCCGGCTGCGCGAAGACGGCCACCTGGTCGCGGACGATCATCAGCGTCGGGATCGACTGGATGCCGAACGCGGCGGCCAGCTCGGGCTGCGCCTCCGTGTCGATCTTGCCGAAGACCAGGTCGGGGTTGGCCTCGGCGGCCTTCTCGTAGACCGGGGCGAACTGCCGGCAGGGGCCGCACCACGACGCCCAGAAGTCGAGCAGCACGAATTCGTTCTCGCTGACCGTCTGGTCGAAGTTCTCCTTGGTGAGCTCCACGGTGGTGCCGCTCATTGCCTGCCCTCTTCTCTGTCTGGTGTGTCCTTCTCGACAACCGCCCGCAAGCCGTACACATTCCGAGGCCGTGCCAACGTGGCCGCGCGCTGCTCTTGTGACAACACTAGGGGCTATGACGCAAGCCAAGACTTACGACGTAGTGGTGCTCGGCGCCGGCCCGGTGGGGGAGAACGTGGCCGAGCGGGCCAGGGCCGGCGGGCTGAGCGCGGCCATCGTGGAGAGCGAACTGGTCGGCGGCGAGTGCTCCTATTGGGCGTGCATGCCCAGTAAGGCGCTGCTGCGCCCGGTGATCGCCCGCGCCGACGCCCGCAAGGTGCCGGGGCTGCGCCAGTCGGTGCAGGGCCCGCTGGACCCGGCCGCCGTGTTCGCGCACCGCGACGACTACACCAGCCACTGGAAGGACGACGGCCAGGTCAAGTGGGTCGAATCCATCGGCGTGGACCTGCACCGCGGCCACGGCCGGCTGGCCGGGCCCCGTACGGTCACGGTCACCGCGGCCGACGGCACGGTTACCACCCTGACTGCCCGCCACGCCGTCGCCGTCTGCACGGGCACCGGCGCGGCCCTCCCCGACCTGCCGGGCCTGGCCGAGGTCAAGCCGTGGACCAGCCGGGAGGCGACCAGCGCGGACCACGTACCCGGTCGCCTGGTCGTGGTCGGCGGGGGAGTGGTGGCCACCGAGATGGCCACGGTCTTCCAGGCCCTCGGCTCCCAGGTCACGATGCTCGTACGAGGATCAGGGCTGCTCGCTCGCATGGAGCCGTTCGCGGGCGAGCTGGTGGCTGCGGCGCTCGCCGAGGCAGGCGTGGACGTACGCACCGGCGTCGGGGTGGCGGGGGTGGCCCGTGCGGGCGACACGGTCACGGTGACCCTCGACGACGGCTCCACGCTGGACGCCGACGAAATCCTCTTCGCGACCGGCCGCGCCCCGCGTACGTCGGACATCGGCCTGGAGACGGTGGGCCTGGAGCCGGGCTCCTGGCTGGACGTCGAAGAGACCCTCCGCGTCCAGGGCAGCGACTGGCTCTACGCGGTCGGCGACGCGAACCACCGCGCGCTCCTCACCCACCAGGGCAAATACCAGGCTCGAATCGCCGGCGCCGCCATCACCGCCCGCGCGGAAGGCGTCCCGCTCCTGGAAACCGACCGCTGGGGCGCCCACGCCGCCACCGCCGACCACGCCGCGGTCACCCAGGTCGTCTTCACGGACCCGGAGGCGGCAAGCGCGGGCTTGACGCTGGCCGAGGCGGAAGCGGCAGGCCACCGGGTACGGGCCGTCGACTACGACCTTGCGGGCGTGGCGGGCTCCGGCCTGTACGCGGACGGCTACACGGGCCGCGCCCGCATGATCGTGGACCTCGACCGCGAGATCCTCTTGGGCGTCACCTTCGTAGGCCCAGCAGTAGGCGAACTCATCCAGTCAGCCGCCATCGCCATCGCCGGCGAGGTCCCCATCGAGCGGCTGTGGCACGCGGTCCCGTCCTACCCGACGATCAGCGAGATCTGGCTCCGGCTGCTGGAGACGTACCGCGGCTGAGGCGTGAGCGGCACCGCGGTCAGGACTTCTGCTGCTGCCGGAAGACCGACGGGGGCACGCCGGTCTTCCGGGTGAACACCCTGGTGAAGTAGGCGGGGTCCGGATAGCCCACGCTCCGGGCCACCGCCGCCACGGGCCGGTCCGTCTCCGCGAGCAGCGCCTTCGCGCGGTCCAGCCGTCGGCGGGTCAGATAGTCGCTGGGGGTGGACCCGGTCAGCTCCCGGACCGCCACGGACAGGGTGTCCCGGGACACGCCGAGACGGCGGGCGACCGCGCCGATGCTGACGGGCTCCTCGACGGCGCGGGTGAGGAGTTCGAGAGCGCGGCGGCCAATGGCCAGGCGGCCGGGCTCGGCCGGGTCGTCGGCCGCGCCACGCGTGCCGACGGCGCTGATCAGCGCGTGCATCGTGCCTGCGGCGGCGACGTGGTGGGACAGCGACTCGGGCTGCCCGCCCAGCCGCAGCAGCCGCAGCAGCAGCTCCCTGACCTCCCCGGGGCGCTCGGGTTCGAGTGCGGGCGGCCCGCCGCCGAGGTATCCGAGGCCGGAGTAGCAGCCGGCGGCCGGGCCGTCGAACAGCACCCAGTACTCCGACCAGCCACCGGGGTCAGGCCCGTACCCGTGCGTGACACCGGCCGGCAGCCAGAAGAACGTGCCTGCGCGCACCGGGAACCGCCCGGCCCGATCCTGCCGGGTCAGCTGCCCGGATCCGGCCGTCACCAGAATGCCCGCGTGGCAGGGCAGGGTGCGGTCGGCGCGCCAGGTGTCCTGATCGAGGATGAGGCCGACACCGCTGACGGTAAGCCCGAGGTCACGCAGGCCGGTTGGCGGCGTGGGGTAGTAGGCGGTGGATCTGGTCACCGGCGTTCCTTGGCGTTCCTTATCGACAGAAGTCCAAGTGCCAGGCCGAATCTGTACCTGACACCTTGCTCGAGCAGTCGAGCACCATCATCGGCATGACACCGTATCCGTCCCCGGAATCGACAGAAGTCCTGACTCCCAAAGAAGCCCTGACTCCGAAAGAAGCCCTGACCTCCAACGGCTACGCTCTCGACCCGAGCCCGCGACGGCTCGGACCGCTGGAGCCCGTACCGGACGCGGAGCGTGCCGAACTCTCCCGGCTGCGGGCCCGGTTCGACCGCGATGGATATCTGTATCTGCCGGGGTTCTTCGACGCGGCCACGGTGCTGGAGTTCCGGCGGCATTACTTCACGCGGCTGGCGGCCAGCGGACTCATCCGCGAGGGCTCGGATCCGGTACGCGGCATCGCGGGAGCCCCGGAGGGAATCGACCGGGCCCGGCTGCGGCACACCTTGTTCCGGGACATCGTCCCCGGCGAGGCGTACGACCGGCTGTGCCGGGAGCCGCGGCTGGTCGCGTTCCACCGGTGGTTCCTGGGGACGGAGCGGGTGCACCTGCACCGCCGGAAGATCATCCGGCACGTCGGCCCCGGCGAGACCGGCATCGGCACCGCGACGCAGGCCCACTACGACCTCGTCTACCTGCGCGAAGGAACCGACCGCATCGTCTCCTCCTGGATCCCGCTGGGCGACTGCCCGCTCGAACGGGGGCCGCTGATCTATCTGGAGGGCAGCCACCACGCCATACGGGCAGAGGAGGCGGCCGGCACCCGCAAGCGCCCCGCCGCGTCGATCACCGCCGACCTGCCCGCCCTCGCCGACGCCTACGACGCCCGCTGGCTGGTCACCGGCTTCGCCGCCGGGGACCTGATGATCCACGACGCCCGCATCATCCACGCGTCCCTGGACAACCGGGACCCGGACGGAGCCATCCGCCTCTCGACCGACATCCGCCACCAGCCGTCCGACGAACCGGTCGACGGACGGTGGCAGCACCACTGGCACGACCGGGACGGCCTGTAGCGCGGGCTCCTTACGGCGACATCCCTGTTCAGTGACAGAGCTTGACCTCGTGGTCCGCGTGCCCCACGGGCTCCAGCTGGAAGGTGCAGTGCTCGACGTCGAAGTGATCTCCCAGGCATTCCTGCAGGTCGTGGAGGAGCTTTTCGTGGCCCACGGCGTCGAGCATTTCCTTGCTCACCACCACGTGGGCCGAGAGGACCGGCATGCCTGAGGTGATCGTCCAGACGTGGAGGTCGTGGAGGTCCTCCACGCCGGGGAGGTCGAGGATGTGTTGGCGGACCTCTGCGATGTCTACGTCCTTGGGGGCCGTTTCCAGGAGGACGTCGATGGCTTCGCGGAGGAGTTTGAAGGTGCGGGGGATGATCATGGCGCCGATGACGATCGAGGCGATCGGGTCCGCGTAGCGCCAGCCCGTGAGCATGATGATCAAGGCGGAGACCAGGACGGCGACCGAGCCCAGGGCGTCTGCGGCGACCTCCAGGAAGGCGCCGCGGACGTTCAGGCTTTCGCGTTGGCCTGCCATCAGGAGGGAGAGGGAGATCAGGTTGGCTACCAGGCCGATGGAGCCGAAGATCAGGGTTAGGCCGCCGTCGATTTCTGTGGGTTCTACGAAGCGCTTGATGGCCTCGTAGAGGATGTAGCCGCCTACGCCGAAGAGGAGCAGGCAGTTCGCGAGGGCCGCCAGGATTTCGGCGCGGGCCAGGCCGAAGGTGCGGCGTTCGGCTGATGGGCGGTTGGCGAAGTGGATGGCCATCAAGGCCATGGAGAGGCCGATGACGTCCGTGGCCATGTGGCCCGCGTCCGCGATCAGGGCCAGGGAGCCGGTCAGGGCGCCGCCGATGATCTCCGCTACCAGGACCGTCGTGGTCAGGCCCAGGGCGATGCGCAGCCGCCCCCGGTATGCCGCCGCCGCGGTACCCGAGGCGCCCGGTGGTGGCCCGTGGGAATGCCCGTGGTCGTGCCCTGCCCCCATGGCGCAGCCTTCCGTAGTCCCAGCGGATCCGGTGGATCCATCGGTCCGGTAGCGGTCCGTAACCGCCGTCTTACGGGGCCAGTGAACTACGGGGTGGGGGTAAGGAGCAACACGAAGCTGAACACCGTTGTCATCGTCTGACCTGCGGAAACGCTCCCGAAGCTGCCATCAGCGGACACGTGCCTCCGGGTGGTGCAGGCACCAGCCCTCCCACGCCGAGGTGACCATGTCGCGGACATCGCGCCGCGGGGTCCAGCCGAGCTCCTTCTCCGCCCGCTCGTACGACGCCACGACCTTGGCGGGGTCGCCGGGGCGGCGCTCCACGACCCGGGCGGCCGGCTCGTGGCGGCCCGTGACGTCGGCGATCACATCGGCCATTTCGCGTACGGACACGCCGGTGCCGCTGCCCAGATTCACCGTGATGTCGCCGGCGTCGACGGCGTCGGGCCGGGAGACATAGCGCGCCGCCGCAAGGTGGGCGTCGGCGAGATCGACCACATGGATGTAGTCGCGGATGCAGGTGCCGTCAGGTGTGTCGTAATCATCTCCGTAGATCAGCGGCGCCTCCCCGCGCGTCAGCCGGTCGAAATAGATCGGGATGACGTTGAACACCCCCGTATCGGCCAGCTGCGGGGTCGCGCACCCGGCGATGTTGAAATAGCGCAGGCACGCCGTCGCGATGCCGTGGGCATTGCCCGCCGCGCGTACCAGCCATTCGCCGGCCAGCTTCGTCTCCCCGTACGGAGAGAGCGGGTGGCAGGGGGTCTCCTCGGTGACCAGCTCCACATCCACCGACCCGTACACCGCGGCTGAGGAGGAGAAGACGAAGCGCCGCACGCCGGCCGCTGCCACCGCCTCCAGCAGGGTGGTCAGGCCCAGCATGTTCTCGCGGTAGTACATCAGCGGCTGCTCGACCGATTCGCCGACCTGCTTCTTGGCCGCGGTGTGGATCACACCCGTGATGCCGTGGTCCGCGATGACGCGGTCAACGGCGGCGCGGTCCGTCACCGAGCCGCGGACCAGCGGGACGTCCGCCGGGAGGCGCTCGGGGAAGCCGGCCGACACGTCGTCCAGCACCACCACGCCCTCGCCCGCGGCCTGCAGCGCCCGTACAACATGTGCGCCGATGAAGCCGGCGCCGCCTGTGATCAGCCAAGTCATGCCTGCAGCGTATCCGGGCACCGGCACCCTCGGGCGAGGCCTGTGGACAACCTGTGACATGCGCGCCGACACCTGCCCGGCACCCGCCCGCGATGGCCGGATCCGTCCAGGTCAAGCCCGCGCCACGCGTGCTCAGCTTGTACCGCGCAGCGGCGATGCACCATGATGATCGCATTCGAGCCCCTCCTGGTTGGCTGGGCGGCGAACCCATCCGCACGGGGATCCGCTAACCTCTGCCGACATGCCGCCGGCCGGTTGGGGGACGGGGCGGTGCCCCTGCCCTGCCGCTGTGCTGTCAAGGAGTGAGTTCGACTGCGGACCGCAATCGTCATCGGCCCGCCCGTGCCCGATTCGCCCCTCGACGGCGACCTCAGGGCGCTGGGCTTCGACGACATCCAGACAGCGGCGGACATTGCCGACGCCGCCACGGTGCTCGCCCTTCTCCCAGAGGCCGAGGCCGGGACCCAGCCGCACGCGAGCCGCATCGCGCTCGTCGACAGCCGCTTTGTCGGCCACCGCCACAGCCTCCGCCTCGCCCTTACGGACCCGCGCTGGCCCGCCGCCGCCATCGAAGGCGCCGTAACGGCGCAGCCCGAGGCGCGCGCCGCGCTCTCCCGCGCCGCCATGCGCAGCCAGTCGATAGGAGGCGTAGCCGACCAGCTCGCCACCCAGCTGGAGGCGGACGGCCTCGCGCTGACCCGCCCCGAGCTGGGCGTCCTGGTCGCCGCCACCCCGCAGAACCTCACCGACCGCGCCAAGGCCGAGGACTCGGTCGCGGCCGTCAACGAGGAGAAGGCGCGGCTCAACTCGATCGTGAAGGCCCGCGACGGCTTCTTCACCACCTTCTTCATCAGCCCGTACTCCAAGTACATCGCGCGCTGGTGCGCCCGCCGCGGCCTCACCCCGAACCAGGTCACCACCGCGAGCCTCATCACCGCCGTCATCGCGGCCGGGCTCGCCGCCACCGGCACCCGCCCCGGCTTCGTCGCCGCCGGCGTGCTGCTGCTGTTCTCCTTCGTCCTGGACTGCACCGACGGCCAGCTGGCCCGCTACTCGCTGCAGTACTCGACGATGGGCGCCTGGCTCGACGCCACCTTCGACCGCGCCAAGGAGTACGCGTACTACGCGGGCCTCGCGCTGGGCGCGGCCAATGCGGACGGCGACGACGTGTGGGCGCTCGCGCTGGGCGCGATGATCCTGCAGACCGCCCGCCATGTCGTCGACTTCTCCTTCAACGAGGCGAACCACGACGCCCAGGGCAATACGAGCCCCACCGCGGCCCTCTCCGACAAGCTCGACAGCGTCGGCTGGACCGTATGGCTGCGGCGCATGATTGTGCTGCCCATCGGTGAGCGCTGGGCGATGATCGCCGTGCTGACGGCGCTGACCACACCCCGGATCGTCTTCTACGCGCTCCTCATCGGCTGCGCCCTGGCCGCCTGCTACACCACGGCCGGGCGCGTGCTCAGGTCGCTCACCCGCAGGGCCGAGCGCACCGACCGCGCCGCCGAGGCGCTGGCCTCGCTCGCCGACACCGGCCCGCTCGCCGAGGGCGTGGCCCGGGGCACGGCCCGTAAGCGAAAGGCCGGCGGCTACCTGGCGCCCGTCTTTGCCGGGATCGGCGCCGTAAACCTGCTGGCGGACGCGCTGATCACCGGCGGTTCCTGGGTGACCTTCGCGGGCGCGGTCCTCTACGTGATCTTCGCTGGCCTGGCCGTCGCCGCGCCCCTCAAGGGCGCGCTCGACTGGCTGGTGCCGCCCATCTTCCGCGCGGCGGAATACTCCACGATCCTGGTCCTGGCCGCCAAGTCGGACGCCCCCGGCGCCCTGCCCGCGGCTTTCGGGCTGGTGGCCGCGGTCGCCTACCATCATTACGACACGGTGTACCGCATCCGCGGCGGCACCGGCGCACCTCCGCACTGGCTGGTGCGGGCGATCGGCGGGCACGACGGACGGACGCTGCTGGTGGTAGCGGCGGCTGCCCTGCTGAACGATTCAGGGTTCACGATCGCGCTCACGGCGCTGGCCGTGGCCCTGGCACTAGTGGTGCTCGCAGAGAGCATCCGTTTCTGGGTCTCTTCCGGAGCACCCGCTGTACACGACGAATCAGGAGAACCCGCATGATCGGCCTCGTGCTGGCGGCAGGCGCCGGACGGCGACTGCGCCCCTACACCGACACCCTCCCCAAGGCCCTGGTGCCGGTCGACGGTGACACCACCATCCTCGACCTCACCCTCGGCAACTTCGCCGAGATCGGCCTCACCGAGGTAGCCATCATCGTCGGCTACAAGAAGGAGGCGGTGTACGAGCGCAAGGAGGCCCTGGAGCAGAAGTACGGTCTCAAGCTCACGCTGATCGACAACGACAAGGCCGAGGAGTGGAACAACGCCTACTCCCTCTGGTGCGGCCGCGACGCGATCAAGCACACCGTGATCCTCGCCAATGGCGACACCGTGCACCCCGTCTCCGTAGAGAAGACCCTCCTCGCCGCCCAGGGCGGCGGCAAGAAGATCATCCTCGCCCTCGACACGGTGAAGAACCTCGCCGACGAGGAGATGAAGGTCGTCGCGGACCCCGAGAAGGGCGTCCAGAAGATCACCAAGCTGATGGACCCGGCCGAGGCCACCGGCGAGTACATCGGCGTCACCCTCATCGAGGGCGACGCGGCCGACCAGCTCGCCGACGCGCTGAAGACCACCTTCGAGCGCGACCCCGACCTGTACTACGAGGACGGCTACCAGGAGCTCGTCAACCGCGGCTTCAAGATCGACGTGGAGCCGATCGGCGACGTCAAGTGGGTCGAGATCGACAACCACGACGACCTCGCCAAGGGCAGGGAGATCGCGTGCCAGTACTGACCCGGCTGATGCCGAGCCCGGTTGTCGTAGACATCCGGGCCGGCGCGCTGGACGACCTGGCCACGATCCTCAGCGACCAGCGCATCGCCCCCACCGGCAAGCTCGCCTTCGCCATCAGCGGCGGCTCGGGCCAGGCGCTCAAGGAGCGCTTCGCGCCGTCCTTCCCCGGCGCCGACTGGTTCGACGACGCCGACGGCACCATTGACGGCGCCGTCAAGCTGGCCGAGTCGATAAGGCGGGCCGGCCGCTTCGACGCGGTCGTCTCGCTCGGCGGCGGCAAGGTCGTCGACTGCGCGAAGTACGCCGCGGCCCGGGTGGGCCTGCCGCTCGTCGCCGTGGCGACGAACCTCGCCCACGACGGCCTGTGCTCCCCGGTCGCCACGCTCGACAACGACGCGGGCCGCGGCTCGTACGGCGTGCCGAGCCCGATCGGCGTGGTCATCGACCTGGACGTGATCCGGGACGCCCCGGCCGCGTTCGTACGGGCCGGCATCGGCGACGTGATCTGCAAGATCTCCGCCGTGGCCGACTGGGAGCTGTCCCAGAAGGTCAACGGCGAGGCGGTCGACGGCCTGGCCGCCGCCATGGCCCGGCAGTCCGCGCACGCGGTGCTGCGGCACCCCGGCGGCATCGGCGACGACGAGTTCCTCAGCGTGCTCGCCGAGAGCCTCGTGATGTGCGGCCTCGCCATGTCCGTGGCCGGCGACTCGCGGCCCGCGTCCGGCGCCTGCCACGAGATCTGCCACGCCTTCGACCTGCTCTTCCCCAAGCGCAACTCGCCGCACGGGGACCAGTGCGGATTCGGCGGCACCTTCGCCACGTTCCTGCGCGGCGACGTCGACACGGCCAAGGAGATGGCTGCCACCCTGCGCCGGCACGGCCTGCCGGTGCTGGCCAGCGAGATGGGCTACAGCGACCAGGACCTGGTCGACGCGATCCTCTTCGCGCCGCAGACCCGCCCCGGCCGCTACACCATCCTCGAGCATCTCGACCTTTCCGCCGACCAGATCAGGGACGCGTACGCCGACTATGCAAAAGCCGTCAGTAGCTGAACTCCGCCCCGTGGTTCACCCCGCCGGGGTGAAGGACCGGCGGAGCGGTGAGCACTGGGGCGGCCGGCTCTACATGCGCGAGATCTCGCTGCGCATCGACCGGCACCTGGTGAACACCAAGGTCACGCCCAACCAGGTGACCTACGTGATGACGGTCGCATCCGTCCTCGCCGCCCCGGCGCTGCTGGTGCCCGGGGTGGCGGGGGCGCTGCTCGGCGTCCTCATGGCGCAGCTCTACCTGCTCTTCGACTGCGTCGACGGCGAGCTCGCCCGCTGGAAGAAGCAGTACTCGATGACCGGCGTCTACCTGGACCGGGTCGCCGCGTACTTCCTCGACGCCGCCGTGCTGCTCGGCTTCGGCCTGCGCGCCGCGGACATCTGGGGCGAGGGCCGGATCGACTGGCTGTGGGCCTTCCTCGGCACCCTGGCCGCGCTCGGCGCCATCATGATCAAGGCCGAGACCGACCTGGTCGGCGTGGCCCGCCATCAGCAGGGTCTGCCGGTCGTCAAGGAGTCCGCCGCCGAGCAGCGCTCCTCCGGCATGGCGCTGGCCCGCAAGGCCGCCGCGGCGCTGAAGTTCCACCGGCTCATCCTCGGCATCGAGGCCACGCTGCTGATCCTCGCCTTGTCGGTCCTGGACATGATCCGGGGTGACCTCTTCTTCACGCGCCTCGGTGTCGCCGTGCTGGCCGCAATCGCGGTCCTGCAGACGGTCCTGCACCTGGTGAGCATCCTGGCCTCAAGCAGATTGCGGTGACCTCAATGCCGGATGAACAGCTGAAGCTCGGCGCCGTGATCATCACCATGGGCACCCGCCCCGAGGAGCTCGGCGCGCTGCTCGACTCGGTCGCCAAGCAGGACGGCGCCCCGATCGAGTCCGTCGTGGTCTTCCAGGGCTCGGAGCCCACCGCCCTTCCCGAGGGCGTACGGGCCGTGCCGCTGCCGGAGAACCTCGGCATCCCCGGCGGCCGCAACGTCGGCATCGACGCCTTCGGCGAGCACGGCCAGGACGTCGACGTGCTGCTCTTCCTCGACGACGACGGCCTGCTCCCGCGCCAGGACACCGGCGAGCTGATCCGCGAGGCCTTCGCCGGCGACCAGGAACTCGGCATCGTCAGCTTCCGCATCGCCGACCCGGACACCGGCGCCACCCAGCGCCGGCACGTCCCGCGGCTGCGGGCCGCGGACCCGCTCCGGTCTTCCCGGGTGACGACCTTCCTCGGCGGCGCCAACGCCGTCCGTACGAAGGTCTTCGCCGAGGTCGGCGACCTGCCGGCGGAGTTCTGGTACGCCCACGAGGAGACCGACCTCGCCTGGCGGGCCCTCGACGCCGGCTGGCACATCGACTACCGCGCCGACATGGTCCTGCACCACCCGACCATGCCCCCGTCGCGGCACGCCACGTACCACCACAACGTCGCCCGCAACCGCGTCTGGCTCGCCCGGCGCAACCTCCCGGCCCTCCTGATCCCGCTCTACCTCGGGATCTGGTTCGCCCTCACGGTGCTGCGGAAGCCGTCCGCGTCCGCGCTGAAGGCGTGGCTCGGTGGCTTCAAAGAGGGCTGGAGCACCCCCTGCGGTCCAAGGCGCCCCATGAAGTGGCGTACGGTATGGCGGCTGACCCGGCTGGGACGCCCGCCGGTTATCTGACACGCTCGTACAAGCACTCAGCGCGATACGCACTCGAGAACGGGAAGACGCGAAGACAGTGAGCGATACGGCTACGGGTGCCCCGCCGGGCTATTCGCCGGACGAGGGTCTGCCTCCTGCCCAGCTGGCCGCCAAGTACGGTCTGACGCAGAGCGGAGCCCGGCCAACGCTGCCCGGTTACGTGCGGCAGCTGTGGGCCCGGCGGCACTTCATCCTGGCCTTTTCCCAGGCCAAGCTGACGGCGCAGTACAGCCAGGCGAAGCTCGGGCAGCTGTGGCAGGTCGCCACCCCGCTGCTGAACGCCTGCGTGTACTTCATCATCTTCGGGATCATCCTGGGGGCGCGGGACGGCGTCCCCGGCGGCAAGCACAACTACGTACCGTTCCTGGTGATCGGCGTCTTCATCTTCACGTTCACGCAGCAGTCCGTGATGACCGGCGTGCGCTCGATCACCGGGAACCTCGGCCTGGTGCGGGCGCTGCACTTCCCGCGCGCCTCGCTGCCGATCTCGTTCTCGCTGCAGCAGCTCCAGCAGCTGCTGTTCTCGATGATCGTGCTGCTGATCATCCTGCTCGGCTTCCAGGAGTGGCCCACGTGGCGCTGGTTCCTGGTGCTGCCGGCGCTGGCCCTGCAGTTCACGTTCAACATCGGCCTTGCGATGATCTTCGCGCGGATGGGAAGCAAGACGCCCGACCTGGCGCAGCTGATGCCGTTCGTGCTGCGGACCCTGATGTACGCGTCCGGCGTGATGTTCCCGCTGCACGCGATGCTGGAGAAGAACACGACCGCCCCGACCTGGGTGGCCGACGTGTTGCAGGCGAACCCGGTGTCGGTCTACATGGATCTGATGCGCTTCTCGCTGATCAGTGACTATTCGATCCACGACATCGCGCCGCATGCGTGGTGGCTGGCGCTGGGCTGGGCGGTCCTCTTCGGCGTGCTGGGATTCGTGTACTTCTGGAAGGCTGAGGAGCGGTATGGCCGTGGCTGAGCAGGGAGCGATCGAGGACAGCAAGCCGGCGGACAGCCATGTCCCCACGGTCATCTGCGACGACCTGCACATCGTCTACCGCGTGATGGGCGGCGGCGGGCGCGGCAGCGCCACCGCGGCCCTGAACCGGATCATCAAGCGCCAGCCGTCCCCGCGGCTGCGCGAGGTGCACGCGGTGCGCGGCGTGTCCTTCACGGCGTACCGCGGCGAGGCCATCGGCCTCATCGGCTCGAACGGCTCCGGCAAGTCCACGCTGCTCAAGGCGGTGGCGGGGCTGCTGCCGGCCGAGAGCGGCAAGGTCTACACCGACGGCCAGCCGTCGCTCCTCGGCGTGAACGCGGCGCTGATGAACGACCTCACCGGCGAGCGCAATGTCATCCTCGGCGGCCTCGCGATGGGCATGTCCAGGGAGCAGATCCGCGAGCGCTACCAGCAGATCGTCGACTTCTCCGGGATCAACGAGAAGGGCGACTTCATCACCCTTCCGATGCGCACGTACTCCTCCGGCATGGCGGCCCGGCTGCGGTTCTCCATCGCCGCGGCGAAGGACCACGATGTGCTGATGATCGACGAGGCCCTCGCCACCGGCGACAAGAAGTTCCAGAAGCGCTCCGAAGCCCGCATCCGCGAGCTCCGGAAGGAAGCCGGCACGGTCTTCCTCGTCAGCCACAACAACAAGTCGATCAGGGACACCTGCGACCGGGTGCTGTGGCTGGAGAAGGGCGTCCTGCAGATGGACGGCCCGACGGACGAGGTCCTCAAGGCGTACGAGAAGGAGACGGGCAAGTAGCCCGCCCCCTTCTCAGCCGGAGTCAGGCGTTCACCGGAGCTTTCGGCTCCGGTGTTTCGCTTACGCCGACCTTGCCGTGTACGCGGCGCAGCCACGCCGGGGCGTACCAGGCCGTCCGCCCCAGGATCCGCATCGCGGCGGGCACGAGGACGCCCCGTACGGCCACCGCGTCGATCAGGATCGCCAGGCCGCTGCCCAGGCCGAACATCTGGATGAAGCTGACCGAGCTGGTGCCGAAGGCGAAGAAGGACACCGCCAGCAGCCCAGCCGCCATCGTCACGATCCGGCCGGTACGGGAAAGCCCCGTCGTCACCGCCTCCGCGGGCTCCGCGCCCGCGTCGTGCAGCTCCTTGATGCGGCTCGTCAGGAACACCTCGTAGTCCATCGAAAGACCGAAGACGATGACGAACATCAGCACCGTCATCGCCGTATCCATCGGCTGCGCGGTGAAGCCCAGCAGCCCGCTCAGATGGCCGTCCTGGAAGATCCACACCATCGCGCCCATGGCGGCCGTGAGGCTGATCGTGTTGAGCACGAGCGCGCGCAGCGGCTGCACCACGCTCCCCGTGAAGAGGAACAGCAGCACGAAGGTCGTCACCGCCACCCACGCGATGGCGAGGGGCAGCCGGTCGCCGATCGAGTCCTTGGCGTCGACCAGCCGCGCGTCGGTCCCGCCGACCAGGGCCTGCGCGGGGGCGGGCACGTCCCGTACCGCCGTCACCAGATCCTGCGCCCGGTCCGAGCGCGGCTGGAGGTCGTGCGTGAGGGTGAGGCGCTGCGCGTCCGGCCGCGTCATCGTCGCGGCCGCCGGCCCCGCGGGCTCCGCCGCGCCGTCGTGGTACGTGCCGGTGCTCGCGTTCACCTGGACCACGCCGGGCAGCCGGGAGAGCTTCTCCGCGTACGGGTCGAGCTCGGCGTCGCTCACGCCCCTGGTGGTCACCACCTGAATGGCCGAGTCGTCGTTCGCGTCGAAGCCGGCCCGCATCGCCGTCGCCACCTGCCGGCTCTCCGCGCTCTCCGGCAGCACCCGCTCGTCAGGGGTGCCGAACGAGATCCCGAGCAGCGGGCTCGCCGCCGCGAGCAGCACCGCGAGCACCGGGAGCGCGGTGAGCGCCGGGCGGCGCATGACCGTGCTCGCGAGCCGGCCCCAGAAGGCGGAGTCGGGGCGGCGGACGGCGCGGGAGCCGGGCAGCCGGCCCTTGTTGACGCGGTGGCCGAGGAGCATCAGCAGCGCGGGTACGACGAAGAGCGCGCTGATCGCGGCGATCGCGACCACGCCGATGCCCGCGTACGCGAAGGTGCGCAGGAAGAACATCGGGAAGAGCAGCAGCGCCGCCAGCGCCGCGATGATCGTCGCCGACGAGAAGGCGATGGTGCGGCCCGCGGTGGTGACGGTGCGGCGGATCGCGTCGGCGACGTCGTCGCCGTGGGCGAGCTGCTCGCGGAAGCGGCTGACCAGGAGCAGGCCGTAGTCGATGCCGAGGCCGAGGCCCAGGGCGGTGGTGACGTTCAGGGCGAAGATCGAGACGTCGGTGACGCTGCCGATGAGATAGAGCTCGGCGAAGGTGCCGAGGATCGCGATCAGGCCGATGACCAGCGGCAGCAGCGCGGCGATCAGGCTGCCGAAGGCGAGCACCAGCAGGATCAGGGTGATGGGTACGGCGATCGTCTCGGCGACGGCGAGGTCCTTGCCGACCTGGGCGGAGACGTCCTTGCCGACGGCGGTGTTGCCGCCCGCCTGCACGCGCACGCCGTCCCGCTCGCCGCCGTACTTGTCGATGAGCTTCTCGGCATTGGTGTCCTGCTCCTTGTCGCCGCCCTTCACATGGGCGAGGACCAGGGCCTGGGTGCCGTCGCGGGAGAGCAGGTCCTTGCCGCCGCGGTCCCAGTAGGACAGCACGCCGCCGACCGTCGCCTCGTCCTTCAGCCCGGCGGTGATCGCCTTGCCGCGGGCGGTGGCGGCCGGGGCGTCGAGGCCGCCGCTGGTGGAGCGGACCAGCAGGACGAGGTTCGTATCGCCGCCGAACTTGTCCTCGATGCGGTCCGCGGCCTTGGTCGACGGCGCATTCGGATCGTCGAAGCCGCCGGAGCTGAGCTTGCCGAACGCGCCGAAGCCGAGCGCGGCCATGGCGACGACGGCGACCACCGACAGGGCGGTGAGGAGCTTTGCTCTCCGTACGGCCAGATTGGCGATGCGTAGCAACATGCGGTCCCCCCTGGGGAAGTTAACGATGTCAACATGGACTGTCCCAGGGGATGTTAATGCTGTCAACATCGGGCATGATGCGACCATGAGTGCGAGTAAGGGCGGCCGCTCGGCCTATCACCACGGGGACCTGCAGAACGCGCTGGTTGAGGCGGCGACCGAGCTCGCGCGCGGCGCCGGACCCGAGGCCGTGGTGCTACGGGAGGCGGCGCGGCGGGTCGGGGTGTCGGCCACGGCCGCGTACCGGCACTTCGCGAACCAGGCCGACCTGCTGCAGGCCGTGAAGGTCCGCGGGCAGCGGGAGCTCGCCGACTCCATGCAGCGCGGCGTGGCGGCGATCCCGGACGGCGGCGACAAGGCGCAGGCCGCGCGGGAGCGGCTGTGGTCGATCGGCCGCGGCTATGTGCGCTTCGCCCTGGCCGAGCCGGGCCTCTACCGGGCGGCCTTCTGCCGGATCCCGCACGTCGGCGACCACCCGTGGGACGGCGGGCAGCCAGGGGAGGGCGACGAGTTCCGGTCCTTCGACATGCTCGTGGAGACCCTGGACGGGCTGGAGGCGGCCGGCGTGATGCGGCCGGGCGTCCGCGAGGGGGCGGAGTTCGCGGCGTGGTCGGCCGTCCACGGGCTTGTGATGCTGATTCTGGACGGGCCGCTGTCCAAGCTTCCGGAGCCGGTCCGGGACGCGGTGATCGAGCGGACGATCGGGACCGTGGTCGCCGGGCTGACGCTCCCGGCGGACGCCTCGTAGTCAAAGAACGGTCAAGTCCCACGCGTAACGGGAAGTTTCGGCGATCGTGATCTGTTGTCGCAGCAAGCTGTACACCCTGGCTCACGCATGTCAGATGTACGGCGTACGCTGTGCACCGTGCCGATCAGTGGCAAGCCGGTCCAAAACGGCCCCACCGACCGGCAGCGACGCAGCTCAGCGGGCGTATACCCCTGTGCGGCGTGTCCGAAATAGATTGGTCTGAGGGATCGGTGTAGAACGGGAGGCGTGACGGCATTGGCAACTCGAGACAACAGGCGTCGAGGTGCCCGCGGCCTCTGTCCCACCGACTCCGCACCCGCTCCAGGGTCACGCTCGGGCAGCAAGCGGTGAGCGGCGGCAACCAAAAGGTGCGAAACGCCGTCTCCGCCAGAGTGAAGGGGGACAGGCGCGGGCCCGACAAGGGCGAGCGCGCCGTGCTGGACCAGGCAGCCACCGAGAATTTCCCGGTGGCGCCGTTCTTCCTGCCGCGCGCCTGGCGGGCCGACCTGATGGCCGTCTACGGCTTCGCCCGCCTCGTCGACGACATCGGCGACGGCGACCTGGCGCCGGGCGGCGCCGACGCGGCGTTCCTCGGCCTCGGGCCGCACTGGGAGGGCGACCGGCTCGGGCTGCTCAAGGCCTTCGAGGACGACACCCACCGGGTCTTCGACGGCACCCCGAGGCACCCGCTCCTCAAAACCCTGCAGCCCACCGTCCGGCGCCATGCGATGAGCCGGGAGCCGTTCCTCGGCCTCATCGAGGCCAACCGGCAGGATCAGCTGATCCGGCGCTACGACACGTACGACGACCTGCTCGGCTATTGCGAGCTGTCCGCCAACCCGGTCGGCCGGATGGTGCTGGAGCTCGCCCATGTCACCTCGCCGGAGCGGATCCGCCACTCCGACGCGATCTGCACGGCGCTGCAGATCGTGGAGCACCTGCAGGACGTCGCCGAGGACTTCACCCGCGACCGGATCTACCTCCCGTCCCAGGACATGAAGCGCTTCGGCGTCAGCGAGCGCGACCTGTCGATGCCGACCGCCGATGACCATGTGCGCGCGCTGATCGCCTTCGAGGCCGAGCGCGCCGCACGCCTGCTGGACGAGGGCGCCCCGCTCGTGGGCAGCGTCAGCGGCCGGCTCCGACTGCTGCTCGCTGGGTTCGTGGCCGGGGGGCGCGCCGCACTCAAGGCGATCGCGGCAGCGGATTACGACACCCTCCCCGGCCCTCCCAAGCCCACCAAGCCGCTGCTGCTGCGCGAGGTGGGCGCCACTCTGCGACGGAAAGGGTGAGGCGCATCATGACTGGAGCAGCCCGCACGCACGCCCCGTACGCATCCGGGCAGGTCCTCGCCGCGTACGGCTATTGCGAGGCCATCACCGGCACCCAGGCCCGTAACTTCGCCTACGGCATCCGGCTGCTGCCCGCGCCCAAGCGCTATGCGATGTCCGCCCTCTACGCCTTCTCGCGCCGGGTCGACGACATCGGCGACGGGCCGCTTCCTGACGACGCGAAGCTCGCGCGCCTGGAGGACACCCGGCTGCTGCTGCGGCAGATCAGAGACGGGGAGATCGACGAGGACGACACCGACCCGGTGGCCGTCGCGCTCGCGCATGCCGCGCGGCAGTTCCCCATCCCGCTCGGCGGGCTCGACGAGCTCATCGACGGGGTGCTGATGGACGTCCGCGGCGAGGAGTACGAGACCTGGGACGACCTCAAGGCGTATTGCCGGTGTGTCGCCGGGGCCATCGGCCGGCTCTCGCTGGGCGTCTTCGGCACCGTGCCCGGCGCGCGCGGGGCGGATCGCGCCCCCGAGTACGCCGATACGCTCGGGCTCGCCCTGCAGCTGACGAACATCCTGCGCGACGTGCGCGAGGACGCCGAGAACGGGCGCACCTACCTGCCGTCCGAGGACCTCGCCAAGTTCGGCTGCTCGGCCGGCTTCGGCTCGGCCACGCCGCCGCCCGGCTCCGACTTCGCCGGTCTGGTGCACTTCGAAGTGCGGCGCGCCCGCGCCCTGTTCGCCGAGGGGTTCCGGCTGCTGCCGATGCTGGACCGGCGCAGCGGCGCCTGCGTCGCCGCCATGGCCGGCATCTACCGCAGACTTCTCGACCGGATCGCCGCAGACCCGGAGGCCGTGCTGCGCGGCCGGGTGTCGCTGCCCGGCCGGGAGAAGGCCTATGTCGCGGTGCGCGGGCTCAGCGGCCTGGACGCGCGGCAGGTCGCCCGGAGGCGGATGTGATGTGTGACCGCGCCCCCGGCGGGCCAGGGATGGAGCGTGCTGCCACCGTTACCGCCCGTATCACCGCCAGTACCACCGCCCAATTTCCCGCAAGCGGCGGGCAACCCTCCGCCTCGCCGACCGCGTCTTTCGCCGTGATGACCAAGGGGGGCTCATGACCGAGGCACCCACCGCGGTGGTCGTCGGCGGCGGCCTCGCCGGCACCACCGCGGCGCTGACCCTCGCCGACGCCGGCGTGCGCGTCACGCTGCTGGAGTCGCGGCCGCGGCTGGGCGGTCTTGCCTTCTCCTTCGCCCGCGACTCGGCCGCCGGACCGCTCACCATCGACAACGGCCAGCATGTCTATCTGCGCTGCTGCGCCGCCTACCAGTGGTTCCTCGACCGTGTGAAGGGCCGGCATCTGGCGCCGCTGCAGGACCGGCTCGACGTGCCCGTGCTGCATGCCGAGACGCGGAAGCTGGGGCGGCTGCAGCGCGGCAATCTGCCCGTACCGCTGCACCTGGCCGCCAGCCTGCTCCGCTACCCGCACCTGTCGCTCGCCGAGCGGGCCGGGGTCGGCCGCGCCGCGCTCGCCCTCAAGGGCCTCGACCTCGCAGACCCGGCCCTGGACCGCGAGGACTTCGCCACCTGGCTCGGCCGGCACGGCCAGTCCGAGCGGGCCGTCCGGGCGCTGTGGGACCTGGTCGGCGTCGCCACCCTCAACGCCACCGCCGGGCAGTCCTCGCTCGGCCTCGCCGCCATGGTCTTCAAGACCGGGCTGCTCACCGACCGCGGCGCCGCCGACATCGGCATCGCCCAGGTCCCGCTCGGCGAGCTGCATGACACCCTCGCCCGCAAGGAGCTGGCCGAGGCGGGGGTACGGACCGAACTCCGGGCCCGCGTCGGGTCGTTGGAGGCGCTGGAGAAGGGTGGCTGGGCCGTCACCGCCGGCACCGGTCCCGGCGAGGACGAGCGCATCGAGGCGGATGCGGTGGTCCTTGCCGTACCGCAGAAGGAAGCCCACGGCCTGCTGCCCGACGACGCCCTCGACGACAAGGAAGCGCTGCTGAAGATCGGCACATCGCCGATCCTCAACCTCCACGTCATCTACGACCGTAAGGTGCTCAAGCGGCCCTTCTTCGCCGCGCTCGGCACCCCCGTGCAGTGGGTCTTCGATCGTACGGACACCAGCGGCCTGGGCGACGGCGGGCAATACCTCGCCGTCTCCCAGTCCGCCGTCCACCAGGACATCGACCGGCCCGTCAGCGAGCTGCGCGAGCGTTATCTGCCGGAGCTGGCGCGGCTGCTGCCGGCCGCCCGCGGCGCCGAGGTGCGCGACTTCTTCGTCACCCGCGAGCGCACCGCGACCTTCGCGCCGACCCCGGGCGTCGGCGCGCTCCGCCCGCCGCAGCGCACCAACGCGCCGGGCCTCGCGCTCGCCGGCGCGTGGACCGCCACCGGCTGGCCCGCGACCATGGAAAGCGCCGTGCTCAGCGGCATCAAAGCCGCCCATACGACCTTGACCGGTCTCGGCCGCCCGTACGAAACCGCAGGACTGCCCGCCACGCTCGAGGCGGCATGAGCACCACCGGATATCAAGGAGAGAGCGTGACCAGTCTGGAGTCGAACCCATCGAGCATGGTGGACGTGCTCGCTTTGCTGGAGCGCGGCCGGGAGCTCTCCACCCCGCTGCTCCGCGAGGTCGTCGACCGCCTCGCGCCGCCCATGGACACCGTCGCCGCCTACCACTTCGGCTGGATCGACGCGGCCGGCAAGCCGGCGGCGGGCGACGGCGGCAAGGCCGTACGCCCCGCCCTCGCTCTGATCTCCGCCGAGGCCGCGGGCGCGCCGCCGGAGAAGGGCGTGCCGGGCGCGGTCGCCGTCGAGCTGGTGCACAACTTCTCGCTGCTGCACGACGACCTGATGGACGGGGACGAGCAGCGCCGGCACCGCGACACCGTCTGGAAGGTGCACGGCCCCGCGCAGGCCATCCTCGTCGGCGACGCGCTCTTCGCGCTCGCCAACGAGGTGCTGCTCGAGCTCGGCACCGTCGAGGCCGGGCGCGCCACCCGGCGGCTCGCCGTCGCCACCCGCAAGCTGATCGACGGCCAGGCGCAGGACATGTCGTTCGAGCACCGCGAGCGGGTCTCGGTCGACGAATGCCTGGAGATGGAGGGCAACAAGACCGGCGCGCTGCTGGCCTGCGCCGTCTCCATCGGCGCCGTCCTCGGCGGCGCGGACGACAAGACCGCCGACGCCCTGGAGCGTTACGGCCACCACCTCGGGCTCGCCTTCCAGGCCGTGGACGATCTCCTCGGCATCTGGGGCGAGCCGGCCGAGACCGGCAAGCAGGCGTGGAGCGACCTCAGGCAGCGCAAGAAGTCGCTGCCGGTGTGCGCCGCGCTGCAGGCCGGCGGGCCCGCCTCGGACAAGCTCGCGGGGCTCCTCGCCGCCGACGCCAAGCTTGGTGCCGGTGAAAAAGAAGAGGAAACCGTGACCTTCGACGAGGAAGAATTCGCGACCCGGGCCGCGTTGATCGAACAGGCCGGAGGCCGCGAGTGGACCTCCGAGGAGGCGAAGCGGCAGTACACCACCGCGCTCGCCGCCCTGGAGGGAGTGCACATGCCCGACAGCATCCGCGAACAGCTCACCGCCCTCGCCGACTTCGTAGTCGTACGCCGGCGCTGACGGACAACCGCGTAAGCGTAGGGAGTGAATTTGACCGCCACGACACAGGGAAGCAATGGACCAGCCCGCCCCGAGGCCGCGGTCGCCGGAAAGGACGCCCCTTCGGTCTTAATGGCCGCTGCTGCGGCGAAAGAGCGCGCCGTCGGCCACCTCCTCTCCCGCCAGAACGCGGCGGGCTGGTGGAAGGGCGACCTGGAGACCAACGTCACCATGGACGCCGAGGACCTGCTGCTCCGCCAGTTCCTGGGCATCGGCGACGACCGCACGCTCGCCGCCGCGGCCAGATGGATCCGCTCCCAGCAGCTCGAGGACGGCACCTGGAACACCTTCCACGGCGGCCCCGGCGACCTGTCCACCACCATCGAGGCGTACGTAGCCCTGAAGCTGGCGGGCGACGACCCCGACGCGCCCCACATGTCCGCGGCCGCACAGTGGGTGCGCGAGCACGGTGGCGTGGCCAAGAGCCGCGTCTTCACCCGTATCTGGCTGGCGCTCTTCGGCTGGTGGAAGTGGGACGACCTCCCCGAGCTGCCGCCCGAGGTCATGTATCTGCCGCCGTGGTTCCCGCTGAACATCTACCAGTTCGGCAGCTGGGCCCGGCAGACCATCGTGCCCCTCACCGTCGTCTCCGCCAAGCGCCCGGTGCGGCAGGGCCCGTTCCCCATCGACGAGCTGCACGCGGACGCCGCCCACCCGAACCCGCCGCAGCCGTTCGCCCCGGTCAACACCTGGGACGGCTTCTTCCAGCGGCTCGACCGGGCGCTGCACCAGTACCACAAGGTCGCCTTCCGCCCGCTCCGTAAATCCGCGCTGAAGAAGGCCGCGGCCTGGATCGTGGAGCGGCAGGAGGCCGACGGCTGCTTCGGCGGCATCCAGCCCCCCGCCGTCTATTCGATCATCGCGCTGCACCTCCTCGGATACGACCTCGACCACCCCGTCATCAAGGCGGGCCTGCGCTCGCTGGACGACTTCGCGATCTGGCCCGACGAGGACACCCGCATGATCGAGGCGTGTCAGTCCCCGGTCTGGGACACCTGCCTCGCCACCATCGCGCTCGCCGACGCGGGCCTGCCCGCCGACCACGAGGCGCTCGTACGGGCCGCCGACTGGATGCTCGACGAGCAGGTCACCAAGCCCGGCGGCGACTGGTCGGTGCGCCGTCCCGGGCTGGCCTCCGGCGGCTGGGCGTTCGAGTTCGAGAACGACACGTACCCGGACACCGACGACTCCGCCGAAGTGATCCTCGCGCTGCGCCGGGTGCACCATCCCGACCAGGCGCGGGTCGACTCCGCCGTGGAGAAGGGGGTCCGCTGGACGGCGGGCATGCAGTCCAAGAACGGGGCCTGGGGCGCCTTCGACGCCGACAACACCTCGGTGCTGCCGACCAAACTGCCGTTCTGCGACTTCGGCGAGGTCATCGACCCGCCGTCCGCCGACGTCACCGCGCATGTGGTGGAGATGCTGGCCCGCGAAGGCCTGGCCAATGACCCGCACGCCCGCCGCGGCATCGCCTGGCTGCTCGCCGAGCAGGAGGAGTCCGGGGCCTGGTTCGGCCGCTGGGGCGTCAACTACGTCTACGGCACCGGATCCGTCGTCCCGGCCCTGATCGAGGCCGGGCTGCCGGCGAAGCATCCGGCGATCCGCCGGGCGGTCGGCTGGCTGGAGTCCGTACAGAACGACGACGGCGGCTGGGGCGAGGACCTGCGCTCCTACAAGTACGCCAAGGAGTGGTGCGGCCGCGGCGAGTCCACCGCCTCCCAGACCGCCTGGGCGCTGCTTGCCCTGCTCGCGGCCGGGGAGCGGGACTCGAAGGCCACCGAGCGCGGCGTCGAATTCCTCGCCCGTACGCAGAACGAGGACGGGTCCTGGGACGAGCCGTACTTCACGGGTACCGGCTTCCCCTGGGACTTCTCCATCAACTACCACCTGTATCGCCAGGTGTTCCCGCTCACCGCCCTCGGCCGGTATGTGGGCGACACGGGGGCGGCTGACGCCGCAGAAGGGGGCGCCATCTGATGGGGAACGGCCCCGTGCCCCTGCTGATCGCTTGCGCGCTGGGTATCGAGCAGCGCGCGCTGCGGTCGGGCATGCGCGGGGCCCGGCCGGCCCGAGTGGGCTCGCCGGAGGCCCGGGGGGCGGCCGGCCCGGTCGCCCTCGTACGCACCGGCATGGGGCCGGCGGCCGCCGAGCGCGTGGTCGCCGAGGAGCTCGGCCAGGACACCTTCGCCGACTCGCCGGTGATCGCCACCGGCTTCTGCGCCGGGCTCGTACCCGGCATGCGGCCCGGTGACGTCTTCGTCGCCGGGGCCACCGAGGACGCGCACGGCCGCGTCGAATGCATCGGACGGGAGCCGCTTGCCGAGGCGCTGGAGCTCCTCGGCATAACCGTCCACACGGGGCTGCTGACCGGCTCCGACCATGTCGTACGCGGCGCCGAGCGGACCCGGCTGCGGGCCGCGGGCGCCGCCGCGACCGACATGGAGTCCGCGGCCACGCTCCGCACCGCCGTCAAGGCGGGCCCGCGCCCCGTCGCCGCCGTCCGGGTGATCGTCGACGCGCCCGAGCATGAACTCATCCGAATCGGGACGGTCCGGGGCGGCATCACGGCCTGCCGCGTGCTCAGCTCTGTCCTTCCCGCCTTTTACGAATGGCACCGTACGTTGCCGCCGCTCCCCAGGAGGTGAGCCCAGATGGCCATGCCGCTGCGCCAGTCCATCAAGGTCGCGACCTATCTCTTCGAGCAGAAGGTCATCCGCAGGAATGAGAAGTTCCCGCTGATCGTCGAGCTGGAGCCGCTCTACGCCTGCAATCTCGCGTGTGAGGGCTGCGGGAAGATCCAGCACCCCGCCGGGGTGCTCAAGCAGCGGATGCCGGTGCAGCAGGCGGTCGGCGCGGTGCTGGAGTCCGGGGCGCCCATGGTGTCCATCGCGGGCGGCGAGCCGCTGATGCACCCGAAGATCGATGAGATCGTGCGCCAGCTGGTGGCCAGGAAGAAGTACGTCTTCCTCTGCACCAACGCCATGCTGCTGCGCAAGAAGATGGACAAGTTCACCCCGTCCCCGTACTTCGCCTTCGCCGTGCACATCGACGGCATGCGGGAGCGGCACGACGAGTCGGTGGCGAAGGAAGGCGTCTTCGACGAGGCGGTCGAGGCCATCAAGGAGGCCAAGCGCCGCGGCTTCCGGGTGACCACCAACTCCACCTTCTTCAACACCGACACCCCGCAGACCATCATCGAGGTGCTCAACTACCTCAACGACGACCTCAAGGTCGACGAGATGATGCTCTCGCCCGCCTACGCCTATGAAAAGGCGCCCGACCAGGAGCACTTCCTGGGCGTCGAGCAGACCCGCGAGCTGTTCAAGAAGGCCTTCGCGGGCGGCAACCGCCGCCGCTGGCGCCTCAACCACAGCCCGCTCTTCCTCGACTTCCTCGAGGGCAAGGTCGACTTCCCGTGCACCGCGTGGGCGATCCCGAACTACTCCCTCTTCGGCTGGCAGCGCCCCTGCTATCTGATGAGCGACGGTTACGTCACCACGTACAAGGAACTCATCGAGGACACCGACTGGGACAAGTACGGCCGCGGCAAGGACCCGCGCTGCGCCAACTGCATGGCGCACTGCGGCTATGAGCCAACTGCCGTGCTGGCCACCATGGGTTCGCTCAAGGAGTCCATCCGAGCGGCGAAGGAGAGTGTCGCCGGGAACCGGAACTGACGGCATGAGATGAGGGGGCGGGACATGGCCTTGCTCGAGAACATCCGCGGACCGCAGGACCTGAAGGCGCTGCCGGAGGAGCACCTGGACGAACTGGCGGAGGAGATCCGCCAGTTCCTCATCCACGCGGTCGCCCGCACCGGCGGCCACCTGGGCCCGAACCTCGGCGTGGTCGAGCTGACCATCGCCCTGCACCGGGTCTTCGACTCCCCGGCGGACCGCATCCTGTGGGACACCGGCCACCAGAGTTACGTCCACAAGCTGGTGACCGGCCGGCAGGACTTCTCCAAGCTGCGCGGCAAGGGCGGCCTCTCCGGCTACCCGTCGCGGGAGGAGTCCGAGCACGACATCATCGAGAACAGCCACGCCTCGACCGTCCTCGGCTGGGCCGACGGCCTGGCCAAGGCGAACGAGGTGCGGGGGAAGGCCGACCACGTCGTCGCGGTCATCGGCGACGGGGCGCTCACCGGCGGCATGGCCTGGGAGGCGCTCAACAACATCGCGGCGGCGAAGGACCGCCCGCTCATCATCGTGGTCAACGACAACGAGCGGTCCTACGCCCCGACCATAGGCGGCCTCGCCAACCACCTGGCGACGCTGCGGACGACGGACGGCTATGAGCAGTTCCTCGCCTGGGGCAAGAAGGTCGTGCAGGACATGCCGGTGGTCGGCAAGACGCTGTACGAATCGCTGCACGGCGCGAAGAAGGGCTTCAAGGACGCCTTCGCTCCGCAGGGCATGTTCGAGGACCTGGGCCTGAAATACATGGGCCCGATCGACGGGCACGACATGGCCGCGGTCGAGTCGGCGCTGACCCGGGCCAAGCGGTTTCACGGGCCGGTGCTGGTGCACTGCCTGACCGAGAAAGGGCGAGGCTACGAGCCGGCGCTGATGGACGAGGCGGACCGCTTCCACACGGTCGGCCAGATGGACCCACTGACCTGCGAGCCGGTGACCGCGCCCGGGCCGCCGTCGTGGACGTCGGTCTTCAGCGAGGAGATGGTACGGCTCGGGGCCGAGCGGGACGACATCGTCGCGGTGACCGCGGCGATGCTGAACCCGGTCGGTCTCGCGCCGTTCGCGAAGGCGTATCCGGACCGGGTGTGGGACGTCGGCATCGCCGAGCAGCATGCCGCGGTGTCGGCGGCCGGGCTCGCCACCGGCGGGCTGCATCCGGTGGTGGCGATCTATGCGACCTTCCTCAACCGGGCCTTCGACCAGGTGCTGATGGATGTGGCGCTGCATCGCTGCGGGGTCACCTTCGTACTCGACCGGGCGGGGATCACGGGCCCGGACGGCGCCTCCCACCACGGAATGTGGGACATGTCGATCCTCCAGGTGGTGCCGGGGTTGCGGATCGCCGCGCCGCGCGACGCCGAGCAGCTGCGGCTGCAGCTGCGGGAGGCGGTCGAGGTGGACGACGCGCCGACCGTGGTGCGCTTCGCGCGCGGATCGGTCGGCGATCCGGTGCCGGCCGTGGACCGGATCGGCGGCATGGATGTTCTCGCCCGCGGCGATACGGAGGACGTGCTGCTGGTCGCCGTAGGGACGATGGGGGAGACCTGCGTGCAGGTCGCCGAGCTGCTCGCCGGGCGCGGGATCGGCTGCACCGTCGTCGACCCGCGCTGGGTGAAGCCCGTGGACGAGGAGCTGCCGCCGCTCGCCGCCCGGCACCGGATGGTGGCGGTGGTGGAGGACAACTCCCGTTCCAGCGGCGTCGGATCCGCCGTCGAGCGGGCGCTGCGGGACGCAGAGGTGGACCTGCAGGTGCGCTGCTTCGGCCTGCCGCAGCAGTTCATCCCGCACGGCAAACGCGGCGAGGTGCTCGCCGAGCTCGGGCTGACCCCGGCGGAGATCGCGGGTGCGGTCGGCGGCGTGCTGGCGGCCCGTAAGGAGAAGGACGACGGATGAGCTTCGACCTCGGCGAGCTGCTCGCCGCCCGCGGCAAGGAGCGCTACGAGCTGCATGCGCAGCACCTGAACCACCAGCTGCCGCGCATGCTGCACACCATCGGCTTCGACAAGGTCTACGAGCGGGCCGAAGGGGCGTACTTCTTCGACGAAGAAGGCAACGACTACCTCGACATGCTCGCGGGCTTCGGCGTGATGGGCATCGGCCGCCACCATCCGGTGGTGCGCAAGGCGCTGCACGACGTGCTGGACGCGTCGCTGGCGGACCTGACCCGCTTCGACTGCCAGCCGCTGCCGGGGCTGCTCGCCGAGAAGCTCCTGACGTACGCCCCGCACCTGGACCGGGTCTTCTTCGGCAACAGCGGCACGGAGGCGGTGGAGACGGCCCTGAAGTTCGCCCGGTACGCGACGGGCAAGCCGCGGGTGCTCTACTGCGACCACGCCTTCCACGGGCTGACGACCGGCTCGCTGTCGGTCAACGGCGAGGCGGGCTTCCGCGACGGCTTCGCGCCGCTGCTGCCGGACACCGCGATCGAACTGGGCGACCTGGCGGCGCTGGAGCGGGAGCTGAAGAAGGGCGATGTGGCGGGCCTCATCGTGGAGCCCATCCAGGGCAAGGGGGTGCTGGCGTCCCCGCCGGGGTTCCTGCGCGCCGCCCAGGAGTTGCTGCACAAGCACAAGGCGCTGCTCATCGCCGACGAGGTGCAGACCGGCATCGGCCGCACCGGCGACTTCTTCGCGTACCAGCACGAGGACGGCGTCGAACCGGATCTGGTGTGCGTGGCGAAGGCGCTGTCTGGCGGCTATGTGCCGGTCGGGGCCACCCTCGGCAAGGACTGGATCTTCAAGAAGGTCTACTCGTCCATGGACCGCGTCCTGGTCCACTCCGCGAGCTTCGCCACCAACGCGCAGGCGATGGCGGCGGGTCTTGCGACCCTCGCCGTGATGGAGGACGAGCAGCTGGTCGCCAATGCCCGGCATACGGGAGATCTGCTGCGGTCCCGGCTGGAAGCGCTGGTGCCGAAGTACGAGCTGCTGAAGGAGATCAGGGGCCGCGGGCTGATGATCGGCATCGAGTTCGGCCGACCGAAGTCCCTTGGTCTGCGCAGTAAATGGACCATGCTGCAGGCGGCCCGCAAGGGTCTCTTCGCACAGATGGTCGTCGTCCCGCTGCTCCAGCGGCACCGCATCCTCACCCAGGTCTCAGGGGATCACCTGGAGGTCATCAAGCTGATCCCGCCGCTGGTGGTGGAGGAGAAGGACGTCGACCGCTTCGTGGACGCCTTCACGGCGGTGATGGACGACGCCCACGGCGGCGGCGGTCTGATGTGGGACTTCGGCAAGACCCTCGTCAAGCAGGCGGTGGCAAACCGCTAGCCGACCAGCTTCTCCTTCAGCCGGTCCCGGGTCTCGGCCGAGAGGCCGAGGCCCGCCGTCAGGTAGTTCTCGGTGGAGCCCCACTGGTCGGTCATCGCCTCCAGCGCGGCCGCCAGATACGAGGCGCGGGCGTCGAAGAGCGGGCTGAGGAGGTCCATGACCTCGGGGGACATGCCGTCGCCCGCGTTCTCGTCGCGCTTGATCTTGTAGCGGCGGTGCTTGGCGTTCGACTCGAGGTAGTCCTTCTCGATGGCGTCGCGCTCGACGCCGACGGCCAGCAGCGTGATCGCGACCGTCAGGCCCGCGCGGTCCTTGCCCGCCGCGCAGTGCATCAGCGCCGGCACGCTGTCGTCCGCGAGGGCGTGCAGGACGCGGGAGTGCTCGGCGTTGCGGTCGCGGATCATGGCGCGATACGAGTCCTCCATGCGACCCGCGGCCTGGCCGTCGCCGAGGATCGAGCGCAGCTGGGCCAGGTCGCCGTTGCGGACCATCAGCCAGAATTCCTTGCCCTCCGCCGGGTCGTTCAGCGGCAGGTTGAGGTTGCGTACGCCCGGGAGCTCGACGTCGGGGCCCTCGAGGCGGATGTCGGCGGCATTGCGGAAGTCGAAGACCGTGTGCAGACCGAGCGAGGCGAGGAAGGCGGCGTCCTCGGGGGTGGCGTGCGCGAGGTGCCCGCTGCGGTAGAGGCGGCCCGGGGCGATACATCGGCCGTCCACCGTGGGCAGGCCGCCGACATCCCGGAAGTTGCGTATGCCGGTCAGCTCTGGCTCGGTCGTCTGCGTCATGCGGCTCTCCTGAGGCTCGGGGCCTTCCGACCATACGACACCGACCCCCTGGCCAGAGCGATCACCGGCGGGCGATGATGTGCGGACGTGCGCGACAGTGGGGGTTTACGGTGATTGAAAGCGGTGGCAATGGGCGGTTCTGGCTGCTCTCCGGCCCGGCCAGCAGCTATGCGCTGCGGCTCGGAGCGGGCGATGAGCTGCGGCACCTCTACTGGGGCCCGCGGCTGGCCCTGGCCGACGCGGAGGCGCTGCACGTGGAGCCGCTGCCGCGGGAGCGCGGCTTCGAGTCGCGGCTCGACGGGCGGGAGGAGTACCCGGTCGAGGGCGGGCCGCGGTTCGCCAGGCCCGCGCTGATCGTCCGGGCCGAGGGGGACCCCGCCGCCCGCGGCACGGAGTGGGAATTCCAGGGTGCGGACGCGGACGGCGACCAGCTGCGGCTGCGCTTCCACGACGCGCTGCACGGCCTGGACATCCGGCTGCACTACCGGATACGGGACGACAGCGACGTCCTGGAGCGCTGGGTCACCCTGCACCACACCGGAGCCACCGGGCCCCTCGAAGTCCTCCGCGCCGACGCCGCGACCTGGACCCTGCCCGTACGCGACCACTGGCGGCTGTCGCACCTGCACGGGCGGTGGGGCGCGGAGTCCCGGCTCGTACGGGCCGACGTCACCCCCGGCATCAAGGAGCTCGGCAGCCGCCGCGGGCACACCTCGCACACGCTGCTGCCCTGGATCGCCCTCGACGCGGGCGACGCGGGGGAGGAGCACGGGGAGGTGTACGGGGCCGCGCTGGCCTGGTCCGGGTCGTGGCGGATCGCCGTCGAGCAGCAGCCGGGCGGGGCGGTGCAGGCCGGCGGCGGGGCCGGGCACGACGACAGCGGCCTGGTGCGGCTCGCGCCCGGCGATACGTACACGACCCCGGTCTTCGCCGGGCTCTACGCCGCCGGCGGCTTCGGCGCCGCCTCGCGGGCCTGGCACGCCTGGCAGCTCGCGCATGTCATCCCGGACGCCGGCAGCGCACGGCCGGTGCTCTACAACTCATGGGAGGCCACCACCTTCGACGTCGAGATCGGGCATCAGCGGGAACTCGCGCGGCGGGCCGCGGCGATGGGCGTCGAGTTGTTCGTGGTGGATGACGGCTGGTTCGGGAAACGGACCAATGACCGGACCGGGCTGGGGGACTGGACGCCGAATCCGGACCGCTTTCCTGATGGGCTCAAGCCGCTCGCGGATGATGTGCACGCGCTCGGGATGCAGTTCGGGATCTGGGTCGAGCCGGAGATGGTGAATCCCGACAGCGATCTCTACCGGGCCCATCCCGACTGGGTGCAGCGGCGGGAGGGCCGGTGGCGCACCGAGTTCCGCAATCAGCTGGTCCTCGACCTCGGGCGCGAGGACGTGCGCGAGCACCTGTGGGAGCGGCTGGACGCGCTGCTGCGGTCGGCCGCGATCGACTACGTGAAGTGGGACTTCAACCGGTCCTTCAGCGAGGCGCACCACACTGGCCCCGGACACGTCGACGGGCTCTACGCGCTCCTCGACCGGCTGCGCGCCGCCCACCCGCACGTCGCCTTCGAGTCCTGCTCAGGCGGCGGCGGGCGGGTCGACCTCGGCATCCTCGCCCGTACGGACCAGGTGTGGACCTCCGACAACACCGACCCGCTCGACCGGCTGCCGATCCAGCACGGCTTCAGCCAGCTGCACCCGGCGCGGGTGATGGCGGCCTGGGTCACCGACAGCCCCAACGATCAGATGCAGAGCCGCACTTCGTCGCTCCGCTACCGCTTCGTCAGCGCCATGGCGGGGGTCCTCGGCATCGGCGGCGACCTGGCGCGGTGGAGCGAGGCGGAGCTGGCCGAGGCGGCCGAGTGGGTGGCGGCGTACCAGCGGATCAGGCCGCTGGTGCAGCACGGCGAGCTGCACCGGCTGCGGGCGCCGCAGGAGGGGCTGACCGCCGTGCAGTACGTGGCGCGCGACGGCGGCGAGACCGCGGTGCTCGGCTGGCTGCAGGCGCAGCGCTACGCCGAGGCGGTGCCGCCGCTGCGGCTGCGCGGGATCGACCCGGCCGCGGAGTACGAGGACGTGGCGAGCGGGACCGTGCACCGCGGCGCCGTCCTCGCGCACCGGGGGCTGGTGCTGCCGCTGCGCGGGGATCTGGACGCGGCGGTGGTGCACCTGCGGCTGCGGCACGGGTGATCGAGATCACGGCGGGATGGCCTTTCTACGGTGGCGTAGGTGGGCAGGCGAGGCGGAACATGGACCGACGTGGCAGACGCAGTGATATCCCCGCAGTCCTACGTGGCGATCGGTGACAGCTTCACCGAAGGAGTCGGAGACCCGGGCCCCGACGGGCAGTTCATCGGCTGGGCCGACCGCTTCGCGACGCTGCTGGCGCGCGGCTCGGCCGACGGCGGCCTCCAGTACGCCAACCTCGCGATCCGCGGCCGCGTCCTCGACCAGATCGTCGCCGAGCAGGTGCCGCGCGCCATCGAGCTCCGGCCCGACCTGGTGAGCTTCTGCGCCGGGGGCAATGACGTGATCCGGCCGGGCACCGACCCGGACGATATCGCCGAGCGCTTCGAGGCCGCCGTCGCCCGGCTCACCGGCGTCGTGCCGACCGTCATGGTCACCACCGGCTTCGACACCCGCGGGGTGCCGGTGCTGCGGCATCTGCGCGGGAAGGTCGCCACGTACACGGCGCACATCCGCGCCATCGCCGACCGCTACGACTGCCCGGTGCTCGACCTGTGGTCGCTCAAGTCCGTACAGGACCGGCGGGCCTGGGACGGCGACCGGCTGCACCTGTCACCCGACGGGCACACCCGGGTCGCGCTGCGGGCCGCGCAGGTGATCGGGCTCGACGTGCCCTGCGACCCGGACCAGCCGTGGCCGCCGCAGCCGCCGCGCGGCACGTACGAGACGCGCCGCGACGACATCCACTGGGCGCGCGAGCACCTGGTGCCGTGGATCGGGCGGCGGCTGCGCGGGGAGTCCTCCGGTGACGGGGTCCGGCCGAAGCGGCCGGACCTGACGCCGCTGGAACAGCCGGGTCACTCGCTGGCGGGGCCCGAGGACTGAGCGGCCGGGGGCGCTTGCGCGGCCGCGTTCGGCACCTCGCAGGAATCCTTGAAGCCTTGGCTGGTGAGCCCCAGCGCCGAGTTGATGCGCGAGCGCAGGTTCTCCAGCGCCACCATCGCGGTGAGCTCCACGAACGCGGCCTCGCCGAGCTCGTCCAGCAGCGTCTGGGCGAGGGTGTCGTCGACCTCGGGCGGGGTGGCGGTCATGGCCTCCGAGTACTCCAGGACGTCGCGCTCCAGCGGCGTGTAGAGGGAGCTTTCGCGCCACATCGGCACGTCCCGGAGCTTGGCCGGATCCATGCCCTGCTCATGCGACTCCCAGTAGCCGAAGTCCATGCACCAGCTGCATCCGATGGCGGCCGACGAGGCCATCACGGCGAGCGCCTTGAGCTCCGGGTCGAGTGCGTCCCACTTGGCCGCGGAGCGCTCCAGCTTCGCGTCGGTGATCAGCACCTTGCGGTTGTGGGCCAGGGCCTTGCCCGGGTCCAGCACCTTGCCGTAGGTCCGCTTGGAGTACCACTCCATGGCGCGGAAAAACAGGGTGCGCGGCGGGGTGAGCGAGATGCGGGCCATGGCCCCCTCCATCCAGGTGGTTCTTCGTTCTGACACCCCTTCGACGGATGCCGCAGGGTGGAATGTGACATCAGCTCATGTGAAGCGGGTCACTCGGAGGGCATGTCCATGCGCTATCACGATCGCAGGGAGGCAGGCCGGGACCTCGCGCAGCGCCTGCACGAGCGCCGGAGCCGGGACGACCTGCCCGTACCGCTGGTGCTCGCGCTGCCGCGCGGCGGGGTGCCGGTGGCGGACGAGATCGCCCGGGCGCTCGGCGCCCCGCTCGATGTGCTCGTGGCCCGCAAGATCGGCATGCCGGGCCGCGAGGAATACGCCCTCGGCGCCGTCGCCGGCGGCGGCCCGCCCGTATACGACCCGCAGGCGCTGGCAGCCGCCGGATACACCCCCGCGGACCTCGCGCCCGAGGCCGAGCGGGCGGTGCGCGAGGTGCGCCGCCGCGAGGACACGTACCGGCAGGGCCGTCCGGCGCCGGACGTGGCCGGCCGCTGGGTGCTGGTCGTGGACGACGGCCTGGCCACCGGCTCGACCGCACGCGCGGCCGTACGGGCGCTGCGCGAGCGCCGCCCCGCGCACGTCACGCTGGCCGTGCCGGTGGGCTCGCCCGAGGGCGTGGCACGGCTGCGCGCGGATGCCGACGACGTCGAATGCCCGCACCGGCCGCCCGGCTTCGGCGCCGTCGGCTTCTACTACGACGACTTCGCGCAGCTGACCGACGCCGACGTCATCGCCGTACTGAACGCGGCGGCTACGGGGCCGGGGCCGACGTGATGATCGCGAGCACGGCGCCGGCCGGGTCCTTGATCATGGCTATCCGTCCGGCCATCTCCACGTCGCTCGGGGCCATCATTTCGGTGGCCCCCAGCTCCAAGGCCCGGCTGAAGGCGGCGTCGCAGTCGCGCACCTCGAAATACGGGTGCCACTCCGGCGTGGCGCCGCCGCGCCGGGCCTCCTCCGGCAGCTCCATGATGCCGCCGTGGTCGCCCCCCTCGGCGGCGGCGCCGGCGGCGGCGACCGTCGTGTACGTGCCGATCGGGGGCATGTCATAGTCACTCGTGCGCCAGTCGAGGACGGTGCGATAGAAGTCCATCGCGGCCGGCCGGTCCGTGGTGGCGAGCTCGGCCCACGCGAACATGCCGTGCTCGTTCACCGCATCGAGGCCGATCTTGTCGCGCGGCTGCCACAGCGAGAAGTCCGCGCCGGCCGGGTCGCTGACATCCGCCTGCCGGCCCAGGCTGAAGACGTCGTACGGCGCCTGCCGGATCCGGCCGCCGCCCTGCTCGACCGCCTTGACGGCGGCGTCCACGTCGGCGGTGCGGAAATAGACCGTCCAGTGCGGCAGCTCGCCGGCCTTCTGCTCGGGATAGAACGGCCCCACTGCGGCGACGGTGCGGCCGCCGAGCTGGAAGAACCCGTAGCCCCCGGCCTCGGCGCCGGCGGAGACGAACTCCCAGCCGAACACGGCGCGATAGAAGTCCTTGGCGGCGTCGACATCGCTGGTGGTGAGATCCACCCAGTTCGGCGCGCCCGGTAAGAAGTCTGTGGTGATCATCTGGGTCCCCTCTCGGGATTGCCCTCCCTGACCCTGCACAGCATTGCACCGGCCACTGACAGCGGGCCTCGGACGATCGGCGTGTTGTCCGCCGGGACCGCGGCCCGCGCGATCATCCTGAGGGGATGCTCCGCCGCGCACTCCGCCGCCGCACCGCCGTCCACGTCGGCGTGCTGGCGCTGATCGCGGCGCTCTGCACCGCCGGGATCCTGCTGTACTTCAACGAGCGGGACAGCCGACAGGTGGAGCGGGTGCTCGGGGAGCGGGGGAAGACCGTCCCGATCTGGTTCGACGTATCGGGGCAGCGCGTCGACCCCACCACCCGGGTGATGACGGTGTCGATCGCGCCGGTGATCCCCGAGGGCAGCGAGCTGGAGTCCAAGAAGAACGACCTCGGTCCCAAGCGGCGGCTGGTGATCACCACATCGGCGGCCGAGCATCCTGAGGTCGTACTCCCGGCCGACAAGCCCGTCGGGACGATCCGGCTGCCGTTCCCGGTCCGCCGCGGCACGGTCACCGACTATCCCTTCGATCGCTATCAGTTCAGGTTCGGCATTCTGGTGGAGGACGGGGACCGGCGGGTGCCGCTGCGGGTCACGTTCCATGAGACCGATCCGTTCTTCGAGGTGCACCAGAAGAACGTGCGGACCAGCGACGACATCCTGCTCATGGAAGCCGAAGTCACCCGCAGCCGCAGCACTCTCATCCTCGCCTGGTTCATGATGATCGCCATGTGGGCGATCGCCCTGGCCGTGCTCGGCGGCGCCTGGGTCGTCGTCGGCCGCAAGGGCGGCATGAACTGGGCGGCGCTCAGCTGGATGGCCACCAGCCTCTTCGCCCTGGTCGGGCTCCGTAACGCCGCCCCCGGGTCGCCGCCGATCGGCTCGGTGATGGACTACGCGGCGTTCTTCTGGGCCGAGGGGATCATCGCCGCCTGCGTGGTGTACGTCGTACTGAGCGGCATCTGGCAGGAGCGCCACGCGCTCGAGCAGGAGGCCACCCCCGACGGCCCGGACGACTCCGAGCCCGTTACGGCTTCCGGGCCACCCCCGCCGCCATCAGACGGTCCACCAGCGTGAGCTCCCCGGGCGGGCTGCCATCAGGCCGCCACGCCGGCAGCGGCACCACGCCGGGCTCGGCCATTTCAAGCCCCCGGAAGTACCCGGAGATCTCCGCGATCGTGCGGAAGCGGCCCGTACCGAGGAACGTCAGGAACGTCTCCTGCAGCTCCCGCGCTTCCGGCCCCACATCGCAGAAGTGCGATATCGCCAGATGGCTGCCGGCCGGCACCGCGTCCAGGTACGCGTCCACGATGCCCTGCGGAGCCTCGTCGTCGTGCAGGTGGTGCAGCAGGCCGATCAGCAGCACCGCCACCGGGCGGCCGCGGTCGATCAGCTCGCGGGTGGTGGGGTGTTCCAGCAGCGCCTGGCCGTGCGCCAGCACGATCGGGTCAATGTCCACGTATACGACGCGGGCGCCCGGGCTGACGCCCTGGGCCACAGCCGCCGATTGAGCGTGGCCAGGTGGTCTATCTGCGGCATGGTCTCCCGCAGCTTCGCGGCGAAAGCGCGGTCTGCCTCATAGTTGTCCTTGCCGCCGAGGACGACGTCGTACGCGCGGGCGGGGCATGAGAGCTCCTCAGCCTGGGGGACGGCGGCTGGATCGACCTGCAGGGTATCGGATGCGACTGCAATCTCCCTTGCCCTAAGTCGACTTGCGGCGGATAACGTAAAACACGCGGAGGGGGTGATGAAGTGGAGGGCAGTGGCGGCGAGGCACGGCTGCCTCGGCTGCAACTGGATCAGTTGCTCGAGGAACTCCAGTCACGCATCGACGACATGCGGGGTGCGCGGGACCGCGTACACACGCTGCTGGAAGCCGTGATGTCGGTCGGCCGCGGCCTGGAGCTGCCGCAGGTGCTGCGCCGCATCGTGGAGGCGGCGGTGGTGCTGGTGGACGCCGAATACGGCGCGCTCGGCGTGGTGGGCGGGCAGGAGCGGCTCGCCCAGTTCCTTCCCGTGGGCATGGACCAGGAGCAG
Source organism: Streptomyces boninensis (assembly GCF_048572725.1). Lineage (NCBI taxonomy): Bacteria > Bacillati > Actinomycetota > Actinomycetes > Kitasatosporales > Streptomycetaceae > Streptomyces > Streptomyces boninensis. The sequence goes on from NZ_CP183837.1 coordinate 8,926,657, forward strand.
ATCGCGACGATCGGGAAGTTCCCTGAAGGCCACGGAATCCTCGGCGAGCTGATCCGGCACCCGGAGCCGCTGCGCCTGGAGGAGATCAGCGCGCACCCGTCCTCGTACGGCTTCCCGCCGGGCCACCCCCCGATGCACTCCTTCCTCGGCGTGCCCATCAGAGTGCGCGAGGTGGTTTTCGGCAATCTCTATCTGACGCAGAAGCGCGGCGCCAAGGAGTTCGACGGCGAGGACGAGGCGGTGCTGTCCACCCTCGCAGTGGCCGCGGGCGTGGCCATCGAGAACGCCCGCATGTACGAGCAGTCCCGCGACCGGCAGCAGTGGCTGGAGGCGCATGCCGAGATCGTCTCCGCGCTGCTCTCCGGCGCCGCCGAGCACAGCGTCCTGGAGCAGATCGTCCACCACGCCAGCCGCATCCTGCACGCCGACCACGCCGTCCTCGCCGTGCCCGACGAGGACTCCGGCGAACTCAGAGTGGCGATCGTCAAGGACGCGCGCGGCCCCGAGCACGAGGCGGACCCGCCGGCCGAAGTCGTCCCCAGAGAGGGCACGTTCCTCGGCGCGGCCGCCTCCGCCGGCATCCCGGTCAGCACCCCCGACCTCGCCGCCGACCCGCGCAGCGCCCACGGCCCGCTCGCCAGTACGGGCATGGGCCCGGCCGTCGCCGTGCCGCTCAACTCCACCGCGGGCGTCCGCGGCGTGCTGGCGCTGGCCAGGCGCGACCGGATCGCCGTCTTCCGGGAGTACGAGATCGAGCCGCTGCTCACCTTCGCCGGCCAGGCCGCCATCGCCATGGAGCTCGCCGACCGGCGGGGCGACGCCGAGCAGCTCGCCGTGCTCGCCGACCGCGACCGGATCGCGCGGGACCTGCACGACCTGGCGATCCAGCGGCTGTTCGCCACCGGGATGACGCTGCAGAGCCTGGTGCGGTTCGTGGACCGTCCCGAGGCCAACGAGCGGCTGCTGCGGGCGGCCGATGACCTGGACGAGACGATCAAGATCATTCGGTCTACGGTCTTCGGGCTGCGGGTGCAGCCCACCGGGACGGGGCTGCACGGGCTGCGGGTGCGTACCGCCCGGGTGATCGAGGAGGCCGTGCCGGCCCTGACCTTCACCCCCGCGCTGCGCACCGAGGGCCTGGTGGACACGGACGTGCCGGCCGCGGTGGCCGACCACGCGGTCGCGGTCCTCAAGGAGGCGCTCACCAACGTCGCCCGGCACGCCGAGGCCTCCGCCGCGGACGTGTCGCTGGTGTCGGACGGCGGCTCGCTGACCCTCACCGTGATCGACGACGGCATCGGCATCGCGGACCGGGGCCGCCGCAGCGGCCTGCGCAATCTCGCGGAGCGGGCCCGGCAGCTGGGCGGCGACATGGTCATCGGGAGGCCGCCGGGGGGCGGGACGCGGCTGAGGTGGTCGGTGCCGCTGCCTGCGGACGAGGAGTGAGGGTTACGGCCCGTACCCCAGCCGCAGCGCCACCAGCGGATGCCGGGCCGCCGCCGGCACGCTCATGCGCCAGGGGCCCGGGGCCTCCAGCGGCGCGACCCGCACCCCGTTGGCCGTCGCGGTGAGCAGCACGTGCTGCAGCGCCTGACCGGCCCGCAGCCAGCCGGCGGGGTCGTCCTGGTCGGTGGCCAGCACGGCGATCAGCGGAGCGCCCACCGGCGCGAAGGACAGCGCCGCGCCTTCCGCCCACGCGGCCTCGCGCAGCTCCGCCACGACCGCCGACGGCGGGCGGCGGTAGCGGGACAGCGGGAGGACGCTGGAGTGCCGCCGCCAGACGCTGGCGTAGAGGTCGGGGCGGTTGCGGGTGCCGGGCCGCACCGGGCCCGCGAGCCGGACGGTGGCGAGCAGGTCCGGGTGCGCGGGCGCCGGGAGCAGCCGCACCACCGGCTCCCAGCCGAGGTGCGCGATGGCCACGCGGAGGTTGAACAGGGCGGCGCCGACGCACAGATGCAGCGGCCGGTCGCCGGGCAGCGGCGGCTGCACGGCCCGTACCTGCACCGTGGCGGGCTCCGGGTCGAGCCGGAAGCGCCACGGCTGGCGCAGCTGCCGCCGGCCGCCGGCGGGCGTGGCGGGAGCACTGGGCGCCCCCGCCACGCGTGGCGCGCCGGGCGGCGGAGGCGCGGCCATGGCAGCGGAGACGAGCTTCTCCAGAGCGGCCGCGTCGAGTGTCGCTTGCATGAGCGTCCTCACCGGCTGGTCGCAAATCGTCGGGCTGGTTCCAGGCTCCATTCCCTGCCCGCCCCGCGGCGAGTGCCATCCGGCCCCCGTCCCGGGCCGCCCGGCCCCTCGCCCCTTTTGCCGGACTCTTCAGAGGCTCTTCATCCCGCCTTCACACCGGCCGTAAAGGCTGAACCCATGAACGCCTTCCGAGCCACCGTCTACCGGGTCCGCGCCACCCTCCACTCCGCGGTCACAGGCCCGCCAGCTGCCCGCCGTCGACCAGCACCGTCGCGCCGGTCTGGAAGCCGAGGTCAGCAGAGGCCAGGGCAAGCGCGGCGGTCGCCATCTCCTCCGGCTTCGCCATCCGCTTGAACGCGTCGACCCCCTGCGCGATCTGCGCCTTCGCCTTCTCCCAGTCCGCGTCCGAGAGCCCGTCGGGCCGGTGCACCTCCAGCATCGGCGTGTCCGTGGTGCCGGGGGCGAGGGAGACCACCCGGATGCCGTGCTTGCCGTTCTCGATCGCGGCGGCCTGCACCAGGCCGGTGACGCTGTTCTTGCTCGCCGTGTACGAGCCGAGGCCGGCCCGGGTCTGGAACTGGTTCGAGGAGCCGGTCACCAGGATCACCCCGCCACCGCGCCGCCGCAGGTGCGGGATCTCGTACTTCATGGCGAGGAAGACGCCGCGGGTGTTGGTGAGCGTGACGTCGTCCCACTCCTCGACGGAGACTTCGTGCAGGTCGGTGAACGGCTTCTGGATGCCCGCGTTGTTCAGCGCGATGTCGAGGCCGTCGTACGTGCGCACCACCCGGTCGACGAAGGCCTCGACCTCCTTCGGGCGGCGCACATCCGCCTTGAAGTACGTGGCCTCGCCACCGGCCGCCCGGATCTCCCGCTCCACCTCGCGGCCGAGCCGCTCCCTGCGCCCGCAGAACCCGACCTTGGCCCCCTCGCGGGCAAAGGCGATGGCCGCCGCCCGGCCGATGCCCGAGGTCGCGCCGGTGACCAGCACGGTCTTCCCGGCGTAACGGCGGCCGGAGGCGCCCGGCTTGTCCGCGGCCGCTGCCGCGGTGCCACCGAAGACCGGACCGGCGGCAGCCGCGGCCGCCGCCGCAGCCGTGCCGCCGAGCATGCTCCGCCGGGACATCGACGCACTGGAACGGTTTCTTGCCATTGCTGGACCTCTCTCGTGTTGTTCGCTCGGTCCACCTCACCCTCCGGCGACCGGCGTCCGCCCGGATCCGCCGGACGTCGCCCCCACCGCACCGACGAAGGTCGGGCCCGCCGCCTCGGACCCCCGACTTTCGTCGAATGTCCGCCGCCCACCGGCCGCTTACGATGCGGGGCATGACACTGACGCCGCGCAAGCGCCGCCTGCTGGAGGCCGCAGGGCTCGTCTTCGTGACGTACAAGTCGGTGCGCGAGGCGCTCACCGAGGACGCCGGGCTGATATCGGGACCGGCGGGCAGCACCGTCGTGGCCGTGGCGCTGTGCGCCGCGCTGCTGCTCAGCCGCCGGCTGCCGCTGACCGTTGCGGCGATGGCGCTCGCCGGGTTCCTGCTGGAGAGTCAGGTGTGGCCGGTGCTGGTGGCGCTGTACGCGGTGACCGTGCGGCAGCCGCCCCGGTACGCGATCGCGCTGACCGCGGCGGCGTTCGTGCCGGCCTGGTACGGGCCGTTCCGCGAGCTGGTGAACATGCCCTTGGTGACGTATCTGCCGTGCGCGGTGCTGATCGTGCCGGTCGCGTTCGGCCTCGCCGCCCGCAGCCACCGCGACCTCGCCCGCTCCCTCGCCGCCGAGCTCGACCACCTCGAAGCCGCGAACCGGCTCCGCGACGACCGCGTGCGACTGGCGGAACGGGCCCGTATCGCCCGCGAGATGCACGACGTCCTCGCCCACCGGCTGAGCCTCTTGGTGCTGCACACCGGCGTGCTCCAGCGCCGCGCCACCGAGGTCCCCGAGCCCGTACGCGAACGCCTCGGCCAGCTCCGCGAAACCGGCGCGCACGCCCTCGACGACCTGCGCGACCTGCTCGGCGCGCTGCGCGACGAGGACGGACCGGCACCCCTCACCCCGACCGCCGACGACCTGCCCGCGCTGGTCGCCGCCGCGCGGGCCGCGGGCACGCCGGTCGAGGCCGAGCTCGGCGAACTCGCCCCGCTCCCGGCCGCGGTGCGGCTCGCGGCGCATCGGATCGTGCAGGAGGCGCTCACCAACGCGCGCAAGCATGCGCCTGGGCGGCCGGTGTCTTTGGCGGTGGCCGTGGACCGAGCGCGGGTGACCATCCGCGTCACCAACCCCGCGCCCGACGCCGACCCGGAACCCGGCCACCGCGGCTACGGGCTCATCGGCATCGCCGAGCGGGTGGCCGCGCTGCACGGGCGGCTCAGCCACCGCCGCGCGGACGGCCGCTTCGAGCTGCGCGCGGAACTGCCCGTACCCACGCATCCGCAGGACGCCGAAGCGGGTCTGGCGGCGGCTGGGGCGGTGTCCCGTTGATCAAGGTGATGATCGTCGACGACGACGCCTTCGTACGAGCCGGACTCACCGACCTCGTAGCCACCGACGACGGCCTCGAGCTGGTCGGCGAGGCGGCCGACGGCAGGGAGGCGGTGGAGCTGGCCCGCGGCCGCCGCACGGACGTGGCGCTGGTGGACATCCGGATGCCGGTGATGGACGGGATCGCGGCCACCAGCGCGCTGCGGGCGCTGCCTTCGCCGCCCGCGGTGGCGGTGCTGACGACCTTCGACCTGGACGAGTACGTGTACGGGGCGCTGGCCGCCGGCGCGGCCGGATTCCTGCTCAAGTCCACGCCGCCGGACGAGATCCTGCGCGCGGTGCGGGTGGTCGCCGGCGGCGCGGCGATGCTCTCGCCCGCCGTCACCCGTACGGTCATCAGCCGCTTCCACCGCCCGGACTCGGCCCGTACGAGAGCCGCCCAGGAGGCCGTGGGACGGCTCACCGCGCGCGAGCGGCAGGTGCTGGAGCGGGTGGCGGACGGGCTGACGAACGCGGAGATCGGGAAGCAGTTGCGGCTACGGGAATCGACGGTGAAGGCGCATGTGAGCCGGATCCTCACCGAGCTGGGGGTGTCGAACCGGGTGCAGGCGGCCATCGTGGCGCGGGATCTGCGGCCCGGTGGGGCGGGGTAGTTGGAGGTTACCGCTGCGTACGACACCGGTGATTTCGCCGATGTGCGGGCACCGGGAGCGGGGCCATGGTTGCCGCTGTCAGCGACCGAAGCGGAGCCGCGCGGTCCCCCTGCGCGGCTGCGCTCCCGAGGAGAGGAAACCTCGTCGTGCAGCACACCACCCCCACCCCGAGTCACCGCCGCCGGGCGCGCCGCCGCACCAGGCGCCTCATCGGCGCCGGCCTTGCCGTGCTCCTGACCACCGGCGGCGTGATCACCAGCCAGGCACTCGGCGCCGAGTCCGCGGAGAATCCGTACGAACGCGGCCCCGACCCCACCACCTCCAGCATCGAGGCGCCGCGCGGCCACTACGCCACCTCGCAGACGACGGTCTCCCGCGTGAGCGTCACCGGCTTCGGCGGCGGCACGATCTACTACCCGACGTCGACGTCCGACGGCACCTTCGGCGCGATCGCCATCTCGCCCGGCTTCACCGCGCTGCAGTCGTCGATCGCCTGGCTCGGCCCGCGGCTGGCCTCGCAGGGCTTCGTCGTCTTCACGATCGACACCAACACCACCGCCGACCAGCCCGCCAGCCGCGGCCGGCAGCTGCTCTCCGCCCTCGACTACCTCACCCAGCGCAGCAGCGTCCGCAGCCGCATCGACACCTCGCGGCTCGGCGTGATGGGCCACTCGATGGGCGGCGGCGGCACGCTGGAGGCCGCCAAGTCCCGTACGAACCTGCAGGCGGCGATCCCGCTCACCGGCTGGAACACCGACAAGAGCTGGCCGGAGCTCAAGACCCCGACGCTCGTCGTGGGCGCGGACGGCGACACCATCGCCCCCGTGTCCTCGCACTCCGAGCCCTTCTACACCAGCCTGCCGTCGAGCCTCGACCGGGCCTACCTGGAGCTGAACGGCGCCAGCCACTTCACGCCGAACACCTCCAACACCACCATCGCGAAGTACTCCATCTCGTGGCTGAAGCGCTTCATCGACAACGACACCCGCTACGAGCAGTTCCTGTGCCCGCTCCCGCAGCGGAGCACCACGATCCAGGAGTACCGGGGCAACTGCCCGCATGAGGGCTGAGTTCCGCCTTAGTACGGTGCCGGGCCCGCGCACCGACGCGCGGGCCTGGCGCGGTGTGGGCCGCGGTCGTAGCGTGACGGACGTGACCCGAGCGAACGGCGCGTCCTCGCCGCGGCCCGCGGACCCCGCGCGCGGGCGGTCCGCGCTGGGGCATGGGCTGCTGGCGCTGCGCACCGGGCCGGTCGCGGATGCGCGGGCTTCGCTGTTGCTGGCGGCGCGGCTGCTGGAGGAGGACGGGGATCACGAGGGGGCGTTACGGGCCCGGCTGGCGGCCGCGGAGGCGTGTTGGGCGATGGGGGATGCGGCCGCGTATCGGGAGGTGCTTGGTCGTCCGGGATCTGCGCGCGGTGGGCTGCTGGAGCGCTATTTGCGCGGGATGACGGCCGTGGTCGGGGGGCCCGGCCCGGACTTCCGTACCGGGTTCGGGGAGTTACGCGGCGTCGTGGAGGAGGCGGTGTCGGCGTCGGCGGCGTCGTCGTCGGAGGACGATCCGGAGCGGCTGCTGCCTGCGGGCGCGGCGGCTCTGGTGCTCGGCGATCTGGCGGCGGCGGGTGAGCTGGGCGGGCGCGCTCTTGCGATCGCCCGGGCCCATAACCGTACGGACCTTGTCCCGCGCGCCCTTGAGGTCCTCGCCTACGCGGAGCTTCGCCTAGGGCGGCACGTCCGCGCGCGGGCGCACGCCGAGGAAGGGGTCCACGCCGCCCGGGAGGCGGGCGAGACCAACCTCCTCGCGCACCACCATGCCGTCCTCGCTCTCGTCGCCTCCCTGGACGACGACGCCGAGGCGGTCGCGGCCTTCGCCGCCGCGGCGGACGCCACCGCCGTACGGCACGGGCTTGCGCAGGCCAGGACGCTGACGCAATGGGCGCTCGCGCGCGGCGACCTGGCGCGTGGCCGGGCGCCGGAGGCGGCGGCGCGGCTGCGGCCGCTGGTGCGTACGGGCCCGCGGGGCGGGCACTTCGCGGTGCGGATGATGGCGGTGCCGTGCTTCGTGGAGGCGGCGCTGAGCTCCGGCGCGGACGGGGGCGCGGACCGGGAGGAGGCGGCGGACGCGCTGGCGGGTTACGCGGTGTGGGCCGAGCTGGGGCCCGACCCGCAGGCGTCGGCGCAGCTGTTGCGGTGCCGGGCGCTGCTGGCGGCGGACGCCGGCGAGGATGCGGCGGCGGAGGCGTATTTCGCGCAGGCGCTGGCCCGGCATGAGGACTTGGACGGGGAGTTCGAGCGGGCCCGGACCGCGCTGCAGTACGGGCAGTGGCTGCGGCGGCAGCGGCGGCCCGGGCAGGCGCGGGAGGCGCTGCGGGATGCGCATGTGGCGTTCGAGCGGTGCGGGGCGGGGGTGTGGGCCGGGCAGGCGGAGGGGGCGCTGCGGGCTACGGGGGCGGCGGTGTCGACATCGGCGTCGGCGGGCGGGGCCGCCGGGGTGTCCGGGGCTTCCGGCCGGTCCGGGGCCTCCGGAGACGGCGGGTCCGACCTGCCGCCCGTTCTGGCGCAGCTGACGCCGCAGCAGCTGCGGATCGCCCGGCAGGTGGCGGAGGGGGCCACCAACCGCGAGGTCGCCCGGCTGCTGTCGGTGAGCCCGCGCACGGTGGATCACCACCTGCGGAACGTCTTCGCCGCCCTCGGGGTCCGCTCGCGGGTGGAGCTGTCGCGGCTGGTGGCGCGCGCGGAGGAGGATGCGGGGTGACTGTCAGTGGCGGGGTGCACGATGGGGGAGTACCGGACAGCTCGTGCCATACGTGCAAGGAGTCGCCACCATGGCCACCAACGCAGACATGCTCGTCGACCACTTCAACCGGATCCAGGAAGAGGTCGACGCCGTGCTCTCGGGCCTCGGCCCAGAGCAGCTCGAGGCCCGGCTCGACGACGGTGCCAACTCCATCGCGTGGCTGGTCTGGCACCTGACCCGGGTGCAGGACGACCACATCGCGGAGGTCGCGGGGGTGGAGCAGGCATGGACGGCGAAGGGCTGGCAGGAGAAGTTCGGCCTGCCCTTCGCGCCGGAGGCGACGGGCTACGGGCACGACCCGGACGAGGTCGCGGCGGTGCGGGGCGTGACGGCCAAGCAGCTGGCTGGTTACCACGGTGCGGTGCACGACCAGACCCTGGCCTATGTCCGCGGCCTCACCGACGACGACCTCGACCGGGTCGTCGACAAGAACTGGACGCCGGCGGTCACGCTGGGGGTGCGCCTGGTGAGCGTGATCGGCGACGATCTGGAGCATGTGGGGCAGGCGGCGTTCATCCGGGGGGTGCTGGAGCGGCGTTAGAACCCCTAGCCTTCCGCCGTGGGCGAGATACAAGGCCAGGACGATGGGCCCTCCTTCGCGTGGCGGAATCTGCTGCAGCGCTGGAGTGACGAGTGGCTCGATCCGGTGCTGCATGAGCAAGAACGCACAGAACCGTTCCCCCACGAGGTACGCAAGGCCCGCTGGCTGGGTGCCGCGGGGGCCACCAGCGAGGAAGTCGACGCACTCGAGGACCGCCTCGGTGCCAGGCTGCCCATGAGCTACCGACAGTTCCTGCTGACGAGCAACGGCTGGCTCAACACCACTCACGGCATAGACAGAATTCTGGCAGCGCAGGAGGTGGGATGGACCCGGGACCTCGATTCCGGCCTCATCGCCGGCTGGACCAGCGGATACGGCGATGCCGACCTCCGGGTCGATGACGACCAGTACTTTGTCTACGGCGAAGCCCAGGACCCGGCCTCGATCCGACCCGAGTACCTGCCCCACACCTTGAAAATCAGTCATACGCCGGACGCCACGGACGTATACCTCCTCAATCCAAGCGTTGTCACCCCAGCCGGTGAGTGGGAGGCCTGGTATCTCGCCCACTGGCTGCCAGGCGCGGTCCGCTACCGGTCTTTCTGGGACCTGATGAACGACGAGTACACAAGCTTCCGCGACGAGCCGTAACCCACTCAAATCTCGAGCTCAGCGGCTCAGGGGCGGGTGCAGATGCCGCCGCCCTCGGGTGGGCAGTAGAGGTTGCGGTCGGCGCTGTTGTTGCTGAGGTAGCGGCCGTAGCAGAGGCTGGTGGAGGGGCGGTTGATCTTTTTGCAGTATGCGGTGACGGCGTGGCCGTCGGGGAAGGTGCCGGGGGAGTAGACGACCCAGTTGCCGGGGTTGAGGGAGGCGTAGTTGTCGCTGTGCAGCAGCCGGGCGTCGGGCACGCTGCTGCGGATCTTTGCCAGCTGGCTGTCGGCGACCGATTTGCTCTTCTCGCTGTCGAGTACGGCGATCCAGCCGCGGGAGTCGGAATCGGTGCGGGTGGGTGAGGGCTCGCTGGGCCCGGTGCCGCTTGGCTCGGTGTCGCTCGGCTTCGGCGGTGGTGTGGACTTGTCGGGCTGATCGCCTGCCGGGGTGGTCTGCTGTTTCGAGTCCTGCGGCTCCTTGCCGCGTGGCTGTTGGGAGTTGCTGCCCTTGGCGTCGTCGCCGCTCCCGTTGCCGCCATCGTTACCGCCCGCCCACAGTACGAAGCCAGCCGCCATGGCACCGAGCAGCACCATCGCCAGCGCGATCGCGGCCACGAGTAGCGCCGTGCGCTGCCGCGGACCGCCGGGCGGCGCGGGGCGGGGGCTGTCGAGTGCGGTTGGGGTGTATGCCGGGGGAGTGGCGCGTGCGCCGCTGCCGTCCGCCGTCGCGACGGCGGAGCGCAGCATGCCCGCCAGCCGCTCCGCGTCCGGCCGGAGCGCCGGGTCTCGTACGAGCAGTGCCTGCAGCACCGGGGCGAGTGCGCCGGCGCGCTGCGGGGGCGGGAGTGGGGCGTCGAGGACGGCGGCGAGGGTGGCGAGGGTGTTCTCGCGGCGCAGGGGGCTGATGCCCTCCACCAGGACGTACAGCAGCATGCCCAGCGACCACAGGTCCGCGGCCGGGTGGTCGGGGGCGCCGCGGATGCGCTCCGGGGCGATGTATTCGGGGGAGCCGATCACATCGCCGGGCCGGGTCAGCGCGTCCGAGCCCTGCAGCGCGGCGATCCCGAAGTCGGTGAGTACGGCGCTGCCGTCCGCCCGCAGCAGCACATTTCCCGGCTTCACATCGCGGTGGTGGATCCCGGCGGCGTGCGCGGCGCGCAGCGCGGCGAGGACGTCCAGGCCGATCCGCGCCGCCGTAGCCTCGTCCAGCGGACCGCGGGCGGCCAGCCGGTCCTGCAGGCTGCCGCCCGGCACCAGCTCCATGACCAGCCACGGATGCGGGTCGGCGTCGACGATGTGGTGGATGGTGACGACGTTCGGGTGGCTGAGCCGCGCGAGCGCCCGCGCCTCCCGTAACACCCGCTCCCTGAGCATCCGCTGGGTCTCGGGGTCGGCCGCGGCGAGCGCCGGATCGGCGGCCCGCACCTCCTTGAGCGCGACCTCGCGCCGCAGCGCGGTGTCGCGCGCCCGCCACACCGTGCCCATGCCACCGCTGCCCAGCCGTTCGAGCAGCTCGAACCGCCCGTCGATCAATCGCCCCCGGTCCCCGTGCATGCCAAAGAGACTAGCGGTGGCGGCCGACAAGGCGCCCCAAAGTGCCCGTACCGCTCAGGTCTTGTGACGCACTGCTCAGGGCTTGCGCCCCACCGCCCCGTACGCGTCGATCGCCTCCGCCGCCCCGACGTCACCGGCCTCCGGCCGCCACAGCGTGATCGGCACCATCCCCGGCTCGACCAGCTCAAGCCCCGCGAAGCACTCGCCCAGCTGCGCCGGACTCCGCAGCACGTACGGCACCCCGCCCGACTCCGCCAGCTTCTCGCCGCCCTCGACCACGGCCTCACCGGTGTCGGTCCCGTCCCACAGCACGAGGTGGCTGCCGGACGGCACCGCCGCCATCACCGTGCCGACGATGGAGCGCAGCACGGCGAGGTCCTGCTCGTACCCGAGCACGCCCATGAACATCACGGCCACGGGCTCGTTGAAGTCCAGCGTCTTGGCTGCCTCGCGGACGATGACGTCCGGGTCGTGATAGTCGGCGTGGACGTACGTGGTGACGCCTTCGGCCGTGGTGTTGGTCAGCAGTGCGTGGGCGTGGGCGAGCACCATCGGGTCGTTGTCGACATACACGATCTTCGACTCGGGGGCGATCTGCTGTGCCACCTCGTGGGTGTTCTGCATCGTGGGCAGGCCGGTGCCGATGTCCAGGAACTGCCGGATGCCCGCCGTGCCGGCGAGATGCCGTACCACCTGGATCAGGAACTGCCGCGACTGCACCGCCATCGTGACGATGTCCGGATACACCTCGGCGACGGCGTCACCGGCTGCCCGGTCCGCCGCGTAGTTGTCCTTCCCGCCCATCCAGTAATTCCAGATGCGCGCGGCATGCGGCGTCGATGGATCTATCCCGGGAACCTCGGTGCCGCTCACAACGACCCTTTCGACGGCAGCCGGACGGCCACCGCTGTGTATGGCGTGTCCGGCGTCGGCGGTGTCGAGAAGCGGGCGTTGGGGAGGTAGAGGCGGTCGCGGTAGCGGTCCAGGGTGGTGGGGATGTCGAAGCCCGGGTCCGTGATGCGGTCGACCAGCTTGCCGGTGCGGGCCGCGTGGTCGAGGACGATGACGTCGACGGCGTTCTGCCGGTTCTGGGCGACGTACAGGGCGCGGCCGAGCAGCAGCATGCCGTCGCCGTTCGGGAGCCGCGCCGCGCCCAGGTCGACGCGGCGGGCGATGCCGGTCGCCGGGTTGACGCGCATCAGGCTGCCGCCGTCCAGGTATTGGTTGACGAGCAGGAGGCCGCGGCCGTCCGGGGTGCGGGTGAGGCCGTTCGAGGTGAACTCGCCCGCGGGCGCCTGCTTCCAGTCGCCTTTGAGTGCCACCGTCTCGAAGTCGTCCGGCAGCCCGCCGCGGCGGCCGAGGCGGAGTCCGTACAGGAGCGGCTGAAAAGAGTTGGTGAACCAGGCCGCGTCGGGGGTCAGGACCACGTCGTTGACGAAGTTCTCGTCGGGGCTGCCCGCCTGGTACGTCTTCAGTACGGTGCCGTCGGCCGCGGAAGCCACACGCAGCTGGCCGCTGGGGCCACCGCTCTCGAAGATCCGGCCGTGCCGGTCCGTCTTCAGGCCGACGGTCGGGGCGCCCGGTGCCGGACCGATCACCTTCCCGCGCCCGGTGGCCAGGTCGACCCGGTAGATCGCGCCGTCCGCGAGCGAGCCGAAGTAGGCGTACGGGCCTGGGCCGATGGCGATGCCCTCGGGGCGGAAGCCGTTCGGCAGCTGCAGGGTGGTGGGCCAGGGGCGGTCGCCGTGGGTGGCCGCCGTGGCGGTCCGGGGACGGGCGGCCGCCGCGGCGGTCCCGGGCAAGGCGGCCGCTCCGGCGGCGAGGGCGCCGGCGGCGAGCAGTCGGCGGCGGGTGATGGGCGATGGGGCGTCGGTGGGTCTCACAGCCGTATTCCTCCATCCGGAAACTCCGCAGCTGCGGTCAGCCACCACCCCAGCACACCGGGGCACCGTGGGCAGCGTATGGTTTCGGCCAGTCGCTGGGGCTCGCCCGATTGCGCCCAACCCGACCGGCCGACCGGCCGGCGTCAGGAGGAGGGCTTCTCCGGGTAGCCGTACGGGTCTTGCTGCTGGGGCGGGCTGGGCGGACTGGGGCTGCGGCGCGGCTTCTTCTTCTTTCGGGTGTCGGACTCCTCGTCCGCCGGTGCCGAGGACGCGGGCTCCGGGTAGGTGTAGGCGCTTGCCGGCTGCGGCTGCTGTTGTGGAACGGGGTACGTGCCGGTCTCACCTTGGCCGTACGGGTCCCAAGGACTTCCCGACCCGACCTGCGGCGTGGTCGTCCCGGCCGGGATGTACGGATTCGGAAGGGGCACAGGCGCCTGCTCCACCCGGTACGCGCATACCGGACACCACTCGTCCTCGACCGTCACCGGGTGCCCATTGGGGCAGGCTCGCTCCGCCCGCCAGATTTCGCTGCCCCATTGCACGGAGTCGAGGGCAGAGGGTGGCGGTGAGATGGGCGGGCCAGCCGCCGGTGCGGCGCCGGTGCTGCGGACGTGCTGCCACAGCTGGTTCGCCTGCTCCATGGACTCGATGTCGGTGAGCACCGTCACGAAGTCGTCGTCCGTGACCAGTTGCGTGAAGGCCGGCGGTAGCGCTTCCTCGAGCTCGGACAGGTGATCCGTCAAGTCCGCGCCCGGGCTAATTGCCGGTACGGCCAGCTCAAGGCTGCTGAAGAGCTCGGTGACGGGGTTGTGCGGCGACGGAGCGTCGCCCTCGGCCACCGACGAGACGGCGCCGATGTCCGCCACCCCCCGCAGCACCGACCGCGCCTGCCGGTACGCCAGAAAGTCCGACACCATATCCCGGCCCCCGGGCCGCGCCGCCGCCCGGTAGAAGTCCGGATACAGATGCTGCAGCAGCACCACATGAATCAGCGCCTCAGGCCCGAACCCCCACCATTGCGGCGCCAGCTGATACTCCAGCACAAAGCTGTTGATCAGCCGCTTGATCCGCCGCGGATTCCGGCCCGTACGCTCCGCGAGCACATCGAGCAGCGGGCCCCTGATCACCGCGTCCGTGGCGGATTCCGTGGTGTACGCCTGGATCAGGACGCGCGCCTCCTCCCCGGTCGGCACCGGAATCCGGTAGCTGCTCTGGATGATCTTCTCGAGGTAGTCGACGGCCCCGTAACTGCCGCCCCCCGCCTGCCCCGCGGACGCCAGCCGCGCCTGGTCACAGCCGAGCACGAACACCAGCCCCGGCACATCCAGATACACCTTCACGGCCTCGCACACCGCCTGCACGGTCTCATCGCCGCAGCGGTCCAGGTCATCGACGAAGACCACCAGCATGGGCCGCCGCCCAGTCTCGGGTACGGGCGTGGCGACCCAGTCGGCGGCCAGGGACTTGATGACCTGCCGCAGGTCATTGCGGGACTTGGCGTCGCCGGCGAAGGCGGTCCACAGGTCGTCCGCCGCGGAGCCCATCTGCACCAGCTCCAGCACCGCCCGCAGCGCCCCACGCACCGCCGCCAGCACCCGGCCCTGGCGCCCCACCCGGCGCGCCGCGCGACGCAGCGCGCTGCGGTCGAAGCGCTCCAGGACCGACTTGATGAGCGCCTCAAGGGCGTCGTCCCCGTGCGACGTCCAGGCGTTGAACCAGACGCACTCCACCCCCGGCTGCGACTCGAGGTCGGCCTTGACCCGGTGCATCAGGCTCGACTTGCCCATGCCCCAGTCGGCGTCCACGGCGATGGTGAACGGGGTGGTCCAGGCCGAGCGCAGGATCAGCGAGGCGAGCTCGCCGGCGCGCCGGCGGGTGCCCAGCAGGTCTCCGGCCGAGTGCCGGGCGTCGTAGACCGGCTCGTCGTTGAGGAGCCGGAACGGCAAGTTGGTGCTGCGAGGCGCGCTGCGGTCCATGGGACCAGCCTATTGAGCAGCCGGCCCGCACGTATGCGCATTCCAGCCGCATCGCGGGCACCCGTACACCCGCTATCGTCGCGCCCAGCCCGCCCGTACCACCCCAGGAGGGAACCCGCCATGGCCGACCGGCTCCCCCGTGCGCTGCGCCCCGGCCGGCGCTTCGCCCGGATCCAGCAGGAGGGCGCCGCGGACCTGGCGCCCGAGACCACCATGGAGACGCGTTTCCCGACCCAGCCGCCGCCGGTGGAGAAGTCCGTGGTCGACGCCGCGGTCTACCGCGACGGCCGCCGCACCCGTACCCCCGCCACCCTCACGGAGGCGTACGAGCAGCTGCCGCAGGGCGACGGCACGATGGCCTGGATCGGCCTCTACCGCCCCTCCGAGGTGCAGCTGCACGCCGCCGCCGAGGCGTTCGGGCTGCACGAGCTGGCGGTGGAGGACGCGGTGGTCGCGCATCAGCGGCCCAAGCTGGAACGTTACGGCGACACCCTCTTCGTCGTGCTGCGCGCCGCCCGCTACCTCGACGACTCCGAGGAGGTCGACTTCGGCGAGCTGCACCTCTTCGTCGGCCCCGGCTTCGTCCTGACCGTCCGCCACGGCCAGTCCCCGGACGTCGGCCGGGTCCGCCGCCGCCTGGAGGACGACCCGGAGCTGCTGCGGCTGGGCCCGGAGGCGGTCCTGTACGCGATACTCGACGCCGTCGTGGACGGCTACGCCCCGGTGGTGGCCGGCCTCCAGAACGACATCGACGAGATCGAGACCCAGGTCTTCGGCGGCGACCCCAACGCCTCCCGCCGCACCTACGAACTCTCCCGCGAGGTAGTCGAATTCCAGCGCGCCACCCGCCCGCTGCTCGGCATGCTCCGCGGCCTGCAGGCCGGCTTCGAAAAGTACGCCACGGACGAGGAACTGCAGCGCTACCTCCGCGACGTCGCCGACCACGCCACGACGGTCGCCGAGCGCGTGGACGGCTTCCGCCAGGCCCTGACCGACATCCTGACGGTGAACGCCACCCTGGTGAACCAGTCCCAGAACGAGGAAATGAAGGCCTTGGCCGAAGCCAGCAACCGCCAGAACGACGAACTGAAGAAGGCTTCCAGCTGGGCGGCCATCCTCTTCGCCCCGACCCTCATCGCCTCCGTCTACGGCATGAACTTCGATCACATGCCGGAGACGCACTGGCTGGCCGGATATCCCTTCTCGATCTTTCTGATGGCCGTGGTGTGCGTGGTGCTCTATCTGATCTTCAAGCGGCGTGACTGGTTGTAGGCGGGCCGGGCCGGTCCGGCATCCCACGCTGTCAGCCGATGCCGTGGGCGCGCAGCTTGCAGGCGGAGTTCTGATTAGCGAAGAAGCCGGTCCGCCACAACGCTTGCTCGCGCGGCACGGCTTTTGCCCAGTCGACGGGCACGATCCACTCGCGACGGTCCTGACCGCCTTCCGCGTCCGCCGCACCGTCGTGGGCTCGGTAGGTGCCTTTCAGGGTGAGGCCGGTCATCTGCCGGCTCTCGCCGTCAACGGTGAGGGCGGCGTCCTCGAAGGGCTGTGCCTCGCCGGACACCGTGCCCACGCCCACGTATCCCGCCTTGGGAATGTGGGTGAAGATCCGCGCTCCCACCGGCAGCGAACGGAGCGTTCGAGAGAACCAGTCCGTGCCATTCCATGGCTCCTGCTTCTCCCGCCCCTTCTTTCCCGGGGACGGTGCCGAGTCCTCGACGTCGTCAAGTAGCCAGGTACGCGCCAGGTAGGAGCGCCCCTCGTCCACGAAATAGCGGAAGAACAGGACGTTGATGGGGACCCCGTATCCGGTCGCCAGGTAGGTGACGATCCGCTCAGTGGCGGCGTCCATCTCACTCGCGACCACGGTGAGGGCGTGGGTGCTGTTCAACGCTTCCGGGGTGCTGCCGCCGAATCGCAGCGCATATGCCTCATCCAGTTCCTCCGGCAGGTCCCGGCTGCGGGCGTACGCCGCGTAGATCCCCCTCACTTGCTCATTGGTGAGGTCCTGAACCCACGAGCCGTGGTCGAGAAGCTGCGCCACGACCTCGCGCGGAGTGCGGTCCGGCTGGCCTCGACTCAAGTGGCATGGGCCGCTGAGCCAGTCGCACCGGCTTGTCGTCCACCCGCCACAGCCCGAACTCCAGCGGCATCTCGCGCTCCCCACCCGATTCGACACATATCGATGAGTCAACCAGATCCCGAAGAGAGAAGGAGCTCCGTCTGCTGGTGCCGACAGGGAGTAGGCAAGCTAACCTGACGGTACGTCAGATTTGAGGGGAGGGCGCCGATGATCGACACCATCCGTACCGACATCGATGAGGGGGAGGAGCGGCTGCGGCTGGAGGTTGAGGAGGGTGGGGTTGGGGTGCTTACGCTCTGTCGGCCGCGGAAGCTCAATGCTTGGAGTTGGGAGTCCACTCGGCAGCTTGGGTTGATGGCTGATCGGATTCGGTTTGATGATCGGATACGGGTCGTGCTGCTGCGGGCGGAGGGGCGGGCGTTCTGTGCGGGGATCGACGTCGGGGCGCCTGGCGGGGGTATTGCCGGGAGGTCGGGGTCGGAGCGTACGCGCAACTATCACGAGGGGATTCGCTGGGCGCATGAGCGGATGCGGCTCTTTGCCGGGCTGCCGCAGCCGGTCGTGGCTGCGGTGCAGGGGTATTGTCTGGGGTTTGGTTTTGAGCTGGCGCTGATGGCGGATGTGCGGATCGCCGGCGAGGATGCCGTCTTCGCGTTGCCGGAGGCGCAGTTGGGGGTTGCTGTCGACGCTGGTGGGGATCTGCGGATTGCGCGGGAGGCGGGGGCGGGGTGGGCGAAGTATCTGGCGCTTACCGGACGTCGTATCGATGCCGCTACTGCTGAGCGGCTGCATCTTGTGCAGGAAGTGACGGCGGTCGATGAGCTGCAGAAGGCCGCGCGGGGTGCGGCCGTCGAGATCGCCGCCAATGCGCCGCTTGCGGTGCAGGGCATCAAGCGCGATATCGACGCCTTTGCGGACGCGGGTCTCGCCGCCGCGCTCGAGCACTCCGCCTTCGCCGCGGCGGTCACCCTGACCTCGGAGGACTCACGGGAGGGCTTCATGGCGAAGGGGGAACGGCGGCCGCCGGACTTCGAAGGAAGGTAGATTTCAACTACCGAACGGCCCCCGCCCCAACTGCTCCCGTATCGGCACGACCTGCGGCGTCACCAGATCCCGCCGCTGCCAGTTCGCGCCGTCCACCACCAGTGTGTGCCCGCTGATGAAGCGCGCGTACGGCGAGGCGAGGAAGGTCGCCGCCCAGCCGAGCTCGCGCGGCGCACCCACGCGCAGCGCGGGTTGCCGGGCGTCGGCATCCCGGACCCGGTCCAGATTCGCGCGGATGTCCGCGGTCATGTCATCGTGCGGCATCAGCCCAGGCACAAGGCCGTTGACCTGGATCCCGTACGGCCCCCACTCCACGGCGAGCGTCTCGACCAGGTTCTTCACCCCGGCTTTCGCTGCGGCGCTGTGGGCGTAGCCGGGGCCGCCGGTCCAGGCGTACGAGGCGCCGACGTTGACGATCGAGCCGGAAGCCCTGGCCGCCAAGTGCCGGCGCGCGAACTCCCGCGCCATGAAGTACGTCCCGTTCAGCGTGATGTCGACGACCGAGCGCCAGGCATTCGGCGACATGTCCTCCGCCGGGACCGGGAAGTTCGCCGCCGCGTTGTTCACGAGCACGTCCGGCAGCCCGAGCTCCCGCTCCGCCGTGTCGTAGACCTCGGCTATCCGCTCCGGATCCCGGATATCGCAGGCGACCGTCAGCACCCGTGCCCCAAGCGCCCCAAGCGCCGCCTCCGCGGCCTTGAGATGCTCGTCCTTCCGGCTCGCCACGACCAGATCCGCCCCCAGCCGCCCGAACTCGGCCGCGATCGCCTTGCCGAGCCCGGTGCCGCCGCCGGTCACGAGGACGACGTGACCGTCGTACGTCCCCGGCGGCAGCGCGCCGGTGCCTTCAGGGGGAGGTGCGGGCAGGCCGGGTGGGGGAGTCGCGCCGTCGTCCGTCATGGCCGCATCGATACCTGACCCGCCCGTAAACCTCCATAGTCGACTTCAAGGTGCGGCGAGGACGATGGATGTGACGGGGTGGACCCGGCCGCCGGTGGGAGCGGCGTCTCCCACGGTGATGCGCCAGGCTCCGGGGGCGGGCAGTTCGAGGCGGGCGTCGTAGCGGCCGGCGCCGCGATTGCGGAGGGCGTACGCGCGGGTGGTCTCGCCCGATTCCGCGTCCTGGGCCGTGGCGGAAAGCGCCAGGTCATCGGCGTCGGCGTCGAGGGTGACGGGGCATACCCCGGCCTCGACCACTTCCGGTGTGTCGATGCCGAGTTCCAGCCTGCCGTCGAGGAAGGACCGCGGGGAGCGAGCCGTCAGGATCGCCTCGATCTGGTTCAGCAGTGCGCGCTCGTTCTGCAGGGCACCGTGTTTCTGTGCGAAGTAGCGGACCCCGGTGTCGTCGGTGAAATCCGGCGGGAAGCAGGAGAAGCGCGGCACGGTGCCGTCTCCGCGGTGGTCCTCGCCGTCGAGGGCGCGGCTGATCCGGAAGGACTCGTCGGCTTTGTCCCGCACCGCCGACTGCGCGGTCGGCTGCCGGCTGCCGCCGAAGATATGCAGTTCGTAGCGCGCGTTCCGGGGGGCCGCCTGTTCCAGTTCCTGGTGGAGGCGCTGGGCACTGGCGAGATGCCCTGCGTCCGCGGCGAGAAGATCCGCCGGCGCCAGCGCAGTTCTGCTGCCGTCCGGAGCCACCACGCAAGGCCAGGTGGGCAGCAATTGATGAAGGGACGGCAGGGATCGAGCGAGTCGGGTGAAGGGGCGGGACAGCGGCCCGAGCCGGGGGGCGACGCCGGACTGGAGGGTCGAGAGTGCGTTGATGGAGCCGCGGTAGGGCGTGCCAATCGTGATGAGGCGCCGGGTAATGGCGCTGCCGCCCAGCACATCGACGTAATAGCGGGCGATCAGGCCGCCCATCGAGTGGGCAATGAAGACCACTTCGGCCTCGGGGTTGCCGCTGCGTCGGCGCCACTCCTCGAGCATCGCCTCCACGCGGCGGCCCATACGTGCGGCGTTGAGCCGGACCGAAACCCGCCAGTCATAAGCGAATTCACACAGATTGCCGGCGGAGAAATCCAGCCTACGGCGCAGAAACGTAAACAACGCCGCATAGCCGTCGACCGCGGAAACGCCGGGCAGAACATGCAGACCCCGCAGCACCGCCACGGCTTCAACGCCGTCTCGCGGGTCCTCGTCCCCGATTCCGGGCGGCAGGGCAAGACCGTCCAGGTCCTTGAGCCGGCCGAGGGCATGCCGTCCGGCGACCGCCAGGGTGGCATTCCACACCTCCCGACCGTCTCGCGCCAGCACGCTTCCCATGATGCCGGGCAGTACTACGACCAAGTCCCCGGTATGCCCAGGTGCCACCAATCCCCCCTGAGATCTAGGATGCGACTAGCTCGACGGTGATTCTGGCACAGCCGGGATCCGGCAACAGCGGGGGCGTAGTTGAGGCAGCACAAGGCGCACTTCGTGACGGTCGGGATGGGCGGTTACCGCGAAACCGGCTGGATGAAGCTGGACCATGTCCCGGGAAGCGTGGAGCGTATCCGGGCCCTGCTGAGCGCCCTCGGATACGAGCAGGAGCTGGACGGGCTCGCCGGAGGCGGAAAGTGCACGTGGATCAACGAGCAGCTCGGCGAGTGGCGCGGCTCCGGCCGGAGCCTGGTGCTCTATTGGACGGGGCACGGTCGCATTGATGCGGACAAGCACTTCCTGATCACCGAGGACTCCCCGGACAGCGGTGGGCTGAGTCATGTGAACGCGTTCCCCACCGAGGGACTGGGCCGGATCCTGGCCCAGCGCGACTACGAAGAAGTGCTGGTGCTGATCGACTGCTGCGCGAGCGGCGCCGCCGCCACGCGGATCGCCGCCGAGATCGCTTCGGTGATGGACCACACCACCCGGGCCGGGCCCCGGCGCCGATTTGCGGTGATCTCTTCGGCGAGCGGATACGACAGCGCCGAGGACGGGGTCTTCGCCGAGACCTTGGAGCGGGTGGTCCGGCACGGCCCCGAGGACCGGAGGTGGACCGAGCACGACGTCTTGATCCATTCTGATGCGCTGGCGGCCGTGCTGCACGACGAGCTCGAGGCGCGGGACGGTGCGACGGACTACCGGGCCGTGGGCGCGCCCGTACCCGCACTGCGCAATCCGCTGCACCCGAGCGCGTCCATCCCCGACGAGGATGTGGAGACCAAGCGGCTGCGACGGCTGCGCGCCGGCGACCTCGACCAGCACCTCGTGCTGTCCGCGCGTGGCATCGAGGTCGGTGAGACCGGTTGGTTCTTCTGCGGCCGTGAGCAGTTGATCGAGCGGCTGGTCGGCTGGTTGAAACGGGCCGAGCGAGGGCTGTTCGTGGTGACGGGCTCGCCCGGCACCGGCAAGTCGGCGATCCTGGGCCGGATCGCCACCCTGTCCGTGCCCGAGCTGCGGGCCATCGCCGAGTCGGAGGGTGCGCTCACCGGCACGCCGGAGACGGCGCTGCCCGAGCCGGACTCCATCGATGTGGCGCTGTCCTGCCGGAACAAGACGCTGGACGACTGCCTGCGGGCGATCGCCGACGGCCTGGACCTGCCGCTGGAAGAGGAGCGGCGGCGCGCTGTCGATGTCGTCCGGGAGGTCGGCGAACTGGGTCGGCGGGTAGCCGTCGTCGTGGACGGTCTCGACGAGGCCACGGTCTCCGAGGCCATCTCGATCGCTGCGGACCTGCTTCGTCCGCTGGCCGATCTCCCGGGAGTACGCGTGATCGTCGGCACCCGGCCTGAGCGCGCCGGAGACGCGGCGGCCCGGGCCCGTAACGACGGCCCGTTGCTGCGGCCGCTGAAGGCCGATGAGATCGCCATCCTGGACGACGAGCCGGAGCGCGTCCGGGACCTGGAGGCATACGCGTACCGGCGGCTGCTGGAGGCGCCGGGGTCGCCCCTGCGCGCCCAGGAGCGCCTGGCCCGCTCCTGGGCGGACCGGATCGCGGAGGCGAGCGGCGGTGTCTTCCTTTACGCCCGGGTGGCCGCGCGGGCGGTACTGAACAGCCCCGACGGAGTCGGCGCGGGGCCGCGGATCTCGTCGCTGGCCGGCAGCCTCAGTGACGTCCTCGACCAGGAACTCGGCCGGTTCCCGGACCCCGAGCGGGTGCGGGAATTGCTGTATCCGCTGGCATGGGCGGAGGGCGCGGGACTGCCGCGCCGCGAGGTGTGGCCGCTGCTGGCCACGGCGCTGGCGGGCAGCGGCCGGCGCTACACCGACCGCGACATCGCCTGGATTCTCGAACACGCGGGTTTCTATCTGGTGGAGTCCGGCGAGGCCGGGCAGACGGTCTACCGGCTGTACCACCAGGCACTCATCGACTACTTCCGCAGCCGGTCCCCGCTCGATGCCCAACTGCGCGTCACGCGCGCCCTGCTGAAGACCGCCGACGGCGGCGGATCCGCCGCGTGGGCGCAGGTCAACCCGTATCTCCGCCTCCACTTGGCCGCTCACGGCCGGGCCTCGGGAACGCTGCCGGACATGGTCCAGGACAGCGGCTTTCTCGCCCATACCCATCCGTCGCGCACGGCGGCCGCCCTGCTGGCCGTTCCGGAGCGTTTCACGCTCCCTGCGGCGCGCCTCTACCTGCGCGTGTGGCACCGGCTTGCCGACCTCTCCGCGGAAGAGCGCCTGCGCAAGCTGCACATGACGGCATGGCTGGACGAGCCCGAGGCGCTCGCGCTGTTCGACGGCCGGGCTCCGATACCCGCACGGGTGGTGGCGGCCTCGGCGCCGTCCGACGACTTCAGCCTGAGCCTGCGCGGCCATTCCGGTCCGGTGACGGCGATCACCACCGTCGGCTGGCCGGACGGCCGCGAGCTGCTGGCGTCGGCCGGTGGCGACGGCACGATCCGAGTCTGGGACCCCGACAACGGGGAGACGCGACTCGTCCTCACCGACACACCGGCGACGGTGACGGCCCTGGCCACGCTGACTGATACCGGCGGGCGCCGCCTGCTGGCGGCGGGCGTGGAGCAGGAGATCTACGTATGGGATGTGCCCGAAGGCAGGCTGCTGACCGTGCTGCACGGGCACAGCGGCAGAGTCCTGTGCCTGACGGCGTGCGACAGCGGTGGCAGCCCGGTCCTCGTCTCGTCGGGGGAGGACCGGGTCATCCGGGTATGGCAGGCCGACATCTGGTCGCAGTCGGAGCTCACCGGCCACTTCGGGCCCGTCGCGGCGCTCGCGGCCCGGGCCCTGCCTGACGGGCCCCGGGTCCTGGTGTCCGCCGGTGCGGACTGCACCGTGCGGATGTGGGATCTGGACGCGTTGGAGCAGATCGACACGCTGTACGGACATACCGGACCCGTGGAAACGGCGGTGCACCTCGGGACCCGGGATGGCAGCCACTTCGCCGCGACCGGCGCGAATGACGGGGAGATCCGCGTCTGGGATCTGAGCAAACGCACGGCCTACGGGGCCTATCCCGGCCGGGTCGGCCGGATCCGCGGGATGACGGCGTTCACCGGCAGCGGCGGGGAGCCCGCGTGGCTCGGGGCCGCAGGCACCCACGCGCGGCTCAGCGTCAGCGACCCGCTGGCCCTTGCGGTGCGGGGGATCTTCAACAACAGGTCGGAGGAAGTCCGCGACCAGGATCTGAGCGTTCCCAAGCTCGGCTCCGGCAGGCAGATCGCGGTGAACCCGGAGCCGGGGAAACGCGGCCCCACTGAGCCGGCCGAGGAACTCGGGACGTCCTACGCGCTCGCCTCGCTCACCTCGGCGGGCAGCGTCTGCCTCGCATCGGTGGGATGGGACGGCATGGTGCGGCTCTGGGATCCGGCCAGGCTGGGACCGGCGGATCAGCCCGACTACGGCAAGCGGCGGGCGCGGCACATCGCCCCGCTGCCGGGCGGCATCGGCGAGCGGCCGCACCTAGTCACCGCCACTGGGGGCAGTGGCGTGTCCGTCATCGATGTCCTCGGCGGCGGGGAGACGGTGCTGCTGGAGGGGTTCCTCCCGGTGGCCGCACTCACGGCGTTCCGCACTCCCGACGGGGCGCCTCACGTGGCAGTGGTGGAGGGGCGATCCGCGAGGCCACTGTTGATGCGCGTGGACACCGGAACGATCCTCGAGGGACCGAAGCTGGCGATAGGCACGGCGCGGCCGTCGCTGGGCGACCCGCTGCGGTGGCACGCGGAGCCGGCGTTGCTGCGATCCCACGTCGCCCCTGGGAATGCGGCGGTCCTGGCGCTCAACCAGGACGGGTACACGCATGTATGGGCCTGGCAGCGTGCCGAAGGAGCAAACCACCGGCAGGAGACGTTCCACTTCGTCGTTCCGTGCCCCGGTGACCAGAGCGATGACGCTGTGCCGCTGGCCACCCGCCACGGCGACATCCTGATCGCGGAGCCCACCGCCAACGGCACCGTCGTCCTGCATACGCTGCGCGGCCGCAGAAGGCGAGCGGCAGCCACCCTTACTTACCCGACGGGCATCCGGGTTGCTCCGCCGCTGCCGGTGATGGGACCTCGGGGCGAGTACGAACTCGCCGTGGCCGTGCGACCGGACAGCATGGGCGAGGGCGGCGGCATCGCGGAGACGCAGATCGTACTCGCCCAGCTCTACGGCCGCCGACGTCGCAGCACCACGATCCCCAGCGGGCACCGCGGGGACATCGAGCACTGGGCCGTGCTCAGCCGGGCCGACGGCCCCGACCTGATTGTCGGGGCCTGCGACGACGGCGCGCTGCGCATCTGGGACGTCCGGTCCGCCAGACCGGACCGGCCACTCGTCGTACCCCTCCCGGGGCAGCCCGCCGAACTGGCGGTGGAGTCACCCGACATGGTGCTCGTGCTGATCCGGGAGCACTGGATCGCCCTGCGGGTGCACGGCCTCGACGCGTGAGCCGCCCCGGCCCCGCTGCATAGGCCGTCAACTGTGCCCCGTGTCGGCCTTGGCCGGCTCCGGCGGCGGGGGTGGCTGGGCCGACACCGGCACCACCCCATGCGTACGAGGCGTGGTGACGAGGCGGACCGGTTCGCCGCCGCCCGCGTGGTGCCGTTCCACCCAGGTCGACAGGGCGGCGCCGCAGGCGTGGTCGACGTGGTGCAGCTCCGAGAGCTCCAGGATGATGGGGCGGTCAGTCGGCAGTGACTCCAGGGTGTCGAGCAGCTTCGGCAGCCGGAGGAAGGTGGCGTGTCCGGCGGGGCGCACGGTGATCGGCCCGTTGCCGGAGCGGTCGACGGTCGTGTGGACGTGCGAGCTGTCCCAGGCCGTCTTCACCACCGCGATGGCCAGGCCGATCAGCACGCCCTCGAACATGTTGACCAGGACGATGGCGGCCGCGGTGGCCACCAGCACCACGACCTCGCCGCGGTGTTCGCGCCACAGGACGCGCAGGTGCGCCAGCGGCAGCAGCTTGAAGCCCGAGTACACCAGCACGCCCGCGAGCGCGGCGAGCGGGATGAGGCCGAGGACGGCGGGCAGCAGCGCGGCGAAGAGCAGCAGCCAGCCGCCGTGCAGGACGTGGGAGAGCTTGGTCTGTGCGCCGGCCTGGACGTTGGCGGCGCTGCGCACGATGACCGCGGTCATCGGCAGCGCGCCGAGCAGGCCGCAGACCGTGTTGCCCGCGCCCTGCGCCATCAGCTCCTTGTCGTACGAGGTCCGCGGTCCGTCGTGCATCCGGTCCACCGCCGCCGCACTGAAGAGGCTCTCGGCCGAGGCGATGAGGGTGAAGGCGATGACCGTGCCCGCCGCCCCGGTGAGCGCGCCGAAGGCGGCGGCGTCCGGTGGCTGGATGACCTTCAGGAGGCCGCTGACCTCGACCGTACGGGCCGGTAGGTCGAGGGCGAAGGCCGCGGTGGAGGTCAGGAGGACGGCGGCGAGGGCGCTGGGGAGGAGCCGGATCCGGGCGGGGAGCGAGGGCCAGATGGCCATGAGAGCGATCGCTGCGGCGCCCAGCGCGAAGGTGGTCAGGGCCTGGGGCGAGCCGGCCAGGTCGGCGGCCAGGCCGGGCAGGCCGGTGAACTTCGCCAGCCCGGCAGCCGGGGCCTCGGCGTCGGCCATCGCGTACAGCTGCCCGGCGATCAGGATGAGGCCGATGCCCGCGAGCATGCCCTCGACGACGGATATCGAGATGGCCCGGAAGAGGCGGCCGAGGCGTAGGGCGCCGAGGAGCAGTTGCAGGGCGCCGGCGGCGAGGACGATGGCGCCGAGAGCGGGCAGCCCGTACTCCTGGACGGCCTCGAAGACCAGCGCGGTCAGGCCCGCGGCCGGGCCGCTGACCTGCAGGCTGCTGCCCGGGAGCAGGCCGGTGAGGAGGCCGCCGACGATGCCGGTGACCAGGCCGAGTTCGGCGGGGACGCCGGAGGCGACGGCCACGCCCACGCAGAGGGGGACGGCGACCAGGAAGACGGCGAGGGAGGGGAGGAAGTCGGTGCGGAGGGCATGGCGGAAGGACGGCTTTGCAGCGGGCATGGTGCTCTTTCGCTCGCGGTGGTGCAGGTTCCGGGTGGGCGTTCCGGGCGGGAGCGAAAGGATCAGTGGCGGAAGGTCTGCAGGGTGGCGGGGGTGGGCGTGGCGCCGGCGGTCGGGCGGCTTGCCTCTCTCGCCGTTCTGGACAGGTCGGGGCGCGGGCGCGGCTTCCGGGGCTCGACGGTGAGCGGAGCGGCGGGCGGGGGCGCGGCGGCGTCCGGGCCCGTACCGGAGGAGGCGGTCCTGGCGGCGGTGCCCGTCAGCGCGGCCGCCGCGGGGGCGGGCTTGGGTGCGGGCATCGACTCGGCGCCGGGGGCGGCTTCGGCGGCGAAGGAGGGGATCGCCCCGAGGTGCCCGAGCGTCGCAGGTGCGAACAGGCAAGCGAACAGGAGGACGAGGGCCGCGGCTGCTCGGCGTGCCATGAATCCCTCCTGGTGGCGTGCGGGCGGGAAGTCTGACGCTAACCAGCATGCGTGAAAGGGGAGTTACCCGACAGTGAACATTGCATCGAGGGCGGGGCTTCCGGTGGCACGGCGGGCGTGAAAAGGTGTCGCGCATGGCGGAGGAGCTGCCGGCGCCCCAGCGGGCCAAGGACAAGAAGCGCCCGACGATCTGGGAGGTCGCCCGCCTCGCGGGCGTCTCGCACCAGACCGTCTCCCGCTTCCTGCGCGGGGATCCGACCGTACGGCCGGAGACGGCGCGCAAGGTCGCGGCCGCGGTCAAGGAGCTCGGCTACCGGCCGAACCAGGCCGCGCGCACGATGCGCACGCGCCGCTCGAACCGGCTCACGCTGATCCTGCCGGGCAGCACCGAACGGATCTCGCCGGAGCTGCTGCGGGGGGCGGCGGCGGAGGCGCATGAGGCCGGGTATCTGCTGGATGTCGTCAGCCTGGAGGGCGATGCGGAGGCGCGGGCGGCGCGGCTGGAGGAACTGCTGCAGCCCGAGGGGACGGATGGGGTGCTGTCCTTCACCTCGCTCGGCGAGCGCTCACCCGCGGAGCAGACCGTGCCCATCGTCATCGACGGCGTCTACGACGACGAGATGCGCTCCCGCGGCGACTTCGCCGACGCGACGCTCGCCGCCGATCTCATACGGCACCTCGCGGACCTGGGCCACCGCCGCTTCGCGCATGTCGCCGGGCCCGACGAGTGGCCGTCGGCGGCGGGGCGGCGGGCGGTGTACGAGGAGACGCTCGCCCGGCTCGGGCTTGAGTCGCGCGCCATCGCCTCTGGGGACTGGAGCATGCGCGCCGGGTGGGAGGCGGCCAAGGGGGTCATCGCGGACTGCGGGGCCACCGCCGTGTTCGCGGCCTCCGACCAGATGGCCTTCGGGGTCATCACCGGGCTGCAGAGCATGGGGATCGAGGTGCCGCGGGACATCAGCGTCTGCGGCTGGGACGACTGGGAGATCGGGCGGTACTTCCGGCCGACCCTGACCACGGTGAGCGTGAACCGGGAGCGGCAGGGGCGGCAGGCCGTGCGCAGGCTGCTGGCGCGGCTGCGGGTGGCGGCGCCGGAGGGGGCGGTGAGGGCGGCGGAGCTGAGCCGGATCATTCTTCGCGAATCGACCGGTCCCGCGCCTGAGCGGCTCGCCTAATAGGCGCTAATAGCAACCGCTTACTTCCAACGTTGGAAATCTGCGCGCAACCCCTTGTGTGATCGTTCACTCAAACTTAGTGTCGCGGTCAACCGGCCCCTCACTTCCCTGGAGACGGGCCGCGCCCCTCGAGCCCCTTGGATCCTCAGGGAGGAGCAGAGCCGCATGCATGGACACGTGCCCCGCTCGACTGCCCCGGCAGGTGCCGGATGAGCGCGCTGGGGGAGTTCCGTACGCTGCGCCGGTCGCGTACCCGCGAGGACTCGCCGGACAACAAAGCCGCGGCGATCTTCCTCGCCCCGTGGCTGATCGGCCTGGTCGGCATCACGATCGGGCCGATGATCGCCTCGCTGTATCTGGCGTTCACGGACTACAACCTGCTGCAGGACCCCAAGTGGACCGGCTTGGACAACATCCAGCGGATGCTGGAGGACGAGCGCCTGGCGCAGGCGCTCCAGGTCACCTTCACGTACGTGATCGTGTCCGTGCCGCTGCAACTGGCCTTCGCACTCGCGATCGCGCTGCTGCTGGACCGCGGCATCCGCGGCCTGTCGCTCTACCGCTCGATCCTCTACTTGCCCTCGCTGCTCGGCGCCAGCGTCGCCATCGCCATCCTCTGGCGGCTGATCTTCGGCAATGAAGGCATGGTGACCAAGTTCCTGGGCCTCTTCGGCTACGAGGGAGCCGGATGGATCGCCGACCCGGACACCTCGCTCTGGACGCTGATCATCCTGCACGTCTGGACGTTCGGCGCCCCGATGGTGATCTTCCTGGCCGGCCTGCGCCAGCTGCCCCGCGAGCTGTACGAGGCCGCCTCGACCGACGGCGCCTCCCGCTTCCGGCAGTTGCGCTCCATCACCCTGCCGCTGCTCAGCCCGATCATCTTCTTCAACCTCGTGCTCGGCCTGATCGGCAGCTTCCAGTCCTTCACGCAGGCGTTTGTGGTCTCCAATGCGACGGGTGGCCCCAGCGATTCGACGCTGTTCTTCTCGCTCTACCTGTACCAGGAGGGCTTCACCAGCTTCCGGATGGGCTACGCCTCCGCCCTGGCCTGGCTGCTGCTGCTCATCATCGGCGCCTTCACCGCCCTGAACTTCTGGGCCTCGAAGTATTGGGTTTTCTACAATGACTGACGCGCTGCAGATCTCCAGCAGGCCCGACACCGCCTCGCGGCCCGAGCCCGCGCCCGCACGCCCCAAGGAGTCCGCCGCCCGCCGGCGCACCCGCAGCGTGCTCAAGCACACGGCCCTGATCGCCGTCTGCCTGCTGATGCTCTATCCGGTGCTGTGGATGGTCGCCAGCTCGCTGCGCCCGAAGGACGAGATATTCAGCAACTTCGGGCTGTTCGTGGACACCTTCAACACGGACAACTACCCGAACGGCTGGGACGCCCTCGGCACCCCCTTCGGCACGTACCTGATGAACTCCTTCCTGGTCGTGCTCGGTTCGGTGATCGGGAACCTGATCTCCTGCTCGATGGCCGCCTACGCCTTCGCGCGGCTGCGCTTCCGCAGCCGCAAGCTGGCCTTCATGATCATGCTGCTCACGATCATGCTGCCGATCCACGTGCTGATCATTCCGCAGTACGTCGCGTACGCGCAGCTCGGCTGGATCAACACCTACCTGCCGCTGATCGTGCCGAAGTTCCTGGCCACGGACGCCTTCTTCATCTTCCTGATGGTCCAGTTCATCCGCGGCATCCCGAAGGAGCTGGACGAGGCGGCCCGGATCGACGGCGCCGGACACGGCCGGATCTTCACCCAGATCATGCTGCCGCTGATGGTCCCGGCGCTGGCCACCACGGCCATCTTCACCTTCCTGTGGACCTGGAACGACTTCTTCTCCCAACTGGTCTTCGTCACGGAACCGGACAAGTACACCGTGCCGGTGGCGCTGCGCTCGTTCCTCGACGCGACGACCACCTCGGACTACGGCGCCATGTTCGCCATGAGCATCGTCTCGCTGATCCCGGTGTTCCTGGTCTTCCTGTTCGGCCAGCGGTTCCTGCTCCGCGGCATCGCGACCACGGGAGGCAAGTGATGAGGGGTACGACCGTGAACCCGCGACTCCGCAAGGGCGTCCGCACCGTCATCGCCGCGGCCGTCGCCGGCCTGGTACTCGCCTCCTGTGGCGTGGCGGCGGAGCCGGTGGAGAACCCCAAGCTGTCCAAGGGGAAGGTGACCATCACCTGGAACTGGTGGGGCGCCGACCCCCGGCACCAGGCGTCGTTCAAGGCGATCAAGCTGTTCGAGAAGGAACACCCGAACATCAACGTCAAGCCGGTGTACGCGGACTGGAACGGTTACTGGGACCGGCTGGCCACCAGCACCGCCAGCGGTGACATGCCGGATGTCAATCAGTTCGATCAGCTCTATCTCTCCTCGTACGCCGAGCGCGGTGCGCTGCTCGACCTGTCCACGGTGAAGAAGTTCCTGGACACCTCGAAGCTGGACCCCAAGGCGGTGGTGTCGGGCCAGGTCGACAAGAAGCTCTATGCGGTGCCGGTCGGCAACACGACCAACAGCGTTCTGATCAACAAGGGGCTGTTCAAGAAGTACGGGGTCGAGCTCCCGGACACCGACAACTGGACGTGGGCCGAGTTCACCAAGGCGGCCGCCAGGCTGGGAAAGGCGTCCAAGGGCAAGGCCTACGGCTTCGGGCCCACCGGCTCGGACTCGTTCAGCGTCAACCTCTGGGCCCGGCAGCGCGGAAACCAGCTGTTCGACGCCAAGGGTGAGGTGACCCTCAAGCCCAGCGTGCTGGCGTCCTACTGGAAGACCATCCTCGGCTGGACCAAGAACGATGCCGCACCGCCGCCGAAGGTCATCATCGAGATGGACGGCCTCCCGCTGGACCAGGGCAACCTGGTGAACAACAAGCAGGGCATGGGGTTCATCCCCTCCGGCCAGTTCACCTCCTTCAAGGAGGCGGCGCCCAAGCTCGACCTGGAGATGGCCGACTGGCCCAGGGACCCGGAAATGCCGAAGGGCTACCAGTACCTCAAGCCCACCATGTACTGGGCGGCATCGTCGGGGACTCAGCACCCGGCGGAGGCGGCGACCCTCATCGACTTCCTTACCAACGATCCGCGAGTCGCCAAGATATTCGGCCTGGAGCGAGGCGAACCGGGCAACCCCGAGGCGAGGAAGGCGCTCGAACCCACTCTGGACAAGGCGGGCAAGGAGCTCCTCGCCTTCTCGGACGAGATGTCGGGCAAGGTCGGCAAGACGCCACCGCTCACGCCGAAGGGTGCGAGCGACATCGACGCCCTGCTGAAGCGGCAATATCAGCGCGTGCTGACCGGTGAGGCAGGCCCCGACGAGGCGGCGAGGACGTTCGTGGGCGAGCTCAGGGACTCCGTGGAAGCCGCCAGCTGACCGGCACCCGGAATGCCCTGAAACCCCCTTGAGTGATCGATCACTTGCTCGTAAGATCGCAGAGATAGCAAGCGCTTTCTGCGCAAGGAGTCACCACATGCCAGCAACCCCCTCCCGCCTCCGCGTAGCCGCCGTCGGCACCGGCGGCATCGTCACCGGCGCCCATCTCCCCGCCCTGCGCGCCCACTCCGAGCGCGCCGAACTCGTGGCGGCGGTGGACGTCGACCCCGCCCGCCTCGCCGCCTTCCAGGAGGCGGCAGGCCCGGGCGTCACCGGCTACACCGACCTGGCCGCGATGCTCGAGGACGCCCGCCCCGACCTCGTCCTCATAGGCACCCCGCCCTCCCTCCACCACGAGCAGACCATCGCCGCGCTCAAATCCGGCGCCTGGGTGCTCTGCGAGAAGCCGCTCACCCTCTCCCTCGCCGAATACGACGAGATCGCCGCCGCCGAGGACGCCGCGCCCGGCTTCGCGTCCGCCCTCTTCCAGCACCGTTACGGATCAGGCGCCGTGCACGCCCGCCAGTTGATCAGCGGCGGCGAGCTCGGCGATCCGCTGGTCGCGCACTGCCAGACCACCTGGTACCGCGACCGCGACTACTACGCCGTGCCGTGGCGCGGCCGCTGGGCGACCGAGGGCGGCGGCCCCACCATGGGCCACGGGATCCACCAGTTCGACCTCCTCCTCCATCTCCTCGGCGACTGGAGCGAGATCCGCGCCATGGCCGGGCGGCTGGTCCACGACGTGGAGAGCGAGGACGTCTCGACCGCGCTCGTCCGCTTCGACGGCGGCGCGATGGCCACCGTCGTCAACAGCGTCCTGTCGCCCGACGAGGTCAGCCGCATCCGCATCGACTGCGCCGACGCCACCGTCGAACTGACCCACCTCTACGGTCACAAGAACGACAGCTGGGCCTACACCCCCCGACCCGGCATCGAGGCCGACGACCCACGCGTCGCACAGTGGCGCACCCCGGCCGCCGACGTCCCCAGCTCCCACGCCGCCCAACTGGGCGCTCTCCTCGATGCGTACGAACGCGGCGACCGGCCACCAGGCAGCGGCCCCGACGCCCGCCGTACGCTCGAATTCGCCGCCGCCCTGTACAAGTCGGCCTTCACCGGCCGCCCGGTGCACGCGGGCGAGATCGCGCCCGGCGACCCGTACTACACGTCCATGCACGGCGACCACCCCGACTGGGCCCCGAAGAAGGAGCAGCAGTGACCGCGCCCCTCAGTACCGTCCACACCCTCGGCGACCGCGTCACCGTCACGGCAGGCGACACCGAGATCCTCTCCTACGTCTACCGCCCCGACCCCGACCCGTACGAGGCCCGCAAGCCCTACATCCACCCCCTGCGCACCCTCGCCGGCAACCTGGTCTCCGGCTACCGCCCCAACGACCACCGCTGGCACAAGGGCCTGCAGATGACCGCCAGCCACCTCTCCGGGCAGAACTTCTGGGGCGGCGTCTGCTACCTCGGCCCCGAGCAGGGCTATCAGCGCGTCCCCGAGCGGGTCGGCTCCATGCGGCACGACGGCTTCAGCGCCGTCGACGCCACCGGTGACCGGGTCGCGCTCGCCTCCGATCTCACCTGGGTGGAGAACGGCGGCGCCGAGTGGGCGCGCGAGCGGCGCGAGGTCACCGTGCACTCCGCGGACGCGGAGGCCGGTTCGTACGCGATCGACTGGTCGATCCACCTCACCAACGTCCGCGCCGACGGCGAGCCGCTGCGCTTCGGGTCGCCGACCACGGCGGGCCGGGAGATGGCGGGTTACACCGGGCTGCAGTGGCGCGGGGCGCGGGACTTCACCGGCGGGCAGGTGCTCACGCCCAACGGCCCGGCCGGCGATCAGGACACCATGGGCACGGCGGCCGCCGACGCGCAGTGGGTTGGCTTCACCGCCGAGCACGACGACGTGGACGCGCACTCCACGCTGCTCTTCGAGCATGCGCCGGAGAATGCGGAGGCGATTCACGCCTCGCACTGGTTCGTGCGGTCGACGCCGATTCCGTCGGTGGCGTTCTCGTGGGCGTTCTTCGAGGAGTTCGCGCTGCCGCCGGGGGAGTCGTTCGCGTACCGCTACCGGGTCGTGGTCGCCGATGGCGCCTGGGACCACGAGCGGGCGGCCGCGCACCTCAAGGGCCTCCCGTGGTGACCCCCAGCCAAAGCCTCCCGAACCCGCTGCCGGGTGCGATCGGGATGTCGCATCTGTCCGCGTACGACTGGGAGGCCGCCGACGGGGTCTGCGGCGGCAGCCCGCATCTGCACCTCGTGTGCACCGAGGCTTACGTCGTCACCGGCGGGCGTGGTGCCGTTCAGACGCTGTCGCCCGACGGCTACCGCGACATCCCCCTAGAGGCGGGCTCCGTCGCCTGGTTCACGCCGGGCACCGTGCATCGCATGGTGCAGGGCGGCGACCTGCGGATCACCGTCCTGATGCAGAACAGCGGGCTGCCGGAGGCGGGGGACGCGGTCTTCACCTTCCCGGCCGACGTGCTCGCCGATCCCGAGCGGTACGCGGCCGCCGCCCGCCTCCCGGCAGGCACCGGGCCCGAGACGGCGGCCGCGGCCCGCAAGCGCCGCGACCTCGCCATCGAGGGCTATCTGCCGCTGCGCGAGTCGCTGCAGGCCGGGGACGCCGGCCCGTACCGGGAATTCCAGCAGGCGGCGGCGCGGATCGTCCGCGCCAAGGTGCCGCGCTTCCGCGAGCTGTGGGAGGCCGGCGCGCTGGCCACCGCGCAGCGCACGGGGGCGCAGCTGGACGCACTGGAGGCGGGCGATCCCGGCTATCTCGCCGACTCCACGGCCCACACGTCGGGTCCTTCGCGGCACGGCGGTTACGGAATGTGCGGCCGCCGCGAAGAATACGAGATCCCGGGGGCCACGCTCCCGTACGAAACCACTCGCTGACGAACGCAACACTCGCTGACGAACGCACCACCCGGAGGCACACCGCATGACCGCACCCCCGCAGCCGCCGCGCCCGGAGTACCCCCGGCCGTGCTTTGTCCGCGAGGACTGGCTGAATCTCAACGGCACCTGGGAGTTCGCCCGCGACCCCGGCGACAGCGGCCTGGAGCGGGGGCTGGTGGGGGAGGTGCTGCCGGAGCGGATCACGGTGCCGTTCTGCCCGGAGTCGGAGCTGTCCGGGATCGGCGACACCGACTTCCAGCACGCGGTCTGGTACCGGCGGACCGTCACCATCCCCGCCGAGTGGGCCGGGCGCGGGGCGCTGCTGCACTTCGGCGCCGTGGACCACGACGCGACCGTCTGGGTGAACGGCACCGAAGTCGCCCGGCACAGCGGCGGCTTCACGCCGTTCACCGCGGACCTCGGCGCGGTGGCGCGGCCGGGGGAGGAGGCGGTGATCGTCGTACGGGCCAGGGATGCCGCGGGCGGCCCGCAGGCGCGCGGCAAGCAGTCCGACCGGTACGCCAACTACAGCTGCCTCTACACCCGTACCACCGGCATCTGGCAGACGGTCTGGCTGGAGCCGGTCGCCGCCACCCACCTGCGCCGCCCGCGCATCACCCCTGACCTCGCCGGCGGCTGCTTCCACCTGGAGCTGCCGCTGTCCGGGAATCGCGCGGGACACCGCATCCGCGCCCGCCTCACCGACCAGCGCGGCACGGTCGCCGAGGCGTCGGTGGCGGCGCATCTGGACCTGGCGCCGCGGCTGGTGCTGTCCGTACCCGAGGACCGGCGGCGGCCGTGGTCTCCGGAGGATCCGCATCTGTACGAGGTGGAGCTGGAGGTGCTCGACGGCTCCGGGGCGGTGGTGGACCGGGCCGTGTGCACGGCCGGGCTGCGGTCCGTCGCGGTCGACGGGAAGCGGATCCTGATCAATGGGAAGCCGGTCTTCCAGCGGCTCGTCCTCGACCAGGGCTGGTATCCGGACGGGCTGATGACGGCGCCGGACGACACGGCGCTCGTCCGCGACATCGAGCTGTCCATAGCGGCCGGGTTCAACGGGGCGCGGCTGCACCAGAAGGTCTTCGAGGAGCGCTTCCTGCACCACGCCGACCGGCTCGGCTATCTGGTGTGGGGCGAGTTCGCCGACTGGGGCGCCTCGGTGGGGCCGGTGGGCGAGGACAATCAGCAGCCGACGGCGGGCTTCGTCGCGCAGTGGGCGGAGGCGCTGGAGCGGGACTACTCGCACCCGTCGATCATCGGCTGGTGTCCGCTGAATGAGACCCGGCAGGTGCTGAGCGACCGCCAGAGCGTCCTGGATGACGTGACGCAGGCGCTCTTCCGCGCCACCAAGGCCGCCGACGCCACCCGCCCGGTGATCGACGCTTCGGGGTACGCCCATCGCGTACGGGAGACCGACGTCTACGACTCGCACTGCTACGAGCAGGACCCGGAGGCCTTCCGGGCGCTGATGGCCGGGCTCGACAAGGACGATCCGATGGTCAATCCGCAGGACATGGATGACTGGCCGGACGATGCCGTCTGGTCCTTTCCGTACGCCGGACAGCCATACTTCTGCAGCGAGTTCGGCGGCATCTGGTGGAATCCGGACACCGCGGCCGAGGCGCGCGGCGAAGACCGCGAGGTCTCCTGGGGCTACGGGGAGCGGCCGCGCGACGAGGAGGACTTCCATGAGCGCTTCGCGGGCCTGACGGGGGTGCTGCTCGACGACCCGAACATGTTCGGCTACTGCTACACCCAGCTCACGGACGTCTTCCAGGAGGAGAACGGCATCTACCGCTTCGACCGGTCGCTTAAGCTCGACGTGACCCGGGTGCGGGCGGCGCAGCAGCGGAGCGCGGCGTACGAGCAGCCGCCGGGTTCGTAATCTCGACTGGAGGCGCCGGTGACTTCTAGCCGTCAGGCGGAGGGACTAATGCCCGCTGAGATCAGCGGTAGCGTCCCAGGTTCCTTCCCGCGGGGCGTGCTGACGAAGCGGCACCCGGCGATCGTTCAGCAGGTCCGCGACGTTATCCCGCTCGGCCCGCGGCAGCACCGTGCTTTGGACCGTCTGGAGGCCGAGATCGCCCAAGGGGCGATCACGCCGCTCGACGATGAGGCGGACGATCACGAGACTTGGGCGGCCTGGGCGCGGGAGTACCTCGGGCGCTCGTGGTTGGAGGTGCCGTTCCTGTGGGCCGAGTCGTACTTCTACCGCAAGCTCCTTGCCGCCACCGGCTACTTCGAGCCCGGCCCTTGGCGCGGCGTGGACATCTTCGCTCCGTCGAAGCAGGCGGAGCTGCACGGCAAGGATGTCGACGCCGAGCTGCGGGCACTCGATCAACTGCAGGAACAGCCGGTGGAGGACCTGGGAGCGGCATTGCTGCAGTCGTCGCTCTGGGGCAACCAGGCCGACCTCGGCTTCGCCGTCTCCAGCGACGCTCCCACCGGGCAGCCTCGTGACGAGCGCCTGGTCGTCGACGACCGTGCCCGCCTGTGGCACCTTCTCGCCGTCGGCACGTCGGGGACGATCGCCGTAGTGGCCGACAACGTGGGCCGCGAACTCACCCCGGACCTGGTCCTCATCGACCACCTGCTGCGCTATCACGCCGAGCGGGTCGTGCTGCACGTCAAGCCATACCCGTACTACGTCTCCGATGCCACCGCCCCCGACACCTTCGAGCACATCCGCCGTCTGGCCGCGGCACCCGGTGAAGCCGGCGAGGTCGGACAACGACTGTGGACTGCGGTGGAGACCGGCCTCCTCCGGGTTCGTGCTCACCCCTTCTTCTGCGCGCCGCTGGAGTTCAGCCAGATGCCCGCCGAGCTCCACGACGACCTGGCCGGCTGCGCGCTGACGATCCTCAAGGGCGACCTCAACTACCGGCGCCTGGTCGGGGACCGAACATGGGACCCCGTCACGCCGTTCTCCCGGACGACCGCGTACTTCCCCAGCCCGGTAGCCGCGCTTCGCACCCTGAAGTCGGACGTCATCGTCGGCGTGATAGCCGAACGCTTCGGCGAGCTCGAGGCCTCGGGAGCTGACTGGCGAACCAGCGGCACCCATGCCTTGGTGCAGGTCCGGGCGTGACCGCGCCCTGCTCCGACTGATCACCGGATGGGTCAGGGGCGCGGTGTGCGTCGGTCAGTCGGTGATCGTCACGCAGGGCAGTCCGACGCTCGATCCGCCCCGGAAGCCTTCCGCGCACAGCCGGGTGCCCGCCGGGAAGTGGCGCTGGGGGTACACCTGGTCCCGGTAGGTGCGGAACTTGGCGACGTCCTCGACCTTGGTGTCGGCGCTCCACCCATTAGTGGTCCACACCCGTGCGGAGATGCGGTTCGGCTGGTTGGTGTTGGTGACCGACACCTCCGCCCTGCCCAGGTACGTCCCGGAGTCGTAGGTCTCGACGCAGACGGAGTTGTTGCACCACTTGCCGTCGGCCACTGCGGAAGGTCCGGTCGTGATGATGCCGGCGAAGGCCACGGCGATCGTGGCAATACCCGTGACGATCTTTCGGAAGGAGGTCATGACTGCGATAACGACCAGCTCAAGCTGGTGTTACCTCCCCGGCACGCTCGGACGATCGCGCGCATCCGATCGGGTGAATGCTCCCGAGCCGGCGTCATGGCCCTGCATCACGCTGTTCACCGCCGGACTGGCTGGCTCACCCGCATCGCCGTCACCCGGACCCTGCGTCGCCGTTGACTGCCCCGCCCGAATTCGTGGCGTCCGGCTCTCTCGTCCGGGCAGGTGTGCCATGCGGTGATCCACCTTGGGGCACGGCCGTGTTGCGGGCGCCGGCGGCGGGGGCGAGGGCGATGGCGGTGGCGACGAAGGCCAGGACGACCACCATGGCGGAGCGCAGGCCGTAGTGGTCGCCGAGGAAGCCGAGAGCCGGCGGCCCGACCAGGAAGGCGACGTAGCCGATGCTGGCGACGAGGCTGACGCGGGCGGTCGGGTTGGGGCCCGAGTCGCCTGCGGCGGACAGGGCGACGGGGAAGCCGAGCGAGGCGCCGAGGCCCCAGAACAGGACGGCGGCGGAGGCGACGGCGGCGCTGTCGGAGAAGATGACGAGCGTCAGCCCGAGGGCACCGGAGGCGGCGCTGGCGCGGATGACCGCCGTCCTGCCGAAGCGGTTGAGGAAGAAGGTGCCGGTGAAGCGCCCTACGGTCATGGCGGCGGCGAAGCCGACGAAGACGAGGGAGCCGAGGGCGGCGTCGAGGTCGTGGCCGTCGACCATGAGCAGGGGCAGCCAGTCGTTGGCGGCGCCTTCGGCGAGCGCCATGGCGAGGATGATGCCGCCGATGAGGAGGAGCCTGCGGTCCCGCCAGACCTGGTGCATGGAGTGCTGCGCCGATCCCGCGGCCGGGGAGGCCTCGCCTGGCTCTCCGGCCTCGCTGAGCCCGATGCCGGCGGGGATGGAGCGCAGAGCGTAGACCAGGATGGCGGTGTCGATGACGGCGACCGCGAGGAGGTGCCAGCCGACGGGTACGGCGGCGGCCGTGGCGGCCATGCCCGCCAGTCCGCCGATGACCGTGCCGAGGCTGAAGCAGCCGTGCAGGGTGGGCAGAACGGTGGTGTCGGTGAGGCGTTCCACGTCGGCGCCGTCCACGTTGACCGCGACCTCGCCGCCGCCCATGCCCGCCCCGAACAGGCACAGGCCTATGGCGACCATCGGAGCGGACGGCACCGCGCTGCCGACGGCTATGACGACCATGCTCGCGACGATCAGCCCGGTGCCCAGCGCGATCACGGGCCGGGTGCTGAACCGCGACACGAGGCGGCCGGAGCAGAGGATGCCGGCCATGGAACCGACGGACAGGCCGAAAAGGATCAGCCCCATCTGGCCGGTGCTCACCTCCAGCCGGTCGCGGACATCCGGGGTGCGCGTGACCCAGGACGACATGGAGATGCCGGGTAGGAAGAAGAAGAGGAACAGGGCCTGACGGCGTCGGCGCACGGCGCGGTCGTTCACGAGCGGGCTCCAGGCGAGTGCGGAAGAATGTACAAATGTACACAGTGGCGTGCGGGGGAGAGAAGGGGCATACGACAGCGATGACCGGCACCAGCCGCGGCCCGAACGACCCGCACCGGCGTGAACGCATTCTCGACGCGGCCCTCGACGTCATCGCCGAGCATGGTGCGATCAAGGTGACGTACCGCAAGATCGCGGAGGCGGCGGGCGTGCCGCTCGGCTCGCTCACGTACTACTTCGACGACATGCAGCATCTGCTCACGGCGGCGTTCACCCGCCTCGCCGAGTCCGTCTCATCGCGCTACGGGGCTCTCCTCGACGCGGCGCACACGCCGGAGGCCGCGGAGGAAGCTGTCGTAGAAATCATCTGCGGCAAGGTCTGGGGCACCGACCGCAATCTGCTGCTCAGCTACGAGCTGTACGCGTTCGCCGCCCGGCACCCCGAACTGCGCGAGGTGATGCGCTCCTGGATGGGTGCCAGCCGCCGCTCCCTGGCCCGCCACTTCGACCCGCTGACCGCCCGCGCCCTGGACGCCCTCGTGGAGGGCTTCTCCATCCACAACTCCGTCGACGCCCGGCCCACCGACCGCGCGGGCGTGGCGGCGATCGTCCACGCGGTCGCCGCCCGCCGGGCGCCGGGCATTACCGAGAGTCGCGCGTCTGCGTCACGGCCAGGCCGTGGCCGGCGAGATGCTTGAGGAGGAGTTCGGCCAGTACGGCGGAATCGTCGTGCCGGTCGAGCAGGTGGCCGTCCTCTCCGTCTCCGTCTCCGTCTCCCGAGGCGAAGGGATAGTGGCCGGGCAGGACGACGGCGCGGGTGAAGAAGTCGCACAGGACGTCTGAGAACTCTGCGGTCGGGCGCTCGGGCACGGTCTTGCCGAGCGCCGTGAGGCCGGACTCGACGATGGTGTTGAGGTAGCGGCGGCGGGCGTTTCTGTCGAGCCGGGCCTCACTCTCGGCGGTCTCCTCGGCCGCCGCCACCACGCGCAATCCGTCGGTTTCCCGGGCCTTTACCAGGGCCTCCTCGATGGTGTCCGCATGCACCTGGGTGGTGCGGCGGATTCCTTCGTCGGGGCTTGCCAGTTCGACTCGAAAGCGCGGCAGGGGCATCTGTCCTCCGTCAGTGGTCAGTTCTCCGTGCGATCGCATCCCCGACGGGAACTATACACGGTGTGTATAGCCCGAAGTCGGCAGCTCTCAGCCGGCGAGCCAGCCGAGGGCGCCGGCCACCAGGTGGTACTGGAGGAGCATGCTCGCCACCGCGAGGGATCCGGCCGCTGTGAGGGTGAACAGGATGCGGCCGGTGAGGGTCCACCAGCCGCGCAGCCAGGCCGCGACCGCGCCCGCTACGACGGCGAGGGTCGCCGCCACCACGGCCGCCCCGAGGACGGTGACGGTGGTCAACAGCGGGGAACCAAGCGGCACCATCTCCATCATGGCGTTGCCGTCGCTGACGACCGCCATGAGCGCCGCGGTGAAGGCCGCCGCCAGCAGGCCCGTCATCGCCGCCGTCGCCCGTGCGGCCCGTGCCGTGACGGGGTGCGGCGTCCGCCCGCGGAAGCGCCGTACCGCCGCCGTCACCGGGAAGGCGATCGCGCCCACCAGCAGCACCGCCAGGCCGGACCCGAGCAGGCCCATGTGCAGCGCCGGGGACTGGCGCCAGGAGAGCTTTTCGTACGCCGTGGTGGGCATCGCGGAGGAGACCAGGTCGCCGTCTTCAGTGAAGGCGATCGTGGCGTCGCCGCCCTTTTCCCGGAACAGGCCGTTCCCCT
Organism: Streptomyces boninensis; assembly: GCF_048572725.1. NCBI lineage: Bacteria > Bacillati > Actinomycetota > Actinomycetes > Kitasatosporales > Streptomycetaceae > Streptomyces > Streptomyces boninensis. The sequence goes on from NZ_CP183837.1 coordinate 8,967,512, forward strand.
GTGCGGTCCACCGCTGCTCGCTGCGGTCCGGGTTGAGGGAAAGGCCGGTGGTGCGCAGGCCCTTGTCGCCGTCCTTCTCGACGGTGACGGCTCCGACGAGGCCCTCGACCGCCATCAGGCTGGAGCGGCTGACCCGGGCGGCGCGGTAGCTGCCGGTGTAGGAGGAGAGGTCGGGGTCGGCGGCCGTGGAGTGCGGACTTCCGGCCGCGGCGCCACCCGGGGCGAGTTCGTCGACGATCTTGTTGATCAGGTCCTTGCCGTCCCAGTTGGCCCGTCCGTCGGTGCCGTCGCCGTTGAAGACGACGAAGATGCCCAGGTCCTGCTTGGGGAGGAGAAGCAGGTTGGAGTGGAAGCCGGTGATGTCGCCGTCCTTGAACCAGCCGGTGTGTGCGCCACGCCGCCATTCCTCGAAGCCGTAGCCGAGACCGGGCACGCGCGGGTCCTGACGGTAGTGCATCCGCTGCATCAGGCGGTTGGCCGCCGAGTCGCGGGTGAGTTGATCTTTCATCCAGCGGCCCATGTCGGCGGCGGTGCTCACCGCTCCGGGCCCGGCCGGGCTCCACGCGCCGTACTGGCCCTTGTCCTCGGTCCAGCCGGAGTCGCCGCTGGGCCGGTAGCCGCGGGCCAGGCGCGTGGCGATCCGCTTCGGCTGCGGCTGTGTGACGGTGGAGTTGGACATGCCCAGCGGCTTCAGGATGTGCTTGTCGACGTAGCCGGGGAAGTCCTGCCCGGAGGCGTCGGCCACCAGTTGGCCGGCGAGGGCGTAGCCGTAGTTGTCGTACGCGGTGAGCTTGCCCGGGGCGCGGACCCGGGGCGGGCGCCGCTCGGTCAGGCTGTCGGCGAGCGATTCGACATCGCCGGCTTCGGCCTTGTTACGGCCCACGAGGTCGCTGTCGAAGCCCGCGGTGTGGGTGAGCAGGTGGTTCAGGGTGACGGGGCGGCCTGGGTAGGTGTTCGGGACGTCGACCTTGCGCAGGTACTTGTTCACGTCGGTCTTGGCGTCCAGGTCGCCCTTGGCGACGAGTTGGGAGGCGGACTGGGCGGTGAAGAGTTTGGCCAGGGAGCCGAGGAAGAAGCCGGTGCGATCCGCGTTGACCGGGGCTTTGGTGTCGACATCGGCGACGCCGTAGCCCTTCTTGAGGATCGTCTTGCCACCGGAGACGACGGTGACGGCCGCGCCCGGGATGCGGTCGTCCTTGAGGTGGCCGGCAATCGCGTCATCGACAAGCGCCTCCACGTCGGCGGGTGCGGCCGCCTCGCTGGGGGTGGCGCCGGAGAGCAGCGCGGCTGTGGCGAGCGTGATCGTGGCGGCCATCGTGGACAGGGTTCGGATCGGCTTCGTGTTCATGCGTTGACGATCTCGCCCGGGCAGGGGGCTCCGGCAGTGCGAGGCACACCGGTGGATGTGTATTTCACATGGGTGCGGTGGGTGGGGTGCACACCGCTGCGGTTAACGTGACCTCATGGTCGGGTGGGGGAGCATGCGGCGGTGGAGCAGAGCGCGCGGGACGGGGGAGTCCGTACGAGGACGGGTGGTCATCCCGGTCATCCTCGCCGTCATCCTGTTCGGCTTCGCCATCGAGCCCGGCAACCTCCTCCCAAGCCCGGCCGCGGTCCTAATGCTGGCGGTGCAGCTCATCACCTGCCTCCCCTGGGCACGACGGCTGCGCGGGGCCTGGACGCTCGCCGCGCAGATCCTGCTGGCACCGTGGTCGGGCCTGCCCGGCTTCCTCGCCGCCTCCGTGCTCCTCGCCACCGAACGCCGCATCCGCTGGGCCCTGTTCACCCTCGTCGTGCTGGCCGCCGGACCGCTGGCCCCCGGCGACGGGGGACTCTTCGCCATGCTCAACAGCATCGGCAACGCCCTCGCCCAGGGCCTGATCATCTATGCGCTGACCAAGCTCATCGACCTCCATGCCGAACTGCACGCCACCGAGGGCGTCCTGGCCGCCGGCCGGGTCGCCGCCGAGCGGGAGCGGACGGGACGGAATCTGGACGGGGTCCTGGGAGCCGCCCTGGCCGAGATCATCCGTCTCGCCGGGCACGGACGGCAGGCCGCGCGGGAGTTGGTGGCGGTGGCGCGGGAGGCCTCCGAGCGCGTACGGGCCGCATCGCCCACGCAATCGGCCGGCCTGGCGGACGTCTCCGCGCGGGCGATGACCCCCCGGCTCGCCTGGCCCATCGTGATCGCCACGCATCTCGAATACCTGGTCATAGGCGTCGCCTTCCTCCTCGGTGAGGAAATACCGGGCTGGCGCGGCGCCCTCTACGCGACCGCGCTCGTCGCCGTCATCGCACTGCAGGCGTACCACTGCCTGCCCCGCCCGCTCGGCGACCGCCCTCGCCACGCGGCTTGGACGCTCGGCACTCAGCTCACCCTCGCCCTGGGGATGCTGGCCGTTCCCGACGGCCCCTACCCCCAGCTGGTGGCTTTCGCCGCCGCTTCGGTCCTGATCCTTCTCCCCGCACGGTTCGCCTGGACGACGGCGACGGCGCTCACCGCCCTGGCCGCGGCCGCGGATCTGGCCCGGCCGGACCGGCCGGATGTGCACGCGACCGCCGTCGTGGTGCTGGACATCGTGGTGATCGCCCTGGTCTTCTACGGCCTGGCCCTGCTCACCGGCCTCGTCCACCAAGTACGCGAGGCCCACGAGGCCCTGGCCGCCCAGGCCGTGGCGCAAGAGCGTCGCCGCATCGCCAGGGACGTACACGATCTGCTCGGCTACGGGCTCTCCGCCATCGCGCTGCAAGGCGAGCTCGCCGCCCGCGACCCCGACCCGCGACGAGCCGACGGCCACCTGGCCGACGCGGCGCGCCAGGCGGGCCGTGCCCTGGCCGACCTCCGCACGATCCCCGGCGACCACGCGGAACTCACCCTCACCGACGAGCTGGCCTCCGCCAGGGACGTCCTCGCCGCGGCAGGCATCACGTTACGGGCACGGGGCGACGCGAACGCGGTCGCCGCGGAAGCGAGACCGCTGTTCGCCACTGCGCTCAGGGAAGCCATGACCAACGTCCTGCGGCACGCGCCCGGGAGCCCCTGGTGCGCGGTCGAGTTCGGCCCGGGGCTGCTGCGCGTGACCAGCCAGGCCGCGCCCGCGCCGGTGTCGGCAGGAGCGGACACCAGCGACGCGGGCGTGGGCGGTAACGGGCTGCGGAACCTGCGCGACCGCGCAGCCGCGTACGGGGCCCGCCTGGAGGCCGGCCCCGCTCCGGATGACCGGCACTACGTCCTGACCCTGACCCTGCGGCCCGCCCCCGTACCGGCCGGCGAATGACCCCCGCCAGGGCCAAGCCAGGTCAGGCGAGCCAGCCCTGCTCCCTGGCGATCCGCACCGCATCCAGCCGGTTGCGGGCATCGAGCTTGGTGACCGCCGCCCCCAGGTAGTTCCGCACCGTGCCCTGCGACAAATGCAGCTCACGGGCGATCTCATCGAGCTCGGCGCCATCCGCGGCCAGCCGCAGCACGTCCGTCTCGCGCGCAGTCAGCGGACTCTCCTGGGCGGTGAGCGCGGCAGCGGCCAGCTTCGGGTCGATCACATGCTCACCCGCCGCCACCCGGCGGACGGCGTCGGCGAGTTGGTCCGGCGGCGCGTCCTTCAGCATGAAACCGCCCACCCTGGCGGCGAGCGCCGACCGCAAGGCCTCGGGACGACCCAGAGCGGTGAGGATGAGGATCCGGCAGTCCGGCAGCGCCTCGCCCAGCTCCCGGGCGGCCGTGAGCCCATCCGTACCGGGCATTTCAATATCCACGACGGCCACCGTGGGCCGGTGCGCGAGCGCGGCGGGGACGACGGCATCCCCTCGGGCCACCTCGCCCACGACCTCCATGTCGGGCTCCAGCGCCAGCAGCGCCGCCAACGCCCCACGGATCAAGTGCATGTCCTCAGCCAGCAGTATCCGGATCACGATCCCTCCCGACGAGATCGTAACGAGCGGCGTCCTGGCGGTCCCAGCCCGGTGGCGTTCGTAGCCGCGGACGAACCGCACCCGCCCGGCTTGGCATTCGCGACGAAGCCGGGTGCTCGCCCGCTGCCCTACCTTCCCGGAATCACCGGCTCTCGATGCCCCGGAGGTGGGAGTTCGCATGCGGAGATACGGGAGTGTGCTGCCCGTGCTGGCGGTGGCCACGACGCTCGTGGCGACCGGCTGCGGCGGCACGTCAGGCACCAGCACCGGAACGGGGAAGGGCGAGCTGGCCGACGGCAAGACCTTCACCATGGCGTACGGGTCCGACCCGGGCACGCTCGACCCGGGCAAGACGGTGATGTCGATCGCCATCGGCATCAACCGGTACCTGTACGACCCGCTGATCCACCTCGACGCCAAGGGCAAGCCGGTCGCCGGCATCGCGCAGAAGTGGGAGGCCACCACCAAGGAGGCGACCTTCACGCTGCGGCCGGGGGTCAAGTGCTCGGACGGCTCGCCGCTGACGGCGACCGATGTCGCCGCGAACATCAACTACATCGGCGATCCGAAGAACAAGTCCCCGCTGGCCGGGGTGCGGATCCAGCCGGGCACCACCGCCAAGGCCGATGACGCCAAGCGCACCGTCACCCTCACCAGCGGCGCACCCGACGCCTTCCTGCTGCGCAATGCGGGGTCGGTGCCGATCGCCTGCGGGGCGGGCCTGAAGGACCGCAAGGCCCTCGCCAAGGGCGGCAAGGGCAGCGGCACCGGCATGTTCACCATGAGCGAGGCCGTCACCGGCGACCACTACACCCTGACCCGGCGCAAGGATTACGCGTGGGGCCCGGGCTCGTACAAGAAGGACCAGAAGGGTCTGCCCGAGAAGGTCACGGTCCGGATCGTCTCCAACGAAACCACCTCCGCCAACCTGCTGCTCTCCGGCGAGCTCAACGCCGCCGCGATGGTCGGACCCGAGCAGAAGCGGCTGGCGGCGAAGAAGCTGTTCCACAGGGACGTCGAGGCCCCGGTCGGCGAGCTGTTCTTCAACCAGAACGGTGGCCGTCCCGGCGCGGACGAGAAGGTGCGGCGGGCGCTGGTCCAGTCGCTCGACCTGTCCGGGCTCGGCAAGGTGCTCACCGGCGGCACCGGGAAGCCGTCCCGCGGCATGGTCACGCTGGATCCGATGCCCTGCGAGGGGAAGCCCGTCGCCGGCCTGCTGCCGCAGCGCGATGAGGCGGCGGCCAAGTCCGCGCTGCGCGGCAAGAAGCTGAAGGTGACGCTGATTTACGGCACCCAGCTCGGGCCGACCATGGCCGCGGGTGCGGAGCTGGTCCAGAAGACCTGGAAGAGCCTCGGCGTCGACGTCAAGCTGAAGCCGGTGGACAGCCCCGCGCTCAACAACGCGCTCTTCGGCGGCGGCGACTGGGACGTCACCATGGGCCCGGTCGGGGTCAACGCGCCTACCCAGCTGGTGCCTTTCATGTCCGGGCCGAAGCCGCCCAAGGGCGTGAACTTCGCCGGGGTCGACAACGCCGAGTACCAGGGGCTCGTCAAGGAGGCCTCGGGGAAGGTCGACACCGCCGGGTGTCCGCAGTGGCAGCAGGCAGAGGCGGCGCTGATCAAGCGGCTTGACGCGGTGCCGTTCTACAACTCCATCGCGCCCGTCTTCGGGCAGGGGGCGCGCTTCGAGCTCAGCGACGGGGCGATTCTGCCGTCCTCGATCCGCATGTACGCGGCGGAGTAGGGGGCCGGCCGCATGATGACGTTCACGGCTCCCGTGGCCGACGCGGACGCCGGCACGGACACCGACGCCGACCCGCCCGTCGCGCTGCCCGGCTGGCACCGCAATCGCTGGCTGCGCTTCGGCGTCCGGCGCGCTGTCCGGCTGGTGGTGGCGCTGTGGGTGCTGCTGACGGCGGCGTTTCTGATGATCCATCTCATCCCGGGTGATCCGGTGCGGGCCGCGCTCGGGATGACCGCGTCGCCCGAGCTGGTGGCGGCGCGGCGGGATGCGCTGGGGCTCAACGACCCGCTGTGGGAGCAGTATCTGCGCTTCCTCGGCGGCGTGCTGACCGGTGATTTCGGGACCTCCACCATCAGCGGGCTGCCCGTGTCGCAGACGATCGGCGAGCGGCTGCCCAACACGGTGCAGCTGGCGCTGCTCGCCTTCGGGGCGGCGCTGGTGGTGGCGATCCCGGTGGGTGTCGCCATGGCGGCGCTGACCCGGGGCGGGCGGCGGCGGGGTGGGGAGCTGGCGTTCACGTCGGTGAGTGTGTTGTTCGCGGTGATCCCGGAGTTTCTGCTGGCGGTGGTGCTGGCGTGGGTCTTCGCGGTGCAGCTGGGGTGGTTTCCCGTCGCCGGGCGCGGGGGTCCCTCGTCGTACGTGCTGCCCGTGCTGGCGCTGTCCGTCGGACCGGCGTCGGTGCTGGCGCGGCTGTGCCGGGTGGAGATGCTGGCGGTGCTCGGCAATGACTATGTGCGTACGGCCCGCGCCAAGCGGCTGCCCGCCCGGCTCGTATATCTGCGGCATGCGCTGCCGAACGCGCTCACCGCCACCCTCACCCTTGGCGGGCTGCTGCTGTCCGCGCTGGTGGCGGGGACGGTGCTGGTGGAGAACGTCTTTGCCTGGCCCGGGCTCGGCTCCACCATCGTGCAGTCGATCCTGCAGAAGGACTATCCGGTGGTGCAGACCGTGGTTCTTGTTTACGGGCTCGGGGTGCTGGCGGTGAACCTGGGTGTCGATGTGCTGCTTGCGGTGCTCGACCCGCGCTCGACGATCAGGGAGGGCTGATGTCCGCGACTCGCTCCGGTCCTGGCCCGGGCGCCCGTCCTCGCTCCCGCTGGCTCGCCGTCGCCCGTACGCCCGTCGGCGCCTGCGCCGCCGTGCTGCTGCTCGCGGTGGTCGTGCTCGCGGTGCTGGCCCCGCTGCTGTGGGGCGACGAGGCGTCCGCGGTGGACACCGCCGCGATCGGGCAAGGGCCGTCCGATGCGCATCTGCTGGGCACGGACAACCTCGGCCGCGACATCTTCTACCGCGTCCTGGTCGCCACCCGGCTCTCCTTGCTGCTCGCGGTCGGCGCCACGGCGATCGGCGTGAGCCTCGGCATCGTCCTCGGCGCCGCGCCGTCGGTGCTGCCACGGTGGGCCGGACGTATGATTACGTCGGTCGTAAATATCGCCGTGGCGTTCCCCGGGGTGCTGCTGGCGCTCTTCTTCGCGGTGATCTTCGGGGTGGGGACGACGGGCGCGGTGCTGGCCATCGGACTCGCGACCGCCCCCGCCTTCGCGCGCCTCACCCAAACCCTCGCCGCGTCGGTGGCGGGCAAGGACTTCATCGCCGCGGCCCGCGTCGCGGGGGTCGGCCGCTTCCGCCTGCTAGTACGGCACGTCCTGCCCAACATCGCCGAACCCCTGGCCGTCAACGCCACCATCGGCGCGGGCAGCGCCCTCCTGGCCTTCGCCGGACTCTCCTTCCTGGGCCTGGGCGTGCAGGCCCCCGACTACGACTGGGGACGGCTGCTGGGCGAGGGGCTCGACCGGATCAACCTGACGCCCGCACCCGCACTCGCCCCTTGCGTCGCAGTGGTGGTCACCGGCCTCGCGTTCAATCTCTTCGGCGAAGCGGCGGCCGCGGTGCTGGGCGTACGCACCCTCTCGCGCCGCATCGCAGGCCCTCGCCCCGAGCCCCAACCCGCACCGCACGACACGGAGACCAACGACTCTGTGCTCGCCGTCGAGAATCTCCGTGTCTCCTTCCCGGGCCCGTCCGGCTGGACCACCCCGGTGCGCGGCGTCAGCTTTGCCCTACGTCCCGGCGAGGCAGTCGGCGTCGTCGGCGAGTCCGGCTCCGGCAAGAGCCTCACCGCGCTCGCCGTCGCCCGGCTCGTCGAGCGGCCCGGCGAGGTCACCGCCGACCGCTTGGACTTCGCGGGCAGGCCGCTGCTCGACACCCCTGAGCGGGAGCTGCGCGGGCTGCTGGGGACCTCTCTCGCCATGGTCTTCCAGGATCCGATGACCTCCTTCAATCCCGTACGGAGCATCGGCCGCCAGCTGGCCGAGGTCGCCGAGCAGCACCAAGGCCTGTCGCGCAAGGATGCCTTCGCGCGGGCGGTGGACCGGCTCGACGCCGTACGGGTGCCCGCGCCCGAGCGGCGGGCGCGGCAGTATCCGCACGAGTTCTCCGGCGGCATGCGGCAGCGGGCCATGATCGGCATGGGGCTGATGGGCGACCCGCGGCTGATCATCGCGGACGAGCCGACCACCGCGCTCGACGTCACCGTGCAGCAGAAGGTGCTCCAGCTGCTCGCCGAGGTGCGCGCCGCGGAGCAGGCCGCCCTGCTGCTGATCAGCCACGACGTCACCGTCGTCGCGGAGACCTGCGACCGGATCCTGGTCATGTACGCCGGCCGGATCGTCGAGGACCTGCCCGCCTCCGACTTGCACACCGCCGCCCAGCATCCGTACACGCGGGCCCTGCTGGCCGCCGTACCCGACCTGGAGACCGACCGCGACCGACCGCTGGCCGTGATCCCCGGCCGCCCGCCGGAGCCGGAACGGATGCCGCCCGGCTGTGCGTTCGCACCACGGTGCGCTTTCGCGGACGACCACTGCCGCGGTGCGGATCCGGTCCTCGCCGGGAAGGAACACCGGGTCGCCTGCTGGCATCCCGTACGCGAGAAGGCCGGCCGGGTCGCGGAGGAGAGCGCTGCGGGAGGTGCGGGATGAGCGAGCTCGTCTTCGACGGGGTGAGCGTGCATTACGGGCACCGGCGGCACGGCCACACCGCCGTCGCGGGCGTCGACCTGACCGTGCCGTCCGGACAGGTGGTCGGGCTGGTCGGCGAGTCGGGGTCCGGGAAGTCGACGCTGGCCCGCGCCGCCGTCGGCCTGGCGCCGCTCGCCGCCGGCCGCATTCTGCTGGACGGCGCCGACGTGCGGCAGCGGCGCGGGCGGCGGCGGCCGCTGCAGATGGTGTTCCAGGACCCGTACTCCTCGCTCGACCCCCGGATGAGCATCGGCGACTCCATCGCGGAGGCCATGCCGCGCGGCGTCCCCGAGCGGCGCGCGGAAGTCGCGCGGCTGCTGGAGCAGGTGCAGCTGGACCCGGACCGGGCCGGAGCGCGGCCCGGGGAGCTGTCCGGCGGGCAGCGGCAGCGGGTCGCGCTCGCCCGCGCGCTGGCCGGACAACCGGACGTGGTGATCGCCGACGAGATCACCTCGGCGCTCGACGTGTCCGTGCAGGGCGCCGTGCTCAACCTGGTCCGCGAGGTGCAGCGGCGGCTGTCACTCTCGATGCTCTTCATCTCCCACAACCTGGCCGTGGTCCGGTACTTGAGCGACCACGTCGCCGTCATGCACCGGGGCAGGATCGTGGAGGCGGGACCCACCGGCCTGGTCCTCGCCGACCCGCAGCACCCATACACCCGCGAGCTGCTCGCCGCCGTCCCTGGACGGCAGCCCGCCGACCTCCCGTAACCGAAGACGATCCGCGAGGAGACCGCACACCGTGACTCGACGCCTGGGCATCGACGACCTCTACGCCATCGCGCTGCCGGAGCAGCCCGCGCTGTCGCCGGACGGCACGCGGATCGTGTACGTGCTGCGTACCGCGGACCGCGAACACGACCGGACGGAGCGCGCGTTGTGGACGGTGCCGACCGGCGGGGGAGCGGCGCGGCGGCTCACCCGCGGGCCCGCGGATACGTCGCCCGCGTGGTCACCCGACGGGCGCTGGGTGGCGTTCGTACGCGGGGGCGGCGACGGTCCCGCCCAGCTGTGGCTGCTGCCCGCCGACGGCGGCGAGCCCGAGCAGGCGACCAGCCTCCCCCTCGGCGCGGGCGCGCCGGTGTGGAGCCCGGACGGGGCGGCGATCGCGTTCACCGCGCCGGTGGACGGCCGGGAGGGGCCGCCCGCTCCCGGCCGCCCGCAGCCGCCGCTGGTGACGGAGCGCCTCGACCACAAGGCGGACGGCGCGGGCCGGTTGGGCGCGGCCCGCAGCCACCTGCACGTCCTGGAACTCGACGGCCGGGAAGTCCGGCAGCTCACCCGCGGCGACTGGCACGCGGGCGCGCCCGCCTGGTCGACGGACGGCCGCAGCCTCGCCTTTACGGCGGCGCGTGACGCGGACGCCGATCTGACGCGGCGGTCTGCTGCGTACGTCGTCGGCGTCGGCGGGGCGGACGAGCCGCGGCTGGTGGGCGGCGGTGCGGGCATGGCCGCCACCGCGGGCTGGACCGCCGACGGCGGCGCGCTGCTGGTCGTCGGCCGTACGGACACCGAACTCGGGCACGCGAGCCTGCTGCGGGTGCCGCTGGACGGTGGCGCAACCGTCGACCTGACCGCCGGGCTCGACCGCAATGTGATGCCCGGCGGGCCCGGCTATCCCGGAGCGCTGCCCGCGGTCAGCGGCGGCAGGCTCCTGTATTGCGTACGCGACCGGGGCTGCACCCACCTGTACGCGGCCGCTTCCGACGGCGGCGACCCGCGGGCGCTGGTCTCCGGCGCCGGCCGGGTCGTCTCCGGCATGTCCGCCGTCGGCGACACCGCCGCGATCGTCCTCGCGACCCCGACCTCGTACGGCGAGATCGCCACCGTCGATCTCGCGACCGGCCGCGAGCAGGTCCACACGGCACACGGCCTCGACATCGAGCTCTTCACCCCGCAGGAGCGCGAGTTCACCATCTCGGACGGCACCACCGTCCACGGCTGGCTGCTCCGCGACCCCGCCGCCACCGGACCCGCGCCGCTGCTGCTCGACGTCCACGGCGGCCCTCACAACGCCTGGAACGGCACCGCCGACCCCATCCACCTCTACCACCAGGCGCTGGTCGCCCGCGGCTGGTCGGTCCTGACCCTCAACCCGCGCGCCAGCGACGGCTACGGCGAGGCCTTCTACACCGCCGCCCAGGGCAAGTGGGGCACGGCGGACGCCAAGGACCTCCTCGAACCGCTCGACGCCCTGGTCGCCGAGCAGACCGCCGACCCCGACCGCCTCGCCCTCGCCGGCTACAGCTACGGCGGCTACATGACCTGCTATCTCACCAGCCGCGACGACCGCTTCGCCGCCGCGGTCGCCGGGGGCGTGGTGAGCGACCTGACCAGCATGGCCGGCACCTCCGACGCGGGCCACTACCTGTCGGCATTCGAACTCGGCGCCCCGCCCTGGCAGGACCGCGCCCATTACGCCGGCCTCTCCCCGTACGCCCGGGTCGAGGACGTCCGCACCCCCACCCTCGTCCTGCACGGCGCCGCCGACGAACGCTGCCCGGTCGGCCAGGCCGAGCAGTGGTTCACCGCACTGCGCGAGCGCGGCGTCCCCGCCGAGATGGTGCTCTACCCGGGCGGCTCGCACCTCTTCCTCCTCGACGGCGCCCCGTCCCACCGCGCCGACTTCAACGGCCGCATCGTCGACTGGGTGGAGCGCCACACCGGCGGCCGTCCCCGCCTCGACATCGCGCGCTGGCAGGCCAGGCTCGACGCACTGGCCGCCCGCTACCGGGTGCCCGGCGCGGTCCTCGGCATCCAGCAGGGAGACGAGACGGTCGAGGTCGCATACGGGGTGCTCAACAAGGACACCGGCGTCCCGGCCACCACCGACTCCCTCTTCCAGATCGGCTCCATCACCAAGGTCTGGACGGCGACCCTCGCCCTGCAACTCGCCGACGAAGGCCTCCTCGACCTCGACGCCCCCATAGCCGACGTGCTGCCCGAGCTGCGCCTCGCCGATGCGGGGGCCGCGCAGAAGGTCACCATGCGGCACCTGCTCACCCACACCAGCGGCATCGACGGCGACATCTTCACCGACACCGGCCGCGGCGACGAGTGCCTGCAGCGATACGTGGCCGAGCTCGACCAGGCCGCGCAGAACCACCCGCTGGGGGCCACCTTCTCGTACTGCAACTCGGGCTACGTCCTCGCCGGCCGCGTCATCGAGAAGCTCACCGGCACCAGCTGGGACCGCGCCCTGCAAGCCCGCCTGTGCACGCCGCTGGCCCTGGCGCACACGGTCACCCTCCCGGAGGAGGCGCTGCGCTTCCGCGCCGCCATGGGGCACGACGCCGCGGGCGACGAGGAGCCGAGCCCGGTCCCCGCCTGGGGCCTGCCTCGTTCCGCCGGACCCGCGGGCCTGATCAGCGCCACCGCCGCCGACGTGCTGGCCTTCGCCCGCATGCACCTCGCTGGCGGCCGGGCCCCCGACGGCACGCGGGTGCTGTCGGCGGACGCCGCCCGTGCGATGACCGAGCAGCAGGTCGAGCTGCCGGACCAGCACACGCTCGGCGACTCGTGGGGGCTCGGCTGGATCCGCTTCGAGTGGGACGGACACCGGCTGCTCGGCCACGACGGCAACACCCTCGGTCAGTCGGCGTTCCTGCGCGTGCTGCCCGAGGCGGATCTTGCGGTCACTCTGCTCACCAATGGGGGCGCCGCGCGGGATCTGCATCTGGAGCTGTACCGGGAGATCTTCGCCGAGCTCGCCGGGGTCACGATGCCGACGCCGATCGAGCCGCCTGACGTGCGGCCCGAGGTGGAGGTGGGCCCGCACCTGGGGCGGTACGAGCGGGCCAGCGTCGTGATGGAGGTCCTCGACGGCGCCGATGGCCCGCGGCTGCGGCAGACCGCGACCGGGCCGCTGGCCGAGCTGGTGCCGGAGCCGGTGCAGGAGTTCGTGATGGAGCCCGTAACGGATGACCTCTATCTCGTCCGGCCACCAGGGAGCGATGCCTGGGTGCCCGTCACCTTCTACGCCCTGTCCACCGGCGAGCGCTATCTGCACCATGGCGTCCGCGCGACCCCGAAGGTGTCCTGACGTGGCGGGCCTTGAGGTCGGGCGCTTCCGGGAGGCGCTGCCCGCGCTGATCGCCGACATCGAGCGGCTGGTGACCATCGAGTCGCCGTCGGCCGACCGGGCGGCGGTGGCGCGGAGCGCCGAGGTGGTCGCGGCGATGGGCACGGCGCATCTGGGGGCCGCGCCTGAGCAGGTGGTCCTCGATGGCCGTACGCATCTGCGCTGGCGCCTGGGCGGCGGGCCGCGGCGGGTCCTGGTGCTTGCCCATCACGACACGGTGTGGCCGATCGGGTCGCTGGATACGCACCCCTTCGCGGTGCGCGACGGGGTGATGCGCGGGCCGGGGTGCTTCGACATGAAGTCGGGTCTGGCGATGGCGTTCCACGCGTTGGCCGCGCTCTCCAGCACGGACGGGGCGACCCTGCTGGTGACCGGCGACGAGGAGCTGGGCGCGCCGTCCTCGCGGGAGCTGATCGAGGGCGAGGCGACTGGGTGCGCCGCGGCGCTGGTGCTGGAGGCGTCCGCCGACGGCGGCGCGCTGAAGACGCAGCGCAAGGGCATCTCCCGGTACGACGTGCACCTCCGCGGCCGGGCCGCGCACGCGGGCCTGGAGCCGGAGCGCGGCGTGAACGCGAGCATGGAGGCCGCGCACCAGATCCAGGCGGTCGCGGCCCTCGCCGACCCGGCGGCGGGCACGACGGTCACTCCGACCTTGCTGAGCGCCGGTACGACCACCAACACCGTTCCGGCCGCGGGCCGGTTCGCGGTGGACGTACGGGTCTGGGACGCCGCCGAGCAGGCGCGGGTGGACGTCGCGATGCGGCGGCTGCGGCCCGTACTCGACGGCGCGGAGGTCGAGGTGGTGGGCGGGCCCAACCGGCCGCCCATGTCCGCGGATGCCTCGGCCGACCTCTTCCTGCGCGCCCAGCAACTGGCCGCCGGCCTCGGGATCGGGCCGCTCACCTCGGCCGCCGTCGGCGGCGCCTCGGACGGCAACTTCGCCGCGGGCGTGGGCACCCCCGTACTCGACGGCCTCGGCGCGGTGGGCGGCGGCGCGCACGCCGACGACGAGCATCTCCTGGTCGCCGAACTCGCCCCCCGTACCGCCCTGGTCGCGGCGCTGATCGACGACCTGCTGGCGGCACCGTCCGTACGCACCGGGCAGGCCGCCGCGACCGGCGGAGGCCGGCGATGACGGGGGACGCCACCGTGGTCGCCGCCCCGGACCCGCTGCTCGCGGCCGACGCCGTGGAAGCGGCCGAGGCGGCGGCCACCGCGGCGGGCTGCGGCGTCCGTACGATCAGCGCACTGCCGCACCTGGAGGCGGTCGCCGAGCTCTTCTCCGGCATCTGGAAGCCGGGCGGCGAGGCCGGCCTGGTGACGACGGAGCTGCTGCGCGCCATGGACAAGGCCGGGAATTACGTCACCGCCGCCTTCGAGGGCGAGGAGCTCGTCGGCGCCTGCATCGGCTTCTTCGGCCCGCCGCCGCACGGCACCCTGCACAGCCACATCGCCGGCGTCTCAGCCCGGATGCGCGGCCGCAGCGTCGGCTTCGCGCTCAAGGCGCACCAGCGCGCGTGGGCGCTGGCGCGGGGGGCGGGGCAGGTGTCGTGGACGTTTGATCCGCTGGTCCGGCGCAATGCCTACTTCAACATCGGGAAGCTGGCGGCCGTGCCGGCCGAGTATCTGCCCAATTTCTACGGGCGGATGGATGACGGCATCAACGGCGCCGACGACACCGACCGGCTGCTGGTGGACTGGCGGCTGGCCGACCCGGCGGTGGTCGCGGCCTGCCATGGCGAGCACCGTACATCCGACACCGGACCGGCAGCGGTCGCGCTCGGCATCACGGCCGATGGCCGCCCGGCACCGGGGAGCGCCGTCGGTCCGCGCGCCCTGGTCGCCGTCCCGGCGGACATCGAGGGGCTGCGCCGCACCGACCCGGCCTGCGCGGCTGCCTGGCGGGCCGCCCTGCGGGACGTCCTCGGCGGGCTGCTCGCGGAGGGCTGGCGGGTGGACGGCTTCGATCGGGCCGGCTGGTATCACCTCGTACGAAAGGACGCACCGTGAAGCTCACCGGGGTCGAAGTCCGGGAGATCAGGCTGCCGTTGGTGGCGCCGTTCCGCACCTCTTTCGGCAGCCAGAGCGAGCGGACGGCGCTGCTGCTGCGGGCGGTGGGTGCGGAGAGCGAGGGCTGGGGGGAGTGCGTGGCGATGGTCGATCCGCGCTACTCGTCGGAGTACGCGGCGGCCTGCGCCGACGTGCTGCGCCGCTTCCTCATCCCGGCGCTCGCGGGGCGCCCGGATCTCGATGCCCCCGCCGTCGCGCCCGCGCTGGCGCCTTTCCGTGGTCACCGGATGGCGAAGGCAGCGCTGGAGATGGCCGTTCTCGATGCCGAGCTGCGGGCCCGGGGCGTGCCGCTCGCGCGGGAGCTGGGCGCTGTCCACAGGCGGGTGCCGTGTGGGGTTTCGGTCGGCATCATGGATTCCGTACCCGCGTTGCTGGAGGTGGTCGCCGGATATCTTGACGCCGGTTATGTCCGTATCAAGCTGAAGATCGAGCCCGGCTGGGATGTCGATCCGGTACGGGCCGTACGCGAACACTTCGGCGACGCCCTGCTGCTCCAGGTCGACGCCAACGCCGCATACACCGTGGCCGATGCCCGCCATCTGGCCCGCCTGGACGCGTACGACCTGCTGCTGATCGAGCAGCCGCTGGACGAGGAGGACATTCTTGGGCACGCCCAGCTGGCCAAGTCCCTGACCACGCCGGTCTGCCTGGACGAGTCGATCACCTCGGCGCGCGCCGCCGCGGCCGCCATCACGCTCGGCGCCTGCTCCGTGGTGAACGTCAAGCCGGGCCGGGTCGGCGGGTATCTGGAGGCGCGCCGCATCCATGACGTGTGCGCCGCGCACGGGGTGCCGGTGTGGTGCGGCGGCATGCTCGAGACGGGCCTCGGGCGGGCCGCGAATGTCGCCCTCGCCGCGCTGCCGGGCTTCACCCTGCCCGGCGACACCTCGGCATCCGACCGCTACTACCGGACGGACATCACCGATCCGTTCGTCCTCGAGGAGGGATATCTGACGGTCCCCACCGGCCCCGGGCTGGGCGTCGTACCGCGTCAGGACGTGCTGGACGAGGTCACCGCGAGCACCGAGTGGATCCCGCTGTGATGCGGCTGACCTCTTGTCGCCGCTGATGGAGCAGCCCCACAATCCGGTGATGTACGAGCGACCGCGCGCGAGCCTGGGAAGGGTCCTGGACGACCTCGGCACCACGCTGCTCGACCTCGTCCACGGCGACCCGGAGCAGGCCGACGCGATCGGCGGCGTGGTCATCCACGATCCGCTCGACGAGCCGGTGCTGCCCCGGCAGGCGCTGGTCCTCGGCGTCGGCGTGCACGGCGCCGCCGAGACCGCCAAGCTGCTCACCGAGCTCGGCGCGGCCGATGCGGCGGCCCTGGTCGTACGGGCGCCGGCGCCGACCGCCGCCGAGGTGACCGCGGCCGCCGAACGCGCAGGGGTCGCGCTGCTCGCCCTCACCCGCGGCGCGTCCTGGACCCAGCTCGCCGCCATGCTGCGCTCGCTGCTCGCCGAGGGCGACATCGGCGAGGCCGGCCCGCAGACGCTCGGCGGCACCCCGTCGGGCGACCTCTTCGCCGTCGCCAACGCGGTGGCCGCGCTCCTCGACGCCCCCGTCACCATCGAGGACCGCAGCTCCCGCGTGCTCGCCTTCTCCAACCGGCAGGACGAGGCCGACGGCTCCCGGGTGGAGACGATCCTCGGCCGGCAGGTGCCCGAGCGCATCACCCACGTCCTGGAGGGCCGCGGCGTCTTCCGCGACCTGTACCGCGACGACCGGCCGGTGCTCATCGACCCGGTGCCGACCGACGAGTTCTCCGTCCCGCGGGCCGCCATCGCCGTACGGGCGGGTGACGAGATCCTCGGCTCCATCTGGGCCGCCGTCCGCACCCCGCTCAGCCGGCAGCGCACCCAGGCGCTGCACGACGCGGCCAAGCTGGTCGCGCTGCACATGCTGCGGCTGCGTGCGGGCGCCGATGTCGAACGCCGGCTGCGCGCCGACCTCGTCTCCACCGCGCTGGAGGGCGGGTCGGGCGCCGCCGAAGCCCTCGGCCGCCTCGGCCTCGCCGAGCACGCCGGCGTCGTCCTCGCGCTGGCCGCCCCCGACCCGCCCGCGCGACAGGGCGCCGCCGCCGAGCACGCCCAGCACGCCGCCGAACGCCAGCGCCTCGCCGACGCCTTCGCCATGCACCTCACGGCCGTCCACCCGCGCGCCGCCACGGCGCTCATCGGCGACGTCGCGTACGGCATCCTCCCGGTCCCGCACCGCCGCCCCGACGCCGAGGACCGCGCGGCCCGCGTCGGCACCGACTTCCTCACCCGCGTCGGCGACCGCCTGCACCCGCTGATCGGCGTCGGCCCGGCCGCCGAGGACGGCGCGGGCCTGGCCCGCTCCCGCGACGGCGCCGACCGCGCGCTGCGCGTGCTGCGCACCAACGCGGGCCCGCGCCGCCTGGCCCGCATGGCGGACATCCACATCGAGGCGCTCCTGCTGGAGCTGGCCGACCTCTCCGCGGAACGCGGCCACCCGCCCACCGGCCCGCTGGCCCGCCTCCTCGCATACGACCGCCACCACGACGCGCACCTGGTGGACACCCTCCGCGCCTGGCTCAACGCCTTCGGCGACGTGCCCACCGCGGCGGCGTCGATGTACGTCCACCAGAACACCTTCCGCTACCGCCTCCGCCGCGCCGCCGAGGTGGCGGAGACCGACCTCGGCGACCCGGAGTCCCGCTTCGCGCTGATGCTGCAGCTGCGGCTGCCGCTCGGCGGGGACCGTACGGGGTGAGTCCCTGAGGCCCAGCCGTGCTCAGCGGTGCTTGGCGAAGAAGGCGCCGATCTCGTCGGTGAAGACGTCGGGGACCTCCAGCGCGGCGAAGTGACCGCCCTCGTCGTACTCCGCCCAGTGGACGATCGTGTTGACCGACTCGGCGAACCGGCGGATCGCGATGTCCTCGGCGAAGTTGGCGACGCCGGTCGGGGTCTTCGACGGGGTCGGCCAGTTCTGGGAGTGCAGGCTCTCGTAGTACATCTGCGCCGACGAGGCGCCGGTGTTGGTGAGCCAGTACAGCGCCGCGTGCGTGATCACCTTCTCGGCGTCGATCGAGCCCGCCGGATGCGCCCAGTCGTGGAACTTCTCCCCGATCCAGGCGAGCTGCCCGACCGGCGAGTCCGCCAGGCCGAAGCCCAGGGTGTGGGGCCTGCTGCCGGAGATCTGGAAGTAGCCGTTGCCGTCGCTGAGGAACCGCTTCATCCGCTCCAGCCGCACCTGCTCACCCTCGGTGAGCTCGACGTCCTCCGGCACCCCACTGAGCGGAATGAACCCCGCGGTCGCCGCATTCACATGCACGCTCGCGACATGCTCCGCATCCACCCGCCCCAGGTCAGGGGCGATGAAGGCGCCGAAGTCGCCGCCCTGGGCGCCATAGCGCTCATAACCCAGCCGCGCCATCAGCTCCTTGTACGCGAGGGCCATGCGGCGCGAGTCCCAGCCCGCCCCCGCCGGGCCGGTGAGGCCGAAGTTCGGGTGCGACGGGATCACCAGGTCATAGCCGCCCTCGGTCAGCGGCCCGATGACATCGAGGAACTCCACCACGGAGCCCGGCCAGCCGTGCAGCAGAATCAGCGGGAAGGCGTCCGCGTGCGGCGAGCGCACATGCAGGAAGTGGATGCGCTGCCCGTCGATCTCGGTCGTGAACTGCGGGTGCTGATTGAGCCGCTCCTCCCAGACCCGCCAGTCGTAACCGCCCAGCCACCACTCCACCAACTCCCGCGCATGCCCGACGGGCACACCCCGCTCCCAGCCCACGTCCGGCACCTGGCTCGGCCAGCGGGTCTGCTCCAGCCTGTCCCGCAGACCATCCAGCTCGGCCTGCGGGAAGTGGACGCGATATGGCACGATCTCTGCACTCATCTGCTGCCCCCTGCTGCGATGCGCACGATTATGCGGGCGTACAGCGAAGCCCTCCACCGCACCCCTGTCAACTGTTCGGCTACGCTCCATGCCACGCCGCCGTCAGCGAAGGAGCGCCGCATGCCCCTGCCGAGCAGCACCGATCCGGCCCGGCTCCCCGTCCGTCGGCTGGCCACCGCCGAGCTGGCCGCGGTGCAGGATCTGGCGTACGGCAGGGACTGGTACTACCCGGACCGCACCTGGCGGCTGCTCTTCGACGTGGGCGAGCTGCACGGCGTGTTCGCCCCGGGCGGCGAGCTGCTCTCGGTCGGGGCGCTGACCCGCTTCGGCGCGGAACTGGCCGCGATCGGAATGGTCATGACCGACCCCGGCTGCGAGGGCCGCGGCCTGTCCCGGCGCGTCATGGAGCGGCTGGTGGAGCGGGCCGGTTCGGGACAGGTGACGCTGTACGCCACGAGTGCGGGCCGCCCGCTGTACGAAAAGCTCGGCTTCGCGGCGACCGGCGCCAACACGATGTACGTGGGCCACCCCACCGACGTGACCGCCTCCGGCCGCTCCCGCCCGGCCGAGCCCGCCGACCTGCCCGGCATCCTCGAACTCGACGCCCGGGCCATGGGAGTCGACCGCTCCCAGCTCCTGGTGCGCCTCTTCGACTACGCCGAGCAGCTGCGGGTGATCGAGAGCGAGGGCCGCCTCATCGCGTACGGCGGTGCGTGGCGCGGCTCGGACAAGCTGGTGATCGGCCCCCTCATCGCGACGGGGAACGCCGAAGCCCTCGCTCTCGTGGACGACATCGCGGCCACGAGCCGCGGCGCCTTCCGCCTGGAGGCCCACGGCGACCGCCCGCACCTGGCCGAATGGGCCACGGGGCATGGCCTCCGGCCGCAGGCCGACATCACCCCGATGGCGCTCCTGACCCAACCACCGCCCGGCGACCGGGACCTGTGGCATCTGCCCATGTCGGTCGCGATCAACTGATGTCCGTGCCGCAACCTGCCGAACAGCCCCTGTCCGGCGGCAACGTCAGCGACGGCGTCGTCCGTATCGGCGACACCGTGCGCCGCCCGAGCGGCCCCTGGACCCCCGCCGTGCACGCCCTGCTCGGCCACCTGCACGCGGCGGGATTCACCGCGGCACCCCGGCCGTTGGGGATCGACGAGCAGGGGCGCGAGGTCCTCACCTTCATGCCGGGGCAGATGGTGTGGCCGGACCGTTTCGAGCTGATGGATCCCGCTGACCAACTGGCTCGCATCGGCCGGCTGATCCGGGACTTCCACGACGCCGTCCAGGACTTCACGCCGCCGCCCGACGCGCAATGGCAGGTGCTCATCCCGCCCGACGGCGGCGACATCATCGCCCACCACGACCTGGCCCCGTGGAATCTGGTGGCCGACGGCGAGGACCGCTGGGCCTTCATCGACTGGGACGCCGCGGGCCCTGGCACCCGCCTGTGGGACGTCGCGTACGCGATCCACGGGTTCATCCCGCTGTCCGCGGATCCCGGCAGGCAGCGCCCCGACGCGGCGGCCCGGCTGCGGGTCTTCGCCGACGCGTACGGCCTCGGTGAAGCCGAACGCCGCCGTCTCGTCCCGCTGCTGGGCCGCCGCACCCGCTCCATGCACGACTTTCTGCGCGATCAGAGCGCCCTGGGCGTGCAGCCCTGGACGCGGCTGTGGAGCGAGGGGCACGGGGACATCTGGCGCAGCGATGCCGAGTACATCGAGGCGCGTGAGGATGAGTGGTCGCGCGCCTTGCTCGGCGGCTGATCAGTCCTGGTGGACCTCATTGCGGCCCGGGCCGCCGGACAGCGTGTCCGTGCCCGCGCCGCCCCACAGGACGTCGTTGCCGCTGTTGCCCCAGATGGTGTCGGCGCCGTCCTCGCCGTACAGCTCGTCGTCGTGCCTGCCGCCGTAGAGGACGTCCGCGCCGCCGCCGCCGCGGATGACATCGTTGCCGTCGTCGCCGTGGAGGGTGTTGTCCTCGTCGGTGCCGGTCAGTTCGTCGTTGCCGGGGCCGCCGAAGCAGTCCTGGGCGCAGTTGACGAGGGTGTCGTCACCGGCGTCGCCGTACGAGCCGAAGCCGAAGACTCCGCCGCCGCCGTCGATGCTGTCGTCGCCGTCGCCGCCGTGGAAGGTGGGCGCGGCGTTGCCGGTGAGGGTGTCGTTGCCCGGGCCGCCGTAGACCCCGACGTAGGCGTCGCTGTCCGGGCCGAGCGTGGCGGTGTCGTCCATGTCGCCGAGGTCGATGTCGTAGTTGTCCGAGTCATCGGAGTTCTGCGGGATCAGCACCGCGCACTGCACGGCGGTGCGGTCGCCCTCGGTGGGATACGTGCACTCGTCCGCCTCCGCCGCGCTCGCGTCGATGGCGATGTCGTGCTGGTCGCGGAAGGTGAGGATGTAGTAGTACTCGTTCTCGCCGCGCTGCTCGGTCTTTTCGTCGACCGTCAGCTTGTTCTGCTGGCCGGCGCCGGCCTTGTACCAGAGCTCGCTGTCCTCGTGCACGACGGTGGCCGTGGACTCCGGGGCCGCGTGGGCGGGCGTCGTCGCTAAGGCGGCCATGCCGAGGCCGAGGGCGGCAGCTGCGGCGATGGTGCTGGTGGTGGTACGGAATCGCATACGGAAGTAACCCTTCGGGTGGCTGTGTGCTTGTGTTGCTTCTTGCTCACTTATGTAGACAGGAGGGCCGACAGCGCAGTTGCGCGCCAGGTGATGAACATCGTCCGGCGGTCCGGTTACCGGAACCTGGCCGGTCAGGCCGTTTTTGCCGAAACCGCAAGATTCCGTGCCAGGCCCACGGGTGCCTGCCAAGACTGATCACATCCCGACGTGAGGAGTCTTGATGAGCACCGACGATGCGGTCGCGTTCTGGGACGGCGTCTACGCGGCCCGACCGGCGCCCGACGGTCCGCAGCCCAATGCCCGCCTCACCGAGACGGTGCCGGCCCTGCCGCCCGGCGGCGACGCGCTGGACCTCGGCTGCGGCCCCGGCGGCGACGCGCTCTGGCTCGCCCGCCAGGGCTGGCGGGTCACCGCCGTCGACATCTCGGCCGTAGCGGTCGAGCGGCTCGCCGCCCTGGCCCGTACGCACGGCCTCGGCGATCGCGTCACCGCGCTACGGGCCGATGTGCACGCGTCCTTCCCGCCCGGCGCCTTCGACCTGATCACCGCCCACTATCTGCACACCCCCTACGACATGGACCGGGCGGCCGTCCTGCGCTCGGCCGCACACGCCCTGCGCCCGGGCGGGCGGCTGCTGGTCGTCGACCACGGCTCGACCGCGCCGTGGTCGTGGAACCAGGACCCGGACACCCACTACCCGAGCCCGCAGGACGTCGCCGCGGACATGGACCTCGACCCGGCGGCATGGACAGTCGAGCGCGCCGACGCGCCCCGCCGGACCGCGACCGGCCCTGACGGAAGTACCGCCGAGGTCACCGACCACGTCCTCCTCATCCGCCGCACCGCCTGAAAGGACCCCCCATGCCCAGCACCCCGCGCCGCACCCGCCGCCGCGACACCCCGCCGCCCCGTACCGGAAGCAGCGAGAGCGAAGTCCTGCGCGGATTCCTCGACTACCTCAGAACCTCGATCGCCGCGAAGGTCGACGGCGCCCCCGAACCGCAGGTGCGCACAGCCGCGGTCCCTTCGGGTACGAACCTCCTCGGCCTGCTCAACCACCTGACCTGCGTCGAGCGCGCGATCTTCCTCGGCGACAACGTCACCAGCTGGCCGGCGACCTTCCGGGCCGCGCCGGAGGACAGCGTGGCCGATGTCGTCGCCCGCTACCGGGACGCCGTCGAGCGTGCCAACGACGTACTCGACCAGTGCACCGACCTCGGCGCGCCGGTCCCCGGGCGCCAGTCCGGGCCCACCGCGCGCTGGGCCCTCACCCACATGATCGAGGAGACCGGCCGGCACGCGGGCCACGCGGACATCCTCCGCGAGCTCATCGACGGTGCGACCGGCCGCTGATGAGCCTCCTCAGAGCAGCGAGCAGTCGCCGCACTTTCCGCCGCCGGGGGTGCGATAGAAGAGGCAGCAGCTGCGGCGCTTGAAGCGCAGGTCGTACGGGCGGAGGTCGCCGGTGCCGCGGAGTTGGCCGGTGTTGAGCAGTTCGGTGGTGAGGGCGGTGACCGGGGTGCGGAGGTCCGGGCGGGAAGCCAGGAGCGCCTGGGCCGAGCCGACCAGCGCGGAGGCGGCGTTCCCCGCCAGCAGCCGCGGCGCGACCTTGACCCGCAGGCCGGCGGCGAGCGGGTCGAGGTGCTGCCGGAGCACCACGTCGTACAGCTGCGCCGCGAGCTCCGGCCCGGTCGCCGCCGGGAAGCCGGCGGCCGTCGGCAGCCGCAGCGCCGGACCGTTGTCTGCGCGCTGCAGGCCCGTCAGGTCGGGCACGATGCCGTGCACGACGGCGCAGCCCAGCACCGGCGACCAGAGGCGGGCGGCGTGGCCGAGCTGGACGATGGAGGCGCCGACGCGCAGTTCCCCGGTTTCGTAGCGGGCGGCGGTCCGCTCGACCAGGTCGGTGAAGCCGCGCCGGTACGTGTCCGCCACCGGGTGCCAGCCTTCGGCCGCACCACCAACGACCACGGTGAAGAACGGGCCCAACGACGCGATGTCGGCGAGGGCTTCGGCGGCGGCTGCCCGGTCCGCTTCAGGCATCGGCCCGGTCCAATCCGCCGAGCGCCGTGATCCGCGGGACCCCGGTGTCCGGATGCGGCGTGACCTCGGCCGCCACCCGGTAGACCGCCGCCAGCAGCTCCGCGGTGAGCACCTCGCCCGGCGTCCCGGACGCCACCAACCGGCCATCGTTCAGCACGCACACACGATCGCAGAACGCCGCCGCAAGGTTGAGATCGTGCAGCGCCACGAGCGTGGTCACGCCGAGCCGCCGGACCAACTGCAGGGCGTCCAACTGATGCCGCAGGTCGAGGTGGTTCGTCGGCTCGTCCAGCACCATCGTCCCCGCCTGCTGCGCCAGCGCCCGCGCGATGAGCACCCGCTGCTTCTCGCCGCCGGACAGCCGGTCGAAGGGCGCCCGCGCCAGGTCGGCGGCGTCCAGCTCCGCGAGCGACGCGAGGATGATCGCGCGGTCGTCGGCGTCGTCGCCCGCGAAGGCGCGCTTGTGCGGGGTGCGGCCCATGGCCACCACGTCGTACGTCGTGAGCTCGAAGTCGCCGCCGGTCTCCTGCAGGACCGCGGAGAGGCGGCGGGCGAGGTGCTTGGCGGGCAGCCGCCACACGTCGTCACCGTCCAGCAGCACCCGGCCCGAGGTCGGGCGCAGCGCACGGTAGACCGTGCGCAAGAGCGTGGACTTGCCCGCCCCGTTGGGCCCGACCAGGCCGATGACCTCGCCGGGCGCGGCCCGCAGCGACACGTCCCGTACCAGCGGACGATCATTCACCACGACCGTCACGCCTTCGATCTCCAGCACCGCGGGCTCCACCGTCATGCTGCCCTCCGCCGCATCAGCCACAGGAAGAACGGGCCACCGACCAGCGCCGTGAGGATCCCGACCGGGATCTCCTCCGGGCTCATCAGCGTCCGCGCCGCCAGGTCGGCGGCGATCAGGAAGGCCGCGCCGAGCAGCGCGGCGGCGGGCAGCGCCCGCCGGTGGTCGGCGCCCACCAGCAGCCGCACCACATGCGGCAGGATCAGGCCTACGAAACCGATCTGGCCGCTGACCGCGACGATCGCCCCGATCATCAGCGCGACCAGGGTGAAGATCGCCGCGCGGAAGCGGTGCACGTCCAGACCGAGGGCGGCGGCGGCCTCCTCGCCCGCCAGCAGCAGGTTCAGCGGGCGGCTGACGCCGAGCAGCACCGCCGTCCCGGCCAGCACTGCCACGGCCGGGATCCACACCATCGTCCAGGTGGTGCCGGCCAGCCCGCCGAGCATCCAGCGCAGCGCCGACTGCGTCTTGTGCGGGTCGTTGGAGGTGACGACGAGGAAGCTGGCCACGGCCGACAGCACCTCGGCCATGGCCACCCCGGCGAGCACCAGCCGCACCGTGGTCATCCGCCCGCCGGAACGGGCCAGGAAGTAGACGGCGATCAGCGCGGCCAGCGCACCGCAGAAGGCCGCCAGCGGCAGCGAGAACATGCCGAAGAACGTCAGGTTCAGCACCAGCACCAGCACGGCCCCGACGGTCGCCCCCGATGACACCCCCAGCAGCATCGGATCGGCGAGCGGATTGCGCACCAGCGCCTGCAGCGCCATCCCCGCCACCGACAGGCCCGCCCCGACCACGGCGCACATCAGCACCCGCGGCAGCCGTACGTCGACGACGATCGTCTCCCGCACCGGCGTCCACGCCGGGTCGGCCAGCGCCGGATGGATCCGGTGCAGCAGGATGCGCCAGACCTCACCGGCGGGCAGCCCGGTCGTGCCGACCATCAGGCCCGCGGTGGCCGCCACGACGACGAGGCCGCCGAGCGCGGCCAGCACGACGGCGTACGGCAGGACCCGGCGGCGCGGCCCCGCGGGCACCGGACGGACCTCCGCGGCCACCGGCGCCTGCGTCGCCTCACTCACCGTCGAAGCGCCCGGGATGCAGCTGCCGGGCGAGCGACTCCACGCCTGCCGGGGCGCGCACGCCCAGCAGCGTCGAGGACAGCGGCAGCACGGCGAAGCGCTTGTGCTTGATGGCCGGTACGTCCTTGAGCGCCGGGTTCGCCAGCAGGAACTTCTTCTTGTCGGCGACCGGCTGATCCCCGTAGTCGTAGATCACAATGACCTCGGGCGCCCGCTCGGCGACCTGCTCGAACGACACATCGCCGAAGGACTTGTCCAGGTCGGCGAAGAGATTCACGCCGCCCGCCCGCTTGATCATGTCGTTGCCGACCCCGGCGCCGCCCGCCGTAAAGGCGGTCTTGTCGCCGCTGTCGTAGACGAAGACGCGCGTCGGCTTCACCCCGTCGACCTTCGCCGCCACCGACTTCAGGGTGCCGTTCAGCTTCTTCAGCTCCCGCTCGCCCCGCTCCCGTACGCCGAAGACCTCGGCGACCTCGCGGATCTCCTTCGCCATGGTGGTCATCGTCACCGGTCCGTCGGCGCAGTCCTCGATATTGAGGCGGCTGGCGATGCCCGCCTTCTTCAGGGCCGCGCGGGAGCGGCCGTCCTCGTGGAAGGCGGAGTTGAAACCGCCGTAGACGAAGTCGGGTTCCGCCGCCAGCACCGTCTCGTACGACGGATACTCATCGGCCAGCACCTTGATCCCGCGGTACGCGTCCCGGTAACCGGGGAGGATCTTGTCGTCGAGATAGGCCGTGCCGACCATCGACTTCTGCAGCCCGAGGGCCAGCATGATCTCGGTGGTGTGCTGGTTCATGGAGACGGCGCGCTGTGGCGGCCGCTGATAGGTGGTCTTCACCCCGCAGTTGGTCTGCGTGACCGGAAAGCCCTTCGCGGGGGCGCCGGATGCGGTGCCACCCGCAGGGGCGGGGCTTCCGCAGGCGGAGAGCAGCAGGGCGGCGGCCGTCGCGGCCGCCGGCAGGGTGAGCGAGCGTATGCCCGTCATGCGGCAAATGCCTTCCTCCTCTGGGGAAATCCGCCCCAGTTCCAGTGAGGAGGCGACCGCGTGAGTCTCCTGGCTCTCGGGTCGTAGCCGCACCCGGCCTTCCCACCCGCGGCGCGGGCAGTGGCTGTTTCGGGCTGAGCTCGCCGATCACAGTGGCGGGACCGCGCCGGATTCACACCGGCTTCCTCGTTCCGCCGTCGCCTTGTCGCGGGCCACTATACGGCCCGCGGCCACGGCGCGTGCCCCCGGTCACCTGGCGCTCAAGTGGGACGCGATGAGTACCGCGGAAGCTGTGATGCGCACCTCCCGTCACGAGAGAGGAACCCAGCGATGGCAGTCACAGAACCCGGTGGCGCGGCAGCCCCGACGGCGGCCGGCGCCGCGCAGGCGGCGGGCGCGCTGCTCGAACTCGCGAATGGCTATGTGTACTCGGCCGCCCTGAACGCCGCCGCGCGCTTCGGCATCGCCGACCACCTGGTGGCGGGCCCGCGCACGGCGGCCGACCTCGCCGAGGCCGTCGAGGTGCACGCCCCGCACCTCTACCGGCTGCTGCGCTACCTCGCCACCAAGGGCGTCTTCCGCGAGGACGACGAAGGCCGCTTCCACCTCACCACGCTCGCCCAGCCGCTCCGCGCGGATGTGCCGATGTCGCTGCGCGACACCATCATCGTGCACGGGGAGCCCCCCTTCTGGGAGCCGGCGGGCCGCCTGCACGAGGCCGTACGGACCGGCACCACCGCCTTCGAGGTCCAGCACGGCATCCCGTTCTACGACTACGTCGCCGCCCACCCGGACTTCGGCAAGGCCTTCAACGCCAGCATGGCGTCGGTCTCCGAGGCGCTGAGCAATCACGTCGCCGGCGCGGTGGACGTCTCGGAGGCCAAGAGCGTCGTCGACGTGGGCGGCGGGCGCGGCGGCCTGCTGGCCGCGCTGCTGCGGCGCAATCCGCAGCTGACGGGGACCCTGTTCGAGCTGGAGAATGTGCTGGCCGGGCACGTACTCGACGTGCCGGAGCTGGCCGGCCGCTGGCAGACCGAGGCGGGTGACTTCTTCACCTCCGTCCCGGCGGGAGCCGACGTGTACTTCCTCAAGCACGTGCTGGCCAGCTGGCCGGACGAGCAGTGCGTACGGATCCTGCGCACCTGCCGCGAGGCGATGCCCGCGCACGCGCGGCTCGTGGTGGTCAACCCGATGATCCCGGCCGGCAACGACCCGCACCCGGGCAAGACGGTCGACATGCTGATGATGACCGTACTCAACGGGCGGAACCGCACCCGCGCCGAGCACGAGGAGCTGCTCACGGCCGCCGGGTTCGAGGTCGTGCGCTTCGCGGAGCCGTCGCCGCAGGCGGGCGTGCTCGAAGCGGTGCCCGCGACCTGAGCCGCTGGATCCCCTCCCAGCCCGCACCGCTATGCGGGCTGGGAGGGGATCCAGTCCCGC
Organism: Streptomyces boninensis; assembly: GCF_048572725.1. Classification (NCBI taxonomy): domain Bacteria; kingdom Bacillati; phylum Actinomycetota; class Actinomycetes; order Kitasatosporales; family Streptomycetaceae; genus Streptomyces; species Streptomyces boninensis. The sequence goes on from NZ_CP183837.1 coordinate 8,995,154, forward strand.
TGGATGCGCGGGGTCGCGATGCCGAGCGACTTCATGTGCTCCAGCGGGTTGCTGTATTCGCGGCTGCTGCTGATGCGGCCGTCGCGCAGCGTGAACCGGAGGATGAAGTGGTTGCGGTAATGGCCCTCCGTATAGCCGGGGAAGCGGATGGTGCCCTCGCCTTCGCACTCGACCCAGATCACCGACGGGTCCTGGGTCTCGTACAGGTGCACATCGGACCACTGCCAGTCGGGCAGCACCTCAAGGGCCAGCTCGCCGTGCCGCTTGAGATTCTCGCGGCCCGATACGACGATGGGCCGGCCGATGTCGGTGTAGAAGAGGGCGGTGGTGCCGTCCTCGGTGTAGAGGGTGTGCCGGCGGAGCCGGCTGTCCCGGTCGGAGCGCAGGTACCGCTCCACGACGTGCCTATTGCGGGCGGGTGACATGGCGGTCGTGCCTCCAGGCGGATCGCGGATTACGGCTGCAGCCTGCTGATCTCCCAGCCGCCGTCGGTGCGGTCGTAGCGCAGCCGCTCGTGCAGCCGGTCGGTGCCGTACTCCCAGAACTCGATGGCGGCCGGTTCGAGCCGGTAGCCGGCGAAGGTGGCAGGCCGCGGCAGCGGCCGCTCCGGCTCGCCCAGCCGCAGCGCCTCCGCCCGCAGCCGCGCGAAGTGGTCGAGGCCGTCCAGGGGCGTGCTCTGCCGGGAGACGGTCGTCATCGGATGCGTGAAGACCGGCCGCGCGTACCAGAGCGACTCCGCCTCGGCGTCGGACAGCCGGACCACCGGCCCGGCCAGGGTGATCTGCTGGCCGGTCTCCCGCCAGTACAGGACGCCGGAGGCCCACGGGTTCTCGGCGAGGTCGCGGCCCTTGCGGCTGTCGGCGTGGGTGATGAACACCAGCCCGGCGTCGGTCACTTTGGTGAAGGCAACGGTGCGCGAGGAGGGGCGGCCGCGCGCATCGGCGGTGGCCAGCGCCATTGCCCGGGGCTCGCGCACCCCGTTGGCCACGGCGGCGTCGAGCCAGGACACCAGCAGCCCCAGCGGCTCCGCCGGGGGGACGAGGAACTCGGGAAAGGCCACCTGGACCGTCGTCTCAGACATGAAGCACCCCTTCGATGGCGGTCACGCCGGGACCCGCGACCGTGACGGACGCGACGTCGTCGCCCGCGCCCTGCACCAGCGCCTCCATGGGGGAGGGGCGGCCGATCTCGACGCCCTGCGTGATCTCTATGCGCTGCCCGTACTCGATCAGGCCGTGCCGGGCGAGATGGATGGCGATGGGCCCGGCGGCGGAGCCGGTGGCCGCGTCCTCGACGACCCCGTATGCGGGCGAGAACATGCGGTTGCGCCAGCGAAGCCCTTGCCCCGCATAGCAGTTGGTCGCCATGTCGGGGAAGCGGGCCAGCGCGCGGTGGTCGGGGTCCAGCTTGGACAGCGCCTCGACGCTCTCCAGGCCGACGAGGACGTGCCGGGGGCCGTTGTGGTAGATGTCCACGGGGAGCGCCGAGGCGGTGATGCCGAGGGCCGCCAGGAGTTCGTCGGCGCGGTCGAAGGCCCGCCAGCGGGGTACGGGCTGCCGCATGCTGGCCGAGACGACGCGGCCGTCCGCCCGGTCGAGCGTGAACGGGATGATCCCCATGGCGGTCTCGATCCGCAGCCGGCCGGCCTCGCCGCGGCCGCCGAGGGCGATGGCGGTGCCGAGCAGCGGGTGCCCGGCGAAGGGCAGTTCGTTGACCGGCGTGAAGATCCGTACGTGGGCGTCGGTGCCGGGCTGCCGGGGCCTGAGCACAAAGGTGGTCTCCGACAGGTTCAGCTCCCGCGCGATGCGCTGCATCTGCTCTGCGGTCAGGTCGTCGGCCTCGAAGAACACCGCCACCGGATTGCCTGAGAGCGGCTCCCGCGCGAAAGCGTCAACCACGACGTACGGGTGCATCTTCGTCTCCTCCTCAGGCCCGGCCGGCGACCGGGGCGGGGGCGAGCAACGCGGCCAGGTGTGTGCCCACGATGCGCGGCCCCCCTCGCGTCAGCACGGACTCCGGGTGGAACTGCAGGGACACAAAGCCGGGACCGCTGAGCGCGTGCACCTCGCCGGTGGCCGGATCCCTGCCGACCCGGACCGGCCCGGTGCCGTCCACGGCGACCGAGTCGTCCGCGGCGACCAGCGCGAACGTGTTGTAGAAACCGACGTGCTCGGCCGCGCCGAACAGATCGATCTCCCGCTGCACGCCCTGATTGGGCACCGCCCTGCGCCGCAGCGGCAGGCCCAGCCGCAGCCCGAGGACCTGATGGCTGAGGCAGACGGCGAGAAACGGCCGGCGCTCGCGCAGAAGTTGGTCCACCGCCGCGTGCAGGTGCCGCATCTTCGGGTGCCCGAGCTCCCGCGGATCGCCGGGCCCGGGCCCCAGCACGACCAGGTCGTGCTCCTCGAAGGCATACGGCTCATCGAACCGGCGCACCGTCACCGCCAGCCCCAGGGACCGCAGCTGCTGATCGAGCATGGAGGTGAAGGTGTCCTCGGCATCCACGACGAGCACGCTGCGCCCGGCCAGCTCGGGCCGGGCCGCGGCGCGGGACCCGGCGCGGACTTCGGCGTCGGTGAGCCAGAAGCCGGCGATGGCGGCATTGCGGGTGCCGAGGGCCTCCCGGACGACCGGATGGTCGGCGTAGCGCTCCGCCTCCTGCCCGCCGCCGAGAGCGGAGACCAGGGCGGCGGCCTTCGCCCTGGTCTCCGCGGCCTCGGACGCCGGCTCGGAATGGCGCACGATGGTGGCGCCCACGCCGATGCCGAGGTGCCCCGCGGGGTCGATGTCGGCGGTGCGGATGAGGATCGCCGAGTCCATGACCCGCCCGCCGCCGGCATCCCGCCCGATCAGCGCCGCCGCACCGCTGTAATAGCCGCGGCTGCCGGGCTCGTACCGCCGGATGATCCGGCAGGCGCTCTCCAGCGGGCTGCCGGTGACCGTGGGTGCGAACATCGTCTCGCGGAGGATGTCGCGGACGTCGCGGCCGGTGTGCCCCTCGATGAAGTACTCGGTGTGCGCGACCTTCGCCATCTCCTTGAGATACGGGCCCACCACCCGGCCGCCGCCGGGGCAGATCCTGGCCATCATCTTCAGTTCCTCGTCGAGGACCATGTACAGCTCGTCCGTCTCCTTGCGGTCACCGAGGAACTGCAGCACGCCCGCGAGGGTGGGGCCCGACGGCGGATAGCGGTAGGTGCCGCTGATGGGGTTCATGACGGCCTTGCCGCCCTGGAGGCTGATGTGGCGCTCGGGCGAGGCGCCGACGAGGGTGCGGGTGCCGGTGTGGATGAGGAACGTCCAGTGCGCCCCGGACTCCCGGCGCAGCAGGCGGCGGAAGAGGGCGGGGGCGTGGCGCGGTCCGTAGTCGGTGAGCTCGGCGACGAAGGTCCGCTTGATCACGAAGTTCGCGCCCTCGCCGCTGCCGATCGTCTCCCTGATGATCCGGCGCACCACGTCCTCGTACGCCGCGTCGTCGATGTCGAAGCCGCCGCCGGACAGCGGGGTCGGGACGTCGGGGATGCGGTCGAGGGCCTCGGCCAGGGGCAGCTCCTGGCTGTCCGTGATGGTCATCGCCACCAGCGGGGCGTCGTCGTCGGCGCAGGCGAAGCCGCGTTCGGCGAGCTGCCGGTACGGCACGACGACCAGGACCTCGTGCCGCGGGCCCGAGCCGGCGGCCGGCAGCGGTATGCCGGCGAGGGTGGCAGGCAGGGACACGTCGCCCGTGAGGACTTCTACGGTCCCGGGGGCCGCGCCCGGCCGGTGCAGAAGCGCGTACGGCCGCGATGGCGAGTCCAGCGCCGTGGCCAGCAGGTCGGTCATGCGAACACCTCCTTGACCGTGGTGACGCGGGCGCAGCGCTCGGCGGCGTAGGTCAGTGCCGAGCGGTGGTAGTCCGCGGAGAAGTCAGCGGTGGCGTCCGCGATGAGGAAGGGCTGGATGTCGTGGGTGAAGGCGTCGACGGCGGTGGCCAGCACGCCGACGTGGGCGTAGACGCCGCACAGGATGAGCTGGTCGCGGCCGGCGGCCCGCATCCGCTGCAGCAGATCGGTCCTGAAGAAGGCGCTGTAGCGCCACTTGGTGAGCAGCCAGTCGGCGGCGTCCGGCGCGAGGGCGCTGTCGACCTCGCGGTCCTCGGCGGTGGTCCGCATGCCGGGGCCCCAGAAGTCCTTGAGCAGCCCGCGCTCTTCGTCGGACATCCCGCCCGGTTGAGCCGTGTACGCCACGGGGACGCCGAGAGCGGCGCAGCGCCCGCGCAGCTGGGCGGCGCCGCGGAGCAGGTTGTGCCGCAGGCCGGTGGGCAGCGGCTTGAGGAAGTAGCGCTGCATGTCGTGGATCAGGAGCACGGACCTGGCGGGCTCGGCCTGCCAGGGCACGGCGGACGGTGGCAGGTCGGCCGCGCCGGGGAGCGGGTAGTCGAGGATGGCGGGGATGCCGGTCATGGGATCGGCACCTGCCCGGTGAGTGCCGGTTCCGCGGGCCAGGAGGCGACCACGGACATGGCCTGCGTCGGGGTGAGGCGGGGGTCGCAGAAGGAGGTGTAGCGCTCGCCGACCGAGGCGAGTTCGGTCTCGGTGGCGGCGCATTCGGCGACGTCGTCGGGGGTCGTCTCCAGGTGCAGTCCGCCGGGGATGCCGCCCGCGTCCCGTACCGCGGCGACAAAGCGGGACACCTCAAGGCCGACGGTGTCCACCAAGCGGGTCTTGACGCCGCTGGGCGCCGTGACGGTGTTGCCGTGCAGCGGATCGGTGAGCCAGATGGCCGAGTGCCCCGCGGCGCGTACGGCCTGCACCAGGCGCGGCAGCAGGCGGGTCACTCCGTCGGCCCCCATCCGCGCGATGAGCGTGAGCTTCCCGGGGTCGCCCCACGGGTCGAGCCGCTCGCAGAGCGCCACCAGTTCGTCGGGTTCCATCGCGGGACCGACCTTGCACGCCACCGGGTTGGCGACCTGGGAGAGCATGGCCACGTGGGCGCCGTCGACCTGGCGGGTGCGCTCGCCGATCCACGGCCAGTGCGTGGAGCCGAGGAACAGCCGGGCGTCGTCGTCGAGCCGCAGCATCGGCACCTCGTAGTCGAGAAGCAGCGCCTCGTGGCTCGTCCAGACCCGCGGGCCCACGACATCGCGGCCCGCGCCGCGCTCCCGCCAGCCCAGCCGGTCGACCACGTCGCTGGCTGCCATGTAGCCGGTGAGGATGCGCAGCGGGTCGGCCCGGCGGCTCTCGTGGTCCGGCTCCGGGCTGTTGACCATGTGCCCGCGGAACGACGGGAGTTCGACGCCGCTGACCAGCTCGGTCGCGCTGGTTCTCGGCTTGGCGTACTGGCCCGCGATCCGGCCCACGCGCAGCACGGGCTTCCCGGTGATCAGCCCGAGCGTCCCGGCGAGCAGGTCCAGCACCGCCACCTTGCGGGCGACGTGGTACGGGCCGCACTCCTGCGGATCCTCCGCGCAGTCCCCGGACTGCACCACCAGGGCCTCGCCGCGGGCCACGGTGCCGAGCAGCGTGCGCAGGGTGGCCACGTCGTCGGGGTGTACGAGGGCGGGGCGCGCGGCCAGCGCCTCGGCCACCCGGTTCAGCTGGAGCGGGTCACTCCATTCGGGCTGATGCTGCGCGCCGCGGATCCGGATGTCGCGGATGACGTCCTTCACGTCGGGATTCCGGTGCGCTTGATCTCGGGCACCGGTATGCCGAGCGCCCGCAACTGCTGGAACCCGTTCATGAATTCGCGCTGCCGCTTTATCTTCCCGTCCTCGAATTCGAAGGAGTGCAGGAAGTGATTCTCGTAATAGCCCTCCGGATAGTCCCCGAAGCGGATCTTGCCGTGGCCGTCGCACTCCACCCAGAAGTGGTTCGGGTCGTCCGTCTCGAAGACCCGGATGTTGTACCACTCCCAGTCCGGGAAGCACTTGAGGGACCAGACGGCGTGCTCCGCGAGCCGGTCCCGGCCGTGGGTGGCGACGGGAGAGCCGGTGTCGGTGGTCCACAGCCCGCCGACGCCGTCCTCGGTGAAGAGCTCGTGGCGGCGCAGCCGGTCCTGGCCCAGGGTGTGCATGTACTGCTCGACGATGGCGCGGTTGGCGCGCCGCACGGCGGCATCGTCGGTGCTCACGGCGCGAACCCTGTCGTGCGCACCCGCCGACATCTCGTGATAGGCCGCCACCTTGTAGTACTCCTCGCTGCGCGACCGGGCGCCGGCGACGACCAGCACCCGATCGCCCTCATAGGTGTACGGCGCGCCGGCGGCGAGCTTCTTGAGCTTCGGCTCGAGGTGCGCGGGAAGTGCGCCCGGATCCGTGGTCCGTGCGGAAAAGCAGAGCCGCTCGACCGTGGCGGAGTCCCAGCCGAAGGTGGCGTACAGCGCCGAGGATGTCTCGACGAAGTCGAGTAATCGCGAACTCGGCTCCGGGAGGCCGAAATCGCTCATCATGGCCCGGACGGCATCGCGCCGCACGTGCTCGGGGGAGAGCCCGTTGAAGTAGACGTTCCACGTCCTGCGCGCATAGTCGATCGCGACGGCGGACACCTTGTCGCCCAGCCCGTAGCGGACGAAGGCCGGCACCTGCTCGGACAAGCCGCGCGGCATGGCCGGGACCTCGGCGACCGCCGCCAGTTCCTGCAGCTCACCCAGGGGGAAGAAGGCGTACGTCTTGTTGAATCCGTCATTGATGCCGTAGTCGACGCCGAAGGCATATATGGAGAACCGCTCCTGCAGCTCGGCGAACAGGCCGCGGACCGGGTGATCCGTTTCCTCGGCCAGGCCGGCCGCAAGCGCGATGGCATACGGGTCGCCGGCACTCGGCGGCACCATGAAGTCGAACGACAGATCTCCGGTACGCCCCCCGCCGGCCACCATATTGAACACAACGGGGGAGCCGTGCGCATCCTGGAACGCGGTCAGCACCGGCCACAGCTTGTCGCGCGAGCAGGCGACATCCACCAGCTCGGCCGCTTCCTGTGCGGCCGCGTACAGACGTGCAAGGTCAGGCCGTTCGGACATCATGCCCCCAGGTGTCGGTGGGTTCCAGGTGAATCCTGGTTTCCCCGGCTAGGGGCAGGCTTGAGCGGCGCTGGTCCGCCGCGCGGCCGCCGCCCGCGCCGGCGGGCGGCGCGGGCGCATTCGACATGATCACAATGGCGGCCGCAGAATGCCGCGGAGACGGTGGAGGTGGCGCTCATGGACGGCGGGCTGTTCCCCCGGGAACGCGTCGAGGTGGCGCCTGGTGCGCTGCACGTCCCGGACTGGCTGAGCCCGCAGTCGCAGGCCCGCCTGCTGGCAGCCTGCCGCGACTGGGCCCGGCCGCCCGCCGGGCTGCGCACCGTGCGGCTCCCCGGTGGTGGGGTGATGACGGCGCGGCAGGTGTGTCTTGGGTGGCACTGGTATCCGTACGGATACGCGCGGACCGTCGTCGACGGGGACGGGGCCGCCGTCAAGCTGTTCCCCGGCTGGCTCGGGGACCTCGGGCGGGAGGCCGTCGCCGCGGCGGGGTTCGAGGGGGCGCCCGCGTACGACATCGCGCTGATCAATTTCTACGGTGACGGCGCCCACATGGGCATGCACCGGGACAGCGACGAGAAGACGGATGCGCCCGTCGTGTCCTTCAGCATCGGGGACACGTGCACCTTCCGGTTCGGGAACGCCGAGTCGCGCGGGCAGCCGTATACGGACGTCGAGCTGGCCTCAGGGGACCTCTTCGTGTTCGGCGAGGCGGCGCGCTTCGCCTATCACGGGGTCGTACGGACCCGGCGCGGCACCGCGCCGCCCGCCCTGGGGCTCGACGGGCGGCTGAACATCACCTTGCGGGTGAGCGGTTATTGACGGTTATCGAGGTGCGCGGCAGCGGCGCGCATAGCAAGATCTGGTCATGGGTTGGACGACGACGACAGAGCTCGATGCCTACGAAGCCGAGGCCGGCGGCTATGTGCGTACGCACCCCGCCGCGCACACCATCCTGCTGACGATCGCCGCGACCGTCCGCGAGAGTCCCGGGCGCTTCGGGGACGCGACGCCCCGCTTCGGATGGTGGCGCGACGGCGACGACGGGGAGGTCGCCGGGGCGTACGCGCACACGCTGCCGCACCCGCCCGTGCTGTCGCGGATGCCGGACCGGGCCGCGGCGGAGCTGGCCGAGGCGCTGCGCGCCGACGGCACCCCCGTCACCGGCGTGAACGCCGGCCGTCCCGCCGCAGAGGCCTTCGGCGCCGCGTGGGGCAAGCTCACCGGGGACGAGGTGACGGTCCACGAAAAGCACCGGCTCTACCGGCTCGGAGAGCTCGTCCCGCCGGACCCCATGCCCGAGGGGCGGGCGCGGGTCGCCGGGGAGGGCGACCGGGAGCTGCTGGTGAAGTGGGTGGCGGCGTTCAACGAGAACGTCGGCGTCGAGGGCACGGCCACGGCCGGGCGGGCCGTCGACTCCCGGATCGGCTACGGCGGTTACACGCTCTGGGAGCGCGACGGCGAGCCCGTCTCCCTCTGCGGCATCTCCCGCACCGTCGCCGGGATGGCGCGCGTCGCACCCGTCTACACGCCGCGCGAGCTGCGCGGCCGCGGCTACGCGGGCGCCGCCACGGCGGCCGTGACACAGGCCGCCCTGGACCGCGGCGTCGACCAGGTCCTGCTCTTCACCGACCTGGCCAATCCCACCAGCAACGCCCTCTACCAGCGGCTCGGCTATCGGCCGGTGGAGGACCACCTCAACCTGACCTTCACGGCCGCACCGGCGTGACTGTCAGTGGCGGACGTTACCGTTTTCTCATGTCATTGAGCGCCGACGACGTCCGGAAGGTGGCCCTCTCCCTCCCGGAGACCACCGAGAAGACCGCCTGGTCCATGCCCACCTTCCGGGTCGCCGGGAAGATGTTCGCCACCCTCCCGGAGGACGAGACGTCCTTCGCCGTCCGCTGCCCCAAGCTGGAGCGGGACGAGCTGGTGCTGGCGGAGCCGGAGAAGTTCTGGATCGCCGGGCATGAGGCGAGCTTCGCCTGGATCCGGGTGCGGATATCCGCCCTGGACGACACCGCCGAGCTGCGCACGATCCTTTACGACTCGTGGCAGCAGGCGGCGCCGTCGCGGCTGCTCAGCGCAGAGGGCTGAAGGCGAAGGAGAAGCGGGCGGGCTCAGGCGTGAGCTCGTATTGCGGCAGCACGCCCGGGCCGCAGGAGCGGGAGCCCATGCCGTGCTGACGGTGGTCCAGATTGATCCAGACCGTGTCACCCGGCGTCAGGTCCGTGCGGTGGTCGGCGGCGTCGAGCTGCTCGCTGGTCCAGCGGCGGGCGGTGAACCAGAAGGAGGGGGTGCCCTTGATACGAAGACCGTGGCCGCCCCCTGCTTCGGTCTCTGCTCCGGCCCGCAGCTCCGCCTCGCGGACGTCGATCCGGGCGCCGTTCTCCTGCGGCCGGACGTACGGCGTCTGCAGGTCGTCCACCGTGGACTCCCAGCGTCCGGTCATCGCGGCGGCCCGGGTGTCCGGGTAGGCCTCGCCGGGCCCGCCGCCGTACCAGGAGGCGTGGCCGTACGCGGCGGGGATGCCCAGACGGATGCCGAGGCGCGGCAGTGAGCAGGGCCAGGTGCCGTCCGGCTCGACGTCCACCTCGAGCCGGAGCTCCGCCGCGCTCGCGCTCCAGCGGTACGTGACCTGGAGCCCGGCGTCGCGGGCGGCCGGCGCCACCCGGGTGCGTACGGTCAGCTCCGGCCCGTCCGCGACCACCGCGTCGACGCGGTGCTGCACCCGGTCGAGGCCGAGCTGCCGCCACTGCCCGGCGGCCGTGGTCGCCGGCATCCAGACCGGACCCTCGTCGTTGTCGGTGGGCGCCCGCCAGACGTCCAGCCGCGGCGCGGAGACGATCGGCAGGTCGCCGAGCTGGAGCAGGGCGCCGGTGCGGGCGTCGAACTGCCCCGGGCCGAGTGTGATCCGGTCGCCATCGCGCACGGCAGTGGCGGCAGGTTCAGACACCGCGGTCGCCGGAGAGGATTCGACAGGCACCTGTCCCCAAGCCACCACATGCCCGCGCTCGCCCCAGCCGGCATCCTCGGCCAGCACCGCCCGTACGGTCCGCAGCCCAGCGGCCGCCTCCGGCAGCGGCACCAGCGCGCTCTCGCCGGGCGCCAGTTCCGGCACCTTCAGCGTCTCGCCGTCGCCGCCGTCCACCTCGAACGTCAGGTGGCCGAGCCCGGCGAAGTCATGCAGATTCGTGATCCGCACCCCCGCCCCCTCGGGGGCGATCCGCACCGGCTCGATCACCTTCTTGAACTCCAGCAGCCCCGGCGACGGCGTCCGGTCGGGGAAGAGCAGCCCGTCGCAGACGAAGTTGCCGTCGTGCAGCTCCTCGCCGAAGTCGCCGCCGTAGGCGAAGCCGTAGCGCGAGTCCGCGAAGCCGTGGTCGATCCACTCCCAGACGAAGCCGCCCTGGCAGCGCTCGTACGTCTCGAAGAGCTGCTGGTACTCCAGGAGCCCACCAGGACCATTGCCCATCGCATGCGCGTACTCGCACATGATGAACGGCATCGCCCGCCGCCGCGCGTCCAGCTCCGGGTCGTCGAGCGGCGCCTCCTTGCGCTGCCCGATGGCCTCGACCTCCGCGTGCTCGGGGTACATCCGCGAGTACACGTCCACGTCCGCGCACGACCAGTCGCCCTCGTAGTGGATCGGGCGCGAGGGGTCGCGTTCCCGTATCCACGCGGCCATCGCCGCGAGGCCGCGGCCCTTGCCGCACTCGTTGCCCAGCGACCACATCACCACCGACGCGTGGTTCTTGTCGCGCTCGACCATCCGCTCGGCCCGGTCGAGGAGCGCGGGCGTCCAGCGGTCGTCGTCGACCGGGTTGCGGCGCCAGCCGACCTCCTCGAAGCCGTGCGTCTCCAGGTCGCACTCGTCGATCACCCAGAGGCCGAGCTCGTCGCAGAGGTCGAGGAAGGCGGGGTGCGGCGGGCAGTGGCTGGTGCGGACGGCGTTGATGTTGTGCTGCTTCATGAGCAGCAGGTCGCGGCGCATGGTCTCGGTGTCGAGGGTGCGGCCGGTCTCCGGGTGGAACTCGTGCCGGTTCACGCCGCGGAAGAGGATCCGACGCCCGTTGACCTTCAGCACGCCGTCCTCGACGGCCACCGTCCGGAAGCCGACCCGCAGCGCCACCCGCTCGCCGCCGGTCGCCAGCACCGCGTCGTACAGCCGCGGCGTCTCCGCCGTCCACGGCTCCACCGGCACCCGCACCGTCTCGGCTGTCGCCGCCTCGATCCCCAGCTCCGGTACGGAGATCCGGCCGCCCGGCTCGCAGTCGACGCGCAGCACGCCCGTCCCGGTCGCGTGCTCGTAGTCGGCCCGTACCTCGAAATCGCGCACCGCGTCCGCCGGCCGGTGCAGCAGCGTCACCTCGCGGAAGATGCCCGGCAGCCACCACATGTCCTGGTCTTCCAGGTAGCTGCCCGCGGACCACTGGTGGACGCGCACGGCGAGCACGTTCCCGCGCGGCCGCAGCAGCGCGCCGACCGCGAACTCGTGCTGCAGCCGGCTGCCCTGGAAGACGCCGAGCTCCTCCCCGTTGAGCCACACCCGCGCGCACGACTCGACGCCGTCGAAGCGCAGCACGGCGTCGCCTGCCGCCGGCCAGTCATCCGGCAGGTCGAATACGTGGCGATGGTCGCCGGTCGGATTCTCGGTCGGCACGCGGGGCGGGTCGACCGGGAAGGGATAGCGGACGTTGGCGTACGCAGGGGAGCCGTACGATCCGTGGCCCTGCAGCACCCAGTGGCCCGGCACCCGTATCCGGTACCAGCCCTCCGCGTCGAAGTCGTCGCGGAGGAACGCCTCGCCCGTACCCGCCGCCTCCGGGGAGAGGCGGAAGGCCCACACGCCGCCGAGGTCGAGCCGGGCGGCGTCCGAGCCGGGGGACCAGGCGCGCGGCGGCAGCGCGCCGGTGCCGGGGGACACGTCCTCGTAGTAGCTGACGGTCATCGGGTTCCTTTCCGGGACTTCGGCGCCAGCGCGCCCTCCAGGGCGAAGGCGGCGGCGCCGAGGCTGACGGGGTTGGACGGGACGGGGGACAGGACGATCTCGGCGGCGCCGCCGGGGCGGGGGAGCGCCCGCGCGCGGACCTCGGTGCGCACCTTGCGCAGCAGCGGCTCGCCGAGGGCGGCGGCCACCCAGCTGCTGAGGACGACGACCTCCGGGTTGAGGAGGTTGACCAGGTCCGCTGCGGCGGCGCCGAGATATCGGGCGGTTTCGGACAGTACGTCCACGGCGGCCGGGTCGCCGGCGGTGGCCGCGCGGCCCAGGGCGGCGACGGTGGCCGTCTGGTCGTGCGGGTTCAGGAGCAAGGAGCGCGGGGCGCGTTCGCGGATCGTACGCATGATGCCGGCGGCGCCGACATACGCCTCGACGCAGCCGCGGGCGCCGCAGTGGCAGCGGCGGCCGTCGAGGACAAGCGTGGTGTGGCCCCACTCGCCCGCGCTGTTGGTCGCTCCCCGGTAGACCTCGCCGCCTACGGCCAGGCCCGCGCCCACGCCCGTACCCAGGTTGAGCACGACGGCGTCGGCGCGGCCGCGGGCGGCGCCGAACCAGAGCTCGGCGGCGGTGCAGGCGCGCAGCGGGTTGTCGAGGTGGACGGGGTACGGGAGCCGGGCGGCGAGGCGGGCGGTCAGGGGGACGTCCTGCCAGTCCCAGTTGGCGGCATAGGCGATGGCGGCGAGGCCGCTGCCCGGGCGGTCGACCTGGCCGGGCATGCTGACGCCCGCGCCGAGGACCGAGCCGCGCTCCACGCCGCCGCGGGCGAGGGCGGAATCGATGGCGGCCGCGATGCGGTCGACGACGGTCTCCGGGGTGAGGTCGGCGGGCTGCAGCGGGGCGGCGGCGCTGGCGCGCACGGAGAGGGAGAGGTCGAAGAGCTCGGCATGGACGTAGGTCTCCGCGACGTCCACGCCGATCAGCCGGCCGTCCGCGCCGGCCGCGGTGAGCAGCGCGCGGGGGCGGCCGCCCGCGGATTCCTCATGGCCGGACTCGGCGACCAGGCCGAGGTCGAGCAGCTCGGCGGCGAGGGTGCCGACGGTGGCATGGCTGAGGCCCGTCGCGGCGGCCAACGCGGGTCGCGAGACGGCGGGTTGGGCGACGATGTGCTGCAGCAGGAGCCGCCGGTTCCGGGCCCGGATGTCCCGGGAGGTGGGCATCACGGAAACCACGCTAGGCAGGCCGCAACCCTTTTCACAACCCCTTTCAAAAGCCTTGTGGAAAGCCCTGAGCACCACAAAGAGGAATGTGCCCGTCCTCTTCGCGTTCTGTATCTGTCCGGTCACGATGCTTGAAATATTGCCTGATCGGGGGAGGGTTGACTCATGACGTTTCCTCCGCCGCCCAACCAGCCGCCGCCCGGTCAGGACCCCTATGGCCAGCCCGGAGGGTACGGACAGCCGGGCGGATACGGTCAGCAGCCACCGCCACCGCAGCCCGGTGGCTACGGCCAGCAGGGCGGCTATGGCCAGCCCGGCGGCTACGGCACCCCGCCCGCCCAGCCGGGCGGCGCTTATGGACAGGGCGGCTATGGATCCGGCGGCTTCGGCCCGCCTGAGCAGGCCGGCTTCCCGCCGCCCCCGCCACCCGGCGGCGGCAGCAACCGCAAGGTGATCATCGGCGTCGTCATCGGCGCGCTGGTGGCCGCGGGCCTCGTCGTCGGCGGCGTCGTCGCGTTCGGCGGCGACGACGATGACGGCAAGAACCCACAGGCGAAGCAGTCCAGCAGCAAGACCGCCACCCCGTCCGATTCGCCGTCCACGAGCCTGATGCCGGAGCCGGACGACAGCCTGTCCTACGGCGACGAGGACCCGCCCACGGACGACCTGCCCAGCGACGGCGCGTCCAGCCCCAACTTCGAGTCGATCATGCCGACCCCGAAGACCGGCCCGCGCCCCGCCTACATGCTCAAGGTCGGCGACTGCTTCAACGTCCCCTCCGGCAAGCAGGGCCAGGCCGACCCGAAGTCGTGCACCGGCGCCCACGACGCCGAGGTCGTCTACAAGACCAAGCTCAGCGGCGACTCCACCACCGACAGCGAGATCAAGGCGGAGGCCGACAAGCTCTGCAAGTCGCGGCTCAATGCCGAGGGCCGGCAGCAGCCGTCCGGCACCGTCCGCGGCACCCTGATCCAGTTCCCCGGCGCCAGCGGCGTCCGCCTCGGCATGGAGACCATCACCTGCAGCCTCACCGCAGGCGAGGGCCGCAAGCTCTACAAGCCTCTGTCCTAGCTCGCCTCGGCCCGCAGCAGCACCAGCACATCGATCGCGTCGGCCACGACGCCGTCCTTCTCCACCCGGCGGCGGACCTGGTCGGCGCGTACGGTCTTCAGACCCGCGTCCGCGACCGCGCCCAGCACATCCGCGGGCGTGTACAGCACCGACGCATCCTGCGGCCCGCCGATCCCCTCGGTGAGATTCGTCGAGTCATGCCCGACGACCAGCAGGCTGCCCCCGGGCGCAAGCGCGGCGGCCGCCCGCCGCCACACCGGCTCCCGCTCATCGGCCGGCAGCTGCAGATAGGCGAGCACCACGAGGTCGTACGACCCGGGCGCCGGCTCGTACGACAGCACGTCCTCGCGCACCCACGCGATCCGCGCCGCCACCTCGGCGGGCCGCTCGGCGGCGAGCTTGCGGCCCCGGTCGAGGGCGACGGCGGAGAAGTCGACGGCGGTGACCCGCCAGCCGCGCTCCGCCAGCCAGATCGCGTTGCGCCCCTCGCCCGCCGCGAGGTCGAGCGCCCGGCCGATCGGCAGCTCGCCGGTCTCCTGCGCGACCCAGCGGTTCGGGGCGCCGCCCCACACCAGATCGTGGGCGGCATATCGGTCGTCCCAAGCGGATGCGTCCATGGAGAAAACCTAACCGGTCCCGGGCGCGTCCTATCTGATGCACGAGCGGTAGCGCACACCTGGAGAGCGGAGACCGTTGTGACCAACAGGCAAGCTGTGCCCGTCTGCCCGAGATGCGGCCGGGTCCGCTGCATCTGCCCGCCGGTACGGACGCGTGTTCAGATCCGGACGCCCTTCGAGCGCAGGTAGGCAAGGGGGTTGATGTCGGATCCGTAGCCGGGACCGGTGCGGATCTCGAAGTGCAGGTGCGGGCCGGTGACATTGCCCGTGGCGCCGGAACGGGCGATCCGCTGGCCCGCGTTCACCTGCTGCCCCGCGCGGACGTTGAGCGCGGACAGGTGTGCGTACTGGCTGTACTTGCCGTCGGCGTGCCGGATCACGACCTGGTAGCCGTACGACCCGCCCCACCCGGCCGAGACGACCTTGCCGGCGCCGATCGCGCGCACGCCGGTGCCTATGGAGACGGGGAAGTCGGCGCCCGTGTGATAGCCGGAGGACCAGGAGCTGCCGCGGACGCCGTAGCCGGTGCCGATCTTGGCGCCCGCTATCGGGGCGGCATAGCCGGAACCCTGCGGCGCCGCGCCGGAGTCCGGCTTGTCCTGCGCCGGTTTGGGCTTGGGCTTCGCCTTGGGCGGCGCCGGCTTCGGCGCGGGGCGCTTCGGCTCGGCGGCCGGGCTGGTGCCGCGGACCGAGAGCTTCTGGCCGGGAATGATCAGGTCGGGATCGGACCCGATCGTGCGGCGGTTGCGCTCGTACAGCGCCGTCCAGCCGCCGCGGACCTTCTCCTCCGAGGCGATGCCGGAGAGGGTGTCGCCGCTCTCGACCACGTACGGCTTGGTGCTGCGCGGCGTGGCCTTCGGGGCGGCGGCCGGCGCGGCTTCCGCGGGCGCCTGCTGCCGCTGCACCAGCGCGGGCAGCGGCGGCACTCCGCGGGTGTGCGTACGCGCCTCGCTGCTCTCCCCGACGTGCTGGCCGGGGGCGGCGTGCGCGACGGCGCCGCCGATGAGCGGCAGCGCGAGTCCGGCCCCGCCGGCGGTCACCTTCAGCGAGGTCCGCGACACGGTATTGGGGCGGGGGCGGCGATGGCGGCCTTGAGCCTTGCGGTCCGGCATGGATGCGGTCCTCTCCCGGGGCCGTGGCGGGGTGCCTGGTGCGAAAATGTAGGAGCGGGCATTCAATACGACAAGCGACTTCAGGAAATCGGCTGAGAGGTACCCATGACCGCCACGGTGCGCGCCCTGGCCGCCGCCGACGCGGCTCAACTGCTCGATCTGCAGCTTGCGTTGGACGCCGAGAGCGCATTTATGCTGCTCGAACCGGGTGAACGCGGCGACCGGCCGCCGGAGCTGCCGCCCGCCGGGGCGTCGTACGTCCTCGGCGCCTTCGAGGACCGGCTGCTGGTCGGCTATGTGGACGTGTCGGTGCTCCCGTACGCCCGTGCGCGGCGCACCGGCTACGTGGTAATGGGGGTGCGGGCCGGCAGCGCGGGCCGCGGCGTCGGCCGGGAGCTGCTGACGGCGGCCGCCGAGACGGGGCGGAGGTGCGGGCTGCGGCGGCTGGAGCTGACCGTGATGGAGCACAACAGGGCGGCGATCGCGCTGTATCTGCGCTGCGGCTTCCAGTTCGAGGGCCGCCGCCGCGCCGCCATCGAGATGGACGGCGCGACGGTCAGCGAGTACTACATGGGGCTGCTGCTCGACTGAACGGCCGCCGAGAGGCTGTCGAGTTCGGCGCTGAGCGCCGCCGCGAGCCGGTCCAGGTCGGGCGCCGCCTCGCCGTCCGCGACCAGCCCGTAGTGGATCTTCCCGCGGTACGTGGACACCGCCACCGCCAGCGACTGGCCGTGGGCGAGCGGCGCGAACGGATACACCTCCGTCAGCGGGCAGCCGTCCAGCTTCATGCCCAGGCTGGGCAGCGGCACGCTGGTGATCATCAGGTCGAACAGCAGCCGCGCGGCCTGCGCGAGCAGCGGCCCCGCCAGCCGGTGGCCGAGCGGCGGCACCTGCTCGGCGAGCAGCGCGACGGCTCCCGCGCCCCGGTCGGCGCCCGCCTCCTTGTTGCGGTCCATGTCGACGCGGACGCGGCGGACGCGGGCGAGGGGGTCGGGCTCGGCGACCGGGAGGCGCAGCAGATAGCCGGAGAGCTGGTTGCCCTGCGGGCGGGCGGTGCGCGGGCGGCGGCGGGAGACCGGGATGAGGGCGCGCGGCACGACGTCGGCGGTCTCGGCGCCGCGTTCGTCGAGCCAGCTGCGCAGGGCGCCGGCAACGAGGGCGATGAGGAGGTCGTTGACGGTGCCGCCGGTCTGCTTGCGGACCCGGTTGACGGTGTCGAGGTCGAGGACGGCGCCGGCGGTGCGGCGGGTGCCGCTGGCGGGCGCGGTGAGGGAGGGGGAGGTCCGTATCTCCAGGGTGGCGCCGACGACCGAGGCCGCTATGCCGAGGGCGCGCCCGGTCTCCTCGGCGCGGCGGCGGACGGCGCCGGGCAGCGCGAGGGGGTTGGGGCCCGGCAGTAGCCAGCGCGAGGACTTCGGCGATCGTACGGGCCGCGGGGGTCGGGGCTCCGCCGCCGGGTCGGGGTCCATGACGCCGCAGGCGAGCAGCAGCGCGCCCAGGCCGTCGGCGAGCGCGTGGTGGAACTTGAACAGCACCGCGAACGACGCCCCATCCGCCGCGGGCACCACATGCGCCTCCCACGGCGGCCGCCGCCGGTCGAGCGGCGCGGCCATGATCTCCCCGGCGGCGGAGTGGAAGTCCGCCGTCGCCGCGGTCAGATGGACGTGATCCAGCGGATCGAAGTCCGGGTCCGGCTCCCGTACGGCCGCGCCCGGCGGCACCCGCACGCCCCGGATGCGCATCCCGAGCCCGGCCACCCCCTTGGCCCGCTCGGTGAGCAGATCGGCGGCGCGCCCTGCCGCTCCGGGCGCGGCTCCGCTGAAGACGCCGAGGGCGCCCATATGCATGGGGTGGGCGACGGATTCCAGGGTCCAGAAGGCCAGGTCGAGTGGCGCCAAGGGCGCGGATGTCATGTGGTGTGCCTCTCGCGACGGCGATGGGGGAGTGAGCGGCATTGCGGATTCAACAGCTTGTTGACGACTACGGTCAAGCACACCTGTAACACTCAGCGTTACGTCTCGGTGAACAATTCCGGAGGCCGCCTCACCCCACCGCGGCGGCCAGTTCGTCCAGCGCGTCGGTGATCAGATCGGCCACGCGCAGCGCGACGCCCGCGGGCCGCGAGGTCTCCCGCTGCCACCGCGCCAGCGCCGCGTGCACGGGCGTCCAGTCGAGCGGCCGCTTCTCCCGTACGGCCGCCGCGGCGTCCACGGAGGCGTCGGCGAGGGCCGCCGCGAAGTCCTGCGCCTCGGGCTCGGCGGGCCCGTTGGGCGTGTGCGCCTCCAGCAGCATCGCCAGCCGCCCGATGGTGACCTGCGCGTCCTGCGCCTCCGCGGACTTGCGGCGGGACATGCCGCGGTGCCGCACCGGCTCGGCGGCGGCGCGCGCGGTGGCCTGCTCCCACTCCATGCGCGCGGCGCGCGCGTCGAGCAGCGCCTGGCGCACGTCGCGCTGCAGGTCGGCGGACGGCTCCACGGCGTTGGCGGTGAACACCGCGGCCGCGTAGTGGTTGTTGGCGGTGAGCCAGGAAGCCAGCCGGTCGCGCAGCCAGGGGCTCTCCCAGGCGGGGAAGAGGGCGTACGAGACCGTGGCCAGCACCCCGCCGATCAGGGTGAGCGCGATCCGCTCCCACACCGTCTGCGCCCAGTCCTCGCCGACGATGCCGAGGAGGAAGACCACGTACGCCCCGGTGCAGGCGGACACGGCGGCGTACCCGAGCGGCATCAGCAGATAGAGCAGCGCCACCGACAGCACGGCGAACAGCGCGCTCAGCCACGGCCCGACGGCGATCAGCGCGAGCACCCCGCCCGCGATCGCGACGCCCGTGATGGTGCCGGCGAGGCGGGCGGCACCGCGCTCGTACGTCTGCGAGAAGTCGGGGCGCAGCACCATGACGACGGTGAGCGCGATCCAGTAGCCGTGCGTCGGCGGCAGCGCCTCGCCGAGCAGATACGCGACCGCGACCACCGCCGAGAGCCGGACGGCGTGCCGGAAGACGGGGGAGGACCAGCGCAGTTCGCGGCGGACCGCGCGCAGCGCCACCCGCAGCAGCCCGGGCCCGCTCGGCCGGCGCAGGTGCGGGTGCGCGGCTCCGGCGCCGGTGCGGGAGGAGGTGACCTCCACCGGCTCCTGCGCCGCCTCCACCACCTCGTCGCTCAGCGCGAGCAGCCGCAGCGCCGCTTTGCGCGCCGGGCCCGGCGGCAGCGCGGGCCCGGCCTCGGGGACCTTGAGCACTTCAAGTGCCTGTTCAGGGAGGCGTACGGCCTCGCCGCGGCGCACCGCGCGGGCGGTGGCGTCGAGGACGGTCGCGGAGGCGGCGAGGAGTTCGCGCACCCGGTCCCGCTCCGGGCCCTCGGGGGCGGCGCCGACGACCGGGTCGGCGAGGGAGGCGAGGACGGGGCGGATGCTCTCGGCGAGGGTGCGGTAGCCGTGCAGCTGGCGGGGTCGGCGGCGGGCCTGGCGCGGGGTGACGGCGGCGGCCTCGCGGGCCTCCATGAGCGGCTGCGGGTCGAACGGCGCGTCCGGGTCCTCGCGCAGCCGGCGCGCATAGTCGGCGACCGCGGCGAGCGCGTCGGCGAGGGCGTCGCGCCGGTTGCCCCAGGGCCGTACCGGAAAGATCACGATCAGCGCCGCCTGCAGCAGCCCGCCGAGCGCGATGATCCCTGCGTGCATCGCCGCCTGCGCCACCGACGTCGGCAGCGTGACGACGACCAGCATCGCGGCCACCGTCAGCGCGCTCACCACGCCCGACACCTGCCCGACCGCCCATGCCATCCCGGCGCCGAACGCCCACACGGCGAGCAGCACCACGAACGGCGCGGGATGCCCGGCCGCGAGATAGCCGCAGAAGGAGCTGAAGCTGAGCCCGGCCGCGGCCCCAAGCGCCAGCGCCGGCCGCGGCCGCCAGCTGCGCTGGAAGGATGCGACCCCGGAGGCGAAGGCCCCGAACGCCGACGACACCGCCAGCGCCGGCGACCCCAGCCACAGCGCCCCGGCGAGGATCAGCCCCACCCCGCAGGCCCCGCGCATGGCGATCAGCGGCGTGAGCGAGGCGCGCTCGACCGACACGCCGGCCCGCGCGGCGTCACGGACCGCCCGGGTCCAGGAGCGGGCGTGGGTACGGGCCGGGGTGCGGCCCGGGGTGCGCGGGGCCGGGGTCACATTCGCCTACGCCCCGACGCGGAGGCGGCCGCGGTCCGCGGGCGGGGTGGTGTCGATCCAGTCGCGCCAGGAGAGGTTCCAGTCGCCGAAGCCATTGCCGAAGGGCTCCATTTCCTTGCCGTCGCTGCCCTCGACCACGACGACGTCGCCGGGCCGGGTGTGCCGGTAGAACCAGTGCGCGTTGGCGG
The DNA here is from genome assembly GCF_048572725.1 of Streptomyces boninensis. NCBI lineage: Bacteria > Bacillati > Actinomycetota > Actinomycetes > Kitasatosporales > Streptomycetaceae > Streptomyces > Streptomyces boninensis. The sequence goes on from NZ_CP183837.1 coordinate 9,015,455, forward strand.
TGCTCATGCCCGTACAGCCATGGCTGACGTTCGCCGAGCCCTGGGACGCCACCGACCACGGCGCGGCGTGCACGAATTCGCCGCTCTCGGTCAGCCGGCTGGCCCACCGCACGTTCAGGTCGTACGACTCCTTGCTGCCCTTCGCGATGCCGATCGAAGCGCTCCGCATCCGCTTCCTGGCCGCCTCGCCGAGGATGACCTTCACGCCGTTACGGGTCTCGAAGCCGGGCTTGCCGGAGGTCACCGGGATGGTGCGGACCAGCTCACCGTTCTTCCAGACGGTCATCTCGTGCTCGGCCGCGTTGGTCACGGCGCGGATGTCGGCGCCGATACGCAGCCGCAGCTCGCCGGGGGCGCGCAGGCGGAGGGCCTGCCCGGCCCTGACCGGGGTGGCGCCGCCGGTGCGGACGGTGATGCGGGTGCCCGCCGGCCAGTAGTCGCGCGGCCGGTAGTGCAGCCGGCGGTCGTCGACCCACCGCCAGGCGCCCGCCACGCTCGGGCTGGAGTCGACGTGCAGCGCGCGCACCACGGCCGCGCGCAGCTCCGGGTCCGTGACGCGCTTGGCGAGCTTGGCGCGGATCGGCTGCCCGACGCCGTACGTGCCGCTGCGCGGGCCGAGTTCGACGTCAAGGGTCTGCTGCTTGCCGGGGAACTTGCGGGTGTGCACGTGCAGCGTGCCCCTCCCGGGGGCACCCGAGGTGTCCTCGGTGCGGACCTGCACGGTGTAGCGGGCGCCACCGCTGAGCGCCGCGCTGCTGAGCCAGCGGGCGCCGTCGGCGCTGAGTTGGCCACCCACGTGGCGGCCGTCCTGGTCGACCGCCGTAACGTCGGTGATCCGGTCGCCGGGGGAGGCGGACCGTACGACGAGGGGCCGGGCGGGGTCGAGGCCGTCCGCGCCGCGGCCCGCGATCGCGAGCCGGGCGGCGGCGTCGAAGGCCTGAAACGCGAGCGGATGTTCGGTTTGATCGGAGCAGGCGGCGAGGCCGGGAGCGGTCAGGGAGGTGAGAAGCGCGCAGGCCAAGGCCAGCCGGCGACGGGGGAGCTGACGCATGGTCACATACTATGCAAAACACACAAATGGTTTGATGAATGAAACGCGCACGGCGTCGAGGCGGAGCTGGTCGGGGGCGAGTGCCCGTACTGGGCCTGCATTCCCAGCAAGATGATGATCCGCGCCGGCAACCTCCTCGCCGAGGCCCGCCGCGTCCCCGGCATGGCCGGCCGGGTCGAGGTGCGCCCGGACTTCGCGCCGGTGGCGGCGCGGATCAGGGATGAGGCGACGACCGACTGGGATGACAAGATCGCGGCGGATCGTTTTACGGGGAAGGGCGGGCGTCTCGTACGCGGCCGGGGCAAGCTCACGGGCCCCGGGCAGGTGGAGGTGGGCGGCGAGGTCATCACGGCGCGGCGCGGGATCGTGGTCGCGACCGGGTCGAAGCCGGCGGTGCCGCCGGTGTCGAACATCAGACGGGTGCCGTACTGGACCAACCGGCAGGCCGTCTCGGCCAAAGAGCCGCCCGCGTCGCTGATCGTGCTCGGCGGCGGTGCCGTCGGCGTCGAACTCGCCCAGTCCTTTGCGCGCTTTGGCTCCAAGGTGACGGTGGTGGAGGCCCAGGACCGGCTGCTGCCGCTGGACGAGCCGGAGTCGGGGGAGCTCGTCGCCGAGGCGCTGCGCGCGGATGGCGTCGAGGTGCTGGTGGGGGCGAAGGCCGTGGACGTGGACCACGACGAGGCGGCGGGCTTCACGCTCGCGATGACGGGACAGGGCGCGGACCTCGCCGCGGAGCGGCTGCTCGTGGCCACCGGCCGCCGCGTCGACCTCGCCGCGCTCGGCGTCGACGCCGTCGGCCTCGACGCGTCGGCGCGGTCCCTCGATACGGACGGGCAGATGCAGGCGGCGCCCGGGCTGTGGGCGATCGGGGATGTGACGGGGAAGGGGGCGTTCACGCACATGTCGATGTACCAGGCGGAGATCGCCGCCCGCGCGCTGCTGGACGACCCGGGTCCCGACGCCGACTACCGGGCCGTGCCGCGGGTCACCTTCACCGACCCGGAGGTGGGCGCGGTCGGGCTGACCGAGGGCGGCGCCCGCGAGGCCGGGCTGAAGGTCCGTACCGGCATCGGCCAGGTCCCGTACTCGACCCGCGGCTGGATCCACAAGGCCGGTAATGAGGGCTTCATCAAGCTCGTCGCCGACGCCGACCGCGGCGTGCTGGTGGGCGCCACCGCGGCGGGCCCGGCCGGGGGAGAGGTGCTCTACGGGCTTGCCGTCGCCGTGCAGGCGGAGGTGCCTGTCGAGCGGCTGCGGCACATGATCTACGCGTACCCGACCTTCCACCGGGGCGTGGAAGACGCGCTCAAGGATCTCGGCTGAGGCGCGCGTCGTCGGCCCAGCCGAGCAGCCGCCGCAGATAGGGGTCGGCGGCGCTCTCCACGATGCGCGGGGCACCGGCGACGACCTCGCCGCCGGTGCCGTCGATGGCGATGAGGGCGCCTTCGGCGAGCGCGCGTCCGGCTGCCCGGATGCCGGTGGCGTCGATGGTGAGGTCCGCCGCTCCGACCACGGCGGGCTTCCCCATCGAGCGCGCCACGACGGCCGCATGGCTGGCCGGGCCGCCGCGGGCGGTGAGGACGCCCGCGGCGGCGGCCAGGCCGTGCAGGTCGAGCGGGGAGGTCTCGGGGCGTACGAGAATGACCGGCCCGTCGGCGGCCAGCCGGGCGGCGCTGTCGGCGGTGGTCGCCACGCTGCCCACGGCGATGCCCGGGGCGGCCGGGACGCCTCGGGTGAGGAGGTCGGGGTCGGCTATGCGGCGGGTTGGTACGGGCTTGAGTTGCTGTGGCGGGATGCGGTGGAGCGCTTCGGCGCGGGTGATCGTGCCCGCGTCGGCGAGGTCGACGGCGACGCGGATCGCGGCGCGGCCGGGGTAGCGGCCGGGGCGTACTTGGAGGAGCCACAGCTCGCCCGTCTCGTACGTGAACTCGACGTAGCAGGCGTCCCGGTAGTGCGCCTCGATCCGGTCGAGGGCCGCGCGCAGGCGCGCCCACACCGCGGGCTCGTGACCGGCCAGCTCGGGCAGCGGCCTGGTCGCCGAGGTGCCCGAGACGACGGCGTCGCCCTGGTGGCCGGGGAGGAAGTCGCCGAAGGGGCGGTGTTCGCCCGTGCCGGGGTCGCGGCTGAAGGCGACGCCGCTGCCGCTGTGTTCGTCGCGGTTTCCGTAGACCATCGTCTGCACGGTGACGGCGGTGCCGAGGTCGTCGGGGATGGCGTGCAGGTCGCGGTAGGTCTTGGCGCGGGGGGTGTGCCAGGAGTCGAAGACGGTGGTGATCGCGTGGTGGAGGGCTGAGGGGGCGGGGTCTTCGAGGTTGAGGATCGTGTGCATCATGCCGGGCATGGAGACGCTGCTGCCGGAGCGGACGGATACGGCGAGCGGCCGGTCGGTGGCCGCGTCCAGGCGGGCGACGGCGGCGGCCAGCTCGGCGTCGAGGCCGCGCGGGAGGCGCCCGTCGCGGAGGAAGGCGTGGCAGGCCGCGGTGGTGATGACGAACCCGGCCGGCACGGGCAGGCCGAGCCGCCGCAGCTGGATGAGGCCGTGTGCCTTGGCCCCGAGCGCCGTTATGGGTTCCGTAACCTCCGCCGTCAGCGGGTGAATCCAGGTCATCGGGGGATGCCGAGCGTCGCGAGCAGGTCTTCGTGCAGCTGCGCCCAGACGGTGTGGTACGAGGCGGTGCTGTCCGTCACGTACGCCAACTCGCCCGCCTGCGCGCGGGCGAGCGCGTCGGCGAGGCGGGCCGGATAGCGGCTGAAGCGCTGCAGCACGGCGGTGAGTTCCGCGCAGACGGGCTCGGCGCGCTGGTGGAGGTCTTCGAAGCGGTTCAGGACGCGGGCGTCGTAGGCGGGGTCGGTGTGGTCGTTCGCCGTCAGGGAGCCGTCCGTGGAGCGGAGCTGCCAGGCCGTGCAGAGGTCGAGGAGCTCGGGGTTGAGGACCAGGAAGCGTTCGAGGGCGGCGGTCAGTGCGGTCCGTCCGCCTGCCGCGGCCAGCTCTTCGGCGATTCGCTCGGCGTCCGCCGCCCGTCCTGCCTGCGTCAGGCCCCAGCCGCCGAAGTCGCCTGCGGTACGGGTGACGAGTCCGGCGAGGGCGAGGTCGATGAGCTCCGACTCGGCTTCCGGCTCGGGGAGTCCGGTCGCCGTGGCCACCCCGGCGAGGCCGGTGAAGCCGGTGCAGCGGAGGGTGTGCAGGACCAGGAGGTCGGTGGTGGTGGGGTGCGGCGATACCGGCCGGGTCACAGGGCCGCCTTCCTGCTGATGCCGCGGGCGGGCTGGGCGGCCGCCGCGGCGTGGGCTGCGCCGCGGCCCTGGGCGCGGGCGGTGATCCGGCCGGGCCCGATGCGTACGGCGGCTTCCGTGGCGTCGTCGGCGTCCGCGATGCCCGCCGCCGCAGCCAGCAGACCGCCGTCATCGAGCACCACGCGGAGGCGCGGCAGGGCGTCGGGTGCGAAGACGCGTCGCAGGCAGCGGGCGAGGCCGGCGATCCGTACCCGGACGAGCCGGCCGATCTCGTCCGGCGCGGCGGTCACTACGGCGACGGTGACCTGGTCGCCTGCCCGGGTGGCGCGGACCGCTTCCTCGGCGGCCTCCAGGCGGCTGCTGCCGAGCACGGCGAGCACCCCGTCCCCGGCGAATCCGACGGCGCGGCCGGTGATCAGATCCGGCAGGTGCTCCGGCGGCGTCCATGCGTCGCGGCAGGACTGGGCGGGCTTGGTGTGGGGCAGGTGCGGCGGGTCCCAGGTGTCGGCGAGGTCGAGGCCGGCCAGCTGCGCGCAGGCGGCCGCGATGTCGAAGGGGTCGCCGAGGCCCAGCGCCGGATCGACCGAGGCGCCCGGGCCTTCCAGCAGCCGGAGTGCGAGCGCGGCCCTGCGCACCTGCCGGGTGTCCTTCCCGTACGACTCCAGCGCGAGCGCGAGGAGGAGCGACTCGAGCCGGGCGAGCTGCCCGTACGCGATCCGCAGCGGCTCGTCGTCGAGCACCCCGGCCAGCGGGCGCGGGCGGTCGAACCAGGTGCGGGCGAAGGCGCCGAGCGCCTCGGCGGGGGAGGGAGGGGAGGCGGGGGCCTGGTCGTCCGTACGGCCGCTGTCGGCCTCGGTGGCCAGCACCGCCAGATAGAGGGCGCGCTTGCTGGGGAAGTTTGAGTAGACCGCGCCGCGGGTCAGCTCCGCGCGCTCGGCGATGCCGTCGACCTTCGCCGCGGCGTATCCCCGCTCGGTGAACTCCGCTCGCGCGGCCTCCAGGACGGAGGCGCGGGTGCGCTCCTGCTGCTGGGCCCTGGTGAGTCGTGCCATGGCATCAGGATACTCGGAACATCCGAATGATGGCGACATCTGAAGGGAATCGGTTCTCTCCCAACAGGAACTTAGACAATGTCTAAGGTAGGATGGGATCCATAAGGAACGACGTGCAGGACGTGCAAAAGGAGGCGCCGACGATGCGCACGACCATCCTCGAGGGCAAGGACCTCGACGTAACCGGTGAGGCTCTGCAGAGCGCGCTGGTGGATCTCCTCGACCTTTCGCTCCAGGCCAAGCAGGCCCACTGGAACGTCAGCGGCCCGCTCTTCCGCGAGCTGCACCTGCAGCTCGACGAGGTGGTGGAGCTGGCCCGCGAGCACGCCGACACCGTCGCCGAGCGCGCCGCCGCGCTGGGGCAGAGCCCGGACGGCCGGGCCTCGACGCTCGCCGGCTCGCGGCAGGGCCCGGACGTGGGTCCGGGCGAGCTCTCCGACCAGAAGGTGATCGACGACTTCTCCGACCTGCTGGGTCAGACCGCCGCGCGGATGCGCGAGCGCGTGTCGGCCACGGAGACGGCGGATCCGATCACGCAGGACCTCTTCATCGCGGTCACCGCCGACCTCGAGAAGCAGGCCTGGTTCTTCCGGTCGCACCGCATCGGCGGCCGGGGCTGACCCTCGCACGAACGCCGCCGCCGGGAGCCATGCTCTCGGCGGCGGCGTTGTCGTCGTGCCGTCGTCCCGGTGTCCTGGATCTCAGGTGTTTCGCAGAATTTCTGTGGTCACGACGTCCCAGACCTCCGGCGGCGGCATCTGGTGGCCCATGCCCGGCAGTGGCACCAGGCGCGCCCCCGGGATCGCCCGGGCGAGCGCCTCGCCGTGGGGGTACGGGAAGAGCGGGTCTTCGGTGCCGTGCAGGACCAGCGTCGGCACGGTGATCTTGGCGAGCCCGTCCCCGAGTGACTCGCCGCCCTCGAGCTGCCAGTGGTTCTGCGCGGAGGCCATGGACGGGCTGCGGTCGAAGGCGCGGGTGACGATGCGGCGGATCCGGTCCTCGTCTACGGGGATGGCGCCGGAGAAGGCGCGCTCGCCCTTCATGAAGTGCGCGATGACCGACTCGCGGTCCGACCAGTCGGGTCCCTCGTCCCCGCCCTCGGCGAACATCCGCTGCACCGCCTCGGTCGGCGGCGGCAGTTCCGCGCCGCCGGGGCCGCCCGGGCCGTCCGGGGTGGTGGACATGAGCGTCAGCGTGATCACCCGGTCCGGGTGGTGTGCGGCCAGGTGCTGGGCGATGCCGCCGCCCGCCGAGATGCCGACGATGTGCGCCGCCGCGATGCCGAGCGCGTCGAGCACCCCGACGGCGTCGGTGAGCAGCGCCTCGCCTTTGTACGGGGGTGCGCCGGGCGGGAAGGTCGTGGAGCGGCCCGTGTCGCGGGTGTCGTACCGGATCACGCGCCGGCCCCCGGCGGCCAGGCGCTCGCACAACTCGTCGTCCCACCAGTCCATCGAGGCCTCGGCGCCGCCGATGAGCAGCAGCGCGGGGTCGGCGGGGTCGCCGAAGGCCTCGGCGCAGATGTCGATGCCGTTGACGTGCAGCAGCTGCTCGGTGCTCATGGTCGGCTCCCTGTCGGGTGATGGGGCGTGCCACGACCGTACTACGGAAATCGAAGTGCATGCTACTGTTTTCGTAGTGAAATTCTTCGGCGGGAGGAACCGGCATGGCCGAGCGGCGGAGTTACGGGCAGGCGTGCCCGATCGCGCATGCGCTGGACATGATCGGGGAGCGGTGGGCGCTGCTGGTCGTACGCGAACTGCGCCTGGGGGCGCGGCGCTACGCCGATCTGCAGCACGCGCTGCCCGGGATCGGGCCGAGCGTGCTGGCGCAGCGGCTGCGCGACCTCGAGCGGGTCGGGGTGCTGCGCCGCCGCGAGCTGCCGCCGCCCGCGGGGGCGAAGGTGTATGAGCTCACCGAGTGGGGTGCGGAGCTGGAGCCGGTCTTTGCCGCGCTGCGGACGTGGGGGCTGCGGTCGCCGGTGGTGCCGCTGGCGGGGGAGATCAGCGGTGACACGGTGTTTCTCGGGCTGCGGGCGTTTTTCGCCGGGGAGGCGGATCCGGGGTGGTCGGCGACGTACCGGTTCCGGATGGAGCGGGAGGTGTATCGGCTGGAGGTGGCGGGCGGGGAGCTCGTCGATGTGCATCGGGGGGAGCGGGCCGGGGACGGGGAGCCGGATGCCGATGTGGTCACGGACCAGCGGACGTTGCAGGCGGTGCTGGGCGGCGAGCGTCCGCTGGCGGCGGCCGTACGGGACGGGGAGTTGACCGTGGAGGGGGACGAGGGGGCGGTGCGGCGGCTGGTCAGCGGCGCAGGGAAGCCCGGCGGTGGCGGGCTGCTTGCGCGGCCTGTTTGAGCGCGGCTTTCTGGAGGGCGGCCTGAGCGCGGGCTTTGGCGCGAGCCTTGGTACGGGCCTTGCGCAGCGCGGCTTTGCTGCGCGCGGCCTTGCGGAGGGACGCTTTCGCGGCGCGGGTGGCCTGCCGGCGCCGGGATGCGCCGCGCCGCCCGGATGCGTTGCGCCTGCCGGATACGCCTCGCCGCCCGGATGTGCCCCGCCTCCGGCGTGCCGCCCGTAGCGCCAGCGCCAGCAGGCCGAGGCCGGCCGCCATCGCCAGCAGGCGCTTGGCGACCGGGACGCCCGCCGTGCGGAGCGCGTCGATGGGCTCTGCCTCCTCGTCGCTCTCGCCCTCGCCGCCCGGGCTCGTGAGCTCCGACGCGAGGCAGTCCGCGAACTGGCCGATCAGGCGCTCGCCGACCTCCTCCATCACGCCGCGGCCGAATTGGGCGGGCCGACCGGTGATCTTCAGGTCCGTGTCCACGGCCACCGACGTGACGCCGTCCTCCAGATACGCCAGCGTCGACACCACCCTCGCGCGGGCGGTGCCGTGGCCGCGGATCTCCCGGCCGTTGGCGGCCAGCACCATGCGGTGGGTCTTCTCGTCGCGCTCCTCGAAGGTGGCCGTGCCGTGGTACGTCACCGTGACCGGGCCGACCTTCACCTTCACGCCGCCTTTGACCCGCTCGCCGTCGAAGTCCTCGACGCTCGCGCCCGGGAGACAGGGGGCGATGCGCTCGACGTCGGAGAGGAGGTCCCAGGCCTGGTCGATGGGGATCGGGACGTTGAACTCGTGGTGCAGCTCCATGATGCGCTCAGCTCCTGTCTCTGACGAGGGCCGCCAGCTTCTCGAGGGCGGCCAGGCTGTGGCCTTCGGCGAACGCGTCCACGCTCGGCAGCGCGGCGGCCATGCCGGCGGCCAGCGGGGCGTAACCGGGGCGGTACTTGCGGGGGTTGGCCCAGATGACGCGGTGGGCCAGGCGGTGGAGGGCGCGCATCTGCGCGGCGAGCAGGTTGGGGTCGTCGCGCTCCCAGCCGTCGGAGAGGACGACCACGACGGCGCCGCGGGCGAGGCCTCTGCGGCCCCAGCGGTCCAGGAACTCGCGGATCGTCTCGCCCAGGCGCGTACCGCCGCTGAAGTCGGGGATCGCGGCGGCCGCGGCGCGCAGGGCCGTATCCGGGTCGGGGTGGGTGAGGCGGCGGGTCACGCGGGTGAGGCGGGTGCCGATCGTGAACGCCTCGGTGGGGGCGGTGCGGGTGCGGGCCGCGGCGTGCGCGAAGCGGAGGAAGGCGTCGGCGTACGGGGCCATCGAGCCGCTGACGTCGGCGAGGAGGACGACGCGGCGGGGCTTGGCGGCGCGCGTGCGATGGCGCAGTCGCGCCGGTTCGCCGCCGCGGCGGAGGGTCTCGCGGGCGGTGCGATGCGCGTCCACCGGGCCGCGGTGGGAGGCGCGGCGGCGGGCGGTTCTGCGGTCGGGGCCGCGGAGGTCGAGGACAGCGAGGAGGCGGGCCACGTCGGCGAGTTCGGCCGGGGTGAGGTCGGCGAGGTCGCGGTGGCGCAGCACCTCGGCGCGGGAGGCGAGGGCGGGGCGGGGGGAGTCGGGTGGGGTGTCGTCCTGCCGGGCGGCTGGCGCCGGGGCCAGCGCGAGGGCCGGGAGCGGGGCCGCGGTGGGGGGCTGTGGTGATGGCGTGGGGGGCGTTGGGCGGATCTGCGGCGGCTCGCCGGTCGGCGGCGCCGATGCGAGGCGGGGGCGGGCCGCGGGGGCGTGCGGCGGCGCGTGGCCCGAGAAGTGGGAGGCGAAGGCCTCGTCGTAGCGGTCGAGTTCGGCCCTGCTGCCGCAGAGGGTGAGCCGGCCCGCCCAGTAGACGTCGGCGCGTCGCGCCGCGTCGAGGGCGGCGACCGCGGCGAGGAACGCCTGTGTGCGGTCGGGCCCGGCCTGCAGCGACCGCGCGAAACGGACGAGGACGGCGTCCGCTTGCCCACCTTCCGGCGGGCCGGGAGGACGCCCGTCCTCCGCCCCGCCGCTCACGCCCCCAGCTCCTCGCGGAGCGCCTCGCGGGCGGGGTCCAGGTCCTCGTGGTACTTGACCACGGTCCCCAGCGTCGCGACGCCCGTGCCCGGTTCGAGGTCGTCCGCGCCGAGCACCGCCAACGCCTCTGCCCAGTCGATCGTCTCGGCCACCCCCGGCGGCTTGATCAGATCCGCCGCGCGGATCCGCCGTACCGCCGCCGTCACCTGCCGGGCCAGCCGCTCCGAGACGTCCGGCCGGCGACGCCGGACGATCGCCAGCTCGCGGGCGAAGTCCGGGTGGTCGAACCAGTGGTACAGGCAGCGGCGCTTCAGGGCGTCGTGGACTTCTCTGGTGCGGTTCGAGGTGAGTACGACCACCGGGGGAGTCGTCGCCCGTACGGTCCCTAGCTCCGGGATCGTGACCGCGTACTCCGACAGCAGCTCCAGCAGAAACGCCTCGAACTCGTCGTCCGCCCGGTCGATCTCATCGATCAGCAGCACCGCAGGCGCCGTGCGCAGCGCCCGCAGCAGCGGCCGCGTGACCAGGAAGCGTTCGTCGTAGAGGTCCGTATCCGAGTGTCCGGCGCGCAAGTGCAGCAGCTGCCGCGGGAAGTCCCAGTCGTACAGCGCCTGCGTCGCGTCGATGCCCTCGTAGCACTGCAGCCGGATCAGCGGCGCGTCCAGGAGCTCCGCCAGCGCGCCCGCCAGCGAGGTCTTGCCCGCGCCCGGCGCGCCCTCGCAGAAGATCGGACGGTGCAGGGCCAGCGCCAGGTGGCAGGCGGTGGCCAGGCCGTCGTCGGCCAAGTAGCCGGTCGCCGCCAGGCGGGCCCGCAGGTGTGCGGGCCCGCCCGTCGTATCCGTCATGCCGAGTCCGCCGCGGCCAGCACAGCGCGGCGGGTGAGCACCCTCGCGAGGTGCTCGCGGTACTCCGGGCCCGCCGAGAGGTCGGCGGCCGGGCGGGTGCCGTCAGCCGCGTTACGGGCCGCCGCCTCGACCGCATCCGCGGTGGCGTCGGCGCCCGCGAGTGCGGCCTCGGTGGTACGGGCCCGTACCGGCGTCGGCGCCATGTTCGTCAGGGCGATGCGGGCCTCGGCGATGCGACCGTTCTCGCGGCGCACCGCCGCCGCCACGCCGACCACCGCCCAGGCCTGCGCCACCCGGTGGAACTTCTCGTAGTGGCAGCCCCACCCCGTCAGCTTCGGCACCCGGATCTGCGTGAGCAGCTCGTCGGGCGCCAGCGCCGACTGCAGGTAGTCGCGGAAGAACTCCGCCGCCGGGATGGTCCGTTCGGTGGTCACCAGCTCCGCGTCCAGCGCCAGCACGACCGCCGGGAGGTCCCCGGCCGGGTCCGCGTGGGCGAGGGAGCCGCCGATCGTGCCGCGGTGCCGGACCGCCGGGTCGGCGACCGTCGCGGTGGCCTCGGCGAGCAGCGCCGCATGTTCGCGGATCAGCGGATCGCGCATGACGTCGTGGTGCGTCGTCATCGCGCCGATGACGAGCCGTTCCCCGTCGTCGCGTACGCCGCGCAGCTCCTCGATCCGGCCCACGTCCACGACCAGTTCGGGGAACGACAGCCGCAGCCGGAGCATCGGCATCAGGGACTGGCCGCCGGCCAGGACCTTCGTCTCCTCGCCGCCCTGGGACAGCAGCCGGGCCGCGTCGCCGATGCTCTGCGGGCGGGCGTATTCGAATGCGGCCGGGATCATGATGCCGCCTCCTTCGCTCCGGAAGCCCCAGGAGCCCCGGAAGCCGCCCTGATCGCCTGCCACACCCGCTCCGGCGTGCACGGCATCTGGATCTCCGTCACGCCCAGCGGACGCAGCGCGTCCAGCACGGCGTTGACCACGGCCGGGGTCGACGCGATCGTTCCGGCCTCGCCGACGCCCTTCACCCCCAGCGGGTTCGAGGTCGCCGGGGTCTCGGTCCTGTCCGTCGTGAAGTCCGGCAGGTCCGGGGCGGCGGGGACCAGGTAGTCGGCGAGGGTGCCCGAGGTCAGGTTGCCGTCCTCGTCGTAGACGGCCTCCTCGTACAGCGCCTGGGCTATCCCCTGGGCGAGGCCGCCGTGGATCTGGCCGTCGACGATCAGCGGGTTGACGACCTTGCCGACGTCGTCGACGCAGACGTACGACCGGATCTTCACCGCACCTGTCTCGGTGTCCACCTCGACCGCGCACAGATGCGTGCCGTGCGGGAACGAGAACGTGTCCGGGTCGGTCACATGCTCCGCGGACAGCGTCGGCTGCACGCCTTCGGGCAGGTGATGCGAGGTGAAGGCCGCGAAGGCCACCTCCTGGATGGACTTCTGCGCCTCGGGCGAGCCCTTCACGGCGAAGGCGCCGTTACGGAACTCCAGGTCCGCCTCGTTCGCCTCCATCAGATGCGCGGCCACCTGCCGCGCCTTGGCCACGACCCCCTGCGCCGCCTCGTACACCGCGGTCCCGCCGACCACCAGCGACCGCGAGCCGTACGTGTCCAGGCCCACCGGCGCCAGCTTCGTATCGCCGTGCAGCACTTCGACGTCCTCGAAGGGGATGCCGAGGACGTCCGCCGCGATCTGGCTCCAGGCCGTCACATGACCCTGCCCGTGCGGGCTGGTCCCGGTGATCACCTCGGCCTTGCCGGTCGGCAGCATCCGGATGGACGCCGCCTCCCAGCCGCCCGCGCCGCTGCGCATGTCGCGCAGCCAGCGGCTGGGCGCGAGGCCGCACATCTCCGTATACGTCGAGATGCCGATGCCGAGCCGGAAGATGTCGACCTGCTCATTGCGCTTGGCGCGCTCGGCGACGAGCTCGTCGTAGCCGAGGAGGACTTGGGCGCGGTCGGTGGCGGCCTCGTAGTTGCCGCTGTCGTACGTCATGCCGGCGACCGTCGTGTACGGGAACTCCTCGTGCTTGATCCAGTTGCGGCGGCGCAGTTCGAGGGGGTCCTGGCCGAGTTCGGCGGCCAGGTCGTCCATGATGCGCTCGATCGCGTACGTGGCCTCCGGCCGGCCCGCGCCGCGGTAGGCGTCGGTGGGCGTCTGCGTGGTGAAGACGCCCGTGCAGCGGAAGTCGTACGCGTCCATCTTGTAGATCGCCGGGAACATCGTCGCGCCCAGGATCGGGATCGACGGCGTCAGCAGCATCAGGTACGCGCCCATGTCGGCCAGCAGGTCGGCCTTGAGGCCGAGGAGCCTGCCGTCGCGGGTGGCCGCTATCTCGATGTCCTGGACCTGGCCGCGGCCGTGGTGGGTGGCCAGGTTGGCCTCGGAGCGGGACTCCGTCCACTTCACCGGGCGGCCGAGGCGCTTGGCCAGGATGAGGGCGAGGACCTCCTCTCCGTACACCTGCAGCTTGGAGCCGAAGCCGCCGCCGACGTCCGGGGCGATGACGCGCAGCTTGTGCTCCGGGATGCCGGTGGTCACGGCGAGCATGACGCGCAGGATGTGCGGGATCTGGGTGGCGGAGTACAGCGTGTACTCGCCCGCCGCGGCGACCGGCAGCACCACCACGGAGCGCGGCTCCATCGCGGCCGGGATGAGCCGCTGCTGGTGATAGCGGCGGCGCAGCACGACGTCGGCGCTGGCCTTTGCCGCCTCGTAGTCGCCGCAGGGCTGGTGGTACGTATAACAGCGGTTGCTGCCCTTGTCGGCGTGCACCAGGGGCGTGCCGTCGGCGAGGGCGGCTTCGAGGTCGAGGACCGGGTCGAGCGGCTCGTAGTCGACCACGATCGCTTCGAGGGCGTCCGCGGCCGCGTAGCGGTCCCGGGCGACGACGACGGCGACCGGGTCGCCCGCGTAGCGGACCTCGTCCACGGCGACGGGCGGGTGGTCGGGGACCACCGTGTCCTCGGCGGCGGGCCATGCGCAGGGGAGCAGGCCCTGGTCCTCGGCGAGGTCGGCGCCGCTGAACGCGGCGATGACGCCGGGGCGTTCGCGGGCGGCCGAGACGTCCACGCGCTCCAGGCGGGCATGCGCCATGGGGGAGCGGAGGATCGCGAGGTGGAGCATCCCCGGGGCGGAGATGTTGTCGGTCCAGTTGGTCTGGCCCGTGATGAGGCGGGCGTCTTCCTTACGGAGGCGGGCGCGGCCTATTTCGGGCTCTGAGGCGGTGGTCATGGCGTGGCCTCCCGCTGCTCTTCCGCGGCCGCGAGGACGGCCTTGACGATGTTCTGGTAGCCGGTGCAGCGGCAGAGGTTGCCCTCCAGGCCGTGGCGTACTTCCTCGGGGGAAGGGTGCGGGTTCTCGGCCAGCAGGTCGCGGGCGGCCATGATCATGCCCGGGGTGCAGTAGCCGCACTGGAGGGCGTGCTGGTCGTGGAACGCCTTCTGCAGGGGGTGGAGTTCGCCGTCGGTGGCGAGACCCTCCACCGTCGTCACCTCGCCGCCGTCGGCCTGCACGGCGAGTACGGAACAGCTCTTCACGGTCCGCCCGTCGAGCTCGACGGTGCAGGCGCCGCAGTTGCCGGTGTCGCAGCCGACGGGGGTGCCGGTGCGGCCCAGGTGGTCGCGCAGGTAGTGGATGAGGAGGAGGCGCGGCTCTACGTCGTCCTCGTAGGCGGTGCCGTCGACTTTCACCGAGATGCGGGTCATATGTGCCCTCCTGTCGGACGGGCGGGATGTCCGTCATGCGATGTGATGGGTCGCACAATAGGCCGCACTTCGTGAGGTGACGAGGCTCCGCGCGCTGTCAACCTTGGGGCGGAATCGGCAGGTCGGCGGTGATCAAGGGGATCGGGCCCGCGATGAGGAAGAGGGCCAGGCCCACCGCCAGTTGTGCGGCCAGGGTGCGGTGTACGACCAGGCGCACGGTCGGGGACTGTGCCCGCGGCGCGATCGTGTCGCGCGGTTCACCGCGGGAGCGGGAGACGCAGGCGCGGGCCAGGGAGTCCAGGGCCAGGAGGAGGGTCAGGGCTCCGATCTGCGCCAGCAGCAGTTGGCCGTAGCCGGTGGCCAGGAGGGCCGGGGCCTTGCCGATGGACTGCCAGGCCTCCATGTTGAGCGTTGCCATCAGGAGGTGGAGGCAGATCACTCCGGCGGGAGCGAAGCGGCGGGCTGCGGTGAGGGCTTGGGTGGTGTCGCGTTCGGGGATCAGCATCGCTGCCAGGGCTACTGTGCCGCCGAGCCAGACGGCGGTCGCGGCCAGCTGGATTGTTTCCGCCGCGGCGAGCGGCAGGATGAACGGGGCGCCCACCGGGAGTTCGCCCACATACCAGATGCCCGCCGCCGCCACCGCGGTCGCGGCTGTGCCCGCGGTGATGGCGATGCGGTGCGGGAGCCGGGCGTCCGGGTTCGCGAGCGCGCGGCGGGCCAGGAGCCAGGCGGCGCCCAGCGCGAGGAGCAGGCCCGCGCGGGTGCGCACGCCCGCGGGCGAGAGCGGGCCCGGCAGCAGGAGGAGGATCAGACCCGCGGCCCAGCCCGCGGCCAGTCCGATGCCGAGGACCCGGCGCAGCGCCACCGCCGACGGGCCGTCGGGGCGGCACACGCCGGCGCACACCGCGGCGCCGGTCACCACCACGAGCCCGGCCAGGGCGGTCCAGCGCAGCATCGCGTAGACGGCCGTCGCGCCGGGGGCGGCGGCCAGTAATCCGCTGATCTCGTGCATGTCCGCATCCGTGCCCGGGGGCGGCCGGGGCAGCCGGGGCGGTCCGTAAACCCATCCGATGGTGTGGCGGCGGGCCCGTAGCGGACGGGTGTGCGAAGCATCCCTCCCACGTCGGGCGGGAAATCTTGCCCTGACCAAGGTGGGTGAGTCCGGATCCCCGCCTGCGCAGCGACGCCCGGCACGCACGCTCGCCGCACGGCGCCGCAGGACAGGTGGCTCCGCCACATGACCAGCGACGCCGCACGCCGATCGCACGCACCGGACGCCGCTGCGCCGCGCTTCGCGCGACGACGGGGATCCGGACTCACCCACCTGGGACGCCGATCGGCTGGAAGGAGTACGGGCACATGGGTGGCGGAACGGATGCGCCGGCGGCGCCCCCGATGGTCGCGTTGATGGTGCAGCTGGCGTTGCTCGGGGTCTTCTGGTGGGTGCTGGCGCTGCATTTGCTGCGGCTGCTCGCGGTGCCGCTGCTCAGCGACGCGCACCCCGTCGACGACGGGGCCCGGGCGGGGATGGCGGCCGCGCTCGTCTACCTGCTGTTTCCCGGGACGCCCGCGGCCGCGCACCGGCCGCTCGCGCTCGTCTTCGGGGCCGCCGCGGTGGCGCTCACCGCGTCGATGGCGCTGCGGGCCCGGCGCCGCAGGGCGTTCCGGCCGCATGAGCTGCTGCTGCTCAGCGGCAATGCCGCGATGGCGCTGATGCTCGCCGGCGGCGCTACGCTCGGGCCGCCCGCCGCGCTGATCACGGCGGTGTGTCTGGGAGCGGCGAGCTGGCCGCTGGTACGGCCCGTACTGGAGGCGCCGGGGACCGGCCGGCACCGGCGCGGTCCGGAGCCGGAGGACGCGCGCCCCGAGCTGGTGAAGCGGCAGCGGCGGCTGCTGGTCACGGCCCCGCAGATCGGGTCGGTGGCGATGACGTTGGGGATGACCTGGCTGCTGATCCAATGACGCCTTCGGGCGTCAGCCCATGACCGCTTCGGCCCAGCAGAATCTGCGGACCTCGCGCAGCCGGACGAGAGTGGCCGCATGGTGCTACTCCGCAGGGCCTTCCTGATGCCCCTGATTCTCGCGCTGCTCACCGCAATCACGGGCCAGCAGGCGCTCGCCGCGAGCGCCCGCCCCCGGCCCGCCCCCGGCGGGCGCTTCAACCACCCCGGCGTCCTGGAGAACCGCGACCAGCTCGCCCTCATGCGGCAGCAGGTCACGGCAGGCGCCCAGCCCTGGAAGTCCGCGTTCGTCGAGATGCGCAGCAGCCGGTACGGGTCGCTGGCGTACCAGACACACCCGCGGGCCAACGTCCAGTGCCCCTTCGACGCCAAGCCGGGCCACGGCTGCACCGAGGAGCGCGAGGACGCCATCGCCGCGTACACCCAGGCGCTGCTGTGGAACGCCACCGGCAAGCGGGCGCACGCCGAGAAGGCGATGCAGATCATGGACGCCTGGTCGGGGAAGCTGAAGAAGCACACCGACGACAACGCCCCGCTGCAGACCGCCTGGGCGGGCGCGTCGTGGGCGAAGGCCGGCGAGCTGATCAAGTACACGTACCCGCGCTGGCCGAAGCAGCGCCGCTTCGACCGGATGCTGCGCGACATCTACCTGCCGATGGTGCAGCGCAAGGCCCCGCAGAACGGCAACTGGGACCTGGCCATGACCGACGCCGCGATCGGCATCGCCGTCTTCCTCGACGACCGCGAGGCCTTCGACAAGGCGGTCAGCCGCTTCCGCGCCCGGGTGCCCGCGTACTTCTACCTGGCCTCCGACGGCCGCCAGCCGGTCGAGCCGCCGGACACCGGCGTGCACGGCCGCAAGCAGCTGGTGAACTTCTGGTTCAAGCAGCCGCGCTTCGTCAGCGGCATCGCCCAGGAGACCTGCCGCAACTTCATGCACATCGGTTACGCCATCGCCGCCACCTCGCACATCGCGGAGACGGCCTGGCACCAGGGCGTCGACCTGTACGGCGAGCAGCGCGACCGGCTGCGGGCCGCGATGGAGTTCCACGCCAAGTACCAGAACGGCGCGAAGGCGCCGAAGTGGCTCTGCGGCGGAAAGGTCACCCGCAACATGGGCGACGACTCCGAGGTCGGCTACCACCACCTCGCGGACCGGCTAGGGCTCCCCATGCCGCACACCGCGAAGCTGATCGCGAAGCAGCGCCCGGCGGGCACGGACGACCTGTTCGTCTCCTGGGAGACCCTCACCCACGCGAGCGGCCGCTGACCGTGCCCTGACCGTTCCGGCCGAGCACTCCCAGCCCAACGGCACCTCTGTCACGCCCCGTTGACGGAGTGTCACAAGGGCTGGGAGTGTTTCGTGGCGTCTACAGCGAAGGCGGCCGGCATGCCCATCACCAGAAGAACCTTCATCGAGGCCACCGGCGCCGCCGTGGCCGCGGGCGGCACCGCCCTCACGGTGCCGGGACAGCGGGCGGCCGCCGCCGCACCGCCGTCGCTGCGCTACACCGCGGGCACCGGCATGTCCGCCACCGCCACCCCCGACGGGAAGCGGCTGGTGATGGAGGTCCAGGGCCACCTCTGGTCGCTGCCGCGCACCGGCGGCCGCGCAAAGCGGCTCACGGAGTGGGAGCTGGAGCCGACCCGGCCCGCGCTCTCCCCCGACGGCTCGCAGCTCGCCGTGTGCGCCTTCCGCAGCGGCGGCTTCCACCTGTGGCTGATGGCCCCGGACGGCTCCGGGCTGCGGCAGCTCACCGACGGCCCGTGGGACGACCGCGGCGTCGCCTGGTCGCCGGACGGCACGAAGCTCGCCTTCGCGTCGGAGCGGGGAACGGACGCCGTCAAGGGCGGCTCGTACACGATCTGGACGATCGACGTGCGCTCCGGCGCGCTGGCCCAGGTCACCAAGCCCGGCGCCGTCGAGGATTACGACCCGGCGTGGACGCCGCACGGCAAGCGGCTGGTGTTCGTCCGCGCGGCCCGTCTCGCCGCGGGCGGCAACGACGGCGGTCTCGCGCTGATGTCGGCGCCTGTGGGCGGGGGCGAGGCGCGTACGGAACGGACCGTCACGGCCGGGTCGCTGCTGTGCCCGTCCGTCGGTCCCGGCGGTCGGATCGCGTACGTACGGCTGACGCCCGCCGACGCCGGTCACCCGAAGCCGCGGGCGGCGCTGGAGATCGACGGGAAGGCGCTCACCGACGGCGAGGACGTCTTCCCGGCGACGCCGCGCTGGCTCGACGGCGACCGGCTGCTGTACGCGGCGGACGGGGCGCTGCGCGAGCGGCCCGCCGGCGGCGGCGACGCCAAGGACATCCCCTTCACCGCCACCCTCGCCGTCGACACCCCGAGCTACCGCGGCAAGCGGCACGACTTCGACTCCACCGACCGTAAGCCGGTACGCGGCATCCACCTCCCGGCGCTGTCGCCCGACGGCAAGTCGATCGCGTTCGTCGCCCTCAACGCCTTGTGGCTGCTGCGGATCGGCGGCCGCCCGCGCAAGCTCGTACAGGAAAAGTCCGCGCACTACCTGCACATGCCCTCCTGGGCCGCGGACGGCCGCAGCATCGTCTACACCAGCGACCGGGACGGGCTGGCCGCCGTCTACCGGCACACGATCGCCGATGGCAGCGAGGAGCTGCTGGCCGCCGGGGGCCGCCTCAATCCGGCGCTCTCCCCGGACGGCGAGCGGCTGGCCAGTGAAGACAGCACGGGCGTGATCTACGTCAAGGACCTCCGCGGCGGTACGGAAAAGAAGCTGGCCACCCCGATCGGCGCCAATGGGCTGCCGGGGCGACCGAGTTGGTCCGCGGACGGCCGTCGGGTGGCGATCTGCGACCGCAACCGGCTCAACCAGCGCTTCCGCGAGGGCTACAACCTGATCCGCGTCATCGACGCCGAGTCCGGCGACTCCGCGTACCACCTGCTCGCCGACCACCAGTCGATCGCCGACCGGTGCGACAGCGGCCCGGTGTGGTCGCCCGACGGCCGCTGGATGGCGTGCATCGCCGAATCCGCGCTGTGGGTGCTGCCCGTGACGCCCGAGGGCGCGCCTACGGGACCGGCGCGCCGCATCACCCGCGATGACGAGGCGGCCGATCACCCGTCGTGGGCGGGGGACTCCCGCACGCTCTGCTATCTCTCCAGCGGCCGGCTGCGGCTCATCGACCGGGACGGGGGCGGCCGCCGCGAGGTCGCCGCGTCGCTCACGTACCGGCGCCGCATCCCGCCGCGCACCGACACCACCCGCATCCACGCCGGGCGGCTGTGGGACGGCACCGGGGACACGGTCCGCGAGGACGTCGATGTCGTGCTGCGCGGCAACCGGATCGTCTCGGTGGGGCCGCACCGGGGCGATGGCGCCCGCGGCGGCGAGACGTACCTCGACTGCTCGCGGCGCACCGTCCTGCCGGGCCTCTGGGACGCGCACACGCATCCCTGGCAGTACACGTATGGCGGCCGCCAGACCCTGCTCAACCTCGCCTACGGCGTCACCGCCAACGCCTCCCTCGGCGGCTTCGCCCACGAGGCCGTGCGGCTGCGCGAGTCCCTCGCCTCCGGCGACACGACCGGGCCGCGGCTCCTGGCCACCGGCGAGCTGATCGACGGGCCGCGCGTCGCGTACAGCATGGGCCGCGCCCACCGCACCCGCGAGGGCGTCGCGCGCACTCTGGGGCGGGCTGTCGCCCTCGACTACGACTTCGTCAAGACGTACGTACGGGCCCCGGGTTCGACCATGGCCGCCGCCGCGCGGACCGCGCACGACGAGCTCGGCGTCCCCGCCGGCAGCCACCTCTGCTACCCGGGCCGCAACCTCGGCCAGGACCTGACCACCCACCTCCAGGCCACCCAGCGGCTCGAGTACGGGCACGCCACCAGCACGGCCGGCCGCGCCTACCAGGACCTCCTGGAGGAGTACCGGGACGGGCACTTCCGCCTCATCGCCACCCCGTTCACCGCGCTGCCGCTGCTCGGCGCCGACCCGGATCTCGCGCAGGACCCGCGGGTGACGGTGCTGATGCCGCCGTGGGACACGGCGGTCGTGCAGCAGACCGCGAAGACCGCCCCGACGGCGGCGCAACTGGCCGCGCTGGAGACCGAGATCGGCATCTACCGCCGGGTGGTCGACGCCGGCGGCGCCCTCGTCCTCGGCACCGACCAGCCGCTGGTCCCCATCGGCCTGCACCTCCACCTCGGGCTGCGGGCGCTGCACCGCTACGGCTTCTCGGCGGCCGAGGCGCTGCACACCGCGACGGTGGCCCCCGCACGGGTGTTCGGGGTGGCCGATGACCTCGGCACGGTGCAGGAGGGGCGGCTGGCGGATCTGACGGTGGTGGACGGGGACCCGTTCACGGACTTCGCGGCGCTGGTCGACACGGCGTACGCGATCCGGGACGGGATCGTGCACCGCCCGGCGGACCTTGTCGACGCGTACGCACACAGCGGCGAGCGGCACTCGACCAAGAGCCACGACTCGTGGCTGGCCGTCGGCCGCGAGCTGCGGCGGGACGCGTGCTGCGCGGAGGAGCTCAGTCTCGGGGCTCCCTAGAGGCCGCAGCCGGCCAGCGCCTTCTCGCGCCGGTCAGGCGCGACCGGAGTGTCCTTGCCGCCGTTCGCCATCCGTCCCCCCGGGTGGCGTTCCGTAGCCCGCGTCGCGGGCCTTGATGATGGCGGCTGCCCGGTCCGGGACCTGGAGCTTTCCGAAGATGTTCGAGACGTGGTTGCGGACCGTTTTCAGGGTGAGCACCAGCTCGTGGGCGATGGCCGCGTTGCCCTTGCCGCGGGCGATCAGCTGCAGCACCTCGCGCTCGCGGTCGGTGAGGGTGGGGAAGGCGGCGCGGGCCGAGCCGTCGCCGGTCGCGAAGTGTTCGATGACGCGCTTGGCCACCGCCGGGCCGAAGATGGCCTCGCCCGCGGCGATGGAGCGGATGGCCCGTAACAGCTCCTCCTGGTCGGCGCCCTTGAGCAGATAGCCGCGCGCGCCCGCGCGCATCGCCGCGAAGACCGAGTCGTCGTCCTCGAACATGGTCAGGACGACCACGCCGAGCTCCGGGTCCGCGGCGAGCAGCCGCCGGGTCGCCTCGATGCCGTCGAGGCCGGGCATGCGCAGGTCCATGACGACGACGTCGGGGCGGGTGCCGACGGCCAGTTCGACGGCCGCGGTGCCGGTCTCCGCCTCGCCCACCACCTCGAGGTCGGGCGCGGCGGCGAGCATCAGCCGCAGCCCGGCCCGGAAGACCGGATGGTCGTCGGCGATCAGCACGCGCGTCATGGGTCCCCCTCCCCAATGCGCCTGTTTATACGGGCCGCACCGCCGTCGCTGCTACGGGCCGCACGGCTTCTTTCGCGTCACGTTTCGCCTGCGGAGACGGCCACGGGCAACGGCAGCACCGCCCGCACCAGCGTGCCGCCCTCCGGCCGCCGGGCGATGGTGCAGGCGCCGCTGAGCTCGGCGGCGCGCTCGCGCATGGAGTCCCAGCCGACGCCGGGGCGGGTGCCGGGGGTGGCGGCGGTGCCGTTGTCGGCGATCCGGACCTCGAGCGCACCGTCCACGGCGATCGTCACCGTGCAGTGGCTGGCGCCCGAGTGTCGTACGACATTGGTGAGGGCCTCCGCCGCGATGCGGTACGCGGCGACCTCCGCCGCGGCCGGGAGCGGGGGCGGGGACTCGGGGCCGGAGACGGTGATGGTGGGGGCGTCGGCGGCCTGGCGGGAGAGGCGTTGGGCCTGCTGTCTGATCGCCGCGACCAGGCCCATCTCGTCCAGCGCGGGCGGGCGGAGGTCGTCGACGAGGCGGCGGATCTCGGCGATGGCGGCGCGGGTTTCGGCACGCAGTTCGCGCAGGAGACGGCCGGCCTGCGGGCCGGTGGCGACGGTTGCGACCGCGTCGAGCTTCAGGACGATCGCGGCGAGGGAGGTGCCGAGGCCGTCGTGGAGGTCGCGGCGGAGGCGGCGGCGTTCCTCCTCGCGGGCGGTGACGAGGCGGGCGCGGGAGCGGCGGAGGTCGAGGGTGAGGTGGACGGCGTTGACGACGATGGCGGCCTGTCGGGCGAGGTCGTCGAGGAGGCGGCGGTCGGCGGTGGTGAGCTGTCGGCCGGGCGGGACTTCGACGGCGAGGGTGCCGAGGTGGGTGGCTTGGTACGTCAGGGGTGCGCGCACCATATTGGCTGCTGTCGGCGGGATTTGCGGGGAACCCATGTCCCGCTGCAGCTCCACCACCGCCCGCCGCACCCGCAGCGCCTCCGCCACCGACCCGGTGACCGTCGCCAGCACCTCGTCCGGCGACAGCGAACCCTCAAGCCGCGCCGCCAGCCGCCGCAGCGCGCTGTACGGGTCCGAGCGGTCGCCGTACACCCACCGCTCCGCCCGCCGCCGCACCGCCGCGTGCACCGGCTGGATCGCCACCGCCACCACGCCCACCGCGAGCAGCCCGGCCGGGCCGCCGCCGCTCTGGCCGGCGCCGACCAGCCCACCCACGCCCAGCACCATCGCCGCGTACACCGCCACCACCAGCACCGTCAGCGCGCCGTACGTGAGCGTCCGGCTCAGCACCAGCTCGATGTCGAACAGGCCCCGGCGCAGCACCGCCACCCCGATCGCGAGCGGGATCACCGAGCCGGCGACCGTGACGCCGATGAAGGTCAGCGGGCCCGCCTCGCCGGTGAGCCAGTAGTCCGTCCAGCACACCGCGATCCCCGCCGGGATCGCCAGCGCCGCCCACACGAACCACAGCATCTGCTCCCGCTCCGCCCCGGCCGCCTGCCGCAGCCGCACCCGCGCGCAGGCCGCCGCGCCGAAGAGGCTCGCGGCGACCCCGGCGAGCGGGACGAGGGCGGCGGGCGACTCCGGCGCCAGCGCCGTGACCGCGACGAACGCGGCGTAGCAGCCGAGCCAGCCGTAGGTGAAGCGGCGCCAGCGCGGGCCGCGGAAGCGGCCGTCGGGGAAGACGTAGCCGATCAGCGCCAGGGCCACGTACGCGAACACCCACGTGCCCTCGGTGTGCCCGTCGGCCCACGCCCGTACGTCGGGGGAGAACGCCTCGGCGTAGCCGTCGTAACCGAGGGTCGCCGCCACCAGGAAGCCGTGCGCCAGCAGCAGCCAGCCGACGGCATTGCGCGGCCGGCGGCGGACGATCAGCGCCCCGACCGCGGCGGCGGTGAGGGTCTCGCAGAGCAGCAGCGCGGACCACAGGACGACGTGCGCGGTGTCGGCGAAGTACGCGACGCCCACCCCGGCCACCGCCGCCGTGGCCGCGACGATCGCGAGCGCGGCGGTCGTGGCCGCGGCGCCCGAAGGCCTGTCCATGCCCGCCATGTTGGGGGAGCGGGGGCGGGTGCGGAAGGCGCCCGGGAAAGCTTCCCGGGCGACTCGGGACGGCCGGCCGAGGCGCCCGGGACGGCGGGCGGCTTCAGTGGCGTTCGTGCGGCGGCCGCCCGGTCGCCGACGGCCCGAGGGGGACGAACACCACCATGCCTACCAGCCGTTTCGAACGATTCCTTCCGCTGGCCGCGGTGCTGGCCGCGGTGCTCTTCGCCGTCCCGGAGATCCTCATGAACGGCATGCCCGCCGTCTCCGACGGCCCCGCCGAGACCGCCCGCTGGCTCGACGACCACCAGGCGCGGGCTTTTCTCGCCGCGGTCGCCTCCGGGTACTTCGCGGTGCTGATGCTCTTCTTCGCCACCGGTCTGAGGCAGGCGCTGCGCTCGGGGGAGCCGGGCGAATCGACGTACTCCACGGCCGCCTTCGCGGGCGGGCTGCTGATCGCGGTGTCGTCGGTGCTGACCGGCGCGCTGCGGATGGGCGCGGTCGAGGCCGCCGCCGATGGCCGGACCGCGGTGGTCACAGCCCTCGGGTACGCCGACGAGTTCAGCTGGGTGCCGTGGGCCGCGGGGTCAGGGGTGCTGTTCCTGGCTGCCGGGCTCGGCGGGCTGCGCACGGCGGTGCTGCCGCGCTGGCTCGCGTACGTCACCGCCGCCCTCGGCGTCCTCAGCCTCACCGGCCCGACCGGCATCGGCGTCTACTACGCCACACCGCTGTGGCTGATCGGCGTCGGCCTGCTGCTGCACGGTCGGGTTACGCGCGGCGACCGCGACGCCCGCAGCTCTCATGCGGCAGATACGTCACTGGCATAGCACCGAAACACTCCTGACGGAGGCTCAGCTCCGAACCGATCATGCGACCCCGGCCCCATCCCCGGGCCGGGGTCGCACCACGGTGAGGAGGAGGACGTATGACCGCTGACGCATCCCGCCGCAACTTCCTGAGGTCCGTCGGCGCGGCCGGCGGCGCCGGCTTGCTCTACTCGGCGCCCGCGCGGAGGGGTACCGGCCGCCGCGTACGAGCTGGGCAAGGCCGGCTACGACTGCCGCATCCTTGAGGCAAAGGACCGGCCGGGCGGGCGCAACGCCTATGCCAGCCCGTACACCCGTCGGGCATTGTCCGCTGCCAGCAGCGTCGCCACCCGGTGGGCGTCCGGCTCCGACCAGGAGCCGTCGGCTGTCCAGCGGGTGAGGAGGCGGGTCAGGGCTTCGCGGAAGAGTTGGGCGCCGGTTACGTACAGCTCCGGGAGGGCGTAGGCGTCGGTGGAGAAGAGGAGTTTGCCGAAGGGGGCCAGTTCCAGGGTTTCCGCCAGGACTGCTTCCGCGCGGGTGCCGGTGTGGGAGAGGGCCAGGCCTACGTCGGCGTGGGCGTGGGGGAAGACGGCGGAGAGGTAGGCGGCGTGGCGGTGGTAGGGGTAGCCGTGCAGGAGGACTACCGGGGTGCCGAGTGGGGCGGTGGCGTGCAGGAAGTCCGTCAGGAGGAGGGGGTCGGCGCGGTGCAGCTTCAGGTCTGTGTCGCCGAAGCCGGTGTGTAGCTGGAGGGGGCGGCCGGTGCGGATCGCTGACCAGAGGAGGTGGCGGATGAGGACCGGGTCGTCCAGCCTGCCGGCGCCTGCTGCCAGCCAGCGGGTCGCGGCGCGCTCCGCCTCCTCGCGGGCCGGTGGTGCCGGGTCGAAGTCGAGGCCGTGGCGATAGGCGGCGATGGATTTGAAACCGGTGGCGGTACGGGTGGCGTCCGCCACTGCCGCGTCGATGGCGTCCAGGAGGTCCGCGGGCGAGTCCGCCTTCGACGCCAGGCTTTCGGCGAGGGTCTCCAGGCGCACGATCTCGTGCGCCGTGGCCGTGCCCCCGGCGAGCTCCACCAGCTCGCCCGGGTCCGTCAGGTCGCCCGGCAGACCGGTGTCGACCGCGTACGCCCCGATGCCCGCGCCCTGCAGGAGCCTTCGCGTGGCCTCCTCGCTGCCCAGCTCGCTGCGGCGGGCCAGGTAGACCTCCGGCGGGCAGTGCGGCTCCAGGTCCAGCAGGGGTGGGCACCAGCGGCGGACGGCGAAGCCGAGCTGGCTGTCGAAGTAGCTGGTGCCGGGGGCGGCCGGGGCCGCCGACTCCGTCAGATAGCGTTCGAAGGCGGGCGGTTCCGGGCCCGTGCGCAGGACGCCGTGGCAGTGGTGGTCCACGAGCGGGGGCAGCTGAAGGTCCATGGCGGTCAGTAACGCCCGCGCGTGGCGGCCGCGATGGCGGCGGGGTCGGCGTCGGCGAAGAGCTCGGACTCCGCCTTCCGTACCGCCGCGATCGACTCGAAGAGCGGGTCGCCCAGGGCCTTGCGCAGCACCTCCGAGCCCAGGAAATGCTCCAGCGACTGCGGCAGCGAAGTCGGCAGCCGCGGCTCGCGGCCGTCGTGCACCGGGTCGCCCGCGACCGGCGGCGGGAGGGTGCGGCGCTGGGCCACGCCGTCGAGGCCCGCCGCGATCACTGCGCCCGCCAGCAGGTACGGATTCGCGGCCTGGTCGACGCACTTCACCTCGGCATTCGCCGCCTCCGGGTCGTCGGGAGCGCCGGTGATGAAGCGGATCGCCGCCTCCCGGTTCTCCACGCCCCAGCACTGATACACCCCCGCCCAGTGCGACGGCGTGAGGCGCAGATAGCTCGCGGGGGAGGGGGCGCCGATCGCGAGCAGCGCCGGCAGCTCGGCCAGCACCCCGGCCAGGAACGCCTCGCTGACGCCCGCCATGCCCTGCGGGCCGTCGCCGCCGCGGCACAGATTGCGGTCGCCCTCCCACAGGCTCAGATGCAGATGCCCGCCATTGCCGACACCGCCCGCCTCGACGGCCGGGCCGAAGAGCGCGGCCAGGCCGTGCTGGGCCGAGACCGCGCGGATGGTGTGCCGTACGAGCACGGCCAGGTCGGCGGCGCCGACCGGGTCGGCGGGGGCGACGGAGACCTCGAACTGGCCCGCCGCGTACTCCGGGTGGATCTGCAGCACCTCGACGCCCTGGGCGTGCAGCGCGGCGAGGATGCCGTCGAGGTAGGCGGAGGCGTCGACCAGGCGGCCCATGCCGTACGCGGGGGCGGTGGTCGGGTAGCTCAGCTCGGCGGCGCTCTCGGCCCGCACCGCCACCCACTCCGTCTCGAAGCCCATGCGCAGCTGGAGCCCCTCCGCCGCGGCCTGTTCCGTCATCCGGCGGGCGAACTGCCGCTGGCAGGCGGGGTGCGGGCGGCCCTGCTGGTCGTACCGGTCGGCGGGCGCCCAGGCCCAGCCGGGCTGCGCGGCGAGGACGGTGAGCCGGTCGAGGTCGGGGATCAGCCGCAGGTCGCCGTCCGGACCGCCGATGTAGCGACTGGTGGTGATGGAGTCGTCCACGGCGAAGACGTCGAAGACCGGGGACATCCCGAGGCCGCGCTGCGCCGCCTGCGCAAGCCGCCCGATCGGCACGCCCTTCACCCGAGCGATGCCCGCATTGTCGACCCAGGTCACCGCCGTGCCGCGGACACCTTCGGCGGTGAGCCGGGCCGCTTCCTGGCGGGCCCGCACGGCCGTCTGCTCGGTCAACGCCATCCTCGTACTCCCCCTCTTGGAGTGCTGCCGGTGCCATCACGATCCGATGCTGGCCGGTCTCCTGGCCATGCTTGCTCAAGCGGGGTCCGGGGGCGGAGCCCCCGGGGATTCTCCGGCACCGGACGGCGGCGGAGCCGCATCGTGCTGCAGCGCCAGCACCGTCTCGACCGTGTCCGCCTCGGTGGCGGGCTTGTCCTCGCGGTAGCGCACCACGCGGGCGAAGCGCAGCGTGACGCCCTCCGGATACCGAGGGGAGCGTTGCACACCGTCGAAGGCGATCTCCACCACCAATTCCGGGCGTACCCGCACCACCCAGCCGTCGTCGCTCTCCTTGAGCTCCTGCAGCCGCTCGGTCTGCCAGGCGAGCATCTTGTCCGTAAGACCCTTGAAGGTCTTGCCCAGCATGGCGAACGAGCCGTCCGCGCGCCGCGCGCCCAGGTGCAGATTCGACAGCTTGCCCGTACGCCGCCCGTGCCCCCACTCGCAGGCCAGCACCACCAGGTCGAGGGTGTGCACCGGCTTGACCTTCACCCAGGCGGCGCCGCGGCGTCCCGCGCTGTACGCCGAGTCGAGGGCCTTGAGCACCACGCCCTCGTGGCCGCGCGCGAGGGTGGCCTCGGCGAACTCGCGGGCGGCAGCCCGCGCCTTGTCGTCCGCCGGATCGGCCACCTCGACGCGGCGCACCCTGCGCGGCTCCGGCGTGATCCGCGCCAGCTCGGCATGCCGCTCGCGCACCGGCGCGTCGAGGAGGTCGCGGCCGTCGACGAAGAGCAGATCGAAGAAGACCGGCGCCACCGGCAGCGTGGCCCGCGCGGCGGCCACGTCCACCCGGGAGCCGACGCGGCTCGCGACCTCCTGGAAGGGCCGCGGCGCGCCGTCCTCGCCGAATCCGATCACTTCACCGTCGAGCACCGCCTGAGCGGCCGTCAGCTCGCGGGCGGCCGCCACGACCTCGGGCAGCCGGTCGGTGATCTCATCGAGCGTACGGGTGTAGATGCCGACGCTGTCGCCGTCCTTGTGCACCTGCACGCGGATGCCGTCCAGCTTCTCCTCCACGGCACACGGGCCGAGCTTGTCGATCGCCTCGTCGACGTCCTTGGCGGTCGTGGCGAGCATGGGCAGAATCGGCTTGCCCACGCCGAGCCGGAACTCACTCAGCGCCTCCGGCCCGCGCGCCAGCACCTCCCGCGCGACGGCGCCCAGCGACCCCGCGAGCATCACCGCCCGCCGCACATCGGCGGCCTCGGCCCCGGCCGCCGCGGCGAGCCCCTCGACGGCGAACGCGTCCAGCGCCCCCTGCCGCAGCTCCCCGCCGAGCAGCCGCAGCAGAAACTCCTGCTCCTCGGCGGTGGCCGCCCCCATCAGCTCGGCCACCAGCCGCTTCCGCTCGGCCTGCGCTCCCTTCCCGGCGACGGCGGCGATACGGTCGAAGGCCTTGTGCAGCCCGGTGACGGTGATCGTGGCGCTGGCAGCCGGCGGCACCGGCTCCCGCAGCGCGGCCCACCCCACCCCGATCTTCCGCTGCGGCAGCCGCCCCGCCAGATACATGAC
Organism: Streptomyces boninensis; assembly: GCF_048572725.1. Taxonomy (NCBI): domain Bacteria; kingdom Bacillati; phylum Actinomycetota; class Actinomycetes; order Kitasatosporales; family Streptomycetaceae; genus Streptomyces; species Streptomyces boninensis. The sequence goes on from NZ_CP183837.1 coordinate 9,044,088, forward strand.
GACCAGCGGCGCCGTCTCCGGCTCGGTCTTCCGGAACAGCTCCGCGAGCAGCGCGGTCTTCTCCGTACGCGACGAGGTCGCCGCGACGTCCCGCGAGGTCCTGGCCACGTCATCGAGCAGCATGCGACCCATCCTCGCGGACACCACTGACATCCGCAGGACCTCAGGTGGGCCGGACGAACCAATGACGCGGACCGCGGGCCGCGATTCGCTGGCTGGAGCCGGGATGTCAGTGCCGTCTGCGACGATCTCGGCATGGCTTTCGTCGACAGGGAGGGGCGCGCGATGGATCTCGCCGAGCGGCTGCTGCGGGCGCTCACCGAGCCCGGCTTCGAGGTCGACCCCAACAGCTATGACGTGGCGCGGCTCTCCGACGAGGCGCTCGGCAGCCTGCTCCCGGCGGCGTACCGGAGCGGCCGCTCGGCGCCCCATCCGGCGATGATGGTGCGGTTCGCCCTGGAGGACGCGGGGAAGGAACGGCAGCCGCGCTATACGCCAGACGCCTGCCGGGACATGTTCGACGCCCTGGTCGCGCAGCTGCCCGAGCGTGAGTTCGCGGACCTGACCCTCGGCGCCGGCGCGCTGGTCCGCTGCACGGGTCCGGTGCCCGAGCTGGCCGCCCAGGCCGGCAAGTTGGTCGGCTTTCTTCTGGGTGAGGAGCGCCCTGACCATCCGTATGCGCTCCTTTGCGTGGCCGGTCTTGCCGGCCCGGACGCGCGGGACGCCGTCATGGAGCGGCTGTCCCGTAATGCGGGCGCCATCGCCGTGGACGAGTTCCGGGTGCTCGCCGGTCTCGTGCCGGCGGAAGCGGCGCTGGTGGCCGATGCCGAGGGCGACTCCAGCTTCACGGCACCGCCGCCCGTACCCGACCTGTGGGAGCGGCTGGCCGCCGTGCCCGCGTATGCCGCCTTCGCCCGTCGTGCCCTCGACAGCGCCGCCGACCGGGCCCAGGCCATCCAGGCGGGCACGACCCCGTATCGCGCGGACAAGGCCTTCACCACGCCTGAGGTCACCGCGCTCGGGCATGCCGCGCGCCTGGCGCTGCATGGCGACGCGCCTTGGCTGCCGGAGCTGTTCGACCGGCTGCTGCCCGCCATATCCGTCGCGCCCACGGCCGCCAAGACCCTTCCGTCGCAGGCGCTGCTGTACGAACTGGTCCGCGCCGCGCAGGACTTCCCGACCCCGGAGCTGGTGACCGGCATCCGCTCGGTGCGCAAGGCGGTCCGGCATGCGGGCGTGCCCAAGCAGCTCGACAAGATGCTCAAGCACGTCGACGCCGCCCTCGCTGAGCGGACGGAGGTGGCGCTGCGGCTGCCGAGACTCGGGTTCAGGGACGACGGCGTCCTGCGCCGGGAGGCGGCCGGCTGCGCCGCCGTCCTCACGGTCGCCGAGACCGCCGTCCTGACCTGGGAGAAGGAGGGCCGGACCGTGAGCGGCGCGCCCGCGGCCCTGCGCCGCGAGGACCCCGGACTGGTCAAGGAGGCACGCGAGCTGGCGAAACGGGTCGACATCCAGCTCGGCACCCTCGCCCGTGCGCTGGAGGGCGGCTTCACCGCCGACGCCACGCACCCGTACGGCTGGTGGCGGGCCGAGCTCGCCGCCCATCCGCTGGCCAGGGCGGTGGTGGGCCGGCTGATCTGGGAGGTCGAGGTCGGCCCAGGGCAGTGGCAGGCCGTCCTGCCGGCGGCCGGTGAGCTGCCCGACGCGCCGGACGAGGCTCCGGTACGGCTGTGGCACCCGATCCGCTCCGATCCCGGCACCGTACGGGCCTGGCGCGATCTGCTCGTCGAGCGGCGCATCCGGCAGCCGTTCAAGCAGGCCTTCCGGGAGATCTACCGCCTCACCCGCGCCGAGGAGGAGACCGGGAGCTATTCCAACCGCTTCGCCGCCCACCTCGTCCACTATCACCGGATGTTCGCCCTCTTCCGCGCCCGCGGCTGGCGGAGCGGCAGGCTGGGCCCATGGGACAGCGGCGGGTCCGACGAGGCGGTGCGGGCGCTGGCCGGCGGCGCGTGGCAGGTGCGTTTCCGCCACGGCCTGGCGGGCTGGGAGGACGGCCATGAGCTCGCGTCCACCGACCAGGTCCGCTACCGGCGGCGCACGGACGCGGGCCTGCGCGAGGTGCCGCTGGCGGACGTGCCGCCGCTGGTGTTCTCCGAGTCGATGCGCGATGTGGACCTGTTCGTCGGCGTGACCTCGATCGCCGCCGACCCCGAGTGGACCGACCAGGGCCCGGAGCGCGCCTATTGGGAGCGGGCGCGGTTCGGCGAGCTGACCGAGAACGCCGAGGCGCGGCGTGCCGCGCTCGAGCGCCTGCTGCCGCGGCTGCGGATCGCCGACCGCTGCTCGCTGGACGGCCGCTTCCTGCGGGTCCGCGGCGACCTGCGTACGTACAAAATCCATCTGGGCTCGGGCAACATCCTGATGGAGCCGGACGACGCCTACCTCTGCGTCGTCCCGGAGCGCCGCACCAAGAAGGGGGACGCCGGCCGGATCTTCCTGCCCTTCGAGGACGACCGGCTCTCGCTGATCCTCAGCAAGGCCTTCCTGCTCGCCGCCGACACCGACATCACCGACGACACGATCCTCGCCCAGATCAAGGGAGGCGCCTGATGCCCACCGTGACCTTCAGGGACGAGACCGCGACGGGCCGGCCGGTGGCCGAGGCCTGGGAGGCGCCCGGGCTGCCGGACCGGATGACGGTACGGGAGCTGATCCGCCTCCGGGTCCGCGAGGAGGTCGCCCGGCACAACGCACATCCGATGGGCGGCTGGGAGCGGCAGGCGGAGATAGCCGAACACGCCTTCCTGGCCAACGGCTTCTTCGTGCTGGCGGGGGAGCGCCAAGTGGAGGAGCTGGACGAGGTCGTGGACCTCACCGAAGTACACGACCTCGTCTTCATCCGGCTCGTCCCGCTCGCGGGCGGCTGAGGGGCCGCCTACGCGTACTCCACCTCCAGCCGCACCGTGCCCGCGGGCGCCTGCACGTCATCGCCGGTCAGCGCCAGCGGCTCCCCGTCCGCCCACGCCGCCCGTACCGGGCCGAACCGGCATGGGTACACGAAGCGGACGCGCGCCGGCGCCTCCGCGATCCCGATCGTCACCCGCCGCGCCGCCGCGTCGTGCGCCAGCTCGTACCGGAAGGGCGAGCCGAAGACGGTCGGCGCGGGGGAGAGGGTGACCGCGGTGCCGTCCGGAACCCAGTGCGGGCGCACGCCCGGGGCCACGTACAGGTGCGGGTCCGCGTCCTCGTCCGCCTCGAAGAAGAGAATGTCGCGCAGCAGCAGCAGACTTTCCGCGGCCGCCCAGCCGTGCGGCATGTCGCCCATGTACCAGGGTCGGCCCGGCACTTCGCGGAAGTCCGAGGCGATCGGATACGCATGCTGCTCGTTCCAGGCGCCGAGCGTCGCCTGCCACCGCTCGGCCGCGCCGTCACCGCGGCTGACGGTCGCGCTGCCCTCTGCGACCGTCCACGCCAGCAGCCGGTCCGCCTTCTCCACCTCCCCGGCGAGCAGCAGCGCGTGCGCCAACTGCTGCCCCAGGTACGGCGCGTAGGCGTTCCACGCGGCGTCGTGCCGGAAGCCGCCGGTGACGAAGTGCGCCCAGATCGTGTCGAGGGTGTGCCGGAAGGCCAGGTCCAGGTCCGCGCCCAGCTTCGCGCCCATGTACAGCCGCGTCGGGTGGAAGTACGCGATCGCGCCGATCATCGTCGAGTCCAACCGTCCCACATCCGCGGGCCCGGTCGGGATGTACGTCTGCCACTCGCCGCCCCGCCGCTGCTCGCCCAGCACCCACCGGATCGACGCCGCCGTCGCCCGCTTCAGGTCGTCGAAGGCCGCCCACAGCTCCGCCGCCTCCTGGCCCGCCCCGATCCGCTCCGCCAGCCGCGCCGCCTCGTACAGCCCGGCCAGGCCCCACAGGTCGTCCCAGTAGTGTGGCTTGTCGGCCTCGCCGAGGTGTTCCGCGCTCCAGCCGCTGTGCAGCAGGCCGTTCCCGTCCCGGTTGTCGCGCAGCCAGCGGCCGCCGTCCAGGACGTACGGGGTGAACAGCCGCATGCCGAACGCCGCCCCCGGACCGCTGATGCGGTCGAAGCGGCCGATGGCCCAGAGCGCCTCGCCGTTGGCGTCCCACTCCCGGTCGTTGCGCTCGTGCTCCCGCCCGAAGAAGCCGTACTCCGCACACGGCCCGATCCGCCCGCGCCCCAGGTTGAAGGCGTCCCGGTGATGCGTGCCCAGCTGCCGCTCGGCCAGCCCTGTGTCCCCGGCCAGCGCGCAGGCGGTGGCCTCCACGGACGAGTCGCGGATCCAGAACGAGTCGTACACCGTCGGCCCCGGATGGATCTGCCCGCCGTCGGACAGGATCAGCAACTGGGCGCGGCTGCGCCGGAACAGCTCCGGCAGATGCGCCACCGGCGCCGGCAGCGAGAAGGCCGTGCCGTCCCGCCGCAGCTTGCCCTCCCAGAAGGCCCGGTTGGCCGCCTCCAGGTCATCGGCCGGCACGGAACGGAGCTCGGCCAGATCGCCCGGCCCGCGGAAGTCGTCGACCGGCAGCCGCATGTCCAGGGTGAAGGCACTCCGGTCCCGCCGGTCGATCTGGTACGGCCAGGCGAAGACCGCCGAGCACAGCCCGGCGATGTGGTCGGTGGCGCCCTGGACGGCGTTCAGCTTGCCGCCGTTCGCCAGGTCGTGGAAAGGATTGCGGACCAGGTACGTATCCGGGTCGAAGCTGCCGTCCGGGTTGCCGTACACCCCGGCGTACTCGGGCGCGGTGTCGAAGCACGGGCCCATGCCCGTATTCGCCTCCACCCGCTGCTCCTCCGGCAGCCAGCGAAGGAAGGTCAGCCGCCGGTCGGCGACCGTGTTCCCGGCGCGGTCGTGCCGCTGGAAGCCGCTCGGCCCCGCGGGCACCACCCCGGCGCACAGCCACCCCTCGTGCGCCTCGCCGTCAGCCGAGCGCACCGCGAGCCGGTCGAGCACCAGCGCCCGCTGCCGCTCGCCGACAGTGGTGCCGAGCGTGCGCCGTACGACCTCCACACCGGACGGCGACCGATAGGTGGTCACCACCACCGGCAGATCCCCGTCCGCCATCTCCTGGGTCACCTCGCCGCCGAGCTGCGGCAGCTGCAGCAGCCCGGTCCCCGGCTCGTAGAGGAAGTGCACCAGGGCGTACGTGTCGTAGACCGGCTCCACCTCGCCCGCCTGGCCGATGAGCGCCTCCTGGCGGTGGTCCTTCACGCCGGTCATGTGCCAGTAGCGGTACAGGGCGTTGGAGGCGAGCGCCGCCTCCTTGGACTCGAAGAGCCCGCCGTCGAAGTCGTCGCTCCAGCGCCGGAAGGCCTGCTGCAGCCACCAGGGCACGGGATACGGGTGCCGCCCCGCCCAGGTCCGCCACATGACCTCGTAGAACATCCACTCGTGGGTCTGCGCCATGGACTCCACCCCCTGGGTCACTTGGGGGCAACGTAGAACCAGCAGCGTGGCTCGGGAATGTCCCGATTCGGACGTCCCTTATGGTGCCTATGTGTCGGATGTGCAGAGCGGGGAGCGGCCCCAGCAGACCACCGCCGAGGAGCGCCACGCCTCCTGGCTGGAACTCTTCTTCGACCTGATCGTCGTGGCGGGCACGGCGCAGCTGGCGCACCTGCTGCACGGCGAGCCGTCGTTCGCCGACTTCGGGCTGTTCGTCCTGCTGTACCTCGCCTTCTGGACGATCTGGATGTGCTTCACGGTTTACGGCAACGTCGCCGGCGACAAGGCGCACACCCGCACCATGCTGATCGGGATGCTCGGCATGGCCGTGCTGGCCGCGTCCGTGGCGGGGGTGCACGAGGGCGAGCATCTGCAGGTTTTCGCGGTCACGTACGTGGTGCTGCGCACCGTCGCGAGCCGGACCTGGCGCGGCCGGCGCGAGGTGGTCATGGACTGGCCCGTCGCGCAGTTCACCGCGGGCGTCACGCCCTGGATCGTGTCCATCTGGGTGGACGGGCAGGCGCGCTACTGGCTCTGGGCCGCCGGCCTGGCCATCGATCTGTGGGCCACGCTCAGCTTCTCCGCCCGCCGCTTCCAGGAGAATGTCGACGCCCGCCGCGAGCTGGCGCAGCAGCGCGCCGAGAAGCGCGGTGTGGTGGACGACGGACGGATGAACTTCCAGGTCGCCCACCTCGACCCGGTCCATCTGGGCGAGCGGCTCGGGCTGTTCACCATCATCGTGCTCGGCGAGAGCGTCGCCCAGCTCGTCGCCGTCGGCTCCGGCGCCGGCTGGGACCACACGCTGCGGGCGCTCGCGCTCGGCGGCTTCCTGCTCCTCGTATCGATCTGGCAGCTGTCCCTCGTGCGCGGCTACGGCGGCGTGCCCAACCTGCGCGAGTCCGCCGTCGAGCCGCGTCTCGTGCTGCTCCTGCACTGCATCACCAACGGCGCCCTGACCGCCCTCGCCGCCGGCCTCGGCGCGTCAATGGAGCACCGCCACGGCGAGCTGCCGGACAACATCCGCTGGGTGCTGGCCGCGAGCTTCGCCACCTACGTCGTCATCGCCGCGGTCGCGGCAATCGCGTCGCGGCACCTGTCGCAGACGCCCGTCCGCTGGAGCGGCCTCGTCGGCCACCTGCTGCCGCCGCTGGCGCTGGCGCTGGCGATCGGCTTCTTCGGCGGCGCCCTGCCGGTGGTCGCGGTGGTGTGGCTGCTGGTCGCGGCGGTGGTGTGGGGCCTGCTGGGGTACGTGGCGGGCCTTACGGCCCCCGCTGCCGCTCAGTAAGCACCTGTAATCAGAGGGTGGAGAACCTCCCTGTACCTGCCGATCTGAGGCGCAATCCCCACCTCGCCATGGATATGTCCGAATTACCTGCTACGATGAGCTTGTGAAAGTTTTCACGAACTCTGGAGGTGGCCCCGTGGTCACGGCAGCGGAAACTCACGTAGATGCCCTCGTCGAGGCGGCCGGAAAGGCCCTGCGGGACTTCGACTCGCTCAGCCAGGAGGCCGTCGACCGAATAGTCGGCCAGGCCTCGCTCGCCGCCCTCAGCGCCCACGGCGACCTCGCCGAGCTGGCCGTCGAGGAGACCGGCCGCGGCCTCTTCGAGGACAAGGCCGTGAAGAACCTCTTCGCCTGCGAGCACGTCTCCAACTCGCTCCGCGGCCTGAAGACCGTCGGCGTCATCGGCCGCGACGAGCTGAACGGCATTACGGAGATCGCCGAGCCGGTCGGCGTCGTCGCCGCCCTGACCCCGGTCACCAACCCCACCTCGACGACCGTCTTCAAGGCGCTCATCGCCCTGAAGACCCGCAACCCGATCGTCTTCGCCTTCCACCCCTCCGCCCAGCGCGCCAGCGCCGAAGCCGCCCGCATCGTCCGCGACGCCGCCATCGACGCCGGCGCCCCCGCGCACTGCGTGCAGTGGATCGAGCAGCCCTCGGTCGAGGCGACCGGCGCGCTGATGAACCACGACGGCGTCGCCGTCATCCTCGCCACCGGCGGCAACGCGATGGTCAAGGCCGCCTACTCCTGCGGCAAGCCCGCCCTCGGCGTCGGCGCGGGGAACGTACCCGCGTACATCACCAAGACCGCCAAGCTGGAGCGCGCCATCCACGACGTGGTGCTCTCCAAGGCCTTCGACCACGGCATGATCTGCGCCTCCGAGCAGGCGGTCATCCTCGACACCGAGGTCTACGACCGCGGCATCGCCGAGATGCGCCGGCTGCAGACGTACTTCGTGACGGTCGAGGAGAAGGTGCTCCTGGAGGAGTACGTCTTCCCCGGCGGCAAGCTGAACGCCGCCGTCGTCGGCAGGCCCGCCCCCTGGATCGCCGAGCAGGCCGGCTTCACCGTCCCCGGCGACACCCTCGTGCTCGCCGCCCAGGTCGACTCGGTCGGCCCTGCCGAGCCGCTGACCCGCGAGAAGCTCTCCCCGGTGCTGGCCGTGCTGGAGGCCGCCGACACCGAGCACGGCATGAAGCTCGCCGAGCAGATGGTGGAGTTCGACGGGCTCGGCCACTCCGCCGCCATCCACACCGAGGACGAGGAGCTCGCCGAGGAGTTCGGAAAGCGGGTCAAGGCGATCCGCGTCATCGCCAACGCGCCGAGCACCTTCGGCGGCATCGGCGACGTCTACAACGCTTTCCTGCCCTCGCTGACCCTGGGCTGCGGCTCGTACGGGCGCAACTCCGTCTCGAACAACGTCTCCGCGGTGAACCTGCTCAACATCAAGCGGGTCGGCCGCCGCAACACCAACATGCAGTGGTTCAAGGTCCCGCCGAAGATCTACTTCGAGCGCAACTCGATCCGCTACCTCGGCGAGATGGACGGCATGCGGAAGGTCACCGTCGTCACCGACAGGACGATGGGCGAGCTCGGCGTGCTCCGTAAGGTCACCGAGATCCTCGGCCACCGCGAGCAGCCCGTCAGCCTCCAGGTCATCGACGACATCGAGCCCAACCCGGAGCTCGCCACCGTCGAGGCCGGCGCCGCCCGGATGCGGGACTTCCAGCCGGACACGATCATCGCGCTCGGCGGCGGGTCGCCGCTGGACGCCGCGAAGGTGATGTGGCTGCTGTACGAGCACCCGGAGGTGGCGTTCGCGGACACGAAGGAGAAGTTCTTCGACATCCGCAAGCGGACGTACACCTTCCCGAAGCTGGGGGAGAAGGCGCAGCTCGTCGCGATCCCCACGACGAGCGGCACCGGCTCCGAGGTCACGCCCTTCGCGGTGATCTCCGACCCGGCGGCCGCCCAGAAGTACCCCCTCGCCGACTACGCGCTCACCCCGGACGTCGCCATCGTCGACCCGGTGCTCACCAGGACGCTGCCGCCGCACGTCACCGCCGACTCCGGCTTCGACGCGCTGACCCACGCCACGGAGGCGTATCTCTCGGTCTACGCCAGCGACTACACGGACGGCCTCTGCCTCCAGGCCATCAAGCTGATCTTCGGCAACCTGGAGCGCTGCGTCACCGACGGTGCCAACGACCCTGAGGCGCGCGAAAAGATGCACAACGCCTCGACCGTCGCCGGCATGGCCTTCGCCAACTCCTTCCTCGGCCTCGTCCACGCCATGGCGCACACCCTGGGCAACACCTTCAAGGTCGCCCACGGCCGTACGAACGCGCTCCTCCTCCCGCACGTGATCCGCCACAACGGCACCGTCACCGGCAAGGCCACCCCGTGGCCGAAGGCCGAGACCTACCAGGCCGCCGAGCGGCTGCAGCAGATCGCCCAGACCCTCGGCCTGCCCGCCGAGACGCCCGCGGAAGGCGTGGAGTCGTACGCGAAGGCCGTCGAGGAGCTGCGCGCCAAGTGCGGCATCCCCGCCTCATTCGCCGAAGCCGGCGTCGACGAGCAGGAGTTCCTCGCCGCCCTCCCGCAGCAGATCCGCAACGCCTACGCCGACCAGTGCGCCCCCGCCAACCCGCGGATGCCGATGCTCGGCGACATCGAAGCCCTCATAAAGCAGGCCTACTACGGCACCGAGAAGGAAGCGTGACCGACATGACCACCACCCCCGTTGAGCGGCAGACCACCGGCGCCTGGGACGGCTTCAAGGGCGGCCTCTGGCGCGACGCGGTCGACGTCCGCGACTTCATCCAGCAGAACTACACCCCGTACGAGGGCGACGACACCTTCCTCGCCGGGCCCACCATCCGCACGCAGGCCGTCTGGCAGCGGCTGATGGCGATGTTCCCGGTGGAGAACGAGCGCGGCATCCACGACGTGGACGTGCACACCCCGTCCCGCATCGACGCCTTCGGCCCCGGCTACATCGACGAGGACCTCGACCTCATCGTCGGCCTGCAGACCGACGCGCCGCTGAAGCGCGCCATCATGCCCAACGGCGGCTGGCGGATGGTCGAATCCTCCCTGCGCGACTACGGCTACGAGCCCGACCCGCAGATCAAGGAGATCTACACCAAGCTCCGCAAGACCCACAACGACGGCACCTTCGACGCGTACACCCCCGAGATCCGCGCCTGCCGCACCTCCGGCGTCATCACCGGCCTGCCCGACGCGTACGGCCGCGGCCGCATCATCGGCGACTACCGGCGCGTCGCTCTTTACGGCGTCGACCGGCTGATCGCGGCCAAGGAGGCGGAGCGGGCGGCCGTCGGCGAGCACTGGCCGACCGACGCCAACATCCGCGACCGCGAGGAGCTCGCCGAGCAGATCAAGGCGCTGCGCGAGCTGAGGACGATGGCGGCCGCGTACGGCTACGACATCTCAGGGCCCGCCACCACCGGCCGCGAGGCGATCCAGTGGACGTACTTCGCCTACCTCGCCGCCGTGAAGGAGCAGAACGGCGCCGCGATGTCGCTGGGCCGCACCTCCACCTTCCTCGACATCTACCTGCAGCGGGACATCAAGGACGGCCTGCTGACCGAGGAGCAGGCACAGGAGCTGATCGACGACTTCGTGATCAAGCTGCGCATCGTCCGCTTCCTGCGCACCCACGACTTCAACCAGGGCTTCTCCGGCGACCCGACCTGGGTGACCGAGTCCATCGGCGGCATCGGCGAGGACGGCCGCCCGCTGGTCACCCGCTCCTCCTTCCGCTTCCTGCAGACCCTCTACAACCTCGGCCCGGCCCCGGAGCCGAACCTGACGGTCTTCTGGTCGGAGCGGTTGCCCCAGGGCTTCAAGGACTTCGCCGCGAAGGTGGCGATCGACACCTCGGCGCTGCAGTTCGAGTCGGACGAGCTGATGCGGCCCAAGTACGGCGACGACACCGCCATCGCGTGCTGCGTCTCCCCGTCGGCGACCGGCAAGCAGATGCAGTTCTTCGGCGCCCGCGTCAACGTCGCCAAGGCGCTGCTGTACGCCATCAACGGCGGCCGCGACGAGAAGACCGGCGAGGTCGTCGCCGAGGGCTTTGCGCCGATCACCGACGAGGTGCTCGACTACGAGACCGTGGCCGCACGGTACGACCAGCTGCTGGACTGGCTGGCCAAGACATACGTGCACTCCATGAACGTCATCCACTACATGCACGACAAGTACTCCTACGAGCGCATCGAAATGGCGCTGCACGACTACGCGCCGCTGCGCACCATGGCCTTCGGCGCGGCGGGCCTGTCCGTGGCCGCCGACTCCCTCTCGGCGATCAAGTACGCGAAGGTGCGTCCGGTACGCGACGAGACCGGCCTCGCGGTCGACTTCGAGATCGAGGGCGACTATCCGGCGTACGGCAACAACGACGAGCGCGCCGACCAGCTGGCCGTGCAGATCGTGCACGACTTCATGGAGAAGCTGCGCAAGTACCCGACGTACCGCGACGCGGTGCACACCCAGTCGATCCTGACGATCACCTCGAATGTCGTCTACGGCAAGAAGACCGGCAACACTCCGGACGGCCGCCGTGCCGGCGAGCCGTTCGCCCCGGGCGCCAACCCGATGAACGGCCGCGACCAGCACGGCTACATCGCCTCCGCGCTGTCGGTGGCGAAGCTGCCGTACGACGACGCGGAGGACGGCATCTCGCTGACGAACACGGTGACGCCGGACGCGCTCGGGCGCACGCCGGCGGACCGGATCCGCAACCTCTCCGGCGTGCTGGACGGCTACATGCGCAGCGGCGGATTCCACATGAACGTCAACGTCCTCAACAAGGCGACCCTCGAGGACGCCATGGCACACCCGGAGAACTACCCGCAGCTCACCATCCGGGTCTCCGGCTACGCGGTGAACTTCGTCCGGCTGACCCGCGAGCAGCAGCTCGACGTGATCAACCGGACCTTCCACGGGGCGCTGTGATGGCGTACGCCGGCGGCGCGGTCACCGCGGCCGGGGCGGCTCTCCACCGTGAGAGCCGCCCGGTCACCGGGACCGTGCACTCCTGGGACCTGTCCACCGGGGTCGACGGCCCCGGCAGCCGCTTCGTGACCTTCCTGTCCGGCTGCCCGCTGCAGTGCCTGTACTGCCAGAACCCGGACACCATGCGGATGCGCAACGGGCGCCGGGTCACCGCGGACGAGATCGTCGGCGAGGCCGCCAAGTACGCGACCTTCATCAGGGCCGCGGGCGGCGGCGCCACCATCAGCGGCGGCGAGCCGCTGCTGCAGCCGGTCTTCGCGGGCGAGCTCTTCCACCGCTTCAAGCACGAGCTCGGCTATCACACGGCCCTGGACACCTCCGGCTACCTGGGCGCCCGCGCCACGGACGCGCTGCTGCGCGACGTCGACCTCGTACTGCTCGACATCAAGTCCTGGAACCGGCCCACGTACCGCAAGGTCACAGGGCGTGAACTGGAGCCCACGCTCGACTTCGCCCGCCGCCTGGCCGACCTCGGCAAGGAGGTGTGGGTGCGCTTCGTGCTCGTGCCCGGCCTCACCGACGACCCGGCGAACATCGAGCGGCTCGCCGCCTTCACCGGCTCCCTCGGCAATGTCTCGCGGGTCGACGTGCTGCCCTTCCACAAGCTCGGCGAGGCGAAGTGGGACGGGCTGGGCATGCCGTACGCCCTGCACGACACCCCGACGCCCACCCCGGAGCAGGTCGCGGCGGCAAAGGCGATCTTCGCGGGGGAGGGCCTGACGGCCGTGTGAGGTAAAACGGGAGCATGCGCGTCCCCCGTCCCCGCAGCCTCGCCGGCCAGCTCTTCGCGATGCAGGTCGTGCTGGTGGCGCTCGTGGTCGCCGGCTCGGCCGTCTTCACGTACTTCATGGCGAGCAGCGACGCCGAGCGCGCCGCGATCCGCCAGGTCGAGAACACCGCCCGCGCGGTGGCCGCCGCCCCGGGGGTCGCGCCGGCGATCACCAACGCCGACGACCCGACCGCCGTGCTGCAGCCATACGCGGACGACGCGATGTACGGCACCCGGGTGGCCTTCGTCACGATCATGGCCCCGGACGGCACCCGCTTCACCCACCCCGACCCCGACAAGATCGGCAAGGACTTCCGCGGCCACACCGCCAGGGCGCTGCGCGGCGGCACCTTCCACGAGACGTATACGGGCACCCTCGGCCGCTCGGTGCGGGCGGTGACGCCGGTACGGGCCGCGGACGGCCGGATCGTCGGGCTGGTGAGCGCGGGGATCAAGGTCGACCAGATCAGCGCGGAGGTACGCGAGAACGTGCTGCGCGTGCTGTGGGTGGCGCTCGGCGCGCTGGCGCTGGGCGGCGCGGGCACGTACCTGATCAACGCCCGGCTGCGGCGGCACACGCATGGCATGAACGCCGCGGAGCTGAGCCGGCTCCACGACTACCACCAGGCGACGCTGCACGCCGTGCGCGAGGGGCTGCTGCTGGTGGACGCCGACCACCGGGTGGTGCTGATGAACGACGCGGCGCACGAGCTGCTGGGGGTGGCCGGCACGGCGCGCGGCAGGTCTGTCGCCGACCTCGGCCTGACGGACCCGCTCACGGAGGCGCTGCTGTCGGACGCTCCGCGCACGGACGACCTGCACCTCACCCGGGACCGGGTGATCGTGGTGAACACCTCGCCGGTCACGGGCGGCGAGCGGCGCGGCACGGTGGTGACGCTCCGCGACGTGACCGAGCTGCAGGCGCTCACGGGCGAGCTGGATTCCGTACGCGGCTTCGCGGACGCGCTGCGCGCCCAGGCACACGAGTCGGCGAACCGCCTGCACACGGTGGTCTCGCTGATCGAGCTGGGCCGCGCGGACGAGGCGGTCGAGTTCGCCACGGCCGAGCTGGAACTGGCCCAGGCCCTGACCGACCAGGTCACGGCGGCGGTGGCGGAGCCGGTCCTGGCAGCCCTGCTGCTGGGCAAGGCGGCCCAGGCGAACGAACAGGGCGTGGAGCTGTCGCTCGCCCCCGACAGCCGGATCGAGGACGACGTGCTCCCGCGATCGCTGCCCGCGAGGGACTTGGTGACGGTGCTGGGCAACCTGATCGACAACGCGATAGACGCGGCGAGGGCGGTGTCGGATGCCGTGCCGCGAGTGACGGTGGCGCTGCGCGCGACTGACGGCGAGCTGCGGGTGTCGGTGGCGGACAACGGCCCCGGGATAGCCCCCGCGGCAGCGGACGACGTCTTCGAACGCGGCTGGACGACGAAGCCGGCGGGGCCGGGCGGCCGCGGGCTGGGCTTGGCCCTCGTACGACAGGTGGCGCGGAGGCACGGCGGGGAGGCCAGGGTGGACCGGGCGGAGTCGGGAGGGGCGAAGTTCACGGTGCGACTCCCGTTGCAAGCTTCGCAAGGCCGTGGGCAGGCGGGCCGCGGGGCGGCACGGGTGGGCACGGCCGGACCGGCGGACGCCACCGAAACCGGCACCGAGACCGTCCGGGGCGCCCGATGACAGACATCCGCGTCCTAGTCGTCGAAGACGACCCCGTAGCCGCAGACGCCCACAAGCTCTACGTCGACCGCGTCGACGGCTTCACGGCGACAGCCATCGCTCACTCCCTCGCGGAAGCGAAGCGCCGCCTCGACGACACCGCCGTCGACCTCATCCTCCTCGACCTCTACCTCCCCGACGGCCACGGCCTGGCCCTCCTCCGCCAGCTCCGCGCCGCAGGCCACCGCACCGACGTGATCGCCGTCACCTCAGCCCGCGACCTCCAGGTCGTCCGCGAGGGGGTCTCCCTCGGCGTCGTCCAGTACGTGCTGAAGCCCTTCGCCTTCCCCACCCTCCGCGACCGCCTCCTCCGCTACGCGGACTTCCGCGCCGCGGCCGCCGGCGGCGAAGCCATCGGCCAGGACGAGGTCGACCGCGCCATCGCTGCCCTACGCGCCCCCGCACCCGCCGCCCTGCCCAAGGGCCTCGCGGCCCCCACCCTCGCCGCCGTAACCGAAGCCCTGCGGGCCGCCGGCGCCGAAGGCATCACCGCCACCGCCGCAGGCGAAGCCACCGGCACCTCCCGCATCACCGCCCGCCGCTACCTCGAGCACCTCGCCGACACCGGCCGCGCGGCCCGTACCCCCACATACGGCCAGGTCGGCAGACCAGAACTGCGCTACCGCTGGGACGGAGCGAGTTAAGCGGGTGGGTGGGAGGGGTTTCCGGTATGACCCACCCTTGGGATATCTTGATGTCGAGAAATGTTGCAGAAGGCAGACGCGGAGCGGAGCACCCGGTGACAGACTCGACCATCATCTACACGCACACCGACGAGGCGCCGGCCCTGGCGACGAAGTCGTTCCTGCCGGTCATCGAGGCCTACGCCTCCACCGCAGGGGTGAGTGTGGAGACCCGCGACATCTCCCTCGCGGGCCGGATCATCTCGCAGTTCCCCGAGTACCTCTCGGAGGACCAGCGCATCCCGGACGCCCTCGCCGAGCTCGGCGAGCTGGCCAAGACCCCGGGCGCGAACATCATCAAGCTGCCGAACATCTCGGCCTCCGTCTCCCAGCTCAAGGCCGCGATCGCCGAGCTGCGCGAGCACGGCTACGCGCTGCCGGACTACCCGGACGAGCCGAAGACCGACGAAGAGCGCGAGATCGGCAAGCGCTACGACAAGGTCAAGGGCTCCGCGGTCAACCCGGTCCTCCGCGAGGGCAACTCCGACCGCCGCGCCCCCGCCTCCGTGAAGAACTACGCCAAGGCCCACCCGCACCGCATGGGCGCCTGGACCCCGGAGTCGAAGACCAACGTCGCCACCATGGGCGAGAACGACTTCCGCTCGACCGAGAAGTCCGCCGTCATCCCGGCCGACGGCGCGCTGAAGATCGAGCTCGTCGGTGACGACGGCTCCACCACCGTCCTCCGCGAGTCCGTCCCGGTCCTCGCCGGCGAGGTCGTCGACGCCTCCGTGATGCGCGTGGCGCAGCTGCGCGAGTTCCTCGCCGCGCAGGTCGCCCAGGCCAAGGCCGACGGCGTGCTGTTCTCGCTGCACCTCAAGGCCACGATGATGAAGGTCTCCGACCCGATCATCTTCGGCCACGCCGTCCGCGCCTTCTTCCCGAAGACCTTCGCCGAGTACGGCGCCACCCTCAAGGCCGCGGGCCTGAACCCGAACGACGGCCTCGCCAGCATCCTCAAGGGCATCGAGTCCCTCCCCGAGGGCGCCGCCATCAAGGCCTCCTTCGACGCCGAGCTCGCCGAGGGCCCGGAGATGGCGATGGTCGACTCCGACCGCGGCATCACCAACCTGCACGTGCCGTCCGACGTCATCGTCGACGCCTCCATGCCGGCCATGATCCGCACCTCCGGCCACATGTGGGGCCCGGACGGCGGCGAGCACGACACCCTCGCGGTCCTGCCCGACTCCTCGTACGCCGGCATCTACCAGGTCGTCCTCGACGACTGCCGGGCCAATGGCGCGTACGACCCGGCCACCATGGGCTCGGTCCCGAACGTCGGCCTGATGGCGCAGAAGGCCGAGGAGTACGGCAGCCACGACAAGACCTTCGAGGCGCCGACCGCGGGCACCGTCAAGGTCACCGACGGCTCCGGCAATGTCGTCCTGGAGCAGCAGGTCGCCGAGGGCGACATCTTCCGCATGTGCCAGACCAAGGACGCGCCGATCCGCGACTGGGTCAAGCTCGCCGTCACCCGCGCCCGCGCCACCGGCGACCCGGCCGTGTTCTGGCTGGACCAGACCCGCGCCCACGACGCGGAGCTGATCAAGAAGGTCGAGGCGTACCTGCGCGACCACGACACCACCGGCCTGACGATCGAGGTCATGGCGCCGGTCGACGCGATCCGCTTCTCCCTGGAGCGGATCCGCCGCGGCGAGAACACCATCTCCGTCACCGGCAACGTGCTGCGCGACTACCTGACCGACCTCTTCCCGATCCTGGAGCTGGGCACCAGCGCCAAGATGCTGTCGGTGGTGCCGCTGATGAACGGCGGTGGCCTCTTCGAGACCGGCGCCGGCGGCTCCGCGCCGAAGCACGTGCAGCAGCTCGTGAAGGAGAACTACCTGCGCTGGGACTCGCTCGGCGAGTTCCTCGCGCTGGCCGTGTCCTTCGAGCACCTCGCGCAGACCACGGACAACGCCCGCGCCCAGGTCCTCGCGGACACCCTGGACGCGGCCACGGCCACGTTCCTGAACGAGAACAAGTCGCCGACCCGCCGCGTCGGCGGCATCGACAACCGCGGCAGCCACTTCTACCTCGCCCTGTACTGGGCCCAGGAGCTGGCGAAGCAGACCAAGGACGCCGAGCTCGCGGGCGAGTTCGCCCCGCTGGCGAAGACGCTCTCCGAGCAGGAGGCGACGATCGTCGGCGAGCTGAACGGCGTCCAGGGCTCCCCGGCCGACATCGGCGGCTACTACCAGCCGGACGACGCCAAGGCCGCCTCGGTCATGCGCCCGTCGCAGACCCTGAACGCCGCGCTGGCGACGCTCAGCTGACGCTGAACATCTAGGTAAGTAAGGGGCGGCCCACCCGGAGGGCCGCCCCTTACTGCTCCCGCAAGGTCAGCCGCGCTGCCAGAGCGCCGGGACGTTCGGGGGCTCCCAGCCGGGCTGGGCCTGGTGGCCCTGCAGGCAGCGGTACGAGGCACCGCCGTAGGTCACCGTGTCGCCGGTCTTGTAGACCGTCCCGGCCGACCAGGTGCCCGGCTCACCCGGCCCCGGGTCACCCGGGCCCGAGCCGCTGGTGGTCAGCGTCAGCCCGTACGAGGACAGGATCGGGTTGATCGGGAAGTAGAAGGTCGTCCCGCCCGAGCGGCAGTTGCCCGAGCCGCCGGAGGTCACGCCCTGCGCCTGGCTGCCCGAGATGTACGAGCCGCCGGAGTCGCCCGGCTCGGCGCAGACGGTCGTCTGCGTCACGCCGTTGATGGTGCCCTCCGGGTAGGTCACCGACGTGTTGTGGCGCTGGATGGTGCCGCAGTGCCAGCCGGTGGTGGAGCCGGAGCGGCACACCGAGGAGCCGACCGGCGCCTGGGTGGAGCCGGCGACCTGCTGGCTGGAGCCGTTCACGGTCGGCGTGGAGCGCCAGTTGGTGTTGGTGGCCACCCAGGCCATGTCCTGGCCGGGGAAGACCGAGGCCTGGAAGCTGCCCTGGGCCGCCTGGTTGTAGCCGGTGGTCGTGGTGCCCGGGCGGCCGCAATGCCCGGCGGTGGCGAAGCCGTTGGTGGTGCCGCGGGTGATCGCGAAGCCGACCGAGCAGCGGCCGGTGCCGTTCATGTAGTACGCGTCGCCGCCGCGGATGTCGTAGAGCGCGCGCGGGCGTTCGGAGGTGCGGACCACACGTATCTGCGCCGGATCGGCCTTCGCCGCCCGTACGAACTCGCGTGCCGCCGCGGCGCGTACGGCCTCGACGGTGACGGTGTTGGTGCGGGCGTCCACGTACCAGACGGGGGCGTCGGCGGTGCGGGCCCGGGTAGCGGCCTTGTCGAGCTTCGCCCTGGTGGCTTCCAGCGCGCGCAGGCTGTGGTCGACGACCTTGGCCGTCGCTCCGCGCGCCTTGATCGCGGCGGCGTCGGAGCGGTCCGTCGTGGCGACCGTCAGGCGGGCCGATTCGGCGCCGCTGACCCAGGCGCCGGCGAAGTCCTTGCCCAGGGCCAGCTGAAGTCGGCCGGCATCGGCGCCCGCCCGCGCTTCGTTGGCCAGTCGGGCCTTGGCCTGCCCCGCCGTCAGGCCCAGGTCGCGCTGCATGGCGCGGAGCACCTCGGAGGAGGGTGAGGAGGTGGTGGCGTCGGTGTCGGGGGCGGCGGCCGCCGTATGCGGCAGTCCCGCCAGCGAAAGGGTGACGGCCGCGATGACCGTTGGTAAGGCTCTGCGTCGGCTGCGGAGTCGGAGGAGCATCAGGGGGTCTCCCGGTTCTGTTCCGGTGCTGCCATGGGGGAAGCGCTGCTGCGTGGAGCACCGGAAACGTAGAAGCGGAGGCCGGGACTTCGGGAGATGTCAGCTTTCCCTCTGCGCGGTGTTATGGCCCCTCAGGACAGCGCTGCCGCGTCCGGGCGGACCGCACGCAGCGCCTCCGCGTACGCCGCGCCGGCCAGCTCCAGCACCACGGGGGCGATCGCCGCGGTGGCCCCTCCTGGCCGGTGGCCGAGCAGATGCCGCCAGGTCAGCGGGTTGCCGCTCAACTCCCGGGTGGCCACGCCCGGCGCGCCGGGGAAGGTGGCCCGGCACAGGCCCACGGCGCGGCCGACCCGCGCCAGGTGCGCACAGGAGGCGGCGTCCGTCTCGTACAGCGAACCGGCCACCGCGCCGGCCCGCGCGCAGGCCGCGGTGAAGCAGTCCGCGAGGCAGCCGTCGCCGGGCACCGCGGTCCAGGCCCAGCCGTCCAGCGCGGCCAGGTCGAGCGGTCCGGGGTGATCCAGCGGGCCGCCGACCGCCACCATCAGCCGTACGGGATCCGCCGCCACCGGCTGCCAGCTGATCTGGTCGGCGGCGGGCGGCGTGCCCGAGCCGCAGGTGCCGATCAGCGCGAAGTCCAGCCGGCCGTCGGCGACCGAGGCGGCGAGATCCTCCTCCGACCAGGACGTACGGGTGGCGATGCGGACGCCGGGGCGGAGCGCGGCGAGCCGGTCGACCAGGCCGCCGAGCGGCTCGCCGTAGCCGGCGCCGATGCGCAGCGCGCGCCAGCCGTCCCCTGCGCTGCGGGCGAACTGAGCGGCCTCCTGCTGGAGTCCGTGCACCGCGGGCAGCACGATACGGGCCCGCTGCAGCACCAGCTCGCCGAGCGCCGTGGCCTGCACGCCCTGCCGGCCGCGCTCGAAGAGCGGCCCGCCCAGGGTGCGTTCGATGCGCTTGAGCTGCGCGCTCAGCGCGGGCTGGGCGAGGCCGAGGGCGGTGGCCGCCTTGGTGAGGCTGCCCGCGTCGTGGATCGCCCGTATCGCCTTCAGGTGCCGCAGCTCCAGGTCCATACCAACGAGCTTGCCCCAACTACCGCCTTTGGTGCGCCCATTGGCATGTTCCGATGCCTCTTGGCAGGGATTCACCGGCCGCTCATCATGGACTCGCACCATCGATCTGTCATGTACGCGCAAGCGCCCCACCGCCTGCATCGGGAGCCCCAGATGGACCTCGCCAGAGTGTCGCGCCGCCGCCTGCTCCAGGGTGCCGCCGTGACCGCGGCAGCAGCCGCCCTCGGCCCGCTCACCGCCCGCAACGCCTACGCCGCGGAGTATCCCCCCACGGAATTCATACCGGCGTCCCCGCAGAACTACCGCGTCGCGGACCGGCCCACGGAATTCCCTGTCGAACTGGTCGTCATCCACGTCACGCAGGAGTTCTACGACGACACCATCGCCATCTTCCAGGACCCGTCGCGGCAGGTGTCGTCCCACTACCTGGTCCGCTCCGAGGACGGCCACATCGCGAAGATGGTCGACGAGAAGGACGTCGCCTGGCACGCCGGCAACCGCGACTACAACGAGCGCAGCGTGGGCATCGAGCACGAGGGGTGGGTCGACGACCCGGCCTGGTTCACGGACGCGATGTACCGGCAGTCAGCCCTGCTGACCGCCGCGATCTGCACCACGTACAACATCCCGAAGGACCGTGAGCACATCATCGGCCACGTGGAGGTCCCCGGCACCGACCACACCGACCCCGGGCCCAACTGGGACTGGGACACCTACATGAAGTACGTACAGGAAGCGGGCTGATCACACCCTGGGGGGGGGATCTTGAGAAAGCGCACCGCACTCAACGTCCTCGCGGCCTGCGCCGCGAGCCTCGCGCTGGCCGGCACCGTCGCGCCGGTGGCGCACGGCGACGACCGTGACGTACGGCTGTCCGCGGCCGCACCCGTCGCGCCCGGCGTCGACTACCGATCCTTCACCTTTCCCGCCTCGCACGGCAGCGTCACCGGACACCTGGTCACGGTCGACCTGTCCGACCGCCACGTCCGCACCGACCTGCTGTACCCGGGCGCGGTCGGCGCCCGCTCCCCGGTCTCCGGCATGGCGAACACCAGCGGCGCGGTCGCGGCGGTGAACGGCGACTTCTTCAACATCGACGAGTCCCAGCACCCCGGCGTGGAGGCCACCGGCGCCCCCGTCGGCCCCGCGATCGCCGGCGCCCGCCACCTGAAGGCCGCCGTCCCCAACTCGCAGCGTTTCGGCCCCGCCCTGCCGCCCGGCGACACCACCGAGGACGTGATCGGCGTCGGCATCGACCGCAGGGCCCGCCTCGACCGGCTGAAGCTCCGCGGCGCCGCGATCACGCGCGACGGCACGCTGCCGCTGGCCGGGCTGAACCAGTACGCCCTGGCCGAGGGCGGCATAGGCGCCTTCACCGCGAAATGGGGCACCACCTCCCGCGTACGGGCCACCTGCGGCAGCGACACCCGCCGCGGCGACCCCTGCAGCACCGACACCCACGAGGTGACGATCAGCCGCGGCCGGGTCGTGGCCACCTCCGACACCCCGGGCCGCGGCCCCATCGCCGCGGGCACCACCGTGCTGGTCGGCCGCGAAGCCGGCGCCCAGCAGCTGCGCAAGCTCGGCGTCGGCGAACCGGCGGCGGTCGGGCACCACTTGGCGCCGACCAGCCCGGTGCCGTACGCCTTCGCCGTCGGCGGCTACCCGATCCGCCGCGGCGGCGCGCCGCTCCCCGGTGTGGATACGGTGGCCGCCGCCGCCCGCACCTCGGCAGGCATCGGCGACGCGGGCCACCGCCTGTACCTCCTCGCCCTCGACGGCAATGCCGAGACCAGCGCGGGCCTGACCATCGCGGAGCTGGCCGACATGATGGGCGAGCTCGGCGCGACCGACGCGGTGAATCTCGACGGCGGCGGCTCCTCGACCCTGGCGGTACGGGACCCGGGCGCCGCGACGGTCACGGTCAAGAACCGGCCGCCGGGGTCCTTCGAGCGCCCGGTGCCCAACGGGATCGGCGTTTTCAGCAGGTCGCGGTAGCCTCTGCGAAAACGCGCCACCGGGGGGACCGTGGAGATACGTGAGCTGGAGATATTCCTGACCCTGGCCGAAGAGCTGCACTTCGGCCGCACCGCCCAGCGACTGCACGTCACCGCGGCCAGGGTCAGCCAGGCGATCAAGAAACAGGAGCGCCGCATCGGCGCGAAGCTCTTCGACCGCAACAGCCACCACGTGGCGCTCACGCCGATCGGCAAGCAGCTCTACGACGACCTGCTGCCCGTGTACCGCGGCCTCCTCGAAGGCGTGGAGCGGGCGCGGCGGACCGCGGGCCAGGAGACGGAGATGCTGCGGCTCGGCATGATCTCCACCAACGGCGAGGACCTGCGCCCTTTCCGCGACGCCTTCACCGAGCGCCGCCCCGGCTGCCGGCTGCAGATCCGCAGCGTCGGCTACGACAACCCCTTCGACAAGCTCCGCGACGGCACCATCGACGTGCTCCTCGCCTGGCTCCCGGTCCAGGAGCCGGACCTCACCGTCGGCCCGCTCGTCTACACCGAGCAGGTCATGCTCCTCGTCTCGCCCGACCACGCCCTGGCGGGCCGCGAGTCCGTCTCGTACGAGGTCTTCGCCGACGAGACCGTGCTGGCGGGCGTCATGCCGGACTACTGGCGCAACTCGCTGATCCCCACCCACACGCCCAGCGGGCGGCCCATCGCGAAGGGGCCGGAGGTGACCAGCAACGTCGAGGTGATCACGTACGTGAGCAGCGGTGAGGCGGTCTCCGCCGGGCATGCGCACGGGCTGCGCTACTACGTGCGGCCCGACATCGTCTTCCTCCCCGTCCACGACGCGCCGCCCGCCCGATGGGCGCTGGTCTGGCGCACGAACGCCGTCACCGACGCCATCCGCGACCTCGCCCGCACCGTATCGGAGCTGGGGCCACGCGAACTGTGAAGTCGGATGCACTTCTTGCATGACGCTTGCACCATGTGGGAATCTGCCGTCAGCTTAGGCGTAGTTGATCGCTGATCGCTTGGATGGTGCCATGCCCCGTATCACTGATGTCCGGGTCTACACCCTGAAGTTGCCGCACGACGAGACCTACCTCGGGCGGCTCGACGACGGGAGTGAACTCACCGACGACCGCGGATACGTGGTGCGCGAGCCGTGGCGCAGCCTGTACTCGTCGCGCTTCGAGACGCTGCTGGTGCGGGTGACCGCCGAGGACGGCACGGCGGGGTGGGGGGAGGCGCTGGCGCCCGTCGGGCCCGAGGTGCCGGGGCACGCGGTGGCCGCGCTGCTGAAGCCGGTGCTGCTCGGGATGCCGGTGGGTGCCGTACGGCCCGCCTGGCACCGGCTCCGCGACCTGATGCGGGAGCGCGGCCATCTGGCCGGACACCAGGCGGACGCCCTCGCGGCGGTGGATATCGCGCTGTGGGACCTGGCGGGTCGGCACGCCGGGCTGCCGGTCGCCGAACTGCTGGGTGGCGCCTTCCGCGACGTGCTGCCCGCGTACGTCTCCGGGCTGCCCCGCGACACCGACGCCGAACGCGCCGAACTCGCCCGCGAGTGGGCGGAGAAGGGGGCGTACCGGATCAAACTGCACCTCGGCCGCGGCGTCGAGGCCGATCTCGCCACCGTGGACGCCGTGCTCGGCGCCGATCCGCGGCTGCGGGTCGCGGTCGACGCGCACTGGGCGTACGGGCTGCCGGACGCGGCCCGGCTCGGCCGCGAACTGGAGCGGCGCGGGCGGGTGCTGTTCCTGGAGGCGCCGCTCGTGCCCGAGGATGCGGCGGGCCACGGCGAGCTGCAGCGCCGCCTCGACCTGCCGGTGGCGGTGGGGGAGACGCTGCGGAACCGGTACGAGTTCGCGGACTGGCTGGGCAGGCGGGCGATGTCCCTCGCCCAGCCCGACGTCGGCCGTACGGGCATCACCGAAGCCCTCGCCATCGCCGGACTGGCCGCCGTCCACCACATACCCGTCGCCCCGCACCACTCGGTCGGCCTCGGCGTCGTCACCGCCGCCGGGCTGCACTTGGCGGCGGCGGTGGCGGACATGCCGTTCTTTGAATACCAGCCCACCACCTGGCAGGTCGCGAGCCGCATCCTGCGCACGCCGCTCGCGGGCGGCCCGGGGGAGGGCATCCCGCTGCCGGAAGGCCCGGGGCTCGGCATCGACGTCGACACCGAATTCATCGTCAAGCACGCAGAGGAGATCACCGCATGACCCGGCCCGTACGCGGACTCGTCCCGGTCCTAGCCACCCCCTTCACCGCCGACGGCAGCCTGGACCGGGCCTCGCTGCGGCGGCTGGTGGAGTGGCAGTTGAGCTCCGGGGCCGACGGGGTCGCCGTCTTCGGGATGGCGAGCGAGGGCTTCGCGCTGACGGGGGCCGACCGGGCGGCGGTGCTGGAGGACGTCACGGCGGTGGCGGGCGGCGCGGTGCCGGTCGTGGCCGGTGTCAGCCCGACGAGCCTGGTCACGGCGTTGGAGCAGGTGGACCAGGCGGTGGCGGGCGGGGCGGACGCACTGATGGTGCTGCCGCCGTATCTGGCGAAGCCGTCGGCGCAGCAGCTCGTCGACTTCTACGGCGCGGTGGGGGAGCGGGCGGGTGGCGCCTCGGTGATGGTGCAGGACGCCGCCGGGGTGACCGGGGTGCCCATGCCCGTACCGCTGATCACGGAGTTCGGGAAGCTGGCCGGGGTCGACTCGGTCAAGGTCGAGTCCGCTCCGACCGCCCCGAAGATCGAGGCGGTCGCGGCGGCGGCACCGGACGGCTTCGAGGTGCTGGGCGGGCAGAACGCCTTCTTCCTGCTGGAGGAGCTGGCGGCGGGGGCGGTGGGGACGATGCCGGCGTGCGAGTTCACGGATGCGCTGCGAGTGGTGCTGGATGACTGGTCGGCGGGGCGGGTGGCGGATGCCCATGCGGCGTACGAGCGGCTGCTGCCGCTGATCCGGTTCGGGATGCAGCCTGGGCTGGCGTGGGCTGTGCACAAGGAGGTGTTGGTGCGGCGCGGGATCGTGGCGAGTGCGACGGTGCGGATGCCGGCGCAGGACCTGTCGGAGGCGGTCAGGGGGCAGTTGGAGGGAGTACTCGACCGATTGGGGCTCCCTGCCGCGGCGGCGCCGGTGCCCGCGAGCCGGGTGGAGAAGGGGCGGTGAGCGGAGGTCGCAGCGGGGCCGGGGGCCTGGCGGCGGACGCGAGCGGGGGCGGGGGCGCGGAGGCGGGCGGGGGGCTGGGCGCGGAGGCTGGCGGGCAGGGCCGTGGGAGAGCGGCTGCGGCGCGCGGGGTCCTCGTCATCGGCGGTGAGTCGCCGGTCGGGGAGGCGGTCGCGACGGCCTTCGCTGAGGGCGGCGACCACGTCGCGGGCTGCGGCCTGCGCGGCAGCGCGCACCCGGCGTACGCGCTGTATCAGGAGGCGGACTGCGCGGATCCGGAGACGGCACGCGGCTGCGTGGAGAAGGCGGTGGCCGCCCTGGGGCGGCTGGACGTCCTCGTCCTGGCCGCCGCGGCGATGCCGGTCGCGCGGGCCGCGGAGACCACCGACGAGCAGTGGCGGCTGGCCCAGGCGGCCACGCTCGACACCGCCTTCTATGTAACGCGCGCGGCCCTGGCGCACCTTGGCGGCAGTGCCGGGGGCGGCGGGGCTGCGGGCGGCGGCGCCATTGTCGCGGTCTCCTCCGTCAATGCCTTCCTCGCCGCCCCGGGCCTGCCCGGATACGCCGCGGCCAAGGCAGGGGTCGAGGGGCTCATCCGGCAGCTCGCCCTCGATTACGGGCCGCGGGGTATCCGCGCCAACTCCGTCGCGCCTGGGATGATCGGCGCCCCGCCGCTGGAGAACATCGCCGAGGGCTACCCCCTCCGCCGCACCGGCACCGCCCAAGAGGTCGCCGCCGCCGTCCACTTCCTCGCCTCGCCCGCGGCATCCTTCATCACCGGCGCCGTGCTGCCCGTGGACGGCGGGCTCAGCATCTCCTCGCCCGCCGCCTGGCTGCGGCCCGACCTGCGGGAGCGGTTTCTGTAGGGAGCTGTCAGCCGTCGAGGGCGATGCGGGTGAGTACGTCCTCGCCGGCCGGTCCGGAGCCGGACTTGTCGGCCACGTACGCCGCACCGGCCGCGATCGCGACGTGGTTGGGGAACTTGCCCGTGGGCACCGTCCGCACGACGGCGCCCGTGCCCGGGTCCACGGCGGTCACGTCGCCCGCGAGCCGGTTGACGACCAGGAATTCGCCCGTACGCGGGTCGAAGGACGCGGACTTGGCACCCGCGCCGGTGGGCACGGACGCGGTGGCCTCGCCCGTGCGCAGGTCGACCACCGTGAGCGTGCCGCCGGTCTGGTCGGCGGTGCAGGCGGTACGGCCGTCGGCGGACAGGGCGACGGAAAGCGGCCCATCGCCGGCAGGGAGGACACGCGGGGTGGCGGCGCCCGGCGTGACCTCGATGATGCGGCTGCGCGTGAAGTCGGCGGCGTAGAGCGCGCCGGTGCGCCGGTCCACGTCCAGGCCCGTGGGCCCGGCACCGTCGACCGTGACGCGCCGCTTCTCCTCGTACGTCCGCGAGTCGAACGCCACCAGCGCCCCCGTCCCGAACGCGCTCGCCCATACGGTGCCGTGCTCCGCGTCGACCACGATCTCCCGGGCGTGCGCCACGCCCGGGAGGGTGGCCAGGTGCTCGCCGTCCGCCTGGCGGTAGACGGAGACCGAGTCGTCGAGGGTGTTCGTGGTCCACACCGTGTCCTGCTCGTCGTCCACCGCGACCCCGAATACGGCCCGTACCGCCCCGGTCTCCGCGTCCGTGACCGGCAGCGGGTACGCCGCCTCGATTCGCAGCGTCCGCGGGTCGAGGCGCAGCAGCCGGGAGTCGGTGACCAGCGGGGGGCGGCCGACCGAGGCGGTGACCCACAGGGCCTGATGCCGGTCCGAGTACGCGGACTGGAACAGGCCCTGCGCGACGGGTCTGGCGAGCGGGGGCATGGGACTCCCATCACTTGGCAAAGATTAGGTAAGGCTCGCCTAATCTAAGCCATGGCGTGGTGGCCCGCGCTAGCGCCGTACGAACTTGACCGCGTCCGCGTGTGCGCAGCCCACACCGCTCGCGGTCAGCGACACCGCGGCGCCGGTCCCGGCCCCGTACGACTGCGTGCCGAGGGAGACCCAGCCGCTGCTGCCGGAGCGCTCGTCGAGGGTGCGGTTGGTGACGCTGCCGTTGTTGTCGAGCGACACCTTGGCGGCGGGGTCGCCGCCCGTCGTGGAGGCGGTCTTCCAGATGTACGCCTCATAGCTGCCGGCCGACTTGATGTCGGGGCGCCAGGTCGCGCGGGCGCCCGCGGCGCAGCCGTAGTCCACCGGGGAGCCCTTGGTCCAGCCGGTGAGGGAGCTGCGCTGCCAGGTGCCGGCGGTGGAGTAGGCGTACGCGGCCGGGCCGTCGTTGTCGGCGTAGTAGTCGCGCTGCCAGTAGCGGACGTAGTCGAACTGGGCGGCGGACGGGAGCTTGGCGGTGTCGGGCGGGGTGGCGCCGTACGCGATGGACGTCAGCCACAGCGAGACGTAGTCGTGCGTGCCGGCCGACGGCGCATACGCGGCCGAGTACTTCAGCACCCCGTCCAGGTAGAACTTCACCCCGGTCTCCGACCAGTCGAAGCCATACGTATGCCAGTCCCGCAGGTCCGTGCCCGTGTCGTAGTGCCCCGAGCCCCAGTGCTTTGCCCCGTCGGCCGTGGGGCCGGTCCACGCGTGGACATTGTGCGACGTCTTGGTCGGGTTCACCGAGTCCGTCTCGAAGCCGTCCACCTCCGTCCGGCGGTCGTCCGGGAACGTCGTGCTGCCGTCGCCCGCCATCAGCCAGAACGACGTGTGCCAGCCCGCCCCGTCGTTGATCTTCGCGCGGGTCTCGTAGTAGCCGTAGCGGAGCTTCTTCTTGGCGATCACGCCGCCGCCGGTGAAGTCCTTGCCCGCGTACGCCTCCTTCTTGAGGTTCAGGCTGAGCAGGCCGTTCGCCTGGGTGACGTTCTGCGGGCGCTGGGCGCTGTTGGCCTTCACATCCGTACGGAAGGTCCACTTGCCGGTGTCGACCGATGAGCCGGTGAACTCGTCGCCGTACGCGAGCCGCCAGCCGGTCCCGGGCGGGCCCGCGGCGACGGCCGGCTCCGCTGAAGAAGCCGCGGGGGCGGTTCCGGTCAGCAGGGCGACTGCCGCGAGAGCGATGGTGGTTCGTCTCAAGCCGTGCATTACGACCTCCGTAAGTCCCGTGTGGGGCAGGCGAATTGGAGGGAGAGTGTCACGAGGGTTGACGGCTACGCAATATGTGGGCAACGATCCCGCATGTTGCAAGGCAGATTCACTGGAGTTGGTCGATGGCATCGGATCAGGGCAATAACCAGAGCGTGGAGCGGGCGATGGCCGTCCTCGGCGTCTTCGGAGACGGGCACCCCGAGCTGCGGGTCTCCGACGTCGTACGGATCACCGGGCTCGGCACGTCCACCACCTCGCGGCTGCTCGCCACCCTCGAGTCGCTGGACTTCGTCGAACGCGACGGACTCAGCGGCCTGTACCGCCTCGGCACCGCGCCGATCACGCTCGGCGGCGTCGCCGTGAACAACCACCCCGTGCACCGCGAGGCCCGGCAGCTCGCCCAGGAGCTCGCCGCCCGCCTCGAACTCGGCGCCAATGTCGCGATCCGGCACGGCGCCGCGCTGTTCTACCTGCTCAACTTCGAGGGCCGGCAGGCCCCGCGCTCCACCGTCCTGACCGGCCAGCGCAAGCCGCTGCACGCCACCGGGCTCGGCAAGTGCCTGCTCCTCGGCCTCACTCCCGAGCAGCGCCGCGAGCTGCTGCCGGAGGCCGAACTGCACGGCTTCACGCACGCCACCATCACCAGCCACCGGCAGCTCGACGCCGAGCTGGAGCAGGCGGCCCGGCACGGCTACGCCACCGAAGTCGAGGAGCTCGCCCACGGCCGCTCCTGCGTCGCCGCCCCCATCCGCGACCGCACCGGCGCCATCACCGCCGCCATCTCCATCTCCGGGCCGCTGTCCACGGTCGCCCTCGACCGGCGCGAGACGGAGCTGGCGCGGGCGGCCATCGAGGCGGCCGACTCGATCAGCGTCGGCCTCGGTTACGTAGGACCGCGCGGCGCACCCGCCGCCGTACCGGAGAGGAGCCGGGCGTGACCACCACCGGCACAGCGCCACCACCAAAGTCCCGGCACGGGCAGAAGCTCTCCAACGGCGCCTTCGCGCTGCTGCTCACCCTGCCCGGCATGGCGCTCTTCGGCGCGATCGTGCTCTACCCGCTGATCGCCTCGATCACCACCGGGTTCTTCAAGCAGGACCTGCGCTTCCCCGGCCGCACCTGGGCGGGGCTGCAGAATTACGCGGACGTCCTCGACCGGGACTTCTGGCCGGTGCTGCAGCACACCCTGGTCTTCACCGTGGGCGCCACCGCCATCCCCTTCGTGATCGGTTTCGCCCTCGCGCTGGCCCTCAACAGCGGGCTCAAGGGCAGCGGCTTCCTGCGCGGGCTCTTCCTCTTCCCCTGGGTGATCCCCGGCGTCGTCGTCTCCTTCCTCTGGATGTGGATCTTCAACGCCAACTACGGGGTGCTCAACGGCGCCCTCATGAAGGCCGGGATCATCGACGAGTCCATCAGCTGGCTCGGCGAGCCCACCACCGCCATGCTCGCCGTGATCATCACCAAGACCTGGGCGAGCTTCCCCTGGATGATGGTGATGCTCCTCGCCGGGCTGCAGACGGTGCCGCGCGAGCTGCATGAGGCGGCCGCCGTCGATGGCGCGGGTGCGGTGCGCCGCTTCTTCGCCGTGACCTGGCCGGGCGTACGGGCCGTCGCCGCGATCACCGTCCTGCTGGAGTTCATCTGGAACTTCCAGCACTTCGACACCATCTACGTCCTCACCGGCGGCGGCCCCGCGGGTGCCACCGAGACCTTCGCCGTCGCCGTCTACCAGGACGCCTTCAAGGGTTACGACCTCGGCCACGCGACCGCGCTCGGCGGGCTGTGGATGCTGCTGCTCCTGGTGCTCGTCGGGGTGTATCTCAAGACCTCTGAACGGGAGGCGAAGTGACTGCCGTGCTGGTCAAAGAGGCCACCGCACCGGAGGCCCGGCGCGGTCACCCGGCGGGCCCCCGCCGGCCGCGCCGCCGCCCCGACCAGATCCGCTCCGCCATCGCCGCGTGGATCGCGGTCGCGGTGATCGGACTGTTCGCGCTGCTGCCGCTGTACTGGCTGCTGGTGACGTCCGTCAGCCCGAAGGAGCAGGTGTTCCAGTTCCCGCCGAAGCTCTTCCCGACGGACTTCACCCTCGACAACTTCCGGGCCTTCGCCGAGAACGACGCGCTCTTCGACTACATGGTCAACAGCGTCATCGTGGCCGTACTGACGTCGCTGCTGAGCGTGGTCGTGGCGACGTACATGGGGTATTCGTTCTCGAAGTTCCGCTATCGCGGCCGCAAGTCGCTGATGAACTTCGTGCTCGCCTCGCAGATGTTCCCGCAGGCGCTGCTGCTGATCACGCTCTACGCGGTCTTCCGGCAGTTCGGGCTCCTGGGCAGCTATACGGCGCTGATCCTGTCCTTCGCGACCTTCACCATGCCGCTGTGCGTGTGGATGCTGAAGGGGATCTTCGACACCGTGCCCGACGCGCTGCTCGAAGCCGCCGCCATCGACGGGGCGTCGCGGTGGCGCACCCTGCACACCATCGTCGCGCCGCTGGCCGCGCCCGGCATGATCGCGGCCGGGCTCTTCGCCTTCGTCCGCGGCTGGAACGACTTCATCTTCGCGCTCACGCTCGCCGACAAGGACACCATGACCCTCCCGCCGGGCCTGGTGAACACGTACATCGGCGAGTTCCAGACCGCCTGGCCCGCGCTGATGGCGGCCTCGCTGGTGGTCTCGCTGCCCGTCGTCATCGCCTTCATGTTCCTGCAGCGCTACCTCGTCGGCGGGCTCACCGCCGGCGCGGTGAAGAGCTGACCGCCCTCAAGGAGACCCCGCATGCGTACACCCGGATTCAACCGCCGCACCACTCTCAGACTGTTCGGTGCCGCGTCGCTCGGCATAGCCGCCGGCGCCTGCGCGCCCTCCGGCGGCAGCACCGACAGCGGCGGCGACGCCAAGGCGAAGAACTTCGGCTTCACGTCGTGGTCGCTGAACGAAGAGGCCACCAAGCCGATGGTCAACAAGATCGTCAAGTCCTGGGAGTCGGGCCACAAGGCGAAGATCAAGACGACCGCGTACCCGTACAACGAATACCTCCAGCAGCTCACCCTCAAGCTCAACGGCGGCGAGATCACCGGCGCCGTCCACCTCGACGTCGCCTGGCTCGCCGCGATCGCGCAGATGGGCAAGCTCGTCGACCTGGGGGAGACGGCCCGGAAGGGCGGCTACACCTCGATCGCGCAGAAGAGCGGGCAGTACGACGGCAAGCAGTACGGACTCCCGTGGAGCACCGGCTCCATCGGCCTGATCGGCAACCAGAAGCTGCTGGACGAGGCCGGGATCAAGAAACTGCCGCAGACCATCGGGGAGTTCGAGGACGCGCTGCGGGCACTGAAGGACCTCAAGGGCGTCACTCCGTACGCGGCCGCCACCAAGGTCGCGCAGCTGAAGGACATCTTCCCCTGGATGCAGACCTTCGGCTGCACCATCCTCGAGAACGGCAGCGTCACCATCGGCGACGACGCCTCCATCGACGCCGTCGCCTGGTACAAGAAGCTCCACGACGCGGGGCTCATCGCCAAGGACGTGGACCGCTTCGACGCCCGCGCGCTCTTCGGCCAGGGCACGGTCGGCTTCTACGACGACGCGGTCATCGGCAAGGGCGCCACCCTCGCCACCGCGAAGGACAAGAAGCTCGCGGACGCGATGGTGCCGGTGGCCCGGCCCGTACTCAAGCGCGGCGACGATCCGCAGGCGCTGCTGTGGGGCGGCGTACTCGCGGTGGTGAAGGGCGAGGGCTCCGACTCGGCCACCGACTTCGCACTGCACACGACCTCGGACGTCGAGACCGCGGTCGACTACTTCCAGAAGGTGGCCTACCCGCCCGCCACCACGAAGGCGCTGGCCGACCCGAAGGTCGCGGCGGACACCTTCACCTCCGACTGGACCAAGAAGATCACGAAGACGGCGTCACCCGGCCCCTTCTGGACGTACGCGAAGAACGCCCAGATCGAGGAGGCCGTCGCCAAGCAGGTGCAGGCGGTCCTGGTCGGTCAGTCCTCACCGAAGGACGCGATGAAGCGGGCCCGCGAGGAGGTGACCACGCTCATCAAGGGGTGACGGTCGCCTGGGCCATGAAGCCGAGGCTGGTGGAGATGTGGTCGGCGGCTTCGATGACCTTTGCCGCCAGTTCGTCCTGGCGGCGCGGCAGGTCCATCGCCGAGAGTGAGCCGGAGACGGAGACCGCGGCGATGACGTCGCCCGAGCGGTCGCGGACCGGGGCCGACAGGCAGGCGCGGCCGAAGGCGAGTTCCTCGATCTCGGTGGCGTAGCCGCGGGAGCGCACTTCCTGGAGGGACTTGAGGAGGCCGGCGGCCGTGGTGAGGGTGTGCGGGGTGTAGGCGGGGTACGTCGCGCCCATCACCTCGCGCACCTGCGCCTCGCCGAGGCCGGAGAGCAGCGCCTTGCCCATCGCGGTGGAGTGCAGCGGCGCGGAGCGGCCGGTGAGGGTGAACGAGCGCGGTGCCTGCGGGCCTTCGAAGTGGCACAGATAGAACATCGCGTCGCCGTGCCGCTCCGCCACATTCGCGCCGAGCCCCAGCTCGTGCGCCAGATTCTGGGCGACCTGCCGCGCGGCCCGGTGCACCGGCGACTGGTTGAGCGCGATGCCGGCCAGCTCGACCACCTTCGGCCCGATCCGGTGCAGTCCGCTCCGCTCGTCCCGTACGAGATAGCCGAGCGTCTCCAGCGCGGCGACCAGCCGCGAGACCGTCGACTGCCCGAGCCCGGTCAGCTCCACGAGCTCCGCGATCCGCCGCTCGGGATGCTCATCGCTGAAATACGACAGCAGCGACAGCGCCCGCTCCACACTCTGCGTCCCGGTGCCGGTACCCCCGGCACTGGCGGACCCCGACCGCGCCATCGCGCCCTCACCCCTTATGCCGTAGTGCAGCCATCCAGATGGTGGATGCTACATGGGCATACGGAAGCGCGGACAGCCGACGACCCCCCGTCCGCCGTCGGTTGCCCGCGCCGGTCCATCCAAGTGAATTTGCCGCAGGGGTTGCGTTCGGGCAAGCGAGTTTTGCTCCCGAGCGAAAGAGCGTGGTCAGCCAGGCACACGCGGTTACGAACCCGGGCGCGCTGTGGGAGCATGCGAGCCGTGTTGCGCATCCACTTCACGGGCGTAGATCTGGTGCGTACGCGGCTCGCGTCCGGGCCCGACCCGATGTGGGAGACGGTGCTGAGCCTGCAGATGCTGCGGGCCGGCTATGGCGGGGGCGCCTTCGGTGACTGGCGGCGGGAGGCGCGGGCGGCGGTGCGCGCGGCGGGGCAGGGGCGGCTGCTGCGCGACGTGCTGTTTCCGCTGACGCCGGACGCCTCGTACTTTCCCGACTTCCTCACCCCGCCCGAGGGGCTGCTGGGCCTGCAGGCCGGTGTCGAGGCGTTGCGGGCCACGCCGCGGCGCCGGCTGCGCGCGGAGGTCGCGCGGGTCGAGGTGCCGGAGCGGCTGGCGCCGTGGGCGCGCCGGCTGGTGGCTGCCGATCGCGAGGTGCTGGCGGACCTGGGGGCGGGCATGGCCGCGTACCACCGGACGGTGCTGGCGCCCGGCTGGGAGGGGATGGCCGGGCATGCGGAAGCCGACCTGGCGCGCCGGGCCCGGCTGCAGCGGACGTCCGGGACGGAGGGGCTGCTGAGCGGGTTCGCGCCGATGATGCGCTGGCGGCGGCCGGTGCTGGAGATCCCCAAGCAGGTGGACCGCGATCTGTACTTGAACGGGCGCGGCCTGGTGCTGATCCCGTCGTATTTCTGCTGGCTGAACCCGATTCCCCTGGCCGACCCCGGGCTGCCGCCCACGCTCGTCTACCCACTGCGGCCGGTGCCGTCGGAGCCCGGCGCCCGGGACGTCGCGGCCTCGCTGCGGCGGCTGATCGGCGGCACCCGGGCGCGGGTGCTGGAGGCGGCGGCGGACGGCGTGACCACCACGGAGCTCGCCAGCCGGCTCGGCCTGTCGGCGGCGGGCGCGAGCGCGCATGCGCGGGTGCTGCGGGAGGCCGGGCTTGTCGTGAGCGTGCGGGATGCGAATGCGGTGATCCATACGCGGACGCCGCTGGGAGACGCGCTGCTGGCCGGGGGAGCGGCGGGCTGAAAGAGGCTGAATGAGCCGGCCCCCGCGTTCAAGCGCCGCGCCCGCCGAAGTACACCCGCGCCGCCGCCTCCCGCGCCGCCTGCACAAAGGCGTCCACGGTCGGGCCGCCCCTGGTGGTCAGCCAGGTCGGCACCCACTCCAGCGGCCCGGCATCGGTCAGCGGCACGTACGTCACATCAGGGCGCCCGTAGAAGCTGTTCAGCTGCGCGCCCACGGTCAGCGCGCCCGCACCCGCGCCGATCATCGCCAGCGCCTCCATCATCGTCTGCAGCTTGGGTCCCCTTTGGATGGGTTTGCCCAGCGGCGTACGGTCCGGCGTGCGGTCCGCATGCCAGGCCGGCGGGACGCCGTCCGGCAGCCGCAGCGTCGGGATCGTGGCGAGGTCCTCCAGCGACGCGGTCTCCTGCCGGGCCAGCGGGTGGTTCGACGGTACGGCCAGCATCCGCGGCTCGCTGAACAGCACCGGGCCCGTCGCCATGTCCGGCTCGGCGTGCGGCAGCGGCAGCAGCAGGACGTCGACGGTCTGGTCCCGCACCCGCTCCAGGCAGCCGGACACCGTCGTCTCGCACATCTGCACCTCGATCTCCGGATGCCGGCGGCGCACCAGGTCGGCGGCCTGCGCCGACAGCTGCCCGGCGGCGGCGCCGAGGAAGCCCGCCTTCAGCGTGCCGGTCAGGCCGCGGCCCGCCGTCACCGCCTGTTTCCAGACGGTCTCCAGCTGGGCGTACGCCGGGTGCAGGTCGTCGTAGAGCCGGCGGCCGTGCTCGGTCAGCTCGACCTTGCGGCTGGTGCGGTGGAACAGCGGTGCGCCGCTCTGCCGCTCCAGCTTCTTGATCGTCTGGCTGATCCGGCCGGTGGTGACGTGGAGCCGCTCGGCGGTGCGGCCGAAGTGCAGTTCCTCAGCAAGCGTGAGAAACGCCTCCAGCTCGTGCCTCTCGAGCATGACCCCTCCGGTTTCGTTGAGCGCGGCTAAACGGACGTTCCACTATGCCAACTTGTTGCGCGACCTGTCTCATTCCAATCTTGACGGGGCGCTTAGTACGGGACGAGGAGGGTGCATGGCCTGCGGAAACGACAAAATCCACCATTTTGTCGCGCTGGCCTGATTGCAGACGATGGGGAAGATCGTTGCGTTTACGTACCTCTCCCTCGACGGGGTCATGGAGTCCCCGTCCTGGGTGGGGCGCTACTTCGACGCCGAGCACGAGGCATACGCCCACGGGCGGCTGCGCTCCAGCGAGGCGCTACTGCTCGGTCGGGTCACGTATGAGGCATTCGCCTCCTCCTGGCCGTATCAGGAGGAGTCGGAGGGTGACTTCGCCGTCAGGATGAACAGCCTTCCGAAGTATGTGGTCTCGTCGTCGCTCACCGGGGGAGACGGCGAGACCGCGTGGAACAACACCACCGTCCTCGGCGGCGACCCGGCTGCCGCGGCGGTGGAGGCGAAGCGGCGGCATGACGGAAATGTGCTGATCTACGGCAGCCGCCGCCTCACCACCGCACTCATCGCGGCCCGGCTCATCGACGAGCTGAAGTTGTGGGTGCACCCGATCGTCGTCGGCGCGGGCCGGCGGCTCTTCGGCGACGGCGGGGCGCCGTCGTACTGGCGGCTGGCCGAGGCGATCCCGTTCGCCTCGGGCGCGGTGGTCCTCGACTACCGCCCACAGACACCCGGCACCCGGGGTGGAGGGGACCTCGGGTGACGGGAAGGGTCGGGCGCTGAGCGGCACGCGGGGACCGCTCAGCGCCTGGGGGATCCGTATTTTCAGGGGCAGCGATGAGTTCCGCGCCGGGCCCCGGTCTACCCAGGTGAACCACTCGCCGTAACGCACGGAGGCTCATATGACCGGCAAGGCACTACCCCCTGTGGTCGACGCCAAGACCTGGCAGCGCGAGCTCGAAGAGCTGCGGGTCAGGGAGAAGGCCGCGACCCGGGAGCTCGACGCGATCGCCGCACAGCGGCGCCGGCTGCCCATGGTCGAGATGCCGGACTACGTCCTGGAGGGCGCGGACGGGCCGGTGCGGCTCGCCGACATCTTCGACGGCAAGTCGCAGCTGATCGTCTACAACCACATGTGGTTCGAGGGCAAGGAGTGGCAGTGCGGCGGCTGCACTGGCCTCACCTCGCAGTACACCCGGCTGGGCTTCCTCGAGCCGTACGACGCCCGCTTCGTCATCGTCACGCAGGGGCCGATCGACGAGGCCCTCGCGTACAAGCGCCGCGTCGGGAACAGGATGGACTGGTACTCCACCGCCAACAGCCCCTTCGGCGCCGACGTGGACGCCCCGCCCGGCGGCGGCTTCGCGTTCAACGTCTTCCTGCGCGACGGGGACACGGTCTACCGCACCTGGCACACCACCGGCCGCGGCAGCGAGCAGCTCAGCCACACCTTCCCGCTGATCGACCTGCTCCCGTACGGCCGCCAGGAGGAGTGGCAGGACGTGCCCGACGGCTGGCCGCAGTCGCCGACCTACAGCAAGTGGCTCGACTCCCCGGACGTCGCCAGGCTGTACGGCGAAAACGCCTGAGGAGTCGCGCGTGACGGCCGGCGCGCGGCACGGGGGTCCGCGCACCGGCCGCCCCGGCTACGGCGTGTTGTTGGCCAGGGCCAGCAGCCGGTCGCGGGAGCCGTTGAACTTGTCGCGGTCCACGTTCCCGGAGACCCCGTTGACCCGTCCTGTGCTGGTGTACTGCCACACGGTCCAGGCGGAGAAGCCGCCCGGCTTGGTCGGGTTGTCGGCCGTGGTCCAGTGCGCGACCCAGAGCGGGCTGCGGCTGGCCATTCCGTTCCAGCTGCCGGTGCAGGTGTTCCACCAGCTGGGGCTGGTGTAGATGACGACGTCGCGGGTGGTGCGCGACTTGTACGTGTTGTAGAAGTCGAGGATCCAGTTGCGCATCGACGTCTGGGAGAGGCCGTAGCACTGCGCGCCTGACGGGTTGCTCTCGATGTCGAGCACTCCCGGCAGCGTCAGGTTGTCGCGGGACCAGGCGCCGCCGTTGGAGGCGAAGTAGTTGGCCTGCGCGGCGCCGCTGGAGAGGTTCGGGCGGGCGAAGTGGTACGCGCCGCGGATGACGCCCGCGTTATAGGCGTTCACGTAGTTGGTGTTGAAGGTCGGGTCCTTGTAGGTGGTGGACTCCGTGGCCTTCATCCAGGCGAACTGGATGCCGGCGCCGCGCACCGCGCTCCAGTTGATCGACCCCTGCCAGTGCGAGATGTCGATGCCCTGCACGCCGTCGGTCGGCGCCATGATGCCGGCGCCGGACGGCGGCGACTGCTCCTTGTCGACGCCCATGCCCATATAGGCGTGGCCGACCGGCACCGGATCGCCGGACCCGTCGGGCGCGGCGGTGGCGCTCGGGCTGAGCCCGATCAGCATCCCGAGCGCGGCGGCCAGGGCGCCGGCGGCCGCGAGTGTCCGGCGGCGGCCCAGTCTTCGGTGGGGAGTACGGAATAACGGCATAGCTACCTCCTGTGTCACGTGCGATGACGTGGGGCGCGATACGAGCGAGGTGCTGACGTTCCGTATTCGAGTGACGCACGTTGACGCGTGCACGTAAAGGGTCTGGACCAGCTGCCAGTGGACTGCTCCTGTGGCGGCCCTCAGCGCGAGTGGACCTCCACGACCAGCGCGTCGAGGCGATCCGCGAGCTCGCTCATCCACTCCAGGTCCGCGGCGAGATGGTGCAGCGCGTAATCGGCGGACAGGACGGTGGCCTGCGTGGCGCCGGGGGCGCTCTTCGCGGCCCTGAGGTGCTCGACGCGGGTGCTGTGGGCGGCGCGCTGGGCGTCCAGATAGCCGGCGGCCGCGTCCCCGGAGCCGGCCAGCACCGCCACCACAGCCTTCGTCAGTATCTGGTCGGCGACGAACGGCGCCGGGCGGACGATCTCGCGCAGCCACGCCCGCAGCTGCGCCGCGCCGCGCGGGGTGGAGCGGTAGCTGACGCCTTCGGTGCCGTACGCCGGGGTTTCCTGCTCGGCCAGCCCGTCCTCGACCAGGCCCAGCAGGACGGCGTGCAGCTGCGCGTACGACGGGGGGCGGGTCTCGGGGAAGTGGGTGTCGTAGCGCTGCTTCAGGGCGTGGCTGTCGCTGGGTCCTGCGGCGAGCAGACCCAGCAGGACTATCGCCGGGCTCACCGTGGAATTGGGCATGTCTGATGTACTCCCCGTGCATGATGCGATGGCCGCCGAACGGATCGGCGCCGGCTTGCCGACGCGCCTGGTCAGGGCGCGCCTTGATCCCAAAGGGAACCTACCTCCGGGGCCGTTGAACCGCCAGGTCGGGGTACCCGCAGGGTATGGACATCCTCCCGCGCAAGCGGTCTTGGTGGGCGGTGCTGCGGCGGACCGGGAAGGACATCCTGGGCGACGACCTTCCGGACCGCGCCGCCACCCTCACGTACTACTCCGTGCTCTCGCTCTTCCCCGCGCTGCTGGTGATGGTCTCGACCCTCGGCGTCATCGGCGAGTCGGCGACCCACAAGGTGCTGGACAGCGTGCGCCATCTGGCGCCCGGCGCGGTCCGCGACCTGCTCACGGATGCCGTACGGGAGCTGGACGGGCGCGGCGGCACCAGCGGCGTCATGGCGGCGGTCGGGATCGTCGCCGCGGTCTGGTCCGCTTCCGGGTACGTGGGGGCCTTCATCCGCACCGCCAATGCCGTGTACGGCATCGAGGAGGAGCGCCCGGTGTGGAAGCTCGCCCCGCTGCGGCTCGGGCTGACCGTGGCGCTGATGGTGCTGATGGGGCTGAGCGCCCTCATTGTCGTCTTCACCGGGCCGCTGGCGCGGCGCGCGGGTGAGGTGCTCGGGGTGGGCGACGCCGCCGTGACGGTCTGGGGCATCGCCAAGTGGCCGGTGCTGCTCCTGCTGGTGGTGCTGATGGTCGCGCTGCTGTTCTGGCGCGCGCCGGACGCGCACGGCCCCGGCTTCCGCTGGCTCTGCCCCGGCGCCGCGGTCGCCGTGCTGCTGTGGCTGCTCGCGTCCGGCGGGTTCGCGCTGTATGCCTCGGGCTTCGGCTCGTACAACAAGATCTACGGGACCCTGGCCGGCGTCATCATCTTCCTGACCTGGCTGTGGCTGTCGAACATGGCGATCCTGCTGGGGCTGAAGCTGGACGCGGAGCTGGCGCGGCAGCGCAACGGGAAGGTGCGCTGACGCGCCGGCGTCGGGATCGGCAGGTCAGTGGGTCACCACAGCACCGGCAGCCGCTCCGGGATGCGCTTCATGAAGCGGGTGCGCCAGACCAGTTGGTCGACCGGGACCGCGAGGTCCAGGCCCGGCATCCGGTCCAGGAGGGTCTCCAGGGCGATCTCGGCGTGCTTCTTGCCGAGGGCGGTGGCGGGGCAGTAATGGCGGCCGCCGCCGAAGGAGAGGTGGGCGTGGTTGTTCTCGCGGGTGAGGTCGACCCGCTCCGGGTCCGCGAAGGCCTCCGGGTCGGTGTTGGCGCCCTCGACCAGGACGAGCGCCAGCTCCCCCTTGCGTACGAGGACATCGCCCAGCTGCACGTCCTCCAGCGCCAGCCGCGGCAGGCCGTCGGCGATGGAGAGGTTGATCCGCAGCAGCTCGTCCACGGCCGCGGGCAGCTTCGAGGCGTCGGCCAGCAACTCCGCCTTCAGCTCCGGGTGCTGGATGAGCGAGAAGATCGCCAT
The DNA here is from genome assembly GCF_048572725.1 of Streptomyces boninensis. Lineage (NCBI taxonomy): Bacteria > Bacillati > Actinomycetota > Actinomycetes > Kitasatosporales > Streptomycetaceae > Streptomyces > Streptomyces boninensis. The sequence continues at coordinate 9,083,722 of NZ_CP183837.1, forward strand.
GGTCAGGAAGCCCATGGTGGAGATGACCCCCGCGCCGAACATGGTCACCCCGACCGTCGCCAGCATCTCCACCGGCACGTCGGCGAAGTCCGGGTCGTCGCGCAGCGCGGCGAGCTCCTTCATCAGACCCGTGGTGGCCGGGTCGTCGAGCCGCTCCACCATGAACGCGATGTCGCGGTCCCAGTTGAGCCGGGCGCCGGTGATCGGGCAGGCGGAGTTCATGAAGGCGATGTCGAGGCTGGCGGCGAGCCGCGGCGCGTACTCGAAGGGCAAGCCGAGGATCTTGCAGTGCAGCCCCTCCGAGTACGGGTTGGTGAACCGGCCGCGCAGGTCCACCGGCGCGCCCTCGGCGACCAGGCTGTCGATGAGCTCGGCGGCGTACGAGCGCATCCAGTCCTCCAGGCCGGGGGACTTGGGGTTGAGCGCTTTCAGTACGGCCTTGCGCAGCCCGGCGCCGGTGATGTTGCCCATGTTGTTGACGACCTCGGGCGGGATCGTCAGCGCGTACTGGCGCGGGACACCGGGCGCCGAAGTGTCCTTGAGGCTGAAGCGCGGATCCTCCAATACCTGCTTGCAAAGGCTATAGGAAGAAACCAACCAGGCCTCATCCCCGGCTATCGTGCGCACCTTCTTGACGGGTTCCTTGCGCAACGCCTCGAGTTGCGTCGGGAGTCGGTCGCCGCGGGCGTCGAAGGGGAAGTCGAGTGGCTCTGTGCGGTGGTCGAACAGGACGTCGGCGGTCATTCCTTCAGTCTCCTTCGGCGGGCGTGATGATGGCGTGTCCCTGATTACGGGAGGCGCGCAGCCCGGCCCCGCGGGAATACAGCAGCTCGGCCATCGGGAGCAGCTGGTGGTAGCAGTTGAGCGATGACGGAACCCCGAAGATCGCCGGGGTGTCGAGGAAGAGCGGAGCCTCCGCGCAGACGTATTTGAGGCAGACGTCGCGCTGTTCCTCGGTGGCGGGGTTCCCGTCGAGCACCTTGGCGGTCAGGAAGGTGTCCACGAGCTCGCCGCAGGTGCGGCGGAAATCCTGGTCGGTCTTCATCCGGTGCCAGAGATGGTCGTGGATACGCCGGTAATCCTGCTGGTCAGCGAGGTCTGACAGGGCCACGGCGCGGGCCCGCCGCCCCTCCGGATCGACGGCCTCAACGGCCGCCCGCACCTTCGCCCGCACACCCCGCAGATTCTTCACGGCCTTACGCCGCGCCTGCTCCGGGTCGTACCCAAAGGCCTCGTACATCTCGGCGATGTGGCGGTCTGTATAGAGAATATGAACAGTGTCGAAATTTTCTACTCCCCAGCGGGCCAGATCAAGAACCCGTTGAGCAGAGAAATAGCTGTTTCCCGGGGAAACGCCTATCAAGGCATGCGCACCCTCAGCACAGATGACCTGGCAATGAGCGGTGTACGGCTGAACCTTGAAGCAGGACTGAATCCCGAGGATCTCGGTCGCTGTCGTCAACGGCAGAGCATCCTTCGCGTCGCTAGTCCCAATGGAGCCCCGTGCTCCTGGTGTGGCGACGACGCCGATAAGTTATCCATTGCGCACGGAGAGTGTCAACGTTGATCCACTCCGACTGGCCGGTAACCGCCGGTATTGCGCCCTGACTTCCGTGCCGCGATACTCCGTGCATCCCTGATCGCGAAGGCAGGTGTTGTCATGGCGCAGGAACGGACCCGCAATCTCGCCCGGCTCGCGGAGGCCGCATATCAGCGGCTCGGCGATCACGAGAGCCTCGTCTACGAGGGGCGAGCCCACCGCTCGGGCGACCTCTTCGAGCGCGGCCGGCGGGTGGCCGGCGGGCTCGCGGAGACCGGCGTACGGCCGGGGGACCGGGTCGTGGTGCTCATGGCCAACTGCCCGGAGGTCCCGGCCACTTACCACGCCCTCTGGCGGGCCGGCGCTGTCGTCACCCCGGTCATCTTCCTCATCAGCCCGGCCGAGCTCGCGCACATCCTCATCGACTCGCAGGCCCAGGTGGTGGTGACGTCACCCGAGCTGCTCGGCACCGTGGCCGCGGCGGCGCCGCATGTGCCGGGGCTGCGCCGGGTGGTCGTCGCGGGAGCGTACGCACCGGACGCGCTGCCGGAGACCTTGGCCGTCACCCCGTACGCCGAACTGGAAGCCGCCGCCCCCGCCGGCATCACGCCGCGCGCCGACGACGACCCGGCCGCGCTCCTCTACACGGGCGGCACCACGGGCCGTGCGAAGGGCGTCGTGCTGACACACCGCAATCTGCACGCCTGCTCCCTGGCCACGCACGAGGCCAGCGACGCCGACGATGCCACGCGCACGCTCGTCCCGCTGCCGCTCTCACATGCGTACGGGCTCATCGTCACGCTGACCGCCTGGCACGCCACCCGGCCCGGACTCGGCGTGCTGCAGCGGTGGTTCACGCCGCAGGAGTGGCTGGAGCTGGCGGCGCGGCACCAGGTGCACCGGACGACGCTGGTGCCCAGCATGATCCGGATGCTCCTGGACCTGCCGCTGGAGGACGCCGATCTGTCGGAGCTGCGATACGTGAACAGCGGCGCCGCGCCGCTGCCCCCGGACACTCGGGAGGAGTGGGAGCGGCGGGTGCCGTCGAGCCGGATCCTGGAGGGGTACGGGTGCACGGAGTCGGGCTCGGTGGTGTCGGCCACGCACCCCGGCGACATCCGGCCGGGTTCGGTCGGTAAAGCGCTGCCCGGATACGAGGTCGAGATCCGCGACGACGACGGCGAACGTCCCGTCCCGGCAGGGGCCGATGGCGAGATCTGGGTCCGGTCGGCGGGGGTGATGGCCGGCTACTGGAACGCGCCTGAGCAGACGGCGGAGACGCTGCGCGACGGCTGGCTGCGCACGGGCGACATGGGCCGCCTCGACGAGGACGGCCACCTGTATGTGGTCGACCGCAAGAAGGACCTGATTCTGCGCGGCGGCTTCAACGTATATCCGCGGGATGTCGAGGACGCCCTGATCGCCCACCCGGACGTCGCCGCGGCGGGCGTGGTCGGCCGCCCGGACGCGCGGCTGGGGGAGGAGGTGGTGGCATACGTGGCGCTGCAGCCGGACAGCAAGCTGACCGGGGCCGAGCTGGTGGAGTACGCCCGCGGGCGGCTCGCGGCGAACAAGTACCCCCGCGACGTGCACGTCCTCGAAGGCCTCCCGCTCACCAGCGTCGGCAAACTGGACCGCAAGGCGCTCCGGAAGCTGGCGGCGGGCTGACTACGCGGCCGGTTTCCACCCCGCGGCCGCGATCGCGTCGGCGGCGACCTCGCCCACCGTGCGGCCGTCGGTGGCGACCCGTACCGTCCCCGGCGGCACGCCCGCCGCGAGGACGCGGGCCATGTGGGCGCTGCGGCGCAGCTGTTGCCCGAGCTCCGAGCCGAGCTCGCGGCCGGACAGGCGGGCCTCGGCGGTGGCGTCGGAGGCGGTGAGCAGGACCCGGATCAGGCGGGTGCCGGCGCCGAGGGCGGCGGTGAAGAGGCCCGTCTCGGAGGCCAGGACGGCGGCGGTGTTGGTGTAGACGAGGCGGCGGCAGCCGAGGGCGGCGTAGTTGGCCCAGACGGCCGCGAGGTTGCGCTGCGTAATCCCGGAGGTGTGCGGGTCGTCCGCGGGCGGCGGATAGATCTCGCCCATCACATCGCCCTCGATCAGCGCATGGCCGACCCCTGCGGCACGCAGCTGCGCGGCGACCTCCCAGCCCACGGAGGACTTCCCGGAGCCGGAGCGGCCGCCGATGAGCAGTGCCTCGGCTTCTTGATCGGTCATCAGCGCAGATTACCCGGCGACGGGTGGTGTATGGATGGACCATGAGGGAGACAGCGGAGCTCGTCATCGCGGGGTGCACGGCGCTTGTCCATGACGCGGACGGCGAGGTGAGTTTCGCCGAGGACGCCGGGATCGTGGTCCGCGGTGGGTCGATCGCCGAGGTGACCACGGCGGAGCGGGCGGCACGGGTCGCGGCCGACGAGGTCGTCGACGGGCACGGCTGCGTCGCCATGCCCGGGCTGATCAACTGCCATTCGCACACGCCCATGGTGGCGCTGCGCGGCTTCGCCGAGGACGTGCCGATCGAGACCTGGTTCAACGACTGGATCTGGCCCGTCGAGAGCAATCTCACCGACCGCGACGTGGAGTTGGGCGCGCTGCTTGCCTGCGCCGAGATGATCCGCGGCGGGGTCACCGCCTTCGCCGACCACTACTTCGCCATGGACCGGGTCGCGGCGGCCGTGGACACCAGTGGGCTGCGTGCCCTGCTCGGCTCGGCGTACTTCTCCTCCGAGGGCCCCGCGGGCCGCGAGCGCTCGCTGGACTTCGCGCTGCGGCAGCGCGGCGCCGCCGACGGCCGGATCACCACCTGCCTCGCCCCGCACGCCCCGTACACCGTCGACGAACCCGACCTGGCCGCCACCGCCCGGCTGGCCGCCGAGCACAGCCTGCCGGTGCACCTGCACGCGGCGGAGAACCGGGAGCAGACGGACACGGCCCTGGCCAGAAACGGCCACACGCCGATCGAAACCCTCCGCCGCGCCGGCCTCCTCGACACCGACCTCCTCATCGCGCACGCCACCGGCGCCACCGACGCCGACATCGCCCTCCTCGGCGCCGCGAGCGGCCGCATCGGCGTGGCCACCGCACCCCGCGGCTATCTGAAGTTCGGCTGGGGCACCACACCGGTACGGGCCCTCAGCGCCGCCGGCATCCCGGTCGGCCTGGCCACCGACGGCGCCGCCTCGAACAACTCCCTCGACGTGTGGGAGTCCATGGCGCTGACCGCGCTGGTGCAGAAGTCCACGGAGCGCGACCCGACCTGGCTCACCTCCCGCCGCGCCCTCCGCCACGCCACCACCGAGAGCGCCGCGGTCACCGGCCTCGGCGGCACGGCCGGCACCCTCGCCCCCGGCCACCGCGCCGACATCATCCTGGTCGACCTCACCGGACCGCACACCCAGCCCGTGCACGACCTCGCCGCCACCCTGGTGCACAGCGCCCGCGCCGCCGATGTCCGTACGACGATCGTGGACGGCCGGGTGCTGATGCGCGACCGCCGCCTGCTCACGGTCGACGTCCCGGCGGTCGCCGCGGAACTGGCCGAACGGCTGCCGGCCCTCACCGCGAGGCGGGAGGGCCGGCGTATTCAGGAGTACGACACGTAAGGGCTCGGGCGGCGATGCCTACGCCGGATCGATGCGGTTGATGGCGCCGCCGAGATCCATCACGTACAGCTCGCCGTCGCCGCCCTGCGCGAACGACACGACCTCGCCGCCGTTGACCCCGAGGTCGCCCTTGGCGGTCACCTTGCCGTTCTCGATCGTGAGCGTACGGAGCGTGCCGTCGCAGTAGTCGCCGTAGACGTACTGCCCCTTCAGGTCCGGGATCGCCTCGCCGCGGTACACGTAACCGCCGGTCACCGAGCAGGCGAGCCCGCTGCGGTCGTACTCATGGACCGGTGGCACGTGATTCGCGGGCTCTTTCCCGTCCTGATACGGGTGGGTGCCCTCCATCTCGCCCCAGCCGTAGTTCTCGCCGCCCTTGCTGGCCGCGGCGGCCCAGTCGATCTCCTCCCAGGCGTTCTGGCCGACGTCGCCGATGAGCAGGTCGCCGGTGCCCTTGTCGAAGGAGAACCGCCACGGGTTGCGCAGCCCGTACGACCAGATCTCGCCCTTCGCGCCCTCGGTGCCGACCAAGGGGTTGTCCTTCGGGATCGCGTACGGGTCGCCGCCGCCCGGGTCGATGCGCAGCAGCTTGCCGAGGAGGGTGCCGAGGTTCTGGCCGTTGCCCTGCGGGTCGCCGCCGGAGCCGCCGTCGCCGAGGGCGATGTAGAGGTAGCCGTCGGGGCCGAAGGCGAGGTCGCCGCCGTTGTGGTTCGCGAACGGCTGGGTCTGGGTGAGGACGGTGCGCCGTGTGTCCGGCTCGATCTTGCCGTCGGCGACGGCGAACTCGTCGACCTTGCTGTTGCCCTGCAGGTCGGTGAACGAGATGTAGAAATGCGCGAAGTCCTTGTCGAAGGCGATGCCCAGCAGGCCGCGCTCGCCGTCGTTGGTGGTCTCTGCGGAGATGTCGAGCAGGGGCTCGCTCAGCCCCTGGTCGCTCAGGGCGCGGACGGTGCCCGCGCGCTCGGCGACCCAGACCGAGTCGCCGGGTCCGGCGACGCCGGCGGTCGGGTTCTTTGCGGTGGCGACTTTCGTCAGGGAGACCGCGGCCTCCGCCGACCGCTCTGGGGCGGCGGAGGCGGAGCCTAAGGCGATGGTGGCGAAGAGGCAGATGGAGCCGATGATCGCGGAGCTTCTCGTGCGGACTTTCACCGTGATCCTCCGGGGTGGGGGGAAGGGGGGACGCGGTGTGGCACTGGCTACGGAGGAGAGTACTGGGGCGCGGCTTCCTGGCCTAGACCAGCGCCGCCCTGAGGTCGTCTAAGTCGGGGCCTTAGGGCTACGACCAGCGGAAACGCCGCCATCTAAGGCACCGCACAAGGCTCAAGATCGGGCACTTACCCGATGCCCGGCACCCCCCTCGGACGCGATCTTTGAAGCACGGCCGGAGGACACCGGCCCACCACGGAGGGAAGCCCGAGATGAACGAGAAGTACGAGTACGAGATGTTCCAGGCCCGCACCGCCCTGCTGGCCCGCCAGGAGGCCGCCCGCGAGCAGGCCCGGCAGGCCGCGGCGGCCCGTGGCGAGGAGCCGCGGCGCGCACGGTGGGGGTTCTTCAGCCGGAAGTGAGCTGGTCACGCCGAAAGCGCCGCGGCACGACCACCGGGGAGTCGTCGCCCGGGGCGCGGAGGATGTCGGCTTCCACGCCGTACAGGTCCTTCACCAGTTCGGAGGTGACGACCTCGCGGGCCGGGCCCTGGGCCACGACCTTGCCGTCGTTCATCGCGACGAGGGTGTCGGCGTAGCGCGCGGCGGCGGCCAGGTCGTGGAGGACCATCAGGACCGTGCGGCCCCCGGCCGCCACCTTCCGTACCAGCTCAAGCACCTCCACCCCATGGCCCAGGTCCAGCGCGCTCGTCGGTTCGTCGAGGAGCACCAACGGGGTCTCCTGGGCGAGGACCATCGCCAGCCAGCAGCGCTGCCGTTGCCCGCCGGAGAGGTGGTCGAGGCGGCGGGTGGCCAGGTCTGTTGTGCCGGTGGCCGCCAGGGCCGCGCGTACGGCGCGTTCGTCCTCGCGGGACCACTGGCGGAAGAGGCCCTGGTGCGGGTGGCGGCCGTAGCGTACGAGACCGGCCACCGTCACGGCCTCCGGGGCCTGCGGGGCCTGGGGGAGGAGGGCGATGCGGTGGGCGGCGCGGCGGCGGGTGAGCTGCCAGACGTCGGCGTCGCCGGCCCGTACGGTGCCGGAATCCGGCTTGTGGAGGCGGGCGATGGCGCGCAGCAGCGTCGACTTGCCGCAGCCGTTGGGGCCGACGATGGCCGTGACGTGGCCGGCGGGCAGCTCCAGGTCGACGCCGGCTACGGCGGTGCGGCCCGGGTAGCCGGCCGTGAGTGCCTCCACGGTCAGGCTGAGGCCGCCCGCCTGGTCCTTCGCGGCCTCGCTCGTCGTCGTCTCGGTCGTCATCGCGCAGTCGCACCTGTCTTCTCGGAGCCGAACAGGACCCACAGCAGGAACGGGCCGCCCAGCACACTGGTGACCACCCCCACCGGAATCTCCACCGGGGCGATCACACGCCCCAGCGCATCCGCCGCCGCGATCAGCGCGGCGCCGGTGAGTGCGGAGCCCAGCACCGGGACCCGGGCGGGCCCGGTGAGCCGCGCCGCGATCACCGGGGCGGCCAGCGCCACGAAGGCGACCGGCCCGGCGACGCCGACCGCCACCCCCGCGAGCGCGACGGCGAGCGCGAGGGCGCAGGCCCGTACGAGACGGACATTCACCCCCAGGGCGGCGCCCATGTCGTCGTCGAAGCGCAGCATCTGGAGGCGGTTTCCGGCCACCAGGGCCAGCGGGACCAGGACGACAAGGATCAGCGTCAGCGGCGTGCCGACGCCCCAGTCGCGGCCGTTGAGGCTGCCTACGGTCCAGAGGAAGACGCCGCCCGCGGTGTTGTCGTTCTCCCGGGACATCACCAGGTCGGTGACCGCGCCGATGACCGTCGATACGCCGATGCCGACGACCAGCACCCGGTAGCCGCGGTGTCCCGCGCCGCCCGCGCACAGCACCACCAGCACCGCCGCGCCGACGGCGCCGAGCGGGCCGAGCCACCAGTCGCCGATCATGCCCGTCGAGGAGCCGACGACGGAGGCGACGACGGCGGCGGTGGCGCCCTCGTTGACGCCGATGATGTCGGGGGTGGCGAGGCGGTTGCCCGCGAGGGTCTGGGTGAGGCAGCCGGCGATGCCGAGCGCGGCGCCGACCAGGAGGCCGACGGCGATACGGGGCAGCCGGAAGTCGCGGACGAGCATCACGGTCGCCGAGTCGCCGGTGCCGAGCAGGCCGGAGACGGTGTCGGAGAAGCTCATGGAGGTGGAGCTGGCGAAGGACGCCAGCGCCACGATGACGGCGATGAGGAGCGACAGCGCGACGGCGATCAGGGCGCTGCGGCGCGGGAAGAGCCAGGAGAGCGGGCCGGCGCGGACTACGGTGCTGTCCGGCGGCGTTACGTCAATGGCCGCGTCAGTTGATTTGTCCGTCATTTCCTTCATGCCGCCCCCGCCGTCGACATCCGCGACGACCGTGCGATCCAGATCAGCAGCGGCCCGCCCACCAGCGCCAGCAGCACGCTCACGGGGGTCTCCCACGGCCGGATCACCACCCGCGCCAGCACATCCGCGACGATCATCACGTTCGCCGCGATGAGCCCCGACAGCACCAACTGCCCGGCCATCCGCGGCCCGGTGACCGTCCGCGCCGCGTACGGCGCCAGCAGTCCGAGGAACGCGATCGGCCCGGCGAGCGCCACCGCCGACCCGGCGAGCAGCGTCACCGCGCCCGCCACCGCGAACCGCACCCGCGTCGGCCGGTGCCCGAGCGCGCGGGCGCCGTCGTCGCCGAGCGCCAGCGCGGACAGCGGGCGGACGCAGGCGAAGGCGACGGCCAGCCCCACCGCGATCAGCGGCAGCAGCGGATACGTATCCGAGGTCTCGATCCCGGCCAGGGATCCGATGGTCCAGTACCGGAACGTATCGAAGGTCGACTGGGTGCTGAGCAGCACGTACGACGTCAGCCCATGGAAGGTGGCGCCGAGCGCGGAGCCCGCCAGCACCAGCCGCAGCGGGGACCCGGCCGCGCGCCCGGAGGCGGCGAGGAGCAGCACGACCGCACTTGCCGCCATGCCGCCCGCCAGGGCCCATATGAGCATCTCGAACGGCGATTTCACGCCGAAGTAGGTGAGGCCGAGGACGACGCCGAAGGCGGCGCCGTTGTTGACGCCGAGGAGTCCGGTTTCGGCCAGCGGGTTGCGGGTGACGGCCTGCAGCAGGCAGCCGGCGACGCCCAGGCTGACACCGACCATCACCGCGGCGATGGTGCGCGGCAGTCGTACGTCCACGACGGCCAGTCGCAGTTGCGCGTCGGCGCGGGCGGAGGGGTCGCCGAGGAGGTAGTCCCAGGCGCGGGCGAAGGGGGAGGAGCCGGTGCCGATGAGGAGCGACAGGAGGGCCAGCACGGCCAGCAGGGCGAGGAGGGTGACCGCCGCCCAGACGGTCGGGCGGTGGGCCTTCGCCGCGGCCGGTATCGGGGGACCGGAACCGGCCCCGGGGGCCGCCTCCTCTTGCGCAACCAACATGAGGTTAGCCTAACCTAAGTGCGGTTCGGGGCTGCCGAGCGGCCCGCGCCTCAGGCCCTCACGGGTCTATTCGGCATGCCCTGAACCAGCTCAATGACCCTACCCACCCTCGCGATTGACACATCCGGAGACGAACACATGTCGATGACCCGCAGACCGCAGCGCACCAGAATGGCCGCCGTCACGGCCCTCACCGCAGCATCCGCGCTGGCCCTCGCCGCCTGCGGCTCCGGGGACGACGCGTCCGACGCGGACAATGCCGCCGCCGACGCCAAGAAGGTCTCCGTCACCGACGCGACCGGCAAGAAGGTCGAGGTTCCGGCCGCCCCCAAGAAGGTCATCGCACTGAGCGAGATGGACCTCGACTCCTCCCTCGCCCTCGGCGTGGAGCCGGTCGGTCTCACCGCGGGCCGCGGCCAGAAGGGCGCGCCCGAATACCTCGCCGACAAGGCGAAGGACATACCCGTGGTCGGCGCCGTCACCGGGCCCGACATCGAGAAGGTCGTCCAGGCCAAGCCGGACGTCATCCTCGCCGGGCAGCTCGCCGACCAGCAGGTGCTCAAGCAGCTGCAGGAGGTGGCGCCGACGGTCGTCACCATCGACCGCAAGAAGGACTGGAAGAAGGCCCTCACCCTCACCGGCAAGGTGCTGGGCAAGGACAACGAGGCGAAGAAGTTCCTCGCCGATTACGACACCAAGGTCGCAGAGGTGAAGAAATCCCTCGGCGACAACGCCGGCGCGACCGTATCCGTCGCCCGCTACTCCGCCAAGGGCACCGCCGTCATGCAGCAGGGCGTCTTCATCTCGGACGTCCTCAAGGACATGGGCTTCAAGCGCCCCGGCATCCAGAACAAGCCGGGCCAGGGCCACTCCACCCCCCTCAGCGACGAAGACCTCAAGCAGATCGACGCCGACTGGCTCTTCATCGGCACCCTGGCCTCCACCGGCAAGGACGCCTCGCTCTTCAAGGAGCTCAAGTCCAAGCCCGCCTACAAGCAGCTGACCGCCGTGAAGGACGGCAGCACCACCGAGATCGACGGTTCGAAGTGGACCAGCCTCGGCGGCGCGCTGGCGTCGGTGTCCGTACTCGACGACATCGAAAAGGCCATGGGGGACCAGTGACCGCAGCCGACGGTCTCTCCGGCAGCACCGTGCTGGTCACCGGTGCAGGGCAGGGCATCGGCGAGGCCGTCACCCGCGCGTTCGCGGCAGCGGGCGCGCGGGTGGTGGCCGCCGACCTGGCGCCCGGCGGGGTGAAGACGCTGGAGCGCGAGTACGGGCCCGAGCGGGTGCTCGCCCGCACGGTCGACGTCGCCGATGCGACGGCGGTGGAGGAGCTGGTGGCCGAGGCCGAGCGCACGCTCGGGCAGCTGGATGTGCTGGTGAATGTGGCCGGGGTGCTGCGGCCTTCGCAGGTCGCGGAGCTTACGGACGCGGACTGGGCGTACACCTTTGCCGTGAATACGACCGGGGTGATGAATACGTCCCGGGCCGCTGCCCGGCGGATGACGCCGCGCGGGCGCGGGAGCATCGTGACGGTCGGGTCCAATGCGGCGGGTGTGCCGCGGACGGGGATGGCGGCGTATGCGGCTTCCAAGGCCGCGGCGACGATGTTCACGAAGTGCCTTGGGCTGGAGGTCGCTCGGAGCGGGGTGCGATGCAATGTGGTGTCGCCCGGGTCGACGGATACGGCGATGCAGCGGGAGCTGTGGGATGGGGACGAGGTCCCGCGCCGGGTGATCGACGGTGATCCGAAGACGTATCGCACGGGGATTCCGCTGGGGCGGATCGCGGATCCGGCTGATGTCGCGGAGGCGGTGGTCTTTCTGGCTTCCGACCGGGCTCGGCATATCACGATGCACGACATGTACGTGGATGGCGGCGCGACGCTGCGGGCTTGAAGTCCCGGTGCCGGTCGCGTACCCGGCTGCCCGTCCGGCTGTGCCCACCCGTCCCGCCATGCGGGACGCCTGCCCATAGCCTTGCCTTGCCTTGCTTGCTCACCCCTCACTCGATCGGAGATCACGTTGACCACCGCCCACGAGGCCCCGGCGCAGCCGGCCGCTGTTGGGGCCGTCGGTACTGCCACCGCGTTGCTGGAGGGCTATCGCCCCGGTGACAGCCGGTTTTTCGCGTCGCCTACGCGGACGCTGCTTGCTCATGGAGTACGGGACGAAGTGCCGCACGACTCGCGGCCGTTGGCCGAGCGCGTGCGGGCGACTCTGCAAAGACAGGGCGAGCTCGGCGACCGGGATCCCGTCGTCGTCGGCTCCGTCCCCTTCGACCATGCCGCCGCGCCCGAGCTCGCCGTGCCGCAGGCCGTCAGCTGGGCGCCCGCGCTGCGTGCCGACCCGCTCATCGCGCTGCCCGCGCCCGCCGCCGGGGGGACGGCGGGATGGCGGCGGCGTGAGGTGCCCACGGCCGGGCAGTACGGCGACGCCGTCGCCGACGCCGTACAGCGCATGCAGAACGGCGAGTTCGGCAAGGTCGTGCTCGCCCGCACCCTTGAACTCGAGCGCGACGCGCCCCTCGACCTCCCCGCAATGCTGCAGCGCCTCGCCCGCCGCGACCCCGACGGCTACACCTTCGCGATGCCGACAGGACCGGGGCGCACTCTCCTCGGCGCCAGCCCCGAGCTCCTCGTCTCCCGCCGCGGCAACGCCGTCGTCGCCAACCCCCTCGCCGGCTCCACCCCGCGCAGCGACGATCTCGCCGAGGACGTCCGCCGCGCCGCCGCCCTCCTCGAATCGGCGAAGGACCTGCACGAACACGCCGTCGTGGTCGCCGCCGTACGGGCCGCCCTCAGCCCGTACTGCGACCGCCTCGACGTACCCGAACTCCCCACACTCGTCCGTACCGCGACCATGTGGCACCTCTCCACCACCGTCACCGGCGAGCTGACCGACACCGGCACCTCCGCCCTCGAACTCGCCTGCGCGCTCCACCCCACCCCCGCCGTCTGCGGCACCCCGACCGGCCTCGCGCGCCAAGTCATCGGCGAGCTGGAGCCGTTCGACCGCGGCCACTACACCGGCGTCGTCGGCTGGGGGAATGCGCAGGGTGACGGCGAGTGGGTAGTGACCATTCGGTGCGCGGAGGCGGCGGAGCGGCGGCTGCGGCTGTATGCCGGCGCGGGGGTCGTCGCCGCGTCCACGCCGGAGGCCGAGACCGCCGAGACGGCGGCGAAGTTCCGTACGTTCCTGGATGCCGTGGGGGGCAACGATGACCAGCACCGCTGACGCGCCGCTCTGGCCCGACGACTTCGCCGAGCGCTACCGGGCCGCCGGGTACTGGCGCGGCGAGACCTTCGGGCGGATGCTCCGTGCACGCGCCACGGTCCACCCCGACCGGATCGCCGTCGTCGACGGCGACCGGCGCTGGTCGTACGGGGAGCTGGACGCCCGCGCGGACCGGCTCGCCGCCGGGTATGCCGCGCGCGGCGTGCGCAAGGGCGACCGGGTCGTCGTGCAGATGCCGAATGTCGCCGAGTTCTTCGAGGTGATCTTCGCGCTCTTCCGGATCGGCGCGCTGCCGGTCTTCGCGCTGCCCGCGCACCGGGAGACCGAGATCCGGTACTTCTGCGAGTTCACCGAGGCGGTCGCGTACGTCATCCCGGGGGAGCCGGTCGGAGGCTTCGACTACCGGCGGCTGGCCGGCGCGGTGCAGGCCCAGGTGCCTACCCTCCGGCACGTCTGGATCGCCGGCGACCCGGACCTCCCCGCCGACACCGCGACCGCCGCCATCGACGCCCCCGAGCCCGGCGACCTCGCCTTCCTCCAGCTCTCCGGCGGCTCCACCGGTGTCCCGAAGCTGATCCCGCGCACCCACGACGACTACATCTACTCGCTCTGGGGTTCCAACGAGCTCTGCGACGTCGACGCCGACTCCGTCTACCTCGTCGTGCTGCCCGCCGCGCACAACTTCCCGCTCAGCTCGCCCGGTTCGCTGGGGGTGCTGTACGCGGGCGGCCGGGTCGTGATGTGCCCGCAGCCCGACCCCGAGACCGCCTTCCCGCTCATCGAGAAGGAGGGGGTGACGATCACCGGCCTGGTGCCGCCGCTCGCCCTGGTCTGGACGGAGGCGGGCCCTGGCACCCCGTACGACCTCGACAGCCTGGACGTGCTGCTCGTCGGCGGCGCCAAGTTCAGTGAGGAGGCGGCCCGCCGGGTCACGCCCGCGCTCGGCTGCACGCTGCAGCAGGTCTTCGGGATGGCCGAGGGCCTGGTCAACTACACCCGCCTCCACGACCCCACCGAGACGATCGTCACCACCCAGGGGCGGCCGATCTCCCCGGACGATGAGATCCGGATCGTGGATGACGAGGACGTGGACGTCGCCCCCGGCGAGACCGGCCACCTCCTCACCCGCGGCCCGTACACCATCCGCGGCTACTGGCGGGCGCCCGAGCACAACAAGCGCTCCTTCACCGAGGACGGCTTCTACCGCACCGGCGACGTCGTACGGATGACGGCGACCGGCCACCTCGTGGTCGAGGGCCGCGCCAAGGACCAGATCAACCGCGGCGGCGAGAAGATCGCCCCCGAGGAGGTCGAGAACGTCATCCTCGCCCACCCGGCCGTCCACGACGTATCCGTGGTCGCCATGCCCGACGACTACCTCGGCGAGCGGACCCTCGCCTACGTGATCGTCCGCGACGGCGTCGAGCGGCCGAAGCCCGTAGCCATCAAGAAGCATGTGCGCGAGCGCGGCCTGGCGGCCTACAAGGTGCCGGACAAGGTCGAGTTCGTCGCCGCCTTCCCGTCGACCGGCGTCGGCAAGGTCAGCAAGAAGGACCTGCGCGACGAAGCCGCCGAGCCCCACCGAAAGGCCTGAACCACCATGGCCCTGCCCGCCATTGCCCCATACCCCATGCCCACCGCGGCGGAGCTGCCCGCGAACCGTGTCGACTGGACCGTCGACCCCGACCGCGCCGTGCTGCTCGTGCACGACCTGCAGAACTACTTCCTCGGCGCCTTCACCCCCGGCACCGCACCGCTCGACCCGCTGCTCGGCAACGTCGGCCTCCTCACCAAGGAAGCCCGCCGCCTCGGCATGCCGGTCGTCTACTCCGTACAGCCCGCCGGACAGAGCCCTGCGCAGCGCGGCCTGCAGCAGGACTTCTGGGGCCCCGGCCTCCCGGCCGGTGAGCAGCCGAAGGCGGTGCCGGACGCCATCGCGCCTGAGCCCGGCGACACCGTGCTCACCAAGTGGAAGTACAGCGCCTTCGTACGGACCCGGCTGGCCGGGAAGCTGCGTGAACTGGGCCGTGACCAGCTGGTCATCGCCGGCGTCTACGCCCACATCGGCGTCATGATGACCGCCTGCGACGCCTGGATGCAGGACATCCAGGCCTTCGTGGCCGCCGACGCCGTCGCCGACTTCTCCCGCGAAGACCACGACATGGCACTCAAGTGGGCCGCGGGCCGCTGCGCCGTCGTCACCACCACCGCCGAGCTGCTGAAGGGAGCCTGAGCCCGCCATGCCGTTGACCATCGAGCAGATACGGGCGGACGTCGCCGACGTCCTCGGCGAGGAGCCCGCCGAGATACCCGTGGACGAAAACCTCGTCGACTACGGCCTCGACTCCGTCCGCATCATGTCCCTCCTCGAGCGCTGGCGCCGCGACCACGGCGTCGAGGCAAGCTTCGCCGACCTCGCAGAGCAGCCGGCCGTGGAGGCGTGGGCGCCGATGCTGGGGGTTGCCGCGTGACCGCCCTGGCCGAACCGGCCACCTGCGAACTGCCGCTCACCGCCGCCCAGTCGGGCATGTGGTACGCCCAGGCCCTGGACCCGGACAGCCCGGCGCAGAACACCGCCGAATACCTGGAGATCCACGGCGCCATCGACCCGAACGCCTTCGCCGAGGCCCTGCGCCGGGTGGCCGGGGAGGCGGACGCCCTGCGGGTACGGATCGCCGACGGGCCCGCGGGGCCGCGGCAGTGGTCCGCGGCGCCAGTCGCCTTCCCGCTCGACGTGCTCGACCTGTCCGCCGCGAAGGCGCTCGCCTGGATGCGTGCCGACCTCGGCCGCCCCTTCGACCTCGCCGCCGAGCCGCCCTTCCGGCACGCGCTCATCCGGGTGGGGGAGCGGCGCTGGTTCTGGTACCAGCGGGTGCACCACATCGTCATGGACGGCTACGGCTACTCGCTGCTGGCCCGCCGCACCGCCGAGACCTACACGGCGCTGGCGGCCGGGCAGGACCCCGGCCCGTCCCCCTTCGGCCCGCTGACCGACCTCGTCGCCGAGGACGCCGCGTACCGCACCTCCGACGCCTTCGCGCGCGACCGCGACCACTGGGCGCAGGCCTTCGCCGACCGCCCCGAGGTCACCACCCTCGCCGGCCGCACCGCGCTGCCCTCCCGCACCTTCCTGCGCCGCTCAGCCCACCTGGGCCCGGAGGCCACGGACCGGCTGAAGGCGGTGGCGGGCGCCATCCGCGCCACCTGGCCGGAAGTCCTCATCGCCGCCCAGGCGTTGTACGTATCACGCGCCACCCGCACCACCGACGTCGTCCTCGGCCTCCCGATGATGGGCCGCATGGGCTCCGCCGCGCTGCGCATCCCCGGCATGGTCATGAACGTCCTCCCGCTGCGCCTGACCGTCACCCCCGACGCCACTTTCGCCGAACTCACCCGGCAGGTCGTCCTCGGCATCCGCGCCGCCCGCAAGCACCAGCGCTACCGCTACGAGGACATCCGCCGCGACCTCGGCCTCCTGGGAGAGGGCCGCGCTCTGACCGGCCCGCTGGTCAACGTCATGCCCTTCGACTACGACCTCACCTTCGCCGGCGCCCGCACCGACGCCCACAACCTCTCGGCGGGCCCGGTCGAGGACCTCACGATCAACATCTACGACCGCACCGACGGCCGCGGCCTGGGCATCGACTACGACGCCAACCCGGCGCTGTACGACGACGCCGAGGTCGCCGCCCACCAGGAGCGCTTCCTCGACCTCCTCGCCCGGCTGGCCGCCGCCGACCCGCACGCTCCACTCGGCGCACACGGCATCGCGACGGAGGCGGAACGCAAGGAGGTGCTGGAGAAGTTCAACGCCACCACCCGCGAGGTGCCCCCCACCACCCTCGTCGGCCCGATCGAGGCCCGAGCGATGCGCACCCCGCACGCCACCGCCGTGGTGCATGGCCTCCAGGCCCTCACCTACGCCCAGCTCGACGCCCGCGCCAACCAGCTCGCCCGCCACCTCGCCACCTTGGGCGTACGCCCCGGCGCGCTGGCCGCGGTGGCGGTCCCGCGCTCGCTCGACCTGGTGGTCACCCTGCTCGCGGTGCTGAAGGCGGGCGGCGCCTATCTGCCGCTCGACCCGGACTACCCGGCGGCGCGCCTGACGTACATGCTCGACGACGCCGCCCCCGCCTGCGTCATCACCGACACCCCCGACCGACTCCCGGACACCGGCGACGTGCCACACGTCGTGCTCGACGGCCTCGACCTGAGCCCGTACCTCACCATCAACCCGCCCCGCGCGCTCACCCCGCAGCACCCGGCCTACGTCATCTACACCTCCGGCTCCACCGGCCGCCCGAAGGGCGTCGTCGTGCCGCATTCGGCGATCGACAACCGGCTGCGCTGGATGCAGGCCGAGTACGGCTTGGAGCCCTCCGACCGGGTGCTGCAGAAGACGCCGTCCGGCTTTGACGTATCGGTGTGGGAGTTCTTCTGGCCGCTGCGGGAGGGCGCGACGTTGGTCGTCGCCGAGCCCGGCGGTCACCAGGACCCGGACTATCTCGCCCGTACGATCCGCGAACAGGCCGTCACCACCTGCCACTTCGTGCCGTCGATGCTGCAGGTGTTCCTGGGCGCGGCGGAGTCGTCAGGATGCGGGGGCGCGCTGCGGCGGGTCTTCTGCAGCGGGGAGGCGCTGCCGCGGGAGACGGCGGCGGAGTTCCATCAGGCGCTGCCCGGGGTGCCGCTGCACAATCTGTACGGGCCGACCGAGGCGGCGGTGGATGTTACGTATCACGCCTGCGAGCCGGGCGAATCCGGGCCCGTGCCGATCGGCCGTCCGGTGTGGAACACCCGCCTGTACGTCCTCGACGCGGCCGGCCAGCCGTGCCCGCCGGGAGTGCCGGGCGAGCTGTATCTCGCGGGCGCGCAGCTGGCGGACGGCTATCTCGGCCGCCCGGAGCTGACCGATGAGCGCTTCGTGCTTGATCCGTATGGGCCTGGCGGCACCCGCATGTACCGGACCGGCGATCTGGCGCGGTGGACGGCGGGAGGCGAGGTCGAGTACCTCGGCCGTACCGATCATCAGGTGAAGCTGCGCGGTCTGCGCATTGAACTCGGCGAGATCGAGGCGGCGCTGGCCGCGGACGACACGGTGAGCGGAGCGTGTGTACTGGTCCGCGAGGACCGGCCGGGGGACCAGCGGCTCGTCGGGTACGTGACCGGCGCCGCCGACCCGCAGCCGCTCCGCGAGCGGCTGGCCGCGACGCTGCCCGAGTACATGGTCCCGGGCGCGATCATCGTCCTCGACGCCTTCCCGCTCAGCCCGAACGGCAAGCTCGACCGCAAGGCGCTGCCCGCCCCTTCGTACGACGCCGATGCGGCCCGCGCCCCGCGCACCCCGCTGGAGGAGACGCTCACCCGCCTCTTCGCCGAGGCGCTCGGCCTCGACCGGGTCGGGGTGGAGGACGCGTTCTTCGACCTGGGCGGCACCTCGCTGCTCGCCGCCCGGCTGGTGACGCGGGTGCGCGAGACGCTGGGCGCGGAGCTGACGATCGGCACGCTCTTCCAAGCGCCTTCGCCCGCCGCCCTCGCCGCCCGCCTGGAGGAGGGCGGAGCGGGGGACGACGCGCTCGGCGTGTTGCTGCCGCTGCGGGCCACGGGTGCGCGCACCCCGCTCTTCGCGCTGCACCCGGCGGGCGGGCTGAGCTGGTGCTACTCGGGGCTGCTGGCCCGCCTCGATCCGGAGCAGCCGGTGTACGGGCTGCAGGCGCGCGGCCTGACCGGAGACTTCGAGCTCCCTGTCTCGCTTGAGGACATGGCCGCCGACTACGCCGCTCAGATCCGCGCGGTCCAGCCGCACGGCCCGTACCGCCTCCTCGGCTGGTCCGTCGGCGGCGTGGTCGCGCAGGCGGTCGCCGTACGGCTGCAGGAGGCGGGGGAGCGGGTGGAGCTGCTGGCGCTGCTCGACGCCTACCCGTCCGACCAGTGGCGCGGGCTGGCCGTGCCCGTCGAGGCGGATGCGCTGCGGGCGCTGCTGCGGATGGCGGGCTTCGACCGGGACGACGTCGCCGCGCTCACGACCGACGACGTGCTGGCGACGCTGCGCCGCGAGGGCAGCGCGCTGGCGGGCCTGTCGCGGCGGACGCTGCGGGCGGTGCTGGACATCGTGGTCAACAACGCCCGGCTGATGCGCGAGCACGAGACGCGGGTCTTCGACGGCGACGCGCTGTTCTTCACGGCGGCGGCGCCGCGCGAGGAGGACTGGCTGACCCGGAAGGCGTGGGCGCCGTACATCGGCGGGACGCTGGAGAACCACGACATCGACTGCCTGCACCAGGAGCTGACGCAGCCGGAGCGGATGGAGGAGATAGCGGCGGTGCTGCGGGAGCGGCTGCGATGAGTTTCTGCAGCCCCGCTGGTCTACCCTCGCAACAGATGATCAGCATCTAGGAAGCAGGGGTAGACCATGAGCCAGTTGCTGCGAGTCCAGAACTTCACCATCTCAAGCGACGGATACGGCGCCGGCGAGGGTCAGGGCCTGGAGACGCCGTTCGGCCACGCCGATCCCGCCACGATGATGAGCTGGGCGGGCGCGACCGCGAGCTGGCCGAATCGTACGGACCCGGGCGGCAGCCGCGGCCTGGACGACTACTTCACCCGCGACTTCACCCACAACATCGGCGCGGAGATCATGGGCCGCAACAAGTTCAGCCCGCACCGCGGCCCCTGGGAGAACGAGGAGTGGCAGGGGTGGTGGGGCGACGAGCCGCCGTTCCACACCCCGGTCTTCGTCATGACGCACCACACCCGCCCGTCCTTCTCCCTCTCCGACACCACCTTCCACTTCACCGACGCGGAGCCGGCCGCGGTGCTCGCCGAGGCGAAGGCGGCCGCCCAGGGCAAGGACGTCAGGCTCGGCGGCGGCGCCAAGATCATCCGGGCCTTCCTCGACGCCGACCTTGTCGACACCTTGCATGTGGCGGTCGCCCCGATCAAGCTCGGCGCCGGCTCGCGGCTGTGGGAGTCGCCGGAGGAGCTGGACGACCGCTTCCACCACGACGTCGTGCCGAGCCCGAGCGGGATGACGCATCACGTGCTCTGGAGGAAGTGAGGGCTAGTTGGGCTTGGGGAGGGTGCAGCCGGACGCGTTGAGGTCGATCTTGCTGCCCGCTCCCACGCACGGCACGATCTGGTAGGTCTCCTGCGCGTAGCCGATGCCGGGGTGGATGGTCACCTTGCCGTCCTTGTCCACCTCACAGGGGTTGTTCAGGGTGCACTCCTGGCCGTCCTCGTTGAGGGTGTTGTTGACCGCGACGACCTTTCCGCCGGCGTCGTCCACCACCGGGGATCCGGAGGTGCCGCCGATGGTCTTGCAGGCGGAGGTGTAGCGGACCGAGTCCTTCCAGGTCCAGTCGGCCTCGCGGAGTTCATTGGCGAAGCCGTCGATCGCGCAGCTGTAGGTCTGCTTCCAGTAGCCGGAGACGACGGTGATCGCGGAGCCCTGGGCGGGATGTTCCGCGGACAGCTCGAGCGCCTTGATGCCGTAGTCGGTCTCGATCTCCTCGTACGTGCTGGTGAGTTCGTACAGGGAGACGTCGGTGTCGGTCATCGTGCCGTACGCGACCTTGCTCGCCTTGAGCGTCCCGACCTCCTTGCCCGAGGCGTCGAGGAGGTCGAAGGTCCGGCCCGAGGGCTCGTCGACGATGACGTCGCCGGGGCCTGGCATCCCGCTCTCCAGGCAGTGCCCGTTGGACATCACGAGCGCCGGGTCCGCGGGCTGCGAGTCGGGCATGCGTATCACCGAGCCGGAACAGTTGCTGAGCGCGACGGTGCCGGCGAAGCCGGCGGCCTCCGGCCCGGCCTCGCCGCGGCTGCCGGCGAGCGCGGGTGCCGCGCCTGCGCCGATCAGGAGCAGGCTGGTGGCGAACGCGCTGACGAGAGGTTTCTTCATGTGGGGGTCCCCTCTGTCGCCGGGCGACTTTGTTCGCCCGGCATTGTCATGAGCATTCTGATCGAGAGGGGGTGTGCGGGACAACAGTGCATGGGGCAGCGGCGGTTGGCGGAGGGAGAGTCGCAGAGCGCCGGAGTGGGCTACGGCCTGGACCGGCGGGCGGACGTCCGCCGCGGGATCGCGCGGCGGCCGCGCTGCCAGACGGTGGCCAGGCGGGAATGGGGCTGCCAGTCGCGCCCGTTCGGGAGGCCCCAGCCGTGCCGTACGGCCAGCACCCGGACGATCAGGCCGACGACGATGCCGAGGATGATGCCGAGGGCGGGGGCGTTGAGGTAGGAGCAGAGCACCATGATCCCGGAGGTGATCGCCGCGACCGTCGCATACATGGCGTTGCCGCCGAACACGGCGGGCACCCGCCCGAGCATCAAATCCCGCGTCACCCCGCCCCCGACCGCGCTCATGGTGCCGAGCAGCACCGCGGGCAGCCAGCCGAGCCCCGCGGCCAGCGTCTTGTGCGCGCCGGTGACCCCCCAGAAGCCGATGACGGCGGCGTCGAGCGCGGTGAAGAGCCGGTCCCAGGCGTGCTGGCCGATGTTGATGGCGAACGCGATCAGCGAACCCGCGATAGCGGTCGGCAGATAGGCGACATCGGTGAGCGCGACCGGCGTGCCGTGCTGCAGCAGCACATCCCGGATGATGCCGCCGCCGAGCCCGGACGCGATGCCGACGGCCAGGAAGCCGAAGAGGTCAAGCCGCTCGACGCGGGCGATGGCGCCGCCGAGGAGCGCGGAGGCGAAGACGCCGGCGAGGTCCAGGTAGCGCGTGGCGAGGTCGAGCGAGTGGTGGCTGAGGAGGTCCGTCACGCCGCTCATCCTTGGCGGGCGCGCGGGCGAAGGCGAGCAGACACCCCCGGCGATACGGGAATTCCTCAGGCCGGGTCTCCCAGCAGGGCGCACAGCCCGTCCGTCAGCTCCGTACGCCAGCACAGATAGTCGTGCCCGCCATTGAACTCGCGGTACTCGACATCGTCGTAACCCTTCGCGGCCAGCGTGTCCCGCAGCCGGCGGCAGGCGGGCAGTGCCACCCACTCCTGCTCGCCCGCGGACAGCCGGAAGCGGACCGGCAGCCGCGGCGCCTCGGCGAGCCGCGCGGTCAGCCACTCGGCGCCGGGCCCGTTCGGCCACCAGAAGGAGCCGGACTGCGCCAGCACCGCGCCGAAGCGGTGTGGCGCCGCGTAGGCCGCGTATGCCGCGGCAAGGCCGCCGAGGCTCTGGCCCGCGATGACCGTACGGGACGGGTCGGTGGTCAGCGGGAGGCGGGCTTCGGCCGCGGCCCAGGGCAGCAGCTCATCGGTGAGGAAGCCGAGGAAGCGCTCGCTGCAGGCGAGCTCGTCATAGCGGGTGTCCGCGCCGAGCGACTCGGGGAGCAGCGCGGCGAGCGGGGGGATGCGGCCGGCGGCGATGAGATTGTCGAGGAGGGCGGCGAGGTCGAGGCCCGGCTGCCACATCTCGCCGTCGAAGAGGACGAGGAGGGGGAGGGGGCCTGCGGGCGCGGGTGCGCCTGGCGGCTCGTACAGCCAGACCCGGCGCTCATTGCCGAGCCGCGCGCTCGCGACGGTGTGCTCGGTGACGGTGCCTCGGGGAGTGTCGGGGTGGCGCTGCCAGTCGGTGGCGCGGGGGGCGTCGGGGAGTTCCACGTACGGCACCGGCGGTCCGGCCCAGCGGGGGGCGAGGGTGCGGGTGTTGTACGGGTCGGGGCGGTGCTGGGAGCCGTCGCCCTCGTCGACGGCGAGCGTGTACGTGGCGCGCCAGTCGCGCCGCATCCGTATCGACCAGTGCCAGGTGTGGGTGCCGGGGACGTGCGTCATCAGGTTGGCGTCCGGGTCGCGCGGGTCGGCGAGCTTGTTCGGGGTGACCCGTACCGCCCGGGTCGCTTCCGTGCCGCGCCAGAGGAAGGTGACGATGGCGTCGCCTGCGCCGGTGGGTTCCACGAGCGGCGTCCCCGCCCGCGCCGCCTCCTCCCAGAACGCCTCCTCGGCGATGTCGCCCTGCTCCAGTCGGGTGACCAGGTCGGTGGTGGCCCGCGGCACGGGCTGCGGGCGCGGGATGCGCGGCGGATGGCGCTTCGCGGGCGGGGCGGCGGACGGTGCCGGCGCGGGCATGCGGCCTCCGGGGCGGCAGATGGCAGATTGGTAAGGCTTACCTTACTCAGGCGGCTGATCTTTTGCGAAGGCGCGCAGGTGCTGCTTCCGTGAGTAGTGGCGTAAGGAGGACACCCATGTCCGCCGACGAAACTGCAACGACCGGAACCACCGAGGCGCCGCCGCAAGGCGCCAAGCACTCCAAGCAGACCTATCAGACCCCGCTGCAGACCCTGGCGAAGGGCGCCTGGCACACGCTGCTCGCGGCCGGGATCGCGGCGCTCATCCTGGGCATCATGGTCCTGGCGTGGCCCGGGCCGACGCTGCTGGTCGCGGGCATCTTCTTCGGCCTGTATCTGCTGTTCACGGGCATCGCCCAGCTGGTGGCCGCGTTCGGCACGCACACCTCCGCCGCCATGCGGGTGCTGGCCTTCATCAGCGGTGCCCTGTCGGTGCTGCTTGGCCTGCTCTGCTTCCGCGGCCCGCTGCAGTCGATCTTCCTGCTGGCGATCTGGATCGGCATCGGCTGGCTGATCCGCGGCATCACGGAGACCGTGGCCTCCGTACAGGACGACGACATGCCCGCCCGTGGCTGGCACATCGCGCTCGGCATCATGAGCGCGCTGGCCGGTGTGGTGCTGCTGGTGTCGCCGTTCGAGTCGATCGCCGTGCTGACGATCGTCGCCGGTGCGTGGCTGGTGGCCATGGGCATCATGGAGATCATGACGGCCCTGAAGCTCCGCCGGGACGCGAAGGCGGGCCGGCTGAACGAGGACCAGGTGCGGAATCTGCGGACGGTGGATGACGCGGTCAAGAGTGCCCGTACGGGCACGATGACGGGCTCGGGCACGGGCGCGGGCACGCCTTCCGGTACGGGCACGGCCGCCGGCTCCGGCACCACCGTGCCGGTCGACCCCCCGGCCGACGAGACGCACCGGGCGGCATAACCACGGATCACGGCGGGGCGCTCACCCCGGCAGCCGCCCCGCCTGTTCCGGGTGCGCGGTGCGCCATGCCGCCATCGACCGGTTCCACTCCTCGCCCGTCAGCGCCGTGAGCGACGCCGGAAACAGCCCGTCCTCCTCCTTGGCAATGTGATGGTGCAGCTCGTCGAACGCCTCGAAGAGCCTCTTCCGGTCGGCGGCATCATCGGGGTCAGCCGTATCGAGCAGCTCAGCCAGCTCGCGATGCTCCCGCTTCAGCGCGTCGATGTAATCCGCGTACTCGGGATCGCCCTGCATCACCGTGAAGAGCCCGTCCTCCTCGCCCTTCCAATGCGCCCGCAGGATCTCCGCCATCGCCTGGACCAGTTCCCTGACCCGCGCCGGATCGCCGCGATCGTAGGCCCGCTCGACATCGCCCGCGAGATCCTTGACCTGGTCGTGCTCCGCGATGAATTCCCTGATCAGCGGGATCTCCCGGCAACCGCAGTAGTGGCACATCCGGCCAAGCTAAACACTCCCGACGCCCGGACCGCGGAGGCGCGGCGCCGGGCGCGAGGGAATCCCTACTGTTCCTTGCTGCTCAGGGCGGACCGGATCAGGCGGCGGATGATCTCGATGGCGATCAGGGACGGCAGGGTGGGGATGGCGATGTGGATGACGATGTGAATGCGGGAGATTAACTCAACTCCCAGGACCAGCAGAATCAGGACGATGATTATGGGAACGGTCGGCACCTCCTGGATTCGTTGGGGACGACTCCAGAGGGTGACGGTCGCGGCGATATCACCGCCACTGAATATGCGAAATCCGGTCAGGATCCATTGCCTTGGTCATTGAGCTCCGCCCACCGCCGCTGCGCCCTGTCCGACCAGCGGTCGTGTAGTTCGTGGAAGCGGGCGGAGGCCGTGCGGCCGGTCCATTGTGGGGGGAGGAGTTCGTCCGGGAGTTGGGGGTCGAGGAAGGGGTAGCGGCGCCATTCGTGGACGAGGCGGGTCTGGGCGGCCAGGAGCGCGTCGCCGCCGCCGGGCCGCACCCCCGCGAAGGCCGCCAGGAAGGCCTCGTACTGCCGCGCCACCGCCTCCAGGTCCCACGCCCTCCGTACCAGCACAGCCTCCTCGCCGACACCCGCGAACGGGCCCGTGAACGAGAATGCGGACCCGTCCAGGCCCAGCTCCGCCACCACCTCCTTCACCTCCGCCTCCCGCCCTGCATGCGGCGTGACCCACAGCCCCTGCGCGGGATTGCCCAGGCCCGCCCAGGTCAGCTTCGTCTGCAGGCGATGGCGCAGGCTGCGCTGTGACTCGGGGACCGTCACCGTCAGCACCAGCCAGCGGCCGTCCCACGAGGAACGCCCGGTGCCGAGCGCGTAAATCCGCTCGGCGCCCTCGGACAGCAGCCGGCGGCCGCGGGCGGTGAGCGACCAGCGGACGCGGCGGCCGTCCCGTTCGCCGGTCAGCCAGCCGTCGGCGGCGGTACGGGACAAGGCCTGGCGAGCCGCCTTCTCCTCGACGCCGAGGGTGCCGAGGAGATGCACCAGCGCGGAGGTCCAGGCCGGGCCGTTGGGGAGCACGAACTCGCCGAGCGCGGTGAGCAGGAGCGAACGGGCGCTGGTGCGCGGGGAGTTGTTCTCGGGCATGCCAATAGTCTACAGACTCTTGACGCGACGTCGAAGAAGCGTGGATCGTCGTAGGCATGGAGGTCTCCTTCGACACCCACCCGGACCGCTATCGCCACTGGCAGCTGACCGTCGAAGGCCCGGTGGCCCACCTGGTGATGGACGTCGCCGAGGACGGCGGCCTCGTCCCGGGATACGAGCTGAAGCTCAACTCCTACGACCTCGGCGTCGACATCGAGCTCTACGACGCCACCCAGCGGCTGCGCTTCGAGCACCCCGAAGTGCGCGCCGTCGTGATCACCGGCGGCCCCGACAAGGTCTTCTGCGCGGGCGCCAATATCCGGATGCTCGCTCAGTCGCCGCACGAGTGGAAGGTGAACTTCTGCAAGTTCACCAACGAGACCCGCTGCGGGATGGAGGACGCCACCGAGCACTCGGGGCAGCGCTGGATCGCCGCGCTCAACGGGACGGCGTCCGGCGGCGGTTACGAGCTCGCGCTCGCCTGCGATGCCATCGTGCTCGTCGACGACCGCAGCTCGGCCGTGTCGCTGCCCGAACTGCCGCTGCTCGGCGTGCTGCCCGGCACCGGCGGGCTCACCCGGGTCGTGGACAAGCGCGGGGTGCGGCGGGACCTCGCCGACCACTTCGCGACCAAGGCCGAGGGCGTACGCGGGCCGCGGGCCGTCGAGTGGGGCCTGCTCGACGAGTCCGTGCCGCGCCGCGACTTCGACGCGACGGTGGCGCGACACGCCGCGCGGGCGGTCGCGGAGTCGGCGCGACACGCCGAGGGGCCGGGCGTGGAACTGACGCCGCTGCGGCGCGAGTCCAGCGAGGCCGGCCTCGCGTACGAGCACGTGCGCGCCGCGTACGACCGCGACCGCCGCCTGGTCGAGATCACCGTCGCGGGGCCACCAGTCCCAGCCCCCGCCACGCCCGCCGACGCCGTCGCCCAGGGTGCCGGCTACTGGCCCCTCGCCGTCACCCGCGAGCTCGACGACCTCATCCTCCGCCTGCGCACCAACGAGCCCGAGCTCGGCACCTGGCTGTTCCGCACCACCGGCGACCCGGCCGCCGTCCTCGACCACGACGCCTTCCTCACCACCCACGCCGACCACTGGTTCATCAACGAGGTCCGGCACTACACCAAGCGCACCCTCAAGCGCCTCGACGCCTCCAGCCGCAGCCTGATCGCCGCGATCGAGCCCGGCAGCGCCTTCGCGGGCCTGCTGCTGGAGCTCGCGCTCGCCTGCGACCGCCAGTACATGCTCGACGGCGTCTTCGAGGACGCCCCGGACCCCGGCGACCCCGCCGAACTGGTGCTCACCGAGGCGAACCTGGGCGCGTACCCCATGGCGAACGGCCTCTCCCGGCTCCGTAACCGCTTCTGCGGCAAGCCCGCCCCCGGCGAAGAGGCCCTCGGCAAACCACTCGACGCCGCGGCCGCCGCCGCCCTCGGCCTCGTCACCTTCACCCCGGACGACCTCGACTGGGACGACGAGCTCCGCCTCACCCTGGAGGAGCGCGCCGCCTTCAGCCCGGACGCACTGACCGGCATGGAGGCCAACTACCGCTTCGCAGGCCCCGAGACCCTGGAGACCAAGATCTTCGGCCGCCTCGCCGCCTGGCAGAACTGGATCTTCACCCGCCCGAACGCGAGCGGCGCCGAAGGCGCCCTCCGCCGCTACGGCACGGGGCAGCGGCCGGTCTTCGACCGGAAGCGGGTGTGAGGGTGCCCTCGAATGGCCGCCGAGCGGCCGGTCTTCTCCGACCACACGGCCCGATGCAGCAATGGGTGGACGGGTGGTCCCACAACGACCCGAAGCGAAGGTGACCCATGCCCATCGACTACACCGACCGCATCCCCAACAACGTCGACCTCGCCGACGACCGCCGCCTCAAGCGGGCCCTCGAATCCTGGCAGCCCAAGTTCCTCGACTGGTGGCAGACCCTCGGCCCTGCCCTTCCCACCCAGGACGTCTATCTCCGTACGGCCGTGGACGTCGGCCGCGCCGGCTGGGCGCACTTCGGGCATGTGGCGCTGCCCGAATACCGGTGGGGGATCTTCCTCGCCGACCGGAAACCGGACCGGCGGATCGGCTTCGGGCAGGAGATGGGCCGCCCTGTCTGGCAGCAGGTGCCCGGCGAATACCGCGCCGACCTGCAGCGCCTCATCGTCATCCAGGGCGACACCGAACCCGCCTCCGTGGAGCAGCAGCGCCGCCTCGGCTCGACCGCACCCAGCCTCTACGACCTGCGCAACCTCTTCCAGGTCAATGTGGAGGAGGGCCGCCACCTCTGGGCGATGGTCTATCTCCTCCACGCCTACTTCGGGCGCGAGGGCCGCGACGAGGCCGAGAATCTCCTCGTACGGAACTCTGGCAGCGAGGAATCCCCGCGCATCCTCGGCGCCTTCAACGAGGAGACCCCGGACTGGCTCTCCTTCTTCATGTTCACGTACTTCACCGACCGCGACGGCAAATACCAGCTCGGCACGCTCAAGGAGAGCGCCTTCGACCCGCTGTCGCGCACCTGCGAGTTCATGCTGAAGGAAGAAGCGCACCACATGATGGTGGGCACCACCGGCGTCGACCGGGTCGTACGCCGCACCGCCGAGGTGATGCGCGAGCGCGACACGGACGAGGTCGCCGCGTACGGCGCGATCCCCCTCCCCGTCATCCAGAAGTACCTCAACTTCCACTACAGCGTCTCGCTCGACCTCTTCGGCTCCGAGACCTCCACCAACGCCGCCAACTACTTCACCGCCGGGCTGAAGGGCCGCTGGATGGAGGACCGCCGCAAGGACGACCACCGGCTCACCGACGCGTTCACCGAGATCGGTGCCGTACGGGACGACGAGCTCGCAGCCACCGAGATCCCGGCGCTCACCGGCCTCAACCAGGACCTGCGGGACGAGTACGCGGCCGACTGCGCCGGCGGCGTCAAACGCTGGAACGCCATCCTCACCGACGCCGGCCTCGACCCCCGCCTCTACCTTCCCCACCAGGGCTTCAACCGCAAGGTCGGCACGTACTCCGGCCACCACATCACCCCGGACGGGCGGCTGGTGTCGGCCGAGGCGTGGGAGGCTGCCCGTACGACATGGCTGCCGACGCCCGCCGACAAGGCGTATGTCGAGTCGCTGATGCGGCCCGTATACGACCCGGGAAAGATCGCCGCCTGGGTGGCGCCGCCCGCCAACGGCATCAACGGAAAGCCCTTCGACTACGAATACGTGCACCTGGTCTGAAAGATCCGAGAGACGGAGCCCCACCGTGCTCGACGACCACCTCCTCATCGACGCCCACCTGCACCCGGCCCGGCTGCCCACCCTCAAGCCCGCCTGGCGGGAGTGGGCCGATCGCTTCGGGGATCCGCGGATCGTCGCCGAGGTCTACGACGCCGACGGCACTCCCGTCCCGGAGCGGTTCGCCGCGCACCTGGAGGCCGAGGGCGTCGACCACGCCATCGCCATGTGCGAGCACAGCCCGCGGGTCACGGGCATCCAGCCGCCCGAGGACCTGCTCCCGCTGATCAAGCATGCCCCGGCGAAGGTCTCGTTCCTCGCGAACGTCAACCCGCACCTCCACTACCCGCTCACCGCCGAACTGGAGCGGCAGCTGGGCCTCGGCGCCGTCGGCCTGAAGGTGCACCCGGTGCACGGCGCCTTCCCGGCCAACGACCGCGAGATGTATCCCGCGTACCAGATCTGCCAGGACCTCGGCCTGCCGGTGGTGGTGCACTGCGGCACCAGCAGCTTCCCGGGCTCGGTCAACCGCTACGCCTGCCCCGAGCTGCTCGACGACATCGTGCAGGCCTTTCCCCGGCTGCACCTGGTGCTGGCGCACGGCGGGCGCGGGTGGTGGTACGACGGGGCGGCCTTCCTGGCGACGATGCACGAGCGGGTGTGGATCGAGGTGTCCGGGCTGCCGCCGCGCAAGCTGCCCGAGTATTACGCGAACCACCACTTCCCGCGGCTCGCCCGCAAGTTCATCTTCGGCACCGACTGGCCGGGCATCCCGGGCATCGCCCGCAACGCGCGTGCGATCCTCGCCCTCGGGCTCGACGAGGAGACCAACCGGCTCATCCTCGCGGGGAACGCCATGACCGTGTATCCGGCGCTGCTGGAAAAGCTGTCGGCCTGACGGGCCGCCGCCGTTACGCTTCACCGCCATGACCCGGCACCTCATCACCAGCGCCCTGCCGTACATCAACGGCACCAAGCACCTGGGCAACCTGGTCGGGTCCATGCTCCCCGCCGACGTCTACGCCCGCTACCTGCGGCTGCGCGGGCACGAGGTGCTCTTCATCTGCGCCACCGACGAGCACGGCACCCCGGCCGAGCTCGCCGCCCAGGAGGCCGGGCTGCCGGTGGACGCGTACTGCGCCCGCCAGCACGAGGCGCAGCGGGCGGTCTACGACGGCTTCGCGCTGTCCTTCGACCACTTCGGCCGCAGCTCCTCCGCGCAGAACACCGAGATCACCCAGCACTTCGCCCGCCGCCTGCACGACCAGGGCTGCATCGAGCAGCGCACGGTGCGGCAGGTGTACGCGCCCACCGACGGCCGCTTCCTGCCCGACCGCTACATCGTCGGCACCTGCCCGGACTGCGGCTACGACGCCGCCCGCGGCGACCAGTGCGAGCACTGCACCCGGGTCCTCGACCCCACCGACCTGATCGCGCCCCGGTCCGCGATCAGCGGCAGCCGGGACCTGGAGGTGCGCGAGACCACGCATCTCTTCCTGCTGCAGTCGAAGCTGCAGCGGGCGGTCGAGGAGTTCATCGACGACCGCGCCCACGACTGGCCGCATCTGGCCACGTCCATCGCCCGGAAGTGGCTGGCCGAGGGACTACAGGACCGTTCCATCACCCGCGATCTCGACTGGGGAGTCCCGGTCCCCGCCGACGTCTGGCCGGAGCTGGCGGCCGACGGCAAGGTCTTCTACGTCTGGTTCGACGCCCCGATCGAGTACATCGGCGCCACAAAGGAGTGGGCCGAGCGGGAGCCGGCCGACCGCGACTGGCGGGCGTGGTGGTATGACGCCGACGACGTCCGCTACACGCAGTTCATGGGCAAGGACAATGTGCCGTTCCATGCAGTGATGTTCCCCGCCACCCAGCTCGGCACGGGCGAGCCCTGGCAGACCGTCGACTTCCTCAAGGCCTTCAACTGGCTGAACTACTACGGCGGCAAGTTCTCCACCTCCCAGGGCCGCGGCATCTTCACGGACGTGGCGCTTGAGCTGCTGCCCGCTGATTACTGGCGCTACTACCTGATGGCGGCCGTGCCCGAGTCCGACGACTCCACCTTCACGTGGGAGCACTTCGCGGCGACGGTCAACAAGGATCTGGCCGACACCCTCGGCAACTTCGTCAACCGCGTGCTGTCCTTCTCGCGGAAACGCTTCGGCGACGCGGTGCCCGCGGGCGGCACGCCCGGCGCGGCGGAGGAGCGGCTGGGGGAGGAGATCGCGGCCGGGCTCGCGGAGTACGAGGGGCACCTGGAGGCGCTGCGGTTCCGCAAGGCGACGGCCGCGCTGCGGGCGCTGTGGAGCGCCGGGAACGCGTACGTGGACCAGAAGGCCCCCTGGGTGGAGGTCCGTACGGATGCGGCCGCAGCGGCGGTGACGCTGCGGACCGCGATGAACCTGATCGGGCTGTACGCGCAGGTGTCGCAGCCGGTCGTCCCGGCGACGGCCCGGACGCTGGCGGGCGTCTTCGGCGGTGAGCCGGCCGCAGGGTGGCCGACCGCTGACGCGGCCCGCTCGCTGAATGCGGTCGCCGCGGGCACGCCGTTCACCGTCCCGCCCGTGCTCTTCGGCAAGGTGTCGGAGGCCGATCTCGACGGCTACCGGGAGCGGTTCGGCGCGGGCGCGTAGGACGGGTGGCCGGAAAGCGACCACCGCCGCGGACCGTTTCGCCCGCCGGGTTCACGTACCGACGTCTTGTCGGCTCCTCTTCTCAACAAGCGCCCCTTTACCGGGTCTTGACCATCGAGAAGAGGGAGCTCATGCACACACTCAGCGCCATGGCCGCCGCCGTCGCGGCGGTGCTGGCCAATCAGAGTCTGACCCTGCTGTCGGACTGGCTGCACCAGCGTAAATACGCCCGCCATGAACGCCACGCATGCCCCAGCGCGCGGACGCCGCGCAGGGAGGCGGGCCATCGTGAGTGACAGCACCGCACCGCAACTGGGCGACGCGTCGAGCCGCACGGAAACCGTCGGATTCGAGGCGTTCTACCGGGAGACGACAAACCATCTCGTCGCCTTCCTCATCAACCAGGGTGCCTCGCTGCACCTTGCCGCCGACATCGCGCAGGAGACCATGATCAAGGCATATCAGCGCTGGTCAGCCATCGGCAATCCGCGGGCCTGGGTGCACACGGTCGCGTCCCGGGCGCTGATCCGGGAGTTCAGCAGCACCCGGGAGCGGCCGGTCGGCGAGCTGCCGGAGCCGTCCTCGCTGCTGCCGGGCGTGGGCGACGTGGTGGAGTGGGAGCTCACCGAGCACGCCCTCACGGTGCTGCGCCGGCTGCCGCCGCGGCAGCGCCAGGTCCTCGCCTGGACCCTGAGCGGCTTCAGCCCCGGCGAGATCGCCGGCGAACTCGGCATCACCCCCAACGCCGTCAGCGCAAGCCTGCGCAAGGCCCGCCGCGCGGTGAGCGCGGAACTCCGGCCCGAAGTGGCGGACCGAAAGGAGGAACGGTGACGGACGGATTCGTGAACGAAGCGCGGGAAGCCGCCGGGCGGCTGCTCGCCGGCCACCAGTCCGCGCTTGCCGCGACGCTCGCCGAGCGGCTCGACCTGGAGGCGGGACTGCGCGAGGTGCTGATCCACGCCCGCTACGAGGCGCTGGCCGAGGATCTGGAGGAGCTGCTCGATGTGGAGTCGGGGCTGCGCGACATCGTGCCGAACGCGATGCCCCTCCTGCCGCCGCACCTCGCGCACGGCCCCGCCGCCCTCGTCAGCCCGCCCGAGCGGATGACGCTGCGCGGCGACCCCGCCGTCGCGGGCGAATACCGCGTCCTCGTCTACGCGCTCAACGCCGCCGCCGCCCTCGCCCGCGGCCGCGACCGGGCGCTGACCCTGGACCGCGCGCTCGCCCTCGACCACGGCCTGGACCGCCCCGTCGACCGCGATCACGCGCTCGGCCAGGACCGCGATGTGGCCCGCCGCCTCAATCGCGACCTGGTGGCGGACATCAAGCTCCTCGACAACCTCGTCGGGGTCTGCTCCCTCGACCTCGCCGTGCTCCAGTCCGACCTGGCCAGGGCCCGCGCCTGCCTCGACGACCTCGTCCGCGAACTCGGCACCATCACCGAACTGGTCCGCCGCTTCTCCGGCGACCTCGTCCGCGACCGCATCCGCGACCTGGCCCTGGGCCTCGACCGCGCCCGCGCGCGGGCGCGCGTGCTGGCCGACGAGTGCCGCAGGCGGGTCGAGGACACCACGGGCATCACGCTCGCCCAGTACCCGCCGCTGTTCGGCGAGACGGCGGTGGAGGAGTTCCTGAACGACTTCACCGAGGCGGACCTGAGCGCCGCCGACCTGACCGGCGTCGACCTCATAGGCGTCCGCTGGACGGAACAGGGCACCCGCTGGCCCGCCTCGGTGGACGTCGCCGCCCTCAAGGCCCGCTCGGAGGAGTGCCCGCCGGGCAGTGGCGTGTACGTCGTCCTGCCGGGGCAGCCCTTCACCGCCCCGGCGCCGTAACCTCAGCCCACCGTCAGCAGCTTGGCGACGCTCGGCACCCCCTGGGAGTTCAGCGCGAACAGCATGTAGCTGCCGGGCAGCGCCACCCCGGCATCGGCCGGGATCTGCACCTCGTACGCGCCGGTGCCGGTCTGGGCCGACGTGAGCGGGACGCGCCGCTGGTCGTTGTCGGTGGAGTGGGTGGCGGCGCTGTTGCGGACCAGTACGAAGGAGGAGACCGCCGAGTCGGTCGTCACCTGCAGCTTGGCGCCGTTCGCCACCTTCGCCGGGACGCTGCCGGTGATGGCCGGGCGGGTCTTGAGGGTCCCGTCCGCATTCAGCAGATACGGCGGCGTGAAGATCGCGCCGTCGGCGTGGTTGGTGGCGCAGTCGCCGCACAGTCCGCCGCCGCCCGAGAAGATCCGGCCGTCGGGGAGCAGGTTGGCCACGCTGTGGTAGTTGCGCGGCACGGCCATCGACGCGAGGCGGGTGAAGGTGCCGGTGGCCGGGTTCCAGATCTCCGGGGTCAGCGAGGAGGTGGCGTCGGAGAACGGGACCGGGTACGACTGGCCGCCGAAGACGGCGACCTTGCCGTCCGGCATCACCACGCTGTTGCTGAAGGACCGGGCGTCGGCCATGTTCCCGGTGCGGGCGCTGACCGGATTGCCGCTGCCGTTCGCGTTCACCGTATAGGCGCGGTTGGTGGCGCCCACCTTCTCGTACGCCGTGCCGCCGCCGAGCGTCAGCAGCTTGCCGATGTCGTACGCGACGGCGTTGCCGTTCATCGCGTCCGCGCTGTCGGCGCGAGTGCCGGCCGCGGTGATGCTGCCGTTGCCGGAGGTGGAGATCCAGCTGAGCTGCTTGCTGGGGCCGAGGTGCAGGACGCGGCCGCCCGAGGTGGCGTAGAACCACTGGTGGTTGTCGGCCCGGTACGGGCCCGCCGGGTCGGCGGTCATGGTGCCGGTCACCGGCACCCCGGTCAGCTTGCGCCAGGTGCCGGTGGCTGCCGACCAGACCTCGCCGCCCTTTCCGCCGTTGCCGCCGCTCCAGGACCCGCCGAGGACGAACGCGTCGCCGTTCGACAGGGTCGTCATCGCCTGATAGCCGCGCGGGATGTTCATGTCCGCGGTGCGCGTCCACTCGTCGGTGGCGGGGTTGTAGATGCTGGCGCGCTCGGCGTTGCTGCCGCCGGTGACCAGCACCCGGCCGTCTGCGAGGGTCGCGGTGCCCGGGCAGAACATGTCGTGCCCCGTGTTGTCGACCCGCCGCTGGGTGACCGCGCCGGTCTTCAGGTCCATGATCGCGGTCTGGGTGTAGCCGTTGCTGCCGCCGAAGCGGTCGGTGGCGTACGCGGACCAGGCCAGCAGCTTGTTGTTGGGCAGCACCGCGGTCGCCACCGGCACCAGCGGGAACCCGGTCAGCTTGCTCCAGCTGCCGTGCACGGCCGGGTTGGCGGGCCCGCTGAGCCGTAGCTCGGCGGCGGACGACCAGGGGCCGCGTCCGCCGGCCTCGGTGGTGGCGGTCAGCCGCACATAGCGGGCGGTCACCGGTGCGGTGAAGGTGGCGCCCTTGATCGTGTCGTCGTCCTTCCAGGTGCCGCGGGCCACCGGCGCGCCGAAGGTGCTGCCGTCGGTGCTGGTAGTGACGGTGTACGTGCCGATCCGGCCGTTGGCCCCGGACTTGCGCGGCTGATAGCTGAGCGCGGAGACCGTACGGGAGGCCTTCATGTCGATGGTGATGTGGTGCGGCAGCGGCGTCGCCGTACCCGACCACTTGCTGTGCCACATCGTGTCGTCGTTGCCGTCGAGCGCCTTGGCGGCGCGGTTGTCCTGGGCGGCGGTCTCCTCGTCGCTGGCGGTGGCGGTCCAGCCGGTGCGGGGGAGATCGACGACGGAGGCGGGCTGGCCGGGGTCGCCGAGGAGGTTGAGTTCGGCGGCGGACGACCACGGGCCGCGATTGCCCGCCTCGGTGGTGGCGGTGAGCCGGATATAGCGGGCGCCCTGGGCGGAGAAGCTGAGCGTCTTGGCGGTGGCGTCGTCCGCGAGCGTCCCGGAGGCGACGGCGGCGCCCCAGCTCTGGCCGTCGGTGCTGAGGTGGACGGCGTAGCCGCCGATCCGGCCGTTCGCGCTGCCGTCGGTCCGCGGCTGGTAGAGAAGGGCGGAGACGACGGCGGTGCGGTGCATGTCGATGGTGATGGTGTGCGGCAGCGCTGTCGGCGTACCGGACCACTTGCTGTGCCAGATGGTGCCGTTGCTGCCGTCGAGCACGTTGGCGGCGCGGTTGTTCTGCGCCGCGGACTCCTCGTCGGAGGCGGAGACGGTCCAGTCGGCGCGCGGCAGCTGCGGCGCGGTGGGCACCAGGGCGTCGGCGGGTGCGGCGCGGTGGTGCGGCGAGGTCTGCGGCGCCTTCGGGTCTTGGCCGGGCGGCGCCGCCGCGGACTTGGCGGTGGCGTCGAGGCTGGATATGAGCGGCAGCAGGGCCGCCGCGACGGCTCCCAGCATGAGCAATATCAGCCCACGGGATCTGATTCTGGACAGCCTGAACAGTTCGTGCGCAGCACGCATCACGGATTCGCCCCCCAAGGCCCGTTACGCCGCGTCCCCTACGCGGCGCCCTCCCCATGCACCGCGGCGGGCATGTCGCGGCGGGACGCACCATAGCGGGATATGGGTGCGCATAGGGAGAGGCGGGATGGCCCCTGGGTCAGCCCTTCACCGCCCCCGACGCCAGGCCCGCGACGTAGAAGCGCTGCAGGGCCACGTACAGGACGACGCACGGGATCATCGCCGCCACCGCTCCGGCCGCCAGCAGGCCGAAGTCGACCTGGCCGTACGAGCCCTGCTGGAGATTGGACAGGCTGACCGGGAGGGTGAAGAGGTCCGGGTCGGTGAGGAAGGTCAGGGCGCCCAGGAATTCCGTCCAGGAGGCCAGGAAGGCGTAGAGCGCCACAGTCGCCGTGCCCGGGGTGATCAGGGGGCGCAGCACCGACAGCAGCAGCCGTGGCGTGCCCGCGCCGTCCACCTGTGCGGAGTCCTCCAGCTCGCCGGGGATGGAGGCGAAGGAATTACGCATCACGATCACGCCGAACGGGAGGTTCAGGGTGGTGTAGAAGAGCACCAGGCCGAGCAGCGAGTCGGTGAGGCCCAGGGTGTTCATCTCCAGGTAGAGCGGCGTGAGGATGGCCTGGAACGGCACCATCATCGTCAGTACGACGACGCCGAGCAGCGCGCCGCGGCCGCGGAAGTCGAAGCGGGCGAAGCCGTAGCCGGCGAGCACGGACAGAAAGGCCGTCAGCGCCGCCGTGGACAGCGACACGAGCAGGCTGTTGAGCAGCGGGCGGGCCATGTCGCCGTTGGTGAAGAGCCCGCTGAAGTTGGCGCCGGTCCAGTCGAAGAAGGACGACAGGCCCGGCTTGTTCATGATGACGTCGCTCGGCTGCGCCGCGCGGATCAGCGCGAAGGCGAGCGGCACCAGGAACACCAGCGCCGCGCCGCCGCCGCCGAGGACGTAAAGGATCAGCTTGATACGGGTGGTGGCCACGACACCTCAGTCCTTCTCACGGAGCAGCCAGAACTGCACGGCGGCAATGATGGCGATGATCAGTACGAGGATGAGCGACATCGCGGTGGAAGCGCCCAACTGCAGGTCCACGAAGGCGCGTCGGTACACGGACATCACCACGGTCGTGGTCTCCGAGCCCGGCCCGCCCTGGGTGAGGATGTAGAACTGGTTGAACGCCAGCAGCGACCCGATCACGGAGATGACCGTGCACAGCCCGAGCGTTCGCCGCACCATCGGCAGCGTGATCTCCCGCTCGGTGCGCCACCAGCCGGCACCGTCCAGCTCGGCGGATTCGTAGACCTCCTTGGGAATGCCCTGCATGGACGCCATCAGCAGCATCATCGTCAGGCCCGAGGTGCCCCAGATGACCATGACGATGATGAGGCCGGTGCCGAGCGGCCCGTCGACCAGCCAGGCGGTGGTGCCGTCGGTGATGCCCAGCGCCTTCAGCAGCTGGTTGATCGCGCCGCTGTTCGGCTGCGCCTCCAGCAGTGTGGTGAAGCTGATCGTGGTCAGGCCGATGATGAACGGCAGGAAGAAGATGGTGCGCAGCAGCGATGCCCCGCGGCGGTTGGACCGCACCAGGACCGCCAGTCCGTAGCCGAGGGCGAGGATGGGCACCGTGACGACCGCGGTGTAGAAGAGCGTGTAGCCGATGGACGGCAGGAACACCGGGTCGGTGAGGGCCAGTTCGTAGTTCTTCAGGCCGGTGAATTCGTACGGGCCGATCAGCGGGAAGTCGGTCAGCGAGATATAGCCGGCCATCACCAGCGGCGTGAAGACAAAGGCGAGCACGAAGAGCACCGCGGGCGCGACCAGCAGCACGCCGGTGCGGGCCGGGTGGGTCAGCGAGCCGGCCCGCGGGCGGGGCGCCGCCTTGCGCGCCGCGGAGGCGGAGCGGCGGCGCTGCGCCGGAGGCTTGAGTGCGGTACTCACGCGTCCCCCTGTCGAAGAGCCTCGTCAAAGCTGTCCTGGCCCTCACGCATCGCCCGGTCCACGTCGCCGCCGAAGACGGCGCTGCGGATCATGGCCAGCCAGGGGCCGTCGTTCTGGTTGAAGATGCGGTTGTACGCGAGCGCCAGCGGCGCGCGGCCGGAGTCGATGTCCGCCAGTGGGGCCACCGCGAGGGGGTACTTCTTGCGGAAGGCCGGTGTCGCGGCATCGGAGCGCACCGGCGACATGAAGGCCTCGGGCAGCTTGGCCTGCTGGCCCACGGTCAGGCAGAAGCGGATGTAGGCCCAGGCGCCCGCGGGGTTCTTGGCGCCGTTCGGGATGCCGTAGTTGTTGCCGCCGGCGAAGAAGGCGTGGCCGCCGTCCGGGCCGCTGAGCAGCCGGACCGCGAGGTCGTCCTTGAGCGCCTTGGGCGCCTTCGAGTAGGTGATGTTGTAGCCGCTGGGCAGCATCGCGACCTTCCCGGCATGGAAGGCGACCGTCCAGCGGGTGCCGCCGTCGGATGCGGTGTCGCGCGGCATCAGCCGCTCGGCGTACAGGGTGTGCAGGAACTTCAGGGTGCGGCGCAGCGGTTCATTGCCCGCGATGTTCGCGCGCTGGCTGCCTATGCGGCCGGTGACGAGATCCTCGCCGCCGGCCCAGATGTGCGGCTGGACCACGAAGGCGAGGCCGCCGCTGCCGTTGCCGGGCAGATACCAGCCGTAGTAGTCCTTGCCGAGGCCGCGGATCGCGCGGGCGGCCTCCAGATAGCCCTCGAAGGAGCCGGTGGCATCGTCCAGGTCGACCTTGGCGCGGTCCAGCAGCGCCTGGTTGCACCAGAGGGCGGAGTTGTCGGCGATCGAGGGGACGCCGTAGTAGCGGCCGCCGCGCTTGGCCAGGGCCAGGTGTCCGGGGCTGAGCTTGTCGCGGTACGGCAACTGCTCGAGCAGCGGCGTCAGATCGGCGAAGGCGCCGCGGTGGACGAAGGCGGCGGAGTTGATGAGGTCGATGTCGACCAGGTCGGGCATGCGGCCGCCACGGATGGCGGTGGCGAGCTTGGTGACGAAGAGCTGGTCAGGGATCGACACCAGCCGGATCCGCACGCGGTCCTGCGCGGCGTGGAAGGCCGCCACTTGCGGCTGCGAGGTGGCGATCAGCCCGCCACGGGACCAGACCTCGACGGTGCCGCTCGCGGGGCGGTCGAACCTTGCCGTGGTGACGTCCATCGCCGGCGGCGATTCGGCGCATCCGGCCGTTGCGACGCCCGCGGCGGCGCCGCCGAGCAGTGCGAGGAACCGGCCGCGGGTTAGCTCCATCGTGTCCCACTCCAACCGCGGAAGGAAAATTCGGAAATCGGTTTCCTGACCGTAGAAGCGCACTCAGACCACCGTCAACCCGTGTGCAGCCATTGACGTGTTGATCCACGTAGTGTCCGATAGGAACGACCGGAAAACGGAGGAAGCATGAAGCAGGACGGACGCCCCGTGCGCATCGTGGACGTCGCCCGCGCCGCCGGGGTCTCCCCGAGCACCGTCTCCAAGGCCCTGAACGACTCGGGCTCGTTGAAGGCGGCCACCAGGGAGCGGGTGCGCGAGGCCGCCGACCGGCTCGGCTTTGTCTCCGACGCCGGGGCGCGGGCGCTGTCGATGCGGCGCACGTTCATCGTCGGGCTGCTCAGCACCGACGACGTCGGCCGGTTCAGCATGCCGGTGATGCAGGGCGCGGAAAACGCCTTCGCCGTCGGGGAGATCTCCACGCTGCTCGCCACCGCCCGGCATGACGCGGTGCGCGAGCAGCACCACCTTCGTACGCTCATCGCCCGCCGCGTCGACGGCATCATCGTCACCGGCAAGACCACCGACGCCCGCGAGCCCATCGAGGTCCCGGTCCCGGTCGTCTACGCGCTCGCCCCCTCCGCCGACCCGGCCGACATCTCCGTCCTGCCGGACGACACCGCCGGCATGCGCCTCGTCGTCGACCATCTGCGTACGCTCGGCCACCGCCGGGTCGCGCACATCGCCGGGCGCGCCGACCAGAACACCTCGCGGGTGCGGCTCGCCGCGCTGCGCGAGGCGCTCGCCGAGGCCGGGATGGAGCTCGTCGGCGAGCCGCTGTTCGGCGAGTGGAGCGAGCCGTGGGGGCGGCGGGCCGTCGACCTCGTGCTGCGCGACGAACGGGACGAAGGCGGACCAACCGCCCTCGTCTGCGCCTCCGACCAACTCGCCCGCGCCGCCGCCGACCGGCTCCGCGAGCGCGGCCTGCGCGTCCCCGACGACATCGCCGTCACCGGCTACGACAACTGGCGGGTGATGTGGTCCGCCAGCCGCCCCCCGCTCACCACCGTCGACATGGAGCTCGAACTGCTCGGCCAGCGCGCGGCGGAGCGGCTGCTGGCCGAGATCCAGGCCGAGTCCGGGACCGGACGGCACGGCATCGAGTACGTCCAGCCGCGCCTCGTGGTCCGCGGCTCGACCATCGCAGGCGACTGACCCCCTTCCCCGTACGGAGAGGACACCCACCGCACATGGGCATGCGCTACGACCCCGTCCGCCTCGGCGAGATACGCCCCGCCGGCTGGCTGCGCCGCCAGCTCGAACTGCAGGCCGCAGGACTCACCGGCCAGGCCGAGGAGATCTGGCCCGACCTCGGCCCCGACTCCGGCTGGCTCGGCGGCCCCGGCGAGAACTGGGAGCGCGGCCCGTACTACCTCGACGGCCTGGTGCCGCTCGCGCATCTCCTCGGCGACGAGGGGCTGCTGCGCAAGGCCAAGGCGTGGATCGAGTGGATGCTCGGCAGCCAGCGGGAGGACGGGCAGTTCGGGCCGGAGGGCAATGACGACTGGTGGCCGCGGATGGTCGCGCTGAAGGTGCTGATCCAGCATGCGGAGGCGACCGGCGACGATCGCGTCGCGCCCTTCCTCGCCCGCTACTTCGCGTATCAGCTGGAGCATCTCCCGGCGCGCCCGCTGCGGGACTGGGGCCAGGTCCGCGCCACCGAGAACGTCCTCGCCGCGCTGTGGCTGCACCGCCGCGACGGTGACGCGCGCTGGCTGCGGCTCGGCGAACTGCTGATGGAGCAGAACGCCGACTGGCCGCGCTACCTGACCGAGGACCTGATCACCGGCCGCGCCACGGTCTTCGATCACCTCACGCACGGGCCGAATGTCGCCATGGGGCTCAAGGTCCCCGCGGTACGGGCCCTGCTGCACGGCGACGACGACAGCCAACTGGCCGACCTGCGCGCCTGCCTCACCTCCCTCGACCGCTGGCACGGCCAGGTGCACGGCATGTTCTCCGGCGACGAGTGGCTGGCCGGGCGGGAGGCCTACCAGGGCATCGAGACCTGCCAGGTCGTCGAGTACCTCTACACCCTTGAGCAGTCCGCGCTCGCCTTTGGCGCCGGTGAACTCGGCGACCTCGGCGAGCTGGTCGCCTTCAACCAGCTCGCCGCCGCCTGCGACCCGCACATGAAGGCCCACCAGTACCACCAGCAGGCCACCCAGATCGCCGCCACCGTCGACGAGCGCCGCTGGTCGCACAGCTCCGACGACGCGAACATCTTCGGCCTCGAACCGCATTACGGCTGCTGCATGGCGAACCTGCACCAGGGCTGGCCGAAGTTCGCGGCGTCGCTCTGGATGCGGTCGGCGGATGACGGGCTCGCGGTCTTCGCGTACGCGCCGAACACGCTGCACACCCGCATCGCGGGCAGCGACGTGACCATCGAGGAGGAGACGGAGTATCCCTTCGAGGAGACGATCCGCCTGAACCTGACGGTGTCCAGCCCGGTCGACTTCGCGCTGCGGCTGCGGATCCCCGGCTGGTGTACGGAGCCGGAGCTGCGGGTCAATGGCGAGAGCGTCCCCGCCGCCCCCGGGCCCGACGGCTACGTCGTCCTCGACCGCACCTGGACCACCGGCGACGCCGTCGAGCTGCGGCTGCCGATGGCGATCCGCCGGGTGAAGCGCGAGCGCGGCGCCCTCGGCGTACGACTTGGGCCGCTGGTGATGGTGATGCCGATCGCCGAGTCGTGGCGCCCGCTGCCGGAGCAGCGCGGCCTGGGGGAGTGGGAGGTGCTGCCGCTGTCCTCCTGGAACTACGCCTTGCACGCGCGCGCCCGCGGCGGCCTGGAGCAGTGGCCGGTCGAGCGACGCGCCGTCCCCGACGCGCCGTTCAGCCCCGGCCGGCCGCCGGTCGTCATCCGCGGGCGCGGCGCGCGCGTCATGGAGTGGCAGGCCCAGCACGGCTCGGCACCCGAGCCGCCGGACAGCCCGGTCGTCACCGGCTCACCAGTCGTGGACCGCCCGCTCGTCCCGTACGGGAGCGCCCGGCTGCGGGTCGCGGAAATGCCGACGGTGATCTCGGTGGAGGCGGACGGCCGGGAGGTGGACTAGGCCCCGCGGTTCTGGAGCGCGCGGGCATGCGCGGTGCCGAGCAGGCCGGCGGCGCCTCGTACCGCCGCGGTGTGGGGTGATGGCGCGGTACGTACCGGGCAGCCGAGCACGTCGGGCAGGCTGAGGGTGACGTCCGGGCGCAGGGCGCCGCCGCCGGACAGCAGGATGCCCCGCTGCAGGGCGCCGGCGGTCATGGGGGTGTGGTCGTCGCGCACCATTGCCTGCACCATCGCGACGACCGCGTCGGTGAGTTGCCGGGGCGGGGTGTCGTCGCCGAGGTCGGTGGTGCCCAGGGCGGTGCGTCTGGCGTCGACGACCTGCTGGTCCGCGAGCAGCACCACCTCCATGAGGTGGGCGCCGATGTCCACCACCACGAGCGGCCGGGTGTGGTCGGCGCCCGCGGCCAGCGCCACCGCCCGCGCGCCCGGGACGGTCACCACGGCGCGCGGGTGGAGGATGTCGACGGCGGTGCGGGCCGCGGTGCGGAAGGCGAGGCCGTCCAGGACCGGGGCGGTGAGGACGATCACGGGGCGGGCGAGGCGGGGCAGCCGGTGGTCGAGCAGCCGCTGGAGCATCCGGGACGTGCCGGGGACGTCCACGATGGTGCCGCGCTGGATCGGATGGATGGCGCCGCGGCCCGGGAAGGTCACCGTCGGCACGTCGAGGATCATGCCCCGGCCGGCGATCCATGCCCGGGTGCGGGCACTGCCCATGTCGAGCGCGATGCCCGTGCGGCGGCGCCATCCGGGGCCCGTCGTGGTCACCTTCGGCTCTGGCAGGCGACGCAGTGCAAGGTGTGCGGGAGGATCTCCAGGCGTTCCGGGGGGACGGGGCGTGAGCAGCCGGGGCAGGTGCCGTACGTGCCGTTCTCGACGCGCGCGAAGGCCGACTCGATCTCGTCGAGGACGCGCTGGATGGCCTCCTGCTGGCTGGACAGCAGGTGGTCGTCGGGCCCCTGGCCGCTTTCGGCGAGGGCCTGGAGCTGGGCCAGCCGCGTGCTGCGCGCGTGCTCGAGGCGCCGCTTGATCTCCGCGTGGGCGGCAGGGCCGGTACGCGGTGGGGTCTGCGGCGCGTTCGATGACATGGAGTTCCTCCCGAGGTCGGTCCAGGCGTGGCTGCCTGCTGCTCCTCACCGTGACCGAAGCTCGTGTCCCAGCCCATCGGGTGCACCACCCATTCCGCCGGATCCCGGGCCCCAGCCGGTCCCGTTGGGCCGGGCAGGCCGCCGGAAATGGGGCGGCCGACCCATCGACGGGGCGCGGTCGCGCGCTGCAGGCTGGTGCGCTGTTTGCCAGGACGAGCCGCGTCTTCGATGCTTGCGGCAGGCGGTCGAGAAAGGCGTGGCATCCGTGTCCCTGTACTGGCGGATCTTCACTCTCAACGCGGTGGTGCTGGGCATGGCCACCGCGCTGCTGTTGTGGGCTCCGGTAACCGTGTCCGTACCGGTGCTGATGACGGAGGCGGTGATCCTGGTGGGCGGCCTCGCGGTGATGCTGGTCGCCAACGCGGCCCTGCTGCGGGTCGGGCTCACCCCGCTTGCCAGGGTGAGCCGCCTGATGGCCACCGTCGATCTGCTGCGGCCGGGACAGCGGCTGCCCGAGTACGGCCAGGGCGGGGTCGGTGAGCTGGTGATCGCCTTCAACGCCATGCTGGAACGGCTGGAGAAGGAGCGCATCGGCAGCAGCGCCCGCGCCCTGCTGGCCCAGGAGTCGGAGCGGCGCCGGATCGCGCAGGAGCTGCACGACGAGGTCGGACAGACCATGACGGCCGTGCTGCTCACGCTCAAGCGGGCCGCCGACGAACCGCGGCCCGCCGAGCTCCGCCAGGCCCAGGAACTGGTCAGGGACGGCCTGGACGAGGTCCGCCGCCTGGTGCGCAGGCTGCGTCCCGGCGTCCTGGACGACCTCGGCCTGGCCGCCGCCATCACGTCGCTCGCCACCGAATTCGACACCCACACGGGGCTGCGCGTGACGCACTCCCTCGGCGCGGAGCTGCCGCCGCTCGACCACGGCACGGAGCTGGTGATCTACCGGGTGACGCAGGAGAGCCTGACCAACGCCGCCCGGCACTCCGACGCGGACGCGGTCCACGTGACGCTGCGGCGCGCCGGCGACGGTGTCGCGCTCGAAGTGAGCGACGACGGCCGCGGCATGGGCATCGCCCACGAGGGCGCCGGCATCCGCGGCATGCGCGAACGGGCGCTGCTCGTCGGCGCCACCCTCGACCTCGGCGCCACCGCTCAGGGCGGCACCCGCGTACGGCTCGCCGTGCCCGCACTCGGACAGCAGCCATGACCGGCGAGGGTCGCCCGGGCGCGACCCGGATCCTGCTGGCCGACGACCATGCGCTGGTACGGCGCGGGGTGCGGCTCATCCTCGACCGGGAACCGGACCTGGAGGTGGTCGCCGAGGCCGGCAACGGCGCCGAGGCCGTCGACCTGGCC
Source organism: Streptomyces boninensis (assembly GCF_048572725.1). Taxonomy (NCBI): domain Bacteria; kingdom Bacillati; phylum Actinomycetota; class Actinomycetes; order Kitasatosporales; family Streptomycetaceae; genus Streptomyces; species Streptomyces boninensis. The sequence continues at coordinate 9,128,284 of NZ_CP183837.1, forward strand.
CGTACCCCCGGCCTGAATCCGGACCTGGCCATCCTGGACATCGCCATGCCCCGGCTGACCGGGCTGCAGGCCGCCCGCGAGCTGAGCACGCTGCGGCCGGGGCTGCGTATCCTCATGCTGACGATGCACGACAACGAGCAGTACCTCTTCCAGGCGCTGAAGGCGGGGGCCAGCGGCTATGTGCTGAAATCCGTCGCCGACCTCGACCTGGTGGCCGCCTGCCGGGCGGCGATGCGGGACGAGCCGTTCCTGTATCCGGGGGCGGTCACGGCGCTGATCCGCAGCTATCTCGACCGGATCAGGCGCGGCGAGGACGCGGCCGAACAGCTGCTGACGCCGCGGGAGGAAGAGGTGCTGAAGCTGGTCGCGGAGGGGCACTCCTCGAAGGCGATCGCCGAGCTGCTGTTCATCAGCGTCAAGACGGTGCAGCGGCATCGCGAGAACCTGCTGAACAAGCTGGGCCTGCACAATCGGCTGGAGCTCGTCCGCTATGCGATCCGGGCGGGGCTGGTGGAGCCATGAGCGCTCGGAGCCCGCAGAGCCCGCACCGGTCCGGTGCCGCCGCCCGGCGCCTGCCGCGCGTCGCCGCGGCCTTCGCCGCCATCGCCGCGACCCTGCTTGCTCTCGGGCTGAGCCCGGCCCTCAACTCCGCCACCGCAGCCCCGCACACGCACGCCGCCGAGGCGGCTGCCGCGCACCTGGACGACGCCGGCACCGGCCTGCACCGGACGCAGGCCGGCCAGCAGCGCGACACCGGCGACCGCCTGTGGCCGCCGGGCCACCTGCCGCCTGCCGCGCCGACCGTGCCGCGGGCCGCGCCCGTACCGGACGGGGCCGGGCCGCAGGCGCACCTGCCGCACACCACCGCCCGTACGACATCGGATTCCCAGCGGGCACCGCCCGCCAACTCCAGCACCTGAGCGCCCTTTTCCGCCTCCGCCGCGGCCTGCCCGGCCGCGGTGTGCCTGCTGGAGTCTGTCTTGAAACGTATCGCCCGAATCAGGGCTTTTATTGCCCTTGCCGTGATCGCGCTGTCCGTAGCCATCGCCGTCACCGTGCCCGTACGCCTGGGGCTCGATCTGCGCGGCGGCACCCAGATCGTGCTGGAGACCCGTTCCACCGACGCCGTCAAGGCCGACGGCGACGCCACCGACCGCACCCTGGAGGTGCTGCGCGGCCGCATCGACGCGCTCGGCGTCGCCGAGCCCACGCTCGTCCGCTCCGGCGACAACCGGATCATCGCCGAACTGCCCGGCGTGCAGGACCCGCGCAAGGCCGCGGGCGTCCTCGGCCGCACCGCGCAGCTGTCCGTCCATCCGGTGCTCGGCGCCGGCGCCGACACCCGGCCGCAGAAGGGCGAACGCGTGCTGGCCGACGACCGCGGCGAACGGCTGCGGCTGGCCCGCGCGGCGCTGAGCGGCCAGGACGTGAAGGGCGCCGAGGCCCGCTTCGAGCAGCAGAGCGGCGCCGGCTGGCAGGTGACGGTGGACTTCAAGAACGACAAGGGGTGGGCCGAGCTCACCGGAAAGGCCGCCTGCAAGCCGCCTGGTGACCCGCAGCGGCGGGTCGCGATCGTCCTCGACGACAAGATCATCTCGGCGCCCGAGGTCGACCCGTCCGTCGCCTGCGGCACCGGGATCGCCGGCGGCTCCACGCAGATCACCGGCAATTTCACCGACGAAACCTCCCGCGAGCTGGCCCTGCTGATCCACGGCGGAGCGCTCCCGGTGCCGGTGGAGACCGTCGAGCAGCGGACCGTCGGCCCGACGCTGGGGGCCGCGGCCATCGAGGCCAGCGCCTGGGCGGCCGTCATCGGCACCGCGCTCACCGCGGCCTTCCTCGCCGTCGTCTACCGCCTCCTCGGCGTCCTAGCCGTGCTCGCCCTGGTCTGCTACGGCGTCATCTCGTACGCCGGTCTCGCCGCCCTCGGCGCCACCCTCACCCTGCCGGGACTCGCCGGATTCGTCCTCGCCATCGGCATGGCCGTGGACGCCAATGTGCTGGTCTTCGAGCGCGCCCGCGAGGAGTACGGAGCGCGCCGGCGGCCGAGCGGCCGGTCGGCGCTGGCGGCCGGTTTCAAGGGGGCGTTCAGCGCGATCGCGGACTCCAACGTCACCACGCTCATCGCGGCGGGCCTGCTCTTCCTGCTGGCGTCGGGCCCGGTGCAGGGCTTCGGCGCCACGCTCGGCATCGGCGTCCTCGCATCCATGATCAGTGCCCTCGTGATCACCCGCGTGCTCGCCGAATACGCGGTGTCCACGGGCCGGCTGCGCCGCCGCCCATCGCTTACGGGCCTGACCACCCTCGGCCGGGTCCGCGACTATCTCACCCGCCGCAACCCGCAGTTGCTCCGCCGCCAGGCCCGCTGGCTCGCCGTGTCCGCCGTCGTGGTCGTGCTCGCGGGCGCGGGGATCGTGGTGCGCGGGCTGAACTATGGCGTGGAGTTCACCGGCGGTCGGCTGATCGAGTACTCGACCAGTGCCGACGTGACCCCCGACCGGGCGCGCTCCGCGCTCGCCGACGCGGGCTTCCCGCAGGCCGTCGTGCAGTCCTCCGGGGACAACCGGCTCACAGTGCGCAGTCACGAACTCACCAACGCCGAGGCCGCCAAGGTCACGGAAGCCGTCGAAGCGGCCGGCGGCGGAGCGCAGAAGGTCCGCGACGAACTGATCGGCCCGAGCCTCGGCGACGAGCTGCGCCGCAACGCCATCCTCGCCCTTGGCCTCGCCATCGGCGCCCAACTGCTCTACCTGGCCGCACGCTTCCGCTGGGCCTTCGGCGCGGGCGCGGTGGCCGCCCTCGCCCACGACGCGGTGATCCTCATCGGCCTCTTCGCCTGGCTCGGCAAGCCGATCGACGGCGTCTTCCTGGCCGCGCTGCTCACCGTGATCGGCTATTCCGTCAACGACTCCGTCGTGGTCTTCGACCGCGTCCGCGAGCTGGAGCGGAAGGACTACCAGGCCCCGCGCCGGCAGACCGCCAACCGCGCGATCCTCCAAACCCTCCCGCGTACGGTCAACACCGGCATGGGCGCCGCCTTCATCCTCACCGCACTCGCCATCCTGGGCGGCGACTCCCTGCACGACTTCGCCCTCGCCCTGCTGCTCGGCCTCGCCGTCGGCACGTACTCCTCGGTGATGACGGCAGTCCCGCTCAGCATCGAGCTGCGCGACCGAAGGAAGCGGTGAGCGCCTGGGCGATCAGGTCGGGCAGGTGGGTCCGCCCGTCGTCCTCGGCCCAGCGGGTCAGCGCCGTATGCATCGCGGCCAGGCAGGCGCTGGTCGCGGCCCGGGCGCGGAACTCGGCCTCGGCGTCGGTCGCGTCGAGGTCGAGGGCGTCGACGATGGCCTCTTGCATGGCGTACTGGGTGTCCAGGTGCCGGGCCCGGAGAGCCGGCGTCGCGACCATGAGCTGCAGGCAGTCCAGCAGGAACCGCTCGTTCGCCGCCGCGTCGTCCCCGCCACCGCTCAACGCCGTGGCCGCCTCGATGAGTGCGCCGCCGACGCGGCGTACCAGAGGGTCGGTCGGGGACGACGCGGCGACCCGTTCGGCGATGACTTCTGCGGGCTGGTCCAGCAGGACGAGGTCCTCCTTGGTGGGGAAGTGCCGGTAGACGGTCATCGCCGATACGCCGGCGGCCGCGGCGACATCGGCCACCGTCACGTCGGCATAGCCGCGGTCGGTGAACAGCCGCACCGCGTGGCCCTGGATCGCCAACCGCGTTTCGGACCGCTGCCGCTCCCGCAGGGTCGGTTTCCGCTCGCTCATGTGATAGACACTACCGCAATGTTAGTGACTAACACATGGGGTGGGTGGAATGAGTGGACTGACCGGCAGGACGGCTCTGGTGACCGGTGCCTCGCGCGGCATCGGGCAGGCGATCGCGGCCCGGCTCGCGGCTGAAGGCGCCATGGTCGTCGTGCACTTCGGTACGGACGAGAGCGGAGCCGCGGCGACGGTCGAGGGGATCGAGCGCGCCGGTGGGACCGCCGTCGCCGTCCGGGCCGAACTGGGCGTGGACGGCGACGTCGAGACGCTCTTCGCCGGGGTCGAAGCGGGCCTGGCCGGCCGCCCGCTCGACATCCTGGTCAACAACGCGGCGGCCGCACCCGCCGGCCCGCTCGGCACGACGACCCGGGCGGAGTTCGACCACCTCTTCGCGGTGAACGTGCGGGCCCCGTACTTCATCATCGAGCGCGCGCTGCCCCTGCTGCGCGACGGCGGCCGGATCATCACGATCTCGTCGGTGGCGACCCGGATGGCCAACGCCACCCAGACGTCCTTCGCCATGACGAAGGGCGCGATCGAGACGATGAGCAAAACCCTCGCCAACCAACTCGGACCACGCGGGATCACGGTGAACGCGGTCGCTCCGGGAGCCACCAAGACGCCCACCAACGGCGCCTTCTTCGACGTGCCGGGCCTCGCCGAGCAGATCGCCGCCATGACGGCGCTCGACCGGCTCGGCGGCCCCGACGACGTCGCGGAGGTGGTCGGCTTCCTCGCCTCCGACGCCGCCCGCTGGATCACCGGTCAGACGGTCGACGCGAGCGGGGGCCTGTTCCTCGGCCCACGCGCCTAGGCGCTGGGCACCCGGGCGGCCGGTGTCGCCGGGTGCTCGTGGAACTCGCCCCACGTCACCTTCCCGTCGCCCTGCGGCTGCACGCCCCAGGTGTCGGCGAGGGAGTCGAGGAGGAGGATGCCGCGGCCGGAGGCGGAGAGTTCGCCGGGGTGTTTGAGGTGGGGGAGGGTGGCGTCGTTGTCGGAGATGCGGAGGCTGAGGGTGCGGGTGCCGGGGGCGCCCATCACCGTGATGGAGACGGTGGCCGGGCTGTCGGTGTGCATCATGACGTTCGCGATCATCTCCGACAGGGCCAGCTCGGCCGCGTCCACCTGGTCGGTGTCCGCCCAGTCGTGGAGCATGCCGCGGAGTTGATGGCGGGCGTCGGAGATGCGCTGCTGCTCGGTCTGCGGCACCACCATGTGCGTATGGCGGCCCGCTCCCGCGGGCGGCGGGCTCGCGGTCGCGGTGCGCAGCAGCAGGAAGGCGATGTCGTCCTCGCGGCGGGCGGAGTGCGGGCCCGGGTTCTTGTACGCCTCCGGGCCGGTGGCCGAGGCCAGCACCGCGTCCGCGACCTCCTCGACGCCGGCGTCCGCGGTGGCGTGGAAGGCGGCCTGCAGCCGGGCCTGGCCGGTGTAGAGGTCGTGGCCGCCGTTCTCCACCAGGCCGTCGGTGCACAGCAGCATCGTCTCGCCGGGGGCGAGGACATGGCGGCTGACCGGGTAGTCGTCGAGGGGGGCGATGCCGAGCGGGATGCCGCCCTGGGTGGGGTGGATCAGCATCGTGCCGTCGGACAGCACCATCGCCGGGTCGAGATGGCCCGCGCGGGCCATCCGCAGCGCGTCGGTCGCCGGGTCGGCCTCCAGGTAGAAGCAGGTGGCGTAGCGGCGGTCGGGTTCGTCGGTGGAATCCAGGGTTTCCGCGCGCTCGTTGAGGCTCACGAGATAGCGGTTGGCGCGGCTGAGGACCGCGTCGGGGGCGTGACCCTCGACGGCGTACGCGCGGATGGCGACGCGCAGCTGGCTCATCAGCTCGGCGGCCCGTACGTCATGCCCCTCCACGTCGCCGATGACCAGGGCGAAGCGGCCTGAGGGCAGCGGAATGACGTCGTACCAGTCGCCGCCGATGCTCAGCCCGCCGTCGCCCGGGGCATAGCGCGCGGCCATGGACAGGCCAGGGATGTCGGGGAGATCCGGCGGCGCCATGGAGCGCTGCAGGCCGCCGGCCAGCTCCCGCTCGGAGTCCCGCACCTGCGTCCTGACCAGCGCGCGGGCGAGCATCCTGGCGACGGTGGTCAGCACCGAGCGCTGGTCGGCGGAGAACGGCGTGGGGTCCGGGAAGGCCGCCTCCCAGACCCCGGCCACGTCGTCGCCGTCGAAGAGCGGGAGGTACGCCCAGGACTGCATGTCCCCGTCGGCCGCGCCCCAGGCGTCGGGGAAGCGGGAGCGGTAGCTGTCGGGGCCCGGCAGGTAGATGGCGCGGCCGGCGCGGAGCACCGCGGTCGCGGGCGTCTCCGCGTCCAGGGGCACGTCCACGGCCCCGGCGTCCGCGTCCGCGCCGTGCGCGCCGACCAGCGCCAGCCGGCCGCCCTCGCCGCGGAAGACGGCCAGCCGGGCGGGCGCGAAGCCGGGCATCGCGAGGGAGCTCGCGACCCGTAGCACCTGGTCGGTGGAGGTGGCCTCGGCCAGGGCGCTGCCCGCGTCGAGGAGGAACGCCTCGCGGGCGAGCCCTGGCGGGTCGTCGGCGTACGGGGCCTGGCTCAGCGCCTCCTGGACGGTGCCGGCCGCTACGCGGGTGGGCCGCGGCCCGGTGATGGACAGCCGCACCCGCAGGGTGCGCAGCACGGAGCCGTCGGGCGCCGGGAGCCGCAGCCGCGATTCGGCGAGGACGCCGTCGACATGGGCGAGTTCCGCGACGCCGGCGAGCTGTGCCCAGTCGAGGGCGTCCAGCCGGGAGCGGACGTCCCCGAGGCCGAGCTCCGCCGCCCGCGGCGGCAGCCCGAGCAGCCGCGCGGCCTCCGCGTCCAGCGACACCACGTCTGTGGCTGCGTCCCAGCGCCACACTCCGGTGGCGAGGGCTGCGAGGGCCGCCGAGGTGTGCATTTGGATAGTTTATGACGAAAGCGTGGGTTTTGTGTTATGTGCTCGCGCATCCGGGCGCTCGGTCGGCCCCATGCGGGTGCCCGGTCGGCCCCGTGCGGGTGCCCGGGCAGCCCCCGTGCGGGCAGGCGGCTAGTCCCATGCGGGCGGGCGGCGGTCCTCGGGCTCGGGGCGGCGGTCCTCGGGTTCCGGGCGCCGGTCCTCGGGCTCGGGGCGTACGGGGCCTGGCCGCGCGTCCTCCGGCTCCGGGCGGCGCGCGGACTGGAGCTCCGCGGCGGCGGCTCCCGGCACCGCCCGCGGCTGCGGCGGCATTCCCGCGTACACCCGGCCGTCGATCAGCGTGGGTGCGCGCAGGCCGACGCCCAGTTCCGCGCCTCTGACCTCGTGCCGGGTGTGCCACTCCTGTTTACGGAGCGCCTCGTCGAGCTCCCAGCGCAGGAGTGCGGTGCGGGCCCGTAATGCGGCGAAGACCGGCGCCGGCGGGTCCGGCCAGGTGAGGGCGTGTCGCAGACAGATGCCGTGGCTGGTCTCGTAGCGGCGGGCGCGCTCCGTGTCGTACAGGACCGCGGTCAGCAGCTCGCGCTGCCGCCGCACGGCGAGCGCCTCTTCGCGGCAGGCGCGGCAGCGGCGGCTGTCCGGGCCGTGCAGCAGCCGCTCGGGCGCCGCGCGGCGCGCGCCGCCGCCCTGACGTCGCAGCAGGTGGAAGCGGGTGAACCTGGCCTTCCAGACGGCGGCGTTCGCGGCGGTGATGACGGCGAGGTTGGGCCCGCCGTCGGCGGCGAGGTCGTGCAGGTGCCGGCCGCACAGCGCGGAGTCCTCACCGTCCGGCGGCTCGGGCCCGGCCCAGGCGGCCCAGCGCAGCAGCCGGCGCGCTGCCCGGTGCTCGGCGAGGCACAGCGGGCAGCAGTCGAGGCGCAGGTCGGCGTCGACGCGGTCGAGCACGGAGCGCTGCTGCCGGCGGTCCTCCTCGTCGACGAGGGGGTCGAGGGCGCGGTGCAGGCGGGCACGGATGGGGGCGTCGGGGTCAGGCCCGGCAATCCACTCGAGGTCGTCGGCCGCGGACCAGCCCGGGTCGTCCATCCGTGCGCGGGAGGGGGCATGCGGGCCGGTCTCGGCGCGGGCGTACGGGCCGGTCCCTGCGCGGGCGTGCGGGTCGGTCTCGGCGCGGGCGTGCGGGTCGGTCTCGGCGCGGGCGTGCGGGTCGGTCTCGGCGCGGGCGTGCGGGTCGGTCTCGGCGCGGGCGTGCGGGTCGGTCTCGGCGCGGTCGTGCGGGTCGGTCTCGGCGCGGGCGTGCGGGTCGGTCTCGGCGCGGGCGTGCGGGTCGGTCTCGGCGCGGTCGTGCGGGCCGGTCCCTGCGCGGTCGTACGGGCCGGTCCCGGCACGGGCATGCGGGCCGGTCCCGGCACGGTCATACGGGCCGGCACCGACGCGGTCATCCACGACAGTCCCGGCGGGCTCGCCCGCCCCGGTCCCGGCGCGGAGGTCTGCCGCGGCCTCAGCGGCGCCGTCCGCCCGCGCCCGCTCCCGCTCCCGCGCCGCGAAGCGCTCCACGACCGCCTCGGCGACCCTGACACCCTCCTCCGCGGGCAGCGCGGCCGCCGCGGCGGCCAGGTGCGGCACGCACACCGCGCCGCCCGTCACCGCCGCGAAGACCGGCGCCCGGTCCAGCGCGCGCAGCAGCACCGTGCGCGCCCGCGCGGCCGCTCGCGTGCCGCACACGCAGGCCGGGCAGGCGTGCGGGGCGGGGCGCCGCGCCGGGACGGCGAGCAGGCGCAGGCCGCCGTCCAGCGCCAGGTCGTACAGCTGCGGCAGCAGCCACGCGGCGGAGGCCGGATCGCCGAGCAGGTGCCGCGTGTGCGGCGGACACAGACCCATGGAGGCGCGGATGCGGGTGCGGCCGGCGGCCTCGGTGCGGCTGTGGTGGGTGTAGTAGCGCAGCCAGCGCGCCACCGCGTCATCGCGTTCCGCGCAGGCGGCGCACGGCCCGGCCGCGAGCAGGTGCTCGGCGTCGCGCTGGGCGTGCGGGGAGCGGGTGGGTCTGTTGACGAGTGCCGGCAGCCGGTTCATGGCTGGCTTCCTCACCGGGGAGCGGGGTGTCCGACGACGCGCGTGTGGGTCAAGTGTGCCCCGGAGGCGCCCAGTTCGGCACCGGCGCGCACTCAGCTCTCCGGACGCTCCGGCGGAATCCGGCGCGCCGCGTCCGACAGCCACTTGATCCAGAATGTCTCCGCCTCGATGCCGCCCCGCAGCACCAGGTGCTGCAGCTCGTCGCCGGAGCCGCCCGGCGGAAAGTCGCGGGCCTCGATCGCCTCGTACTCCGCGAGCTGCGCGCGATGCAGCGCGAGATGGCGCTGGATCTCCGCGGCGAGGCCCGCCGTGCCCACGATGGCCGCGGCCCGCAGCCGCAGCCCGAGCGGGTCGCGCATCGGCCGCGGGTCCTCGGAGCGGCCGACCCAGGCCGTCAGCTCGTCCCGGCCCGCGGGCAGCACCTGGTACTCCTTGCGCTGCCCGCGCGCCGGCTGCGCGGACGGCAGCTCGCTGATCAGCCCGGCGCCCTCCAGCTTGCCCAGCTCGCGGTAGATCTGCTGGTGCGTCGCCGACCAGAAGTAGCCGATCGACTTGTCGAAGCGGCGGGCCAGCTCGAGCCCCGACGACGGCTTCTCTAGCAGGGCCGTCAGGATCGCGTGCTGGAGGGACATGACCGCATCCTGTCAGAGTGCCGCGGCAACCTCGGTGCCCTGCCGGATGGCCCGCTTCGCATCCAGCTCCGCCGCCTCGTCCGCGCCGCCGATGAGATGCGGCGTACGGCCCGCGGCCGTCAGCTCCGCGTACAGGTCCCGGCGCGGCTCCTGCCCCGCGCACAGCACCACCGTGTCGACCTCCAGGACCCGGGACTCGCCATCCACCGTGATGTGCAGCCCGGCGTCATCGATCCGGTCGTACGACGCGCCCTTCACCATCTCCACCCCGCGCTGCCGCAGTTCGGTCCGGTGGATCCACCCGGTGGTCTTGCCCAGCCCCGCGCCCACCTTCGACGGCTTGCGCTGCAGCAGGTGCACCGAGCGCGGCGCCCGCGAGCGCTGCGGCTCGGTGAGGCCGCCGGGCGTCGTATAGCCGGTGTCGACGCCCCACTGGCGAAAGAACACCTCCGGCTTGAGGCTCGCCTCCTCGCCCTCGTCCGTAAGGAATTCGGCGACATCGAAGCCGATCCCGCCCGCCCCGACGACGGCGACCCGCTCGCCGACCGCCGCGCCGTCGCGCAGCACGTCGAGGTAGCCGAGCACGCTCGGGTGGCCGACGCCCTCGATCTCGGGCACCCGCGGGGTGACGCCGGTGGCGACGACGACCTCGTCGAAGTCCGCGAGCTGCTCGGCGGTGGCGTACGTGCCGAGGCGCAGCTCGACGCCGTGCTCGGCGAGCTGGGTGCGGAAGTAGCGCAGCGTCTCGTCGAACTCCTCCTTGCCGGGGATGCGGCGGGCGATGTTCAGCTGCCCGCCGATCTTGTCGTCGGCGTCGAAGAGGGTGACGGCGTGGCCGCGTTCGGCCGCGCTCACCGCGCAGGCCAGCCCGGCCGGCCCGGCGCCGACGACCGCGACCGACTTGACCGTCCGCGTGGGGGAGAGGACCAGCTCGGTCTCGCGTCCGGCGCGCGGGTTGACCAGGCAGGAGGCGATCTGGCCGCTGAAGGTGTGGTCGAGGCAGGCCTGGTTGCAGCCGATGCAGGTGTTGATGGCGTCGGCCCGCCCGGCTGCCGCCTTGGCGACGAAGTCGGCGTCGGCGAGGAAGGGCCGGGCCATGGAGACCATGTCGGCGCTGCCGTCGGCGAGGACCTCCTCGGCCTTCTCCGGGGTGTTGATGCGGTTGACCGCGATCAGCGGCACGGAAACCTCGCCCATCAGCCGCTTGGTCACCCAGGAGTAGGCGGCGCGCGGCACGGACGTGGCGATGGTGGGGATACGGGCCTCGTGCCAGCCGATGCCGGTGTTGATGATGGTCGCGCCGGCCGCCTCGACGGCCTTGGCGAGCGTGACGACCTCATCGAAGGTGGAGCCGCCCGGCACCAGGTCGAGCATCGACAGCCGGTAGATGATGATGAAGTCGGCGCCCACCCGCTCCCGCGTCCGGCGCACGATTTCGAGGGGGAAGCGGATCCGGTTCTCGTACGAGCCGCCCCACTCGTCGTCGCGGTGATTGGTCCGGGACGCGATGAACTCGTTGATCAGATAGCCCTCGGAGCCCATGATCTCGACACCGTCGTACCCGGCCCGCTTGGCCAGCTCGGCGGCGCGGACGAAGTCCTCGACGGTCTGCTCGACCTCTTCGGTGGTCAGCGCGTGCGGCTCGAAGAAGTTGATCGGCGCCTGCAGCGCGCTGGGCGCGACCAGGCCCTCGTCGTACGCGTACCGGCCGAAGTGCAGGATCTGCATCGCGATCTTGCCGCCCGCCTCGTGGACGGCGTCGGTGACCTGGCGGTGCTCCTCCGCCTCCGCCTCGGTCGTCATCTTCGCGCCGCCGCCGTACGGGCGCCCCGCGTCATTCGGCGCGATGCCGCCGGTGACGATCAGCCCGGCGCCGCCGCGGGCGCGCTCGGCGTAGAAGGCGGCGAGCCGCTCGAAGCCGTTCTCCGCCTCCTCCAGGTTCAGGTGGAGGGAGCCCATGAGGACGCGGTTGCGCAGCGTCGTGAAGCCGAGGTCCAGGGGGCGGAGCAGGTGCGGGTAAGCCGTCATGGTGCTCTTTGTAGCGGCCGCCACCTGGGTTATGCAACAAGTTGCAGAACCGGGGTGGCGCGACTCACACGGCCGCGGCATGCGGTGTGCCCATTGACCCTTTGCTCCCGCCGGGTCACGGTTACGGCCTCAATGGCAGTGCGTGAAAGGGGAGTTCATGCGAAGACGGCATTTTGTAGGCGGGGTGCTCGGTGCGGCCGGGGCGGTCGCGTTCGGTTCCGTGGGCGCGGCGCGGGCCGCGGCGGGGGCGTGGGAGCAGATGGCCGCGCCCGACGGGCAGCCGGCAGCGGTGCTGAACGCCGTGGCGGCGGGCGGCCAGGCCGCCGCCTGGGCCGTGGGGGAGGAGGCCCGCAGCGGCGGGACCCGCGGACGCCCGCTGGCGCTGCACTGGAACGGCAGCAGCTGGTCGCGCACCGGCGTCCCGGCCTTTCCCGGCAGCCTGCGCACCGTGGCAAGCGGCGCACCGGACGCCGCCTGGGCCGTCGGCTACGACACCACAGGGGCCGACCACCTGCTGTCCTTCACCGGCACCGACTGGCGGGAGACCACCTTCCCCGGCCGCGGCGAGGCCGGCACCGAGCTCTACGGAGTCGCCACCCACGGCGGCGAGGTGTGGGTTTCCGGCCGCTACAGCGGCGGCTCCTGCCTGCTGCACTTCGACGGCAGCAGCTGGCGCTGGACGCCGCCGCTGCCCGGCGGCGCCGCCCCCGCCCTCTGGTCCGCGTACACCGCCCGCGACGGCAGCGCCTGGGTCGGCGGCGACGCCGTCGCCCGCTTCGACGGCAGCAGCTGGCAGCCGCTGCCCGCGCTCCCGGGTCTCCGGCCAGTCGCCACCGGCGTGCTGCCCCTGTCCGCGACCGACGTCTGGGTGACCGGCCACGACTACGGCATCGGCGGCCCGCCCGGCAAGCCGCCCAGCGTCCTGCTCCTGCACTACGACGGCAGCGCCTGGACCAAGGTCGCCACCCCGTTCACCGTCGGCTCGCTGTCCGGCATCGCCGCGGCCGCCGACGGGCAGCCCGCCTTCATCTCCGGGTGGGACTTCTGGGACGACACCAGCGCGCACTACCTCCGCTGGGAGGCGGGAAACTGGGTCACCGTCCGCGGCCCGGCCGCACCCAGCGGGAAGGCGGCGATGATGAACGGAATCGCGCGTATCCCCGGCACCGGGGACTACCTCTCCGTGGGCACCGACGCCTCCTCCCCGTTCCCGCCGGCGCAGCTGCGCATCGAGCGATACGAGGCGTGAGCCGCCCCTGACACGTGCTGGGGGCGCAGATCGCGGTCTCCGCCCCCAGCACGATCCGCGCAGGTCAGCCCGCGTACGTCCGCACGTACTCGAAGCGCGCGGTCGCCCCTTCCTTGCCCATCGAGATCAGCCCGAGCTTCAGCTCCTCGGTGCCGGGCAGCGTCCAGGTGCCGTTCCAGACCCAGTGCTTGCCGTCGCGGCTGGTGGCGGCGCGCACCTCGGTCTCGCCGTTCGCCGGGTCGGTGTGCTTGCGCAGCCGCAGCCACATGGTGTCGGCGGTCGGGCCGCCGTACATCGGCGCGGCGGCCACCGGCTGCGGCGGGTCGGTGGTGGGCCGCGGGCCCTCCTTGCCGAACTCGCTGTTGTGCAGCACCTTGCCCTCGCGATGCCGGACGGGCTCGACCGCGTGCACGTTCTTGAAGAACCGGTCGTCGCCGGCGTAGAGGATGAGACCGGCCTGCTGGCCCGCCTTGTCCGGGGTGAAGTGCAGCTTCGTCTCCACCGTGTAGTCGCCCTTGGGGGCGTTACGGGTGAGGACCGACGCCGTGTTCTTCTTCAGCGCCAGGTCGGCTTCCTGGGACGGCCAGCTCAGCGCGCCGTCGCCTACCGAGGCCCCGGCCGCCGGGTCGCGTACCCAGGACCAGTCCTTGCCCGGCTGCCCGGCGCTCGTGAACTCGTCGCTGTAAGCGGGCAGCAGCGGGCCCGGCCGCGGGTCGGCGGCGCGCTTGGTCACCGGGGTGTGGAGGCGTGCGGCGCCGACGTTGTCCGCCGCGGTGGCGCCGCCGCGGGCGGCCGTGCCTACGCGACCGGCGCGGGCCGCCTCGCCGGGGACCTTGCGCTCCTGCCGGGCGACCGGGTCGCCGAGCCGGTCCTCGCTGATCTCCGCTGTGAGCCGGGTGCCGCGCAGCTCGGCGGTGACGGTGTGCCACTGGTCCCAGTCGAAGCCGTCCGGCAGCGCCGTGGCCTCGGCGCCGCGGCTGCGGCCGCCGACGACCGCCTCCGTCACCAGCGCGCCCTTGTCGCGGTCCAGCCAGGCCGCGAGGTAGTTGCGCGGGTCGCGGTAGCCGAAGACGACCGCGGCGGCGCCGGACGAGGAGGCGACCTTGAGGTCGGCCTCGGCCCGCACCGCCGCGGGGGCGGAGCCGTCGGCGAGGAGGAAGCCGGGGTCCGCGGCGCCGGTGCGGGTCGTGTGCCCGCGGGCGTCCGGGTCCTTCGCCGCCTTCCAGGCCCCGGCGCCCGTGGCGTGCCAGCCGTCCAGCGATCCGTCGTCGCCGAAGGAGCCGCCCACGTCCCACTCGGCGACGGGCGCCTGCTGCCTGCCCTCGGACGCGCCCTTGGCCGCCCGCAGCACCGGCCACCCGCCGATCCAGTCGAGCCGGTCGATCAGCATCGGGCGGCGGGTGAGCTGGCGGTCGGGCAGGTCGGGGAAGCGGTCGAGGTCGGGGTCGTCGGCCGGGATGGCGTGGTAGACCATCCAGTCCTGTCCGGCCAGGTCCGTCTGTACGGAGTTGTGGCCCGGCCCGATCCAGCGGTTGCCATTGCCGCCCGCCACGATCGCGCCCTTGCTGGTGGGTGCGGTCAGCTCGGTGCCCTCGTCGTCGGTGAACGGGCCGAGCGGGCTGGTCGAGCGGCCGGCCTTCACCTGGTAGCCGCTGTACGCGCCGTCGCAGCAGCCCGCGTCGGAGTAGAGGAGGTAGTAGTAGCGGCCGTGGCGGACCACGTAACCGCCCTCCATGCGGCTGCCGGCGGCGACCTCGGTGACGTCACCCTCGATCCGCGTGCGGTCCTTGTTCAGCTTGGCCGCGCAGATGGTGTCGTAGCTGCCCCAGTAGAGGTACGCCGTGCCGTCGGTGTCAGTGAAGGACGCCTGGTCGATGTTCCCCGTGGCGCAGCCGCTCGGCTTCGGCAGCATCGAGCCCTCGTCGGTCCACGGTCCTGTGGGCGTGGGCGCGGTGGCGAGGCCGACGGTGTTCTTGCCGGGGACGGAGTAGCTGAGCTGGTATTTACCGCCCGAGTAGCGGACGTCGGGGGCCCACAGCCGCGAGCCCTCGTGCCATCCCGGCTGCGTGTCCTTCGCGAAGACCTCGCCCGCGTACTCCCAGTGCGCCATGTCCTTGGACTTGAGGATCGGCAGCATCCGCTCGCGGTTCTCGCCCTTGCTCTGGAAGACCGGATTCTGGGTGCCGTACGCGTACCAGAAGCCGTCCTTGCCGCGGATGATCGCCGGGTCGGGGAAGGTGTCGACGACACCGGCGGTGACGTCGTTGGCATACGTGTTGTTACCGGCCGCGCCTGCCGGCGCCGCCAGCAGAGGTGCCGTCAGCGCGCCGATGAGCGCAGCTGTCCGTATAAGGCCTTTGGGACCTCGCATCAAGTGCCTTCCGTCTCGAAGGAGCTCAGGGTGGGGTCGTAATCCAGCGCGCCGATGTCGTACATCGGCGTCATCCAGTGGAAGAAGTTGTCGCCGCGCTCGCGCAGCAGGTCGTACAGGCGGCGCATCATCCGGCGGCGGACGTCGTGCAGTTCGGGGTGCTCGTAGCGGTTGCTGAGCTCGTGCGGGTCGGTGTGCAGGTCGTAGAGTTCGTTGACCGACTCCGGGTTGACGACGAGCTTGTAGCGGTCGTCGCGGAGCATCCGCTGCGGATACGGGAAGTGGTGCCCGTGGAACTCCGCCAGCAGCTCGGCCGGCCACTCCGGGCGCTCGCCGCCGACGATCGGCACCAGCGAGCGGCTGTCGGTGGCGGGTTCGGTGTCGCAGCCGGCCAGCTCCAGGATGGTCGCCGTCATGTCGGTCAGCGACACGAACTCGTCGCGGACCTGCGGCTCCTGGCCCGGGATGCGGATGATCCCGGGGATGCGGTAGATGTCCTCGTACATCGCCGGCCCCTTGTCGTGCAGCCGGTGGGCGCCGGTGAACTCGCCGTGGTCGGCGGTGAAGAAGACGGAGGTGTCGTCGGCGAGGCCGAGCTCCTCCATCCGCGTCAGGATGCGGCCGATCTGCTCGTCGATGAGCGTCACATAGCCCCAGTAGACGGCGATGAGCTTTCGCGTGACCTCAATCGGCATGGTGTCGAAGGTCCAGTGATCGCTGTAGTTGCGCTGGACGGGGGGCTTGCCCTCGAAGGTCTCGGCGATCGACGGCGGCAGCTCGACCAGCTCCGGGTCGTACATGTCGTAGTAGGAGTCGGGGAGCAGATACGGCAGGTGCGGGCCGAAGAAGTGGGTGGCCAGGTAGAAGGGACGGCCGTCCGCGGCGAACTTCTCCAGCTGCTCGATGGCGCGGGTGGCCAGGTAGTACTCGAAGGTCGCCTCGACCGGCTGGTGGAGGCGGGCGGCGAGGAGGTTGCCCTGGTTGCCGTTGGGGGTCGTGCCGCGGACGAGGTCGCTGATGCGGTACGGGGGGAGGTCGTTCTCGTCCAGATACGCCAGGTAGTCCGGGTGGTCGACCGGGTTGTGCCAGCCGGGCAGGTCGGGGCCCTCGAAGCCGTACGAGGCGGCGTTCCGCCGCGTACCGCCGTGCCACTTCCCGATGAGACCGAGCTGGTAGTCGCGCTCGGCGAGCGCCTCCGGGAACGTAAACGCGTCTTCGCGCAGGTCCTCCAGATAGCCGACATTGCGCTCGTAGTTGGCGAGGAGGCGGTGCCGGAAGGGGGCCTGGCCGGTGAGCAGGCTGGCCCGCGCCGGGGTGCAGATCGCGGTGGGCGTGTAGAAGCGGTCGAAGCGGGTGCCGGTGGCGGCGAGGCGGTCGAGGTTCGGGGTGGCGACGTGCGGATTTCCGTAACAGCCAAGGGTGTCGACCCGATGCTGGTCGGTCATCAGGAAGAGCAGGTTCACTTGCCGGCAGCCTTTGTGTAGAGATCGGCAGTGTAGAAGTCGGCGGCCTTGGGCTTTTCCTTGAGCTGGCCGGTTTTGACGAAGAAGTCGCTCATGCCGTCGAGCCACTTCTCGACGGTGCCGTCCTTGGTCTTGGCGACGAGGTCGTCGGTGGTCATGATCTTCACGTTCTTGGCGTCCGCGGCGACCTTGTCCTCGGAGATCTTGAGCATCTTGGCGGAGAGCTTGATCGACTCTTCGTAGTTCTGCTCGCGCCAGTCGTTGGCCTCCTGGAGCACCTTCAGGACCTTCGAGACGGTGGCGTCGGAGACCTTCTGGCCGGACACGAAGGCCGTCGGGAAGTTGCTGTCCGGCAGATCGCGGGTGCTCGCCACCTCCTCCAGCTTCGGCACCTTCTCCTTCATGGTGTCGACCAGCGGGTAGAAGATGCCGGCGCCGTCGATCTTGCCGGAGGAGAAGGCGGAGACGACGGTCGGCGGATCCATGGGGATCTTCTTGATGTCCTTCATGGTCATCCCGGCATCCTGGAGCGCCAGGTTGAGGATCATCTCGCCCGAGGTCCCCTCGGGCACGCCGATGCGCTTGCCGCGCAGGTCCTTGATGGTCTCCAGACCTGGCTGGCCGATGACGCGGTCGGCATAGGTGAGCGTGTTGATCGCGACGATCCTCGACTTGCCCGAGGCGGGCAGCCACATGGCGCCGGGGCCGATGTAGCCGAAGTCGAGGTCTCCGGCGTTCAGCGCCTGAATCTGGATGGGGCCGTTGGAGAACGACGTGACGTCGACGGTGAGACCGTGCTTCTTCCAGAGCCCCAGCTTGTCGGCCACGGCGAGCAGGCTGACGCCGTTGTAGTCGGAGATATAGCCGAACTTGATGCTGCTGTCGGCTTTACCGCCGCCACCGCCCCCACTGCCGGGACCCGTGCTGGTCTTGGAGTTGGAGCACGCGGACATTACGGGGAGTGATAGAGCGGTTGCGGAGAGTGCGGTAAGGAAACCGCGGCGGGTCACGCTCATGGCGCGTAGGTCCTTTCGGGTGGAAGGAAGTTTCGTGGGGCCTCAGGCCGCGACGGCGTCCTGCGGCTCGTCCTGGTGGTAGACGGCGTGCCAGACCTCGTTACGGATCCGGGCGAACTCGGGCGACAGGCGCATCTCTTCGGTACGGGGGTACGGCAGGTCCACGTCGATAACGCGGAAGATCCGGCCCGGACGGGCGGCCATGACGATCACCCGGCGGGCCAGATAGACGGCCTCATCCACGTCGTGGGTGATGAACATGACGGTGCGCTTCTTCTGTGTCCAGGTATCCAGGAGCTGGTCCTGCAGCTGGATGCGGGTGAGCGCGTCGAGGGCGCCGAACGGCTCGTCCATGAGCAGCACTTCGGGGTCCACGGCGTAGGCGCGGGCGATGGCGCAGCGCTGCTTCATGCCGCCGGAGAGGGCCTTGGGGAGTGCGTCGGCGAAGTCGGTGAGGCCCACGAGGTCGATGGCCTGCTGGGCGCGCTTGCCGCGCTCCTCGGCCGAGAGCCCGGCGAGCTTCAGCCCGAACTCGACGTTGCCGCGCACCGTGAGCCACGGGAACAGCGCGTACTGCTGGAAGATCACGCCGCGCTCCGGCCCCGGTCCGGTCACGGGCGCGCCATCGACCTCGACCGTCCCGCCGTCCGGGGTCACCAGGCCGGCGGCCATGCCCATGAGCGTCGACTTGCCGCACCCGGACGGGCCGACGACGGTCACGAACTCCTGGTCCTCGATCTCCAGCGATACGTCGTCGAGGGCGGTGAAGACGGAGTCCTTCATCTCGAAGGTCTTGGTGACGTTCTGGAACGAGATCTTGCTGTTCATCGGGTCTCCTGCCAAGCGGTCAGACGGCGCTCGGCGAAGAGCAGCCCTCGGTCCATGACCAGGCCGATCACGCCGATGGTGATGACGCCCACGACGATCGTGGGCATGTCGTAGTAGGTCTGGGCGTTCATCATCGACTGGCCCACGCCGGACTCCGCGCCCACCATCTCGGCGGCCACCACGGTCGCCCACGCCGATCCGAGGCCGATCCGCATGCCGACCAGGAGGAACGGCACGGACGCCGGCATGACGACCTTCAGGAAAATGACCCAGTCGGAGGCGCCCAGTACCCGGGCCGCGTTGATCAGCGTCCGGTCGACGTTCGTCACGCCCTGGAACGCGGCCACCACCGTGGCCATGAAAGCCGCGATGGAGATGACGAAGACCTTCGGGGTCTCGCCGATGCCCATCAGCATGATGGCGAGCGGGATGATTGCCAGCGGCGGGATCGTGCGGAAGAACTGGATGTACGGCTCCAGCAGCCCACGGGCCACCGGATACCAGCCCATCAGGAAGCCGAGGGGTATCGCGACCACGTTGCCGATCAGGAACCCCAGGAATACGCGCTGCAGGCTGGCGCCGGCGTTGTCGAAGAGCTGACCGTCACCGATCATCTCCCCGGCACGGGGCAGGACATCGCCGGGCCCCGGAAAGTCCCCGATCATCCCGAGCCCGGCCCCGATGTTCCAGATGACCATGCCGATGGCGAGCGCTATCAGGTTGAGCACGAGGGCCGGAACCCGCCGCTTCTTCCCGCGGACCGGCGCCGCCGCGCCCGTGGCCTTCTCATCCTCCGGTGCGGTGATCACAGCCATGTCCGCTCCGTATGCCTCGATATCTTCACGACTGGTCCTCCACTTCGGAGTCCGGCGACGCCGCCGGATAGCGGGAGAGCAAGGGGGATTCGTGCAGGACGAGGGCGATGGCGCCCAGCGCGCCGCCCGATTCGTCGATGGCCGCCCGGCGCAGGTCCACGCGGTGCCGGGCGATGGGCTGGATGTGCTCGGTGAGGGCGCGCTCGACGGGGTCGAGGAGCGCGGCGCCCGCGCCCGCCACCTCGCCGCCGAGGACGATGACGCCGGGGCCGATGGCGTTGCAGGTGGCGGCGAGCACCTCGCCCACGGCCGTACCGACGCGGTCGAAGACACCGCGCGCGGGTGCGTCGCCCGCCTCCACGGCGGCGATCAGCGAGGGGAGATCTGCCGCGTCGCAGCCCGCGTCCCGGGCGGCTTCGAGTACGGCCCCGGCCGAGGCCACGGTCTCCAGGCACCCGGTGCCGCCGCATTCGCACGGCCGCCCGTCCGACCCCGGCTCTACGGTGATGTGCCCGAACTCGCCGGAAAGGCCGTACGCGCCGCGGTGCAGCGAGCCGCCGACGATGAGTCCGCCGCCGACGCCGTACGACATCTTCAGATACAGCACGTCCTCGTCACCGGCCGCCGCGCCCCAGGTGGCCTCGGCGAGCGCGGCGAGGCGGGTGTTGTTGTCCACGAGGACCGGCACGCCGAAGCGCTTCGCCAGCAGCCCCGGCAGCCCGTCGCTGTCGCCCGCCCTGGTGGCTTCCTCGCCGGGCGCGCCGACCGGGCCGACGACACCGACGCCGATGGCGCTGAGCGAGGAGAGCCGCAGCGCGCCCTGACCGCGTCGGCCGAGGGTGCCGACCAGGCGCTCGGCGAGGTCGATGCGCTCTTCCCACGGCAGGTCGGGGGCGTGTGCCTCGCTTGCCGAGCCGATCACCTCGTGGGCGACGTTGACCGCGGCGACGTGCACCGCGCGGCGGGCGAAGTCGATGCCGAGCGCCTGGCCTGCCTCGGGGTTGAGGGTGAGCTTCTCCACCGGGCGGCCGCGGCCGCGCTTGCCGGACGCGTCCGTCGCGGGGGCGGCGGTGGCCACGGCGGCGCTGTCGACGAGGGCGGCGACGATGTCGTAGAGCGTGGTGCGCGACAGGCCGCTCAGCCGGCCGAGTTCGGCGCGGCTGAGCGGGCCGTGCTTGCGCAGCAGGCCGAGGACGAGGGATTCGTGACCGCGGCGCAGGCGTGCGAGCGGACCGTCGGGTTGTGGCATGCCGCACAGCATGCGAAGGGTCGAGGTTTTATGTCAACAGCTCGGAATAAACTCTTCACACGGTTGTCATGAAGCGCGGGGAGGTTCTGCTAGCCGAACTGGACGGACCGCTTGGCCAGTCCCATCCAGAAGCCGTCGATGACGCTGCGTTGCGTGGGGAGGTCACTTTCGGCGGCGCCCATGGCCACAAACAGCGGCGCGAAGTGCTCGGTACGCGGATGTGCGAGGGCCCCAGCCGGGGACTTGTGGCGGAAGTCGGCAAGCGCGTCCACGTCCTGCGCGGCGAGCGCCTCGCGCCCCCAGGCATCGAACTCCGTCGACCACTGGGGCACGCCGTTGTGGCGCAACGCGGCGAGGTTGTGCGTGAAGAACCCGCTGCCGACGATCAGCACGCCCTCGTCGCGCAGCGGCGCCAGCTTGCGGCCGATGGCGAGCAGCGCCTCGGGGTCGAGGGTGGGCATGGAGATCTGCAGCACCGGAATGTCGGCGTCCGGATACATCTCGACGAGCGGTACGTAAGCGCCGTGGTCGAGGCCGCGGTCCGGGGTGTCCTGCACGTCCGTCCCCGGGCCGCGGAGCAGTGCCCGTACGGAGGCGGCGAGCTCGGGGGCGCCGGGGGCGGCGTACGTGACCTGGTAGTAGTGCTCCGGGAAGCCCCAGAAGTCGTACACCAGCGGCATCGTCTCGGTGGCGCCGATGGCGAGCGGCGCCTCCTCCCAGTGCGCGGAGACCATGAGGATGGCGCGCGGCCGCGGCAGCTCGGCCGACCAGGCGGCGAGCTGCCCCGGCCAGACCGGGTCGTCGGCGAGCGGCGGCGCGCCGTGCGAGAGGTAGAGCGCGGGCATCGTCGGCATAGCGGCCTCCTGTGGTGCTTGAGAGCTCAACTATACCTCGGTGGGTTGCGTCACTGCTTCCCGTGCAGGGTGGGCCGGTAGGTGAGCTCCTGGGTGTTGCCGTCGAGGGTCCGCGTCTCGATCAGCTCCAGGTCGAAGTCGTCCGCGCCGCCCCAGATCGGCCCGGTACCGGTCCTGCCGGTGATCACCGGGAAGACGGTCACCTGGACGCGGTCGACCAGGCCTGCCGCCAGGAGCGCGTGGTTCAGCGACAGGCTGCCGTGCGAGCGCAGCGGGACGTCGGACTCCTCCTTGAGGCGCGCGACGATGTCGACGGCATTGCCGCTCACGACGGTCGCGTCCGGCCAGTCGAGGGGGCCCTGCAGCGTGCTCGACACCACCGTCATGGGGAGGTTCCGCATGCGGGTGACCCACGCGTCGCGTACCTCGGACTCCTCGGTGCTCTCGGCGAGCATCTGCGCGAATTCCCGGTACGTGGTGGCCCCGAAGACCATCCGGTGGTCACCGGAGTACAGGCCGAGGCGGTGGTCGAGCAGCTCGGGGCCCTGCTTGCCCCAGTAGCCGCCCCAGTCGCCGTCCTCGTTGTACGAGCCGTAGCCGTCGAGGCTGGAGAAGATGTCGAAGGTGTAGGTGGCGGTCATGATGCGCTCCTTGGGTGCGGCGATGAGTCTGTTACTGGGACAGACCCGCCGGCACGCCAATACTCATCGCTGTTCGGCGGCCGCGTTGGCAGCCTCGCGGATCGACCGTGCGAACGGGGTCGGGTCGTAGTCCTCGGGGACGCCCGCGACCATGACGAGGTCGCCCGGGATGTGGCGGGAGCGCAGTGGGGCGATTTCCCGGTAGGCGGGGGAGTCCCAGAAGGCGCGGGCATCTTCGAGCGACGGGAAGCCGATCATCACGATGCCGCCGGTCCAGGTGCCCTCGAGGGTCTCGTGAGGGGTGGCGTGGATGAGGTAGCGGCCGCCGTACGGGGTGAAGGTGTCGGGGAGGCGCTCGATGTACTCGGCGATGTCGGGGTGGGGAGCGGCGTCTTGGAGGCGGCCGATGACGTAGGCGGACATGAGGGTCCTTTCGGGGGTGTACGGGGATCGGGTACGGGGATTGGGCCCGGAGGGCGGGCGGGGCTCGTTGCCCGCCCGCCCTCCCGGGAGGGGTCAGGCCCCGGCCGGGACCTTGTCGAGGAAGCCGACGATCTGGCTGATCCGGCCGTCGTCGTCGACGACCGCGACGTCGAAGCCGATCACGACCGGCTCCCCGCCCTCGGGGCCGAGGTGCCAGGTGAAGCGGGCGACATTGTGGTGCGCGTCGACCGTGCCGCCGAGGCTGAAGACCAGCCCGCCGAACTGGCCTTGCACGGCGGCGATGGTGGCGTCGAGCCCCTCGGGGCCCTGGACGTCGACCAGCGGGTCGGTGTACGTGCCGGTCGCGGCGAAGACCTCGGTGAGGAGCTGCTTGCGCTTGCCGGCGTCGGTCTCGTTCCAGGCGGCGATGTAGCGCTCGACCAGGTCGTTCTTGGTGTCCATGGGGTGTGCTCCTTTGTGATCGCCTTGCGGTGAACACAAAGTTAGGCGGGGCGCGGAGGGGCGGAATCTGTCGCGCTTAGGTATTTCCACAGGCGGTTGCCGGGCGGCATCTGTCGCGGCGATGATGCGTGCAGACATGGGTGATCAACAGATAGCGGAGCTGTACGGCAGGCAGGCGGAGCAGGAGGCGCTCGGCGGGCTGCTCGCCGAGGCGCGGGAGGGGCGCAGCGGCGCGCTGGTGCTGCGCGGCGAGCCGGGCATCGGCAAGACGGCGCTGCTCGACGATGCGGCGGCGCGGGCCGCGGGGCTGGGGCTGCGGCTGCTGCGGGGGACGGGGGTGGAGGTCGAGGCGGAGCTGCCTTTCGCCGGCCTGCAATTGCTGCTGCGCCCGGCGCTGGGCGCGCTCGGCGCGCTGCCGGAGCCGCAGCGTGCGTCGCTGGAGGCGGCGCTGGGCTTGGGGGCGGCGGGCGACCGCGATGCGATGCTCACGGGGCTCGCGGTGCTGTCGCTCCTGGCGGAGCATGCGGGGGAGTCGGGGCTGCTGTGTGTGGTGGACGACGCGCAGTGGCTGGATCGGGCGTCGCAGGACGCGCTGGTGTTCGCGGCGCGACGGCTGTACGCGGAGGGCGTCGCGCTGGTCTTCGCGGCGCGGGACGGGGAGGGCGCCTTCCCGGCTGCGGGGCTGCCGTCGCGGCAGCTTGCGGGCTTGGCACCGGAGGCGGCGGCGATGCTGCTGGACCGGGCCGACACGCCGGCTTCGCCGGTGCCGGCGCTGTCACCGGCCGTCCGGTATCGCGTCCTCGCCGAGGCGCACGGCAATCCGCTCGCGCTGCACGAGCTCCCGCTCGCCCTCGCGGCGGACAACCCGGGCGGCTTCGCGCCGGGCGCGCTGCCCCTGACGGGGCGGTTGCAGCTGGCTTTTCACGGCCGGGTGAGCCGGCTCCCGCAGCCGGTGCAGGACCTGCTGCTGATCGCGGCGGTCGATGAGACCGGTGACCCGGAGGTGTTGCTGCGCGCCGGGGGCGCCGTCGGCGCGACGATCGCGGATTTGATACGGGCCGAGGAGGCGGGCTTGCTGGTACGCCGGGACGCGGGTGGTGCGGGCGGCGCGGGCGGCGCCGGGGCGGACCGCACTGAGGCCGTCGGCGGTGGGCCAGTCGGTGCCGGGGCCGCTGGCGGCGGGTCGTACGGCGTCGGAGGCGCAGGCGGCGGGGCCTACGCGCCCCTGGAGACGGTGGCTTTCCGGCACCCGCTCATCCGTGCCGCCGTGCACCATCGGGCGCCACTCGGCCGCCGCCTGGAGGCGCATCGGGCGCTCGCCGCGGCGCTCGACGGGCCCGTACACGCGGACCGCCGGGCCTGGCACCTGGCGGCGGCGTCCTCGGGGCCGGACGACGAGGCGGCCGCCGCACTGGAGGACACCGCCGCGCGGGCGCGCGGCCGCAGCGGCCACGAAGCGGCGGCAGCCGCGTACGAACGCGCCGCCCGCCTGACGACCGCCCCGGCCGCACGCGCCCGCCGCGAGGCGCTCGCCGCGGAGGCCGCCCTGGCGGCAGGCCAGCTAGAACGCGCGGAACAGCTGGCAATACGCGCGGCAGAGCGAGCCGCCGCCGCGCCAGCCGGTATCGGCGCCCCGCGCTCGGCCAAGGCGACAGCTGCCTATGGCGCGGTCCAGGCCGCCGGCTCGGCGGACCAGGCCGCCGCCGATAGCGCTGCCCGCGCTGCACGCCTGGACGGGTATGACCGCGTCGACCGCGTCGATGGCGCCGGCCGCGCCGACCGCGTCGATGGCGCCAACCGCGCCCACCGCACAGCCGCGGCTGCCCTTGCCAACACCCCCACCGCCATCGCCGCCCGAACCGCCCACGTCCGCGCCCTAGTCGAGTTCTGGCGCGGCGCCTACCCCGCCGCCCAGGAGCTGCTCCTCGACGGCGCCGCGCTGGTTCGCGATACGGATCCACCCCAGGCCGCGGCCATGCTGATCCAAGCCGTCCACCCCGCCTGGTATCTCGGCGAGCGCAAGCTCGCGGATACCCTCGACGCCCTCTCCTCGGTGCCGCTGCCCGACGGCGAACCCCTCGCCCATGTCGCCGCCTTCCTCAGCCACCTGCTCGATCGCGGGCGCACCGGACCGCCACCCGTCCTCGGCGATTGTGGGGCCGAGGTGCGCGGGCGCGCGCCCGACCAAGCGCTGATGATCCTCTGCGGTGCGGCCCTCGCCCGAGGCCAGGACGCCGACGCGTATCGCCTCGCCACCACCCTCGCCGCCAAGCAGCGCACCGCGGGCGCGGCCGGGCGGCTGCCCACGGTGCTGTTCTTCGTCGCCGAGGCCGAGGTCTTCACCGGGCGGCATCGCGATGCGCACACCAGCGCCGCCGAGGCGCTGCGCCTCGCTCGGGACACCGGGCAGGAGCAGTGGATCGGCCAGTTCAGCAGCGTGCTCGCCTATCTCCACGCGGCCGAAGGCGACGAGGACGCCTGCCGCCGCCATGCCGACGCCGGCCTCGCCGGTGGCACCGCAGGTGCCCTCGCCCCCGGCGCCCCCTGGGCGCACTGGTCGCTCGGGCTCCTCGAACTCGGCCTGGGCCGCGCCGAGTCCGCCCTCTCCCGCTTCGAGCGCCTCACCCGCGAGCCGATGCGCCACCACTTCTGCGCCCTGCGCTCCACCCCCGACCTCGTCGAGGCCGCCGTACGGGTCGGCGCCCCAGAGCGCGCAGCCGACGCCCTCACCCGCTACACCGAGTGGGCCACCTCCGTACAACAGGACTGGGCCCACGCCCTCCTCCACCGCAGCCGCGCCCTCCTCGCCACCGACGACACCGCCGCCACGCACTACGCCGCCGCCCTCGCAGCCCACGACCGCGACGGCCGCCCCCTGGAGTACGCCAGGACCGCCCTCCTCTACGGCGAATGGCTGCGCCGCTCCCGCCGGAAGGCCGAGGCGCGCAAGCAACTGGACGACGCGCTCGACGTCTTCGAGCGCCTCAACATGCGGCCCTGGGCCGACCGCACCCGCGCCGAACTCACCGCCACCGGCACCGGCCCCGCCGCCAAGCAGGCCGCCCCGCCCCACGGCGCGGCCGCGAGCCTGACCCCGCAGGAGCTGCAGATCGTGCGCCTCGCCGCCCAGGGCTTGTCCAACCGCGACATCGCCGCCCAGCTCTTCCTCTCCCACCGCACCGTCGGCTACCACCTCTACAAGGCGTACCCGAAGCTCGGCATCGCCTCCCGGGCGGAGCTCAAATCGCTCGCCGCGCGCGCGGAGCTGTGACAGCGTGCAGCCATGATCACACCACCGCCCGTCGCCACCGGCCAGATCCTCCCCGTGGACGTCGACGCCCTCCCCGCCACCGAACTCGCCCCCGGCATCAAGGTCCGCATGCTCCCCGGCATGCCCGGGATACGCACCTGGGTCATCGATCTCGCCCCCGGCGCCGAATGGCCCGAGACGGACGTGCACGAGACGTACGGCGAGGCCTACTTCGTCGTCGAAGGAGAGATCATCGAGGGCGACCGCACCCACGGCCCCGGCACGTATGTCGCCATGGGCGACCGCACCAGCCACCGCCCCCGCACCGAGACCGGCGTCCGCGCCTTCGGCTTCAACTACGACGTCTGACCCCGCACCCCTGACCCCGCACCCGCGTAACCCGCATTACCTCTGCGGTAATCGACCCGACTCCGCGCCAACGGCACGGTGGACACACCCACCAGCATCCGTAGGAGGAGCCGTGTCCCTCACCACTCCCACCACCCACCCGCGGACCCCGACCACCCCCGTCACCTGGCTGCGCCGCATCCTGCTCCTCGATGCCGTCGTCACCGGCGCCAACGGCCTTGCCTACCTGGCCGTTTCAGGCCCGCTGGCCGATGAGCTCGGCATGGACCGCGGCCTGCTGCTCGGCCTCGGCGCCTTCCTGCTCGTATACGGAGCCGTCGTCGGCTACGTCGGCCTGCGGCCCTCCCCGCCGCCGGGCGCGGTCGCCGCCTTCATCGACATCAACCTCGCGTGGACAGTCGCCAGCATCGTGGCGATCGTGGCATGGCTGGACCCGTCCGACACCGGCACCATCTGGATCCCGCTCCAAGCTGCCGTCACCGCCGCGTTCGCCGCGGCGCAGTGGGTGATGCTCCGTCGGATCCGCCAAATGGGGGCCATTTAGCATATTATCCGTTTTGCGCGGAATACCTGAATTCGTCCTTTCAATCCCCACATGCAGGAGAACACTTCATGCGTGCAGGTATCCGCCGCGCGGCCGTAGTCGCCGCAACCGGCCTCGCAGTAACCGCTCTCACCGCCTTCCCCGCCAGCGCCGCCGGCGCGGGCGACGACCCGGAGAGCGGTGGCCTCCTCGGCCAGCTCTTCTCGATGGGCATCCTCCACGACATCGCGAACCTGGCCGACGAGACCGCCGACGCCGTTCTCGACACCCCGGACAACCCCGAGGGCGAGGACGCGGACAACGACGACCAGGCCTGAGGTCGCGGGGGAGGAGGGTCCGCAAGGGGCAGGCCGGACCCTCCTCCCGCGCGGTTGGCGGACAGCGTCACCCGTGCCAGTGCGCCCGGCCCAGTTGTACGAGTCGCATCCGGGCCCGCGCCGTGGCCGCGACCTCGTCCGCCGGCGGGCCCTCGCCCAGCTCGGCGCTCAAGAACGCGCAGGCCGTCAGCACCATCTGGTCCACGTAGAGCCCGGCGAGCATCCCCAGCTCGGCCGGGCTCCAGCCGTCCGCCTCCGCCTCGCCGGCCAGCGCGGCGGCCACCTCCCGGGTGAAGAGGTCCAACTGCCCCGCGATGGCGAGGCGCACCTTGCGCACCCCGCCGTGCCGTTCGCTCGCCACGAATCGCACGTGTGCCGGGTGGTCGCGTACGTACTGCCGGATCAGCTCGACGCTGGTGTCGATCCGCTCCTGCGGGCCGTCCTGTTCCGCGAGCAGGGTGGTGACGAGGGTGTGCAGGCTGTCCAGCGCCTGCTCGACCAGGGCGACGCCCAGGTCGGGGATGTCGCGGAAGTGACGGTAGAACGCGGCCGGGGTGATGCCGACGGCGCGGGTGACCTCGCGCAGGCCGAGGCTGGACAGGCTCTGCTCCTGCAGCAGGCCGAGCGCGGCGTCGAGCATGGCCTGGCGGGTCTGCTGCTTGCGGGCTTCGCGCAGACCAGGGGTGGTACTCGGGGTGCTTGTGGTGCGGCTCACGGGAAATCAGTAAACACTCGTTTGCCAAGGCGCGCCAGGTGTGCGTACTCTCGATCTCAGTGAACAACTGTTACTACAACCGTTCACCGAAGAGGGGGCAAAACACCCATGCTCATCATCGTGGCGGCATTCCTGCTGCTCGGCGTCGTCATCGGCGCCGCCGCTCAACTGCCCGTCGGCGTCTCGCTGGTGGCCGGGGCGGCAATCGCCGCGTGGCTGCTGGGCTTCGCGGTCCGCGAGCGCTACACCCGGAGGGCGGAGCGGTGACCACGCTGACAGAACGCACGTCCGAGCCCACCGAATCCACGCATGCCGCGGCGCCCCGCCGCCGTAACCGCAGCGACGACTTCGCCGTGGCCTCCTTCGTCACCGGCCTCGCCGGACTCCTCGTCTTCAACCTCTTCCTCGGCCCCTGCGCCCTCGTCTTCGGCGGCCTCGCCCTCGCCCGCGGCACCTCCCGCCGCGGCCGCGCCTGGCTCGGCATCGCCCTGGGCGTGGCGGACCTCGCCGTGCTGGCGGCCCTGAGCGTCGCCAGCGGCACGCTCTCCTGGTCGAGCTGATCAGCCCCGCCGGGCCGTGACGGCAACCGTCGTGTACGCGATCGGGACGCCGCCGCCCTGCGCGTCGATCACCGCCCCGACCTCCGCCAGCAGCGCGTCGAGAGCGGGCCGCGGGAGGCGGGTGAAGATGCCGCCGGTCGGCAGCTGATCGAGCCACTCGTCGCGGGTGTACGTGTGGTGCCACTCGTAGCGCCACTCCCGCGGCGCGCTGAAGCCGTCGACGGCGCGGATGCCGTCGGCGGCTTTCGTGAACATCGGCTCGTACGCGGCCAGGGCCGACTGGGTGGCGGGCAGCTGAAGGTCGGGGACCGCCCGGCGGTACGCCGCCGCGAAGCCCTCGCTCGCCGCGGGGCCGGGCTGGGCCACGTTCCAGAACACCGTCAGCAGGCCGCCGGGCCGCAGCGCCCGCGCCGCCTTCGCCGTGCCCGCGGGCGCGTCGACCCAGTGCCAGGTCTGCCCGGCGACGACCGCGTCGAAGGTGCGCCCGGCCGGGTCCCACTCCTCGATCGTGGTGACCTCGGCCTCGGTGCCGTACCGCCGGGCCAGTGCCGCCATGCGCGCGTCCGGTTCGACGCCGAGGACGCGGCAGCCGGTCGCCGCCAGCTGCCGGGCGGCGATGCCCGTACCGCAGCCGACGTCGAGCACGTCGGGGCCCGGCGCGGTCGCGGCGATCCGCTCGATCAGGGCCGCGGGGTAGGCCGGGCGGGTGCGGTCGTAACGCTCGGCGTCGGTGCCGAAGGACTCGGCCGTCTCGCGGAGCCGGTGCGTCTCGGGTGGCTCGCTCTGCGCTGAAGTGGGCATGCGCCCACTCTAGTGGGCGGCTGCCCACTCACCAAGTGTGCAGGTCGTAAGCTGGGGCCGACGCCGATACGAGGAGACGGTGCGGGGTGCCGACAGGAGTGGCCATCCGGGACGTGCGCGAGCAGCTGTTCGCGGCCGCGGAGCGCGTCCTGCTGCGGGCCGGCGCGAGCGGGCTGACCAGCCGCGCCGTCACCGAGGAGGCGGGCGTCGCCAAGGGCGTGCTGCACCGGCACTTCGCGGACTTCGACGACTTCCTCGCCGCGCTGGTGGAGGACCGCATTGCCCGGCTGGGGGAGCGGTCGGAGCTGCTCGATCCCGGCACCGGCAGCGTGGCAGGCAATCTCACCGACGCGCTCACCGACCTCTTCGAAACCGTCGCCGTCTCGATCGTGGCGCTGATCTTCGCCCGCGACGCCCTGCGCGAGCGGCTGCGCCGCACCACCCCGGTCGGCGTCCCGCTGCTCACCGAGGCCGCGGCGATGCTCGCCGACTACCTGCGGGCCGAGCGCGACCTCGGCCGCATCGCCGCCGACGCGGACGTCGACGTCCTCGCGCCGACCCTCATCGGCTCCGGGCACCTGATCGCGGCGGGGAGCGGCGCGCCGGACGCGGCAGAGGTGCGCAGGACGGTGACGGCGGTGCTCGGCGGCGTCACTTCGGCCGGCACCGAAAGGTGACGGGGCTAGCGTTGTACGTATGACGAAGCCCAAGTTCATCACCTTCGACCTGTACGGAACGCTCATCGACTTCGCCATCGGCGCTGCCGCCCAGGAGGCGGTCGCAGACCTCCTCCCGCCGGGCGAGACGGAGGCCTTCCTGCAGCGCTTCGGCCGCTACTCGCTCGACGAAGTGATGGGCGACTGGCGCCCGTACGACCAGGTCGTCGCCCGCACCCTGGAGCGCGCCTGTGCCGCCACCGGCATCCCCTTCCGCCCGGCGGACGCCGCCCGGGTCTACGCCGCGGTGCCGGACTTCGGCCCGCACCCCGACGTCCCGAAGCCCCTCGCCCGGCTTGCCGAGCACTACCCGCTGGCGATCCTCTCCAACGCCGCGGACGAGCAGGTCGACCGGAACGTCGCCAAGCTCGGCGCCCCCTTCCACACGGTGGTCACCGCCGAGATGGCACAGGCGTACAAGCCCCGCCTGCGCGCCTTCGAGTTCCTCCACGAGCAGCTCGGCTGCGCGCCGCACGAGACCCTGCACGTATCGTCCAGCCCGCGCTACGACCTGATGTCGGCGACGGACCTCGGCGTACGCGACACGGTCTACCTCAACCGCGGCACCGAGCAGCCGGCGCCCGGCTATCGCGCCCACGAGGTCACATCGCTCGACGGGGTGCTGGAGATCCTGGGGCTCTAGCTCACGAAGCCCCGGGTCACATGGGTGCCGGAACCGTCGTCCGCCGCCTTGTAGTTGCCCTCGCCCACGCAGTCGGAGTACTCGTGGCTCGCCCGCGTCGTCCCGCTCAGCCCGCCCGCGTCGGAGGACGTCGGGCCGCCGAAGACGACGTCCGAGCGGGGCATCTCGGCGCAGCTGGGGATGCCGAGGTAGTACTCGACGAAGCCGACCTGGGTGCCTTTCAGGTTGCCGCTGCCGTCGGGGAGCGTCCAGGTGCCCAGGTGGTGGGAGGCGCCGCTGACCGTGTCCCTGGCCGTCCCCGACCACGTGTTGGTGCCGGTGCGCTCGACCTTGATGTCGTAGCGATGGCCGTAGACCGCGTCGAAGTCCACCGCGCAGGTCACCCCGGGGCCGCCGTCGGCGCCTTCGTGGCAGAGCGGGTCGGAGGTGGTGGCGCCCGCGGTGAAGGTGGAGAAGCGGGCGGAGAGGCGCTCCTTGCCGCCGCTGTTCTCGCGGGGCTGGAGGCCGGTGTAGCCCATGGCGTTCGCGAAGTCGTACTGCTGGGCGAAGTAGATGCCCGCCTTGTGGGCGGTCTCCGGGTTGACCGTGATCGGGAAGGTGATGTTGGACAGCCCGTCCGCGGGGGTGCCGGGGAGGGACCAGTTGACCAGGACGTTGCCGCCGCCGACGGCGCCGTGTGCGGCCTGCGGTACGGCCAGTAACAGGGCTGCGCCGGCGGCGGCGAGAAGGCTGCGGCGGAGGGTCCGGGCTCGGGACATGGGGGACTCGTCTCGTTGTGGGGGACTGGAGCGTGGAGGTTTTACCGCCCCACGCCCCAGCCCCGCCATGGACGAACCCGGTCCGTGGCTTGGACTCTTGCGCCGTGCCGTCAGTAGATCGTCACGCCGTAGCGGTTCGCCGCCTCCCGTACCGGCTGGAAGAACGTCGTGCCGCCCGAGGAGCAGTTGCCGCTGCCGCCCGAGGTGATGCCGAGCGCCCTGCTGCCGTCGTACAGCGCGCCGCCGGAGTCACCGGGCTCGGCGCAGACGTTCGTCTGGATCATGCCGTACACCGTGCCCTCGGCGTACCGGACAGTCGCATTCAGGCCCGTGACCCTGCCGGTGTGCACGCCGGTCGTCGAGCCGCGCCGGGTCACATTCTCGCCCACATAGGCGTCGGCCACGGTGAAGCCGCCCGGGTGGCTGAGCGAGGTGTTCTGGTAGCGGACGATGCCGTAGTCGTTGGTGGGGAAGCTGGTTCCCGTGCGTGGTCCGATCAGGGTGGTCTTCGAGGAGTTGGCGTACCACGTGCTCGCCGCGTTGGTGCAGTGTCCCGCGGTGATCAGGTAGTACGTGTTGCCGCTGCGGGCGTTGAAGCCCAGCGAGCAGCGGTACGGGCCGCCGTAGATGGCGTCGCCCGCGCGCAGCAGCGTGCTGAAGGTGCCCTGCGTACGCTGGATACGCACGCTGTCGCCGTACTTGGCCGTCGCCTTCTTGACCGTCGCGAGCTCGCTGCCGCTGACCGACTTATCGACGGTCACCAGCACGCGGCCCTGGCCGTCCGTGGCCCAGGCGGTGCCCGGGATGTCGGTGTTCGCCACGGCGGCCCGCGCTTCCGCGGTCGGGTGGTCGGCGGTGGTTGCCGCCTGGGCCGATGGCAGTGTGAGTGCTACCGCAGCGGCCAGCGCGGAGACGATCGCTAATCGGGAGATGGTGCGCTTGGTTCTCAACTCGGCCTCCTCAGGCAGAGATGTGGGGGAGGGACGCCATCCGGGTCGCGGCGTGTCCCTGACAAACGCTGACGGGAGTATCCGACGGTTACGTGCGGTAAACAAGCGCTCATCTGTACGTGTTCATCTACGCTCTTCCGCCCGGTGCGCGTCCGCGCGGACCGTAAGCTTCCGCCGTGGCCAGGTACTTTGACGTTCATCCCGACAATCCCCAGCCCCGGGCGATCGGCCAGATCGCGGACAGCATCCGCGACGGCGCGCTCGTGGCGTATCCGACCGACTCCTGCTTCGCGCTGGGCTGCCGCCTCGGCAACCGCGACGGCACCGAGCGGATCCGTACGATCCGCGGGCTCGGCGACAAGCATCACTTCACGCTCGTCTGCCGCGATTTCGCGCAGCTCGGGCAGTTCGTGCACATCGACAACGACGTGTTCCGCGCGATCAAGGCGACCACTCCCGGCAGCTATACCTTCATCCTCCCGGCGACCCGCGAGGTGCCGCGGATGCTCCAGCACCCGAAGAAGAAGACCGTCGGCGTCCGCATCCCCGACCACGTCGTCACCCAGGCACTCCTCGCCGAACTGGATGAGCCGCTGCTGTCCAGCACGCTGCTGCTGCCCGGCGAGGACGAGCCGATGACGCAGGGCTGGGAGATCAAGGAGGCGCTCGACCACGCCGTGGACGCGGTGGTCGACTCCGGAGACTGCGGTACGGAGCCGACGACCGTCATCGACTTCTCCAGCGGGGAGGCGGAGGTCGTACGGCGCGGGGCCGGGGCGGTCGACCGGTTCGAGTAACGCGCCCCGGGAGTACGGGTTGACGTGGACCCGACTCCCCGAGTCCCAATCGAATCCCTTATGTTATAGGAGCGTGATGCTGACGTCTTGACTCGCCTGCCGTGGCCAGGAGAGGAGCTCCATGGCGACCACGACAACATCCCTCCGCCCGTTATCCCCGGCCGGACCGCCGATACGGAAAGTCCCGGTCGGGGTCCGGCAGCGACGAAGAGCGGCGTGCTGGTGGGCGGCATGCCTGGCGTGCGGCGGGTTGTTGGGGCTGGCGCTCGCGGTCCGCGGCACGCTGCGGGGCGAGCGGCCGACGCGGCGGCGGGTGCTGCTCGTGGTGGGCGGGGCGGTGGTGCAGCTGGTGTGCGCGAGCCTGTTCGCCGGCATCGCGGTCGCCGGTGACCTGCGGGCGTGTCCAGCACCGGCGCCGGTGTGGCCGGCGGAGGCGGCGGCCCCCACGTACGGGCCGCCATCTTCCGCACCGAAGGCGCCACCGCAGCACGGCGGCGCCTGGCAGACCCTGCGGACCGCGATCAACGCCCCGGTCTCCGGCGCCGCGCTGCTCTACGGCGAGGCCAGGGGCGGCGCCGCGTACCAGTGCGCGGGGAACGGCACCACGGCCGTCGTGATGGACAACGGCTTCTCGCGCGGCGGCACCATGTACGGCACGGTCTTCCTCACCGACCAGCGCACCGAGGCGGCGTCGCCGCGGATGCGCCGGCTGTCGGAGCACGAGGCGAAGCACGCCGACCAGTGGGCCGTATCCACGCTGCTGGCGGGCCCGCTCGCCTTCCCGGCGCTGTACAGCGCCGACGAATCCCTCTTCCCCGGCGCCTTCAACCACTTTGAACGGGCGGCGGGCCTCGCCGACGGCGGATACGTCACCCCGCCCGACTCGCCGCCGGCCCCCGGCCGCCTCGCCTTCCTCATCGTCGGGCTGTTGGCCGGATATTTCGTCGCCTCAAGGCGCCGGGACGGCGGCTTGCCGGACACGGTCGTCAGAAGGTGAGCTTCCAGCTGTCGATGTAGCCGATGTCGTTCGCCGCCACATCACGCACCCGCAGCGTCCAGACCCCGTCGGCCTGCTCGGCGGAGGCGTTCACCGTGTAGGTCGCCAGCACGTTGTCCGCCGAGTCGTTGCCGCTGGAGTTCTTCAGCCGGTACGCGGTGCCGTCCGGGGCGAGCAGGTCGATGACCAGGTCGCCGCGCCAGGTGTGCTTGATGTCGACGGAGGTCTTCAGCGCCGCTGGGGCGCTGCCGCCGATGCCGCTGACCGTGATGGGGGACGTGGAGGTGGCGTTGTCGCTGATGGCGACGTTGGTGGTGTTCTCGAAGGTACGGCCCGGGATGTCGGGCTCGGTGCCGATCGTCCACACCGCGTGGGCGAGGGCGTCGCTGTTGCGGTCGAGGCCGGTGTCGTTGATGTTCGACGTGGTGTCGCAGGACGAGTGGTAGCAGGAGTCGAAGGCGCGGCCCGCGGTCCCGCCCCACTTCTGCGCCTGGGCCGAGGTCTTCGTACGGCTGGCGCCGGTGAAGAGGCCGCCGACCGGGATGCCGACGTTCTTGAACGAGGCGTGGTCGGAGCGGCCGTCGCCCTCGGTCTCGATCTCCGTGGGGACGTTGATGGAGGCGAAGTAGTCCTTGAGTACCTTCTCCAGGGCCGGGTCGTCGTCGTAGACGAAGTAGCCGGGATTGGGGGAGCCGATCATGTCGAAGTTCAGATACCCGGTGAGCTTCGCGCGCTCGGCGGACGGGAGGTTGTTCACGTAGTACCTGGAGCCGACGAGGCCCAGCTCCTCCGCGCCCCACCAGGCGAAGCGCAGGTGCTTTGTGGGCTGCAGCCCGGCGCGGGAGACGGCGAGCGCGGTCTCCAGGACGGCGGCGGAGCCGGAGCCGTTGTCGTTGATGCCGGCGCCGGAGCTGACCGAGTCGAGGTGGGCGCCGGACATCAGCACCTTGTTCGGGTCGCCGCCCGGCCAGTCGGCGATGAGGTTGTAGCCGGTAGCGCCGTTGGACGTGAACTGCTGGATGGTGGTGGTGTATCCGGCGGCGTCGAGCTTGCCTTTGACGTAGTCGAGCGAGGCACGGTAGCCGGTGCGCCCGTGGGCGCGGTTGCCGCCGTTGGCGTTGGCGATGGACTGCAGCTGGGACAGATGCGCCTTGACGTTGGCGAGGGGGATGTCGGGGGCCACGACGGCCGCCCGGGGTGCGGCGGTGGAGGCGGCGGGAGCGGCGACGGCCGCGGCCAGGCCGACCGCGGCGGTAGCGATGAAGGTGCACGCGCGGCGTAGCAACATGGGCCAAAGTATCGGCACGCGCATGCCGCCCGGAGACATCTCACTTGCCCCCACGCGGGAGTTATGGGCAGCGGCCGGAACCTTTCGGCCGGGCCGCGCCGAGCATGTCGAAGCGTGAGCGCCTTTACCGGTCCGGATACGGGCATCCGTGGTCGCGGTCCGCGGCGATCGTTATTCTGGCGCCGAAGCGTTCAAACGAACGTCCAGGCGCGGGAGGAGGGCGGGGGATGCGGGAGTCTGCGGAGGTGCGGCGGCGGCGGATCCTGGCGACGGTGCAGGCGCGCGGGGAGGTGCGGCTGACCGAACTCGCGGGGGACCTCGAGGTCTCGATCATTACCATCCGGCGGGACATCGAGGATCTGACCCGCGCCGGGAAGCTGCGCCGCGGCCATGGCGTGGCCCGCCCCGTGGTGCCCGTGCAGCGGGCCGAGCCGGCCGCGGAGCCGGCCGGCGGGACCGTGGGGATCGTGGTGCCGGAGCGGCACGCCTATCTGTACGAGACCATGAACGGCGCCCGCGAGGTGCTGCAAGCCGCGGGCGTACGGCCCGCGCTGCTGATCGCGCCGCAGGCGCCCGGCACCGAACGGCCCATCGTGGAGCGGGCGCTGGCCGATGGCGTACGCGGGCTGCTGCTCGCCCCGCGGTGGCGCAGCGCGGCCGTCGAGGAGGGCGACTACGCGTGGCTCGCCGACGCCACCGCCGAGGTGCCCGCCGTGCTGATGGAGCGGCGGCCCCGGCCCGGCAGCCTGCTGCATGCCATGGACTCCGTCTGCTCCGACCACTGGTACGGCGTGCACCTGGCCGTCGACCACCTGCTGCGGCTCGGCCACCGCCGCATCGTGCTCGCCGCCCGCGACGACAGCCCCACCGCCCGCGCCGTACGGGCCGCCTTCGCGGCGATCGCCGCCGAACGCAGCGACGGCGAGACCTGGGATGTCATCTACAGCGCGCCCGACGCCGGCGCCGACCACGGCCCCGGCACCCCCGTCGAACTCGCCGCGCTGCTGCGCAAGCGCGGCGCCACCGCGGCCGTGCTGCACGGCGACGTGGACGCGCTGATGCTGGTGCAGCAGCTCGCCGACGCCGGGCTCAAGGTGCCGCAGGACTGCTCGGTGGTGGCGTACGACGACGTGGTCGCAGCCCTCGGCAACCCGCCGCTCACCGCCATCGCCCCGCCCAAGGCGGAGGTCGGCCGGATGGCCGCCGAGCTGCTGCTCCGCCGGCTCGGGCGGGGCGGGAAGGACGGCGGCGCGCCACCCGGGAGCCGGGTGGAGCTGCTGCCGCGGCTCGAGGTGCGCGGGTCCACCCAGGCCGCAACGACCGTTTGACCGCTTTAAGTTCTTCTGATCGGTATATTGACCGGACCCGTTCAGGCGGTCAGGATTCCCGTGTCTCCGAAGATGAGCCGCGGGAGGCCCTCCATGCCCGGTCGACCAAGCCGCCGAACCCTGCTCGCCGCAACCGCCGCCCCACTGGCGGCCGGTGCGCTGAGCGCCTGCTCCGGCGGCAGCAGTAGCAGCAGCGCCCGCACCGGCGGCGCCGTACACATCACCTTCTGGTCCGCGCTGCGCGGCAGCCAGGAGGTGGTGGACAAGTTCAACTCCACCCACGACCGCATCCAGGTCGACTTCCAGCAGATCCCCTCGGGCGGCCAGGGCGGCTACGCCAAGCTGAGCAACGCCGCCCGCGCCGGCAACGCCCCCGACGTCGCCACCATCGAATACCCGCAGGTCCCGGGCTTCGCCATCGACGGCGTCGCCCGCGACATCACCGACCTGATGAGCGCCGGACTGCGCCGCAAGCTGCTCCCGCAGGCCCTCGCCCTCACCACCTTCGAGAAGCGCACCTACACCGTGCCGCTCGACGTGGAGCCGATGGTGCTGCACTACCGCACCGACCTCTTCGAGGAGTTCGGGCTGCGGGTGCCGCGCACCTGGGACGAATTCGAGGAGGCCGCCCGTAAGGTGCGCTCCAAGTCCCGGCAGCGGAAGCTCGTGCTCTTCCCCACCGACGGCGGCATGCAGTTCGCCGCGTACGCCTGGCAGGCCGGGGCGCAGTGGTTCGACACCCGCGACGGCGCCTGGAACGTGTCCCTCGCCGACGCCCCGACCCGCAAGGTCGCCGCGTACTGGCAGCGGATGCTCGACGAGGACCTGGTCCTTGCCAACGGCAGCGAGAGCAACCAGCACAAGGCCCAGATCGGCGACGGCCTCGTCCTGACCCGGCTCACCGGGGCCTGGGACGCCGGGGCGCTGATGTCCGCCCAGCCCGGCCACAAGGGCAAGTGGCGGGTCGCCCCGCTGCCGCAGTGGGACCCGGACCGGCCGGCCGTCGGCACGCACGGCGGGTCCACCTTCGCTGTCACCAAGGACAGCAAGCACCCCGAGGCCGCCATGGAGTTCATCGAGTGGCAGGTCTCCCACCCGGACGCGCTCAAGGCCCGCCTCTCCAGCGGCGCTAGCAGCCAGTACCCGGCCGCACCCGGCCTCGTCGGCGTCGGCCGCAAGGCCTTCCCCGACGAGTACTACCGCGGCCAGGACATCTACACCCTCTTCCGCAAGGAAGCCGACAAGGTCCGCGACGGCTGGCTCTGGGGCCCGCGCATGACCGCCACCCAGCGCGTCATGCAGGACGGCTTCGCGCAGGCCGGCGGCGGCTCCGGCTCCATCCTCGGCGCCG
This sequence comes from Streptomyces boninensis, assembly GCF_048572725.1. NCBI lineage: Bacteria > Bacillati > Actinomycetota > Actinomycetes > Kitasatosporales > Streptomycetaceae > Streptomyces > Streptomyces boninensis. Next base: position 9,166,426 of record NZ_CP183837.1, read on the forward strand.
TACGGGCAGCCCAGGAAGGCACGATGCCGGACCTGAAGTCCCTTGGTCTCACAACCACCCAGCGCAGTTCGTAGAGAGGAAGGTGAACCAACTGATGACCACGACCGCAACACCGGCCCGTACCGCACCGACCGCGAAGCCCGCCCCCGCCAAGTCCGCCCGCGCCAGCGCGCGGCGCCGCGAAGGCGGGGCCTGTGCGGTGCTGATGGCGCCCTTCCTCGTCCTGCTCGCCGTCGTCTTCCTGATCCCCGTCGGCACCGCCGTCTGGCTCAGCTTCTTCAGCGACGATCAGCCGGGGCTCGGCTTCGGTCCCGAGCGCACCGTCTTCGTCGGGCTGCGCAGTTACGCCGCGGTGCTGACCGATCCGACCTTCCTCGGCGGGCTCGGCCTGGTCGCCCTCTACTGCCTGATCTACATCCCGCTGATGGTGATCGCCGCCCTCGCTCTGGCGCTGCTGCTCGACTCGGGCGTCGTACGGCTACGGGCCTCGGCGCAGCTGGCGCTGTATCTTCCGCACGCCGTGCCCGGCATCATCGCCGCGATCATCTGGCTGTACCTGTACACCCCGGGCCTCAGCCCGATCGTCGACCTCTTCGCCAAGGGCGACATCACCATCGACTTCCTCGGCGTGCATACGGTGCTTCCGTCGATCGTGAACATCGCGCTGTGGAGCAACCTCGGCTACAACATGGTGATCTTCTACGCCGCCCTCCAGGCCGTACCGCGCGAGGTGATCGAGGCCTCGGTCGTCGACGGCGCCGGCTGGATGCGCACCGCGCTGCAGATCAAGACGCCGCTGGTGCGGTCCGCGGTGGTCATGGTGTCGCTCTTCACGCTGATCTGGGCGCTGCAGCTCTTCACCGAGCCGATGCTGCTCAGCCAGTCGACCCCGATGATCAACTCGCGCTTCACGCCCAGCATGTACATCTACGACGCGGCCTTCACCCGCAACAACTACAGCCTGGCCGCGGCCGCCTCCGTGATCCTGCTGATCTGCACCATCGCGCTGTCGTACGGCGTCACCCGCATCACCACCCGCACCCGCGAGGAGGACGGCCGATGAGCGCCCGGTCCATGATCCTGCGGCCCCGGATGCTGAGCCGCGCCGCCGTCAACACGATCGTCGGCATCGCCGTCCTCTACACGCTGCTGCCGGTCCTGTGGCTGGTCCTGGCGGCGTCGAAGGACCGCGACGCCCTCTTCAGCAGCAACATCCTCGACCTCAGCAACTTCTCCTTCGGCCAGAACCTGAGCGACCTCTTCGCCATGGACGGCGGGCTCTACGGCCGCTGGTACGTCAACAGCCTCCTCTACGCCGTCCTCGGCGCCGCGCTGAGCGCCCTGATCAGCGTGGCCTGCGGCTACGCCTTCGACAAATACCGGTTCCGGCACAAGGAGAAGGTCTTCGGCCTCGTCCTCGCGGCCGTGATGGTCCCGCAGACGGTGCTGGCGCTGCCGCTCTACCTGATGGCGTCGAAGGCGGGCGCCGTCGACACCTTCTGGGCCGTCTTCATCCCCGTCCTCTTCAACCCCTTCGGCGTCTACCTCGGCCGGATCTTCAGCGAGGGATACGTACCGCGCGAGGTCCTGGAGGCGGCGCGGGTCGACGGCGCCGGCGAGCTGACCACGTACTTCAAGGTCTCGCTGCGGATGCTCGGCCCCGGCCTGGTCACGGTCTTCCTCTTCCAGCTGACCGCGATCTGGAACAACTTCTTCCTCCCCATGGTGATGCTGTCCGATCAGCACCTGTATCCGCTCAGCCTGGGCCTGTACACCTGGAACAGCTCAGCCTCCGTCTCACCCGAGTACTACCCCGTCGTCGTCATGGGCTCGCTGCTGGCGGTGCTGCCGCTGATCGCCGCCTTTATGCTGCTGCAGCGGTTCTGGCGCTCGGGTCTCACCGCAGGAGCCGTCAAGTGACAGCAGGAGCCACGAAGTGACCCACCCGCACCATCCGAAGGCCGCCCTCGCCATGAAGGCTCATATCGCGGAGGCCGTCCTCACCCCCGAGTCCCGGGCGGCCCTCGCCGCCGTCTGCGACCTTCACCAGGGCCCCGTGCTCGACGACTTCACCACCCCGTACGCCCGCTCGGTGCTGCGCGACACCGAGCTGCTGATCACCGGCTGGGGCTGCCCGCGCCTCGACGCGGCCGCCCTCGCCGCGGCGCCCCGGCTGCGCGCGGCCGTGCACACGGCCGGGTCCGTACGCGGCCACATCACCGACGCCTGCTGGGAGCGCGGCATCGAGGTCTCCTCGGCGGCGGCCGCCAACGCGCTGCCGGTCGCGGAGTACACGGTCTCGATGATCCTGCTCAGCGGCAAGCAGGTCCTGGAGCGCGCCCGCGACTTCAAGGCGGCGCGCAGCGCCGGCAGCCCGTACGCGGTCCCGCAGTCCGTCGGCAACTACCGCCGCACGATCGGCATCCTCTCCGCCTCGCTCATCGGCCGCCGCACCATCGAGCTGCTGCGCCCGCACGACCTGCAGATTCTTCTGCATGATCCGTACGTGTCGGAGGACGAGGCGCGGGAGCTGGGCGCGCGGCCCGTCGGGCTGCGCGAACTGTTCGCGGAGAGCGACGTGGTCAGCGTGCACACGCCGCTGCTGCCCGCGACCCGCGGCCTCGTCGACCGCACGCTCCTCGACGCGATGCGCCCCGACGCGGTGCTGATCAATACCGCCCGCGGCGCCGTCATCGACCAGGACGCCCTCACCGACGCGGCGACCGCGGGCCGGATCCGCGCCGTCCTCGACGTCACCGACCCGGAGGTGCTCCCGCCCGACCACCCGCTCTGGGACTGCGACAACGTCACCATCACCCCGCACCTCGCCGGCTCCCAGGGCAACGAATGGGGCCGCCTCGCCGACCTCGCCGCCGGCGAAGTGGCCCGCTGGGCGGCGGGCGAGGGCTTCGATCATCCCGTACGACGCGAAAGGCTGGCCTTCCTCGCATGACCGCTCACCTTGAACTCCCCGCCGACGACCGCGACCTCAGCCCGCACACCGGCTACACCCGCGAGCACTGGGAGGCCGCGGCCGACGGGCTGCTGCGGGCGGCCTGGCGGTGGGCGACGCCGCGCGGGGCGCTGCTCGACCTGCCGGGGCGGCCGTCGCGTTCCGGGGTGCGCTCGGACGGCCTTGAGGGGTACGCCCGTACGTTCCTGGCCGCCGCTTTCCGCACCGCGGGCGCGGGCGGGAAGGACCCGGACGGGATGCTGGAGCGCTATGCCGACGGGCTGGCCGCGGGGACCGCGACGCCGGGGCGCGACGACGCCGAGTCGTGGCCGGTGATCTTCGGCACCCCCGCACAGGGGCAGCCGATGGTGGAGTCCGCGTCGGTGGCCCTCGGCCTGCGGCTGACCCGGCCGTGGCTGTGGGACCGGCTGGAGCCGGGGGTGCAGGACCGGGCGGAGGAGTGGCTGCGCGGGTCGCTGCGGCACGTACCGGCGCCGAACAACTGGTACTTCTTCCCGCATTCCGTGGCCGGTTTCCTGGAGTCGGTCGGGCGCGGCGACGAGGAGACGGCGCGGGCGCATGCGCGGGCGGAGGAGCTGCTGGAGGGGTGGTATCGGGGGCAGGGCTGGTACGCGGATGGCGACGGGCGGGCCTTTGATCACTACAACGGGTGGGCGCTGCACCTGTATCCGGTGCTGGACGCGTATCTGGCGGGCGATACGGAGCGGCTGGCGCGACACGGGGAGCGGTTGAGCGAGTACCTGGAGAGCCATGCGCTGCTCTTCGGCGCGGACGGCGCGCCGATCCACTTCGGGCGCTCGCTGACGTACCGCTTCGCGGCGGCTGCGGCGGTGGCGCTCGGGGCGCTGACGGGTCACTCGCCGCTGTCGGCGGGTGCTTCGCGCAGGGTGATCAGCGGCTGCCTGAAGCACTTCCTCGACCGCGGCGCGGTGGGGGAGGACGGGCTGCTGAGCCTGGGCTGGTACGGGCCGCATGCGGCCTCGCTGCAGCGGTACTCGGGGCCGGCGTCGCCGTACTGGGCATCGAAGGGCTTCGTCGGGCTGCTGGCGGGCGCGGGGCACGAGCTGTGGACGGCCGGGGAGGAGCCGGCCCCGGTCGAGACCGGGGATCAGGTGCTCGCGCTGCCGGGACCCGGCCTGCTGATCCACTCCACGCGGGCGGACGGGATCGTGCGGCTGCACAACCACGGCAGCGACCATGTCCGCCCGCACGAGGGTGAGTCGGCCGCCGCCGACGATCCGCACTACGGGCGCCTGGCCTACTCCACCGCCACGGGCCCGACATCGGCGGAGAACACCGCCGACAACCACTTCGCGGTGGAGGTGGCCGGCGTGCCGAGCGTCCGGCGCCGCATCCACCCGCTGGGCGCGGGTGACGGTGAGGGCTGGGGGTGGGCGGCGTCCTGGCACCGCCCGGTCTACGGGGCCGGTCCTGAGATGGTGCCGGGGCTGCTGGTGGAGAGCGTGACGGTGGCGCGCGGCCCGTACGAACTGCGCGTCCACCGCGTGCTCGGCGCGCCGCCCGGGGCGCGGGTGACGCTGACCGGCTGGGCGACGGGTCGCGACGACGACACCCTGTCGGGGCTGGAACCCCTGCTCGGCTGGGCCGACCGGGATGAGCAACGCGCCCCCGAGGGCACGGCCTACACGCCCTGGGCCCGGATGCCGCGGCTGACCGGTGCGGCGGAGGGCACGCAGGTGTTCGTGGCGCTGGCCTCGCTGACCGGTGGCGCTGTTCCCTCGGCGGTGGTTGCCGGTGTGGATGCGGATGCCGGCAGCCTTGAAGTGCGCTGGAGCGACGACGCCTCCGTGACGCGCGTCAGCTTCGACCCACTGGCGGTGAGTCACTCGGTTCAAGCGCCCTGAGCTCGCCGCAGTCGTACGTATACAGCCAGGCGGTGGCCCGCTCGTAAAAGAAGCGGACGGCAAGCGGCATCACCACGTCGCGCATCCGACGGGCGAGCGGGCGTCCTCCAGCGCCATGGAGGCGCCCTGTCCCGCGCCGACCGGGTGCGCGGCGTCGCCGAGCAGCGCGATGCGGGCGCCGCGGTGGACGGGGACCGAGGCGAGGCGGTGCATGGGTGGGGTGGTGGAGTTCGGTGGTGGATTCGAAGATCGCTGGCGGCAGCCGGTCATGCCGGGTGATCACGTCCACCCCCCGCTCCCCGGTGATGATCTCCGCCCCGGCCGCGAGCGCCTCGGCGCGCAGGACCTCGACCAGCGCGCCCCGCATGAGGGTCACGCTATGCAGATCGTCGCCGCTCAGCCGCCCCCGCGGCACGTCGCCGAGCAGCTTGCCCGAGCCCGACCACATGCGCTGCCGCGGCACCGCGAAGCGGGCCGCCTGCACCCGCTCCAGCAGGCCGAGCGTGCGCAGTACCCGCAGGCCGTTGGACGCCAGGCTCAGGAACGAGCCCACCTGTCCCGCCGGTTCGGCATACGTCTCGTAGACCGTCACCTTCATGCCGATCCATCACGCGCGAGGCCGGCCGCGCCACCGGCTCCTTCTACGCGCACTTCGCGGACAAGAACGCGCTACTGCGGGCTCTGTTGCAGGACATGATCGCGCAGGCGGGCACGGAGATCGGCGCGGCCGGACACGCCGTCGACCACGACCTCACGGACCCCGATCAGCTACGCGAACACCTCGCGCTGAGCTGGCGGATGATCCGCGAACACCTGCCGGTCGTGGCCGCGATGATGCAGACCAACCTCGCCGGCCCGCCCGCGGAAGGCCGCGCCTGGGCGAGCCTCGCCGCGGAGACGGTCGCCTTCCGCGACCACCTGGAGTGGCTGCGCGGCCGCGGCCACCACCTGCCCGGCGAACCGGAGCTGGTTGCCGCGGCCATGGGTGCGATGGTCTCGATGGTCGGGTACGCCGTCATCACCGCCGGCGAGGACGGGCCGGGGGCGGGTGACGACGAGATCATCGACAGCCTGACGGCGCTGTTGCTGTACGGGCTGGCGGGGCCGGGGGCGGAGTAGAGGGACTCAGCGGGCCTTCAGGTAGGGCTTCAGCAGCGTCTTCCAGGCCTTGTCGATGCGGTGGTACTCGTTGTCGCAGCCGGCGGCGCGGGAGCTGGGCAGCATGCCGTCGGGGTTGTCGTCGTTCTGCACGACGTCGGCGTACGCGTCCGGGTCCGAGCCGTAGAGCCAGCAGGCCCAGTTGTAGAAGCGCTGGCTGTCCAGGGAGTGTTCGTCGGCGTACTTGTCCAGGCCGTCGGTGGCGTTCGGGTCGGCCTTGTCCGCGGCGGCGAAACCGCCCCAGGCGTTGATGGTGTCGATCACGTAGCCGGCGTGCCGGTCGTCGCCGGTGGTCAGCAGCAGCACGGCGAGCTGGTCGACGGCGTCTTCCTCCTTGCCGGTGGTCGGCAGGTCGTACAGGTCGATCAGGGCATGCCCCAGCTCGTGGTAGACGATCGCGTTGGTGAAGCCGGTGACGTCCTCATTCACCTCCGCGGCGGTCGGCTTGGCGCCGTCGGCCTGGGCGTCCGGCTGCCGGAAGACCTTCCTGGCCTTCTCCGCGAACTCGTAGCAGTAGACGATCTGGCGCTGGTAGGAGCGCCAGAAGGAGTTGGGCTCGCCGCAGCTGGTGGCCTTCACGCCGATGATGTCCGGCAGCACGATGCGAGCGCCTGCGTCGGCGGCGATCCGGTCCAGGACCCTGTTGCGGCTCAGGAACCGCTCTTCCCGGCGGTCGGCCTCCGTCTGCCCCGGCTCGTACACCGCCACCAGCTTGCCCGGGTCATCGTCGGCGGCGGCCGGGGACGCGGCGCCGGCCTGCTTCTTCCAGTACGGCTTCAGCAGCGTCGACCACGACTGCGAGAGCTGCCGGTATTCGTCCGGGCAGCGCTCCGCCCGCTCCTGCGGCAGCACCCCGTCGGGGTTGCCGTCCTTCTCCACGACGTCCGCGTATCGCTTGGGGTTGGAGCCGTAGAGCCAGCAGGTCTCGTTGTAATAGCGCTGCGCGCTGAAGGAGTGCTCGTCCGAATATTCGCGCAGGCCGGGTGCCTGATCGGCCTGGGTCAGCCCGGCCCACGCGTTGATGGTGCTGATCGCGTAGTCGACGTGCTCCTCGTCGCCGCCGGCGAGCAGCAGGGTGGCGAGCTGGTCGACGGCGTCCTCTTCCTTGCCGGTGATCGGCAGGTTGTACAGCTGGACGAGACCGTGGCCCAGTTCGTGGAAGAGGACGCCGTTGGTGAGGCCGATCAGGTCCTCGTCGGTGGCCTTGGTGCGCTGCTCGGGGCTGCCCTTGGTGTTCTGGGAGCGGAAGACGGGCTTGAGCTGTTTCACCAGCTCATAGCAGTACGTGATGGTCTTGGTCTCCGGATCCCAGAAGGCGTTGGCGTAGCCGCAGCTCTTCCCGGTCGGGGGGATGTCGTGCGGCAGCGCGATCCGCTCGCCGGCGTAGGAGGACACCTGCTCCAGCACCCGGTTGCGGCGCAGGAAGCGCTGCACCCGGCGATCTCCCTCCGTCTTGCCGCGCTCGTAGTGCACGACGAGCCGGGCGCCGCCGGGCGTCGCGCCGGCGTCGGGCGACGGCGGCGCCTGCGCCCCGGCAATCGCGGCGACCGCAGCGACGGCCCCGGCGGTGGCGACCGCCACCCCGGCCAGGGAGCTGCGTATGCGCATACCTCCAGGGGACTCCCGCACGCCAGGCGCAGCACCCGCCGTGGGCCGATCGGGTGACCCGGCCGGCCGGACCGGCGGCGTCGTCCGTGCACGTCTACCTGACCTGGCGACCGCGCGCGATGCCGGCCGGTTCCTGCGACGGTGCCTCCGCCTGCCGTTCCGCAGTCTCTCCGCCCGGCGACCGCTCGAAGCGCCCGGCCACCACCAGCAGCGCCGCCATCGCCGCCGCCGCGACGAACACCGCCGTGCGCAGGCCGTCCGTCGTCGCCACTCGCAGCGCCTCGCCGGTCTGGCCGTCCACGGTGGAGTTGGCGATGGCGACCAGCGCCGCCAGGCCGACCGCACTGCCGACCTGCTGGCCGGTCGAGGCCATGCCGGAGGCGACGCCCTGCTGCTTGGCCGGGACCGTGGCGGCCGCCGCCGCGAACATCGAGGTGAAGACGATGCCCTGGCCGAGGCTGTACACCAGCATCGGCGCCACCAGCGAGCCGTACGACGCGTGCGGCGTCAGCGCCAGACCCAGCCAGACCGTGCCGATCACGCCCAGCAGCACCCCGCCGCGGAGCGTGCGGCGGGCGCCGTAGCGGGTGTTGAGGCGGCCGCCGAGGTTGGAGCCGGCGACGACGGCGGCCATCGGGACCAGGTAGGCGAAGCCGGTGCGGAGCGGGCCGTAGCCCTGGACGCCCTGGAAGTACGTCATCAGGAAGTACACCAGCGTGCCGAAGGTGGCCATGAAGATGAACGTGGTCGCCACGCCCGCGCCCAGGTCCTGGTTGCGCAGCAGCCGCACCGGCAGCACCGGGTCCGCGCTGCGGCGCTCGATCACCGCGAAGGCGGCCAGCAGGGCAATCCCGATCGCGGCCGAGGCCAGCACCGGCGCCGACGCCCAGCCCGACTCCGGCCCCTGGACCAGGGCGAAGACGATCAGGGTCAGGCCGCCGGTGGCGGTCAGCGCGCCCGGCAGGTCGAAGGACTGGTCGGTGCGTCGCGGCCCGTCGGGCGCGATCAGGGGGAAGGCGAGCGCCATCGCGACGGCGGCCAGCGGCACGTTCACGTAGAACACCGACGCCCAGCCGAACGCCTCCGTGAGCACCCCGCCGAGCAGCGACCCCAGTACCATCCCGGACGCGCCCGCCGTCGCCCAGACGGCGAAGGCGCGGTTGCGGTCGCGGCCCGCGGCGAAGGTGGTGGAGATGAGCGCGAGGGTGGCCGGGAAGAGCAGCGCGCCGCCGAGGCCCTGCACGGCGCGGGCGGCGATGAGCAGGCCCTGGTTCCAGGCCAGGCCGCCGATGAGCGAGGAGGCGCCGTAGAGCGCGAGGCCTGTGACGGCCATGCGGCGGCGGCCGAGCAGGTCGATCGCGCGCCCGCCGAGGAGCAGGAAGCCGCCGTACGCGACGGCGTAGGCGCTGATCACCCACTGCTGGTTCTGGGAGTTGAAGCCGAGGTCGGCGCTGATGTCGGGCAGCGCCAGGTACACGATGTTGTAGTCCAGCGCGATGATGAGCTGGGAGAGCGCCAGCAGGGCCAGAATCAGCCCGGTGCGCTGCGGGCGGGTGTCGCGCGCCTGCGGTGCAGACATGGTGGTGCCTTTCGTCCGTCCGTGGTCCGGTGCGTGCTCGGGTAGCGGTGCACCGGGGACGGCGGGCACTTGTTCGCGCAGCCCTTGAGGGCGCCGCGGTGAGGGGCGCCCGCGCTCGGCCCATCCGGTCCGATCATGGCTGCCACCTCCCCGCGTCGTTGAGTACGGGAAGGAGCATGCCGCGCGCCGGGCACCCGCGGCATCGGGCACCCGGCGGACCAGGTCTGCGCCCTTGGGACTAGGACCACGGGCCCTAGGACCTGCGGTCGATGGCGATCAACGGGACCGCCGCCACCGCCAGCGCCGCGCCGATCAGGCAGACCGACGTGAGCGCACCGCCGTTGGCGAGGGAGGCGGCGGCCAGCAGCGGGGTGATGCTGATGCCCAGCTGGAAGGACGACACGGTGGTGGCGCCCGCCAGCGTCGGCGCGTCCCCGGCGATCGCGAACACCCGCCCGTACAGCGCGGGATTGAGCACGAAGGCCGCGATGCCCAGCAGCAGCACCGTCGGCACCACGGCCCAGATCCGCTCGATCACCCCGGCCAGCGCGCCCGACAGGACCGCGATCGCCGCCGCCCCGGTGAGCAGCGCCAGGTGCGGGCGCCGGTCGGCGATGCGGCCGCCGACGGCGAGGCCGAGGAAGGCGCCGATGCCGAAGAGGGCGAGGACGGCCGGGATCCAGACCTGGGGGAGATTGGTGCGGTCCTCCAGCATGGCGGCCAGGTAGTTGAAGGAGATCATGTACGCGGCGGTGGTGAGGACGGTGATGGCGAAGACGGCCCAGAGCCGCGGGTTGCGCATCGTGGCCAGCTCACGCGCCATGCTCGGCCGGGCGGAAGGCGCGTCGGCGGCCCCGGATCCCGTACGCCCCGCAGGCAGCCCGCGCGCACATCCCGCGATCCCGGCCAGCGTCAGCGCCACCACCGCCCAGAACCCGCCCCGCCACGCGGTGACGTGACTCAGCAGCGTCCCCGCGGGGCCGCCCGCCACCATCGCGACGCTCAGCCCCGAGACCACGACCCCCGACGCCCGCGCGGCGCGGCCCGGCGGCGCCAGCCCGACCGCCGTCACCGACGCCACCGCGAAGAAGCCCGCATACGCCACGCCGGACACGAACCGCATGACCAGCAGCACCTCATAACTCCCCAGCAACCCGACCGCGGTGCTCGCCGCGAACACCGCCTGCGTCGCGACCAGCGCCGTACGCCGCGGCCAGCGCAGGCTCAGCACCGCGAACGGCGGCCCGCCCAGCACGACCCCGATCGCGAACGCGGTGATGAGCATCCCGGCCGAGGACAGCCCGACGCCGAGATCCCCGGCGATCTCCGGCAGCACCCCGGCCATCAGAAACTCCGCGCTGCCCATGGCGAACAGGCTGAAGCCCAGCAGATACACCCCGGCGGGAAGCCGACCGGCGGTCGCGGGCGGCGTGTCCAGTGTCGATTCCATGCGGATCACCTCCGCGAAGAGCGTCGGCCGGACCGTGCCACACCAGCAAAGTTCATTGCCGATTCCGGGACGCCTTGGTTGTCTTGGGCCGCATGGAGCAGGAACCGGCCGTCGCCGCCGCCATCGACCAGATCGCCCCCAAGCTGCGCAGGGCCCGCGAGAAGAAGGACGTCAGCCTGGCCGCGCTCGCCCGGTCCACGGGCATCTCCACCAGCACCCTGTCCCGGCTGGAGTCCGGGCAGCGCAAGCCCAGCCTCGAACTGCTGCTGCCGATCACCGCCGCCCTCGGCATCCCCCTGGACGAGATCGTCGCCGCGCCGCGGATCGTCGACCCGCGGGTGCCGCAGCACGAGACGAAGAAGGAAGGCCGGGTGATGGTGCCGCTCTCCCGCACCCAGGGGGAGCCGCGCGCGTACAAGCTGACGATCCCGGCCCATGACGAGGAGCCCGTGCTGCGGACGCACACGGGATACGAGTGGCTGTACGTGCTGCGCGGCCGGCTGCGGGTCCGACTGGCGGATCAGGACTTCGTGATGGGGCCCGGCGAGGTGGCCGAGTTCGACTGTCAGGTGCCGCACTGGTTCGGCGCCGCGGGCCGCGGCAGCGTCGAGGTGCTCAGCCTCTTCGGCGGCCAGGGCGAGCGCATTCACGTACGGGCCCGCAGCCGCTGACAGCGCCGGGAGGCGGTGGTACGGGTGAGGGGCCCGGCTGGGCAAGGGGGTGCGGCATGGCGACGGTGGTAATGACCGGCGGGACCTCGGGGTTCGGCGCGATCGCCGCGCGGCGGATGCTGGCGGTCGGCGATGTGCGGCTGATCTTGGGGGCGCGGGACACGACCGGGGCGGGCGAACGCATCGGCGTCGACCTGACCAGCCTCGATGCCGTCCGGACCTTCGCCGATGAGGTCCGCGACCGGCTCGACGGCGGCGATGCAGGCAGCGCCGAAGGCATAGCCGCCCTGGTCCTGAACGCCGGTCTCATCCGCCCCGACGCGGACGGCCGCACCCCCGACGGCTACGAGACCACCTTCGCCGTCAACCACCTCGCGCACTATCTACTGCTGCGCCTCCTGCTGCCCGCCCTCGCGCCGGGCGCCGTAGTCCTGCTCACCACCAGCGGCACCCACGACCCCGCCACGAAGGCGAGCCTGGTCACACCGCGGCACGCGGAAGCCGAGCTGCTCGCCTATCCCGAACGCGACCCGGGCCTGGACACCCGCCCGGCCAAGGCGGGCCAGCACGCGTACACGGCGTCCAAGCTGTGCGCCGTGCTGACCGTACGTGCGCTGCAGAGCCGGCCGGAGGCGGGGGAGCGGCAGGTGAGCGCGCTCGCGTACGACCCGGGGCAGGTCTTCGGCACGGGTCTCGCGCAGCATCTCGCCCTGCCGCTGCGGCTGGCCTGGTCCCTGCTGGGCACTCCGGCAGGCGCGCCGATGCGCCGCTTCAGCCCGACGCTCAACTCCCGCGCCGCGGCCGGGAACACCCTCGCCGAACTCGCCCTCGACCGCGGCTCCCGCCCGCCGGGAGGCGCGTACGCCGCCCTCCGCCGCGGCCACCTGACCTGGACTACCGAACCGTCGCTGCAGGCCCGCAGCGACAAGGCGGCCCAGGCCCTGTGGCAGGACAGCGCCCGGCTGGTCGGGCTGGCGGACTGATCACGGGGCGAGCGACAGCCGGTCCAGGTCCGGCGCGCCGGCGGCGTCGTTGAAGACCCGCAGCTCATTCACGCCCGCCTTCAGCTGCACCGCCACCGAGGTCGTCGCCGGCGTGCTGTTGCCCGAGCCGCTCACCTTCGCCTCCGCCGCCGGGCCGCCGTTCGCGCTGACGAAGAACGAGCGGGTGCCGTTGACCGTGTAGTCGAGGTAGAGGCGGTACATGCCGGCCTTGTCCACCGTCACCTGCGGGAAGGTCACCGCGGCGGCGGCGCTGCCGCCGATGTTGCGCACCTTCTCGCCGCCGGAGCAGGGCGAGCAGCCGGTCAGTCCGGTGCTGCCCATGCCGTTCGCCGAGTCCTCGGCCTCCCGCATCCATACGCGGTCGGCGGGCCGGGCCCGTACCCCCACGTCCTGCTGCGCCTCGTGGGCGCGGCCGAGCCAGGAGTACGCAGCCGTGACCGGGAGTTGGGCCGACGTCACGTCCCGGCCGGCGGGTGAGGTGATGGTCCACTCGCCCTCGATGGTCCCGCCGAGCCGCAGCTGATCCGCGGTGACGGGAGCGCCCTCGATCTGCCAGCCGTCGGGGGCCTTCGGGGCCAGCTTCAGCCCGTCCAGCACCGTATCGTCATCGAGCCGCAGCTTCGCCGTCACGCGGATCGACTGCGCGCCCTTGCCGACCCACTGCAGGCCGTGCGGCCGCACGGTCATGGTGGTCTTCGGCACGGACGACTCCGGTGGCAGGGTGCCCAGTTCGACGCGGTCGACGCCGGGGCCGTGGCGGTCGGTGCTGTAGATCTGCACCGTATTCGCCCCGGCCCGCAGGCTCACCGGCACCGATGTGCTGCCCGGCACGTCCGCGCGGCTCGCCGGGACCGCGACCTGCCGCGGCTCGCCGCCGTTTACCCGCACCGAGAGGGAGGTGGCGGCGGCCGCGGTGTGGTCGAGCTGCAGCCGGTAGTCGCCGCCCTCGGCCGCCCGGACGTTGTGGTACGTGAGCGCGTTGGCCGTGCCACCGCCGAGGCCGGTGACCTGGCGGCCGCCGGAGCAGCCGGCGCAGCGCTCGGAGCGGGCGCGTCCGGTGCGGCCGTTGGCGGGCGCCTCAGCCTCCAGCGGGGCGGCCGACGGGTCCGACTCCACGAAGCCGTGGCCCACCTTGATCTCGTCGATCTGCAGCCTGTTGTGGTACTCCGGCGCCTGCGCGCCACCCCAGAGGCTGTGTACGTCGAGCTTGAGATAGCGGGCCCGCTGGGCCCCGAGGTCGATGAACCGCACCCCGCGGGCGCTCGGCAGCACGCCGGTCCTGACCTTGCGCCAGCGCTTGCCGTCGTCGCTCGCCCGTACCGTGTAGTCCTTGATCCGCGCAGAGTCCTCGGGTCTGCCGAAGGAGACGCGGGCGTGGGTGGGGGAGCTCTCCCGCTGGTTGACCGCGAGGGTGGTGGCGGCGCGGCGGTGGCCCAGGTCTATGGTCAGCGATGCCGGGACCTTGCGGTCGCTGTCCCAGTAGCCGGGGTACGTGCCGTCGACGAGGTTCGCCGCCGGGTGACCGGCCGCCGCGGAAGAGGCCGTGGCCTTGAGGGACTTGGGGTCGTAGTAGCCGCGTTGACCGGCCGTCTCGACCTTGAAGACGGTGTCGTACCGATCCCAGGCGGTGATGCCGAGGAGGTTCAGATAGCCGCCGGACTGGCTGAAGCGCAGCGGCTTGCCGGTGCGCAGGTCGGTCACCTCGGTGACGTCGTAACCGTTGTCGCGCAGCCGCAGCAGGTCGCCGCCGGGGCGGGTGAGGACGTGTACGTACTGGGTGTTGTCGTCTTCCTTGGCGACCGTCACCACGCCGTGCGCGCCGTCGTTCCAGAAGCCCGGCTGCAGCCCGCCGTACAGATAGCCGCCGCCCTCGGTGCGGGCGAGGGACTCGCGGATCGGCGGCGCCCACGTCGACATGAAGTCGTTGAACTTCTCCTGGGCCGGAGGCATCTTGCCGTTCACCATCGGCGTCTCGGCCATCAGCGACTTCATCGAGGAGCCGGCGTTGGCGACGTAGCGGCCGGTGGAGAGGCGGTAGTCGACCGGGTGGTCCTTGCCGTCGTACCACCAGGCGCCCTCGGTCGGGAGCTTGTAGTCCGCCTCGGTCAGCCGTGGCATCGGGGTGAAGGCCGCCTGCGGGTAGTCGTAGGACGGCGTCATGCCGGTCTTCTGCTCGTTGCTGACGGTGTCCATGATCGGCGTGTCCTCGTTGTTGTTGCTCAGCAGCCAGGACGGGCGCTTCTCGCGGATCTGCTCGTAGAGGTGGTGTTCTTCCCAGTATTCGTTGTCGTTGTCGATCCAGAAGCCGGCCAGGTCGTCGTAGCGGTCCATGACCTCGTGGAAGAGGTCGTAGCTGAACTCGCCGAAGCCCTCCCGGGTGGTGAGGTCGACGTCCTTGCCCTTGTGCTTCGAGTACGCGGCCGAGTCGAGGGATTCGGTGCCGGTCTCGTTGTGCCACTGCGGGTCGTCGGTCATGTAGAGGATGACCTTGACGCCCTTCGCCTGGCCGGCCTTGACCAGCTCGCCGAGCAGGTCGCGTTCGGTGGCGCAGCTGCCGGGGATCTTCGACGGCCAGGGGCGGGCGTAGCCGAGCCGGCTGTGGAAGGTCGCGAGGACGATGTACGAGGCGCCGAGCTTCTTCGCCTCGTCGACCCAGTAATCGGCGCTCCAGCCGCCGTCGGTGACCGACTTCTCCCACGCGCGGCAGTCGGTGTGCGCGGGCGCGGTGTACATCCCCCAGTGCAGGAAGAGCCCTGCCGTGGAGTCGCGCAGCCACTGCTGCCGCGGATGCTCGACCTCCTGCGGTACGGGCGGCGCCGCGGTCGCGGCCGGAGGCCCGCCGAGCAGTCCGGCCGCGAGTGCGGCGACCAGTGCGACCACGAGTAAGCGCAATCTCCGTCCCATAGAGATCGGAGGATTGCAGGGACATGATGGGTGGTCAAGGCTTCGCGCGCATCATCTGTGGTTACTGGTCCGATGAATTGGCGAGGCTCGGCGAACGTCCAGTGCCCGCAGCAGCATCGGCAGGGAGGCCTGCAACTCCCGCTCCCAGTACGGCCAGGCGTGCTTGCCCGGACCGTAGAAGTTGGTGGTGAGGTGCTTGGCGCCGGCGCTCCTGAGGGCGTCCGCCAGGGCGTGGTTCTGGCGGTTGAAGTCAGCCTCCAGGGCGTCGGTGCCGCCCGGCTGATCCAGCGGGCCGGCCCGGCCGTCGCCGCAGGAGAGGTAGACGGGGGTGTTCTTGAGGCGCTTGGCCAGGTGGTACGGGTCGTGGGCCCGCCAGATCGCGCGCTGCTCGACCGGGTCGCCCCACACCCGCCGCGGGTCGTCGGTCCCGCCGGGTCCGGCGAAGAAGCCCATGATGCGGTCCGCGGACTCGTCGTTCAGCAGCGGGTGTACGGAGCCCGAGTACGCCGCGGCCGCCTTGAACATCCCCGGGTGCCGGGCCGCGTACATCAGTGCGCCCTGGCCGCCCATCGACAGACCGGCCGTCACCCGGTTCGCGCTCGCGCCCCAGTCCCGCTCCAGCAGCCGCCGCAGCTCCCCGGTGTGGAAGGTCTCCCACGCCGGATCACCGCCCGCGCCGTTGTTCCACCAGTCGCTGTACCAGCCGTTCCAGCCGGCCTCCGGCATCACCACGAGCACGTCGCGCAGCTCCGCGGTGCGGGCCACGTCGGTCATCGACGTCCAGGCGGTGTAGTCGCCGCAGCAGCCGTGCAGCAGCCAGAGCGTCGGCCAGTGCTGCCGCCGGTCGGACGGGTCCCAGCCGTCCGGCGTGAGCAGGCGGACGTTCACCGTACGGCCGCCGAGGGCGGGGGAGCGGACGGACAGGTCGACCTGGCGGTCGGCGACCTGGGTGACGTCGACGACCTTGGCGCCCTTTGGGGAGGCGGCTGCCGGGGCGGCCGGGCTGAGCGCGACGAGTAAGGCGAAGAGCAGGGTGAGTATTCGGGCTCTGCGGATCACGGCGGCTCCTGATGGTTGGCGGATCAGGCTTTACGGGAGGATCAGCAGCGCGTCGCCCACCGGGCGTTCACCGGCCGCGTCCGACGGGGTGTTGATCACCTTGCCGTCGGCGACCATGGTGGTCGAGCCGCCGCCGTCGAGGTTGATCGCCTCGCGCAGGCCGAGCGACTTGGCCACTGCCGCGCTCTCGGGGATCGACAGGCCGAGCGAGCCGGTGCCGCGGCCGTCGGCGGTGACCAGCACCGTGCGGCCCGAGGCATCCACGCCGGCGAGGGTGCGCGGGTTCCGCTTGTGGACCCAGCCGTAGTAGAAGCTCGGGTTGCCGGGCTGGACCATGCCGTCGGCGGCCGGGGTGACGTGGGTGCGGCCGTTGTGGACGAGTTCGGGGCCGCCGTTGACGATGTCGGTCGTACGGGAGGCGGGGACCGGCTTGCCGCGCCGGTCGAGCAGCGTCTTGTCGACGGCCAGGCGGGCGCCCGGCCTGGCGAGCGACTTGAGGTCGGCGACCCGGTCGCCGGTCGCCTGCACGGAGCTGCCGCCGGCGGGGAGCGGGCCGCCGCGCGGGGTCCGGAGGCCGGTGACGCGGCCGCGGGCGTCCAGCACGGCTTCGAGGCCGTCGCCGGGCGGGGTCTGCTGCCCGTACGACGGGGTGAAGGCGACGATTTCGTCCGGGTCGGTGCAGGTCACGTCGTGCAGCGGGCGGGCGGTGGGGGAGTCGTCGGGGGTGCCGCCGCAGTTGCGGATCAGGCCGGGGACGCGGTTGACGCCGTCCAGCCGCTCCGAGCCGTGCGCGCCGGTGACGCGGCCGCGCCAGGTGAGACGGGTGACGTCCGTCCGCCGCGCGTCCGCGCCGAGCACCAGCGCCGGGCGGTCGCCGACCGGCTCGCTGAGCAGCCGGCCACCGTACGTGCCCACACCCGCCGGATCGCCGGGCGCGCCCGCCTTCGGATCGAGGACGAAGAACCCTGCGTTCACCGCGGCAGTGGCCTCAGCAGCCAGCTCGCTGGTCTTCTCCCGCCGCTCCAAGTCGGGTCCGTACGACGCCCGCAGGCTGCCGCGGAAGCGGCGCGGATCGATGGTGAGTACGTCGACCCGCCACGGGCCGCGGTCGTCGGCGCTGTCCGGATCGCCGTCCCATCCGGTGTAGATGGCCGACCCGGCGTACCCGGCCGCGACGAGCCGGCCGCGCTCCGACGTGGCCGCGTCCTGCGATCCGAAGCTGCCGACCCGCACCCGCCAGCCCAGCGTGCCGCCGTCGTAGTCGGCGACGGCGGGCGTCGTCACCTCCTCGACGCGCGCGGCGAAGCCGTCCGCCTTGAGCTCGTCGGCCAGTTCACCGGCGCTCACCCGGTCCTTGAGCGCGGTCGGCGGCGCGTCCGGGTCGGGCGAACCGGCGCCGCCCGGGATCGACACCTCGACCGTCCACGGCAGCGCCGGGGCTTCGGCGCCGCGCACGATCCGGGTGAGGGTGACGCCGGGCTGCAGGGTGCTGGTGGTCCGGGTCTCGGTGAGGTCGGACGGGCCCAGCGGCAGCCCTGACCGGGAGGCCGGCGGCGCGTCGGCCGCGGAGGCGGGCAGCGCACCGAGCAGGACAAGGAGAGAGAGGGCGGCCGCGGCCGCCGGAAGACGCTTCGACACGGGGATGTAGTCAATACCGGACAGGTGGTCGAGGCAATGGACCGCGCATGTGGCGCAGGGGAACGGCAGTTGTATGGCGGGTCTCGACGCCTGCCTAATCCGCGGCGGCGCCGAGCAGGCGGAGCAGGCTGCCGTGCAGGGCGTCGCGAGCCGCGGCGGCGGACAGCCGCCCGCCGTCCTGCTCCCCGGCCGCGGTGTGGGCGAGGCCGATGGTGGCCGCGACCAGCCAGTCGACGGGGAAGCGGGCGTCGAACTCGCCGGTCTCCCGGCCTTGTTCGATGACACGCCGGAAGCGGTCGGCGATCGGGGAGTGCCGGTCGTGGTCGGCGGCCGGGGCGACGGGGTGCGCGCTGATCAGCTGCATGAGCACGGGATAGCGCCCTGCCACCTGCGCGGCGGCGTCGAGGAGGCGCAGCAGGGAATCGGCGGCGGATCCGCCTGATGCGGCGGCCGCGTCCATGACGGCGGCCGACTCCTCCGTAATCCGCTCGGTGACCGCCAGCAGCAGCTGCTCCCGTGAGGGGAAGTGGGCGTAGACGGTCGGGCGGGTGACGCCCGCGGCGGTGGCGATCGCCTCCAGGCCCGCGTCGGGCTCGGAGTTGAGGATCCGGGTCGCGGCGTCCAGGATCGCGGCCCGGCTTCGGCGGGCGTCGGCGCGGAGGTTGCGGGCGGGGCTCATCTCTTACATCTTGCCAAATTTATCGCTGAGGATATCTTTGACGAAGTGTAAAAGTTACGCCCGTGATCCACGTACCGCTGGAGTGACATGCGCCCACTGGCCGACAGCGACCCCAAGCAGTTCATCGCGGACTTCTTCACGACGTTCACCGATGACCTGCTGCAGACGGACGAGGACGCGGCAGCGATCGTCGACCGCTATCACACCCCCGACGTCATCGAGTTCGCCGACGGGAACCGGCTCGACCGCGACAAGCTCATCGCACACACCCGCCCGGTCCGCAAGAACCGCCCGATAGGCACGATCGAGGTGCACGAGGCCATAACCGACGGCGACCGGCTCGCTGCCCGCTACACGATGCATGTGACACAGCGCGGGAAGAACCTGGTCATCGAGGTCTACTTCTTCGGCCGGTTCGCTCCGGACGGACGCATGCGGGAGGCGAACATCAACACCCGCTCGCGAACTGCGTCCCTATGACGGCCAGCAGTGACAGCCGCTCGGCATCCTGGCTGCCGGGCTCGGCCGTATAGACCATGAGGCGCAGGTCGTCGCCCGCGACATGCAGCACATCGCAGTCCAGGGTGAGCGCGCCGAGCTGCGGGTGGTCGATGGTTTTGCGGGCGCTGTGGTGTTCGGCGACGGCGCCGGACTCCCACAGCTCGTTGAAGAGCGGGCTGTCGGCGCGGAGTTGGCGGATGAGGGCGCGCAGGCGCGGGTCGTTGGGGTAGCGGGCGGCCGTTCTGCGCAGGTCGGCGGCCGTGGCGGCCCGCAGGGCGCGGAGGGAGTCGGGGGACTGGCGTACGCGGGTGCCGGTGCCGAGGAAGTTGCGCCAGACGCCGTTGCGGTCGTTGCCGTGCCACTCGCCCATCAGCGCGACGTAGAGCGGATTGGCGTGCAGCAGCGTCCACATCGCGTCGTAGACCGCGACCGGGGTGTGCTGCAGACGCTCCAGCATGCGCTGCACGCCCGGGGTGATGTACGAGGAGATGCGGTCCGGGCCCGGCGGGGCGAGGCCGGCGAGGTGGAAGAGGTGCAGGCGCTCGTCCTGGTTCAGGCGCAGGGCGCGGGCCAGCGCCTCGATCACCTGCGGGGAGGGGTTGCTGGCGCGGCCCTGTTCGAGGCGGGTCAGGTAGTCGGCGGAGATTCCGGCGAGCTGGGAGAGCTCCTCGCGGCGCAGCCCGGGTGTGCGGCGCCGGCCGCCGGACTGCAGGCCCGCGTCCTGCGGGGCGACGGCGGCCCGCCAGGTCTTGAGCGCGTCGCCGAGGTCGGTGGAGGTCATGACGATCAGTATGGCGGCTGGGCCGTTATGGGTGGCTGGTACTGAGAGTCCTAGGAAGCGGGGACTGCTGGCTGACCACCCGTTTTGTCCGCACGCTGGAGGCAGTCACCGTACGAAAGGACCACCCCGCATGAGCAAGCTCGCCCTCGTCACCGGCGCCACCTCCGGCATCGGCGCCGCCTTCGCCGACCGGCTGGCGGCCGACGGCCACGACCTGATCCTGGTCGGCCGCCGCCAGGAACGCCTGGACGCCTTCGCGGCGGCGCACCCCGGCACGAAGGTGCAGGGCGTGACGGCCGACCTGTCCACCAACGCCGGCATCGACGCCGTCGCGGCACTGGCCGCGGAACAGCCGCTCGACCTCCTGGTCAACAACGCGGGCGTCTCCCACTACATGCCCCTGGCCGACCTCCCCGCCGCCAAGGCCCGCGAGCTGGTCAACGTCAAGGTGCTCGCCCCCACCCTGATCACCCGCGCCGCGGTCGGCGGGATGCAGGCCCGCGGGACCGGAGCCATCATCAATGTCGCCGGGATGATCGCCTTCAGCGGCCCGGCGGACCCGTCGGTCATGCCGCGTCGCGCCGTGTACGCGGGCACCCTGGCGCACCTCGTCGCCATGTCCCAGACCCTCAGCGCCGAGCTGGCGGAGACGGGCGTACGGGTCGAGGTGCTGTGCCCCGGGGTGGTGGCGACGGAGTTCCACAGCCGCCAGGGCCTGGACATGAGCGTCATCCCGCGGATGAGCGCCGAGGAGGTCGTCACCGCGGGCCTCCGCGGCCTCGACCTCGGCGAGGTCGTCTGCGCCCCCGGCGTCGAGGACGCAGGCCTCCTCGACCGCGTCTTCGAGGCCGACCTGGCCGCCTTCGCCGGCCAGAGCCCGCAGCTGGCGAGCCGCTATCGGACTGCCTGAGGCATACGCGCCCACCCCCGGCTCCCCGGCTAACCTTGGCACCGTGCCCGAAACCCGCCTCCACCGCGTAGCCGTCCTGGTCCTCGACCGAGCGCTGCCGCTCGACCTCGGGATCCCCGCGCAGGTCTTCGCGACCCGGGCGGACATGCCGTACGAGGTGCGCATGTGCGGCACCACCCCCGGCCCGGTGGCCAGCGGGAATGGCCTCTCGTACGTGGTGGAGCACGGGCTGGAGGCGCTCGACTGGGCCGACATCGTCTTCGTGCCCGGCTACCGGCAGCCGGACCGCGAGGCCACGCCGCCCAAGGTGGTCGAGGCGCTGCTCGCCGCGCACGAGCGGGGTGCGCGGGTCGCCGCGATTTCCACGGGGGCGTTCACGCTCGCGGCGGCGGGGCTGCTCGATGGCCGCCGGGCGACCACGCACTGGCGCTATACCGACGCGCTGGCGGAGCAGTACCCCGAGATCCGGGTCGACAAGAACGTGCTCTTCGTCGACGAGGGCAGCGTGCTCACCTCCGCGGGCGCGGGCGCCGGCATCGACCTGTGCCTGCACATCCTGCGCGCCGACGGCGGCGTGGCCACGTCGAACACCGCCGCCCGGTGCCTCGTCGCGGCCCCGTACCGCAGCGGCGGCCAGGCGCAGTACGTGCCGCGCAGTGTGCCGGAGCCGACCGGGGAGCGCTTCACCGCGACCCGCGACTGGGCACTGCGCAAGCTCGGCGAGCCGCTGACGCTGGAGGTGCTGGCGCAGCATGCGGGGGTGTCGCCGCGGACGTTCTCGCGGCGGTTCGTCGCCGAGACCGGGTATACGCCGATGCTGTGGGTGATGCGGGCCCGTATCGATGTGGCACGGGAGCTGCTGGAGCGGTCGGAGCGGAGCATCGAGCAGATCGCCGCCGACGTCGGGCTCGGCACCGGGGCCAACCTGCGGCTGCACTTCCAGCGCATCCTCGGGACCACGCCCAGCGAGTACCGGCGCACCTTCGCCCGCGGGGACTGAGCTTCAAGCGCCCGCGGGCACTGAGCTTCAAGAAGACCGCGACTGCGCCTCCAGGATCTCGATCAGCGCCGTCGTGGCGGGCGGATCCGGCGGGTCGCCGTAAGTCGCGGCGTAGATGCGGCGGGCGTTGCCGGGGAGCGGCGTCGTGTGGATGCCCGGCGACCGGTGGGCCGCCAGCGCCAGCCCGTTGAGAATCGCGACGCCCATCCCGGCCGCCACCAGCGCCTGCGCGACGACCGTGTCATCGCAGGAGTACGCGAAGCGCGGGGCGAAGCCAGCCCGCTCGCAGGCCGTGATGGTGGCCGCCCGGCAGCGCTCGCAGCCGCCGACCCAGGCCGAGTCGCGATGCTGCTCCAGGCGCTGGCGGGGCTGGTCGCTGACGAGGTGGAGGGAGTCGTCCATCAGGTGCGTAAGCCGGAATCCCTCCTCCTCCAGCGGCGTCTCGGTGTGCCGGAAGATCAGGGCGATGTCCACGTGGCCGGACCGCAGCATCTCCAGGCCGTCGGACGGGTGGGCGTCGACGAGGTTGAGCTCGATTCCCGGGTACGACCGCGACAGCTCGACGGCCGCCCGCGGCACCAGCGTGCTCAACACGGTCTGGAATCCCGCGAGCCGCACCCGCCCCGCCCGCAGCCCCACATGCGCCGCCAGCTCCACCGACGCGGCATCCACCCGCCCCAGGATCTCCGTGGCCCGCTGCGCCAGCAGCTCACCCTCGGGCGTGAGCCGGATGCCGCGGCCCACCCGCTGGATGAGCTTCGCGCCGGTCGAGGCCTCCAGCCGCCCCAGGTGGTGGCTGACCGACGGCTGCGAGTAGTGCAGCTCCTTCGCCGCCTCGGTCACCGACCCGTGGCGCGCGACCGCCTCCAGCACCCTGAGGTGGGTCAGGTTCAGCATGGATCGATTTTATCTATGGGAACTCGGGCCAATTGGCATTGGACGTCATGACATTGAGGCGGCCAGCATCGGTGCCACGACCGCCGAAGGCGAAAAGGAAGGGCAGTCATGTCACTCGTCCGCGTCCACAACTTCTCGATCTCGCTCGACGGCTTCGGCACCGGGGAGGGCCTGACCGCCGAGGCGCCGTTCGGTCACGCCGGTGAGGATCTGCACCAGTGGATGTTCAAGACCCGCTTCTGGTACGAGATGACCGGCAGAGAAGGCGGCAGCGCCGGGCTCGACGACGCCTATGCGCGGCAGCACGAGCCCGGGATCGGGGCGGAGATCATGGGCGCCGGGAAGTACGGCCTGCCCGGATGGCACGAGGACCCCGACTGGAAGGGGTGGTGGGGCCCCAACCCGCCGTTCCACACCCCGACGTTCGTCCTCACCCATCACGCGCACGCGCCGATCGAGATGGAGGGCGGCACCACCTTCCACTTCCTCGACGCCGCACCCGAGAAGGCGCTGGCCACCGCCCGCGACGCGGCGGACGGCAAGGACGTACGCCTCGGCGGCGGCCCCAGCATGATCCGCGACTTCCTCGCCGCCGGGCTCGTCGATCACATGCACGTCGTGGTCGTCCCGATCCTCCTCGGCCGCGGCGTACGCCTCTGGGACGGCCTCGAGCACCTGGAGCGGGACTACGACGTCGAGTCCGTCTCCTCGCCCAGCGGCGTCACGCACGTGACGTTCAACCGTACGGCTCGCTGACCGGCGCCCCCGTGCCCTGCCAGGCGTCGGCCCCGAAGGCGCCTTTCACGTCGGAGGCGAGGGTTGCAGGGTCGACCGTGGCCGCCAGCGCGTAGACGGTCGTCCTGTGCGGGCCGCGGACGCTGAGGTGTACGGGGCTGTCGCCCGGGTGGGCGGCGAGGATCCGCTTGAGCTCCCCGACGGACCGCTCGCTGATGCGGTGGGCGGGCAGCGCGAGCCGCACGGGGGGCCTGCCGCCCAGCTCCGCCGCCGAGATGTCGAGGACCGACAGTTCGCGGCCGAAGAGGTTCAGCGTGCCGTCCCGGTCCTCGATCTTGCCCTTGACGGCGATGACGTTGTCCTCGGCCAGCGCGTGCCGCACCAGCTGGTAGGCGGCGGGGAAGAACAGCACCTCGATCGAGGCGTCGCGGTCGGCGAGGTTCACGATGGCCCAGGCGCTGCCCTGCTTGGTCATCTTGTGCTGGACGCCGGTGATCAGCCCGGAGAGCCGTACGTCCCCGGTGGCGCGCCCCGACGCGAGCAGCTCGGCGATGGCGCAGTCGCGGGCCCGGGCGAGGATGTGCTCGGCGCCGTCGAGCGGGTGGGCGGAGACGTACAGGCCGAGCATCTCGCGCTCGGCGGCGAGGAGTTGCTTGCGCGGCCACTCGGCGTCGTCGACGGTGAGGTCCAGGCCGAAGGCCGGTGCCGAGCCGTCCTCGCTCGCGCCGCCCGCCCCGGCGAACAGGTCGTCCTGCCCGTAACTCGCGGCCTTCTTCACGGGGATGACCGCATCGATGGCGCCCTCGCAGACCGCGGCGAGCCCCTTGCGGCTGTGCCCGAGGGAGTCGAAGGACCCGGCCTTGACCAGGGATTCCACGGCGCGCTTGTTGAGCGCGGGCAGATCGGCCTTGTCCAGGAAGTCGGCGAAAGAAGTGAACTTCCCCTTCCGGCGCCGCGCGTCGGCGATCGCCTCGATGACGTGGTCGCCGACGTTCCGTACGGACCGCAGCCCGAACCGCACATCGTCGCCGACGGCCGTGAACTCGGCCACGGACTCGTTCACATCGGGCTGCAGCACCCGGACGCCGTTCTTGCGGGCGTCGGCCAGATAGACCGCCGCCTTGTCCTTGTCGTCGCCGACCGAGGTGAGCAGGGCGGCCATGTACTCGGCCGGGTAGTTCGCCTTCAGGTAGGCGGTCCAGTACGAGACGAGCCCGTATCCGGCGGTATGGGACTTGTTGAACGCGTAACCGGAGAAGGGGAGCATCACATCCCACAGCGCCTTGATGGCCTCATCGCTGAAGCCATTGCCGCGCATCCCCGCATGGAACTTGTCCCACTCAGCCGCCAGCACCTCCGGCTTCTTCTTCCCCATCGCCCGCCGCAGCAGGTCGGCGCCGCCGAGCGTGTACCCGGCCAGCTCCCGGGCGATGGCCATGATCTGCTCCTGGTAGACGAGCAGATGGAAGGTGGTGCCGAGGATCGGCTCCAGGGCGTCGCGCAGCTCGGGGTGGATCGGGGTGATGTCCTGGCGGCCGGTCTTGCGGTGGGCGTAGTTGGTGTGGGCGTTGGCGGCCATGGGGCCCGGCCGGTAGAGGGCGTTGACGGCGGCGATGTCTTCGAAGCGGGTGGGTTCCATCTGCCGCAGCAGTACGCGCATGCCGCCGCCGTCGAGCTGGAAGACGCCGAAGGTGTTGCCTTCGGCGAGCAGCTCGTACGTCCTGGCGTCGTCCAGCGGGATCACGACGGCATCGTGGTCATGGTCGAGGGGATCTACGGTGGCCAGGCTGATGCCCCGGTTCTCCCGGATGTTCTCGATCGCTTGGTCGATGACGCCGAGGTTGCGCAGCCCCAGGAAATCCATCTTGATCAGGCCCATGGCCTCGCAGGACGGATAGTCGAAGCCGGTGATCTTCACGCCGTCCGCGGGCCGCATGTGCAGCGGAATGCGGTCGGTGAGCCGCGTCTTGGAGAGGATCACCGCGGCGGCGTGCACTCCGGTGCCGCGGGTCAGGCCCTCGACGCCCCGGGCGGTGTCGATGACGCGCTGCACGTCGGGCTCGGCGCCGTACAGCTGCCGGATCTCGCCCGCCTCGCCATACCGCTCGTGGCCGGGGTCGAAGAGGGCGGCGAGCGGGGCCGGCTTGCCGTTCTGGTCGGGCGGGAGCGCCTTGGTGATGCGCTCGCCGTGGGCGTACGGATAGCCGAGGATGCGCGCGGAGTCCTTGATCGCGTTCTTGGCCTTGATCCGGCCGAACGTATTCACCATCGCGGTGAACTCGTCCCCGTATTTCTCCGTCACGTATCGGACCATCCGGTCCCGCTGCCGGTCGTCGAAGTCCAGGTCCACGTCGGGCGGGTTGATCCGCTCGGGGTTCAGGAAGCGCTCGAAGAGCAGGCCGTGCTCGATGGGGCAGAGCTCGGTGATGCGGATGGCGTACGCGACGATGGACCCGGTGCAGGAGCCGCGGCCCGGGCCGAGTGGGATCCGGTTGTCGCGGGCGTGGCGGCAGATGTCGGCCACGACGAGGAAGTAGGAGCTGAAGCCCATGGGGCCGATGACGGACATCTCGGTCTCGAAGCGGTCGATGATGTGCGGCGGGACCGGATCGCCGTAACGCATCGCCAGGCCCTTGAGCACCTCCTTCCGCAGCCACGACTCCTGGGATTCGCCTTCCGGCACGTCAGGGAACTGAGGCATCTCATCGACGTAGTCGAAGACCGCGTCGTACGACTCGATGCGCTCGGCGATCAGGAGGGTGTTGTCGCAGGCCTCCGGCAGCTCCGCGAAGAGGGCGCGCATCTCTTCCGCGCTCTTGAGGTAGTAGCCGGAGCCGTTGAAGCGGAAGCGGGCCGGGTCGTCCTTGTTCTTGCCGACGCCGATGCAGAGGAGGCTGTCGTGCGCGTCGGCCTGGTCCTCGGTGACGTAGTGCGCGTCATTGGTGGCGAGGAGGGGGATCCGCAGCTCTCTCGCCAGCCGCAGCAGCCCGTCGCGGACGTCCCGCTCGATGGCGAGGCCGTGGTCCATGAGTTCCAGGAAGTAGTTCTCGTGGCCGAAGATCTCCTGATACGCGGCGGCGGCCGCCCGCGCCTCCTCGTACTGCTGCAGCCGGAGCCGGGTCTGGACCTCGCCGGAGGGGCAGCCGGTGGTGGCGATGATGCCTTCGGGGCGCTGCGCGATCAGCTCGCGGTCCATGCGCGGCTTTCCGGCGGGAAACTGGCCTTCATAGCTGGCCTGGGTGCTGAGCCAGAACAGATTCCGCAGCCCCTGCGCATCCCGCGCCCACATGGTCATGTGGGTGTAGCGGCCGCCGCCGGAGAGCTCCTTCCCCGGGCCCCAGTACTCCTGCTTGCGCACGAACCGGGAGGAGGGCGCCACGTATGCCTCGATGCCGATGATCGGCTTGACGTCTTCGAAGCCCTTCGCGACCTGAGCGAATTCATAGGCGCCGAACATGTTGCCGTGATCGCTCATCGCGATGGCAGGCATCTGCTGCCGGGCAACTTCCCGGAACATCGGCTGCAGCTTCTGCGCGCCGTCCAGCATCGAATACTCGGTGTGGTTGTGCAGATGGACAAAGGAATCCGGCATGGGCGAGTGACCTCCGCGCTCAACCTCAGGTTGACCGGCACCATGAAAGCGAGCTGCGTCACCGCAGATCAAACAACCGCAGAGCCGTCGTGCCACAACCAGTTGTTGTGCGGATAAGGTGGCTGACCGTGGACCTCAATGCCGTACGCACCTTCGTCGCCGCCGCGGACGCGGGGCAGTTCCAGAAGGCCGCGATCGATCTGTCGCTCACCCAGCAGGCCGTCTCCAAGCGCCTCGCGGCGCTCGAAGCGGACCTCGGCGTGCGCCTTTTCGCCCGGACCGCGCGCGGCGCCGAGCTCACCATCGACGGGCAGGCATTCCTTCCCCACGCGCGTGCCTTGCTGCTCGCCGAGGAGCGGGCCGCGGCCTCGGTGCGGCCGGGCAGCCGCGTCCTGCGCGTCGACGTCGTCGGCCGCCGCGTCGCCACCGGCGGCCTGATGCGCGACTTCCACCGGACGCACCCGGACATCGAGCTGGACGTGGTGACTCTCTACGGCGCGGACCGGGCCATTGAGGCCGTCGAGGCGGGCACGGTCGACGCGACGTTCCGCGCCCTGCACATGACCGGACGGGGCCTCCCCGCCGGCCTCGAGGCCGCGCCGGTCCTGGACGAGCCGCTCCAACTGGTCACCGGCCCGGCACACCCTCTCGCCGGCGAGCAGTCGATCACGCCCACGCAGCTCGCGGGCTGCCGGATCTGGATGCCGGGCAACGACCCCGGCACGGAGTGGGCGGCGTACTACGACGAGCTGGCGGCCGCGTACGGCTTCACCGTCGAGGCGACCGGGCCCAACTTCGGCGTCGAGGCGCTGCTCGACACGATCGGCGGCTCATCCGCGCTGGCGACCTTCCTCAGCGAGCAGACCCCGCTGGTCTGGCCCGCCGGCTTCGACCTGCGCCGCATTCCGATCAGCGACCCGACCCCGGTCTACCCGCACTCGCTGATCTGGCGCACCGACAACCCGCATCCAGGGCTGGCCACACTGCGTCGCCGGCTCACCGCCGGGTATCCCGGCCGCCCGGACAGCGGCGTGTGGACGCCGGCCGGCAACCGTATGAGCTAGCCCTTGCCGGTGCCGATCCCCTGCATGAGGGTGTCGACCACCCGGCTCGCGAGGGCGTCCACGGCGGCGTCCGTCTCCGCCGGCTCGGCCGCCGCCTCGTGGATGAGCGCGTAATACACCCGCCGCGCCCAGTCCAAGTCGGTGCCGGGCCGCAGCAGTCCGGCGTCCCGGAGCCGGGTGAAGAGCCCCTCGCAGCGGGCGAGCACCTCGGCGTGCACGCGTCCGACCTCGGGTGCGTCGGCGGGGAGGGCGCCCATGGCGAAGCCCCAGCCGATCTTTACGCGCAGCACGTTCGCGGTCACCTGGTAGAGCGCGACGGCGGGCGGTGAGGTCTCCGGCCGGGCGGCCTCGACCGCGTCGTGGAACCGCTGTGTCGCCCACGCGGCCAGCGCCGTGATCAGCGCCTCCCGTGAGGCGAACCGGCGGTGCACGGTGGTCCGGGCGACCCCGGCGGCCTCGGCGATCTGCTCCATCGGCGCCGCCGGATTCGCGGACAGCACCCGCTCGGCGGCCTCGAGGATCGCGCGGACGGTGCGCTCGGCGTCGGCGCGGAGCGGCTTGGACTGCGCGGAGGCGGGCGGCGTCATGTGGTGATGGTACGCCGGTGTGCCGACTCCATCGCAACTTGCGTCATGCATGTTGCATGTTCTACGTTCAGTGCAACACAGAAGATGCTTTTGCTGGTGGAGGGGAACATCATGGATCTGCAGCTGAACGGCAAGACCGCCTTGGTCACGGGCGCGAGCCGCGGTATCGGCCTGGCCGTCGTCCGGGCGCTGACCGCCGAGGGCGTCCGAGTCGTCGCCGCGGCCCGCAAGCCCGGCCCGGAGCTGACGGCGGCCGGTGCGACGCCGATCGCAGTGGACCTGTCGGACCCGGCCGGAGCCGAGCGCCTGGTGGCCGAGGCCGTGGCCGAGCTGGGCGGCATCGACGTCCTGGTGAACAACGTCGGCGGTGGTGACGGCGGCCTGAGCGGCGGCTTCCTCGACCTGACGGACACGCAGTGGGCGCAGGTGGTCGACCTGAACTTCCTCGCCACGGTCCGCGTGACCCGCGCCGCGCTGCCCGCCCTGCTGACGGCCCGCGGCGCGATCGTCAACGTGTCTTCCCTGGGCGCCCGCGTCCCCGACGGCGGCCCCATCGCGTATACGACGGCCAAGGCCGCGCTCACCGCCTTCGGCAAGGCCCTCGTCCACGAGTTCGGCCCGCAGGGGGTGCGGGTCAACACCGTCTCGCCCGGCCCGGTCCGCACCGACATGTGGGAGAGCCCGACCGGGTACGGCGCGGAGCTGGCGGCGTCCATGGGCGTGCCGCACGCCGACCTGCTGGCCGGCCTGCCGGCGGCGATGGGCATGCTCATCGACCGGCTGGTGGAACCGGACGAGGTCGCGACCCTCGTCGCCTACCTCGCCTCGCCGCTCGCCGCCGCGACCACAGGAGCCGACCACATCATCGACGGCGGAGCGATCAAGACCGCCTGAGCCCCGTCGCTCGCGCCCCCTCCCGCGCGGGTGTCGCGATCCTTGCGGATCGTGGCGACGTTCGTGCTGGTACGGGCCGGGGGCGCGGGCGAGGCTGGAAGTGGTCCACCTGACTGGAAGGGACGCCACCATGACCCGCATCGCCATCAATGGATTCGGCCGGATCGGCCGCAATGTGCTCCGCGCCCTGCTGGAGCGCGACTCCGACCTCGAGGTCGTCGCCGTCAACGACCTCACCGATCCCGCGACCCTCGCGCGGCTGCTGCGCTTCGACACCACCGCGGGGCGGCTGGGGCGGCCGGTGGAGGTCGACGGGGACGCGCTCATCGTCGACGGGCAGCGGATCGCCGTGCTCGCCGAGCGCGAGCCGGCGCAGCTGCCGTGGAAGGACCTCGGCGTCGATCTCGCGCTGGAGGCGACCGGCCGCTTCACCTCCGCGGAGGCGGCCCGCGGGCACCTCGCCGCGGGCGCGCGCAAGGTGCTGGTCAGCGCCCCGTCCGCGGGCGCCGACGTCACCCTCGCGCCCGGCGTCAACACCGAGGCGTACGACCCGGCAGCCCACACGATCGTCTCCAACGCCTCCTGCACCACCAACGCCCTCGCCCCGCTGGCCGCCGTCCTCGACGAACTCGCGGGCATCGAACACGGCTTCATGACCACGGTGCACGCCTACACCCAGGAGCAGAACCTCCAGGACGGCCCGCACCGCGACGCGCGTCGAGCGCGCGCAGCCGGCGTGAACATCGTCCCGACCACGACGGGCGCGGCGAAGGCGATCGGCCTGGTGCTGCCGAACCTGGACGGCAAGCTGTCCGGCGACTCGATCCGCGTGCCCGTCCCGGTCGGCTCGATCGTCGAGCTCAATACGGTGGTTGCGCGTGACGTGTCGCGCGATGACGTGCTGACGGCGTACCGGGAAGCGGCCGCGGGCAAGCTCGCCGGCGTCCTCGAATACTCCGAAGACCCCCTGGTCTCCTCGGACATCACCGGAAACCCGGCCTCCTCGATCTTCGACTCGGCGCTCACCCGGGTCGACGGCCGGCACGTGAAGGTGGTCGCCTGGTACGACAACGAGTGGGGCTTCTCGCACCGCGTGGTCGACACGCTGGAGCTGCTGGCGGCGGGCTGATCGCTCGGCGCGTTCGCCTCACTTGGCGCGTTCGCCGTACGCGTCCCTGCTGGCCAGGATCGCCGGCAGGTGATCCATCGCCCAGCGGGCGAGCGTGAGGGCGGGCGGGATCAGGCTGCGGCCTGTGGCGGTGAGCGCGTACTCGACGCGCGGCGGGACCTCGGCATAGGCCGTACGCGAGACCAGCCCGTCGCGCTCCAGATTGCGCAGGGTCAGGGTGAGCATGCGCTGCGAGATGCCCGGAATGTGCCTCTGCAGCTCGGTAAAGCGCATGCTCCCCTCGTCGAGCGTGGCCACGATCAGCATCGTCCACTTGTCGCAGATCCGGTCCAGCACGGCCCGGATCGCCTGGCCGCCGTCCCCGCGGATCATGCAGGTGTGCTCGTACTGCTCCATGACAGCTCCTTGTGCGCAGCGCACATCCGTGTGCCTTTTGTACGGCTTCCCATACTGACTCATGATGGGGCTCCTTACGATTCGTAACCTTCGAGGTCGGGAGCCCGTCATGCAGATCGCGTACTGGATCGTCGCCGCACTGCTGGCCCTGTTCTACGCGTACGCCGGCGGCAAGAAGGTCCTGCAGAGCCAGGACCAGCTGCGCCCGATGATGGCCTGGGTCGATCAGCTGCCGATGCCGCTGGTCCGGGGCATCGGGGTGGTGGAGCTCCTGGGCGCGCTGGGGCTCCTGCTGCCGCCGATGACGGGCGTCGCGAGCCCGCTCGCGGTCGCGGCGGCGGTCGGGCTCGTCGTGCTGCAGATCGGGGCGATGGCCCTGCACCTGTCGCGTGGGGAGCGCAAGGAGACCGGGCTCAATGTCACCCTGATCGCCGTCGCCGCGGTCGCGGTCTGGCTGGGCACCACGTGGCTCTGAGCTATCGGTCGCGGTTGCCGCGCGGTGATTTCGGCAGCACCGGGGTTTCGCAGCCGTGCCGTTCGGCGGCGCGGATGGCGAAGCGGCGGAGGTCGTCGTGTTCTGCTGCCGTGACCGGGCGCTTGACGAAGTTGCGTTGGCTGTTCTCGGTGTCCGAGATGTCGTACACGGCGGTCTTGGACACCCCTGAGCAGCGGGCGGATCCCCACATCCCGAAGCCGTTCTCACCCGCGGGCTTTTTGAACTCGCCGTAGGGCCTGCGGTACTCCGAATTCTCGGAAGTGCCGAGGATGAAGGGTTCGTAGTAGGCCCTCAGCACCAGGTCCTCGCCAAGCACACACGACTCGACCGGCGCCTGGCCCGCCGCCGTCTCCCGCATCCGGGACCGCGAGCGCAGCCCGGCGCAGGTGCCCTTCGCCTCGCCGGCGGCAACCTTCTCACCTGCGGCGGGCCCGGCGACCCGGTCGATCTTTCCGCCCGGTTCGCCGCCGCAGCCGGTCCGGCGCGCGGTCCGCTCGGCTGCGACGGTGGCGACCCGGGCCACCGTGCTGCGCGAGCCCTCGGCACTCACGGTCACCAGAATTCCGCTGCCTTGGCTGCGCTTCCAGTCCGGGCAGTTCAGCAGCACGGAGACCGTGGGTTCTCCCGGATCCTCATCCGGATCATTGTCCGCCAGCAGCCCGGTCCACCCGTGTCCCAGGGGCAGCGGCAGGGTGTCGTCACGTCCCACGAAGGTGTGGGACGCATAGACGTTGAACGGGTTGTCGGCCGCCTCGACCACGACCGACACGCCGGACGGGGTGGT
This sequence comes from Streptomyces boninensis, assembly GCF_048572725.1. Lineage (NCBI taxonomy): Bacteria > Bacillati > Actinomycetota > Actinomycetes > Kitasatosporales > Streptomycetaceae > Streptomyces > Streptomyces boninensis. The sequence goes on from NZ_CP183837.1 coordinate 9,198,781, forward strand.
CCTGCAGGAGAGCGGCAGCCCTTCCGACTCGCCGATCGAAGAGTCACGGTCGGGATGCCAGCTGTCCAGTTCGAACTTTGGACCGTCGGCGTATTCCTTGTCCGGGTCCGTCAGTTCGAGCATCTCATCGACGGGCAAGGCGCCGTCGCAGAATTCGGCCAACTGATCCGCCGGTGTGTGCTCCTTGTACCAAATTGCACCGCCGGTGGCCGCCAGCAGCACCGCGATCACTGCCGCCAACTGCCCGAGCCGCCGTCGCCTCACAGCAATTCCCCCGTGTCATACGCCCCAGTCGAGTCCAGGGTATCCCTGCGCAACTGGGGCGCAACCGCCCTGGGATATCTCTGGCGGCGCCGTACCCCCCCCACGACGCCAGCGGAGGACCGATGCCGCGCATCAAGCCGTTCTCGCTCATAGCCGCGATCGCGGCGCTGCTTCTTGCCGTCTCTCTGAGTACTACGGCGGAAGCCGCGCCCGAAGCGTCCAAAGCGCCCGCCGCGACCCTCGCCGGGCCGAGTGCCGATCAGTTGCGCGCGAAGATTGCCGCGTGTGGCTCGCAGGTATCCAGTGGGAAGTATGCGCAGGATTCCGGCGGTACGCGGGATATTCCGGTGTGTGGCAAGGGCGGTGCGGTTTTCTGGACGGCCGATCTCGATGTCGACTGTGATGGGAAGCGGACGGCGGAGTGCAATGAGGACACCGATCCTTGGTTTCAGAATGAGACTGCCTGTGTGGAGTCGGATGGGCAGCCGCTGAATTCGGCTGCGCTGCCGCACATTGTCATCCCGCTGAAGAGCAGCACCTGGGATCCGGCGGCTTCCGGTCTGGGCTGCGGCACGGTCGGGGCCGTGGTCTACAAGGACAAGGTCGTTTACGGAATCATTGGCGACCGCGGCCCGGCGGGCATCATCGGCGAAGCCTCGTACGCGACCGCGAAATACCTCGGAATGAACCCCAGCCCGTCCAGCGGCGGCGTCAGCGGCAAGGTCGTCGGGTACGTGACCTTCCCCGGCACGAAGGTGTCGAAGAATGAGGATCACGCGCAGGCGGTGCAGCTCGGCGAGGCCGCCGCCAACTCCTTCGTGAATGCGGACACGACCTGCGACGACGTGTCCCTCGACGCGACCTCCTACTCCGCCCTCAAGTCCGGCTCCACCGGCAGTCTCGTCAAGGCGGCGCAGTGTCTGCTGAAGACGGTCGGCTTTGATCCCAAGTCGTACAAGGGCGAGTTCGACGCCGACACCGCGGCCGCCGTGAAGGGCTTCCAGGGGAAGGTCGGGCTGTCGGCGTCCGGCGAGGTCGACGCCCACACCTGGACGGCGCTGCTTTCGTACGGGACGACGCCGACCCTGCAGGGCGGGTCGACCGGCACCGCCGTCAAGCGGCTGCAGCGCGCGCTGACCGCCGCCCTCGGCAAGACCGTGGCGGTCGATGGCTCCTTCGGGACGAACACGGCATCGGCGGTGAAGCAGTACCAGTCGGCACGCGGCCTCACCGCCGATGGCATCGTCGGCGCCAACACCTGGAAGGCGCTGCAGAGAGGCAAATAGCCCCGGCGGGGCTAAGCGCGTGTCTTAGCGCTTGCCGAGGATCATGTCCAGGTCGATTGAGTCGGCCATCGCCTTGTAACCCTTGTCCCCGGGGTGCAGGTGATCGCCGGAGTCGTACGCCGGGAGCATGTACGCCGGCTTGGCCGGATCGCGGACGGTCTTGTCGAAGTCGATGACCCCGTCAAAGGCGCCGCTCGTACGCATCCACTTGTTGACCGCCTGGCGCTGCCGCTCGCCGTACGCGCTGCCGTAGTCGTCGCCGTACTGGTCGTTGGAGCCCATGAATGGCACGAGCGTGCCGCCGTAGATCTTCATGCCGCGGGCGTGGACGCGGTCTATGATCTGCTGGTAGCCGCGGATGAGGGACTTGGCGTCCGCGCTTGCCGCGCCTATGTCGTTGATGCCCTCCAGCATGATCACTGTCTTGGCGCCGCTCTGCGCGAGGACGTCGCGGTCCAGGCGGTTCAGGGCGCTGATGCCGAAGTAGACCGGGACGCGGTCGACGAGGACCTCGTTGCCGCTGATGGCGGCGGAGGCCACCGCCGGGTCGGGGCCGGGGCGTTCGTTGAGGCGGCGGACGAGGTTGTTCGGCCAGCGGCGGTCGGCGTTGAGGGTGGAGGAGTGGCCGTCGGTGATTGAGTCGCCGAGGGTGACGATGGTGCCGTCGGCGTCGCGGCCGCGGTCCACGTCGACGCCGTCGACGAGCATCATGCAGGTGATGGGGGTGTCGTACGGGGCGGCGTCGGCGCTGGCGGCGTGGTCTCCGGCGCCGGATATGTAGCTGTGCTGCATGCCGAGGGCGTGGTTGGTGACCGGGCCGGTGGCCTCCGGTACGTACACGCTGATCGACAGGCGTGCGAGGTCCTTTACGTCCAGATTCACCGGGTCGCTGAAGAGCTCCTCGCCGGCCGGGACGTCGACGGACTTCTTTCCGCGGAAGGTGAGTTCGCGGAGCGAGCCGGGCTCGAGCGCGGCGCCGGTGCCGCCGGCCTGGCGGGCGACGGTGGCGTGGCCGACGTGCAGGTCTTCCTTGCCGAAGGAGTTGCTGAGGCGGACGCGTATGCGGTCGCCGGCCGCGCCGGTGGTGACGACGTTACGGACCGTCTGGTCGCGCAGGCCTTCGGCGCTGGGGCAGGCGCCGGTGGAGGTCTCGCCGGATACGGGGCTGCCGGCCCAGGCCGTGGACCAGCGGCCGTGGGTGGTCGTCGCGGAGTCGGGAGCGCCGGGTGCGGCCGTCGAGCCGGGCGGCGAGGGAGCGGCCAAGGCGCTGGCGGCGAGGGTGACGGCGAGGGCGACGACGGTGGTGTGCAGCCGCGATCTGGCCATGTGAGCCTCCTGATCCGTTGCCGGTGGTGATGCTTCTTGCGGGTCGCGCACGTGCAACGGGGACAAGGAGCCTGGACGAGTCTGCGATCACCGACCGGCCGGGTCAACCCCCTGGGGGCATGTACATGCCCGCTATTCCCGGTGCGCGGAAAAGAAGCGGAACACTGCAGTCCCCGCCGGTGATCACTTAGTGAATTCGCCGTGGACTACGCCGTCCGGCCGGGCGTGCACCTGGCAACGGGATCTAGCGTCTGCCCGGCAAACCGTTTCGCCGTGCCCTTGGATCTGGACCTGGAGGGCACCGTTCCACCGCGCCCCGGAGGCCCCTGCGTGACCCCCACCGAACTGCTCAGCAAACGCATGATGCCGACGCAGGACCGGCCCCCGCTGACGACCTCCAGACCCGGCCTCTCCACCCGTACCACCGGCCCCCGCCTGCGCGAACTCGACGGACTGCGGCTGCTCGCCGCGCTGATGGTCTGCCTGTACCACTACACAGGCCGCGACGGCCCGGTCGCCGACGCCTGGGGCGGCTCGCCGCGCGACGTCTTCCCGCATCTGACGCAGATCGGTCAGTACGGCAGCCTCGGCGTGCAGATCTTCTTCGTCATCAGCGGCTTCGTGATCTGCATGAGCAGCTGGGGCCGCGGCGTCGGCGACCTCTTCCGCTCGCGGGTGGTGCGGCTGTATCCGGCGTACTGGGCGGCGCTGTTCCTGACCGCGGGCGCGGCGGTGCTGGTGGGGCTGGACAGTGTGCCGCGCTACGGCGACTTCCTGATCAACCTGACGATGCTGCAGATGCCCACGGGCACGCCGCGAGTGCTCGGCGTCTGCTGGACGCTGTGGGCGGAGCTGCGCTTCTACCTCCTCTTCGCGGCCTTTGTGCTGTGGAAGGGCGCGACGAAGCGGCGGGTGACGCTCTTCTGCGGCGGCTGGACGGTCGCGGCGGTGATCGCGCAGGGCGCGCAGAACGACATCCTCAACACCCTGGTCGTCCCCGAAGGCGCCCCGTACTTCGTGATCGGCCTCGCCCTGTACCTGATCCACCGCTTCGGCAACGACCCGGCGCTCTGGGGCGTGGTCGCGGTCAACTGGGCCCTGGGCAGCGGCTTCGCGATGCAGAACGTACCCGCCCCGAGCACGTCGGCCCGCGAGCCGCTGATCATCCTGGCGGTGCTGACGTGCGGGATCGGCGCGATGGCGCTGATCGCGACGGGCCGCCTGGCCTTCGCCAGGTGGCGCTGGCTGACCGTCGCGGGAGCCCTGACGTACCCCTTCTACTTGATTCACGAGCACGTGGGCTGGTCGGCAATCCTGCTGCTACGCCAGCACCTGGGCCTCCCGGCGGCATGGACGCTGCCGACGGCGGTGGCGGTAATGCTCGGCACGGCGTGGCTCATCCACCGCTTCGTAGAACGGCCGCTGACGTCCTACCTGCGCGCTCAGCTGCGCCGCCGCCGGTAGCCGCGCTCAGCGCGGATGCTTCGCGAAGACGTCGTGGAGTACGTCCATATACGCGCCGTGGCCGCTCCCGCTGTCCCAGGCGGTGCCCGACTCGGCCGCCGTGCCCTCGCCCCATTCGTTGTACGTGACGAGGAGCTGGAACGGTTCGCCGGAGGTGGCCACCTCGGTGGCTTCCCGGCGGAAGCGGGACAGATCGCGGGGCACTCGGGGCTTGGTGGCATCGTATTTGTAGAAGCCGGGGGAGAAGACCGCCGAGTGGCCCTTCTGGATGTCCAGGCCGGCTGCGTACTGATGCCAGCCTTGGGGCTGGTCGCCGCAGTCCTGGTAGCCGCCGAAGACCTTCAGGACGAGGTAGTAGCCCGTGGTGCGATTCGCCTCGGTCCAGCGGTTGACCATGGCGCAGGCGTCGTTGCCGTCCGCGTAGACGAAGATGACCGGCTTGCCGTCGATGTGCAGCCAGGTGCGCTGCTTCGCGTACTTGCGAAGGTAGACCAGGTCCTTGCGAATCCGGTCGGCCGACGGGTTTCCGTACGCCTCGTTCTCGTAGTACGCGCTCCACTTGAAGCCGAGCTTCGCGGCCTCGGACAGCAACAGCGGCATCCGCCGGTCCTCCCGTTTGCCCGCGCCCCACCAGGAGGCGATGCCCGCCTGGAGGCCGCCGTACTGCATGTCCTTGATCTGGCGGTTGACGGTGGCCGGGTCGTCCTGGTCGTAGTCGGGGGCGGAGGCGGTGTATTTGCTGCCGCCGTCGGTGTGGGGGTTCTTGTCGTACCAGGGGTAGTAGAAGGCGGCGCGGAGCGGGAGTTCTGTGTCGGGGGTGGGGCGGGGGGTGGGCTTGGGCTGCTTCTTCTTTGTGGGGCTGGGCTTTGGGGAGGTCGGCGGCGGGGGTGGGGTGTTGGAGGGCGCCGGTGCGGCCGCGGGCTTGGGCTTGGGAGGGTCGTCGGAGACTACGAAGCCGACTATGGCGATGGTGGTGGCGGCGACGGCGGCGGTGACGCCGGACGCGATTGCGGCGATCTTGCCGAGGGAGGCGCCTTGGGCGGCTATGTGGGAGGCGTTCGCGGCGTGCGCCGCGTTAGTGGCGTGCGCGGCTTGCGACACGTGCGCGGCCTGAGCGGCGCCCGCGCCCGCACTGCCCGCACCCGCGCCGCCCCCGCCCACGGCCCGTAGCACCGCCGCCGTCAGCGCGGCCAGCGCCGGCGGGAGCGGCAGCAGCGCCAGGTCCGCCAGCAGCCGCTCCGCCGGCACCGCATCCGCGAACGCCCGCGCACAGCCGCGGCACTCCCGTATATGCCGGGCAATGCGCTTACGCCACAGCCCGGCCGGCCGCCCGTCCCACCCCTGCAGCACCTGGGCAAGCCCCGCACACCGCGGCTCCGCCCGCAGCGCGCGGACCACCGCCCGCGCCACCTCCAGCCGCGCCTTCAGCCGCTGCACCCGCACCCCGGCGTGCGCGGCCGGTATCTCCATCGCGGCCGACAGCTCGGCCCGGCTCAGCTGACCGGCGACCTCCATCCACCACACGGCGAGCAGTTCGCGGTCCTCCGCGTCCAGCCAGCGCGCTGCCTCCGCCGCTTCGCGCCGCTGGTCGGACAGGTGCAGCACGGTGACGGTGAGGTCCGCGAAGTCCGCCCCGGGGTCCGCGAGCCACTCCGGCTCCGCAAGCTCCGCGCCGGGCGGCACGGCCCGCCGCTCCCGCCAGTAACGCCGCACCTGCCGCATCGCGATGGCCACCAGCCACGACCGGAACGCCTCCGGATCGCGCAGCTGCGCCACGTCGCGGACCATCTGCAGCATGACGTCCTGGACGACGTCGTCGGTGTCGGACGGGGCGTTGAGCGCGCGGCCCACGATGTTGTAGACGAGCGGCAGATGTGCGGATACGAGCGCGTCGAGCGCCCGCTCGTCGCCGGCCTGGGCGGCCCGTACGACGTCGGGGCCGGTGGGGGAGGAGTGGCTCATACGAGGGGAGGGGCGGTCGGGGGCGGGGGCGTAACAGAAACGTCGGGCGCGAAAATCAGCTCTTGGCCTGCGCGAGCAGCCCGTCCACGAACACCCGCAGCGCCCGCGGGTAGACGTCCTGCGCGGACTGCGCCCCCCAGCGCTGGACGCCGATGGCGGCCAGATGCGGGACCCTGGCCGGGTCGAAGGCGGTCCGGTACGTGGGGAGGCCGCCGTCCGGCAGGCGGTACGGGGACCGGGAGCGGACGATGACCTCGCCCACGGTGTAGTACCAGATGCTGCGGAAGACGTCCACGGACTGCTCCGGCGTGCAGCCGTGGTCGGCGGCGGCCGCCAGGATCTCGTCGACCAGCCACAGGGCCGACTCGTCGAGCAGGCCGAGGAATCCGTCCGCCGTGATGACCTCCGCCGCCCACGGCCAGGCCTTGAGCGCGTCGTGGGCGGCGGAGGCCGCGATGACGATGCGGTCGCTCGGGGTGCCGCGGAGCTCGGGGCGTTCCAGTTCGGTCAGGTAGTGGTTGAGCAATTGGATCAGCAGATCCTCTTTGTCCCGGATGTGGTGGTACAGGGTCGTCGCGCCGATGCCGAGTTCGGCGGCCAGCCTGCGGATGGTGAGTTTTTCCCAGCCGTCGCGGTCGATGAGGCGGCGGGCGGCGGTGAGGATTTCCGCGCGCGAGGTGACGGGCGGGCGGCCGGTACGGCCTGGTGAAGCGGGACGTCGGGGCATGGGCCCATCATGCCGGGTTTCCCTTCCGGGCTTGCTGGTGCTACTTTCGGAACGCGTTCCTAAAGTAGCACGGAGAGTGGGGAGCTCGTGATGCGTGGAGGCAGAGGAAGCAGCAGAGGACGTAGCGGAGGAGGCGCAAGTGTGCGACCAGGTCTGACACTTGCCGTGGTCGCCGTCGTGCAGTTCATGGTGTCGCTCGACCTGTCGGTGGTGAATGTCGGCCTGCCCGAGATCGCGGGCGGCCTCGGCTTCGGCGCGGTGGGCCTGACGTGGGTCATCCACGCGTACGCCCTCACCTTCGGCGGCCTGCTGCTGCTCGGCGGGAAGGCCGCCGACGTGTACGGCCGCAAGCGGGTGCTGCTGCTCGGCCTCGGCCTCTTCGGCGTCGCGTCGCTGCTCGGCGGCTTCGCGCAGGCCCCGTGGCAATTGGTCGCGGCCCGGGCGGCACAGGGCATCGGCGCCGCGGCGCTGACCCCGGCGGCGCTGGCGCTGCTGGCGCAGACCTTCCCCGGCGGAAAGGAGCGGGTGAAGGCCTTCGGGGTGTGGAGCGCGACCAATGCGGCCGGGGGTGCGCTTGGGGTGCTGATCGGGGGGCTGCTGACGGAGTACGCCGGGTGGCGGTGGGTGATGTTCGTGAACGTGCCGATGGCGGCCGCCGCGCTGGCGGTGGCCTGGCGCGGGATCGCGGCTGACGCGCGCGACACCGCCCGTACGGCAGGCCGCCCGGACGTCCTGGGCGCGGTCCTGGTCACCGCGGGCATGACGCTGCTGGTCTTCGGCGTCGTACGCACGGACGAGCACGCATGGACCTCGCCGACGACGCTGACGACCCTGGCCGCGGCAGCGGCACTGCTGGCCGCCTTCATCCAGGTCGAGCGGACGACGACCCGCGAACCGCTGCTGCGCCTGGGCCTGTTCACGAACCGCTCGGTCACCGGCGCGAACGCCTTCAACCTCCTGGTCGGCGCCGCGATGGCCGCGTCCTTCTACTTCATCTCGCTCTACGTGCAACGCGTCCTGGGCAACGGCCCGGCGCTGACCGGCCTGATGTTCCTCCCCCTGGCCCTCGCCGTGGTCGCCGGCTCCTTCCTGGCCGTAAAGCTCGGCCTGCGCTACGCCCCGCGCACCCTGCTGGTGACCGGCGGCCTGCTGACGGCGGCAGGCTTGGGCTGGTTCGGCCTGATGAGCACCGACGGCACCTTCGCGGTGGACGTCCTCGGCCCCTCGATCACCACCGGCCTCGGCTTCGGCCTGTGCCTCGGGCCGGTGGTCTCCACGGCCACAAGCGGCGTATCCCCAGATGAAGCAGGCATCGCCTCGGCCCTCCTGGGCAGCTCCCGGCAGATCGGCGCCTCCCTGGGCCTGGCCGCCCTCGGCACCGCGGCACAACAGCGCACGGGCGATGCGCTGACCCCCGCCGACCTCAACGACGGCTACGCCCTGGGCCTGACCCTGGCCGCGGGCCTGCTGCTGGGCGCGGTCCTCCTCGCCCTCGCGATCCTGCCCCGGCCCGTAAGACCGACAGCCCCGGCGGCACAGACCCAGGACCGCGAACTGGCCCGGTCAGCCGCCGTCAGCGCCCGTAAGGCGGGGGACGTGGTCCGCCCACGGGAGGTCGTCGACGGGGACCAGTGACTCGCCAGCGAGGCTGGACGGGGTTACGCCCGTGAAGGACACCACGTCGCGGTGCAAGTGGGATTGGTCGGTGTAGCCGCATTCCGCTGCCACGCGGGCCGTTTCCTCGCCGACCGCCAGGCGGGTTGCGGCGTGGTCGAAGCGGACGAGGGTTGCGGCGCGTTTGGGTGGGAGGCCCAGGTGGGTGTGGAAGCGGGACCAGAGGCGTTTGCGGGTCCAGCCCAGTTCGGTGGCGAGGTTGTCGATGCGGATGCGGCCCTGAGTCGCGATGATCTGGTCCCAGGCCCAGGACAGTTCCGGGGCGATGGTGTGGGTGTTCGCGAATCTGCTCGCCAGGACTTCTTCGACCAGGGCGAAGCGGCGCTCCCAGGAAGGGGTTTCGCCCAGTTGTTGCTGGAGTCGGGCTGCCCGGCCGGCGCCCCACAGGTCGTCGAGCGACACCACAGAGCCCTCCAGGTCCGCCGGGCCCACGCCCAGGACCGTGCGGGCGATCGCGGGGGAGAGGCGGAGTTGCAGCCATTCGACCTGGGTGGCTCTGATGCGCGCCGCGCCTCCGGAGCCGAAGCCCAGGCCCGTGACCAGGCTGCCTGACTGCTGCATGCCCGTGTGGTCGTAGATGACGGGCGCGCTGTCGCCGCAGGCGAGGGCGAGGGTCAGGACCGGGTGCGGGTCCAGCCGGTGGTCCACGGGCGCCGGGCCGCGGTCGCGGAAGCCGGAGATCACGACGCCGGGCACGCGGCTGGGTCCGGCCGGGCGGGCCAAGTCCCACACGGCGGTGTCGACCTGCCCTCCCGCATCGGCCTCGTCCTGCGAACCCACGGCGGTTGCCATGCCGCCATCGTACGGCCGACCACCGACAGGAACATTTCTCCAATCCACCGCCCCATACCTCCAGCGAAGGTGAAGCCATGACCGACCGAGCCACCACCGATCCGCCCACCACGACGAGCCTCCTCCGCCCCCACGCCCCCGCCTTCTCCGCCGTCGTCCTCCTCCAAGTCATCGGCGCCGTCGCCGGCCTCGTCCCCCTTCTCGCCGTCGTCGAGCTCGGACGTACGCTGCTGGCGTCCGGCCCTGCCGACCACGACCACGTCCGCACCATCGTCATCGCGGGCGCGGCCGGACTCCTCGTACGGCTGCTCTTCACGGCCGCGTCCTCCGGCGTCGGTCACCTCCTCGACACCAAGGTCCAGCTGGATCTCCGCCGCCGTCTCGCCACCACCCTCGGCCGCGTCCCCATCGGCTGGCTGTCCCGGCGCCGCAGCGGCGAGCTCGCGAAGCTCGTCGGGGACGACGTCAGCGCCGTGCATCCCGTCATCGCCCACACCCCCGGCGAGATGGTGTCCGCGTTCGTGGTGCCGATCGTGTCCCTCGGCTATCTCCTCACCATCGACTGGCGGCTGACCCTCATCACCCTCATCCCGGTGGTCCTCGCCATAGCGCTCGTCCCGCTGATGATGACCCCGGCCCGGCTCCGCGAGCAGAAGGAGTTCGACGCCGCGATGGGGCGCATCGCCGCCTCCGTCGTCGAGTTCGTGCAAGGCATCGCCGTGGTGAAGGCCTTCGGCGGCGTCGAGCGGGCGCATCGCAAATTCCGTACGGCCGTCGATGACTTCACCCGGTCCTTCTACGCCATGGTGCGCGGCCTCTCCGGCGTCGCCGCCGGCATGCAAGTCGCGCTCTCGCCGCCCTTCGTGCTGCTCGCCGTCCTCATCGGCGGCGCGTACCGGATCACCGGCGGCGGGCTCGCCCCCGCCGACCTGCTGCCCTTCCTCCTGCTCGGACTCGGGCTCACCGCGCCGGTCGCCGCGCTCGGGCACGGCTTCGACGACCTGCAGGCCGCCCGCCGCGCCGTCGGCCGGATCGGAGCGGTGCTCGCCGAGCCGCCGCTGCCCGAACCCGTCCGGCCCGTGGCGCCGCAGGGGCATCGCGTCGAGCTGCGCGATGTGCGCTTCGGGTACGAGAAGGACCGCGAGGTGCTCCGCGGCGTCGACCTCACCCTCGAACCCGGCACCGTCACCGCCGTCGTCGGGCCCTCCGGCAGCGGCAAGTCCACGCTGGTGCAGCTCCTGCCCCGCTTCTTCGACCCGGATCACGGCCAGGTGCTGCTGGGCGGCGTCGACCTCCGGGACATCGGCACCCGCGAGCTCTACCGAAGGGTCTCCTTCGTCTTCCAGGACGTCCGGCTCCTCCGCGCCTCCGTCGCCGACAACATCGCCCTCGCCGTCCCGCACGCCGACCGCGAAGCCATCACCGAGGCCGCCCGCCTCGCGAACATCCACGACCGCATCCTCGACCTCCCCCGCGGCTACGACGCCGTCATCGGCGACGACGCCCGCCTCTCCGGCGGCGAAGCCCAGCGCATCTCGATCGCCCGCGCGCTCCTCGCCGACGCCCCCGTGCTCGTACTCGACGAGGCCACCGCCTTCGCCGACCCGCAGACGGAGGCGGCCGTACGCGAATCCCTGCGGAAGACGCAGCGGACCACCCTCGTCATCGCCCACCGCATGGAGACCATCGCCGACGCCGACACCGTCGTGATGCTCCGGGACGGCGCGATCGCCGAACGCGGCTCCCCGGCACAACTACTCGCCCAGAACGGCGACTTCGCCCACTTCTGGCAGCTCCACGCAGGCGTAACCGAAGGGGAGGAGACCCGATGATCACCACGCTCCTGCGCGTCCTCGGCCACGAATACGCCGCCCGGGTCCGCCGCACCGTCGCCCTCATGACCGTCACCGCCATCGCCGAAGGCCTCTCCTACGCCCTCCTCGTCCCCGTCCTCCGCGCCCTCTTCGGCGACACCCCGGACGACGCCTGGCCCTGGCTCCTCGCCTTCGGCGCCGCCGTCGCCGCATACGCCGCCCTCCGCTACCTCAGCGACCGGTCGGGCTTCCGCGCGGGCACGACCATGCTGCACGGCATGTACTACCGCCTCGGCGACCACCTCGCCCGCCTGCCCATCGGCTGGTACGCCCCCGCCCGCGTCGGCGAGGTATCGGTCCTCGCCAGCCAGGGCGTCCTCCAGGCGATGAGCGTCATCGCCCACCTCCTCGCCCCCTTCATCTCGGCCGTCACCACCCCCCTCACGATCATCGCCGTCATGCTCGCCTTCAACTGGCAGCTCGGCCTCGCCGCCCTCGCCGCCGTGCCGGTCGTCGCCCTGGTCCAGTCCCGTACGGCCCGCGCCACCACCGCCACCGACGCCGAACGCGTCGAGCGCGAGCGGGACGCCACCGGCCGCGTCATCGAGTACGTCCAGGCCCAGCCGGTGCTACGGGCCGGCGGCCGCACCACCGAGCGCTTCGGCCTCCTCGACGACTCGCTCACGGGCCTTCAGCGCGCCTCCCGCCACTCCACCCTGTCGGCGCTGCCCGGCGTGCTGGGCCTCGCCATCACCGTGCAGGCGGCCTTCACCGCGCTCCTCGCCCTGGGCGCATTTCTCGCCCTCGGCGGGCACATCGGCGCCCCCGAACTCCTCGCCGTCCTGGTCCTCGCCGCCCGCTGCGCCGACCCACTCCTCTCGCTCGCCGAACTCGGCGGCAGCCTCCGCGCGGCCCGCGCTGAACTGCACCGCCTCGATGACGTCCTCCACACCGAGCCGCTGCCGGAACCCGCCCAGCCGCGCCAACCCACCACCCACGACATTGAGTTCGACGCCGTCACCTTCCGCCACGGAACTCGCACCGTGGCCGACCAGGTGTCGTTGTCCGTACGGGAGGGCCAGCGGCTCGCCGTCGTCGGCCCGTCGGGCGCGGGCAAGAGCACGCTGCTGCAGCTGCTCGCCCGCTTCTACGACGTGGACGGAGGCGCGGTGCGGGTCGGCGGCGTGGACATACGGGAGATGGCGGCCGAGGATCTGATGGCCCGGATCGCCATCGTCTTCCAGGACGTCTATCTCTTCGACGGCACCATCGAGGAGAACGTCCGCCTCGGCCGCCCCGACGCCACCGACGCCGAGGTGCGCGAGGCGGCCGCCGCGGCCCGGCTCGACGAGGTCGTCGAGCGGCTGCCGGGCGGCTGGGAGGCGCATGTCGGCGAGGGCGGCACCCTGTTGTCCGGCGGCGAGCGGCAGCGCGTCGCCATCGCGCGGGCGCTGCTGAAGGACGCCCCGATCGTGCTGCTGGACGAGGTGACTTCAGCCCTCGACCCGGTCAGCGAGGCCGCCGTGCACGCGGGCATCGAGCGGCTGATGGCGGGTCGTACGGTGGTGATGGTCGCGCACCGGATGCGGACCGTGCGGCGCGCCGACCGGGTCGTCTTCCTCGATGGCGGCCGGATTGTGGAGCAGGGCCGCCACGACGAACTGGTGCGCCGCGGCGGCCGCTACGCCGAGTACTGGAACCTCGCTCAGGTGGTGCAGTACTGACCTTCCTTGCCGATCGACCGGTACATGCAGTCCGCGTTCTCCAGCAGCTGCAGCACCGCGTCCCGGTTACGGCTGGTCTCCCGCTCGATCACCTCATCGGGCGGATAGAAGCCGCCGCCGCCCGCCGAGCGCGGGTACATCTCGAAGGTGTAGCTGAAGATCTTCTGGGTGCCCCAGAGGTAGTCGTTGATCGTCCCGTCCGTGATGTACAGGTCGCTCGACTGCTCGGGCGTGTAGCCGTTGCTCGCCGCCATCTTGCGGCCGACCGCGGCGAAGGCGTCGTGGTCGTCCTGGGTCAGCCCTGGGCCGGTGTCGTTGTACGTATAGCCGTACGGCCACAGGACCAGCTCGCTGTAGGTGTGGAAGTCGATGCCGGCCTTGATCTGCTGCTTGCCGCCGATGACGCGGCTGCGGGCGAAGTTCGCGACCACCTTCACTTCGGGCGCGGACTCCGCCGCGCTGCCGCGGTAGGTCTCGGAGCTGGTGCTGCCGGAGCTGCCGCCGCAGCAGCCCCACCGGTAGTTCCAGTTGCGGTTCAGGTCGGTGCCGACGTACCGCGAGCCGGTGTTGGGCTGCCGGTTCTTGCGCCAGCTGCGGTAGGAGCCGGTGGCGATGTCGTACTCGCCGCCGTCCGGGTTGAGGTCCGGGACGATCCAGATCTCGCGGCCGTTGACGGCATTGGTTACGCGGGAGTCGCTGCCGTAGCCGGCGCCGAGCTCGCGCAGCAGGTACAGCGCCATCTCGACGGTGAGGTGTTCGCGGGCGTGCTGGTGGTGGGTGAAGAGGACCTCGGGTTCGTTCTCGTCCGTGGCCACGTTGTCGCTGACCTTGATGGCGACGATGTCGCGGCCCTGGTAGGACTTGCCGATCACCTGGCGGCGCATGATGTTGGGGTACTGCTGCAGCCGCTGGTTGATCTCCGTATTCATCTCGGCGTAGTTGTGATAGCGCGAGTCGGCCGGCGGGAAGTCCAGCGGGCGGGCGTCGGAGCCGCTGGTACGGGCCGGTGGCGCCGCCAGCTGCTTGAGCTGATAGCCGAGGGCGCGCAGCTTGCGGGCCTCGCGGGCGTCGGCGCTGACGACCACGGCGTGGTCCGAGGCCTCGTCGATGGTCACGCCGGTCTGTGCGAGCGCGGTACGGGCGGCCGGGGTGGACGGGCCGTGGATCTCGTACTGGCGGATCTGGTCCCCGGCGGCGGTGGCCGCTCCCGAGGGATCGGGCGCCGCGGTGGCGGGGCCGGTGAGCTGGGCGGCCAGAGCGAGGGCCGCGGTGCCGGCCAATAGGGCGGCTCTGGTGCCGCGGGTGGGGCGTCGCATGGTGCCTCCTGACTGCGAAGCTGTCGGCGAAGCAGAGAAGATCATGACCATGTCAATCAATGTGCATGCTGGGGCCGGGGGAGTGGCCGGTCAAGGCGTAATCCCGCCGCACTGCCGGAACGCGCGAACGGCCCGCCGGAGAGAGTCCAGCGGGCCGTCCTGCAGCGTGCGTACGTCAGACCGGTGCGCGTACGTCAGACGAGCTCGCCGTTGCGGGCCACGACCTGCCCGCCGTGCACGACCATGTCGCGCTGCGGCATGTCGATGACGACCTGCTGCACGTTCTCCGCCTTCAGCAGCACGAAGTCGGCCGGGGCGCCCGGCTTGAGGTCCGCGTGGTCGAGGCCGAGCACGTCCGAGCCGCCGTGCGCGGCTGCGTCGAAGCAGGCCGCCAGCTCGTCGTCGAGGCGGACGTCGGTGACCCAGCCGTAGATGTGGGTGCGGTGGAACATGTCGGCATTGCCGAAGGGGCTCCACGAGTCGCGGACGCCGTCCGAGCCGAGGCCGACCCGTACGCCCGCCTTCTTCAGGGTGGCGATCGGCAGCACCAGCTCGGCGCTCGGCGACACGGTGGTCAGCGAGATGTCCAGGTCGGCCAGCGTGGCGGCCATCTTGTCCAGCTCGGCCTCCGGCAGCATCGGCACGCAGAAGGCGTGGCTGACGTTCACCTTGCCGCGCAGGGACAGCGCGCGGGTGCGCTTGATGATGCCGTCCATGACCTTGGTGCCGTTGGCGTCCCGGTCGTGGAGGTGGATGTCGACGCCGACGCCGTACTTGTCGGCGAGGTTGAAGAGCAGGTCGAGCTGCTCGTCGAGGGCGTTGTCGAAGCTGATCGGGTCGAGGCCGCCGATGAAGTCGACGGCTCCTGACTTGGCCGCCGCCTCGAGGAGCTTGTCGGTGCCGGGCGCCTTGGCCACGCCGTGCTGCGGGAAGGCGACGATCTGCAGGTCGAGCGCGTCCGAGAGGCGCTCGCCGGCCTCGGCGACGCCCTCGACGCCGGCGAGGCCGTACGCCGGGGCGACGTCGGCGTGGGCGCGCATGCCGCGGGTGCCGCGGGTGACGGCGTGCGCCATCAGGCCGTAGGCGCGCTCGCCGACGGAGCGCTTCTGCGAGCGGAAGACCTCGACGTCCTGCTTGATGTAGTCCGCGATGCCGTTGGCGGGCTTACGGGAGATCCAGTCGCTGCCCCAGGTGGTCTTGTCGGGGTGGATGTGCGCGTCGATGAGCGAGGGGAGCGCGACGCGGCCGCCGCCGTCCACGATCTTCGCGCCCTTGGGTGCTTCCTTGTCCGAGATCCGGCCGTCGATCACGACGAGGTCGACGGCCTTCTCGGCGCCGAAGGGGCGGACGTTACGGAAGACGACCGCCTTGCCGGTCCGGGTGTCCTGCGCCTTGCCCGGCTTGTCGTCCGCGGCCTGGGCGCCGGTCGAGCCGAAGGCCGTCGCGCCGAGCGAGGCGGCCGCGGCCGCGGCGCCGGCTCCGGTGATGACGCCGCGACGGGAGAGGGGCGGGGGAGTCATAGCTATCTCCAGGAGGGTGGGGGAAAGACTGCGCGCGGGCGGGATCAGGCCTGGTTACCGGAACGCACCACGTGCACAGGGGTCTTGAGAACGGCGAGGTCCTTGAGCGGGTCGCCGCTGACGACCGCGACATCGCCGGCGTAGCCGCGGGCGAGGCGGCCCACGGAGTCGTCGAGGCCCAGCAGCCGGGCCGCGCCGGTGGTGGCGGTGCGGATCGCGTCGAGCGCGGACAGGCCGCTCGCGTGCATCAGCTCGACCTCGCCGCCGACCGGCTTGACCGTGCCGCCGGAGGAGTCGGTGCCCGCGGCGAGCGGGACGCCGAGCTCGTGCGCCGCGAGGACGGCCTTCTTGAGGACCGGGAGGTACGTGCGGCCGCGCTCGGCGAGGACGGGGTCGTCGGACTTGGCGAGCCCCGCGATGGCGCTGAGGGTGGGGGTGAAGTACGTGCCGCGACGGCGCATCTCGTGCAGGGTGCGCTCCCCGACGTACACGCCGTGCTCCAGCGAGGCGATGCCCGCGGTGACCGCGTCGTGGCAGCCCTTCTCGCTGTAGCTGTGGCACAGCACGCCCTTGCCGCCGCGCTTGGCGGCCGCCACCACCTCGGAGAGCTGCTCGTACGAATAGACCTGCTTCAGCGGGTCCTGGTCCGGCAGTCCGGCGCGCTCGTTGACGCGGGTCTTGATGGCGTCGGCGCCGCGGGCCAGGTTCACCTCGACCACGCGGCGCAGCGCCTCCGCGGAGACGACGCCGTCCTTGAGGCGGGCGAGCGGGGTGAGGTCGGGGTCGGCGAGGATCGTGTCGCCGAGGTCGGGGGTGACGAAGATCCCGGCGGCCTTGAGGCGCGGGCCGAGCGCGGGCGCCTGGCGGGCCAGCTCGCGGACGGCGATGTCCTGGTAGAAGTTCGTCGAGCCGCTGCGCGCGGTGGTGGCGCCCTGGCGGACGGCGTCGCGGGCCTCGGTGGCGGTGTTCAGGTGGATGTGGGCGTCGATGAGGCCCGGGAGCACCCAGCGGCCGTGCGCGTCGAGGCGCTCGACGCCGCCGGGTATCCGTATCCGGTCGCGGCTGCCCGCGGCGGCCACGATGCCGTCGCGGATGACGATGACGGCGTCCTCGGTGACGTCGCCGGTGGCCGGGTCGAGGAGGGTGCCGCCCTGGATGACCAGATTGCCGCCGGTACGGGGCCGGTCCGACGCCGGTCGGCGGCGCGGGGCGGAGGCGGAGGCGGGGCCGCTCGCCCCGAGGGCGGTCGACGTGCCCGCGAGGGCGGCGGAGGCCGCCAGCACGCCGCGGCGGGTCAGTCGTCGTGACGGGGGATCGACGGGCTGGACGCACATGGGCAGCTCCTTGCGGGCAGGCGGCCTGGTGACATAATTGGTATACCAAATCGCGAGCTCGGGCAAGGATGGATCTTCAGTAAAGCTCCTTCACGCGCTTTCGGTATACAAAGCCGCATCGCCGAAGAGCGACTTGAACGCGACCGCCTGGCTGTCCCGGACATGCAGCATCGTGCACGCCGCCGCCGACTCCTCGTCCCCCGCGGCGATGTACCGGTACATGTCCGCATGCTGCGCCCGCATGTGCGCCGGCTCGTCGCGCATCCCGAACAGCAGCTGCAGCTGCCAGCTCAGCTGCTCCATGGTCCTGGCCAGCAGCGGATTCCCGCCGAGCGCGACGATCTCCTCGTGGAAGGCGGTGTGCGCCGCCACCTCGGCCGCGCCCTCGCCGTCCGCCGCCGCCTGCTCGGCGGTCCGCAGCAGCCGCCGCAGCTCGGCCAAGCCGGCCGGCTCCGCGGGCGCCGCCTCCGCGACCCGCCGCGCCGCGATCCGCGAGGCCTGCACGGCGAGCGGCTCCCACACCTCGTACAGATGCCGCACATCGGACCGCTCCAGGCTCCGCACCCGCACCCCGCTGTGCGGCAGCAGCTCGAGCAGCCCGTCCGCGACGAGCGCGCGCAGCGCCTCCCGTACGGGCACCCGGGACATGCGCAGCTCCTCGGCGATCTCCCGCTCGACCAGCCGCGCCCCCATCGGATACCGGCGGTCCACGATGCGCTGCCGCACGGCCTCCCGCGCCTGCTCGCTCAGAGACGTACGCCCCGCACCGCTCTCCGCTCCACTGCCCGCCACGTGCACTGTCCTCCACCGGTCGTATCCCCGGCCGAGACTACGTGCCCGCGCTGGTATCCCGGTGGAGCGCCCGAGCCTGAGAGCCCGGCCGACACGCCGTCCGCCCGATAGACGTCCGTGCCCGGCGGCACGATCTCGTCGATGCGGTCAGTACGCCCATCCCGTACCACTCGCAGCCGCTCCGGTTGCGGCCATCGTCGCGCCGGTGGAGTACATGTTGCCGATCCTGCACGCTGACCTCGATGCCAGTTCTGCCGAGCATGCGATAGCGCAACGGAGTCTCCACGGGAGGGGCGAGTGACGGTGGCGCGGAGCGCAAGCGGGCGGGCGCCGCTTGACCCTCACGTGGCGTCATGCCGCAGGGTCGGGGGCGTGGAAGAGCACCTGACCGTGGGTCGCGTGGCCGAGCTGGCCGGGGTGACCGTACGCACGCTGCATCACTACGACGAGATCGGCCTCGTGCGGCCGTCCGCGCGCACCGCCGCCGGCTACCGCGCCTACGCGGCGGGTGACGTCGAGCGCCTGCGGGAGGTGCTTGCCTACCGGCGGCTGGGCTTCGGATTGCGCGAAATCGCGGATCTGGTCGACGACCCGGCCACCGACGCGGTCGCCCGCCTGCGCCGGCTGCGCGGCCTGCTGCTGGAGCAGCGGGACCACGCCGCCGCCATGGTGACGGCCATCGACAAGGAACTGGAGGCACGGGCCTTGGGGATCGAGACGACGCCGGAGGATCAACTGAAGGTGTTCGGGGCGCGGCTGTACGACAACATCGGATCGGCCTATCCGGCGACGCGGCGCACCGAGCCGCGGATCGCGGCGCGGATCTGGGAGGCGCTCGGGGACGCGAAGACGGTGCTGAATGTCGGGGCCGGCACCGGCTCGTACGAGCCCACCGACCGCGATATCACGGCGGTCGAGCCGTCGGCGGTCATGCGGGCGCAGCGCCCGCCGGGAGCGGCGCCGTGCGTGGCCGCGGACGCGGGGAAGCTGCCGTTCGAGGACCAGTCCTTCGACGCCGCGATGGCGGTGAGCACCGTGCACCACTGGCCGGACCCGGTCGCCGGGCTGCGGGAGATGCGGCGGGTGGCGCGGCGGGTGGTGGTGTTCACGTACGACGCCAGCAGCGAGGGCTGGCTGCAGCGCTTCTGGCTGACCCGCGACTACCTGCCGGAGTTCGGCGGGCTGCTCGCCGACTGGCCGTCGCTGGCGGATCTCACGTCCGCCATCGAGGGCCGCGCGGAGCCCGTGCTGATCCCGTGGGACTGCACGGACGGCTTCTTCGAGGCGTACTGGCGGCGCCCGGAGGCGTACCTCGACGAGCACGTCCGCCGCGCGGTCTCGGTGTGGACCAGGGTCGGCCCGGAGGCCGAGCGGCGGGCGGTGGACGGGCTCCGCGCCGACCTGACCTCGGGCCGCTGGGCCGAACGCAACCGCGACCTGCTCGCCCTGGACGCGGCGGAGCTCGGGCTGCGGCTGCTCGTGGCGTGAGGGCTCAGCGCTGAGGTGCCGGGAAGGCCACCGGGCTGCGGTTGCCCGCGCGATTCACTGCCCGTACGCCGAAGAAGACGTTGTCCTTTGACAGGTCCACGGTGTGGCGGGTCACGTCGCCCACCTTGAACACGTGGGTCCACTCCGGCGCGGTGGTCTCCCGCCACACCACCTCGTACCCGGCCAAGTCCGGCTCCTTGCCGCGCTCCCAGACCAGCTCCGTCGAGTTCGTCAGCGCGCTGGTGAGGATCTTCGCGTTGCGCGGCGTGCCCGGGGCCTGCGCAAGGGTCCACAGCGCCGCGCCATTGACGCGCGCCACGCGGGCGATGAAGCGGAAGTCGCAGAATTCGGGCAGGTCGCCGAACTGCTTGCCGTCCTCGACCCGTACGTCCTGGTGCTGGTGCGCGTAGTCCTCGGCGGGCTCGGTGAAGCGGGCCGCGGGGAAGCGGCGCTCCAGGAAGGGGATGTGGTCACCGCCGCGCAGATAGCGGTCGCGCCGGTAGATCACCCGCACGTCCATGCCGGTCGCGTCGTTGACCGCCACGTCGCGTACGAACCGGGCCAGCTGTCGCGACGGCGAGTCGTTCTCGCCGCCCACCGAGCGGCGGGTGTTGGCCTCCGCGGGCGTCTCGGCGGTGGGCACGCCCTCGGCGAAGAGCCGGACCGTGTACGGGTCGCGGGAGCCGTCGTCGGCGGTGGAGCTGCCGACGATGTCGTCGGTGAACATGCCCTGCACGTCCGTGCCCGCCGCCTTGAACCGCTCCGCCATGTGCGCCGCCCCGAGCAGCCCCTGCTCCTCGCCCGCGACGGCCGCGAAAACGAGCGTCGCGGCCGTGCGCCGGGTGGCCATGACCCGGGCCAGCTCCATCGCCACCGCGACGCCCGAGGCGTCGTCGTCGGCGCCGGGGGAGTCGGCGGTGGCGTTCATGACGTCGGTGACGCGCGAGTCGTAGTGCCCCGAGACCACATACACGCGCTCGGGGTCGGTCGAACCGCGCAGGGTGGCGACGACGTTGGTGATCCGGGTGGGCACGGGGACGCGCTCCACCGGCTCCTGGACGTACGACTGGAGCTCCACGGTCATGCGGCCGCCGGACGCCGCCGCGTAACGCTTCATCTCGGCATGGATCCAGTCGCGGGCGGCGCCGATGCCGCGCTTCGGGTCGTCCTGGTCGGAGAGGGTGTGCCGGGTGCCGAAGGCGGCGAGCCGGCGGACGATCGCCTCGATGCGGGCGGGGTCGATCTCCTTGAGGAGGGCGCGGAGTTCGCGTCCGGGGCGCTGCGCGGTGGCGGGCAGGGCGTTCTGCTCGCGGCTGGAGGCCGCGCTTGCCACGCCGGTCCCGGCGGCGAGGGAGGCACCGGCAGCGGCCGTCATGGCCGCGGCGGTGAGAACCGATCTGCGGGGTGTGACGGGATTCTGGGGCATATGTGGCATGGTCATGCAAGGTCACGAGTGTGGCAAGACGCGCCGCGTCAGGTCGGCTTGAGATCGGCGCGCACCAGGTGATGATCCGAGTGCTCGCTCTGCCGCACCTGATGCCCGAGCGGCTCGAAGCCGCGCGGGAAGATGTAGTCGAACTTGCTGTACCAGTCGGTGGTCACCCGGCAGTCGCCGGTCGACCGGGGCCGGCACTGCGGGTCCGTATCCCGGGCCAGCGGCCACATCCGGCCGAGCTCGGGGGACTCCGGCGTGGCGTTGAAGTCGCCGATCGCGATCGCCCGCTGGTGCCGGGCGAAGGCGGCGGCGAAGACCGGGACCTGCTTCGCCCGGATGTCGGCCTGCTCGCGCTCGGCGAGGTGGGTGTTGAAGACCCGGACGGACTGGCCGCCCACCTTGGTGGTGACCGCCATGTACCCGCGGTCCTCTGAGCCGCCCTCGGGATACTCCACATTCTCGCGGTCCGTCATCGGCGCCGCGGAGAGGATCGCCTGCCCATACGCCCCGGCGTTCCACGGGAAACCGCCGCAGCGGCCCATGTTCCGCAGCACCATCCCGTACTCGACGTGATACTTGAGCCCGTACCGGCTCCGCAGAAAGTCCCGGATCCGCTCGACGTCACGCTGGCACGCCTCCTGGAGCCCGATGACCTGCGGCGCGTACGAGGCGATCTCCGCCGCCCGGCCGGCGTTGTGCTCGGTGCCGCAGGGATTGCAGATGTTCCAGGTCATGACCCGGTTCGAGGCGATGTCCCGGACGGCCTCCGCGGGCAGCGGCTTGGCCGAGGGGGTGCTGCTGGGCGCGCTGGGCCCGAGCAGCACCAGGCAGGTCAGGATGGCGGCGCCCGCGAGCCACCGCATACCCCTCCCGAACACCATCGCCCTCCTCAACCCGCGCGCACGGGGAATCACATGCCATCCCCACGCACGAGGTTATGCGACGCGCCGTCGACACCGCATAAGGAGCCCCGCGGCGCCCCTGGACTCGAGGCAGGCGGCGCAGGCCCGCTGGTAGCACCGGGCCGGGCGCACTGACTCCGGCGCAGTCAACTCATCGGCCGAATGACGTATGTTCACGGGCAGGTGCACGCCAATAATGTGAGCGGCCTTCGCGGCTGGGAGGTCCCGTGAAAGGTCTCCGTGCGCTCTTGGTGTGTCTGGTGCTCGCGTGTGCCGCGGTGGCTTCACCCGCTGCCGCCGTAAGCCCGAAGTGGTCCGCGCTGCCGGTGCCGCCTGCGGGGGCCTCGCCGCAGACCGTCTCCGACCTGGCCGCGCGGGGGCCTGGTGAGGCGTGGGCGACCGGGTACGAGCATGCCGCGGACGGGGTGCGGCCGCTGTTGTACCGGTGGGACGGCAAGGAGTGGAGCCGCGACACCGGCTTCCCCGGCGCCGACGGGTCGGGATGGCTCGGCAAGGTGCAGTTTGTGGGCGACGAGGTGTGGATCTTCTCCAACCGGGCGGAGACGGGCGGCGAGATCCTGCGCCGCTCGGCGGACGGTTCGGGGTGGAGCGCCATCCCGCTGCCGCAAACCCTGTGGGTCTACCAGGACTTCACCGCCGTACCGGGGGCAGCGTGGGTCGTCGGCGAGGACGACACCGGCCTGAAGGTGCTGCACTACGACGGCTCCGGCTGGACCACGCAGTCGACCCCGGACGGGGTGCGATTCGTCATGGGCATCACCGCCCGCACCGCCACCGACGCCTGGGCCTGGGCGGACGCCGACACCGGCCCGGCCATCCTGCGCTGGAACGGCACCGCTTGGCGGGACGCGAAGGTCCCACTCCCGGCGAACAGCAACGTGCACACCATGCTGGTCGAAGGCCCCGGCAAGGTCACGATCACCGGCAGCCAGTACACCGACGGCGTATCCCGCGTCTATCTGATGACCTGGAACGGTCGCACCTGGCGCACCACCCACCCACCGCTCAGCGGAGACACCTACACCGAGGCGCTGACCCGCGGCCCCGACGGCGCCCTGTGGCTGCCGGTCCGCAGCGACCGGGCCTTCCAGTCGAAGTACGCGCGGCTCGACGGCCGCCGCACCACCTTCTCGTACGGACCCGAGCGCACGAACGCGATCGACGTCCAGCCGCGGGAGCTCGCGAGGGCCGGATCCGGGCTGCTGTCCTTCGGCACGGTCGAGATCTACGGCTCGAAGTCGAACCTCATGAGCGAGCGGCTGGGAGGCTGACCATGGCACGCCGACTGCTGGTCGCGGCGCTCGCCGTCGCGATGACCGTCATCACCCTCATGACCACGGCGGCGGCGGACACCCAGGCCTGGGAACACGTCCCGGTCCCCGCTCAGGTGCGCCCACAGGCCGGACTGAACGAGGCCGTGGCCTTCAGCCCCGACCGCGCATGGGCGGTCGGCGAGGACGCCGTCGGCCGCCAGGCGCCGGGTTTCCCGCTGGTACTTCGCTGGAACGGGACGGCCTGGCAGCGCCAGGCCCTGCCCGGAGTCAGCTGGCAGGGAAGGCTGCTGTCCATCGCCGCGACCTCGTCGACGTCGGTATGGGCGGTCGGCCGGGACACGGCGGGCGGCGCCCGCCTGCTCCGCTACGACGGCAGCACCTGGTCCGAGAGCCGGCCGCCGCACGGAGTCCTGCTGACGAAGGTCGTCGTGGGCGGCGGCGAGACCTGGCTGATCGGCTCGCGTGACGGCGCGCAGGTGCTGCTGCGCCGCGACGGGCGCGCGTGGCGGGAGGTGCCGGCGCCGCCGGGATCGGTGTACGGGCTGCACATCCTGGCCCCGGACGACGTCTGGGCTGCGGGAGACACCGCCTCGGGCGCGGCCGTATCGCACTGGAACGGCCAGGAGTGGCAGCAGACGATCGTCTATGGCTTCCCGCGCTCCGCCGTCGGCAGCATCCTCGCGGTCTCACCGACCGAAGTCTGGGCAGGCGGCACGGCCGGCTTCGTCGGCGGCCCTCCTGGCCGCCCGATTCCCCCGCTGCTGGTCCGCTTCGACGGCCAGACGTGGAGCCGGGTGACCCTACCGACCGACTTCGGCTCGATTGACTCGCTGGCGCCTTCGGCGTCGGGCGGGCTGGGCTGGATCTCGGTGGCCCGCTCCCAGAAATGGAACCCGGGCGGCACTCCACCGCTCATCCCCGGCCCGGACTTCCTCTCCTGGAACGGCCAGACCTTCACCGAGCACAGCGAACCCGCGGTGCCGGGCGAGGGCGAGTCGTGGACCCTGCGACTGGCCCCCGTGCCCGGCACGTCGACGGTGTGGTCGGTCGGCCGCGCGGACGGCCCGGAGAGCACCTTCGCACCGCGCATCCTGCGGTTCGGCTGACGTCTCAGGCCGCCAGCGACGCCCGGAGGAACCGGAGGATCTCCGCCCGAGCGGCCTCGGCCTGTGGTTCCAGGCCGGGCAGGGTGAGGAACGCGTGCTTGGCGTCCGGGTATTCGGACAGCCGCACCGACGTCCCGGCCGCGCGCAGCCGCTCGGCGTAGCGGCGGCCGTGGTCGGCGACGGCGTCCTGGGTGGGCACCACCACTAGCGCCGGCGCGAGCCCGTTCAGGTCGTCGGCGTACAGCGGGGACAATGCACGGGAATCGGTTCCCGACGGAACGGCCAGCCGCCGCAGGTACCGCAGCAGCGGGAGCGCCCGGCTCGGGCTGTAGGCGTACTCCTCGATCGACGCGTAGGCGAACATCGTCTCGGTCACCTCGGTCACGGGATTCACCAGCACCTGCGCCTTGAGCTCCAGGCCCGCCTCCCGGGCCCGGAGGGCCGTCAGGGCGCTGACCAGACCGCCGAAGCTCTCGCCGAACACGGCCGTGCGGGCTGGGTCGACGCCCCAGTGCGCGGCATGCCGCAGCACCTGCTGGAGGACCTCCCAACCGTCGTCGGCGGCGTCCGCGAGTGAGGTGTCCGGGGCGACGAGGCGGTGCTCGACCGATACGACGACGGCGGGCAGGCCGGCGGAGAGGTGGCTGTTGGGCCAGTCGCACTGCGTCGCCGTGCCCACGATGCCGCCTCCGTGGACATGCACGACGAGCGGCAGGCCGGTGCCGGGCGCGGCTGCGTCGGCTCCCGTCGGGGCGGCCGGCCGGTATACCCGGACCGGCACGTTACGGCCGGGCAAGGCGATCTCCTGCCACTCGATGGCGGTGCCGGGATGCGGCTCCCCGAGGAACGGCCGCGCCGCACCGGAGGCCCGCCAGCGGTTCTCCGCCTCGCGGTAGGTGAGCAGCTCCTGATCGGTGATCGTCTCGAAGTCCGGCTCGGGCGGCCGGACCGCGGTCGTGGTCTCGCTCATGGCTCCTGCTTCCCGCCCGGCCAACTGCCGGGCAATGCGGCGTGGTTGAAACAGCGATGCCCTCATTATGCACGCGGTGCGTGCAACGGCAAGTGCATAGGTTAGGCTCGGACTTGACGAGAGGGGCGAGATGACTGGCCGCAGACGATGGTCGACCGAGGAGATCCTGGACACCGCGGCGGAGCTGCTCCGTACGGGAGACGCCGAGTCGTTCAGCGTGCGCAAGCTCGCCGCGGCGCTCGGCACCGACTCCTCCAGCCTCTACCGGCACTTCCGCAACAAGACCGAGCTGCTGCGCGCGGTCGCCGACCGCATCCTGGCGACGGCCATGGACGGCTATCGCCCAGAGGGCGACTGGAAGCAGCGCATCACCGGCCTGGCCCTGCGCCTGCGCGAGGCGTTCGGCGAGCAGCCCCAACTCGCGGCGGTCTGGGGGCGCTACGGTTCCGGTGGCACCGGCTCGCGGCTACTCATGGAGGAGCTGCTGCAGGCTTTGCGCGCGTCCGGCCTGCCCGACGAGCAGATCCCGGCGCGCTATCACCGCATCGTGATCCTCGTCGCCGCGCTGGTCACCGCCGACGCCGGCTTCGGGACCGTCGCCCCCACGGAATACGAACAGGGCATGGAGCAGTTCCGCGTCGCGGTCCTGGGCGCCGACCCCGACCGCTTCCCGGCCCTGGCCCACTTCGCCCGCGACATCCGCCCCCTCGGAGCGGACCGCCGGGCCGCCTTCGAAGAGATCCTCGCCGTCCAGCTCGCGTCGATCGAGGCGGCGGGCTAGGGCGTGTATCGAAGTAGGTGGCGCGCCCAGCCCTAGCCGCGCTTGGGCCAGGTGGGGCCCTGATCGGTCCAGATGACACCCTTGTTGCGGCAGAGGCAGAAGGGGTGGCCGATGGGGTCGGTGTAGACGCGGAAGCCGTAGCCGTCGGGGCCTGCGCAGTCCCGCTCCAGGGTCGCGCCGAGGGCCAGGATGCGGCGCTGTTCGGCCTCGATGTCGTCGACTTCGAAGTCGAGGTGGAACTGCTTGGGGTGCTCGCTGTCGGGCCACTGCGGGGCGCGGTAGTCCTCCACCCGGATGAAGGCGAGTTCGAATTCGCCGAACTTGATGCCTGCCCAGAAGTCGTTGCTGTCCTCCTTGACGGGGAGCCCCGTCACCTCGGAGTAGAAGGCTGCGAGCTTCATCGTGTCCGGGCAATCGATGATGAAGTCGGTGAGTCGTAGCATCCCGCGATGCTGCCACATGCCCGGATGAGCCGGACTTTGAGACACGTGCTAGCCCACGTCCGCGCCCGTCCGCGCGATCAGCGCCGTAACGGAGGTGACGAGCACCTCGCGCGCCGCCTGCCGGGACAGCTTGAGCCCGGTGCGCAGCGCGTCCCAGTGCTCCCAGGAACCCGCGGCCACCAGGCAGTCCAGCAGCCGCGCCCGCTCCCGCTCGCCCAGCAGGTCCAGCTCAGGCCCGAAGACCGACTCGACCTGGTCCTGGGCCAGCGCGAAGGTGCGCTCCTTGATCCGCTGCAGCTCCTTCGAGAACGGCTCCTCCAGCCGAGCCGCCCGCCAGCTGGGCGTCATCTTCTCCAGCAGCCGCGCCCGCTGCCGCGCGAAGGCCTCGATGCGTACGTCGACCGGCTGCCCGGCCGGGATCGGCCGCGACAGCGATAGAAGCACCTGATGGTCCCGCTCCCCGGCATGCGTGAGCAGCGTCTCCAGGTCGGCGAAGTGCTGCCAGACCGTACGCAACGACACCTCGGCCCGCTCCGCGATCGCCCGCGCCGTCGGCCGCAAGTCGCCCTCGGCGTGCAGCGCCCGCATCGCGTCGATGATCGCCAGCCGCGTCCGGTGCGAGCGGGCGGCCCGCCCGTCGGCCGGCTCGGGGGTGGCGGGCGCCGGAACGGCGGGCACGGGCTTCGTACGCGATCGGCGGTCGCTTGGCACAGCCGGATAGTAGCACCGGGAATGCAAATACCCGCGTGCTCAGGAGGGGCTGAAGCCGTCGCCGAGGCGGTACAGGTTGAGCCGGTACGCGGCCAGCTTCTCCGGCACCTCCGCGGTCATCACATCAACGAACTCGCGGCGCGGCGCGGGCAGGGCGTCGAGGATCACGGTCGGGTAGTCGGTGAAGGTGCGGGTCTCCAGCAGGCGGATGTCCGGGTGCCAGGACTCCGGCGTCCGCGCGTCGTCGCAGTGCCACTGCATGCGGGCGGCCATCAGACTGAGGGCGTCGTGCTCATCCTGGGTGTCGACCATCGACGCGGCGGCGGCATCCGTGGCCAGCAGCGAACCGGGAAAGCGGTGCGCCAGCCGGGACATCAGTCCGCGTACCTCCTCCTCCGACAGGTAGGGAAGCACCGCCTCCGCGGAAAAGAAGAGCGGCCCGGGCAGGGCGGCCGCCTCCGCGAGCCACGGCTCGTCGAGCACCGAGCCGCCGACGGTGCGCCGCCGTTCGCCGTCGGGGCCGAAGAGGCGCAGCCGCAGTGCGATCGCGTCGGGCAGGTCGAGGTTCAGCCAGTGGGCCCGGCCGTTGTCGGTGCGCTCGTAGCGGGTGTTCAGGCCGCAGCCGATCTCCACGACGGTGCCGGTGGGGCGCTCGGCCAGGAAGGCGCGGATCCAGTGGTCGAAGAGCAGGGTGCGGAAGACGCTGCCGAAGAGGCTCGGCTTGCCGTCGAAGCGGGCGAAGTCGTAGTCGAGGGCGGCGACCATCTCCAGCGCCTTGGGGTCGCGCAGCATGCCGTCCGGGTCGCGGGTCTCGACGGCGCGGCCGTAGAGGGGGATGAGCAAGGTCTCCTGGACCGTGCCCAGTTCCGGGGCGATGGCCTGATCCATGGACTGGCTCCCTTCGGTGGGGTGGTCTGCCTGACACCGTACATGTTAATGGTTCCCATTTTCATGTACGGTGCTGACATTGCCAAGCACTTGGAAGGACCCATGACTTTCCTGACAAAGATCCGCAAGGCCGCCTACGCGGCCGTCATCTCCCTCGCACTCGTCGCCCCCCTTGCCGCCTGCGGGCAGGACGAGGACGGGGATGGGGGCGGCACGGCCAAGCCGGGCGCGAGTAAGAGCCAAGGCAAGAACCGGGAGCAGGCCGGCGACTGGCCCGCCGAGAAGGCGGGGCACGGGCAGCCGCGGCTCCGGGCGCTCATATCCGCGCAGGGGTCAGGGGAGCTCAGCGTCGTCGACATCGCGAGCGGCAAGACCGAGCAGACGCTGAAGCCGGCCGGGCAGTCCCGGCCCGTGACCACCGAGGACGGCACCCACGTGCTGCTGCCGCAGGGTGAGCAGGGGGTCACGCACCTCGTCGACGCGGGCATCCGCTGGCACGACCACGGTGACCACAAGGACCCGCGGCACGAGCCCGCCCGCATCGTCGGGCAGCTCAAGGGCGACTCGCCCTCCCATGTGGTCCCGCACGGCGAGCACGTGACCGTCTTCGACGACGGGACCGGCAAGGCGGAGGTGCTGCACGTCGGTGGCGAGCACGCGAGTACGAAACCCGAGCGGGAGCTCACCACCAAGCGGCCGCACCACGGCGTCGCCGTGACCCTGGACAGCGGCGAGATGATCGCCAGCCTGCCGGGGAAGACCTCGGACGACCCGGCCACGGGCGTCGCCGTCTACGACAAGGACAACCGGCGCACTGACACCTTCGCCGAGTGCCCGGGGCTGCACGGCGAGTACGCCGTCTCCGACAAGCAGCTGCTGTTCGGCTGCGAGGACGGCGTGCTGGTCCTGGAGCGGAAGGGCGGCGGCTGGGACAGCAGCAAGATCGACAACCCGGAGGGTACGGGTGACGAGGAACACGTCAGTTCCTTCGTCGGGCAGGGGGCCGGCCGCATCCTCGGCACCTTCGGCGACAAGGCCATGGTCGCCGTCGATCTCAAGGACAAGAAGCTGCGCCGGATCGACCTGCCCGCCGACCGGGGCGCGTACGCCTGGGACCCGTACTGGAACCAGGGTCTTGCGCTGACAGCGAACGGAGAGCTGCACGCGATCGACCCGAAGGCGGCGAAGGTGACCCACTCCTCGAAGGTGACCAGCCCGTTCAAGGTGTCCGCGGACTGGACGAAGAATCAGCACTCGCTCGCCCCCGGCGAGAAGGCCGTTTACCTCACCGACCCCTACACCAGCGCGCTCGTAGAGGCCGAGGTGTCCAAGGAAGGTTTCCAGGTCAGCCGCACCAAGAAGCTCGACCGGAAGCCGTACGCGATCACGGTTCTGGGCATGGCCGACTGACACCCGCCGACGTGCCGCGACGCACCCGGTTGGGCGGGGCGGTCTCGGTTAGGGGTGAGTAGCAGGTATTTTGCAGTGTGCAGGGCGTCAAATGGCGGGCGCCCATTACTGGAGGCAACACCACATGCTCATTGCTCAGCGCCCCTCCCTGACCGAAGAGGTCGTCGAGGAGTACCGGTCGCGGTTCGTCATCGAGCCGCTGGAGCCCGGCTTTGGCTACACCCTCGGCAACTCGCTGCGGCGCACGCTCCTCTCCTCGATCCCGGGTGCGGCGGTCACGTCGATCCGCATTGACGGCGTGCTGCACGAGTTCACCACCGTGCCGGGCGTCAAGGAGGACGTCACCGACCTCATCCTCAACATCAAGCAGCTGGTCGTCTCCTCGGAGCACGACGAGCCCGTCGTGATGTACCTGCGCAAGCAGGGCCCCGGCGTGGTCACCGCTGCTGACATCGCCCCGCCGGCCGGCGTCGAGGTCCACAACCCGGACCTGGTCCTGGCCACGCTCAACGGCAAGGGCAAGCTGGAGATGGAGCTGACCGTCGAGCGCGGTCGAGGCTACGTCTCCGCCGTCCAGAACAAGCAGCTGGGCCAGGAGATCGGCCGGATCCCGGTCGACTCGATCTACAGCCCTGTGCTCAAGGTCACGTACAAGGTCGAGGCGACCCGTGTCGAGCAGCGCACCGACTTCGACAAGCTGATCGTCGACGTCGAGACCAAGGAGGCCATGCGTCCGCGCGACGCCATGGCGTCCGCCGGCAAGACGCTGGTCGAGCTCTTCGGCCTGGCCCGCGAGCTCAACATCGACGCCGAGGGCATCGACATGGGCCCGTCGCCGACCGACTCGGCGCTGGCCGCCGATCTGGCGCTGCCGATCGAGGAGCTCGAGCTCACGGTCCGGTCGTACAACTGCCTCAAGCGCGAGGGCATCCACTCCGTGGGTGAGCTCGTGGCGCGGTCCGAGGCGGACCTGCTCGACATCCGTAACTTCGGCTCGAAGTCGATCGACGAGATCAAGGAGAAGCTGACCGGCATGGGCCTCGGCCTCAAGGACAGCGCTCCGGCCGGCTTCGACCCGACCGCCGCGCTTGGCGCCGCGGCCCCGTTCAGCGCGGGCGCCGACGATGTCGACGCGGGCTTCGCGGAGACCGAGCAGTACTGATCGAGCAGTACTGAGCACAGCTCGGCCGGTGGCCCCGTACGGATCCGTTCCGTACGGGGCCACCGGCATGTCTCAGCCCTCGGCGCTCCTCGGGGCTCGGGAGTGTCCGGGCCTGGACCCAGCCGTGCTGGACCATGTCATTGCGCTCGGCCTCGCCGTGGACCAGGACGTCGAGGCCGCTCTGCTGCACCGGCCGTGTTAATGTCCTGACGGCCGTGCGACAGATCCAGGAGGTGGTACCCGTGAACTCAGTATCGACATGGGTGCTCCCCTCCGGGGTCACGGTCGGGCGGTAGACAGGTCGTCCGGGAGCGCCGTTTCCGTGCACTCCCGAAAGGCACGACCATGCACTTCACTTCTGAGCAGCGCCTCGATGACGGCGTCTTCGAGCGCGCATTCACCCTTGGCGAGATCCCCGGCATCCTGTGGATGCCCGCGTCGGCCCCCGTATCCGAGCCGGTTCCGCTGATCCTGCTCGGCCACCCTCCGCTCGGGCTGGGCAAGATGTATCCGCGCCTGGTGGCGCGGGCCCAGCACGCCGCGGCGGAGGGCTTCGCCACGGCGACCATCGAGTTGCCCGGGAGCGGGGACCGGCCCCGGCTGCCGGACCTGGAGCGAGGCCGCGCCGGCCTGCGCCGGGTGCTGGAGGCCGGCGAGCCGGTCAGCGACGAGATCATCGATGCCCTCACCCTCCCGCTGGTCGAAAAGGCCGTACCGGAATGGCAGGCGGCCCTGGACGCCCTGCTGGCGCTGCCCGGGATCGGCGGCCCGGTCGGATTCTCGGGGGGAGTGATCTCCATCGGTGTCCGGCTCGCGGCGGTCGAGCCGCGGATCGCGGCCGCCGGCCTGTTCGCCGGGAGCTTCGTGCCGCGCGTCATCTTCGAGGAGGCCCGGCAGGTCACCATTCCGCTGTACGTCCTGCTGCAGTGGGACGACGAAGGGAACGACCGGCAGGCGGCCCTGGACCTCTTTGACGCCTTCGGCTCCAAGGAGAAGACCCTGGAGGCCAATCTCGGCGGGCACACCGGCGTCCCGCAGTTCGCCGGGGAGGGGGCGGGCCGGTTCTTCAGCCGGCACCTGAAGCAATAATCAGTGGACAACGCGTAAGGCGGCAGCCAGCGTTGTCCGAATGCGACAAGACGAGCTCTGGAACGAAACCGTCGCCCGGGGATACGACACCCCGGGCGACGGCATGTTCGCCCCCGAGGTGCTGGAGCCGACCGTGGCCCGGCTGGCCGAGCTCGCGGGAGGTGAGGCCGCGCTCGAATTCGCCATCGGTACGGGCCGGGTGGCGGTGCCGCTCGCGGAGCGCGGGGTGGCCGTGACCGGGATCGAGCTGTCGGCGGCGATGGTGGCGCAGCTGCGTACGAAGGCGGACGAGGCGATGATCCCCGTGGTCATGGGGGACATGGCGACGACCGTCGCGCCCGGGCGATTCGGCCTGGTCTATCTCGTGTACAACACGATCTCCAATCTGCTCGACCAGAGCGAACAGGTGCGCTGCTTCCGTAACGCCGCCAGGCATCTCCGGCCCGGCGGCCGCTTCGTGATCGAGCTCTGGGTGCCCGAGCTGCGCAAGCTGCCGCCGGGGCAGCAGGCCACGGTGGGCGTGAGCGAGCCCGGATACATCCTTCTGGACACGTACGACACGCTGCGGCAGCACGTCGTCTCGCACCACTTCCGGTTCGACGACTCCACAAAGGCGGAGCTCTTCCGCAGCCCGCACCGCTACATCTGGCCGGCCGAGCTCGACCTGATGGCCGAGCTGGCCGGCTTTGAGCTGGAGAGCCGGCATGCGGACTGGGGCGGCGGCGAGTTCACCGCCGAGTCGCGGTCGCATGTGTCCGTCTACCGGCTGCCGTCGGCCTAGCCGGCGACCGGGTCGGGCAGGGTGAGGGCGGTGTGCGCCGGGCGGCCCGTGTCCGGTGGCAGGGTGGTGAGGCTGCGGAGTCGGGCGTTGCGCTGCTCCAGGGCCTCGGCGGTGGTGGGGAAGAGGGCGGCGCCGCCCTTGCCGACCAGGTCCTGGTTCTGTTCGACGAAGCCGCGGGTGTCGCGTTCGTAGACGGTGAAGGCCGCCTTGTGGTCGTTGGAGTGGGTGGCCAGTGAGTGGGCGAGCATGTAGGCGCCGACGAGGGCGAGGCTGGAGCCCTGGCCGGTCAGGAAGGACGGGGCGTACGCGGCGTCACCCAGGAGCGCGACCCGGCCGCTGGACCAGCGGGGCATGCGGATCTGGCTGACGGTGTCGAAGAACGGGTCGTCCGCGTGGCGCATGGCGGTGAGCAGCTCCGGGATCTCCCAGCCGTCGTCCGCGAAGGTGGCGGCGACCAGGTCGCGTTGGGCCGCGGGGTCGCGGAGGGCCTCGTACGGCGGTTCCGGGTGGGCGAAGTTGAGGAATGCGTGCAGCTCGTTGCTGTCCTTGACGGCGTAGAGGGCCGCGGCTCTGCCGGGGGTGTTCCAGAGGAGCACCTCGTGGGAGAGGCCGTATGTGTTGGGCATGGTGAAGATCGAGAAGCAGTAGCCGAGATAGCGGTGGAAGGGCTCCTCCGGGCCGAAGACGAGACTCCGGGTGTGCGAGTGCAGGCCGTCCGCGCCCAGGACGACGTCGAAGGTGCGCCGGGTGCCGCTGCGGAAGGTGACGTCGATGCCGTGGTCGTGCTCCGCGAGCGTGGCGATGGAGTCGTCGAATACGAACTCCACCTTGTCGCGGACCGTCTCGTACAGGACGTCGGTCAGCTCGCCGCGCGGCACCTCGACGTCGTGTCCCTCGACGCCGCCGGCGAGTGCCTGGGGGTGCACCACGGCCGCCTTCTTGCCGTCGGCGTCGAGAAAGGTCAATTGGCGGGAATTGATGTGGGCTTCCCGCAGCCGCGGCAGGATGCCCATCCGGCGGGCCACCTCGACCGCTGTGCCCCGCACGTCGATCGGGTAGCCGCCGCCCCGTACGCCGGTGGATTTCTCCACGACGGTCACCGTGAATCCGTACCGGTGCAGCCAGTACGCCACGGCAGGCCCCGCGATGCTCGCGCCGGAGACGAGGACCGTGCCTTTGGATGCGGTTTCTGTATTCATGCTTCGACTCCGATCTGTGCTGTCTTGCTTGCGCGGGTGCCGCGGACGAGCGTGGCCGCCAGTACCGCGGCGATCGCGAACATGCCGGTGCCGATCGCGATATAGGTGAATACGCCCGTGGCCGAGTTCACCGTGTCGCCGTCGACGTCCACGGTGGTCGCCTTGAGTACGGTCCCGCCGACGAAGTCGAGGACCACGGCGCCGATGGAGACCATGACCATGACGAGGCTGGACACGATGCCCTGGCGTTCGGCGGCGGCCAGGCTGATGGCCATGTTGAAGCCCGCCGCCCCCAGTGCTCCCGCCGTGATCCCCAGCAGGAAAGCGAAGCAGAGCGCGGCGGCCAGCTCGGAGGCCCCGAGGAACATGCCGATCGTGCCCACCGTCCCGAGCGCGACCGCCCCGGCCAGCGTCGGCGCCGGTCCGATGCGCGCGGCCAGCCATCCGGCTGCCGGACCGCCGAGCGTGACCCCGATCCCCGGCGCCGCGAGCAGCAGCGCCACCGAGCCCTGGTCGGCCAGCCCGTACCCGAGATCCTGGCCCGCCGAGACGTCGCCGATGAGCGGGATGAGCTGCAGCATGCTCTGGTACGAACCGGCGGCGAGGAAGATCACGAGGAGGGTGAGCACCAAAGGCCGCCCGAGATTCCTGAGGCCACCGCCGGCCCGGCTGCTGCTTGGAGTCTTGACCACCGGCGATTCGGGAACGACCTTGCGGACGCAGACGGCCATCGCGACCGCTACGACGGCCGAGATCAGGAACAGGATCTGAAAGCCGAACTCCTTGGCCAGCTTCTCGATGAAGAACCGGGACGCGATATTGAGCACCGCGGAGCCCGAGGTCACGATGCCCACGACGATCATTCCGATGCGGGGCGCGCAGGCGCTCCGTACGATCGCGACGGACAGGAACATCGCGGCCAGCGCCGCCCCTTGCAGCATCCGCCCCGGCACGAAGAGCCACAGGCTGGGCGCCACCGCGCACAAAAGCGCGCCCGCGCAGCTGAGGAGCAAGGTCAGCACGAGCACCTTGCGCTTTCCGTGCTTATCCGCGGCCTTTCCGAGCAGCGGAGCCCACACCACCCCCGCCAGCATCGCCGTGGCGTTGAGCCATGCGGGCTGACTGGTCCCGAAGTGGTCGAGCATCTCCGGCAGTACGACCAGCGGCGCGGTGATGGCCGAGTCGACGACGAAATTCACCAGGGAAAGGACGGCGACCAGGCCTATCAGCCGCGCGTTCCACTTTGTGTGCAATCCGGCTTCATCGATGTCGGTCATGCCTTCCTCTCGCGTAGTGCCGCGCGGGCAGGCAGGGTTACGGCGAGGAGGCCGAGGCCTACCGCGGTGGCGGTGAAGGTGCCGTACAGGAGCGGCGGGATGTGCGGGGACTCGCCCGTCAGGCCGCGCATCATCGGCGTCAGCGTGATCATGGCGATGGTGGTGCCGAGGACCACGCCTGCCGCGGAGACCAGGAGGCTTTCCCAGCGGAGCATCCGCAGGACCTGGCGGCGGGTGGAGCCGACGAGGCGGAGCGTGGTCAGCTCGCGGCGGCGGTCGAGGACCGTCATCACGAGGGTGTTGACCGCGGCGACGGCGGCGAAGCCGCCGAGGATCGCGGCCATCACGTAGTTGGACCAGGCGCCGAGCTCGCGGTCGGTGTTCTGCGCGGCGACATAGCCGGAGGCGTCGGAGACCTCGCCGAGGCCGAGCCCGGTCAGCGACTTCGCGTCGCCGCCGCGTACCAGCAGTGTGCTGTCGAAGCCCGATGTGACGTGCCCGGCCAGCGAGGCCTGGTCCATGGTCACCGCGGGCAGGCCCAGGCCGCGGCCGTACACCGACACGACCTCTGGGCGGGCCTTGGTGCCGTCCGGGAGATAGATCGGCAGCTTGTCGCCGACCTTGACCTTCGCGCCGTTGGCGAGGGTCTTGTCGATGGCGATCCGGCCCGGGCCTACGCGGTCCAGGTCGCCGTCGCGTACGTCCAGGTCCTGCACCTTGGCGAGTTGGGCGCCGGAGCCCGAGATGGCCTGGGTCGGCGTGGCCTGCAGGGACACCTCGCCGCCGCCGTGCACGGGCACCAGCACCTGCGCGTCCTGCATGCTCACGGCCGCCTCGACGCCGGGCGCGTGGGCAGCCCGCTCCGCCGCGTCGCCGGACAGGCCCGCCGGGCCGCCCGTGACGACGTGGTCCGCCGTGATGCCGTCGCGGAGCTGCTCCGAGGCGACCTTGCTCTCGCTCGTGTGCATGAAGACCAACGTCGAGGCGAAGGCCATGGCCAGCACGATCGGGGTGATCGCGGAGGCGAGGCGGCGGGAGTTGGTACGGGAGTTGGCCGCCGCCAGCGACGCCGAGGCGCCGCCGCTGCGCAGCAGCGTGCCGAAGAGGGTCGCGCACAGCCGGGCCACCAGCGGGCCGAGCAGGGCGATGGCCAGCATGAAGAGCATGATCACGCCGAGCGAGGCATTGGCCGCGTTGTCACCGCCCGCGGACGCGGCGACCCCGGCGAGGGTCGCGCCGCCGCCCAGGGCGCCGAGGCCCAGGACCGTACGGACGATGCCGGGCCGCAGCCGCTCCACCGAGGCCTCGTTGAGCGCCTGCCCCGGCTTGATCTTCGCGGGCCTGCGCCCGGCGATCGCGCCCGCGCCGAGCGCCGTGAGCAGCCCGACCACGATCGCTGCGAGCATCGGGAGCCCCGACACGTGCAGCCCGACCGCCTCCGGGATGGCGCCCCGGTCCTGCAGCTGCCCGAACCACCAGTGCGCGAGCCCGATCCCCGGCAGCGACCCGAGCAGCCCGGCAAGCGGCGCGACGAGCAGCGCCTCGGACGCGACCGCGCGGCGGATCTGTCGCGGGGTGGCGCCGATGGCGCGCAGCAGCGCGAACTCGCGGCTGCGCTGGCCGACGGACAGCGCGACCGTGCCGGCCGCGGTGAAGACGGCGACCAGGGTGGCGATGCCGCCGAAGGGGCCGCCGAGGGAGGTGAGCGTCTCCTTGGCGTACATCAGGCCGTGGTCCTCGGCCTCGCCGCGGCCGTCGCCGGTGTGGACGTTGACGCTGCTGCCGAGGGCCTTCTCCACGGAGGCGGCGAGGGCATCGGTGTCGGTGCCGGGCTTCGCCAGCACGGCGATGGCGTCGGCCTTGCCGGGGTGCCCGGCGAGCGTGGCGGACTGGGCGTCGGCGAACCAGGCCGTGGGCTTGGCGCCGTCGGCGGTGTCTCCGGCGCCGGCCTTGGCCAGGCCTGACACCCGGAAGTCGGCGGGTCCCGAGGCGGTTTCGAGCGTGACGGTGTCGCCGACGGCGGCCTTCGCGGTACGGGCCGCGCCGGAGTCGAGCACCACCTCGCCGGCCGCCGGGGCGGAGCCCGCGGACAGCTTGGTGCCGGTGAAGGCGTGCGAGCCCCAGCCGTGGCCGGTGACGGCCGCGCCGGCGGCCCGTACCGGGAAGGTGAAGTCCGGCACCGCGGCCTGGGCGCCCGGGGCCCCCGCGGCCTTCGCCGCGAGGCCCGTGTCGACGCGAGCGGTGTCCGGCAGCGGGAAGGAGGTCTCCTCGGGGCCGTCGACGGAGTCGGCGACGAGCCGCGCGGACTGGTCGGCGGCCGCGACGACCGGCGCCTTGTCGTAACGCTCCGCCGGAACCGAGGCCCGCAGCCCCGTCTCCAGGAGGATGCCGCAGGCGGTGACGATCAGCGCCGACATCATCAGCGCGACGAAGGTGCCCGCGAAGGAGGCGGGCTTGAAGCGGACGGCCGCGCGGGCCAGCCCATTCGGCTTCAGCATCATGCCGCGACACCCGCCATCGCGCCGGTACGGGACGTGAGCGCGGTCATCCGCGCGGCGATCTGGTCCGCGGTGGCGCGCTCCAGGCCGCCGGCGAAGGTGCCGTCGGCGAGGAAGAGCACGCGGTCGGCCCAGGCGGCGGCGGAGGGGTCGTGGGTGACCATGACGACGGTGGCGCCGAGGGTGTCCACCGCGTGCCGGAGCAGGCCGAGGACCTCGGTGGCGGTGCCGGTGTCGAGGGCGCCGGTGGGCTCGTCGGCGAAGATCACGTCCGGGGTGGTGACCAGGGCGCGGGCGACGGCCACGCGCTGCTGCTGGCCGCCGGAGAGCTCGCCGGGGCGGCGGTGCGCCTTGTCGGCGAGCCCCACCTGGGCGAGCACTCCGGCGGCGCGGCGGCGGTCCTGCCGCTGCCCGGCGAGGCGCATCGGGAGCAGCACGTTCTGCTCCACGGTCAGCGACGGCAGCAGGTTGAAGGCCTGGAAGACGAAGCCCAGGCGGCTGCGGCGGAGCTCGGTGAGCTCGTTCTCGCTCATCCCGGTGATCTCGGTGCCGCCGAGGCGTACGGACCCGGCGGTGGGCCGGTCGAGCCCGGCCGCGCACTGCAGGAAGGTGGACTTCCCGGAGCCGGACGGGCCCATGACCGCGGTGAAGGTGCCGCGGGGGAGGGCGAGGTCGATGCCGGCGAGGGCGTGCACCGTGCCGCCCCCGCGGCCGTACGTGCGCCGGACACCGCTCAGCTCGACGGCGAGTCCGGACGCGGTGGCGGGGGCCTGGGTGGGGGCCTGTACCGGGGCCTCCCGCCGGTCGTCCGCCTGCTGCCGCTTGCCTTTACGTAGCCTCATGTCCTGCCCTCTCACGATCTTCTCGGTGTGACGGGTAGAGAGTGCGGGGACGGCTGCGGGCCGGTCGTCATACCGCGGAGCCAAGCTGGAGGGGGTACCCCGGTAGGGGGCGGGCGGGCCGAGTGCTACTCGCCCGCGGTCACCAGCCCCGACTCGTACGCGAAGACCACCGCCTGGGCGCGGTCGCGCAGGTCGAGCTTGGTGAGGACGCGGCTGACGTGCGTTTTCACCGTCTGCTCGGCGAGCACCAGGATCGCCGCGATCTCCGTGTTAGACCGGCCGCGGGCCACCAGCGTGAGGACCTCTGTCTCGCGTTCCGTCAGCGCCTTGAGCCGCTGGGCGGGCTTGCCGCCCGCGGTGGGGCGGCGGGATGCGAAGTCCGCGATGAGGCGGCGGGTCACCGAGGGCGCCAGCAGCGCCTCGCCGGAGGCGACGACCCGTACCCCCGCGACGAGGTCGTCCGGTGGCGCGTCCTTGAGCAGGAAGCCGCTCGCGCCCGCCCGCAGCGCCGCGTAGACGTAGTCGTCGACGTCGAAGGTCGTCAGCATCAGGACGCGCGGCCGGTGCGTGACCCCCGGCGGTGGAGCGAGCAGGCGGCGGGTGGCCTCCAGGCCGTCCATCTCCGGCATCCGGACGTCCATCAGCACGATGTCCGGATGCGTGCGCCGGCTCAGCTCGACGCCCTGCGCGCCGTCGGGTGCCTCTCCCACCACGTCGATATCGCTCTGGGCGGCGAGCAGCGAGACGAAGCCCGCCCGCACCATGGCCTGGTCGTCGACGACGATGACACGTGTGGTCACGTGAAGTCCTCTTCAGTCAGGGGGAATTGGGCACGCACCTGGAAGCCGCCGTCCGGCAGCGGCCCCACATCGAGCGATCCATCGGCGAGCCGCACCCGCTCGCGCATGCCGACGAGGCCATGCCCGGTGCCGCCCTCCTCGAGCGGCGCGTCGGGCGGCTGCGGCGCCGGGCCGTTCACGACGAGGACGGTGAGCCGCTCGCCGTCCGCCGCCACCGACACCCGCGTCGAGGCGCCGGGCGCGTGCCGTACGACATTGGCCAGGGCCTCCTGGACGATCCGGTACGCGGACAGCCCCACCGCCTCCGGCACCTCGGCGTCGCACGGCGTGAACTCCACCGGCACGCCCGCCCGCACCGTCGCCTCCGCCAGCTGCCAGATCCGCGTCAGGTCCGGCTGCGGGGCGAGGTCGCCGTGCGCCTCCTCGTTCCGCAGCACGCCGAGGAGCCGCCGCATCTCGCCGAGCGACTCGCGCGCGGTCGTCGCAATGGACGTGAACTCGTCCTTCATGTCCGGCGGCACGTCGTCGTGGCGATACGCCACCGTGCCCGCCTGCACGGTGATGACGGACATGTGGTGCGCCACCACGTCGTGCAGCTCGCGCGCGATGCGGGCGCGCTCCTCCAGCAGCGTCCGGCGGCCGCGCTCGGCCTCGCTGATCGACTCCTGTACGGCGAGCCGGCGCTGGGCCTCGTATCGCTCGCGGAGGGCGGCGCCGAGGAGGAGGGCGACGCCGCCGAGGATGGTGAGGAGGGCGTTCTTGGCGTTCCAGCCGTTGGGCGCGGCGAAGCCGAGACCGACGTTCGCGGCGGCCGTCGCCAGCCACACCAGCACCAGCGTCCGGCGCGACTCGCGCAGGCCGAGGGCGAGGCAGAGGCCGACGTATCCGACAATCGCCATGACCGGGAAGGGCCAGAGGTGCCGGGCGTCGAAGTCGACGCCGAGCAGGGCGATCGCCCCGGCGATGTCCGCGGCGAAGATGACGTACCAGGCCTGCAGCGGGCGGACGACGGCGAGCAGCAGCGGCGCGGCCTGGGCGACGGCCAGGGCGCTGGCGGCGACGGCGTTCAGGCCGTACTCGACGCTGAGCACCTGGATGGTGGTGGGCAGCAGGGCGACGGTCAGCACGAAGGCCAGGCCCCACGGCAGCACCCGTACCCACCGGCGGGAGGCTCCCGCGAGCAGCGCGCGGCGGCGTTCGTCCTCGACGGAGATCATCAGATGTCCAGTCGCAGCGGCTCGCCGACTTCGTTCATGTGCCGCAGGGCCTGCCGGTAGGAGTCGATGAGCCCGGTCTCCGCGTACGGGATGCCGAGGTCACGGCAGTGGTCCCGGACCGCGCGCTGGGCGCGCCTGAGGTGGGGGCGGGGCATGCTGGGGAACAGGTGGTGCTCGATCTGGTAGTTGAGGCCGCCGAGGAACCAGTCGGTGAGGACGCTGCCGCGGACATTGCGCGAGGTCAGGACCTGGCGGCGCAGGTGCCCCCACTTCTCGTCGCCGTCCGGGTCCGGCATGTCCATCCCCTTGTGGTTGGGGGCGAAGGCCATGCCCAAGTGCAGCCCGAAGAGGGCCTGATGGAGCGCGGCGAAGACGAGCGCGTGGGTGAGCGGCATGGTCGCCAGGAGGAGGGTGGCGTAGCCGATGACGTGGGCGATGAGGAGCGCGCCGTCCACCAGGCGCTCGCGGCCGGTCTGCCGGCGGAGGTGCTGGAAGCCGTAGACCTTGAGGGCGAGGCCTTCGAGGAGGGTGAGCGGGAAGAAGAGCCACGCCTGGTGGCGGGTGAGCCAGCCGCGGAAGCCGGTGCGGGTGGCGGCCTGCTTGCTGGTGAAGACGAGGACGTCGGCGGCTACGTCGGGGTCCTTGTCGATGTGGTTGGGGTTGGCGTGGTGGCGGTTGTGCTTGTCGTTCCACCAGGCGTAGCTCATGCCGAGCAGGAGATTGCCGTGGATGAGGCCGATGCGGCGGCTGGTGGCGCGGTCGCCGGTGATCTGGGCGTGGCCCGCGTCGTGGCCGATGAAGGCGGTGAGGGCGGACAGGACGGCGAGTACGGGGGCGAGCGCGAGCACCCACCAGGAGCCGCCGATGAGCGCCATGGCGGCGATGACGGCGGCGAGGCTGAGGGCGTTGACCGCGATGGTGCGGGCGTACCAGCGGGGGCGTCGGTCGAGCAGCCCCCGAGCCTTGATGTCGCGCAGCAGGGGCGCGAATTCGCTCCC
This sequence comes from Streptomyces boninensis, assembly GCF_048572725.1. Classification (NCBI taxonomy): domain Bacteria; kingdom Bacillati; phylum Actinomycetota; class Actinomycetes; order Kitasatosporales; family Streptomycetaceae; genus Streptomyces; species Streptomyces boninensis. The sequence continues at coordinate 9,240,068 of NZ_CP183837.1, forward strand.
CGTGGCCGGTGGGGCTTGCGTCACGGTGTGGTGCTCCTGGGGTCGGTGGAGGGTGATGGCGGCGGGGTCGTGGTGGTTCATCGCTCACGCCGCCAGTGCGAAGGAGGCGAAGCCCGCCGCGAGGACGCCGGCCGCCGTGCGGCGGGCCGTGCCCGTACGCACCCACGGGGTCTCCAGGGGCTGGGCGAACTTCGTGATCACCACGAGCAGGCCCGCGAAGAGCGGCATCCAGGCCAGCCGCGCCAGGACCCACCCGGCCCCGTCGGGCGCGGTGGTGAGTCCTGGGATGTGACCGAGATGCGAGGCCGGGACGGCGGCGGCGAGCATCGCCGTCTGGTGCCAGCAGAGGATGGTCATCGCCGAGAGGTTGATGACCACGACCGGGGCCCAGAGCGCGGGGCGCTTGAGGAGCCGCGCGAGCTTGTCGCGGAGCAGGATCGCGGCGCCGGACTGGGCGGCCGCCAGGGCGAGCACGAGCAGGGACGGCGGGTGGGAGTTCGTACGGGCCTCGCCCGGGACGCCCACCATCGACGTCGGATAGTGGAAGGCGAGCAGCAGCGTGGCGAACAGCGCCACACCGCCCACGAGCAGCAGCCACGCCTCGCGGCGGCCGAGCCGCTTGCCGGCCCAGGAGACGCCCAGCTGGTACGCGAACATCCAGCCCGGCAGTAGATTGAGCAGGCTCAGCCAGGACGGCATGGCGTCGGCGTACGGCCCGTAACGGAGGAAGTCGACGACGGCGACGGAGCCGAGCAGCGGGATCGCGGCCCGGAAGCCCAGGCGGCGTGAGGCCCGGATGCAGTATGGGGTGAGGGCCGTGATCACGGCGTAGACGCCGACGAACCACAGGGGCTGGACGACCAGCGTCGACGCGGTGTGGAGGGTGGCGGCCGGGACGTCGAAGCCGTAATGCAGCAGGGGAATGAGCAGCGCCCAGATGGCGGTGACGCCGAGGACCGGGCGGCCCAGGCGTTTGAGGCGGCCCGCGATCCATTGGCGCGTGGAGCCCGTGCGGCGCTGGTAGGAGAGATACGAGGAGTAGCCGCCGACCAGGAAGAAGATGCCCAGCAGCTGGAGGAACCAGCTGGCGGGCGCGAGCGCGGCGAAGCTCGACAGCGGGCTGGCGTTGTGCAGCCCGCCGCCGGTGTCGAGGGTGAAGCCGCCGAGGAGCCAGTGGCCGGTCGGGACGGCGAGGAGCGCGAGGGCGCGCAGGCCGTCGATGGCGCGGTCGCGGTGGGCGGGGGTCCTGCCGTCGATCTTCGCGGTGAGCTCCGTGAGCTTCGTGAGGGTCTTCATCGCAGGTCTCCCGCTGTCTCGTCCGTGGTGACAGAGAGGAACGTAAGAAGGCGGTGGCGGGCGCGGCGTCACGCTGGGGAGCTAAGTCCGCGGTGATACCGCGGTAGGGGGTGGCTCGGGTGCGCGCTGAGCGGCTATGGTCGTCGTATCTGAGAAGAGTACCTCACTTAAGAGTGGAGACTCATTATGTTCATAGCTGCGGAGACGGACAGCGTGTTCGTCGCGCCGGGCTGGGACCGGGTGGCGGCGGCGGAGACGAGCCGGCTCGGGGAGGCGCCGGCGGCGAACGTCGGTGATGCGCTGCAGCGCATGACGGTCATGGATGGCGGCATACGTCTGTGCACCGAGCGCGCCGCGCTGCTGGGCAATGCGCTGACGGTGGACGTACGGTCCGGCGACAACCTGGCCATCCATCGGGCGCTCGACGAAGCGCGGCCGGGCGACGTTCTGGTGGTCAACGGGCACGGGGACATCACGCGGGCGCTGATCGGCGATCTCATCGGCGAGATCATGGTGAATGCCGGGGTGGTGGGGGCGGTGGTCGACGGTGCCGTACGTGATGTGCAGGCGCTGTCCGAGATGGGCCTGGCCGTCTATGCGCGGGCGATCACGCCTGCCGGTCCGTTCAAGGACGGGCCCGGAACCATCGGCGCTCCGGTGGCGGTCGGCGGCCTGGTGGTGGCGGCGGGCGACGTGCTGGTCGCGGACGCCGACGGGGTCGTGGTGGTGCCGCGGCAGCGGGTAGGAGAGGTCGTGGCCGCGGTCGACGGGATCGGCGAGAAGGAGGAGGCGCTACGGCGGCGCATCCTGGCCGCGCGGGCCGAGGGTGCGGCGCGCTCGGGTGATGTGGCGGCGACGGGCCCCGGCGAGGCGGGCGCGGGGCGCTCCGGCGATGCGGCCGCGGCCCGATGACCGCTCCGCCGCCCGCCTTCCGGCTCGCGGAGCTGCGCCGCCTCTCGCGGCGCCCAGCCCTCGCCCCAGCCCCGCCCGGATCCGTATCCCTCGCCATGGGCGAGCCGGACCTTCCGACCCCGCCGCCCGTGATCGAGGCCGCCGTGGCCGCCCTGCGCGCCGGGCACACTCACTACGCCGACCAGAAAGGCCTGCCGGAGCTGCGCGCCGCCCTCGCATCGCGGCTCCCCGCGCACCCCGGGCGGACCTGGACCGCCGACGACATCCTGGTCACCCACGGCGCCACCGCCGCCCTCGCGGCCGTCGTGCAGGCGATGATCGGCCCCGGCGACCGCGTCGTCATCCCGGAGCCCGCCTACTCGCTGTACGCCGACCTGGTCGTCCTCGCCGGAGGCACCGTGGACTTCGTCCCGCTCGCCCCCGACCTGCACTGGGACCTGGACGCGCTGGCCGCCGCGCTGCCCGGCGCGGCCATGATGATCTTCTCGAACCCGTCGAACCCGACCGGCATCGTCCACACCGACCACGAGCTCAAAGCCCTCGGCAAGCTCCTCGACGGCTCCGGCACCCTGGTCGTCAGCGACGAGGCGTACCACCGGCTGGTCTATCCAGGCCATGAGCTGACCTCCGCCCTGGAGATCGAATCGCTGCGCGACCGGACGGTGTACGTGCAGACCTTCTCCAAGACGTACGCGATGACCGGCTGGCGGGTGGGCTGGCTGACCGGGCCGCGCGAGGTGGTGGACGCGGCGGCGCAGGTGCACCGGACGTACGGCGGATCGCTGAACACGGCCGTCCAGCACGCGGCCCTGGCCGCCCTCGACCTCCCGGACGGCGTCGTCGACGCCATGGCCGAGCGGTACGGGCGGCGCCGCGAGCTCGTGGTCGGGCAGCTGGCCGGCGTGCCCGGCCTGCATCTTGTGCCGCCGGAGGGGGCGTTCTACGGATTCCTCCGCTACGACTCCGGCCTGCCCTCCGCCGCGGTCGCCCGAGAACTCGCCGACCGCGGGGTGCTGGTCAGGGCCGGCGCCGAGTACGGGCCCTCGGGGGAGGGGCACATCCGGATCTCGTTCGCCGCCGCCGAGGGCGACCTGCGGACCGGGCTGGCCCGCATCGTCCGCCACCTCGGCGCCGCGGCATGCTGAGCGCGCGGCACGCAGGAGATATCCTGCGCCTGCACTTCGACGAGGGCGGAGGAGGCCCGTGACTGATCAGCAGGCGGCCCCGGAGGGGGCGCGCAAGCTGCGCAGCGACACCCGCCGCAACCGCCGGCGCCTCCTCGAGGCCGTCGGCGAGCTCGCCCGGGAGGCGCCCGACCAGCTCACCATGCAGGCCGTCGCGGCCCGCGCGGAGATCGGCCCGGCCACCGCCTACCGCTACTTCTCCACGATGGACGACGCGCTCGCCGCCTACGTGCTCAGCGTCGTCGAGGAACTCCGCGACTACAGCGCGGCGTCGACCGCCGAAGGACGGCCGCTCTTCGACGCCGTCGTGGACAAGTGGGTGGACCTGCTCGCCGAGCACGGCCCGGCGCTGGTGCAGCTGAGGTCCCGGCGCGGGTATCTGGAGCGGCTGCACAGCGGCAACGAGATCATGATCGCCGTACGGGACGCGTGGGGCCGGCCGGTGCGAGGGCTGCTCGAGGACCTCGGGGTCGCGGAGGAGATGAGCGAGTACGCGCTGTTCCTCGCGAACATGCTCTTCGATCCGCGGGAGATCCAGGACCTGCTGCAGCAGACGGAGCTGTCCCGGCGCGAGGTCATCACCCGGCTGACGGAGGCATATCGCGGTGCCGTACGCGGGTGGGCGCGAGCAGGTTAAGTGATACGGTCCTCTCAATTCGCATGAGCATCTCTGTGTCAGCGGCGACAAGGGAGTCTGCAATGGGAACCACCGTCCGGGCAGGTGAGCTCGACGTCGGGTGCATAGATGACGGCGGCGCCGGGGTGCCGCTCGTGCTCGTCCATGGCGGCGAGAGCGACCGCACCCAGTTCGCGGCCCTGCGTGCGCACCTCGGCGCACGGATACGGGCGATCTCCTACGACCAGCGCGATTCGGGGATCACCGTGAACCCGCCGGCCCCGTACACGATGGCCGACCTCGCCGATGACCTCGTCGCCCTGCTCGATGCGCTGGGGCTCGACAGCGCGCATGTGCTGGGCACATCCTTCGGCGGCGCCGTCGCGCAGCACGCCGCGCTCCGGCATCCCCGGCGGATCGCCTCCCTCGTCCTGGTCGCGACCACGCCGAGCTTCGCGATGAGCAGCGCGGCCATCAATGAACTGCTGGACATGTCCCACGAGGACCGGCAGCACGCGGCCGCGGACTTCTTCTTCACGCGGGACGGCCAGGCCGCGATGCGGGCGGCCCGGCCCGCCCAGACGCTCACCGCCCGCGATCCCGGGCAGAGCGCCCGCCGCCACGCCGTCGCCCGGCAGCACGAGATCCGGGAGCGGCTGGGGGAGATCTCCGTACCCACCCTGATCGTGCATGGCACGGCGGATCGGCTGGCGCCGTACGCCGGTGCCGTCCTGATGGAGCGGCAGATGCCGAAGGCCGAGCTCCGCTCGATCGAGGGCGGGCGGCACGGGATCGCGGTGGAGTTCGCGGGCCGGACGGCCGGCTGGGCGCGGGAGTTCCTCGGGGTGAGTGCGGCATGACGGAGGATCTCAGCCGCCAGGTCGCGAGCCGGATGGCCGCGGCTGCCCAGGCGTGGCTCGACTCGCTGGATGCGGCCCAGCGCACGCTGGGTGTCGGGCCGCCGCCGGGCGCCGACGGTACGGGTGCGGACGGTACGGGTGCGGACGGCGTGGGCGAGGCCGAGCGCACCCGCTGGTTCTACACGCCCACCGACCACGGCGGCCTCACCTTCCACCAGCAGCAACCCGCCCAGCACCGCCTCGTGATGGGGCTGCTCGCCAGCGGGCTGTCCGAAGCCGGGTACAACACCGTCGCTACCGTCCTCGGGCTTGAGAACGTACTCGACCGCGTCGAGGGCTTCTCGGCGAACTGGGGGCGGGAGCGGACCCGTGACCCGGGCATGTACTACCTGCGGGTCTTCGGCGAGCCGGGTGGGGTGCGGCCGTGGGGCTGGCGGTTCGGCGGGCACCACGTCTCGGTCAACTACCTCGTGGTGGACGGGCTTGTCGCCGCCTCCACGCCCTGCTTCCTCGGCGCCGACCCGGCCGTCTCGCCGCTGCTGGGCGGCGCGTCGCTGCGACCGCTCGGCACGGCCGAGGACCTGGCCCGCGAGCTGGTCCGCTCGCTGCGCCCGGAGTCCGCCGCGCGGGCGGTGCTGCTGGGCCGCGCTCCGAACGACATCGTGGCGGGCAACAGCACCCGAGTCGACGACCGGGTGGTGTACCGCCACGAGCTCTGGCGCCCCGGCCCGTATGTCCCGGAGCGTGCGGAGCGCCCGGCCACGGGGTTCGACGGCGCGAACCAGCGGGCGCTGGCCCTCAGCGCGCAGCCCAAGGGCGTGGCAGGCGGCGAACTCGACGCCGCGCAGCGTGAGTTGTTGCGCGCACTGCTCGGCGCATACCTCGACCGCGTCCCGGACGGCGTATCCCCGCTGCCCCGCTACGACGACCCGGCGGCGCTCGACGCCGTGCACCTCGCCTGGGCCGGCTCCACGACCCCGGGCGAGCCGCACTACTACCGCCTGCAAGGCCCGCGGCTGCTCATCGAATTCACCAACACCCAGCGCGGCGTCAACCACGCCCACTCCGCGTGGCGGGACCCGGAGACCGACTTCGGCGGCGACGTCCTGGCCGCCCATCACGCCGCGCACCACCGGACCACCCCAACGCGCTAGCCAGCTAGGCAAAAAAGTTATTCATTAGACCTAACCAGATATGGCTAGGTGCTCTACCCTCACTTGTGACGCGTTCGTCCGCCCGCCACACGGAGAGGGACATCCGCATGTTTGACGTGAGGTCCGCTGATGACGAAGCGATGATCCGGCTGCGGCTGGCACCCGGAGACGCCAGGTACGCGGGGAACCTCGTGCCCGGGTCCAAGGCGATGGAGATCTTCGCCGACCTGGAGACCGAACTCGCCCTGCGGGAAGGGGGAGATGAGGGGCTGTGCGCCGCGTACGAATCGGTGGAGTTCACCGCGCCGCTGCGGGCCGGGGACTTCGTCGAGGGGCTGGCCAGGGTGGTCGGGCGAGGGCGGAGCAGCCGGCGGATCGAGGCGCGGATCTACAAGGTGCTCGCCGTCGACGACAAGGGCGCGCGGATCGCGCTCGACGCCCCCGTGCTCGCGGCCACCGCCGTCGCCACCATCGTGGTGGGGGCCAACAACCGCCCCGCCGGGACCGCCTGACGTGGCCGGACGCCTGGGCTCCGTCGTCTCGTGGGTGGGCGCGGTCGTCCGTGCCCACCCGGGCCATCCGGCGCTGATCAGCGAGGGCTCCACGTGGAGCTACCGGGAGTTCTGGGAACGGTCGGCCGCCGTCGCCCGCCGGCTGCTCGCCATGGGGCTGACGCCCGGGCAGGCGGTGGGACTCGTCGGCGCCAATGAACGGGACTATGTCGTCAACTACTTCGGCATCCTGCGGGCCGGCGGCGCGGTCGTCCCCGTCAGCCACCTGCTCGACGCCGCCTCGATCAGGGACCAGCTCACCTCCTTCGACGCCCGCGCCGTCTTCGTCGGCCGGGTGGACGCGGCCGTACGGGACGAATTCGCCGCCGCGGCCATTCCCGTGCTGCCCATGAAAGGAGCGGCCGAAGAGGCGCCCGGCGGCGGCCGGCTCCCCTTTCTCGGCGCCAGTTCCACCTGCGCCATCGTGCCTACGAGCGGCTCCACCGGCCGGCCGAAGGGCGTCGTGCACAGCCACGGCACCCTGCTGCACGGCCCGTTGCAGCTGGCGTCGGTGTTCCCGTTCGGGCAGGGCGAGCGCGGCCTCGTCTTCCTGCCGCTGTACGCCTGCATACCGGAGCAGGTGCTGCCGATGCTGTGCACCGGCGGTGCCGTCGAGATCCTGCCCGGATTCGACATAGAGCGGGTGGCCGATGCCTGCACCAGGGCGACCACCTTCGACGCGGTGCCGACCATCCTCAGCCGGCTCATCGAGCATGCCCCGCCGCACAAGCTCGCCCGGCTGCGCTGGGTGATGTTCGCGTCGGAGGTCATGCCGGGGCCGCTGCTGCGCCGCTGGTGGGAGGAGCTGCCGGGGGTGGAGATGAATCAGTTCTACGGCATGACCGAGGTGCTGACGCTGACCGCGGCGCCCCACCAGCTGCTGCGGGCCGAACCGACCACCGTGGGGCGGCCGTTCGCCACCTCCGCGCTGACCGTCGAGCACGGCGACGGTTCGGCGGCCGCGTACGGCAGCGGCGAGCTGCTCGGCGGTGGCCCGGCCCGCATGCGCGGCTATTACGACGACGTCGCCGCGACCAAGGCCGCCCTCGCCCCCGACGGCTCCATGCGCACCGGCGACCTGGGCCGGATCGACGAGCGCGGGATGGTCTTTCTGACCGGGCGCAGCAAGGACATCATCATCTCCGGCGGTATCAACATCGCCCCGGCGGAGATAGAGGCGGTCGCGGCCGCGCATCCGGCGGTCGAGCGGGTCGTGGTCGTCGGGATCCCCAGCGCCCGCTGGGGTGAGACGCCCGTCGTGGTGGCCGTGCCGCGGCCGGGACGGGCCGTCACCTCCGCCGCGCTGCTCGACCACTGCAGGTCCCGGCTGGCCGGCTTCAAGCGGCCGACCGGGGCCGGACTCATCGATTCCTTTCCCACCACCGGCATCGGCAAGACCGCCAAGGACGCCGTCCGCCGGATGATCGTCGACGGGAAGATCAGCCTTGTTCGAGCTTGATGACATCGCCGCCGTGGCCGCGAAGGGCAGGCAGGGCCTGTGGGGTCCGCTCGCCCGCGCGGTCACGCAGGTCGAGAACAGCCCGCCGTGGGAGGTCACCGTCCCGCGCGCCGCGCAGCCCTGCCACATCGTCGGGGTCACCGGCCCGCCGGGCGCCGGCAAGTCCACGCTCACCGGCCGGCTGATCGAGTCGTACGCCGACGCCGGGCTGCGCGTCGCCGTGCTGGCCATCGACCCGTCCAGCCCGCTCACCGGCGGCGCGGTGCTCGGCGACCGGCTGCGGATGGAGACCCATCTCAGCGGCCGCCCCGAGGTGTTCGTACGCAGCCTCGCCAGCCGCGGCTCGCACGGCGCGGTGGCGTCGGCGACCCGTAACATCGCGCGGCTCCTGGAGCTCTCCGGGCTCTTCGACGTCGTCCTCATCGAGACCGTCGGCGCCGGGCAGACCGAGGTGGCCATCGTCGACGTCGCCGACACCGTGCTGCTGGTCACCGTGCCGGGCCTCGGCGATGCCGTGCAGACCATCAAGGCGGGCCTGATGGAGGTCGCCGACGCCTTCGTGGTGAACATGGCCGACCGGCCGGGCGCCCGCGAGACCGCCCGGCATCTGCGGCTGGCCGCCGGCCGCGCGGACGCCGTCCACCTGACCGTCGCGACCGAGGGGGAGGGCGTCGACAAGCTGCGCGAGGGACTGCTGGAGCGCTGGCAGGAGCTCAGCTCCAGCGGCGAGCTCCAGCGGCTGCGGCTGGAGAAGTGGGGCGCGGACGCCTCCCTTGTGGCGGAGGCCTGGGTCGGCGACGTCGCGGGCGCCCTGGACCTGGACTCGCAGGACAGCATGCACAACTCCGTGAACCGGATACTGAAGGAGGCGGCGGGCCGATGGGCACAATGAGCGAGGGGGCCAGGCGCTGGGACGAGCGCGTCCAGACCTGGCAGCGCGAGCGGGTGGCGGCGGACTACGAGCGGATCCCGCGCCGCCGCAAAGAATTCACCACCCTCTCCGGCGCCGAGGTGAAGGACATCTACACCCCCGCCGACCTCCGCGGCCTCGACCCGGCCGCGGACATCGGACTGCCGGGCGAATACCCGTACACCCGCGGCGTGCACGCCACCATGTACCGCGGCCGCCCCTGGACCATCCGCCAGGTGGCCGGCTTCGGCCAGGCCGAGGACACCAACAACCGCTACAAGTACCTGCTCAAGACCGGCCAGACCGGCCTGTCCACCGACTTCGATCTGCCTACGCTGCTGGGCTACGACTCCGACCACGACGTCTACCGCCGCGAGGTCGGCCGGATCGGCGTCGCCATCGACACCGTCGTGGACATGCACGCGCTCTTCGACGGCATCCCCCTCGACCAGATCTCGACCTCGCTGACCATCAACCCGTCGGCGGCGATCCTCCTCGCCATGTACCGGGTGGTGGCCGACGAGCGCGGCATCCCCGGGCACGCCCTCAACGGCACCACCCAGAACGACATCCTCAAGGAATACATCGCCCAGAACGAGTTCATCTTCCCGCCGCTGCCCGCGGTGGAGCTCGTCGTCGACACCATGGAGTACGGTGCCGACGTCATGCCGCGCTTCAACCCGCTCAACGTCTGCGGCTACCACATCCGCGACGCGGGCGCGACGGCCGTCGAAGAGGTCGGCCTGACCATCAGCAACGCCCTCTGCTACCTGGAGCACGCCGCCGCCCGCGGCATCGCCCCCGACCGGCTGGCGCCGCGGGTGTCCTTCTTCTGGGACGTACACAACAACTTCTTCGAGGAGGCCGCGAAGCTCCGCGCGGCCCGGCGGCTGTGGGCCCGGCTGACCCGCGAGCGGCTCGGCTGCAAGGACCCCAGGTCCTGGCTGATGCGCGCCCACTGCCAGACGGCCGGGGTCTCGCTCACCGCCCAGCAGCCCATCAACAACGTCGCCCGCACCGCCATCCAGGCGCTGGCGGCGATCCTCGGCGGCACCCAGTCGCTGCACACCAACTCCCTCGACGAGGCGCTGTCCATCCCGTCCGAGAGCGCCATCAAGATCGCCGTACGCACCCAGCAGATCATCCTCCACGAGACCGGCGCCGCCGACGTCGTGGACCCGCTCGGCGGCTCGTACTACGTCGAGTCCCTGACCAGCCAGATCGAGCAGGACGCGACCGAGCTCATCGAGCGGATCGACGGCATGGGCGGCATGATCCAGGCCGTCGAGAACGGCTACGCCGCCCAGCTCATCGCCGACTCCGCCTGGGAGCAGCAGGTCGCGGTCGAGAGCAACGACGCCATCGTCGTCGGCCAGAACGACTTCGTGGACGAGAACGAGACCCAGGACCTCGAGATCGACCGCCCCATCCCCGGCGTCATGGAGCGGCAGATGGAGCGCCTCGCCGAGGTCAAGCGCTCCCGCGAGGACCGCCGGGTGACCGCGGCGCTGCGCGCCATCGAGCAGGCGGCGCCCGACCTGCACCACAACCTCATGCCGCTGATCGAGGACGCCGTCCGGGCCCGCGCCACCGTCGGGGAGATCTGCGATGTGCTGCGCGGCACCTGGGGGCATCACCAGCCGTCGACCGTCTTCTGAACCTGTTGTGAACGGAGCGAGATATGCAGTCAGTTACGGACGGGCGGCCCGAGGCGCCGCTCAAGGTCGTCGTCGCCAAGCCAGGGCTCGACGGCCACGACCGCGGCGCCAAGGTCGTCGCCCGGGCGCTCAGGGACTCGGGCATGGAGGTCGTCTACACCGGCATCTACCAGACCCCGGAGTCGATCCTGCGCGCGGTCGTCCAGGAGGACGCGGATGTGCTGGGGCTCTCCAGCCTCTCCGGCGCGCATCTGGAGTACGCGAAGGAGCTCGGCGAGCTGCTGAAGGCCAATGACCGTACGGACGTCCTCTTCCTGGTCGGCGGCACGGTCCCGCCGGAGGACGCCGAGACCCTGAGCGGCTACGGCGTGCACGCGGTCTTCGGCCCTGGCACTCCGACGGGTGAGCTGGTCGACTACATCAAGTCCAACGCGCGCCACGTGGGCCAGGCGTGAGGTCCCGCGACCTCGGCATCGCCATCGGCGAGCTGCCGACCGGACCGTACAACGCGATCACCGACGTCGCCGGAGTCCGGGTCGGGCACCACACGCTCGTCTCCGGCGACGGGCCCCTGGACGTCGGGCGGGGGCCGGTGCGTACGGGCGTGACGGTCGTCGAGCCGCGGCCGGGGGTGTGGGCCTCGCCCGTCTTCGCCGGCTCGCACCGCCTCAACGGCAACGGCGAGCTCACCGGCCTGGCGTGGGTGCGCGAGAACGGGCAGCTCACCACTCCTATCGGGCTCACCAACACCCACTCGGCCGGGGTCGTACGCGATGCGATCGTCGCCCGGCTGCACCGCGAGCGCGGGGACGACGAGCTGTACTTCCACCTGCCGGTGGTCGGGGAGACGTACGACGGCATCCTCAGCGACATCAACGGCAGGCACGTAACGCAGGAGCATGTGGACGCCGCCTTCGAGGCGCTCGCGGGCGGGACCGTGCCCGAAGGGGCGGTCGGCAGCGGTACGGGCATGATCTGCCACGAGTTCAAGGGCGGCATCGGCACGGCCTCGCGGGTGGTGACGGCCGACGGGGGCGGCCGCTACACGGTCGGCGTGCTGGTGCAGGCCAACCACGGGCGCCGGAGGCGGCTGCGGGTGAACGGCGTGCCCGTCGGGGAGCGCATCACCGCCGACGTGGTGCCGACTCCGTACGAAGGGATCCGGCGGCCCGCCGCCGGGAGCGGCTCGATCATCGTGCTCATCGCCACCGACGCGCCGCTGCTGCCGCATCAGTGCGAGCGGCTCGCGCAGCGCGGTGCGCTGGCGATCGGGCGGACCGGCGGCACGGGGGAGAACAGCAGCGGGGATCTGCTGCTGTCCTTCGCTACGGGCAACGACGGGCTCGCGCCGGTGCGGCTCGGCCCGGCGCCCGCGGACGAGTTCGCCGTCCGGATGGTGGGGGACACGGTGATCGACCTGCTCTTCGACGCCGTCATCGACAGCACCGAGGAGGCCATCCTGAACGCCATGGTCGGGGCGGTCACGACGACCGGCAGGGACGGCCTGACCGCGCACGCCCTCGACCACGACCTGCTGCGGGAGGCGATGGGGCGGGGGCTTAGCTGACGTCGACCACGTCGACCATCCGCAGCAGCTTGGCCCGCGCCCGGACGGCGTGGGCGCCCGGCAGCCGCACTTCCGCGGTGGCGTGGCCGGCGTCCGTCAGCGAGTACCGGAGGGCGAGCACGCCATGGCTGGTCAGGACGGCGGTGATGCGGCTGAGGGCGCCGCGGCTGTGCCGGAGGGTGGCGGTGAGGGTGCAGGGTTCGTCGTTCATAGCCTGGTCTTCCTGGGTGGCGGAAATGAAAAAGACCCCTCGCGGTGCGCGAGAGGTCTGCATGCGGGCGGTGAGGGCCGGGTGTTTCCCGGTCAGCTCGGTGCCTGCATGCGGCGGCTAATAATCAGCTGCTGCTGCATGGCAGGGATTGTCACACGCGGCGGCACCCTTGCCCAGCGCGTCTCAGGATGCGGGCTCCTGCGCGCCGCCGCGCTTGGCGGCCTGCATGTCGCTGACCACCTCGGCGACCATGCGGATGGACGCGGCGTCCAGCACGTTCCCGAACTCGAGCACCTTGACCCGGTCCTCCAGGCTCGCCTTGAGCTCGGGCATCTCGCTCGGGATGACGACGAGTTCGGTGCCCTTCAGGTCGTCGTCCTCGGTGCCGTGCAGGATCGTTATGTTGCTGAGGCCCGCCTGGGTGAGCGAGTCCTGGACGAGCTGGGCCTGGTCGTCGGTGCGGTACCAGATGCCGACCTTGCGCTTCTTCGACACGGAGGCGATCTGCACGAGGGTCTGTACGTGCGGCGCCACGACGATCGCGACCACCTCGGACTTGAGCTTGCGGAACAGGCCGCGCACCTCCGCCAGGTGGAAGAACGTGGTGAGGACGAGGTCGGCCTGCTCCTCCTCGGGCACGAACGCGCCGAGGACCAGCGGCTTGACCTTCAGCCCGAGGTGGCCGCCGAGCTCGCTGGCGAAGTACTTGGCGCGATCGTCATTGCACTCGATGAACGAGACCTTGAGGAGGTTCTCCTCCGCGCGCATGGCCAGGCCCATCACCAGCGACTGGATCTCCGCCGCCGACAGGCCGAGCTCGATGCACTCCCTGGCGGCCTGCTCCAGCACCGCCCGGGCCTGGTCGCGGGCCGGCGAGGTGTCCTGCGCCGGGCCGGGCCCGACCACCCTCGTACCGCTGCGGCCGTGGCTCTCCACCAGGCCGAGCTCGCTCAGGTCGGCGTAGGCGCGGGCGACCGTATTGCGGTTGATGTGGAGATTGTCGGCCAACAGCCGGGCGCTCGGGAGGGTCTGCCCGGGCTCGAGGTCGCCCGACTCGATCATGAATGTCAGCTGGGTGACGATCTGACGGAAGATGGGCACGTCCGAGTGACGGCTCACCTGAAGGTTGTCGACCAAGGCTCGGCTCTCCCTCTACGAACGCGGCTCCGCAGTTCGGCCTATGGTACGCCGAGACCTTCAACCTATCTGCTTTGACCCAGGCAAGTAGATCATTAATGGGTAACTTAGATACCTCCAACTAGGCCCTTGACGGCCGGAAGTTGGCCCAATGATACTGGCCCATGCCATTGGCGCTCGACTGACTTACCGGAACACAACGAAACCGGAGTCATCATGAAGTCCGATGTGAACGGCCCAGCAAGGCGGCGGTTGTCGCGCCCGATGGCGCTGGCGGTGGCCGGTGCCGTGGCCCTGGGGGCGGCGGCCTGCACCGACAACTCACCGGGCGCCGGCACGGGCAAGGCGGGCGCCGCGGTGAAGGAGCGGACCGTGGGCCCCGGCAAGTCCGTCTCGGACCAGCGGATCCCGCTGCTCAAGGTCGGCATCCTCGGCCAGGTGCCCACCCTGAACCCCAAGAAGGGCATCGGCTCCGGCCTTTACACCAACACCCTTGGCCTGGAGTCGCTGCTCCGGGTCGGCCCCGACGGGAAGCTCGAACCCTGGCTGGCCACCAGCTGGAAGCAGACCAGCGCCAAGGTCTACGAGTACACCCTGCGCAAGGGCGTCAAGTTCTCCGACGGCAAGCCGCTCACCTCCGCCGACGTCAAGTTCTCCTGGGATTACTACCGCACCCAGGGCAGCCGGCGCAGCCACTACTACGCCAACGTCGACCACATCGAAGCGCCGGACAAGCGCACCGTCCGCGTCACCCTCACCCAGCCGGACGCCTCCTTCAAGTACACGCCCGCGATGTTCTGGTCGGTCATCTTCCAGAAGAAGTTCCACCAGGAGCACGAGAAGGACTTCGGCCAGCCCGGCACCCTCCTGGTGGCCACCGGCCCGTGGAAGTTCGACAGCCTCAACCCGACCAGCGGCGTGGAGCTCTCGGCCAACCCGCACTACTGGGGCGGCAAGCCCGCCATCGACAAGATCTCGGTCAAGTCGTACGCCAACGACAACAGCATGGCCCTCGCGCTGCGCTCCGGCGAGATCGACCTGTCCCCGGGCGTCGGCTCGCCGAAGGCCTTCAACTCCACCGCGGGCAAGAACATCGTCACCACAGTGGCAACCTGCGCGACGACCTTCTTCAGCATGCCGACCACGAAGCAGCCGTGGGACGACGTGCATGTGCGCAGGGCGGCCGCGTACGCCATCAACCGCAAGGACGTCATCGCCTCCACGCAGGGCCGGGCGGGCGCCCCGCTGAACACCCTCATCGCCCCTGAGCTGATGCGGCCGCTGGGCAGCAAGGAAGAGGTCGGGAAGGCGCTCGACAGCATCCCCGTCTACGAGCACTCCATCGCCAAGGCGAAGGCGGAGCTGAAGAAGTCCAAGGTGCCGAACGGATTCAGCGGCACGTACGTGATCGCCACCTCGACGGCCGCCACCGGCGAGGTCATCGTCGACCAGCTCAAGAAGATCGGCATCAAGCTCAAGCTGGAGAGCGTTGCAGACTCCGCGTTCACCGCCCGGCTCACCGGCGGCCCCGACACCCGGCCGGTGACCTCGTCCGAGACCGGCGCCTGTTCCCCCGACCCGAGCTGGGACTCGATCTTCCTGGGCAAGGCCAACGCCGCCAAGGGCGGCCTGAACATCGCCAACTACACCCCGCCCGAGGTCGACAAGCTCCTCGCCGACGGCCTGAAGACCCAGGAGCCGAAGCAGCGGCTGCAGATCTACACCGACCTGCTGAAGCGCCTCGGCAAGGACGTCCCGTACGTGCCGCTGTACGCCGAGGGCAATCACTACGCCTCCGCGAAGTACGACATCGCCGGGTACGACAGCTACTGGATGAACGGGCCCTGGGCGCTGAACGTGGTGGCCAAATGAACCTGCACGGCATCCTGATCTTCGTCGCCAGGCGGCTGGGCGCGATGGCGGTCCTGCTGGTGCTGCTGTCCTTCGGGGTGTTCTCGCTGACCTACCTCGCGCCCGGCGACGCCGTCGACGCGCTGCTCGGCGGCCGGTCGAGCTCGCCCGAGCTGGTCGCGCAGCTCCGCGAGGAATACCACCTCAACGACCCGTTCTTCACCCAGTACTGGATCTGGGCCAGAGACGCCCTGACGCTCAACTTCGGCGACTCGGTGAAGACCACCCTGCCGGTCACGGACGAGATCAGCGCCCGCCTCGGGGCCTCGGCCTTCCTGGCCGCGTACGCCTATCTCCTGACGATCCTGTTCGGCGTCATCCCCGGCATCGTCGCGGCGCTGAAGCAGCGCAAGGCGCTGGACCGCGGCCTGGTGGCCGGGGCCGTCGTCACGCTGAGCACGCCGCCGTTCGTCCTGGGCATCCTGCTCCTCTACCTCTTCGCCGTGCTGATGCCCATGTTCCCGGCGGCCGGGAAGGGCGCGGGCTTCATCGACATGCTGTGGCATCTGACGCTGCCCGCGATCGCGCTCTCCCTGACCATCGCGGCCTTCATGCTCCGGCACACCAGGGCCTCGATGATCGCCGTACTGGACCAGGATTACGTGACGTTCGCGCGGGCGCGCGGGCTGGCGTGGCGGCGGGTGCTGCAGCGCTACCTGCTGCGCAACGCCCTCATCCCGGTGATCACCGTCAGCGGCGTGCTGCTGTCGTACTTCGTCACCGGCGCCGTACTCGTGGAGACCACCTTCTCGCTCGGCGGCCTCGGCGAACTCCTGGTGCGCTCCGCGCAGGACAACGACCTGCCGATGATCCAGGGGCTCACCCTCCTCATCGCCGCGGTCATCGTCCTGGCCAATCTGCTGGCCGATCTGACGTATCTGGTGATCGATCCCCGGATCCGCTACGAAGGGCGCACCTGATGGCCGCTGTCTCCGCAGATAGTCCGGTCTCCGCGGCAACGCCGGCCGCGAAGCGGCGCCGGCGCCTGCCGGTCCCCATCGCCGTCTGCTTTGTCCTCCTCGGCATCGTCGTCCTCATGGTGCTGTTCGGCCCGTGGCTGACACCGCACGACCCGGGCGAGCAGAACGCCCTGGCAGGCTCGGCGGGCCCCAGCGCCGAGCACTGGCTGGGCACCGACGCGCTGGGCCGCGACGTCCTCTCGCGGGTGATCGCGGGCGCCCGCTCCGCCATCGTCGGCCCGCTGCTGATCGCCCTCGTCACGATGGTGTGCGGCAACCTCCTCGGCTTGCTCTCCGGCTACCGCGGCGGCCTCGCCGACTTCGTGATCATGCGCTGGGTCGACCTCATGGTGGCCATGCCCGCGCTGCTCGTCATCATCGTGGTCGCGGGCGCGCTCGGCGGCGGCTACTGGCTGGCGGTGCTGCTGATGGCCGTGCTGTCGATCCCCTTCGACACCCGCGTCATACGGGCCGCCACCCTGGAGCAGATCCCGCGCCCGTACGTCGAGGCCGCCAAGACGCTCGGGGTCGCGGACCGCCGCATCATGTTCTTCCACATCTGGCCGAACATCGCGGCGACCGCCTTCGCCAACACCTTCCTGCTCTTCGCGGGCGCGCTGATCGCCCTGTCCGGGCTGTCCTTCCTGGGCCTCGGCGCCGCACCCGGCACCCCGGACTGGGGCCAGATGCTCTCCGAGAACCAGGCGCTGCTGTTCGCCAACCCGGTGGCCAGCATCGCCCCCGGCCTCGCGATCGTCATCGCCGCCACCGCGACGAACCTGATCGGCGACTGGACCTTCGAAAAGATCTCGAGCCGAGGAGCCACCCGTTGAACACCTCCACCGAGCAGCAGGCTCCGCCGGGTGCCCCGGTCCTCAGCGTCAGCCGCCTGAAGATCGGGCGGGCGGGCCTCGGCGGCGAAGGGGCGATCGTCGCCGCCAACGAGTTCACCCTCGCCGCGGGCGACAGCCTCGGCATCGTCGGCGAGTCCGGCAGCGGCAAGTCGATGACGGCCAAGGCGCTCACCGGACTGCTGCCGGCCGGCGTGGTCGCGAGCGGAGTCGCCGAGTACGGCGGCCGCAACCTCCTCGAACTCTCCGAGAAGGAGTGGCGGACGATCCGCGGCAGCGAGATCGGCACCGTCATGCAGGACCCCTTCACCATGCTCAATCCGGTGATGCGGATCGGCACCATCCTGGTCGAATCCCTCGCCCCGGGCCGACGGCTGAGCCGCGCGGAGAAGCGGGCGGAGGCCGTCCGCCGGCTCGCCGAGGTCGGCATCGGCGACCCTTCAGTGGCCGACCGGTATCCGTTCCAGCTGTCCGGCGGCATGCGCCAGCGCGTCGCCATCGCCGCCGCACTGGCCCGCGACCCAAAGGTGCTGATCGCGGACGAGCCGTCGACCGCGCTCGACGTGGTCACCCAGCGGGAGGTCCTCGCGCTCATCAAGCGGATCCAGCGGGCCCGCGGCATGAGCCTGATCCTCATCACCCACGACCTGCGCGTCGCCTTCGCCACCTGCGACCGCATCCATGTCCTGTACGCCGGTTCGCTGGTCGAGGCGGCGGCCGCGGCCGATGTGCAGAGCGAGCCGCTGCACCCGTACACCCAGGGCCTGCTGCTGTCCGAGCCGCCCGCCGACCGGCGGGTGCGCGGCCTGGTCGCCATCCCCGGCTCGGTGCCCGCGGCGGGCGAGGTGCAGGACTGCTGTCCGTTCGCGAACCGATGTCAGTGGGCGGCCCCGGAGTGCCGCGACGGCCTCCCGAAGCTGGAGGTCGTCGCGGACGGCCACGAGTCCCGCTGCGTGCGGCTCCCGCAGATCCGTACCGAGATGGCCGCGGTCCGCGCCAAGGCCGACGAGCCGGCGCCGCCGCTGCCGGACGGCCGCGGCGGCCCCGCGCTGATCGAGGTCGAGCACGTCGAGAAGGTCTTCACCAGCGGCAGCCGCACCGTCCGCGCGGTCGACGACGTCTCGCTGTCCGTACGGGACGGGGAGAGCGTCGGCATCGTGGGGGAGTCGGGGTCGGGGAAGACCACCCTCGCCCGCATGCTGGTCGGGCTGGAGACGCCGTCCGGCGGCGACATCCGCATCGACGGCATCTCGGTACGGAGCTGGCGCAAGCTCAGCGACCGCGACCGGCGCAAGCTGCGCAAGACCGTGCAGACGGTGTTCCAGGACCCGTACTCCAGCCTCAACCCGATGCGCGCCATCGGCTGGACGCTGAAGGAAGCCATCACCACGCACTCCCATGGCGACGGGGACGTGGCCCGCCAGGTCGGCGAGCTGCTGGCGTCCGTCGGCCTGCCCCGCGACTACGCCGCCCGCCGCCCCGCCGCCCTCTCCGGCGGCGAACGGCAGCGCATCGCCATCGCCCGCGCGCTGGCCGCCGGCCCCCGGCTGCTGATCTGCGACGAGCCGGTGTCCGCCCTGGACATGTCCGTGCAGGCACAGATCCTCAACCTGCTGGAGCAGCTGCGCACCGACCGCGGCATCAGCTACCTCTTCATCACCCACGACCTGTCGATCGTCCGGCAGGCATCGGAGTTCCTGTACGTGATGAACGGCGGCCGGGTCGTCGAATCCGGACCGACGGAAGCCGTCCTCGACCACCCGGAGCACGCCTACACCGGCGAACTCCTGCGCTCCGTGCCGCGCTCCGACGGCGACTGGCTCGCCGCCCCCGCCCCGACCGCTGGGAGTCGCCTGTCATGACGTCCGACCTGCACGCCCGCTACGCCACGGCCGAGTCGCTGCTCCCGCATAACCTCAAGAAGCTGATCGCCACCCCGCGCGTCGCGGCCAACTGGATCGACGACACCGACACCTTCTGGTACCGCAACGAGTCCGGCGACCGGCACGAGCACGTGCTCGTCGACGCGCAGGCAGGCACAAAGCGACCGGCGCTGGAGCACGAGTGGCAGGACCGGTCCCGACCGGACGAGGCGGCGTCTCCCGACGGCCGGTGGGCGGTCTCGCTGCGCGCGCACGACCTCTGGATCCGGGACACCACCACGGGCGCGGAGCGCCGCCTGACCACCGACGGCATCGAGGCGTACGACTACGGCGGGATGACCGACGCGGCGGCGGGCCGGGTGATGCTGGAGAACCTGGGCCTCGCCGCGCCACCGCTGGTCGAGTGGTCGCCGGACTCCACCCGCTTCGTCACCCACCGCCTCGACCAGCGCAAGCTGGAGCTGATGCACCTGGTCCGCTCGGCGCCGCCGGACGGCGGCCGGCCGCGGCCGATGACGTACCGCTACGCGGTTCCGGGCGACGAACACATCGCCACCGCCGAATACTTCGTCTTCGACGCCGCCACCGGAAAGTCCGTGCAGGCGCGCTGCGAGCCGGTCGCCGCATCGCTCGTGCCCCCGATCGCGTACGGCTGGGTGTGGTGGAGCGCCGGCCAGTCGCGGGTGTACTGGCTGTCCGGCGACCGCGGCGACCACCATGTGGCCCTGCACGCGCTCGACCCGGACACCGGCGAGGTGACCGTGCTCGCCGAGGAGCGGAGCGACTCGCAGCTCCTCCTCGGCCCGCAGCAGATGGACCGCAATGTGCGGGTGCTGGCGAGCGGCGAGGTGCTGTGGTGGTCGCAGCGCAGCGGCTGGGGGCACCTCTACCGCTATGCCGCCGACGGTACGGTTACCGCGCTGACCTCGGGTGAGTGGACGGTCCGGCACATCGTTACGGTCGATGAGGCGGCCCGCCGGGTGGTGTTCACCGCGGGCGGGCGCGAGCCGGGCTCCGACCCGTATTTGCAGCAGCTGTGCTCGGTGTCCCTCGACGGCGGCGAGGTCACCGCGATCACGAGCGACGGGCTCGACCACCACGCGCAGCCGTCGCCCTCGGGCCGGTACTTCGTGGACGTCGCCTCCCGCTGGGACATCCCGGCGGTCTCGGTGCTGCGCGACAGCTCCGGCGGCGTCGTCATGGAGCTGGAGCGGGCCGACGCCACGGCGCTGCGCGCGGCCGGCTGGACGCCGCCCGAGCGGGTGGTGGTGAAGGCCGCGGACGGCGAGACCGACCTGTACTGCGCCGTTTACCGGCCGCACGACTTCGACCCCGACCGTACGTACCCGGTGGTCGAGGAGATCTATCCCGGCCCGCAGGTCTCCTGTGCGCCGCTGCGTTTCCCGCTCTCCGGCGGGCCGCTCACCGGGGCGATGTTCGGGCATGCCGCGGAGTTCGCGGCGCTCGGCTTCGCGGTGGTCGTGGTCGACGGGCACGGCAGCGCGCTGCGCTCGAAGGACTTCCAGGACGCCGTCCGCCACTCCGGCGACGCCCCCTTCGTGGACGACCACGTGGCCGCTCTGCGGCAGCTCGCCGCGACCCGGCCGTGGCTGGACCTGGACCGGGTCGGAATCTACGGCCACTCGGCCGGCGGCTACGCCTCCACCCGCGCCATGCTGCAGGCGCCCGACTTCTACAAGGTCGCGGTCTCCTCCGGCGGCAACCACGACAACCGCGTCAACCACGCCTGGTGGGGCGAGAAGTACTTCGGCCTGACCGGCGAGTTCGACTTCGACCGGCAGGCGAATGTCGCCCTCGCGGACAACCTCAAAGGCAAGCTGCTGCTGGTCCACGGCGAGATGGACGACAACGCCGTACCGCACAACACGATGCGGCTCGCCGACGCGCTCATCCAGGCCAACAAGGACTTCGACCTGCTGATCCTCCCGAACGCCCCGCACCACATCACTCCGCACGCCGCCTACTGGCAGCGGCGCCGCTGGGACTACTTCGTACGGCACCTGATGGGCGAGCAGCCGCCGGACTACCGGCTCGCCGAATTCCCCGCCCCCGACTTCGTCCTCGCCTGACCGGGAGAGCCGATCCATGACATCCGATCTGCAGGCCCGCTATGCCACGGCCGAGTCGCTGCTGCCGCACAACCTCAAGAAGCTGATCCATTCGCCGCATGTCCGCCCGAACTGGATCAAGGACACCGAGACCTTCTGGTATC
This sequence comes from Streptomyces boninensis, assembly GCF_048572725.1. NCBI lineage: Bacteria > Bacillati > Actinomycetota > Actinomycetes > Kitasatosporales > Streptomycetaceae > Streptomyces > Streptomyces boninensis. Next base: position 9,261,420 of record NZ_CP183837.1, read on the forward strand.
GCAACCGCACCGCGGCCGGAGTGGAGTTCGTGCTGGTCGACGCGGAGTCCGGCACCAGGCGGCCGGCATTCGACCGCGTGCGGCTGGCCGAGGCGCTGAACGGCGTGGTCGAGAAGGAGCTGGACGCTGCCGATCTGCCGCTCTACGCCATCGACTTCACCGACGACGCGATCCGGGTGGACGTGGAGAAGCAGCGGATAGAGGTCTCCCTGGACACGTACACCGCCACTGTCCTCGGCACCGCGCCCGACGGCGAGAAGCGCTCGCCCGACGGCCGCTGGGCCGTGGGCCTGCGCGCGTACAACCTCTACCTCCGCGACCTCGACAGCGGCGAGGAACGGCAGCTCACCGCCGACGGCGCCGAAGCCCACGGCTACGCCGCCCAGGCCGACTCCTGCGCCAACAAGGTCATGCAGGAGAACCTCGGCTTCACCGCACCCCCGCTGATCGTCTGGTCACCCGACTCTTCCCGCTTCCTCACCCACCGCCTCGACCAGCGCGACTGCGAGCTGATGCACCTGGTCCGCGCCGCGCCGCCGGACGGCGGCCGCCCGCGGCCGATGACGTACCGCTACTCGATGGTCGGCGACGAGCACCTCGCCACCGCCGAGTTCATGGTCTTCGACGCGGCCACGGGCGATGCGACGCAGGCGAAGTGCGAGCCGGTCCTGATGCCGTACGTGTCGGCGATCCAGCTCGGCCACTGCTGGTGGAACGACGCCGGGACCAGGGCGTACTGGCTGGCGGGCGACCGCGGCGAGCGGACGGTCCGGCTGTACGAGCTGGACGCCGGGACCGGCGAGGTCGCGGTGCTCGTGGAGGAGACCAGCGGGACGACCGTCCAGTGCGGCCCGCACTTCATGGACCGTAACGTCCGGGTCCTGGACTCGGGCGAGGTGCTGTGGTGGTCGGAGCGCAGCGGCTGGGGTCACCTCTACCGCTACGCGACGGACGGCACGGTCACCGCGCTCACCTCGGGGGACTGGCAGGTGCGCAAGCTCGTCGCCGTGGACGAGGAGTCGCGGCGCGTCGTCTTCACGGCGGGCGGGCGCGAGCCCGACGCCGATATCTATCTGCAGCAGCTGTGCTCGGTGTCGCTCGACGGCGGCGAGATCACCGTGATCACCAGCGACGGGCTCGACCACGACGCGCTGCCGTCGGAGTCGGGGAGGTACTTCGTGGACGTCATGTCGCGGGTCGACGTCCCTGCCGTGTCCGTGCTCCGCGACGCGACCGGCGCCGTCGTAATGGAGCTGGAGGAGGCCGACCCCGCCGGTCTGTACGAAGCCGGGTTCACGCCCGCCGAGCGGATCGTGGTCAAGTCGGCCGACGGCGTCACCGACCTCTACTGCTCCCTCTACCGGCCGCACGACTTCGACCCGGCGGCCACGTATCCCGTGGTCGACGAGATCTACCCGGGCCCGCAGCTCGGCCCGCTGCAGCACCGCTTCCCGCTCGCCCGGGGCGTCATGGCCGGGGAGCGGAACGGCATGGTGTTCGCCGCGCTCGGCTTTGTGCACGTGGTGGTCGAGCACCGCGGCACCCCGCTGCGCAGCAAGGCCTTCCAGGACCACGCCCGGCTCTTCGGCGACGGCGACTACCTGGACGACCACGTCGCGGCCATCAGACAACTCGCCGCCACCCGCCCCTGGATGGACCTCGACCGGGTCGGCATCTTCGGCCACTCCGGCGGCGGCTACGCCTCGACCCGCGCGATCCTGCGGGAGCCCGGCTTCTTCAAGGTCGCGGTGTCCTCGGCGGGCGACCACGACGACGGCACGTACCACTCGTGGTGGGGCGAGAAGTACTACGGCCTCGCGGCGGAGTTCGACTACGGGCCGCACGCCAACGCCGCCCTCGCCGCCAACCTCAAGGGCAAGCTGCTCCTCGCCCACGGCGAGATGGACGACAATGTCACCCCGCATCTGACGATGCGCCTGGCCGAGGCCCTGATCAAGGAGAACAAGGACTTCGACCTGCTCATCGTCCCCAACGCCGACCACACGATGCTCTGGAACCAGGCGTACTGGCTGCGCCGCCGCTGGGACTATTTCGTACGCCATCTGCTGGGCGCCACCCCGCCCCCGTACCGCATCGCCGACATCCCGGCGGACCCCGAGGCGCTGGCCGAGCTGCTGGGCTGAGCAGGACAACTGCCGAACCCCGAGCGAAGGAGAGACCGTCACGTGAGCGACGACGCACAGAAGACCAAGGCCGACTACGAGCCGCCGCGCGGTGCCTCGACCACCGGGACGTGGAACGACATCACCTACACGGCGACCGCCGACTGGTTCGTGCTCCGAAAAAAGGAGAAGCCCACCGCCGAGGTCTTCTCGGTCGCCTACCTCGCCCAGGACGCCGCGCCCGACCGGCCGGTGACCTTCGTCTTCAACGGCGGGCCCGGCGCGGGCTCCGCGTATCTGCACCTCGGGGTCGTCGGGCCGCAGCGGGTCCGCTTCCCGGCGGACGGCACCATACCGAAGCTGCCGCCGCAGCTGGAGCACAACGAGGACTCCTGGCTGGCCTTCACCGACATCGTGCTCATCGACCCCGTCGGCACCGGCTTCAGCCGGGTCATCGAGCCGGAGGACGCCAAGAACGGGGCCAAGGACGGTACGGACAAGCAGAAGGATGACGCAGGGCACGACCCGCACCAGTACTTCGGCACGGTCCGCGACCTGGAGGCGATGTGCGAGTTCATCAGCGGCTGGCTGTCGCAGCACCGCCGCTGGGGCGCGCCGCTGTTCGTCGCGGGTGAGAGCTACGGCGGCTACCGGGCCGGGCGGCTGACCCGCATGCTGCAGGAGCAGCCCGGCGTCGGCCTGAACGGCGTCATCCTCATCTCGCCCGCGCTCGAACCCGCCTTCCTCGCCACCGCGATGGGCTGGGGCGACTACGCCGTCGAGCCCTGGATCGACATCCTGCCGACCATGGCCGCCACCGCCGCGCACCATGGCCGCTCGCGCGCCTTCAAAGCCGAGGACCCGCTCGAAGACGTCCTGAGCGCCGCCGAGGAGTTTGCCACCGGCGACTACGCCACCTTCCTGACCCGCGGCGCCGCCATGCCGGCCGACGAACGCGACCGGGTGATCAACCGGTACGCGGACCTCACCGGGCTCGACCCGCAGCTGGTCCGGCGGGCCGAAGGCCGCGTCCGCGTCCACCGGTTCAAGAAGGAGCTGCTGCGCGACGAGGGCACGGTCGTCGGCGCGTACGACGGGACGATCAAGGCGCCCGACCCCTTCCCCGACCGGGACCCGTACGAGGGCGCCGACCCGACGCTGACCGCGATCTACTCCGTGTACACGGCGGCGGTCAACCGGCACCTGCGGACGGAGATCGGCCTCGACACCCACCGCGAGTACAAGCTCCTGGCCACCGACGTCATCATGAACTGGAAGAACGACGAGGCCCAGCTCTACCTCCAGGGCTGCCCCGGCGCCGTCGACGACTTCCGCTACGGCATGGCGATGAGCCCGCACACCAGGGCGTTCATCACCCACGGCTGGTACGACATGATGACGCCTTACTACACGAGCGACCGCATGCGGAACCTGATGCGGCTCGACGAGAGCGTCGCCGACCGCCTCACCGTGCGCCACTTCGGCGGCGGCCACATGTTCTACGCCTGGCAGGAGAGCCGCCAGGCCTTCTCCGCCGCCATCGCCGCATTCGTCGCCGACTCGACCCCGGCCGGGGGCAGCGATGATTAACAGCTACGTCGGCGGCGTCATCTACGACGTCATGGCGCACCACGCGATGCCCGGCAATCGCGCCGAGGTGCTGCGCGATACGTACATCCCGCGCTGGAAGGCGGGAAAGCTGGACGCCGCCGTGGTGCAGATCTCCAACTGGCGCGCGGCCGGCATGTACTTCGCCGAGATCGCCCGCTCCGAAGGCGAGATCACCTACTGCACGACCCGCGCCGACTTCGACAACCGCCCGGAGGGATCCTTCGGCCTCTTCCTCTCCCTGGAGGGCCACGGCGAGCTCGCCGGCGACCTGGAGGCGCTGTACACCCTCGACGAGCTCGGCGTCACCACGTTCACGTTCTCGCACAACCTGCAGAACCTGCTCTGCACCGGCAGCAACGAGCGCTTCGGCGAAGGCGGCTTCAGCCACCTCGGCAAGCAGACCCTCAAGGAGTTGGAACACACCTCCCTGATGGTCGACCTGGTGCACATGTCCCGCGCGTCCTTCTGGGACGCCCTCGACCTCTACGACGGCGACCTCTTCGTCTCCCACTCCAACGCCGACGCCCTCTGCCCGCACCCGCGCAACCTCACCGACGACCAGATCAAGGCGGTCGCCGAACGCAATGGCGTGATCGGCCTCAACACCTTCCGCGGCTATGTCTCACCCGACCCCATGAAGGCCACGCTCTCCGACCTCCTCGACCACGCCATCCACCTGTACGACCTCGTCGGCCCCGAGCACATGAGCATCGGCGCCGACTACTGTGAGTCCCCGGTGGAGATGCTGGTGCCGATCCTCGACATGGTCGACCCGGAGGGCGCCCACGGCATCAAGGGCCGGGCCCGCGAGCTGTACGAATTCGGGCCCGACGGCATCGAGGACGCCGGGCATCTCGGCGCCCTCGCCGACGGCCTCGCGAAGCGCGGGCTGACCCCGGACGAGATCGACCTGATCTGCGGCGAGTCGTATCTGCGCATGCTCGACCGCGCCCGCCCGGCCAAGGCGCAGCCGGCGGTGCGGCATGGCTGACGGCTGGACGTACGACCTCGTGCCGCAGCCCGACGGCCGGCAGACCGAAATCCTCACCTACGGCACCGGCACCGCCGGCACGCTGCTCAACCACTCCGGCACCCCCGGCGGCCTGGTGCCCAGAAAGCCCTTCGCGGACGTCTGCGATGCTCACGGGTTGCGCTATGTCATGGCCGCCCGGCCTGGTTACGGCAAGAGCTCACCCCGCCCCGGCCGGGTGATGGCCGACATCGCCGACGACATCGCCCAGGTGCTGGACCACCTCGGCGTCGACACCTTCCTCTCCATGGGCGCCTCGGGCGGCGGCGGCAACGTCCTCGGCTGCGCCGCCCTGCTCCCCGACCGCTGCCGGGCCGCCGCCGCGATCGTCAGCCCGGCGCCCATCGACGCGGCGGGTCTCGACTACTACGCGGGCATGGGCCCGGAGAACGTCGAGGAGTGGAAGCTCGCCGAGCAGGGCCGGGCCGCGGTCGAGCCCTGGCTGGTGAAGACCGTGGCCAAGTGGGGCGACATCACCGCCGCCGACTTCGTCGACCAGTACCGGGGCGCGCTGCCGCCGGTCGACCAGGAGCTGTGCACCACCGAGTTCGGCGAGATCTTCATGGCGAGCCTCAAGAAGGCGGTCTCGACCGGCATCGAGGGCTGGCTGGAGGACGACCTGGCGCTGGTCACCCCGTGGGGCTACGACCTCGGCGCGATCACCGTCCCCGTCACCGTATGGACCGGAAAGCTCGACCTGATGGTCAGCTACGAGCACTCGGTCTGGCTGGCGCGCGCCATCCCGGGCGCCGACCTGCATGTCATCGCGGACCACGGCCACTTGAGCGTTCAGCAGGCCTATCTGCCGGACATCGTCGCCGACCTGCTGCGGAAGGGAAAGCCATGACGACCGTCGCCCCCCTCATCCCGATCGCGGACTTCTTCACAAGCCCGGCCGCCACCGGCGGGTCCATCTCGCCGGACGGCACGAAGATCGCGTACCTGGCGCCCGAAAAGGGCCGGCTGAACGTCTGGATCCGCGGCCTCGACACCGAGGACGCGGTGTGCGTCACGCACGACCACCACCGCGACGTGCACAGCTACCACTGGACCGATGACCCGCGCTGGCTGCTGTACACCCAGGACGGCGACGGCGACGAGAACTGGCACGTCCTGCGCGTCGACCTGGAGCACCCGGACGCCCCCGCGGTCGACCTCACCCCGGGCCCCCAGGTCCGTACGCTGGACTTCTGGCAGCCCGCCGGCCTGCCCGGCACCCTCGTCGCGGTGCTGAACCAGCGCCGCATCGACCAGTTCGACGTGCACCGCATCGACATCGCGACCGGCGAGGGCACCGTGATGGCCGAGAATCCGGGCCATGTCGACGGCTGGCACTGCGGCCGCGGCGGCGAGCTCTTCGCGACGGTGGTCACGCGGGGCAGCCATGAGATCCACGCCTGGGACCCGGCCACCGGCAGCACCCGGCAGATCATCGCGTACGACGGCAGCGACCTGCCCATGGGACTCACCCCGACCACCGTCACCCCGGACGGCACCGGCCTCTGGGTCGGCTCGAACCGCAACAGCGACCTCTTCCGCCTGGTCCGGCTCGACGCCGAGACGGGCGCGGAGACGGCCGTCGACAGCCATCCCGCGTACGAGATCGACGCCCGCGGCAGCGTCAACTCGATGTTCCCCCAGCCCCTCATCCACAGCGCGCGCACCGGCGAGCTCCTCGCCGTCCGCTATCTGGGGGCCCGGCAGGTCATCCATCCGCTCGACCCGCACTTCGCCGAGGTGTACGAGAGGCTGTCCGCGCTCTCCGACGGCGACCTCGCCTTCGTGTCGTCGGACAAGACGGAGCGCCGCTGGGTGGTCAGCTTCACCCACGACACGGTGCCCGGCGTCACGTACTACTACGACCACGAGACCGGCGAGAGCCGCGAGCTGTTCCGCCCGTACCCGCACCTGGACCCGGCCGCGCTGGCCGAGAAGCGGCCGGTCTCCTTCACCTCGCGCGACGGGCTGACGGTGCACGGGTATCTGACCCTGCCGCTCGGCGTCGAGCCGGCCGGGCTGCCGCTGGTGCTGGTGGTGCACGGCGGCCCGTGGTTCCGGGACGGGCCTGGTTACGAGCCGCGGGTGCAGCACCTCGCCAACCGCGGCTACGCCGTGCTGCAGGTGAACATGCGCGGCTCCGCCGGTTACGGCAAGGCCTTCACCCGCGCCTCGCTGCACGAGTTCGCGGGCAAGATGCACGACGACCTCATCGACGCCGTCGACTGGGCGGTCAAGGAGGGCTACGCCGACCGGGACCGCGTCGGCATCTTCGGCGGCTCGTACGGCGGCTACTCGGCGCTGGTGGCCGTCACCTTCACCCCGGACGTCTTCGCCGCGTCCGTCGACGTGTGCGGCATCTCCAACATGGCGAACTTCATGCGCACGCTGCCGCCCTTCGCCCAGGGCCAGATCGGCAACAACTGGTTCACCTACGTCGGCGACCCCGCCATCCCGGAGGAGGAGGCCGACATGCTGGCCCGCTCGCCGATCACGCGGGTGGACCAGGTCCGTACGCCACTGATGGTGGTCCAGGGATCCAACGACGTGCGCGTGGTGCAGGAGGAGTCCGACCTGATGGTCGAGGCGGTACGGGCCCGCGGGGTCGAAGTCGAGTATGTGGTCAAGCCCGACGAGGGCCACCGCATCCAGAACCCGGAGAACCTCATCGACATCCACCGGGTGCTGGAGCGCTTCCTCGCCCGGCACCTGGGCGGCCGGCAGACCGAGAGTTAGGCGTACGCGATGACAGCAGCAGCGACAGCACTGCACGACGAGGCCCTGGTGGCCGATCTGCACAACGACCTGATCCTGCTGGTCGATCACTTCGACCGGCGCGGGCGTACGGACTACTTCGGCGACTTCTGGCTTCCGGAGCTGAGGGCCGGCGGGGTGAACGTCCAGGTGCTGCCGGTGTACATAGACGAGCAGTTCCAGTCCGAGGGCGCGCTGCGCAGGACGCTGCTGCTCATTGAGCGCATCCACCGGCTGGCCGAGCAGTATCCGGAGCACCTCGCCGTCTGCCGCACCGGCGCCGACGTCGGGCGGGCCACCGCCGCAGGGCAGGTCGCGCTCGTCATCGCCCTCGAAGGCGCGCACGCCATCGGCCAGGACCCGGAGCTGATCAGCACCATGGCCCGGGTCGGCGTGCGCGTGGCGTCCCTCGCGCACCTGGGCCGCACCATGCTCGCCGACGGCAGCGCCCTGGACGACTCGGCGTGCGGCGGCCTCACCCCGCAGGGTGTCGAGGTGCTGGCGGAGATGGAGCGGCTGGGCGTCGTCTTCGACCTCAGCCACCTCGGCCTCGCCGGCGTCGAGGACGTCCTGGAACACGCCCGCCGCCCGCTGCTGGCGACCCACTCCGCCTGCCGCGCGGTCACCGACATCCACCGCAACCTGACCGACGAGCAGATCAAGGGCGTCGCCGGACTCGGCGGAGTGATCGGCGTGGCGGCCGCCATCCCGCCCTTCATCGACCCGGGCCGGCCCACCGCCGCCCGGGTGGTGGACCACATCGAACACCTGGCATCGGTCGCCTCGATCGACGCCATCGCCCTCGGCCCCGACTTCGTCGACGACTACTTCCAGGAGGTCTTCGGCGGCTGGCCCGACCTCGGGCTGGGTCAGGTGGGGGACGGCGGGGACATCCGGCGGCCTTCCGATCTGCCCAGGATCACGGAGGAGATGGCGCATCGCGGCTTCTCCGGCGCGGACATCAAGAAGGTGCTCGGCGGCAATGCCATGCGGGTGCTCAGCGAGGTGATGGGGGTGCCGCCGGGCGAGGGCGGGCCGTAGCGTGCGGCCGTTGATCGTCGGGTCGACGCGGCTGGCCGATGAATTGGTGATGGCGCTGGAGTACGGCGACCAGGACTATGTCCGGCTCGACGACCCTGAACGCGTCGTGGACTTCTCGGCACCGGCGTTCCGCGCCAACGCCGTGATCAACGCCGCGGAGCCGTACGCCGAGGAGCTGTCCGCCACCGTCGCGGCGGCCTGCGCCCAGGCGCGGCTGCCGCTGCTGCGCGCGACGCCGCCGTCATTCGCGCGCCTCGCCGGAGCGTCGCGCTGGCAGTGGGTCGACTCCTTCGACGCCGCCCGGGATGCGGCCGCGGGCTTCCCCGGCGCCGTGCTGACCGCCCTCAGCCCCCTGCGGCTGGCCGAGCGGCTCGGCGACCTGGGCGGCCGCTCGGCGGGCGTGCACCGGCGGCGGCTGCCCGCCGAGCCGCCGCTGCCCGGCTGGGCGAGGGAGCCGACGCGCAGCCGGTACGGGCTGAGCGGCGCCCTCGCGGCGATAGCCGAACACCGCGCCCGGCTCCTGGTCGCGGCCGACTCCGGCGATGACGACGTCGGCTGCTTTCTGCGGGCGGCCGAGCGGCGCGACCTGGACGTGGTCATCGTGCGGCGGCCGGACGGGGGCGAGGCGGTGTCGGACGCGGCGGCCGCCTTCGCGTGGCTCAACGGCCTGCACCACATCAACTCTGGCGGAAGGGCGGACATATGAGGCAGGCAGGCTGGGATGTCATCGTCGTCGGCGCGGGCTCGGCGGGCGCCGCGCTCGCGGCCCGTACGGCGGCGAAGGGCGCGCGGGTGCTGCTGCTGGAAGCCGGTCCCGACTATCGGTCGGCGGAGATGAACGAGGTCTGGCGCTCGCCCAATCCGCGGCTCGCGCTGCTGGACGCCGCGGCGAGCGAGGACCTCATCTGGCAGGGGGTGAACGCCGCGCGGACGGACAAGCAGCAGCAGGACCTGTACTGGCGCGGCCGCGGCGCCGGCGGCAGCTCGGCCGTCAACGGGCAGATCGCGATCCGGCCGCCGATGGCGGACTACGAGGAGTGGGAGCGGCTCGGCTGCACCGGCTGGGGCCCCGACGACGTGCTGCCGTACTTCGCCCGGCTGGAGGACGACGAGCTGTACGGCGACGACCCGTACCACGGCCGCGGCGGGCCGATCCCCGTCCACCGGATGCCGCAGGACGCCTGGGGCGGCGTCGACAAGGCCCTGGCGCAGGCCTGCCGGGCGGCGGGATACGGCTGGGCGGCGGACGTCAACGCGCCGCGGGGGAGCGGGGTGTCCCCGTACCCGATCAACTCGCGCGCCGGGCGCCGCGTGACGGTCAACGACGGCTATCTGGAGTGGGCGCGCGACCTGGACACCCTGACCGTACGCGGGGATGTCCTGGTCGACCGGGTGGTTTTCGACGGCGACCGGGCGGTCGGGGTGCGGATGACGGCCGGCGGAGACTCGCTCACCGAGCACGCCGACACGATCGTCCTCAGCGCCGGGGTCATCCACTCCCCGGCGATCCTGATGCGCTCCGGCCTCGGCCCCGCCGGGCACCTGCGTGAGCTGGGCATTGACGTACGCCACGACCTCCCGGTCGGGCAGGGGATGCAGGACCACCCGCTCGCCCTCATCGCCCTCCCGCTGACCGAGGAGGCTGGCAGCAAGTCGCCGCACGACCGGCACACCAACGTCTGCGTCCGCTGGACCAGCGGCCCAGGGGCGCCGGAGAACGACATGATGTTCGTGGCCCTCAACGAGAACGTGCTGGCCATGGGCGCCGCCACGCCGGGCGCCCGGATCGGCTGCTACGGCGTCTGGCTCAACCGCAACTACTCGCGGGGCACGCTGACCCTCACCTCCGCCGACCCCGCCGACCAGCCGCTCGTACGGGAACGGATGCTCTCCGACCCGCAGGACCTCGCCCGCATGCGCACGGGCGTCCGGGCGCTGGCCGAGCTCGCCGGCGGGCCGGAGACCGCGGCGGTCACGACCGGTTCGCCGCGGGAGGCGAACCCGGAGCTGTTCGCCGCGCTGGACCGCGACAGTGAGCTGGACGACCACCTCCTCACCACGGTCGTGGACGCCCAGCACGGCACCAGCACCTGCCGGATGGGCCGGGCCGACGATCCGGCGACGGTCGTGGACAGCGGCTGCCGGGTCCTGGGCGTGGACGGGCTGCGGGTGGTCGACGCGTCGGTCTTCCCGTTCGTGCCCCGCGCCAACACCAACCTCGCCGCGATCATGGCCGGCGAGCTGATGGCCGACCGCCTCATCTGAAGGGATGTGCCCTCGTGCAGACCGTGAAGAACCTGATCGGCGGCGGCTGGCAGGACACCGCAGGCGACACGCTGCTGGACGTCGTCGACCCGGCGACGGAGAAGGTCATCGCCCGCGCGCCCGCAGGCACTGCGGAGGACGTGGACCGGGCGGTGGCGGCCGCCGCGGCGGCACAGCCCGCCTGGGCGGCGCTGCCGGTCGCGGAGCGGGTGGCGCGGATCGGGGCGTGGGCGGACCGTATCGTCGGCCGTGCGGACGAGCTCGCCGAGCTGGAGCGGCAGGAGATGGGCAAGCCGGCCGGCCTCGGCAAGGCCTTCATCGAGGGCGGCGCGGCCGGGCTGAAGCAAGCCGCGGAGCGGGCGCTGACGTACCCCTTCGAGGAGACGCACGAGCATCCGGGCGGGGTGACCCGGATCGTGCGGCATCCGCTCGGCGTCACGGCGGTGATCACCCCCTGGAACTTCCCGAGCACGGTCCTGCTGGGCGCCCTGGGCCCGCTGCTGGTCGCGGGCAACACCGTCGTCGTCAAACCCTCCGAGCGTTCACCGCTCTCCGCCGTGCGGCTGTGCGAACTGCTGACGCTGCCACCCGGCGTGGTGAACCTGGTCCTGGGCGACGCCCGCGCCGGCGCGCCGCTCGCCGGGCATGACGGCATTCAACTGGTGCACTTCACCGGCTCGGTCGCGGCCGGCCGCGCCGTCGGCGCCGCAGCCGGCGGCCGGCTGCACCGGGCGATGCTCGAACTCGGCGGCAAAGACGCCGTGGTGGTCGACGCGGGCGTGGACGTGCGGGCGACGGCGGCGGAGGTGGCGCTCGGGTCCTTCCTCAACAGCGGCCAGATCTGCACCTCCATGGAGCGGATCTATGTCCATCAGGACATCGCCGAGGAGTTCACCGACGCCCTGGTCGAGGCGGCCGGCCCGTACGCCCCCGGGGAGACGCTCGGTCCGCTGGTCGACGCGCGGCAGCGGGACATCGTCCGCGGGCACGTCGCCGACGCGGTCGAGCGCGGCGCCAAGATCCGTACCGGCGGGGAGGAACCGCCGGGCAAGGGCTACTACTACCCGCCGACGGTGCTCACCGGCGTCGACGAGGCGATGCTGGTGATGTCCGAGGAGACCTTCGGACCGATCGCGCCGGTCGCCGTAGTGGCCGACTTCGGGGAAGGCCTGGAGCGCGCCGCCGACTCCCGTTACGGCCTCGCCGCGACGGTCTACACGAACGACCCGGACCACATCGCCGCGGCCGCACGGCTTCCGGCGGGCATCGTCTGGATCAACGAATGGCGCGGCGGCAGCCCGGAGATGGTCTTCGAACCGGCCGGCGACAGCGGCCTGGGGGCAACGGGCGCGAACGCCGCATACGATGCGGCGACGCGCCCGGCCTCGGTCAACATCGCCGGCCGGTCCGGCTGAACGACGAGGTCAGCCGGCGGGGCAGCGCGTGTCGTCGGACGGCATGACGCCCTTGACGAGGAAGCGCGTGGTGGTGGCCAGCGCGCAGGAGTTGCCGCCGAGTACGTAGACCCCGTGCCCGCTGCCGTCGACGCTGAGGAGGCGGCTGCGGTGCTCGAACTTCCGCCGCAGCAGTTCCGCGCCGCGATGCGGGGTCGGCACGTCGTTGCGGTTGTTGACGATCAGTACGTTCCGCGGGCCGTGGTCGTTGACCGGGACCGGCGGCTCGGCCGGGGCGTGCTTCCAGTACGCGCAGGGGATGATGTTGGCGGCCGCGGCGCCGAAGAGCGGGTAGCGGATGCGGTCCTTGGCGACTGCGCGACGGTATGTGTCGACGTTCTCCGGCCACTCGACGTCGTTGCAGGTCACGGAGAGGAATACGGACAGGAAGTTGTCGTTCGGCGACGGCGCGCTCGCGATTGCGGCCGGGGCCGGCGACCGCAGCGACTGCCACTGCTCGGCCAGCTTCGCGTACTGCCGCGCCGAATAGAGGCCGCCGAAGGTGAGGAGCCGGAAGAGGCCGCCGTCGATCCCTGCCGCGGGCTCCTTGTCGAGCCGCCCGGCGATGCTGAAGTACGTCTGGCGCACCTGCGCGGGAGTGGCGCCGAGCCCATAGGTATCGTGCCGCGCTGCCGCCCACTTCGCGAAGTCGGGGAACGTGTCCTCCATCCCGAGGGCGAAGCGGCGCAGGCCGTCGCGGTCGAGGTGGGTGTCGCCGATGTTGCTGTCGAGCACGATCCGGTCGGACCGCCCGGGGAACATCGACGCGTAGGCCGCGCCCAGCGCCGAGCCGTAGGAATAGCCGAGGAAGCTGGTCCGCTTCTCGCCGAGCGCGGCCCGGATGCGGTCCAGGTCGCGGGCCATGTTCGCGGTCGTCAGATGGCGGAGCCGGTCATCGCGGTCAGCGCCCGCACACCGCTCGGCCACCTCCTTGACGATCTTCGCCTGCGCGGTGACCGCCGCGTCGTCGACCGCGTACGGCGGGACGTTGGCGTAGTACGCGTCATCTTCCTTGAAGCCGCACGAGACCTTTCCCGAGTGCCCGACGCCGCGGGTGTCCATGCCGATGATGTCGTACCGGTCGGTGACATCGGCCGGCAGACCCTGCTTCACCAGCAGCGCGGAGAGCGTGAGTCCGGAGCCGCCGGGGCCGCCCGGATTGAGCATGAGGATGCCGCGGCGCTTCGCCGGGTTCGTACTGGCCAGCCGGGAGATCGTCAGGTCGAAACGGTCGCCCTTGGGCTTGGCGTAATCCTTCGGTACGGGCACGGTCGCGCAGTCCAGCTCCGTCGGCGCGGCTTCGGCCACGACGTCCTCGGGGCACGGGCCCCACTGCGGCTGGGCCGCCTGCCGGTCGGCGGTGGCCGCCGCGGCGGCCGCCGGGACGGGCGCGGCTCCGAGGCCCAGCAGGGCGGCTAAGGCCACGCCCGCGCCAATGACGCGCTGTCGTTTCATGTCCAGCCTCCTGATCAGGTGATGCGGCGGTTGACGACTTCCTCCATGGGGGCGGTCCGGGTGTACGCGTCGAGCTCGTCGCCGCCGCTCATCCGGACCCGGGCGTCGGTGGTGTGCTGCAGCAGCTCACCGTCGAGGCGCGTGAGGGTGCCCGGCACCGGGGCCAGGCCGTTCGCCAGGCTGGTGGAGAGCGTGAGGACCGGCAGTTCGCCGCTGGCGGGGGCGTGCCGGGCGGCGGCCAGCGCGGCGGGTACGCCGAGGTCGGCTCCGGGGTGGAGCGGCCCGGGGAGCCCGGCGTCCAGCCGCGAGCCGTCCAGGGCCGTCGATTGGACGGCGTACCCGGCGCCGTCGGTGCGCCGCGCGACCGCGGACTCGACGCCCTCGGGACGGCGCCGCTCGACCGCCGCCGAGACCAGCCGCCCCTCGGTGTCGATGACGGCGGTACGCGTCTCCGTACGGCCGCGGCTCACCACCTGCTCCCGCCAGGTGGTCGCGCCGTCGGCGGCGGGGCTCGCGGACACCCGCGTGACCGCGTCCGTGAGCCCGAAGTTGGTCCGCTCGTAATCGCCGATGAGGCGCTCAGCGGGACCGAGTGCGCGCAGTCGCTCGCGGTCCGGCTCGGCGTGCAGCAGCGCCGCCGCCTCCGCCAGCAGGCCGTCCAGTTGCGCGCGCTCCAGGACGGCCCCGCCGACGACGACCGCGGCCGGATCCCGCAGCGCGGCGACCGAAGCCGCGGGGTCGCCGGTGACCGCGACCAGATCCGCGGCGCAGCCGGCGGCGATCCGGCCGCGGTCTTCCAGCCCCAGGTAGTCGGCCGCGCCCCGGGTGGCCATCGCCAGCACCTCGGCGGCCGTATATCCCGCCTCGACGAGCAACTCCATCTCCTCGACCAGGGAGGAGCCGTGGAAGACGAACGCATTGTGGGCGTCCGTCCCGACCAGGACCCGGGCGCCGGCGTCCCGCAGCGCCGCGGTGATCCGCTGCCCGCGCCGGTGGAAGAGACCGGCGGCGTATTGCAGCTCCTCGGCCGACAGCGCCTGGAAGCGGAAGTCATGCTCCGGCAGCCAGGTCCTGGCCGTTACGGGATCGACGTAGCGCAGCCGCGGCTCGGACAGGTCCCGGTCGCCCAGCACGCGGTCGAAGACGATGAGGGTGGGGCAGGAGGTGATGTCCTCGGCGGCGATCCGCTGCGCCAGATCGGTGAGCCTCGCGCCATCGAGGTCCGTGGCCGCCTCCGCCGCCTCGGGGGAAAAGCGGTTGCGCCCGCGGCCGTAGCTGAACCCCTGGGCGTAGAAGGCGTCCAGGCGCTTCTGGGCGGCCGGGCGCAAGGTGCCGTACTCGTAGTTGTTGAGGTGCTCGAACCCGGTCTGGCCGCGGTCGATCGCCTCGTGGACGGTGAGTGACTGGGGGCAGTGCCCGACCAGCGGGAGGCCGGTTTCCCGGCAGGCCTCGCCCAGGCCCCGCAGGGCGTCGGGGGAGAGCCACTGGTACGCCTTGACCTGCTGATAGCCCATGTCGGCCCAGCGGCTGACGGCCGCGTGCGCGGCGGCGCGGTCCGCTATCAGGGCGGAGTCCGGCCACACCGTCGTCCCCGGGGCGCCGCGCCCGTCCGCCATGGGCGAGCTGGTGACGAGGTACGGACCCGGCTCGCGGCCCTCGGCGACCAGTTGCCGCCACCGCAGGTGCCAGGGCTTGCCGCGCATGTTGCGTACGGTCGTGACGCCGTGCGCGAGGTTGAGGAGCAGATCCGCGCGTTCATCGACATGCGTGTGGCAGTCGGCCAGACCCGGGAGGAGCGTACGGTCCCGCCAGTCGAGGACGGGGCCCGCGGCCGCCCGGTGCCGCGCGCGCGGTTCCACGCGGCTGATCCGGCCGTCGGCGACGGTGATCGCCTGATCGCGGAGGATGCCCCGGCCGGTCATGGTGATGACGGTCCCGGCGAGGATGGTGGTGGGCGCTTCATGGTCCTTCAACGGGCCTCCAGAACAGAGGTGTTCATGCCATCGAGCCCATCACGTTAACAGCATTACGACCTATTGGAATAGGTCGTAATGTGCCTTAGTCTCTGGCCATGTTCACCGTCGCGCACGCCGTCGCCGCCTTCCTGGCCCGATCCGGCGTACGGCGGATCTACGGCCTCACCGGCAGCCACATCAAGCCGCTGTGGCATGAGGCGACGCGCGCCGGACTGCGGGTGATCGACGTACGACACGAGGCGGCGGCCGTGCACATGGCGCAGGCGGACGCAGAGCTCACCGGTGAACTGGCGGTCGCGACCGTGACCGCGGGCCCCGGCCTCGCCAACGCGGTCCCCGGCATCGCCGCCGCCCACCAGGCGCGGGTGCCCGTGCTGATCCTCTCCGCGCTCCCGCCCAGCGCCCAACTCGGCCTGGGGGCGCTGGAGGAGCTCGAACAGGCCGGACTCGTACGGTCGATCACGCGGCTGGCCGGCACCGTACGCCACCCGCGCCAGCTGCTCCCCTTACTGCGGGCCGCCTTCGAAGCCGCGGTGGGTGCCGAGGGGCCGCCGGGTCCGGCCTTTCTGGACTTCCCCACGGATGTGCTGCGTGGGGCTACGACGTGGAGCCGGGCCGAGCAGATCAGCGGCGCGCCGCGCGTACCGGAGCCGTACGAGCCCCGGCCGGAGGCGATCGACGCCGCGGCCGCGGCCATCCGCACGAGCCGGCGACCCGTGGTGATCAGCGGCCGCGGGGCCAGAGCCGCGCGGCCGGAGCTGAGCCGATTCCTGGCGGCCAGCGGTGCGCTGTACCTCGACACCCCGGAGAGCAGAGGGCTCGTACCCGACGACCACCCCGCCTACGTGCCCGCGATGCGCTCGGCCGCCATGGGCGGCGCCGACACGGTCATCACGGTCGGCCGCCGCCTGGACTTCGCCCTCGGCTACGGATCGAACGCCGCGTTCCCCGCCGCCACCACCTTCGTCCGGATCGGCCGCCACGGGGAGGAACTCACCGCCAACCGCGTCGGCGATGTGCGGGTCAGAGCCGATCCCGGCCGGGCACTCGACCTTCTCGCGGCGGCCACCCCGGCTGCCGCGGACACCGCCTGGCGGAACGACCTGCGAGACCGCAACGCCCGGCGCCGCAAGCGCTGGGCCGACCGCGCCCGCGCCGAGCCCACCGGCCCGGACGGCGCCATCCACCCGAACGCGCTGATCGGCGCGATCAACGAGACGCTCGCGGACGCGACTCGCGCCCCGATCCTCATCGCCGACGGCGGCGACACCCTCTCCTTCGCCCGCGTCGGACTCACCCCACCGCCCCGCCTGGACACCGGCACCTTCGGCCTGCTCGGCGTCGGCGTCCCCTTCGCCATCACCGCCTCCCTGCTGCACCCCGACCGCACCGTCCTCGCGCTCATCGGCGACGGAGCCTTCGGCTTCAACGCGATGGAGCTCGACACGGCCCGCCGCACCGGCGCCAAACCGGTCTTCGTGATCTCCAACAACAGCGCCTGGAACATCGAGCGCCTCGACCACGTCGCCAACTACGCGGCGAACCCCCGCTTCAACACCGAACTCCCCGGCTGCCGCTACGACCAACTGGCCGCCGCCCTCGGCCTGCACGCCCGGCGGGTCACCGCCCTCGACGACCTCGCCCCCGCCCTGCGCGAGGCCATCGCGCACGCACCCTCCCTCATCGATGTCCGCACCAGCGGCGAGATCCCTTCGCCCGACTTCACCGCGGGTCTCGCCGACCTCCCCGACCTGCATGTCGTACGGGGCTGGGACGAGGCCGAGCGGGCCCTCCGTACCGGACAGGAAGAAGGCTGAACGATGCTCAACATCTACGTAGGCCCGGCCATCGGCAATGTGATCACCCGGCACGCCACCGAGGGCCGTACGGCACAGGTGCTGCGCGACCACCACCTTCCGCGGTGGCGGGAAGGCGGCCTGACCGGCGGCGTCCTGCAGATCTCCGACTGGGCGACGCTCGGCATGGTGCTCTCGGAGATCCACCGCTCGGAGGGCGAGCTGACGCTCGTCACCACCCGCGCCGAATACGAGAACCGGCCGCCGGGCTCCTTCGCCGTCCTGCTGTCGATCGAGGGCTATTCACCGGCGTTCGCGGGCGAACTCGACGCCCTCCACATCTTCGCGCGGCTGGGCTGCACCGCCTTCACGTTCTCGCACAACATGCAGAACCTGCTCTGCACCGGCGCCAACGAACGCCTCGGCGACGGCGGCTTCACCCACCTGGGCAAAGCCACGCTCCGGGAGCTCGAGACCCTGCCCATGCTGGTCGACCTGGTCCACACCTCACGCGCCTCATTCTGGGACGCCCTCGACCTCTACCAGGGCGACATCCTCGTCTCCCACTCCAACGCCGACGCGGTCCGCCCGCACCCCCGCAACCTGACCGACGACCAGATCAAAGCGGTGGCGGCACGCAGCGGCGTCATCGGCCTGAACAGCTGCCGGGAGTACGTAAGCGAGGACGCCCTCACCGCGACGCTGTCCGACCTCCTCGACCACGCCATGCACATGTACGACCTGGTCGGCCCCGACCACATCGCGATCGGCGCCGACTACTGGGAAGGCCCGGCGGAAGTGCTGGCTACGGTGATGAAGTCCGTAGACCCCGACGGCTCCCACGGCCTTCGCGACACCGGCGCGCAGATCTACGGCCGCGGCCCCGACGGCATCGAGGACACCAGCCAACTCGGCAAGCTCCCGACCGGCCTCGCGGAACGCGGCCTGACTCCGGATGAGATCGCGCAGATCTGCGGCGGCAACTACCTCCGGCTGCTGGAACGAACCCGCGCCACTGGGTAGCGGCTCGGGGTCCAGGGCGGCGGCGTGCGCGCGCAGAGGTGGTGCCAGGTGCACCCCCGATCCGCCGCCCAGCCGCACTGCACTGCGCGCCGGGCCGCGGAAGAGTTGCGTACGCACCGCCCCGTGACAGCAGATCCAGGCCACCGGAGGTCCGTACGATGATCAACCGCCGCCAACTCCTCGGCACCGCAGGCGCCGTCGCCGGAGCCGCCCTCGTCGGCGGGCCCGCAGGCGCCGGCGCTCACGCCGCCGACCGGTCGCGGGGGAGCGGCCAGGGCCGCCGCCCGCTCGCGCTCACGCACGCCACCGTCGTTGACGGGGCGCGCACGCACGCGGACCGCACCATCCTTATCGCGGGCGACCGCGTCGTTACTGTCGAGCCCTCCGCCGCCGTGCCGGCGGGCGCCCGCGTCGTGGACGTACGCGGCAAGTACGTGATCCCCGGCCTTGTCGAGGCGCATGTGCACACCTCCGGGCCCGAGGAGATCATGGCGCCGCTCTTCCCGCTCACCGGAGTCACCGCCGTGCGCGAGATGTGGGGCCAGCCGGTGCACCACGAGTGGCGGCGGAAGGTCGACACCGGGCGGCTGCTCGGGCCGCGCTGGGTGATCGCGAGCCCGATTCTCGACGGGCCGCCGACGCTGTTCACCAACGACACCGGCGGCGAGGTGATCGAGGTGACCGACGAGGCCTCGGCGCGCCGCGCCGTGCGCCGGGTGGCGCGGGAGGGCGCGGACTTCGTCAAGGTCTACTCGCGGCTGTCCCGCCGCGCGCACGCCGCGATCGCGGACGAGGCGCGGCGGCGCGGCCTCCGTATCGCCGGGCACTGCCCGGACGCGCTCACCATCGCCGAGTGCGCCGACGCGGGCCAGCAGAGCATCGAGCACCTGCACGCGCTGCTGCTCGCCACCGCCACCCCGGCCGCGGAGCGGGAGATCCGGCGCGGGCTCGCGCGGGTGCGGCTCGACCCGCGGGAGCCGTCCAGCCTGGAGCGCTACAACGCCTGGTTCCGGCAGGTGCACGTCCTCGAATACGAGGCGGTGCGGCACTACGACCGCGACCGCGCCCGCGAACTCTTCGACCGGCTCGCCGCGCGCGGCACCCGGGTCGTACCGACGCTCTCGGTCCACCACAGCCTGGAGCGCCCGGAGGAGCTGCCTACAGGGGAGGAGGAGTGGAAGTACCTCCCGGACTGGATGGTGGGGGAGTGGCCCGGCACCTGGAAGACCTTGACCGCGAACCGCACCTCGCGCGACGCCGCCATGATCCGCCGCATCTACGCCCACCGCCTGCACCTGGTCGAGGAGTTGCACCGCAGCGGCGTGCCGCTCCTGGCGGGCACGGACACCGGCACCGGCTACCTGGTCCCCGGCTTCTCCCTGCACGGCGAACTGGAGCTCCTGGCCGAGGCGGGCCTGCCCGCACGCGACGTACTGGATGCCGCGACCACCGCTCCCGCCCGCATGCTCGGCCTCCCGGAACACCGCGCCGATCTCGTCGTCCTGGACGCCAACCCCCTGGCGGACATCCGTAACACCCGCCGCATCGACTCGGTCGTCACGGCCGGCCGGTACCTCGGCCGCGAAGACCGGAAGCGCGAACTGGCCGCCGTGGCCCGAGCCGCCGCCGAAAGCCAGCCGCCGGCGGGCCCCGCGGCCGCCGCCGCGCGGTCACCGCGACGCTGCTGCTGACCTGCCCCGGTGCCGAGGGCGAGCAGCGGCCGGACGGACTTGGGGTGGGGTCAGCACCCGCCGCCGGTGCCACAGCTGTTGCCCTCCGCGGTGACCGGGGCGCCGAGCTGCACCAGCTGGGGCGTGGGGGTGCAACAGCCGCCACCGTCCGCCTCCGCCTGCCCCGCCTCCGCATCGTCGAAGAGCCCGGCGCCGCCGCACACCCCGGTCTCGGGGAGGGTGAGTTCGACGCGCTCGGCGGCCTCGCGGTCGCCCGCGAGGGCGGCGGCGATGGAGCGGACCTGCTCGTAGCCGGTGAGGGCGAGGAAGGTCGGGGCGCGGCCGTAGGACTTCATGCCGGCGAGGTAGACGTCCTGCTCGGGGTGGGAGAGCTCCTTGACGCCGTGCGGGTAGACGGTGCCGCAGGAGTGGACGTTGGGGTCGATCAGCGGGGCGAGGGCGACGGGAGCCTGCAGCCGCTCGTCCAGGCCGAGGCGGAGCTCGCCCAGGAAGGACAGGTCCGGGCGGAAGCCGGTGAGGGCGATGACCTCGTCCACGGGCGCCAGCCTGCGCCCGTCCTCGGCGACCAGCACGACCCGCTCGCCGTCCTGCTCGACGGCGCCCGTACGGAAGCCGGTGACCGCGTCCGCGTACCCCTCGTCCACGGCCGCCTTCGCCCGCAGCCCGAGCGCCCCGCGGGCGGGCAGCTGGTCGGCCTCGCCGCCGCCGAAGGTGCTGCCGCCGATGCCGCGGCGCAGGATCCAGGTGGTGTGTGTGCCGGGTGCGTCCTTGGCCAGGTCCGCGAGGTAGGCGAGGGCGGTGAAGGCGGAGGCGCCGGAGCCGACGACGGCGGTGCGCTTTCCGGCGTAACGGGAGCGTACGGCGGGGTCCTTGAGGTCGGGCACGCGGTACGAGATCCGCGCGGCGGCGGCCTTCTCCCCCAGCGCCGGCAGCCCGCTGCCGCCGACCGGGGAGGGCGCTGTCCAGGTGCCGGAGGCGTCGATCACCGCACGTGCGGCGATCCGCTCCTCGCGCCCGTCCGCATGCTCGACGTGCACGGTGAACGGCTGCGCCTCCCGCCCGGCGTCGACGACGAGGTCCCGCCCCGCGCGGGTGACGCCGGTGACCCGGGCGCCGAACCGCACCCTGCCGCCCAGGACATCGGCCAGCGGCCGCAGATACTGCCCGGCCCAGTCACCACCGCTCGGATACGCGCTGCCCTCGGGCCGCACCCAGCCGGTCGGCGCCAGCAGCTTCTCCGCCGCCGGATCGACGACCTCACGCCACGGCGAGAACAGCCGCACATGCGCCCACTCCCGCACGGCACTCCCCGCTGTGGCCCCGGCTTCCAGGACCAGCGGCTCGATCTCACGCTCAAGCAGATGTGCGGCGGCGGCCAGGCCGACGGGGCCGGCGCCGATGACTACGACGGGGAGCTGTTGCTGGTCGCTGCTCATGGGCGGCGTATCCTCGATTCCACGGCGTAATTCGATTCCTGTCTATGTCTTGTGACCTCAGCCTGCCACCCACTTAGATGAGCGTCAACATAGACATCCGTCGAAATGGAAGGTCGCGATGTCAAATGCCTGACCAGCCCTCGGTCCTGTTCGTGTGCGTACACAACGCCGGGCGCTCGCAGATGGCCGCCGCATGGCTCACCCACCTCGCCGGCGATCGGGTCGAGGTCCGCTCCGCCGGTTCCGCCCCGGCCGGCGCCGTCAACCCGGCCGTGGTCGAGGCCATGCGGGAGGTGGGCATCGACATCGCCGCCGAGACCCCGAAGATCCTCACCGTGGACGCGGTCAAGGCCTCCGATGTGTGCATCACCATGGGCTGCGGTGACGCCTGCCCGGTCTTCCCGGGCAAGCGTTACCTGGACTGGAAGCTCGACGACCCGGCGGGCCAGGGCGTCGCCGCCGTACGGCCCATCCGGGACGAGATCAAGGCCCGGGTCGAGAGGCTGATCGCCGAGATCGCGCCGGTCGGCCGCTCAGGACCCTAGCGGCAGGTGCGACGTCGCCAGCGTCGCGATCTGCGTGCGGGAGGCGTAGCCGAGCTTGCCGCGGATGTGTTCCACGTGGGAGTCCACCGTCCGCTTCGAGATGGTCAGGCGCTCCGCGATGCGGCGGTTGGACAGGCCCTCGGCGACCAGCGCCGCGATCTCCCGCTCCCGTACGGTCAGCGCCGCCCAGCCGCCGCGCGCGCCCCCGGAGCGCTCCTTGCCCGAGGCCGTACGGGGATCGCTGATGGCGCGGTCCACGGCCTCCTGTATCGGGAGCGCGGCGCCCGTGGCGTACAGCTCCTCGAAGCGGCGCTTGCCGAGGGCGGTGCGCGAGGCGGCCACCGCCGCGTCGTGGGCCTGGTGCATGGCGGGGATGCCGAGGCGCGGATCGTGGAATCTCTCCCACAGCCGGTCCGCCGCGCCGAGCAGCGGCGCCGCCCGCTTGTGGCGGCCCTCGGCGGCGGCGATCCAGCCGAAGGTGTCGATGGAGAAGGCGATGCCCTGGGCATGGTCGATCTCCATGCACATCGAGAGCGCCGAGCGCAGCACGTCCGCGGATTCGTCGTGGCGGCCGAGGCCCCACAGCGCGGCGCCGCGGATCCAGCCGACCCAGCCCGACACCCAGCGCTCCTCCAGCGGCTCCAGGATCGGCTGGGTCTCCTCGAAGGTGGCCAGGGTCTTGTCGTATTCGCCGGCGCAGAGGTACGAGCCGCACATCGTGCCCAGCATCCAGGCCTCGCCGCCGCGCTCGCCGAGGCCCGAGAGCCGCTCGCGGGCGTCGCCCAGGTGCTCCAGCGCGAGGTCGAGTTCGCCGGTGAGGGTGTGCGCGAGGCCCTGGTTGAAGACCACGTACGCGGCGTCCACCCGCCCGCCGCCGCCCTCGTCCGCCGCGTCCCGTGACTGCTGCGTGAGCTCAAGGCCGCGCTCGTGCGCGCCCGACATCAGGCTGAGATGGCCGGCGACCCGCAGCGCCGTCACCCGGGCAGGATGCGGTCCCGGGCAGTGGGTGAGCAGCCGCTCGAGCCAATAGCGCCCCTCGTCCGTACGCCCTTGGCACAGCCACAGCCCCCACAGCGCCGACGCCAGCCGCAGGCCCGTCGCGGCCTCGCCCGGCTCGGTGCAGCAGAACTCCAGCGCCGAGCGCAGGCTCGCCCGCTCCCGCCAGGCCGCCCGCATCCATGCCACCTGGTCGCCGGTCAGCCAGCGGGAGTCGAACTCCTCGGCCAGTGCGAGGCAGTGGTCGCGGTGCCGGGTGCGGTATTCGAGCTCAGCGCCGCTCTCCGCGAGCCGTTCCCTGCCGTACTCGCGGATCGTGTCGAGCATGCGATAGCGGGCGTCGCTGCCGTCGCCCTCGTCGTCGAGGCGGAGCACGATCGCCTTGTCCACCAGGCCGATCAGGCACTCAAGGATCTCCTCGGCGGGCAGCCGCGGCCCCGAGCAGACCTCTTCGGCGGCGGTCAGCTCGAACTCGCCCGCGAAGACCGACAGCCGGATCCAGAGCAGCTGCTCCTGGTCACTGCACAGGCCGTGGCTCCAGTCGATGGCGGTGCGCAGGGTCTGGTGCCGGGGGAGGACGCCGCGGCTGCCGCCGGAGAGCAGCCGGAAGCGGTCGTCGAGGCGGGAGAGGAGCTGTTCCAGGGACAGCGCCCTCAGGCGTACGGCCGCGAGCTCGATGGCCAGCGGGATGCCGTCGAGGCGGTGGCACAGCCGGGCGACCAGGTCGCGGTTGGCGTCGGTGAGGCCGAAGCCGCGGACCACGGCGGCCGCGCGCTCGGCGAAGAGCAGCATGGCGTCGGAGGGTTCGGCGCCGGGCAGCGCGTCCTCGTCGGGGTCGATCACGGGCAGCGGCATCACCTGCAGGACATGCTCGCCGGGCGCGTCCAGCGGCTGCCGGCTGGTGGTCAGTACCCGTACCTGCGGGCAATAGCGCAGCACGGACTGCACGAACACCGCGCAGGCGTCGACGAGATGCTCGCAGGTGTCCAGGACGAGGAGCACCTGCTTGCGGCCGAAGTAGCCGATGAGCGTCTCCAGCATGGTGCGCGTGGTGCGCTCGGACTGCTCCGGCAGCTGCACGGCCGCGGCGACCGCATTGGCCAGCAGCTCCGGGTCGCGCAGCTCGGACAGCTCCACGAAGTACACGCCGTCGGGGCAGTATTCGCGCGTCCGCCGCGCGGTGCTCAGGGCGAGCCGGGTCTTGCCGACGCCGCCCGCGCCCATCAGCGTCACCAGGCGCCCCTGCCCTAAGGCGGTCCGCACCTCGGCCAGTTCGGCTTCCCGGCCGATGAGGCGGGTCAGCTCGGCGGGCAGGCCGGCGCCTGCGTCCAGGTCGTGGGCGGACTGCGCCTGCGGTACGAAGGCGTCCATGGCTCCCCTTGGTCGGCGGGACCCGGCGGTACGAGTCCGGGGCACACTCTAGGTATCCAGGCGGCTGCGTGGCGTAGGGCTACGCGAGGTGTTCCCTTGTGACCGCCTGGGATCGATTTGGGATCGATCAAGGTCGTGCTGTGCACACCCCCGTGATCCGGAGCGCCGTCATGCTGTTTAATTGCCAGCGCTTTGCAATAACAGTCGATCTTCAACAGGGGTGTGGAGTATGTCGGCCCGGCGCGCACGGACGCTGATAACAGGCGCGGTCCTCGGCTCGGTGGCGGTGGGCGCCGCAGCCTGCTCCGACCCGTCAAAACCGGGCGCGAACGGGGCAAAGGACTCGGCCGTCGTCGGCGTCGCCTACGAGCCCGACACCCTCAGCCCGCTCCTCGGCTACGGCAAGGACGGCAACTCCAAGATCTTCGACGGCCTGCTCACCCGCGACGCGGACATGAAGCTCAAGCCGGCCCTCGCCGCCGAGCTGCCGAAGGTCACCGACGACGGCAAGACCTACACGTACTCCCTCCGCAAGGGCGTGAAGTTCTCCGACGGCAAGCCCTTCACCGCCGACGACGTCGTCTTCACGTACGACACCATCCTGGACAAGAAGACGAACAACGCGTCCAAGGGCGAACTGGACGCGATCAAGGACGTCCAGGCGAAAGACGACCACACGGTGGTCTTCCAGCTGAAGTACCCGTACGCCCCCTTCGCCGACCGCACCGTGCTGCCGATCACCCCGGAGCACGTCGCCGCCAAGAGCGACGTGAACACCGGCGCGTTCAACACCAAGCCGGTCGGCACCGGCCCGTATGTCCTCGCCAACTGGCGCAAGGGCGAAAAGCTCACCTTCAAGGCCAACCCGCGCTACTGGGGCCCGAAGCCGAAGGTCAAGAAGCTGACGATGGCGATCATCATGGACGACGACGTCCGCGCCACCCGCCTGCGCTCCGGCGACCTCGACGGCGCCATCCTCCCCCCGAACCTGTCGAAGACCTTCAAGGGCGAGCAGGGCCTGAAGACCCTCGCGGCCGAGACCGCCGACCACCGCACGGTCACCCTGCCCACCGCGGGCCCGGTCACCGGCGACAAGGCGGTCCGCCGCGCCCTGGACACCGGCGTCGACCGCGACGCGATGGTGAAGAACATCCTCGACGGCGCCGGGCACGCCGCGTACGGCCCGATCCCGACGGCCAGCGACTGGTTCGCCAAGGGCACCGAGCGCGCCCACGACCCCGCCCGCGCCAAGAAGATCCTCACCGACGCGGGCTGGAAGCCCGGCGAGGGCGGCATCCGCAGCAAGGACGGCGAGCGCGCCGCCTTCAAGATCTGGTACGTCGCCGGCGACAAGCTCCGCCAGCAGCACGCCCTGGCGTTCGCCGCCGACGCCAAGAAGCTCGGCATCGACGTGAAGGTGGAGAGCGGCACCTGGGAGGTCATCACACCGCGGATGAAGCACAACGCGGTGCTCGCGGGCGGCGGCAGCCCGGCCGACCCGGACTTCGACCTGTACGCGATGCTGCACTCGTCGCTGGCGGGCCAGGAGTTCAACAACATGGCCCACTACGACAACCCGGCCGTCGACAAGGCCCTGATCACCGGGCGCGAGAGCGGGGACCGCGACACCCGTAAGAAGGCGTACGACACCGTCCAGCGCGAGCTGGCCAAGGATCCCGGCTACATCTTCCTCACCCACATCGACCACCTGTACGTGATCGGCGACGACTGGAAGGGCCTCACCACCCAGACCGAGCCGCACGACCACGGTTACGGCACCGGGCCGTGGTGGAACGCCGAGAGCTGGCAGCCCAAGTCGTGACCGCGGCCCGCACCCTGCCGGTCATGGCAATGGCGCGGATGGCCGGGCGCCGCCTGCTCTACGCGGCGCCCGTCCTGGTCGCCGTCACCTTCGGCGTCTTCGCCATCGCCGCGGCCTCGCCCTTCGATCCGGTCCGCGCGTACGCCGGTACCGCCGGCATGACCGCCTCCAAGGAAGCCCTCGCCGACCTGCGCGCCAACCTCGGCGTCGACGATCCCTTCGCGCAGCGCTGGTGGGACTGGCTGACCTCGGCGCTCTCCGGCGACCTGGGGGAGTCCAGCAGCATGCGGCAGCCGGTCGCCACCGTGATCGGCGAACGGATCGGCTGGACCGTGCTGCTGTGCGCCCTCGCCTTCGTCTTCGCGCTGGTGGTGGGCACGCTGCTGGGCGTGCTCGCGGCCAGACGGCGGGGTGGCATGTTCGACCGGGCGGTGTCGTCCGTGGCGTACGGGCTCGAGGCGGCGCCGCCGTTCTGGCTCGGCCTGCTCGCCGTTTGGTTCTTCGCCCTGCAGCTCGACGTGCTCCCGGCGGGCGGCCTCACGGACGCCGGCACGGATGCCGTGACCTTCGGGCAAGTGGCGGGCCACATCCTGCTGCCCGCCGCGGTGCTGGCCGTCTCCCAGCTGCCGTGGTTCGTCCTGTACGTCCGCCAGGGCGTCGGCGACGCCCTCGACGAGGACCCGGTCCGCGGGGCGAAGGCCCGCGGTCTGGCCCCGCGGACGGTGCTCTTCGGGCATGCGCTGCGGTCCGGGCTGCTGCCCGTACTCACGCTCATCGGCACCCGCATCCCGGAACTCATCACCGGCGCCCTGCTGATCGAGACCGTCTTCAGCTGGCCGGGCATCGCGGCGGCCACCGTCGAGGCGGCCACCGCGGTCGACTTTCCGCTGCTTGCCGCCCTGACCGTGCTGGGGACGGCGGCGGTGCTGATCGGGAATCTGGTGTCCGATCTGCTGTACGGGCTGGCCGATCCGAGAGTGGGATTCGATGGCTGAGGCGACCATCTGGCGCACGCGTGGCGCCAAGCAGCGCAGCACCCGCACCTGGCGGATACGCATCTCCGCCGCCCTCGTCGGCCTGGTCGTCCTCGCCGTGCTGCTCGTCCCGCCGCTGGTCCAGCTGGACCAGCAGGCGGTCGACATCGCGGCCAAGCTCCAGCCGCCGTCCCTGGCGCACCCCTTCGGCACCGACGAGGTCGGCCGCGACGTCCTCGTCCGCAGCGTGTACGGGCTGCGCGTCTCGCTCCTCGTCGGCGTCGTCGCCGCGCTGGTCTCGACCGTTCTCGGTACGGCCATCGGCGCGCTGGCCGGTGCCCTCGGCGGCCGCGCCGACCGGCTGGTGATGCGGGTGGTGGACACCTTCTCCGCGGTGCCGCATCTGCTGCTGGGCATCTTCATTGTGGCGATGTTCCGGCCCGGGGTGTGGCCGGTCGTGATCTCCGTGGGCCTGACGCACTGGGTGTCCACGGCCCGTATCGTCCGGGCGGAGGTGCTGTCGCTGCGCGGCCGCCCCTTCATCGACGCGGCCATCTCCGGCGGCGCGTCCCGACGGCGGCTCGCTGTACGGCACTTCATCCCGGGGGTGCTGCCGCAGGCGGCGCTCGCCGCGGTGCTCATGATCCCGCATGCGATCTGGCACGAGAGCGCGCTGTCGTTCCTCGGCCTCGGGCTCCCGAACCACACCGCCAGCCTGGGCGCGATGGTGAACAGCGCCCGTGGCGCGCTGCTTGCCGGCGACTGGTGGCCGGTGGCGTTCCCCGGCCTGTTCATCGTGATTCCCACGCTGGCCGTGGCCGGGCTCGCCGGCGCCTGGCGCGAGCGCCTCAACCCACGCCGCCGATCGGAGCTGATGCTGTGACCCCGGTGCTCTCCGTACGCAACCTGTCGGTCCGCTTCCGCATGCCCGGCGGCCGCCACATCGCGGCCGTCAGCGACGTGTCGTTCGACCTGGCGGCGGGGGAGTGCCTCGCGCTCGTCGGGGAGAGCGGCTGCGGCAAGTCGGTCCTCGCCTCGGCGCTCCTGGGATTGCTGCCCGCGAACGCCGAAACAGCAGGCGCCGCGACCCTCGACGACGGCCGCGGCGCTCCGGTAGAGCTGCTCGGGGCGAGCGAGCAGGACCTGGCTCGAACGGTCCGGGGCCGCCGCATCGGCTTGATACCGCAGTCCCCGGCCGCGCACCTGACCCCGGTGCGTACGGTCAGGTCCCAGCTCGCAGAATCCATCCGGGAGCTGACCGACACCTCCAGGGCCGACCTGCCCGCGGCCACCGAAGCGGCCGCTGCCCGCGCCCACTTCCCCACGGCGCACCTGGAGAGCTATCCGCACGAGCTCTCCGGCGGCCTCGCCCAGCGCGCCGCTACGGCCCTCGCCCTGGTCAGCGGCGCCCCTCTGCTGCTCGCCGACGAACCGACCACCGGCCTCGACCGGGACCTGGTCGACGCCACCGCCGACGAGCTGCGCCGCCACGTCGACGGCGGCCACACGCTGCTGATCATCACCCACGACCTCGCCGCGGCGGAGCGCATCGCCGACCGGGTGGCGGTGATGTACGCGGGCCGCATCGCCGAAACCGCCCCCGCGGACGCCTTCTTCAAGGGGTCAGGCCCCCGGCACCCGTACGCCCACGCCCTCCTCGAGGCGCTGCCGGAACGCGCCTTCACGCCCATCCCCGGCCTGCCGCCGGAGCTGGACAGCCTCCCGCCGGGCTGCGCCTTCGCGCCGCGCTGCCCGTACGCCACGGAGGCCTGCGAGGTCCTGCCGCCGACCCGCGACGGTGCCGCCTGCCACCACACCCTCGACCCGGAGCCAAGCCGTGGCTGACGCCGCCCTCGAACTGACCCGCATCACCGCGGGCTACGACCCCCGCAGTCCTGTCGTCCGCGACGCGTCGCTCACGCTGACCACCGGCGAATCGGTCGCCCTGCTCGGCCCCAGCGGCTGCGGCAAGTCCACCCTCGCCCGCATCGCCGCCCTCCTCCACCGCCCCGACAGCGGCGAAGTGCACCTCGACGGCACCCCGATCCGCCGCTGGCGCCACCGCGCGGACCGAGCCCACCGCACGGCGATCGGCGTCGTCTTCCAGCAGCCCCGCCTGTCCGCCGACCCGCGCCTCACCCTCCACGCCACGATCGCGGAGCCCCTCCGCGCGACGGGCCGCAAGCCGGAGATCGAGGCGCGCCTGGCGGAACTCGCCCCGGTAGTCGGCCTCACCCCCGAGCTCCTCACCCGCCGCCCTCACGAGGTGAGCGACGGCCAGCTCCAACGCGCCTGCCTCGCCCGCGCCCTCGTCCTGAAGCCCCGCATCCTCATCTGCGACGAAATGACGGCGATGCTGGACGCCTCCACGACAGCCGCCCTGGTAACAGCCGTCGAGGACTACCGCACCGCCACGGGCGCCACCCTCCTGGCGGTCGGCCACGACAAGCCACTACTGACCCGCTGGTGCGACCGCACCGTCACCTTCGACGACCTCATCGGCTGATCGCCCCAAGTGAGACGCCCGGTACTGGGTCGGCCGCAGTCCTTTCAGTTCCTTGAAGCGGCGGTTGAAGTTGGAGAGGTTCTGGTAGCCGCTGCGCGTTGCGACCTCGGTGACGGGGAGGGCGGTGTCCGTCAGCAGTGTGCAGGCCGTTTCGATGCGGAGCTGGTTGACGTAGTCCGTGAGCGTACGACCCATGGCGCGGCGGAAGAAGCGGCTGAAGGAGGTGGGGGACATGTGGACCAGGGCTGCCACCGCCGTCTGGTCCACGGGCTGGGTGTGGGTCTGTCGCAGGTGCCGGCAGACGGCGTCGATGCGTTCCCGGACCGCGGGGGAAGGGGCAGGGGCGTAGCCGGGGCCGGTGATCGCGGTGGCGGTGGCGTCGCTGGTGAGGTGTTGCAGGGCGGTGAGGAGGGCCACCGTCTGGGCGGCCGGCGGGAGGCGGGGGAGATCCGCAAGGAGGCGTGCCACCTCCCCTGACACCCGGCCGAAGTGCAGCCCGCGGACGGAGTGCGCGAGCAGCCCGGCCAGGGGGCGGAATTGCGGCAGGCCGAAGAAGTCCGGGCCCAGGAAGTCGTGCCGGAATTGCGCGACCGCCGCCTCGGCCATGCCCTCGTACGGCTCGGACGCGAAAGTGTGCGGCAGGTCGGGGCCCAGCAGCACCAGGTCCCCCGGCTCGTAGCGCTCCACGGTGGTACCCACATAGCGGGTGCCCGAGCCCTCGGTGATCAGCGTCAGCTCGTACTCGCGGTGGAAGTGCCAGGCGAAGTCGAAGGACTCCTGGCGGCGGATGAAGCAGCTGAAGGTGGTGCCGTCCGGCACGCCCGGCTGCTCGAAGCGCGGCTTCACGACGCCACCCTAGTCCGTGACGGCGCCTCGTCCAGTGTGGCAACTGCGTACCGGAAGTGGGCAATCGTGGCGTGGTGAGGGACGTTCGCGGACTGCGACGGTGGTGCCATGACCGCAATCCCGGAAGCACCCGTCGCCGAGCTCGACACCCCGTACGAGGGCCTCGCCGCGACCGCGCCCGCCGACTTCAACCGCGACGGCTTCATCCACCTCTCCGGCGTGCTGTCGCCGGAGACCGTGGCGGCATACGAGCCGACGATCACGGCCGAGGTGATCCGGCTCAACACGCAGCAGCTGCCGCTCGCCGAACGGGACACGTACGGCAAGGCATTCCTCCAGGTGACCAACCTGTGGCGGGAGAACGAGCGGGTCAGGCAGCTGGCCTTCTCCGCCCGCCTGGCCGGCATCGCCGCCCGCCTCCTCGGCGTCCACGCGGTGCGGCTCTACCACGACCAGGCCCTGTACAAGGAGCCGGGCGGCGGCATCACCCCCTGGCACGCCGACCAGTACTACTGGCCGCTGTCCTCCGACCGCTGCCTCACCCTCTGGCTGCCGCTCCAGGACACCCCGCTCGCCATGGGCCCCCTGGCCTTCGCCCGCGGAAGCCACAATTTCGCCTACGGCCGCGACCTGCCGATCTCCGACGAGTCCGAGGCGCGGCTGCGAGCGGCCGTCGCCGAACAGGACTTCGCGGACGTGACCCGCCCCTTCGCCCTCGGCGACGCCAGCTTCCACCGCGGCTGGACCTTCCACCACGCGGGCCCCAACAGGGGTACGGTGCCGCGCCGCGTCATGACCGTCATCTACATGGACGCCGACATCAGAGTCGCCGAGCCCACCAACGACAACCAGATCGCCGACCGCGGCTGGATGCCGGGCGCGGAGGTGGGCCAGGTCCCGGACACGCCGCTGAACCCCGTCCTGTACGGCGGCAGCGGGGCAGTCTGACTCTGCTAGCCGCGGCGCTGCACGGTGAGTCCGGCCGCCGCCACCACGTCGGCGGCGCCGTCCGCCGCCACCGTGAACTCCAGCGGCCGGCCGCCGGCTTCGAGCCCCACGACGTGCAACGGGCGGAGGTCCCGCGGCACCTGAGCGGCCACCGTCAGCGTGCCGCCCGGGACGTCGGCCGACAGGCCGAGCAGCGACTGCAGCACGAGCACCGCGGATGCGGCCGCCCAGGCCTGCGGCCGGCAGGACGCGGGGTACGGGACCGGGCGGGCCCCGGCGTCCGTGCCGTACCCGGCGAAGAGCTCCGGCAGCCGCCCGTCGAAGCCGCCCGCCGCGCGGATCAGCCCGGTCGCCAGCGATGCGGCCGTCCCGGGGTGGCCTGCGCGGGTGAGGCCGTGCACGGCGATCGCCGTATCGTGCGGCCAGATCGAACCGATGTGATAGCCCAGCGGGTTGTAGCCGCCGGAGTCGCTGCTGAGCGTCCGCAGCCCGAAGCCCGCGTCGAGGTCAGGGCCCGCGAGTCGCTTGGCCAGCAGCGCGCTCTCGTCCTGGTCCAGCAGGCCGGTGCCGAGGAGATGGCCGAAGGCGGAGGTGACCGAGTCGACCCGGCGCTTCTCCCGGTCCAGGGCGACGGCCGGGTACGGGCCGTGGTCGTCCTCGGCCCAGAAGGCGCTGCGGAAGCGGGACTTCAGCCGCGCCGCCCACTCCTCCCACCCGTCGGCCCCCGGCCGGCCGAAGGCGCGCAGCAGCGAGGCGCCGCCGCGGGCGGCCTCGTACGCGTACGCCTGCACCTCGCACAGCGCGATCGGCGGCTCGGCGAGCCGGCCGTCGCGGAAGCGGATGGCGTCGCCGGAGTCCTTCCAGCCCTGGTTCGCCAGGCCCCGGCCGGTCACGTCGACGTACTCCAGGAAGCCGTCGCCGTCCGCGTCGCCGTGGTCGCGCATCCAGGCCAGGGCGGCCTCGGCATACGGAAGCAGGCGCTCGACCTCGGCCGGGTCCAGGCCCCAGCGCCAGGCGTCGTGCAGCAGCGTCACCCACAGCGGGGTGGCGTCCACGGTGCCGAAGTACACCGGTGGCGTGTCGAGCCGGTGCTGCGGCAGCCGCAGGCCCGCGCGGCGGACCTCGTGCAGGATCTTGCCGGGCTGCTCCTGGGTGCGTGGGTCGGTGGCCGTGCCCTGCCGGCGGGCCAGCACGCGCAGGGTGGACGCGGCCAGGTCGGTCCCCAGGGGCAGCAGCATGCGGGCCGCCCACAGCGAGTCGCGGCCGAAGAGGGTCGCGAACCAGGGGGCGCCGGCCGCGAGGAAGACGTCCTGCGGCCGGTCCGGGTCGGCGAGCAGCAGCCGCCGCAGGTCGGCGTGCGACACGCGTAGCCAGTCGTCGAACCGGCGGTCGGCGCTGCGCAGTTGCGGGGTGCGCCACGGCGCCGACTCGGCGATGGGGGCCGGGAAGGGCTCGCCCTCCGCGTCCTCGGCCGTGCACACCAGCTCCGCCGTCCAGCTCTCGCCCGGGGGCAGCGCGATGTCGTAGTGCAGCCTGCCGTGCTCCGGACCGGCCTCAATGCCCGTGGGCGCGGGCGTGCTCGCCAGTCGTACGGACACGGTGTCGCCGATCCACAGCAGCGCCGCGCCGGTGGCGATCTCCACCTTCGCGGGCACCGGTGCCACGGGCGTGCCGGACTTGACCTGCTCCATGGACGCCAGGTCGGTGGCGGCGGCGACGGTGAGGCGGATCAGTGCCGGTATCCGGCCGGAGTTGACCACCCGCAGCGACTCCGTCAGGCGCCCGGGCGCGGTGGTACGGCGCCGCTCCAGCACCACCGCAGGGTCCGCGGTCGACTCCGCGACGCCGCGCAGCACCGTACGGAAAAGGGCCCGGTCCGCGCCCTCCGACCCGCCCGCGACCGGCGCGGCCGGGACGCGGTCGGCGCTGATCTCCAGGCGGGCGAGGGCGCGGCGTTCGCCGTGGTAGAAGCCGTCCGCGCCGTCGCGCAGCTGCCCGTCGGGGCGGGAGGCGGTGAAGCTCGGCGCATGCAGGGTGATGCAGCTGTCGTGCAGAAAAGGCTGCAGCGCCGAGGTCTTGACACTCATGTCGAACAGGGCCCAATCTCTGAGGCATTGGAGCGTTCCAAGGACTGTAGATGCAGTTCATCCGGTCAGCAATCCTCTTTGATCGCTCCAACTGACCGAATTTTGAGGCAATAAGCCGAGGAGACACAGAGCGATGGCGCAGACACCAGGTCAGCGGTCCGGGGCGGCCGGCAGCGTGACGCTCGCGATGGTCGCCCGCCGCGCCGGCGTCTCCCCGCAGACCGTCTCCAACGCCATTAACGCGCCCGACCTGCTGCGCCGCGACACCCTCGAGCGGGTACGGCAGGCCATCGACGCCCTCGGCTACCGCCCGCACCGCGCCGCCCAGACGCTGCGCACCCGCTCCAGCAAGCTCATCGGCTACGGCATCCAGCCCGTCGAGCCGGGCACCACCTCGCCGGTGATGGACCGCTTCCTGCACGCCCTGTCCGAGACCGCGGACGAGTCCGGACACCGCATCCTGCTGTTCGCCGCGCCCGAGGGACCGAAGGTGCTGGAGGCCTACCAGGAGCTGCTGGACACGTACAGCGTCGACGGGTTCGTACTCAGCGCCACCGGCCACGGCGACCCGCGCCAGGCCTGGCTGGACAAGCGCGGCGTGCCGTTCGCCGCCTTCGGCCGCATGTGGTCGGGCCGGCAGATCGGCGACTGGGTCGACGTGGACGGCGCCGCGGGCACGGACGCCGCGGTTGAGCACCTGGTCGCCCAGGGCCACCGGAAGATCGCCTTCCTCGGCTGGCCGCGCGGCTCCGGCGCCGGCGACGACCGCGCCGCCGGCTGGAAGCGCGCCATGCGGCGGCACGGCCTGCCGGTCCGTGGACGGCGTGCCGAGAGCCTCGACAATGTGGACCTGGCCCGCGCCGCCGTCGGCCCCCTCCTCGACGCCGGCGCCACCGCCGTCGTCACCGCCAGCGACACCCTCGCCGTCGGCTGCTACCGCGCGGTCGCCGAACGGGGCCGCACCCCCGGCGCCGACGTCGCGGTCACCGGCTTCGACGACACCCCGGCCGCCGGCCTGCTCACCCCGCCGCTCACCAGCGTGGCCCAGCCTCTCGACGCCGCCGGGCGGGAGTGCATGCGGCTGCTGCTGGCCCGCATCGCCGACCCGGCGCGCGCGCCCGAGCGACCGCTGCTCGCCCCTGAACTCGTCGTCCGGGACTCGTCGCCGACCCACGGCGACGCGGCCGACAAGAACTGAAGCATCCTCCCCCGAGCCGCATCATCACGGAGACCCTCATGAAGAAGCGCACCCCCATAGCTGCCCTGGCCGGCTGCGCCGTCCTCCTCGCGGCCGGCTGCTCCTCCGGCTTCGACGAGGGCGACACCGCCCAAGAGGACGGCGGCAAGCAGAAGCTGACCGTGCTGATCGCCTCCTCCGGCACCGCCGAGACACAGGCGGTGAAGAAGGCGGTCGCCGGATACGCCGAGAAGTCGGGCAACACGGTCACCGTGCAAACAGCCAAGGACATGAACCAGCAGCTGGGCCAGGCCTTCGCGGGCGGCAATCCGCCGGACGTCTTCTACGTCAACTCCGACCAGTTCGCCAACTATGCCGCCGGCGGCTCGCTGTACCCGTACGCCGGGAAGATCCACGACGTCGACGACTTCCCGCGGACGCTGCGCCAGTCCTTCACGTACGACGGCAAGCCCATGTGCGTACCAAAGGACGCGGGCTCGCTCGCGCTGGCCATCAACACCGAGCTCTGGAAGGACGCGGGGCTGACCGCGAAGGACTACCCCAAGACCTGGGCGCAGCTGGAGTCGGCGGCGAAGAAGCTCACCAAGGGCAAGGTCACCGGGCTGGTCACCAGCGAGGAGTACCAGCGGCTCGGCGCCTTCATGAAGGAGTCCGGCGGCTGGCTCACCAACGCCGGGCAGACGAAGATGACCGCCGATTCCGACGAGAATCTGCGAGCGCTCCGATTCGTCAAGAAGGGCCTGAACGCGGGCTGGTGGAAGTACGCCAAGAACGTCGACTCCCTCAATGCGGGTGAGGCCTTCGGGCAGGGCAAGGCCGCCATGACCATCGAGGGCAGCTGGCTGGCCGGGCAGATGAAGAACGACTTCCCGGACACCGGCTACCGGCTCGCGGCCATGCCCGAGGGCCCGGGCGGCAAGGGGAACCTCGCCTTCACCACCTGCTGGGGCGTCGCGCAGAAGTCCAAGCACCGCGCGGCCGCCGTCGACCTCGTCCAGCACCTCGCCGAGCCGAAGCAGCAGCTCGCCATGGGCGAGGGCTTCGGCGCCATCCCGGCCCGCGCCTCCGCCGCCGAGGACTACTTCGCGAAGCACCCCGACCGGGAGCCGTGGACGCCGGTCGGCGACGGCATCCAGGGCCCGGTGACGGTCAAGGGCATGGACAAGGTCACCGGTCAGCTCAACAGCGATCTGCTGGGGCTGAAGACCGCCGACCCGCAGAAGATCCTCGCCGACCTGCAGCGCAACGGGGAGCCGGTGATCGAAGAGAGCGCCAAGTGAGGCTGCGGGCGTCCGGCATCCGCGGTCGCGAGGGGCCCTGGGGCTGGCTGTTCGTCAGCCCCATGGTCGCCGTGCTCGGGCTGTTCATGGCGCTGCCGATCGTGATGGCGCTGTGGGTGTCGCTGCTGGACTGGGACGGGCAGTCGAACCCGTTCACCGGCGGCAAGGCGGCCTTCGTCGGCCTGGACAACTATCGCTCGCTGATCACCGAAGACGGCCTGGACCGCACCCTGTTCGCGACCTCGCTGCGCAACAACGCCTTCTATGTGCTGCTCGCCGTGCCGCTGGCCACCGGCGTCTCGCTGGCCCTCGCGATGATCGTGAACCAGCGGCTGCTGCGCGGCCGCGGAGCGCTGCGCACCGGCTTCTACTTCCCGTCCGTCACCTCCTCCATCGCCGTCTCCACCGTCTTCCTCTTCCTCTTCCAGGGCAGCGGCGCGGTCAACAGCCTCCTGTCCTGGGTCGGCATCAAAGGCCCCAACTGGCTCAACGACCCGCGCGGCGTGGTGTGGGTGCTGCTCGGCGGCCTCGGCCTGGTCGACCCGGCGCATCCGCCGGGCGCGGGCGCGAGCGTGATGGGCCTGCCGATGAGCGAGTGGCTCGCCGGACCCTCGGTGGCGCTGCTGACCATGATCCTGATGACCACGTGGACCACCTCGGGCACCTTCATGCTCATCTTCCTGGCCGCGCTGCAGAACGTGCCGCGGGAGCTGGAGGAGGCCGCCGCCCTGGACGGCGTGAACCGGCGCCAGCTGCTGCGGCACGTCACGCTGCCGGCGATCCGCCCGGTGCTCTTCCTGGTCCTCACCCTGGCGCTGATCGGCAGCTGGCAGGTCTTCGACATGGTGTACGTGATGAGCCAGGGCTCGCCCTCCAACACCACGCTCACCCCGGCCTACCTCTCGTACAAATCCGCCTTCGACAACGCCGACTTCGGTCAGGGCGCGGCCATCGCCTTCATCCTCTTCGCGCTGATCCTGGCGCTCGTCGGGCTGCAGCGGTGGCTGCTGCGCGAGCGGAGGCACGCATGACCGGTCCCGTCGAGCAGCCGGTGCTGGGGCGCTTCCCGCGCCCGGCCCGCGTCCTCGGCTACGCGCTGGTCGCCGGGCTCGCGCTGCTGTATCTGCTGCCGTTCGTGCTGCAGGTGGCGAACAGCTTCAAGACCGAGGCGGACGCCTCCGGCAACCCGCTGGGGCTGTGTCCGACGACTCCCACCACGGCCGCGTACCAACGGCTCTTCGGCCTCAGCGAGTCGGACAGCGTGCCGTTCCTGCGCTGGCTGTCGAACTCGGTCGTCGTGACCGTCCTGGTCACCGGCGGCCGGGTGCTCTTCGACTCCATGGCGGGGTACGCGCTGGCGCGGCTGCGGTTCCGCGGCCGGGTGCTGCTCACGGGATTCATCATCGGGGTGATGGCCGTGCCCGGGATCGTGCTGCTGATCCCGAAGTTCCTGGTGCTCAACACCTTCGGCATGTTCGACACGTACTCCGGCATGGTGGTGCCGCTGCTCGTGGACGCGGGCGGGATCTTCATCATGAAGCAGTTCTTCGAGACGCTGCCGCGCGAGGTGGAGGAGGCGGCGCGGATCGACGGGGCCGGGGTGGTGCGGACGTTCTGGTCGGTGGTGCTGCCGATGGCGCGGCCGGCGCTGATCACGCTGACGATCCTGTCCTTTCAGGGTTCGTGGAATGAGTTCACGCACTTCCTGGTCTCCACCCAGTCCGATCAGTACGAGACGCTGACCACGGGCCTCGCCCGCTTCGTGTCGGGCGGTCTCGGCGGCGGGAACCAGTTCCCGCTGAAGCTGGCGGCAGCGGCGCTGTCGACGATCCCCGTGGCGGTGCTGTTCTTCTGCTTCCAGCGGCAGTTCGTACGCGGTGCGAACGCCGGGTCCGTCAAGCAGTGAGCGCATAGTGTTGGGCCATGGAGCTCGCCGGGGTGACGCTGGGCGGCCGCTATGAGCTGAAGGAACTGCTGGGCCGCGGCGGCATGGGGGAGGTGTGGCTCGCCCGGGACCTGTCGCTGCTGCGGCGGGATGTGGCGGTCAAGGTGCTGTCGTCGCTGGGCGGTGCGAGCGCGGTGCGGCGCTTTCAGCGGGAGGCGGCGATCCTCGCCGGGCTGCAGCATCCCGGGATCACCGTGGTGCACGATGCCGGGGAGCACGACGGGTTCCTGTTCATCGTGATGGAGCTGCTGCGCGGCCGGGACCTGGGGCACGTGCTGGCGGAGCGCGGCGGGCCGCTGCCTGTCGAGCGGGCCGTGGACGTGGCGCGGCAGACCGCCGTGGCCCTGGCGGCGGCCCATGGGCGCGGCGTCGTACACCGCGACCTGAAGCCGGGGAATCTCTTCGTGCAGCCGGGCGACGAGATGAAGATCTGCGACTTCGGCATCGCGTTGACCGCCGATGCCTCGGCCGCGCTGACCACGGCGGGGAGTGTGCTGGGGACGCCGCTGTACATGGCACCGGAGCAGTGGCGGGGCACGGGCGTGGACGCTCGCGCCGACCTGTATTCGCTTGGCTGCATCCTGTACGAGATGCTCACGGGACGCGCGCCGTTCGCCGCGGCTGGGTCCGTATATGCCCTGCTTCACCAGCATGTGGAGGACGCTCCTGCCCCGCCGCGCGAGCTGCGCCCGGAGCTGCCGACGTACCTCGACGACCTGGTGCTCACCCTCCTCGCCAAGGACCCCGCGGCACGCCCCGACGCGCGGGTGGTGGCGCACGAACTGGCCGGCGTACAGGCCGATGAACGCTCCTCCAGCGGGCCGCCGGCCGAGTCCGCCACCCCACGGAGATCGCGTGGCCGGGGCCCACGCCTCGAGCCGTCCTTCACCTTGTCCGGCCACCGCCGCAATGTGTCCTCCCTCGACTTCAGCCCCGACGGCGGCACCCTGGCCAGCGGCAGCTGGGACAAGTTCGTACGCCTGTGGGATCCGCGCACCGGCGAACCGAAACCCCCGCTGCCCATGGGCAGCACGATGCCGGCGGCCGTCGCCTTCAGCGGGGACGGCAGCACCATTGCCACCGGATGCGGGAAGAACATCGTGCTATGGGATGCGGCGAGCCGTGAGCAGCGCCTGACCGTGAAGTACACGGGCTGGGTGACGGGGGTGCACTGTGTGGCATTCAGCCCTGACGGCGCCGTCCTGGCCACCGGCGGCAGCGGCGGGATCAGGCTGTGGGACGCGCGTACGGGAGCGCCTGGACACGTGATGAAGTGGGGCAGCGGGTCGGTGAGCGCCATGGCGTTCAGCCCGGACGGCCGCGATATCGTGGGCGGCGGCGACTCGCGGACGACGCGGCTGTGGCACGTACCCACGGGCCAGCAGCGCTGGAAGCTGACCAGGAACCCGTATACGAGTCTCGTCTTCAGCCCGGACGGGGAGACGCTGGCCACCGCCCCCGGCGACCAGGCCGTGCACCTCAAGAACGCCCGTACCGGCGAGGACCTGCGGCTGCTGGAGGGACAGCCGGAGGGAAGGACCGCCATGGCCTTCGCCCCGGACGGCCACACCCTCGCGACGGGCGGCTACGACGGCGTGATCTGCCTCTGGGACCCGGCCACCGGCGACCAGCGCCTCGCGCTCGACGGCCACACCGGCCCGATCCACACCCTGGCGTTCAGCCCGGACGGCCGTACGCTGGCCAGCGGGGGAGTGGACCGAGTGATCAGACTCTGGGACGTACTGATCGAATAGGCGCGGAGTCGACCGGACTCGACAGTACTGTCGTCGTCATGACAGCCAACTCCGACTCCCTGCGCTCCGTCACCGTCGAACGCACCGCCCCCGGCGAATTCACCGCCACCAACGCCCGCGGCGACAAACTCAGCTTCGCCACCGGCTCCGCCCCCGGCTTCACCCCGGTCGAGCTCCTGCTCGCCGCGATCGGCGGCTGCACCGCGGCCGACGTGGACGTCGCCACGACCCGCCACGCGGAACCGACCGAATTCACGGTCGCGGTCACCGGCAACAAGGTCGAAGACGACCAAGGCAACCGCATGACCGACCTCCAGGCCACCTTCACAGTCACCTTCCCCGCCGGCGAAACAGGCGACCGCGCCCGCACCATCCTCCCCCGCGCCATCAAAACCTCCCACGACCGCCTCTGCACGGTAAGCCGCACCATCGAAACAGGCACCCCGGTCACGACGTCCGTCACGCCGGACAGTCAGTAGGGCGATCTGTCACGCCGACTCGCGGACCACCAGGCTGGGTTCGAAGATCACCGAGGAAGGTCTGGCGGCCGGCGCGTCGAGGGCGGCCACCAGCATGCGGACCATTTCGCCCGCCATGTCCTCGACCGGCTGGCGGATGGTGGTGAGGGTGGGGCGGGTGGCTGTGGCGGCGCTGCTGTCGTCGAAGCCGATTACGGCTACGTCGGTGGGGATGTGCTTGCCGTGTTGCTGGAGTACGTGGAGGGCGCCCTGGGCCATGAGGTCGTTGGCGGCGAAGACGCCGTCCAGGTCCGGGTGTTCGCGGAGGAGGCGGGTCATTGCCTCCTCGCCGCTTTCCCTGGTGAAGTTGCCTTCGGCGCAGGGGAGGTACGGGTGGCCGCGGCGTTCCATGGCCTCGCGTAGGCCGGCGAAGCGTTCCTGGCCCGCCAGGACGTCCAGGGGGCCGGAGATCGTTGCCACCCGCTCGCAGCCGCGGGCTATCAGGTGTTCGGCGGCCAGGCGGGCGCCGTCGCGGTGGGCCAGGTCTACGTAGCTGGCCGGGACCGGGCGGGCCGGGCGGGCGAAGAGGACCGTCGGGACGCCGGCGGATGTCAGCATGCCGGGAAGCAGGTCCTCGCCGTGCGTGGAGACCAGCAGAGCGCCGTCCGCCATGCCCTGGCGCAGGCGGTCCACCACCTCTGCGCGTGCCTCGGCGGATTCCGCGAGCATGAGCAGCGGGTGCATGCCGTACGGGCGCAGCGCGCCGATGGCGCCGTCCACGACGCGGCCGAAGAAGGGGTCGGAGAGGACCTGGCGGCGGTACGCCCCCTCGCCGTCACCATCGGTGTCGTCGCCCTCGTCCCCCGCCCCCGAAATCACCAGCGCCACCGCTCCCGTGCGCCGCGTCACCAGCGACCGCGCCGCGCTGTTCGGCACGTACCCCGTGCTCGCCACCGCCGAGCGGACCGCCTCCTGCAGCTCAGGGTCCACATTCCTGGTCCCGTTGAGCACGCGCGAGGCCGTGGCCCGGGACACTCCTGCTGCCCGGGCCACGTCCTCAAGGGTCGGCGGTCTGGCCATGTGCGCCGTTATAGCACGCTCGGAAATCGCTCTCCAAGGCCGCCCGGACCCGCCCCACTCCGCCATCCGGGCCGCCCCGCGCTCAGGCGTACACGCCCAACTCGTACAGCGAATAGCCCCAACCCGTGCCGCGCTGGGTGCCGTACACCCGCACGTACCGGCCCGAGCCCGAGACATCCAGATCGTCCACCCCGCCATTCCCCGAATCCGTCTCGTGCACGATGGTCCAGCTCTGCCCGTCGTCGGAGACCTGGACCGCGTACGCCTTCGCATACGCCGCCTCCCAGACCAGCTGGACGTGCCGGAAGGACGTCTTCTCGCCGAGGTCCACCTGCACCCACTGCGGGTCCGACCAGTCGCCCGCCCAGCGGCTGGCGAAGTCGCCGTCGACCGCGTCGGCGGCCAGGCAGGGGCAGCCGCCGTACGAGTCGGGCTGTTCGGAGGAGGCCTTTGCCGGTTTGCCGCGGGCGATGTTGGTGCCGTCGACCGGGGGCGGCACCACCTTGATGGAGCGGGTCTCGATGCCCACGTTGCCGTGGCCGTCCTCCGCCCGCAGGTAGACCTTCCACGCGCCGAGCCGGTCGGGTGCGGTCACGGAGAAGGTGCCGTCGGCGTTACGGGTGAACTCCGCCGGTGTCAGCGCCTTGCCGCCGTCGATGTAGTTGCTGTTGACGAGGACCTCGTAGGTGAGCGCGTCCCCGTCGGGGTCCGCCACATCCGCCGAGAGCGTGACCTTACGGCCCGCCGGGACGTTCCCCGCGCTCGCCACTGCCATCCCCGAGATCACCGGGGGAGTGTTGTCGCCGCCCGTATCGCCGCCATAGGCGCGCTTCACCGCGTAATACGAGAGCCGTCGCTTCTTGTCCGGGGTCAGGTTGAACCACACCCCGCCGAAGTCGTTCTCCGTCCCGTAATGGAAGAGCGTGGCGCCGAGAGCGACGCCCCGGTGGCCGGTGATGCACTGCCATGCCGTCGTGTAGCCCTCCGCCTTTGCGGCGTCGGTCGGTTCGTCGGGCACGCCGTTGGCGTCGTCGGGGACCTCCCATTCGCCGGGCGGGCCGGCCTCGGTGATGATGTACGGCCGGTTGTAGCCGCCTTTGTCCCACGCCTCCTGGACGTCGCAGACCGCGCCGTACGCATTGACCGCCAGCAGGTCCAGGTCGGGGGAGTTGCGCTGGTAGTACGGCCAGGCGCCGACCCAGGCGTCCGTCGAGGTCACCGGGTGGTTCGGGTCGACCTCGTGGATCTTCTTCGCGATGTCGTTGACGAAGGTGGTGTACGCATTGCGCTGCCGCTCCAGCTCGTCGCCGCTGAAGCAGTTCTGCAGGCCGAGCACCGACTCGTTGCCGACGTTCCACATCAGCACCCCGGGGTGGTCTTTGTACTCCTGGACCCAGCGCGGGAACTCGGCCAGCATCTTGTCCTTGTAGCCGGTGTCGGTCTCGTAGTTGACGCAGCCGCCGCTGCCCGGGCCGCCGCCGGGCTGCAGCCAGAAGCCGGCCATGACCTTGACGCCGTTGGCCGCGGCGGCGTCGAGCAGCGGCTTGGTGGTGGCGTCGGTGCCCCAGGTGCGGACGGTGTTGGCGCCGAGCGACTTGACGTCGGGCATGTACGACGCCGCCTCGGCGACCGGCGGGCCCCAGGTCAGGCCCTTAACGGTGTACGGCTGGCCGTCGACGGTCAGCTGCCAGTTGCCCTGGGAGCCGGTCACCTTGACGACGCTCGCCGCGGCGGCCGCGGCCGGCTGCGGGGGCAGCGCGGCCGTGGCTCCACCGAGCAGGGTCCCGGCGGCGAGGAGAGCGGGCACCCGCGTGCGGATCTTCCTCAGCGCCCCGGTCATGGCAGCTCGTAATTCTCGTCGAGCGCCGCGCCCGCCTCGGGGTGCGCCTCGTCGTAGCCGCGGGCGTTGCACTGCAGCCCGCCGACCACGCAGTGGTCCACCAGCGCCTTCAGCGTCGCGTCGTCCCACGCGTTGAAGAAGTCGTAGTGGAAGGAGTGCCCGGTGCCGCTGGCCAGCTCGACGCCGCTCATGTCGCCGTTGACGGGGAAGGCCATCTTGAACTCGATCATCGGCAGTGCGACCGGGTGACTGGCCGGGCAGACGTCATTGTTCGTCCCGTCCTTCACCACCGGATACGCCATGTGGCTGCGGTGATCCGGCGCATCCAGATACTTGCCGTCCCAGCAGCTCGGCGCCTGGAAGCGGATGTTGAGCTGGGTGTCGGCGGTGTCGGGGCAGCGCTCGGGGATCTCGGTGTTGAAGTAGCTCTCGCCGCACTCCCAGCCCTCGACGAAGCCGGGGTGGTTACGGAACTCCGCCGCGCTCTGCACCGGGTCGCCGACCACGAAGCGCAGCCCCTTCGGGAACGGGCGGACGCTGGTGTAGTCGGTGACGCCGGTCTTGTAGTAGATGACCTGGTCGCCGACGGGGAGCACCGGCTGGCCGTTCTTGGAGAGGGTGGGCATCCAGTAGCCGGACTTGTCGCCGGGTGCCTTGCAGCGGGTGCCGCCGGCGGCGAGGGAGGCGGTGGTGCTGTGGGCGTCGGTCGTGGTGTTGCCCATGAAGGTGTGGTCGTGGGAACGGCCGGGCTGGCCGGGGTAGACGATCGGGTCGTCCGGCTTGGTGTGGGAGACGGAGCAGTTCGCCTGGAACTCGTGGAAGTAGCGGTGCG
Source organism: Streptomyces boninensis (assembly GCF_048572725.1). Classification (NCBI taxonomy): domain Bacteria; kingdom Bacillati; phylum Actinomycetota; class Actinomycetes; order Kitasatosporales; family Streptomycetaceae; genus Streptomyces; species Streptomyces boninensis. Next base: position 9,305,554 of record NZ_CP183837.1, read on the forward strand.
GCGGCTCCTTGGCGGAGGGTTCGACGCCGGTGACCGGCGGCTCCGCGGGGATGTAGCCGTCGCCGTCCGGGTCGTCGCCGGAGGCGACAGGGGCGGCTGCGGCGGCGTGTCCGGCGTGGCCGGACGCGGTCTTGCCGCCCGACGACGCGTCGCCGTCGGGTCCGGCCGCCGCGACCGCGCCGAGCGAGCCGACGCACAGGACCAGCGCGAGCGCGGGCAGCAGTAAGGCACGTAAAAGCGATTTCCTCATGGCGGGTCTCCTGCGATCAGGGGTACGAGACGACCTTCGACGGAACGGTGTCGCTCCCCGATGTGGGGGCGCCGTGATCGTTGACGACGTGCGCGTACTGGCCCTTACCGCCGAGCGAGACCACCAGCAGGTGGTGGAACTTGATCCCGGCGCCCGTCGGAGCCGCGAAGCCGTGCTCCTGGATGATCGTGGGGTCGACGTTGTAGTAGCAGTAGCTGCCGAGGCCCCAGCCCTCGTGCTCGGACACCGAGTCGGCGATCTTGTACGCGGCGTACCCGCGCAGGTCGCCGTTCTGGATCGCGGCCTGGTTGGGCGCGTCGTACGCCTTCTCGTTCTGGAAGAAGATCGTCCGGCCGCGCTCGCCGTTCCACTGCACGTCGTACTTGTTGAAGTGCTCCACGAACAGCCCGGTCGCCAGCACGTCGTCGCCGTTGACCACCACCCCGTAGTCGGCCCGGTTGGTCTCCCAGCCGACGCCGTCGCCGTGGTCGGCGCGCCAGACCCAGGTGTGGTCGACGATGGTGTGGTTGCTGTTGATGACCATGCTGGTGGTGGCCTTGCCGGCGCCCGCGCCGCCGATGCGGATGAACACGTCCTGGAGGGTGATCGGGTTGTCCGAGTGCCCGGCGGAGGCACCCTCGGGGCCGATCTCCACCAGCGTCGCGGAGTTCTGCGGTCCCGCGTCGACGAGCAGGCCCGCGAGCCGTACGCCGTCCACGTCCGCCACCTTCAGGGCGGTCGCCCCGCCGTCGGGGATGATGGTGGGATAGCCGATGCCGAGCACGACCGTATTGGCGCGGGTGACCTCGATCGGCGCGTCCACGTGGTAGATGCCGGGGGTGAACAGCAGGTTCTTCCCGTCCGCGAGCGCGGCGTTGATGCTGCCCGCGGTGGCGCCCTCCTTCACGATGTGGAAGTCGGACAGCGGCAGCGACTCGCCCTGCGGGGTGCCGCCGCCCCAGCTGGTGCCGCGGGCGTCGCGGCGCAGCGCGGGCAGGAACACCTTGTACTCGGCGCCGTCCAGGTAGAGGAAGGGCTTCTCGCGGGAGACGGGCGTGGATTGCAGGGTCGTGTACGGCGGATCGGGGAAGGACTGCGCGGGCGCGCCCTCGACGCCGGAGAAGACCATGTTCCAGACGGCGTTGAGCCAGCCGCCGATGGAGCTGTCGCGGGTGTACCACTGCTGCTGCGAGTACGGCTGCACGGTGCCGTCGATGCGGGAGTCGGCGATGTAGCCGCCGCTGGCCCAGCCGTAGCCGGCGGGGGCGAGGTTGAGGTCGCCACGGACGTGCATGCGGCGGAACGGGGCCGCCTGGGAGACGGCGAAGCGGTTGGCGCCGCTGACGGGGCTCAGCGACAGGTTCTCTGCCGACCGCCAGAAGTTCTGCGTCGCGTTGCCGCCGAACCAGCCGGCGTCGACGGTCACGTCGCCGTTGATGTGGGTGTCGTCGGGGGACAGGCCCAGGCCCATGATCGAGGTATAGAAGCCCAGTTGGGCATTGAGCCCGCCGTACGTGCCCGGCTTGAAGAGCAGCGCGAAGCGGCCGCCGCCGAACTGCGCGGACTCCTGCTGCTTGAAGATCTCGTCCAGTTTGGCCTGTATGCCGGGGGTGGCGGGATCGAAGAAGATCACATTGGGGCCGAGATCCGGATCTGCGGTGGGACGGGGCTTCGGCCGGGGGCGGTTCCGGTCGGTGGCCGCCTGGGCCGTGACCGGCGTTCCTGCTACGGCGACCGCGGCTGCCGCGGCCGCGGCGGTCAGGACTTTACGGCGCGACGGGGTGGGTCTGGCGGCGTCTGATGAGCCGCCGGTGGGGGGTGTGCGCATGGAGCTCTCCGTTCATGGTGGGGTCCGCGGGGCGGATGACGGATGGGAGAGCGCTCTCCAACGGGTCGGATAGTTGCGCTTGGGTGCGAGCACGTCAAGAGGGTGCGCAGGAAGTTGAGTTCAGGAATTTGACGGGCCTGTCGTCAGGTGGGGCGGCATCGCGGCTGGACCGTAAAAGTCTCGAACGTGCGGAGGGTGCATTCGCAGACCGCGCCACCGGCAGGGCCCGTCTGCCGCGACTCTCGGATGAGAGCCGCGGCCGACGGGCCCCGTGCGCTGCCTGCGTCCGTCCGCTGCGCCTCAGTCCTCAGGGCGCAGCAGGCCGCGCTGGTACGCCCTGGCCAGGCGCGGCGGCACCCGGTAGGTGGAGCCGTCGACCGTGATGGGCACCAGCTGCGGCGCGGTGGCCTTCCACTGGGCGCGGCGGTGGCGGGTGTTGCTGCGGGAGAGCTTGCGCTTGGGTACGGCCATGGCGGGGTCCTTTCACCAGCTCGACTTGCGGACGCCGGGGAGGTTTCCGGCGTGGGCGTGGACGCGGAGGTTGATCCGGGAGAGGCCGAAGGCGCGCTGGTAGCCGCGGGGGCGGCCGTCGATGGCATCGCGGTTGCGGACTCGGGTGGGGCTGGCGTCGCGCGGCTGGGCGCGCAGCTCGCGCTGGGCGGCCGAGCGCTCTTCGGGCGGGGTCGATGGCCTGCGGATGAGTTCCTTCAGCTCCGCCCGGCGGGCGGCGTAACGGGCGACGACGGCCCGGCGCTTGGCGTCCTTGGCGATCTTGCTGGTCTTGGCCATCAGATCTTCTCCCCGCGGGCGCGCATCTTCGCCACGGCCCGCTCGATGCCCATCGCGTCGATGGCCTTGATGCCCTTGGTGCTGAGGGTGAGCCGGATGTGGCGGCCCTCGCTGGGCAGCCAGTAGCGCTTGCGCTGGATGTTCGGGTCGAAGCGGCGCCGGGTGCGGCGGTGCGAGTGGGAGATGGCGTTGCCGAAGCCGGGCGTGCGTCCGGTCAGCTGGCATCGGGCGGACATGTGCGGGTTCCTTCCACGTGGGGTTGGCGGCATCAGGTGACGCCGACACCCTACCTGATAATGAAAACCGTGTTCATGTATGCTGTCGGGCATGGCCAGCAACGAACTGCGTCCGGTGATCAAACTCCGTTCCACCGCGGGCACCGGCTTCACCTACGTCACCCGTAAGAACCGCCGCAACGACCCCGACCGGCTGCAGCTGCGCAAGTACGACCCGGTCGCCGGCCGGCACGTGATGTTCCGCGAAGAGCGCTGAAAGGAACCGACCGACATGAAGCCCGGCATCCACCCCGCGTACCGTCCCGTCGTCTTCCGCGACCGGTCCGCCGGCTTTGCCTTCCTCACCCGGTCCACCGCCACCAGCGAGCAGACCATCGCCTGGGAGGACGGCCGCAACTATCCCGTCATCGATGTGGAGATCTCCTCCGCGAGCCACCCCTTCTACACCGGCCGGGCCAAGGTCCTCGACGCCGCCGGTCGGGTGGAGCGCTTCGAGCGTCGCTACGGGCGGCAGCAGGAGAGCTGACATGGGGAAGCTGGAGAAGAAGGCGGCGCCGGTGCCGGTCGTGATCGTCGCCGGGCTGCACAGCGAGGCGCGTACGCAGGCCGTCCAGCAGCTGCTGCGTGCGGTGCCCGGCGCCGTCGCCGTCCACCACGATCTGCGCGCGCCCGAGGACGGCCGGGTGCTGCGCACCGTGCGCGACGCGGCCGGGGTGCGGGAGCGGGGGCGGCCGCGGATGCGGTCCGACTGCACCTGCTGTGCCGTACGCGACGACCTGGTGCCCACGCTGCTGTCGCTCATCGGCGGGGCGTATCCGCTGATCGTCGTCGACCTGTGGGACGCGGTGGAGCCGCGCGGCATCGCCGAGTTGATCGCGAACGCGCCGGCCGGAAGCGTCGAGCTGGTCGGGGTGGTCACCGCCGTCGACACCGACTCGCTGCTGCCGTTTCTCACCTGCGGCGACGACCTCGCGGAGCAGGGCCTGGCGCTCGGGCCCGGGGACCGGCGTACGGTCGCCGACACCTTCGCCCGGCAGCTCGAGTACCCGCCGGTGCTGGCTGTCGGCTGCGCCGGGGCGGCCGAGCCGGCCGACGCCGTGCTGCTGGAGCAGCTGCACGGCACCGCGCGGCGGCATCGGCTCGGCTCGGCCGGGCTGGTGCGGGCGGCGCTGACCGGCTTCGATGCCGACGCGGCCGCGGAGCGGCAGCATCCGGCGTGTGCGTTGCTGCCGCAGGAGGCGTATGCCTTCGGGGTGGGCACGCTCGTCTGGCAGCGCCGCCGGCCGCTGCATCCCGGGCGGCTTTACGCGGCGCTTGAGGACATCACCTGCGCCGCGGTGCGCAGCCGCGGCCGTGTCTGGCTCGCCGACCGGCCGGACACCCTGCTGTCCTGGGACGCCACCGGCGGGGCGCTGTGCATCGAGCAGGCGGGACCGTGGCTGGCCGCGCTGCCGGACGCCGCCTGGGCGGTCGAGCCGCCCGCCCGCACCGTATCCGCGGCCCTGGACTGGCATCCCGAACACGGCGACCGCGCCCAGCACCTGACCTTCACCGGCCCGGACCTCGACCGCGCGGAACTGCTGCGGCTGCTGGACTCCTGCCTGCTCACCGACGCCGAATACGAGGCCGGTCATGCCGCCTGGCGCAGCCTGTCCACCGCCTTCGACGAACTGCTCGGCACGCCCGCCTGACCGAACCACGCACACCTTGAGAGGCCTCGCCCCATGCACCACGTCCGCAAGCCGCCGCGCCGCCCCAAGCAGAATCCGCTGAAGGCCGCCGGCATTACGTACATCGACTACAAGGACACCGCCCTGCTGCGGAAGTTCATCTCCGACCGCGGCAAGATCCGCAGCCGCCGGGTGACCGGCGTGACCGTCCAGCAGCAGCGCGACCTCGCGCGCGCCATCAAGAACGCCCGGGAGATGGCGCTGCTGCCATACGCGTCCAAGCCCAAGTAGCCAGGCCCGCGCCGGTCCGGATGCCCACGTCCGGTCAGTGCTGCTCGCGCAGCCCCCACGGCGAGCCGTACGTGCCGAGCAGGTCGAGGAACGGCCGGGGCGGCAGGGCCTCGGGGCCGAGGACGCCGGTGGCCTTCCACTGGCCGCCGGCGATCAGTTCGAGGGCGATCACCGGGTTGATGGCGGTCTGCCAGAGGACGGCCTGGGAGCCGTATTCGCGCATTGACCAGGCGTTGTCGACGACGTGGTACAGGTACACCTCGCGTGCGGCGCCGTTCTTTGTTCCCTTGACCCAGGTGCCTGCGCAGGTCTTGCCCGTCATGCGGTCGCCCAGCGTCGCCGGGTCGGGGAGGCAGGCCGCGACGACGTCCCGTGGGGAGACCTCGGCCGGTCCGTCCTTGCCGGGGACGGTGACCCTCGCCGTGGAGTCGAGGCCCAGCTCGTGGAGGGTCCTCAGCTTGGCGATGAAGTCGTCGCCGAGGCCGTACTTGAACGTCACGCGGCGCGCGTCCACCCAGCGGGGGATCAGGAGGACCTCCTCGTGCTCGACATTCACGCACTCGACCGGGCCGATGCCGTCGGGGAAGTCGAAGACCTCCGGCTCGCTGAAGGGGGCCGTGGTGAACCAGCCGCGGCCCTTCTCGTAGACCACGGGCGGGTTGAGGCACTCCTCGATGGTGGTCCAGATGCTGAAGGAGGGGGCGAAGTCGTAGCCCGCTATGGTCAGGTTCGCGCCATCGCGTACGCCGATCTCCTCGATCTCGTCGAAGAGTTCGTCGGCCGCGTAGCGCGCGAATACGTCCGACAGCCCCGGCTCGACGCCCATGCCGACCAGGGCGAGGCGACCGGCGCGCTCCCAGGACGCGGCCTGCGCGAACTGCTCGTCGCCGAGCTTCACCCCGCACTGCTCGTACGGCGCGGTCGGGTGTGGCGCGGAGAGCGACATCGCCATGTCGAGGTAGTGGGTGCCCGCTTCGCGCGCGGCGGTGAACAGCGGCATCACGAAGCGCGGATCGGTCGCGTTGAGCAGCGCGTCGCAGCGTTCCTCCGTGAGAAGGGCCCGGACCGCCGCCTCGTCGGTGGCATCCACGCGGCGCGCGGTGAAGCGGCACCCGTGCTCGCCCAGCGCGGCGACGGCCGCTTCGGCGCGGGCCAGGTTGTAGTCGGCGACGACCATGTGGGACAGGAAGTCACGGCGAGCCGCGATCCGGGTGGCGGCGGTTCCGACGCCGCCCGCCCCCACGAGTAGTACGCGCATGGCACACCCCTTTCGTCGAGACGGACCCGCGGGCGGGCGCCCGGGGGCTGCGACCGATCCTCGCGCATCGCATGGCGCCTTACGAAGAGCGGCGACGACGCTCGTACGGCCCAGTGCGGAGGCGGCCGGCCGGGTGAAGCTCAGCCCCTGCGCGACCGCGGTCACGCCGACAGGGGAAGGCAGACGCCATGTCCGCTCCACACAACCCCGCCGTCCGCGCCTTGGTCGACGCCGTCAACCGCGGCGACCGCGACGCCTTCCTCGCCCTCCTCACCCCTGACGCCGAGCTCACCGACGACGGCACGACGCGGGAGCTGGAGGACTGGATCGACCGCGAGATCTTCACCAGCAACGGCCACATGGACGTCCACCGGCAGAACGGCGACGGCACCGACCTGACGGTCCGCTATCGCAACGACACCTGGGGCGAGATGAACACCCGCTGGCATTTCACGCTCACCGACGACGGCAAGATCAGCCGGATCGAGACCGGGCAGGCGTGACGCCTGGGGCATGCCTTCCCCAGGTCAACGCGCCCAGGTCGGCGCCTGCCCCGGCGCCAGCTCGGCGAAGTCGGGTACGGTCCTGAGCGCGTTCTCGGCGCCGCCGGGCGTGTAGGTGGCGATGAGGCGCAGTGGGCGCCAGCCGGTGTTGTGGGTCGAGTGCAGGGTGCCCTTCGGGATCCAGATGGCGTCGCCCGCCTTCACGGTGAATGCCGGGTCGTCGCCGACGGTCTGCACGCCTTCGCCCTCGATGACGTAAAGGATCTCGTCGGCGTCCGGGTGCTCGTGGCGGTCATGGCCCTTGTTCGGGTTGATGACTACCTCGCCGAGCGTCGAGGTCGCCTGGGGGACGGACTCCGGCGTCACATGCCACTTGATCGCGCCCCAGTCGAAGACCATGGTGGGCAGGGAATCCGGTTCGCGGTGCATCAGTTGTCTCCCAGCTTCTTGAAGGCGTGCACTTGGCCCGCGATGGCGCGTTCCGTGGGCAGCCGTTCCATCGACGAGGCGCCGAAGAAGCCGGCGATGCCCTCGGTCCGGCCGAGGACGTAGCGGACGTCCTCCGGCTCGGCGAGCGGGCCGCCATGGCAGAGCACGTGGATGGACGGATTGACGGCCACGGCGGCGTCGCGCATCTCCTGGATGCGCTCGGCGGCCTCGTCCAGGCTGATCGCCGTCTTGGCGCCGATGCTGCCCTTTGTCGTCAGGCCGAGGTGCGGGACGAGGATGTCGGCGCCGGCCTGCGCCATGGCGGTGGCCTGGGCGGGGTCGAAGACATACGGGGCGGTGAGCAGGTCGCGTTCCGCGGCGAGTCTGATCATTTCGACTTCGAGGCCGAAACCCATGCCGGTCTCCTCGAGGTTGGCGCGGAAGACGCCGTCGATGAGGCCGACGGTGGGGAAGTTCTGCACGCCGGTGAAGCCGAGCGCGCGCAGCTCGTCCAGGAACCACGGCATGCGGCGGAACGGATCGGTGCCGCAGACCCCGGCCAGCACCGGTGTGGACTCGATGATCGGCAGTACTTCGTTCGCCATCTCCAGCACGATCGCGTTCGCGTCGCCGTACGGCAGCAGCCCGGCCAGGGAGCCGCGCCCGGCCATCCGGAACCGGCCGGAGTTGTAGATGATCAACAGGTCCACGCCGCCCGCCTCGGCGGCCTTGGCGGACAGCCCGGTGCCGGCGCCGGCACCGATGATCGGCCGCCCCGCCTCGAGTTGGCTGCGGAACCCGGCGAGGGCCTGGTCACGGTTCATTGCGCGTCCCTTGGATGAGTCGGTGCAGGTGGTCGGCCGCCGACGTGGCGAAGGCGGGGTCATTGATGTGCCGGTCGGATTCGACGACGTCGACGGGGCTGCCGGCGACGCCGGCGAGGGCGGCGGCGACCACCGCGGCGTCCGCCTCCGGGTCCCAGAACGGGCCGTCCGGGGCGTCGGCGGCCGAGAGTCCGCCGCGCGGCACGTGCAGCGCGGCAGGGCCGCTGGCGGCGGCGAGCTTCTTGCCGAGCGTGGCGCCGATCTCGGCGGCCTCGGCGGCGCTGGTACGCATCAGCGTCACCGCGTCGTTGTGGACGAGCAGGGTGCGGTCCGCGAACTGCTGCGGGACGGTGCTGCGCGGACCGAAGTTGACCATGTCGAGAGCGCCGAGGCTGACCACCTGCGGCACCCCGGCCGCGGCCGCGGCGGTGAGCCGGTCGGGCCCTGCCGTCAGCACGCCACCGACGAGCTCGTCGGCCAGCTCCGTCGTCGTCAGGTCGAGCACGCCCGCGAGGTGCCCGTCCGCGATGAGCGACTCCATGGTGCGGCCGCCGGAGCCGGTGGCGTGGAAGACCAGCACCTCGTAGCCGAGCTCCTCCAGCCGCTGCCGGGCGGTGTTGACGGCCGGTGTCGTCACGCCGAACATCGACGCCGCGACGAGCGGCTTGTCCTGCGGCCGCGCGTCGGCCGCCTGCCGGGCCTCGTACGCGCCGGCCATCCCGGCGATCGCACCGGCCGCATTGGAGAGGATCTGCCGCGAGATCGAGTTGACCCCGGCGACGTCGACGACGCTGTACATGAGCGTGACATCGGTGGTGCCGACGTACGCGGAGACGTCACCCGCGGCCATGGTCGAGACCAGGAGCTTCGGCAGTCCTACGGGCAGTGCCCGCATCACGGTCGCGGCGATGGACGAGCCGCCGCTGCCGCCCAGGGCGAGCACGCCGCTGAGCCGGCCGCGGGCGTGCAGGTCCTGGGCCACCGCCCGGGCGCCCGCCGCCATCGCGGCCAGAGCGTGCCCTCGGTCGCCGCGGGTCCGCAGCGCCTCCAGCGTCGTGCCCGCGGCCTCCGCGACGGCGGAGGCGCCTAAGTCGGGTTCGAGTCCCGGCGGTCCCAGCACGCCGGTGTCGACCAGCACGACCTCCAGCCCGTGGGCGACGACGAGGTCGCGGACGAACGCGTACTCCTGGTGCTTGGTGTCCAGGGTCCCCACCAATATGACGGCCATGCCCGAACCGTTACCCACATACTCGGGCCACTATCGAGGAGCCGCCCCTCAATGCCGCCAGGTGCTCAGCGACTCGGACAGCTCCGCCGCGCCGGCGATGACCCGCTCCGTGATGTACTCCGACCGCTCGCCGTCGATGCGGAATTGGGGACCCGCGACGGTCACCGTGGCCAGCACCCGGCCGCCCACCGTGATCGGTGCGGCGACGGCCCAGACGCCCTCGTCGACCTCCGCCTCACTCTTCGACCAGCCCTGGCCGGCGATGGCGGGGACCTCGGCCAGCACCGCGTCCTGTTCGGACTGCGGCGGCGCCGGGCGGAGCCGGTCGAAGTAGCGCTGTGCCCAGGTCTCGCCCATGGAGGCCAGCAGCAGCTTCGGGCCCGCGCCGCGGTGCAGGCTCATGATCTGGCCGGGTTCGAAGGACAGCCGGATCGTGTGCTCCGGCTGGCTCATCTCCACGCAGGTCGCGAAGTCACCCACCCGCCGGATCACCAGCGCGGCCTCGCCGGTGTCCTTCGACAGCCGCTCGACCAGCGGGCGCAGGACCTGTGAGACGGGGAAGGCCTGTTCGGCGCTGCGGCCCAGCAGCAGTACGCGCGGCGACAGCACATACGTGCCGCGGCCGGTGTCCTCGGCCAGGTCCATCTCCCGCAGGAGTGAGACGAACCGGTAGGCGGACGGGACCGAGATCCCGACGGAGTGCGCGATCTCCTCCACGCTCAGCTCCGGCCCCTTCTCGGTGAAGAGGAGAAGGACCTTCAACAGCCGCCTGGCGCTGTCGACGCCGGGGGTTCGCTCCTGCCCGTCTGGCACGATGCGTTCGCCTTTCTGTGGTGGTGGCCGGGTGCGTCAGGTGGAGAAGGTACCGACGAGCCGGTTCTGCTCGATGATGTGGGGGCCGTACGTGGTGAGGAACTCCTCCCGCGACGGCTCGCCGGATACGACGGTGTCGAGGGCGTAAACCCAGAAATAGTAGTGATGGGTGCCGTGCCCGGGAGGCGGCTGCGGGCCCATGTACGCCTTGTCCCCGGTCACCTTGGTGGTGGCCGGGTCGATGCCGTAGACCACCCAGTGCGTGAAGCCGTGCGGCAGCGGCGCGTCCGGGTCGTGCATGATCAGCGCGAGTTCCGCGGTGCCCGCGGGTACGCCGGTGATCTCGATCTCGGGTGCGGTGTTGCCGCGGTCGGCGGCGTGCCGGTCCGGCATCCGCTCGCCGGGGCCGAAGCTGGTGGCGGTGACGGCCAGGTCCTTGATGTTCAGGGGCATGGTTCTCTCAGTTCCTCTCGAGCATGCGGATGATCTCGTCGGCGACGGCCCGCGGGTCCTCCTCCGGTACGTAGTGGTCGAGCCCGGGGAGCTCCACCGCGCGGAAGTCGGGGCGCAGTTCGCGGGTGGCGGCGAACGCCTCCGGGGAGACGATCGCGCTGTGCTCTCCCCGCAGCAGGGTCACGGGGACCGCGATGTCCCGCGTCTCCGCCGCGAAGTCGTGCCGCAGCCCTTCGACGGTCCGGGCCATCGCGCGCGGGTCGGCGAGCGGCCGCAGACCGCCGCCGGCCATGGCGTAGCCGTACCGCAGGCGGCGTTCGACCGCGTCGGCGGGCAGCAGCGGGTACCGCCCCTTCAGATACGCCCGTACGTCGGCGGGTGAGTCGAAGGTGCGGTCCCCGCCGCGCACCCGCGTATCGAGCGCGTCCAGCACGCCGGGCTCGACGAACGGCGTGTAGTCGACCGCCACCACGCCCGCGACGACGGCGGGGGAGCGGGCGCCGAGCACCACGGCGTTGCGGGCGCCGAGGGAGTGTCCGGCCACCACCACCGGGCCGCAGTCGCGCTCGCGGATCAGGGCGAGCACATCGGCGCAGTACTCCGCGGCGCCATACCCGGAGGCGGGTTTGGAGCTGCGGCCGTGGCCGCGCTGGTCGACGGCGATGGTACGTACCGTGCCGCTGCCGAGGGCGTCCACGACCGCATCCCAGACCCCCAGGCTGGCGGTCGTGCCGTGCAGCAGGACGACCGCGGGCCCGGTGCCCGCGTCACGGACGCACAGCTCGACTTCCCCGTTACGGACGTACTCCAACTCCACGTCCGTCACACCGGCTTGATCGCGGAGAGCGCCTTGCGGACGCTCACCAGCCCGGCGATGATGTCCGCCCGCTTGGCGGCCACCTCGCCGTCGCCGTACTCGTAGAGCCCGCCGCCGGTCTTCATGCCGAGCTTGCCCTCGGCGGTCAGGTCGGTGACGAGGGAGGAGACGCCGGCTTCATTGGACAGGTCGCGGTTGAGGTACGAGCCCACGGCCTCATAGATGTCGAGGCCCGCCATGTCCACCAGCCGCATCGGGCCGATGACCGCGAGCTTGTAGCCGATGCCCCACTTGACCGCCGTGTCCAGGTCCTTCTGGGAGACCACGCCCTCCTCGACCAGGGCCATGCACTCGCGCAGCACCGCGTAGAGCACCCGGTTCTCGACGAAGCCCGGCACCTCCTTCTCCACTACGGCCTCGTAGCCGAACCCCTCGACCATGCCGACGAGCCGCTCCTCGATCGCGGGGTCGGTGTGCTCGCCCTTCACCACCTCGATCATGGGGATGAGATGCGGGGGGTTGGACCAGTGCATGCCGATGAGGCGCTCGGGGTGGGCCATGTCCACGGCCATGTCCGAGATCGGGATGCCGGAGGTGTTGGTCGCGATGATGACGTCGTCGCGTACGGCGGCCTCGACCTGCGCGAGGACGGTCTTCTTCAGGTCTAGCTTCTCCGGCACCGCCTCGATGACGAGGTCGACGCCGTCGAGGGCCTTGGCCTGGTCGCGTTCGAAGGTGACGGAGCCGCCGGCCGTGAGGGGGACGTCGAGCTGGTCGAGGTGGGTGACGATGCCGGCGCAGATCCCCTCCGCCCGCGCCAGGGCCTCCGCGCTCACGTCGTTGAGCCGGACGTCGGATCCGTAACGGGCGAGCAGTGCCGCGATGCCGGGACCCATGCTCCCCGAGCCGATGACGGCGATGGTCTTAGGAATAGTCATGGTGATTCCCTTCGTGACGGTCGAGCTTGCGGTTGAAGTACATCCAGTAGTTGTCGCGCGCCCGCTCGGGGTAGATGCGGCGGTTCTTCTCGACGCTCTCCGCCGGATCCGGTGACTCGTACGGCAGGCCGGACGCGGCGAGCGCCAGCTGGAAGGTCGCGGCCTTTTCGAGGAAGATCCCGGCCAGGGTGGCGTCGCGGACGCTGCTGCCGACGAACGAGGCGCCGTGGTTGGCCTGCAGCACCGCATCGGCGTTGCCGAGGGTCTGGGCCAGGGCCTTGCCCAGCTCCACGGTGGTGATGATGTGGCTGGTCTCGGCGAAGCGCGGCACGCCGTGCTCGGCGAACCAGACGCCGTGGTTGTTGACGGGCTGCAGGGTGGCGGTGCTGGCGCCGAAGACGGTGGCCTGGAACGGGTGCGAGTGGCCGACGACATGGACGTCAGGCCGGGCCAGCATGATCTCGGCGTGCAGCGGCCACTCCAGGTGGCGCAGCCCCTGGCCCTCCAGCACATTGCCGTCGAAGTCGATGAGGATGTAGTCCTCCGCCCGCACCTCCTCCATGCCGAGGTTGCCGCGCTTGAGCCAGAGCCCGCGGCCGTGCGGATCGCGGTAGGACAGGTGGCCCATCGACATGTCGCCGTGGCCCTCCAGCTCCAGGATCCGGTGCGCCCGGGCGAGGTTGTCCAGGACGTTGGCGATGGAGTCGTCCTGGGAGTACAGGGCGTCACTGTGCTGCTGCATGGGAAATCTCCTCTACGGTCAGGCCGCCGACGCGCTCGTGCACCCGGCCACCGGTGGCGACGGCCACGCAGATGAACAGCTCGTCCGGGCGCGGCACATCGGGTACGGACACGGTGGCGGCGTCGTAGTGCGAGCGGACGTACAGCTCGTCCTTGTAGGCCAGCGGAATGTCGAGGCTCGCGCCGGCGGCGGCGGTCTTGGTCGCCGACGAGATCCAGGCCGCGCCGCCGCCCACCGCCGCGCGCAGCGCGTCGCCGAAGACCGTGGTGACGCAGGCGACGACGTGCTCCTGTTCGCCGGCCAGTCCCGCCAGGCCCCCCTTTCCGTAACTCTGCACCTCGCGGCCGCCGAGCAGTGCGGCGGCCCGGCTGCCGAGTGCCGTCCCCAGCGCGGCGCTCGGCTCGGTGAGTACGGACAGATCGTCGGCGTACCGGCCGGCGAACGGGTTCTTGATGACGACGCCGGAGACCGCCTTGAGCAGCGGCGGTCCGGCCACCGGGCCGTTCTCGTGCAGGGTTTCCTCGACCAGGCCGACCCAGCGGCGGACCTGGTAGTCCTTGGTCACCTGCTCCTCGGGGGTCATCTGACTCATCTCCTCAGCCCTGCGCGAGCGTCAGGGCGTGGCGGTTGGGGTTGGTCGGGTCGTACAGGGCGGTCTCGAGGTTCTCGAGGGTGAACTGACTGCCCTCGGCCATCCGGCGGCTGGCGGCGAAGCCGGCGGAGCGCTGCTGGCAGCGGTCGGTGATCGGCCGCTCCAGCTGCTCCCAGCGGGCCAGCGCCTCCTCCAGCTCACCGTCGGCGGCCTCGGTGGCCGCGACGGCGAGGGTGTACGCGTTGGCCATCGCGCAGCCCGCGCCCTGGGCGAGCGCCGGAGGCATGGCATGCGCCGAATCGCCGACCAGGGCCACGGCGCCGCGCCGCCATTCCTCGACGACGGTGGTCTCGTAGCCGTAGTAGCGCGGGTCCTTGGCGGTCGCCGCGGCCTCCAGTACGGGGGTGAGCTCCGGGTACGCGGTGGTCCACAGGTCCAGGTCGATCGGCGTCCGGCTGCCCTGTTCGTCGGCCCTCGGGGCGCCCAGGGCGATGTAGAGCTCGCGGTCGTTGCAGGGCACGTAGAGCACCCGCAGATAGCGGGGGTCGAGGTTCCAGAAGTCGATAACGTTGTCCCACTGGCCGGGGCCGAGCTCGGCCCGCCGCCGCGGGACGAGGAACCGGGTGATCCCGTCGCGGGACTTCGAGCGCTCCTGCTCGAACCCGATCGAGTCGCGGACCCTCGACTTCACCCCGTCGGCGCCGATGACGAGGTCGGCATCGAGCAGGTGACCGGAGGCGAGGGTGAGCCGCCCGCGGGGGTCGGCGGCGACCACCTCCGAGCCGGTGCGGATCTCCACCCCGGCCTCGACCGCCGTGTCCAGCAGCGACTTGTGCAGGTGCGGCCGGGTCATGGTGCGCCAGGGCATGCCGCCGAAGTCCTCGTGGGACATGCTGTCGTGCTGGAAGCGGGTTTCGTAGTAGGGCGGGGTCATCGAGTCGGCCATCGCCCGGTCGTAGGCGCCGATCGCCTTGAGGACCTTCAGGCTGTTGTGCCAGAGGACGATGCCCGCACCCTGTTCGCGCAGCTCCGCGCCCTTCTCATGGACCCGTACCGTCCAGCCGCGCTGGGCGAGTGCGATGGCGGCGGTGAGGCCGGCGAACCCCGCGCCGGAGATTTCGGCGTGGCGGCCGTGCTTTTCAACCGTGGTGTTCATAGCTCCGCTTCCCTCCTCCTCAGTCCGACTTCGCCGCGTACTTCTCGACGAACGACGGGTTGTAGACGTCCTTCGTCGCGGGGGTGCTGTTCTTCAGCAGCTCCTGGTCGGCGAGGGTGCTGATGGTCGTCCGCCAGACCCGCTCATCCATCGCCCCGAGACCGTGCTTCTCGGTGGTCGCGCTGGTGAAGGTGTGGTCGATGTCGGCCTGCAGCTGGCGCCGGAACAGGGGGGCGAGGGGTTGGGTCTGCGGCGAGGACTTGGCGATCATCGCGGCGCTCTTGTCCGGGTGGTCGACCACGTACTCAAAGGCCTTGAGGTACGCGTTGGTGAACCGCTGGACGAGGTCCGGGTGCTTCTTGACCATCTCGTCGCTGGTGAACAGCCCGGAGCCGTAGGCCTGGTAGCCGTGCTCCGAGCCGAGCAGCACGTCGAGCGAACCCTTGCCGCCGGCGATGTCCTCGAGGTGCGGCACCTCGGCGTCGATGTAGCAGGGCACGGTGTCGACCTTGCCCTTGAGCAGGAAATTCTCGTACGGAGGGTTGACGCTGGCCTCCGTCAGGTCGCCGCGGTCGAGGCCGTTGGCCTTGAGCAGCGCCTGATAGAAGATGAAGGTCGAACCGGCGGCGTGGATGCCGGAGGTCAGGCCCTTCAGATCGCCGACGGACTTCAGCCGGTTCTTGTTCTTCACGGTGCACATGGCCAGCGGCGAGGTCTGATTGACGGCCGCCAGGGCCGTCACGGGCACCTCGTGGGAGCGCGCGGTGACGAGCGTCGGCAGGTCGGCGAAGCCGAAGTCCGCCCGCCCCTTGCCGACCATGCGCAGGGCGTCGGTCGAGCTGGTGCCGGTGTTGATGGCCTCGACGTCGATGCCCTGCTCCTTGAAATAGCCGAGCTGGTCGGCGACCTGGAACATGGCGTGGTTGCCGCGGAGCTGGTAATCGAGCTGCACGGTGACGTTGTCGAGCCCGTCCGCATCGGAATCAATTTTGACTTCCGAGCTGCAGGAGGCGAGGAGGAGTGCCGCTGCCGCCGCTCCCGCGATTCCGGCCGCGGTCTTCTTGGAGCGCCTTCCGGAGGAAAACATGGTGGCTCCAAATCATTCCGTGTCGGCCTTGATGTGCGGGAAACGCTTGCTCAACGCGAACTCGAGCAGCGACATCCCGTAATAGAGGATCAGGCCGAGCAGCGACACGAGGGTCAACGCCGCGAACATCAGCGGCGTGTCGAGCTGTGTCGAAGCGAATTGAATGAGATAGCCGAGCCCCTTCTGCGCCCCGGCGAACTCCGCGACCACCGCGCCGATGACGGCCAGCGTGATCGCGATGCGCATGCCCGCGAAGAGGTACGGCAGCGAGGTCGGGATCTGGATACGGGTGAGGATCTGGTTCTTCGAGGAACCGACCGACCGCATCAGCAGGATCAGGTCCTGGTCGATCGCCTTCAGGCCGACGATCATGTTGAGCGTGATCGGGAAGAACGCGATCACGACGATGAGCAGCAGCTTCGGCGCCAGCCCGTACCCGAACCAGAGGATGAAGATCGGCGCGAGCGCCACCTTCGGCACCACCTGGAAGAGGACGATCAGCGGATAGAGGGCGCGCTCGAGCCAGCCGAAGCGGACGATGAGCACCGCGAGGAGCACGCCGATGGCGAAGCTGAGCAGGAAGCCGTAGAGGATCTCCTGGGTGGTGGCCCAGGTGGACTCCAGCAGCATGTCGCTGGACCGCCCCATCTCGGCGATGAACTCCGTCGGCTTCGCGAGCTCGAAGCTGGAGATGCCGAGGATCTCGACGGCCAGCTCCCAGATGACGAACGCGCCGACGAGCACGGCCAGGGAAGGCCAGGCCCGGGAGATCCAGTACCGGATCGTACGGCCGATGCCCTGCCCGTTACCCGAGGACGGGCCGGCCTGCTGCCGCTTTGCGCTGTCCTGTGCGAGTGCCATGATCAGACCGTCGCTTTCGGCTCGAGGTGGCCGCGCAGCCGCGCCGTGTACTCGCCGAACAGCGGACTGTCGAATACGCCGCGGGTGCGCGGCCGGGGCAGGGCGACGTCGAGGGACTCCAGCACGCGGCCGCGGTCGCGGCTCATGACGTGCACGGTGTCGGAGAGGAAGACCGCCTCCGAGATGGAGTGGGTGACGAAGACGATCGTCTTGCCCGTGGCCGCCCAGATCTCGGCGAGCTTCTCGTTCATCTCATCCCTGGTGATGGCGTCCAGGGCGCCGAACGGCTCGTCCATCAGCAGGATGGCCGGGTCCATGGCCAGGGCGCGGGCGATGGACACCCGCTGGGCCATGCCGCCGGACAGCTCATGCGGCAGCTTGTCCTCCGCCGCGCTGAGCCCGACGAGGTCCAGAGCCTCCCGCGCGGCGGACGCCGCCTCCCTGGACAGCTCGCCGGTGGCGATCTGCCGCAGCATGGTGGCGTTCTGCAGCGCGGACTTCCAGGGCAGCAGCGCGGGCCGCTGCGGTACGAGGCCGATCTGCCGGCTCTTGACCGCGTCCTCGGCGGGCAGACCGCCGATCTGAACCGCGCCGGCGGTGGGCGCGAGAATGCCGCCCAGGATTTTGAGCAGGGTGCTCTTTCCGCACCCGGATGGGCCAAGCAGCGTGACAAAGCTGCCCGGGGTGATGTCGAGGTTGATATCTTCCAGGACCGTCTGTTCCTGTGCGCGTCGAGCGAAGCGCATCGCGATCCCTTGCGCTGAAATCCCCAGGGATTCCATAACCCGCTCCTCTCCTGGTATGCGATACCGGAGTGCGTTGGTTTTTCTGCGTTATCACTCTCTAATAACTTGTTATCAACCACGCTATGCTCGCGCCCGGGGCGACGTCAAGGCATGCGCGCCGAGTTGGTCTGCGTGCCGCCCCATTGACCACCGTGTGGACGCCATGTATACATGCTCCATGCATGGTGGATCCACATCCTGAGCGGCTCGTTCCGAAGCCCCGATGCGTGGAGATGTCATGGCAGCAATCAGCAGGCGACGCCTGCTTGCAGTAGGCGGAGGCGCGCTCGGTACGGCGGGGCTGGCGGCCTGCGGGAGTCCGGTGAACCTGCCCGAATCCATGGAGGCCGTAAAGGCCCGGCCCGGCGGGCCGAGCCGGGGCGGGGTGCTGCACTTCGGCCTGTCGACGGACCCCGCCAACCTCGATCCGCACGTCACCACGGGCGCGGCGTCCGACTTCCTGCGGCAGTTGAGCTACAACAGCCTGCTCCAGTACGACGGGGACGGCGAGATCACCGGCGATCTGGCGGCCGAGTTCGGCTGGTCCGACACCACGACGTACAAGGTGAAGCTGCACCCGGGGGTGCGCTTCCACGACGGCTCGCGGATGACCGCCGAGGATGTGGTCTTCTCGTTCCGCCGGATGATGGACAAGAAGACCGCGGCGACCACCGGTCCGCTGCTCGACCAGGTCAAGGCGGTCGAGGCGCCCGACGCGTCCACCGTCGTCTTCCGGATGAAGCAGCCCGACACTACCGTCCCCTTCGTCCTCGCCGGGCCGACCGCGAACATCGTCTCCCGCCGGTGGATCGAGTCCGGCGCCGATCCGAAGACGAAGGTCATGGGGACGGGCCCGTTCAAGTTCATCGAGCGGATCCCGGGCGTGAGCACCACGTTCTCCCGCTTCGACGACTACTTCGACAACGGCCTCCCGTACCTCAACGGCATCGTCTTCCAGCCGATGAGCGACGACTACGCCCGCGTCACGGCGCTGCGCACCGCCACCGTCGACATGATCGATTACGTCCCCGCGACCCACGTCGACGTGATCGAGGAGAACCCGCGGCTGCGCTTCGCCTCGGATCGCAGCTTCGGCTTCGGCTTCGTTGGGTTCAACACCACCAAGCCGCCGTTCGACGACGCACGTGTCCGCAAGGCCATCGCGCTCTCCGTCAACCGCCCGTCCGTGCTGGAGACCGCTCTCCTCGGGCACGGGCAGCCGATCGACGGAGGGCTGATGCCGGGTGCGTTCGCCGGCTATCCGGCGAAGCTCGACAACACCCTGTCGTACGACCCTGAGCAGGCGCGATTCCTGCTGAAGAAGGCGGGCCGGGAAGGCATGACGCTGCCGGTGGTCACCACCAGCACGTACTCCGTGATCGCCCGCCCGGCGCAGGCGATGCTGCCCGGCATCCGGGCGGCAGGGGTGGATGTGCGGCTCACCCAGCAGGAGTGGCTGACCTTCCGGGCCAGCGTCACCGCCAAGTCCTTTCCCGCCCACTCGTGGGGCACGGCGCCGAAGTTCGGCGACCCGTCCTCGCTGGGCGACTTCCTCAGCAGCACCGGCACCTTCGCCGTGAACACCGGCTTCAAGGACGACAAGATCGACCGGCTGCTGGGAGAGGGGCGCAGGGCCCGCGACCGCTCGCTGCGCGACGAGATCTACCGGGATGTGGAGCAGCGGGCGCTCGAACTGCTCCCGATGACCTGGACGATCCGCCGCCAGCAGGGCGAGGCGCACTACGACTACGTCAAGGGCTACCAGCACCCTCCCAAGGGGTCCTGGACCGGCACGACCCTCCGCCGCATATGGATGGAGAAGGGCGCATGAAACGCTTCCTGCTCACCCGCTTCGCGCAGGCCCTGCTGCAGCTCTTCGCCGTCGGCAGCATCGTCTTCCTTCTCGTACGCCTCATCCCCGGCGACCCGGCACGCGCCGCGCTCGGCGAGGGCGCCACCGACGAGCAGGTCGCCCAGACGCGCGAGGCGATGCACCTCAACGAGCCGTTCCTGCAGCAGTACTTCGGCTTCTGGGGGCGGCTCTTCCAGGGCGACCTCGGCACGTCGCTGATGAGCAGCCGCCCCGTCATGCAGGACCTGCCGACCCGGCTCGGCAACTCCCTCGAACTCGTCCTGATATCCCTGATCATCGCCCTGGTGCTGGGCATCTTCCTCGGCCGGATCGCGGCCACCCGCGCCGACAAGCCCGCCGACCACGCGCTGGTCGCCGGATCGATCTTCGGGATCTCGCTGCCCGTCTTCGTCATCGGCACGCTGCTGCTGATGGTCTTCGCCTTCCTCGTCCCCATCCTGCCGCCGCAGCGCTTCACCACACCGTGGGAAGACCCGGTCACCCACCTGCAGATCCTCATCCTCCCGGTGATCACGCTGACCGCCGCCTCCTGCGCCGTCATCACCCGTATGACGCGGTCGGCGATGCTGGAGACGCTGAGTACGGACTACGTGCGCACGGCCCGCTCCAAGGGACTCGCGGAGCGCAAGGTGATCAACGACCATGCGCTGCGCACCGCGCTCCTTCCGGTCGCCTCCGCGGCCACCGTCGAGCTGACCACCCTCATCGGCAGCACCGTCCTCGTCGAGACCATCTTCGGCTGGCCGGGTGTGAGTTCGCTGCTGATGAGCGCCGTCGGGCAGCGGGACTACCCGATCATCCAAGCCGTCGTCCTCGCCGTGGCGGCCATCGTCATCCTCGTCAACCTGGTCGGCGACCTGGTGACACGAGCCCTCGACCCGCGGGCGGAGGAAGCCTGACATGTCGACCGCCGAACTCTCCCCAACGCAAGCCCCACCCGAGCCCGACGCACAGGCCGGGCGCCGCGGCAAGCACTTCCTCCGGCGGCTGGCCGCCAACCGCCGTACCGCGATTGCCGGCGGATTCCTGTTGATCGTCGGCCTGGCCGCCCTGCTCGCACCGCTGATCGCGCCGCACGACTACCGCGACATCGTCGGCAAGCCGCTCACCGGCGGCGGGGTGCTGGGCATCGACGACTTCGGGCGCGATGTGCTCTCGCGGCTGCTGATCGGGCTGCGTACGTCCCTGGCCGTCGCGCTGTCCGCCGTCGCGATCGCGGGCGTCATCGGCACGGCGCTCGGCCTGATCGCCGGTTACGGCGGCCGGGTCGCGTCCAGCATCATCATGCGCGGCATCGACATCCTGCTCAGCTTCCCGCCCATCGTCCTCGCCATCGCCGTGGTCGCCGCGATGGGGCCCGCGCTGATCAACGTCGTCATGGTCATCGGCGTGCTCTACATCCCGCGCTTCACCCGCATCGTGCACAGCCAGGTCCTGGCCATCAGGAATGTGGAGTACGTCGAGGCCTCCGAGATCATGGGCACCCGGCGCACCACCATCCTCCTGCGCACCATCCTCCCGAACGTCGCCGCCCCCGTGATCGTGCAGCTCAGCCTCTCGGTGAGCTTCGCCATCCAGATGGAGGCGGGCCTGAGCTTCCTCGGCCTCGGCGCCCAGCCGCCGCTGCCGTCCCTCGGCACCATGGTCGGCGCCGGCCGCGACTTCCTGGAGGTCTCGCCCGCACTGCTGATCTATCCCTCGGTGCTGATCATCCTCATCGTGCTCGCCCTGAACGTCTTCGGCGACGGCCTGCGCGACCTCCTCGACCCGCGGCGCCGCGGGTCCGACTCCTGAACCACCCCCGCACCATCGCAACGCCATTGAAAGGAACGCCACATGACCGTCACCCTGCCTGACACCCACCGCCTCGGCGAGCTCTCCTGGACCCAGGTCAAGCACCTGGCCGCGCAGGACCCGGTCGTCCTCCTCCCTATCGGCGCCATCGAGCAGCACGGCCCGCACCTGCCCGTACACGAGGACTCCATCGTCGCCGAGTGGGTCGCCGACCGGCTGGCCCGCGAGCACGGCTACTGGGTCGCCCCGGCGCTGAACTACGGCCACTCCGGCACCTTCCGCGGCTACGCCGGCAACCTCTCGCTCAGCCAGGCGACGCTGCGCAATGTCACGTACGAGATCATCCAGGCCCTGGTGGCCTCCGGCTTCCGCCGCATCGTCATCGTCGACAACAACGGCGGCAACGTCGGCCCGGTGACCGGCGCGAGCCTGGACGCGCGGCGCGACTTCGGGGTGCTGATCGGGCACCTGTACCCGTGGCAGCTCGGGTACGCGCTGATGCGCGACGTATACGACGACGCGGCCACGGCGTACGGGCACGGGGCGGAGCCGGAGCACTCGGCGATGCTGGCGATGTTCCCCGAGCAGGTGCAGAGCGAGCTCGCCGAGCCCGGGGGGCTGGCGTCCGACGACGGGTGGAAGCCGACCAGTTACACCGACGCCGCCATCCCCGGCTATGACGTGCCCGGCACCGTCCTGTGGGATTTCTCCGAGGTCAGCCCGACCGGCTGCACCGGCGATGTGAGCCTGGGCAGCGCGCGTACGGGCGAGATCTGGATCGAGCGGGTGCTGGGCTTCTGTGCCGCGTATCTGCGTGAGTACGAGGCGAACACGCGCGACACGGCGGCCGCCGCGGGGACACGATGACCGGCGATGCCGTCCTGACGGTCGAGGGGCTGTCGGTGGACTTCCGTATCGCGGGGGAGTGGACCCCGGCCGTACGGGACATCAGCTTCACCGTCGCCAAGGGTGAAGTCGTCGCGCTGGTCGGCGAGTCGGGGTCCGGGAAGTCCGTGAGCTCGATGTCCGTCCTCGGCCTGGTCGGCGGGAGTGCGCGGCATCGCGGCAGCATCCGCTTCCACGAAACCGAGCTGCTCGGCCTCGACCACGACGCGCTGCGCGGCATCCGCGGCAAACGCATCGCGATGATCTTCCAGGAGCCGATGACGGCCCTGAACCCCGTCTACACCATCGGCCGGCAGATCGCCGAGGCCATCCGCTGCCACGAGAAGATCCCCACTGCGGAGGCCCGCACCCGGGCCATCGAGCTGCTGACGAAGGTCGGCATCCCGGAGCCCGAACGCCGCGTGGACAGCTACCCGCACCAGCTCTCCGGCGGCCAGCGGCAGCGGGCGATGATCGCGATGGCGATCTCCGGCTCGCCCGAGGTCATCATCGCCGACGAGCCGACCACGGCGCTCGACGTCACGGTGCAGGCCGAGATCCTCGACCTGCTGCGCGGACTGCAGAAGGACCTGGGCTCGGCGGTGCTGATCATCACCCACGACATGGGCGTGGTCGCCGACCTGGCCGACCGCGTCGTGGTCATGAAGCAGGGCGAGGTGGTCGAGGAGGCGCCGGTCGAGCGGCTGTTCGCGGCGCCGCAGCACGAGTACACGCGCAAGCTGCTCGCCGCGGTCCCCAAGCCACCGGCCCCCGGCTCCGTCGAGTCGGCGCCCGAGGCGGCGCAGGAGGCCGAGGCCGCGACGCTGCGGGTGACGGACCTGGAGGTCGAATACCCGGGCCGGCTCGGGCAGAAGGGCTTCAAGGCCGTGCACGGCGTCAGCCTCGCCATCGGCCCCGGCAAGATCCTCGGGCTGGTCGGCGAGTCCGGCTCCGGCAAGTCCACGATCGGGCGCGCCATCGTCGGCCTCTCGCGGGCGACCGCCGGGTCGATCGAGGTGTGCGGTACGGACGTCACCCGCCTGACCGGACGCCGGCTGCGGGCCTTCCGCCCCACGTACTCGATGGTCTTCCAGGACCCCGGCGCCTCGCTCAACCCGCGCCTGTCGATCGGCGATTCCATCGCGGCGCCGCTGCTGGCGAGCCGTACCGCCGACCGGGCGCAGGCGCGCAAGCGGGTGGCCGAACTGCTGGAGCAGGTCGAGCTGCCGGCGAGCTGGGCGGAGCGCTTTCCGCACGAGCTGTCCGGCGGCCAGCGGCAGCGCATCGGGATCGCCCGGGCGCTGGCGCTGGAGCCGGAGCTGCTCATCGCGGACGAGCCGACCTCGGCGCTGGATGTGTCCGTGCAGGCCACGGTGTTGCGGCTGTTCCGGGAGCTGCAGGACCGGCTCGGCTTCGCCTGCCTGTTCATCTCGCACGACCTCGGGGTGGTCGAGCTGCTCGCCCACGAGGTCGCGGTGCTGCAGCACGGCCGGCTCGTCGAGCACGGCCCGGCGCACGAGGTGCTGGCCCGGCCGCAGACCGACTACACCCGGCGGCTGGTGGCGGCCGCTCCGGTGCCGGACCCGGCCCAGCAGACGGAGCGGCGGCGGCTGTGGCGGGAGATGGCGGCGTGACGGCCTCCTCCCGCGTGCCGTCACTTCAGGTGCGCGACCACCGTGTCATCGGGGTTGAGGTGCGTACGCAGCGTCTCCGCCGCCAGCTCGAAGTCGTGCTTGGTCAGCGCCGTCAGCAGCGTGTGATGCTCGCGCATGATGACGGGCAGCCGCTCCGGCCGGATGGTGATCGCCGAGACTCCTATCCGCTGGTGCCGCGGCTGGAGGCTGCGGAAGAGGTCGAGCAGCACGGTGTTGCCGGTCGCCCGGACGAAGCCGCAGTGGAAGCGGAAGTCGAGCTTCCCGTGCTCGGCGATCGCCTCGCGGTCGCCGGCGCGGGACCGCGCCAACAGGTCGGGGGCGCCCATCCGCTCCAGCAGCTCGGCCTGCTCCGGCGGGATCTCGATCCGCCGCTCGCAGAGGATCGAGAAGCCGTGGATCTCCAGGACCTGCCGCATCTCGTACGTCTCGATCATCTCGCCGACGGTCACGCGGCGGACCTGGGCGCCACGGCGGGGGAGCAGGTCGAGGAACCCCTCCGCCGCGAGCCGGTGCAGCGCCTCGCGAACCGGGGTCCGCGACACCCCCGCCTCTTCCGAGAGGGCCTTCTCCTCCAGGAACTCGCCCTCCTGGTAATGCCCCAACAAGATGGCCTCGCGCACCCATTCGTAGGCCCGCGACCGCGCCGAACCGGCGCTGCCCCCCTGGTCGACTGACACGCTCATCTCCCTCACCGAATGCGTATACGCAGTGTATACCTGATTAAGGAGGCTCATGTCTTCGCGCACGACCGATCCCCGCCGCAAGTACGCCGCCTGGCTCTCGGACCCGAGTTTCGCGGCGGCGGAGATCGTGGCCGCCACAGGCTACGGCGCCGTGGTGCTCGACATCGAGCACGGCGCCTTCGACCTCGCCGATCTGGAGCGCTTCATCCCGTTCCTGCGCTCGCTGGACCTGGACGTCCTGGCGAAGGTGCTCGGGCCGGAGCGGGGGCCGATCCAGCAGGCGCTGGACTTCGGCGCCACGGCGGTGGTCGTGCCGCATGTCGAGAGTGCGGCGCATGCGGCTCTGGTGTGCTCGTACGGGAAATTCCCGCCGCTCGGCGACCGGAGCTTTGCCGGGGGCCGGACGGCGGGGTACGGGGGCTTCGACGACGACTGGATCGCCCGGCAGGACCGCTCGACCCGGGTGTATCCGATGATCGAGGACGCCGGGGCGATCGAGGAGATCAAGGAGATCCTGGCGCTGCCGGTGGTCGACGGGGTCTTCGTCGGCCCGAGCGATCTGTCGATGCGCCGGGAGCGGGGCGCGTACACGCGCGGGGACGGTGACTTCGCCGACCTCGCGGTGATCGCGGACGCGGCGCGCTCGGCCGGGAAGCCGTGGGTGCTGCCGGCGTGGTCGACGGCGGAGAAGTCCTTCGCGCTGGCGCACGGCGCCGATCAGCTGGTGCTGACGATGCAGCACGGCGCGCTGGCGGCGGGCTTCCGGGCGGCGCTGGACGAGACCACGGAACTCATCCGCCCGTAGTCACTCTTTACCACTCTGAGGAAGGAACCACATCCCATGCTCGCAACGGTCGGCCAGTTCGCCGCCACCACCGACAAGTCAGCCAACCTGGAGGCGGCCACGGGCCTGATCGCCGCGGCCGCGGCCCAGGGCTCGAACCTCGTCGTCCTCCCCGAGAACGCCATGTACGCCAACCCCGACCCGGCGGCTGAGACCGCGAGCCAGGCTGAGCCGGTGGACGGCCCGTTCGCGACGGCGATCGCGGCCGCGGCGAAGGAGCACGGAATCGCGGTGGTCGCGGGGATGACCGAGGCACCGCGCGACGGCTCCGGCAAGCCGAGCAACACCGTGGTGGCCGTGGACAGTGCGGGTGAGCGCCTCGGCGCGTACCGCAAGGTCCACCTCTACGACGCCTTCGGCTACCGCGAGTCCGACCGCATCCAGCCGCACGCGGCACAGGCCCTGACCTTCGCCCTCGACGGTCTGACCTTCGGCGTCATGACGTGCTACGACCTGCGCTTCCCGGAAATGGCCCGCTTCCTGGTCGACGCGGGCGCCGAGGCGATCGTCGTACCTGCCGCATGGGTGGTCGGCCCGGTAAAGGAAGACCACTGGACCACGCTGCTGCGAGCCCGCGCCATCGAGAACACGGCATACGTCCTCGGCTGCGGCCAGACCGGCCCCACATGGAGCGGACAGAGCAGCATCATCGACCCCATGGGTCACGCGGTCGCCTCCGCCGGCGAGAACCCGGGCGTGGCCTCGGCCCCCCTGGACGCCAAGCGGGTGGCGGAGGTCAGGGCCAAGAACCCGAGCCTGACCAACCGCCGCTTCACGGTGTCCTTCGCCTGAGAGCCTGCCGCCGGCCCCGCTCACGTTGCTTTCGCGTCCTCACTGGCCAGGAATGGGCGCAGCAGCGTGAGCAGGGCGCGCGGACGGTGCAGCGGGATGATGTGGCCGGAGTCTTCGATGACGTGTCCGGTGAGATCGTCGGTGATCGGGCGGAGCTGGCGTTCCAGTGCCGCACCGACGGGCTGGGCGCCCACCGCCATCGTCGGCACCGTCAGGCGGGCGGTGGCGACCGTCTGCTGGATCTGCAGCGCGCTCTGGGGCAGCGCCCGGTAGTACGAGAAAGCGCGGCTCAGAGCCTCGCGGCCGGTGTAGGCGCGGACGAAAGCATCCCGGAGGGCGGGTCGCACCCCGTCGCCGAGCGTGCCGGCGCGCAGGAACCAGTCGATGTAGGCGGCCTCGTGGCCCTCCAGCACGGTCTCGGCAAGGCCGGGTGCGGCGGCATGGAAGCCGAACCACCACGGCGGGCCGTCGGCGAGGAAGTCCTCGGCGCCGGGCAGCCTGCCCAGCAGGGACTCCATGACGACCAGGCGCCGGACGAGATGGGGGCGGCGCAGGGCGAGGAGGAAGGCCGGCGGGGTGCCCGCGTCGATGCCCACCACCGCGGCCGAGGACGCGCCGAGCGTGGCGAGAAGCGCCGCGGCGTCCTCGGCCAGGGTGCCTGCGTCGTATCCGGAGGGGGCCGGGCTGCTGGCGCCGAACCCGCGCAGGTCCGGTGCGATGACGCGGTAGCGGCCGGACAGGTCGGCCATGACGTCCGTCCACAACTCCCAGGTGTGCGGGAAGCCGTGCAGGAGCAGGACGGGCGGGCCCGATCCGGCGAGGGCGACGTTGAGTTCGACGCCGTTGACGGGGATGCGCCGCAGCTCGGGCATGGAAGGGCTCCAGGGGTGGTGCGGTTTGGTTACCAGGTCACGCTAATGAACTATCCTGGTCCGTCCAAGACGGCACTTTCCCTTCAGGTGGTGAGCCCGGAGTGACCACATCGAGGCGGCCCGGCGAGCGGGGTGATCTGCTGGATCCGCGTTGCCCGACCCGCCAGTTGCTCGACCGGATCGGCACCAAGTGGACGTCGATGGCGGTCAAGGTGCTGGCCGAGGCGGCTCCGGACGAGCTGCGCTTCGCGGAACTGCGGCGCCGTATCCCCGGCATCTCACAGAAGATGCTGTCCGTCACCCTGCAGAGCCTGGCCCGCGACGGCCTGGTCACGCGCCGAGTGGAACCCACCGTGCCGCCCGCCGTCCACTACCGCCTCACCGAACTCGGCCTCTCCCTCGAAGGACCGCTCGCCGCCCTGCGGCTCTGGGCCGAAACACACATGCAGGAGATCGACCGCAACAACCAACTCCAGTAAGGGTCGTGACAACCGCAGGGCGCTGCCCTACTCGGCTTCCGCAGTGAGGCCGGCTGCGGTCTGCGTGAGGTGCTGGGTCAGGACCTCGGTGGCGGTGTCGGCGTCGCGGGACAGGGCCGCCTCCTCCAGGCGGCGGTGTTCGGTGGCGCCGTCCCGGTTGGGGGTGCGGTTCGCCGACCAGCGGCGGGCCAGTTCGCTTGCGGTCCACAGCCGGTCGAAGGTCTCCAGCAGGACCGGGTTGCCGCAGCCCTCCAGCAGGGTGCGGTGGAAGGCGCGGTGGGCCTCGGACCAGGCCTCGCTGTAGTGCTCGCCCTCCTCCGGCAGGTACGGCGGGGTGCGGGCCAGGCGGTGGTGGGCGGCTCGTACGCGGGCCTCCCAGTCGACGTCGCCGCGCTCGATGGCCATGCGCAGCAGGACCGGTTCGATGGTCCGGCGGGCCTCGGCGATCTCCTGCCAGCGGCGGTCGGAGGCGTGCGGGACGGCGAAGCCGCGGTTGGGCAGCCGGTCGGCGAGGCCGTCGCCGACCAGTCGTACCAGCGCCTCGCGCACGACGGCCAGGCTGACGCCCTGTTCTTTGGCGAGGTCGTGCGGTTTGAGGGCGTCACCGGGGGCGTAGTCGCCGCGCATGATCGCGTCGCGAAGGTGTCCATAGGCCTGCTCGGAGAGCATCTGCTTCCCCGGTGAGGTCGAGGTAAGGGCCGTCTGCGTCATGGCGCCATCATAGACGACGCTGCAGATAATCGATTATTGGTGTTATGGTCGATCCAACGGCCAGGGAGGCCCACTCCCTGCGTCACCGTCAGAAAGGATCTACGCCTTGAGCGCCAACGACCCCTTTGCCCGCCTCCCCGAGGCGGCCTCCTTCACCGTCACCAGCACCACCGTCACGGACGGTGCCGCCTTCGCGCCCGAGCAGCTCTCCGGGATATCCGGCGTCCCCGGCGGCAAGGACATCTCCCCGCAGCTGTCCTGGAGCGGAGCCCCGGAGGGCACCAAGAGCTATGCCGTCACCGTCTACGACCCCGACGCCCCCACCGGGTCCGGGTTCTGGCACTGGGCGGTCGCCGACATCCCCGCCACCGTCACCGAACTCCCCGAGGGCGCCGGCGACGACACCGGCTCAGGCCTGCCCGCGGGCGCCTTCCAGCTGCCCAACGACGCCCGCGCCGCCCGCTACATCGGCGCCGCGCCGCCGCCCGGACACGGCCCGCACCGCTACTTCATCGTGGTGCACGCGCTGGACGTCGCAGGGATCGGCGTGCCGGCCGACGGCACCCCGGCCTACCTCGGCTTCACCATGTCCGGCCACATCCTCGGCCGCGCGGTCCTGACCGCCACCGCCGAAACCCCCGCCTGACAGGCCGCATGTCCCGGCTCATCGACACCCCGCAGATGTATCTGCGCACCATCCTGGAGCTTGAGGAAGAAGGCGTGGTCCCCATCCGCGCCCGCATCGCCGAGCGCCTGGGCCAGAGCGGCCCGACCGTCAGTCAGACCGCCGCCAGAATGGAGCGCGACGGCCTGCTGCACGTCACCGGCGACCGGCACCTGGAGCTGACCGAGGAGGGCCCGGCACACTCGCCCTGCGGCGACCCGATCCCGGGCCTGGAAGAGCTCGGCGAGCGGGGCACCGGGGAGCTTCACCCGACGGCGTGACAGTCCGCGCGACCGTGCGGTGCGAGCGCGGCACACTCAACCGATCAGGCCCGACTGATGGGCCAGCAGGGCCGCTTGGACGCGGCTGGATGTCTGGGTCTTGTCCAGGATTGCCGCCATGTGGGTTTTCACGGTGCCCACTCCGATGCCCAGGCGGAGGGCGATGTCCTGGTTCGACAAGCCCTGGCCGAGCATGGTCAGGACCTCGCGTTCGCGGTCGGTGAGGGTGGAGAGGCGGGTGTCCGGTGGGGTGGTTCCCCGCGCGGGCGGGGCTGCGGGGGCTGTGCCCTGCAGCATGCGGTTGATCACCGCGCCCGTTACGCCGGGGGACAACACCGCGTCGCCCGCCGCCGCGGCGCGGACCGCGCTGATCAGCTCCTGCGGGCCCTCGTCCTTGAGCAGGAAGCCGGCCGCGCCCGCGCGCAGTGCCCGGACGACGTTTTCGTCGTCGCCGAAGGTGGTGAGCATGACCACCGCCGGCGCCGGGTCGAGGGCGGCCAGGCGGGGGGCGGCGGTCAGGCCGTCGAGGACCGGCATGCGGATGTCGACCAGCGCCACGTCGGGGTGGTGCTGCGCGGCCAGCGCGATTGCTTCCTCGCCGTTCGCCGCTTCGGCTACGACCTCGATGCCCTCCGCGTGGCTGAGGACCAGTTGCACGCCGCGCCGGATCATCTCCTCGTCGTCGGCGAGCAGGACGCGGACCGTCGTCGTCATCGGCTCTCCCCAGGGGTGGCTGCGGTCCCCGGCTCGTTGACCATGGGCACGCTGAAGCGGTTGATCTTGATGAGGGTGTCGGCGCGGAAACAGTAGCGGGCGATGCCGAAGCGGCCCTTCGCCGCCAGCTCCTCCTCGTCGGGGCTGAAGGCGTACATGCAGCTCGTGGCGGCCTCCGGCCGCGCCGGCTCGCGGCCCCGCGCCGCCGCGCGGACCGCGTCCTGGTCGCCGTAACTGAGCTCCTCCACCCGCTGCTTCGACATGCCGACCCGGATCTGCTCCGGCTTGCCGTACACCGGCTGCGGCCGCGCCGCCTGCTCGACCAGGATCACGCCGAACATCATCGTGACCGCGACGCCCGCGAGCCCGAGCAGCGCCGTGAGGACGCTGCCGACGCGATGCTGCATCCCGGACAGTGCCGTCGCCCCGCTGCCCAGGGCGGCCGCGGGAGTGGAGCGGCGCCCGGCGCCCGCCGGGTCCGGCACCGCCGGCATGACGGCCTGCACCTGGAAGCCGCCCTCCGGGCGCACCCCCGCGTCGAGGCTGCCGCCGAGCAGCTCGACGCGCTCGCGGAGCCCGGTCAGGCCGCGGCCGGTGGACAGCTCGGGGGCGGTCGCGGGGAAGTCGGGGGAATCGTTGCGCACCCGGACGGTGACCTCGTCGTCGGTGTGGACGACGGCGATTGTGACGGACGCGCCGGTGGCGTATTTGTGCGCGTTGGTGAGCGATTCCCGTACGACCCGGTGCACCGCCCGCCGCACCTGAGCGTCCCGGCCGTCCAGGTCGGACCCCTGCCAGTCGAGCGAGACCGGGGTGCCCGTGCCCCGCGACTCCTCCACCAGCGCCTCGATGTCCGTCCGCGTGCCGGTCGCGTCGGTGAGCGCCTCGGTGCCGGTGTCGCGGCTGAACGGGCCCAGCACGCCGAGCACCTGCCGCAGCTCGTGCATCGCGTCCCGGGCCGCCTGCCGCACATGCGCCGCGCTCTCCTTGAGCCGGGGCTCCTGGTCGCTCAGCGCCAGTTCGAGGCCGCCCGTATGCACCGCGATCAGGCTGAGCCGGTGCCCGACGAGGTCATGCATCTCGGCCGCGATCCGGGTACGCTCCGCGCTGCGCGACGCATCGCCCGCGAGCCGCCGCGCCTCCTCCGCCGCGGCCGTACGCTCCTGCAGCGCGGTCACGAGCCGGTCCTGCTGACCGGCCGTGATGCCGCCAAGACCCGGCACGCCGATCGTCGTGGCGGCGAGGACGATGCCGAGCGCCAGCCCGTACGTGTGGTTGCCGAGGCCGGTCTGCGGGGTGCTGACGGTCGCGGCCGCGATGGTCAGCAGGCTCGCGCCGAGCAGCAGCAGGGTGCGGCGGCGGGGCTCGGGCAGCCGGCGGGCGGTGGTGTACGCGGTGACGGCGACGATCAGCCCGTAATACGGCACCACGCCCAGCAGCACCGCCAGCCCGAGCAGCGAGACGACCGGGACCCGTCTGCGGATCACGAGCAGCAGCATGGCCAGCAGCGTCGGCGGGATCAGCGCCTCGGCGGTGAAGTCGTTCTGCAGCCCCGCCATGGCCGCGTACGTGCTGACGGCGAGGATGCCGCCGCCCACCGCCTCGGCGACGGCCCGCCACAGGAGGCGGCCGTGTTCGCCGGGCGCGGCGACGGCGGTACGGAGGGACGGCATGCCCTCCAGTATCGGGGGGCGAAGGCGCTGGTCCGGTGCGCCTCGCGGGGGATCCGGATGCCGACGCCTCTGCCAAAAGGAAGAGGCGCCAAGGAGGAGCGCGCCCCTCTTCCCTGCCCTTTGACAGAGCCGCGAGTCACGCCTTCCGACCGACGATTCCGGCGGGTCGGCGGGGCGAGGCTGGACGCACCTTGTCACCGCGGCCCGGATCCGGGCCGCCCGGCCCCTCACGGAGCAAGCATGATGTACGCCGCCGCCCACGCCACCGGACTCACCAAGGTCTACGGATCCGGCGAGACCCGCGTCGTCGCCCTCGACGCCGTCGACGTCGCGTTCGGGCGCGGCCGCTTCACCGCCATCATGGGGCCCTCCGGGTCCGGCAAGTCGACGCTCATGCACTGCATGGCCGGGCTCGACTCGATCACCGCGGGCTCGGCGCGGATCGGCGAGGTGGAGCTGGCGCGACTGGGGGACCGGGAGCTGACGCGGCTGCGCCGCGACAAGGTCGGGTTCGTCTTCCAGGCCTTCAACCTGCTGCCCACCCTCACCGCCGCCGAGAACATCACCCTCCCCGCGGCCATCGCGGGCCGCGCGCCCGACCGCGCCTGGCTGGACCGCGTGGTCGGCGCCGTCGGCCTCGCGGACCGGCTCGGGCACCGGCCGGCGCAGCTGTCCGGCGGCCAGCAGCAGCGGGTGGCGGTGGCCCGCGCGCTGGCCTCCCGCCCCGAGATCATCTTCGCGGACGAGCCGACGGGGAACCTCGACTCCCGCTCCGGCGCCGAAATCCTGGGCTTCCTCAAGGAGTCCGTGCACCGCCTGGAGCAGACCGTCGTCATGGTCACCCACGACCCGGTCGCCGCCTCGTACGCGGACCGCGTCATCTTCCTCGCCGACGGGCGGATCGTCGACGAGGTGGCGGCGCCGACCGCGGACGCGGTGCTGGACCGGATGCGGCGGTTCGAGAGCCACGCCGTCGCCCGTACCAGCTGAGCACCAGCTGAGCCCACTCCCGCCCTCCCACACACAGGACGCATCCACCCATGCTGCGAACAGCTCTGCGCAACGTCCTTGCGCACAAGGCCCGGCTGGTCATGACCGCGCTCGCCGTCATGTTCGGCGTCGCCTTCGTCTCCGGCACCCTCGTCTTCGGCGATACCGTCGGCGGCGCCCTGCGCGGTGCCGCCGCCAAGAACCTCGACGGCGTCGCGGTCTCCGTGGCGTACGAAGCCGCCTCGGACGCACCGCGGACCGAGCCGGGCAAGACCAGGACCCCGCTGGACGATGCGCTCGCCGCGAAGATCCGCGACGTTCCCGGCGCCGGTTCCGTACGGCCCTCGGTGAACGGCAGCGCCACCCTCGCCGCCAAGGACGGCGACCCGGTCGGCGGCGACACCCCGTGGGCGAACCTGGCCGCCAACTACGCGCCCGGCAAGGACGGGAAAGACCCGCGCTATCCCGTCAAGCAGGGCCGCGCCCCGGCCGCCGCGGGCGAGCTGGCGCTGGACGCGAAGACGGCCGAGCGGGCCGGATACCGGATCGGCGACACCGTACGGTTCGCCACGACCGGCCCCACGCTGAAGAAGAAGCTGGTCGGTCTCGTCTCCACCACCGACCCCCGGGTCACCGCGGGCGGCACCCTCGCGCTCCTCGACACCGCCACCGCGCAGCGGCTCTTCGTCTCCCCCGGCCACTACGACGAGATCGTGATCGGCGCGGCGCCCGGCGCGGACGAGACGCGGCTGGCCGCGGATGTACGGAAGCTGCTGCCCGAGGAGGGCGCGGCGGTCAGCACCGGCACGGAGCTCGCGCAGGAGCAGGCCACGCAGACCGAGCAGAGCACGAAGGCGCTGACGCAGGTGCTGCTCGTCTTCGCCGGCATCGCCCTCTTCGTCGGCGTCTTCATCATCGCCAACACCTTTACGATGCTCATCGCCCAGCGCACCCGCGAGATCGCGCTGCTGCGCGCGGTCGGCGCCTCCCGCCGCCAGGTCGTCCGCTCCGTGCTCATCGAGGCCGGGCTGCTCGGCCTCGGCGCCTCGGCCGCGGGGTTCGTACTCGGCCTCGGCATCGCGAAGGTGCTGCCGTCGATCATCAACTCGGCCGGCGCGGGCCTCCCTTCGGGCCCGCTCGTCATCGCACCCGGCACCCTCCTCGCCGCGCTCTTCGTCGGCGTCGTGGTGACCGTGCTCGCCGCCTGGCTGCCCTCCCGCAAGGCGGCGAGGATCGCCCCGGTCGAGGCGATGAGCACCGTCGACGCCCCGCCGCCGGCCCGCAGCCTGGTGCTCCGTAACGCCTTCGGCGCGGCATTGGCAGGCTTCGGCCTGCTCGTGATGGTGTACGTGACGACGCTGGACGATCCCGAAGCGACCGGGCTCATGATCGCTATGTTCGGCGCCGGGCTGTTCCTCCTCGGGCTGATCCTGCTGGCCCCGCTGCTGTCCCGGCCGATCGTGGGGCTCGCGGGCCGGATCACGTACTCCCTCTTCGGCGTCACCGGCAAGCTCGCCAAGGAGAACGCCCAGCGCAACCCGCGCCGCACCGCCGCCACCGCCTCCGCGCTCATGATCGGCCTCTGCCTGATCACCGGGCTCACGGTGTCGGCGAACTCCGCCCAGCGGGCGGTGGCCGCCGAGGTGACGACGGGCAACGCCGCCGACTACCGGGTCACCAACTCCACCTTCGACGGCGGCCTCGACACGGACGCGGTGCACAAGCTGGAACGCGTGCCGGGCGTCACGACGGCCGCCCCGCTCGCCTCGGCCCCCCTGGAGATCGACGACGGCCTCGGCATCATCAACGGCGTCACCACCAAGACCCTGCCCGCCGTCACCGACCTGCACGTCACCAACGGCTCGCTCACCGACATCGGCCCGGGCCGGATCGCCGTTTCGACGGACTGGGCGCAGCAGCGCGACCTCGCCCTCGGCGACACGGTAAAGGGGAGCATCGGCAGCGAATTCGAACCCGGCGGCCAGAAGCCGGTCACCTTCAAGGTCGTCGCCCTCTACGAACCCAACAAGACCGTCACCGACGCCATCGGCACCCTCGACGACGTCCTGCCGTACGCCACCGGCAAGAAGCTCGACACCATCCTCGTCAAGGCCGACGCGGCGGACGAGCGGCTGCAGACCCGGCTGCGCACCGCCCTCGGCAACAGCCCGCTGCTCCAGGTCCAGGACAAGGAGCAGATCGTGGCGGTGGAGGCCGGCTCCGTCGACACCGTCCTCAACATGATGTACGGCCTGCTCGGCATGGCCGTCCTGATCGCGGTCCTCGGCGTCATCAACACCCTGGCCATGTCGGTCTTCGAGCGCACCCGCGAGATCGGCATGCTGCGCGCGATCGGCCTGGACCGACGCGGCATCAGGCAGATGGTGCGGCTGGAGTCGATCGTCATCTGCCTCTTCGGCGCGGCGCTCGGCATCGGCTCCGGCGTCTTCCTCGCCTGGCTCAACAGCGGGGTGGCGGGCGGCGGCCTGAGCTCGTATGAGACGGTGCTGCCCTGGCCGCGGCTGGCGCTCTTCGCGCTGCTCGCCCTGGTCATCGGCGTCCTGGCCGCGATCTGGCCGGCCCGCCGCGCGGCCCGCGCGAATGTGCTGGAGGCGATCCATGCGCAGTGAGCCGGCGCTCACCGCCGCGCCGACTGCCGTGCCTGGCTCCGGAATTGCGCGGGCGAGGCGCCGACCACGCGGCGGAACGCGGTGCTGAACGCGCTCTCGGACCGGTAGCCCGTGGCACGTGCGAGTTCGGAGATCGACAGCGTGTCGCGGGCGAGGGCGTCGCGGGCGAGGCTCATACGCCAGTGGATCAGATACTCCAGCGGCGGGACCCCGACATGGCTCTTGAAGGCCTGGGCGAATGCGGACCGCGACATGTGGCTGATCCCGGCGAGCTCCTTGAGGGTCCAGGAGTGGGCCACGTCCGCGTGCACCGCACGCAGCGCGGCGCCGATGCCGTCCTCGTTGAGCGCGCCCAGCCAGCCGGTGGGCCGGTCGGTCTGGCCGGCGTGCGCGCGCAGCATGTGCACGAGCAGGATCTGGGCGAGGTGGTTCTGCACCAGCGGGCCGCCGGCCGCGTGCACGGAGACCTCGTTGGCCAGGAGGTCGATGAGCTGCGCGAGCCGGCTGCCATGCGGATCGGTGACGCGGACGATCACGAGCGGTGGCAGCAGATCGGTCAGGAGGGCCGCGTTGTCGTCGTCGAAGGCGATGTGCCCGACGCAGAGGTACAGGTCGTCCGCGGACTCCGGGCCGATCCGTACGAACCCGTCCTCGGCGCCCGCCAGTACCGGCTCCGCCGGGCGCGGCCGGGCGTCGGGGGTGCCGGCCAGCACGTAAGGCGGCGGGTTGCCGAGCATGAAGGTGTCGCCCTCCTTCAGCAGCACCGGCTCGTGCCCGTCGAGGATCAGCCAGCACGTGCCGCGCACGAGGCCCCCGACCCGTACATGAAGGAAGGTGTCGAAGCGCAGCGCCCACTCTCCCGTGGCGAAGAGGCTGGGCCCGATCACGGTGCGAGGGCGGAGCAGGCCGATCGCGTCGGCCACTGGATCCTGAAAGCCGAGCACCGGGGTCACCTCCTGGAGCTTGGACGATACGTAAAGAATGGCGGACTCTGCATCATGGATAGTACCGCCGATCTCCCGCATTCTCGATGGTGAACGGTTCGGCATCGATAGCGCGATGGAGACACTCACATGGGACAGCTGGAAGGCAAGACGGCGGTGGTCACCGGGGGCAGCAGCGGCATCGGGCTGGCCGCCGCCGTGCGGCTGGCGGACGAGGGCGCGTATGTTTTCGTCACCGGCCGGCGGGAGTCCGAGCTGGAGGCCGCCGTCAAGACCATCGGTGCGGACCGGGCGACCGCGGTCGTTGGCGACATCGCGAAGCCGGCGGACCTGGACCGGCTCTACGCCGCGGTCCGGGCGCGCGGCCGGGGTCTGGATGTGCTGGTGGCGAACGCGGCGGTCGGCGCGTTCGTGACGCTGGAAGCGACCACCGAGGAGCACTTCGACCAGACCTTCGGGGTCAACGTCCGGGGCACCCTGTTCACCGTGCAGAAGGCGCTGCCGCTGCTCAACGACGGCGCCTCGGTCGTCCTGGTCGGCTCTACCGCCGGTGATCGCGGAGTCGAGGCATTCGGCGCGTACGCGGCGTCGAAGGCGGCCGTCCGGTCCTTCGCGCGGACGTGGTCCACCGAGCTCAAGGGCCGCGGCATCCGGGTCAACGTGATCTCGCCCGCCTGGATCGAGACCCCCGGCGGCACCGCCGCCTTCGGCGACGAGGAGACCGCCCGGGCCGTCAAGGAGAACGTGGCCGCGACCGTGCCCAAGGGCCGCATGGGCCGGCCCGAGGAGGCCGCGGCAGTCGTGGCCTTCCTGGCGTCGGAGCAGAGCAGCTACGTGGTCGGCGCGAACATCTACGTCGACGGCGGCGAGAACCAGACCTGAACACACCCCTCCCTCCGGTACGTACGGGAGAGCGCGCGACGCAGGCACCGTGAACAACACAGTGGTGCCGGAACGGAGTTGTGATGCGCACTTCCATCGGCTCGTACGGGCGGCGGACCCTCGTGATGGCGACGGCGATACCGGTCGCGGTGGTGCTCGCCGCGGCCGGCTGCTCCTCGGGCGGAGGCGATGACGGGGACGGCGGTGGCGGAGCCGCCGCGAAGGCGGTGACCCAGCGCGATTCGGATGCCGGCAAGGTCTTCGGCGACGCACACGGGATGACGCTGTACACCGCCGACCAGGAGTCGACTTCCAAGATCATCTGCACCAAGGGCTGCCTGGCCTTCTGGAAGCCCGTGACGCTGGGCGCCAAGGCCGCGGCCCCGGCGAAGTTCGACACCGTCGACCGCCCTGACGCCGTGACGGTGCCGGGAAAAGCCGGATCGACGGACGGCGGCACGGGTGACGACGACAGCGGCGGCTACGGCTACTGAGCCGCAGGTGTGCGGGCGCGCGCGGGCGGATAAGACCGTGGGATGAGGCGTCTCGTGATCCCCGCCGTAGCCGCGCTCATGGCCCTGGCCGGCGGCTGCGCCGACGAGCCCAGCGGCTGTGACGCCAAGCCGAAGCCCGCGTCGGCCAAGGGCCAGAAGCGGCCGGTGAAGATCGAGCCGAGCCAGCGGCATCCCGGCCTCATCGACTCCAAGCTGGAGGACGTGCTCCCGACGCCGGACTTCAAGGCGGAGCCCGAGGAGAAGGTGCTCAACCACCTGCGGCGGGAGACGCTGCGGATGGCGGGGTCCATCGGGAAGACCGGCGCCGGGAAGTGTGCGGGCGAGGTGATGCGGCCGCGCGGCGAGACCGTCCGCTGCACCGTGTCGTACGAGGGCGTCACCGTGCCGTGGCAGGTGACCAGCAAGGGCATGACCTCGGGCAGCGCCGGCGCCTTCAGCCAGGACTTCATCTACACGGCCCGGCCGCTGAAGACCGTGCACACCGCGCGGTCGGTCTACGACCTCTTCGCCTGGGAGACCGGCAAGAACGGGACGACGGAGGGACCCCTCGCGCCGGTGGACCCGCGGTGCGACCGGCTTCCGAAGGTGTTCACCGCGGAACCCGGCAAGGTATCCGGCCATTACTGCCAGGATCTCTCGGCCAGTTGCACCGACGGCGTCCAGCGGGTCGAGTGGCTCGACCGGGCCATTTACGTGGACAAGCGCGGGATGCTGTCGTTCCGCGCCTGACGGGGGGCTCGTGCATGCTGGTGGGCATGCCTTTTCCCGATGAGCCAAGTCTGGTTGCCATGCTCGACTATCAGCCGCAATGGGCGGTGGACTTCGAGCAGGTGGCCAGGACATTGCGCGGTGCCCTCGGCGGCCACGCCCGGGCGATCGACCACGTCGGGTCCACTTCGGTGCCCGGGCTGGCCGCGAAGGACTGCGTGGACGTCCAAGTCCTGGTCGACGACATCGACGAGGACCGGCACATCGCGCTCATGGGCGCGATCGGCTTTCGCTGCCGGCCGGAGCCCTGGAATCGTACGGAGATCTCCTTCGGGGAGGAATGCCGGAAACTGGTCTTCGCGCCGCCGATCGGTGCCCGTCGGTGCAACGTCCACCTGCGCCGGGCCGGGGGCCCGGGCGCCCGCTTCGCGCTCCTTTTCCGCGACTTCCTGCGCGCCGACGAAACGGCCCGGCAGGGGTGGGAGGCCTTCAAGAAGCAATTGGCGCGCAGCGTGCCGGACATCTACGACAACGGGCAGATCAAGGCCCCCGCCACGACTGTACTGATGACGGCGGCCGAGCGCTGGGCACGCGAAACCGGCTGGCGGCCGAGGCCCGCCTGACCCGCCGTCTCAGCCCGGGAGACCGGAATGCCGGGCGCATGTCCCGGCATTCGGATGGGAGTTGACGGGGCGCGCCGCATATCGGTGAATGGGATTCTCCTTGCGTGCTTTCCTTTCCGACCGCCTGCGAAAGGTCGCTTTCCCATGCCCGTGGAATTCCTTGGCATTGCCGCCACCAATGACGGCTCGGAAACCAGTCCCCGCTCCGGCCCCGCCTTCGACAAGGACTACACGCTGCGCCTGGCCAGGGCGCACGAGGAGCACGGCTGGGACCGGGTGCTCTTCGCGTACGGAGCGGGCTCGCCCGATCCGGCCGCCGGAGCCGCGTATCTCGGGGCGCGCCTGGAGAAGCTGCAGATCCTCCTCGCCCACCGGCCGAATGTCTCGTACCCCACCTACGCCGCCAAGACCTTCGCCACCATCGACCAGATCAGCGACGGCCGGCTCACGGTGCACTTCATCACCGGCGGCAACGACCACGAGCAGCAGCGCGAAGGCGACATCCTCACCAAGGACGAGCGCTACGCCCGCACCCGCGAATACATCGAGGTCGTCAAGAAGATCTGGACCACCCGCGAACCCTTCGACCACGACGGCGAGTACTACCGCTTCCGCGACTTCGTCAGCGACGTGGTACCCGCGCAGCAGCCGCGCCCCCGCGTCTCCTTCGGCGGCTCGTCGCCCGCCGCGCTGGCCGCCGGCGGCACCGAGGCCGACATCTACTGCCTGTGGGGCGAGCCGCTCGACCGTACCGCCGAACAGATCGATACGGTCCGGGCGGCGGCGAAGGCGGCCGGGCGCGCCGACACCCCGCGGATCCAGGCCGCGTTCCGGCCGATCATCGCCCCGACCGAGGAGCTGGCCTGGGAAAAGGCGCACCGTACGGTCGGCGCGATCAAGGCCAACCGGTCGCGGCGCGGCAAGGTCCTCCGCCGCTACACCGGCGCCCCGGAGAACACCGGCTCGCAGCGGCTGATCGCCATCGCCGAGCAGGGCCAGCGCTTCGACCGCGCGCTGTGGACGCCGACCGCCGCGGCCACCGGCGGCGCCGGCAACTCCAACGCCCTCGTCGGCACCCCGGAGACGGTCGCCGAGGCCCTGCTCGACTACTACGACCTGGGCGTCGACATCCTCTCCGCGCGCGGCTACGACCTGCTGAACGACGCGATCGACTTCGGCCGTTACGTGATCCCGATCGTCCGCGAGGAGGTCGCCAAGCGCGACGCCGGGCGGGCGGCCCGCGGCACCCACAACCTGGCGGCGGCGGCCGCCCGGTGAGTCGCCCGGCCGGCATCCCGCTCGGCGTCCTCGACCTGGTGCCGATATCGAGCGGCTCCAGTGCGCCGGAGGCGCTGCGTAACTCCGTCGATCTGGCGCAGCAGACGGAACGGTTCGGCTATTGCCGCTACTGGTTCGCCGAGCATCACCTCAACCCGGGCGTGGCCGGCACCTCGCCCGCCGTCGTCCTCGCCCTGACGGCCGCGGCGACCTCCACGATCCGGCTCGGGTCGGGGGCGGTGCAGCTGGGCCATCGGACGGCGCTGTCCACGGTGGAGGAGTTCGGCCTGCTCGACGCCTTCCACCCCGGCCGTATCGACCTGGGCCTGGGCCGCTCCGGCGGCCGCCCGCCCGCGTCCTCCGCCGGGCCGGCGCCGACCACCACGCCCGTCGTCGACGGCCTGACGCCGAACGGGCTGCGCATCCCGAAGCGATTCTCGTACGAGCACCTGCTGGGCTCGCCCCGCGTGGCCCTGCAGCGCGGGCTGCTGCGGCAGCCGCACGCCGAGGCGCAGGATTACGGCGAGCAGGTCGATGACATCCTCGCGCTGCTCGCGGGCACGTACCGCTCGGCGGAGGGCGTCGAGGCGCACGTGGTGCCGGGCGAGGGTGCGGACGTCGAGGTGTGGATCCTGGGCAGCAGCGGCGGCGAATCCGCGCAGGTCGCGGGCCGAAACGGCCTGCGCTTCGCGGCGAACTACCACGTCAGCCCGGCGACGGTGCTGGAAGCCGTGGAGGGCTACCGCGCCGCCTTCCAGCCCTCCGACGCGCTGGACAAGCCGTACGTCACCGTCTCCGCCGACGTCGTCGTCGCCGAGGACGACGCGTCGGCCCGCGAACTCGCCACCGGCTACGCCGCGTGGGTGCGCAGCATCCGCACGGCGGAGGGCGCGATCGAATACCCCACGCCCGAGGAGGCCCGCGCGCACGCCTGGACGGAGGCCGACCGGGAGCTGGTCGCGGACCGCCTGGAAACCCAATTCGTCGGCTCCCCGCGGCGGGTGGCCGACGACCTGGAGCGGCTCCAGGAGGCGACGGCCGCCGACGAACTCCTCATCACCACAATCACCCACGCACACGCCGACCGCGTCCGCTCGTACGAACTGCTGGCGGGGGAGTGGCAGCGCCGCTAGGAACCACGACGGTGTACGTCTGCGAAGCCTGACGCCGTCTTGTCAGCCCAGGGCCGTGTCGAAGGTTGTGCGGTTGGCCGAAGTGTAGGCGTGCTCCTGCTCGGACCACCGGATGCGCTCGGCGATCGTGTGGTCGTCGGCGACGCGTGGGGGCAGGTGCGCGAGGCGGCTGTGCCACCACCTGGCGTTGCGGGCCTGGCGGTCGAGCGCGGCATCGATGAGGCGGGAGAGGGCTCGTCGAGTCTGTACGCGTCGGCGAGGGCGCGTAGCTGGGCGGCCTGGACGGTGGCGGGAGGAGCGGTGGGTTTGGAGGAGATGCACCAGGTCCACGCCATGTAGCCGAGGTCTTCGATGGGATCACCGGGGGCGGCGGTGTCGAAGTCGATGAAGGCTACCGCGATGTTGTCGGCGAAGACAGTGTTGTTCGGTCCCGGGTCGTGGTGGCAGACCGCGGGATGCCCGCCGGCCAGCCGACTGCCGCGGGTGGCGTCGTGGAAGGAACGGAGCAGGGAGCCGGCCGCGGCCACCTGGGAGTCGGTCCAGCGCTGGAACCGGGCCGGCACCCAGCCTGGCCGACCTTGACCACGCCGGGGGTGATACGTCCGCCGTACAACGGCACTTCGTTTCTCCATGGCGACATCCTGGCCCTTGGCATGACAGTGCATTCACCTGTGACACGGTTGCTGCCATGACGGTTGGCGCGGATTCGGGCAGTGAGGTTGTACTCGAGACGAGTCGTCTGCTGCTCAGACCTTGGCGAGTGGCCGAGGCTGTTGTTCAGCGGGAGCTGTGGACCGAGCGTGATCCGCGGGTGCCGCCGCACCGTCGGATCGACGCGGACGGACGTCCCACGGTGGCAGAGCTCGAGGATTCGATCCGCGGCAGCCGGGTGTGGGCGAGCGGGCTGTTGGCGGTCGAGCGGAAGGGCGCTCGCGATGTCGTCGGTTACTGCGGGCTGGTCGACAGCGGGCGAGGATCGGAAGGGGAACCGGAGCTGGCATTCGAGCTGCTGCGCCGAGTCTGGGGTCAGGGGTACGCGACGGAAGCCTCGTTGGCGGTGGTGGACTGGGCGAGATCATCTGGGTACCAGCGTCTGTGGGCCACGGTCTGGGACTGGAACACCGCTTCGCGCCGTGTGCTGGCCAAGGTCGGATTCACCGAGACCGACCGGAAGGAAGTGGACGTGGCGTACGGAACCAACCTGTTCACCACGATGCGGCTCTGATGGCTACGCGAGGCCCGGCACGTACTTGTAGCCGACCCGGCGGACGGTGACGATGCGGGACCGGTGCGCGGGGCCCAGCTTGCGGCGCAGGCGGGCGATGTGGACGTCGACCGTTCTGCCGTCGCCGGCGTAGGTGTACTGCCAGATGCCGGCGAGGAGCGCGTCGCGGGTGTGCACCCGGTGCGGGTGGGCGACCATGTGGGCGAGTAGCTCGAACTCCAGGTATGTGAGGTCGAGTTCGCGGCCGTCGACGTGGACGACGCGGCTCGCGTGGTCGATGCGTACGGCGGCGTCGCCGCGGGCGGGAGGTGCGTAATCGGGGAGGGTGATGGTCACGTTGAGCCCCTTTGGCTGGAGAAGGGTGGAGTGAGCGGAGGCGAGCGGCGGCGCGCGAATCGCGGGGGCCCGCTGG
Organism: Streptomyces boninensis; assembly: GCF_048572725.1. NCBI lineage: Bacteria > Bacillati > Actinomycetota > Actinomycetes > Kitasatosporales > Streptomycetaceae > Streptomyces > Streptomyces boninensis. The sequence continues at coordinate 9,348,364 of NZ_CP183837.1, forward strand.
GTCCGTCCGGGCAGGGCGCGGGCGCCCGCAGGGTCCGGTCTCAGTAGGGTCGGCAGACCGCGCTGGCCACGCGACGGAAGTCGACGTGCCTGCGGCGAACGAGCGGCGGCTGCGACAGGGGCATGTGGTCAGTCTGTGGCGGGACGCCGCCGCCCGTCAAGCTTCCCTATCAAGTTTGTAGGAATTCGCGTGCGTGCATGACCTGCGCGATAATGCCCGCATGCGGATCTCAGCGAAGGCGGACTACGCCGTGCGGGCGGCCCTCCTGCTCGCCGGTGCGGAGCACGCCGAGCCCATGAAGGCCGAGGCCATGGCGGTCGCGCAGGAGATTCCGCACAAGTTCCTCGAGGGCATCCTCGGCGACATGCGGCGCGCCGGGCTCGTCGTCAGCCAGCGCGGCATCCGCGGCGGCTACCGGCTGGCCAGGCCCGCCGCCGACATCACCGTCGCCGACGTCATCCGCGCCGTCGAGGGACCGCTCGTCTCCGTGCGCGGCGTCCGGCCCCCCGAGCTGGCGTACGGCGGCCCGGCCGAGTCGCTGCTGCCGCTGTGGGTCGCCCTGCGGGCGAACGTCCGCCACATCCTGGAGGGCGTCTCACTCGCCGACATCGCGGCGGGACAGCTCCCCGGCTTCGTACACGAGCTGGCGCAGGACCCGGCGGCCTGGGTCAATCCCTGAATCGTTCCCTGAATCGTTCCCTGATCGTTCTGGCCAGGGCGTTCTCGAATTGCGATACGGATCCGTCCATTTCCTGGACGCCGACTTGTCATCTCGGCCACTCCCGCCCACTATCCCTATCAATCCGATGGGGAAACTAGGGATGGGGAGAAGCGGTCGTGAAGACGCTGATTTTGCTGGCACTTGCCGGGCTCGGGGCCCAACTGGTCGACGGAAGCCTGGGCATGGCGTACGGCGTCACCTCCACCACCCTCCTGCTCGCCTTCGGCACCAACCCCGCCGCCGCTTCGGCCACCGTGCACCTCGCCGAGATCGGCACCACGCTCGCCTCGGGCGTGTCCCACTGGCGGTTCGGCAATGTGGACTGGAAGGTCGTCGCCAAGATCGGCGTGCCAGGGGCTGTCGGCGCCTTCGCGGGCGCCACCGTCCTGTCGAATCTCTCCACCGAGACCGCAGAGCCCGTGATGGCCCTGATCCTCCTCGGCCTCGGGCTGTACGTGCTGGGCCGCTTCACCTTCCGCGGCCTGCCCACCGGCAATCTGGGCAAGCCGCTCCGGAAGCGGTTCCTGTCGCCGCTCGGCGTCGTGGCCGGCTTCCTCGACGCCACGGGAGGCGGCGGCTGGGGCCCGGTGGGCACGCCCGCGCTGCTCGCCAGCGGGCGGATGGAGCCCCGCAAGGTCATCGGCTCCATCGACACCAGCGAGTTCCTGGTCGCGCTTGCGGCCAGCCTCGGCTTCCTGTTCGGCCTCGGCTCCGAGGGCATCGACTACCAGTGGGCCCTCGCCCTGCTCCTCGGCGGCCTGATCGCCGCACCCTTCGCCGCCTGGCTCGTACGGCACGTGCCGCCGCGCATCCTCGGCTCCGCGGTGGGCGGTCTCATCGTGCTCACCAACATCCGGACGGTGCTGCGGAGCGACTGGGTCGGGGCGGGGGAGGGCGCCCGGTGGGTGGTGTACGCGCTGATCTACGCACTGTGGGCCGCGGCCGTGGGCTACTCCGTAAAGGAACACCGCCGTCAGGCCGCCGCCCCAACGAGCGTCCCAGCCCAAGCCGAAGGCGACCGTACGACAGAGCCCAGCACGAGCGCATGACCGCGGAGATCCTGCGCACCGCCCGTGAAGTGGCCGACGACCTCGCCACCGACGCGATCGCCCGCGACCAGGCGGGCAAGCCGCCTGCCGACGAGGTCGCCCGGCTCCGCGAGGCCGGCCTGCTGGCCGCGCTCACCCCGCCGGGACCCGGGCACGGACTGGACTGGCAGACCGCCTGCGCCGCCATCCGGGAGATCGCGACGGCGGACAGCTCCGTCGGCGAGATCCTCGCGCGGCATTACGTACACACCTGGAGCAGCCGCTTCTACGCCACGTCTCCCCGGTCCGCCGCCATCGACGCCGACTCGGCTCGCGGGCAGTGGCTCTGGAGCGGGTCCGTACGCCCCATCGCCGCCGACGAATCCGCGCCGACCCTCACGCTCGCCACCGGCGACGGCCGGCAGGTGCTCGACGGGAGCTGCTGGGTGGACACGGCGGCGACCGTCGCCGACCAGCTCGTCGTGGACGCCGTGTCGGCCGCGACCGGCGACATCCTGGTGATACGCCTCCCGCGCAGCCACCGGGGCATGACCGGTGAGCCCGCACACGACCGCCTCGGGCAGCGCGTCGCGGACGCCGGCACCCTTGTCCTCGACCGCATCCCCGTATCGCCGGAGCAGATCCTCGGCCCCCGGCCGCACGACGACGAGACCACCCCGCCGCGCACCGCCCTCGCCGAGCCGGCGCTGCGGCTCGCCCTGTGTCACGTCGGCCTCGGCATCATCGAGGGCGCGTTGGCGGAGGCCCGCGACCTCAGCAGGAACAGCCTGACGACGCGGCTCCCGGGCAATGATCCCGACCTTCTCCTCGCGTACGGAGATCTCGCCGCCTCGGCGCAGACCGCCGGCGCCCTCGTCGAGCGGGCGACGCACGCGATGTCGCGCGCGCTGAGCGCCGGGCCGTACGTGGACGTCGAGGAACCTACGGCCGTCACCTTCCACGTGGCCACCGCCGAGTCCGTGACCGCCGACGCCATGCTGCACATCACCACCGGAGTCCTGGAACTCGCCGACGCCCCCGGCCTGGACCGCTTCTGGCGCAACGCCCGCGTGCTGACGGCCGAGCACGCGAGCGCCCGCCGGCTCCGGGCGATTGGCGACCATTACCTGAACAGCTAGCCCCTGACCTGCCGGTCAGGGGCTAGCTGCGGTCGTGGGCGTCAGGCGGCGGCGTGCTCCGCCACCCGGCCGTCCGTCGAAGCACCGGAGGCGATCCCGTAGCGCGGCTCCGGCACCGACTCAGGTGCCAGCAGCACCGAGCGGCGGCCGTCGACGCCCACCGGGACATCGCCGTCGATCGTCACCCGGCGCAGGGTGCGCTCGTGGGCGTCGGAGTCGTCGACGCCGTAGTGCTGGGTGGCGCGGTTGTCCCAGATCGCGACGTCGCCCGCGCGCCACTGCCAGCGGACGGTGTTCTCCGGGCGCTCGACGTGGGACTGCAGGACGGCGATGAGGGCGCGCGAGTCGCGGGCGTTGAAGCCGGAGAGCTTCTGCAGGAAGTTGCCGAGGATCAGGGTGTGTTCGCCGGTCTCCGGGTGGACGCGGACGACCGGGTGCTCGGTCTTGAAGGTGACCGCGGTGAACACCTTCCGGTGCTGCTCGATCGCCTTGGACGGGGCGTCGGGGCGGATGGCCGCGTAGTCGTAGTCGTTGGTGTGCACGCCGCGCAGGCTGTCGGCGAGGACGCGCAGCGGCTCGGGGAGTTCGGCGTAGGCGGCGGCGGTGTTGGACCAGAGGGTGTTGCCCCCGTACGGCGGGATGACCTCGGCGCGGAGGATGGAGAAGGCCGGGTAGGCGGGGACGAAGGTGACGTCGGTGTGCCACTGGTTGGCGCGGCCGCCGTGCGCGTTGTCGATGCCGAGCGCGTAACGGCCGTCCACGGACGGGACCGTGGGGTGGGCGACGAGGTCGCCGAGCAGCCGGCCGAAGGCCTCGTGGCCGTCCGCGTCCAGGTGGCGCTGGTCGCGGAAGAAGATGACCTTGTGCTCGTGGGCGGCGTTACGGACCGCGGCCACGGTCGCGGCGTCGAGATCGCCGCCGAGCCGGACGCCGGAGACGACGGCGCCGATGCGGCCGCCGACCTTCTCCACGGTGACGGTGTCCTTGGCGGGTGCGGATGTCATGGGGTGGGTCCCTTCGTTGGTTCTGCTCGGAGCGGAAAGAATTCCGAGCCGCGTGGGGAGGAGTGGATAACTGGAGCTGGGGTGCAGCGAATGCCGCGGCAAGGGCCGTAAATCAGGCGGCGGTAGGACACGCGGAAAGGGGCTGAATCATCGCGGTCATGCCCAGGATCATGGTCCGGTCCCGGAAAGGCGTCAAGGCTATCCCGGCCACCTTCATGAGGCTGCAATACTGCCGACATTCTTGACGGTATTCCGTCCGCCGATGCTCGCCGAATCCCGTGGTTCAGGGCATGTTGGGGACATGTTGTCCCCAGCCCCCCAGGGCACCCGAACCTCCGGCGACCGCCGCCGCGAAGCCAACGCCGCCGCCGTGCTGCGCGCCGTACTCGACCACGGTCCGGTCGCCCGCAGCGCCATCGCCCGCCTCGCCGAGCTCAGCCCGGCCGCCGTCTCCCGGCAGTGCACCGACCTGACGCGGCTCGGCCTCCTGCACGAACTGCCGGGCAGCGCAGGCCCGAGCGGCGGGGTGGGACGGCCGCAGATCCCCGTCGACCTGCGGGCCGGAGCAGCCGCCGGGCCGGTCGCGGGTGGCGTGCACATCGGGGTGCCGCAGTCCGTGTTCTGCCTCGCCGACCTGCGCGGAGGGGTGCTCGCGCGGCGGGTGTTCCGGCACGAAGGGATCCCTGCCGACCGGCTCCCGGACGCGGTCGGCGGGGCCCTCGCCGGCTTCCTCGTCGAGCACGGCACCGCCGCCCGCCCGCACCTCGGCGTCGGCGCCGCCGTCGGCGGCTGGGTCGACCCCGGCACCGGTACGGTCGTCCGCCACGAGTCGCTCGGCTGGCGCCAACTCCCCCTCGCGAGCGTCCTGGAGCGGCACACCGGTCTGCCCGTACGCATCGACAACCACGCCCGCGCCGTCGCCCAGTCCGAGCTGCTCTTCGGCCGCGCCGCGGCCCGCCGGTCCCTCGTCCACCTCTTCGTCGGCAACGTCGTGGACGCCGCCGTCGCCATCGCCGGAGTCGTGCACCGCGGCCCCCGCGCCGGCGCCGGGGACGTGGCCCACCTGCCGGTTCCGGACAGCGCCGCGCCCTGTAGCTGCGGCCGTACGGGCTGTCTGGAGGCCACCGCATCGGATGCCGCGCTGGCCCGTACCGCCGTCGCCCGCGGTGTGATCCCGGAGCCGAGCGCGGCGCTGCTGGTGGACGCGGCCGCGGCCGGCGACCCGCGCGCCGACTCGCTGCTGCGCGAGCGGGCCCGCGCGGTGGGCCGGGCCACCGGACTGCTGCTCGACGTGCTGAACCCCGATCTCGTCGTGATCACCGAGCAGTCGAGCGTGCTCCACCCCGGCTATCTGGAGGAGATACGGGCGGCCGCGATCGACCATTCGCACGTCAGCGAAGATCCGGAGCGGATCGTGGTCCCACATGCTGGACCGGCCGCGCTTCCGGTCGCGGCGGTCACCGTCCTACTGAATCCGCTGTTCAGGAATCCGCTGCAAGGCGCCCGCAATATTCCGGCAATGGCCCCGTTGTGATAGTCAACATCCCGTACAAAAACCGAGGTTGACCGGTCGTCGGGCTTACTGTCATTCTGCTGCGATCGAATACCGAAACGTGCCTTTGAATTCCTCACTTCCGGCATTCCTTCCGCTCGCAGCAAAAGAAATGGGCCTCCGTCATGCCTGTGCCACCACCCCTGCCCTCCCGCCGCACCACCCTGCGCGCCGCCGGTGCCGGCGCCCTTCTGCTCGGGGCGGGCGGTGGGCTGGCGGGCTGCCGGTCCGCGGCGTCCACCGCCGAGGGCGGCAGCGGGCCGAAGCGCGGCGGCAAGCTGGTCGTCGGCATCAACCAGGACTTCACTCCCGCGCTGCTGTTCACCCAGAGCGGCCAGTCGCTGCAGCAGCGGCTGATCTACAACACCCTCACCCGCTACGACGATGAGCTGAAGCCGCAGCCGGAGCTCGCCAAGTCCTGGCAGTACGCGGCCGACGGCCGCAGCATCACGCTGCGGCTGCGCGACGACGTCACGTACCACGACGGCCGCACGTTCGACGCCGACGACGTCATCTTCGCCATCCGCAACCTCACCAAGCCGGTCCGCTCTGCCCAGCTGGCCGCCACCGCCCGCGCCGTCACCGGCTTCGACAAGCGCGGCGCCCACGAGCTGGTGCTGAAGCTCGCCCACCCGGTGGGCAACCTCTTCGACCTCTTCGAATTCATGATCATCACGGACCGGCACACGGTCGCGGAGACCGTGAAGGGCGCGAAGCTCAACGGCACGGGCCCGTACCGCCTGAAGCAGTGGCAGCCCGGCACCGGCCTCAGCCTGACCCGCAACGACAAGTACTGGATACCGGACCGTCCTTACCTCGACGCCGTCGAACTGCGCGTCTTCACCCAGCCCGACGCCCTGCTCTCCGCCCTCCGCTCCCGCCAGGTCCAGCTCTCGTACCACGTCTCCGGCAAGCACCTCGCCGCGCTGAAGAGCCGCGACGACTTCCGCGTCCGCCGCTACGCCACTGGCAACGGCGCCGTCTACGTCGGCGCCACCGTCGCGGACAACCCCACCGACAGCAAGGACTTCCGGCAGGCCGTCGCCTGGGGCGTCGACCGCGAACGGGTCGTCGAGCAGGCCCTCGGCGGCTACGGCTTCGCCTCGGCCGCCCCGTGGCCCAAGTCCTCGCCCGCCTACAGCGAGGCCAACCGCACCCACTACCGCCACGACCCGGGCAAGGCCCGCGCCCTGCTGAAGGCCTCCGGAGCGGACACCCGCAAAACCGTCCCCCTCGGGCACCCCGCCATGCCGCTGCACACCTCGATCGCGGAGATCGTCCAGTACGACCTGAAGCAGATCGGCATCAAGACCGAGCTGCAGCCGCACGACACCGCCACCTTCCAGAAGAAGCTGATCGGCGGCGATATGCCGGCGCTGTGGATCAACGGCCACGGCTTCGCCCAGGTGCAGCCGTCCACGCTCGCGGTCAGCGCGTATCCCTTCAACGAGGCCAAGAACACCTCCCGCTTCCGCTCGAAGGCGTACACCAAGGCCGTCCACGAGGCGTGGGAGGTCAAGGAAGCCGACTCGCCCGCCGCCCGCGCCCGCTACCAGAAGATCTCCGACCTGCTGCTGGACGAGGCGTTCATCATCGACCTCGCCGTGCAGGCCCAGGTCGAGGTGGCGGCGAAGAAGCTGCGCGGCGCCACCCTCGGCAAGTTCAGCTATCTCAACCTCGACCACGCCTACCTGGCCTGACCCATGCGCGGATACCTCCTGAAGCGGATCCCCTCCGCCCTCCTCGTGCTGCTCCTCGCCTCCTTCCTGATCTTCGCGATCCTCCGCCTGGTCCCCGGCGACGCCGCCACCACGCTCGCCGGGCCGGACGCGAGCCCGGCCTCCGTGGCCGCCATCCGGGACCGCCTCGGCCTCGACGAGCCGCTGCTGACGCAGTACCTCGCCTGGCTCGGCGACCTGTTCACCGGCGACCTCGGCCCGTCGTACGCGGTCGGCGGCGACGTCGCCACCCTCATCGGCGACGGCCTCGGCGCCACGGCAGAACTCACCATCGGCGCGCTGCTGGTGACCGTGTCCCTGGGCCTCGCCCTCGGCGTCCTCGGCGCCACCTCACGGCGGCGCTGGGTGCAGGCGGTCGTACGGGCGCTGACCACGGGCGCCCTCGCGGTGCCGCCGTTCGTCACCGGCGTGCTGCTGGTGCTGGTCTTCGCGGTCGGCCTCGGACTGCTGCCGTCCAGCGGCCGGATCGGCCTCCTTCAGGCTCCGGATCTCGAGCTGCAGTACCTGCTGCTGCCCGCCGTCTGCCTCGCCCTCCCCAGCGCCGCCGTCCTCGGCCGCTACCTCCGGGACAGCCTGGAGCGCGCCCTCGCCGAGGACTACGTGCGCACCGCCGTCGCGGCGGGCGTGCCGCGCCGCCGCCTGCTGTGGCGGCACGCGCTGCCCAACGCCCTGCCGCCCGTAGTCACCCTCCTCGGCATGCAGACCGGCCACCTCCTCGGCGGCGCCGTCCTGGTCGAGGCCATCTTCGCCTGGCCAGGCCTCGGCCAGCTCGCCGAACAGGCGCTCACCCGCCGCGACTACCCGGTCGTCCAGGACCTGCTGCTCCTGCTCGTAGCCGTCTTCGTCGTGGTGCAGCTGCTCACCGACGCCGTCCACGCCTGGCTCGACCCCCGGATCCGGTGGGAGTGATCTGCCGATGACCACCCTGTCCTCGACCGCGGCCGTACGGACGCTGCGGCTGCCGCGCCTCCCGAAGGTGCTAGGCAGCATCCGCGGCCGCATCGGCCTCGCCCTCGTAGCGCTCGTCGTGCTCGCCGGGCTGCTCGCCCCGCTGCTCACCTCGTACGGGCCGACCGAGCAGTCCAGCCGCGCCCTCCTCGCGCCCGGCGAGGGCGGGCATCTGCTCGGCACCGACGACCTCGGCCGCGACCTGTTCAGCCGGGTGCTCTACGGCATCCGTACCGACGTCGAGGTGATCGCGCTCGCGGTCCCGATCGGCGCGCTCGTAGGCTGCGCCCTGGCCCTGCTCGCGGCCGCGCACCGGGTGCTCGACACGGCCGTGCAGCGGCTGTTCGACCTGGTGCTGGCCTTTCCCGGGCTGATCCTGGCGCTCGCCATCACCGCCATGCTCGGCCCCGGGCGGCTGCCGGTGATCGTCGTCATCGCGCTCGCCGAGATCCCCGTCTTCGGACGGCAGCTGCGCACCGGCATCCTTGTGCAGCGCGAGCGGGAGTACGCGGTCGCCGCCCGGGTCGGCGGTGCCGGGCGGGTCCGGCTGCTGGCCCGGCACATCCTGCCCAACGCCGCCGACCCGCTGATCGTGCAGGTCGCCGTCTCCCTCACCGTCGCCGTCTTCCTCGAAGGCGCGATGAGCTTCCTCGGCGTCGGCGTCCGCCCGCCGGAACCCACCCTCGGCGGCGTCCTCAGCCAGGCGCTGCCCTTCCTCTCCCAGGCCCCGTACTTCGCCGCCGGGCCGCTGCTCACCGTCACCCTGCTCGTCCTCGGCCTGTCCCTGCTGTCCGAGGCCCTCAACCGGGAGATACGCCGATGACCACCACCGACGCGCTCCTCGACGTACGCGGCCTGAGCGTGGACTTCACCGCCTCTGACGGATCCGTGGTGCATGCCGTGCGAGATGTGGACTTCACGCTGCGGCGCGGTGAACGGATCGCCGTGGTCGGCGAGTCGGGGTCCGGGAAGTCGACCACGGCGCTGGCGCTGCTGCGGATGCTGCCCGGGAGCGGGCGCGTCACGGCCGGTTCCGTACGCCTCGAAGGGACGGACCTGACGGCGGCGGGGGAGGAGGAGCTGCGGGCGGTGCGGGGCGCGCGGATCGGGATGATCTTTCAGGATCCGATGACCTCGCTGAACCCGGTGCTCACGGTCCGCCGGCACCTCGACGAAGTGCTGCGCGCGCACGGCGGCGCGGACCGCCCGGCGCGGCGGGCGCGGGCGCGGGAGTTGCTCGAGCTCGTCGGCATCCCGGACGCGGAGAGCCGGCTGGACGACTACCCGCACCAGTTCTCCGGCGGCCAGCGGCAGCGCATCCTCATCGCGCTGGCGCTGGCCAACGAGCCGGACGTGCTGCTCGCCGACGAGCCGACGACGGCGCTGGACGCCACCGTCCAGGAACAGATCCTCACGCTGCTCACCGAGCTGAGCGAGAAGACGGGCACGGCGCTGGTGCTCATCACGCACAACATGGGCGTCGTCGCCCGCACATGCGCGCGCGTACTGGTCATGTACGGCGGCACGGTCGTCGAGGACGGCCCGACCGCCGACGTCCTGGCCCGGCCCCGGCACCCGTACAGCGCGGGCCTGCTGGCGGCAGTGCCGCGCCTGTCGTCGCCGTCCGGGACCCGGCTGCGCGGCATACCGGGATCGCCACCGGACCTGTCACTGGTGCCGACCGGCTGCGCGTTCGCGGCCCGCTGCGCGCACGCGGAGGAGCGGTGCGCGGCGGAGCCGCAGACGCTGGCGGCACCGGGCGGCGAGCGGAGCCGAGCGGCCTGCCACCGCGCGGACGAGCTCGAACTTCTCGGTGCGCTCCGGCCAGTGGCAGAGCCGGTGGCACCGGCGGTCCCGGCCGAGGCGGGGCCGGCTGCGGCGGTGCTGCCGGCTGCGGCGGTGAGGCCGGCCGGAGACGCGGCCGTCGCCGGGAGCACGTCCTCGCCCGTGCCGTCGAGCGCCGAGCCCGCAGCCGGATCCGTGGGCCCGCCCGGTGCGTCCGCGGCCGACCCGGCCACGCCCCTCCTCACCGCCACCGACATCCGCAAGGTCTTCCGCCGCGGCCGGCGCGGCTCGCTCACGGCACTCGACGGCGTCTCCCTGGAGCTGCACGCCCGCGAAACCCTCGGCCTGGTAGGCGAGTCAGGCTCCGGCAAGTCCACCCTCGCCCGCGTCCTCGCCCACGCCCACCCCGCGGACGGCGGCACCCTCCGCCTGCGCGGCGAGGACGTCACCCGGCCCTCCCGCGCCGCACTCCGCGCGCTGCGGCAGCAGGTCCAGATGGTGTTCCAGGACCCGTACGCCTCCCTCAACCCCCGCATGACCGTCGGCGAGAGCATCGCCGAGCCCCTGCGCGGGCATTCCGCGTACGAGGACCGCCAGGCACGCGCCCGCCGCGTCGCCGAGCTGCTGGAGCTGGTCGGCCTCGACCCGGCGACCGCCGGTCGCCGTCCCAGCGCCTTCTCCGGCGGCCAGCGCCAGCGCATCGGCATCGCCCGCGCGCTCGCGCCCGCGCCGTCGGTGCTGATCTGCGACGAGCCGGTGTCCGCGCTCGACGTCTCGGTGCAGGCGCAGATCGTCAACCTCCTCGCCGACCTGCAGCGCGACCTCGGCCTGGCGCTTGTCTTCATCGCCCACGACCTGGCGGTGGTACGGCAGGTCAGCCACCGGATCGCGGTCATGCACAACGGCCGCATAGTCGAGACGGGACTGGCCGACCAGGTCATCTCGCAGCCGCAACACCCGTACACCGAGCGGCTGCTGGCCGCCGCCCCCGACCTCGTCCCCGCCGACGCCGACGCCGTAGGAGCCTCCGCCGCATGACACCCCCGCCCCACGGCCCCCGCCGCGACCCGTACGCCGGCTTCCCCGGCCGCGTCGGCCGCACCTTCGCCGACTCCGAGCCCGCCTGGCCCGACCGCCGCACCCCGCCCGCCGGAGCGCCGAACATCGTCCTGGTCTACCTGGACGACATGGGCTTCAGCGACATCGGCCCGTTCGGCGCCGAGGTCCCGACCCCGACGCTCGACGCCCTGGCGGCCGACGGCATACGCCTGACGAACTACCACACCGTCCCGCTCTGCTCCCCCTCCCGCGCCGCGCTGCTCACCGGCTGCAACCCGCACCGCGTCGGCTACGCCATGGTCGCCAACGCCGACCCGGGCTTCCCCGGCTACGGCATGGAGATCGCCCCCGACTTCCCGACCCTCGCCGAGACGCTGCACGGCGCCGGCTACGCCACGTACGCCGTCGGCAAATGGCACCTCTCCCGCGACGCCGCGTCCTCCGCCGCCGACGACCGCGCGAACTGGCCGCTGCAGAAGGGCTTCGACCAGTACTACGGCGTCCTGGAAGGCCTGACGAACCTCTTCCACCCGCACCAGCTCGTCCGCGACAACACCCCCCTCGACATTGACGCCTTCCCGGACGGCTACTACTACACCGACGACATCACCGACCAGGCCATCTCCATGGTCAAGTCGCTGCGCGCCCACGACACCGAGAAGCCCTTCTTCCTCTATTACGCGCACAACGCCGTACACGCCCCGCTCCAGGCCAAGCCCGCCGACCTGCAACGCCACCGCGGCCGCTACACCGCCGGCTGGGACGAGCTCCGCCGCACCCGTTTCAACCGCCAGCTGGCCGACGGCCTCTTCCCACCCGGCACCGAACTGCCGCCGCGCAACGCCGAGGACGGCCTGGACGTGGGCCCGTGGGATGAGCTGAGGCAGGAAGAACAGGAGCTCTTCGCCCGCTACATGGAGGCGTACGCGGCAATGGTCGACAACGTCGACCAGAACCTGGCACGGCTTCTGGACACCCTCCGTGACCTGAACGAACTCGACAACACGATCGTAGTCTTCACCTCTGACAACGGCGGCAGCGGCGAAGGCGGCGCCGAGGGCAGCCGCAGCTACTTCAGCCGCTTCGCCCACCACCCGCACCTCCCCGCCGACTGGCCGGCCGACGTCGAACGCGACCCCGACCTCATCGGCGGCCCGCGCAGCCTCGTGCACTATCCGCGCGGCTGGGCGATGGCGTCCAACACCCCGTTCCGGCTCTACAAGCGGCACACGTACGCGGGCGGGGTGCGGGTGCCCTTCCTGCTCTCCTGGCCGGCCGGGCTGCCGCGCGCGGCCGGGGACGACGGCATCCGGCACGCCTACCAGTACGTCACCGACGTCGCACCGACGCTGCTGGAGCTGGCCGGGGTGACCCGGGAGGACGCCGTCCAGGAGCAGGACGGCGCGAGCTTCGCGGCGGTCCTCGCGGACCCGGCCGCCGCGGGCACCCACACCGAGCAGTACTGCGAGATGACCGGCAACCGCAGCTACTACCGCGACGGCCACAAGCTCGTCACCCTGCACCGGCCAGGCGACCCGTACGACGACGGCGAATGGCGACTCTACGACATCCGCACCGACCCGACCGAGCTGTACGACCTCTCCGCCGAACGACCGGACCTCGTCAAGGAACTCGCCGCCGCCTGGGAGGAAGCCGCCTGGCGCAACGGCGTCTTCCCCCTCCCCGACGCCTCCGGCGCCCTGGCCCGCCGCGGCCCGTCCGAACAGCGCCTGACCCACTCGGTCACGCTGCTCGCCGGCACGCCGGAGCTGGAGCGCTACCGCTCGTCGCGCCTGATCGCGCTGCGCTCGTGGACCGCGACGGTGGAGCTGTCGGCCCCCGGCTACGCGGACGGCGACGCGGGCGTGCTGCTCTCGCACGGCGACCAGGGCGGCGGCTACAGCCTGTACGCCGAGGACGGCAGGCTCCACTTCGCATACAACGCCTACGGCGCCCTGCACACCACCGACGCCGGCCCGCTACCCCCAGGCACCCGCCGCATCGAGCTCGTGGCCACCGCCGAGCGCGGCCTGCGCTGGCGCTTCACGCTCACGGTCGACGGCACACCACGGGCCACCCCCGCGCCGGTCCACCAGCTGATCGGCATGGCCCCGCTCCAGGGCATCAGCATCGGCGTGGACCGCAAGTCCCCGGTGTCCTGGCCGCTGCACGAGCGGCACGGCGTCTTCCGCTATACGGGCAACCTGCACTCGGTCACGTACACACCGGGCCCACCGGGCCCCGACGCCCCCGAGGAGATCGCCCGGGCGCTGCGCGCGGCGGCGGCCGCCTTCGAGTGAGTCCCCGTCCCCGCGCCTCAGCCGAAGCGCTCGATACGGATCCGCTCCACCGGCTGGCCGAGGTCCACCAGCAGCCGGGAGGCGTGCTCCGCGAAGGAGTTGGAGCCGCAGATGTACGCGTCCCACGGGGGAGCGGCAGCGGTGAGGGCGGGCGCCAGATGGTCCGCCGACAAGCGTCGGCGCTCGCCCTCGCGGGTGAGTACGACCGTCGTCTCGTCGCCGTACTCCGTCGCGTAGATCAAATCCTCACGCGTGCGTGCCGAGACGAAGAGACGCAAAGGCACGTCGAGTTGGCGGCGGCGATGGTGGCGGAGCATCGAGATCAGGGGGACGACACCTGAGCCCGCGCCGACCAGCAGCGCGGGGCGGTCGCCGGGCCAGGCGAAGAAGCCGCTGAGCGGGCCGCGCACCTCCATCTCGTCGCCGACGCGCGCGAGGGTGTGCAGATAGCCCGAGACCTCGCCGCCCTCGACGTGATCGAGGGTGAGGTCGATGTGACCGGAGTCGTCGGGCGGTGACGCGAGCGAGTAGTGCCGCTGTGCCGTATAGCCGTCCGCGGCGGTCAGCCGCAGCATCAGGTGCTGCCCGGGGAGGTGGCCCTGCCAGCCGGGCACCGCGAAGCGGAACGTCGCGGCGTCCGGGGTCTCCCGGCGGATCCCGGTGAGCACGGCGCGCTGCCAGGTGGCGGCGGCGCGGTTGCTGGCGGCGATGCGGCCGGGGACGGCGAAGCGGGTGCGGAGCGCGTCAGTCACCGGCGTACCGCTGTTCTTCCCAGGGGTTGCCGCGCCCGTGGTAGCCGTTCTGCTCCCAGAAGCCGGGCTCGTCGTGGTCGAGTAGGCGCAGGCCCGCGAGCCACTTGGCGCTCTTCCAGAAGTAGAGGTGCGGTACGAGGAGCCGGGCGGGGCCGCCGTGTTCGGGAGGCAGGGGGGCGTCCTCGTACGTGAAAGCCACCCAGGCGCGGCCGTCGGTGACGTCGGAGAGGGGGAGGTTGGTGGTGTAGCCCGTGTGGGAGTACGCGACCACATGCGTGGCGGAGGGGTCCGGGCGGACGGCGTCCAGGAAGGCGTCGAGCGGCACGCCGCCGAAGCGGACGCCGAACTTGGACCAGCTCGTCACGCAGTGGATGTCGCCCTCGTACTGGCTGGTGGGCAGCTGCTGTGCCTCGTCCCAGGTCCAGGTGCGGGGCTCGGCGACGAGGCCGTCGATGCGGAATGTCCAGTCGGCGGGGGAGAGGTCCGGGGTGACCTCCGCCGACAGGACCGGCCAGTCGGCGCCCGCGTCGTACTGGCCCGGCGGCAGCCCGGGATTGTCGACGCGGGGGCGGCCGACGAAGCCGCGGGTGACGTGGCGGCTCATGCGGCGGCCTCCAGCGCGGCGAGGACGGAGTCTTCGTCGAGCGTCGTGAGCGCGCGGTCGCGCATCAGGATCCGGCCGTCGACGACGGTGTGCCGGACGTCGGCGGCCTGGGCGGCGTACGCGAGCATCGACCAGGGGTCGTGGCGCGGCGTGAAGTGCGGGCGGTCCAGGTCGATGACGATCAGGTCGGCGCGCTTGCCCGCCTCCAGGGAGCCGAGCTCGGCGCCGAGCCCCAGCGCGCGGGCGCCTTCCGCAGTGGCCATCCGTACCGCCTGCTCCGCGCTGACGGCCGTCGGGTCGCCCGCCGCCTTGTGCACCAGCGCGGCCTGCCGCACCGCCCCCAGCAGGTCGAGGGTGTTCGAGCTGACGGCGCCGTCCGTGCCGAGGCCGACCGTGACGCCTGCGGCCAGCAGGTCCGGTACGGGAGCGATGCCGCAGCCCAGCTTCAGGTTGGACACCGGGCAGTGGGCGACGGAGGTGCCGGTGCGGGCGAGGGCCGCGATCTCCGCGGCGGTCAGGTCGACGGCGTGGGCCAGGACGACGTCGGGGCCCAGCAGGCCCAGGGAGTCGAGGAGTTCGACGGGGCGCTTGCCGTGGCCGGCCTCCACGGTGGCGACCTCGGCGGCGTTCTCCGCGGCGTGGATGTGGAGGAGCGCGCCGTACTCCCGGCCCAGGGCGAAGATCTCGGTGAGCTGCTCGGGCGAGAGCGTGTAGGTGGAGTGCGCGAAGAGGACCGGGCGCGTGCCCGGGGCGCGCGCTGCCAGGTCGCGCCGGGCCCACGCGAGGCGGGTGTCGTAGGTGCGGCCGTCCGGGGGGTCGGGTACGTCCATGAAGGTGGGTCCGGTCAGCAGCCGCCAGCCCGCCTCCCGTGCCGCGTCTTCGGCGGCCTCGTGGAACCAGTACATGTCGAGCGCCGACGTCACCCCCGCCCGTACGCTCTCCGCGATGGCGACCCGTACAGCCGCCGCCACATTGCCAGGGTTGAGGAGCCGGGCCTCGGCGGGGATCACCCGGCCGAGGAAGTCCTGGAGCGTCACGTCGTCCGCGCCGCCGCGGAACAGCGTCATGGCGAGGTGGGTGTGGGTGTTGATGAGGCCCGGCATGATGAGGCCGCCGGCGGCGTCGAGTTCGTCGGCGGGGGAGTAGCGGGCGCGCAGCGCGTCGGTGGCGCCGACCGCCGCGATGGCGCCGTCGCGGATCGCGAGCGCGCCGTCCGGGATGACCGTCGAGGCGTCGTCGACGGTGAGGAGCGTGCCTCCGTGGACGAGCAGATCCACCGGCTCGCCGGTCATCGGGCCCTGTCTTCGGACAGTGTGCGCAGGGCATCCAGGGCTACGACGCTGCCGCGGGCCACGCCCGCGGCGACGACCTCGCGGTGCGGGTTGTAGCCGCCGGTGGCGTCCTCGTCCACCAGCTCGTCCGCGTTCGCGCCGTCCACGACGAGGACGCCGCCCGCGATCAGGCCGCGCAGGGACGCCGTCACGTACAGCGCCGAAAGCTCCATCTCGATCGCCGCGAGACCGGCCTTGTTGTACGTATCAAGAGGAATCAGTCCCGGCTGGAAGGCGGCCCGCGTCCACACCAGGCCGCGGTGGTGCGGCGCGCCCGCGTCGCGCGCCGCGCCGGTGAGGGCGAGTACGGCCTCCGGCGCGGACACCGCCGGGTATTCGGCGGGGACCAGCTGCTGCGTCACGCCGTCGTCCCGTACGCAGGCCTCCGCGATGACCAGGTCGCCGTCGCCGATGCCCGAGCGCATCGCGCCCGCCGTGCCGAAGCGGATGAGGGTGTGCACACCCGCGTCCGCGAGCTCCTGGAACAGCAGGATCGCGCCGGGCGCGCCCACCCCGTGCGAGGCGACGACGACCGGCAGGCCGCGCCAATTGCCGCTGAAGACCTGGTACTCGCGGTGGTACGACACCTCCTTCGCGTCGTCCAGCAGCTCGGCGACCGCCGCCGCGCGGGCCGGGTCGCCCACGACGACCGCACGCGGCGGCAGGCCGGTGCGCGGTATCCGGGTGATGGGCAGCAGGTCGGCTGCGTCGGCTGCGGTGGCACTCATGCGACGGCTCCAGTCTTGCGGCGGCGGCGCTGCGCCGTGGTGAGGAAGAGGGCGATCAGGGTGACGACGTACGGCGCGGCGTCCGTCGCCTGCTGCGGAAGGCCGAGGCCCTGGAGGCGGAATCCGGCGGCCTCCGCGAGGCCGAAGAGGAGGGCGGCGAGGAGCACGCCGAGCGGCAGGGCGCGGCCCAGCATGACGGCGACGACGGCGATCCAGCCGCGGCCGGCCGTCATGTTCTCCGAGAAGAGGGTGACGTTCCCGAGGGCGAGCTGCGCCCCGGCGAGGCCGCACAGCACCCCGGAGGCGAGCACGGCCCCGTACTTGTACTTCACCGGACTCACCCCCAGCGTCGCGGCCGCGTCCGGCGTCTCCCCGACGCCGCGCAGCCGCAGCCCCCACGCGTGCCGGGACAGCAGCACCGCGGCGACCGCGACCGCCGCCCACGACAGCCACGTCAGCGGCGAGAAGCCGGCGATCTCCCCGAGCCCCGCGAGGTCCGGGTCGTCGAAGGTGCCCTGCACGCCGAAGACCGTACGGAGAAGGAAACTGGTCAGGCCGACCGCGAGGAGGTTCATGGCGACGCCGAGGACGACCGCGTCGCCCTTCAGCGTCACCGCGCCGACGGCGAGGATCAGCGAATACGCGGCCGCCGCTGCCGCCGCGGCCAGCACGCCGAGCCACGGGCTGCCGGTGAACCAGCTCGTGGCCACCGCGGTGAAGCAGCCCATCAGCATCATGCCTTCGAGGCCGATGTTGAAGACGCCCGCCCGCTCGCACAGAGCGCCGCCGAGCGCGGCGAGCAGGATCGGGGTGAGGGCGCGCAGCGCCGACAGGGCAAGATCGGAGTCGAAGAACATCACTCGCCGTCCTTCACGGTTTCGTCCTGCTTCTTGCGCCGCGGCCCCCGCCATGCGATCCGCAGCCGCGCCGCGAGGAACACGATCACAATCGCCTGCAGCACCTGCGTCAGCTCGCGCGGCACCTCGGTCGTACGCTCCATGGACAGCCCGCCCACCTGCAGCATCGCGAAGAAGAACGCCGCCAGTACGGTGCCCACGGGCGCGGCCGCCGCGAGCAGCGCCGCCGTCAGCCCGGTCCAGGTGTAGTTCGGCGCGGTGAGCGCGCCGTCCAGGAAGCGGAACGGGAAGCTGAGCACGCCGATCGCGCCGACGAGTCCGGCGAGGGCGCCCGACACCGCCATCAGGCGCAGCGTCTGGCGGCCGCGCTCGACGCCGGCGTACGCGGTGAAGCGCGGGTTGAGGCCCGTCATGCGCATCTCGTAGCCGGCGGTGGTGCGCGAGTCGACGACGAAGTACGCGACGGCGGCGAGCGCCACGAGGACGAGACCGATGGTGACGGTCGAGCTGCCGAAGGCGGGAAGCTCCACACCGTCCGGCAGCCGCTCGGTCTGCGGCAGGCTGGAACCCGGCTCTTTGAGCGGATAGCGCACCAGATACGAGGCGAGCGATGACGCCGGATACGACAGCAGCAGGCTGCTCACCAGCAGCGGCACGCCGAACTTGATGTCGCACAGCGCGGCCAGCGCGGCGTACAACGCGCCCGCCGCCATCCCCGCGAGGACGGCCAGGATGGTCGTGAGCGGCGCCGGCAGCGGCGAGTACAGCCCGACCGCGGCGGCCGCGATGCCGCCGAGCACCAACTGGCCGTCCCCGCCCAGGTTGATCAGCCCGGCGCGTAGCGGGATCGCCAGCGCCAGCGACATGCCGAGCACGCTGGTACCGGTGGTGAGGGTGGAGCCGATGCCCGCAGGACCGAGCGAGCCGGTCAGGACCTCCCGGTAGGCGGTCAGCGGATCCGCGCCGGTGGCGACCAGGAACACCGCCCCGATCACGAGCGCCGCGACGATGGAGAAGAAGACGGGCGAGCGCAGCACGCGCGCGGGGGCAGGCACAGTGGCTGTCGCCATGTCAGGCCCCCTTCGCCACGGGCTCATCGGCCGCCGAAAGCCCACCGGCCATCGCGAGCCCCAGCGCCCGCTCATCCGCCTCCGCCTTCGGATACGCGGCCACGATCCGCCCCTCGTACATCACCAGCACCCGGTCGGCGAGCCCGCGCACCTCGCTCAGCTCCGCGGACACCAGCAGCACCGCATGCCCCGCGTCGCGGTGGGCGATCAGCTGCTCGTGAATGGTCTGTACGGCACCGATGTCGACGCCGCGAGTCGGCTGCTCGACGATCAGCAGCGGCGCGTCATGCGCGATCTCCCGCCCGATGAGCAGCTTCTGCAGATTGCCGCCGGACAGCGCGCTCGCGGCCACCTGCGGCGACGACGCCTTGATACCGAAGCGCTCGATCAGAGCGCGGGCGTGCTCGCGCACCGTCTTGGGCGGCAGCATGCCCCGGTGGGAGAGGGCGGTCCTGTGATGGCCCATCGCCAGGTTGTCGGCCACGGAGGCGGCGGGCGCGGTGCCCACGGCGTGCCGGTCCTCGGGTACGTACGCGAGGCCCTCGACGCGCCGCCGGGCCGCCGAGGCATGGGTGATGTCGCGGCCGGAGAGGGTGACCCGCCCGGCGGTGACAGGGCGCAGCCCGGCGAGGGCCTCGACCAGCTCGCTCTGCCCATTGCCCGCCACCCCCGCGATGCCGACGATCTCGCCCGCCCGCACCGCGAGTTCGGCGTCGTGCACGCCGGCCGCAGACAGCCCGGAGACCTGCAGAATGTCGTCGCCCGGCGCCCCGGGCTCGTATATCCGGTCCAGGTCGACGGCCCGCCCCGTCATCGCCGCCGCTATCTCCTCCGCCGTCGTGTCGGCGGTACGCAGCCGGGCGGCGACCCGGCCGTCGCGCATCACCGTCACGTTGTCGCTGCCTTCCAGGACCTCGCGCAGCTTGTGCGTGACCAGCACGACGGTACGGCCCTCGGCGGCAAGGGAGCGGAGCACCGTGAACAGAGCGTCGGCCTCCGACGGCGTCAGCACGGCGGTCGGCTCGTCCAGGATGAGCGTACGGGCGCCGCGATGCAGCAGCTTGAGGATCTCCACCCGCTGCCGCACGCCCACCGGCAGGTCGCCCACGCGCGCGTCCGGATCGACCGTGAGACCGTGCGCCTCGACCAGCTCGGCCACCCGGCGGCGCGCCGCCGCCCGGTCGACAAAGCCGAAGCGGCGGGGCTCGGCGCCGTACACGACATTCTCGGTGACCGTCAGCGAGTCGAAGAGCTTGAAGCTCTGGTGCGCCATGCCAAGCCCGGCGGCCATCGCATCGCCCGGCGACGCGAAGGACGCCTCACGCCCGTCGACCTTGATGGACCCGGAGTCCGGGGGCAGCATCCCGTACAGGATGGACATCAGCGTGGACTTGCCCGCACCGTTCTCGCCCATCAGGGCATGGATCTCGCCCCGCCGCACCGACAGGTCGACGCGGTCATTGGCGAGGACGCCGGGGTATTCCTTGCTGATGCCGACGAGTTCAAAGGCGGGCGCGGCCTCGTCAGGCGGCGGCGGGGTCATCGACCTTCAGCTTCCCGGACACGATGTCGTCGTGGAGCGCGGTGATCTTCTTGAGTACGTCCTTGTGCTTCGCGATCACGCACTTCGAGGACGCGAGGCCGTCCTCGAGGCCGGTCAGCGTGATGCCGCCCTCCTTGAGGCCGTACGACACCGTCTTGCCCGCGTCGCCGGCGAGGATGTGCTTGATGCCGTCGCGGACGGCGACGTCGGTCCGCTTCACCACGTTGTCGACCACGGTGCCGGGCGCCGACGGGCACTGGTTCACGTCCACGCCGTAGGCGAAGACGCCCTTGGCCTTGGCCGCCTCGAAGACGCCGTAGTTGCCGGCCGCGGCGGCCGCCATGATGTGGTCGGTGCCCTTGGATATGAGCGAACCGGCCTGCTCCTTGGCGCGCGCCGAGTCGTCGAAGGGCGACTGGCCGCCGACGAAGCGGGTGCTGGCGCGCGCCTTCTTGTCCACGTGCTTCGCCCCGGCCGCGAACGGGTCGCTGTAGCGCCGGAACTGCGGCGTGTCCAGCACGTCCACCGCGCCGACCTTGCCGCTCTTGCTCAGCAGCCCCGCCTCGGCGCCCGCGAGGAAGACGCCCTCGTGCTCGCGGAAGACGGCGCAGGCGACGTTCTTGTACGGCTTCTTCGTGCACGCGTCGACCATCAGGAACTGCTGCTTCGGGTGCGCCTCCGCCTGCTGCGCCACCGCGTCCGCGAACTCGAACCCGACCAGGACGACGGTATCGGGCGCCGTGTCCACCGCCGCCTTGAGGTTCTGCTGCTGCGAGGCCGTGTCCGAGCTCTGGTACACCTTCGACGAGCCGCCGTTCGCCTTCGCCGCCGCCTTCACCCCGGTCACGGCGAGCTTCAGAAACTCGTTCTGGCCGACCGGATCCGGCGTCACGAGCGTGAAGGCCTTGGACCCCTTGCCCCCCGCCCCGTCCGAATCGTCCTTCTTTGCGGCGGCGTTGCAGCCCGTCATCACGAGGGCCGCACCGGCGGCCAGAGCGGCGAACTGCAAGGGGCGGATTCTACGAGGCATGGCGGGGACCTTCCGGACCTGATGGCGTCGAGCGGAGGGAAGAGGGGAACAGGGCGGGCGCGCGGGGGAGCGGATCAGCCGCGACAGGCGTCGCTTGCGCACCGGCCGTAGTCGAGGAAACGGCGCATTGTCAGCAGCACGGTCCCTCCTCGGTTCTGTCGTCACGGCGCGGCGGAGCAGGAGAGTAGCACTGCTCCCCGCACTGCTGCGCGAGCGTCTCGAACTGTGGTTCCTCCAGGTCATGTACGGTTTCGCGCATGTCCCAGGAACTACGCGCGGTGGAGTGGACCGGCGACGCCCTCGCCCTCATCGACCAGACCGCGCTGCCGCACCGCACGGAGATCCGCCGAATCCGCGACGTGGACGCCCTGGTGGACGCCATCCAGCGGCTCGTGGTGCGCGGCGCGCCCGCGATCGGCGCCGCCGGGGCGTACGGGGTCGCCCTCGCGCTGCTGCAGGGCGAGCGCGAGAGCTGGGATGCCGCGCGGCTGCGGGCCGAGGTCGCGCGGGTCCGGGCGGCGCGGCCGACCGCCGTGAACCTGATGGTGTGCGTGGACCGGGTCGCCGCCCGTATCGACGACGGCCTCGACGCCGTCCTCGCCGAGGCGGCCGCCGTGCAGCGCGAGGACGTGGAGGCCAATCACGCCATGGGCGCCCATGGCGCGGACTGGCTGGTCAAGAAGGTGGGCGCGGACCGGCCGCTGCGCCTCCTCACGCACTGCAACACGGGCGCGCTCGCCACCGCCGGCTGGGGCACCGCGCTCGGCGTCATCCGCGAGCTGCACGCCCGCGGTCTGGTGGAGATCGTGTACGCCGATGAGACCCGGCCGCTCCTCCAGGGCGCGCGGCTGACCGCCTGGGAGCTGGTCCAGGAGGGCATCCCGCACTACGTGCAGGCCGACGGCGCCGCCGCGGGCACGATTCTGCGCGGTGAGGTGGACGCGGCGATCGTCGGGGCGGACCGCATCGCGGCCAATGGCGATACGGCCAACAAGGTCGGCACCGTGGGGGTCGCTCTCGCCTGCGCGGATGCAGGGATCCCGTTCCTGGTCGCGGCGCCGACCACGACGGTGGACCTGGAGACGCCGGACGGCGGCGCCATCCACATCGAACTGCGCGGCGAGGACGAGGTGCTGGAGTGGGGCGGGGTCCGTACCGCACCCGCGGACTCGCGCGGCCACAACCCGGCGTTCGACGTGACGCCGGGGCGCCTGGTGACCGGGCTGGTCACCGAGCGCGGGGTGCTGGAGGTGTCGGCGGGCGATTTGCCGGGGGAGCGGCTCGTCTGACTACCGGTCGGTGAGGGCGAGTTCGAGCAGCCACTCCACGATCTCCGTGTGGTGCCGCGCCTGCTGCGGCGAGTCCCCCCACGCGTACAGCCCGTGCCCGGCGACCACGACCGCCGGCATCCGCTCGCTGCGCGCCGCCTCCAGGCGGTCGCCCAGCACCGTCATGTCCTGGCTGTTGGCGATGACCGGCAGCGTCACCTCGGTGTCGTGTGCGGGCTGCCCGACACCCTTCAGCATCTCCAGGTCCCGGAAGACAATGCCGCCGGGCTCGCGCCTGCCCATCGCCACGGAGGCCACCGTGTGCACATGAACGACGGCGTTGGCGCCGGTCAGCGCCGCGACCCGGGCATGCAGCGCGGCCTCCGCGGACGGCTTGCCGCCCTCCACCGCCGCGCCGAGCTCATCGACCAGCACCACGTCCGTGGGCGTCAGTTCACCCTTGTCGCGACCGCTGGCGGTGACCGCGAGACGCAGCGGGTCGCGGGACAGGACGGCCGACAGATTGCCTGATGTGCCGCGCATCCAGCCGAACGACGCGAACCGCGCCGACTCGGCGGCGAGTATCGCCCCGGCCTCATGCAGCTGAGAGGTAGTGGAGGCGGAGGTCGTGCTCACTGCGGGCTCCTCGTGCTCAGGGTGATCTCGTCGAAGGTGCCCACCTCGGGGTGGTCGCCGACGCCTTGCTCGTAATACGGCTCTCCGGGCCGCCGGACACCGGCGGTGCGCCAGCCCGCGGCGCGCGCCGCATCGAGCTCGCCCGGCCGGTCGGAGAGAAAGAGGGTGCGGTCCGCGGGGACGTCGCCGAGGGCGGCGGTGATGCGGCGGTACGACTCGGGCTCCTGCTTGGGCCCGGCGTTCTCCGTGTCGTACAGGCCGCTGACGAGCGGCAGCAGGTCGCCGTCGGGGCTGTTGACGAACCATGAGCGCTGCGCGGCGACCGACCCGGACGAGTACACGTACAGCTGGACACCCGCCGCGTGCCAGGCGCGCAGCACCGGCAGCACGTCGTCGTAGAAATGCGAGACGAGGTCACCGCGCGCGAAGCCCTCGGCCCAGATGATCCCCTGGAGCGTCTTCAGCGGCGTGGCTTTCCGGTCCTCGTCGAGCCAGCCGCCCAGCGCCTTCTCGATACGGGCCGCGTCCGCATCCGGCTCGCCGAGCAGCTCCCGGACCTGCGCGACCGCGCGCGCGACCTCGGGTTCACCACCGCGCTCTGCGAGCAGCGCCGCAAAACGGGCCCGCGAATA
Organism: Streptomyces boninensis; assembly: GCF_048572725.1. Lineage (NCBI taxonomy): Bacteria > Bacillati > Actinomycetota > Actinomycetes > Kitasatosporales > Streptomycetaceae > Streptomyces > Streptomyces boninensis. The sequence goes on from NZ_CP183837.1 coordinate 9,372,090, forward strand.
CGGATAAAGCACATCCACCACGAACCCGGTGGCGCTCGTGGTGCCCTCGATGTCGAGCACCACGGCATCCACGTCGAACCGAACGCTCACGCCAGGTGCCCGGCCGCGATCGTGTCGTAGTCCGGGAAGCGGTCGGAGATCCGGTCGCCGGTGAAGTTGCCGATCCAGCCGTCCTCCTCGTGGAAGAAGCGGATCGCCGTGAACGACGGGCTGGTGCCCATGTCGAACCAGTGCGTGGTCCCGCGCGGCACCCCGAGGAGGTCGCCCTTCTCGCACAGCACGGCGTGCACCTCGCCGCCCACGTGCAGATAGAAGATGCCGGAGCCCGAGACGAAGAAGCGGACCTCGTCATCGTCGTCGTGCGTGTGCTCCTGCAGAAACTTCTCCCGCGCGGCCTTCGCCTTCGCGGGAAACTCCGGGTCGTCGCTCGGATGCAGCCCGAGGACGTCGACGGTGGTGAAGCCCTCCTCCGCATTGAGCTTGTCTATCTCGGTCCCGTACGCGGCGAACACGGTGTCGCTGTCGGCGTCGGCAGGCACATCCTCACGCACCGGCCACTGCTCATACCGCACCCCGAGCGGCGCCAGCGCCTCCTTGATCTCGGCGGGCGCGGAGGTACGCCGCGTCACGGTGCCGGGCCCGGACTCGGGCCAGGTCGTCAGAAGAGTCATGCGAACTCCAAGGAGAGGGAGGAATCGATCGTATCCCCAGGTGGGCGCCGTACGGCAGCCGCCGGCCCCGCCGTCTCACTCTCCGAGAACGGCTACAGCTTGCGCATGAATGCGTACCGCAGACGGTGATACTCGGATTCCTGGTCGTAGAAGATGCGGCGCATCTTCGCCAGCTCGGCTTCGCGGTAGGAGGACAGGGGGCGGGCCTCCTCGTGCTTGGCTCGCTGGTGGGCCTTTCCGCGGAGCCAGGCGGTGAGTTCGGGGGAGGCGGCCATGCGGGCCGCGACCGTCTCGACCTCCGCCGGGAAGGCGTCAGGGGTGGCCGGGATCACGTAGTCGACCAGGCCTATTTCGCGGGCTCGCAGGGCGCTTACGGGGCGGGCGTCGTTGAGCAGCTCGCGCGCCTGGTCGACGCCTGCGCGCAGCGGGAGCGTGTACGTCCAGTACTCCGAGCCGGTCAGGCCCATCTTGCGATAGTGCGGGTTGAGGACGACGCCCTCGCGCGCCCAGACCTCGTCCGCCGCGAGCGCCAGCATGACGCCGCCGGCCGCGGCATTGCCGCCGAGGGCGGCGATCGTGACCTTGTCCGTCGTCGTGAGGACGGCGTGGACGAGGTCGTTCATGGCGTTGATGTTCCGCCATGATTCGTCGGCCGGGGACGGGGCCGCCTCGATCACACCGAGGTGGATGCCGTTGGAGAAGAAGTCCCGGGTGCCGCCCAGCACGAGCACGCTGGTCGGGCGGGAGCGGGCCTGCTCGTACGCCTGGAGCAGGCGCGCGCAGTGGGCCGTGCTCATCCCGCCGGACGGGAACGAGAAGCTCAGGTAGCCGACCGAGTCGCGCTCCCGGTAGCGGATGTCCGCCCAGGTGCCGGGCCCGGCGCCGAGCGGCGCGGGGATCTCCGGCAGCCGTTTGGCCGCCTTCGCGCCGAGCGCGATCGTGGCCGGCATCTTGTACGTGGCCGGGCCGCCCGGCTTCCGCCGCGGCCGCAGCTGCGTCAGCCACACCGCCCCGTCCGCCGTCGCCCGGCAGACGGCGCCCGCCCGCCGGGCCAGCAGCTCGCCTGGCCGGCCGCGGAGCGCTTCCTCTTCGTGACCCCCGTAGAGGAAGAACTCCCGGCCGTCCAGCGTGTCCAGCACGCCGGGGAACGAGTCGGCCGCGCGCAGCTTGCGCAGCACGGTCGCGGTGGTGTCGTGGGTCCAGTCGATGCGGCGGGCGTGCTGCCGGAGGTACGGCTTGAGGGTGCCGGTCACCGCGGCGGTGCCCGCGCGGGCGGCGAGGGCGCGGTCCAGCGGCTCGGGCACGTAGGTGCGCAACGCGAAGCGGTCGACGGCCAGATGCACCGCCGCCAGCGCCGCGTCGGCGATCTCGCCGCGGTAGAGGTCGCTCTTGCCCACCGGCGGCAGCGGGCACTCCACCGTCGCCCAGATGTCGCCCGCGTCCATCTCCTCCACCGCCTGCAGCACGGTGACGCCCCAGCGCTCGGCGCCCTCGGTGATGGCCCAGTCCAGCGACGAGGGACCGCGGTCGCCGACCGGCCCCGGATGCACGATCAGGCACACCGCCGCCTTCCAGATGTCCGCCGGCAGCGCGGTCTTGAGCATCGGCGCGATGATCAGCTGCGGCCGGTGCTGGGCGACGGCCACGCGCAGGCCGAAGTCGTCCTCGACGACATGCGACGCGACCCTGTGTCCGCGGTCGGTGAGCTCGGCGTCCATCCGCTGGGTGAGGCTGTTGTAGGCGCTGGAGATGAGCATGATGCGCAGACCGGCGGCGGTGGCGGCGGGGCTGGACATGGTGGCGGCGGGACCTTCCGTGGGGGAGACGCTGCTGGGGAGAGCGTGCTCAGCGTGGCGTGGGGGTGCTGCGGTGAGGTTGTGAAGCAGTGGTCTCGACGTGTTGCTCGGGCTGGCTGCGCTTCTTGTGCTTGCTGCGCTCGGAGCGCCACTGCTCCCGGTCCATCGGATCCATGGAGACCATCAGCCCGACGAAGAACAGCAGCAGCACCGGCCCCACCAGCATCGGCGCGAGCACGGCGACCGGCTGCCGGCCGGCGTCGCCGACGCCCGGGGCGGCGGTGATCTGCAGGGCGGCCATGCCGGTGTAGTGCATGCCCGAGACGGCGGCGCCCATGATGAGGGAGCAGCCGATGGCGGCGCCGAAGTTCGTCACGGTGACGGCCAGCCAGAGCGCGACGGTGGCGGCGACGACGGCGATCACGACGGACGCGACCAGGATCGTGGTGTCGTACGAGATATGTCCGGCGAAGCGCATCCCCGCCATGCCGAGATAGTGCATGGCGGCGACGCCGAGGCCGGTGATGGCGCCGCCGCAAAGCAGCGGTACGGGACCCCGGCCGCCGTAACCGACGACGAACGCGCCGATGCCGACTACCACGATGGCCACCGCGAGGCTGGCGAAGGTGACCGGGACGTCGTAGTCAATGTCCATGGATTCGATGCTGAATCCGGTCATAGCGATGAAATGCATCGTCCAAATGCCGGTGCCGAGTGCGACGGCACCGAGAACCAGCCAGCGGGCGCGCGCGGTGGTGGTGTGCGTCATGGCGCGCAGCGTGCAGCGCAGGCCGAGCGCGGCGCCGAGACAGGCGGCCGCGTAGGCCACGATCGGGGTTATCGGGCCATACGTGAAATCGTTCACAGGAATCGCGGAAAGGTGCATGCCGGCTCCTTCGGGGGTAGGGGAAACCGGCGGCAGAAGCTAGCAGCACGTTAGTCGCTGGTGTGAGTCAGCGGGATGCTCAAGAAGTTTTGCAGGGTGCTGACCTGATGAGCATTCGCCGTATAAGTCCGGGCTCACGAGGGGTGTCAAATTCGGTTCCACGAAAGCGTGTTGTGCATGTCACAGGGCATCAACACAAAACCCCCGCAACGGCTTCACTTAGAGGTTCCGAATGTAATGACGCGGTGGTGGTTATTTGCGCATCGCGGGCCAGTAATGCTCGGTGAACAGGCGGGCGACAAGCTCGCCGCGGGTGGAGACGCCGGCCTTGGCGAAGACGGCCTTGAGGTGGTCGCGGACGGTGTGCGGGGAGATGAAGAGCATCGTGGCGATCTCGGCGGTGGCCATGCCGCGGGCGATGAGCTGGGTGATCTGCAGCTCGCGCTCCGTCAGGCCGTACGCGTCGGCGATCAGCACCGCCAGGTCGGCCGGAGTCGCCGGTTCGATGACGAGCGCCACCGGGCCCGGAGCGCCGTCGGCGGCGGTGAGGCAGGAGGCGTGGCAGCTCAGCCAGCGGCCCTCGGTCGTACGGATCCGTAGCCGGGCGTCGCCGTCGTCGCGGCCGTCGGCGATGGCGCGCGCCTGGAGGGCCGTGCCGATCAGCCAGATGGGTAGCCGCAGCCCCAGTTGGGTCGGGTAGGAAGGGCCGTCGGGGAGGAGGGCGAGGTGGTGTCGCGCCTCCTCGTTGGCCGACAGGGCCGCGCCGGTGTCGTCGAAGAGGATCAGGCCTGGCGCGGGGGAGTCGGTGCGCGGACCGGCGGCGGGCGGCCCGGCGAAGCGGCGCAGTTGCTCGGCGAGCGGCCGGGAGAGACGAGCGAGCAGCTCGACCTCGTCGGGGCCGAAGTCCTTGTCGGTACGGAACAGGCTGACCAGCCCCCAGGGCCGGTCGCCGATCCGCAGCACGGCGCGCAGCTCGTCGTGCACGCCCTGGTCCGCGAGCAGCCGCCGGAACCGGGCGCTGCGCGCGGGCAGTCCGCCGGTCGCCGCCCGCAGCCCGGCCGCCGGCACCGGGGCGCGGGCCAGGTCGCGGAACGGCACCACGTTCTCCTGCAGCAGCTCGCTCTCCCAGTATTCGGCGCAGCGCTCGCCGGAGCCCAGGTTCTGCACCACCATCGGCGCCGTGATCAGCCCCGTCTCCGGGTCGGCGGCCGTCCACACGGCCGAGTGGAAGGGGACCGTACGGCGCAATCCCGCGGAGACGCGGTCGAAGAGCCCGACGGCATCGGTGGCCGCTCCGGCAGCCGCCAGCACGGCTTGGCGTCGATCGGTCATGCGCATCCCCTCCGCCGCTCACCCTGCGCGGCCCCTGCTCTTCCGCCAACCCCTCGATTGAGGGGGTCATTCCCCGCCGATCACCCTCCGGTGCGGGATGGGAGCGCACGCCGCGGGCGGCGAGGGTCGAGGTCATCCGGCGGATTGCCGCGCCGGACGCACTCGACCAACGGAGAGACAGATCATGGACCTCGCAATCGTCGGAGGCGGCGCGGCCGCCGTGGGCCTCCTGGACGCGCTGTCAGTGGCGGAAGACGGCCCCGGCGCGGGCGGCGCCGGCACGATCACGGTCTTCGAGCCGTCGCCGCAGCTGTGGCGCGGGCGGCCGTACGGGCGGGACCTGGACGCGGTGCTGGTGAACGTGCCGCCCGCCATCATGTCGGTCCGGCACGGCGACTTCGGCCACTACGCGACCTGGCTCGGCACCCGCGGCGCCGACCACATGGACGAGCGGCTGGGCCAGCCGCTCGTCCCGCGGGCGCTGTACGGCGAGTACCTGGCGCACACCGCGGAGAAGGCCATCGCGGCCCTGGCCGAGCGGGGTTGGACGGTCCGCGTCCGGGCCGCCCGCGTCACGGGGATCGCCCGCTCGGCGGCCGGGTTCGTACTGCGCGCACAGGACGCGGACACGCACGCGACCCGGGACCACAGCGCCACCCACGTGGCGCTCTGCGTCGGCGGCGGCACGCCCCCGGACCCGTACGACCTCGCCGGCGCTCCCGGCTTCACCGCCGACCCGTACCCGCTCGCGGACACCCTCGACGCGATCCCCGTCGACGGCCGCGTCGCGGTACTCGGCAGCGGACTGACCGCCGTGGACGTCGTCGTGGCTCTCGCCGCGCGCGGCCATCAGGGGCGGATAACGCTGCACTCGCGCAGCGGGATGCTGCCGCACGTCTGGCAGCGCCCGACCGGCCGCCGCCCGGCGCACCTGACCGCCGAGCGCGTCGCGGAGCTGCACCGCACGCGAGGGCAGGTCGGGCTCGACGACCTCATCGGCCTGTTGCGTACGGAACTGGCGGACGCGGGCGAGGACTTCGAGGCGCTCGCCGCCGACCTGCTGCGGGCTCCCGTGGAGGACCCGGTGCAGCGGCTGCGGCGGCAGTTCGCCGCCATCGACGACCCGCGGATCGGCCGCCGGGTGGTGCAGGAGGCGGCACACTCGGTCGGCCCGTTCGCGTGGCCGCTGCTGCCGGAGGCCGACCGCACGCTGCTGCGGCGGCACTTCCGTACGGCCGCCAGCGTGGCCTCCCCCATGGTGCCGGTGAACGCGGCCGTGCTGCTGCGACTGCTCGACACCGGCCAACTCGCCGTCGCCGCCTGCCTCCGCGCCATCGAGCCGGAGGGCGGCCGCTTCCGGATCCGGGACGCGGGCGGCGACCGCACGGCCGACTACGTCCTCAACGCCGTGAACCCGTCGGCGCACGCGACGCCGCCCCGGGCGGGTGACCTGGCGGGGTCCCTGGTGCGCGCGGGCCTGGCGACGGCGCACCCGGCCGGCGGCCTGCTCCCCGCCGACCCGCGCATACACGTGGTCGGCGACCTGACCGGCGGCGGCTCCTTCATCACCTCCAGCATCCCCGGCGTCGCGGCCCAGGCGGCGCGCACCGCGCGGGCGTTCCGTACGGAGGCGAGCTAGATCGAGGCAGTCGCCTCCTGAGTCACCGTCCTGTACGTGCGTGCCGGGCCACCCACGTGTCGGTCTGCTCGGCAAGGCGGTGCAGGGCAGCGGTGGTGCGTTCGCGGTCGCCCGTGTTGAGCATGTCGATCTGCAGCCCGGCGAAGGTCGCGTTGAGCAGCGTGGCGTAGTCCCGGGCGTCCGCCTCCGGCACGCCCCGGTCGCGGAACCAGCCCGCGACGAACTCCACCCGGTCGGCGAGGAGCCGGGAGGCGGCGCCGGAGAGGCGGTCGCCGGCCGCCAGGCCCTCGATCTCGTGGATCAGCCGGGTGAAGGGCAGGTGCTCGGGCGTGAGGTGGTACTCCCAGGTGGCCTTGACCACCTCGCTCATGGGCAGCGTGCCGTCCGCGCCCGGTAGTTCGGCGAGCCAGGCGCGCTGTCGCTCGTCCAGCCTGGTCAGGGCGGCGGCCAGCAGCTCCGCCTTGTCGGCGAAGTGGTGGGTGAGCACCCGCGTGGTCTGCCCCAGCTCCTTGGCCAGCGGGCGCATGGAGAGGGCGCCGAGGCCGTGGACGGTCAGGTAGTCGACGATCGCGTCGAGCAGGGCGGTCTTGCGGGCGGGGTCGGGCGTACGGGGCATGGGGCTCCTGCCGGATCAGGAAAACCGGTGGCTTTGATAAGGGTAACGACTGTTACCTTTATGGCATGGACAAGAACGACACGGCCACTCCCGTATCCACCACCACCTCTCGTCTGCTGCGCCGCTCGCCGCCGCTGCCGGGCTGGCTGCTCGCGCTCACCCTGACGACCTTCGCATTCTCCACCGACGACTACCTGGTGGCCGCGGTGCTGCCGGGGCTCGCCGACGACCTGCACGTCAGCGAGTCCACGGCCGGGCAGCTGGTCACCGTCTTCTCGCTGGTCTTCGCGCTGGCCGCCCCGGTGGCCGCCGTCGTCACCGCCCGCTGGCCGCGCCGCCCGCTGTTCACCACGGCCCTGGCGGTGTTCACCGCCGCCAACCTCGCCATGCCCCTGGTGACCGCGTTCCCGCTGCTCATGGCGCTGCGCGTGCTCGCGGCCCTCGCGGCGGCCGTGGTGGTGCCCGGCGCGCTCGGCGCCGCGGCGGCCCTGGCGCCGCCGGAGCGCCAGGGCCGCTACCTCAGCTTGGTGCTCGGCGGTCTCACCACCTCACTGCTGCTGGGCGTCCCCCTAGGCGCCTGGGCCGGCGCGGTGGCGGGCTGGCAGGGCGCGTTCGTGCTCGGCGGCCTGCTGGGGGCGGCGGCGCTGATCTGCGTCTACGTCACTCTGCCGGAGCCGCCGCGCGGCGTGCGGCTGCGGCTGAAGGACCGGCTGGCGCCGCTCACCCGCCCCGCCTTGCTCATGGGGCTGACGGCCACCGCCTTCGCCGTCCTCGGCAACCTCGCCGTCCTCACCTATCTCGCGGTCTACCTCCGCGACCTCGCCGGAATCGGCCCCACCGGCCTCGGCGTCATCTTCGTCCTCGTCGGCATCGCGGGGCTGGTCGGCGGGCAGCTCGGCGGCCCGGCCGCCGACCGCTGGGGCGCGGAGCGGGCGCTGGTGGTGGGATGCGGCGCGTTCGCCGCCATCATGCTCGGACTGGCGGCCTGCTGGCCGCTGCGCCCGGCGCCGCTCGCCCTCGTACTGCCGCTCATCCTGCTCTGGCAGGCAGCCGCCTGGTGGATCCCACCGGCGGCCAGCGCCCGCCTGCTCCGGCTCGCCGGCCCGGCGGGATCGGAGGCCCTCGCGCTGAACAGCAGCGCCGTCTACCTCGGCGTGGCGGGCGGCGGCGCCGCGGGCGGACTGCTGCTCGGCACGCTGGGCAGCGGCGCGCTGCCGCTGGGCGCCGCGGCGGCACAGGTCGCGGCGCTGGCGCTGTTCGCCCTGGCCTCCGACGACCGCTGAGAGGCTGTCAGCGGGCGAGCGGCCCGTCCAGCAGATCGAGTACGGGCCCGCCCGCCACTCCCAGCGCCACGGACGCGGCCGCGGCGGCGTAGGCGAGGAGGGCGGCGGGGCGTACGACGTGCTTCGTGCTCTCCGCCGCGGTGCCGGACACCGCCGGGTAGATCCAGCGCAGGTAATAGAAGAGGGACGCGACGGTGTTGATCGCCGCGACCACCGCCAGCCACGCATAACCGCCGTCCACGGCCGCGGTGAAGATCTGCAGCTTGCCGAGGAAGACCGCGGTGGGCGGGGTGCCGAGGAGGCCGAGCAGGCAGACGATCAGGCTCAGCGTGAGCCAGGGGTGGCGGCGCAGCAGGCCGCGGTAGTCGGCGAGGGTGTGGGCGTGCGGGAGGGCGCAGACGACGGCGAAGGCGCCGAGGTTGGTGAGGGCGTAGGCGGCAAGGTAGTAGAGCAGGGCGGGCTGGGCGTCATCGCTGCGTACGGCCACGGCCACCGGCAGCAGCAGATAGCCGACCTGGCTGATGGTGGAGTACGCGAGGAGCCGTTTGACGTCGGTCTGGAAGAAGGCGGCCAGGTTGCCCAGCGTCATGGACGCGGTGGCCAGGACGGCAAGGAGCGCGGGCCACGGGATGTCCGTATCGGCGAAGGGCACCGCGGCCAGGCGATAGAGCGCGGCCAGTGCGCCGATCTTGGGGAGGGTGGTGAGGAACGCGGCGACCGGTGGCGCGCTGCCCTGGATCGCGTCCGGGACCCAGAAGTGGCCGGGCACGGCGCCCGCTTTGAAGAGCACACCGGCCAGCAGCCCGACGACGCCCACCGAGACCAGCGCCGTGGAGGCGGTGGGCAGGGCCTCGGCGAGTGCCGGGTACGCGCTGGCCCGGCCGGCGGCGAACAGGACGGTGATGCCCGCGAGCATCACGACGCCGAGCAGCGCGCCGGTGATGTAGTACTTCAGCGCCCCTTCCGTGCCGGGCGCGTCCTTGCGGAAGCCGGCGAGGGTGTACGCGGGCACGCTCGCGAGGAGGTACGCGGCGGCCAGGAGGAGAAGGTCCTGGGCACCGGCGAGCATCAGGGCGCCGAGCGAGGCGAGTTGGAGGAGTACGTAGAACTCGCTCTCGCGCTTGTCCGCCCGGAAGGCGCTGAAGCTCAGCGCGAGCGCGATGAGCGTGCCGCCGAGGATGACGATGCGGCTCGTCGAAGTCACCGCGTCGACGGCGAAGGCGCCGTAGAAGGCCGTCATGGGATCCCCGGCCGCGGCCACCGCGGCCGCCACGATCCCGGCGGCGCAGGCCGCGCACGCGAGCGCGCCGACCAGCCATTGCCGGTGCCGCGGCAGCCAGGCGCCGAGCAGCAGCCCGAGCACCGCGGAGGCGGCGAGGATCACCTCGGGGAGCAGGTCGGCGGGATTCTCGGTCCCGGTCATCTCGTTCATCGCGCGAGCAGCTCCAGCACGCCGCGCGAGAACGGCTCGATGACGTCGAGGACGAAGCGCGGGAAGAGCCCGAGGACGACAGCGAGCACGAGCAGCGGCGCGATCGCCGCCGTCTCATGAGCCCGTACGTCCGGGAACGGCCGCCCCGCGCCCGGTGCGTCGGGCAGCCTCAGCGGCCCGAGGAACATCCGCTGCAGCGCCCGCAGCAGCAGCGCCGCGGTCAGCAGAATGCCGAGCACGGCCAGGCCGGTGGCGACCGGGCGCGGCCCGAGGCTGCCCGCGAGGATCTGGAACTCGGCGATGAACCCGGCGAAGCCCGGCAGCCCGAGAGAGGCGAAGACGGCGATGCCGGTGAAGGCGGCGAAGACGGGCGCGCGGTTCGCGACGCCGGAGTAGGCGCCCATGTCGTACGTGCGGCCGCGCTCGTACAGGACACCGGCGAGGAGGAAGAGCGCGCCGGTCAGCAGGCCGTGGCTGACCATCTGGTACGTCGCCCCGGTCACGGCCAGGCGGCGGGCGTCGGCGGTGTCCGCGCCGGAGGCGGCCGCGGCGCCGATGGCCAGGATGATGTAACCCATGTGATTGACCGAGGTGTACGCGATCATGCGCTTGAAGTCGGTCTGGGCGAGCGCCACCAGGGCGCCGTACAGCACCGAGACGACGCCGACCACGACGAAGACGAGGGCGTACGAGCGCCAGGACTCCGGCAGCAGCGGCATGGCGATGCGCAGGAATCCGTAGGTGCCCATCTTCAGCAGCACTCCGGCCAGGATCGCCGAGCCCGCCGCCGGGGCCTCGGTGTGCGCGGGCGGCAGCCAGGTGTGGAACGGCACGGTCGGGGTCTTCACCGCCAGGCCGACGCCGAGCGCGAGCAGGACGAGGGCGCCGTAGACGGAGCGGCCGGCGAGGGGGTTCTGGCGGGAGAGTTCGACGATGTCGAAGGTGTGGGGGTCGGCGGCCAGGTAGAGACCGATGAAGCCGAGGAGGAGGATGAGCGAGCCGAGGAAGGTGTAGAGGAAGAACTTCATCGCCGCGCGGGATGCGCCGGCGTGGCCCCAGCCCGCGATGATGAAGTACATCGCGACGATCGACAGGTCGAAGAAGACGAAGAAAAGGATCAGGTCGAGCGCGGCGAACAGGCCCAGGCAGGTGGTCTGCAGGAAGAGGAAGAGCGCGGCGAATTCGCGTACGCGGCGGGTCTCGCGCAGCGCGTAGAGCGCGCAGGCGAGGAAGAGCACGGCGGTGAGGGCGAGCAGCGGGAGTGACAGGCCGTCGACGCCGATGTGGTAGCTGATGCCGGCGCTGGGGATCCAGCGGGCGTTCGTCTCGTACTGGATGCCGCCGCCGTTGTCGTATCTCACCCAGAGCGCGATGGTCAGCGCGAGCACCGCGGCTGAGGCCGCCAGCCACACGCCGAGGAACACCCGGTTCGGTGTCGAGCGTGGCAGGCACAGGAGCAGCCCGGCCGCGGCGGCGGGGAGCAGGATGATGGCCGTAAGCAAGGGTCCGGTCACCTCACGAGGACAAAGACGACGGCGAGGACGGTGAAGGCCGCGACGGCCTGGGCGAGGTATTGGTGCAGCTGCCCGGTCTGGGGGCGGCGGGCGAGGCGGCCGAGGGCGCGGGTGGCGGTGGCGAGGGCTTCGACCGAAGCGTCGACGGCGGCCTCCACACGGCGGTTGACGGCCGCGGCGAGGCGGACGGCTCCGCCGGCCAGGCCATCGACGCCGCGGTCGAGAACCCGGTCGTCGAAGGCCGCGAGGCCGGCGGCCAGTTGTCGGGTCGGGCGCACGAGGAAGGTACGGGCCGCTGCCTCCAGGCCCAGCCATGCGGAGGCCCAGGAGGCGAGGCCCGCTGGGATCGGCGTGCGGCGTCCGCCCCAGGCCCAGGCGGCCGCGGAGGCGGCGAGTGCGAGGGCGGCGGACAGGGCGAACTCCCAGGCATGGGGAGTCGCTTCCCCCGTCACACCCAGGACCCGGCCCACCGCGGCCCGCGGGCCGGGCAGCGCCAGGACGGCCAGCCCCACGGCCGCGAGCGCGAGCACGGCGAAAGGCAGCAGTACGGCGGGCGGCGGCAATTGCTTGCCGCTGGCCGGGGCGGCCGGTGCCGTCTTCGCGGGCTCAGCAGCCGGCGCCGGCCGCCACACGTACCACAGGGCTTTGACGCTGTACGCAACCGAGACCACCGCCGCCGCCAGCCCCACCGCGTACAACACCGGGCTGTGCTCGAGCACCCCGGCGAGCAGCACATCCTTCGCCGCCCACAGCGACAGCGGTGGCACCCCGGCCAGTCCGAGCGCGGCCACCGTGAACGCGGCCCCGGCCACGGGGTGCCGACGCGCGGCGCCACGCAGCTCGGGCAGCGCCTTCGAGCCGAGCCAGGTCAGCCAGAAGCCGGCGACAAGGAAGGCCAGGCTCTTCGCCGCCGCATGCGCCATGAGCTGCAACGTCCCGCCGGTGGCCGCACCAACTCCCGCCGCCAGCACCATGAAGCCGATCTGCGCACAGCTGGACGCGGCGAGCAGCTGCTTGAGATCCGTCTGTGCGACGGCGACCAAGCCGAGGACGAGCGCGGTCGCCGCCCCCGTCCAAGCCACCAGGTCGTCGCCCCACCCGGACGCGGCGAGCAGCGGCCGCAGCCGGATCAGCAGATACGCCCCGGCCACCACCATCGTCGCGGAGTGCAGCAGCGCCGATACGGGGCTGGGCCCCTGCATCGCCCTGGACAGCCAGAAGCTGAACGGCAGCTGCGCCGACTTGCCCAGCGCGGCGACGATGACGCCCGCCGTGACCAGGTGCGGCCAGGGACCGCCCAGCCCGTCGAGCCCGCCGAGCGACAGCGCCCCCGCCTGGCCGCCCGCGAGCGCGGCCCCGGCGGCGAGATAGAGCCCGAGGTCGGCGGTACGGGTGGTGATGAAGGCGACCCCGGCCGCCTCCACCCGTACCGGATCACGCCACCAATAGCCGATCAGCGCCCACGAGGTGGCGCCCATGACCTCCCACCCCATGAGCAGCGCGGGCAGCGTGGTCGCGGTGACGGTGACCAGCATCGCGCCGCCGAACAGCAGCATCAGCCCGTAGAAGCGCGCACGCGCCTCGTCCGCGCCGATGTCGGCGGTGCTGAAGATCAGCACGAGCAGCGTGATGACGCTGACCGTCACCACCATCAGCCCGGACAGCCCGTCCACCGCCAGACCGAAGGGCGCGCCCGCCAGCAGCGGGGCGGTCGCGGACGGGTGCCGGAAGGCGGCGAGGACGGCGAGTACGACGGCGGCAGCGGCGGCGATCGTCGCCAGGCCGGGCGCGTACCGATCGGCCCGCCGCCCGCATACGGCGAGCAGGGTCCCGGAGGCGAGCGGCACCGCGACCAGCGCCCACAGCAGCGCGCTCACTCCTTCAACTCCGCGGCCTCGTCGGTCATGTCGACCTCGCGCGTCCGGAACATCGCCGTGACGACGGCGAACCCGATCGCCATCTCCACCGCCATCACCGTGACCGCGAGCACGATCAGCACCTGGCCGTCGGTCGCGGCGGGGGCGACGTACTTCCAGATGGCCGCCGCGGCGAGGATGACGCCGCCGAGCATCAGCTCAAGGCCCATCATCAGCATCACGATCGACTGCTGCGTCAGCGCCCCGAAGAGGCCGATGCTGAAGAGGGCGGAGGCCGCGACGAGGAAGAGTTCGAGGGTCATCGGCCGACTCCTCCCCGTACCGGATCGGCGGCCGGGCGCGACCGCAGGTCATCGCCGAAGCGGTCGTAGCGGCCGCGGCGGGTGGCCAGCACGACGGTGGCGACGATGGTGCTGAACAGGGAAAAGCCAAGGGTCATCATGGTCAGCATGTGCGGCCCCATGAGCGACTCGCCGAGCGCCATCGTGGGGTCGTCGTCGGGCTTGCCGCTGCGCGCCGGCCAGGGTGCGAGCAGGCTGCCGGCGGTCAGGAGAGCGAAGACGAGCGCGCAGATGGCCGCTGCCCCGCGCTTGTTGTGGAGCATGGACATCGGCATCAGGCCGGCCGGATTCATCATGTACATCACCATGAACACGGCCATGATGGCCATCTCGATCGTCATCATCAGGATGATCACGACGCCGAGGTAGTCGAGACCGAGCTGGATCACCATCCCGCCGACGCACAGCAGCGATAGCAGCAGCGAATACGTGGCCCGCGCCATGGAGTCGAAGCGGAACACCATGACGCCGCTCGCCACCGCGAGCCCCGCCAGCGTCCAGAAGACGATGTCATCAAGCATGAACTGACCTCCCTCCGGCTATCGGTTGAGCACGACGACGGCGACGAACAGGGCCTGCAGCAGCGTCAGCGGCACCAGCACCATCCACGCGAACTCCATGTAGCGATCCATCCGCAGCGTCGGCAGCAAGCGCCGCCCGGCAATGAGCAGGCCCAGCACCGCCACGGTCTTGATCAGCGTCCACGCCCAGGCGGGCAGCAGCGGCCCGTGCCCGCCGCCCAGGAAGAGGGGGACGCTGAATGCCGCGGTGACGACGAGCAGCATCCATCGGCCGCCGAGGAGGACGAGCCGGTCGACTCCGCTGTGCTCGGCGACGGCGCCGCCTGCGATGTCGCGCCCGAGGGGGTGGTCGAACGGGCCCCAGAAGGACATCGCGAGGGCGCTGAGGAGGTAGACGGCGAAGGCGACCGGCATCCAGACCGCGAACCAGAGGCCCTGCTGGACGTCCACGACTTCGCTGACGCGGAGGGACTCGGCGCCGAGTGCGGCTGTGGTCAGGGCGAACATGTGCGGGAGTTCGTACGCGAGTCCCTGGGCGAGGAAGCGGTAGCCGCCGATGAGTGAGAGCGCCGAGTTGGGGCCCCAGCCGGCCAGCCAGACGGCGGCCCAGGCCAGGGCCTCCATGGCGTTGAACCAGACCACGCCGACGACGGGGTCGGTGAGGGAGTTGTAGCCCCAGGGGAGTACGGCGGCGGCGAGCACGGCGGCGACCGGGACGAGCGCGATGCCGATGCGGCCGAGCCACGGGTCATCGGCGGTGGTGCGCCGGGTCTGCTGCCCGAGGAGGCGGACTCCCTTGCGCAGCGGCGCGGTCGCGTTGCGGAGCGAGGCGCGCCCGCCGCGCTCGGCGGCGACGGTCAGGACCGCGTCGAAGCCGGCGGCGGCGAGGGCGGCGAGGATGAGGGCGAGGGGCAGCAGCACCGTCGCCCACGCGGGGGCGGTGTCAGACATGGGCCTCCGCCCGTAGTTCGTCGAGGTCGGGGTCGAGGCTCGCGACGATGAGGCGGGCGGCGGCGAACTCGGAGCCTTCGAGCAGGGCGGGCAGGGCGGAGAGCAGGGCGGCGGATGGTGGGTGGTGGCTGTCCAGCTGTCCGCGTGGGCCGTCCATCGCTCCGGGCGGGAGTGGGGCTTTGTCGTCGGCGGCGGCTGCGCTGTGCTCGACTTGGGTGAGCCAGGTGATGATCCGGTCGTGGGTGTCGTGGGCGTTGCAGTGCCCGTCGCCGTCGCCGTCGGCGGCCAGCGCCGGGCCGGTCACGCCGAGTTCGCGAGCGCGGGCGGCGGGCAATGGGCCGAGGCCTGCGGTC
This sequence comes from Streptomyces boninensis, assembly GCF_048572725.1. NCBI lineage: Bacteria > Bacillati > Actinomycetota > Actinomycetes > Kitasatosporales > Streptomycetaceae > Streptomyces > Streptomyces boninensis. The sequence goes on from NZ_CP183837.1 coordinate 9,387,302, forward strand.
AGGCGCCGCAGCGTGCGGGAACGCCGTACCCGGCGAGCTAGGGTGCGTACGTCCCTGGTGAGCTCGGCGGCGGTCGCCCCACCGAGCGCCGCGTCGCGCAGCCGGCGGGCGCGGGCGGCGGGGTCGGGCCATCCGGCCACGGCCAGCAGCCGGGAGAGGCTGTCGAGATGAGCAGCACAGCGCCGCCGCTCGGCGGATCCGCGACTGACGCGCTCGCCTTGGGCAGCGCGCAGCCAGGGTTCGTTCCAGTACGGAAGGCTCGGCGGGTCGGCGGGGGAGGGGTGGCGCACTTCGGCGTGCTGGATTACGTCACCTTGTAGAGCGAGGTCCAGGACCAGCCCGGCCGGCCAGTCGGCGAGCACCGGGCCGAGGGGGACGTGCAGCTGGTCGAGCCGCAGTCCGTCGCGGTCGTCGGCCCGGTCTGCCATGGGCAACCCCGCGATGACGCCGCCGTGGTGGTGGCCGTGGCCCCCGTGGGCGTTGTGTCCGCCGTGGGTCTCGTGTCCGCCGTGGTCGCCATGGGCCCAATGGGCCTCGTGATCGATGTGAGTGTCGTGTGCGGCGTGCTCTTGGTCGGCATGACCTCCGTGCTCACCATGGCCGCCATGAGCCCCATGCTCCATGGCGAGGCCATCGTGCTGCTGGCCGTGCTCCATGGCATGGCCCTCGTGCTCGTCGTGCTCCACGACGTGGTCCTCGTGCCCCCCATGCCCCGCCCCAGAGTCACCGCGCGGCCACACCCCGGCACCCGTCCCCGCGACCAGCTCCCTCCCGACCTCGTCCAAGGCCGCCCCCACCCGATCCACACCGCTCACGAAGACCATCGCCTTCGGATACGGCATCTGCCCCCACACCGCCCCCAGCGCATCATCCAGCGCCGACCCAGCCTCCCCGGCCACCACCAAGACGTCAGCCGCCGCCGGACTCTGCGCCAACGACCACCCACGCCGCCGGAGTTCGGCCTCCGTGGCCAGCCGCACCCGAGTAGCCCCCGGCAGCGTCGCCACCAGCACCGCGGGCCGGCTCAACGCCCACTTACGCACCACACGCCTCAAGTCCACCGCAGCGCACCCTCACGCCAGGCGTAGGCCACGGCAGCGAAGAGGATCCCCAGGAAGAGGAACATCTCCACGACGGCCGGCGTGCCCATCTCCCGCACCACCCGCACCCACGGGTACATGAACAGCATCTCCATGTCGAAGGCCAGAAAGATCATCGTCACCGGATACCAGCGCACATGGAACCGCGAGAAGGCATGCTCACGCGCCGGATACCCGCCACTGAACGGCCCCGCCTCCAGCGGCCGCTGCCCCTCGCGCAGCCAGGCAGCCAGCCCGTAAAGCGCAAGCAGCCCGCCGAGGACCACACCGAGCAGAACCAGCACCGGGTACCTCCTTCAGCTGCTAAGTTCCTTAGCGGTCAACGCGCCAAGTCCGCGAGCCACAATATACCCATGGAGGGTATACCCGAGGCCAACGCTCCACAGATCCCTACGCCGCCGCGCGGAAGATCGCAATGACGGCAGCCGTCAGCCGTTCGATCTCCCGCTGCACCGCCTGCAGGCGCGGCGCATCGGCGGACGGCCCCGCGAGGTCGGCCAGCGCGCCGGTCTGGTGCAGGGCGAGCAGGCCGACCATGGCGCGGTAGCGGAAGGTGACATCGTCCGGCGGGAGTTTCGGCAGCGCCTCGATGAGCGCCGCCAGGTAGCGGCCCTCGACCGGATCCACCTCGTCGGCGAAGACGCGGCGCACCGCCGGGTCCGTCTCGAACATCACCCGGCCCAGAAACCGGGCCACGTCGCGCTCGCGGCGCCCCTGCCGCCGTACGACATGCGCACCCGTCTCCACGAACGCCCGCACCAGCTCATCCACGCCGGGCTTGGCGCCCTTCGCCGTCAACTGGTCGAGCAGCCGCTCCCGTTCGGCGTTCACCGGGGCCATGGTCCGCCCGACGACGGCGCGCAGCAGGCCGTCCTTGGAGCCGAAGTGGTAGTTGACCGCGGCGATGTTGGCCTGGGCTGCCTCCGTCACGGCGCGCAGTGACGTGGCCGCGTACCCGCGCTCGCCGAAGAGTCGGATCGCCGCGTCGAGGATGCGGTCCTTGGTGTCTGCGGGGATCTCGTTCTTGCGCGCCATACGCCCATTTAAAACGACCGCTTGAATCCGGGCAAGCAACCGTGCTCTACTGAAACGAGTGATTCAATCGATCGTTTGAATGGGGTGGTGGGCATGACCGGCGGGCGACGCACGACGGTGCTGGCCGTGATGTGCCTTGCGCTGGCCGTGGTGGTCGGCATGATGACGTCGCTGATGGTGGCCGTACCCGACATCGCGCGGGATCTGGACGCCAGCGAGTCCGAGCTGCAGTGGATCGTGAATGCCTACGGCGTGGTCTTCGCCGGGCTGCTGCTGCCCGGCGGGGCGCTGGGGGATCGCCACGGACGCAAGGGCGTCCTGCTCGCCGGACTGGTGCTCTTCGGGGCGGCATCGGCGGGCATCGTCTTCGCCGACGACGTGGGCTGGGTGATCGTGCTGCGCGCGGCGGCGGGCGTGGGCGCGGCGCTGGTCATGCCGATGACCCTGTCGATCATCACGCACGTCTTTCCGCCGGAGGAGCGCGGCAGGGCCATCGGGGTCTGGTCCGGGGTCACCGTCGGCGGCGCCATGGCGGCCGTGCTGATCGCCGGCGGGCTGCTGGAGGCGTACTCGTGGCGGTCGGTCTTCGTACTCAACATCGTGCTCACCATCGCGGCCCTGGTGGGGGTAGTGGTGTGGGCTCCGGCATCGAAGGATCCGCACGCGGCGCCGTTCGACGCGGGCGGCAGCCTGCTGTCCGTGGTCGGCGTCGGGGCGCTGGTCTTCGCCATCGTCGAGGGGCCGGAGCTCGGCTGGGGCGCGGGGGCCGTCGTGGCGGGATTCGTGGTGGGGGTGCTGGCGCTGGCCGCCTTCGTGCCGTGGGAGCTGCGCCGCCGCCATCCGCTGCTGGACCCGCGGATGTTCCGGCTGCGCGGGCTGTCCGCCGGGGCGCTGGTCATCACCGCCGAGTCGCTGGCGATGTTCGGCTTTTTCTTCCTCGGGCTGCAGTATTTGCAGGAGATCCTGGGCTATTCGCCGTTCGAGGCCGGGCTGGCGATGATGCCGCTCGCGCTGGGTGCGATGGTGTTCTCGCCACCGGCGCCGCGGCTCGCCGAGCGTTTCGGGATGCGGCCGGTCGTCGGCCTCGGGATGGCGCTGATCGCCGGCGGACTCGGCTTGATGGCGACCCTCGACACCGGTTCCGGATACGCCCCGATCGGCATCGGGGCCGTACTGATGGGCGCCGGCATCGCCTTCGCCGCGACTCCCGCCACCGACGCCATCGTCGCCGCCCTACCGCCCGCGAAACAGGGCGTGGCCTCGGCCCTCAACGACATCACCCGCGAGCTGGGCGGCGTCCTCGGCATCGCGATCCTCGGCAGCATCTTCAACACCACCTATCGCAGCGAGGCCGGCAAGGCCGCGGACGGGCTGCCCGCGGAGGCGGCCGACGCCGTACGCGCCTCTGCCACCGGCGCCCAGCGCATCGCCGAAGACATCGGCGGACAGCCCGGCGCCGAACTCGCCGCCGCCACCCGCCACGCCTTCACCTCCGGCATGGCCGACGCCATGGTCGGTGGCCTCGCCGTCGTCATCCTCGGCGGTCTGGCAGCCGCCTTGCTGCTGCCGAAGCGCCCGCGCCGGCCCGCGGCTTCGCGTCCATCGCGCCCGCCAGCGACCACCCGATGACCCTGCGGACCTGAGCTTTCCCGGCGCCGCCCATCCCGCAGCCCCCTTCGGTACGTAGGCGCGGCGCGAGCCGTCAGCGGACAGGCGGGCAGCCCTCAGCCGACCGGCGGGCAGCAGGCCAGCAGCAGCGGCAGCGCTGGTGCCGTGAGCGAGGCGAGGATCAGGGCGACGCCGGTGGCCCGGCGGGGTGCGGCGGCCGGGGTGAGGATACGGCGCAGCCGGATCACTGCGCCAGGACCGCCGGAGCCGAGGGCAGCCTGCGGGGTCTGGCCAGCGGCGACCTCACACATGGCGGTGGCCAGATCATCGCGCCGGTGGCGGCGCAGCGCCCGGTCGTCCGCGGCCATCTCCAGGAGCAGCGCCGTCTGCTCGCGCCCGAGTCGTGCCAGCGGCAGACCCCTGAATGCCCGCCCGAACCCCTCGGCCGCGGCCAGCGCGAGATGGTGCCGCCCGGCGATGTGCGCGCGCTCATGATCGAGTACGGCGCGCAGCTGCTCCTCGGTGAGCACCTCCAGCGCACCCCGGGTCACGACGACGCGCCGCGCGCGCCCGGGCAGGCAATAGACGGCGGCGGCGTCATGATCCAGCACCGTGGCGTCGTACTCCGGAGCCGCACGCCCGACGAGGGCGAGCAGCACCACATGCCGCCGCCGCGCCCGCCGCGCCCGATCGCGCGCAGCAGCCACGCGGCCGGAAGCAGGGCGACGAGGAGCGGTGGCAGCAGCAGAGCGGCATCCGCCACCGTCGGCGTCATGTCCCCGCGCCCGGCACCCGCCGCGGGCACGCCGCACAGGTGGAGCAGGCCGACGAGCCCGCCGTGCACATGCTGTTCGGCGAGCACCAGGCGATGCACGGCCAGCGCCGTCGACACCACGAAGGTCGCCATCAGCCCCTGCCAGGCGAGGACGGCCACCTTGGGCATACGGTGCGCCCACCGCGCCCGCGCCAGCGCGTACGGCGCCGCGGCTCCGGCGAGGGCGGCGTACGCGGCCAGTACGAGCGCCGCCATCACGAGCCGCTCCGGCGTTTCGCAGCGCGCAGCGCGGAGCGCAGGGCCTCCACCTCTTCAGGCGAGATCTGTTCGACGAAGCTGACGAGGGCGCCGGCAGGGTCGGGATTGCTGTCGAGGGCCTCCTGCATCAGCGCCGCCGTGTACTCCTGCCGGGTGAGCGTCGGCTCGTACACCCAGGCCCGGCTTTCCTTCTCCCGCCGCAGGAGCCCCTTGCGGTGGAGGATGTCGGCGACGGTCTTGACCGTGCTGTACGCGACCGGCCGCTGCTTGTTGAGGTCGATGAGCACATCGCGCGCGGTCGCCGGCCGGCCCCAGGCCCACAGGCGGTGCATGATCTCCGCCTCGAGCTCACCCAGCTTTCGCACGATCGTTCCCCTCCTGGCCGGCATGCGGAGCAGGTACCACGTTGCGTACGCTACTGCCAAGCAGCTTAGTGGAAGCAGCGGGTACGCTCGCCCGTGAGAGGAGATCGGGATCGTGGGCAACGGCTGGTCGCGCATGGGTGGCGTCATCGGACGCCTCCTGTTCGTCGCCGTGCTCGCGCTCGGGGTGACGGTGATGCATACGTCGGGGCATCCGGACGGCGCGTCGGCGCAGGGGATGAGCTCGTCGATGCACACCTCGCATCACATGGCACCGGCCACTCCCGAGGCCGGCCACCACGACCAGGGCGGCGGCTCGAAAGCGATCGGCCTGGCCACCGGTATGGACATGGCATCCGTCTGCCTCGCCATCCTCGGCACCTGGGCCTTCGTCGCCCTGCTGCGCGCCGCCTTCGCCCGCAGCGGCCACCGCCCGGTGAACTGGCCGGCCCACGCCGCTGCCGCCCCGCGGCCCAACTCCCCGCCGCCTCGCCCACCGGATCTGTCCCTTCTCTCGGTGCTACGGACCTAGGCCGACGTCACACCGCCCCGCCCCATGGCGCGCGCTCAGCGCTCGCCCGCGGCGCCGGTGCGGTGACCCGTGCCCAGATCCGTAGGAGAGAAAGAACGAGGCAATCCATCATGAGCATCACCCCCCGCGCCTTCGGGCGCGCCCGTAACCGCCGCCTGGCCGCGATCGGCGTCTTCGCCGCCGGCGCCCTGCTCCTCGCCGCCTGCGGCGACGACGGCGACGACATGTCCGGGATGGACCACGGCGGCGGCAAGAAGAGCTCGTCGGCGCCCGAGGAGGCCGGCGGGAACGCGGGCAAGAGGACCGGCGAGTTCAACGACGCCGACGTCACCTTCGCGCAGAGCATGATCCCGCACCACGAGCAGGCGCTGGAGATGGCGAAGCTGGCCGACGGCCGGGCCGAGTCGCAGCAGATCAAGGACCTGGCCGGCCAGATCGAGAAGGCCCAGGACCCGGAGATCAAGACCATGACCGGCTGGCTGAAGTCCTGGGGCAAGCCCACCAAGATGGAGGGCGGGGAGCACGGCATGGATCACGGGATGTCCGGGATGATTTCAGACGCGGACATGAAGAAGCTCGAGAACTCCAAGGGCGCGGCCTTCGACAAGGCCTTCGCCGAGATGATGATCGAGCACCACAAGGGCGCCATCGAGATGGCGAAGACGGAGCGGAAGGACGGCAGGAACGCCGCCGCGAAGAAGCTCGCCGGGGCGGTCATCACGGGCCAGTCGGCCGAGGTGAAGAAGTTCCAGCAGTTCCTCGACGAGGCCTGACCCGACACCCCTTCCGTCACGTACGAACCGGGTCCTGCCCTCTGCGGGTTCGGGGCCCGGTCGTACGCCTCCCGCAATGGAACTCCCCATGAAGCTGAAGCTCCGCTCACGGCCATCGACGAGAACCGCGTCCTGGCGGCAAGCCAGGACGGCGTCTACGAGTCCAAGGACGGCGGCAAGTCCTTCACGAAGCGCCTCGCTTTGACGCCGTAACGCTGGACGCAGCAGGGTCCGGGCGGCTGAGGCGCGCCTGCCGCCCGGACCCTGGGCTGTCGGCTCAGGCCCGGCCGACGAGCTCGTAGCCCGCCTCGTCGACAGCGGCGCGCACGGCTTCCTCGTCGAGGCTCTCGGCGGCGTCGACGGAAACCTTTCCGCTGGCGGCGTCGGCCTTCACGGCGGTCACGCCGGGCAGGGCGGAGATCTCCTCGGCGACGGATGCCTCGCAATGGCCGCAGGTCATGCCGCTGACGGTGAAGACGGTGGTGGTCTGCGTCGCGGGCGCGGCGACGGTGGTGGCGGTGCCGCCGCCCCCGCAGCTTCCGTCGGGGGTGCAGCAGGACTGGCTCTCGCTCATGACTTCCTCCTGGGCAAGCGGATGTAGTGCGGCAGGCCGCCACCCGGGCGGACCGTGCCTTGCGCCGACAGGATACCCCCAGGGGGTATCACCAGTGCAAGCGCGCCAGGCGCAACTTCTTGTCGGATCACCCCCTTGGCGGGAATACCCCCAGGGGGTATTTTGCTCATCGGTCGCAAGCAGATACCCCCACCCGGTATAGGAGGCCCCAGAATGTCATCCCCAACCGCACCCCCGAACCCACGCCGCTGGACGGCGCTCGCCCTCATCGCCCTGGCCCAATTCATGGTGATCATGGATACGTCGATCATCGGCGTAGCCCTCCCCAAGATGCAGGCCGAACTGGGCTTCTCCCAGGAGAACCTCTCCTGGGTCTTCAACGCCTACGTCATCGCCTTCGGCGGCCTGCTCCTCCTCGGCGGCCGGCTCTCCGATCTGCTCGGCGCCAAGCGGCTGTTCGTCGCCGGCTGGGCGGTGCTGGCCGCCGGGTCCCTCGTCGCGGGGCTGGCCGGCGAGGTCTGGGTCGAGCTGGCCGGGCGCGGGCTCCAGGGCGTCGGCGCGGCGCTCATCGCGCCGTCCGCGCTGACCCTCCTGATGATGCTCTTCGGCGCCCGGCCGCAGGAGCTGACGAAGGCGCTGGCCCTGTACGGGGCGGCCGCCCCCGCGGGTGGCACCGCCGGAGTCTTCCTCGGCGGGCTCATCACCGAGTACGCCAGCTGGCCCTGGGTGTTCTACATCAACATCCCCGTCGCCGCCCTCGTCCTGGCCTTCACCCCGGCCGTCATGCCCTCGGCCCCCGCCCGTCGCGGCTCACTCGACCTCGCGGGCGCGCTCACCGTCACCGCCGGCCTGGCCACGGCCGTGTACGCCATCGTCCGCGCACCCGAGACCGGCTGGGGCTCGGCCGAGACCTGGCTGGTGCTGCTGGCCGGCTCGGCACTGATCGCGGCCTTCATAGCGATCCAGGCCAAGCGGCGCGAACCACTCGTACGCCTGGGCATCTTCCGCACCCCGAACCTGGCCGGCGCCAACCTCGCCCAACTCCTGATGGCCGCCGCCTGGATCCCGATGTGGTTCTTCCTGAACCTCTACCTCCAGCAGGTCCTGGGCCTGGGCGCCTTCGCCTCCGGCTCCGCCCTGCTGCCGATGACGATCGCCATCATGATCATGATGATCGTGCTGGCGCCACGGCTGATCGGCCGGTACGGCCCCAAGCCGCTGATCGTCACCGGCCTGCTGGCCCTCGCCGGCGGCATGCTCTGGCTGTCGCTCGCCCGCTCCGACGGCAGCTTCTGGGTGGACGTCCTGCCCGCCTCGCTGCTGGCCGCCATCGGCATGTCGCTCGCCTTCATCCCGTCACTGGGCACCGCCCTCTCCAGCGCCCGCCCCGAGGAAGGCGGCCTGGCCTCAGGCATCGTCAACACCAGCTATCAGGTCGGCTCCGCGCTCGGCCTGGCGGCGATGACCGCGGTGGCGGCGTCGTACGGCGCCCGCGAACTGGGTGACCCGGAGGCCCTGACCAACGGCTTCTCGGCGGCCTTCACCGGCGCCGCCATCCTGGCCGCACTTGGCGCAGCCGCCTCACTCCTGGCGCTGCGCTCAGCACCCCAGGCTGCCGGAGCCGAAGCGGACGTGGAACCGGAGGGGGTGAAGGCAATCTGACCTTGATACGCCTGGTGGCCCGGGCCGACCGGGAGTTCCTGCCGACCGCCGGCCAGCCTTGGGGGGCGCTGGCCGGTCGGTCAGTCGGGCTGCTTCTCCATATGGGCGAGGACTCGGTTGAAGATCCGGGCGGCCGCGTCGAGGTCGTCCGGGGGGAGGGCGTCGATGAACAGGCGGCGGACGTGTTCGACGTGCATGGGTGCGGCGTCCTGGATCGCCTGGTAGCCGGCCGTGGTGGCGACGATGAAGGCGCCGCGGCCGTCGTCGGGGCAGTCCTCCTTGGCGACAAGGCCGCGTTTCGTCATCCGTGCGACCTGGTGTGACATCCGGCTTTTCTCCCAACCCGCCAGCTTCACCAGGTCCATGAAGCGCAGTCGCCCGTCGCCGGTCTCGGTGAGTTTGACCAAGACGGTGTAGTCGGCGGCGGACATCCCGGAGTCGGCCTGGACGCGGCGGGACAGCCGTCCGATGAGCTGCTCCTGCATGCGGATGAAGCCGTCCCAGGCGGCTCTCTGGTCCGACGTCAGCCAGCGCGGCGTTGCGTTCATGAACCGAGGGTAACGGCGCCGCTCGGACGGGGTGTCCGTCCGTCGGGCAGGTGCCCGGAAGTCGCCCCTCCAGGGATCTAGTTGACGCTTCAACAACCTCCGCCTAATGTAGGTGACGCATCAACCAAATGCGCCAGAGAGGGAATCCCCATGAGCACCGAGAACAAGGCCGGACTCGACGCGCTGCTGACGCCCGAGGAGAGCGTTCTCGTACTGATCGACCACCAGCCGTTCCAGGTCGCCAACCTCAACAGCCACGAGCCGACGATGGTGGTCAACAACGTCGTCGGACTCGCCAAGGCCGCCAAGGTGTTCGACGTCCCGACCATTCTGACCACGGTCCTGGAGGAGCGCGGCGGCCTGCTCATCCAGGGCGTGCAGGACGTCTTCCCGGAGCAGAAGCCGATCAACAGGACCTTCATCAACACCTGGCAGGACCAGCGGGTGGTGGACGCCGTCAAGGCGACCGGACGCAAGAAGCTGATCCTCGCCGGCCTCTGGACCGAGATCTGCCTGGCGATGCCCGCCATACAGGCGGCGGGCGAGGGCTTCGACGTCTTCGCCGTGACCGACGCCTCGGGCGGCGTCTCGAAGGAGGCCCACGACATGGCGGTGCGGCGCATGGTGCAGGCGGGCGTGGTGCCGATCACCTGGATGGCCGTGATGGGGGAGTGGCAGCGCGACTGGGCCCGCGAGAAGACCGTGCCGGGCGCGGCGGAGGTCCAGGCCCAGCATGGCGGCGCCTCGGGCGTGGCCTTTGCCTGGGAAATGCAGCTGCTGGCCACACCCGCTGGTGACGCAGCCTGACCTTGCCGTTGCACTGCTCCAGTTGATGCATCAACTTAAGCGGGTTAGCGTGAAGAAAAACCCCGCGCGAAGTCCCATGGAGGACACGTGGCAGTCGAAGTGAGTGACGCTCCGGAATCCAAGCGATACGAGGCCCGGGTCGGCGGGGAGTCCAAGGTCGCCGGCGTCGCGGAATACCTGCGTACGACGGAACTCATCGCATTCGTGCACACCGAGGTCTTGCCGGAATACGAGGGCAAGGGGGTCGGCGGCGCACTGGCTCGCACCGCCCTCGACGAGGCACGCGCCGCCAATCTGCGGGTGCTGGCGACCTGTCCGTTCTTCGCCGGATGGATTGCCCGGCATCCCGAATACCAGGACCTGCTGTACCAGTCCCGCAGCAACGTCAGCGACTGAAACAGCCGGACACGGCAGCGACGGAGGCCGATATGAGCCGGGGAACCGAGAAGAAGGCGTACGAGGGTCAGTTGATCACCGTGACATTCGAGCCCGGACGCATGCGGGGCCCTGCGGCCGAAAGCCTTCGGACTGATGGCGCCCCTTCCCCAATCGCTGTTACGAAAGTGGAGCCTGATGACGCAAGAATTGATCGACAACACCGGCGCATCCGTTACGGTCACGCTGGATGTCACCGGCCCGATCCATGCCTACACCGTGAACCTCGGCGACGGACCTCCGATCGGCAGGGCCCAATTCGTCGACAATCCCGGCGTAGGCGAGGAGCGGATCTTTTTCCACACCGAGATCGACCAAGAATTCGGTGGCCGTGGGCTGGCCGGTCTGCTGGTACGGGAGGCGCTCGATGACAGCATTCGTAAGAACCTCACCGTCGTGCCCGTGTGCCCGCTGTTCGCCCGCCACCTGAAGAAGCACGGCGATGAATTCGTCGCGAACGGTGGCATGTTCCGCCAGCCGACACCGTCCGACTTTGCGCTGGTCAGACGCGCAACGCAGAGCTGAGGAGGGCGCATGCGGTCAGTCATTCCCGACTACCTGGCCGAGGTGCTCGGAGATACGGTGGCGGATACGTCGGGCGAGCTGGCGGGATACATCCCCGAGCTTGCGGCGGCGGACCCCGAGCTTCTGGGCGCGGTCTTCGCCACGGTGCAGGGGGAGGTCTACGGTGCCGGTGACATCGATACGGAATTCACGATCCAGTCGATCTCCAAGCCGTTCGCGTACGCCCTTGCGCTGGCGGATCGAGGATTCGACCCCGTGCTCGCCAAGGTCGGCGTCGAACCATCGGGTGAGGCGTTCAACGAGATCTCCCTGGAAAGCGAGACCGGGCGTCCCCGTAACCCAATGATCAACGCGGGCGCGATCACCACGCACTCGCTGGCCGGGGCGGAGGATCTGAAACCGGCGGAGCGTGTCGAGCGGGTAGTCGACGGACTGTCGGCCTTCGCCGGCCGCCGGCTGAGGACGGACGAGGCGGTGTGCGTATCGGAGATGGAGCACGCGCATCGCAATCTCGCCATTGCCAACATGCTCCGCAGCCACAACATCCTCACCGAGGACCCGACGTCCGTGGTCGAGGGCTACACCCGCCAGTGCTCCGTGCTCGTCACCGCGCGAGATCTGGCCATGATGGCCGCGACGCTCGCCAATCGCGGGGTGAATCCGCTCTCGGGTGTCCGAGTGATCCCTGAACCGGTGGTGCGGCAGGTGCTGAGCGTCATGTTCACCTGCGGAATGTACGACGCGGCCGGGGACTGGGCGACCCAGGTCGGAATTCCCGCGAAGAGCGGCGTGGCCGGGGGGCTCATCGGCGCGCTCCCAGGCCAGATCGGCATCGCCACCTTCTCGCCGCGCCTCGATCCGCACGGGAACAGTGTGCGCGGGGTGTCGCTCTTCGAGCGATTCTCATCCGACATGGGTCTGCATCTGATGGGCGTCCCAGCCGCCGCGCGCGCGGTCGTGCGCTCCAACCATGTCGTCGGCAGCGGTCCTGACGCGCTGCGGGTCCTCCAACTGCAAGGCGGGATCGGCTTCGCCGGTGCCGAGAGAGTCGTTCGCGAGGCCGTGGACTCCGCGTTTCAGGAGACCAGGGTGGCCGTCGACCTCACGATGGTCTATTCGATCGACGACGTGGCCAGGCGCATGGTCCTGGAGGTCACGCGTCGGCTCACGCTGGACGGCCACGAGGTCTACCTCGTAGACCCGGAGACAGTCATTCCCGACCCAGATCCCGGCGACGGGGGCCGAATTACTGTCGTAAGCACGGTGGAACAGGCTTCGGCCTGAAGAGAAGTCCGGTAAGGAAAGGTAGAGAATAATGGGTTACATCACAGTGGACACCGAGAACAGCACGCCGGTCGAGCTGTATTACGAGGACCAGGGTTCGGGTCAGCCGGTCGTCCTGATCCACGGATATCCGCTCAACGGGCACAGCTGGGAGCGCCAGACGCGAGAGCTGCTGGACCAGGGCTACCGGGTCATCACGTACGACCGGCGCGGCTTCGGCCAGTCCTCGAAGGTGGGCACCGGATACGACTACGACACCTTCGCCGCCGACCTGAACACGGTCCTCGAAACCCTCGACCTTACGGACGTCGTGCTCGTCGGCTTCTCCATGGGCACCGGCGAACTCGCCCGCTACGTCAGCCGCCACGGCCACGAGCGCGTCGCGAAGCTCGCCTTTCTCGCCTCGCTCGAACCGTTCCTCGTCGCCCGCGACGACAATCCCGAAGGCGTGCCGCGGTCGGTCTTCGACGGAATCGCCACCGCCGCCAAGGGCGACCGGTACGCGTGGTTCACGCAGTTCTACAAGGACTTCTACAACCTCGACGAGAACCTCGGCACCCGTATCAGCCAGGAGGTCGTGACCGGCAGCTGGAATGTCGCGATCGGCAGCGCACCGGTGGCCGCGTACGCCGTCGTCCCGGCATGGATCGAGGACTTCCGGAGCGATGTCGAGGCGGTCCGCGCGAGCGGCAAGCCCGCGCTGATCCTGCACGGGACGAAGGACAACATCCTTCCGGTCGACGCCACCGCGCGGCGATTCCACAAGGCATTCCCCGAGGCCACATACGTCGAGATCGAAGGAGCCCCGCACGGCCTCCTCTGGACCCACGCGGACGAAGTGAACGCCGCGCTGCGTGACTTCCTGTCCAAGTGACGTCCGCGGAAGTGGAAACGGTGAGCCGTCCGTATCTGGACAAGGTCATGCCCGAGGCGTGGCAGGCCGCGTCGGCGTTCTCGTCGGCGATACGCGAGGCGGGGATAGCGCAGCAGAAGCTGGACCTGCTGTCGGCGTGGCGGGAGACCCGGCTGTTCGACGAACGGCAGCGGGCGGTGCTCGCCGTGGCCGAAGCGGTCACGGCGCTCCCCATCACCGATGAGTCGGACGCCGATCTCGCCGGCGCCCGAGTGGCTCTCGGCGAGGAGGCGTTCGTCGCTGCCGAGTGGGTGGCGGTCACCATCAACGCCTTCAACCGCATCTCGATTCTCAGCGGCCATCCGGTGCGTCCGCGCGACGCGGAAGGAAAGATCATTCGATGACGAACCTTGAGACGGAGGTGGAGATCCTCACGCCGCGCCTGGTGCCGCTCGGCGGCGTGCGCGCCACGACCGTGCGCCGGACCCTCCCGCAGCGGCGCAGGTCGCTGGTCGGGTCGTGGTGCTTCCTGGATCACTTCGGCCCCGACGACGTATCCGAGACCGGTGGGATGCAGATGCCGCGGCATCCGCACACCGGCCTCGCGACGGTGTCCTGGCTTTTCGCCGGGCACGTCGGGCACCTCGACTCCGGCGGCAACGCGGCGCCGGTCGTGCCGGGAGAGCTCAACCTGATGATCGCCGGCCGCGGCATCACCCATCAGGAGCTCAGCGACCCCGCGGTGAGCACGCTGCACGGCGTGCAGCTCTGGTACGCGCTGCCGGACGAGACGCGATTCAGCGAGAACGCGTTCGTGCATTACGCACCGGAGCCGGTGTCGCTTCCCGGCGTCACCGCGCGCGTATTCATCGGCGAGCTCCTCGGCTCGGCGTCCCCGGTCGACACGCGGACACCGGACCTGCTCGGCGCCGAACTCGTCGTCGAGCCCGGCGCCACAGCTCGCTTCACCGTACGGACCGACTTCGAGCACGCCGTCCTCGCCGAGACGGGCGAGGTCACGGTGAACTCGGCCGCCGTCGACCACCGATCACTCGCCTACGTCCCTCCCGGATCCGAGACCCTGGCCATCACCGCGGGTGATACGGAAGCCCGCGTCATCCTGCTGGGCGGGATCCCGCTGGGGGAGCAGATCGTGATGTGGTGGAACTTCATCGGCCGCAGCCACGACGAAATCGCCGAGTACCGGCGCCGCTACCAGGCCGAACTCGGCTTCGAGCCCATCGACCCGCTCGACGACGGCAAGCCCGCCCTGTTCGGCGAGTTCCCGCCCGGCCAGCTCCCACCGCTGCCGGCGCCGGTGCTCCCGAACGCGAGACTGCGCCCGCGCGAGTAGCGCAAGGAGAACCATCCATGACTGGCTGGCCGAAACCCTTGCCTAATCACATTAGGTAAATCTATAATGCTGTTAGGTATGATTCCGAGCAAAGAGACCGAAATGCGCACCGAGCACGACTGGACCACCACCCCCATCACCGCCGACCTCCTGCTCGGCGCCCTCGACCTGGAGCACACCGAACGCGGCGCGCTGCCCCACCGGCTGCCCGCGTTCGCGCGCCGGCAGATCCCCGACGGCCAGCTGGCGATGGCCGAGTCGCAGCCCTCCGGCGTACGGATGGTGATCCGTAGCGCGGCCACCGCCGTCGAGCTGGACGTCGTGGCGACCAAGCGCGTCTACGCCGGAGCGCCGCTGCGGGCCGATGGGGTGTACGAGCTTCTCGTCGACGGGCAGCTCGCGGGCCGGGAGAGCGTGACGGACGGCGACGTACTCACCATCGACATGGTCGCCGGGACCGCGGAGACCCGGCCGGGGCCGGTGGAGACGCTGCGGTTCAGCGGCCTGCCCGGCCATGACAAGGACATCGAGATCTGGCTGCCGCATGACGAGACCGCCCTGCTGGCCGGCCTGCGCACCAACGCTCCCGTCCAGACCGCGCCGCCGAATGACCGCAAGGTCTGGGTGCACCACGGCAGCTCCATCAGCCACGGCTCCAACGCCGCCACCCCGACCGGGACCTGGCCCGCCGTCGCCGCGACCCTGGGCAAGGTGGGGCTGGTGAACCTGGGATTCGGCGGCAGCGCGCTGCTCGACCCGTTCACCGCCCGCACGATCCGCGACACTCCCGCCGACCTGATCAGCCTCAAGATCGGCATCAATGTCGTCAACGCCGACCTGATGCGGCTACGCGCCTTCGGCCCGGCCGTCCACGGCTTCCTCGACACCATCCGCGACGGCCACCCCACCACCCCGCTGCTGGTCGCGTCCCCCATCTACTGCGCCATCCACGAGAACACCCCGGGGCCCGCCGCCCCGGACGTCAGCGCGATGAGCGAGGGACGGATGCGCTTCATGAGCACCGGCGACCCCGCGGAGACCGCCGCCGGGAAGCTGACGCTGACCGTGATCCGAGACGAACTCGCCCGCATCGTCCACCAGCGCGCCACCACCGACCCGAACCTCCACTACCTCAACGGCCTCGACCTCTACAGCGCGTCCGACTACGCGGAACGCCCCCTCCCCGACGAACTCCACCCCGACCCAGCCACCCACCAGCACATCGGCGAACGCTTCGCCGACCTGGTCTTCGGCAACGGCGGTCCCTTCACCACCTGAGGTCACGCCCCGTACGCGGCTCGGCGTCAGGTTATTGCGGGCGGCGACGGCGGCGCCGATGGCCCCGTTCGGATGCCATTGCTTCGAGCCGCGCTCACGGACCCTCAGTTGATGATCTCGGCGCCGTCGTCCTGGCGGATGGCGGTCAGGCGGTCGCGCCAGAGTTGGAGAGCCTCGGGGGTCTGGCGGGTCCAGTCGGTGATCTCGCCGGTGATCTGGAGGGGGGCCGTGCTGCGGTAGGAGCGGGTGGGGTTGCCTGGGAATTTCTTGTCGGTGACGTTGGGGTCGTTCTCGAAGGCGCCGGTTGGTTCGACCACGTAAACGCGCGGTTCGCCGTCGCCGGTGGCGAGTTCGGCGGCGAGGCCTGCGCCGTCGCGCAATGCGGTGAAGTAGATGTGGTTCATTACGATTTCCGGCCGGTAATTGGAGCGGAAACCGGCGGTGAGATGGTCACCGACTTGTAGCTTGGCCTTTGTGCCGTGAAAGAAGGGGCCCTCGTCCAACACCTCGTCCATCGGCATAGGCTAACAACGGATCCCTGGGGAGGGAGCGCGATGGTGAGCGGATTGCATGAGGAGACTGCCGCGGAGATGCGGGAGGCCGTGCGGGGGCTGTTGGACGTGCTGGAGCCGGAGCAGGTGCGGGAGCTGCGTGCGGGGCCCGGGCGGCTGGATGCGCCGGAGTGGCGGGAGTGGACGTATCTGCCGGGGGCGCGGCCCGGGCTGTCGACCGAAGGGCTCGATCGTGCGCAGCGTGAGGCCGTCGATGCCGTGCTGGGGGCGGCGCACAGCGTGCCCGGGGCCGAGCTCGCGCGTGGGGCGATTGAGGTGGAGCGGTATCGGCGCGGGATCCTCGGCGCCGGCGGGGCGGACCGGTACTGGGTGCGGCTGCTGGGGGATCCGGATGGCGACGGTCCGTGGGGCTGGCGGATGAATGGGCACCATCTCGCCGTGCATGTCCTGATCACGGCGGGCGGAATCCGGGTGACCCCGCACTTCATCGGCGCGGAGCCGGCGCGGCTCGGGGACGGGCCGCAGGCCGGGCGGCGGCTGCTGGGGCCGGAGGAGGATCTGGCGCGGGAGCTGGTCACGGACCTGGACGCCGGACTTCAGGCGAAGGCGCTCTTCGCGACCGAGCCGCCGGATGACATCCTGACCCGCGCCGATCCGTTCGCCGACCCGGGACTGCTGCCGGGCGGCCTGCCGTACGCGGACATGGCGCCGGGCCAGCAGCGGCTGGTGGAGCGCCTGGTGCGCCGCTACCTTGACCGTGCGCCCGCCGCGTATGCGGAGGAATGCTGGGCCGACGCCGTGGCGCAGGGGCTGGACACGCTCTCTTTTGCCTGGGCCGGCGGGCTGGCGCCGGGCGAGCGGCACTATTACTGCGTCCGGGGCCCGGACTTCCTCATCGAGTACGACAACACCCAGGATGGCGGCAATCACGCGCATTCCGTCTGGCGGCACATCCGCCACGACTGGGGCGCCGATCTGCTGCGCGCGCATTACACGGAGCAGCATCGATAGCAGCCGGCAGCGGCTTGGCAGCGGCGGCCGCTGCCATGCCACCGACGTCCAAGTGCGCTACTAGCCCACCTCTCTATGGTCGCAGGATGTTGCTGGAGAGAGCCGAGCAGCTTGCGCGCCTCCATCGGCTGTTCCGGGAGGCGGGGGAGTCGGGTGGTGGCCGGGTCGTCCTGGTCAGCGGGCCCGTGGGGAGTGGGAAGAGCGAGTTGCTGCGCACCTTCGCCGAGGAGGCGAGGGCGTCCGGGGCGGGCCGGCTGAGCGCCGCTGCCGCGCGGGCGGAGCGGGCCGTACCGCTCGGGGTCCTGGGGCAGCTCCTGCGCGGCGCCGAGCTCCCGCCGGGCAGGGCGGAGCACGTTGCGCGGCTGCTGGAGGAGGGCGCGGAGAGGGCCGCGTTCGGTACGGAGCGCGGGGTCGACGACCGGGTCACCGCGTACGCGCTGAACGGCTTGTCCCAGGCGCTGCTGGACGTGGCGGAGCAGGCACCCGGTCCGCTGCTCATCAGCATCGATGACGCGCAGGATGCCGATGTGGGCTCGCTGGAGTGCCTGTCGGCGTTCGTACGCAAGCTGCGCCGAAGCCGTGTGCTGATCGTGCTCGCGGAGTCCGCGCACGCGGCCCCGACCGTGCCGCGGGTGGCCGCCGGGCTGCACCAGGAGCCGCGGACGCATGTCCTGGAGCTGGCGCAGCTGTCGCCACAAGGCGTACGGGAGCTGCTGGCGCAGCAGCACTTGGAGCGGCTCGCGCTGCAGTACCACGAGCTCACCGGTGGCAATCCGGTGCTGCTGCAGGGGCTGGTCGCCGACTTCCTCGGCTCGGGCGGTGCCGGGACGGCGCAACCCCCTGGCGCCGGGACGGCGTTCGGCGAGGCACTGCAGCGGTGCCTCTATCGCTGCGATCCGGCGGTGCCGGTGGCGGCCCGCGGTCTCGCCGTGTTGGGCGAGACCGTGAGCCCCGCGCTGCTGGGGGAGTTGGCCGGTCTTGAGGAGGGCACGGCCCGGCGGGCGATCGACGTTCTGAATGCCGCCGGGGTGCTCTCGGGGCGTGCGTTCCGGCATCCGGCGGCCGGGCCCGCGGTGCTCGCCGGTCTGCCCGCGCCCGAGCGCACCGCCCTGCGGGCGCGGGCGGCGCGGCTGCTGTACGAGGCGGGTGCCCCGGCCGCAGCGATCGCCCGCCAGCTGGTGGACAGTGAGACGGCGGACGTGCCCGGCGCCGTGCCGATCCTGCACGAGGCGGCTGAACACGCCCTCGCCGCCGATGACGTGGAGCGTGCGCTGGCCTGCCTGCGGGCGGCCCGGCAGCGGATCAGTGGTCGGCGCCCCGCGGACAGGGCGGAGCACGCCGCGACCACGGCGCTGCTGATGCGGGCTGAGGGGCGGCGCGAACCCGCGCTGGTGCTGCGATACGTACCGGAGCTGACGGAGGCGGCCCGGGCCGGGCGGCTCGCCCGTACCGACGTGCTGGCACTGGCCGGCTGGCTGCTGTGGTTCGGTGACGTGGAGGCCGCGCGGGATGCGCTGCGGCAGCCCGACCGGCAGCCCGACCGGCAGCCCGACCCGCAGCCCGACCGGCAGCCGACTTGGCTGGAGACCTCGACGCGGCTCGGCGAGCCATTCCGCGCCCTGCTGGCCGATCTCACCGGGACCGGCACGGCGACCCCGGCTGAGCAGGCCGCCCAAGCCCAGCAGGCCCTGCGCCGGCACCGGCTCAACGAGCGCACCGTGGCGCCGATAGCCGCCGCACTCCTCACCCTCATCTGGGCGGGCCGGCCCACCGTAGCCGAGCCGTTCTGCGACGCCCTGCTGGCGGCGGCCAGGAAGCGACGCGCCCCGACGTGGCACGCGCTGTTCGAAGCGCTGCGCGCGGAGATCGCGCTGCGGCGCGGCGACCTGCGGTCGGCCGAGGCCCATGCGCGTACGGCCCTCTCGGTGCTGCCGCCCCGCAGCTGGGGCGTGGTCGTCGGCCTGCCGCTGAGCACGCTGCTCAACGCCACCCGGGCCATGAACAGACCCGCGGACGCGGCCGAGGTGCTGCTGACGCCGGTGCCGGATGCTCTGCTACGGACCCCGCCGGGGCTGCTGTACCTGCAGGCGCGGGGGCGGCAGCACCATGCGGCCGGGCGATTCCACGCGGCGGTCGCGGACTTCCGTACGGTCGGGTCGCTCATGGAGCGCTGGCACATGGACGTCCCCGCCCTGCTGCCCTGGCGGACGGACGCGGCGCAGAGCCTGCTGCGGCTCGGCGAGAGCCGATGGGCGCACCGGCTGGCCGCGGAGCAGTTCGGGAGGCTGCGGCCCGAGCACACGCGGGAGCGTGCCGTCACCCTGCGCGTGCTGGCCGCGGCGGGCGATCCCGGCCGCAGGGTCGAGTTGCTGCGGCAGGCCGTGGCGGCGCTGTCCGGCTCGTACGACCGCCTTGAGCTGGCGCACACGCTGACGGATCTCGGCCTGGCCCACCGGTCGCTGGGCGAGCACGGCCAGGCGCGGACGCTGCTGCGCAGCGCGCACCAGCTCGCCCACCAGTGTGGCGCCGCGGAGGCGGGGCGGACGCTGCCGCCCGAGGCGGACGGAGGGGTGGCCGGCGTGGCCCACATCGAGCCGGCCGGCCGCGGTCCCCAGGAGCCGGACGGCAGCTGGCCGGCGCAGCTCAGCGACGCCGAGTACCGGGTCGCCGTGCTGGCGGCCAGCGGATACAGCAACCGCCAGATCGGGGCGAAGCTGTGCGTGACGGTCAGCACGGTCGAGCAGCATCTCACCCGCGTCTACCGCAAGTTGCGGATCGCACGGCGGTCGGATCT
Source organism: Streptomyces boninensis (assembly GCF_048572725.1). Classification (NCBI taxonomy): domain Bacteria; kingdom Bacillati; phylum Actinomycetota; class Actinomycetes; order Kitasatosporales; family Streptomycetaceae; genus Streptomyces; species Streptomyces boninensis. Next base: position 9,407,382 of record NZ_CP183837.1, read on the forward strand.
GACCCGGGTCCTGCACCCGGACCTGGCCCTGTCGGACGGAAGGGCCTGACCGTCGCTCTCACCGCAGCGCGGTCTCGGCGGCCTCGTCGTCGGGCTGGACGGGCGCCGGCCCCTCCGCCTCGACCACGCTGCTCTCATGCATGTCCTTGCCGCTGACAAAGGCGAACCCGATCACGGCGGCCACCACCATCACGCCCGCCCCGATGGCGAATGTCTCCGTCAGACCCGACACCGCCGCGGAGTGCGCTGCCTCGACGGCGCGCGCGGCCACGTCGCCCGGCACCGCATCGGCGGCCACCTGCGAGCCGCCCGCCGCGAGCGGTTCGCCCAGGTGCTGCGCGGTGGCGCCCAGTTCACGCCCGACGCCGGAATCGACGAAGTGGCTGGTCAGCCGGGCCTCGTAGAGAGCGCCAAAGATGGCGATGCCCAGCGCCACGCCAATCTGCTGGAATGTCTCGCTGGCCCCGTTGGACATGCCCGCCTTGCGCGGCTCCACGAGATTGATGGCCATGGCCGCGCGGGTCGGGTTGAAGATGCCCAGTCCGATCCCCAGCAGCAGGAACGACAGCAGCAGCGCCGTCCACGAGCTGCCGTCGTCCAGCATCAGCGGGACGGTCACGATGCCCGCCGCGACCGCGACGGACCCGAAGCCGAGCAGATAGCGCGGCGACACCCGCGCTGTGAGGCCTCCGACCACGCCGCCCATCAGCATCAGCACGGCCGTCAGCGGCAGCATTCGTACGCCCGTCTCCAGCGGTGAGTGGTGCAGCTCGTTCTGGAGGAAGGCGGTCTCCAGGAAGATCGCGGCCAGGGCGGCGCCCATGAGGATCACGGACACGGCGGCGAGGCCGTTGAAGCTGCGGTTACGGAACAGCGACAGGTCGAGCATCGCCCGCTCGCCGCGGGCCTGTTCGATCGCGATGAAGGCGGTCATCAGCACGGCCGCCACGGCGAACAGGCCGAGGATCAGGCCGCTGGTCCAGCCCTCCGCGTTGCCGCGCAGAATCGCGTACACCAGGGCGGTCATGGACAGCGAGAAGCTGATCAGGCCGAGCCAGTCGTCGCCGTGGTTGCGCCGCTCGCCCGTGTCGCGGATCTTCCAGGCGCCGGTGACGATGGCGAAGATGCCCAGCGGAACGTTGAGGAGGAACACCCACCGCCAGCTCACCCCCTGGGTGAGCGCGCCGCCGACCAGGGGCGCGGCGGCGATGGCCACACCGTAGCCGCCGGCGAAGACGCCGAGCGCCGTGGCCCGTTCCTTGCCGCGGAACTCCTGCGCGATCAGCGCGGGACCGACCGCGAACAGCACCGCGGCGCCGAAGCCCTGCACGCCGCGCGCCAGGTTGAGGCTGAGCATGTCCCAGGCCACCCCGCACACCAGGGACGAGACCGAGAAGACGCCGAAGCCGGCCAGGAAGATCCGCTTACGGCCGAAGCGGTCGGCCAGCGAGCCGCCGGTGAGCAGGAACACGCCGAGGGTCAGCGCGTACGCGTCGAGGACCCACTGCAGGTCGGAGAGGCTCGCCACGTCCAGGTCCCCGCGGATGCTGGGCAGCGCCACGTTCACGACGGACAGGTCCAGCATGAGCATGGACGTCGCCAGGGTGACGAGGGCGAGGGTCCACCAGCGGGTGCTGCTCGGCGGCGGCGAGGCTGCTTCTTGGAATGCCATGGCGTCGATGATGCGGGAATTCGCTTTACCCGCGGAAGAATCCCGCTGGACTGCGGTGCCGTAGGGGGTGAACTGGGGTTGGAAATAAGGGGGGTATTTTGTACACCGGATAGACATGAAGACCGGTTACATTGACAACTCCCTCAAGACCGAGACGCCGAACTTTCTTACCAGCCTGGAATCCGGACAATTACGCTGGGACCTGCTGCACCCGTTCCCGGAACAGGACCCCGAAGAACGGCGGGTGGGCGACGCCCTGGTGGCGGAGGTGCGCGCCTTCCTGGAGAGCAGTCTCGACGCCGGGGAGCTGGACCGCACCGGCGAGTTCCCCCTCGACCTGGTCGAGGCGTACAAGGAGCGCGGCTACCACAAGCTGCTGGCGGCCGCGGACGTCGGCGGCCGCGAGCTGCCGTACTACACCGTATTCCGCTTCATCGAGCAGGTGGCGAGCCGGTCGGTGCCGGCCGCGCAGGTGGTCGGGCTGAGCAACACGGCGGGCGCGCAGGCGCTGCTGCCGGTGCTGCGCGGGCCGCTGCGCGAGTACGTGCGCGAGCGCGTCAAGGACGGCATCATCTGCGCCTTCGGCGACACCGACCCGGGCGGCCAGAACAACCGGTTCGTCAGCCTGACCGTCACCCCCGACGAGGACGGCGACGGGTACGTGATCAACGGCCGGAAGCTGTTCACCGCCAACGGGCCCATCACCGACCTGATCGTCGTCTCCGCGACGCTGGTGGAGAACGGGGAACGCAGCGTCGCCGCCGCATTCGTGGAGACCAGCGACCCCGGCTTCGGCGTCGTACACCCCATCCAATTCCTCGGCAGCAAGGGCCTGCCGAACGCGGCGCTGCGCTTCGACAACATCCGCGTGCCGAAGGAGCGCGTGCTCAAGGCCGTCGAGGAGCCGGAGCTGGCGCCCCTGGTGGGCGCGGTCGCGCTCGTCGGCCGGGTGCTGAGCGTCGGCGGCCCGGCCACCGCACTTGCCCGCAACTGCCTGGCCTGGTCCCGGGACTTCGCGCGGCGGCGCCGGATCGACGGCCGCGACCTGGGCGACTACGACGAGATCCAGCGGATCCTCGCCACCTCGATGGCCGAGGTGTTCGCCCTGGAGACCGTCGTGCAGTGGTGCCTGCTGGGGGACCAGCCCATGCACCGCTGGTTCGAGCAGCTCGTCACCAAGAACATCACCACGACGCACGCCTGGCGCACCCTCGACCGGACGATGAGCCTGATGGGCGGCGAGGGCTTCGAGACCGAACACAGCAAGCGCCGCAGGGGCGCGGATCCGATCCCGCTGGAGCGGGCCTTCCGCGACGCCCGCGGCCTCCGCATCGTCGCCAACGTCGACTTCCAGATCGACAACGAGACCGCCCACCTCCTGCTGAACCGCCTGTACAACGGCCAGGCCGACTCACTGGAGGCGGACCTCGGCTTCGACGCCGACGCCATGGGCGGCGCCCACCTCACCACCGCCAACCGCGCCCATCTGCAGGAGGCGGCCCGGCAGGTGCGGCGGTTCGCGGAGACCTGCTGGGACCTCGTACGCCGGCACCCGGACCCCGCGGACCTGTTCGCCAAGGAGAACCTGATCATCCAGATCAGCCGGGTCGCCACCGAACTGTTCACGATGTGCGCCGTCCTCTCCCGCACCAGCCACCTCGCCGGCCAGGGCACCGACGTACAGCAGCTGGCCGACATCGTCTGCACCGAGGCCCGGCACCGGCTCGCGGAGCTGTGGCGGCGCCTCGACCCGCAGCCCGAGCCCGACTTCGCCGGTACCAGCCGCGCGCTGCTGACCGGCGACGGGATGGAGTTCCTGCACAGCCGCTGACGACGCGCGAGGAGGATCCCGATGACCCACGATCTCCCCGCCGTCCTCGGCGGCTTCGACCTGACAGACCAGGCCCGGTACGCCGCCGGCGTGCCGTACGACGTGCTCGCCCGGCTGCGCCGGGAGGCCCCCGTGCTCTTCCACCCGCCGGGGCGGATGCCCGACGGCGAGGGGTTCTGGGTGCTCACCCGTCACGGCGACATCGCCGCCGCGGCCGCGGACCCGGCCTTCTCGGCACAGGGCGGCGGCGGCCGCAAGGGCGGCGGCTCGCACCTGGCGGACCTGCCGCTCGGCCAGGTCGCGGGCGTGCTGCTGCCCATGATGGACAACCCGCGGCACGAGCTGATCAAGCAGCTGCTGGGGCCCGCCGTCTCCGCCGGGGTGGCAGCGTCCCTGGAGGGTGAGCTGCGGACCTGCGCGGCCGAGGTGATCGACAAGGCGGTCGCCCGGGGCGCCTGCGACTTCGTTACGGACGTGACCGAACAGTTCGCGGTCCGCGCGATGGCGCTGCTGCTGGGCGCGCCCCGGCGGGACTGGGACCGCCTCGTCGCCTGGGCGCACGACGTGGTCGGCTTCACGGACCGCAGAGCCGGCCACCCCACGGAGCGCTCGCAGGCCACGCTTGCCGCTATGCAGGGCTACGTCGACGGGCTGCTGGCGGCCAAGACCGCCTCGCCGGCCGAGGACTTGGCGTCGGTGGTGGCGGTCGGCGAGATCCCCGGGATGAGCCCAATAACCCCGCTGGAACGGTCGGCGAACCTCGGGCTGCTCCTGCTCACCGGCAGCGAGCAGCCCAGGAACACCGCCGCGGGCGGCCTTCTGGCGCTGGCCGAGCGCCCGGACCAGTGGCATGCGCTGCGTACGGACCGGACGCTGGTGCCGGGCGCGGTGGAGGAGATGCTGCGCTGGGCGCCGCCCAACCCGTACAACCGGCGCACCGCGACCCGCGACATCGAGCTGCGCGGCAAGCTGATCCGCGCCGGCGACAAGGTCACCCTGTGGTGGCCCGCGGCCAACCGGGACGAGGCGGTGTTCGCCGCGCCGGAGGAGTTCGACGTACGCCGGGATCCGAACCCGCACCTGACCTTCGGGGCGGGCACGCACTACTGCCTGGGCGATGAGGTGGGCCGTCTTGAGCTGCGGGTGCTGCTGGAGGAGCTGCTCGACCGGGTGGCGGCGATACGGGTCACCGGGCCGGTCGGCTATGCGCCCAGCAACAAGCACGCGGTGATGCTGGAGATGCCGGTGGAGATGGTGGCCGCCGCGGGCCCCTGACGCGACGGCCACCGGTCTTGACTCACGCCGCCAGGCGCCCCAGAAGCCGCTCGGCGTGGGCCATGTCGCCGGCCTCCTGCCCGCTGGCCGCGACGAAGCCGTCCGGGCGCAGCAGCAGGAAGCCCGGGCCGCGGCGGGGAAGCGACACCCGCTCGTGCACCACCAGGTCCGGCCGGCGGGCGGCCACCTCGGCGGCGTGGCTGGCCAGTTCACCGCCCGTGGTCAGCAGCCGGAAGCGGGCGGCGGCCTCGTCCCGCCCGGGCTCGGCGACCCAGTGCGGCGTACGGGCCCCGGGCCCCGGCAGCCGACGGGGGCGCAGCTCCCGGCGGCTGCGCTCGGGCGCGGCGGGCCTCCCGAACAGCGCGTCCGGGTAGCTGACCCGCCAGCCGGCCAGCACCGGCGCGTAGAAGCGGCGCAGCACGCCGGACCGCTGCAGGGCGGCCCACCACGCATTGCGTGCCCGGCTGGTGGCCGAGGCGAGCAGGTTCCCCGCCCCGGTGCCGGTGCATTTCATGAACCTCGCCCCCAGCTGGGCGGTGAGCTTGAGGGTCTCCTCGGCCACGTGCCGCCGCTCGATGTCGTACGTGTCGAGGACGGCCTCGTCCAGCCGGCCCTGGACGACCCCGGCGAGTTTCCACACCAGGTTGCGTACGTCCTGAAGGCCGAGGTTGAGGCCCTGCCCGCCGAGCGGCAGGTGGGTGTGCGCGGCGTCGCCGACGAGGAAGACCCGCCCCTTGCGGTACCGCGCCGCGATCCGCTCCTGGCTCGTGAACGAGGTCACGGCCTCCAGGTCCGACATGCTCAGCCCGAGGTCGTGCGCGTCGAGCAGCCGCTGGACGGTCTCGGGCGTCAGCGGCGTGTCGGCCTCGATGCGCGACGACAGCCGCACGGCGCCGCCCGGCAGCGGCACGAAGACCAGGGAGCTGCCGGCGCTGTAGAGATAGTGCATCTCGCCGCGGTCCAGGCCGCCGCCGTGCACCCGCCCCTCGGTGAGCAGCGAGGTGCTCGGGATGTACGTCCCGGGGAACTCGACGCCGAGCCGCTCGCGGACCGTACTGCCGACACCGTCCGCCCCGATGAGCCACTCGGCCTCGATCAGCTCGGTCCCGTCGGGTCCCTTGACCTCGGCCGTGACGCGGTCCTCGGCGGCGGTGCCGATATCGGTGACCCGCATGGACCGCTCGACGCGGCCGCCGAGCCGCTCGAGCTCCTGCTCCAGCAGCCGGTTGGTTCTGTCCTGCTGGAGGATCAGCGGCTGGTTGACCTTGTCCAGCACGACCCGGATGATCGGGCCTTCCGGCAGGTGGTAGTTGATGGCCTTGCAGCGGAAGCCCAGCTCCTCGACCTGGTCCAGCACCCCGACCGCGCGCAGGCTCTCCAGCGTCGGCGGCCACAGCAGGATCGCGCGGGACCCGGTGCTCGGCTCCGCGGCGGCCTCCAGCACCCGTACGCCCACGCCCATCCGCAGCAGCGTGCAGGCCGCGGCCAGCCCGCAGGGCCCGCCGCCCACGATCAGCACCTGCGTTTTGCCTGTCATACGGGCTGCTCCCTTCGTGCCTTCGGCTTGGTGACGGAGTCGAGCCAGCCCTGGACCGACCGGGCGGTCAGCCGGGCGTTCTCCTCGATGACGGAGAAGTGGTTTCCGGCGATGTCGAGCGCGGTGTGGGGCCGGCTCCAGGAGGACCGCCAGGCGTGGTCCGCCGGCCAGCCGGGCACGGGGTCGCTGGCGCGGGCCAGGAGGACGGGGGTCTGGAGTGCGGTGGGCTCCCAGCTGTCGAGCAGCCGCAGGTAGCCGGCCATCGCGGTGAGTCTGGTGTCGTCGACCGGGATGAGGTCGCCGACGCGGTCCGCCATGCCGGTCAGGAGGGCGGGGCCGAGGGTCGAGCGGTTTCTGGAGTCGAGCCGGTACGCGTCGAGGAGCACGAGCGCGTCTGGGAAGGTGCCGGAGCGTTCGAGGTGGCGGGCGACCGCGTGGGCCAGGAGTGCTCCGGAGGAGTAGCCGGTGAGCACGAACGGTGCTGCTCCGGCCCGTTCGAGTACGGCGGACGCCGCCGCCTCGGCCAGCGCGTCCAATGTCGCGGGGAGGCGCTCGCCGGGGGTGTAGCCCGGCAGGGACAGCGCCGTTACGTCGCGTTCGCCGGTGAACTCAGCGGAGAAGCGGGCGTATTGGTGTGGACCAGAGGTGGCGAGCACCGAGGGGAAGCAGATGAGGGCGGGCGAGGCGGTGCCCGCTGCAAGGCCGACCGGCTGCGGCAGCTCGCCGGGCTGCGGGGTGTCGAACGCGGGTCGCAGGCGGGCGGCCGCGTCCAGGAGGTCGAGTACGTCGAGGAGGCTGGGGGTGTCGCCCCCGCCGGGGGCGTCGGCGCGGTCGCCGGCCCGGAGGAACAGGTCGCTGAGCAGCCCCTCTTGTCCGCCGGCGGCCTCCGCCCCGGCGGCGCCGTCGTCCTCCACGGCACCCAGCTCCTCCCGTACGTGACGGGCGAGCCCCTCGGGCGTACGGGCCTCGAGGACCGCGCGGCCCGTCAGCCGCAGCCCGGCAGCGGCGTTGATCCGGTTGCGGAGCTGGATGGTGGTCAGCGAGTCGAAGCCGATCTCCAGGAACGCCCGGTCGATCGTCACCTCCGCCGGGTCCGCGTGGCCGAGCACACCGGCGATGTGCGTACGGATCAGGTCGAGCAGCAGCCGGTGCTGCTCGGCTCCGGACAGCCCGGAGAGCTGCGGCAACCCCTGCCCCGGTGCTGCCTGTCCGCCATCGGCGGTGCCGGCGGCCTGGCGGATCCGCTGGACGTCCGGGAGCTCGGCCAGCAGCGGGCGCGGCCGGTCCCGGCCGAGCACCCCGAGCAGTGTCTCCCAGCGCACGTCGGCCAGTACGGGCACGGCCTCGTCCCGGTCCAGCGCCTGCTGGAGTGCGGCGACGGCCTGATCGGGCGGCAGCGACGGCAGCCCGCGGCGCGCCAGCCGCTCCTGCCGCGCCTGCTCGAACTCCGCCTGCTCCGCGCCGCGTACCTCGGTGTCGGCCCAGGCGCCCCAGGCGACGGCGGTGGCCGGTAGCCCGCGGGCCCGGCGGTGTTCGGCGAGGGCGTCGAGGGCGGCGTTGGCGGCCGCCCAGCCGGCCAGGCCGACGGTGCCACCGAGGGTGGCGAAGACCGACGAGAACAGGACGAAGGCGGAGAGGTCCAGGTCGCGGGTCAGCTCGTGCAGGTTCCACGCGGCCTGGGCCTTGGCCCGGAGCATGGCTTCGAGTGCCTCGGGGACGAAGGCCTCCAGCGGTCCTTCCTCCAGCAGCCCGTCGGTGTGCACGACGGCGGTGAGCGGCCGGTCCGCCGGTACGGCCGCGAGTACGCGGGCCAGCGCGTCGCGGTCGGCGGCGTCGCAGTCGGCGAAGGTCACCTTGGCGCCGAGGGCGGCGAGTTCGGCCTCCAGCTCGACCGTGCGGTCAGGGTCGTACGCGGCCGCGCTGGTCAGCAGCAGGTGTCCGGCGCCGCTGCCGGCCAGCCAGCGGGCGACGTGGGCGGCCATCGGGCCCGTACCGCCGGTGACGAGAACCGTGCCGGAGAACCGCCGGTCGGGGCCGGCGGCCGCGGCGCCGTGGGGAGAGCGCACCAGGCGGCGGGCGAACACGCCGGAGGAGCGGATCGCGACCTGGTCCTCGCCGTCGAGCCCGGCCAGGACACCCGCGAGCCGGGCCGCAACGCGGTCGTCCACCGTGGCGGGCAGGTCGACCAGGCCTCCCCAGGCGAGCGGGAATTCGAGCGCCGCGCCCTGGCCCAGGCCCCAGACCGCGGCTTGGTCCGGGTGGTCGACCGTGTCGGCGTCGTCCACGCGTACGGCGCCCTGGGTGACGGCCCACAGCGGGGACTCGATGCCTGCGTCGGCGAGTGCCTGGAGCAGCAGCAGGGTGGCCGAGGCGGCGTGGCTGGGGGTGGGCGCGTCGTCGTTCCAGGCGAGCAGGGAGAGGACGCCCGTTGGTGGCTCGGCGCCGGCCGGTGACTCGGCGGTGGCAGCCGCGGCCAGGAGTCCTGCGAGCTGCTCCCGGCTGTTCGCGCCGGGGTCGCTCTCGACCACGGCCACCCGGGCGCCATTGCGTTCCAGGGCGCGGGTCAAGGCCGTGATGCGCTCGGCGGTGGCGGTGGGGTGAGCGGGTGCGACGACGAGCCAGGTGCCGGTGAGTGCGGGGCGATCCGGTTCCTTGAGCGGGCGCCAAGCGATGCGATAGCGCCAGGAGTCGGCGCCGACCGGACCTGCGGCGTGGAATGCGGCGGGTGCCTCCATCCAATAGCGGCGACGCTGGAAGGCGTAGGTGGGCAGGTCGACGCGGCGGACGGGGGTGTCGGCGTAGACGGCGGCCCAGTCCACCGGCACACCGTTGACCCAGGCTTCCGCCAAGGAGGCGTAGAAGCGCTCCAGGCCGCCGTCGTTGCGGTGCAGGCTGCCGACGACGAGCGCGTCGGTGCTCGTGTCCTCGGCGGTCTCCTCAACCGGGGTGGTCAGGATCGGGTGCGGGGTCATCTCGATGAACGCCTGGTGACCTTGCGCGAGAAGGGAGCGGACCACCGTCTCGAAGCGGACCGTCCGGCGCAGGTTGCGGTACCAGTAATCGGCGTCCAGGGAGGCAGTGTCGAGCTGCTCCCCGGTGACCGTGGAGAAGAAGGGCACCTCACCAGATATGGGCCGTACGGGGGCCAGGAGCTCGGCTATCTGGTCCTTGATCCGCTCCACGTGGGTGGAGTGCGAGGCGTAGTCGACTGGGATGCGACGGGCGCGGATCTCCTGCTCCCGGCAGACGTCCATCATCTCGTCGAGGGCGTCGGCGTCACCGGCCACCACCGTGGCCGCCGAGCCGTTGACCGCCGCCACCGAGATACGGTCCTCCCAGCGGGCCAGCAGCTCATTAACGTCCGCCCGCGAGGCAGCGATGGACACCATGCCGCCCTGCCCGGACAGCGCCAGCACCGCCTGACTCCGGTATGCCACCACCCGCGCCCCGTCCTCCAGCGACAGCCCGCCCGCCACGCACGCGGCCGCGATCTCGCCTTGGGAGTGGCCCACCACCGCCGCAGGATGAACGCCGTGGGCCCGCCACAGTGCGGCCAGCGACACCATCACGGCCCACAATGCCGGCTGCACCACATCAACCCGCTGAAGCGCCGCCTCGTCGCCCAACACCTCCAGCAGCGACCAGTCCACGAACGGCTCCAGCGCCGCCGCACACTCGGTCAGCCGCTCACGGAATACGGGTGAGGACGCCACCAGCTCCAGCGCCATCCCGGCCCACTGCGATCCCTGGCCGGGGAAGACGAACACCGCACGATCCCGGTCGCGCGCGACGCCCTGCACCATTCCCGGTGCGGGCTCCCCGGCCTCCGCCGCGGCAAGTCCCGCCGTCAGCGACGCCCGGTCGGCGGCGACCACCGCCGCGCGGTGCTCGAACTGCGACCGGAACACCGCCGAGGAGAAGCCCACGTCCGCCGCCGACACGTCGCCGGGAGCGGACTCCACGTACGTCCGCAACCGCCCCGCCTGCCCCCGCAGACCCGCCGCGCCCCGCCCCGACACCACCACCGGCACACCCCCGGAGGGGGAGACCGCGGGTACCACGCATGGCCCGGCCTCCTTGCGCACCACGCCCGGCCCGGCATCCTCGTCTGCCTCGGTGAGCGGAGACTCCTCGACGAGGACGTGCGCGTTTGTTCCACTGACGCCGAACGCCGAGACCCCGGCCCGCCGCGGCCGGTCCCCGTCCCGGCTCCACTCCACCGGTTCCGTAAGCAGCGACACCGCCCCGGACGACCAGTCCACATGCGGTGAGGGCTCGTCCGCGTGCAGGGTGCGCGGCAGCATGCCGTTCCGCATCGCCAGCACCGTCTTGATGACCCCGGCGACGCCGGCAGCAGCGCCCGAATGCCCGATGTTGGACTTCACCGAGCCAAGCCACAGCGGCTGGTCGGACGGCCGGTCCTGGCCGTACGTCGCCAGCAGCGCCTGCGCCTCGATCGGGTCGCCCAGGGTGGTGCCGGTCCCGTGCGCCTCGACCACGTCCACCTGGGACGGCGCGAGCCGCGCGTCGGCGAGCGCGGCGCGGATCATCCGCTGCTGCGCCGCGCCGTTGGGGGCGGTGAGGCCGTTGGAGGCGCCGTCCTGGTTCACCGCCGAGCCGCGTACGACCGCCAGCACGTCGTGGCCGTTGCGCCGCGCCTCCGAGAGGCGTTCTACGAGAATCGCGCAGACCACCTCGGACCAGGCGGTGCCGTCCGCCGCCGCGGAGAACGCCTTGACCCGGCCGTCCGGAGCGAGTCCCCGCTGGCGGCTGAAGTCCACGAAGCCGGTGGGCGTGGCCATGACGTTCACGCCGCCGACGACCGCGAGCGAGCACTCGTCCCGTAACAGCGACTGGCGCGCCAGGTGCAGCGCCACCAGCGACGATGAGCAGGCCGTGTCCACGGTCAGCGCGGGGCCCTCGAAGCCGAAGAGGTACGACACCCGGCCGGAGAGGACGCTGCGGAAGGTGCCGGTCAGCCGGTGGGCCTCGACCTCCTCGGGCGGGGCGGCGGCGAGGATCGTGCTGTAGTCCTCCGCGCTGCAGCCCGCGAAGACGCCGGTCCTGCTGCCGCGCAGGGCGAGCGGGTCGAGGCCGGCCCGTTCGAAGGCCTCCCACACCGTCTCCAGGAACAGCCGCTGCTGCGGGTCCATGGCCGCGGCCTCGCGCGGGCTGATGCCGAAGAACTCCGCGTCGAAGTCGCCCGCGTCGTAGAGGAATCCGCCGTGGCGGACGTACGAGGTGCCGGGCCGGTCCGGGTCGGGGTCGTACAGCCCGTCCAGGTCCCAGCCCCGGTCGGCGGGGAAGGGCGAGATCGCGTCGCCGCCTTCCGCCAGGAACCGCCACAGCTCCTCCGGCGACCGCAGCCCGCCGGGGAACCGGCCGCTCATCCCGACGATGGCGATCGGCTCGCGGGCCCGTTCCTCCACCTCCTCCAGGCGGCGACGGGCCTCGCTCATCTCCACCGTCACACGCTTGAGGTAGCTGCGGAGCCGCTGCTCGTCAGACATGGCTGTCCTCACTGCTGTCCTGTCCCAGCTCGCTGTCGATGAAGTCGAAGATGTCGTCGTCGGTGGCGGTCTCGAGCTGATCGGTGAGCCCGGACGGCCGCGTGCTGTCGCCGTTGCCGTCGAACGCGCCGAGCTGGGAGAGGAATCCGGTGAGGCGGGCGGCGACCCGTTCCCGTACGTCCTCGTCCCCGGTCGCGGAGGAGAGCGCGGCCTGCAGCCGGTCCAGCTCCTCGTCGAGCGGTGCCTTGGCCCCGGTGCCGAGTTCGCCCCGCAGGTACGCGGCTATGGCGGCGGGGGTCGGGTGGTCGAAGACGAGGGTGACGGGGAGGCGCAGCCCGGCGACGGCGCCGAGGCGGTTGCGGAGGGTGACCGCGGCCAGAGAGTCGAAGCCGACGTCCTTGAGGGCTCGGTGCGGCTCGACCTCCGTGGGGTCGGAGTGGCCGAGCACCTCGGCGATCGCGGTGCGTACGGCGTCGAGCAGCACGCGGTCCTGGTCCGCGTCGGCGAGGCCGGCGAGCTGCTGGGCCAGGGCGCCGGTGCCGGCGTCCGCCGCTTGGGCCGGGTCATCGGAGGCCAGCGCCCTGCGGACCTCCGGGAGGTCGCCGATGAGCGGGCTGGGCCTGACGGCGGTGAACGCCGTCGCGAAGCGCTCCCAGTCGATGTCGGCGACGACCGTGGTGGCCTCGCCCGCGCCGACGGCCGCGGGGATGGCGAGGACGGCTGCCTCCGGGGCCATCTCGGACACGCCCCGGCGGCGCAGCCCGTCGCGGCGGGCCTGTTCAGCCTCGGGGTCGTCGGCGGCGTCGGCGTCGCCCCACAGGCCCCAGGCGAGCGAGGTGGCCTTCTGGCCCTGCCCGGCGCGCTGTTCGGCGAGCGCGTCGAGGCCGGCATTGGCCACGCCGATGCCGCTCTGGCCGCCGCTGCCCCACACTCCGGCGACGGAGGAGAAGAGCACAAAGGCGTCGAGGGGGACGCCGTCCAGCAGCGCGTGCAGGTGACCGGCGCCGGCCACCTGGTCGAGCGCGTCCGCGAGCGCGTCAGGGCCCGTATCGGCCAGGGCGGCGGGCGCGGTTGCGGCGGCGGTGAAGACGACGGCGGTCAACGGGATGTCGGCGGCGGCTCGGTCGAGCACCTCGGCGAGTGCCTGCCGGTCGGTGGTGTCGCATGCCTCGACCGTGACCCGGGCGGTGCCGAGGCCGGTCAACTCGGCTGTGAGACCGGCGTCCGGGGGCGGCGTTCCGGCCTCGTGGGTGAGCACCAGGTGCTCGGCGCCGCTGCGGGCGAGCCAGCGTGCCGCATGCGCCCCGGCGCCCTCGGTGCCGCCGGTGACCAGGACCGTACCCCTGGGGCGCCATGCGCCGCGGTCGGTGCGGTCGCCGGGAGACAACCGCGCCAAGCGGCGGGCGAAGGCGCCGGAGGCGCGGACGGCGAGCTGGTCCTCGTCCCCGGGGTCCGCGAGCAGGCGCGCCAACCTGGTGAGCGCCCGTTCCCCGGGGGCGGCCGGGAGGTCGGCCAGGCCGCCCCACAGCAGCGGGTGCTCCAGCGCGGCGGTACGGCCCAGGGCCCAGAGTTGGGCCTGTACGGGACTGGTCAGCCGGTCGCCGCCGCCGGTGGCTACCGCGCCTCGGGTGAGGAGCCAGAGGCGGGTGTCCCATGCCGTATCGGCGAGGGCTTGGAGCAGGGCGAGGGTGCCGGCGGTGCCGGTGGACAGGGACGGGCGGCCGGGCAGCGGGGTCTCGTCCAGCCCGAGGAGTGAGAGCACCCCGGCGGGCGAGGCGCCGTCGCCGTCGCCGTCGCCGTCGCTCGCGAGGGCGGCGGTGATGGCTGCGGTGACGGCGGCGCGGTCGGCGCCCGGGTCCACGGCGACACGGATAGTACGCGCCCCTATGCGGGCGAGCGCGCTCTCGCACGCACCGGCCAGGTCGTCGTCCGGTGCGCCGGTGTCGACGGCGGGTGTGACGAGGAGCCAGGTGCCGGTGATGGCGGGGTGCTCAGGTTCCCGTACGGGCCGCCAAGTCACTTGATAGCGCCACGAGTCGACCGCGGACTGCTGCCGCCGACCGCGGCGCCAGGAGGACAGGGCGGGCAGGATCGCCCCCAGGGCATCGGCCTCCTGGGTCTGGAGGGTGCCGGTGAGCGCTTCGAGGTCCTCCCGCTCGACGGCCTCCCAGAAGCGGGTCTCCACGGCGTCGGTGCCGGATGGTGCGGCGTCCTGGCCGGTGTCAGGCTCGTCCAGCCAGTAGCGGCGACGCTGGAAGGCATACGTCGGCAGGTCGACGCGGCGTGCGGGCGGGTCGGCGTAGCCGCTCGCCCAGTCCACCGGCACGCCGCTGACCCAGGCCTCGCCCAGCGAGGCGTAAAAGCGCTCCAGGCCGCCTTCGTCGCGCTGCAGGCTGCCCACGACGACCGCGTCGGCGCGGGCGTCCTCCACCGTCTCCTCCACCGGCACCGTCAGGATCGGGTGCGGGGTCATCTCGATGAACGCCTGATGCCCCTGCGCGAGCAGGGAGCGGATCACCGGCTCGAACCGCACCGGGTGCCGCAAGTTGCGGTACCAGTAACCGGCGTCCAGGGACGCGGTGTCGAGCTGCTCCCCGGTCACCGTCGAGAAGAACGGCACCGCACCCGATAGGGGCCGCACCGGCGCGAAGAGCTCGGCGAGCGTGTCCTTGAGCGGCTCCACGTACGCGGAGTGGGAGGCGTACGCCGCCGTCACCCGCCGCGCCCGGATGTCCCGCTCGCGGCAGAGGTCCATCAGCTCGTCCAGCGCGGCGGTGTCTCCGGCCACGACGGTGGCGGAGGGCCCGTTGACCGCCGCTACGGACAGGCGCCCGTCCCAGCGGGTCAGAAGCTGCTCGACGCCCGCCTGGGGGAGGGCGAGCGACGTCAGGCCGCTCTGCTGGGAGATCCCGCGGGCGACCCGGCTGCGCAGCGCGACGACCCGGGCGCCGTCCTCCAGCGACAGGCCGCCCGCGACACATGCCGCGGCGATCTCGCCCTGCGAGTGGCCGACCACCGCCGCCGGATGCACGCCGTGGGCCTGCCACAGCGCCGCCAGCGACACCATCACCGCCCACAGCGCGGGCTGGATGACGTCCACCCGCTCCAGGGCTTCTGCGTCGCCCAGCACCTCCAGCAGCGACCAGTCCACAAACGGCTCCAGCGCTACGGCACACTCCGCCAGCCGCTCCCGGAAGACGGGAGCGGACTCGGCCAGCTCCAGCGCCATGCCCGCCCACTGTGAGCCCTGACCCGGGAAGACGAACACCGCACGGTCCCGCGGGCCCGCCACGCCCCGTACGACCCCGGAATCCGCGCCGCCGGACTCCAGCGCGGCCAGGCGCGCCGTCAACGACCCACGGTCGGCGGCAACGACCACCGCACGATGGTCGAACTGCGCCCGCGTCACCGCCGAGGAGTAGCCGACGTCCGCCACCGACACCTCACCAGGAGCCGACTCCACGTACGACCGCAGCCGCCCCGCCTGCCCCCGCAGGCCTCCGGCACCACGCCCCGAGACCGGCACCGGAACCGGCGCCGTCGTGGCGGGCGCGGCGGCCTCCGTTTCGTCCGCCGCAGGAGGCTGCTCGATGACCACATGCGCATTGGTCCCGCTGATCCCGAAGGAGGACACCCCGGCCCGGCGCGGCTCTTCGCCGCCGGGCCAGGCCCGCTGCTCGGTCAGCAGCGAGACGCTGCCCGCGCTCCAGTCGATGTGCGGCGAGGGCTCGTCCACGTGCAGGGTGCGCGGGAGCACGCCGTTCCGCATCGCCATGACCATCTTGATGACTCCGGCTGCCCCGGCGGCGGCCTGCGTGTGGCCGATGTTGGACTTGACCGAGCCGAGCCAGAGCGGCCGGTCGTCCGGCCGGTCCTGGCCGTACGCCGTCATCAGCGCCTGCGCCTCGATCGGGTCGCCGAGCCTGGTGCCGGTGCCGTGCGCCTCGACCGCGTCCACCTGGGCCGGGTCGAGGCCGGCCGCGGACAGCGCGGCCTTGATCACGCGCTGCTGTGCGGGTCCGTTGGGGGCGGTGAGGCCGTTGGAGGCGCCGTCCTGGTTCACGGCTGTGCCGCGTACCACGGCGAGCACTTCGTGGCCGTTGCGCCGGGCGTCGGACAGCCGCTCCAGCAGGAGCATGCCGATGCCCTCGGACCAGCCGGTGCCGTTGGCGGCCGCCGAGAAGGACTTGGACCGGCCGTCGGGGGCGAGCGCCCGCTGCCGGCTGAACTCGACGAACGACACCGGCGCCGACAGCACCGTCACGCCACCGGCGAGCGCGAGCGAAGACTCCCCGAGGCGCAGCGACTGGCACGCCAGGTGCAGCGCCACCAGGGACGAGGAGCAGGCCGTGTCCACCGTGACCGCCGGGCCCTCCAGGCCGAAGGTGTACGCGATACGGCCGGAGTCCACACTGCCGGTGTTGCCGGTGCCGAGATATCCCTCCAGCTCCGCCGGCATCTTCGGCAGCCGGTAGGCGTACTCGTGGTACATGACGCCGGCGAACACGCCGGTCCTGCTGCCGCGCACCGTCGCCGGGGCGATCCCGGCGCGCTCGAACGCCTCCCACGACGTCTCCAGCAGCAGCCGCTGCTGCGGGTCCATCGCCAGCGCCTCCTTCGGGCTGATGCCGAAGAACTCCGCGTCGAAGTCACCCGCGTCGTAGAGGAATCCGCCGTCGCGTACGTACGAGGTGCCGGGCCGGTCCGGGTCGGGGTCGTAGAGCGCGTCGAGGTCCCAGCCGCGGTCGGTGGGGAGGGGGGAGATGGCGTCGGATCCGGAGGCGACGAGCTCCCAGAGGTCCTCGGGGGTTTGTACGCCGCCGGGGAGGCGGCAGCTCATGCCGACGATGGCGATGGGGTCGTCGTCGAGCGCGGTCGGCTCCGCGGGCGCCGCGACGGGAGCCGGGGCCGCGGTGTCGACCAGCTCATCGATCAAGTGCCGCGCGAGAGCCGCCGGGTTGGGATAGTCGAATACGAGCGTGGCGGGCAGCCGCAGGCCGGTGGTCTTCTCCAGCCGGTTGCGCAGCTCGACGGCGGTCAAAGAGTCGAGGCCGAGGTCCTTGAAGCCGCGGCGGGGGTCCATCGAGTCGGCGTTCTGGTAGTCGAGGGTCTCCGCGACGGTGGCGTGTACGAGGCCGACCACGGCCTCTTCGCGCTCCTCCGCGGACATGCCGGCCAGCCGCCGCGGGAGGTCGGCGCCCCCGGCCGCGCCGCCGGCTTCGGCGACGCGACGGGTGGGAGCGGTGCGGACCAGGCCGCGGAACACGACCGGCAGAGCGCTTCCTTGAGCGCGCAGCACCGCGGTGTCCAGGCCGATGGGTACGGCCACGGTCGCGTCGAGGGCCAGGGCGGCGTCGAACAGGCCGAGTCCCTGCTCCGGCGTGAGCGGCGTCGTACCGGCGCGGGCCAGCCGGGCCCGGTCGGCGTCGCTCAGCTCGGCGGCCATCCCGCCCTCGCCCCAGGGGCCCCAGGCCAGTGAGGTGGCGGTCAGGCCGTGCGCGCGTCGGTGGTGGGCCAGGGCGTCGAGGAAGGTGTTGGCCGCGGCGTAGTTGGCCTGGCCCGCGCTGCCGATGGTGCCGGCGGCCGAGGAGAACAGCACGAACGCGGACAGGTCCAGGTCGCGGGTCAGCTCGTGCAGGTTCAGGGCGGCGTCCGCCTTGGGGCGGAAGACGCCGTCGATCCGCTCGGGCGTTTGGGCGCCGATGACGCCGTCGTCCAGGACGCCGGCCGCGTGCACGACGCCGGTCAGCGGGCGGTCGGCGGGTATGCCGTCCAGGAGCCGGCGCAGCGCGTCGGGGTCGGCCACATCGCAGGCGGCCAGCTCGACGTCGGCGCCGAGCGCGGTGAGTTCGGCCGCCAGCTCGGCGCTGCCCGCGGCGGCCGCTCCGCGGCGGCTGGTCAGCAGCAGGTGGCGGACGCCGTGTTCGCGTACCAGGTGGCGGGCGAACAGGCCGCCCAGCGCGCCGGTGGCCCCGGTGATCAGCACCGTGCCGCCCGCGTCCCAGCGCCCCGGCCCGTCGGCAGGTACGGCGTCACCGGCCATGGCCGCCCTGGCCAGCCGGGGCACGAGGAGGGCCCCGGCCCGTACGGCCACCTGCGGCTCCCGGGCCGCCAGCGCCTGGGGCAGCAGCGCCACAGCGGTTGCTTCGTCTTCGTCTTCGAGGTCGAGGTCGATCAGCACGATCCGGCCCGGGTTCTCGGTCTGCGCCGATCGCACCAGGCCCCACAGCGGGGCGTGCGCCAGATCCACGTCCTCGTCGGGGCCGGCGGCGACCGCGCCACGGGTGACGACCGCCAGCACGGCCGCCCCGAAGCGTTCGTCGGCCAGCCAGGCCTGCACGAGTTCCAGCGCGCGATGCGCGGCGGCCCGCGCGGCATCCGCCGCGTCGCTCCCGGCTCCGGCACCGTCCCGTACGACGGTGGCGTCCGGGACGAACGGCACCACCACCGTGTCCGCCAGGTCCGCGCCGCCCGCCGCGCCGAAGGCATCCAGGCCCCGGTACGGGACCGCGTCCGCCGCGGCGAGGGCGGCTGCGAGGCCGGCCGCCTGCCCGTCGTCCGCCCTCAGGACCGCGCATCGTAGGGCCGGGTCCGGGGGTGCGGCGGCGGGGAGCGCCGTCCAGTCCAGCGCGTACAGCGTCGTGCCGCCCGTCTCGCGGGTGGCGGCGCCGAGTTGCTCGACGGAGATCGGTCGCGAGGCCACGGACCGGATGGTGATGACGGGTTGGCCGGTGGGGTCGGTGGCCAGCACCGAGGTTGCGTTCGGGCCTGCGGGAGTCATGCGCACCCGCAGCACAGAGGCCCCGGTCGCCTGGACGCCGACGCCGCTCCAGACGAAGGGGAGCCGGGGGCTTCCGCCGCCGGACGCGTCGCCCAACACCAAGCCATGGCCCGCGGCGTCGAGGAGTGCGGGGTGGACGCAGTACGCACCGGCGTCGCCCAGTTGCTCCTCGGCCAGCGCCACCTCGGTGAAGACCGCGTCGCCCCGCCGCCACACGCCGCGCGTGCCCTGGAACGCAGGACCGTAGTCCAGGCCGAGCTCCGCCATCCGCTCGTACAGCTGGTCCGCCGGCACCTCCTCGGCGTCCGGCGGCGGCCACACGGCCATCTCCGCCGACATCTCGTCCGCCACGTCCGCGGGCTCCACCGCGGCCAGCACGCCCGTCGCGTGCCGGGTCCACGGAGCGTCGGCGTCGGCGTCGTCCCGGGTGTCCTCTGGCCGGGAGTGGATGCCGACCGGGCGGCGCCCTGCGTCGTCAGGGACGCTGACGACGACCTGGACCTGCACGCTGCCGCGCTCGGGCAGCGTCAGCGGGGCCTCCAGGGTGAGTTCGTCGAGTACGCCGCAGCCGGCCTGGTCACCGGCGTGGACGGCCAGCTCCACCAGGCCCGTACCGGGGAACACGACCCTGCCGAGCACCGCGTGATCGGCCAGCCAGGGGTGCGCGTCGACCGACAGCCGGCCGGTGAGGACCAGGCTGTCGGCGTCCGCGAGCGACACGGCTGCGCCGAGCAGCGGATGCCCGGCGGGCGTCAGGCCGAGGGCGGGGGCGGTGGTCGCGCCGGTCCCCTCCACGGTGGCGTCCATCCAGTAACGCCGGTGCTGGAAGGGATAGGTGGGCAGGTCGACGGCCCGGGCGCCGCTGCCGGCGAAGACCGCCGCCCAGTCCGGACCTGCGCCGCGTACGTGCAGCCTGCCCAGGGCCGTGGTGAAGATGTGCGCCTCGGCACGGTCGCGACGCAGTACGGGGATGAGGTCGGCGTCGTCCTCGGTGGCGGTGTCGGCGAGGCAGTCGCGGGCCATGCCGGTGAGGGTGCCGTCCGGGCCGATCTCCAGGAAGGTGGTCACATCCGCGGCCTGCAGATGCCGGACGCCGTCGCAGAACCGGACCGCTTCGCGGACGTGCCGCACCCAGTACTCCGGTGCGCAGATCTCGTCCGCGGATGCCGTCCCGCCGGTGAGGTTCGATACGACCGGGATCTGCGGCGGGTGGAAGTCGAGGTCCCGTACGACGGCCCGGAAGTCGTCCAGCATCGGGTCCATGTGCGCGGAGTGGAAAGCGTGGCTGACCCGCAGCTGCTTGGCGCGACGACCGCGCTCCTGCCACCCGGCAGCGATCTCGGCCACCGCGTCGGCGTCCCCGGAAACCACCACCGACGAAGGCCCGTTGAGCGCGGCGATGGAAACCCGATCGCCGTATCCGGCCAGGCTGTCGCGTACTTCCTCCTCGCTCGCCTGCACCGCGGCCATCGCGCCACCGGAAGGCAGCGCCTGCATCAACCGCCCACGAGCCGCCACCAGCACGCAGGCATCCGCCAGCGACAGCACCCCCGCCACATGCGCCGCCGCGACCTCGCCGATCGAGTGCCCCGCCACGTAATCCGGATGCACGCCCAGACTCTCCAACAGCCGGAACAGCGCCACCTCGACAGCGAACAAGGCCGGCTGCGTGAACCCGGTCTCGTGCAACAACTCCGCCTCAGCTGAGCCCTCCTCCGCGAAGATCACCTCACGCAGCGGGCGCTCCAGCAGCGCATCGAAGTGCCCGCACGCCTCGTCCAGCGCCGCCGCGAACGCCGGGAACCGCCCGTACAACTCCCGCCCCATCCCCACCCGCTGGCTGCCCTGCCCCGCGAAGAGGAACGCCGTCCCCCCATCAGCCTGCGCCCCCTGCACCAGCCGGGCGGACGAGCGCCCGTCCGCGAGCGCGTCGAGCCCGGCCAGCAGCTCGTCCCGATCCGACGCCAGCAGCACCGCACGGTGCTCCAGCGCGGTCCGCCCCGTCGCCGCCGAGTAGGCGACATCCACGGGATCGAGCTCGGGCCGGGCGGACAGGTGGTCGCGCAGCCGCGCGGACAAGTCGGTCAGCGCATCAGGAGACTTGGCGGAGAGCGGCAGCGGTACGAGGTCGGCCAGGGCCCGCGCGGCGCCCGGCCGCCCGTCCTCGGCTCCGGCCCAGGCCTCGGCCGCGGGCTGCTCGATGACCACATGCGCGTTGGTGCCGCTGACCCCGAACGACGTAATACCGGCGCGCCGCGGGTGCCCGTCCTCCGCCCATTCACGTTCCTCGGTCAGCAGGCGTACGGTGCCGGCGCTCCAGTCCACATGCGGGGTGGGCTCTTCCACGTGCAGGGTGCGCGGCAGCACGCCGTGGTGCATCGCCATGACCATCTTGATGATGCCCGCGACGCCGGCGACCGCCTGGCTGTGGCCGATGTTGGACTTCAGCGAGCCCAGCCACAGCGGCCGCTCCGGCTCGTGCTCCTTGCCGTACGTGTTGATCAAGGCCTGCGCCTCGATCGGGTCGCCCAGCTTGGTGCCGGTGCCGTGCGCCTCGACCGCGTCGACCTCACCGGCCGAGAGGCCCGCGCCGGCCAGCGCCGCCTGGATCACTCGCTCCTGCGAGCGGCCGTTGGGGGCGGTGAGGCCGTTCGACGCGCCGTCCTGGTTCACCGCCGAGCCGCGCACCACGGCAAGGATCCGGCGGCCGTTGCGGCGGGCGTCGGACAGCCGCTCCACGAGCAGCATGCCGACGCCCTCGGCCCAGCCGGTGCCGTCGGCCGTGGAGGAGAAGGACTTGCACCGCCCGTCCGGGGCGAGACCGCCCTGCCGGGCGAACTCGGTGAACGTCCCCGGCGTGCACATCAGATTCACGCCGCCGACCACCGCCAGCGAGCACTCGCCCTGCCGCAACGCCTGCCCGGCCAGATGCAGCGCCACCAGCGAGGACGAGCAGGCCGTGTCGATCGTCGCGGACGGGCCCTCGAGCCCGAAGGCGTACGACAGCCTCCCGGAGAACACGCTCGCCGCGACGCCCGTCAGCCGGTGCCCGACGACGCCCTCGACAGGCACGTACAGCAGCGGGCCGTAATCCTGGCGCAGGCCGCCGACGAAGACGGCGGTGCGGCTGCCGCGCACGGACGCCGCGTCGATGCCGGCCCGCTCGAACACCTCCCACGTGCTCTCCAGCAGCAGCCGCTGCTGCGGGTCCATCGCCAGCGCCTCGCGCGGCGAGATCCCGAACAGCTCCGCGTCAAAGTCCGGCGCCTCGTAGAGGAAGCCGCCGTGCCGCGTGTACGACGTGCCCTCGCGCTCGGAGTCCGGGTCGTAGAGCCAGTCGAGGTCCCAGCCGCGGTCGGTGGGGAACTCGGTGATCGCGTCGCCGCCGCGGGCGACCAGGTCCCACAGCTCCTCCGGAGAGCCGACCCCGCCCGGGAAGCGGCAGCTCATCCCGACGATGGCCAGCGGCTCTCCGGCGGCGGCGGTGAGCTGCCGGTTCTGCTCGCGCAGCCGGTCGGTTTTCTTGAGGGACTTCCGCAGCGCCTCGACCAGCTTCTCGGTGGACGTGTTCGTCATGTTCGGGGTCCTCACAAGGTCGGCAGGTCAGGGGGCAGCAGGTCACGTAGTCAGGGGGCTTCGGATCCTTCGAGTGCCATACGCACCAGGTCCGCGGCATCCAGCGCGTCGATGAGCTCGGTGTTGCCGCCGTCGTGCGCGGGCTCGTCCGCCGTGGCGGCGAGCCGGCGCAGGATCTCTTCGAGGCCGGCGGCCCGGAGGCGTCCCACCGGGATCGAGGCGATGAGCTGCCGGAGTTCCCCGTCGGCGTCGGCGGCCGGCTCGGCGCCGTCCGGGAAGAGCTGCGACAGCAGATAGCCGGCCATCGCCTGCGGCGTGGTGACGTCGAAGACGAGCGTGGCCGGCAGCCGCAGGTCCGTCGCCGCGTCGAGCCGGTTGCGCAGCTCGACCGAGGTGAGCGAGTCGAAGCCCAGGTCCTTGAACTCGGCGTCGGCCGGTATCGCGGCCGGCGAGGCGTGGCCGAGGACGACGGCGGCCTCGGTTCGTACGGTCTCCAGGACCGCGCGCTGCTGCTCGATCGGGGAGAGCCCGGCGAGCTGCTCAGCGAGCGAGGCCGCGCGCCGGTCGCTGCTGGTGTCGTCTGCCGGCCGCGCGGCGCGGCTCCGCACGAGGCCGCGCAGCACCGGATTGATCCGCTCGCCCGGACCGGCGCGCAGCGCGGCCGCGTTGAGCTTCATCGGTACGAGATGGGGCTCGCCCGTGCCGAGCGCGGCGTCGAACAGCTCCAGCCCCTCGGCGGCACTCAGCGCGCCCACGCCACCGCGCGCGAACCGGGTGCGGTCCCGCTCGCTCAGCCCGCCGGCCATACCGGTGTCCGTCGCCCACAGTCCCCAGCCGAGCGACAGGGCGGCCGCGCCCTCGGCCCTGCGGTGCTGGGCGAGGACGTCGAGGAAGGCGTTGGCGGCCGCGTAGTTGGCCTGCCCGGCGCTGCCGAGCACGGCGGTGGCGGAGGAGAACAGCGCGAACAGCGGCAGGTCCAGGTCCCGGGTCAGCTCGTGCAGATGCCAGGCGGCAGCCGCCTTCGGCGCGTACACCCGGTCGAGGCTCTCCGGGGTCATGGCCGCGACCACGCCGTCGTCCAGCACGCCGGCCGCGTGCACGACGCCGGTCAGCGGGTGCTCCGGCGGCACCGCGGCCAGCAGCGCGGCGACCGCGGCGCGGTCGGCGACGTCGCAGGCGGCCACGGTCACCTCGGCGCCGCGGGCGGTGAGTTCCGCCGCCAGCTCCGTAACGCCGGGGGCGTCCAGTCCCCGGCGGCCGGCCAGCACGAGATGCCGGACGCCGTGGTCGGCGACGAGATGCCGGGCCAGCGGGCCGCCGAGGGTGCCGGTGGCACCGGTGATCAGGACCGTGCCCTCGGGGGCCACGGGACGGGGCACGGTCAGCGCGACCTTGCCGACGTGCCGCGCCTGGCTGAGGTGACGGAACGCCTCCTTGGCGGCTCGTACGTCCCAGGTAGTGATCGGGGGCAGGCGCAGCGCGCCGCTCTCGAAGAGGCCGAGGATGGCGGTCAGCATCTCCTGGATGCGGTCGGGGCCGGCTTCCATGAGGTCGAAGGCGCGGTACGAGGCGCCTGGTCGGCCCGCGGTGGCCGCTTCGGGCGTACGGATGTCGGTCTTGCCCATCTCTACGAACCGGCCGCCGGGGCGGAGCAGTCCGAGGGAGGCGTCGACGAACTCGCGGGCGAGGGAGTTGAGTACGACGTCCACGCCCTCGCCGCGGGTTGGGGCGCGGAACGTGTCCGCGAAGTCCAGTGTGCGGGAGGAGGCGATGTGCGCGTCGTCGAGGCCCATCGAGCGCAGGGTGTCCCACTTGGCTGCGCTGGCGGTGCCGTAGACCTCGGCGCCCAGGTGTTGGGCGAGTTGGACGGCCGCCGTGCCGACGCCGCCGGTGGCGGCGTGGACGAGGACGGATTCGCCGGGCTGGAGGCGGCCGAGGTCGACCAGGCCGTAGTAGGCGGTGAGGAAGACGATCGGGACGACGGCGGCTTCGGTGAACGACCAGCCGGCGGGCATGTGGGCGACCATCCGGTGGTCCACCACGGCGACGGGGCCGAGCGCGCCGGGTATCAGGCCCAGCACCCGGTCCCCGGGGGTCAGCCGGGTCACGTCGGGCGCGACCTCGGTGACGACGCCGGCGCCTTCGCCGCCGAGGAGCATCTCGTCGGGGTACATGTCGAGGGCGAACAGGACGTCCCGGAAGTTCAGGCCGCCTGCGCGCATCGCGATACGGACTTGGCCGGGGGCGAGGGGGGCCGTTGCCTCGGGGGAGGGGATGAGGTCGAGGCCTTCGATCGTCCCTTTGGTGGGTGCGTCCAGTCGCCAGGCGGGGGCGTCCGGTGGGGTGAGGGCGGTTTCGGAGCCGAGCGGGGTCAGGCGGGGGATGTGGGCGTCGCCGGCGCGGAGGGAGATCTGCGGTTCGCCGGTGGCGGTGGCTGCAGCAGGGAGGGCGCGCAGGGATGCGTCGGTGCCGTCGGTGTCGATCAGGGCGAAGCGGCCGGGGTGCTCCTCCTCGGCCGAGCGTATGACGCTCCAGACCGGGGCGTCGGTCAGAGAGGGCGTCTCGCCGGGGGTGGCGGCCACGGCGCCCTGGGTGAGCACGACCAGGCGGCGGCCGGTGAACCGGTCGTCGGCCAGCCAGGAGCGGGCTGCGGTAAGGGCGTTGGCGGTGGCGGAACGGGCGGCTGCGTGCGGGGTGCCGGCCTCGTTCGGCCCGACGGTCGAGTCCTCCCTCGCGCCGCAGGCGACGGCGATCACGTCGGCGGGCGGCCCGTCGGCGGCGAGTGCGGCGCCCAGCGCGTCGAAGTCGGGGTACGTCACGACGTCGGTCCCGGCGGCGGCAAGCAGTCCCGACAGCCGGGCGCCGGTCGTGCCGACCAGGGCCCATCGCGGCGCGGGCGGGCCCGCGGCGGGCAGCGGCACCGGGGTCCAGTCCAGCCGGAGGAGCGACTCGTGGACCGCGGCCGCCGCGGCGCCGAACAGCTCCTCGGCCAGCGGCCTGAGCATCAGCGAGGAGACCTCGGCGACGGGACGTCCGGCACCGTCGGCGATCTGGAGCGCGAGGGACTCGGGACCGCTGCGCGCCAGCCGTACCCGCAGCGTGGTGGCGCCGACGGCATCCAGCCGCACACCGCTCCAGGAGAACGGGAGCAGTGGGCGGCGTGGTGGCTGCCTGAGCCCACTGAGGGCCATCCCGTGCAGCGCGGCATCGAAGAGCGCGGGGTGGAGGCCGTACGAACCGGTGTCACTGTGCCGGTCCTCGGGCAGCTCGACCTCGGCGAACACCTCCTCGCCCCGCCGCCAGGCCCGCCGCACCCCACGGAACGCCGCCCCGTACTCCAGACCCGCCTCAGTAAGCCGCGCGTACAGACCATCAGCCGCGACCTCCTCGGCATCGGCCGGCGGCCAGGAGCTGAGGTCGAACGGCGCCTCAGGGCCGGTGGGCGTGACGGTGCCGCTGGCGTGCCGGGTCCATGGGGCGCCGGCGGCGCCCTGAGTGTCCTCGGGCCGGGAGTTGATGCCGACCGGTCGGCGGCCACTCGCGTCGGGGTCGCCGACCACGACCTGCACCTGCACGGCGCCCTTCTCGGGCAGCACCAGCGGCGCTTGCAGCGTGAGCTCGTCGAGCGCGCCGCAACCGGCCTGCTCACCTGCCCGTATCGCCAGCTCCACCAGGCCCGTCCCGGGGAACACGACCCTGCCGAGCACCATGTGATCGGCCAGCCAGGGCTGCGTCTCCAGCGACAGCCGGGCGCTGAGCACCAGGCTGTCGGCGTCATTCAGCCAGTAGCGCTTGCGCTGGAAGGCATACGTGGGCAGGTCGATCCGGCGGGCGCCGGTGCCGTCGTAGAACGCCGTCCAGTCGGGCGCGGTGCCGCGTACGTGCAGCCGACCCAAAGCTGTGGCGAAGGCGAGCGCTTCGGGGCGGTCGCGGCGGAGTACGGGGATGAGGTCGGCGTCGGCGAGGCAGTCGCGGGTCATTCCGGTGAGGGTGCCGTCGGGGCCGACCTCCAGGAAGGTGGTCACGCCTGCGGACTGCAGATGCCGGACTCCGTCGCAGAAGCGGACGGGTTCGCGGACGTGGCGGACCCAGTACTCCGGGGAACAGATCTCCTCCCCGGCCGCGGTCTCGCCGGTGAGGTTCGATACGACCGGGATCTGCGGCGGCTGGAGATCTAGGTCCCGTACGACGGCGTGGAACTCATCCAGCATCGGGTCCATATGGGCGGAGTGGAAGGCGTGGCTGACCCGCAGGTGCTTGGTGCGACGGCCACGCTCCTGCCAGCTCGCGGCGATCTCGGTCACCGCGTCGGCGTCGCCGGAGATGACGGTCGATGTGGGGCCGTTGAGCGCGGCGATCGAGACGCGGTCGCCGTATCCGGTCAGGCTGTCGAGCACTTCCTCCTCGGTGGCCTGGAGCGCCGCCATGTCGCCGCCGGCAGGCAGCGCCTGCATCAATCGGCCGCGGGCCGCCACCAGCCTGCAGGCGTCCCGCAGCGACAGGACACCCGCCACATGGGCGGCCGCGACCTCGCCGATCGAGTGGCCGGCCACGTAGTCCGGCCGTACGCCCAGGCTCTCGATCAGCCGGAACAACGCCACCTCGACTGCGAACAGCGCGGGCTGCGTGTACCTGGTCTCATGCAACAACTCCACCTCCGCCGAGCCGTCCTCGGCGAAGATCACCTCCCGTAGCGGACGCTCCAGCAGCGCATCGAAGTGCCCGCACGCCTCGTCCAGCGCCGCCGCGAACACCGGGAACCGCCCGTACAACTCCCGCCCCATCCCCACCCGCTGGCTGCCCTGCCCCGCGAAGAGGAACGCCACCGCCCTCCTGTCGCTGCGCACGACGCCGGTGACGAGGTTCGGGGCGGGGCCGCCCTCGGCGAGAGCTGCGAGGCCGCCGCGTAAGGCGGCGCTGTCGTCGGCCAGTACGAGGGCGCGGTGGTCGAGCGTGGCGCGGCCGGTGAGGAGTGAGAAGCCGATGTCGGCGGGGGAGAGGCCGGGGTGGGCGTCGAGGTGGGAGAGCAGCCTGGCGGCCTGGTCGCGCAGGGCCGACTCGCTCTTGGCGGATACCGGCAGCGGGAGCAGGGCGGGGGCGGAGGGAGCCGCTGCCGGCTCCTCGGCGGGTGCGTGCTCAAGGATGACGTGGGCATTCGTGCCGCTGATCCCGAAGGCGGAGACACCGGCGCGGCGCGGGTGGCCGTCCGACGGCCAGTCGCGCTGCTCGGTCAGCAGGCGTACGGTCCCGTCGCTCCAGTCCACGTGCGGGCTGGGCTCGGCCACGTGCAGGGTGTGCGGCAGCACGCCATGGCGCATCGCCATGACCATCTTGATGACCCCCGCCAGACCGGCCGCCGCTTGCGTGTGACCGATGTTGGACTTTACGGAGCCCAGCCAGAGCGGGCGGTCGTCCGGGCGGTCCCGGCCGTACGCGGCGATCAGGGCCTGCGCCTCGATCGGGTCGCCGAGCTTGGTGCCGGTGCCGTGCGCCTCGACCGCGTCCACCTCGGCGGCGGACAGGCCGGCACTGGCCAGTGTCGCCTGGATCACCCGTTGCTGGGACGGGCCGTTGGGGGCGGTGAGGCCGTTGGAGGCGCCGTCCTGGTTCACCGCGGAGCCGCGTACGACCGCCAGCACCTGGTGCCCATTGCGGCGGGCCTCGGACAGCCGCTCCACCAGGAGCACGCCGACGCCCTCGGCCCACCCGGTGCCGTCGGCCGAGGAAGAGAATGACTTGCACCGCCCGTCCGGGGCGAGTCCCCCCTGCCGGCTGAACTCCACGAAGGTCTGCGGCGTGGGCATCACGGTCACGCCGCAGACCAGCGCCATCGAGCACTCGCCCTGTTGCAGCGCCTGCGCCGCCAGATGCAGCGCCACCAGCGACGACGAACAGGCCGTGTCCACCGTCATGGACGGCCCTTCGAGCCCGAAGGCGTACGACAGCCGTCCCGACAGCACGCTCGCCGCGCCGCCGGTCAGCCGGTAGCCCTCGATCCCGTCCACGGGCCCGCCCCCGCCGGCGTCGCGGTACATGAACGTCCCGGCGTAGACGCCGGTCCTGCTGCCGCGTACGGACAACGGGTCGATGCCGGCGCGCTCGAACGCCTCCCAGCCGGTCTCCAGCAGCAGCCGCTGCTGCGGGTCCATGGCCGTGGCCTCGCGCGGGCTGATCCCGAACAGCTCGGCGTCGAACTCCGGCGCGTCGTGGAGGAACCCGCCGAGGCCGGTGGCGGAGGTCCCAGAGCGCTCCGGTCCGGGGTCCGAGAGCCCCTCCAGGTCCCACCCGCGATCGGCAGGGAAGGAGGAGATACCCTCGCCGCCCGACGCCACCAGATCCCACAGGGCCTCCGGCGACCGTACGCCGCCGGGGAAGCGGCAGCTCATACCGACGATCACCACGGGGTCGGCGGGAGCGTCGGTGGTGGTGGCGGCAGCGGTGCTGCGGGAGCTCTCGTCCAGCACCTCTGACCGGAGGAAGCGGATCAGCGCCTCCGGCGTCGGGTGGTCGAAGATCAGCGTTGTCGGCAATCGTTTGCCGGTCGCCTGGCTCAGGCGGTTGCGGAGCTCGACGCCCTTGAGCGAGTCGAAGCCCAGGTCTTTGAACGACCGCTCCAGCGGGAGGGTGTCCGGGGAGCGGCGCTCCAGCACCGTGGATATCTGGCCGCGCACCAGGTCGGGGAGGTCGTGATCGAGATCGCCGGGGGAGGTGCTGGACGGCGGGGCGTCGTGGGTGGTGCCGGGGTCGTCCAGCCAGTAGCGGCGGCGCTGGAAGGCGTAGGTGGGGAGGCCGATGCGGCGGGCGGGGGTGTGGGCGTAGACGCCGGCCCAGTCGACCGGTACGCCGCTGACCCAGGCCTGGCTGAGGGAGGTGTAGAAGCGTTCGAGGCCGCCGTTGTTACGGTGCAGGCTGCCGACGATGAGTGCGTCGGTGTTCGCGTCTTCGGCGGTCGCTTCGATCGGGATGGTCAGGATCGGGTGCGGGGTCATCTCGATGAACGCCTGGTGTCCCTCCGCGAGGAGGGTGCGGATGACGGTCTCGAAGCGGACGGTCCGGCGCAGGTTGCGGTACCAGTAATCGGCGTCGAGGGAGGCGGTGTCGAGCTGCTGCCCGGTGACAGTGGAGAAGAACGGGACCTCGCCCGATACGGGCCGTACCGGCGCCAGGAGCTCGGCGATCCGGTCCTCGATGCGCTCCACGTGCGTGGAGTGCGAGGCGTAGTCGACCGGGATGCGCCGTGCTCGGGTCCCCTGCTCCCGGCAGACGTCCATCATCTCGTCGAGGGCGTCGGCGTCACCGGCCACGACGGTGGCCGCCGAGCCGTTGACCGCCGCCACTGAGATACGGCCCTCCCAGCGGGCCAGCAGCTCATCAACGTCCGCGCGCGGAACCGCGAGGGAGACCATCCCGCCTTGCCCGGACAGCGCCAGGACCGCCTGGCTCCGATACGCCACGACCCGTGCGCCGTCCTCCAGGGTGAGGCCGCCCGCGACGCAGGCGGCGGCGATCTCGCCTTGCGAGTGGCCGACGACCGCGGCCGGGCGTACACCGTGGGCCTGCCACAGCGCCGCCAGCGACACCATCACCGCCCACAGCGCGGGCTGCACCACGTCGACCCGCTCCAGGGCCTGCTCGTCGCCCAGGACCTCCAGCAGCGACCAGTCCACGAACGGGTCGAGTGCCTCTGCGCAATCGGCCAGCCGCTGCTGGAAGACCGGCGCGGATTCCGCCAGGTCCAGCGCCATGCCGGCCCACTGCGATCCCTGTCCCGGGAAGACGAACACCGCCCGGTCCCGCTCGCGCGCGACGCCCCGTACGACCCCGGAATCCGCTCCATCGTCCTGCAGCGCGGCCAGCCCGGCCGCCAGCGACCCGCGATCGGTGGCGATCACCGCGGCGCGGTGCTCGAACTGCGCCCGCGTCACCGCCGCGGAGTAGCCGACGTCCGCCACTGACACCGCACCGGCGGCGGATTCCACCAACGACCGCAGCCGCTCCGCCTGCCCTCGCAGGGCCGCCTCCGCACGCCCCGACACCAGCACCGGAACGGGCGCCGGCCCGGAGGCCGGGGCCTCGGACGCTTCAGCTCGCTCGCCGTCGCCGTCGTCGCGGTGCACCCAGTCGGAGATCACCACATGGCAGTTGGTGCCACCGACCCCGAGCGAGCTGACCCCGGCCAGCAGCGGTTCGCTGCCCGGCAGCGTGCGGAGGGCCGTATTCACCTCCAGATGGAGGGCGTCGAGTGGGATGCGCGGATTGGGGGTCTCGTAATTGAGGCTCGGGGCGAGCGTGCGCTCCCGTACGCACAACACGGCTTTTATGAGCCCGGCGATGCCCGCGGCGCCTTCCAGGTGGCCGATGTTGGTCTTCACCGAACCGACCAGCAGCGGCGCATCGCCGTCACGGGCGCGCGCGGCGCCGTGGACCGCGCCCAGGGCGGCGGCCTCGACCGGGTCGCCGACGGGGGTGCCGGTGCCGTGCAGCTCTACGAACCGGACGTCGGCGGGGTCAACCGCGGCCTGGGCGCAGGCGCGGCGCAGGACGTCGCGGTGGCCCTCGATGCTGGGGGAGGTGAGGTTGTGGCCGCCGCCGCCGTCGTTGTTGACGGCGCTGCCGCGGATGACGGCGTGGACGGGGTGGCCCGCGGCCAGCGCGCGGCGCAGGGTGGTGAGGACGACGAGGCCGCCGCCTTCGCCGCGTACGTAGCCGTTGGCGCGGGCGTCGAAGGTGTAGCAGCGGCCGTCGGGGGAGAGGCCGCCGAAGTGGTCGGCGATGTGGAAGCTCTCGGGAATGAGGTTGAGGCTCACCCCGCCGGCGAGGGCGATGGCGGATTCGCCGGTGCGGAGGCTCTCGCAGGCCATGTGGACGGCGACGAGGGAGGAGGACTGGCCCGAGTCGACGACGAGGCTCGGTCCTTGCAGGCCGAGCACGTAGGAGAGCCGGTTCGCGATGACGCTGCGGTGCAGGCCGGTGAGGCTGTGCTGGGTGAGGGCGGCGGCGCCGTGCTGGTGGGCCAGCTTGGCGTAGTCGTCCCAGATGGACCCGACGAAGACGCCGGTGTCGCTGCCCTGCAGCGTCTCGGGCAGCACGCCCGCGTGCTCCAGGCCCTCCCAGGCGAGTTCGAGGGCGAGGCGCTGCTGCGGGTCCATGGCGGCCGCCTCGCGGGCGGAAATGCCGAAGAAATCCGCGTCGAAATAGTCCGGTTGGTCGAGGAATCCGCCACGGAAGGAGGCGTACGCGGCGGACTGCTCGCGCCTGTCCGCGGGGGCCTCGGTGACGGCGTCCTCGCCGTTTCTCAGCAGGCTCCAGAATGCGTCCGGATCCGGGGCGCCGGGAAAGCGGCAGGACAACCCGATGACGGCAATGGCGTCGTCGTCCATCGCGACGTATTTCTTCTCACGACGAGATCCGGGTCCATAGGGCATCGCATTCCTCCGCTGTGCGCCGGCCGCCCCCGAAGTCTCGCTCGCACCGGTGGCGCCACACTCAGCGGGCGGCATGCGCAACGCTCGCCGCGGAGTCGCCTGCCTGGTGGACGCCGAGTCGCCCCACGCCTCACGGGCCCGGTAAGGGCCGAGGTGGGCGGGGGAGGGGAGGTGTGTCAGCCGCGGTCGTTGCGATACATTCCGAACTCGTAGGGGCCCTGCACACGGCCGAGTTGGAGTGTGAACCGAACCAGTGGTCCCCACGCGTCACGGTCGCCGAGCATGGCCTCGATCGTCGCCGTGCGGTCGCACAGGTGCTCCTTGTGAGGTCGATCCTGCGGCAATTCGCTGCCGAAATCCACAAACAATTGCAGTGCTTGACGACCGGGCACCGAAAAGATCGCGGGCTTCGCGTTCTTGGCTATGTGTGACTTCCTGGCTTCGGCCAAGCATCCATTCCAGAGCAGCGGCTCGATCCCGGCGGGACCGTCGCTGAAGCAGAGGCGGAGGTTCTGGACGATCAGGGGCTTGGGCCCGGTGTTGTAAATCACCAGCGGTAGGTGGACGAATAGTTGGCGGTCCTTCACCCAAGCACCGAAGGTGTGCGGTGCGTAGGACCTGAGCCGGCCCCGGCGTTCGTTCATCCACCAGAACGATCCGATGGTGAAGGCGAGGGCGCAGGTCGCTACGATCGCCGGCACAGTCCAGGACACAGCCATTCCTCCGATCGGTCGATCACGGCAACGACGCGTCCCTGTCGTGCGGGGTGAGCGGCAGCACGGTTGGCCGGGGCGTCAGTCGGGGGAGAGGCTGCTCGCCGATCGCGGGCGAGGTAACGACGCAGAGGACGCTCTCGTAGGCCCTTCCTGAGGCGTCCACGGAGTCCTCGAGCTCCTTGGCCGCGCTGTCGCCCAAGGGAACGGACGACCTGACGTGATTGAAGTCGCCTTCGCTCATGTGAAAGAGGAACAGGGCGTCGAACTGGCAGAGCGTCGCCGTCGGCAGCTCCGCGATGTGGCCCTTCACCCATAACCCGCGCCGGTGACCGAGGGCCTTGTAGCCGGCTACCAGATCTGCCACCCCGTCCGTCGAACCATGGATCTCCACCAGCGGCAGCACCGCGCATCGGGCGGGGCTCGCCCTCGCGCCAGGGCCGGGTGCGCGGAGTGCGCGGCTCTCGAGATCGCGCGTGTCGTGGTGACGGAATCGGAGGTGCGGGGCGAGTTCCACTGCCGCGGACGCGATGAGTTGGTCGGCTGCGGGCCGCTTGCACTGTACGAACACCAGCCCGCGCCGGAAGAGGGGGACCAGTGAGCTCTCACGGAACAGCTCCTGGGCGGTGCTCACGCTGAGGTCCTCAAGGAAGGCTGGTGGCCTGGGCATCAGGGGAACTCGGCCGCTGGAGGGCGGCCTACGTCGCTCTTGAGGAGGTAAATGGTGTCGCCTGCGGCGGGTCGATACCGCTCCAGGGGTGTCTGCTCGTTGGCGGGAGAGACCGCGATCTTCCAGTCTTTCGGATCGCCCAGCGAGCCGTCCTTGCCCAGATTTTCGACGATGTCTGTCTTGATGAAATGCATCCCCTGCGAAGGGTCGATTCGCCCTGTTCTGACACCGCACCTGAACGCATCTGGATCGCCCAGTAGAGCTGTCCGATGGATAGCAGACGGCCCGCTTCCCACCCCATGGACCGGTTGGTCCACGCGGCACCGCGGCGCGCTAGCCGATCGCCTGCGTCGCGCGGAAGCGGCGGTTCATCGCGATCAGTTCGTCGAGTGCGTCCCGGGTGGCCAGCAGATCGTCGATGTGTGCGCTGAGCCGGTCGCGTTCGACGAGCATGCGCTCGAAGGCATCGTCGGCGGTGTCGGCGCCGGGAGAGTCGACGCAGGGGATCACCTCCGCGATCGTCCGGCTGGAGAGGCCGCCGGCGTAGAGGCGCTGGATGAGGATCACCCGGTCGACGGCGTACTCGGCGTAATGCCGCTGCCCGCTCGCGCTGCGCTCGGATGTCAGCAGCCCTTGCTCCTCGTAGTAGCGCAGCGATCGCACGCTCACCCCGGCCCGCCGCGCGAGCTCGCCGATCCGCACGTTCCACCTCCTGTGATCTCCGGCACAAAGCTTGCCTCTGACGTCAGTGTCAGGTTTTAGCGTACGTGATGTCCCCACCGACCACGCCAGGCAGAGCAGAGGAAGCCACCGCATGACCACTCTCTTCGACCGCCACCAGCTCGGCGCACTCACCCTCCCGAACCGGATCGTGATGGCACCGATGAGCCGGGTGCGCGGCACCACCGACGGCCTCGCGACGCCCTCGATGGCGACGTACTTCGCCCAACGCGCGAGCGCCGGACTGCTCGTATCCGACGGGATCGGCCCCAACCTGGTCGGGACGTCCAACCCCGGCGCCGCAGGGTTGCGCACCGACGAAGAGGCCGCCTCCTGGCGGCAGGTGACCGACGCGGTGCACATCAACGGCGGCCGGATCTTCGCCCAGCTCATGCACGGCGGCCGGATCGGCCATGAGTCGGTGACCGGGCTGCAGCCGGTCGCCCCCTCGGCGGTCGCGGCGGCCGGCTCGGTCTTCACGCCCACCGGCCCGCAGCCCGCCCCGGTCCCGCGGGAGCTGAGCACTCAGGAGGTACCCGAGCAGGCGCGCTCGTACGCGGCGGCGGCTGTCCGTGCGGTCGGAGCGGGCTTCGACGGTGTCGAGCTCCACGGTGCCAACGGCTATCTGATCAGCCAGTTCCTCTCCACCAACGCCAACCTGCGCACTGACCGCTACGGAGGGTCGGTCGCGGGCCGGATCCGCTTCGCGGTCGCGGCCGTCGAGGCCACCGCGGATGCGGTCGGCGCCGAGCGCACCGGCATCAGGCTCTCGCCCGGTGCCGGGCTCTGGGACGTCGCCGAGCCGGACCACGCCGAGGTCTACGCGGCACTGGTCACCGAACTGAACCGGCTGGGCCTGGCGTACGTCCACATCGAGGCGACCACCGACGACGCGACGATGCTTGACCTGCGCAAGCGTTGGGACGGCACGATGGTGGTCAATCCGAGTTCCTGGCTGGCGCGCGGGGACAAGCCGTTCGGCTCCGCGCCGACCGGTCTCGAGTCCGCCGACCGCTGGCTGGGGCTGGGGGCGGACCTGGTCAGTTTCGGACGGGCGTACCTCGCCAATCCCGACCTGGTCGAGCGCCTTCGTCTCGGTGCTCCGCTGGCGGAGGCCGATCCGGCCGTCTACTACGGCGGCGGTGACGCCGGGTTCATCGACTTCCCGGCGTACCGTCACGAGGGTGAGCCTCAAGGCGTGCTGCAGGCCTGAACGGGCCGCCCGCTCAGGCGGCGTCGAGCGCGACGATCTGCTCCAGCGTTCGGCGCAGGCCAGCGACCTGGTCCTTGCCGAGCAGCCCGGACCATCGCTGCTCGACGTCCTCGAGGATCCGGCCCGCCGCGGCCTGGGCCGCCCTGCCTTGCTCGGTGAGTCGGATGATCTTCGCGCGGCGGTCGGCCTCGTCGGCGATGCGCTCCAGATAGCCGTGCTTTTCGAGGTCGGCGACGAGTTCGGCGAGCGCCTGCTTGGTGAGTCCGGAGCGTTCGGCGAGCGTGGTGAGCCGCGAGCCTTCGGGGTCGATGTAGCGGAAGACCGAGCCGTGGACGAACCGGATCCCCTCGAAGCCCTCCTCCGCCAGCTGCTGGTGCAGCCCCTCGAGCGCGATGTCCCTGGCCCGGGTGAGCAGGGCGTGGAGGGGCAACTTCGGCTCCTGCTGCCGCTCCCGCGCGCCTGAACGCGTCGTCATCGTCGTGCGGCCCTTCTTCCAAGTGGGTTAGTCAGGTCGCTTGACAGTATCAGGCAGCGAACTGGTAAGGTCGCCTGACTGTCAGGGGGCTTGACTAAAACCTGGAGGACGAGATGACCGGCATTACGGAACAGCGTGAGCAGTTCGCGGCGATGTTCACCCGGCCGCTGCCCGCCGATGTCGACGCGTCGACGACGACGCTCGGCGGGCAGCCGGCACTGGAGCTGCGGAGCGCGGCGCCCGGCCCGGCGGGGGAGGACGTGCTGCTGTATCTCCACGGCGGCGGGTTCGTGGTCGGGTCGGCGCGCGTCAGTGCCCACCTCGCCGCCGCGCTGCTGCGGCACCTGGACGGCCGGGCGGTCTCGCTCGACTACCGGCTGGCGCCCGAGCACGCGTTCCCGGCCGCGCCCGATGACTGCCTGGCGGCGTACCGCGAGCTACTGGACTCCGGCGTGGATCCGCGGCGGCTGGTGATCGCGGGCGACTCGGCCGGTGCCGCGCTGGCAGTCGTCACCATGGTGCGCGCCCGGGATGAAGGACTGCCGCTGCCGGCGGCGGCGGTCCTGTTCTCACCGGCGGTCGATCTGACGCTGAGCGGTGCGAGCGTGCGGTCCAAGACCGGCGTGGACCCGGTCTTCGCTCCGGCCGATCTCGAGTGGCTCTTCGGTCAGTACCTCGCGGGCGCCGACGGCGCAAAGCCCGAGGCGAGCCCACTCTTTGCCGACCTCGCCGGCCTGCCGCCCCTCCTGATCCAGGTCGGGTCGAGCGAGCTGCTGCTGGACGATGCCGTACGACTGGCAGGCCGCGCCGGCGCCGACGAGGTCGAGGTGACGCTGGAGGTGGCCCCGCGCCAGCCGCATGTATTCCAGCTCGACACCGAATCCCCAGAGGCGGCCGCGGCCCTGGAGCGGGCAGGCCAGTTCCTCTCTAAGACGCTGCCTCAACTGCACGTATAGACCCACTCAATGCCCGCCTTCCGATATTTGGATTCGACTCGCCTGGCGCAGTGGACGACGCTTTAGCAATGAGGCCGATGCTGACTCCGGATGATGTGGATCCGTGGGCGAAACCTCCCAAGCCCCCGCTGCCGCGCAAGCAACTCAAGGCCCTTCAGCAGCGGCGTGACGCGCCCGCCGTACGCTACGTGGCCGGACACCTCGTGGCCGCGGCGCTGACCACCACGCTGATCGCGCTCGCCTGGGGCACCTGGTGGATGGTGCCCACGATGTTCCTGCACGGCGTCATCCTTGTTTTCCTCTTCGCGCCGATGCATGAATGCACCCATGGCACCGCATTCCGCACCCGCTGGCTGAACTCAACACTGGCGACATTCTGTGGATTCGTGCTGATGCGCCCGGCGCTGTATTTCCGCTACCGGCACGCCGCCCATCACAGCTACACCCAGGATCCGGAGCGCGACCCCGACCAGGTGCCCATGCCCGACGGCCTCGCCGAATATCTGGGCGAGGTCTTCGGCATGGAGTTCTGGCCGAAGATGGCCGGCACGCTCTACCGGGGCACCACCGGGCGCTTCAACGAGCGCGAGAAGACCTTCCTGCCCGAGTCGGTACGGCCCCGGATCATCTGGGAGGCCCGGCTGATGGTGGGCTGTTACGTCCTGCTGGCGGCGGCGTCGGTCCTCTTCTCCTTCTGGCTCATGCTGCTGGCCTTCTGGCTGGTGCCGCGGATCATCGCCGAGCCGACGCTGCGGCTCGTACGGATGGCGGAGCACACCGGGATGGAAGAGGGCGCCGACCCGCTCACCAATACGCGGACGACGCTGAGCAATCCGGTGGTCCGCTTCCTCTACTGGCAGATGCCGTACCACGCCGAGCACCACATGGCGCCCTCGGTGCCGTTCCACCATCTCAAGGCGCTCCACCAGGCGCTGCCGGGCGAGCCCGCGGAGCGCGAGTACGTGATCAGCAAGGGCTATGCGGCCGCGCACCGTGACATCGTCGCCAATCTCGGCAAGGGTGCGGGTTCGACCGTTCCCACCGCGACCGCGCGGGCCGCCGCCACGGCTGAAAGGTAGGAGCATCCGTGCCAGGACAGCTGACCCTCGGTGTCGATATCGGCACCACCAACGTCAAGGCGTGCGTCCTCGACACCGCTACCGCCGCCGTCATCGCCACGGCGGCGGCCGAGCATCCGCTGCACCATCCGCATCCCGGATGGGCCGAGCAGTACGCCGACGAGTACTGGGACGCGGTGTCCGCCTGCATCCGCGACTGCGTGCGCCAGTTGCCCGGGCCGGCCGGTGACATCGCCGCCGTATCCCTCTCCGGGCTCGTCGGTGTGACGCTCGCGGTCGACCGCACCGGACGGCCGCTGCGGCCGGCGATGATCTGGATGGACTCCCGCGCGCACGCCGAGTGCACGGAGATCCGCGAACGCATCGGCGAGGAGCGCATCAACGCCGTCAACGGCAATCGGGTCGCGTCCTGGTTCATCGAGCCGAAGCTGCTGTGGATACGCACCCATGAGCCCGAGACCTTCGGGCGGATCCACAAGTTGCTCTCGCCCACCGGATATTGCAATTTCCGGCTGTCCGGCAGCTATTCCATCAATCAGGGCGACGCCGGCCTCTTCTATCCGTACGAGCACAAAACAGGTAGCTGGGACCACGCCCTGACCGCCGATCTCGGTCTCGACCCCGGCATCTACCCGGACGTCAGCGTCTCGCAGCAGGTCATCGGCACGGTCACCGCCGAAGCCGCGGCCGAGACAGGGCTGCGCGCAGGCACGGCGGTGGTCGCGGGCGGGACGGACATCGGCTCCGCCGCCCTCGGTGCCGGCATCACCGAGGTCAGCCAGGCGTACTACTCGATGGGCACCGGCTCGAATCTCGGGATCGTCATCCCGCGCGAGCAGGAGGTGCCGGAATACCGCATCCTCAAATGGCCGCACGTCATTGAGGGGCTCACTCTGCTCGACGCTCCCATGGCGTTCACGGGTGCCTCGCTGAAGTGGTTCCGCGACAAGTTCGCCGACCCCGAGGTCGTCATGGCCGAGCGCATGGGACGTAATGTCTTCGACCTCGTCACCGAACAGGCCGGGCAGATCGACGCCGGCGCCGACGGGCTGCTCTACCTCCCCTACCTCGGCAACTCACTGGCGCCGCGGTGGGACCTCAACGCGTGCGGGGTCTTCTTCGGCATGCAGCCATTCAGTACGAGAGCGCACTTCATCCGGGCGCTCATCGAAGGCGTCGCGTTCGACCTGTACTCCAACGTCCGGATCGCACAGGAAGCGGGCGTCGAGTTCGACGAGATCGTGCTGAACGGCGGCCCCACGAGGAGCGCGCTGTGGAACCAGATCACCGCTGATGTCACCGGGCACCGGCTCGTCATCCCCGACGTGGACGAGGCAGCTCCGCTGGGCGACGCGATGATCGCGGCCACGGGCGTCGGGCTGTACCGCGACCTGCGCGAGCCGGCGAAATCCCTCGTCAAGATCAAGGGAGCCGTGGAGCCGGACGCGGAACGGCACGCGATGTACGGCGAGTTCTTCGAACTCTGGCATCAGATCTACCTCGACCTGGAGACCAGCATGAGCAGGCACAGCCAACTGGTGTCCCGGTACAGCCGGCCGGGCCCGAGTGCGATGGTCGGAGCGGGCGGCAGCCGTTGAGCGTGGCAGAGGGCTCGGGCACGTGGCACGCCGTGGCCGGTGCCGACGAGGTCGAGGAGGACGACGTAGCCCCCTTTGAGGTGCGCGGATGCAGTCTGGCGCTCTTCCACCTGGAGGACGGCAGCTACCACGTGACCGACGACCGCTGCACCCACCAGGAGGCCTCCCTGTCCGAGGGATATCTGGAGGGCGACATCATCGAGTGCCCGCGGCACCAGGGCCTCTTCCACGTGCCTACGGGCCGGCCGAAGGCAGCACCTGTCGTCGCCCCCCTTCGCGTCTACCCCGTAAAGGTCGAAGATGGGCAGGTGTGGGTGAGGCTCCCGGAGTGAGCATGAGGTGGTGTCGATGGCGGGTCTTTCGTACGTCGGCTTCAACCAGCTCCGCTCCTTCCACGCGGTGGCGGTGGCGGGCAGCGTCACCGGCGCCGCCGCATTGCTGCACGTAAGCCAGCCCACGGTCACGATCCAGCTGCGGCAACTCGAAGCCAGCTACGGCATCGAACTGGTGCGACGCACATCGCGTGGCGTGGTGCTGTCGCCCCTGGGCGAGGAACTCTTCGCGTTCACCGAGCAGCTCTTCGACCTGCACGGCCGGATCCTCGACCTGCTCGGCTCGTCGGCCACGACCGTGCACGGCACGCTCCGGGTCGGGGGAGTGGCCCCTACCTACGTCATGCGGGTGCTCGCGGCTTTCGCCAAGACGTACCCCGCGGTGAAGGTCTCGCTGCAGCTCGCCAATTCGGCCGCGGTCGTCGAGCAGCTGGTGGAACAGCAGATCGACGTCGGCATCGTCGGACAGGCCACGCTCGACACCCAGCTGATGGCGCTGCCCTCGAGCCGGCAGCAGGTGGTGCTGCTCTGCCGGGACGATCATCCGTGGGCGGGCCGCAGCGGCATCGGACTCGGCGAGCTGGCCGACGAGCCGCTGGTCATGCGCGAACACGGCTCAACCAGCCGACTCGTCCTCGAACGAGCCCTCAACCACCTGGGCATCGTCCCGCGGGTGGCGCTCGAAGTGAACCGCGAGGGGGTCAGGGAGGCCGTGCTGGCCGGGTTCGGCATCGGCATCAGCACCGAGGTCGAGTACGTGGACGAGCCCCGGACCCGGATGCTCCCCATCGTCGACGCCGACGTCCACACCGAGGCCTTCGCCGTCTGCCTGCGCAGCCGCCGCCACGCACCGGAGATCCGGGCCTTCATGACCATCGCCGAGAAACTCTTCGACGCGGGCGAGACGAGCGGCCCCCCGGACGCTGAACGGCCGCCGTACCAGAACCTTCACGCCGGGCCGTAGCGGACGGGGGCGGCCGAGTTGCTCGGGGCCGTGTCGCCGTCCCGCACGGTGCCGTTAACCTGCGGGTGGTCGCAGCGTACGATCCGCGGCCAGGGAGTGAAGGTTCCGTCCGTACGCGCCACGAGAAGCTGCCTGCCGTGAGTGAGCACGCCGCACGGCTGAAGTCCCGTGAGGCTCGCGGTGGTGTACGCGGCGCTGAGGCTGCCCAGATCGTGCACGATGCCGATCCTGAACAGCGACTGGGTCTCCGCGATGGCCTCGTGATCCCCCGCCCTGATGACCACGCGCAGGTCGGGTGCGACCGCCCGCGCGGCCACCGCGACCGCGACGTTGTCCAGGTCGTCGGAGGCGACGGCTGCCATGGCGCGGGCCGTGTGCAGGCTGAGCTTGCGCAGCACGAACTTGTCGGAGGCATCGCCTATCACCACGGGAATGCCGAGTGCCCGTGAGAGGCGGAGGTTGGGCGCCTTCGCGTTGCGTTCCACCGCGATCACGCCGACGCCGAGGTCCTGCAACCGGGTGCACAGCCGCAGCCCGACCTGCCCCAGGCCGACGACCACGACGTGCCCGCCGCGGGGGAGTGCGCGGGGGCCCACCATGCCGATCGAGCGGGGCGCCAGCAGGCGGTCCACCATGCCGGCGGTGAAGACGGCACTGAAGACGATGGTGATGAGCATGGCGAGGCCGGCGAACACCAGGTAGGCAGTGGATCCGTGGGCGGCGGCGGGCCCCACGGTCGCCACCGTACGGACCGCCTCGAAGAACGCGGCCACCGGCGGCCGGTGGTTGAAGGCCATGGACCAGGCCACGTCCGCCAGCAGGACGGCGAGCAGCCCGGCGAGCCCGGTCAGCATGATGCGCGAACTGCCGTCATGCGGCCGCAGCTGCCCTCTGACCTTCCCCAGCCGGGCCCGCAGCCGCAGCGAGCGAGGCGGATGCCAGGGTTCGAGCGCGACGCCGTCACCGCGCGGGCGGGCTCCGACGTGGCCGCCGCAGTCCGTCCGGTCGAGCGACAGCAGGTCGGGCTCGAGACACGCGGCGAGCAGCACCGGAGCCGCGACGTCGGCCGGTGACGTGACGCGGCAGTTCGGCACGACGCGCACGAGCTGCTCGGCGACCGTCCGGTCGAATACCGTCACGACCAGCCGGACGCCGGGCCGGATGTGCTCGACCGCGAGCGCATACCGCAGGGACTCCACGTCATGGTCGAGCAGGATCGCCACGCCGGTGACATCACCGTCCAGCGCACGACGCAGCTCTTGGTCCGTGGGCTGCGCCAGGTGCCGTACGAGGCAGCCGGCCGCGAGCAGCGAGCCGCAGACCCGGCGGGCGACATCGCTGCCGATCACGACGAAGCACCTGTCGGGCGGGTGCCCAGCCGGATCCTCTCGGCCGCGGTGTTCAGCGGCCAATGTCGCAGTCATCGGACCGGTAGGGGTCGCAGGCTGTGCAGCGGGGGGATCCGCAGCCATTGCAGGTGGTGAGCGTGCGGCCGCAGTGGCAGCTGGGGTCGGCCGGTCCCTTGGCGCACTGCTGGTCTGTGCTCGGCGGGTGGCGCTTGTCCGTCGCTGTGGCGCTCATCTGGTTACCTCCCGTTGTCGACGAGGGTATGAACCCCCGCTCGCGCCACCCCCGCATGGACACCCGAATTCCGCATGACCCGCAGAGACCTCACGGCCGGTCCGGCTCATGGACGCGGCGTTCGACCAGCGTGCGGCAGCGGTCGGCGCGGAGGATGGCGCGGGCGGTTTCGACCGGGCGGTCGTGTTCGTCGTAGGTGGTGCGGGTGAGCATCAGGGCGCACTGCTGGGGATCCTCGTCCAGGGCCGCCGCCTCCGCTCCGTGCAGCAGCACCGGCTCGAAGGACTCGATCGCGCGCACCAGCACCAGCCCGTAGCGTTCGCGCAGGGTCTGGTAGAGGCCGGCTTCGCCGATGCCGGTCTCGGCCAGGCCCGGGACCAGGCCCGTCGGCAGCCAAGTGCGCTCCAGCATGAACGGGGCACCGTCCACGGTCCGCAGCCGCTCCAGCTCGAAGACCTCGGCGCCGGGGTCCAGGCCGAGCTCGCGGGCGATCTGCGGCAGCGCGTCGACCACGGCTTCGGTACGGGTCGACGTGCCGACCTTCGCCCCGGCCTGCCGCAGCGACTCGACGATC
The DNA here is from genome assembly GCF_048572725.1 of Streptomyces boninensis. NCBI lineage: Bacteria > Bacillati > Actinomycetota > Actinomycetes > Kitasatosporales > Streptomycetaceae > Streptomyces > Streptomyces boninensis. The sequence continues at coordinate 9,449,864 of NZ_CP183837.1, forward strand.
GAGAAGTGGCTCATCAGCGACTGCTCCAGTTTGCGCGGCGCGACGTAGGTGCCGCTGCCGTGGCGGCGGACGACCAGGCCCGCGCGTTCGAGTTCGTCCAGCGCCTCCCGTACGGTCTGCCGGCTCACCTCGTGGGTGGCGGCCAGGCTGCGCTCGGCCGGGATCTTCATGCCGGTGGGCCAGCGGCCGCTGTAGATGGTGGTCTCCAGTGCCGCGGCCAGCTCACGGCCCAGGCGGCTGTTGTTCACGCTTCCTCCAGGTCGGGGTCGAGGGTCCAGCCGGCGTCGACGGTGAGGGTCTGGCCGGTGATGGCGGCCGCGTCCGGGCCGCACAGGAAGGCGATGGCGCCGGTGACCGCGCTCGTGTCCATCACGCCGCCGGTGAGCGGCTGCCGTTCGCGTACGTACGCGGCCACCGCCGGGTCGGCGACGCCGCGGGCGGCAAGGGGAGTGTCGACCAGGCCGGGCGCCACGCAGTTGGCCCGCACGCCCGCGCCGCGCCCCTCGGCTGCCAGCGCCCGGGTGAGCGCGACCAGGCCGCCCTTGGCCGCCACATACGCGTGGCTGCGGAACGGCCCGCCGCCGCCCGTGAGTCCGAGCACCGACGACACGGTGACGACCGTGCCGCGCGCCGCGACGAGCGCGGGCCAGGCGGCGGAGGCGGTGAGGAAGGTGCCGCGGAGGTTGACACCGACGACGGCGTCGAAGGCGGCGCCGCTCGACCGCGCCACCGGCCCGTCCCCTGCGGCGCCGCCCGAGATACCCGCGCAACAGACCAGCGCGTCGAGGCGGTCGAGCACGTCGATACGGTCGCGCAGCGCCCCCTCGTCGGTGACATCGGCGACCGCCGCGGTGCCGGGGAAGCCGGCCGGCGGCGGCCGCCGGTCGAGGCCGATGACCGTCCAGCCGTCCGCGGCCAGCCGGCGGGCGGTGGCCAGCCCGATGCCGGAGGCGGCGCCGGTGACGAGGGCCGTACGCGGGGCCGTGGCTTCAGTGCTCATCCCCACTCCTCGTCGCCTCGTAGAGCGCGGCCGCAATCCGCCGCCGGGCCGCCGCGGCCCGCTGTCCCGCCGGATCCGGCTGGTACGTCGCCTCAACCCGGCTGTGTGCCCGCACCAGTTCAGGCAGCGCACCATCAGTGCCCGCCGCGGCCAGCAGCGCGTCGCCGAGCGGCGCGCCATCGCCCGCGTGCACGTCCACCGGCACGCCCGTGGCATCGGCCACCGCCTGCATCCACGCCCCGGACGCCGTCGGCCGACCGGTCGCGGCAAGGCGGGCCGGGGCGGCGCCGGCGGCCCGGGCAACGCTCAGGTTGTGGGCGACCGCCCCGGCCGAGCCTTCGACCACGGCCCGGGCGAGCTGAGCCTGACCGGTGACGAGCGACAGGCCGGAGAAGACACCGCGGGCCGCCGGGTCGTCGATGGGGTGGAGTTCGCCGGCCAGGTACGGCAGGAACACCACGCCGTCGGCCCCGGCCGGCGCCGACTCCGCGGCGGCCAGCAGCCCGGCCGGGTCGGTGCCCGTGACCTCCGCCAGCCAGGCGATGGCCGCGCCCGCCGAGGTCATCGACCCGGACAGCAGGTCGAGCCCGTCGCGTACATGCGGAAAGGTCAGCAGCCGCGGCTCGTGCCGGGCGCCAGGACCGACGGCGACGCCGACGACGCCTGCCGTGCCCAGGCTCAGATACGCGTCGCCGGGATGCAGCACGCCGACCGCGAGCGCGGCCGCGGAGGTGTCCTCGCCGCCCGCCACGACCCGTACGTCCGGCGGCAGGCCCAGCTCACGGGCGGCCGCGGGGGACAGGCCACCGATGGCTTCGGTCGGTGCGTACAGCGGCGGCAACAGCTTGTCGCTGAGGCCCAGTTCGGCCGGCACCTGCCCGGACCAGCCGCGTGCGCCCAGGTCGAACAGGTCGGAGATGCCGGCGTCGCTGACATTCTGCGCCTGCCGTCCGGCCAGCCGCGACAGCACGTATCCCGCCGCCGAGGTGACGTGGGCGGTACGGGCGAGGAGCCCGGGCTCGTGGCGGCGCACCCAGGTCAGCTTCGCGGCCAGGTTCCAGGCTCCGACACGGTTGCCGGACGCCGCCATGACCGCGGCGCCGAGGCCCCCGCCGCTCAGTTCGGCCGCCTCGTCCGCGGCCCGCTGATCGAGGTGGATCAGCGCCGGACGCAGCGGCTCCCCGGCGTCGTCCAGCAGGACGAGCGCGGCGCCCTGGCCGCTGACGGCGATCGCGGACACGTCCGCGGGCCGTACGTCCTTCACCGCCTGCCGGACGGCGGCGACCGTCGCCGTCCACCACGCCCGCGGGTCCTGTTCCGCCTGCCCCGGCCCGGGAGTGTGCGTGGGGTGCGCGGCCGAGCCGCGGCCGACGACGCCCGTCCCGGGGTCGAGGACGAGCGCCTTGGCCGCGCTGGTGCCGATGTCCACGCCGATCGTCAGTGCCACCCGCTACACGCCCCTGGTCCGCTCGAGGTGTGCCGCGTAGTAATCCGCCAGGTTCCGCCGGGCGCTCTCCTCGTCGCTGAAGTGCGGGCTGCCGAGCACCACCGGCTTCACGCCGCGCGCCACCAGGCCCTCGGCCAGCAGCGCGTTGATGGAGTGCGCGGCCACCACGGTGCCGATGGTGGAGGTGGGCCCCACGGGGTAGTCGCAGCCCTCGACGTGGACGGCCGCGTCGCCGGGGGGCGTGCAGTTGTCCACCACGACGTCCGCCACCTCGTACAGGTGCTTCCCCGACGGATGCCGGGAGTCGACGGAGGAGGAGTGCGCCACCGACGTGAGGGCGACGACCGGCAGGCCGCGCGACTTCAGCCCGAGTGCCACCTCCACGGGTACGTTGTTGATGCCGGTGGAGGAGATCACCATGGCCGCGTCGTGCGGCCCGAAGGCGTACTGCGACAGCAGCAACTCGCCGAAGCCGTCCTGCCGTTCCAGGAACAGCGCCTGCGCCAGGCCCATCGTTCCGACCACGTTGGTGTAGTACGACAGCGACAGCTCGACGATCGGGTGATAGCCGACGATCGAGCCGATGCGCGGGAAGATCTCCTCCACGCCCATGCGCGAGTGGCCCGCACCGAAGAGGTGCACCAGTCCGCCGGCGGCGATGGCGTCGGCGAAGACGTCCGCGGCGGCGCGGATGGGCGCCTCCTGGGTCGCCTCGATACGGTCGACGATCTCCCGGGCCAGTTGCGGGTACGCGAGGCTCATCGCGTCACCTCCATGCGGTCGAGGACTCTGCGGGGCGTGTCGATCAGCACCGCGCGCACCTCGTCGGGCGAGAGTCCGGCGGCCGCCAGTTGCGGTACGACGTTGGCGAACAGATTGCGCATGCCCGGCTCGCCGCCGTAAGCGTGCCAGTAGCCGCGGCGGGCCAGGTCCTGCCCGAGCACGACCCGGTCGCCGTGGCCGCGGCGCACCAGCCGTACCACGAGGTCGACGACGAAGGAGTCCGGGCGCCGGTCGGTGCGGCCCAGCCAGTCCAGGCACACCGTGGCGCCGGTCTCGCAGGCGGCGGCGAGGGTGTCGGCGTCGCCGTGCCGGTCCATGTGGGAGAGGATCACGCGCTCGGCCGGCAGTCCCTCCGCGGCCAGCGCGGCGAGCTGCGCGGGGGCCGCGTCAGGGTGTTCGGTGTGGCTGATGACGGGCAGGCCGGTGGCGGCGGCCGCGGCGCCGACTGCGCGGAGCGTGGTGCGCTCCATGGCGGTCGGCTCCGGCGCGCTGGTGGCGACCTTGATGATGCCGGGCCGGGCCTCGATCCGCTCCACGTACGGGTCGCCGTAACCGGAGCGCTCCATGCCCTCGCGCGCCTCGGCCACCAGCAACTCCGCGATCCGGTCGGCGTCGTAGCGGCGCACCCAGTGATCGGCGGCGTAGAAGCGGTCCTTGTGGAAGCCGGTCGCGGCCACCAGCGTGAGCCCGCTGCGGCGGGCGGTGTCGACCAGACCCGCGGCGTCGCGGCCGACGCCGAGCGGCATGCAGTCGACGACCGCGTCGCCTCCGGCGGCAAGCAACTCCTTCGCCTCGGCCACCGCGGCATCCACGGAGTCGAGCAGGAACTCGGGCTCCAGCGCCACCGGCAGCCCGCCGCGGATCAGCAGATGCCCGTGGCAGTCGGTCGGCCCCAGCCGGTCCACCGGTATGTCACCCAGGACGGTGGTGATCACCGCACCTCCTCTTTGGACGGACCACTTTGGCTTCGAGTGTCACCCAAAGTGGTCTGCCAGGGAAGTGGCTTGAGGCATTAAAGGGCCAAGTAGACTCTGTGTGAGTGGTCTTGACACTGTCGGAAAGGGGGACGTACGTTCATCGCGCTTGCGGACCACTTGGGAGGGCGGAGACGCATGGAGGACACCCGAATCGCCGCCACCGCCGACGTCGTCGTGGTCGGTTCCGGCTCGGCCGGGGCGAGCGCCGCGATCGCCGCTGCCCGGGCCGGCGCCTCGGTCGTGCTGATCGAGCGCAACGCGTTCCTCGGCGGCACGTCGACCGCGGTGCTGGACACGTTCTACGGCTTCTACACCCCGGGATCCCGGCCGCTGAAGGTCGTCGGCGGGATCGGCGACGAGGTGGTCGAGGCGCTCACCGGGCTCGGCCCGGTCGTCCGCCGCCCCAACTCCTTCGGCGCCGGCACCGGTGTCACGTACCACCCCGAGCATCTGAAGGTCGCCTGGGAGCAATTGGTGCTCGACGCGGGAGTGCGCGTGCTGCTGCACACCACCCTGCAGGGGGTGCGGGTCGGCAGCGACGACGCGGTGGAGAACCTGATCGTCGCCACCAAGTCGGGCCCGGCCCGGGTCGAGGGCCGCGTCTTCGTGGACGCCTCCGGCGACGCGGATCTGTGCCACTTCGCCGGCTTCGGTTACGAGCTGGCGGGCGAACGCGAGCCGGCCCAGACGCTGACGACGACCTTCCGGATGGCAAACGTCGACATGGAACGCCGCCGGCCGCTGCCCAAGCGCGAGCTGGCCGCGCTCATGCGGGAGGCCGCGGCGAGCGGCGCGTACGACCTGCCCCGCCTGGAGGGCAGCGACCACATCACGCCGGTCGACCACGTCACCGCCACGATCATGACGCGGCTGCCGTCGTACCGCAGCGAGAACGGCCGCACGGTCAACGCCACCGACCCCGACCTGCTCACCGCGGCCGAGATGGCCGGCCGCCGCCAGGCGCTGGAGTACGTGCGCTTCCTGCGCGACCGGGTGCCCGGCTACGCGGACGCCCAACTGGTCGCCTTCGGCAGCCAGATCGGCGTCCGCGAGACCCGCCGGGTGTACGGGGACTACCGGCTCACCCGCGCGGACGTGCTGGGGGCGCGGCAGTTCCCCGACCAGATCGCGCTGTGCGGCGCCCCCATCGAGGACCACAACGACGGCGTCGGCACCGGCTGGACGTACCTCCCCGACGGCCAGGTCGTGGGCGTCCCGCTGCGCACTCTCGTGGTCAGGGACGCGGCGAATGTGCTGGTCGCCGGGCGCTGCTTCTCGGCCACCCACGACGCGCACGCGTCGGTGCGGTCCATGGCGCAGTGCATGGCGCTCGGCCAGGCGGCCGGCACGGCGGCCGCGATGGCCGCGGCCGGCTCCGCCGGCACCCGCGAAGTCGACCCGGAGCCGCTGCGGCGCCGCCTGCGCGCGGCGGGCGCGGTGGTCACCGGCGACGACGTGCGGGACGCAGAACCAGTGCCCGGCCCGGTGAAAGGGATGACAGCGTGACGCAGCCGGTGATCACCGACGACGGGACTCGCGTACGTATCGAGGCCACCGCCTACTCGTGGACCTGGTCGCGCGCCGACGACACCTTCGCCTTCAGGGACGCGCGGGGACGCGAGGTCGTCCGCGGCGCCGGGCAGCCCGCGGTGCTCGTACGCCGCGACGCCGCGGAAGTGTGCTCGGCGGGGGCGCCGGCCGGCTGTGAGGTGGACGGGGACCGGGTGCTGATCACGTACGAAGGCGTGAACGGCGCCGCCACCGTGCGCCTGGTCTGGCATTTCGACGACGACGGCGGCTGGATTGAACCCCTCGGTTACGCCTCCGGGCGCGACGAGGAAATCGAGTCGGTGCACTGGTTCGCCACCGCGGGGCCCGACCCCCGTCCCACCCTTGCGGCCGCCTTCCTGGTCCACCCGGGAATCTGCGAGGCGCCCGTACTCAGCCCGATCGTGCCCGCCATCACCGGCCTGGATCTGACGACCTGGCTGGGGCGCGGCGCCTGCGACGTGGACAGTCCGATGCAGCAATGGGGGCTGCCCGCGCACTACTTCGGCGGCTTTCACGCCGACGGGATGCCGCTGCTGGCGGGCAAGGTCGAGGACCGGGTGTCCGCCGCGTACTGCTGCGGGCTCGCCGAGCTGCCTGACGGCGATCTGATGCTGCGGATCGCGGGCGGCTGCGCGGCGCCGGTGCTGCGGCTGGCGGGCAAGCCGTGGCCGGCCGCCCGCGGCGAGCAGCCGCTCGGTCCGCGCTGGCGGATCTCTTTCGGCGCGGATCAGCGCGCCGCCGTCGCCGCGTATCAGCGCGCGCTCGTCGCGGACGGGGTGGCGGCGCCAAGCCACCGGACCCCGGTCAAGGACGAGACCCTCGCATTGCCGCAATTCACCACCTGGGCCGCCCAACTCGCGACCGGCACCGACCAGGAGCGGCTCGACCAGGAAGGCCTGGAGACGATCCATGCCGCGTACCGGGCCACAGGCCTCACCCGCGGCCTGTTCGTGATCGACGACAAGTGGGAGGGCAACTACGGCGTCCTCGAACACGATCCGAAGCGGCTGCCGGACTTCGAGGACTTTCTGCGCCGGGTACGCGCCGACGGCGACCGGATCGGGCTGTGGGCGGCGTTCCTGCGCTGCGACGATCCGGGCGCGCTCGGGCTCACGGATGCGCACATGCTCCGCGGCGCCGACGGCCGTCCGATCGTGCGGCCGGGCGGCTACCGGCTGTACGACGTGACCCACCCGGAAACGGCGGCGGCGCTGAGGGCCTGCATCGAGCGCTTCGTGCACCGCTACCGGCCGAGCCTGGTGAAGTTCGACTTCGGCTACGAGCTGCCGTCCCTCGCCACCGCCCGGCCGCACGACCCGCGGCTCGGCGGCGAGCGGATCTTCGGCCATGCCGTGGAGCTGGTTGTCGACGCGCTGCGCGCGGCCGACCCGGACATCGCCGTCATGTACTACTCGCTGTCGCCGCTGTTCGCCTCCCGCCTCGACCTGATCAGCGCCGATGACCTGTTCCTGGCCTCCGGTGAGATACCGGCCGAGGTGAACCGGCGGCTGTACTTCTCCTCCGTACTCACGGAGCTGGGCGTGGCGAGCTACGGATCCTCCGGCTACGACACGCACGACCTCGAGCAGATCTGGTTCGATTCCATCGCCTCCGGCCCGCTCGGCTCCCTCGGCTCGTTCGCCACCGGCCGCCCCGCCGACCGGCTGACCGCGCAACAGGTCGCCGCGTACAACGGGCTGTCACGGCTCGTCCGGCCGACCCCCCTCGGCGTGGTGGCGGCGCTTGGCGGCGTCCCGCACGCGGTCTCCACCGGAGCCCGGGCCGCCTCCTGGGTCCGGTACGAGGACGGCGAGCCGGTGCTGGCGGCGCTCCGCCCGCACGGCTTCGCCGGCGTGCCAGGGCGTGGACGCCTCGACGACGTGGTGGAGACCGACGCCCAGGCGGCGGTCGGCTCCCTGACCGCGCAGCCGCTGACGCGCAGCGACCACCTCGGCGTCGTCGCCCTCCAGCCGGCCCGCCTCCTCGTACGCCACGAAGGCGCCGCCACGCGCGCGCACCTCACCGCGCACCTGCCCGGCGGTCGTACCGAGGCGTTGGGCACCTTCCCGGTCGAGCGCGGCCAGGTGCGCATGGACGTACCCGACCGGCTGGCCGACGGCACGCCGGTGGAGCACGTCGAGGTGCGGTTCTCCGGCGGCGAATAACGGGAGGACGCCGCACGGCCGGCCGGACAGAATGCCCCCATGGCTGATCGCGATCGAAGCACCCGGCGCCCCGACTTCCTCAAGAAGCCCACCCTGCGGGGAGACCGGGTGCTGCTGCGGCCGCTGACGGTGGACGATGTGCCGGCACTGCTGCCGATGCTCCAGGATGCCGAGTCGTCACGGCTGACCGGCAGCCATGACGAGGGCCCGCTCGATGAGGCGGCGATACGCACCTGGTACGACACCCGCCGCGACCAGGACGACCGGCTGGATCTCGCCGTGATCGAGCGGACGACGGGGGACGTCATCGGCGAGGTGGTCCTCAACCAGTGGGAGCCGGGCAACGAGAGCTGCAACTTCCGCATCATGCTCGTGCCCGGCGCCTACGGGCGGGGCCTGGGCACGGAGGCGACCCGCTTGATCATCGGCCACGGTTTCGAGGAGCTGGGGCTGCATCGCATTTCGCTGGAGGTCTACGCCTTCAATCCGCGAGCCCGGCGGGTCTACGAAAAAGTGGGGTTCGTCGCCGAGGGCGTGCTGCGCGACGCGCTGCTGTGGGAGGGCCGGCGGGTGGCCGCGGTGGTCATGTCGATCCTGGCGCCGGAGTGGTTCGAGCACCGCGGCCGACCCGCCATCGGCTAGCGGATATTCCGCGTGTCGTGCGCCACCCCCGCCAGGTAGTCGGCCATCTCCACCGGCCGGCCGCGCACGCCGGGGCGGCGCTGCCACGGGTGCGGCCCGTCCAGGGGGCGGTACTCCACGTCCAGCGCCTCCAGGCGCGGCAGGTGATGCTCGGTGAGGCGGGCCATGAAGGACGCCGTGTCGCGGTCCGCGGAGCTCCACACCGTCTCGGCAAAGGCGCTCATGCGCGGGAACGCCTGGAAGTCCAGGACCCGCACGTTGTCGATCGCCTCCGTCCACAGGCCGCACTGCGCGCCCAGCACGCGCTCCTGCGCCCGCGTGCCGGCGAGCTCCTCGGGCACCGGCTCGAAGGCGTACACCTCCTCGACCGGCAGCACCGTCCCGACCGGCACCGGCTCGTCCGGGCTCGCCGACTGCCGGTAGTCGAGGTAGACCTCGCGGGCCGGGCTGGTGACCACGTCGTGGCCGGCCTGCGCGGCCTTCACCGCTCCGTGGTGATCGCGCCACGACACCACCGTGGCGCCCGGCGGCAGGCCGCCCTCCAGGATCTCGTCCCAGCCGAGCAGGCGCCGGCCGCGCGTCGCCAGGTGGTCGGAGACCTGGCCGATGAACCAGCTCTGCAGCTCGTCCTCGTTACGCAGACCGAGCCCCGCCATCCGCGCCTGCGCCGCCCGGGACGCCTTCCACTCGTCCTTCGGGCACTCGTCGCCGCCGATGCCGATCAGCGGGTCCGGGAAGAGCTCCACCACCTCGTCGAAGACGTTCCGTACGAACTCCAGGGTGGAGTCGGAGACATTCAGCACGCGGGTGCCCACGCCCCAGCCGGTGGCCACCTCCAGCTGCTCCCCGGTGTTGCCCAGCTCCAGGTACGCCGTGATCGCCGCCTGGGTGTGGCCGGGGACGTCGACCTCGGGGATGACGGTGACGTGCCGGGTCGCGGCGTGCGCGACGATCTCGCGGATGTCTTCCTGCGTGTAGTAGCCGCCGTGCGGGCGGCCGTCGCCGCCGTCGCGGTCCCAGCCCTGCCGCGACTCGTGGCGCCAGCAGCCGGCCTCCGTCAGCCGCGGATAGCGCTTGATCTCCAGCCGCCAGCCCTGGTCGTCGGTGAGATGCAGGTGGAGCACGTTGAGCTTGTGCAGCGCCATGAGGTCGATCATCCGCAGCACGTCGCGCTTGGTGAAGAAGTGCCGGGCGACATCCAGCAGCACGCCGCGCCAGCCGAACCGCGGCCGGTCCTCGATCTCCGTACAGCCGACGCCGACCGGACCGCCGGACAGGGGAGCGCGCCGGAAGGTCTGCGGCGGCAGCAACTGGCGCAGCGACTGCACGCCGTAGAAGACGCCCGCCGCGTCCCCGCCGGCGATCCGGATGCCGTCGGTCGCGACCGTCAGCCGGTACGCCTCCGCGCCGAGGCCGGCGTCCAGCGCGAGCTCGATGCCGCCGCGGCCCGGCGGGAAGTGGCATCCGGTGGCGGGCGCCAGCTGCTCGCGCAGCACCGCCGCCACCGGGGCCAGCTCCGGGTCGGTTACGTGCAGTGGGGTGTCGGGGCCGAGGGAGAAGGTGCCGGTGCCGGGCCGGGTGTGCGACGGTGCCGGGATGATCAAGTCAGGCCTCCTTGAGATGCGGGCTGCCGGCCTCGATGACGTACGAGCCGGAGGTGTACGCGGCGGCGCCGGGCGTCGATACGTACTTCAGTGAGCGGAAGTCGACGTGCATGGCCTCCGCGGTGACGCGGGTTCTGACGTAGCCGCGGCGGCCGTTGAAGAACTTCACATGCGGGTTCTCGGCCAGCAGGATCTGGGTGTTGGGGTATTCGTCGAGGCCGTCGCGGGCCGAGGTCACCGACGTGGTCACCAGCTCCACGCCCACCGACTCCGAGTCCGGATCGCCGAAGTCGCGCTTGACCTCGCCCGCCCAGTGCGAGTGCACGTCGCCGGTGAGGACGACGCCGTTGCGGCGGTAGGCGGCGATCGCGTCCGTGACCTTCGTACGGGTGGCCGCGTAGCCGTCCCAGCCCTCGTTGGAGAACTCGACGGCGTCGCCGTTCTTCCAGTCCATCTGCATGAAGAAGACCTGCTGCCCGAGCAGGTCCCAGGTCGCCCGCGAGGTGCGCAGCCGGGAGTCCAGCCACGCCTCCTGCTCCGCGCCGAGCATGGTGCGCCCCGGGTCAAGACGCTCCGCGCAGTCCGCCGGGATCATCCCGGGCTTGCCGGTGCAGGCGTACAGGTCGCGGTACAGGTGCGTGTCCAGCATGTGCAGGTTGGCGACGGCGCCCCAGCGGATGGTGCGGTACAGCGTCATGTCGGGGCCGGTGGGGTGCTGCGCGCGGCGCAGCGGCATGTTCTCCCAGTACGCCTGGAACGCCGCCGCCCGGCGCGGCAGGAACGGCGGGTCCGGCTGCTCGGGGATGTCGCCGGCCCAGCCGTTCTCGATGTCGTGGTCGTCGTAGACCGGTGCCCATGGCGCGATCGCGTGCGCCTGCTGGAGGTCGGGGTCGGTGCGGTGGAGGGCGAAGCGCAGCCGGTAGTCGGCGAGCGTGAAGCACTCGCCGCCGGTCACCGGGCGGATCACGTTGGAGGCGTACGGGCCGTATTCGTAGAAGTAGTCGCCGAGGAAGGCGATCAGGTCGGGGGCGTCCTCGGCCATCCGCGCGTACGGGGTGAAGTAGCCGGTCTGCCAGTCGGAGCAGGAGGTGAAGGACAAGTTGAGGTCGCGGGTGCGGGTGCCCGGTCGGGGCGCGGTGACGGTGCGGCCGACGGGGGAGAGGTCCTGCCCTGTGCGGAAGCGGTAGAAGTACTCGCCGCCGGGCGCGAGGCCGTCGACCTCGACGTGCACGCTGTGCCCGGCCGCGGCCCGGGCCCGCGTCGTCCCCTCCCGTACCACCCGGCGGAAGGACTGATCGGCGGCGATCTGCCACTGCACCCGTACGTCCGCGTCCGGCATGCCGCCGCGGCCGTCGAGGGCGAGCGGGTCGACGGCGAGCCGGGTCCACAGCACCACGCCGCCGGGGGTGGGGTCGCCGGAGGCGACACCGAGGGTGAACGGGTCGGCGAGCCGCCGGCCGGCCGCCCGCGCCGGGGCGTTGATGAGCACGGGCAGGGTGGCGGCGGCCGTTACGAAGGCGCGTCTGGAAGGCATCCGGCCTGTCCTCACTTCAGCTTCGCGTTGCCGTCTTGGACCGCCTTGTCGGCGCCGTCCTTGGGGCTGGTCTTGCCGAGGTAGACGGAGTTCATGTTCTGGTTGAGGCCCTTCTCCGCCGCCGAGAAGCCGGTCACGATCGGCAGGTTGAAGGTCCTGCCCTTGGACTCCTCGACGTAGGGTGAGACGTCGATGCCCTTCTTCTTCCAGTAGTCGACGTAGGTGTGGTCGAGGCTGGTGAGCGCCGGGAAGACGTAGCCGTCCTCGCCCATGATCTTCTGGGCGGCGGGGGTGGCGAGGAAGCGGGCGAGCTTCTTGGCCTCTTCGGGGTGCTTGGACTTGGCGTAGACGGCTTCGCTGAGGCCGTTGATGTTCACGGCGCGGCCGGCCGGGCCTTCGGGCATCGCGGCGGTGCCGATCTTGAAGTTGGCCTCCGGCTGCACGAAGGGCAGCAGCGCGTTGTTGGCCGGGAAGATCGCCAGCTGGCCGCGCTGGAACATCTCGGTGGCCTGCATGGACGGCGGGTTGGTCTGGGCGGCCGGCGGGGAGACCTTCCATTTGTTCACCAGGTCGACGCCCCACTTGAGGGCCTCGACCTCCTTGGGGCCGTTGAAGGCGAACTTGCCGAACGGCTTGTCGGTGATCTTGCCGCCGTTGGAGACCATCCAGTTCATCCACTGCGTCTGGTAGTGGTTCCAGGAGGCGAAGCCCCAGTGCTTGACCTGCTTGGCGTTGAAGCCGGAATCGCCGGGGTGCTTGCCGGACTTGTCGACGGTCAGCTTGCGCAGCAGTGGCAGGAAGGTGCCGGAGCCGTCGGGCGCCCAGGTGAGCTTCTCCGGCATCTTCACGCCGGCCTTCTTGAACAGGTCCTTGTTGTAGAGCAGTCCGACCGCACCCCAGTCCTTGGGGACGCCGTAGAGCTTGCCCTTGTACGTGTAGGACTGCACGACGTTCTTGTTGTACTGGGAGGGGTCCTTCACGACGTCCGAGACGTCGGCGAGCACGCCCTTGGTGACGAATTCGGGGAACTGCGGGACGCTCATCCAGAACACGTCGGGCGCGGTGCCGGCGACCACATCGGCGGTGAGCTTGGTCCAGTACTGGTCCCAGGGCAGCAGCTCGATCTTGACCTTGATGCCCGGGTTCTTCTTCTCGAAGGCGGCCATCACCTTCTCCAGGCCCTTCTTCTGCTGCTCGTCCCAGGTGCGGTAGACCAGTTCGCCGTCGCCGGATCCGCCGGTGCCGCCGCCGCAGGCCGCCGTGACGGCGAACATCCCCGCGCCGGCTATCGCCGCGCACAGCCGTGTCATTCTCTTCATCGCTTGAGGCCTCTCATTTCAGGCCCGTGAGAACCACGGACCGGACGATGAACCGCTGGAAGAACAGGAAGATGAGCACCATCGGCAGCAGCGCGATCAGGCTGCCGGCCATCATGAGGTTGTAGTCGGTGCCGATGTTCTGCTTGAGCGTGGCGATGGCGACCGTCGCGACCTTGGTGTCGTCGCTGCTGGTGATGATCAGCGGCCACAGGAAGTTGTTCCAGGTCGTGACGATGGTGATGATCGCGAGCGTGCCGAGCGCCGGCCGCGACAGCGGCAGCAGGATCCGCCACAGCACGGTCAGCGGCCCGGCCCCGTCGATACGGGCGGCGTCCTCCAGGTCGGCGGGGATGGTGCGGAAGAACTGCCGCATCAGGAAGATGCCGTACGGGGTGCCGAGCAGATACGGGGCCAGCAGCCCGAACCAGGTGTTGACGAGTTCCATCTCCCGCATGATGAGGAACAGCGGGATCATGGTGACCGCATTCGGCACCATCATCGTGGCCAGATAGCACCAGAACAGGAATTCCCGGCCCTTGAACTTCATCCGCGCGAACGCGTACGCCGCGAAGGTCGTGAAGACCAGCTGCCCGAGGGTGAGCACCGTGGTCATGAGCGCGGTGTTGCCGACGTAGCTCAGGAAGCCCGAGTCGATGAGCTTGTCGATATTCGAGGTCGTCGGCGGAAAAGCGGGCAGCCAGGGAGCGCTGGAGAACAGCTGCCCGCGGTCCTTGAACGCGGTCAGCGCGACGAGCAGATACGGAAACAGCGTGACCGCCGCGCCCAGCACCAGCGCCACGTAGATGAGGGGCTTCTTCGAGATCTTTCGCATGCCGGTCCGCCTCCTTCAGCTGATGTCGTACGTCGTGCGCCGGTTGAAGAAGCGGACCTGGACCACGGTGAACGCCAGGATCAGCGCGAAGAGCAGCATCGCCATCGCGGAGGCGTAACCGAAGTCGAATTCCGTGAAGGCGGTCTGGACGATGCGGAAGTTGAGGACCTCCGTGGATTTGTCCGGGCCGCCCTCGGTCATCACATAGAGCGTGTCGTAGACCTGGAAGGAGCCGATGATGTTCGTCACCAGCACGAAGAACATGGTCGGGTTGAGCAGCGGCAGCGTGATGTGGACGAACTGCCGGACCTTGGAGGCGCCGTCGGTGTCGGCGGCGTCGTAGAGCTCGCCCGGAATGCCCTGCAGGCCGGCGAGGAAGAAGAGCATGTTGTAGCCGGCGTACTGCCAGACCTGCACGGCGGCGACGGCGGGCAGGGCGAAGGCCGCATCGCTGAGCCAGTTGGGGCCGTCGACGCCGAAGGCGCCGAGGAACTTGTTGAGCGCCCCGTTCGCCGGATCGAAGATCCATGTCCACACCACGCCCATCACGATCGGCGTGGCCATCCACGGCACGACGAAGAGGGCGCGGAAGAACTTCACCCCGCGGATCTTCTGGTTCAGCAGCAGGGCCAGGCCGAGCGCGATGACGGTCTGCACCGGGATCGAGAGCAGGACGTACAGGACCGTCACCCACAGGGAATGGCGCACGTCGCCGTCGCCGGCCAGCTTGCGGTAGTTCTCGAGGCCGATGAAGGTCGGGCTGTCCAGCAGCTCCCACTTGAACAGGCTGACCCCGGCGACGATCAGCACCGGCAGCAGCAGGAAGGCGAGGACGCCGAAGAGGCTGGGGGCCAGGAAGAGGTACGGGGTGAGGTTGAGCTTCTTGTAGCGACGGACGGCGGATGCGGGCTTCGGCGTGGGCGTCGCCGCCTGGCGGCGCGCCGGGATGGTCGTCGTCTTCACCGCGGCGGCTCCCCGGAGCTCGGGCGCAGCAGCCGCTTCGTGGTCGCGAGTCCCCAGGCGTCGAGGTCTCCGAGCCGGTCGCTGGAGCCGCGCAGCCCGGGGGAGGAGGCGATGAAGTCGGCCCAGTCCGTACGGGCTTCCACGCCCGGGGCCACGATGAGGCAGTCGGGGTCGTTCACCCACCAGCGGCCGTGCAGGAACTCCCGGGCCCGGCTGGAGAGTTCCGCGCCGGCCTGCGAGGGCTGGCTGATGTCGCCGGAGCGGGGCTGGACGGCGGTGGAGGTGTCGGGGCCGACGCGCATGATGTCGACGTGCCCGAGGCTCGGGATGAGCGGCGCCCCGCAGCCGTGCAGGGTGGCGTCGGGCCCGGCGGCATCCCGGATGATCTCAAGGCCGCGGCGGTACGCGGTGACCGGGCCGGCGTCCTCGTGCCGATGGCCGGCGAGCGCGCCGGCGTAGATGAAGTCGAGCTTGAAGTGGCTGAAGCCGAGCCCGGCCAGCGTGCGGAAGACGTGTCCGAGATACTCGGCGGCTTCGGGATGGGTGACATCGAGGACGGCGAGGTCCTGATCCCACATCCGGCCGGCGTCGGCGCCGCCGACCAGCCAGTCGGGGTGCTCGCGGAAGAGCCGGCTGCCGCTGCCGACCAGGTACGGGGCCAGCCAGATCCCGGCGCGCCTGCCGGTGTCGGTGATGCGGCGGGCGGTGGCGGCCAGGTCGCCGAAGCCGGGGCGGATGTCGAGCCAGTCGCCGATGCCGGCCTCGTAGCCGTCGTCGAGGAGGATCATGCCGGCGTCGAGGCCGTAGCGGTCGATGTGGTCCAGTTCGGTGGCGATGTCGGTCTCGGTGACCTTGTCCCAGTAGCCGTACCAGCTGCACCACATGGGGGCCGCGGCCGGTATCTCTCCGATGCCTGCCTGGGTGGCCAGGGTGTCCGCCCAGGTGGCGAGGGCGGCGTCGAGGCCGCCGTCGTGGGTGGTGTGGCGGACCGGGCCGTCGGCGGTGACGAGCAGTCGGCCGCGCTCGGGCCTGGCCCGTATCGACGGGATGGCGTCGGGGTCCGGCGTGGAGAAGACGTGCACGGGACCGCCGTCGCCGGGGTCGAGGGCGAGCAGCCCCTCGCCCTGAAAGCTGCCCTCGGGCACCGGCGTCTCGGGCCGGTAGCAGAGAATCTGAATGGTGTCGGTGGCGGGGCGCGCCGGCCGCTCCCCGATCCGGTACGTGGACGAGGGGCTCCACGACTGCCAGCCCTGCTCGAAGATCCGTGCCCGGCCGGTGTCGTGATCGACCTCCGCCACCTCGCTGAACCGCATGAACGCTCTCCCGGGGGTTGCCAGTTGCACTGAACAGGGCTTATGACTGGATGGGCTTTACGAAGGAGACCATCATTAGTAGCCACCAACGAGGTGGCGGTCAATGGTTGTTGCAGGAATTTCCGAAGGAGAGCTTCAATACATGGCTTCCGCAGCCCCCACTGGCGGGGACCTGTCCCGGCTGCGCCAGCTGAACTCGCTGGCGGTCTTCGCCGCCCTGCGCGCCGACGGACCGCTCACCCTCACCGCCGTCGCGGAGCGGACCGGGCTGTCCCGGCCGTCCACCAAGGACGTGGTCGACCAACTCGTCCAGCTGGGCTGGGTGGTGGAGGTGGCGCCGTCCGCCGGCACCATCGGCCGCCCGGCGCGGCGCTACCGCTTTCGCGCCGAGGCCGGCCACATCGCGGGCATCGACCTCGGTGTGCATACGGTCAGGGCCGTCGTATCCGACTTGGACGGCGCCGTCCTCGCCGAGACCCGGCAGGCGGTCACCCCGGCGACGCCCGCCGATGAGCGGATCGCCGCCGCGGAGCGGGCGGTCGAGGGCTGCCTCACGATGGCGGGGCTGGCCCGCGAGGATCTGTGGACGGTGGCCGCCGGTACGACGGGCATCGTCGACGACGCCGGCGTGGTACGGATCTGTGCGGGCATCCCCGGATGGGCGGGCGTCGACCTGACCGCCCGCCTCGGCGAGCTCTTCTCCTGCCCCATCGAGATCGACAACGACGCCCGCCTCGCCGCCCTCGCCGAACGCGAGCTGGGCGTCGCCAAGGGCATCAGGGACGCGGTCTTCGTACACGCGGGGCGGCGCACCGGCGCGGCGCTCGTCATCGGCGGCGAGGTGCACCGCGGCTTCGGCGGGGCGGCGGGCGAGGTGGGTCTGCATCCCGTGGCGCACTGGGAGCGCTCGGCCGGCCACATCCACGACTGCCCTTCGGTGCCGACGGGAGTCCCCTCACGCGACGCGGCCCGCTACACATTCGCCGCCGCCCGGGACGGCGACGCCGCCGCGCTGGCGGCGGTGGACAGCTACTGCGAGGAGCTGGCCGTCGGCGTCTCGGTGATGGTGATGACCCTGGACCCGGAGCTGGTGGTGCTGGGCGGCGGGTTCTCACCGGCGGGCGACGTGCTGCTGCCCCGGCTGCGCAGCCGCCTGGAGGCGGTGTGCCTGCGCATGCCGGAGCTGCGGGCGTCGACGCTGGGGGAGGAGTGCGTCGCCGTGGGCGCGGTGCGGAGGGCGGTGACGCGGCTCGACGCGAAGCACTTCGGGCTGACGCCCGGGGGGATCGCGCCGGCTCGGTAATAGCGGCAACCAGGTGGTGGCGTGCGGCCCTTGGGCCTGAAGGAGGGGTGACGGGGGATTCACGGATGGGCTGCTGAGTACTAAGGTGTGGGAGCGCTCCCATGGCACTGTCGTGATCAGTGATCAGCAGAGGAGATCCCCCACATGGCGATCGGATCCGTCGGCCTCAGCCGGAAGCGGCTGCGCTTCGGCAGCTTATCCGCCCTATACGCACTGCTGATTGCCTCACTGCTGTCCCTGCCGCCCCTTCCGGCGGCCTCCGCCGACGCGCAGTCGTCCGTACCGCTCCCGGAGGTCGCCGCCCGCACCACCCAGGTCGCCTCCGGCCTGAAGCGCCCCACCGCCATCGCCGCACCCGACGACGGCTCGGGCCGGCTGTTCATCGCCGAGAAGCGCGGCACTGTCCGGGTGTACCACCCCGATACGGGCCTCGCGCAGAGCCCGCTCGTCGACATCACGGCCGCGATCGACGAGTCCGGCAATGAGCGCGGGCTGCTCGGGATCACCGCGGCGCCCGACTTCCGCGACAGCGGCGAACTGTATCTGGCGTACACCGCGCTGCCCGACGGAGCGGTCACCGTGGCCCGGTACGACCTCGACGACGCGCGCCTTGAGCCGTTGCTGTCCCAGGCGCACGCCACGTACAGCAATCACAACGGCGGCCAGCTCGCCTTCGGCCCCGACGGATACCTGTACTGGAGCATCGGCGACGGCGGCGACGCCGGAGATCCCTTCGACTCCGGGCAGCGGGTGGACACCCTGCTGGGGAAGATCCTGCGCATCGACGTGAGCCGGAGCTGCGGGGACCTCGCGTACTGCGTGCCCAAGGACAATCCGTTCGCCGGCGTCGCGGGCGCCCGCCCGGAGATCTGGATGTACGGGCTGCGCAACCCCTGGCGGTTCTCCTTCGACCACGCCGACGGCTCGCTGTGGATCGGCGACGTCGGTCAGGGCAGCTGGGAGGAGGTCGACCGGCTGCGCCCCGCGGAGCAGCCCGGGGCGAACCTCGGCTGGTCCTGCAGGGAAGGCCTAGTAGCGTTCGACGAGGGGCAGTGCGGGGGTGGCGGCGAGCTCACCGACCCGGTCTTCACGTACTCGCCGCGCACCGGCAGCTGCGCGGTCATCGGTGGGCAGGTGTACCGCGGCAAGCAGTTCGCCGACCTGGTCGGGGGCACGTACATCGCGACCGACTACTGCTCGTCCGCCGTCTGGGCGCTGCGCGATGACGGTGCGGGCGGCTATCTGCAGGCCGAGATCGGGAAGACGCCGACCCAGGTCACGGCGTTCGGCGCCACACCGGAGGGCGAGCTCTATGTCGTCAACGACCTGCCGGGGGGCCTGCACCGGGTGTCGTTCGAGCGGGTCACACCGCCCTGCCGGATCACCCACAGCACGCATGCGTGGGGCGGCGGCCTGACCGCGAAGCTCACCCTCACCAACACCGGCATCACTCCCATCTCCGGCTGGAAGCTCGTCTTCCCGCTGCCCCTCGGCCAGACGGTCATCTCGGACTGGAACACCGACCTCGTCCAGAACGGCGACATGGTCACCGCGGCCAACGCCGCACACAACGGCACGATCGCGCCGGGCGAGAGCGTCGAGATCGGCTACCTGGCGGAGCACGCGGGGGACACTTCGGCTCCGAAGCGTTACACCCTCAACGGACAGGCCTGCACCGCCGGGTGACCGGCGCTGGCGGCCGCTCAAATCGCCGCTGGTGGACAGGTGTTGACCTCTTGACGAGGTACTTCCGTCGCAGTCTAATCATCTGATCATGTCGGGTGGGGACGGAAGGAACCGGAGATGAGCATGAGACCCGCGAATCGGCGGCAGTTCTTGCAGCAGCTGGGCGGCACCCTTGGTGCCGGAGTAGGCATTGCGTTCCTTCCGAGCGGATTCGCCTCCGCATCGTCCAAGAACGGTCCTGCTACGGGCAGCGGCCCCGCGTATCCGGAAGGCTGCGCGCAATGTTCGTACCCGGGCGACCCCGGCTTTGTCGCCAGGCGTCCAGAGGAACTGGAGGCCGCAAAAGCCAGTTGGGAAACGCCGGAATACGGCTACTACACCGGCCACAATCCCGCTACTCCTGGCACCGAGATCAATTCCCCATGGCAGCTCGCCGCGGTGAACGCGTCCACCGCCTACGCGCTGGGGTACTGCGGGCGCGGCGTCGAGCTGGGCATGATGGATTCGGGCTATCGGGTAACCCACGAAGCATTTCAGACCAGGCTCATCGCTCCGGTGCGAGCGGAGGGCGTCTACGGCACGTCCGGCTTCGGCTATCGCAATGCGGCAACCCCGGCGAACCCGTTTACTGCGGGCGCGCGGTTCATAGTCGATGGCGATCGGGCGAGAACGAGTGACTACGGGCATGGGACCGGCATGCTCGGGGTTACCTCCGGCATCCGCGATGGCAAAGAGCAGCACGGCATAGCCTTCGGGTCGAAGATGTATGTTGCCCAGACCGGTGGTTCCGATACCCAGTCCCACGGTCCTTTCCACGATTACGTGTACTGGTATACGGCTAATAAGGCCCTGGTGGACGCGGGCGCCCAGGTCATCAACAGCAGTTGGGGCTCTTACGTCCAGACTATTGACCGAACCCGCTTCGACGGCCGCGGGAACGACCTCGGGGCCAACGGCAACCTGGCCAACGCCTACCAGCTTCCCGGCAAAGACAGCGCCAGCGCCACGGCCATGGCGACCATTATCCCCAACGAGTTCCTGAAGGATCTGGAGTACCAGTACTTCTTCTTCAAGAAGAGCTATTCGAAAGATGGCATTCAGTACAATCCGGACCATCCCGGGCGCTCCTTTATGGACGCCATCTGGGACGCCATCAAGGACAGCGGCACCGTCAACGTAAGATCGTCCGGCAACAACGACTGGAGCAATCCGTACTATCGCCCGGCGTATCCTTTCTTCAATCCCTCGGCGGAACGGCAGTGGATAGCCGTGGGCGGGGTGCAGCCGCCCACTGCGGCCAATCCCGAATACACAAAGCAGTTCGGGTACAACGAGGCGGGGCTCGCCAAATGGTGGACGGTGTCCACCCCCTCAAACAGCGTTCGGACCTCGAACAGCGGCGGTGACACCAACTACTCGAACTCGAGCGGCACGTCACCGGCAACGCCTGTCGCGACCGCGGTGATGGGGGTGCTGCTCTCCCGCTATCCGAACATGGATGCCAAGCAGGTGCGTGAGCTGATGCTCACCACGGCGAACAACAAGATGTCCGACGGCGTGCGATTCCTCGGTACCGGGCAAACCTCCCCCACGGGGAAATCCATCGCCTGGACCGCTCCCGACGGCCTCCCGGACGAGCGTTGGGGCTGGGGGATTCCGGATCTGGCCAAGGGTATGTACGGGCCTGGCCAGCTCCTGGGCCCCATGACGTACACCATGAATAAAGCGCCCCTGGATGTCTGGTCGAACGACATCGGCCAGATCGCGATCAAGGAACGGGAGAGGGAAGACCGGGAGTGGCTGGCGCGCTACAAGGAGCAAGGCATTGCCTACGCCGGTGAATTCAGCCCCAACGTGCTGAAGCCGGACGGCAAGCTCGACGAGCGGGCCTTTGTGCTGCAGGGCATTCTGGCCGATCCGCAGGTGCAGGAAATCACTGACGGTCACCCCGAGTTGTACGACAAGATATCCCATGAGGACGCCGTCAAGTGGCGCAAGGAATGGATGGGCAAGCGCGCGGCCTACATTCAGGACAACATCGACAACAAGCGCTACACCGCTTCGTTGACCAAGCGGGGCCGCGGGACGCTGATCATGACGGGCGACAACACCTACAAGGGCGGCACAACGGTTGAAGGCGGCAAGCTTTCGATCACCGGCTCGCACGCGAGCTCGATCGACGTCAATGGCGGCAAGCTCGGCGGCACCGGTTTCGTGGCAGGCGGCATCGACGTCGACAGGGGCGTGCTGGAGCCCGGCCTGTCGGCCAAGGAGGCGGCGTCCGCGCTGTCCGTCAACCTCACCGAGGTCGCGCCCGGCAACGTCCTGAAGGCCGGCGGCGACGTGACGGTCGGCAGGGCGGGGCGCCTCGACATCACCATTTCCGGCGACCGCGACTACACGAGCGTGCGGACCGAGGGTGACCTGGTGCTGCGCGGCGAACTCGCCCTGGATGTCCGTACGTCCCTCAAGCGGGGCACGGTGCTGACGATCATGAGCGGCGACTCGGCCCGGGGCCACTTCCACGGCCTGCCGGAACGGCGGATTCTGAAGGCGGGCCGCCACATGTTCCGGGTGTCCTACCGGGATGGCGATGTGACGCTGACCGTCGTGCGATAGCTGCCAACCGGCTCCTGGCGCGATGCGGCAAAGCGAAAGGCCCGTGCGGGTGTTGCGTAACACCCGCACGGGCCCTCGCCCATCGCTAGCTCACGGTCAGCCGACCGGCTCCAGCTCGCGCTCGTCGTCGCCCGCCGACGACGCCTTCTTGTCGAGCGTCAGCTGCTTCTGCAGCTTTTCGCCCTCGACGTCGACGTTCGGGAGCAGCTTGTCCAGCCACTTCGGCAGCCACCAGGCCGACTTGCCGAGCAGGGCCAGCACCGCCGGGACGATGGTCATGCGGACCACGAAGGCGTCCAGCAGGACCGCGACCGCGAGGCCGAAGCCCATCATCTTGATCATGGAGTCGCCCGCGCCGATGAAGCCGGCGAAGACGCTGATCATGATGATCGCGGCGGCGGTGACCACCCGGGCGCCGTACTTGAAGCCCGTCGTGATCGCCTGTCGCGGGTCCTCGCCGTGGACGTATGCCTCCCGCATCCGGGTCACGAGGAACACCTCGTAGTCCATCGCGAGGCCGAAGACCACGCCGATCATGAAGATCGGCATCATCGACATGATCGGGCCGGTGTTCTCCACGCCGAGCAGACTCGCCGCCCAGCCCCACTGGAAGACCGCGACGACGGAGCCGAGCGCAGCCAGCACGGAGAGCAGGAAGCCGAGCGCCGCCTTGAGTGGGACCAGCACCGAGCGGAAGACCAGCATCAGCAGCAGGAAGGCCAGGCCGACCACCAGCGCCAGGTACGGCACCAGGGCGTCGTTCAGCACCTGCGAGAAGTCGATGTTGACCGCCGTCGTGCCGGAGACCAGCAGGTCCGCGCCGGTGTCCTTGTCGATGCCGGGGGCCAGGTCGCGGATGTCGTGCACCAGCGACTCGGTCTTGACGTCCGACGGGCCGCTGTCCGGGACGATCGAGATCGTCGCGGTGTCGCCGTCCTTGTTGAAGACCGGCTTGCCGACCGCCACGACGCCGTCGAGGCCCTCGACCTGCTTGACGACCTCGTCGGCCGCCTGCTTCGGATCGTCGGCGCCCTTCGCGTCGACCACACCCATCAGCGGACCGTTGAAGCCCGGACCGAAGCCGTCGGACAGCAGGTTGTACGCCTTGTACTGGGTGGAGGTCTTCGGCGAGTTGCCCTCGTCCGGCAGGCCGAGCTCCATGCTCGCCACCGGGGCGGCCAGCGCGCCGAGGCCGATGACGGCCGCGAGCAGCACCATTACGGGGCGGCGCAGCACGAGCTTCGACCAGCGGGTGCCCATGTTCTGCTTGCCGTGGTGGTGCGCCGCGGGCGCGCCGGTCTCCGGGTTGGCCTTGCGGACCCGGCGGCCGAAGATGCGCTTGCCGACGATGCCCAGCGCGGCCGGGACCAGGGTGAGGGCGATGAGGACGGCGATCACGACCGTGCCGGCCGCGGCCATACCCATCTTGGTGAGGATCGGGATGTTCACCACGGCCAGGCCCGCGAGGGCGATGACGACCGTAAGACCGGCGAAGACCACCGCGGAGCCCGCGGTGCCGACCGCGCGGCCCGCCGCCTCCTCGCGGGAGTGGCCCTCGCTCAGCTCCGCCCGGTAGCGGGAGGCGATGAACAGGGCGTAGTCGATGCCGACCGCGAGGCCGATCATCATCGCGAGGGTGCCGGTGGAGGCCGAAAGGCCGATCGTCGTCGACAAGGCGGTGATCGCGGACATGCCGATGCCGACGCCGATGAGGGCGGTGAGGATCGGCAGTCCGGCCGCCACCATGGAGCCGAAGGTGATCAGCAGCACGATCAGGGCGATGCCGACACCGATGATCTCGCCGTGACCCATGTCGGGCTCGACCATGAGGGCATCGCCGCCGCCCTCCACGGTCAGGCCAGCGTCCCGGCCGGACTCCATCGCCTTGTCGATGCCGTCACGGGTGCCGTCGGTGATCTCCATCGCGGAGACCTTGTAGTTCGCGGTGGTGTAGGCGGTCGTGCCGTCCTTGCTCACCGCGCCCGGGGTCTTGAACGGGTCGGCGACCGCGCCGGCCTGCTTGCCGCCGGACAGGTCGCCGATGACGTCCTCGACCGCGGCCTTGTTCTCGGCGGCGGTGATCTTCTGGCCGTCCGGCGCCTTGAACACGATGCGGGCGGACGCGGCGTCCGCGGCGGTGCCGGGGAAGCGCTCATCGAGCAGGTCGAAGGTCTTCTGCGCCTCGGTGCCCGGCAGCTTGAAGTCGTCCTCCGGCGGGGTGCCCGCGGACGAGGCACCAAGGCCGGCGAGGACGAAGACGGCCAGCCATATCAGGGCCGTCCACCAGCGGCGCCTGAACGACAGGCGCCCCAGTTTGTAAAGGAACGTAGCCACGTGCGAAACACTCCGTCTTGATCGTCTGGGTTTGGGTCACGGGTGATCCAGCCCGACGACGAGAGCGGTCGCGTCAGGTGGAGACATATTCGGTTGTCGGCGGGCATCGTTGCCCAGGTGGGGAGGGTGCTACGTGGCGCGCAGTGCGGGGAGCACGACGGCGTCCGTGTAGCGGATGAGGTAGTCGAGATCGATGGGAGCGGCCTCGACCAGGTCGCGGGCGGTGACGGCTCCCATGAGCATGTGCACCAGGAATTCCCTGGCGGGTGCGTCGGGAGCGACCTCGCCGCGGTCCACGGCTCGCTGCACGACGGCCCCGAGCTTCTCCATCTCCGGATGGATCAGCAGCTCGCGCAGCGCCTCGTGGAGCTCCGGGTGGGAGTGCACCGCCTGGCTCAGCCCGCGCATCAGTGAGCGGTCCCGGTCGGCTTCATCGACCCCGCACCGGTACAGCTCCAGCAGGTCGCCCCGCAGGCTGCCGGTGTCGACGTCCTCCCAGCGCGTCGGCTTGGCGTGCTTCAGCGCCGTGGCCACCAGCTGCGGCTTGCCCTTCCACTGGCGGTAGAGGGTGGCTTTGCTGGCGTGCGTACGAGCCGCGATGGCGTCCATCGTGAGGCTCTCGTAGCCGGACTCGCGCAGCAGGTCGAGGACGGCTTCGAAAAGCTCGTGCTCGCGCTCGCTGCTGAGCCGGCTGCGGCGGACGGGTTCCTGCGTGATGGCCATCCGCTGCCTCCCTCTGCACGTCGAACGAAACGGTTTCGTACTCCGGACACGATCATACGCTGTACGGGGATCGAAACGATGCCGTTTCGTGTGTGCGATCGATCACGGGGGAGCGGGGCAACCCCAGGTGTCCGGATCGCGTCGGCGCATGCTGGGGTCCAGTGATATTGCCGCGCGGGATCCGCTCACCCTGGCTAATCTGAAAGTGACGGAAAGCCCTCTATGCGGGACGCACCGACACCCTCGGGCCCGTCGATGCCGGCGCCACCGCGTCCGACAGAACTGACAGTGCCACGTCTCCCAGTTCTCGTGACACGGAGGAGAGTAGAAGTGAACGAGATTCCCGACCGAGCCGAATCCCCGGAATTCGACCAGCTCAGCGGACGCGACGACCTGCGCTCGTACGACGTCTGGGCGCACTCGGCGCCCATCCGCCTGGCCGGCTATGAGGACGACCTGGCGGAGCCGCACATTCTGCCGGGCATCGACTGAGAGCCTGGATTCAAGACTTCAGGCGACGAACTCCCGTACCGCCGCCTTCAGATCAGCGACGCCCTGTTTGGCGTCCGTGAAGAGCATCCCGGTCTTGGGGTCGGTGTAGAGCTCGTTGTCGATGCCGGCGTAGCCGTGGCCCATGGAGCGTTTGATCACCACGATGCTCCTCGCCTGGTCGACGTCCAGGATCGGCATACCGGAGATGGCGTTGCCCGGCCGCCTGGCGGCCGGGTTCGTCACGTCGTTCGCGCCGATCACCAGCGCCACATCCGCCTGGGCGAACTCCGGATTCACGTCCTCCATCTCCTTGAGCTGCGGATACGGGACGTTCGCCTCGGCGAGCAGCACGTTCATGTGCCCCGGCATCCGGCCCGCGACCGGGTGGATCGCGTACGACACCTCCACGCCACGCTCCGTGAGCAGCGCCGCGAGGTCGCCGAGCTCGTGCTGCGCCTGGGCGGCGGCGAGGCCGTAGCCGGGCACGATGATGACCTTCTGGGCGTACGCCAGCTGGATGGCGACGTCGTCGGAGGTGACCGTGTGCACATGGGTGTCGCCGCCGGCCGCGCCGCCCGCGGTGTCGTCGCCCGTACCGAAGCCGCCGATGATGATCGCCGGGATGGAACGGTTCATGGCATCGGCCATCAGCTTGGTCAGGATGGTGCCGGAGGCGCCGACCAGGGCGCCCGCGATGATCAGGGCGGGCTCGCCGATGACGAACCCGGACATGCCGACGGCCGTGCCGGTGAAGGCGTTGAGCAGCGAGATCACCACGGGCATGTCGGCGCCGCCGATCGGCAGCACCATGGTCACGCCGAAGGCGAGCCCGGCCACCGTCAGCAGCCACAGCGCGGGGCCGGAGGCCGGGTCGGCGATCAGCCAGACGGCCGAGGCGGTGAAGGCCAGCGCGAGGAGGACGTTCAGCGCCCGCGCGCCCGGGAAGACGATCGGGCGGCCCGGGACGATGCCCTGCAGCTTGCCCGCCGCGATCAGCGACCCGGAGAAGGTGACCGCCCCGATCAGGATATCGATCGCGCCCGGCACCATGATCCGCGCGGGCAGCTCCGACGCGTGCTCGTGCTGCAGCACATGCCCGATCGCCAGCAGCGCGGCCGCCCCGCCGCCCACCGCGTTGAACAGGCTCACCAGCTGCGGCATCGCCGTCATCTGCACGCTGCGCGCCGCATAGAGCCCGGCCGCGGAGCCGACCAGCACGGCGGCGAGCAGCACGATCCACCCGGTGGCGGTGATCGAGCCGTCCTCGGCCAGCAGCACGCCGGTCGCGAGGATGGCGACGCCCATCGCGCCCGCGGAGAGCGTGTTGCCGCGGCGCGCGGTGGCGGGGGAGTTCATCAGCCGCAGGCCCAGTACGAAGCACGCCGCGGCGGCCAGCAGCACGTACCGGATCGTGGTCTCGAGATCGCTCACGCGGCCGGTCCCTTCTTGAACATCTCCAGCATCCGGTCGGTGACCGCATAGCCGCCGACCACGTTCATCGCGCCGAAGGCGACCGCGACGAAGGCGAGGACGTACCCGAGGGTGGTGTCGGCGGACGCGGTGACCAGCATGGCGCCGATCAGGACGATGCCGTGGATGGAGTTGGCGCCGGACATCAGCGGCGTGTGCAGGGTGGCCGGGACCTTGCTGATGACCTCGAAGCCGACGAGGACGCTCAGCACGAAGATGGTCACGGCGGTGAGGAGGTCGAGCGTCACTTGGCGCCTCCGGCGACGGTGGTGTTGAGGACTTCGCCCGCGTGGGCGACGACGACGCCCGCCTGGATTTCGTCGCCGGTGTCGATACGTACGGCGCCCTCGTGGAGGAGGTGCGTGAGCAGCGCGCCGATGTTGCGGGCGTACGCGGTGGAGGCGGCGGTCGCCATCACGGAGGGGAGATTCCCCGCGCCGATCAGCGTGACGCCGTTGTCCAGCACCGCCGTCTTGTCCGGCTCGGAGCCCTCGACATTGCCGCCGAGGTCGCTCGCCGCCATGTCGACGACGACGGAGCCGGAGCGCATCCGCTGCACCGCCCGCTCGGTCACCAGCGGCGGCGGCTTCCGGCCCGGCACCCGGGCCGTGGTGATGACGACGTCGGCGCGGGCGATGTGGTCCTCCAGCGCGCGCAGCAGCGCCTGCTGCTCGTCGTCGGTGAGCTGACGCGCGTAGCCCCCCTCGGTGGCCGCGTCGGCGATGCCCTCCAGCTCCAGGTATTTCGCGCCCAGCGACTCGATCTCGCCCTTCGCCGCGGGCCGTACGTCATACCCCGACACCACCGCGCCGAGCCGCCGCGCGGTCGCGATCGCCTGCAGCCCCGCGACGCCGGCGCCCAGCACCAGCACGACCGCCGGCTTGGAGGTGCCGGCGGCGGTGGTGAGCATCGGGAAGTAGCGGTCGTACGAATCGGCGGCCAGCAGCGCCGCCTTGTAGCCCGCGACGCTGGCCTGGGACGTCAGTGCGTCCATGGACTGCGCGCGGCTGAGGGTGCGCGGCAGCAGGTCGAGGCTGACCAGCGTGACGCCGCGTTCGGCCAGTTCGGCGACGAGGTCCTGGTGCCGGAAGGGCTCCAGCATCCCGATCACGGTCTGTCCTTCGCGCAGCGCGCCCGCGGCCTCGGCGTCCGGCGGGCCCACGCACAGCACCACTTCGGCGCGGCGCAGCAGTTCGTCCGCCGGGACGACCTCGGCGCCCGCGGCGGTGTAGTCGGCGTCGGAGAACCAGGCGGCCGCGCCCGCGCCCGTCTCCACCAGAATCTCGACTCCCGCCCTTTTGAGGCGGCTTACGGCGTCGGGGATCAGGGCGACGCGGCGCTCGTCCGGCGCCCGTTCCCTGAGCACCCCGGCGATGACGGCTGTAGCCATCTATTGCTCTCCCTTGGTGCGGTTCGCCTGGGTGGTGCCCGCCGCACGCTAGCGGAAACGCCGTCCCGCCAGGGAGGTGCCGGACGTCACCTGATGGATCATCAGAACCGCCGGCCGGTCACGTCCTCGATCCGCGCGCCCCCGGCCAGCTCGGCCACCATCCGCCGGAAGTTGGGACACTGCGTGAAGTCGTGCGCCTCGCAGTCCAGCGCGTGGTCGATCATCGCCTTCGACGCCTCGATCTCGCGGATGCGCCGGTCGAGCTCGGCGCGCTGCTCGTCGAGCAACTGATGCCGCTCGGCGGGCGACCCGGCGGCGAACAGCCCCCGCAACTGCTCCAGACTCAGCCCACCCTGCTTGCCGCCGACGATCATCGCGACCCGGGTGATGTGCTCCTCGCCATAGCGCCGCCGCCCGTTCACGCGCTCGGCCGGGGTGAGCAGACCCATGGCTTCCCAGTGCCGCAGCACGTGCGAGGCGAGACCGAAGCGCTCCGCGAGCTGTCCGATGGTCATGCTTGACTTCATGTTGACATTAACTTGCAGAGTGAGGGTCCAGGTCAAGTGAGAGGACCCTCATGTACGACGTGATCATCGTGGGCGGCGGCCCGGCCGGCCTCGGCGCCGCCCTGACCCTGGGCCGGGCCCGCCGCAGCACCCTGCTGCTGGACGCGGGACCGGGCCGTAACGCCCCCGCGGAGGCCGTGCACAACTTCCTCGGACACGACGGCACCCCGCCCGCCGAGCTGCGCCGCATCGGCCGCGCGCAGCTGGCCGCGTATCCGGAGGTCGAGGTGCGCGACGCCGCCGCGGAGTCCGCGCGGGACCTGGGCGGCACGGGCTTCGGGCTGGTGCCGGCGGGCGGCGGGACCGTGCAGGGCCGCAGGCTGCTGCT
The DNA here is from genome assembly GCF_048572725.1 of Streptomyces boninensis. Taxonomy (NCBI): domain Bacteria; kingdom Bacillati; phylum Actinomycetota; class Actinomycetes; order Kitasatosporales; family Streptomycetaceae; genus Streptomyces; species Streptomyces boninensis. The sequence continues at coordinate 9,478,905 of NZ_CP183837.1, forward strand.
CGCGACCGGCGTACGGGATGAGATTCCGCAGGTCAGCGGGCTGGCCGAGCTGTGGGGGAAGTCGGCGTTCCACTGCCCGTACTGCCATGGCTTCGAGGTCAGCGGGAAGCGGGTCGCCGTGCACGGGGCGGGGGAGGAGCATGCGCGGCTGGCGCTGCAGCTGCGGCGGTTCAGCGACGAGGTGGCGCTGGTGACGGACGGCGTGGCGCTGCCGGATGCGGCGGCCGCGCTGCTCGCCGAGCGGGGCGTGGTCGTACGGTGCGAGGCCGTCACGCGCTTCGAGGGGACGGGCGGGCAGCTGGAGCGGATCGCCTTCGAGGGCGGGGCGGCGCTGGAGCGGGATGCGGTGTTCGTCGGGCCGGTGCTCAGGCAGCGGTCGCCGCTGGCCGAGCGGCTCGGGTGCGGGCTGCTTCCCGGTGGCGGTGTCGAGGTGGACGACTTTGAGCGGACCACCGTGGCGGGCGTGTACGCGGCCGGGGACATGGCGCACCGGGCGGCGCTGCCGATGCCCTTCGCCGCCGTCGGGCCCGCGGCGGCATCCGGGCTGGTCGCGGGCGCGATGCTGGACCAGGAGCTGCTGCGGGCCGAGGTCGGGGCGCGGCTGTCCGAAAGCTTCAAGACGGCGGCGCCGGCCGATGCCTAACGTGGCCGCATGAGCGCACGAATGAATGCCATCGGAATGATCGCCATCGACCTCCCCGCGACCCTCGCGTTCTACCGCGCGCTGGGGCTCGACATCCCGGCGGAGGCGGACACGGCGCCGCACGTGGAGGTCGACCTCGGCGGCGGCGTCAAGCTCATGTGGGACTCGGAGGAGACCATCCGCTCCTTCGCCCCGGAGTACGAGCCGCCGGCGAGCGCCGGGCGGATCGGGATCTGCTTCGAGTTCGACAACCCCGCCGAGGTCGACAAGACGTACGCGGCCCTCACCGCCGCAGGACACCAGGGCGACAAGGCCCCCTGGGACGCCGACTGGGGCCAGCGCTACGCCATCATCCAGGACCCGGACGGCAACGGCGTCAGCCTCTACGCGCGGCTGCCCTGAAGCAGTTCGCCCAGCGCCACGCCCGCGAGGGACTTCACCTCGCGGGCGAGGTGCGCCTGGTCCGCGTAGCCGGTGGCCGCCGCCACCTCGGCGTACGGGAGGCCGGCGCGGGCCAGGTCCAGGGCGCGGTTCAGGCGCAGTACCCGGGCCAGGGTCTTGGGGCCGTAGCCGAAGGCGGCCAGCGAGCGGCGGTGCAGGGTCCGCTCGCCCAGGCCCGTACGCTCCGCGACCTCGGCGACCGTACGGCCGGCCCGCAGGGCCGCGACGACCGGGCCCAGGAACGCGGGGGGCGGTGTGGCCTCGCGCAGCCGCCGGGCGGCGACCGCCTCCAGGGCCGCGCCCCGGTCCGCCGCCTCGGCCACCTGCTCGGCCAGCCGACGGGCCTCGGCGCCCGGCCACAGCGCCTCCAGCGGCACCCGCTGATTGCGCAGCTCATGCGCCTCGACGCCGAGCACGGTCGGCCCCTGACCAGGGGCGAAGCGGATCGCGGCGTACTCCGCGCAGGGCGCCCCGCGGGCCACGAAGGCGCGGGTGTCCGGGCCGGCGACGAGCAGGCTGCCGTCCGCCCAGATGATGTCCGTGCAGCCATCCGGCAGCACCCGGTACTCGCCGCCGGTCTGCGGGCCGCTGCGGGTCCACACCACGGCGCCCGGAAGCCCTGCGGCCGGCCGCTCCTCGTACATGTCTCCAGCATGCACCCGCCGGGTGCGTAACACTGAACCCATGCCCGAGCTGCCTGAGGTGGAAGCGCTCGCCGATTTCCTCGGCGAGCACCTGGTCGGCCGCGAGATCGCGCGCGTGCTGCCGCTGACGATCAATACGCTGAAGACGTACGACCCGCCCGTCACCGCCCTGGAAGGGCAGACGGTGACCGGGGTGCGCCGGCGCGGCAAGTTCCTCGACATGGCGGTCGGGGACGAGCTGCACCTGTGCGTGCACCTGGCCAGGGCCGGCTGGCTGCAGTGGAAGGACACCTTCCCGGCCACGCCGCCGCGGCCCGGCGGCAAGAGCCCGCTCGCCCTGCGCGTAAAGCTGGCGGAGCCGGAGACCGGCGGTTTCGACCTCACCGAGATGGGGACCCAGAAGAAGCTCGCCGTCTATGTCGTACGGGACCCGGCCGAGGTCACGGGCATCGCCAGGCTCGGGCCGGAGCCGCTGGACGACGATTTCACCGAGGACGCCTTCCGGAAGCTCCTCGCGGCGGAGCGGCGGCAGATCAAGGGCGTGCTGCGCGACCAGTCCACGATCGCAGGGATCGGGAACGCCTACTCCGACGAGATCCTGCACGTGGCCAAGCTGTCCCCGTTCAAGATCGCCGCCAAGCTGTCGGACGACGAGGCGTCCGTCCTCTACAGCGCCATCGGCGACACCCTCCGCGACGCGGTGGAGCGCTCCCGCGGGGTGGCCGCGGGCAGGCTGAAGGCGGAGAAGAAGAGCGGCCTGCGGGTGCACGGCCGCAAGGGCGAGGCCTGCCCGGTCTGCGGCGACACCATCCGCGAGGTCTCCTTCAGCGACTCGGCCCTGCAGTACTGCCCCACCTGCCAGACGGGCGGCAAGCCCCTCGCCGACCGCAGGATGTCCAAGCTGCTCAAGTGACCACCTTTAGCTCCGCTAAGGGAACGCAGAGCACTTCGGCGTTGATCGCCAGCCGCAACTGCACGAGTTTCTATGCATGGTTGACAACAACGGCATGCAGAGCTCCGTAACCGTCCTCGGCCTCGGCCAGATGGGCACCCGCCTGGCCCAGGCATTCCTCGCCGCCGGCCATCACACCACCGTGTGGAATCGCACCCCCGCCAAAGCCGTCCCGCTGGCCGCGGAAGGCGCGGAGACCGCGGCGAGCCCCGCGGCCGCCATCGCGGCGAGTCCGCTGGTGGTGGTGTGCCTGCCGGACTACGCGACCGTACGGAAGCTCATCGAGCCGGCGTCGGCCGGTCTGCGCGGCCGCACCCTGGTGAACCTCACCTCCGGCACCCCGGACGAGGCGCGGGAACTGGCCGCGGAAACCGCCCGATACGGCGCGGCTTACCTCGACGGGGCGGCCATGAGCGGCACCCGCCTGGTCGGCAGCCCCGAGGCGCTGTTCGTGATGAGCGGCTCCGAGGCGGCCGCCGCGGAACACCGCGGCACGCTTGCCGGCCTCGGCAACGTCGTCCAGCTCGGCGCCGAACCCGGGCTCGCCTCCGTCTACGACACCGCGCTGTTCGGCCTCGCCTGGGGCGCACTCGCCGGGTTCCACCACGCGACCGCGCTGGCGGCCGCGGCGGGGGTCGCGCCGGAGGAGTTCGCGGCCGTCGCGGCGGACCACATGCCGTTCGTGACCTCGCTGATGGCCGAGCACGGCCGCCAGCTCGCCGAGCGCCGGTACCCCGACGACGACGGCACCGTGGCCGTACACGCGGCGGCGATGGAGCACCTGGCCGACGGCAGCCGGCAGGCGGGGCTGCGCACCGATGTGCCGGAGCTGGCGCTGCGGCTGCTGGCGCGGGCGGCGGCGGCCGGGCATGGCGCGGACGGGATCGCGAGCGTGGGGGAGACGTTCCGGGAGCCTGCCGACGGCTGATTGCGCTGTCGTGCAAAGCGCCGTCCGCGGCTCGTAGGAAACGTGCGCACGTCACGAGATCGCCGCCTCCGCGGAGTCGAGGATGCGGTGCACGTGGGCGGGGCGGGCGTCCAGGGGGATGCCGGAGAGCTCGGTGCCGTGGACGAGACGGACTGCCGCGTCGTCGATGCCGCAGAACTCGGAGATCCCGACCCGCAGTTGGACATCCATCGCGGTATCCAGGCCGCTGCCCGCGTAGTCCTGCTCGGTCCCGCCGGCCAGGGCCAGCCACCGCATCCGCTTGCCGCGCAGCCGTGGCTTGCTGCGGCCGTATGCGAAGCCGTAGTTCCACACCCGGTCGATCCAGCCCTTGGCGATGGCGGGCAGACCCCACCACCACACGGGGAAGACGACGATGATCTCGTCGGCCGCGGTGATGCGCTCCATATGGGCGTGCACCTCGGGCGAGTAGTGCTTCTCGCGATCCTCCCAGTCCGGCTCGTCGGGCTCGGTCAGGCGCGGGTCGAACTTCTCGGCATGCAGGTCGAGTACGTCGACGCTGTCGCCGCGGTCCTTGACCGCCGCGTGCAGCCGGGCGGCGACCTGCGCCGTGAGCGAGTCGGGACGGGGGTGGGCGACGACGAGGAGGGTGTGCGGCATGGCTGTCCTTCTTCGGCAGGCGTACTTCAGCGGGCGTGGACCGATCGGGAGCCGGGGCCGTCAGATGCCCAGGCCGGATCCGCCGCTGGCGTCGATGTTCTGACCGGTGACCCAGCGGGCGTCGGGGGAGGCGAGGAAGGCGACGACGTCGGCGACGTCGTCGGGCTGGCCGACGCGGTCGAAGACGGAGAACGCGGCGGCGTGCGCCCTGGCGTCGGGGTCTGCCATCCACGGGTGGATGTCGGTCTCGATGGTGCCGGGGGAGACGGCGTTGACGGTGATGCCGCGGGCGCCCAGGGTCTGCGCGAGGGTCAGCGTCAGCACCTCCACCGCGCCCTTGCTGGCGGCGTACGCGGTCATGCCGGGGAAGGCGACCTTGGTGACGCCGGAGGAGATGTTGATGATGCGGCCGCCGTCGCGGAGCCGGTCCAGGCCCTTCTGGATGACGAAGAAGGGTGCCTTGGCGTTGACCGCGAAGACCTTGTCGTAGTCGGCCTCGGTGACGTCGTGGATGGTGCCGGGCCCTGCCGTGCCCGCGTTGTTGACCAGGATGTCGAGTCCGTCGGCGTGCTGGTCGAAGGCCTGCCACAGCGCGTCGGCGTCGCCGGGCACGCCCAGTTCCGTACGGAAGGAGAAGGCGCTGCCGCCCGCGGCCTCGATGGCGGCGACGGTCTCCTTAGCGGCCGTCTCGTTGGCCGCGTAGTGCACGCCGACGCGGGCGCCGTCCGCGGCGAGCCGCAGGGCGATGGCCCGGCCGATGCCGCGGCTGCCGCCGGTGACCAGTGCCGTCTTGCCGGTGTTGCGTCCCATGATCTGCTCCTTGAGTTCCGGTGTGCCGTGCTGACGGAAGGAACAGTGCCGCCCAGCTGTTCGGGTCCGGCTCGGCTGCGGTTTCGGCCCGGTTCCGGGCTGGTCGGACGGCCGGGCTACGGTGGGCCGCATGCGATTCGGGGTGCTGGGGGAGACGGCTGTCTGGACCGACGACGGGGAGCAGGTCCGGATCCCGGAGCTCAAGGTCCGTACGCTGCTCGCCTCGCTGCTGGTGGACCCGGGCCGGCCCGTCGCCGCGCACCGGCTGATCGACGACCTGTGGGGCGAGGAGCCGCCCGGCAACCCGGCGCGGGCGCTGCAGGCGAAGGTCTCCCAGCTGCGCCGTGCCCTGGACGAGGCCGAGCCGGGTGGCCGCGGCCTCGTCGTCTCCCGCGCGCCCGGCTACCAGCTGTCCGTGGCCGAAGGGGCGCTGGACGCACACCGCTTCGCCGCCCTCGCCGCGCGGGCCAGGAGCGCACCCGATGCCGGAAAGCGCGCCGGGCTGCTGGGCGAGGCGCTGGCGCTGTGGCGGGGTCCCGCGTTCGCCGATTTCGACGGGCACGCCTTCGCACGCGCCGCGATCGACCGGCTGGAGGAGGACCGGCTGGCCGTACTGGAGGAGCAGGCCGAGGCGCGGCTGGAGGCGGGCGAGCACGCGCAGCTGGTCGGCGAGCTGACCGGTCTGGTGGACCGGTACCCGCTGCGCGAGCGGCTGCGCGCCGTACAGCTGCGGGCCCTGCAGCGGGCCGGCCGGCAGAGCGAGGCGCTCACCGGTTACGAGGACCTGCGGGCCCGGCTCGCGGACGAGCTGGGCATCGACCCGAGCCCGGAGCTGGCCGAACTGCACGGGGCGCTGCTGCGGCAGGAGCCGGCCGCACCGGCCGCCACTGTCCCGCGCGGCAACATCCTCGCACCGCTCAGCGAGCTCATCGCCCGCGACGAGGCCGTCGCCGAGGTGGCGGGGATCCTCGCCGGGCGTCGGCTGGTCACGCTGACCGGGCCCGGCGGGGTCGGCAAGACCCGGCTCGCCCTGGCCGTCGCGGAAAGTCTGGAGGGCACCTACCCGGACGGCGAGTGGCTGGTCGAACTCGTCGGCGCGGGAACCGGATCCGACCTGGCCGAGGTCGTCGCCGCCGCCATGGGGCTGCGTGACGACGGGGCCTGGGGCGTCAGGCCGGAGGGCGGCACGGCACCTGACGCCGCGGGCCGGCTCGCCGAGGTGCTGCGCGGCAAACGGATGCTGCTGGTGCTCGACAACTGCGAGCACGTCGTGGACCAGGCCGCGACGCTGGTCGAGCTGCTGCTGCGCACCGCACCCGGGCTGGTGGTGATGACCACGAGCCAGGAGCCCCTCGCACTGGCCGGCGAGACGCTGTGGGCGGTGCCGCCACTGACGCCCGAGGGCGCCGTCGAACTGTTCGCGGCACGGGCCGCGGCCGCTGCCCCCGGCTTCGTATGCGACGACGGCAACCGGGATGCGGTGGCGGCGATCTGCCGCCGCCTGGACGGGATTCCGCTCGCCCTGGAGCTGGCCGCCACCCGGGTGCGGGCGCTGGGCGTGCACCAGCTGCTGGAGCGTCTCGACGACCGGTTCCGGCTGCTGCGCGCCGGGCAGCGCGGCGCCCCCGCCCGGCAGCAGACGCTGCGGGCGGTGATCGACTGGAGCTGGGAGCTGCTGGACGACACTGAGCGCACGGTGCTGCGGCGGCTCGCCGCGCACGCCGACGGCTGCACGCTGCAGGCCGCCGAGGCGGTGTGCGGCGGTGCGGGCGTGGCCGGCGACGACGTACTCGACGTCCTGGCCCGGCTGGTGGACCGCTCGCTGGTGGTCGTGGCGGGGGAGCGCTACCGGCTGCTGGAGTCGGTGGCGGCGTACTGCGTCGAGCGGATGGCCGAGGCGGGTGAGCTCGCGGACATACGCGAACGCCACCTGGCGTACTACACCGGCCTGGCCGAGTCCGCGGAGCCGCGGCTGCGCGCCCCCGGGCAGCGCGAGTGGCTGGCCGTGCTGGACGCCGAGAGCGCCAACCTGCGCCGGGCGCTGGACGCGGCGGTGGAGCACGGCGACGCGGCCCTCGCGCTCCGCCTCGTCGACGCCCTGGCGTGGTACTGGTTCATGCGCGGCCGGCTGACCGAGGCCCGCCGCTCGGCGACCGCCGCGCTCGACCTGCCCGGCGGCGACGCCGAGCCGCGCGCACGAATGCGCGTCTGGCTGGTCGGCCTGGCCATCCTCGGCGGCGACGGCGAGGACCGCGCCGCGCGCAGCGAGGCGGCGCTCAAGGAGTACGGCGCGGTGGCCGACGCGGCCGGGCAGGCCTGGGCGCGCTGGTTCCTGGCGCACGCGCTGTGCGGCACCGGCGGACTCTCCGAGGGCGATGAGCTCACCGAGCGGGCGCTGGCCGGATTCGTGGAGCTCGGCGACCGGTGGGGCGAGGCGGCTGCGCTCGCCGACCGGTCGATGCAGCGGCTGCTGCACGGCGACCTGGCGGGCACCGAGCGGGACGCGGCCCGCAGCGTACGGCTCTTCGAAGCGGTCGGCGACGCCTGTGGGCGGCTGTGGTCGGTGTATCCGCAGGCGGCGGTCGCCGAGATCCACGGCGACTACGCGCGTGCGACCGAGCTGCACCAGGACGCGCTGACGACCGCGCGGGAGTTCGGCATCTCCACGCAGGCCGCCGACCTGCTCTCCGGACTCGGCCGGATCGCGCTGCTGACCGGCGACTTCGCCGCCGCCCGGGACTATCACGAGAAGTCGCTGCGCACCGCCGCCGAACTCGGCTTCCGTGCGGGTGAGTTCAACGCCCGGCTCGGGCTGGGGCTTGGCGCCCGCCGCGAGGGACGCCTCGACGAGGCGGAGGCGCATCTGCGGGCGGTGCTGGCGTGGCACCAGGACGTCGGCCTCGACGGCGCCAACGCGCTGCTGCTGGCCGAGCTCGGCTTCATCGCCGAACTGCGCGGCGACGCCGCCGAAGCGTGGACGCTGCACGACCAGGGATACGAGGCGGCCCGCACCACCGGCGACCCGCGCGCGATCGCCCTCGGCCTCGAGGGCCTCGCCGCCGCCTCTGCCCTTGCCGGGCGGGCGGAGCCGGCGGCCCTGCTGCTGGGCGCCGCTGCCGCCGCCCGCGCCGCCACCGGGGCCCCGCTGCCCCCCGCGGAGCGCGGCGATGTGGACCGTACGGCCGGCCGGGCACGGCGGGCACTGGGGGACGCGGCCTTCACGGCCGCGTACCGGCGCGGCGAGGCCGCCGGTCTCGACTCGGACGGGGTAGCGGCGGCTACGGCCCGGTAGCCGGTCCCGCGGCCGCGGTTTGCGTTGCGGTGCAAACTCCGGTCGCGGGCCCGTACCGCCCGGCAGAATCCCCCGGACGCGAACTACCGCATACGGGGGATGGGAACATGCGCACATCACGGCTGCTCGCCGGCGTCGCCGCGCTGGCCGCACCGCTGCTCGTCACGCCGTCGGCGCCTGCCGCGCCGGCCGAGGCGGTGCCGAACAACGACCCGTCGTTTCTGCAGGTCTACGACGCGAACGTGGAGAATCTGCCGGTCAGCACGGAGGCCAAATGCCCCGGCGACTGGCATGACCTCATGTACTACATGCGGCTGCAGAAGTACCGGCCCGACATCTACCTCGTGCAGCAGGTGGGCGGCCAGGAGCAGCTCAAGACGCTGCTGACGCGGATGAAGGAGCACTTCGGCGAGAGCTACGCCGGGGTGGTGGCCGAGGCGAATCCGGACCCGGGCGGGGGCAGCTGCGGCGCCGAGAAGGCGATCCAGACCAACGCCGTCATCTGGCGCACCGACCGGCTCTCCCTCAAGCTCTCCGCCTCGCCGAAGAACCGCTGGCAGGCCCAGCGCGAGAACCCGGCGAACCAGGACGAGTGCATCGCCAACAACCAGGCCCGCTCCAAGGGCGTCAAGGCGCTGCTGCACGACAAGGCGTCCGGCAAGGACGTCACGGCGGCGTCCTTCCACTGGCCGACGATCAGCCACGGCGGCATGAAGTGCGCCCCGTCCAACGCGGGCGAGCTCAGCAATGAGCTCACCGAGGACGGCTACGGCGTCGCCGACCTGTACGTCGCGGGTGGCGACACCAACCACGGAGACCGGAAGTCCGCGGGCGGCTGGACCGACTGGTACGCGGCCGCCAACGCCGACGTCGGCGGCAAGCACCGCTTCCGCGACGCCGGCTACGCCAAGTGCGCGGCAGGCGGCGGCTCGATCCCGGACTGCCTGGCCAAGGACTGGACGCACATCAACGACGACGGCGACCACCGCCGCATCGACTTCCTCCTCGCCCGCCGCGACTCCGGCGCCCCGCCCGCCATGACCAACACGGTGATCCCGGGCTTCGACGAGGGCGACGCCGCGGACAAGGCACTCACCGGCGACGACCGGAGCGACCTGGACTACTCCGACCACCGGGCGGTGGGGGCACGGGTCGGCTACTGACTCGCGCCTGGCTGCTGACTCACCCGTCGGCGTCCTCGAGCCGGAAGCCGACCTTCATGCCGACCTGCCAGTGCTCGACGCCCTCATCGGTGAGCTGCCCGCGGATCTGCGTGACCTCGAACCAGTCGAGGTTGCGCAGCGTCTGCCCGGCCCGGGAGACGCCGTTCCTGATGGCGGCGTCGAGCCCCTCGTGCGAGGTGCCGACGATCTCTGTCACTCGGTAGGTGTGGTTACTCATACGCACCAAGGTGCCGCAGCGGCCCGTGCCGCGCGAGGTGAGGCGCAGCCTCCGTTACGGCACCACGGTGACGGGCCAGCGGCCCGCCTTCACCAGCCGTACCGCCACCGAGCCGACGAAGCGGTGCCCGGCCTGCTCGGAGGAGCCGACGACCACCGCGTCCGCGGTCAGGTCGTCGGCCGCCTTCACCAGACCGCTGTACGGGTCGCCGTGCAGGGTGTGGAACTCCCAGCGGACGTCGAAGGTGCCGCGCAGCTTCTCCGCCGTGTCGCGGATCTCCTTGACCAGCTCGTCGGCGACGCCCTCCGTCGCCTCCGCCACGTTCGCGCCGAAGGCGGCCGCGCCGGCCAGCGGCGGCTGGACGTAGACGATGGCGAGGAGGGCGTTCTGCCGCCGCGCGAGGCCGCCGGCGTAGGCGGCGGCGCGCCAGGAGCTGTCGGAGCCGTCGACGCCGACGACGATCACCTTCGGGCCGTCGGTGCCGCGTTCGAACTGGGTGTGCAGGCCATCGGTCACGTAGGGAAAGCTATCTGATCGAGTGGGGGTGGCGGAACTCGTCGCGCGGATCGTAGCGGCGCTTGACCTGCTGCAGTCGGCGGTAGCCCGCCTTGAAGTACAGGTCGTGCCAGGGAACGCCGGAGGTGTTCCATTCGGGGTCGGCGAGGTCGATGTCCGGGTAGTTGATGTACGTGCCGTCGGTGACCTCGCCGGGCACCGGGACGCCGCCCGTGTCCGCGTACACGTCGCGGTAGACGCCGCGGATCCAGGCGAGCTTCGCGGCCTCCTCGGCCGGCTCGTCCCAGTAGGCCTGGTACTGCAGCTTGAGGATCGAGTCGCGCTGCGCCACCGCGGTCGCGTCCGGCGCGACCGCGTTGACCCGGCCGCCGTACGAGTCGACGGCGAGCATGACCCCGGTCAGGTCGGTCTCGGTGAGGTGCTTGTACAGGGCCGCGATCTGGTCGTCGGGGAAGCCCTTGCGCAGGTACGCCGACTTGTAGTCGCCCAGGCCGCCCCAGCCGCCGCCGGCGAAGGCTCTGGTCGCCTCCAGCCAGGACCGCTTCTGCCGCGCGAAGAGCTCGGGCCGCGCCTGCACCTCGCCCGCGCGCTTGGTCATCGGCTGCGTCTTGCCGAGCCCGCGGCCGACGGCGGCGAGGAAGTCGTCGAGCAGCTTTGCCGCGTCCGGCCGGGTGGCGTCCATCTGTGTGGACAGCGATATCTCGCCGCTGGCCCGCGAGCTGAGTACCAGCATGCTGAAGAGGCCCGTGTACGGGGAGTCGGGGGCACTGTGCTTCTCGAAGAAGGTGCCGTAGTTGCGCAGCAGCGTGGCGAAGCGGTCCTCGGTGATGTCGCTCCAAGGCCAGGACTGCGCGTGTGAGTACACCTCGCCGGGCGGCCTCGGCAGCTGCTTCTCGGGGGCGAGGCGGCCGGTGCCGGGGGTGCGGAAGAAATAGCGGGTGACGATGCCGAAGCTGCCGCCGCCACCGCCGGTGTGCGCCCACCACAGGTCGCGGTGCGGGTCGTCCGCGTCGCTGGTGGCGAGGACGGCACGGGCCCGGCCGTCGGCGTCCACCACGACGACCTCGACGGCGTGGAGGTGGTCGACGGTCAGCCCGGCCTGGCGGCACAGCGCGCCGTAGCCACCGCCCGCCACATGCCCGCCGGCGCCGACCGAGCCGCAGGTGCCGCCCGGGATCGTGACGCCCCAGGTGCGGTACAGCTCCAGGTAGACCTCCCAGAGCGTGCAGCCCGCCTCGACGGCGAAGGCGCCGCGCTCGGTGTCGTAGTCGACGTCATTCATGGCCGACAGGTCGATGATGACCTCGACGTCCGAGTGGTAGACGAAGGCCTCGTAGCAATGCCCGCCGCTGCGTACGGCGATGCGCTTGCCCGCCCGTACCGCCTCCTGGACCGCGTCGACGACCTGCGCGGTGGTGCGGGGCACGCGGATGGCCTGGGGGGCGGCCTTCCAGCGGCCGTTGCTGCCGGAGATCATGTCGCGGTAGCGGGCGTCGCCGGGTGTCACCGTCGCCGCCGGGCTCGAGGCCGCGGCGGCGACGGGGCGGTTGGTCCTGGCGCTCGCGGGTGTGACGGGTCCGCCGAGGCCGACCGCCGCCGCACCCCCGAGCGCCGCTCCTCCCAGCAGCACCTTCCGGCGTGACATATCGTCCCTATCGGCCATGGCGTAACTCCCGTCGGAAGGATGGGCGTCAGTGGATCTGGCCGATAATGGGCCCGCAACTGCGGCCGCTGAAGGCCCAGTTGGGGATGGAGATATGCGTTTGTCGGATACTCGGCGGCGCTAGGCGGGCATGAGCTGGTACTCCGGGAAGTTCCCCGGCGCCCGCTCGTCCGCCGCGCCCTCGGTGACGGCCCGTACCAGCAGCTCGCCGCCGACGAACGCGCCGCGCCAGGACGCGCCGAAGCCGCCGAAGAGCTCGGCCCGGTCGCCGCGCGAGCGGGGCTTGCCGTGGCCGGTCTTGAAGGCCCGGATCTGCGGGGCGAGGCGGTCGAAGGTGTCCTCGTCGTCGCAGGACAGCGAGGCCACGAGGGCGCCGTTGGAGGCGTTCATGGCGGCCAGCAGCTCCGCCTCGGTGTCGACGGGGACGATCGTGTCGACGGGGCCGAAGGGCTCGGCGTGGTGCAGCGGGGAGCTGGGCGGCGGGTTGAGGAGGGTGACCGGCGGCAGGTACGCCGACGTGTCCTGGCCGGGCAGCAGCCGGGCGTCGTCCAGGGATCCCTGGAACAGCGGCACCGCGCCCCGGCTGACGGCCTCGTTGACCAGGTCGCCGAGCTCCTTGGCCTTGGCGGCGTTGATCAGCGGGCCGAAGTCCAGCTGGGGGAGGTCGTCGCCGGGGTTCTCGACGGCCAGGGGGTGGCCGAAGCGGACCGACCTCACCGCGGGCAGATAGGCCTGGAGGAAGTCCGCGAAGCGCGACCGCTGCACGACAAAGCGCGGATACGCGGTGCAGCGCTGCTTGGCGTAGTCGAAGGTCTTACGGATCTGCGCGGCCAGGGTGTCCCAGTCGGAGTAGTCCCACACGCCCCAGCAGTTGAGACCCTCCTGCTCCAGGATGTGCGGCTTGCCGAGGTCGGCGACGGCGGTGGCGACCTGGCCGCCGGTGTCCCGGCCGCCGACGAAGGAGACGCAGCCGATCTCGGGGGCCCGTACAAGCGCCTCCGACAGGGCGCCGCCGCTGCCGCTGACAAGGGTGAGCGGCAGCTCCTCGCGGACGGCGAGGGCGCAGGCGAGGGTGAGGCAGGCGAGGCCGCCGTCGGTGGGCGTCTTGGCTATGACGGCGTTGCCGGCCAGGGCCTGGACCAGCATGGCGTGCATCAGCACGCTCATCGGGTAGTTCCAGGAGGCGATGTTGGAGACCGGGCCAGGCAGCGGCACCCGGCCGTCGACCATCGAGTCGATCTCCTCGACGTACCAGCGGACGCCGTCGATCGCCCGGTCCACGTCCTGCTGGGCCTGCTTCCAGGGCTTGCCGATCTCCCATACGAGCAGCAGCGCGAGCAGCTCGCGGTGCTCGGTCAGCGCGTCGAGCGCGGCGCTGACGCGCGCCTTGCGCTCGGCGAGGGGCTTGCGGCCCCACTCGGCGTGGGTGCCGGCCGCGGCCCGTACGGCCTGGTGGGCGGTGGCGGCGTCGAGGCGGGGCAGGCCGGCCAGCTGGCTGCCGTCGACGGGGGAGACGGTGGGCAGCACGCTGCCGTCGGCCTGCCAGCCGCCGCTGTGCAGGTTGAGCACGCGGTCGTCGCGGAAGGCCTCGGGGGCCACCTCGCCGCAGCGCCGCCAGGCGTCGGCCCAGGAGGTGCCGGGCTTCAGAATAAGGGGGTTGAGGGTCATGGGAGCTTCTCCGCTCGTCGGGGGCGGATCTCGCGCAGCGCACCACTGCGCGTGTAAAGGAAGCCGCGGACCACGCCGTTGTGGGGCAGCTCGGTGCTCGTACGGAGGCGGTCGATGCACTGCGCAAGGTCGCCGGCCGGGTCGCTCAGCGCCGCGCAGTCCTCGTGGTGCACCAGCAGGATCTCGCTGGTGCCGCCCCGCTCTTGGCTCAGCTTCAGCGAGCGGAGGGCGTCGGGTGTGACGCATCCGCCCGCATTTCTGATCACATGGGCGTCGCCCGGCTGCAGGCCGAAGATCGTTTCGATCCCCAGCCGGGCATCCATGCAGGCGACGATAGCGACTCCGCTGAGCGGTCGCTTTGCCCGTTCGTCGAGTGGGACGAACTCCACACCCCGCAGCTCCCGTCGCCGCAGCAGTCCTTCGGCTCCCTGCGTCACCCGAGCACCTCCCTGGCGATCCTGGCGGTCTCGGAAGGCGTCTCGCCGACCCGTACCCCGGCCGCTTCGAGCGCTTCCTTTTTGGCCTGTGCCGTGCCGGACGAGCCAGAGACGATGGCGCCCGCGTGGCCCATGGTCTTGCCTTCGGGCGCGGTGAAGCCCGCGACGTACCCGACCACCGGCTTGCTGACGCTCGCGCGTACGAAGTCGGCCGCCCGCTCCTCCGCGTCCCCGCCGATCTCCCCGATCATCACGATCAGATCGGTGTCCGGGTCCTCCTCGAAGGCGCGCAGACAGTCGATGTGGGTGGTGCCGATCACCGGGTCGCCGCCGATGCCGACGCAGGTGGAGAAGCCGATGTCGCGCAGCTCGTACATGAGCTGGTACGTCAGCGTGCCGGACTTGGAGACCAGGCCGATGCGGCCCGGCTTGGTGATGTCGGCGGGGATGATCCCGGCGTTGGACTCGCCCGGGGTGATCAGGCCCGGGCAGTTGGGCCCGACGATGCGGGTCCCCGCGGCGGCCGCCCGGGCGCGGAAGGCGACCGTGTCGTGTACGGGCACGCCCTCGGTGATGACGACGGCGAGGCCGATCCCGGCGTCGGTGGCCTCGTCGACGGCGTCCTTGACGAAGGGCGGCGGGACGAAGACGACGGAGACGTCGGCGCCGGTGACGTCGATGGCCTCTTTCACGGAGCCGAAGACCGGCACTTCGACGCCGTCGAAGTCGACCTTCTGGCCCGCCTTGCGCGGGTTCACGCCGCCGACCACGTTGGTGCCGGCGGCGAGCATCCGGGCCGTGTGCTTGCGGCCCTCGGCGCCGGTCATGCCCTGGACGACGACCTTGCTGTGCGCTGTGAGGTAGATGGCCATGGTCAGCTCCCTGCCAGTGCGAGCCCGGCGGCGCGTGCGGCGGCGCCGTCCATCGTGTCGAGTCGGGTGACGAGGGGGTGCGCGGCGGCGTCGAGGATCTCCCGCCCGGCGGCCGCGTTGTTGCCGTCGAGGCGTACGACCAGGGGCTTGGTCAGCTCGACCTGGCCGAGCGCCTGCACGATGCCGTTGGCGACGGCGTCGCAGGCCGTGATGCCGCCGAAGACGTTCACGAAGACGGACCGCACGTCCGTATCGGAGAGGATCACGCCGAGGCCGTCGGCCATGACCTGCGCCGACGCGCCGCCGCCGATGTCCAGGAAGTTGGCGGGCCGGGCGCCGTTACGGGCGACCACGTCCAGGGTGGACATCACCAGGCCCGCGCCATTGCCGATGATGCCGACGCTGCCGTCGAGCTTCACGTAGTTGAGGCCCTTGGCGCGGGCCCGCGACTCCAGGTCGCCGCCCTCGCCCGGGGTGTCGTACGTGTCGTGCCGCGGGTGCCGGCCGCGGGCGTTGTCGTCGAGGGTCACCTTGCCGTCGATGGCGAGGATGCGGCCGTCCTTGGTGCGGACGAGCGGATTGACCTCCACCAGCACCGCGTCCTCGGTGGTGAAGACGTCCCAGAGGGCGACCAGCGCGGGCGCCGCCTCGGGCGGCAGCCCGGCCGCGGCCGCGATGTCGCCGGCCACCGCCTCCGTCACACCCTCGACCGGGTCGATCGCGATCCGGGCCAGGGCCTCCGGCTTGGTCGCCGCGACCTCCTCGATGTCCATGCCGCCCTCGGCCGACGCCATCGCCAGCCAGCTGCGGTTGGTGCGGTCCAGCAGGTAGGAGGCGTAGAACTCCTCGGCGATGTCCGCGGTCCGGGCGAGCATCACCTTGCCCACCGTGTGGCCCTTGATGTCCATCCCGAGGATGGCCTGGGCGGCGGCCACCGCCTCGCCGGGATTCGCGGCGAGCTTCACGCCGCCCGCCTTGCCGCGGCCGCCCGTCTTCACCTGCGCCTTGACGACCACCCGGCCGCCCAGCAACTCGGCGGCCACCTGGGCCGATTCGGGGTCCGACACGACGGCCGCGTCCAGCACGGGAACGCCGTGGAGCGCGAACAACTCCCGCGCCTGGTACTCGAACAGATCCATCGTCAACTGCACCTGCCCTGGGTCGGGTTCGACTGTAGAGATTTCCGGTGCACGCCCCCTGGACATCGACTGGACGATGCGGGATAACCGTCTGCATACAGTATTCGTGTCCTGTATGCAATGTACAGAGTCGTGCTCCGAAGGGACTGAACTCGCCATGGCTGACGGCACTTCCGGCACCTCAGACCAGGTATCCGGCGGCCACCTCGTCGCAAAGGCCCTCAAGGCCGAAGGCGTCGACGTCATCTACACGCTCTGCGGCGGCCACATCATCGACATCTACGACGGCTGCGTCGATGAAGGCATCGAAGTGGTCGACGTACGGCATGAACAGGTGGCCGCGCACGCCGCCGACGGCTACGCCCGCATCACGGGCAAGCCGGGCTGCGCGGTCGTCACCGCGGGACCGGGCACCACCGACGCCGTCACCGGCGTGGCGAACGCCTTCCGCGCCGAAAGCCCCATGCTGCTCATCGGCGGCCAGGGGGCGCTCACCCAGCACAAGATGGGGTCTCTCCAGGACCTCCCGCACGTCGACATGATGTCGCCGATCACCAAGTTCGCCGCCACCGTGCCCGACACCGCGCGGGCGGCGGACATGGTTTCCATGGCCTTCCGGGAGTGCTTCCACGGCGCGCCCGGACCGTCCTTCCTGGAGATACCGCGCGACGTGCTCGACGCAAAGGTCCCGGTGGAGAAGGCCCGCGTACCCAAAGCCGGGCACTACCGCGCCTCCACGCGCAACGCCGGCGACCCCGAGGCCATCGAGAAGCTCGCCGACCTCCTCGCCCACTCCGAGAAGCCGGCCATCCTCCTCGGCAGCCAGGTCTGGACGACCCGCGCCACCGACTCCGCGATCGAGCTCGTACGCACCTTGAACGTGCCCGCGTACATGAACGGAGCCGGCCGCGGCACCCTGCCGCCCGGCGACCCGCACCACTTCCAGCTCTCCCGCCGCTACGCCTTCACCGAGGCCGACCTCATCATCATCGTCGGCACGCCCTTCGACTTCCGGATGGGCTACGGCAAGCGGCTCTCCCCGACCGCCACGGTCGTCCAGATCGACCTGGACTACCGCACCGTCGGCCGGAACCGCGACATCGACCTCGGCATCGTCGGCGACGCCTCCCAGGTCCTCGCCGCCGTGACCCAGGCCGCCTCCGGACGCCTCAACGGCGGCGCCGCCAAGCGCAAGGACTGGCTGGAGGAGCTGCGCGGCGTCGAGCAGAAGGCCCTGGAGAAGCGGCTGCCGAACCTGAAGAAGAACGACTCGCCGATCCACCCGTACCGCCTGGTCAGCGAGATCAACGACTTCCTCACCGAGGACTCGATCTACATCGGCGACGGCGGCGACATCGTCACCTTCTCCGGCCAGGTCGTCCAGCCGCGCACGCCCGGTCACTGGATGGACCCGGGCCCGCTCGGCACCCTCGGCGTCGGCGTCCCCTTCGTCCTGGCGGCCAAGCAGGCGCGCCCCGACAAGGAGGTCGTCGCGCTCTTCGGCGACGGCGCCTTCTCCCTGACGGGCTGGGACTTCGAGACCCTCGTCCGCTACAACCTCCCCTTCGTCGGCATCGTCGGCAACAACTCCTCGATGAACCAGATCCGCTACGGCCAGGCCGCCAAGTACGGCCTGGAGCGGGAGCGGGTCGGCAACACGCTCGGGGATGTGCCGTACGACCAGTTCGCCAAGATGCTCGGCGGCTACGGCGAGGAGGTCCGCGACCCGGCCGACATCGCGCCCGCGCTGCAGCGGGCCCGCGAGTCGGGCAAGCCGTCGCTGATCAACGTCTGGGTCGACCCGGACGCGTACGCCCCCGGAACCATGAACCAGACGATGTACAAGTGAGGTGACGAGAAGTGACGAAAGCCCTCGACGGGGTGCGCGTCCTGGACATGACGCATGTTCAGTCCGGCCCCTCCGCCACCCAGATCCTCGCCTGGCTCGGCGCCGACGTCGTGAAGCTGGAGGCGCCGACCGGAGACATCACGCGCAAGCAGCTGCGTGATCTGCCGGACGTGGACAGCCTGTACTTCACGATGCTGAACGGCAACAAGCGCAGCATCACCCTCAACACCAAGACGCCGCGCGGCAAGGAGCTCCTCACCGAGCTGATCAAGCGCAGCGACGTGATGGTGGAGAACTTCGGCCCCGGCGCCATCGACCGCATGGGCTTCTCCTGGGAGCGGATCCAGGAGATCAACCCGCGCATCGTCTACGCGTCCATCAAGGGCTTCGGCGACGGCCCGTACACCAACTTCAAGGCGTACGAGGTCGTGGCCCAGGCCATGGGCGGGTCGATGTCGACCACCGGCTTCGAGGACGGCCCGCCGCTCGCCACCGGCGCGCAGATCGGCGACTCCGGTACGGGCATGCACGCGGTCGCCGGCATCCTGGCCGCGCTCTACCAGCGCGGCAGCACCGGGCGCGGCCAGCGCGTCAACGTGGCCATGCAGCACGCCGTGCTCAACCTCTGCCGCGTCAAGCTCCGCGACCAGCAGCGGCTCGCGCACGGCCCGCTCGCCGAGTACCCGAACGAGGACTTCGGCGACGAGGTGCCGCGCTCCGGCAACGCCTCCGGCGGCGGCCAGCCCGGCTGGGCGGTCAAGTGCGCGCCCGGCGGGCCGAACGACTACGTGTACGTGATCGTGCAGCCCGTCGGCTGGCAGCCCATCACCGAGCTGATCGGCCGGCCCGAGCTCGCCGACGACCCGGAGTGGAACACGCCCGAGTCGCGGCTGCCGAAGCTCGGCAAGATGTTCCAGCTGATCGAGGAATGGTCCAGCACCTTGCCGAAATGGCAGGTCCTGGAGAAGCTCAATGCCCACAACATCCCCTGCGGCCCCATCCTCTCCACCAAGGAAATCGTCGAGGACGCCAGCCTGCGGGACAACGAGATCGTGGTCGAGGTCGAGCACCCCGAGCGCGGCACGTACGTCACCGTGGGCAGCCCGCTGAAGCTCTCCGACTCTGCCGTCGACGTCCGGCGCTCCCCGCTGCTGGGGGAGCACAACACCGACATCTACGAACGCGAACTGGGTCTCACAGCCGCGGAGCTGGCCGACCTCAAGACGAACGGAGTGATCTGAGCCCATGGTCGAGCCCCAGGCCCGCGAGTCCGTCAAGGCGCTGCTGAAGCAGGTCGCCGCCGACGGCCGCACCGCACTGACCGCACCGGAGGCGAAGCAGGTCGCCGACGCGTACGGAATCGCCGCCCCCGGCGAGGAGCTGGCGAAGGACGTCGACGCGGCGGTGGCCGCGGCCGCCCGCTTCGACGGCAAGGTCGTCCTGAAGATCGTCTCGCCCGACATCCTGCACAAGACCGACGCCGGGGGAGTGGAGGTCGGCATCGAGGGGGCCGCCGAGGTACGGGCCTCCTTCCACCGCATCATCGAGAACGCGGGCGCGTACAACCCGGAGGCGAAGATCGAGGGCGTGCAGGTGCAGCAGATGCTGCCCTCGGGGCCCGACGCGCACGAGGTCATCGTCGGCGCGGTCACCGACCCCACCTTCGGCAAGGTCGTCGCCTTCGGGCTCGGCGGGGTGCTGGTGGAGGTGCTCAAGGACGTCACCTTCCGGCTGGCGCCGGTCGACGCGGACACCGCCGCCGGGATGCTGGACTCCATCGGAGCCGCCGAGATCCTGCGCGGCGTGCGCGGGGGAGAGGCGGTGGACCGCTGGGCGGTCGCCGAGCAGATCCGCCGGGTCTCGGAGCTGGTCACCGACTTCCCGGAGATCGCCGAGGTGGACCTCAACCCGGTCATCGCCACCCCCGAGGGGGCCCTGGCAGCGGACCTGCGGATCATCCTCGCCGACGGCGCGCAGCCGGCCCGCCGCACCTTCTCCCGCGACGAGATCCTCGCCTCCATGAACCGGCTGATGAAGCCGCGTTCGGTCGCCGTCATCGGCGCCTCGAACGAGGAAGGCAAGATCGGCAATTCGGTGATGAAGAACCTCATCAACGGGGGCTTCGCCGGCGACATCCACCCGGTCAACCCGAAGGCCGACGACATCCTGGGCCGCAAGGCCTACAAGTCGATCTCGGACGTGCCCGGCGAGGTGGACGTCGCGGTCTTCGCCATCCCGGCGAAGTTCGTGCCCTCCACGCTGGAGGACGTGGGCCGCAAGAACATCCCCAACGCGGTCCTCATCCCCTCCGGCTTCGCCGAGACCGGCGAGCACGAGCTGCAGCAGAAGATCGTGGACATCGCGGCCGAGCACAACATCCGCATCCTCGGCCCGAACATCTACGGCTACTACTCCACCTGGCAGGACCTCTGCGCCACCTTCTGCACCCCGTACGACGTCAAGGGCGGCGTGGCGCTGACCTCCCAGTCGGGCGGCATCGGCATGGCGATCCTCGGCTTTGCCCGTACGACCAAGACCGGCGTCTCCGCGATCGTCGGCCTGGGCAACAAGTCGGACGTGGACGAGGACGACCTGCTGACGTACTTCGGCGAGGACGAGAACACCGAGGTCGTCGCGATGCACCTGGAGGACCTCAAGGACGGCCGCGCCTTCGTGGAGGCCGCCCGCCAGACCGTGCCGAAGAAGCCGGTGGTCGTCCTCAAGGCGGGGCGTACGTCCGCGGGGGCCAAGGCCGCGGGCTCGCACACCGGCGCGCTCGCCGGTGACGACGCCGTGTACGACGACATCCTCAAGCAGGCGGGCGTCATCCGGGCGCCGGGCCTCAACGAGATGCTCGAGTACGCGCGGGCGCTGCCCGTCCTGCCCACGCCGCAGGGCGACAATGTCGTGATCATCACGGGCGCCGGCGGCTCGGGCGTGCTGCTCTCCGACGCCATCGTCGACAACGGCATGCACCTCATGGACATCCCGGAGGACCTCAACGAGGCGTTCATGAAGTACATCCCGCCCTTCGGCGCGGCGGGCAACCCGATCGACATCACCGGCGGCGAACCGCCGTCCACGTACGAGGCGACGATCCGCCTCGGGCTCAGGGACCCGCGCATCCACTCCCTGGTCCTCGGCTACTGGCACACGATCGTCACCCCGCCCATGGTCTTCGCCGAGCTCGCCGCCCGCGTGGTGGCGGAGGAGCGGGCCAAGGGCAACGTCAAGCCCGTCGTGGCGTCCCTCGCGGGCGACACGGAGGTCGAGGAGGCGTGCCAGTACCTCTTCGAGCGCGGAGTTGTTGCGTACCCGTACACGACCGAGAAGCCGGTCGCGGTGCTGGGCGCGAAGTACCGCTGGGCCCGGGCCGCGGGTCTGCTCACGTAACACCGCAGCACCCCGGGTCCCGCCCGGTCAGGCGGGGCGGGGCCCGGTGCACCACAGCACAGCAAGAGATCAGGCAGGGGGCGCTGTCCGGAATCTCTCCACGCAAGGGGTGCAACAGCCGTGACAACAACTGACTTTCCAAAGGTCGCCTCGTACCGGGAGGTGACCGACTCCAATGGACGCACCTACAGGCTGGGTGAGTCCGACATCGACATCATGGGCCGCAAGCGCAAGTGGATGGTCATCCTGCCGTGGATCGGCATGATGGGCATTTCCTCGGCGGAGTACGCGTTCGCGTCCGCCGAGGACACACTGCATGAGGCGCACGCCTGGTCCAGCACCAGCATCTACTGGATGCTGACCGCCTGGGTGTTCTGCCAGGCCGCGGTCGCCTTCCCGGCGGGCAAGCTGCGCGAGTCCGGGAAACTGCCGGCCCGCTGGGCGATGATGCTCGGCGCGGCGGGCACCTTCATCGGTTATCTCTCGCTGGCCTACGCACCGCACGTCATGCTGGCCGTCATCGGCTTCGGCGTGTTCAGCGGCATGGGCGCGGGCATGGTGTACGCCACCTGCGTCAACATGGTCGGCAAGTGGTATCCGGAGCGCAAGGGCGGCAAGACCGGCTTTGTGAACGGCGGTTTCGCCTACGGTTCGGTGCCCTTCGTCTTCATTTTCCACGGCTACATGAACGCGAGTAACTACCAGTGGGTGCTGGTCTCGGCAGGGCTGTTCCTCGCCGCCGCAGTGGCGTACGCGGGATTCTTCTTCAAGGACCCGCCGAAGAACTGGTGGCCCGAGGCGATCGACCCGCTCAACCCGCCGAAGGACCCGCGGGCGGCCCGTTCGCTGCAGAAGAACCCGCCGGCGATCCAGCAGTACTCGCCCAAGGAGGCCTGGAAGACCGGCCGGGTCGCGGTGATGTGGGTCTGCCTCGCCTTCACCTCGGGCGTCAATATCTTCGGCATCTCGTTCCAGGTCGACATCGGCGAGGAGGCCGGCTTCGCCGCCGGGATCGTGGCGACGGCCATGTCCCTGAAGGCCATCGTGAACGGCACCGGCCGTGGTGTCATCGGCTGGCTCTCCGACCGGTACGGACGCAAGGAATGCCTGCTCTTCGTCTGTATCGTCCTGGGCCTCTCGCAGTTCGGCATCATCTGGTCGGCCGACATCAAGAACCTGCCGCTGTTCCTGGTCTTCTCCGCCATCTCCGGATTCGGCGGCGGCGCGATCTTCCCGATGTTCGCGGCCATGACCGCCGACTACTTCGGCGAGAACAACAACGCCTCCAACTACGGCATGGTCTACAGCTCCAAGCTCGTTTCCGGCCTGGGCGCCGGAATGGGCTCCGTAGCGGTGACCGCCTGGGGCCTCAACGGGGCCTTCACCCTGGCCGGCTCCCTGTCCTTGCTGGCGTTCTTCATCGCGCTCTTCCTCAAGGCGCCGGGGCGCGACTACCGGGGCCGGCTGGTCGTCAGCCCCAACCCGAAGCCGATCAGCAGGGAGGCCGAGTAGCCCCCAGCCCGTCCCCGCGCACGTTCAGGGCCCGCCCGCTCCCCGCGGCGGGCCCCACGTGCGTCAGCCCTTGCCCTCTTCCTTCTGCCGCTGGTGGTACGAGGTGCGGGTGTGCTCCGTGTGCGTACGCATCACGGCCTGCGCCTCGGCCTCGTCGCGGCCCTTTATGGCGGCGATCAGCTCGCGGTGCTCGATCCAGGACTGGGCGCCGCGCTGCCGGGCGACGGGGGTGTAGTACCAGCGGACGCGGCGGTCCACCTGGCCGGCGAGCTCCTTCAGCACCGCATTGCCGGCGAGCTCCATGACGTACGCGTGGAAGGCGGCGTTGGCGGCCACGACCTCGTCGACATTGTCGGCCTCGACCGCGGCCTCGCCGACGGTGCACAGCCGCTCCAGCTCCTTCACTCCGGCGCCGGTCGCGTTGGCCGCGGCCAGCCGGGCGGCCTCCGTCTCCAGCAGCGCGCGGACGACGAGGAGCTGGTCGGCCTCCTGCTCGGTCGGCTCGTGCACGAACGCGCCCTGGGCGGGGCGCAGATCGACCCAGCCCTCGGTGTTCAGCCGCTGCAGCGCCTCCCGTACGGGCTGCCGCGATACGCCGAGGTGGCCGGCGAGCTCGGTCTCGACCAGGTGCTGCCCGGGGCTGAGGGCGCGCGTGATGATCAGGTCGAGCAGCGCCTCGTACACGCGCTCGCGGAGCGGTCCAGGGCGCTCCAGCTTGGGCATGGCCCCCTGTGGCAGTCCTGTGGAGAGCATCGCTTCCCCCCGGCCTCGATTGGCTTTTGTCTACAGTCTACGGAGTACTGCCCGCCGCCAGCCACCCGATCGGCAGATCGTGATCCTCTTCACACGGAGGGTGGCGCGGGTTTGCGTGTCACCTCGGCATTTCCAACAGCTCGACACGCGCGGGCAGTTCGGTGCCCGGCGGCAGCACGGCCAGGGCGTCGGCCGAGGCGGCTCCCCACAGCAGCCCGGGGCGGTCGTGGCCGACGGGGGTGGCGCCGGCGGTGTCGACGGTGACCGGGACCAGGCGGGTGTCCCTGGCGTGCGGGACGACGTGCGCGGGTGGTGCGGTCAGGGCAGCGTAGCGCGGGCCGGACGGGGCGCGCCCGGCGAGCCGGCCCAGCAGCGGGGCGAGGAGGGTGAGTCCGGCGGCGTAGGCGGCGTACGGATTGCCGGGCAGCCCCGCGACGAGTGTGCCGCAGGGCAGCCGGGCGAGCAGCTGCGGATGCCCGGGACGGCAGGCCACGCCGTCCACCAGAAACTCGGCGCCCAACTCGCGCAGCGTGCCGCGCAGGTGATCGGCGGGCCCGCGGGACGACGCCCCGCACGCCGCGATCACATCGGTGGCGCGTGCCGCCCGTACGAGACCCTCGGCGAGCGGGGTGCGCCCATCGGGCACGTACGTCGTCGGCAGCGGCTCGCCGCCCGCCCACTCGACCAGGCCGGGCAGCAGCGGGCCGATGGCGTCCCGCACCCGGCCCGGCGGGGGAGTGCCGCGCCTGACGACCTCGTCGCCGGTCACCAGCACCGCGACCTGCGGGCGCCGGTGGACGGCGAGCCGGTCGCAGCCGAGGCTCGCGGCGAGGCCGAGCGCGGCGGGGGAGACGACGGTGCCGGCGGGCAGCACCTCGCGCCCCTGTGCGCACTCCTCGCCGCGGCGGCGGATGTGACGTCCGTGCTTGACCTCACCCGTGATCGTCTCGGTGCCGTGGGCGGCGTGTTCGTACGGGAGGACCGCGCTCGCGCCCGCGGGGACGAGCGCGCCGGTGGCGATCTCCACGGCCTCGCCCGGGGCGATGCGGTCGATGACCGCCTCCCGGCCGGCGAGGACGCGGCCCACCACGCGCCATGGCGCCGGGCCCGCCACCGCGTACCCGTCCATGGCGGCGGTGTCGAAGGCGGGCAGCGGGAGGCCGGCGACGAGTGGTTCGGCGAGGGCGCGGCCGCGGCAGCGGCGCAGGGGCGCGTCGCGGGCGGGGAGTGGCTGGGCGGCCTCGGCCGCGATGCGGCGGGCTTGTGGCCAGGGGGTGGGGGAGGCGTGGGAGTCGTGGTGCCGGGCGAGGGGCCGTTCGTCGAGCGTGGTCATGCGCGCCGCCTTTCTGCCAACCAGCCATTCCGGCAGGCGGGTTGAGGCCCGTGCACGAGCCTTGACCGCCGTCGAACGGATACTGTAGACAATATTCTGTCGACTTCGAAAGAGCCCCCGCGATAGCGAGCAGCACGCAAGGGAGCGCGCAATGAAGGACCGCAAAGGACGCAAGACCTACCCCAGGATCACCCACCCTCTGGTCCGGGACTCCCGCGACGAACCGTTCCGCCGCGCCACCTGGGACGAGGCCCTCGACCGCGCCGCCGGGGGATTCCGCAGGACCCGTGAGGCCCACGGCCCCGACTCCTTCGCGATGCTGTCCTGCGCCCGCGCCACCAACGAAATGAACTATGTGGCGCAGAAATTCACCCGCGTGGTGATGGGCACCAACAACGTCGACTCCTGCAACCGCACCTGCCACGCGCCGAGCGTCGCCGGCCTCTCCGCGGCCTTCGGCTCCGGCGGCGGCACCTCCTCGTACGGGGAGGTCGAGGACACCGACGTGATCGTGATGTGGGGCTCCAACGCCCGCTTCGCGCACCCGATCTTCTTCCAGCACGTCCTGAAGGGCATCCGGGGCGGCGCCCGGATGTTCGCCGTCGACCCGCGCCGCACCTCCACGGCGGAGTGGTCGGACCGCTGGCTGGGCCTGAACGTCGGCACCGACATCGCCCTGGCGCATGCCATCGGCCGCGAGATCATCCAGGAGGGCCTGCACAACAAGGCCTTCATCGAGCGGGCCACGAGCGGCTTCGCGGAGTACGTGGCGCTGGTCGAGCCGTGGACGCTGGAGACGGCGGAGCAGGTGACGGGGGTGCCCGCGGAGGCGATCCGTGAGCTGGCCCACGTCTACGCGACGGCCGAACGCGCCCAGCTCTGCTGGACCCTCGGCATCACCGAGCACCACAACGGCACGGACAACGTCCGCGCCCTGATCAACCTGTCGCTGCTGACCGGCCACGTAGGCCGGTACGGCTCCGGCGTCCAGCCGCTCCGCGGCCAGAACAACGTCCAGGGCGGCGGCGACATGGGCGCCATCCCCAACCGCCTCCCCGGCTTCCAGGACATCCTCGACGACGGCCACCGCGCGAAGTTCGAGACCGCCTGGGACACGGTGATCCAGCCGAGCTACGGCATGACGCTGACGGACATGTTCGAGGCCATGGAGGAGGGCACCCTCCGCGCCGTCTACTGCATCGGCGAGAACCCGGCCCAGTCCGAGGCCGACAGCGAACAGGCACTGCGCCGCCTCGCGGCCCTGGACCACCTGGTCGTACAGGACATCTTCCTGACGAAGACCGCGGAGCTGGCAGATGTGGTGCTGCCCGCGACCGCCTCCTGGGCGGAGGCCGACGGCACGACGACCAACAGCGAGCGCCGCGTGCAGCGCGTACGGGCCGCCCTCACCCCGCCGGGCGAGGCCCGCGACGACATCGACATCCTCTGCGACATGGCGGCGCGCCTCGGCCACGACTGGAAGTTCGCCGACTCGGAGGCGGTCTGGAACGAGCTCCGCGCCCTGTCGCCCGACCACTGGGGCATGACGTACGACCGCCTCGACGAGCACCACGGCCTGCAGTGGCCCTGCCCCGACGAGGACAAGCTGCCGTCGAGCTACCTGCACGCCCGCCTTTGGGAGACCGACCCGGCCAAGCGCGGCAGGCGAGCCCCCTTCGGCCTGGTGGAGCACGACCCGCCGGTCGACCTGACGGACGACGACTACCCGCTCCGCCTGACGACGGGCCGCCGCCTCGACTCGTACAACACCGGCGTGCAGAGCGGCAGCTTCGCCTCGCCGCTGCGGCGCGGCGAATACATCGAGCTGTGCCCGGAGGACGCCGCCGCCTACGGCGTGTCGGTCGAGGAGGAAGTCCGGGTCACGTCCCGCCGCGGCACCGTGCTGGCACCGGTATGGGTGGACCCGGGCCTGCGCCCCGGCCTCGCCTTCATGACCTTCCACTTCCCGGACGAGGTCGACACCAACCAGCTCACCATCGAGGCCAACTGCCCGATCGCGGGCACCGCGGAGTTCAAGGCCTCGGCCATCCGGATCGAGAAGGTGGCGTAGTGGACCTGAAGTACACCGACGCAAAGCCCACCGACGAGGAGCGCGATGCGGTCGACGACCTCCTCGGCCCGGCCCCGTCCGGCTGGGAAGGCGGCGCGAGGGACGACGTGGACCTCCGCTGGGCCAAGGGCGGCCACGAGGCCCGCGACCGCCGCGACCAGCTCCTCCCGGCACTGCACGCGGTGAATGACCGCATCGGCTGGATCAGCGAGGGCGCGCTGGACTACATCTGCCGCCGGCTGACGATCCCGCCGGCGGAGGCGTACGGGGTGGCGACGTTTTACGCCATGTTCTCGCTGAAGCCGCGCCCCGCGAAGGTGCTGCACGTCTGCACGGACATCGCGTGCGCGGCGAAGGGCTCGGGCGCGTTGTGCGCGGCTTTGGAGGACCGCCTGGGCAAGGCGGGCGAGCCGAAGGACGGGGTGGTGTGGCAGGAGAGCCCGTGCCTGGGCCTGTGCGAACGGGCGCCGGCGGCACTGGCGATCCAAGCGGGAAGCAACAGCCCACCTACAGCCCGGCCGGCGTTTGAGGCCGAGGCGCGAAGCGCCGATGCACCACGACGCAACGCAACGGCCGTCATCGCCCCGGCCACAGCCGAAGCCGCGCTGGCGGTAGCCACCGCCCCGGAAGCCGCCCCACCCGAGGCCGAGGAACTGGCAGCCGTCCCGCAAGTCCAAGCCGGCGACCCGGCACTGACGCTGCTGTCCCGAGTGGGCACCGTCGACCCCACCGACCTAGACGCCTACCGCGCCACTGGCGGCTACACCGCCCTCCGTAACGCCCTCTCCATCGGCCCAGCCGCCGTAATCCGCGAAGTCACCGACTCCGGCCTCATGGGCCGAGGCGGCGCCGCCTTCCCCACCGGCCGCAAGTGGCAGGCCACCGCCTCCCAACCCGACCACCCCCACTACCTCGTCTGCAACGCCGACGAATCCGAGCCAGGCACCTTCAAGGACCGCGTCCTGATGGAAGGCGACCCGTACGCCGTCATCGAAGCGATGACGATCGCGGGCTACGCGATCGGCGCCCACCACGGCTACCTCTACCTCCGCGGCGAGTACCCCCGCGCGTACGCCCGCCTCCAGCACGCCATCGACCAGGCCCGCACCCGAGGCCTCCTCGGCGACCGCGTCCTCGGCCACGACTACGCGTTCGACATAGAGATCCGCCGCGGCGCCGGCGCCTACATCTGCGGCGAGGAAACCGCGATCTTCAACTCCATCGAGGGCCTGCGCGGCGAGCCCCGCAGCAAGCCCCCCTTCCCGGTAGAGAAGGGCCTGTTCGGCAAGCCGACAGCGGTCAACAACGTCGAGACCCTGGCCAACGTCCTCCCCATCCTCACCCGCGGCGCCGAGGCGTACCGCACCGACGCCACCAAGCTCTTCTGCGTCAGCGGCACGCTGGAGCGCCCCGGCGTCTACGAGGTCCCGTTCAACGAGAACACCACCCTCCGCGACCTCCTCGATCTCGCCGGCGGCGTCCCGCGCGACCTGCGCGCCGTCCTCCTCGGCGGCGCCGCCGGCGGCTTCGTCCGCGCCGACGAACTCGACATCCCGCTCACCATCGAGGGCGCCCGCGCCGCAGGCGCCACCCTCGGCTCGGGCGTCGTCCTGGCCATCGACGACACGGTCGACCTGCCCCGAGTCCTCCTGCGCATCGCCGAGTTCTTCCGCGACGAGTCCTGCGGCCAGTGCGTGCCCTGCCGCGTCGGCACCGTCCGCCAGGAAGAGGCCCTGCACCGCATCGCCGACAAGACCGGCGCCGCGGCCGCCACCGACATCGCGCTGATGCGGGAGGTCGGCCAGGCCATGCGCGACGCGTCGATCTGCGGCCTCGGCCAGACCGCATGGAACGCCGTGGAGTCCGCCATCGACCGCCTGGGAGCGTACGAATGACCACCACACCCGAGCGGACTCAGACAACGCCGGTCTCCCTCGGCCTGCCCCGCCGCCTGATCGAATTCGACCTCGACGGCGACCAGGTCCGCGTCCCCGAGGGCGCCACCCTCCTCGACGCCTGCCGCGACGCGGGCAAGGACATCCCGACCCTCTGCTACGGCGATACGCTCACGCCCAAGAACGCGTGCCGGGTTTGCGTGGTCGAGGTCGAGGGCGCCCGCACCCTGGCCCCCGCCTGCTCACGCAAGGCCGAGCCGGGCATGAAGGTGCGTACGGACACCGACCGCGCCCGGCACAGCCGCAAGCTGGTCCTCGAACTCCTAGCGTCCTCAACCGACTTGTCGACAACACCACATGTCGCCGGATGGATAAGGGAATACGGCGCGGACCCCGACCGCTTCGGCCCGGACGCCGCCACCGTCGCCGACCGCCCCGCAAAGGTCGACAACGACCTATACGTGCGCGACTACGCCAAGTGCATCATGTGCTACAAGTGCGTCGACGCCTGCGGCGACCAGTGGCAGAACACCTTCGCCATCGCCGTCGCCGGCCGCGGCTTCGACACCACCATCGCCGTCGAGCACGACGGCCCGCTGCCCGACTCCGCCTGCGTGTACTGCGGCAATTGCATCGAGGTCTGCCCGACCGGCGCGCTCAGCTTCAAGTCCGAGTACGACATGCGCGCCGAAGGCACCTGGGACGAGGAAGCCCAGACCGAGACCACCACCGTCTGCGCGTACTGCGGCGTCGGCTGCAACCTGACCCTGCACGTCCAGGACAACGAGATCGTCAAGGTGTCGTCCCCCCACGACAACCCGATCACCCGCGGCAACCTCTGCATCAAGGGCCGCTTCGGCTACCAGCACGTCCAGACCAAGGAGTAACCGCACATGGGACGGGTCACCGAACGCCGCCGCGTCCTGCGCATCCGCGCCACCGGCGCGAGCAGCCGCGCCGACACCCTGGTCGCCGAGGAGCCCCTGGAGATCCGGCTGAACGGCAAGCCCCTCGCCATCACCATGCGCACCCCGGGCGACGACTTCGCCCTCGCCGCCGGCTTCCTGGTGAGCGAGGGCGTGATCGGCGCGGCGGAGGAACTGACGAGCATCGTCTACTGCGCGGGCGCCACGGAAGACGGCAGTAATACGTACAACGTGGTGGACGTCCGGCTGGCCCCGGGAGTCACCGTCCCCGACATCACCCTCGAGCGGAACGTCTACACCACCTCCTCCTGCGGCCTCTGCGGCAAGGCCAGCCTCGACGCCGTCCGCACCCAGACCCGCTTCCCCCTCACCGACCACCCCCCGGTCCGCCTCGACACGGACCTGCTCGCCCAGCTCCCCGACCGGTTGCGTGAGCATCAGCGGGTCTTCGAGCGGACCGGGGGGCTGCACGCGGCCGCGCTCTTCACCGACCGCGGCGAACTGCTCGACGTCCGCGAGGACGTGGGCCGCCACAACGCCGTCGACAAGGTCGTCGGCCGGGCGCTGCGCGAGGACCGGCTGCCGCTGTCGGGCACGGTGCTGATGGTCTCCGGCCGGGCCTCCTTCGAGCTCGCACAGAAGGCCGTGATGGCGGGCATCCCCGTCCTCGCCGCCGTCTCCGCCCCGTCGTCGCTGGCCGTCGACCTCGCCGCCGAGGCCGGCATGACGCTCATCGGCTTCCTGCGCGGCACCTCCATGAACGTGTACGCCGGCGAGCACCGCGTCGTCACCTCGCGCCGAGCTGCCGCGGGGGTCTGACACGGCCCCGTCCGGCCGTACGCGGGCCGGGGACCGGCCGGCTGGGTGCGCCCCCTGCGCCGGCCGGTCCCCGCTGCCGGGAAATCCCATCGGCCGTTCCCGGCGCCGCCGCTTAGGCTCGGGGCATGGCAACCGCACTGGTGAACGGCATATCGGTCGCGTACGACGACGAGGGCACGGGCGACGCCCTCCTCCTCGTCCACGGCCACCCTTTCGACCGCTCGATGTGGACCCCGCAGGCCGCGGAATTCGCCGCGCGGGGCTATCGCGTGATCACCCCCGATCTGCGCGGCTTCGGGGGTACGAGCGGGGCGCCCGGCGCCACCGACTTCTCCGACTTCGCCCGCGACCTGGCGGCGCTCCTCGACCACCTGGGGCTGCGGCGGGTCGTGATCGGCGGCCTCTCCATGGGCGGCCAGATCGTCATGGACTTCTGCCGGCTCTTCCCGGAGCGGGTACGGGCGGTGGTCCTGGCCGACACCTTCCCCAAGGCCGAGGACGACGAGGGCGTGAAGCGGCGCCACGCGATGGCGGACCGGCTGCTCGCCGAGGGCATGGCGCCGTGGTCCGACGAGGTGCTTGACAAGATGGTCGCCCCGTACAACATCGAGGCGCTGCCCGACGTCGCCGCCCACGTCCGCCGCATGATGCACGGCGCCCCGGCCGCGGGCGCAGCCCTCGCCCACCGCGCCCGCGCGGGCCGCCCCGACTACTGCGACACGCTGCGCGACCTGCGCGTCCCGGTGCTCGTCGTGACCGGCGCCGACGACCCGTACACGCCGGTGGCCGACGCCGAGCTGATGCACGAGCTGGCGCCGGACGCCACGCTGCGCGTCATCGAGGGCGCCGCGCACATGCCGAATCTGGAGCGGGCGGCCGACTTCAATGCGGCGCTCGGGGCCTTTCTGGCGCGCGTGACGCTGCCGCCGGTGAACGGCTACCGTCATGCGGTGCCCGCGCGCGGCGAGCTCGTCGCCATCTCCGGTCAGATCGCGCTCGACGCGGACGGCGAGCTGGTCGGCCCGGGCGATCCCGCCGCCCAGGCCCGGCAGGTCTTCCGCAACCTCGGAAAGGCGCTCGCCTCCGAGGGGCTGACCTTCTCCGACGTCTTCAAAATCACGCTCCACGTCACGGACATCGAGTCCATGCCCGCGATCCGGGTGGTCCGCGACGAGTTCATCGACGCCGCGAACCTCCCGGCGAGCAGTGCGGTCAAGGTCGCGGGCCTGGTGCGCGACGACCTGCTCTTCGAAGTCGACGCGCTGGCCGTACGCCCGGACTAGCCGTCACACGCCCCAGTCGCCGCCGCCTCCGGCGGGCTCGGTGGTGTCGCCCATGCCGGGCTCGCCGCCCAGGTCGGGCGGGGCCTCGCCGGGCGGCTGGTCCGGCGGGCCTTCCTCGGGCGGGAGCTCCTCGGTCGGGCCTTCGGCGGGCGGCTCCTGCGGCGCGTCCGGCTGCTCGGGGGCGTCCGGCTGGTCCGGGGCGTCGGTGTCGTCCGGGGCGTCGGGGGCCGGGTTCTCCTCCGTCGGCGTGGGCTCCGAGGGGGCCGGGGTCGGCTCCGTCGGGGACGGCGACTCCGGGCTCGGGGTGTCCTCGGACTCCGATTCGTCAGGGTCCGGGCTGTCCGACTCGTCCGGGTCGGGGCTGTCCGACTCGTCTGGATCCGTGCTCTCCGACTCATCCGGATCGGCATCCGGATCGTACGGATCCGGCGGCGGATCGGGCAGGACCTCGTCCTTCTGGTCGCCGCCCTCCACCGGGCGTTCGATCCAGATGTTGTTCGTGACGTCCACGATCACGATGTTCACGATCGGCTGCGGCGCCGGGGTGATGATGACCGTACGGCTCGGGCGGAAGCCCTTCCACGGGGTGCCGCGGTAGTCGGCCTTGTCCTGCAGCGAGGAGGTCCGGGTGAGCGGATTGCCGCAGGCGCAGCGCACCCGGGGGACGCCGCGGGAGTCGACGAGCACCGCCGTGCCCGCCTGCAGGACGGACGAGAAGCGGGTGGCCTCGCCGTTCTTGAAGCCGTGGTTGGTGACCCGGGTGTCGGCGCGTACGAGGACCGAGGTCAGGGACTTCAGATAGCCGGGCACGTCGGCCGCGGACAGGCCCAGCACCTTCGCGAAGGCCGCCTGCTTGTCCGGGTGGGCGGCGAGGAACTCGATCTGCTTGTTCACATCGCAGCTGGCCTTGTACTTCGTCCCGCCGTACAGGCCGGCCGTGGAGCCGACGTAGATCCGCTTGCCGCCCGGCTGCGCCGGGGTCGTGGCCTCCTCCGGCGTCTCGCTCGCCGTCGACCCGGTGAACGGGTCCGGGCCGTCATCCGCGGTTTTCTGCAGGTAGAGGGCCTCCGGCGGGCCTGGCTCGGCTTGTGCCTCGCCGCCGCTGATGACATCCATGGCACACGCGGACGATGAGAACGTGACCATGAGCGCCACTGCCGCGGCCCTGACTATGTGTGCCACGGGTGCTACCTCCCGAGCGGGATTGACGGCTTATGCCCGTAATTCTCCCGGTGGGGTGCGCACCCGCCGCAACTTCTGGACCCCCATCGGCGTCGCTACGGCGCTCCAGGCGCGGCCGGCGGCGGCGCGGTGGAGGCCCGTACGACCAGGTGGGTGGCGAGCTCGACGTGGCGGGAGTCGATCTCCTCGCCCGCGGCCAGCCGCAGCGCGGTGCGCAGCGCGACCGCGCCCATCTCCTGGAGCGGCTGGTGCACGGTGGTCAGCGGCGGCGCGCAGTTCTCGGCGACCTGGGTGTCGTCGAAGCCGGCGACGCTGAGGTCCTCCGGCACCCGCAGCCCTCTGCCGCGCGCGGCCTCGACCAGCCCGGCGGCCAGCTCGTCGCTCGCGGCGAAGACCGCCGTGGGGCGGTCCGGGAGGTCGAGCAGCTTGCCGCCGCCGCTGATCCCGCACTCGTAACTGAACTCGCCCGCATGGTGGACCCGCTCGGCCGGCACCGGCGCTTCCGCCGTCTCCATCGCGCTGCGGAAGCCGTGCAGCCGGGCCAGGTTGCAGGCGACGTCGGGGTAGCTGCCGAGGTACGCGATGCGGCGGTGCCCCAGGGTGAGCAGGTGGTGGGTGGCCGCGTGGCCGCCGGCGAAGTTGGTGGAGCCCACGCTCGGCACCGACGACTCGGTAAGCCGCAGCGGGTCGATCACCACCAGGGGCAGCTCGACCTGGCCCAGCGCGTCAATCATGTCCCCGGGCAGGGTGTTCGCCATCGCGACGACCGCGCGGCGCCCAGCAGATACGAGGCTCCGAGCCCAGTCGGCGGGTGTGGGGGAGGGGTCGAGGTTCACCTGGCTGCCGACGACGATGGCGACGCCCGAGCGGGCGCCGGCGGCGATCACGCCCTGGATTACCTCCACCGAATACGCGGTCAGCCGCCACTTGCCGAAGAACAGCTCGACCGTGGGGTGGCCGCGCAGGTCGTCGCGATTGCCGCCGTAGTCGTGGCGACGCAGCAGCTCCAGCACGCGGGCGCGGGTGGCGGGCGAGACGTCGGGCCGCCCGTTGACGACCTTGGACACCGTGGGGACGGACACTCCGGCGGATGCGGCGACCGTTGCGAGTGTGACGCGGCTTGGCCCTGACGGCATGGCTCCCCCTTCTCCCCGGGCACAGGGTACCGGCGGCCGCCGTCGAAAAGAATGTCGCAAGCACCGATCGGCGATGCCGCCGCGCATTCGTCCAACTCGCCGCACATTCGTCCAAGTCAACGGCTTGCGCAACGCATTGACGGCGTCCTGGGGCAGTCCTATGGTCCAGCACCACCACGCCCGACCGAAACATTTTTCGCAAAGTCAGAGGCGGTGCATACCTGATGGCTGTGTCACGCAGACGGCTCCTGGCGCTCGGCGCGGGTGCCGCCGCCACCGGGGCGCTCGGGCTCACGGGCTGCGGCTCGCAGCGCTCGCTGGGCGCGAAGGACGAGATCACGCTGTGGACCTGGGACCGGTCGGTGAGCAACAAGCTCGTCGGCGAGGCGGAGACCAAGGGCATCCCCGGCGCCAAGGGGCTGCGCCTTGCCCGTACGAACATCGGCGGCAACTACAACACCAAGGTCCGCACCACGCTGGCCGGCAAATCGATGGTGCCGGACATCATCGGAATCA
This sequence comes from Streptomyces boninensis, assembly GCF_048572725.1. Lineage (NCBI taxonomy): Bacteria > Bacillati > Actinomycetota > Actinomycetes > Kitasatosporales > Streptomycetaceae > Streptomyces > Streptomyces boninensis. The sequence goes on from NZ_CP183837.1 coordinate 9,513,618, forward strand.
ACTCGGACGTGGCGACTTACTTCCCCAACCAGGACGAGTTCGTCGACCTGAACGACTTCGGGGCCGCGGAGCTGAAGGACCGCTACCTGGACTGGAAGTGGAATGAATGCATCACGCCCGAGGGCAAGATGATCGCATTCCCCATGGACACCGGGCCGACCGGGCTGTTCTACCGCACCGACATCCTCAAGGCGGCCGGGGTCACGATCGACCCGAAGGAGCTTGCGGAGCAGGTATCCGACTGGGACGGCCACCTCAGGCTCGGCCGAAAGCTGCAGAAGGCCAGGGAGCGCACGGTGCTCTTCCCCAACCTCAAGGAGGTCTGGGACATCCGGGTGGGCCAGTTGCCCAAGCGCTATATGACCCGGGATGACAAGTACATCGGGGACCGCGACGAGCTACGTGAGATCTTCGAGCTCGGCTACCGGATCGCAAAAGACGGTCTCTCCGCCGGCGCCCTCGACGGCTCCACCGACGTGCCGGGCGTGGTCACCAGCGGGCGCCAGCCGGTCGCGATCGCCGCGGTGTGGTGGGGCCTGGCGTACCCCGAGTCGGCCGCGCCCAAGACCAAGGGCAAGTGGCGGGTGGCCGACCCGCCCGGTGGCGCCGGCAATGTCGGCGGGTCCTTTCTGGCGATCACCAAATACTCCAAGGACCCGGAGGCGGCCTTCCGGTTCATCTCCTGGCTGCAGTCGCCTTCGAACCAGGTCAAGGCCTACACGGAGATGTCGCTCTTCCCCTCCTCACCGCAGGCATTCAAGGAACCGGCCATGCGCGAGCCGCGGCCGTTCTACGACGGACAGCGCACCACGGACGTCTTCGGCAGGTCGGCCGAGCAGGTCAAGACCGTGTACAAGAGCCCGTACGACCGGATCCTCACCCCCATCTTCCAGGCCGAAATGACCAACCTCCAGTCCGGCAAGAGCGTCGCCAGTGCCTGGAAGGACGCCCAGGACCAGATCGAGCGCGAACTCACCCGCGAGGGGGTGCTCTGAATGACGGTCGCCGAACCTCTCCGCTCCCGGGCCGGCAAGCCGGGTGGCCGTAGCACTGCCGGGAAGCAGCAGGACGGATCGAAGCCGCTGCCGGGCTGGCGCCGCTACTGGCCGATGTACGCAGCGGTGTCGCCGTTCTTCATCATCTTCGCCGTATTCGGGGTCTTCCCCGTCGGCTACTCCATCTACCTGTCGTTCATGTCGTGGGACGGCATCGGGCCGATGCATTCGATCGGCTGGGAGAACTACTCCTACCTGGTGACGGACAGCGACTTCTGGCACTCGATCACCAACACACTCATCATCTGGGTCCTCGCCACGGTCCCCATGATCTTCCTGGCGCTGGTCATCGCCTATGCGCTGCACACCGCCGTACGGTTCAAGGCGTTCTACCGGATCGCCTATTTCATCCCGAACATCACCTCGATCGTCGCCATGACCCTCGTCCTCGGGTCGATCTTCAGCGGCAGCTCCGGGCTGCTCAACGGCATGCTGCGGGCGATCAGCGCCGGCGAGGTCGGCTGGCTCTCCGACCCATGGGCGATGAAGGTATCGGTCGCGGCGATCACCACCTGGCGCTGGGTCGGCTACAACGCCATCATCTGCCTGGCCGGTCTCCAGGCCATCTCCAGCGACATCTACGAGGCCGCGAGGGTCGACGGCGCAAACAACCGGCAGACCTTCTTCCGGATCACCATTCCGATGCTCCGCCCGGTGATCCTCTTCGTGGCCATCACCTCCACCATCGGCGGCCTGCAGCTCTTCACCGAGCCGCAGGTGCTCTTCCCCGACAACAGCGGCAACGTCGGCGGTCCCGGCGGCGAGGCCACCACCATCGTGCTCTACCTCTACCAGCAGGCCTTTATCTTCAACCGGTTCGGCTACGGCGCAGCGATCGGCTGGGCGCTGTTCATCCTCATCGCCATCTTCTCTGTCATCAACTGGCGGCTGATCGGCGGCCGGGGTGAGGACGCGATGGGCACCGGCCGCAAGAGGAAGGGGAAGTCCCGTGCAAGCTGAAAGAGCTGCCAAGGTCCGGATGGTGCTGGGCCACGCCGTGCTGATGTTCGGCGTGCTGATCACGGTCTTCCCGTTCTACTGGATGTTCGTGATGGCCTCGAACACCACCGGCGACATCTTCGCCTACCCGCCCAAGCTGATCCCCGGCTCCCACCTCTGGGAGAACATGAACAAGGTGTTCGACGGGACCGACTTCTGGGGCTCGATGGGCATCACCATCGTGGCCGCCGTCGCCACCACCTTCCTGGTGCTGTTCTTCGACTCGCTCGCCGCCTTCGCCTTCGCCAAGTATCAGTTCCCGGGCCGGACCGTGCTCTTCTGGATCGTGCTGGCCACCTTCATGATCCCGATGCAGCTGGCGCTGGTGCCGCAGTTCGTCACCCTCGCCTGGCTGGGCTGGGTCGGCTCGCTCAAGGCGCTTATCATCCCCGGCGCGGCCAATGCGTTCGGCATCTTCTGGATGCGCCAGTACGCACAAGGGGCGATCGCCGACGAGCTCATCCATGCCGCAAAGGTCGACGGCGCCGGCTTCTTCCGCCAGTGGTGGACCGTCGGGCTCCCCGTCCTGCGCCCCGGGCTCGCCTTCCTGGGGATCTTCACCTTCTTCACCATCTGGAACGACTACCTGTGGCCGCTGATCGTGATGACCGACCCCGGCAAGCTGACCCTCCAGGTCGCCGTGCAGCAGCTCAACGGCATCTACACCTCCGACCAGTCCATGGTGATCGCAGGCGCCTTCATGTCCGTCATCCCCCTCATCGGCGTCTTCCTGATCGGCGCCCGCCACTTCATCGCCAACCTGGCCGCCGGCGCCATGAAGTTCTGAAGCTGAAACACCCGCACCACCAGAGAGGTTCCCGCTCCATGCCTGACAGCACTGACGCCACCGCCCAGGTCGCCTGGGGCATCCTGGGCACCGGCAACATCGCCGCCCGCTTCGCCGGGCAGCTGCCGCACTCCCACACCGGCACCCTGGCGGCCGTCGGCAGCCGCACCCCCGACTCCGCCCGCGCCTTCGCGGACCGCTTCGGCGCGACGCGGGCGCACGGCTCGTACCAAGAACTCCTCGACGACGACACCGTGGACGCCGTCTACATCGCCACCCCCCACCCACAGCACGTCGAGTGGGCGATACGGGCCGCCGAGGCCGGCAAGCACCTGCTCGTGGAGAAGCCCCTGGCCATCAACCGCGCCTGGGCGACCGCCGTCCTCGAAGCGGCGATACGCAGCGACGTCTTCCTGATGGAGGCGTACATGTACCGCTGCACCCCGCAGACCGCCAAGGTCGCGCAGCTCGTACGCGACGGCGCGGTCGGCGAACCGCACCACATCCAGGCGCAGTTCTCCTTCGGCGGCGCCGCCTTCGCCCCGGAGAGCCGGACGCTGTCCCAGGCCCTGGCCGGCGGCGGCATTCTCGACGTCGGCGGCTATCCGGTGTCCATGGCCAGGCTGCTCGCAGGCGCCGCCACCGGCGCTCCCTTCGCCGAGCCCGAGCGGGTCACCGGCGCCGGCACCGTCGGCGAGACCGGCGTGGACGAATGGGCCGTCGCCACCCTGCACTTCGCCGCCGGGCTCACCGCCCAGGTCACCACCGGCGTCCGGCTCACCGACGCCAACCGCGTCCGGATCTACGGATCGCGCGGCTATCTTGAGGTCCCTGACCCCTGGTTCTGCGGCGACGGCGAGCCCACCGAGCTGCTGCTGCACCGCGTCGGCGAGGAGCCGCAGCGCATCGAGGTCGAGCCCGCGCACATCTACGCCGCCGAGGCCGACACCGTCGCCGCCCACCTCGCCGACCGCCAGTCGCCGCAGATGAGCTGGGACGACACCCTCGGCAACCTCGCCGTCCAGGACGCCTGGCGGGCAGCCATCGGCCAGCGCTACGAGAGCGAAGCCCCGGAGGCCAAGGTGCCCACCGCCTCCGGCCGCCCGCTCGCCCGCCGCGCCGACGCCGCCATGCCGCACGGCCGTATCAAGGGCGTGGACAAGGACATCTCCCGCCTGGTCATGGGCGTCGACAACCAGACCGACCGGGTGCACGCCTCCGTCATCTTCGATGACTTCTTCGAGCGCGGCGGCACCGCCTTCGACACCGCCTTCATCTACGGCAACGGGCAGTTGGAAGGGCAGCTCGGCCGCTGGCTGCGGGACCGCGGCGTACGGGACGAGGCCGTCGTCATCGGCAAGGGCGCCCACACGCCGCACTGCGATCCCGAGTCGCTGAGCCGCCAGCTGGAGACCAGCCTGGAGCGGCTGGGCACCGACCATGTCGACATCTACATGATGCACCGCGACAACCCCGACATCCCGGCGGGGGAGTTCGTGGACGTCCTCGACGCGCACCACCGGGCCGGCCGCATCAGCGTTTACGGCGGCTCCAACTGGAGCACCGAACGCGTCGACGAGGCCAACGAATGGGCGCAGGCCAACGGCCGCCGCCCCTTCACCGTGCTCAGCAACCACCTCAGCCTCGCCCGCGCCCAGGAACTCCCCTGGGCGGGCTGCAAGCACGTCGGCGACCCGGACGCGCAGCAGTGGCTGCGCGAGCGCGACATCGCACTCTTCCCGTGGTCCAGCCAGGCCCGCGGCTTCTTCACCGGCCGGGCCCGCCCCGACGACACCAGCGACGCCGAGCTGGTCCGCTGCTTCTACTCGGACGCCAACTTCGCGCGCCTCGACCGCGCCCGCAAGCTCGCCCGCGACCACGGCGTCCACCCGACCGCGATCGCCCTCGCCTGGCTGCTGCACCAGCCCTACCAGGTCTTCCCGCTGATCGGCCCGCGCCAGATCTCCGAGACCCGCACGTCGATGGCAGGCCTCGGCGTCCGCCTCTCCCCGCGGGAGGTGACCTGGCTGGACCGCGGCGGCGACTAGTCAGCGCGCCTGGTGCCCGAAGCGCACCCCGTCGAGCTTGAAGGAGTGCACGGTCGGGTCCACCAGGCGCTGCGGATGCGTCCGTACGGGCGCGGGCTCGATCTCCGGCGCCGCCTCGCCCGCCGCGACCATCCGGGCGACGAGGCGGTCCCGCAGCCCGTCCGCGAGCTCGCGGTGGGAGGCGAGGCCTGCGAGGTTGTCCAGCTCGTACGGGTCGTGCGCCAGGTCGTACAGCGCCGCCTCCCGGTAGCTCCCGGCCGCGGACTCCTCCCAGGGGTCCACGCCGGGGGCGCTGACGTAGTACTTCCACCGCCCGGTCCGCAGCGCCCGGCCGCACTCCGACTCGCTCACCTGGATCAGCACGTCGTCCGGCCACTCGGCGCCCGGGTCGCGGACCAGCGGCAGGAAGGAGCGGCCCTGCATCTCCTCCGGCACCCCAAGGCCGGCCGCGTCCAGCAGCGTCGGTGGCAGGTCGACCGTCGACACCGGTGTGTCGATCGCCCGGCCGCCCTCGAAGCCGGGGCCGCGGACCGCCAGAGGCACCCGGACCGAGCCGTCGTGGCAGGAGCGCTTGTACTCGGAGTTGCGGGTCTTGAAGTGGCTGCCGTGGTCGGAGGTGAAGGCCACGATCGTGTCGTCGAGGAGGTCCATGCTGCGCAGCGCGTCGAAGAGCCGGCCCAGGCCCTCGTCCACCCGGCGGATCTGGCCGAGGTAGCCGCCCATGTGGCGGTGCGCGGTGCCGCCCTCGGCGGAGAGCGTGCCGAGGTCCGGCGGCATCCAGCGGCCCTGGTAGCGGTCGGCGTAGCCGTCGGGCGCCGGGTAGGAGTCGACCTCATTCTGGTGGTGGGGCTCGATCAGCGAGCAGAAGAGGTAGTACGGCTCCTCGTGATGATCGGCGGCGAAACGTATCGCCGCGTCGAAGACGGCGTCCGAGCGATAGCCGGGCAGCCGCACCGGCTCGCCGTCCTCGTCGTACATCACCGTCTTGTACGCGTCCGAGGTGAACTCGAGGGTGTTGGCGCCCAGCCAGTGGTCGTAGCCGCCGCGCTGATCGGCCGGCACCGGGTCGCCGTCCGCGAGGTGCCACTTGCCGATGTAGCCGGTGGCGTAGCCCGCGTCGCCGAAGTGGTGGGCGAGGGTGCGGGAGTCCTCGGACAGGGTGATCCCGTTGCGGAAGACGCCGTTCGTCGTCGGGTACTGGCCCGTCTGCAGCGCCGCCCGCGCGGGCGCGCACACGGGCTGCGGCGTGCAGGCCTGCACCGCGTGCGTGCCGGTACGGGCCATCCGGTCGAACTCCGGGGTCAGGCCGAGCGGATTGCCGTGCGCCCCCGTCGTGTCCCAGCGCTGCTGGTCGGTGAAGACGACGATGACGTTCGGGCGCCTGGACGGCATGCGGTGTCCTTTCGTGGTGTTGCGTGGTGTTACGTAGAACCTCGGGGTATGAACGCCCACTCCTGCACCACCTCGCGGCCGGGCAGCGGCTCCGGCGCCGCCAGCCGCTCGAAGAGCAGCCGCAGCACCTCGCCGAAGTCGAGCTGCGGCAGGCCGACGGTGGACAGTGCGGGGCGGGTGATCAGGCCCTCTTTGATGTTTCCGGCGCCGAGCACGGCGACATCCGTCGGCACGGACAGGCCCGCGTCCCGTACGGCCCAGATCGCCGACACCGCCGCCCGGTCGGAGGCGCAGAAGACCGCGTCGGGCGGGTGGGCGAGCTGCAGCAGGCCGGTCATCGCCCAGTAGCTCTGCGAGCGGTCGTCGGCGCCGGACACGACGAGCCGCTCGTCCGGTTCCAGGCCGTGCCGCTCCAGCGCCTGGGCGTAGGCGGCGTAACGCTCGGTGGGGCGGCCGGTGTCGCGCAGGTCGGACTGGTGGCCGATGAAGGCGACCCGCCGCCGGCGGCCGCCGATCAGCTGGTCGAGGCCTTCCGCGCAGGCCTCCAGCTCACGCATGCGCAGCACGTCGAAGCCGTCGGGCGTGACGGTGTTGTCCATGACGACCATGGAGAGGTGGCTGCGGGCGAGGGCGGGCAACCGGTCGCCGTCCAGGCAGTGGTACGGGTCGGAGATCACGGCGCCGTCAGCGATGCCGCGGTGCAGCAGGTCCAGGGCGTGCCGGGCGCGCAGCTCGGAGTCGACCAGCAGCGTCAGCACGCCGTATCCGGCGGCGTCCGCGGCCTCGTGGAGCTGGGCGGCCAGGCGGTCGTTCGCGGGCACCCCGATCGAGCCGACGAGCAGCGCGACCTGGTCGGTGCGCTGCCTGCGCAGGCCGCGGGCCGAGCTGTTGGGCGCGTAACCGAGCTCGCTCACGGCGGCCAGGACGCGGTCGCGAGTGGCGTCGCCGAAGCGGCCACCACGGCCGTTGACGACATGCGAGACGGTGGCGACGGAGACCCCGGCGAGCTCCGCGACGTCCCGCGCGGTGGGTCGGGCCCGCTTAACTGGCTTGTGCACCTTATTCGTTTAACCGACGACGACCCGAGCCGTCAAGAGTTCGCATAGTACGTACCCCCTCAAAACCAGGGATTTCGGCCTCAGAACGGCTGCGAAGTTAATCGATTACCTTCACGGGTATTGCCAGCAAAACCACCCCGCTGCTTTGGTGTTCGAAGCTCGCTCACACCGAGGTGGAGGAGGCCTCATGCAGCCTTCGCGACGTCTGCTCCTGGGCGCCGCCGCGGCGGCCGTGGCCGGATGCACGCCCGTCGCCCGGCAGGTCGGAAGCAGCGGCGGCGGCACCCGCCATCGCGGCGGCAGCCTGAAGATGGCGCAGGTCCAGGACTTCAACCTGCCGACTTTGCGGCAGCAGAACACCCCGAACATCGCCTGGCCCCGGCTGGTCTTCAACACGCTCACCGAGTACGACCACAAGACCCTGAAGCCGCGCCCCCAGCTCGCCACCGACTGGGAGATATCCGACGGCGGCCGCACGATCGTGCTGCGGCTGCGCGACGACGTCCGCTTCCACTCCGGCCGGCCCTTCGGCCCTGAGGACGTCGCCGAGAACATCGCGTACCAGGCGAGCAAGAAGGGCGTGCCGGGCCAGCTCGCCTCCGCCGCCGCCGTCATCAAGGACGCCGAGGTCACCGGGCGGCACGAGATCACGCTCCGGCTCGCCCACGGCATCAGCAACTTCTTCGACCTGTGCGAAATCATGCTGATCTTCGATCACGAGTCGCTCCCCGAACTCGAAGCGGGCAAGGAGCTCAACGGCACCGGCGCCTTCCGCTTCGCCGGCTACGACCCGGGCGTCGCCGCCCGCTTCACCCGCAACCCCCGCTACTGGCGCCCAGGCCGCCCATACCTGGACGACGTCGAGCTGCGCATCATCACCCAGCAGCAGGCCATCGTCGCCTCCCTGCAGAGCGGCCAGACCCATCTCGCGTACGCCCTCAACCCCAGCAACGGCCGCAATGTGAAGGCCGACGACCGGCTCCGCCTGGTCGAGGTCGCCACCCGCGACAACGGCCAGTACATCGGCTGCAATGTGAAGCGGAAGCCGCTGGACGACAAGCGGGTGCGCCAGGCCATCGCCTGGTCCGTCGACCGCGACCGCATCCGCGACATGGGCACCGCCGGCGTTGGCGTCATTACCTCCATCCCCTGGACGCCGACCTCGCCCGCGTACGACCGCCGCGCCGCCGGCCACTACCACCGCGACCTCGAACGCGCCCGCCGACTCATCGCCGACGCCGGGGCCCGGGGCGCCCGCCTGCAGCTCACCATCAACGGCAACGAACCCGGCGGCCCGCGCTCGATCGCCGAGATCGTGCAGGACGGGCTGCGTGAGATCGGCCTGGAGACCCGCATCGAGCCGCTGCAGCCGGCCGAGTTCCAGCAGCGCCTGAACACCGCCTCATTTCCCGGCCTGTGGATCAACGGCCACGGCTTCGGCCAGCTCAACCCGGCCACCCTCCTCAACGGCGCGTATCCCTTCAACGCCGAGAAGAACGCCTCCAACTTCACCGACCCCCGCTACCGCGACCTCGCCCAGCGCGCCTGGAAGGCCACCGACGCCGACGCGGCCGCGGCGGTCCACCGCGAGGTCACCGACCTGCTCCTGGACCAGCAGTTCGTCATCGACCTGGTCAGCAGCTCGGGCACGTACGCGATGAGCCGGTCACTGAAGGGCTACCGCTACAACATGTTCAACGACCTGATCCTGGACGACGCCTACCTGGCGGGGAGCTGATCGCATGCTCCGCTACGTGCTGCGCAGGCTGCCCTCCGCGGTGATCGTGCTGCTGCTCGCCACCATCCCGGTCTTCGCCGTGCTGCGGCTCGCCCCGGGCGACCCGGCCGCCACCGTCGCCGGGCCGGACGCCGGACCCGAGGTGATCGCGGGAGTCCGGCATGAGATGGGGCTCGACCGGTCGCTCACGGTCCAGTACTTCTCCTGGCTCGGTGACGCGCTCCGGGGCGACTTCGCGACGTCCTTCGTCAGCAAGGTCCCGGTCTCGGACCTGGTGATGCGCGGCCTCGGCAACACCGGCACCCTCACCGTCTGCGCGCTCCTGCTCGCCGTCCTCCTCGCCTTCCCGCTCGGCCTCGCCCAGGCGCTCGCCCGTACGGGCCGGGTACGGACCCTCCTCAACGGGATCAACGTCGTCATGCTGTCCGTGCCGCCGTACGTCACCGGCGTGATCCTGGTGCTCGTCTTCTCGGTCGGCCTGCGGCTGCTGCCACCCGGCGGCTATGTCTCGGTGTTCGACGACCCGGTGGCGGGCGTCCAGTTCCTGCTGCTGCCCTCGATCTGCCTGGCGCTGCCCGCGGCCGCCGTGCTGGCCCGCTTCCTCACCGCCTCACTGCAGCGGGTCTTCCACGAGGAGCACTACTTCGCGTCGCGGATGCGCGGCCTGTCGGCGAAGCGCCTGGTCCTGCGGCACGGGCTGCCGAACGCCGTCGGCCCCGTCGTCACCGTGCTAGGCATCCAGATCGGGCACCTGCTCGGCGGCGCCGTCATCGTCGAGTCCATCTTCGCCTGGCCGGGCCTCGGCCAGACCCTGGTCACGGCGGCGAGCGCCCGCGACTACCCCCTCGTCCAAGCGCTGCTGCTGCTCGCCGTGACCGTCTTCATCGCGCTGCAGCTGCTGAGCGACGTCGTCTACGCGGTCATCGACCCACGCGTGCGGGAGCGGACATGAGTGAGCTGACGGAAGACGTCCGGCTGCCGGAGCCCGCGGCCCCGGCCACCGAGGCGAGCAAGCGCACCTCCGGGCTGCGCGACCTCCTGCGCACCCCGGCGATCGGCGGCAGCGCGGGCGTGCTCGTGCTGCTGCTCCTGGCCGCCCTGATCCTGCCGCCCTTCCTGCCGTACGGGCCGAACGAACTCGCCTCCGCCACCGCCCTCGACCCACCCACCTGGGCGCACCCCCTCGGCACCGACGAACTGGGGCGCGACCTGCTCGCCCGCCTCCTCGCCGGGATCCGGGTGAGCCTGCTCGTCATCGCCGCCGCGGTGCCCCTCGCCCTCGTCGCGGGCGGGCTGCTCGGGCTGTTCTCCTCCGCGGGGCGCTGGACGGACACGCCCACGCAGCGGCTCTTCGACGTCGTCCTCTCCTTTCCCGCGCTCATCATGGGCATCGCCTTCGCCGCCCTCCTCGGCGCCGGGCTCGCCGCGGTCATCACCACCGTCGCGGTCGCCGCCGCGCCCACGATCGGGCGGGTGCTGCGCGGCGCCGTACGCTCGCAGTCCGGTCGCGACTACGTGCTCGCCGCGAAGGTCACCGGGGTCCGCACCTGGCGGCTCTACCTGCGCCACATCCTCCCCAACTGCTTCGACGTCGTCCTCGTCCAGACCTCCCTCGCCTGCGCCACCGCCGTCTTCATCGAGGGCGGCCTCAGCTTCCTCGGGCTCGGCGTGCGGCCGCCCGACTCGTCGCTCGGCGGGCTGCTCAGCTCCAGCCTCACCTTCCTGACGTCGTCGCCGTTCTACGCCATCGGTCCGCTGGTCGTGATCTCCGCGCTGGTGCTGTGCTTCACGCTCCTCGCCGACGCCCTGAACCGAAAGCTGGCCGCCCGATGACCACACCCGTGCTGCAGGTCAGCGACCTCAACGTCACCTTCACCACCCCGGCAGGCCGGCTGCACGCCGTCCGCGGCGTCAATCTGGACGTACGCGCCGGGCAGACCCTCGCCGTGGTGGGGGAGTCCGGGTCGGGGAAGTCCGTCACCGCGCTCGCCATGCTGGGGGAGATCCGCGACCCCGGGACGCGCGAGTCGGGGACCGTCACCTTCCATGGGCAGGACGTCTTCGCGATGAGCGAGGCCGAGCGGGCTGAGCTGCGCGGCGGCCGCATCTCCATGGTCTTCCAGGACCCGATGAACTCCCTCGACCCGGTGATGAAGGTCGGCGCCCAGCTGGAGGAGACCCTGCACGCCAAGCGCCCCGGCCTGGACCGGCAGCAGGCGCGCGACCGCGCCCTGGAGCTGATGCGCGTCGTCGGCATCCCGGCCCCTGAACGCCGCTACCACGACTACCCGTTCGCCTTCTCCGGCGGCATGCGGCAGCGCATGATGATCGCGCTCGCCATGTGCGGCGACCCGGAGGTGCTGGTCGCGGACGAGCCGACGACCGCCCTCGACGTCACCGTCCAGGCGCAGATCCTGCAGGTCTTCGCCCGCCTGAACCGCGAGTACGGCACCGCGGTCGTCCTGGTCACCCACAACTTCGGCGTCGTCGCCGAGCTGTGCGACGAGGTCGCGGTGATGTACGCGGGCCGGGTGGTGGAACGCGCCCGCGTCCCCGAGGTCTTCACCGAGGCCCGGCATCCGTACACCCGCGCCCTGATCGAATCCGTCCCGAGCATGTCATCCCGCCTCGACCGCCGTCTGCCCGTCATCGACGGCGGCCCGCCCGACCCGGCGCACCCGGCCCTCGGCTGCGCCTTCCGCCCGCGCTGCCCGCGCGCGGTCGACCGGTGCGCGACGGCCGACCCGGCGCTGGCGCCGATGGGCCCCGAGGGTGCGGAGGCGGCGTGCTGGAACCCCGTCCCGACCGGCGCGACTCCGGCCGCGGAAGCCGCCGAGCTGCCGCCGCGCGCGGTCCGCCCGGAGCTGCGCGACGGCGACAGGGACAGGGACGGCGACGGCTCAGGCGCGGACGTGGCGCTCGGCGGGGGCGACCTGACCAAGCACCACCGCGTCCGTGCCCGCCTGTTCAGCCGCTCGGGCGCAGGTGTCGTACGGGCCGTGGACGGGGTCACCGTGTCGGTCGCGCCGGGGGAGACGCTCGGCATCGTCGGGGAGAGCGGCTGCGGCAAGTCGTCGCTTGCCCGGCTGCTGATCCGCGCCGACGAGCCGACGTCGGGCACGGTGCAGGCCGCCGGCCGGGAGGTCTCGGGGCTTTCCGGCAGGCGTCTGGGCGACTTCCGCCGCACCGTCCAGATGATCTTCCAGGACCCGCAGGCCTCCCTCAATCCGCGCAAGACCATTCGGCAGTTGATCGAGGAGCCGATGATCGTGCACGGCATCGAGCCGGACCGCGAGGCGCGGCGGAAGCGGTGCGTCGAGCTGCTGGAGGCGGTGGGGCTGCCGGCGGATGTGCTGGAGCGGCGGCCCCGGCAGTTCTCCGGCGGGCAGCTGCAGCGGATCTGCATCGCGCGGGCGCTGGCCGTCGACCCGGAGGTGATCATCTGCGACGAGCCGGTGTCGGCGCTGGACGTATCGCTGCAGGCGCAGGTGGTGAACCTCCTCGACGAGCTGCAGGCCGAGCGCGGCCTCGCCTATGTCTTCATCTCGCACGATGTGTCCCTGGTGCGGTACTTCAGCGACCGGGTCGCGGTCATGTACCTGGGCACGGCGGTCGAGACCGGCCCGGCGGTCCCGGTCGTGGACGCGCCGCTGCACCCGTACACCCGCAGCCTCATCGACTCCGTACCGGAGCCGGACGCCGCCACGGCGGAGCGGCGCGAGGAGCGCCGACCGGCCCTGACCGGGGATTTGCCGAGCCCGCTCGACCCGCCGGCCGGCTGCCGCTTCCACCCGCGGTGCCCGATCGGGCCGCGGCACCGGGAGGGCCGGGAGCGGTGTGAGACGGAGGTGCCGGTGCTGCGCGAGCTGCGGCCGGGGCGGGCGGCGGCGTGTCACTTCGCGGAGGAGTTGGCGGCGGGGGAGGGGTAGCCGCGTTGGTCCGCACGTGGCCGCCGGGATCCTGGCCGGAAAGCTCCTTTCAGGCCGCGGAAAGACGAAGCTGCCGGACGCGCAGCACCAGCTCCAGTTCGAAGCGGGCGTCGGCGTCCTGCAGCAGGGATCCGAAGAGTTCGTCGAGCTGTCTGAGCCGGTAGCGCGCGGTCTGCGGATGGATGCCGAGCACGGCGGCCACCTCGCTCGCGTTGCGGCCGCACTGCAGCCAGCACAGCAGCGTCTCGGCGAGGCGCTCGCGGTGCGGGCTGCGGATCTGTCTGAGCGGGTCGAGGAGCTCGTCGCCGAGCGCGTCGGCCATCGCCTCGTCCTGGAAGAGCAGCAGTACGGACAGGTGGTCGGCGCACCGCACCACCTTGTCGTCCGGCAGGATGCCGCGCCGCGCCAGCCCTAACGCGGCCGTCGCCCATCGCAGCGACCGCCCGCCGTCGGTCAGCGGCACCGTCGGCCCGAGCGCGGCCCGGTGCCCGCGCAGCGCCTGCTCGATGTCGCGCGCCCGGCCGGGCCCGTCCGGGTCGGGTACGACGATGCGCCCGGGCCAGGCGTCGAAGCGGGTCAGGAACTCCGGCGGCAGCAGCGGCCGCGGCGCGGGCCCCTCCGGCGGCCGGTCCACCACGATCACCGCGAGGGTCGCGGGCACCGGCCAGCGGGCGGCGTGCGCGAGATCGACCACGGCCTCCTCGGGCGCCGGCGGCTGCGCGGTGACCATCTCGACGAGCCGGTCGCGGCGGCGCTGCAGCTCACCGGCGGCGTGCAGCTGCGCCTCCGCGTAACCGGCGGTGGCAGCAGCGGCGATCTGGTCGAGGTGCACGAACACGGCCTCGACCAGCACCGCGGGCGCGTAATCCGGCAGCGCGGAGACGTCCGCGACCTCGTTGAAGCGGCGTACCGCCACCCGGGCGCCGAGTCGCAGCGCGCTCTGGAAGGCGTCCAGGGTGCGCCCCTCGTACGCCTCGCCGCGGCCGATCGCCGCGTACGTCTCGGTGACCGCGGCCGCGCCGGCGGCGGGGCGGCCGATGCGGTCGAGGAACAGGGCGAGGGCCTGCTCGACGCCGGTGCGCAGATTGGCCATGTAGGTGGGGTCGTCCGGGCGGGCGTACTCCGGGACCTCGTGCTGGATCTCCGTGACCACGTCCTCGGAGATCAGCGACAGGTACGGGCGCAGGGTGTTGGCGACATCCGGGGGCATCCGGGCGAAGGCCTCGCGCACTGGCAGCTCTTTGACGCTCACGCTGTTTCGCTCCTTCCGCGCCGCTAGATCTTGGGCGTGACGAAACCGTAACGCCGCACACGGGTGCGAGTCGTTGTAGCGACGGCAAAAGCGGAGGGCCCCTTCTTGTCACGCCCGTGACAAGAAGGGGCCCTGACCTGACGGTCTGTCAGAAATCGCTCAGCAGTCGTTTTCGGACGGCTTTCCCTGGAAGCGTGCGCCGAAGAAGCTGATCGCGTCCCCGATCGCCTGGTTGTCGGTCGTCAGGTGCTCGCCGGGATACGTCTTCCACTTCACCGGGATGCCCGCCTTGCAGTACGCCTGCCGCGTCGCGTCCTCGGTCTCGGTGGGGATGACCTCCTCGAGCAGGCCCCGGTACTGGAAGGTCGGGAAGGCCAGCTGATGCTTGGCGCCCGACCCGGCCGGACCGATGTTCACGCCCAGTTTCTGCTCGTCGACCACCTGGCCCCACGTCTTGCCGTCGGTGCCCTTGAGTGCGTAGAGCTGGTCGAGGGTGAGCTTGTCCTTCGTGAAGTTGTCGATCTTGTTGAAGGCGAACTGTGCGATGGTCCCGGCCAGGCACAGCGACTTGGCCTTCTTGATGGCCTCCTTGCCCTGGTCGTTCATCAGCGAGTCGAAGGGCATCGCCGGATGCGAGGCGGCCAGCCCGATGACGGCGTCGGCGGCGAAGCCCGCGAAGGGGCCGCCGTTCAGGGCCTTCGCGACCACCTTCAGGTCACCGGGGACCCCGCCGGACGCGACCCCCGCGACCTTGAGCCCTGGGGCGTACGCGCCCGCGAGCTGCGCGGCCCACAGGCTCGCCTGCCCGCCCTCGGAGTAGCCCCACAGCCCGACCTGGGCATCCTTCCCGAGCCCGCTGCCCGGCACGGCGGGCGCCGCCCGCGCGATGTCCAGGAGCGCGTGACCGGCGTCGAGGCCGGAGACGTACGGGTGGGTCTGGCCGTTCAGATAGCCGGCGCCGTCGGTGGCGGCCACGGCATAGCCGGCCTTGAGCGCGGCGGCGATGTTGTCGCCCTCGTACTCGTCCTGGTAGGCGCCCGCCAGCTGCTTGGAGAAGGCGCATTGCGGGCCGAGCCCCAGCGTGCCCGGATTGAAGGCGATCACCGGGCGCGGGCCGCCGCCGGTCCACTCCTTGGCCGGTACGGCGACGGTGCCCGAGACCGCGACCGGCTTGCCCTGGTCGTCGCTGGAGCTGTACTGGACCTTCCAGGCCTTCATGGCGATGTTGCCGGGAACTTCCGGAAGCTTCGTCTCGCGGCAGGCGATCACGCTGCCGGGGGTGGCGGGCGCGCTGCCGGGCGGCGTGTAGATCTGCGCGTCGGTGGCGGCGCAGCCCGCCGCTCGCGTCTCATCGGCCCCGGCGGTCAGCGCGGGCACGCTGAGTCCGGCGCCGAGCAGCGCCGCGGCGGCGAGCGAGACGGTCAGGCGTTTGCGTAAAGCGGTGCGGTGTTTCACGTGGCGTTGCTCCTAGGGCGAGGGTGGGGGAGTGCGCCTAATCGCGCACCAGCAGCGGCGCAATCGCATCGCCGCCGAGCTCTGCGCGCCGGGCCTCGTCGGAGACGCCGAGTCCCGGTCGCGGGGCGAGGCCGAGGACGCCGACCTTGCCGATGTGCCGGTTGATCTGCACGAGGCGGGACGCCTCGGCCGCCTCGGACAGCGGGTAGGTGACCGACAGCGCGGGCCGCACATGCCCGAGGCCGATCAGCCGGTTGGTCTCCCACTGCTCCTGCAGGTTCGCGCCGTGGCTGCCGATGACCCTCTTCAGCCGCATCCACAGGTAGCGGTTGTCGTACTCGTGCCGGTAGCCGGTCGACGAGCCGCAGGTGACGACCGTGCCGCCGCGCCGCACCACGAAGACGGAGATGCCGAAGGTGGCCCGGCCGACGTGCTCGAAGACGATGTGCGGATCCTCGCCGACGGCGCCGCGGATCAGCTTCCCGAGGCGCTTGCCGGCGACGGCCGGGTCGGGCGGCTCGTCACCCGTGAGCCCCAACTGCTGCCTATTGAGTACGACATGACAACCCATCGCCTTGGCGCGCTCAGCCTTCTCCGGCGCGCCCACGACGCCGACCGCGATCCCGCCGCCATTGCGCACGAACTGCGCCGCATACGCGCCAAGACCGCCCGCCGCACCCCAGATCAGCACCACATCACCCTGCTTGAAGCGGGCGCCGCGCTCACTGACAAGCATCCGGTACGCCGTCCCCGCGCACAGCGGGTTCGCCGCCGCCTCCTCCCAGGTCAGGTGCGGCGCCTTGGGCAGCAGCTGATTGGCCCGCACGACCGCATAGTGCGCGAGCCCGCCGAAGTTCGTCTCGAAGCCCCAGGCCCGCTGAGTGTCGCCGAGCATGCCGTCCCAGTGGGTGGCCGGGTCCTCGTCGTCCACATACGCGGTGGCAACCGTGACCTCGTCGCCCGCCTTCCAGCGGCGCACCCCCGCCCCGGTCCGTACGATCACGCCCGCCGCGTCCGAGCCGAGCACGTGGTGCGGCAGGTCGTGCCGGGCCGACCAGCGGTCGAGCTTGGCGTAGTGCTTCAGGTAGGCGAAGGTCGGCATCGGCTCGAAGGTCGCCGACCAGACCGTGTTGTAGTTGATGCCGCTCGCCATCACGGCCACCAGGGCCTCGTCCGGGGCGAGTTCGGGCATCGGCACCTCGCCGACGTGGATCGTCTTGCGTACGTCCTTGTCCTCCACACCCTCGAACAGCCCCACGTCGGCGGCTCTGAGGTGAGCCGCCGTATACGTGTCGGGCAGTGGGATCCGGGTGAGGGTCTCTCCCGGTGCTCCTGCGACGACGGCCTCTGCCAGGGCATCCATGGCGTACCCCTCTCCTGGCCCCGCACCGGGGGCCCGTATTCGGGTCTGCTGCGGGAGAGTAGGAACGCGGCGCGCGGCCCAGATAGTCAACGGGGGGACAACGGGCGCCCCCCGGCCTGTGGGGCCGCTGACAAGACGGGTGCGCGCGGGCTGCGCGACGATGCGGGGGACGTCAGGTGCCGACGTCAGGGTGCCGGCCGCGGGCGCCGGTCGGAAAGGAGTCATGTGCACAGTGACGTGGCTGCCGCCGAAAGCCAGGCGCCCTGGCTGCGGTTCTACCCCGCCGGCGTCCCGCACCGCGTCGCCGTCCCCGACGTGCCGCTCACCGCACTCCTCGACGACGCCGCGCGCGACCACGGCGGCCGCACCGCGCTCGTCTTCTTCGGCCGCCGGACCCGCTATCGCGCGCTGCGGCGCGCCGCCGACCGCTTCGCCGCCGGGCTGCGCCGCCTCGGCGTCGAGCCGGGCGACCGGGTGGCGATCGTGCTGCCCAACTGCCCGCAGTTCGCGGTCGCGTTCTTCGGCGCCCTGCGCGCCGGCGCGGTGGCCGTGCCCGTCAACCCGCTCTACACCGAGCGCGAGCTGCGCCACCAGCTCGCCGACTGCGGCGCGGTCGTCGCCGTCGCCTTCGAGGGCGTGTGGGAGCGGCTGGCGGCGGTGCGGGAGTTCACGGCGCTGCGGCATGTGGTGACCACCGGTCTCGCGGAGGAGCTGCCCTGGTGGCTGCGGCTGCTGGTGCGCCTGCCCGCGGAGCGCGTACGGGCCCTGCGCGCGCGCCTGTCGCCGGGACTGCCCGCGGGGGCCGACGCGGTGCCGTATCGCAAGGTCGCCCGCCATGCGCCGCTACGGGACGCGCCCCCGCTCGACTCGACGTCGACCGCCGTGCTCCAGTACACGGGCGGCACCACCGGCACCCCCAAGGGCGCCTGCCTCACCCACCGCAACCTCGTCGCCAACGCCCACCAGGTCACCGCCTGGTACCCGCAGCTGCAGCCAGGCCATGAGACGGGCATCGCCGTGCTGCCGTACTTCCACGTCTACGGCCTCACCTTCGGCCTCGCCGCCGCGATCCTCGCGGGCGCGCGCAGCGTGCTCCTGCCCGTACCCGACACGAAGCTTCTGCTCCGGGCCGCCCGCCGCTGGCGCCCGACGCTGCTGCCCGCGATCCCACCCGTGTACGAGGAGCTCCTCGACCGGCCGGAGCGGGAGCTGGAGGCCCTGCGCAGCCTGAAGTTCTGCGTCTCGGGCGCCATGCGCCTGCCCCCGCACACCGCCGACCGCTTCCGCGAGGCGGCACACTGCGTGCTGGTGGAGGGATACGGCCTGACGGAGGCCTCCCCGGTGGCGCTCGCCAACCCGCTCAACGCCAACGCCCGCGCCGGCACCGTAGGCGTCCCGCTGCCCGGCACTCAGGCCCGGATCGTACGGGAGGACGACCCCGCGCAGACGATGCCCGACGGCGAGGCGGGCGAGCTGGCGATCCGCGGCCCGCAGGTCTTCGCGGGCTACTGGAACGACCCGGACGACACCGCGCGGGCGCTGCCCGGCGACGGGTGGCTGCTCACAGGGGATGTCGGGGTGATGAGCCCGGACGGCTTCGTCACGCTGATCGACCGCAAGCGGGACATCATCAACACGGCCGCGTTCACGGTGTATCCGTCGGAGGTGGAGGTGGTCCTGGCCGAGCACCCGGCGGTGGCGGAGGTGGCCGTCATCGGTGTCCCCGACGAGCGGGCGGGGGAGCGGGTCACGGCGGTCGTGGTGCTGAGGGAGGGCGCGGCGGCGACCGAGCCGGACCTGATCGCGCACTGCACGGGCCAGCTGGCGGAGTTCAAGGTGCCGACCGAGGTGGTCTTCCGTACGGACCCGCTCCCGCGCAACCAACTCGGCAAGGTGGTGCGCCGCTTCCTGCGTGAATAGCCGCCCGGGGGCAGGCGTCCCGCATGGCGGGACGGGTGGGCCCAGACGTTTCCGGCAGCCGCCCACGCGACCGGCACCGCACCTCACACATGCTGCGCCCGCCGGTTCGCCGCCCGCACTTCCGGCTTCCGATGCCGCCCGGACCGACGCAACGTCACCGCAGTGACCACCGCCCCCGCAAGCGCACACCCCGCAGCAAGCTGCAGCCCCGCGTCGTAACCCCGCAAGAACGCCTCATGCGGCATCAGCCCGGCCTCAAGGCCGGACCGCTCCCGGCGAGTCAGTACCACGCCGACGAGCACCACGCCGAAGACACCCGACACCTCGCGGGCCGCGCTTACGACACCCGAAGCCATTCCCGTACGGGTCTTCGGGACGCCGTCCAGCGAACGCACCGTCACCGGCGTCGCCAGCGCCGACCCGATGCCGATGAGGATCAGGCCCGGCTGCAGCGAGGCATACGTGGCGTCGAGCTTCTCGTTGGACACGTACAGCAGCCCGGCCGATACGAGCAGCAGCCCGCCGGAGATCACCCGGTGCGCCCCGGCCACCTTCGCCAGCCACTCCGCGAGCGGCGTCGTCAGCAGCAGCGCACCCGCCAGCGGCAGGAAGGCGAGACCGGCCTTCGTCGGCGAGAACTCCAGGATGCGCTGCAGATACAGGGCCGTGTAGAAGAACACCCCGTTCATGCCGATGCCCCACAGGATCTGCGCGATCGTGCCGCCGCTCAGCGCCCGGTTGCGGAAGAGGCCGGGGTCGATCAGCGGCAGGAAGGTGCGCGACTCGACCGCGAGGAAGAGCACCGTGCAGACCGCCGCCGCCAGCAGATACTGCGGCACCGGTGACGTCGTAAAGCCGTCCGTGCCGCCCTCCACCAGCGCGTACGTGAGGAAGTACAGCGCCGCCGTGGACAGCAGCACGCCCGGCAGGTCCAGCACCTTGAGCAGGCCCTTCCCCGGCGACGGCGCCTTCGGCACCGCGAGGGCCAGCAGCAGCGCGGCCACGCCGAAGGGCAGGTTGATGAAGAAGACCCAGGACCAGCCCCAGTGGTCGGTGATGATGCCGCCGGTCATCGGCCCCAGCGCCAGCGCCACCGCGAGCGCCGCCGTCCACACGCCGATCGCGAGCCCGCGCCGGTGCTTCGGCAGATCCCCGGCCACCACCGCGAGCGATGCCGGGATCACCAGCGCCGCGCCCATGCCCTGCGCCGTACGCGCCGCGATCAGCTCCGCTCCGCTGCCGGCGAACCCGGCGATCACCGACGTGACCGTAAACAGCACCAGACCGACGACCATGACCAGCCGCCGCCCGAGCAGATCCGCGAGCCGCCCGCCGACGAGCAGCAGCGCCCCGAAGCTCAGCACGTACGACGTAGCCACCCACTCCAGGTCCTTCAGCGACAGGCCGAGATCCTCCTGCAGCGTCGGCAGGGCGACGTTGATGACGGTGTTGTCGAGCGTCGTGATGAAGCCGGCGACCGCGATCATCGCCATCACCGCGAACTGCCGCGCGCCGCTCACCTGCACCTCCCTCACTCACGTGCGCATGAAGGCTAACTGCCGTGCAGGTCCCGGCCCTTGTGCCCGCATTGACAAGCACCGCCGCACCGACTGTCACTCCGCCCTCTAACCCGCGAGTAGCTCAGAAGCGGAACCTGACTGCACGCCAGGTCCCGCACGCGCCAAGGCCTCGCGCGCCGAAGTGCTCGAAGGACGACGTTGGAGCCGCCATGTCCCCCGCCAGCCATCCCCGTCCCGCCCCCGGTGCCGCAAGCGCCCCCACTGCCGCCCCCGCGTACCGGCCACTGACCGACAGCCTCGCCCAGTGGGCCGAAGAGCGCGGTCACCTGCGGGCGTTCACCTTCGTCGAGTTCCCGGACGCGGGCTCGCCAGGGCTCTACCGCACGCTGTCCTGGCAGCGCCTCTACCGCAAGGCGCAGGCCGTCGCCGACGTGCTCGCCGAGTCCGCCCGCCCCGGCGACCGCGCCGCGCTGCTGCTGCCGCAGGGACTCGACTACGTCGCCGCCTTCCTCGGCTGCCTGTACGCCCGCGTCATCGCGGTGCCGCTCTTCACCCCCGACCTGCCGGGCCACGCCGGGCGGCTGGCCGCCGTGCTGGACGACTGCGAGCCCGCCTGCCTGATCACGGACGCGGCGACCGAGGGGCAGGTACGGGACTTCGTCACCGGCCACCGCGGGGCCGCCGCGCCGCTCGTCCTCGTCGACAAGGTGCCGGACAACGCCCGCCCGCTCGCACCCGCGGGTACGCCCGACGCGGATGAGATCGCTTATCTGCAGTACACCTCGGGATCGACCCGTATCCCCGCGGGCGTGATGATCAGCCACGGGAATGTGGTCGCGAACGCCCACCAGGCCATGGCCGCCTTCGACGGCCATCCGGATCGCAACACCACCGTCGGCTGGCTGCCGTTCTTCCACGACATGGGCCTGGTGCTGTCCATCGCGACGCCGCTGGCCGGGGCGGTGCCGTCCGTCTTCATGGACCCGGTCGCCTTCCTGGAGCAGCCGATCCGCTGGCTGTGGCTGCTCGGCGCGTACCGCGGCACGGTCAGCGCCGCGCCCAACTTCGCCTTCGACTACTGCGCGACCCGCATCGGCGCCGAGCAGACCGAGGGGCTGCGCCTCGACCGGGTCAGCGGCCTGATCAACGGCAGCGAGCCGGTGCGTACGGCCACGATCGAGCGCTTCGCGGACGCCTTCGCGGACGCCGGCCTGCGGCCCGAGGCGCACTGCCCGTCGTACGGGCTCGCCGAGGCCACGGTGCTCGTCAGCTCGCACTCGTACCGCGAGGAGCCGCGCTCGGTGACCGTCGACCGGGCCGCGCTCGGCGACGGCCGCCTGGTGCCCGCGCCGCCGGGGGAGACGGAGACCGCCGAACTCGTCGCCTGCGGCGAGCCGGTGCTGCAGGACGTCTGCATCACCGACCCCGAGACCGGTGCCCTGCTGAGGGACGGCGCGGTCGGCGAGATCCGCGTCCGCGGCGCGAACATCGGCCACGGCTACTGGAAACGCACCACCCACTGCGCCGAGACCTTCGCCGGGCGCATCCCCGGCGACCGCGGCGAGCCCTGGCTGCGTACGGGCGACCTCGGCGCGCTGCATGACGGGCAGCTGCTGGTGACCGGCCGCCTGAAGGACCTGATCATCGTCGACGGCCGCAACCACTACCCGCAGGACGTCGAGGAGACCGTGCAGGACGCCGTCGATCTCGTACGCCCCGACCGGCTCGCCGCCTTCTCCGAGCCTGACACCGGCCGCCTGGTCGTGGTCGCCGAGCACCGGCGCGGCGCCGACCCCACACCGGGGGAGCGGTCCGACGCCGAACGGCTCGCCCGCACCCGCGTCTCGGCCGAATACGGCATCCGTCTCTACCGGCTGCACCTCGTCGAACCGGGCGCCGTCCCGCGCACCTCCAGCGGCAAGATCTCCCGCAGCGCCTGCCTGGCCCGCTATCTCGAAGGCGGCTACACCCAGCCCGCCGGCGCGACGGCCGGCCCCGTGGCCGTCGAGGGGAGCGGCCGATGACGGCCGCCACCGACCCCGCGTCTCTGGTACGGACCGCCGTGCGGGCCCGCCTCGCCGAGTGGTACGGGCTCACCGACGCCGACATCGCCGACGACCGCCCGTTCGCCGAGCTTGGCCTCACCTCCCGCGATGCCGTGGTGCTCGCCGCCGAGATCGGCGAACTCCTGGGCGCCACGCTGCCGTCGACGCTGCTGTGGGACGCGCCGACGCTGCGGGCGCTGGCGGAGCTGGCGGCGTCGGAGGGTGACGTGGCAGCCGCCGGGCCGGGACAGAGACCTGCCGCCGCCGCAGCCACCGCGGCAGCGGCTTCCGCCGCCACCGCGACGTCCGACACTCCCTCCGCGGACGTCGCGGTGGTCGGCATCGGCTGCCGGCTGCCCGGGGCCACAGGCCCGGACGCGTACTGGCGGCTGCTCAGCGAGCGCGGCGACGCCGTAGGCACGGTGCCGGAAGGACGCTGGGAACCGTTCACCGCGGGGGCCACCGCGGCTGAACTCGACGGCATCAGCAGGCACGGCGGCTTCCTCGGCGACCTGGAGGCCATCGCGGGCTTCGACGCGGAATTCTTCGGCATCGCGCCGCAGGAGGCCGCGCTGATGGACCCGCAGCAGCGGCTGCTGCTCGAGGTCGCGCGCGAGGCCCTCGACCATGCCGCGGTGCCGGCCGCGCGGCTCGCCGGGAGCCGTACGGGCGTCTTCGTCGGCATCAGCGGCAACGAATACGCCCAGGTCACCACCGCGGAACTGGGCCGTATCGACGCCTGGACCCCGCCGGGCGCGGCGCTGTCCATCGCCGCCAACCGCCTCTCGTACGCCCTCGACCTGCGCGGGCCTTCGCTCGCGCTGGACACGGCCTGCTCGTCGTCGCTGGTCGCGGTGCACCACGCCGTACGGTCCCTGGCCACGGGGGAGTCCGACGCGGCACTCGCCGGCGGCGTGAACCTGCTGCTGTCGCCCGCCATCACCCTCGGCTTCCAGCGGGCGGGCGCGCTCGCGCCCGACGGGCGCTGCAAGGCCTTCGACGCGTCGGCCGATGGCATGGTGCGAGGGGAGGGCTGCGCGGTGATCGTGCTCAAGCGCCTCGCCGATGCGGAGCGGGACGGCGATCGGGTCCTGTCCGTCATCCGCGCCACGGCGGTCAACTCCGACGGCCGCTCGAATGGCCTTCTCGCCCCGAATGCGGCCGCTCAGCGGGCGCTGCTGCACGAGGCGTACGCGACCGGAGTGGGCGCCGGCGAGGTGGACTACGTCGAGGCGCACGGCACCGGCACTGCGCTCGGCGACCCCATCGAGGCGGGCGCGCTCGGCCGGGTGCTGGGACCCGGACGGGACGCCGACCGGCCGCTGCTGCTCGGCTGCGCCAAGTCCAACCTCGGACACCTGGAGGCCGCGGCGGGCATCGCGGGGCTGATCAAGACGGTCCTGGCGCTGCACCATGACGAGATACCGCCGCACCTGCACTTCACCCGGCCGAGCCCGCACATCGACTTCGACGCGCTCTCCCTGCGGGTCGTGACCGACTCCGAGCCATGGCCGCGGTATTCGGGTGTGGCTACGGCGGGGGTGTCGGCGTTCGGCTTCGGCGGCACCAACGCGCATGTGGTGCTGAGCGAGTACCGCGGCGGCGCCGCCCGCGTGCCCGCGCAGCG
The DNA here is from genome assembly GCF_048572725.1 of Streptomyces boninensis. NCBI lineage: Bacteria > Bacillati > Actinomycetota > Actinomycetes > Kitasatosporales > Streptomycetaceae > Streptomyces > Streptomyces boninensis. The sequence goes on from NZ_CP183837.1 coordinate 9,537,806, forward strand.
CGGCCCGGCCGCCGCCCGGGGCGCCCGCGCCGTCTCCCGTACGCCCGCGATCGCGCTGCTCGACGCGCCCACCCCGGCCCGGCTGCGCGCCGACGCCGCCGACCTCGGCCGGCGGCTCGCCGAACCCGGGCCGCTGCGCAGAACCCGCCCGCACGATGTAGCCCGCACCCTCTCGGGCCGCACCGGGCGCGGCCGCCACGGCGCCGCCGTCGTCACCCGCGACCCGGCCGAACTCGCCGAGGCCTTCACCCACCTCGCCGAGAGCCGCCCGCACCCGGCGGTGCTGACGGCGACGGCGGGGCGGGTGCCGCAGGGGAGCGGCCCGGTGTGGGTGTTCTCCGGCTACGGCTCGCAGTGGCCGGGCATGGCCCGCAGCCTGCTCCAGGACGAGCCCGCCTTCGCGGCCGAACTCGACCGGCTGGAGCCGCTGCTGCGCCGCCACGCCGGTCTGTCGCTGCGCGACCACCTCGATCCGGAGGCGGATCTCACCGCGCCGTCGGTGGTGCAGCCGGTCTTGTACGGGATCCAGGTCGCGCTCGCCGCCCTGTGGCGTTCGTACGGGGTGGAACCGGCCGCCGTCATCGGGCACTCGATGGGCGAGATCGCCGCCGCCGTCGCCGCCGGGGTGCTCTCGCCCGAGAGCGGTGCCCTCATTGTGGGCGCCCGCTCTCGTTTGCTCGACGGGCTGGAGGGCGGGGCGATGGCCGTGGTCGGCCGCTCCGAGCCCCAAGTGAGAGCGCTGCTCTCGGAGGAGAGCAGCGTTCACGTCGCAGTGCACGCGTCACCGGAGCAGTGCGTCGTAACCGGAGCAGCGGACGAAATCGAAGCACTGATCTCGCACATCACCGAGGAAGGCGGCCTCGCCCGCGCGCTGCCCACCAAGGGCGCCGGGCACTCCCCGCAGATCGACCCGCTCCTCGCGCCGCTCACCGCCGAGCTCGGCGACATCCCGCACACGACACCGATCTGCGGCTTCTACACCACCGTCCGCGAAGACCCGCGCGCCGTCGGCCCGTTCGACGCCGCCTACTGGGCCGCGAACCTCCGCCGCCCGGTCCGCTTCGCCCAGGCCGTCACCGCGGCCGCCGAGGACGGCCACCGCCGCTTCGTCGAGATCTCCCCGCACCCCACCCAACTGCACCCGCTGGCCGAAACCCTGACCGCCGCAGGAGCAGGAGAGGACAGCCTCGTGCTGCCCACCCTGCGCCGCGGCGGCGACGACGCCTTCGCCTTCCGCTCCAGCCTCGCCACCCTCATCCTGTCCGGCACCCGCATCGACCCCCGCACCCTCCACCCCGAAGGCCGCATCACCGACCTGCCGCTGCCGCGCTGGCACCGCCGCCGCTACTGGGCCACCGACGACCCGCCGCAACCACCCACCCCCGTCCCCGCCAACGGCCACGGCACTCCCACCCCGGTCACCACCCTCGACCGCCTCCGCACCCGCGTAGCCGCCGTCATGGGCTACCAGGCCGACAGCATCGACCCCGCCACCCCCCTCACCGACCTCGGCCTCGACTCCCTGATGGCAGCGCGCATCGGGGCGGCCGTGCTGGACGAATTCGGTGCGAAGGTCGACCCGAAGGTGCTGCTGCGGCAGGGCACCCTGGCCGACGTGGCGGCCGTGCTCGCGGACCCGGACGGGGATGCGGCGGAGGCGGGAGCCGCTGGCGCGGCGCGTCCGGCGGCGGCCAAGGACACCGATGCCGCCAACGGCCCCGCCCAGCCCGCCGGAACCCCGCCCCCCGCCCGCGTGCTGCCCCGCGACGCAGCCGAACGACTCGTCGCCCACGCCTGGCACCACGTCGCCGGCGGCGAAGCCCCCGGCGCCGAGGAAGACCTCCGCCTCGCGGAACACCCACCGGCGCTCCTCCGCCGCTTCGCCGCCGAACTCTCCGAACGCGCGGGCCTGCCGGTCACGTCAGACGACCTCACTCCAGACAGCCCCACCCCACCCGAGCCGATCACCATCGCGGCCATAGCCGCCCGCCTCCGCCCGGCCCTCGAAGCGGCGGACGCGGAGCCCATACGCCAGCTGCGCGCCGGCGGCACCCGCCCGCCGCTCTTCCTCGCGCACCCGGCCGGCGGGTCCTCGTCCGTCTACCGCCCGCTCGTCGCCCGCATCGGCGCGGACCGCCCCTGCTACGGCCTTGAGCGCCTGCCCGACCTGCGCGACGTACCGGAACGGGCAGCCGCCTACGCCGACCTCATCCGCACCACCCACCCGGAAGGCCCGTGGGTGATCGGCGGCTGGTCGTACGGCGGCCTGCTCGCGCAGGAGACAGCCCGCACGCTCAGCGAGCACGGCACCGTAGCGGCCCTGGTCCTCATCGACTCCGTCCTCCCGCTCCCCGCCGAGGACTTCACCCCGGCCGACGGCCCCATGCACCGATTCGCCGCCTTCGCCGACTACGTCGAGCGCGCCTACGGCAGCCCGCTCACCCTCCCGTACGCGGAACTGGCCGCTCTCTCCGACGACGAGCAGGTCGAGCTCGTCATGAAGACCCTGGAACAGGCCGTGGACCTGCCCGGCCCGATCCTGGAACACCAGCGCACCTCCTACCTCGACCTGCGCAGCGGCGAGCGGCACAGCCCACGCCCGTACGACGGCCGCACCCTGCTCTACCGGGCCACCGAAGTCGCCCCGCACACGGTCCAGGACCCGCGCTACGAACGCACCGACGCCGCCCTCGGCTGGGACGCGTACTGCCGGGACCTCACCGTCCACGACCTCCCGACCCACCACCTCGCCCTGCTCGATCCCCCGGCGGTCGACGTGCTCGCCGCGCACCTCGCCCGCGACCTGGACGGGAGCTGACCCAGCAGCCCGCCCACACCACAGGCCCCCACACCCGACGACAGGAGCGTCAGCCATGACTGCGGCAGAGACCGGACCGACAGCGCCATCCGCGGGGCGGAACGACGGGCCGAACGACGGGCCGAACGACTATTGGGGCGACCGGATGGGCACGGCCGACCGCGTCGTCGTCAGCATCTTCGTCGGCATCCCCTTCGTCGCCGTGATCGCCTCCATCGTCGTCCTCTGGGGCTGGGGAGTGACCTGGCACGACCTGGTGATCGGCGCGGTGATGTACCTGATCGCCGGGCACGGCATCACCATCGGCTACCACCGCCTCTTCACCCACGGCGCCTTCAAGGCGAACCGCCCGCTGAAGATCAGCCTCGCCGTCGCCGGCACCATGGCGATCGAGGGCGACGTCATCACCTGGGCCGCCGACCACCGCCGCCACCACCAGTTCTCCGACAAGCCCGGCGACCCGCACTCACCCTGGCGCTTCGGCCACTCCATCCCGGCCCTCGCCAAGGGCATGCTGTGGGCGCATGTCGGCTGGACCTTCAACAACGAGAAGACCAATCAGCAGCGTTACGTCCCCGACCTCCTGGCCGACCGCGACCTCGTACGCATCCAGCAGTGGCAGCCCCTCATCGCCCTCTTCTCCTTCGGCGCCCCCGCCGTCGCGGGCGGCCTGTGGGGAGCGGGGGCCTGGGACGCGGGTGCGGCGTGGTCGGCGTTCTTCTGGGCGGGCCTGGTCCGCATCGGCCTGCTCCACCACGTCACGTGGTCCATCAACTCCATCTGCCACATGACAGGCGAGCGCCCCTTCAAGGCCCGCGACCGCTCAGGCAACGTCTGGTGGCTCTGCCTCCTCTCCGGCGGCGAGTCCTGGCACAACCTCCACCACGCCGACCCCACATCAGCCCGGCACGGCGTCCTCCGCGGCCAGATCGACACCAGCGCCCGCATGATCCGCGTCTTCGAGCGACTCGGCTGGGCGCGCGACGTCCGCTGGCCGGACGAGCGCCGGATCGCGGCGAAGACGGTCACGACTACTTGATGGGAAATTACTTGATGGGGAAGTCGAAATAGGTGTCCGGGTAGGGCTCGTCCTTGAGCGTGTAATGCCACCATTCGCAGGCGTAGGCGGTGAAACCGGCGGACAGCATGATGGAGTAGAGGAGATGCCGGTTCCGGGCTTCGCCCTGGGAGATCTCCTTTGCCCCGTGATGAGAGATGGTGTCCATCAGGTCGTGGCCGCCGCCCATGGCGGCCAGTTCGCCGCTGCCCAGGTGATAGAGCGTTACGTCCACGGTGCTGCCGCGGCTGTGGCCCGACTTGACCGCGACGTATCCCTTCTCGAACATCTCGGGCCGCTCGATATTCGGATAGTGCCGCGGCTTCGTCCGCCCGTCCTCCGGCTGCTCGGCCCACCGCAGGAAGCAGTCCACGGCCTGCTGCGGCCGATAGCCGTCCCACAGCAGCAGTCCGAAGCCAAGGTATTCGGCCTTCTGGCGGGCATCCTCCAGGGCGACGCACAGGGCGCGGGTGCCGACGATCCGATTGGCCAGATAGCCGTCGACCGGTTTGCCGGTGAAGTTGTCCCAGGTGGCGTATTTGGCGTCCCAGCGGATGCCGGGTGCGAGCTCGTCCACGAAGACGAAGCCATCCTTCATCGTTCGCCTCCGGTGACGGCAAGCATGACCGTACGGTCGATGATGTCCGCAAGCGACAGTCCGGCGGCCGCCATCATGCGCGGGTACCGGCTGTAGGAGGTCATGCCGGGAAAGGTGTTGACTTCGTTCAGGACGACCGTGCCGTCGTCCTTCAGGAACAAGTCCACCCGCGCGAGCCCACTGCAGCCCAGGGCGCGGTAAACGGCGCGTGCCGTCTCCTGGACGCGCGTCCGCGACTCCGCCGGAATGTCGGCCGGCACGATGGCAGTCGAATTGTCGGAACCGCGCTCGGGCTGGTCCTCCTGATGGATCCGGAAGAAGCCATGAGACAGCGCGATCCGGTCCACCTCGCCCGTAATCAAGTCCTGGCCGCTCCCCAGGATTGAGCATCCGACCTCGCTGCCGGCCACGGCCGCCTCGATCAGCACCTTCGAGTCGTACTGCCGCGCGGCCTCAAGGGCGCTGGAAAGCTCCTCCTTCCGGGTCACTTTGCTGACGCCGAAAGACGAGCCGGAACGGGCCGGCTTCACGAACACGGGATAGCTGAGGCCGTCCGGGTCGACATCCTCGTCCGCCGTGCAGGTCCAGAAGTGCGGTGTGGCGATTCCCGCGCTCCGGGCGACGGTGTACGCGAGGGACTTGTCCATGCAGAGAGCGGAACTCTGGACATCGCAACCGACGTAGGGGATCCCGGACAGCTCCAGCAGCCCCTGTACCGCACCGTCCTCGCCGAGCGTGCCGTGGAGTACGGGCAGCACGACGTCCAAGGGGATCGTTTCGTACTTCCCCTCGTCGAGGACCAGCAGGCCACGCGTCCCCCTGTCCGGCGACACCACCGCCGGACGGCTGCTGCCGTCGCTCGCCCAGCCCGCGGCGGGGCCGTCGCACAGCCGCCAGGCGCCGCTCTTGGTGATCCCGATATAGAAGGGCTCGTACTTCGCGGGGTCGAGGTTCTTCGACACCTCTCGCGCGGACTTGATGGAGATGGGGTGCTCCTCCGAGGAGCCGCCGAAGACGATCCCGACCTTGAGCTTAGACATGCTGACTCCTGCTTTCGAACTTGAGGCAGTTGGCGATGGAATTCCCGACCGTGTCGCTCAGGGCATGGTCGGTGTAGTAGGCGGTGTGGGGGCTGATGAGGACGTTCGGCATGTTCTGGAGTCGCACCAGCGCTTCGCTGTCGATGTGCTTGTTCCGGCAGTCGGCGTAGAAGATTCCTTCCTCACCTTCGAGGACGTCCAGCGCCGCGCCCCCCAACTTGCCGCTCTGCAAGGCCGAAACAAGCGCCTCCGTATCGAGAAGCGATCCGCGTCCGGTATTGACGATGAACGCGCCGTCCTTCATCTGCTCCATGCGCTCCCGATTGAGCAGATGGTGGGTCGAGGAAGTCAGCGGCGTATGGAGCGTGACGATATCGCTGCGCCGCAGCAGCTCATCGAGTGAGACGTAATCGGCGGTGATACTGGGCCGGCTGTCATGCGCCAGCGTCCGGCAGCCGAAGCCACGCAGCCTGTCGATCACGGCGGAGCCGATGCGGCCGGTCCCGATGACCCCGATGGTGAGGTCGCGCAATTCCTTCCCGCGCACCTCGTTCAAGCGGTAGTCATGGGCCGCCGCGCGCCTGATGGTGGTTTTGGCGTTCCGTACCGACATCAGCATCAGCATCAACGTGAAGTCGGCGACGCTGTCGGGGGAGTAGGCCACATTCTCGACGGCGATCCCGACGCTGTCGGCGTACTCCACGTCGATATGGTTGTAGCCAATGCTCCTCGTGGAGATGTACCTGACGCCGATCTGACTCAGCGCGAGCAGAGTCGCATTCGTGATCTTTGTCTTGTGGCCGACGCTAATGCACCGATTCCCGGCCGCGAGCTGAACATTGGCCGCGGTGACGGCCGCCGCCGTAATGGTCGGCGCCAATCCGAAGCGCGGTGCCAACTCGCGGAAGAGCACGGCCTCGTCAAACCCGCACCCATAGACGGTGATGCCCTGGGCGCCGCTTTCTTGATCGCTGGAGGTCATGACTCCAGTCAACACAGCGCGATGTTGCACGGACGTATGCCGATTTCGATATGCCGACGATAAGTTACGCACCCAACGCCTGCGCCCGCCTCCTCATATAGAGGTCGAAGGCCCGGTAAATCAACGGCCGCAGCGGCAGATCCCACTCGCCGGCATAGCGCACCGCCTGACCTCCGGTTCCGGTCTTGAACCGGATCAGCCCGACGTGCGGATCATCCGCATCCAGGGTGGGAGTGATGCCGCGCAGGTCGTAGACATCGCAGCCGGCTGCCAGCGAGTCCCGGATCATCGCCCACTGGCAGGCGTTCGAGCCGCGCACCTCGCGCTTCTCGGTCGAGGAGGCGCCGTACGAGTACCAGGCGTGCGCGCCGACCCGTACCAGGACGGTGGCGGCGACCAAGTCGCCCTGGTGCCGGGCGAAGTAGAGCTTGATCCGGTCAGGATCCTCGGCGCCCAGTTCCGCGAACATGGTCTCGAAGTAGCGCAGCGGCCGGGGCGTGAAGCGATCCCGTTCGGCGGTGTGGACGTAGAGGTCGTGGAACGCCTTCAGATCGCCGCCCGTCGTGACCTCGACACCCGCCCGCTCTGCCTTCTTGATGTTGCGACGCCACTGCTGATTCATCCCCCGCAGCAGGTCGTCCTCCGTCTTGCCGGTCAGCGTCAGCTCGTACTTGAACTGCGGATGCCCGGCCCCGAAGCCCTCCACAGGGCTCTGCGGCAGCCAGCCGGCGTCCTTCAGCCCGCCGGTCACGCGGGCGCCGACCGGGTCGGCCCACTGCCGGCCGACCTCGGTGAGCACCCGGATGGCCGGATCGGCGATGCCCTCCTTGACCTGGCCGGCGCTCCAGGTGTCCGTACGCACCGGCGGGCCGAGCCGGATCGCGAACGCGCCGTGTGCCTTGAGGTAGGCGGCGAGTGGGTCGAGCCATGCGTCCAGCTCCCCGGCCCAGTCGATGACCGGCCCCTCGGGCAGATAGGCCAGCGTGTAGCGCTCCATCCGCGGCACCGGCCGGTGCAGTACAAGCCCGGCTCCGACCAGCCGCCCGCCGTCGAACCAGCCGAGGGACTCACTGCGCCACTCGGTCTTGACCCGGCCCCACGCCGGCGTCTGCAGAAAGCTGACCGAGCGCTGTCTCCGTACGAACGCCAGGTGCTCGGCCGCGCTGATCGGCTGGACTGTTCGTGCCGGTGCATGGAGGGACATGCGTCCGAGTCAAGACGGCGACCCGTTGCGGGCCCGTATGCAGATTTCGATATGCCGACGATATCCACAGGGGGACGCCTTCTCCACCCGCTGACCGCCCGCCGATCGTCCCCGCGGCTTGACCCTGACCCGCGGGTCAGGCGTTAGCGTCCCGGCGCCCGAACACCCGGGCTCCGAGGAGGAATCCGCATGCCCGTCGCCCTGCCCCGCACCGCCCGTGAGGTACGCCTCGCCACCGCACCACGCGGCCTGCCCACCGCCGCCGAGCTCACCATCACCGAGACCCCGGTGCCGCAGCCAGGACCCGGCGAAGTACTCGTCCGCAACACCCACTTCCTCGTCTTCCCCGGCCTCCGCACCCTGATCAGCGGCGCGGCCGGAGACGACGTACCGCTGCCCGCGCTGAAGCCCGGCGACCCGCTCCTCGGCACCGCCGTCGGCGAAGTCGCCGCCGCCGGCCCGGGAAGCCGGCTGCACCCCGGCACCGCGGTCACGCACTTCCTCGGCTGGCGCGAGTACGCCCTGCTGCCCGAGTCCGCCTGCACCGTCCTCGACGACACGCTGCCGGACCCGGTGGCGCACCTGGCCCAGGGCGCCGCTCCGTACGCCTCCCTCACCCGGCTCGCGCCCGTACGCAACGACGACGTCGTTCTCGTCACCGGCGCGGGCGGCGCCGTCGGCACGCTCGCCGGGCAGATCGCCAGACTCCTGGGCGCCGGCCGGGTCATCGGCGTGACCGGTTCGGCGGCCAAGGCCAACCGGCTGACCACGGAAGCCGGTTACGACGCGATCATCCGCCGCGACCAGCCCGACCTCGACGCCCAGCTCACCGGAGCCGCGCCCCAAGGCATCGACATCCTGCTCGACACCACCGGCGGCCCGCTCCTGGCCACCGCCCTCCGCGCCGCCCGCCAGGATGCCCGCTTCGCACTGGTCGGCGCGGCCTCCGGACAGCTCGACGCGGCCCGCGGCGGCGCGGACGCACCGGTAGAGCTGGACTCCTTCCGCATCGTCATCAAGGGCCTCACCATCCGCGGCTTCAGCGCCACGGACCTGCCCGCCGTCGAGGGCGAATGGCGCCGGCGCTTCGGCGCGTGGCTGCGCGCCGGCGAGATTCGCTTCCCGTACACGGCCGTGCCGGGCATCAATGCCGCCCCGGCCGCGTTGGAGGAGGTGATGGCGGGGCGCCCGTTCGGGGCGCTGGTGGTGGAGGTGTAGCGACGGGATGCGGATCGGCGACGCGGCGGCGGCGACGGGTGCGACCCCCAGGGCACTGCGCCTCTACGAGCAGCGCGGGCTGCTCCCACCGCCCGCCCGCAGCGCGACGGGCCAGCGCGAGTACGCGGCCGCCGACGTCGCCCGCATCCGCGTCATCCGCGACCTGCTCGCCGACGGCCTCACCATCGCCGACCTGCGCGCCCGCGCCACCACCCTCCACAAGGTCACCCAGTACCCACCCCCGAGCTGCGCCTCGGCCCCCACCCCCGAGTCCACCGGCATCGTCACCGACCGCATCGCCACCCTCGACGCCGAAATCGCCCGCCTCACCCACCTCCGGAACCGCCTCGCAGACCTGACCCGCCCCGGCACCGAGCGCTGACAGCTACCGCTCCGCGTCCTCCGGACAGCGCTCCACCGTCCGGCGACCGCCGCGGTCATCCGGCCGACTGCGGCACCCGCTCCAGATTGCGGATCGCCCGCACCGACACCAGCGCCACCGACGTGACCACCGCCATCACCGCATTGGCGAGCAGCACCTCCCGTACGCCGAACAGCCCCGCCGCGGGCCCGGCGAGCGCCTGCCCGACCGGCAGCATCGCGACAGACCCGGCGACCTCGTACGCATGGATGCGGCTCAGCACCGGCGCCGGCACCTGCGTCAGCACGCTCGTCGTCCACATCACGCCCCAGAAGGCGTTGCCCGCCCCCGTCACCACCATCGCGGCCGCGATCCACGGCACCGGCATCCCGAGCCCGACCGCCAGCGCCTGCAAGGCCATCCCGGCGATCGCGAACCCGCCCGCGCGCAGCGGATGCCGCGGCCGCAGCCGCATCCCGAGCAGCCCGCCGACGATCATGCCGGCGCCGAGCGCCGAGTTGATCAGTCCGTACGCCCCCGCGCCATGCTCCTGCACGACATCGGTGGCCACCAGCGGAATCGTCGGCCCCCAGGCGAGGAGCATGTGGCTGCACCAGATGACGATGACGCCCCACATCCACGTGCGGGACCGGAATTCCCGCCACCCCTCCACAAGATCCGCCCGAAAAGTGGACGGCTGAGCCGGCTGCTCCCGCAGCATGGGCCCGAGCCGCAGCAGGAGCAGGCACACGGCGCTCGCCAGATACGTGCCCGCGTGCGCGACGAACACCGTCCCCACCGAGGCGAAGCCGACCAGCATGCCCGCGAGCACCGGACCCGCGAGGGTCATCGTCGCCTCGGCGACCCGTATCGACCCGTTCGCCCCCTGCACGTCGGCCGCTATCCGCGGAATCGTGGTGGCCACGCCCGGCTGGAAGACGGCCGCCGCGATGCCGTTGACCGCGCCGATCGCGCACACCTCCCACAGCGCGACCCGCCCGGTGAAGAACATCACCGCCATCAGCGACTGCGTGCCGATCCGCACCACATCCGCGCCGATCATCAGCCGCTGCGGGTTGAACCGGTCCGCGATCACCCCGCCGAAGATCACGAAACCGGCGAAGCACGCGGTAAAGGCGGCCAGCGCCCCGCCCACGGCGCTCGCCCCGTAGCCGTGCGCGACGAGCCCCGCCGCGAGCGCGACGGGCAGCATCATGTCGCCGAGCTTGGCGACGGCGCGGGCCGTGAAGAAGAGCAGGAAGTTGCGGGACCACAGGGCCCCGGGGGCGGAGTCCGACGCGTCGGCCCGTCGTCGTGTCGCGGCTGTCTTCGGCATGTTCGCGACATTGTCTAGACCAAGGCAGGCGCGTGTCCAGCGGTTTTCCCGCGCGAGACGCCGTCGAGCCAGGGGCCGTATCCGCCGTCTCGCGGACCTCGTTCGCGCGCCGCACGGTACGGGGGGACCGCAGCGCCGCGCCCAACGTGGCCGGGCCCCTGGCTCTGCTCCCCATGAAAGCGTTTCGCACCCACCCGCGAGTAGGGCCGTTTGGACCATGGGGGGAGCCGACCAGTCCCGTCGGACTTGCCCTTAATGTGGTGAGGTGTTTGCGCATGAGCAGTACAAGCAGTTCAAGCAGTACGGACAGGCAGGAGACGTGACCGATGGTCGCTGACGGCGGCTCGGCCCCGGACGGGCGCCTGCCCAGGCTGCAGCTCGACGAGGTGCTGGACGAGCTCCAGGCCCGTATCGAGGACGTCCGCGGCACCCGCGACCGCGTGCACAGCCTCCTGGAGGCGGTGCTCACGGTCGGCCGCGGCCTCGAGCTGCGGCAGGTGCTGCGGCAGATCGTGGAGGCCGCCGTGGTGCTGGTCGACGCCGAGTACGGCGCGCTCGGCGTCGTGGGGGAGGGCCAGGACGGGGGACTGGAGCAGTTCCTGCCGGTGGGCTTCACCGACGAGCAGATCGCCGCGGTCGGCGCGACGCCCTGCGGCCGCGGCATCCTCGGCGTGCTGATCCGCCACCCCGAGCCGCTGCGGCTGGAGGAGATCTCCGAGCACCCGGACTCGTACGGCTTCCCGCCGAACCACCCGCCCATGCACACCTTCGTCGGCACCCCCATCAGGGTCCGCGACGAGGTCTTCGGCAACCTCTACCTCACCGAGAAGCGCGGCGGAAAGGGCTTCGACGCCGAGGACGAGGCGGTGCTGCGCACCCTCGCCGTGGCCGCGGGCGTGGCCATCGAGAACGCCCGCCTGTACGAGGAGGCCCACTCAGGCCAGCGGTGGCTCGCCGCCAACGCGGAGATCGTCTCCGAGCTGCTCTCCGGCGCCGACGAGGCCGACGTCCTCGGCGACGTCGTCTCCCACGCCCGCCGCATCCTCGGCGCCGACCTCGCCGTCCTCGCACTGCCGGACGACGACGGCGACGACCTGCGCATCGCCGTGGTCGAGGGCGAGCCCGCCAGAAGCGGGCTGCGCGGTCTGCGGGTGCCGCGCAACGACTCCTTCCTCGGCACGGCCGTCCACGCCGGCGTCCCCGTGCGCAGTACGGACCTGGGCGCCGACCCACGCGCCGCCGCCGAGCCGGTGCACCTCGCCGGCGTCGGCCCCGCGGTCGCCGTGCCGATGGTGGCGGGCGATCACGTACGCGGCGTGCTGCTGCTCGCCCGCAAGGACCGCCTTGCGACCTTCACCGAGTACGAGACGGAGCCGCTGCTCGCCTTCGCCGGCCAGGCGGCCATCGCGATGGAGCTGGCCGAGCGGCGCCGCGAGGCCGACCGCCTCGTCGTCTACGAGGACCGCGACCGCATCGCCCGCGATCTGCACGACCTGGCGATCCAGCGGCTCTTCGCCTCCGGCATGGCGCTGCAGAGCCTCACCCGCCTGGTCACCCAGCCGGAGGCGAACGCGCGCATGCAGCGGGTCGTCGGCGAACTGGACGAAACCATCAAGATCATCAGGTCCACGATCTTCGGACTGCGCTCCCACGCCCCCGGCCCCGCAGAACCCCGCAGCCTGCGCCTCCGCGTCGCGCACACCATCGAGGACCTGGCACCCGCCCTCGGCTTCACCCCGGCCACCAGCGTAAACGGCCCGGTCGACACCCTCGTCTCCGAGACGGTCGCCGACCACGCCGAGGCCGTACTGAAGGAGGCGCTCTCCAACGTCGCCCGGCACGCGGCGGCGACCCGCGCGGAAGTGACGCTCACCACCGAGAACGGAAAGCTGACCCTCGCCGTCACCGACGACGGCCGCGGCATCCCCCCGACCGGCCGCCGCAGCGGCCTGCGCAACCTCGACGAACGCGCCCGCTCCCTCGGCGGCACCCTGACGCTCACCACCCCGCCGACCGGTGGCACCTGCCTGGAATGGTGCGTTCCGGTGGACGCCGGCTGACGGCTCAGCCGCCCAGATCGCCCGCCTCTCCGCCCGGCGACCTGGCAGCCGTGCGGAGAGGCGGGCAGCTCTTGCCCGCGGGTCCTGCCTACGAGGGCGCCGCCGGCGTCAGGTCCGGCGGCTCCTCGTCGGCCGACGGGGATCGGAAGGTGTCCACCGCGGTGGCCAGGTGCTCTTGCAAGCCGTCAGGTAGCGTGTCGCCGTTGACGGCCGCCACTACGTGGTCCGCGAGGCGGTGCAGCTTGGTGTTGCTGTTCTGCGAGACCATGACCAGCACCTCCCAGGCGTTGTCCCGGCTCAGGGCGAAGGAGGCCATCAGGATGCCGCGGGCCAGATCGATGGTCGGCCGGGTCTCCAGGGCGCGCCGGAGCTGGACCACTTCGACGCGCGGATCCCGCTCTGAACCGAGCGCGGGAGCCGGATCCTCCGCCGGTCGGCCGAGCTTCGGCCCGCCGTCGCCCGGCGGGCTGTTGCCCGCCGAGGCGCTGAACAGCGTCAGGGTGTCGGTGAGTGTGAACAGCCGCAGCGCGGCGCGACTGGCGGCGCGCAGGGTGAGGCTCTTGCCCGCTTCCAGCGCCTGGTCGCGGATCTTCAGCAGGATGTTGAGTCCCGCACAGTCCAGGCACTCGACACCGCTCAGGTCCAGCTCCACACCGCCCGCGGAGGTGTCCAGCGCCTCCTGCAGCATGTGCGACAACTCCTGATCGGCCTGCAGATCGACATCGCCGATCACCTCTACGACGACATGGTCGCCGTCGTCATACGCGTACACCATCAAAGGCATGGGCGAAACCGCTCCTTGGACCGCACGACCCGGGCAGCTTGCTGTCGAGTCCAAGGTGCGCCGAATGCCGTTCACGCGTCAAGGGATACATGAAAAGAGATGCACGTGTTTTGATTCTGGAAGTTGATGGCTAGGATGCAGACATGCGTGCTGTGCCCGAACCCCACAGTGGGTGGACGTTCCTGACCAATCACGCCCGCGTGTTGGCCGCAATTGCTCAGAACCGACATGCGCGTATCCGCGACATCGCCGCGCACTGCAGGCTCACCGAACGCGCGGTGCAGAAGATCATCGCCGACCTGGAGTACGAGGGTTACCTTTCGCACCACAAGGAGGGGCGGTCCAACACCTACCGGATCGAGCCGGACAAGGTGCTGCGCCACCCGACGGAGGCCGGCCTGCCCGTGGCGGAGCTACTGTCGCTGCTCCTCTCGGGCGAGGATGAGGGCGAGGCCGGACAGCGGGCGGTGGAAGGCCGGCCCGGTCAGGGCCGGCCCATAGACCGGCGCGTCAGCGAAGACGCCTGAGCTCAGGCCGTGTGCAGGGTCAGGCCGTACCGGCCCAGGATCTCGTTCACCGGCTGGAACCAGGTCTCGCCCCCGCCGGAGCAGTTGCCCCACCCGCCGGACGTCACGCCCTGCGCCTGGTCACCGCTGATGAACGAGCCGCCCGAGTCGCCCGGCTCCGCGCACACGCTGGTCTTCGTCAGCTCGTACACGATGCCCGAAGAGCCGTAGTTCACGGTCTCGTTGCGCGCCAGCAGGGTGCCGCAGTGCCAGCGCGTGGTGGACCCGGACCGGCAGATCGACGCGCCGATCGGGGCCTCCGCCGAGCCGCGCACCAACTGGTCCGGCACGGTGCCCCAGCCGAGCACGACGGGCACCGTCCACCAGCCGCTGCCGACGTTCACCCACGCGTAGTCGTCGCCGGGGAACGACGACCCCTGGAAGTTCCCGATGTACGACCGGTCCCAGCCGCTGACCGCTTGCCCCGGCTGTCCGCAGTGCCCGGCGGTCACGAACCCGCCGTGCACGGAGAAGCCGATCGAGCAGCGCACATTCGAGGTGTAGTACGGATCGCCGCCGACCGTGCCCGCGGCGAACGGCTCCGGCGCCCGCCCGACCCCGGCGACCTTCACCGGCCCGGCCGCCCGCGCCCGCTGCAGGAACGCCGAGACGCGTGCACTGTCCCGCTTCCCCTTCACGACCTCGACGACGACCCGGTTCGCCCGGGGGTCGACGTGCCACCCGGCCACGGCGGCCGGCGCGGACAGCTTGTCGATCCGGGCCTTTGCCGCGTCCAGCTTCCCGGCGCTGTGCTCGACCATGCGCACATCGGCGCCAGCGGCCCGTACCGCGTCGGCCGTGTCGCGGCCGGCGAGGGCAACCGTGAGCTTGCCGCTGCGGGCGTCGAACCACGAGCCCGCATACGTATCCCCGGCGATCCGCCGGGTCCTGTCATCGAGGGCGCTCGCCCGCGTCTCCTGCGCGAGCCGCTTCTCGGACTGCCCGGCGCTGAGGCCGAGGTCGCGCTGCATGGCTTCCAGCAGACCGTCCGAGACCCGCGGCTCCGGGCGGCTGCCGGCGGCGGCCGACGCGGTCCCGAGCGAGCCGAGCAGGAGAGCGGCGCATATCCCGAGGCGTAAGCCGGATCTCCATTTCACAGTGGTGCCCCTTTCCGTCGTTCCGATCGAAGTGGGGGTGGAACTCCAGGAGCCGAGAGCCGTGTTGAGCTGATGAGAGCGCTCTCAGCTCGGGTGCACTGCGTACTGCACCATGCCTAGAGGGCTTTGTCCAGACCTTTGCCGGTCGACGCTTCCGGCGCTATCGCGCCCGGCCGCGGGGCTTCAACGGAGTCGGCGGAAGGCCGGGCGCGGCGAGCCGGTCCCCGTCGTAACCGTGCACCTCGCCGAAGCGGGATCCGCTCATCCACTCCTCGCGCGCGCCCGCGATCTCAGCGTGGCTTCTGCCGATGAAGTTCCACCACATCACGATCTCCTCGGCGAACGGCTCCCCGCCCAGCAGCATCAGCGCGCTGTCGGTATCCGCCCGCAGCGGCAGCTCCCGCCGCCCGCAGCCCAGATAGAGCATGGACCCGGGCGCCAGCCTGAGCCCGTCCACCTCCGCCTCGCCGGACATCGTCAGCACCGCGTACTCGAAGTCCGGCTCCACCGGCAGCCGCGCCGCGGTCCCCGCGGCCAGCGACACATCGGCGCCGACCAGCGGCGTGTACGTCGTCCCTGGCGACGCCGCCCCATCCACCTCACCGAGGACGACCGTCGCGGACAGGCCACCGCCACCGGCCACCACCGGCAGCCCGGCATGATGCTCGAAGTCCGGCGCGACGCCCCGGTGCTCATCCGGCAGCGCCACCCACAGCTGCGCCCCGTGCAGCAGCGGCGCATGCACCCGCGGCGACTCCTCCGAATGCGCGATCGCCCGGCCGGACGTCATCAGCCCCAGCTCCCGCGGCCGCACCGTCTGCAGCGAACCCAGGCTGTCGCGGTGCAGCACCTCACCCTCGTGCAGCCAGCTCACCGTCTGCAGCCCCATGTGCGGGTGCGGCGGCACCTGCATGCCCGGCTCGTCCGCGATGTCGTCGGGCCCGTAATGATCGACGAAGCACCAGGCGCCGACCATCCGGCGGCCGAGGTTCGGCAGCAGCCGCCGCACCACCGTCGACTCGCCCAGCGGCACCTGACGCGCCTTCAGCAGTTCCCGTACGGGCTCGGCGGTGACACCGGCGCGCCCGCCGCACGTGGCGACGGGCGGCCGCTGATCGAGATTGCTCATGCCCGACAGGCTACGGTCAGATGAACCGCCATAGGTGGTCCGCGGTGCCGTTGTCGTCGAACTGCACCACCTGGGCGCTGTTCGCCGTCGACATCTCGTGCACGCCCAGCACCTTGCCGCTGTGCTTGTTGCGGATGCGATACCAGCCGTCGGCGTCGGCCACCAGCTGCCACAGGTGATCGTCGGTCCCGTTGTCCTCGTACTGGACCACCCGCGCGCTGTTCTCCGTCGACATGCCGTCCACACCCATGACCTTGCCGCTGTACCCGCAGCGCAGCAGGAACCAGCCGTCGCCCTGATCGATCCGCTGCCAGGCGTGATCCCCGGTCCCGGTGTTGTCGAACTGCACCACCCGGCCGCCATTGTCGAGGGACATGCCGTC
The DNA here is from genome assembly GCF_048572725.1 of Streptomyces boninensis. Classification (NCBI taxonomy): domain Bacteria; kingdom Bacillati; phylum Actinomycetota; class Actinomycetes; order Kitasatosporales; family Streptomycetaceae; genus Streptomyces; species Streptomyces boninensis. The sequence continues at coordinate 9,554,438 of NZ_CP183837.1, forward strand.
CACGGCGAGCACCTTGCCGCTGTGCTTGTTCTGCACCCTCTGGTACGGCGGCTCCGCCCGCCACGCGTGCCCGTCGGGCGCGGCTGTCGGGAAGGACGTGATCCGCAGCCGCGCCGCCCCCATCGGCACCAGCGTCACCTCCTCGACGGCCGCGTCGCTTCGCGCCGGACTTGCCTGCAGCGGCGCGACCACATGCTCGTCGTCCGCCACCCACTCCTCGATCCGCCGCGCCCGCGCGGTCAGCTTCACCGGCGCGGTGTCGGGAGTGAACGGGTTGGCGGGCAGCGGCCCGTCCGTACGGCTGAAGGCGGGCGTGTCGCCGGGGGAGAGGCCGTAGTTCCACGGGCTGGTGGCGTGCACCTCGTACTCGGGGAAGGCATCACTGCCGCCGTAGCGCACCCAGTCCTCGCCGATCTTCAGCGAGTACGTGAGCGGCCCGTGGCTGACGCTCACCGCGTCGTGGTTCCGCTCCCAGGTGCGGACCTCGGTCCGCTGCGGCAGCCGCAGCGTCACCTTGTCGCCGTCCGCCCAGGTCCGGTCGATGGTTACGTACACGGGGCCGGCCTTCGCCGCGACCGGCTTCCCGTTGACCGCCACCTCGGGATCGCGGCACCAGCCGGGAATCCGCAGCCGCAGCGGGAAGGCGGCGGCCCCCGACACGGTCAGCGTCACGGTCTCCCCGAAGGGATAGTCCGTCTCCTCGGTGACGGTCACCTCGATCCCGCCGGCGACCTTGGCCGTCACCTCGGACGCCGCGTACATCGACGCGGCCAGACCGCCGTCCGGCGTCGCGAGCCACAGCTCCTCCGCGAAGTACGGCCAGCCCATGCCGTAGTTGTGCGGACAGCACCGGTACTGATCCACACCCGCCTGAAACGCCTGCATGGCGAAGCCATTCTGGAACTGCCCCTGAGTCTTCTTCGCATTGTCCAGATCCACGCTGTTCGCGCTGGTCACGTAATGCGTCGACTTCCCCTGCGGATCAAAGGCGGCCGGCAGCATATTGAACGCCAGCTCCTCGCACCGGTCCGCCCACACCGCATCACCCGTGATCCGGGTGAGCAGCTCATGGCTGGCCATGAACTCCACGATCCCGCAGGTCTCGAACCCCTGCCGCGGATCCCCGAAGCCCGGCCGGTAGTTCTCGTCGCCCGCGATCCCGCCGCCGGGAAACTGCCCGAACGTGCCCAGCACCGCGTCGTAGTTCCGGTACGCAGCCTTCGTCAGCGCCGCGTCCCCGCTGAGTTGCCCGTACTGGGCGGGCTCGCGGAAGCCCTGGGCGATGTTGACGTTGTGCGGGGTGGGCATCTCGCCCGACGGGGACGCCCAGTCGGCGCCGTGCTCGTGCATCTTCGCCGCCAGGTCGATCAGGAAGGCATCACCCGTCCGCTCATGCATCCAGTGCACGATGTCCAGGCCGTCACCCCAGCGATACGACACCCAGCTGCTGTTGAACGCGCCCGCACCCTGCGCGTTCATGAAGCGCAGGAAGCGGGTCACGAAGGGCACGATCCGCTCGTCCTCCGCGTACTCCTCCCACGTCCGCAGCGCCATCAGCAGCGGCAGAAACGGCCAGAAGTCCGGCCCGCCGTTCAGCGAGGTGCGCAGCTCCCGCGGCCCGAAGAAGCCGTCGCCCTCCTGCGTGGCCAGGATCGCGTCCAGCCACCGCCTGGAGTTGGCGAGCGCTGCCTCGTCGCCGGTCGCGATGGCGAGGGGCACGTATCCGCGCAGCCAGTACGTCACCTCCTCCCACCCGCGCCGGTCCGGATGCACCCACCCGGTCTCGTCGAAGTTGAGGAAGTGCGACTTCTCCTCGTAGCGCCCGCACAACCCCTCCAGCTGCAGCTTCAGCTGATGAGCAAGCCAGCCGCGCGCCTTTACGGCCCCGGGCGGCAGCCGCAGGAAGGCCGAGGGGGTGACGCCCTTCTTGCCGGGCACACGAGCGGCGGCCGCGAAGGCACTGCCGCCGGGCAGCGCCGCCGCGCCGAGCGTGAGCGCGCCGATGGCGAGGACTTGTCGTCTGTTCGGTGGCATGACAGCGGCTCCTCAAAGATTCGGCTCGCCCGCCTCCGCATCAGCACGGAGGCGGGCGAGCCTCGGTCACATCACTTGGTGCACTGCAGCGTGCCGTCGCCGGCACCCTTGATCAGCGCCTCATGCGCTGCCTTGATCCGCTTGGGATCGCCCTTGAGTACCTTGCGGTCGTACGTCAGCAACCCGTTCAGCTCGCCCTCCACATCCGTGATCTGGGTGTAGACGGCGCCGTTGTTGCCTTCACAGGCGGCCAGCTTCTCGACCTCCTTGAGCTTGACCAGGTACTCGTCGGTGTACTTGTCCTTCTCGACCCCGACATAGGTGTGCTGCACCGGGAAGGAGTGACCTGGCACGGCCAGTCCCAGACCCCCGTACTCGCCGCTCACCAGCGCCCGCTTGCCGTCCGGATCGGGCAGCGCCGGGCTCGGATAGCCGTGCTCGTCGAGGATGTCCCCCGTACCGCCGTCCTCGCCGAGGTTGATCCCGGACATGCCATTGATGAGCCGGGTCGGGTCCCACTCCTTCGCCTGATCGGCCAGCCGGGCCACGTCGTACTGGCCCCAGCCCTCATTGAGCGTCACCCACATCACCACCGACGGGTGGCTGTCGTGCTGCTCGATCATCTCCTTCATCTCGTGCTCGAACTGCGTCTTCGCCGCGTCCGACGGCTTGACCGTGTTCATCGATGGCATGTCCTGCCACACCAGCAGCCCGAGCTTGTCCGCCTGGTAGAACCAGCGGTCGTTCTCGACCTTGATGTGCTTGCGGACGGAGTTGAAGCCCAGCTCCTTGTGGGCCTTCAGGTCGTACTCCTGCGCCTCGTCAGTCGGCGGCGTGTGCAGCCCGTCCGGCCAGAAACCCTGGTCGAGAGTCGCCATCAGGAAGACCGGCTTGCCGTTCAGCACCGTGCGCTGCTTGCCGTCGATCGTCTTGACCTCGATCGACCGCATCCCGAAGTACGACTCGACCTTGTCGTCGCCGACGGTCACCTTCAGCCGGTACAGGTGCGGATCGTCGGGCGACCACAGATGCGGATCCGGTACGGGCACGTCCAGGTCCTCGCCCGTGGTCCCGGACGCCTTGCCGACCGCCTTCTTGCCGTCGTACGCGGTGGCCGTCACCGGCACCCCGTCCTTGACGCCGCGCACCTTGACCGCGACCTTCTCGCCCTGGATGTCCGGCGTGGTCTTGACGTCCTCGGCGCGGTCGGCCGCGACCGGCTCCATCCAGACCGTCTGCCAGATGCCGGACGAGGAGGTGTACCAGATGCCGCTCGGGTCGAGGCGCTGCTTGCCCATCGGCGGATTCTCGCCGTCCTTGGCGTCGGTCGGGTCGTAGACGCCGACGATCAGCTCCTGCGGCCCGCTGCCCGTCAGGGCGTCGGTGACGTCGATGCTGAAGCGGTCGTAGCCGCCCTTGTGCGCGGTGACCTTCTTACCGTTGACGTACACCTCGGCCTGCCAGTCGACCGCGTCGAAGTTCAGCTGCAGGCGCTTGCCGGAGCCGACCTTCCAGCCCTTGGGGACCGAGAAGGAGCGCTTGTACCACATCCGGTCCTCGTGCCGTTCGATGCCGGAGAGCTGCGATTCGACCGGGTAGGGGACGAGGATCTTCTCGTCGAGCTTCTTGCCGACCGGCGGCTGCTCGCCGGCCTCGGCGCCCGCGAACTGCCACTCGCCGTTGAGGTTCTTCCACGAGGCCCGCTTCAGCTGCGGTCGCGGGTACTCGGGGTGGGCGTTGCCGGGACCGACGTCATCGGCCCACTTGGAGCGCAGCTTGTACTCGGAGTTGATCGGCCCCGACGTCCAGAAGTCGCCGATCGCCTTGCCGTCGGCCGTCGCGAGCCCGCCCTTTCCGTCGTAACGGATGTCGGCGGAGCCGCCGTGCCCGCCGACCACCGGCTCGTCGAGCGGGATGACCAGGCGCTTCGGGTCGGCCGGGTCCAGCCGCGGCTTGCCGCGCGGCCATTCGGTGCCGCCGATCTCGGTCTTGAGGTGCTCGCCGAGGTCCGCCGGGGGAGCGGCGAGGGGCTGCGCGAAGCCGAAGGTCAGCGTGCGGCCGTCCTTCTCGACGGCGACCGAGGTCGGGCCGTCGTACGCGAAGCCGTCCGGGAGCGTGTACGCCGACTGCGGGACCGGCTGCTTTTCGCCGCCCGGCGGGGTCCAGTTGACGTGCAGGTTCTGCCCGCCGTAGTGCTCGAAGTACTCGACCTTGAAGTCGTAGGACTTGCCGGCCTCGAGCGCGATGGGCGCGGACTTCTGCTCGTTGTCCCAGTCGTCGACCCAGTGGTCGATGGCGAGCTTGCCGTCGACCCAGACGCGGAAGCCGTTGTCGGCCTTGACGGCGAAGGTGTGCTCGCCGGTTTTCTCGGGCGTGATCTTCCCGGTCCAGCGGACGCTGACGTCGTCGTCCTGTCCGGTACGGGCCTTCAGCCGCGGCCCGAGGTCGCCGAAGTCCAGCGACGGGTCGAAGGCGGTGGCCTTGAGGTCGGCGAAGTCGAAGGCGCCGGGTGCGGACTGGGTGTAGTACTCGCCCTTCAGGCCGTGCGCGACGGCTGGATCATCGGCGGCCGCGGCGGTGGAGGGCCCGGATCCGGCGGCCATTAAGGCCAGGGCGAGGGTGGCCAACACGGCCACGAGTCTTCCGAGTACGCTGCGTTGCCGCAGGTGGACGGGTGGGGAATGCACTTCTACCTCCGAAGCGTCCGTAGCGAAGGAAGCGGCTCAGGCTCTGCCCTTCTCCCAAGGCATCTTGTATAACGTTGGAAACAAGGGCAGTTGGCATGACAGCACGCCTCCTGCGCTCTGTCCAGGTTCATGACAAGTAGCGTCGGAGGAATGCAGATGAGGGTGAGCCTGAAGGACGTCGCCGAGCGGGCGGGCGTATCGATCAAGACCGTCTCGAACGTCGTCAACAACTATCCGCACGTCACCCCCGCCATGCGCACCCGCGTCCAGCGGGCCATCGACGAACTCGGCTACCGCCCCAACCTCACCGCCCGCCACCTGCGCAAAGGCCGTACGGGCATCATCGCGCTCGCGGTCCCCGAGCTCGGCAACCCGTACTTCGCCGAGCTCGCCGGCGCCGTCATCGACGTCGCCGCCCAGCACGAGTACACCGTCCTGCTCGACCACACCCAGGGCATCCGCGAGCAGGAGATCCTGGTCAGCCAGGGCTTCCGGTCCCGCGTCATCGACGGCCTGATCCTCAGCCCCCTGGAGCTGGAGCCCGAGGACCTGGCGGCCCGTACCGACGACGCGCCCCTGGTGCTGCTCGGCGAGCGGCGCTACGACCTCCCGTACGACCACATCGCCATCGACAACATCGCCGCCGCCCGCGCCGCCGTCCGCCACCTGCTCACCCTCGGCCGCCGCCGCATCGCCTTCCTCGGCGCCCGCCAGGACCGCACCGTGCAACCCGCCCACCTGCGGCTTCTCGGCTGGCAAGCGGAGCTCGCAGAGTGGGGCGTGCCGACCGAGGACGCGCTCGTCGCCAACACCGGGGGATGGGACCATGAGGACGGCTCGGTCGCGATGGCGCGGCTGCTGGACTCCGGGCAGCTGCCGGACGCCGTCTTCGCGTACAACGACCTCGTCGCCATCGGTGCCATGCGGGTGATGTCCGAACGCGGCCTGAAGGTACCGGAGGACATCGCGGTGGTCGGCTTCGACGACATCACCGAATCCCGGTACGGCGCCGTCACGCTCACCACCGTCGCGCCCGACAAGCAGGCCATCGCCCGGCTGGCCGTCGAGAGCGTGGTCGGACGGCTGAAGAGCCAGCAGAACGAGGAGACGCCGCGGCCCACCCAGGAGCTGCAACCCGGCTTCACGCTGGTGGAACGCGAGAGCACGCTCGGCCGCGCGGCGCCCAACTCGCCCTCGGGGAGCGGCGGTACGGACTGAGGTCACGGACGCATCTCTTCGTGGCTGTTCGTGCGCAAGGTGTTTACACCTCCCTTGCAACGATGTAAAAACCGCTCCACGGATGTGGTCCCCGCCCCGACGAGGAGTAGCCCCCATGAAGCCGCACGTTCGCCGTACCCCAGCAAGAGGCCTCGTCGCCGTCGGCCTGGCCGCAAGCCTCGCCTTCGCCGCCGGCTGCGCGAAGTCCGAGGACGACGCCTCCGACAAGGCCAAGGACGCCGGCAAGTCCCAGGACGCAGGCCAGGAGGTGGCCGGCGGCGGCAGCGGCAAGACCTGCGCCATCGGCGACTACGGGGCGAAGAAGCTCGACCTGAAGGGCGCCACGGTCGGCTTCTCCCAGTCCGAGAAGGAAGCCAACCCCTTCCGTATCGCGGAGACCGCCTCCATCAAGGACGAGGCGAAGAAGCGCGGGGTGAAGCTCCTCACCGCCAACGCGCAGTCGCAGTTCTCCAAGCAGATCTCCGACGTCCAGGACCTCATCTCCAAGGGCGCGGACCTGCTCGTCATCGCCCCGCTGAACTCCGACGGCTGGGAGCCCGTCCTCAAGCAGGCCGCGGCGAAGAAGATCCCGATCGTCACCATCGACCGTAAGATCAACGCCAAGGCCTGCAAGGACTACGTCTCCTTCATCGGCTCCGACTTCACCGAGCAGGGCAAGCGCGCCGCCGACCAGATGATCGAGGCCACCGGCGGCAAGGGCGACGTCGCCATCCTCCTCGGTGCCCCGGGCAACAACGTCACCACCGAGCGCACCAAGGGCTTCACCGACCGCATCAAGGAAAAGGCCCCGAAGCTGAAGGTCGTCTTCAAGCAGACCGGCGAATTCGCCCGCGAGAAGGGCCAGTCGGTCACCGAGCAGCTCATCCAGTCCAAGCCCGGCATCAAGGCGATCTACGCCGAGAACGACGAGATGGGCCTCGGCGCCGTCAACGCCCTCAAGGGCGCGGGCAAGAAGGCCGGCGACGTAAAGATCATCACGATCGACGGCACCAAGAACGCGGTCGAGGGCATCGTCGACGGCTGGATCCAGGGCGTCGTCGAGTCCAACCCGCGCTTCGGCCCGCTCGCCTTCAAGACCCTGGACGAGTTCACCCAGGGCAAGCCGGTCGGCCAGGACATCGTTATCAAGGACACCGAGTACAACGAGGACAACGCCGAGGCGGGCCTCGGCAAGGCGTACTGAACCCTGCCCCACCCACGGCAAGAGGCGGGGAGCACCGGCTGCTCCCCGCCACCCCCGTCCCACCGACGACCCCAGGAGGGCAGCGGTGACCGCACCCGCTGAAGAGCCTGTCTTCGCCCCCCCGCCTGCGCAGCGACGCCCGGCACGCACGCTCGCCGCACGCCGCCCTCGGACAGGTGGCTCCGCCACATGACCGAGGACGACGCACGCCGATCGCACGCACCGGACGCCGCTACGCCCGCGCTTCGCGCGAACGACGGGGGGGCGAAGACAGGCTCCGTCCTCGCCGTACGCGGCCTGACCAAGCGCTTCCCCGGCGTCCTCGCCCTCGACAGCGTGGACTTCACCGCCCGCGCCGGCGAGGTGCACGCGCTCGTCGGCGAGAACGGCGCCGGAAAATCCACCCTGATCAAGGTCCTCACCGGCGTCTACCACCCCGACGAGGGCGACCTCACCTACCGCGGCGACCGCGCGGCTTTCCCGACCCCCCTCGCCGCCCAGAGCGCCGGCATCTCAACGATCTACCAAGAGGTCAACCTCATCCCGCTGATGAGCATCGCCCGTAACCTCTTCATGGGCCGCGAGCCGAAGAACCGCTTCGGCCTGATCGACTTCACCCGCATGCACGCCGACGCCGCCCGCATCCTCACCGACTACGGCGTCGACGTTGACGTCCGCCGCCCCCTGCGCGACCTCGGCGTAGGCGCCCAGCAGATGGTCGCCCTCGCCCGAGCCGCCTCCGTGGACGCCCGCGTAGTCATCATGGACGAGCCGACGTCATCGCTCGAACCACGCGAGGTCCAGACCCTCTTCGGCGTCATCCGCCGCCTCCGCGAGCAGGGCATCGCGGTGGTGTACGTCAGCCACCGCATGGAGGAGCTCTACGCCATCTGCGACACGGTCACGGTCCTCCGCGACGGCCGCCTCGTCCACACCGGCCCCCTCGCCGACACCGACCGCCTCACCCTCGTCTCCCTGATGCTCGGCCGCGAGCTCGGCGAGGTCCGAGCGGAGGGCATGACGAAATTCACCGGCGACCACGAAGCAGGCGCGGAGCCGGTTCTGCGCGCCGAGCACCTCACCCGCCGCCACGAACTGCACGACATCTCCCTGACCGTCCGCCCGGGCGAGGTGGTCGGCCTCGGCGGCCTCCTCGGCTCCGGCCGTACGGAAACCGCCAAGGCCATCGCCGGCGCCCTCCCGTTGGGCGCGGGAAAGGTCACGGTCGCCGGCGCCCCGGTCCGCGGCGGCTCCACCCCGGCCGCCATCCGCGCGGGCATCTCCCTCCTCCCGGAAGACCGCAAGTCGGAGGGCATCGTCCCCGGCCTTTCCGTACGGGAGAACATCGCCCTGGCCGCCCTCCCGCGCATGTCCCGCTTCGGCCTCGTCTCGGAGGCCGCGATCGACAAGGTCGTAGAGACCTTCATGAGCCGCCTCCAGATCAAGGCGTCAGGCCCGCACCAGAAGGTCGGCGAACTCTCCGGCGGCAACCAGCAGAAGGTCCTCCTGGCCCGCTGGCTGGCCATGCAGCCCAAGGTGCTGCTCCTGGACGAGCCCACCCGCGGCATCGACGTAGGCGCCAAGGCCGAGGTGCAGAAGCTCATCGACGAACTCGCCGAGGACGGCCTCGGCGTCCTGCTGATCTCCTCCGACGTGGAGGAGCTGATCGAAGGGTCCGACCGCGTGGTCGTGCTACGAGACGGCGCGGTCGTCGGCGAACTGTCCGGCGACGACGTCACCGAGGACCGGCTCATGCAGGCGATAGCCGCGGCCGCCGAACAGGCCGCCGACGGCCCGGAAGCGGTGCCCCATGGCTGACCTCGCCCTCGGCAAGGCCCTCCCGGCCGACCGCACCCAACTCCTGCGCTGGCTCCAGGACTGGGGCGTCTACGCGGGCGTCGCCGCCCTCCTCCTCTTCAACGTCTTCTTCACCGACAACTTCGTGTCGGGGGAGAACTTCCGCACCCAGGCCGTCCAGGTCGCCCCCGTCCTCATCGTCGCCCTGGGCATGGCCCTGGCGATCGGCAGCGAGGGCGTCGACCTGTCGGTCGGCTCGGTGATGGCCCTGTCCACCTCCCTGGTCTCCCTCTATCTGGGCTACGGGCCGTGGCTGGCGCTGATCGCCGCGCTGATCGGCGGCGCGGTGTGCGGCGTGCTCAGCGGCTCGCTGATCGCGTACATCGGCGTGCAGCCGATCGTCGCCACCCTCGCCCTCATGGTCGGCTGCCGCGGCCTCGCCAACGTCTTCCTGCCGCAGCTGAAGGACGTACGCGACGACACGATGGCCACCCTCGGCTCCGGCGACATCCTGGGCATCCCGTACCTGGCCCTCATCGCCGCCGCGCTCGCGGCGCTCGTCGCCTTCACCGTCAAACGCACCACCTTCGGCCGCCAGCTCCTCGCCATCGGCGACAGCCGCCCGGCCGCACAACTCGCGGGCCTGCCCGTCCGCCGCGTCCTGATCACGGTCTACGTCTGCTCGGGCGTCCTCGCGGCGATCGCCGGCTTCCTGGCGACCGCGCGCCTCCAGGCCTCCGACCCGACCTCCCTCGGCAACCTCATGGAGCTCTCCGCCATCACCGCGGTCGTCGTCGGCGGCACCCCGCTCTCCGGCGGCCGCGTCCGCATCGGCGGCACGGTGGCCGGCGCCGTACTCATCCAGCTGCTCACGGCCACCCTCATCAAGCACAACCTGCCGTCGTCCTCGACCCAGATCGCGCAGGCCGTAGTGATCGTGCTCGCCGTATACGCGGCCAAGGAGAGGGGGAAGCGGTGACCGTCATGAAAGAAGACGCAGTGACCCAGGAGCCGCCCAAGGAACCGACGGCGACCGGCAACGGCCGCCGCGACCGGCTCACCGCCCTCGCCCAGCAACACGGCGCGCTGGTCGCCCTGGTGGCGATCGCCGCCATCGCCTCACTGTCCTTCGACTCCTTCGCCACCAGCGGCAACATCGAGAACATGGCGGCCTCCTCCGCCTTCCTCGCCATCGTCGCGCTGGGCATGACCTTCGTCATCATCACCGGCGGCATCGACCTGTCGGTGGGCTCGGTCTTCGTACTCGGCGGCGTCCTGGCGGCGTGGGGCTCGCGGCACGGGACGGTGGCGGCGCTGCTGCTGCCGCTGGCGGTGTGCGGGCTGATCGGCCTGGTGAACGGCCTGCTCATCGCCCGTACGAAACTGGCGCCATTCATCGTCACGCTGGCCGCGATGCTCGGCGCCCGCGGCATCATGCTGTCGATCACCGACGAAGGCGCCAAGACGTACCTGGTCGACAAGAAGTCCTTCTTCGCCGACCTCGGACAGGGCAAGCTCCTCGGCGTCGGCGTCCCCATCTGGATCACCGCGCTCCTCTTCATCGCGGGCGCGGTGGCACTGCGCCGCAGCCGCTTCGGCCAGCACGTGTACGCGGTCGGCGGCAACGAGGACGCGGCCGCCCTGATGGGCGCCCCCGTGGCCCGTACGAAGACGCTCGTCTACACGCTCTCGGGACTGCTCGCCGGACTCGCGGGCGCACTCAATGCCGCGTGGCTCGCCTCCGGCGTCACCATCCTGGGCTTCGGCATGGAGCTCGACGCGATCGCGGCGGTGGTCATCGGCGGCACACTGCTGTCGGGCGGCCTCGGCTACGTCAGCGGCTCCCTGGTCGGCGTCCTGCTTCTGAAGGTCATCCAGAACGTCATCAACCAGATCGGCTCCCTCGACTCCGCCTACCAGCAGGTCGTCTCCGGAGCCTTCCTGGTCGTCGTCGTGATCGCGCAAACGTGGCTGGGCCGCAGGCGGCAGGTGCTCTAGGCCGCGCGCGTGGCCCAGACGGCGCGTTCCGTACGGACCGCCAGATCGTCGCGGCGCAGGATGCTGCCCGGACCGTCGGTGTCCAGCAGCCGGTCGAGGGCGGCGAGGTCCGGACCGGACAGCCGCTCGGCCGCCGCGCCCCGGATCCGCTGCAGGGTCCCGAGGGCGTAGCGGCCGATCGCCGGGCTGCGCGAGCCCTCGATGTGTACGGCGACGGTGCGCTCGCCCTCGACCTTGAAGCCGGCGGCGGCCAGCATCGGCCCCCAGTCGGCGCCCCGGTGCGGCACATGCTCGGCGTGGAGACGGTCGGTGGCGGCGTGACAGCGCTCCTCCAGCCGCCCCTCCGGGGTATCAGCGGGCAGGAAGCGAGGGAAACCGGCCAGCTCGACGACGGCGAACAGGCCACCGGGCGCGAGCAGTTCACGGACATGGTGCAAGGCGCGATCAGGCTGGGCCATGTGATGCATGGACGCGGAGGCCCACACCAGGTCGGGCAAGCCGAGGTCGGGCCAGTCGGCGTCGTCGAGATCGGCCTGCACGGTACGCACCCGCTCCGCCACACCGCGGGCGCAGGCCTTCTCCCGCAGCTGCCGGAGATGTCCCACCGATGCATCGACGGCGGTCACCTGCGCATCGGGAAAGCGCTCAAGGAGGGCGAAGGTCCCCGCACCCGTGCCACTGCCGAGATCCACGATCCGGCGCGGCTGGTCAGCCAGCGGGAGCCATGCGGTGATGGAGGCGATGTGCTCGGCGAGCACCTCGGCGTCCAGCTCCAGGATCTCCGCCTGGCCGTGGTCGTCGGAGTGGATGTGCTGATGTATGTGGGGCATTCCGCCACATTAAGCCGGGCTTGCGCCCATGGCACGGCACCTTGCGCGTAAGGCAAAAGGATGCGCTCATCTGCTGCCGTACGCGCATGTCACCCGGCCTCGACGCCGCGCTCGGCGTCCCCATCCCTCTGGTGTCCGCGGTGCGCCTCGCGGTCGAAGATCCCCAGGATCTCGCACGGCCCGCCCTCGGCGCCGATCGCGTGCGGCATCATCGTCGGGAACTCGGCGGCCTGATTGGTCTCCACCCGAAAGCGCCGGTGACCGAGCATCAGGACCGCCGTACCGGACAGGACGACGAGCCATTCCCGCCCCGGATGGGCCCGCATCCGCGCCGGGTTGTCGGGCGGCGGCTGGGTCATCCGCTGCCGCGCGACGGTCATGCCCGGGTCGCTCTTCATCGACCAGCTCATGATCCCGTGCGCTGCGTCGATCCTCGGGCTGGTGACGACGTCGTCGGTGGCGGTCTCGACGAGCTGGTCGAGGGTCGTGTCCAGGGCGCGGGCGATGATGACGAGCTGATCCAGCGCGAGGCGGCGGCGGCCGTTCTCGATACGGCTCAGCGAGGACTGGCTGAGGCTGGCGCGGGTGGCGAGCTCCTCCAGGGACCAGCCCTGAGCGACCCGCAGGGCGCGGATCCGTTTGCGTACGAGGCTGTCCAGGTCGCCATCTTCTTGCGTCATAGGCAACATGCTATGCCCTTGCCGCAAACCACGCTTAGCGTCGAGTGCAGACGGCCCGTAATCCCGGGGCCAGAGCACAGCGAAAGGTGCGGCCCATGACTGCAACGACTCCCGCGTACGAGAGCGACCCCCTCCCCGAGGAGACGGTGGACGTCCTGGTGATCGGCGGCGGTGCCGCAGGCCTGAACGGCGCGCTGATGCTCGCCCGCTCCCGCCGCTCGGTCCTGGTGATCGACAGCGGCGCCCCGCGCAACGCACCCGCCGAGGCCATGCACGGCTTCATCGTCCTGGACGGCACCCCGCCCGCCGAGATCCTCAGCCGCGGCCGGGAACAGGTCCGCCAGTACGGCGGCCGGATCATCCACGGCCACGTGACCGCCGCCGAACCCGCCGCCCCGACCTCCGACGGCGACCTCAGATTCACCGCCACCCTCGCCGACGGCCGTACGGTCACAGCCCGCCGCCTGCTGGTGGCCACAGGTCTCCGGGACGTACTGCCCGACATACCCGGCCTCGCCGAACACTGGGGCCGCGACGTCGTCCACTGCCCGTACTGCCACGGCTGGGAAGTCCGCGACGCGCCCATCGGCATCCTCGCCACCGGCCCCAACTCGGTCCACCACGCCCTGCTCTTCCGCCAACTGACGGCCGACCTCGTCTACTTCACCCGAGGCACCGAACTGGACGAGGACACCCGCGCACGCTTCGCCGCCCGCGACATCCACGTCATCGACACCGACGTACAGGAAGTCATCGACGCCGAGGACGGCGGCATCGCGGGCGTACGCCTGACCGACGGCACATTCACCGCCCGCCGCGTCCTGGCCGTCGCCACGCGAATGCAGGCCCGTACCGAAGGCCTCGACGGCCTGAAGCTCCCGACCGCCGACCTCCCCGGCGACATGGGCCGCAGCTTCGCCTCCGGCATGGCCGGCACCACCGAGGTCCCCGGCGTCTGGGTGGCCGGCAACGCCACCGACCTCATGGCCCAGGTAGGCGCCGCCGCGGCGGCCGGCGCCCAGGCAGGCGCCCACATCAACGCCGCGCTGGCCACGGCGGACACCGACGCGGCACTCGCGGCCGCACAGGGCACCGACTGACCCCACCCAGCACTCCCTCAGGCGGCCGGCCCCGACCCGGTCGCCTGCCCCGGCATGCCCTTTTGAGAGGAACCCATGAGTACGACCCAGCCCGCCCCGGGCCCCGCCCCCCGCACAGGCGGCACCCCCGTACCGGACGCACGCTGGCTCCGCGCCATCCTGATCGCCGTCTGCATCGCGTTGATGGCCGTCATCGCCTCCGTATCCGGGCTGAACGTCGCCCAGACCCACATGGCCGTCGACTTCGGCGCCTCGCAGCGCACCATCCTCTGGATCATCAACATCTACACCCTCGCCCTGGCCGCCCTGCTCCTCCCGCTCGGCGCCATCGGCGACCGCCTCGGCCGCAAACCCATGCTGATCACCGGCCTCGGTGTCTTCGGCGCCGCAAGCATCGCGGCAGGCCTGGCGCCGACGGCGGAGGTGATGCTCGCCGCTCGCGTGGCCAGCGGCATCGGCGCAGCGATGATCATGCCGATCACCCTGGCCGTCATCACGTCCACCTTCCCGGAGGAGCAGCGCGGCAAGGCGATCGGCGTGTGGACCGGCGTCGCCGGAGGCGGCGGCATCCTGGGCATGTTCCTCTCCGCGCTCCTGGTCGACGTCGCCGACTGGCGCTGGCTGTTCGTCCTCCCCGTGATCCTGATCGCGGTGGCCCTGGCGATGACGCTGAAGTCGGTGCCCAACTCCCGCGAACACCCCACCCACAGCTACGACACCGTCGGCGCCCTCATCTCGACCGTCGCCGTCATCGGCCTGATATTCGTCCTCCAGGAGGGCCCGGAACGCGGCTGGACCGCCCCGGCGACGTTGTCCAGCCTCGCCATCGGCCTAGCCGCCACCCTCGGCTTCGTGGCCTGGGAACTGCGCCGCCGCGACGCCGCACTCCTGGACGTACGCCTCTTCCGCGAGCGCGGCCTGGCCGGCGGCTCGCTCACCCTGCTGGTGGTCTTCGGCGTGCAGGCGGGCATCGCGGTGGTGCTGTTCCCGTTCTTCCAGGCCGTACTCGGCTGGTCGGGCCTGATGTCGACGCTCGCGCTGATGCCCATGGCGATCGCGATGATGCTGTCCTCCGGCCTTGCCCCCAAGCTGGCCACACGCATCGGCTCCCGCCCGACGATGGCCGCGGGCATCGCGCTGGCCGGTGTCGGCCTGGCGGTGATGGCCCTGTTCGTCTCCGCCGACGGCGGCTACCCGACCATCCTCCCCGGCATGCTCGCCATGGGCATCGGCATGGGCCTGTCGATGACCCCCTCAACGGAAGCCATCACCGCCACCCTGCCGCCGGAAAAGCAGGGCGTCGCGTCCGCACTCAACGACGTCACCCGCGAGCTCGGCACCGCCCTCGGCGTAGCCCTGCTGGGAGCACTCCTGTCCGCCGGATACGGCAACGCCATCGACGACCGCCTCGACGGCGTCCCCCAGGGACCGGCGGACACGGCCCGCGAGGGCATCGCCAATGCCGTCGAGGCCGCAGACGGGGCAGGCCCGCACGCCCAGGACCTCATCCACGCCGCCCAGCAGTCCTTCGTCGACGGCTGGCAGCAGGCGATGTGGGCGGGCGTCGCCGTCATGGGCGCCCTCTTCCTCCACATCACCCTGCGAGGCCGCCCGTCGCGACAGGCAGCTCCACGCTGATACGGATCCCGCCCCCGGCACGCGGAGTGAGTGTAAGGACGCCATCATGCGCGTGGGCGATGGTCTTGACGATCGCGAGGCCGAGCCCGACACCCTCATGATCACCGCGCAGCCGCTCCCCACCGCGCTGGAACGGCTCGGTAAAGGTCGAAACCAGCTCAGGATCGAGCACCACACCGGTGTTCTCGACGACGAGCACCGCCGCCCCGGCCCGTACGCCGGTGGCCACCCACACGGTGCCACCGGCGGGGAGGTTGTGCACGATCGCGTTGTGCACAAGATTCGTGACGAGCTGCAGCAGCAGGGCGTACGACCCGGTGGCAGGCGCGATGTCACCGGAGGTCTCGACGGCGACACCACGCTTCTCGGCAAAGGGCAGCAGCGTCTCGGTCGCCTCCTCAGCAAGCAGCGACAGATCCACCGGCTCCCGAGCAAAGGACCGCTGATTGGCGCGGCTGAGCAACAGCAGCGCCTCGGTGAGATCGATCGCCCGGCTGTTCACGGCATCCAGACGATTGATGATCTCCCCGGTGTCCTGCTTCGGATCAGTACGGGCAACCTCAATAAGCGCCTTCGAAATTGAGAGCGGCGTACGCAATTCATGAGAGGCATTGGCCGCGAACCGCCGCTGCTCGCCGACATGCGCCTCAAGCTGCGCCAGCATCCCGTCGAACGCATCGGCCAGCTCACGGAACTCATCACTGCGCCCGGGGAGCCGAATACGATGAGAGAGCGACCCATTGGCAGCCATCCGAGTGGCATCGGTGATACGCGTCAGCGGTGCCAGCATGCGACCGGAAAGAATCCATCCCCCCAACAGCCCGAACACCAGAAGACACACCATCACGGTGGCCGCCACGGGCGCGAACCCACGCACAAAGGTGGTGCCCGGAGTCGCCCTCCAGGCCCCCTCCGCATTGGTCTGCAGCCACCCTTCCCGCAGCAGAAAGAACCCGATCGCGGCAAGAAGCAGCCCACCGGCGACCACGAGAAACCCGGCATAACTGAGCGTGAGCTTGAGCCGGACACTCAACCCGGGCTCCCTATCCACGACTCACTCTCCCGCCACGGTCGTCCCCGACCGCTGGAGACGCCTCAATGCGATAACCGACCCCCGGCACGGTGGTGATGATCCCAGGCTCCCCGAGCCGCTTACGAAGAGCCGAAACAGTGATCCGCACAGCATTGGTAAACGGATCAGCATTCTCATCCCAAGCCCGCTCCAGCAACTCCTCCGCGCTGATAACCCCACCCTCAGCAGCAACAAGCACCTCAAGCACAGCAAACTGCTTCCGCGTCAGCGGAACATACCGCCCACCCCGATAAACCTCACGACGAAACGGATCCAGCCGCAGCCCGGCAATCTCCCGCACCGGCGGCCTGCTGTGCGCACGCCGCCGATCCAGCGCCCGCAGCCGCAGCACCAGCTCCCGCAGCTCAAACGGCTTCGTCAGGTAGTCATCGGCCCCCAGCTCGAACCCGGAAGCCTTGTCATCAAGCCGATCGGCCGCGGTGAGCATAAGAATCGGCATCCCACTACCAGACGCGACGATCCGCTTGGCGACCTCATCACCCGACGGCCCGGGAATGTCCCGGTCCAGGACGGCGATGTCGTACGCGTTGACGCTCAGCAACTCCAGCGCAGTGTCGCCATCACCTGCGAGGTCAGCGGCGATCGCCTCGAGCCGGAGCCCATCGCGGATGGCTTCTGCCAGATAGGGCTCGTCCTCGACGATCAGCACACGCATGCCCTCGATGCTACGAGCCCGGACATATCTCCAGCATATGGAAAACCACATACGAGCCGACAACAGCACACTGCCTTCACTGACAGCATGCCTGAAGCCTCACCACCACCAGCAGCAGAAAGGCGGGGCCCGCACCGGATCCCCGGACGGCTCGCAGCAGCTGCAGCACTCACAGCAGCAACAACGGCCGCCCTCCTGGCCTGCCAGTCGCAAACCCCCACCCCGTCCGCGGCGGCGGCCCCGTCCCGATCGCCCTCACCCTCCACCGGCACCGCATCGCACCCGCCTTCCGCCCCCGCCGCACCACCCCCGACCGCGCTGCGCAACGACCACCGCGGCGCCCTGGGCGAGTCAGGCGGCGCCGTCCCGGACGGCGTAACGATCTTCGACGACGGCACACCGGCGGTGACCAACCTGGACCCGGACCTCCTCAAAGCCCTCCGCCAGGCGGCCAGAGACGCCGCAGCCCACGGCGTGATCTTCTACGTGAACAGCGGCTGGCGCTCCCCGGAGTACCAGAACCAGCTCCTCCACGAGGCGATCTCCAAATACGGCTCGGAGGCCGAGGCAGCCCGCTGGGTGGCCACAGCGGACACCTCCCCCCACGTATCAGGCAAAGCGGTGGACATCGGCCGCTCGTCAGCGACGGAGTGGCTGTCAGCCCACGGCGCCGACTACGCCCTGTGCCAGATCTACCGGAACGAACCCTGGCACTACGAGCTACGCAGCAATGCCCCCAACCACGGCTGCCCGCGAATGTACGCCGACCCCACACAGGACCCGAGGATGCAGCAGTGACGGACGTAGCAACCGAGAGCGCACGAGCACAGCCGCCGGCGGGGTCCGGCCTGGACGGCACCGACCACCCAGGCGGCCACCCGGCAACCGCACGCGCGCGCATCCGCCTCCGCCTGCTCCACCCCGACCCGTGGAAGCGCGGCCTACTGCTCGCAGCGCTGGCGGTGCTGCTGGGCCTGCTGATGATGCTGCACTCGCAGATCCCGAACCGGCTCGGGAACCTCGGCAGCCTGATCGAGACATTCCTGCCATGGCTCGGAGCGCCCCTCCCGGCACTCCTCGCAGCCGGACTCTGGCGCCGCTCCGCCTCCGCGCTCATCGCACTGCTGCTCCCGGCGACGGTATGGCTGAACCTCTTCGGCGGCCTGCTGGCCGACAAGTCCCATCCCGTCACCAGCGAGGACTTCACCGTGGTCACCCATAATGTCGCAGCCGGGAATCCCGACCCGGCGGGCACGGCCCGCGACCTGGCCGCCACCGGGGCGGCGGTGCTGGCGCTGCAGGAGGTGAGCGAGGAAGCCCGGGACACGTACGAGAAGGAACTGGCGAAGGCCTACCCACACCACACGGTGCAGGGCACGGTCGGCCTGTGGAGCAAGCTCCCGCTCTCGGACACCGAGCCGCTCGACATCGAAACGGACCGCGGCCCGCTGGCAGACACCAAGCCACCCGACACGCGGATGACGCAAACCCGGGCCCTGCGCACCACGGTGACCACAGCCCACGGCCCCCTGGCCGTCTACGTGGCCCACCTGGGATCCGTACGCATCAACCCCAGGGCAGGCTTCTGGACAGACACCCGAAACCGAAACGCACGCGCACTCGGCCACGCCATCACCACCGAGAAGAACAAACGAATGCTGCTGCTCGGCGACCTGAACGGCACCGCGAACGACCGCGCCTTCTCCGACATCACCTCGCAGCTGGACCCGGCCCAGGACAGGGCAGGCGACGGCTTCGGCTTCACCTGGCCGGCCGCGTCCCCGATGGCACGGATCGACCAGATCCTGACCAAGGGCCTGGAGCCGAGGAACTCATGGGTGCTGCCGGCCACAGGCAGCGATCACCGGCCGGCGGCGGCCGCCATGCGTGCTTGGTGAAGGCCGACGTGGCATCGAGTGTGCACACCTATTTCCAGCAGCCAAGCAACCGCTTAGTATGTGGGCGGTACGGTAGCTGCTCGGCCCAAGGAGGAGTCGCGGCGTGAAGGCATGGCGAGTGCATGCAAACGGCGAGCCACGAGACGTGATGCGCCTCGACGACATCCCGGAACCAGAGCCGGGACCCGGGCAACTGCTGGTCCGCGTGCACGCAGCCAACGTCAACTTCCCCGACGCATTGCTGTGCCGGGGCCAGTACCAAATCCGCCCACCGCTGCCCTTCACCCCGGGCGTGGAGATGTGTGCCGAGGTGCTGGCGCTGGGGGAGGGGGACGCAGGCGCGACCGCGCCCGGCGACCGCGTCCTGGCGAGCCCGGTGCTGCCCGCCGGCGCCTTCGCCGAGTACACCCTCGCGGATGCGGCGACGGTACGACCGGCCCCCGAGTCGCTGGACGACGCAGAGGCGGCGGCGATGCACATCGGCTACCAGACGGGATGGTTCGGTCTGCACCGCCGCGCCCGCATCCAGCCGGGCGAGACGCTGCTGGTGCATGCGGCGGCGGGCGGAGTCGGATCGGCCGCCGTCCAGCTCGGCGTGGCGGCCGGTGCCCGGGTCATCGGGGTCGTCGGCGGCCCGGACAAGGCAGCCGTCGCCCGCGACCAGGGCTGCGATGTGGTGATCGACCGCCGCGAGACCGACTTCGTCGCGGCCGTGAAAGAGGCCACGGGCGGCCGCGGGGCGGACGTGATCTACGACCCGGTCGGCGGCGACGCGTACAACCGCTCCACCAAATGCGTCGCATTCGAGGGCCGCATCATCATCGTCGGCTTCGCGTCGGGTGACATCCAGACCCCGCCGCTCAGCCATGCTCTGATCAAGAACTACACGATCCTGGGCCTGCACTGGGGTCTGTACAACACCAAGGACCCGGCCGCTGTGGCCGCCTGCCACGAGGAACTCACCAAGCTCGCCGCCCAGGGCGCCATCAAGCCCCTGGTCAGCGAACGCGTCCCTCTCGAACAGGCCGCCGACGCAGTCCAGCGGGTCGCCGCCGGCCGGACTACCGGCCGCATCGTCGTCGAACCCAGCCGAGCGGGAGCGTGAGGACATACATGGCCACCAATACCCTTGATGCCCGCGAACTGCGCCGCCTGACAAGCGTCTTCCTGGAGGCGTATCCGCCGGGGACGACCGAGCGACTGACCTTCCTGCGCGCCCGTTTCGACGCCGGCCTGGCCTGGGTGCACTACCCGGAAGGCCTCGGCGGCCTGGGCGCCCCGCGTTCCTTGCAGGCCGTCGTGGACGCCGGGTTCGAGGCCGCGAACGCTCCCGCCGGCAACGGCCCGGACGTCAATGGCATCGGCCTGGGGATGGCGGCGCCGACGATCCTGCACTACGGCACCCAGGAGCAGAAGAAGCGTTTTCTGAGGCCGTTGTGGACAGGGGAGGAGATCTGGTGCCAGCTGTTCTCGGAGCCGGGGGCCGGGTCGGACCTGGCCGGGCTTGCAACGCGTGCGGTGCGTGACGGCGATACGTGGATCGTCGACGGGCAGAAGGTGTGGACCTCGTCCGCGCACCTCGCCGATTTCGCGATCCTGATTGCCCGCACCGACCCCGAGGTGCCGAAGCACCGCGGCATCACGTACTTCCTGTGCGACATGCACGACCCCGGTGTCGAGGTGCGCCCGTTGCGCCAGATCACGGGTGAGGCGGAGTTCAATGAGGTGTTCCTCTCGGGCGTCCGCATCCCCGATGCCCACCGCCTGGGGGCGGTCGGCGACGGCTGGAAGGTCGCGCAGACGACCTTGAACAACGAACGCGTGGCTATTGGCGGCGCCCGTATCCCGCGCGAGGGCGGCATGCTCGGCATCGTCGCGGACGCCTGGCGCGCCCATCCCGGCAACCGCACCCCGGACTTGCACCAGCGGCTGCTGAGGCTGTGGGTGGAGGCCGAGGCGCTGCGCTTGTCGGGCCGGCGTCTGCGCCAGCAGCTGGCCGTCGGGCAGCCCGGCCCGGAGGGCTCGGGGATGAAACTGGGCATGGCCCGCATGCACCAGGAACTCTCCGGCCTGGAAGTCGAGCTGATGGGGGAGGAGGGCCTGGTCTACGACGACTGGACCCGCAGCCGCCCGCAGACTGTCGACTTCCTCGGCCGCGAGGCCGGGTACCGCTACCTGCGGGCCAAGGGCAATTCCATCGAGGGCGGCACTTCCGAGATCCTCC
This sequence comes from Streptomyces boninensis, assembly GCF_048572725.1. Taxonomy (NCBI): domain Bacteria; kingdom Bacillati; phylum Actinomycetota; class Actinomycetes; order Kitasatosporales; family Streptomycetaceae; genus Streptomyces; species Streptomyces boninensis. The sequence goes on from NZ_CP183837.1 coordinate 9,575,494, forward strand.
TCAACATCATCGCCGAGCGTGTCCTCGGCCTGCCCGCCGAACCGCGCACCGACAAGGACGCCGCCTGGAAGGACCTCCCGCGATGACCACGACGACTGGGACGGCCGCGACGGCCGATGCCCGTTCCCTTCTGTACTCGGAGACCGAGGACGACCTGCGGGCCGCGGTACGCGCCCTGCTCGCCGACCGCAGCGCCGCGGCGGACGTCATTGCCCGTACGGAGGCCGCCGACGGCCCGTACGACGCCGCCCTGTGGAAGTCCCTCGCCCGCGACATCGGCGCCGCCGGACTGCTGATCCCCGAAACCCTGGGCGGCGCGGGAGCCGGCCACCCTGAGGCCGCGGTCGTGCTGGAGGAGTTGGGCCGGGCCGTGACCCCAGCGCCGTATCTGACCGGTGCGGTGATCGCCGTTGAGGCGCTGCTCGGCTGCGACACCGAGCCGGCCCACGGCCTCCTCAGGGAGATCGCCGAGGGCAGCCGCGTCGCCGTTCTCGCGCTGCCGTGGTCGGCCCACGAGCCGGCAGTGACGGTGCAGGCGGCGGACGGCCGGCTGACGGGCCGGGTCACGTCGGTGGCTGATGCGGTGGCGGCGGATGTGCTGCTGGTGCCGGCGGATGACGGCCTGTACGCGGTCGAGACCGCCCGCATCGAACCGAGGACACCACTCGACCTCACCCGGCCCCTGGCCGACGTGGCCTGCGACAGCACACCCGGCACCCGCCTGGCAGACGCTGCCACGGCCCGCACAGCGGTGGAGCGGGCGCTGCTGGCCGGCGCCGGACTGCTGGCCTCCGAGCAGCTGGGTATCGCCGAGTGGTGCCTGACCGAGACCGTCGGCTACCTCAAGGAGCGGCGCCAGTTCGCCCGCCGGGTCGGCGGCTTCCAGGCGCTCAAGCACCGCATGGCCAAGCTGTGGCTGGAACTGGTCTCGGCCCGCGCCGCGGCCCGCGACGCCGCCGGCGCCCTCGCCGAAGGGGCCGAGGACGCGACGATCTCGGTGGCGGTTGCCCAGGCTTACTGCGCGGACGCCGCGGTGCACGCGGCCGAGGAGGCGCTGCAGTTGCATGGCGGCATCGGCATGACCTGGGAACACCCCGTCCACCTCTACCTCAAGCGCGCCAAGAGCGACCAGCTCGCCCTGGGCACCACCGGCCGACACCGGGCCCGCCTGGCGGAACTGGTCGACCTCCCGGCCTGTGCACTACGCCCTTCGGTGGCCCGGTTTTGAGCCCATGCACTGAGAACCTGATTCGGAAGCCTGGTGCAGCGGAGCCGTGGCCATGGGTTGCTGCGGTCCTCGTGGGGAGGACGCTGCGCTATCAGGAGAGGTCCGGGTACTCCGAGGCAACGATCAATGCGGTCTCGGCGGGGCGCTGGTACGGCGTGAGCGCGGTCAGTTGCGTGTGATCGCAGTAGCTGACGCGGTAGGCGAACTGCTTCATGACCTTGGCGTCGCGCTGCGGTGGGAGGAAATCCGCCGGTACTGGGTGGCCTGCGACGACAAGCAGGTCGGCGGTCGGTATGTCGAGTTCGGCGGCAAGTTCAGCGAGTCCCTGCGGGGCGGTGTCGATTCCGCTCGCGGCGAGGCCGCTCAGGATAGTGCCCCGGTCCATGTGAGGAAGGTAGCGGGTGAGCCCGCCAGGCCAAGTCACTTGCGTCGCTTGCGTCACTTGCAGTACTTGCGTCACTTGCGTCACCTGCGGGGGTATGGGCGGCGAGGTGCTCGCGCAAGGACGCGGTGTGGAAGAGCTCCGTGCCGGTCGATTTCGGCGCCGGGAGGCGGTAGTACGGCTCGGCGAGGAGTCGCTGCAGCAGCTGGGTATCCACGGTTCCGCGCCCGGCCCGTACTCCGCCGGTCCAAAACTGACGATCATCGTTGACACCTGGGTCTCTGCCGACTACGGAGATCCGCATGTCGAAGACACCCCGCTCGATCGCGAAGCCAAGCGGCGCCTGGCGGAGGCTCTTTCGCCAGGCCGGGAACCCGCCCTCCAGCCGCTGAGCGGCGCACTGCGTGTAGCTCAGCGTTCCGGTGCCAGGGCCGCTCGAGGTCGACCCGACGACGCGGCGGGCGTGGCGCGCCACCAGCGGCGCGAGGCCAGTGCCGCGAACCGCAGCGGGGCGAGGAATCCCAGCGCAGCGAACACCAGCAGGTTGCCGACGACCTGGCCTGTGCTGCGACGGCGTGCCAGACCCCACGCCGCCAGCGCGGCCAACGGCATTGCGGCCACTGTGAGGACCATGACACCGGTGAACCGCGCCTGCCCGATGTCGGGATGCGGGGACGGCGGCGACGCGTCTGCGCTCACCGCGTCGGCTTCACCGTGCGCGGTCATGGGCCACGTCTACAGTCACTTTGTGATCTTTGGAATGCTATGTGCCCTTGGTGCGGCGGTCTGCTTCGGTACCGCGACGGTGTTGCAGGCAATAGCGGCGCGGGCGGCGAGTGCGGCAGGGGGCGCCCGCGGGGAGGCGGCGCTGCTGCTCCGGGCCCTGCGGCAGTGGCGGTATCTGGCCGGACTGGCGCTGGACGGGCTGGGGTTCCTGCTGCAGATCACCGCGCTGCGGTCGATCCCGATCTATGCGGTCGCGGCGGCGCTCGCGTCCAGCCTCGCGGTGACCGGTGTGGTTGCGGCGCGGCTGCTGCGGGTGCGGCTGAGCGGGGTGGAGTGGGTCGCGGTCGGCGTGGTGTGTGCCGGGCTCGGGATGCTGGGGCTGGCGTCCGGGGCCGAGGGGGACCGTGCGGGGCCGGCGGCGCTGAAGTGGGTGATGCTCGCGATCGCCGCACTGGTGCTGCTGCTCGGGCTGTTCGGCGGACGCTGGTCCGGGCGAGGGCGGGCGCTGGTGCTCGGTTCGGGTGCGGGGTTCGGGTTCGGGGTGGTGGAGGTGTCGGTACGGCTGATCGACTCCCTCACGCCGTCGGACCTGCTCACCAATCCGGCGACGTACGCGCTCCTCATCGGCGGCGGTGCCGCCTTCCTGCTGCTGACCTCCGCCTTGCACCGCGGCTCGGTGACCACGGCGACGGCCGGGCTGGTGATCGGCGAGACGATCGGACCGGCGCTGGTGGGTGTGGTGTGGCTGGGGGACCGCACACGGGAAGGGCTCGCCTGGCTGGCGGTGGTGGGGTTCGCGGTCGGCGTCGCGGGGGCGCTGGTGCTGGCGCGGTTCGGGGAGGCGCCGGCGACGGCGAGGCGGTCTGACCAGCCACCGGCGACCAAGGCTTCGGCATGATGCTCGCGGTCAGCGGCGGCAGCCCGGCCGCGACCGGAGTCCTCTTCGCACTACCGGATGTCCAATTTGGCATGCACACTGCATACATGGGATGGCTGTGAGCCTGGGAGGGGATTCATGATCCAGCATGCGCGTGTTTCCCGCCGGTCGATAACGGCAGTGACAGCGGCCCTGATTGGCGTCCTGCTGGTTGCCGTGAGCCCCACGGCCACCGCAGGGCCGCGACAGAACGTGGTGCGAGGCGGCGATGTCCTGTACGGCGCGGCCGGCGCGTGCACCGTGGGCTTCAACGCGGACGACGGCACAGGGGAGAAGTACGGCTTGCTGCTGGGGCACTGCGCCGGCACGAGCGACGTCTGGTACGCGGACTCGGCCAGGACCGTACAGGTCGGCGTGACGGCTGGAGTCGTCTTCCCGGGCGGCGACTTCGCGGTGGTGCGTTACACCAATACCGCGGTCTCCTATCCCGGTGAAGTGGCCGCCGGCGACGGCGTTGTTGACATCACCGGAGCGGCTGATCCGTACGTCGGTGAGCCGCTGTGTCACTTCGGCCGCGCCGGAGGGCTGCAGTGCGGCACGGTGGTGGCGCTGAACAGCACCATCAGCTACCCCGAGGGGACGGTCACCGGGCTGTTCAGCTCGAATGCCTGCTCGGAACCGGGCGACCTCGGAGGCCCGGCCTTCGACGGCGGCACAGCGCTCGGACTGATCGCGGGCGGCAGCGGCTGCAGCGGCGGTGGCACCACGTACTACCAGCCCATCACCGAGATCCTCGAGATGTACGGCCTGAGCGTGAACTGAGCAGGCACCGTGTCCGCGCTGCCGGCACCCGCCGGAGCAACGCGGACTCGAGGTCGAAAGCAGCAAAGCAACTATGGCGGCCAGGCGCTTCAGCGCGCGCCCGCCACGGCCCGAGGCCCACAAGAACCTCACGAAGCCAGCCACGTGAGACAGCCTCCAGCGATAGCGACGACGGGAGCGGGCGAGACCTTCCAGGTGTTCCAGGTGTTCGTTTCCAGCGAGGGAGCATCACATACCTGCCCGAACCCGTGTCGTTGACTTCGGCTGGTGGGCGGCCGGTCTGGTGATCACTGCTGCGGCTGACCACAAGGGACTCGGGGGAGTACGGCAGCGCGCGCGTGCGGCCACCTAACTCAGCCCGGCATCAGGTCCCAGTCGAGTTCCCACAGCCGGACGCCGTCGTCTCCGGCCGAGATCAGGTTGCGCAGGTCGGTGGTGACCTCCAGGTGTCTGGTGCGTTCCTGGTGACCCTCGAGGATATGCAGGCAGCGGCCGGTCGCGACGTCCCACATGCGGATGGTCCGGTCGTGGCCCGCCGAGAACGCGAACCGGGCGTCGGGCGTGAACCGCACGGCGGCGACCCAGTCCTTGTGCCCCTCGAACTGGCGCAGGCAGCGATGGGTACCGGCATCCCACAGCCGGATCGTCTCGCTGGGCTTATCGCCGGACATGTCCATGTGGGTGGACATGGCCAGGCGGCCATCGGCGCTGAGGCAGGCCGACAGGATCGGCTGGTGGGGGCCTTTCCAGGTCTGCAGGCATGTTCGGGTGGTGATGTCCCACAGCCGGACCACTCCACGCGTGTCGCCGACCGCCGCGAGGCGTTCGTCCGCTGACGTGGAGATCACGTTGACCGCCCCACCGTTCTTGATCGTCGCGACGCAGCGGTCGGCGTCCAGATCCCATCGGCGGATGACGCCGTCGCCGCTGCCGAACCAGGCGTGCCTGCCGTCGCCGGTGAAGGTGATGGTCCGCGTCATGTCCCAATCGGGCGTCAGTTGAGACGGGTCTGCGTGCGCGTTGCCGTCCAGCCGCCACCGGCTGATCGCGAGCGGCTTGATGGCCTTGCACAGGACGGTTCGGGCGTCGTCGCTCAGCGCCACCTCGTCCACCCTGCCCCGGTGGTCGTCGAGGACGCGTACGCACGTGCCGCTGTCCAGATCCCAGAGCCGGATGGTGCCGTCGCCCTGGCCGGTGACGGCGCGCCTGGCACGGGCGCCGGCGGCCACGCCGATCGCGGTAATGCCTCCGTCGGAGAGGTTGCCGGCGTCCAGCGGCCGCGACCAGGCGGCGCGCAGTCCCACGGGGCGGGCCGTGCGGCCCAGTTCGTGCCAGGCGTCCAGCACCTGCGGCGCACGCTCGTATCCGGGGATCGAGCGCGCGCGGGTGAGCAGGTCGAAGGCCGACCGGCGGCGGCCGTCCGCCATCGCCTGACGTGCTCCGGCGAGCAGCTCCTCGGCCAGGCCACCGAGCCGGCTGACCTCGGCGTACTCGCGCGGCTTGATCACATGTGCCTCGGCGGCATATCCGGCGCCGGGCAGCCGCCAGCGGCGCGTCGGCAGCTCGGGGTGGCCGCCGACCGAGCTGCCGAACCGGTCGTCGGCGTGCGGGAATCCCACGTGGTGCATGCCGTACTTCTGGGCGGAGAAGGTCCGCAGGCAGCGGCCGCTGTGCAACTCCCATACCCGAACGGTGTGTTCGCCGGTGGTGCCGGACAGGAGCAGGCGCCCGCCCGCGCTGATCGCCAGATGGCCGGCCGGGGCGGTCTCCCCGGTCAGGCCGCGCAGCTGCCGGCCGTCGGCCACACTCCACACCCGGATCGCCCGGTCCCGGCCGGCGGCCGCGGCGAGCTGCCCGTCCGGGCTGAAGCACACCGCGTGCGACGGAGTACAGGCCGCCAGCACCCGGCCCCGGCCGTCGGTGACGTTCCACAGCCGGGCGCCGTCCTCCTCGGCGGTGAGCACATGCCGCCCGTCGGCGCTCACCACGTAGCGCGTGTCGTCGAGCGAACGCTCGAATGTCGTCCCGAGCGACCACAGAAAGGTCCCGGCCCGCAGATCCCAGACCTGGGTGCGGCCGTCCGCGCCCGTCCACACGCCGATACGCCCGTCCGCGCTCAAGCCCATCGGGCACCCCGTCGGATGGGCGACGGTGCGGATGACGCGGGCGCACCTGCGGGCCCGGAGATCCCAGAGCTGCACTGTGCCGTCGCGGCTGGTGGACAGCGCGTACGAGCCGTCGGGCGCGAGGTCGACGCCGAGCACCTCCTTGCGGTAGCCCCTGAGTTCCAGCCGCTGTTCGCCGGTCGCCGTGTCCCACAGCCTGACCGTGCCGTCCCAGTGGCCGCTGAGCGCGAGCCGTCCGTCGGGGCTGAACCGGATCGGCAGGTAGCCCGTCACCGCGTGCCGGGCGAGGAGCTTCACCGGTGGGCCCGGCAGCGCGAACGGCTCGCCCAGCGCGCGGGTCTCCGTGCCGCGGGCATCGGCCACGCTTCCGGAGGCGGCCACCCGCAGCGCCGCCCGCACGTCGGCGTCGTCGGGCCGTTCGCGGGCGAGGTGGTCGAGGAGGCCGCCGGCCGCTTCGAGGTCGCCGCGTTCGAGGTGCACGCGGGCCAGCAGCAGCCGTACCTGCCAGTCCGCGGCCGATCCCTGCGGGATCGCCTCCAACTGGGCGACGAGCTCCAGATCGGTGATCTCGCCGGTCCGCCAGCGCAGCAGCCCGCCGTTGTACACGGCCCCGACGTGGTGCGGATCGGCCGCGAGCGCCTGGGCGAAGGCCTGGCCGGCGTCGGCGGACCGGTCCAGGTCCAGCAGCGACAGCCCGCGGTTGTTGAGCTCGTCGGCGCGCAGATCGGCTTCGCGCGGGGCCGGACGCGGATAAGACGCTCCCGTCACCAGCTCGTGGATCCCGGCCAGCACCTCCGCGATGTCCGCCATCGACGCCGGCCGGTCGGCCGGGTCCGGCCGCAGGCAGCGCCGCAGCAGATTGCCCGCCTCCGGCGGCACCGCGACCGGGTTCGCCGGATCGGCCAGGTAGTCATCCAGCGCCATCCCGGCGACCGACCCGGCCGACCAGTGCACGCCGCCGGTGAACATCTCCAGCACCAGCACCGCGAAGCTGTAGACGTCGCTGCGCCGCCCGACACGCTGCCCGGCGAGCTGTTCCGGGGAGGCGTACGCGACGGTCATGCCGCCGGCCGGCACCAGCACGCTGGCGCCCGGCGCGCCGTCGGGCCGCGTCGAGGCCGTGGCCGCCTTGGACCGGGCGAGACCGAAGTCGGTGATCTTCGCGGCGCCGGCGCCGTCGAGGAGGACGTTGGCCGGCTTTACGTCCTGGTGCACGAGGCCGCGGCGATGCGCATGCTCGAGCCCGCGGGCCACCTGGACGGCCGTGTCGAGGATGCGGGCAAGGGGGTCGGCCGCGACCGTGTCGTAGAGCCGGCCGTCGCCGATCCACTCCGCGAGGCTGCCGCCCTCGACGTACTCGGCGAACACCCGCGGTACGCCGTCCAGCACCCGCACGTAGTGGCAGGCGCAGACATTGGGATGCAGCCCCAGCGACACCCACGCCTCGGCCTCACGGACGAACAGGTCCTGCTCGCCGCGCCCGCTGAACACCTCCGGCCGTGAACTCTTCACCGCCATGTCGATGCCCCAGGCCAGGTGCCGAACCCGGTGCACGACGCCCATTCCGCCGCGGCCGAGCTCGCCGATGACCCGGTAGCGGCCGTCGACGGTGTGGCCGACCGACCAGGCGGCGGACGACGTGGGTGCGGTCACTGCGGTCTCCCCTGCTGATCAATCCTGCGCGCTCGCCTGCGAGTTGGGCGCGCGGCCAGTGAACGCGACGAACCGGCCTGGCGGCAAGGCGTCGGCAGTCCGGCGGGGCAGGCCGGGGCAGAACTGCGCTGGCCACTATTCCTTGTCCTTGCGTTCGTCGTAGCTTTCAAGGTGACTTGGGCTGAGCGCAAGGACAGTGGGGGGCGGTTGTGACCACAGCAGCTCGCGGTACGTCTCCGGGGCAGGATGCGTCCCCGACCAGCGAAAGGTGCGCTGGAGCGCGGCCTGCAGTACGGAACGGGCGCGTACCCCAAGTGGGTAGGCGCCCTCGTGCGGAAGCTGCGCGGAAAGGACGTCCGGGCTGTCGAGGAATCCGGCCCGACATTGGAGGTCGGGGACAAATACACCCCGTGGGAATGCCAAGAGACCATCATGCGCATAAACGGCGATTTTGAAGGTCTCGATGAATGAGAGTTCGTCGATTTCCGGAGCAGGTCGAGTGCGGCGGCTGCGGTTGGTGCGACGATGCCCAGTTCGAGGACGGAACCTATCTCGAGTCGGATCACGAAAGCGAGGAAGGCTGGTGAGTAGGCCGGAAGGGTTTGAGCCCGTGGCTCTGCCGGACGTGGACTCCGCACAGCTCCGGCGGATCCCGATACCAACCCCCGTCGGGCTGCAAGTAGCCGAGATCTTGAGGCCTGCGCTGGTCATGGCCGTATCAGCGTGGAAGCCGCGGCTCCTCATTCCAGCGCGGTAGGTTGCGGGGATGCTGACCCTCGGGGAGATCGCCGCGGAGCCCGAGCTGCTGACGTGGCGACTGCGGCTGAGGGACGGGACGCCGGCCGCGCTGCGGCCGCTGGAGCACGGCGATGCGCGCGCCCTCGCAGCTTTCCTGGGTGGCCTTTCGGCCGAGACCCGGCGGCTGAGCACGTACGACGGATACGATCTCGCCGCCGCCCGCGAGCTGTGCGCCGCCATCGCCCGCTACGACAAGCTCCGGCTGGTGCTGGAGGTGGCATCCGGCGCGGTCGCCGGACTGGTGGAGTTCAGCCTCGCGATCATGCCCGACGACATCGCGCGCTACGCGGCCGCCGGGGTGCGGCTCAGTGAGCATTCCGACCTCCGCTTCGGGATCACTCTTGCGGACGCGTATCAGGGCCAGGGCGTGGGGAGCGCCGTCTTTCCGCTGGTGGAGGACGTGGCGCGGCGGCTCGGCCGGTCGCGGATCATCCTGTGGGGCGGCGTGCTGACCGACAATGCCCGGGCCATCCGCTTCTACGAGAAGAACGGCTTCCTGCGGGTGGGGTCGGCCACCGGTTCCTCCGGGCGCGAGTCGATCGACATGATCCGCGAACTGGGGTGAGGAACGGCCGGTTTCGGAGAGGATGCGGGTCGCCACCGAACTCAGCCGGAGCGAGGACCTCGCGTAGGAAGTGACCACGAACCTGCTGCGCTGGCCGACGGTCGTCATTGGGGGCGACGAGGGTCACCGGGCGGTCGTCACCCGCCTCGCGCAGCCGCCGGATGCCGCTGCAGCGGCCGACATGCCGACCGATGAGGGTGCGGCCGTGGCGCTGGGCCTGATGCGCAGCGCCAGGCCCCAGCGCCACGGCCAGCGCCATCGCCGAGAACACGATCAGGTGCCGAACCGCGCGAGCGCGGCACCCACGAGGCCAACCAGCTCAGCACCCGTCACACGCTGCGCAGCCATGGATCAGCGGGCGCGCCGTGACGCCCGGACGGACGAACCGAAAGCGACGAAGCTCGGCCCGCCGCTGCGCCGAGCGACCCTCGACCCAGATCTTCTCAGCTTGTTCGCGGTTGCTTGAGCGCTGGGTGCCGGTTGTGGAGACGGAGTAACTGGGGTTGGCGGTCCTGTCGGAAGTGGTCGTGAGGGTCACCGCCTGTGTGGGCTCTGTGTCCGCGTCGTGGGATCAGGCACCTGGCCGCCGTATGTGCACATGCCCTTCGAGGGGGAAGGCAGGTGGTGCTGCAGTCAGGACTCTGTCGAAGCTGAACCCGGTCTTCTCCGCCACCCGGCACGAGGCCACGTTGTCCACCTGGTGCAGCAGTTCGAGTCGCTTCAGCCCGTCAGCCGCCAGGAGGTCGAAGGCCCAGCCGGTGAGGGCCTCCAGAGCGCGTGATGCCACGCCCCTTCCGCGTGCGGGTGCGCCGGTCCAGTAACCCACCTCAGCTGACTCCTTGCCCGCAGCGGCTTCCTTGAGGAGGACCCCGCCGAGCAACTGCCCGTGAGAGGAGTCAGGCTGCGCTTCAAGGACGGCGAATCCGAATCGCGCGCCCGTCGCCCAGCCATCCTGCTCATTCCTCACCCACTGTTCCGCATCGTCTTTCGTCGCCACGGCGGTAGCGGCGGGAATCCATCGACGCATCGCGGGATCTCGGAAGGCTTCGACCAAGGCAGGAATGTCGTCCATGTTCCAGGGCCGCAGTAGGAGCGCAGGGGTCGGCGACGTCTCGGCCGTCTGCAGGGCTACCGGGTCATTCATCTGGCGATAGTATGCGGCAGCATCTGTCCCGTCGCTGGCGATCGAAAACAGCGGGCGATGACCAGGAGCGGCCGGAGTCGGAGGAGGGAGTCCGGTCAGGCGCAGAGGCTTCGGCTCGGCGTGCATGGGCCGGGGCGCGGCTCGAACCGCATCAGCCACGAAATGGCCCCCCGCCGCGGTGCCCGAGCCCACCGTCGAGGACATCGACCGCGAGCCGGCTGCAGCGGGCTGCCGTACGACCAGGCCCGCACCAAACTCCGCTGGCAGGCTGCGCCCGTGTGGGAAGCCCGGCGCATTCCGCGCGAGCAGGAAGACGAGTGGCGGCACGTATGGCTGCGCCTGAGGCTGATCCGCGTACGCCACCTGGAACCGCCGCCGCCGTCACCGGCAACGTCGAGCCGTAGCGCACGAGGGCAACCTGATGCCCCCTCACCGCCGTGGTCCCGACCGTCGTTTTCCCGGAGACCCGGCGGCGGCCGCGGTTAGAGCCTGTTTCTGAAGGCCTGAGCTGGATCTCTTTGCGGCGTTAGCCTGGTGGTGTGTCCGGGCTCGTCGGGCTGCCGCCGCTGCGGTGCTGTCCGGTGTGCGACTCTCCGCTGGAGCTGAGGGCCGCGCCGCGGGCGGTGTACTGCTCGGCGGCGTGTCGGGCCAGGCAGTGGCGTCATGTACGGCGGATCCGGCGACGGGCCGCGGCTGAGCGGGACGGCGATGGCCGCCGGGTGTGTCCGGTCTGCCAGACCGTATGGGTCGCCGGCGTCGACCACCGCAGCAATGCGGTGTACTGCTCGGCGAAGTGCCGCGGGAGGGCTTCGTACCGGCGGAGGAATGCGTTCGCCGAAGCGTCGAATTGACGCTTGAGCGAACGGCCAGTTCGTCCGATTGAGTCCAGAACCGGTCAATATCCGTCAGGTCTGGTGTTCGATCTCCGGCAGGTCGACGCTGGCGCTATCGCGGGCCTGGTTCTGACGCCGGCATCCCGCCGCCCCGGGCCCTGCGGACTGGTGGTGATCGTGATGCCCACCCATGGTCGGCAAGGTGACGCAGGAGCGCTACGAGCAGCTCGTGGCGGAGTCGAAGCTCCTGGTCGAGACCGAGCGGGACACGCACTTCAAACTAGGTGACAACTCTTTGGAGATAGAGCTCCTGCAGCCGAGAGGCGGGGCGAGGGCCGCGCTGGGCGAGGACGTGCAGTCGGTCGAGGAGATCCTGGGCCGGTTCGCGGACGATGTCGGTGTCGCAGCGTCCAGCGTCATGAACTACCGCTACATCGCCGCCCATTGGCCGCCTGAGCAGCGGGTGGCGGGGGTGTCGCTGGACATCCACCGGATCTTGATGGTGTGGTGACCGGTTCGAGCTGATCCATAAGCCGCCGTTCAACGAGCACTGTGGGCAGCATCGCTGGACCCAGGACGCGGCCAAGCGGGCGGCCGGCTGGAACGTGACGAACCCGGTGTCGGTGCAGGAGAAGGTGACCGCGATCCACGGTCTGGCCGCCGATGACCAGGTCGCCGCGCAGGTGGCGGCGGATCTGCTGCAGCGTCCGGCGGTGGCGGAAGGGGTGCCGGCGCCGGCGCGGGTCGAGGCGATCCGGGAGCTGGCGCACGACGAGCGGGTGGCCGCCGAGGCCGCCACGCGGATGCCGCACCGTCCCGACGTCGCGTTCAAGGCGATGAGTGACGACCACGCACGGCACTCGGTCAACCACGCCCAGGTCGAGCGCGACAGGCAGGCCCGCGAGAACTTCGAGCACACCAGCGAGCTCGCTCCTGCCGTCCAGTACTTCGAGCGGACCGCGGAGTTCATCGACCTGGTCGGGGCCTGACATTCCTTCGTCGGGACGGCGAAACGCGTCGTTCCCGGCCTGCGCGGACGGACCCCGAGCGAGCAGGAATTGTCGCTGCTGGCCGAGAACATCTCCCGGGTCCGCGCTTCGCTGGAGTGGATCGAGCACGCGGCCGAAACCGGCGACGTCGACGTCGATGAGGCCCTCGCCCGGATCCTGCGGGGCGAGTAGGCCATGGCACGCGCTCGCAGGAGAGCGCGCGACCGCCGCCGCTCGCCCACAGCCGGGCGCCACGCCGACACTATCCGGACGGCTTTGATGGAGACCGCCCCCGTCGGGCTGAAGAAGCCGAGGCTGATGGTGGTCACCGAGCTCACGCCGTCGCAGATCGTTCGCGGGCTGGCCGCCTACCATGAGCTCGCGGGCGAGAAGGGCTGGCCGCCGTTGCGCTGGACCTTCGCCAACGGCTACCACTTCTGCCAGGACCCCGACGACCTGCGGGAATGGGAGCAGGACTGGGCCGAGGTCAAGTACACCCAGGTGTCCAGCTTCATCAGCAGCGTCCTGGTGCCGCACGAGCGGCTGTTCCCCAAGAGCCGCTGGGTGGGCCACCTCAGAGCCCAGCTGCTGGCGCTGCAGAGCACCCTCGACGTGATCGCCAACCCTGAGTTCCAGTAGCGGCGGTCAGCGGTCGTCGGTGAAGGACACGAGGGACCGGCCCGACCTGCCCCGCCTCACCCTCCCCGGGCCGGTCCCTCCACCAGCGCATGCGCAACCCCCGCTACCCATCCGACATGACCGACGCCGAATGGGCGCTGATCAAGCGGCGCACCCGCCGCCGGCCAGCACCCTGCCGACCGGCGGGGACCCGGAGAAATGGCCCCGCCGCGAAATCGTCGACGGCATCCGCTATCTGGTCGATAACCGCATAAAATGGCGGGCGATGCCCGCCGACTATCCGCCCTGGCGGACGATCTACGGATTCGCGCGGCGGTGGGCCGCCGCCGGCGTCCTGTCCGTCATCCGCGAGCAGCTGCGCCGCCGGATCCGGCTCGCCGCGGGCAAGACGGCCAACACCGCATCCGTGGTCGTCGACGCCCAGTCCGTTAAGGCCTCCGAGACAGTCAGCAAGGACAGTCGCGGGTGGGACGGCGGCAAGTACATCAACGGCCGCAAAAGACACCTGATCTGCGACAATCGCGGTCTGGCGCTGCTGGTCATGGTGACCGGGGCCGACGCCCAGGACTCCCTCATCGCCCGGGAGATGCTGTTCCGCCTCGCGTTCCTGCACCCGGAAATCGCCATCGTCTGGGCCGACTCCGCCTATGCCAAGAACGACCTGATCCCCTGGGCGAAGCAGTACCTCGACATCACCATCAAAACAGTACGGCGCTCGCCGAACACCAAAGGCTTCATCATCCTCCCGCGCCGCTGGGTAGTGGAACGCACCTCGTCGTGGATCATGAGGGCGCGTCGCCACTGTAGAGATCACGAGCGGCTACCGGAAATGAGCGAAGCCTTGATCACCTGGGCCTCCATCACGCTGATGACCCGGCGCCTCACCCGCCGCAAGGGACGTCCCGCCGAACGCCGCGACATCGTCCACGGCTACGTGTTACCAGAAGCCGCCCGAGCCGGTGGTTTGCGCCGGTAGCGCGTACGCAGGAACTGTTACGGCGGCGACCGGGAAGACGTGCAGCTCAGGAGTGCGTCTCGTGGAGCTATCGCTTCCCAACGGTGGATCCATGCCGAAGCAAGCAGCGCCGCTACACCCGAGTTGGCGAGTGCACTCTTGGCTGAGACGGAATCTCAACTGCCACTTTTCGCAACGAAGACATCATTAGCCGCATCTTCGCTTAAGGTCGCAGATACCTCGATGTGCATGGCCATTCCACTGGTGTTGAAAGCTCCCTGGAGGTCGCACAATGCAGCAAAACCGGAAGAGACTTGCTCAGATACTAGGCGCCTCGCTCCTGGTCGCCGCTGCCGGAACAGTCCCGGCGTCTGCCGAGGAGACCCCGAAGCCCCTCACTGACCCGACCAGTGCACGAGCGCTTGCGCATGACCTCGGCGACGACCGGACCGGCGGCGTGTACTACAACGATGGACGTCTCGTGGTCGCCGTCACCGACTCGGCTGCCGCACGGACCGTCCGAGAGGCGGGCGGGGGCACCAAAATGGTAACCCGCAGCAAGGCTGAGCTCGAATCCGTTCACCGCAAGCTCGACCAGCTAGGAAACATCCCCAATACGGCATGGGGTATCCAGACGAATACCAATCAGGTGTCCGTTGAAATCTTTGACGGAGCGCCCGCCGACGCCCGGGCTCGGATCGAGCAGGTGGCGGCTGCTCACCAGGGTGCGGTACGCATCGAGCGGATCAACAGCACACTGTCGTTCAAGGCTACCGATCTCCGCGGCGGCAACGGAATCAACGAGTGCTCTGCCGGGTTCAACACCAAGAGTTCATCTGGGGCCATCTATACGCTCACCGCGGGCCACTGCGACTACTCGGAAGACTGGCGCATGGCATATAACGGCGCAAAGATTGGGTATACGGCGTATCGTGCTTTCGGCGGCGACTATGGCGATCAGCAAACGATCCGGGCGAACGCCGCTGGCATCAACCCCCTCGGAACCGTCAGGTACTGGGGTGGCATCTACAAACAGATCGACGAAGCTCAGTGGCCAAATGTGGGATGGGATATCGACCGGATCGGTGTATCCAGTCAGGACAAGACGGGTTCCGTCACCGCCGAGAACGTGACCGTCAACATGTCCGGGACCACGGTGCACGGCTTGTTCAGGTCGGACGTATGCGCCCTGCCAGGCGACAGCGGAGGTCCGGCACTCCGCAGCACAACAGCCCTGGGCCTGCTGTCCGGCGGCACTGGTGAACAAACCTGCACCTCTTCCTCCAGTGGCACCTACCGGAACTACTTCATGCCAGTCAAGAAGGTCCTGAACGATCGTGGCCTGCGCGTCTACTGACGACTGACTGTCACGACTGCCGTACCTGATGGAACCCGTCCTGTCCCGGCCACGTCACAAGGCCGGGGCAGACTGCCATGCCAGGCTTCCGGGAGGCCAGATGCGCGTCAGGACATTGCGTTCCGTCAGCATGGTTGCTGCAGCGGCACTGGTCACCGGCCTGGGTGCGCTCGCCGGTTGCGGCAGTCAGCAGGCATCCGGCGGCAACCAGCAAGCGAGTCGCGGCGCCGGCGGGGATGCGCAGACGCTGTCACACCGTGCCCGGAAGGTTGCCGCGGCCTGGGATGGGTCAGCCGCATCCGCCGACTGGCGCGTCGGCTACCATCCCATCGGCGACGTGGTCCAACTGCCATCGGGCGGCCTGCGCACCGAAGCCGATGAACAGGCCTACCGAGACCGGAACTTCGTGCTACGAGGCAAGTTGCCCGTCACCTGGCCGAAGAACGGCAAGGTGACGTGGGCCACCGGCGGATCGCTCACCCGGCCACTGGTCGGAGCGGATGATTCATACAGATCACATGCCGACGGCCACCTCGAGGGTGAGCCCTATCTCACAGTGTCCGGGGCGAAGTTGGGTTCGATGCGCGTGGCTACCAACCGCGGACCGGCGACGGTCCCGGCCTGGCTATTTACCCTGGAGGGCTACGATTCTCCCCTAAGGCAGGCTGCTGTCATCGCATCGAAACTTCCCCGGCCCCCGATCAAGCGCGCACTCAACGTCCCCGGCCTCCCACTTAGGGGGCTAGTGCGGATCTCGGTAGACGGACGCTCGGTGACGGTAACTGCCCTGCACGGCTCCTGCGACGAGGGACCCATCGTAACGGCGCTGGAAACACCGAGCGCCGTGGTGCTGTCGCCCTCCGTGAAGAACCGGGACAAGAGCGGTCTCTGCACCAAGCAGGCGACGACGCGGTCGGTGACAGTCAAGCTGGATCGCCCCGTAGGCGATCGCGTTCTGCTCGACGCACTCACTGGCAAGCCTGTTCCCTACAAGCCGCTGTACCGGGCCTCGCCGAGCTGGAGTTGAGCTAGTGAGCTGCCCCGAGTTTCATAGCGTCCGGACTTGATTGGTCAGGCGGACTGCTGGGTGGCTTCCTGACTTCGCCAGAAGGCGTCCTCGTACTCGGCGGGTGGCACGTAGTCGAGGGCGGAGTGGAGCCGTTCCTCGTTGTACCACGTCACCCAGCGAAAGATCGCCCGCTCGACCTGGTGGACGTCGTGCCAGGGGCCCTGCATCTCGATCAGCTCGGCCTTGAAGGTGCCGTTCAGCGCCTCCGCCATGGCGTTGTCGTAACTGTCCGCGACGGACCCGACGGATGCCGAGGCGCCGATGTCGGTGAGCCGGTCTGTGTATCGAATTGATACGTATTGCGACCCGCGGTCGCTGTGATGTATGAGACCGGAACCCGTCTTGATCCTCCGGCGCCACAGCGCCATTTCCAAGGCGTCCAGCGGCAGTTCGGTCCGCATGTGACCGGCGATCTGCCAGCCGACGATCATCCGCGAGTACACGTCGAGGACGAACGCGACATACGCCCAGCCGGACCAGGTCCGCACGTAGGTCATGTCCGCCACCCACAGCTGATCCGGCCGGTCCGCGGTGAAGTCGCGGTCGACCAGGTCCGGCGGCCGCGGCGCGGTCGGCTCGGGGATCGTGGTGCGGCGCCGCTGGCCGCGGATGACGCCTTCCAGGCCCAGCTCGCGCATCAGCCGCTCGACGGTGCAGCGGGCAGCTTCGACGCCCTTGCGCCGCAGCGCGCGGGTGATCCGGCGGGCCCCATAGGTGCCGCCGGACTCGGCGTGGATCTCCTCGATCATGGGCATGAGCTGTTCGTCGCGCAGCCGGCGGGCCGATTTCGGGCGCCGCTTGCGGGCGAAATAGGTCGAGACCGACAGGTCCAGCACCCGGCAGACGGGATCGACCCCGAGGCCGCGTTCCTTCAGGTGGTCGATCACCTGCTCGGCCTCGTCCGGGGACGGTCGATCTCCTGGGCAAAAAACACCGAAGCGGCCTTCAGGATCTCATTGGCCCGCTTCAACTCGGCGTTGTCCTTGCGGAGTTGTTTCAGCTCGTCGCGTTCGGCGCTGGTAAGCCGGTCATCGCGGTCGCCGCTGTCCGCCTCGGCCTGGCGGACCCACTGCCGCAGGGCTTCCTTGTGGATGCCGAGGTCTTTGGCGACATGGGCGACCGGGCGTCCGCTGGTGCGGACCTCGCGGACGGCACGCTCGCGGAGCTCGTCGGGGTACTTCCGTGGTGCTGGCACTTGCTCGTGTGTCTCCTTACGCCAAGATCATAGACCTGGCTTCAGGGACGCTACGAAACGGGGTGCAGCTCACGTCGGAGATCCTCCTCAATGTTGTTGCGGAGCGTGTTCTGGGTCTGCCGGCTGAGCCCCGTGCTGACAAGGACGCCGCCTGGAAGGACCTCCCGCGATGACCGCGGCGGCTGCGGCGGCTGCGGTGGCTGCGGTGGTTGGTGCCGGTTTTGTTCTGTGCTCGGAGGCGGAGGAGGGTCTGCGTGCCGCGGTGCGTGCGCTGCTGGCCGCCGGGTGCGATCCCGTCGTCGTGATCACCCGTACGGAGGCTGCCGGCGGCCCGTGTGATCCGGCGCTGTGGATGGTGCTGGCCCGCGGTATCGGGGCTGCGGGGCTGCTGGTCCCGGAGGGCCTGGACGGCGCCGGGGCCACCCATCGGGCGCGGCGGTGGTGCTGGTGGGGCTGCCTGTCTGAGTGGGTGGTCGTCTCTGCCTGCCTGGGGTGAAGCGGCTGGCTGTGCTGGTGGGGACGGCCGTCGGGTAGGCCGGTGATTGCCCGTGCGCCGGGCGGGCGGCGCGGCGTTCTTTGTGCTGGGGCCGGGTGTGAGGTGGTGGCTGGTCGGGGCCGCCGCTGCGGGCACCATCCGGATGCGGGTGGGGACGGCTGCCGTCGTCGGGCTCGCCGCCCGGGCTCGCCGCCCTGGTCCGCTTGTTCGGCCGCCGGCCGCCGGCCGACCCGGTCTCCCTGTCGGCCGGGTCGGCCGGGTTGGCCGGGTCGGCCGGGTTGGCGGGGTTGGCGGGGTCGGCGGGGGTGGGGGTGGATCTGGGTGGCTGGTGGGTGGTCGTGGCGGGCGGGCCGTGCAGGTCGGTGCCGGGTCGGGCGGGCGCGGGCCTGCGGTGGGCGCGGATGCGCCTGATGGCCGTCCATGGCCATCCGTGGCGTTCCGGTCGGCCGGGGGTTTGGTGTGGTTGTTGCGGGGGCTTGCCGGTGTTCAGTCTCGTTGGGCTTTGGCCACGGTGGGCCGGCCCTTGGCGTCGGCGGCTTCTCTGCTGAGTGCGTGTCTGTCCACGAGTTCGCCTGGTTCGATGTCCTGCTGTCCGATGAAGACTGTGTCCACCACGTTGCCGTGTGCGGCGACGAAGTTCACCTGGATTGAGTAGAAGGCCTTCTCGTCGGAGCTGTTGTTGATCCGGACCAGGCCGGCGCGCAGGTCGTCGCCGGTGTGCTTGACACTGATCCCTCTGACCGAGACATCGGACATCGCGTTGCCCCTGTCCTTGATCTCACTCAGCCGTTCCTCGGCTCTTTCACGGTTGCGCAGCAGGCGGGTGGAGCGGGTCTCTTCGGCGTACGGCTCGTCTTGTGCCGACGGCGATGCGGACTCATCTGCCGGTAGGGCTCGGGTGGCGGAGGGCTGCTTGAGTGTGGTGGCGGACGACGCGCAGGCACCGGCACCCATGACCGCGAGCGTGACCAGTGCCAGGTGGATGCCGTGCTTCGTCAAAGGGCGGCTCATGACTTTCCGGTCTGCGGGACGGGTGCGGCCGGACTCCAGGAGTGTTGTCGGATGTCTCCCGTATGAACTCAAGTAGCCGCTTTATGCATCCGTAGGGCCGGGAGGGACGTCCGGGCCGGACGCACCTGCACGTCACGCCGAAGGCCGCAGCGCACCGTTCGCGTCCCGCAAGAACCTGGAGGACGCCGGCTCGGACCGCCGGCGCATCGGCCGGCTGGGGCCGGCGGCGGCTGGTGGCGGTTGGTGTTTATGGGGTGGTGGGTTGGGTGGGGCTGCCTTCGCAGCCGAAGCGGGTGCCGGCCGTGGTGCGGGTGTCTTGTTCCAGGGCGTTGGTGCCGCGGCGGGTTTCGGCGGTGTGGAGGGGTTTGTCGTTTTGCATGGTGTGGAACATGCGTTGTGCGTGCTGCCGGTGGAGGGCCACTGTCGAGCCGGCTCCGGGGACGGTGGCGCCGAGGTCGGCGATGGGCGGGGTGGCGAATTCGACGTTCTCCAGCTTCAGGTTGCGTGCTTTCCAGCCCAGTTCGAGGAGGTCCTTCGTGCTGTTGCCGGGCGTGGTGTGCAGTGATTTCGCCAGTTGTGCGGCGAGTTTTTCCAGGCGTCGGCGGTCGTGGAGGTCGCCGGTGTCGATGATGCGGCCGGCGAGGTCGGAGGTGAGGCGTTGCTGGCGGCGGATGCGGGTGATGTCGCCGTTGGTGGTGTTGTGGCGGGAGCGGGCGTAGGCGATGGCTTGTTGTCCGTCGAGGCGGTGGGTGCCGGCGGGCAGGTTCAGGCCGGTGTACTGCAGGTCGCGCAGGGGCCGGCGGGTGCAGACCTGTGCGCCGCCGAGGTCGTCGACGATCTTCTCGAAGCCGGCGAATTTGACGGTCAGGACGGTGTCGATGTCGACGCCGGTGAGGTCCTCGACGGTGCGCTCGGCCAGTCGGCGGCCGCCGATCGAATGCGCGGCGTTGATTTTTCTGCCGAGGCGGGGTGCGTAGACGTCGCGGGGGATGGACAGGACGCCGGCCCGGCGGCCGTTGCCGGACAGGTGCATCAGCATGATGACGTCGGAGCAGTCGCAGCCCTGTCCGCCGGCGTGCAGGCGCCTTTGCTCGGCCGCCGACAGCCCGGCCCGGGTGTCGCGCCCGAGCAGCAGCACGGTGGTGCCGCCCGGGTCGCTGGTCAGTTCCTGTCCTTGGGCCGCGCCGTAGCCGGTGGTGGTCAGGGCGGCGGCGGCCAGGCCGGCGGCGAGCAGGCGTGTTCTGGTGCGGTGCGGCGGGTGCGGCATGGCGGGCCTCCGGTCCGGGCGGCGACGGGTGATCGCCCCGGAATCTAGACCCTCGATGTCCGATTTGCCCGCCCTTTGGCGGCGTGTCCGGTGGGGTCATCCGGCAGCAGGAGGCCAGGCATTGTTTCCGTGACTGTTTCCTGTTGCCAAGCAACCGCTTGGTATGCGCGGCTGCACCAGGGTGGCCGACGCGGCGGCGGATGTGCTGCTGGTGCCGGCCGCCGGCGGCCTGTTTGCGGTCGGGGGTGCCCGGCTGGAGCCGCAGACCCCTCTTGATCTGACCCGCCCGCTGGCCGGGGTGGTCCTTCGGGGCACGCCGGGCACGCGTCTGGCCGGTGCGGACGCCGCCCGGGCGGTGGTGGAGCGGGCGCTGCTGGCGGGTGCCGGGCTGCTGGCTTCGGAGCAGGTGGGCGTCGTGGGGTGGTGTCTGGCGGAGACGGTGGCGTATGTGAAGGTCCGGCGGCAGTTCGCGCGCCGGGCCGGCGGTTTCCAGGCGCTCAAGCACCGGATGGCGCAGTTGTGGCTGGAGCTGGTCTCGGCCAGGGCCTGTGCCGGGACGCGGCGGGCGCGCTGGCCGAGGGTGCGGACGATGCGGCGGTGGCGGTGGCGGTGGCCTACTGTGCGCAGGCGGCGGTGCATGCGGCCGAGGAGGTGCTGCAGTTGCACGGCGGTATCGGCATGACCTGGGAACATCCCGTCCACCTGTATCTCAAGCGGGCCAAGAGTGACCAGCTCGCCCTGGGCACCCCCGGCCACCACCGCGCCCGCCTGGTCGACCTGCCCGCCTGAACGCGCAACACCTGGGGCGGGGGCGCGGCGCACCCGTCGTGCCCCTGCGCCCGGGTGTTGCGCGGCACGGCTGTGCCCGGGGTCCGTGCTGCGGCCCCGGGCCCTTTCGCATACGTCCCTGTTCCTCGGGTCCCTGTCCCTCGGGGGGCAGGGCTGTGCCGTCGGGCTCGGGCTGCTGTACCCGGCCCGGCCGCCCCGTCCCCTCTCCCGGCGCAACCGGGTTCAGCTCCCCGGCCGAGCCGTCCCCTTCACCCACCGGGGTCCGGCCCCGGCCTGGCCCGGGCCCGTGGCACGGCCGCCGTACCCAGGTGGTGCCACGGCTCCGTGGTTCTGTGTGCGGGGTGTGGGTTGGGGGGTATGGCGGCGCCGGGCCTGCCGCAGTCCGGGGCACGGCCTCAACCTCAACCTCAACGTCAACGTCAGCTTTCGCTTTCGGCCTCAGTCTCAGCTTCAGCTCCAGCCCCGGCTCTGGCCCTGGCCCGGGCTCCGGGCTCCGGGCTTGAGGTGGGGGTTTCAGGTGGTGTGGTGGCGGAGGGCGAGGACGGCGTTGTGGCCGCCGAATCCGAAGGAGTTGGACAGGGCGAGACCTCGGCCGGGGGGCAGGGGGCGGGGGTGGGTGGTGACGATGTCGAGGCCGAGGTGGGGGTCGGGGTGGGTGTGTCCGGCGGTCGGGGGGATGAGTTGGTGGTGGAGGGTCAGGGCGGTGGCGACGGCTTCGACGCCGCCGGCTGCGCCCTGGAGGTGTCCGAGTGCGCCTTTGGGTGCGGTGACGGGGATGGTGTGGGGGGTGAAGAGGGTGTTCAGGGCTGCTGCTTCGGCGGCGTCGCCGGCCGGGGTGGCGGTGGCGTGGGCGTTGATGTGGAGGACGTCGGCTTCGGTGGCGCCGGCGTCGGTGAGGGCTTTGCGGATGGCGGTGGTGATGCCGGTGCCTTCCGGGTCGGGGGCGGTCATGTGGTGGGCGTCGGCGCTGATGCCCCAGCCGGCTGCTTCGCAGTAGATGCGGGCGCCGCGGGCGAGGGCGTGTTGTTCTTCTTCGAGGATGAGGAAGCCGGCGCCTTCGCCGAGGACGAAGCCGTCGCGGTGGCGGTCGAAGGGGCGGGCGGCGTGCTGCGGTCCGTCGGGGGCGGGGGACAGGGCGCGCATGCTGGCGAAGCCGGCCATGATTTCGGGGGTGATGACGGCTTCGGTGCCGCCGGCGGCCATCACGTCCACGTGTCCGTCGCGGATGCGGTCGATGGCCTGGCCGATGGCTTCGGTGCCCGAGGCGCAGGCGGCGACGACGGTGCGGGCCTCGCCGCGGGCGCCGAGGTCGATGGCGATGTGGGCGGCCGACGCGCTGGGGACGAGCATGGGGGTGGTGTGGGGGGAGACCCGCCGGGCGCCCTTGTCGGCCAGTGAGCGGTGGGCGTCGACCATGACGGGGGCGCCGCCGATGATGGTGCCCACACTGACCCCGGCCCGGCCGGGGTCGGCGTGGGCGCACGTAAGCCCTGCGTCGTTCCAGGCCTCGCGTGCGGCGAGGACGGCGAACTGCGTCGAGCGGTTCATCGTCCGGGCCTGGCTGCGCGGCAGCATCTCGCCGGGCTCCACCGCGGCCGGGGCGGCCACCTTCACCGGCAGTTCCCGGAATTCCTCGCCGGTCATCTCCTGCGCTGCGCACCTGCCGGCGAGCAGCGCCTCCCAGGTGCTGGCGGCGTCGCCGCCGAGCGGGCTGATGGCCCCCACCCCGGTGACGACGACGCGCCGCCCCCGCCCCCGGGCCCGGCCGCCTCCGGCGGCGGCTGCGGCTGCGGCTGCGGGGGATGCGGGGGGTGCGGGGGGTGCGGGGGGTGCGGGGGGTGCAGAGGGTGCGGGGGAGACGGTGCCGGCGGGCTGCGGATGTCCGGCGGGCTGCGGGTGTCCGGTCCCGGCCCGTTCCATCAGCACGTCCACGGTGGCGAACCGCCGCATCCGGCGGTGGAAGGGGGTGCGGCCGGCCAGCGGCCGCAGGGTCAGTTCGATGTGTTCGGGGCCGTCCGGGATGCTGCCGGTGACCACGTTTCGTTGTCCGTCTGCGTCCAGCAGTACGTCGCCGGGCACGAGTTCACCGCCGGTGCAGGTGTGGACGGTGCGGGAGCGGTCGTTGCTGTCGTTCACGGCAGATCCTCGGGGCAGAAAACAAGGACAAACCGGACAAATGTCTCGGTCTGGTGGGCCCAGTCTTGCCCCGCCGCCCCGCTCGCCGGGGTGGCCCGGATCACTCACCCGCCCCGCCCGCCGGGGTTGAGGCCCAAGGTCCCGCCCGCTGCCCGCCCTTTCGGCAGCCTGGCCGGGGGCCGAAAGTCCCGCCCCCGGCCAGTTCCGCAGCCGGCTGCGGAACTACCTGTGCGGAACTACCTGTGCGGCCACGTGCCCGGCCGGCGCCGCAGCGGGACAGCATCGCCGCGCGGGCAGCACCCTTTGCCGACTCGGCCGCCGGCACGGGTGGCCCGGAGCGCAGCCGGCCGGGTACAGGCGCTGCAAAGCCTGGGCCTCCGCAAAGCCTGGGCGCCGCCGGGGGATGAGGGGAAGACTGCGCCATGCCCGCGTGTCCCGCTTCTCATCTGGGCGCGGGAACGCCCGGCCAGGTCGAGCCGCCCCCACCCCACCCCGGCGCCCCGCCACACCCACCCCACCCCGCCACACCCACCCCACCCCGGCGCCCCGCCACACCCGCCACACCCGCCACACCCGGCGCCTCGCAGCGCCCGCCCTGTCGGCCGGCGCCTGCCCGGGCCGGTCAGCCGGTCAGCCGGTCAGCCGACCCGCCGACCCGCCGACCCGCCGACCCGCCGACCCGCCGACCCGCCGACCCGCCGACCCGCCGGTCCGCCGGTCCGCCGGTCCGCCGGTCCGCCGGTCAGTCCGGCCCGCCGACCACCCGCAGCCGCTGCGGCGCCCACCGGTCCGGCGGCGGCAGTACGAGCGGCTGGGCACCGGGGGTGAAGGACCCGAGCACCACCGGCCCCGACGCCCCGGTCGCCGACGGCACGTTCCCTGCCAGCCCGGCATAGGACAGGTAACCGAGCAACGCGAACAGATAGGCCTCCTTGCCCTGCGCGGGCAGCCCGAACTCCTCGCTGCCCCGCACCCGCACCCCCGCCCCGCACAGCGAGGCGATCCGCTCCATCAGCACCGGGTTAC